>OZ255823.1:0-4381810 GCA_965277455.1 Capsulimonadaceae bacterium | reverse complement strand
CGCCAAAGCCAATTTTGATCTGATGTACGCCCGCGCCTGGGACCCCGCCCGTGGCGCTTTGTACTGGACCACCGACAACAACACGTACAACTCCTGCATCGAGTGTCCGGCGGGCATCGCCTCGTTTTTGCTCTTTCAGGCCCTCGGCGACGACGGCTACCGTGCCAAAGCACAAGCTCTACTGACCTGGCAGAAAGCCAATCTGTTTGATGCGTCTACGGGAGCAGTCTGGGACTCGGTACGCACAAACGGCAAATTGGGAACCTGGTCCTCTTCCTACAATCAGGGCACGTTTGTCGGCCTCGCCAACTTCCTCGGCGACACCGCTGCCGCCAAACAGGCCGCCGACTACACCATGACCCATCTGGGCAAACCCACGGGCAGCGGCTATTTCATCCTGCCCGAGTACGGTGCGGGCGGCGGCAACAACGCCGGCCTGAACTCCATCGGCCTGCGCTGGATTGCCCGCTTTATGAAGGACCGCCGCCTCGAAAGCGACTATTTGGGCTGGCTTCAAGCCAACGCCAACGCCGCCTGGAGCGTCCGGCGAACCTCCGACAACCTTTCGTGGTGTCAATGGCTCCAGCCCACGCCCGCTGGCGACCTGCATTCGTGGGACTGCCTCAGCTCCCTCGTCGCGCTCCAGGTAACGCCCGCCGACGGGGCCAAGCCTCAATGAGCGTACCCATCCAAATCGACGCTCTGATTGCGTCCGCTACGGAGATGCTGGCCCGAAGCGGCGACGGCAACACGCATACCGTCGCGGCGTCTGTCTGTGCCGACGACGACAACATTTACAGCGGCATGAACCTATTTCACTTCACCGGCGGCCCCTGCGCGGAGATTGTCGCGCTGGCCCGGCTGGCCTCCGACGCCCCCGGAGCCAGACCGCTGGCGATTGTCGCCGTCGCCGACCGGGAGCGCGGCGTCATCGCCCCCTGCGGTCGCTGCCGCCAAATCCTGACCGACGACTGCCCGGAGATACAGATTGTGCTGAGAACAGATCAGGGCATCCAGGCCGTGCCGCTGGACACAACTTTGCCGTATGGCTACGTGCGGGCCGACCGGCCCGGCATTACGCGCCTTGTGTAAAGCAGCGCGGCAGAACTGGGGCTTCCTGCCGTTTCCTGCTTGATGTACTACAATGTTTTCAGTCTATGTGAGGGCCTTAAATCATGCAAACGAACGTCTCCGAGCGGCTTTTGGAGCGCATCACATCCGACCCGGCTATCTGTTTCGGCAAACCGATTATCCGGGGCCTGCGCTATCCTGTTCGGATGGTGTTAGAATGGCTGGCCGCTGGCATGAGCTACGAGGAAATCCTTGCGGATTACGAAGACTTGGAGCGCGAAGACATTTTAGCCGCTTTGCTTTATGCCGAGCCGAGCCGATAGCCCTCTCAAAGCCACGGGTTAAAACCCGAGGCTAAGAAATGCCCAGTGTCCAGGGGACACAAGAACAAGACAGCCTCCGCGCCAAAGGTCTTACGTCCCCTGGACGGTGGGCTTTTGACAGCCTCGGGTTTTAACCCGTGGCTCCTGCGCTTATTATTCACTGGTAATTAGGAACCCCCATGCCTGACACTTCCCCCGTCCAAACCATTCTTGCTACCGACTGCGGCAGCACCACGACCAAAGCCATCCTCATTGAATACACCCAAGACGGCTACCGGCAGACCACACGCGGCGAGGCTCCCACCACCGTGGAAGCGCCCTTCGACGACGTCACCGTGGGCGTCTCCAATGCCGCCCGCGAGATTCAAGAGCTGTCCGGGTACACGATTTTAGATGACGACGGCAAAATCATCACGCCCAAGCGGCCTGACGGCTCCGGCGTGGATTTGTATCTCAGCACATCGTCTGCGGGTGGCGGGCTGCAAATGACCGTCGCGGGCGTGGTCAAATCCATGAGCGCCGAGTCGGCGCAGCGGGCGGCGCTCGGCGCGGGGGCGATTATCATGGACGTCATCGCCGTGGACGACGGGCGCAAGGATTACCAGAAAGTCGAGCGCATCCGGGCGCTTCGGCCCGACATGATTTTGATGTCCGGCGGCACGGATGGCGGGACGGTGACGCACCTGACCGAAATGGCCGAAATGCTGCGCTCCGCCGACCCCAAGCCCCGCCTGGGCGTTGGGCTGAAGCTGCCGGTCATCTATGCGGGCAACGTGGAAGCCCATAAAGCCGTCGAGCAGATTATTGAGAACGTCGTGGACCTGCGCGAAGTGCCCAATCTGCGCCCCACGCTGGACAAAGAGAACCTCGGCCCGGCCCGCGAGGCCATCCACGAGCTGTTTCTGGAACACGTCATGCAGCAGGCCCCCGGCTACGCCAACCTGATGACCTGGACCTCGTCCGGCATCATGTCCACGCCCAACGCCGTCGGCAAGATTATGGAAACCATCGCTGCCGAGCGCAAGATCAACGTCCTGGGCGTTGACATCGGCGGGGCCACCACCGACGTGTTTTCGGTGTTCAACGGCGAGTTTGTCCGCACCGTCTCGGCTAACTTAGGGATGTCTTATTCCATCTGCAATGTCCTCACCGAAGCTACCCTGCCGATGATTGCCCGCTGGATACCGTTTGAGGCCGACGACGCCTACCTCCGCAATCAGCTTCGCAACAAAATGATCCGCCCGACCACCATCCCGCAGACTTTGAAAGACTTGCAGATCGAGCAGGCCGTCGCCCGCGAAGCCCTGCGCCTGGCCTTTGACCACCACAAGTCGCTGGCGCGGGGCCTGAAAGGCGGCCAGACCGAGGCAGGTATGGAGCTTGACAAGGCCACCGGCAAGACCACCGTGGACATGATGAAGCTGGACATGATTGTCGGCTCCGGCGGCGTCCTCTCCCACGCGCCCCATCGCGCCCAATCCGCGCTGATGATGCTCGATGCCTACCTGCCCGAAGGCGTCACGATGCTGGCCGTCGACTCTATTTTTATGATGCCGCAGCTCGGCGTCCTGTCCACCATCCTGCCCGAAGCCGCCACTGAAGTCTTCGAGCGCGATTGCCTGATCAAACTCGGCGACTCCCTCGCCCCTGTCGGCGTCGCCAAAGAAGGCGAGCCATGCCTGACCGTCGCGTTCAAAGGCCGCCCCACCGAGACCGTCCCCTTCGGTCAGCTCCGCGTCGTGCCCCTCGGCCCCGGCGAGACCGACGAAGCGACCCTCACCCCCGCCAAAGGCTTCGATGTTGGCGCAGGCCGGGGCAAGCCCCGCACCGTCCCCGTCGAAGGTGGCATCGTCGGCCTCGTCATCGACACCCGTGGCCGGGGCATCGTCATTCCCGCCGACCAGCCCGCCCGCGTCGCCAAATTGCAGGAATGGCTGAGGGCCTTTGATTTGCCGATTGTGGGAGAGTAGGACCCCCTAGCCCCCAATAATGGGGGAATAAGAGTAGGGCGCTCCTTGCTGCGCCCTCCTAGTTTTGCCCTGCTCTTAATTTGGCCTGCGTTTCAGAGCAAGAGGCAGCCACGGATTGAAATCCGAGGCTATGAAAAGCCCACCGTCCAGGGGACGTAAGATCGGACGACAGCGGCGGGCTTGTTCTTTGCCTTATGTCCCCTGGACATTGGGCACTTTCCAGCCTCGGATTTTAATCCGTGGCCGCCGCAACCCGTGGCCCCCGCCGTAGAAATTATTATGAGCCATACGGCACTATCTTGCCCTGTGCATTAGTAAAGACGACGATGACGATTGGAACTTCATAAAGCCTATGTCGTTCTGCCCGCCGCTGACAATGAAGCGGGGTTCTTGCGGATTATAGACGAGTCCGGCGGGGACTATCTGTACCCAGTAGAGCATTTCCTTATGGACTATTTATCAGAAGCCAAACATTTTCATAAAGAGGCCATTGAACCGTACAAGGGGCCTACCAATGGAGCGACGGCAGAAGAAATCGCCGCATTAGAGCAGGAAATTGGTTTTGCTCTGCCGGAAGCTTATCGCCAATACCTTTTATGGATGGGCAAAGATTACGAGGGCTGTTTCGTCGGCAGTGAATGGTTTCTGCATAGGCACTATAACGCCCGTGACTACACCGAGTTGGTAACAGAGTTGTATGGACTCGATCTTGAAAAGTACCCTTTGCCGAAGCATTTCTTTCTATTCTTCCATCATCAAGCTTACGAGGCGGCTTGGTTCCTACTACCCAAAGAGTCAGAAGACCCACCGGTTTATTATTTCAACGAGAATGACGAAAAGACTATCCCAGTCGTAGCCGGAACATTTACGGAGTTCTTGATCAAGCAGATGGGGCTGGTCGCTCCGGTCATACCTCGGCTATATGAGAGGCGTAAATGAACGAACCAGAGATTGACCCGGACGACACATCCTTAAAGGACGCTTCCGAAGCGACAATTCAGGGTTCAATCGACGTGATGCGCCGCCTCTGGGACACGCCCGAAGAAGACACAGCATGGAAGCACTTGCAAGGCGATTAGAAATTAGGCGGTATGACCCCGTTTTTGACGGCTGTTTGGTCGGATTTGATTTTGATGTCCTACGCCGTGCCTGCCGAGGCGCTGGCTCCCTATCTCGCGGACGGGCTGGAGCCGGATATTTGGCAAGGGAGCGCATGGTGCAGCCTCGTGGCGTTTAATTTTGAGCAGGCGCGGGTGCTGGGGTGGAGCGTCCCCTACCCCCGCTCGCTGTGCGACTTCCCCGAGTTCAACCTGCGGCTGTATGTGCGGCAGGGCAGTCGGCGGGGCGTCGTGTTTGTGCGGGAGCTTGCCCCCAGCCCTCTGGTGTGCGGGCTGGCAAAACTGCTGTATAATGAGCCGTATACCGCCGTGCCGATCACGAGCCGGATTACCGAAGTCGGCGACCTGCGCCGGGTGCGGCATGATTTTGTGGTAGATGGGAAAGCGCAGTGGATCGGGGTCACGGCACGGGGCGAGGCACGGTTTGCGCCGAAAGATAGCTTTGAGCACTGGGTCAAGGAGCAGCCTGCCGGGTTCAACCGGTCACGCGGCGGCAAGCTGACGAGTTTTCATGTCTGGCACCCGGACTGGCGGACCTATGAAGTGGAAGAATACGGGGTCGGTGTGGACTTCGGGCAGTTGTACGGCGACGGCTGGCGTTTTTTGCAGGACCGGACGCCGGACTCGGTGGTGCTGGCCGAAGGGTCGCACATCAAGATTTATCCGAACGAGACACGGTAGGAGACCTACCTTCCTTTAGGAAGGACCCTGTAAGCGAGGGACGAGCGAACAAGGGGGTAGGTCCCCCACACAAACCCCAAAGTGAGAACAGTAAGAAATGCCGACTGATTTAGAGATCGCCCATTCCGTCACCCCCCGCCCTATCTTGGACGTCGCCGCCGACCTCGGCCTCACGCCCGACGACCTGGAGCTGTATGGCCGGGACAAGGCCAAAATAAGCCAGCCAGCACTGGAACACTTCCTAGCTCCCCCAGAATTGGGGGCGGGGGGGGCGAAACGCGGTAAGCTGATTGTGGTGACGGCCATCACGCCGACGCCTGCCGGAGAAGGCAAAACGACGGTGACGATTGGGCTGGCCGAAGGGCTGTGCAAACTCGGCAAAAAGGCGATTGCGGCCATTCGGGAGCCGTCGCTCGGGCCGGTCTTCGGCATGAAGGGCGGCGCGGCGGGCGGCGGGCACGCGCAGGTGCTGCCAATGGAAGACATCAACCTGCACTTCACCGGCGATATGCACGCGCTGACGACCGCCAACAACCTGCTCGGCGCGATGATTGATAATCATATTTACTGGGGCAATGCGCTGGGGATTGATGTGCGGACGGTCGCGCACAAACGCTGCCTGGACATGAACGACCGCGCCCTGCGGGAGACCGTGGTGGGGCTGGGCGGCAAGGCCAACGGCTACCCGCGTGAGACGGGCTTTCAGATCACGGTTGCCGCCGAAGTCATGGCGATTTTGTGTCTGGCCGAATCGCTGGCCGAGCTGAAAGAGCGTCTGGGCCGCATGGTCATCGGGCAGACCGTCCGGGGCAAGCCAATTACGGCTTCCGATCTGGGAGCCAACGGCGCGATGGCGGCTCTGCTGCGCGATGCCATCAAGCCCAATCTGGTGCAGACTTTGGAAGGCACGCCCGCATTCGTTCACGGCGGGCCGTTCGGCAACATCGCCCACGGCTGCTCGTCGGTGCTGGGAACCAAGCTAGCTCTGCGGCTCGGCGATTACGTCGTCACCGAGGCGGGCTTTGGGTCGGATTTAGGTTTTGAGAAGTTCTGCGACATCGTGGCCGCGCCCCGGATGCCGGACCTGTCCCCGGATGCCGTGGTGCTGATTGCCACCGTCCGCGCCCTCAAAATGCACGGCGGCGTGCAAAAAAACCATCTGGACGAAGAAAACGTGGAGGCCGTCCAACGCGGCCTGCCCAATTTAGACCGGCACGCGGCGAATGTCGGGCAAATCGGTGTGCCGTTTGTGGTGACCGTCAACACCTTCACCCGCGACACGCCCGCCGAGATTGAGGCCGTGGTCGCGCACTGTCAACAGCGCGGCTGGCGCGTGGCCGTCAACTCCGTCTGGGCCGACGGCGGCGAAGGCGGACGGGCGCTCGGCGAGGCCGTTTTGGAGGCTTTAGAGACGCCGGGCGACTTCCAGCCCATCTACGACGCCTCCCGCCCCATCGCCGAAAAGCTGGAAACGCTGGCCCGGAACGTCTATGGCGCGGACGGCATTGAAATCGGCCTCGAAGCCCACAAACAAATTGACTGGCTCACGACACACGGCTTCGGCGGCCTGCCGATGTGCGTCGCCAAAACGCAGAACTCGCTGTCCGATGACAAAACCAAGCTCGGCGCTCCGACCGGCTTCACCGTCCGCTTCCGCGCCGTCACCCTCTCGGCAGGGGCGGGCTTCGTGGTGGCCTTCGCAGGCGACATTCTCACCATGCCCGGCCTGCCCAGACACCCGGCGGCTTTAGACATCGACATCAGCCCCGGCGGCGCGATTACGGGGCTGTTTTAGTTATAACGGAGTCACATATGAGTCCAAAAGTTTTTCACACCGCTTTACAAGAACTATCTGACAACGACTTAGATGATCCTTTCAAGGATATTCCACCTTTTACAAACACCCCAGATGTGGAAGAACTTTGTGACTTCCTCTTAGGTCAGGTTATTCAGGGGCTTATTGAGGATGACAAAGAGGAAACTGCTTCTATAATGCTTTCTTGCCGCTTGTCTCTGGAAACGAAAGAGTATGGTTCAGGCAATCAGTTAGCAACCACTATTCACGGGCCGATTAAAGTGTTGAACCAACTACAGCAAAAGAATATTCATATTGATTTTGCTGGCATACCATGCACTGAATTTAATGGTGATCCATGCGACATTTACAATCGACATCTTGAGGAGTTCTTCTTTGTGTTGGCTCTTGTTGCAGGTCCTCAGATAAAAATGGATGGGACGGCAAACTTCAAATTTCAAGCAGAAATCTTTGACATCCCCTCAAATTGGCGTAAAGAGATGATGGAGGCAGTCCGCAAAAAAGGTACCACAAATCAAGGCTTAGCTAAAGGTGCTAACAATGGTTGGACCCTGATATACCAAAATCTTCGATTTAGGTCACGAGCGGAGGTTAGAATAGCTGAAGCTTTTGATCACAGAGCAGTGATGTATTTCGCTAACTGCACAGCGCGTATCAATTCAGGTCAGGATCGCGTCAATCGTGAGCCAGATTTTCTTGTATGCCATAATGGAAAATGGGGGGCGCTTGAAGTTGACGGAGAGCCATTTCATCCTCCGTCGCGCACAGTATATGACCACGAGCGGGATAGGCTTTTTCAGAAGCACGGCTTGAAGTGCATTGAGCATTACGACGCGAACCGTTGCTATCAAGAACCAAAACAAGTTGTCTCTGAGTTTCTCGACCTGCTCGCAATGAGCGGTTGAGCTTAATTTTTTCTGTTCGGGAGGCACTGCCATGACTGAGCGGCGACCGTTATTTGCTTTTCTGGCGGCTGTTTTAATTGCCGTCACGCTGGTTCTCTGCACGGTGATTGCCAGCCGCGCCCTTGTGCGCGTCCGCTCCAAAGATGAGCTGATCCATGTCAACGGCTCGGCCCGCAAGCCCATCCGCTCCGACTTTATTATCTGGAACGGCAGCCTGACCCAGACCGCGCCGACCATCGCCGAGGCGTACACCCCGCTTCAAGCAAACGTCGCCAAAGTCAGAGCCTACCTCACCGGTAAAGGCGTGCTGGCGTCGGAGATTACCCCCGCCGCTGTCAGCGAGGAGCCGGACTATGAGCAGGTTAAAAACCCGAAAACCGGGCAGTATGTGGCGACCACCCATATCATCGGCTACACGCTCACGCAGACGGTGGAAGTGAAATCCGAGTCGGTTGAATTGGTGGATGGCCTGTCCCGGCAATCCACCGAGCTGATCAGCCAGGGCATCCCCTTCAAGTCGGAAACGCCGCTGTATCTCTATACAAAGCTGAGTGAGCTGAAAGTCAGCATGCAGGCCGAAGCGGCGAAAAACGCCCGCGACCGGGCCGAACAGATCGCCCAGTCCAGCGGCTGCCGTCTTGGCGATGTCCGTGCGGCCAAGATGTTCGTGCCCCAGATCACGCCGCTGTATTCGTCTTCAGAGCGTTCGGAGAACGACGAAGATGACACAACCTCGCTGGACAAAAACATCACCGCCATTGTCTCGGTGGATTACTCTATCCGGTAGGACGCTCAGAAGGATAATTTTGACATGACTATTACCATAGACGTGCCCGCCGATGTTGCTGAAAAGATGTCACGCAAAGCCGCGTTGGAAGGGCGGGATGTGGCATCTCACCTGCGGCATCTAGCAGTGCAAGACGCAAGCAGCTTTGTGGAACAGGTTCACGCAATGGCCCCACGCACGCCGGGACTTCATAAGGGCCTGTACTGGATTGCCGGAGACTTTGACGCCCCTCTGGAAATCGTAGCGCCCGCCACGGGTTAAAACCCGAGGCTTTCAAAAGCCCACCGTGCAGGGCACGTCAGAACGGACAACAAGTGCATTCTTCTCCGGTTCCCCTCTTACTCTGGTTCCCCTCTTACTCTGGTTCCGCCATTATTGGGGGCTAGGGGGTCTCCTCTTATGTCCTCGGGACACTGGGCACTTTTTAGCCTCGGGTTTTAACCCGTGGGTCATTGGGCCAGCCCAGATTTCTCAGGACTCCCATCTGCCTCGGCTCTTTCACAGAGGCCGGGGCTTTGTTGACTTTGGCCCCCGTTTTGTGCTATGCTAACGGCTGTTTTCAGCAACTATTGGCCTTGTTTAATAGACGTGCTGAACAAGAGTTTTGATAAGTTGTTAAGAGGCCCGGAGTGTACCCATCCTCCCGGAGTTGGAGGAGTATTGCCATGAACGAAGACCCTACACAAGAGAACGCACAAGAGACAGTCATTCACCCTGATATGCAGGCGCTGGCCCAGGAGGCTCCGCCGGAGGCGAATGGCGACGAAGCCATGCTGCTTCTGGACAGCGACGAAGTGCTAGAAGACGACGCGGAAGAAGTCAGCGGCGAAGAGGAAGACGGCGAGGAAACAAACGAGGGCGAGCGGGATATTCCTCGGGCGGAGTTTATCCCCAAGCCGCTCGTTGCCATTGTTGGTCGGCCCAATGTCGGCAAGTCCACGCTGTTCAACCGACTGGTCGGACGGCGCATCGCCATTGTCGAGGACACGCCCGGTATTACCCGCGATAGGCTCTACGCCGATGGCGACTGGAACGGGCGCGAGTATACGGTGATTGATACCGGCGGCATTCAGATGTTCGACCCCGACCCGCTGCTGTCCCAGATACGCACGCAGGCCGAGATTGCGATGGAAGAGGCGGACGTCATCGTGCTGGTGCTGGACACCACCACCGGGCTGACCGCCGATGACCGGGAGCTGGCCGCCGCCCTGCGCCGCTCGCCGAAGCCGCTCCTCGTGCTGGCGAACAAAGTGGACAACGGCGATCAGGAAAACCGGAATGTCCCCGAAATCTACGCGCTGGGCCTGCCCAATGTGTTCCCCGTCTCAGCCCTCGGCGGGCGCGGCGTCGCGGACGCTCTGGATGCCATTGTCGGCTTTTTCCCGCCCGCGCCGCTGGTCACCGAGAACCCACCGGATGATGACCGGATCAAGATTGCGATTATTGGCCGCCCCAATGTTGGCAAATCGTCGCTGCTGAACTGCATTCTCGGCGAAGAGCGCACGATTGTGTCCCCGATTGCCGGGACGACCCGCGACTCGATTGACACATCGCTTAAAATGACCGTCAACGGCGAGGAGCGCGAGATTGTGCTGATTGACACGGCGGGTATTCGCCGGGCGGGCAAGATACAGGGCAGCGTCGAGTATTACACCGTCCTGCGGGCCGTCCGGGCGATTGAGCGGGCGGATGTCGTCATGCTGGTCATCGACGGCAAAGACGGCGTCACCGACGGCGACAAGCGCGTCGGCGGTCTGGCGCACGAAGCGGGCCGGGCGGCGGTGATAGTCGTCAACAAGTGGGATTTGGGCCGCAAGGAAGTCCTCGACGAGATGCCGGGCAAGAACCCGATGCAGGTCTTTTCCGAAGAAATGCGCGACGCCGCCCACTTCCTGGCCTATGCACCGCTGGCCTTCACGAGCGCCGTCACCGGCAAGGGTGTCCCCGCTGCTGTGGAAGCCGCATTGGATGCCGCCGAGGCGCACTCCATGCGTATCCCGACCGGTGAGCTGAACCGCATTCTGCACAACGCGCAGGACGCCAAGCCGTACAACGAAAAAGGCAAGTCGCTTAGGATTAAATACGCGACGATGCCGACGGTCAAGCCGCCAACGATTGTGCTCTTTGTCAATGACCCCGAGCTGATGCACTTTTCCTACCTGCGCTATATTGAAAATCAGGTGCGGGCGTCATACTCGTTTGAGGGAACCCCCCTGCGCTTCCAGCTTCGCCGGGCGGCCAAAGAGAAAGACGACAAGTGAGCGACTTCCCCTCCCTGCCGGTCAAGCCTCTGGCAAAGATGCGCTTCAAGAGCCTGCGGGACCCTGCCGAGCGCGGCCTGCTGCTGCTGCATGACGACGGCACGTTTCAGGTGCAGCCGAGCGAGGCCCTGCGCGACGAAATGGCGCGTCTGGAAGAAGTCGCTTTGGACCGCGCTCAGACCTACGGGACGCGCCTCGGGGTAGCCCTTCTGCTGGCCGGGACGCTGGCGATAAGCGCGGGCTGGCTGGCGGGCCGGATGTTCGGCAAAATGGGGTTCTATCTGGGCAAGCGCCGCCCGGTCAGCGATGTGTCGTTAATCCGTGATGCGGGCGGCGTCCTGCGCCTGTCCCTGCCGGGTGCGAACCGCTGGCAGCGTATTCAGATGGCGTGGAACGCCGACGAAGTCCTGCAAGCCGAAGCGGACGACCTCCTGGCAAAGCTGGCCGAGATGAAGGGCGTGACGCGGTGATGGGCAGAGCCGGAGGCCCCCCCGCCCCCAATAATGGGGGAGCCAGAGAATTAGGAATAAGAGTAGGGGCGCGATTTATCGCGCCCTCTTTTCTGTGCTGCGCCCTTCTGTGCTGCGCCTTCCTATTGAGCTTGCTTGCCTTTCTTTCCGCCCCGCTCCGCGCACAGCAAGCAGCACAGCAGCAGCCCCCCGCCCCGTTTTTCCTGCATGATGGTGACACCGTGGTCTTTTATGGCGACTCGGTCACCGAGCAGAACCGCTACACCCGCGACATTGAGACATGGACGCTGGTGCATCATCCCGACTGGCACGTTCGGTTTATCAACTCCGGCTGGAACTCCGACACTGCCGAAGGCGGCAAAGGCGGCCCAATCGACGTGCGCCTCAAACGAGATGTGCTGCCCTACCGGCCTACGGTTGTGACTATTCTGCTTGGCACGAACGACGCGGGCTATCATGCCTTCAGGGACGCCGATTTTCAAGCCTACACGCTGGGCATGACACATATTCTGGACACGCTGACACGCGCCCTGCCCGGCGTGCGGCTAGTCCTCCTGACGCCGACGTTTTATGACGAGTTCGCGCCCGGCTCGCACCATCTCAAAGGCTACAACGATGTCATGCAGCGGTACGGGGACGCCGTCAAGACGCTGGCCGAGGCACGCGGGCTGACCGCCATCGACCTGAACGCGCCCCTGCGGGCGGCGACTGTGGAAGGGCGCAAAACCAGTCGGCGGTTCACGCTGGTTCCCGACGGCGTTCACCCCAGCGAGGCCGGGCACCTCATCCTCGCCGCCACGATTTTGCGGGCCTGGAATGCCCCGGCAGACGTGCCGACGGCGACGGTCGGCCCGCGCCTGCCGCAGATTTTGACCCTGCCGCCGCCCTGGCCCCTGCCGGACGCCGCGCTCGCCGCACTGGCCGTCTCCCCCGACACGGCCGCGCTGGTGGGAATGCGCCTGCAATCACCCCCCGATGATCCTGTTCCCGCAAGCCGCCGCCGGGAGGTGACCGTCGGCGCGGCCCAACCCGTCTTTCTTGCACCCGGCACGGCAGACATGGCGGACCTGACCGGCTTCCCCACCCTGCCGCCGAACGCGCAGGCACAGGCCGTGCTGGACTCGGTGCAGGAGCGGCTGGACACCTGGCGCTACCTGTGGAAAGGCAGTCCACACGCGCTGGCCCGGCAAAGTGACACGCCAACCGACGCGCAAATCACCGCCCTGCGCTCAGTAGACCGCTGGCTGGACGCCTCCCGCGCCGAGAGCCGCGCTCTTGCTGTGCCGCAGGCGCATACCTGGGTTGTCCGCGCTTTGCCGCCCCGGTCACGTCCTTAGTTTTCATTAAAAATTAATGTCACAAAATGACATAAAAAATCACAAATCTAACCTTGACAGCGCCTCAATAACACTGTATTATGGTAACAACAAATACACTGTTTACTAAGGAGTAAGCCCTCATGTCTCAAACTACACGCCGAAGCCGCGCTGGCTCCACTCACGGCTTCACGCTCATCGAGCTGCTTGTCGTTATCGCCATCATCGCCATTCTTGCTGCCATCTTGTTCCCCGTCTTCCAGAAGGTGCGCGAAAACGCCCGCCGCGCCACCTGCCAGAGCAACGAAAAACAGCTTGGGCTGGGTATCCTTCAGTACGTCCAGGATTACGACGAAAATATGATGCCCCGCGAAATCCGCCTTAATGGCGCTGGTACGGGAATTGCCTGGTCACAGCTCATGCAGCCTTATATCAAGAGCCAGAACGTTTTCCAGTGCCCGTCCAATCCCCGTAAGGACCTGCTGGAATACAGCGATGCCACTAACGGGTTCTCAGGCGGTTTCGCCTCCTATGGGGCCAATGTGCAGGGCGGCTTTCAGGATGCAGGCAACGGCGGCGCTCCTTTTGCCTATCCACAATACGCCTCGCCTGCACAGACGATTGTGATTGTGGAGTCCACTGCACTCTATACGGATTTTGATGTGCGGAACACAGGTCTTTGGGCGCAAAACACAACAGGCCCAGGCAATGCCTCTGGCAACCTGTTCTCCGGTCACACCAGTATGTCCAACTACCTGTTTTGTGACGGCCATGTGAAATCCATGCGGCCATTAGCAACACTTGACAAAGCTGATACTGGCAGCAACGACACTAATCTATGGCGCTGGGATAATGCCTCATTCGTACAAACTTATGGGGATGCAGCTCAGGGACCAGCCTACACGACCTTGAACTTCTCCGCCAACCAGTACAAGTAGTTTGGGCCTGCTTGGCAGACACCAACGAGAAGCCCCGGTCCATTTAGGACCGGGGCTTTTTATAGCAGTGGTTGAAGGTACAAACGAGTGCCGAAGAAGCCCCCCCCTGCCCCCACTACTGGGGGCTAGGGGGGGCTTCTTCGTAGCGGGCCAGTGTCTCGCGGCGGAAAGCGGTGTAGCGGTCGGCGGCGATGGCGTCCCGGATGCCCTGCATCAGAAGGGCGTAATGGGCGAGGTTGTGATAAGTCGCCAGCCGGGACGCCAAAATCTCGTCGCACTTGTAGAGATGCCGCAGGTACGCCGCCGAATAGGTCTGGCAGACTCGGCAGGGGCAGTTGGGGTCAACGGGGCCGAAGTCGTCGGTGTACCGGCTGCCTTTGATATTGATGCGGCCCCGCGTCGTGTAGAGCGTGCCGTTGCGGCCCAGGCGCGTGGGCAGGACGCAGTCAAACATATCCACGCCCTGCGCGACGGCGTCCAGGAGGTCGCGGGGCGTGCCGACGCCCATTAAATAACGCGGCTTGTGTTCGGGCAGGTGCGGGATGCTCCAGCCGACGGCGTCCTGCATGACGTCGGGCGGCTCGCCCACGGAGACGCCGCCAATGGCAATGCCCGGCGTGTCCTGCGCGGCCACAAACGCCGCGCTTTCCGCCCGCAGATGCTCATAAACGCCGCCCTGCGCGATGCCGAACAACAACTGCCCGGTCTGCTTCTCGGCGTGGTAGGCCGTGCAGCGTTCCAGCCAGCGGTGCGTGCGCTCGGTGGCTTCGCGGGTGGCCTCCACGGTGCAGGGGTACGGCGGGCACTCATCAAACGCCATGATAATATCCGCGCCGAGGGCGTGCTGCACTTCCAGCGAGCGCTCCGGGCTGAAAAAGTGCTCCGAGCCGTCCAGATGGGACTTGAATTTGACCCCGGCCTCGGTGATTTTACGAAGCTCTTCCAGCGAGAATACTTGGAAGCCGCCGCTGTCGGTCAGCATCGCGCCGTTCCACGAAATGAACTTGTGCAGGCCGCCCGCTTTCTGGATTAACTCATGACCGGGCCGCAGATAGAGGTGGTAGGTGTTGCCGAGAATGAGCCGGTAGCCCAGCTCCCAGACCTCCTCCTGCGTCATGGCTTTGACGGTCCCGCGTGTGCCGACGGGCATAAAAACGGGCGTGGGGATCGGTTCCGGCGCGTGCGGCAGGTGGAGCAGTCCGCCGCGTGCGCCGGTGTCCGTGGAGCGGTGGGTGAGCGTGAAAATCGGGTTGGGAACAGTCATGGGGTCATTGTACCCGACGCCTAAAACCTAAACCGCGTCCTCCGCCTGCGCCGCCCACAGGAGGCCGCGCACCATCAGCGGCAGGATGTCCGGCTGCTCGACGATGTCGGCGTGGTGGCCCAGGGCGTTGTAATAGACACGGCCCTCGCCCCACAGCCGGGTCCAGAGTTGCGGCATCTCGAACGAGCCATTCGGCGTGTGCGGGCCGTCGGCGACCGGGAAGCGGGTGACGGCCAAAACGTTGTTGGACGGGTCGGTGTGCAGGTAATACTGCTCGGATTTGACCGCGAACTCGGCGGGTGACCCGGACGTGATAAAGTGATCCGGCTGCGTAATCCGCACGGTGTACTCGACGCCGTCGTCGCCGGGGTGCGCCACCCACTGCCCGCCGGTCATCCACTGCCACTCGGTTGATTCGCGGAAGGCATCGCACATCCCGCCGTGGCAGCCCGCCAGCCCGACCCCGCTCTTGACCGCGTCCAACACGGGGTTAATCTGTTCGCCCGTGATCGTGCTCATGGTCCAGATCGGGACAATCAGAGATAGCTTGGTTAAATCCGTGGTCCGAAACGCCTCCAGCGTGTCCGCGACTTCGACTTCAAAGCCCCGCGCCATCAGCGCACGCTCGAAGACGTCCGCCACCTGCTTCGGCTCGTGCCCGTCCCAGCCGCCCTGAACGATCAGCGCCTTGCGCCCGTTCTTGTGTGCCATCTGTTGCTTGCTCCTTGTGTTTGTGTATACGGCCCCGAAGACCCCCCAGCCCCCAATAATGGGGGAGCCGGAGTAGGATAGCAAAGGCCGGGTCTGCTTTCTGTTGTCCGGTTCCCCCATTATTGGGGGCTAGGGGGTCCTAAAGCCCCGGCAGCAGTCCCACCTGCTTTTGCGTCTCCACGCTCACCGTGACCACGCGCCGCACCAGCCGGGCAATGTAGTCCGGGGCGTCGGCGCGGTTTGGGTCGCTGACCAGCCCGCTGCGCTTGTCGGTCGTCACCTGATACTGGTCTAAGACCCATTCCAGCGCACTGCGGTTGCCCAGTTTGTACCCAAATGCCTCCGGCGGAATGCCGGTCAGGGTCAGGCTGTCGTTGACCTTAACGGCGGTTTTGTCGGCGGAGAGCCGCATTTTGGTGACGCGCCAGCTAAACGGCACGTCTTTGGCGACTTCCTCCTTCAAGGGATACTCGGCGGCGTCTTCGTACCCGACATGAAGCGCGGCGAGTTCCGCGCCGACCGTGACATAGGTTTGGAACACAGTCCCGTCGCCGCCGTCTACTAATGGAATGCGGGGCAGCTCGCGCTTCAAGTTTTCCTTGTAGCGTTCTCGGTAGTCGGGGTGATGCAGCAGGGCGTAGACGTAGTGAAAGATGTCGGGCTTGGTGACATTCGGCCCGTACTTCACCTGAAACTGCCCGAGTGCCCAGTCCGTGATATTGTCCCGCCGCAGCCTGCCGTCGAGGGCATAAGTATACAGCGGGAAGCATTGGGTGTCGCCTGTCAAATGCAGGTCTGGCAAGCAGTTGGTCATCAAAGTTTGAAAAGGTTTGCTGTCACCAGGGTTGCTTAAACAGATTAGGGCGTTATTTAAGTCAGCATTCGGAAAGTACGAGCCTGTTGCCCCCTCTTCATCAACTGCAATATGGCCTGTATAAAGCCATTCTTTATCAAACGGACGATAAAGAGCAAGTCGAATTGTAGCTTCATCAAAGACTGCTTTGCGTTTTCTTTTTAGCTCAGATTTTAGATTACGGCTCCACTTGATCTCGGTATAGTTCAGAAATGCGTCAACGTCTTTGGGAGTGCCTGATGCTATCCATCTTGTGACTTCAGAATTGTATGCAGTTAGAAACTCACTCACCCTCAATGTTAAGTCATCTATACTGTAGTCATACACAACACTATCGCGGTTTGTAGAAACCCCAAGCGAGTAGGTCTTAAAAATTACCTGCACATCTGCACTTTTCGAGGCTTTTGCCTCTTTGGAGGCAATAGGCAGAAAATCCTCAAAATCAGCCTGCAAACCTTCCGTGAGCCAAGCGTTCTTTTGGTTTGGCACAAGCGTATTCCAGGGAACACTTGTCAAAGACCGCCATTTCGTGAGCATAGCGGTCTTTGACAGCCTCGTTAAATCTTCTTCCATTCGATGATACTTTAGGAACTTTTCCGCTCCTGCTTTCCGAACCGCAATCGTAATGCCAACCCCTACTTGTATACCAAAAACGTTGTGCGTCGTGCCGGATAGCTTCGGGTTCTTGCGGACGTTGCCGTGCAAATCCAAGTGATAAATCTGCGTGAAGTCTTCCAGCAAATGCTTCCGCATACCATCGAACGCAATTTGATCCACGAATGAGTTGTTCGTCACAAAGCAAACAACGCCATCACGGTCTCCCAATCGGTCAGTTGCCCATCGGAAAAACTTCACATAAGCGTCGTAAAGTTTGGTGTTCAGCGTGGCCTTTGAGTCTTTGGCATACGTCGCCCGGATGCGGTCGTCGACTTCCCCGTAGCGGCGGTTTTTGTTGTTGTCGTTCTCATTCTGCTGTCCCACATTGTACGGTGGATTGCCGATAATTACAGTCACGGCGGCGTCTTTTTCGCGCTTGACCCGCTCCGTGTTTTCCTCCGAAAAGAACGCGAGCTGACGGCTTTCGGCCAGGTCCAGCGTGTCCGTGAAGCAGATGCCGTCAAAGGACGCATAGTGCCCCATCTTCTCATAATAAGCGTGTTCAATGTTCAGCGACGCGATGTAATAGGGCAGCAGCATGACTTCGTTGGCGAACAGCTCGTGTTTGTATTTGTGCGCCAAATTCATGGGCGAGACCCGGCGCAGGAGGTTGACCAGAAAGTTGCCGGTTCCCGTGCAGGGGTCCAGAATGACCACGCCTTTATCCGACAGCGATTTGCCGAAGTCGGTTTGGAGGACGTGCTCCACGCTCTCGCACATGAAGTCCACGATCTCCTGCGGCGTGTAGACAATCCCGTGCGTGTCCGCCTGATCTTTGCTGAAGCCCTGAAAGAACCGCTCATAGACGGTGTTCAGGAACGCCTGCTTTTCCGAGTACGTGGTGATCGTCTTCGCTTCGGTTTCAATGGCGACATAGAAGTAATCCAGCCGCTTCAGGAACTCCTGACGGGAAAACGACGCGCTGGTCAGGGCCGTGATGACCTTCTCGATTTCGGCGGCAATGACGTTGCGCCGCGTGAACTCCGAGTTGTCCAGCACCGTGGTAAAGAGCCGCTCGGTGAGCAGGTGCTGCACCAGCATCTCTTCAATCGCCTCAGCGCGAAGGGCCGGGTTGAGCGCCCCTTTGCAGAGCGTGTGGAACGCCTCAAACGCCCCGGCAAACGTGAGGTTGTCCCGGCGGGCGTCTTCAATCAGCGATTTCAGGCCCGCCGCCAGGGTCGGAATATCTTCTTTAAAGCGGTCTATGGCCGCGTGAAACTGCTCAATCTGCTCGTCAGTGTGCGTGAAATAGCGCGTCAGCAGGGCGGCGAGCTGCTCCGGCTGCCGCAGGTCGGACTCCAGGGCCACCTGCCCGTTTTGATACAGCACGGCCCGGCGCGTGTCCTCAAAGATGGTGTTGGAGAGCGGGTATTTGAGCTTGATTTTGCGCTGGATTTCGCTGTCCAGGTCATCCTGCGTGTCCTTTGCCTCCCAGTAGCCGCGTGGGATTTTGAAGGCATCATAGAGCGTCGCATCGGGCCGCTTCCGGCTGCTGTCGAGCTTCTGCTCTAAAATCACCGTCCACCCGGCGGGCTTGGCGAACGTATCCAGCAGCTTGCTGAACGCAAACCGGGTCGCCTGCTCATGCGACACCCCCTGCCCGGCATAGGCCGCCAGATCGCCGTAGTAGGCATCAAAATCTTTGTTCTGAGGAGAAATGAGCATAGGAGTAGACGGGCCTGTTCCTAACTGTCTGGCTCCCCCAGAATTGGGGGCGGGGGGCGATCTTAGCGCAAATAAGATGCTCCGTTGACATCAATCGTTTGGCCGGACAAATAATCAGCGGCAGGCGTCACCAGAAAGCCCACCAGAGACGCCACATCAGCGGGCGTCGCCACGCGGCCCAGCGGAATTTCCGCCCGGATGCTGTCCCCGCGCTCCGCCAGTGCGTCGGCGGCCATTTCCGTCTCGGTCCAGCCGGGGGCGACGGCGAAGCAGCCAATTCCTACCGGCCCCAGTTCCATCGCCAGCGACTTGATCAGGCTAATCTGCGCGGCTTTGGAGGCTGCATAGCCCGCGAACCCCGCCTCGCCGCGCAAGCCCGCCCGTGACGAAATCTGGATAATGCGCCCCCATCCCGCGTCGGCCATCGCGGGGGTCAGGGCGCGGGCGAGATACGCCCCGGCCCAGAAGTTGACCTGCATCTGCCGCTGCATCGCGTCCTGCCAGTCAGGGACCGTGCCGCCTATCATTGGGGACGCGGTATAGAGGCCCGCGTTATGCACCAGCACATCCACCCGGCCCCCCGCCCACGAAAGAGCGGCCTCCGCCAGCCCCCCGGCGGCGTCGGGGCCAGCCAGATCAGCGGGCAAAACCGTGTGCCCGTCGCCTGCCAGCCCGGCCACTGTGTCGCGGGCGGCGGTCAGATTAGAGTTGTAGTGGACCGCCACCTGGAAGCCGGACGATGCCAATTCAATGGCAATCGCCCGGCCAATCCCGCGTGAGGCCCCGGTGACAAGGGCGGTTTTTGTCATGGTGTGCATATTAAATGCGAGGGGTTGAAACCCCTCGCTAAGAGGCGCGGACGCCGGGAAGCCAAAGAGTTAGACCCGCAAGGCTCGATTTGCTGTCCGATTGTCCGCCCGGCGCGAAGCGCCTTCCAGCGAGGGGTTTTAACCCCTCGCACTAGCCCCGCGTCAGTTGCAGATTACCCACGCGGCGAGGGCACACCCGCCAGCGCGGCGTCAATCGCGGTCAGCACTTCGGGCGAGAGGGTTTTGCCCGATGCGCCCGCGTTGTCTTCCACCTGTGCCGGGCGGGACGCGCCGATGATGACGCTGCTGACATTGCGCTGCCGCAGGCACCAAGCCAGGGCAAGCTGCGCCATCGACATACTTTCGCTCTGGGCGATTTCTTCCAGGGCAGCCACTTTGGTCAGCACATCGTCGTCGAGCTTGCCGTCTTTGAGGTTCATAAAGTTGTTTTGGCCGGGGTCCGCCGCCCGGCTGCCTTCGGGCAGGGGCTGTCCGGGCTTGTACTTACCCGTGAGAATGCCCTGCGCCAGCGGCGAAAAGACGACCTGCCCGATGCCCTCGCGCTCGGAGGTGGGGATGACCTCTTTTTCGATGCCGCGCCCGATCATATTGTAGTACGGCTGATTGGAGACCAGCGGGTGCAGGCCGTTCCCCCGGATGTAGTCGCAGGCGTGGGTAATCTGCGCGGCGCTCCACTCGGAAACGCCGGCATACAAAATCTTGCCCTGCCGGGCCAGGTCGTCCAGAGCGGTCAGCGTCTCTTCCAGCGGCGTCTCGCTATCGTAGCGGTGGCACTGATAGAGGTCGATGTAGTCGGTGCCGAGACGCTTTAGAGACAGGTGGCACTGCTCGAAAATATGCTTGCGGGACAGGCCCCGGTCGTTCGGGCCGTCGCCCATCGGGAAATAGACTTTGGTGGCGAGAAAGAAAGAATCACGGGCGTACTGCGCCAGCGCTTTGCCCACCACTTCCTCGGATTTGCCGCGTGCATAGACGTTGGCGGTGTCAAAGAAGTTGATGCCCAGATCGTAGGCTTTCTCGATACACGCCGTCGCCGATGCGTCCTCGGTCGCCCCGCCGTATGTCAACCACGAGCCAAGCGAAACTTCGCTGACTTTGACGCCATACTTGCCCAAGTGTCGGTACTGCATAATTTGTGTCCTTTGTCGTTGTCTTTTGGTCAGAGTTCTTTGTGTATTCCCAGATTATCCCTAATTTACCGAGGCAGGGAAGCGTATCGTTTGGCACGCAGAAAGATGCGGGTACAGTGTGCTATCGGAATGAGTACCTGGAGGCTGCCCTTTGAACCTGGAAATTGAAACGCAAATGACCCCGGACAACATTCCGGTTGTCCATCTAAAAGGCGAGATCGACCTGCATACGTGTTCGGTCCTGCGCGATACCCTGCGTGAGCTGATCGAAAAAGAGCACTACCAGATTGTGATAAATCTGGCGGAGGTGCCCTATCTGGACAGCGCCGCCCTCGGCGTTCTGGTGGATGCCGTGCGCCGCGTCCGCGAGCACGAAGGCGGTATCAGCCTGGTGTCCACGACGCCGTTCGTGCGCCGGGCGTTCGAGATCACCCGGCTCGTGAAGATTTTTCAGCTTTACGATTCGGACGAGGCGGCGCTGACCGACATTCGCGGACAGGCCGCCGCGCAGTAACCCAAAGCGCTTGCTTCAAAAAAGCCCCCGCAGCGTTTGCTGCGGGGGCTTTTTGTTTGGCTGAGTTTAACCAGGCTGAGTGTCTTCCCAGTCGCTATGGCAGCGGTAGACCGCTTCGGAGACGCGGGCGACGCGGGGGATCAAATCGCCGGTGTCCTGCTTCAAGACTTCATGCAGCGTCTGGGGCAGGAAGAGGGCTTCGAGGGCGTCCAGCGCCCGCGTCTGCCCGGCATAGTCCGCGACATGGGGCAGAGCGTCTTCGGGGCCGAACTCGGCCTCTAAATAGGGCCGGATGCGAGCGGCAGTGCGGTAGTAGTTGCCGACGAACCAGCGGCGCATCTGGGCATACTCGGACTCTTTGCGCCCGTCACAGCCGTTCTTGGCGGCGGCGCACAGCAGCTCGGTAAATAGCTCGTACTGATCAATAAAATGCAGCCACAGCCGGGCGACATCGCCGGTGGCGGCGCGGCGCACCGCCGCCGAGCGTGCCCCGGCGGGACGGTTGGAGACACCCTGCATCCGCTGCCGGTAGGCGGCGGGCGACGAGGACGCTTTGTGGGAAGCAGCCCGGAGGCGTAAGCGATACAAAAAGGGCAGAGGAAGATTGCTGCGGATCATAAGCGGGACGCCTCTTGAAACGGGCAAGTGCAAATAACTATCATTGCGTGGATAACAAAACTTTCTTTAACATTAGGTAGCAGTCGCTTCGGCTACGATGCCGTGCCGCGCTGAGAAACATAATTCAGGCGCAGATCGTTGAGCAGCGTTTTCAAATCGCGCCGCAGGTCGGCGGGGACAATCCCTTCGGGAGCGGCTTCCAGCCGTGCGGCTAAATCCCCCACCGTGTCCACCGCCACTTTGGCTTCGTCCAAATCAGGCGCGGCGATGCCGGTTTGCGGGTCCGCCAGCAGCCCAAGTTTTAGCCATGCCTGCTGGGCCAGCAAGTTGATACAATACCCAATCAGCTCATAGGTTCCCGGCGAACGGTTCAGGTCCGCCTCGCTGAGTTCTTCCGCGCTGAGATCGTCCATTTCGGCGACAGGCTCCCTCACCTCGGCCTCCGGGGCAGGAGCCGTTATGATTGCTGCTTCGGGGGCGGTGCGGCGCTTGTCAACAAACGTAAATCCAGACTCTTCTTCGGGCATACAGATTCGCTTTCTAGGCGTTCACATTCCGTGTTGGTTGGGGGGACGCGCTATTCTAGCACATTCCGCCCGACGCCGCAAGGGCCGCTCTACTAAGCGCAAAAAATACTTGGAAAAGATTTTTCAGTTTGGCATTAGTCGCGTAGGCTGTCGGTCAGTGCCTGCCAGAATTGATCGGCCTGCTTTTTCGTCGCCGGGGTGTGGGAGTGATCGTAGAGCGTGATCTGATACTGAGACGCCCCGCGATTAAACAGCAGGAAGCGAATGTGTGTCACTTTACCACTTGACCGAGAATCCCAAATCATAGAAAGGGCAGGCTGTTTTCGGTAACTCACGATCTGCGAGCTTTGGATTGTCGCGGGGCTGCCGGAAGACATCTGCGGGTCGGTCAGTGTCTTTTCAATTTTCGCTTTAGCTTCGCCGATGCGCTCCGGCGGCAGGATACTTGGCAGGGTCATACTCTCGGTTTTGACGACTTTGGCGAAAAGCGCGGCCCCGCCAATGTTTGGCTTATAGTAGACCCCTTCCATCGAAGAAGAAAATTGTTGAGAAGACTTTGTCCAGCCTGTAACAGCGGGAAGCGACACTGAGCCAAGAGTGGTCACCGGGCCGGGTGAAGCGCCTTCCGGCACCTGTGCGGCATTGCTCCGCTGCCGCTGTGTCCAAAAAACTACAGATAAAAGGCCGACCAGAAGCACTCCGGCAGCCACGATAACGCGGCGTTTGGTTTTCATTTAATACGCCTCCGCAGGCGCGGGGGCAAAGGCGCGGGGCGGGTCCAGCACTTCGCCGCCCAGCTCACGCACGATCTCGGAGGCGAGGAAAAAGTCGGCGTCGGGTTCGTGATCGGGCACGGACAGCGCGGCGGTATGGGCGGTGAGACGGGCTAGCGCGGCGGCGGGGCCGCCGGTCCAGCGGCCAAAGCGGAGCCAGGCAGTCTCGCCGCCGGGAAGGCGGATTTGGATGCCGCGAAAGGGGCGCAGAGCAGGCACGCGGGCGGTGAGGGCGTCGAGCGTCGGGGCGTCGAGGCCGGCCGGCTGCCAGCGTTCCCGGCGCAAAAGCTGCGGCACGCTTTTGACACGCTGCACGGCGGGCGGGTCGAGCGTGACAGCCAGCCCGGCGTCAGGGTGAGCGGCGGACGGGTCTTCGGGCAGGAGCAGATAGCGAACCGTGCCCCGGAGGGTCTGTGTGTGGGAAAGGCGCATGGCAAGAGTGTACCCGACAGGAGCAGCAGGCAGGAGCAGTGCCACGGGTTGAAACCCGAGGCTAGGAAGTGCCCAGTGTCCAGGGGACACAAAAACAGTACAGCCATTGCGGCAGCATTCTTACGTCCCCTGGACGGTGGGCTTTTGATAGCCTCGGGTTTCAACCCGTGGCGCTGCCTGCGGCGCTTGTTTTTCTGCGAATGATACACCCCTTGCTTTGTGGCATTTCGAGTGCATCGCAATCTATCACTGTTTTTGCTTGACACCGGGGGCACAACGCCGATATACTAAAGGCAAGTATAGTTAGAAAACAAAGGACAGTGAACATGGCGGAAACGCATTCTCTTAACAATTCTCCCAACCATTCTCTTTTTGATACGCTGCAAACTTTCACCTACGGCGACGGCAAAACGGCACAGCTCTACTCGCTTCCGGCGCTGGAACAAGCCGGGGTTGGCCCCATCTCCAAGCTGCCCGTCTCGCTGCGGATTGTGCTGGAATCGGTGCTGCGAAATTATGACAACAAGCGCGTCCGCGAGGCGGATATCCGCGCCCTCGCGGGCTGGCAGCCGAACGCAAACCGCACCGAGGAAATCCCCTTTGTCGTGGCCCGCGTCGTCTTGCAGGACTTCACTGGCGTGCCGCTGCTGGTGGATTTGGCGGCGATGCGCTCCACCGTCTCTCGGCTGGGGCGCGATGCGGGCATGATTGAGCCGCTGGTTCCCGTCGATTTAGTCGTAGACCATTCGGTGCAGGTGGACTTCTCGGAAGTCTCCAACGCCCTCCAGCTCAACATGGAGATGGAGTTCATGCGGAACCGCGCCCGCTACCAGTTTTTGAAGTGGGGCACGCAGGGCTTCAACGGCTTTTCGGTGGTTCCTCCCGGCATCGGCATTATTCATCAGGTCAACCTGGAGTATCTGGCGAAGGGCGTGCTGTCCAAAGACGACGTCTTCTACCCGGACACGCTGGTCGGGACGGACTCGCACACGACCATGATCAACGGCCTCGGGATTGTCGGCTGGGGCGTCGGCGGCATCGAAGCCGAGGCGGGAATGCTCGGGCAGCCGGTCTACTTCCTGACCCCCGACGTTGTCGGCGTCAACCTCACGGGCGAGCTGAACGCGGGTGTCACGGCCACGGACCTGGTTTTGACCTTGACCGAGATGCTGCGGGCGGCCAAAGTGGTCGGCAAGTTTGTGGAGTTCCACGGCGCGGGTGCATCCTCGCTCGGCCTGACCGACCGGGCCACGATTGCCAACATGGCCCCGGAATACGGCGCGACGATGGGCTTTTTCCCGGTCGACGAAGAATGCTGCCGGTATTTGACAGACACGGGCCGCACCACCGACGAAGTGGATGCGTTCCGGCAATACTTCAAGGCCCAGGACCTGTTCGGCATTCCCGAAGCCGGGCAGATTGAATACTCGCAGACGCTTTCGCTGGAGCTTTCCACCGTGCAGCCGTCCGTGGCCGGGCCGAAGCGCCCGCAGGACCGGATCAAGCTCCCAGAGATCAAAAGCAAGTTTGAAGAGTTGCTGGCAAGCCCCGCCGCCTACAACAAGTCGCTGGCGGACCTCAACAAAAAGTTCGTCATCCTCACCGGCGTGGAGCATAACATCAAGGCTATCTCCGGCGGCGGCGCTCAGGATACCGATAGCCAGCCCGAGGTGGAACTCAGTGCCCTGGAAACCACGCAGGACACGGCCGCCTTTACCGAGATCGAGATGATGCAGAACCGGCCCACGCCGGACCGTCTGGAAGACATCCCGCAGGGCGAGTTCCCCGAGGCGATGGTGGACCTGAGCCACGGCGACGTCGTGATTGCCGCGATCACAAGCTGCACCAACACCGCAAACCCCGGCCTGATGCTCGCGGCGGGCCTGGTCGCCAAAAAGGCGGTGGAGCTTGGCATGACCATTCGCCCCACCGTGAAAACCTCGCTGGCCCCCGGCTCACGGGTCGTCACCGAGTACCTGGACAAGACGGGCCTGTCCACCTACCTGGACCGGCTGGGCTTCCAGACGGTCGGCTACGGTTGCACCACCTGTATCGGCAACTCCGGCCC
Source organism: Capsulimonadaceae bacterium (assembly GCA_965277455.1). GTDB lineage: Bacteria > Armatimonadota > Armatimonadia > Armatimonadales > Capsulimonadaceae > JANXMY01. Next base: position 4,356,112 of record OZ255823.1, on the reverse strand, counting down.
CCTGGAGCCGCATCTGGAGAAAACGGTCACCAAAAACGACCTCGTCGTGGCCTCGGTACTGTCGGGCAACCGCAACTTTGAAGCCCGCGTGCATCAGAATGTCCGCGCCAACTTCCTGATGTCCCCGCCCCTCGTGGTGGCGTTTGCGCTGGCCGGCACGGTGGACATCGATATGAACACGGAGCCGCTGGGCAAAGACAAGTTCAAGGGCGACGTGTATCTCAAAGACCTCTGGCCGACACCCGCTGAGATCGCCGAGATGCTGGCGACCGCGAACGACCCCGAGACCTACCGGCGGCTGTACAGCGATTTTGCCGAGCAGAACCCGCTGTGGTCAGAAATCCCGTCGTCGACGGGCAAGGTCTACGACTGGGACCCCACTTCCACCTATATCCGGGAGCCGCCCTACTTTGACAAGTTCAGCATGGACGCGGGCGTCGCCGCCGACGTGCAGCGTGCCCGGCCTCTCGCCATCTTCGGCGACTCGGTGACCACCGACCATATCTCCCCCGCCGGGGCCATCAAGCCGTCGTCGCCTGCCGGGCTATACCTGCAGCAGAAGGGCGTGCCGGAAGAGGACTTCAACTCCTACGGCTCCCGGCGCGGCAACCACCGGGTGATGATGCGCGGCACATTCGCCAATGTCCGCATTCAGAACCAGATGGTTCCGGGCGTCGTCGGCGGCATGACCGTGTACCAGCCGGTCGGCGAACAGATGAGCATTTACGATGCGTCGCTGATCTACCGCGACCTCGGCGTCCCGCTGATGATCTTCGCGGGCCAGGAATACGGAACCGGCTCGTCCCGCGACTGGGCCGCCAAGGGCACGGCGCTTCTAGGTGTTAAAGCCGTCATCGCGCAGTCGTTCGAGCGCATCCACCGCTCCAATTTGGTCGGCATGGGCGTCCTCCCCTGCCAGTTCAAGGAGGGCACCAGCGCGTCAACGCTCGGCCTCGACGGCACGGAAACCTTCGACCTCATCGGCCTCAAAAGCGGCCTGTCCCCGCAGATGGACGTGATCCTCCGCATCACCCGCGCCGATGGGGCCGCCGAGGAAGTCCCGCTGACCCTCCGCATTGATACCCCGATTGAAGTGGACTACTACCTCAACGGCGGCATCCTGCCCTACGTCCTGCGGCAGTTGTTGGAAGAAGACACCATCGCCCAAGCCGCCCACCTGCTAGACACCTTGCAGCCCCGGCCCGCGACGGCATAGCCCCCCGGCCCCCAATTCTGAGGGAGTTTGGAATAAGAGAAAAGCCCCGCGCCAAATGGTGCGGGGCTTTTCTATTTTGCAAAACAAAGTTGGAAGCACAATAATTTTTCTCATTCAGAAGGAAATATTACAAGGTATGACGAAAAGGGCAATAAGCAAAGTCACCGCCTATAAATAGCAGTGCCTGCTTGGACGTTAAATTGGAAGGATGATATTAATGACTAGCAGTAAGCGCGAAGAAACTACCCAGAAGGCCGCCCCAAAGTCCACTCCGCAACGCAAACGATTGAGCCAGAGCGATGTTCCTAGTCATTCCCTTGAACAAGCATTAAGAGTTGTCCAAGCGATTGCCGAAAATTACGCTTACAAGCCTGCCAAACCACTTGATGTAGCCATAGCATTAAATATAACTCCTACATCTGGGCAGTTTCGCAGTTTAACCGGAGCAGCCATGGCTTTTGGTTTAACAACAGGGGCATCTAACGCACCAGAAATCGCCATCACGCCACTGGGAATGAGAATTGTGCGCCCTCTCATTGAAAGAGACGACGCCCTTGCGAAGCAGGAAGCATTCCTTAAACCACGCATATTCGCTGAATTTCTACAGAAATATAATCGCGCACAGCTACCTAAACAGGAGATAGCACGTAACGTTCTTGTCAGTATGGGTGTTCCTTTAGAGAGGGTAGAAAAGTTATTCCAACTCTTGATTCAAAGTGCTGAGGAGGTAGGCTTTATCAAACAGGTTAAAGACAAGAAGTTTGTTGACCTAAGCGCCGTGCCTATTGCAGACAATGCCGCCCCAGAGCCAGAGGACGATGAGGATGATTTCGACGATGGTTCAATACCTGCGAAGTCTGACGACAAAGATGACTCAACAACTTCACAAGGCAACATTTTACAGATGTCAACATCACCAAAAAACAATCGAGTTTTTGTCACACACGGCAAGAATTCAGAAATTGTAAACCAATTAAAAGAACTGCTAACGTTCGGCAGTTTTGTACCTGTCATAGCGGCAGAGCATGAAACGGTATCGAAACCCGTGCCAGATAAAGTTATGGACGATATGCGTTCCTGCTACGCTGCAATAATCCACGTAGGCAAAGAAATTAAACTGCTTGATCAGGAAGGAAAAGAACACTTCTTTCTGAATCAGAATGTACTGATCGAAATCGGTGCTGCAATGGCTTTATATCAACGTAAGTTTATTCTTCTCGTTGAGCGTGGAGCTACTTTACCATCCAATCTTCAGGGGTTATATGAAGTGCGGTATGAAGGTGATAGGTTGGACTACGAAGCCACCATGAAACTATTGAAAGCATTCAATGATTTCAACTCATAGCGGACGATCTGCTGCCGGAGTATGATGTGGACTACAGCCGGGCGCGGCCCAATCGGCTTGCGGCGCGGCTGGCCGAGACGCGGACGGTGGCACTTGCGCCGGATGTGGCGGCGGTGTTCCCCGATTCGGACGCGGTGAATGCGGCACTGCGAACCCACTAGACTGAGGCTGAGTTTATGACGCCAAAACTGGAACACGCGTGCGCCACTGCGGCACAGCTCTCCGAGGAGGACCAGGACAGTGTGGCGGCGTTTCTTTTGGAGAAATTAGCAGACTTGGGGGGCATGACCAAACAGCAGGTCGCTGAGAAAGTGCGAGCACGGCTGGTGGGTGTGGAGCCGGGCGGCGTGACGCTTCATGTCGTGGAAGAAGACATTTATAAGATCGATGCGTGGTGGCGCGTGCCGATCCGTCCAAGCCGGTGGCCCAAGCGGCTATCGGACTTCTACGAGGATTTGGCGAATGTGGAAGACGAGCTTCAGGGGCAGGAACACCTGAATATCCTGATGGCAACCGGGGAGCCGCTGGAAGACGAGGAAGACGCGCTGACGGCAGTGTGAGAAGGCGGGCGTTATTTGACGCCCCGGTACTGCTCGAAGGCAACGGCTAAATACTCTAGAAAGTCGGCGTAGTTGACGGAGATGACGCCTTGCGGGGGGACGATGCCGAGGCGCTTCATCAGCGGCACAGCAAGGCGCATGGCGACGAACTGCTGCACGGCGGGCGGGAGCTGCCAGCGGCGGTCGATGCAGTGACGGACGGCGCGGTACTCGGGCACGGTCATCTCGTAGACGTGCCGGCCGATGTCCGCCAGCGCATAGGCGGCCAGATGCTCCGGCAGCACCCGCGCCGCCGGGGCAAGGGCTTCCAGAGTCGGCACGCGGGGGGCACGCTGCTTGACGACCAGTGTTCCCGCCACGAAGTCCCCGAGGCGCTGATACCGCTCGGACAGCAGCAGGCAGGCCACGGGAATCAGCAGCACCAGACCGCCAAAAGCGCTGTATACCGTGTCTTTCCCAGCGGCTCCCACCACAATCAGCACCAGAGCCGCGACAGGCATCCCGTCCATCAGACGAATCAAGTTTCGCAGAATCGCCGCGTAGGCATTGATGGGATAGCCGCCATCGCGGATGACCCGCAGGCCCACCTGCCGCTTGCCCGGCGTCTGCCCGTTCCACGCGATCTCAAACCAGATGTAGTAGCCCCACAGAATCGCAAAGCCCGCGATCAGCGCAAACGCGATCTCCGCCTCCGCGAAAAATGCCCCGAGCGTCCGCGAAAACGCACTGCTGCCAAGCCCAATCAGCAGGGCGGTGATGACAACAACAATCCAGAGGCCCGCATAAATGGCAAGCTGGAAAAACGTATCCAGCAGGTTCGCCAGAAAGCGTGAGCCGACCCCGGCCAGCTCATACTCGATCTCGATGTTTTCCGGCGTGACAACTAAAATCTCGCGTGACATAGGGCCTCCGGGCGCGGTATACTGCAAGAACAAAAGGGGTCAAAAATTATGGCGATTGACGAGCGGGCGTTTATCAACAAAAAGCGGATGGGCTGGGAGCGGCTGTCGGTGATTGTCGAGCGGACCAAAAACGGCGGTCTGAAAAAGCTGCCGCGTGAAGATTTGCCCGCGCTGGGGTCGCTCTATCGCCGCGCCGCCGCTGACCTTGCGTATGCCCGCGCTCAGAACGCCAATCCTAACCTCGTATTGTACCTCAACGAATTGGTTGGCAATGCACACGGCGTCATTTATGCCGAAGAATCCGGCGGCTGGGGCCGTATCTGGGGCTTTCTGGCCTATGGCCTGCCCGAAACTTTGCGCCGCCGGATGCCGTTCGTGCTGGCCGCTGTGGCGCTGAACCTCATCGGAGCTTTGCTGGCGTATACGCTGGTGCACCGGGACCCGGCGCTGGCGAGCGTGTATTTCCCCGGCGAGCTGCGCGATGTGATTGATTTCTGGAAAAACGGCGGGGCGGACAAAGGCAATATACCCCTCGGCGACGGCGTTTTGTTTTCGTCAAGCCTGATGACCCATAATACCACAGTTGGCATCACGGCGTTTGCGACGGGCCTGACCGTATTTGTGCCCATGGTGCTGATGTTCCAGAACGGGGCCATGATCGGAGCATTGACGGCGCTGGTGCAGCCGGGCGGGCACTTGACTTCGATGTGGGCGGGCCTGCTGCCGCACGGCATTTGCGAGCTGTCGGCGACCTTCATCTGCGGCGGCGCGGGCCTGTGCCTGGGCTGGGCCATTCTGTCGCCGGGTCGTCACTCACGCAAAGAGGCACTGCTCGCCAATGGCCGCGACGCCTGCAAGCTGATGATTGGGACTATCCCCCTGTGGATTACAGCAGGCATTTTGGAAGGCAACGTCTCGCATACCTCCCTGCCCCACTGGGTCAAGTTCACCCTCGCGGGCGTTCAGGCCGTCGCCCTGATTACCTACATCTACGCCAGCCGCCGCCCGGCATCAAAACAGCGACAGCAGCCGCGTTAGAAATGCGCTTGCGTTATCATATAAATAGGAGTTAAAGTAGAAAAGGCAGCCGGTGAGCGGCTGCCTTTCTAATACGGACAGGAAGGAGATGATTCCTTATGTCCAATCGAGTATGATGGATGTTCGTTCGAATGCGGCCCGTCGCTCAAACAATCGCAGCGGTTGCAACAACAATCGCGGCGATACTCCGCATTCTTAAAAGCCTAGGCTTCTAAGAGCGCGGTAAGAAGAAGGGGATCGCTTGGCGGCGGTTCCCTTCTTTTTGCTGTGTGTATGCTGGAAGTCCCGCCACATTCACAGCAGCAAAGCGTTCATCAATTATGTCGCATTGTGCGATATAATATCAGTATGACACTTGGTTTTCTATGTGTCAACACTTTGTTAATTTTTTGGCATTTTTGAAGTTTTTGTTTACTTTTTTGGCTTGGGCGGATACTGCTTCAGGGCGGCGTTCACAGCAGAGTCGATGGCTTTCTGATCTACGGGGCCGTCGCTGTTAATTCTGCTGGACACATAGGCCCGCCACACAAGCTGCTTGGTGCGGGGGTCCACAAAGTCCAAAATCAAAGTGCCCTGCGTGTAGCTGTTGACGTAGTAGCGGTCAAAGCCGTTGTCCCACCACGCTCCCTCGGGGCGGAAGAAAAAGCCGCGTCCGAAATAGGCACCGTCATAGACCTGCGGTCCCAAGTCTTCAATCTGCTGCTTGTTCTGCGCTCCGGCGATGTAGGTAATTACTAAATCCGGGTTCTGCGTGGTGGGATTCAGGCCCTTCTCAGGCAGGGCAGAGGCAACGGCCGCCTGAATGCGATTGTTGAGAAGCGTATTGTTAGGGTCATTTGCGCCGAACTTGGTCATAATGCGTCCGGGCTGAAAGGCGTAAGTATGATACTGCGCGAAGTTCGTGTTCGGGGCGTAGTCGGTGGTGACTTTGGGGCCATCGCTCGAGTTGCAGCCGACCAGCAGAGCGCCGCCGATGAGGGCAGCGGCCAGGGCCGGTAGAAAACGCCGCCGGGAGCGGGGGGTAGGCAGGGGATTGGCTGTCATGGTAGGTTGACCTTTCATTCTAGCTTACCCGGCTCCGAGACCGCTAAATCATTGACCTTGCTTTTAAATCCAAATAGTGATTGACCAAATCCGCGCTCAAATCTTCGGGGGGGCTGTCCAGGGTCCAGACGCCTCGGCGCTTCAGGAGCGTGATGGCGGCGCGGCGCTCCTGCAAGACCTGCGTGGCGACGGCTTTTTGATACACGCCTGCGCCGTCAGTAGGGGTCCCGGCGGCGGCGGCGAGGATATTCGGGTCGCTGACGGTGACGCACACAACGCGGTGCAGGTCAGAGATCATCGGCACGGCGTCCAATATCTGCGCCGACGATTCGGGGTCGACGAGGTCGGTGAACAGCACCACCAGAGAGCGCCGCCGCCAGCGGGCGGAGAGGTTCTGGAACGCATTGCGGTAGTCGGTTTCGACGAGCCGGGCGTCTAAATTATAAAGACTCTCTAAAATGGCGTACACCTGCGCTTTGGACTTGGCGGGGGGCAGGTAGGCGCGGACATCGGCATCAAAGGCCATCAGGCCCACTTTGTCATCCCCGGAAGCCGCGACATAAGCCAGCATGAGCGCGGTGTTGACCACATAATCCAGCTTCGCCATCTTCTGCACGGCCTGAAGCATCGTCCGGCCCGTGTCCAGAAGCAGCACGATATTCTGCGACCGCTCGGCCTCATACTGCCGCGTGATCAGCTTGCCCCGGCGGGCCGTCGCGCTCCAGTCAATCTTCTTGTACTCATCCCCCGGCACGTAGTCGCGCAGCGACTCAAACTCCGAGCCGCCGCCGCGCACTTTGGCGGTCCGAATGCCAAGCTGCATCAGCCGTCCGCGCCGGGCGAGCAGCTCGTATTTGGCCGTCTCGGCCAGATTGGGATACACTTTGACACTCTGCGCGGCGGGAACCCGCGCCTGCCGCCGGATGAGTCCCAGACGGCCCGCATAGGACACCCACAGATCGCCAAACTGAAAGTCGCCTTTCGCGGGCGGCGTCACCGCATACTGATACCGCACCGGACGCGGGTCCGGCGGCAGGCTCAGAGTCCCTTCGGCGGCTCGGTCCAGCGCGAACGGCGGCGGGGGCAGGTCCCGAAAGGCCACTTGGAGCGAAAACCCGGCGCGGGAGCGGGCTTCGATGATGACCGTGTTGGCCGCACCAAGCGACAGCTTTTCATCGACACTGCGCGTCAGGGTCAGCGCGGCTTCCGGGCGCGGCGCGGCCAGAAAGTCAGCGAGGGTCGCGGCGGCAAGCAGGCCATTCCAGACCAGCACGACGGGGAGCAGCCAGGGGGCGGCTTGCACGAACAGCAGGGGCAGCGCCCCGAGGGCGAGCAGGATAACAAGGCGAGGGGTCAGGCGCATGGCTGTATTATACAGCATGACCGGGCAAAGGGGAAGGGGCTGGAGAAGCGAGAAGGCCGCTGGCATAGAAGGCGAGGGCGCCAAGAGGCCGAAGCGAGGGCGCCAAGAGGCCGAACGCCATAAGATACCATGCCATGAATGGCACGGCTATCGGGCGAAGACGCCGAAAACTACCGCTTCGCGGCACTCGGATTGAAATTGTCCCAGCCCCGCGAAGCGGTGCTTCTTGGCCACAGGCCGTTGAGCCGTGCCATTCATGGCATGGTATCTTATGACCCTGTTGGCAAAGCCATATTTGTATGTCCATTGGCCGCCCGGCGCGAAGCGCCTTCCAGCGAGGGGTTTTAACCCCTCGTGTCTGTCGCCTTGATATTGTTTAATATATTTGATTATTTATCGCTATAAAATAAATAATTTTAATATAACATTGACTATTTTAATAAAACGTGCTACACTGGGCTATGATACACGAACTGCCGAGCGAATGCCCGCTGTGCCAGGGGGAACTGCAAGTGACGCAAACCACCTGTCAGGGCTGCGGCGTGCAGATGACCGGGCAGTTTACACTTGCCCCCTACCGCAATCTGGACACCGAGCAGGCCCGCTTTATGGAAACCTTCCTGCGCTGCCGGGGCGTCCTGCGCGATGTGGAAGCGGTGCTGGGCATTTCGTACCCGACCGTGCGCGGACGGCTGGACGGCCTGCTGTCCGCCCTGGGCTTTGCCGAAGGCCCCCACCCCACCCCGCCGCCCGTTTCGGCGGCAGACGCGAAAGCCGCCCGGCGGCGCGAGATTTTGACCGCTGTTGAAAACGGCACGCTAGATGCCGAGACCGCCTTGAAGTCGCTGCAAACACTGTAATATGCTTGCGTGACACTTATTTGGAGACACAGCCCATGACGCCCGTTCTTGAACAGCCACAAAGTCCGTCGACGCCCTCTCTGCCGACAGTCTCTCAGCCGCGCACCCGCGAGCGCGGTCACCTTCTGCTGGTAGACTGGGAAGGCGTCGCGCCTCATGTTCCCGCCCCGCCCCGCCCGGCGGCAAAGACCCCAGCGCACGCCAATCCCCTGCGGCGCACCTGGGTGGACCGCGCTTTTAGCCGTGGCTCTCTGGTGCTGCTTGCCTTGACCGCGCTTGGCGTCCTCGCAAGCGTGGTGCAGCACTGATGGCGGTTGAAGAAACGACAGCCCCGCCCCGCCCAGGCTGGGGACGGCGCGTGTGGGAGTTCCCGATCACGCGCATTCTCGTCTTCCTGCTGCTGCTGGGCGCGTTTGCCACCGGTCTGGGGCTGGCGGCGCAGAAGGCACTGCCGCTGCTGCCTTTCCCCCCGGCCCAGCGGGCCGATGGAGAAGAAATACTGGGCGCGGTGGGGGCAGTCTTGACTACCTTAGCGGCTTATGCGGTGATGATCCGAGGGGCAGACCGACGGACGCTGGCCGACGCGGGGCTGCCCGTGCAGGGGTTGGTATCGGAGACGTGTATTGGTCTGCTCATCGGCGGCGGGCTGTTCTCGGCGGCGATGGGGATGCTGTCTCTTTTTCGGGCCTATGCCATCAGCACCGTCAATGCCCACTTTGCGCCGCTCGTGCCGCTCATCGGGTTTTTAGGAGTTGCGTTCTTTGAGGAAGTCATCTTTCGGGGGTACGTCTTCGGGACGCTGGAACGGCGCTGGGGGTCCGGGGTCGCGCTGGCCGGATCAGGGATGTTTTTTGGGATCGCTCATCTAGCGAACCCTGTCCCTGGCGCATCGGTCTGGCAGCACCTCGCCGGCCCCCTGTATATCATTTTTGAGGCAGGCTTGCCGATGGCGGCTGCCTACCTGCTAACACGGCGGCTATGGCTGCCCATCGGCATCCACTGGGGATGGAACGTTTTTGAGTCCAGCGTCTATGGCGTCGCCGACTCGGGCACACACGCGGACGCCACCCATGTTTTATTTGCGGGCCGCCTGTCCGGTCCATTCCTTTTGACCGGCGGCGCGTTCGGCCCCGAAGCCGGGATAGCCTGTTTGATCTGCGGTACGTATGCCGGGATTTTGCTGCTGCGAATGGCAATTCGTAAAGGCCACTGGCGCGGCCTGCCGCCTGCGCCACACACTTTTGTTACTGCGGACACCAAAGGAAACACACCATGAGCGAAGAAAGCATTCTGATTCTGAATATGCTGCGCGAAGGCAAAGTCACCGCCGAACAGGCCGACTCGCTGCTGCGAGCCGTCCGGGAAACACCCGTTGCCACGCAGGCCCCACCCGTTCCCCCGGTCCCACCAGCGCCGCCCGCGCCGCCGTCGCCCGACCCGGCCATGATGGCCTCGATGCAGGCGCGGCTGGCGGAGCTTCAGGGCAAGCTGGGAGAGCTGCAAGGCAAGCTCGGCGCGGCACAAACCGCCCGCTCGGCAGACGGCGCGGCGTCTCTCGCCGGGAAGATTTTAGACCATATCCCCCGCCCGGAGCTGGACATGGGCAAAATCAACAAGGCCGTGGACGAGGCGATGCGCGGGCTGAACTCGCTGAAAAACGATGCCGTCAAGACCGCCCGCACCGCCGGGCGTCAGGCCGCTGAAGAGGCCAAACGCGCCGCCCGCGAGGGCCGCAAGGCCATGAAGCGGGAGTTCAATTTTGACATGAACTTCGGCGGCGAGGAGCCGGGCCGGGACGCACGGCCTTTGAACGCACAGACTCAGCCGCAGGCGGCGGACACCACCCATGACACCGTCTCTTGGAGCGGCGCGGAGACGCTGGCACTGGAAAACAAGTACGGCAACCTTACCGTGCGCGGCACGGACGCGCCCAGCGGCACGGCGACGGCGACCGTCACCAAAACCGCCTGGGCAGACACCGAGGACGCCGCCCGCGTGCTGCTTCAGCAGATATTCCTGACGCATAGCGTCGAGAACGGACAGTGCCGCGTGGGAGTCGCCGCCCCCGCCGATGCCCGCGACCGGCTCACCGTGGATGTGGAGCTGTTTGTCCCGAACCGCCTGCCGCTGGAAGTCTCGACGCAGTTTGGCGATGTGACACTCCAGGAAGTCGCGGCGGCCTTGACCGTCAAAACCGCCTCGGGCGGCGTTTCGGCGGCGCGGCTCGTGGACACGGGCGCGGGCGACGCGAAGCTCCTGAGCGCCTCGGGCCGCATCGCCCTGTCCGACTGGAACCTGCCGCAGACAGCGCTGACTTTGGAAACGGCCAGCGGCGGTGTGGTGCTGACGCGGCTGTCGGTGAAGTCGGCGGCGGTCAGCAGCCGGAGCGGGGATGTGTCGGCGCGGGAAACCCAGTGCGTCGAAACGGCGTCTTACGAATCGGCCAGCGGGGACGTTCTGGTGTCGGTCGGCGCGGCAGGGGCGCGGGCCTCCGTTCGCAGCGGCAGCGGCACGGCTCGTGTGAACGGCCTGCGGGCCGAGCAGGTTCATATCGAGACTATCAGCGGCGATGCCCATGTGCAGACAATCGGCGGGACGCTGACTGTGAAGACCATCAGCGGGGACGTGGAAGCGTCGAACACCGAGACCCAGAACGTATCCCTGATGACCGTCAGCGGCGATGTGCAGTATGCCCTGCCCGCCCCGTTCACCGGGTCATTCGCCGGAACCACGGTGTCCGGCGACGTGAAACTGCGCGTGTCCCCGGCGTCGGAGGCGCGGCTGGAAATGAACACGACCAGCGGCAGCCTGAGCTTAGGTCTGCCGACCGAGGACGCCGTGACGACCGAGCGGCACATCACCGGGCGGCTTGGCAGCGGCATAGGCAGTATCCGTTTGCAGTCGGTGTCGGGGGATTTGGATGTGGAGGCGGGCTAATCGGTCAGACAAAACAATGCCAATTCGAGGGGTTGAAAACCCCTCGCTAGGGGAGGCACCCTCCGGGTGGAAGAACAGGACAAAGAGAATGCCGATGGCAACACGCTCTTTGTTTTATCCTTCGTCCGAAGGACGCCTGCCCTAGCGAGGGATTTTCAACCCCTCGAACTTGTCCATCGGCTTCATCCGGCCTTCACGCCGCGCTTGCGGGCGCGGAGCAGGAGGCCCGCCAGACCAATGCCGCCTAATCCCAGAGACGCGACCGCGCTCGGCTCAGGCACGGCGGGCGGCGGGGTGTTGTGGCACGCCTCCGTGCCAGCGCAGGTGGTGACACTGCCGGTGTGGCCCAGGGCGTCTTTGACTGTCACAAGGCTCTGCACCGGGGCCGCAGCCGATTGAATATACAGGTAGCCGAAGCTGCCGTACTGCGAGCCGCCGTTGTAGCCATACTGCGAGACCATATCCTGACCAGCTTTCAAATTTGTGCCGGGGTTCGCAGACCAGACGATTTGATTGTTCTGAAGCGTAGCCGACATCGTCGTGGGGTGGATTTTGTAGTCCACCGTGCCGCTGTTTGCCACCGTGCTGCCGTACTTGCCGAGCGGGCCGTCGTGGTAGACGATGCCCTGTTTGTTCGGGGCATCGCCGAAGAACAGCACATCCGAGGGGGACGCCGAGGCGGCGTACCCAAAGTCTGCGGTGAACGAGGTCAGGCCCGCCATGTCGTTGATGTTTTTGAGGTCATACTGCGTCGTATACAGCTTGGAGCCGGTGTCATAAAAGGTGTTCGTGTAGAGTGTGAACGTGCTGCCGCCGTCCAAAACGCCGTTCTGAGCGCAGCTATACTGGGGCGTCCCGGTCGGTCGGGTCCAGGCGGAGGCCGCGCCAGAGGCGGCGAGGGTGAGGACAGCGGCGGCGGCAGTGCCAGCGGCGAGTTTTGTGAGGGGGGCGAACACAGTCATAATAAATGCCTTTCGGTCTAATGGATGCGAGATGCTATTCTTAAAAGCATACACACTGCCAAAGTCGGCAATTTCGCGCAGAACCCGTAGCGATACCGGGCGAAACCGGTAATTTTGGGGGCTTAGACTTGACGGCGGCGGGCTTTTGTTGTACCATACAATATCTATCATCGCTCAATCTATTATCACTCAGAGGTTCCCTATCTTGACACGTCCTTCTACTCGCTGGCCGCTGGCCGCCGCCCTGCTTCTTGGCCTTGCCCCCTGTGTTTCGGCTCAGATACCGATGACCCCCGAAATGCCGCCCCCGCCGCCGCGCCCCGCCGCGCCCGCCCCCCCGGCGGCTCCCGTCAAACCTGGCCCGCCCGGAGTGGCTGCCACAGTCAACGGCGTCCCCATCACCAAAGCGGCAGTCACCGAACAGGTGCTGAAAACCGTCGGCCCGCAGTTTGTCTCGCAGCTCGTGGATCAGATGATCACGATTTCGCTGATTGACCAGGAAGCGGTGCGTCAGCATGTCGTCATCACGCCCGCGCAGGCGGCCCTGAAGCTCAGTCAGGTACGAACGCGGGCCGCCGCGCAAGTCCCCGGCGGTCTGGACACTTACCTCTCCCAGCGGCATCAAACGCTGGCCGATTACAAGTCGCAGCTCCTCACCGAGCTGAAAGTGGAAGCGCTGGTCAAAAAGAGCCTGCCGCCCGTCGCGCCGGTCGCCCGCCGCCATGTCCGGCACCTGCTGATTTTAACCGCCGCCCCCGGCGCGATGCCCTCGCCCGACGTTAAAGGCCCGCACACCGACGCGGAAGCCCTCGCGCTGATTGCGAAAGCCCAGGCCGAGCTAAACGCGGGCAAGTCGTTTGAGGAAGTTGCCAACGAATACACCGAGGACCCATCGGGCAAGGGCAAAGGCGGCGATCTGGGCATCATGGACGCTTCCACGCAGTTCGTCCCCGAGTTCAAAGCCGCCGCACTGGCCCTGAAAGCAGGCGAAGTCACCCCGAAGCCCGTCAAAACGCAGTACGGCTACCATCTCATTCAGTGCATCAGCACCAGCGCCGCCCCGCTGCCGTCGGACAAAGCGCTGTATGCCGCCGCTGAGAGTGCCGCCAAGCAGCAGCAAATTCAGACCGCCATTCGCGGCTATGTGGACGGCTTGAAAACGAAGGCCAAAATCGTCAACTACACCCCGGCCCCGCCGCCCGCCCCGACCCCGCCCGGCTTCTTCCCCGGCACCCCCGGCCCGGCCCCGGCTCCTTAGGCGGCGTGCAGAAGGAGAACAGAAAATGGCAAAAACACTCAGCGTCGGCATGGTCGGCTACAAGTTCATGGGCAAGGCGCATTCCAATGCCTACCGGCAGGTCGCCCGGTTCTTCCCGGACCTGGAAACCGTCCCCGTGATGAAAGCCTTGTGCGGGCGCGATGAGGCCGGGGTGCGAAAAGCGGCGGAGACGTTCGGCTGGCAGGGCTATGAAACCGACTGGCGGCGGCTGGTGGCCCGCGACGACATCGACATTATTGACATTGGTGCACCCGGCAACCTGCACGCCGAAATCGCCGTCGCCGCCGCCCGTGCGGGCAAGCACGTCTTCTGCGAAAAGCCGCTCGGCAACAGCGCCGAAGAAGCGCGGCGGATGCTGGACGCGGTGGAAGACGCGGGGGTGCAGAGCATGGTCTGGTTCAACTACCGGGCCAACCCTGCTGTTGCGTTTGCCAAAAAGCTGATTGACGAGGGCGCGATTGGCCGCATCTACCACTGGCGGGGCCTGTTTTTGCAGGACTGGCTGGTCAACCCGGCATCCCCGATTGGCTGGCGCTTGAAAAAGGAAGTGGCGGGCAGCGGCTCGCATGGCGATCTGCTGGCGCACTGCCTGGACACAGCCCGGTATCTGGTTGGCGAAATCACGGAAGTCAGCGGGATGCTGGAAACGTTTGTCAAGCAGCGCCCGGAGATGGGAGCCGCCGACGACCGCATGGGCGGCACGGCGTCGGACGTCATGGGCGAGGTGACGGTGGACGACGCCTCGCTGTCATTGGCCCGGTTCGAGAACGGGGCACTCGGGACATTTGAAGCGACGCGCTATGCGTCAGGCCGCAAGAATTACAACTGTTTTGAGATCAACGGCAGCCTCGGCAGCCTGGTCTTCAACGCCGAGCGGCCCAATGAGCTGCAAGTCTACACCACCGACACGCGCCCCGGCACGCACGGCTTCCGCACGGTCAGCGTCACGAGCGGGCAGGACCCGTACACCGGCCACTACTGGCCCACGGCGCACAACATCGGCTACGAGCACACCTTCATCAGCCTGCTGTCTGATGCCTTCACCGCCCTCGGCAAAGGCGAGAGCTTGTCGCCTTCCTTCCGCGACGGCTATTTAAACAACGTGCTCTTGGACACGATTGCCAAATCCGCCGAGACGAAGAAGTGGGAGACGGTGACAGCGGCGTAGCAAGTCTTCCTGCGATACAAACGGGAGAACGCAAGACGAAGGGCGGAAGCGACTTGGCAGTATTTTTGCTAGGATACTAGGTGTCTGGTTTGCCTGAAAGGTACCGAATTGCAAAACGTGTCTGCGCGAACTTCCGCCCCGCAACTCCCCGTCCCTTCTGTGAGCAATCATTCTGCTAATAATTTCGACTTCCTGCGGTTCTTGTTCGCCGCTATCGTCATCTTTTCGCATTCGTTTGCCCTGTGCGGGGTCGGCAAACGCGAACCGCTGTCGGTGCTGTCGGGCGGGCAGACATACACGGCGGAAATTGCGGTCAACGGTTTTTTTGTTATCAGTGGTTTTTTGATCACGGCAAGCTGGCTGCGCCGCCCTCAGTGGAGCGAATATCTTCAAAAGCGCGTGCTGCGAATCTACCCCGGCTTTCTGGTGGTCTGCCTGCTGTGTGCGTTTCTGGTCGGGCCGATAGGCGCGGTCAGCCCGCACGCCTATTTCCAGCAGTTTCGGATTGGCGCGTTTTTACATCACCTGTTTCTGCTGGACAAGCTCTCGCTGCCACCCACCTTCTCGCATAATTTCGTGCCGAACGAAGTCAACAGCTCGCTCTGGACGATCAAGATTGAGTTTGAGTTTTATTTGATGACGGCGCTGCTTGGAACGTTTGGCCTGTTTCAGCGCCGGGGCGTGCTGCTGGCGTTTGCCGCCGCCTGCCTGCTGTCACAAACGGCGCTCGCTCTGCCCTTCGTTTCTGTGACTCTGCCGGATGCGCTGACCATCCATCTGCGCTTTCTGACTTATTTCCTGGCAGGAATGGTCTTTTTTCTGTATCGGGATAAAATTGCTTACAACCGAGCAGGAGTGGCGGCGGCGGTTGTCGTGCTGGGGATTGGCGCGGCGGCGCACACGCTGGCCGCAGTGATTGCCCTGCCGGTCGTGTACTTGCTTCTAGCGGCGGCCTTCAGCCCGGCGGTTCGCCTGCACCGGTTCGCGCAGACGCAGGATATTTCCTACGGCCTGTATTTATATGCGTGGCCCATTCAGCAGCTTCTGGTGCAGCACTTTGGGGCTCTGCACAACCCGTGGAGCCTGTTCCTGAGCGCCCTGCCGCTGACGGCGCTGGCGGCGGCCCTGAGCTGGCATCTGATTGAAAAGCCCTGCCTGCGCTTCAAGCCAGGCTCCGGCAGTGCTGGCAGGAAAAAGCTACCAGCCCATCGTGCCGGGGTCGCCCTTGAAGGGTCCGACGATAGCTGACGTAATCCAGCCGCCGTAAAAGCCGCCGGGCTGCGGGGTGACCCGCTCGCCGTTGACAGTGCATTCATCCATGCGGCCCGGATACAGGGCGATGTAGTCCCGAAGCGTGGCAAACGCGGGCGTCGGGTCCGGGTAAAACCAGGCGGCGGAGTCGGCGCGTTTATCCCCGACCTCGATGCTGTAGTAGCTCGCCATCCCTTTCCATTCGCAGAACGACTGGCCGGGGGCGGCAGCGAAATACTCGCGCCGGACATCCTCCGGGGGCAGGTAATAGACCGGCGGGTGGCTGGTTTCCAGCACTCGTTTGGCGCGGCGCGTGTCGGCAATCACAACGCCGCCGAGGACAACCTGAATGTGCGCGTCCGTGTCTTCGAGGCGCGGCGGGCGGGGGTAGTCCCACACGGACTCCTGACCGGGACCGGGGATGAGGGGCGTAATCGGGTTCATAGACCGCAAACAAAAGTGCATGGACAGAAGTTCCAATGCCGCAGGTATAATAGCCAGCATGAGTGTTCACACTGCCGCCGCCGACGTTCTGCTTTTGCTGATGTCCTACCTGCTGGGCGCGTTCCCCGCCGGGCTGCTGGTCGGAAAAATGGTCAAGGGCATTGATGTCCGCGATTACGGCAGCGGCAACATCGGGGCGTCGAACGTCTGGCGCACGATGGGGCCGCTCTGGGGCATCGGCGTCTTTTTGTTTGACTTCTGCAAGGGCTACATTCCTACCCTGCTGACGAGCCGGATGCACACGGCGGCGCAGGACAGCATCAGTCACAGCATCAGCCCGTGGCTCGTGGTGGGCGTCGGAATGGCCGCCATTCTGGGCCACAATTTCAGCCCGTTCCTGCGCTTCAAGGGCGGCAAGGGGGTGGCGACTTCGCTGGGCGTGGTCTACGGCCTGTCCCCGGAAGCCGCCGCGCTGGGGTTTGCCGTTTGGCTCGTGTGCCTGGCGGTGACCAGGTATATCTCGGTGTCGTCGATAGTCGCCGCCGTGGTGACTTCGGTGGCCCTGCTTGCCCTGCACCGGGACCTGCCGCACGCCCTGTTTGCGCTGCTGGTGGCGCTGTTCGTGGTGGTCAAGCACCGAGCCAACATGGCGCGGGTGACGGCCGGAACCGAGCCGAAGGTCAGCTTCCGCCGCCGCAAGCGCCCGGACGCCCTGCCGCAGACAGTCCCGGAAGAGACAAGCCACCCGGAGGCTCTCCAGTGACTCCTCCGCTCATCCTTGCCTCCACCTCCCCCCGCCGCCGCGAGCTTCTGGCCCTGCTTGGCCTGCCCTACGAGATAATCGCCAGCCGCTTCGACGAAAGCACTTTGTCTCCAGTGAGCCTGCCCCCGGCGGACTATGTCACGCGGCTTGCGTTGGGCAAGGCCGCCGAAGTCGCCGCCCGCCTGGCCGCCCCCGAGGCGGTCATTGTCGGCGCGGACACCACGGTTGTCCTGGACGGCGATGTCTTAAACAAGCCCCTTGACCCCGCCGACGCCGCCCGGATGCTGCGCCGCCTGTCGGGCCGCACGCACGAAGTTTATACCGGCCTGTGCGTCATTCGCGGCACAGCTATCCAAACTGCCCACGCCGTCACCGCCGTCACCTTTGACCCCCTCACCGACGCGGCCATCGCCGCCTACGTCGCCACCGGCGAGCCTTTAGACAAAGCCGGAGCCTACGGCATTCAGGGTCAGGGCCTCGGCTTCATCCCCAGGCTTGACGGCGACTATTACAACGTCGTCGGCCTGCCCTTAGCGCTGCTGCGCGGCCTGCTCCTGCCGGACTTCCCGAACATAAAAGCCGCCCCGCCGCAGCCAGCGCAAGGTCGCCGGATAGCCCCCTGACCCTCAATTACGGGGAACCAGAAAGTAGGGGCAGGCTTTTCCTATCCTACTCTGGCTCCCCCATTATTGGGGGCGGGGGGGGCAATCCGGCCACGGGTTGAAACCCGAGGCTAGGAAGCGCCCGGTGTCCAGGGGACACAAGAACAGATCAAACCGGCCTTCGCCATTCGGTATTTCGTCCCCTGGACGGTGGGCTTTTTCCAGCCTCGGGTTTCAATCCGTGGCAACTCCTCGAACTAATTTGCGCCAACGCCGAAACGTGGTATCATAGACTTGCCCACCCGTGGAGACTTCGCCAGAAGCAGTCGGGCGGTCGGGGTTCCGGGAAACCGGAAGAGCCTTTGAGCCGGGAAGCGGAGAAATCCGTCAAAAATCATAACCGCCAGGCGGGTTGCTACGGCTCGAAAAAGAAGAAGGACAAGGCAGAAATGCCTTGTCCTTCTTCATCTTCTTGATAGAACAAGTTTGCATTAACCTCTAACAAAAAAGTAGGATATAAACACCAACAGCGGTGACAACCATACCGCAGAGTCCTGTCATTATCCGATCAAGTGGACTGCCTGCCAGCATAGCTCTCAAAACTAGAAGTTTGATTTCGGAGCCTACTTTTCGCTGCTCAACTTCTTTTTCTACAATTTTCATTTGTGTCAGGCGACCTTGATGGTTGGAATTGGCTAAGACTGCTGATCCCAACAGCATAAAAACGCCAAACATCATAAATGGAAGAGAAAGAAAAACGGTATTCCAAGATGGTATGCTAATCATAGTGTCAGCCTTTTAAGCAGTTATGCAGTTTAACCCTATAGAGGTTCCATTTGTCAAGCCGTGGATATAACTGCGGCTTTCGGCAGCTCTGAACTTGACTATCCCCCGCCCCCCGCAGTATACTAGAGGCAGCGATTTATCACAAAGCACAACTAAGCAGACACGATTAGGCATAAACATACAATGGCGCTGGATGAGAGATACAACTTTCGGGAGATTGAGGACAAGTGGCGGGCGCGGTGGGCGGATGCCGACCTGTACCGGGCGGAGACGGACACGGAGCGGCCCAAATATTACGGGCTGGAAATGTTCCCCTACCCCTCCGGGTCCGGGCTGTCGGTCGGGCACTTCAAAAACTATGCGCCTACCGATGCGTTCCTGCGGCTGAAGTCGATGCAGGGCTACAACGTCCTGCACCCGATGGGCTGGGATGCCTTCGGGCAGCCTGCCGAGAACGAGGCCATCAAGCGGCAGCGGAACCCTGGGCCGATGGTGCGGGAGTTTGCGGCGTCCTACAAGCGGCAGATGGATTTGATCGGCATGGGCTACGACTGGAGCCGGGAGATCAATTCCACGGACCCCGCCTACTACAAATGGACGCAGTGGATTTTCCTGCTGCTCTACAAGCAGGGCCTGGCTTACCGCAAAAGCGCCCCCGTCAACTGGGACCCGGTGGACAAAACCGTGCTGGCGAACGAAGAAGTGGTCAACGGGCGCGGCTGGCGCTCGAATGCAATAGTCGAAAAGCGGTACATCCCGCAGTGGTATTTGAAGATTACGGCCTATGCCGAGCGGCTGCTGGGCGATCTGGACAAAGTGGACTGGCCCGACGGCGTCCGGCAACAGCAGCGCAACTGGATTGGCCGCTCCGAAGGCGCGGAGGTGGTGTTTCAAACGCAGGGACATGATGACGCCATTACCGTCTTTACGACCCGCCCCGACACGCTTTGGGGAGCAACATTTCTGGTGCTGGCCCCGGAGCATTCGTTGGTCACCGTACTGACAACCGAAGAGCAGAAAGACGCCGTCAGCGCCTATGTCACCAAAGCCGGACGCGAGACGGAGATAGACCGGCAGGCGGAAGGGCGCGAAAAGACGGGCGTCTTTACGGGCGCTTACGCCACCAATCCGGTCAACGGCGAGGCGGTTCCCATCTGGATTGCCGATTACGTTCTGATGGGCTACGGCACCGGCGCGATCATGGCGGTCCCGGCGCATGACGGACGCGACTTTGATTTTGCCCGCAAGTTCGGCCTGCCTATCGTGCCCGTCTATCAGGAACCGGGGCAGGATGTGCGCGGCGAGGACATGACGGCGGCGACCACGGACAGCGGCGTACTGGTCAATTCCGGGCAGTTCAGCGGACGGGCTTACAGCAAAGAAACCGTGGCCGAAGTGGCGGCGTGGCTGGAAGAAAACAGCGTCGGCAAACCGGTCGTCACCTACCGCTTCCGGGACTGGCTCTTGTCCCGTCAGCGCTACTGGGGCGTGCCTATTCCCATTGTTCACTGCGACACCTGCGGCGAGGTGCCCGTGCCCGAGGATCAGCTTCCGGTGCGGCTGCCCGACGTCGAAAACTATCAGCCGACGGGAACGGGCGAGGGGCCGCTGGCGGCGATTGAATCGTTTGTGCAGACCCGCTGCCCCGTCTGCGATGAGCCGGCGCGGCGTGAGACGGACACGATGGCGGGGACAGCCTGCTCGTCATGGTACTTCCTGCGCTTTGCCGACCCAAACAATGCCGCCGCGCCGTTCTCCCGCGAGGCCGTCGACTACTGGCTGCCGGTCGATACCTATGTGGGCGGCGCGGAGCACGCGGTCAGCCACCTGCTGTATTCGCGCTTCTGGACCAAAGTGCTTTACGATGCCGGGCTGATCGGCTTTGATGAGCCGTTCAAACGCTACCGCAATCAGGGCATGATGCTGGCCTGGACGCCGGGGATCAAGCCGTCGCCGGACGACGCCGAAGGGGGCGGCGAAGCCGACGAAAAGATTGAAGACTGGGTCGCTATCAAGCCCGACGAGCTGGGCCGCTTCCCCGAAAGTGAGATCGTGCATCGCTGGGCCAAAATGTCCAAATCGGCGGGCAATGTGGTCACGCCTGACGAGGCCGCCGAGCGGTTTGGCGCGGACAGCCTGCGCGTCTATGAAATGTTTGTCGCGCCCTTCGACGAAACCGTGCAGTGGAGCGAAGAAGGCATACGCGGCTCGTCCAAGTTCCTGGGCCGCGTCTACCGCCTCGTCGCGCAGTGCGGCACCGGATGGACCCCCGAGTGGCGGCAGACCGTAAGCACTGCGACTGGCAAAGAGCGGGACTTGCGGCGCAAGACGCACTCCACCCTGACCCGCGTGGCCGATGATCTGGAAAACTTCCGCTTCAACACCGCCGTCGCGGGCTTGATGGAGTGGGTCAACGCCGCTTACGAAGTCGCCAATACCCTGCCCGAAGGCGCACGCTCGGCGGCTTTGGACGAAGCCATCGAATATCTGACGCTCGCTCTGGCCCCCTTCGCGCCTCACCTGGCCGATGAGCTTTGGACCGAGGGCTTGGGCCAATCGGGCTTCCTGTACCGTCACCCGTGGCCGACGGCAGACCCGGAAGTCGCCAAAAACGACGAAATCACGCTGGTCGTGCAGGTTAACGGCAAAGTCCGCGACAAGCTGACCGCCCCCGCAGACGCCGATCAGGCCACCTTGCAGGCGCTGGCGCTGGCAAGCCCGAAAGTCGTGGAAGCTTTGGCCGGAGCCGCCCCGAAGAAAGTCATCGTCGTGCCGGGGCGGTTGGTGAATGTGGTGGTTTAGAAACTCATGCACTAGTCCTGCACGCCGCAGGTCATAAGGAAGCCGTGGGAATAAATTCCTCGGCTGTGGGGCGCAGACGCCGAGTGTCCACCTGCGTGGACACAGAACTGTCATCGTGGCCTGCTCTTTGCCATCCTACTCCTTCTCCGCGAAGGCGGAGACTTGGCCGCAGGCCGCACAGCCGAGGATTTTAATCCCACGGCTTCCTTATGACCTGCGCTACGCACAACATCGGCTGCCCATCTTAGTACGCACGTTCACGGAGGAAACCCGTTATGCAGGACATTCGCGTCCGTCTCGCGCTTCTCGGCATCTGTCTGGTCTGCGTTCTCGGCAGCGGCTGGGTCCTGCTGCGCGGGGCAAGCCCTTCGCATTCGGAAGCCGCGCCCATTACGCTTACGCCGCCGCCTACGCTAACAGAAGTGCCCGAAGACGGCAAGAAACATAAATCAGCAATTACTGCCCCTGCCCCACCGACGCGGCTCTATGTGGATGTCAGCGGGGCCGTCCGGCGGCCCTCGCTGTACGTCCTGCCGCCGGGAAGCCGCGTCATGCAGGCCATCCGGGCGGCGGGCGGGCCGACTGGCGAAGCCGATATGGACGCGGTTAATCTCGCTGAGAAAATCACCGACGGCCAGAAGGTCTTCGTGCCCAAACGCGCCGCTTTTGTGCCCGCGCCCACTCTGCCAACGCCGATGCCGGGCACACCAACTGCGACTAAAAAGACTGGCACGGCGAAAGCAGGCAGCACGAAACTCAGCGCGGGCAGCAGCGAGACGGTCGCCGTGAATGCGGCGACGCTGGAACAATTAGAGCGCCTGCCAGGGGTCGGCCCAAGCATGGCCGCCAAGATTCTGGCCTACCGCGCTCAGGTCGGCGGCTTCGAGAAGCCCGAAGACCTGATGAATGTGCCGGGGCTTGGCCCGAAGAAGTATGCGAAGATTGCGCCGTTCGTGACGCCGTGAGGACCCCTCCCGCTCGTTCCTCGCTCCCTCCCCTGTTAGGGGAGGGTTAGGATAAGGAGAACGCAGGCGGAGGCGCTTTGGTCCGTTCTGTATTGCCCTTCCCTAACAGGGGAGGGAGCGAGGAACGAGCGGGAGGGGTTCCGTTGCCAGCAGGTAACAAGAAAGAACAATTATGTCCGTGACCGATATTTCGCCCATCGACGGGCGCTATGCCAAACAAACCGAGGCGCTGGCGTCCGAGTTCTCCGAGTACGCGCTCATTAAGTCCCGCGTGCGCGTGGAAGTCGAATGGCTGCTGTTTCTGGCCGAGCGGCCCGAAATCAGCGCCCTGCGGGGGTTTGATGGCGACGAGCAGGCGTACCTGCGCGGCATCGCCGAGGGGTTTGAACCCAAAGACGCCGAGCGCGTCAAGGAGATTGAGGCGACAACGCGGCATGATGTCAAGGCCGTGGAATACTTTTTGCAGGAGAAGCTACGCGGCACGACGCTCGAAGACGCCATCCCCTTTATTCACTTTTGCTGCACCTCGGAAGACATCAACAATCTTGCCTATGGCCTGATGCTGCGCGGAGGCATTCACGAGAAGTGGCTGCCGCTGGCGCATTCAATGGTAGACGACGTGGCCGCACTGGCAGGCAGAACCCGCGACACGGCGATTTTGTCTCGGACACACGGACAGCCCGCAAGCCCCACGACGCTGGGCAAAGAAATGGCCGTTTTCGTTCACCGCTGGCGGCGGCAGCTGACGCAAATCGCCGCCGTGGAGTATCTGGGCAAGTTCAGCGGCACGGTCGGCAACTACCACACGCACTCTATCGCGTACCCCGAACTGGATTGGGAGACGCTGTCCAAGACGTTTATCGAGCGGCTGGGGCTGACCTGGAACCCGCTGACGACGCAGATTGAGTCGCACGATTATATTGCCGAATTGGCCCACGCGCTGGCCCGGTTCAACACGGTTCTGCTGGGCTTTGACCAGGACGTGTGGACGTATATCTCGCTTGGCTACTTCAAGCAGCGCATCGTCGCCGGGGAAGTCGGATCGTCGACAATGCCGCACAAAGTCAACCCGATCAACTTTGAGAACTCCGAGGCAAACGTCGGCATCGCCAACGCCCTGCTCCTGCATCTGGCCTCGAAGCTGCCCGTCTCCCGCTTGCAGCGCGACCTCACCGACTCCAGCGCCCTGCGTAATCTGGGAACTGCCGTCGCGCATTCGTTTGTCGCCCTGCACGCCACCCGGCGGGGCCTCGGCGTTCTGGAAGTGAACCCGCAGGCCATCGAGCGCGATCTGGACGACGCCTGGGAAGTGCTGGCCGAGCCGATACAGACTGTGATGCGCCGGGTCGGCATGGAAAACGCTTACGAGCGCCTGAAAGACCTGACACGCGGCGCGGGCATTTCGCAGGAAGCCATTCAGGCGTTCCTCAGCGAACTCGACTTGCCCGAAGACGACAAAGCACGGCTTCTCGCGCTCACCCCGGCCACTTACACCGGCCTAGCATCGCGGCTGATGCGGCACGTCGAATAAGTCAAGCGACGGCAGCCGTCGAGATTGGCCCGACCGAAATACTTAGGCCAACCGCCTGCAATACAGCACGTACAGAGCGCAGTTCGGGGTTGCCTTTTTCAGAAAGCATCCGGTAAAGCGCCTCGCGGGTCAGGTGGGATTTCTCGGCGCATTGGGCCATTCCGCCGTTCGCCTGAACGTATTTTCGCAGGGCGACCAGAAACTCTTCGGCACTATCTTCCCAGGCGTCCTGTAGATAAATCGCGGCGGCTTCCGGGTCACGCAGTTCCGCCAGCAAAATCTCGTCAAAGTCTTTGAGTGCATACTCAGGCATTACGTTGTTTCTCCTGTCTCGCTCGAAGTATAGTTGTAACCGAAAAGTTACAGCAATGTCAAGCAGCAAAATCTCAAGGCGGGGTACTGGCGCAGTTCGCCGCGCAGTGGTATAATGAGAGCAACACAGCGTCGGTGAGATAACTTATGGGTGCATTCGATGGGCTGACGGCTGCTTTTACAGGCCAGAAAGGCAATTATAACTGGCTGGAGATCGTGGGCAGTGACTTTGGCTATATCAAGGATTTGTTAGAACTCGCCCCACAGATTGTTCGAGGCAAATACGTCAGCATCACGTCTTTTGACAGTGGCCCTTTGAAACTTTCCGCAGAGGAGATCAACGAGGGTTGGTACAAACACGGCGAGATTGCTATCAGCCCATGTATCAGTGTCAGCGAGCAGATACCTAACGAGCAGTATGACGAATGGTATATTTTTGCTTCGGCCACCCCCTTTGACGATTACAAGGTGTTCGTCAATTACGGCGGTTTCTCGCTTCAAGCCCCAGAGCATTATGCTCTGCAAGCGGATTTTTGGAAGCAATTAGAACGCATTGGTCCAGAATCGTATTTTGCCGAAGGCGACCACATGATTTGGGTGACGTGCAACGGTCACCTCTTTGGGCAAGCTTGTCAAGCATTGGCTGGCAGGGAAGTTGTCATAAAAATTAAGGATCAGAAATAGTTATGGCGCAGGTGAAAGTGTATGTGACGCTCAAGCCGTCTTTGCTGGACGCACAGGGCAAAGTGGTACAGAGTGCCCTAAACTCGCTCGGCTACGATGGCGTGGACGGGGTGCGGATTGGCAAATATGTGGAGATGAGTGTCCCCGACGGGCCAGATAGGGACGCGCAGGTACGCGAGATGTGCGACAGGCTGCTGGCAAACCCGGTGATTGAAGATTATCGCTACGAAGTCAGCACAGGCGAGGTGAGCGCGTGAAGTTTGGCGTCATCAAATTTCCCGGCGCGAACTGCGATCAGGATGCGTTCTTCACGATCAAAGACGTGCTGGGGCAGCCGGTGGAGTACCTGTGGCATCAGGACGCCGATTTGAAGGGCGTGGACTGCGTGGTGGTCCCCGGCGGCTTTTCTTACGGCGATTATCTGCGTTGCGGGGCGATTGCCCGGTTCGCGCCCGCGATGGCGGCGACGCAGGAATTCGCGGCCAAAGGCGGGCTGGTGCTGGGCGTCTGCAACGGCTTTCAGGTTTTGTGCGAGTCACATTTGCTGCCCGGCGCTCTGGTTCGCAACGAAGGCCAGCGGTTTTTGTGCAAGCAAATCCATCTGCGAACCGAAAACTCGGCGACGCCGTTTACCAATAAGCTTGCGCCGGGGCAGGTGCTGGAAGTGCCTATCGCGCACGGCGAAGGGCGCTATGTCTGCGACGACGACACGCTCGACGACCTGTTTTCCGAGAACCGCGTTTTGTTTCGCTACTGCGATGCCGAGGGCAATTTAACCCCCGAGTCGAACCCGAACGGCTCGCGGGATGCTATTGCGGGCATCGCCTCCGCCGATTTCAATGTGCTGGGCCTGATGCCCCACCCCGAACGCGCCTGCGACCTGCGCCTCGGGTCCGCCGACGGCAAAGCCGTCTTCGAGTCGCTGCTCGGTTTCTGGAAATAAACTCACACACTGCTGACACCGAAAGAAGAGGGATTTGCTATGAGGACCGTAGACGTGCTGCTGTATGACGGCGTGGACGAGCTGGACTTTTGCGGGCCTTATGAGGTGCTGGCCTCCTGCCGCCGGGTGCTGGAAGGACGCTGGAGCGACAAGCCCGCGTTCCATGTGCAGACCGTGGCCGACCGGCGCTCGACGGTGCAGTGTGCCCACGGGCTGTGCGTGCTGCCGGACAAATCGCTGGCGCAGGCGTTTGAAGCGGATATTATCATTGTCCCCGGCGGGCCGGGGGCGCGGCGGGAGACCCTGCCGCTCCATGTCAGCGAGTTTTTGATGAGCGCGGCGGACACTGCCGAGGTGATCGCCTCGGTCTGCACGGGCGCGTTTATCATCGCCAAAACGGGCCTCGGCGACGGCAGGCAGATGACCACGCATTTTGCCCATCTGGAGGCCCTGGCGAAGCAGTATCCCAAAGTGCAGGTCGTCAAAGGCTCCCGCGTGGTGGCAAGCGGCGACAAACTGATGTCGTCCTCGGGCATCTCGGCGGGCATTGACCTGGCCCTGGCGATTATCGCCCGCTTTGAGGGCAAGGAGACGGCGCAGCTTGCCGCGAAGCGCCTGGAATGGTCCGGCAACTGGACCGCTGCCAGTGTCCACACGTCTGCCGGCTCCGCGACGCCGCCCAAGCCTGCCGCCCGTCCTGCCGCCCCTGCGGCGGTGCGCCGTTAGTTGGTCAGGACCAAATTGGAAAGAAAAAATCTATGAAAATCTGGGGCGCGATATTTCTATTTGCCAGCGGCATCATGTTCGGCCACGAGACGCAGGTGGCTGACCACGGCGGCGAAGCGGCCTGGGCGGCGGTCATGGGCATCAGTGCCCTCGGCTGGCTCTGGTATGCCCTGGCGGCGAGCGCCCGAACGCTCTGGCAGCGGGCGTCATATGTGCTGACAGGCCGCGCCCCGGCACGGCCCACGACCGACCCAAAAGCACTCGCGGCAGAAGTGGCCGCGCTGAACGCCCAGATTTCGCAGCTTCGGGACACAGCGACGTCGTTTGATGTATCGTTTGACCAGACTTTGCAGCGCATGGACGAGCGCCTGCGGCGCGTGGAGCAGCAGGCTCCCTATGTGCAGCAGAGCGCGGGAACGAAGTATGGCGGCTGAGACAGCATCACAAAAAACACAGAGACGCGGGAGAGGATCATTCCTCTCCCGCGTCTCTCTGTCGTATTTCTACGTTCGTTATCGGGATGACAGGATTCGAACCTGCGACCCCCGGGCCCCCAGCTCGGTGCGCTAACCAAACTGCGCTACATCCCGTTCCGATAAAGCTAGTATAGCATAAAATATCTCATAGGAGCAAGTGTGACACAGATTTTTTTTGCCCGGCATGGAGAAACCGCCTGGAATGCCGTTCGGCGCGTGCAGGGCTGGACCGATATTCCGCTCAGCCCGCGTGGCGAGGCGCAGGCGGACGCATTAGGGCGGCGCATGGCGGCTATCCCGCTGGTCGCCGTCTACAGCAGTGATTTAGGCCGGGCCGTGCAGACGGCGACCCCTGCCGCAAGCGCCCACGGGCTGACTGTGCGGCCCCTGCCGGGCCTGCGCGAAAAGGGCTTTGGCGACTGGGAAGGGCTGACGGCGGAGGATTTGGAGCGCGATTATCCCGAAGAGTGGCATCGCTACCACAAGCAGCGAGTCTTAGAAGCCCACGTCCCCGGCGGCGAGCTGTGGCCCGCCGTGCAGGAGCGGGTAGATGCTGCACTGGCCCAGGTTCTCGCTGCCCACCCTGGCCCCGAGGACTCGGTTCTGCTGGTCGGTCACGGCGGCTCCGGGCGGCTGCTCATTTTGAAGGCGCTGCAAGCGCCGCTGCCGACTTTGCTGCATCTGCATTTTGACAATGCCTCGTTCACGCACCTGGACTTTTCGGCCCATACCGATTTAGAAACGCCGAGCAAGAGCCGCGTCATGGTGCTGAACGACGTCAGCCATCTGGCCGGGCTGGACGAGGCCGCCCGGTGAGCGAGTTAGTGATTGGATTAGATGGTGGCGGCACGCAGACCCGCGCCGCCGTCGGGGACATTTCGGGAACCATACTCGGCATGGGGCTGTTCGGCGCGTGCAGCCTCGCCGTCATGCCGCCCGCTGAGGCATTGGCCGCCGCGCTCTCAGCGATGGACACGGCGCTGGCCGAAGCTCACGGCACACGCGGCGACGTGCAGGCTATTTGTGCGGCTGTTGCGGGCGTCTCGTTTGGCGACCGGCGGCAGCTATTTTTAGAGAGCTTGCAGGCGGCGTTCCCGCAGGCAGCCGTGGAGGTAATCCCCGACTACGCGGCGGCGCTGACCGGCGCGACGGGCGGCGGGCCGGGCGTGATTGTGATTGCCGGGACCGGCTCGGCGGCTTACGGCGAAAACGCGGCGGGCGTTTCGCACCGCACCGGCGCTTATGGCTACTTGATTGACGACGTCGGCAGCGGCTATGGCCTCGGGAGGGCGGCGCTCGCCGCCGCCCTGCGGGGGCGCGACGGCACGGGCGAAGCAACAACACTCGGTTTCCGGCTGTGCGCGTCGCTCGGGCTGTCGTCTCTCGACGACATCGTGCCCGGCCTCTATGGCGGCACCATCAGCCGCGTGGCCGTGGCAAGCCTATCCCGCGTCGTGGCCGCCGCCGCAGCGGACGACGGCGACCCCGTGGCCGAAGCCTTGCTGATGCGAGCGGGCGGGGCGCTCGCCGTGCTGGTGCGCGGCGTCACCGAGCGGCTGTTTGCGGACGCCGAGGTCCCCTACCCTGTCTGCCGCGTGGGCGGCCTGTGGGCGGCGGGCGGGGTTCTGGAAGACGTGTTTGCGCGGTCCGTGCGCCGCTTCGCCCCCGCCGCCGTGCTGTCGGCGGCGGCAGAAACTCCCGTTCTGGGAGCCGTCCGGCGGGCACGGATGCTGGCGACGGCGAAAATTGTGGCAAAATGAACGGTGTCCCTCTTGACAACGAGGATGCGGGCAGGGTATATTCTTTTTGTTCGCAAGGGGGTGTAGCTCAATTGGTTAGAGCGCTGCCCTGTCACGGCAGAGGCTGCGAGTTCAAGTCTCGTCATCCCCGCTGATCCCTTGCATGAAACGAGAAAAGCCTTCGGTGACAGCACACGCTGTTACCGGAGGCTTTTTTGCTGAGAAGAAGGCAGCACTGGCCCGGTCAGCGCCGCGTACCAGACGCGGGCCATTTTGTCGTAACCCGGCGTGCTTGGGTGAACGCCGTCGGGGGACAAATCAGCGGGCGACAAAGCGGCGGATTGGTCGGCCAGCAAAATGGTCTGCCCCTGCGCTTTGTGGGCGGCGACGATCTGCGGAATGTACGCATTATAGGCGCTGACCTGCGCTTCCTTGGTGGGGTCCGCCAGCGGCGTGATCGTTGCCAGCACGAGAATTAGCGTTGGGTTGGTCTGAAAGAGCCGCCCAACCAGAGAGTCCAGCCTTTGAGCAGCATCGGCGGCAAAGCCGGTTCCACCGCCGTAGCCCGGCCCGCCAGGGTCGAAGTTCTGGTTGATGTCGTTTGTGCCAAGCATCAGCAGCACGACATCGGGGCTGTCCGACGCCATTGCCGCCGCGAAGCCGGGGTACGTTACCCCGCCGTCATCTTTGGCCGGTTTGTCGGCGGAAATCTGCTCGATCCGAAACCCGCCATAGCCTTCATGCTGAGGCTGAGAGGGGGCGAAGTTCTGCTCCGGGTCGGTACCGTGATAGTTGAAAGACTGCTCCGTGCTGGTTCCGACGAACTGGTACGTGTAGCCGCCCTGCGTCAGCAGTGATTGCAGGGGGCGGCGGTAGCTGCCATAGCCGCCGCTGGAGCCGCGTGTGAGGGAGTCGCCCAGCGCCACAATGCGCGAGGTCGTGCCTTTGGCGAGCCGGACCGGGGCAGGGGGCGTCTGGGCAGTGGCGGAGCCGCCGATCAGCAGGGCCAGTGCCAGGGCAGGCAGGAAAAGGCGAGCATAAGTGGCAAGTGTCATAATTTCCTCAGTGCGGTTCCTGTTCTCTAAGGCTCCTGCCCGCCCTGCGGGATGCCAAACGTCGCGGGGCGCTCGCGCAGGGTGATAGACACCGTGCTTTTCTGCGTGCCGTGCTGCACTTCCATCTTCACGGTGTCGCCGACTTTGTGCGCCGCGATGATTTTATTGAGCGTGTCCGAGTCATCCAAAGGCTTACCGTCGGCACTCAGCAGCACATCGCCCTGGCGCAGCACCCCGGCGGCGGGCGTACCCGGCGCGACCTGCGCGACAATCAGGCCGGTCGTCAGAGCAGGGTCAATCCCCGCCTGAGCACGGGCGGGCGGCGGTACGGACTTGACCGGCAGATAGCTGATGCCGAGATAAGGCCGGATGACGCGGCCATTGGCGATGAGCTGTTTTGCCACGTCGCGGGCAGAATTGATGGGAATAGCAAAGCCGATGCCGATAGAGGACCCCGTCGGCGAGGCAATCGCTTCGTTGATGCCGATGACCTGCCCGTCGCTGTTGGCGAGCGCCCCGCCGGAGTTGCCGGGGTTGATTGCCGCGTCGGTCTGAAGCACTTTGGAGGCCGAGTCGCCCACCAAACGCGGGCCGCGCTCACCGATGGCGGAGATGATGCCGAGTGTCACCGTGGAACCAATGTCCAGCGGGTCGCCGACCGCCACCGCCCAGTCGCCAACCTGCACCGCGTCCGAGTCGCCAAGCTGCGCCACGGGGAACGTTTTCCCGGCGGGCGGGGTGATTTTGACCACCGCAATATCGGTCAGGGCGTCCGTTCCGACCACACGCGCCTGATAGCCGGTGTCGCCGACCATCACCGTGACCTGCTGTGCTCCGGCAACGACATGGTTGTTGGTGATAAGGTAGCCATCCGGGCTGATCAGCACCCCGGACCCTGCGCCCCGGCGTACCTCAGTGCGCCCGCCACCGCCCTGCATCAGGTCCTGCATACTCATCGCCGTCTGCTGCCGAATGGCGGCGAATGTATGCACCGTCACCACCGCTGGCCTGATTTTGGAGGCAATCCCCCGCACAAAGTTGGCACTGCCCGAAGTCTCCCCGCTTGTCGGCGGCGGCGCAAGCGCCTGATTGACGGCGGGGGAGCCGCCATTGCCTGATGTCATCCGCCCGCACCCGGCGGTCAGCAGGCAGGCGGCAACCGCCGCGCCGCTCCCGGTCAGAACTCGAAACTTGGTCTGCATCGTCGTTTTTTTCTCCTCAAGCCTTAAGCCGCACAAGCACGAACACCAGATAGAGCGCAATCACCACCGCCCCGCCCCAGCGGGGCAGGCGGCGCAGCCAGAAGAGCAGTCCCAGCACCGCCCCCGTCAGCCCCAGCAGAAACGCCGTCGCAAACACCGAGTTTGCCCCGCTTTTGCCGAGGCCGAACACCACGGCGGGCACAGCAATCCCCACCAGCAGGTTCAGCGTATTGCTGTTCAAAGTCTCGCTGACCACCGCCCCGCCGCGCCCCTGCCGGGCCAGCCGCAGGGCGGCATACACATTTGGCAGGCCGGTCAATGCCGCCAGCACAATCGCGCCGGTGATCGCCGTTGGGACGTGCCACGTCCGCCCGAGCGACAGCGCCGCATGAACCATCTCAATGCTGCCGCCAACAATCGCGGTCAGCGCGGGCAGGGTCATCCATACCGGCGTCCAGTTGCCGGGCGCATCCCCCGGCTCTTTCTGGCAGCCTGCGTCCTCGACATACAGGCTTCTCGCCAGGGCCTTCGCGCCGGGCAGCGGAAGCTGACGCAGCCGGAGCGGCGGTAGGGTCAGCAGGGCAACATAGGCCGCGAAGATAAGCACCACCAGCGCCAAAGTCCACACCGGCGCAAGCCAGCCCAGCACCAGCGCGGCGACCGCCAGAGTAGTCGCCACCGCCACCGTGCCATGCAGGAGCAGGCCGGGCCGGTCCTGCTCGATTTGCCCGATTAACAGGGCGCTCAGGCCAAGCAGACCAGCCAAATTAAACAAATTGGAGCCGAGCACGAGGCCGAACCCAACATCATGCTGTCCCGACAGCAGGGCCGTCCCCGCCGCCGCGATTTCCGGGGCGTTCGCCCCCAGCGCCGTCAGCAGCCCGAGCAGCCCTTCCGAGAGTCCCAGCAGCTCGCCCAGGCGGTCCAATCCATGCGTCAGAGGCACACTGGCAAGCAAAACAAGCGCCGCCCCGGACAGCAGCACGATCACGGCAAACGCTGGCGAAATAATAATCCTCGGGTTTCTACTCTTCGATGCGGTCCGGCAATAGAAACCTATACCCGCCAAACGCACAATTCAGCCAGTGGGTATTCTTCGGTTCGCGTTTGCCGCCGCACGCGGGTACAATAAAACAGCCAAACTTCAACCCGCGCAAGGAGGCCCGCCGTGCCTGACACTCCCATCGTTGAAACTCCTCTGACCGCCGCCGCGCCCCATCATAACCATCAGCTTTTTTCAGATCATTACCTCAACCATACACTGCCGTCCCGCCCTGACTGGAACGCACTCCTTGAAGCCGCCGCCGTGCTGCGCGGGGAAATCGCCGCGCTGCTGGCGGCCTTCACGCCGAGCGACAATGAAGCGCAGACGGAAGAGGGGTTTATCAGGCCCGTTCTGAAGGCACTGGGGCATCTTTTTGAAGTGCAGCCCGCGCTGAAGACGCCGGAAGGGACCAAGCGGCCCGATTACGTTTTTTACCGGACGCAGGCCGAGATGGACGCCCAGAAAAAGAAAGCGCTGACGGATGCCCTGCCCAAACAGGGCAGCTATGCGGTCGGCGATGCGAAGTACTGGGACCGGCCTCTGGATATGGCTCTGGCGGGCAAAAGCAAGGATGTGTTCAGCAATAAAAACCCCGGCTACCAGATTTACTTTTACCTGCTGCACTCCGGCGTCGAGTGGGGCATCCTCACCAATGGCTGCCTGTGGCGGCTGTATCACCGGGACACGGCGCACAAGCTGGACCGCTACTACGAAGTCGATTTGCCTGCGCTGCTGGCGGACCCGGACCCCACCGCGTTTCTGTACTTTTATGCGTTCTTCCACCGGTCGGCCTTCGAGCCGCACCCGCTGGGCGTCGCCGCGCTGCTGCGGGAAAGCATGGACTACGCCCGCGACATCGGCAACACGCTGAAAAGCCAGGTCTATGAGGCCCTGCGGCATCTGGCACAGGGGTTCTTGGATTACGCGCCCAATGCGCTGGCCCCTACGGAGAAGACGCGCAAAGAAGTCTACGACAGCTCGCTGATTTTGCTGTACCGGCTGCTGTTTGTGCTGTATGCCGAGTCTCGCGGCCTGCTTCCCGTCCGCGAAAGCGCGGCCTACCGGGACTCGTACAGCCTGTATGCGCTGAAACAGGCCGCCGCCGACGCTTTAGACTCGCACAAGTCCCTGCTGCCGACGACGGCGACGCTGTGGCCGCGCTTTAAAGAGCTGTTCCATATTATTGACAAGGGCAGCCCACCCCTGCAAGTCGCCACGTTCAACGGCGGCTTGTTCGACCCGAAGCGGCATGACTTTCTGAACACGCACGCCGTCGGCGATGCCCACCTTCAGCACGCTTTGGACAAGCTGGCGCGGGTCAATGGGCAGTTTGTGGATTATCAGGACCTCAGCGTCCGGCATCTCGGGACCATCTACGAGGGTCTGCTGGAATACCATTTAGAGGACATCCCCGAAGAAGACGGCTGGACACTGGTTCTGCTCAATGACAAGGGCGAGCGCAAAGCCTCCGGGTCGTACTACACCCCGGACTACATCGTCAAGTATATCGTGGAGCAGGCCGTCGGCCCGATGCTGCATGAGGCGATTGCAGGCCGGGCGGACGACGCCGCAAAGGTGGAGGCGGTGCTTTCGGTCAATGTTCTGAACCCGTCGATGGGCAGCGGGCATTTTCTGGTGGAAACGACCGAGTTCATTGCCCGGTTCCTGATTGACCTGGCGATTGCCCCCGGCCCGGAAGCGTCGGGCGAGGCCGACCTGCTCTACTGGAAGCGGCGCGTCGCGCAGTCGTGCGTCTACGGCGTGGACCTGAACCCGCTCGCCGTGGAGCTTGCCAAGCTGTCCCTGTGGCTGACCACGGCGGCCCGCGACCGGCCCCTGTCGTTTCTGGACCATCACCTGCGGACCGGCAATGCGCTGGTCGGGGCGCGGCTGTCTGACTTGCAGCTTGGCGGGGCCAAGCCAAAGGGGAAGAAGGCTGCCGGGCCGGACGCCGGGCAGATGAGCATGATGGCCGATGAGACCTTCCGCCAGAGCCTGAGCGTCGCCGTCGATTTCATGTGGCTGATTGAAGGCTCCCCCGGCCAGACGGTGGCCGAAGTGAAGCAGCAGGAGACGCTGTACGAGCAACTGCGCGAAAGCCTGAGCACCAAATACAGCCGCCTGGCAAATCTGGTCACGGCCTCGCATTTCGGCGTCCCGCTGGCTCGGCATTTATGGAAGCCTTTGTCCGCCTATGCCAAGAACGAAGAAAGCGCGTCACACCCAAATTTCGCGGAGTGGGTGAAAGCGTCGGATGACATGGCGAAAACCCTGCACTTTTTCCACTGGGAATTGGAGTTTCCCGAAGTCTACTTTGACCGGCTCGGGAAGTCCCTGGGGGACGCGGCAGGCTTTGATGCCGTGGTCGGCAACCCGCCGTATGTTCAGCACGGGGAGTTGGGGCTTTACAAACCGTTCCTTGCCGCGTCTTATCCACAGGTGTCTCAGGGAACCGCCGACCTGTCTGTCTATTTTTTGGGGCAGGGTTTGCGGCAGTTGCAGAAGGGCGGGGTCATCAGCTTCATCACGTCCGGGACGTTCCGCAAGCTCAACTTCGGTGCGCCCCTGCGTCAATATCTTGCGGAGCAGACAACACTTTTGGAAATGGTAGACTTTGGCGAGCAGCAGGTCTTTTCGGATGCGATTACCTATCCGGTTATCCTGCAAATCCGCAATTCTGCCCCCTCGCCCGATGCCCTGCTGGAACTCAAAGAGCCTGTACCCGACACGGACAACTTTGCGTTGGTTGGCAAGGTCAAGCCGCCCGCTGGCAGTTCCGCGTGGGTCTTTGCCTCGGATAGCCTGCGTCATATCATTGAAGGCTGGGAAGGCTCTACGCCGCTTGCCACCGTTTTGGCAGAGCCTATTTACCGTGGGATTACGACAGGGCTGAATGAAGCATTTGTTGTAGACCAAAAGAAACATGATGACCTTGTATCAAGCGCAAGCGCAACAGAGACCCTTCTTAATCATTATGTGAGAGGCGAAGACCTCCATACATGGTATCAGGTACACACTGGGCTTTGGATTATAGCTTTGCCTTCTGGCTGGACAGAAACCCAATTTGGAAAATCAGCGGACGAGGCAGATGCTTGGGCCAAAGTCCAATCACACTTCCCCGCACTTGCCGAACATCTTCTGAGATATGAGGAAACTGCTAAACTACGACAGGATAAAGGCCGATATTGGTGGGAACTGCGACCTTGTAATTACTACTCGGCGTTTGAAGAGCCTCGTATCCACTCCACAAAGGTATCACAGCACCCTTCTTTCTCGCTGTTGGAGACAACGGCTTACGCTGGAAACACATCCTATGTGCTTCCGCTGCCCGATCTGGAAACTGGCTACTACCTGCTTGGGCTGCTGAACTCCCGCGTGTGTGAGTATTTCAGTCGAAGCGTCTTTGCCGCCAAAGCTAACGGCTACTATGAAGTGCAGCCGGAACCGTTGGGCCGGTTCCCCGTGCCCAACGCCCCCGACGCCGAGCGGGAGGCGATTGGAACGCTGGCGCAGGAGATCACCGCTGAGGGGCGAGCTCGCTATGCCCTGCATGAAAGAGTGCGCCACCGGCTTCTCGCCGACTTCGGCAGCCCGAATATCAGCCTCAACCAAAAGCTGACGGCGTGGTGGACCCTGGACTTTGCCGGACTGCAAGCGGAACTGGGGAAAGTCTTCAAGAAGACCATCCCCGTCAAAGAGCGCGACGAGTGGGAAGACTGGTTCGGCGAGCAATGCGCCGCCCACCGGCAGCACACCGACGCCATCAGAGAGCGGGAAACTGCCCTCAACGCCCGCGTCTACACGCTGTTCCATCTGGCCCCCGCCGAGATTGCGCTGGTGGAAGCGGCGACCAAATACGAATATGGCGAGGTGTGAGCAGGAGCAGAGGCCCCCTAACCCCCAATAATGGGGGAACCTGAGAAGAGCAGCATAGCCTTCCATGTCTTATTCTTGTGTCCCCTGGACACTGGGCTTTTGGCAGCCTCGGGTTTTAACCCGTGGCAAGTATGAAAAAGGGCAGGGGCAAGCCCTGCCCCTACGGGTCGGTTTCCGGTTCCTATTCAGGTTCCCCCATTATTGGGGGCTAGGGGGTCCGGCGGCCACGCGGACGCGGAGGGCGCGATAAAATAAGAAGGCGCGATAAATCTCGCCCCTACGCCTAACATCTTAATCCTTCCTTTAGGAAGGACCCTGCAAAGCAAGGAAGGTAGGTCTCCGAAATTAGACCACGCCGCATGACGGGTTCGGCGGGTTTGAGCAGTATAATGAAACTTAGGAAGTATAATAGACGGTATGCCCGAGAAGAAGTACAAGACGGTGATTGTGTGGCTGCGGCGGGACCTGCGCGTCCACGACAACGGGGCGCTCCATGCGGCGTGCCTGTCGGCGGAGCGGGTCATCCCGCTGTTCGTGTTTGACCCCGGCATCCTGGGCCGCGAGGACACCGGAGCGGCGCGGGTGGAGTTCCTGGTCGACGCGCTGGCCGTATTAGACGCCAATTTGCGAAAACGAACGGGCCGATTGATCGTGCGCCGGGGCAAAACGCCCGATGCCGTGGTGCAGGCGGCGCGGGACTTTGGCGCGGAAGCCGTGTTTCATCAGCGCGAGTTTGAGCCGCACGGGCGGGCGCGGGACGAGGCGGCGGCGAAGGCACTCGGCGAGTGTGGCGTAAGCGTAGAGACGTTCCCCGGTCTGATGCAGTTTGAGCCGGACGAGATTAGGAGCAAAGCGGGCACGGTCTACACCGTCTTTGGGCCGTACAAGCGCGAGTGGTTTTCCCGGCCCGCCGAAGGTCCCGCCCCCACCCCGCAAACCGTGCCAACTCCGGACGACGCACACGGCGACGCCCTGCCGACGGCAGCCGAGCTGGAGTTCCGGTCCGGGCAGAACTTTGAAATGGGCGGCGAGGACGCGGCGCAGACATTGCTGAAAGAGTTTCTGAAAGAGAAGATTGGCGGCTACGATGCGGCGCGGGACGTGCTGGCCCAGGACGGCACTTCGAAGCTCTCCCGGCATCTGCATCTCGGTACGCTGTCCGTGCGAACCGTCATCGACGCCGTGCGCCGGGCGGGCGAGGACAAGCCTTCGGGCAAGACAAGCGACGTGCATCAGCGGGAACCAGGCCACTCCACATTTCTGACCGAAGTGGCTTGGCACGACTTTTATTTGCAGATTTTGCACCACTTTCCCCATGTCGCCACGGGGGCGTTCCGGCCCAAGTTTGATAGTCTAAAGTGGGAAAACAATGAGGAGTGGCTGACGGCCTGGAAAGAGGGCCGGACGGGGTATCCGATTGTGGACGCCGCCATGCGGCAGATGAACGCGGATGCCTGGATGCACAACCGGGGCCGCATGATTGTGGCGTCTTTTTTGACTAAAGATTTGGGCATCGACTGGCGCAAGGGCGAAGCCTATTTCATGCAGAAGCTCGTCGATGGCGACCAGGCCGCGAACAACGGCGGATGGCAATGGGCGGCGGGAACCGGAACCGATGCCCAGCCGTTCTTTCGGATATTCAACCCGACCAGTCAGGGGGAGAAATTCGACCCCGACGGCACGTATGTCAAGAGGTGGGTTCCCGAATTGGCGCGTGTTCCGGCCAAGTTCATCCATGCCCCGTGGAAGCTGCCCGTCGCCGAGCGCGAGTTTCTGGGGGCCGACGCCTACCCCGCGCCGATAGTCGACCATGCCGTCCGTCGGCAGAAAGCACTGGCAATGTACGCCGCAGTCAATGAAAACGCGGAAGTCAGTGACAGGGAACCCAAATGACGCTTCGCGCCTTTGTCGGGGTCTGCCTCTGCCTGCTTACCACGCTTGCTCATGCCCAGGCACCTGCGCCTTTAACGGTGCAGACGGCGGGGCCGCCGGATGTGCTGATGCTTGTCAACCAGCGCCCCACGGGAGGCGACCAGATCAACCTGACCTACGGCACGACCGTCTCCCACGCGCAGGTCACCCAAGACCTCGCCGCGCTGGCCCGCGAAACCGGCTGGGCGCTCGGGCCGCCCGCGATCACGGATGCCCTGCCGCCGTCCAGCCGCCACCCGCTGAACGAAATGACCAGCGTGGTAGTGACGACACTGCAGGCGGTTCAGCCGCAGACCCATTCGTTCCCGATTGATGCCATCGCGTCGGCGTTTCGAGGCTACCGCCGAATTGGCGTGCTATTTTTCACCGCGCCCGGCTTCGTCTTCCAGGGACCCCACGAATATGCCGATAAGAATATCAAGGTCACGATAGCGGGCGGCGGCACGAGCTACACCTGCCAGATTGAGATATTGAACCCGAATTTCACCTCGCTGGACCTGCCCCTCTCGCAGCCCGCCCCCGGCACGGCACGCCGCTCGCCGGTGACGGCCTTGCTGCTCGTGCTGGTAGCGGCGGCAGGCACGGGGCTTATTGTATACCTGATGACGGCTCGGCTGTCGCGGCGGCCTGTGGAAGCGCCGCGCCCCAAAGAAGAAGCAAAGACCCCCGTTGAAAAGAGACGGTGACGAGGAGACACTATGACAGAGATTTTTGAGCTGCTGCGCGTGGCCGCTGAGAAAAAAGCCTCGGACGTTTTTATCAAAGCAGACAGCCCGCCCGCCATGCGGATTAGCGGACGGATCACGATCACCGACGCCCCCAAGCTGAACGCCGACGACTGCCGGAACCTCGCTTACAGCGTGATGACGCATGAGCAGATCGGGCGCTTTGAGCATCGGCACGAGCTGGACCTGGCGTTTGAGGTGGAAGGCGTCTGCCGCATCCGCTGCAACGTGTATCAGCAGCGCGGCACGATGGGGATGGTTTTGCGGCTGATCCCACTCAAAATCTACACGCTGGAGCAGCTTGGAATGCCGCCGGTCATCGCCGAGATGACCAAGAACCGGCAGGGCCTCATTCTTGTGACGGGGCCGACGGGGTCGGGCAAAACGACGACAATGGCGGGCATGATCGATCTCATCAACTCCACCCGCCGCGCCAACATCATTACGTGCGAGGACCCCATCGAGTTCATGCACCCGGATAAGATGTCGATTGTCTCCCAGCGCGAGATTGGCCTAGACACCGATTCGTTCGCCGATGCGCTGAAATATATGCTGCGTCAGAACCCGGACATCATTCTGGTTGGCGAGATGCGCGACATCGAGACCATGAGCATCGGCCTGTCCGCCGCTGAAACCGGTCACCTCGTCATGTCTACGCTCCACACCGCGTCCGCCGCCGAGACCCTGGACCGGATCATCAATATGTACCCCCCGCAGGACCGCGATATGCTCTGCCTGCGCCTTTCGGGATCGCTCAAAGGCGTCATCTCGCAGAAGCTCCCCCCCCGCGCCGACGGCACAGGTCGCGTCGGTGCCGTAGAAGTGATGGTCGTCACCCCGACTATCTCCAAGCTGATTGAAGAAGGCCGCGCCTCGCAGCTTTACGGGGCCATTGCCGAAGGCAACTTCTGGGGGATGCAGACCATGAACCAGTGCCTCATCAAATACGTCCGCGCCGGTCTGATCTCCGAAGACGAGGCCCTCGCCAACGCCGGCAACGTCACCGAAATGAAGCAAATGCTCCGCCGCCCCTGATCCTGTTAATTGGGCGCATAAGGATAAAAGCTCGGCGTGTTGCAGAGATTGGTGGGTCCGGCGCTGGTGCAGCCGGACACGGTGGAGTCGCACATTCGGCTGGTCGGATAATTGTGGATGAGAACGCAGCCGGTCAGCGTCGGGCTGTTGATGAGAGTGCTGGGCTGATACCACTTGGCATGGCCGTCAAAGAACGCACAGTTGAGGCCGCCCGTGTGGCGGCTCGCCACTTCTTTCATTGGATGAACCCCATCCGGGGCCATATCGCCATCGAAGGCGTCCATCCAGGGAGCGCTGACGGCGGCTCCTGCTATTGTCTTGTCCCATTTTTCCGTGATAACCAGCGTTTCGGCGGGATTGCTGACCTGCGCCAGCGTCAGGTCTTCCACGGCGGCAGAGGCCATGTAGGAGCGGGGGATGACCAGATTGCCATTGTTATCGGCGCTGGGAGTTGGACCGGCATCGTCGGGGCAGGTGAACACCGCGTTGCTCTTGACATAGGGCATGATCTGGTTCCACCACTGAAGCGAGTTATAAGTAGGGTCCGTCTTGGCGACAGACAGGCCCGTGCGCGTGGAAGCGGCATTGGAGGTCGCCCGGTAGAAAATCCGCTCGTCGCTGTCCTGAATGTACATCTGCACACCCAATCCGATCTGCTTCATGTTGGACAGACAGGCCGTGCGCCGAGCGTTTTCGCGCACCTGTGCGAAGACGGGAAACAAGATCGCCGCGAGAACCGCAATGATGGCGATGACGACGAGCAGCTCAATCAGCGTGAAACCAAGCGTGAAGCCACGCTGGCGTGAAGAGGACATAATTTTCTCCTGAAGGCATAATAGCCCTGTGTTGTGACCGGGAGGTAATCTATGGGAGCCGTCAGGAGGAAAATGGGGTAGAATAAGCCTGGCTAAAGGATGGTATTCTGCCATTCCGCTCCGCGCCC
This sequence comes from Capsulimonadaceae bacterium, assembly GCA_965277455.1. Classification (GTDB taxonomy): domain Bacteria; phylum Armatimonadota; class Armatimonadia; order Armatimonadales; family Capsulimonadaceae; genus JANXMY01. Next base: position 4,315,601 of record OZ255823.1, on the reverse strand, counting down.
CGGCTGCCTGCAAGCAGCCGGGGCGTTTTCGCACTCTTCGATTTTCAATCTCCGACTAAATCAGTCGGCAATAGGATAGCACAGCCGCCTTCCTTTTGTCAAGGGCTTTTCGTGTTCTCAGAAAAACTTCTCTGCCTACTCGTCTTTAGGCGGCATCTTGGGGAATAGTAAGACCGTAGAGGCGATAATTATGGACCACAACCCACCTTCCATTTCCGCCGACGCACAGGGTCTCTGGGAACAAAATTCACTGGGCGAAAAGCGCCTCCTGGCGGCATGGGATGAAATCATAGCGGTGAGCGGTGCGGCCTATGAGGCAGGCGACCGGGTGCTGATCTGCGTGACATTCGACTTGTCTTTTGGCGAGTTCTGCGAAGTGTTCACGGACTGGCCCTGCTTCGACGCGCTTGCCCGCAGCCTGCCCGAATACCTGCCGGGCCTCCCCGCAGACTGGCTTTCACGCATTACCGGATTGACACCCGGTTCAGGCACAGAAGTCTGGCGGCGCGAGTTACAGGGCTGAACCCCTGTGCTTCAAAAAGCAATTCTCCGCCTGTGCAGGCATAAGACAGTTGAAAGGAGCCACGGGTTAAAACCCGAGGCTCGGAAGTGCCCGCCGTGCAAGGCACGTAAGATCAGAGGAGGGCGGCGGGCTTGCTCTGTTGTCTTGTGTCCCCTGGACACTGGGCTTTTTTCAGCCTCGGGTTTTAACCCATGGCTTCCTTCTGGCAATGTACGTAGTTTTATGCCCGCGAAGGCGGGGATTTGCCCTTTTAAAGCATGGGGGTTCAGCCCCATGTGCCTCTTATCAAAAAACCGCCCCGCCGGGCTGAACCCGGCGGGGCGGTTTTCTGTGGTCACGTCTGCCTAATTCTGGCTGCGGGGCTTGCCTTTGCTGACGCGGCGACGGCGGACGGCCTGACCGGGGGCGAGGATGGCCTGGGCGGGGCCGGGTTCGCCGGGAAAGTCTTCGTCCGCGCCCTGTTCCAGAAGCTCGCCGAGGTTGGCAAAGGGGTCTTCGGGAACGTCGTTTAGGGCATCCATGCTGATCTGGATGGTAGACATGATCTGCACGACTTCGGCCTGCACCGAGGCGATCATCTGCTGGAACATATCGTAGGCTTCTTTTTTGTAGAGCACCAGAGGGTCAATGCCCGCATAGCCGCGCCAGCCGATGCCTTCGCGCAGGTAGTCCATCGCGGACAGGTGCTCCATCCAGTGCCGGTCCAATGCCTGCAAAGTGACACGGCGCTCCAGGTCCCGGATTTCCGAGAGGCCCTGCTCGTCGCCCAGCGAGTCTACGAAATGCTTCTCTTTGTCGGCATAGGCCCGCTCGGCGGTCTCGGTGAGGAAGTCCACCAGAGCCGTGTGCGTCTTGCCCGTCAGGTCTTCCTGCGAGGCGTAGTCGGCCACCGGGAAATACTGGGTGAGGCCCGCGAACAGACCTTCCAAATCCCACTCTTCCGGCGCGGCGCTTTCGGGGGCGAAGTGGTTGATCTCGCTTCGCACGGCTTCGTCGAGGTAGCCGACAATCGTATCATGCAGGTCCGCGCCTTCCATGATGCGCCGCCGCTCGCCGTAGATGTTGGCCCGCTGAACGTTCATCACGTCGTCGTAATCCAGCGTGGATTTGCGCTGATCGAAGTAGAACTGCTCCACTTTCTTCTGCGCCCGCGCAATCATGCCGGACAGCATTTTGGCGTCAATCGCCTGGTCTTCCGCCCAGCCTTGCAGCAGCGGCGAGTTGGCCCGGTCGCCGAACAGACGCCACAGCTCATCTTCCAGCGAGACATAGAACCGCGACGCGCCGGGGTCACCCTGACGGCCCGCCCGGCCCCGAAGCTGATTGTCGATGCGCCGGGCTTCGTGCCGCTCGCTGCCGATAATCACCAGACCGCCCAGGGTGCGAACCTCTTCGGCATCGCGCCGGTGCTGGTCCGAGCCGCGCTCGGCCAGCGGGGTCAGGCCAACCACAGGCTTGCCGCCGCGCCGATAATCGTAGTTGTCGCCCGCGCCTTTGGCCGACTCTTCTTCGGAGACGACGCTGCCGCCGAGCAGGATGTCGACGCCGCGCCCGGCCATGTTGGTGGCGACGGTGACGGTCCCCTTGCGGCCCGCCTCGGCGATAATATGCGCCTCTTTTTCGTGCGACTTGGCGTTCAGAATGTTGTGCTGGATGCCATGCGAAAGCGCATCGTCCAGCCGCTCCCGGTCACCGGGCTTGATTTCCAGCAGCTTTGCCAGCGCGTCCCGGTTGGCCGAGTCGCTCATGCTGGTCGACAAACCAAAGTGCTTTGCCATGTCAGCAAGCTGCCCGGCGGTCAGAATGGCAGGTGTCTCGCCTTTGGGGACACCGTAGGGAGACAAACGCTGGTTCAGCACCGCGCTCCATTCGGCATACTTGGCCTTGTCCAGCCCCTTAGTTGTCTCCAGCTTGTCGCGTAGCAGGTCGGTCAGGGCGAGAAGCTGCAGGCGGTCGTAGCGCAGGCGGTCGGAAACGCGCTCGGACATCTCGACGCTGCGGGTTCCAATCAGCACTGGCTGCTGCCGCGTGTAGAGCGTCAGCACCTCGCGGGCGATGCCGCGCAGCTTGGCTTCCAGCGACTTGTAGATGATGTCCGGCTGGTCCTGCCGGATGAGCGGCTTGTTGGTCGGCACGGAGACGACGTCGAGCGCATAGATTTTGCGGAACTCGTCTTCCTCGGTTTTGGCCGTGCCGGTCATGCCGCCGAGCTTGGGATAAAGCCGGAACAGGTTCTGGAAGGTGATCGTCGCCAGCGTCTGGTTTTCGTTCTCGATCTTGACGCCCTCTTTGGCCTCGACGGCCTGATGCAGACCATCCGACCAGCGGCGGCCAAACATCAAACGCCCGGTGTTTTCGTCAATGATGACGACTTCTTCCTTGCCTTCCTCGTTCTTCTTCACCAGGTAGTCAATATCGCGCTTGTAAACCGCATGGGCACGGAGGGCGGCGTTGGCGTGCTGCATCAGCGAGATGTTTTCGACATCGGAGAGGCTGTCGATGCCCAGCGCCCGCTCGACACGCCGCTGTCCGTCATCGTTGAACGTCGCCGTCTTCTGCTTTTCTTCCAGCTTGTAGTCCCGCTCGGCCTGTAATTGCCGGACGATGCGGTCCATTTTGACATACAAGTCCGACGACGCTTCGGCCTGCCCGGAGATAATCAGCGGCGTCCGGGCTTCGTCCACCAGGATAGAGTCCACTTCGTCGACAATCGCAAACATCAGCTCCGGCTGTGCCAATTCCTGCCCCGGCACGGCCAGGTTATCGCGCAGGTAGTCAAAGCCGTACTCGTTGTTCGTGCCGTAGGTGATGTCGCAGCCGTAGGCTTCGCGGCGGCTTTCCACAGGCCGGGCAAAGTCGTAGCGCGGGTCCGGGTGGCGGTACTCGGGGTCGTAAATAAACGTCCCGCCCGAGTCGCCGGTCTCGGCGCTCTGCCCCTGAATAATGCCGACGGACAGCCCTAAAAAGTGGTACAGCGGCCCCATCGCCACCGCGCCGACTTTGCTCAGGTAGTCGTTGACCGTGACCAGATGCACGCCGTGCCCGGTGAGCGCATTCAGATAGATCGGCAGGGTCGCCGTCAGGGTCTTGCCTTCGCCGGTCTTCATTTCGGCGATGCGCCCGTCGTGAAGCACCATGCCGCCGATGAGCTGCACGTCAAAAGGCCGCATTTTAATGGTTCGAAAGGCCGCCTCACGCACCACGGCAAACGCTTCCGGCAGCAGCGGGTCCAGGGCCATGTCGGAGACAGCGCGTTTGTCGTCGCGCAGCAGCTCGTGCCACTCTTTGCCACGCCGCTCGCACTCGGCGTCCATGACTTCGGCCACACGCGCCTTCAAGTCGGCGGTTTTCGCCCGCAGGCCCTCATCGGAGAGCGCCTTGATTTCGGGTTCCAGCGCGGTCACCTTTTCCACCGCCTTGCGGTATTTGGCGACATCGCGCTCATTGTTATCGAACAGTTTTCGCAGAAAATCCATAATCGTTCAGAAATGCCTTTCGCACAAGATTGCCCCCCTGCCCCCAATTCTGGGGGAGTAAGAGAGCTATGCCCTATCTTTATCCGGTTCCCCCATTATTGGGGGCTAGGGGGCATTCTTAGGGCGCACGAATAGCGTGGGGGAAAGGGTGAAACGAGGCTAGCCGTGCCGTCGGCACGTCCGCAAACACAAGGGGCTGATTGACAGGCCGCACCGGCACAGGCCGCACGGCAGCCACGGGGCACACACGCACCGCCCGCAGCCGCTCCTGCCGCACGGGAGCCTCCACCTTCGGGGGGGCGGCCTCCACGGCCCGCATCTGCCAGACAAGCCGCACCTGACGCACAGGCCCGGCGTGGCCGAGCGGGGCCACCACCCACCCGGCAAGGGCAGGCGTGGCATAAATCAGGATATTCAGTTGCAGAAGCGTTTGGAACAGCATAAGCTCTTACGACAAGTTACTATACCATTAACGGACTTACGATGTCAAAAGTTTCCGCCGCGCCGTTCCGGGCTATAACTACAGCAACACATTGACACGCAGGAGACATATATGAGCCAGCAGGACAACATCAAGACGCAGCAAGCCTTCGGCGAGGCCGTCAACAGCGGCAACCTAAATGCCATCCGGGACCTCGTGGCCCCGGACGCCGTAGACCATGACCCCGCGCCGGACCAGGGCGTCGGCCCCGAAGGCTTTATCCAATTTTTCACCATGCTCCGCACCGCATTCCCGGACCTCAAAATCGCCGTGGACCACATGGTCGCCGATGACGACAATGTGGCCTTTGCCTACACCGTCACCGGGACCCACTCCGGCGACTTTCTGGGCGTTCCGGCCACCGGCAAGACCATCAGCGCACGGGGCATGCAGATCACGCGCTTTGAGAACGGCAAGCAGGTGGAGCGGTGGGGCAGCTCCGACCAGCTCGGCATCTTGCAGCAAATCGGGGCCGCGCCCAAGTAAGCACGCCAGCGAAAAGCCCCGGCACTCTGCGTGCCGGGGCTTTTTCTGTGTTACCGGCCTGCGGCCAGGTCCAACGCAATCAAATTCATAGCCCCGCACACCATGCCATAAATGGCACGGCTAACGGGCCTTCGGCCAGAAACTACCGCTTCGCGGCACTCAGAAAGATATACTCTTAGCCCCGCGAAGCGAGGGGTTTCCGGCGTCTGCGCCCACTAGCCGTGCCATTTATGGCATGGTTCTTTTCTTCCGAAAAGACAGCTACTCCCCGGTCCACCGCTTGAACACCAATGTCGCATTGTGGCCGCCGAAGCCGAAGGAGTTGGAGAGGGCGATGTTCACCTGCCGCTCCTGCGGGGTGTTCGGGACGAGGTTCAGGCCCGCGCATTCGGGGTCGGGGTCCTCTAGGTTGGTGGTGGGGGGCAGGATGCCGCGTGAGAGGGCGAGCGCAACGGCGATGGCTTCAATCGCGCCCGCTGCGCCGAGCAGGTGGCCGGTCATGGACTTGGTGGAGGAAATGGCAGTCTGGTAAATGGCGTCGCCGAAGACGGCTTTGATGCCCTGGATTTCCAGCGGGTCGCCAGTGGGGGTGCTGGTGGCGTGGGCGTTGATGTAGCCGACTTCGGAAGGCGAGACTTTGGCTTCGGCGAGGGCGGCAGTCATGGCGCGGCGGACGCCGTCGCCCTGGGGGGCACCGTGGACCATATCGTAGGCGTCGTTGCTCATCCCATAGCCGAGTATCTCGGCGTAGATGCGGGCACCCCGCGCTTTCGCGCCTTCCAATTCTTCCAGCATCAGGACGCAGCCGCCTTCGCCGAGAATAAAGCCGTCGCGGCCCGTGTCGAAGGGGCGGGAGGCGTGGGTGGGGTCGTCGTTGCGGCTGGACATGGCTTTCATGTTGGAGAAGCCCGCCATCGAGATGGGCACGACGGCGGCTTCGGAGCCGCCCGCGACGGCGGCGTCGGCATCGCCGCGCTTGATGCAGGCGAAGGCGTCGCCGAGGGAGTTTGTGGAAGTCGCGCAGGCGGTCACGGCGGTCTCACTCGGGCCTTGCAGGCCGAGTGTCCGGGCGACATTGCCCGCGCCCATGTTGGCGATCATCATGGGGATAAAAAATGGCGAGACGCGGCCCAAACCGCCGTCCATCATTTTGCGGTGCTGTTCTTCAAACGTCGCAATGCCGCCGATGCCGCTGCCGAGAAATGTGCCGATGCGGGCCTTGTTGGCGTCGGTGACAGCGAGGCCAGAGTCTTCGAGAGCCATTTTGGAGGCCGCAACGGCGAACTGCGCGAAGCGGTCCATGCGCTTGGCCTCTTTGCGGTCCATGTAGGCTTCCGGCGAGAAATCTTTCACCTGCGCGGCAATTCGGGTGGCAATGGCCGAGCAGTCAAAATCGGTCACCAGACCGACGCCGCTGCGGCCTTCCAGCAGGCCCTGCCAGAAAGTCTCTTTGCCAATGCCCAGGGGGGTGATAGCCCCGAGGCCAGTGATTACTACTCTTCGCTCACTTGTCATAAGTCATCCGCCGTACATACTAAGAAAAAAATATAAGCAAAAAATATAAGCAAAAGAGGGCGGGGACAAGCCCCGCCCCTACGTTGTGTTCCTATTTGCGCTACGATTGCCTAACCCGGCGGTTATTTGGATTTGTCGTCGATGTAGGTGACGGCTTCCTGCACGGTCGTAATCTTCTCGGCATCCTCGTCGGGGATTTCGACATCGAACTCTTCTTCCAAGCCCATAACCAGCTCCACCACGTCCAGCGAGTCCGCACCCAGATCATCCACAAAGGACGCCTGCGGGGTGACCTCGTCTTCGGCCACGTCAAGCTGCTCCACGACCACTTTTTTCACACGATCAAACGTCGACATTTTTGTATTCTCCTCGATAATTACGATCTATTCTGAGTTCAGCAAATCCTATAAAATCATGCCGCCATCCACGGTCAGCGTTTGCCCCGTGATATAGTCGGCGGCAGGTGAGCAAAGGAACAGGACAGCCTGCGCCACATCCTCCGGGGTTCCCAAGCGACCCGCAGGGATTTCTTTGACAAGCGCGGCTTTCAGCTCGTCCTTCATCCCGTCGGTCATGGCCGTCTGAATGAAGCCCGGCGCGACGGCGTTGATCTGAATGTTCCGGCTGGCGACTTCTTTAGCTGCCGTCCGCGTCAGGCCGATCAGCCCCGCTTTGGAGGCCGAGTAGTTGGCCTGTCCGGGGTTTGCGATCAGCCCCATGACACTGCTGATATTGACGATTTTCCCTGCCCGCTGCTTCATCATCGGCTTCAGGGCGGCGCGAGTCATTAAAAACGTGCCCTTCAAGTTGGCATCCAGCACTGTGTCCCAGTCGTCTTCGGACATCCGCACCAGCAGGCCGTCGCGTGTCGTCCCGGCGTTGTTCACTACTATATCCAAACCGCCCCAGGATGTCAAGACCTGTGCCATGAATTTTTCCACGGCGGCGGCCTCGGACACGGCGCACAACGCGGCAATCGCCTTGCGTCCAAGCGCCTCAATCTCCTGTGCGACGCCCTCAGCGGCTTCCAGCGACGAGTGCCCGGCGACCGCCACATCGGCCCCGGCTTCGGCCAGCGCCAGCGCAATCGCCCGGCCAATGCCGCCGCCGCTCTTGCTGATGCCCGTGACTATCGACCGTTTGCCCTCTAAAACCATCAAATCCCCTGCCCCATCGCGTCCACAAATGCCTGCGCACCCGCCATGTCCGCGACGCCGTAGACTTTGACGTCCGGCGCAATCCGCTTCATCAGACCCGCCAAGACCGTGCCGGAGCCGACCTCGGCAAACGTATCAAAGCCGTCCGCGATCAGCCTTTGTATGCTTTCTTCCCAGCGCACCGTGCCATCAATCTGTGCGGCCAGATTGGTACGAATGTCTTCCGCCCCTGTCTCATAATCCGCCGTCACATTAGCGACCACAGGAATTTGGGCACTGCTCAATTCGGCGTCGGCCAGCACAAACCCCATCGCTTCCGCCGCCGGGGCCATCAGCGGCGAGTGGAACGCCCCGGACACGGGCAGCGGCAGGACGCGCTTGGCCCCGTTCGTTTTCGCAATTTCTGAGGCGCGGGCGACGCCTTCGGGGCTGCCCGAGATGACCACCTGCCCGCCGCCATTGAAGTTCGCCGCCTGCACTGGCCCCGCGTCGCTTGCTTCGGCACAGACCGCCGTCACCTGCGCCGCCGTCAGCCCTAAAACCGCCGCCATCGCGCCCGGCGCGGTCAGCGTCGCCCGGTGCATTTCCTGAGCGCGTCGCTCTACAAGGTGCAGGCCGCTTTCAAAGTCAAAAACGTCCGCCGCCAGCAGCGCGGCATACTCCCCCACCGAATGCCCTGCCACCGCCAACGGCGGCGGCGCACCGGCTTCGCGCAGGGCCATCAGCGCGGCGGCAGAGACCGTATACAGGGCAGGCTGCGTATAAATGGTCTGCTTCAGCGCATCTTCCGGCCCATAAAAGCACAGCGAACTGAGCTTCGTGCCGATGACCGAGTCCGCCTGATCAAAGATCGTCTGCGCGGCGGGCGAGTGGGTGCAAAGGTTCTGCCCCATGCCCACGGACTGCGAGCCTTGACCGGGGAAAATGTAAGCGAGTTTAGTCATAAAGCTATTTGCTCCAACGAACTACGTTGGCGGCCCAGGTAAGACCCGCGCCAAAGCCGACGGTGACGAGCAGGCTGCCGGTTTGGACGCGGCCTGTCTTGACGGCTTCATCCAGCGCGATGGGAATAGTCGCCGCCGACGTATTGCCGTATTTGTCTAAATTGACCATGACTTTTTCACGCGGCAGGCCCATTCGTTCGGCGGCTTTGTCGATAATGCGAATGTTGGCCTGATGCGGGATCAATAAATCTACGTCTTCGAGTTTCAATCCCGCATTTGCCACAGCCTGCACGGCGGCCTCGCCCATCATGGTCACGGCGAACTTGTAGACTTCCTTGCCGTTTTGATAAATCGTGCCGGGCGCGTCCCCGCCCCGCGAAATACACAGCAGCGGGCCGCCGGAGCCGTCCGCGCCGAGCACCCCACCTAAGTAACCGCCTTCGGTGACTTCGCCGACGATAGCCGCTCCGGCCCCGTCGCCAAATAAAACCGCTGTATTGCGGTCATCCCAGTTCAACGCCCGCGACAGCGTCTCCGCGCCGATGACCAGCACGCGCTTGTTGGCGCCGCTAATGACCATTTGCGCGGCCACATGGAGTGCATAGGCGAAGCCCGCGCAGACTGCCCCGAGGTCGAAAGCCGCAGCGTTTTTGGCTCCCAGACGGGTCTGCACGACGGTGGCCGTGGAGGGAAACGAGCCGGGGTAATCCGGGGTGCTGCTGGCAACGATGATCAAATCCAGGTCAGGAGCAGTCAATCCGGCGTCGCCCAGAGCGCGGGCGGCGGCTTCGACGGCTAAATCGGAAGTCAGCACGCCCGGCTCGACCAGGCGCCGCTCCCGGATACCGGTGCGGGTGACAATCCAGTCGTCGGTCGTGTCCATGCGTGCGGCCAGCTCATCGTTGGTGACAATTTTGGGCGGCAGGAAAGAGCCGACACCGAGAATGCCGGCACGAGACAGGGACGAGGTCATGCGAGGCCCTCAAACGCGGGAAGCGCCTCACGGATGGCCTGTACGTAGCCACTTTCGGCAGCGGTCAGCGCCGCCCGAATCCCACCAGCGATGGCTTTAGCATCCGAGCGGCCATGGCCGATGACACTGACACCATTGACGCCAAGCAAGGGTGCACCGCCAAACTCGGAGTAGTGGATTTTCTGGGCCAAACGCTGAAACACAGGAGCAAGAACTTCGCGGGACTGAGCGAAATCCGGGTTGGAAATGAGTTCGTGGTCCAGTAGATCGAAAATCATTTCCGCCATGCCTTCGCCGGACTTCACCAGGACATTGCCCGCAAAGCCGTCGCAGACCACCACATCGGCGGCGTGCTCAAACACGTCTTTGCCTTCCACGTTGCCCACAAAGTTCAGGGGCGCGGTTTTCAGCATCTGGTAAACGGTCTTCGCCAGATCGTTGCCCTTGCCTTCCTCGCCGCCAATATTGAGGAGGCCAACGCGGGGATTAGGGACACCCATCGCCCGCTCCGCGTAGATCGCCCCGAGCAGGGCAAATTGCAGCAGGTTTTTGGAAGAGCAGTCTACGTTCGCGCCGCCATCGAGGAGCAGCGCCCTGCCTCCCATCGTGGGAATACCGGTGGCAATGGCAGGCCGCTCGATGCCCGCAATGCGGCCCAAATCGAGCGTTCCTATCGCCATTGCCGCGCCGGTACTGCCCGCACTGAACGTAGCGTCGGCCTCGCCGGTTTTTACCATCTGGCCGCAGACCACGAGCGACGAATCCCGCTTGCGGCGGGTCGCCTGAACGGGGTGCTCGCCCATCTCGATAGCCTGTGACGTGTGCCGGACGGAGACGCCGCCAGGGACATCTTCCGCCTTGCCTAACTCGGTCTGAATGGCGGCTTCGTCGCCGACGAGGATAATCTGAATATCAGGGCGCTCACGGGCAACGCGGAGCGCCCCGAGAACGACCTGCGCGGGCGCGTGGTCGCCGCCCATCGCGTCCACGGCAAGTTTGAGGGGCATGACTTACTCTTCGGCGGTCACTTTTTCTTTGATAATCACGGCCTGTTCGCCGTTGTAGAAGCCGCACTCCGGGCAGGCATGGTGGTCCAGACGGTACTGGAACACGGGGCAGCCGCCGCGCTGCGAGGCGATGGGGCAAACGTTGGTCCGGGCCAGGGTCGGCGGGGTCAGCTTGTAATGGGTGCGGCGCTTGCGGGTGCGCTGGTTTGAGTGGCGTCGTTTCGGCAGTGGCATCTAATCGGTCTCCTTCGAACTTCGTAACAGTTGGTATATTTTATTCTTGCAGCAGCTTGCTCAGCTCGCGGAAAGGCGAGTTCTGGATGGCGGCTTCGTCCGGGTCTTCGGTTTCCTGAACCGGAATGCCGGGGCAGGCTTCGCGGCAGAGCGGCTGAAGCGGCATCGTGAGCAGGGCGGCCTGCCGGATCAAAACGTTCATTTGGAGCGTCTTGCCGTCGAACACGCGCCCGACTTCGTCTTCCACGACTTTGACGTCGGTGACGCGGCTTTGGAAACGGTTGCCGCTGTTCTGCGAGGCGTCCTCGACTTCGGACAGCTCGAACTCTTCTTCCAGATCGGCATGAATGGAGGCACGCACGGAGTCTAAGCACCGGCTGCATTCCATTTCAACGGTGGTATCAATCGGGCCGCGTACCAGGACCATAGACCCGGTGTTAGTGACCACAATGCGTCCCACCACGGGGGCCACGAACTCGACGTCGTCGTCGGCATACGGCGGCTCGTGCAGGTCATACACCTGCCGCATTCCGGGCTTCCGCAGCAGCTCCGTCAGATCAAATTTCAGCATGACGGGTTCCTCAAAATCGTTATCCCAGAGCAATCACAGAAAATCAGGGCGCGGCAAAAAGCCGCCCCCTAGTTTACCACAAAATGCCGCAAAATGGATACGTGGCTGGATTCGGATTTAGCGCCGGGTTCCGGCAAGCTCCGGGGCACGTCCGCTGCCGTTTGGACCGCTGCCATTGACCGCTGGCGGCTGAGGCGCGGCGGCGCTCACACGCTGATCAAGCTTGACTCGCCCGCGCTGAATGGTCGCCATCAATTCTCCCACCTGTTTCTCCAGATCAGCCATCACGCCATGCGCGTATTCATCCGCCCCGTGCCGCAGGCCCTGCGTCTCGTAGTCGGCGGCGGCAACAATCTCCCGTGCCTGCGCGGTGGCAAGCCGAACGACTTCGCTCTGGCTGACCATCAACTCGGACTGTCCGTGGGCATCGGTCAGCATCTTTTCAGCTTTTTGCCGGGCATCTTCCACAGTCTGCCGCGACGACGCTTCCGCCGCCAGGCTCATTTTATTCGCCTGCGCCTCCGCCTCGCGCATGGTCCGCTCGGCATTGATGCGCGACTCGCGGACAATTTCATCCGCTTCCATCGTGGCATCTTCCAGCGTCTGCTCGGCGGTTTCTCTGGCCCCGTCCACGATTTTATCGCTTTCGGCGGTCACCCGCGAGGCCCGCTTGACTTCTTCGGGCAGAGATGCCCGAATCTTGTTAGTGATGTCAATGTAGTCATCCGGGTGAAAGTTGATCGTCACACCCATGACCGTCTTCTGGTCGTCAATCAGTCGTTCTAGTTCATTCAGCAGTTTTATAATATCCATAATGCAATCCCCCCCTGTACCGGGCTGTCTTACTTCTTATTTTACTTGTTTTTTTGCTTGTTTATGCGTCAAACTTCTCAGCCAGTGCCAGACGCACCGGCTCCGGGACCAGGCCGTGAATGTTGCCGCCCAGCCGGGCGATCTCTTTCACAATACTCGATGACAGATAAGCGTGTTCCGCCGCCGTCATCAAGAAAATGGTCTCTACCCCCGGCTGCAAGTGCCGGTTCAGCAGCGCCATTTGAAACTCGTACTCAAAGTCCGATACTGCCCGAAGGCCCTTGACAATGACTTTTGCCCCGTGCCCGACCACGTAATCCACCAGCAGCGTCGGCGGCAAAATCTCCACGCTGACATTATTTAAATCCGCGCACGCCTGCCGCACCAAATCGGCCCGCTCCTCGGCAGAAAACAGCGGCGACTTGGACGAGTTGCCCGCGACCAGCACAATTAGCCGCTCGAACATCCCCGCCGCCCGCATAATGACATCGTAGTGCCCGCTCGTGACCGGATCAAAACTGCCGGGATACACCGCAATCATTTAGTCTTCCTCGGTTTCAGGCTGCCCCGATGGACGCTGCGCCCCATGTCGCACATGAAAAACACGAATAGTTTGCGGCTCCCCTTCGTCATCTGCATCCAGCAAAGTGAACAGCACTTAATACGCGGTTTGCCCATTGCGATACAAGGCTTTTCTAACTTCCCGCCCACGCGGGTCCGCATTCTCGACAACCGCATAGCGCCCCGGAAACACAATCAGCCCTTCCAGAAAACGGGTCAGACCTTCCAGCCACCGGCCAGCATACACGGGATTTCTTGCGTTCAGAGATAGAAAAATTGCCTCAATTTCGGCATCGGCAACATCCGAGGTGTCCACACTGAAAGTCATTTCGAATGAAGACCTTCTTCCCCGGAGAAAATCTCTTCATCGGAGAGATGCGTCGGCAAATTGTATTTGGCTCTCATTTCGGCGGCGAATTCAGAAAGCGGCCTCACGCGCCCGGCGTCGCTTGCTTCCAGGCCCCGCCGAATGCCTTCCAGCATCTCCGCATGATCGCGAGCTTCCTGACGCAGCACGGAAGCCAGCAAAGAATCGGCGAGGGCGTTCACATCCTGGCCTTCCATCTCCGCCCGCTCTAAAAGCAGGGTTTCCGTCTTCGGTGTAATAGTCAATGTCATGGCTTTTTACTCCTATTCCGCGCTTATCAACTGCCCCAGCCGAGCGTGAAACTCCTCCAACGAAAGGCCGCCCTGCCGTTCTTTCGCTTCCAGCAGCCGCCGCTTCATGGTTTCGCTTTTCAGCAGGTAGGCTGTCTCGCGCTCGCCTTCAATCTCATGCCAGAGCGCAATCGGCACGATGACGCCCACTTCTTTACCATCCGCGTCTGAAATGTATTGAACGTCTGATTGCGTTGTCATTACTGCTTCCAATTTCACGGCACTTAATTTCGGTCCCAAAGCGTTTCCGCGTCTTCCCAGCCACCCCACCCTTCAGGCAAACTGAGTCGCCCTTCTTCTTCGGGGCGTATCAAGGCCACAGCGGATTCAAAACTGACACCACTCTTTCGGGCAGGCCGAAAGTAATACGGCGTCACCTCTGCATCTTCTCCTGACGGGTGTGCGTTTGTATCCACATAGACTAGCCGAATGTCTTTGGCGGACGGAAACAAAAGTATCTTTTTGATCGCCGGTTCAGCTTCCACCGCCGCCGCCGCCAGCCGTTTGGCCGACGCCCGCATTTCACCGCTCATAACTTCTGCCACTGCTTGGTTATTCTTGTATTTTGCCGCAAGCTCGACAAAGCGATTAGGCCGTGCCTTGCTGTAATCTAAACGATATTCGGGCAAAATCTCATCAGAAACAGTATCAGGATCAGAAAGTTTTAGTTTATTGATTGTTTTCATAATCTTTGCGCTCCACAGCAGTTGCAACCCGCGCTGTGATCAATCGAATGCCATTTTCACGCTCAGTGAACCAAACCATAAGCAATCTTGCCTGATTAGAATAACCAATTACAAGCTCGCGCTCTTCCAGTTCAGAATGCTCTTCATCCTCAAAATATCCCGCCAAAGGATCATCAAAAACGCTTTTGGCTTCGTTGGAAGAGACTTTGTGATTCTTTAAATTTTTCGCCGCTTTGGCTGGGTCCCAGTCGAAATCCATTTATCTGACACCACTTTCCCCTAACTTGCTGACATTCCTGCGGCGGTTTTATGCTTGCTTCGCACGATGGCTTTCAGAGCCGCGTGTTCGGGGCGCAGCAGCTTGGGGTCGGCTTCCAGTAGGCAGAACGCTTCTTCGCGGGCTTCTTTTAGGACGGGCACGTCGCGGACGACATCGACGAAGGGCAAAGGCTGGAGGCCAGACTGGCGTGTGCCGTAGAAGTCGCCGGGGCCGCGCAGTTTCAGGTCTTCTTCGGCAATCAGAAAGCCGTCAGTGGTCTGCGCCATTGTCGCCAGGCGGGAGGCCCCATCGTCGGTCTTGGGGTCGCCAATGAGCAGGCAATAGGACTGTGTCTCGCCGCGCCCGACACGGCCTCGGAGCTGATGGAGCTGGGCCATACCGAAGCGGTCGGCGTCTTCAATCACAATCACCGAGGCATTGGGAACGTCCACGCCGACTTCAATGACCGTGGTGGAAACCAGCATTTGAAGCTCCCGGTCCCGGAAGCGGGTCATGGTCCCCTCTTTTTCGGTGGGCTTCATCTGCCCGTGCAGCAGGCCGATTTTATACTCAGGAAACACATCCGCCTGCAAATGGGCGCACAGCTCGGTGGCGGCGCGGGCCTGCAATTTCTCGTTTTCTTCGATGAGGCTGCAAATCACATACGCCTGACGGCCCTGTTTCAGCAAATTTCGCAGGGTTTCGTAGACAGACTGCCGCTCGTGGCCGCGCTTCCAGTGCGTTTTAATCGGCTTGCGGCCCGGCGGGAGCTGGTCGATAATGGACACGTCTAAATCGCCGTAGACCGTGAGTGTCAAGGTGCGCGGAATGGGCGTCGCGGTCATCACTAAGAGGTCGGGCGAGTCGCCCTTGCTTTTGAGCGCGGCTCGCTGCAAGACGCCGAAGCGGTGCTGTTCATCCACAACGCCCAGCCCCAATTTGTGAAACTGCACATCCGTTTGGATGAGCGCGTGCGTGCCGACCGCGATATGCGTCTCGCCGGAAGCCACTGCCGCCAGCGCGGCCCGCTTTTCTTTGGCGGGCAGGCTTCCCGACAGCAGCGTCACTTTGATGCCCAGCGATTCCATCGTGCGCCGAATGCCCAGATAGTGCTGCTCGGCCAAGATTTCGGTGGGGGCCATCAGCGCAGCCTGATAGCCGGAGCGGACGGCAATCATCAAGGCGGCCATCGCCACGACCGTTTTGCCCGCGCCCACATCGCCCTGCACCAGCCGGTTCATGGATTTTTTGGAACCCATGTCCGCCGCAAGCTCTGTAATGACTCGCTCCTGCGCTCCCGTCAAGGGGTACGGCAGAACCGCTTTCAGCTCCGCGACGGGTCCGACGACGTCGCCAAAGGCCGTGCCAACGGCTTTGTCGGATTGGCGCTTACGGACGGCCAGCAGAAGCTGCAAGCTGAAGAACTCGTCAAAGACAAAGCGGCGCTGTGCGGCCAGTCTCGCGTCGTCAGACACCGGAAAGTGCATCTGCCGAAAGCTGTCTTCCAGGCCCGGCAGGTCGCGCTTTGCCAGAAGTCCGGGCGGCAGCGTTTCTTCCACCAGATGCCCGTATAATTCTAACGCCGACCACGCGGCGCGGCGGAGACGCGCCTGCAAGACGCCTTCCGTGAGCGGATAGACGGGCACGATGCGGCCTGACGAAAGCGCATCTTTGTCCTCTTCGACCGCTTCCCACTCCACCTCGGTCATGTCCAAGCCGCCCCGACCCGAGCGCGACGCTTTGCCGTAGACCACGATGGTCTGGCCGCGCAGCTTGTCGAACTGCTTTTTCAGATACCACTGATTAAAGAAAACTAAGAATGCAATCCCGCTGCGGTCATCCACGGCTACTTTGGTCAGCGTCACACGGGTGCGTGTCGGAATGTTCTCAACGTTGATGACTTTGCCGCTGATCGTGACGCTCTCGCCGTGCCGGATGTCGCAGATGGGCTTGAAATGCGTCCGGTCCTCATAGCGGCGCGGGTAGTGACGCAGCAAATCGCCGACAGTGTGTATCCCAAGCCCCTTGCCCATTGCAACGGCAAACTGTTCAGAGACGCCCGGAAGGCAGACCGTCAAGTCGTCCAAAGTGCGTTCGGCATCGTCCGTTTCGCTTGCCTCGGTAGGCTCTAGTTCCGCTTTTAATTCTGGTTTTTCCAGCGTCGCCGCCGCCCGCATCGCCATATCTTGTGCCCCCGCCTGCTGACTAATCATTATACAGGCAGAAGCCCCGAGAAGTCAAGGCAGGTCCGCCAGAAAGCGAACCCAGGAGGCGCGGACCGTGTGCTCCAGCGCCTCGGGATAGGCGAAGCCAAGCCGTGTGGCCAGCAGACGTCCCACGCGGGCAACTTCATCCCGGCTGATCTCAGCGGCCCGCAGGCGGTCATCAGTCGTCAGACGCGGTGCGCCTAGCACGCGGAGAGTTTCCTCTGCGTCCGGCCCGGCCTCAATCGCCCGTGCCGTCCGGGTCATCGTGTGGATCGTCGCCCGCTGCGTGCCGAGATCGCGGCCCGTCGCCGCCACATACCAGAGGCGCATCAGCACAGGTTGTTCGAGGCCCAGTCCGAACAGGACAATCGGGTCCAGCCCGCGCCCGATGACTTTCGCGTGTTTGTGGGAGCTTATCCAGAAGTCAACAATAGATTGGCGAATGGTCTCCGGGTCGGCGGCGAGTTCTTCGGCGGGCGGCAGGTGTGCCGACGCGAGAAGCGCTCCGAAAGCGTCGTCCCGGCAGGCCAGTGGGAGTGTGTAATCTTCCGGCGGTGCTTGGTCCGTGCTTTGGACAAGCAGGTCCACAATCACGCCGTTTTCCAGGACAACGTGGTAAAAAGCCGTGCCCACCCATCCCATCCGCTGCGTGCCGACGATAGGCTCTCCAATCAGCGTGGCGGGGTCAAGGTCGGACCAGGCGGGGAGACGGTCCGGGGCGACAGCGACGCGCAGGTCCAAATCGCTGTAGGCGTCGGCCTCGCCACGGGCGAAACTGCCGCCAAGCCACAGGGCGGCTACATCTTCCCGCGCCCACAAGGCTGAAACCATTCGGCGCAGGGGCGGCACCTGCGGGAGTGGGGGCAGTAATTCGAGCGCGGCGAAGTCCATAATTGCTAGTTTCGGCGCGGGGTCACCACGACGTATCGCTGCGGCTCGTGGCCTTCGGAGTAGGTTTGTACGTCGGGATGGTCGGCCAAAGCCGTATGAATAATGCGCCGCTCCATCGGGTTCAGGGAGTCGGTGACGGCTTCCTGCCCGGTTTTGCCGACTTCGGCGGCCAGCTCCTGCGCGAAGTCCGAGAGCTTGCGGGCGCGGCGGGCGCGGTGGCCGTCGGCATCGACGGTGACACGCAGGCGGGTCTGCTGGCCCCGGTTGGTCATCAGCATCAGCAGGTACTGGAAGGCGTCCAGGGTCTGCCCCTGCGGCCCGATCAGCATAGTCGCATCGGGGCCGGAGACGGCGAGGGTCAGGGTGTCGTTGGCAAACGATTCCTGCGATGCCTCGGCGTCAAACCCGGCAAGCTGAAGCAGGTTTTTCAGGTGCTCAATCGCCAGGGCGCTGAGTTCCTGACTGGTTTTCTGAGCAGGCTGCGAGTGAGTCTCTGCTACATTGGTGTCTGCTGTATTAGTGTCTGCTAAGTTAGTCTCTGCCACGGTGCGTGATGTCCTTTGCCGAGAATTAGTTTAACGGCGCTTCTTTTTGGGGTGCGTCTTGCGCGGTTCAATCAGTCCTTTGGCGGTCGGGGCCGTGCCGTTGGTGCCATTGCCGTTGGTGTGCCCGGTGTCGTCTTTAGTAAGGCGAACGATGCTCGACGTTGATACGGAGCTGTTCCCGCTTGCCTTGACGGTCAGAGGCAGGGCGGGTTCTCCGGCACGGCGGCGCAGGTAGTACTTCTGCTGAACCGTCGACAGGATGTTAAAGATCAGGTAGTACAGCACGAACGCGGAGGGCAGATGATATTGCAGGAAGAAGTACGTCGTCATAAACGGCGTCATAATCGCCATCATCTTCTGCGTTTCCGCCTGCTGCGGGTCCATCGTCGGCGTCACCGTCATCTTCTGCGTGATATACATGGACCCGGCATACAGCAGCAGAAGCGGAATGTCCGGCTGACCGAGATTGACGCCTAAATAGTTCGGGAACTGATGGGCGAGACCCGAGCCAATCCACAAAAAGTCGCCGTGAATGAACTGGTACTGATACCGCGAAATCATATAGTAGAGCAGGTACATGACGGGGAGCGTCGGCAGAACGCCGATACACCCGGCGGCGGGGTTGACGCCGTGCTCCTTGTACAGCTCCATCATCTTGCGGCCCAGAAGCTCTTTGTCGTTTTTGTGCTTGGCCTGAAGCTCCTGAATGTCCGGCTGAAGCTTCTGCATCTCTTTCATTGATGCGTACTGCTTGTTGGAAAACGGCGTCAGGGCCAGCTTGACCATAATGGAAATCAGCAGAACGGCCAGCGCATACGACCACGACTGCCGCCCCAGGATGTTCACGAAGAAGTCCAGGACATGGTACAGCGCGGCTCCCAGGTTGTGTATCGGCGGCGCAGGCGGCGGGGCGAACTTGCCATACCAGATGTTCAGCTCATTGGCGAGCCGGGCGATTTCAGGCTTGACGGCTTCATCGTCGGGGAACGTGTTGTGCAGGCTTTGCAGCGACTGAATAGCGGCGTTTTTGTCATTCAGATAATGCTCTTCTATGTCCGCCTGCTGACGCAGGGCCTCGCGGGCATAGCGACTTTTGCCAAAGGTACGGCTTTTGACCACCTGCTGCAATTTGATGACGGCCTGATAGGCGCGGCGATGGGCGATTTCGTCATTGCCCGCGCCTTTGGCGTCCCGCGCCTCGGCTTCAAGCCGCTGGGCGACCCCGTAGGCAGGCGGCGTGTCCGGCCCAATCGGCAGGGGCGACTGAGCGCGAACCATACCTACCGACAGGGCATATAGCAAAAAAGCCGCCGCGCAGAGCAATGTCCGTGAGGCGGCGCGAGTGTTCTTCAATCAAAAACTCCAAAGCAAAGTACCCGGCACTGGAAGTGCCGGTCTATTAGTAAGCGGAAAAAGTCGCTCCGCGACTACGGAAAAGCAAACAAAGGCACATCTGGAAGTGCCGGGAGGCTAAAGTTTGCTTCGACAGTTTATTTCACCGGGTCATGGCCGCCGGGGTGAAGCGGATGGCAGCGGCAGAGCCGCAAAATCGCCATTCCCAGCCCGCGCCACGCTCCGTAGCGGGTAATCGCCTGTGCGGCGTATTCCGAGCACGTCGGCGTGAACCGGCAGGTCGGCGGGGTCCACCGCGAGATGTACCGCTGATACATACGCACGGCAGCGACCAAAAAGTGCCTTGCCAACGGTTTACTCCGGCTTTAAAAGACTGGCCTGACCGGCCAGAAACAGCACTTCGGCTTGCAGCGCGGCAAAGGTGATTCCCGGCGATTCGGCGCGGGCCACAATCAAAGCGTCAAACGGGCGTCCGGCACGAGGCAGCACGCACAGGCGGCTGATTTCGCGCAGGCGTCGCTTCAAGCGGTTCCGGTCGTGGGCACGTTTGGCGATCTTTTTACTGATCACAAACCCGAGCCGCGACTCGGCCCCTTCACGCGGCCCTCGGGGCCGCACATACAGCACGAGCCGGGCGGTCGCCCACGACTGACGGCGTTTGTAAACAGCCTGAAAGTCCCGGCTCCGGCGGAGCCGAGACGCACGCGGCAGCATAAAGTTATCTTTTCTTAGATGCTCTTGGGGATCGTGACCGTATGGGTCACGCACAGGCGGTAGCGGCCTTTGGCGCGGCGGCGCTTCAGCACATTGCGGCCATCGGCGGTGGACATCCGGTGGCGGAAGCCGTGCGTTTTCATCTTGTGCCGAACTTTCGGCTGGTAAGTACGTTTCATAGTCTCAGGTCCTTTGGGTCAAACTGGGCTGCCGCTGTGAACAACGGATTATTAGCGGTCAAGTATAGCACATCGCGGGCAGATTTGGCAAGGGGCATTCAGCGGCGATGCTCGCTTGACAGCCCCCGCCCGCCGTGTTATACTGACTTATCTTCTATTTAATCCCGAATACCAACAGAGCGTGGCGAGGAGCAATTTTTTATGGCGGGCTGGAAACTGCGTAAAGACAAGGCACAGGCGGACGCGCCCGAAACGACAGACGACCCTTCCGAAGTCCTTTCAGAAGACCTCCCAGAAGACCTCCCAGAAGACCTCCCGGTGCCGGGATGGGACACCCCGGCGGCGGAATCAGGCGAGACTTTTCTGCCGGCAACCACGGAGCCGACATTCGAGATGGACGGTCTGGATACGGAGTTCGAAGACGCGGAGCCGCACCATCTTGGGGGGGTTATTGCCCTCGGCGGCGAGGCCGAGCCGCTCGCCATTGCCCCCCTGCCTGACTTTGAGCGAGGCGAGGAAGTCAGCTTTGATGACGACCAAGACGACGACGCACTCTCCGGGGCACTGATTTTCCATGACCCCGCCCCTGCCATCTCCCTTGCCCCGGAAGAGGCCCGCGACGTCCCCGAAGTCGCGCCCTTTGTGATGGACACGCCCCCCGCCGCCCCGGCGGCTGAGACGCCGCACCGGCTCATCATGCGAATTGGCAAGCTGTCGGCGGCCTTTGAGCTGGTCAAAGACGTGACGGTGATTGGCCGACCCGACAGCGACCTGCATTTTTACCCGGATATGGAAGTGGAGATGGACGACGCCGTCTCGCGCCGTCATGCCGAAGTGATTAAATCCGGCGACGGTCAGTATTCGCTGCTCGACAACGGCAGCACCAACGGCACGCGCCTGAACGGCGAGCTGCTGCCCGCCAACGAAGAGCGCCTGCTGGCCCCCGGTGACCGCATTCATATCGGCGAGCGCACCGAGATTATTTTTGAGTGATTATTTTTGAGTAGCCGCCTCTATGATTGACACGCAAACCATCGCCCAGAATGTGGCCGCACTGTATGCCTCGCCAGACACGGCTTCCGAAATGGTGACGCAGGCTGTGCTGGGCGACACGGTGACGGTTCTTGAGGAACGGGACGGCTTTGCCCGCGTTTCCACCGCTGACCGCTACGGCGGCTGGGTGGACAGCCGCCTGCTGGCCCCGTTTCAGGACCTCTCTGACCGCCCGGTCGCCGCCGTGCAAACGCTGTTTGCCGATGTCTTCACCGCCCCTAACCCCCGCGCCGAGATTGTAACCAAGCTGGTGGCCGGAACCCGCGTCGCCATGCCCCGCCGCGCCCCCGAAGGCGACTGGATCGAGCTGGCCCTGCCGGACGGCACAGGCGGCTTTATCTACCGGGCCGCGCTTACCGAAGCCGCCCCCGAAGCGCGGCTGACCGAGGCCGTGACGAGCAGTCTTTCGCGGGCGGCAGTCATTAGCGCCCTGGGCCGCAACGCTGCCGAGACCGCCTGGCGCTTTGTCGGAACACCCTATTTATGGGGCGGCTGTACGCCGTTTGGATTAGATTGCTCCGGGCTGACACAGCTTGTCTACAAGCTGACCGGGGTAACGCTCCTGCGCGATGCGGCGCTGCAATTTGCGGACAAACGGTTTGGGCGGGTGGAAGAAGGGCTGACGCTGGAGGCCGCCCTGCTGGAAGATGGGGATTTGGTGGCGTTCAGCCGCCGCGCAGACAAGCGGCCCACGCATATCGGGATTGCTTTAGAAGACGGACGGTTCCTGCACGCACGCGGCGGACTTGGGGTTCGAGTGGACTTCCGGGACACGCAGGAGTATCTGGAAACCTATGTTGGCGCGGTGCGGCAGTCAGCGGACGCCGATTTTTCGATCCAGAGCGCGTAGCCAGGGCGTGTTCTCAATCAGCTTGGACAGCGAATGCCGCTCCGACCAGACCTGAAAGCCCAGCAGCGCCAGCACCAGCACAAACTGCCATACGGGCGCGAGATAAATTACCCCGGCAACTCCTAAAATTGCCCCCAGCGCATTCGCCCCGGTGTCGCCGAGCATGACGGACCCCAGCGCATCCAGCGGGTACAAAATCAGCGCGAACGCGAACGCGACCCAGAGAAATAAGCCTTGTTCTGTCGCGTGCTGAGAAAAAAGCACGGCAAAGATCACGGCCGTGCCAACGAAAAAGCCGAACAGGCAGCGGCCCGGACGCAAATCCAGCAGATTCAGAGTGTTTGCGGACAGGGCAATGAGCAGCGCGGCCAGCAGGGCAAACCACAGCGGACGCGGCGCGGTCAGCAGGAACCCGGCGGCAAGACTGAGCAGCCCTCCGCCAATCGCTTTCGCCGCACCAGTCGTCAGCCGCCCCGACTGCATGGCCGCAAAATGCCCGCGAAAGCCTTTGGAAGAGCCGTCCCCGGCCAGGTCGTCCAGCAGCCCCAGCCCACCGAAGCCGACGGTGACGAGGAAGTAGACGGACGCCAGACTCGTGTGCAGCCCCTGCAAAAACCACTGGAAGGCATAGAAAAACTCACCGCCCAGCACGAATGCCAGCCCGGCCACGGCAGGAATGCGCTCGCCGCGAAAGTTTGGCCGCTTCAGGTCGTAGCGCCGCACGAGCCAGCCCATCGCGCCAAATCCAAACGCGAGGGCCAGCAGCAGGGTGAGGTATTCAATCCAGGTCACGGGGTACGCTTTGCTTTCCGGGAGCCGGACCCCCTAGCCCCCAATAATGGGGGAACCGGATAAAGACAAGACCGGATAAAGACAAGAAGAGCTAACTCCTAACTTCTGGCTCCCCCATTATTGGGGGCGGAAGGCTACTTGCTCATTTCCAGCGGCACGAAGGTCCGCGCCCCGATAGACAGGGCCTGCGCGATGCGCTCGGCGATTTCGCGGAACACCTGAGCATACGGGCCGTTTGGCGAAGCGACCACAGACGGCGTGCCTTCGTCAGCCTCCGCGCCGATTTCGAGGGCCAGCGGGATGCCGCCGAAGAACGGGACGTCCAATGCCTCGGCGGCCTGCTGACCGCCGCCGTGCGAGAACACATGATGCCGGGAGTTGCAGGTCGGGCACAAAAAATACGACATATTCTCGACAATGCCAAGAATGGGAACGTCGAGACGCTTGAACATGGCGACGGCCTTCACCGCCACAGCGGCGGCAAGGTCCTGCGGGGTCATCACAACCACGGAGCCGGACAGCGGAATGGCCTGCGCCAGCGTGAGCTGCACATCGCCCGTGCCCGGCGGCAGGTCTACAATCAAATAATCCAGCTCGCCCCATTCGACGTCGCGCAGAAACTGCTGCACAGCTTTGGCGACCATCGGGCCGCGCCAGATGACCGCCGAGCCGCCGGGCTGCAGGAAGCCCATCGACATGACTTTGACCCCGTACTGCTCAATCGGCAGCAGACGCTCTTTTTTATCGTCGACCAGCGGCTGTTTGTCTTCCACGCCCATAATGATGGGTATAGAAGGACCGTAGATGTCCGCGTCCATCAGGCCGACTTTAGCCCCCATCTGCGCCAAAGCACAGGCGATGTTGGCGGACACGGTGCTTTTGCCGACGCCGCCTTTGCCGGAGGCAATGGCAACGACATTTTTGACGCCCGGTATCGCCTTCTGTGTCGGGATACCGCGCCCGGTGTTAGCGCGAACCACGGCGGTCATTTCAATTTTGATCTCGCCGACGCCGTCCAGGGTGCCGACTTCGACGCGGCACATCCGCTCGATTTCTTCTTTCATCGGGCACGCAGGCGTCGTCAGCTCCACCGTGAACGACACATTTGCGCCGTCCACGGCCACGTTTTTGATCATGTTGAGCGTGACCAAATCTTTATGAAAGTCGGGGTCAATCACGCGCCGCAGCGCGTCGATGACCTGCTCGTTAGTAATGGGCATGAAAGTTCCAATCTGCCCTTGATTGTACCCCTGCCCGAAAGGCCCTGTCAAACGATGTCACTCTTTACACGCTTTCGCTTACGCCCGGCGTCTTCCGCCGCACCGACCACATCGGCGCATGGTCAGTGGCGGCGGATGCTTATTCCCGCCGTCGACCAGCCCTATTCCGACCGTGCTCTGGACATGGCCTTCCGGCTGGCAGCCGGCACGAACACACGCATTCAGCTTGCCTATTTGATCGAAGTCCCGCGCATTCTGGCCCTCGACGCCGCCCTGCCCGACGCGGAAGCCGTGGCCGCGACCGCGCTGAATATCGCCGAGCGGGCCGCGATAGCCTACAGTGTCCACATCGAATCGGTCATCCACCGCACCCGCAAGGCCCACGACCGCATTCTGTCGCTGATCTCCGAGGATAAAATTGACCTGCTGGTGCTGGGTGCCCGCCCTGACCGCACACGTGGCCTCCCCGGCGACATGGCCCGCGAGCTGTACCTCGCCGCCCCCTGCGAGGTGATTGTGGATTATATTGCAAACGAAAAATAGGATGCCTGCTCTGCCAGCGAACATCCTGGGCACGATTGTCTCCGGTCTGCTGCTGGCAGGCGCACTGCCGCATCTGGACTGGGGCTGGCTTTCCTGGTTTGCGCTGGTTCCGTTTCTGCTGCGCTTTCCGTTCCGTAATCTGCCCACGGCCTTCGGCTGCGGGGTTCTTCTGGGGGCGGTGTATCTGGGCGGGATGTCTTACTGGGTGGCGGTATTTGCCGCGCCGATCATTGGCCCGGCCCTGAGCGTGCTGGGCTGGGTGCTGCTGACCCTCTGCGAAGCGTTCTTTATTGGCCTCTGGGCGATGGGCGCTCAGTGGCTTAGCACCCGCCCCAACCCCTGGGCCTGGCGGCTCGGCGTGCCTGCCCTCTGGGCGGTCGTGGAGTGGGGGCGGCAATGGGGGGCGCTCGGCCTGAGCTGGGGCGATCTGGCGTATATGCAGCACGCCGCGCTTCCCATCCTGCAAGTGACCAAGCTGACCGGCATCTGGGGGCTGGGCTTTCTGATTGTCGCCGTCAATCTCGCCCTGACCGAGACGCTGAAAGCCAGGCGGCTCACGCCGTTTGCCTGCGGCACGGCAGTCGCAGTCGGGCTGGCGCTCCTTTATGGAGTTTGGGCGCTGCGGGCGGAAAACCTGCGCCCCACGTTTGTCGCCGCCGCGCTGCAAGGCAATATCAACCAGAACACTGAGCACGACCCGGCCTATGTGGCCCGCGTGATGCAGACGTTCCGTGAGCAGAGCCGAACCGCCGCGCAGGCGGGGGCGACGCTGACTGTCTGGCCGGAAACCGCCTTTCCCGGCTACCTGCTCACCGATCTAAAAACTCAAACCGAAGCAAAGCGCGACGCCCAGGCAAACCATCAAACGCTCGTGATTGGCGGCGCAGAATATGACTGGCAGCAGCGCAAGCCCGCCAACAGCCTGTTTTTGATGGCCCCGGACGGGACGGTGACGGGCAGCTATCAGAAGCAGCAGCTTGTTCCGTTTGGCGAATACACGCCCGGCACGGACTTCTTTCCCTTCCTCAAAGCACTGAATGTCACCGGCGGGGACTTCAAAGCGGGCGGCGATACCCAGACCCTTCTGGATGGCGGGCCAAAGCTCGGCAAGATCGGCGCGGCCATCTGCTTTGAGTCGTCGTACCCGCGCATTATGCAGGACCAGGTCGCACGCGGGGCGGGCCTTCTGGTGGTCTCTACCGACGATGCCTGGTTCGGGCGCACGGCGGCGGCCCGACAGCACTCGGCGATTGCCGCCGTGCGGGCGGCGGAAACGGACCGCTATTTGATTCGCAGCGCCGCTACCGGTGTCTCCCAGATTATTGCCCCTTCCGGCCAGGTCCTCGCCGAAGCGGACTTATTTCGCCCTGCTGTGGTGACCGTGCCGGTTGAGTCGCGGACAACGATCACGCCCTATGTTCGCTGGGGCGATTGGTTTGTCGGTGTTTGCGTCCTGCTGCTGGGGGTGCTCGTGGCCGTTTCTTTTCGGCAGCCGCCTTCGCCCGGTACTTAAACCGGTTTCTTTGCGCTGCCCTTTAGATTGGCGCGGCTGGCAGAATTTGTGCAATTAGGAACAGTGCAAGAGCAGCCATGATGCTGCCGCACTTTATTCTGAAAGGCACTTTTAATGCACACTTTATTCTCCAAGAAAACCCTGCTTCCCCTCTTTGGCCTCAGCGTCGCAGGCCTCGCCCTGATCCCCCACTCCGCCCACGCTTTGGGCTACATGCCTTCCGCGCCGGACCTGACTGTCACCAACGGCACGGCGCAAGACGATGGAACCAAAACGGCAGTCACCGGGCAATACACGTTTGCTAACGGCACCAGCCCCAGCACTACTAGCTTTACCAATGGGGTGGAAACAGACAACGCCAGCACATTTCTCTCCACCGGGGGCGGCGCCCAGAATGTGACCACGAAAAACAGCAGCACCGCGACTCTTGCCAGCGGTCAGTTCAGCCAGATCGGCGCTTACGGGAACAGCACCGTCAGCATCAGCGGCGGCAAATTCTCCGATTTGTACACGTTCGACAATGCCACCATCAACCTGATTGGAACCAACCTGACGGCAGCGTACAATTCGGGAAGCGTCGTAAGCGGCGGCTTTGTTTTTCCAGGCTATTACAGCCTGGGCGGCATGCTCAGTGACGGCACGGCGGTGACCGGATACTACGAGAGCGGCGAAAGCAGCGGGGGCCGTCTGCAATTCAACGGCATCACGGCGGCGTCTGGAGGAATTGTCCCGGTCAGCGCTGCTCCGGTTCCCGAAGCCTCCTCAGTCGTCAGCCTCGGCCTGATGCTCGCCCTCGGCGCAGGCGGCCTGCTGCTGGCCCGCCGCAAAAAGGTTGGCGCGGCGGCTTAATCAGCCCTCAGCAGCAAAACGCAAACGGGGCACGGAGCGCAGAGAGCGCCCCGTGCCCCGTTTTTTGCCTGACAGTGTGCCCATCAGAGGGCACCCTTTGTATCCGGCGCTTTCGGAGCCGGGGGCCAAACGCGGCCTGTCTTATGTTCCAAACGACGCTCGATGTCCGCCGCAAGCATTCCGATAGTTAGAAGATGCGCGGCGTCTTCATCAGGAATAGAGAGGCCGAACTCCTCTTCACACTCCATGATGACTTCGACCAAATCCAAAGACGCGGACAAATCTTCCACAAACCGTGTATCAGATGTCAGAGTGTTTGTGGGTTCCCCGAAGCCCTCGGCCACGATTTCTGTTACCCGCCGAAGTACGCTCGTCATGCTAACTTGACCTCTGCCCGCACCACACCGGCGCGGGGGTGTCGGGCAGTCAAGTTCACCGTGCCGCCGTCCGGGGCGTGAACCACCCAGTCGCAGTGGGCACGGTCGTCGGTGGGGTCGGCGACGGGGCTGAACCCGGAGGCTGGTTTGCCGACGCGGCCTTCTAATTGGCCCAGTTCTTCGCGCACTTTGCCGGTGTGCAGCGTCGCGCCTTCGGGGAGCGTGATTTCGGCAATCAGCGGGCGGACACTTTTGCGCTCCAAAGCCCGCTTGGACACATGGGTCGGCAGCCAGCCGGTGTTCTGAACCACGAGGCGGACGCGGTACAGGCCGCCCCCGAGAGGCTTGGCCTCGGCGGACAGCAGTTCGAGTTTGGGCGTAATCAGCGCCTGCCAGAGCAGCCAGTCGGCGTGCGGAGCGATTTCAGCTTCCAGGAGATGCGGGGGCGGGTTTCGGAAGCAGTAGGCATAGTCCCAGCCGCCAATCTCGACGGGGCCGAGGTCAGGATGTTCAAAAGCCGTCCACGGCACGAAGCCGAGGCCGTCCAGCTTTTCGTCGTTCCAGGCGATCATCTTCAAATCATCTTCGACAGGATGCTCGCGGAACCACTCGATAAACTTGTAGCCTTCAATCCCCGCCTGCCGCTGCGGGGACCACAGCTCGGTGGTCCAGGCGAAGACGCCCAGATGATCGTACATCCAGTCATCGAACACGCCCGTAATCACTTCTTTGGGGTGATATTTGAAGTCGTGGAACACGGACACGGCGGGGTAGCCCGTTAATTCTGTGCCTTTCGCGCCGATTTTCTCATAGGCCCACAGGTCTTCGGGGATCATGTCGCTGTCGGGCTTGGTCCCGTAAGGCCGCAGCAGCACGCCGCTGAGGGTGTGAAACGTCACCGCCCCGCAGATGTTGGGGTGCTTAACGATAAACTCCACCATCGCCCGCACTTCGGGTTCCGACGCCGGAAACTCCCCCGCCCCGCCCTGCTCGCCTTCGGGCCGCCATTCCGAGGGGAAGTTGCGGTTTAAATCCAGGCCCTCTTTGGTCTTCTGAAGTTTAATCTGCACGCCGTCAAAGTTTGTCAGCCGCCCTTCGGGAAGCTGCCGGTAATACGTCCCGCCGGTCTCAGTGGCATCGCGGCGGATAAGCAGGCGCGGCTCGTCCGGGTGCGCTTTCCAGGCCCCGTTGGGGTCCATAATTCGCATGGACAGCAGCTTGCCGTTGCCGTCGATGTCTTCGCGGCGCAGACCCTCAATCGGCTCCTCATCGAAAGGGTAAGGCCGGGCCGAAGACCGCAGCCAGCGGGGCGGGGTCTGCATCGCAAGCTCCGCGCCGTCGGGGTTGACGCGGGGAAGGACATAAAACGTGCGCGTGTCCAGAGCGCGGGTCACGTCGTCGTTTGTGCCGTCTTCGGTGACTAATTTGTTCAGCAGATAAAGCGCGGCGCTCGACGGGGACAGCTCGGTGGCATGGATGTTGGCGTCTACCCAGACCGCAGGCTTTTCGTCGGCGGGGCCGGTGGCAAGGCGCGTGGCGGTCACCAGCCAAAGGTCGCGGCCTTCGTAAGACTTGCCGATGCTGCGAAGCTGAATGAGTTCGGGATGCGCTTCGGCCAGACTGTGCAGGATGTCAGTCAGCTCGGCGTAAGGGTAGTAGCGGTCAAAATGCAGTTCGGTGGGCATAGATGGGTTCTTTCAGCAATCTCGTTTTTTAGAGGAGCGAGGGGTTGAAAACCCCTCGCTCGCAGAAGCACCCTCCGGGTGAAAGAGAAGAGCCGTTCGGCATAGCTTCTTCCGTCCGAAGGACGCCTTACCTAGCGAGGGGTTTTCAACCCCTCGCTCCTCCGCGTCATTTCGTCAGGCATGACATTGTGCCTGTTCGGGTACACTAGAGGTACGCACTTTTGCGGGCAGCGCTGCCACTTCCTCTTATGTTACCCCCTGGAACTGTAATCATGCGGATTCGTATTGGCTACGACATTCTCTTTAATTTCGCCGCGCCCACGCCCATGCTGCTGCTGCTGAACACGTACCCGACCGAGGCGCACCGGCTGGAAGGCGAGGACCGGCCACACACCGATCCTGAAATCCCTGTCACCGAGTTTATTGACTCGTTTGGCAATCGCGGCAGCCGTCTGGTTGCTCCGCCGGGGCGGGTGCGTTTTCATAACTCCGTCATCGCCGAAGACAGCGGCCTGCACGACCGGATTCGGGTCGATGCCCCGCAGCACCCTATCGAAGACCTGCCCGACGAGTGCCTGCCGTTTCTGCTCGGCTCGCGCTACTGCGAAGTCTATGAGATGACGCCGATAGCGTGGGAGATGTTTGGCAATGCCCCGACCGGCTGGGACCGCGTGCAGACCGTCTGCGATTGGGTCTGTGACCATATCACGTTCGGCTACAAGTTTGCCCGGCCCACTAAAACGGCGCTGGATGTCTACCATGAGCGCACCGGCGTCTGCCGGGACTTTACACAGCTTGCGGTGACGTTCTGCCGCGCCTTGAACATTCCGGCCCGCTACTGCAATGGGTATTTAGGCGACATCGGGATGCCGTTTGACCCCGCGCCGATGGACTTCAATGCCTGGTTCGAGGTGTATCTGGGCGGGCAGTGGCATACATTCGACGCCCGCCACAACGAGCCGCGCATTGGGCGCGTGCTGATGGCACGGGGCCGCGACGCCGTGGATATTGCCATGACGACTTCTTTCGGCAGCAGCATTCTGGAAAAGTTTGTCGTGATTACGGAAGAAGTCTGAACCAGGTAACTGGATTAGTGGCCCGCCCACGGCGGGCTGCTGCTCAGGGCAATAATGCCGGGGTACTGCGGGGAGCCATCGACGTTTTTCGTGCCCTGCATCCCGACATAGATCGTGACCGTCTTTGTCTGGCTATCGTACAGCAGCACTGTCGGCGTCTGCTCCACATTCAGCGTATCCGCGAATTTGGAAGCGTCTTCAACGGCTTTCTGGCCTTCCCCGGCGGTCTGCGCGGCCTTGAACTTTGCGGCATTCAGCCCGGCGTCGGTGGCATACTGCGGGTAAAAGCCCGGCTCCAAATCGTCCTGATGGCTGTACAAAACGTCGTACATCGGCCAGAACTTCCCCTGTTTAGCGGCGATAACCGAGGCTTCCCCGGCAGCAATCGCGTACTGATGGATGGTAGGAAACGGGCGGTGCAGGAAGATCAGGTTGACCTGTGCCGGGCTTTGAGCCAGCAGCTTTTCTAAGATCGGCCGGGCTTTGCCGCACTGCGGGCACTGGAAATCCCCGAACTCGGCCAGCGTATAGCGGGCAGTCGCCTGACCACGCGGCGGCGCGGCGGCGTGCGCGATAATCTCCGGCCACTGCGTGGCCAGCTTCACGGCATCCATTTTGGGCGCAGGCTGCGGCCTGTTCGCAGCGGGGATGCTGGCATTGCCGAAGTGATTGACGCCCCAGCCCAGCAGGGCGAGCAGGCCGACAAACACTGCCAGCAGACCCAGTTGTTTTGCCGTTTGGCTGTTCATACGCGGTTATTCTTTCTTGTGAGCACACGCTCGGCTGTGGCCGTCAGCAGCAGCGCTGTCATCGTCCACGCTGAGGCCCGGCACCACGGGCAGTAGGCATGAACTTCCATCGCCGCCACCCATTGCAGGTACCAGGAAAAAGCGGTACCGGTTCCTGCAATCAGCCAGAATAGACTGTGCAGCCGCCGGTCAGCGCGTTCGTTCTCCGTCCCAAACCGCACCAGAGACAGCCCCAGCAGGAACACATAGCCCAGCAGCCCCAGCAGAGCCACCGGCGTATGCGGCAGACCCGGCAGATTGAGATGCGACCAGCGGCTTGCCGCCACCAGCGCACAGCCGCCGCTTGCGGTGCAGGGCAAATCCACCCCCACCCGCTCGGACCACCAGAGCGACCCGGCAATCCCCGCCCCGACAAACGAAAGCGCCGCCCCCGCCAGAAGGAAAGCCAGGCGGGCGGGAACGGCGCGTTTTTCGCGTATTTGAGGTGGAGTTTCAGTCAGCGGCATAAGTGAGTTCGATGAGTGAGCTTAATTAGTTGGTCAGCACGGCGGCAGGGGTCCAGAACGCCTCGTGCAGCAGGGACAGCCGGGTGCCGCCGGTCGCCGAAATCGCCGCGACCCGGACGCCCGCGCCGCCTGCACTCTGAACACGCGCCGCCTCGGAAAGCTCACAGGCGCGGGAGGGCGTGCCAGGGGCCGTGTCCAGCGCCGCCAGCCAGGCAGAGGCTTCCGCATCACGCAGGGGCGCAACCGGGCTGTGCGGGCGGCTCATCGCGGCTTGCAGCGCATAGGAGCGCAGCAGCGACGGCCACATTTGTGCGAACAGCGCCGGGTCCCGGTACAAGTCCGCGCAGACGATGTGCCCGTTGATGGCAGCCACGACCCCGATGACCCGCCCCGGCGTCCCGGACTGCACCGGCACGGTCAGCGCCGTGGCATAAGGCAGCGTTGCCGCCTGCGCGGCGGGAGCCGATGCCAGCGCAGCATAGGTTCCGCTCTCGGTGTGGGCATTGAAATGGTTGGTGGCCTGTGCGACGGCGTTCCAGACCGGCTTCTGCTCCCCGGTCACCTGCATCGCATAGCGCACGGACGGAATGGCGATAGTGGTGCTTTTGCGGAAGTCCGCCGACGGTCCCTGCGAGCGCTCCGCTTCCACGCAGTAGGCCGGAACTTTTACCTCGGCGCTTCGCGCCGGAACAATCGTGTCCGCCGCCGCGCCCCGGTCCTGCCCGCCGCCCGGCACGACCTGCCCATCGGGGATATAAGTCGGCTTCGGGGCAACATTGGTCACCATCAGGATATTCGCGCCGCGATGCTCCTGCCCTTCGTCGGCATTAGTCACGGAGTCGTCGGGAACGGTCATCTGTGCAGGGACATTGGACGCGGCTCCCGTGCCGGGCACGCAGCCGCAGTCGGCTTCACTCGCCCGCAGGCTGCCCCGGTCCATACCTTCGGCCAGCGTCACGAACTCCGCTGCCTGCGAGGCGGTCGATTTGGATTGGTCCGAATACACGGGATAGACGGTCAAGTTGGCATAGGTGGCCGGACGGGCCAGTGCCAGATGCCCGAAGCCGGTCTGTAAAACTGTTTCGCTTCCGTCAGACGTATTCGCGGACAGAGAAGTGTGGGGGTGCAGGACGAGCGAGCCGACCGCAAGAAGCGCGATTCCCGCCGTGCCGAGGACTGCCGCCCGTGCGGTCTTCCGAGACTGAGGCATAGTGTGTCTCCTTCTGAAGAAACCGCTCGCCCGAATGCGGCGGGATAGTACGCCTCTATTATAACCGGGGAACGCCGGAAAAGCAAGGGGAGAAAGCCAGCACATCTTGATGAGAACTTCGAGGGGCTGAACCCCCTCGCTGGGGGGCGAAGCGCCTAAAACCCGCCTGCGCGGGTAAGGACTCAAGATAGGAATGGAATAGGAGAAGAGCCTGCCCTCCACGTCTGGCCCCTGTCTCTGTCTTCTCCTAACTCTTCACCCGCGCAGGCGGGTTTTAGGCGCTTCGCCCCCCAGCGAGGGGGTTCAGCCCCTCGAATAATTCAGGCGCGAGCAGCCCGGCGCTCTTCGGGCGTACAGAAACCGCACTCGCATTCCGACCCGCGCCACCGCGACAGCAGGCGGGTAACACCGCGCCACCCGGAGCGAAGCAGCGAGCGGGGCGACAGCGATAGGCAGCTTAGCTCCTCGTAGACCCATTCGGCTTCCGTGCCCCAGCGCGTTTTCCAGGGTTCCGCCTCCGGCAGATAATCCAGCGCCGTCAGCCCCCGCGCCTGCGCGTCCTGAATCAGCGCCGTGTGCAGGATCGTGACCGGGCTGTACCGATGCCAGCGGGGGTCGAACCCGGAATAGTAAAACGTCAGCCGCCCCGCGCATTCCAGCACAGATTGGGCCGCGACCACCTCCCTATCCACTTCCAGCAGTGCCACCGCAGCCATCTCCGCCCCGGCAAGGCGCGTCAGGATGTCATGCAGAAATGCCTGCTGCGCCGCGCCGGGCAGGTGGTTCGTATGCGCCGGGCCGCGCCCCGACTGCGCCCGGCAGTCGTGCAGGCGGATTAGCAGCGGCACAGCCCGCGAGACGGCGTCCGGGTCACGGCAAATCTTTACCGACCACTCGTGCCCCCCACGGGTCAGCAGGCGCGGGTAGTAGGAAGTGTTGTCGCGCATGGATTTGGACAGCGACCGCCGAAGCGCGGGCCAGGCGGGGGGCAAGGGGCGCGTCTGCCCGAGACGCCGCCGCCGCCGTGTCAGGACAAACGGAAATGTGCCGGGCAGACACCGCCACAGGGGGCCGATCTCGCCAGCCCCGGCCCGCCGCAGCAGGCGCAGATGAATCAGGTCCCAGTCGGCCCGTCCCGGCCAGGCGAGAAGCGCCCGGCAGAGGGCGGCAAAGACCACCTCCGGCGCTTCGGCGTCCAGCAGGATCAGCGGCTCCTCGGTCAAATCATCGACGAGGCAGTGAATGCGCGTTGCCAGAGGCCGCAAAGGCCGCAGCCGCAGCGGTCCCGCACCGTCGCCGGGAAAGAAGAACGGAGCCAGCCCCACCAAACGGCCCGCCGCATCCTGCGCTTCTGCGACCACGAGCCGATACCCCGGCGCAGTCCCGCCGCCAAACTTCTGCCACCATTCCCAGGCCCAGTCCCAGCAGCAGAACGGCGTCGGGTAGTCACAGCGGTCCAGGAGCGCAGTCCACGGGCCGCGCAGGGCTAGAAATTCTTCGTCCGTAGTAATCTCGCGGCATAGCGAAGCAAGTGGAAAAGAGAGAGTCATCACTCTCTATTATGGCAAATGGGCAGCAAACGCTCAGACAAAAAAACGCCCGGCATTGCTGCCGGGCGTGTTCAGTGTCGCAGAAATCAGTGTTGCAGAGATCAGTGCCCCGTCACGGCCTGCTCGTACTGCGGCCAGAAGGCGGTCAGCTTGGAGGACTGCTGGAAGTCCGTGAATTCTTTAGCGATTTTCGCGCCGTTCAGCTTGAGGCCTTTGGCGGCCAGTGCGTTCTGCCGGGCTTCCGTGGCGACCCCTTTAAATGGCAGGGTCTGGGCGGGTGTTTTGCTGTTGCAATGGAAAATCCACTGAGCTTTGCCAAACGCTGCGGGGCCATAAGTCTGGCCGACAGGCAGATCGAACAGGGCTTTTTCCAGAGCAGGCGTCTTGGACAGCGGGTTTCGTCCCAGGATCAGCGGCGCAATCTGCCCGCCCTGCGCTCTGCTGGTCTCAGTGCTGTAGGCGGTGGCAACCAGCGCAAACGGCGTGCCGGAGTTCAGCTCTTTCATCGCCCGCAGGGCAAGTTCTTTGGTCGGAACGCTGATGACACTCAGACTGACCGCTTCAGGCTGGTAGTAAATGGCAGCGGGGTTGGCCGGGTTAGAAGCCGCTTTGTACCAGTCCTGCACTTCGGCATCCGTGACGGACACGCCCTGGGCATAGACCATAGACTGTGCGAGGCGCACTCGCAGCGCATCCCGGTAAGCAGTCAGTGTCAGACCGCGTGCCGTCAGTGATTTCTGAAAGTCCGGGTTCTCCTGATCCTTTGCGAGCTGCGTGTCTACCTGCGCGTCGGTGACGACAACGCCTTTTTGCTTGGCAAACTGAAGCTGAAGGTCCTGCTCTACCATGCTATGAATGGCTGCCTGTCCGGCAACGGACTGAAGCTTTTCAAACAAGTCCGACTGAGTAATGACCGTGCCATTGACCGAGGCGACGACTTCCGCCGTCGCGTGCCGGTGCCTGATCAAGTAGACACCCAGCACAAAGCCAAGAATCAAAGCCAGCGCAGCGGCGGCCAGAGGCAGCCGGTAGTCCCGGCGCGGCTTGGCCGGAAGCACGGCGGCCCGCCGAGCGGCGGGTTTCGTCGGCGTGGTGGTCTTTTCAGGGGGTGGGATTGACATATTTCGAACTACTCCGTTGCTTCATTAACAATAAATTGGTTACCAGCGGCCACCGGATAAGCTGCGGTCATTGATCCGCTGCACGCTGTTGCCCCGGCAGTATTCGGCCCGTGCCTCATCAATCAGCGCCTGCATGCGGGCGACGAACACGGAGGTATCAAAGCCAGCGGCATACTTTTGCAGGGCCTCGGGCGAGAACGTGCGATGAGGCAAGGCCGCCAGAACCGAGGCCAGGCTTTCTGCTGTCTGCTTCGGAAAGAACAGGCCGGTCTCGCCTTCCACAACGGTTTCCAGCGCCCCGCCCGCACCGTAGGCAACCACAGGCCGCCCGCTCGCCATCGCTTCCAGAGGCGTAATGCCGAAGTCTTCCTCGCCGGGGAAAATCAGCGCCCGGCACAGGGACAGCTCGCGCACTACTTCTTTGTCGGACAGCCGCCCCAGAAACTGAATAGTCGGGCCGGCGGCGTTTTTCAGCGCGGCGAGGTCCGGGCCGTCGCCGACGATCCGCAGGGGGACTTTGAGCTGGTTGCACGCCTGCACTGCCAGGTCAATCCGCTTGTAGTTCAGAAGGCGGGACACGACCAGAAAATGGTCACCCACTTCGGACGGCGGCGCGGGGGCGAACTTGCTGGTTTCTACCGGCGGATGAATGACGGCGGCCACATCGCGCCGGTAATACTTGCGGATGCGCCGGGCGACATTGTAAGAGTTAGCGACAAAATAATCGACGCGCTGTGCGCTTTCTACATCCCACGAGCGCAGGCGGCTGAGGAGCGGGCCAAGCGCAAGCGACGTCAGAGGCGCGGACCCGGCCTGCTTCAAATAGTCTTCCTGCCGCCAGATAAAGCGCGACGGCGTGTGGCAGTAGCAGATATGGCAGGTTTCCGGGGGCGTGATAATCCCTTTAGCAAACGAACTGGAACTGCTGACAACTAAATCGTAGCCGGAAAAGTCCATCCGCTCGAACGCCTGCGGGTACAGCGGCAGGGCGAACTTGTGGTAGCGGCGCGAGGAAAACGGCCACCGCTGAAGAACCGACGTCCGAACATCCATCTCCTGGAACTCGGCAAAGGTCTCTTCGCGGTCATAGACCGACGTATACAGTGGGGCGTTCGGGAACATCCCGTGCAGCACCGAGACAACACGCTCCGCTCCTCCCGCCTGTGCCAGATAATCATGGACCAGGGCGGTTTTGAGAGGATTGTGCTCAGACGTGCTATTTGAGACAGGGCTAGGTGTTGTTATGGGCATTCCAGAAGACCGGGGAGGTTCAAGATCGGGTAAAGTATCGCAGTGCATTGATTTTAATGCACAAAACGTGCCAAGTTAGCCGCGAAGGCTTTGATAAATCTCGTACATCTGCGCCGCCGTGCGCTCCCAGGTATAGCGGGCTTCCACTTCGGCCCGGCCCCGCTCGCCCATTTCCCGCGCCTGCGCCGGATGCGTGTGCAGATGCGTCACCGCCTGTGCCAGTGCCTCGGGGTCATGCTCCGGCACGATCACCCCCCCGGCTCCGACTACCTCGGGGATCGCCCCCGAATGCGACCCGATCACCGGCGTCCCGCAGGCGTGCGCTTCGATAATCACCCGCCCAAACTGCTCTTTCCAGGTCGCCGTCGTATGCGACACCAGCGCCAGCGCATCCAGCGCATTCATCAGGCCCGGCAGCTCTTCCTGCGGACGTCTCGGCAGAAAATGCACCTGTTTTGTTTTCCCCAGGCTGCGTGCGAGATGCACCAGCGCGTCTTTGTACGGGCCGCCGCCGAGAAAAACGCAGTGGATGTCCGGCCCGCAGAAACGCAGGGAATTGACCATATCGGCCAGACCCTTTTCCTCTACCAGACGCCCCACATACCCCAGGAGAAAGCCTGATTTGGCGTCTTCCGGCAGGTCCAGTGCCCGGCGGCACTCCGCCCGGTCCATTGGGCGGAACCGGTCCGTGTTCACCGCGTTTGGCACGACCGCCCCCGGCCCGGCGTAGCCTTTGTCCCGGTCCACGTCCAGCGCCTCGGCGGACCGCCCGACGGCAAAATCGGTGTGCTGAAGCACGTAGCGGCGCATCGCTTCAAACGGCGGCGGAAGCTGCCGGTTGATATTCTGCTCGGTCTCAGAGATGATTTGGGCGTGCGGCACGACTCGGTCACGCAGAAAGCAGGCATGAGCACTGACCGCCGCCCAGGGTTCTTCCCACAAATCAATAATATCCGGCTGAAACCGGCGCAGGGTGCGGGCCAGAAACGGATAAAAGTGCAGGTAGTTTTGTGCCGGGCCAATCCAGCGCAGAGCAGTGGGGCCGATTTCGTAGGCAAACGTATCTGACAGTGGCTTTTCAGGCCGACGCCACTGCCCATATTCTTTCCAGAGGTCCGGGACCAGCACGCGCAGCTCCACGCCGGGCATTTGCGCGAGGCACTCCGCCCGGCGGTGGCCTTCATCCCGCGATTGGCAGGTGTGGGAAATCAATAAAATGCGTAGGGGTTTTGTCATGCTGCTCTTTGTTATGCTGCTCTTTATAAGACGCTCCGGTAGACACGGAGAGTTCCCTCAGCCATGCGCTGCGCCGTATAATTGTCGAGATAACGCTCGTAGCCAAAAGTGCCCATCTTCTGCCGCCCCTCCGGGTCTCTCAGCAGCTCGCTCAGCACTTCCGCCAGACGCCCCGGCTGCGCGGGCGGGACCAGCCGGCCCGTCACGCCGTCCGCGACAATTTCCAGTGGCCCGCCCACGGCAGTTGCCACAATCGGACGGCGCAGGGCCATCGCTTCGAGCAGCACCAGCCCGAACGGCTCTTCCAGGCTCGGCAGCACAAACACATCGGCGGCGGCAATCGCGGCGCGGGCGTCCTCGCGGAACCCGGCAAACTGCACCGCGCCCCCTACCCCCAGCTCCAACGCGGCGGCTTCCAGAGCGCCCCGCTCCGCGCCCTCGCCTGCGACGAGAAGCCGGACGTCGGGGACGCTCGCCCGCACTTGCGGCAGGGCACGCAGCAGCGTCAGAATATCTTTTTCGCGCTCCAGCCGTGCCACGCACACAATCAGCGGTGCGTCCGGTTCAATGCCAAATTCGCGCCGTATCCCGGCAGCGGCCTCGGGAGACGCCTCCACGCCGGACATCCCGTTCGGAACCAGATAAATGCGCTCTGCCGGAGCCTCATCCCGCGCCAGCATCTGTGCGCGAACCGCTTCGGAGATAGCCAGGAACCCGCTGACCCGCCGGTTGACCCAGCCGTGGGCGGCACCAGACAAAGACGCTTTCAGGCCGGTGTACGACGCATGGGCGGGCGACACGAAATGCTGCGTTTTGACGACGCGCCCGCGCCCGCCTAGCTGCAAAGCCAGCGCGGCCTGAAGCGTCGTCTTGCCGTTGTGAACGTGCAGAATGGAGCGGTCATGGCACAAAAACCCGCGAAGCGACTCAATCGCCCGTGCTTCCCCGGCGCGTCCACGGGGCACAGGGGCGACGGACACGCCGAGCGCCGAGGCCCGCGCCGTCAGGGGCGACTCGGCGGGGCAGGCCAGTGTCACCGGCACGCCAATCCCCGACAAGCCCAGCGCCAAATCCAGCAGATGCCGCTCGGTTCCGGCGAAGGCTACCGTGTCAATGTACAGCGTGACGTGTGCAGGCTCTTTTGTTTGTTCTGTTATCTGTTCTGTTATCTGTTCTAAACTGCTCATAAGCGGCGCACTCCCGCCCGGCGGCAGACGGCGAAATAGGCCGCCGTCGTCATCCCTGCCGAGGCCCACGCCGTCATCAAAACGCCGCGTGTCCAGTAGTGGTCCACCATGCCGTGCATCAGCCGGGCCAGCACCAATGCGGCGCCGACGCATAGCAGCGGATGAAGAGGGTCCGTCACCGAGAGCCTTTTTTGCGTCACCCAGACCATCCGGTAGAACGCGATATGGATCAGCGCGAAGCCGAACAGCCCGGCGATGCCCGTTTCCGCCAGCACCATCAGCACAATATTAGTGGCATCGTATTCTTTCCGCAGGCCTACCCCGGTTCCATACAGCGGACTAGATTTGAAGTAACGGTTTGCCAGGTCCACCGACTCATAGCGTGCCTCAATGTTGCCGCGATCTTTGCCAACGCCCGTGGAATATGCTTTCATGTCCTGAGGCAGCGACAGCCAGCAAACGGCGGCAATCGGGATCAGCAGCAGCAGCAGGCGGAACAGTGATTTGAACTCACGACGGACGGTGAAGATCATGACGAGGCCGCAAAGCGCCCCCAGCCAGGAGCCGCGAGACAGGGAAAAGACCAGCCCGATGGTCAGCAAAATCAGTGCGCCAACCAGCAGAACTTTGCGGCGCGTGTTGCGCCGCTCCGTCGCCAGCAGCAGAATAATTGCCACTTGCAGCGTGGAAGCAATCAGGTCCCCGGTTCCATTTTTCCCCAGCGGGTAATGAAAAACCAGCGCCCACACCGTCGCGCCGCAGCCCGCAATCACCATCGCATACAAAGAGCGCAGCAGGTGCTCCGGCTTGACGGCAAAATTGGCGAAGACAGACACCGCAATGACAAGATAGAGCGCCATCTGAATCAGCGAGATGAGCGCATCATTGCCGCGCCAGTTGATTGCCGAGGACAGCAGGGAAATTCCCATATAGATCGCCACCGGAATGGCGATAGGACCCACCCAGGCGACCTGTTTGCGCCGAATACAGTAAATATAAAACGCAGGCAGGGCCAGCACCAGATTAGCTTCTGCGATGGAGAACTTGGCGAACAGCCCGTTCGAAACGTCGGATGCGACGCTTGCTCCAGCAAAAGTCAGTAAAAGCGCGATGTCAGGCCGCTTCCAAGACACATACAGATAAGCCGCTACATAAATAGCGGCCCCGATATACATCACGCCTTTCATGTCCGGCTGCACAACGGCGGCGGCGGTCGCGGCAGCGGCGATCAGGGCAAAAAGCAGAATGAACCCGCCGGTTTTCACCAGTCGCCGTAAGGGGGTGGGAGGCAGTTGTTGCTGAAGAATCATAAAGAAGTTGGTTTTCCTGAGAAGCGCCAGTGTGTCACCTGACGCACGCACAGCCAGGCCATCAGCCGGATTTTTGACAACGCCACCTCGCGGCGGCGGGGGGCGGCGACAAACACGCCCAGCCACAAAAGCAGCCGCAGGAAGCAGCCAATCAGCATGGAGAGCCGCAGCGAGAGCAGCCCGGCCAGACCATAATGCTTGTGCAGATAATGATCCATGCTGTCAAAGAAGTGCCCGCTGATCTTGGCCTTCTCCGACGCCCCGCTTGCCCCGCCCAGATGCGTCACCTGTGCGTCGGGCGTAAAGCCGATTTTCCAGCCCCGGTTGTGCATCCGGCGCTGCCAGTCGGTTTCTTCCTGATACATAAAAAAGCTGTCGTCAAACCCGCCGACCTGAACGTAAGCCTCGCGGCGTACCAGCAGGCAGGCCCCGATGACAAAGTCTACCAGACGCTCCCGGTCATGCCCCCAGCGGCGATAATACCCCAGCACGGGATGGTTTGGGAGCAGCGCGGACACCCAGAGCTGCTCCAGCCAGACCCCGAGCGGCGACGGGTAGCGGAAGCACGAAAGCTGAAGCGTCCCGTCCCCGTTCAGCAGGCGCGGCCCGGCCGCCCCGATTTCCGGGTGAGACCGGGCATAGTCAACCAGCGCGGGAACTGCCTCCGGCTCCACAAACGCATCCGAGTTAAGCAGCAGGAAGTATTCCCCGGACGCCATTTGCATGGCCTGATTGTTGGCGGCCCCGAAGCCCGTATTGCCGCTGTTTTCAATCACCTGCGCCGCTGGAAACGCCGCCCGCACCGCCTCGGCGCTGCCATCGGTAGAAGCGTTGTCAATGACGAAAACCTCGGCCTTCAAGTTCCCCAGCCCGGCATACAGCGCTCGCAGGCAGTTCAGCGTCATCTCACGGGTGTTGTAGCTGATTACAATGACAGACAGATCAAGCGACGATGGCATGGCAGTATTGTCGGCGTGCGGCGTATCTAAAATCAGGGCGTCAGCACTCATAGGCAGCTCTTAAATGTCCTCAATCGGTCTTTGGCCAACGACGCGGGCGGGGATACCGGCCACGATGGACAGCGGCGGCACATCATGCAGCACCACAGCATTGGCCCCGATAATGCTGCCGCGCCCGATACGAATAGGGCCGAGGATTTTCGCGCCAGCCCCCACCATCACGTTTTCTTCCAGAGTCGGGTGCCCATCCTTGCGCGACGAGCCGACCCACTCCGAGCCTCGGTCGCCAAGCGTCACGCCATGATACAAAAAGCAGTCCCCTTGGATCACCACTTCGCTGCCAATGACCAGCCCCACCCCATGCACGATGACAATGCCCGGACCCAGCTTTGCCTCATAAGCAATATCAATCGCAAACAGCGTCTGCGCCAGCCGCGTCAAGACGAGCGGGACCAGCGGCACACGCTTCTGCCACAGAAGGCGACTGAGGCGGTACAGGGTAATCGCCTGAAGCCCCCGATTAGTCAGCACTACCCGCACCGTCTGGCTGCGTGTCGGAGCGCTCCGCAGCAGCCGTGCCACATCTCGGCGGAAAGCCTGCGAGAAACTCGGTTCGGACTGTTGGGCCGGGACGGCGGCTTCAGGCAGTATAAATTGTTCGGAACTATTCATAAGTTTGCTTTAGCAGTTTTCGCAGACATGGAGAATACTGTCCATAAACTGCCGTCCGGTGAAACGGCTTCCAGCCTCATCACAGGCAGCCTGCCCGGTGCTGCGGCGCAGAGCCTCATCTTCCATCAGGCGTGTAAGGGCGGCGGCCAGTGCCTCGCTGTCGCCGGGTTCCGTTAAAACTCCGGTTCGCGGCGAATCCACATAGTCCCGCGTTCCGTTGACCCGCGTTGTCACCACCGCCTTGCCCATCGCCATCGCATCCAGCAGAACTAGCGGGCCGCTCGGCAGGAAGGTATCCTCAAAAGCCAGGGCCACCAGACTTGCCCCAGCCATCAGCGAGCGGCCCTCGGCGGGCGTGCATTGCGGCAGCACCTGAACACGCTCACGGGCTTCCACAGGGACATCCAATGTTCCGCTGACACTTAACACGGCTTTGTAGGGCACGTCTTTCAGGGCTTGCAGCAAAGTCGGCCAGTCCCGATGCGCCCAGCCCGCCGAATAAATATAGTCCTGTTCGTGTGTAGTGGCGCTTTCCGAAGCGAGGCTTGCTGGAAAAAACGCAAAATGGCAGCGATCAGCAGGCACGCCAAAGCGACGTTCCATGACCGGAATATCTCCCGTGCGGATGCAGACAAACGCATGAATTCCCCGCAGCCACGTCCCAACGATGGTCATGAGCCTGCTTTCCTGCGGCATCAGGAAATCCACGCAGACCACTTTCGTGCGGGGGCAGACCAGCCAGCGCAAACGACCCACCAAAAAGGCTTCAATTCCGACTGTACACAGCACCAGAACCTGATAGTGCCGCGCCTGCCGCATCACCGCAATCGCTTCGCGGACATGATGCCACTGCTTGCGAAGCCCAGTCTTGCCCCAGTCCAAACTTCGGCACGACGCATCCACCTGATGCCCGCCGACTGCACCAGTTTCTACTTCAAACGTTGGCGCGGTACTTGTCGAAAAAAGAATTTTTATTGAAGCCACGTATTTATTATAGCAAAAAAAGGGCCAAGTCGCAGGGTATGCGAAAATTTGTTTCTGGCAACCCTCTTTGTCACGCCTTTTTTCACCGATAATTGACGGAGAAAGAAGCGGCTGACAAGGTATACTAATGACAGAAGCACTGTTTTTAGTGAGCATTTGCCTCTTCCTCTTTTCCAACAGACCCAGTCAAAACCAGCCAGACACCTTACTTGATATGCACTTGATTTGATGTGCGCGGACCCGCCCGGTTCGGGAGCGCCGTCGTTCGATAAGGAACTACCCATGCCTCACCGCCTGCCCCGGTCTCAACGCCTGCCCCAATTTGTTTGCGCCGTTTTTTGCGCTCTTCTGATCGGAGCCTCCCTTCTCCCGGCCAGAGCCGGATGGCAGTGGCAGACCCCGCCCGTCCTTGTCACCATTGGGACAAATCACCGAGACAACGTTTTTTATGTCGGTCAGCCGGTCGTCTTTTCGCTTCAGGGAAGCAGAGCTACCGCCTACGAAGTGCGAGACTACTACGGCAACGTGGTGGACCAGGGGCCAGCCTCCTCCCCGCTCACAGTCAATGTGCAGGCTCCCGGATGGTACAAGCTGTACCTGCTCGGCAGTACCAGCCTGCCGCAGTGGGGCAACGCCGTGGGGTCGACCAGTTTTGTGATCTTTCGCAATGATCCCCATTTTCCGCAGGTTCCCTCGTGGAGCGTCCCTTCCAGCTACGCCGCCGAGGGGGGCCAGGACAACGTCATGCGCGGCATTGTCGCCCTTGGCCCGCAGCGTCATTATTTTAATGATTCGAGCAGCCCGGACGCGACCCTCCTCACGGTCACCGCCGACCTCGGCCTGGATCAGCAGTACTACCTCGCGTTCCCAGACCCGGTCCGGCCACGCGATCTGCTAGTCAACTTCCCCGGTGGCGGCAATGACGTAGCCGGTGTCACGAAGATCGCCACGCAGCTTGGCGACCGGGTTCACTACTGGGAATCGCAGAATGAGCCGAACACAACCTCCAACCGGGGAGATTTGTATGCCATTCAGGAAAAAGCGTTCGCCCAGACCATCCACAATGTCAACCCCGCCCTGAAAGTGATTGGCCCCACGACCGTCAACATCAATCCTGGCTCCCTAAGCTGGATTGAGGCATTTTTGCAGAATGGGGGCGGGGACGCCATCGACGGGTTTTCATTCCACTCCTATAATACGACCAATGGCGATCTGTGGCTGGGGCGTACTTCGCTCACCAACCTGAACACGCTGCTGGCAAAGTATGGCCAGGATAAAAAAGAAAAATGGGAAACCGAGCAAGGCTTCGCAGCCGCAAACTTTGGCCTCTA
This sequence comes from Capsulimonadaceae bacterium, assembly GCA_965277455.1. GTDB lineage: Bacteria > Armatimonadota > Armatimonadia > Armatimonadales > Capsulimonadaceae > JANXMY01. The sequence continues at coordinate 4,271,345 of OZ255823.1, read as the reverse complement.
TCAGCCGCGCCATCAGGGGCGCTGGACCATGCTTCAAACAATGGTCTTTGAGCAGTATGGCATCCCCAAAGAACACACGGCAAACTGGTACGACTGGAGCCACGGCTTTTTTGATGTCCCCGACTGGTGGATCAATGACGACGGCAGCCTGAACCCGACGGGTGTTCTGATGCGGGTCTGGTCAGAAGAGAGCTACGGCACAAAGTTTGTCAAAGCCTACGACCTCGGCAGCCCTGGCAACACTCTGTATCTGGGCAGCTTGTTTCAAGGACCCAACAAATCACTGGCCGCCTTTATGAGTGCAGGTGGCACAGACGGGCAGGTCACGCTGAAAGTCAGCGGCGGAACCCGGCTGCATATCGTCAGCGCCCTCGGCGTCGCAAGCGACCTACCAATTGTCGGCGGACAGGTCGTTCTGCCCGTCCCCGAAATTCCCGTGTATGTCGAGATGGCCGCAGGACAGACCATAGAGGTCGTCCCCGTTAACTGGGGCATGAACCTGGCCCTTCAGCCGGGCGTGACCGCCTCCGCCTCAGGTGCAGCGACGCATCCCACCGATGCAAACGACAGCAACGACATCGCAAAGCTGTTCAACGGGCAGATGGAGAGCTGGTATTACGACTTCACCAGCAACAGCCGCCCCTGGTCGAGCAACACAGACCTATCCACCGGCCCCGCCTGGGTAGAGATGGACCTTCCAGTTCCTGCAATGATCAACCGCGTGGTGATCTACTGCCCGGTTCCCCATCAATCCGATGGGTCCCTGCTGGATTATGAGCTGCAATATGACAGCGGCGGCCACTGGGTGACACTCTATCACACCACGGAGCCGCCTAAAGCGTTCCCATTCTACACCAATGCGCTTCATTGCGCCGAGGACAGCTATTACAGCGACCGATGTATCTTCACCGACCAGTTTCCCGCCGTCAAAACCGGTAAAATCCGAATTTTGGTGCATGACTGCACCTGGGGGGGGGTTCCCACTCAGGAAGCCGCGCTGGCGGGCGGCGAGTCCGGCCCGCACCAAATAAACATCCGTGAGATTGAAGTGTATTCGCCGCTGTACAATGCCGCCAAGTCCGACACGCTTCAGGGCCGTATCACTGATGCCAGCGGTCAGGGCATTGCCGGGGTCACCGTCAGCCTCAGCGGCTCGCAGACAAAGACGACTACCTCCGCTATCGGCGGCGCTTACAGCTTTTCTGGCTTGACGGAGGGCGGCACATATACCGTCTCGCCCAGCCAGAACAATTACACGTTTACCGCCCGCACCCGAACATACAGCCATCTGGTGGGCAGCCAGAGCTGCAATTTCACGGCAGCCGCCATCCCGGCGGGGTCCGGCACCGGACTTCTGGGCGAGTACTTCAAAGATCAGTATGATGAAGCCAACGCCTTTCTGCCGTCCTATTATCGGCTGTCGCGGATTGAGCCAACCCTCGACCTTGTCAACTGGGCCGTCACCCCGGACCTGCAAATCCTGTTCGCAGTACGCTGGACCGGCTGGATCGAGCCGAAATACACAGAGCAGTACACGCTGACTCTGGATGCCGATGACGGTGTGCGGCTGTGGATCAACGGCAAGATGCTAATTGATTACTGGGTGCGTGATCAATCCAAGATTAGCACCGCGACCGTCATGCTGAAAGCGGGGCAGCGAGCCAACATCCACCTGGAGTATTTCCAGCTCCACGGCAGTTCGCGCTGCCGCCTGTACTGGTCCAGCGCTCATCAGCCACAGGAAATCATCCCGCAAAACCGGCTGTACCCGGCGGTCGTCAATCAGCCGCCGCTCGTCAGCGTGAACACAGATCAAAGCGGGGCGATGGTGGCAAGCGCAGGGTCCGTTCTTCTGTCCGCGACGGCGACAGACCCGGATGGGACGATTGCAAAAGTGGTGTTCACCGCCAACAACGCCGTGGTCGGAACCAGTCTGTCCAGTCCGTTCCAGTACCAATGGACGCCGCCCCGGCCCGGCAGCTACCAGATCACGGCCACTGCCTATGACAATGTCGGCGCGGCCACTCAGTCCGACCCGGTGACGCTGGCTTACGGGCCGCAGGTTCTCGTGCGGGGCATGATCCAGGTCAAGCGCAAGCATCCTGCGAAAAAAGCGAAAAAAGCGGCGCTTAAGAAAGCAGTAAAGCCATTGACTAAAAAAGAAGCGGTCAAAAAGCCTCCGGTCAAAAAACCGCGATAACAAAAAAGTGGGGCTTCCTCACAGGAGGAAGCCCCGCTTTTGTCTGTCAGCCGACTTGGTTCAGACAGGCGGCCAGGACATCCTCCACGGCATCCAGCCGCGCCTCCCAGCTATGACGGCCCGCTTCCGCCTGCCGCCCCTGCACGGTGCCAGGGTCTTCCTCCAGGGCAGCTTCGCACTGCCGGATAAACTCTTCGGCCTCAGCGGCCAGGCGGACGAACTGTGGGTAGTCCCGGAATCCCGCCACCGGCGTAGAGACAATCGGCTTGCCTGCCGCGAGGTATTCCCAGAGCTTGATTGGGTTCAGGCTCTCCGTGAACGGCGTCACCCGATGCGGCGTGATACACACATCAAACGCCCGCATATACTCCGGGAGCTGTGCATAGGGCTTTGGCCCCGTCAGAAATACATTTGGCAGCGCCCCCAGCGCGGCGTGACCTTCAGGACTCAGATGGTCCGGGCCTACCAGCACCACCGACCCTGCGGTCAGTCCCCGCGCCAGGCTTGCGACCAGCGGCACATCTACGCGGTCCGGGTGCAGCGTGCCGGTGTAGCCGAACACAGGGCGCGGCCAGTGCGCCGCCTCGGCGGGCAGCGGCAGGGTACGGTCAGGCACGGACGCATAGTACGTCGCATCCGCGCCGTTTGGGATCAAAAAAAGACGGCGAGCCATACCCTCCTTCATCTCGTAGAGCTTTTCCGAGCAGACAATCACCGCATCGGCGCGAGCGCACAGCGCGGCATCCTGCGCTTCAATCAGCCGGGTCAGCGCGGGCGACTGCGTTAAACTAATCCAGTCATCGGTGATGTCATAAATCACCGCGCTTTCGCCCAGATGCCCTGCTAGATGCACCGCCGAATGCGGGTTTAGCCAGAGCAACGGCGCGTTCAGCCCCAGATGCCCGGCGGTCTTTTGGATATGAGAGCGCATCAGCGCCTCGTTCATCTTTCTGCCCGGTACTAGAGCATTGGGAAACAACTTGGCGAAGCGCGTAATCGTGATATTGGGCAGGCCCGGCGGCGACCAATCCAGCACGCCGCGCAACTCGCTCCAGTGCCCCTGCCGCAGCCGCCCGGTGACGTCTCGCGGCAGACCGACAAACAGGATTTTGGCGTCCGGGTGACGCCGGGCATACGCCGCGCACAAAAACTGGTTCCGCCGCCAGATGTCGTCCCAGTCTTCCAAAGACACAAAGATCAGGTCCAACAGGTTTACCCCTTCAGGCTCGGATAGCCGCGCAGGCAGAACAGCAGATGCCCCGCCGCCTGAAGTCCATGCACCGCGTAGTGCCGGGCATCGCGGCGCGTCCAATCTTCCTGCATCAGTGCCCGTTTTTCTTTGTATTTGTAGCGCTGCCAGGCCCGGTAAGCACTTCCCAGCATCTGCCGCTGCGCCGGACTATTTTCAGGCGCGAAAAACAGTTTGTGCTTGACATGATGCCCTGCCGTGTGCATTGCTGCGGCATTGTTGGTCGCCCCGCCGCCGTGACGCCGGTAGCAGATCAAAACTTTGTCCACAAACACAAACTCACCCAGTCGGGCCAGACGGCTGAACAGGTCCCAGTCTTCGCCGCCGTTGCGGTAGTACGTGTCGAAGCCTGTCGTCTGCGCGAACGCCCGGCGGCGCACCAGTGCTACGCCGGGCGGCAGAAAATAGTAACAATTCGCAAACACAGCTAGCGTCGTTGGGGCTTCACGCGGCCAGTCCACGATTTCGCGCCCATCAAAGCCTTTACGGTTGCGGCAGTAGGCCGCGAACTCGCCGGGACTGAGCGGTTTCCCCGCTTCATCAATCTGGTCCGCCAGCCCATGACTGCCAACCGCCTCCGGGCAGTTTATGAGCGCACGTAGCAACGTCTCAAGCGCGTCCGGCGTCAGCAAATCGTCACTGTCCAGAAAGTGCAGGTATTCCGCGCTTGGGGCCACCTGTGCGACGCCAAAATTGCGTGCTGCCGACACCCCGGCGTTGGCCTGGGTGATGGCCCAGAACCGGGCGTCCCGGGCAGCAAACTCCTGAGCAATAGCCAGCGTGCCGTCGGAAGAGCCATCGTCTACGATGAGGCATTCCCAGTGGCTAAACGTCTGTGCGAGTACGCTTTCCAAAGTCAGTGCCAGAAACTTTTCGCCGTTGTAGCAGGCGACAACAATGCTGATCAGCGGATTTGTGAGCGGCGTCATAGCTATTTTCCCACGCCGCGCAGAACGGCATCGTAAATCTCAAAATACTGGTCCGCAATGCGCGGCCAGGTAAACAGGGACACGGCGCGGGCGCGGCCCGCGTCGCCCAGCGCTTTTGCTTTCTCCGGGTCGGCCAGCAGCGATTCGATTGCCCCCGCCAGTGCGTCCGGGTTTTCCCTCGGAACCAGCAGGCCGGTCACAGTGTCCTGCACCACTTCAGGAACGCCGCCAACACGCGAGGCGATTACCGGCTTGCCGCAGGCCATCGATTCCAGGCTGACAATGCCCTGCGGCTCCTGACGCGAGGGTAGAATAAACATCTCGCAGCCTCGGAACAGCGACACAGTCTTGGGCCGGTCCGCAAAGCCAATCAGATGCACCCGGTTCATCAGCCCCAGGTCCCCCACCCGCGTCTGCAAATTCACTCGCTCCGCGCCGTCCCCGGCAATCAAAAGGTCCGGGGCCTCGGCGACGCGGGCGGATAGCCGCGCATAAGCGTCAATCAGCACGTCGAAGCCCTTCTGCGGAACGACGCGCCCGATGGCAAACAAATACGGGCGCGGATGCGAGTACGGCGTTTGACCCGCCTCGAACTCTTCAAAAGAAAAGCCGCTGTAAACGGCCCGGCTTTTCCCGGCCAGCGGCGAGCCGACAAACTGCCGGGCATCGTCCAAAGTTTGTTCCGAACAGGCGGTGACATAGGCCGCCCGCGCCATCAGCCGCTTGAATGTCCAGTTGGCTGTCGCGCTTTTCTGGTACAATTTGCCTGCGTCCATTGTCCGCTCCCCGTGCGTCGTGACCACGAGCGGCAGACCGGTCAGTCGGGCGGCCCCGAGGGCATAAAAGCCGTTGGCGCTAAGGCAGTGAAGGTGAATCAAGTCAATCTTTTGCTGCCGCAGAAGCCGAACGGTCGCTGCCAAATCCACCGGATAGCAGCGGGCAAAGCGGGCCATGCCGCCCGCTGAGCCGTTGGGCATCTCCCAGGCGAACCGGTGCACATTAATCCCCTGCACCATCTCGCTGGTAGGCAGAGAAGCGGGATGGCGGGCTGTCAGCACGACCACTCCATGCCCACGCCGTTTGTATTCCAGGGCCAGATTGCGGCAAACTTCTTCGACGCCGCCAAAGTGCGGACTAAACGCGCTGGCGAAAATTGCGATATTCATAAAGGCTGTTCTTGAGCGGCGGGGAGCAGGCCGTCAATCTCGGCCATCATGCGCCGGAATGCCTCGCGGTCAGAGACATGGCGCAGGGGCATTTCGGCGGCGCGGCGTGCCCGCATCTTCCCTACCCGCCGGGCGGCGTTCCAGAAGCCTTTCAAGAGAGGAATGTCCCGGTGTGCGGCGGCGCGGGCGAGGCGCGGCAGCAGCCACATCAGATGCTCACGGCGCATTTGCGGGTCGTCGATGTTTTTCCATTGCAGCAGAAATGTGTTCTGGTCCACGATGGCTTTGAGCTGCTTGGCTTTGTAGGCCGACGCCGAGGTCTGCCCGCCCAGATGATACAGCACGCTGCGCGGCTCATAGAGAACGCGCCAGCCGCGCCGCCAAGCGCGGTAGGACAGGTCGATGTCTTCGTGGTAGAGCGGCCAGAACAGCTCATCAAAGCCGCCCAGCTCCAGATATTTTGACCGGGAGAATACCGCCTGCCCGCCCAGCGCAAAAAAGCAGGACGTGGTTTGGTCGGTGTCGGGAAGCTGATTGCTCCACCACATTCCCCGGTGGAAGCCGCCTTCGGTCCGCGACCCCTGCGGGGTGATGCGGTCGCCGGTCAGGACGCGGGTGTTGACCGCGAAGACGTCCGGCTCGCGCAGGTGTTCCAGCAGCGGCGGGATGAAGTCTGGCTCGACTAAAATATCGTTGTTCAGCAGCAGCACGGCCTCCGTGTCCAGGGTCGGCATGATGTCGTTGTAGGTGAACAGGAAGGCATTACGCGGGGCGCGGACGCAGCGCACCCAGGGAAAGCGGCGCTCGGTTTCGGCGATGCTGTCATCGGTGCTGCCGTTGTCAATCAGATAGACGTCGTGGTCGCGCCCTTCGCGGGTCGCCGCGCCCAGCGTCGAAAAGCAGCCTTCCAGAAGGCGCAGGCCGTTATAGTTTAATACAAGTGAACTTGATCGCATAATAGATTACTTGAAAATTACTTGAAAATTACTTGAAAATTACTTTGGCCCACTCAGGGACCACACAGAATATAGCACAGCGCGGCGCAGCATCTTGGCGGCCAGCACTAGATGTCCCTGCGCCAGCGTTTCCCGCGCCATGCTTCCCCACTGCGTCGCCCAGCCGCGCTCAGAATGGCGGTAGCCCGCCAGCGCACTTTGACGCAGGGCCGGGGGCAGTGTTTCGTCGCGGCAGAACTTGGCACGCAGGGTCAGCTCCGCCGGGCGCATGACTTCGTCTTTGCCGGACATATTTTCGCCGTGGCGGCGATAGGCCAGGGTTACGGCATCCAGCAGAACCATGTCGGCGTGCCGGGTTAGCCGCAGCCACATATCCCAGTCGGCGGTCGGCGGCAGGGCAGTGTCGAACAGGCCCGCCCGTTCGAGTGCCGAGCGCCGCAGAAGCACCTGTCCCGGCGTCAAAATCGAGTTGCGGTAGGCCAGCATCGCAAACTTTGTGGCGTCTTCGACGGGGTGACGCGCCAAATGCCCGCCTTCCACGCTGCGGCGGGTGCGCCCAAAGGCTTCGGCGACTCCGGGGAGGATGGGCTGCCCGTCGCCGTCGATGTACCGGGCCAGGCCATACGCTGCCGAGGCATCGGGGGAGGTTTCCAAAAGCACCGTGAGCGCGGCCAGTGCCCCCGGCTCCAGCAGGTCGTCGGCATCTAGAAACAGGAAGGCATCAGCCTCGGGCGATGCCGCCGCGATGCCGCCGTTGCGTGCCCCGGACAGGCCCGCGTTTGGCTGATGCACCACGCGCACACGCGGGTCTTCGGCGGCCAGCCGGTCGGCCAGCGGGCCGGTGCCGTCGCGGGAGCCGTCGTTGACGACAATCAGCTCCCAGTCGCCTTCGGTTTGGCTTTGAACGCTCTGCACAGTTTGACTGAGGAACCGCTCGGCGTTGTAGGCGGGCACAATGACCGAAATGTTCATGTCACTCGTCCTCGGGCGTCAGCGGCGACAGGCCGAACCGGGCATAGCGCCGGGGCCGCTTGCGCTCGCGGAGCATCTGCGTTGCAAAGGCCACGTCCTGCCGCTGCTGCACTTCCCAGCCGGGCAGGTGGTCTGCCTGCCGCCCACGTGTCCGCAGAAAGCGCCGGGCACGGTAGAATTGCCAGCGAGACATCACTCGCGCCCAGCGTAACCAGGGTTGCGGGGCGGGTTCATGCTTCCAGTGATGGGCGACATACGCCCAGCTTCGGCCCATGGCTTCGGCGGCCCGGCTCATGCGCTCCGGGGTCAGCCGGTCTTCCTGAAAATGATGCTCCACGCAGACAGGCAGGGCGGTTTGGAGCCGAAAGCCTGCCCGCGTGATCTGTTGTGAGAACACGTAATCTTCGTAGGCTCCCAGCGTGCCCGCCCCAATTTCCGGGTCAAAACCGGGAACCTGTGCCAGCACGCGGCGTGAAACGGCCATGTTTGCGCCGACCAGGGACGGCTCGGTTTCCGGCTGCCACCATGTGTTCGAGGCCAGCAGAAGGTGATGCTCCTGCTCCATCCAGGGCCGTTCCAGATGGGCCGCCATGCGGATGCCGCCGACAACAGCCTCGGCCTCACCCAACAAAATCGGGCCGCACATCCCTGTCACCCAGTCTTTCGGGAAGCGCAGGTCGTCATCGCTGAACAGGAACACCTCGCCCAACGCCTGTGCCATCGCCCGGTTCAGGCCGTGCGACTTGCCCCGGCGCGGCTCGGCGAGGTAGCGGACGGTCATATTCGGCAGGCGGCAGGCTTGGATCAGCGCCGCCGTGCCGTCGGTGGAGTTGTTGTCCACGACGAGGACTTCGGTGGGCAGCGTCTCCGGGATGCAGACTTTTCCCAGCGACTCCAGCGTTTGGCGCAGGTCATCCGCCCGGTTCTGCGTACAGATAATAATCGAAACTTTCATGGGTCGACGCGCTTCACCAAACCGTGCCGGTCATACTTACGCGGGCGGCGCTGCTCCGCGAGAAACTGCTTGTTCAGCGCGATGTAATAGACCATAATCATCTCCCAGACTGGTGGGCCTTGCGCGGGCTTGTAGTTTGCCCGGCACTTAAACCGCCAGTAGCGGAGCCTGAGCGACTGCCGCACAATTTCAAACCGCGCCTTCGGCAGCGGCTCATGCCGCCAGTGGTAGGTGATATAAGCATCAGAGCGCCCTTGCCCCGCTGCGCGGCTCAGAAAACTGTCACGGGTCAAACGGGCGCTGTCGAAGTGGTGTTCCACCTGTGTTTCTGGGGCCGCGACGATTTTGTATCCTGCCTCTTTGAGCTGATAGGAAAATAGGGTCTCATCGCCGAAGCCAATGGCTCCCGGCCCTAATTCCGTGTCAAACGCTGGAACGAGTTCCAGCACTTTGCGCGAAAAGGCCATATTCGCTCCCACCAGTGCATCCGGGTCGGCCAGATTGGTTTCCTCGGTAGACGCCAGCAGTGTTCGGTGCATCGGTTCGGTCCATGCAGGGTTCAGATGGTCCGGCAGAACAACTTTGCCAAATACGGCCTCGGCTCTGCCTTCAAGAATCGGGCGGCACATCGCCGCAATCCAGTTCTCTGCCGGGCGGACATCGTCATCGGTCAGCAGGAAAACTTCGCCGGTCGCCTCGGCCATGCCCCGATTATAGACGTACCCTTTGCCGGGGCGTGGTTCATGGACATAACGAATCGTCATGTTAGGCAGATGATAGTTTCGCACGAGGTCCGCCGTGCCATCCGTCGAGCCATTGTCTGCGATCACAAGCTCGGTCGGCAGGTCTTCGGGCACGCAAATCTGGGAGAGCGCGGTCAGCGTCTGCCGCAGGTCTTCCGCCCGGTTGCGCGTGCAGATAATAATGGAAACTCGTGCGGACATAACTTACTCGGGTGTATCCGCATTGGCGGCGGGAAGATGCTTGGCAATTTGATGTGGATTGCCGATCACGACGACGTTAGCGGGAACCGAGGTGCGAACCACAGCACCCGCCCCAATCACAGAGTTTGTGCCGACCGAAACACCTTTCAAGATCATGGCGCGTTTGCCGACCCAGACATTTTCGCCGATTTCCACCGCCGCTGTCCGTGCCCCGGAGGCTTTCCGGTCTGCGTAGACACTGTGAAAATCTGTGTCCATGATCAGGCAGTCGGCAATCAGGCAGCTTCGCTGAATAGTAATCGCAGTTTGTGCGGTAATCTCTGCGCCGTTGATGTAGCAATTATCACCAATTTGAATAACTGCGTCCGGGCTGTGCGTCCACAGGACATTGGGCGACCCGGTGGCGTCGTCAAACTTGCAATTAGCCCCAATGATGATGCGGCCCGGCCCGCGCACGATGAGCTTGCCAGTGACAGAAAAGCCTGGCCCAACCTCAAGACGCGAGTGACGTGTCTTATAATACTGATGGCGTACCCGGCGCAGCACACGGCTGACGAGGTTTTTCATGGGCGATCCGCCAGCAGGGGCAGGCCGACAATCTCGTCTTGCAGCACTTCCAGGTACGCCCGGCCATACCTCAAATCAGGTTCCATGTAGTTGCCTTCTGCCCACTCGTTCCAGGATTTCAGGACAAGAATGCGGTGTTCCAGTGGGACATCCGCAACACGGGCAATGGCATCGCGCAGATGTTTTCGGAACAGCTCCGGGGTAGATTCTAAAAGAATGCTGCCACGGTTTCCACTGCGCGGCGTGTTGTCCCAGTTGGGGATGACGCACGGATAATACTCAAAGTCCAGCTCGCGCTGCACCACCAGGTCTTTGTAGACTTCCTTGTAGGATCGAACGTTGACGGGCCGGGTCGTCAGCCGCGCCCGCAGGTTTTTGATTCGCTCTTCACGCAGCAGGCGGCGGCGCAGGCGTGCGCCTAAGCCTGCGCCGGGCTGAGCGAGAACCTGCCGCATTTCCGAAATCGTGACCGCATCAAAGCCGTGTTCGGTCGGGTTCCATTCCGGCTCATGCGTCACTCCCACAATATGCAGGCCCTTCAGGCCGGATTTGACGGCAAGCTCTCGCCAGAAATCTGTGACCCGAACCGAGTCCGGCAGTTCAGCGGGCTGGAACAGCAGAAAAAAGGGCTTGCCGTCCACCGTCAGGTAGCGCGGGTCGGAGAAGGCTTCCAGCAGCGTTTGAAAGTGCGCTTCATGGTCTGCCAGACTGGGATATGTCTGCTCTTTCAGGATCGTGTTAGGCGCACCGTACCAGATGCCGGACCAGGTATGGTTGGCCCAGCCGAGGCAGAACGGGAAGTCCGGCTCCCCGGAGCGCAGCACTTCGTTGAAGGGCCGCTCCAGGAGGCGGTCGCCCGCAAACCAGTAATGCCAGTAGCAGAAGGCTTCCACGCCATGCGCCCGCGCCATGTCCGCCTGCGCCTGCCGGGTTTCGGGAACGCGCAGGTCATAGAAGCCCAGATCGGCAGGCACGTTGGGCTGATGATGGCCCCGAAACAGCGGTTTGGCTTTGGCGGTGTTGGTCCATTCCGAAAAGCCCGGCCCCCACCACTTGTCATTTTCCGGGATGGGGTGAAACTGCGGCAGGTAATGGGCAATCACCCGCGCCCGCTTCTGACTGGCGGGGCTGCCTGCCGTGTCCAAGTTGTCCGCACTCTGGCGAGATGGCGCTTCAAGCATAGATAAGTCTGGTCCTATTACGATATTTTCTTAATTGATTTGGCCGGAATGCCGCCTACGACATCCCCGGCGGCGACATCGCGGGTGACGACCGCGTTTGCTCCGATAATGGCGCTATGCCCCACCCGCACCCCCCCGAGGATGCAGACGCCTTCGCCAATCCATACATTGCTTTCAATCACGACGGGGCCTTTGGAAGCCAGCGGGCGCAGGAGCGGCGTCAGCCGCATATCTACCTCGGAGGTTGTCCCGTGCGAATGGTCGGTGATCAGCACATTACTGCCGATCAAAACGTTGTCGCCAATTTCAATGCGGTCAATCGCCCCGAGATGCACATTGAAGTTGATGACCACGCCGTTCCCAATCACAATTTTCGGCTGATGGGCCACGCCCGCGTAGCTGTCCCAGGCTTCGATCCGCAGCCCCGGCTCGGCGTGAAAGCCACTGCCGACAGTGATGTATTGCGGGCCAATCAGGTACAGCGGATGCGCGATGTAACAGTCACCTTCAATGCTGCCGACCTGCTGCCTGAATGTCAGCCGGGCCGCGCTGTTCTGCGCTTTTCGCAGCAGCGCGTACCACCGGGGCGCGGTGTGGGCGAAGGCTGACCAAAGCAATTTATTGACCAATCCTCGCATGGTTACGCTTTAATCCTATCACGAAATGCTTTTGTGATTACCACGATAAATACGTTTTGAGGCATGGTACACTTTTCGAGAGGGCTGACGAATATACTTTTGGAAAGGATAAACTGACAGCATTTTGTAAAAACCAGAAATTTTCCAATACTTTCTACACAAATGCGATGCATTAAAATACTGGCGTCCTGGTATGTTCTTGTCAGTTAAAAACTTCCAAAAATGTTGCGATGAGTGTCGGAGTACCAAATCACGGTAACGGTTTATCATTGCCGTTTCGGCACCACGTTTTGCCATGTATTCGGCTAGCTCAAGAACACGAATAAGCTGGATCATAGGCCACGAATCAAACCACTCTTGAGCGCCCAAAAACGCAATAACATAGGGTTTTCCGATGTATAAAGCAGGCTTACCGATCATGCTGCTTGCCACGGCACAAGCATGGGGGAATGTTGCTTCTAGTGAAGGAAAACCTATATCCGATTTAAATTCAAATTTCTTTTGACGCCATAAACTTGTTCTCAAAATATGGTTTCCAATGAAGGTGAACAACCCGGCATCGTTTCCGAGGCGAATAATATGTTCCCAGCGATCCACAATTTGTTGAGTTTTTTCATTGCAAGAACAAAGTGATGAAGTGTAGCCTGAAGTTGCTTTATCCAACTCTTGTGTACGAGATGAAGCTTGCTCATAGGAACTATTTACAAAAGCGTAATCAATATCTGCGTGAAGCGAAAGTGCTGACAAGATTTCTTGAACAGCACCATCATGGAGCAAATCGTCGTCTCCAAATATCCAGCAATATTCTCCTTCAGCCAAAACTTGGGTCAATTGTAAAGAATTGCGCCCAAACCCGATGTTCTCTGAGTTCCGGTGGTAACGGACATTTCCAAACTGCTTTATCCAAGCCATGACTTCCGGGGTATGGTCAGAGGAGCAGTTATCAGAAACAATAACCTCTACTTTGTTACCAAGCGGAGCGGTCTGCTGAACAATGTTGTAGAGGGCTGCCCGTAATAGCTCCGCTCTGTTGTAGGTAGGAATACAAATTGAAAGCACAGGTGCTTCCGCTGGCACACTAGTTGGTGGCATAGCATTTTGCAAATTGGTCATCTCAGAGAACCTGTCAGCGTCATCTCATGCGGCAGGGCAGGAGAACCTTCCCACGTCAGCATCGGGCGAACGGCCCCGATCCAATCGCCGGTGTAGCCGCCGCGTGTCACACCGTTGTCAATTCCGCTAAAGCCCACGACTTCCTCAGATTTACCGATGATCTCACTGGTATCTTGAACAAGGAACGCCGAGACTTTATAATGACCGTCATTTAGGAAATGTCGTGGAATCACACACTGCGCTTTATAAAAACCGGGCTGGTATTCCTTCTGCCCCCAGACAGCATCGTGCGAATTGGCGGTTGCGAAGATGACTGTGCCATAAGCATCGAGAAGGTGGAACGAATGGTTAAGCCGCACTCCATACCCGCCGCACCAAAAATCCATTTCCAAAGTCACCGGGTCAGAAATAAAATGCTCGTTCTGAATCTCGCCTTCGGAATCCAGAACGCGAACGCCCGTAATTTTGGCCTGGGAGTTGCCGGGGGCTTCGTCCAGAGACCAGATTTTTTCCGCTTCCCGGTCAATCCCAAATCTCATATATTCGTCAACCGCCGTCTGCACATCAGTCAGGCCGCTGCCATGCCCGCGACTCAGGAAAAATCCTTTGTTACAAAGCTGAAGCACACTTGCCATGCTATGCGAGACAAAAATGACGGTGCGCCCACTTTCGGCCACATCCTGCATTTTGCCGATGCACTTTTTCTGGAAATTATGGTCGCCGACGGCCAGCACTTCGTCAATAATCAAAATCTCCGGGTTCAGGTGCGCGGCCACGGCGAAGGCGAGGCGCACATACATCCCCGACGAGTAGCGTTTGACGGGGGTGTCCAAAAACTGCTCGGTTCCCGAGAAGTCCACGATGGCGTCGAACTGCCGGGCGATCTCGGACTTCTTCATGCCCAGGATTGCGCCGTTGAGATAGACGTTTTCCCGGCCCGTCAGTTCCGGGTGGAAGCCGGTGCCGACTTCCAGCAGGCTGCCGACGCGGCCATACAGGTCAATCTGGCCCGTGGTCGGCTCGGTGATGCGGCTCAGGACCTTCAGCAGCGTCGATTTGCCCGCGCCGTTGCGCCCGATGACGCCGACCACGTCGCCCTTCTGGATGTCGAAGTCCACGTCTTTGAGCGCCCAGAACGTTTCGGTGTTGGGCCGGGACAGCGGGTTTTTCAGGCGGTGGATCAGCGCCTCCGCCGCCGTGGTGTGGTTCTCGGCGTTGTGGGCAATGGTGTAAGACTTGGACAGGCCGCGCACGGAGACGGCAACATCAGAAGAAGACATCGGCAAACTTTCTTATTGGATAACCTATCTTGACGAGATAGTTGGCAGATTGGGCAGGCAAAAACAGGGTCACACTGCGGGGCTGCGCCGCAGGCGCTGCCGGGTCGTAGACTGAAAGCGGCGCAGCGGGTCGACGAGCAGGGTTTTGGCCGGTTCCGCCAGCAGCATCCGGTAGAACGCCGGGTGTTTCCAGTACCGCCGGTACAGGCTTCCGAGTTTCAGGTATTGCTTTCCCTCGACGTTCGGGTCTCTCAGAAGCTGCCACAGGCAGCCAGAAGACTTCCGCATCACCAGGTCCTGGTAGCGAGCCGCCATCGACGGCTCTGCCCCCTGCGCGGCAATGTACTGGCCCAGTTCCAGGCTCCGTACCAGAGAGATGAGAGGGAAATAAGGCATCCATTCCTGAGCGCCCATAAACACATTGATGAGGGGCTTCCCAATATACAGCGCAGGCTTCCCGGTCATGTGCCGGGCGACCAGGCAGGCATGAGGAAACGTCGCTTCCAGCGACGGGTAGCCGGTGTCAGTCAGGAAATCAAACTGATGTTCACGCCACAGCCGCGTTCGCAGAATATGGCTGCCGACATAGGTGAACAGCCCTTTATTATCGCTCATGCCGATAATCTGCTCCCACCGGTCTACAACCCGCTGCTCCCTGACAAAACAGGAATACGTCTTCGGGACAGACTGCGGCGGCTGCTCAGGTTCCTGCTTGTCTTGAAACGAGTTGTTGACAAACACATAGTCAATCTCAGGGTGGCTTGTCAGTGCAGAGACTAGCTCTGCTACCGCTCCCTCGCAAAGCACATCGTCATCGCCCAGAACCCAGCAGTATTCGCCCTCTGCCAATTCCTGCGCGAGACGCAGAAAGTTCCGCCCAAAACCAACGTTCTCCGCGTTCCGGTGCGAACGCACCGGCCCCAGCGTTTGTGCCCAGGCCAAAACTTCCGGCGTGTGGTCCGGGGAGCAGTTATCGGAGACCACCACTTCCACCTGACCGTTTAACTCCGCCGCCTGCCGCACGACGCTGTACAGGGCTGACCGCAGAAGCTCCGCCCGGTTGTAAGTCGGAATGCAAATGGACAGCAGGGGCTTGGTATTAGATGACATTCGTAAACGTTTTTGCTTTCTCAAAGCGGAACAGACGTGTCAGCGGGCGGCCCGCAGCCGCCGTAGGGGGGCCGCCAGCAGGGCATGGGCCGGGTCCCAGAGCAGCATCTTGTAAAATCCCGAATGCTTCCAGAAGCGACGGCTCATCTCCCCGATGCGAAAATGTTCCCGTCCGTCCACGGTCGGATCGCGTAGAAGCCGCCAGAAACAGCCGGACGAAGCCCCCAGCACCAGATTTCGGTAGCGGGTGACCATCGCTGGCTCCGCCCCCTGAGCCGCCATGTAATCGCCCAGTTCCAAAACGCGCACGACCTGCACCATCGGCCAGAAACTTTGCCATTCCTGACCGCCCAGAAAGACCAGAACCAGAGGCCGCCCCAGATAAAGCACAGGCCGCCCCGTCATGTACTTGGCCGCGATACAGGCATGAGGCAGGGTCGCCTCCAGCGACAAAAACCCTTCGTCGGTTTCAACCTCGAACTTCTCTGCGCGCCATATCCGGGTCCGCAGAATATGACTGCCAATGTAGTTGAACGGCCCGCCGTGATCGCTGTAGGCAACAATACGCTCCCAACGCGCCAGGACGCGCTGCTCATCGACGAAACAGGTGCGGCGCTCGCAGGTGTATTTTTCTGTGTTCTCAATCAGCCCAGGCTCACGGTCCGCTATTTCTTCATACGCGACATTGACAAAGGCATAGTCGATGTCGGGATGGCTTGCCAGCGCAGACACGACCTCCGCCACTGCCCCTGCGCGTACCAGGTCATCATCGCCCAGAATCCAGCAGTATTCTCCCTGTGCCATCTCCTGCACAAGCTGAAAATAGTTACGCGCCGCGCCGATGTTCTCGGCGTTCCGGTGCGAGCGCAGCGGCCCCAGCGTTTGTGCCCAGGCCAAAACTTCCGGCGTGTGGTCCGGGGAGCAATTATCGGAGACCACCACTTCCACCTGACCATCCAGCGCCGCCGCCTGCCGCACGACGCTGTAGAGCGCCGACCGCAGAAGCTCCGCCCGGTTATAGGTCGGAATGCAGATGGACAGCAGGGGCTTCGCGTTAGATGACATCGGCGAACTTTCTCTCCATCTTCTTGAAGGAGAACGCCCCGGCGACAAACACGAGCAGCGAGAACGCCGCCGAGTAGGCCACCATTCCCAGGGGCAACGTCCCATCATTGAGCAGCGACCAGCGGAAGGCTTGCAGCAGGCCCGACAGCGGGTTGACGGCAAACAGGAGATGCAGGTGCGGAGGCACAATGGACAGGGAGTAAGCAATCGGCGAAGCGTAGAACAAGAAGTTGGTGACGACCGGCAAAATGTAGCCTACATCGCGGTACGTCACCATCAGTGCCGAAGTAAACAGGCCGATGCCCACCGCCAGCAGGATAGTCAGCGCCAGCCAGACCGGCAGCAGCAGCAGACTGAAGCCAGGAACGATGCGGTAAAACGCCATAATCGCCGCCATCATCACCAGCGACACGCCGAAATCAATGAGTGTGGACAGCACCGTAGACAGCGGCAGCACCAGGCGGGGAAAGTACACTTTAGAGACCAGATTGCCGTTCGCCACAAGGCAACTGCTGACCTTGCCCAGCGTGGAGCTGAAGGCATTCCAGGCCAGCAGACTGGCGAACATAAAGGCCAGTGCGGGCAGGCCGTCGGTCGGCAGCTTGGCGATACGGCTGAAGACCACGGTGAAAATGACCGCCGCCATGAGCGGCTGCAAGACCACCCAGACGGCTCCCAGGGCTGTCTGCCGGTAGCGCAGCTTCACGTCGCGCTGGGCCAGTGTCGTCAGCAGATCGCGGAACTGCCAAATCTCGGCGGCATTGATCGCCTGCCAGCCCGCCGTCGGCCTGATAGTCAGGTGGGGCCGCCGGGCGGTCAGCGGCGCGGGTTCGGTCCGGGGTTCGGTGCGTGCATCAATCATACAGTCAGTGTTAGCTTTCTTGGCGTTGGGCCGGTTACTGAGAAAGATATTTGGTCGTGGTAAGCAGGCCCAGCGTGCTGCTGACCGGCGCAAGCAGGTCAAACAGAGAGTGGTGTGCGCCCTTGACGGGAACATTGATAATATCGCCGATTTGCAGCGGTGGGTTCAGCGCCATGCGCTTGTTCGGGTCATTTTCTTTGCCATTCAGGAACTTTTGCAGGTCCAGCTCCTTGCCGGTGACGACGTTGGTCTGCTTGTCAAAGTGGCTGAAGCTGACTTTTGCCAGGTCAGCCCCCGACGCAGGAACAGTTGCCTTGATGGCGTCCCACAGATGGTCGCCGGGCTTGAAGTCATAGTAGCTATCACGCATGACACCGCTTCCAAAAACAAACACTTTGTTGGTTAGCTCCGGCACGTTGATCACGTCGCCCGCCGCCAGTTTGTAGTTGTATTTCTGGTCATTCTGGTACAGCAGCGCATACAGGTTCAGCGGATACTCCTGCCCGTCATGGGTCAGAGTCGCATTGGCGAGGTCGGCGGCATCCGGGGCGGGGCTGCCGGAGGCAACCAGAGCGTCCTGCACCTTCATGTCTTCCTTGTAGGGAAGTGGGCCGGGCTTGGGGACAAACCCAGTGACCAAAATCTGGCTGCGCTGTTCGGGGACATACACGACATCGCCGCTTTGCAGGACAATATTTTGCGGGCTGTCGGCTTTGGTTTCCGGGTGCGTCAGGTCCAGCGTCTGCGTTTGCCCGTTGGCGTGCTGCACCGTGATCGCCGCTGCATTGCCGGTCTGCGGAATGCCGCCGTTGGCGGCCAGCGCCTCAATGATCCGCTGTCCGGGCCGGTACTCGGCTTGCCCGTCGCGGGCCACAAAGCCGGAGAACGTCACAAACTGCGGGCGCTTTTTCAGCAGGGACACACTGACGACAGGCTGCACAATATAGGTGCGATAGGCCGCCGTCAGCCGCGCCTGAAGCTGCGTCGGGGTCAGCCCGACGACCTGAACGGGCTTCTTCAGCAGGGGCAGGGTGATCGTGCCGTCCGGTCCGACCGCGACCTGCGGCATGGACTGCTCCGGGAAGCCCGTGATTAAGACGCTCACGACATCGTCGATGCCCAGCGTGTACGACGCTGGAACAATCACCGGCAGGCCGGGCGACGGAAGCGGCGTGATTGCCTCAGACGCACCGGCAGCGGGAAGCATGGCCTGCCCGGTCGGCGACAGCGTTTGTGTTCCCGGCGGGTTCTGCGTGATCGGGATCGGCGGCACGGTCGGCGCGGTCTTTGTGACGGGCGCTCCGGTCGTGACGGGCGTTGTCGAGACGCCGGGGACGCCCTGCGCGGACGCAGGCGAACTGAGCGCATACGCGGCGGCGAGCGACAGGGGCAGTAAAGTAAGCTTGAAAGACTGTTTGGACATAATGTTAATCCTGATTCTCCCAGAGCGAAGACACCGGGCGGGTCGAATGCGGCTCGGCGGCGGCATTTTCACTGGCGGCTTCAATATCTTCGGGCATGACGACCGGGGCGGCGTAGTAGCCCTGATACGCATGGCCGGGGGTGCTGGGGGCACGGTTGATGAAATAGGCCATCGCTTGCGGCCCGGCGGCGCTCAGGGCGGCGCGTGTCTGCTGGATTACCGCTTCGTCCACCAGCCCAATGCCAACGACGTGCAGAACGCAGTCCGCATGGGGGGCCAACAAGAACGCATCGCTGACCACCGCACAGGCGGGGGTGTCAATCAAGACTGTACAGTCCGCGCCGCGCAGCTCGCGCATCAGGTCGACCAGCCGGGGCCGGGACAGCAGCGATGTCGGGCTGTCCGTGACCTGCCCGCAGTGCAGAACCAGCAGGTTCGGAACCTCGGTTGCCTGCAAGGCATCCACCAGAGCCGTGCGGCCTGCCAGGACGTCGGCCATCCCCAGCGGACTGTCCCCAGGAAACATCTGCCCCTGAGCAGGGCGGCGCAGGTCGGCATCCACCAGAATCACCCGCTTGCCGCCCCGCGCCATTGCCCGTGCCAGCGCAGCGGTCGTCACAGACTTGCCTTCGCCGGGCAGGGCACTGGTGACCAGAATAACACGATTTTGCAGGGAAGGAAGCACCGGGCCGAGCGCGGAGCCGTTCGCCGCCCAGCGCGGGTACAGCGCCGTTTTTTCCACGTCTTCGGAGCCGAGCAGGCGCTGGCTTTCGCGCATTAACAGGCCCAGATTGATGGCCGCCAGGTTGAGTGCTTCGGAAGTCGCCGGGGTCAGCTCGCCTCGGCGCAGATCAGCCAGCTCCCGGCGCGACATCCGGGGCAGGGTCCCGGCAATGGGGTCCTGGCCGCCAATGCGGCGAAGCTGTTCGGGGTCGCGGACCCGGCGGTCCATCTGCTCCAGCAGCATCACAGCCAGCACCGAAAGAGCGAGGCCGATGCCCGCTCCAATCAGCAGGTTACGCATTCGATTGGGGCTGATCGGGGCCTCCGGCACATCGGCAGCCTGGATGAGCTGCACATTGCCTGTAATGATATCGCGGTTATTTTTGGCGGCGTTCAGGCTTTTTTCAATTCCTGTATAAAGGTCTTTAGCCAGATCGGTGTTTTGCTCCAGCCGGGAGATTTGCAGATTTCGGTCGGGAAGCTGCTTTTTTTCGGCGTTGACGTCGCGCTGAACTTGGAGCGCCCCGGCCAGCTTTGCCGCTGCGATGCTCACGCTGAGCGTCGCCTGGATATAAGAGTCTTTCAGGGTTTTCTGCGTGTCCAGGGAAGGGTTGTTCGCCAGCGTGCCGCGCAGAGACGTTTCTAAGCGTGCCTGGATGTCCTTAATTTTCTTGTCCAAGTCGGGCAGAATGCCGGGGAATGCCGGGGTCACTTTCGTGGCGGCTTCGGATCGCTGCATTTCCAAGTCATTGAGCTGCGCTTGAAGCTGGGTTGTCTCGCCGTCATTTCGCAGCGGCTCACCGTTGCCGATTTTGGCGTTGACAGCGTTGAGCTGACCGGACAAAGTATTCAGGGTCGTCTGCTGCACCGCCAGCTCCTGCCGCGCTATGGTCACGGTGTTGTCGGCGGTCAGGGACTGGCTCAGGATGGAACTGGACTGTGTCCCTTCATCTACAATTCCCTTCCCCTTTTCGAAGTTAAGCTTCTGCATTTCCGCGCTTTCCATCGCGGCTTTGGCGCGGTCCGCTCGGATGCTCAGGCTGTTGAGCTGCGTATCGCTGTTGCGCTGGGCAATCTCTTTTTTCCAGCCAATAAACGCGGCGGCGACGCCGTTGGCGAGCAAAGCGGCCTGGTCCGGGTTGGGGGCGTCCACAGTCAGGTCAATAATGTTGGTGTCCGGGGCACCGGCAGCATTGATCTCTTTTTCCAGAGTGGGAGCATCTACACCTAGCGATTCCGGCGATTTGCCCTGGACCTGAAGGCGATTTTTCAGTAGGAGGATTGTGCGCTGTGCCATTTCTTGGTTGCGGATCATGGTGACCTGCGTTTCCACCGTTTCGTCGGCGTTGGCAGTAGTTCCGTCGGCAGGGCGGCTCTGCAAAATCAACTGCGCGTGGGACTGCCATGTCTTGGGCGTCCGCTGCGTGACGATCAGCGCGACACCCAGGGCAGCCGCCAGAATGACGCCGACAACCCAGCCCCGGCGGCGCAAAATCCGCAGCGTGTCAATCACCGTAGGCTGAGGCGTGGCGGCGGGGCCAGGATCCAGAGCAGAAGTGGGTTCGTAGGGCTGAAGATCGTAATGCATTTTAGTTGACATATATTTTGTGAGCCGGCTTTGGCGAGGCTTGCGACGGGAATGACCAGATTGAATCTAGGGTAAGTCTATTATAGCACAGCTTTTTCTCTGAGAGCAGACCGGGAATGCCCTGCGCCGCGCCGCTAGAAACTATTTATGCAAGAATTGTGCCAACCTTTGCGCGTTTGGGTATTTGCATGAGGTTTTATTGGCAGTTTTGCGCGAGAATTTATTAGAAACAGCTTTCTGTGTCTACGGTTCTGAAAAACAATAAAGTTGCACGGTTTGCCGGTATAATGCGGACGGTAAGCTTTTATCTTTCTTATATCTTCGGCAGATTTTGCCGCAGAAAGAGCAGTTTTTAAAAGGACACTCTCGATTTGGCGACTTCAAGCCCACCCACGACGCTTCCCCGCATCTTATATATTGACCACACGGCCAAATTGGGCGGCGGCGAAATCGCGCTGCTGCATCTCGTGCAGCACCTCGACCGGGCGCGGTTTGTGCCGGTGGTGGTGCTGGGCGAAGACGGCCCTCTGCGGGCAAAGCTGGAAGAGTCCGGGGTGGAGACACATATTCTCGCTCTGTCTTCGGATGTGACGGAGACGCGCAAGGACGGCCTCGGGCTGTCTACCCTGCTGCGCCTGCGCGATGTGGGGGCGGCGGGAAAATATGTGCTGACTTTGAGAAAGTTTATTCGCGCTCAAAACGCGGCAGTCGTGCATACCAACTCGCTGAAATCAGACATTCTGGGCGGCCTCGCCGCCCGGCTGGCAGGAGTACCGCTGCTGTGGCACGTCCGGGACCGCATCGACTCAGACTACCTGCCCGGCCCGGTCGCGGCGGTGTTTCGCCGTCTGTGCCGCTTTTTGCCAGCCCGCGTAGTCGCAAACTCGCACTCCACGCTGGAAACGATCACGCTGGGAGCAACTCTGCCCCGAATGTGCGTCGTCCACGACGGCGTCCTTCCCCACCCTGCCCCCCTGCCTTCTGCCCCGATATTTTCTGATCCGCACGCGCCAACGATTGGACTGGTCGGGCGCATTGCCCGCTGGAAGGGGCAGCACGTCTTTCTGAATGCCGCGTCTCTCGTGCATACGCAGTTCCCCGAAGCCAAGTTTCAAATTATTGGAGCACCGCTGTTTGCCGAGCAGGCGTATGAAGAGGAAATTCAGGAGCAGACCCGAACGCTGGGGCTGGCAGGCTGCGTGGAGTTTTTGGGTTTTCGCACCGATGTCCCGGCCCTGATTGACCGCTTGGACATTCTGGCCCATGCGTCCATTAGCGCCGAGCCGTTCGGGCTGGTGATTGCCGAGGGCATGGCGGCGGGCAAACCGGTCGTCGCCACGAACGGCGGCGGGGCGCGGGAGATTGTCGCGGACGGGGAAACCGGCCTGCTGGTCCCGATGGGCGACGCCGAGGCGATGGCTTCGGCGCTTCTTCAGCTTTTAGAGGACCCGGAACAGGCGCGTCGGATGGGCGAGCGGGGGCGGGAGCGTGTTGCGGCCCAATTCAGCATTGAGCGGACGGCGCGGGGCATGGAGGCCGTGTATGACGGCATGCTGTGGTTAGCAAAAAAAAGCCAGAGCGAGGGGTTGAAAACCCCTCGCTAGGGGAGGCGTCCTGCGGACGAAAGAAAAGAGCCTGCAGCATTGGGGCTTTTCCGCTGTCCGAAGGACACTTCTCCTAGCGAGGGGTTTTCAACCCCTCGCTTGCCTATTTTGCAACATCACTGCCGGTCTTTATACCACTGCTTCATAAACTCCTGGTACCCGGCCTGCTTCTCCTTGATGGCACGCCACCACGGTTCGTTGGCCTTGTACCAGTCCACGGTTTCCTGCAAGCGCTCCTCGAAGCGGCCCTGCTCCGGGTGGTAGCCCAGCTTCCCCATCTTGGTGCAGTCCAGCGAATAGCGGCGGTCGTGACCGGGTCGGTCTTTGACGTAATGAATAAGCGACTCGTCCTTGCCCAGCATTTTCAGCAGCAGGTGGACAACTTCCAGATTGGGCCGGTCGTTCTCGCCGCCGACATTGTAGACTTCGCCGGGCGTGCCGTTGTGCAGGGCAATATCAATGCCCCGGCAGTGGTCCAGCACATACATCCAGTCCCGCACCTGCATCCCGTCGCCGTACACCGGCACGGGCTTGTCGTCAATCAGGTTCGTAATAAACAGCGGAATAATTTTTTCCGGGTAATGATACGGCCCGAACGTGTTGGAGCCGCGTGTCACGATAGTCGGCAGGCCGAACGTCTGGTTGTACGCCCGCACCATCAGCTCGCCGCCCGCTTTGGCCGCTGAGTAGGGCTGGTTCGGCTCCAGCGCATCCCCCTCGCGGAAGATGCCGTCCGTCGTGCCGTAGACTTCGTCGGTGGAGACCTGATGGAACCGCTCATGCCCGTGGCGGCGGGCGGCTTCCAGCAGCGTAAAGACGCCGTTGAAGTTCGCCCGGACAGCGGCTTCGGGGTCCACAATCGCCCGGTCATTGTGGCTTTCGGCGGCGAAGTTGACAATCGCCTGCGCCTTTTTTGCCAGCTCATCCACCACCCCGGCATCGTTGATGTCGCCCTGGGTGAACGAAAAGCGCGGGTTATTTTTGACATCGGCCAGGTTCGCCAGATTGCCCGCGTAAGTCAGGGCGTCCAGAACGGTGATGTGATACTCCGGGTATTTGCCGAGCAGGTAGCGAACAAAGTTGGAGCCGATAAATCCGGCCCCGCCGGTGACGATCAAATGCTGCATTGTTGATGTGTTCTCCTAAAAAGTTCTCGTCGGCCTAAAGTTTACCCTGTGCGCGGGCATCGGTCAAAAACGCATCGAGCGCGTCCGGCCACGGTCGCGGGAGGGTACAGCCGCGCATCTCCAAAGCCAGCGGGCGCATGACGCTGTTTTCGGGGCGGCGGGTGGGCGAGCCAAACATTTGCGCGTACTCGTCCGACGTGAGAGGCCGGGTGGGAACGTGTGCCTGCCCGGTCTTTTCCAGCACGGCCTGCGCGAACTCCAGCCAGCTTGCCGGTCCGCCGCCGTTCGAGACATGATACACCCCATAAAGCGGCTGCGCCACAATTTCCAGCACGGCGCTGATGAGGTCTACCGTGTAGGTCGGCGTGCCGTATTGGTCAGCCACAATCGGCAGCTCCGGCTTGGTTTTGGCAAGGTTCAGCACCGTATACGGGAAGTTCTTGCCGTGGACCCCATAGAGCCATGACGTTCTGACGATATAGCACCGGCGGCAGGCGTGCCGGGCCAGCGTTTCCCCGGCCAGCTTGGAGGCCCCGTACTCGCTGAGGGGGTTCGGCGTGTCGAACTCGGTGTACGCGGTGCCTTTGGTCCCATCAAACACGAAGTCGGTGGAGATAGCGACCAAAGCCGCGCCGATTTCTTCGGCGGCACTTGCCACGCACCACGTTCCCAGGGCATTGACTTTGTAGGCGGCCTCGGGGCTGCGCTCGGCCCCGTCGACATTGGTGTAGGCCGCGCCGTGAAAGATCAAATCAGGCCGGGTCTCGCCCAGCATTTGGCGCACGGCGTCCAGGTCCGTGATGTCCAGTGGCCGGATTTCGCCGGTGGCCGCCGGGCCGATGTCGGTGGCGATGACCTCATGCCCCGCCGCCGCCAGCATCCGCCGGGCATCCGTGCCCAGCATCCCCGCCGCCCCGGTAATTAAAACGCGCATACGCTCTCTTCACTCCTATTGCGGCTTGATTTTGTGCCGCAGAATACCTTAACTGCAAAAATCATGCCTAGCGGCCCGCTCGGGGTATAATTGGCCGAACTTAGTTTTTTGTGTTTTAAGTTTTCTGTGTTTTAGTTTTTCTGTGCCCGGCACGAAAGGAAACGTATGAAGGGAATTATTCTGGCGGGCGGCTCGGGAACCCGGCTGCATCCGCTGACACTCGCTGTTTCCAAGCAGCTCATGCCGGTCTACGACAAGCCGATGATTTATTATCCGCTGTCGGTGCTTTTGCTGGCAGGCATCCGGGAGGTGCTGATCATCTCGACTCCCCACGACCTGCCGCATTTTGAAAAGCTGCTCGGCGACGGGGCGCGGCTCGGCTGCCGCTTTGAGTATGCGGTGCAGGCGGAGCCGAACGGGCTGGCGCAGGCGTTTGTCATCGGCGAAAAGTTTATCGGCGATGATAAAGTGGCGCTGGTGCTCGGCGATAACATCTTTTACGGCTCGGGCATGGCGGACCTGCTTCAGCGCTCCAGCGACCCCGACGGCGGCATCGTGTTCGCCTACCATGTCCAAGACCCAGAGCGGTACGGCGTGGTGGAGTTCGATGGCGACCATCGGGCCATTTCCATTGAAGAAAAGCCTGTGTCGCCGAAATCGTCCTATGCCGTGCCGGGCCTGTATTTTTACGACAACGACGTGGTCCAAATCGCCCGTGATTTAAAGCCGAGTGCGCGGGGCGAATATGAGATTACCGATGTCAACCGCGAATATCTGGCGTCGGGACGGCTGAAAGTCGGCATTCTGGACCGGGGCGCGGCGTGGCTCGACACGGGGACATTCGACTCGCTGATGCAGGCCGGGACATTCGTGCAGGTGATCGAGCAGCGGCAGGGGCTGAAAATCGGCTGCATCGAAGAAGTGGCCTACCGCATGGGCTTCATCGACGAGGCCGGCCTGCGGGCCGTGGCCGCTCCGCTGGTCAAAAGCGGCTACGGGGATTATCTGCTGAACCTGCTGCGGCCTGAATTTGCGTGACAGAAAACCAGCCCCGGATTTCGGTCCGGGGCTGTTTTTGTGTCTTAGCTGGCGTTGTTGCCTAACTGTCCCTGCCCCAAGAAACCATGACCCGAGAAACCATGCCATAAATGGCACGGCTAAAGGGCGAGGACACCGAGAACTACCGCGTCGCGGCACTCAACTATATCTATCCTAACTCTTAGCTAGACTGTATAGAAAGCCCCCTGACGGCCCCCTAGCCCCCAATAATGGGGGAACCAGATTAAGAGGGGAAGGCCCTTCTTGTTCCTTGTCTGGCTCCCCCATTATTGGGGGCGGGGGGGGTGAGCGGTGCTTGCTGGCCGAAGGCCCGTTAGCCGTGCCATTTATGGCATGGTTCTGATGTCCCTGTTGGATGGTTCCTGATGTTCTTGATGGCAGCGACAACGATTTATGCAACAACGCCGTCTTAGCTTATATCTTATTTGGCTTTGTTCCGCAGGGCTACCAATGTCGGCTCCCAGGAAGACGCTGTCTGGGTCAGCATCTGCTCGCTTTGCGTGTCGTGCGGAACCATCATACGCACAAACAGCGACTTGCCCTGCTCACCGGTCAGGCGGTCGCGGGCGGCCAGCAGCTTGCCCCACTGATCGTAGCCGTAGCCGGTTTCCAGACGCGCCTGACCCGGCCACCAGTAGAGGACGTCAATCTTTTGATCCCGCAGCGTGGCGGTCATCATAAACGCGCTGTCGCCTTTGTTCCCGAGGGCAACCTTGCGGATCGAACCCAGGGTGTACCCCTGTGCGGGCAGGCAGATATTCGGGTCGTGGAAGTCGGCATAATCATGGGCGGTCAGCAGAAGCAGAGCAAATTGCTTGCCCTGCGCGTTCTGGTACGTCCGCTCAATGATCGTTGCCGACGGCAAAAGAGGAGTGTTGCCGTCGCGGTCCGGGCCGCTTGTCCAGCCGCCCAGCGTGTGCGGAAAGGCCGCAATCGGGGTCGGGAGAAGCGCGGCGGTGCTGAGGCGCGGCACGGCGCGGTTTGCCAGCGCGGCGCAAATCGCAAACACCGCGCAAAGCAGGGGCAGGATGGCTTTGCGGGCAGGCGGCTTGCTGCCTGCGCCGGGAAGAGAGCCAGAAGAATCTACTGAAGAATTTACTGCGCTTCGTTCGTGATCTGCGATTGCCATCCTAACCCCTTTGCTATCAGCATCATCAGCCCGAAGGCTGCCAAAATTACCGCGTACTCCGCGCCGTCGTGGGCCTTGTGCATCGCTCCCATGCCCATATTGGTGGCGATCACCACAAGCGCCGCAATGCGGGCGATATTCACCACAATCGCCACCAGCACAGCGGACGCCACCAGCGCCAGCCGCTTCGGCCAGGTCAGCCGCCCGAGATACCCCAGAAGCGTGGCGAACACCAGAAACGAGGTCAGCTTCTTGAAGCCGCTGCATTCTTTGGCGACTTCCACCGAGGCCGTCGGCGTATCAATCTGGAAGCCGTTTTGAAGAGCGGGAATGCCTGCCCAGTCCAGCCCGGTCACAACCCCTTTGGTGCTGATTTCCTGAACGGCCGTGCTGACCGGCAGCGTCACGGCGGTCGGGATCGGGGCGGCGAAGGCCAGAAACAAAATCGGGAAGCGCAGCAGCCGCCACCAGTCCGCGCCGGCGACGGCGAGAATGGCCCCGGCCAGCACGGGAACCAGCGACAGCAGAGGTATCCATTTCAGGCGCAGCAGATACGCCGCCGTTTCTACCAGCAGGCCCGCCGCCAGCAGGGCCACCCCGGCGCGAGAAGGCCGCAGGGGCAGGACGCGCAGCTTGTCCCGCTGAAGCCAGATCAAAAACGCGACAATGGGCAGGATAAAGAAGCCGTAGGTCTCGGCATCATCGCTTTCCCAGATACGCACGGCCTCGCCCAGCAGGGGCACATAAATGACCGCAAGCGCCACGGCCAGCAGTCCCACGGGCCATGTCAGCCACGCGGGCCGCAGGAAAGCCCGCCGCTCAGACGGCATTTCTAACATAAACTCTCCTTCATAAATACTCTTTGTGTCTTCCTACTCTGCACGAACCGTGCCAAGCCCGATACGCCCTCAACTGCATTATAGTAACTGCATTATAGCACGGGTTTTGCGGAAGATTTGTTCCCGTTCGGCTGCTTGTGTGTTCTCAGTTACACTGTTTTGCCGTTTGCTTCTGGTATACTTTGCCCGCCTCATCGTGAGAGGAATGAATGATTGCTCGGTTTGGCCGGGTGTCGTGGAAAAAACTTTGTTTTTATCACAAAAATTATTCAAAACCGCGATTCTGGCATAAAACTTGCACAGTAATACAGTGTTGAGAAGCTTGAGAATGCCGCGCCAGACGGTGTTCTTCGGGGGAATGAGTTGAGGTCCCCCGGCCTGCCAGATTTCGACTCCGCAAGGAGACTGCATCCGGCGCGGCACTTTTGAGTTTCTCGCCCCAGGAGGGTTTTTTGCGATTGGACGCGGGCCGTTCCCTTGCCCAGCCAGAATCGCCGCAGCCCATGACCCGACAGCACAGATAATACAGGACATCAAAACATGAACAAGATCGCAACATCCCTCCTTGCTGGCGTCGCCCTTGCCGCCTTCGCCGCCGTGCCGGCTTCGGCCCAGAGCACGTTCTCGAACATCGCCGGCAGCCCTCTGCCTCCCTTCGTGTTTGGCGCTGGCAACAGCACCTACTCGCTGACCGGTGCAAACGCCTTCTACAACCCGACCACCGGTGCCAGCATCGCTGGTACACTGAGCCTTTCGGGTTCGGGCCTGGTCGCAGGCTCCACCTACAACTACAACACGACCAACCTGGTCTTCACGGCGACTGACGGCTCCGGCACGGTCTTCAACGAGTCCAGCCCGACCAACGTCAGCATCTACACCAGCCCGACCACCGGTGCTACGTCGACCACGTTCTCCGCGCTGGATGGCGGCTTCAGCGGCTCCGGTCACACCGGCGACCGCCTGAACCTGTCCTATGTGGACACTGCCCCCGTCCCCGAGGCCAGCACGGTCATCTCCTTCGGCGCTCTGCTCGCCCTGGGCGGCCTGGCCGTCCTTCGCCGCAAGAGCGTCGTTCGCGCCAGCTAATTCGCATCACTGTGAGTTAGAATGCGGATTCAAACGCGAGAAAGCCGCTTCCCGAAAGGGAAGCGGCTTTCTGTATTTTGATACAGGCAAAAAACACTAAACAATTTACAGAAAATTCAATGTAACGATTGGTATGGCACGAAACCTGCACTGTATAACATAAGCCGATGAACTTGAAAAATCGGTGTGGTCACAGCAGATAGAAAACCAGGCAGAACGAACGCCACAGGACATTAACATGAACAAGATCGCAACATCCCTCCTCGCTGGCGTCGCCCTTGCGGGTCTCGCCGCCGCGCCAGCTTCGGCCCAGAGCGCATTCACCAATATTGCTGGCAGCCCCCTGCCTACGTTCTCCTTCGGTCCCAACTTCAGCACCTACTCGCTGAGCGGTGCAGGGGCGACCTACAACTCGACCTCCGGTCCCAGCATCTTCGGCACACTGAGCCTGACGGGTTCGGGCCTGGTTGCAGGCTCTACCTACAACTACAACACGACCATGCTGAACTTCGTGTCGAACGACAATACCACAACCTTCAACGAGACCGGCCCGAGCAATGTGAGCGTATACACTGACCCGACCTCCGGGACAACTTCGTACACGTTCTCCGCACTGGGTGCTGGCTTCAGCGGCTCCGGTCACACCGGCGACCGCCTGAACCTGTCCTACGCGGCAGCCCCCGTCCCCGAGGCCAGCACGGTCATCTCCTTCGGCGCTCTGCTCGCCCTGGGCGGCCTGGCCGTCCTTCGCCGCAAGAGCGTCGTTCGCGCCAGCTAATTCGCATCACTGCGAGTTAGAATGCGGATTCAAACACGAGAAAGCCGCTTCCCGAAAGGGAAGCGGCTTTTTTCTGTCTGCGCTGTCTGTTTTACGCCTTGTGCTCGCGGTACTCCTGAATATGCTCGTAGACATGGTCCGGGAAATTCAGGTCGCGGTAGACGTTCCCGGCATCCGGGTCATCCGGGTTCGGGACAATGGGAAAGTCCTGCTCGGACTGATACTGCAAAATCTTCGCCCGGCTCGGCGGGTTATAGTCAGCGGACTTGACCTGGGCATAGAGCGACCGCGCTCCGTCCTCGCCGAAATCTTTGTCTTTTGCCAGCTCGGCCACGACTTCATCCTCGGTCAGAAAGTGCCGGGCGACCATTGTAAAGACGAGGCGGCCATAATGGCCGATGTCTTTCTTGTGGTCCAGTGCGTCCAGCAGATGCGCCATCATCGTATCTTTTTTCAAGTCTTCCAGGGCCATAATAAAGCTCTCCGTATGCGTGTGTTTGTGTTAGACACAGTGTTTCCACAGGGGCGCAAAATCAAACATATGTTTGCAATTTAGCCGTCATTCGGAAGCAGCGCCTGAAGCTCACGGGCACGATGCACCCACTCACTGCGTGGGTACTTTTCCAGAAAGCCCGCCAGCGCCGCCCGCGCCGCCGCCGGGTCACGGCCCCGCAGAAGCTGCCCCAGCTTCAAACGCGCCATTTCGTCCTCGGGAGCGTCCGGCGTCTCCGCCAGCAGATTACGCAGGAGCCAGACCGCCACCGGCACCTCGCCCGCCGCCTCCGCCGCAGAGGCCAGGCGAAGACGCTCACGCGGGGTCAGCGCCAGCGGCAGGCCCAGAGCCATCGCTTCCCCCGCCAGCCGCACTGCGCCTTCCGCGCCCTGCCGCAGTGCCTCACGGACGGCCTGCACCATCTCCTGCGCCGCGCTTTCTTCCTCGTCATGCCGGGCCAGCAGCGCAGCCAGCTCCCCGCGCACCGGGGCGTTCTCCGGCGCACGGCCCAGAAACGTCCGGTAGCCGCGCACCCCTGCTTCCCAGGAGGCCGCCGTGCGGGCGTCTTGCAGCAGATATTCCTGCCGCCCGTCCCGCAAAAGGCCCGTCAGCTCGGCGGCGATCAGGCCAAAGGCGAAGCCGCCCAGATGCGCCCAGTACGCCGTGCCGCCCGCCGCCACATTTGGATTATGCAGTGACAGCACACCTTCCCAGACGTTTTGTCCCAGCCACAGCCCGAGACCCAGCAGGGCCGGAACTTCGAGAAAGCCCCAGCCCAGCCTGCCCGATAGCCGCTCGGCCAGCAGGCCCGGCAGCCAGACCAGCCGTATCTGCGCCCGGTGAAACCGGATGGCGAACGGAGCCAGAATGGCCGAAATCGCCCCGGAAGCCCCCACCAGCGGCCCCAGCACGAACTCGCCGCGAATGATCACAATCGCCATGTGCAGCAGCCCCGCCGCGATGCCACCGCCGAGGTACAGCGCCAAAAATGCCTCCCAGCCCAGCGCCTCCTCGACGTGCGGCCCGAACAGCCACAAAAACGCCATGTTACCCGCCAGATGCCCCAAATCGCGGTGCAAAAACTGGTAGGTCAGCAGGGCGTGATAATGCGGCGCACCGGGGGTCAGCCCCCAGCGCCCGAACGTCCCCGGCCCGGTGAACAGATAGGCGATGACGTTCAGCCCAATCAGCGTATAGGTCGCCCAGGGAACGCGCCGCCCGCGCCGGTCGGTGGCAAACGGCAGAGGAACCAGCAAAAGCAACAAAAAAAGCCAGACTGAGGAAGGCGTCATAAAAGAAGTTATGTCAGTGTTTCGCCGGGGCGCAGGGCATGAACCTGTGGCCGCAGACCCAGCCGCCCCAGCTCGGTTTCAAACGCGGCGACAGTTCCCGTCAGAAACGGAAACGTACCGTAGTGCATGGGGATAACGTGCGTTGCCCCCAGCAGGCGGCAGGCGTGGGCAGCCTGCTGCGGCCCCATCGTGAAGCGGTCCCCGATGGGCAGCAAGGCAAAATCGGGGGCATAAAGCTGTCCGAGCAGGACCATGTCGCCAAACAGTCCCGTGTCCCCGGCGGCATAGAGCGTCAGCTCGTTTTCCAGGGTGATAATGAAGCCGACCGCCTGCCCGCCCGGATGGTCCCCCACCCGGCTCGCATGGTCGGCGCGGGTCATCGTCAGCCGCAGGCCATCGCGCAGGATTGTCCCGCCCATGTTCATCGTAAGCGTGTTTTTCAGCCCCTGCCCCGCCAGCCAGTCCGCGACATCGGCGGTACAGATGACTTTCGCGCCCGTTTCACGGGCTATCGAAACCAGATCGCCGATGTGGTCCGTGTGGCCGTGCGTTACTAAAATCAGGTCTAATGGGCCGACGTCGTAGTTTTCTTCGGGACAGACCGGGTTAGAGCGCACCCAGGGGTCCAGCAGGAGCCGCCGCCCGCCGGGCGTGGTCAGGTGAAATGTAGAGTGCCCGAGAAACGTAAGCGTGCCGCCGCCAAAAAACGCCATGACTGTCTCCTGTCCGTAACCCGCAGGAGCCTCGGGTTGAAACCCGAGGCTGTCAAAAGCCCACCGTGCCGGGCACGTAATACGCCAACCGGGAGGCTGATTTGTTCTTTGTCTTGTGTCCCCTGGACACTGGGCACTTTTCAGCCTCGGGTTTCAACCCGTGGCCTCTTTGTTCCTACACTTCCACCCGCACCCGCTGCCCGGTCTGCGCGGACTCAATCGCGGCGAACACCATTGCCAGGCTTTTGATGTTGTCGTGGCACTCGCCCATCGGCGTCGCGCCCGTCTGCAAAGCATTCAGGAAGTCACGCAGGGACCCGGCGATGCCGCCCGGCACGTCGTTTTCTACCGTTGCCGTGACCGTCTCGAAGTCACGCTGGAAGCCTTCGGTGCCCGTCACGACGCTTGCTGTCGGCGCGTTCTCGCCGTCCCACAGAGCCGTGCCGCGTGGTCCGACCGCCCGCCAGTCCGCCTCCCAAGAGGTCGGCTTGCCCTCGGCGCACCACGCCCCGCGATAGGTGTAGCGCAGGCCGCCGGTCATCTCAAACAGCGCCGTCGCGCTCGATGCCCCCTGATACCAGCTCCACTCGGGGTTGAACTCCTCGCAGTAAACCGAAATCGGGTCCGCGCCCGAGATATACCGGGCGGCGTCCAGCGTGTGAATTGCCATATCTAAAAGCAAGACGTGCGCCATTTCGTCCCGGAAGCCGCCAAAATGTGCGCCCAGATAAAAGTCTGAGTTTAAGATGCCGAGCGCCCCGACAGTGCCCTCAATCAGCGCCCGGTACGCATGGATACGCGCATCGTAGCGGCGGCTCTGACTGACCATATAGAGTTTGCCGGACGCCTCTGACGCCGCCACCATCGCCCGCGCTTCGGCCATCGACGATGCCATCGGCTTTTCGCCCAGCACCGGCACGCCCGCCGCCAGCGCCAAAAGCGTCACATCATGGTGCGCTTCAGGGATGGTCACATCCACCACAAAGTCCGGCTTTGCTTCGGCAATGGCTTTTTCTAAATCGTCGCCCGTGTAGGCCGGGGACACGCCCAGACCCTCCGCCGCTTCCGCCGCCGCGCCGGGCCGCAGGTCCACCCACCCCGCGATTTCCACGTCCGGGTGCGCTTTGAGGTTGTTTCCCCAGGTGCGCCCCATGCCGCCCGCGCCAACCAGCAATGCTTTTGTTGTCATGCTATCATTGTAGCACAAAGCCGCGACAAGGGCAATCAGCCCTTTGCGGGATAGCGGTAGTGCCCGGCAATCGGCCAGGCGGTCAGCACGTCCTGCTCCGCGCAGCGGCTCAAGTTGTGAATGACGAGCGGAACCCCGTCCGCGTCGCGCCGGTCCGAGACAACCCCAATGTGGTCCGTGTTCGGCGGCAGCTTCCAGGCCACAATGTCGCCCGGCTCCCACGTCGGCAGGGTGTTGGCGTTGACGGCGTTCGGCAGAACGCGCCCGTGCCGGGTGAAGAAGACGGCCAGATTGGGGACGCGCCGGTGGTCGATGTTCGTGTCAGGCCGCGTCAGTCCCCACCGGTGCGGGTAGCGGTCCCAGTGCCGGACCATGTCGGCGTGGACCAGCGCCTGCAAGTCCGTCCCATCCGCCCGCAGGCTGCGAATGACGACATCCGTACACGCCCCCGTCCCACGCGGCGGGTCGCCGTTCGGATAAGCCAGCGTGCAGTACGACGCATCGTAGACATCGCCGACCTGAGCGCGGGCTGCCCGCACGACTCGCTTTTGATGGACCGTCAGCGGCGACGCAGGCGGCAGCGTCGGCCCCGCATAGGCCACCGGCAGACGCAGCACCGCCGCACGCGGCCCGCCCCCCTGCCGCGTCAGACCCACCGCCAGAAGGCTTGCGCCCCCGGCGAGTGCCAGCAGCCAGAGCCATTTGCGGCGGCGCAGGAAACTTTCATAATTCATACAGCCATAATACCCCGGCGCACGCGCAGTCTCTCGCGGGTATAATATAAACTATCAAGAGGAAAAGCGGGCATCCAGGGCGATAAACGCCCCGTCTGGTTGGAGCGTCCTTCGGACGAAGATACCCAACGTATATGGCTTCTCCTCGTCCGCAGGACGCCTTTCCAGACGGGGCGTTTACCGCCCCGGATTGAAGAGGGCGAATTACGCAATAAAGCTATGCTTGAATCTACTGACCGCACTGACCAAGAAGACCTGTTAAAACCCCTGACTGACACAAAGCCATCAAATCTACTCAGCGATTACGGCATTGACGAAGCCCAGGCTGGCGACCTGCGGTGGCGGCTGCGTTCGTTTGAAGAAGACTGGAACCGCCCCGATATGGACAGCTACGATATATTATAAGCCGCGTTCCAGCCGGTCAATATCGCGCCGCACCAGCCATAGGGGGAGTACGCCGAAGACGCCGAAGGAGCAGTCGATCAAGCGCCAGAAGAAGGGGATGCCGCGCAGGGGGCCAAACACCAGCGTCCAGGGCACGACCAGAACGCAGGCGATCATGCCGAACGTAATCACCCAGCGGTTCCGCACCGGGTCAAGCAGCGGGCCGACGAACGCGACCGCGATCATCAGATGTCCGAAGGCCAGCCAGTCCGTGCCGTAAGCCAGAAACGGGTAACGGGCGTCGGTCTGACGCAGCCCCTCCCCCACCCGCGCAATCCAGTCCGACAGAGGCCCGAAGTGGTGCCCGGCCAGCCGGGTCAAAATCCCCACTTCCCACGTCAGCGGAATGGCGGTGATGCCGCTGAGGGCAAGACCGACGATAAAAACCCAAAGCCAGAAGCGTATTCGGCGACGCAGGGCAGAGGCAGAGGGGGTCATGGCTGGCACCACCATTTTTGATACGTCTGCCATTCTGACGGCTGAGTCGTATAATCTGCAAAGACAGCAACACCGGCAACAACAGAAGGGTTGGATTGGGGGTCAGAAAGACCGGCACGAACCCCTATCAGCGCCATGCCGATGTTTTCTGCCGGGGCGTGGTGCGATAGCCCACCCACCGAATAGGTCGGCACGCCAAACAAAACGCGGCAGTCTTTATTCCGCCGTGCGACGGCGCGTGTGACATGAACAACTTGCTGATGAACCAGCCACACATAAGTACGGGGCAGGTAACATCCTGAGTCGTAGCACATCACTGTCATCTGGTCACAAACGCTAGCCACATCGCTGAAGTCTGCCTCCCGCCAGCCAAACCGACTGACCGGCGCGGGGAGCCATAAGGGAACGGCGACAGACAGCAGTTTTCCATGCGGCAGAGCCGTTCGAGTCTCACGCAGCAACCGCAGAAAGTCGGCGTCGCCACTTGGGCAGATTTCGTAATCCCACTGGACACCGTCGAACCCGCACACCATCACGAGCCAGACTGCTTCCTGCACCATCTTTTTCCGAACCTCGGGCCGCGACAAATCGACATTCCCCTTGCCTGCGGCATTCCCAGCATAGACCCAGGCAATCAGTTTTGTCTTTGGAATCTGCCGATGGAGGGGCCGGACAAGCCGTGCAGCAACTTCCGGGTGGTGATAGCGCAAAGCCCCGTCTTTAGTTATGTCCCGAACATGAAAATAAGCATAGCGGATTTGCTGAGTTTGCAGACGCTCGGCCAAAGCAGGCACGTTTGTCTTTTCGCCAAAATACCATTGATAGCGCAGCCACAGCCCATTCTCGCCTCGGTTGAAGTTTGGACCCACGGGGTGTACAAGACGGGGGTAGGCCACGTAGTCCAGCAAAAGCAGGCCCAGCACTATGCCGAGGAGCGCGGCAATGCGCCGCCGCACCGGTCTTTTTGTGGATATAGATTTAGGCACTGGCTGTGTTGTCATTATGGCCTCGTGCCAACATGATACCTGCCAGGGATAGCAAATAGACCGCGCCTTGTCGGGCACGGCCTTTGAAGACGCCAATTAACTCAGCGGCGGCGCGGCGGCGGGGGCATCGTACCAGTCTACGGTCCAGTCGTCGAACGACGCCGATGTATTACCCTGGCTCCACAGGCCGACTTTGCCGCCGGTGTAGCCGGGCAAAGTGATATTGATCCGCTTCTGCATATCCAGCCAGCCGCGCACCTCGCCGTTATGCACCAGGACGCGCAGGGTGTGCCAGCCGGGGGACAGCGGCGCGGCGGGGGCGGGGGGCAGGGCCAGCGGGGTCTGCTGAAGTGTGGTATGCGTCGGCTCGTTGATTTGGATAAGCGCCAAATCGCCGAGCGTCTGGTTGCAGCGCAGGACCGTGTAGTGTTTGGAGTCGGTGTAGCCAATCAGAAGCCCCACGGCGGGGCTGGCTTTGCCTGCGTCGATGCGGAAGCGGACGCGGGTGTCTACCTCTTTGCCGCCGCTCGATTTGTCCAGAAGCAGGGCAAAGCGGTCAGGCCGTGCGCCGGGGAAGCTGACGCGGGCGACAGTGCTGTTGGCGCTGGCTTTAGCGGCTTTGTCGCCGCCGACGCTCCACGCCGGGGCAGGACCGGGGGTTCCGGCTCCCAAAATAGAAAAGCTCGTCAGGGGGCTGACTGATTCAAAGTTGAACACCTGCGTCTGCGCGGGCGCGTCGGTCCAGACATCGGCGGTGTCGGTGGCCCAGGGGTCGGTGTTTCGGTTACCGTTCCTGCCGCGTCCGCCGCCGTTCAGCACGGCGGGTTTGGGGGCGAAGGTCGCCAGGTAATCCACAATCTGCGCGGCTTGCGGGGGCGTGATCGAGTCGGAGGCCTGGTGCTTGTTCAGCATTCGATTGACGGTGCGCTGCCACTCGGCACGGGTGTAGCTTTTTTCGACCGGGTCCGGCAGGTTGTGGCACGCCGAGCATTTCTCGCTGTACAGCGCCTTCGTCTGCACAGTGCTGGCGGCGTCGGCTTTGGGCGCACCGGCTTTCGGCGCGTCAGAGCGGGCGGGGACGGACAGCCCGGCGACGGCCACCGCCCCGGCGGCGGCGAGGGAAACGAACACGAGGGCGGCACGCGAAGTTTGAGCGGGATTTTTCATGGGGGGCGGGTTCCTGAGAAAGTATAACACACAAGGCAGAATGGGTCAACAGACGCCGAAGCACGTACAAAAGTTCACCTTGACAAGCGGCCCGTCCCCCTGTTATAATGGCGCGTCTTAAACCCCGTAGTTTTACCAGCCCAAAGACGACCCGAGGTGACTGTGCTAGGATACTGTGTGCGCTGCCGCGCCAAACAAGAAATGCTGTCCGCCACACGGACACTGATGAAGAACGGACGCCGGGCGATGATCGGTGTCTGCGCCTGCTGCGGGACCCGAATGTCGGTCATGGGCCAATGGGATGACGATGCCGGAGACAATGCCTCAGCAAAAGCCAACCCCGCGAGCGAAAATCGTTTGACAGCGCCCGCCGAATCGGGGTAAACTTGACGAACGCGCTCCCAGCGCAAGGAAGGTTTTTTCTCCCCATGGCAGACGATAAAGAGTTCGCAAAAGGTTTGGAAGACGTCATCGCCGGTGAGTCGTCCATTTGCGACGTGGACGGCAAAAACGGCAACTTGATTTACCGGGGTTATGACATCCATGATCTCGCGCAGAACGTCACATTTGAAGAAGTGATTTATTTGCTCTGGAACGGCGACCTGCCGACGCAGGACGCCCTGACAGCGTTCAATGCCGAGCTGGACATGCACCGCGCCCTGCCCGACGAGGCCATCAAGCTGCTGCGGCAGCTCCCCAAAACCGCCCTCCCGATGGATGCCCTGCGGACGGCCACTTCCCTCCTCGGCCTCTATGACCCCGACACCGGCGACGACAGCATGGAGTCCAACAAGCGCAAGGCCCTCAAGCTGACCGCGCAGATGGGTACGCTTGTCGCCGCATTGGACCGGCTGCGAAAAGGCGAAGAGCCGATTGCGCCGAAGGCAGGGCTTTCTACGGCAGGCAATTTCCTGTATCAGCTCACCGGCACCGAGCCGGATGCCACCGCCACGCACGCCCTCGATGTCGCGCTGACGCTTCATGCCGACCATGAGCTGAACGCTTCCACCTTCGCCGCCCGCGTCACCGTCGCCACGCTGACCGATATGTACAGCGGCGTCACGAGTGCCGTCGGCACGCTTGCCGGACCGCTTCACGGCGGCGCGAATGTGAACGTGATGAACCTGCTGGAGAAAATCGGCACGCCCGACAAGGCCGAAGAGATAGTCACCGCGATGCTGGCCGAAGGCAAGAAAATCCCCGGCATCGGCCACCGCGTCTACCGCGCCCTCGACCCCCGCGCCGTGTCCCTGCGCGAGATGTCCAGGCAGCTTGCCCAGTCGACCGGCGATTCCAAGTGGTTCGACATGAGCGAAAAAGTGCAGGAAGCCGCCGACAAGGCTCTGGCCGCGAAGGGCAAAACGACGCTCAAAGCGAACGTCGACTTCTACTCGGCCTCGGTCTATCATATGCTCGGCATCCCGAACGACCAATTCACGCCCGTCTTCGCCATCTCTCGCGTCGCCGGCTGGACCGCGCATATTTTAGAGCAGCTCGGTGACAACCGCCTGATCCGCCCCCGCGCCATCTACACCGGCCCGCGCAACCTGACGGTCACGCCGCTGGCCGACCGCCACTAGTCGGCGCGGTTCGTTGCCGCGTATTCGATCACCCGCAGCCCCTGCTCCTGAGCGGCAGCCGCCCGGTGCGCCTCGGCCAGAGTCACCGGCCAGAAGCGCACCGGGTCAGCCGGCGCAAGCTGCCCGGCCAGGGTCAAATCGGCAGAAATGACCACGCCGATCAGCGGATAGCCGCCGGTCGGCTGCCGGTCCGCCATCAGCAGGATCGGCTGCCCGTCCGGCGGCACCTGCAAGCCCCCGAACGGCGCGGCTTCGGACAGAATGCTGCCGAGGGCCGGAACCGGCGGCCCGTCCAGCCGAAAGCCCTGCCGGTCAGACCGGGGCGAGACGCTGTATTCGTCCTCAAAGAACGCCGCACGGGCCGCCCCGGAAAAGCAGGTGTCATGCGGGCCGGGCAGAACGCGCAGAACGGTCAGCGCGTCATAGACCGGCGGCTCGGCCAGGCCCACCCCCGGCTCATGCCCCCGTGCCGAAAAGCCTTCCAAAACATCCCCCGCTTGCAGGCGTCGCCCCGCGCAGCCCCCAAAGCCGCCGCGCAGGAATGTGGATTGACTGCCCAGCACCTCAGGCACCGCCAAGCTCCCCGTCACCGCCAGATACGCCCGCGCCCCGCGCACGCGCCGCCCAAAGCGCAGGGTTTGCCCCGGCGTGAGCGTGTGCGTTCGCCACAGTGCCAGCGGCAGACAGTCCACCGTCGCCGACAAGTCCGCGCCCGCTAGCGCCAGCCGCACCGGAGCCAGCACGCGCAAAATCGGCCCCAGCAGCGTGATTTCCAGCCCCGCCGCCCTGCTCTTGTTGCCGCAAAGCAGATTACCAGCCGCCAGCGCCCACGGGTCCATCGCGCCCGAGGGCGTCAAGCCGTCCCGCTGATAGCCGAACCGCCCCGCGTCCTGCACCGTCGTCAGCAGTCCGCCCGTTTCGGCCAAAAGCAGCGGCACGGGTGTCATGGTGTGCCTATCGCCTTCACGGTTATCCCCGCCGCTTCCAGCGCGGCCCGAACCGTCGCCGCCAGAGCCGCCGCGCCCGGTGTGTCCCCGTGCAGGCAAATCGTGTCCGCCTGCTGTGTCCGCGCCAATCGAACCGCCTGCGCGGCGACTGCCTCGGGGTCAGTCAGCACCGCGCCGGGCTGACTGCGCGGCACGAGCGTTCCGCCGGGCAGATAGGCCCGGTCGGCAAAGACTTCCTGTGCCACGCGCCCCCCCGCCGCCTCCCCGGCCCTGACGAGCTGCCCGCCCGACAGCCCCACCAAAATCAGTCCTTCTCCCCACTCGGCCACCGCCTGCGCGAGAGCCTCCGCGAGTTTGGCGTCCTGCTCCGCCATCGTATATAGCGCCCCGTGCGGCTTGACATGAGTGAGCGCCTGCCCGTGCCGCCGGGCAAACGCCGCCAGTGCCCCGATCTGATACGTCACTAAATCCCGCGCCTCTTCGGGCGTCACAGCCATCGCCCGCCGCCCGAAGCCCGCCAAGTCCGGCAGGCCAGGGTGTGCGCCGAGGGCGACGCCATGCTTGACCGCCAGCGCTACCGTCCGCGCCATCGTGCCTGGGTCCCCGGCATGGAAGCCGCAGGCGATGTTGGCCGAAGTCACCTGCGCCATCAGCGCGTCTTCGTCGCCGTGCGTGTAGAACCCAAAGCCTTCGCCCACATCTGCGTTTAAGTCGATTTGCTGTGTCATGGTGTGATGAGACGTCTCGGAGACCTACCACCTTGCTTCGCAGGGTCCTCCCTAAAGGGAGGATTAGGAACTCAGCCAGATAAGAGGTAGAGGCCCGCGTGCTTGTCTGTATCCTTCCTTTAGGAAGGACCCTGCGAAGCAAGGTGGTAGGTCTCCTCTAAAACTGATACAAATTGCACACGGTCCCCCGCCCGCAGCAGGGCGGGCGGCTCCCGCGCCGGGTCGAACAGAAGGCATGGTGTCCGGCCAATAATCCGCCAGCCGCCGGGCGACTCCAGCGGATACACCCCCGTCTGCATCCCGCCAATCCCCACCGCCCCCGCAGGCACACTTTGACGCGGCGTGTCCAAACGCGGCGTCACCAGACTTGGCGGCAGGCCAGATAAATACGCAAAGCCCGGCAGGAAACCCAAAAACTGCACCCGGTAGCGCGGCGACGAGTGCCGCCAGATGACCTCTGCTGGGGTCACACCATGCAGCGCGGCGACATCCTCCAAATCCGGCCCAAACGCGCCGCCGTAGCAGACCGGGATTTCGATCAGACGCGGCCCGTCTTCTTCGGCGTCAAGGCTGCCCGGCACACGCCGCCGTGCCCGCCGGGTCAACGCCTGGCACAGCGCGTCATAGCCCATCTGCCTGGGGCGATAATAAACCGCCACAGTTGTGTACGCCGGGACCCACTCGGAGACGCCGGGCGGCGGGTCCGCTTCCAGCGCCCGGCAAAAGCGCACGATTTTTGCCGTCACACGCAGGCCGGGTTCGTCGCCAAACGAGACGCGGACGGCGCAATCGCCCAGCGGCGCAAACTCGGGTGTCATCTTACGTAGGGTGAGTTGGCCTCAGAAGGGGGCAACTCGGGGTCCAAGCCCAACTCGCGCAGGCTGTTTTCAGTCAGCAATCTTGCTGAAATGTTGCTGCGTAAACTGTAATACGGTACAGACCGCTCTCCCAAAGGAATGATCCAGTTGTTGATTTTTGCCACTGCCTCCTCCACTTCCCGTCCTGTCACGACATAATCGCGCCTGGATGGCGGTTCAGTGCGAGTGACTGTCACTAACCCCCAAACAAGCAAGTTTTGTGTCAGTTCCTGCGCTTGCTCGGCGATTGCGAGATGTCGGGCCTGCCGTGCTTCATCAGAGATGGGATCGGTGAGAGTGCCCCAGTGATTGACTTCAATCAGTTCTTGGACAATATCCCAAAAAGGAGAACCATCATTATAAGCCTCCATGAGTATTCGATAATACTTGTGGTTGTTGCTATTCGTATTCATAGTTATACGGAGAATGTTTACCATCCTCAAGTCAGTCAAAAGTCCCGATTGTTGCTGGTATGAAATCGCCCATGAGGCTTGGGGGGCGCTTGTTGCTTATAGTATAAACACTCAAAGCTACCTAAGTCAACTATGTGAATTCTACATCGGTTAAAGCTGGGCTTTTTCCCCAGATTAAAATCTGGGGCTGTAGAGAGCAAATGTCCACCTTCGTGGACAGAAGACAATCGACCTCCACCGTTCCTATGCCTCCGCAAGCGGATACGAAGTGATGCCGTTTAGCTCTTCCAGTGACACCCTCTGAAACTCATTTTCGCAGGGTACGCCGTCGGTCAGCATCAAGGTTTTGTCGGTCAGGTCCATAATCACCGACGTCACCGTGATATAGTGATTTTCGGGCGGCTCCAAACCCACGGCGGCGTGGCGGCAGATACCGTAGGGGAAGCGCAAATGGTCCTGCAAGTCGGCTTGGAGGTCATCTATGCTGATTTTAGCATGGGTGTCAAGAAGCTCGCCCAACCTTGAGCGGCGGCCTCTGGAGAAGTGCCGTTTGGGGTTGGGCGGCTCGGCGATGCCGATGTCTTCCGGGGCGGTGAAATGGTTGGTGTGGACGAGGCAGCCGTCTTCGCAGCCCAAGAGGCGCATCTTGTCCGGGGCGGCTTCGATGTCCACCACGCGGCCCGGTGTCTGGGCAATCAGAAAGTTGGCGGAGCAGGCACGGGCTTCATTCGTCACGACGGCCACGGCGGCGTCGAAGTCAGGGGCGCGGAGGATTTCGTAGCAGCGCACATGAAACGGTTTAGCGAGGGTTTCCCAGTCATCGTCGGTGCTGGTCATGCCGTTGATGGCAAGGCCAATCCCCAGGCTGCTCAGGCCGATTTTGCCGCCGACAATGCCCGCCTCGGTGAAAGCCAGCGTTTGCAGGCCGTCCGGGTCAGTGGCGTGGACAACCGCGCCCTGCACCTGCGGTATCCAGTCCCAGTTCTGGCCGACTAATAAATGCCCATTCGCCGAGGCTTCGGGCAGGACAGCAAACGCGGTGCAGCCGTCGATGTCTTCGGACTGTGCATTTTTGCCAAACTGGAAATACAGAATTTCATAACGCACTTGCAGGGCCGCGATGTCATCCATCGCAAACCCGCCGCCGTCGGCGATGCCGCGCATGGCGGCGTAGTAATCTGCGTTCTGGCCTTCAATCGCCGCCCCGTAGCGGCGGGCGCGGCTGCGGACTTCGGCAGGCGGCAGGCCTGCCTCGCGCTCGAAGCGCTCAAAGTAGACGCCGAGGTTGTACGCGATGCGGTCTTTGAGCATCTGTCCGTGCAGGACGCCCTGCGCGTAGGGCGTCCCGGTCAGCGTGACGATTGGAAGTGTCATGGGAACTTTATTCTGCATGGAAGCGTCAAGTTCCTGCTCTGTGGTGCATAAGTATAGACCCACGTCATATCAAATTTTAACATATTTTTTGCCCACCGTCTCTGTCCCGAAAGGATTAATTATTATGCGCGCTTTCTTCGTTCTTTCTCTCGCCGCCTGCGGCGGCCTAGCCGTCGCCCCCGCTCAGGCCGAGGGCCTCACCCCGGCGCAGGTCATGCAGCACTGTCAGCAGGCGTATGACGGCCTGCATACCTACCAGGTGACGGTGAATGTGGACACCACGACCGTCGCAGATTCGTCCCGCAGTTACCACACCACGGCGGACATCAAGTTCCAGCGGCCCGGCAAAATCCAGGCCAGCGGGACCAGCATGATGGGCGGGCACTATGGCTACCTGTCCGACGGAACCAGCACTATCCAGAACATCAGCGGAAACCGGAGCAAAGTGGAGAGCCAGGAGATGGCGATTGCCGGGGCAACCGGCATTGCCATGAGCGCGGCCACCACGATTCCCGCGCTGCTGCTGCATACGAATTGGGGCTACCCATTTTCTCCGAGGGAGACCTACAGCCCCAAAGTGGCGACCGACACTGTGGGCGGACATCCCTGCTACCGGGTCTCCGGGACCAATGGCTTCGAAGACATGATCTGCTGGGTGGATAAAAAGACGTTTCTCCTGCGCCGCTATGCCACCACCGCCGCCGCGCTTCATATGCACAAAGATGAAGTGTTCAGCGGCGAGCACATCAACGCCGCGCTGCCTGCCGGGACGTTCCAGATGCCCGCCGGAAGCTGACAGAGGGAGCCGCCCCGTTGACGATTCTTGGCCTGCATCACGCACAGATCACTATTCCAATGGACGCAGAAGACGAAGCCCGGCGGTTCTACTGCGGTGTTCTGGGGCTGCCCGAGATGCCAAAGCCCGAGGCGCTGGCAGGCCGCGCTGCGTTCTGGCTTCAAGTCGGCGGCCTCAGCATTCATGTCGGGCGCGAAGACGGGGTGAATCGGTTGGCAACCAAAGGCCATCTGGCCTATGAAGTCGCGGACCTCAATGCCTGGCGCGGCAGGCTGGAGGAGGCCGGGGTGACGGTGCTGGAAAGCATCCCCCTTCCCGGCTATGCGCGGTTTGAGTTCCGGGACCCATTCGGCAACCGGGTGGAGATGATAGAGGCAGAATGATTGAATCAAAAGAGTGAAGCGCTCGGTTGAAGTCGGGCCGTGCCGGGCATAACTGCCTTATGACAAAAGCAGTTTTTTTTGGGGCTTCCACCGTGGAAGGCACCGGGGCATCGACGCCCGCAAAGCGGTTCTCGACGGTTGTGTGTCAGACATTGGGCTGGGAAGAGGTCAATCTGGGCATCGGCGGGACACCCATGACCGGGCGCGATGATGCCGGAATGCTGGT
This sequence comes from Capsulimonadaceae bacterium, assembly GCA_965277455.1. GTDB lineage: Bacteria > Armatimonadota > Armatimonadia > Armatimonadales > Capsulimonadaceae > JANXMY01. The sequence goes on along the minus strand of OZ255823.1, from coordinate 4,227,108 downwards.
GGACGAAGAAAGCGGTATCGGGCGTGTCCCGGACGTGCTTCATGCCAGCCCCGATTGGGTGCTGATTTTGTTCGGAGCCAACGATTTCGCCCTGTCCAAGCCCCTCGGCGACCCGAACCAGTTCCGGCAGGGGACGTTTTACTGGGATTATGACACCGTCCTGCGCGGCCTGATTGAAAACCTCCCTGATGCCCAGATTGTCCCGGCGACGCTTCTGTACCGCGCCGACGGCGGCACGCCCAACGCTGAGGGCAAAGTGCTGGCGGACTACAACGCCGTCATTCATCAGCTTGCCGAACGCTACAAGCTCCGATTGGCCGACGCCGACGCGCACGCGGGCATCAATGCCCGCAGCTTTGCCGCGCTGTCTATTGGTGACGGGGCGCATTTGAACGACGACGGCTATCAGCGTCTGGCCGCGTTTCTCATCGAATGCTTCCAGACCGACCGCTGTGATGGGTGATAAATTACAAACAAATTAGATTAGAAACGAACCAGACCATGCCCGTGCAAGACATTCCGGAGCAGTATTTCCGGCGGCAGGACGAATCCTCCGACTTCCAGTTTTATCAGTCGCCCCGTTTAGTCGCCCATATTGACGACGCGGCGATGGCCGCGCTCGGGGACTTCTTTCGGCCCCGCATTTCTGAGAACGCCGATGTGCTGGATTTAATGTCGGCTTATCTGACGCACCTGCCGTCCGATGTCCGCGCCAAGTGCCGCCGCGTTGCGGGGTTGGGCATGAACGACGCCGAGATGGCCGCAAATGGTCAGCTCACCGACCATGTGGTCCATAGCCTCAACGACAACCCTACGCTCCCCTACCCCGACGAGTCGTTTGACACGGCGCTTTGCACGGTCAGCGTTCAGTATTTGCTGCACCCCGTCGAAGTCTTCGCCGAAGTGCGGCGCGTCCTGCGGCCCGGCGGGGAGTTTATGGTCTCATTTTCCAACCGCTGCTTTCCCACCAAAGCGACCGCCCTCTGGCTCGGGACCGACGACGCCCAGCACTGCGCTCTGGTCTCGCTGTATTTTGAGCAAAGCGGCGGCTGGGAGGCTGTCGAAGCACGCGAAATCAGCCCCCGACCAGGCCGCTCCGACCCGCTGTTTGTAGTGACAGGCCGCCGGGCGACGGAGTAAGCGGAGCGAGCCGGGAACGCGCCTTTAATTTCTGGGGCGTACTAGTCCGCTGACCAGTAGCGATAGGCAATTATTCGAGGGGCTAAACCCCCTCGCTGAGGGGCGAAGCGCCTGGAACCCGCCTGCGCGGGTAAGGAGCAGAGCATGATGAGAACCTGCCTTCGTGCCTCGTCTTGTTATTATTTTCACCCGCGCAGGTGGGTTCCAGGCGCTTCGCCCCCCAGCGAGGGGGTTTAGCCCCTCGAAGGTTTCGTTGAGAGGCACTGCGACTGAGGGTGCGGCAACATCGGGAACGCGCCGCCCTGTTTCCGGGGTACACTTAACTTATGGCGCTTCCGCGAACAATTCTATTAAGCACACTCGTACTCATCGGGGGCGGGCTGCTGACCTACGGCCTGACCGGCCCGCAAGCCGACGCTGCCAGGCCCGCCTCGGCCCCGCAGTTTGTCACCTACAAATTCGGTGCGGCACAGTGGCTGTCCGCGCCCCGCTCGGTGCAGATGAGCCAGGGGGTGACCTTTGGGCAGGACGATTCCACGCTCCGCACTGATTCCGCCGTCGCGCTGCTGGACAAAGACCAGCACCTCCTGTCGGCGACTTCGGCAGGGCCAGTGCATATCTTTAACCCCCAGAATGACCTCACGGGCCTGCACGGCTCCATCGACTTCACCCGGCATCTCGCCCGCCTTCAAGACGACATCGTGCTGGTTGTCAAGCCCGGCCCCAAAGACGGCGGCGCGGCAGACGGCTCCCCGCGCCGTCAGTTCAAGGACCCCGCAACCCTCACCTGCCAGGGGATGACCTATGATTATCGCCGCAAAATCGGGCGTGTCCCCGGCCCGCTCACCGTCCGGCAGGTCATTCAGACCAAAGACGGCCCGGAAACGCGCACGCTGACCGCCGATGCCGGGCTGTATAACGGTCAGGCGCAGACGATTCAGATGGTCGGCACGGTCCATGTCGAATATAGCGATGGCGCGACATGGAGCGGCGACACGCGCATTCAGGGCAAGCCGGTCGTCATTGGTATCAAAGAAGGCTCGGAATATCTCGATGTCCCCTTCCCCACCACCGGCCAATTTCCTCTCAAAGAAAACGGCACGGATACCGTGCCGGACAACACCGACGACGCGGACCTGACCCTGCCGGTGCCCGCCGCCGCGCCGAAGGCACTGACCGCGCCCGTTTCGGCAAAGCCGCCGCCCGCGCCCGCCCCAGGGAAGACGCCGTAGCATGGAAATATTGTACGGAACCAGCGCCGCACCGGGCGTCGCCATTGCCGCCGCCGCGAGGCTCGGCGAGGAATATGGGATGCCCGCGCTGTCCCCCGAGCGCCTGCGCCGGATCGGCGAGCGGATGCGCGGCTTTGGCATGGAGCTGGCCGAGCCGGAGCAGATTGTGCTGGTCGCCGACCGCCTCCCGCCCGGCTTCTGGCTCGGGCAAATGCCCGGCGCTCAGGTCGTCGGCCTCGCCGCACAGTCGGCTTCTCCCCTCTCGCCGACACCGAACCTGCCCGCTGTGATTGGCCTCGGGGACACGCTTCTCCACCTCATCGCCGAGGACGATATTCTGATTATCGACGGCGACCGGGGCCGGGTCTATATCTCGCCCGATGCCGGGACCGTCGCCCGCTATCAGTCTCCGCACCGCCTCTCGCGCCGGTTCTTTCTGGAAGGCGACCACCTCCCCGCCCGAACCGCCTCCGACAGCCGCGTCGTGTCTATTTTCTGCGCCGCCCGAACCCCCGCCGAAGCCGAGGCCGCGATGGCGGCGGGCGCAGACGGGCTGCTATTGACGGCGGACAATGAGTTTCTGGGCGGCGAAGCGCAGGCCCAAACCGCCGGGGAGCAGGCGCAGACGCTCGCTGATTTAGCCCGGATTGTCGGCGGTCAGCCACTCCTGCTGGACATTCCGCAGGAGTACCTGTCGCTCGCCGCCCTCGCACGCGGCGCGGCCTCCCTGCCCCTGTCGCTGATTTTGCGGGACCCCGAAGAGCAAGCCGAGCTGCGCGAGCGACTGGACGCGATGGAAGAAGCCCTGGACGCTGACGACGTTCTGTATGGCCGCGTTCGTTTAGAGCTTGGCTTCTCCGGGTCTGGTGACACCGACCTGCCCGACACTCTGGACGGCTTCGACGGCACCGTGGTTTTAGGCCGCTTTGCCGAGGCATCCTGGGAGAAAATGCTGCCCGCCGCGAGTCAGGCGCGGCACGCCGCCCGCCCGCTGACCGTGTTCCTGCAAGGCGGCGACTGGCCGCCCCTTCTCGCCGACGCCCTCGGCATCGGCGCGGGCCGTTTGGTCGTGTCTGCCGACGCCGTCGCCGACATCAAAGACGCCGTGCGGGAATTGTAAGAGACGAAGGCCCACGGGGCTGAACCCCCGTGCTTTGAAGGGCAATTCCCCGCCTGCGCGGGCACAAGATAAAGCCACTGTCAAAAACTCTTCGCCCACGAAGGCGGGGGCTTGCACTTTTAAAGCACGGGGGTTCCGCCCCGTGGGCCTTGCATTCCTTCCTCGTTTATGACTATTACCCTCGCCGTCACAACCTCCGTTCGCCCTGCCGCCGCGCTGGAAGCTGAGGCGCAGGCCATCGCCGACGAGCTTGCCGCCCCTCTTGCCCCACGCGGCAATAAGTCTCTGGCTGAAGTGTTTGCCGCTGCGAACACCGACCGGCTGCTGATTGTGGCTGAAGGACGTCTGCGTCTGCGGGACCGAGACACCGGCACGGAGTATTTTTATCACCCCAATTTGTTCCTGACACGCGGCTCGCAGGTGCTGGAAAGCGGCCTGGAGACCGACCCGTTCCTGCGGGCGACGGGGCTGATGCCGGGCGGCAGCCTGCTGGACTGCACGCTGGGGTTCGCGTCGGAAGCCGCGCTGGCATCGCTGGCGGTGGGCTGTTTGGGCCGTGTGGCAGGCGTCGAAAGCGTGCCCGCACTGGCGTGCGTCACCCGGCGCGGCGTGCAGACGTTTCCCCTGCAAAACAAGGCGTTAGAAGCCGCCCTGCGGCGGGTGGAAGTGGTGACGGGCGATTCGGGGACGTATCTAACGGAGTGCGGCGACAGCGCATTTGATGTGGTCTATTTCGACCCGTTCTTCCCGGAGCGCGTGCCGGGGTCGGAAGCGTCGATGTCGCCGCTGTTCGTCTTCGGCAACCCCGCGCCGCTCGACGTCGCCGCCGTCCGGGAAGCGCAGCGGGTCGCCCGCCGCCGGGTCGTCATCAAGCACCCGCGCCATGCCCCCCTGCCGCCGGAGATGGCCGGTTTGGTGTCGAACACGGTCGGCAGCCCGAAAAGCCGCCTGGTTTATAGCGTGATTGAACGCTAGGGCGCGGTCAGCAAAATTGGCTCGCGCTCGATGCCCCGTGCCAGAAGCGCGGCGCAGTCGGCGGCGGGCAGAGGGCGCGAAAAATGGTAGCCCTGCCCCTGATCGCAGTCTAAAGCGCAAAGCTGGGCAAGCTGCGCGGGCGTCTCAATCCCCTCGCACGTAATCTGCAAATTCAAGGTCTTGGCGAGCGTCACAATCGCCCGCACAATCGCGGCGTCGTCATCACTGCGGCCCATTTTGCTCACAAAGGAGCGGTCGATTTTCAATGTGTCAATCGGCAGACTGCTCAGATATGCCATCGATGAATAGCCGGTTCCGAAGTCGTCTACAGCCAGGCAGATACCCAGTGCCCGCAGGGCATGAAGACGCGGGATGGTGTCGTCCGCATCGAGCATCATCACGCTTTCGGTGATTTCCAGCTTCAAACAGCCCGGAGCCAGGCCAGTTTCTTCCAGCACCTCGGCGACCTGAGCCACCAAATCCGGCTGCTGCAACTGACGCGCCGAGACGTTGACACTCAGACGCAAAGGCCGCCCGGACCGCGACGCCTCCTGCCAGGCGCGGATTTGTGTACAGGCTTCGCGCAAAACCCACAGGCCGAGCGGCACAATCAAGCCGGTTTCCTCGGCCAGCGGGATAAAGTCGCCCGGCGGGACCAGCCCGCGCACCGGATGCTCCCAGCGCACCAGCGCCTCCACCTCGCAGACCCGGCGCGTTTCCAGAGAAACGATGGGCTGATAGAAAACGCGGAACTCTTCTTTTTCGAGTGCCCGCCGCAGGTCCATTTCCAGCTCCAGGCGGTTGACCGCCTGCGCGTTCATGCGGGCATCAAACACCACGGCGCGGGATTTGCCCTCGGTCTTGGCCCGGTACATGGCTGTATCCGCATCGCGCACCAGGTCATCCGGCGTCCGGGAGGCGTCCAGAGACGCCCCGCTTTCACAGGCAATCCCGAGGCTCGCCGTCGTGAACACCTCCCGGCCTGACACCAGAAGCGGCACGCTCAAAGCGGCGGCAATCCGCTCGGCCAGATCCGTTGCCTGCGTCGTGTCGTCCAAATCTTCCAGCAGCAGCGTGAACTCATCGCCGCCGAGACGCGCCACCGTGTCACCGGGACGCACGCACGCGGACAGCCGCTCCGCCACCGTCAGCAGCAGGCAGTCGCCCGCCTCATGCCCGAGGCTGTCATTGACAATCTTGAAGTTGTCCAGGTCCAGAAACAGGACAGCCACCACCGATCCCACCCGGCGCGAGCGGGCCAGGGCGTGCCCCAGACGCTCCTGAAACAGCGCCCGGTTCGGCAGCCGCGTCAGCGAGTCGTGGAACGCCTGATGCGAGAGCTGCTCCTCAAATGCCTTGCGCTCGCTCACATCCCGGCAGGTCAGCAGCACGCCCTCCACGCCCGGCTCGTTCGGCAAATAGGTCCAGACCGTCTCAAACGTATGCCATGTCCCGTCGGCATGAAGCAGGCGAAGCTCGGCGGACAGGCTTTCGGCGGGGGCTTGCAGCGACTGCGCGAGCTGCACGGCCAGCCGCTCCCCTTCTTCGGGATGGCCCAGCGGCGCAAAGGGCTGGCCTTCCAGTTGGGCCGGCGAGGTTCCCCAGAGCCGCTCCGCTGTCGGGCTGAGATAGCGCACGATGCCGTCCGGGGTCAGAATCGCAATGACATCCGAGGCATTGCGGACCAGCGCCCCGAACCGCTCCTCGCTGCGCTTCAGGGCCTGCTGCTCCGTCGCAAGATTTGCCCCGCGCCGCCGGGCGGATTCGGAGCGGCGCACGAACACGTAAATCAGCAGCGCCGCAAACAGCAGAACGCCCGTCGTGCCGCCGTCGGCGGTTTGATTGGCCCGCACCGCTTCTTTGCCGTTATACTCATCGGCGGCCCGCAGGGCATCCGCCAGAGCTTCCGCGCCTGGAGAAACCTGGGCATCATGCACCTGACGCGCCTCTCGGGCATGACCCGATTCATACAGGGAAAACTCGCTCTGAATCGCCGCCTGATAATCGCGCAGGGCACGGCGCACCGGCGCAATCGCCACGCTTCCCGGCCCGTCAGGCAGGGCCGCGAGGCAGTCCTGAATGCCCTGGTTGATCGCCACTGGCCGGCTGCTGTCACTGTGAAGAAGAGTGGGGTCGGCAGCGGTGCGATACTCCATGTCGCGCAGCAGAGACACTTCTTTGTCCAGCCGCATCAGCCCGATTTGTGCCTGACGCCGCCCGTCGGCCCGGTGCTGTATCTGGATAATCACCGAGGCGATACCGAGCGCCACCGGCAGCATTCCCATCAGTCCAGCGGCAGAAACAAGGAGCAGACGGAGGGTTTTTTTAACGGACAACGACGGGCGTTTTTTGAAAGCCATAATAAGAACCAGACTCAAGCACATAAGCGCAATACCAACAGTATCGGCAGTTTTGCCTCAGTCCCTTACCAGCGGCTATCACTTTTGCGTCGTTCGGGGTACAATAAGCCAAATTATCCATCGCCGGAAGACAAAGCTAAGAGACAAAGCTAAGAAATAAGGTTAAGACTGGTCAATTACCGCTGCCTAAAGGAAGCGGCTTGCCACTAACCTGAAGGCTGAAGCCTCTGAGTTGCGACAATAGGCCGATTGACACAACAAGCAAGCCTGTTGTTTTCGCGGCCCGTGTTCCTTCCTCGCTTGCGAGAAAGAAACCATCTGAAAGGCCCGAAGGCCAAAGCAGATACGACTCAACATTTTACGCAAGCAAATCGTATTGAGTTGCCTGCAACCTGGTATGTTGACTTGTGAAGGAAACCTCCGCAGCGCGGAAGGTGGCTGTTTAGAAACCGTTCCTGCTCGTTTGAGCGTGTGCCTTACAGCCACAAAGATTATACCCGATATGAAATAATCGGAACGATAAAACGAGTGAGTTTACTCTGAAACTGACACTAAGCACGAAAGGAATAAGGAGCCTTCGGCAGACAGGAAGCAATTCCTCTGCCCCGTAAACGAGGCAGTCTCCTTGCTTGATTTTATGAGCGATTTAAATATTGGACTAGACGACTATTACGGACCCAATGCCGGGTATGTGCTTGATTTGTATGAGCGTTACCAGCAGGACCCGAGCGCGGTTGATGCCGCCACGCAGGCCGCATTTGCACACTGGACCCCTCCCTCGGAAGCACCCACCGCCACCGCCGCACCCGCCCCGGCTTCCTCTGCATCAGTTTCCGCCGCGCCTGCGCCGACCGTAGACGTGATGAAGATTGTCGGAGCCGCCCGCGTCACCCGCCTGGTACGCGAAATGGGACACTTGACCGCGCACGTTGACCCGCTCGGCAGCAGCCCGCCCGGCGACCCCGGCCTGGAACTGGGAACTCACGGCGTTACTTCCGAAGACCTCGCCGCCCTGCCCGCCGCCGTCGTCGGCGGACCGCTGGCCGAAGACGCGCCTAATGCGCTTGTAGCACTCAATCGATTGCGCCGTGCTTATTCCGGGTCCATCGGCTACGAGCAGAACCACCTGCAAACCCCCGCAGAGCGCGAATGGATGCGCGAGGCGGCGGAAAGCGGGCGGTTCTTCGAGGGGATGGACAGCAATGCCAAACGCAAAGTTCTGAACCGCCTGACCGAAGTGGAGTCGCTGGAAAAGTTCCTGCACACCACGTTTGTCGGGGCCAAGCGGTTCTCGATTGAAGGCGTCGATATTCTGGTGCCGATGCTGGATCAAATCGTCCATGAAGCGGCCCTCAGTCACACACACGAAGTCGTCATGGGCATGGCGCACCGGGGCCGTTTGAACGTCCTCGCGCACATTCTGGGCAAGCCCTACACGGACATTTTGCAGGAGTTCAAGTCGTCCAAGCAGGACGACAGCGCCTCAGTCGCGGGCGGCTCGCAGCAGGGCTACTCCGGCGACGTGATTTACCACGGCGGGGCACGGCTGGACTTCCGCGACAACGGCGTGGAAGAAATGCCGATTACGCTCACCCCCAACCCGAGCCATTTGGAATTTGTGGACCCGGTCGTCGAAGGCCGCGCCCGCGCCGCGCAGGAGGACCGCACCCGCCCCGGCCCGCCCGCGCAAAACCCCCGCGCCTCGCTGGCCGTGCTGATCCACGGCGATGCCGCCTTCCCCGGTCAGGGGATCGTGCCGGAAACGCTGAACCTGTCCAGCCTGCCCGGCTACTCGGTCGGCGGCACGGTGCATATCATCACCAACAATCAAATTGGCTTCACGACGATGCCGCGTGACTCGCGTTCGACGCTGTATTCCAGCGACCTGGCAAAAGGCTTCGAAGTGCCTATCGTCCATGTCAATGCCGACGATGCCGAGGCGTGTGTCGCCGCCGCCCGCATGGCGTTCGCCTACCGCGAAAAGTTTGGCAAAGACTTTCTGATTGACCTCGTCGGCTACCGCCGCTGGGGCCACAATGAAGGCGAAGAACCCGCCTACACACAGCCCCGGATGTACGACGTCATCCGCGCCCACCCGACGCCGCGTGAGATTTACGCCAAAAAGCTGGAAGCCGAAGACGTCGTCACCTCGGCGCAGGCCAAAGAGATGGTCGCCGCCGTCATGCAGAAATTGCAGGACGCCCGCACCACGCCCACCGGCAAGGGCCTCGGCAAAGGGCAGGCCGCCCCGGACAGCATCGCCGAGATCGCCAAAAATGTCAAAACGAACGTTCCCGCCGGTCTGCTCAAAGCGCTTAACGATGATTTGCTGACACGTCCCGAAGGCTTCACGGCTAATTCCAAGCTGGAACGGCTGACTTTCCAGCCCCGCCGCGCCGCGATGGAGGCAGGCACAGGCATTCGGTGGGCACACGCCGAGGCGCTGGCCTTTGCGTCTATTCTGGCCGACGGCACCCCTATTCGCCTTTCGGGGCAGGACTCGCAGACGGGCACATTCAGCCAGCGGCATTCGGTCCTGCATGATCCCGAGACAGGCGAAACCTACTGCTCCCTGCAAGCTCTGCCAGAAGCGAAAGCGTCGTTTGCCGTCGTCAACAGTCCGCTGTCCGAGAACGCCGTGCTGGGTTTTGAGTACGGCTATTCCATGCACGCCGCCGGCTGCCTGGTGCTCTGGGAAGCGCAGTTCGGCGACTTCGCCAACGGCGCACAGGTCATTATAGACCAGTTTATCGCCTCGGGCAATGCCAAATGGCAGCAGACGCCGTCTCTTGTCCTCCTGCTGCCGCACGGCTACGAGGGCCAGGGGCCGGAGCATTCCAGCGCCCGTCTGGAGCGATACTTGCAGCTTGCCGCCAACGACAATATGCGCGTCGCTTACTGCACCACGGCGGCCCAGTATTTCCATATTTTGCGCCGTCAGGCGGCCCTGCTTCTCACGGCCCCCCGCCCGCTTGTGCTGATGACCCCGAAGGGCCTGCTGAAAGTGGACAAGCCGCCCGTCGCCTCTACGGTTCAGGAACTTGCCGAAGGGTCGTTCCATCCCGTTCTCGATGACCCCCGCCCTCGAGAGCGAGCCGCCGCCGTGACGCGCCTGATCCTGTGCAGCGGCAAAGTCTATGTGGATTTGGTAAACCGCGAAGAGTACGCCGGAGCCGATACCCTGGCCGCCGTCCGTATTGAAGAGCTGTATCCCTTCCCTTATGAGGAGCTGAAAGCCGTGGTGGCAGGCTACCCGAACCTGCGCGAAGTGGTCTGGCTTCAGGAAGAGCCACGCAACAACGGCGCGTGGGTCTTTGTGTCCTCACGCATCCGCCAAGTGCTGCCCTCCCATCTTTTGCTGACCTATGTGGGCCGCCCCAAAGCGGCCAGCCCCTCGGAAGGCTCCTCGCGCCGCCATGCGGTCGAGCAGAACCGCCTGCTATCCGCCGCGTTTGGCGAAATCGTTCCCGAAACACCGAAGCCCGGTGCCAATACTACTAATAACACGAATGGCACCAATGGCACGAAACCAAACCCGTCCAGCCCGTCCAAAAGGAGTGTCGTCGTCCATGCCTAACGAAGTTCGCGTCCCGCAGATGGGAGAGTCCGTCACCGAAGCCACCATCCTGCGCTGGCTGAAAAAAGTGGGGGAGACGGTCAGCGCCGGTGACCCCATCGCCGAGCTGGAAACCGACAAAGTCAATGTCGAAGTCCCCGCCGATACGGCGGGCGTCATCCAGTCCTTTGCCCATGCCGAAGGCGACACCGTCGCCGTCGGCGATGTCCTGGCCGTCATCGGTACGGAAGCGGCTGCCCCAGCGGCGGAAGCGGCCCCAACGATGGAAGCCGCTCCGGTCGCTGCGAAAGCTGTCGAAGCCCCTGCCGCGCCCGCCAGCGGCGAGTCCGCACCCGCCTCCTCGCCGCTTGCTCGCGCTTTGGCCGAGGAAGCCGGGGTCAACCTGGCCCTCGTCAAAGGAACCGGCCCTGCCGGGCGCATCGCCAAAGACGATGTGGCAAACTACATCGAACACAATGCCGACGCCCCGCAGACGGCCAATGTCCTGGCCGCACAGACCGTCGCCGCGCAGGCGTCGGAGCGGCGCAACGAAAGCGCCGCCGAGTACGGCACGCCGCCCGCCAAGCCCGTGACGCCGACGCCTGTTCCGGCCAAAGCGGCTCCGGCCCCGCCGCCGCCGTCCAGCGGACGCCCGGAAGAGCGTGTCAAGATGTCCCGCCGCCGCCAGACCATCGCCACCCGATTGGTCGAGGCCCAGCGTACGGCGGCGATGCTGACCACCTTCAACGAGATTGACCTCTCGGCGGTCATGGCAATCCGGGCCAAGCGCAAAGACTCGTTCAAGGAGAAAAACGGCATCGGCCTCGGCTTCATGTCGTTCTTCACCAAAGCCAGCATCGGCGCATTGAAAGCCTTCCCATTTCTGAATGCCGAAATTCAAGGCACGGATATTATTAAGAAAAGCTACTACGACATCGGGATTGCCGTCGGGGCCGAAGAAGGGCTGGTCGTTCCCGTCGTCCGCGACGCTGACCGTCTGAGCTTTGCGGGCGTTGAAAAGAGCATCGCCGACCTTGCCAAGCGTGCCCGCGAAAACTCGCTGACCCTGCCGGAGCTTCAGGGCGGCACGTTCACCATTACCAACGGCGGCACCTTCGGCTCGCTGATGTCCACGCCGATTTTGAACGCCCCGCAGGTCGCCATTCTGGGCCTGCACAAGATCGAAGAGCGCCCGGTCGTGCGCGGCGGCGAGATCGTCATCCGGCCCATGATGTACGTTGCCCTGTCCTATGACCACCGCATCGTCGACGGCAGCGAGGCCGTGCGCTTCCTGGTCCGCATCAAAGAGCTGATTGAAGACCCCGAGGCCCTGCTTCTGGAAGGCTAGTTCTTTTAAAAATAGCCGCCCGGCAGTGCCGGGCGGCTATTTTCAGGTCGGCTGCCTGCTTGGCATGACTCTTGCACGGAAACAGGCTGATGGCATCACGCCAATTATTCTGGAGACCACTGAACTTATGCTGACTTTCTCAAAAGCCGCCGCGCTCGGCGCTCTGCTCGGCCTTTCGGCCCTTGCCGCCGCGCCTGCCTCGGCTTCCCCGACCACGCTCGTCTTTTCCGGTCTCGGCACGGGGATCATCCACGGCAACGGCTTCAACAACGCGGCTTTCTCGTTTACCTATGTTACCGACACAAACTTCCTTCAGAGCACGGGCGGCGGCCTGTATTCCACGTCTCCCTATGCTGCTCCGGTTGTGGTCAGCCTCGCTGGGTCCGGCATGGGCACGTCCACCAACTCCACCTACTTTTCGTTTCTGCCCGCCTCCAACATCTTCGGTCTGACCGATAGCGTAACCGGCGAAAAGGTGTTCTTTGCTCAAAGCACCACGCCTCCAGGATCGGGACCAGTTGCCATCACGCTTTTAAACCAGGCCCCCTATCAGCTCGCCGCCTTCCAGACCAGTCTCGGCGCAATTAACTTCACCGAAATCCACGACGCCACTTTCAGCGGCGCTCTCACCAATAACGTCGCCCCGGTCCCCGAAGCCTCCACCGTCGTTTCCCTGTCCCTGCTGCTCACCCTGGGCGCAGGCACGCTCGTGGTCACCGCCCGCCGCAAAAAAATCGCCGCGTAAGGGCAGGGCTTGGCTCTGTCCTCCTGACCCTATTCAGCACAAAGCGCCGCCTTTGCCGTTGGGCAGAGGCGGCGCTTTCTTGTCAGGCAGGAAACTTGCTACTCCGGCAGGCTCAAATCGTCGCCGCCGTTGTCTTTCTTGTCTTTCTTGTCCTCTTTGGGCTTAATCACATGGCCTTTTTTGTCCAGCACCACAGCCGGGGCGTTGAACTCAATCGCGGGCGGCTGTGTGCCGTCGGGGTGGAAGGGGACGCGGCTGAGGCAGAGGGTGTCTACCGCCAGCACGTAGCGGCCATCGCGGGGGCGGGGGCCGGTGACATTGAAGGTCAGCGTGTGCAGGCCGCGTGATAGGGACACGCTGCCAATCTGACTCCACACAAAGCGCCCGGCATATTGAGCACCCTCGGGGGCATTCTGAGCCGTGTTCGCCCCGCCGCCGTCGAGTGTGTAGGTGAACGGGGACGAGTCCGGGATGGGCGAGGTCGCCGCCCACAGGGCATAGGTCCCGGCGGCGTTGACCTGGAACTTCCAGTCGGCGTGGTAGCCGCCGCTGTCAAACGCCCCGCTTGTAGACGGCTCCCGATTGGTGTCGAGCGACAGATACGACCCATTCGAGGCTTCCGAATCGGAGACCAGCGAGTCGAACGTATACGACGTCGCCCCTTCGCCCTCCACCCACAGGTACGGCTGCAAGGCGGACGCGAGCGAGCCAACCAGCCGGGCCAGCATATTATAGCGAATATCGGCGTTCTGGGCGGTGTCGGGAATGGAGTTTTTGGCCTGAAATTCACGCTCCTGAAACGAAGCCACATTCAGCCCCTGCTCTTTGGCGACTTTAATCAGCCGCGTCACCTCTTTATCGGCGGCCTCGGCGGCATCCACCGGCAGCGGCACGGACGACACGCGGCTAATCACAATCGGCTCCGCCCCGAGCGGCACGGTCCAGACGCCCCCGCTTTTCTTGATGTCCAGCGGGACCCCGGCGGCATCGGTAATCACCGCAGCCGTGTCTTTGGGAAAGGGAAATTTGGCCCGTGTCAACCCGTTGTTCGGGGACCAGATCACAAACTTGGTCTGCCCACCGTCGGGGTTGTTCAGCCGGTAGCCGCGCACCAGCGGCCCCAGCGAGAACGCATCATTGCCGCTAAACAGCGCCCCCGCCCGGTACGACGGCAGCCACCAGACGCCGTCAGGAAGCTGCTGCAAGGTAACGCCGACATTCGCCACGCCCGCCGGGTACGGAAGCACACGCGGGATGCGCCCGCCGCCGGGCATCCCAAACGACAGCGAGGCGGCATACTGAGCAAGCTGATTGATACCCGCCGGGGTCGTTGCCGGGGCAAAATACCCGCCCAGCCCGAGCGTTTTGAGCGTATCCCAGTTTGTGGTCAGCGGCGTGCTGCTCGTAGACAGCAGCCAGGTCGTGCGCGGCGTGTCCTCGGCCTGCGCGAACGCATACGCCGCCGCGCCGGTGTCCGTCAGTGCCAGCCCGTCGAAGCCGCCCCGGATGTCCGGGTTCGTAAACAGCGGGCTGCGCCCGCCCCAGCCGTAGACCACGGGGACATTGGCGATGCTCTGTTTCAGCACCCCCGCCAGCGAATTCATGTAGCCGCGCACGGACTGCACCCGGAACTGCTGGAAATCGTCCCACACATGACCGCCAATATAGGGATGGCTCAGCACTGTATAGGCCACCTTTTTGTCCGGGTCCCAAATGGCGGGAACCCCCTTGCTGCCCGACCACAGCGGCAGGCAGCGGGCAGCCGTGTCAAAGTCCGGCAGGTCACGCTCTTTGATGCCCCAGCCCTTGTTCAAATCATCCACGTTGTGGTTGTACTTCTTACCAAGCCACGCCTCAAAGTCCAGCCGGAAGCCATCGGAGGTCGGGATGATATTGTCCACCTCGCCGTCCAGCCCGATATTGCCGGTGATGGGGTCGCAAAAGAACCGAAAGCCAGGGCCAAGCTTGATGCGTCCGAAGAACGTCAGCAGCCGGTCCCGGTACTCATCGTAGCCCTGCCACAAATCCGGCAGACGGCTTTCCGGCGTCCCCGGCAGGTACAGGCGGCGCGGGTACAGTAGCATCACGTCGTCCACATCCGCCTCGCCGGGGCGCGGCGTCACGACGGCGGTGTTTCCGTTCGCCACCTGCGCCGCGCCATTGGCATCAATCGCGCTATCGCTCGGCGACACCAATAAATAGAACGCATCTAAAAGATCGGGAATGTGGCTAAACCGGGTCGGCCCGTTGACCGAGGGCGACGGGTTGCGGTACGCCGCTGGCTTGACGACATACCCGGTCAGCGGGTCCTGCGGGAAATCCGCGATTTTGAGGCCGTAGCTAATCTTTTTGCTGTCCAGATAGTCCAGCACCCGCTGCACCGCCGCCGGGGAAACGTGTGTCAGCCCCCGCGCCCCCGCCGTCAGCAGCACGTCCCGGACGCCGCCTTTTGCCAGCCCGTCCAGCATGATCTTATCCGCCGCCCAGTCCGCGTCCCCGGCCCCGGCGGCCCAGGACGCTGGCATCACCGCCGCCCCGACGGGCAGATATGGCAGCCCGTCCCACGTCAGCGCGTGCCCCTGCCCCACGGTCCACGGGTGGCCTTTGCCCACCGCGTCCACATACGTCCCGCCCGCCTCGGGCTTGAGCAGCACCGGCGGCGGCCCAACGGGAACAATCGCCTTGCGGTCCGCGTGCGCCGGGTACATCAGCGCACTCAGCCCGAGAAGCAGGAGAGGCAGAAAGGGGGAATGTTTCATAAGAGTCTTTACGCGGAGTGAAGGGGTAGTAGTTTCCAAAATGCGGGCGGTGCTCAGGCTTCTTCCTCAATCGCAAGCTGCGCCACCTGCGCCGCGCCGCCGTTGAAATGCGCGGCCAGGTAATGCCCCGCCGCCACGCTGCACAGGCACAGCCCAACCGACAGAACGATGTTGACCAGCGCCGCCCCCACCGTGCCCTTGCGGAGCAAGTCCAGTGTTTGCAGGCTGAACGACGAAAACGTGGTGAACCCGCCGCAGAAGCCGACCATCACAAACAGTCGGGTGTTCTCGGACACCGGAAACCGCCCGTGCGCCAGCGTCAGCGTTCCAAAAAAGCCAATCACAAACGCCCCGGCGATATTGACCACAATCGTGCCCCAGGGCAGGTTTTTACTGAGGGGAACCATCGCCGTCGCCGCGAAGTACCGGGCCAGCGTCCCCAGCGCCCCGCCCAATGCCATCAGCAGATAGGTCTGAAAGTTCATGCGTCGTCTGTCCCGCGAGTGTTCATTCTGCAAACATTATAGCAGAAGCCGGGCAGAGACGCAACCGGCATGGGAGCGGACGCAAGAGAGCCGAGGGGCTGAACCCCCTCGCTGGGGGGCGAAGCGCCTTGAACCCGCCTGCGCGGGTGAAGATAAATCAAGATGAGGCCACAAGTCCCGTCTGTTCTTATTCCGTTCCGTACCCGCGCAGGCGGGTTCAGGGCGTCCGCGCCCCCCAGCGAGGGGGTTCAGCCCCTCGAACAATGGCCCCCTGGGGTACAATGCTTCCATTATGCGACGCATCTGGGCATTGGCAGACACGCACCTGTCCTTTGCCAAGCCAAAACCAATGGACATCTTCGGCGAACACTGGCACGACCACCCGGCAAAAATCGCGGCGGCCTGTGCCAAAGTGATTGCCCCCGAAGACCTGCTGCTCATCCCCGGTGACATCTCCTGGGCTATGAAGCGAGCCGATGCCGAGCCAGACCTCGCGTGGCTGGCCGCTCTGCCCGGCACGAAAGTCTTGTGCAAGGGCAACCACGACTACTGGTGGGACTCCGATAAACCCTTGAACTTCCCCGGCCTCCACGACACGCCCTTTGTCACCGAAGACGGCCATGTCGGCATCGCGGGCACACGCGGCTGGGACTCCCCCTCCGGCACCAAAACCGAGCAGGAACACGCAACAAAAATGATCGCCCGCGAAGTCGCCCGCCTGTCCCGCCGCCTCGACGCCATCGACTCGTGCCCCGTCAAAATCGCGCTCATCCACTATCCGCCCCTGATTGAATTCCTGCCCTTACTGAAGCAGCATGGCGTCCAAACCATCCTTTACGGTCACCTGCACCTGAGCGGGCGCGAGTACCCCCTGCCCGAACACTGGCACGGCCTCCGCGCCCTCTGCGTCGCCGCCGACCGCCTCCACTTCATGCCCCAGTTGGTGGGAGCCTGGGAAGAAGTACCGCATAACTAAAGGAGCAAATGCATGGACGATCTGGTTTTGGACAATTCCAATTCTTTCCTGCCCGACTATGAAAGCACACTGGCCGAAGTTTCTTCTTTGCTGGAAGCCGCTCGCCGTGCCGCCGCTCGCTCGGTCAATGCCGTCATGACGACGGCTTATTGGCGGATTGGGCAGCGGCTGATAGAAGTCGAGCAAGGCGGGGCAGACAGGGCAGAATATGGGACACAGCTTATTTCACGTCTCTCGGCGGATTTGACGGCTCGCTACGGGCGCGGATTTTCCGAGCGCAACCTGGAAATAATGCGTCAGTTCTACCGGAACTGGCCGATTCCGCAGACAGCGTCTGCGGAATTGAGCGAAGGCTTTCCCTTGTCCTGGTCGCACTACGTCAAGCTCCTGACCGTGCAAACGGAGGAGGCACGGCGCTTTTACGAAGAAGAGGCCAAGCGCGGGGGCTGGTCCCTGCGGCAGTTGCAGCGGCAGATTGGTTCCCAGTTTTATGAGCGCACTGCGCTGTCTCGCCACAAAGCCGCACTGCTGACTAAAAGCGCGGCCACACGCCCGGAGGATGCCGTCACCGCCGAGGCGGAGATCAAAGACCCCTTTGTGCTGGAGTTTCTGGGCCTGAAAGACGAATACTCTGAGCGCGATCTCGAAGATGCCCTGATTCATCATCTGGAAACGTTTTTGCTGGAATTGGGGCCAGACTTTACTTTTGTCGCCCGGCAGAAGCGTCTTCGGGTCGGGGACGACTGGTACCGAATTGATCTTCTTTTATACCATCGCCGCCTGCGCTGCCTGGTCATTATTGACCTGAAAATCGGCAGGTTTGAGCCTGCCGATGCCGGGCAAATGAACCTGTATGTCAACTACGCCGCCGAACACCTGACCCTGCCGGACGAAAACCGTCCCCTGGGGCTGATCCTCTGCTCCGAGCCGAACGCGGCTGCCGCCCATTACGCGCTGGGCGGATTGGACAACACCATTCTCACGGCGGAATACCGCCTCGCGCTCCCGGACCCGGCGCTTCTGGAAGCCGAGATTGCCCGCACCCGCCGCCTGCTGGAAAACCGTCTCTGAACTTTGGCACGGCCTCCGCGCCCTCTGCGTCGCCGCCGACCACCTCCACTTCCTGCCCCGGCTCGTGGGGGCCTAGAAAGAAACACCGTAGGGGCGGGGTGAGGTTTTCCAAGCCTTGCTCTACAATTTCTAGGGCGTGTGGTATTTGGCGCTGCCCGTCCAGCCATGCTGGGCCTTTTGGGAGAGAGCATTGCCCCCGCTGACCGAGGAGTAATTGCCACTGGCTTTGTTGTATTCGCCACCGCTGACAGAGGAGGAGGAGCCGCTAGCCGTGTTGCCTATTCCCCCGCTGGCCGAAGCCCAGTTGTAGCTGGCTGTGTTGCCGTAGCCCCCGCTGACTGAGGACTGGACACCGCTGGCTGTGTTGAAGTGGCCCCCACTGATGGAGGAGTACTTGCCGCTTGCCGTATTGTAATCGCCGCCACTGATGGAGGAGCAATAGCCCATGGCTGTGTTGAGATAGCCCCCAGTGACTAAAGCATAAGGACTTCTAATGTCATTTTCATAGCCAGCCACCAGCCCGCCAAAGCTGCTATATTTGTTGTGGTCGCCCAAAATCAGGTTATGGCTGCCCACCCGCACATTATCCCTGGTTCTGTCTTTGGCATTGTAGCCGATAATCAGGTTGCCCAGGCCGGAGGTGCTGTTGGTGCTGCCTGTGCCATCCACGATATGCAGATTGTAACCCGACAGCGTCACGTCTCTACCGCTGACGGTGAATGGCGATTTGCCCACAGGTCCCTGAATGCCCACCGGTCCTTGAATGCCCACCGGTCCTTGAATGCCCTGCTGCCCTTGAATGCCCTGCTGTCCTTCCGCTCCGGTATCACCTTTGGGGCCGGGGGTAGGATGGCTTTTCAAATAATCAACCTGGCTTTGTAAGTCAACCATCTTGGCTTGCAGCGCGGCGAGGCTAACGCCGGGACTCTGCGCCTGAACGGGGCCGACGTGCGTGAGCGACAAAGCGCCCAGGGTGGACAGGACGCCGACAGTGACTAAGCCCAGCGACCGGGCAGTGCGGTGCAGCGGGGTGAAAACGTGAGGCATAAAGGTTCTCTTTTCTTTAAATAAGCGGCTATAGGACAGAAGCTCTCACAATTTCTTGAACTCTTCCTGCAAAGCGCGATGGCGGGGGTATTTGGCGCGAATATCCGCCACGTATTTTTTGGCCTCGGCGGGGTCGTTCACGATGCTGCGGTAGATGTGGGCCGCTTCAGCGGCGTAGCGGGCCGCTTCGGCGTAGCCGCCCCGGTTGGACAGTCCGATGTTGGCCTGCACCAGCCCGTCATACAGCGCGAGGGCCTCCTCCGGCATTGCTTCTTTGACGGCATCGGCGACTAGCGAGCGCACCCGCTCCTCCATACGGGGCTGGTTGGCAAATGCCAGCGCCTCCGGCCAGTCCCGCTCGGCCACCAGGATACGCGCCCGCTGCAAGCCCTGCGCCCGGTTCAGCAGGGTCAGGCGATGCTCCGGCCAGGTTCCCAGCCGCTCGGCAAGGGACTGTATCTGCTGATAGGATTCCAGGGTCAGCCCGTGCTGCCGGGTCTGCTCCATGAGGATACGGCACAAATTGGCTTCGTCTCCGGCCTCGGTGTAGTAGGCCACGAGGCGGCGCAGCAGCTCGCCCACCCCGCGCTCGGGCGCTCCGGCCTGCCGGGCCACCCAGGCTTCGAGTGTTTGCAGGGCCTCGGCGGGTTTGCCGACTTCGGTGTGAAAGTCGGCCAGCTCCAGATACTGCTTCTCGGAGTGCAGATGGGCGTGCCGGGCCGCGAGATACGCCGCATCATCGCCCAGTTTGCGGTACAGGCCAATCGCCCAGTCACGGGCGTCGGCGTCTTCAGACTTCTCTAAAACGCCGATCACCGAGCGCACGTCTTCAGGATGCACGGCGATGGCGCTGAGGGCTTCGTGGATAGACTCGGCCACGTCGCCGTACTCGCACATGGTCCAGTGCAGACCCTCCATCAGCGTATCCAGGTAGTATTTTGCCTCCCCGGCGGGGAGGGCAAGGCGAGCCACGGCGAGGGCGTACTGGCCGAGGGCGCGTTCCAGAAAACCCGTGTCCAGCCCGTATTCTTCGATGTTCGCGTTGCCCTGCTCGACAACATACCACAGCACATCAGTCTGGTCGTCCGGGTTCAGCGGCAGAGCGGCGGAGAAGACGAAGTCCAGGTCAATAACCATACCGTCTTCTTCGTAGTCATAGTCGCGTTCCAGGAAAGTGAACGCTTTATCCACGGCTTTTTTGAGCGCCTTGACCTGCTTGGGGTCACCCGGCTGACCGCGCAGCAGAGCGGGGGCAATCGTGACGGTTTCCAGCAGGGCACGGCGCACATCGGCATCGTTGCGAATCAGGCGCACGAGCAGCGCCCGCAGCGCGTCTTCGGGCATCTTTTCCAGCGTGGCTTCCAGCGCCGACGGCGCTTCTGTTGTGGCGGGATTGCTGAGTGCCGTATAGTCGTTCTCTAAGTAATACAGCAGCACGGCGATTTTGTGCTTGCAGGTCGTGCCTTCATAGGGGCAGGAGCAGCGCAGCCTGACTTCGGGCGTCACCGTCACTGTGTACTCGCCGTAGTTGCCGTGGACGCGGGCCGTGATCCCCGTGGGCGTCACCGCGAAGCGGGAAATCATACCCTCTCGCTCGTATTCGACGCCCGCCGAGAAAACGCGGCTGTTGTCGGCCAGGCCCCGCACATCCTCGCGTGTCAATGCTGTTAAATCCATCTGCTGCCTCCGCCTGTATTATACCAAATTCGCTAAGTTTGCCCGCTAATATGCTATAATTACGGGATAGCTCTTAGAAGGAGTAATACCTCATGCCTCCGTTTGTCCCCATCGTGATTGTGATTGTGATTGTCCTTGTGGTCGTCACGCTGTTCCTGCAATATGTGCCGATTGGCCTGATGATCAATGCCATCTCAGCAGGCGTCAGCGGCGTCGGTCCCGCCTCCCTGATTGGAATGCGCCTGCGGCGCGTGCCCCAGGACCGCGTGGTGCTGCCGCTGATTGCCGCCAACAAGGCAGGCGTCAACGTGAACCTGAACCAACTGGAAACGCACTTCCTGGCGGGCGGCAATGTGGACCGCGTGGTGCAGGCGCTCATCAGCGCTCACCGGGCGCAAATCCCCCTGCCGTTCGAGCGGGCCGCCGCGATTGACCTCGCCGGGCGCAACGTTCTGGAAGCGGTGCAGATGTCGGTCAACCCCAAAGTCATTGAGACGCCCAATGTCGCAGGCGTCGCCAAAAACGGCGTCGAGCTGAAAGCGTTTGCGCGGGTCACCGTTCGCGCCAACATCGAGCAGTTTGTCGGCGGCGCGGGGGAGCAGACCGTTCTGGCGCGGGTCGGGGAAGGCATTGTCACCACCATCGGCTCGGCGGCGACGCATCTGGAAGTGATGGAGAAACCCGACGCGATCTCCAAAACTGTGCTGGCAAAGGGCCTCGACGCCGGCACGGCCTTTGAGATTTTAAGTATTGACATCGCCGATGTCGTGGTCGGCCAGAACATCGGGGCACGACTCCAGGCCGACCAGGCGGAAGCCGATAAAAAAGTGGCGCAGGCCAAAGCCGAAGAGCGGCGCTCGATGGCCGTCGCCCGCGAACAGGAAATGAAAGCCTACACCCAGGAAATGCAGGCCAAAGTCGTCGAGTCGCAGGCGCAGGTCCCGCAGGCCCTCGCCGATGCCCTCCGAGACGGCAAAATGGGCGTCATGGACTACTACAACCTGCGGAACTTACAGGCGGACACCGCCATGCGCTCCGGCATCAGCCGCGCCACTGGCGGCACCGACGAGAACGGCGGAGCCGGCAACGTACCGGGCACGACTTTGTAGCATTTGTGTTACAAGAGAGAATGGACCAATTAGAATGGAAGAGATGAATGGAAGCCGCTTTGGAACAGCCGCAGTTATGGCAGCCCCTCGAAGGGGAAGTGTGTGAACAGTTTATCCGGTGCGGCAAGCCCGGCTGCCGCTGCCGGGACGGACAGCTTCATGGCCCCTACTACTACCGCATCTGGCGGCAGGGCACACGGGTCCGCAAGGTTTACGTGAAAGCAGCGGACGTCGAGCAGGTGCAGGCTTGCTGCGATTTGCACCGGCAGCTCACCCAGCATCTGCGTGACAGCAAAAAAAGCCGTGTGCAGCTCACGACAAGCATTGAGCGGCAGTGGCGGCTCACACAGCGCATGGCACGGTAGAAGGGCACGTTAGGAGGGCGCGGCGAAAGCCGCGCCCTTTTTGGCTTCTTAAGAGAGTGCCAGTTCCCGCCGCGCCACCTCGCCTGGCGCACGGCCCTCACGCAGACGGGACAGCACGGCCAGAGACAGCAGCAGGCAGACCGCGCAGACGGCGAAAATCAGCCGGTAGCTGCCGTGCCCCCCCGCGTGATTTATCAGCGAGCCGGTGAACGCAATCGCTGCCGGACCGGCCAGCGACGCCGCCGCCGTCTGTAATCCCACATAAAACCCGATCTCCCGCGCCGGGACCAGCCGGGTCAGCAGCGGATAGGCCGAAGCATTCTGCGCCCCAATGCCGAGGCCCGCGACGCTGAGTACCACCCCGACTTGCAGCAGCGTCGTGATCCACAGGGCATTCAGCGCGGCGACGACAATCAAAACCATACTCAGCATCAGCAGCGACTTCGGAGGGACGCGGCTGCTCACTGCCCCAAACAGCAGGCTCCCCGCCGCAGTCATCACCAAGAGCAGTGCGGACAGGGCCAGCGATTGCCAGTCTTTACAGCCCGTCACCTGCTTGATAAACGTGGTCAAATACGGCGTCACCGCCTCGATACCCGCGCCGTACAGAAAGAACATCGCCATGTAAATCTGCGCCTGCGGCAGATGACGCAGGCCCGTCAGGGCCAGCTTGATGTCGTCCAGGTGCCCGCGCCGCGTCTCCGGCGGCGGCGTCACGGTCGGCTCCGGCGTCTTGGCGCAGGTCAGCAGAGTAGTCGCCAGCAGGAGCAGGCCGACAATCGGAAAGCCCCATTCCAGCGACAGGTGCAGGTGAAGAACTAACCGGCCCAGCGATAGACGCAGATGGGGAACCAGCAGCAGGGCCGCCAGAAACACCAAAATCAGCACCTGCCCCGCCGCGCCGACAAAGTACCAGAGGCCCGAAACACGCCCGCGCTGCTCCGGCGTCGTGATGTCCGCCAGAAGCGCCTGATACGGGTCAGCGGCGACATTGAAGGTCAGCGTGAACAAAAAGACGCAGGCAACAATCCCCGCCAGCCGCGCCGTGCCCGGCAGCAGGGTCGCGGCGGGGGCCAGCAGCAAAAACAGCGCAGCCAGCGTGATAAAGACCCGCATGAAGGGCCGCCGCCGCCCGCCCGGCCCGCGCATCCGGTCACTGATAGAGCCGACCACAGGCTGAATGAAGACGCCTTCAAACGAGTGCGAGCCGCCCAGCAGCCCCAGCAGGATGGCGTTGTGCGTATATGCCCCCAGCCAGAGCGGCAGGACGTAGTTGTTGAAGGCATAAAACGCCCCGAACCCGAGGTTCGCCAGGCTGTACCAGAAGACGCCTGCCGAAGACAGCGGGACGATAGGTGAACCTGCGGGGCGGACGGGTTGAGGAGTGTTCATAAGACTGGTTTGAGACAAGGAACCCGGCACTTCCAGTACCGGTGATGGCTTTATTTTGGCCCATCTTGCTGTCCGAATGCGGGAGTGTTTACTGGTATCCCATAGCGCTTCGGAATATCCCGTAGAAGACGAGCCGCGAGAGTTCGAGGCATGGGAGTATCTTCTGCTGCTCTGCGATAATCACTCAGGCGAAAATTTAGCCAGGACCAAGCGCTTTCTTCCGACAAGCCATCTGTCGCTTTGACAAGCTGACGAAAGCACTGTTCAAATCCGGCATCCGTTTCCGATTCCAGCAAGGCGACCTGCAAAATGCCCGTCAAGATACGCGCAAACCGCTGGTCTCTTTGTTCGCCCTGGGAAAAATCAAACAGCCACGGAAACCATTGTTTTAACAAGCTTGGCATGGGAGTTGTACCCTTGATCTGAGACAGACACAAGTAGGCCGGATGAGATAACAGGCGCTAATCCAGCAGATGCCCGTACCGCTCGGCGACGACGCGGCGCTTGACTTTCAAGGTCGGGGTCAGCTCGCCGCCTTCCTGGCTGAAAGCATGGTCAATGAGCGCGATGCGCTTGACGCGCTCGTAATCGGCGAGGTCTTTGGAAAGCCGGTCAACCTCGGCTTTGACATACTTGCGGGCGGCGGGGTCGGCAATCAGCTCGGCATTGGTTTGGAGGCCGGGATGGTTTTCTTTGGCCCAGGCTTTCAGGGCATCGAAGTTTGGCACGACTAAAGCGGCGACCGTGCCGGAGTTATCGCCCAGAAGCACCACTTCAGTCAGGAGCGAGGAGCGGCGGAGCATCGTTTCTATCGGCTGCGGGGCAACGTTCTTGCCGTTCGCCAGCACCAAAATGTCTTTCTTGCGGTCAGTAATTTTGACGTAGCCATCTTTGTCGATGGTCCCGATGTCGCCCGAATGGAACCAGCCGTCGGCGTCGATGACCTCGGCAGTGGCTTCCGGGTTGTTCCAGTAGCCGCGCATGACCGTCGGGCCTTCAATCAAAAGCTCGCCGTCGTCCGCGACGCGCACCAGAACGTTGAACATACGCGGGCCGACCGTCTGCACTTTGACCCGCTCGGCCTTGTTGGCGGAGGCGGCTCCAGTGGTCTCAGTCAGGCCCCAGCCTTCTAAGATAGGGATGCCAATAGCAAGGAAGAACTTGGCCGTGCGCGGGCCGAGCGCCGCGCCGCCGCTGACCAGGAACTTGAGCTGCCCGCCAAAGCGGGCGCGGATTTTTTGCAGCACCAAGCGGTCAGCGGCGAGGTGCATCAGGCTGAGAATAGGACCGACAGGGCGCTTCGCGCTGCGCCGCTCGGCCACCGTGTCCCCCACCCCCAGCGCCCACCAGGTCAGCGTTTTGCGCCGGGCGGGCAGCTTGCCGATGCCGTCGGCCATGCGCTCGTGGATGCTCTCGAAAACACGCGGGACGCACTGCATGATTGTCGGGTGGAAGTGCGCCATGTTATCCACCAATTTGAAGATGCTGTCGTTGTAGATAATATGCGCCCCCAGTGTCAGCGCAAGGTTGGAGGTGACGCGCTCGAAGATGTGGGACAGGGGCAGGAACGACAGGAACACGTCGTCAGGGGGCCGCAGGAGCGGGAACTGCGTGGCGGCGGCATCCACTGCCGCCGCCATGTTGGCATGGGTCAGCATGACGCCTTTGGGGCTGCCGGTTGTGCCCGACGTATAGATCAATGCCATCAGATCGTCGGGCTGCACCGAGTCGCGCCGGGCCTCGTAGCTGTCTTCAAACTCCGCGCCTTCGCCCGACTCAATCACATCGGCCAGAGACAGCACGCCCTCGGTGGGGTCCATCGTGATCACTTTAACCGCAGAGGCGTCCACTTTGGCGGCCTGTTTGGCGTTCTCGGCGATTAAGGCTTTCGCGCCGCTGTCGGACAAAATATGCGCCACCTGCCCGGCGGGCAGGGTCGGATAGACCGGCACGGCGACCGCCCCCGCCGCCAGAATGGCAAGGTCAGTGATGACCCATTCGGGCCGGTTTTCAGAGAGCAGGGCCACGCGGTCGCCACGCTCCACCCCGAGCGCCCGCAGGCCCAGCGAGAGGGCACGGACGCGGGCGGCGACCTGTCTGTAGGTGAGGGTTTCCCAGGTTTTGCTGCCGGGCGGCTTGGAAGTCAGCGCCGGGCGAGCGGCGTGGCGCAGCGCGGTTTCAGCGAAGCGGGCGTTAATGGTAGAAAGTGTGGGAGTAGGTGTCTGTGACATGAGGTTAGGATAGCAAAACTGGCGGCAAATGTCAAGTTGACAGTTCTTCAAAGCTGTGGTACATTATGTTTCGTGGAAACTCGTGTGCCTAACGTTGTGTCTAAAAAGGAGTCCGCTTTCATGCCCCCATTTCCCCGAAGCCGTAAAGGCTTTACTTTGATTGAACTGCTCGTCGTCATCGCCATTATCGCCATCCTCGCTGCTATTTTATTTCCCGTCTTTCAGAAAGTGCGCGAGAACGCCCGTCGCGCTTCCTGCCAGTCCAATCTCAAGCAGCTTGGTTTAGCCTTTACACAATATACCCAGGACTACGATGAGACCGTTCCTGCCGCTGCCTGCTGCACGGCTGGGGGTGGACAAGCCGGTGGCTGGGTCTATTATGGCACCTTTCAAGCCAACGTTTCTCCCAACACCTATGATGTGACGCGCGGAAGCGTGTATCCCTATATCAAGAGCCGGGGCGTTTATGTCTGTCCCGACGATGCCGAGGGGCAGCGTTCAGGCAACTCTTACTCGATCAATTCGTGTGTGGATTTGGCTACTGCCGTCAACAATGTGTATCCCGGCAAGACTCTGGCCGCCTTCGACAGTTCCTCAAGCTGGATGCTTCTGGCGGAAGAAGCGTCCTACACGCCGGAGACGAACTCCAGTGATGACGGCTATTTACTGTACGGAACGAATAAGTTCTCAGTCCGCCATACCAATGGCTCGGACGTTGCATTTCTGGATGGTCATGTGAAATATTATCGAACTGACCAGATCACGGCAGGCAACTTCCAGACGGGCGGGGTCGGCGGGGCGGCCTGTCCCTGAGAGGTCTGATTGAAATTGGCATCGAAGACTTGACAGCCGCCGCCGTTTTGTGATAGAATACGGCCCAGGCGCAAGGAACGGTGTCCGAGTTGGTCGAAGGAGCACGATTGGAAATCGTGTAATGGGGACCCCTCCATTCGTGGGTTCGAATCCCACCCGTTCCGCCATTTTTCGCCTCCCTGCTGCCTGTCGCGGAGAACTTTTCCAGCCATGCCCAGCGAAGCCCTCATTTCGGAGCTTGCCGCCGTTGCCGCCAAACGGCTCGGCGGCAACCTGCGCCTCCTCGCCCTCTACGGCTCCGCCGCCGACCGCCCCGAAGCCGCCCACGATTTAGATTTTCTGCTGGTCGTGGATGCTGTGGAAAACTGCGTCACCCATGCCACCCGCGCCTGCCGGGAGCTGTTCCCCCAGGTGCAGTTTTTCGTGCTGTCCGCCGACGAGTTTGCCGCCCTGCCCGGCTTTTTCCGGTTCCAATTCGCCTTCGCCCGGCCACTCAGCGGCGACTTAACCCTGCCGGACCCCACCCGCGAGGATGCCGTGGATTCCATCACGCACGGCTACACGGACACGCTCCGCACTCTGCGGCAGCAGCTCAAGCGGCGGGACTGGGCCATCGGCGATGACTGGGCCATTCAGTCCTGGTGGAACCTGAAAAGCTTCAAGTACGCGACCCTCGATTTCTGCTGGCTCCTGCGCCGGGAGCGCCCCACGGATATGGACCGGGCGGCGGTCATTCTGGAAGCCGAAGGGCTGGCCCGCGCTTCCCGCGTGCTGACCGAATGGCCGGAACTGGACTATTTGACCCAACGGCTAAAGCGTAATCCGCTGTCCTGGGTGCTGCACTGGGAGCCGCGTATTGCCGCCGCTTACGCGGAACTTCGCCCCTATCTGCGGAGTAAGTAGTACCTATGCTTCCCTTCTTGCGTTCCCGCCCGCCCCGCCGCCGTCTGCCGCTCTGGGGGCGCGTCCTGTGCGCCGCACTGCTGGTTCCCCCGATCCTGCTGGGCTTCTTCTCCCTGCAAGTGGCCTACAAGATTTACGAGGGCAACAAAACCTCGGAACAACTGCCGGCCTTCGCGCCTCCCCGTGTGGGCCAGCGTATTCTGGTGTTTTCCCCGCACCCCGACGATGAGACTTTAGGCGCGGCGGGGCTGATCCGGCAGGCCAGGCTGCGCGGCGACGATGTCCGAGTCGTGTTCCTGACCAACGGCGACGGGTTCGGGATCAGCGCGGCCCGTGAGTTCCACGAGATTACCGTGCCACCCAAAGACTTCGTGCGCTATGCGTATCTGCGGCAGGGCGAGTCGCGCACGGCGCTGGGCGTTCTGGGCGTTCCGCCTGAAGACATCCATTTTCTCGGCTACCCGGACCGGGGGCTGATGCCGATGTGGATTGACCATTGGAGCGCCTCAAATCCCGTCGAGTCCGCCTATACCCGCGTCAGCAATTCCCCGTATGACGACTCGCCGACGCCCCACGCGCCCTACTGCGGGGCATCCCTGCTGTCTGACATCCGCAAACAGATGCTGCTGGAACAGCCCACCGATATTTATATCACCCATCCCAACGACGACCACCCGGACCATGCCGCCGGGTCCGTGTTTGTGCGAACCGCCCTGCATGAGCTGAAGCGCGAAGGCATTTCCTGGGCGCAAACCGCCCACCTGCACTATTTCATCGTCCACCGGGGCGACTGGCCCGTGCCGCAGGGGCTGAACGAGGAAGCCCCGCTGGTTCCGCCAAACCAGCTCATCGGCCTTGATACCGACTGGTCTTCGCTGCCGCTCTCGCACCGGGACGTACAGCGCAAATATACCGCCATCAAGCGCTACGATAGCCAGGTAAGCTCGGCGGGCCGGTTCCTGTATTCGTTCGCCCGGCGCAATGAGCTGTTCGGCACGCTGGGCGACAACGTTGCCCCGAGGCTCGCCGTTGTCCCGGATGGCCGGTTCCACATGGATGGCCGGGCCGAGGACTGGGCGGGTCAAACACCGGTGGCACTGGACCCCAGCGGGGACAGCGTCCTGCGGGCGTTTCAGTCGTCCGCCGACATCGTGCGCCTGTATGCGTGCCGGGACAGCACCACTCTGTATCTGCGTCAGGATATGCAGCGCCCGCTATCGACGCAGGCGACCTACGCCTTCGTCCTGCGCCCCCTTACTCCCGCCGTGGCGCAGGGAATGGCCCCGCCGCCCTCGGACACGGTTTCCATCACTCCCGGCCCTGCCAACACGCGCCTTCCGGTGCCGGGTGTCCCTGGCGGCTATTATGCCTGGCATGGCAGCCTCCTCGAAGCCGCCCTGCCCCTGTCCGCTTTGCATCTTCAGTCGGCCCCGCCTGGAACCACCCTGTACCTGCGCGGCCAGACCCAGTTTGCCAACGTCGAAGTGGACCACACGGGCTTCCGGCCCGTCGAGATGGGTACGCCTACATCACCCGGAACGCCTGCGTTAGTGCCATCTCGGTAGCATACGCCTTGCGCTCCTTGCCCTGCCGGGCGGTGTCCCAGCCGAAGTGCGCGGCCAGCGCGGTCAGTATTTCTGCGGTGCGCGGGTCATTGGGGAGCGGTGGGGGGCCGGTCAGACGGCGCAGAAGAAAATCGGACAGGGTACGGCACTCAGTTCTGGCAGCGATCCCGGCGATGCGTTCCCTCGGGTCGGCCTCTGAAAAGACCGGCGGTGCGGGCAGCGCCTGCGAGGCCGTGTGACAGGGCGGCGCGGATAGGGCACGGCCCAGCTTCCGGCAGGCCAGGTCTACGATTTCCTCCGCAATCGCCCGGTAGGAAGTCGGCCCCCCGCCCCATACCGACACGAGGCCCATCTGCACCGGGGACTCAGACGCGAAATCGGCCAGGCCGTGCAGGGGAGCGACCGCCCCGAATGAAAACGGCGCGAGCGGCGGCGGGGCCACCGGCGCGGCCCACGCAGCGCGGAGCGTGTCCGTCGTGATACCGGGCAGAACCTCGCTGAACGCCGCCCGCAGCGGCTCTATGGCCTTCCGTCCGGCCAGCAGCGCGTCCGGCGTCGCTAGTGGCAGCTCCCAGTCTCCCAGCCATGTCCCTTCGGGGCCGGGAACCGCCAGCAGCGGGCTTCCCCCCTCTTCCCGCGCAAATACCAGAGCGTCGCCCTCGCCCCCGAGCGGCGGGGCTTGCAAAGACACCCGCTGTACCGGCGGCGGCAGAGCGTCCGGCATTGGGCCAAGACCAGCCAGCCAGGCCCCGGCGGCTAAAATCGTCAGCGCAGCGGCGGTTTCGCCGGTTTCGCCTGAAAGCGTGTCGGTCCAGCGCACACCGAGGCACCGAGACCGCCCCTGACTGTCCCGGCCCCAGTGCAGGGCATCTACTCGCGTGTGCGTTCGCAGCTCCGCGCCGGACGTGCGGGCGTCCAGAGCCAGCGCCTGTGCCAGTCGCGCCGGGGAGGCCGCCCAGGCTTCCCAGACCAATGCGCCGCCGCTCAGGCCCTCGGCAGACAGCGCCGGGGCGCGGCCCTGCACTTCGGCGGCACTGAGAAGCTGATGCACGGAGAAGGAGTGGTCGAAGCCAAGCGCATCCGCGAGGGCGAGGCTCGAGCGGACGCGGGCCTGTGCCAGCAGGCCGTGACCATAAAAGGGGATCAGGCAGCGCCGTGGGGTGACGAGGTCAGGGGCGGTGCGAAGCAAAATCTCCCGCTCGGAAATCTGTTCGCGGACACGGGCAAAGTCCAGCGTTTCCAGGGCGCTCAGGCCGCCTGCGACCAGCCCGCCCGCCCGGCCCGTCGCCCCCGCGCCGAAGTCTTCTTTTTCCAGGAGGCAGACCGACAGGCCGCGCCCGGCGGCATCCCGCGCAATCCCCGCTCCGAGCAGCCCGCCGCCGACGATGACCAGGTCAATCATAACGACAGTATACCCGTCCTGTAGGCTCTACAAGTTGGCGTAGCGGGCCAGCACGGCTTCTTCGGTCGTCGCACGGGGCCGGTTGGAAACTTGCAGGAAAATGGTCGTGCCGTGGGCATCCGTGCAGAGGGCCAGCGTGTCGGTGGATTGCAGCATCAGGTGAAAGCCCATGCCAAGGGAAACCCGCGTGGAAAAGCCCTGTTCCAAAGTGGCCCGTGCCAGATGTGCCGGGGCAATCCCCGTGCCGCTGTCTTCAATCTGCACGGTGATCTCGTCAAGCTGCGCCCAGACCGTCGCCAGGCCGCCGTTGCCGTGCTTTATCGCGTTGGTTGCCGCTTCGGTCGTGGCCGTGCATAAATCAGCAACCCGCTCGGCATTCAGGCCGCTTTCGCCGGACAGGCGGGCGAGTGCATGACGCAGCTTAGAGGCATCTTCCGGCTGATGCAGGGGCACAGTCAGATACGGAGCACTCTCGGCCAGCGCCGTAGGCGGCATTTCGCTGTGGTCCAGCAGGCGCAGCTTGCCGCCGGTAACGGCCAGAAGAACGTCCCGATTGAAGACGCGCCGCTGCTCTTCGCTTTCCACCAGCTTTTCGTTCGCCTGCCGCAGATTCTCGTTGGATGCCGCCAGATCGCCCGAGGCGTTCCGCAGGCTGCCCGTAATAAAAGCAATCGTCAGCGTCCCGGCCAGCAGGGCGATAAATTCCACCACTTCGGCGATATTGGGCGCGGAAATCAAATCCAGCCCGTGCTTGTTGTCGCTGAACAGATACACACGCGCCAGAAGCACGGCCACCAGCGCCGTGACAACGCCGCCGCGCACGCCCAGCAGGGCCGCGCCCAGCGCCACCGGAACCAGATAAAAAATGGTGTAAGGCCGCTCCACTCCAGTGGCGGCCTGCAAAGCCATCTCGCCCCAAGTAAATAGCCCCAGAATAAGCATCGTCAGCAGGGCTGCCCCCACTGTGTTTGCCAGTCCAGCGTTTCTACCTTCGTTTTTTTCCGCTAAATGTTTCATAAGAACTTGCAAGAAACAGCTTAAATCCCGAAGGCCGCAAAGCGGCGCATCCCGCCCCGCCAGAGTGCGGATGCAGCGAGAAAACTTATGGTAATCCACACACCCTGCGCGAACAACCCCATTTCAATCCTTCCGAGGCTTAGCCTACCCAAAAAGATGTCGGTTGGAAACGCCAGCGTGGGTGTCATAGCAAGTCCAGCGGGTTCAAGTCAACGGCACGCAATTCTTTGACAACAGCCAGACGCTGCTCATTCCGACGCTCTTTGGTACGCTGTCCCAGCTCCATGTTGACAGTTTCATAAGTGTGAAGCTGCTGTGCAATTTCATTGTCCGACGCGCCGTGTGTCAATAATTCATAGATGCTATCGGCGTAGCGATTATATTCCCCGAATGCCCTCGGCTCCTCATTGACACCAATCAGGTCCCACTGCTCCCAAAGCACGCGCTGGATTTCGGACAGTATGCCCAACGCTGTTTGCTTGCTCATTTGGCGCAATGGAGGCGATGCGCCGCTCATGGCTTGTTTGTCGCGGTATGTTCCTCGCAGCGGGTTCCTCATAATGTGTTTTACGGGACAGGAGAAGATCGCCCCCTAGCCCCCAATTCTGGGGGAACCAGAAAGGCAACTCGTAGGGGCAGGGCTTGCCCCTGCCCTCTTGTCCCCTCTGTCTTTCCCCCCTCTGAAGGAGGGGCCGGGGGAGGTTCTTACTTCTCAGGCCGCAGGAGCGGGAATAAAATCACGTCGCGGATGGAGGGGGCGTCGGTCAGGATAATCGCCAGGCGGTCAACGCCGCCGCCGAAGCCGCCGGTGGGGGGCATCCCGTACTCCATCGCCCGCAGGAAGTCCTCATCCATCGGGTGTGCCTCGGCATCACCGCTGGCCCGCAAGGCCGTTTGGGCTTGGAACCGCTCACGCTGATCCAGCGGGTCGTTGATCTCGCTGAACGCATTGCCAAGCTCCGCTCCGGCCATGTACACCTCAAAGCGGCGGGTGAGCGCGGGGTCGCCCGGCTTCTTTTTGGCGAGCGGGGAAGTTTCGGTGGGGAACTCGGTGATGAATGTCGGCTGCATCAGCGTCGGCTGCGTGTACTTTTCGTGCAGCTTTTCAATAATGCCGCCGACCGTCGGCTCGTTCTCGGTCGGCAGGTGCAGGCGGGCCAAAACCGCGTGGGCGGATTCCAGTGTTTGCAGCTCTTCCGGGGCCACCCCGGCATTCTGCCGGATGCCTTCCAGAATGGGCAGGCGGGCGAAGTTCGGGGCAAGATCAATCGCGTGGCCCTGATAGGTGAACTGCTCGGAGCCGTGCAGGGCGCGGCAGATATGCCGGTACATTCCCTCCACCAACAGCATCATGTCGTCCAAATCGGCATAGGCCGCGTAGACTTCCATCAGCGTGAACTCGGGGTTGTGGCGCGTGGAGATGCCTTCGTTGCGGAACACCCGGCCAATCTCATAGACCCGGTCCAAACCGCCGATAATCAGGCGCTTCAAGTACAGCTCCAGCGAGATACGCAGGTGAAGCTCGGTGTCTAAAGCATTGTGGTGGGTCAAAAAGGGCCGCGCCGCCGCGCCGCCCGCGACGGCCTGCAAGACCGGCGTTTCGACTTCCAGATACTTGTGCGAATCTAAGAACTCACGCATGGCCCGCACCACGGTCATGCGGCCTAAAAGCCGCGTCCGCGACTCTTTGTTGACCAGCAGGTCCACGGACCGCTGCCGATAGCGCATCTCGGGGTCTTTCAGGTTGCCCGTGTGCTTCTCCTCGCCGTCCTCGCCCTCGTACTCTTTGCCGATAGGCAGGACGCGCAGGGACTTTGCCAGCAGGGTCCATTCCCGGACATGCACCGAGATTTCGCCGCGCTGCGTTCGGAACACAAACCCAGACACACCCGCGATGTCGCCAATATCGGTGTGGTGCTTGATGTCATCAAACAGCGCATCGCCGACCTCGTCTTTGCGGACATAAAGCTGAATGCGGCCCGTGGCATCGGTCAGGTCCATAAACGAGACTTTGCCCTGCACGCGGATGGCCGTAATGCGCCCGGCGACAAAGACGGTGTGGCCGTCGAGCGTGTCAAAATCGGCCACTATCGGCGCGGCGTGGTGAGTGACATCGAACCGCTCATGCGTGAACGGGTCACGGCCCGCCTCACGCAGAGCGCGGAGCTTTTCAAGCCGGTAGGGGTCCATGCCCTCGGCAGCGAGGGCTTCTTCGGCGGGCGTTAAATCGATGATGTCTTCGGGCACGGGGGCGGTCCTTCTAAGAGAGCCACCGGCACTGGAAGTGCCGGTCTATTAGTAAGCGGAAAAGTCGCTCCGCGACTGAGGAAAAGCCCGCGTGGAGCAGTCTTCAGTCGCGGAGCGACTTTTTCCTGTTGCAAGTAGCCCGGCACTTCCAGTGCCGGGTTCTGCTCATTTTCGTATCGCCATTACGGTGTACCGGGTGCGTCCGGCGGGCGTCAGGACGGAGACACTATCGGCGACTTTTTTGCCCATCAGCGCCTCGCCCACGGGGGACTCGTCGCTGATTTTATCCCGGTTGGGGTTAGCTTCTACCGGCGAAACAATCGTAAACTCCCAATCTTCGTCTTCGTCGTTGACCGTGACCACGGAGCCGAGACCCACCACGTCGGTAGGGATTTCGGCGGGGTCGATAGGCCGGGCAATCTGCATAATATGCTTGAGGTCCTCGATGCGGCCCTCAAGAAATGCCTGTGCGTTTTTGGCGTCTTCGTACTCAGAGTTCTCGGTCAGCTCGCCATACGTGATGGCATCGCGGATGCGTTCGGCGACTTCGCGCCGCTCGGTGGTGCGGAGGGATTCCAGCTCATCGGCGATTTCTTTGTAGCCCGCCGGTGTCAGGACGATCTCTTCAATGTCAGACAAGTCGCTCGGTCTCCTTATCGGTCTCCTCAGCGCGGGGGGCGGTGAAAGTTTGCGCGGCAGTATACCCGCGCCGGGGGCGATTTGTCAACGGCGGGCGCAGAAAAGAAATGCAGAAAGCCACGGGTTGAAACCCGAGGCTGTCAAAAGCCCACCGTGCCGGGCCGTAAGACCGGACGATGGGGGCTTGCCTTCTCTGGTGTCCCCTGGACACTGGGCACTTCTCAGCCTCGGGTTTTAACCCGTGGCTTTTCCTCCGGCTGCTCCTTATACTCTGCGTCCTTGCCCCTCTTCCGCAGCCGCGCCAGCAGTGGGACTTTGAAAGACGGGCGAGAGGCCAGGAGCGGGCGCACGCGGCTACCCGCCTCTTTGTAGGCGTCTTTGTAAAGCTGCCGCAGGCGCGGGGCGGTCAGCGTGTGCCCGGTGCTGTAGTAAATCGCCGCCGCCCGGCCTACAGTGTAGGTCCCGGCGTAGGCAATCGAGCCTTTGACGACCAGCCCGATACCGCCCGGCACGAGGCCAATCAACTCCCGCGCCGCCGCCCGCCAGCCGAACGCGCTGCCGACGACCGGCAGAAGCTCGCGGGTTCTGGCCCGCAAATCCACCTCTTTGCCATACGCCGCCGCGATTTGGAGCAACAGCAGTGCCTGATTTTTGGTCAGCACCACCATATCTCCCAGTGCCGTGGCAGGCAGCAGAAAGGCCGTCGCCGGAACGACGCCCGGCAGAGCAGACAGCAGCGCGATTTTGGCGTTTTCTTTGGCCGATTCCGCAATCAGGGCGCTCACGGCGGCGGGCCGGAAGGCAGGCACGCGGCGGGCCAGCGCAATTCGCAGGTCCGGGTGCGCGGTGACAATCCCCGCCAGCGCCGAGGCCAGTCCGGCTTCGTCTAAATCGGCCCGCAGAAGCAGACTGCCTGGCGGGGCGTCCTCGGGGCGGGCATAAACGTTGGCGACAGCGCGGACATCCACGGGTTCCGTCGGAGAACCCTCACGCGGCGCGGGCGACTCTGACACCAACCGGGCCAAGAGCGAGGCTGTCTGGGCGGCGTCGCCTACCAGCGCCAGATGAAACGGACGCTCGGCTTCGGCGGCGATGTCTTTGACGCTGAGCGTTTTAAAGAAACTCCACAGACGCCAGGCCCCGCTGACCTGCGCAGGAACGGCTTTCAGGGCGGGCTTGCGAAAAGAAAACTTGGGCATTCTGGCTCCGATTTGCAGAAGTGAGCGGCGACGGCTTGACAAACCGCGCACAAAGTCTGTATAATAGTCCCGAACAGGCCGGGGTGGCGAAATGGTATACGCGTAACGTTGAGGTCGTTATGGGGGCAACCCTGTGAGAGTTC
This sequence comes from Capsulimonadaceae bacterium, assembly GCA_965277455.1. Classification (GTDB taxonomy): domain Bacteria; phylum Armatimonadota; class Armatimonadia; order Armatimonadales; family Capsulimonadaceae; genus JANXMY01. The sequence continues at coordinate 4,191,592 of OZ255823.1, read as the reverse complement.
GAGTCTCTTCCCCGGCATTCTTTTAAACTTTTCTTCTTAAAACTTTTCTTAAACTTCCCCTACTTTGATTTTCAGGCAGGTATCTCATGAACCCGAAGCAGTACGCCGCCGAACGTGCCGTGTCTTATCTTAAAGACGGCATGACGGTCGGCCTCGGCACGGGCAGCACAGCGGCTTTTGCCATTCATGCCCTCGGCAAACGCTTCCAAGCCCATCCGTTCGCCCTGCGCTGCGTCGCCACGTCGCAGGAGTCCGAGGACCTCGCCCGCACCTACGGCATCCCCTTTGTGTCCCTGTCCGAAGTCGCGCACTTTGATGTCACCATCGACGGCGCGGACGAGGTAGACCCCGAGTTCCGGCTCATCAAAGGCGCGGGCGGGGCACTGGTGCGCGAGAAAATCGTGGCCCAGGCAACGCGCTCGGAAATCATCGTCGTGGACCCAAGCAAAGTGCGGCCTGCACTGGGCATGGGCAATTACCCTTTGCCCATCGCTATCCTGCCGTTCGCCTGGGAATGGACCCAGACGCGGCTTCAGGAAGCCTTTGGCGTTCCCGCCCCGCGCCGCACCGCACCGGACGGCACGCCCTATCTTAACGACGACGGCCTCTACATTTTAGATATGGCCTTCGGCGCTCCCCTGCCCTCCCCGGACACACTGGAGGCGCGGCTCAAAACCATCGCCGGCGTGGTCGAATCGGGCCTGTTCGTGGGCCTCTGCCAGCGCCTGATTATCGGTCACCCCGACGGGCGCGTCGAAGAGCGGACGCCCGCTTAACCCCTCACAAATCGTAATAAAACGCAATCGGCGCGTCCACGTCCGGGTGCAAACTCGCGTGAACCGGGCACGTATGGGCGGCGTGTTCCAGCTTTGGACGCATCTCCTCCGTCACCGAGGCGGGCAGGTGAACCGTCAGCGGCAGGTGGCCGATTTTGCGCGGCGCGGGCGTCATCTCTTTGCCGACGTGCGCCGTAAGGCCCGTGAGTTCCAGGCCGCTGCGCTCGGCGTACATCGCTACCGTCGTCAGGACGCAGGCGGCCAATGCGGCGGCCACTAGATCGGTGGGGCTGAACGCCGACGCTTCCCCGCCGATGTCTTTGGGAGCGTCTGTTTTTAAGATCGCGCCTTCCTGATGGGTCAGCGTACACTTCTTCGCGCCGTCGTACCGGGCTTCTATTTCTACCATTCTTCTCTCCTATTCCAATTATCTCTATTCCAGCGCTTCCACGGGAAACGTCACCGACGCCGCAGGCTGACCGGGGCGCTCGATTTTCAGGTCAATGTCATAGCGGGACGCGATTGCCAGCCGGACGGGGATCGTATACACGCCGTCACCCTGCGCCCGCCCGCTCGTCACCGCGCCGGGCAAGTTCGGGGCCAGCATCTGCGGCGTCGCCGACAGGTTGGCATTGCCCACAGGGGCCTTTGTTTTGGCATCCACGACGCGCACCGTCAGCGTGTTATCGCCGGTGTGGGGCGTGCGCGTGGAAGTCAGCGTCACCGACACGCCGCCCGCCGTTTCGGTCAGCGGCGGCAGCGGCGCGGCGGGGTGCGAGCAGCCGGTGAGAAGCAGCGCGAGCGCGGCGGCGAGGGTGTGTTTGAGCACTGGGTTACCCGGTGTATCCGCGCAGGAGGCCGACGACTTTGCCGATAATCGCGGCGTTGTCGGATTTACGCAGGGGAATGGGCGCATAGTTCGGGTTCTGCGCCTCTAGCTGAATCCGGTTGCCGTGCCGGGCGAACTTCTTCACCGTCGCCTCCTCGCCCAATCGAACGGCCACGATGTCGCCGTTCTCGGCGGTCGCCTGCGGCTGGATCAGCACCAGATCGCCGGGCAAAATGTGGGCACCGGTCATGGACTCGCCCTGCACGCGGAGCAGGAAGCAGTCACGGGCGCTGGCTTTGAGCATCTGCAAGGGCACAGCAATGATGTCTTCAATGTTCTGGGTTGCCAGCAGCGGCGTCCCGGCGGCGATAGTCCCAATCAGGGGCAGGCGGCGCAGCCCGGCGTCTTCGTCTTTGGCACGGGACTCCAGATGGGCCAGAATGCGAATACCCCGCGAGGTGCGCGGGCCGTCTTTAGATGACAGCCGGGCGATAAAGCCTTTTTTCGAGAGCGCGTCCAGATGGATGGTAACGCCGCGCAGGGAGCCGATGCCGAGGCCCACCTGCATTTCTCGGATTGTGGGCGGGTAGCCTTTTTCTTCAAGGTACGTGACAATGAAGTTGAAGACTTCCTGCTGCCGGTCGGTCAGCCCTTTCGCCATGTGTTCCTCCGTGTGTTCTTTTTGGTGGGTGCTTCGCGTTCCGCCATCAATTCCGAGAGTGCTTGGTACGGGTTCTGGGGGTTCCGGGCCATGTCTTCGCGGACTTCGCGGATGCGGCGGGCGACGGCGCGGGAGCGGCGCACCGCCATTGCCACCAGCAGGGCAATCACAGGCAGGCCGACCAGCAAAGTCCAGCGGGCGTCAAACGTGTTGATGTCAAACATAAGTTTAGGGCGTTCGTGGGAAAATCTGTCTACCCAATTATACCCCATGCGGCGCGATTATATCCGGCTTGCGGCGGCAAAACGTAGCCGAAGGAGCCACGGGTTAAAACCCGAGGCTCCTTCGGCTGTCCATCCACTCTCCCGCCCGGCCACACCGGCGCGGGGAACGAAACCCGCCGGGCGGCGGGTATACTAAGGCCACTGCTAATTTTAGAGGCTGAGACTATTAACACCTATTTCCTGCGCCGCGCCGCACCGCTGCTGGCCGCGCTTGCACTCCTTGCCGGGCCGCTGTGCGCCGCCGCTTCTGCCCAAACCGCGCTGTCCGCGCCGGACCCCCGCGCCGTCCCCGTGGACCCGCATTTCTTTGACTACGACAGCACCGCTCCGTTTGCCGCCACCGAGTCCCCGGAGCCAATGTTTCAGGGCGTGCGCGTGGTGCGTGTCACGTTCCCAAGCCCGGTGCAGACCCCCTACCCCGTCGACAACACGGTCACCGGCTACCTGTTTCTGCCGAATACCCCCGGCCCGCACCCCGCCGTCCTCGTGGAGCATGAGTGGCTGCCGGTCAACCTCAACAACGAATACAAGACGGCGGCGGGCATCGCCGACGGCGGCATGATCGCGTTTCTGGTGGTGCAGCCGTTCAGCTTCAACCGCCGTCTGGACCCGCGCATTCCCGATGTGGAGCTGCTGTCCGGCGACGTCCCGCAGATGGTGAGCGCCTTCCATCAGGCCGTCTTGGACAATCGCCGCGCTCTGGATTACCTGACCCGGAGGCCCGATGTGGACCCCACCCGTTTTGGCGTGAGCGGCATCAGCCTCGGCGGCCTGCTCGCGCCGCTGATTGCGGGTGTCGACAAGCGCATCAAAGTCCTCGTCACCATCGTCGGCGGCGTGGACGTCTCCGACATCGTCTTCGACAGCTTTATCACTTACGGCCTGCGCCCCGACCTGCTCTACCACGGCGAGACTTACGACTCAGTCAAGCGCAAAATGGCCGAAATCGAGCCGTCCAACCGCCTCGCCGGGTTTAACCCCCAAAACGCCCTGCTGTTCAATGGCCGCTTCGATGTGTTTGTCAGCCCCAAGTCCGCCCGGCATCTCGCCAAAGATTTGGGCGGCGCGAAGATCGTCTGGATACCGACGGGCCATTACGGCTCGGTGCTGGCTGAAAAGCAGATTGAGAAAGTCGGCGTCGCCTTCCTGCGCTCCCGCTTCGGCTTGGACGCCGCCCCCTACAACCCGCCTTCCGAGATATATGCCCCGACCATCAAAATCGGCCTGATCTTCGGCGGCCACGAAACCGTCAGCCCCATGCTGGCCTACCAGGCCGTCACCTTCGGCCCCCAGCAGCGCCTGTCCCTGGACGGCCAGCTCACCACACGCGGAATAGCCCTTGCCCCGTCCCTGCGGCTCGACGAAAGCAACTCCCTCGGCTTCGAGTTTCCCCTCCTCCACGGCAGCGACTTCAAGAAGCCGCGCCTGTTCTACTTTTTCCACTTCGTGCTGTAGGCGGCAGAATCGCCTTTACTCTGCGGCAGCTTGTGGCGAAAGAGGAGGAGCACGTAGAATGCCAGAAGCAGAACGTTGGTCGCGGCTGACACGAGCGATTGTGCCCGTACTAGAAAAGATCGCGTCCCATCCGATACTTGATGACGAGCGCGATCTTTTTGAGGTCATTATTGCAGAACATGGGTTGGACGGTGAATCACCGCCCGAATGGATGGTTGAGCTTTTCGACGACGTGCTGAACCAGCGCGTGGACGGGCCACGGCGTTTTGTGCCTGTGGGGTATCCCGAGGGCGAGAACGGCCTGAGTAACATACTCCTTGATATTCAAGCCGAGATCATGCCATTAGGCTATGAGGACTACGGCGAGGGGGCAGACTGGCCCATTCCTAGCTGCGGTGTCCGAGTAGACGTCAGCCGTGAGAACATTGACGGCAGCAAGTCATCGGTTCAAGTGCAGCCTTATAATAGCCCCTAATCATCTTATCTGGTATGTGTCAAGTTTCCAGACAGTGCAGAATTCAGAGGATTCGGAAGAGGCTGAAAGACAACTGAAAAGCGCCCCGGAATGCTTCCGGGGCGCTTTGGGCATTGCTTACCGGCTTGCTGTCAAGGGCTTTGGCGCAGGAGCGGCGGCAGCCTGGGTGAGCGCATCCGCTAGATCAGACGTTGGCCCGCCGTAGCCGACAAAGCTTTTCAGCACTTTGCCGTCTTTACCAATGACATACTGCGTCGGGATGCCGGAGACATGGTACAAGAGGCTTGCTACATCCTTGCCGTGTTCCTGCGTCGGGTCCAGCACGAAGGTGATTGAATCATACTCTGGGTGCTTGGGCAGCCAGTCGTCGAAGGCCAGCTTTTGGTCCCAAACATTGACTGCCAGCACGAGCACGCCCTTGTCGGCAAACTGCTTTGCCACTTCGTTGGTGTGCGGCAGGGACCGCTGGCACGGTCCGCACCAGGTCGCCCAGAAGTCCAGGACCACGACTTTTCCCCGGTAGTCGGAGAGCTTGACAGGGCTGCCCGCATTGTCCTGAACCGTGAAGTCCGGGGCCTGAGACCCAACCGCCAGCAGGGCTGGCCGTGCGGCCTCCTCTGCCGCCTGAGCCGCCTGCATCGCCTTGAGACGCTTGGCGCTGGCTGCCGCCGCCATTGCGGGGGACGTGCCGCCCGAGCCACGCGGGCCGAAAAGGATGTACCGATTTGAGATCAGGCCCGTGCCTGGCTTGACAAACACGCCCTTGAAAGCGGCGGTGCGGCGGTCATAGCGCACCACATCGTTTTTTTGCCAGTCGCCGACATACAGGTCCCCGTCGGGGCCGAAGGTCAGGCCGCCGACATTGCTCAGGTGCGCGTCCGGGGCGGCGAAAACGCGGACGAAGGCTCCCGTCTTGCCGCTGAATTGAAGCACGCCAGAATCACCGCCTGCGTACAAGTCGCCGTCCGGGCCGAACGTAATGTTCTGCGGGTTTTTCAGGCCGCCGCTGCCGGGTTTGACAAAAGCGCCGAGCGAAGCCCCGGTTTTGCCGTTGAAGCGCAGGATCGAGTTCGCGCTGTTGTTGGTCACATACAAATTGCCGTCGCGCCCAAAGGTGATGTCGCCTGGATCAACGAGGCCGCCCCGCCCATGCGGCACGAACAGGCCCAGCGGAGCGCCCGTTTTGCCGTTATAGCGCCGGATGTCACCGCCGCCCATGCCGTTGGTAACGACATACAAATTATGGTCCGCTGGTCCAAACGCCATTGTAATGGGGATCGCCATGCCGCCACGGCCTTTGGGGATAAACGTTCCCAGCGAAGCGCCGGTGTACGGGTTGAAGCGCCGAACGGAGCTGTCAAAAAACGAGGTGACATACAGGTTGTGGTCCGGCCCAAACGCCAGGCCGACCGGGTTCATTCCCTTGCCCAGAACGCTGATCACTTTGCCGGTAACACCATTGCAGCGCATGATCGTGCCGTCTCCGACGTTTGCGATGTACAGGGCGGAATTGGCCGGTGTCAGGCGCGGTGGCGGGGCGGCTTTTTTCGCCGGGACGGGCAGCGTGTGTGCGGCAGGCGAAAGAAGCGCGGCAGAGACAAGCGCGGCGGGCAGAAGGCCGAATGGCCTAAGTCGAAGTAACATGGCAGGTTCCTCCTCGGTGGTTTACAGCTATTAACGGGTTTTGCCACGAATAGTTTCGCCAAAAGCGAGGCAAATTCCTACAATTTTTGTTTTATTTTTTGCGTGTCCTCGCGCCTAGAACCCAGCGTACACGCCCCTTGAAACCGCCTGCCTCTTTGTGGTATACTATCCGGCGGAAATTACACAATCCACACCTGCCCGGACGCCTCCGCGTGTGCCTCTGCTTTTGGAATAAAATCCGAACAAAAAGCAGGGTCGTGAGAGGCGGATGAACGGCGGGGACGCACCCAACACGACGAAGGAGTTACGATTTGTCTATTCTTGCGATGAAGGACCTGCTCGAAGCCGGGGTCCACTTCGGCCACCAGACGCGCCGCTGGAACCCGAAGATGAAACGCTACATTTACGGCGGACGCAACGGCATCTACATCATCGACCTGCACCAGACCCTGAAGCTGTTCGATGAGGCGTATGCCTACATTCAGGAAGTTGCCTCGAACAAAGGCAAGATTCTTTTTGTCGGAACCAAAAAGCAGGCCCAGGACGCCGTGGCTGAAGCCGCCAAGCGCTCCCATTCCTACTACGTCAACTCCCGCTGGCTCGGCGGCATGCTGACCAACTACCGCACGATTTTGACCCGCATCGCCCGCCTGCGTGAGCTGGACCGGCTCGATGCCGAAGGCATTCTGGACTCCCTGCCCAAGAAGGAAGCCGCCGACCTGCGCGAAGAGCGCGACCGGCTGGAAAACTACCTGGGCGGCATGAAGGACATGAACGGGATGCCCGATGCCATCTTTATCGTGGACCTCAAAAAAGAGAAAATCGCCGTGCAGGAAGCCCGCAAGCTGGGCATCCCCATCGTGGCGATTGTGGACACCAACTGCGATCCCGATGAAGTGGATTATGTCATCCCCGGCAACGACGACGCCATCCGCGCCATCAAGCTGATTTCGAACAAGATTGCGGACGCGATCATTGAAATCCGCCAGGGCGAGTGGCAGGAAGACGACGCGACCCTGGTGGAATCCGAAGCCGACGCCCAGAAGATGGGCGACGACATGGACGCCGCCGTGGTGGCCGCGCAGTGGGAAGCGCTGGAGAAGCGTGTCACCGGCGGCGCACAGGTCCCGGCAGGCGTTCTGGACCCCAGCCTCGGCGCGAGCGGCATGACGGCAGAGGGCAGCGAAAGCGGCATTTCCCGCATGAACACCTCGCCCGGCGCGGAAGCGATGACGACGCCCGCCGAAGCCATGCAGGAAGTTGCCGCCGAGACGGGGCAGCCTACGACGGACGGTTCGGTGTAATTGACTGGCAGTTTGCCGTGGGTATAAAACCCACGGCAGGAAAAGCAACCGCCCTCCGGGCGAAGAGGCTAAACGAACTTCTCCTCAGCCCGGCGGGCGACAGATTTGTTTGCCGTGGGTTTTATACCCACGGTGACAAAAGATTTATGGCTACGAAGGACGAACAATTATGGCAGATATTACCGCCGCAATGGTCAAGGAATTGCGGGACAAGACACAGGCCGGCATGATGGAAGCAAAGAAGCTCCTCACCGCCGCCGACGGAGATATGGACGCGGCCATTCGGGCCTTCCGCGAGAAGAACGCCAAAGCCGAAGTCAAGGCAGGCCGCACCAGCGCCGAAGGCGTCGTGGAAGCCGTCGTGCGCGACGGCAACCATGTCGGCGTTCTGGTCGAAATTAACAGCGAGACCGACTTTGTCGCCAAGAACGAAGAGTTCGTGGCCCTCGTCCGCGACATGGCAAAGCACGCCGCCGAGAACCCCGGCGCATCGTCGGTGGAAGAGCTTCTGGACGCGACGCACACCTCGACAGGGCAGCCTGCCAAGCTTCGTATTCAGGACGTGTTCGCCAAAATGCGCGAGAATATCATCTTCAAGCAGTTCGCGTCTTACCAGACCGAAGACGGCACCGTGGATGCGTATATCCACATGGGCGGACAGATCGGCGTTTTGGTCGAGATGACCGGTGAAGGCGCGGAAATCCGCAGCCTTGCCCGCGAAGTCGCCATGCACATCGCCGCCGCCAAGCCCAAGTATCTGGCGAAGTCGGATGTGCCCGACGCAAAGCTTGCCGAAGAGCGCGACATCGTGATGACCCGGATGCAGGCAGACCCGAAGAACGCCAACAAGCCCCCGGAGATTCTGGCAAAGATCGCCGAAGGCGGCGTAAATACGTTCTACAAAGAGGCCGTGCTGCTGGAACAGCCCTACATCCGCGAGCCGAAGCAGACCGTCGCGCAGCTCATCAAGGGCAAGTCCGAAGTCAAGCGGTTTGTCCGCTTTGAGATCGGCGAGGCGTCGTAGCTATGGCGGACGCCTCTTCAGAAACAACCATGAAGTGGTCCCGCGTGCTGCTCAAGCTCTCCGGCGAAGCTTTCGCCGGAGACGGCAGCCACGGGGTCATTGACTATCAGGCCGTCGCCACCCTTGCGGGCGAGGTCGCCACGCTCCAAAAGAGCGGCGTCCAGACCGCGATTGTCATTGGCGGCGGCAATGTCATGCGCGGCCAGCTCGCCGAAACGGCAGGCATGAAGCGTGTCACCGCCGACCATATTGGAATGCTCGGCACCGTCGTCAACGCCCTGGCCTTGCAGGATGCGTTGGAGCGGCTGGGCGTGGACACCCGCGTCCAGACCGCTATTCCCATTCAGACCGTCGCCGAGCCGTACATCAACCGCCGCGCCCTGCGGCATCTGGAAAAAGGCCGCGTGGTTATTCTCGCCGGTGGCACAGGCAACCCGTTCTTCACCACCGACACCGCCGCCGCCCTCCGCGCCTCCGAAGTGCGCGCCGGGGCCATTTTGATGGCAAAAAACGGGACTGACGGCGTCTACGACAAAGACCCGCGCAAGTTTCCCGATGCCGTCCGCTTCGAGCGCATTGCCTTTGCCGACGCCATCAACCGCCGCCTGCAAGTCATGGATTTAACGGCGATGGCCTTCTGTATGGAAAACAACCTGCCCATCGTCGTCTTTGACATCAACGTCCCCGGCAACATCCAGCGCGTCGCCGAAGGGGCCGCCATTGGAACCCTCGTCGCCAAAGAGGCGTAGAGAAAACAACAAGGAACAACAATGCGGGATGGCTGCGCTGAACCTGATATTGCCCATTTGAGTCATCATATACTGCTCTCCATGGGAGAGCGTGGCTGGCTTGTCAATGAGATACAGGAAGCGTATGAGGAAGGCGTCAGTTATCCCGAAATAGATTTAACGGCAGGTGCAGTTTCGGCGACGCGCTTTGTTCACCCGACAACCGGCAAATCCGTCGTTCTCAACAGTGCAACAGGGAGAGTCACTCATGTTGGCGGAACAGGCTTCCAGTATTGAAGCTGAAATGCCCGAAGAATTACTCCGGGCGGCGCATCGGTTAGCGGGGGAACTGGCCTGGCCTGCGGTAGAAGCCCAAAAGGTAGTAAGCTGGCTAGAGCGTCAGGGATGTGAAATCGTGGGTATGGAACTTTGGCGCGAAAGAGACGGTCAGCCGCAATGGGTCGCGTCAAGCGATTTTTCGCCCGCGTCGGACCAATCGGCAACACAATTTATCGAAAATTACCAAAACGAACCTGGTGCGCTGTTCAACCTGACATGGCTTGAGCCAGCCAAAAGCAATTTTGAGAATTACACTCGTGTTCGTCTGCTGACTGACAGGTTTAGAGAAGATGGGGCGAGCCGGTTTGATGTTGGCTACATCATTGAGGTTTATCCTGGTGGCAAGTATGAAGTAGAGTTTTCTGGTGCGGGAGGCGTAACGACTGCCCAGATTACCGTCAGGGAGCAAGATATTCAGTCCGCAGAGAGTAACAGGACCCCCACGACTTGAAACAGTGGCAGGGTCAGTGAAGGAGCTACAAAATGAGTTTAAGTGATCTCGCCAAAGATGCCGAGCAGAAGATGCAGAAGACGGTAGACGCGACGCAGCATGATTTTTCCACCATCCGCACCGGGCGGGCCAACCCGACGATGCTGGACGGCATCATGGTGGACTATTACGGCACGGCTACGGCTCTGAACCAACTGGCATCAATCAGCACGCCCGATGCGCGGCAGCTTGTCGTGACGCCCTATGACCGCAGCCTGGTCGGTGCGATTGACAAGGCCATCCAGAACTCGGATATTAATATCAACCCCGTCAATGACGGCAATGCCATTCGGCTCAACATCCCGCCGCTGACCGAAGAGCGGCGCAAAGAGTTTGTCAAAGTGCTGGGCAAAAAGTCCGAAGAAGGCAAAGTCTCCATCCGCAAAGTGCGGCAGAACACCAACGATGCCTTTAAGGGCTGGTGAAAAAGAGCGAAGCGTCGGAAGACGAATCCAAGCGGGCACAGGACAGTATGCAAAAGCTGACCGACCGCTACATCGTGGAAATCGACCGGATCACGAAGGCCAAAGAAGCCGAGCTGATGGAAGTCTGACCCGGCCCCCCCTCATGAGTATACTTTTGCCGGAGCCGGAGACTGCGCCCCTCGCGCTGACCGAGATTGACGCCCTGAAAGCACGTCTGGACCCGGCGCGTGTGCCCGCGCACGTCGCCATTATCATGGACGGCAACGGACGCTGGGCACGAAAGCGTCATCTGCCGTCGCGCCTTTTGGGGCACCGGGAAGGCTACAAAACCGTCCGCACGATTGTCCGCGCTGCCGCTGAGTTCGGCGTCTCCGTGCTGACGCTGTATGTGTTTTCCAACGAAAACTGGCGGCGGCCCAAGCACGAAACTGACGGTCTGATGACCCTGATTGAGCACGCGGCCAAAACGGAGCTGCGGGACCTGCACGAGAACGGCGTCAAGATACGCTTTGTCGGGCGGCGCGAGGGCCTGTCCGCATCGCTTCAGCGCGAAATGGACCGGGATATGGAAGTGACGGCGGGGAACTCACGGATTACGCTCAATTTAGCCATCAACTACGGGGGCCGGGCGGAGATTGCTGATGCCGCCCGCCGTCTGGCCGAAGCAGCAAAGCGGGGCGAGATTGACCCCGCTGACATTACCGAGGAGCATCTTTCGCAGGCAATGTATGCCCCGGACCTGCCGGACCCGGATTTGCTGATACGAACTGCCGGGGAGATGCGGATTTCTAACTTTCTGCTCTGGGGCGTCGCCTATGCCGAGATGTATGTGACGCCAACTCTGTGGCCCGATTTTGCTCCCAAACATTTGGCAGACGCTCTGGAAGACTATGGGAAGCGGGTGCGGAAGTTTGGCGCGGTGGTGAACCCGTGAGCGTAAGCGTTTGAAAAGTATTGTTATTTTAGGCTGTACCGGCAGCATTGGCACGCAGACGCTGGACGTGGTGCGGCGTCTGCCGGACCGGCTGCGCGTGGTGGGGCTGTCCGCCTATCGCAATGAAACACTCCTGCGGGAGCAGGCAGCGGAGTTCGGCGTTTCCGCAGGCGCTTTAGAATCCGGCGATGCGGCGGATTTAGTGCGGCTGGCAACACTGCCGGAAGCCGATATGGTTGTGGTGTCGGTCGCCGGGGCGGTGGGCACGGCGGCAACGGTCACGGCGCTCAAAGCGGGCAAAGATGTGGCGCTGGCAACCAAAGAGGTGCTTGTTGCGGCAGGCGCGATTGTGACGGCGGAGGCGCATAAGTCCGGCGCGAAAATACTGCCGATAGACAGCGAGCATTCGGCGATCTTTCAGTGCTTGCAGGGGCAGCCGCCCGAATATGTATCCAAACTGTGGCTGACAGCGTCCGGCGGACCGTTCCGGTCGTGGCCGGAAGACACGCTGAACCGGGCGACGGTGGCTGATGCGCTGAACCACCCGACGTGGCCGTCGATGGGGCGCAAAATCACCGTGGACAGCGCGACTTTGATGAATAAAGCGCTGGAAACCATCGAAGCCCGCTGGCTGTTTGATGTGCCGATGGAGCAAATCGGTGTCGTGGTGCATCCGCAGTCGGTGGTGCATTCGCTGATTGAGCTGGTGGACGGCTCAGTGCTCGCACAGATGGGCCTGCCGGATATGCGGCTGCCGATTGAATACGCCCTGCTCTACCCGGAGCGGGCCAATTTGGGCGTGCCGCGCTTTGACATCGCGGCGCTGACCACGCCATTAACGTTTGAGCCGCCCGATGAGTCGCGCTTTCCGGCGCTTGCGATGGCCCGTCAGGCGGCAAAAACTGGCGGCACACTGCCTGCCGTGATGAACGCCGCCAACGAAGCCGCCGTGGGCCTATTTTTGGATGGACACTTAACGTTCGGCGCGATCACGACGCTGACGGCGCGGACAATGGACGCGCACATGGCGATTGATGAGCCGACGCTGGCGCAGATCACCGAGGCCGACGGCTGGGCGCGGACGAAGGCGCACGCGCTGCTGGGTGAAGACCACTCGCTGCTGAGCAATTAGGGTGTGTACGGGGGGATCGTAGTTTTTGGCAATCCTGCAAAACTTGGAGCAGACGGTTACGCTCCTGATTATTCTTTCTATTCTCGTGGTCGCCCACGAATGGGGGCATTTCATTGTCGCCCGCCTCTGCGGCATCCGCGTGGATGACTTTTCGATCGGCTTCGGCAAGCGCCTGTTTCGCATCGCCAAGCGCGGCGACACCGAATACAACGTCCGCATTCTGCCGCTCGGTGGGTTCGTCAAAATCGCGGGCATGGAGCCGGACGAGGCCCCGATTACAGCGGTCAAAGACAGGCTGACCGCGAAATCTGACCCCGACGCCGCCGACATTCCCCTGCTGGCTGAAAACACTGCTGAGGACCGCTCGTACACCGCCCCCGACGGCTTTTACAGCAAGCCGCTCTGGCAGCGGTCGCTGGTGATTCTCGCAGGACCGGTGATGTCATTCGTACTTGGCTACGTCGTCTTCTGCCTGATGGGCCTGACTACGGGCGTGCCGACAGGCAAGACGCTTCCCAAAGTCGGTATGACCGCGCCGGGCGGCGAAGGACAGCGGATTGGCCTGCAAATCGGCGATACGATCACTGCGATTGACGGCAAGTCTGTCACTGACGGCGATCAGATGGTGGATATGATCCACGCCAGTGCCGACAAGCGGCTGGTGCTAACCGTGCAGCGCGGCAGTAAAACGCTAACTCTCCCCGCTACCCCCCGCCCGGCCAAAGACGAGCAGGACAAGCCTATTCAGCAGGTCGATGTGACGCAGCCTGGAGCGCTCGACGCGCTAGGCGTGCAGGTCGGGGACAACCTCGCACAGATTGGCGACACGCAGGTTGTTTCCGCCGCGCAGGTACAGACCCTCCTTCAGAAAAACGTCGGCAAGACTACACCGCTGATTGTGCTGCGGGACCACGCGCAGGTGGACCTGAAGGGGCTAATTCCAGCGGCCATCGCGCAGGCGCCGCCGACCCTGAACGGCCACTCCATCGGGTTGCTGCAAATCAGCCCGGCCAAAGAAATCAAGCGCCTGGGCTTCGTGGATTCGATCCACTATGGCAACTCGAAAATCTACGAGACGTTTTACGGCCTGGGCTATTTGATCCATCACCGGGAGTTGCACAAAGCCGCTGGTGGAATTATCTTCATGTATCAGGCCACGGGCCTAGCGGTCAAAAGCGGCCTGCCGGACATCGCCAATATGCTGGCAAGCCTGTCCCTGAGCCTAGCGATCTTCAATCTGCTTCCCATCCCCGTGCTGGACGGCGGACATTTGCTGACATTCTTTATTGAATGGGTGCGGCGCGGCAAGCGGCTGACTGATCAGCAGCAGCAGGCCTCTTTGATGTTCGGCCTGGCGATTATCGGCATACTGTTTGTGCTGATTATGTCCAATGACATCATCCGCACGGTGACCCACCAACTGCCGCAATAACGGCCAATTTCTCTTCGACGGGCGGGGGCAAGCCCCGCCCCTACCCATTTTCCGAACTATCTTTAGGACCCCATGCGCTACACACAACTTTTTGCCCCCACTCTGCGCGATGCGCCCTCCGAAGCCGAAATGGTCAGCCACAAGCTGCTTCTGCGCGGCGGCTTTATCCGCCCGCTGGCCTCCGGCGTCTATTCCTACCTGCCGCTCGGCCTGCGCGTGCTGACCAAGATTTCCAATATCCTGCGCGATGAGATGAACGCCATCGGCGGCGTCGAGATGCTCATGCCAACGCTGGTTCCGCGCCCCCTGCTGGAAGAGTCGGGCCGGGACAAGGTAGACGTGCTGTTTACTGTGCCGCAGCACGACTACTTTCTGGGCTTCACGCACGAGGAAGTCATCACCGACATTGTGCGCGGCGATGTGCAGTCGTACAAGCAGCTCCCCCTGCTGCCGTATCAGATACAGACCAAGTTCCGCAACGAAGCCCGCCCACGCGGCGGCGTCATCCGGGGCCGCGAGTTCTTGATGCTGGATGCCTACTCGTTCGACCGCGACGCGGCGGCGGGCGAGAAAGCCTATGGCAGCGTGCGCGGGGCGTTCACCCGGATGTTTGCCCGGTGCGGGCTGGAGTCATTGTCCGTGGAGGCCGATTCGGGGGCGATTGGCGGCTCGCAGTCCGAAGAGTTCATGGTGCTGTCCGCCGAAGGCGAGGACACTGTCCTGCGCTGCGACAAGACCGGCTACGCCGCCAATGCCGAGCGCTGCGAGGCTGTCCCCGCCCCTGCCGAGGACCCGAGCGCGGAAGTCGCGGCGCTGGAAAAAGTCTCCACACCCGGCACGACGACGATTGACGACGTAGCCGCCCTGCTGGGCGTTCCGGCCACGCGGCTGATCAAAACTCTGGTCGTGACCGGTCCCGACGGCACGCCCGTGGTGGCGCTGGTGCGCGGGGACCGGGAGCTGAACGAGGCCAAGCTCGCCAAGCTCCTCGGCGGCCCGTCTCCGCTGGCCGATGCCGCCGTGGTGCAGAAAGTGACTTCAACGCCGGTAGGCTTCGCCGGACCGGTCGGCCTATCGGGCGTGCGCGTCGTGGCCGACCGCGAGATTGAGTTTGTGCGGGACGGCGTCACGGGCGCGAACGAAGCCGACGCGCACTTTGTTCACGTTTTACCGGGCCGGGACTTCCCTGCGCCCGAATATCTGGACCTGCGAACGGCCGTGGCCGGAGACATCAGCCCCGCCGACCCTGAGGGCCATCTGTACACCGAGCGCGGCATTGAAGTGGGTCATGTCTTCAACTTCGGAACCAAGTATTCCGAGTCGATGGGCGCGACTTTTACCGATGATACGGGCAAGTCTCAGCTCATGCAGGGCGGCTCCTACGGCGTCGGCGTGTCCCGCACGATGGCGGCGGCGATTGAACAGCATCACGACGATAGCGGCATAGTCTGGCCGGTCTCTATTGCCCCGTTTGAGGCTGTGATTGTTCTGGTGAGTGGCCGCGACGAGGCCCAAACGCAGGCGTGCGAAGACCTGTACACAGCCCTGAAAGTCGGCGGCATTGACGTTCTCTTGGACGACCGCGACGACCGCCCCGGCGTCAAGTTCAAGGACGCTGACCTGCTGGGCATCCCCGTTCAGGTCGTGGTCGGCAAAGGGCTGGCGGAAGGCGTGGTGGAAATCAGTTTGCGCCGCGACAAGGCTTCCAAAGAATCCGTCCCCGTTGCCGGAGCGGCGGCTCATATCGAGCATCTGGTCAAGATGCTGCGGGCGGAGATTGAGGCGTAGTAGCCTCCTACGCAGCCAGGGTCGAGGGGTTAAAACCCCTCGCTAGAGGAGGCGTCCTTCGGACGGAGGAGCTTGCGCCGATGGTTATATTCCTTCGTCCGAAGGACGTCTCTCCTAGCGCGTAGTTTTCAACTACGCGGACTGTCTCCCCTATGCCCACCCTTACCCATATCCTCACCTTCCCCCTCGTCCCGCTTACCAGCCTGCTGTTGCTGGCCGTCCTGCTGGGCGGACTGGTCGGCTGGGAGCGGGAGCGGCACGAGCGCCCGGCGGGCCTTAGAACTCACATTCTGGTCTGTGTCGGCGCGGCGCTGATGACGCTGATTTCCAACCGCACCGGCGCAGATTCAGATCGGATTGCCGCGCAGATTGTGACAGGCGTAGGGTTTCTGGGGGCGGGAACAATCCTGCGCGACGGCACGAGCGGCGCAGTGCGCGGGCTGACGACGGCGGCAAGTTTATGGGCTATCGCGGGGGTTGGCATCGCGGTCGGCTGCGGCGGGCTGTATGCGGAGCTTGCGACTATCGCCACGCTGCTGATTTTGGGTACGCTGACCCTGCTGAACCGTTTTGAGAACGTGCTGATCCGTCAGCGGCGGCGACATGACTTGACCGTCGTGTTCCGCGCCTCTGAAGACCCTTTGGCCGCCGTCAGCCGCTTACTGGAAGCCCTGCACAAAGCTAATGCCCGCACCCGCGATTTGAAGCTGGAGCGGATGGCAGACACCGAGGTCGCCCATTTGCAGGTTACGCTGTCCCGGTATGTACAGCGCGACACCGTAGATACGCTGCTGGCTAGAACGCCGGGCCTGGTGCATTACGAGTGGGGGGAGTAGGACCCCCTAACCCCCAATAATGGGGGGATCGGATAATTAGGAGCAGGCTTTTTCCATCCTAGTCTGGTTCCCCCATTATTGGGGGCTAGGGGGTCCTACTCCGGCTCCCTCGTTGTTGGAGGCGGAGGCCATACTTCGCCGTCTTCGGGAACCGCGCCTGAAGCAATCGGCGGGGTTGGCCGCCTCACTAAAAAGTGCCATAGTAAGCAGCAGACGAGGCCAACACCAAAGCCGATCACGGCTCCCCAGAAGGCTCCGCGAAAGTCCCAAATCATAAGGCCAATACCGTCACCCGCCCATGCATTCGGCGGAAGCTGGGAAACGCCGATATTGTCACCAACAACCACCCCCGCCACAATTCCAAGAAAAACAGTAACCGAACATATCGCCTCGTAGAGATACTTTTTCAACGCACCTCTCCGTCTCTCAATCGGACACCATCGGCTGCTTTGGCAGGCGCAGCGTGATGGTTGTGCCTGCGCCGGGGGCGCTGAGGACTTCGGCACGGCCTCCGTGCTGCTCCACAATCCGGCGCACGATACGGGTGCCGAGGCCCGTTCCGCCGGGCTTGGTGGAATAGGCGGCATCGGTGAACAGCTTTTTGCGGACCTCTTCGGGCATTCCCCGGCCTGTGTCGGAGACAGAAAGCGTGTAGAACGCCGGGTCAGCGTCTTCGGCAGCGGTGAGCGTGACCGCGCCACCACGCGGCGTCTCGGGGAGGGCATTATTAGCAAGGTTATACAGGGCGTTGTAGAGCCGGGGGCTGTCAAAGACGGCTTCCAAACTCTGGCTGCCTTCGGTGCGGAGCGCAACCCCGGCCAGCGCGGCGGCTCCGGTGAGGGACTGCGCGACCCGCTGCGCGACATCGAGCGGGCGGCCCGGCTTGAAGTCCATCGGAGCGACTTCGCCTTTCAGGGCACTCGAAATCTCCCGCGTCCGCGCCATCACCTGCCCCACCCCCTCGGCGACGCTGTCCCGCACTTCCTCATAGAACGACTCTAACGCCTCCTGTGCGCCGGGCTTGCCCGCCCGGACGTCTTCAATGCTGCCTTCCAGCGTCTGTACATAGGGCAGAACGTGGGTCAGCATATTGCCGATGTCATGGCTGATTTCGCCAACCGACCGGGCAATCGCGGCGACATTGGCTTCCCGCGCCAGCAGAGCGTTCTGCACGCTCATGGTGACAAGGCTGCTGACGACTTCGCTGACCGCCATATCTCCCGCGTCAAAGCTTCCCTGCCGCTTGTTGACAAACTGCATCACCCCCAGCGGCGGCCCCTGCCGGGTATGCAGCGGCACGGTCATCAGGGACCGGGTCTCGTATCCGGTCAGGGCATCGACCGTCCCCACATGGTCGGTGTCCGTGCGGGCATCCAGCGTGATGCGCCCCTGCCCGGACCGGAACACCCCTCCCGCAATCCCCTCACCGAGTGTCAGGTCCAGGCTCGTGCCAATCAAAGTCTCCGCAACCGGCCCAATGGCGTGCCGAAACACCAGCGCGTGCTTGTCGGCGTTATACAGCAGAATAGACCCCGCATCGGCATTAACCACCTCCAGACTGGTTTCCAGAGCCTGCCGCAGCATCGTATCGGTGTCCGTGACGGAGTACAGCGCCGCCGCGACACGCTGCACCGCCTCAAGCTGCCGCCGGGCGACACGAAGCTGCTGCTCGGTTTCAGTTTGGGTGGGTATCATCAATTTTATTCGGTCTCAGCAGGCAGTGGCCGGTACAAACCCTGCTCACGGACGTAGCCTTCCACCGGCTCCGGGGTCAGATACTTCAGGCTGCGCCCCTCACGGACGCGCCGCCGCAGGTCGGTCGACGAGATTTCCAGGGCCGGAATAGGCAGGAACGAGACCCGGTCCAGAAAGGCTTTGTCGGCGATGTCCGCCAGCCGTTCCAGCACAAAGCCGGGACGGGTGACGGCGATAAAGCGGCATTCCTGCGCCAGCTTGTCGTACTCGTGCCAGGTCAAAATCTCTAACACCGCATCGGCTCCGGTGATAAAATACAGAGCTTCTAACTCGGGGTACAACTGCCGGATGGCCCGCAGAGTGTCTATCGTATACGACAGGCCGGGGCGGTCGAGTTCAAGCCGCGAGCACGAGAAATTTGGGTTGGAGGCCGTTGCCAGCAAAGTCATCGCGTAGCGGTCCTCGGGCGACGACACCGCATAGATTTTCTTGTGCGCGGGGCGGCCATTCGGCACAAACATGACGCGGTCCAGCGCGAACGCAATCCGGGCCTCTTCCGCCATCAGCAGGTGCCCATAGTGAATGGGGTCAAACGTGCCGCCCATAATGCCTAAACGCTGCATCTCTGCTCCCGTGTCAACGCCCAGAACCAATGATGTCCCACAGGTAGGCTCCCACCGTCACCAGCACGATCAAGCCTATAATGCCCCAGACAATGGGTGAGGTCGCATCCCGCAGACGGCCTTCGGTGACCGGGCCAGGCCTATACTGACGCGCAGCGGCGGCAAAAGTCTCGTAGTACCCCGGCGCGGGCGTGAAAGCCAGCGAGAATGTTTTGACTTTGCCCGCATAGTTTGGGGCGTCGTAAATCAAAACTGCCTGCTGCTTGCCCGGCGAGAGAACGACTTCACGCACACTGTTCCAGGGCACAGTCAGCCACTGCTCTTTTCGCATCCCGTATTCCATGACGGCATTGGCCGCAAGAGCGATGACGACGCTGACGAGCAGGCAGGGCAGCAGCACCAGCAGACGGATTTCCGCACGGGGCACAGCTTTTCCCTGTATCACAATTCCCTGCGGCTCAAGCTGTATCATCCCTTCGCGGAAGTCCGCGATAAACGCCCGGCGTGCGGCTTTGCCGGAAGCGCGGCGATAGAGCCATTTAAACGGAGTAGCCCCAGCGAAAATATCTCCAGCCACCGTGGGCGGCGGGGGCCAGACACTCGCATCGGGGGATTGAAACGGGTCCATAGCGCCTATTTTCTGGCTTACTTTCTGGCTTACTTTCTGGCTTACTTTCTGGCTTACTTTCTGGCTTACTTTCTGGCTTACTTTCTGGCTTACTTTCTGGCTTACTTTCTGGCTTACTTTCTGATTTGCCCGCTGCCGCGCACGATATATTTGTACGTGGTCATCTCTTCCAGCCCCATTGGCCCGCGTGCGTGCAGCTTCTGGTTGGAAATGCCGATTTCGGCCCCGAAGCCAAACTCAAAGCCGTCGGTAAAGCGCGTGGAGGCGTTGACATACACGGCGGCGGCATCGACGCTCTCGGTAAACGCCTGCGCGGCGGCGTAGCTCTCGGTGACAATGGCCTCCGAATGCCGCGTGCCGTAGGTGCTGATATGCGTCACCGCGTCGTCCAAAGTGTCCACCACCTTGACGGCTAAAACCAGCGCGTTATACTCTTCGTACCAATCCTGCTCGGTGGCCGGGGCAGCCCCGGTCAGCCATTCCCGCGTCCGCGCATCGGCTCTGAGTTCGACGCCGCTCACGGCCAATCGGGCAGAAATCGTCGGTAGAAACTCGCCCGCGACAGCTTGATGCACCAGAAGCGTTTCGGCGCTGTTGCAGACCGAAGGCCGCTGCACTTTGGCATTGACCACAATGTCTGCCGCCATGCTCAAATCAGCATCTTTGTCTACATAGACATGACAGTTGCCTGTGCCCGTCTCAATCACCGGAACCGTCGCCGTCTCCACCACCGTCTTGATCAAAGCCGCGCCGCCGCGTGGAATCAAGCAATCCACAAACCCGTTCAGCGTCATCAGCCGCCGCGCTGCCGCCCGGTCCGTGCTTTGAATGAGCTGCACACAGTCAGGCGGCAGACCCGTCGCCCGCAGAGCCGTTTGCAGCGCCTCTGTCAGCGCCCGGTTAGAATAAATCGCCTCGGAGCCGCCGCGCAGAATAGCCGCGTTGCCGGATTTCAGGCACAGCGCGGCGGCATCGACCGTCACATTCGGGCGGCTTTCATAAATAATCCCGATGACGCCGAGCGGCACGCGAACTTTCGTGATTTCCAGCCCGTTAGGCCGACGCCGCCCGGACAAAACCTCGCCGATGGGGTCCGGCAGGGCGGCCACTTGACGCAGTCCGGTCTGCATTTCTTCAATCCGCTGCGGTGTCAGCGTCAGCCGCTCCACCGAATGCGCCGACAGACCGCGCTCCTCTGCCGCCTGCACATCCTGCGCGTTGGCCGCCAGAATAGCCTCCTGCGACGCGCCCAAAACATCCGCCATCGCCCGCAGCGCCGCGTTTTTGGCATCCGTCCCCGCCGAAGCCAGCGTCCGGGCCGCCCGCTTCGCCGCCCGCCCGTTGTCTTCTACTTCTTCAATCGCTGCCGTCTCAATCGCTGCCGTACTCATAGGCAGATTGTAGCCGAACGGTTAGGCAAAGTCAAGGCACGGACTTGCGCGGGGCCATCGCAAGACACGCCGCGCCGACCAGCGACGCCTCTGCCCCCAGCCCCGCGACAACGACCGGGCACCGCGCCGGGCCGGGCAGACCACAGCGCATCAAGACCTGCCGTGCCGGACCGAGCAGCCGCTCGCCCAGAGACGCCAGCCCGCCGCCGACCACAATCAGCTCCGGGTCCAGCGCGTTCGCCAGACTTGCCAGCCCAAAGCCCAGCGCCTCGCCCGTCCGCGTGATCGCTTGCGCCGCGCCGCCCTGCGGGTCCTGAGCCGCCAAGCGGGCAACTTCTTCCCCGGTTGCTACCTGCCCCGTCAGCTCCAGATAGGTCCGCGCCAAACCCGGCCCGCTCGCCCAGTCTTCCAGCGTCTGACGCGGCATATCCGCGCTTGCCGTGAGATACAGATGCCCGAACTCGCCGCCGGTCCACGTCGCCCCGTGATGCACCTTCCCGTCCCGTACCCATGCCCCGCCAACCCCGGTGCCGAGCGCCAGAAACAGCACCGACGCCTTCCCGCGCCCCGCCCCAAGTCTTACTTCCCCAACCGCCAGCGCGTTGACATCGTTGTCCACGAAGCAAGGCAGTCCGAACGCCTCTCGAAATGCCCCGGCCACATCCGTCCCCGCCCAGCCCGGCAGCAGGTCCGTCGCCGAGACCACCACGCCCCGTGCCGCGTCTATCTGCCCGCCTGTGCCAATGCCAATCGCCGCTACGGCTTGCCCAGCCAGCGTCTCACGGGCCAGCCCAAGCGCGGCGTCCAAGATAGAATTGCCGCCGGTGAGCGGCGTCGGCACGCGGGCCGAACGCAGAACGCGGCCTTCGGGTGTCACCAGCCCCGCCGCGATTTTCGTCCCGCCGATGTCAATAGCTAAATAGAGGGTCATGGATATTGCTCAAATAGCTGTGTGAACTCACGCCCCAGCATGGGGCTGTTAAACGGCGTATTGGGGTCAAACCGGCCCGCCCGTGCGCGGTCCAGGGCGGTCAAACCTTTGTTGTCCCGCACCCGACGGTCCGCGCCATGCGCCAGCAGCACTCGCGCCGTGTCTACCTTTCCTTTGGCAACCGCGCACATCAGCGGCGTGCGCCCGTACTTGTCGCGGGCGTTTACATTGGCTCCATGTGCGAGGAGCAGTAAGTCAGCCTTTGGGCTGGCTTCTGAAGCAATTATCAGTGCGGTTCGTCCCAGGCCATCTCGGGCGTCAACGTTTGCCTCATGCTTCAGCAGATAGGCCATCAGTTGGGAAATAATTGGCGAGCTTTCCTGGCTGTTTTCCTCGTCAGCGTCTAACCCTGCCACCACAAGCAAAGGTGTTACTCCCTCCCAGTCCCGACTATTGATGCCAACACCGCGAGCCAGCAGGGTTTCAATCACACTGTAATCTCCTTTGTTCTCGCTGAACAAATCACAGCATGAATCACAGGCATGGTGCATTAGCCAGGCTCCATTCGGGTCATAAGGAGTAAAAATTTTCGCTCCGCGTGAGAGCAAGAGCGGAAACACTTTTGTACCCACACTATAGTAAAGTGCGCTGTCACCAGAAACGCCTTTGGCGTTTACATCCGCGCCCGCGTTCAGCAGTAGCGTTACAACCGGAAGGTCATCCGGCTTATCCGAGTCGTAATTCTGGATGGATTTGAAGATGGCCGTTTCTCCACCGGGGTCCCGCGCCGAAACATTTGCGCCTTGGTCCAGAAGCAGCTTAATTACGGCAGGGTCAGCCCCACTCGTCGCCGCGACCATGAGAGGAGTTTGCCCGTAAGCATCCCGTTCGTTGACATCAACACCCCGCGCCAATAGCATCACTGCGATAATCTGGGTGTTTGAGTGATCAGACTGCGCCGCGAGAGACAGGCATGGCTCACCGTAATGGCTGCCCGTGCGGGGATTGGCGTGTCTGTCCAGCAGCAGTCGTACAATTTGAGGATTGCCCTGCCGAACGGCCCAGACCAACGGTGTGTCTGAGTCAGTCCCATCCAAAGGCAACGGGCCAGCAGTATTCGGGTTCGCGCCCGCATCGAGCAAGCTCTGAATGATCTCCACCTGTGGCTTACTTCCCTGATTATTTATTCCGATTGCCACCACCAGGGCAGTCGGATACGCGGGGCGTGGCGCAGACCGCTGATGCCGCCAGAGACGCCGGATAGTTGCGGCTAGAGCTTGCCACGGCGGGGGGGGGCGGGTGTTGGAGAGAAAGCGGGTGTTCGGGTTCGCCCCCGCCCGGAGCAGGCTTTGAACTGCCGCCGCTTGCTGAGAAGAAATCGCTGCCAGCAGGTTTTGGTCAAGCCGCGCCTGCCGCACGGCCCGCGCGTACTGCCCGCCAAAGAAGGCAAAGCCCGCGCAGGCGAGCAGCCCACATAAAAGCCAAGTACGCGCCCGCCGGTTTCGGCCCGCTGTGAGTTTCATGCTGCCCATGATACCTGAGACTACATATTTAGTCAATCGGGAGTGAGGGCACGGGCAAACCGCGCCGTGATCTGCTGCGGGCGGGTGATAGCCCCGCCAACCACGACCGCCCAGGCCCCGGCATCCAATGCTGCCCGCGCCTGCTCAGGGGTGTGGATGCGGCCTTCGGACAGCAGCGGCACGGTCAGCACCGAGGCGAGGCGGCGAACCAATTCCAAATCAGGCCCTTCGGACTGCGGGCTGTTCGAGGTGTAGCCGGACATCGTGGTAGACACGAACTCCGCCCCGGCGTCCTGCGCGGCGAGGCCCTCCTCATAGGTAGCGATGTCGGCGAGGACGGGCAGACCGGTTTCGGTGCGGACACGGGCAATAAACTCCGCCGCCGTGCCTTCCGGGTGCGGGCGGTTCGTGGCGTCTAAGGCAATCACATCGGCCCCCGATTCGGCGACGGCGCGGGCGTCGGCGAGGGTCGGCGTGATATAGACAGCGTAGCCGGGCACATCGATTTTGGACAGGCCAATCAGCGGCAGGGCGCAGGCGGCGCGGATGGCGGCGATGTCCACGGGGCTATTGGCGCGGATGCCCGCCGCCCCGCCCCCTTCGGCGGCGACGGCAAGCCGGGCCATGAGGTCAGCCCCGAACAGCGGCTCATCGGGCAGTGCCTGACAGGAGACAACAAGCCGCCCGCGCAGGCGGGCGGCGATTTCAGAAGCAGTCATAGGCCCAGTGTACCGGGCGAGGAGGGGGGGTGTCAAGATAGGAACACGGGGCTGAACCCCCGTGCTTTAAAAGTGCAAGCCCCCGCCTTCGCGGGCGAATAAAGTAAGCACGGAACCAATCTTGTGCCCGCGCAGGCGGGGAATTGCCCTTCAAAGCACGGGGGTTCAGCCCCGTGTTCTCCTGTCCGGGTGTCTTCGGGTATACTACATTGTATTATGTCCCTGTATGCTGAACTTCACCGCCACCTCGGCGGGGCCGTCGTGCCCCGCGTCTTCTGGCGCTACCTTGTCCGAAACGATCACCCGCTGGCCGCGCAGTTCCCCGAATACGAACAATTCGAAGCGTTTGTGACCCGCCCTCGCGCCTCGCTGGAAGAGTATCTGGAGCTGCACGCACTGGTGGAGCCGTTCCAGACCCTCGAAACGCTGCCCTATTTTGTCTCCAAGCTCATTCGGGGAGCCTATGTCTTTGAGGGCATCTGCTACTTGGAGCTGCGCTACACGCCCTATTATCGCACCGATGCCTCGCTGTCTGAAGCGGACCGGATTGCCCAGATGCGCGACGTCGTGCTGACCGTGGGCGAGGCCGGGCATGACCCGCGCTACCCGCTCCTGATGCGTCAGATTTTGTGTATGCACTCGCGCCTGCCCACTGCCGTCAACCGGGCTATTCTGGAGCTTGCCGCCAGCCTCCCGCAGTATGTCTGCGGCGTGGATTTGGCCGGGCCGGACATCTTTTACGCCGCCCGTCTGGATGAATGGGTGGGGCTATTCAAAGAAGCCACGGAGCGGGGCATTAAGACCACCGGGCACTTGTATGAGACTGCCGACGGCTGCCACCCGGCCCTGCTGCCGTACCTGTCACGCATCGGCCACGGCATCCAGATTGCCCTGCGCTTCCCGGAGCTTTTGCCCGCCATCGCCGCACGCGGGCAGTGCCTCGAAGTCTGCCCGACCACCTACCTCAAAACTGGCACTCTCCCCGACCTGACCGCCCTCCGAACGGTCTTTGAGCGCTGCGAGGCAGAAGGCGTGGACATCGTCATCTGCACCGACAACGCGGGCCTGCACAATGTCCGCCTCCCGTGGGAGTTTGAAAACCTGCTGACACAGGATATTATTGGTTTTGCCCAGCTCGACCGCTGCCAGGATGCCGCCTTCCGCCATGCCTTCGCCTGGCCGCACCCGCACCCGCCGCGTGCTCTGCTGGACCGTCTCATCCAGCCCGAGCTGACCCAGCCCGCCCCGGCAACGGGGCCTTTAGGAGAACCTTTAGTATGAACCTTCGTATTGCCGGCACTGCCGCCGCCCTGCTTTGCTTCGCCGTCCCCGCGCTCACTTCTTCTGCCCTTGCCCAGACCGCCGACCGGGGCACGGTCCCGCCGAAGCACGACAGCAACTCGCTCCACAAGCTCGGCAAATCCATTCAGTACCCCTTCCGCAAGGCCGGGGAGAACGTCAGCAAAAGCACCCGCAAAGGGGCCAAAGATGTGCAGTATGGCACCCGCAAAAACAGCGCCAACCTGAGCGTCAACGCCCACCGCGCCGTCGGCAGCAACTCGGTCGTCCGCCGCAAAAACGGCAAAAAGCGTCACGACACAGTGGTCACCCCCGCCGGTCACCTGAAGCGCCTGCCGAAGAAGTAGCCACGAAAAAGCAGCCACATTCACCCGGTTTTTGTTTCCCAAGAACCGGGTAAATCTCTCTCAAGTGAGGGACTTGCCATGAACGTCTGGACAAAATCGCTAATCGCTTTGACACTGACCACCGGCCCGCTTCTTGCCACACCCATTTTCGCCGCACCGCCGATGGCCACTGCGTCTGCCACACCCGCGCAGGACGCACTCACCGCCCTGTCCACGCAGCCCAACAGCCCTCTGCCCACCGGGACGCGCCTGCTCTCTATCAACCTCGCTGATGGCCTTGCCACCGTGAACTTCTCCCATGAGCTGCAAACAAACTTTCCCGGCGGCGACACGCAGGGCATCCGCACCGTCAGCGCCGTTCTTCGCACGCTGGGCCAGTTTGTCACCGTAGACCGTGTGCAGTTTTTAGTCGAAGGCCACCCGGTCGACACCCTGGGCGGCCTGCTGTCCCTGTCCGATCCTCTCCCCGTCATCCGCCCCGCCGCCGCCGTGCCTAGTCAGCCCACTGCCTGGCTGCACCGCCGTACCCCCGCCAAAGCCGGGCCGCGAGCGTAACCACAAAAAAACACTTGACAACACCGGGGCATTCGCGGTAGAATGCCCCTACCACACACAACGACCGAGGACAGTTGGCTCAGTGGTAGAGCACTTCCTTCACACGGAAGGGGTCACAGGTTCGAATCCTGTACTGTCCATCCTGCCCCGCCGAGCAATCACTGTTCAGCGGGGTTTTTTGTATCTGAATTGGTGTTGTTGCATAACTGCCGCTGCGCTGAGGTTCGGGCGGCGGCATTTACTACTATAACTGCTTGGACATGCCACAAGAAAACATTGAACTAAACAGAAAATAACAAGCATGACAAATTTTACTGATGTGACACTTAGAAACCTTGCAACTTTTGGCGATGTCGCTGCTGAAGATGATGCAGTCCTTGATTACTTCTTGAAGACTGATGCGGTGCCCCGTGTTCAAGAAACTCAAGCATATCTTGTACTTGGTCGTAAGGGTGCAGGAAAAACGGCTATTGTTCGCTATTTTGTCGAGGGTAAAAGCTCTACGGTCTCAAAAACGCTGAACTTACGTGGATACCCTTGGAACGTACATGCGTCCAGAATTGACAACGGTGCTTCAGATGTCGAAGCTTATGTGTCTTCCTGGCGTTACCTTATAGCAGTGCAGTTCGCTTCCCTTGTACTTAAACATATAGCTGAAACTCGTCATCTTGGAGGAATATCCTAGTTAGGAGGGCTTGGTCATACAAAAGAAAAATCGTTGGCGAAATTTCTAACTGATAATTATGGTGGGATTGAGCCAGAACTTAGCGACGTTTTGAGACCAGATCGCATTGTTCTTAGCAAAACCTCCTTTGAACCTGAGGCTTTTGGTTTTAAAGTAGGTGGGATTGATTTAGAGAGAAAAAAAGGCGATCTTAAATTTGGTGCGGAATTAAATTCTCTCTCCGATATGATCACTATTTCGGTCATTGATATAGCCATGGCGCACAAACTGCCGAATGTCCTACTTCATTTCGATGAACTTGATCAAGGGCTAACAGAAATGACTGTTGACCGTGAGCGTATGCTAACGGGACTAATTCTTGCCTCGCGTGCTTTGAGAAACTTCTGTCAAAAACATCACAGCACAGTTCCCATTAATGCTGTTGTCTATCTTAGGACAGATATTTGGGACGATCTAAGGTTTTCTGACAAAAACAAGATTAACGAGACTTATACAATGAACCTTAAGTGGGATAGCGAAGCCTTGCTTAATCTCGTCAACACTCGAATATCCACTAGGCTTGGGGAAGGCGTAGAATGGAACAGTATTGCTACACCGGAACTGATGCGTGGGTCCCAGACGAAATGGAAAAACATTATAGCGAGAACTTTCTTGCGACCTCGGGATGTTATTAAATCTCTCAACTCAGCTCTAAACAGAACTAAACTTCGAGTCGATCAACCTCTAATCTTTACAAATAAAGACATAATTGGGGCTAGGGATGAGTATTCATCCTACCTAAAAATTGAACTTGATGACGAAATACCGGCACACTGGCCTCAGTGGGAAGAAGCACTTCAAGCATGTTCCGCAATTAGTACGCTCACCTTCCAGAAGAGCCGTTTTATTCAAGAATATGAAAAGAGGATGTCAAAGGGCAATATAATAGGACCAGACGAAGCTCTGAAATTTCTATATAGGTTCTCAGTGATCGGGTACAAAACTCCTAATAGCTATGGGGGAAGTTCATGGGCTTTTCAGTACACAAATCCCGAAGCAGGATGGGACAATGGAGCAACAACATTTAAAGTTCATCTAGGGCTTAAAGAATTTGCAAAGCTTCGAGAAGAACGAAGCGGTGGTTGAAAGATCGGTTTGGGATAGTTGTAAACGCCTCAGTACATCAGATAGGTCAGAAGTCTGCACTCTGCCCCGCCGAGCAATTTTTGTTTAGCAGGGCTTTTGTTTATTTAGTTGGGAAGTGCCAAAGGCAAATAATCGATGGACGTTCAGAAAGCTCTCAAAAGTCAGTATCATGCCGCGCTTTTGATGCTGCGGGAGACTCTCGAACTGTGCCCCGACGATCTCTGGACGGCGGGCGAGGCGCGGCGGCCTTTCTGGCGCATTGCCTATCATGCGCTGTTCTACACCCACTTCTACCTTCAGCCGGATGAGGCTGCGTTTCAGCCCTGGGACAAGCACCGCCCGGAGTGCCATGTTCTTGAACGGGGGCCGGACGACGAGCCGAACGCTTATTCCGCCTACACGCAGGCCGAGATGCTGGATTATTGGAGGCTGTGCGACGGGATGATTGATGCGGGCGTGGACCGTCTGGACCTGGATGCCCCGCAGTGCGGGTTTTCGTGGTATTCCATGCCCAAGCTGGAACATCAGATGATGAACATTCGGCATCTTCAGCAGCACGTCGGCCAGCTTGCCGAGCTTCTGAACCTGGCTAAAATTGATACAGGCTGGTTCGGAAAAGCGCCTGCTCAAACAGATTTCAACACGGAAACTCAACAATGACAACCCCACAGCCCGCCGCGTCGGCGGCCTACCACTGCTTTCGCTGCAAAGCCCCGCTGACGACGGGGGAACGCGCCTGCTCCCGGTGCGGACAGCCGTTTGAGGCCCCGGTTCCAGCAGGCCCGGCGGCGCGGCCTGTTCCGGTTCAGCGCCGGGGCGTGGGCGTCTGGATCGCGGGCGGACTGGCTGTGGTGGTTCTAGGTCTCGCGGGTATTGGCTTTGCCGGGTACCGGGCTGTTCAGAACGCCGTCGGTACGGCTCAGTTCGGCAGGCAGAGCAGCGGCCTTCACGGGCAGGGCCTCTGGTCGGCAGACCCGGCTGTCACCGCGCAGCTTGGCCCGGAACAGCAGATCAGCGGGCCGCAGGGACGCTATTCCGTGCGGCCTCCGGCGGGCTACACGCTTCGGCAAGCGTCCATGCAGGCTAATGACGGCACGGGCATGGTGTATGTCTGGGCTGGCCCCGCCGCCGCTGACGGCACCTTTCCGCAGTTTGAGGTCATGCTCGGCGGGGACGGCGGCGCGATGACGTCGCGCCTGACCTCTGCCCAGTATACTACCGTGGGTATGATGTCGGCAAACCGGGAGCACCGGCAGATCGTGCGCTCTCCCATTCAGAGCGGCAGCATCCACGGCCTGCCGTTCGCACGCGGCTACTGGCGCGGGCTGGGCAACCGCACGGGGCGGCATTTTCATGGCATGGTCTACACGGAAGTCGCCGCGCCGAACCTGATTATGATGAGCGGCAAGGACTCGGAGCCGGGCAGCCGCGCCTCCCTGCCCCTGTTCGATGCAGCGGCCCTGTCCCTGCACAAATTGTAGAGAGCAGCCCCATGTACGGACCACAGCCGGGTGGCTTTGGGAGCGGGCAGAGCGCGGTCAACAGCGGCTCGACTTACGAATTTCTGACGGCGGGGCACTGGTACCGGGTCGTGCGTGAGTTTTTGGATTACGACGGCGACAGGCACCCGGCAGGGGAAACGTGGCAGTTTTGCGGGTATTCGTTCGTGCCCTATGACGATGGCCTGTCCCTGTTCGTCTCCCTGGACGGCAGGCAGGAATGGCAAATCCGGCTGCAATGGCGGGCCGAGGCGCAGGGGCCGGTTTTAGACCATCTGGCGGAGTATATCGAGGAAGTTTGACGGAAAAGGAACAAGCAAGTATGAGTGATCAGGAACCGAACACACCGGCGTTGTCGGACGACCAATTAGGGGCACTGCTTCTGGTGCGGGCGCGGGCACAGAAGAAAAGCGCGGCGCTGACGGCGCAGCTCAAAGCCTCGTCGGCGGCCCTGCTGAAGCTGGCCGATGCGCTGTCGGCGGACCCGGATGCCATCGCGGTCAAGGGTCTGCCGCCGGGGCTGGAAGAGATGCCGACGCCGCGTGGACGAAAAATCGAGTTTGACTGGGCGCAGATTGACACGGTTTCGATGATGCGCTCCCTGATTGAGCTGCGGGAAGCCCAGGCGGAGGACGTCAAGGCGGACGAGGCGCTCATCAAGAGCGGGCAGGTATAGCCCGCAGGTCGAAATCGACCTCAAACGTCCGCCGCCACGGCAGGCGGACACTGCCAGGGACCAGACCTAGCCCCGCGCCGACGCCGCGTGCTTGCAGCATATTCAGGCACGCGGCCAGACGGTCTTCTATAAAGCTGCAAAGCTGCGTCTGTTCATTAGGGCTGTCCGGGTCCGGCTCGGGGCGGCCCCAGAGACGCACGGCTTCCGCCCGCGCCTCGCGCCGGACGACAGTTTGGTAGCCCCAGTCTTCCAAGAACCGATGCGCCAGAAAGAGCGTCTGTGCGACGGCGCGGGCGGGGTCGTCCCCAATCACCCCGGCCCCAATCAGCCCGGCACAGGCGGCCTGCGCGACCACTACCCCCAGCGTGTTCCCTGCCGTATTCCACGCTCCGTAAGCGGCCAGCATCCCCAGAGACAGCGGGCAGCCTTCCGACAGAAGCAGCTCGGTCAGCAGCGGGTCGCCGCCGTTGGGGCAGGCCACATCCGCCAGCGCGACGGGAACGCCGCGCCCCTGCCAGTTGGCCAGCGTTTGCAGGAAGACACGGTAGGCCGCCGTGCGTGTCTGCCGGTCACCCTCTAAAAACTCCGGGCGGTAGTCCGTGCGGCGCGGCGACGGGGGCGTGACGCCCAGCACGAAGTCGCAGGGTTCGCCGTCATCGACGGGAGCGCACCCGCAGGCGCGTATCTGCCCCTCCACGGTTTCCCAAACAGCGCGGTCTTCGTAGGGAGCCACTAATACGCGGTCTTCCGGGTGACTATACACGACGCGCACACGCGGCGTCCGGCCCGTGCGGGCCATCAGCAGGTGCGCCAAAATGGCCGAGCCGACTTCATCCGCGCCGGGGTGCATCTGCACCCGCTCCGTCAGCGCCGGGCCGAGCAGAGATGTCCAGCCGCGCAGCCAGTCCCGCTCCCGCGACGGAAAGCCCCACGCACTCGTGTCGTCCGACGTCAGCCGCAGCGCGGTGATGTCCCCCCGCGCCGCCAAATCCAGCAGCCCTAAATTGACCGTATGGTTCCGCAGGCGGCGCGTCAGCCAGTCAGTTTTCAGGTCCGTCGGCAGCGCAGCGTCCAGATGGGCAAGCTCCCCTTCGTTCTCGCGCTCCCCCCGCTCGTGTTGGTGCGTCAGCCGGGCAAATCGGTAAAACCTGGTCCCCCACTCCGCCCAGTACGCCGGCTCCTCCACGGCATCATCGGCATTG
The DNA here is from genome assembly GCA_965277455.1 of Capsulimonadaceae bacterium. Taxonomy (GTDB): domain Bacteria; phylum Armatimonadota; class Armatimonadia; order Armatimonadales; family Capsulimonadaceae; genus JANXMY01. Next base: position 4,160,138 of record OZ255823.1, on the reverse strand, counting down.
GAGACCCGCGTAATCAGCGAAAACGCATGCACCGGGCAGGCGGCGTTGACATCCGCCAGCAATGACAGCCGGGCAAGCACGTCTGCGGCGCTGTCGTGCGAAATCCGGGCGTTGATCAGATTGCCAAAGCCTAAAAAGTCCGCCGACGCAATCACGGCATCAGCGCGGCCAGACACAGCTTGCAGCCAGTCCCGCACCGCGTCCAAATCCGCCGGTTCCCTCTGACGCCCCTGCACATTCAGCGGCGGCAGCAGCAAAGTCGCGCCGCCAATCGCGGCCAGCATTTCCGGGTAGCGCGTGTTGACAGGCCGCTCATCGAGCGGCAGGAGTGCAAAGGTAAATTCTGGCATAGTGGGTCAGGTGATAAAGAAGCCGTGGGATTAAAATCCTCGGCTGTACGGCCTGGGGCCCTCTCTCCGCCTTCGCGGAGAAGGAACCGGTCAGAACAGGTTAAAAGTCGTTGTCTGTCTCTGTGCCCGCGAAGGCGGACAAGTGGCGTCCGCGCTCCACAGCCGAGGATTTCAATCCCACGGCTTCTTCTGGCCCATGCTTTCTCGTCGGTTGCGGCATTTTCGCAGAGTGCCTAGTGGGTCAGCGGGTCAGTTCCAGCCGCGCCAGGGCGTGGCCGGGGTCCTCTTCCAGCACCTGCCTCAGCGCATGGCGGGCTTCTTCGGGGCGGCCTGCGGCCCGCAGGGTCAGGCCGAGATTGGCCCGCGCCTCGGTGTATCTGGGCTTCAAGGCCAGCGCGGCCTCGAACTCGGCGATGGCCTCCGGGTACAGACCCTGCGCGTGGCGGGTGACGCCGAGGCCGTTGTGCAGGTCGGCGTAGTCGGCCTGTGCCAGCGCGGCCTCAAACTCTTTGGCGGCTTCCGGGTACAGGCCGCGCCCGTACAAATCGGCTCCGAGGCGGGCGTGGAAGGTCACATCGTCTACGTCGGTCTCGGCAAGTCGGGCCAGACGGGTTCGGGCCGTCTGAAAATCCCCGGCGGCGTGCGCGGCTTCGGCTTCGTCGAACAGCGGCCCGCCAAAGCCGGGGTCCAATGCGGCGGCGGCCCGGACAGCCGCCCGGCCCCGCTCCGGCTGCCCCAGCTCATAGAGCGTCAGCCCCTTGAAAAACAGGGCGCGGGCGTAGCGCGGGTTGACCTCAAGCGCCGCCTCAAACGCCATTTGCGCCGCCGCCGGGTCGGCCAGCGCCCGGCAGGCGCGTCCGAGGTGAAAGTGCAGGTCCGCATACTGCGGGTTGACCCGCAGCGCCTTTTGCAGCGAGTCGCGGGCCTCGGCGGGGCAGCTTTCTTCCAGCGCCCGCTGCCCCAGGTGCGCGTGCGCCTCGGCGACATAGAACGACGCCAGCCGGTCTGTCAGCGGGTCCGGCGCGTCCTGCACCTGTTCCAGCGCGGTGATCGCCTCGGCGAAGCGGCCCTGATCAAACAGCTTGACGCCCCGGTCATAGTCTTCATTTCGGCCCAGCCCCAGCAGCCGTCCCAGCAGAGACATACGCGCCCTCCATCCCGCAGCATTTACCCTGTCGTATAATAACACACAGGCCGGAGGCGCGTCAAGACGCACGGACGTCATTGGCGGCAGCTCCCGTTTCATCTGTTTTTCATCTGCGTGCGGTTATAATACCTCACCAAACGAGGAGGCAGAGATGCAGCCAAGCAACAGGATGGACGAAGTAGATAAGGCGCAGGAGGGCCGGGACACGCGCAGGACGCGCCGGGATTGGCTCAGGACGGCGGTAGGGGCCGGGATCGTGGCACTGCTGCCGATGCTGCCCGGATTGTCTGACCCGGTGCGGGCGGCCTCGGCGAAGTGGATCGACATCGGTCCCGCTGGAAAGTTTCTCAAGGGCCAGCCGCAGCGGATCGCCGTTGCTGGCGGAGGCGTCTTGTATGTAACCCGTGTGGGGCAGGCCGCGCTCCAGGCAGTGTCCGCCAAATGCACCCATCGGGGCTGTGAGGTCGGATGGGACGCCGCAGACCATTTTTTCCACTGTCCCTGCCACGGCGCTGTCTTCGGGTCCAGTGGCAAGAACGTTCATGGAACCCGCCGCCGTCCCGAGGAATTGCTGCCAGCCCTGCCGTCGGTGCCTGTCCGGCAGCAGGGCGGTCAGGTTCAGGTGAGCCTTCAGGACATCTCAGCAAACGATCTGCATCCCGGCGATGACGGCTAATAGTCGGCATCACTAATAGTAGGCGTCAAACAGCTCGCTGACACTGTCGTCGTGATGGATACGGGAGATGGCGCTTGCCAGCAGCGGAGCCACAGAAATTACCGTCGTTTTGGTGCTGCGGTTGCGCTTCGCCTCGGTCAGCGGGATGGTGTCGGTGACCACCAAAGCCTCAATCGGCGAGGCTTCAATGCGCTCCACGGCCTCGCCGGACAGCACCGCATGGGTACAGCAGGCAAACACCCGCCGCGCCCCGCGCTCGATGAGGGCTTTTGCCCCGGACACGGTAGAGCCGCCGGTGTCAATCATGTCGTCAACAAGGACGCAGGTTTTGCCGCGCACGTCGCCGATAATCTCCATAATCTCCACTTTGTTCGGCTCAGGCCGCCGCTTGACAATAATCGCTATCGGCGCATGCAAAAGCTCCGCCATGCCCCGCGCCCGCCCCACCCCGCCGACATCGGGAGAGACAACCACGGTGTCGCCGTCGCTCAGCCCCTGACTTGCAAAGTGCGCGGCCAGGAGCGGCCCGGCATAGAGGTGGTCCAGCGGAAGCTGAAAAAAGCCCTGGATTTGCCCCGCGTGCAGGTCCACCGCCAGCACCCGATGGGCACCCGCCGTGGTAATCAAATCGGCCACCAGCCGGGCCGTCACCGGCTCACGCGGCTTGACTTTTTTGTCCTGCCGGGAGTAGCCGTAGTAGGGCATCACCAAAGTAATCCGCCGCGCCGAGGCCCTGCGGAACGCATCCACAAGTATCAGCAGCTCCATCAGCGTGTCATTGGCGGGCGCACAGGTCGGCTGCACGACAAAGACATCCATCCCCCGTGCGCTTTCCTCGATTTTGACCCGGATTTCGCCGTCGGCAAAGCGCGTGCAATGCAGACGCCCCAAAGGCCGCCCAAGCTGCGCGGCGATGCTGTGCGCCAGCGCGGGGTTCGCGTTGCCGCTAAAAATACGCAGTGTGTCTTCATCCGCTCCCATTGGCGATGGTCTCCCCCTGCGATATTAGTTTCCCGGCAGGTCATACGGCACAACCGACTGGCCGAGCCGCTGCCGCCCCGTGTCTCCCGGCGTGGCGACATCCCCAGACGGGTCATACTCCGGGTCAGTTTGGCCCGGATCGCTCTGCCCCGGATCGCTCTGCCCCGGATCGCCCGGTCCGGGATTACCGTCGCCGGGGCTGTCCGGCGTGTCAAAGCCCCACGGGCCGATTTCCCACTGCCAGGCGTTGTATAGAAGATCAAAAATCGGCGCAAAGGAAACGCCCCCGGATGGGGCGGGATATACCCCTACTTGCCGCAGTGCGTCTTCCAGGCCGAGGCGATAGGAAACCAGGTCAAAGCAATCGACTCCGCTGTGCCGACCGGGGCGCTTGCCGCCAAAATCGGATTGAAAGCTGTCCATCTGCCGCAGCCATTGCAGCTCTTCGTTCAGCCGCGAAACGCTGCCCAGGTACGCCGCATTGCTGCCGACCTGAACGGTCCGCGCCGTCGGCAGGCCCACATACGTCCAGCCGACGTTTTTATATACTTTGACCAGCTTGCCCGTTGGAGCCGAAGAGTCTGGCACGATCAGCCGGATGGAAGAAAAGTGGTAGGCCTTCATCTCCTGCGACGAGGTGCTGAGCGGCGGGATGGTATCGTCATAATCCGTTTCGACTCCGAAGCCCTGCGCGTTTTTCACGGAGATAATCCGTCCTCGGCTGTCCCGCTTGAGCGTGAACCGCTCCGGCACATACAAAAACAGCCTAGTCTCAGAATAGGTCTGCGGCACGTAGCGCACGAAGTAGCCGCCGGGATGAAGAGACCAGCGGCCCGCAGGAATCTCACGGCTGTTTTTATCTTTGGGCGGGTCACCGGACAGCACCGCGACGCGCTCTAGCTGCTCAAACGGCGTATCCGTCTGTGTCAGGAGGCCACGGAGGCTATTCTGAGCTTCATAAATCGGGCGCAGCGTGTCGCTCATTTTGCCGAATATCTGATCCTGATACTGCTGCGAGATATAGTCCAGGGACGCACCATTTAGCTCCAGAATATCTTCGGGAGAAAGCAGCGTGGACGCGGTACGCTGATAGCCTGGGGACAGGTCGCTGAACTTGGTGCGGGATTCGAGTGCCCAGATCAGGGATTGGACATCCTGCTGGGACAGGTCCGGGTGATCGGCGCTGTTGTGCAGAATTTTCCGAATGATGCCGCTGCGCTTGCCTTTGAGCGGCGCATACAGGTACCCGTCCCCCCGCGTCGGCCCGTAGGTACCCGCGTGCAGGCAGTAACTTCGCACGTCGCCGCTGTACAGCCCCGGCTTCAGGAGCCAGCCGCCCTGGGGACCGCGTTTGAGCGAGGACAGCGGCTTGCCCTGCGCCGGATTGTAGCCGTCCAGGGCAAATGCTTCGCCGCGAATGTCTTTGACATTGGTACTGACTGGCTCTTCCTGTTTGGTCAGCATCTCCGGCCCCGGCAGGCCAACATCCGGCAGCTTGGGCTGCGGCAGTCCGGGGATTTTGACGCCGGGGATTTTCAGGCCCGGAATCTTAAACTGCGCCTGTGCGGCAGGGGCCGCGACTATCGCTCCAAAGGAAACCAGCAGAAGCGTGAGAAGAGCAGGAAAACGCACAGTCAGCATTTTGTTCTTTCCTTTCAGGGGACGCAAAGGCACAAAGATTAAGGAACAGTATGTGACACCCGCTCTGGCGGCGGCTTAAATAGTAGCGAAACAGGTGTCGATAAAATTTAAAAGCTTGGTCATCTTTGGCGATTGATTGCGTATATCAAGCTGAGTGAAGGGATAAGAGTGCGGCACATAGATAACACCATTCACCTCCCAGGGATATTCAGGATTTGGGTGGCTTTCACCTTCCGGCGAGAGGTCTTCGATTTGCTGGGCGAGGTCACGCAACCCTTCCAGATACATCAAGTATTGAGTGGTATCATCAAAACCGGAGGCACGCTTCAAATTCGTGTTGAGCCGGGCGTAGTTCTTCACGAATGCCGCAAACGCATCATGCGTTTTCTCATGGGGGCCTTGCCCGGCTTCGGTGCGAAAGCCTTTCGCCAGTTTTTCAGTCGCCATCTGCAAATAATGCAGGCAGTCCGACACAGGAGCATCGTCATCTGCTACCAGCTTTAAAAGCATTCTATAATCTGATTGCGCCTGCTCAAAATACGCTGTTCGCCAGTCCATTGGCATTTCTTATTTCCCCCACAGCATCGTCGCATTACCCCACTGCCCCCACTTCTCGGGTAAAGGGGCATTTAGTGCTTCTTCCGGGCGAATAAGGACAATCGCGGCAGTGTAGAAATCGGAAGGTTGCTGCGGATTTTTTCTTGCTCCAAAGTAGAAAGGAGCAAGGGTGTCTCCAGCGCGAAGCGGCGGCGTGGTCGGGTCCACGTAAATCAGCCGTATCTCTTCGTCGGAAGGAAACAGATACGCTTTGGTAATCTCGGGGGCGGCCTCTAAATTGGCCCGCACCAGGTCCTCGGCGGCCTCGCGGACGCTTGGCTTTGTCGGTGTGGTTGTCATGGGGTTTTACTCCTTGTGCCGTTTCTTGGCTTTCGCCCAGCCGTCTTTGTTAGTCTGCCGCGCCCGACCGATACCGAGGGCGTAGGCGGGCACGTCTTCGGTAATCGCCGAGCCTGCCGCCGTGTAGGCTCCTTCACCCAGGGTAACGGGGGCCACGAGCGTTGAGTGCGAGCCGATGAACGAGTCGGGGCCAATCACCGTGCGGTGCTTGCGTTCGCCGTCGTAATTGCAGGTGATAGTCCCCGCGCCGATGTTGGTGTGTGCGCCGATTTCGGCATCGCCGAGGTAGGCCAGATGGCCCGCTGAGACGCCGTCGCCGAGCGTGGTGTTTTTCAGCTCTACGAAGTCGCCGACTTTGACTTTGCGGCCCAGCACGCTGCCGGGGCGCAGGTTGGCGAACGGCCCGATTTTGCAGTCGTCGCCGACTTCCGAGGCCGTCACATACGAGTCGCGGACGCTGACGCCGCTGCCAATTCTGGCATCGCTGATGCGTGCGCCCGGCCCAATCTCGCAGTTTGGGCCAATGTCGGTGACGCCGGACAGCACGGTAAACGGATAAATCGTCGTGTCCGGCCCGATTTTGACATCCGCGTCAATCTGCGTTGTCAGCGGGTCTACAATGGTCACGCCCGCGACACCGTGGGCTTGCAGGAGGCGGCCCAGCAAAATCTGCCGCAGTTCCGACAGCTCCGGGCGGGTGTTGACCCCGCGCACGACATCGGCATCGGGCGACACGAACGCCTCGACGATTTGCCCCGACGCGGCGAGAAGCGCGATGGCATCGGTCAAATAATACTCGCCCTGCGCGTTCTGCGGCGTAATCTGCCGCAGGGCGGGGAACAATAAACGCGGCTCGAAAACATAGACAGACGTGCCGATTTCAGACAGCAGAAGCTGCGCGGGAGACGCATCGCGGGCCTCCACAATGCCCTGCACCTGACCCGTCGCGGGGTCGCGGACGATGCGCCCATACGCGCCTGCGTCCGGCAGATGGGCCGTCAGCAAAGTCGCCGCCGCGCCGGTCTGTGCGTGGTGGGCCAGCAAGTCTTCCAGCAGCGACGCCGACAGCAGAGGTGCATCTCCGGGCAAAATTAAAAGTGGGCCGTCCCAATCCGCCAGCAGGGGTTCTGCCATCTGCACGGCATGGCCGGTCCCGTTTTGCGGGTTTTGCAGGACATATTCCAGCTCTGGCCCCATCTCTTCCTGCACCATCTCCGACTGGTGCCCCACGACCAGCACCGTGCGCCCCGCGCCCGCCCCGGCGGCGGCTTCCACGGCCCAGCGCAGCAGCGGACGGCCCAGCAAATCATGCAGGGCTTTGGGGCGATGGGACTTCATGCGGGTGCTTTTTCCGGCGGCCAGAATCAGCGCGGCGGTGCGGCGGGCAGGCGAAGGGGACAGTAAATCGGATAGCGGATCGGATAGCGGATCGGACATAAACAAATACTCCTGGCAAATACTCTTGGCGAAAACTTGTGTTGGGCAGATTACCCCTGTCGCCATTATAGCGTTTGGCCCGGTCTGAGTCAAGCAAAGATGCCGGGAACCGAAGGGGGCTGTTGAGCGTCTTAAAGGAGGAGAGACACGGGGCTGAACCCCCGTGCTTTGAAAAAGCAATTCCCCGCCTGCGCGGGCATCAGAAGTCAGGAGCCACGGGTTGAAACCCGAGGCTATGAAAAGCCCACCGTGCAGGGCACGTCAAGACCGGACGACAACAGTGGGCTTGTCCTTTGTCTTTTCTTGTGTCCTTTTTACTCTTGTGTCCCCTGGACACTGGGCACTTCTGAGGCTCGGGTTTCAACGCGTGGCCTCTGCTCCGAACTCGTTGCTGAACTCTTCGCCCGCGCAGGCGGGGAATTGCTCTTTTAAAGCACGGGGGTTCAGCCCCGTGATTAGGCCAACCCAAGTGACCTCGGACACCCGCCGCCTTCAATACTGCCTCCTCGCCTCATTGGTCGTCAATGCAGGCGTCTGGACCGGAATTGCCCGCTTCGGTCAGTGGACCCCGCCCCTCCTGACCGCGCCTCTGCACGCCCGCGCCGTGCGGATGGTGCGCCTGCCGCCGCCTGCCCCCGTGCCGCCCCCGCCGCCGGTCATAGTTCCCCCGCCGCCCGTGCCGCCGCCGCCGAAAGCGCACCCGAAGCCTGCGCCCAAGCCAAAGCCTAAAAAGCTGAAACGGCCCGGTACGCGGGTGCATTCGTCAGCCCCCGCGCCGCCTGCGAAAGCCGCTGGAGGAAGCGATGCCGGTGCCCCGGCCCCCGCATCTGCCCCGCCCGCCGCGCCGCCGCAGCCTGTGATGACGTCGGAAAAGCCGTCCCCCTGGGTAGTGCATAACCCCCTCGTCGTCCCGCCGCCGTCGGCCATCGTGACCGCCGGGTCGTATGCCGCCCGGCCTGCGCCCCCGGCCCCGAAGGTCGCGGATGCCGGGAACGGTGCGGGCGGCAGCGCCTCGGGCAAAGGCGCGGGTGCAGGGTCTGGAACGGGCACGGGAACGGGAGCCGGGTCAGGCAGCAGCCCCGATGCCGGGGAGCCGTTCGGGGTCGGCAAAGGGCTGGCCGGGGACGGTGCACCGCGCCATATCGTGTATGTCTTAGACATCTCGGGGAGTATGAGCAGCCGCATCGACCGGGCGCAAGCCGAGCTGCGGCAGGCTATCCACGGCCTGCGCTCCGACGAGACGTTCAACATTATTGCCTTCAGCGATGATGCCCGCTCGTTCGATACGGGCATGGCCCCGGCGACGCCGTCTCTGGTCCGCAAAGCCTCGGACTATCTGGACACCCTGCGAGTCGGCGGCGGAACCAATCTGGAAGCCGCCCTGCTGCTCGCGCTGTCCCTGCCGGATGTCAATGAAGTTGTTGTGCTGACCGACGGCGTCCCGACCGAGGGCGAGGATAACTTCGGCGCATTGGCCCGCGAAATCCGCCGCCGCAACACCAACCACGCCCGGATTTCAACAATAGGGCTGGTCGGCAAGAACCCGGACGGCTCCGACGACAGCTTTGAGGCGGCCTCACTGCTGCATCAAATCGCCCGCGACAGCGGCGGGGCCTCCAAGCTGGTAACATTAGGAACGGCGGACCCGTAACGAGTTTGTGACTTCCCCTTATTTTCAGCGCCGGACCGCCGAGCGCCGCCGCTTCTGGGCCAGCCTTGCCGCCTCGCTGCTCGTCAATCTGGGCGTGCTGCTCTGGGCGGGCTGGCTGTCCCCGCCCCCGGTCGTGCGCCCCCCGCGAGCGCGGCCCCATCTGGGCATGATGGCGTTTCGTATTTCCCCGCCCGCCGCCCCGCTCGGCCCGGCGTCACTTCGCACACGCGGACCGCCCCCGTGCGCCCCCGCCGGGCGGCGTCGAAAGCCGTTCGGGCACAGCCGCGCCAGCCACAGACTGCTCAGCCAAAAGCCACGCAGACCAAAGCCACACAGACCAAAGCCACACAGACCAAAGCCACACAGACCAAAGCCACACAGACCAAAGCCACGCAGACCAAAGCCACACAGCCACGCCCGCGTCCGGCCCAGGCCCGCCCGGAGATGCCGCGTGTTCTGGTCACCCGCGCCCCCGCCCGGCGTGAGGTCCCGCGCCCGGAGCATTCCAAGACACCCCCGCGTCCCCGGATTGCCGTGCCGCAGTCCGAGGTCGCCCGCGCCTTGCCCAAATCTCTGCCGCCGCCGCTGGCACTGCCCCCGCCAGCAATGCCGCCGCTGCGGGTCGCACAAACTGTCAAAAAACGCCTGCCGCCAGCCCCTCGCCCGGTCCCTGCCCCGGCGGTAAGACCGGCAGCAAGTCCGGCACGGGTCGCCAAAACCACCCCCGCCCCGCCCGCACAGGCGGGGCTGCCGACGGTCAACAGCGGCGCGGGCAAGGCCGCCGGACAGCCGCCCGCCGGACCGTTCGGCATTGGCGTCGGCCTGCCGTGGAGCGATGCCCCGCGCCATGTGGTCTATGTGCTGGACATTTCTGGCAGCATGAAGACGCGCATTCGCCGCGCCGACTGGGAGCTTGAAACCGCCCTGCGCGAGCTGCACACCGACGATACCTTCAACATCATCGCCTTCAGCGATAACAGCCGCCTGTTTGGTCCGAACATGGTGGAAGTGTCCCCGCAGTCGGTGCAGCGGGCGGGCGACTTTCTGGCCGACCTGCCGCTCGGCGGACAAACCAACCTGGAGGATGCGATTGCCCGCGCCCTGATGCTGCGCGATGTCAACGAGGTGGTCGTTTTGACCGACGGCGTCCCCACCGTCGGCGACACCGATTTCGCCACGCTCGCTCAGACGATCCGCCGCGTCAACGTCAACCACGCCCGCATTTCCACGATTGGGCTGGTGGGCGTCAGCAGCGACGGCACCGACCAGAGCTTTGAAGCCTCGGGCCTGCTGGAACAGATTGCCCACGACAGCGGCGGCGCGTCCAAGCTGGTTCCGCTGGGGCGGTGACCCCTCCCGCTCGTTCCTCGCTCCCTCCCCTGTTAGGGGAGGGCAAAGATAATTCGGACCGAGGCCATAGGGGCAGCGGCTTGTCCCTGCCCTCTGGTCCTGCTGCTCTTAACCCTCCCCTAACAGGGGAGGGAGCGAGGAACGAGCGGGAGGGGTCTTTATGCTATACTCAAACCAATCAAACCACCCAACGGAGGCCGCTTATGGAAGCCCTGATTTTAGAGAAAACGCATCACCTGACCCTCGGCGACATTCAGATTGACGAGCCGCTCGGGCCACACGACGTCCGCGTGGACATCAAGGTCGTCGGCATCTGCGGGTCGGACGTGCATTATTATCAGCACGGGCGCATCGGGCCGTTTGTCGTCGAAGCGCCAATGGTGCTGGGGCATGAAGCGTCGGGCATCGTCAGCGAAGTCGGCGGCGAAGTCACCACGCTTGCCGTCGGCGACCGGGTGTGCATGGAGCCGGGCATCCCCGACCCGAACAGCCGGGCGTCGCGCCTCGGACTCTACAATTTAGACCCCGCCGTGCGCTTCTGGGCCACACCGCCTATCCACGGCGTCCTGCGGCCTTCGGTGGTCCACCCGGCGGCCTACACGTTCAAGCTGCCGGACACGGTCTCGTTTGCCGAGGCCGCGATGGTCGAGCCCCTGGCCGTGGGGATGCAGGCGGCCAAGAAAGCAAAAATCGAGCCGGGCGATCTGGCCGTCGTCATGGGTGCGGGTCCCATCGGCTTAGTGACAGCTTTGGCCGCGCTTGCGGGCGGGTGCAGCCGTGTGGTCCTCACCGACACGCAGCAGCCGAAGCTGGATTTAGCCGCGACACTGGGGCCGATTACGCCAGTCAACGTCGCGGGCGAGAGCGTTACCGAAGTGGTCGCACAGATGACCGATGGCTGGGGCGCGGACATCGTGTTTGAGTGCAGCGGGGCCGCCCCCGCGCTGGCAAGCATTTTTGCCCCGCTCCGCCCCGGCGGCTGCGCGGTCTTAGTGGGGATGCCGACCGGCCCCGTAGCCTACGACGTGGTGGGCGCTCAGGTCAAAGAAGCCCGCGTGGAACACGTCTTCCGCTACGCCCACGTCTTTGGCCGCGCCGTCGCCCTGCTAGGCAGTGGCAAGATCGACGTCAAGCCGCTCCTTACCGACACGTTCGCCTTCGCCGACAGCATCGCCGCCTTTGACTTCGCCTCGCACCTGCCGCCGACTTCTGTAAAGGCACAAATTGAAATGCCGTAACTTTTGAGAGGAGAACCGAGATGATTAAAGCCACACCGACAAAAACTTATCGTGGAACCTGGGACGAGCTGATGACCCACCGTGCTGAGTTCGCCCCCGACGCTGTGCTGGAAGTCAGCGTTTATGCGCCGAAGGTTATTGAGTCGCCGGTAATCAGCGAGAAAAACGCCGCTGCTATCGCACTGCTTCAGTCCTGGATTGAAGAAGACCACACAGACGACCCGGAAGAGCGCCGCATCGCTGCCGCAGAGATCGCCGAACTCTGTGACAATCTGAACAAAAACCGCGTCGAGAGCGGGGAAAGGCCGCTGTTCCCCAAATAAAGCACATTTTTCTGGATTCTTATCCGCTGGGGCTGGCCGCCGCCTCGGCGCGTGACGTACAAGCCGCCGCTGTGAAACAATAAACACAGAATTGTCTTGCCACCGGGCATGAAATCTACGTCCCGGAAATCATTGACTATGAACTTCGCCGAGAACTCCTGCGGGCAAACAAAGCAAGCAGTGTTGCTCGGTTAGATGCGCTCAAAAGCTCGCTGCATTTTCTTCCGATTACCAGCGAGGCCATGCTTCTTGCCGCTGACCTGTGGGCACAGTCGCGGCAAAACGGCCAGCCCACGGGTGATCCCAAGAAGCTGGATATTGACGTTGTTCTCGCGGCTCAAACGCTCTCATTGAGCTTTGCCCTCTCCGAAATCGTGATTGCCACTAGCAACACGCGCCACCTGTCCCGTTTTGCCCCTGCCGAACTGTGGGAACACATCAGGCCATAGACATATGCGGATTAGAAAGAGCACCCCCCGATGCAGACGATTGGACTCGAAGAGCATTTTTGGACCGAAGCCCTGGCGGACGCGCAGGCCAATACGAGTGCGGACCGAAAAGACGACAACACGCCCGCGTTCCAGGAGCCGGAGATCGCCGGGCGCTTGCAGGACCTGGGCCACGGGCGCTTGCGGGAAATGGACCGGATTGGCATAGACCGGATGGTGCTGTCCACGGCGGCTCCCGGTGTGCAGAACCTGCCCGCCGCCATCGCCGTGCCGCTGGCCCGGCAGACCAACGATGCTTTGGCGGCAGCGGTAAAGGCACACCCGGACCGGCTCGCAGGATTTGCCATGCTGCCGACGCCCGACCCGGACGCGGCGGTGCGCGAGCTGGAACGATGTGTCCGCGATCTCGGAATGCCAGGCGCGATGATCAACGGGCGTACTGGCGACGACTATTTAGATCACCCGAAGTTCCGCTCCGTGCTGGGCGCGGCGGCAGAACTTGGCGTGCCAATCTATTTGCACCCGCAGATTGCGCCCCGTGCCGTGCGGAGCGCGTACTATGACGGCTTCGACGAAAAGCTCACTATCGGGTTTGCGTCTTCCGGCTGGGGCTGGCACGTCGACGCCGGAGTCGGTGCGCTGCGGCTCATACTATCGGGCGTGTTTGATGAGTTCCCAAGCTTGCAGATTATTCTCGGTCACTGGGGCGAGATGGTGACGTTTTATTTGGACCGCACCGAGACGCTTTCGGCGTTTGCCGGACACTTGAAGCGGCCCGTGGCGGACTACTTCCGGCACAATTTCTATGTCACCGGCAGCGGGATGTACACGACGCCTTATCTTCAGCGATGCGTGGAGGTGCTGGGACCGGACCGCGTGATGTATTCGAGCGATTACCCGTTCCGGTACTTCCCAGACGGCCTGGCAAAGACGTTTCTGGAAGAGGCCCCCTTGCCTCTGGAAGTCAAGCACAAGATCGCCCACGGCAACGCGGAAAAGCTGCTGAAGATGGGCTAACGGCGGCGGCCCCGCCGTTTTAACCGGCTGCGTTTTCGGGTAACCATAGCAAGCAGACAATAATTTTGGAGGAAGAACTTGGCAATTCAAACAGGAGGCGAGCTGGCAGGGCTTGCCGTAGTTTCGCTGACCGGCGGTGATCGCTTAGGGCGCGTTGACGATGTGATTTTTGACACCACTAAAGCCGTCATTGTGGGTGTTTTAGTAGACCGGGGCGGAATGTTTTCCAAGCCCAAGTTTTTAGAGGCCACTCATGTGCGGGCCATCGGCAGCGATGCGCTGACCATTGATTCGGAAGCCGCGCTGACCGAGTACGACCCCGCCGCGACCGGGCCGTCCGCACAGCCCGCGAAGCCTCTGGGGGGCCGCCCGGTGCTGACCGAAGCGGGCAGCATTATCGGCAAGATCGCCGATATCGCCGTGGATACGGACACCCTGCAAGTCCCCTATTTCGTTCTCTCGACGGGCCTCCTGGACAATGCCCTGCACGGCAAGCCGCACCTGCCGATGACAGCGGTGCAGACGATTGGTGCGGACTCAGTGATTGTGTCAAACTCGTATGACCCCAAAGCGTCCGAAGCGAGTTCCGCCGATGCTCCGGCATAGCCTGTTAGTCACTGCAATGGCTGCCTCGGCGCTGACCGGCTGCGCTCATCCGGTGCAGCAGACGGCGGCGCACAAGATCGCCGATGCCCTGCCGGGCGTCATCGGCCCCGCCGCCCACTACGACGTCCAGGTAGACGGCGACCCATTCGCCCTTGTGCGGGGCCGGGCACGGGGCGTGCATATTCAGGGGAAGTCCGTGCAGCTCTCCCCGGATTTGACGGTGGACACGCTGACCGCCGACGCTGATGATGTCTCCTTTGACCGCGCTACCCGCAAGCTTACCTCTGTGGGGCAGACGCGCTTCACGGCCACGCTTTCTCAGTCGCAGCTCACAACGTATCTCGCGGCCTCCAAGCCGCTTCTGCCGGGGCTGACTGTCACGCTGCGCCCCGACGATGTGCAGGCGGCGGTCCCTGTAACGTTCCTGGGCCTGCACACCATCGCCGTGCTGTCCGGCACAGTACGCCCAAGCGCCGTGGACCCGACCCGTCTGGACTTTGTCGCCAATGGTGCACAGCTTGGCCGCGTTCCCCTGCCCGCCGGGCTGATTAACCTGGCTCTGGACCAACTGAACCCGGTCATCACGCTCACCGATTTGCGTGTGCCTCTGTCGGTGACGCAGGCTGAAATCAAAGACAGTCGATTGGTGCTGGGCGGCACAGCGGATTTGAATGGTTTGGCCGGCCGCTAACAGGGAATAAGCAAACTGTCACGCAAAGGAGACAAGCGCAAATGGGAAATATTCTCTATATTATCGGGGCGATTATCGTCGCTTTCTGGCTGATTGGCCTCATTGTCGGCATTGGGGGGCACTTCATTCACCTTCTGCTCGTGATCGCCGTCATCGTGTTCCTGTATCAGTTCCTGACGGGCCGCCGCTCCGTCTGAGCAGGCCGTTCGAGACACGAAATAGCCGAAGCGCAGAAATGCGCTTTGGCTTTTTTTGTTTGCCCGTCGATATGCTATAATAGGGCGTGATGAAAGATTTTGGAAACGACTTTGATGTAATAATTATCGGCGCAGGCCACGCAGGCGCGGAAGCGGCCCTCGCCTCGGCACGGCTGGGCGCGGAAACGCTCTGCCTGACCCTGTCTTTGGACAAAGTGGCGCTGATGCCCTGCAACTGCTCCGTTGGCGGCCCCGCCAAAGGCCATCTGGTGCGCGAGATTGACGCCCTCGGCGGGCAGATGAGCGTTAATGCCGACAAGACGCTGACCCATATTCGGATGCTGAACACCGGCAAAGGCCCCGCCGTGCAGGCCATCCGCGCCCAGTGCGACAAGGACTGGTACAGCCGCGAAATGCGGGCCACGCTCGAAGCCGCGCCCCATCTCACGCTGCGCGAAGCAGCGGTCGAAGACTTGATCGTCGAAGGCAGCACAGTCATTGGCGTCCGCATTGCAGGCGGCGAAGTCCTGCGGGCGGGCGCGGTGGTGATTACTACGGGAACCTTCCTGCGCGGCGTCATGCACCGGGGCAGTGAGCGCACCGAAGGCGGACGTCTCGGCGAGAAGCCTGCCGTGGCCCTGTCCGACACCCTGCGCCGCCTCGGGTTCGTCACCCGGCGGCTGAAAACGGGCACGACGCCGCGTGTGGATAAAAAAAGCGTCGATTTTGCGAAAACGAACCTCATCGAATCCGAACCCGAGACTCCCCCGTTCTCGTTCCTGCATGAGCGCGTGGATGTCCCCGGCCTGCTCCCGGCATGGCTGACGCATACGAACGCGCAAACGTCCGCGATTATCAGCGCCAATTTGCAGAAGTCCGCCATGTACGGCGGAATGATTGAAGGGCCGGGGCCGCGCTACTGCCCCTCCATTGAAGACAAAATCGTGCGCTTTGCCCAGCGCGACAGCCACCAGGTCTTTCTGGAGCAGGAAGGCTGGCACACCGACTCGCTCTATGTGCAGGGAACCAGCACGTCGCTCCCCGCCGATGTTCAGCTTGAGTTTCTGCACACCATTCCCGGCCTCGAAGAGTGCGTCATGCTCGTCCCCGGCTACGCCGTGGAATACGACTCCGTGCCTCCCACCGAGCTGACCCACGCGCTGATGTCGCGCCGCCTACCGGGCCTGTTTCTGGCCGGGCAGATCAACGGCACGTCTGGCTACGAAGAAGCCGCCGGGCAGGGCCTGCTCGCCGGGGCCAACGCCGCCCTGCATTCTCTGGGCCGCGACCCGTTTATCATCCGCCGCTCCGAAGCGTACCTCGGCGTCATGGTAGACGACCTCGTGACCAAAGGGGCCGATGAGCCGTACCGCCTGCTGACCTCGCGGGCCGAGTACCGCCTGCTGCTGCGCCAGGACAACGCCGACCTGCGCCTGACCGAGCGGGGCCGTGCGGTGGGTTTGGTCCCCGACGCCCGGTGGGAGATGTTTGAAGCCAAGCGCCGCGCTATCGACACCGAAGCCGCCCGCCTAGACACGGCGCTTGTCAGCGGCACCGACAACGCCCGCCTCGCCGCCTCCGGCCTTGCCCCGGTGTCTCAGCGCGTCCCGCTGTCCGACCTGCTCCGCCGCACCGGGGTCGCCTACCCCACCGTCGCCGCGTTCTCCGCGCCCTCGGCCCCGCTGAACCGGGCCGAGGCCGAGCAGGTGGAAATCCGCATCAAATATGATGGCTACATCAAGCGTCAGGCCGATCAGGTTCAGTCCGCCACCCGCCGCGAGGACGTGCCCATCCCCACGGCGTTCGACTACCGCGCCGTCCGCGCCCTGTCCCACGAAGGCCGCGACAACATGACCCGCGTCCGCCCCGTCTCGCTCGGCCAGGCAGGCCGCGTCCCCGGCGTCACTCCCGCCGACATCGCTGTCCTCAGTATCCATCTGGAACAGGCAAGGCGTCGGCCAGCGGCGGCACACGCCGGGGCAGGCTAACTGGAAGCACAATGATTACCCATGTCCAAATCAAAAACTTCTGCAACTTGGCCGACGTAAAGGGACCGTTTAATGAAAATCTTTGATACACTTCCTGAGCCATTTGATGACCAAATTTGCGGAGCGACTTACATAGGCGACTCTCTTGTTTTGCTTGACGCGCTTCCTGATAATTCTGTGGACTTGGTTGTTACCTCACCGCCATTCGCCCTGACGCGGAAAAAAGCTTATGGCAACGAGGCGGAAGAAGATTACATTAACTGGATACTTCCATTCGCAGAAAAAATTAAAGCCAAACTTAAACCAACAGGTAGTTTCGTTTTAGATTTGGGTGGTGCTTATCTTCCTGGTGTTCCGGTGCGAAGCATTTATCAATATGAGTTGCTTGTCCGTCTATGCCGTGAACTAGGATTTTTTCTTGCTCAAGAGTTTTTTCACTACAACCCGTCGCGCTTGCCAGCACCCGCAGAATGGGTTAATGTTAGACGCTGTCGCGTCAAGGATAGCGTTAATACTGTTTGGTGGCTTAGTAAGACTGAGTTTCCCAAAGCTGATAATCGTAACGTATTAAAGGAATACTCAGCTTCGATGAAATCTTTGCTTCGCAATGGCTATAAGTCCAAAATGAGACCAAGTGGCCACGACATTAGTACAAAGTTCTCCAAAGACAACGGGGGTGCTGTGACCCCAAACGTTCTAGGAATGGGAGTAGCGGGTGAAGATTCAAGCTTCTTGTCAATAGCCAATACTGAATCTAACAGTCATTATATGCGCCGTTGCCGAGAGGAGGGCATAGCGCCACACCCCGCTCGTTTTCCAGCTTTTTTTGCAGAATACTTTATCAAGTTTCTGACAGAGCCGGGAGACGTTGTTGTTGATACATTCGCCGGGTCAAACACTACCGGCTACGTCGCTGAAAAATTAGGACGAAAGTGGGCGAGCTTTGAACTATCCAAAGATTATATTATCGGCTCTAAGTTCAGGTTTGAAGAAGTGATGCCCTGGGATGCAGACCCAGAGGATTTGGACGGTCTTTTCGAAAGGGTTTAGATAGGACATAGACTAATGGCAAACTTAACGAAGCAACAACTTCTACAAAAGATAGTCTCAGCGGCAGCACTTTCTGGCTGGTCAGTCGCTAATGACGGCCCGGCAGATCACCCATTTCGGCTGCTGCTGTCAAAAGATGACACATCAGAAAAGGTTCTGGTTTACATCTGGAATATAACGTCCGGTGGCAACAATAGACCCGCAGATGAATACCGAATACAAGTCACAGGTGTTACAACCATTGATCAACCTATCGGCTTCAGGACACTCCTTCTTGGCTATTGGCAACATAACAACGTGTTTGCAGGATGGGATGCCAGCCGCCACTCCGGCTTGGTTACTGGCTCTTCTCCTTCGCTTCAAATCCGTGAGGATTATTTGCTCAAAGCCCATTCAGATGGGCTTTCTGTGTGTCCGCGTAGCAATGATGAAGTTGCAGTAGCTTTTAGCCCACTTTCTTTCATCAACTATGTCCGCAACTTGAACGAGCTGCATGGAGCGGTCACTTTAGCAGAACAAGTTGTCGTTGCACACATTGCAGAAACTGAAGGACAAATCAATGAGGCGGAAATCTCCTCGCTTCCAGTAGAAAGGCAGACTATTATTCGCCAAATTGCGGAGCGACAACGAGCTAGTGACTTCCGGGAACGGGTGCTAGAAGCATACAAAAGCAGTTGTGCAGTTTGTGGGTTGCAATTAAAGCTTGTTGATGCCGCCCACATCGTTCCGGTAAAACACTCCGATTCTAACGACGAGACTAGCAATGGTTTATGCCTTTGTGCTTTGCATCATCGCGCTTTCGATCAAGGGTTGATAGCGATATTGCCTGATTATTATATAGTTATCAACAGAACAAGGCTTGCTCTTTTACAATCCCAAAGCCTGAGCGCAGGCGAGGAAAGCTTTATCGGCAACCTCCAAATAAAAATTGATCTACCTAGAGACCGGGCCAAACGTCCCAACGCTCTATTGATTGCAGCCGCTTTGCGCGTTCGGGGGCTAGGGCAAGACAGTCTTGAACGCACCCCACGTAAGACAGAAACAGAACAACTATGACAGAACCAAAGAAAAAAGTCGTCGTGCTGGGCAGCGGTCCCATCCGCATCGGGCAGGGGATCGAGTTTGATTATGCCAGCGTTCACTGCATCCGTGCCCTGCGCGAAGCGGGGTACGAGGCGATTATTATCAACAACAATCCCGAGACGGTTTCGACGGACTTTGATACCGCCGACCGGCTCTATTTTGAGCCGCTGACCGCCGAGGATGTGCTCAATATTATTGATCGGGAATCGCCCATTGAAGGCGTCATCGTGCAGTTTGGCGGGCAGACGGCGATCAACTTAGCCAAGCCGCTGGTGGACGCGGGCGTGCCTATTCTGGGGTCGTCATTTGATTCTATCGATCTGGCCGAAGACCGGAACCGCTTCGAGAGCCTGCTGACGCAGTTGGACATCCCAAAGCCGCCGGGCCGGGCAGTGACGAGCGCCGAGGACGCGGTCACGGTGGCGGAGGAAATCGGCTATCCCGTGCTGGTGCGGCCTTCGTATGTGCTGGGCGGACGGGCGATGGAGATTGTCTTTAATCAAACCGATCTGCGCGAGTATATGCGCTATGCAGCGGATATTTCGGACGGGGCACCGATTTTGGTAGACCGCTATATCTTAGGCAAAGAGGCCGAGGTGGATGTGATCGCCGACGGCAAAGGCGGCTGCCTGCTGCCCGGCATCATGGAACATATTGAGCGGGCAGGCGTGCATTCCGGCGACTCGATGGCGGTTTACCCGCCGCAGACCATCAAGCAAAGCACGCTGGACCAGATGGTGTCCTACGCGACCCGGCTGTCCGAGGCTTTGAACGTGGTCGGGCTGATGAACATTCAGTTCGTGATTGAACACGATCAGGCTTACGTGATTGAGGTCAACCCCCGCGCCTCGCGGACGGTCCCCTATCTTTCCAAAATTACAGGAATCCCGATGGTCAAGGCCGCAACCTGGGCGTCTCTCGGCAAAACGCTGGCCGAGCAGGGCTATGTCAATGGTCTGCACCCCGACCAGCCGAATATCGCCGTCAAAGCTCCGGTGTTCTCGTTTGCCAAGCTGACCGATGTGGACATCAACTTAGGCCCGGAGATGAAGTCCACGGGCGAGATTTTAGGCATTGACACGGACTTCTCGCGGGCTTTGTATAAAGCAATGGTAGCGTCGGGCATTGACGTTCCCGCAGGCGGCAAAGGCGCGGCCCTGCTGGCAACCCTGGCGGACGGCGACAAAGAGGAAAGCCTGCCGATTATCAGGGACTTCGCCAATTTGGGCTTCCAGATTTATGCTACTTCCGGCACGGCGCGTTTCTTGGAGGCACATGGCCTGAGTGTCATCACGGCCAAAAAGATCAGCGAAGGCAGCCCCAATCTCTTGGAACTCATTCGCGGGGGCCGGGTCGCCCTGCTGATTAATACCGTCTCGCAGGACAAGCAGATTGAAAAAGAGGCCGCGCTCATCCGCCGCGCCTCGGTGGAGCATTCCATACCCTGCCTGACGTCGCTCGACACCGCCCGCGCCCTGCACACCGCCCTCGCCACCCGGCAGGTCGGCGAGGCGTTCGAGGTGATGACGGTGGATAAATACACGGCATGAAACTACTCGCGCCCGGCGTCTTTTTATTCCAAAGCGCCCTGTGGCAAACCAACAGCGCCGTGCTTGAGACACCCGATCTGGTGCTGGTATCGGACCCCACCTGGCTGCCGGGCGAGGTGCAGGCTATCGCCGAGTACGTCCGCGCCATTCGGGGCACGCGCCCACTGTTTCTGCTGCTGACGCACTCGGACTACGACCACATTCTGGGCTGGGGCGCGTTCCCCGAGGCCACAACGATTGCAAGCCGGGCGTTCGTGGACAACCCCGCCCCCGAGAAGGCCGTCCACGCCGCCCGTGCCTGGGATGACGGTTATTACGTGGTCCGCCCCTACGAAATTTGCTACCCGAAAGTGGACATCGCGGCGAGCGACGGCCAAGTTTTGACTGTCGGCGGCACGACGCTGACCTTCTACACCGCCCCCGGCCACACCCCGGACGGCCTGCTGACTGTTATAGAACCATCGGGCGTGCTGATTGCGGGCGATTACCTCTCCGATCTGGAGTTTCCCTTTTTGGAAGACAGCCGTGCCTATGCCGAGACCCTCGCCAAAATAGAGCCGATTTTGACCCGGCACCGCGTCCATACGCTTGTGCCCGGCCACGGCAGCGCGGCGGCAAGCGCGGACGAAATCCTTACTCGCCGCCAGCGAGACTTGGATTACCTCGCCGCCCTGCACCGCTTTGTCACCGAAGGCAATCAAGCCGCGCTGGATGCGATGCCGAGCGCCTACCCGTTCCCGCTTGGCCTGCACGCATTCCACGAAGCCAATCAGGGGCGGGTGCGGGAAGAACTTCTACACCTTCCTCAGACACACGCCTAGAAGCTCTAAAAAGTGGTCGATGTCCGCTTCGGTGACGCTGAGGTTGGGCCGGGTGCGGATGGACGCCGCGCCTGCGCCCAGAAGGAGCAGGTCGTGCTGCTGCAAAGCGAGGTCGGTCAAGCGGGCGCGGGTCGCGCCGTCTGGGAGTGTGAAGCCCTGATACAGACCCAGACCGCGCACATTGCGGACCAGCTTGGGGAAGCGCGATTGCAGGCCGCGCAGGCCGTCGGCGAGATAGTGGCCGTTGACGGCGGCGCGGGCCATCAGGCCCTCATCTTCCACCACTTGCCACTCCTGGCAGAAGCGCACCATGTCTACCAGGCCGCCGCCCCAGGTGCTGTCTAAAACGCCGATGTCGGCCAGCGGCTCGCGCATGAACAGCGCCCCGACCGCGAACTTCTTGCCCACCGCCACCGCCTCCGGGGCATAGGGCAGGTCAAAGTTGTCTATCGCAAATAGCTCCCCGGTCGGCCCCGCCGAGGTCTGCACTTCGTCAAATCCTAACCCCACTTCGTAACTATGGGCCAGCTGGGACAGGCCCCGGAACCACTCCGGCTGGGCGCACCGCTGGCCCCCGGCCCCCTGAATTGGCTCGACGATAATCCCCACAATCTCATCGCCCATCTGGGATAGGATGCTTTCAATCAGGGCCAGACTTTGCCGCGTCCGCTCGTCATTCTCGGCAGTGGGGGCATCGTTGTCAATCGCCGGAAACGGCACTTTGATATTGCCGGTCGCGGCCAGCCCGTGAAAGTCCTGCGTGGCGACGGGGTCCAATGTCTGCGTCACCTGCAAGGCATAGACGGTGCGGCCATGAAATGCCTGGTCGAAGTACAGGAAGCGGCGGTTGGACGATTGCGAGCGCCCCCCGCGCTTCTGATGCTTGGCATTGTGCCAGGAAAGCAGGTATTTCAGCATATTCTCGACGGCCTCCGCCCCGGAGTTGACGGCGTAGACTTCACGGCTTTCGCAACTCTGCATAGTTTTCGGTGACAGCCGGTGCAGCAGTCGGTAATACGCCAGGCATTCTTCGGTGATAAAGTCCGGGTTTGCGACTTTGTTGTTCGCGGCCCGCACCAGCGTTTTGAGATAGGCCGGCTCTTGCAGACGCGGGTGGTTGTGCCCGATGAGCTTGGAGCCGTAGTACCCGGCCCAGTCAAAAATCCGCTGGCCGTCTACGGTGGCAAGCATCATGCCCTCGCACCCTTCCAAATCTACGGCAAAGGGCCAGGGGTGGTAGACAACGTAGCGCTGCATTTCGGCAATCATGGCCTGCGAGCGCGGGCCGGGGTAGCGGGGGGCATTGGGTTCCATAGAGTAATTATAGCACACGCGGCCCTCTTGCCCGGCGGCGCAAACGCCGATACTGAGACTATGAGAGCAGGAAACAAATGAGAGCTTGGAACAACGACGGGCGGCGGGCGGATGAGGCGCTGGCGGGGCGGCTGGTGATTGTCACCGGGGCATCGAGCGGCATTGGCTACGGCACGACGCGCCGCCTGGCGCAGACCGAAGGGGCGCGGGTGATTGCGATTGCCCGCCGCCGAGTCTTTCGCATCGAAGCCCTGGCGACGCAGGTGCGCGAGCAGACCGGCGAGGACCGCATCTTTCCCCTGACCACCGACATGGCCGACCGGGCGCAGGCGGAAGCGGTCATCCAGCAGGTGGAAGAGTTGTACGGGCGCATCGACGGCTTTGTCCATGCGGTGAACCGGGCGCTGAAGCTGTCCGCGCTGGATGTCAGCGACCATGAGTTTGATCTGACGATGCAGGTCAATGTCAAAAGTGCCCTGTACGGCGTGCAGGCCGTCGCCCCGGTCCTGCGGCGGCATGGGGCAGGCGGCATTGTGATTTACAACCCGACGCCCCGCGAGACCGCCGAGTTTGTGGCTTCCGAGGCCGTCTACACCGCGTCCGCCCATGCGCTGTCCGCGCTGACCGCAGGCTGGACCCGGCAGCTCGACGGTTCCGGCGTCGGCGTCCGCGAAGTCGCCCCGTCGCCTGGTGCCGAGACTGAAACCGTGTCCAGCCGGGCCGGAGCCGCCCATGACGCACTGCTTGTCGCCGCCCTGCGCGAGACGCTCACATCACCTGCCCGCGCTCTATTGGGAACCAAATTGACCGAAAAGCCCGCCGGACGCTCGGTGTTCGGTTTCGACCTCGGCAGCTTTGGCCTGCCCAAAGAAGACCCCGCGCCTCCGCTGTCCGCGCCGCCCATTTTGGGACAGCCCCGTATCCTGCGCTCGCATGGCGGGCTGGTGCTGACGGAGTTTTGAACCTTCTTGAATGCCCTGCGTCTGACCCAAACAGAGGCCGATAACCGGCCAAGCATTCAGGAGAAAACCCACCCATGAACAAGCTCATTCCCGCCGCCCTGCTGGCGCTGTCCCTGGCCCTTGCGCCCACATTCGCGCATGCTAAAGCCGGCGCTCACGCGGGCCACCATGCTGGCAAGCTCGCCAAATTAGCGACCACGCTGAACCTGACCGATGCCCAGAAGGCCCAGCTCAAGCCAATGATGAAAGCCCAGCATCAGCAGGCCAAAGCCATCAAAGCCGATACGTCGCTGACCCCCGAGGCCCGCAAGTCTCAGCTCAAAGCCCTGCGCCAGACCACCCGGAGCCAGATGCTGCCCCTGCTGACCGCCGATCAGAAAACAAAGCTGGGCGCAATGAAGGGCCACCACCACAAGAGGGCTGTTTAACAAAAACACGAAAGCGCCCCCGGCCACTGCTGGCCGGGGGCGCTTTTTTATATCTCGCCTGTTTCCTGAAACGGCCACTGCGGCAGAGGCTCGCGGGCGGAGGTCCATTCGGCGGGAATGTTTCCTGACGACAGGGCCACGATGCCGCCGACAATAGCGCAGGTGGTGTCAATGTCCCCGAGGCCACTGGCGGTCAGCCAGAGGGCTTCCTCGTAGCTGTCCAGATGCTGCCCCGCACACCAGAGCGCAAACGGAACGGTGTCCGGGGAGGTCGCGTTATACCCACAGCCCAGCAGACGCCCGGCGTCCCGCGCCGTGGTGTCCGGGGGCAGGCTTGCCGCCTGACGCACGCCATCGGCAACTGTCCCCGAAGGCAGGTGCGGGAGGATTTGGGCCAGAAACTCAGCGCGGGACGGCGGCGCGGTAGGTGAACAGGCGCAGGCGGCAGCGACCGCTACGGCGACGGCCCCGGCGACTCCTTCTGGGTGCGTGTGCGTCACCTCGGCAGACAGGGCTGCCTGCCGCGCCGCCAACGCGGGGTCATCGGCAAAGTACGCCCCAACCGGGCCGACCCGCATCGCCGCGCCGTTGCCCAGCGACCCTTCGCCGCTGAACAGGCGGCGGGCCATCATGCGCCACATTCCTGTAATATAAATCATAGGGACCAGCCGGTTCATAGCATCCCCGTAGCCCCGGTCTTCTTCGTAGTGCACCGAGAAGTTGGTGGCAAGCGCGTCTTGGTCAACTTCCCCGGACTGCCGCAGCACCGAAAAGACCGACAGCGCCATCTGCGTGTCGTCGGTGTAGTGCCAGGGCGCATACGCCAGCGTCCGGGCGGCAATCAGCTCCTCCGCCCCGCTACTAAAGTACCGCTCCCCGAAGGCATCGCCGACGGACAAGCCTTCCAGAGACAGGGCGGCGCGGGCGAGGCGATCTTTGGGGTCGGAAGAGAGCGGCATAATATCCTCCAAAAGTGAGAGGGCAGCAAAAACGCCCCATGCAATCAGCGGGGGCTAAATGCGCGGGGCGTTCGTCCTGGTCAGGGCATGGCGGAGAGGGTGGGATTCGAACCCACGGTGACGTTTCCGCCACATCCGCTTTCGAGGCGGACGCACTAGACCAACTATGCGACCTCTCCGTATTGAGTTATGAGTTGTCGGCGCGGCGAAAGGCTGGGGCTGACTGGACTCGAACCAGCGGCCTAAGGCTTAGGAGTCCCTCGCTCTATCCAACTGAGCTACAACCCCATGCGTTCGGGTTTACGGTCGGTTCGTTTCTATTATACCGGCACGAATTATGTTTGTCAAATTATGTTTGTCAATCGGCGCTCGGTGCGGCAGGCGGCAGGCGGCGCAGGGCAGCTTCGGCTTCGGGGCGCAGTGCGCCGGGCGGACTGAGCTTCACTACCTGTTCGTAGCAGAACCGCGCCTGCGGGATGTCCTGATACGACTGCTCCATCAGCCGCCCGACCCGCAGGTACGCCGCCGCCGCGTCCGGGCCGGTCGGGACCACTTCGCAGAGGCGGTTGTACAGCCGCACCGCGCCGTCCGGGCTGCCCGATTGTTCCAGCCGCGTGCCGAGCCGCAGGTAAAACATGGAGGGGATTTGCTTGGCCGTGTGCAGAGAAAGCGGCAGCATCAGCCCTAACACCTGTGTCGGCGCGGCCTGCGCCATCAGCAGGTTGCCGTATTGGTACAGCCCCCACAGGCACTTGGCCTCGCTTGCGCCAAACGGGGCCACGAGTGCCTGACGGCAGTACGCCAGAATCAGCTTCACATCCGTCGTAGGCCGCTGCATCAGCGCCTCTAAATCGTTGAGCGTCAGCAAGTTCACATCCCGCATATCCGAGAGCGTCGCCTGCACATCCGAGACGTCCTCCGAGTCACGCGGCAGCCGCAGGAGCATGACCGCGAAAAATCCCGCCGCCGCGCCGCCGATATGCGCGAAGTGCCCCACCCCGTCCGTGCCGCCCGAAATCAGGCCGTTGAAGACGTCGAGGGCGAAAAAGTATAGAATGACCCACATCGCCCGCCATTCGGTGACGCCCATACGCGGCAGCAGCGTAATCCACCAGAACCAGAACAGCCGGATTGGCGCAAAGGGGAACAGATATAAATAGGCCCCCGCCAGTCCCATGATCGCTCCCGACGCCCCCAGATTAGACGTATCCGGGTTAATCAGCCCCGTCACAAAGTCCGACAGCAGCGTGCCGACGATGCCCGCAAACAAGTACACTGCCAGGAAGCGCAGCGGCCCCAGACGGCCTTCAATCGCCGCCCCGAAAATCCACAAAAACAGCATATTCCCGGCGATATGCAGGAAGTTCTCATGCAGAAACATGGCCGTGAAGACCGTCAGCAGGCTCAGGTTGTCATGCGACACGGCGAACCGGTCCACCACCGAGTCGCGCACTTCCAGATGCCCGTTGACCGTGCAGGCAAAGACCAGCACATTGAGGGCAATCAGCGCCACCGTGACCCAGGGAAACTTCTCCGGCGGATTTTTGGCCCGGTAGGGCAGGACGAATGGAATAAACATAACGTTGACTACACAGAAGAAACTGAGTGCGAGGGGTTAAAACCCCTCGCTCGGAGGCGAAGACGCCGGGAAGCCATAAGACAGTCAGCGCAATCCTCTCTTAATTATCCGGTTGGCCGCCCGGCGCGAAGCGCCTTGATGCCTGCGGCATGACTGCCTAACAGCGAGGGGTTTTAACCCCTCGTTTCCGGTTGGCCCCCCGGTCCGACGCTGGTGATAATACGCTGGAAGGCTGACTGCAAAATCTTCCAGTTGCGCTCCGGGGTCAGGCAGAACACGGAAATCTTGCGGTCAGTACTCGCCATCGTGACCCGGTAGCCATGCAGTTTGATGTTGCCTTTGGAGGCGGTCCATTCAGAGACCCGCGCCTCGCCGAACTTGGAAGTATATGGCTCGGCAGGCTTCTCCTGGAAGTTCGGCAGGGCGTCCATCCACTGTGCCACGTCTTTCTGGTGCATCTGGTCGATCATCGGCAGGATTTTGGCGAAGGGAGTCGCGGCATAGGGGTTCAGGTCGCTGGAACTGGCCGTCATCAGCTTGGAAGCGTCCGCTTCTACTTCAATGATCACTTTGCCGGACTCAAAGGTGACCATCGCCCGCGAGCCGCCCGGCGACCCGGCCTCTTTGGTCTTCCAGCCGACGGGCCGGTCGCAGACAAACGAGCCGTCAAGTGCCGTGTACGCCTTGTACGAGGCGGGCGCGGGGACGAGATTCGGCTTGACATTGTGCAGAGCAAAGATCAGCGCCACGATGCCGACTACCACCACGCCCAGCACCGCATAGAGGGAAGTCCCGGACACGGCGCTGACCTGGGGTTTGGGCGGCGGGGCCGAATGAAAGCCGGGCGGCGAGACGTAGCCCGGCGGGGGGGTCCAGACGGCAGGCGCTCCGAAGTCGGGGCGGGGCGGCGGCGGCTCGGCGGAAGGCCGGGGCGGCGGGGCCGACACGGGCCGGAGGGGCGACGGCTCCTCCAGACCAACCGGCGACGCAGCGGCAGGACGGGCGGCACGCGGCAGCGGGTTCCCGGCGAGGTCGTAGCGCACATCGCCCCCGGCGTCCTCCGGTTCCGCATCTTCCTCATCTATGTCACCCGACAGGTAGTTTGGCATGAGTGTATGATCCTGGTAAAGCGGTATTCGCGCTTGCCTGCCTGTTTTCCTGCACCCTGTTCCCCGGATTTGGCAGTTTTTTTAGGTATACTAAAAAGCACGGAGAGTTTGTCCTTTATGCCGGAGAAAAAAAGCAAGTCGGAGCTAAGTCCCGAAGACCGCAAAATGCACATCAATCTGGCCCTGCTGTCGCTGGCGGTGATGATTGATGTGCTGGGCTTCAGCATTATCATTCCACTGGTTCCCGAATATGTCCGGCAGGGACTGCACCTGTCAAGCGTGCAGGACCCGCGCATCGGCGAATACAGCGGCTGGCTGACGGCGTCGTATGCGCTCATGCAGTTTTTGTTCGCGCCGTTTTGGGGGGCGCTGTCGGACCGCGTCGGACGCAAGCGGATTTTAATTGGCTCGCTCATCGGCGATGCCGTGTTCTACACGCTGTTCGGGCTGTCGGCACACTCCATCACCGGGCAGTTCGCGGCGCGGATACTGGCAGGGATTTTCTCGTCGGCCTCGCTGTCTGTGGCACAGGCGTATGCCGCCGACATCACGCCGCCGCATCTGCGGGCGATGGGATTGGGCTACTTGGGGGCGGCCTTCGGGGTTGGCTTCATTCTAGGTCCGGCACTGGGCGGACTGCTGGGGCAATTCGGGCTGGCGGTGCCGCTCTATGTGTCGGCGGCGATTGCGCTGGTCAATTTGGTGTATATTGCTTTGAAGCTGCCAGAACCGGTGCGGGCGGAAGAGGCGGCGGCGGCGGCGACGCCCACCGGCAGCCGGTTTGCCCGGATGATGCAGGCGGTGACCGGCCCGGTCGGCTTTTTATACCTGCTGACATTCGCGGTGACGTTTGCGTTCGGCAATTTGGAAGGCACGTTTACGACCTATCTTAGTCAGCATTTCGGCTACACGAACCCGAAGACGGCGCAGGCGGTCGCGGGCGGCGTGTTTGCCTATATCGGCGTGCTGATTGTAGTGATTCAAGGCGGCCTCATCCGGCCCCTCGTCAAGCGGTTCGGGGAGGCCAATTTAGTAGTAACCGGCATCGGCCTGATGGCGCTCGGCTTTCTGGTGTTCCCGTTCGCCCCCGTGCTCTCGGTGCTTTTGATTGGCCCGATGCTCCCGATTGCGATTGGCAGCGGCCTGAACAGCCCGGCCCTGCGGGCGCTGATTTCGCGGCGGGCCACCGCGCAGGGCGCGGCGCTGGGCTTGTCGGCGTCCTTTGACAGCCTCGCCCGCGCCACCGGCCCGGCCACGGCGGGGTATCTGTACCGAGATGTCGGGCAGACAGCCCCCTACTGGTGCGCGGGGATCGTGATGAGCCTGTGCTTTGTGTTCGCGCTGGCCCGGCGGCGGGAGATGTTATGACACCCAGGAAGCCTATTTCTCGGAGCCGGCGGCGCTTTTTAAAAACACTGGCGGCTGGCGCAGTCGTGGGCGTTGCCACCCCCACCTACGCCCACGAAGTCGAGCCGGAGCATCTGGTGCTGACAAAGCGCGACGTGGTTCTGCCGGACTGGCCCGCGCACGCCAATGGCCTGCGGGTCGGCCATCTGGGCGACTTCCACTGCGACACCGCCCGCGCCGCCGTCCGCACCGCCCGTGCGGCGAAAATGCTGCTGGACCAGAAACCGGACGTCGTCTTCCTGACCGGCGACTACATTACCTACGACCCGGACACGCCCGGCGAGGCGGACTTTGCCCGGCAGGCCGCCGCCTGTGCTGAGGCGCTGGCCCCCCTGAAAGATGTTCCACGCGGCGTGTTCGCCGTCATGGGCAACCACGATCAGACCCGAGCGATGTACGGAACCGTGTATGCCCCGCTCCGCGCTGCCGGGTTCCATGTGCTGATGAACCAGTCTGCTCCCCTGCCTGGCGCGGAAGGCATCTGGATAGTCGGTCTGGAATCGCGCAGCCTCGACACCCACGATGTGGGCAAAGCGCTGGCAAATGTGCCGCCCGGCACGACCCGCCTGCTGCTGGTGCATGAGCCGGACTACGCCGACGAGTGCCCCGCAGGCTTCATCTTTCAGGTGTCCGGCCATTCGCACGCCGGGCAGGTGCGTCTCCCCGGCCTGCCGCCGATTATCTGCCCCCGGTTCGGACGCAAGTACCCGGAGGGCCTTCAGCACACACTGACGCACCCGGTTTACACCACACGCGGCGTCGGCATGATGGGGCCGCAAGTGCGATTCTGCTGCCCGCCGGAAGTGACGCTTTTAACGCTGCGACAGTTATAGCGGGCTAAAATGCGAGGGGTTAAAACCCCTCGCTAGGAGGCGCAGACGCCGGGAAGCCAAAGAATAAGCCAAAGTACAAGACGCGCCAGTCTGTCGTCCTGAGATGATTGGCCGCCCGGCGCGAAGCGCCTTCCAGCGAGGGGTTTTAACCCCTCGTTCTTCCCTGCCCAAAGATTGCCTATGCCTGTGCCAACACCTCCCATCGACCAATTAGGCCGCCTCGTGAGCAGTGCCCTGGCTCCGGCCAGTCTGGTAACCACTACGGCTATTCTTCTGTCCGGCTACACGGGCAAGTATACGAGCATCGCCGGGCAGCTCCGCGACCTCGCCGCCGAGTACCGTCAGCCCGGCACGGTCCCGGCACGCAGGATCAATTTGCGAACGCAGCTCACACTCTTTCACCGACGCATTTCGGCGATGTGGGCCGCCAGCGCCCTGCTGTCGCTGGCCCTGCTGGCCTTTGTTGGAACGGTTCTAGCCGCCCTGCTGGCGGCGGGCGGGCAGCGTCTCGGCCACTTTGGCCTCGGCCCGGTCGGCATCGGCCTGATGCTGGTGGGTCTGGTTCTGGTCGCCTCCGCCGTGGCCCTGGAGCTGTACGAGATCGGCCTGGCCCGCCTGACCACCGCCGGGGAGCTGGCGGATATTCTGGACGACACGCAAAGTTAAGCCCCTGAAGCCAAGACACTTATGGACGTACCTACAAAACTCATTATCGGCCTCGGCAACCCCGGCAAAGACTACGACCGCACCCGGCACAACATCGGGTTTGAAGTCCTTGATGCTTTCGCCAGGCTGCACGGCATCGCGGTCACCAAGAAAGACAAGCAGGCCCTCATCGGCGACGGGCGCGTGGGCGAGACGCGGGTGTTTCTGCTAAAGCCGCAGACGTTTATGAACCTGTCGGGGCAGGCCGTGCAGGCGTTTCTGCATCAAAAGCCGCTGGCACTCACGGATATTCTGGTTGTCACCGATGACATCAGCCTCCCGCTTGGCAAGCTGCGCCTGCGGGCAGACGGCTCGGCGGGCGGGCACAACGGCCTGAAATCCCTGATTGCCCACCTGCACGGCCAGACTTTTCCCCGCCTGCGCTTCGGCGTCGGCGCTCCGCGTGACCCCTCCGTCCAGATAGATTTCGTGCTAGGCCGTTTCACCCGTGCCGAGGAACGGGACGTCGAAGACGCCACCGCCCGCGCCGTCGGGGCATTGGAGACGTGGATTTCGGATGGAATCGAGCGGGCAATGAGCAAATTCAACGGATAATTACCGTATAAATGTGGGTTTATCTACCAATCACAAAATTTAATATAAACTTAATGTGAATCGGTGCGAATGTGTGATACACTATTCCTGGCAACCACGCAGCGACGAAGATGTTGATGCTATCTGACAGACACAGGAATATGGAGACACTGATGAGAGTTTACGCAACCCTCGGCCTCGCGGCCCTTCTCGCTGGATTTGGAGCCGCAGGCGCACACGCGCAGACCTCCCTTTATGTTTACAACTTCAATGATGTTGTCACCACTGGCGACCAGGGTGCTTTGTTCTCCGTGGACAAAAACAACACGACGAACGCCAACGGCTCGGCCCTCAGCACCACATTCGCGGCGGCAGGCATCTCAAACTTCGGCGGCACGACTGTGAACGCCGACGGGGGCGATGGTGCAGGTCAGGCGCTTGCGCTGGTGAACCAGACCAACAACACCCAATCCTTGACGGCCACAGCGAACCTGACCGGCTACAATGCTACCACTTTCTCGTTTGCTACCCAGCGAACCGCCACCGGTTTCACGGGCAACCAGTTTCAGTACAGCCTGGACGGCACGAACTTCACGAACTTCGGGGCGCTTTATTCCCCTCCGGCTGCCTTTGCAGTCCAATCGTTCGACCTGAGCAGCATCAGTGGCCTGAGCAACAACGCCAATGCTGCTTTCCGTATCGTCTTCAACGGGGCAAGCTCTGCGGGTGGCAACAACCGCATCGACAACCTGATCATCGCGGGCACGACGTTCGGCGGCACTCCCGTCGCGCCCGTCCCCGAAGCCTCCTCGGTCGTCAGCCTCGGCCTGATGCTGGCGCTGGGCGGCCTGGCCTTCGCGGTCAAGAAAAAGAAAGCCAGCGTTTCCCTGTAAGGGCATCGCTTGCAGACACGAACAGAAGCCGCCGCTCCTATTTGGGAGCGGCGGCTTTTTTTGGAGACCTACCACCCTGTTCCTTCGTACCTCAGTCACAGGGTCCTTCCTAAAGGAAGGATTAGGAGCCGGAGAGGAGTCCCCCCCGCCCCAATTCTGGGGAGCCGGATAATTAGGAATAGCCTTCTTATCATTGTCGGGTTCCCCCATTATTGGGGGCTAGGGGGTCCTGTCCGCATCCTCCCTTTAGGGAGGACCCTGTAAACGAGGAACGAGAGAACAAGGTGGTAGGTCTCTTAATTGGGACAACCTCCTCACGCCGCTGGGGAATTGGGCGGCGGGGACTTTGGAAGCGCTGGCCGGCGGTTAATCAGCGCGACGCCAGCCAGAACAAGTACGGCCCCGGCGATGGTCCAAACCGTCACCGGCTCATGCAGCAGCCAGGCCCCCAGAAACGCGCCACAGACGGGCTGCACGAACAGGAAGACCGACATCTCGCCCGCCCCGCGTGTCTCTAAAATGGTGAACCAGACCGTGTAAGCAAAGACGGTGCAGGGGACGACGAGGTATAGCAGGCTCCACAAAGCCGCCGCCGTCGGGTGCGGGCTGTGGCCGGGCTGTGCCAGCTCCCACATCGCAAACGGGGCCAGCGCAATCGCGCCGCTGAGCATCTGGTACGTCATCACCGACGCAGGCGGGTAGCGCGTCACCAGGTTCTTGCCGACGATGCTCGACCCCGCTTCAAACGTCAGTCCCAGCGTAATCAGCAAGTCTCCCGCCACGGCCCCGGTCAGCGCGGGCAGACGCCAGCCATTCGCCACAATCAGATATGTTCCCAAAAGCCCGGCGACAATGCCCAGCACTTTGACGGCAAACATCCGCTCTCGCAGAAAGAAGTAGGCTAAGACGCTCAGAAACACCGGCTCGGTAGCATGAATAAGTGCCGAGTCTGAGGCCGTCGTCCGCTGAATACCCTGATAAGCCAGCAGGTACGTCAGCGCCAGACCCAGAATGCCCATCGCCCAGAACATCCCCCAGTCCCGCCGCGCCACCCGCAGGTCCACGCCGCGCACGCGGGCAACGCCGTACATCAACAGCGCAGCCAGCGCGAACCGCGTAAAGGCCAGCGTCATCGGGGGAATGGTTTGAAGGGCGATTTTGGCGGCCAGCGACGACCCGGCCCAGAGCAGGTTGATGCCGACCAGAAGCAGAAACACCGTCAGGGGCATCCGGCCCGCACCCGACGCCCGGCCCGAGGCAGCTTTTGGCGTCGCAGAAGAATCCATACTGTTATTGTGGCTTTTAGGAAAGCACAAGTCAACGGACAGGCACGCAGAGGCATTAATGCGCGGTTACAATTTCCCGGTATCAAGCCTGGGATCACAGACCCGGAACTTTTCGCAGAACGCCCGCGTAAATAAAGACGCGCATGTCCTCCTTTTCATAATCCGCCCGTTGTGGCGGATGCCCGCCGCCGAACCGCTCACGCGAACCGGCAGCGGGCTTTTTTTTGTGTGGGCGTCTTGGGAGTTTAGCGAAGCAGCTTGCGCGTCTTTAAGAGCATTCGCTGCTGCTCGAAGATGTAGGCTACGATGTCGTCGCGCTCCTCGTCGGACAGCAGCGGCGGGCCGAAGAAGCGCAGTCGAATCAAATAGACGCGGGACAAGCCTTGCGAGGCAACGCGGCAGTCGAGGCACTCGGAGTCAATATCAATCATCTCCCCGTCCGTGCCGGTCGGGACGCGGACGCGGACGCGCAGGCCGCTTGGGACAGGCTTCGAGGCCGACAGCAGAGCGCCGCCGCCGGACAGGTTGACGAGGCGGGCGGGGACGGGGCCGGTGAAGCTTTCCTCGCCGCGCACGCGGAAGGTAGTCGGCGATTGCAGGGGCAACCGGTAGAACTGACGCCTCTGTACCCGTGTCACCACACGCGGACGGGAAACAGCCAGCACGCCGATCCGTCCGGGCGGGCCGACCACACGCAGCTCGCACTGATACAGGGCGTCGTCGCGCAGAAACGACAGCGTCAGCGGGGTGCGTGGCGGCAGGGCTGTTTCGTCGTCGGGGAACGGCGCGGTTTCCAGGCTTTCCAGCAGAATGCGGCGCGGCCCCAGAGCGCGAACGCGGGCGTGGTAAACGCCCACCTGAGACTCATCGGCGGCATGGAGCCGGACGGTTTCGCCGACTTCGGGCAGCGGGGCGCGGCCCGGATCGGCGGCGGAAGTGCGGCTCCAGAAACGCATACGGGCTACCGCTTTCCGTCCTGCACGGCACGCGGCCAGAGGCCCAGCTTTTCTTCGGCGGCGCGGGCGGTCAGCATCTCGGTCATCGCCGATTTGTCCAGGTCAGACACCGTGGACGCGGTCGCATCACTGCCGGTTTCAATCATACTGACCAGCGTGGCCGCTTCCTGTGCCAGCAGATTGGCGGACAGAACGCGGTGCAGGTGCGAAAGCTTGTAGGCAGGCAGCGGTTTGAGCTGCGCGACGAAATCGGCCAGCGCCTGTGCGTCGGCGCTCGTCTTTTTGGCCGTGTCATAGAACTGCTCACGGGTGATTGTCCCTTTGGCAAAGGCGCTGCGGGAGGCTTCAATCGTGCTGCTGAGAGTTTCCGAGCGGCTGCGAACGATTTTCAGGGCCAGCAGATAGCCCTCCCCACCAGCGGCTTTGAGGGCTTGCAGGCTGTCATCATAGCGGCCCTGCGCGGCGTAAAGCTGCGCCAGATGGGCGTCTGCGACGTGGTCCCCGGCGGGGGACAGCGTTTTGGCGGTTTGATACTCGGTCTCGGCCCCGCGCAGGTCGCCGCTGTTCCAGAGGGCTTCAGCAAGGTCGCTGTGCGCCCCGGCATTGGCCGGGTCGCGCTCCACGAGGGCGCGGGCGCGGACGAGCGAGCCGTCGGAATTGCCGCTGTCCTGATCCATCTGGGCCAGGAACTTTTGCAGGGAGTCGTCTTCGGGAGAGATTTCCACGGCGCGTTTGGCTTCGTCGAGGGCTTTGTCGTTCAGGCCGCTTTTCAAGTACGCCTGCGCGAGCTTCAGCCGGGGCACAACGTTGAGAGGGACTCCATTGATCGCTTGCCGGTAGAACGAAATCGCGCTCACGAAATCGCCGCCGTCCATCGCCGCATCCCCCTGCGCCAGCAGCGGCTGAACGGGGGTGAGGTCGGGCGCTTTGGCCGAAGGCCGTTTCAGGATGGGGACGGGTGCGGCGGCAATCGGCGCATTGTCGTCGGGGGTGGGTCCGGCGGGCGGTTCAATCGCCGGGGCGACTTCCGGGGTCGGCAGGGCAGGCGGGAAGACACGGGCCATCTGCGTCGGCGGCGGCACAACAGGAGGCACAGGCCGGGGCGCGACCTGCTCCTGCAGCTTCAGCGGCAGCGGCGGCAAGACAGCCACGGCTACTGGTGCGGGGGCTGTCGGCACGGCAGCCGGCTTCGGCAGCGGCACACTGACGGGCGGGGGCAAAGCCCGCGCCACCACGCGCTCCGGCGTGATGATGGTTTTTGGAGGCTCAAGCGGGGCCGCCGTCTGAGGTCGCCCCGTCGCCAGCAGCGGCAATGGCGCGGTTGGCACAGGCGGCACAACTGCGACCGGCACCGGCGCGGGAACAACAGCGATTTGCACCGGCGGGGCTGACACTATGGAAGGCACCGTAACGGCAGGCGGCAAAGCCACAACGGGAACCGATGGCGCGGCCACAACCGGCACAGGCGCAGGAATGACAGCAACCGGCACAAGTGGGGCGACTGCAATGGGAAGCGCGGCGGGAACAGGGGGCGTCACCACAGGCGGAGCCGCTGCTATCTGCACGGGCGGTGCCACAGCCACCGGAGGGGAAATCAGCGGCGGGGCCGCCGGAAGGGGCGTCGAGGTAACCGGCGCGGCGGCAATACTTTCCCCCGCGTCCGCCGATGGATGGGCCAGCGCGGCCTGGATTTGAGACTCCAGCGCCCGCGCCCCGTACTGCCGGTTGGTGCCGTACCAGTCAAAGGCCAGCGCGGCGGGCGTCGTGTCCACCAGCTCCAAATGCGTGCTGTCTGGCTGACGACCGGGGCCGACCACAATATAAAACGACGCGCCCAGGGCGCGGGCGAGCGAGTACCGCACCCCTTCGTTGGAAAAAGCCCCCGTCAGCCATTCCGGGTGGGAAAAATCCGAAGCAGCCCGGCGCACGGCGGACGATTCGGGGTCATAGGTCAGCACCTGCACCTGACCATCGAGGCGCAGACGTGTCCGCAGGTCCACCGCCGCCGCCACATCGGCAGGCGACGCCGGGTACAGAAGCACTGTGGGCAGAGGCGCTTTGGCGTGCGAAGGCCGCGCCAGCAAAGCCAGCGCGGCAAGGCCCAGGTACGCGGCTACTGACTTTGCTGGCAAATCTCAAGTCCTGTCTGGCAGGCCGTCAGCCCGCGCCGCGCCGCCTCCACGTCCTGCCCGGCGGCAATCTGCGCCTGGTACGCCCGGATAGCGCGGCCATACGCCTGCCGCGCCCCTTTGTAGTCGGCGGACTGCTGCAAAGACAGCGCCCGCTGCTGATAGCTGCTCGCCCGGTCTCCCCCGCCATCGCCCACGTCTGCCGAGGCATCCGAGACCGTGCGGGGGCTGTCTGTGTCCGGCGCGGAGCGCACCGAGATACGAATGTGCGAAGAAGGCTCAGACAGGCCGGAGCCAATCGGCGGCGTCCCCGCCCCGAGGCCGCTGACCACCACGGTATGCTGCGGCACAGGGCCAGCCGAAGCCGCCCTGATCGTCGGCGCGGGCAGGAGACCCGCCGGGACCGTCACCGGCGCGGGAGCCAGCCCTTCGGAGCCATTCAATCCCGAATCATTCAATCCTGAGCCAATTGGAGGCAGCGCGGCCAGACGCAGACGCGGCAGCGCCTCGGCCCGATGCTTCGGGGAATGCGCCGGAACCGGCGGCAGGGCATAATTTGGGGCAGGAGCATAGGCCACACGCGGGGCAGACGCCGGACCGCCCGCGAACGGGTCCGCCGCCGTCACCACCGGACGCGCAGAATTCGCCGCGCTGGGCGGCGGGCGCATAATCACCGGGGCAGGCAAGGAGTTAGGCGGCGGGGCGGCGAACGCCGACTGGCTGAGAGCCACCGACGGCGGCGCGGAAGCGACCAGGACGCGCGGGGAGATCGGCGCATCAGCGCGTGCCCACGGGCGGACGGCTATGAGGCCGCCAATCAGAATAACTCCAGTGGCAATTCCCGCCGCCACGAGCGGCTGACGCTGAAACGAGGCAGTCATGGACGCGGCACTGATGGGCCGGTCGATACGACTCCCCCATGCTTTTTGCAGGCGCGGGGCCACGGTGCGAAGCGCGGGCGGAACCCACTGATGGGCCAGCGGCGGCGCAACGGCTTTCACATGGACGCCGCGCCGGAGCTGTTCCAGCTTGGTCCGGTCGGCGGCGCTGTCCGGGTTCAGGGCCAGGACAGCCTCGAAATGCTCGATGGCACGGGCGTCGTCGCGCTTTTTTTCGTAGAGCGTGCCAAGAAGCGAGTGCGCCGTCGTGCTGTTTGGGTTCAGGGCCAGCGCGGCCTCGCTCGCGGTGATGGCGGCGGCGACATTGCCCGCCTCGTTATGCCAGAAGGCCATATCTAAAAGCCGCGTCAGGGCGTCGGTGTTTTCTTCGCTCATCCCCACGGGCAGGTCCGTGACCGACAGCATCATGGTCCGGTAGCCGTCATTAATTTTCTCGCCGCATTCTTTGCAGTATTTGCTGTCCACGGTGTTAGCCGTGTTACAATCGGTGCAGTACACAGGCTGCTCCTTTGGTTCTTTCTCAGGTCTTGTCCTCTGCCGGGTCCGGGCAGAGGCAAACGTCGTTCCCTAAGAGTATCACACCCAGGGGCATTTGTCAAGGCTGCCGCCAGAAGAACGAGGGGTTAAAGATCGGGGATTTGCCAGTCAATCTCGGCGTGGCCCATTTGCTTCAAAGCCGCGTTGATCTGCGAAAAGGGACGGCTCCCGAAAAAGCCGTTCCGGGCGGACAGCGGCGAGGGGTGCGCGGACTGGATAACGACGTGGCGCGAGGTGTCGATGAGCGGCAGCTTTTTCTGGGCGTAGCCCCCCCACAGCACGAACACCACCGGGTCCGGGCGGGCGCTGACATGGCGCAGGACGCTGTCGGTGAACGTCTCCCACCCCTTCCCCTTGTGCGAGTTGGCTTCGTGAGCGCGAACGGTCAGCACGGCATTGAGCATCAAAACGCCCTGCGCCGCCCACGGCACTAAATAGCCGTTGTTCGGGGTGCGGCAGCCTAAATCGCTTTTCAGCTCTTTGTACATATTGACCAGCGACGGCGGGACGGGATTGCCGGGCCGCACCGAAAAGCACAGCCCGTGCGCCTGCCCCGGCCCGTGGTACGGGTCCTGCCCCAGCAGCACCACACGGATGCCATCATACGGGGCCAGCGAGAAGGCCGAATAGACATCTTCGGCGGGTGGATAGACCGCCCCCGCCGCCCGCTCGTCGGCCACGAACTGCTGCAATTTCGCCCAGTACGGCTTGTCGAACTCGCCTGCCAGCGCGTCAAGCCACGACGGCGGCAGGGGCGGCGGGGGAGTATCGCCGGGCGCGTCCAGCGCATCAAACAAAGTAGATTGCGTCATAACGGCAGTGTACCCGCAGAAGGCCCTGCTTTCGCCTCTTACACTCGGAATAGCCATGCCATAAATGGCATGGCTATTCGGCCTGCGGCCAGAAAGCACCGCTTCGCGGCGCTAGGATTAATCTTGTTCTGAGTGCCGCGAAGCGGTACTTTTCGGCGTCCGCGCCGTCTAGCCGTGCCATTCATGGCATGGCTCTAGGCATAGATGAGAAACCTATGTCACCGGCACATCTCCGCTCACCGGAGCCACCTCGCGGACGCGGACGGCAAGCATCGCGGCAAAGAGGAAGCAGATGGCCCCGACAATCAGCGTGGGCGACGCCTGATCGTGGAACGCATATTTAATGACCGGCGGCATACACAGGCCGTAGACAAGCTGAGGGATGACGATAAACAGGTTAAACAGGCCCATATAGACCCCCACCCGCTCGGACGGCAGCGCGACCGACAAAATGGCATAGGGCATCGCCAAAACAGAGGCCCACGCGACCCCAAACAGCGCCAGCGGCAGGAGCAGCCAGTACTGGTTGGCGAGGCCATGAATGAAGGGAATGCACAGCAGGCACAGGCCCCCGAGGCCAAGCGACAGCGCATGAAGCCGGGTCCGCCCCAAACGCCCCACCAGACCTGCCAGCAGCGGAGACGCCACAAAACAGGTCACCGAATTGGCCCCCATGCACACGCCCGCCCACTCGATAGCCCGGTCAAATTGCAGCGATTTCGCATTGTCCGTGCCAAAGACGTTGTGAGCAATCGCCGGTGTGAACAGCCCCCAAAAGCAGGACAGGCCAAACCAGGTCATAAACTGCACCGGAAACAGCAGCCGCATCGTCAGCGGCATCGTGCGGATGGCCCCGAATATCTCCCGTGCGCCGGAGGCAACCCCCCGCGTTTCCCGCCGCTGCCGCTCAAACGCCGCCATGTCGCGGGGCGGGTCTTCCTTCGTTCGCAGCACCGTCCACAGCACCGCGCCGAGGAACACCGCTGCGCCAATCTCAAACGAATACACCACCGACAGGGGAATGCCGTTGGCGGCCCGCCCCGTCACCCCGCCATAATGCAGCAGGTACGGCAGCAGAGTGGACAGTGTGGACCCTAACCCGATAAAGCAGCTTTGGACCAGAAAGCCCGTCGCCCGCTGGCTGGGTAGCAGCTTGTCTGTGACAAAGGCCCGAAATGGCTCCATACTGATGTTGACGCTGGCATCCAGCATCCACAGCAGCGCCGCCGCCACCCACAGGTAGGGCGAGGACGGCATCAAAAACAGGGCCAGCGAGGCCAGAATGGCCCCGGTCAGAAAGTATGGGCGGCGGCGGCCAAACCGGGCGCTCCACGTCCGGTCGCTCATCGCCCCGATAATCGGCTGCACCAGCAGGCCCGTCACTGGCCCGGCCAGCCCCAGCAGGGGGATGTTGTCCGTATGAGCGCCCAGCTTCAGGTAAATAGCGGCCATGTTCGCCATTTGCAGGCCCCAGCCGAACTGAATGCCGATATAGCCAAAGTTCATGTCCACCAGAGCGCCCAGCCCTAATGGCCGCTGCTCGGGTTCGCTCCGGTCTTCAATTTGGGCAGGCGAGACTTCCTGGTTAATCACTGCAAGTTTCCTTTATTGGCTTTAATTTTTATTGGCTTTATTTGGTCTGGCCCACGGACAGGTTGTTGAAGTAGGCGTTGTGGTCCGGCTTGGTAGAGCCGGAATTGGTCTGCTGCACCTGAAAGCCCGTCACCGGTCCCGTGAGCGTCCCGGTGCCACTGAACGTATACGCCCCCGTTACTTTGAGCGTGTAAGCCGTGGGGGACGTCAGCGTATACACGAGATGCCACGCGCCGGGGACGAAGCCGAGGCCCGTTTTGGCGTCGTTGAAGAGCACGCCGGTCCGGCCGTGCAGCACAAAGCTGCCGACCGGTCCCGCCGCCGTCGTCAGCGCCACGCCTGCGGTTCCGGCGTCGCTCAGGCCGGGCACGAAGTCCAGGGAGAACGACTGCCCGGTCTGGGTCAGCGGGGCCGCGAAGCCGCGTGAGATCGTGATAGAAGCACCCGAAGTCTGGGCAAACAGGCCAAACGATTTCCCGGCGCTGTCAATCGAGTTAGGCGCGGGCTTGCCTTTGTTGCCTTCCGATTCGGTGGCCGTGAACACGAATGTCCCCGCCCCGCCCGCCGCATTGATGGTGAACGGCGTAAAGCCGACCCCGCCGTTCTCCCCGGCCTTGTAGCCGTTGGCATACGCGGCGTTGCCCGCGTTGTCGCCGGGAATGGAGGCTGCTTCTTTGCTGACGGCAGCCAGAGAGGTTTGTTCGGCGGCCAATGCAGCGGGCGTCGAGGCCCGGCGATAGATGACGAATGTGCGCGGCGGCAGACTAAACTGCGGCGGCGACCCAACCGGGGCGGCAGTTTTGGTGCCGACCAGCGGCACGGCTTTCCATCCCGTGCCAAGCGCGACAGTCACTTTACCGGCAGCCGCCGTAGGCGACGGATTAATGAGCATCAGGAACTCGGTGCCGCCGCCGGTCCGCGTG
The DNA here is from genome assembly GCA_965277455.1 of Capsulimonadaceae bacterium. Taxonomy (GTDB): domain Bacteria; phylum Armatimonadota; class Armatimonadia; order Armatimonadales; family Capsulimonadaceae; genus JANXMY01. Next base: position 4,119,137 of record OZ255823.1, on the reverse strand, counting down.
TAGGTCATCACCTGCTTGGGCGTTGAGTTCGGCAGCCACGTCATCGCGCCCGACGTGAACGCCGGGCTGCTATGGCGCAGAGCAATCAAGTTGTGGTAAAACGCGGGAAATCCTGCCGTGCCGCTTGTCCAGACAATCGGCTTGTGCGGGTTGACCGCCTCGGCGGTGTTCCCAATCTCCATGCCGTTATAGACAAGCGGCACGCCGGTATTAGTAAAGTTGAACACCGCGATTGCCTGTGCGCCTGCCGGGCCGCCAAACGAGTTGACATCGCGGGGCGTGTCCCAGTCATCCTGCACGGAGAGATGTTTCATGCCAGCCGGAAAGTCCGTGACCTGAGTATTCCACGCTGTCTGCACCCCGGACACATCGCCGCCATCGGCGGCAGTTTTCAGCGCCCCGTGCCCGCCCGGATCGTACATCCGCCAGGCATAATCCAGCGCGAAGGGCTTCAAGGCCAAATCCGGCGTTTCTTCCTCCCCGAGCATCAAGACATCGGGCTTTGTCTGGCGCAAACTCACGCCGAGCGCCTGCCAGAAGTCGGCGGGGATTTTGCGGTTCGCCCCGTCCGGGTTGTTGGCGCTGTCAAAGCGGAAGCCGTCGACCTTGTAGTCAGTGATCCAGGAGCGCAGCATTTTGGTCATGTAGGCCCGCAGGTCGGCATTGGCGTAGTTGAGCTGCGCGACATCGCTGTAGGTGAACGCCATCTGAATGGAGGCCGGGTTCTTCGCGTTGCCGTCGCTGTGAACATAGTATTCCGGGTGCTGGGTAATCAGCGGATTGTCCCAGGACGTATGGTTCAGCACTTCGTCGAGAAGCACGCGCATTCCCATCTTGTGCGCCGTGTCAATGAGTGTATGCAGGTCGGCGGCGGTGCCGTACTTCGGGTTGATGCCGTAAAAGTCGCGGACGCAGTACGGGCTGTCGAACGCGGCGTGACCGGGGATAGTCTGGCCGACGGGTGTGACCGGCATCACCCAGACATCCGTAATGCCCAGGGCTTTCAGCCGGGACAACTGCGCGGTGACGCCCGCGAAGTTGCCCTGCGGCGAGAAAATCTCCGGGTACAGCGTGTAGATGACCGAGGATGACGGCCACGGGGGAATGGAAGCCTCCGCCGCTGTCGGTGTGGTGGCCGCCGTTCTGACCGCCGCCGGGGCTGCCGGTGTCACAGCCGCCACGGTGGCCGGGGAGCTTGCTTTTCCGCAGCCTGCCAGGGCGAGCAGCGCCGCGCCGGTCATTAAAGCCGACGCCGGGCGGGCGAGAGTACATTTCCAAAGGTTCATAATTATATCACTTGCAAAGAACGGCACACAGGGACGAATGCAGAGTGCACCCGCCCCCGTATGCCGCAGGGTTGTTCCTGTTGGCCTCACTCAAATTAGACGGGGCTGAAGGTCAGCGCCGCCGTGTTCGTGCCGGTAGTAATCATGCTGCCTGTGCCGGCGGCCTGCGCGGCTCCGATGTTCTGCGCGGCATTTGCATTCGCTGCCACGCCGCCCGGCGAGACCTGAGCACCACGCAGCCACTTCACATGGCCGTCTTCCGCCAGGAAGTTGGAGCCGTCGGTATGCCGTCCGGTCACTGCGGTAAAGTTCTGCGTCAGATTAGAAGCCGTCACGCCGCCCATCACGCCGGTGGCGTATTTGGTGATGCCCCGGTTACCGTCACCGGTGTCATCCAGACCGGTGTTGTCATTGACAATGCTGGGCGGGGTGGCAGTCGTATTATCCAGACCATTGACTGAGGGCGAAAGGAAAAGCGCCCCGCCAGCGGGGGGGTTGTTCTCCAGAGCGCCGTATGTAATTTGGGCGTTGGCATTTGTTATCTCACACAGCAATACGGTAGAGGCAGGAGCAACCTGTGAAGCCAGCGTACCATACTGTCCGGCTCCGGTCACGTTCTGATTGTAGCCATAGGAGATGGGCTGACTGTCGGTGTAGATAATGCCGTGTGCGTCATCCGGGCACTTGTAAACGCCGGTGGCCTTGACATACGTGTAGATTGCGCCGCCCCAGCCCGCTCCATAAGAGACGCCAGAGGGGAACTTCTCGTCGGCGTCCTGCTGATACTGGATAAAGCCGAGGCCGAGCTGCTTCATGTTGGACTGGCAGGAGGCGCGGCGGGCATTCTCGCGGACTTTCTGGAAGACCGGGAATAGAATCGCCGCCAGAATAGCGATAATAGCGATGACAACGAGAAGCTCGATGAGCGTGAAGCCGTGGCGGCGCGTTGAAGTGCCGTTGCCGGAGCGGTTGACAGTTTGATTTTTCATGGTGCTACCTTTTCCCCAACCGTGTGGGGGACTTTGATTAAGCTGAGTATAGCACCCCAAACGAGGTTTGTCAAGCAAAACTCACAAACGCATAAAATCTGGTATATTTTCTTGTAGATGTGTATAATACACATTGCACCCTGTTTCAGCGGCGGCAAATCACACGAGGAACACTATGGCAGATTACATCGCTCCCAGGGCACGTTTGGAAGACATCGCGGCCCGTGTCGGGGTGTCCCGCTCGGAAGTCTCGCGGGTCCTCAATAACCGGACGCGGGAAGGCAAAAGCGTCGGCGCGGCCACCCGCGAGCGCATTCTGGAAACGGCGCGGGAGATGAACTACAGCCCGCACCGGGCCGCGCAAAGCCTGGTGCGGGGACGCACGGACACGGCGGCCCTGATGATCGTCATTGACCGGCAGGCCAAAGCCTCGCCGTTTTTGGAAGACCACGAGGTCCCCGATGAGCTGTCCCCGCATTACCATGAAATGATCGGCAGCCTGACCTACACTCTCAGCGAATACGGCATTCACCTGATGCTGGCGCAGTGCGGCGGGCGCGGCGTGGACCCGGTCACGGCAATGGAGCAGCTTGCCCTGTCCCGCACCTGCGACGGGCTGATTATCACGGATATGTTTGTGGACGACCCGCGCCCCGAAATCCTGGCCCGGACGGGTCTGCCCTATATTATTCGCGGCTCGTCCCCGCAGCCCGGCTCCGTGGCGGTTGGCATGGACAATGCCGGGGTCGGCTACGAGGCCATCCGCTACCTGCACAGCCTCGGACACCGGCGCATTTTGTTTTACAATATCCGGCGCGATTTGATGGTCGGGCAGCGCCGCTTCGAAGGAATGTGCCGGGCGCGGGCCGAGCTTGGGCTGGAAGAGACGCTGGAACACCGCGACGACGCCCACCACGAAAACGGGGTGTACCTGTCCCTGCGTGAGCGCCTGCGGCAGCCGAACCCGCCAACGGCCATTTTTGCCGAGGACGAAATCAGCGCCCTCGGCGCGGAGCGTGCCCTGGCCGAAGCGGGCCTGCGCGTCCCGCAGGATGTCAGCGTGATGACCTGCCTGAACGCCCGCTTTATGCGCCTCGTCGCCCCGCATCTGACCGTTCTCAATGTGCGCCTGAACGAAGCCGCCGCCGAGACCGGCCACCTGCTCGCCCGAATGCTGCGCGGCGAGCCGGTCGAGCCGTGCCAGACATTTCTGTCCCCGATTTTGGAAGAGCGCGGCAGCACCGGCCCCCCGCCCCGGTAATACGCTTTTATAAGAAATTCGAGGGGCTGAACCCCCTCGCTGGGGGGCGAAGCGCATTAAACCCGCCTGCGCGGGTACGGAATGGGATAGAAAAGAAACTGCCCTCGTACTTCGTCTTCTCTTGTTCTTCACCCTTACCCTCGGGCTTAAGGCGCTTCGCCCCCCAGCGAGGGGGTTCAGCCCCTCGAACTCTGGCTTCGGAAAGACGAAGACGCACTTATGCAGCAAAGCCATGTGCTACAATGTGTGCTATGGACCTCTTCGACGACACCCCGACTTCCCCCGCCGCCCTGCCCAACACGCCGCTGGCGGCGCGGATGCGGCCCACGACATTAGAAGAGTTTGTCGGGCAGGCGCGGATTTTAGGCCCGGAAAGCCTGCTGCGGCGGGCGATTGAAGAGGACGCGCTGACCTCGGTGATCTTTTTTGGCCCGCCCGGCGTCGGCAAAAGCACGCTGGCGGGGATCATCGCCGGGCGCACGCAGTCCCATTTCGAGCCGTTTTCGGCGGTCACGCAGGGCATCCCCGACCTGCGAAAAGCCATTGAGGCGGCGTCCACGCGGCGGCGGCTGTATGGCAAAAAGACGGTGCTGTTTATTGATGAAATCCACCGCTTCAACAAGACTCAGCAGGACGCGCTCCTGCCGCACGTTGAAAATGGAACCGTGGTTCTGATTGGCGCGACCACCGAAAACCCTTATTTTGAAGTCAATGCCCCGCTCCTGTCCCGCGCCCGCGTGTTTACGTTCGAGTCGCTGACTGATGAGCAGCTCGGCGATTTGCTGGACCGGGCCGTGTCGAACGCAGAGCGCGGGCTGGGCAATTTGAGCGTCGTGCTGGAACCCGAAGCGCGGGCGCACCTGATTGACAAAAGCAACGGCGACGCCCGGACGGCGCTGAATGCGTTAGAGCTGGCCGCGACGACAACCCGGCCTGAGTCGCGCAAAGCGGATGCCGTCCGGCGCGTCACCCGCGCTATTGCCGAGGAAGCCTTGCAGCAGCGGGCGCTCACCTACGACAAGACCGGCGACACGCACTACGACACGATTTCGGCGTTTATCAAAAGCATTCGCGGCAGCGATCCTGACGCGGGCCTGTATTATCTGGCCCGGATGCTGGCCGCCGGGGAAGACGCCCGCTTTATCGCCCGCCGCCTGGTGGTTCTGGCCTCGGAAGACGTGGGCAATGCCGACCCGATGGGGCTTGTGGTTGCCAATGCCGCCGCGCACGCGGTCGAGTTTGTGGGTCTGCCCGAAGCGCGGCTCAATCTGGCGCAGGCCGTGACGTATCTGGCCGCCGCGCCCAAGTCCAAAGCATCGTATGTTGGCCTGAAACGCGCCCTCGCCGATGTGGAGGCCGAGCGTGCCCGCCCGGTCCCGAAGCCCATGCGCGACTCCCGTAGCGGCACAGGCCGCCCCGCCAAAGACGATGTGCCGTATCTGAACCCGCATGACTACCCCGGCAACTACGTGGCGCAGGAGTATCTGCCGGAAGGCGCACAAACGCAGGTCTATTACGAGCCGACTGAGAACGGCGCGGAGGCAGACATCAAAGCGCGGATGGAGGCGCGAAAAAGCGCAGAGGAGGCCACGGGATGAATAACACATGGGGCAAGCCCCAGGGTATCACTGCTCTTGCGTGGTCGCGTCTGTCGTCGTGAACAAGAGCCGAAGGTTTTCAGCCTCCGGGTTCTTGCCCTGGTTTTCGATGTAGCGGATCAGAGTAGCCCACCCGTCGGCGGGGCCGGCGTTGGAGACGAAGGTGCCGCTCGACCAGAACTTACCGCCCCACATCTCCCGCCGCAAGTCAGGGAAGGACTTGAAGAGCTGGGCCGCCGTGATACTCTTATAGATACGTGCGATGTCCCCCGGCGCAATCTTTGGGTGGGCCGAACATAGCAGGTGAACATGGTTGAGGTCGGCCCCAACGCCCTCGATGTCGATCTCATAGCGTTCCCCGATCTCGTGGCTAAGGCGCACGAGTTCTGCCTCCACCTCGGGCCTCAGGAGCGCCCGGCGATAGCGGACGACGAAAACGAAGTGATAGTGCAGGTCGTAGGCGCAGTGGTTGCCTTTGCGTAGCCCTTGTGATGCCATGCCTGCATTGTACCGCAGGGTGGCCCGGATGGGGCGTACCGGCCATGGCTCATATTGCCCCCTGGACGCTGGGCACTTGCAGCCTCGGGAGCGTCACCCTGGGGCAAGCCCCAGGGAATGAACTTGAAACCCGAGGCTGTCAAATGCCCAGTGTACAGGGGACACAAGAAAGAACACAGGACAGGCTGACGCCTTGCTCTTAACGTCGCCTCGACGGTGGGCACTTCCAAGCCTCGGGTTTCAACCCGTGGCAAACTTAGAGACTTATGCCGCGCTTTTCGCCAAAACTTGCCGCACTTCTGCTGGCGTCCCTGCCGCCTCTGCTGGCTTATATGTGGTGGGGCGAGCCGGGACGGCTGCACGTCACGGAGCACGTTGTCACAGACCCGGATGGCCCCCTCGCCCATCCTGTCCGGGTGTTGCTCCTGACCGACTGGCATCTGGGGCGCTGGACGCGGCCCCGGTCACTGGTGGCGAAGATGAAACGGCTGGCGGCGCGGCATCAAAAAAATCCGTTCGATGCCGTTCTGCTGGGCGGGGATTTTATTGATACCGACCAACGCTATCTGCCCCGGCTGTCGCCGATGCTGCGCGGTCTGTGGGAGTGGGGCGTCCCCCTGCTGGCCGTGCCCGGCAACCATGATTACACCACCTTCGGCGGCGACTTCGGCCCGGTGCGGGCGTTTTTAGAGGCCCACGGCGTCCATATCCTGCACAATGATTCGGCAGTCGTCACAGCGGGCGGGCAAAGCCTGCTTGTGGTCGGATTAGATGATTTGCAGGAAGCGCCTGCCTACTACACGCCCGAGGACTACAAAACCCCGGCGCAGTACGCCGCCGCTGCCAAAAAGATAGACTGGTACAGTCGCTTTGACAGTATCGCACCGGACCTGCCGCGTGTGGTGCTGTCTCACAACCCGGACGCCGTGTATCTGCCGGGACGCCGCCCACTGGCCGTGCTGGCCGGGCACACCCACGGCGGCCAAATCATGCTGCTGGACTGGGTCTCGCGCCCCCTGCACCGCTGGCTGCACCCGCACCTGCCGCCGGGCAGCATGGTGACATGGGCGGGCCGCAAGCAGATTGAGGGCCGGACACTGATCGTCAGCCGGGGAATGGATGGCTCGTCCCTGCCTCTGCGCCTCCTGCGCCCCCCCGAAGCGGTCGCGGTGACGTTTCGCTAGAGCGCGGCCTCCGGTTGACGGCAGGTTACAAATTGTGGATAATCAAACCGTATCTTTGTCTCTGCGTGAGACACAAAAGAAAGCCTTTTATTTTGAACGATTTCAGCACCATTGACACGCAGGTTTCGGAGTGGATTGACCAGAACCGCACGGCGATTATTGAGACAACGCAGACTTTGCTGCGTATCCCGAGCGTGGAAGGCGAGGCCGCACCGGGCGCTCCGTTTGGGACCGAAACGCGGCAGGCACTGGACTATGCACTGGAAGTCGCTGCCGAACACGGGCTGACGACAAAGCAATTAGACGGCTACGCCGCCCATGCCGAATGGACCGCGCCGGGTGTTGCCGCCGATGCGCCGATTGTGGGCGTGCTGGCCCATGTGGACGTGGTCCCTGCCGGGGAAGGCTGGTCGCACCCGCCGTTTGGCGCAGAGATACATGACGGAAAAATCTATGCACGGGGCACGACCGACGACAAAGGCCCGGCGATGGCCGGGCTGTGGGCCTTGCTTGCCGTCAAAGCCTGCGGCGTGCCGCTGACAAAGCGTATTCGGGTCATTCTGGGAGCCAACGAAGAAAGCGGCTTTGGCTGCGTCAAGCATTACTTCGCCCACGAAGAGATGCCCGAAACAGGCTTCACGCCCGATGCGATGTTTCCGCTGGTGTATGCCGAGAAAGGCATCGCTAACGCCATTCTGACCCGCCCCGCGCCGTCCGAGGGCGAGCGCATCCATCTGGTATCGCTTTCCGGCGGACAGCGGCCCAATATGGTCCCGGACACGGCGCACGCCGTCCTGCGGCTGACAAACCCGGCGGCTTCAGCGGCGCGGCTGAACGCCGTGGTGGGTATCAGCACCGAGATGACCGGTGAGAGCGAGATACACGTCACCGCACGCGGTGTTTCCGCGCACGGCAGCACCCCGGAAAACGGCGTCAATGCCGTGGCGGTTCTCTGTGATGCGCTGCTACTGTTAGACCATCAGGAAGATCAAGTCGAGATCATTCAGCAGATGCAGACGTGGGCCGAAGACGCCACCGGCGGCGCTCTCGGGATTGCCGGGCAGGACGACGTCGCCGGGCCGCTGACTTGCAATCTGGGCGTCGCGGCTCTGGAAAACGGGCAGATCACGCTGACATTCAATGTCCGCTACCCTGTCACCTGGAACTCTAAGGACCTGCGACAGCGTTTAGAAACGGGGATTGACGGCAAGGACTGGACTTTGGCCGAACTGACCGATCAGCCGCCGCTGTATATTCCCCGCGAAGACCCCCTGGTTGCCACGCTGCTGGAAGTCTACCGCGCCGAAACTGGCGACATGACCCCGCCCCTGACAATGGGCGGCGGGACCTATGCCCGCGCTATGACTAAAGGCATCGCCTTCGGCCCCGATTTTGGCAACCGCGCCCCCGAAGATGGCGGGGCACACGAAAAAGACGAATGCTGGGCGGTGGATGATTTGATCCGGGCCGCCAAGATTTATGCCCGTTCGCTGGCCCGGCTGGCGAGTGAATGATCCGAGTTTAATTATGTCCAATACCAAGCCAACTGTTGTGGTCGCCATGAGCGGCGGCGTGGATTCGTCGGTAGCCGCCGGGCTTTTGCTGCGGCAGGGTTACGACGTCCTCGGCGTCACCATGCAAATCTGGCAGGAAAGCACGACCGAGACCAAAGGCGCGGGCTGCTGCTCGCTCGGAGCCGTGGAGGACGCCCGGCGCGTCGCCGCGAAACTTGGCATCCCGCACTACGTTTTGAACTTTCGGGAGTTCTTTGCCGACAAAGTCATCGGCAACTTTGTCGCCGAATACAAGCGGGGGCGAACGCCGAACCCCTGCGTCAACTGCAATCGCTACGTCAAGTTTGATGCGCTGATGGCGAAAGCACGGGGGCTGGGGGCCGAGTATCTGGCGACGGGGCACTATGCCCGCACCGAGTTTGACGAGGACAGCCGCCGCTGGACCCTGCGCCGCGCCCTCGATGACGACAAGGACCAGACCTATGCCCTGTACCATTTCACGCAGGATGAGCTGGCGCATACGCTGATGCCGCTCGGATTGGTGACCAACAAAACCGAAGTGCGGGCGATTGCCGAAGAGCTGGGGCTGGCGGTGCATAACAAGCCGGACTCGCAGGAAATCTGCTTCGTGCAGGGCGGCTCCTACACCGACTTCCTGGCGCAGACCGCGCCGGAGACGGTGCAGGCGGGCGACATCGTGGACACCAGCGGGCGGCGGCGCGGGACCCATGACGGCATCGCGTTTTACACCATCGGCCAGCGCAAGCGGGTCAATGTCGGCTCCCCCATTCCGCTCTATGTCATCGGCATTGATGCCGAAACGAACACCGTCACCGTCGGCGACAACAGCGACTTGCTGGCCCCCGGACTAATCGCCGACGATATAAATTGGGTGGGGATTGCAGGCGTGCAGGAATCGCGGCCTGTGTTGGTGAAAATACGCTATAATATGAATGCTGTGCCTGCCACGGTACAAAACGGGCCGAAGGACGGGGAAATTGTCGTACAATTCGACACACCTCAGCGGGCCGTCACCCCCGGCCAGTCCGTTGTGATTTATGACACCCACGGCGACTCGGTATTGGGCGGCGCGACTATTCAGCGCCGGATTTAATGGATACGAGTGGCAGCAAGAAAGAAATGAAGGAGATCGCAACTTGAACCTCTCTATGACCAGCCGCAACCCCAGCGAGACAACCTGTATTTTAGAAATCGAAGGGGAGGTCGATGTCTACACGTCGCCGCAGCTTAAACAGGACCTGGTCACGCTCGCCGAGCAGGGCACGAAACACGTCGTCATTGACCTGTCCAAAGTGGAGTATTTAGACAGCACGGGGCTTGGCGTGCTGATTGGCGGCCTGAAGCGCCTGCGCGAAGCGGGCGGCAACATGGCGCTGGTTGGCCCTGGAATGCGTATTCAGCGCATTTTCGAGATCACCGGCCTGAACAAAATCTTTGACATTTATGCCACCGAGGCCGAAGCCCTCGCCAGAGAAGGGGTGCCCTCGTGACCGATATGCCCGCCGCCGAGGCCATGACGAACACGCCGCAGACGGAAACCGTCGAGCTGCTTATCCCCTGCCGCGCCGAATATGTCGGTGTTGCCCGCCTCGCCATCCTGGGAATTGCCAGCCGGATGCCCTTTTCCTACGACGAAGTGGAAGACGTGCGCCTTGCCGTCGGCGAAGCCTGCACCCACGCCATTGAGCGGGCGGGCAGCCGGGGCGATGCCACCATTCGCATCGTCAGCACCATCACCCCGCTGTCTTTGAGGATTGAAGTCATTGACACCGTCGCCGCCAAAGATGTGGCCGCCCCGACCGAAGAAGCCCGCCTGCTAGAAGAAGCGGGCGTGGACCAGGAAGGGCTGGGAGCACTGCTCATGGAGATTCTGGTGGATGAAGTGACGATTGAGACATCTGCCGACGGCACGCGGGTTGTGCTGACCAAACACGCGCCGGACTAGGCGGCATCCATTGGAAACGACTGAAATGACCACAATGACACCCAAGAAGACGACGGACTGGTCTCAGGATGACGCCGAAAGCCTGTTTGCCCGCTACGCCCGGACGCGGGACACACAGTTGCGTGACCGCCTCGTCGCCATGCACCAGAATCTGGTGCGCTACCTGGCCGGCAAGTTCGTCAACCGGGGCGAGCCGCTCGAAGATTTGATACAAGTCGGCACGATTGGCCTGATCAACGCCATTGACCGCTTTGATTCGGGCCGGGGAACCAAGTTTTCTACCTACGCGACGCCTACCATTGTCGGCGAAATCCGCCGCTACTTCCGCGACAAAGCCTGGAGCCTGAAAGTCCCGCGCCGCTTGCAGGAGCTGAACCAGACCGCCTCCAAAGCGCAGGAAGCTCTCAGCAGCAAACTGGGCCGACCGCCGACCATACAGGAAGTCGCGCAGCGCATCGGTGCGACCGAAGAAGAAACCCTGGAAGCCATTGAACTTGGCAATGCCTACGACACGGTTTCTCTGGACAGCAAGATGATGCACGACTCGGATAGCTCCCCCTTGTCGCTGGCGGAGTTTGTCGGGGCCGAAGACGCCTCCCTGCTCAATCTGGATGCCTACGGCGATTTGGACCATGCCTTAGAGTCGCTGGAGCCGCGTGAGCGGGCGATTATCATTCACCGCTTCTTCAAAGATATGTCGCAGGCCGAAGTCGCCAAGCAGCTTAACATCTCGCAGATGCACGTTTCCCGCCTGCAAAACCGCGCCCTGACGCAGCTCAAGCGCCTGATGGTCTCCGGCGCGTAGAGGAGACCCCATGCTCCTCACTTTGACGACCAACCACGCCCCGGCCACCGACCTCGGCTACCTGCTGCACAAAAACCCCGCCCGCGCCCAGTCGTTTACGCTGTCGTTCGGGCAGGCGCACGTCTTCTACCCCGAAGCCACCGAGGGCCGCTGCACGGCGGCTTTGCTTCTGGACGTTGACCCTGTGGCCCTCGTCCGGGGCGCCCGGCGCGGCGCGGGGCGGACGCTGGCGCAGTATGTCAACGACCGCCCCTATGTCGCGTCGTCGTACCTCAGCGTCGCCATCGCGCAGGTCTTCGGCTCCGCGCTCGGGGGCCGCTGCAAAGACCGGCCTGAGCTGGTGGAAACGCCCCTACCGCTGACCGCCACGCTGGAAGTGGTCCCCAGCCGGGGCGGCGAGGAGTTTCTGCGCCGCCTGTTTGAGCCGCTCGGCTACGCCGTCAGCGCGGTCCCCCACCCGCTGGACCCGACCTTTCCCGACTGGGGCCAGAGTGCCTATTTTTCCGTGACGCTCACCGCCACCGTGCGTTTGTCCGATCTACTGTCCCATCTCTACGTTTTGATTCCCACGCTCGACGCCGGGAAGCACTACGCGATTGGCGACGAGGAAGTCGAGAAACTAATCGCTAAAGGCGAAGGCTGGCTGGCGAACCACCCTGAAAAAGAGGTGATTGTCCAGCGTTACCTGAAAGGCCGCCGCTCTTTAGTCCGAGACGCTTTGGAACAGCTCACCGAAGCCGAATCGCCCGGCGTCGACGACTTGGAAGCCGTCCACAACCGCGAAGAAGAAAAAATAGAAAAAGAGCGCGTGGAGCGCAAACTCAGCCTGCACGACCAGCGCCTCAGCGCCGTGCTTTCGGCCCTGAAAGAAAGCGGGGCCAAGCGCGTTCTGGACCTCGGCTGCGGCGAAGGCAAGCTGCTGGCAATGCTTCTCAAAGACACCCAGTTCACGGATATCCTGGGCATGGACGTGTCGTACCGCTCGCTGGAAATCGCGTCGGAGCGCCTGCATCTGGACCGGATGCCCCCCAAGCAGCGCGAGCGGATTACGCTCCTGCAAGGCTCGCTGATTTACCGCGACGCTCGCCTGTCCGGCTACGATGCCGCCGCCGTCGTGGAAGTGATTGAGCACCTCGACGCCCCCCGCCTCGCCGCCTTTGGCCGGGCGATTTTCGAGTTCGCCCGCCCGCAGACGGTGGCCGTCACCACGCCAAACGCCGAATACAATCCGAAGTTCGAGACGCTCCCTGCCGGTCAGTTCCGCCACAAAGACCACCGCTTCGAGTGGACCCGCGCCGAGTTCGAGTCCTGGGCTGAAACCATCTGCACCCGCTTTGGCTATACGGCGACGTTCCTGCCGCTCGGTCCCGAAGACGCAGACGTCGGTGCGCCGAGCCAGATGGCGGTGTTTGAGCGCGTGTAGGGGCGCTGCTTGCCGCGCCCTCTTCTCTTTTGACCCCTTCGACGGAGCCAAACCCATGAAAAACCAAGCCTCCGGCTGCCTCTTTGGAACCGCCTTCGGCGACGCGCTGGGCGCAGACACCGAGTTTCTCTCCGTCGCCCAAATCCTCGCAAAGTGGCCCCCGGACGGTCCGCAGGAGCCGCGTGCCTCCTGGCGCGTGACTGATGACACGCAGATGATGCTGGCCGTCGGCGAGGCGCTGCTCTCTGCCTCCAAGCCCTATGCACCAGAAACGCTGGAAGGGCCGCTCCGGGCCGCTTTCATCCGCTGGGCAGACAGCCCCGACAATGACCAGGCTCCCGGCATCACCTGCCTGACCTCGTGTGCCGCGCTAAAGATGGGGATGCCGTGGACCGAAGCCACCCGGCCAAACTCCAAAGGCTGCGGGGCAAATATGCGCGTGCAGCCCGTCGGCGTCCTCCCCGGCCTTCCCGCTGAGACGCGGGCTGCCGTCGCCCAGTTTCAGGCCGCCCTGACCCACGGCCACCCCACTGCGCTGGCGACGTCTGACCTCACGGCGGCAGCCATTGCGTTTCTTTTGGCCGGGGTCAGCCCAAGTGACCTGCCCCAAACCCTGCTGGAGTATACCCATTCTCAGCGGCGCGTCTACCACGAAGACTGGCTGGGCACACTCTGGCAGCGGCCCGGTGTTGAGTCGCCCACCCAGTTTATCACGCAAGGCTGGGACGAGTGCCTGGGCAGTCTGGACGCGCTTGATTTGGCCCTCCGCGCCGAAAACCGCACCGAAGACCCCTGCCGCATCACGGGCGCAGGCTGGGTTGCCGAAGAAGCGTTTGCCACCGGCCTGCTTTGCTTTCTGCTGCTGCCCGACGCCCCGCTCGACGCCCTGCGCCGTGCCGCCGTGTCCTCCGGCGACTCGGACTCCATCGCCTGCCTCACCGGAGCTTTCGCGGGCGCGTACCACGGCATGAGTGCTTGGCCGGAAGACTGGGTGGCGAGGATTGAATACAAAGACCGTCTGACCACGCTGGGGAAAGCATGGGACTGAGGAACACAATGAAGAAACGCACACAAAAACACTACAACGCCCTCGCGTCGGCGATGGCTGACCGCGAAATTATCAAACTCTGGCGGCAGCCAATCGACAAGCATCGGCTGGAAGGCTATATTGTTGGGCTGAGCCACAAGTGGGTTGTGCTCGAAGTGATTGAAGGTGATCCCCTTGTTCTGGACGGCTACAAAGCAGTGCGGCTTGCAGACATCAGTGCTATTAAAGTGGATGATAGTTTCGTGAGCGAGTATTTTCAGCGGCGTGAGGTGTTCCCGCGAAGGCAGCCTGATGTTGATTTGACCGATTTGCACTCCCTGCTGCATGGCGTGTCCAAAGACTACGCGATGTTTGTCATCGAGTGTGAGCGGGTGGAACCAGGCATTTGCTTTATCGGCGTCGCCGAAGGACTCACCAAACGCAGTTTGTGGATGAAAAAGTTCAGCTCTAACACCAAATGGATTGACACGGAAAAGTTCAAGCTGAAAGACATTACCTCTATCAGCTTTGGCGGCGGCTACGTCAATGCCTTGATTTGGATGGACACGCAGGCGCGGGAGACGGAGCCAGAAACCACGGGTTAAAACCCGAGGCTGTCAAAAGCCCAGTGTCCAGGGGACACAAGAGCAAGAATAGGCCCCGCGTCGCCAGGTCTTACGTCCCCTGGACGGTGGGCACTTCCAAGCCTCGGGTTTCAACCCGTGGCTTCCTCTGGCTCCTCTTTTGGCCTTGATCTCGTGAGCTTGCACGCTTAAAGCACTATGAAAATTATACTCCCCGACCTGTCGCTGGTCGTGCTGATTGGCGCGTCCGGCTCCGGCAAATCGTCGTTCGCACGGGCGCATTTCAAGCCCACGGAAACGCTGTCGTCGGACTTTTGCCGGGGGCTGGTCTCTGACGACGAAAACGACCAGGCGGCGACCAAAGAAGCGTTTGAGCTGCTGCATTATATCGCCGCCAAGCGCCTGGCCGCCGGGCGGCTGACCGTGGTGGATGCCACCAATGTACAGCCCGAAGCGCGGAAGCCGCTGCTGGCGCTGGCCCGCGAATACCACTGCCTGCCCGTTGCCATTGTGCTGGATATGCCCGAGCGGGTCTGTTTGGAGCGCAATGATGGCCGGGCCGACCGGGCGTTTGGACCGCATGTGGTCCGAAACCATATCAAAAGCCTGCGTCAAAGCCTGCGCGGATTGGAGCGCGAGGGGTTTCGATATGCGTTTGTGATGCGCTCACCCGAAGAAGCGGCGGCAGCGACAGTCACCCGCGAGCCGCTCTACAACGACAAGCGGGGCGAGACCGGGCCGTTTGATATTGTCGGCGACATTCACGGTTGTTTTGATGAGCTGACCGAGCTGCTGGGCAATCTGGGCTATACTATAGACGGCCACACGGTCACGCCGCCGGAAGGGCGCAAAGCGGTCTTTCTGGGCGATCTGGTGGACCGGGGGCCGAAGTCGCCGGACGTGCTGAAGCTGGTCATGGGCATGACGGCGGCGGGGACCGCCTGGTGCGTGCCGGGCAACCATGACGTGAAGCTCCTGCGGCATCTGCGCGGCAAGGACGTTCAGATCACGCATGGACTGGCCGAGACGCTGCAGCAGCTTGAGGCCGAGCCGCCGGAGTTTCTGACGGAGGTGCGCGGCTTTCTGGACAGCTTAGTGAGTCATTATGTGTTTGAGGGTGGTTCGCTAGTCGTCGCCCACGCGGGCATGAAGGCCGAGATGCAGGGGCGCGGGTCGGGCCGCGTGCGCGAGTTCGCGCTCTACGGCGAGACGACTGGCGAGACCGACGAGTTCGGTCTGCCCATCCGCTACCCGTGGGCGTCCGAGTACCGGGGCCGGGCGGCGGTGGTCTACGGACACACGCCGATTCCCAAGCCCGAATGGCTGAACGGGACGATCAATTTGGACACCGGCTGCGTCTTCGGCGGCAGCCTGACGGCCCTGCGCTGGCCCGAGCGCGAAGTGGTTTCGGTTCCGGCACACGCCACTTATGCCGAACCCGCCCGCCCGTTCCTGCCTGCCGAACAGCAGGCCGCCGAAGCGCAGACGGCGCAGCAGCAGTATGACGACGTGCTGGACATCGCGGACGTGCTGGGCAAGCGGCTCGTGGAAACGCGCCTGCACGGGCGCATCACCATCCGGGAGGAAAACGGCATCGCTGCCCTCGAAGTGATGAGCCGCTTTGCCGCCGACCCGCGCTGGCTGGTGTACCTGCCGCCCACAATGTCGCCGTCGGAGACAACCCGTGAGCCGGGCCTGCTGGAACACCCCGCCGAGGCGTTTGCCTACTACCGCGCTCAGGGGATTGGGGCGGTCATCTGCGAAGAAAAGCACATGGGGTCGCGGGCCGTGGTGATCGTCTGCCGCAGCGCCGAGGCCGCCCGCGCCCGGTTCGGCGTGGTCGACGGCAACGCGGGCATCTGCGTCACCCGCACCGGGCGGCGCTTCTTTGACGACTTAGCGCTCGAAGCCGACTTCCTGCAAACGATTCGCACCGCAATGGACAGCAGCCATCTGTGGGAAGAACTTTCCACTGACTGGGTCTGTCTGGACTGCGAGCTGATGCCGTGGTCAGCTAAAGCACAGGAGCTGCTGAAACAGCAGTATGCCGCTGTTGGAGCCGCCGCGACTGCCGCCCTGCCCGCCGCCGTCGCCGCCCTCGAAGCCGCGTCGGGCCACACGGAAGGCATTGGGCCAATTTTGGACAGCTACCGCGCCCGGTCAGCAGCGGCGGAGAAGTTTGTGGCCGCCTATCGGCGCTACTGCTGGCCGGTCGGGTCTCTGGCCGATTTGAAGCTGGCCCCCTTTCACCTGCTGGCCTCCGAGGGCCGGGTGCATTCGGACAAGCCGCACACCTGGCACATGGAAACGCTGGCCCGCCTGTGCGCCGCCGACCCCACCGGCCTGCTGCTGGCGACGCCGCACAAAACGATTGATGTCACCGACGAAGGAAGCGTCGCTGAGGGTATTGCCTGGTGGGAGGGGCTGACGGGCCGGGGCGGCGAGGGCATGGTGGTCAAGCCCGGTAATTTTGTTGCCAGAGGCCCCCGTGGCATTATGCAGCCTGCGGTCAAGTGCCGGGGCCGCGAGTATCTGCGAATTATCTACGGCCCGGATTACGACGCCCCCGAGCATCTGGAGCGCCTGCGGGCGCGGGGCCTGTCCGGCAAGCGGTCGCTGGCCCTGCGCGAGTTCGCGCTGGGCCTGGAAGGGCTGGAGCGGTTCGTGGCGGGCGAGCCTCTGCGGCGCGTTCACGAGTGCGCGTTTGCCGTGCTGGCTTTGGAAAGCGAGCCGGTAGACCCCCGGCTGTGACACAAAGAGAGCCTGGCGCTGTCAGCATCAGGCCCCTTTAGTTTGTGTTTAGCGGCTCTGCACATCGACAGCGCCTTCGGAGCGCAGGACACGCTCCAGCTCGATGCCGTCATTGCCCCGCGCCGTTACGCCGACCAGAATGCCCCCGGCGTTCAGGTCCGTCTCATACTGCCGCGCCCGCCCCTCGGGAATGCCCGCGCCAATCAGGCCGCCGATGAGGCCGCCGCCCAGGCCGCCCGCCCCGGCTCCGGCGAGCGCCGCTGCCAGAGGTCCGGCTACCAGCGGTGCGGCGAGGCCCCCCGTTGCGGCCACAGCGGCAACGCTGCCGGTCGCGGTCAGAGCGGCGACAATCGCGCCGAGTGTGCCGCCAATTCCCGCACCGACGCCCGCGCCTTCAGCGGCTTTCGTACCGGTGTCTGCGGCAAAATCCCGCATCCGTGTCTGGTCCTGCATCATCACGCTGATGTTTTTTGAGGCGTAGCCCATCCGCCGCAGGTCATCCACGGCCCGCTCGGCGGAGGTGCGGTCCCGAAACATTCCCGTCACTAAGTCTGCCATAGTCTTAAAATTCTTTTCTCGCATGGTCGCGTTTTAAGTCTCTTCCCGAGGCCCCATGCGACAGCGCTTGGAGGGACATTTCAGGCTTACCCGGTGGGTTTTGCTAACAAACATAGCAAGACGGCGTGTGAAGCCATTTGGCGAGGCGCGTATCTAAGAGGCCAAAGGAGAACACCTATGGCATTTTCACTGCGCTCTGCACTTCTGTCCGCACTTTTGACGCTGCTGACGGCCCCGCACGCCGCACGGGCCGCGACACCGCTCGCAATGGCGAACACGCCCACACTGGAAATGGTGTTTGTGCTGGATACCACCGGCTCAATGGGCGGACTCTTGGACGGGGCCAAACAGAAAATCTGGAGCATCGTCAACAGCGTCCAGCAATCCGCGCATCCGCCCCGCGTTCGTGTCGGTCTGGTGGCCTACCGGGACCACGGCGACCAGTACGTGACCCGCGTGACTCCGCTGACGAGCGATTTAGACAAGATTTACACGGTGCTGATGACCTACAAGGCGGAGGGCGGCGGGGATACGCCGGAGGATGTCCGGCAGGCACTTTCCGACGGCGTCCGCAAAGGCGGCTGGTCCGCCCGCAGCCCCCACACCGCGCAGGTGCTGTTCCTGGTCGGCGACGCGCCCCCGCACGACGATTACGTGCAGGAGCCGGACACGCTGACCACGGCGGCACAGGCCGCGAAGCGCGGCATTGTCATTAATGCGATTGAATGCGGCAGCGCCGAGGACACTCGGGCTGCCTGGCAGAAGATCGCCACGCACGCCGAAGGGGCATTTTTTGCGATTGAGGAAAATGGCGGGGTTCAGGTGACGCCTACCCCCTATGACAAGCCGCTGGCGAAGCTCGGAAGCGCACTGGGGCAGACCTACACCGCCTACGGCGGGGGCGGCTTCGCGGAAGGCGCGGCGTCGTATCAGCGCCACAATGCGCGGCGTCAGGCTTACGACGAATCAGCCGTGACGGCAGCCGCTCCCGCGCCCGCCGCCGCCGACCGGGCGCTCAACAAGGCCCTGAATTCCGAGGCTTACGCCGGAGACTTGATGCAGTCTCTCGAAAACGGCTCGGTGAAGCTCAAAGACGTCAAGCCCGCTGACCTGCCTATCGCCATGCAGAAGATGACCCCGGAGGCCCGCGCACAGGAAATCACCCGCCGCCTGGCCGAGCGCAAGGCGATGCGAGTGCAAATCCTGGCCCTGTCCCGCAGGCGGGATACGTTTCTGGCCGCAGCCGCCAAAAAGAAAAGCGGCAAAGCGCCTGCGTTTGACGCCGCCGTCACCGCCGCCCTGCGTAAACAGACCGCCTCTCAGGGCATTCGGCTTTAGAAACTATATAGAAAGCCTTCAAAAACGCAGATCACCCCCCCACCCCCAATAATGGGGGAGCCAGAAGAATGCAGGGGCCTTCCCCTCTTAATCTGGTTCCCCTCTTAATCTGGTTCCCCTCTTAATCTGGTTCCCCCATTATTGGGGGCTAGGGGGCCGTCAGGGGGCTTTTTATACAGTCTCTTAGCTAAGGCCTCCGGGCCGGTAAACGCCCCGTCTGGTTGGAACGTCCTTCGGACGAGGAGTAAGCCATCGGTCACAGGCTCCTTCCCGTCCGAAGGACGCTTCCCAGACGGGGCGTTTACCGCCCCGGAGGCCTTAGCTAAATCTTCCACTGCCCATTTTCATGGATAAGCAGGCCGTCGGCGTAAATCGCCCCGCCGCCGGCGTCGGGTCGCAGGTCGCAGACCATGTCCCAATGCACCGCCGAGACGTTGGCTGCTCCCGTCTCGGGGTACGCATTGCCAAGCGCCAGATGGAATGTGCCGCCGATTTTCTCATCGTAGAGCGTGTTCCGGGTGAACTGCTGCACGCCGTAGTTGTTGCCTATCGCCACTTCGCCAAGTGTTCTCGCCCCGGCATCGCTGTCTAAGAGCGTGTTCAGGAAGTCTAAACCACGCGCCGCTTCGGCGTGAACCACTTTGCCGTTCTCGAATGTCAGCCGGACATCATCGACTTCATGCCCTAAATGCGCGGTCGGGAATGTGTAGCGCACCGTGCCGTTGACGCTGTCTTCGAGCGGCCCGGTGAACACCTCGCCAGACGGAAAGTTCTTGTGCCCATCGGAGTTCACCCACTTGCGCCCGCCCACACGCATGGTCAAATCCGTGTCCCGTGCCACAAACCGGAGCGTCTGCACTTTGTCTAAGTAGTCCACATAGCGCTGCTGCTCCCGCGAGAACTTCTGCCACGCGGCGGCGGGGTCATCCTGGTCTAACAGCATCGCCCGAAACAGGAACTCTTCGTAATCGGCCAGCGACATCTTCGCGTTCTGCGCCGCCCCCGGTGTCGGGTACAGCGTCAGGGTCCATTTGCCTTTCCCTTCCGCCGTCCGAGCAAAGAGCGAGCGCCGAATGACGCTGTTCGCCCGCTGCGCCCGCGCCTGCTTGTCCGTGTCCACCCCGGACAGCGCGGACGTATTAGTCGGGGCCATCAGCGAGCACAGCGCGTCAATCTGCTCGTACTCAAATGTGCGGACAGGAGAGACAAAGTCAAGCTGCTCGCCGGACGCATTCCGCAGGAAAATCTCATCGACCCCATCAATGTTGACTGTGAGATGCGGATGCGCCCCCGCCTCGAGTGCCGCCCGGTAGACTTCGCGGGCCAGCGGAATGGCCGCCTCATCGGTGCGGATGAGCACCTGCTCTCCCGGCTGCAAATACAGGCTGTAATGCGCCAGCGTCTCGGCCCATTTCGTTAATCGCGGATCAGTCATCATTTAGTCCTTCTATTTTTCGAAACTCGCCTGTTTTTCAAATCTCAGCGGCTTTCAAATCTCAGCGGCTTTCAAATCTCAGCGGCTTTCAAATCTCAGCGGCAGGGCTTCGGTCAGCCGCGCACCTGCTGCAGCTAGTCTACTTTGAGTGTATAGTCGTAAGGCGGATTTTTGCCCTCGCCTTTTAGGGCAGCAGCATTGACGAACCGAGGGTCAAGGGCGCTGCTGTAGTCAGGTATTTTTTGAATCTGCCCCTGGCCGAGCAGAAACTGCGCGGACTGCTCCCCGCTTTGGTACAAAGAAGTTGGCTTGCTGCTTTTTGTGAAGGCCGACACCGCCTCAGAAGCATCGAATATCCGTGTTCCAAGAATAAACTTCTGATAAACGTCAGCTTTCGATTTGGTCCGGGCCGCCATGATCTGAACTGCCTGCGCGGGATGGGCACGCCACCAGCCCATCATGTCATACCAGGCGTCGACGATATTCTGAATCTCTTGCGGGCGACGGTCCACCACCGCTGTCTGAAACACCAGCAGGTCAGGAATCAGGCCGGGAAGACTTTTGCTGTCGAAGATGACGTGTGTTCCCGGCATATTGTCCAGAAGCTGCGTTTTGTTCGGCTCCCAAACCGCGATGGCATCGACTTTATGAGCAATCATCGCACCGGGGCAATCCTGGACTTTGATATTGACGTAGTGGATGTCCTTCTCGGTCATGCCGTTTGCCGCCAGCGCCTGGTCAAGCAGAAACTGTTCCACCGTGCCAAGCTCTGTGGCGACTTTCTTGCCCCGAAGCGCCTTAATCGAGCTGATACCGGCATCGGCCAGCACCGCATCGTTGCCTGCCGAGTTGTCGTTGATGAGAACGGCTTTAAGCGGCTGCCCGGACGCTAGTGGTCCCAGGGTATCGCTCCAGGTCTGGCAGTTCGCGTCTATCTGCCCCGCCGCCAGCGCATTCAGGGAGTCGGTGTAACTGGGAAACCAGACCAGCTTGACAGTGACATTGTGCTTCTTGAAAAAGCCCTGCTGCTCGGCAATATCCCAGGCCGTCCATCCCGGCCAGTCCGAATAGCCAATAGTGATCGCGCCGCCTTTGTCGACAAAGGCAGGCGGCGGCGCTGCCGCTCTTACCGTCGGCACGTCCTGCCTGCCGCCGCAGCCTTGCAGCAGAAGGGTCGAAGCGAGTGCCAAAAAGATACGGGAAAGGACACGGTGTTGGGAAAAAGTGTTCATTAACGGTTTTTTTCTTGTCAGCGCACAAATCAGAGAGTGTATTTCAGAGAGTGTATTCGCGCAGTCGTGCCCGCATTCCGGCACCGATGAGCAAGGCGGCGGCCAGCAGGGTCAGCGTCGCCAGGATGTCGTAACCGGCCTGCTCGCGGACACTGTCGGCGACTGCGCTGTCAAACGCCTGCTGATCAATCGTCAAGGTTCGGTCCAGCGCGGCATCGAACTGAGCGAACGCCCGGCCATGCTGACCGGGCTGAAGGCCGACACAGTCATCGACGGCAGCCCCGTGGTGACCGCTGTTTTCCAGCGCCCGCATCCGCTTATCCGTGCCCGCGTAAATGCCGTAAGTACGAAGCATCTCACGCCCGGCCTCCTTCTCGCCGGGGAAGTGGATGCTGCTGAGCATATCCGCGATGCCCCCGTGAAAGTCCTGGGGCAGCGTGCCCTGATCCAGCCCGGCCAGAAGCGTTCCATAGGTTTGGTCGACCGGAAGCGCGGCAATTTTATCCGACTGGGCATAAAAAAGCTGCTCATACTGGGGTGCCTGCGGCGTGTCCATCAGCCAGCGGCTCTCTTCAGAGTTGGCATCGAACGCAATCGCTCGAATCTGCCACAGTGTAGAGATCGAAGAGAACGCCTCTGCTTTGACGGTTTGAAGCGTGCGGCTTGCCTCGGAGAACACGCCAGAAGTGTGAAGCAAAAGCGCCAGCGTAAGAACCGTCGCCCCGAGCAGCGGCAGATTGAAAGTCCGGCGCGTCAGCCGGGAAAGAAAAATTTGAGCTGCCACCAGAAGCGCAATAACAAGCAGCCCGCTCAGCCAGACCAGCGCCCGAAACAGGCTCCCCGAACTCTGCTGCTGCCGATAGGCCGTTTCCAGAACGTCGTTGTTGGCCTGGTTCAATGCATCGGCGGCAGGCAGAAGGGTATCGTGCATCTCGCTGTGGGTCATCCGGTAGACAAGGCGTGATCCCGGCTCGCCTCTCAGATGCAGAAGCCGGGCCTGCGCG
This sequence comes from Capsulimonadaceae bacterium, assembly GCA_965277455.1. Lineage (GTDB taxonomy): Bacteria > Armatimonadota > Armatimonadia > Armatimonadales > Capsulimonadaceae > JANXMY01. The sequence continues at coordinate 4,096,684 of OZ255823.1, read as the reverse complement.
ACATCGGCTTCATAGACACCCAGAGCATCCGCAAGAGTGCGGAGCGGACCGCGCTCCGCTTCGCCGAAGTTGACATTCTGAGCCGCCCGCACCAGGTTCTGTGTCACTTCCACCCGGCTTGCCTCGTAATGGTCGTCGGCCTGTTCCTGAGCGAGACCCGGCGGCAGCAGAAGCACATCTGCCGCAGCCGCGTCCATATCCGTCAGCCCCGCTTTGATGCGCTGCGCCCCGATGATGCTGGGGGCAGCATCCCGTCCGATGGTCTGAAGCGCCTGCCGGTGCTGATGCGCTCCGGTGAGAGCCGCCATCAGGAACAGCAAAACGGCCAGCCAGAGTGCCCCCAGTATGGCTTGAAGACGGCGGGGGGTAGTCCAAAGTGGAGCGCCCGACGCCGGGAGGGTCATCGTTCGATTTTGCAGCAGTGTCGCCAAGTCAGCCACGCTTTCGCTTAGGAGTGTTTTTTGAGTGTCAGCCGAGTCCAGCAGCCGAGCGTGATCTGGTCCCCATCGGCCAGCGGCGTTTCCGTGCCAGCGGCAATCTCCCTGCCGTTGATGCGGGTGCCATTCGCGGAGCCGACATCCAGCACGGCGATTTTGTGATCAAAGCTCTTTAAGAGCTTTGCATGGCGATGGGAGACTCCGGGATCGTTCAGGGGGACTTCCGGGAAGATGCTTCGGCGCTCACTGCGCCGTCCGATCAGGCTTTCCGCAAGGTCCAGCGGAAACCGCCGCTCCGGCTCACCGACCGGGCACGGGGCGTCCGGCTCTGGCTCCAGATAGAGCGAGGGGTCGACGGCGACGATCACATCCCAGCCGTCGGCTGTCGGCGCAGAGATCGCGGGAGGGGCAGACGCCGCCTCCCAGGAGGCCCCGGTGACAAAATTGAAGCGGCAGACCTCGCAGAACGTCGCGGTCGTGCTGGCCCGCAGGGTTCCGCAGTCCGGGCAGACCATGCCCGCCGCTGGTGCCGGCAAATCCAGTGCAGGCAAGTTCAGTGCAGGCAAGTTCAGTGCGGGCACCGGCGCGGCTGTGCCAGCGATCTTCGCGCCGCATTCGGAGCAGTAGTCCGCTTCGGCAGAAATATGGCCCTTCGGGCAGAGAATATCCATTTTGTCTTTCCTTGCCACTTTACAGCTTGCGGCGGACGGGCGCGGTGCGTGTCGAGCCGAGGTCTAAATCCATCTCGTCTGCTTTATTCACTGTCTTTTTCAGACGCACCGTGCCGAGGTCGGCATCCACAATATCGACGACTTTGGTGAGGCGAGCCATCGTTTCGTCGTGGCCGGATTGCTTGGCGAGCTGTGCGGCACGTCCCAGCAGCTTGGTCGCCCCGTCCGTGTCGCCCAGCGCCCGTGCTTCCAGACCCTGCTGAATCGCCTGTGCCAGCTCTTCCTGGCCGGTGTAATGGGCGACCTGCACATTGATCCGGGCGGACAGAGAATCATCGGCGGTCCAGGAGGCCAGTATCCGGGCATTGGGTGCTTTGACCTCCTGCATTTGCCCGCCTTCCTCATAAATCAGGCTGGGACGGCCCGCCAGCATCTCGTCTCCAACCTCCCCTGCGGTCGCAAGCTCGAAGGTAACATGAAAGTCCCGCGACTCCTGCCCCCACGCGCCGGTCGGGTAGTCCGCGCTCTGGGCATCCACCGGGAGCCTGCGGTCCGTCAGAACCGCGATCTCCGGAGTCATCTGCTTGACCGAGACCACCTGAGCGCTTTTCGGAGTCCACAGCCGCAGACGCACATCCCGAACACCCCGGCTGATGGCCTGCCTGATGGCCGCCTGAAAGTCCGCCTGCATACTGCTCGGCTCGGCAATAATCTGTGCGGACCCCAGCAGCGCCCCCGAGATACGCTGGAGCTGCTTGACCTGCCAGTCCGTCCCGACCCCCCGGCAGTCACACTGGAAGACGCCCAGGCACGATTGCAGCGTGGTTTCCAGCGCCGCGTCGTCCTCGTCATTGTTTTTGCCGTCGGTCAAAAAGAGCGCCTGATGCCCGGCGTCCGGCCTCTGCTCAAAGATGTCTCGCGCAAGCTGCAAGCCAAGCGACATACAGGTTCCCCCGCCCGCGCTGATCCGGCGCACCCGCTGCGTGGCCGCCGCCCGGTTCTGGGCGGTGGCCTGAGCCAGCGGCGCGATGGTCTCGACTCGATTAGAAAAGCCAACAATGAAAAACCAGTGGTCATCGCCCAGCAGCGAGATGGCCTGGCAGGCCGCTTCTTTGACTGCTTCGATGCGCTCCCCGCCCATCGAGCCGGACGTGTCCAGGATCAGCCCGACGACCGCCTCTCCGCCCGAGACCATCGCGCCGGAAGAAGTCACCGTGAGAATGGCGTCCACCCGGTTCGTGCCCAGCGACAGATAGGGATTGTAATAAGCTTCCAGTGTAAATGTCATGGGTGTATTCCTTCGGTCCCCGGCTGTGCCAGGACGACCGTAATGTTGTCGTGCCCGCCTTTGCCCAGAGCAAAATTCGTCAAAGCACGGCAGGTCAAGAGGGCATCTGCCCCTGCCGGCAGCCCGGTCAGCAGGCCGACAATGTCCGCCTCTGCTTCGGCGTAGTTCCAGAAGCCATCGGAGCAAAGCAGGAGGCCCTCGCCGTCTGCCAGCGTGGAGGAAGCGAGGGATGGCTCCGAGGCTTCTCCTTCCAGGCCCAGGCAGCGGGTAATCGCGTGTGCCAGCGGGGACTTTTGGGCTTCTTCCAGGCCGACTTGGCCGCTGCCCACCACTTCGTTAATCCAGGAATGGTCCTGAGTTAGAAGGGCCGCTTTCCCCGGACCAATCTGATAGGCCCGGCTGTCTCCGACCCAGGCCAGCGTGACACGACCGGCCAGTATCAGAGCCGCCACAATCGTCGTTTCAGGAGGCTCTTTCAGGCTTCCCGCAGAGCTTGGCAAGGCCAAAACCGCCCGGTTTGCCCCGGCAATCGCTTCCCGCAGCAGCACTTCCCAATCGGTGCGGCCTGCCGCCAGCCCCAGCCGGAGGAATTCGCAGGCGGCGGAGGACGCCGCCGCCGAGGCTTCCGCCGCACGGTCGGCGCTGGAAACGCCGTCGCACACGATCAGGATGTCTGCCAGGATTTCTGCCGTTTCGTTCCCAACCGTCTCGGCAGCGACCAGGAAATCATCCTGGTTTTCACGATGGCGCTTGCCCACATCTGAAACCCCCGCGAGACGGCTCGAAAGCGACTGCTCTTTGTGGTCCCGGTCTTTGTGATCCCGGCCCGGCAGGGGCCAGGAACGTCCGCAGGCAGTGCAGTAGCCTTCCCCGTCCCGCGCTTCCTCCTTCCCGGCTCCGCACCGGCAGTGGGCCGCGTCGGCGGCGGCGGGCGGGGGCGGGGCAAGCCGGGTGCCGTCGGTCTCGCAAAACAGCGCTCCTTGAGGCGCTTCCGCGCCGCAGCGAGGACAAATCAAAGCCATGTGCGGGGCCGCTCCTGGTTCGCCTGATCAATCAGTGCGATCTTTTGCGCGTCGGTCTCGGCATAGCGGGCACAGGTGCGAAGCTCCCGCTCCGCCGCACGGCGCAGGGGCGTTTCTTCGAGAGACGCGCCCAGCACCAAATCGGCCTGGCTTTCCGGCAGCGCTTTGGAGTCCAGCAGATGCAGGGCAGTCAGCAGTATCCGGGCCGCCAGCGAGTGCTTTGGACCCGCCTCAAGCAGCAGTGCCGACCAGGCGGCGGACGCCTGAACAAAATCATGGGCGGTGGGAGGAGCCAGCTCGGCCCGGATCAACGCCCGAATGAGAGCCGTCTGCGCCTGTGTATAGCGGCCCGAAGACGCTGAAATACGCCCGTAGGCTTCTGCCGCACCGGCGCGGTCTCCGGTTTGCTCCCGGCAGCGGCCCAGGCCAAAGACGGCGGCGGAGAACCCCGGATCGGTGCGCGAGACCAGACCGTACAGGCGCAGCGCGGTCGCTGTGTCGCCAGCCATCTCCGCCGTGACCGCCAGCGCCAGCTTGGGGACCAGCTCGCCGGGAAGCGCATCGTACACCCGGTTGAACTGGAGCTGCGCCTCCGAGAACTCGCGCTGCGCCATTGCCGCCCGGCCCCGGTACCAGGAAACGCGCCAGTCGAAGGGGTCCCGGCTTTCCATTCCGGCCAGTGTTTGCTCCGCTTCCGCAAACGCTCCGGTCTCGCTCTGTGTCAGCGCCAGACGCAGGGGAGCTTCCCCCGAGTCGGGAAACTGCGTGGCGGCGCTTTCGTACAGCAGTCTCCGGCGGGCAGGGTCAGCGACCACGCCGCCTGCAAGAATGAAGCCGGCAGCAGGATCAAGCGGGTCGAGCTTCAGGGGCGGCAGGAGTTTTTCAGACGGCAGCATCAGGCCCGCGTCGTCTTCTAAAACTGCGAGAGTATCGACGCCAAAAAAAGTGCTTTCTGCGGGGTGCGCCTCCCCGGCTTCCGCGACGATCTCCCGCAGGACTCCCAGTAGCTGCTCGGCCATTTCATCGGCGGTCTGGAACCGTTCGTCCGGGTCGGTCTGTGTGCCTTTGAGCAGGAACCGAGACAGGGACTCATAACGCCCGAACAGCGGCTCCTCGGCGGCGAAGGGCAGGCTGAACTCGTATTTTCCCTGGAACGGAAAATCGATCAGCAGCACGGCCAGAGTCCGGGCAACCGTGTAAAGGTCGGAAAGAAACGTGGGAGCGACTTTGGCCTCGGGGGCGGAGTATCCTTTTGTGCCGTAGATGTCGCTGTCCAAATCGTCGGCACGCCGGACGCCGCCCATGTCGATCAGCTTGACATCGTCGTCTTCCAGCATGATGTTGTCGGGCTTGAAATCGCAGTAAATCAGCCCCATCCGGTGCAGATAGCTGAACGCAGACAGGATGCGGTGAATGTAGGCCACCGCCTCGGCAGCGGGCAGCGGCCCGCGCTCGCGGCGAAGTTCTTTGAGCGTCTTGCCCCCGATATACTCCATCACGATGTAGCCTTCCGGCCCGCGTGTGACGAAGTTATAGACGCCGACAATGTTGGCCTGCTTCACGGCAGCCAGAAACTGCCGCTCCTGCAAAGCCATTGACGCACCGGCCACATCTTTTGAGTTCAGCAGCCCCTTCAGGACGACCCACCGAGACAGCGCCTGATCCCAGGCCAGGTAAATCCAGCCCAGCCCGCCAAAGGCAAGTGCGCCTTTGATCTCGTACTGACCGGCAACGCTATCGCCCGCCACGAGGGTCGGATGGAACGAGTATTCCGTGCCGCACATGGGGCAATAGCCGTGCTCCAAATTGAGCTTGGCGTCGCAATGCGGGCAGTGGCGCTTGCTTTCTGGAACAACCGGGTTGACAAGCAGAGAGTGGAGAGGGTCCTGCGGGGGGAGCGGCTCGACGGAGACCAGGCCCGCGCCCAGCGTCCGGCGTGTGTTCCGCAGGGAAAGCCGCCCGGAGGAGCGGCGCGACGAGATGGTGCGGCCTGACGGGCTTGTGCCTGACGTGCCGCTAGTTTCAGATCGCTGGTTCGAGGACTGGAGAAGAGGCGGACCGCCGGGCAGCGCCCGTCCACAGTCCTCGCAGATGCCGTCCACGATTTTTCCGGTGCAGCCGGGCCGTGGGCAGCTCTGTTCGTGTACGCTTTGTTCCTTTGTCTGGGTCATTTTTGCCTTCCAATAGTCTCTGACACGCGAGATGGAATTAAGTTGCAAACCAAAAACTAACCGGGTTCAGCGCTTGCTGAGCAAAGCATTCAGCCGGTTCATATAAGCCAAAACCGCCGTTTCCGCCTGCGCCAGAGGCAAAGGCTTCCGGCGCAGAACCTGGTCTGCTTCCTGCCCCAGCCGGGACAGCTCCAAGCTCTCTCCCAGTCCGCGTGCCGCCGCCTTCGCCCGCAGGGCGCTCAGCCTGCCCGGCAGCTCAAACACGGACTCTTGCCAGGAGGCATAGGTCCGAGCCGCCTGTTTTGCTTCTTCCAGACCGGCCCGTGCGGCTTGAAGCCAGTGACCGAGGCCGATTTCTGCGGCCTGCCACTGCCGCCGCGCACAGGTCTCTTCGAGAGTGGTCAGCCAGCGCTGCATCTCAGGAAGGCGGTCGCTCCGGGGCGGCAGCGGTCCCGCGATACGCCCGGCGCAGGCGGCCCGCGCCGCCTCGGCCTTCTTTTCGATGCCGCCCCATTCGGCGATCAAGTCAGAAGCCTCGCCCCGCAGCGCCTCGGCCCGGTCTCGCACCGCGCCGATTTTTTCAAGCCGCTCCTGCGCTTGCCGCAGCGCCGCCGCATCGCCCAGGCTGCCTTCCCGCATTTGGCCCAGTGGGTCTGTGGCAAAACGCAGCGCCTGCTGCCTGAGCCGCGCCCGAATCAGAACGAGGTCCGGGGCATTACTTTCCCCGAGTGCCCCCGCCCTCTGGTCCAGCACTTCTACTTTGTCCCGGACAGCCTGAAGGGCGGCTTCGCCGTTTGCCCAGGCCGTCTCGGTTTCGAGAAGTATCGTTTTTGCCTCTTCAAACGACTGAGACATCTGGGCAAGGAGGCTGCGGAGAGTGATTGCCGGGACATCCACTGACGCGGACAGCAGGCTGCGCCGGGCAAAGGGAGTTTGTTCGGAGGGAAACGTGATCGACGGCCCCAGCAAAAGCTCTTCAATTTGACTGAGAATGCGCTCGGGCCTCCAGAACACCGTCAGTGGCCGTCGCAGCTCCGTCGCCCGCTCAATGACATCTGTGAGGAGGCTGATACTTTGAAAGAGCTGCGGCAGAAGGGCCAGGGCAGGCTGGACTTTTGATGCCGTCAAACCGGTCAGGAGAGGAGGGCTGCCCCCGGCCTGTGGCTGAAGGCGATGAACCACCGGCAGGTCTTCCAGGACCAGCAGATTTTCCGTGGCGGCGGCGATCTTCGCGTGCCAGTCTTCCAGTGCCTGATCAATTTCCGTGAGAGTCATAGACGTGAGGGTTAGAGAACTGCAATACTACTTTTTACCCGCAGCGATCTCCGCCGCGACGACGGCGTGGCCTTCGGAATGCAGCAGATCGAAAATCTCAGCCCGAATCTTGAAAAACTCCGGCGTGGCCCGCAGCGCCGCGTCCCGGTCAGGCCCGAAAGGTACACGAATTTCCGCTTTCAGCCGGCCAGGCCGGGCCGTCATGACGAAGATGCGGTCACTGAGAAACACAGCCTCGTCGATGTCGTGCGTGATAAAAAGAGTCGTGGTGCGCTCCGTTTTACGGATGTTCAGCAAAAGCTCCTGCATCACAGTGCGGGTCTGTGAGTCCAGTGCCCCAAACGGCTCATCCATGAGCAGAATACGCGGGGCGTTGGCGAGAGCGCGGGCGATAGCGACCCGCTGACGCATTCCGCCGGAAAGCTGCTTGGGGAAGTGGTTGCGAAACCCTTCCAGCCCAACGGCTTCCAAAAAGTAATCCGCGAGATGTTCGCGCTCGGCTTTTTTCGCGCCGCGCTGCTTCGGTCCGAATTGGACATTCTGGCAAACGGTGAGCCAGGGGAACAGCGTGTACGCCTGGAAGACCATGCCGCGCTCGGCACCGGGGCCGTGAACTTCCCGGCCATCGAGCAGCACCCGGCCTTCGGTCGGGGTCGTCAAGCCGCCCACAATATGCAGCAGGGTCGACTTGCCGCAGCCGGAGGGGCCGACAATACTGACCAGCTCACTGACACCGACCGTCAGAGAGGTCGGCTCCAGCACCGTCAGCGGGCCGTCTTTCGTGGGGTACTCTTTGGAGAGCTTTTCCAGGCACAAAATCGGTTCCGTTGTCGTCAATTCTATCAATTTTTTTGCGCTTCCGCCCAGGGCAGCAAACGCGGCTGGGCGATCTTGAAGATCATATCCGTCGCCAGACCCAGAAACCCGAGAATGAAGATGCCAACAAAAATCTCATCGGAGCGGGAGAAGCGCTGCGCTTTCATAATCGAATAGCCCAGCCCGGAGCTTGTCGCAACGACTTCCGCGATCACGAGATAAGTCCAGGCCCAGCCAATCATCGTCCGGCACGTATCCATCAGGCCGGGCAGGGTGGCCGGGAGCAAAACATTGAAGAGGACCTGAAGCGGACTTGACCCCAGAGTACGCGCCGCGTTCAGAAGGTCTCTGGGAACCTGACGGGTGACATCGGCGACGACAAGCACCATCTGGAAATACGTCCCCAGAAAGATCAGCAAAATCTTTGCCGGCTCGTCAATGCCCGCGATGACCATCACAAGCGGGATCAGAGCCGGCACCGGGATGTAGCGGATGAAGCCCACAAACGGCTCGTGCGCGGCTTCCGCGACTTTGTAAGCCCCCATCAAAATGCCCAGAGGAATAGCGAGAACCGCAGAAAGCAGAAAGCCGATGCTGATGCGAGTGACGCTGATTTTGATGTCCGGCAGGAGGTCGCCGTCCTGATACATCTCGATGCCCGCCTGAAACATATGCGTCGGGGTCGGCAGGATCAATGCGTTTGCCCTGCCGGAATAGGTCAAAAAGCACCACACAGCAATCGGAATGAGGAACGAGGCGGCCGCAATCATCAGATACGCCCCACGCGGAATATCTTCGCCCAGATGAAACATCCCGGCGCGACGCCGCCGAGGCTGCGGCGTTTGCGCCGCAGCCTCCTTCGTTTGTCCCTTCAGCTCTGTTGCCATCTACTCTACCTTCAAGGCATAGTCGTAGGGCGGCTTGGTTCCCTCGCCTTTTTTGACCGCTTCATTGATAAAGGTCGGGTCGATGGCCGCCTCGTAATCCGGTATCTTGGGGATTTGCTTTTGAGCCAGCAAAAATTGAGCGATGGACGGGCCGCTGGCATAGAGCGAGGTCGGCTTGCTGCTTTTCGTGAAGGCCGCCTGTGCTTCAGGAGCGCTAAAGATGCGCGTTCCTTTGATGAAGCTTTGATAGAAAGCAATCTGCTGGGCCGGTGTGCCGGGGTCTTTGGCGGTGTCGGCCATGATCTGCACCGCCTGGTCAGGATGGGCACGCCACCAGTCTATCGAGTCGTACCAGGCATCCACGATGCCCTGAATCTGCTGCGGATTGGCGGCAACAAACTTGCTCTGGAAGACAAGCAGATCAGGAATCTGGCCCGGCAGCGAGCGGCTGTCGAAAACCACATGAGAGCCGGGCAGCTTGTTCAGAAGCTGGCTTTTATTTGGCTCCCAGACCGCGACGGCGTCGACCTGCTTGCCAATCAGCGCGGCGGGGCAGTCCTGGACTTTGATATTGACATACTGAATGTCTTTCTCGGTCATGCCGTTTGCGGCCAGCGCTTTGTCCAGCAGGAATTGCTCTACCGTGCCAAGCTCCGTAGCGACTTTCTTCCCCCGGAGGTCTTTGATGGAATTGATGCCAGGCCCGGCAACCACGGCATCGTTGCCCGCCGAGTTATCGTTGATCAGCACCGCTTTCGCCGCCTGCCCCTGGGCCAGCGGCCCCATGGTATCGCTCCAGGTCTGGCAGTTCGCATCGAGCTGGTTTGCGGCAAACGCATTCAGCGAATCGGTGTAATTCGGGAACCAGACCAGCTTGACATTGACATTGTGCTTCTTGAAAAAGCCCTGCTTGTCTGCAATGGCCCAGGCCGTCCATCCCGGCCAGTCCGAATAACCAATGGAGATTGCGCCGCCCGCCGCTGCGGGTCCCCCAGAAGCCGAACCGGGTGCGGCAGCCTCGTGTTTCGGGCTGCAGCCCGCGAGCAGAAGCAGAGAAAGGACAGAGCCAGCCAGAAGACCACGGGTAAAACGCATAGAAACGCTCCTTTTCTGAGGTGTGCGGCGGGGTGCCGAACTGAAATGGGAAAGAGCGCCATGCTCTCAAAGGTTTCTGCAATGAAACCAGGGCGGCTCAGCGTTGAGGTTTTATGAGTATACAAACTTTTCAGAAGGCTGTCAAGTCGCTGTGAACTTATCTGGCGGGGCGTGACGCGAAAGTTATCACGGAATGCTATAATGACGAAAAGCGTCGAAAAGCGAGCAATTTGAATATGGAACACGTCATTAGCGGCAGCGCACCGGAGGAAGCGGCGGTCCTCCTTGACCCGCTCGACCACAAAATCATTGCCGTTTTGCAGGAGAACGCCCGGCTCACCAATGCCGAGGTCGCCAGACAGGTCGGCAGCAGCGAGCCGACGGTCCGCCGCCGTGTGGATCGACTTCTGCAAAACCAGGTCATCAAGATCGTTGCCATTGCACCTCCATTTTCGCTAGGCTACCACGTCGTCGCCATTCTTGGCATTCAGATTGACCATAGCTGCCTGGACGAGATTCAAGAAGCACTGCTGGCAATGCCGGAAATCCGCTTTGCGGGCATTACTCTCGGCAGCTACGATGTGGTGACTGAGGCTTGGTTCCACAGCAACAAAGAGCTTCTGTCTTTTCTGCACGAGCGCCTGAGCAAGATTGCTGGCATCCAGCGTATCGAATCGCTTCAGGTGGTAAAGATGGTGAAATATGCGTATGATTGGGGGGTGCAGCCGTCAGTTTAGAGCGCTTATTGATTTATTTCGTCGAATTTCTGCTTCAGGTGTCATATATCGTCAATGAGGCGAAAATATAGCGTCAAGGGATTGACATAGCCCCGACGCCGCAGTATACTACCGGAAGCTCTACGACGAGCTTCGATACCCCCACTTTCTAACACCTCTTTTGATCCACTGATGATTCACTGACTGGGAGCCTCTGCATGGCAGAAAATATATTGTTTGAAGATATATTATTTGAAGAGACGCTGCACCCCGGCGCTGCCTGGTCCCATGTCCTGAAGCGCGGCACGAGCCTGCGCCTGACAGACACGGAGGGCGGGGCCAATGTGGGCGCGATTTTCTACAATGCCGACTGCCCCGTCGAGCGGCTGAATATCCCCGACACCTTGAAGGCGCAGCAGATCGCCCGTCTGACCCAGGATTTCGTGCTGTATTCGGATATGGGCCGCATTCTCTGCTCCCTCACCGCCGACAGCCTCGGCTGGCACGATGCCCTGTGCGGCTGCCTCGATGCCGCCGCGCTCAGAGCCAACTACGGAGAAGCACGCTACCAGGACTGCCGCAACGAGTTCTACAAAGACGCCCAGACCAGCTTTTTAATTGAACTCGAAAAATACGGCCTCGGGCGGCGTGACCTGTCCCCGAACCTCAATTTTTTCAGCAAAGTCACGGTCGGCAGCGAGGGTGCAATGACCTATCAGCAGGGGCATTCCGGTCCCGGCAGCGCTGTCGAGCTGCGGGCGGAGATGAACGTTCTCGTCAGTTTGAACTCCTGCCCGCATCCCCTCGACCCGAACCCGGACTATACTCCAAAGCCTGTGCATCTTTCGCTGAGACGGGTTCCCCCGCCGACTTCGGGCGACGCCTGCCGCGTGTCACGCCCCGAAAACGGGCGCGGCTTCACTCTGACGGAGCGCTACTTCCTATGACCCTCACCGAAAGCGCACTTAGCCCGGACGAAGCTCTGTACAGCGCGATTATCCCCGCAGGCGAGTCGTGGATTTACCCGATAGACCGAGGCCAGACATTCCGCATTGTTGATCTGGAAGGCAATCAGGCGGTGGATACCCTGTTCTACGCTGCCGCTGACTATGCGGACCGGTACGATTTCCAGAACACGATCCGCGCTCAGGGCAACATCTATCTGACCACCGGGTCGCGCCTCTTGTCCACCACCAATCGTGTTCTGCTGACCATTGTGGCCGATACGTGCGGGCGGCACGACACGCTGGGCGGCGCGTGTGCGACAGAGAGCAATCAGGTCCGCTATGCCCTCGACAAGGGCAATATGCACGCCTGCCGCCAGAGCTTTCTGGCGGCCTTGCTGCGCGTGGACAACGGACTTGGAAAACGCGATATTCCCAACAATATCAACTTTTTTATGAATGTGCCCGTCACGCCGGAGGGCGGTTTAACGTTTGAAGACGGCATCTCGGAGGCCGGAAAATATGTGGAGATGCGTGCCGAGCAGGACGTTCTTTGCCTCCTGAGCAACTGCCCGCAGCTCAACAACCCCTGCAATGCCTACAACCCGACGCCGATCCAGGTGTTGATCTGGGAAGCCGCTTATGTTTCGTAAAGTGCTGGTCGCTAACCGGGGTGCCATCGCCTGCCGCATCCTGCGTACACTCAAAACGCTCGGCATCCCCTCGGTCGCCGTGTATTCGGAGCCGGATCGGCACTCCCTCCATGTCGCAGCGGCGGACGAAGCGGTCTTGATCGGACCCGCCTCGGCGGCGCAGAGCTACCTCTCGATTGAGGCGCTCCTGACTGCCGCCCGCGAGACGGGCGCGGAGGCGATCCATCCCGGCTACGGGTTTTTGAGCGAGCGTCCCGAGTTTGCCGAAGCCTGCGAAGCGGCGGAAATTGCGTTTATTGGCCCGACCGGGGCACAGATGCAGGCCTTCGCCCGCAAGCACGCCGCCCGGTCCATCGCGGCAAGCCTGGACGTGCCGCTGCTGCCGGGAACGGGCCTGCTGAACTCGCTGGCCGAGGCGCGGGCGGGCGCAGAAAAAATCGGCTACCCGGTCATGCTGAAAAGCACCGCAGGCGGCGGCGGCATCGGCATCCGGCTCTGCCGGGAGCCTGCCGATTTAGAGACCGCCTGGGAGGCGGTGCAGCGGCAGGGAATGAGCAGCTTCGGCGATGACGGCACGTTTCTGGAGCGCTTCATCGAAAAAGCGCGGCATCTGGAAGTTCAGATTTTCGGGGACGGGCAGGGAGAAGTTATTTCGCTGGGCGAACGGGACTGCTCTGCCCAGCGCCGCAACCAGAAAGTGATTGAAGAAACGCCTGCGCCCGGCCTCTCCGCCGAAACCCGCGCTCGTCTGAGCGAGATCGCCGTGCGGCTGGGCAAAGAGGTGAATTACCGCTCGGCGGGGACAGTCGAGTTTGTTTACGACGACGCCGCTGGCGAGTTCTTCTTTTTAGAGGTCAACACGCGCCTGCAAGTGGAGCACGGGATTACGGAAGAAGTCACCGGAATTGATCTGGTCGCCTGGATGATCCTGCTCGCCTCCGATGACCTGCCGCCGCTTTCCACGGTTTCGATCCAGCCGCAGGGGCATTCGTTCGAGGCCCGGCTGTATGCGGAAGATGCCGGACGCGGCTTTCAGCCGAGTGTCGGACGCCTCACCCATGTTCGCTTCCCGGAAGAAATCCGGGTAGAGACCTGGGTAGAGCCGGGAACAGAGATCACGCCCTATTACGATCCGATGCTGGCGAAGCTGATTGTGAGCGGCCCGGATCGCCCGCAGGCGCTCGCCGCCCTGCAAGCGGCTCTGGCGGAGACGGCGCTTTTCGGGATCGAAACGAACCTCGATTACCTGCGTCAGCTCTGCGCCTCGCCGGAAGTCGCGTCCGGCACAGTCATTACTTCACTTCTGGCGCGGTTCCCCTACAAACGCGCCGCCATTGAAGTCCTTTCGGGTGGAACGCAGACGACCGTGCAGGATTTGCCCGGACGGCTCGGCTTCTGGAATGTCGGCGTGCCCCCCTCCGGCCCGATGGATAGTCTGGCATTGCAGCTTGCCAACCGCCTGGTCGGGAACGACGCACACGCGGCGGGGCTGGAGATGGCTGTCTCCGGCCCGGAGCTTCGCTTCGGCTGCGAGGCCGTCGCTGCCCTCACCGGTGCCCCGATGGAGGCATGGCTGGACGGTGTCCCCTTCCCCTTCTGGCAGGCGGTCCGCGTACCGGCGGGCGGGGTGCTGAAGATCGGCACCGCGAACGGGCCGGGCCTGCGGGCCTATCTGGCCGTGGGCGGTGGCCTCACGGGCGGCGACTACCTGGGCAGTTTGAGCACGTTCATGCTGGGCGGGTTTGGCGGGCATGATGGCCGCGCCCTGCGTCCCGACGATATTCTTCCTCTCAAAGCGCCGGGCGCGGGGCTGGAGCGCAGCGGCGCGGCTTTGCCCCCGTCCCTGACGCCGACCTATTCCAATTCCTGGCGCATCGGCGTTTTGTACGGCCCGCACGGGGCACCGGACTTCTTCCGCGACGAAGATATTGAGATGCTTTTCAGCACGGAATGGAAAGTGCATCACCATTCGGACCGTACCGGGGTCCGGCTGATTGGGCCAAAGCCGGTCTGGGCCAGAATGGACGGCGGCGAAGCTGGCCTGCACCCGTCCAATATCCACGACAATGCGTATGCCGTGGGCACCGTTGATTTCACCGGCGATATGCCGATCCTGCTCGGTCCCGATGGCCCGAGTCTGGGCGGGTTTGTCTGCCCGGCGACCATTATTCATGCCGAACTCTGGAAAATGGGGCAGCTCCGGCCCGGCGACACGGTCCGCTTTCAAGCCGTCACTTACAAAGAGGCCGCTGAGATGGCCCGGCAGCTTGCGGAGTCGGTCGCCGCGCTTTCGGCCCCTCTGCCCGCGCTCCCGGAGACTAACTCTTATCTCCCGGAGCCTGCCATCCTCGTTTCTCATCCGGCCACCGAGACAACGCCTTCCGTGGTCACCCGCGCCGATGGAGACCGCTCGCTGCTGATTGAGTTCGGTCCGAATATCCTTGATTTTTCGCTGCGGCTCCGGGTTCACGCGCTGGAAACCCAGCTTCGCGGAATGCGGCTGCCAGGAGTGATTGATATTACGCCCGGTATCCGCAGCCTTCAGGTGCATTATGACACGGACCGGCTTCCGCGTGAGGCCATGCTGGAAGCGCTGCGAGCCGCAGAACAAGCCATTCCCGTAGACCTCGATATTTCGGTACCCTCCCGGACGCTGCACCTGCCCTTGTCCTGGGACGATCCGCAGACGCGCCAAGCCGCAGAAAAGTATCTACAGTCGGTCCGGCCCGATGCCCCCTGGTGCCCGGACAACATCGAGTTTATCCGGCGCATCAACGGCCTCGGCTCCGTCGACGACGTTCAGAAAATCATCTTTGACGCCCGTTATCTGGTTCTTGGACTGGGCGACGTCTACCTCGGTGCGCCGGTCGCCTCCCCTCTTGATCCGCGTCACCGGCTGGTGACGACCAAATACAACCCGGCGCGTACCTGGACGCCCCAGAATGCGGTGGGGATCGGCGGCGCGTACCTGTGCATCTACGGCATGGAAGGCCCCGGCGGCTACCAGCTTTTTGGCCGAACGACGCAGGTTTGGAATACGTTCAAACGCAAAAAAGAGTTCGAGGCCGACACTCCCTGGCTGCTGCGGCCCTTCGATCAGATTCGCTTTTATCCGGTGAGCGCCGCCGATCTGCTGGAGATGCGCGATGCGTTTCCCCACGGCGAAGCGCCGCTGCAAATTGAGCCGGGCAAGTTTCGATACCGCGAGCATCTGGCCTTTTTAGAATCTATCGACAGCGAAACCAAGATCAGCCGGGCACGTCAGCAGGAAGCATTCGCGGAAGAACGCGCCCGCTGGACCGCCGCCGGTCAAACGATGGAGGAGACGCCGGAGGCCGATTTCGACGCGCAGCCCGCCTCTGACGTTCCTGAAGGGTGCGAAGCCGTCCCTTCCCCGATGACTTCGAGCGTGTGGAAAGTCCTCGTGGAGCCAGGTCAGCGCGTTCAGGCAGGCGAGACACTTCTGGTTCTGTCCGCGATGAAAGTCGAATGGACCGTCGCCGCCCCGCAGGATGGGGTTGTCGAAGCAGTTCTCACCAGGCCGGAGGCGCTGGTCATGCACGGCCAGACACTCGTAGTCATTCGGATTGGAGCCTGACATAGAAGAAGAAATAGAAGAAATGGAAGAGATGCGCCTTGATTTGACGGCCCTGCAAGCGGCTTATCGCGGCGGCGAAACGCCTGTCTCTGTCCTGGGCCGCGTCTATTCCCGCCTCGAAGAAACGGGGCTGAACCCCGTCTGGATTTCGCTTGTCCCTCGGAAAACCGTGCTGGCACGCGCCGCCGAGATCATGCAGGCAGGCTCGGCGGCGCTGCCGCTTTACGGGGTGCCCTTCGCCGTCAAAGACAACATGGATGTGGCCGGGATGGAGACCACCGCCGCCTGTCCGGCATTTGCCTACACGGCAAAAAGCACGGCGACGGTGGTGAAGCGCCTGGAAGACGCCGGGGCCATTTTAGTCGGCAAAACAAACATGGATCAGTTCGCCACCGGCCTGGTTGGCGTCCGGTCTCCCTACGGAGCTTGTTCCAGTGTCTTTAACACCGAATATATTTCCGGTGGATCGAGTGCTGGCTCCGCCGTGGCGGTCGCCAGCGGACTGGTCAGCTTTTCGCTCGGCACGGACACCGCCGGATCGGGGCGCGTGCCGGCAGCCTTTAACAATCTGATCGGGCTGAAGCCGACGCGGGGAACCCTCAGCACAAGAGGCGTCGTTCCCGCCTGCCGCTCTCTCGACTGCGTCTCGATTTTTGCTCTGACCTCTGCGGATGCCGAACAGGTCTTTCGCGTAGCCCGAGGCTTTGATGCTTCCGACCCCTACTCCCGCGCTTCGGCATCCGTAGACGGCCCGGCCCCGTGGCTCGGCGGTCCGTTCCGCTTTGGCGTCCCCCAAGCCGACCAGTGGGAGTTTTTTGGCGATGCAGAAGCAAAAACGCTCTACGCGCAGTCAATTCGCGCCCTGGAGCTGCTGGGCGGGACTCTGGTAGAGTTCGATTTCAGCCCGTTTCAGGAGGCGGCGGCCCTGCTGTATTCCGGCCCCTGGGTGGCGGAGCGTCTGGCGGCGCTCACCGAATTTTTCGCAGATCATGCCGAAGACGCGCACCCGGTCGTGCGCGGCATTGTCACCGGCGGCGCGAAGTTCAGCGCGGTCGATACCTTCCAGGCCCAGTACCAGCTTGAAGCGCTGCGGCGGCAGACGAGCGCCCTGTGGGACGACGCGGACCTGATGCTGCTGCCCACGACCGGGACAATCTATACGCGGGCGGACGTTGAAACCGAGCCGGTTCGCCTGAACAGCAGCCTCGGATACTACACCAATTTCGTCAATCTGCTCGATCTCGCGGCGGTGGCGCTGCCTGCGGGCTTCCGCCCAAACGGCCTGCCGTTCGGCGTCTCGCTCATCGGCCCCGCGCAGAGCGATCTGGCGCTGCTCTGCGTCGCCGACAGGCTGCATCGTCATTCCGAAGAGACGCTGGGCGGCCTTGCGACGCCGCTGGCAGAAACGGCGCTGCTGACGCCGCCGATGACCCCGCCCGGCTGCACTCTCCTTGCCGTCGTCGGCGCACACCTGACCGGCGAGCCGCTGAACCGGCAGCTCACCGAGCGCGGAGCGCGGCTGACGACGGCAGCAAAAACCGCACCCGGCTACCGCCTTTATGCGCTGGCAAACACGCTTCCCGCAAAGCCGGGTCTGGTCCGCGTGCCCGGCTTTGCAGGGCCTGGAATCGACATCGAAGTCTGGGCCATGCCCACGGCCCAATTTGGCAGCTTCGTGGCGGAAATTCCCGCGCCACTTGGCATCGGCAGTGTGGAGCTTTCGGACGGCTCCGCCGTTAAAGGGTTTATCTGTGAGCCGTTCGCGGTGCAGGAAGCCACGGAAATCACACAGTTCGGCGGATGGCGAGCGTATTTAGAGAGCTGCTAGAGAGTTGCTAGGGAGTTAAATACGTGCCATTCCGCGCTTCGCATCCGTTCCGGCGGCTTCCTTGATGTAGTCCGGCGAAGGCACATGCGCCACCGCCGTCTCATAGGTGATGACGCCCTGCTAATACAAATCGAGCAGGTGCTGGAACATCAAATGAAACGGCTTTGCCTGCGGTATCTATGATCTGC
This sequence comes from Capsulimonadaceae bacterium, assembly GCA_965277455.1. Classification (GTDB taxonomy): domain Bacteria; phylum Armatimonadota; class Armatimonadia; order Armatimonadales; family Capsulimonadaceae; genus JANXMY01. The sequence goes on along the minus strand of OZ255823.1, from coordinate 4,079,095 downwards.
CCTGCTACCATCTGGTCGGCGGGCAGCACTGTCAGCCGGCCGAAATCGTGCTGCTCACCGTCGCCCAGGGTCAGGATCGTCTTACTGTAGGGATAATCGGGGTCTGACGGCGGCAGGGTAACCTAGCTTAACCAGGCTCTTCCAGCTATTCAACTAGCTGTTCAGCGGCAGCACAACCATAGGGGGTTCGATGATGTGATCGGCGCTGATTTCTTCGACCGCCGTGCCGATGGCAAAGAACTCGATGACGTGAGCACCCCAGGCGTGGGTGCGCTCGTGGATATTGGCACCGACGACGCCTTTCGCACCTAAATCCTCGGCCTCTTTCTGCATCCGCTCCATCGCCAGCTCGCGGCTATCGTAGAGGGCCTGGGTGTACTGGGTCAGCTCCGTGTTCTGGCTGAAGTTCCGCATGAAGTTGCCGAACGACTGGGCGGCGATATGGTAGACGCAGTTGCCCATGACCATGCCCAGAGGCCGGTAGCCGGAACGCAGAAGAATATAAAAATCCTGACCGGAGAGGTCGGACGTAAACGGGCGGCCATGCTTGTTCTTGTAGCGGTGCGGGTCATTGCGGTGGACAATCGCCGTGCCGATAGCGACGAACTCGGCGATATGACTGCCCCACTCTTTGTGGTTGACTTCCAGGCGAACCCCCACGATGCCGTCTGCACCAAGCTGATGCGCTTCTTCCTCCATGCGGTCCATCGCAAGCTCCCGCGCATGGTACATCGCCTGGGTCAGAACGGTCATCTCCTGGTTCTGCGAGAACGCCGACTGCTGGTAGCCGACATGGTAAATGGAGCTGCCGACCACGAGGCCGACGGGGTCGAAGCCGGCTTCCTTGACCAGCAGCAATTCACTCGTAGACAAGTCGCTCGTGAACAGACGGTTTTGCTCGCCTTTGCCACGCATCTCGACAAGCCGCTCGGTGGCATGCTGCGGCAGGGCAGTGATCGGCGCATCGTTGGTTGTTTGGTCCATAATAGGTTCCTCGCTTGCATATTCGATTGCTTATTCGATTTTGGTGTCGGACGCGCCGATGGCGACAGGAGAAATCGTGCCATCGCGCAGAGACAGGATTTGCAGGGTCGGCGTGACACCGACCGGTGCATCAGGCCGGAGGCGGATGGCCGTGCCAATGATGCTGATGACCAGATTATGGTGCTCACGCTCGTAGGCCGGGTCTTCGCCCGGCCCGGACAGCCGCACTTCGTCCATTCGCCGTGCGATCTGAACGCCCGTGATGCCCGTGGCATGGTGCTTTCGGGCCTCAGCAGTCAGATGATTCATTGCTAAAGTACGGGCCTTACCTAAGGCCGCGCTCCAGTGGGTCAGTTCTTGATTAGCCCACGAGCGCTCGATCCATTCGTCCTGCTGGGTCGTCAGGATGAACCATGTGCAGTGGCCCCAGACTAATGCCGCAGGCTCATAGCCGGCCCGGTGCAGTGCCCACCATTCCTGCCCGGACAGGTCGCTCAGCCACGGGTCAGACGGCGCTGCTCCCGGGCCTTGCACTGCCGTCCCGATCACTTGGACTTCAACGGTCTTGTCTGCCCATTCATGGCGCACGACGCTCAATCGAACTCCGACCACGCCGTGCGCCCCGATCAACTTCGATTCCTGACGCATCCGTCCGACAGCGAGATCAGTCGCCGCATCGTAGGCTTTAGAAAGCACATCGACTTCGCAGTCTCCCTGCGAGGACGCATACGCCTGACCAACATGATACATGGCGCTGCCAGTCACAAGCCCCCGTGCCCGGTATCCCTCGCGGCGCAGCAGCGCGGCTTCATCAGGCGATAAATCGCTGGTAAACAAAACGCCTTCGGTGCCAGCAGTCCCGATTTCTTTGAGCCGCTCCGTCGCCTGACTGGGAATGCCGCCCTGCCCCAGAAGCTGCAAGTCCCGATGCTGCCGCTGGCCTTCCGCCTGCTGGACATCAAGTATCTTTTGGGCCAGTTCCGCTCGCTGCCGGTCTGCTTGCGCCTTCGCCGCTTCTTCTTCCGGCGTGTGATGGCCCCAGGGCAGATGGAAGCCGAGCTTACGCGAGGGAGCAAGTGTCGGGGGAGTGGATGCCCGACGCGGCAGTGGCACGGGGACAACAAGCTGATGAAGGCGCTGGTCGGCCCCCTGAAACTGGACTCCGACTGCCAGGGTTTCGGGATGGACCGGCGCATATTCACAGCCCAGCACGACCCGGCGCGGCAGGAAACCCGGCCGCCCCACCCCGCCGTCCCACGACCGGCGCAGCAGCGGCTCCGCTGTGTGCAATATAACCGGATCAGAGATGACTGGGTCGGATGTGTTCGGCGAAGAAAGATCAGCCAGCAACGCCTGCGAGCCGAACCGGGCTTCGGTGCCGACTCCTAAAAAGGCTCGGTCGATCTCATCCAAAATGCTGGCGTGGCTGTGGCTCAGGTGTGCGTGGTGATGCTGGGTGACGAGAGGAATACCCTGCCCGGAGGCAGCGGCTTCAATCTGACGCAGGAAAGCGTGATCGACCCCTTCACCCGCGCCGACAAAGTGGATTCGGAACGCATAGGGGTTTTCGGGAGTGACCTGTGGCAACAGCTCTCTGAGCACAAGCTGCTCGACCTCGACTTTATCGGCAAACTCCCCATCCGTGATGACAATAATATATAAGCCGCGCTTGGTCCGGTGCTTCTGGATTGCGCCCCGGATTGCTTCCGTGACATACGTGCCCCCGCGAGGCCCATTCCGGGCAATGGCCGCCTGGAGAGCATTGGAGCTTTCGATATGCCCGGCGTAGGAGACGCGGTCATCGTAGAACACTAAATCGTAGCCGACCCCAGCCTGCGCGACATGGTTGAGGATGGCGGTGCCAACGTTAAGCACATGGCCTTCCCGAAACGCCTCGTACATGGAGCCGCTGCGGTCCAGCAGCACGACTAACGACATATCGGGATTGGCGACCGCGCCCAGCTCCCGACGAAAGTGCAGATCGAGCTGAGCCATCGGCAGCCCCCGCGCACTTGGAACAATTTGATAGCGGACCCCACGCAGCACATCCGGGCGAGGGTTCGACAATCCCTTGTCAGAAGCCATATACGGATTAGCACTTGACTGGCCGAAAAGACGCATACTCTCATTCCTTCTGACAGCACCAATGTCTGTTTGCTAACTTCTGGTTTTACTCCAAGAAGCATGGATTACCAAGAAGCACGGGTTATACGATGACGGCGCATTTTGATAATGGTTCAACTACAAATAGTATATTTCTTTTGTCTCACATAAAACCATCAACGAAACATGAGACAAGCAGCAAGATCAAGAATATCAGGCAGTACCAAATGCAGCATTTAATTGCAGTTGTCTTCAAAATTACTGTGAATTTGATAATAGGGCATAAAAATAGCTTCTATAACCCGCTTTTCGGTTACAATGCGGGTAACAAGAAAGCATTCTATCACTCATGGCTTGGAACTGGCAACGGCGTTGTTGCATAATCCCCGAACCATGCCATAAACCCATGCCATAAATGGCACGGCTCACCGGCCTGCGGCCAGAAAGTACCGCTTCGCGGCACTCATTTATCTGCAAATGATCTGTTCTTATCCCCGCGAAGCGTGGGATTTCTGGCGTCCGCGCCGTCTAGCCGTGCGTTTCAACGCATGGAAGGGATTTATGCAACAAAGCCACTGGCAACTGAAAGATTGGCCCGGATTTCAGTGGAACGGCCCTCGATTGCGCCGCGCCGAGGACGAGTTTCTGGTGCGGGCGGGGCGGCTGCAAGGAATCGCGCAGAGGCTGCGGCTCATCCAATACGAAGAGATGCTCGCGCAAATCCTGAGCGAGGAGGCCGTCAGCAGCTCGCAGATCGAAGGGGAGGCTGTCCTGCCCGAAAAAGTCCTGAAGTCGATACGCCGCCCGCCCGGCCTGGAGCAAGGCGAGGACGACGCGGGGCCGTCGGAGCGCGGCGTGTCCGAGATGGCCGTAGCGGCCTCGCAAGGACTTCGCCGCGCCGCTCACGGACGAAGTGCTGTGGTCCTGGCACACGTCTCTGCTCGGTGCTGTCCAGGAAACCCTGCCAAAAAGATTGCCGATTGAAGACATTGGTCGCTATCGCACGCACCCAGAGCCGATGCAAGTGGTTTCCAACCAGACGGGCAAGCCCCGCGTGTACTTCGAAGCACCGCCATCCGCCCGAGTGCCGCCCGAGATGGCACGCTTCCTGGACTGGTTCAATACAGCATCGGCGGGCGAACCTGCCGTGACGCGGGCGGCGCTTGCCCACCTGTACTTCGTGAGCATTCACCCTTTCGAGGATGGGAACGGGCGCATTGGACGAGCCATAGCGGAGAAAGCGCTGCTGCAAGCTTTAGGGCAGGACACCCTTCTGTGCCTCTCCCCCGCCATCCTCGCCCGCCGCAGTGATTCCTACAGCGCCTTGCAGGTGTCTCAGTCGTCGGTCGAGGTGAGTGATTGGGTCGCCTGGTTCGCGGGGATTGTCATTGAAGCCCTCTCTCGCACCGAGGCGCAGATACTCTTCATTTTGGACAAGGCGGAGATGCTGGAGCGTTTGGCCGGGCAGCTAAACGGGCGGCAGGAAAAAGCGCTCCTTCAGATGTTCGAGGCGGGGATGGAAGGCTTCTTGGGCGGCATGAGCGCGGATAAGTATTTCAAGATCACCCACGCCCCGCACTCCACAACCACACGCGACTTGAATGACCTCGTGGACAAGGAGGCCCTGTGGCGCTCGGGGCAGCGCAGGCACGCTCGCTACCACCTGAACTTAACTCTGAGGCCAACGCCTCGCGTGACGGTGAACGAACAGGGTTTGGTGTCGGAACGCGCCCCTGCCCCACCCCGCCCGGACGGTTCCGATGTCTCCGATTTTTATGTCTCCGATTTTTATGTCTCCGATTTTAATGTCTCCAACGCAGACAACACCCCAGCAGGCTCCGAGTAAATTATGCCGTCATTTTTTCCTTTGACGCCCAGGGTTTTGCAAATCTCGGTCACTGGCAGCGTCCGGCTCGGGTACAGTGCCAGTGCCGTATCCGCCTTCTTTCCCTTCAGCACCGGCCGGCGGCCTCCCACTCGTCCCCGTGCCTGTGCCGCAGACAGACCCGCCTGGGTCCGCTCCGGCACGAGGTCCCGCTCAAGCTCGGCCAATGCCCCGAAGACGTGGAGGACCCGCTTGCCCCCCGGCGTCGTGGTGTCGATCTGCTCCTGCAAGCTCCGCAGCCCGATCCCGCGCTTTTCCAAATTCGGTGTCACCTTTCCGCAAGTGGCTCAGGGCGTCGACCAGTCCGGCGCGGTCGGCCTTTGCCCCGGAGGCGGTATCAGTAAAAATGCGGTCGCAGGGCACTTGGGCGAGGGCATCGTTCTCACGGGCCTGGTTTACTCTGGAGATTCCACGTTGCCGCCCCTTCGCAGATAGTCAGCAAAGTATTCAGGCAGACCTGCCGCTATGAAAGGCGCAAGCCGCAAGCACATCTTTGAGGCTGTTGAGGATAGCCTGCGTCGCCTTCAGACAGACTACATCGACCTCTACCAAATTCACTGGCCCGATCCTGACACGTCTGCCGAAGAAACTGTCCGTGCCCTCGACGATTTGGTGAAGTCTGGCAAAATCCGTTACTTTGGCTGGTCGAACCATGACACTGCCCAGATTGAAGAGAGAGCCAAGGTTTCCGAGCGGCTGGGGCTGAACCAGGCGGTGTCGCTCCAAAACTATTACAATATGCTGGGACGGGTAGACGAAAGCATCACGTCGTGCTGTGAGCGCGAAGGCATCGGCCAAATCCCCTACTCGCCGCTGGCACAGGGTCTGCTTTCAGACAAATACCTGAGCGGGGAAATTCCTGAAGGCAGCCGTGCCGCAGGCAATGCAGATTTCCAGAAGCGGCTGAAAGAGTCTTTGCCAAAGATGCAGGCGCTGGCGGCGTTCGCGGGGGAACGGGAGGCGACGCTGTCTCAGCTCGCGCTGGCCTGGCTTCTTCATCAGCCGACCATGGCCTCGCCGATCATCGGGGCAACGACTGCTGAGCAGGTCAGAGAGAATGCAAAAGCGGTGGCGATCAAGCTGTCTTCAGATGACCTCGCGCAGATTGACGTGATTCTGTCGGCGTAATTTGTTCCAGTTATTGTGAGCCGTCGGCAGACTTCTCTGCCGACGGCTCTGCGCCATTATAACTGTCATGTCACTCTGTGGCGACCGAATGTTTCGGCTTCGCCCTCGCTCATTTTTCTCTTGTACATACCACTGTTTTCGCGGTAAAATATGAGCCATGAGCACTACCGTTTCCCCAATCGCGCCACACCCCTCGAACAATCCACCCAAAAACCCCCTGCCGTGGGTGCTCCCGATCTGTGTTCTGATCATTGCCTACGCCCTCCTGGGCCTCACCCTCACGGAGCAGCTCACACACCAAGAAATCATGCAAAGGTGCGTCCTCGTTGACCCCCAACGTGCCCGCATCTGGAGCGTTGGAAACGTCGAGATTGGCCTGGCTTACTTCGGCGTCTTCTTCGGCATGGTCTTTTACTTCCTCAAGATGTACTTCCGCAGCAGGCAACACGTAGCCGACCTCAGCCTTGCTCTCGCCTACCTCGGAGGCTCCTTCGCGCTGGACTATTTCTGCGTCCAGACCTTCCACCCATTCATGGCTCTCCTGGTTGGGGATGCGGTCGTGATGACGTTCACCGTCCTGGTCTCCAGGCAGATATGGTTCCAGCGGCTCCTGGGCGTCTTCGTACCCATCATCTTTTTGACGTGCGGCGTCGGCCACTTCCTGGAGGGCCTGTCCTACTGGCAACTCACCTACACGATTAACACGCCCTGGACCATGGTGACCGCCGACATCGGTTTTGCGGTGCTGGTCAACGCCAACCGCTTCCCCGCTTTCATTCGTGGCGAGGACGTGGTGGCAGAACTCGCCATTGCAAAGACACGGGCAGAGACCCTGCAGGCGCAGATCGACGCCCGCACGCGAGCTGAGGAGGCACGCGAGCAGGCGGAGGCAGAGAAAGCGGCGGCGCAATCGGAAAAAGCAGCCGCTCAGGAGCGCATTCGAACCGTCCTGCGCGACGTCCTCGCCAGTGTCACGGAGGGTAAACTGCTTCTGGTGGACTTTGCCGACCAGCTGCCCCCACCCTCCGCGCCTGTGGGAGCGGTGATTGCCCTCTCGCAGCGGGAGGGGCTTCGAGAACTGCGCCGCAATGCGCACGAGGCGGCCCGTGATGCTGGCCTTTCCGAGGAGCGTCAGCACGACCTGCTGACAGCATCGAGCGAGGCGGGCATGAACGCGGTCGTCCATGGGGGCGGCGGAACAGCCCAGGTGTCGGTCAGCGAGGATGGTACGGTCCAGGTTCGCGTGCAGGACCACGGAGGCGGCATCTCGATGGAAAACCTGCCGCGTGCCACTCTTTCTCGCGGCTTCAGCACAAAAGCCACGCTGGGGCACGGCCTGAAGATGATGCTGGAGACGGCGGACCGCGTGTTCCTGCTCACGGGTCCAGACGGGACCACAGTGGTTTTGGAGCAGGAACGAGAAAGGCCGCTCCCCGTCTGGCTATGATTTTTTGACAGACCGCCTCTGTTCGCGCCTCATTTTCGTACGACATTGTGTGCTATAATGACAAGGTCGCTCCCAGAAAGGCCCGCCATGCTCTCGGTTGCCCGAACAAGACGCACCTGCGAACAAATCTGCGCCGAGATTGAGCAGACCTTTGGCTTTCTCCCACCCTTCTACGAGCCTGTCCTTGCCTCTCCGCAGGTACTCGAAAACCTCTGGCAGCAGACCCTCTCGGCCTACATTGAAAATCCCTTGTCGGCGCTATTCAAAGAAAAGCTCAACGCCCTCTTGTCCCGCTTCTGCACCGCGCCTTACTGCATCATCGTTCACTCCTCCGCCTTGCGCCCGCTCGGGATGACGGCCCAGCAGGTGCTGGCCCTGCTGGAAGCGCCGCTCACAGCCTCAGTGGCCCCCCTTCCCCTGGGCGCTCTGCCCATCCCCGCACCCGAAGAGGCCGCTTCCCCCGCGCCCGACTCGCGGCTTGAGGCCGTGCTGCTGTACTGCGCGACGGCGGTCTTCCTGGAGCGGGCCGATGCCCCCGCGTGCCAGGTGGAGTTGCGCCGCCTGCTCGGGCCAGACCTGTACCCCAATCTGATCGCTTACCTGGCCTACATCAAGACCTGCCACACCTGGATCGAGTGCCACCCCGACATCTCCTACGAGGCCGACCAGCGGGCCATTGAGAATCTGGGGCCGCTGCTGGCAGCGGAGCCCGCCTTGGCCGACTTCTTCCAAAATTACCAGGAGCGGGTCAGGGCGCAGGGGCTGGGCAGGGAGCGGCGCAGAGCCTCAGATGAGGGCCTGCGGGTGGCCCAGGCGCAGACAACGACCATCCTAGAGAGCATCACGGACGCCTTCTTCGCTCTTGACCGCGAGTGGCGCTTCACCTACGTCAATGCTCAGGCTGAGCGCCTGCTCTTTCGCGTGCGTGCGGCGCTTCTGGGCAGGAACATTTGGGCGGCATTTCCCGCCGCCATCGGCTCCGCGTTCGAGCGCGAGTACCGCCGCGCCGCTGAGGAGCGAGTGGCAGCAGTATTCGAAGAGTTCTACCCGCCACTCTCCGCCTGGTTCGAGGTCCGCGCCTTCCCGTCCTCTGAGGGCCTCTCGGTCTTTTTCCACGACATCACCGAACGAGTCGGGCGCAGGCGGCGCGAACGGTTCCTAGCCGCCCTCGCGGAGCGGGCACGGGCTTTCACTGACCCCGAGGACGTGATCGCCGACGCTGTCAACTCGGTCGGCGAGCTGCTGGGCGTCTCGCGCTGCCTGTTCGCCGACATCGACATCGAGGCCGACACCTGTTCGGTGCCCCCTCATTACCGCGCTGACGACTCCGTGGCGAGCATCGCGGGCGTGTTCCCCATCTCGGCGTTCGGCCCGTTCGTTGTGGCCGAGTACAAGGCGGGGCGCACAGCCGTGGTAGACGACGTGCGTGCCGACAGGGTCAAAGCTCCCCCTGAAAGCCTTGCCGCGTATGAGGCCATTGGCGTCTGTGCCTACGTCGCCGTGCCCGTGCTGCACTCAGGCCGCCTCGTCTCCGCCCTCGCAGTCCATAGCGCCGAGCCGAGACACTGGACGCCCGAGGAGATCATGCTTCTCCAAACCGTGGTGGAACGAACCTGGCTGACCGTCGAGGTGACACGCCAGAACCGTGTTCTGGTGCGCGTGGCCGAGGAGCAGCGCGTCCGCGCGGAGCGGGAAGCGCTCCTCAACCGCATCGGGCAGGCCCTTCGCGCCTCGCCCGATCCCAAAACTGCCTTAAAGGCGGCGGTGCGGGAACTGGGGCAGGCACTGGAGGCCGACCGCTGCTACTACGCTTCCTACGACCAGGACGCCGACACCGCCACGATTGGCCCTGAGTGGCACCGCGAGAGCCTGCCAAGCATCGCAGGCCAGTACCCAATGTCATGCTTTGCCGTCAACCGCGATCCCATCTACAGGGCGGGGCGCACCCAGGTGATAGCAGACACGGTGGGTGACCCTGCGACTCAGGCGCTGGGCTTGCGTGCGCTGGTGCGGGTGCCGCTGGCGTCGGGGACCTCAATGACCGCTCTCTCGGTAGCAATGGGAGGCGGGCCGCGCCTCTGGACGGCGGATGAGGTGTCTCTAGTGGAGGCAGTAGCGACGCAGACGCAGTCGGCACTGGAGGCCATGCGCGTTCAGCAGCGGGAGCACCGCATTGCGGAGCAGCTCCAGGACGCCCTCCAGCCCTCGCTTCCCGAGTACGTTTCTGGCCTGTCGGTCGGCAGGTTCACCAAGCCCGCTCTGGACGAGGCGCAGATCGGCGGCGACTTCTACGACTTGTTCCCTCTGGACAAAGAGCTTTACGGCATTCTTATCGGGGACGTTTCTGGCAAGGGCCTCGCCGCCGCCCAGCAGCTCGCGCTGATCCGAAACAGTCTGCGGACGACATTGTACCTGTACCGCGAACCCGCGCAGGCTGCCGTCGCCGTCAACGCCATCGTCACGGCCCACGACCTGCTCGTGGGCTTCGTCACCGCATTCGTTGCCGTGTACGATTCGGCCACGGGTCAGATCGTCTATTGTTCGTGCGGGCATGAGCCTGGGCTGATTCGGCGATCAGGCGGGGTTTTAGAAGTGCTGGAAACAACAGGGCCGCCGCTGGGCGTGGCCGAGAATGCGACGTACAGCGAGGCGAGCGTCGCACTTTTGTCTGGTGACCGTCTGTTATTGTACACAGACGGAATCAGCGAGGCTGGCCCGTCCAGGCGCGAGATGCTGGGTACCGAGGGTCTGATACGCCTGTTTGGTACACTGCCCTTGGGTCTGGAAGCACAGTCCGAGGTAGAGACGCTGGTGGCTGAGGTGGGTGAGTTCACGGGGGGCATTTTCCGAGACGACGTGGCCGTGCTGCTGATGCGCCGTGAGTGACGGAAAAAAACGGAAGGCAGATGATTCGAACACCACCCCTTGCAGGGCGCATCGCTTAGCAAGCGAGCCATGTAACCCGTACATGCTTGCCTTCCGTGATCAGGCAAAAATCAGGCAGAAAAATGTGGAGGGCGGACGATTCGAACGCCAGCGCTTGCACGCCGCTTCGCCTTCCAAGCGAACTCTCTGCCTCAGAGATTCACCCTCCCCTATGGACTGTTTCCCAGGTTCACTGAAGGAAGGCGGGCGACTCGAACGCCAATGACAAATGCCATCGTCCTGTTTTCGAAACAGGCTGCGCTCCCTGGCGCATTCACCTTCCAGAGATATTCTGACCAGAGGTATTCTAAAGCACTGCTCTCGGCAGGATTTGAACCTGCGGCCTCGACCTTCGCAGCGTCGCGTTCTGTCCGCTGAACTACGAGAGCATAGAGATGAACATAGATAGACACAGTAGATGGAGAGCGGACGGATCGAACGCCACTCGCGGACGCGAGCGTACCGCTTTCAAAACGGCCTTCCACACCAGCGGAAATCACTCTCCCAAAAAAATAACCCTCCCAAGCTGATCATTTCCTCGATTCAAATGCTGGCGGGGCTGACGGGGGTCGAACCCGTTCCTTCTCTTCGACAGAGAGAGATGCAAACCGTTACACCACAGCCCCATACCGACAAGATCATTCCTATTAAAAATGGCTCCTCCCTCTGGACTCGAACCAGAACAAACCGAGTAACAGTCGGTCATGCTGCCATTACACCAGGGAGAACTAAAACACCAGGGAGAACCAAAACGCCATTACTGAAAATCTTTGCTGAAAATCCGTTCCTCCTTTCTGTCAAATGCCCTGCGCGAGATTCGAACTCGCACCCTTTTCCTTTTGAGAGAAGCGGCTCTGCCAGTTGGCCTACCAGGGCGCTGCCTGCCCTCGGGGAGACTCGAACTCCCACTGACCGAGGCTTAAACTCGGTGCCTCTGCCATTGGGCTACGAGGGCAGTTCCTGTGGTATCAGGCAGGAGATACAGGCAGGACTTGCCGCCGTATCCCCTCCCGAATGACCTCACACGTCCGATGCCTGGCGGGTGTGTTTATAATCCTGGCTCCGCTCACGCACATAGGCTTCTGTCAGTCGTGTGCCCACTCCTGTCACCTGCCAGCCATCTTCCGAAAGGCCCGCCTCTGTCAGCCGCAGAAAGCGGCCTGAGACGTCGAACTTCTCAGGTATCCAAGCCATCTGGCGGGCATTACCCCGCACGAGCCAGCACTGACGATAAAATTGAACATGACCAGACATGCGTTTCTCCTTGTGTTTCTTCGGGCTGCCGCTGGAGAGATTTGAACTCCCACTGGTCTGGTTCTAAGCCAGATGCCTCTACCGTTGGGCTACAGCGGCCTTTGATGGAAATGACACGAAAACAAAAACGGCCTCTCGCGGGATGCGGGAGGCCGAACAGGTTACTTGAAAGCGAAAATGCTGCGTTTCAGCAGAGACATTCTCTTTCGTGTAAACTGTTCAGCCCTGCATCGGCGTTCAGAACATCAGAACTCAGGGAGTCGGCCAGGCGATCTTGGCGCTCACTCGGGCAGATGTAGCTGAGGCGCGACAAATCCAGGGATAAACTAGGATTGCCGTGGCGCGCGATAAGATTGTTACTGATTGCTTTCATTGTTGTCTTTATTCTACCACAGATTTCAAGCAAAGAAACATAAAGATTGCAGACATCAACTGTTTCTTTTGCGTTGTCCCAGGTCAGGCAGGATTTGAACCCGCGTGGGCAGTGCTGCCGCCAGATTTGGAGTCTGGTCCCTTCAGCCTCTTGGATACTGACCTAATATCCACTTATCATCTCTTTCGTAAATGCTCCCGACGGGACTCGAACCCGCACTGCTGTTTCCAGCCTAAGACACCCGCCAACGCGCTTCCCCCTGCTTGTTACTCAACCCACCCTCTCGGGCCGCTATGAGGTGCCTCCGCAATCAAGTGTCCATGACGCGCTTTTTCAGTTGAGCGCCGCTTTGCCTCTTTAGCTACGAGAGCAAGAAATTATGTCTTCCTACCATCACAACATCCGATAATCATCACACGAGAATATGGGCAGTGAGAGATTCGAACTCCCGCGCTTTTTACAGACTGGGGCTACAACCCAGCGCCATCATCCACTCGGCCAACTGCCCAACTTTTCAAGCTCAATCAATTCAGCATTTACAATCCGTCTTGCAATTTATAGCAACTATTTTGTTTGCAGCCCTCGCTGCCAAACGGTTTCTGTGGGAGAACAATCGGTTCGGGTGTTTAGCGCTCTACCACTGAGCTACAGTCCAGCTTGCGCTGAACTGGCGGGGATCGAACCCGCGACCGCTCAATTAGAAGTTGAAGTAACCCAAGCCTACACTGCCCACAGAAACAGCAATTGGTTTTTTGCCTGAGAGAGAACGGATTGGCTACGGCATAACCCGTAGGTGAAACGGGTCACAGAGTCGAACTGTAATTTCCAGAAGTAGCCGCTACCTTCACTGCTCTCAGGCAGCTTTGTTTTTGCTATATTTGCTCTTTATATTTGTTTTTCGGTATGTTTATACGGTCTGAGGGAGAACCGCTTGAAGACGGTGGTTTTTCATGGTAAGGAAGTAACCGTCTCCGACACTGCCCTCAGACCATGCTCTTTTGCATCGTTTCCTTTCTTACGTTACTTTCAGTTTGCGTTCTCGTACAGAGACGACATCTGCGAGGCGAACCGCAGCAGACCCTCGCCCCAGCCGCCCAGGATGAAGGTGCGGTCATAGAACTCAGGCACAAGCGCATCGGCGTAGCCTGCGACCTGCACCAGATACACCATAACCTTCGGGTTCACCTGAGCGCGGTACGCCGCAATCAGCTTCGGCACGTCGATGTAATGGCCGCCCTTTGACCAGATAAAGTCGCGGTAGGCACTCGGCTCTGTGCCGAACAGCCCGCCGTGGCCCGCCTGCATATCCGAGTACACGAACACGCTGTCCCAGTGCTGACGCTCGCGGATCGACTTCTCCCAGAACAGCCAGATGCCGTTCTCCGTGGACTGACCGACACCGTGGCCGAGCTTGTCCAGCGCCTGCACCTGGCGGAAAACGCCCTCGGACTTCTTCACGGGCCGCGTCTCCAAACGGTCCCCGAAGACGCCGACATAGCCCTCATCAGCCCGCATTCCCGTGATTACGCCCGTCAGGTTGGCGATCTGGGCAATGTGCATCGTGCCCATCGAGCTGGTTGTCGTGCCCCACGCGCTGCCGCTGTTGTCTGCCAGCGACATCACGCGGCCCCCGAAGTGCGGCGCGTTGCTCAGGCTGCGCTCCAGACACGCTTCCAGCGTTTCCAGCAGCGGCGTCGGCGCAGTCTTCGCCACGGCCTGATACGCCGAATAGTAGCGGAACGGAAGCTGCTTGCCACCTGCCACCCCTGCCAGTAGCTTGCCTGTGAAGCTCCTGGCGGGCACTTCCTTGTCCAGCAGGTTCCGCAAGTTTCGCAGCAGTGCCATGTGGCCCATGTGTCCGAGGGCCTCTTCCCAGGCTTCCCGCGTGCTGCCCTTCTCCGAGATGATCGCTTCCCAGGTTTCGCCCGTCGTTCGCAGCGTGTCTTGCATCAGCGCATCCAGCGTCTCGCTTGACGCATGCACCAGGCTGACAACATCGGCGGTCTTGACTTCGCGGCTTGCCTGACGGTACTTGGCAAGCTGATAACCGTCAAACGATTGCAGCCGCGCGGCCCACGCTTTCTTGAGGCTGTTCGGGATAGGCTTGCCGAACGCCGCAAGCTGATAGGCCAGCCCGACCGACGGCTCATCTGCCCGCTGAATAATCTGCGGCGCATACTTGGTGATCAGCCCCGTTCCCTTGACCGACGGCGTGTTCGCCGCCAGAACCAAGATCACCTGGGGCGTTGTCCGCAGATGCTCTTGCTGCCGCAGCCGCACCGCTTCCTGAAGCGTCGCTTCGGGGTCGAAGGCCAGCGCCGCTTCGATGGCCCGTTCCATCAATGCGGATGGCGACAGCCCGCGCCATTCCTGCGGGTCCACCGCGCCGAGGGTTGCCCGCAGATGAGTGATCTCCACATCGGACAGATGAGCCTTGCGCTGTGGCCGCGACATTTTGCGCTTGCGGCTGTCTGCGGCATCGGTGTGGTAGTACATCGGCTCGCCGAAGAAGGCGCTCGATGCAGCAAGACGCAGCGCGGCAATTGGATCGGACAGGTTGAAGGATGGCCCGCCCATCCAATTGAGGTGCGCTCCTTCCAGCCGATCCGCTTTGCGCTTTACCAGGTTGATCATTGCCATCGTCGTCTCTTCCTCTTTGTATCTTCCTTTTCGCGTTGTCCGTGCATTCGATAGCCCCAGCGAGACTTGAACTCGCTTTGCAGCCTTGAAAGAGCCGCGTCCTACCCATGAACGATGAGGCTAAACTAAGAGTTCGCTGCTGTGGGAGCACGGAGATTCGAACTCCGATATTCTGGTTAAAAGCCAGAACCGTTGACCATTACGGACATACTCCCAGAATAAATGTTGCATAAAGCAGGCAAGCACGCAGACAAACAAAAAGGCTCCAAGCGGTGTGCTTGGAGCCGATTGCTGCTTTGCTATCAGGTGGGTCTGTTAGGAACAGTCCCCCCTGCGGTAAAAAGCGGGCGCAATCGGCGGCGCGAGGCGGTCAGTATCTGTAGGTTCGTTTTTGCTGCAATTATCATGGTTTTGATAGCTCAGCGCTGATAGGCCTGTTTCCAATGTATTTGCACTGGTCTCGACTGCCAGAGATAGGGAACGCTCTGAACCCAGTACCTGAGACGTGACAACGGGCGACCAGAGCGATGGCTGCTGGCTTCCGAGGGCGGCGACTAAGTTTTTGGATTGAGTGAACATGGTACGGCGAACAGTCTAGCACAGGCATTCCATGTTTGTCAAGACTATTGGAAAATAATTTTTGGCTCTGTTAGAGGACCAGATCATAGAACTAAATTGTGATCAGCGTGCTTCATTCAGCCAAGCGAGCCTAATTTTCAATAGTGAAAATTACTCGTTCTATGTCTACTGAAATCTACCGAGTGTCCCTCTGGATACAATGGCAGAAAGATGAGCAAATCTATGGTGGAATTTTCCCTACTATTTGGTTTTCTCTCATGCTTGTCAGAGTCTTTTTCTTTCCAAGTAAGCGAATGTACGGTTCCACGCATATACTTACGATGAAGCCAAGCTCGGTGACAAACCTAACCTAGCAGACAAAGCTCGGGGTTGAAGGGATTTTGGTAGTCAGTAAGACAGTATTTAGAAATGTCTGCCGCCTGATTTCCATGTGGGGTTGAATGCTTCTTCGAATGGCTGATACGCTCATGTGTTCGCATTTTCTTGCAGAAAGGTCATGGCAGTACAAACATTAAATTTGGTCCAGAGAGCCAGTCAAAGGCGTGCTGTCAGTGCCCATGCCCGCCGCCAAACCCACCGCCGAAGTCCCCACTATGTCCGAAGAAGGCGTCATGGTGGCCGCCGACACCAAGAGCCGAATGATGCTCGTGTGCATGGCTTGTAGGATGTCCAGCAGTGTTTGCTCCCGAAGAGGCGTTCGAGTTGTCCCCTGAAGACGGAGACGAGCCAGGACCCTCGCTTCCCAAACCCGTCGCCGACCTTCTGCGTCCGACGTTTTTCAGAAACTTCGTGAACAATTCTGCAATCAGAAGAACGATGCCGAGAGCGCCGAATGTTATTATGGTGATGGTCATCATTTTAGAATTCCCCCAAGATTTGTTAGGAACACGCATTGTCAGGGACAGAGACACTACTGATACGCTGTTAGCTTCTCTTATCGCGCTGTAGCAGCCATTTATCCTTCGGCCTCCATTCCTGGGTCAGAATCGTTCAAGTCATTCCGCAAGGGACCGTCGAAAATAGGCTGAGGGCTGCCCGTAACCGAGTCTGCGATAGAAATTATGAGCCTCGGCTCGCCTGACGTTACTTGTCACCTCCACGGCGTTGCATCCCGCCTCCTGCAAAACTCGCTCAGCCTCGGCGACCAGACGGCTGCCAATGCCCTGTCCACGCGCTGCTTCATCCACAACGAGAGCCGTAACTCGGCCCAACGGATTGTCTCGGTGGAGCAGCGGCGTCCAGTGCAGGCTCAGGACGCCGAGGACGACGCCGTCAGCTTCGGCTACGAGAACACGGTCACAGCCCGTACTCGAAAGGAGCACTAACTGCTGCCGCGTGATTTCGGTCGAGATCGGGTGGCCAAGTTGCTTCAACAGGCCAGTAACAATTTGTGCATCGGCAGGGATGGCGTCGCGGATGGTGATCATCTGGTCTGCTCCCATTCGACCTTTGCCCGCGCACAGTCGTCAGGAGTCAGGGCGAAGATCAGCGTGTCGCGCAGCTCCCCTCTTCCATCGCGACAATTGTTTCGCAAGGTTGCCTCCTGCACAAACCCCAGCCGACGCGGGACCGCAATGCTGCGTGTGTTGCGCTCATCGCACTGTATCTCCACACGGTTCGCCCCTAGCGTCTCGACGGCGAAGCGGCAGAGAACCCTTACGGTCTCGGAGATGTAGCCTTGCTTCCAGGCCGTCGTTCGTAGCCAGTAGCCGATCTCGAAGGCGGGTACGCTCCAGTCAATGCGGTGCAGTCCGCTCCCACCCAAATAGCGGCCTGTGATCTGCTCAAAGACAGAAACCATCAGGTCCTCGCGCGTCTGCCACCTGGCCGCTCCGCGTCGGGCTGCTGCCTCACAGTCATCCACGCCGAGCATCTTCTCCACCAAGGGTAGCCATGGACCAATTTGCTCTCGCAACTCCTCGACGGCCTCCCAGACGGTAGGGCCGTCGCCTGGGCGCAGCGGGCGAATGAGCACGTGCTCGCCGAAGATTTCGTCGGGTATGTCACGGAGGATCGGGGGGGGCAATGCTTGCATCAGAATGGTGACCTTTCTTGGTGCCTGGCGATTTTTACGCTCACAACCAGTTTACCCTAGCCATGCGTCTGCTCTATAAGGCTGTCCCACGGAACCGTCTGCTTGACCTGAGCTAGATATAAAACAGTCAGATACGTCTTGGTGCGCCCCCCGCCATGGCATGCGAGTACAGTTTCGATCCCGTCAAAGAGGCCACGTTTATTGGCTGGCAACAGCACTTGATGATCTGAGTACGTCTCCAGAAGCTGGAGATACTGCTCCGTCGTGTACCGTTTCTTCCAGGAGAACTGCATGACATTTACTTCCCCAAAAAGGTGCGACTGCTCAATCTCTTCCTGCCACCTCGAAATCTTTGAGCCTTGCTCCTTGCCGCGTCCTGCGGGATGATGAGTGGCATAGGGATGGGCCTGATTCGGTGGCATAAACGTGTCGTAAACCGCTTGTATTTGCTGGCCCACTGCGCTCTGATCGTCGGCCTCATTATTCCAGAACAAAGCCAACCAGCCGTCTTCCGTCAGCGCCTGGGCGGATTTTGCATAACGAACTTTAGGAGACACCCAGTGGAAGGCAGTCGCCGAAATGACGAGATCAAATTGGCCTTCCGCGATGGGCCAATCCTCAAATGTAGTTACCTGAATGTTTACGAGCGGGAAAGCCGCGAGGTTTTTGGCGGCGAGCTTAGCCAGTCTTTGTCCAGGCTCAAGTGCTGTGATGCGGCAGCCTTGACGGGCAAAGGGCAAGGTCGCCTGCCCTGTTCCACAGCCAATCTCTAGGACTCGTCTTGGCGTCCCATCAAGAACTGAATAGATAGCTTCAACTAACTCAGGTGGATAGCTCGGACGGACTGCATCGTACAAATCCGCGACGCCATCGAACGTCATGTTCAGTGGTTCAGTCATTCTGAGGCTTCACTCTCTTCCAGGTATTGGTTATGATTTGTACCGACTCGGCTTTCACTGCACATGTCGCTCCTCCCGTAAGCTATCGACATACCAATCCAGCCATTGGTCCTGACCGCTCACTAGCCTCGGGGGGTCTGCAATCGGCTCCCAATAGCACTCGAAGGCATGTTCCTCCTCCGCGAGCCAGACCCACTTATCCTGGGTTAGGCTGGTCGTAGTGATGTGAAGGAAGTGGCGCTCTACAGAAGAGGCCAGATTGACCGAGCAAAGCCAGCCCGAGGCTATCACCCGCGCTACCTGCAAAACATCATTATGCAGTGTATATTCGCGGAACTCAACCTGAGAATACATCCCAAAGCGTCCAATTTCTTTCACGGTCAATCCGCGACGCAAAAAGGCATTCGTCAAGGGCTTGCCATTAGGAGCATCAAGGAGCGTCGATGCCTGTGCTGTGATGCGGCCTTCATCGGGCAGCGGATAAGTGCGCGTGCCGAGTTTTGCGACCGTGATAATGTCCGTCAGTCCTGTCTCTTCGGTCACTTCCCGCAAAGCCGCCGCTTCTGTTTCCTCGCCCGCTTCGACACTTCCCGCAGGGAGTTGTACGCCTGCTGTCGGGTGGCGAAAGACGAGAAGTTCCCTTCCCATATCGCCATCACGGGTGACGAACGCAGTCACCTTGGCATAGGGAGCCGCGTAACCGTCTTCTGCCATCGGCGCACTAACCGCGTCTGTCATCGTTTCGACCTTTCTTCGGCGTCGGAGTGCCGAAGCTCCTTCAGCCAAGCCTCTGTCTGCCGAGGCGACTGAAAGTGCAGAACCCGCAGATGCCGATTCTGCGCCTGAGCCAGTAGCTGAGGAAATTGCCATCGCCTGCGCCGATAGGTTTTTAGGCACCAAAGCAGGATCGAGTCCCGCGACAACGTGCGGGCGAGCGTCTCGTGGTTGCCGCCCCAAAGCCGTTCATGAGAAATGACACGGCGGGCAGTTCGGCGCAGCAAGCGGCTGAAGATCACAGGAAACGGATAGTCCAGCCAGATCACCGTGTCTGCCCTCGCCAAGATCAGCGGGCGTACAGCGGAGTAGCCACCATCGATCACCCATTGCTCCTGTTGTACGGCCTCAGCCACTTGGTCCTGCAGTTCTTCTTCCGTGAGCGGCTCCCAGTCAGGACGCTGCCAGTTGATGGCATCAAGTTCAATGGAGGGAAACGCCAGCTTCTGAGCGATTCGTCTGGCGAGCGTACTTTTCCCAGACCCTGTTGTGCCGATGATGGAGATGCGTTTCATATCACGATCCGTGTTGTCCTTTGTATGTTACCCATTGCCCGCGAGAGCTTCCAGCACCAGCGCTATCTGCCGATGATCCTTGACTATCTCCAGTGATTGCCACGCCACATCCTGTAATAGCCGATGCTTGATTGGAAGATGTGCGTCTTCAGGATCGCTGCTAACCATTGCCGTCTGCGAGGTGCCATCAACTTGGTCGGTGAGTTCAACCAAAAAGACGTATTCAGGGTTTTTGGTTTGAACCCCGTCTCTGGTCATAAAATAGAAGCGCTCGAACAGTAGACGAACAACGCTCGCATTCAATCCTGTCTCTTCCCGCATCTCGCGGATAGCGGCCTCGGCGGGCGTTTCTCCCGCCTCCAGCCCGCCACCAGGCAACGTCCAATAGGAACGCGTCGGCTCGACGTGCCGCACCATTAGGATCGCATCGCCGTGGATCAAAGCGCCGCAGGCGCGGAGACGAGTCATTTCAGGATGTCCTCCACCATATCCAAATAGCGGAACAAACACCTGGCATTCAGTGGCGAGAGGTTTAATCCCTTTTCGTTGGCAATCTCTGTCAGCCGTGCCGTTTTGTGCGCCAGGGAACGAAGACACTCGACCTTATCGAGAGTTTCTTTGGGCACCGACCAATCCAACGCACCAATAAATTCTTCCTGCCCGAGCAGTCGCGCCGCGTCTTCGAGGCCAGGGCGCGGATACATCATCAGGGTCATGTCCGAGTCAGGATGCCTTGCCAGCGTTTTTGCGGCGATGGACAGCATTAGCCAGGCAAACCCGATCCCTCCTGTAATGCGCTCTGCTTCTTCTGTCGGAGCATCAACCTCTAGCGGAGCATCAGCCATAATCGAGGCATCAAGCTCTTCAGACGCCGTTGGTTGCGGCGGGATTGCAGGGTGAGGGTCTTGAAGGCGGTTGAAGAGAACAGCCCGCTCAGGAACCTGCTCTATCGCAGATTCAGGCTGCCAGTAGCAATCCAGATGCAGAAGCCCGTGACGGCCTTCATGAAGCGAGTTGAAGAAACCGCCGCCAGGCGGGCCATGCTGATGTTCTTCGCCCCCCATGATGAATGTACCCGTCAGAAGCGCATACTGCCGCAGGCGTGTTCCCATTGTCCCAACAGCATCATCTGCGACGACTAGCCACGGGTCCAGATCGCTTAGGTCATCTGCCTCACCACGCCCGAAGGAACCCCAGAGCCAGGCGGCTCGGACGAAAGGATCAGCTTGAAGTGAGGCTGTCAGCGAAGCCAACAGCGCATCGCGGTCCTCGCGGTGTTCTCGGAGCGCGGTGACAATCTCAGGATTAGTGATCTCGTGTAACATCTTCTTCTCCCTCTGCCATCAGCACAATCAAATAGCCGCCCCAGGCGGAGAACCACAAAGACGGGGCGGCGATTGCGTCGCAGCTTGGCGGGAAGGGGAATACCCAGGTGGGTGGAACGGAGAGGACAAAGAAAAGAGCCCCAGGCCGACGAGATGCGAACGCAGGCGACTGTGCAGCGTCTCTACGGACGCGCATGGGTCGTTTCCCTGATGGTTCGACATCATCGTGGTATGGGTCTTACGTGGATCGTGCTCTCGCAGCGGTAAGCGGCACACACAGAGATGATCGTTTTGATTTTAGCACAAGGGCCTGCTCCTGTCAAGTCATTGCGCTCAAAATCGGTGACTGGTCTAAAGTAATAGAATCCTAGAGATCAGAGACCGAGAAAATGACAGGGTTTGCCCATCAGGTATACTTGGTCTCATGGAAGCCCTCAAACACATTGTCTCGGTCGCGGGCCTACGAGGTGCATACCGAATATACTGTTCACGAAGAGCGGCGCGTGTGAGTTGCGGACCCTGAGCCGTCACACTCGTAAATGCTGGCGCAAGGCCCACCGTTCACTTCCGTGTGACAGCCGCTTCTCAGCCTCATGTGGCTCTAGCCAGATCAACGCGTGGTCGGCTTCGGTCGCAGCACCGCCTCCGTCGCCCACAGTCGCCTCGAAGAAGACGCACTCCTTGCGGACACCGAACTCGTGGCCCGCTGTAAAACGGTACTCGGCTGCCTCACCTACCCGCTCGATGATCTCCACGCTGAAACCGCATTCTTCCCATACCTCCCGTACCAGCGTCTCCTCAGGCGTTTCACTGCCCTCGGTGCCGCCACCTGGCAGGTAGCATCCGCTCTGAGTCTCAAGAATGGCGATGCGGCCTGAGGCGTCGAAAATGAGGCCATAAGCACCAGGGCGCGGGGCATAATACTGGCCCTCAATCTGTTGACCGAACTCTGGGATTTTCGCGGGGCTGCTCATAACGCCGCCACCGTCTTCGCCCATTCCCACATGGCTCCTGTTGAATGACGTGCGACGTACTCCTTGAACAAATCAATGCCTTCCTGCCGCAGCACGCCGCTCGTGATCCTGGGAAGCCGATAGTTCGGGAAGTCCTCTTCAGGCCGCTGCCATCCCTGTACCAGGGACACTGCGCCGTCACTAGGCATCTCATGGCCATAAACTATCTCGCCGATGCAAAACGACATGGCCGCGCCCAGGCACATCAGGCAGGGTTCACCTGTGACATAGAGTATGGCGTCTCTGCGCTTGCCTGGGAACGGGCTAAGGCGGTCGGCGGCCTCCAGTGCGAGCAGATCGGCATGAACCAGCAAGCGGCCCTGCGTCACCTCTTGAGTGTAGGCGGACGCGATAATCTGGCTGTTTAGCACGATCACTGCTCCAATGGGAAGTTCGCCCAAGTCCATACCTTGCCTGGCGACTGAGAGCGCTTCACGCATAAAATGCTCGTGTTCATTCTGCATTCGGATCACTCCTGTTGGGCCAGGAACAGCCCCAGGGTCTTGTTTATACGGAAAGCGCCCTCGTCCCTGATCTGCGCCTATACTCTCTCGAATAGTCTTTTTGTAAATAGTTTGTCTATTTGCTTATGCGTCAGTCATGACCTGTCCGCCCAAAAAAACTAAGCTATGCCGACGCCGCGAAAGCTAGGGATTGCTGTACCGACGTCTAAGTTGCCACAGGCGATGAACTCGCAAAACGATCATAACAGTAATGGCAAAGCCGATGACAAGGTAGGGTCCAAGCAGATCGCCGAGTTGATGGAAATGCTGGAATATGTACCACCAGAAAAATGCCAAGATAGAGAGAAGCCCAGAAATACGCAAGGAACAGTAAGCGGGAAATCCAAATCGCAAAATCACTTGCTTATTGAACCCTACCAGTAGGAAGCTAATCCCGACAAAGCAGAGGCTGAATCTGACAGCTCCCTGATTCACGTCTGATTTGGGCAAGAATGAGAGCAAGGCACCGCCGCACAAAAAGATAAGCCCAAGAACTATTTGAATTTTCAATCGGACATTCATATTTGACTGGCTGGGCTCTGTCACTACGCCTTTCGAGTTTGAATCCGCTTTCATGACGGCCTTTACCACCTCTACGGCCACTCCCACAATCTACTTGCTGATGAAAAAAACGCCATCAATTTGCTCCTTGCGGCAACAGTATCACCTCAGAAAACTGTGGTAGGTCTCCTTGGTCAAATTTTATCAGCTCCTGTCCGCAAGAACAAGAGTGCTTATATGGTCTTGCCAAATCTGAGCCTACCAAGTTCGTCTGGATAAAAATACGTTGGTCTTTGCCGCAACTCGGGCAGACAATGCGAAAAGCTACCCTACCCCATGTCGGGGCGTCCGATGCTTCACACCCGTTCTTAATATCCACGAAAGGGTGAAACTCGTAATGCACTTCGAAACGCAAACCTGACCTGCCGCGATTGATCTGAGCACAATGCACGACCTGCCCAGGAAATGAGTGCACGGAAGGCGTACAGATGGCGGGGCGATGCGAGAGTGAGAGGGTTTCTTTGACTAAGCTGGGCAGAGTTGCGATCTGGCTTTCTGCGGTTGCCATGACAATTGTTCGCCCAGTGCGCTGACAAAGATGGCAATCCAGAGAAACCTCAAGAGGCGAATCCAGCACAAGAAGAGCATTGGTCGCAAGTTGAAAATTCGCAGTGACAGTAAGGCTTCGGTTCATAACTTTCGGTTCATAACTTCTGGATGACGCGGAGTTTGGAACGGTTGGTCTTCGTTTCTGTGTGGTACTTGAAGGACACGATTTTCGACGGCACCAGAACGAGGCCGAGAACCAGAACGAGGCCGAGAACCGAAGCACTACATTGGGCGGCTTGGGATAATATCGCCTTTACGAGCTGACAGCGCTTGGAGATAAGCCTCGATTTCGGGGTGCCGCTCCTCACCTGCCCATGCCGCAGCCGTGAGACCGTTCTTATCTTTAGCATCCACCGATGCACCATGAGCGACTAGCAACTTGACGAGCGGCTCAGAGCCATCACTCGCAGCCTTCATCAGCATCGTCCATCCGCCTTTGTCAACTGAGTTGGGATTTCCACCATACTCCAGCAGTGTCTTTGTCATTCCTACCTGGTGATCATCTACGGCGTACCACAGAGCGGACCCGCCGACTGAGTTCACCACATTGACGTTCGCCCCATGAGCGGCCAGAAGCGCCACAATGTCCACATGATGTTTAGAGGAAGCCAGCGTCAGCGCGGTGTCACCGTGGTCGTCGGGCTTGTTGACGGACGCACCACGGACAATCAAGAGATTCGCAACAGGCAGATGGCCGTTGAACGAAGCCCAAGCGAGGGCGCTGCGGTCGCAGGGGCAAGTGGCATTGATGTTCGCGCCATGTGACAGAGCATCCATGGTCAGAACCAAGTTGCCATTCTGAGCCGCCTGGATCAGCGCCGTATCAGGAGATGGATTATGATCCTTCCAGATGTCATGTCCAACCATCCACAGCATCCAGGGAAGGTAGCAGAGCAACACCCAAGGCTTCCACTTTCTTGGCTTTCCGCGTGGAGATTTTGGTTGGCGCGGAGAACCATCATTCGTGGGCGGGCTCGGCACAGGCGGAGGGGAACTGTCGGGCAATGGATTACTTGCGCGGAAGGCTGGATCGCTGCGGAAATCTATGCGCTGCATGGAACTGTCTCCTGTAGCTTGGCCTGTGAGGAATAATCTTACGAAGAATAATCTTACGAAGAATAATCTTACGAAGAATAATCTTACGAAGAATAATCTTACGAAGAATAATCTTACGTTCCCTCGCCAGCACTATACCTGATTCAACGGCTCGTGCGCCAATGGCTTTCCGACCAATAAGGCCGTTACACCAGCCGTTGTCCGCAGTCGTAAAGTGCTTCTACTTTCGGGCACACAGGAAGCGGTAGCCAGCGTCGAACTCCTGCCGTTCCCGTAGCCACCCATATTTCGCATCCCACTGGCCGTCTTCTAGGTCAACTCGCAGATGCTCTACGCCCGCAGTCACGTCCGTCGTTTTAGCCAGCGCGAATGATGAAATGCCCGCCCGCACTTGCGGGTCAAGATAAAGCTGAGGACGCTGCCAAGCTGCCAGCATAAACAAGTCCGTCAAGTCAGCAGGGAGCAGGAACGGCACGACTTCCACGTGCCGCATGGCATCTTCCTCAATCCAGTTCGCCAGTTCAGCCAGCGGCGGGAGTGGGCGAACCATTTCTTCCCATAACGTCGGGAAGTAGTCTGCCTGCCATGGCTTCTCGATTACCGTGTAGTCGAAGGTGAACAAGACCAATGGCCCCACGCCCGCAACACGATCCATTTCGCGCAGGGCTTGACGTAGATCAGAAAAATGGTGGATGGCAAGTGTGCTGATCACCGCGTCTACTTCGCCGTCTCCAAGAGGAATGGCTTCGGCATTACCTGCAAGCCATTGTACGTTCGGGTGAGGCACGGCCTGCGCCCGCATGACGGAAGAGGGTTCAACGGCGCGTAGGGAGTAGCCATGATCTGCTAAAGCACTGGTGTAGTTCCCAGTACCTGCGCCGATGTCCGCAATCAGACTTCCCTGCGACAAAGCCAGCAAATCACAAAGTGCGACCACAATACGCTCATCGGGATGACGCGTATCTGTGTAGTTTTGGCCGATAGTGTTGTAAGTTGGCATGAATTGTCTGTGACTCGCTTCCTGTAATTGGCGCTTCAAGCGCATGGCGTCAGAACGACTATCGAGATGCGGTTCGGCACTTCAATGATTGCGTCCATGCCTCCCGCCGCGTCAGCTTCGCGGCGGAGGCTGTCCATCACATTTTGATGCACCACTTCGGGAACGTCTTTCGTGAATGAATAAGTGCGAGACGCCAGGTAATCAAGCGCATCCCGCTGGCGGAGGCGGGCCACCCATTTCCATGACTGCTCTTCAATCCGCTCAGAGGTACATCCCAGAGAGGTGGCATAATCCACTACTTCAGTCGTGCTGCGGACTCCATAAACGGAAAAATCATAATCTTGGTTTTGAGCGAGTTCTCGGTAGCGTGTGTTCAAGTGCGGCACTTCGGCTCCAAAGCCTGTGTGTAGCAGGATCAGCACTCCGCCAGGCTTCAGCACCCGCAGCATCTCACGCAAAGCTCTTCGCCATTCAGGAATGAAGTAGAAAAGATGCACGGCCATGCACAGGTCGAACTCCCTCTCTGAGAAAGGCAGTCGGGTGGCATCTGCCCGCAGGCAACGGAGCCTGTCGCTGTAACCAGACTGCTGGCTTTGTGCAGCACAAACACTCAACATCTCCTCGGAGATGTCCAGGCCCGTCACCCGATAGCCTCGTTCCATCAGCGGCAAGGCAATTCGACCTGTGCCGATCCCTGGCTCCAAGATGGTGCGAGACTGAGTCGGCGGAAAGTGGTCTTCTAGCCAGTCCAAGGCTTTCCCTAAGCAGAGGGGGTCGAACGTGCGAGTCTGGTCATAAAGCGCGGTGAGGCCATCGAAAGAAAGGGATTCCATATTACTCTACTTGTTGCTTTTATTCCAGCCATTGGCGCGGACCGACCAGCAGAGGTAAAAGCGGGAACTGTCCCGAGAGTGCATCTTGGATACGCCCCTCAGTGAAATCACTGATTGGACGCGGCAGGGCGTCGGGCGGGAAGTAGCCGCACTCGGTGATCTCCACACGGTCAGGGCGCGGCTCTTGGTCGCGGTCCATGGGCTTGCACAGGAACACAAAATGATGACTGTCGTTTTCTGCCATATAGTATATTCCCGTTAGCCGTTCAGCGGTGACAAATAATCCCGTTTCTTCGCGCACTTCACGCATGGCAGCGTCGGCGACGGACTCCCCCGCCTCCGCTGCGCCGCCTGGCAGTTCCCAATTGAGCTTGCCATAACTGTGCTTGACCAGCAGAACGGGCCCGTCTATATCCCGAATGACCGCCGCCGCGCCGAGTTTCTTCTTATTCCACAGGAAAGGCTTAACAGGCTCGGTAAGCAGCCCTGTCACAATCTCCACCACCCGCCCCGCCGTCTGCTCGGCACTCAGTCCTGTGGTGTCGATGACGCTGCCGAACGAGCGGCTCTGGTAGTCTTCCTGCCGCATCACCCCAATCCGCGAGCGCTCAGCATCCGTTAGTGTCCGCTCGCCTCGGTTGGAGAGAAGCACGCCTTCGTCGGCGTCTAGGGTGATGGCGTAAATTGGAACCCCCAACGGCTCTAACTGCGTCACCAGGTAAACATAATTCTCCTCCTGAAGCGGCCACGTCAAAACAGCATTCAACCCACGCCCCACCAGCACGCGCGTTACTGCGACTGCAGCCTCCAGCGTTACGGGAATCGCCTCGCCCAGAGGCATCCAGGAGCAGAAGTGGCGCAGATCGTCGAGTTCGACATGGGCGGTGTTGGGAAGGAGCCTCGTCAGTGCCTGGGCGGTGCTGGACTTGCCCGCGTTGATGCAGCCGTTCAGGAAAATAATCACCTTGTCCTCCAAGCCTTCACAGCGTCAGACACGCTTCCACCGCCAGCCAGAACAGCTTTTCACGACCCGTCAAATGGCTGTTCCAATCCCGATGATCCCAAACGTCGCTGCCTAGATTATCGCCGCCGTACAAAATTTGTCCGAACTCCACGCCTCGGAACTGAGCCACGGCGAAGAAGGCGGCAGCCTCCATATCTACGCATAGGCAGCCTTCCTCCTTGCGCCGCTTTACTTTGGCAGGCGTCTCGCGGTAGAGGGCGTCCGTCGTCCACGTCTTGACAGGTAAGTAGTCTACGCCATGGGCTTTCAAGGTTTGCTCAATGGCACCCACGGCCTTCGCGCTCGCTTTCACTTCGCGCGCAGGCGGCAGGTAGTGGTAGGATGTGCCTTCGTCGCGCACGGCGGAGTGCGGCACTAGGACATGGCCCATGGCGATGGCGCTGTCAAGCACGCCGCAGCCCCCGCAGGCGACGAACTTTGTGCAGCCGAGCGCGATAACTTCCTCCAAGAGTCCAGCGGCAAGAGGCGCGCCGATGCCAGGGTGGAAGACGGCGAGGCGCTGTCCCTGAACTTCCATCTCATAGATCGGGTGTGGCCCAATCTCACTACTGAGGGTATGGAGAAGCTTGGCCCTGTGTTCCTGTTGTAGACCTGCGATCACGTCCTGAAAGAAGCAGACGACGGCATACTCAGGCACGTCGCGTTTGGCATGGACATGCCTCGGCTCAATGAGAGCTTCGAGAGTGGGATCGAACTCCAGGATGGGAAAGTCAGTTAGCGCTGTCGAGGTATCATTGGTCATATAAATCTCTTCTATGCAAACGTCTTCTCCATATTATGCAGCTCGGGTTTGTCTTCGCGCGGTCCGAGGTCACGCCAGCCGTTCCTGAGATAGAAGCGCACTGCCCGCACGTTGCTTGGCGTCGTGCTCAGGCGTGCCGAGGTGAAGCCACGCTGCTTGAACCAGCCCGTAGCATACTGCTCCATTGCGTCGGCAATGCCTTTACCCCGCCACTGGGGAAGGACGTAAAACACGTTGACATAGCCGACGGATGGGTCAATGAAGCACCCCAGATTGAGCTGGCCGACGACCGCGCCGCCCAGCCAGACATGCAGGCAGCCTTCGGGATCGGCGGCCAGTTTTGCTCGCAGGCGCTGAATGTAACGCTCGGCTCCCTTGCCGTCTTCGCCATGAAACTGCTCGGCGGAGCCGAAGCTACACGTGTCTAGGTCCTCGGCAAAGGCGATGCACAAATCAGTGTGACGGTCCAGGTCAATGGGGAGAAACTCAAGGTTCATCGCTGCCCTCGGCGTTCGTGCTGAGGAATAACCGTTCCGCATTTCCACTGGCAAGGTTTCCGCTAGAACACAGAACCTCCGTGAGCCACTCAGTCTCTATGGATTGTTCAGATAACCTAGTCAAGGTCATCGGCAGCATATCAGTCATCAAGGATAATCTGTCTTTAAGGATAATCTGTCTTTAAGGCAGAGGCAAGTGCCGTTTGAGCCCCAGACACATAGGTTGGAATTTCCTCTGTTCTCTTGTCAATCGCCCAGCGCACCAGATCAAAAGCTTGGAGCAGGCGCAGGCTTGTCAACGCGGGCATAAGCGACTTAAAGCCTCCTACTGAGACACCATAGCCATCCAGGAAAGCCAATACATTCTTGTCCTGTGGATCGTGAAATCGCAAAATGGCAATCAAGTCATGGTGCGGGACGATGTTGACAGAAGCACATCCCCAGTCCAGGAGAGTTAGCTGTCCCTCCGCCCCCAGGATTGTATTACGCGGGTCCAGATCGCCATGACACAAGCCGAATTTGAACCTCTGCACTTTCAGCGCCTCGAAAATGCTCTTGATCCGTGGCTGCTGGCTGTCAGTGTAAACACCCAAACTGAGAAGCTGATCCGTGGGCGTAAGACTGGAAAGGTTATAATCTACAAAATCGATCCAAGTGGGCGAATGCGGATTGCTGCAAAAGCCCTGCTCGGCATCAATTAGTTGCTCGCCAAAGCCCGTTGCCTCAATGGAATGAATCAGTTTGGCATACTTCCCTAGTTCCTGCCAAACGCGGGTTTGATCTTCAGCAGAGACAGTATCGCCGCTGATACCCGTGACAAGCGTCTGGACCATATACGGTGTGGAACCAAGCATTCCTGTTGCCAGCACCTGAGGACCAGGGACGCCCACCGCCATTGCTTGCTGGAGGCACCATTTTTCTGTTTCGTAATGAGACAGTCCACGCCACTCCTCGCAAAACCTGACAGCCACATCAAGTCCGTCCGCGCAGGCGGCGTAAACTTTGTTGACTGCTCCGCTGCCGAGAAAGCGGGGAACCTCTGTCAAACACACGCTCAGGCAAGCAGCAATGATCTGACTTACCAGTTCGATTTCGGATTGTTCAATGCTTCTTGCTTCAACAGACAATGAAATCTCTCACCTTTCGTCCCCTAGTAAAGCAGAGTATTTCCAGCAAAGAGGCTTGCCCACGTAATGAAATCAATTAGCTATGAGCTTAATACAGCCTTATCAGCGGTTCCCAATCAAGAAGACCCTTGGCCTCAGCCATATTTATCAGCCTCGGCTTTGGTCTCCACTGATCGTGAATGCCTGCCCCCCCGAAACTTCCGTGCCGCCAGCGGAGCGCGTGCCAGGGCATGATCAAGTATTTGCAACCAGTCTATTCGTTATTGGGCTTCGCCAGCAATAGCTGCTGCCCCAGTTTTTCCGAAACGCTGAACGTGATGGACGGAGCCTGCTGAAACTGAAAGCGCATATAGCTGAAGAACGAACCTTTGGAAGCCGTGGCGGTCACTTCCTGCCACGGGATCAGTAGCGCGGGGAAGGCAAGGGAAAACGGGAACAGAGTGCTGAGATAAAGCCCATCGCTGTTGGCTCCCAGCGTTAGGCAGTTATTGAAGTTCACGCCGTTGAAGGAGCCACTGCGGAATGAATACTTTTCCCCCTGAAGCCCTTGCTGAGTTCGGTACACACGCGCCAGTGTCGCCCATCCGCTCATATAGCGCAGGACGCCAAGAATTAGACCGATCCAGAGGCAAAATAAAGTTGCGATCAGCGCAGGCGGCAATGCGGAGAGGTTCATTGTGGCAATTCCTTCCGCGATTCCTTACTCTCTTCATCTTTCAGGAACGTCGCGGGCGTCGCGCACGGCAGGTGCAAGTCCAGGGTGTGGCCCAGCCAGTCCGCAGGATGCACCTCTGCCTGGGACGCACAAAATTCCGCGCCATTATCAAACGTCTGAACCTCCCCGTTGAAATAGGCTCCGCACTGATGCTTCACTTTGACAGAACTCACTCTCAGGTCACGACGCGCCTGCTGAACGCTGTAGGCAAACGACGGCCACAGTTCCGTCGGCTCGGTCGGCGGCACGAGGCGGGAGTGGTGGTTACCGCAGACGCCCAGCACTTTGCGTTCAGGGCAGAGCTGCTCCCACTGGTGCAGCAGGTTCTGGGCCATCCCTCGGTCCCTGACGGACCAGGCATCACCTTCCTGCATGAAATCAACATCGAAGCAGAGCAACTGCCAGCCATCCTGCACCGCCTGCTGGATCAGTGAAAATGTCTGCGCGTTGCCCCGCCCGTCGCGAAAGTTGCTGAGGCCGAACATTGGGGGCGGCGAGTCTTTCCCCTGAGCGCAGCGCAGGAGCTGATCGTGCTCGCAGGTGAGCATTTCCAGAGCGAGACCACCATAGCCCAAGTCAGCCAGCGCGGGTAACAACCCGAGCATCAGACGGGGCACTTCCTGGGTGCCGTGCAGTTCGCCGATCAGCAGCAAGTCGCTCTCAGCGGCCAGGGTGAGCAGTTGCGCTTTCGCGGGTTCGGGCAGATCGTAGGCGGCAATAGGTTCGACCAATGTGCTTCTCCAGTGGGCGTTTCTGCCCACACGTTCTTCAAGTGTGGCTGTTTTTCCTCTGCTCTGCAAAAGCAATATGCTAAATAAATTAGCAATACTCTTGACAAACCATCCTCCTTTGTGCTAAATTATTTAGCATAGGGAGAATGCACCGATGACCAAACTATTGCCGAAGGGACTGAGCCGCCGCGAACGGCAAATCATGCAGGTACTTTACGAGCGCGGCCAGGCCACCGTTGCCGAAGTTCAGGAAGCACTTCCTGATCCTCCAGGCTACAGTGCCGTGCGCCGTCTGGTAGCGATCCTGGAAGAAAAAGGGCAGGTAACGCACGCTCAGCAGAGCGGGCGCTACATTTACAGTCCCGCCCAGTCCTGGACGGCAGTATCCAAATCTGCCATTGAGCAGGTCGTGGAAACTTTCTTTGGCGGCAGCGTTGAAAACGCCGTGGCAACCCTGCTGTCCAGTCAGAAGACGCGCCCTGATGAAGAGGAGCTTCAGAGGCTGGAGGCACTCATTCAGCAGGCCAGGGCTGAAGACGCGGGAGGTAAGGCATAATGACCACGATGATAATGAACACGACGGTCCAGCACGTTCTGCCAATTTTTGTCGGGCTGCTTGCGAAAAGCACGCTCCTGCTGCTGTTGGCAGCATTGGCCTGCCGCCTGCTGCGCCGCTCGTCGGCGGCAACCCGCCACCTGGTTTGGACAGCGGCAGTGATCAGCGTCCTGCTTCTGCCGCTAATTTCGGCAGCCCTGCCGAAGTGGAATGTCGCCTGGGGCCACACCGCCGCCACTTCGCCAGCGGCCCCGCCAGCCGTTCTTGATCTTGGGACAGTAAAGAGCGCCCCACAGTCTGTTGTGGCTACTTCCGACTTCGCTTCTTCGGTCCCCACCAGAGCGGACGCTGTTCCAGCTTCTGCCGCCGATGCCACAGAAATCCCGACGCCTGTTTCGCATAGGCGCATTCCTGCTGTCACTGCCTGGGGCACCTTTGGTCTCACCCTCTGGCTCGGGGGAACGCTCGTGTCGCTGGCATATCTTGCCGTTGGCCTGAGCCGCATCGGCAGGATCAGGCAGCGGGCTATACCACTGGAAGGCGGGGCTTTTCAGATTGCGGAAGCCGCCCGCCAGCAGATCGGCTTGCGCCGCCGTGTGCTGTTCCTGCGCGCCGATGCCCGTAGCGCTGTGGTTGTTCCCGTTACGTGGGGCGTTTTGCGGCCCGTTGTTTTGCTTCCGATGCAGTCCGCTGCTTGGTCCGAGGAATGCTTGCGGGCCGCATTTCTGCACGAACTGGCACACGTCCAGCGTTTTGATTGGCCGACACAACTTTTGGCTCGCCTGGCCTGCGCCTTGTACTGGTGGCATCCCCTGGTCTGGTGGGCCACGCGGCAGGCACGCGCGGAGAGTGAGACAGCCTGTGACGATCTCGTTTTGGAAACAGGAATGAAAGCTACCGACTACGCCCAGCGGCTCATTGAAGTGGTGCGTTCGATGCCCACGGGAAAGACTGCCCGAACACTTGCGGTCACTATGGCCCAGTCTTCAGAGGTGGAAGGGCGCGTCAAGGCGGTGCTGGCGACGGGAAGGAACCGAAGTCATTTGTCTCAGAGGCGTTTAGTGCTCACGGGAATGATGCTCGGCTTTCTGCTTCTCCCTTTGTCGATGCTGCGGCCCGTACTCCGCGCCGCCGCTGCCGACGGCCAGATAAATAATGCTGTGTCCGTGCCCATCACCCCAGGCTACCAGAAGTTGCTTCCGAATGGCTACACGGTGGGCGTGGAGGGCGTAACCCGTGTCACGGCTGTGGGAAACGGCAAAGGTATGTTCAGCGATCCGTTTTGGGGGCCAGATGGGACACTGCTGACGAGTCCGCTGGCAAAGACGGATCGCTACCCGAAGAGGTTTGGGTGGGAGTCGACTCCGACGCATCCTCTTTTCGCACTTGATCTCAGATTCATACATCCAGGAGCCACTGTCCCTACCTCTAATATCAGCACCTACTACCATATTACCAGCGCGGACAGTCACATCACTTTCCTCAGCGGGCAGCCATTCTTGAGGTTCAACACGCGGAAGTGGGCTGAGTCAGTTGTTTTACCTGTCGCTTCTCCATCAGGTGCGCGTACTTGTTCCTTACACTTGGGAATTGCCGTAGGGCAATGGCAGACGGTAGCAACGCTCCCTGTCCGTTTAACACCGCAGACAGGACAAGTGTCGATTCACCTCGGCGACAAGCCCAGCGTGGTTTATCAAACCCAGTATCCTGGCCGCATTGAGCGTACCGATAGTTTCCTCGGCACATCAGAGCAGCTTGGCAATGTGGCTCGGCGGGCCGTGATTGTGGATGCCTCTGGCCGCGAGATACTGCTCCAGGAAGGAAGAGGCGACCGAGGAACTGTGATAGACAATCTGGCTTGCCGTAATGGCACGCTCAGTATGGACTATCCCAAGACGACGCTGCCTCATGTGGAAGCAATCCTCCTTCAGACGCGCCCTTATCAAATGGCTGAGTTCCGCAACATCCAGCTTCACGCAAAAGCAGTGGTCAGCGGCGTTGGCGGCCCCTTGGGATGGGTCATCCTTCCGACTGCCACAACCGTTATGCCTTTCACCTGTGAGGACCGCCCTGGCGGCAAGCTATTAAAATCCCTTCGCGCTCAAGGCGGTTATGACCAGCCCACCCAGACACTTCGGCAAGTGACATTGACTCAGTATAAAAACGGGCGCGTTAGCCAAACGATCCGCAGTGACGATGCTCAATTGCTGGGTTCGACCTTGACTTTCCACAACGTTTCTCTCAACGTTTATGGACCCAATGGGCAGATGAAGTCAGAAACTCATTGCAAGACCTTAGTTTGGAGATCAGCCGTAGCTCTTTACCTTGTCTCCTCAGAAAATCTGAGTGCTGGTCGGGCAGTTCCCAACTTCAACGGACACCCTGTGGTCGTTGTGGACCCAGGCCATGGCGGACTAGATACAGGGGCCGTCGGTGCAGGGGGAGTGATGGAAAAAACGCTAAATCTGCAGATCGCCCAGCAGCTCCGTGCCGACCTAGAGCGACGTGGAGCAGTCGTCTTCCTGACTCGTGACAGCGACACCTATCTGCCCATTCTAGGACGTCCTCAGTTTGCCACGCAGCATCATGCAGATTATTTTGTGAGCCTGCATTGTGACGTGTGGGCGAAAAGATCAGATCAGGTGCCCCAAAAATCAGAGGTAACAGGAACGCTTGTGTATTTCCACGGGCAGAACCCAAAGCAGCATCGATTAGCTCAGTCCATCGGCTTCGGAATTGGTCAAGCGACGGCCCTTCCCCCAAGCAAAGTCACGTCAGATGCGGCGCGGTTCGTCGCAGGATTTGGGGTCCTGCGCGAGGCACAGATGCCCGCTGTCCTCGTCGAGTGCGGCTATATAAACACTCCGCAGGGCTTGAGCCGTCTCCAAGACCCACGGCAGCAACAGCGGCTGGCGGAAGGGATTGCAGCAGGTTTAGTCGCAGCTCAAGTTCAAGACTGACGGCAATCAACTCATTTTCATAGCATTTTTGGCGCAGAGCAGAAAAATCTGCTCTGCGCCAGTTTTTGCGTGAAACGGTTTCTTCCATTAAATAACAGGCAAATTGTTGACTGCGAATTATTTCGCATAAAACCTTGACATTCTGCGCCGAATATGCGAAAATGTTCGCATGAGAGGAAACTTATGATGAACAAGCCGCTGCCCCACCGTCTCAGCCGACGCGAACGCCAGATTATGGATGCCATTTACTCGCTTGGCCAAGCCTCTGCGGTGCAGGTGCTTTGTGCCTTGCCTGATCCTCCTGGTCTCTCTTCCATTCGCAAGCTTATTCTCATCCTGGAAGAAAAAGGCCACCTGCGCCATATCCAGGAAGGCCAGCACTTTCTGTATCTGCCGACCCATCCTCGCCAGGCCGCCGCGAAGTCAGCAATGAAACAAGTGCTGACCACTTTTTTCGGCGGCAACCTGGAGACGGCGGTGGCAACTCTGCTGTCCGAAGCTGAAACCGAGCTTTCCGATGGAGAGGCAGCGCGGCTATCGGAGATGATCACAAGCAGCAAAGCCAAACCGAGAAACGATGCGGGCGAGCCAGCCAGCATTGATGGAGACTAACAATGTTTTCTCACCAATTTGTTTTTGTCCTCTTAGATGCAGCCATCAAAGCAAGTCTTTTGATGATCGCAGCTTCAGCCGCAGCTCTGCTCTCACGCCGTGCGTCCGCCTCTTTTCGCCATCTGGTTTGGACCCTGGGACTTGGATGCGCGCTTGGTTTACCACTTCTCTCGTACACCCTTCCGCATTGGCAGGTCTCCGCTTTTACCGCTCCTGTGCAGTCGCGGCCAGCGGCGGACAAAACGACGCCGCTGGCTAAGGCTGTTCCATCAGTAACAAACTCCGTTCCATCAGCATCAAGTGCGGTCGTGAACCAGGATGTTTCTGCCGCAAAGACCACCACCACGCACGCTGTGTTATCCAATGCGTCTGCTCCGACAGTAGTCCCCTCCCCTTCTGCTGACTCTGTGACAAATGCCCATCCTGTGAAGGACACTGCCGCACCGTCATCGGCAATGCCTCGCTTTCCAGCATCATTTCCGTGGGCTGTTTGTGCCTTCTGGATATGGATTGCAGGCGCGGTTTTCATGCTTGTTCAGTCCGCCTGCGGCATCGCTGGACTTCGTGAGCTTTCAAAGAACACTGAGCAGGTGACGCAGGGACCACTTGTGGATGCAGCGCGGAAGTCTGCCAGTTGCCTTGAAGTCAAAGGCAGGGTTAAGCTACGACAGGCAATCTCGCTTGAAAAAGTCACTGTGCCGCTCACCTATGGCATCTGGTATCCCGTCGTGGTTCTGCCCGCTGGAGCAGACGAGTGGCCCAGTGAACGCCTGCACGCCGCGCTACTCCACGAAATGGCCCACATTAAACGCTATGACTGGGCCTTGCAAATGCTGGGGCATCTGGTGGCCGCCCTGTACTGGTTCCATCCACTCATTTGGATTGGCCTGAAGCAGATGCGTACCGAGAGCGAAGCCGCGTGTGATGACATGGTGCTTGCGGCGGGCGTACCTGCCCAGGATTATGCCCACCACTTGTTGGACGTAGCTCTGTCGGTGCGAAACATCAGACGGTTGCGTTCAGGCACCGTGGCAATGGCGCAGGGACCGAAGGTGGAGGGCAGACTAAGAGCGGTGCTGACATCGGGGATTTCCCGACGCCCTATCACACAGCGAGCCATTATTGGTGTATTCGTTGTTTGCCTACTCATCCTCGCACCGCTGGCAGCGCTGCGACTGGGCGCACAGGTCAAAGGCATTCAGGCAAAAGGCATTCCTGTGCCTGCCGCCGACCACCTTCAGCTTCAAGGCAACTTTACTCTACGCTACACCGTCACAGTCACCGACCTGACGACCACAGAAGCACAGCTTCGTCAGTATCAGCAGCTTCGCGCCGACTACACCGCGCTTCTCAAGAAGGACCCCTATTACCAGCCCGTTCCTGGCGAGTATTATGCGCCTTTTGCCTATTTTCAGAAGCGCAGGCCCAGAACTTTGCAGAAAATTATTACACTTTCCTCGCAGGGCAAGCAATTGTTGTGGCGCAGCGAAGAAGGCGGCGAAACTTATGCCCTCGTTTATAATGGCAGCAGCGGCACTCAATCCTTTGGCAACGGACACGTGGGAACCGTTTTCCCAGGATTGTACTTTGGGATGATGCAGGATTGTCCAATGCCTGCGGTTGGTCTGCCTTACATTCCGCTGCTGAAGAATGCAGAGCAGATAGCGTCATCAGGTAATCAGGAGACCTGGCAGGCGGAAATCATTGGGATTGGGGAGGAAAGTGCGGGGGGGCAAATCCGTTACAGTCCAGGAACGGTTCATGCTCAGAAAGAAGCAGGAGCCTGGAAGCTGCTCGACACGGACGCCATGGACCAGACATGGCAGTTTCTTCAGCACCAAAAGTTTCAGGGACAATGGATTGCTTCTCAGATGCGCTTGACCAAATACGCCATCGACGCGCCGATTTCCACGCAGAGGAAGTTCAGATCGCAGCAAGACTTAGACAACTGGGTCAAGACGGTGCGTAAGCCTGTGAGTATCTGCGAGTACCACCTGCTCTCGGCCAGCACGACACCGCTCGATCTAAGCGCCAGCGGTATGCGCTTGGTGAGTGTCCCACCCCGCAGCGGTTCCGCTGTTCAGGACCAATTATTGGACAGCTTTGATGTACAGGAAGCTTTGCATCTGCGCTACCATCTTCAAGGCTGGGCCAAAAGCCACAAGCTGCTGCTCCAGCAGATGGCGAAAGGAATGCCGAAAGCACGGGCAGACGTTGCCGCCTCTCTGAATGCCCTCCCCTTCCCTCTCTGGCAAGGAGACCCACGCCCGAACCACGTCTGGGATGGTGATCCGCGCATGGGACACGGGGGACAAAAGCCACTCTTCACGGCAGAGCGCCCATTGCTTCCACAGAATACTCAACTCCGCGACTTCGAGATTGCTCGTTCCCGTGGCCCTGGTGCATTTCGCGTCGTCCTATGGGCCAGTGGCCGCATTACACGCAATACATCCCAAGGAACGAAAGGGCTTAAAACCCAGCAGGAAATCGTTCCTGCGTTCTTCGGAGCCGATGGCACGAGCAACATGGCAGAAGATGGCCCCAAAGCCTCACTGGGCGCTTCCCCTGCGCCATCGGCACCGCAGCTCAAATCGGCAGCGCAACTCAAGCCTGCGGTTGGTTTCCGTCGCTACACCAGCCCGCCCCTGCCCGATGGTACACGTTATACCTTTCTCTACCCATCCTATTATGCAAGAGTCAAACAGGGATGGATGGACTCGGACTACCAATTCGGAACCGTTCGCATTGACTGCATCGGTACACCCTCTGTTCCCTGGATCGCGGTGGCGGGGCAGACACCTGTTTCTTATTTCGTTCATGGAACGCAAGGGACGAAATGGCTGGCACCCCATGAAGAGTTTTGCACCGTCCTCGTGGGGCGGTTGGGTGACGTACTTTCGGGACGGTCAGGCAATCTTGCTTTTCCAAGAGGTAATAATTTGCTTCGGCAAGATACTCGCTGGGTGGGAGAGAACGGCAATCATCATGCTCTTTCGATTCTCGACAAACGCTCCCAGCTTCGCTTTCAGTTTATCCACGAAGATCGGTACATTCCCGCCCTGTTTAAGCAGACGGACCCGATTATGGTGAACAGTTTTCGTATCCTGCCACCTGGAACCAGTGATGTCAATCTGCCGACACCTGCAGCAGAGGCGGCGAGTATCACTTTGGCCCTGAAGCGGTCTGGGGGCGACACCGCAGCTCAATCGGGGCGAAAGTAGATATTGTACATCTTCGTCGTTCTGGTGCATAATTAGGCTTGGTGATTGGAGATCAAATTTCGATGAGCAAATTGCGCGATTGCATTGATGAAGAGCTGGCAACCTGGCTCCGCGAGCAGCATATCTTCTTCGTAGCCACTGCGCCTCTTTCTGAGCAGGGCCACATTAACTGCTCCCCCAAAGGCGGGGATAGCTTTCGTGTTCTTGGGCCACTGGAAGCGGCCTATCAAGACTACACGGGCAGCGGCGCGGAGACGGCGGCCCATCTGCGAGAGAACGGACGCATCGTCCTCATGTTCTGCGCCTTCCAGGGCAAACCCGACATCGTCCGCCTGCATGGAACAGGCGAAGTTATTCTGCCTGACGATGCTCGCTTCGAGCCGCTGGCCGCTCTATTCCCGACGAACCCTGGCACACGCGCTCTCGTGCATATTCGCGTCACGCGCGTTTCGACTTCCTGCGGGTACGCGGTGCCTTTCATGGACTACCAAGCGGAGCGGGAAACACTGAACAAATGGGCTGCCGTGAAGGGCCCTGAGGCCCTCGCAGATTATCGTCAGGCGAAGAACTCACTAAGCATTGATGGGCTTCCCGCTTTGAGCGAGGAATGATCTCAATGATAGATGACAAAGGAACGAGTGATCAGCCTGAAAATGATCTGCCTGAAGAAGCGTTCGGCTCCTGGATGCGCCGTTGCCTCGAATTAGGCGAAGAAGCCCGAAGGCATGGGGATGCTCCCGTGGGGGCTCTGATAATACGAGAGGGCACGGTGGTCGCCGAAGCATCCGAGCAGGTGAAGGCGCGACAGGATGTAGCAGCCCATGCTGAACTCATCGTAATTCAAGAAGCCTGCGAGGCGCTTAGGACGATGAACCTAGCTGGATGCACGCTAGTCACCAACATGGAGCCATGCTGGATGTGCTCCTTCGCGCTTCGTGAGACGGGCATCAGCCAGGTGGTGATTGGCGACGCGGTGGCGGGCATCGGCGGCGTGACTTCGCCTTATCCGATTCTGACGGATGATAAGATAGATGGATGGGGAAAGCCGCCGCGAGTCGTATGGCTATGGCTTCAGGCCGAGTGAGTGAATAGTCCCGCCAACCCGAGGCTGGCAACAAAAAAAGCGGGAAGCTAATGCTTCTCGCTGTCGTTCGTTTTTGCGAACGTGAATATAGTATATCACAAAACCCCTGCCCTGTCAAGCACAGTGTAACCAAGTTTGCGCTCAGGATTATCTCAATTTCCGCCAGTTGGGGCATACTTGGGAATGATATTTGGTGGTATTGGCAGGAAGTTTGTAACTTTTTCAGCAAATTGGCGTCTCACAATAATCTCATTTATCTCAGTTATGTTTCTCCCATCGTCCATTTGCCGCTGATGTTGTCCCACTTGCTACGAAGTATCGGCAATGGTGGCGGAGGTTTTCATTCATAGCCCTGGGCACTTCTGCACACTTAGTCACTTCGGCAACACTGCCCTCTTGAGCTGGCCGCTGACCTGACAACGCAACTTTACCGCCGTTGGTCACATCCGTCCCGCAATTAATCCGAAAGCGTGTCGCGCCCAGCATGTTATTCGCCGCTATCACCACCAGAGTTGACGTTGCTACCCGTTCTGTGTTACCATGCAGAAACGCCAGAAACGTCCCGCACTACCCTCAAGCCTGTCATGCCCTGCACGATCTTCTCCGTGGCTTGAAGCTCCGCCGATACGAAAGGAACCCTGCGATGCCAGAAACAGAGCCAGAAACAGAAATCCGACGCCTCCATGAGCGTCTGGGCAAAGTCTCCAGTCAGCCGATCAATGTCGCCTCCTACACCAACAAACGCCTAACGATCAATTATCGCGCCCCGCTGGAGAGGCTGGCCGCTCTTGTTCCCTCCTGCCTGGAGGTAGAGGAGATACAAGGCACAGGAATGGGCATGATCAGCCAGTGTGTCTGCGACTTCCACGTTACCAAGTTCGGTCTCCTGCCGATCCCTAAGACCCACACCAATGAGATGCTCTGCCGCATCAGTGTCAAAGGCCAAAAGCATGGGGAGCCATTTCGGGCCTACTACACGCTGCGCTCAGATTCGTCCTCTCGGGTCCTGGGATTCTTGGGCGGCCATTTCTCCCACTTCCGCAAAGCTACGTCTGACTTCACCCGCCAGGATGACGGCATCGTGTATGCGCTGAACTGCACAGCCCGCGATGCGATCTGCAGCGGCCACTTTCGGGGTGAGCTTGGCTCCCTGTCCAAAGAGCCGCCATCCACGACATGCTTCGCCGACATCGACGAGGCCACAGAGTTCGTCTTCCAGCTCGACGGCAGTTGTGGTTATCAGTGGGACAAGGATAAACTGTCCTTTCAGAAGATACAATATCCCGATTGGGATTTGCGCTTCTGCCACGAGTACAAATACGACTTCGCGCTCCTGAACTACCTGTTTGACGAGTTCGACCTACAGGCAGAGTTTGACTGCGTTTTGTTCATGGAGAAAGTGCCGCAGGTGTGGGGCGCTTCCTGGCTATACACACCTGATGCCTCGCCCAAGGCCATATCTGCAAAGGCAAGCGAATTGAAGACCGCTTGAGGTGGGCATCGGCTCGGCTTCTCTCGCCTCCGCAAACGAATTTCGATCATGAGCCAAGTATAATGTCTGCAATTCATTCCAGGAGAAACCCGCGTGGATCGTCTCAACTCAGCACAAGTCAATACACATCGGGACAGCAGAGACACGGCTTCACGCATCGAGGAGGCTTCACGCTTTGGCATCAGCCTGTTCCGTGGAAGGTCGAGGGCGGATTCTACGCGCATTCCTGCTCCGATCCCTCCGACGCCTAACGCACCATGGCTGCCGCCGTCGCGTCCTCCCCGCCCGTCTCTGATCCAGATTATTGCCGAAATAGTTTCTCAGGTCTGGGCACGATACGGCTCTGTGCTGGCGCAGCGCGGCCTCTCCAGCAGGAAGCTCCTGGGAGCCGCCGCTCTGACGCCCCTCCTCCTGGGGGGCGTACACTTGGCTTACCCCTGGGCGGCTTTCGCCTCACACCAAATGGCGGCACAGTCCGACCAAAACCAAGGCGACGAGCAGAGCGCTATCGGCGAGTACACCCAGATGATCGCTTTGCAGCCGCGCAATCCAGAGGCATACATCCACCGCGCCCTCGCCTGCTACACCGCCTTTCAGTACCAGCAGGCCATACAAGACGAGGCCGAGGTTCAGCGGCTGACTAAGAACCCGCAAGAGCGGGCCACGAGCCTGATGTGGAGCGGCTACGACTACGACCTGCTGGGTGACCATGCGCGTGGCATCGCTGCTTTCACCGCTTCGCTTGCTATCAATCCCCGTGTTTCCGACACCTATCTCCACACCGCCGACGCCAGCGACAAGACGCCCGACGCGCATAAGGGTAGGCTCTGGGCTTACTGGCGCAGCAAGCAGTACGCGCTGGCCGCTAAAGACTGTGATGCCCTTATCGCCGCCGATGGACGCTACGCGGGCAGCTACTTAATCCGTGGCAGATTGCGCCGCTCCATGGGCGACACGGCGGGGGCCAGGGCGGACTTCGAGATGGCTTACCGACGCTCTCCTCACCTGCTTCCTGCTTACCTAAACTTGGAAGATATGATGACGAAGGGTGGGCAACCTCGACAAGCTCTGGCCGTGGCACAAGCCATGCTGCGGGCAAACCCTCGCAGCGCGACGGTATGGGGGAGCGTCGGCTGGCACCTGTACGCGGTTGGGGATGTCGCGCAGGCCATCACAGCGGACCAGAAGGCTTTGATGCTGGACGGTTCTCAGGACTGGGTGCGCTACAACCTGGGTCTGGCATACGCTGTGCAGGGCGACTGGCCCCAGGCACAGGCGGCATACTCCGTGGCCGTGCGTCAGGCGACGCACGTGGAATGGAGCGGGGCGGTTGCAGATGTGCATGAGGCACTCGTGCGTCAGCCGCAGTCTCAGGCCCAATCTCTGGCGCTCCAAAGCGCAGGAGCACTGCTTAACTCTCACCCTGTTACCGTCATGCCCCGCGTGTGCAGCGATCCGTAGTGACGAGCGGACCAGGCTTAAAGCGAGCGGACCAGGCTTAAAGCGAGCGGATCAGGCCCAAATTGGGCGGATCAGGCCCAAATTGGGCGGCTGCTTGCGCCTCGCATCCCAACCAGTTGCCGCCATTTTTGACATTCCACACGCTTGTGCAGGCCATTCTTCGTATTTGCAATTCTGCATTTAAGAGCAATCGCATCAAGTCCTCAGTTATTTTCCCCTGCGGCAGTTCATGCCGAACCAGACCGACTAAAAACGACCGACTAAAAACAGAGGATAACAAGAATACATAATCCACCTTAAAAGAGGCCGTTTTACTGTCTTGCCAAATAGGACCACCATATCTATATAGAGACATTATATAGAGGTATGAAACGCCTTGGAGGACTTTATGGACTTAAATAAAATCAAGATTTTCGGGGAGCATGACGAGAACACACTTCAGCAGATTCGCACATGCGCCCAGCACGAGGCGTGCGTCGGTGCCGTTCTCTGCGGTGATGGCCACCTCGGTTACTCAGTGCCGATTGGTGGTGTCGTGGCTTACGACGATCATATCAGTCCCTCGGCGGTCGGCTATGATATTTCCTGCGGCGTGCGTGCGTCCAAGCTCGACATCCCAGCAAAAGATGTGAAAGCACGCATCAAGCCGATCATGGACGACATTTGGAATACGATCAGTTTTGGGATGGGACAGCGCAACAGAACGCAAGTCGACCACGAACTTTTCGATGACCCCGCCTGGCACTTGCCTGCGGTCGCGCCGCTGAAAGACGAGGCGCGAAAGCAGCTCGGGACGGTCGGCGGCGGAAATCATTATGTCGATCTTATGGGCGATGAAAACGGGGCCACCTGGGCTGTCACTCATTTTGGTTCGCGTGGCATGGGTCACAAGACAGCGACGTATTTCCTCAAGGCGGGCGGGGCCTCAGAAGGCATGATGGTTGCGCCGCTCGTCATCGGGGCCAGCACATCTCTCGGCTATGATTACATCCAGTGCATGAACCTAGCAGGCAGGTATGCCTACGCTGGCCGAGACTGGGTGATCGAGAAGGTGGCGAGCCTTCTCGGAGCACACATTCTGGACACGATCAATTCGCATCATAATTTTGCTTGGCTTGAAAATCACGGGGGGCGGGACGTGTGGGTGGTCCGCAAGGGTGCGACGCCTGCGTTCCCTAGTCAGCGTGGCTTTGTTGGGGGAAGTATGGGTGACGACGGCTACATCCTTGAAGGCGTAGCCACGCCTGAATCGGTAGAGGCCCTTTATTCGACTGTTCACGGTGCTGGGCGTATTATGAGCCGAAATCAGGCGGCTGGCAAGAAAGACTTTCGCACGGGCGCAAAGAAGTCCGAGGGCCTGATCAGCAAGCACATGATGATGGACTGGCTGAAAGAAAAAGGCGTCGAGCTGCGGGGCGCAGACACCGATGAAGCCCCGCAAGCCTACAAACGCCTTAATGAAGTTGTGGCGACGCACGGCAGCACCGTGAAGATCGTCCACACGCTGACGCCGCTAGGCGTGGCCATGGCGGGTCCCGAAATCCGCGATCCTTACCGTGATTGAGGGCTGAGGGCTAGGATTGAGGGCTAGTTGTCGCTGCGAAGCACATTGGGCCTGGTGAGTGGAAGCGCGCCGAAGTGCTTGGCAGCGGCGCGAACGACATGCGGCTGCAGGCCCGTATCGGCGGCAAGAATGTGGACCATCATCGTCTTGATTGTCACTCCATTTTATCTTCCCTGAGCCCCTTAGCCCAATGCTCGTGGAATGGGACGAACGGCCCAGGCCCAATGAACCCCTTCGCTCGCACATTACCTTCCAGGTAGATCGCTTGGTAGACCCAAAGGTTGCTATCCGCCAGCACGCCATAACACAGAGCTGCATGCTGCAATTCGCACTCAGGAAGCGGAAGGACGCTGCGGTAGCCGCTGAGGAACCCGTGACTGAGATCAGAAGCGAGATTGAGCATCAGGTGCAGAGCACGCATTACTTCCCAGCCACGTGGAGCCAG
Organism: Capsulimonadaceae bacterium; assembly: GCA_965277455.1. GTDB lineage: Bacteria > Armatimonadota > Armatimonadia > Armatimonadales > Capsulimonadaceae > JANXMY01. The sequence continues at coordinate 4,034,483 of OZ255823.1, read as the reverse complement.
GCCCGACTGGTCCCAGTCAATTACCGAGCTAACCACCCGACCCTCGAAAAACATATTTGTCTCCTGAAAGTCGCCGTGGACCACCACTTTCGGCAGGTCAACCAGCCGCGAACACGCACCCTCGGCCAGATGACCCATTTGCTCAAGCCAAGCCCGCCGCCCTGCCAGTTGCTCTAGCGCCGATTCCTCTATCTCCGTGCGGATCGGTAGGGCTTGGATCGCATTCCTGATGCGTGGAATGCTGGCCAGTGCTGTTGCAAGGTCCACGTCAAGGTTCTTAACCCTGGTACGTTTGGGAGGGAACATCTGAAAGGCGGCGTGTATGCGTGCCAGACACTCGCCCGCTGCCCGAGCATGTTCGATGTTCAATTCGCTTCGCATGATCTGGAGTCCGATGGCGAGCGGGAACAGGGAATAGGAGACGCCATTCCACTCCAGGATAGCCCCGCCCCTACGCAGTGAGATCGGACGGCAGACGGGCAGGCCGTGATCGGCGGCCCAGGCGATACACTCGTGTTCCCACGCGACACGTTCACGCCCGCGCGTAGAAATGCGAAGTGCGAACCTGCCCATCGAGGTCTGGACCATTACGGTCCTATTAACCGTCCCCGTAGCGGGAACTGTAGCGGACAAGACGCTGCCGAGGTCCCAAAAGGCAAGCGCACGTCGATCCTCGGCGGACAGTGGAGATTCACTCATTATTAAGGGCCTTGGTAATGAAATTGGACTATCGAAAAAGAGCTCTTGGAAGCGCAGGCGTGCCATTATTTAGGCCGCCGTGTACCACTCTCCCTTGAAAGCAACGACCTGTTTGTCTTTCATGTCGTTGACGCACAGGATGACAACGACCGCTTCACCCTAGGCGAAGGGCTTGGCGCTGGCTGAAGAAAGGCATTAGGTCACGGGATATAGGTGTGACCCCGTCGTCTGCTAGTTCAGCGGCCCTCCGCCTGGTGGCTTCCCAGCCAGTCCACTAGGCCGTCGAATAGAGCCAGCGGATCGGTCCAAACCTCCCGCGCTCCCTCAAGGATCAACTCGATACGGCGCACGCTCTCAGCCACGGTGACGGCCTCAACGGTCTGGACCAGGGACGGAGCCAGCGTCACCATGTAGCAGGTCATCGTGCCTCTTCAGTGTTCAAGGCAGGGTCAGCAGCCACATCTTGATTGATGCCAGTATCTTGCGGTTGTTCTCAAGCGCGTTGGTTTGATCTCCGCCTCCGTTAATCCATTTATAGTCGTATTTCGGGCCACCAGAGCAGGCTTCCAGGTTATAGATGAGGAAGAAATTGTAGCTGTTACTGGGACGCGGATCATCAAATTGCAAACAGCGGGCCAGCGCAGGAGCAGCCCTGTAATCACAATTGAGACGCATGACAGTCATGGCTTCCAGGGATGGGTACTCATGGCTAGGAAGGGCGTAGGAACGGACTATCGGCGTCAGCCACTGCGTCAGGATCGGAAACTTGAGTGGCACAAGGGCTTGGATGCAAGCCAAGCGCAGCGTCAGGTCTTGATCCTTGAAGTGTGACTTCAGGATCGGAACGGCTCTGCGGTCCCGTAGCGTTCCCAACGCTTTCGCCGCCGCGTAGCGCACAGAAGCATCCCGATCATGGAGAGCATTCACCAAAAGTGAAAAGCCACGAACGTCCTGAATGGCCGCAATCGCCTGAACGGCGCTGCACCTTCTGGAAGCTGAAGGCAACGTTATCTGACGACGCAGCAGCGGGAGCACTCGATCCGCGTACTTCATTTTCTTCAGTGCATTACCCGCTGCACTGCGGAGTGCCTCGTCTTCCTGGTCTAGCGCTGGCAGGAGTGCGTTCGCGGCAGCATCGCACGGGAATTGAGCCAGACCTGCAACAGCGGAGAACTTGCTGTTCTGCGTATGATTGAAGTCGTTAAGAGTAAAATCACGAGAACTTAAATCGCCAGGAGCGTCTGATCGGGAAAGTAATTTCGCCAAGATCGGGATGATACGCGGATCAGGAATGACGCTCAGACTTAAGGCTGCCTCATCCCTCGTCGCCGCCTCCTGCGCTATAGTGCCCTGTCCAAGCTGTTGAATAACACTGCCGAGGGCAGCCTTGTTAGGCGGCAGAATGAGGAGGTGTACGGTCGTAACAACAGGAACATCCTGAGTTGGAGTGGTTGGCGTTCTCCCTGAAGCGAGGCCAAAGAACCCCACAGTGCGGGCGCAAATGAGAGTATAGGAGCCTGCCTGATGAAGTGTAAACCAGTCTGAAAGGAACAGGCCCTGCTGAAACATTTCTCCTGGGGCAACAGTCACGTCTGCGACCATGCCGCTGATGACATAACCCTTCGGAGGCGGTGGGCTGGCCTGGCGGCCTTGGGCGTCATACGCGGTGAAACTGTATTCGTGGTTGAGAAGGAAACCTCGGTTCACAGCTTTTGCAAGATGGAGAGGAACAGCACTCGTGTTGGTCAGTTGGAAGGTTACCCAGACGGGCTCTCCCGTGACAAATGTTGACTTGTCAAGAACAAACTGCCCCTGGATGCCAGAGAGCGACTGTGAGGCTGTGACTTTAGGCTCACCGTCCGTGCCTTTGGTGAAGGGAAGAAGAGTGCTTGCAACAGCGGCGGGTTGCCCGCCCTGGTCGATGACGCGGCCAGTGATGACGCCCGTGCCGAGGGCATGCGGGATGGGCCGCGCAGTTGTTGTGGGCAGAGCTTGAGCAGGCGGAAATCGCGGCGCGGGCGAGACGGCGATCGCGGGACCGAGGGCCAGGGCGAGAAGCATTAGCGGGATAGCCAGCATGAGAAATCGGCGATGCACGAATATGTCTCCTGAGAAAGAGGGGTGCTCTCTTAGACACGGTAAGCGCGGGTAGCCTTCACTCCACGCTGGGCACGCGGCTCGGCTTCCCTCGCCCCGCGCCCCACTAACTCAAGTCAGGCGAACCGAACGTGCCGTCCACTTCAGGCGCAAACTCCCGCACATCCACCACCGCGTCCAAATTAATCGGGCCATAGACGTGTGGAAAGAACTGACCATTGCCCGCATCCTCGACCTTGATCGGCGCTACTATTTTGTCTGCATCGATCACCAGCAGCACCAATCCCTGCTGCCCATGGAACAGCAGATTGGCGGTCCCCACCACCTGCTCTCGTGTGGAACAGTGAACGAAGCCTTCGGTGTCCAGGCTTTCAGCGCGGTAGTCGCCTTGCACTTGGGCTATGTCCCAAGCGGAATGAGAGCAGATATGCAAGATGGCATTCATGGTTTATTAATCTTTATAGCTTTGCAGGTCACGACTTATACTGTACTTTCTCAAAGCGTGCACCGCGTTTCCCGCTATTTATTCCAGCGTTTCTCCATGGGCAGGTGAGTAAGCGTAAAACATACTGCCGCTGGGCCACTTCCCAACTCCAGCCCGTAACGGTATCCCAAGCACCTCGCTCAGATACTGCTCCAAAGCAGGCACTCCGCGCTGCACATTAGAAAGCGTCCCAGGGAAATGGTCGCCAGTACCATTTGGCTTCGGCGTGTGGAAATACACTGCGCCTGAAGTGACGGCACAGAGAGCTAGGATAAGCCCGACAGAAATGAATATTTTCGCGTGTGCCACATCGCTTTATTCCCTTGATTAAACTCAAGATTCACAACTGCCTCTCAGCTCAGTGTAGGTATTCAGGCTGGGTAGGTATCCAGGCTGGAGAGCGTGCCAGGAGTTCATCAGGCTGCAGCCGTTACTCCTCGAACAGCTTGAGCTGAAAGGCTTGGGCTTCCAACGCGCTGAAGAGTGCACGGATTTTGTCCTGCATCACTTCATAATCGGGATCATGACATTCCGCGAGAACCATGAATGTTAATGCTTTCACATTTTGATAAATGTCGCTGAAATCTTCGACCAGCTCGGAAGGAATTTCTATGGTGGTTGCTACCTTTTCTCAAGAATATCGTTATCGCTTAAAAAGCGCGCTGCCAGCACTATCCCTCGCTCTCCTTTCAGAGCATCAGCAGAATAATTCGTTCAAGACTCTTCCTGGATCGTCTCTGCTTTTTGGATTGTCCACACGGCAAGAAAATCGGGATTGACCACGACATCCCCGCTGGGCTTCAGACGATACTCACCTTGTGTGGCAACCGTCAAGGCACTCATGTCTGCAGGAAGCGTGAACTCTTCGCCTGTATCCTGACGCAGGACGGCGATGATCGCTTCATTGATGCGCGTGATGATCCCGTGGAATTGAACCTTATGATCGACTGCGCCTGCGGAGCCAACATAAGTTAGGCTGACCAGAAGGTGCTTGCCGATGTATTCATCATATTCAGGCAGATGCGTCAGAAGATAGACATCCAGATCGAAACTGTCATCTCCGTCAGACAGTTCAGGTTCTGATTCTTTTTCCATTGAATTTTCCTGGCACACCACTGCATATCGCGTCTTTGTGACTTGATCTACTATTTTGCTGTCGGAGAGCGTGTGAATGTCAGCGCGGATGCTTCCGCTAGGGACAGTAGGCCATCCTGTTGCGCTCCAACCTGCGGCTGTGGCGCTTCGACATCTTGACTTGCCATTTGCACGAAGGCATTCCCGTCCTTGGCAACATAGCTGAAGCCGCGCATCGCCTGGCCTGTCACTGAATCAATCCCCTGCCAGTAGGTCCGCAGGAATGTCATGCCGTGAATGTTTCCCTGCTGCGTCGGCGATTGTTTCCAGTTCATGCGTCTGCCTGCGACTGCCGCTATCATCTTAGCACTGACCTGGGGAAGCGTATACTTGTTCTTTTCACCTGCGGGCGGCCCAAAGAACAAAATCGCGAGGTAAGGATGCGAACCGTTGGTCTGCGCTGGACCGACCCAAGCATCCAGGACGCTGCCAGCAGGTCCTGGCTGGGTGTGAAAGCTGTAACCCTGTGGAGGCTGAATACGATATTTATTGACGGTAGTCACGGGCGCGAGATGACTGAACTGCGCTTTGTTTGGTGACCAGATTTCTGGTGTCACAGGAGCACCAAAGCAAGCTATCCCCAGGAGCGTACAGACCGATCCGATCCCAATCAGTGTTACTAAACTACAAATTTTCATGGATTTTCCCAAAGTCTTGATTTTCGCACTGAAGGCTTGCCGCAGTATTATGTTGATGTCGAGAGTTTCCTCATATCGCCGCTCTTACCAGCATTGTAACGTAAATCAATGAAGCTTGCAAGCGCTTGAGATGCAACAGCTATAGAGCAGACCATCCGCTGAGTTTCTTACGGCTGTAGTGATGACGCAACGGGTACATTATCCACTGCACCTGTGTATTTTTATACCAGAGTTGTGGATGGGAAGGACGATCAATGGCCGAAAACAAAGATAAAGAGGCAGATGATGCAGGGACGATACGGACGCGCTTGAGCCGCGTGGACGGGGAGGCGGGCGAACTGCTCATCGGTGGTTACCCCGTCGAGAAATTGGCGGGGCATGTCACTTATGAGGAGGCCATCCACCTACTCTGGCAGGGCACTCTGCCAAGTGAAGTTCAGCTAGACGCACTGCGTCAGGAGCTGGCGTCGAGGCGCGGCCTCTCCTCAACGACGCTTGACGTGCTGCGGGTAGTTGCAGCCGAGGGCGCGGAACCCATTGACGCTCTGCAAACTGCGGCGAGCACGCTCAGCCGAGCGCGTCTCCTGAGGGATCAAGGAAGGGATCAAGACGCCACCGTGCGAGATCACGAGGATGCTCTGACGGCTGTGGCGTCCTTCCCGACCTTGATCGCGGCCTATGTGCGTCTGCGCGAAGGCAGGGAGCCGATTGCGCCGCACCCCCACCTGGGTTGTGCCGCCAATCTTCTGTACATGCTCTCGGGCAAGGAGCCGCCCCCCGAAGCCGTCCAGGTCCTGGAGACTTATATGGTCACAGTGTGTGATCACGGCGTGAGCGCCTCCACGTTTGCGGCCCGCGTCATCGTCTCGACAGGCTCTGATCTCATCTCTGCCATGGTTGGGGCGGTGGGTGCGCTTAAGGGTCCACTGCACGGCGGTGCGCCAGGCCCCGTGCTGGAGATGCTCCTCGAAATCGGCAGCGCCGACCTCGCATCGTCCTATCTGCGCGGCAAATTAGAGCGTGGGGAGCGGCTGATGGGCTTCGGTCACCGTGACTACAGGGTGCGTGACCCGCGTGCCATCGTGCTGGAGGCGGCGGCAAAGCGCTTGGCCGAGCGCCAAGGCGACGGGAGCCTGTACGCACTGGCGAAGCAAGTGGAGAGCGAAGCCCTGGCACTGCTGGCTGAGTACAAGCCTGGCCGTCACCTTTACACCAATCTGGAGTTCTGGGTGGCCGTGCTGCTGCACGGGGTGGGTCTGTCTGCGTCCTTATTCACACCGATCTTTGCAGCGGCTCGAACGGTGGGTTGGACGGCGCATTGCTTGGAACAGCGAAGCGTCGGGCGGATGATCCAGCCTCGGTCAGTGTACGTGGGGAACGGTCTTCAGTCATAACATTTACGAAAGTTGACTTCACGATGCCTCGACTTTTGTCGCCTTGCCGTAAATACTGTGCGGCCCTACCCAGCCGTCAATTCGCCCTTGATGGCTACCGATTAGGAACGTACCCTGCTCTATGGCCTTGACCAGATGCAACACGACGTGTGAATATCGGCGTCCCTGGATTTCGACAAGCACGATGTCGCCGACGGTCAGGGTATTCGGATCGCAGGGCTCGACCGTGACGAGATCGCCGTCGTTGACTTTGCCCTTCATCGAGTGACCCCGTGGCTTGATCTGGACCGTCTCGCCTCGGGCGAGCGCTTCTGTCGCGTACTTTGCCCAGCTCATTGATTCTCCTCGTGCTTTAGGCTATCAGTCGATCCGACGCACCGAAACCCCAAGCATCTGCCTCGGGCCTCTGGTGGTCGCCCTCGTCGATACCACGGCTCCGCCAGTTTGGGCGGACCCACCCAACTGCCGCCGCGCTCGCTTCGGATGCCCGTCGGCACAACATTCTGCGGGTCGGGGAGCAGAGCCTCGGGCTGCTGGTAGAAATCAGGGTCGTACCAGTCTCGGCACCACTGCCAAACGTTGCCTGCCATGTGGTGCAGGCCGAACTGCGACATGCCGAGCCGTTCCGACACTCGTGCGGTGGGCAGCGTGTCAGCTCGATAGTCGGCCCCAGCCGTGTGTTGCGCCACCCGAGCCGTTGCCTCCTCAGCAGGCGGCGGAAGTTGCCGACTAACATGCCAGTCCTTCCGCGCAGGCGTCCCCGTTTCCCAGCGCTGACGCACTAGGAAGGCCAGGTCTCGGAGCGTCACGGGCGAGCGGGTGAAAACCTGCTGGGCCGCTTCGTCGGGGATGGTGACGCCGAACTCTTCTTCCAGAGCCATGATAAGCTCGACGACCTCCAGGCTGTCGATGCCAAGGTCCTCGATCAGGCGCGAGTTGGGTGTCAGGCTATCGAAATCCAGACCGCACTGCTTTGCCGTCACCTGAAGGACACGCCATTCGATCTCCCACGCGGCGGGTATGGCTGTCTGCTTATTGCTCATCCCCGATACCCCGTTCCTGGCGTCCGCCGCTGGAATTCGGGGCAGCGGTTCGGTCGTGCTTGGCGCTGGGGGCTGCGTTACTCTGTCAAACATCAGGTTTCGCCCTCCAATTCATTGCCTTTCATCCCATTGGTTCTACTAAGGATACTGAGACAAGAGACGCCGTGCATCGTTGGCCGCCTCCAGGTTCCCCATCATCTCCACAGACTTCCACTGCTGCCGTGCCTGCGCTTTTTGCCCGCGCTGATACAGCGCGTACCCCAAACTATTATAGGAAATGGCGCTAGGCTTCAGCCGAATCGCCTCCTGACACTCCGCAACTGATTCATCGTAGCGCCCCGTATGCGATAGAACCTGTGCTAGGCTATCGTGTGCGTTGGAGTAATTAGGTCTGATCCTAAGCGCTTCGCGGCATTCCTTTTCTGCTTCTGCATACTGGCCACTTTCATAAAGATAAAAGCCAAGATTGTTGTGTGTCGCCGCCGATCCAGCACCGAGCCGCAGGGCAATGCGGCAGTCTCGGATCGCTGCCTTGAGGTGATGCGCGTGGCCCTCTCGATAGCCGTGATCTGCATAGTACATGCCTACCAAGCCTTTCAAGGCAAAGAAGAGCAGCGGCGTCCACAAAAGTATCCGCCACAACGGGTACTTGCGTTTGACAGGGAGTACAGACAGGCGGCTCGGTCGGTCAGGCTGAAGCGGGGTCATCAGTGGCCTCTTTCCATGTTGCACAAAACAGTCCATCCACGGGCTATCAATTTCGCAGGTGGACTTGAATTCCTTCAATTTTCTGCTGTAACCCGAGATGCTATCTTCTTCCTGGCTTGCTCAGCATCACGGAAGGCCCATTGACGCCCCATGCCAACCATGAAAAGACTGACAAGGGCACTCGCAAGGATCAGGCCCAGAAGAATAAAATCCCACTGCACGTGCTCCCATCTCAAGAGATGGCGTGCGGCCTGTGTGGGAGCGGCGGCAATGTTTTTCTTCTGGACAATCTGGCTGACGAGCAGCATCCCTATTAGGCCGAATTGAACCAGCGAGGGCAAGAAAGTCAACCATAACCGCCATCCCCGCCGTAGCGGGAAGACGCCATAACGGTCGCAATAGTCGTTGACAACAGCCAGGCACAGGCGCAGGTCTTTCCCCGTCGCCAGCCGCAGTTCCCGTACAAGGCGCAGACGTGACATCGGTGCTTTGGTCTTTGGGGCACAGATTAAGGCAGTGAGGAAGGCGTCGTGCTCCGCCAGTGGGTGGAGCATAATGGGCGGTGGGGGCCAAGTCGATTCCGAGGGCATAGCAGTTACCTTATGCAATTTCCACCATATCTTTGCCGTGTAGTACCGCGATCACCTCGGCGTTGTCGCCTTCAATGACTCGCGCATTCTCCAATGCCACCCCCAGTGCTGTCCACCCACCCACGTCCCGCAGCTCGGCATTTGCACCCCGTGCCAGCAAATGGCGGACGGCCTCAGCACGCGCGTGGTAAGATTTTGCCAGACGCGCAGCCTTCTTCTCCGCATCCCATTTCGGCGCATTCCCGCCTTCGGGCGTAGTGCTCGCCTCGCGGCCTAACATCCCGATCTCACTGGTTTTTGGGGCCTCGCCCGCCACGTACATTAGGGCGGTTCTGCCTCGCACGTCTTGAAGGTTAATTTCGGCCCCGCCGTCTATCAGAGTGTCTATGACAGACCGCCGTGCTGAGTGTGCTGCGTACATCAGGGCAGTACGGCCTTCTGCGTCTTGAGCATTTACCTCTGCCCCGTGCGCGAGGAGCCGAACAACCATGTCATCAAAGAAGCCAAGCTTCGTAACGAACATAAGAACGGTTCTTCCGTCGTGGTCACGGATTTCTAGCTCGGCCCCGTGCCGCAGCAGGAAATCTACCAAGTCACCCCGACCCGCAGTAGCAGCTAACCAGAGGGCGGTTGATCCCCACTTATTGCGTGCGTTCACGTTTGCCCCAGCCGCCAGCAATGCGGCACAGGTATCTTCGACAATTTCGCGGCTGCAGTGAGCCGCCGAGAGATGCAGGGGCACATAGCCGCCGAATTTATCCACCGCGTTCACGTCGGCCCCGAAGCGGACCAGCAGACGCACGGCCTCTGGCCCGCCCCGCATAGCGGCGTAGTGGATAGCGCATTTGCCCTCGGCATTCGTCGCGTTTAGGTCGGCTCCATGTTCCAGCAGGAGGCGGGCGAGGTCTACCTGGGCGTGCAGCGCGGCAGCCATCAGTGGCGTCCAGCCATGACGGTTTTGTTCCTCAATGTCTGCCCCGTCCTGCAGGATTGCAGCGACCCGTTCCTGGTCGCCGCTCTCCAGGGCATCATGTAGTTCGCTCTGCCTTTTCATAACACTGCCTCGCTGTACTCTTCTTTCCCCCGTACCTGTGACAGCATCTCAATCAGCTTTTGGCTGTCTTTCTTGGAGGCTCAGAGTTGATTTGCATGCCTGCATCCATTAGGGTTATTCACCTAAATCCGATCCCACCACAACATTTCAATTCTTGCAATCAGCGGAGGACATCGACTGCCCTTTCTGATTTCGCGCTCGCTCTTCCTGACTCGACGCCCGCTTCTCATAATACCATTTCACAACCTAATCATGGGCCAGCGGCACAAGCCAAAGGTTCCCGTTGATGGTAAATCTAAATTCCCCTTTTACTTACCACTATGAAAGCTGTTAAGTGGTTGCAAGTGCAATTTCTGGAAGATGCAGACATTTATGAGATGAGATTTTTTGATTAGCACGACCATCTGAGCGTCAACCTAGAGAGAAAAACTGAAAAACTCTGTTCTCATATAAAAATTCCCACAATTAAGTAGGAGGAGCTTATAGAAGATACAGGCATCATGGCGTTTAGCACTGCTGTCTGACAAAACGAAAGTAGAAACAACCATGAACAAGACATTGAGATCGGTGAAGGCCCACAATTGGCCAGCACCCAAGAAAGAAACGGAGAAGCGAAAACAGCATGATTTACTTAAAAAAGTGGTTCTCAAGACAATGAACGTTATCGTTGAGGCTCTTATTGCTGCTCTCGTTGGAACCCTAATTGGTTCCCTCGGTGGACCTCTCGTACTCTATTTAGTAATCGTCGTAGCGATAGAGTTGATCATTGCATTTCACACAGAACAGTAGCTATCAGAATTATCATGTCAACACTCTTACCCTAGATCAGGACCGCCTATTTCTGCCAGTGTCCTTAGAACATTCGGCCAAGTTCCATCCTTCTGCCACCGCTGGTAACGGCGGTGGCAGGTTTGATACGGAGGGTAATCCAGTGAAAGCGATTTCCAAGGCAGCTCGCGGGCTAACACCCACATAATGCCGTTCAGTATTTCACGCTGCTCTCGCCATGGACGACCTCGATTATCATGGCGACGGGGCAGTTCAGGCAAGAGCGGAGCCAGTGCGTTCCATTGCTCATCAGTCAAGGTGCAGAAGCTTTTCCGACGGGATATGATTGCCCAATCGCCAGCCGCCCCTTCATAGTTCCGAATCAGCAGTTCTCGGCCAGCACTGAGACGCACGGGAACAGAACCAGAAACGATTTGTACCCTCGAAGAATTCATGCGGTGCGGGCGATCAACATTCTGTACGAGAGGTGCCCAGCCATAGAGGTCTCTAATCTGCAGACAGTCGTCGTAAGTGAGCAAGAAACGCAGACGGTCCTGGTGCCGTTTGAGGCAAGCGGCCAGTCGCACATGGTCAGCAAAACTGAAAACATGAGTGTAAAATTTAGAATGTCTTGCCGAGCGATAAGGCGGATCAACAAACAGGAAAGCTCCATCAGGCGCATTATCAATTACTGTTTCGAAATCTTCGCTTGTAAAACGAACGTCTTGCAGCCGTTTTGAGGCACGGCTCAGTTTGCGTGTCCACGCATTGTGGGTGGCGAATATGGGCGCACGGCTGAGCCAGTAACAGGTACGAACGACTTGAATACCTGCGTAACTGGTCTGATTGATGAACCAGTAGCGTGCAGCACGGTCCAGGTCATCGGTAGGCGTAGGTGCCGTCTTCAAGAGTTGATGTGTTTCAGGCGTGACTGTCAGAGGCAGAAGCCGAGAGAGCAGTTCTTCAACATGATCTCGAATCTGCTCAAAGCAGTTAATCAGTTCCGCATCCAAATCGTTAAGATGACATTGTAGCACGCTGTCTTGGAGAAAGAAAACAGAAGCTCCCCCTGCAAAGGGTTCAATATAATGTTCGTGAGGTGGAATGAGAGGTATGACAACATCCCGCAGCCAGAACTTGCTTCCAACATAGCGAAAGGGAGAGTGGGAAACGCGTAATTGATACATGCTTTCAGAGTTTGCTGGGCTCGTCAACAGAGTAAGAATTCCTCACGGGTTCAAGGCTTTGCGATAACTTTGCAACCAGTACAGGAAAAATGTTTCCAAGCGAGTTTGGGCAGCCACTTTCGTTACTAACGGCATTGTCTGCATTATATCGCCAAATGCGGCAGCGTGCAACAATGGAAGACTTTTCGCTGCTGAGAAAAGGGCCATGGCTGGGCCTTCTCCTTCATTCAAGTAAATTCCATCGTGTAAAGCCCTCGAAAGACGCATTTCCAAAACTCTTCAATTCAGCCAGGTCCCCGCCCCGCCGCCGCAGAATCGCACATCAAGAACAGTTCCACTCCGTCGTGCCCGCGACCGCGAACTGTATCCGCGTGTTTCCGTCACCCTACTCTTCTGTACAACTATTAACCAGAACTCTGCCGTTGACCACGGGCAAATTGGTCAGCAGGCAGTCAGCCCCCACGCAAGACGGACTGCGTGGGGGCTATTTTGTTTTAGGAGTCCGTCCAAATGAAAGAAGAACAGCTAGGCTGGCGAGATGCCCGCATCAGCCAGCGCCACCGCCTCTGGGGTGTCTGCTCCGCCACCGACCTCGATTTTCCACTTTTGGAGTATTTCAACTCGCGAGCAGTCGCTTTGATTGATTATAAACATCGCAGCTTTCGCGTTGATCTGGACCATCCTTCTCTCCTCGCCCTCGGCATCCTTGGCAGCAATTCCCGCATCCCCGCATGGGTGGCCGAATACGATCCCGACGATTGGACTGTCAAGTTACACGAGCTGAACGGCGAAGCACTCGAATACATGGAGGCGCACCCGCATACGTTCAGGAGGCTTTCTGAGGAGCAATTTGTCGGCGTTTTGCACGATTTGCGCGGTGTCGCGGTGCCTCAGAGCGTAATTGCGCGGCTGCGTGAGGGCTCACCCAGTTGAAGCTGGCCGCCTCCAAAATCTCCCACCCCCCAAGGAGCGTATCTTTTGCGCTACACGATGATCTATAGAGGCCGCCGCAGTCGCACAAGGTCTGCCTGGACCTACACCAGGGCTACGTTCCTGAGCGCGAGGATTAGGGCACGGTGTCGGCTCATCAGATCGTGCGGGCGGCGTGAAAAACTTCTCAAAAAGATTTTGGGGAGGCTGTGCGCTTTCCAGGCCAAGGTAATAGATAGATAATACAGGGAGCAAGTACGACCGCGCTCTCTTAAGAATTACGAATGCGGCCTCGGGAAAAGGCACCGCGTTCTCAGATGATCGCCCAGAAATGGGCGATCCAGACCAGCCCTGTGTCGAGTTGCCTTTCCCGAGGCTCGATGCAGGGCTTCGGTCATTTTTATGGCTGCTCTCCAAAAATGAAAACTCAGTTTAATGACCGATAAACTCACAGAACATCATGTGCGCCCGCTCTTGCATCACCTACTACCATCCGCGATAGCAGCGACCGTCGCCGATTGGGTGAAGGACAAGAACTTCAGAGTCGCGAGCCTGGACTCTATCGGGCACGACGGCATCAGGGAGATGGGCAGTAACGACCGCGAAGCCCTAGGCGACGAGGTGTACGGCGCATACTGCAAGGCTCAAGGGGTGGTGCGCGTGTACGCGCCAGAAAACCTGACCGCCGCCATAAACCTGGTCGCAAAACGATTTCACTTCGCCGACGGCGAGGCCATGCGCGAGTACAACGAGAGTCTCTATTCCAACGTGTACTCGCGCCTAGAGACGTTCTCATGGCGCAACCAATACCTTGTCAGGCAAACACTGGACGACAAAGACATTGGCTTTGCAGTCAACACATGGTTTAAGGTCTGGAGCTCGGCTTGGACAGAAAACCAGACTGCGTTTTGGCTGGAGTGCCAGGACAAGCACATCCAAAAAACGTCCAAAACATACACTCCAGGCGAACTTTTTGAGTCAGTCCAGGAGTTTATGGCCGCGCATCCTGGACAGGAGTACACCTACAATCAGGTGTCAGATGGTCTGCAAATAGCAAACACGCGCCAGGCGATTCCCCAGCGCATGTCGGTCAAGGACGCCCTAGAGCGACTCTCCAACCCCAAGCAGAACGTCTACGACGAGGTTGTGAGATTCGCCACACGACTTAACAAAAAAGGCGCGAAGTCGGCCACAGTTTACACCTGGGCTCCGCGACGCAGAGTCATCGACCGAAACCCGATATTGCGCGGCGGCATCATCAAAGACGTGATCCTGGAATTCGTCGGCGCTAATCCTGATTGTACGTCCCGCGAAATCCGAGCGCACGTCCGTGCTGCGCTCGGTCAGATCGCAAACCCCGATGTCGACCTAGCGCTCAAGTCGATGATCGGTGACCTGCTCGAAAAACCAGCAGTAGGCCCAAACCGATCGTTTCTGCATCGAGTCAAGAGCAAGCCATTCGTAAAAAATGACCGCCCCCTTGCGACTAATGGCGTGATTAATTGGGACTAAAATTCGGTGTGCCGCCAGTGTGCCGTCAGAATAATTCGGTGTGCCGCCAGAGTTGACGGCACACCGATCCAGTGTGCCGTTTCGATGGGATTGCCCCGTTTTCGACCATCGCGCCTAGTATTACAAAAGAGCTACTATTCTTTATCAGAGAAAGAGATTCTCTACAAGTAAAAGAGACTACCTAGATACTCCTGGCTTTGGCGCTTCGCGCCATCGGCTTCGCCGACCGCCAGTGGAATTGATTTTTTCGTTTTTGTTTATAGTTACGCTCTTCAGGATCAAAAGCAATTTTCCTTTCGCTTCCAAAGTTGATTTTCGCTTTGATTCCTAAAGTCAATTACCAAAGTCACTGGCGCTCCTGCTCCTGAGTGCTCTTAAGAAAAGAATCAAGACAGGCAGCTTTGCAGCAACCATAGCCTCTTGACACGAGGGACTCCTGACAAGAATCAAGACTGTGGGCAAGCCAGGCAAACAACCAGGCGGGGCCAGCGGCGGGACGGCGCGGGGCGGGCTAGGCGGTGGTGGGGCGCGGCGGGACGGCGCGGGAGGTGTCGATGCAGCCCAATCTGATGGCCCTGAGCGCGTTTGTAACGGACTTGACGTGCAACCACATACCAGACGGTCTGGGAAGGCCGCAGATTGGCGATTTCGAGGTTCCGAGTACAGAGGCGGCGAAGCCGCCGACCGTGCCTGTGGGCTAATCCCTGTGGGCATTTAAACAAGATGCACGAAGTTGTAAGAAGCTCCACGGCGTTGATCCACAGCAGAAGCAGCCCTAGTTCTGATCCCAACGTCTTGGCGGCGGTACGTAAAGCGGGGCAGGTCGGTGCTGCTGGGAGCGCCGTAGAATGGCGGAATGGTGTCTCGTCGGTCTACGCGGTTCGGTGAGGCGGGAACACGAGAGCGGTGGGCGCACATCAGCGGTGCAGGTAAAATGTGGCGAGGCGGGGCCGTGAAAACGGCCCCGCCAAATTGCGAGCAATATGGGGGAATCCCTCGAAAAATGCAATCTTCTATCTAAGCAACTTAGAAAAGGACAAGATTAGCTCGCCCTGATTTAGTCACCAACCGCCAATCGGCGCGGGCGCACCGTCAGGATCGCACCTAGGGTGGCGTTATAATACTTGTGAGCCCGTAGAGGCGTGAGTATTCGCGGAAGGAGCTCGTAGACTTGTGGCAGAAAGTTTTGCGGCACAACGACGAATTCGGGTGGCTTGTGGGGTATTTATTTGGCAGAGAAATCGCCTCAGACGGTTTTGTAGGACGGTAGGTGTGAACGCGGTAACAGTCTGCAAATGAACGCGTTATATTGCAGAAGTGCGGCGCTGTACATGTTAGACCGCAGGAGCGAAGGCTAGTCAGTAACCATGCAAAAGATGAAGCCAATCTCAGTCATTATCGGGTCTCTTTTGCTCTCGGTGTGCCTGCTGGGATGTGGCCACCAAATGGCATCAAACTCAGAAAGGGCAAATGATCCCTGCCGAAATATTCCACTAATAAATGCGGCATATAATCACAGGGGATATTCACAAGCTCAAGCCCTCTTAGCGCACGGCGCAAACGTGAACGCAGTAAATAGATGTGGACAAACTGCGTTGACCGTTGCGGCAGAGCTAAACAATGTAGACATTGCTGACCTTTTGATAAAGCATGGGGCCAAAGTTGATGCCCGAACGAGTAGTTCAGCCACCCCGCTAGTGCTGGCAGCATCTGGCGGAAACATTGAGTCAGCCAAACTGTTGCTTGCTCATGGGGCTGATATAGAGGCCAAACAAAGCGATTGGTCTCCTCTGATTGCCACTGTTGATAATAACATCATCAACGTCGGCATTCAACCACTGGAAGATAGACCAGAAGAACTTTTTGATATGGCAAAGCTGTTAATTGACCACGGAGCAAACGTAAATGCAAAGCGCGGCGGCAAGTCAGCATTGATAGTCGCAGAGCGCCGTCATTTCGTCCGAACCGTGGCATTGTTGAAACAGGCTGGGGCAAAATAAGATGCTTTAGTGGCAAAGCCCGTTACTGTTGCGGCTCAGCAATGCGCTGCACTCGACGCCAAGTGCCACTTCTATTGCTGCTTCAACATTCGCTAACCTGAATCTCATCGCGGGTGGGGCAGCCCGTGCGGTATCATAATTCGCGGCGCGGCGTCCGCGATGACGCAGGCCTGTGGAACTGTCGCCAAGCCAATCCGCGCGGCTGGTAGCACACAGATTAAGCCATGCTGGCAATGTACTTGGTTACTCGCGATTGGCGAAGGTGGCTGGTGAAAGTGACTCTCTGGTCAGTGCCATGGACATCCCTCGAAAAACGCAATTCGGAGCGTGGGGATATGTTGCAGAAGATGGTAAACATCAGCTCCAGCCGCTTCAGGACACGGTAAGGCTGGGGTTGGATTGCAACGGCCAGCGACAGCCCGCAGAGTGGCTATTTCGGCCCCGTCGCATGCAACTCGTCCTGATAGCCCGTGCTGAAGCGATGATCTCTCAAGCCTCTGCCGCAGGATCAAGCATCGGGTCAGCGTCTACGGGGTCATTCGCCGCAGATGATTCTGATTTTCAACATTCTGACTCCAGCTCCAGCCTTTATACTCTTCGTGGCAATTTCCCATAACTTTATTCAGTCTTCTCAATGCTGGCCTCGTACTCAGTTCCGTTTCAGACTATAGGTGTGCATAAGTATGGTCTGACACGGAACTGCTTTGACGTTGGCAAAGAGTAGCCCCCGCCGCGAAAACTCATAATAGTATCCATTTTATACAACTTATATATAAGTTGTATAAAATGAAGTATAATTACACTGTGAGAACTACAAAACACGACGCCGTACTTAAGTACCTGGAAAATTTTCCTGTCAGCGGCGAGCCTCAACTTCGAGAATATGCGCGGGTATCAGGCTCCTACCTAGACAGGCTTGCACGCGACGGAAGCATTACCAGGCTAGGCAAAAAAACCTTTGCACTTCCTGACGCCGAACCCTCCCTGTATCGCAGCTTCGTCGAAGTGACTGCGATCATGCCTGATGCCGTCATTGCTCTCACGAGTGCTCTCAGCTTTCACGACATCGGCACACAGCTTCCTTGGGCTGTTTGGGCGGCAGTTCCTCGGCAGTCGCGGTCTTCCATACCGACCAGTGCCCTGACGCCAATAGAAATGGTGCGCATGGACCGAGAGCGGCTGTACGACGGTGTGGAGGAACATGTTATCGAGGGGGTGACCGTTCGCATCCACTCGGCGGAGAAAGCCATCGCGGATTGTTTCAAGTACGCAGGGCGGGTGAGCCTCAACGTGGCGCTTGAGGCCCTCAAGGACGCATGGGGCAAAGGCAGCCTCGACATGGACACTCTTTACAAGTACGCCAGCCGTAACCGCGTCTGGAACAAGATGAGGCCGTACGTGGAGATGGTCCAGCAATGACCCAGAACACTGTAGGTCCAAAGAGCACGCCAGTCTCCGTCAAATCTGGGCTGGTCGCTCTCGCTAAGAGCAGTCCGCAGCACATGGACATGCAGCGCCTCATGACCCGCTACGCCATCGAGCGGTTCCTGTGGCGCATCGGTCAGTCGAAGCACGCCGACAGATTCACGCTCAAAGGAGCGATGGCGTTCACCTATTATAATCCAAATAGCAGCCGCACTACCAAGGACGCCGACTTCGTGATGCGCGGGGAGTATAGCGCCACGAGCATCAAGGCGATCTTGTCCGAAATCACAGCTATAAAGGCGGACGACGGCCTGGTGTTCAGCGCCAAGGCGGTCACCGTGAGTGCAGCGGGGCAGGAACGGGCTTATCCTGGATATAGTGCGAAAATCCCTGCGCGCCTGGGGACCAGCCCGTGCCCCGTCAGCCTGGACATCTCGTTCGGTGAGGCCATTCATCCTGACGCCAAACGCGTCGCTATTCCAGCGCTTCTGGTGGAAAAGGCGCGCTTCCCCGTCCTGCGGATGTATCCCATCGAAACCATTATCGCAGAGAAATATCAGACCATTGTGCGCCTGGGTATGGGCAACACTCGCCTCAAAGATCACCATGATCTCTACGAGATCAGCCAGTCTAATGTCGTAACGGGAGCATCCCTCCAAAAGGCTTTCCAAGCAACATTCGAGAGACGCGGCACACGGATCGAGACGGCGGTGCCCATCGGCCTCTCCGAAGGCTTCTATGCAGACAAGGCCAAGAAGCAGGGCTGGAAGGCTACGCTGGCACAACACAACATGCCAAAGGGCACGAGCCTGGAGGCCGCGTGCGGGGCAATCACAGGCATGATCGCGCCCTTACTGTCCGCTACCGTCAACGGTGAGGAGTTCACCCTGGTTTGGGATCACGGAGAATGGCGTTCTCCGTGAACACCTCGTTCATCGTGAGCGTTTCTTGACTGCGCAATAATTACCTGATCATTGCGCGATCTGAAGGCGATAACGTGCTGCCGAGCGCTCTCTCAGCACGGCACTCCCTTTTCCTCTTCCTCAGCCGTGATGATGGAAACAGTGCGCTCGGTGTCAAAGTCCTGTTTGGCTTCCTGCACCGCTTCTTCCCCCACCCTCACCTGCTCATCCGTCAGCTCATCAAAGAATCGCTCTTGCTTTCGCTTCGACAGCCTGCCGCCGTTCTGAAGGCAGAGACGCGCGAAGAGAGCTGAGCGGGTTTCTGGCATATCCACTGCAGACTGAACAGCTTCCTGTGCGCGTGCCAGCAGTTCCTGGCCCTCGCGCTCCTCTGTCTCCTCCGTGCGCCATGGGCCCAGAATGGCTCCTGGCGAGAGCGGAAGCTCAATATCTACCCACCCAAGTTCAGGAAGGCACATGAACAGCGTACCTTCAGGAGAGCGGAACTCGCGCCTCACATGGTGGTGTCCGTAAATCCACACGTCAGGCTGCCACAGCTCATACGCCGCCTGCAGCGCCTGGCGCGTGCGGGAGCGGTCATGGATGCCGAACGCCGCACGGATGAACTCCTGCGGGCCGTCGTGAAACAGCACCACGCGCAGCTTCACCTGCTCGTACAGGTCTAAGGCGCGATTGAACTCGCCGACGGAAAGCTCCTCGTCGCGCCACCAACTCATGCCCTCGCGCCGCAGATGCTTGTCGATGGAATCCGCACCAGAAAACCAGAACAGGCCCTTGTCGGCGTCATAGCCCCAGTCGCCGAGATAGTTTGGGTGAGCGTGGCATGCCTGCGGGGAATCGTGGTTGCCACGGAAGAATTTGTGGTTTGGGATTGGAGGCAGGCTGATGTGAGCGAAACCGATGCCCATGTCACCGATCTGAACGCTCTCGTCGACATCCTCGATGAGTTTCAAGTAGTCGGAGATTCGTCCGTGTGTGTCGCCGATGATTCTCATTGTCTTGGCCTGCGCGGACTAATTTCTGTTTTGGAACTGTAGATGTGTGCAGATCGCGATACTGCCCACGGAAGTCACTATCAGGGTACCGAGCATCACCCAGAAAAAGACAGCGGGACGGCGCATCTGGGGCAAGATTTTATACAATAGCGTGACCACGCAAATGGTGAGGATGAAACCAATTCCAAATCCCACAGCCGTGCTGATGGTTGTCCAATTGACCGTACCAGGACGAGTATAATACATAGGCGTAATTAAGTCATCCTCTCTTCTGCCTTCTTACTTGCCATCATGGGCGCGTTGACAGCCCCCGCCTCGGCTTCCCTCGGCGGCGGTCTATGTCGTCTCTGAAAACTCGCGACCATCGCGCCGTGGAAGCAGTTAATAGCTCGCAAGTCATCCGCCCAGTGCGCGTCTCGCATCGTCCATTTTGCGAGACTCGTTTCGCGGCCTTTTGCTGGCAGGCCATTCCCTTTGACGTTCCACGGCAGCTTGAGTATGAGCTTTTGGGGCGCTGCCAGTCAGCGTAATCGGTGCGGCTTCCTGCTCAATCGCAGCGCGTCCTTCCGCAGTTTCCAGATAAATGGCTCGGGCCTGCTGATACAATTCTTCGGGGCCAAAGTGCTTTGCAAAATTGCGAAGGGCACTTTGCAGCTCTCCAAGCTCCCTCAGTCGTTCTGTCTCTTCCTGAAAATCCTGGGGCGAGAGTTCTCGAAATTCTTCTGTGGAAAGTCCTGGGCCATCGGTGCTGTACTGTCTTTCCGCCTCGGACTCGCGGGTGCTCATAAATAATCCTCTTGATTTCTTCTCTGAAATTTCTGTCTCTGAAATGATTCTACCCGCACTATCGCTGACATTAGGGCATTCGCTTTGACTGCTTCACGATTCCAAGTGGAAGGATCAGATTGAGGAATCAAATAAGCGAATGGCCGCTCAGAAGTGAAATCCTGAGCGGCCATCGAACTCGGCTGTGACATCACTTGGCGCAAGCGTAGCGATGCTCATCAGCGCAAAGGCATTAGCGCAAAGGCATTTTTTCATAGGCTCCGATGCTCGGAGGACTTGGACGTGAGTGACCGTCTTGGTCAGTAAGAGGAGCGCCGAAGCGGGTTCCCGCGCCAAGGCAGGGGGAGCCAGGCTTCAAGTGAAAGTCGCTTTTCGATGACTGTGATGACTTTGTCGAGTTCCCACTGTTCGGCAGGGCGGCGCGTTTTCGGATCAGCCTTCTTCATGGGAAGCGCTTTGTAGTTTGCGAGCGGATCGCGGTCGACATACTCGTTTATTACGCACCATTTGGTGAGTGCCTTCATCGCAACCTCGTCATGATGTACGGTCGGGTTAGTGACCTGCGTCTGCCGATGGGCGCGATACCGCCGCGCAAACTTCGGGACCAAGTCTTCGACAAAAACAACGCCATTCCCTGGTGCGGCAGCGCTCAGCACTGCCAAGCGCTGCGTCTTGAACTTGAGAGTAGACGGTTTCCAGTCCGTGGCTTTTGCTTCCAAGAACATCTGAATCCCCTTGTCAACCGTCACCTTGCTGGTAAGGCGCTCACTCTGATCTTCTTCCTCTGTTTTGAAAACCATACTCTTCAGACTATTTTTCGCCATTCTTTTCCTCTTCACAGTTTAGGTCTGGACACAGCACATGTTCGGGAGCAAAAGCGATCATCTGTTGTGCTTTGGCCCGTCATTTACTCTTTCCACCTCTATCCTTGCCCCTTATTCTCGATGTGGCACAGGCCGCCAGAGAAAAAAATCAAAAAATCCTCAGTGCCCTTTCTGGCACTGAGGATTTCTCCAATTCGGTGTGTTTTGGTGTGATGGATTACAAATAATTACGTAGGCCGACACGCGGATTCGAACCGCGGACCTGCTGTTTACGAAACAGCTGCTCTACCACTGAGCCATGTCGGCATGAAAGCATGAGGCTTACAGGGGGAGAGTATACTCGTATTTGGCGTGGCTGTCAAGAGGTTTTGGGCGCGGCGGATGGGACATTTGCGGTTTGATCGGGGGAATTGGTGATCAGGCCGTCCACTTTGCAGACATCGCGCATCCGGCGCACGTCTTCGCTGAGGTCCACAGTCCAGGCATATACCAAAATATCCCGGCGGTGCAGGATTTCCACCAGCGCCGGGGTCAGCAGGCGGTGATGCCAGGTGACGGCCTGGGTGTCGAGCGCCAGAAGGAAGGCCGGGGTAATCAGGTCGCCCTGATCCATGTCCAGCGTCAGGCTCAGGGGGATACGCGGGTCCAGGCCGCGCAAAATGCGGCGGCTTGCGTCCCCCGCCCCGGCCACCAGCAGTGCCTCGCGGGGGAAATTATGCCGCCGAATGGCGCGGGCCAGCATATTCTCCGTGCCCGGCTCCTTGAAATCCAGCATCAGCCCAACGCGCTCCTGCCGGGCGAGGTCAAACGCCTCGTCCAGCGTGGTCAGCGTGTCCCCCCAGTCCCCGCCGTGCAGCCGCCACTGCGACAGGCTGCGGTCCCGCAAAGCCACTTCCGCCCCCTCCAAGAGATGCACGCTGTCGTGGTCCAAAATCAGGACGTCGTCGCGGGTGCAGCGCACGTCCACTTCCAGCATCCCTGCCCCCGCCTCAATCGCCCGGCACAGGGAAGCCAGCGTGTTGCCCGGCGGCACAAGGTAGGGCGCTCCGCGATGACCGACAATAGGAAAGATACGCAGCGTGGAGGACATAGAAGCGCAGGTTTCTAAGGTGCTAAAATCTGAGTGCCAAAAAAAGGAGAGCGGTGCTCTCCTTTCTTGCATTTTAAATTGTGAACAGGTGGGATGTGCCGCCTACCGGACTTGAACCGATGACACCTCAATTTTCAGTCGAGTGCTCTACCAACTGAGCTAAGGCGGCTTAATCAAGACTGCGTAACGAAACGGATTATACCTGCGGCTTTCGGAAAAAGCAAGAGGCTTAGTAAGAAAATGCTCCCTGACAGAGTTGAACTGCCACTCGCAGAGTGTAAATCTGATTTGCTACCGCTACAACAAGAGAGCACTGGTTTCTCAGTGAAAAGATTATACCACAGGTCGCCCAAAAAATCCACCGTCTATTGACTACATATATAGTTATATGGTAGTCTGTGCGTATGAAGCCACTATTACTCCTGCCACTCCTTGTCGCCCTCCTGCTGGCCGCCGCGCTTTTGGCCCGCCCGGCCTCGCCCCACCGGTGGTCGGACCCGGCGACCTGGGGCGGCGCGGTTCCGAAAGCCGGAGCCTCGGTGACGATCCCGAAAGGCAAAGACGTACTGCTGGATGTCAGCCCGCCGCCCCTGCGGTCGCTGACAATTTCCGGGGTACTGACCTTTGCTGACCGCGACCTGCATTTAGAGGCCGCCGAAATCAATGTGCCGGGGCGGCTGCAAATCGGCACGCACGCCGTGCCGTTCACCCACCACGCGCTGGTCACGCTGGCCGCCGCGCCAGGCGGCGTCAAATGCCTCGGCGTCACCGGGCAGCTTGAGCTGCACGGGCGGGACGCGGGGCAAACATGGACGCATCTGGCGCAGACGGCAGCGGCGGGGACGCGGCGGCTAACGCTGGCCGACCCTGCCGCCTGGCAGCCCGGCGACCATCTTGTGCTGGCCTCCACCGACTTTGACCCCGCTGAGGCCGAAGAAGTCACGGTGACCCAAAACGCCGGGCACACACTCACGCTGGCCGCACCGCTGCGCTTTGCCCACTGGGGCCGGGTGACGGACAGCGTTGACGAGCGGGCGGAAGTCGGCCTGCTGACGCATTCGATTGTGATTGAAGGCGATGCCGCCTCCGCCTGCGATAAGATGGGCGGGCAGGTCATGGTCATGCGCGGCGGCGCGGCGCACGTCGAAGGCGTGGAGCTGACCCGCATGGGCCGCCTGGGGCAGATGGGCGCGTACCCGTTCCATTTCCACCGGGCGGGCGACCAGGCCGGGTCGTACCTGCGCGGCTGCTCGGTTCATGCCTGCTATAACCGCGCCGTCACGCTGCACGGCACGAACAATGTTCGGGTGCAGGACAACGTGGCCTATGACACCATCGGCCACTGCTATTTTCTGGAAGATGGCATCGAGACTGGTAATGCCCTGGAACATAATCTGGGCGTTCTGACCCGCCGCGCCCGGCCTAAAGAGGCCCTTCTGCCGTCGGACCTGACGCCCGCAACGTTCTGGGTGACAAACCCCGCCAATATCCTGCGCGGTAATGCCGCCGCTGGCTCGGACGGTGACGGGTACTGGTACAGCCTGCCCGTCCATGTCACCGGCCTGTCCCGAACGCCCGCCACTGACCGCGCCCGCTCCCCGCGCCGCCTGGCTCTGGGCGGGTTCACAGGCAACAGCGCCCATTCCAATGACAACGACGGCCTGTTTGTGGACAACGGCCCGAATCCGGCGGGCACCTACGGCGCTCCCAACTATGACCCGCCTGCCGAGGCCATCTTTGACCATTTGACGGCCTGGAAGAACCGCCGCCGGGGCGTCTGGCTCCGGGGCAGCCGCCTGACACTCGCCCATGCCTGCCTCGCAGACAACTCGGTCGGGGCGACGCTTGCCGCCTCGTTGTCCGAGGTGCGCGACTCACTCGTAGTCGGCGAAACCGAGAACACCGGCCCCGTTCAGGGGCGTCTGCCAAAGCCTGCCGAGCCGCATTCCCCGCGTGTCGGCTTCGAGTTCTATGATGGTCTGGTGGGTGTCAGCGGCACGACGTTTGCTCACTTTCGCCCGCTGCCGGGCCGCCCCGCCGGGGCACTCAGCTATGTGCGCTACACGCCGTTTTTCATAGACCCGCGCAACTGGGTCCGGGACCTGCATTTTGCCGATGCCGCACGGGTCTATTTCGCCCCGCCGCCCGGACATCCTGCCGGGGCACTCGGCGCGGACGGCTACCGCTCGGCGGTCTTTGTGGACACCGACGGCAGCGTTTCCGGCCAGGCAGGCACGGCGATTGCCGTGCCTAACCCGCTGCTCGGCCTGGCGGCTCCGGGACCGGGCGCGGGGTGTGTTCTCACCCGCGCCCCGCTCGGGCGGCTGTTTATAGACAGCCGGGACCCCCAACCCGCCGCCGTCGGCCCGGTCTTCGTCAGCGCCGGGCCGGGTCGGCAGCTTGCGCTTTACGGCAGCCCGCCCGATGGCGGCAGGCCGCCGACAAACTTTGGCGCAAGTGTGCCCGTGAACCACGATTACACTTTGCACTTCACCGGGCACCCGCCCGGTCTCCTGCGCCTGACCCTGCGCTTTTGCCCGCCGGGAAGCTGGGTGCGGCTGCATCTGCCGGGCCGCGCCCCGGTCACGCTGACGGTTCCGCCCGGCGCGGACACGGCGACTTTGCGGATTGAATAGTAAGAGCCTTTGCGGGCTTGCGGCTCACTGCCCACGGGACCTCGGCGCAGCGCCCAGAGGGCAAGGCCGTACAGCCCGAACGCCCACAGCCACGCCATTCGGCGCGGCGCGGGAGCAGACTGCCGCCGGGGCAGTTCGGGAACACTCGGCGTCGCCGCAGGAAACAGCGCGGCTTCTTTCGTGCCTGGCGGTGCGGCAGGAAACGAACGGCGGGCCAGCGCGTGAACCAGCGCGACATACATTCCCTGCCGCCGCTGATAGTCGAGCGTGTCGGAGGGGCTGCCGTAATGCGTCTCCACAAGGGCGCTCAGATACCCCTGCTTGGCAAACCAGCGGTGCGCGAGTGTCGGCTTGGCGTCATCTCCCCAGGCCGTTGGGTGAACAGTATAGCCCGATAACGCCAATGCACGAACGGCATTCTGCTGCAAGCTGTGTTCGGCCCGGTCCTGCGGCGTCACCGAGGCGCGGGGCACTTCCAGGCAGTCGGCGTCGTATTCGTCGTCGCCGTCCCAGTTGTGGGCATCAATGATTAGTGCCGGAGAAATCCGCCGGGCGGCATTCGCCAGCGCCCGCGTTTCCGGCTGCTGAAACGGTCCCCAGTCGCGGTTCAGGTCCGCCCCCGCCCCATTCCTGCGCGTGTTCGCCGCCGCCCCGTCCGGGTTCGCCATCGGGACAAAGTAAAACGTCGTGTGCGTGAGCGCCGCCCGCAGGGACGCATCACCGCCGCTTGCCAGACGGTCAATCAGCCCTAAAATTGCTTCCGTGGAGGCCGGTTCGTCGCCGTGCTGACGGCAGATAAATAAAATGCGCGTGGAATGCGCGGCGTCCGTGCCGGGAGCCTGAGCGCGGACCAGCCACAGGTCCCGCCCGCCGTGCGCGGACTTGCCAATGGAGACGACGCGCAGCAGCGGCGAGCGGGCGGCATCGGCCTTGAGCCGGGCGGTAAGGTCCGGGTAGCTCGTAACGGCGGGCCGGGCGGCGTGAGCGGGGAGGCAGAGAAAGGAGAGAAATAGTAGAGCGGCCCAGAACGAGGGGTTAAACCCCCTCGCTGGAAGGCGCTTCGCGCCGCAGGAGAGTTGGTGGGAGGCTTGTCTATGGCTTCCCGGCGCGAAGCGCCTTCCAGCGAGGGGGTTTAACCCCTCGTCCGCTGTGCATTTGCGCCCCACCACACTCACGCCCCCTCCTCCGGCAGCGCGTCGGCGTAGACACGCGGCAGGCGGGCGCTTGCCAGCAGGCGGCGAGCGGGGACGGTGACGACGTCGCCGACCGAGACGCCGGGAATATCCGTCACATCCACCGTGCAAATCTGCATCGCCACCCGCCCCAGCACCGGCACGCGCCGCCCGCGCACGGTCAGCGTTTGGGGAACGGGCCGCAGGAGTGCTTTGAGGCCGCGCAGGCCCTTCGCCGCGCTTGTGGGAGACACCGAGAAACCATCGGCATAGCCGATTGGAACCACAGCCAGCACCGAGGCCCGGCGGGTCACAAACTCGCTGCCGTAGCCTATCGGCGTCCCGGCGGGGACCGAACGCACCGACACAATCCGCGCCTGCATCCGCCAGGTTTCCTGAAATGTCACCGAGCGCGGCACAGCAGCGGACGGATACTGCCCGTACAGCACCGTGCCGGGGCGGACCGCATCCATCTTCATTTCAGGAAAGCGAAACAGCGCCGCCGAGTTCGCGCAGTGCCGCAGGCCAGGACTAATTCCTGCGGACGTAAGCTCAGACAGCACCCGCTGAAAGACCGCAAACTGCGCCCGCGTGTGCGCGGCATCGGCTTCCAGAGCACGGCCAAAGTGGGTGTAAACGCCCGCCAGCGTGACACCGGGCGTACTGGTTATTTGGCGGGCCAAAGTAAGCGCCTCACCCGGCAAGACGCCGAGCCGCCCCATCCCGGTATCCACTTTTAGATGCACAGACATCGGCTTGCCCGTGCTGGCAATTTCGGTCAGTCCGGCGGCATCGCAGACGGTCAGGTCCAAATTGGCATCGCTGACTGCCGCCGCCTGCCCCGGCAGGAGGGGCAGAAAGACTAAAATGCGTCCCGCGATGCCCGCGTCCCGCAATTCCAGTGCTTCGGCGGGGGTCGTCACGGCGAAAAAGTCCGCCCCGGCGTCTGCAAAGACCCGCGCCGCTTCGGCGGCCCCGTGCCCAAAGGCGTTGGCCTTGACCACCGTAATCACCTGCACGTCCGCCCCGGCCAGGGTGCGGATAGCCTTCCAGTTGTGCCGCAGGGCGGCGCGGCTGACGGCAATCCAGGCATCGGGTAAATTATCAAGCGTCATGGCGCGGTTTCGTCTCCGGGGGTCGGCTCGGTCGGCGGTACGGCGGTTGGCGATACAGGAGCCTTCTGCTTGCCCTGCCACGCCTGCACTTCGGCCTGCATCGCGTCGCGGTCGCCAGACACATAGCGCAGGATTGTCAGCATAAACTCTTTATGTGCGGCGGCGCGTTCGGCCACGGTGCGCCCCGTGCCGTTGAGGCGCTGCGTCTCAAACAGCACGGTCGGGACACCCAGTTTGAGACTCACCCAGCGGTGCGCGAGCCGCGCCGGGTGCGTGTCCGTGTCCGTGATGCGGCCCACCGGGAAGCCTTCGGCCTGCATCACGTCCGCAGCCGTGGTCCGCTCGTCTTCCAGCCTGGCGGCAAATGCGGGGGACGCCCCGCTGCCCGGCCCCACGATTTCCAGAAAGTCCGGGTGCGTGTCGTTCGGGTACAGCTCATGCTGATCGACCGCAAAGTCCGGGCGCAGACGCAGCAGCGTTTGGTACAGTGCCCGCGTCTCCGGCTGCGTGCGCCTAATCCAGTCCCGGTTCATGTCGGCGTCGTGGGCATTGTGCCGCAGGAATGCCTCCGCGCCGTCGGGGTTCGCCATCGGGAGCACGTAGACCGTCGCCCGCGTCAGCTCCCCCGCGAGTGCCGAGCCGTCTTCGGCTTTGACAAGCTGGGTCAGAAACGCCAGCGCGGCTTCGGTGGAAGCCGGTTCATGTCCGTGCTGACGGCAAAGATACAGCACTTTCTTCGGCGCGTCGGCCCCCTCTTCGGGCGCGGCTTTGACGGTCACCAGCCACAGAGAGCGGCCTTTGACGGACGTGCCCACAGTCGAGAGCGTCATCCGCTTGCTGTGCGCCTGGTCATAAAGACGCAGTGCTCTAAGCTGCTGCACCATTGCCGCGTAGCGGGTCGTGCCCGGCGGGCGTTTCAGGTTCTTTTCGGCATGGGCGGGGCCGTGCAGGGCCAAGAGCATCAGCAGGGCGGCCAGAGCGAGTAATCGTCGAGGCATCAAGTGCGTCCTCTATTTCTCAGTATCGGGGAAACCCCGGCAATTATGCAGGGCGCGGGTGAGGTCGTCCGGGATTGGATATTACTTCAACTTACCCTTTCTACCCGGCGCCGCCAGCCGCCGGAACAGCCACAGGGAGACTCTTTGCAGCAGGACGAGGAGGACAATCAGCCCGAGGCACAGGCCGAACAGGGCCAGACCACCGCCCCGCCCCGCGCTGAAGGCAAACGACAGCGCCGTAGCGACGGCGGGCGGGTGCATGGCCCGCGCAAAGATCATGCCGTAGATGACGACGACCATCGCCGCGCCTGCCGCCCAGAAGGTGGGGCCGAGCAATTCGTGCGCGGCGAACCCCGCCGCCGCCGCTCCCCCCTGCGCGATTACCAGGGTGCGCGTGCTGTTGGTGCGATGCTCCGGGTCTAGGTAAACCAGAAACGCGCTGGAAGCGAGCGAGGCGAACAGCAAGCGCTGACGTGCCCAGACATCCACCAGCGCGAAGACGACCAGCACAATGATGGTCGGCAGCAGCGCCAGCGCAAGCTGAGCACGCAGCGGGTGATGCGCCGTTCCCGGAGTGTCAGGCAGAGGTGTCATCTGCCTATTTTACCCGGCGCGGGACGCCGTTAGGACAACCTCGCCCCAAAACTGGGGGCTAGGGGGCCATTAGGGCCTTCCAAGACTGTCTCTAAACGTCATGGCTGTCCGTGACGTTCTTGGCGAACAGGTACGGGTCACCGATGTATTTCAGGCAGACGCGCCCCACTTTGGGGTCGGTGCGCTCATGCACCGGCTTCACCACGACGCCCTCGCGGATGTGGTCGGCGGCCAATGTGGTCGGCCCTTCCGACAAGGCTTTGATCGTTTCCAGCACATACGGCCCCCGGTACAGCACCGGCACAGTCGGGACGCCGTGCTGAGCACAGACCGATAGGAAAAGGTCAGGGTCCAGATACTTGCCGTCCACGAGAACGTCAAACGCCCGGAAGCCCAGCACGCCGATCTGCCCGTAGTTCAGGTTCTGGATTTTGCTGCCGAACACTTCCCCGTACAAAATCACCTGCCGGGCGCTCTGCCCCAAATTTTCCAGCAAAGCCGAAACGCCGGGCTGCTCCATCGGCTGCCAGTAAATGCTGTCCGCCAGAGTGTCGGGCCGCTTGCGCCGCACCGACATGGACCCGGCCATCCACTCGCCCTCAATCAGTCCTAAACGGCAAGAGCTTCCGTGAATCTTTTCGGTAACCACCACCTCTTCGCCCTCGGTTAGCACTGCCGGGAAGTTTCGCAGGTTTTCGACATCCGTGTACTCGCCAAACAGCGGGTGCGGCGGCGCGGAGTCCCCGGCCATGAACTTCACCGGCGGGATATACTTGGTGATGCTGTAGACGTCCTGCACGTCCCGCCCTTCGGCCCAGGCATCGTCCTCCCGGTCTACAATCACGCCAAACGACGGCTCCCCGCGCAGTTTGGCGCAGCGCACCCGACCATTGGACAGGTACTTGGTGAAGCCCCAGCGGTCGGAATGCTCCGGCGGAATGACGGCGTCGATGGGGATGTACGTGACCAGATCGCCCGCCGCGTACCGCCCTTTGGGGATGACACACTGCCAGCCCTTGATTTGTGCCAGCTCCAGCGCATCGGCGTTGCCATGCGGCAGCACGGTTTCAATCCGGCTCACTTCCACAATCAGCGTAGACATTTCGGACACCTTCTTTTCACATAAACCGAACAAAATGGGCAGTGAGAGATTTGAACTCCCGCGCTTTTTAAAGACCGGATTTACAGTCCGGTGCCATCAGCCACTCGGCCAACTGCCCATAAACTGAGCGTAACACGCAAGCACGACGACAAACAAAAAGGCCCCAGGCGATTTGCCTGGAGCCGATTGCGGTGTTCTTAATTCAGCGGGGTCTGTCAGAAACAGTCCCCCCTCTGGTAAGCGGGCGCAATCGGCGCGGAGTGATAACTTCATAGTTTCGATAACCTCGGGCCGCAGACGTGGCGGCGGGCGACCAGAAAATAAACTTCTGGCTCTCGGGGGCGGCGGCGGTCAAGTTTTGGGTGCGTGTTATCATGGTACGGCGAACAGTCTAGCACAGGCTTTCCGTGTTTGTCAAGCCATTTCAAAAATAATAGCCAGAGTACGAGGGTATTTGATCCCTCGTGCTCTGGCTCAGAGTAATTTGGATACTCAGTCCCAGGACAGGCTGCCAGCCGACTGGTACTCGGTCACGCGGGTCTCAAAGAAGTTCTTTTCTTTGCCGAGGTCCATGGTCTCGCTCATCCAGGCAAAGGGGTTTGCCGAATGATACTGCGGCGTCAGGCCGACGCGCTCCAGGCGGCGGTCGGCAATGTGCTGAACGTACTCGCGGAACAGACCGCTGTTGAGGCCCAGAATGCCCTGCGGCAGACAGTCGGCGGCGTAGGCCACTTCCAGCTCCACGGCTTCGCGGACCAGCGCGATCATCTTCTGCTGGAACTCAGGGGTCCACAGGTGCGGGTTCTCCGCCTTGATACCGTTGATCAGGTCGATGCCGAAGTTCAGGTGAATGCTTTCGTCGCGCAGAATGTACTGGAACTGCTCGCCGATGCCGGTCATGCGGTTCTGGCGCTGGAACGACAAGATCATCACGAAGCCGGTGTAGAAGAACACGCCTTCCATGATCAGGTAGTAACCGATCAGGTTTTGCAGGAACTTCTGGGCACCCTCGAACGTCGCCGTCGTGAAGTTCGGGTCCACCAGGGCAGCGGTCAGCTCCATCTCAAAGGCGTCTTTGCGGGCGATGGCGGGGACTTCGTGGTACATATTGAAGACCTCGCGCTCGTCTAGCCCGAGGCTGTCCACGATGTAGAGGAACGTATGCGTGTGGACGGCCTCTTCAAACGCCTGCCGGAGCAGATACTGACGGCATTCGGCGTTGGTGACGTGCTTGAAAATCGCCAGGGCCAGATTGTTGCCGACCAGGCTTTCCGCCGTGGCGAAGAAGCCCAGGTTCCGCATAATCACCCGCCGCTCGGCCTCGGTCAGCTCATTGCTGCGCCAGGTGGCAATGTCTTTGCCCATGGACACTTCGGTCGGCATCCAGTGGTTCGCGCAGCCGTTCATATAGTGCTCCCACGCCCAGTGGTATTTCAGGGGCATGAGCTGGTTGACATCCACCTGAGCGCAGTTGATCAGCCGCTTGCTATCTTGCGGCTTCTTCTCCTCGGGCTTCTTCTCTTGCGGGGCGTCGAACAGCAGATCGTCCAGAGGCCGCTCGTCGGTGCGGATATCGTCTTCAAAAGTCAAAGTCGCGGGCATGAGTTGTGTCCTCGGTTTCTAAGGGTCAGTTTCTAAGGGTCAGTTTCTAATAGTCGGTTCTCAAATTGTGCAGTAAGGCCCCGCAGGACCCCCTAGCCCCCAATAATGGGGGAACCAGAATAGGACAGGAAGAGGCTGTTCCTAACTTTCTGGCTCCCCCATTATTGGGGGCAGGGGGGTCTACTGGCAGGCTTCGCAGTCTTCGCCCAGCTCGCAGACGGCAGGGGCGGCGTCGGGCACGGCGGCGGCGCTGCGCTCGACGGCAATATCGCCGGAGGCGCTTTTGTTCTTCATCCAGCGCGGCTGCACGCCGAACCGGTTGACGTCCACGGTGGACTTCTCGACCTGCGTCGCCGCCAGCGTCCGCAGATAATAGGTGGTCTTCAGGCCCTTGTGCCAGGCCAGGAAGTACATCTCGCCCAGCTTCTTGCCGCTCGGCTGGGCCAGATACAGGTTCAGCGACTGGCCCATATCCAGCCACTTCTGCCGATGCGCGGCGCACTCAATCAGCCACTCGGGGCCGACTTCAAAGGCCGTCAAATAGCGCTCTTTCAGCACAGCGGGAATGCGGTCGATCTCGGACAGAACGCCGTCGCAGTATTTGATTTCCTCGCGCATCTCGGCGTCCCACAGCCCCGCCGCTTTCAGCTCGCGGACGAGATGGTCGTTGATCTGAATGAACTCCCCCGACAGGTTGCTTTTGACATACAGGTTCTTGTAGGTCGGCTCAATGGACTGCGAGACGCCGATGATGTTGGAAATGGTCGCCGTCGGCGCGATAGCCAGCACGTTGCTGTTGCGGATGCCATGCTCGCGGATCGCCTGCCGCACCGGCTCCCAGTCCATCTTGGCCGTCCGGCTGACTCGCAGCGGCTCTTCGCGGACTTCGTCCACCAGCGCCAGCGTGTCCAGCGGCAGCAGGCCGCGATCCCACTTGGAGCCGGGGAACGTCGGGTACTTGCCGCGCTCTTTTGCCAGCGTGGCGGATGAGCGAAGCGCGAAGTACGACAGCGCCTCCATGCTTTCATCGGCGAATTTCACGGCTTCGGTGCTGGCGTAGCTGATGCCCTGCGTATACAGCGCATCCTGGAAGCCCATCAGGCCGAGGCCCACGGGCCGGTGGCGCATATTGGCCGTCTTGGCCTCTTTTGTCGGGTAATAATTCAGCTCAATCACGTTGTCCAGCATCCGCACCGCCGTTGTGATCGTGGTTTCCAGCAGCGGCAGATTCAGCCCTTCGGTGGTGACGTGCGCGGCGAGGTTGACCGAGCCGAGGTTGCAGACGGCGGTTTCATCCTCCGAGTTGTTCAGCAAAATCTCCGTACACAGGTTGGAATTGTGGACGACCCCGACATGGTCCTGCGGCGAGCGCAGATTGGACGGGTCTTTCCAGGTCATCCACGGGTGCCCCGTTTCAAACAGCATGGACAGCATTTTGCGCCACAAATCAAGCGCGGGCAGGCGCTTGAACAGGGCGATCTCGCCTGCATCTGCCCGCCGCTCGTACTCGGCGTATTTCTCTTCAAATGCCTTCCCATAGAGGTCATGCAGATCGGGCACATCGCTCGGGCTGAACAGCGTCCAGGGCTGCCCCGCCTGCACCCGCTTCATAAAGAGGTCGGGAATCCAGTTGGCGGTGTTCATATCGTGCGTGCGCCGCCGGTCGTCGCCGGTGTTCTTTCGCAGCTCCAAAAACTCTTCAATGTCCAGGTGCCACGTTTCCAGATAGGCACAGACCGCGCCCTTGCGCTTGCCGCCGTTATGCGCCAGACCGCTCTCGGTCATGTAAGACTCGTCGACATCAACTTTGAGGTCATAAACAGTCGGAGCTATTTTTGCCGGGCAAACGTCTTTTACCCGAGAGAACAAGGCTCCCTCGTGTTCAATCCAGTTCTTTTTCACGATGGGTCGGCAGGCCACAAGCTCCGCGAGGCCGGAAACCGCCGGAATATGCAGGTCGTAAGCCTTGACAGTCCCCGTCATCGAGATCAGGGAGCCGTCCGAGCGCCGTCCGATGTGCCCCATCTGCCGCTCCCGGTATTGCCCGGCGGTAGGGATACCCAAACGCAGCAGTTGGTAGCGCAGACCATCAATCAGCGGGCGCGACGTATTGGTAAAATAGATTTCTTTGCCGCGTGAAATGCCGCCGTCGGTTTCGAGAAGGCCGTGAACCAGGGCGCGTGCCTGTGCCAGAGGAAGGTGCAGCAAGCGAGGCGCAATATGCTTGTGTCCGAGGTCGTCATAAATATCATCCTGCGTGAAGGGCAGCGTTGCCTCGCCCGCCCGCAGGATACGCCCGGTCACGGTGTCGCGCACGACGCCTCGGCCCGAAGACCAGTGTATCTGACAATAGGTGTCTCCGCGCCCCGTTTCCCAGGTATGGATGCCGCGCTGCGTCAGGTAGCGGCGAACAAAATCAAGATGCGTGTCCCGCTTCGGGTTGCCGGAAACACCCCATTGCAGCCCGCCTTTGGAAAGGTGACCATCTCCCAGAAGGATACCGTAGAGCCGTGCGTCGTCTTCGGTAAGACCGGCCACGGGAACAATTTGTTTGGGGATAATCTGCGCGATATAATCTCCCTTTTGGAGATGACCGGCATCCACCCATTCTGCGCGGGCTTTGCCCTTGCGAAGCCATTCCATCGTGCGAGCGTTCGATTGGCCCAGAGGAATGTTTTGGAGAGCGTAGAAGGGATGCCCGTCAGTCACAGAAATCGGGTTTACCGCGTGCTTCAAGGTGATTGCGACCATCGGGTCCGTCTGGCCGTAGATAAACTTCTGCGACACCTCGCGGTAAAGGCCGCTTTTGCCTAGCACGAAGTCCCCGGTCTCCACCTGGGCGATTGATTTCGCGCCTTTGGCCGTGTACAGGATAGTCTCCGGGGCAAAGCACTGGTTGACCGCCACAGCCGTGTCGCTGGCGACTTTCAGGAACGGGATAATGCCTTGGCTCCGGCCCGACGTGCCTTTGATGGCCGCGCCGAGGGAGCGCACCTGCGTCCAGTCGTTGCCGAGGCCGCCCGCCCATTTGGACAGCAGGGCGTTGTCCTGAATGCACTTGAAGATATTCTCCAAATCATCGCCCACCGTCGTCAGGTAGCACGACGAGAGCTGCGAGTGCCGCGTGCCCGAGTTGAACAGGGTCGGCGTCGCGGGCGTGAACAGGAAGTCCGAGATGATCTCGTAAAACTCAATCGCCCGTGCGTTTTTGTCGGCCTCGTTCAGCGACAGCCCCATCGCCACCCGCATCCAGAACACCTGCGGCAGCTCCACCCGGCGGTCGGAAATTTGCAGGAAGTAGCGGTCATAGAGGGTTTGCAGGCCCAGATACGCAAACTTCAAATCCCGCTCGGGCCGCAGGGCCGCGCCGAGGCGGTCCAGGTCGTAGCCCAGCATGGCGGGGTCCAGAAGCTCGGCCTCGACAGCTTCCTGCACATAGCGCGGGAAGTAGGCTCGGTACGCGGTCCCGGCCTCGCCGCGAGAGACCGTCTGGCCGACGGCTTCCTGAAAAAGCGCCCCCAGCAGGAGGCGGGCGGCGACATACGTGTAGGCAGGCTCGACTTCCACCAGCCCGCGTGCGGCCATCACCGACGCCTGCACGATTTCGGCTTCGGAGATGCCGCTGTACAGGGCGCTCACCGTGGCACTCAGGAGCGGGGCGGCGATGACATCGCTGCCGAGGCCCGCGCAGGCTTCTTCCAGCGTCGTTTGGAGGGCGGTCTGATCCAGCTCGGCTTCCGTGCCGTCGAGGCGGCGATAGTGCAGGGCGCTGGCGCGGCGCTTTTCGGAGTGCTGCTCGCGGTACAAAACGTAGCGCCGGGCGACCCGGTGTTCCCCGCCCGCCATCAGCACGCGCTCCACTTCATCCTGAATCTGCTCCACTTGCAGGGGGGTCTCCCGCAGCCCCATCTCGGCGGCGCAGCCGCTTTCCTCAATGCACCAGCGCACGACGGCGTCGGCAAACGAGGCGACGCGGGAAGCAGCCTCGGCGGGCAGGGTCTGGTCCGCCGAAAGGCTCATTTCCGCCCGAAAGGCTTTTTCAAGAGCAAGACGGATACGCTCCCCGTCAAAGGGGGCCAGCGAGCCGTCGCGCTTTTGCAGGCGCAGGCGGGCGGCAATGGAAGCGTCGGCAAGAGTGTCGGGAGTGACGGAGACAGACATGAAAGGGGACTCCTCGTGCAAGAGCAAATGTTGGAAAAGACTGAAGAAAAAACTAAACAGGGAACCGTCAGCGGCTCGACCTCTAAAACACAAGATATGGTTTTATTCTGAATATATATTAGCATATATGGGGCCTTCTGTCAAGCGACCCGGCTAAGTAAAACCAAAAAAAGCGCGGCTATTTTCAAGCAATTCAGGCCGCGTCAACAGCAGGATATTCCGAGTATATTTGCACAGCGATTGACAAAAACTGACAAAGCGCCTATAATAAAAGTATCTAAAAAGATACATAACTCAAATAGAATAAATTATGACGGAGGGCTACGGAGTGGCACGACGCAAAAAGACAGACGCGCCAGAAGAGGCCGCCAGTGTTTTTCGCCTGCGCTTTCAAGGCGAAGTCATTGAACTGGAACCCAACACAGAGTATCCATTTCAATTGCTGCAAACGGAAGAATACGAGACCTGGGCAGACAGCATTTCAGACATCAAAACGAGTACACGGATTGATGTCAACGTCGATAAAATGCAGCGCGGCTTATTTGGAGACTGGAAGATTGTCGGCGACGGCGTCTTCGAGATGCGGCTTGATTTTGGGGCAGGCTACCGCATTTACTATGCCAGACACGCTGCATTTGTCGTTATTTTGCTGGCTGGTGGAGA
Organism: Capsulimonadaceae bacterium; assembly: GCA_965277455.1. GTDB lineage: Bacteria > Armatimonadota > Armatimonadia > Armatimonadales > Capsulimonadaceae > JANXMY01. Next base: position 3,998,159 of record OZ255823.1, on the reverse strand, counting down.
CAAGAGCGACCAGCGCAAAGCCATCGCCGATGCCAAGCGCCTCTGGAAAGGAATGAAAGATGAAATTACGCAAGTTTGACGACTACCTTGCTGAAAAACTCGGGGATAAGGAGTATGCCGTGGCCTACCTGGAAGCGGCTCTGGAAGACGGCGGGGTCGAGGAGTTTCTTTATGCCCTCCAAAAAGTAGCGGCAGTTCAAGGCGGGATGCAGAAAATCGCCGCCGAAAGCAAGCACGGGCGCGAAAGCCTGTACAAATCCCTGTCCAAACAGGGCAATCCGCGTATCAAAACGCTAGAAGATGTCCTGCACGCGCTGGGGATGCGGATTTCGGTGGCCCGCGCTTCGGGTTAGGTTAAAGAATACTTTGAGAGCCAGCTTATGTCTACACCCCCACCCTGTCGCCTGTTTGTCATTCTGGCCCGCGAGGCCCCCGTCGGCGTCATTTTCCGGCGCGGCCCGGCAAAATGGGTGCAGATTATTCACTGGGACACAGCCACGGACACCTTCACGCCGGGCCAGTGGTTCCACGGCAAAATTGACGCGCAATGCAGCGATCTGTCCCCGGATGGAAGCCTGATGATTTACTTTGCCGGGAGACAGACGCCCCGAGCGATGGCGAGCGATTACACCTGTTTCTGGACCGCGATCAGCAGACCGCCCTACCTAACCGCATTGGCACTTTGGCCGAACTTCGTAAGCTGGGGCGGTGGCGGCCTGTTTCTGTCAAACACGGAAATCTGGCTGGGTATGCTGGAAGACCGGAGGGAAGGCCGGGCGATAGCACACGCGGACCACACGCCGCAGGGGCTAACCATTCAAACGCGCCCGGACTCCAGCCCTGCGGTTCCAATAGAAGAGCAGCGCCGCGCCCGCGACGGCTGGGAGCGTATTCAGGAATGGCAAAGGGAAAGCGTACCGGGGCACGGCACGGTGACACTGACGCCGCGTATTGACCGAAAGCAAAATCCGCACGGGCCGCAGTCACTGCTTCTGACCACCAATACAAGGGATTACAGAACACGCGAGGTGTACGCTGTGGAGGATAGCACGGGCGCGAAAGGACCCCTGACCGGCGTGGAATGGGCCGATTGGGACCACCGGGGGCGGCTCGTCTTTGCACAGAAGGGTAAGATACTAACACAAGACGCCGACGCGATTGGCCGGACGCCGCCCACGGAACTCATCGACCTGAACGGCAACACATTTGAAGCCATCATCGCGCCTGCGTGGGCCAAAAAGTGGTGAGAAGAGAGGAGAACACGGGGCTGAACCCCCGTGCTTTCAAAGGGCAATTCCCCGCCTTCGCGGGCATCGGAACTGTAGGGCAGGGCTTGCCCCTGTCCCTACGGTCTTGTTCTTTCTTAGCCCTCCCCTAACAGGGGAGGGAGCGAGGCACGAGCGGGAGGGGGCCTAATCCGAGGTCACCTTGACGCCTTTCCAGAAGGCGATGCGGCCTGTGATGTTCTCGGCGGCGGACTTGGGCGCGGGGTAGTACCACGCGGCGTCGGGGTTGGTTTTGCCGGCCACGTCAAGCGTGTAGTAGCTGGGCTGGCCCTTCCACGGGCAGGTGGTGTGAGTGGCGCTTGGCTTCAGGATGTCGGCGCGGACGCTATCGGCGGGAAAGTAATGGTTGCCTTCGACGACGACGGTTTGGTCGCTGTCGGCAATGACGGCGTTGTTCCAGATGGCTTTCATGGTAAATACTCCTTGTGCCAACCAACCAATCGGGTACGCAGAAAGTTCCCTCTTGCCCGCCGGTATCTGCTGACTTGGGGGTACACTCACAGTATGGCATCCTCAGAAGACTCGCCGTTTACAGGCTTTGGCATTGGTTCGTTTTCCCGCACACCGGCGGGCAGCGTGTATCTGCTGGTGACGTTCCGGGACGGCACGGTTGCCGCGTCGGCGTATGCCACGGAGCGGGGCGCGATGGCGGCGGGGGCGGAGATGCTGGACGAGGAGCGCCGCGATGACGAGGACGAGGAGCGGGGAACGCTGGAAGACCGCTTTGCCCGCGCCCAGCAGATTGTTGTGGATGAAGGCGGACAGATGGAAGTTATTGACAGCCCTGTGTACGGCGCGTAGGGTATAATGACTGCCACTACGCAGACAGAAAGACAACCGCGTGCCAGAACGCCCCCAGACACTTCCCCCCCAAATACTGATTGTGGACAACAGCGCCGCCGACCGGCAGGCGGTCAGCGCCGCCCTTCGCCGGCAGTCTTTGCCTGTGGGCGAAGGCAACGGGGTCGAGATACGCGAAGCCGTCAGTATTGCCGAGGCCCGCGAGACACTGGAACGTGAGGACATCGCCTGCGTTTTTCTCAGCCACAGCCTGCCCGACGGCTCTTCGCTGGACCTGCTGATGGAGCTGCGAGCGCGGGGTCTCGCTACGCCCGTGGTTGTACTGACGGGTGAGCGCGATGAAGACACGATTGACGAGGTGATGCGGGCGGGCGCAGCGGACTTTCTGCCAAAAACCAGCCTGGAACCGGATTTGGTCGCCCGCTCCCTGCGGGCCGCCCTGCGTTTTTTGCAGGTGCAGCGCGAAAAACAGGCGATCACCGACGAGCTGCGCGTGCGTGACAGCGCCATTGCCGCCGCCGCCAACGGCATTGTCATTGCGGATGCCCGCCTGCCCGATGCCCCCCTGATTTACACCAATGAAGCATTTTTGCAAATGACCGGCTTTCCCCGCGAAGAGGTCATTGGCTACAACTGCCGCTTTTTGCAGGGGCCGGACACCGACCCCAACGCTATTTCAGAGCTGCGCGAGGCGGTCCAAAAAGGCCGCAAATGCCAGGTGCAGATACTCAATTACCGTAAAGACGGGACACCCTTCTGGAACGAAGTCACGGTGTCACCGGTGCGGAACGCACAGGACGTAGTAACGCATTATGTCGGCATTCAGACCGACACCACGGCCCGGCAGATGGCCGAAGGGGAGCGTATCCGGCTGCTGGAGCTTGCGACGCGGCAGGCGGCGGAGATAGCCGCCGTAATCGAGCAGATGCCCGCAGGCGTCTATCTGGGCACGAAAGATGGCATCAGCCTGTCCAATCAGCTTGGCCGGGAAATGCTCGGGCTAGACGCGGCAGCCGATTTGGCGCAGAGCATTCCGGCGCTGGCCGCGATTCTGGAAACGCGCTATGCGGACACCGGCGAGCGGATTGCGCCGGAAGATGAAGTGTTCAGTCTGGCCCTGCGCGGGGAGCGGGTGGAGCGCGAGGTGATCCTGCGGAACACGCGCACCGGGCAGGATTTGGTAGTGCGCTCCGCCGCCGCCCCGATTATGGAGCGCGGGCGCATCGTCGGGGCCGTGGCGATCAACAGTGATGTCACCGAGCGCAAGCGCATCGAAGAGGCGCAGCGGCAAAGCGAGGCGCACCATCGGGCGGTGATTGAATCCCTGGCCGAAGGAATTACCGTGCAGGATGTCGCGGGTATCGTTCGCTCGCTCAACCCGAGCGCCGAGCGCATTCTGGGTGTGACCGAAGAGCAGGTAATCGGCCTGACGCTGGCCGACGACCGCTGGCGGATTGTGCGCGGCGATGGCCTTCCTCTCCCCGGCGAAGAGCATCCCTCTCTGGCGGCTCTGCGGACCGGTCAGCCGCAGCGCGATGTGGTAATGGGCCTGCACCGTCCTGATGGCACGGAAGTCTGGCTGTCGGTCAATGCCCAGCCTATCGCGCACCCGGAGACGAACGAGCCTCTCGGCGTCGTCACCTCGTTTTTTGACATCACCATACAGCGGGCGGCCCGGCAGGCATTGCAGGCCCGCGCCGTGCGCGAAACGCTGCTAAACCGCATCGGGCAGGCGCAGGACGGCGAGACATCGCCGGAAGCCATTCAGGCACTGGCCGTCAATTTGCTGGGCGAGGCGCTCGGCGCGGACCGCTGCTACTGCGGCTTTTATAATCTCTCGCAGAACGTTGTCATGCTCGCTCAGGACTGGCATCGCGTAGGACTGCCGTCGGTAGCGGGCATTTATCCGTTTTCCAACACGGCGGAAATGTTCAAGGAGCTGTACCAGGAGCGGGAGATTTCCGTGATTGAAGATGCGCGGACAGCCTCGCTCTCCGTGCAGACACTCGCCAATATGAACAGCCTGGGGCTGCGCTCACGTATTTCCGTGGCCCTGACTAATGCCGATGGCCTGATGGCGACGCTGACGGCGGCGATGACGGACGCCCCCCGCGCCTGGACCGACGACGAAACCGCGCTGGTACAGGCCGTGGCGACCCAGCTTCGGACGTCGGTGGAGATGGCGCGAGTGGCACGGCGCGAACACACGATTGCCACGCAGCTTCAGGAGGCGCTTCAGCCGGACCTGCCGGGCACGGTTCCGGGGCTGGCCCTGGCGAAATACTACCGCCCCGCGCTGGCCGACAGCGAAGGGGTCGGCGGCGACTTTTACGATGTCTACGCTTTAGAAAAAGGCTGTACGGCGCTGGTCGTCGGTGATTTGTCGGGCAAGGGACTGGCGGCGGCAGCGCAGGTCAGCACCGTGCGGAATATGCTGCGGGCGTTTTTGTATTCCCAGCCAACGCTCTCGGAGGCGATGACCGCGCTGAACCGGGTGCTGTCGGAGAACAGCCTGCTGACGGGGTTCACCACGCTTTTTGCAGGCTCCTATGACAGCGCCACAGGCGTCTTCCAGTATGTCAACTGCGGGCAGGAACCCGCGCTGGTCTGGCGGGCGGCGGATGGGCGTATGGAGCCGCTGGATGCCACCGGGGCGATCATGGGGGCGATTGAAGGGGCAGAGTATGTGCAGTCCTGCGTCACCCTGCGTCCGGGCGATGCGCTGGCGATTTTCACCGACGGCCTGACCGAAGTGGGGGCCTCACGCTCCAATCTGCTGGGGGTGGAAGGCGTATCCGCCCTGCTGGAAAGCGCCGCCGTGCGGATGCAAGGCCGGGACGCGGCGGAAACCGCCGAGACGCTGACGGCAGGCCTTATCGGCGGCGTGGACCTTTACGCACAGTCCGGCGCACGCGACGATATGTGCCTGCTGCTGGCCGTGGTGGAAGGGCGTTAAGTCCCCCCGCCCCCAATAATGGGGGAGCCAGAGAGTTAGGAAAAAGCCCCTCTGCTCCTTTTCCGGTTCCCCCATTATTGGGGGCTAGGGGGTCAGAAACTCGGCCAGTGCCTCGGACCAATGCCGCAGCGGAGCGACACCGGCGCGGTGCGCTTTCTCGCTGCTCATCACCGAATACAGCGGGCGGCGGGCGGCAGCCCCGTAAGCCCCGCTTGTGACGGCGTCTACCGGGCAGTCCACCCCGGACAGCCGGAAAATCTCCCGCGCATAGTCCGCAAATGATACTTCCCCAGCATTCGTAAGCTGATACAGCCCGCCCGCCGACAGCCGCATCAGCGACCAGACGGCTTCGGCCAAGTCAGGCAGATAGGTCGGCGTTCCAATCTGGTCATTCACCACCCGCACCATCCCCCGCTCCCGTGCCAGCCGGAGCATCAGCGCCGGGAAGTTCCCCGAAGGCTTCGCCGCCGTCCCCGCTTCTCTATTTGGCACGCTTCCAAATAGCCGCTCCACGCGGATCACCAGATTGCGTTCGGCAAACGCCAGCACCCGCTGTTCCCCAGCCAGCTTAGAAGTGCCGTAGACCCCAAGCGGATTCGCCGGGTCGTCCTCTGTGCACGGCGTCCGCTTCTCGCCGTCAAACACCAAATCCGTGGAAAAGTGAACCAGTGGAATGCCCAGCTTCCGGCAGACAAGGGCGAGGTTACTCGGCCCCTGCGTGTTGACACGCATCGCCTCTTCCCGCCCTTCCCCTTCGGCCCGATCTACGTTATTATAGGCGGCTCCGTTGATAACCCAGGCAGGCTTGATGTCCCAAATGGCGTCAAACGTGGCCTCGGCGTCGGTGATGTCTACCGCCCGGCGGCTGCGGCCAATACAGGCGGCCCACTCGGGCGCGGATGCGGCCAGCGCCTGTGCGAGCTGCCCTTCGGCCCCGACAATTAAGACTTGGTCGGGCATAGGAATTAGACCGCCGGAACGACTGCGGTGCAAAAGGCGCAGCGGGTCGCCGCCAGCGGGATAGAGCTGAGGCATTCGGGGCAGTCGCGGGTCGTGGCGGTGACTGGCGTTTCAGTCTTACGCCGGGACATCAAATAATTGACGGGTTTGACGACGAAGAAGAAAACTACCAGCGCGATAATCAAAAAGCTGACAATAACATTGATAAAGTTGCCGATTAAAAACTGGCTTTTGTGAATGGAAAAGTTGAGGTCGTCAAAGTTGACGGGCTTTGCGGGATTACTGACAAAAACGCCGATGAGCGGCGTAATCATGTCTTTGACCAGCGCATCTACAATTTTTGCAAAGGCTGCACCGATAATCACACCGACAGCGAGGTCAACAACGTTGCCGCGTAAAATAAACTCTTTAAACTCGGTGGCTGCACTCATGCTCTCTGTCTCCTGTTCTGGGGAATAAGGCGAGAGTGTAGCATAGTTGCTTAAACAAAAGCAAGAACAGCCCGGCATCACTGCCGGGCTGTTCCTGGAAAAAAACGTACTACTTGGTAGCGTCGTGGATTGCTTCTTTGGCCTTGCCGAAAAGCTCCTGCGCCTTGCCTTCGACCTGCTTGGCTTTGCCGGCCACATCGTCATTGGTGTCGCCTGTCACGTCGCCAGCGGCGTCCTGCGCCTTGCCTTCGGCCTGCTTGAGCTTGCCTTCAAGAATATCTTCGTTTGCCATGATGGGTTCTCCTTGTTGTTTGGATCGATAGCTGTATCTACCCGCCAATACCAACAAAACAAACAGGCAAAGGCGAAGTTCTTACAGCAAATCCTGGAGCCAGACCGCTTCCATACCAGCATCCGGCGCAGGGGTTTGTTCGAGCACCACCGTGGTTCCCTTCGGGCCGGTCAAAAGCCACTGACGCTGCACAGTCTGCAAAATCATTTTCATGCCGTGCCCCAGCGTCTCTTTCGTGCTGTAGCCACGGGCCAGCGCGGCTTTGGGCAGGTTTTCCACAGCAATCCCCCGGCCCTGGTCGTCAATTCGCACCTGCACAGTAGCGGTGGTTTTGTCCCAAAAGACCTGCCCCCGGCCTTTTCCTGCGTGGACCACAGCGTTCATCCCCGCCTCGCCGACGGCCAGCGTTAGATCAAACTTCTGGGCGTCTTCCAGGCCCGACGCGGCGGCGGCATCGGCGGCCTGATGGCGCAGGTCCCGCAGGCCGCCTTCCCGCGACAGCGGGACCGGAGCGGCCCAGGGTGTCAGCAGGGCGGGCAGGTCTGCTTCGGTCTGGCAGAGACGCAGGCGGCCATCAGTGACGCTCAGGAGAACGTCCCGCAGGAACGCCCGCTGACGCACGGCATTCAGCCGGGCCTGACGCAGCAGCCGGGCATTTTCGGCCTGCTCGCCCTGTACCTGCTTGTAAAGGTAAGCATTGCGTGTCGCCGCCGCAACCTGAATCAGCAGTGCATCCAGCAGCCGCAGGTGCGCCGCGCTGTAAGCATCTTTGCGGTAACTCATCACCTGTGCCGCGCCCAGAACCCGCTCTTCCAAACGGATCGGCACGATGCCAAGCGACTGAATGCGCGGGCGGGCCGGGTCCGGCGTGTCCGTCAGATGTCCGTCCGGCTGGGCATAATAGCGGGTTTTTTGTGTCTGCTCCGCCGCCGGAACATCGGAAATCGCCAGCGGCTCCCCGGTTCGGATGACACGCGACTGCATCCCGCCGCCTTCCTGATCCAGCGGCAGCGGCGGAAAGGCGGCAGCATCGGCGGCGTGCCCGTCAATCCAGGCATAGGTGCAGCGGATCAGTGCGTCTTCCGGCGAATAAATCGAGACAATCAGGCTGTCGCAGTCCATCGCCCGTGTGACGATCTCGCGCAGCGCCGTATAAATTGCCTCCGGGTCGAGCGTGCGCCCCAGCAGGGCCGCCGCCTCGTATAGCAGGGTCATTTCTTCCAGGGCAATGTCAGGCAGCATACGCCTTTGTTCGCCGCCCGCCGCCCGGATTCCTTCTACGTTTGACGAGTGCAGGGAACCTTGCGCGTGGGTATAACGTCTGAAATCAAATAAAACCAAACTGTTAAGCCAAGAAGGATAGTAATAATGTCTGAAGAATATGAAGAGAGTTTGACGCGCCGGGCTTTCCTGCGCCGGGCCGCGCTTGCGGGCGTGGGCATGGCTGCCCTGCCACTGCTGATGCCCGCCGAGGCGCACGCGGGCGGGCTGTTCGCCGCGCCCAGCGCCGCAGACCAGAAGCAGGTCGGGCAGCAGGCCGCCAAGCAGATACTTCACCAATACAAAGAAGTCTTTGATGACCGTGCCAAACACTTTAACACCATCGGCCAGCGGCTTGTTCGCGCCCTGCCCGATGCGGACCGGAATGCGTGGGACTTCAAGTTTCATGTGCTGGACAGCAAGGAAATCAATGCGTTTGCCCTGCCCGGCGGTCCGATGTTTATGTTCACGGGCCTGTATAAAATCCTGCCCACCGATGATGCGCTGGCGGGGGTGACGGGCCACGAGATGACCCACGTTCGCAAGCAGCACTGGGCGCAGGCACAGGCCAAATCGCAGGAGCGCGGCCTGATTATTGCGCTCGGACTGAGCCTCTTCAAAGGGGGGCAGGCCGCGCAAAGTATCGCCGGACTGGCAAACAGTGCGATTGGGCTGAAGTTCTCGCGGGGCGAGGAAGATCAGGCCGACGAGGGCGGTTTGGACAACATGGTGGCGGCGGGGTTCAACCCGGAAGGCATGATTGAGCTCTTTCAGGCACTCGAAAAAGCGAGCGGCGGCGGCAGCGGAATGCCGGAGTTTTTGTCCGATCACCCGCTGACCTCAGATCGCATCGCCAAAGCCAAGCAGCGGATCGCGGGCCTCCATGAAGACCATCCGTTTCCACCGCTGACGCCGCTGAATTATTCGTCGCTGATCGGCTGACCCGGCTGACACAGAAAAAAGCGCGGGCTTCACTTAACTGCTGTGAGGCTCGCGCTCTGTTTGTCACAAACGCATGAAAAAACAAACGGGTGAAAAATAGCGGGTGAGATTATGCGACGGCCTGCATCGGCTCGGCATCAGTCGACGCTTCGATTCGGACCTGTGTGGCGTGTTCGCCTTTAGGGCCTTGTTCCAATTCAAAGGCGACTTTTTGGCCTTCGGACAGCGAGCGGTAGCCTTCGGTTTCAATGGCCGAGTAGTGAACAAACACTTCTTTACCCGTAGACAGTTCAATAAACCCGTAGCCTTTGGCGTTGCTGAACCATTTTACTGTGCCTTCAATCATTGTTTTCTCCTTTCTATCACGTATTCTCTAGCCAATATGCACAAATCATGCCAACCCCGTTAGTTCTGCGGGGCAGGCCGGTGTTTCTTTGCTGTCTGCCCCCTTGCTTTTTCTGCGCGGCAGCGGGTATACTCACGCAATTCGGCAAAAGCACTGCTTTTGTTACTTTAGTATTTTCGTAGGAGTCTCGCCCCATGCCCAACATCAAATCCGTCATCAAGGACGTCAAGCGCTCGCGTCTTCGCCAGCTTCGCAATCAGGCCACCAAGTCCCAGATTAAAACCTATGTCAAGAAGAGCCGCGCTCTGATTGCCACCGGCACCGCCCCTGCCGCCGATGTCTCCGCCAGCGTCTCCAAGACCGTCAGCGTCATCGACAAAGCCTGGAAGCGGGGCATCATTCACAAGAACGCCGCCGCCCGCCGCAAGTCCCGCCTGATGAAGCGGGCCGCCGAAGCGACCACCAGCTAATTCCAGTTCTCAAAACAGCCCGACACTTTGTGGTGTCGGGCTGTTTTTTTGCATCACGGCATGACACTTTGCCCGAAGCCGTGCGCCAAAAAGATTTCGAGGGTGTGAACCCCCTCGCTGGGGGGCGCGGACGCCTTGAACCCGCCTGCGCGGGTAAGGAACAGAATAGCAAAGAAATATGCCCCTGTCTTTAATCATATCCTGACTCTTCACCCGCGCAGGCGGGTTCAAGGCGTCTGCGCCCCCCAGCGAGGGGGTTCACACCCTCGAAATCTTTCTTTGCACCCACATGAAAAACACACTTTCCACTCATCTCGCCGCACTGCTGCTGTTCGTCCTCCTGCTGTTCGTCCTCCTGCTGTTCGTCCTCCTGCTGTTCGTCCTCCTGCTGTTCGTCCTCCTGCTGTCCCTGCCCGGCGCGGCACGGGCGGACAACGACGATATGTTTGCGCCCGCCCCCGCCGCCGCGTCTTCGATCAACTTTGACGGGCGCGGGTTTCTCATCCACGGCAAGCGGACGTTTATCGCGTCGGGGGGCATGGAATACGCCCGCATCCCGCACGAACTCTGGCGGGACCGGCTGCTGCGGCTGAAGCGGGCGGGGTTCAACTGTGTGGAGATTTACACGTTCTGGGATGCCCATGAGCCGCGCCCGAATGAGTTTGATTTTTCGGGCGATTATGACCTGGATTCGTTCCTGAAAACGGTCCACTCACTGGGCCTGTATGCCATCGTGCGCGTCGGCCCGTATTACTGCGCCGAGTGGGACAGCGGCGGCTACCCCGTCTGGCTGCGGTTCGTGCCCGGCCTGCGCGTCCGCGAGGACAACGCGCCGTTTCTGGCCGCTGTGGACCGCTACTGGGACAAACTGATGCCGATTGTGGCGGCCAATCAGATCAACCGGGGCGGGGCGGTGATTCTGGTGCAGCTTGAAAATGAGGACCCGCAGGGCTGGGGCAAACTGCTTCCTAACTCCTACTTCGTCCACCTGCGCGACAAGGCCGTGGCCCTCGGCCTGCAAGTGCCCTACTTTTTCAGCGGCCTGCATCATTCCAGCGACCCCGCCGGAGACAACCCGTGGAGCAGCAAAGGCCGTCAAAGCCCGTGGATGTCCACCGAGTTCTGGAGCCTGTGGTACGACCGCTACGGCCAGACCGAGGCCGATGCGAGCGCCTACGACCGCCGGATGTGGAAGGTGCTGGCCTACGGCGGCAACGGCCTGAACTTTTATATGTTCCACGGCGGCTCGAACTTCGGCTACACCAACAATGACGAAGACACCGCCTCCTACGACTACGGCGCGGCCATCGGTCAGGCGGGCGACCTGCGCCCGACGTACTACCGCTTCAAGCGGGCCGCCCTCTTTGCCCATTCGTTTGAAAGCATTCTGGAAAACAGCGACGACGCCACCGACGCCTACAAGTCGGCGGCCACGAACCCCGATGTCCGTGTCACCGCCCGCAAGTCGCCCTCCGGCACGATCCTGTTTCTGGACAACCCCGGCAAAACCGCCGTCAAAACGCAGGTGAAAGAAGCGGATGGCTCCAAGTTCCCGGCCAGCGGCTTGCTGACGCTGGCTCCCGGCCAGATTGCGCCGATTGTCCACGACTTCCCTCTCGCCCCCGGCGTCATCCTGGAGCGTTCCACGCCTCTGCTGGGTATTGTAAAGCAGGGTAAGATCACCACGCTGGTCGCCTACGGAACGGTAGGTGAGATGACTGAGCTGCGGTTCAAACTAAGTGGCTCAGTCAGAAACCTGCACACTGGCGGCGTCAAGCCGGTCAACGGGCGGCTGACTTTACGTGACACTATTGACAATGATTACACTTCTACACAGTCCAGTTTTCAGGCGGGTGGGCAAACCATTCAACTAGTCAGTCTCAGCACTCGCAACACTGACCATGCCTGGTTTGTGAACAACCGTGTTATTGTTGGGCCGGAGTATGTTGGCGACATCACCGAATTTAAGGGCATGACTGCATTCATTGCCGAGACAAGCAGCGGACAACCCAACGCGGCTTTTGTTTACAGCTCTAGCCTTTCCGCGCAAACTTTTCAGCCCGGCAGTTCTGGCTTTGCCAAGTATGCCGCTGGTGCATTTCCTCAAGCCCTGTATGCCCCCACCCTGACCGACTGGCAGACGGCGACCGCCAATTTTGAAGCCTCGCCCTACTATCCAGACAATACCTGGAAAGCCAGCGCCGACCCGCTGCCGATGGGCGTAGACGGCGACACCGGCGCGTATGCCTGGTATCACAGTACGCTCAAGGTTCCCAAAGATGGAACGTACACCCTGCGCTTCACCGACGGCGGCGACTGGGCCTCGGTCTTCATCGACGACAATCACGTTGCCAATGGAACCATCAAAGCGGGCGTCCCGCTGACCCTGTCCGCCGGAACCTATCCGCTGGCCGTGCTGACGGCACACTACGGAAGGCCCAAATTAGTGGGGTATCTGGGACCGATTGACACCATTGACGCGAAAGGCCTGCGCGGGCCGGTCACGCTGGATGTGGGCACGGAGCCGGAGGCAGCCCTGACGACCTGGCGTGTGCAGGCCGACGCGGACGCAAGCATCGCCGCGCCGCCGACAGACACCACCGGGGCAGGCTGGGCGGACGGCACGACCGGGCCGGAGATTTTCAATGGCCGTCAGGGCTATGCGTGGTATGTCACCACCCTGCCCGCGACCGCCGGGGAGCACCACCGCCTGCATTTTGAGAACGTAGACGACAACGCTGTAGTCTTCCTGAACGGCAAGCAAATTGCCACACATGGCGGCTGGGGAAAGCCATTCACGGTTGTCCTGGATTCCATGTGGCGCACGGACAGCCCCAACGTGCTGGCCGTGCAGGTGCAGAACACCGGCGGCGGCGGGGGCATTCAGGGCGCGGTGACGCTGCAAACTATTCAGCCGGGCGACGAAACGCCGGTGACGGGGTGGAAGATGCACGGCGGCATCGCAGAGCCGGGCACGCTGACCGGCTGGCAGACAGGAACCGTGCCGCCCGCCGACGGTGCTCCGGCCTACTACCGAACGACGTTCTCCGGCGGGCTGCCTGCACCCACCGGGCCGCACCCGATTTTGCGCGTGACCACGACGGGCCTGTCGCACGGCTTTATCTGGCTCAACGGGCACAACCTGGGCCGCTACCCGGAGAAAATCGCCGTCAACGGCCTGTACCTGCCCGAACCCTGGCTGAGAGCGGGCCAAAACGAGGTTGTGATTTTCGACGAGCAGGGTAAAACCCCGGCAGGCGTGACACTGACCGTGGAGCAGGCCGCCAGCCGCTTCGTCGTGCCGATGGAGGAAGACAAATGACGACAAACGCCGTACCAAATGACCCGGACCAAACGAGGGAGCGGACCAGCTTCCAGACCCTTGTGCCCTGGGACCCCAAGCTTCATCTGGGGTCGGATGTGGCGATGTGCTACGGGATTGACCCCACCCTGGGCGACCGGATTGCAGGCTGGAAGGCGCAGGGCTACCGGGTTCATGTGATGACCGGCGTGTCCTGGGGCGAGTATCAAGACTACCTCTATGGCCGCTTTGACGGCGTCAACCATGAAGACGAGGCGCAGACAGAAAAGAATGGGCACAAGATTTCGCATGGCGGGGATGTGTATTATATGTCGCCGGGCGAGAGCTTCGGGCGGTTTCTGAGTTTAGGCGTCAAACGCGCTCTGGATGCCGGGGCGGAGGGCATCCATCTGGAAGAGCCGGAGTTCTGGGTACGGGCGGGCTGGAGCGCGGGCTTCCAGCGCGAGTGGCAGGCGCATTACGGGGAAGACTGGGTCGCCCCCGACTCGTCGCCCGATGCTCAGTACCGGGCGTCGCAGCTTAAATACTTTTTGTATCGCCGGGCGCTGACACAGATTTTTGATTTTGTCAAAGCCTACAACGCCGAGCATGGCACGTCGGCGAAGTGCTATGTGCCCACGCATAGTTTAATCAATTACGCGCACTGGTCTATTGTCAGCCCCGAATCGAGCCTGCTTCAGGTGGGGGCGGACGGCTTCATCGCGCAGGTCTGGACCGGGACCGCCCGCGAGCCGAATGTCTACGAAGGGCAGAAAAAAGAGCGCACGTTTGAGACGGCGTTTCTGGAATACGGCGCGATGATGAATGTCGTTCGCGCTTCCGGCAAGGCAGTCTGGTTCCTGAACGACCCCATCGAAGATAACAACGACTACTTGTGGGAAAACTACCGGGGAAACTGGGAAAGCACGTTGACCGCCTCCCTGCTCTGGCCGCAGGTCTCCCGCTTTGAGGTGATGCCCTGGCCGGAGCGCATCTTCCACGGCAAGTACCCCACGCAGGACCGGGCGGACCGGACGCCTGGCAAGCCGGTCACCAAGGAGCCTCTGCCGCGTGCTTATGGGACCGAGCTAATGACCGTCATCAATGCCCTGAACGACATGGAGCAGCCCGAGACCGAATGGGACTGCGGCACGCAGAGCGTCGGCGTGGTGGTCGCGGACACGATGATGTTCCAGCGCGGCGGCCCGTCGCCGTCCGATAAAAACCTCGGCTCATTCTACGGCCTGGCCCTGCCGCTCCTAAAGCGCGGCCTGCCGGTGGAGCCGGTGCAGATGGAAAACATGACCCTGCCCGGCGCGTTTGCCCCCTACCGCGTGCTACTGATGACCTACGAAGGCATGAAGCCGCAGTCCGCCGAGGACAGCGTGGCACTGGCCGAATGGATCAAAGCAGGCGGCGTTTTAGTCTTTGTGGACGACGACCAAGACCCCTTCAATACCGTTCGGGCCTGGTGGAACACGGCTCCGCATGAGTACGCAACGCCCCGCGCCGCGCTGTTTCAGCATCTGGGACTGGCGGGCGATGCCGCTCCGGGAACGCACCTGGTTGGCACCGGCACGCTGATTTACGACACTGCCAGCCCGGCGGCGCTGACTTACACGCCCGACGGAGCCAGCCATATCCGGGAGCTTGTCCAAACCGCCTGCAAAGCGGCGGCACTGCCCTACCACGAAACAAACTATCTACACCTGCGCCGGGGGCCGTATGTGGTCGCCGCCGGTCTCGACGAGTCCCTGACGGATGGCCCGCACCGCTTAGATGGTCCATTCGTAGACCTGTTCGATGCCGGCTTATCCCTCCGGGACGCCGTCACTTTAGAGCCAGGCAGCCGCTACTTGCTGCTGTCTCTGGCCCACACTCAGGCAGACCGAACCCTGCTCGCCGCCGCCTGCAAGACGCGGGCAGCCGAGCAAACACCCGGCGGCTTCCGGTTCCATGCGTCAGGACCGGAGGAAACCGAGGCCGCCGTCCGCCTGCGACTGGCGAACGCACCCCAAAGAGTGACCATCGGCGACAAGCCGCTGCCGCCCGCCGCGCAGGAGTGGGATGCGGCGACGCAGACCCTTCTCCTGCGCTTCCCCAATAGGGCCACCGGACAGTGGGTGAGCGTTTCTTATGAGCAGTAAAGAGGGCGCAGCAAGCAGCGCCCCTACTTTGACTCCCTCTCCTTGCTTAAGGAAAGGGCTGGGGGGAGGTTCTGCGAGGCGTTAGGACGAGGGGTTAAACCCCCTCGCTATGAGGCGAGGACGCCGGGAAGCCAAAGAATAAGAGAAGCCAAAGAGTTTGAGACGCCGCGCTATATTTATCGTCCGTCTGGCTGCCCGGCGCGAAGCGCCTTCCAGCGAGGGGTTTTAACCCCTCGTTTTAACCCCTCGTCTTAACGGCCTCTCAGCACCCCCTAAGCCCCGCCTGCCGCCCACGTATCAATCATCTGCCGGGACAGGCTGACCGCCGGGGGCAGGTCCGGCATCGTCTCGCGGGTGAACCAAGCCGCCCGTTCCAGTTCCTCGCCGTCAATGGCAATCGCGCCGCCTGCGTACTGCGCGGTGAAGCCGACCATGAGCTGATGCGGGAACGGCCAGGGCTGACTGCCCGCGTAAGTCACTTCGGACAGCGTAATGCCCGACTCTTCCAGCGTCTCGCGGCGGACGCAGTCCTCTAGCGACTCGTTCGGCTCGACGAAGCCTGCTAAGATGCTCCACCGCGTTCCCCACCCCGGCTTCTGGGCCAGCAGGAGGCGCGGGCCGTCGTGGACCAAAATCAGCGTCGCGGGCGAAATGTGCGGGTAGCTGACATGGCCGCAGTCGGGGCAGCGCCGTCCCCAATCGCCGTCTTTCGGCTCGGTACGATGCCCGCTGACGGGGCAAAAGACGCTGGTTCGCAGCCAGTATAAAATCTGCGAGGCGTACCCGACCAGCCCGTATTCGGCTTCACTGACCTGCCCGAAGAGCGCCCGCAGGCTGACGGCCTGCCATTCCTCCGGCGGGTCGTCGCCCCCGAGGTCGGCATCAAACGCGAGGCAGGGCGTGCCCTCCAGCGTTCCCAGATAAATCGGGGCGTGGACTCCCAGCGCGTCCACACTGTTCCGGTCGCCCCGGTGCAGGGCAGCCGTCGTATCAGACGCAGGGACGAGAAGATTGCCGCCGGAGAACGGCAGCCAGAGCGCGGGGCCGGGCGCAGGGCGGGTCGGCGGGTAGGCCCGTGTAAAAACAGCAGAAGTATTCACAATACGGCTTTCTGGGGAATAAGAGGCCATCACACAGAGTATTGATGGAGAAACCCAATGGCAGAAGAAACTTACAACGAGCAGACTAAGCTCGGCGGCGCGGCGATTTACGAACTTGCCACAGAGCTTGAAAAGCGGGACAAGGCCAACAAAGGCAGCATCCAGAGCGGCACACTCGCCGGAGCGGGCGCGGGCGACCCACGCGGCTACAGCGTCGTCACGGCGGCGGGCGAGAGCGTCGGCAAAGTCGAAGATTTGTACTTGGACCCGCACACCCGCAAGCCCCATTTTGCCCTGCTGTCTCTTGGCGGGCACGCCCTCGGCATCGGCAACCGGCACGTTTTGGTGGCGTTTGACGCCCTGACGATCACCGGCGGCAAGCAGGTTCAGCTTTCGCGGGCGATTAGCTAGACCCAAAGCCCCTCCCCAAAGCGGGGAGGGGCTTTTTTAATTTTCCGGTTTAATTTTCCGGCAGGTCCGCGCCGGGGCGGATGTCCGAGCCGCCCGCCGAAACGCTTTCCAGTGTCTTTGTTTTCTCGGCAGTGGGAACTTCGCTGCGGGCAATATCGGCCAGCGACAGCATTCCGATCAGCCGCCCGAACTCCACCACCGGGACACGGCGAATCTGCCGCGTATTCATCAGGTGCAGAGCATCCTGTATCAAAATGTCTTTGGTGATCGTGTCCGGCTGACGGGTCATGCACTCGCTTAAGCTTGTGTCCGGGTCATGTCCCGAGGCAACGGCTTTGACAACAATATCGCGGTCCGTCACCACCCCGATCAGCGCTTCGTTGCTGTCCAGAATGGGCATCATTCCGTAATCGTGATCGCGCATCATCTGCGCGGCTTTTTTTATCGTATCGTCCTCGGTCAGCGACTCTGGGAACGCAGTCATCAAATCTCCAACAGTCATGGCACTAGCCTCCGGCCATTTTGTACCCAGACCGGAGAGACATTAAGCCTGTTCGGAGTTTTTTGGCGGCGGCGCACTCATGCCGGGAACCATCGAGTCAAATAAATAGCCCGCCGCCAGGGAGCGGTAAGGCCGCCAGCCCTCCCCCCGCGCTTCCACTTCTTTTTCCGTCGGCATCTCGGGCAGGTCGTAGGCTTTCTGCACGGCTTTTCGCAGTACCAGATCGCCCGACACCAGCACATCCCCCCAGCCGAAAGCAATTAAAAGCGCCCCATCCGCCGTCCACGGGCCGATGCCTTTCAGAGAAATCAGCCGCGCCCGCGCCGCGTCATGGGGCAGGTCTACCAGACCCTCTAGCTCCCCGGCGGCGGTGCGCCGCCCGAGGTCCTGCACATACTCGGCTTTACGGGCGGACAGTCCGGCGAGGCGCAGGGTCTCAGCCGGGGTGTCCGCCAGGAGGGCCGGGTCGGGGCGATTGTTTGGGAACAGGGCACAGAGGCGGGTATGGATGGCGGTCATGGCTGTGACCGAGATTTGCTGACCCACGATTTGAAACAGGAGGGCCTCAAAGAGGCCCTCCACCGGAAGCTGCTCGCGCCAGGAATTAAAATCCAGGTCGGGTTTCGCCTCAATCAGGCCGCGCAGCACCGGGTCGGCCTCTCGCAGAGCGTTTCGCGCCTCGTCAAGCTCCCGCGCCCGGATGCTCGCGGCACTAGTGGACATCTGCGCCCAGTCCTTTGCCAGCGCTGATGAGCGTTTCAGCCATCTTCGCCAGCCGCTCGCCCGACGTGCCTTCGGCGTGCGCCGCGGCCCGCTCGGTGGAGCCGCCCAGAGAAACCAGCAGCTCGCCGATGGCGACGCCGTTCAGCTCGCCGCCTTCCAGATGGTGTCGCAGCTTGGTCAGGTCAGCGTGGATGGTTTTCGCGCCGCGAAAGTCGGCGGCTTCCAGGTCGGCTTCCCACTTGCCGATGATCTCCGCGCCGTGCTTGGCGGCGGCTTCGGTGAGCTTGTCGCTCAGCAGATGAATGGTCGAATCAATTTTGGTAGACATTTTCGTTGCTTTCTAGTCTGCGGTGACCGGGGACAGTTTATCCCCGGAATATACTTCCCCGGTTGTGCCTGAATGACACCGGGCAAGCGTGTCGGCTGCTCGATTGCAGCCGAAGAGTTCGGAAAAGCTGGGTTCGGAAAAGCTGGGTTCTGGAAAAATGGCTTCCAGCACTTGCCGCAGTTCGGCGCGGGCTTGCTGAAACTCCTGCGCGGCGGCGCAGTGCTGCTCCTGCGCCTCTTGAAGCGCCAGCTTGGCGCACTGAAACCGTGCTTCGATTGTCTCCCAGTTGCGGGGGTTCATACGCTTCTCTTTCTAATTAATGCCCCGCGCCGGAGGCTTTGGCCGCATCGCCTTTTTTCAGCAGGAAGACCAGCGGCAGGGCAATCACAAACACCGCGCCGGAGACCAGAAACGCGGTCTCATAGGCAATCGTCGTCGCCTGTGTCTGTACCGCGCCGTCAATCAGCCGCAGGGCCACCGCCTGCGCTTCGTTTGGGCCGTACCCCTGCCCGATCAGAGAATGCGCGAGGGCCTCCTGCCGGTCGGTGAAAAGCACCTGGCCCGCCGTCAGATGCGCGACAATCCCCGCCCGCGCCGTGGCCGAGGCATTGGTGACCCAGGTATTTAGAAACGCGATGCCGACCGAGCCGCCAATCTGTCGCCCCAAGTTGAGGAGCGAGGAGCCGGTCGCAATCTGCGGCCCCTGCAAACCCGCAAACGCCGTCAATGTCAGCGGAATAAACAGGCAGCCGATGCCAAAGCCCGCCGTCATCAGCGCGAGGCGGCAGTCCGGGATGCCGCTTGCTGACGTCAGATGCCCCATCAGCCACAGCCCGACCGCGCCGACGGCCAGCCCGGTCAGGATAATCGGGCGCGGGTCCACACCTTTTTCCATCATCGTCGAGCTGACCCCGACCGAGATCGCAATCACCAGGCCCTGCGGCAGCAGAACCAGCCCTGTCTCGGTGGGCGAGAAACCCAGAATGTTCTGCGAAAACAGCGGAAACAAAAACAGCAGCCCGTAGAGCGCGAAGCCCTGCGCGAAGGCCAAAGCCACGCTTGCCGCCAGCCCCCGGTCTTTGTAGACGCGCAAGTCCAAGACAGGATGTTTGTTGCCCCGGCGCAGCTCCCAGTACAAGAACAGCCCGAGACCTACCACCGCCGTGACTGTCAGCTCTTTGATGAGATCGCTGTCAAACCAGTCCAGCCGCTTGCCTTCTTCCAGCACGTACTGATGCGCTCCCAGTCCGACTGCCAGCAGGCCAATCCCGATGCTGTCGATAGGGCTGCGCCGGGCTGGATTGCCGCCTGCCTGCGGCGTGTCCTGCAAAAAGAAGCCGACCAGCGACAGCGCCAGAATGCCAATAGGAATGTTGATAAAAAAGCACCAGCTCCACGAATAGTTATCGGTCAGCCAGCCGCCAATCAGCGGGCCAATTGCGGGGCCGACCCCCAGCCCGAGGCCAAAAAAGCCCTGCACCATGCTCTGCTGCCTGGCGGGAAAGATTTCCGCCAGCGTCGCCTGCCCCGTGGAAATCAGGGCCGCCCCCGCGCCGCCCTGCACGATGCGGAACACGACAATCTCTATCAAGCTATGCGATAGGCCGCACAGAAACGAGGCCAGCACAAAAACGGCGATAGACCACGACAAGTAGCGTTTGCGCCCGATCCGCTGAGACAGCCAGGCGGTCATCGGCAGTACCACGACATTGGACAATATATAGCCCGTAGACACCCAGGCGATCTCGTCCGGCGTTGCCCCAAAGTTGCCGGACATACGCGGCAGGGCGACGTTTACAATCGTCGTGTCCATGACTTCCAGCACTGCCGAGGTGATCAGGCCGATCAAAATAATCCATTTGTGCCAATCCTGCATCCCCGCCTGCATCCCCGCCTGCATCCCCGCCTGCTGACCCGGCGGCGGGGCAGACGGCGCGGGGGGGATCTCTTTCGGCGGCGACAGGTTCGGGCGGCGAGTGCGAAGAGCGACGGCCATGCAATACTTCTCTCTAAATCGGTTGAACGTTCAATCAAAAAATTTACCAAAAAAGAGACCGAGGCTTTCATTCACACCGGTCTCGAATGAAACTAGCCTCCGATTTTCCGAGCAAGCAGGTTCCGCAGAGGGATTGGGCTGTGGCCCAAAAGCCGCTCCAAAGTAGGGTCTACGGCGATGAACTCGCCATTGCGGCTTGCCTGGTACAGCCCCAGCGTAATCGCCAGAACCGGAGCGGGCAGGCCGCGTGCCGCCATTTTTGCCCGCAAGTCGTCATCAGAAATCACGTCCCGCCGCACTGGCTGCGGCTGCAAACTGGAAGCAATTTCGGCCATGTCCGCCAAATCCAGCGCCTCGGCGGCGGTCAGCGGCGGGGTCAGACCCTCGAACTGCACCGGGCTGCTCAAAATCAATGCCGCCGCTTCCGCGAGGTCGTCATGGGCTGTCCAGGAGACTTTTCCATCTGCCGGGGCCTCAATTACGCCCGTTTTCAGGGCATCGCCCATCAGCAGCAGCCCGCTTGATGTATAAAAGCCGTTGCGGAGCGCGGTCCAGGCAAGGCCGGATTGACGGAGCATTTCTTCGGTCGCCGCATGGTCACGCATCGGTGGAAACGCGGACGCAGTGCTGGCCGCCATGTGACTGGTGTAGACAATCCGCTCCGCGCCCGCCTCGCGGGCGGCGTCAATGGCTGTCCGGTGCTGGGCCAAAGGGTCCCCGCCGCGAGAGGCGGCGTTGGAAGAGACAAGAAGAAGCTGCGTCACGCCTTCGAACGACGACGTCAGACTGGCCGGGTCTTCGAAGTCGCCGCGCCGCACACGGACACCGCGCTCTTGGAAGTCCTGCACTTTTTCAGGGTCGCGGACGCTGACGCCGATTTGGGCGGCGGGAACGCGCTTCAGCAGCGCTTCGACGATGCCGCGCCCAAGCTGACCGCTGGCTCCGGTAACGATAATCATAGATGCTCCCTATTTCATTGAATGAATGCTCAACAAACAGAGTATAGCAAAAAAGAACCGGAATGTCAAGCCTTCGGCAAACTATTTCAGGCCTGGACGCCCCGCACTACTATCTCGGCCATTTCTATAATCGCGGCCTTGTTAGTGACCGCCATGGTGTTTCCCGGCAGGTACAGCGAGACAACCCCGTGCATTAGCAGGTAAGTCGTCACTTCCACCCTATGCGCCCGCAGCTCGCCCGAGGCAATTCGTTTTCGCAAAAACTCATCCAGCAAAGTGCTTTCCCGCCCAATGTTTTCTTCCCACATTTGACGCACCCGCTGGTTGATTTGCAGCTCTGCCATCACAATGCTAACCCGTGTTTGCCGCGCCTGAAGGAACGCATCGAACGCAAGCGCCACTTCCCGCAGGACATCCTCTGCCGGGCAGGCATTATGGGCGGAAAGCACCTGCTCCAGATAGGGCAGAAACGTGTCCGCTTCCAAAACGCCCCACAGCAGGTCGTCCTTGCTGGCAAAATAGTGATACAGCAAGCCCTGGGCGACGCCTGCCTCGCGGGCGATGTCTTTGATGGAGGTGCCGCCGACGCCTTTCTCGGCGAACAGATGCAGAGCGGCTTCAATGAGCCTGGCTCGTGTTTCACGGGCCTGCTGGTCCCGCCGGGTTGGCTCGCTGCCAGTCTGCGGCGCTTGAATTGTAGGGGCGAATTCTGTCATTTGGGTTTCTTGCTTTGCTATCAAGTATAGCAGAAAAGGGTCTTTTCCGTGTATGCCCCGTTTTCGGGTTCGGCTGGTTTTCGGGTACACTGGGCAGGATGGAGCGGGTGCTGTCACAATTTGAGAATGTCGTGTCGGTGCCGACGGGAACGCCCGGCGCGGAGGCATGGACGGCGCAGGAGCCGGACGGCGGAAGGCTGGTGCTGGTCAAGCGCCTGCCGGGCGACGCGGGCAAAGCGCGGGCGACGCTGGCGCTGGCTCTGCGTCAGCCGCGCATTGTGCCGACTCGGCGCTGGCTGCGCGACGGCGACGGCTTTTTCGTGGTCCGCGACTGGGTCCCCGGCATGAACCTGCGAGCCACGCTGGCCGACACATCGCTGCGGGCCTTTGACCGTCTGCACGCCCGGCTTTTGCCCCTCCTGGATGCTTTAGACTCGGCCCACGCGGCGGGACTGACACACGGGGCGCTAACGCCGGAAAACGTGCTGGTAGACAGCCGCGTCCCCGGCTCGGCCCTGCTGTCGGACTTCGCCACCGTGCCCGCGCCGCCGTCCGCGCCGCCCCGCGAGGATTTGGCCGCGCTGTGCCGCCTGTATCAGGAGTTCCTGCCGACGCGGCCCGGCGACGACGAAGCCGGGCAGGCCGCCCGCACCCGGCTTTTACGAAATCTGGCCGAAACGCAGCAGACCGCGCAGTCGTCGGAAGAGCTGCGTTATAAATTAGACGCCATCGCCCGCATGGCTGATCTCTTGGGCTTTGGCAGTGCGTCCGAAGGGCAGCCGCCCGCGTCGGCGGTGCGCGTGCCCCGCCTGGTCTGCGCCGTGTCCCCGCCCTCGCCCCTCGTGGCCCCCGGCGGCGGGACAAATCTGACCCTGCTTTTGGACAATGAGGGCGATGCCCCCCTGCATATCGAGTCGGTCCGCTCCGATGTCGTCTGGCTCAATCTGCCCACCCGTTTTGTGCCCGTAGATTTGGACCCCGGCACGGGCGGCGATTTGATCTGGAACATTTCCGGGGCGCGGCTGGACCCTGGCACTTACCGGGCGGCGCTGACCGTGCGCTCTAACACCGGCCTGTCCACCACGGCTCCGCGTGGCAGTGCGCCCTGGCCGGAAACCGTCGTCACCGTGCCGGTGCTGGTGCGCGGCCTGCCCGACGCCGACGCGGTTCCGCCGCCGCCGGAGAATGTCCCGCTGGCCGAAGGCTTGCCGCACGCCGAGCACCCCGGCATTGCGTGCGTGCAGGACCCCGACCCGGTGGTGGTCGCGCAGGGGGGCAGCGGCGTTCTGCGGGTGGGTCTGCAAAACATCGGTCCGCAGCGCCTCCGGGTGGACAAGGTGCGCGTCCGGCCCGCATGGCTGTCATACCCCGGCGACTTTCAGCCGCTCTGGATTGAGCCGGGCCAAACGCAGTTTCTCGGCTTTTTAGTCTCGGCGGCTGGCCTTGTCGGAGGCGACTATCAGGCCGAAGCAATCTGGACGACCACAACGCTCACTGACTCGATGACTGGCCCGCGCCCGGTCTGGCGCGAGATGCCCTGTCAGGTCCGCGTCCGCGTCGTCCGCCCCGCCGGGGATGCCTTGCCCGGCGGAGCCGCCTCCCGCGCTGGCTGTGCGACTCTGGTGCTGGCTTTAGTGTCTACGCTCGGGGTGGTGGGTGCTTGCTTGGGAGTTTGGCTTCGGGGATAAATCAGCGGATAGGGAGGATTGTTATGCCGGGCATTCGTGAAATCCGCGCCGACTATGATGCCACAAGCATTGTCGTTTATCAAGCCTATCCGAAATCTATTGCTGAGGCTGCTTTGAAGGCAGGCACTTTTGTTGCTCCTTTCTCTTTCGGGCGGATGACTTGGATCAAGCCGTCGTTTCTGTGGCTGATGGAGCGCAGCAACTGGGGCCAGAAGTCCGGTCAGGAGTATATACTGGCTGTCCGAATTTCGCGCCTCGGCTGGGAGGAAGCCCTCTCGCACGCTGTTCTCACCCACTCACAGAAAGGCATTTATCGTGATGCGGATGACTGGCGGCGGCAGTTTGAGGACGCACTGGTTCATGTTCAGTGGGACCCCGAGCGGAGCCTGCGCGGTGCGGCGCAGGATTATGGGAGCATTCAGGTAGGACTGAGCCGCCATATCATTGAGAAATACGTCCAGGAGTGGATTATAAGCATCAGTAATTACACCCCTTTGGTTCGCAAGATGAACGGCTTGCTTCAGTCAGGGCAAGCGACAAAGGCAAAAGTTTTTCTTCCAAGAGAGCGGGTGTACTTTCTGCCTGGAAAGATTGCCCGCCGGCTTGGCATGCTTGGCATGGAAGCGCAGGAAACACGGGGCTGAACCCCCGTGCTTTGAAGAGCAATTCCCCGCCTTCGCGGGCATCGGATAACCAAGCGCAAGACAGAAGCCACGGGTTGAAACCCGAGGCTGCCAAAAGCCCAGCGTCCAGGGGACGCAAGACTGGACGACAACGGCGGGCTTTGCTATTCTTGTGTCCTCTGGGACACTGGGCACTTCCGAGCCTCGGGTTTCAACCCGTGGCTTTCTGAGGGCAATTTATTGGCAATCTCTTCGCCCGCGAAGGCGGGGGCTTGCACTTTTAAAGCATGGGGGTTCAGCCCCGTGTTCCTTTTCTTCCTTCGAGGCCCAATGAACCTGTTTGCTAAACTCTTGCTGACCGCGCTTCTGCTGTGTCTTGTCAGCGCTCCTGCCCAAGCACAGAACGCCCAATTATCGCCAACGCAGATTGCGCGGCAGATCAAGCCGCTGGCGCACAAGACGCTGATTCTGGTCTTTGATGTGACCGAAAGCACCCGGCATGGGGGCGTCTTCACGCTGGAGCGCGAGGCGGCGGCGACTCTGCTGCGGCAGGGCTGCTCGCCGGGCGACCGGGCCATCCTGCTGCCCTTCGGCACGGGCTATACGACGGCGTTTGACGCGAAAATCACGGACAGCGCGGGTGTCGATGCCCTGATTGACGAAATTCCTGCCGCGCCTGTGGCCGGCCACGGCACGAATATCCGCTGGCCGCACCATGAGGCATTGAAGCGCATTGCGCGAGATGATTTATGCCCCGCCGTGGTCGTGCTGCTGACCGATTCGTTCAACGACCGGCCCGAGTTGACCGACCCGAATTATTCCAGGTACCGGGACTACTACACGCTGAAAAGCCTGACCGACTACCCGGACACGTCCGAGAACCGGGACTACGAGCGGCTTTTGAAGACGCTGACCGCCAAAGGCTGCCTGCATCAGTACGGCGTCGGCGTAGCGATTGCTTCCACGGGCCGCCCCGTGGAGCGCCTGCCGGTGGGGCCAAGTCAGGGCGATGATGACACCGGGGACACCACCGAAGCCCCCACGGTGCTGGCTCCAACAGGCGGCACAGCCAAGTCGTCTCCCCTTCCTCTCCTACTCGGCCTCTTATTCGGCCTGGCCCTGCTGGCTTTGCTTTTGTGGCTGCTTCTGCGCGGTCGAACGACCCCGGTTCGGTTAAAACTCGGGGAGCGCGGCCTGCCCCGCGACTTCCGCCTGCCCCCCGGCGGACGCCTCGCTTTAGGCGGTCAGCCCGGCACGTCGCCCGGCTACTTTGATGTGTTCTCGCTGGCAGGCCTGTCCTCGCCGCTGGCCGCGATTGCTTCTGACCGAGGCGGTTTGATGCTCTTGCCTACCCCGCCCACCGAGGGCGTCACTGCCCCGGCCCTCTTCCACAACGGAATGCGTTTGGAGCAGCCCGCCCCCCTGCGTGTCGGCGATGAGCTGCGCGTGCTGGTCCCCGCGACGGCGACTGACGCCGAGCGCGAGCACCGCGTCCGCGTCGAAGACCCCCGTGCCCCGCTATTTTAGGCTGTCCGAAACAAGCAAGCAGCCCCCCACGAACCTTTTGCAACTTTTTTCCGGTTCCTGTGTCACAATAAGTTAAGAAGAAGCCGTAGTATTACTATTGGCATTCCGGGGACGTCCCCGGCTCGCCCCGAGGAGGCCGCGCACTCTTGAACTCTACATTGAAACACGTCTTGACACACACCTGGAAACCCATTTCATCTCTTGCCCTGTCCCATCTCTTTCTTGCTGTCAGTCTGCTGCTTGTGGCAGTCGGCGGCGCGTTCGCCAAGCCGCCGACTTTGGAGCAGGCCAGCGAATTTCCAGCCTCCATCCTGCCGGGCCATAGCTATACGTTTCATGTTACTTACAAGCAGTCCGAAGGCGATCCGCCTCAAAAGTTACAAATGATTGTGGATACCCCCTACGGCCAGCAAAGCCAAAAAGCGCCTATTCCCATCGGTGACCCGACCAATGGCGTCGATGTGAGTTTTGGCTTCACGCCTCAGCAAAGCGGCCAGTATCAGGTTCATTTTGAGGCCACCTCAACCACGGGCAGCAGCGCACGCTACCCCACAGGCAGCGGCGAGATTGAGTTGGAATCGCCTAATCCCGTCGTCAAGTATATTGTGCTTGGCGTGGGCTTGATCATCGCGTTGTTTTTCCTGCCGTTCGTAGTGTATATGATTGCCCGGTCCACCAACAAGCGCAGTGACCCCAGCGCCGCCGCCCGAATTGCCCTGCTGATTGGCATTCTGGCGTTCTGCGGGCTAGCCTGGTACTTGTTTCTGCAAAACGAGGAAACACGCCTGGTTGGTGTCGGCATTGAAGCCATTGCCGTGGCTGCTTTTCTGGTAGTGATCCTCAACCGCCGCCGGGCGATTTAGGCCCCCTCCCCTCACAGGGGAGGGAGCGAGGAACGAGCGGGAGGGGTTCCGAGCGCAGCAGCTTTCAGCATATCATGGAAATCTATCCCGAAAACCTGGGGCCGGAAATCAGCGCGGCGATGCAAAAAGAGCGCGGCCAGGAACAGCAACAGGAGTCGAATGTCTCTTCGTCAGCATTCGCAGGATTTATACTTGTATTGCTGGTAAGCACCGTGATAGCTATAACACTTTGGGCAGCGGGGGTCAATGCAGCAATCTCAATATGTGTTCTAGTGCTTTTACTGACTTTGTTTATTTTTGGGCAGGGCTTTTTTGCGCCCGCTAAAGTTCAGGCAAAACAGAGACGCAAACAACCCCATTTAGTTTCAGCAGAAGTGCAAGCTTTAGATGCCCTCCAAAGTGACGCATTACTACATAGATACTTGGAGTTCGTCGTTAAGGCTGTCCAAACCGACGTACCCGACCCGGACGCACAGCGGGAAATCCGCGCCGCCCTGCAAACACTGGGAACCACTGTCGTGTCCCTGCCTGCCGACGAGCCACGTACCGAAAGCGATGACCCCGCCCGCCTGCACGCCGAGGCCGCCCGGCTGTCT
The DNA here is from genome assembly GCA_965277455.1 of Capsulimonadaceae bacterium. GTDB lineage: Bacteria > Armatimonadota > Armatimonadia > Armatimonadales > Capsulimonadaceae > JANXMY01. The sequence continues at coordinate 3,970,935 of OZ255823.1, read as the reverse complement.
GCCGAGGCCGACGCGGAGCCGGACGCGGTGATTGGGGCCAGCCTGCGCCGCCGGGCCGAATCGCTGACACGCCGGGCGGACACAGCGGGCAAAACGCTCCTGCTCCTGCGCCGCAACCAGGCGTTGCGGCAGGAAACCGCCGAGCAGATGGAGGCGCTGCAAACCAGCCTGACCGCCTTCCGGGTCGGCGGGCAGCCCTCCGTGCCGGAGCTGGCCGACCTCGCCGCCAGCATCCAGCGCGTCGCCCGCGAGGCCAGCGCCATCACGGATGCGCGAGCGGAGGTCGGCACACTGCTGGCCGCGCCGGGACGTTTGCGTGAGGATACGGAACCAATTCAGCGGCAGTCGGTGGGAGGGTAGAGAGTGAACGCCAAAGAAGTGCGCTGCCGCCCGCCCGGCAGCCTCTGGGTTGTTGCCGTGTTCTTCGGCATATTGGGTGCATTCGTAATGACAGTTCCCTTGTGGGGCGGTCAGCCTGCCTACCAGCCGCAAGGGGCGGTGGGATCATGCCTTGCCCTCGGAGGGCCGTTCGTTCTGCTTTCGCTGGCGACCATTCTGTATCTGACACGGACACAAATTATCGCTGATGAAACGGGCCTGCGCTGGCGCACTGTGGGCCGCTGGCACACGGCAGCCTGGGCAGAGGTGACGGACTACTTTGTGGAGGAATGGCTGGAGTCTTCGGGTTCAACGACGCACAGGACAGTGCGGCAAAGATGCGTGCAGACATCAAACGGGACGCCGAACCTCACGCTCACTGGTTTCAAGTCGGAAGGCCAGATGCGGGATTTTATTGCCGCCCATGCGACCGGAGTCGCCGCGCCCGGCTGGCGAGCGGTGTGCCACTATTACAGGAACCTGCCGCTGACGGGCCACTATGATACCGCCGTCAACCGGAACACGCTGCCCTGGCTGGACCAGCTTCACGGCATTGGGATTGGCGCCGTGGTGCTTTATTTTGGGTGGTCCTGGCTGACCACACACACGTTGCCGGGCTGGGGCTGGCTGCTGACCCCGACCGGGCTGTTTGTGGTGGGCAAGCAGACCCTGCCGCTGCTGCTGCGCCCGACTTACCGCGAGACGCAGCGGCAGCTGGGGTGGAAAGTCATTGCCACCCGCGACGGCCTCGTCTTTACCGACCTGTCCAGTGAGACGCGGATTTTCTGGAACGACATCACGGATTTCTATGCCGAGGGCATCCACAGCGTGGTTGTCACGCCGACTAGAGAGTTTGACTTTCTGGCGACGCTGACGCACTATGAGCAGTTCAAGACGCTCATCCCCGCACTGGCGCTGGGCGGGACGCAGACGGCATGGCGCACCGGAACCGTCCGGCGGCGGCGTGTGCGGCTGGCGTCAGGCGAGGAAGCCGTTCAGAATTGCTATCACTACCGCAACTGGGAAAACTGCGGGCGGATGTGGGGGATAACGCTGGCGCTGGCTTTTGCGGGGCTTGTCGCCGCCGGCCCGGCCCTGCTGGACTGGGAAAATGGCCGCGTGCCGAACACCCCCGAACTGGTCTTGACCGGCCTGTGCGCTCTTGTTGTGGCGGCTCAGGTCTGGCTCTGGGGTCAGTATTGGACCGGCGGTATCGGCGTGGATGCGGATGGGCTGACACAGTACGGCTGGCCGAAGGCGAAGCGTCTGCCGTGGAGCGAGGTAGAGGCCTACGCAGTGCGCGGCGGGACTGAGAGAAGCTGGCAGTGCGTACAGGGACACTACGGGCGGCTCTATTTCTGGGCGGGCCTCGGCGACGGCGAGCGGCTTTCGGAGGAAATCGCCGCACATCTGCCTGCCCCGGAGAGAGTGACATGAACACTAAACAGCTTTTGGTCCTCTGGGTCGGCATCGGCATCGCGGTCGGAATGCTTCTGTTCCCGCCCTATTTGACGGCAGGAGGCCATCACGCGATAGTTTACCGATTTTTGCTGTCGCCGCCCCCGCTGGTCAGCAAAGACGCGGGCGGCCTGATAGGGGCAATGGCGGCTTCTTCTGAAGCGAGCAATTTGATAACGGTGCCCCCGGCCCCGCTCGACGCCGCCGTGCTTCTGGCACAGCTTGGCATCGTCGGCCTGCTCACCCTGGGGCTGACGCTGACACTGCGGGGCGGCATAACGAGGGACACACTCAATGGACATATATCCTAATGATCTTGCCCCGGCAGATACAGCGCGTGTTCAGCAGGTGCGCGGCCTAAATGCCGGACTTAACGATGGGAACGGCTTCGATACGTTTCTGGGACTTATAAGCGGTCTATTGTCGGGTATGGTGGCGAGTATATGGCTGCACGCAGTCCCGGATGCGTTCGGCGATTTCGTGATTACTACAGCAGCGGGCGGCGTTTTGGGTTCTCTCATCGGCTCTTTCGCTGATCGCCGCGCCCGCAAAAGGTATCGGGGCGGACCGATAACAACAATAGAAATTGAGGCAATCGGCGAGGACGAAACGGACCCGCTGCGGCTGGAATATCTGGGGCTGCTTTCGGCACTCGTTTCGGGACAGTCTACTCAGGAGACGTCCGAAACCGCCAGTATCCGCGCCGCCGTGCGTGATATTAGTCTCGGCATCGCGGCTCTGCCGGGTCAGCCAACGAGCGACTTGCTTCTGGATGCCGGGACGCTGAACCGGGAAGCCGCCTGCCTCGGTGCGGAGGCATCCGGCGAACGCGACCCGGTGGTAGCCGCCAGCCTGCACCGGCAGGCACAGGCCCGCCGTCAGCGGGCGGAAGCCGTCGGGCGCAGCGCGGCCCTCGCCCGCCGCAACGACACCCTGCGCCGGGAGATGCTGGAACACGTCAAAGCCTTGAAAACCTTGTGGGGCGCGGCGGCGCTGGAAGACGGCGGTGGGAATTATGACATGACGGCATTGGTTGAGAATATCAAGCAGGTCGCCAGCGAAGCGAAATCTTTGGTCGAAGCTCGGCAGGAACTCGCGGCGGCGTTGCCGCAGCCCGAACCGGCGGCGGTCGCTTTGACGAACGCGAATTGGTAGGATTGAAAACCAGCCACCACGGATTGAAATCCGAGGCTCGGAAAAGCCCACCGTGCAGGGCACGTAAGACCGGACGGCAGCGCACTCTTCTCCGGTTCCCCCATTATTGGGGGCTAGGGGGTCTTGTGTCCTCTGGGACACTGGGCACTTTTCAGCCTCGGGTTTCAACTCGTGGCCGGAAGGAACCTCACCCCAGCCCTCTCCTTCCGAAAGGAGAGGGAGCAGCAAGCAGCGCCCCTACGTATTTATCTGGCTCCCCCAGAATTGGGGGCGGGGGGCCTCCGGCGACTTCTTAGAGACAGACACATCACGCGGCAAATAAACGTAAACAAACCTATGGCAGACACAACACAACAAACAACAGCAGGGACGAATGGCGTCAATGGCGCGGCGTCGACGACGGGCGCGGCGGCGGATGAGGGGCGGCTGCGGGGGATTTCGCGGTCGCTGATTGTCGGGGTCGGCGGGACGGGGCATGGCATCATGCTGGACATCCGCAAGCGGCTGGTGGAAAAATATGGGGCTTTGGACAAGCTGCCTATTGTGTCTTTTCTGCTGCTCGACACCGATCAGGCGATTTTTGGCAAGAACCCGGACTATGACGACGCAGTGAACCTGGACAACGCCGACAAGATACATACGTCGGTGCATGGCGTAGATGCCCTCCGAAAGAACCTGCGGGAGCATCCGCACCTGCGAAACTGGCTGGACCCGCGTGTCTTAACCGGCGATATTGACCAGGGCGCGGGGGCCGTCCGGGCACGGGGGCGGCTGGCGTACTTCTGGAACTATTCGCAGATTGCGCGGCGGCTGGAAGAGCAGATGCTGCAAATCACCAAAGATGCCAGCAAGGAAACCGCCATCCGAAACGGCCTGCAAGTCGGCGAGGGCATCACAGTCTATATCGTCGGCTCGCTGCTGGGCGGCACGGGGTCGGGGATGTTTCTGGATTTGGCGTACACCATTCGCAACAAGTTCAAGCAGCAGCGGATGCTGGAAACGGTGGGAATGTTCTCTATCCCCCCGAACTCCGAGGCCGTGGCGGTGGACAACCGGCCCAATGCCTACGCCGCGCTGATGGAGCTGAACCACTACACGGACCCGACGACGTCGTTTACGGCGCAGTATCAGGCCGATATTCCGCCGATGGAGGACGCCGACCCGCCGTTCCGGTATACCTATTTGGCCGATACGTCCTCGCCTGCGGCACAACTCGACTCGGTCAAAGATTTGGTCGAGATGATCGGGCATTCGATCTTTTTGGATTTGACGTCTGAGTTTCAGCGGCAGAAGAAGTCCAATCGCAACAACTTTGACCAGTTTTTGATCACGAGCGACGGCCTCGGCTGCCCGCAGAACTATCTGGGCTTCGGGCTGTCCGCCATTCAGTTCCCGAAAGACAAGGTCATGGCCGCCTGCGCGAACCGGCTGGCCGGGGACATCGTGCGCCGGTGGACCACGCCGCTGGAGCGGACGGTCAATCTGGGCGGGTTTACCGACCAGGAATTAGGACGGCTGGGGCTGACCCCGGAGGCCGTGCAGCGGCAGGTGCTTCTCGGAAACTCCGAGACCGGCGAGACCCTGCGCGACAACGCGCAGGCGTACTGGCAGGCGGTGGACCGGCAGTATTCTTCGGCGTATCCGGGTCATGCGAGCGTCGCGGCCTATTTGCTGGCCCGGCAGAAAGAGTCCGAAGCCAAAGTCGCCGACACCGACCCGAACCCCGATTTGCTGGCGAAGCGCCGAACCAATCTGGGCGAATCGGTGTTCCAAATACAGCAGAACCTGGGCGCGGCCATTCGGGCCAAAGACACGGCTTTGCGGCAGTGGGTCGTGCAGCAGGTCAATGACCCGAACCACCGGCACACCGTCGCAGCAGGCGCTCTGGATACCATGCTGGAGCGGTTCCGGGCCTATGCGGTGCAGATGGAAAAGCGGCAGGATGAGCTGAAAGGCGGCGCGTTCCCGCTGACCGAGGCGCGGGACAAGGCACTGGCACAGATCGAGCGGCACGCGGGCGACTTCATGCTGAGCCTCATTGCCACAGCCAAGCGGCGCGAGATTGACGAGCAGAAGGACGCCTATTTGAGCGCCGCCCGGCGGCTGGATGCCGAGGCTTTGGATTTCAAGGCGGCGGGCGCGGCGATTGTGTTTTATCATCACCTGATGGACACCGTCACGGCATTAAGAGCCGAGATGGATCGCTATGTGGAGCGCATGGATGCCCTGCGGACACGGTTCGAGCGGGCCGAGCGGCACGCAGTCCAGGAGCCTACCGACGTGAACGGCGAGGTGCTGTTTACACCGGGGCGGCGCGAGACGGACCCGGCGACGGGGCAGGACCGCTACATTGGCGGGGACATCGACGACCGCTACGGCTTTTATGTCGGCACTGCGTCGGACCCCGCGAACCCGGTGGTCAACAATTTAGTCGCCGACATTCTGGACACGCTGGGCACGCACAATGACATCTGGGGGATGCGTGACGGCGAGCTGACCCGCCTGAGCGGGGTCATCTACGACAAAGCGCGGGACGTCTTCGGGCCAATCTCGGACGAGAGCGTCTTAGATAAATTTTATGCCAAGTACGGCGTGGACTCCGACCGCACTGTGCAGACCCTGCGGCGGGTTGTGTCCCTGTCCCGGCCCTTCCTGCACTTGCAGGAAAACGCGCCGAACTACACGCACAATATCAACAAAGAGCAGACCATCGTGGGCGTCCTGCACGGGGCCGCGCCGCGCACGGAAAACGAGCAGCGGTTCGGCGCGATGCTGACCGAGAGCGTGCAGAATGTCAAAGAGCAGCAGATCACGAACTCCAATGAGCCGGACCAAGTCTTGTTCCTGCATGAGCGGGCGGCTTTTCCCCTGCGGCTCTTGCAGGGAATGGATTCGTACCGCTATGCGTATGATCAGGTGAAGTCGCAGGGCGCGGCGGCGAACCCGATCCACACGCGGACCGACGTGAGCGACTGGGTGCGTATCTCGCCGCCGTCTGCGGAAGATCAAAAAGCGGCGTGGCGGACCTTCGTGGTCGGCTGGGCCTCGGGCGTCGTCTCGGAAGAAAAAGAGTCCCGGTACACCAGTGTCGGCACACGGATTGAGACGCGCTTTGTGGCAAACTACGTGGACCGCTTCGGGATGCCCAAATCTGATGCTCTGGGCGGCTTCAACCCGGTCGAGACTTCCCCGGCGGGTCTGAAAGCTGAGGCGAGCGCGGACCGTCCCCCGCTGGAAGCCCGCGACATCGTGCAGCGCCTCTGCGATGACCGCCGGATGCAGGAGCAAATCCGCCTCGCAAACGACGAGCGCCTGCGCCTCGAAGGGGCCAAAGTGCTGGGCGACCGTTTGGTAGCCCACGCGCAGGCGCAAAAGCCGTTGTGGCCGCCGTCGTTCTACGATTCCTACTATGCGGTGCTGACCGAGTATCTGGAAGAGATCAACTACGGCGGCGCGTCTATGCCCGCCGCCGCGCTAGGCCCGGCATCCGCCGTCCCCGCCGTCATCCCCGGCGAGACAGCCTCGGTGGTTCCGACGGGCACGCGAACATTAAAAGAGCGTCTCGCGTCTCTGAAAGAGCTGCTGGCCGACGAGCTGATTACGCAGGATGAGCACGACGAGCGCCGCAAAGCCATTCTGGCGGAGGTGTAGGGCAGAGCCAAGCGGACGAGGGGTTAAAAACCCCTCGCTAGGTGAGGCGTCCTTCGGACGAAGGAAATCAAGAGACTGCGGCCATTGGTTTTTCTCCTCCACCCGAAGGGTGCTTCTCCTAGCGAGGAGTTTTTAACTCCTCGAAATGCTGCCATGCCGCCTGCTGTTCGCAGCCAAACCAACTAGAAACGAGTAATACCATCGTGACACGAAACTGGAAATCTTACCTGCTGCCGGGCCTTGCACTGGGCATCGCGGCGGCGGTCTCGCCTGTCGCGGCGCAGACGCCGCCCCTGCCTGCGTCGCCGCCGATGGTTTTGACGCAGCATGACAACGTCGCCCGCACCGGGGCGAACCGGCAGGAGATGATGCTGAACACCACAAACGTCAACCCGGCGTCGTTTGGCAAGCTGTTCACGCGCACAGTGAAGGGCTATTTGTACGCGCAGCCGCTTTATGTTCCCAATTTGAAGATGGCGGATGGCAAGATACACAACGTCGTGTTTCTTGCCACGTCCCACAACAGCGTGTATGCGTTTGATGCCGATGACCCGAAAGCCTCCACCCCCCTGTGGCAGGTCAATCTGGGGCCGTCCGTGCCCGCCGCTGAAATCTATACGACGCGCTGGACGGATATGCGGGACGAAATTGGGATCACGTCTACGCCCGTGATTGACATGGCGACCGGCACACTGTTCACAGTGGCGAAGACCAAAGAAAATGGGACGTATGTGCAGCGCTTCCATGCCCTGAGCATTACGACGGGCAAAGAGAAGCCGGGCAGTCCTGTTCTGATCAAAGCCAGCGTGCCCGGCACGGGCGCGGGCAGCAAAGACGGGCAGATGCCGTTTGACCCCGTCCGGCAACTTCAGCGCACAAGCCTTCTGCTGATGAACGGCGTCGTGTATGCCGCCTTTGGTTCGCACGCCGACCAGGGTGTGTTTCACGGGTGGATTTTAGGATACAACGCCAAGACGCTGGCGCAGACCTGCGCGTTCAACACGACACCGGATGGCTCCGACGGGGCCATCTGGCAGGCCAGCATGGGGCTGGCGTCGGATGGGGCGGGGAATATCTTCACGGCTTCGGGCAATGGGACGTTTGATGCCAACACGGGCGGCAAAGATTACGGCAACTCGCTCCTGCGGCTGCGGCCCGTGGGCAAGACGCTGAAAGTGATGGACTCCTTCACGCCCTACAATCAGGCTCAGCTCAATATGCACGACACGGACCTCGGCGCGTCCGGCCCGCTGCTGATCCCAAACTCCCGCCTGATCCTTCAGGGCGGCAAGGATGGCTGGCTGTATTTGGTCAACCGGGACAAAATGGGGGGCTATGGCAAAGGCTCTAATGACCAGATTGTGCAGTCGTTTGACATCACGCAGGGCAACATTCACGGCGCTCCTGTCTACTGGGACGGACCGGGCGGCCCCTGGGTCTATGTCTGGGGCGAGTATTCCCACCTGAAAGCCTTCCATCTGGCGGACGGCAAGCTGGATCAGTTTTCGTCGTCGCAGTCCGAATGGCAGGTTCCCGACGGGATGCCCGGCGGGTTCCTCAGCGTCTCGTCCGACGCAAGCAAAGCGGGCACGGGGATTGTGTGGAGCAGCACGCCCTGGGATGCGAACGCCAACTGGGACACCGTGCCGGGGATTATCCGGGCCTACGATGCCGCCGACCTGACCCATGAACTGTGGAACTCGCGCATGAACGACGCCCGCGACGACTCCGGGATGTTCGCCAAGTTCTGCCCGCCTCTGGTGGTCAATGGCAAAGTCTACGCGCCGACATTCTCCGGGCAGCTCAATGTCTACGGCCTGCTGGCCGCACCGACGATCAGCACCGTCACGGCCACACCGGGACACGTCACGGTCCGCTACAGCAAGCCCGTTCAGGCCGCTTCCGCGACCCTTCCGGCGGCGTATGTCTTGAACAACGGTGCTCGCGTCCTGCGGGCATCTCTGGATGCCGACGGAAAAACCGTGTACCTGGCAACGACGCCGCTGAAACCGGGCGTCTCGTACACCCTGACGGCGGGCGGCGTCCGCGATGAAAGCGACCCGACGCTCATGCTGCCCCCCGCCACGCACGCCTGGCTGACAATGGGCGGGCAGACGGCCAAACGCTAAAACAGCAGCTTCCACCCGGCGGCGGTCAGAGCGGTCACGGCCAGCGCCGCGATCTGCCACGCTTTCCAGAACCGGCCTGCGGGCTTGATTTTAGGCGTGGGCGCGACAGGGCGCGGGCCGAATTTGGCGACATACAGCGCCTCTTCGGCCTGCGGCAAGCAGCACTCGCCGTACATAATCGGCCCGGCGTGCCACAGCGGCGAATGCATCTCCACGCGATGCTTGGCAGGACGGGCGCAGAGCTGGCAGACGCCTCCCATCTCCATTCGCAGCGTCCGGCTTTCGTCCGCCTGTCCTCCGTAAAAAGTCGTGCGCGGCGAAGGTCCATTCTCCCCGCGCTCCAAAGTTTGTGCTGACATGATTTTCTCCTCATACGCGGCGGGGCAGTCGCCCCTGGTAGAACTACCAAGTAGAAATATCGGCACGGCCCGGCAAAAACTGGAGTCTGCACAGGGCAGGCCAAAACTGGGTACAACAGCGGCGTAAGTCCCCAAGTTAGACAGGAATTGCTCCGCTGTGTTCGTCCCCGTACTGCCCCACCCTAGCCTGCACGTCTGCATCATCATCCCCGTCCGCAACGAAGCGCAAGGGCTGACGCGGACGCTTGACGCGCTCGCAAATCAAATTGACGGCGCGGGATTGGCACTAAGCCCCGATTGCTATGAAGTTCTGCTGCTGGCGAACAACTGCACCGACGATACGGCAGAAATCGCCCGCGCCTTTGGCCGGCAGCACCCGGCACTGACCCTGCACGTTCTGGAAGCCGCCCTGCCGCCCGAGGAAGCCAATGTCGGCACGGCCCGGCGGCGTCTGATGGACGCCGCCTTTGACCGCTTTGAGCAGCTCGACCGCCCGCACGGCCTCCTTGCCTCTACCGACGGCGACACCCGCGTCGCCCCTGACTGGGTCTGGCAGCTTGGCGAGGCGCAGAAGCGGGGGGCACAGGCGATTGGAGGCCGCGTGCTGACCGAGTCGGACCCCCACGCGCAGACCGCGATGGGCCGGGGCGTTCGGCTGTTCTATCTGCGCGATACCGCGTATCTGCACGGACTGGCCCGGCTGGAAACGCTGCTTGACCCGGCGGCGCATGACCCGTGGCCGCGCCACCATCAATTTTTCGGGGCCAATCTGGCCGTCACCGCAGACGCTTACTGCCGCGTCGGCGGCCTGCCCCGCGTGCCGTTTCTGGAAGATGAAGCGCTGGCTCGGACCCTGCGCCGGGCGGATGTGCGTGTGCGCCATTCGCCGGACGTGCGCGTATGGACTTCGGCCCGGCAAAATGGCCGCGTGGACTGTGGCCTGTCGACGACGCTGACGACCTGGGAAGAGATGAGCCGGGCGGGCCTGCCGCAGATTGTGGAGTCGGTGGAAGCGGTAGAAACGCGCCTGCGAGCGCGGGCTGCCCTGCGGCGGCTGTGGCAAGAGCGGGCGTCAGCACAGGGTCAGCTTAACGCGCTGGCCGAAACGCTGGGCGTTCCCGCTGCGTGGTTTGAGGGCATGGCCGATGGGCCGTTTGGGGAAGTGTGGGACCGCGTGGCGCGGGCGCATCTGATTGACGACGGCCCGTGGGCCTTGCGCTGGCCCCGCGTGGAGATTACCGAGGCTTTGTCCGCCCTGCGGGCGCGGCTGGCAAAATGGGAGCGGGATTAAACCCGCTCCAGCACATCCAGCCGGTACTGCGCCTCGCGGTGACCGTGCAAGTGGCGCAAACCGGGCAGGGCCAGGAAAGCGTCGTGGACCTCGTCGCCGGTCAGCGGATAGTCCGGCTCGGGGGCCGTCCAGTGAACGAGCATTAGATGCCCGCCCGGTTCCAAAGTGTCCAGAATGCGGGCCTGAGCATGGGCGAAGTCAGCGGGCGACCAGTAATAACCGACTTCGGAGACTAGAATCAAGTCAAAGGGGCCGTCCGGGAACGTTGCTGGGACGAGCATCTGCGCGAGCTGCACCTGCGGCAAGCTTTCACACCGGGCGCGGGCTGATTCTAGCGGGGCCTCGCTGCCGTCCACGGCCAGCAGAGCCTCGCAGCGGGGGGCCAGTGCGGCGGTCAGAACGCCGATAGAGCAGCCGATTTCAAACACGTTTTTGTAGTGCAAGCGCGGCAGAGAGCGGAGCGTGTCGGCGTACTTATCGCGCTCATAGTCCCGCGTCTCAAACTCCCAGTAATCGGGCTTGATGGCGTACAGCGCATCAAAATACTCGGGCATCAGCGACTCCGGCTGCTTGATATTTACCACGCGATTACCTCTAAATAGACTTCCCACGGCAAGGCGAATTTGGCGAGCATTTCCGGGGCCAGCAGGCAGAACTCCGGGGCGTCGTCGATCAGCCGCGTGACCTGCGACTCATGCGCGGCCACGGCTTCGGTTTTTCGGTCCACCACCGAGCCGATGTCCAGCCGGAACGGCTCCACTTCGCCCTGCTTCGGCAGAGCGTTTGCATCGGCCCGCTCCCAGGCCCAGATAGGATATTCCAGCACGCGGGGCGGGTGCGACGCGCCCTGCAACGCCGCCTGAACAATCTCGCCTGTCGCCCGGTGATCCGGGTGCGGGTCCCGCCGCCAGGGCAGCAGAATGGTATCAGGCCGCAGAGCGGCCAGCGCGGAGCCGACTGCGTAGACTGCCGCATCAAAGCCAGGAGCGTCCGGCAGGGGCAGCGCTCCGTCGGGCAGACGCAGGAAAGCGGCAGCCTCTTCGCCGACGCCCAGCCGCCGCAGGGCTTCCCGGCTTTCGGCTTCGCGCAGGTCCCGCAGCACCGGCGGCGGGAACTTGACCGAGCCAGGGTGCGAAGCCGCCCCGTCGCTGATAAACAGTACCGACACTGGCTGTTCCCGTTCGGCCATCAGGGCAATCGCGCCACCGCAGCCGAGCGTATCATCGTCCGGGTGCGGGGCAATGACGACCGTGCGGCCCCAATCTGCCACTGTCGCCGCAGGCCGCAGGGGCAGGGCGGAAGCGTCGGCCAGCAGGCCGTTGGTTTGCCAGAGGGAGGCCCCCCCCGCCCCCAATAATGGGGGAGCTAGACAGTTAGGATTTGGGCTTTCCTCTCCTATTCGGGTTCCCCCATTATTGGGGGCTAGGGGGCCTTCCTGCCAGAGATTATCCACCGTGCGCGAACTTTCCAGTACATACCGACCCGCTTCGGGCAGGGCCGCATCCGCCCCGCCCTGACGCAGATACAGGGTCAAATCCCGGTGCATCCGCTCCAATGGCAGCGGGCACAGCAGGCCGCGTGCGCCCACGGACTTCTCGGCGAGACGCATCACTTCCAGACACGCTTCTTCCACCACCGCCCGTGCCTGACCCGTGTAGGCAATCACGGCCTCGGGAGTGACACCGGGGCGGTCCACAAACGCTCCCGCCGCGTCGAGCCACAGACGCCCCGATTCGATCAGCATCGCCATCCGGCCCACCCGGTCCCGCTGAAAGGCATCGCCGGTGCGGCCAAGACCCCGCAGGAAGTCCCGCGTCGCCGACAAAATCGCCTGTGCGCCGCCAAGCTGCACGGCCATGAACCGAATACCGCCGCCGCTGAACGCGGGCTGCTTGTAGTAGTCGCTCGGGCCGCCCAGCAGGTCCTCGGGACCGACTTCCATGCCGGAGAAGTCCATGTGGACGCTGACCGTCGGGCGCATCCCCAGCGGCTTCCAGAACGACGGGTCGGCCTCGGCTTTGGGAAGCCGCTCGGTCGGCAAAATCAGCATTTGCCAGCCGCCGTCCGGCAGCGTTCCCGAAATCAGCGGGCGGGTGACAAAGTGAGACCCCGAGGCAAACGTCTTCGCGCCTTCAATTCGAAAGCGGCCATTGGGCAGGGGGCACAGCTTCACGCCGTCGGCCCCCTCGGTATTCCAGACGCTAAACAGCCGCCTGTCGTCGCGGGCATCCGCCGCCCACCGCGCCTGCTGTTCGGGCGTGCCGAATGTCTGCACCAGCAGAAGCGCGTTGACATGGCCTTCATAGACACGCCCCACCGGCAGGCTGCCGCGTCCGATATGCCGCAGCAGGGTCAGCAGGTCCGCTGTCCGACCCGGCACGCTGCCAAGCCCCGGCCCGCCGAGCGCCGGAGCCAGCGGCGCGGCCAGCAGACCCGCTTCGGCAATCCAGCCAAACTCTTCGGCAGGAAACCGCGCTTCGGCATCGACGATGCCCGCGTGTGCGGCGCAGCAGTCGGAAATCTCAATGGCACGGGCAAGAAGTTCGGAAGTCAGGTCAGAAATGGTGGGCGTTGTCGTCATCAGTGAGGAGCCGTTCTAAGTAGGGGCTGCCAGCAGGCAGTATGTCAATGAATACCCGGCAGGCCGGGGGGCGAAACTCGTTTTGCAAGGCTGAAAGAAGGACGAGGGGTTAAAACCCCTCGCTCTAAGGCGAAGACGCCGGGAAGCCAAAGAGTAAGAGACGAAAGCCCATCGCCGCTATCCGATTGTCCGCCCGGCGCGAAGCGCCTTGATGCCTGCGGCATGACTGCGTAACAGCGAGGGGTTTCAACCCCTCGCGTTCTAATCATGTTGTCTAATTACAAACTACTTTGTGAAATAAAGTAATAAAGAGGGGTAAACCGTTGACAGTCCCCTGCCGAGCAGGTATCATAAAACGAACTTATTTGTCCTTACGCCGAGAAAGAAGCGCCTCACTATGGAGAGCCAGAACCGGGAGAGCCAGACCAGCGGCCATGATGCCCTGCTCCCGACCATCAACAGCCCCGCCGACCTGAAACGACTGTCGTTTGAACAGCTTCGGCAGCTTGCCCAGGAAATCCGGGTCTACCTGACCGAAACTGTCGCCAAAACGGGCGGGCATCTTGCCCCGTCGCTGGGCGTCGTCGAGCTGACGCTGGCCCTGCACAAAGTCTATGACATCCCCAAAGACAAGCTCATCTGGGATGTCGGGCATCAGGGCTATGTGCATAAGATACTGACCGGGCGGCGCGATAAGCTCCCGACTATCCGGCAGCACGGCGGCCTTTCGGGCTTTCTGCGAATTGACGAGTCCGAGTACGACCTGTACGGCGCGGGCCATGCGTCTACCTCTATCTCGGCGGCGATGGGCTTTGCCAAAGCGCGGGATTTCCGGGGCAGCAAGTCGTCGGTCCTGGCGCTGATCGGCGACGGGGCACTCACCGGCGGCATGGCCCTGGAGGGCCTGAACAATGCCGCCGACGACGGCACGGATATTACCATCGTGCTGAACGACAACGAAATGTCGATTGCGGGCAATGTCGGGGCACTGGCAACGTACCTGTCCAAGCTCCGCATGGAGCCGCTGTATCAGGCGGGAGAAAACACGGCCAAACGGATGCTGGCGGGCCTGCCGGTCGGCAGCGGCCTGATGACCAAAGCCGCCAAAGCCGCCAAGCACACGGCCACCCACTTCGCCACGCCCGCGCACACGGGCCTGCTCTTTGAGGAGATGGGCTTTACCTATATCGGCCCCGTCGACGGCCACAATGTCGAGACGCTGACTAATGTGTTTCAGCACGTCAAGCGCCTCAAAGGCCCGGTCTTGGTGCATGTGCTGACCGTCAAAGGCAAAGGCATCCCCTTTGCCGAGGCGAACTCGCGGACGTACCACGGCCTCGGCAGGTTCAGCCCTGATGACGGGCGCACCGAGCCGAAAGCGCCGGGCGTGGTGTTCACCGATGCGTTCGCCGAGACCTTAAACGAGCTGGCCGAGACCGACGACAAAATTGTCGGTATCACGGCGGCAATGCCCGACGGCACGGGCCTGAGCAAATTCGCCAAGTCCCACCCAAAGCGGTTTTTTGATGTCGGGATTGCCGAGCAGCACGCGGTCGTGTTCGCCGCCGGGCTGGCCGCCGAGGGCTTCAAGCCCGTCTGCGCCATCTATTCCACATTCTTGCAGCGGGCCTACGACCCGATTGTCCACGACGTTGCGCTGCAGCACCTGCCCGTGCGCTTCTTTCTGGACCGCGCCGGGCTAGTCGGCGACGACGGCGGCACGCACCACGGCGTCTTGGATTTGGCCTACCTGCGCTGCGTCCCCAATCTCGTGATTGCCGCCCCGAAAGACACCGAGGAGATGCGGGCCATGACCCGCTTTGCGCTGGACTACGACGCTGGCCCCATTGTCGTCCGCTACCCACGCGGCGGGCAGGAGGCTTTGGAAGGCGAGACGCCTGAACTCGTGCTGGGCCGCGCCGAAACGATCCGTGACGGCGGCGATGTCGCCCTGATTGCATTGGGTGCGGGCGTCAAAATCGCGCTCGACGCCGCCGACCGCCTGGCCGAGCAGGGCGTCTCCGCGACCGTGATTAACGCCCGCTTCTGCAAGCCCTTGGACACCGAGACTATCCTGAGTGCCGCCCGCCGCTGCGGGGTGGTAGTGACGGTCGAAGACGGCGTCGTCTCCGGTGGCTTCGGCTCGGCGGTGCTGGAGCTTCTGGCCCTCAACAACGTCCTGGTCCCGCTGTCGATGGTCGGCCTGCCCGATGAGTTTGTGGAACACGGCCCCGTCCCCACCCTGCGCGAGCAGGTCGGCCTGACCGCCGAGGAAGTGGTGCATCGCGCCCTGACGCACCTGCCGGTTCGCCCTGCCGCACCGCGCCCGAACGGCAGCCGCAAAATCCCAATGGAAGTGACCGCTTAATGGCCCGAAAGACTCGCCGCGCCCTCCCTGGCCCCGCCCCGTCTGCCGTTCCGCTCGGCCACTGGGGCGGCTACCTCGCCGTCGGCCTCCTGAGCCTCGCTTCGGGCATTGGCGGCACTTACCTTGCCCTGAGACCTACACTGGCATTGGCCTCGCAGACGCGCACCCAATCCGCGCAATCTGCCCGCGATCAGGGCAACGCCGCTGAGGACGCAAGCCGCTGGCCCGAAGCGATCACGCTGTATAATCAGGCCATCACGGGCGGCATCGACAACGCCGACGTCCGCACCGATTTAGGCGTCGCCTACTTCAAGTCCAGCCAGCCCCAGAAAGCGTTAGAACAATACGCATTGGCCCGCCAAATGGACCCACACCACGAAAACAGCCTGTACAATCAGGCCGCCGCCTATGCCACCCTCGGCGACAGCAACCGCGCTATTGCCCTCTGGAACGAATACATCAAAGAGTTCCCCCAGGGCCAGCACGTTTCCGACGCCCGGACGCTGATTACGCAAATCAAGAACCACCCGCCAACCCCCGTCGGCCCGGCCAAAGCACCGTAATTAAATACAATAGCATTTTTGTTAAATAACGGGTATCCTAATTAAAGTATTCTTTAATTAAGGAGCCGCCATGGAGCGCACCGCCGGAACGTACTTCGCCAACTCCACCGGGCCAGAGCCGTTTCAAACCTTTGTCCCCGCCCCGCTGCCTCCCAGCCCCCCGCTCGAACTTACCCCAAACTTGCAGCAGCTCTTGGAAACCGCCAATCGCGCTCTGGGCCGATTGGACGGCCTGGGAACGCTCCTGCCGGACCCGCAGCTTTTCCTGTACTCCTACATCCGCAAAGAAGCCCTGCTGTCGTCGCAAATCGAAGGCACACAGTCCTCGTTTGCGGACCTGCTGCTCTACGAAAGCCACGAAACGCCGGGGGTCCCACTGGACGATGTAGAGGAAGTCTCCAGCTACGTCGCCGCTCTGGAACACGGCCTGCGGCGGCTCCGCGAAGGCTTCCCGCTGTCCCTGCGCCTGCTGCGCGAAGTCCATGAAATCCTGCTGTCCACAGGCCGGGGCAGCCACCAATCCCCCGGCGAGTTCCGGCGCTCCCAAAACTGGATTGGCGGCTCCCGCCCCGGCAACGCCCGCTACGTCCCGCCCCCGCCGGAGCGTGTGACCGAGTGCCTGGGGCAGCTAGAGAAGTTCCTGCACGACGACCCTGCCCCCACCCCGACGCTCATCAAAGCCGCGCTGGCCCATGTGCAGTTTGAGTCCATCCACCCGTTCCTGGACGGCAATGGCCGCCTGGGCCGCCTGCTGATTACGCTGATTCTCTGCGCCGAAGGGGCGCTCACCGAGCCGCTGCTGTATCTCAGTCTGTACCTAAAAACCAACCGTGCGGAGTATTACGATCTGCTTCAGCAAATGCGGGACACGGGAGACTGGGAGGAATGGCTGCGCTTTTTCCTGCAAGGCGTGCTGGAAACAGCCGAAACGGGGGTGCAGACGACGCGGGCCATTTTGGCCCTCTTTGCCGAAGACCAGACGCAGGTGCAAGAGCTGAAGCGCGGAACTGCCTCTGCCCTGCGCGTCTTTCAACAGGCCCAGAAAACACCTCTGCTGACAATCGCCAACACCGCCGAGGCAGCTCGTCTCAGCGTACCCACCGTCATCGCCGCCATTGGTGCATTGGAAAGCCTCGGCATCCTGCATGAGCAGACCGGGCGGCAGCGCGACCGGGTGTACGTCTACACCCGCTACCTGGCCCAGCTCAACGCCGGCACGGAACCGCTGCGGGTTTAACGGCACGTCGCAAACACGGCCAGTTTGTGCTAAAATAAGCCAAGAACTAATCACGGAGCAACCCCATGACCCAAGCACAGCTTATTGAAGGGACCGCCGAAGAAGTCAGCCGACAGATGCAGTTAAACTATGCTGGGCAGCGCGTGCGCGTCTTTGTGGAGCCAGAAGGCGAAGGCATTTCGACGCAGGATTTAGCCGCAGACCTGCCCACCCCGCCGTTCACCGTCCGCAGCCGTGAACACCTTGTTGAACTGCTGCATGAGGGGATCAACAGCCCGGTCACTGAGTTCACCGACGACACATTAGAGCAGATGCGCCAGGAAGTGCGAAAGCGTCAGGCCCAGAGGCGGCCATGAGCCTCACACTTAACGTCACCGCTCAGGCAACCGAAGATGCTATTCGCATTGCCGATTATCTCGCCGACCGCGCCAGCCTGAACACCTCGGACAAGTTCCTGAGCGCCACCACCCGTGCCTACCGGCAGCTTGCCGAGATGCCCGGCATGGGCCGCCTCCGCAACTACGGCCAGAACTTTTCTGACTTGCGAGTGTGGCCCGTCCCCCAATTCCCCAACCACCTCATTTTCTACCGCGCCGATGATACGCAAGTCATAATCCTGCGCGTCCTGCACGGAGCGCAGAACATCGAGCAGATTTTCAGCGATCCCGCAGGCGGCTAAAGGCGCAGCCGTCTCCAACGGGTTAGGACGGTGGACGTACTGCCCGTAGCCGGACATGGTCACGGAATTGGGACAAGCCAGCGCCTAATACGTCGCGCATGACAAGAACTTCTGCGCCAGACCAGAGCGGCGTAAAGTGCTTGCCGGGCGGCGTGACGATAGGAAGGTTACTGCCCCAAAATAATTTGCGATAGATTCTCCGGGTCCGGTCACTGTCCGGGTCAAAGCCAATGCCAACTGAGGCGGAGACATCTCCAAGCAAGTTCCAGGCGTTTAGAAACGCCTCACAGTTGACTTGGCCGGGCCGCTTGCGTTTTAGCCAAACCCTGACAACATCAAGATTGTGAAAGTGCTGGTCACCCAGTTCGAGCGGCGACAGGTCCTGTGCCTGAGCGTAGCGAACTAGTTCAGCAAGCGTCTTAAAAATGGACACTGCCCCGTCTTCCCCAAGACAAACCCCATCGGCCTCGTCGCCAGTATGCCAAATCAGAAAGCGGATTTTGCCATCCAGCAAGTAGCGGACTGCGTAATAGGTGCGGTTCATATACGGCTCAGTTCACCGTCGTTGGCACAGGCTGGGTGCTGAAATCCTGTGCGCCGGGGGTGCGGGTGAGGGTGGCGAGGAGGGCATGGCCGTCGTCGCGGTTTTGGGGGGCGAGCAGGAACAGCACGCTTTTGTCGGTGAGCGTTTCGAGGCCGGGGGCGGGCAGGGCGGAGGCGTCGCCGCAGTCAAGGCGCAGTTTGAGGAAACGGGGCAGGAGGTCGGGCTGCCAGGAGCCGTGGGCGAAAGGCGGCTCGCCGGGGCGCTGGTCTAACACGAACATCCGGCGGCGGGTGCGGAGGCTGCCGCCCGCATAGAGGGCAAACAACGACACGGCGCGAACGGGGTACTCGCCGGTCAAAATGCGCGTTGCCAGCGTCTGCACCTGCATCAATGTCTGCCAGGCATCGGCGGGGGCAACAATCCGGTGCGAGACACCGGTGCCGAGCGCTCCGGCAAACTCTTCGGGCAGTTCGGCCAGCTCATAGTAGCCGCCGTGCGGGGAGACGACGGCGCGGGCGACTTCGTTGGCGTACTCGGTCCCCGCGCCGACTTTCTTTTTGATGTAGGCGATGGTCAGCCCGTGCTTGTCGTGGTGAGCGGACCGCAGGGCGGCAAAGTCGGTGGTGTTGTCAGTGTGTAGCATAATCTAAAGCGTTTTCTGCATGACGATCTTGTGGTCGTTCATAGCGACAGCCTGGTAGCCCAGCCGCTCATAAAAGGCAAGGGCGGGATTGTTCTCCCACACTTCCAGGCGCAGCGTGCCCGCTCCTAGTGTCTCGAACCGCCTTATGAGGCGACCGCCGATTCCTTGCTGTCGGTGGCTTCCGGCGAGGAAGAGGCGGCGAATATGCAGAACGTCCGCCTCCTTCTCGACCCAGTAAAAGCCAAAAGGCGTATCGCCGTCCAGCAGAAGTGTGTGCCGTGCATAAAAGTGCGTGAACCGCTCTTCCAGCGGGGCAGTGTCGGGTGTCTCAAAGGCGCTCACCAGCGGGAAAATTGTTTCCCGGACAAGGCCGTTGACAAACGCCCGATCATCCAGAGTACAGGGCCGCTCGGTCCATTCCAAAAGTTCGGCCATCACTTAAAGCTCGGCAAGATCACGCCGCGCAGGATGACGTTCTGGGCGAGAACGAACACCAGAAGCGTCGGCAGGGCGGCGAGCGTCAGGGCGGCCATCATCACAAACATCGGTGCCCCGCTCGATTGCAGCTCGTAGAGCCAGACCATCAGGGTCCACATATGGCTGTCCTGGCAGATGGTCATGGCATACAAAAAGCCGCCGTAAGCCGCCGAAAACGCGCCGAGGCCAATCACCGCGAAGATCGGGCGGCTCAGGGGCAGCGTGATGGTCCAGAACATTCTCAGCTCGCCCGCGCCGTCCAAAGTCCCCGCCTCGTACAGCTCACGCGGCAGGCTGTCGAAGAAGCCTTTCAGCAGAAAAATCGAATACCCGCTGGCCGCGCCGGGCAAAATCAGGGCGGCGTAAGTGTTCAGCAGATGAAACTGCTTCAGGAGCAGGAAGTTCTGGATCAGCGAAATCTCGCCGGGAAACGACATCGTTGCCAGCAGAAACAGCAGGACGGCGTTGCCATACGACAGATTATACCGCGAAAGGGCATACGCGCACAGCGGGTTGACGATCAGAGTTGTCAAAATCGCCAGAAAACAGTAAATCACCGTCACCCACACGGCCCGCCCGTGCAGCAAAATATACTGAATGACCAGCGAATAGTTGCGGCCCACGAAGTCCTCCCGCAGCGGGCCGGTGTGAGTCTGCACAAAAGCCCAGTCGGATGCCTGCACCGGCAGGAGGGCGGCGGGGCCGTGCGCCGCCCGCCAGCGAGTTTCGGGCGTGTCGGCGGAGAGAGCCGAGACCGGGGCGATTTTGAGGAAGCCAATCCAGTCCAGCAGGGCGGCCCCCTCGTGCAGCGTCTCCGGGTCGGGCAGGGCCGTGGGCACAGCACGCGGCGAGCCAGGCCGGGTCTTCAAGTAGGCTTGATAGGCGGTCAGGGCAGAGGCATCGACTTGAATGTCCCGGAAGGGCAGCTTGGTCCGCACGAACGTCGCCCAATCGCGCTTTTGGGCGGCATTGCCCTCGGAGCGGGCGGGCAGGGTGAACGCGCCGTAGGACGCCGCCGAGGTTCCCCAGGCGGCATTCAGCGCGGTAAGGTCCGGGTAGGCTTCCTCTTTGAGCCACTGCTGGTACAGGGGGTCCGCGCCGACGATGATGAAATAATTGGCGGGGAGGGCCGACTGAAACGCCTGCCAATCGCTCTCTTTGGGTCCGGTGCGAGGTGCCCAGGTGTGCTTGGTGGGCTGCTCGAACGGGGGGAAAACGGTCAGAAAATCGGTGTCTTCTTCGGTGTAGGCGACATTGAGGGCGTGGATGTCGCCGCGAAAGCGCGTCCTTAAAAACGCATGGTAGCGGTCCAGCAGGGGCGACGGGCTGAACGCGGCGGCGGCCCCGCCAAAGCCGACGCTTCGATAGCGCGGCGGCAGGGCGGCGGCAAACGTGTTCCACTGCGTCACCTCGGCGGCAGGGACGGGCGCGGGCGGCACGACATCCTGCAAGGCGGCGTAATTTGTGCCATACGCGACGTTGATGGCATTGATGTCGCCCCGGTACTTGTCTTCGGCGTACTTGCCCATGAGCGCCGTCGACGAATGCAGGTAGCGGGGAACCAGGTCATACGAAGACTTCTCATACTGCGACTCGACCGACGATGCCAGCATCACCAGAAACGGGTACACCATCGTCACCGCGCCCAGCGTGAGCGTGACATACAGCGCGGCGATAAGGGCGCGTGAGCGCCAGGTGCGGCGTCCAACCAGAGGTATCAGGGGCATAGGCTATTATAGCGGCAACCGGGTAGGATTGCAAGGCAAAAACCACCCGGCGCATATTGCCGGGTTGTATTCAGGTTTCTTCCTGCTCCGTCACACGCACAGACAGCAGCAAAACAGCAGTGCCTGACCGCTCTGTTTACAATGCTAGGCGACGTTAAATAATACGCGCCAGTGAATACGTGTGCTGACTTGATAAGAACTGCTCTCGGATTTCTACCCAACCCTGGGGCGTCTTGGTCCACGTATCCATAACAACTTCATCAACGGACTGATAATACGGGCGTTTGGTCTTCGGGCTAATACTTTGAACCACGCTATGGCTTCTTACCTTCACCTTCGCCACTTTTCGCTGAACGGTAAATCCCTCAACAATCCATGATGTTTTTTGGCTTGCCCATTCAGAAGGCGTTGCATCAGTAAAAGCACTTTGCATATGTTTTCGTTCATCTGTGTAGTCAAACTTCGTACCCAATACGGTTGTGGAAACAAAAGTGGAAGAAACACCGGATAACTCTGCTGTCACATCTCTACGAAAGTAGCCTTGATGTTGTTTCTGATAGATGGCGAGGATGGCCTGACGAGCATTGCTAGCTACGTCAGCCTTCACTCTAGCAACTAATGAAATACTCAGCCAGAAAGAGATAGCAATGAAAGCCCAACGCAGCAACATAATTCTATCCTTTTTGGTAGGTGAGAGGTTCCATCCATGTTCCCATTTAAGCGCGAAGAAGCTCTGCAACGCCTGTTAAGTCCAATTCTTGTGCCCATTGTTCTTCCTGTGCAGAAAGCTGACGTTTATGAAGCAACGCAGAGCTGTAGGGGATCGTTTCGCCTTCCTCGGCAAGCTGCCAGCCGATAAAATTGTGAGACTGCTCGCTGATCTCCATGCCGGTATGGCCCTTAAAGTTACGTAAAACCTGGTTGACGGTATCAATTTCCTGCACCGTGAACAGATTAAGATTAGCTTCGCGCAGGGCGAGTGGCTTTTTTTGTGACAGGCCATAATAGTTACGCTCGGCCATCGCAAGCTGCGACTTTGACTGCATCTCTTTGAGCAGTGGAAGCATCAGACGCGGCGCGGGTCCCTGCGGCAATTTTTGGTACTCCTGTCCGGTGATAGCCTTGCCGTGCCGAATGTAGAACAAGAAGTCGCTGTAAAACAGCAGTTTATTAAAACAGCAGTTTATTAAGCTTAATAGACCCGAAGGCTTCGTCTCCTTCGGAAGCCGCGCAAATATAAAGTACAAGCTCACGCAGTTTGTCACTGCCTGTAAGGCTGTTTTTGGTTTCGTTTGGCATGATATGCTCCTGTAAAGCAGGCGAAACGAGCAAAAATTTGTCTCATCCTGCGCTTTATTATACACCGGTTTCGTATCTTTGGATGCTTTTTTTGCTACCCCAGCACCGCTGTCAGCGATTGAAGCTGCGCGGGGGAGCCAAGCGCAATCAGAATATCGCCGGGCGATAGGCGGCGGTCGTCGGGCGGGTTTGGGATAAAGCCGCCGCCGTGGCCGGGGCGCAGGGCGACGACCAGAGCGCCGGTGCGGCGCTTCAGTTCGGCGGCTTCCAGAGTCATCCCGGCACAGGGAGAAGCGTCCGTCAGCGTGACCTCGCGGACGGAAAACGCGGCGTGGTCGGCTTCGGTGATGGCAGCCACCAGATCGGTGACGGCGGGGTTGATGGCGGTGATGCCCATCCAGCGCCCGCCGAGGATATGCGGGGAGACGACTTTGGAGGCCCCGGCCCGCAGGAGCTTTGCCTCATTCTGCTGCGAGTCGGCGCGGGCGACGATAAACAAGTCAGGCCGCAGGCCGCGTGCCGACAGCACGATAAATGTATTGACGGCGTCGGTGGGCGTCACGGCAATCAGCGCGGCGGCGCGGTCTATCCCGGCCTGTTTCAGCACGTCGTCGTCAGCAGCATCGCCTTCTACGAAGGGCACACCGCTCGCTCGCAGCGTTTCCAGCCGGGCAGCTTCCTGCTCAATGACGACGTGCGGCACTTTGTTCTGCCGATAACCCAGCGCGATTTGCTGGCCGATGCGCCCGTAGCCGCAGATGATGTAATGGTCGTGAAGTGCATTCACCGTGCGGTCCATCCGTTTCTTCGACAGCAAAAGCAAAGTCTGCTCGCTGACGAACGTTTCAATAATCGTAGTAAACAGCCATGCCGCCGTTCCCAGCCCGAACAAAATCAGGATAATTGTAAAGACCGTGCCCGCCGTGTCCAGCGGCTTGACTTCCCCGTAGCCAACGCTGCCCAGAGTGATGACGGTCATAAACAGGGCATCTAAAAAGCGGTAATGCTCCAGCAGCATATAGCCCGCCGTGCCGCCGGTGAGGATAAACGCGCCCAGAAGCGCCGCCAGCCGCAGCCGCAGCAGGGGGTTCCGGTAGAAGTCTTCGAGGCGCGGCGTCACAGGTATTTTCATAGGTGCTTACCGCCGGGGGTATAAAACCCCCGGCAAAAAGAGCAGACGCCCTCCGGGCTAAGGATTGGAAAAAGATGCTGTACATTCTTCCTTAGCCCGGCAGGGCGTCCGCTTTTGTTGCCGGGGGCTTTATACCCCCGGCACTGCCACCGTCACCTTGTTAGCCGCGCCGACTGATACGTCATAGGATTTGCCCCGGAAGTGGACGCCTTTGACAGTTAGCCCGGTCCAGCCGGGCGGCAGGTGCGGGTCGGCGTAGAGGGCGGCTTCGGCGTCGCCAGCGATTTTAGTCCCCGACCCCGCCTCGCCCGCTTCCACGACGCGCAGACCCGCGAAGCCCGCGAAGACGCTTTGCAGGCAGCCGCCCATGCCCGTACAGAAGTAGACGCGATTAGACGTGCGCTTTTCGGCGAATGCATCCCACGGGCCGCGCATGAACGGGCGGTACGAGTCGTGAAATAAGTCCAGCGACTGCTGCGCCCGGCCCAGCCGTGCGGCGACAATGGCCTCCATGCTCGCCGTCATCGCCGGGCCATTTTTGATCGTGTGGGCCGAGTAGAAATCCAGCATCTTGCCTGCCATCGGCGCGTCCAAGCGAGGCGCGTTCAGCGGGTACAGCAGCAGCAGCGTGTCGGCCTGCTTGGCGGAAAAGCGGTCGGTGAGCGGCGCGGCGCTGCCACTTGGAATCTGCCGGGTCGGGTCCATTGGAATTATTATGTTAGCGGCCACCGTGGCCCAGCGCGGGTCGGGGGTCTGCCCCAGCGCCTTCGCCGCCCGCCCTGCCGCGTCCAGATTAGCGCGGACGACGCCGTTGGTATGGGCGTCGTCATCCACCACGTCGGCAGTCTCGTCCGGCCCAATCACTTTGTTGATATGATACTTGCCGTCCGCGCCCTTCGTCACCCGCGAGACCCAGTAGTCCGCGCAGGCGGTCAGGATCGGCCCGCCTTCTTTGGTTAAATACGCTTTGTCGCCCGTCCACAGATAATACTGCCACGCCGCCCAGCCCACATCGGCGGTGATATGCCGTTCCCGGTCGAAGCCAGCAGGGGCCATTTCCTTGCCTGTGTCCGCGCTTTCCCAGGGGTATTCGGCCCCTTTAAAGCCATGTGCAGCGGCGTTTCGTTTGGCCTGCCCCAGCGTCTTGAAGCGATAATCTACAATGGATTTCGCATATTCCGGGTGCTGCACCAGAAGCGCAGGCATCATCCACACTTCCGCGTCCCAAAAGATATGCCCGGTGTAAATGTCCGACGACAGGCCCATTGGGGGAATGGAATGGTCCGAGCCGGGATAGGTGGACGAGAGCAGGTAAAATAGGTTTGCGTGCGTCACCTGCTGCGCTTCAGGGTCGCCTTGAATAACGACATCCGAGGTCTGCCAAAGGCGGGGCCAATCTGCGTTTGCGCGTTCGCCCTTTTCGTATATCTCGCCTTGAAATACTTCGGGGTTGGTCGTGAACGTTCCGGTGTGCATATCCAGCGTTTGGGTGTGCGGCCCATCCGCGCCCTGCGGCTTCTGATTTGGGAGATAGGCAGGCCGGGCGGTGAGATGTCCGTTGACATAGTCCCCGGCTTTAAACGTCTGCGTTATGACGCCGCTGCTGTTAATCAGCGAACTCTTTGCGCCGCTGCTCTGATAGAACAAAATGGGATTGTCCGGGTCACTGCTTTTCAGCACCCACGGATCAAAGGTCTTCCGGTTCAGGAACAGGGCGTTGGCCTGTGCAGCCTGATCGGCGGGTGAGGCCGACGGCATGGAGCCAGACGTGCTGCTTTTGTGGCAGCCAGCGAGCAGAAAAGAAGCGGCAGTGAGGGTTAGAAAATACAAAGTAGGGATAGAGCGGGCGGTCATACGGGTAGAATACGCGAAGCAGGGCGAAAAGTCCTGCAAAGAAAACGCCACGGGTTGAAACCCGAGGCTGGAAAGTGCCCGCCGTCGAAGCGACGTTAAGAGTAAGACAGGAGGCTGTCCCGATCTTACGTCCCCTGGACGGTGGGCTTTTGGCAGCCTCGGGTTTCAACCCGTGGCCGTGACGAGGAGAGTGTATGGCAGTAGCAGACACGACGAACAAAGAAATCAAAAAAGTGCGGTGGGGCGTCATCGGCGCGACGGCGCGGATTGCCCGCGATGCGATTATCCCGGCCATCCTGGCAAGCCCCTATGCCAAGCTGACCGCCGTAGCTTCGCGCAGCCGGGACAATGCCCAGGAAGTAGCGGCGACGGCGGGGCCGGATGTGGCAGCGTATGGGGACTATGACTCGCTGATTGCCGACCAAAATGTCGATGCCGTGTACCTGCCCCTGCCAAATAACCTGCACCTCGGGTGGGCGGTGGAAGCGATGAACAATGGCAAACACGTTTTGTGCGAAAAGCCGCTGGCACTGAATGCCGTGGAAGCTGAGGAAATGCTGGAAACTGCCGACGCCAACGGTGTCGTGCTGTCCGAGGCGTTTATGTACCGCTACCACCCCTTGCAGCGGGAAGTGCAGGCGCTGGTGCAGGGCGGCAGCCTGGGCGATGTGCAGCTTGTACGGGCATCTTACTCATTCGTGCAGACCGATTTGGATGACTATCGGCGCGACCCTGGCATGGGCGGCGGGGCGCTCTTTGATGTCGGCTGCTACTGCCTGGACATCGCCCGGCTGGCATTCGGCACGGAACCGACGGCGGTGACGGCGAAGTCGATTTATGACCCCAACACGGGCATTGATACGACGACGACAGCGCTTCTAGAGTTCGATGGCGGGGGCATGGCGCTGATAGACTGCTCGTTCTCGCTGTCCTTCCGGGCGACCTATGAGATTGTCGGCAGCGAGGCATCGGTGAGCGTGCCGCGCTTCCTGCTCGGCGGCCTGCGGGCGGGCAACAAGCCCGAGGCGGGGGATTATTATGTGTCTCGCGGCGGGGTGGACACTGAGCATCAGTCGGGGGCGGGCAATATGTATGTGGGCGAGGTGGAAGCCTTCTCGCGGCGTCTGCGCGGCGAAGACACGTTTTTGCTGCCTGCCTCGGACGCGCTGAGCAACATGGAGGCACTGGACGCTGTCGCCGCCTCCGCCCGCTCCGGGCAGAAGGTGATACTGTGATACAGCACGAAAAGACCGCCTCGGGTTTTAACCCGTGGCTCCTGCTTTGCCCCGGCTCACTTTCCCGCCTACGCCGCCGGGAAATGCCCCTCAGCCCGCAGGGCCTTCGTGATACGCACCGCTGAAGTCGCCCGGTTGAACGTGTAAAGGTGCAGACCGGCGGCGCCGTGGGCCAGCAGGTCGCGGCACTGGTCGGCGGCGTAGGCGATGCCCCGGTCCTGTACTTCTTTGTCCGTTCCCTCCCCCAGAGTTTCCAGAAGCGCGTCGGGGATTTGCTGACCGCTGAGCTGATGAATGCGTTCAAGCTGCGACAGCGAGGTGACCGGCAGGATGCCCGCGATTAGTGGGATGGTGACACCCGCCCGGACGGCATAGTCGCGGAACTCGTAAAACGCGGCGTTGTCAAAGAAGAGCTGCGAGGTGGCGAACTCCGCCCCGACGTCCTGTTTGTGTTTCAGCCAGCCGATGTCATGGTCCAATGTCTCGGCATCCGGGTGCTTCTCGGGATAGAAGGCACAGCCGATGTGGAACTTGTAGTGGGCGCGAGCGAACTCAATCAAATCGCTGGCATGGGCGAAGCCGTCCGGGTGCGGCGTGTAGGCGGGGTCGTTCTGCGGCGCGTCCCCGCGCAGGGCCATCAGATGCCGGATACCGGCGTTTTGCAGCGTGGTCAAAATCTCGGCAATTTCGGCCTGCGAGTGGCCCACGCAGGTGAGATGGGGCACGGATTCAATATCCAGCTCATGCTCGATGCGGCTAACCAAATCCACCGTTTTCTGCCGGTTGGACCCGCCTGCGCCGTAAGTGATGGAGACGAAATCGGGGGACTGCCGGGCCACTTCGCCAAGCGCGGAATACAGCGTCGCCCACCCCGCCGGGTTTTTGGGCGGCGAGAACTCGTAGGAGAGCGTCGGCACGCCCGCTTGCAGCTTGTCACAAAAGGTCATCGGTTAGTTCTTTCCAAATTTGGGCCACCTAAACAGCTAAGCTCCGAGGGGTTGAAAACCCCGCGCTAGGTGAAGCACCCTCCGGGTGACAGAGAATGCCAATAGCCGCAGGCTCCGTACTTCTTCCGTCCGCAGGACGCCTCTCCTAGCGAGGGGTTTTCAACCCCTCGGAGTTTGGCCCCTCGCTTCACAGTCACCCACCAATCCCCAGCAGCGTCACTTCAACGTGTTCGCAGAGGGCATGGAGCATGAGCTGATGGCACTCCTGCACGCGCATAGAGCTAGGGCTGACGCTTTCCACAATCATCTCGAAATCGGCCAAGCCCCGGCAGAACCCGCCGGTGCGGCCTAAAAATGCCCCCGTCACCAGACCGCGCTCTTTGGCGGCTTTGAGGGCGCGGGTCACGTTCTCGGAGTTGCCGCTTGTCGTGAAGACGACCAGCACATCGCCGGGCATTCCCAGAGAGTGTACCTGACGCGCAAATATCTCGTCAAAGCCATAGTCGTTGCCGATGCACGTCAGCAGCGTGCCGTCGATGGACAGGCACAGGCCGGGCAGCGACTTTCGCTCCCGGTAAAAGCGCCCGGTAAACTCTTCGGCCAGGTGCGCCGCCTCCGCTGCCGAGCCGCCATTGCCGCAGGTCAGCAGCTTGCCGCCGTGATTGAATGCGTGCAGAACAGCATCAGCCAGCCCGCGCAGAGCGGTCTCATGCACGGCCAGCCCGCGCAGGTCGGTTTGCAGTTCTTCAATGTGTTGTTTGAGCATAATGTGTAGTGAGAGGCCCCCCCGCCCCCAATAATGGGGGAGCCAGACAAAGAACAGAAAGTGCCCTCTTGTCCTAATCGGGTTCCCCCATTATTGGGGGCTAGGGGGCCTTTCCCAGCCCCTCCGCCAGCAGTGTGACCGGATGGACTATGCGAATATCCGGCAGGCTGCGCTCCTTAAGGCCCGCGCCAATCCAAGACAGGCAGCCGGGGTTGCCAGTGGCGACGACGGACGCGCCGGTTTGCAGAATATGGTCCAATTTGCGCGTTTGCAGACGCCGGGCCATATCGGGTTCCGTGAAGTTGTAGATGCCTGCCGAGCCGCAGCAGACTTCGCTTTCGGGCAGGCGCACCCAGCGCACCCCCGGCAGGCGCGACAGCAGGGCGCGGGGGGCGTCCGTCACCCCCTGCCCATGCGCCAGGTGACACGCATCGTGGTAGGTCATCGTCACGGGCGTTTCGGAGATAGAGCGCAGAGGCGCGACCCAGCCGAGGGCATCTAAAAACTCGCTCACATCGCGCACTTTAGCGGCAAATGCGGCGGCGCGGGCGGCATAAGCGGAGTCGCCCGCCAGCAAGTGCCCGTAGTCTTTCATCTGACTGCCGCAGCCTGCCGAGTTGACGACAATGGCATCCAGCCCGTCCAGCGGCGTGAAGGCGTCAATCAGCGACCGAGCCAGCATTTTGGCCTCTTCGGTGTACCCGTTATGCCCGTGCAATGCCCCGCAGCAGCCCTGACGGCGATTGGCTAAGACTTCGCAGCCGTTGGCGGCCAGCACGAGCGCCGTATCCGCGTTGACATCGCCGTAGAGCACGCGCATCGCACAGCCGAGAAGCACGCCGACACGGGCGCGTTGGACGCCCTGGGCGGGAGTGATTGTCGGCGGCAGGGCCGGGGCCAGCGTCTCCGGCAGCAGCGGCGTCTGGGCACTCGCATTCGCGTCGCCCGACAGCAGGCGCACGGCGGGCGCGGGAACGACGCCCCCGGCCACGGCCTGCGCCATACGCAGGGCCACGGTCATCCGCTTCGGCTGTGCCAGCGTTCCGAGCAGCCCGGCGCGGGCGGCGTCTGTGAGGGGCGGGCGGACGCGGGCGGCGTTGATTTGTTCACGGGCGACTTCCAGAATGTGCCCATACGGCACGCCCGACGGGCAGGCGGTCTCGCAGGCGCGGCAGCCCAGACACAAATCCAGGTGCCGGGTCACATCCGGGTCCGACGGCGACAGCTTGCCCTCGTACATCTGCCGCATCAGCACAATTCGCCCACGCGGGCTGTCCGCCTCGCTCCCCGTTTCCAGATAGGTCGGGCAGGCGGGCAGGCACAGGCCGCAGTGGACACAGGACATCAAGTTTTGCTCGTGTGTGCTCATAATGGTTACAGCCCGGAAGACTGGCTCTGAAGAGCCAGTCTAGTAGTAAACCGATAAAGTCGCTCCGCGACTCAGGAGCAGATGAAATAGCCCACCGTGGCTAATCTGGAGTCGCGGAGCGACTTTCTCCGTTTGCTAGTAGACCGGCACTTCCAGTGCCGGTTTCCTTCCATCACAGTCCTCCCACAAACCGCCCAGGGTTCCACATCCGGGGCGGGTCCAAAGCAGTTTTCACCGAGGCCATCAGGCCAAAGTCGGGCAAAAGCGGGGACCAGACGGGGATGGCGTCGGCACGCAGTATATCGGGCATTCGCTCTAAGATGAACGAGCCGCCGCAGCGGTCGGCTTTGTCTTTCAGGTCGGTGTAAAAGACGCGCCAATCGGCGTCTTCGCGGGCCGGGGCAAAGTGCGCGGTCATCAGGCCGAGGGCGGCGTCGGAGGCGAGGGCGGCGGTGAACCCGGCGCGGCGGGCGGTCCATTCCACCATGCGCGAGAATGCGCCGACCTGCGACGACAGGATATGGAACGAAGCGGTCAGCGGAGCGTCGTCCAATGCAAAGTCGCGCAGGCGGGCGCGGACGGCTTGGGCGACTTCGGCAGAAAGCTCACCCGCGCCAAGCGTCTCCACCTGCCAGGCGACAGCTTCGGGGTCGCCGTCGAAACCAACGGCTACATACTGCGCGTCTTCGGCATCGGGCACAACCGTTTGGGCCGCGCCGGGGGACAGCAAAAATAAGAACGCGGGCGACAAATCGGAGCCGAGCAGGGTGTCCAGCACGTCCTCGCTATTGTGGTTCGCGTCCAGCGGCAGCAAGGCCGTGGCCGATGCAGGCGGCAGAGGCGCGACCCGGAAGGTCACTTCGGCGATTAAACCTAGCGTCCCAAGCGAGCCGCAGTAGAGCTTCGGCAAGTCGTAGCCAGACACGTTTTTGACGACGCGGCCCCCACCCTGAACGATTTCGCCTGCGCTGTTGACTACCGTGACGCCGAGCAGCAGGTCGCGCACGCTGCCGCACCCCAGACGCCGCAGGCTGCCCGCACGGGCGGCGACGATGCCGCCGAGCGTCTGCCGGTCCGGTCGGGAGACATCCAGGGGAAGCCACTGCCCCTGCGCGGCCAGTATGGTTTGCAGGGCCGAGACGCTCAGCCCCGCGCCGCAGGTCACGGTGAGATTTTCCGGCACGTAATCCACGAGTTCGGTCAGCCGGGCCGCAGACAGGGCCACATCATAGCGGGTGGGCGCGAAGCCGAGCGCCTGCTGCGTGCCGCCGCCCCACGGGACAATCGCCTTGCCCACCGAACGGCGCACGCAGTCCTGCGCTTCGGCGACCGTGGCCGGGCACTCGACAGCCTCGGGCGGGCGGCAAAACACGGCATAAGAAGAAAGTGGGGACGGCTCCGTCATAGCAGGGAGTATACCCCGATGCAGGGGGGCGGGGTCAATATAAAAGCGAGGAAGTCAAACGAGGAAGTCAAAGGGGCGGCGGGATGGCACCCCAGGGAAGTACGGGGTCTTCATTCAGCGCGGAGACCATTGCAGGCAGGTGCGGGGTCAATGCTGCCATCGCCTGTATCAGCAGTTCTTGATTGGCAAAGCCGGTGGCGTGCCCCGGCAGGTTAATCAGAAGTACCTTGCCGCGCATTCCCGAGACGCCCCGCGAAAACGCGGCTTCGGGGCCGTCGCAGCGGCGCAGCACGGAGGCAATGCCGGGAGCATCACGCTCCAAAACGGCGCGGGTGGCTTCGGGCATCACGTCGGATGGGGAGAAGCCGGTCCCGCCGACAGTCAAAATCAGGTGGCAGCGATGCGCGACATTGGGCGTGTCGCACCAGTCCTGCAGTATCCGCTCCAGCTCCGCCCGGTCGCTGCGGATGACTACCGGGCGATGCACGACATACAGGTCATCCGCCGACTCCATCAGCGCCTGCTCCACCGCCGCGCAGCCCGCCTCCTCCCAGGAGCGCAGGCCCACTTCCGCAAAGGTGCCCACCCGGCGGGCCAGTCCTAAAATTCCTACACGCCAGAGTGTCATAGGTTCGAGTTCTCGTTTATTCGGTCACTGTACGAGTCCTTTCGTCACCTTCATGAAAATATCTTCCAGGTCCGTTTCCTGCTCGGCGAACGACAGCACACGCAGGCCGCTTCCGACCAGCATCGTGTTTAGCTCCGCCTGCATCGCCGGGTCCCCCGCGAAATCAATCTGTAGCGAGGTGTCCATCTGACGCACCGCCCGGACGCCGGGAGCCTCGTGCAGCATTTCCGCCGCCTGTGCGTAGCCGTCCAGCAGCCGGATTTCCAGAGTGCGCCCGCCGGATACCTTCGCCATGATGTCCTGCACATCGCCGGAAACCAGCATCTCGCCGCGCTCGATAATGCCGACTTTGTTGCAGAAGTCGGCCAGCTCCGGCAGGATGTGCGACGAAATAATAATCGTTTTGCCCATCGCCTTCAGCTCTTTGAACAGCTCTTTGATTTCAATGCGGGCACGGGGGTCGAGGCCCGACGCAGGCTCATCCAGAAGAAGAACTTTGGGATCGTGGATGAGCGTTTTCGCCAGGCAAAGCCGCTGCTTCATGCCGGTAGACAGCTCTTCGACATAGCTGTCTTTTTTTCCTCCTAAATCTGTAAGATTTAATACATCATCAATAATGCGCGGGCGCTGCGGACGCGGCAGGCGGTAGGCTCCGGCAAAGAAATCTAAATACTCCCAGACCCGCATATCGTCATAAATCCCGAAAAACGCGGGCATATAACCGATGCGCCCACGCACGGCTTCGGGGTTTTCGACGACATCAATGCCGTCAATCTCGGCTTTGCCTGACGTCGGCTTGAGCAGTGTCGCTAGCATTTTGATCGTAGTCGTTTTGCCCGCCCCGTTTGGCCCGATAAAGCCGAAGATGTCCCCGGCTTCCAAATCCAGCGACAGGTCTTTGACGGCAGTAAGCCCTTTGTATTCTTTGTTGAGATGCTGTATACGGATCATAATTTATACTTCTGTGCCTTTCGGAAGCCTAGCGCCCCACGGCGCGGGTGTAGCGGCGCACCATCAGCCACAAAAACCCGGCCAGGGCCAGCAGCGTGAGAAAAAAGTAAACACTGACAATCTCGCCAGAAGGCAGGCCCGCCGGGTCAAAATTGCTGTCATCAGACGACTGAAACTTGTCTTGCAGCGCAGTCATCACATAAAAAGGGTTGATCCACAGCACCGGGGAGTTAAAGTTCCCGGAGCCGCCCGCTGCCAGCAGGCCAATCACGATGTTGATTACATACGTCCCGAGGCACAGCAGAATGGTCATCGTCAGCGCCGTCGCCGTCGCCCCCGCCGAGCGCCGACCGCCAAATGAACACAGCAGGCCGAGCGCCCCGTAGAACCCGCTCGTGACAATCAGAAACGCCAGAGTAGCGAATACCTGACCCACAGGCATTTGTCCGCGCACGGCGGAGCCAATCAGAAACGGCAAAGCGATGACGATAATCAGCATCGGGATAAGCTGACGGCCCAGCCACTTGCCGCCGATAATCTCCGCCCCGGTCAGCCGGGTTGCCGCCAGCGCGTCCCATGTCTGCTGCTCCCGCTCCTGCGTAATCGCCGTCGACGACAGCGCGGGGGCCAGCAGCACAATCAGGGTCAGCGCTCCGTAAGCAAACAGCCCCCAGAAGTCCCGTGCATCCTGCCGCAGCCCGTGGGAAAGGGCGATCAGCCCGCGTGTATAAAAGTACAGCGCGACGAGCGCAATCGGGGCCGCCGTCCACAGGGCAGACACCCCGCTGCCCCGGCGCTTGAACCGCAGCCGCCCGCGCACCTCGCGCTCCAGAACGGGGTTATTGGTAAGTATGCTCATAAGTTATGTTGGCTACCGGCCTATCGCATTCGGGGTGCTGCTCACGACGAATATCTGGCTGGGTTGAGACGCGAGATAGGTGACCCCCGCTCCCCCGGAAGGAATAACAACGCCCATCACTACGATTTCCTGACCGATCAAGTTATTGACGGCAGTGAGCGCGGATTGATTCGGGGAGGTCACCACGACAGACACCTTCGGCCCCTTTCCAATGCTGGCTTGAACTGAAATCCGGCACTGCCCCACCGAACCTGATGTGTCAGTCACAATCCCCCGCACCCGGAACGGCTTGCCTGCCCCGGTCGGCGCGGCGAAGTTTTGCGGGGTGGACGCCTGCCGGTACAGGGCGGCGGATTTTGAGACGTGCATGAACTGCGCGGCGGCGTAGGCGCTGCCGGGCAGAGGGCCGGAAGGCGGGGCCATGCCGTAGGAACCGCCGCCGACAAGAAGCACCTGCGACGGCTGCGTGAGAGTAATCTGCGGGCTGCTGCCCCGGCGTGTCAGCGGGCCGGTGACGACCACTTCCCGGTGCATCAGCGCCAGCGACCGGAACTGTTCGCCGAGCGAGACAGGCATCAGCAGAATCGTCTGCGAGCCGAGCGTGACGACCATCTGCCCGGCGCTGACAGTGTACGCATTGCCGGTCACAGGGCCGCGAGCCATCACCATTTTGTTTAGGTTGTTTGCGGTGACGGCCAGCGTCCGGGCATCCACGGCCCGGCGGTACACCATCGCCGTCTGCGGGATTGCATTGAACCCATACTGCCGGGGCACAAACGCGGCGTGTGGCGGCGGAGGATACGGCAATGTGCGGACAAAACCACCGGCAACCAGCTTGATTTGAGACGGCTGCGAGACGACAATTTGTGGACCGCCCGGTCCAGAAGTGAGTATCCCGGAGGCGACGATCCCGCCGGACATCGCCATAGAGTTTGCCAACCTGGGATTATTCTGAAAAGGCAGGCGCAGCGTTGTCCCATGAAAACCAGCCGTCGCCCCAGTTTGGGGAGCGAGCGCAATGGTCATTCCCAAAGCGCCAGGACCGTAAGAAGCGCCTCGGAACGTCCCGCGCACCGTGATAGGTTTGCCCTGGTTTTTAGCCGTGACCTTCAGCGTCCGAGCATCCACCGACTGCCGATAAAGAGCCGAGGAAGGGGAAGTGTAGCTAAGTGTCAGCAGACGCTGGAAGCCGTGAGATATGGGGAAGCCTGATGGAGCAGGAACAGGCATCGCCTGCGCGGCCAGAGACGCGGGCAGGGGCAGGTGGACGACGACCAGCGTGGTAGAATGGACCGTGACCGCCTGCCCGTCTACACGCGGGGCCGGGCCAGCCAGCGCGGGGTCATCGCTCCAGCCGACCAGCAGGGCTTCATTCGGCGCGGGGGCAAACGGGGCGCGGGGCTGCGAGATGCCTTGATTGTTGTAGTAATAGTTGTTGCCGTTGTCTGGCTGCCCCAGGGTGCGGGCGTAATCAGACAACGCGGCCTGCATCCGGGGCGTGACCGATTGGTCCGAGCCGGTCATCGCCGGAGACATCTGCGGCAGGGGCAGGCCGGGCGACTGCGGGTTGATAGGCGGCGGCGCAAAAAGTGACGCCTGCGCTGTGCCGCCCGGCGCAAGCGCCCCCACCGGGTAGCTCATGCCGCCGCGAATCACCAGGCAGCCAGTGAGTAGGTGCGGCGTGTGGTTGGTGACAGTGAGTGTGTTTCCCAGAACGCTGCCGTCAATCGTGCCGCCTAAATCGGTGGTGCTCTGGAAATCAAAGGCCCGCATGGCCCACATATTGACCGAGGCGTCCAGCAGAGCCGCACCGCCGGACGTCTGCACCAGCCGGGTCTGCCCGGATGCCTGCGCGTCGCCCCCGCCGCCAAAGCGGTTTGGGAGTGCCGGGGGCAGGGCGGCGGCCAGACCCGTGCCGGTCAGCGTCAGGTCGTAGGAGGTGCGGCGCGGCGAAAACAGGCCGAGCGCCCCGCGCACGCCTGCCGCGCTCTGCCCTGCCGCCGTTTCCACAATCGCGGCCCGGTTGACAAAGACGCTGCCCCCTTTGGCGGCGTAGCCAACGGCGAACGTTCCAATGGCGAACACAACCACCAGCGCCGGGATGGTCGCCCAAGCCAGCTCGCGCCGGTCCAGACGCTTCAGGATCAAGTAGTTGACGGGAACCAGAATCACGAGGTAGGCCAGCAGGAACAGGCCGATGACCCACGTTCCCGGCGCGTCCAGCGACGGCCCGCGCAGGACCGCCGACGACAGCAGGGCGCTGTCACCACCATTATTGTAGCCGTAGTAGCTCTGCGCCAGCGCCGCATCGTGCGCGGTGGCCGCGCCCAGCAGCGTGCGGGGCGAGGTCAGCGCGGCGGCCCAGAAGGCGGGGGCAAGCGGGGCGGCGGCGAGGTCGCGGGTGGTCACGGACACCCAGCCCGCGCCGTAGGGGCCGGTGACGAGCGCGGGCGCGAGGGTGCGGACGCCCGGCAGGGGCTTGGGGGTCAGCGTCAGCGTCCCCTTCCCCGTCGCCCCGATGGTGGCGGGCAGGAGGCCCTGAAAGAACGGGGCGGCATAGGGGCCGGGGTCCGCGCCGGGGCAGACGACGACCAGATGCCCGCCGCCCGCGATCCAGTCTTTGAGGGCGTCCGCCTGCGCTTCGGAGAGGGCATCGAGCGGGGCATCGCCGCGCAGCAGGAACGCATCCACACCGCTGTAGCCCACGGCCCGGTCGGGCAGGTCGGCAGGCAGCATCGAGACAACCTGGGCGCTCCCGACCTGCGGCGCATTCTGTCCATTTGCCATACCGGGGGAGAACGACGGCGGTGCGGCCCCCACACCGGACTGATGCAGCAGACCCAGCTTCCGCCCGCTCAGGCTGGTGAACGCGCCGGGGTCGCCGCCGAAGCCGACTAGAAACAGGTCCGCGTCGGTGACCGGGGTTCCCGTAACGGCGGGCAGACTGTTTCCGTTGGGCGTCGAGCTGCCCCGCGCCAGAACGCGCCCGTCGCCACGCGCACGCCCATCGGCCACCTGCACGGTCACGCTGCCCGCGCCGGGGTCAAGTCCATGTGTGTAAAGCTGCGTTTGCACCGCACCGCCGCCCGGCACGGACACGGGCCGGGAAAAGAGCGATGCGCCCGCGATGCTGGCGCTGGGGCGACCGTAGCGGCCCGCGTTCGGGTCCGCTTCCGAGAGCGCCTGCACCTGCCCGTCCAGCGCGTCCGCGTCGGGGTTCTTGACTTTGATGGTGACGGGGGACCACCCGCCGGGCCGGTAGCGCCCGCCGAGGCCGTACACAGCGGTCACAGTTGGGCCGTCCGCCGATGCCGGGCCGCTTGCAGTCCCGAAGAGACAAGCAAGCATAAGGCAGGCAAACAGCGAGCGAACAGTCAAGACGGGCCGGTTCATAGGTGGCTCCAGGTTGTAAACAGCAGGGCCGGATCATAAAAGCGAGGCCAGAGTGCGAGGGGTTAAAACCCCTCGCTGATACGCAGTAATGCCGCAGGCATCAAGGCGCTTCGCGCCGAGCGGCCAAAGAATAGCGAATAAAGGCCAGCATATTTTGTCTTTTGGCTTCCCGGCGTCTTCGCCTTCCAGCGAGGGGTTTTAACCCCTCGCACTCTGGCCTTCGCACGCGGTTCCCTCTCACTGCCTGCATCCCCTATCCCCGCTCGGCGGCTTCCATTTCGGCGTCGGAGATGTCGAAGTTGGCGTAGACCTTCTGCACGTCGTCATGGTCTTCCAGCATATCCATCAGCCGAATGACCTGGGCGGCCTCTTTTCCAGCCACTTCCACGCTCGTATGTGGGATCATGGTCTGCTCCGACGACACATAAGCGATTTTCGCATCTTCCAGCGCCTGCATCACCGCCGTCAGATCGTCCGGCTCGGTGGTGATCTCAAAGCCGCCGTCGTCGGTGGGCTGCACATCTTCCGCGCCGCCTTCGATGGCTGCTTCGGTGACGGCGTCCTCGGTGGTCACTTCCGGCTCCACAATAATCATGCCTTTGGGCTTAAACAAGTAGCCGACGCTGCCCGACTCGGCCAGCCGCCCGCCGGTTTTGTTGAAGAACGAGCGCACGTCCGAGACCGTCCGCTGCTTGTTGTCGGTCAGGCAGTTGACCATGACGGCGACTCCGCCCGGCCCGTAGCCTTCATAGGTTAAGTCCTCATAGTTTGCGCTGTCGTCGCCGCCCGCGCCGCGTGCGATGGCCCGCTTGATGTTATCCTGCGGCATGGAGATCGCCCGCGCCCGCGTGATGGCGGCGCGGAGGGTGATATTAGAATCGGGACTCGGGCCGCCTGCTTTGGTCGCCACGATGATTTCCCGTGCCAGCCGGGTAAACAGCTTGCCGCGCTCGGCATCGGTTTTGCCCTTCTGGTGCTTGATACTGTGCCATTTACTATGCCCTGACATCGATACTGGTCCTCTGCTTTACTTGATTATTTGGGTTGCTTATTTTAGTGAAACGGCCCTTGCCCAACAAAGGGTTCGCGCCGGGCGAATTATTTTCTGTGTCTGTTATATGCGTATTATACCGGGCAGAAACGGGGGAACGTCAAGGGCTAGAGACTTGATAAGCGCAAGGCACAAAGCGGCAGCGCAGGCACAAAGCGGCAGACGCCGCGTAGGAGCCACGGGTTGAAACCCGAGGCTGAGAAGTGCCCAGTGTCCAGAGGACACGAGAAAGACACGTAACAGGCCCGCCGTTGGCATCCGGTCTTACGTCCCCTGGACGGTGGGCTTTTGGCAGTCTCGGGTTTTAACCCGTGGCTTCTGCTGCCGCCCGTTTCGCGCATGGCTTCTGCAAATATGCCTGCTGCGCGGCATCCCCACTCCCTAATCATCTTCTGGTTCCCAATCACGCCAGAGGTTGTTGTTCTGATGCCGCTGTTTTTGCGTTTCCACATAAGGCACAGCCGCTTTCAAGTGCGGTCGGCTGAGGCTAAAGCCTGCGTAGCCCGCCTGCCAGCGGAAATCAATGCCTTTGCCATTGGCAAATCGGGTAGAGGTGCCTTTCAGTTGTTTTGCCACCTGTGCCGGGGCAATCATAGCCGGGGGTTCAACCACCAAATGGATATGATCCGCCAAGCCGCCGAGGGCCAGCACATTGCAGCTCATACGCCCCGCTTCGGCCCGCAGACAGGCATAAATCAAGGCTTCCGTGTCGCCAACTAAAAGCGGCTCTCGCTGGTATGTCGTCCAGACCAGGTGCAGATAATACTCCAGCTTGCTGTGTCCCATATTCCCTCCGTGGTGTTTGTGCTGCTTCTTTTCTTTGTCCTAATTTATCTTGTGTCCTCTGGACACTGGGCACTTTTCAGCCTCGGGTTTCAACCCGTGGCTTCTGGCGTTCCGCGCCTGTATCTAGCGTTCCGCGCCTACTCTGCTGGTCAGTATCCTTCTTCGCTCAGGAACTCGGTCATCAAGTCTAGGAAAAGCTGGCGCAGGGTGACGTTGCCGTGGTCCAGGCAGTAGCGCTTGGTGCGGTGGAACAACGCGGTCGACATATCCACGGTGACTTTGGCTCCGCTGGGGTGGTGCGTTTTGGTGGTGAGGGCGGCCTGGACACGCTCGAAAAACGCCGCCGTGCGCTCGGTTTCCAGGGCAGCGGCGTCTTCCTCGACAGGCAGCGGGTCGGCGGACTCACTCAGGTACTGCGACTGCATGAGGTCGTCCTCCCGCTCCGCAGGAGCTTGAATAGGCGGCGGGGCAGACACGGGAGCGGCTTCGGAAACTGGAGCGGGCACGGCGTCCGGCACGGGCGCGGTTTCGGCGGCAGGTTCGGCGACGGCGGGTTCGGCGGACTTTTTTTGTTCGCGCAGGTTGGCGAGGCGAAGCTCGGCAAGCGTAGTCATCGGGGGCGGTCTCCTGGGCGGGTTCAGCGGGTTTGATTCAATACGTTTACTTGGTGGCTTTGAGCTGAACCGGCCATTTCTTTTCGCGGCTCATTTCGCTGAGGGTGCGGGCGACAAGCGCCGGGGTCATCACACGCTGGTCGCGGACGTAGCCGTTGACAAACAGCGAGTCGCACAGGACGCAGACATCGCGGGGAACGCCCCGCGTGATGGCGTGGACATCGGCGAGGGCCTGCGGCTCGAAGTAGGTGTCAATCGCGCCGCCGCCTGCCGTGGTGATACGAAACGCAATCATCTCGGTCATCTCTTCTAAAGAGAGCGGGTCGAGACGGCCCACCACGGCGATGCGCGAGCGGAAGGCATCGTGGCGCTCCAGCTTTTTGGGCAGGTTGTCCTGCGCCAGCACCACCACGGTAATCAGCTTGGTCTGCGACGTCTGGAAGTTGGTCAGGTCCGAGATGGCGTCAATGACCCGCGAGGCGACGTTCTGGCCTTCATCCAAAAGCAGAACGGGGTGACGCCCGGCGGTGTATTCGTCGAGCAGGAACCGCTCCAGCGCCTGCCGGTTCTGGGCCTCGGTGCGGAGGGCAGGTGTGCCGAAGGCTTCCAGAATGAGACGCAAAAATTGGCCGGGGGTTCGCACGGGAGCGCCGGGCAGGAACGCGACAGTCTTGGTCGGGTCGTCGTCCCACGTCATTTGCAGGCCATTGGCGATGGTAGTCTTACCGGAGCCAACGGGGCCGGTCAGCACGGCCAGGCCCCGCTTCTGGTCCACGGCATAGCGCATCTTGGCGATGGAGACTTTATGCTCCACGCTGGGAAACGCA
This sequence comes from Capsulimonadaceae bacterium, assembly GCA_965277455.1. Lineage (GTDB taxonomy): Bacteria > Armatimonadota > Armatimonadia > Armatimonadales > Capsulimonadaceae > JANXMY01. The sequence goes on along the minus strand of OZ255823.1, from coordinate 3,930,579 downwards.
TAGCGGGGGTCCGGCTGCACCGAAAAGGGGGTCTCGCGGAGGCCGTAGAACTGTTCATACATAGTGTGGGTTCGCTTTGGGTGGGCAGTAAAGAAGCATTAAGAACTATTATAAGGCGAATCGCGCCGAAAATCAAGCGACATCCCAGGGCTGGGTGTCACATCTCGGAACTTCAGGGATTGATACCCTCGCTAAAAAGTCGTCGCTGGCCGGGGCGAGCGGCTTCGATTCCGGCCATTGCATTAACCTTTTCACATCCCGGATTGGAAATCCGAGTCTGTAGAGAGCAAAATGTCCACCTGCGTGGACACAAGATGTACAGGCAGGGCTTTTCCCCTGTCCGCGAAGGCGGACATTTGATCTCTATAGCCCTGGATTTCCAATCCGGGGAGAATTACGCAAGAGGTCTGTTTAGTACCTCACCTGCAAATGAAGCTGGTGGTAGGCGGTGAATCGAATTGTTCTCTGTAATATGCTCAGATGCGGCTCTGTCGAATCACTAAATTCGCCAGGAACCCAGTCACGGAGAGGACGGCGCTCGCTTGGGAGAGCAAACCATTTCGTTATTATATTAAAATCATCATCCGAAGTGATACCGACACGCTTTTGGCGCAGAGAAACAATATAAAGAAAAGGCTCCCTGGCGTCATCAGGATCAACAAAAATCTCTTGTTTGTCGCGTGATAGATAGACCTTAGCCTGATGATCTGCCACACCGTCAATGGTCAAAGAAGCGTGAGGAAGCGCGTGCCAGCTTTCATGCCATATCCAGAGGGAGGCAGTCAGCAGGCTAAGAACCACTGCACTCAACACGGCGAAAACAATTTTAATGCACCTTCGTTTCATGGCTTGTGATCTTCTGCGCGTGGTCCAGCAGCCGGGCCATCTCGGCCTGCTGAAATGCCTGCAAATCGGCGTCAGACCCGCGTCCTGCCGCGCGGCAGCGGGCGACGAAGGCGGCGGGCGCGGCAGGGTCGGGGCCGTACAGCTCGGTCAGCAGGGGCAGGGAGCCGACGCGGCCAAACCAGTAGCGGGAATTGCCGTAATCGCCTTCGCGGCGGTGAATAATGGCGTGCCAGTAGTCGGCGACGGGGTCGCCTTCCAGTTCCTGCGACAGCGGATGGGCCGAGGCGAGGTCGTCGTTTAAGACGTGCAGGCCGATGGTGACGAGCACGGGGGCGTTCAAATCGTTGATGGCGGGGGTCAGCATTGGGTCATACACAGACGCGGGGACGAGCGGCGGCAGCGGGTCGCGGGCGAGGAGGCGCTGCGTTATCTCGGAAAGAGTTTGGGACATGGGAGCAATTATACCCGGAAGCCGTCCGCTCTGCATCTTGCCATTGTGAGCCGTGTTGGGGTATCCTGCGGGCTATGGTTGATATTTTGCCGTTTCGCGGTGTCCGCTACGATCCCGCCGCCGCCGGGGCTGCCCTTGCGGACCTGACCGCGCCCCCCTATGATGTTATTTCGCCGTCCGCGCAGAACGCGCTCTATGCCAAAAATCCTGCCAATGTGGTGCGGCTGATTTTAGGCCGCGAAGAGGACAAGTACGCGCAGGCTGCTCGGCTGTTTAGAGAATGGCTGGCGTCGGGCATTCTGAAAGCCGAGGATGTGCCGGCGGTCTATGCCTACCGTCAGAACTTCGCCGACCCGGCTTCTGGAAACCCCGTGCCGGAGCGGATGGCCCTGCTGTGCCTGCTGAAACTGGAAGAGTACAGCACGGGCCGCGTCCTGCCGCATGAGAAAACCATGACCGGGCCGAAAGCCGACCGGCTGGAGCTGCTTCGGGCAACCGAGGCGCAGTTTGAGCCGATTTACGGTCTGTATTCGGACCCTGATGGGGCGGTACAGGCGTTTTTAGGCGAGTACGACGACCGCGAAATTGTCATTGAGCGGGTCGATAACTTAATTGGGTCGAGCCATGCCGTTGAGAAGCTGACCGACGGCGATGCCCACGCGGTCCTGCGGGAGATGATGGCCGACAAGACGGTGGTAATCGCGGACGGTCACCATCGCTACGAGACGGCGTTAGCTTATCAGCGCGAGGTCCGCGCCGCGCACCCCGACGTGCCCGCTGAAACGCTTCTGCCCTGCGATTATATTTTGATTGCCCTGACGGCCTTCGAAGACGCCGGGCTGCTGGTCCTGCCGACGCACCGGATGGTTAAGAACATATCGCCGGACAAGATAGAAGCCCTGCTTGACGCGCTGGCAAAAATATTCACGCTGACGCCGAGCACTGCCGAGACCGTGGAAGCCGAAATCGCGGCACAGGCCGCCCAGGGCAAATTATCTTTTGGCGTCGTCCTGCCGCCCGGCGCGGTGCATCTGGCCGTGCTGAATGGCCCCTCTGCCGACCCGTCCCTGAGCGCGGCTGACCGCCTGCCGGTGGCGCTGCTGGGGCGTCTGATTTTGGAGAACTGCCTCGGCATTGACGCCGCTGCTGTGGCTTCGGGGGCCAATGTTTCGTACACCCGCGAGCTGTCCGAGGCTGTGGACGCCGTCAAGTCGGGCACAGCGCAGGCGGCGTTTCTACTGGGGCGGCCCACGGTGGACGAGATCAAAGCCGTGTCCGAGGCGGGCGATGTGATGCCGCAGAAGTCTACGTTTTTCTATCCGAAGCTGCTGTCCGGCCTTGTGATGCGCGACCTGGCAGCCGACAACCCCGCCGAGGCGCAGACGCCGGATGCTTAGAACACCCGCCTTCTTTGCCTTTACCCTGGTTTTCTTCGCCGGTACGGCGCACGCCGTCCCTGCCGCGCCGCCGCCTATCGCCGTCAAACCTGCGCTCTCGTATGTCAGCGAAATGGCCCGCGCCCAGTACGCGCAGGAGCGCGGTTTTAAGTTCAATAAAATCATACGCGGGGACACGCGCCGCCCGCGTATCGCGCTGACTTTTGACGACGGCCCCCACCCCATAATGACCGTGAAGCTGCTCGACATCCTGCGCCGCGCCCATGTCCCGGCGACGTTCTTTGTGGTCGGGCGGGAGGTGGAGCGCAGCCCGGCGCTGGTCCGGCTGGAAGTGGCGGAGGGCCATGAAATCGGCAACCACACTTACGACCATGTCAGCCTGACGCGCATTCCCCCTGCGCTCGTGCCGTATGAGCTGAATGCCTGCAACGCGGCAATTCTAAAAGCCACGGGAGCGCCGGTGCGCTTTTTCCGTCCGCCCGGCGGCGACTACGACGGCGCGGTGCTGCGGGCGGCGGCGGCGAACGGCTACATCACAACGCTCTGGACCGATGACCCCGGCGACTTTATGAAACCCGGCGCGGACGTGATTTTGAAGCGGGCGCTGGCCCATCTGGGACCGGGCGCGATTATTTTGATGCACGATGGGATGCCGCAGACCCTGGAAGCCCTGCCCGCATTTATCAACGAAGCCCGGCGGCGCGGCTATGTGTTCGTGACCATGAGCCAGTTGGCGCGGGGGGATTAAAGAGGTATCCGGGGCGGTAAACGCCCCGTCTGTTTGGAGCGTCCTTCGGACGAAGACTGGGGCGTAGGCGTCGGGTTATCCTCGTCCGAAGGACGCCTTTCCAGACGGGGCGTTTACCGCCCCGGACTTGATGGGAGCCTTTACAGGTTTAGCCCCCGCCTCCTTGTTGGAACAGATTTATAATCGCGCTTCACTGTTCGAATGAATTGTTTTTATGAGGAGTCACACCCATGGCGACACGGCTGACACTGGACGATTTGGACCACCTTTCCACGGGTAAACGCGCCCGTCTGCACCGGATGCTCTACGGAGCCGGGCCGGGAAATGGGACACTGCTGCTGCTGCCGATTGATCAGGGTTTAGAGCATGGCCCCCGCGACTTTTTCACCAACCCCGATTCGGCAGACCCCAATTTTCAGTTCAAGCTGGCGATTGAAGGCAAGTATTCGGGCATCGCGCTTCAATATGGCCTGGCACAGAAGTACGCCAAAGCCTATGCGGGCAAGCTGCCGCTGATTATCAAGCTCAACGGCAAAACGGAAATCCCCTCAGACGATGAGGCGTTCTCGTCGTGCCTCGCCTCGGTGGAAGATGCCGTCGCCCTCGGCGCAGATGCCGTCGGGTACACGCTCTATGTCGGCTCGCCGGCGCAGGACCGGGACTTCGCGCAGTGGGAGCAGGTGCGCCGCGATGCCGAGCGGCTGGGTATTCCTACCATTATCTGGGCCTACCCTCGCGGCGAGGCCGTGGAAGCCAAAGGCGGCAAGGAAAGCGTCTACGCGATTGATTACGCCGCCCGCGTTGCCACCGAAGTCGGCGCGGACGTCGTCAAGGTCAACTTCCCCACGCAAAGCCCGACGCCAACCTCGCCAAAGCCCTATGACACGACCGCGTTCAGCCCGCAGGAGGGCATCGACCGGATCGTCAAAAGCGCGGGCAAAACGCTGGTGCTGATCTCCGGCGGCGAGAAGGAACCCGACGACGAGCTGCTGGAAAAAGCGCGGCATTCGTTCACCGCCGGGGCCACGGGATTGATCTTTGGCCGCAACACCTGGCAGCGGCCTTATGACGATGCCCTGAAGCTGATGCACAACTTGCGCGAAATTGCGCTCAAATCGTAGCTTTTAAAGACTTGTTTGACAATCTCCCCAAACCTGCGTTATAATCAGCAGGCAGCCCTTTCGGGCTGCCTGCATTTATACTTTTATAACGCCTTTATTATTGGAGAGACCCCGCCGATATGACACCTACCCCGCGCCGCCCTCGCGGCCCGCGCCGCCCCCTTCCCGCACGCCGCCTCCAACGACGAAATAAAGGCCGAGTGATCGGCAGGATTTTTGGAACCGCCGCTCTCTTGACCTTAACTGCCGCGTCCCTGTACGGCGGCTATTTATACCGCACAAGCCATGTCCTGCCGGGCCTGATTGGGTCGTTTATCGCGCATAAAAGCGTCGTCGATGTGTTCCCGCATCAGCAGGCTTTGAACCTGATGATCATCGGTCATGACCGCGACTACAGCGACTCGGACCAGATTTTGAAGTCACGCGGGCGCTCTGATATGCTGATGATGGCGCATCTGGACTTTGATAAAAAGACCGTCTCGCTGCTGTCTATTCCCCGCGACACGCTGGCGCAAATCCCCGGCCACGGCACGACCAAAATCAATGCCGCCCACAAGTACGGCGGCCCGCCGCTGACCGAAGAGACGGTGCAGGACAACTTTGGCATCCCGAGCGACAAGTACGTCGCTTTAGACTTCGACGGCTTTGAAAAGGCCATCGATATTCTCGGCGGCGTGGATTTAGTGGTTGACAAGAAGATGGACTACGACGACAACTGGGGCCATCTGCATATCCACTTGAAGCCGGGGATGCAGCACCTGAACGGGCAGCAGGCGATGGGGTTTGTCCGCTTCCGGCACTCGGACAGCGACCTCGTCCGCACGCAGCGGCAGCAAACTTTGCTGGCGGCGCTGAAGTCCAAGATGCGCTCGCCGGAGACACTGACCAAAATCGGGCCTCTTTTGGACACGATTGACAGCCATCTGGAAAGCGACCTGTCGATGGACCAGAAAGTGGCGCTGGCCCGGTTTATCCATGACACTCCCCGCGAAGATGTCCACATGACCACGCTGCCGTCGCGGGAAGCAGGCAGCAATGTGGCAACGGACTGGCCGAAAGCCGGGCCGGTCATTCAGGGCATTTTCGGCGTCGAGCAGGGCAGCGCCCGCCTCGCGGAGGCGGACACGGACGGCGGCAGCCACCGGCGGCGGCATCACCGCCGCTCTCAGCGAATGGCCGGGCTGCCGTGACCTCTGCGATTCGCGTTCTGGAAGTGATGCGCCCCGCACAGGGGGGCATCCGGCGTCATGTCCTGTCTCTCCTGGACGGGCTGGACCCGGCACGAGTGATCCTGTCGCTGGCCGCCCCGCCTGCGTTTGTGGCCGAGGTGCTGCACCACCCAAATCTGCACGCGACCATCCCGCTGGATATTGCCGCGTCGCTGTCCCCGGCGCGGGACCTGCTGGCCGCCCGGCGTCTGGCGCGGGTGCTGCCGCAGTTCGCGGACCTCGCGCACGCCCACGGCCTGCGGGCGGCCTGGGTATGCGCTTTAGCGCAGCGCCACCGGGCGTTTCCGTTCGTGGTCACCGCGCATAACGTGCCGAGTTTAAGCCCTCTGTCCCGCCTGGCAACGGCTTATGTCGGCGCTCGGTGCGCCCGCGCCCTCGCCGTTTCCCCCTCAGTCGCCGACGGCCTCGCCGCCTGCGGCATCCCGCGCAGCAAAATTGTCGTCGTCCCAAACGGCATTGATTTGGACAGCTTCGCCGCCGCGCATCAAGACCGCGCCGCCGCCCGGCAGAGCTTCCGCCTTTCGGAGAACACCTTCGTGGTGTGCGCGGCGGCTAGATTGTCCCGTGAAAAGGGCATCGACATCCTGCTATCTGCCGCCACGCAGCGCGGCGGCATGACGTTTCTGATCGCCGGGGACGGCCCCGAGCAAGCCGCCCTCGCCAAGTCCGCCCCCTCCAACGCCCGTTTGCTGGGCCGCCTCGACGACATCCGCCCCCTGCTCGCCGCCGCCGATGTGTGTGTCATCCCCTCCCGCCGCGAAGGGCAGGGCCTGACGGCTTTAGAAGCCATGGCGGCAGGCGTCCCCCTGATAGCCTCCCGCGTCGGCGGCCTGGCCGATATGCTGGTCGACAGCGAAACTGCTTTGTTAGTCCCCCCGAGCGACCCTGACGCCCTCGCCGCCGCCCTGAGCCGCCTGCAAAGCGACCGCCGCCTCCGCGCCAAGCTCAGCGAAGCCGCCCTGCCCGTGGTCCACGCCCGCTACGCCCTCGCCCCCATGCTGGACGCCGTGACGGGGGTATATGAGGAAGTGATAGGACCCCCTAGCCCCCAATAATGGGGGAACAAGACAGGAAAAACAGCGAAGACGAGCAACAAAAAAGACCCTGCCGTGGTGGCAGATTCTTTTTGTTGTATTGTGGCCCGAGGCAAAAAGCAGATTGTGATGGTAAGTCGTGTGGGCAGCAGTCCATCCGATTACCCAAGTTCCCCCGCTGAATCGTCCAAGACGTGTCAGACCAACGGTTCTATCATAACACGTTTTGTGGTTAAAAATGGGTTTAGCCCAAACTCAGCAACGGCAGTACGATGAGAGGTGTCGCCCCTCAACAAGAATAGGTATCAGGCAGCCAAAGCAACACTCCAGGGTTTCATGGCTTCATGGAAAGGAACACTGAGTTGCGTTACCTCTTCCTCGAAGAAGTTTCGATTGATGTTTCTTAATTCGGCCTCGTTAAAGATACTGTTCAATTCCAGCCATTCGTTCAATGAATGTTTTTGTAGGGGTTGTCCTTGAGCAGATTGCTGAGACTCACCTTTATTGGCTTCATCTTGAAAAATCTCATAATTATACTGAATGTTGGCATCATCGGGAGCGAGACGAAGAGCTTCAGAAAAATACTGCTCGGCCTTATCACTCACCCCATTCAATTCGGATTCAATGATAGCAAGCATTTCGTATGCGAGGGCACGCAGTCTTGTTTCTCCTGTAATTGCAAGCACTTTCTCAGCCATCATAGCAGCCTCCACAAAACTCCCACTTTCAGCGGCGGCTTTTGCCGCGAACAAGTAGGCAGCCTCGAATTGTGTGCCTTCCATAGCGATCTGCCTAAATATTCGATTGGCTTCTATTGAGTTGGTGCGAATTAGTGACATCGCCAAAGACATCCTAAGATGCTGGTTGTCAGGAGCAAGTTGGAGTGCCCTCAAATAGATTTTCTGTGCTTTGGCAGGGCGGTTGAGTCGATCTTGCAAAACTCCCAGCGTATGAAGGCCCATGAGAGCGGTATTGTGGTCAAAGGTTTCCAAAGGGTGATAGTTAAAAACATATTCAAGTTTTTGCTTCATCTCACCCAAATAAGACCGTGATTCACCTTTAGCCGTTTTGTAAAACTTTGAGTAAGAGATAGTAACAGCAAAAATAATCAGTTTGGGAGAAGTAGCAGGGTCAGACAGGAGCCGGTTTAACTCTTCGCCAAGCTCATCAGAGTGCTCTTGTTCCTTCAACAAATTTATCAAGGCTATTCTATAAGCGGGTTGTTGCGGAGCAAGTTCTGAAGCTAACCGGGTGAAAGCAATCCCTACATTTGGAAAGCCAAGAAGACCATAGGCTCGCCCACGAAAATATGCGATTTTGTCGGGCGTCAGTATGTTCTGCTTGAATCGTAGCAATCTCAAAAGCTGCTCAGGGTCGTTTTCTATTACAAAACAAGCCTGCCCTACAAGTTCCCAATACGCATCGGGCGAGTAATTATTCTCTTGCAACAGTTCTTCATCGCAAAAAGATTCCAAATCGCTGGAAAGACTTTGCATCCATCGCACTACGGCGAACGACAAACTTTCTGCCAAATCAATAGACTCGTCGCAAAGCCTTCCTGCTTCCGCATCGTTGCCTTCACAGATTGCTTGCTGGACGCCAATTAGCACATCAGCATACTTCTGGTTATTTGGGTTGTCCGCAAATCGGACAGATTGGATTACGTTGCTCATCTAAATTCCACAAAGTTCGTGTATCTTTAATCGCCTTTTGATAGCTGTCGAAACTCATCTTATGGTCAGGTTCGATATATCCCTTTTGACGCATTTCAATTTCTTCAGCTTTTCTTATACGTAAAAACAATTGTTCGAAAACGGTGCTTTCTGTAAATTCCCCCGTCCCCAAACTCCACAAACTTCTGCCATCGGGGTTTGTGTTCTTTGCACCGGGAACAACATTCCTCAAACGCCTAGGAGCTATTGTTGGTGGTATACTGCACGGACAGCCATTAACCGAAATTCCCCCTGTGTCCGGCAATACGAAATTGTCTTTGACAGGAATATCTACCACTGGTCGCGCCCCCAGCATATTAGCTTCTTCGCCAGCTCGCGGTTTACCATCGGCTTCAAACATTACTCTATATATCTTCGGCATCTATGCTCTTCTGGTCTACATTTATGCAGTTATTAAATATTTTCATGCTACTAAATAGTACCAGAAGAACAGCCTTTCCGTCAAGCGATCATCTCTCCCGCCGGGAACCCCACGCCTTTCTGTAACGTTCTTCGGTTGGCCCTTTGAGTTGTCCGAAGTTGGGTATACTCTCTGTGCTGCTGCTTTCGATGGAGAATGTTATGCCCCCGATGCCTGATGCTCACCCCTCTGTTTTAGAAACTTTGAAGACTATTCGTGCCGCCCATGCGGACGTGCCGTTTTTGGCTCTGGGCCAGACGGTGCTGTGGGATGAGCCGATGAAGGCGGTTTGGCGGCGGCTGCTAGACGCGCATCTGCCGGAGGCGACGCTGATTGCCGGGGTGCATGACACGGACTATTTTGCGAAGACGCGGGCGCACGTCTCGGATGAGCAGAAGTTTATTTCCCTGCCGCATGACGACGGCAAGACGCGGGATTTGTGGAGCGCGGCGGGCGAGCTGTCGTCGCTGTTTGGCAGTGAAAGCGTCCCGACGCGGGCGATGTACTTAAATCACGGCGTCCCGTTTGACGGCCTCGGCAAGACTTATCCGGGCGGCAAGGCGCAGCTACTCGCCGATAAGACTGCCGCGTGGGGCTGGCGCGGGATTGTGCATACCGAGTCGCACAGCGTCATCGCCCATGACATTCCCATCAAAGACATCGAGCCGGCCCTGCGGGACCAATTAGAGTGGGGCTTTGCTCAGAGTCTCGCGTGTCTGGACGATGCGCCGACGCGGGCGAATGCGGCCCGGCTGGCGGACACCGTGCGCGGCTGGGTGCGGGAGTTCATGGAGACGTGCAGCGAGTCGTGCTGTCTGTCTGATTTGTACCAGACGCTTTTGCCCCGCTTTTATACGCTCCTGCTTGGTCAGCCGCCGGCCAATTTCGAGACCACGGCCTCTACTTCCCTCTTTCGCTTCAACTCCCGAACGTATACCCTGCCCCGGTTTGACTTTGTGGGGCTGTTTTTGGACCCCCGCACACGGCCACTGGCGCGGGCGGCGTACAGCCGCTCAGTGGCGGGGCTGGGGATGTACCCATTGGACGAGTTCGGGCCGGGGGCTATTCCGTTTGATTTAGTGATCCCAAATGTCGGGCGCGGAACCATACGAACAACGCCTGCCGCGCTGATTGTGGAGACCGCGCCGACGGAGACGTTCGTGCCGGTGCGAGAGCGCATCACGACGCTGGAACAGCTCGCACAGGTGACAGAAGAAGCCTTCGGGCCGGATGCCGTGCTGGTGGGCAAGGCGGTGACGCTGGCGAACATGATTGCGCGGGAGCATCTGGTGGTGTTCCACGAGACCGCTTCGGGCTACACGAGTGCAACGCGGGCCATGAACGACCGTCTGGCCGCCGGGGGCGTGTCGGTGGGGCCGCTGCACCCGATTGTGCGCCTGTACTACCCGACGTGGGACGCGCTGGCCGCCGCGCCGGAAGAGACCACGCTGCGCCTGCCCGCGCATCTCGCGGCGACATTTGGCGTGGAAACGCTCACGGCACGGGAGTTCGCGGGCCGTTGGCACGCCGTTCGGGAAGAGGCGCAAACGCTCCTGAAAGACAGCCGGGACCTGAGCAGTCCGCGTGCGCTGATGACGTTTTTAGAAGGCCGCGACGCCCTCTGCTGGTGTGAGCGGCGCGAGGAATACGAGGCGGCGCTGGCGGTGCTGAAAGAAATCGGAGTGCAGAGTGAGACCCTGCGGCACCGTGTGGAAGAGCATCGGCAGGAGCTGGCCGTGTGGCAGAAGGAGCGGCAGGACTTGGAGCGGCGCAAAGGCGAGGACTGGCGCAACCACCTTCAGCCGTTACGACATAAAGAAAATCAATGGAACAGCGACGTTTTGTTACGTGCGATTGTCGAAGACTCTAACTCACGGTTTGCCAGCGACTTGCAACAAAATATAGCCCGGCAGGAAGCGATGCGCCTGCGGGCCTTCGATGAACCGATTGCTGTGGCTCAGGAACGCATTGTTGCCACCCGATTTATGATCGCCGAGTTCCGCCGTCAGCGGCGGCTTTTGGAGCGCGGCCCGGAGGCGACGGCGGCACGGGCGTCACTGACGCAGATTGTGGCCGACGCGCAGATGGCGCGGCTGGAGCTGGTCCGGGCGGCGTTCCTGACGGTGGAGGGCTTGGAGCATACCAACCTGCGCCCGACCGCCTGGTGGCTGCCGCTGGTGGCCCCGACGGGCGACTGGCTGGCGGCGATTGCGGCGGGGACGGAAGCGCGGCTGGAAGAGCTGGCATAGGACCCCCTAGCCCCCAATAATGGGGGAACCAGACAGTTAGGAAAGAGACGAAGAGGAGGGCGCGGCAAGCAGCGCCCCTACAAGATAATCCGAAAGATTTCTTCGGCCAAATGCGCGGGGTCGTGGCGGACGATGTCGGTCTGGGAAATCAGGTTGACGGCGCGGGGGGTGTAGCCCATTTCGCGGATGCGGTCGGCGTCGGGGGTAACGAAGCGCTGGCCGTACTTCTCGTACTTTTCCAGTATCTCGTTGCCGGGCGGCTCTTTGTTGATCAGGGCGTAGTCAAACAGGCGCTTGCCGGGGGCGTGGTCGGAGATGACGCGCAGGTGGTCCGAGGCGGTGTAATTGTCGGTCTCGCCGGGCTGGGTCATCACGTTGCAGACGTAGATTTTGACGGCGCGGCTTTTGTCGATGGCGTCCGCGATGCCGTCGACCAGCAAGTTCGGAATGATGCTGGTGTACACACTGCCGGGGCCGAGAATAATGGCGTCGGCCAGGCGGATCGCTTCCAGTGCTTCGGGCAAAGGCTGGGCGTTTTCCGGGCGCAGGTACATATGCTTGATGGGCAGGGGATGGCCCGCAATCTGCGTTTCCCCCTCCACAATGCTGCCATCCTCCATTTCGCCGAGAAGCATGACGTTCTGCGTGGTAGACGGATACACTTTCCCCCGGATTGCCAGCACTTTGGAAGTCGCCGCGATGGCCTGCTCGTAATTGCCCTTGTAAATCTCGGTCATCGCCGCGATAAACAGATTGCCGAACGAATGCCCGGCCAGGCCCTCGTGGTCCTCGTCGAAGCGGAACTGAAACAGGGACGCTAAAGTCGGCTCGGCATCGGCGAGGGCGACCAGGCAGTTTCGCAGGTCGCCCGGCGGCAGCATCCCCATCTGCTGAGACAGACGCCCTGACGAGCCGCCGTTGTCGGTGACGGTGACAATCGCCACGATGTTAGATGTCCGCTCTTTGAGGCCGCGCAGCATCGTAGACAGGCCCGTGCCACCGCCAATGACCACGATGCGCTGCCCCTGTGCCAGCGAGCGGCGCTGAAAAATTCGGTCGGCCAAATCATTGCGGGCTTCCGGGGCGACGGCGGCGAGCACGGCGCGGTTGAACTGAAAGTAGGCCACGAAAATCAGCAGCAGGCCGAGCGTAATTAGGACGAAGCCGAGCGGCAGGATCACTTTGGGGTCGCTGATGTCCAAAGCGCCGTTCGTTTCTTTAAAAATGACGACCAGCAAATCGTCAAGCATCTGAAGGTAGTTGCCCCAGGTGACATTGACGGCCAGCACCAGCCCGGCGACGACGAGTATCAGGCCAAGCAGGGTGACGCTCATCCACCGCTTGACGCGCATTCCGGGATACAACCATTTTGCCCAGGACAGCAGGCGCTTCATCGCGCAGCCCTCATTTGAGTGGTCCTTTATTCACGTCCCGGTGCTGCACCAGAACGCGGTAGCCCAGCCCCCGCAGGTGGTCGCCCAGCTTTTCGGAGACGACCACCGAGCGATGACGGCCCCCGGTGCAGCCGATGGAAACGGTCAGATACGCCTTGCCCTCGGCAGTGTACCGGGGAATGCTCCAGTCCATCAGGTCGTACAGCTTGGTTAAAAATAAACCACTGTCCGGGTCAGCCATGACATACTCTTCGACAAGCTGATTGCGCCCGTCATAAGGCCGCAGGTCGTCCACATAATGTGGGTTGACCAGAAAGCGCACGTCAAACACCAGGTCGGCGTCTAAGGGCAGGCCGTATTTGAAGCCGAACGAGTTGATGGTTACAATCAGCCCCTGCGTATCCGCGTCTGCCGAGAACTCAGTGAGAAGCAAGTTTCGCAGGCCGTGAACGTCCATATCGCTCGTGTCCACAACTTTGTCCGCGCCCTCTTTGATGTTTTCTAACTGCGCCCGCTCCGCCTGCACGCTGCCCAGAATGCCCCCGTGCCCGTCAACAATCTGGCTTTCAAACAGCGGATGCCGCCGCCGGGTCTCTTTGAACCGCTGCACCAGCACAGCATCGGACGCATCCAGGAACACCGTCATAGGCCGGATGCCCTGCTCTTTGACCGCAGACAGCGCGGCGTCCAGGCCCGCCAGAAACGCCCCCGAGCGGGCATCAATCACGACCGCCAGCCGCTCGGCGGGCGGCTCGGCTGCGAGCGTGGTCAGCAGCCCCGGCGGCAGGTTGTCCACGACCGTGTACCCGAGGTCTTCAAACACCTTCGCCGCCGACGCTTTCCCCGCGCCCGACATCCCCGTAATCACCACCAGTTGTATCAAATTTTGCGCTCCCGTTTTGAGACCAACAAATTATTCAGCAGACCGCCCACGACGCCCATGACCACCGACCCGAACAGCGGCGCGACCGCTCCTGAGACCTTAAAGCCCGGCACAAACTGCCCGACGAGCCAGAAGAAGAACGCATTGACGACCAAAGAGAACAGCCCGAAGGTCAGGCACGTCACCGGCAGCGTCAGCAGCTTGACCACAGGCCGCAGCACGGCATTGGCGATGCCCAGCGCCAGCACGAATATCACGACGCCGATTACTCCCGTCGTTCCCGGCGCGATGGCAAAGCCCTGAATGCCCAGCGCCTGCGCGGCATAGACAGTTACCACCAGCGCCAGCACGCTGATGGCCCAGCGCAGCAGTACGGACATTCGAGCCTCCTTCTTTGTATGAACGTATCAATTACTGCCGCCATTATACCACAGGCGGACACACCAAAAGACCCCACGCCGAAGCGCGGGGCCAGTGAGAGGAAGGAGGGGAAACACGGGGCTGAACCCCCATGCTTTAAAAGAGCAATTCCCCGCCTTCGCGGGCATCGGAGAATGCATAGAATGTATGGAAGGCCCGTCGTGCCTTCGTCCGGCTCCCTCTCCTTGCTGAAGGACTAGTCCGAAGGAGAGGGCGGGGGTGGGGTTCTTTCTGGCTTTCCCCAATGGGAGCCGGGGATTTGCCACGGATTGAAATCCGAGGCTCGGAAATGCCCACCGTCCAGGGGACGTAAGACCGGATGCCGACGGCGGGCCTTCTGTTGCTCCTGCGTCTTCTTCTTGTGTCCTCCGGGACACTGGGCGCTTTTGAGCCTCGGGTTTCAACCCATGGCTTCCTGCGCCTGCCATCAAACCCGCCGCTGCAATTCCTCATGGGTCGGCAGTTTCAGCCGCAGGTCTTCCCATCGGGGCCGATACCACTGCCGCCGCTTGCGGGCGCTTGCGAGATACGCCGCTCCGCATCCCAGTGTGAGCCAGCAGGCGGGCCAAAGGACGAGCACAAGTGCATCAGGTAAATTCATGGAAGTTACAGAAGTGGCAGCGACGGCCATAAGTGGCAGCAGCGGCCAAGCGATTGCTGCATAGAACAGTCCCGTCACTGCTCTTTGGGGAAAGCGCCTGCCAACGACCAGCCCCGTCAGGATTGGCACACCAACCAAGTACTCCAAAGCCACGGCAGTTCCAAACGTCCCGGAGTTGTCGTATAAATCGAATGCCGACATTACCAGCACGGTGGCGACAATGAAAGCCGCTGTGATAGCAACGTGCGCGGCCAACCCATAGAGTACTGCGGCCATGTCTTGGCTAACAGCATTCTGGCTGCGCCGCCACTCCCAGAGCAGACGCCGTCCAATTCTGCCGGGGTCGCCAAACTGTGTCAATGCCAGCCCCCAGGCTTCTTCGGGTGAGCTACCGAGTTCTATGTTTGCGGCGGCAAGCTGGTCCAAATGCTGAGTAATCTCGGAGTGCAGGGCGGCCCGCTCCTCGGCGGGCATACGCTTCAGCGGAGCATTGAGCCGCTGGAACCACTCTTCGGAGCGAGGGTCGTTAAGTGGGCTGGGCATGGGGAGTTCCTTTCTCGGCAGCGGGGCCGCCGAGTACGGCGTTGACGGCCTGGGAAAAGCGGGTCCAGGAGTGCAGGGACGCGGTAAGGCGAGCGCGGCCTGCGTCTGTGAGGGTGTAGACGCGGCGGGCGGGGCCGCTGTCCTGGGTCTGCCACTCGCTTTGCACTAGCTCTTCGCGCTCCAAAGCGCGAAGGGCGGGGTAGAGTGCCCCTTCGCCGACTTTGAGGGCGTCCTGGCTGCGTCGCTCGATTTCGCGGGCGATAGCGTAGCCGTGGCGGGGGCCGTCTGTGAGGACGGCTAGGATTAGCGTGGGAGTGTTGCCTTTTTTGAGTTCTTGATCATCGCTCATGGTTTTATTATACATGAGTATCTGAGGTATGTCAAGAGAGGAAACTCACCCCCGCCCTCTCCTTCGGACTAGTCCTTCAGCAAGGAGAGGGAGCCGGACAAGGAGAGGAAAGGGCAGGCGGGGCCTACAAGCCCAAAAACCGGGCGGCGCGGGCGAGGCCGATGATGGAAACGCCGTCGGTGATGCGGCCATCCATTGCCATTTGGTAGGCTTCGATCAGCGGCAGGCGGCGGACGGTCAGCACTTCGTCGCCTTCGGGTTCGGCGTGGCCTTCGGTCAGGTGCTGCGCCAGAAAGATGTTGCCAGCTTCATTGGTCACGGAGTTGGACAGGTGGAACAGGCCCAGATCGGTCCAAAGCGAAGCCGTGAGGCCGGTTTCTTCGAGCAGCTCACGCCGGGCGCTGTTTAGCGGCGGGACAGTCAGAGAACCGCCGCCTTCGGGGATTTCCCAGGAATACAGGCCCAGCGGGTAGCGCCACTGCCCGACCAGAAACGTGTCGCCGCTATCGGTGACAGGCACGATGCCGAGGGCGTGGTTCTGGAACTCGACGACGCCGTAGATGCCGTCCTGCCCGTCGGCGCGGATGACGTGGTCTTCGCGGACCCGTATCCACGGGTTGATATATACCTCGCGGCTGCCGCGTGTGTGCCAGGGGTTTTGGTAGAGTGTGGAGTCGTCTGTCATGGGGCTATCTTGCCGCGTTAGGAGGTGATTTGTCAAGCGCACACAGGAAAAGACGCCGGGAGCAGATGCCCCCGGCGTCTTTTTTATGTCTTTGCTCAGACGGCCAGGGCCGGCTCCTCGGTCGGGGCGGCTTCGGTCTGCGACGTGAACGTCAGCGTCCGGGCCTCCTGCCGCTTGCGGAAGTGGATCATCTCCCACTGCTGGATGTAGTCCAGCACGACCAGGGCCATCTTGCGAGCCTCAAACTCGGGCATCTGCAAGGTCAGGCTGTCGGTGGCTTTGACCATCTTCACCTGCCCCTGCCCGTAGACCTCGCCCTGCCCGTTGTCTATCCGCAGGACATAGGGCTGCCGGTACTTCGTTTCCTTCTTGAAAGACAGCACACGGGCCTCGGTGTAGTCGTCGTGGACACTGCCCTTCTGATCTTCAAACGCCGTAAACGTTCCGGCGAGCAGGTCATGGCAGACCAGCTTCATGTCGTCGGCATCCACATAATGCCGCACCCGCTGCGTGGCTTTGTTGCTGTCGTCGAACTCCACCAGCGTGAAGGCGATCTTGCTGCGCTTGGGGTCAAACGCCAGCAGGTCGGTCAGGTCCACAATTTTGTCTTTAGTGACGGAGCGGAAGATTTGTATCTTCGTCACTTCTTTTTCCTGCGTATTCATCATCAGTTCTCCTTAAACCAGGTCAATTCTCGAACTTTGTCTGTTACTGCTTCCAGTTTTTCCCGCGCACGATTGCGCTGATTGTTGTTTGTGCGACACCATAATTGTCCGCGAGAACGAATTGGCTGATGTTGCCTGCCTCGTAGCGGGCGCGTATTTCTTCGGCTTGTGCTTGGGTCAATCTTGCGCGTCCATTGCGCTCTCCCCGGTAGCGCTCCGGGTGCAAATGAGGGCCAGACTTGTTGCCTCGTGGCACTCGCTCCGGGTGCTGCCTCGCGCCACTTCGTTCCCCGGTGGCCCAGCGCCCTTTTTTTATTGCGTCATGGACATTGTCTTTGATTGTTCCCAAAAACAGGTGGTCGGGCCGTACACAGCGCGGGGTGTCGCAGTGATGACAGACAAACATACCCGGCGGAATGGTTCCTTTGGCAAGCGTGTAGGCCACCCGGTGTGCCTTATACATTTTGCCAGCGATTTTAAAACAGCCGTAGCCCTGCGTCAGTAGAGTTCCCTGCCAGAGCCAGCAGCCTTGACCGGATTGATCAACTTTGCTCCAAAACCTTTTCTCATCCGCCGCATCACTGCGCCAAGTTCGATAAGGCGCTCGAACTGCTATTTTGCCTGCGTTGTAGGCAGGCTTAAGCGCGTTCAGATAGTGCTGCTCACGGGTCGCAAGCTGCTCGGCATTTTCCACAAACTCAAGAACCGTCATCGCAAAAGCCTCAAGCCCATCGCACTCATAAGCAGTTTGTAAAAGCGTGTTTTTGTGGGTCTTACTTTTGAGTTCCCGGCGGTGGTCCACCCATCGCCGGGCTATGTTTATGGAGCTTCCGATGTATGTCTCGGCAGTGATCAGATTGGTAATCATGTAGATGCCTTGCGTCCGTGGCATAAAGTTCCTCCTTGTCTCAGGCTAAAGAACCTTGCGATAGCCACAGGCAGGGGTGTCTTGAAGCGAACTCCAGCATTCGTAGACGCACAAATATCCCTTGCCTCCCACATAGTAGCAGTTGGACACAACCGGCTCGCCGCACTGCGGGCAGACGCCGCGCACCCATTCGGGGTTCGGGCGGCTCGTGGTTCCATCATACGCCTGCCGGACACTTTCGACGGCAGCGTTGGTCTCTAGAATCGTATTCATCAGGGGTGTTCCTCTCACTAAACCAGATCAGTCTTATCTCTTCGGTCTCATCTTCTGGGGACACTATTATTATATCTTAAATGGCAGCGAGTGACATCAAACGGAGACAAGTGCGCGAGACGATGTTTCAAAATTATCATTAAGTGAGAATTTAAAGCCCGTAAAATCACCGTAACCAAAGCTTTGCCGAATGCCGATAATCAAGAGCAGAGAAGAAACAAGATGAGTTGTGCCGAAGAGCCGGAGCAGGGAAAAGAAGAAGGAACGAGGACTATGTTTCTGTGGATTGCAGCGGGCTACATCGTATCCGCGATTGCCTTTTATTCGTACATTGTCGCCACGGCGCGTGAAGACCCCTACGAGGCCGTCAGCGCCCTGTCCGACACGACGGAACGCACCTGGACACGCGAGCAGAGCGGTCGCAAGGCAGCATAAAACACAAAAAAGGCCCGCCACCTCCTGAGATTGCTCTCGGGAAGCGGCGGGCCTTTTCGTATTTGTTTTTCGTATTTGTTTTCAGGAAACGCCGTAGGTGCGGAACGCGATGCCGACGAGAATGCTGACCACGAACCAGCCAATTCCAAGCATCTTCGTGTAGCTTTGCAGACGCTCCTCGTAGCCGGGTTTTCCCTTGAAGTTGGCAGTGACATTGCCGCCAATCGTGCCGGTCAAGCCTTCGTTTTTGGATGTCTGGATCGCCACAATAAAAATCAGACCGAGGCTGATTAATGCCTGGACAACCAGAAGAATAATCTGAATCGCGTTCATAACTCGGTTACTTTTCCTCGGTTTTCACGCCTGCGCCAACAACCGTGGTCTGCGAATTGGGTTCTTTGTAAACCTCAGCGGCAGGCGGCTGCGGATCGTCCGCAGTTGCCTTCTTGAACTCTTTGATGCCGTCGCCCAGCGACTTGCCAAAGCCAGCGATTTTGGAACCGCCAAAGAGGAGAACAACCACGCCAGCAATAATCAGGATGTCCTGTGGGGCACCCAGCCCAAACGCCAGTGGAAGCATATCAGTGTCCTTTCACGTCTGCGACTTCCGCCGGGGTCTCTGAATGAGACGGCTCGGCGTGTACGATTTCTAACTTTACGGGTTCCAGCTTGACCGAGTCACTCGGAACCACTTTGGGCCGCATCAAATCTTCCGGTTCCTGGTCATAAGGCCGGTGCCCGGCGGCCTTTTCAACGGTCGCACTGCTCGTGCCTGCATACGGATTGCCGTATTCATGCGGCGGGGTCAGAATTGGTTTGTAGGCCGATTCCACTTCCTGATGCACCGAATGCATTGTCCCCGTCAGCTCGTCGGTGAGCTTACGCATCTCGCGCATGGCCTGACCGAGCTGCTTGCCAATTTCCGGCATACGCTTGGGGCCAAACACAATCAGGGCAACCATCAGAATGATGCCAATATCAGGAATGCTGCCAAAAAAAGCCAGGGGTAACATATTTTATCCTTACCCAATCCAGCGGCGTCTCATCCCAATTTGCACGGAACGCTCAGGGCCACCAGAGTTTCTATCTCATCGCGGGTGCAAAAGCCGGAGCCGTAACGCCGGGTATTGGCCGCCCCTGCCGCCGTCGCCCATCGCAAAGCCGTTTCCGGTCCGCGCCCCGCGTCCCAGGCCCACAGAAAACCCGCCAAGAACGAATCGCCCGAGCCAACCGCGCTCACGACCTCTACTAAAGGCGGAGCACATTCCCAGAGGCCGTCCGCACAGGCCAGAACTGCCCCCCGCGCCCCATCGGTAACAATCGCCACCTCGCAGTTAAAGCGTTCCCGAAGTGCCGTAGCCGCACCGGCCCAGCCGCCTGCACCCTCATCCCCGAGGGCAGCTAGCTCCTGCCGGTTTGGTTTCAGCAAAAAAGGCCGCGCCGCCGCACCCTGAACCAGAGCATCCCCGCTCGTGTCCAGTGCCGCTTTGACACCAAGTTCCCGTGCCAGCGTTATCGCGTCGGCATAGAAACTAGTCGGAACGCCGGGCGGAAGGCTTCCTGAGTATGATACCGTCTGAGCGAGGGGTAAAAGTTCCCGCAGGTGCATCCAAAGTGCGTTCAGCTCTTCAGTGCTGATTTGCGGCCCTGACTCGTTCAGCACCGTGTCCCGGCGATTGAGCGCGTCGGCCACAATGACCGATGTGCGCGTCTCGCCCTGAATAGGCACACTGCGGTGCTCGATGCCCTCGCGGCGCAGACACTCAATGGCATAACCGCCTGCGATGCCGCCGAGCAGGCCAAGAGCCATCACCGTGCCGCCCAGCGTATGCAATACGCGGGCGACATTGATGCCTTTGCCGCCTGCCGACGTGTGGGTTGCAGCGGCTTTGTAGACCGCTCCGGCTGTGAAGCCAGAGATAACCTGCACTTTGTCCAGCGCCGGGTTCAGCGTCACCGTCAGCAGGGACATATCGGTTTACCGGGTTATATTTAGCGCTTGGAGAACTGAAAACCGCGCCGCGCACGCTTACGGCCAGCCTTTTTGCGCTCTTTGACACGCGGGTCGCGGGTCAGGTAGCCCAGCTTTCGCAGGACGGGCCGCATATCGGGGTCGGACTCGACGAGGGCTTTCGAGATGCCGTGGCGCACCGCGCCGGCCTGTCCCGAGATGCCGCCGCCGTGGGCGCGGACGAACACGTCGAAACGTCCCGTGGTTTCAGTCACTTCGAACGGCTGCATGATGAGAGCTTCCAGCGAAGCGCGTCCGAAGTAGCTGCCCGTCGTGCGGTTGTTGACCGTAATAGTGCCCTGCCCCGAGGAGAGCCAGACTTTGGCAATCGCGTTTTTGCGCTTGCCCGTGCCATAAAAGCGTGTGGTTTCTGCCATTTGAATTCCTTAGCGTGAAAAGCGATTAAACTAAACGATGTCTTCCGGCTTCTGTGCCTGATGCGGATGCTCCGGCCCAGCATAGACGCGCAGCTTCTTCAAGGTCAGGGCGCCCAGCGTATTGTGGGGGAGCATTCCCTTGACGACACGCATCATGGCGGCGACGGAGTCCTTTTCGATCTCGCGTCCGCGTGTGACGCTGCGGATACCGCCGGGATACAGGGTATGCCGGTAAATCGGCTCGTCTTTTTTGTTGTTGCCGGTCAAAATCACTTTGTCGGCATTGATGATAATGACATGATCGCCGCAGTCAACGTGCGGGGTCCATTCGGGCTTGTTCTTGCCGCGCAGGATTTTGGCGGCTTCGACAGCCAGCCGTCCCATCGACTGATTAGTGGCGTCCAGGACAATCCACTTGCGGTTTTGTTCCATGTCCAGCGGTTTGGCGCTATAAGTTGCCATTCATATTCTCCAGTTATCTTCTGTTTCTTAAAACTTATCTCTTAAAAATCCACGCGCAGAAAGCAGAGGCCCTGCGGCGCAGCGGGCGGGATCGGATTCAGCGCCCGGTCTTGGAGGGCTAGGATGTCCATCAGGCCCTCCGGCGGCAGGTCCCCCACCCCGACTGTGACCAGCCCGCCGACAAGATTTCTGACCATCGAGCGCAGGAAGCCGTTTGCGGTAACCATCACCAGCACGCCGTTCTGCATCTGCCGCAGGGACAGCCTTCGCAGGTTCCGCACTTTGGTTCGGCCCGGATTGCCTCCGGCGCGGGCATACGATGTAAAGTCATGTGCCCCGATGAGCGGCTGGGCGGCGCGGCGCATCAGATCAATATCCAGCGGGCGGCGGCAATGCAGGCTGTACCGGTTCCAGATGGCCGAGCGTGTTCGCCGCGTCCAGAGCAGGTAGCCATAGGTGCGCTGCCGGGCCGAGAACCGGGCGTGAAAGCCCTCGGGGGCTTCCTCCGCCTTCGCTACGGCAATATCCGGCGGCAAGAGGCTGTTCAGGCCAATTGCCCAGCGTTCCACGGGGAGGCGGCTTTCCGTGCGAAACGAAATCACCTGTCCCAATGCGTGAACGCCGACATCGGTGCGGCCTGCGCCGTTGACGATAATCCGTTCACCCCCGGCAATCTGGGAAATCGTCGACTCCAGCACCGCCTGCACCGTCCGCAGATGCGGCTCCTGCGTCTGGAAGCCGCCAAACTCCGTGCCGTCATATTCAATCGTCAGCTTGAGCGTTCGCACAGGCTGGCTCACCTACTTACGGGCATGGCCCGGCTGGCCGGTCTTTTCAGGCGCAGTCGGCATCCCGAACTCACGGTCAGTAATGAGCGCAAGCTGCACAATGGGAGCGGCATCGCCCCGGCGCGTCCCGATTTTGACGGTGCGGGTAAAGCCGCCGTTGATATCCCGGTATTCCGGTGCAATCTTCGTGAACAGGTGATGCACCAGCGTTTCATCGCCCAGATAGGCACGCGCCAGGCGGCGAGCATGGAGGCTGTCCACGCGGGCATTGGTGATCATCTTCTCGGCGATAGAGCGCACGTCTTTGGCCCGTGTCTCGGTCGTTTTGATTGTCTGGTAGGTGAACAGGGCACGCACCAGGCTTTTCAGCAGGGCGCGGCGCTGGTCACTCGGCAGGCCGAACTTTCGGCCACCCATACGGTGATTCATAGTCTTGGTCCTTTAGCGGCGGCGGCCTACTCGTCGTCGGCGGCTGCGGTCTCATCATCTTCAATGTCGTCGTCATCGCCGTAGGCGGTGTCGTCATCGGTTGCGCCCGGAATAGTCAGGCCAAGCGTCGCCAGTTTTTCCTTCACTTCGGTCAGCGATTTCTTGCCGAAGTTGCGAATCTGCATCAGCTCGCTTTCGGGGAACTTGATTAGGTCCCCGATGGTCAGGACGCTGGCTTTTTTCAGGCAGTTGTAGGTGCGAACCGAGAAGTCAAGCTCCTCAATTCGTGCATCCGGGGCACCTGGAACGCCAACGGGATACCCCGTGCCGTTCGTGCCGCCCATCCGCCCGCCGAAGCCCTGCGGGAACTCCACAAAGCGGTGGAAGAATGTTTCCAGCCGGTAGGCCGCCTGGCTCAGTGCATCGCCGGGGGCCATCGTGCCGTTGGAGAAAATCTCCAGCGTCAGCCGCTCATAGTCGGTCTTGAAGCCAACACGGGTAGACTCGACGTTGAAAGAGACTTTGCGAACCGGCGTAAACGAGGCACCAATCGGGATGACGCCGATGACATACTTGCTTCGGTCCTGCTTTTCGGGCAGAACGTAGCCCTTGCCTTCGTCCACAACCAGCTCCATCGAGAGCCGCGATTTGTCGTCGGCCAATGTCGCAATATGCACTTCCGGGTTGACGATCTCGACATCGGACGGGCACTTGATGTCCGCACCAGTGACCTTGCCGGGGCCGGTCACATCAATCGTGATGGTGATCGGCTCCATCTTTTCGTCTTCAGACAGGACGCCGTTGCGGCCATGCACTTTGACAAAAAGGTCTTTCAGGTTCAGGATCAGTTCGGTGGTGTCTTCTTTGACACCAGGGATGGTAGAAAATTCGTGCAGGACGTTGTCAATTTTGATAGACGTCACCGCCGCACCGGGAATCGAGGACAGCAGGACACGGCGCAGGGAATTTCCCAGCGTCACGCCGTAGCCGCGCTCCAGCGGTTCCACCACGAATTTGCCATAAGTTTCGGTCTGTTCCAGCGTCTCAATGCGCGGCACAGTCGGGTCCAAAGTAGTCTCTGGCATTAGTTTGGGTTCACTCCTTACAGGCTTACGCAAAGCGCGGGCCAGAAAACAGGCCAAAACCCGCCGGGGGAAAGCGGCGGGTTTTGTCCCTTCTTCGGGACCACGCGGCGGGACCTGCGTTCGTTATCGTGAGTAGTACTCAACGATGAGCTGCTCGGTGACATCGGTATCGATCATGTCGCGTGTCGGCACGGCGACAATGTGGCCAGTCAGCGAGTTCGCATCAAACGACAGCCATTCCGGGATGCGGCGGCCCATGCCGCGCAGGGATTCCAGCATCTGCGGGTTCTTGCGGCTGTTCTCATGCACCGTAATCACCTCGCCCACGCGCACTTGATAGGAAGGCACATCGACGCGCTTGCCGTTCACCAGGAAATGCCGGTGCGAGACAAGCTGCCGGGCCTGAGCGCGAGACGCGCCGAGGTTCATGCGGTAGATGACGTTGTCCAGGCGGGTTTCGAGCAGGGACAGGATATTTTCACCCGTCACACCCTTGCGGCGCAGAGCCTCGTCCACATAATTGCGGAAGGGGCGCTCCAGCACACGGTAGGTGCGCTTCATCTTCTGCTTTTCGCGGAGCTGATGGGCGTACTCGGTGGTTTTCTTCTGCATCCCCTGGCCGTGCATACCGGGCGGATAGTTGCGGCGCTCGATAGCGCACTTTTTGCTGTAGCAGCGCGTGCCCTTCAGGTAAAGCTTCATGCCCTCGCGGCGGCACTGGCGGCACCGGGCATCTCCTGACTTGGACACGGGTCCTTTTTTAACGGCGGTCATTTCTTATCCTTCTCCAAAATCGACTTCAAAACGCGGAAAGCGTCAGATCAAACGCGGCGGCGCTTGGGGGGGCGGCATCCGTTGTGCGGGATCGGCGTCACATCTTTGATGATGCTGACTTCGATGCCGACGGCCTGCAAGGCCCGGATCGCCGTCTCGCGGCCCGAGCCGGGGCCTTTGACATGAACGTCCACCCGGCGCATTCCATTATCCTGCGCGATGCGGGCAGCCTTTTCAGCCGCAAGCTGTGCGCCAAACGGGGTGCCTTTGCGGGACCCTTTGAAGCCGACGGAGCCGGCGGAGGCCCAGGAGATCAAGTCTCCCTTGACATCGGTGATCGAAACAATGGTGTTGTTGAACGTGCTTTGAATATGCACAATTCCCTGTGCGATATTCTTTTTCTCTTTCGGCTTCTGCCGAGAAGTTGTCTTCTTCTGTGCCATGCGGTCTGCTCTGTCTCCTATCAACCCGTCGCGGTGAGCGGCGGTACAGGACCCGCCCCAATGAAAGTTGGGCGGGAACTTCGTTTACTTCTTAACCTTCTTCTTGCCAGCGACAGCGCGGCGCGGGCCACGGCGAGCGCGAGCATTGCTTTTGGTCTTCTGGCCGCGCACGGGAAGACCCCGGCGATGCCGGATGCCCCGGTAACAGCCAATTTCCGACAAGCGCCGGATATTGATCTGAATCTGCCGCTTGAGGTCGCCCTCGACGCGGAACTCGCGCTCAATGGTTTCGCGCAGCTTGCTGACTTCGTTTTCGGTCAGGTCACGGACACGAGTGTCCAGGCTGACGCCATTTTTTTCCAGGATGTCCCGGCTGCTGGTCAGCCCGATCCCGAAGATAGAAAGGAGCGCGTACTCTACCCGCTTATCGCGTGGCAGATCGACGCCTGCAATACGTGCCAAAAGATGCCTCCTGAATGATGCTGAATACTACTCAAAAGAGAGAGGGAATTAACCCTGACGCTGCTTGTGCTTCTTGATGACGCAGATCACGCGCACGACACCGTCGCGCTTGATCACTTTGCACTTGTCACAAATTTTCTTTACTGATGGTCGGACTTTCATGGTAGCTCTCCTACTTATAGCGGTACAAAATGCGCCCGCGTGTCGGGTCATACGGCGAAAGCTCGACTTTCACCCGGTCCCCCGGCAAAATCTTGATGAAGTTCATGCGGATTTTACCGCTGACCTGCGCCAGCACCTGATGTCCGCCTTCGATCCCAACCCGGAACATAGCATTGGGGAGGGTCTCCACAATGGCCCCCTCCACTTCAATGGCTTTTTCTTTCGCATAAGTTTCCGCCTCTTCGACGCGGCGCTCGTCGCGGGCGACGTGCTGTTTTCTTGGCCTGCGGGGCATATTATTTCTCCTGCCTTACTTCTCGTTTGAGGGCGGGAGCGTCAGAATATCCGGCCCGTCCTCGGTGATCGCCACGGTGTGCTCAAAATGCGCGGACAGGGAATTGTCCGATGTAAAAATTGTCCAAACGTCGCCTTTGCGGTGCCCAACAGGATGCTTGCCGATGTTGACCATCGGCTCAATACAGATCGTCATGCCTGCCCGGAGCCGGTCGCCGCGCCCCGGCTTGCCGTAGTTGGCAACCTGCGGGTCCTCATGCGGCGTCTGCCCGATGCCATGACCGACTAAATCTCGCACGACAGCGTAGCGGTTTCGCTCCACATGGCGCTGAATAGCCGCGCTGATATCTTCGACGCTGTTGCCAACCCGCGCCTGTGCGATGCCCTTGAACAGTGCTTCTCTTGAAACGGTCAGCAGGTTCCTGGCTGGCGCCGAAACTGTTCCTACTGGAACCGTCAGCGCGGCATCGGCACACCAGCCATCAATCGAGGCGTCGAGGTCCAGGCTAACGATGTCGCCTTCTTGCAGCACACGCTTTTTGCTTGGGACACCATGCACAACTTCATTGTTGACTGAAACGCAGGTGTTGTGCTGATAGGGCACGCGACTGAAGCTCGGCTTGTAGCCCAGCAGAGCCGGTTTCGCGCCCCGCTTCTTCAAAACTTCGGCGGCGACTTCGTCCAAATCCAGCGTCGTCGTCTCGCCGGGGACGATAGCGTCGCGCATGGCTGCCAGCGCTTCTGCCACGGCTCGACCGGCACGACGCATCATTTCAATTTCTTCCGCACTCTTCAGCCGAATCATCCGCGTAGTATACCCTTAAAATCTAGCAATTGCAAGCTGCCTGCCCGCCAGCGCCTGCATCGCTAACGCCATCACCTGCTCCGGGCTGCCCGAAGCATCTATCGGCAGCACCAAGTCATATGCGGCATAAAAACGTTCCAGTGGTACGGTCACCTCGCAGTAAATGCGCTGCCGCTGTTCGTCTTGGTCGTCTTCGGGCCGTCGAACTAGCAATGCACCGTCTCTGTCACACGCCCAGCGCAGGGTCGGCGGCAATGCAGACCGGTGGTAAATCATTCCGCACTTTGGGCAGGTCAGCCGCCCGGCGAGACGCACCTGCCGCTCGGCTTCGTCAATCCGCAGCCAAAGCACAGCATCCAAAGCGCCGTCAAACACCGTCGCCTGCGGCACAGAGCGCGGGAAGCCATCCAGCACATACCCGTCCGCTGCGTCAGGCTCTTCCAGTCGCCGTGACACCCAGTATAAAATATCTGCGTCGGAGGCAAAGTTCCCGTGTGCGATCTGCGTTTCCACGCCGCGCCCGAACTCTGTGCCGCGTGCAATATGGTCCCGGATGATGTCCCCTGCCGCCACATGGGGAACACCAAAGCGGCGCGACAGCGCTCGTCCCAGTGTCCCCTTGCCCGCGCCGGGCGGACCCAGCAGAAGAAGCTTCACTAGCGAATAAAGCCTTCGTAGTTACGCATCAAAAGCTGCGCTTCTATCGCCCGCATCGTATCCAGCGCAACGCTGACAACGATTAGCAGCGACGTTCCGCCAACTAGAGTAAATGCCCCCGCTGTGCCGGTAATCGCAGGCACCCAGTAATTCAGGAGTGCCACAAAAGCCAGGAACAGCGCCCCGGCCAGCGTAATGCGCGTCATCACTTTGTCCAGGTACTCCATCGTCGGCTTGCCGGGACGAATACCGGGCACATACGAGCCGTACTTCTTGAGGTCGTCAGCCATCTGCTCCACGTTCATCGTGACCGCCGTATAGAAATACGTGAAGAACACGATAATTGCCGCATAGACTAGGCCGGTCAGCGGGTTTTTACCCGGTGATAGGAAATCATTCGCGCTGCTCAAAAAATGACCCAGCGGCGTCGTCTTTGAAACCAGCGCCCCGAAGGTCGCCGGCAAGAGCTGAATGGACAGGGCGAAGATAATCGGGATAACACCCGCTGTCGCCACGCCAAACGGAAGGTACGACGTGCCGCCCTGCGACATCTTGTTGCCGACAATTTTGCGGACGTGCTGGATGGGGATTTTGCGCTGTCCCAAAGTGACAAAGACAATGCCAACCACGGTAGCGAAGAATACCACAATCAGCAGCATCACCTGCCAGGGACGAACCGACCCCGCTGCGACCAACTGCCCCACCTGGAAAAGCTGAGTCGGCAGACGGACCATAATGCCGCAGAAGATGATCAGCGAGATACCGTTGCCGATGCCCTTGTCGGTGATCTGCTCACCGACCCACATCAAAAATGCCGTGCCTGCCGACAGCGTGATAACAACGCCAACTGCCAGCAGAGGGCTTTCCCCCAGTACGTTCTCGCGCCGCAGAAGCAGTGTCATTCCCGTCGCCTGCACCAGTGCCAAGCCGAACGTGAGGTACCGTGTATACTGCGCGATCCGCTTGCGGCCAGACTCGCCTTCCCGCGACATTTCCTGCCATGACGGGATTGCAAACGTTAAAAGCTGCATGATGATGGAGGCGTTAATATAGGGCACAATGCCCATCGCAAACACCGTAAACTGCTTGAGTGCCCCGCCGGAGAACACGTCTACCAGGTTCAGGATGCCGCCGCCGCCGTTGTTCTTAAAGTAAGCCGCAAGCGCCGTGTGGTTGACTTCCGGTACCGGGATATGCAGGCCGACGACATAGACGGCGAACATATAAAACACAAACATCAGCCGACGCCGCAGCTCCGGGATCGACCACGCCGCCGCCAGCGCCTCTACCAGAGGCGCATTGGAGGAGCGCTGAGTCGCCGCCGGGCGGTTTCGGCCCCCGCCGCCACGGGCGGCGGGCAAATTTGCGGAAGGTCGGTTGACAGCCATTCACTATGCCTCTACTCGAACAGTTGCTCTTCGGACAGTTGCTCAGACGATTTCGACGGTTCCGCCAAGCGCCGTGATCTTCTCTTGGGCGCTCTTGGAGAACTGCGTCGCACGGACGGTCAGCTTCTTGGTCAGCTCGCCGCTGCCCAGAATCTTGACGCCGTCTTTGATGCTGCCGACGAGGCCGGTATCTACCAGCGTTTCAATCGTCACCACAGCATCGTTATCAAAACGCTCCAGGGCGCTCAGGTTGACGACGGCATAGACCGTCTTGTCAATGGCGGTGAAGCCGCGCCGCTGCGGGAGGCGGCGATGCAGTGGTGTCTGTCCACCTTCAAAGCCGGGCTTGGTGTTGCCGCGTGCCTTGTCGCCCTTGTGGCCGCCGCCGGACGTCTTGCCCGTGCCGGAGCCGGGACCGCGCCCGATGCGTTTACGAGGCTTGCGTGCGCCCTCGTTTGGTTTCAGTTCAGCTAAGTTCATTGTCCCACTCCAATACCTTCATGTGGGCCATAGTGTTTTTTACGGCCAATTTTGGGGGCCGGTTTGGACACAAGCTGGCCGTCCGCAGTCTCAACAGTGAGAACGTGCGTGATTTTTTTGATCATGCCCCGGATCGGAGCGGTGTCTGCCTGCGTGACACTCGAGCCAATTTTGCCAAGGCCCAGCGCACGCGCCGTCAGGCGCTGGCTTGAGTCGTAGCCAATCAAGCTGCGCGTCAGTGTAATTTTCAGGTCGGCCATAGGTTAAGCTCCTCCCTCAGTCGTGGGATTTCCCGTCGAGGTCGTCTCTGTCTGCGTGACATCGGCGGCGTCCACAGGCGCAATCGGTGTGGTAGCTTCGACGGTGGCTGCCAGCTCGGGAGCGGCGGCGGCTGGCTCATCAGAGACAACAGACGCAATGCCTGCCGCTGAGTCCACCTGCTCCGCGTCGCGGGCTGCATCGGCGGTGGCTTTGGAAACCAGGTCATTGACATTCAGGCCGCGCAGACGGGCGACATCGGTGGCCCGCTTAAGCTGCTTCAGGGCGGCAATCGTCGCCCAGGCCGTGTTGACTTTGTTGGACGAGCCAAGCGATTTGGCGAGGACGTCCTTGACGCCCGCCGCTTCCAGAATGGCGCGGACCGAGCCGCCCGCCACAACGCCCGTACCGGGACCGGCAGGCTTAATCAGCACTTCCGCGCCGCCCTTCCGCAGAAGGACGTCATGCGGGATGGTCGAGCCGACGAGAGGCACATGGACCAGGCTGTTGCGAGCCGCTTCCACGCCTTTGCGGATGGCGTCGGGAATGGCCCGCGCCTTGCCAATGCCTGCGCCCACATAGCCGTTGCCGTCGCCGACAACGACCAGGATGCTCCAGGACATGGTGCGTCCGCCCTTGTGGGTCTTCTGGACTTTATTTGTTTGAATGACGCGCTCTTCCAGGTTAAGCGTGTCCGGGTTGATCAATGCCATGAGTTAGAAATCCAGTCCATTCTCGCGTGCCGCGTCAGCCAGAGCCTGCACCCGCCCGTGATAAAGGTAGCCGCCGCGATCAAAGACCACTTTGGACAGTCCGGCGGTTTTGGCCCGCTCGGCAATCAGTGCGCCGACGGCTTTGGCCGCTTCAATGTTGCCGCCTGCGCTCTTGCCCGATTTACCGGCATCGCGCAGGGAAGCATCCAGCGAAGACGCCGAGGCCAGCGTGTGGCCTGCCTGATCGTCAATGATCTGCGCGTAGATGTTGTTGGACGACCGGTAGACGTTCAGCCGAGGCCGCTCGGGCAGGCCGTTGACGCGCTTACGGACGCGGGTGTGCCGCTTTTGGCGGTTTTCGTTTTTGTTGATCTGTGGCATAATTCTGCGAGTTTCCTCTTGGCCCGCCCTAACGCAGACGTAAGCAGCGTCGGCGCGGCGAGCCAATATAATTGCGACTGTAAGACGAGGGATTGAAAATCCCTCGCTAGGTGAGGCGTCCTTCGGACGAAGGAAAGAACAGCTATGCGGGCCAGCTCTGTATTTCTTTCGTCCGTAGGACGCCTCTCCCAGCGTGCAGTTTTCAACTGCACGGCTGCTCAATGCCGGGTGCTTACTTCTTTTTCGCGCCTTTGCCGCCAGCCTTGCCGCTCTTGCCAGCCTTGCGGCGGACAATTTCGCCCTGATAGCGGATACCTTTGCCCTTGTAAGGCTCGGGCGGCTTCAGCTTGCGGATGACGGCGGCCTGCTGACCGACGGCTTCTTTGTCAATGCCGATGACTATGATGAACGGACGGCGCGTTGCCGCATCCTGACCGACTTCAAAGTCAACGCCGTCCAGCGGCTCGACGGGAACCTGATGCGAAAAGCCGAGGCTGAGGACCAGTTTCTTTCCGTCTTTGGCAGCGCGGTAGCCGACGCCTTCAATTTCCAGCACGCGCCGGTAGCCAGCGGAGACGCCGACAACCATATTGTTGACCAGCGAGCGGGTCAGGCCGTGCAGGGCGCGGTCTCCCTGGCTGTCGGTAGGCCGAGTGACGGTAAGAGTCGCGTCATCCTGCTCCACGCTCATGCGGGGGTGGATTTGGCGAACCAGCGTGCCTTTGGGGCCTTTAATGGTCAGCGTGCCGTCAGCGGCGGCTTTGACTTCCACGCCCTGCGGCAGTGGGATCGGGAGTTTTCCGATACGAGACATGGGGGAACTCCTTAATAGACAAACGCCAGGACTTCGCCGCCAATGCCCAGCTTGCGGGCCTTCTTGGCAGTCATCACGCCCTGTGAAGTGCTGACGATGGCGATGCCGAGACCGCGCAAAACGGTCGGCAGCTTGTCGTGAGAACGATAAATGCGGAGGCCGGGCTTGGACACGCGCTTGAGGTTGGTAATCACCTTTTCGCGGTTCCGTGCGCCGTACTTGAGGGTGATCTTGATTTTGTCCTGCACGGGCTGCTTGATCACTTCGTAGGACTTCAAGTAGCCTTCTTCATGCAGGATGCGGGTCACTTCGATTTTGAGCTTCGAAGAGTCAATTTCGAGTGATTCGTGGTTGGCGCTGTTGGCATTGCGAATGCGCGTCAGCAGGTCGGCAACCGGGTCAGAGACTGGCATAGAAAATTTCTCCCATCAGACGGGCCAAATGGTCCCGATATGGCTGTTTATAGTTGGCGGTGCTTACCAGCTCGACTTGGTCACGCCGGGGATCATTCCCTGGTGAGCAAGCTCGCGGAAGCAGATGCGGCAGATGCTGAACTTACGCATATATCCATGCGCCCGTCCGCAGAGCTGGCAGCGGTTGTAGCCACGAACGCTGAACTTGGGCTTCAGCTTGGCTTTCTGAATCAGGCACTCTTTAGCCATATATATTCCTTAGATAATCGAAAACAAAAACTGCAAAGCAAAAAGTCCGGCTTGGGCGCGGACACAGGGGATAGTATACCCTAACTTTGCGCTATTTTGGTGCGGCGAGTAAAATCCCCGGCACAGAACGTGCCGGGGGTCGTATTTACAGCAGCCGCTCACCCTGCTTTTCGCCCCGGAAGGGGACGCCGACCGCTTTGAGCAGCGACCGGGCCTCGGCATCGGTGTTGGCGGTGGTCACAATGATAATGTCCATGCCGCGCACTTTATCCACCTTGTCGTAGACGATCTCGGGGAATGTGAGCTGCTCTTTCAGGCCCATCGCAAAGTTGCCGCGCCCGTCGAACGAATTCGGGTTG
Organism: Capsulimonadaceae bacterium; assembly: GCA_965277455.1. Taxonomy (GTDB): domain Bacteria; phylum Armatimonadota; class Armatimonadia; order Armatimonadales; family Capsulimonadaceae; genus JANXMY01. The sequence continues at coordinate 3,898,451 of OZ255823.1, read as the reverse complement.
ATGCCGCTGAAGTCACGAACGCGGGGAAGCGCGATGTTCAGCAGGCGGTCCAAGAACTCATACATTCGTGCGCCGCGCAGTGTCACTTTCGCGCCAATCCGTGCGCCTTCGCGCAGGCGGAAATTAGCGATGGACTTTTTCGCCCGCGTCACCGCAGGCTTCTGACCTGTAATGGTGGACAGGTCCGATACCGCGCCGTCAAGCTGCTTTGCGTCGCCGCCAGTCTGGCCCGCCGCGCCGACGCCCATGTTCAGGACGACTTTTTCGATGCGCGGAACCTGCATGATGTTCTTGTAGCCGAACTCTTTTTGCAGAACGGGAACGATCTCATCCTGATACTTCTTTTTCAGCGTTGGCTGATTGGTCTCGTTAGCCATTGGTAATCACCCCCCCGGACTTCTTGGCAAAGCGCACGCGCTCCCCGTTCTCATCGGTGCGAATGCCGACTCGCGTGGCGGTCTTGCCGTCCGCCGGGTCGACAAGCTGCACTTTGGCAATCGGCATCGGCATGGTCTGCTCAATGCGCCCGCCCTGACCGTTCGCGCCGGGCGCTCCTGCCTGACGGGGCTTTTGATGCTTGATGACGATGTTGACGCCTTCGACCATCACTTTGCCTTCAGAGCGGCGCACTTCGGTGATCGTGCCTTCTTTGCCTTTATCTTTGCCAGCCAGCACACGCACGGTGTCACCGGTGCGGAGCCGGATTTTGCCGGTGAACTGCGGCACATTTCGGCGCGGCCCTTTTTTACTTGGCGGTTTGTACATCTTAGAGCACCTCCGGGGCGAGCGAGATGATCTTCATCGCGCCGTCAAATTTGGAATCGCGCAGCTCACGGGCCACGGGTCCGAACACGCGGGTTCCGCGTGGGGCGAGCGCATTGGTCAGCACGACCGCCGCGTTCTCATCGAAGCGCAGAACGGAGCCGTCCTGCCGCCGAATGGCCTGCTTGGTGCGAACGACGACGGCTTTGACCACATCGCCCTTCTTCACCGCCGCGCCCGGCGTCGCCGACTTCACGGCGCACACAATGATGTCCCCGATATGCGCGTACTTGGCGTTAGAGCCTTTCAGGACGCGGATCGTGAGCAGCTCGCGTGCCCCGCTGTTGTCCGCCGCCCGAAGGCGGCTATAATCTTGAATCATTCGTTTTCCTTTTGCGCTGCCGGTCCAGGTCCGGGCGGCCTTCGAAAAGACCGCCCGGCTTTGTGACCGGCCCTAGCAAACCCGCAGTGCGGATGTGTTGGTGTTACTTGGCCCGCTCGATGATCCGAGTGACGCGCCAGTTTTTGTCTTTGCTCAGGGGCCGGGTTTCCATGATCTCCACGGTGTCCCCGATATGCGCCTCGTTCGTCTCGTCGTGCGCCTTGAGCTTTTTGGCCTGCTTCTGGAAGCGGCCATAAACCGGATGACGGACCAGGTTGCTGATCGTCACCACGATAGTTTTCTGCATCTTGTCGCTGGACACGACCCCGACGCGGACTTTGCGGCGGGTGCGGTTCAGCTCAGTTGTTTCTTCGATTGTTTCGTCTGCCATAACTTACCCCTGGTCCCCGCTCAGTTCCCGCTGCCGCTTGAACGTCAGGATACGGGCGATCTCTTTACGAGCCGCCTTGACCACTTTGACATTCTCCTGAGGCTTGCTCAGGCGGTCCTTGCGGAACTGATAGATGCTTTTGTGTGCATTGGCGATGACAGCGTTCATGTCCGCCTCCGCCATACCGCGCAGCTCTTCGCGGCGGTCTCTGGTTTTATTCGCCATCGGAATTCACCGTCTTTCCTAAATCGTCGTTCGTCTTGCCCATGTCTTCCGCGCCGACCGACGCTTCAGACATCCCATGCGCGGCGATTTGCAGCGCGGTTTCATGCCGGGTGATGAACTTGGTCGCAATCGGCAGCTTATGCTGGGCAAGCCGCATCGCTTCTTTCGCCAGCTCTTCCGGCACGCCCGACATCTCAAAGAGCACACGGCCCGGCTTCACAACCGCAACCCAGCCTTCGGGTGCGCCTTTGCCCTTGCCCATACGGGTTTCAGCAGGCTTCTTGGTGAACGGCTTGTCGGGGAACACCCGAATCCAGATTTTTCCACCGCGCTTGATTTTGCGGGTCATGGCGATACGGGCTGCTTCGATCTGCCGGTTGGACATCCAGCAGGCTTCCAGGGCTTGCAGCGCGAACTCACCGAAATCCACATGGTTGCCGCCCGAGGCGACTCCCGTGCGCCGACCGCGATGAACGCGGCGGCGCTTGACTTTCTTTGGCATCAACATAATTTAAAGATTTCCTTTAGCGACCACCGCCGCCACCACCGCCGCCGGGACGACCGCCGCCGCCGCCGTAGCCACCGCCGCCGCCGTAGCCACCGCCGCCGCCGCCGGGACGGCCACCGCCGCCACCGAAGCCGCCACCGCCGCCCGGTCCACGACCGCCGCCGCCGCCAAACCCACCGCCGCCGCGACCACCGCCGCCACCGAAGCCGCCGCCGCGTCCGCCGCCAGCACCACCGCGTCCGCCGCCAGCACCACCGCGACCACCACCAGCACCGCCGCGTCCACCGCGTCCGCCAGACGGACCGCGATCACCAAAGCCCTCGTCGGCATTGAGCCGCCGCTGCTGCTGCTGCTGCAACGCGATGTCCGCCGTCGTCAGCCGCTTCTGGCCGGGCAGGATGTCGCCCTTGTAAATCCAGACCTTGACACCAATGTTGCCATAAGTCGTCGGTGCTTCCGAGAAACCGTAGTCAATATCCGCCCGCAGTGTGTGCAGAGGGATTTTGCCCAGACGGTCGCCTTCTTTACGGGCCATTTCGCTGCCGTTCAGACGGCCCGAGCAGAGGATACGGATACCCTTCGCGCCGAGCTTCATGGCGCGGGTGACGGCCTGCCGCATGGCACGCTTGTACGACACACGCTTGGAAATCTGCTGCGCGATGCTCTCCGACACAAGCTGTGCATCGAGTTCCGGGTGCCGAATTTCGTTGACATTGGCCTGGAACGACTTCTTGAACTTGCCTTCAAGCAGCGCCCGAAGATCGTCCACGCCCTTGCCGCCGCGCCCGATAATGATACCGGGCTTGGCCGTGTGCAGAGTCACCTTGACGCGGTTCGCGGCACGCTCAATCTCGACCCGCGCGATGGAGGCGTTTGCCAGCTCGCGGCGGTCCTTGATGTACTCGCGGATATGGAAGTCTTCCACCAGCGCCTGCGCGTAGCCTTTATCCAGATACCATTTGCTTTCCCAGTCGCGGTTCACGCCCACGCGGAACCCGACGGGATGGATTTTCTGTCCCATGAGTTATTCTCCTGCTTCCCGTAGCTGATCCGCACCGGCGCTTGTGTCCGGCTCGGGGTCAGATGTATCGATTTCCGGGGCATCCGAGGCCGTGGCTGGCGTGACGCCCGTGGGTGTCTCGGGCGTTTCCGCCGTCACCGCCGTGTCAGTAGCCGACGAGGTGCTCTGTCCGCTATCCGGCGTGTTGGCCGAGTCGCCCGTGCCGCCTTCGCCCTGCTCCGCGCCAGGAACCTGACGGTTCTCTTCGGCGGGCGTCGCAATCGGCATATCCAGATCAGCTTCCTGACCCGACTGCTCCGTCACCGTCTGGTTAGTCGGCGCGGCGGGAGCCGCCACGGCCTTCGGCTTGGCAGGAACTGCCGTCCGCTTTGCCTTAACGACGGGAGCCGGAGCTTCTGTCAGGATCACGGTCAGATGACTGGTGCGCTTCAGGATGCGGTAAGCGCGTCCCTGAGCACGGGCGCGAACCCGCTTCAGCGATGGGCCGACGTCAGCCAGAATGTTATGCACTTGCAGCTCATCCACGCCTGCGCCCCAACCGTCCTGCGCGTTGGCAGCGGCGGAAATAAGCACTTTGGAGATCAGCTCAGCGGCATGATTCGGGATAAACCGCAGCATACCGAGGGCTTCGGAAACGCGCTTGCCCTTGATGACATCAATCACCAGGCGGGCTTTACGGGCCGAAACACGCACGTACTTGGCGACCGCACGGGCTTCGGCGACTACTTCCACCTGCACATCCCGCCCGCCGATTTTCTGTTTCAGCGAGTCGGTCAGCGTTTCGCTTTCCATCCGCACGTTGTTTGGGCGGCTGGTGTGCAGCAGGACTTTGAGGCTGCCGTCTTTTTCTTTTGTCAGTTTCAGTTTGGAAACCGGCGTCCGGCCCAGCACGTTTTTGACGGTGGGCAGCAGGGCGCGGTCTCTCGCGGCTGTGTTCATTGGGTAATTTCCTTAACGGCCCCGCGTCGTCCGGGTGTCCTTCGAGCCGGCATGGCCCTTGAACGTCCGGGTCAGCGCGAATTCGCCGAGCTTGTGACCGACCATGTTCTCCGTCACGAAGACGGGGATATGCTTGCGTCCGTCGTGGACGGCCAGCGTGTGGCCGATCATCTGCGGGAAGATGGTGGACCGGCGCGACCAGGTTTTGATAATTCGCTTCTCGTTACGCGCATTCATATCTTCAATGCGCTTGAGCAGCTTGGGTTCCGCATACGGACCCTTTTTCAGTGAGCGTCCCATTATTTGTTATTCCCTTACTTGCTGCCGCGTCGGCGCACAATGAATTTCTGCGTGCTCTTGTTGCGGCGGGTGCGGAAGCCGTTGGCTCGCACGCCAGTCGCCGAAACCGGGCCTTTTTTGCGTCCGACCGGAGACTTCGCTTCGCCGCCGCCGTGGGGATGGTCACGCGGAGACATAACGACGCCACGGGTGTGCATATAGACGCCGAGCCAGCGCTTCTTACCGGCCTTACCGTGCTTGATGTTCTCGTGGTCGACATTGCCGATCTGCCCGATAGTGGCACGGCACTCCTGCAAAATCAGGCGGGTTTCGCCTGACGCCAGGCGCAGGGTGGCATACTTGCCTTCTTTTGCCATAAGCTGTGCGGAGTTGCCGGCAGTACGGGTTATTTGCCCGCCCTTGCCCGGCGTCATCTCAATGTTATGCACGAGCGTACCGACAGGGATTGCCCGCAGGGGAAGCGCGTTGCCGGGCTTGATGTCTGCGGTATCACTCGACACAATCATGTCGCCGACTTTGGTGCCGACCGGCCACAGCATATAGCGCTTTTCGCCATCGGCATAATGCACCAGTGCGATACGAGCCGAGCGGTTGGGATCGTATTCAATCGTCGCCACTTTGCCGGGGACGCCGATCTTGTCGCGCTTGAAGTCGATGATCCGGTACATCGTCTTGTTGCCACCCGCAACATTGACCGCCGTGCGGCGACCTTTGTTGTTGCGCCCGCCGCTGTGCTTGTTCGGGCGCAGGAGCGATTTTTCGGGCTTGGAGGCCGTCAGCTCGGAATAATCCGAGGCGGTGCGGAACCGCTGCGAGGGCGTTGTGGGTTTGTAACGCTTAATTCCCATGGTGCTTAAACTCCCTCCACCATCTCAATGGACTGACCGGCTTGCAGGGTGACAATCGCTTTCTTCCAATCGGAAGTGCGGCCCTTGTTGGAGCGCTTGAAGAAGCGTCCCGAGCGTGTCTTACCTTTGACGACCATGGTGTTGACCGAAACGACGTTGACGACGTTCTTGGCCTCGGCCTCGATCTGCTGAATGGCTTCCGCAATCTCATACTTGTTGGCATCGCGGGCCACGACAAACGTATACTGCCCCAGGCTGCCGCCGGCCACGCTTTTTTCGGTGACAACGGGCCGGACAATAATCTGGTACGGGCTTTTTGTGCTGACGCTCATGTTAAACCGTCGCCTCCGTCGCCGTGCTTTCGGGGGCTGCCTTGCCGTAAACGGCATCCAGCTTATCCAGCGCGGCCTGTGTCATCACGATCTGGTTCGCGTCCAGCACGTCCCGCACCGAGAAGGCGGGGGCGACCCGGACGGTGATGCCCGGAATGTTGCGGAACGACTTATAGATCGTCAAATTGGTTTCGGCCAGCACAATCAGTGCCTTACCGGTAATCCCGAGCGTCGTCAGCAGAGCCGCCGCCGTCTTGGTGGAATGCGTCTCCATATGAAGCGCATCCAGAACGACGATCACGCCGTCATCGGCTTTCGTGGTCAGCGCCGACGCGAGTGCCGCCCGGCGTGCCTTCTTGGGCAGCTTGGCCGACAAATCGCGGGGGTGCGGGCCGAAGACAATACCGCCGTGGCGATAATGCGGGGCCGAGATGGTTCCCTGACGTGCCCGCCCCGTGCCCTTCTGGCGATACGGCTTGCGGCCACCGCCCGCGACTTCGGCGCGGGTTTTGGTGTCTCGGGTGTCCTGCCGGGAATTGGTCGCCTCGTTGACGACCGCCTGATGCATCAGGCCCGGATTAATTTTTGCGGAAAAAAGCTTGTCGCTGAGGGAGACATTTCCCCCATTGGAGCCGTCCGCTTTTCGGAGTGTGGTTTCCGGCATGGGTAATGTTCCTCCTAGCGTTTGAATTTCTTGATCATGACCAGGCCGCCAATCGAGCCGGGGACGGCTCCTTTGACGAGCAGCAGGTTCTTTTCGGTGTCCACGCGCACGACGCGCAGGCCCTGCTGTGTCACCTGGACATCGCCCATGTGACCCGGCTTGCCTGAGCCTTTGAAGGTGCGGGCGGCGTCGGTGCCGCCACCGGAAGCCGGCTTGCGGTGAGACGTCGATGCGCCATGCGTGGCTTTGTTGCCGCGCCAGCCGTACCGCTTCATAACGCCCGCGAAGCCCTTACCTTTGGAAATACCCGTGACGGCGACTTTGTCGCCAGCGGCAAAGATGTCAGCTTGGAACTCAAAGCCTTCGGCCAGAGTCTCGCCTTCATCCAGGGGGATTTCACGCAGGGTGCGCTTCGGCTTGACTTCATGCGCGACAAAATGGCCCTTGAGAGGCATGGTCAGGCGGTGTTCCTTGACATCCTCGAAGCCAATTTGCGCGGCGGAATAGCCGTCTTTGGTGACAGTTTTCAGTTGTGTGATAACACAGGGACCGGCAGCGATTACGGTGACGGGCGTGACCCGGCCGTTCTCTTCGAAGATCTGGGTCATGCCCAGCTTCTTGCCCAAGATTGAACTTGGCATTGGTTTCCTCCACGGCGCACCTCACAAGTGTGGTTCAACTTGCTGCGTGACGCGGTTTTTGTTGTACGTTTCTTCTTTGCTTCGCTTTGAAGGCTAAGCGGCTGCCAGGATTTCATCCATCCCGGCAACTTCTTGGAGCATCAGCATAAAAATCACGCTGACACAAATCTGTTCTTCAAAATGCCAAGTTACAGCTTGATTTCGATGTCCACGCCCGAGGGCAGGTCAAGCCGCATCAAGGCATCAATGGTCTTGGGGCCAGGATCGAGGATGTCGATCAGGCGCTTGTGCGTCCGCATTTCGAAATGCTCAAAGGACTCTTTGTCCACAAAGGTGCTGCGCTGCATCCCCATGATGTTTTTCTCAGTCGGCAGCAGAACCGGCCCGGAGATACGTGCCCCGGTGCGCTTCACAGTGTCTACAATCTTCTCGGCGCTCTGGTCAAGAACGCGGTGGTCAAACGCACGAAGGCGGATACGGACTTTATCACGACGCATAATAGAGTGGTGCTCCCGGCACAAAAGCGAGGGGCGTGAATTATTCACGCCCCTCAAGGCTGAAATGGACTAAGCGATGATCTTGGTGACGACACCCGCGCCGACCGTGTGGCCGCCCTCGCGGATCGCAAACCGAAGACCCTCTTCCATCGCAATCGGAGAGATCAGCTCCCCCCCAATCGTCACGTTGTCCCCAGGCATCACCATCTCCACACCTTCCGGCAGGTCCAGATTGCCCGTCACGTCCGTCGTCCGAAAGTAGAACTGAGGACGGTACCCCTTGAAGAAAGGCGTGTGGCGACCACCCTCCTCCTTAGACAAGATATAAACCTCACCCTCGAACTTCGTGTGAGGCTTGATGCTCCCCGGCTTCGCCAGAACCTGGCCCCGCTCGATGTCCTTGCGCTCCACGCCCCGAAGCAGAATGCCCGCGTTGTCACCCGCCTGAACCGTGTCCAAAGTCTTGCGGAACATTTCCATCGACGTCGCAACCGTCGTCTTCGTCGCTTCCCGGATGCCCACAATCTCGATCTGCTCACCCGCCTTCAAGACGCCCCGCTCCACACGGCCCGTCGCAACCGTCCCGCGACCCGTGATTGTCATCGTGTCTTCCACCGGCATCAGGAACGGCTTGTCCACATCCCGCTCCGGCGTCGGAATGAACGAGTCCACCGCTTCCATCAGGCGCAGAATGGCAGGCTCGCCGATCTCCGACTGATCGCCTTCGAGTGCCTTCACCGCAGAACCCACGATGATCGGGCAGTCGTCGCCGGGGAACTCATACTTGGAGAGAAGCTCGCGCACCTCAAGCTCCACCAGCTCCACAAGCTCCGGGTCATCCACCATGTCCGCTTTGTTGAGGAACACGACGATGGACGGCACGCCCACCTGACGCGCCAGCAGGATATGCTCGCGGGTCTGGGGCATGGGGCCATCGGCAGCGGACACGACCAGGATGGCACCGTCCATCTGGGCGGCTCCGGTGATCATGTTCTTGATGTAGTCGGCGTGACCAGGGCAGTCCACATGGGCGTAGTGGCGGGCTGTGGTCTCGTACTCGACGTGGGCGGTGTTGATGGTGATGCCGCGTGCCTGCTCTTCGGGGGCGGCGTCGATGGAGGCATAGGAGCGGGCGGTCGCACCGCCGGCTTTTGCCAGGACATTGGTGATGGCCGCCGTCAGGCTCGTCTTGCCGTGGTCGACGTGCCCGATGGTCCCGATATTGACGTGAGGCTTCGAACGATCAAATTTCGCTTTTCCCATAATTTTCTCCGATACTATTCCGATACTATTTGTGTGCCCTGCCTCTCTGGAAGAGGCGGGGCGAAATAAACTGTTAGCTCTGCTGGCGAACCAGGGTCTTGCCCGCGCCCGCCGACTTCGCGGCCAGCTCTTCGGCCACGTTGCGCGGCACTTCGGCGTAATGCGACGGCTCCATCGTGGAGGACGCCCGGCCCTGCGTCATCGAGCGCAGGCTCGTGACATAACCGAACATCTCGGCCAGCGGCACTTTGGCTTTGATCACCATCGTTCCGCCGTGGCTCTGCTCCTGGCCCTCAATCATGCCGCGCCGGGAGTTCAGGTCGCCAACGACGCTGCCCAGGAACTGATCCGGGGTGACGACTTCCACGGCCATGACCGGCTCTTTGATGACCGGCTGCGCCCGGCGGGCGGCCTCTTTGAATGTCATCGACGCAGCCATCTTAAATGCCATTTCCGACGAGTCCACTTCATGGAACGAGCCGTCGGTGACGCTGACCCGAATGTCTACCATCGGGTAGCCTGCGGAAACGCCCACTTCCATGGCTTCCTCGACACCTGCCTGAATGGGCTTGATGAACTCTTTCGGGATCGAGCCGCCAACGGTTTTGTTGACAAACTCAAAGCCCAGACCCGCTTCCAGCGGCTCCACAATCAGCTCACAGTCGCCGTACTGGCCCTTGCCACCGGACTGCCGCTTGAACGGAACCCGTGCTTCAGCCAGCTTCTTGACGGTCTCTTTGTAAGCGACCTGTGGGCGGCCCTGATTGGCTTCGACTTTGAACTCACGCCGCATCCGGTCAATAATGATGTCCAGGTGAAGCTCGCCCATACCCGACAGAATGACCTGACCGGTCTCTTCGTCGGTGCGGATACGCAGGGTTGGGTCTTCCGCGCCGAGACGCTGGAGAGCCTTGCCCATGCTTTCCTGGTCCACTTTGGTCTTCGGCTCGATAGAGACAGAGATGACAGGCTCCGGGAACGTGATCGTTTCCAGCAGAACCGGCTGCTTTTCGTCGGCCAGCGTGTCACCCGTCGTCGAAAGCTGCAAACCAACAGCAGCGGCGATGTCACCGGCGAAGACTTCATCGACTTCTTCGCGCTTGTTGGCGTGCATCCGCAGAATACGCGAAATCCGCTCCCGCTTGCCCTTGTTTACATTGTAAACATAAGAGCCTTTGGTCAGGGTTCCCGAGTAGACCCGGAAGAACGTCAGGTTGCCGACGTGCTGATCGTTCATCAGCTTAAAGGCCAGTGCAGCGAACGGCGCGGAGTCGGACGGCTCGCGGCTTTCTTCCTCTTCCGTGTCGGCGTTGATGGCCTTCACAGCGCCCACATCGAGCGGTGAAGGCAGGTACTCGATAACGGCATCCAGCAGAGGCTGCACACCCTTGTTTTTGTAAGCCGAGCCGCAAAGAATAGGCACGATTTCCAGGCTGATCGTAGCTTTACGAATTGCTGGCTTCAGCTCTTCGGCAGAAATCGGCTCTTCCATCAGGAACTTTTCGGTCAGCGCTTCGTCGGTTTCCGCCACTTTCTCAATCATGAGGGCGCGGTACTTGGCGGTAATCTCCTGCATACTCGCGGGAACGTCCAGCACTTCAAACACCTTGCCGTCATCGCCTTTGTAGACAATGGCCTTGTTTTCCACAAGGTCAATCACGCCGGTGAAGTCGCCTTCCGCCCCAATCGGAATTTGCAGCATGACGGCATTCGCGCCGAGGCGATCTACAATGGTCCCGACGGCGAAGTAGTAATCCGCGCCGGTCCGATCCATCTTGTTGACGAAGCACATACGCGGGACGCGGTACTTGGTCGCCTGTCGCCAGACCGTTTCGGACTGCGGCTGAACCCCTGCGACGGCATCAAACAGTGCGACAACGCCGTCCAGAACGCGGAGCGAGCGCTCCACTTCGACGGTGAAGTCGACGTGTCCGGGCGTGTCAATGATGTTGATGCGATGGGTCGGAGTGCGGACCCCGGTTGTGGCGTCGGATTCCAGGCCCCAGAAACAGGTGGTCGCAGCCGACGTAATCGTGATGCCGCGCTCCTGCTCCTGCTCCATCCAGTCCATCGTCGCCGCGCCTTCATGCACTTCGCCGATTTTGTACGACCGGCCCGTGTAGTACAGAATTCGTTCCGTACAGGTGGTCTTGCCCGCGTCAATATGGGCAGCGATGCCGATATTGCGCGTTTTGTCCAGACTATATTCTCGTGCCATAATTTGCTGATACTTCCAGTATCCGGCCCAGAAAACTCAATGAGTTCAAACTAGAACCGGTAGTGCGCGAACGCCTTGTTGGCATCCGCCATTTTGTGCTTCTCTTCGCGCTGACGCACTGCCGCGCCGGTGTTGTTCGCAGCATCGGTCAGCTCGCCGGTCAGGCGGTCGATCATCGTCTTGCCATTGCGGCGACGAGCGGCGGCGACGAGCCAGCGCAGCGCCAGGGATGTTTTGCGGTCCGCCCGGATTTCCATGGGGACCTGGTAGGTCGCGCCGCCGACGCGGCGAGGCTTGACTTCCACCTGCGGCATGACGTTTCGCACGGCCTGCTCAAAAATCTCAATGCCCTTGCGGCCCGTCTTGGCCTCGATGCCGTCCATTGCCCGGTAGAAAATGGTCTCGGACAGGCTCTTTTTGCCGTCGATCATCATTCGGTTGACGAACCGGGTGACGAGGCGGTTATGATAAATCGGATCGGGCAGGATCACCCGTTTCTTCGCAGGTCCTTTACGCGGCATGGTCTATTCCCCTATGAGTGCTTCACGAATGAATGCTTAATTAACGCTTCTTGCCGGTCGCAGCGGGCGCACCGGGCTTAGGCCGCTTGGTGCCGTACTTGGAGCGGCTGCTTTTGCGGTCTTTGGTTCCCTGCGTGTCCAGCGTGCCGCGCACGATATGGTAGCGGACGCCCGGAAGGTCCTTGACGCGGCCTCCCCGGATCAGCACAACGCTGTGTTCCTGCAAGTTGTGTCCGATGCCCGGAATATACGCCGTGACTTCCGTGCCGGGGCTGTTGCGCCCCGAGGAGGTAAGGCGAATACGCGCAATCTTCCGCAGAGCGGAGTTCGGCTTCTTCGGAGACACGGTCCGCACGACGAGGCAGACGCCGCGCTTCTGCGGGTTGCCCTTCATCGCGGGAGCCTTGCTCTTTTTGATAACACGTTTGCGTCCTTTACGGACAAGCTGGCTGATCGTCGGCATGCGACTGGTCCTTTCGGCGCGAATAACTAAGTCTTAAATGCTAGATTTGGTGCAGGGGCTTGACACACAAAAAAGCCCCGCCTGTCACTGTCCGGCACTTGCGCGTAGAGCGGGTGCGGTAAACGGCGACACGGGGCATGACAGCGTCACAAAAAACATTCATGTGACTGTTGTGTTTCTATTCCAGTCCCATCGGTTCCTGCGGGAGATGCTCCTTGCGGGAAAAATGAAAAACCTGGTCCGATGCCCCCTTGCACAGTAACGCGCCGGGCCGAAGCCTGGCGCAGTTTGCTGAAAACAACCTCCCCATTATACTGCTAATCAGCACCTATGTCAAGGGGTAAGCCGTTGAGTCTGAAAATTTAAGCAGAAAAGCCAGATTATCCTAAGTGAAGTGGCAGACCACAAGGTACCAATCACCGAGCACGACCCAAGCGACCCAAACCGCGAGTGGAACCAGCAGGAGGACAAGTTTCCCCGGCCAGGTCCGCCAAGCTCGGACAGCGAACCCCAAGGCGGCCAGTTCCAAACCCGTAATGACGATCTGACAGACGAGGAAACCCGTCGCGCCCGGTCCCACTTCCCAGTCGTCCATATCAGGCGAGATCAACACACTATCGCTGTGGTTAAACAGCATGCAAAACGCCAGCCAGGGCAGCCACAAGCCACCTATTGCCACGCCTATTCCAACCCACCCGCGCCGGCGATCAGTCATTGCTTAAATCCCTCATAGTCTCTTCCAGGGGCAAGGTTTGTCCCAGCCCTTCTTTCTAGGCTGTCTTATTTCCCTCTGATAACTGACTATTGGGCAGCCGCAAAGGCATTCTCTTTCCGAAGCCGGTAGACCGAACTAGCGGCCCCAGCGCGGCCCCAGTTCCATTTGCGCCAGTCCTGATTTGGCCGGGACCACTGCGGCGTAATCCGCCAAAGGACCGTCTTCTGCGCGTCGGGCGTCAGCCGGGGCAAAGCCCGCACCAGGTCCGGCACGGCGTCGGCGCTCAGGGACGATGTATACGCCGCATCAAGCGGATGTCCTTTCGCCGCCCAATGCAGGTTGGTCCGAACAATCGTGGCGTCCGGGTTCAGAACGTGCAGGCCCAGCACAATGGCAAAGGCCGCCAGCGCCGCGCCGGAAGCAAAGCCCGCCCGGCGTCCGCGCAGGACGGTCAGGGTGAACCACACAAAGACAATCCCCAGCCAGGCCATGAAGGCCGTCGTGTATAACCGCAGCTCGGTCAGGCCGCACTGATCCACATACAGCCACATCCGCGACAGGGCCGAGGCCAGAATGACTAAAAGTAAGACCACCTGCACCCCCGCCTGCACCGTGTAGCCGCGCCGCGCCCGGTCGTCGCCGGGCGTCTGAACCGCGTGCAAAGCCAGCAAAATCGGCAGCACCAGCGCGGCGACCCAGACCAGCTCAAAGAAGCCCGAGCGGGCGTAGTCTTTGTAATTGAGGCCTGGCGTCGACTGGACCCAATGCTTGCCGCCAAACAGCGCCCCGATCTGCACCAGCACGAACGACAGAAACAGGGCGTTCAGCAGTCCCAGCAGCGTCGCCGTCTCGACGCGGCCCAGCGTGAGCCGCAGGGGCACGGCGGCTTTCTCCATAGACGACGGGGCCAGCAAAGCCGCCCGGCCAAAGCCTGCTGCGAGGCTTGCGATAATCCCAATCCAGAGCAAATGCCAGGCCACAGTGCTCAGGTCAATGTTTAGAAGCTGACCGACAAGCCGCTGAAAGACGGCATCGGCGGCAGTCAGCAAAGCTCCAAACAGCAGGAGCAGCGGCAGGGCCAGCAATGCCCCCCGCCCCGCCGCCAGCCCTGCCGCCGTCCAGCCGGTGCGCGGCACGGTGTCCCAGGCCACTTCCCGCCGCATCAGGGGAAAGATACCGAACCAGACGCGGCCCAGAGCGCGGAAGAAGTCCGCCAGATAATCCAACGCTCCTGCCGTCAGCACCCGGCCCGAGGCCGTATGCGCCGCGCCGACCAGCAAGCATACGGCCAGCCCCAGCCCGTCCAGCGCCTGCAAAGTCGCCGAGTCTCGCCATGCCAGGCAGCCCGCGAACAGCAAGGCGGGCAGAGCCAGCCATTTCCCCTCGCCGCTAAGTTCCAACCCCAGACGCCGGGCGGCCAGCCACAGGCCGCCCAGCGCGCCCCCCACCCAGAGCGGCACGTTCAGCCCCCAGGGGGCTGCCCGCAGCAGGGCATCGCCCAGCAATCCCAGCATCAGCGCCACGCCCATCACAGTTAGCCCCGCCCGCGTTCCCGCGCTCATCGGGCGCACTTTGTCGGTTCCGACAGTCATCACGGTTTCCACAGCCATTGGTATTCCTCCTGCGTTTGTTATACCATAAATAACTTTGCTTTGCAAAGTAGTTTGCGAATTATTTTGGCGAGAGAAGGGCTAAAGGGAAAGAACGAGGGGTTAAAACCCCTCGCTGGAAGGCGCTTCGCGCCGGGCGGCCAAGCGGACAGCAAATAAAGCCTCACGCCTACTCTCTTCTGGCTTCCCGGCGTCTTCGCCTCTAGCGAGGGGTTTTAACCCCTCGTCCTTCGGCACGCAGGGGTTACGGTAGTCTGACGGCGCACAAGGCATGGCAATTTTCCCGCCGACCGATTGGCATTCGCCGCCGATTGTGATACAATAGAGACGAAGACGGCGAGAGGATGAGACAGATAGACTATGGCAGCGGAAACAATGGAGCAGATCGTGTCGCTTTGCCGGCGGCGCGGGTTTTTATTCCCCGGCAGCGAGATTTACGGCGGACTGCAAGGGACCTTTGACTACGGCCCGCTCGGCGTGGAGCTGAAAAATAACTTGAAAAAGCTCTGGTGGCAGCATCATGTCTACGAGCGCGATGATATTGAGGGCCTGGACACCGCCATTCTGATGAACAAGTCCGTGTGGCGCTACTCGGGGCATGAAGAGACGTTCGTGGACCCGCTCGTGGACTGCCGCACCTGCAAAGGGCGCTTCCGAGCGGACAAGCTGGGCGAAGTCCCCTGCCCCAAGCACGCGGACCGACACCCCGGCGAGACTATCGAGTGCGACCTGACTGAGCCGCGTGCGTTCAACATGATGTTCAAAACCGCCGTCGGCCCACTCGCTGACCCGGACTCGTTTGCCTATTTACGCCCGGAGACGGCGCAGGGGATGTTTGTCAACTTCAAGAACGTCTTGACCTCGACGAACCGCAAGCTGCCGTTTGGCATCGCGCAGATCGGCAAATCGTTTCGCAACGAGATCACCCCGCGCAACTTCATCTTCCGCGTCCGCGAGTTTGAGCAGATGGAGATTGAGTATTTCGTGATGCCGGGGTCCGACGAGGACGTTCACGAGTCGTGGATACAGGACCACACCGACTGGTGGGTCAACTCGGTTGGCTTAAAGCGCGAGAACCTGCGCTTTTATGAAGTGCCCAAAGGCGAGCTGGCGCACTATTCCAAGCGAACGGTGGATTTGATGTACCACTACCCGATCGGCTGGGAAGAGCTGGAAGGGATCGCCAACCGCACCGACTTTGACCTCGGCTCGCATTCCAAAGAGCAGGAAAAGCTGGGGCTGACGGCGACGGTGAAGCCGAACGAGCATTCCACCGAGCGGCTGACCTATTTTGATCAGCCCTCCAACAAGCATCTCGTGCCGTATGTGATTGAGCCGTCGGCGGGCGTCGACCGGGGCGTTCTGGCCGCGCTGTGCGAGGCTTACGACGAGGAGACGCTGGAAAACGGCGAGACGCGGATTGTGCTGCATTTGAAGCCCGCACTGGCCCCGATTAAAGTGGCCGTGCTGCCCTTGAAGAAGAATACGCCGGAGATTGTCGCCAAAGCCAAAGCCATCAAGCAGATGCTCCAAAGCACCGGCGAGATGCGGGCGGTCTACGACGACACCGCCGGGATTGGCAAGCTGTACCGCCGTCAGGATGAAGTCGGCACGCCGCTGTGCGTCACCATCGATTTCGACACGCTGGGCCGCGAAGACGACGCGAGCCTCAAAGACACCGTCACCGTCCGCGACCGGGACACCATGCAGCAGGAGCGCGTGGCGATAGCCGACCTGCTGGCCTATGTCCGGGCGCGTATTCAGGCCTAAGAACTACGCCATGTCTGTCATAGAAAACACATCTGTTAGTACCGAAATGATCCCCGCGCCCTCCCCTGCCCCGAGGCGTTCCCCGGAGCAGAAGGACCGGGTGCGGGAACGGCGCATCGCCCGCGTCGAGCGGCGATGGTGGGGGCGGGTCGTTATTTCTCTGCTAGTGGTCTGGCACGCCTTCGCGCTGTTTATCTGGCTCATGCCCGGCAATACCCCCATTATACAGGCGTGTGTCGGTACGGTGCGTTCCTACCTCACGGCAACAAGCCTGGTGCAGTCGTGGCAGATGTTTTCGCCGAACCCGGACAATACCGACGTATATTTGAGCGCCCAAGTGACCTATGCCGATGGCAGCGTCCGCCCCTACACGTACCCGCGTATGGCGACGCTGGACTACGCCGACCGCTACCGCGAAGAGCGCTGGCGCAAGTTCACCGAAGTGGGAACGCACTCGGTTCAGCCGGGTCTCTGGGCCGCTTTTGCCCGCTATGCCGCACGGGTCAGTGACACCAACCCCAATAACCGCCCCGTCAGTGTGGAGCTGATCCGGCATTCACGGCAGGTCCCGCCGCCGGGAACGCCCCTGCCGCCCTACCTGGTAGCGCCCATTCATACAAGCGATGGGCCATTTATTCTGCCAATTCGAGCTGAGGATTTGAACGCGAGATAGGATTTGAACGCCAAGTGAGACAACTGCGCCGCGATTGGTTTGATTTCTGGTTTCGCCCTGTGTCCCCCGGCCCGCTCGGCCTGTTCCGGCTGGTCTTCGGGTTCTGGGTACTGGTCTACGGCCTCCTGCTGTGGCCGGACCGGTATGTCTGGTTTTCGGAGCGGGGAGCTTTTCGGGCCGCCGATGCGATTGCCTATGATGGCGGGTCGAACCCGTGGCTGACCAATCTGTTTTTGCAGCCCGCCGCTGACCTATTTCTGACCCCGCTGTTTTTGCTGTTTCTGCTCGCCGCGCTCGGTCTGTGTCTGGGCTGGTGGACCCGTCTATGCTCTATTCTGGTCTACGCGGGCCTGTTTGTGCTCCATGCCCGCTGCACACCGATCTGCAACAGCGGCGACACGGTGATGATCGTGCTGTCCGCCTACCTTGCCCTCAGCCCGGCGGGCGCAGCGTGTTCTTTGGACCGCTTGCGCCGCATTTATTTGGGCCGCGAGGACGAAATCGCCCCGCGCATTGTCCCCTGGGCACAGCGGCTGATGCAGCTTCAAATCGCCGTGCTGTATCTGTGCGCCTCCCTCAGCAAAGCCGGGGGCGGGCAGTGGATAGACGGCACGGCGGCTTATTACCCGCTGCACCTGGCTGAAACGGTTCGCTTCCCGACGCCATTCACCGACAACATCTACTTCATCAACCTCCTGACATGGGCCACCGTGGGCATTGAGCTGTCCCTGGCAACTTTCGTCTGGGTCCCGCGCCTGCGCCTGTACATTCTGGCGCTCGGCACGATGCTTCATCTGGGCATTGAGTACACACTGAACATCCCGCTGTTTTCGGCGCTGATGATTACGTCTTACCTGAACTTCCTGACCGAAGCTGATTTGAAGAACTTTTTGGCCTGGGCCAAGCGTCCGCTCGGCCTAAAACCGCTCCGCTTAGTCTACGACGGCGAGTGCGATTTCTGCAAATCGTCGCTTCTGCTCGTGCGCTTTCTGGATGTCTTCAAGCAGGTCACGTTTGTAGACGCCCACAACCGCCCCGCGCTGGCCTCCACCGGCGTTTCTCCCGAAGACGCCGAACAGGCCGCCTACGCCGTCCGCCCCGACGGGCGGCAGTTCGCGGGCTTCGATGCCTTCCGGCAGGTCTCCTGGGTGCTGCCTGTCACTGCCTACCTGACCCCCCTGCTCTACCTGCCCCCGGTGCCCCAATTAGGCCGCCGCGCCTACACCTGGATCAAAGACAACCGCGCCCGCCTCCCCGTCGCCCCCCGCTACCGGGGCATCGCTTCCACCGGCAAACAGCTTGACACGCAGCCCGACCCGGAACGCGAGACGCTGGAAGTCTAGCCGACGCCAAAAAGCCCCCGCTGCCTTTGCAGTAGGGGCTTCTTTGTGTCAGGGCGTCAGCCCTTCTTTCTTCATCGCCGCTTGTATCTTATCACAGGTTCTGACATCAAACGCCCAGATGTCATTGTCTTTTTTCGCCTTCAAAAGAGCGGCTTTCGCCTCGTCCAAGCGGCCCATGTCCGTCAGGATAGAGTAAATTTCTAACCATTGATCAGAGTTGGTAACTGTCTCACCGTTTTGTTTTTGCTCTTGTGTCCGAAGCGCGATCAACTTCTGGTAAGCTGCCAGCGCTTGCGGCAGATCATGTTCGTCATGACGAAACGCCCAGGCGCGTGCCTGTAGTTCTTCTTCCGTTTGCACGGGAGCGTATGCCGAGAGCGGGCGGCAAGTGAACGGCATATAGTCTGGCACAATATCAGCCTCGGCTTTTCGGACCGGCAGATTGAAGACGACCGTGCCGATGTCTGCAAGGTGCAGCGTCAGCCGGAAGCGGCGTGGTTGCCATGGGGCCTGCGTCTGCAAAGGTATCCAGCGGATGCCTTCCAGTTGCCTGTCGCCGAATGCAAAACCGCTGATTTTCTTGCCGCCCGTCGCCGTAGGATCAATGCAGTTGGGCACAAAATCTTGTGCCCCCACGCCATTGTTTTGGCTGGAGGGGTCCACATACTTGGTTCCAAACTCATCGGTCAGCTCCGCCATCCCGAAGGGAATGTCGCGCCCAATCTCGGTGTTTGCCGTAAAAAGCAGGAAGACGTCCCCTTTCTGGTTCACCTGAAAGTCGCGTATCACGACATTTACCGGGCGTCGGCGGCTGTCGGGCAGCGCGATTTTCTGTGCGGCCACCCCTTTGTTCAGCCAGTTGCGCCAGTATTCCCTCTGCGCGACCACGTTGATATAACGCGCACTTTTCGGGAAATCAGGGGCAAAGACGCTGGCTGGAAGAGGCTGATTGTATTGATCTTCCTCAATAGAGTCTGTTACCCACTGTGTATCATCCGGCTTTCGTGTCTGCTGCTCCAAACGGACCGGCAGCCCTGTGGCGTCATCCTGGTCAATAATCTGCCGATAAAGAGGCTTCCGGGGATCGACCTTGAAATCCAGGGAGCGTGAGGTGAGCATGATGCGATGCACGGCCTTGCCCCCTTCCGTAGTCGGCCCCATGACTGTGATGTGCGGTTCCCCGCCACTGCTCTTGTATTGGCGCAGCAGTGTGTCAAGCGATACCACATTGAATGTGCCATCTCTGATGACGCCGTCGCTCCAGTCAGGAGACGCCCCCACTGTGTCTTTGGTGACTGTGTTATTAAACTCCTCATAACCCCAGAGCTTTCCACTGCGGCTAATATGGATGCTTCCCGATTTTGGATCGGGATCATCTATTCGCCAGTTGCCCTTTTGATACCAGGTTTCATTGGCTTTGGTCCGTGTTCCATCCGGTCGAATGCTCCAAGTGGTTGTGTGCCTACTGCGGACATCGCGCAGAGAATCCAGCATCCGCTGGTAGGCATTTACGGGGTTCGGACGCGGTATCAGAAGGAAGCACAAGATTAGCGCTGCCGTCGCCCCTGCACCCAGCAGGCGCAGACGGGTCCGGCGGCGGTGGGCGAGGCGCGGGGCGCGGGTGGCGGCAGAGGCGGCGGCGAGGGCGGCGACCCGTGCGGTGAGACTCTCGGGCAGGGGCGGCGTCGGGCAGGCGTCGTGCAGGGCCTCGCGCAGGGTTGTATTGGGTTGAGGTGTGTTCGGTTCCGGGGTCATCGGGCAGCCTCGCTTTCGTCGGCGTCACCTAAAAAGTAGTCGTAGCCAGCTTTGTAAACCGCCGCCCGTGCCCGCTGCAGCAGGCTGTTGACGGCGGCGGGGGACCGGCCCAGCACGGCGGCAACCTGGGCGTGCGGCAGGTCTTCCAGGTAGTGCAGAAGGAGGGCCTCCCGCTGGTCGGGCGGCAGGGCGGCGAGCAGGGTTTGAAGCCGACGCCCCCGCTCGGCCCGTGTCAGCGCGGCTTCCGGGAGGGACGACGACGGCGCGGGCAGGTCTTCGGGCAGAGCCGCCGTGCCGCCGCACCTGGCTCTGCGGCGGTAGAAGTCGGCGATTTTGCGGCGGGCGATTCCCAGCAGCCAGGGGTACGCGCCGTGCGGCCCCAATGAGCGCGGCAGGGCGGCGAAGGCCGCTGCAAACACTTCGGCGGTGATGTCCTCGGCCTCGGTCGGGTTTGGGACGCGCCGGGCGACATAGGCAAAGACGTCGGCCAGATAGCGCCGGTGCAGGCTGTCGGCAGTTGTTCCCGCTTCGGCATTCGCTGCCGGGGTGCGGGGATGCCGCGCAGTCAGCCATTTCAATCCATATCCTCCCTCAGTCATTGGCGCGGTCTCCTTGTGGCGTCCCTGTTCAGAGGGAAGTTCGCGGATGGCGCGAAAATCTATCGGCCCGTTGGCAGAATGGAACCAATGCCTGCCCAGCTCGGGTAGGAGGGGCAGGAGAACCCCTATGACCCCTCGCACACGCACTTTCAGAACCGGAGCACTGGCCCTTGCCGCCGCGTCCGGCCTTGCTCTGCTTGCCGCGCAGACGGCCTTCGCGGCCCCCGTACCCAAAGTCGGTGACACGCTGCCGAGTTTCACGCTGAACACGCCTGCTGGAACGCCTGTCGCCCTGTCCTCGCTGCTTAAAAAAGGCCCCGTCGTGCTGGTGGTCCTGCGGGGCTACCCCGGCTACCAGTGCCCGTTCTGCACCCGGCAGGTCGGTGAGCTGGAGAGCCGTGCCGCCGACTTCGCCAAGCACAATGCCCAAATCCTGCTCGTCTACCCCGGTCCCTCGGACAACTTGCAGCAGCGGGCCAATGAGTTTGTGCCGGGGAAGAATATGCCCGCCAATTATACGCTCGTCATCGACCCTGGCTACACGTTCCTGAACAAATACAGCCTGCGCTGGGACGCCCCTGGCGAGACCTCCTACCCTTCTACCTTCGTCCTGGACAAGTCGGGCAAGGTCCTGTTCGCCAAAGTCAGCCACGAGCACGGCGACCGCAGCACCCCTGAAGAAATCCTGAAAGCGCTGCCGTAAGCAAAGAGAAAAGCGCCCCGCCGCCATCATGGCAGCGGGGCGCTTTTTGTTTGAGCTTAAGAAGCCGGGGCGGTAAACGCCCCGTCTGGAATGGCGTGCTTTGGACGAAGATTGAGCCATAGGCCGCAGACTTTTCCTCGTCCGAAGGACGTTCCAACCAGCCGGGGCGTTTACCGCCCCGGCTACCTGCGCTTCTCGGAAGAACCTCACCCCAACCCTCTCCTCGCTGAAGGAGAGGGGGCAAGCCCTGCCCCTACTCTTCGTCCTGGTTGTCTTCGTCCGAAGAACTCTCTTCCAGAGGAGTCGTTCGACGCTCCTGGCGTCGCTCGGCGGTGGCCGTGGCGGCTTTGGGCAGGGGCATCTCTTCAATCTCGCCGACGGCGCGGAGCAGTATCTCGCGGGCGCGGGACTTGGCATCCGACGGTTTCCAGGCGGCATCGGGGGTGGCGGCGAGGGCGTCTAAGACGAGCTGACGGGCCTCGTCGATCCCGGTAGTCTTGCCTTTACCGAAGCGGCGGCGGAAGGCGGCGTAGTCTTCGGCGGG
The DNA here is from genome assembly GCA_965277455.1 of Capsulimonadaceae bacterium. Classification (GTDB taxonomy): domain Bacteria; phylum Armatimonadota; class Armatimonadia; order Armatimonadales; family Capsulimonadaceae; genus JANXMY01. Next base: position 3,876,764 of record OZ255823.1, on the reverse strand, counting down.
GCGGACCAGCTCCGGCTCCCAGCGGCGGTAGAGGGTCAGGGCCAGCACCGTCCGGCGCAGGGCTTCGTCCCACGTCCGCGTTTTCAAGGTCGTGTAAATCAGGTGCATCCGCTCGGCGGTCCCAAACGCGGCGCGGGCCAGCGGCCCCCAGGCGGCGATGTCGTCGAGACGGGAGACAACCTCAGACAGCGGGGTGGGCGTCCACTCGGCCCGGTCCTGCTTGGGGCGGGCGGCCAGATACAGGACCGGCTCACGGGTCTCGGCGTTGATGCCCGCTTCGGGCAGTTTCATGGACTCCAAAAACTGCCGCTGCCGCCCGTCGAGCCAGTCCCGCAGGCCCAGAAGCCCCAGCGCCCGCTGCCGGTAGCTTTCGGCGAGCCGCGTTCCGATGGCGCTGATTTCCGGCAAACCACGTGTGTCCAAAGCCGCCGTCGCCTCGCCGAGCGTTGGGCCAAAGGACTCTAATCCCGCTCGCAGGTAGAACAGAACACGCCCCGCCGCCCGCTGCATATCCGCCTGTGCGAACGAGGCCGTGGCGACAATCTCGTCCCGCAAGAGTGTTTTAAGCTGGTCTTCCAGCAGTGCTTTGCGGGCGGGGGACAGGCCCGACGTCGCCAGCGCGAAGACCGGGTCGCCGCCTTCGGGGATCAAATCGGCCAGCGGCGACACGGGCGCGTCGGCATTGCGTGCGCCTGCGCCCAGTGCGGAGGCCGCGCTCCCTGCGAGTTCCGGCAGGCCGAAGGGCAGGGTCGTGATGTCTTCCAGCTCGCTCTCGTGGTCGTCCATGCGTGCCGCCCGGTCGCGGGCCAGGTTGATGACTTCTAAGTACAGCTCGGGCACATAGTCTAAAAGCGACTTCAGCACGGCTTTCGTGGCCTTGTTACGGATAAACGCCCGGCCCAGAAGCTCGGTGGTGTCAGCCATTAAAAGCTCGTCGATGTTTTTGTGCCATTCATTCGTTGTGAGAAGCTGCCGCCAGCGCTCGGCCCGCTCGAAGTTCAGCAGGCGCGGCAGCGCCTGCCGGACGCCGGGGTCCGTGACCAGCATATCGGCGAGGTCCGAGGCGGTCATCAGTGACGGCAGGATGGACCCGGCCAGGGTGCCGGACGCGACGGCCCGTTCCAGCCAGCCGCGCCCCTGTGCGGGCGTACCGAGGTTAATCACCTGCCGGTACTTTTCGGCGGGCAGGCTGCCAATCAGCCCTGTGTTCTGCGCGGGGTCGCCTTCAATCAGCGCGGCCACGACGGGCGCAGGCAAGGCGGCCAGCGTTTGATGCCGCGCTTCGGGGGTCAGATCACGCAGCAGGCGGCCTTTTTCAGCCAGCGTCGGGGCCGCGTCTACGCGGGCCACTGTGGCGGCGATTTCGTTGATTGGTTCGATAGAAACCATCTCGGCGGAGTTTTCGGGTGTTAGTTCGGGTTCGCTGCTCATAAAACCTCCACGATTCAAGGCAAATTAAAGCAAAAAATCTGCCTGAAAAGCGCATTAGTATACCCGATTTTGCACCAAAAAAGCCTATACTAACAGGGAACAGGAGACGCATCACCCATGAAGCACGAAGACATCCCGGCGGGGGCCGACGCGCCCGAAGTCGTCAATACCATTGTGGAAGTGCCGAAAGGCTCCTCCAACAAGTACAAGTACGCCCCCGATAGCAATGTGTTCCGCTACGACCACACGCTCTTTTCGCCGCTGCACTACCCCTTTGACTACGGCTGGATTTGCGGCACGAAAGGCGCAGGCCAGCGCAAGCCACTGTCAGTCTTAGTCATGTCGTCGAACCCCACGTTCTGCGGCTGCCTCGTCGTCGCCCGCCCGGTCGGAGCCTTGCTGATGAACGACCACCGGGGCGAGGACCACAAGATTTTGTCGGTGGCCGTCGCCGACCCGCGCTTTGACGCCATCCAGTCTTTGGATGATTTGTCCCAGCACACGCTTCTGGAAATTCAGCACTTTTTTGAGATTTATCAGGTCTTGGAGCAGCACGAGGTGGAGATTTTCGGATGGGAAAACGTCACCGAAACGCAGGCCCGTATCCAGGCGGCGATTGGGGGCTAAGAAGAGCAGGAAAGGGCGCGACAAAGAAAAGAGGGCGCAACAAGCAGCGCCCCTACGCCCATTGACTGCCGACGGCGAGCAGGTACACGGCGGCGTAGAGAACCACCGTGCCGCGCAGGGAAATGGCGATGAGACGGGGACGGCGGGCGCGGTAGTAAGCGGCGAAAGCCAAGAGGGGCAGGAACGAGGCGAACTTGGCGGCGACAAATGCGGCGTCGCCATGCACCAGGCAGAAGGCCATCCACGGGTTCGCTTCCGACGCCGCCCCGGTATGCACCCAGTACAGCGTCGAACACATATCCGCCGTGCAGACCAGAAACAGCAGCAGGCTATCCCACGCCAGAAGCGCCTGCCCCCACCCCGTTGCCGTTGCCGCCGTCATGCTTTTTGCACTTACCATTGCCCTGCTCGCTTTCTTTGTAGAAGATGAATAAAGACTTGTTTACTTTATATCCATATATCCATAAATCGCGCCAATTCGGCGAAAGCAAGCAAAATGCAGGCAAAAACAGGTAATTTTGCGGATGAGGATGGAAAAATAGGAGCAACGAGGGGTTAAAACCCCTCGCTAGTAGGCGAAGACGCCGGGAAGCCAGAAGAGAGTAGGTGTGAGGCTTTATTTGCTGTCCACTTGGCCGCCCGGCGCGAAGCGCCTTTATGCCTGCGGCATTACTGCGTATCAGCGAGGGGTTTCAACCCCTCGCCTTAAGCCCCTTGTGTTTACCGGTCCCCTTTTGGCTCCACGATCTTGACCAGGCCGATAGAGCCGAAGAACAGCAGGGTCAGCGGAATCGCCAGCGCCAGCATCGTGCCGGGGTCATTGGAGGGAGCCACCACCATTGCCAGCGTGAACAGGCCGACGGCGATTTGACGCCAGTAGCGGATCATCAGCCCAGAGTTGATAATGCCGACTTTGCCGAGGAACATCAGCGCCACGGGCAGCTCAAAGAGCAGGCCGAAGACCAGCATCATCTTGACCGTGAAGACGATATAGACAAGCGGGTCCTGATACAGCACCGCGCCGGGGAAGTCAGTCAGAAAGCTCAAAAACCACGCGACCGCTCTCGGTAAAATCAAGTAGGCGCAGGAGACGCCCAGCACGAACAGCACCACGGACATCGGGGCGACGAAATGCACGCCCCGCTTCTCATTGGCCGTCAGCGCGGGCGAGATAAAGCCCCACAGCTCCAGCACGATAAACGGCGCGGCCAGCAGCAGGCCGCCGACGGTGGCGATTTGCAGCTTGATAAAGAATAGGTCAGTGAACGACTTGACCAGAAAGCCACCGGGAGGCACGGCCAGGCCATTCGGATGCGCTCTCTGAAGATGCGCCAGCGTTTCCGTAATCGGGGCGGACAGGAGCTTGAAGAGCGGACCGGAAAAGAAGTACATGATGACCATGCCGAGGCCAACATAGACGCTGGCGCGAATCAGCCGCGTCCGCAGCTCGGCCAGATGTTCGGTCAACTCGGCCTTCTTTTCTTCGGCCACGGTTTTCTTATCCCGGTCCGGGTCCGGGCTGCTCAGTTGAAGTTTCGTTGCCATAAACAGTGCGTTCGCTCTCAATCAGAACTCTAAATCAGGACGGCTTTGTTGCATAAATCCTGGCAGGCAAACGCCCTGCCGGGCTAAAGAGTGAAGAAGGCCAGATATGTTTGTCCTCCGCCCGGAGGGCGGCTGAACTTAATTGCCGGGGGTTTTAATATATTTTTACACCCCCGGCACTCGACGTCGGGGTATTTGTGCAACAACGCCAATCAGGACTTTAGATAATCACCACAACGGTTTCATTGTAGGTCAGCTTTGTGGGAGCCGCCAGCGCCCCTCCGAGGCCGCCAGGGCCGCCCGGATAGCTGCCGGGATAAGGCGCACCGCCTGATGGGGGACCACCGCCCGGAAACGACGATGAAGGGCCGCCGCCGGGAAATGACGGAGAGCCGCCGGGGAAGGGCGACGGGGGGCCACCCGGATAGCCGGGAGAACCGCCGCTACCGGGAAACGGGGAGCGCCCGCCGGTGTATTCCCCGCCCGGAGAGCCGCCGCCCGGATAGCCGGGAGAGCCGCCTGGATAACCCGGAGAGCCGCCGCCGGGGTAGCCCGGCGTGGTGGGAGCCACCAGAAGGCCGGGCGCGGTCGAGGTGAGCGTCATCGTGGTTTCCGTGCGGACCACGCGCCCGGCATTGTAGGCGAAGTAAATCACCCGCTCAAACTTGACGTCTCCAGCCGCCATCGGCGGCAGGCCCAAGCCCGGTCCGGCAGGGAAGTTCACCGGCCCGGTGTAGGTTTCCCGGATTTTCGCCGTCGGGTAGCGGTCCTGCCACTCGAAATCTTCTAAAGTGCTTGTTGCCGTCACCGTCGCCGGGGCGGCCCCGGTCCAGTCGAGGGCCAGTTTCACCGGCGTCTGCCAGTGTGCGCCGACCGAGACGCGCCGGGGCGGCAGCACAGGAACCGAGAAGCCCAGCGAGCCGATCCCGTTCTGGCTTTCCAGATCGGACAGCGTCCGCCCCCGCGCATCCACTTCCCGGTAACGGGCACGCTGCGCGGTAATCGCCGAGGCGAAGCCCCGGTTGGTCACGGTAGACACAAACGGCTTGCCGGCGGCCCCTTTGCCCGTCAGCACCAGCTCATCGCGCAGCAGGTAGGTTCCCCCCACCGTGTTTTCCACCGTGCGCTGGAAGCGCAGCACGGCTTCCTGCACGGTCTGCGACTGCGTGGGGGCATCGGGCGGGGCGGCTTCGAGGGTCGTGCGGCGCTGATACAGCAGGGTCAGGCCTGTTTTCCACGGGTATTCCAGCTTGATGCCCTGCGCGGACGGCAGGTTGATCTTGTTGGCGACCTGTACCGAGACGCTGTCGCGGCCCACCAGCGTGCCGGAGCCATCATACACAGCCAGTGTGATGGCGTGCGTGCCGTCTTTGTAGAACAGCGGCGTGTTCGGGTCTTCCGCCGTCGTGTAGGACGCTTTGGTGTCCCAAATAAACACCGGCTGCGCGGCAGATGCCGGGAGCGCCTGCGCCTTGATAAACCGGTCGTCAATGCTGATGGAAACGTACCCGCCTTTGGGGAAGTCTCGCAGCTTGACCGGGACGCTCTCGCGCACGGTGGCTTTGTTGAACGGCGTCTTGATGGAGATCGCTCCGGCGGGGGCAACCGGCGCGGCGTCCTGCGCCAGTGCCGGGGGCGGCGTCAGCACGACGGTCCCGAGGGACCCGGACAGCAGAGACAGGGCAAGCAGCGTGGACGAAAGTGGACGCATGATGGGCCTCAGTGGTTGGTTAAAGTGTGTCGTCGGCGGTAAGTGTCCGGCCAGACTCCAGCGCGGACTCGATTTCGGCACGGGCGGCAGCGGCATCGCTGGCCGGGACCAGCAGGCCGCCCCAGCGGGCGCTGCCGGTTTCCAGAATGCTGCCCAGAATGGGCGCGGGCGCGCCGTCCAGGGTGACGGGAATGCCCGCCGCTTCCAGGACGCCGCGCACGATGCTGGCCTCGGTCTCGCTGGAAGCCTCGAACACGGACACCAGCGGCGGAGCGTGCCCTTCGGGGTCAATCGCTACGTCGTCGGGGACCCCTGCCAGCGGGTCGGTCGGGATTTCCCACGCATCCAGCTCCCGCTCGGCGACGGGCAGAGAAGACGGGTCGGTGCGGGCGACGTAATCGTCCACATCGGCAATCACGCGGTCGGCTTCCTCTTCTTCGCGCCGGTTTTGCCCGGCGAGTCCGCTATTGGCGGCTTCCTGCCGGGCGGCGGCTTCGAGCGGTGTTTCCAGCTCCGGGTTCGTTTTGACAAATTCGCTGCTATTCTCGGGCATAGTGGTCCTTGTGTGCGGTAAATTGTGCTAGCGGGCACGCATCAGCTTGGCCTGCCCCCAGGCGACGAGGGCGTTGTCGGAAAGGCGGCGCACCTCGCCCTCACAGATAATCAGCCGGGTGCGGACGGTGACTATCCGCGCTGTCACGCGCAGGGCCTCGCCAATCCGGGCCGGGAGAGTCATACGGGTGGTCAGCTCGGCGGTCACCCAGCCCAATCCGTGCCGGTCCAGCGCAGCCCGCAAAAGCGTTTCATCCAGCACCGTCGCCAGCAGGCCCCCGTGTGCCCGGTCGCCCCAGCCCTGATGCGTCGGCAGCGGCGTCCATTCGGTGAAGTAGCTGTCGGCGTCCCACGCAAAACTCAGATGCAGACCCGCCGGGTTGTTCGGCCCGCAGACAAAGCACAGGCCGTTGTCATTCAGCATCGCCTCGCTCACGCCGACTCCTGCGCTCTAAAAAAATCACACTCCGCCTGCAAAAAACATTTGCCGCAGGCCGGGTTCTGCGAATGGCAGGTCCGCCGTCCATGTTCAATAAAGTGCACATGGTAAGAATACACCTGATCATCGTCTAAAAGTGCCTGCAACTGATCATGCGCGGCATCGGCCCCGACACGCGGCCCGATTAGCCCCAGCCGCTTGGAGACGCGGTGAACGTGCGTGTCCACGGCCAGCACCGGGCGGCCTAAATTGAACATCAGTACGCAGGCGGCAGTTTTGGGGCCGATGCCGTGAAAGCTTCGCAGGTAGTCGCGCACCCGCCCGTCTTCCCAGCCGCGAATATGGCTTAAATCCGTGCGCCCGCCGCTATGGTCGCTCTCAAAAATATCCTGCAAGATGGCCTGAATGCGCGGCGCTTTCATATTCGCCATGCCGCCCGACCGGATCGCATCGGCGACCCGCGAGACATTGGCCGTCCGCACGTCGTCCCAGCCGCCGGGGAAGGCCGCTTTGAGAGACGCATAGGCCCGCCCGGAGTTCAGGTCACTCGTGTTCTGCGACAGCACCGTGCCAACCAGCGCCCCGATCAAATCCGACGTGTATTTCTCAGCCTTCCAGACACGCGGCCCATACGCCGTGTCCATCCGCCGCTCGACGCGCCCGATTTTCGCCCGCAGGCGTCCCTGTTCTTCGGCTTGTTCTTCTTCCGGCAGTGTCTCCGCCAACTGACTAACCAACTTACTTGCAGCACTCACGCGCAATTATAGCATACTGCCCGCAGGTTGGCAAGCGGCAGGCTTTGCTGCTATGTAGCCAGAATACCGGGAGTGTAAAAACCCCTGGCAAAGAAGCACCCTTCGGGTGAAGAACAAAGCCGCCGATTGGCTCTGCTCTTTGTCCGCATTAGTCTTCGTCCGAAGGACAGTTCCCTGCCGGGGGTTCCACACTTCCGGCATTCTGGTCCAGCACTGCGGGTACACTGCACGCATGGAAAAGACACACAGCGAAGACAGCGAACCGGTCTGGAACGTGAGCGGCGCCGAATGGGCGGCGCTCACAGCGCGGGCGGGGGCCAAATCTGATGTTCTGGAAGATGGGGCGTTTGTGCGGGCGGAAGCTGCGTTGGAGGTCCCCTGCCTCGTGTTCTATGCGACGCCGCTGAACAAGCCGGACGGCTGGGCGTATCCGTTTCTGGAAGACATCGCTAATGTGAGGACACGCGGCGCGGAAATCGGGCGGGCGTGGCACATGGCGGACACGGGATTTGTGCAGTTTGAGGTGACTCTCATCGCGGCGGCGCAGGAATTGGCGGCGGATTACGAAAGCGGGGCGTCTGATTTGGACTGGGTGACCTATGAGCAGGCCGTTGCGGCGGCGGTGCAGGGGACGCCTGCCGACGCCGTTTGGCTGCGCCGGGAATTTGCGCGGCTGGTGCGCGTCGCAAACTTGTAGGGGCGAGGGGCCTTCCTAAAACGCCAGTTCCGAGACGCAGTTGCGGTGGAGCATCTGCACGTAGCGGTCTAAATCCGCTTCCAGGGTGCGGGCGAAGCGGCGGGACAGGCCGAGGGTTTCGGCGATGTCCGGCAGGAAGCCGGGCGGGTCGTAGGCGACGGAGAGTGTCAGAAGAGTCTGGCCGTCCCGCGCTGTTTCCACCCGCAGGGACAGCACATAGAGGAACAATTCGCCCTGCGACTGCCAGCACAGAGTCCGGTCCGCGCACATCGTCCGCTCGGCGGCGAACTCGACGTAGCGGCCTTCCAGCAGAATGGTCAGCCGGGCCAAATCTTCGTGTGTCCCCGCGACCGCGCCGCGCACATGGGTCAAGAGGCGCGGCAGGCAGGACACCTCAGTCCACTCCCGCCACACGTCCCGCCAGGGAACTTCTGCCGCCCGGCAGACTTCATGGGTGAATTGCATCAAGCCGCCTCCGCCGCGTTTGCCAGAACGGTCCGCCCGCCGAGATAGGGACGCAGGGGTTCGGGGACAATGACCGAGCCGTCGGCCTGCTGGTAGGTTTCCAAAAGCGCGGCGACAAGGCGCGGCAGTGCCGTTCCACTGCCATTCAGCAGGTGCGGGAACTCGGGCTTTGCGCCCGGCTCGCGCCGGAACCGGATATTGCCGCGCCGGGCCTGAAAGTCCTCGCAGTTGGAGCACGACGACACTTCCAGCCACAGGTCCGCGCCGGGGGCGTAGATTTCCACGTCATAGCACTGCGAGGCCGCAAACGAGATGTCCCCCGCCGCCAGGAGCTTAATCCGGTAGGGCAAGCCCAGCGCTTCGAGCACATCGGTAGCATCGGTCAGCAGTGTTTCGAGCTGGGCGTAGGAGTCTTCGGGCAGCGTGTACTTGACCATTTCCACTTTGTCGAACTGATGCACTCGCAGCAGGCCGCGAGTGTCCTTGCCCGCCGCGCCCGCCTCGCGCCGCCAGCAGGGGGAATAGGCCATATAGCTGAGCGGCAGGTCTCGGCCATCGAGAATCTCGTCCCGGTGAATGTTCACCAGCGCCGGTTCCGCCGTGGGCAGGGCAAATAAGTCCGCTTCGGCGTCGTGGTACATCTCGGGCTGAAACTTCGGCAGATGGGCCGACGCCTGCACGCTTTCGCGGCTCAAAAAGTACGGCGTCGCCCATTCGGTATAGCCATGCTTTTCCCGGTGCAAGTCCAGCATAAATTGAATCAAGCCCCGCTCGAGCTGCGCCCCTACCCCTTTGAATAAGACAAAGCCGCTGCCGGATAGCTTCGCGCCGCGCACGAAGTCAATCAGCCCAAGCTCAGTCGCTAAATCCCAGTGCGCTTTCGGCTCAAACTCGAATGGTTTTGGCTCGCCCCACGTTTTGACGATCTGGAAGTTTTCTTCCGGGCCGGGCGGCGTGGCGGACGACGGCAGGTTGGGCAGGTAAAACAACAGGCCGTCACGCTCCGCTTCCAGACGCTTGGCCTCGGTGGTGAGGGCGGCGATGCGGTCGCCCAGCTCTCGCAGGCCCGATTTGACGGCTTCGGCTTCGCCCTGCTTGCCGGATTTCATGAGCTGCCCGATGGCCTGCCCGGAGGCTTTGGTTTGCCGGTTCAAGTCTGCCTGCATCTCCTCGGCTTCCGTAGTGACGGCCCGCCAGCGCGTGTCGGCCTCTAAGACGGCATCAATAGCGGTGGGGTCGGCTTGCCGCGCCGCCAGCTTGTCTTTGACCATTTCGGGGTCGGTGCGTATCAGTTTAATATCAAGCATAATTTGTTGTCAGGCGCAATGTAATTGTGGAGCCGCAGATGCGAGGGGTTAAAACCTCTCGCTTGAAGGCGCTTCGCGCCGGGCGGCCAATCAGACCATGAACATAGCCCGGCGTGTTTACTTCTTTGGCTTCGCGGCGTCTTCGCCTTCCAGCGAGGGGTTTTAACCCCTCGTTCCCCGCCGCATTTCCGCCATATATTCTTCATAGGGTCGTTCTCGGCCCGCACGCACATCGTCCATCGCTGCGTAAATTGCCGCCGCGTCGTCGGCACGCTGCTCTTCCATCTGTGTCAGGGTTGCCAGCACCAGATGGCTGACGACGGCGTCCGGCTCCTGCCCGGTGCGCTGAAGGGTTTTGCGGAGGGCCGTTTCCGCGTCGGGGGCCAGTGTAATTGTCATCATACTATTCTCCTTTTACTTGCCTTCGCTCAGGCCGTTGACCAGAAATGTCAGCAGGGCGGCCATGTTGTCCAGGTCGCCCAGATGGGCACGCTCGCGGGCCGTGTGCGGGTCTTTTTCGGGAGCGCCGACAAACACCCAGTCCATCGGCACGGCGGCGCGGTCGATGGAGGCCCCGTCGGAGCCGCCGCTGGATTCGACTTCCCGCTGCCAGGGCAGGCCGCTTTGCTCGGCCAGTGTCAGGATACGCGAGAGGTAGCGCTGACGGGGGACGCTGCTGTCCCGGAGCGAGACCGCCGGGCCGCGCCCGCGCTTGATGTGCTTTGTGTGCCACGTCAAGTCCGAAATCAAAGCCTGCCGGATGCCGTGCTGTTCCGAGAGCCGCCGGGCGCAGACCAGCGCCCCCGGCCCGCCGACTTCTTCGCCGGTCGTCAGCGCGACGGCGATAGTCGGGCACGCTCTCAGGGCCAGCAGCGCCGCCCACAGGCCGCCCCGGTTGTCTAAATAGGGCGACCGAAGCTGACCGTTTTTGACTTCAGGTTTGGCGGAGTAGACCCAGCGCGTTCCGGGTTCTGTCTCAACTTTGCCTTTGATGCGCCAGCCGTGTTCCTCGCCTTTGCGTGGGGCCAGCGTGTGGCCGGTGTCCAGGCCGTGCGCGGGACGGATGCCGTCGCCGGCTTTGCCGTCGGGGCCGCCAATCCGCACCAGCAAATTGTCGTAAGCCTGCGTCCAGCCGGTGGTGTCGGTGTGCGCGAACACGGCGACGGCAGGCCGGTCGCCGCGCACGGTCAGGAGAGCATCGCCGAGGCGCTCGGTGCGGGCGTCGGGGACTTCGCGGGCCAGCCAGCCTTCGAGCCAGTCGGCAAGCGGTCCTTCATCACCTGCGGGGCTATCCAAAGCCAGCAGTTCTAAAAGCAAAGCGGGGGCAGAAGTAAGTTCATTCACAGTGGGTTATTGTATCTTAAAGGGCGGGGGGTTGTCAAACGGTGACAGTTACGGCAGGCTGCTTGTGTCCCAGACTTGGACTGTGTTGTCGCCGCGCCCGACCAGCGTTCTGCCGTCGCTGGAAAAGGCGAGGGCGGAATGCGTCAACTGGAAACTGCCTCCATGCGGCAGCTCGTAGGCGTGCAGTCGCTTGAACAGATGCCCATTTGCCGCATTGAAGAGGACTACATCGTGATTGATCAATTCCACGGCCAGCCATTTGCCGTTAGGCGAATAGCGCAGACAGACCATGCACCAATCGCTGTCCTTGATCTTCTCAAAATGCCACTGCTCCGTGCCAGTGACGGTATCCAGAACTCGGACTACGCCGCCATTTGAGCCGCCGACCATTTCACTGGTATCATAGATACAGGCAATCCAGCGCCCATCTGGCGAATAGGTCACATCCTGCGTCTGGCTGTAGGGCAGGGTTGTCCTCAAACGCCCCGACGCAACATCCCAAAGCTGAACGCGGTGGCCGACCACACGCTGAGTCGAGTTCAGGGAAATGAAGCTGGCAGGGTCGTAATGGTAGTCGTCACTGACACACGCAAACACTGTGCCATCAGGGGAGAATGCCGCGCCGTAAAGATCAGCCCCATGTGCATGATCGTAAGGGTCAGCTGGAGACTTTTTGACCACGCGCACAACCTTTCCTGTACCCGCGTCCCAAATCTCGCCGCCGCTGGCAAGAAGTTTGCTGTTGGGAGAGAATACCAATGTGGGAGGACAGCCGGGGCGCGACCACACCACCTGCCGCGTCTGGGTGTTCCAAAGCTTTGTGGTATTATCCCAGCCGCTGCTTGCCAGCCATCGCCCATCGGGGGAGCAGGCCAGGGCCGTCACCTGCCGCAGATGGCCCGGCAGGCTGTAAAGCCGCTGTCCTGTGTGAGCGTCCCACGCATAAATCGGCAGAAGGGCATTGGGATTGAAAAATTTCTCTCCGATTTTACCGGACGGCTGACTACCGCCGCTCCATATAATTTTGCCATCGGGAGACAGCGCCACTGCCCCGATAGCCGGGCTGCCGTCCGGCTCCTGCGGCGGCTTGAGCGCGGGCAGTGGCGGGCGGATGATCAGGCACGGGAAGTCCATGCGGCTGACCGCTGACCGCCAGCCGAGCCACAGGAGCGGCAGGGTTAGCAGGACGGCGCCCAGCACACGCCGCTTGCGGAAGCGGGGCTTCAGGCGGCGCGGCGCGGTGTCTGTATCTGCCTCTTCCATAGACATATCATACCATGATTGGGGCGCTTATGCCCGGCAAAGCACTTGCAGTTCCCGTGCCTTCAGGGTCACGGGCAGGGTGCGGGCGGGGCCGGTGGTCACGGTGCCATCGGTCTCGCAGATTTCCACGCTGCCTGCGGGGTAGTCCCGCGCCGGCGACGGGGCGACGGGCGACGGCGTGCTGCTCCACGGCACGGCCCAGTCTGCCCCGGCGTCGTGGAGGGCGTAGTCTACCAGCACTTCGCCGGTGAAGGCGGCGTCGGCGCAGTTGGCGACAATCAAGACTTCCACGCCGTCCAGAATACGCGAGAAGGCCAGGACGCCGCGTGGGTGCGGCGACACGCTGAAGGAGTGGCTGTCGCCGGAGACGGCCCGGAAGAACTGTGTGCCCCGGCAGAGGGCGGGCAGGTCCCGGCGCAGGGCGTTCAGGGCGGCGATTGTCTTATAGCGCGGCGATTTGGTGAATGCCCTCGGCTTGCCCCAGAGGGCCTCGCGGACATTGGAGTCGTCGGGGCGGGATTTGGTCTTGTGGCCGGTCAGGCCCTGCTCGGTTCCGTAATAGAGACACGGGATGCCTTGCAGCGTGTGGAGAAGGCCGAGGCCCAGCACGGCGCGGGCGGCGCGGTTTCGGCCCGCGAAGTGTCCGAAGCGGGTGTCCTGATCGTGGTTGTCCAGAAAGGTCACAAAGTCAGTCCCGGCAGGCGAGCCGAGCGAGGTCTGCACGCCGTCTAAAAGCGCGGCGCGGCGCAGGAACATCTCGGCCAGAGCGTCCGGCGCAGCATCGTCCGCGCCCAGGGCGAGCTTCGGCATCTGGAAGAACAGTGGGTAGTCCACGACGCCGTCCACACCGAGACCCGGCTGATCGTTGCCTTCGGAGGAAGCATTGCCGACGAACGGGGCAATGACTTCGTCGCTGTCGTAGACCTCGCCGAAGGTAAAGAAGCGCTCTTTGCCCGCTTCTTTGGCGAACGTGCGGACGCCTTCGGCAAAGGCGCGGGTGAATGCCGGGGACAAGAATTTGAGGGTGTCGATGCGGAAGCCGTCTACATCATACTTAGCAATCAAATACTGATGGGCGCGGATGAGAGTGTCCCACACGGGGCGCGTGCCATCGGCGGCCTGAAAATCGGCGTCAAAGCCCTTCAGGGAGCTGAAATCGCCGGGGGCGTGAAAACCGTGGTCGCTCGACTGCGCGTCGCCCCGGCGGGTGAACAGCTCCGTGCGCTGAAGCTCCGACGGCCAGAGGGCGTCATCGGGGCCAGGGTTCAAAGGACCGTCCGCCCAGTCTTCGCGGGGCGTGCCATCCGCGCCGCGCCAGCGGACGCCTTGCGCCTCGTCCTGCCAGTCAAGCTGCGCTTCGTCCCTGCCGTCGAGAGAGTAGGCAAACACGTCGGCGGCGTGGTGCAGCACGATGTCAAAAATGACAAAGAGGCCGTGCGTGTGGGCGTCGTCGACCAGTGCTTTGAGTTCGGCTTCGGCATTGTCAGGGTCCGATGCCAGCCGCGTCTCCACTTCCAGAAAATTCTGGACAGCGTAGCCGTGGTAGGCGTGCGGGTCCCAGACCGGGTTTTTCAGTACCGGCGACAGCCACAGCGCCCCGACGCCCATGTCCTTTAAATACGGCAATTTGGCCCGGACGCCCGCAAACGTGCCGCCCTGAAAGCCGTTAAATTCGCCGTCCCACGGTTCGTGCCTGAGCGCGTGATGCGGGTTGTTGAAGCGGTCAAACAGCAGAAAATAGAGGGACAGGTCGCGCCAGTCTTCGGGCGAAGGGGTTAATTTTTGGGTGCGGGCGGCTTGGAGGGCAGCCTCCACGGCAGGGTCATGGACCGACGACAGGCGCATAGGGCAGGTTCACAGTCTAGCAGTAAGTTTGAGCGTTTTATGATGGCATAGCGTAGCCGCAGGTGTCAAGCAAATAGGTAGGCTAAGAACGAGGCGGATAAAAACGTAAGGGCGCTGCTTGCTGCGCCCTTCTGTCCTATGCGGCCTAAATCCCGCTGTGACCTAAATCGTTTTCGTCTGTCCGCCGTCCATGTCTATCAGCGCCCCTTGAAGCAGACGCCCGGCGGGGCTGACGACGAACGCGGCCAGCGCGGCGATGTCCTCCGGCTCGCCGATGCGCGTGATGCCTGCGCTCTGAACCATGCGTTTTTCGGCGTCTTCGGGGCTGCCCGGCGCGGCGGCCAGAGTGCGGGCGAAGCGGTCGGTGCGGATGGGGCCGGGGTTAATGGCGTTGACCTGCACGCCGTCAGCAACGCCCCGGTCGGCGAGGGCTTTGGTGAGAGACAAAATCGCGGCGTTGACCGAGCCGCCGATGGCAAACTCCGCGCCGGGGGTGCGTCCGCCAACGCCCACGATGTTTAAAATACTGCCGCCAGAGGCTTTTAAATGGGGCCACGAGGCACGGCTCAGGCGCACGGCGGCATAGAACTTCAAGGCAAACCCGTCGGTCCAGTCCTCCTCGGTAAGCGTCAGGAAGTCCCCGCGCTTCGTCGCCCCGGCATTGTTGACGACAATGTCAATGCCGCCGAAGGTTTCCAGTGTGAACGCGGCCAGACTGCCCGGTGCATCTTCGCGGCGCAGGTCCAGCGCTTGAGACGCCGCCTCCCCACCTGCACCCTTGATGGCCGAGACGGCCTCGGTCAGCGCGGCCTCATCGCGGGCGGCCAGTACCACCCGCGCCCCATCGGCGGCCAGACGCGCCGCAATCGCCCGTCCGATGCCCCGGCTTGCCCCGGTGATAATCGCTGTTTTGTTCGTCAGTGTGTCCATAAGTTTCTCCCTGACCAGGGTTTACCCGTTTGCGGGGTGGGTATATTCGCCTTAATACACGGCAAGGACTATTTTAATGAACACCGAAGACATCAAAGAGCATATGGAAGTTGTCGGCTCCGACGGCGAGCATGTTGGCATTGTGGACCATCTGGACGGCGACCGGATCAAGCTGACCCACCACGATTCGCAGGCCGACGGCCATCATCACTTTCTGCCGCTGACCGCTATTGCCACCGTCACCGAGTTTGTGACACTGACAATGACTAAAGCCGAGGCCGAGTCGCAGTGGGTCGCTGAGCAGTCTTAGAACCACGGATGATTAGCTAAAAATGTAAGGTGCAGGGACTGAGAAATCATTCCCTGCACCTTTTTGTGTTATACTCAACCCATGAGTAATCCACTGAGGGAGACGCGGCTGCCCGCCGCAGAGCGGCTGGCGGTCGCTTTACGGGAGCGCATTGTGCAGGGAGAATATGCAGCGGGAGAATGGCTGCCCACGGAGCGCGAGCTGGCGGCAGAGTTCCGCGCCGACCGCTCCACAATTCGTGCAGCACTGTCGTCTCTGGCGGAGCGCGGGCTGATTGACCGCGAGCCGGGACACCGCTCTTGTGTCAGCCTCGGCAGCGGACTTCCCGTGATGCCGCCTGCCCCGGCAACGTCGCTCCAGACCGTGGCTGTGTTATCGCCGCAGACGCTGAATTATCCGGCGTCCCCGGCAATTCAGAGGGGGATACTGCACGTCCTCCGGCAAGCCGAATCCCCATATCATCTGGTCGTTCTGGACAATGGCCGAAGCACCCGTGCGGAGACTTACCAGCGAGAGCGGCAGGCACTGGAGGCCATTCGCCAGGATGGCATCCAGGGGGTAGTGCTGTGGCATCAGGGTGGTCTGGAGACGATTTTCGAAGTTCGCCAACTGCAGGAGATGGGAATTCCAGTGGTAATGGTAGACCGGTATATGTCCACACTGCCCTGCGATTTTGTCGGCATTGACAACGTCGAGGCGGCGAAAGAGGCGGTCACTTATCTGCTGGACCTCGGCCACCGGCGTATCGGGCATTTGACGATGGAAGGCGATATGCTGACCGTATATGACCGCGAACAGGGATACCGCGAGGCGCTGCTCTCACGCGGTATTCAGCCTGTTGCAGAGTGGGTGGCTCGGATGTCCCATCGGGATAGTCTTCAGCCGCCAGCGACTGTGGCCGTAGACCATTTTTTGTCGCTGGCAGAGCCACCGACGGCGGTGTTTGCGATGAATGATCTGCTGGCCCACTCTTTTCTTGCGGAGCTTCAGGCACGAGGCGTACGGGTCCCGGAGCAAATGAGCCTAATGGGGTTTGACGACGTGGATCAGGATGCCCCACGTCCCTCCCCGCTGACCACGGTCCATCAGCCGTTTGAACAGATGGGCCGCAAGGCTATGGAGCTGCTGCTGAAGCGTCTCGCCAGATCGGATGAGACCCCGGCGGTCTTTCAGCATATTCTTTTGCCGACGCGGGTGGTGGTGCGTGGATCGTGCCGGGTTCTTTCCTGAAACAATTTGTGCGTTGGATGGTAATTTGGGTTTATCTTGGATTTTTATTCTTCTTTTTTTGCTCACAGTCTTGACATATCTTGCAAATCGTGATAACATTGGGAGTCATCTGGATTTACTTTGGATGTTACACGGGAACATTGCTTATCAAGTTTTGTCAAAAGGAGATATCATGTCCACTTCCACCCATCGCAGTAAAATTGGCTTTACGCTGATTGAGCTGCTCGTCGTCATCGCCATTATCGCTATTCTCGCTGCTATCTTGTTTCCTGTGTTCCAAAAGGTGCGTGAGAACGCCCGCAAAACTGCCTGCCTTAGCAACCTCAAGCAGATCGGCCTGGCTACCACGCAGTACACACAGGATTACGATGAAAATTACCCCACCGGTCAGGGCAACATCCTGGGAAGCGGCTGGGGTGGTAACATATACACTTATGTCAAAAGCACCGACGTGTTCCGATGCCCCGACGACCCGTTGCCAGCATTCCTAACCAACGGGGCCGGGCAGCAATCTTACCGAGTCTCCTATGCAGGCAACCTCAATTTCATGCGAAGGGACCCGACATCTGATCCCAAAGATCCGCACACCGGTCAGGCACTGGCATCGCTGGTATCGCCAGCCAAAACCATCATGTTCAGCGAAGTGCAGGGCCTGTACGGCAACGTCAAAGACCCACTGGAGCAAAATGGCTACAATGGTATTACGTCCGGGGTCACCAATGGCGACCCAAGCGGTTACGTTTATCCTGGAGGCCGGATGATGACCGGCTGCCTCGGCGGGAAAGACTGCTCCGCCCGCGTTTTAATCGGTGTAAACCATGACGAGTGCTTTGGGGCGCTCACGGGCCTGCACACAGATGGCTCCAACTTCCTGATGACGGACTGCCATGCCAAGTGGTATCGCGGCTCGCAGGTCTCCGGCGGCATGACCGCATTGGCCGAAGACTGCAACCAGGATGGCACGCCGAGCGTGGCGGACTGCAACGGCGGGGCAGCGAATCCCAATATGGCGGAAGGAACCGGCGGCAGCAAGTTTGCGATCACGTACAGCACCAAATAACAAGAAAGTTAGTCACTACCCGCCGCCTCCGATGCCCCTGCGGCACACTGGGGAGCGGCGGGCAATTCGGAATATGTGACGAGAATATTTATGAACTTCAGCCTTACCCTCTGCACACTCGCAGCTTTCGCTCTGGCTGTGCCTTATGTCCAGGCCGCTCTCCCGGCGTCGTCTACGCTTCACGCCACGCAGCTTCGCTGTGAATATCGGATCAACCCGCTGGGAATTGATAGCTCCAGCCCGCGCCTGAGCTGGCAGCTTGCCTCGCCCACACGTGGGCAGAGGCAGACGGCGTATCAGATTCTGGTCGCCCGCACACCGGACAGTCTGGCGGCGGGTAATGGTGATCTGTGGGACAGCGGCAAAGTGGCCTCGGATGCGTCCACGGCGATTGCTTATGCGGGGCGGCCCCTGACTTCCGGCCAGAAATGCTGGTGGTTGGTGCGCGTCTGGGACCGCAGCGGGCAGCCTGCCCCGGCAAGCACGACTAGTTTCTGGCAGATGGGCCTTCTGAGCGCCGAAGACTGGAAAGGCGCGTGGATTACCGCACAGACGCCCCGCGATGTGCCCGTAGATGGCGACAACCTGCCGCCGCCGCCCTATGTGCGGCATTCGTTTACCGTCGGCAAAACTGTCAAGTCCGCGACAGCCTACATCACCGCGCACGGACTGTATGAGCTGCACCTGAACGGCGCGAAAGTCGGGCACGAAGTCTTTGCCCCCGGCTGGACCGACTACCACCACCGCATTGCCTATCAGGCCTATGATGTGACGGCGGCCCTGCACGAAGGCGAAAACCGGGTCGGGGCGGTGCTGGGAGACGGCTGGTATTCGGGCTATGTCGGCTTTGCCCGGCGGCGCAACCTTTACGGCGACCGGCCTGCGCTCCGAATGCAGATTGAAATTGAGTATGCCGATGGGACGCACCAAACAGTCGTCACCGACGGGACGTGGCGGGGGCGCACCGGGCCGATTGTGTACTCGGATATGCTTCAGGGCGAGTCCTATGACGCCCGGCAGGAACTCACGAATTGGGACCGCCCCGGCGGCAGCGACGACGGCTGGCAGCCGGTGTCCACAGACTTAGCCAGCACCGTGTCCGGGCAGGTGTCCGTGCTGGCGGCGCTGAAGGCACAGGTCAAAAACAACGCCCTGTCCGTGGTCGCGGGCAACGAATTAGCCGGAGACCCGGCGTACAACACCGTCAAACAGCTTCGGATAAGTTACACGCTGAATGGGACGGCGCACACAAAGACGGTGGCCGAAAAAGAGACACTGACAGTTCCCGGCCCCGGCGAAGCGCCCGGCACGCTTGTTCTGCAAAGCGCTGTTTATGGCGACCTCAGTGTGCCCACGGAGCCGCCCGCGCTCGTAGCGCAAATCGGCCCGCCGGTGCGTGTCAGCCGCGAAGTCTCGGCCCGCAAAATTACCGAGACCAAGCCGGGGACCTACATTGTGGATATGGGCCAGAACATGGTCGGCTGGACACGATTAGAGCTTACCGCCCCGGCAGGAACCAAAGTACAAATGCGCTTCGCAGAGGTATTGAACCCCGACGGCAGCGTGTACACCACCAACCTGCGCTCGGCCCGCGCCACCGATACCTATGTCTGCCGGGGCGGCGGCACGCCCGAAGTGTGGGAGCCGCGCTTTACATTCCACGGCTTCCGGTATGTGGAGCTGACCGGCTACCCCGGCAAGCCCGATTTGAACACGCTCACTGGCCGCGTCGTGACCTCGGACACGCCTGAAACCGGCACGTTTGCGTGCTCTAACCCGATGGTCAATCAGCTCCAAAGCAACATTGAATGGGGGCAGCGCGGCAACTTTGTGTCGGTCCCCACCGACTGCCCGCAGCGCGATGAGCGGCTGGGCTGGATGGGCGATGCCCAGATTTTCGTGCGGACGGCGACGTATAACTGCGATGTGGCGGCGTTCTATGAGCAGTGGATGCAGACCGTGGAAGACGGCCAATCCCCCGAAGGCGGCTTCCCGGATGTCGCGCCGCGCAAGGTGGACCTCGCTGATGGAGCGCCCGCCTGGGGCGATGCCGGGGTGATTGTGCCGTGGACAGTTTACCAGGCCTACGGCGACACCGGCATTTTGCAGAAGCACTGGCCCGCGATGCGCCGCTGGATGGACTACATCACGTCGGTCAACCCCGATGGCCTGTGGGCGAACCGCCGCAATAACGACTTCGGCGACTGGCTCTCGATTGACGCCGACACGCCCAAAGACGTCCTCGCCACAGCCTACTACGCTTACGACGCTTCCCTGATGGCGCAGATGGCGCGTGCGCTCAATAAGCCCGCCGAAGCCGCCGAGTACGACGCGCTGTTCGCGCATATCAAAGCCGCGTTCAACACGGCTTATGTTGGCCCGGATGGCACGGTCAAAGGCGACACGCAGACCGGGTATGTGCTGGCCCTGCGCTTCCATCTGCTTCCTGATAGCTTGCGCGAGGCAGCCGCAAAGCACCTGGTCGACAACATCAAGTCCAAAAATAACCACCTGTCCACCGGCTTTGTCGGCGTTGGGTATCTGTGCCCCGTGCTGACGGACATGGGCCACAACGACACCGCTTACACGCTGCTGTTGAACGACACGTTCCCGTCGTGGGGCTACTCGATCAAGCAGGGCGCCACCACGATCTGGGAGCGGTGGGACGGCGAGACGCCCGCCGGGGGCTTTCAGGACCCCGGCATGAACTCGTTCAACCACTACTCCCTCGGCTCCGTCGGTCAGTGGCTGTTCCAGAGCGTCGCTGGCATCGACACCGACCCAAACCGCCCCGGCTACGCGCATATACTCTTGAACCCCCACCCCGGCCCCGGTTTGACTTTAGCCTCGGCCACCTATGACAGCATTCGTGGCCCCATTGGGAGCGACTGGAAAACAGAGAACGGCCAATTTACCTGGACCGTCACTATCCCCGCCAACACCACCGCCACCGCCCGCATCCCGACCTCGAATGCCGCCGCCGTCCGTGAGGGCGGCGAGCTTATCACCCCCGCCTCCGGCATCGGCCCCGGCACCGCCGAACCCGGTTATGTCGTCTACGAGCTGCCTTCGGGCACGTACCACTTCACGGCGGCGCTGCCCTAAGCGCGTGCCAACCGACACAGAAACAGCCCCCGCCCTTCTGGGCGGGGGCTGTTTCGTGCCTGTTTATGCTGCGTTCCGCTCGGAGACAGCTGGCAGCGTGGAAACAAAGTCCTGGGCTTCCCTCAGCACCCGGCGGATTTCGTTCAGCGGCCCAGCGGAGGTAGTGGGCAGAAGCACGGGGTCGGTCTGTGCCGCATGACAGCGCAGCCCTTCCAGAGTGTCCGCCCATTTAGTCATGTAAGCTAGCGAAGCGGATAACTCCTGAACGTTTTCAATCATAGCAGTACCTCTCGAATTCAACAATAGGGGAGCCGGAAACCTCACCTCAGCCCTCTCCTTCCGCAAGGAGAGGGAGCCAGAAATTAGGAAAGAGCCGTAAGGGCGGGGGGACCCCGCCCTTTTTGTCTTCTCCATATTTATCTGGTTCCCCCATTATTGGGGGCTAGGGGGCTTCTCCTACTTGTACCCCGGCAGGTATTCGGCTTCGGCGTCGAACATCTCTAACGTCATCTCCTGGATTTCGCGGGGGCTGCACACGGCGGCGGTGAGGGGGTCGAGCAGCAGGGAGTGGATGGCGGCTTCTTTGCTGCGCTCAATGGCCGCCGTCGCGCCGAGGTCGTACATCCCCATGTTGGACGCGCAAATCGCGGCCATCTGCGGCGGCAAAGCTCCGTAGCGGGTGGGGTTGATGCCGTTGGCGTCGATCATGCAGGAGACTTCTACAATCCCATCCGCAGGGAGGTTGGTGATGAGCGTGCCGGAGCCGCCGAGGGAGTTGGGGACGTTGCCGTGGATGCGCTGCGGCACGTCTTTTTCGCGGGCTTCGATGATCCACGAGCCGTATTCCCACGAGCGGGGATGGTCCAGCGACTCCTCGCCGCTGAGCATTTTGAGGCGCGTCGCATCGGCGTTTTTGCGCCATTGCGGCCAGTTGTCGGCATAGAACGAGGTCTGGCCGTCGTAGCCGGACCGGCAGTAACAGTCGATTAGCTCTTGACGCTTGCGGTAGTAGGGCAAGTACTCGGAGAGGTG
This sequence comes from Capsulimonadaceae bacterium, assembly GCA_965277455.1. Taxonomy (GTDB): domain Bacteria; phylum Armatimonadota; class Armatimonadia; order Armatimonadales; family Capsulimonadaceae; genus JANXMY01. The sequence goes on along the minus strand of OZ255823.1, from coordinate 3,855,116 downwards.
GCCGGAGGACTCGGTGATAAACGCGCCGAAGTGCAGCATCATATCTTTGCGGACAATGTCGGTGTCGTCGCGGCCCTCTTCGGCGGTGTAGACATCGCGCTGCGCCAATTCCATGAGCTTCGGGTACAGACTTTTGCCGTTATGCTCCAGCTTGGTGAACCACGCGAGGTGATTGATGCCCGCGCATTCCCAGACCATTTCTTCATAGGAGATGCCCGCCCGGCCCGCCAGCAGATGCCCCGTGCCCTGCACCGAATGGCAGAGGCCGACCACGGGCATGAACGAGGTGCGGGCGGCGGCGAGGCACATCATGGACATGGGGTTGGTATAGTTTAAAATAATCGCCTGCGGGCAGAGCTGCTCGGCGTCTTGGAGAATATCCAGCCACACGGGGATCGTTCGAAGCGACTTAAACAGCCCGCCCGGTCCGATGGTGTCGCCGATGCACTGCTTGATGCCGTATTTGGCGGGAATGTCGTTGTCAAAGCGCACCGTGCCGGTTCCGCTAACTTCCACGCAGATCACAATGTAGTCCGAGTCACCCATGACTTCAGTGCGGTCGGTGGAGGACGTGACGGTCCACCCGGCGCGGCCCTGCGTGTCGATGACTTTCTGAATCAACTGGTGCATGGTCCCGAGCCGGTCGCCGTCGATGTCCACTAAAGCAATCGTGCCGCCGGCGTTGCCGGGGATTTGCAGAACGTCGCGCACGAGGGTTGGGGTAAAGCCGGAGCCTGCCCCCATCATGGTCAGCTTAATGGGGCGGCGCATCGTGCCGGGCAGCCCTTTGGCCTCGGCAGACTGGGAATGGGCGATATGGCCCTTGTCAACTTCTTCTTCCACATCAGGGGTCGCGGTGCTCATAAGTGCTGGCTCCTTTGGATCAATCTGCCTCCATAGTACACCACCCATCGCATCCTTTCCTCTTGTTCTGCCGCCTATTTTTCCGGTATAGTAAGCTATGCTCAAAGACGACTTTCAGGCCGAAGCGTTCCTGCCGCCGGTGACGGACCTGTTCTTCCTGTCCGGGGAGCCGGGCGTCATGCCTGCATTCCACCGGCACAAGGAAGTCGAATTGAACTGGGTCGCTTCCGGCGAGATGACTTATCTCTTCGGCGGGGCGCGAATTGTGCTGGGACCGGGGCGGCTGGCGGCCTTCTGGGCGGCCATCCCGCACCGCGTCATTCATCTGGCTCCCGGCACGCAGTTTTACTGCGTTCACCTGCCGCTGTCCCTGTTTCTGCGGTGGCGTCTGCCCGGCGGGCTGACCGAACGGCTGCTGGGCGGCGAGATGGTGCGGGAGCCGGAGGCGGCGGATAGGGACCGGCTGCAATTTGAGCAGTGGCAGCGAGATATGAAGGACCCGGCCCCGGAGGTGCGGCACGCGGTTCATCTGGAACTCGAAGCCCGGCTCTGTCGTTTAGCCCGCCGCCTCGCACCTGCCGGGGCTGCGTTGCCTCCGGCGGTGGACGGCCACGCCCTCAGCAAAGTCGAGGAAATGGCCGGGTGGATGGGCGAGCAGTATGCCGAACCGATTTCCGCCGCCGATGTGGCCCATGCGGTGGGCCTGCACCCCAAGTACGCCATGTCTCTGTTTCGCCGCCACTGCGGCATGACTCTGGGCGACTACCTGACCCAGCAGCGCGTGTCGCAGGCGCAGCGGCTTCTGGTGACTACGGACCGGAAGATTATTGATATTGCCTTCGCCGCTGGCTTCGGCTCGGTGAGCCGCTTTTACGAAGCCTTCACCCGCGCCTGCGGCCAGTCTCCCCGCGCCTACCGGGCGGGCCTGAACCGGTGACGGGAACTTCTCTGCCCCGCCCGTCCTTTTTCTTTTACTAGCAACCTTGTGGTAAAATAGAGGCATGACCGATATGACGCTTGACCGACCAACTACACATCATCTGACCCACCTGAATGAACTCGAAGCCGAGTCCATCTTCGTCATCCGCGAAGTGGCCGCGCAGTTCGAGCGCCCTGCCCTGCTGTTTTCCGGCGGCAAGGACTCGATTATCCTGTCCCATCTGGCCCGCAAAGCCTTCTGGCCCGCGCCTATCCCCTTCCCGCTCCTGCATATTGACACCGGCCACAACTTCCCGGAAACGCTGGACTACCGGGACCGCTGGATGGACGAGATTGGTGCAAAGCTGATCGTCCGCTCCGTGCAGGACTCGATCACTCAGGGTCGGGCCGTGGAGGAAACCGGCTACAATGCCAGCCGCAATTTGCTGCAAACGCCTACACTTTTAGACGCTCTGGAAGAGCTAAAAATTGATGCCGCGATGGGCGGGGCACGGCGGGACGAGGAAAAAGCGCGGGCCAAAGAGCGGTTTTTCTCGCACCGCGACGAGTTCGGGCAGTGGGACCCCAAAAACCAGCGGCCTGAGCTGTGGAACCTGTTTAATGGCCGCAAGCACCTCGGCGAGCATTTCCGGGTGTTCCCCATCTCCAACTGGACCGAGATGGATGTCTGGCAGTATATCTTGCAGGAGAACATCCCCCTGCCCGAGCTGTATTTCACCCACGAGCGTTCTGTGATTGACCGCGAGGGCAATTTACTCGCCGACTCGCCTTATCTGAACAAGCGCCCGACCGAGGTGCCGGAGATGCGTCAGGTCCGCTTCCGCACCGTCGGCGACATGACCTGCACCGGAGCCGTCCTGTCCCCGGCCTCGTCGCTGGCCGAGATCATCCAGGAAGTCGCCGCCACCCGCACCACCGAGCGCGGCACCCGCGCCGACGACAAACGCTCCGAGGCCGCGATGGAAGACCGCAAAAAAGAAGGGTACTTTTGACGTGATCGACCCCCCTCTCAAGGTAGGAGGCGCGGTTGTACTATGTTTCAGCATGATTGATCAGAGGCACAGACCGACCGGCAACTGTGAGCAAATCGTCGCGGGTGTTCTGCAAGAACCAGCACACGGTTTGGCAATCTGTCAGTATGAAGACGAAGAATATTTTTACCTGTTTGGCTGTGATGCAGAATGGAACAGCATGACAGACACTTGGCATGAGACACTCGAAAACGCGCATAGGCAGGCAGAGTTTGAGTACGCAGGCGTCTCAAAAACCTGGCAGTATAGAACTGCTGGCAAGTGACAGGAGACTAAGCCATGAACGAAGTGCTGACACGCGCCGAGATGGAGGCGCAATTTAATGGGGAGTGGGTTCTGGTGGCCGACCCGGAACTCGACAAAGACCGGGAAGTCATCAAGGGTCTGGTGGTCAGCCACGGACAGGACCCGGAGGCAGTCTATCAGGAAGCGATTGACCAACAGGTGCGGCACTGGGCTTGCCTTTGTTTTCGTGAGATGCCAAAGCACATCTGTATCAATGTGGGGCTATTTTGGGACTGGCCTGCGGGTGAGGCAGCTTAGGAAACTCGCTAGAAAAGGCCCAGGAGAACCTCACCCCAGCCCTCTCCTTCGGAAGGAGAGGGAGCCAGAGCAAGACAAGAACAGAAGAAGGGCAGGGGCAAGCCCTGCCCCTACTGTCAGGTCCCCCCAGAATTGGGGCTAGGGGGCGATCCGGGGGCATTAAGGAACACAAAGACTTGCAGAATGACCGACTAACGCGGCAGATCGCGTTTCTTCTGGAAATTGATAAGCTCAAAAGCATCCTGCGGCAGACGTACCTGGTCAACGAGCCGCGCTACGAAAACTCCGCCGAGCATTCGTGGCATCTGGCGATGGCGGCGCTCATCCTGGCCGAGCACGCGAACGAACCTGTGGATAGCCTGCGCGTGTTGAAGATGCTGCTGGTGCATGACATCGTGGAAATCGACGCCGGGGATACCTATGTCTACGGCGTGCAGACGGAGAAAGCGGCATTGGAAGAAGCCGCTGCTGACCGTATCTTTGGCCTGCTTCCTGAAGACCAAAGGGAGGAAGTGCGTGGCCTGTGGGAAGAGTTCGAGGCCCGCGAAACGCCCGACGCCAAGTTTGCCGCAGGTCTTGACCGCATCATGCCTATCCTGCATAATTACCACACCGAAGGGCACTCGTGGCGCAAACATGGCATCGCCCGCTCGCAGGTGCTGGCCCGCAACGGCCACACCGCCGCAGGCTCCGAGGTGCTTTGGGAGTATATTCTCACCGTGATTGATGACGCGACGGCCAAAGGGTACTTGGTAGACGACCGGGAGAAGGACCCCCTAGCCCCCAATAATGGGGGAATCGGAGCAGGATAGGAAAGAAGGGCAGGGACAAGCCCTGCCCCTACAGCCCTGGTGCCCTTACCCTCGGGGAATTGCTCTTTTAAAACATGGGGGTTCAGCCCCCTGTGCCCCCTCAGTAACGTGGGCGCAGGAAGAACTTCACCACAACCCTTTCCTTCGGAAGGAGAGGAGGCCGGATTTCGGAAAAGAGAGGAGGGCGCAGCAAGCAGCCTCCCTACGTTTGCCGGTCCGGCCCCCAACTATTGTGGGCTTACTCGACAGACGCTCAAAAAGAACGCGGAGAAGATAAAGGCGGCGCTGTCCTCGGTGATACTGGGCACGCCGGATGTAGTGTAACTATTATGACTGATTTTTCAACGACTGGCTATTTGGATATGGACCTGCTGCGGTTTACGACGGCGGGGAGTGTGGACGACGGCAAAAGCACGCTGATTGGGCGGCTGCTGTATGACAGCAAGGCCATCTTTGACGATCAGGTGGAGGCGATCCGAGAATCCACCGAGCGGCGGGGTGAGGCGGGCATGAACGAAACCGGGGTCAACCTGGCGCTTCTGACCGATGGCCTGCGGGCGGAGCGGGAGCAGGGCATCACGATTGATGTGGCCTACCGCTACTTTGCCACGCCGAAGCGCAAGTTTATCATCGCGGACACGCCGGGGCATATCCAGTACACGCGCAACATGGTCACGGGGGCATCGACGGCGGATTTGGCGATCATTCTGGTGGATGCCCGCAAAGGGGTGATCGAGCAGACGCGGCGGCACGCGATTATCGCGTCGCTTCTGGGTATTCCGCATCTGGTTGTGTGCGTGAACAAGATGGATTTGGTGGAGTATTCGCAGAGCGTGTTTGAGGGCATCAAACACGATTTTGAGACGTTCGCGGCGGGGCTGGAGACGGGCGACATCCACTTTTTGCCTATCAGCGCTCTGCATGGGGACAACGTGGTGGACCCGTCGGCGCACATGGACTGGTACACGGGGCAAACCCTGCTGGGCCTGCTGGAAACGGTGGAGCTGACCGAAGATGTCAATTTAGAAGACGGACGGTTTCCGGTGCAGTATGTCATTCGGCCACAGAGCGCCGAGTTCCCCGACTACCGGGGCTATGCGGGGCGGATTGCGGGCGGCGTGTTTCGGCCCGGCGAGGCGGTGCGCGTGCTGCCGTCGGGGGCGACGACGCGCATCAAGTCAGTGGACGCCGACGGCGCGGAAATGGCCGAGGGCTTTGCGCCGCAGTCGGTGACTTTGACTTTGGAAGACGAAGTAGACATCAGCCGGGGCGATATGATTGTGCCCGTGGGTAACAGCCCGCAGGTGTCGCAGGATTTGGAAGTGATGGTCTGCTGGCTCGGTGAGCGCAGCCTGGTCCCGAACGGCAAGTACACGCTGCGGCACACGACCCGCGATGTGCGGGCGATAGTGAAGGCCGTCAAGTACAAGCTGGACATCAGCACTTTGGAAGAGAACACGGCAAGTACGACGGTGTCGCTGAATGAGATTGCGCGGCTGACTTTGAAGACGACGCAGCCGCTATTTTTTGATGCGTACCGGCGCAACCGGATTACGGGGAGCTTGATTTTGATTGACGAGGCCACGAATGAAACCGTTGGCGCGGGCATGATTCTATGAAACGTGCCCTACCCCTGGTGGGTCTGGCCCTGGTGCTGACGGGCTGCGGGGCGGACCGGCCTGTGCCGGAGACGCCGCCGCACGCCTACGCCCCGCCCCCGCCTGCCGTATCGGTTTCAGCAGCAGATACGGCCCCGGCGGCCCCCGTTGACCCGCTGACGGCCTCGGCTTCGGACAGCACTCCGTCCACGGCAGACCCGCTGATTGGCGACGCGGGCGGCCCGGACAAGGACCCGCTGGCGGGCGGCGACCCGCTCAAAGGGCCGCAGATGCCCACAGGTCACTCGCACTGGCTGCGCGGGCGGGTGCGGGACGGCCATGTGTTAGTGTCGCTGAACGGCATCCGTCTGGGCGACTTTTCCGGCCTCGTGGACCGTGACATCACGATGCGCCTGCGGGCGGGCAGCAACACGGTGGCCTTTACGTTTCAGCCCGATTCGGCGCAGTCGGCGGCCACGCTGGACGTGCTGGAAAGCGAGCACACGCCCCCTATTCCCCCGCTTGCCACGTTTGACGCCGCGCCGGTTTCGGGTTTGGCTGCGACCAGCACGCCAAAGCCCCAAATGCAGACATTCACGTTTACGGCGCGTTGAAGCAGCGCCTCCCCTCAGCCTGACGGCAGGGGCCAGTGCTTTTCGCGGGCTTCGCGCAGAAGCAGCTCGCACTGGTCAAAGGTCACCTGGTACTGGGCGCAGAAGTGGGCGCGGGACTGTTCCAGAAGCTGGATTTCCAGCTTGGCCTGCTGCTGTGCCCGGACGGAAGCGAAGGGCTTGGAGTAGCGCGGCGAGTCAGGCTCAGGGACGGGGTAGCGGAGGGCCGCCTGCGTGTGGGCGCTGGTGCCTATCTGCACCAGAGCGGCGGCCATCTGCTGACGCTGACCGATGACGAAGCGGCCCGACAGGGCGGTGTAAGGGTCGGCGGCAGGGACGAGCGGCGGCGGAGCGGGACGGTACAGCACCGTGCCCCGCGTGTCGCCGCCGGAGTTTGCGGTGACACCGGGGGGCGACGCGGAATTCGCAGGCACGGGGTTTGCAGGCGCGGGCACGGGCCGGTCACACCCGGCAGCAAGCAGCAGCAGGGGGACCGGCACGAGGCGTGTCAGCAGGAGTTTCACTGGGCGGTCTGGTATTCCATCGCGCCACCGGCGGGCTTGGAGCCGACAAAGCCGTAGTAGGCGACATACACATAGCACAGCGCGGGGATCACAAGGGCGTGGTGGATGCCGATTTTGTCGGCCAGAGCGCCCTGTGCCAGCGGCACGAACGCGCCGCCGACAATGGCGGCAATCAGCAGGCCCGAGCCTTTGCCGGTGAGCGGCCCGAGGCCTGCAATTCCCAGTGTGAAGATGTTGGGGAACATGATGGAGTTGAACAAGCCAACGGCGATGATCACTCCCATGGCAAAGTAGCCGAAGGTCAGGGTAGAGAGCAGCACCAGAGCACAGGCTGTCAGCGCGACCGCGCCGAGGGCGACCCCGGCTTTGACGCTTCGCAGGACCGCCGCGCCGATAAACCGGCCTACCATTGCCCCGCCCCAGTAGAGCGATACATACTTGGCAGCCGTCTGAGCATCCATGTTGGCGATGTCTTTCTGGCCGAAGTAGTTCACCAGAAAGCTGCCGATGGAGACTTCCGCGCCGACATACAGGAAAATCGCCAGCGCCCCCAGAACCGCGTGCTGCTTGGTCCAGATGCTGACCGTCGATTCCATGCCGTTGACCGGGGCATTGCTGGTCTCAGACATCTGCGGCAGGGGGCTGAAGAACACACCCGCCGCCAGCGCGAACAGCACCAAAGCCAGGCCGACATAGGGCACAATGACCGAATGTGCTTCCTGCACCGGAGTCAGCTTCACCACTTCACTGGCCGCGCTGAGGATAAGAATGCCGCCGATATACGGGGCAATCGTTGTGCCCAGCGAGTTCAGCGCCTGCGCCAGATTGAGGCGGCTCGACGCCGTCGCCGGGTCACCCAGCACCGACACATACGGGTTCGCCGAGACTTGCAGGGCGGTAATCCCCGCCGCCACCACGATTAAAGCCCCCAGAAAGAGCGGGAACGAGGCCACCAGTGCAGCCGGGATAAACAGCAAGGCCCCCACCCCGGCGATGCACAGCCCCGTCACGATGGTCAGCTTGTAGCCGACCCGCTCTACCAGCTTGCCGAACGGCGCGGAAAACACGAAATACGCCGAGAAGAAGCAAAACTGGATCAGCATGGACTGGAAATAGTTCAGGCTGAAAATTGCCTTGAGGTGGGGAATCAGCACGTCATTGAGGACGGTGATCAGGCCCCACATGAAGAAAACGGTGGTGACAATCCCCATCGCAGCAGGGTAACTGGTGAACGGGGCGGAGGTGGTCCCTCGGGACACGGGCGTCGAAGTTTGAATGGATGGCATAGAAAGTTTTCTCCGGGCGGCACTGCGGCAGACTAGGACGCAGTTGAATAGGACACAGTTGAATAGGACGCGGCAGGATTTTTGATAAGAAGTCGGGAAAGATGCAATCAGCGCAATCACCCCGAACAAAAAGCGTGAGGCGATTGTACCCCAAATCGCGCAAGAAGTCGCCGGTTGTGTTGCCAGTATATTCGCCATTTTACAGCACCATTTTTCTGCCAGAATGCACCATCCCTCAGTGAACCTATTATGAAAAAAGCCATTGTGTTAGCCCTCGACCTTGGGACGTCGTCCGTCCGCGCCATGCTCTTTGATGCACACGGGAGAGCATTGCCCGAGGCTGAGGCGCAGAATGCCTATGCACAGACGGTTTCCGCCGACGGCGGCGTGGAAACCGATGCCGAAGAATTGCTGGCCCGCACGGTTGACGCGATCAAGCAGCTTCTCGCCAAAACCGACGCAGATACCAAAGCGCGATTGGCCGGGGTCGGCGTGTCGTGCTTCTGGCACAGTCTGGTCGGGGTCGGCGCGGACGGACGCGCCCGGACGCCGCTGTTTTCGTGGGCGGACAGCCGGGCGGCGGCGCAGGCGGCGGTGCTGAAGCGCGAGCTGGACCCCGAAGGCTATCACCGCCGCACCGGCTGCGAGCTGCACCCGAGCTACTGGCCCGCCAAGCTGCGCTGGCTGCAGCAGACGCAGGCCGCCGAGTTTGGCCGCGTCACGCGCTGGATGTCGTTCGCCGAGTATTTTTATCTGCGCCTCTTTGGAGAGGCTAAAGTGGGCCTGTCGATGGCCTCGGGCACGGGGCTGCTGAACCCCAACACCAAAACCTGGGACCCGGAGACGCTCCAAGCTCTGCCGGTGACCGAAGACAACCTTAATCCGCTGGCCGGGGACAGCGAAACGTGGTCGGGGCTGACGAGCGAATGGGCCAAGACGCTTGCGCCCTTGAAAGACCTGCCCTGGGTCCCGGCGTCGGGCGACGGGGCCTGCTCCAATGTCGGCAGCGGCGCGGTGGACACGGACCGCATTGCGATCAACATCGGCACGTCGGGGGCGATGCGGGTGGCCGTCCGCGCAGGCTCCGTGGACATCCCCGAGGGCCTGTTCTGCTACCGCCTCGACCCCGAGCGGTTCCTGGTCGGCGGCGCGTTCGCCAACGGCGGCAATGTGTTTGCCTGGGCACAGAAAACACTGCAAATCGGCGACATGGAAGCCGCCGCCCGTGCTGTCGCCACGCTGCCGCCGGATGGGCACGGCCTGACCGTGCTGCCGTTTTGGGCCGGGGAGCGCTCGCCGGAGTGGCACGCCGACGCCCGCGCCACGATTACCGGGATGAACCTGCACACCACGCCTGCCGAGATTTTGCGGGCCTCGCTGGAAGCGGTCGCCTATACATTCGGCTCCGTCCACGAGCGCCTGCTGCGGCAGTATCCCACGGCCACGCAGATCGTCGTCTCCGGCGGGGCGCTCACGCACGACCCGACGTGGACGCAGATTATGGCCGATACGTTCGGCCTGCCCGTGGTCACCTCCCGCGTCTTTGAGGCCTCGAGTCGGGGCGCGGCCCTGCTGGCGCTGGACGCGCTGGGTCTGATTTCCGGTTTGGACACTGTCCCCGCCTACCTCGGCAAAACTTACACGCCCGACCCCGCAAACCACGAGATTTACAAGAGAGCGCAGGCCCGGCAGGAGGCGCTGTACGCCAAGATGCTGGGGTAGGCCCCCCCCCGCCCCCAATAATGGGGGAGCCAGAGTTCGCAGACCTACCTCCTTGCCCCCGGAGACCTACCTCCTTGTTCCTTCGTCACAGGGTCCTTCCTAAAGGAAGGATTAGGCCGGAGAGGCGGGGGCGGGGCTTTGAGGTTGGCGGGAAGTGTGATATAATGAGCGAGAAACAATCAAGCGAAGAAGTGCGTTATGGCGCAATCATGGAGCCACATACTATTTAGGCTGTTTCATAGGGGCTGGTCAACAGCAGAGAGTCTGTGCCGTCCTGCTATAATAACAAACGGGCTTACCTGCCGTTGGTAACCTAAGAAAACAAAGGAGAGGGAACTATGACGCCACGCGAACAATCCGTTCATGCTGTTCAGATGCTTAAACAATCTATCATGGCTTATTTATCTCTCCATCCTGACGGAGCGAAGAATGCTGAAATCGCTGAGGACTTAAAGCTCAAGTCTGATTTTGAGGGCAAACAAAAAGACTATCTATCATACTCTCTGTTGGGCCTTTTGATCGGTGAAAGTAAGGTTCATCACGAAAAGATTGGAAACAGACGACTGTACTTCGTAAGCTAATTAGAGTAGAGAGGGCGTAGCAAGCAGCGCCCCTACGTCCACCATCATTGGGGGGCTTCACGGCCTACCCAATTTTAAACACTTCCCGCAGGTAGGCGAGGTAGGTTTCGTCGTGGCACATGGCTTTGCCGGGGCTGTCGGAGAGCTTGGCGACGGGACGGCCCTGGCAGCGGGACATTTTGATCACAATAGACAACGGGGCGAAGCCGAGGTCGTTGGTGAGATTCGTGCCGATGCCGAAGCTGGTTTTGAGGCGTCCGCGAAAGTGGCGGGCGAGCATTAAAGCCTTGTCGATGTCTAAGGCATCGCTGAAGACAGCGGCGCGGGTGGCGGGGTCGATGCCCATCGACTGGTAGTGCCGGATGAGTTTTTCGCCCCACTCCACGGGGTCGCCGGAGTCGTGGCGGCAGCCGTCGTAGGCTTTGCAGAAGAGTTTGTCGAAGTCTTTGAGAAACGCCTCCATCCCCACCACATCGGAGAGCGCGATGCCGAGGTCGCCCCGGCACTCCTGCATCCACGTCTCTAAGGCGAACTTTTGGAAGTCCGGCAGGGCGACGAGCGCCTGACACGCCTGCAAGAACTCGTGGGCCATCGTGCCGTGGGCTTTGAGGCCCAGCGTCCGGGCGGCGTGGACATTGCTGGTGCCGAGAAACCAGGGGCCAAGGCCATCCCGGAGGCGTTCTACCACGGTGAGCTGCCAGTCCTGACGGTAGCGGCGGCGGGTGCCGAACTCGATCAGCGCGACGGGAGCGTCGGTTTCGGCGCTGAGTTGGGCGAGCTTGGCATCGAGTCGGCGGGTGCCTTCGGCCTGGTTGGCGGCGTCGTGGGGCTGAGTGTGCCGGAAGTAGACTTCGTTGACGATTGCCAGCAGGGGGACTTCGAAGAGGATCGTCTGGAACCAGTTGCCGCGAATACGGATTTGCAGGCGGTTTTCGGGGGCGGTGTCGGGATGAACGGTGATTTCGACATAATCGGCACAGAGGCGCAGGTCGGAGAGGGCGTCGATGTAGCTGGGCTTGAGGAACCGGATGCTTTTCAGGTAGGCGGCTTCGGCGTCGGAGAGGCGCAGGGCGCAGTAGGCGGCGAGTTCGTCGCGGATTTCATCGGCATAGGGGGACAGGTCTACGCCGGGGGTGCGGCATTGGAAGGCGTATTCGACGCGGACATTGGGGAACTGGTTCCAGACGACTTCCTGCATAGTGAACTTGTAGAGGTCGGTGTCTAGGAGTGATTGGATGAGCATAGGTGGCTTTCTGAAAGAGACAGGAAAAGCCACGGGGCTGAACCCCCGTGCTTTAAAAGTGCAATTCCCCGCCTTCGCGGGCATTAAAGAAAACTTAGTTTACCGCATGGTGAAGCGGTATAGGGTTTCGGCGCGGGCGAAGAGGGCCTGGGTGCCGTCGGAGAGCAGGCGGCAGTCGCTGGCGAGGACGGGGTCGGCGACGACTTTGAGGCCCGCCGCACCCATTTTGGCGGGGAAGAGTTCCAGTTCGTCCGACTCGGTCAGGTGCAGGCACATTCCCTGGGTTAAGACCGTGAAGTTGAGGGCGTGGGCGGCGACGCTTGGCGCGGTGCGGGTGTCGTGGGCAGTGTAGTCGGCGTTGAAGCGGAAGATGAACTTCTGGAACTGGCCGTTTCGGGCGGCTTGCACCAGGAGTACGCCGCTTTGGAACTTGGCTTCTAAGACCTGGAAGCCGTCGAGTTCGGCTAAACGGACTTGATGGCATAACCCGCGCCGGGGCAGGAGGGAGGCGTACCACGCGCCGACGAGGTTTTGCAGGGCGACGCCTTCGAAGAGCTGCGTGGCCTGTTCCAGCACGGTGCCGACGGTTTTGAGGGTTGCGAGGAGGCGGCCCGGCGTTTCCAGGAACTCCACTTCGCGCAGGGCGTCGCCGGATTTGACGTGGAGCCGTCCGTCGGTGGCGGTCAGCGTCTCGCCGGTGGCGGTGACGGGGATTTCGGCGCCTGCGGTGATGTCCCAGAGGCGCAGGTGGCCGCCGTCGAGGGCGGCGCGGACGGGGCGGCCTGTCTCGGTGACGGCAATCTGTGTGCCCGCACCGGCGTCGCCAAGCCGCCGACCGTCGCGGTAGAGGCCCTCGGTGGTCAGCAGGATGCCGTGGGTGAAGGACAGGGCGGGGCCTGCGCCGTGCTGCCATTCGGTGATCTGGAATTGACCGGTTCCGGTGAGACGCACGGCAGGCTTGGGCACAATTAGTACTGCCGTGGCGCTGTCGGGGGGCGGGACGCGCTCGCCTTGCTCTAAGACGGCCCGGTACCAGTCGCGGTACGAGGCGGGGATGACGTCAAACGGCAGGCAGGCGGCGGGGACGCAGACGTCGGCGTTCAGCACCGAGACGTTCTGGGTCATGCGCTCGTCGAGCGTCTTCAAATTAGGATGCTTGCCTTTGTAGGGGTGGATGCCGACGAACATCTGGAACGAGACGAGGGCGAATGAAAACCAATCCGTGCCTGCGTTCCAGCCGGTCGCGTGGCGGTCCCGGACGCTGTCCATGAGGGCGGTGGCGGGGAAGCTCGACGTCTGGTAGCTGTCCACGTCGATAAAGTAGACGCGCCCGAAGGCCGAGTCTACCAGAAAGTTCATCTCGTTGAGGTCTACGATGAGCAGGCCGTGCTCGTGGACGTGCTGGACGCCTTTTTGCAGAGCTTGGACCAGACCCAGGCTCTTTTCAGGCGTTAGCCCCACCCGCTCGCGGAAGGCACGGGGGAAAGTCTGGCACAGCACCAGGCCCTGCGGGATGCTTTGCATGGTGTAGCCGATGGGGGCGCGGCCTGCGTCCAGCAGCACTTCCTGCGGGCGGACGATTTCGGGCAGGCTTAGCACGGCAAGCTGCTGGATTTTGGCGGGCGCGATCATTTTGGCCGGGTCGGCATAGACTTTGTAGGCGGTGTCGCCCTTGACATAAACCGCGCCTTCGCCGCCCTGCGCCTTGAAATCGGCCTGGGTGAGCCGCACTTTTTTTCCCTGTATGTAGACGTCCATAAAATATTTGCCTTTCAACTGCCCCCGCCCCTACGCCAGCCAGACTACGGCGAGGGAGATGTCGTCGGCGTGGGTCCAGCCGCGTGCGGCGCATTCGCGCTGGAAGGCGCGGACGCGGCGCTGGACGAACTGGCCCTGGCCGCCCTTGAAGGCCAGGAGCAGGGGCAGAACGTCGGCGACGGGGACGGCCTGCGTGGTGCGCGAGGTGTCGGTCGCCACGGACTGCGTGAAGGACTGGACGCCGTCACTCAGGACAGCCACAAAGCGGCAGTCGGCGAGGCTGCCGGTCCATTGTTCGCAGTCCCGCTCGCCGGGTTGTGTCTCGGGTAGGCTGTCCGTGCCGAGAAGCCAGCGCGTTACGGTTTTTGCGTTGCCGGGCTGCGCCAGCCACAGCCGCCGCCGGTCGGCGTCAAGCGTGTAGCTGAGGTAGTGCGGGTAGCTGGCGGCGAAGGACACCACGAAGGCTTCGACGGTGCCGTCGTGCCGCCCGAGAGCGACGACGCCGTCGCCCCAGCAGCGGGCGGTGAACGTGCCGTCCGCCGCTGTGAGGGTTAGGAGCGTCGCGTCGAGGCAGGCCGGGGGCAGGCCCAGAGCGCCCGCGCAGTTGGCGGCGTTTTCGATGGCTCCCGCGCAGAGCGGGAGGCGGTGCTGGGCGGATTTTGCCAGCAGGCGTGCGCCGATATCCGTATCCGGGGAGCCGGAGCAGCCGTCGGCGAGAACGGCGTGGGCGGCTGCCTGGGTGTGACCGCTGACGGCGTAATCCTGGCAGACGCGGTGGGTGCTGCCGATCCAAAAGGCACAGTCGGCGTTCATAGGTGAGTTTTCCATTCGGACCCCCTAGCCCCCAATAATGGGGGGACCGGATAAATACAGACTGGACAAGAGAGCGTGGCAAGCAGCGCCCCTACCCTTCTAAAACGTCAGCGATTGCGAAGGGCCGCCGGTGCCGAGTGACTGGGACTGGGCACTGATGCTGCGGGAGACGAACTCGGCCAGGCGGGCCAGGGTCTTGGCATCGGCCTTATCCATCTCGACGTACTGGGTGAAGCCGACATCGGTGCGGAAGTCCTGCAAGTAGCCGCCGACGGTGCGGTCCGAGACATTGACGCCAATCAGCACCGAGGCGACCGATTCTAACGCCTCTTCGAACACAGCCCGCGTCAGGGCCTCTTTGACGAGGCGCGGGGTGAGCGTGGAGGCATTGTCCATGCCGTCGGTCAGGACAAACACGATGGCGTTGGCGGAGAAGTCCCCCGCCGCAAGCTGACGGGCGTAGTCTGTGGTGGCACTGACGGCGTTCTCGGCGGCGTCGTAGAGGGCCGTGGCCCCGCCGACGTGCAGGACATTGTCGTAGTCGGCGGCGTTGCAGCGCTCCAAGAGCTTGAAGCCATGCGGCTCGCGCAGGGTGCTGTCGAACTCGACAAGCCGGAGCATCAGGTTGTCGGCGCGGGGGGACTGGCGGCACGCCTGCACGATGCTTTGCAGGGTCTTTTCGAGCTGCTTCTGGAACGGGCCAACGCTGCCGCTGGCATCGCAGGCGATGGTGACGAGGGTGTACTCGGCGGCACCGAGGTTTTCCAGCCGCTCGGCGGAGTAGCCGAAGTGGCTGGCGGGCAGGGCGGCCTGCGCTAAGTTGTTGTCTATGAGCAAGGGCATGGTCGTGGGTCCTTTCGTGTTTATACAGAGCGGTCAAGAGTTCGAGTCAAGAGTTCGAGGGGTTGAAAACCCCTCGCTCGGTGAGGCGTCCTTCGGACGGAGGGCATACAGACCGTGAACGGATGGCTCTTCCGTCCGAAGGACGCCTCTCTCAGCGCGTAGTTTTATGCCTGCGGCATTACTGTGTATCAACTACGCGAGTAGGGTGGCATCAGGCCAGAAAATCGGTGGTCGTGGACAGCTTCATGCCGCGTCCGGTCATCTCGCGGAGGAAGTCGTCCTGGAAGCTCTCAAAGCCCGTCACCGGGCTGGTGGCATCGGTCAGCAGCACGATTTTGGACACTAATCGGTCGTCGCCGAAATTGTTGGCGATGTCGCGGACGGTGTTTGCTAAACAATGGCTTCCCGCTTCGCCGGCAACGGCGATAAGATCGGCCCGCATCAGGGTTTGCAGAAGCGCCGTGTTGATCTGCGTGCCGGGGTCGGCGGGGTCGGGGACGTCCGCCTGAATGGCCGAGTAATGCTCGGTGAACGGGTTGGAACCTTTGGTGACATAGTCCACCATCGCAAAGCGCTTTTCCCAGTCCTGCAAGGCGGCGAACAGCGCGGGCACGACGGCGTGGCCGGTGCTGCCGATGAGGCAGTGCGGGGGCCAGATGCACAGCGGGTAGCGGCCATTCTTCTCCAGAGCCTGCACATAGGCCAGCGCCCGGCGGTGCATCCCCGGCTGCGCGGTGGTCCAGCGGCCTGTTTCGACGTCGGTGGCTGTGATGATGGTGAACGGCGTTGGGGCCTGACCGCTGCCGTCCTTCCAAAAGATCGGATGCGCGATGTCGACAAAGTGGTGTGAGTCGAGGGTGACGTGGATGTCGTCAAGCTTCGGGGCCAGACGGCGCACCAGCGCGGCCAGCCGGGTTATGTCCCGGTCCGCACCCGCTACGAACAGCGCCCCCTGGGGATCGCAGAAGTCGATCTGCGGGTCGATAATCAAAAGCTCTAGCTGCATGGTTCTTGTCTCCTTCAATTTTGTGTTATATTGACACTATACCCTATAAATCATATTTTGTGTCATTTTTACAATTATTAAAAAAGATTTATTTTTTGCCAACTTATGCCATAATTAATACCAGACCCCCGAGGGCGTAGGAAGAGAGACCGCCTCTTGTCTCAGCCGACCGTGTTTGTTTCCCATCCGCGCCTGTCACTGGCCCGGAATTATGCGCTGGTGTTTGCCAGCATTGTTCTGACCACGGTGATCCGCTTTGGGCTGGACCCCTTTCTGGGCCGCCGGGCCGCGTTTATCGTGTTCTTTCCTGCCCTTGTCTTCAGCGCCTGGGTGGGAGGCTGGGGCGGCGGGCTGGCCGCGCTGTTGCTGTCTGCGTCTGCCGCCACCTACTTTTTCATCAGCCCCAACCATACGTTCACCATCACCGACAGCGCGGACCGGATCACCCTGCTGATTTTTATTGTGATTGGCCTTGCCGTTTCCGCGATCAGCGCCTCGCAGCGCAAGGCGCACCGGGAGGCCGAGGACTCTGCGGAGGAAGCCCGCACCGCCGCCCTTGCCCTGCGTCAGAGTGAGGCCCGCAAGTCCGCCGTGCTGGAAGCCGCCCTGGATTGTATCATCACCGCCGATGTGCAGGGGCGCATCGTGGAGTTCAACCCCGCCGCTGAGCACACGTTCGGCTACAGCCGCGCCGAGGTGCTGGGGAAGCTGATTGCCGAGACCATCGTGCCGCCGCCTCTGCAGGCCGCCCACGAGCGCGGGCTGGAACATTATTTAGCCACGGGCGAAGGCCCAATTCTGCATCAGCGGATTGAAGTAATCGGGATGCGGCAGGGCGGCGAAGAGTTTCCGGTGGAGATTGCGATTGTCCCGATGGGCGAGGGCGAGGGGCGCGGATTTACGGCGTATCTGCGCGACATCACGGCGCGGCGGAATGCGGCCTCGCAGCAGCGGGCGTTCCTGCGCGACGTTCTGGCGAGCGTCACCGAGGGCCACCTGATTTTATGCGATACGTCCGATGACCTGCCCGAGCCGCTTCTGCCCGCCTATGGCCCGATTCCGCTGTCTCGTGCGGGCGGTCTGGCCGAGCTGCGGCATCAGGCGGTGGATTTGGCGGCGGAGATGAAAGAAGAGCGGCGGCACGATTTGATCACCGCCGTGTCCGAAGCGGGGATGAACGCCGTCACGCACGGTGGCGGGGAGGGCGCGGCCTGGGTCGCCGTCAGTGAGACTGGCCGGGTGCAGGTGCGTGTGGAAGACAACGGCCACGGCATCTCGCTGGAACACTTGCCCAAAGCCACGCTTGCACGCGGCTACAGCACCAAAGCGAGCCTGGGCCACGGCTTCAAGATGATGCAACAGGTCGACCGCGTGTATGTTCTGACTGGCCCTACGGGAACCACGGTTGTCCTGGAGCAGGACCGCGACGAGCCGCCTCCGGCCTGGCTATGAGCCTCTACTCTAAGTTTCCGTTACGTGCCGGGGTTTCGGATAACACCCGCGAACAGCAGCGTGCCGGTTTCGTTGTCCCGGATAGCACAGAAAAATGGGTGGTCCACGCGCATCTCTTTGGGCGGCGCACGCATTATCCCCGCAGACTGATACAGAACTCCTGTTGCCGCCGCCGCGACTGTTCCTTCTTCATCCACTTCCAGCACCGCTTTGTGAACCACGCTTCCCAGAAATGCCTGGTGCAGCCCCATCGGCGTAAAGTCCGCCCCCGGCGCGAATGCCGGTCCCATGCCGAGCGCTGATAGCGGCTCGTTCAGCGTGGCTTTGTAGTCCGCTTTGAAGCGCGGCAGGGTCAAATCCAGCTGCGTCGGCTTCATCGTTTTGAGAGCATCTGCCCAGACTGTCGGCGTGAGGCCGCTCACCAGCGAATCGATGTCCGTGCCCTCTTTTGGCAGCAGGACCACAAAGCTCAGCCGGCCTGCGCCGTAGGGCAGGCTGACCGCCTGAAAGGCGTCGGTTTCGCTGTAGGACAGACTGCCCGAGCGCTCCATCAGCGGCACGGTTTTGGTGCCGCCGCCCGGCAGGGTAAACGGCCCGTCCTGCGTGTTATCTTTCTCGAATGGCGTCTGCCAGGTCCCGTGAAAATAGACGGCATTGGTGATGACGGCGGGCGACCCGGCGATGTCGCTCGGCGAGACAATCTCGCTGATTTTGCCGTGCGTCTGCGTGTCCACCCAACTGTTGATGGTCTTCGCGGCCTCGGGCGAGGCAAAGTCCAGCGTCTCCGCCTGCGCCTGATAAAACGTATGGCAGCGGGTTTGAAAGTCCGGGGCAAACACGGTTCCCTGATTGGCCCAGAGGGCATTGGCGACTGACACCTGCACTTTGGGGTCAGGATTTTCCAGCGACGGCAGGAGCAGGCTGTTGGCGCGGTCGATTTCGTCCGGCGTCATCCCCGACAGCCCCAGCGTCTTTGCGAGGGTTTGCCGGGTCTCCCCGCCCGCGCCTGTTAAGACCACGCTGAGAGCGCTGCTGACGCTCAGCGGCGAGAAGAAGACGTTTTGCCCGCTCGCTTTCTGGTCAAGCTGATGCAGCATTTGGAAGCCGAACTGCGTGTTCGCGGCGATTTTCTGAACGCCGGGGTCCGCAGACACCGAAGTATTCGCCAAAGTATTGGCGGCAGGCGCGGCGGGGGCAGAATGCACAGCGTTTCCTCCTGTCAAAAGGCCAGCGGTCCCGGCCAGCATTAGCCAGACCATTTGGCGGCAGAGAGTTGAGTTCATGGGTTGCACCTCATTGACGGCGGTAAAGAGAGAAGCGATAGGCAAAAACACGAGGGGTTAAAACCCCTCGCTGGAAGGCGCTTCGCGCCGGGCGGCCAATCGGATAGTGAATGGAGGCTTGCGTATTTGCTTCTTTGGCTTCTCGGCGTCCTCGCCTTCTAGCGAGGGGTTTTAACCCCTCGGCCCTGGCTGCCCGCGCTCCTGCCTAGTCCCTTAGACACCACTGCGCCCAGATGCCTTCACGCCGCACCAGAAGCCGGGGCGGTAAACGCCCCGTCTGGTTGGAACGTCCTTCGGACGAGGAGAACCCTGAAAGAGGGGCAGGAAAGAGAAAGAAGGGCAGGAAAGAGAAAGAAGGGCAGGGGCAAGCCCTGCCCCTACTTTGCCGTTCGCAGGAGGCCGTATTCAATGCTGTCTACCACGGCCCGCCAGCTTGCGTCGATGATGTTCTCGGAGACGCCGACCGTGCTCCACATATCGCCGGCGTCGGCGTAATCCACCACCGTGCGGACTTTGGCCGCCGTGCCTTCGCGGCTGTTGACCACGCGCACCTTGAAGTCGGTCAGGTGGATGGACGACAGGGCCGGGTAATGCGGCGTCAGCGCGAGGCGCAGGGCGCTGTCCAGGGCATTGACGGGGCCGTCGCCCTCGGCCACGGTCAGAGTTTCCGGGCCATCCGGGCCGCCAATGCGGAGCTTCAAAGTCGCCTCGGTGACGGCTTCGGTGTCCCCTGCCCGCTTTTCGACGATGACGCGGTAGCCGATTAATTCAAACAGGCGGCGGTACTGCCCCGTCGCCTTCTTGACGAGCAGTTCAAACGAGGCTTCGGCCCCTTCAAACGAGTAGCCTTCGTGTTCCAGCGCGGTCACGCGCTTTAAGATTTCTTTGATTTCCGGGCTGCCTTTTTCCAGGCCCAGGCCACTTTTCTGGACTTTCTCCAAAATGGTAGACGACCCCGAATGCTCGGACACTAAAATCCGGTTCTCGTTGCCGACGAGTGCCGGGTCCAGATGAATATAGGTTTCCGGGTTCTTCCGCATGGCGTCGATATGCAGCCCGGCCTTGTGCGCGAACGCCGACCGGCCCACATAGGGCGCGGCGGTCTTGGGCGGCAGGTTAGCGATCTCATCAATCGTGTTCGCCATCTCGGACAGTTCGGCCATCTGCGGCGCACAGTGCAGCGCATAGCCCAGCTTCAGCCCCAGCGCGGGAATGATACTGGTCAGGTTGGCGTTCCCCGTCCGCTCCCCCAGCCCATTGATGGTTCCCTGCACCTGCACACACCCGGCCTGAATTGCCACCAGGCTGTTCGCCACCGCGCACTCGGAATCATTGTGTGTGTGGATGCCGAAGCGCCCTTCCGGGAACCGCGACCGGACTTCCCGGACAATCCCCGCCAGCTCTTCGGGCAGTGTGCCGCCGTTGGTGTCGCACAGGCAGACCGTATTTACCCCCGCCGTCAGCGCGGCGTCGAGGCACGCCGCCGAATAGTCAGCATTGCGCTTCCAGCCGTCAAAGAAATGCTCGGCATCATAGATCACCTCGCGCCCGTGTGACTTAAAGAAGCGCACGGTGTCAGCAATCATCGCCAGGTTCTCTTCCAGCGGCAGCCGCAGGGCCTCGGTGACATGGAAGTCCCAGGCTTTCCCCACAAACGTAATGGCGGGCGTCTCGGCATCGAGAAGCTGCTGCAGCATCGGGTCTTCTTCCGCTGTGCGATTGGGGCGGCGCGTCGAGCCAAACGCCGTCAGCTTGGCGTGGGCCAGCTTGACGCCCTTCATGCGGTCAAAGAACTCAATGTCTTTGGGATTAGACCCCGGCCAGCCACCTTCGATATAGTCCACCCCAAAGGCGTCCAGACGCCTGGCGATGCGGACTTTATCTTCGACGCTGAAGGAAATCCCCTCACCCTGCGAGCCGTCCCGCAAGGTGGTATCATAAATGTCAATTCGTGTGGTCATAATAGTTTTATCTGTGTCACGTCTCTTTGCTGACGACTTGTAGCGTCAAGAAAGTATTCGGAAAGGAAATGACATCTGCGTCCGCAGGTGCCTTCTTTAGAAAATCCCATGAGACGACAGAGCCGAATGTCTCAGAGTGTGGATCAAGATCAAACATAGAGGCGCTGAGAACTTGACACCGAACGCTGTACGGGTCAGTTTCATCACATGGCCACGCAGACAAATAGCCGAGGGCTGCAATCCAGCTATCCTCTTTGATCTTTTGGCCTTCAATATGTGGCGCTCGCGCTGCCCATTTGCTTTCGCTTATATCTATTGGCAGCCTGCAATCAAGAATTATGTTGTACCACGGCCCATCGTCAGAGTCAAACTGAGTCTGCTGTTTATCAGATAAGTGTAGCAAATTGCCTACGACTAGATAGGTGTTCGCACTGAAGGAAGCACCACCGGGTCGGATCAGACGCTCCCGTACTTCTGAAAGAGTGAAGTGGAAGGCGGCGGGTACATCGCCTACGATCTGCCGAATGATGGGCCTTAGCCTTAGGTGAAAATCGTAAGTTAGACTGCGCTCACAGAGCAAAGCCTTCGTGGTATCTTCCGAATCGATCGGCAAGCCACGCTTTTTTGCCTCCTTGAGTAACCCATAATGGATGTTCGCGTAAAAAGTACCGTCTATCTGTGCGGTAAGTAAGTTTTGCATTGTTGAGTACAAAGGAAAGCAAAATTCACAGCGCCGAGTCGCCCTCGTCGCCGGTGCGTATGCGAATGGCCTGCTCGACGGGGGAGACGAAGATTTTGCCGTCGCCGATCTCGCCGGTGCGGGCGGCTTCCTCAATCGCCAGCATGGCGGCTTCGGCCACGGCGTCGGCGACGACGAGTTCTAATTTGATCTTGGGCAGCAGGTTCACGACGTAGGTGTTGCCCCGGTACTTTTCGGTGTGCCCGCGCTGATGGCCGTAGCCGCGCACGTCGGTGACGGTCATGCCGACGACGCCAAGGTCTTCGAGGGCCTGCTTGACCTGATCCAGCCGCATGGGGCGGATGATGGCTTCTATTTTTTGCATAAGCGTCAGACCCCTCCCGCTCGTTCCTCGCTCCCTTCCCTGTTAGGGGAGGGCAAAGATAATTCGGAACGAACTCGTAGGGGCGGGGGGACCCCGCCCTTCTTTCTGGTCTTCCTTCTTACCCTTCCCTAACAGGGAAGGGAACGAGGAACGAGCGGGAGGGGTCCTAATCCCGTGGGTCCAGACCCATCTTCACCGCGCCTGCGACGAGGTCGCCCATCTGGCGGCAGGTGACGTGGCTGACGCCGGCCTCTTTTTCCAGAATGTCCGAGGTGCGGTAGCCGCTTTGCAGGATATGCGACACGGCGGCCTCAATATCCCGCGCCGCCGCTTCAGCGTTCAGCGAGTAACGTAATAACAGCGCGGCGGACAGGATGGTTGCCAGCGGGTTCGCCTGCCCGGTCCCGGCGATGTCCGGCGCGGAGCCGTGGCTCGGCTCGTAGAGGCCGAATGTGCCCTGCTCTTTCTTCTGCTCACCGAGGGAGACCGAGGGCAGCATGCCCAGGGAACCGGTGAGCTGCGCGGCTTCGTCGCTCAGGATGTCGCCGAAGAGGTTTTCAGTCACAATCGTATCAAACGACTGCGGGCGGCGCACTAAGTCCATCGCCGTCGCGTCGACGAGTTGGTGCGTCAGCGCGACATCGGGGTAGTCGGCGGCTACCTGTGTCACCGTGTCGCGCCAGAGGCGGGAAGTCTCCAGGACGTTGGCTTTGTCGACGCTGAGAAGCCGCTTGCCGCGCTTCTGGGCGGCCTCGAAGCCGACGCGGGCGATGCGGGTGATTTCGTCTCGGGTGTAGACGCAGGTGTCCACGGCCCGCTCGCCGTCCCACGATTTGGGCTGGCCGAAATAGAGGCCGCCGGTCAGCTCGCGGACGACCAGAATGTCAAAGCCGCCTTCGACGAGGTCAGGCCGCAGGGGGCAGGCGCTCGCAAGCGACGGGTACAGGACGCAGGGGCGCAGGTTGGCATAGAGGCCCATCTTCTGCCGCAGGGGCAGCAGAGCACCGCGCTCGGGCCGGAGGTTGGGGTCCAGGATAGCGTCGTACTTTGGCCCGCCGACAGCTCCGAAGAACACGGCGTCGGACTGCTGCACCAGTGTCAGCGTGTCCGGCGGCAGGGGGTGCCCCGTTGCGTCGTAGGCCGCGCCGCCGACGAGCGCCTCGGTGAAGTCCAGCGTCAAGTTGTGTTTGGACGCCGCTGCGTGGAGGACTTTCAGGCCCTCGGCGATAATCTCCGGGCCGATGCCGTCGCCCGCGAGTACTGCTATTTTTGCCATAGTTTGTTTGCCTTTACTGATGCCGGACCCCCTAGCCCCCAATAATGGGGGAACCAGATGAAGACCGCAATGCCCCGTAGGGGCAGGGCTTGCCCCTGCCCTCTTGCCCTGTCCTAATTATCCGGCTCCCCCATTATTGGGGGGGGGGTCCTACCCAATTTCACTCCGTAGGGTCCGCAGGAACTCGCCGCAGCCCATCTTGCGCCAGAAGGCCTGCGAGGCCGGGTTTGCCCGGACCACCTGCACCTCAATCGCGGTCAGGCCCTGCCCGATGAACCACGCCCGCAGGCGCTCGAACAACTGCCGCCCGAGACCCTGCCCCCGGAAGCCCTCGCGCACGCAAACATCCGCGACGTAGCCGCAGTCGCCATTGTCCAAAGTTGGACGCCGCAAAATCTGGCCGAGCGTATACCCGATTACCACCGGCGGGTCGGCGTCAGAGATGGCGACCAGAACGGCGGCGTTGGGGTTCTCCATCTGCTGACGCAGGAAGTCCGCCATCCAGTCCGGCGCGGCGGCGCTCAAAGTCAGGCGCGGGTCTACCAAAGCGTTGATGTCCTGAAGCTGACGCCACAGCGTTAGGAGTTCAGGTAAATCGGCAGGCCGAGCGGGCCGAATAATGACCTCAGACATGCTCCAAAACGCGCTCCGGCTGCGTGCGCCCGCCAGCGCGGGCGATCTGCTTGTTGAGTGCCTGCAAGTAGGCTTTGGTGGACGCCACGAAAATATCCGTGTTGGCGGCGTGCCCGGTATAAATCATGTCGCCGCCCGCTTTGATGCGAATCGTGACATCCGCCATGGCATCAATGCCCTCGGTGACGCTTTGCACGGTGTACTCAATCAGCTCGTTCGGCACATTGACAATGCGGTTGATGGCCCGGTAAATCGCATCCACCGGGCCATTGCCGGTGTCCGCGTCCATCAGAACGGCCCGGTTCTCATGCCGCAGCTTTACCGTAGCCGTCGGAATGGCGTGGTCGCCGCACGAGACCTGCACCTGCACCAGCTCATACGTCTGCGGCACGGTAGTCATCTCATCGGAGACAATGGCGTCCAGGTCTTCATCGTAGACAACTTTTTTGTTGTCGGCCACGGTCAAAAACCGGGCATAGACTTTTTCAAATTCGTCTTCGGTGGCGAACGTGTGGCCCAGCTCCGTCAGCCGGTGACGCACGCCCGCCCGGCCAGACCGTGCCGACAGAATAATCTTACTCTCGCTGATGCCGACCGTTTTGGGATCGATAATTTCGTAGGTGGACCGCTCTTTGAGGACGCCGTCCTGATGGATGCCCGACGAATGCGCGAAGGCGTTGGCCCCGACAATCGCTTTGTTCGGCTGTACCAAGATGCCGGTCATGGTGGAGACCATGCGCGAGGTTTTGTAAATCTCCTCGGTTTTGATACCGGTGCCGATGCCGTAAACGTCGGCACGGGTGTGCAGGGCCATCACGACTTCTTCCAGCGATGTGTTTCCCGCCCGCTCCCCAATGCCGTTGATGGTGCATTCCACCTGCCGCGCCCCCGCCCGGACCGCCGCCAGGGCGTTCGCGGTCGCCATGCCCAGGTCGTTGTGACAATGCGCCGACAGCGTGATATTTTCGCTCCCCGGCACATGATTTAAGATGCCTGCAAACAGCGCCCCGTATTCTTCCGGCGACAGGTAGCCGGTGGTGTCCGGGACATTGATGACCGTCGCACCGGCTTTGATGACGGCTTCAATCACCCGGTACAGGTACTCGGGATCCGCCCGCCCGCTGTCCTCGGTGAAGTATTCGATGTCCTCACAGCCCAGCGATTTGGCATACTTGACCGCCGTGACGCCAATCTCCAAAGCCTCGTCCGCCGTCTTTTTGAGCTTGTATTTCAGGTGGCTTTCGCTCACCCCCAATCCTGTGTGAATGCGGGGCCGCGCCGCGCCTTTGAGGGCATCCCAGGCGACATCAATGTCTTTGGGGACGGCGCGGGTCAGCCCGCACACGGTCACACGGTCGCTCACAGCAGCGGCGACGCGGCGCACGGCTTCGAAGTCGCCGGGGCTGGAAATGGGGAAGCCCGCTTCAATGACATCGACGCCGAGGCGCTCGAGCTGCCGGGCGATTTCCACTTTTTCGTCAATGTTGAGCGACGCGCCCGGCGACTGCTCGCCGTCGCGCAGAGTGGTGTCAAAAATTTGTACGCGGTCATTGGGTACACGGCCAGTAGGCATGGTGCTAGGTTCCTTAACAGACGAAGCCGAGGGGTTAAAAACCCCTCGCTAGGTAAGGCATCCTGCGGACGAAGGAAATACGGACAAGGTCCGTGTGGCTCATCTCTTCCGTCCGCAGGACGCCTTACCTAGCGAGCAGTTTTCAACTGCTCGTCCGCTCTAATCGCTGACGGTGTCGGGCTTCTTCACCCAGGACATCAGGCCGCGAAGCTGCTTGCCGACGGCTTCAATCTGCGAGTCGGCATCCTGCGCGGCCAGCGCGTTGAACATCGGGCGATTGGCCTTGTTCTCTAAAATCCAGTCGCGTGCGAACTGCCCGGTCTGGATTTCTTTCAGAATCTTGACCATCTCGGCTTTGGTTTCGTCGGTGACGATGCGCGGGCCGCGTGTCATGTCGCCGTACTGCGCGGTGTCCGAGATCGAGTACCGCATTCCGGCGATGCCCGCTTCGTACATCAGGTCCACAATCAGCTTCAGCTCATGCAGGCACTCGAAATACGCGATTTCCGGCTGATACCCGGCGTTCACCAGGGTCTCGAAGCCTGCTTTGACCAGCGCCGTCGTGCCGCCGCAGAGGACCGCCTGCTCGCCGAACAGGTCCGTCTCGGTCTCTTCTTTGAAGGTCGTCTCTAAGACGCCCGCCCGGCTGCCGCCGATGCCTTTGGCCCAGGCCAGCGCCAGGCCCTGCGCCGACCCGGTCGCGTCCTGATGGATGGCAATCAGGCAGGGAACGCCCTTGCCTTCGGTATAGGTGCGCCGTACTAAGTGACCGGGGCCTTTGGGGGCGACCATGAAGACGTCCACCCCGGCGGGCGGCTTGATCTGCCCAAAATGGATATTGAAGCCATGCCCAAAGACCAGCGCGTTGCCCGACTCCAAATAGGGCGCAATGCTTTCGCGGTAGACATCGCCCTGCACCTCGTCGTTAATCAGGATCATAATGACGTCGGCTTCTTTGGCGGCTTCTTCCACGGTCTTGACGCTCAGGCCCGCTTCCTCGGCTTGTGCCCAGCGCTTCGAGCCTTGACGCAGTCCGACGACCACGTCCATCCCACTGTCATGCAGGTTGAGCGAATGCGCGTGCCCCTGCGAGCCGTAGCCAATCACGGCCAGTTTCTTGCCTTGCAGCAAATTCAAATCGGCATCATTGTCGTAATAAACTTTCACTGCCATCGTCTCTGTGTTCTCCTCATTTGTAACAATTAGCCCGGTAATACGGGCACAAGTAGTATCTTCAAATCTTCGTGCTCTTCGATATCATTTTCCGCCTCGGCGAGCCGCCCATAGTAGTCATACGAGCGAATATCTTCTTTGTCCGGCTGCACGACCACTTCCCACCAATTATCACGGTGCCTTATTCCCTGCTCAATCACGTTTAACCGGTAATTCGAAGGCTGATGCGGTTCCAGATAGCGCCGAACAGTATCCACAATGTTCTGTTGTTCCTCACTCATACTCTACCTCCAGGTAGCGAAATACCGCGATGGCATCTCGGATGGCCTCGCGTGCCGTGACTTCATCTGTGGTGCGGCGCTGATAGTCCGCTGCAAGACGGGCGGCATACAGACGGCGAATAATCGAGACACTGCCTGCGAGCTGACGCTGAGGCAATGGCAAATGCAGTTTCATCAACTTGGGTACGGCCTGATGGGCGGGGGTCTCCTGCGGTCCACCAAAACGTGCGCCTGCTTTTGTTAAATGATGTGTCACCACGCTAAACGCCGCGTAGTAGCTGCGGCTGACACTGCTGCGATACCGCTTTTGTTCGTAAAGCGATTGTGCGGCATAAAAGCTGTCCAAACCAATCTCAAGCCACGTCGCCATTGTCTCCTCCATGATGCCCCCGCGCTGCCCAGAGGCCCCAGGCCGCGCCGACCAGCAGGCCGAGGGCGATGAACAGGCCGAGGTTGACCAGCAGGTTCTTGACGGTGTCCAGGCCCATCTTGTCCGTCAGGGCATTGTAGAGAGTCCAGAGGGCAAAGTTGCCGACGCCGACGGCAAGACCCACGCCAATGCCGCGCCTAATTCGCTTTGCCCACAGGCCCCAGGCGAGGCCGACGAGTGGCGCGATGATTAGGACGGTCAGCATCAGCAAGTGCGCTTGAGGGGCGCTGATTAGCTCTTTCATAGCTTGTTTTGAGCCTGATACCCCGAAGATGCCGTGGGACTGGAAGTCCTCGGCTGTGCGGCCTACGGCCAAGTCTCCGCCTTCGCGGAGAAGGATTTATCTGTTCCGTGTCCACGCAGGTGGACAATCGGCGTCTGCGCCGCACAGCCGAGGACTTCCAGTCCTACCGCCTCCTGGCACACTCTCTATTACGGCTTTTTCGCTAAATGCCGCGTGCGCCGCGTGCCATTGCAATGCGTCCGGTGCGGACCAGCTCGCGGACCCCGTAAGGCTCCAGGAGCTTTTCAAACGCATC
The DNA here is from genome assembly GCA_965277455.1 of Capsulimonadaceae bacterium. Classification (GTDB taxonomy): domain Bacteria; phylum Armatimonadota; class Armatimonadia; order Armatimonadales; family Capsulimonadaceae; genus JANXMY01. The sequence goes on along the minus strand of OZ255823.1, from coordinate 3,827,277 downwards.
AATTTTGTCGTTGCCGCCGGTCAGCTCAATCACGAAGGTCTTCTCGGACATATCGACGACGCGGCCCCGGAAGACTTCCACAAGCTGCATCAGCGCGGTTCGGTTTTCCACCAGGGCGTTGACTTTGATCAGTGCCAGCTCGCGGGCAATCAGAGGAATACCTGCGTAGTCCTGCACTTTGGACACGTCGATGAGTTTGTGAAGCTGTTTGGTAATCTGCTCCACTTCCCCCTCATCGCCGTTGACCACCAGAGTCATGCGCGAGACTTCCGGGTTCTCCGTGATAGAGACGGCCAGGGACTCAATGTTGTAACCCCGGCGCGAAAAGAGAAGGGCTACCCGCGAGAGGACGCCCGGTTTGTTGTCGACGAGAACGGTAATGGTATGCTGCTGCAAAGCGTCTTTGCTCCTTTATTCCTACGTTTGCTGAGGTACGGTGAACCCCATAATACTTGCCACGCCCTGCTCTAAATCTGCCAGGTCTTGTGGCGACAGTCTGCCAATCAGCCGGACTACTTCGTCTTGGTCTATGGTTGTTACCAAGCCGCGCATTGCAGAGGGCTTGAAAAGTCCTGCCGCCTGCCAGCCACCAATCAGAGTGTCGCCGGGGCGGAATGGCTGAGATAAATTGCTTGTCAAAGCGGCCACAATCAATTTGGTCCCCGCCTGATGAAATGCAGGAACGCTTAACACGACCACGGGCCGACTTTTTTTGCCAATGCTGCCGCTGAAGTTGATTTCCGCAAACAAGACGTCCCCGCGCTGATAAGAAGCCACGTTCATAAGCTATCGTACACCGCGTCTTCGTCGTTGATCCAATACTCTTGGAGCGTAGGCAGCGAAAGCGCCCGCATATCTTCGAACGCGGCGCTTTCGGTGTCTGTCTCCTTCGCGGTCAGGCTTACCCAGACTTCAAACGATTGCCGGGCATAGTCGGCAAGCGCCTGACCTCGCAGTGCCGCCTCCCGCTCAAGCGAGGCTTCCGTTTCCGGCGAAAGATCAATGGTCATTGTCATAGCGTCCCCTCTTAACCAGTGTGTTCAGCCAATCTGCATCAGCTTGTGCAGGCCGCGCAGCACCTCATCCCGGTTTTTGGCGGCCTTCATCCATTGCGGTAGGTAGCGGGCCAAACCAGAGTTCGGGTAAGAACACTCATCGCGCAGGTCGACTTCGACGTACCGTTTCAGGTAGGCCATATGAGGCCGGTTGTAAGCCCAGAGCGTTTTGCCGCAGCGCGGTGTTTGGAACCACAGGGGCAAGTCAAACCATCTGTCCCGCGTTTCGTTTGGCACGCCTCTCCAAACGCCGTTCGTTTTCATGTCTTTGGTGTGGGCGCACTGTGGGCACAGCAAGCGAGCAGCATGGTTCCAGACTAGTGAGTGCGGGGTGCGTTCGTGCGGGTGACGGGCCGTGCGCCTGCTCAGGCCCAATCTCCCGGACAGTCGCACAGCCGCCGCAGACGAGGCATTTCACGTAAAATACGTCAGCAAACGTGTACAGTCCTTCCCCCGTATTCTCAAACCGCGTCGGCATTGTCTTGTCCTTTTTTCGTGGTCAGCCTGCTTGCCCAGATTGAAATCTGGGGCTGTCGAGAGCAAATGTCCACCTTCTTGGACAAGTGATCGTAGCCGTGTCCTGTTCTTATGTCCGCGCAGGCGGACAATCGCCCTTCGCAGCCCCGGATTTTAATCCGGGGGCAAGGTCTACGCAGACAAATTAGTTTTCGCGTTTTGGTGTGCCATGAATGTAATGGTCGTGCTGATGCGCCAGGTCTTCAATCCCGGTATCTACCTGACACTCGTTGATAAGCGCCGTCAGCGCCTCCGACCCGGCATCAATCCGGGCGGCGTCCTCTGAGTCTATTTCTTGGACACTCCCCGCAGGCGCGGCAGGGCGCTCGTTCAGGAAGGTGATCAGCACTTCTTCCTGGTCCAGCGCCGCCACAGGTTCCGCCGGGTGGACCACGCCGCCCTCGAACCGGCCTTTGATTGTCAGCATGGAAGTAGGCTCCTTTGGCCCGGCGGGGATTAGCCCGCCGGGACCGGCTCTCGCTCGGTCTGCTCTTCTTTTTTGGACGGGCGCACTTCGTTTTCGGGCATATAGGTCTCGCTCTCCATGTAGGAGTCCAGCGGGACCATGTCGGGGGGACGCTGCACGACCATGTCTCTGATCGTGCCGCCGCTTTTGATCATGGGGTAGACGTTGTCTTCTTTGGCGATCCTAAAGTCCAGGACAGTCGGGCGGTCGGTGATGGTCATGGCCTCTTCCAGCGCGGCGCGGACACCCGACGGCTGCGAGCAGCGGATGGCGTGGGCACCGTAGGCTTCGGCCAGCTTGACGAAGTCCGGGGAGGCTTCCAGGTCGACGTGCGAGTAGTTTGAGTCCCAGAACAATTCCTGCCACTGCCGCACCATGCCCAGATACTGATTGTTCAGGATACAGATTTTGATGGGCAGCTTGTAGACCGTCGCCACCATCAGCTCTTGAATACACATCTGAATCGAGCCGTCGCCGGAGACGCAGAACACGGCGGCGTCGGGCTGGCCGAACTGTGCCCCGATAGCCGCAGGCAGGCCGAAGCCCATCGTGCCGAGGCCGCCGGAGGTTACGAACTGATGCGGATGCGAGCACTTGTAGAACTGCGCGGCCCACATCTGGTGCTGGCCGACATCGGTGGCGACAATGCCTTCGTGGCCGGTGATCTCGCCGATCTGCTCAATCACATACTGTCCGTGCAGGACGCCGTCGGCGGGGTAGTGCAGCGGGAAGTCTTTTTTCCAGCCCGCAATCCGGTCGTTCCACTCGGCGTGCCTGGCGGGCGTGACCATCGGGATCATCTCGGTCAGGACGGCTTTGACGTCGCCAACCACGGGAACGTCGGCGGCCAGCACTTTGCCGATTTCGGCGGGGTCGACGTCAATATGAATAATTTTTGCGTTTGGAACCCACTCATCGACTTTGCCGGTGACGCGGTCGTCGAAGCGTGCGCCCACGGCAATCAGCAGGTCGCATTCGGAAACGGCGTAGTTAGCATAGGCCGTGCCGTGCATTCCCAGCATTCCCAGCGACAGGGGGCTGGTTTCGGGAAACGCTCCCAGGCCCTTCAAGGTCGTGGTGACGGGGATGTCGGCTTTTTCGGCCAGCGCCCGGACTTCTTCGTAGGCGTCCGAGTAAATCGCGCCGCCGCCGACATACAGCAGGGGCCGCTCTGCGGCGTCAATCAACTCGGCGGCCCGCGAAATCTGCCGCGTGTGGCCTTTGGTAGTGGGCTTGAACGTCGGGATATGGACTTCTTCGATGGGCGTGTAGTCGAAGACGGCGTTGGAGATGTCCACGGGAATATCGACCAGAACCGGGCCGGGCCGGCCTGAGCGGGCGATGTGAAACGCCTCGGCGATGATGCCGGGCAGCTTGGTGACATCGCGCACCAGCCAGTTGTGCTTGGTGATGGGCATGGTGATGCCGGTGATGTCGGCTTCTTGAAACGCATCGGTGCCAATGGCGGAGGTCCGCACCTGCCCGGTGATGCAGACAATGGGCACCGAGTCCATCATGGCATCGGTGATGGGCGTGACCAAATTCGTCGCGCCCGGCCCGGAGGTTGCCAGGCAGACGCCGACTTTGCCGGTTGCCAGCGCATAGCCTTCGGCCATGTGTCCCGCGCCCTGCTCATGGCGCACGAGGATGTGCTTGATGTCAGGAAAATGGTAAATGGCATCGTAGATGGGGATAATCGCCCCGCCGGGGTAGCCAAAAATGGTATCCACGCCTTCGCGTTTCAGGCACTCCAAAAGCGCCCGGCTTCCAGTCATTTGCATGGGTCAAGTCCTTCTAAAAGTCTGCTACAAAGTGTTCAGTAATAACGGTGTCAGCCCAAGCCGGGCCGAGGGCCAAGCCGGGCCGAGGGCCAAGCCGGGCCGAGGGCCAAGCCGGGCCGAGGGGTTGAAAACCCCTCGCTAGGAGAGGCGTCCTTCGGACGAAGGAAAAGAGCCTGCGGCCAAACACGCAAAAAGCCTCTCGTCCAGAGCATTGCCACGAGGCAAGGGACGAGAGGCTTTTCCAAAACATAAAGCATCACGCGGTACCACCCTTGTTCGGCTCAAGACCCCTGCCCCCGACGCCGGAGACACAGGCGATAAGCCGCACTTGGAGCGCGATGACGGGCGCGAACCGGGCGTCTCTAGTAAGTATTCGCTTCGAAAAACGAACACTGTTCAAGGCACCTGCTCAGAGGGGAGAGTTCGCGTCGCTTGCTGCCGTCTCGCACCAGGCGACGGCTCTCTGAAAACAAGCGGGCGCGAACTATGTCCTCGTCACTGCATTTACAAACTGTTCCAAACTATTCGGTTGTGGGCAGGAGTATACCCGCCTCTTTGCGGGGCTGTCAAGGCTTTGCGCGGAATAGTTGCGCCACCCTGCCAGCCTCGATGCTCCGCAACCTTAAGGCTTTGCTTTCTCAGGCGCGGGCTGATATTGACCGGCAGGACTAATGCGGCTGGCAAACTTCACGTCGGAAAGGCTGCCGCTCCAAAGACCAAAGTGGTTCGCAGACACAGCATGATAAGTGCCTATAATGGTGCAGTATTGCAGGTCAAAATCTTTGGCTTGGTCACGTTCTTTGTAAGTCGTACTGAGACCAACTGCATTATACCGTAGCCCGTGACGGTAATCTTCCTCATGGAGATACAGGCCAGTTCCTTCAAATTCTAAGCGGACAAAACCCTGAACAATTACACGCTGCCCGTCAAACTTTTCGGGGTTCGCTATCAACTCTACCAATGAAACGACTTTCATCTTCTCACCGTCCCGGTTCAAGTCGCTTGCCCCCAAGCAGAAAACCGCTAGAAGCACTAGGAGCGCCGCTGAAGCGACGATGAGAGCGGCTTTGCTTACTGTTGTTGTCATTTTGAGCCTCTTATTTTTGCTTGCCAATTCGCAATTTTGCGCTATATAGTATCAACGCAGATTATGGATTCCAGCCTGTTCTCAGATTAGTGATAACCGGGTTTGGGCCAGTGCTAGATAGTTCAGCCTTTAGAATGACATTGCGAGTACCAAGATAAGCAGTAACATTCCAAGCGTCCTGTGTAATACGGTTGTCACCCTCACTGAAGGCATCGGGACTACCTTGATGTAACCCGTCTGGATGCGAGTGATACCAGCCAACCGCGTCTGTCGGCGGGACAGGAAGTTCGCTAGCGTCCGTGCCGCTCATTTCCTTAGTGGGCACGGGAATAGTAAAGGTGTAAGTAATAGTCTTGCCGGTAATGATTGAGATGATGAAACCAAAGTATTCCTGATCCATAGTGTTACTCAGGTATGCTTTCTTTGCAGCCTCAATACCGGCTTTATCTTTAGTATCATACACCGGCTCAGATTTCTGTTTCGACTTGCCGCCCGAATCAAGTGATGTGCCATTGCTCTGCCCCTGAGAACCCCAGTAGTCTATGTTGGCAAAGAAATCCATCAGCGACCCGGAGTTGCCCCCCAACTGTCCCTGATTGCGGCCATCCGGCGCACTAAACATATTGATCGCAGACAGCCCGCTGGGGTCTGTGTTGTTCACCGGGTCATTCCCCGCATAGGCGTACCAGTTGTTTCCCTTTCCCGCCGGGTCCTGCGACAAGAACCGCCCGATGCGCGTGTCGTAGTAGCGATGCCCCATCAGCACCAGCCCCGTGTCCGCCTCTGTCTGGCAGTCCGCGCCCCCCACCCAGCCGAACGGAACACTAATGCCCGTAGAACCCACCGGACCCCCAAACGCCAGAAACAGACCGCTTCCCGTCACGGACTGGCTGCTGTTGGTCTGGAAGCGCAGGCTGCCCAAAAGGTCCTCGTGCCGGAACAGCGTCAGGTTGTTAATGGTGGAAGACAGCCCCGCCGTGAACGTCGTGTGCCCGTCAGACAGCACCGGGAGCCGGGCGTCGTGCCGTCGCAGACATACGAGTACGAACCCGTGCCGTCGGACTTTGCCACACGCAGGCCCAGGCCGTTGTCTGCTTAAGAAGGCAGTGCTTCGTATAGGAGAACCCGTACACCGAACCGTAGAAGTTCAGGCTGCATAAACCATGCCAAACAGCAGTAGAAATGCCAATGTCAAATTTTTGTTTTTCTAGAACGTCACGCCCTTCACTTCCACGCCCAGGCCCAGGCTGCGAGTGCGGAAGTTGTAGGAGAAGACGGGCAGCAGGCCGCGCAGGGCGGGCGCGAGGGCGAGCTGGTAGTCGATGACGTTGGACTGGGACAGGTCGTAGCGGACGCGCCCGGCGACGACCAGGTGCCGGTTGCCCATCTGGAGGCGGACGTCTAATTCGCGGGTGGAGTCCAGCACGTCGAAGTTGAAGGGCGAGTCGCCGGAAGCGGTGCTGCCCTTGAACTGCACGCCTAGGGCGGCGAGGTCGGAAAAGTAGTGGTTGACGTCGATGGAAAGCTGGCTGTACCGGTACGCCGATTTGCCGCCGCTGTAGCCGCTCGACGAAATCGAAAAGCGGGGCTGAAGGACCGTGTTTGGCGCGATCAAGAGCGGGAAGGCGCTGATGCCTACCTGCGTCTGCGCCCGGCGGGCGCGGATGTTGTAGGGGGCGGTGGACGACTGCTCGCGGTAGGAGCCGATGGTCTCCTGCGCGTCTAAATAAAACACCACGCGCCGCAGGGCCGCCCGGAAGGCGGACGGGTCGCCGGTCGCCGGAGGGTCAGGCAGGGGGGTCAGCGGGAGCTGGCCGTGCAGGGTCACTTCGGGCAGGCGGGACACATAGAGGTCGTCGCGGCGGCGGCCATTGGCGGCGACATGGATGGAGCCTTCCTCGGCCACCGTCAGCCCGCCGCGACTGGGTGTGTCAAAGACGTTGATGGGGTTCGGCTGGGGCAGGAAGTCGTGGAACAGCAGCGGGTCCCCCGGCGGCAGGAGGGGCGCGGGGGCGGTGGCGAACGCCCGGATGTTGTCCAGCAAAGTCGGCGGCGGGCCAGGCGGCGGGGGAGTCAGGCGAGGCTCAGCGGGGGCGTAGAGGGTCTGCTGCCCGAACACGACCGCCTGAAGCGACTGCCGGGTTGGCAGGAGCAAACGGTACTGGAAGGGGACTTTGCCGATGCGCGTGCTGCTGCCGAAGGCCAGAAAGGTGCCGTAGCGCGACGACACGCCGATGGTGGGGATCATCAGCTTCTTCTGCGCCCGCCCGGCCCGCTTGCCAATCCGAAACGACACGCGGGGGACTGTCAGCAGACGTGTTCCAAACAGGTACAGGCTGGCATTTCGCAGTGTCCCCTGTTCCTGGGTCTGGTTCAGCGTCAGCGTTTGAGCACGGATAGAGGCATCGGCCTGGCCGCCGTCGGGAACCGTCGTCACCGTTACGTCCTGGCCGACCATGAGTGTCGGCATCGCGGTCAGCGTCCTGGCCCGCACGCTGAAAACGCCCCGTGTCACCAGGGCGTTGTCTGCCAGAGCCGTCTGCGGCGTGCCGCTGAGTGTCACGGTGTCGGCGCGGAGGGTCGTGTCCGTTTCATGCACCCGGACGTGGCCGGACAGGATGTTGCGATGCGCCGCAGAATCCGCCTCTTCGGTGTCCGCGTCGAGTGTCAGCTCGTTGCCGTAGACGATACGCGGCAGCGCGAACGTAAGATCGTCCAACGGCCCGGTGGCGTGCCGGTACGTGAGAACTGCCTCGGGCGCGGCGGGCGGCGGGGGGAGGGAGGTCGGCACGACAGGCGGCCCGGCGGTGATGGGTGCGGGCGGTTGGTCCGGCTTCTGGCTCGGCATCTGCGCGTGCGCCGCGCCGCTCAAAAAGAGGAGGGTCAGGAGGCCTGCGGGGAGGCAGTATGGGGGGAAACGAGTCACTTCCAGTCCCCGGCGTCGAACGCGGCGGTCGGCGCGGCGGCTTTGCCAAAGCCGCCCATGCTGTCCCGGAAGGCCTGGTCATCATACGTCCGCGACTGCACCACGACGGGCATCGGGACGGCATGGCCCATCAGAAGCGCCTGCTGCTTGGAGTCGAGCGAGGCCAGAACGCCCCGCAGCGCCGAGGCCCCCGAGATGCCGGTCAGGACGGCGTCGATGTCTTTTTCATCGTTCAGCAGGCAGGTAATGCGCGTGCCAAGCTGCGACAGGACTTCCGAGTCAATGCCCGAGGGCCGCTGGTCTACGACTAAAAGCGTGACGCTGTATTTGCGAAGCTCGCGGGCAATGGTGCCGAAAATGGTCTGCCCGGCCAGGTGCGGGGACAGAAACTTGTGCGCCTCTTCAATGGTAATCACCAGCGGCGTCGGCTTTTTGCCTTTGTCGCCCATCGCCGCCTCGGTCAGCTTGACATACTCGGTGTGGATTTGCCGTGTTAGGATATTTGCGACCAGCATATATTGGAGCGGCTTGCGGTAGTTGCCGAACTCCAGCACGACGCTGACGTCTTTGAGCAGGCAGCTCATAATCTGATGCACCGAGTCGTCGGCTTCGCCGGGCACGTCTTCAGTCAGAAAGCCCTTGCATTCATCCACCATCCGTCCCAGCTTGCGCTTCAAGGCACCCAGCGAGAGGGCATTGCCGCCGCTCTTTTCGGCGAACTCTTTGATCGCGTCGCCGTCCATCCGCAGGAGTGCCGCCAGCCATTTGCGCCCGTGGTGCTGCTCTAAAAGATAGGTCGTCTCGGCGGCGCTCTGGTTCAGGTTCAGCTCGTTTGCCAGCAGCAGAATGTCATCCACCGTGATCTGACTGTACGGGATGCGGACACTGTTTTCGACGGGAACCTGACGGCGGGCGGAGGACTCGCGGTCCATCGTGAAGACGCTGACCCGGCTGCCGAAGTACTTTTTCAGGCCGTTGACGCCCTGCTTGGTCGGGTCCTCGGTCGTCCCCACCCAGCCGTATTCGCCGTGCATATCGAAGACTAAGTTAACGGCTTTCTTGTTTCGAATTGTCCCGCACAGACAGATGCGCGTCAGGAACGTCTTGCCCGTGCCGGACTTGCCGAAGATGCCGTTGGAGCGCTCCACGAACTTTTCTAAATCTAGGCAGACGGGGATTTGGTCCATGTCGAGGGGCGAGCCGAGCGTGAAATATTTGTCGCCCTGCGTTTCCGCCCCGAAAATATCCGCGATGTCTTCCTCGGTCGCTTCCCCTACCCCGCTGAAATGGGTCGGCACGGTCTTCACGGGTTCGAACTCCGACCCGTAGGTTTTCATCCGCATCAGCAGGGGCTTCAGCGTGACCGTGCCGAACGTGGATGTGCCCGAGAGCACCTGCCGCAGAAACTCATCCGCCGCGCCGGTCGTGGAAGGCGGGTCCGCGAGTGCGCCGGGGGCGCTGCAATCCAGGGTGACATCGGTAATCATGGCAAAAAACTCATGCTTTGCCCCGTCCACCACGACGAACTTGCCCGCCCGCACCTCTTCCACGGAGCCGCCGCCGCCCAGTTTCATTTGAATGCCGGATTGGAGCGAGCCGCGCACCACGGTTCCCATCGCCAGCCGCTCACGCGGCGGCGTCCCCATCGGCGCTATCAGCGGCGATGGGGCATAGCTCAGGCCGCTGCCTTTTATCCCGTTTCCATTGCTGCCATTTCCATTGCTGCCGTTTCCATTGCTGCCCAGTGCCATATTTTGTGCCTTGCCCCGTCCTCGTTCCCAGATATAGAACTCTTGCTATAAAACTCTTGCTGAGGCATTATAACACAGGCACGGGAAAAGCGTCAACGCAGGGCCGGAGGGAAGGGCGCGGCAAGCAGCGCCCCTGCATTCCAATTCCCCCCTGATTAGGGGCTAAGGGGTCAGCATCGTCGGCAGACCTGTCTTCTCAAACACGGCGGGGGTGCATTCGCGGGCCACGAGATTGTAGCCTGCCACCGCTTCCGCCATGCCGTCAGGCCGCGCCGGGACACGCGCCCGGCAGCGGGCTACCCGCCGGTACTCCGAGCGCAGCAGCGTCGCCATGACGCCGTTGGTGCGCGTCTCTGGCGTCAGCAGGTAGGCCGTGTCCGCCCGGCTTTCCCCCGCAAGCGGCAGGGCAGACGGCCCTGTGTGCGGGCCGGAGAGGCCAAATAAAAGAGCGCCCAGACCTGCCAGCGGCAGGCCAAGCGCGGAAAGCACCGAAGTTGTTTTCATCGTCTTTACTCCGGGTGATGACCCCGCTCCGCTTCCTCGTTCTGCCGCAACGCGCCCGCGCTCAGCGGGGCGACGGAGCACAGGTACACCCGCTCGTGATCGCTCTGCGGGCCTTCGTTCATGTAGCTCCAGAAGGAGCGCAGGCCGGTCAGCATCTTCTTGACCGTGTCGTTCTTCATCATGTCAGTCATCAGCGTGCCTTTCTATTTAAAATCTATTCTAAAAATTTGGTTGAAATTGTGGCTACTTCTCGTCGTCGCCCACGCTCGCCCGGATCAGCGCCCGAATCTGGCGCAGCAGCAGCGGCTGACGCCCCGGCGGAACCCGCGTCAGCTCGCGGGCGATCTGCCGGGCGATCTGCTGTTCGGGGTCTTCCTGCTCCATGTCCGCGCTGTCCAGCGAGAAGGCGAACTCATGCTTGCCCGCGTAATGCAGCCAGTCGCTCGGCGTCTCGCCTATCGCGCTGGCCCACTTGATCAGGGTCTTTTCGCCGGGCGACTTGCCTTTTGCCATGTCGGAAATCTGGTTGTAGCCGATCCCCAGCTTTTCGCCTGCCGCCCGTGCCGACAGCGGCTTTTCGGAGGTGCCCATTTCGGTCAAAACGCGCAGGGTTTGTTTCTGGAGTTCTTCTGTCTTTGCCATCTGTCATCATTGTACCACAACACTGTCATCATTGTCAACAGTTATTTTGACAGCGCGTTTTCTTTGCCCCCCACGCGGGTAGAAGCCGTGTATGTCTGAACTAAAACCTTCGTCAAATATACAGCCGCAAACTGCGCCGCATCATGTGGTCATTGTCGGCGGCGGCTTCGCCGGTCTGTATGCCGCCCGCGCCCTTGCTACGGCTCCTGTTTCCGTGACGCTGATCGATAAAAACAACTTTCACTTGTTCCAGCCCATGCTGTATCAGGTCGCTACTGGCGAGCTGCCCGCCGACGACATCGCCGCCCCCTTGCGGGCGACGCTGGCAAAGCAGAAAAACACCGAAGTTCTGATGGCCGAAGTTACCGGGGTCGATGTGGAAGGCCGCAAAGTCGAGATGGCCGGGCACTCGCTTGCCTATGACAGCCTCATTCTGGCGACCGGCAGCCATTACAATTATTTCGGACACCCGGAATGGCAGCAAATCGCGCCGAGCCTCAAATCTATCGAAGACGCGATGGCGATTCGCGGCAAAGTGCTGCAGGCCTTTGAAGCCGCCGAGGTAGAGGCGGGCAAGCATGATGCCGACGCCGACAAAGTCAAGGCGCTGCTGACCTTCGTGCTCGTCGGGGCCGGGCCAACCGGCGTGGAAATGGCGGGGGCGATTCAGGAGCTGATTAAAGAAACCGTGAGCGATGAGTTTCGCCACATCAGCGCCGCGTCCACGCGGGTGATTATTGTGGAAGCCGCCGGGCGCATCCTGGCGATGTTTCCGGAAGACACCGCCGCGAAGACCAAAGCGCATCTGGAAAAGATGGGCATTGAAATTCGCCTCAATGCCAAAGTCGAAGAAGTGACTGAAGACGGTATTTCGGCCAGCGGTCAGCATATCCCCGCCCGGACAGTGCTGTGGACCGCCGGGACCGTCGGCTCCGATGCCGCCAAGTGGGTGGGCGCGGAAACCGAGAAAGACGGACGTGCCAGAGTCGGCTCCGACCTCAGCGTGTCCGGTCATCCCGAGATATTTATTTTGGGCGACACCGCCGCCGTCAAGGCCCCCGTGCGCGATCTTATTGGCCGCTCCCGGCCCGACCAGCAGGAGATGCCCGGCCTCGCCCCGCCCGCGATGCAGGAAGGTAAGTATGTCGCCAAAGTCATCCGCCGCCGCGCCAAGAGCCTGCCCGCCCCGGAGCCTTTTGAGTACTGGGACAAGGGCAGTCTCGCGCAGGTCTCACGCGGCTACGCCGTCGCCGACCTCGGCTTCGCCCGCTTTGTGGGTTTCTTCGCCTGGCTGATCTGGATCGGTGTTCACATCTTTTATTTGATTGGCTACGGCAACCGCCTGCTGGTTTTGCTGCAATGGGCCGTCACTGTGCTGACTTCCAAGCGCGGCGACCGTATTTTGCCGCAGACGCTGGCCCCGGATGTCCCCAAGCCTGCCACGCAACCTGCGTAAACTTAACACACAAAACCGCCCTCGCTTCTGATTAGAAGCGGGGGCGGTTTCAGTTGTGGTATAGTGAGTTATCGGCAAAAGCTGGAGATTAAGGATGAAGGTGCGCGAGGTAATCAAACGAATTGAGGCAGACGGCTGGATTTTTGCTCGTTATGGAGGCCGCAGCAGCCACCGGATTTACAAGAAGGCTGGCGTTACGGCGGAGATCGCTATTTCAGGGGTTGCAAGCGATGATGTATCGCCAGGTCAACTTCAAAGCATTCGCAGAAAGTCGGGGTTGCCGTTAAGATGACAATCACTGTAATTTTGGAAGAGATGCCGAACAACTGGTGCGCTTACACGCCCGATTTGGAAGACAGCATTATTGCCACCGGCAAAACCCGTGAGGCTGTTATTCAGGACTTCCGCAACGCCATGCTGGACTTGTTTGATTACAAGCGCGATGTGGGGGAAACTGTGCCTGACATCACCGCTCTAGAAATCCGCGAGACCCGCACGATGGAGATGCTGGAGCCAGTACTTGCGGCGGCTTAACACAATGAAACCAATCGTCTTTCCACTCTTGGCGGTTCTGCTGGCGGAGGCGGGCGTCGCACTAGTGATGTTCAACGCCGCGCCGAATGAGCCGCTTGGCTTTTGGCTCTGGTTCGGCGGTGTTGCATCTGCCAGCCCTTTCGTCGGGTGCTGGCTGTATCGGCGACTGATGACAAAGGCTTGACGGCAAAAAAGCCTCCGTGTTCTCTCAGGAACCGGAGGCTTTCAAGTAACCCACTTTGCCATAATTACCGGCTCCAGTCCTCGAATTGCACACCGGGTATCTGCGAAAAATGCCGAGTGTTCGCTGTGACCACAACCCACCCGGCGGCGATGGCGCTGGCCGCAATGCGGCAGTCCTGAGTGCCCACTCTCTTCACGGAAGCAGGGAAAGAAGCATAAACAAGCATGGCTTCGGCGTTGTAAGGGTGAACACGGTATTCACAAATTGATTCTATTGCATTCAGGAAAAGCTGATACGCGGCTAACGCCCCGGCTTTGTCTCGGTGCTTGTTGATTGCCCCCAGCGTACCTTGCATGATTTCTTTGGCAGCAATCGCGCCCAGCCACACTCGCGGATACGTTCATTGCCGTGAGATGACAGGGAAGCCGAGTCAGTATCCAGCAGGTAAGACATTCGTGTTATCGCTGTTGTTCCAGTTCCAAGTCGGCGAGGCGGTTTGCTTCGACAATATCTGCCTGACGGTTCTTTTTCATTTCTTCTATAAACTCATCCCAAAGCGGATTGTCGCCCAATGTGTGCTTAAATTGCGGGATCGGCCATTCAGCATCAGCAGAAACGGTCGAACCATCTGCCCCTCCGGCCATCTCCTCTAAATCCGCCAGACGGTTTGCTTCAGCAATATCACTCATCGGTTTTTCTCCCAACCACAAACCGCCTCCGCTCCCATCAAGGAGCGGAGGCGGTGGTTTGGTCTGTTAAGCCCGGATGTCGACGGGCCCCATGCGGCGCAGCTTCTTCAGGGCGCGAAGCTCGATCTGACGAACCCGCTCGCGGGTGACGGCGAAGCGCTGGCCGACTTCTTCCAGGGTGTGCGCGTAGCCATCGTCGAGGCCGAAGCGCATTCGCACGACGTCCCGCTCACGCGGGGTCAGCTTGTCGAGAACGGCGTCAAGCTGTTCGCGGCGAATGAGGTTCACCGCCGCGTCCGACGGGGACTGGTTGGCATTGCTCTGAATGAAGTCCGCAAGCTGCGCGGAGTCTTTCTCGCCGACCGGAGTTTCCAGAGACAGCGGCTCGGAGGCGATCCGCTTGATCTCGTTGACCCGCTCCACCGGCACGTCCATCTCGGCGGCCAGCTCGTCCTGCGTCGGCTCCCGCGAGAGCTGCTGCCGCAAGAGGCCTTCGGTGCGGACCAGCTTGTGGATGGTCTCGGCAACGTAGACCGGGATACGGATGGTCCGGCCCTGATTGATGACCGCACGGGCAATCGCCCGGCGAATCCACCATGTCGCATACGTGCTGAAGCGGTAACCCTTCGTGTAGTCGAACTTCTCGACGGCACGGATCAGGCCGATGTTGCCTTCCTGAATGAGGTCGGCCAGGCTGATGCCGGGCACGGAGTAGCGCCGGGCGATAGACACCACGAGGCGCAGGTTGGCCTCGGTCAGAATGTCTTTTGCCCGCTGATCGCCGTCGGCGACCCGCCGTGCCAGGTCGATCTCTTCCTCGGCGTTCAAAAGCTTGGTGCTTTTGGTCTTCCGCATCCACATCTGAAGCGACTCGTCACGCGGATTTTCTTCCACCGCCGCGTAGACCGTCTGCGGCTCCGGCTCGTCTTCCGCCGCTTCTTCGGCGTCGTCGTCGCCCCCCGAGTTGTCCATCAGCGGCAGGGACGTGTCATCGTCCGCCCCGCCCGCAAGTGCCAGAAAGCGCACTGCGTCCGGGTCGTCGAGCGCTCCCGCGCCTGCGAGGGCGTTGTCGTCGCCGCCAAACTCCCGCCGCTCCTGTCCTGCTGTCCCACGCGGCCGCGCTGCCGCCTCCGGTTCCATCAGTGCTATGTTGTTGCTCCCCATTGGTTTCCCCTTTGTCACCAAACCATCAACTGCTTCTCATCAATTAGTTCTGGTCAATAATCGTGCTGTCAAATATAGATAATGCTCGATAAATAAACACCTGTGCGGTGCTTGCAGTTCCGCCGGCGCGTTCTGCTATTCTCTTATTACGCAAGCAAGTCCTTCATTGTCACAAAAAAACCTTGTTTTTTCAGTGATTTGGCTTACGTTTATATAAAATTATTTTGAACTGCTATTTGCCGTGCGTAGGTCTTTACCCGAACGCTCCATTTATTAACCAGCCTGACACAAAAAAGACCCCAGCAGCCTATGCCGCCGGGGTCTCTGACACAATCTGACACAAAGCATTACGCCGCCAAACTACGGCAGACCGCCGGCAGCGACGCGCTTTGACGGCCCGCCCAGCCCACGAAGACATCTACCAGCGCCCCGTCCCACTGCCGTCCTGCCCCCGCCCGCAGGGCCTGAAGCGCCCGTTCCGGCGACATCGCGGGCCGGTAAGGCCGGTGCGAGAGCATGGCATTGTAGGCATCGGCAATCGCCACAATCCGTGCCCCGAGCGGGATTTGGTCCCCCATCAGGCCATCTGGGTAGCCTCGGCCATCCACCCGCTCGTGATGATGCCGGATAATCGGCAGCAGCGCCGCCGTCGACCGCAGGGGGGCCACAATCTGCTCGCCGAGCACGGTATGCCGCTGCATCCGCGCCCGCTCCTGCTCGCTCCAGTTGCCCGGCTTCTTCAAAAGCTCGTCCGGCAGGCCGATTTTGCCGACATCGCGCAGCACCGCCGCCTGCCCCAGCAGGCGCAGTGCCTCGTCTTCCAGGCCCAGCGCCGCCCCCAGCGCCTGGGCGTAGGCCGTCACCCGCGCCGTGCTGCCGTCCGGCTCGGCGTCGCCTGCACGCGCTTCCACCGCCCGGCTCAGGGAGTAAATGACGTCTTCCACTTCGTCGAGCTGATCGTTCAAAGACTTGATTCGGAGCAGCGACTTGACCCGTGCCAGCAGCTCCACGCGGTTGAACGGCTTGGACACGAAATCATCCGCCCCGGCCTCGTAGCCCCGCACCCGCTGCGCCGTCGTCGTCTGCGCCGTCACTAAAAGCACCGGCACGCGCCGCGTCTGCGCGTCCGCTTTCAGGGTCCGGCACACCGCAAAGCCGTCGTCCTCCCGCGCCGCGCTTTCGCCGGGCATGGTCGCCGACAGTAGCACCAGATCGGGCCGCGCCAGACGGGCCGCGTCCAGCCCCTGTCCGCCGTCGCCGACGCACACGACTTCGTAGCGGTTGTCCGTCCGCAGCACGGCGTCCACCAGGGTTCGGCTCATCGGCTCCGGGTCAATCACCAGCACGCGGGGTTTGTTGGAAAGCAGTTGGTTCACACCTTAATTATAGGAGGCTATGCCGCCCGCCGTTACCCGGTAAAAGCGCGGGTCGTGCCCGGCGTGGAAGCACCAACGCTGGAAGTGCCTGTTTCTTGCTGCGTCTCAGGTCCTCAACGAGCTGCCACGGATTGAAATCTGAGGTTAGCTGAAGCGCCTAGCGCCCCGGTGGACACAAGAAAAGCCCGACATAAGCAACCCGCTTAAAGGGTTGAGAAGTGCGTTTCAATGCTGACACTGTACATGATGGACAAGCAAGTACAGAGATTTGTAGGTATAATTGCGATGAATAGTATCCGAACAGAAGCCATAAGCACATATCAACCTTGCAGGAGGTGAGTATGCCGATGAGTGACAAGCCGATGAATGACAAGCCGAAAACGGCAGAGGTGAATGGCCGCCTTTGGGGAGCGCGTGCTCAAGACTGGGCGGAGGTACAGGAAGGCCAATTCAGGGCGGCCTATGAAGATGTCTTCGACCGCCTTGATCTGATTAGTGAAGCAATGTACTGCGATGTGGGGTGTGGGTCGGGCCTGGCGGCGCTGATTGCATCACAACAGGCCGTGCGCGTTTCTGGACTCGATGCGGCAGTCAATCTCCTTGACATCGCCCTAGCCAGGGTACCGAGTGGCGATTTTCGTTTAGGGGAGTTGGAGGACCTTCCGTTCGCTCAGGGGACGTTTGACCTAGTCACAGGGTTCAACTCCTTCCAGTACGCAGCCAACCCAGTCGCCGCACTCTCAGAGGCGCGGCGGATCACAAAGCCAAGTGGTCATGTTGTGGTGATGACTTGGGGCAGCCCCGAAGGGATGGAGGCGGCTGCGCTTGTAGCCGCCCTGAAGCCTTTGTTGCCGCCGCCCCCGCCGGGCGCACCGGGGCCGTTCGCATTGTCTGACGAGACCACACTCAGAGCTTTCGCCATCAGTGCCGGACTCACCCCGCGAGAAGTCAGAGACGTCGATTGTGTCTGGCGGTACCCAGATTTGGCAACGGCATTGCGGGGTCTAGGCTCGTCCGGTATTGCCGTTCGTGCGGCGGAGAACTCGGGTGAGGAGGCGGTCAGCCAAGCTCATACCGTGGCGTTAGAGCCGTTCTGTAGAGACGACGGCAGCTATCACGTCGGGGCATCCTATCGGTGGCTGCTCGCGGCTCCTTGACATTGCGCGTTGCTAGTAGTTACGCGGGGAATGGCAACAACAGTGCTACTCGTTCAGCCGCGCCGCCGCCGCTTTGCCCAGGGCCGTCGCCGCCTCGGACAGCGGGCGGGCGGGGACATCGGGCGCGGCGTCTGCGCCGGTCACGGTTGGCTCGGACGGGGGCGCGTCCGAGGGCGGCGGCAGGGCGGCGTTGTTGATGAGCGTCAGCAGGGCCGTCGTGGTGTTCGGGGCCACGCCCTGCAAACGGGCCAGGAGTGTCGCGGGCAGGGACAAAATCCGCTCGGCATCGCCGCGCCGGGTGGCCTGCACGATTTGACGGGCCGCTCGCTCGGCGCTCATGGAGCCGCCCGGCAGGTTATCGCCCAAGCCAAACCACGCGAACTCTTCGGGCGGATTGCCTTTGAAGAGGGCATGAAAATAGGAGCCGGTCCGAAGCAGGCCCGGCACAATCGTTGTTACCAGTATGCCGTCCCGCCGAAGCTCGGGGCGCAGGCCTTCGGACAGCCCCGTCACCGCAAACTTGGCGACCGCATAGGGCAGCAGGTGAGGGAAGGCCACTTTGCCGCCGATGCTTGTGATGTTGACAATCCGCCCCGCCCCCCGCGCTTTCATACCGGGCAGGACGGCTTGCGTCATATCCAGAACGCCCCAGAAGTCCACGGCCAGGGCGTCTTCAAAATCCGCCCGCGCCATGTTCTGCACCGGGCCAACTTCGATAATGCCCGCGTTGTTGACCAGGATGTCTATGCGCCCGAAATAGTCCGTGACCGTGTGGACCAATTCGGCAATCTGTGCTCGGTCGGTCACGTCGCACACGAACGTCACCGCGTCGATGCCATCCGCCGCCAGACTGTCTCGCGCCTGCGCCAGCTCTTCGCCGTCGCGGGCGCACAGGGCGAGTTTGCAGCCCTGCCCGGCAAACTCCCGTCCCAGGGCCAGTCCCAGCCCGCGTGAGCCGCCGGTGATGAGAACGCTTTGCCCGGTCAGGTCCGCCTCGCGGCTCTTTTGGACGGCGGCGCGGACGGCGAGGTATAGCCCCGTTCCCAGCAGCAGATTTCGTGTGGTTTTGTTCATGGTGAATGCATTGAGGAGAAAAGCCACGGGTTAAAACCCGAGGCTTAGAGGTGCCCAGTGTCCAGGGGACACAAGATAAGAACAAACAGCATCCCGTATCCGGGTCTTACGTCCCCTGGACGTTGGGCTTTTCGGAGCCTCGGGTTTTAACCCGTGGCTCCTTGCTATCTGGTTCAGCACTAGCCTTAGCTTACGGCGTCAGCACGACCTTTGTGCAGCCTTCGGTCTTCTCTTTGAAGATTTTGTACCCTTCGGGTGCTTCGTCCAGCGTCATCCGGTGCGAGATGATAAACGTGGGGTCGATCTCGCCTTTGACGATGTGCTCCATCAGCGGTTTGAGCAGGCGCTGCACATGGGTCTGACCCATCTTCAAAGTCAGCTCTTTGGCAAAGGCCGCGCCCATCGGGAACTTGTCTAAAAAGCCGCCGTAGACGCCGGGGACCGACACGGTGCCGCCCTTGCCGCAGCACTGAATGGCCTGCCGCAGCACATTGGAGCGGTCCGAGGTCAGCCGGGCCAACTGCTTGGTTTTGTCATAGATGTTGCCCAGGCCGTGCCCGTGCGCTTCCAGGCCAACGGCGTCAATGCAGTGGTCGGGGCCGCGCCCGCCGGTCATCTCTTTGAGGGTTTCAAAGAGATTATCCTGCTCCTCGTAGTTGACGGGGTCGGCTTTGCTTTTGTCGCGGGCCATTGCCAGCCGCTCCGGCAGGTGGTCCATTGCAATCACCCGCTCTGCGCCTAACAAATAGGCGCTTTGAATGGCGAACTGCCCCACCGGGCCGCAGCCCCACACGGCGACGGTGTCGCCGGGTTTGATGCCGCAATACTGCGCGGCCTGATAGCCGGTCGGGAAGATGTCGGACAGGAAGAGCACCTGCTCGTCGGTCAGCCCCTCGGGAACCTTGATGGGGCCAATGTCCGCGAACGGGACGCGGGCGTACTCGGCCTGCCCCCCGGCATAGCCGCCGTACAGGTGCGAATAACCGAAGATGGCCGACGGCGAGTAGCCATACGCCTCATCCGGCAGCAGCGCATTCGGGTTGGAGTTGTCGCACAGCGCGTACTGATCGTTCTGGCAGTAGTAGCAGTGGCCGCAGGCGATGGTGAACGGGACCACCACGCGGTCACCAATTTTCAGGTTCTTGACTTCGGAGCCAAGCTCGACCACGATGCCCATGAACTCGTGCCCGAGAATGTCGCCCTTTTCCATCGACGGGATGAAGCCGTCATAGAGGTGCAAATCCGAGCCGCAGATGGCGGTGGATGTAATCTTGATAATCGCGTCACGCGGGTTCAGAATCTTCGGGTCCGGGACCTGCGTAACCTGAACGTCGTTTTTGCCGTACCAGCAGAGTGCTTTCATAATCTATTTCCTTGCGTGTTTGTTGTTGCCGGATCGGGGAAGCGAGGGGTTGAAAACCCCTCGCTAGGGGAGGCGTCCTGCGGACGAAAGAAGTGAGGAGCCTGCGGCCCCTGGCATTTTCTTTGTCTGTCTGTATGTTCCCTCGTCCGCAGGACGCCTTACCTAGCGAGGGGTTTTCAACCCCTGGTCCTCCTGCCCTGCTTTAACCTAACTCAGCTCATCTTTGTCCGGTCCGCGTCCCGACGACTGCCCTTCGGTGGTCGCCCGCTCTCCGGCTTCCATGATCTGCTTGAAGTGCCGCAGGTCATCGTCAAGCTGACGGCGCGGCTCTTCGCCCAGCAGGCGGGCTACTACGGCTCCCACCTTCCCGGCGGGCGGCGCATAGGAAATCTCGGCCCGCACCACCGTTCCGCGCCCCGCCGGGGCGGGTTTGAACGTTACCGCGCCCGCATTCTCAATGTCCGCGCCGGGAAGCGACTGCCACGCAATCAGTTCGCCGGGCACTTCGTTGATAATCTCGGCATCCCACGCTACGGTGGTGCCCAGCGGGGCTTTGGCGACCCAGTGGGACTTTGTGCCGTCCTGCACCGTCACCGACTCCAGATGGTCCATGATTTTGGGCAGATTGGTGAAGTCCCGCCAGTACGCATACAGCTCCTCGGCAGGCTTCAGCACGGTGACCGCGTGCGAGACTTTGATGCCCGCATCGCCGAGCTTTGCCTGCATCTCGTCCTTCGTCTGCGGCGTCGCTCCATTGACCCCGAGCGCACTGTAGGCCGGGCAGTGCCCGTTTGCGCCCCGGTAGACGAGGTAGCCGCCGAGCGCGGCCAGCGCATACGAGGCGGGGGAGCGGCGCATGACGCCGTAAGTTGCCAGCGTCCCGCCTAAAATCGCCGTCGCCCAGCGTTCCATACTGGCGATATTGGTTGGTTTCTCTTGTGTTGGTTTTTCTTGTGTTTGTGTGTCTTCTGCCATTGCTGTTGTCCTTTCATTGCACCACTTATTTCAGCGCCACCGGCTTTGCGCCCAATTTCACGCGGTACAGCTTATACGGCTTCACCCGGAGGTCTTTGCCATTGTGGTACGACGGCTGCCGCTGAAGCTCATTGCCTGTCGCGTATAAATAGCCGTCGCTGCTGATGGAAAGCGTATCGGGCCAGAACCGCGTCGGCATCTGCAAAACCGTCGTGTACGGCCCGCCGGGCTTCCCGCGCAGGACGCGGGCGTGTTCGTAGTCGGTGGCATAAATGCGCCCTTCGGCGTCGAAGTCCAAGCCGTCTGAGGCGCCTTTGATACCCAAATCTTTCACCGTCGCGGCCACGTCCGCCTCGGTGCGCTTCGGGTCTGCCAGGGCATCTACGCTCACGCTGTACAGATGCCGGGAGGCCAGCGGGCAGTAAAACAGCCGCTTGCCGTCGGCTCCCATCGCAATCCCATCTGATTTGAGCTTCAAGTGCTGCGGCGACAGGCCGTGCTTGCGCTCTAGGAGCGGCTGCCCTTCCACAATCGGCGTGAAGTCTTTGACATACTGCGTCGACGGATTGTTGCCGAGCCGCCGGTAGCTCCGGCCCGAGGCCAGATCGACTACGATGATACCGCCCGGCGACTTGGCCCCGGAGTCGGTAATGAACGCCATGCCTGCCTTGCCGCGCCGCAGGTCAAAGCGGACATCGTTCAGGTAGGTGGACGCCGGGACGACCGAGCGCGGGAAGAAAATCTTGCGCGTAATCGTGTTTGTTTTGAGGTCCATACAGACCAGCTTCGGGCCATTCGGCACATTTGGCCCGAGCTTTACACTGCCCGTATCCAGCGCCCACAGCCGGTCTTTCGGGTCTACCACGACGCTCTGCACCGAGTACAGACACGCCGCCGGGTTCTTTTTGTTGATCTTGTTGACCGCCGCGTTCGGGTAGGCCACGGCTTTGCCGTTCTTGATTTCGGCCACCGTGAACGGGACCTGATCGCCCCAGTGCGGGTAGTTCACAAACACCCGGCCCGTATGCGACACCGTCACACCCGTGAGCATCGCGCCGTTGAAATTGGCGACCGTCTCCACTTTCTGCGCCGAGGCGGGCAGGGCCGCCAGGCAAAAAAGCGCGGCGGCGGATAGTTTTGTAATTGATAGTTTTGTAAGCGTTTGCAGCGTCATTTTCTCCAAGTTCTCCAATTATTCAGTCGCCTGAAGTGCGCTCGGGCGCACCCTCGATCTGCGCCTGCAAAGCCGCGTCCGGCTCGTCCTCGCCCGCTGTGCCATCGCCGCTGGGAGCAGAATGAGACTGCGCGGCGGCGAGAATTGCCGGGGCTTTCTCGGCCAGCGGCCTGGTCAATGTCTGCACGTCTTCGGCAGACTGCTCTTCCAAATCCCGGAATAGCGTCAGGCCAATGCGTGTGGCATTCGGGGTTCCCGAGGCCAGTGCCTCCGCATAGTGCTCCGCCTGCTCCGGCTTCAGCGTGCCGGGCACAATCGGCTCGAACGGGTCCACCACCGCCTCGCACAGCGCCGGGCCGGGCGAGCGCAGAGTCAGCGCGACAATTCCCTCCGCTTCGCCAGGCTGCTCCAGATGAAAGCCCAGCGCCCCGCAGGCTTCCGCGACTTTGGCAAAGTCGATGTCCTGCAATTCAACGCCGTACTCCGGGTTGCCCAGATAGAGCATCTGCTCCCAGCGGATCAGTCCCAGTACGTTGTTCTTGGCGACAAAGACTTTCACGGGCAGGCGGTACTTGACCAGCGTGGCGATCTCGCCCATCAGCATGGTCAGGCCCCCGTCGCCGACGAACGCCACTACCTGCCGGTCCGGGAACGCCACCTGTGCGCCGATGGCATAGGGCAGACCGGACGCCATTGTCGCCAGCGTGCCGGACCCCGAAGTCTTTTGTTCGCCTTTAATGCTAATGTGCCGGGACAGCCAGAAGGTGTTCTGCCCGGAGTCGCCGCAGATAATCGCATCGTCGTCAAGCTGCCGGCTGATTGCCTCGGCGAACGTCTGACCGCGCATCGGGACACGGTCGCTCTCGCCTCGCGTTTTTAGCGTCTCCCGCCAGGCCGTCATCCCGTCCTGTGCGTGCGTCAAGAACGCCCGGTCTTCGTTTCGCTGCAAAAGCGGCAGCAGGGCCGCCAGCGTGTGCCTGGCATCGCCGACCAGCCCTACTTCAGCGGGAAAGCGCAGGCCAATCCGCGCCGGGTCCAGGTCGATCTGCACGCCGCGCACGCCTTCGGGCCGGGGCAGGTAGGGGTAATACGGGAACGAGGAGCCGATCATCAAAAACGTGTCGCAGCCTGCCAGCATCTCAAAGCTGGGTTTGGTTCCCCAGACGCCCAGACCGCCGGTCGTGTACGGGCTGTCGTCGGTCAGCACATCTTTTCCCAGATAGGCTTTGGCAACCGGTGCGCCCAGCATCTCGGCCAGCGCCTCGACCTCGGCCCGTGCCCCCTTCGCGCCTGCGCCGACCACGATGGCGATTTTCTTGCCCGCGTTCAGCACTGCCGCCGCCGCCTGCAAGTCCGGCAGGGTCGGCACAACCACCGGCACGCGCCAGTCCGACGAGACATGGTGGGGCGTGTCCATCATGCTCGGCGGCTCCGCCTCGGCAGGCTTTTCCTGCAAGTCGTTGGGGAAGCCCAGATGCGCCACTCCGCGCCGCCCCAGCGCCATACGAACGGCGAGGTTGGTCACGTTCTCCACGTGCCTTGGCCCCATAATGCGCTCGGAATAGACGGCCACATTGTCCATCAGACGCACGGTATCCACATCCTGCTGGTAGAACGTGCCGATTAAATCATGGTACTGCATCCCGGAGATCGCCAGCACGGGAACCTGGTCCAGCTTGGCATCATACAGGCCGTTCATCATGTGAATCAGACCCGGCCCCGAAGTCGCCAGACACACGCCCAGCCGACCGCTGAACTTCGCGTAGCCAACCGCCGCAAACGCCGCCGCCTCTTCGTGGCGCGTCTGGATAAACTGCACATCGCCTTTGCGCTTTCGCAGGGCTTCCATGATACCGTTGATTCCGTCGCCGGGCAGGCCGAAAATATGCTTGACGCCCCACTTATCCACAAGAAGCTCAATCAGCAGATCCGCCGAGGTTTTTTCAGGCATGGTAGTGTCTCAATTCCGCAAAGCAAAGCACCTGCTAATCGCCGGGGTACTGCTTGTCCCCGTCTTCCGTTTGGCCTGTGCCGTCTGTTTCACCTGCAATGTCGGCGGCGCGGCGCGGCGTCCTGTCCCCGCTCGTCGTATTTCTGTCCGCCGCGTCCGACTCACCAGACATCGGACGGTAGCCGCCCGTCACATCCTGATCTTCGGCGGCAATCTCATTCGCGTCGTCTGCATCTATGGTATCGACTGTCGTGGGGTCCATACTGGTCATTTTTGTTCTCTTTCCAGTCTTAAGCTAGGAGGCTGGGGTGCTGCTCATCGTCAGCAGATCAATCACCATCGGCTTCGCCAGCAGCGGGGTGATCTGCTCTCCCAGGCTCTTGAAGTGAGGCGTCTGCATGTGTGCGTCCAGCGCGGGCTTGCCGGTCCAATTCTCGTAGGTGAACAGAACAGTCGGGTCCTCGGTGGACTGATAAATGTCGTAGTTCAAGCAGCCCTCTTCGGCGCGGGACGGCCCGGTCATCCCGACCAGCGCCGCGTTGACCTCGGCCTCCGCGCCGGGCCGGGCCTGAAACTTTGCAATCACTGTCAATGGCATAACATGGCACTTTCTAAAGCAAGCGGGGCAAGCGATATGCGCCTGCCCCGCTCAGGCGCAGGCACTCAGCGAATGCTGCTGGCCCAGTTTTCAATCGCCCGGTTCACCGCCTGCGGCTTCTCAATCGTCGCCGCATGGGCCGCGCCGGGGACAATCACCAGCTTCGAACCAGGCTTCATCTTCTGCATCATCTTTTGGGATTCAACCGCATAAATGGGGTCGTCGTAGCCGACGATAATCAGCACGGGGACTTTGACATTCTTCAAAGTAGGCCGCGAGTCGGGCCGGTTTGCCAGCGTCGCCCCGCCGCCGACCGCCGCATTGACGGTCCCCTTCTTGACGATGCCACTCACAAAGGCCACCAGCGCCGGGTCACTCATGCGCGTTTTCGTGGTCAGCATCTGCGGGAGCAAAACGGGGTTCATGGACGCGACGCCCTTGTCCCGCGCCTGCTGGCCAAAGCCGGGCCATTCGGCCTTTTCCACATCGTTGGCCGGAGCCGCCGTCGTGTCAATCAAAATCATGCCCTTGAAGCGGTTCGGGGCCTCGCGGTACATCTCAAAGACGACCGGGCCGCCCATGCTCATGCCGCCGATAATTGCTTTTTTGATATGCAGATGGTCCATCACGGCCAGCATATCTTTGGCATAAAGCTGAACGCCGCCTTTAGTATCCGGCGTCGTGCTGCTGCCAAAACCGCGCAGATCGGGTGTCACCACTGTGTAGCGGCGGGCCAGAACGCTGCGGTTCTTGACAAAAAGCTCGCCGGACAGCGGGTAGCCATGCACCAGCATCATGGCCGGGCCGTGCCCCTGCACGCGGTACGCGATCTTGGCGCTGCCGACCTGCACGGAGCCGGAGGTGGCCTGCGCGTTCGCAGGAACGGCGGAAAATGCGGCGATTGCCGCGCCGGAAATAAGTGCTGCTGTGAATGTACGGTCCAAGTGTGTGTCTCCTTAGAAACTGTATAGAAAGCCCCCGGATCGCCCCCTAACCCGGAGCAACTGCACCCGACCCAATTCTGGGGGGACCGGAAAAGACTATCTTAACTTCTGGCTCCCCCGCCGGGTGCAGTTGCTCCAGAATTGGGGGCGGGGGGGCGATCTGCGCTTGTCGAGAAGCTTTCTATACAGTTTCTTAGCTTGCGTTTGTGTCAGCTGTAGGGGCAGGGCTTGCCCCTGCCCTCTGTGTTCCTGCGGCGGAGGGGGCCATTACGCCGCCATCACCTGCGGCTCAAGCTCGACTTTAATCCAGCCGGGCTTGCGCTCGTCGAACGCTTCGTAAGCGTCTATCGCCGAGGCCATCGGCTCCTGCTGGGTCAAAATCTCGGTCGGGTCCACGATGCCGCTGTGAACCAAATCCACCAGCATCGGAATATACTTGCGGTGCGGGCAGTTGCCCATGCGGAGCGTCAGGTTCTTGTTCATGGCCGCGCCAATGGGAAAAGAACTCATCGTGGGCGGGTAGACCCCGATAATCGACAGCGTTCCGGCCTTCGCCAGACACTCCACTTCCCATTGCAGAGCCTGCGACGGCGCATCGCCGGGAATCCAGTTGCTGCCATCGGGCTTGTAGCCGTCGGGGTTGTTCTGCGCTAGCTCTTCTTTGAAAGTTTCAGCCTGCTCTTTGTCCAGCTTGGCGGCAGGCCCCTGATGGGCATGGTATGAGTCCACGCCGACGGCGTCAATCGCGCAGTCCGGGCCGATGCCGTTGGTGAGCCGCAGGAGCGCCTCGACGGGATGCTCTTCGTTGAAGTTGATGACTTCCGCGCCCTGTGCCCGCGCCATGTCCAGACGCGACGGGACGGCGTCCACGGCAAACACGCGGCCTGCGCCGAGCAGCTTGGCGCTCGCTATCGCAAACTGCCCCACCGGCCCGCAGCCGAATACAACCACGGTATGCCCGGCTTTGATGCCTGCGATGTCCGCGCCGAAGTAGGCTGTCGGGAAGATGTCGGACAGCAGGATGGCCTGCGCGTCGCTGACCTCGTCCGGCAGCTTCACCAGGGTCGTGTGCGCGAACGGGATACGCGCATACTCGGCCTGCAAGCCGTCGAACCCGCCCGCCGCTTCCGGGCCGCCAAAGAACGCCGTCCCCGCCGTTTTGCCGCCGGGATTTGCCTTGTCGCACTGCGAGTAGTACCCCGCCCGGCAGTAGGAACACGCCCCGCAGGCGATAGTCGAACAAATCACCACGCGGTCGCCAATGCTGAAGCCGCGCACATCGCGGCCCAGCTCTTCAATCACGCCGACGCCTTCATGTCCCAGCACCCGACCGGACTTCATGCCGCTGAACGTGCCGCGCACGAAATGCAGGTCGGTCCCGCAGATGGCGCTGGCCGTCAGCCGCACAATCGCATCCGCATCGTCTTTAATTTTTGGCTTCGGGATGTCATCCAGGCGAATATCGCCCAGCCCGTGCCACACGACTGCTTTCATTATTTTGCTTACTTTCTATTTTCGCCTAGCTGCTCTCACCGTCGCCGTCGCTGGTCCCTACCTGGGCCGCGTCCGGGCTGTGGTCGGTGGTCGTTTCTTCGGTGTCTTCGCTTTGTGTGGTCGTTGTTTCTTCGTCTGCCATAATGGGGAGCCTTTCCAAATCTGTGTTCGCCCTGAGTCTGCCCAGACTTTGTCGTTCTCTAAACCTGCAATAACTATGCTTAATGCCTAACATAACTAAACAGCTACTATGCAGTTGTATGCTAAGAAGAGGAAGACGAGGGGTTGAAAACCCCTCGCTAGGGGAGGCGTCCTTCGGACGAAGGAGAAGAACTAACGGCCATTGGTATTCTCTTTGTCCTGTTCTGCCACCCGAAGGGTGCCTCTCCTAGCGAGGGGTTTTCAACCCCTCGTCCTGTCCCGCCTTGCCCTTTGCCTCTCATCGGGTATCATAACCCTACCATGCCTGCTCCCGCTAAAGCCAACAATAGCAAAGCCAACCACAGCAAAGTCTGCCCGCGCTGCGGGGCGCAGTACGAAAACCTGAAATCCACCACCTGCCCGCAGTGCTTCGCTATCCTCGTGCCTGTCGATGACGCCCTCGCCCGGCAGCTTGCCGACGCCCGCGCCGAAGTTGAGCGCACCCCGGAGTTTCAGGCCGTCAAGGCCGAAGACGACGAGCAATTCAAGCAGCAGTCCTTCGGCGCGTGCCTCGGCGTTGCCGCCATCACGGTTGCCACGCTGATTCTGGCCGCCGTGCTGATTACCCTCGCCGCTCACCGCCCTGCCGCCCGCCTCACGGCCTCGCCCGTGTCCGTCAGCCAGACACTTGCCAAACCCGACCCGCTCACTACCCTGCCTGTCGCCGCCGCGCCGCTCGGCGACGTGTTCCCGCCCACGCTCGCTCCCTACACCCGCCGCGCCGCCGACTCCGACATCGTGCTGACCGGCACGCTGACGCCTCTTTTTCACGCCGTCTATGCCGCCCCGGACGGCACGCTTTTGGACATTTACGCCCTCCCATCAGGCCGCCCCACCGCCGAGCAAAACCAGTTTCGGCTTGGCCTTACGCTGGCCGCGCAGACCACCGGCCATCGTCCCCTGCTCTTTTTCGCCACCGAATACTGGCGCTTTGCCGCCCTGGGACCGCCCGCCGCACCGACGGCCCCTGCGGCCTTCCGCGACGCCCTTGCCACCCACTTCCGGGCGCGGTAGGAAGACCCCTAGCCCCCAATAATGGGGGAACCGGCCAAAGACAAGAGACGTAGGGGCGCTGCTTGCTGCGCCCCTACGTCTCTTGTCCTAATTATCTGGCGCCCTCTCTTTGCGGAAGGAGAGGGCCGGGGTGAGGTTCCCCCAGCTTTCGGGTATACTGCCCCTAAACCATGAACAAGACACTCAAAACCCTGCTGTGGACCGGCGCGGGAGCCGCCGCCCTGGCCGCCGCCAACAATGCCGTTTTTAGCCGCGCTAAAGCCCTCGGCAACACGCTCGGCGGCGATGCCCGGTTCTGGCCCGGCCCGCACGGCGACATTTTCTACACCAAATCGGGCGAAGGCCGCCCCGTTGTCCTGCTGCACGGCCTGTATGCCGGGGCGTCGGGCCACGAATGGCGCAAGAACTTTGGGCCGCTGTCTGAAAAAGCCAAAGTCTACGCCCCCGACTGGCTCGGCTTTGGGCTGTCCGACAAGCCGCGCATCAAGTACACTGCCGCGACGTATATCGAGCAGTTGGAGCAATTTTTACGCGAAGTTGTCAAAGAACCATGTACGCTCGTCGCCTCGTCGCTTGCCTCCGAGTACGCCGTGCAGGCCGCCGCCGACCTGCCGGAGCTTGTGACCGGGCTGGTGCTGGTCTGCCCTACCGGCTTCCGGCACCTTGCCAAAGCGCCCGGCGCGAAGGGCGCGGCGATTTACGGACTGACGCACGCGCCCTTGATTGGCACGGCCCTCTACAACGGCGTCTGCTCCCTGCCTTCCCTGCGCTGGTATCTGATGAACCAGACCTACTTTGACCCGTCGCTTGTCGATGATGCTTTGATTGAGCACTACTCGACGGCCACCCATCAGTACGGCTCCCAGAATGCCCCGCCGTCGTTCTTTGCGGGCCTCCTGAACCACGATATTTCGCCGGTGTTTCCGAAGCTGGCTTTGAAGTCCATCCCCATTCTGTGGGGCCGCGAGGCGCAGCTCACACCGCTGGCTGATGCCGAAGTCTTCCTCGCCGCCAATGCAAACGCCGAATTGACCGTTTTCGATAAGACCGGCCTTCTGCCCCATGACGAGAGGGCGGGCGACTTCAACCGCTTTGTTCTTGACCATTTAAACTCACTCACCACTTAAACTCACTCACCTAAACCTAATTACACAGGAGACGACTCCCGCTATGTCACGCAACGGAACCAATGGCAGCGCCCAGCGCAAAGAAGACCCCGCAGGCCGCAAGCCGCCCATCCCTCTGACCCTCATCGACGGCGGGGAAGGCAACGAAGACGAAGCCGCCGAGACGTATATCGTCGTCGGCGAAGCCGGGGAAGACGTGGCGTTTGAGGTCTGCGAAGATTTGGAGATTGCCCTCGGCGTCCGCGAAGCCATGCAGGAAGACGGCTTCGCCGTCCGCCTCTACGAAGCCGTCGAAATCGAAGTCGTCAACGACGAAGACCCCAGCCCCGACCGCGCCGCTTAGCTTGATAAAAAACGCCCTCCGGCTCTCCTGCCGAAGGGCGTTCCCGCTTGCCTGCTACTCAAATGCCAGGGGAATTTCCACTTTCATGGCCGTTTACAGAAAAGCACACTATCAGAAGCCGACACAGCCCCGCTGGAGCAAATTGCAGCGGGCAGTTTATTTGATTGTCGCGCCCGGCCTGCCCCTGCAAATCCAGTGCCGTGTCTACCCAATGCACGCTCAGTACGGAACCACGGGCATTCCACGCTACTGGATTACGCTGGGCAAAGAAATCCTCCGGGACTCCCCCAAGCAATTTGTGGGCCATGCGTCTCCGAGCGGAGAGACCCCGCCGGGCTGGCCGTACACCACCGACATCAGTGAAATCTCCACGCTCATCCGGGACTATCTGGAAACTTCGCGCCCCCGCCTGTTGACCGAGCCGTTTTCTCAGGACCGATGGGGCCTGATTAACCTCTTACGGGCGGCGGACCGCCCTATCGGCAGTCGTCAGTGGGAAGCCTTAGAGCAACAGGCCAAAAGCGAAAGCGTTCGCAAAATCCTGACATGGCGTAAAGAACACAAGTAACTCTTACAGGGAAAGCATCATGCCTGATACATTGGTAGAAGTTTGGCGGCGGATCATCGTCGGGGACACGAAATCCTGGGTGCTGTTTGAGAACGGGACGTGCGTGATCCTGATGGAGCCGGACGAAGACCTGGCGGCGCAGGCGACGGAAATTATTCGGGAGTGGGGGCCGGTTCACGCCGGGTCACCGGCGGGGGACTTCTCCGTGATCACACTGAAAGACGCGCCGGGGTGGGTTGTGACCTGCCATCACCCGGACGTGCTGACCTATGTTGCTCTAGAAGATGTCGGCCCGGAGCCAACGGAACTCGCTGTGGGCCTTGCGGGCCGCTCCCGGCGGGACGCAGACGGGTTGGAGCCGCACATCATTCATGTAGAAGACCAGCGCGAAGGGACACCGGAACAATGAAAATACAGACGTTTTGGGCGGCACTCGCTCTTAGCAGCCCGCTTTTGCCTGCCGCCGTTCAGGCCGCGCCGTCCAGCCCGGTTTCTACCCCCGCCCCCGGCAGCCGGGAGCGAGCGGAGCTGATGGATGCCCTGCGCGGGCCGTTTGCCCAGACCCACCACGAAACCGCCACATTCAAAGTCGACCGCCTCAAAGTCGGCGGCGGCTATGCCTATCTCGATGCTGTCGCCCTCGGCGCAAACGGCAAGCCCGTCCGCTCGCTGGCCCCGATGGGCGGAGCCGTCTCGGCGTTCTACCAGAAGCGCAATGGGCATTGGACGGTGATCAAATGGGGCAGCTACGGCGGGACCGATCTTCTGGACTACGCCCGCCAGCATTACCCGAACGCCCCCATCGCCCTGTACCCCGGCTCCGCAGACGGCGTGCGGGCCGCGTCGGATGCCGCCGTCTACACGCCGAAGCCGGGCAGCCGCGAGCGCGAGGAGCTGATGGACGCCCTGCGCGGGCCGTTCGCCGCGAAGTATCACCAAACCCCGGTCTTTCAGGTGCAGACGCTGCGTGTTGGCAACGGCTACGCCTATCTGGATGCCACGGCCCTGGCGGCCAGCGGCAAGCCGGTTCCCACCCTGACTGGAACCGGCGGCAGGGTTTCCGCCCTGTATCGCCTGCAAAACAGCCATTGGACCGTAATCAAATGGGGCAGCTACCACGGGGCCGAAGTCGAAGACTACGGCCTCAAGCACTGCCCAAAGGCCCCGTTTGACCTGTTTCCCTGACGGGATTCCGCTATGCGGGATGCGAACGCTCCGCCAGTGTCGAGAGGAAAGGGCGTTGATGGAAAACGACAACGACGAACCGGAGTTCCTTGCCGTCTCTTACTCGGTGCTGCACATCGCGCCCAGCCTGCCCGTGCAGTTTTCGCTGCGCCTCTCGTTCTCTCGGAACCGAGTCCTCGTCGGCCAAAACAGCTTCGAGCAGCCTTTGCGGCTCGTCCACGCCTCGGAAGCCGCTGAACACCTGCGGGCTGTTCTGGAACAGATGCCGCCGCTTGCGGAGGGCGAGGTGCGGGATCAGCAGAAAGCGATGGTCTGTGCTTTTTTAGGCGATGCCCTGATTGCTTTAGGGGAGCAGACTGAGGCCCGTGTCTTCTGGGCGCAGGCAATCGCGCTTGACCCGCCCCCGGCGCTTTTTCCAGGCTGGCCCAGGGAAAGCTGGACCAGCATTCCTCCTGACTGTGGAGTTCTTACTTGGGCTGGAACGTCTGCACCGACGCTTCCGCCAGGGCCAGCGCGGCGGCGGCATCCAGCGAGGCGTCCTGCGACCCCTTTTACCCCGGACACCCGCCGTCAAACTGCGGAGCCGCCTGCCCGAACGTCAGGGTGTAGGTCGTCCCCGCCGACCCCGAGGCGAACACCTCATGCACTGTCATCGCCCGCCCGCTCACCGTCCCCGTGAGATGCACTTTTGTCATCGGCCCCACCATCGGCAGGCTGCTTTTCTGCGTCGCCGCCACATCAAAGCTCCCGTGTGCGTCCGTCGTCAGCGGCTGCGGGAACGTATCCGCCGCCCCGCACGCAAAACTCAGCGTCCCTCCGGTCGCCGTTACCAAAAGCGCCGCCGGGTTTTCCGTCGTCCCCCCACCCCAATTTCCCACCAGGTTAGACGGCGGCTGAGGGCCTCCCGAAGACGCCCCGCCCCCGCCGCACCCGGCCAGCAGGCACGCCGCGCCCAGCAGCACCAAAGTCAGTTTTGTCTTCATCACGTCCTCATTTTGCTCCCCGCCCCGGCTTCACCGGCTTCACCGGCTTGCCGTTCGCGTCCTTGAACTCCCCGCCCTGAAACTCGGCGTTTAAATCCGCCTGCTCCTGCGGCGTCGGTGTCCGCCCGTCTATAGTCACCGTCACCTGCCCCGCCTGCGGAACGGGTGTCACCGCTTGCTACCCCTTGTAGTGCGGCAGGAACAGCAGCAGACCCAGCCCGATCACAATCAGCACCACTCCCTGCCATGTCGCCGAAGCGTCCCACTGCGGCGTCCGCTCCGACGCCACCCCTTCGTTGCGGTGACGCCATACCACTGACTGCCACGCCGCGTCTTTGTAAAAGATCAGCATTCCGCCGCGCACGCAGCAGAAAAGACATAGCGCAACGATAAAAAAGCCCATTTTAGGTTTCTCCCTCTGCCCGCCTTCTGCGCCGAAGCATCTCTGCTTCCTGCTGCTGCTCAAACTCGCGCCGGTTCTGCTCCGAACACGTCCGGCAGATGTATTTCCCTATGCTGCTCATGATAGGACGGCAGCCCGGCGAGTATACGTCCCCCATCGCCACCCTGGCAGACCATCTCAGAAGAACCTCCGTCGGGTCAAAAAACCGCAGACAGGAAGAACACAAGCAGCCGTTTTCTTCCCAATTCGTTTCTTTCTGCTCCATTTTCTCTTTTTTTCCTGCCCACACAGAAAGCCGTTGGAGCAGGACCCCCTAGCCCCCAATGATGGGGGAACCGGAAGTTAGCAGAAAGTCCCTCTTTGTCCTCATCCGGCCCCCTCTCCTTGCTGAAAGATTAATCCGAAGGAGAGGGCCGGGGTGAGGTTCTGCTGGGGGCCTTCGCTTCCACTTTCAGGTAAATCGACGCGGGCGCACTCTCAAAATACTTGAACAGCGCCGGGCATAGCCAGCCTTCCATGCCCATCTCCTCGGAGCGGTACACATTGCCGCTTTTCTCTGCCCGCACCCAGTCCAGTTTGAGCGTGCTGCCCGGAAACTCCGACGCCGAAAACACCATCCGAAAGCCCTGCTTGGCGTTGGGGATACCTGACACCAGCACATCAATCATCGTGTCCGCCCCGCCGACAAACGGCTCCTGCAAAAGCCCCACCCGCGCATCATCAAACACCCACAGACCCTTATAGTCGTAGGGCGCGATCACATTGATTGAATTCATGTCGGCCTC
Source organism: Capsulimonadaceae bacterium (assembly GCA_965277455.1). GTDB lineage: Bacteria > Armatimonadota > Armatimonadia > Armatimonadales > Capsulimonadaceae > JANXMY01. The sequence goes on along the minus strand of OZ255823.1, from coordinate 3,793,807 downwards.
CTTCCGCCTTTGTTCCGTCCAGTCACTCGCCAAAATCCTTCGCTCAAGAACGGTACGCCCAGCATGGTAACAAACATTGAGACGGACCCCATCAGTGGAAACAAATGAAAGCGAGAGGCATAGCCTCCCATCAATCCCAGCAGGAAGAGACCGCCGCCCACCAGAAGCAACGGCGGAGCCTTCTAGGCGAAGCAACGCCGTTCCAAAAATATGCCCAAAAACAATCCGGCCAGCTCCGCGATAATACTTGCTGCCATGTGTCTGTCCCTCTAAATAGTCCGATGCCAGCCCATTGTAGGCTGTGATGGCTGGAAGCTGCATATTTTGAGTTTGATCCAGCTCAATCCTTGCGTAATGTCAAAATACTAGCCTCAGCAATGGGAAGACTGACTTTGCTGTGTGGCTCATTGTCATAAAAGGAAGCCTCGATGCCGCCGGAAGCGCTGATACTGACATAGGTGAAGCGATGCACCAAGAACTTCTTCCCCCTAAAGTTGCTGTGATACTGAATGTATACACGAATGAAATTTAAACTACTTAGTTGACCGTATTCTTCGCGGGAGAACGTGGCATCAGGATAAGATTGCAGAACTGTTGCTTTTTGTGCAGACAGCCAAGATTCTGTCAGCGCCTTTGTATCTACGGGAAGCCTTGGAAAGTTATTTATATAGGCAATATAGCTGGCTGAAAAAACATGAAAGCTGATAACACTGGCTATGCCATCCGAAAATGGTTTGTGGCCCATCAATCCGGCAGGGGTCGGAAAAGACGAATAACCAAAGGGTAAGCGAAAAGTATATGTGTCAATCTTCGTTTCCGCTGACAGTTTATTCAAGAGAATAGGGTTTGATTTCCAATTGCTCCTGACTGTTGGTTTCTGTAATACTGAGGGCATGGCATCGTTTATTATTTGGGAGTGCAGATTTTCGTTTATTCCCGCCCAGCTTAAGCTTGCCGCACCGGCAAAAACCAATCCGGCCAAACCCAGCCACGCAACAGTTTTGTGTTTCATTTCCTCTGCTTTCTGTCGCGTACCGTTCTGTGACCGCAAAAGATGCCTGTGATTTCTGGCCTATCGCGTGTCAGCGGCTTCCCCTTGCCCCCAGGGGTGCGGCAGTATTCTCACCCACTCTTGGAAGCACGTCACCAAAATACCATTCGTAAAATAAGTGACAGCGACGACAAAAATATGCGGCTCCGGCGCGATAGGAGCAAAGACATAAAGATAAAAAAGCAATGCTTCCAGCCCCAGGAGACTGAGGCTGGCTCTGACAAGGCGGCCCCGCTGAAGACGACACCATGGAACGAGTCGGTTGCCTACCCAGAATCCATTCAGTGACAAAGAAACTAGGAGAATAATCTGAGTGATAGCGAGTGAATGATCCATTTGTTTCGCCCTTTGGATGAGAACCGACGCTTGATCTTTTTCTCTTGCGGCTGATTGTCCAAACCCGGCCTAATACGCCCCCACGAAAAGCCAAGACCTCAGCAACGGCTTCCTGCGCCAATTATATCACACATCCCGCCAATCTCAAAGCCCCGCCCCGCCGCCTCTGCGGCGTCTCTTTTATCTTAATCCTTCCTTTAGGAAGGACCCCGCGAAGCGAAGAATGAGCGAAGCAGGGAAGGTAGGTCTCCGGCTCTGTCCATTGCCCCTGCACGTCTCTTGCCCTTGCCTGCTAACTGTGGTACAATGGTTACAATTATAGCGATACTTACTAACGGCCCGTGTGCGTCAGAAAAAGAGGCTTTTCTTATGGCGGAAAAATTGACGGAACCTAAACCTACTCCTTACCGCGTCAAAGTCCCCGACATCGACTATTGGCGCGGCAAAATCGGCTGCCAGACCGGCTGCCCTGTCAAAACCGATGCGCGGGGCTATGTCATCGCTATCGCCGAAGGGCGCTACGACGATGCCTACGCGATTGCCCGCGCCCCGAACCCGTTTGCCTCCATGTGCGGGCGCATCTGCGGCGCTCCGTGCGAGGTCAAGTGCACGCGAGGAAACATCGGCAGCGATACGTCGGGGCCGGTTGCGATCCGGGCGCTGAAACGGTTTGCGACCGAGCAGTATGGGGTCGAGAACCTGCATAATCTGCACAAGTCATTGGAATACTCGAATGCACGGGGGTCGGCGTACCCAATTCAAGACAAAGAGAAGATCGCCGTGGTTGGCGCGGGTGTCGCGGGCATGACCGCCGCGCATGATCTGGCCCGGCTTGGCTACGCGGTCACGGTGTTTGAGGAACTCGAAGTCCCTGGCGGGCAGATGGCAACCGGGGTGCCGGTGTACCGGCTGTCGCGGGAGCTGATGAACCTGGAGATCGCGGCGATTTGTGAGCTTGGCGTAGAGCTGAAACTTGGCGTTTCGGTGGGGCGCGATGTGACGATTCCCCAGCTTCGGGAGCAGGGGTACAAGGCGTTTGTGATTGGCGCGGGTTATATGCAGGGGCGGCCCCTGACGATCCCCGGCTCGGACAAAAAGGGCGTGCATATCGGCATCGACCTGCTGCGTCAGGTGAACTTAGGCAAAGAGTATTATGTCGGCGAGAAGTGCGTCGTCATCGGCGGCGGCAACGTGGCGATGGACGTGGTTCGGATGACCGTCCGCACCCCCGTTATCCCCGGTCTGTCGTCACTGGCCAAACCGAAGAACTACGCGCTCACCGATATTGCCCGGACTTTGGCGCTGACGGCCAAGTCTATTGACTGTATCTTTGGTGAGTCCCGCGCCCAGATGAATGCCGACGAGTACGAGATTGAAGAGGCCGTGTTGGAAGGCGTCCGCCTGCATCCGCAGCGGCTGCCGATTGAGATTTTGGGCGAAGAGAGTGTCACCGGCGTCCTGACCAAGAAAGTCAAATCGCTGATTGATGCTCAGGGCCGCTTCAACCCGCAGTATATCGACGGCTCCGAAGAGGTCTTTGACTGCGACTCGGTGATTGTTTCTATCGGCCAGATGGTCCATTGGAACTTTGTCACCGGCGTGGAAGACCTCGCCAAAACGCCGCGTGGCACCATTGAAGTGGACCCCGAAACGCTGCAAAGCACGTCGCACCCGGACGTCTTCGCGGTTGGAGACATCGCCCTCGGGGCACGGCTCTTTATCGACGGCATCGCTTCCGCCCAGAAGTGCGCGGTCGGCGTGGACGAGTATTTAGGCGGCGTCCCGCAGAAGCTCATCAAGCGCGGCTATATGCGGGCCTTGCCGATTGTCAACTACGCCATGCCCGAGAAGTACGACAACTTCATCCGGCAGGAGCCGCCGGAGCGCGAGATTACCAACCGCTCGGCGGGCTTCGATTTGGTGGAGTTTAATTTCACCGAGAAGGCCGCACGGGAACAGGGGATGCGCTGTTTGCGTTGTCATGTGAATGTGGTCTTCGATGCCGAGAAGTGCATCCTCTGTGGCCTGTGCATCAACATCTGCCCCGAGAGCATCTTGAAGATGGTCCCGGTCACCGATGTGGTCGGCGACGAGGAAGTCGCCAAGCTGATTGAAGCCAAATACGGCGTCCCGCAGGACGAGTTGCGGCCCGATGATGGAACCATCATGCTCATGGACGGCACCAAGTGCATTCGCTGTGCCCTGTGCGCCAAAATCTGCCCGATGGACTGCATCTCGATGGAAGCCTTCGAGTACGAGGAAGAGCTGGTCCCCGTGACCACCCGCACCCGGACCTCGCTTCCCCCGGAGCCAACCGCCATCGGCTACAAAGCCGTCGGCGTCTAGTGCTTTTCCGCCACCCTCTCCTTGCCGAAGGAGAGGGCCGGGGTGAGGTTCTCCGAGGAGACCGCATGAGCGTAGAGCAGTTATTTACCAGATTGCGCGAAGGCACAAAGCAGCAACGGCATCTGCGGGCGGCAAAGCTTCTTGCGATTGCATCTTTGTTATCTGCCTTGACTGCGATTGTGTACTTCATGACAAAATACTGGATGTTTGGTGTGATGTATGTATGCTTCAGTGTGATGTGGAGCTGCCTTGCCTTTGCCCAGTATACGCAATCACGCAAAGCCAGCGGCGAATAGAGGCAGGCATCCGGGGCGGTAAACACCGACGTCAAGACCAGATTGCCCCCCCGCCCCAATAATGGGGAGCCAGAGCAGGATAGGCTTGTTCCTAATTATCTGGTTCCCCGCCCATCGATGGTGGTAGGGGCTAGGGGGGCCGCATCTTCGTCCGAAGGACGTTCCCCAGACGGGGCGTTTACCGCCCCGGCCCAAAAAGGGTATAATAACCCAAGAACACCCTTCAAGCAAAACTCTTTGTCCGAAGGGCACTCTGCGCCCCTTGCGGCTGTTGAAACCAGTAGAGCCGTACCAACGACCGACACCAGCGGGCTTTGACCCCGCTTAGGAGAAGAACGAACTATGCCCGCCACACTTGATATGCCCGGTACAACCACCGAAACGACGACCGAAACCACCATCAACGAAGTGTCCGCGCCCGCCGGGCCGGTCACCCTCACCGATGCCGCCGTCGCCGAAGTCCAGGGCCTGCTGTCCCAGCAGGACCGCGACGACCTCGCCCTGCGCGTCTATGTCTCCGGCGGCGGCTGCTCCGGCCTTCAGTACGGCATGGCCCTCGACGAGAACGTCGAACCCGGCGATGAGACTTTCCACATCAGCGGCATCAACCTCGTCATCGACGCCACCAGCCTGAAGTACCTGTCCGGCGCGGTCGTGGACTACATCCACACCGACATGGGCGGCGGCTTCAAGATCGAGAACCCCAACGCCACCAAGTCCTGCGGCTGCGGCTCCTCGTTCAGCGCGGGCGACGACGAGGCGGCTGGCCTCGACACCAAAGCCGGCGGCGGCTGCGGCTCCTGCGGCTGCCACTAAGCACCTCAGTGCCAATAACGCAAAACGGGGGCGGGCCAGACGGCCCGCCCCCGTTTTCATTCCGGGAGACACGATATGTCACACACGGCGCTTTTGACGCCCTCGAAGTCTGCCACTCAGGAAAGCGGCCTGACACCCGGCCAGTTTGAACAAATGGCGGCGGCGGGCCTCGTGTCCGTCCACCCGCGCATCGTCAGCGGGGCCGTCGTCTTCGCCGGAACGCGGGTTCCCGTCTACAACCTCTGGGATTACCTGCGGGCCGGAGACAGCCTGGAAGACTTCTTAGACAGCTTCCCCACCGTTCGCCGCGAACAAGCCCAGGAAGCCATTCAAATCAAGCAGCGCACACAGACGCGGGAGGCTGCCCTCGCGTGAACATTCTCTTTGACGAGAACTTCCCCCGGCCCCTGCGCCGCTTTCTGTCCGGGTCCTTGCTCTGCTGCCGACCGTGGAGCCGGGGCAGATTTACCTCGTCACCGAGCCAGCCACGGACTGACCGCGCAGGCGGCTTTGTCCCGCCCGCCCCGGAGCCGCCGCCATGAACCCTGCCACTTTTCCGCCCCCGCCGCCCGGCCCCCCGCCTGCCCACCGTCCCCTTCGTGCGCCACGCGGACGCGCCCGGCTGCTCCTGCTGGCACTCCTGCTGCTGGCCCTCGGCGCAACTTGGTACATCACCACACGCGGCGGCTGGGTCAATGCCCTGCGCCTGCCGCCGGTGCTGGATGCGTCCACCCCGCGCTCCCAAAATGGCTGGACTTTGGAGGATATTCAACGACCGGGGCCGCATCAAAATGGAAACGGACAGCCGTTTGCCGGGTTCCGTTATGAAAATGTCACTTCTGAATATAGCCTTGATCCGCGTGTGACCGACACCGCAGACGCCTTCGGCCTTTGGCTGACGCCGCCGCCGGGTAGCCTCACGGCGGGCATCTCGGGCAGCAATCCTTCCGATCCCGCGCATGATCCGTTTGTCGCTTCGGCTCGGCTCTCCAATGGCGAAACGCTGACGCTGCTTTGGAAAGTCTGCACCGCCACTGACTATGTGCCGCCGGGTGAAACTGTCCATACCTTTGTGTTCGTCACACTGCCAACCGGCTACCCGAACTCCTGCCGCTTTGTGGACTTCACGCTGTCCGACCGGAGCGGCCACACCGCCCACTGGCGCGTTACCCGCCTGCCCCGGATGCGCCACGCCATTGCGCCCCCGGTCAAAGTCACAGACACGGTGACGAAAAACGGGGTCACGATGTCCGCACACGCCTGGTCCTGGCCTTTCGCTCCACAAGGCCGCAGGACACAGGCAATCCTGCGTCCGGTCCTGCCCGCCCATTCACATCAGTGGGATGTGGCAGTGCTGCGGCAGGAAATGGAATGGGAAGCCTATGATGGCGACAGCAGCCCGTCAAATCTGTACCCAGGAACACCGGTACTTGGTCGACAGGGGGTGTTTGATTCTGCTGGCGAACTCTGGTATGGCGGCGGCGTTAGCGCGGGCAGCATCGAACTTCCTTACCGGGAGGACACCCATTTTTTGAAGCTGGCTACGGAATTGCGTCAGTTTGAGACTTATGATGAGCCTGTCACGCTGCACAATGTCCCCGTGGGGCATGACGACTATTCGTACTGCCTAGTTTTGACTAAGCCCGTTTCTTTCACGACCCCTAGCGGTGTCACGGTGACGCTGCCCGTGCAGGGGGCAGAGGTATCCAAGAAGAAATTGCCCATAGAGCCAGATCGGCTGCGCGTTTTGGTCACAACTCAGCCCCGAATTACATTCGACGCCAACGCATACTCGCTGCCAAACTCGCCATTGGCCCACACTTACGGCAAGTCGGTTCAACTCGCGCTGCAATTCGCGCCCCCGTTCCATCTCAGCGGGTCCATGGAAAAAGGCGATGGCAGCCCCACAGATTATGATGTATTTTTACCAACTGGTCCGAAAGGCAGTGTCAAAGCCCCGCCGCTGGTCTTAAAAGAGTTCACGCTCATTGTGCATCAGCGCGTGGATATTCAAACCATTCCCATGACTTTCACCGTGCCGATTGCCGACCATGCGCCGCCCACTTATCCAAAAGACTACAAAGGACCCCGATTTTGACGCTGCTCACACACCCAATTAGCCAGATGCTTTTGTTCGGCTGGCAGACCGAGACGCAGGCGGCGGCGCTGACGGATGAGTTTGCCGCCGGGGGCGTAATTTTGATGGGCCGCAACATCGGCACGCCGGAGGAGACGGCGGCGCAGATCGCCAAGATGCAGGCCCGCGCTAAAGAGCTAAATCTGCCGCCGCTGTTTGTGGCCGTGGATCAGGAAGGGGGGCGGGTGCAGCGGCTCGGCCCGCCCCGCTACCCGGCCCGCCCGACGGCCCGCGAGATCGGGCAGTCTGAAGACGCCGACAGCCGCGCACGCACGGAAGCGGCCTCCCTGGGGCGGGAGCTAAAAAGCCTGGGGTTCAACTGGGACTTTGCGCCGGTTTTGGATGTGGACAATAACCCGGATAACCCGGTCATCGGGGACCGTTCGTACAGCCCTGACCCGGAGCGCGTCGCGGTGCTGGGCGCACAGGCGGTGCGCGGCTTGCAGGAGGACGCCGGGCTGCTGGCCTGCGGCAAGCACTTTCCCGGCCACGGCGACACCGACACCGACTCGCACCTTGCACTGCCGCGCATTTCCCACGGTCGCGCCCGGCTGGAAAGCGTCGAGATGGTCCCGTTCCGCGCCGCCCTCGCCGCTGGATTGGGGGCCGTGATGACCTCGCACATTCTGTTTCCGGCGATTGACCCCGCCCTGCCCGCGACGCTTTCGCCCGCGATTTTGACCGGCCTGCTGCGTGAGCAGATGGGCTTTGACGGGCTAATCATCACCGACGATTTGGAGATGCGCGGCATCGCCGACCACTGGGGGGCGGGCGAAGCCGCCGTGCTGGCCGTGGAAGCCGGGGCCGATTTGCTGCTATGCTGCCACACGTACCAGACGCAGCAGGAGATTTCCACTGCGCTGGCCGACGCCACTGATTCGGGCCGCCTGTCCCCTGCCCGGCTGGAGGAGTCGCTGGCGCGGATCGCCCGCGCTAAAGCGCGGTGGGTTTCGTAGAAGCAGGACGAATGCGGTATACTGTCTTTTCGGCACAGCCACGGGTTGAAACCCGAGGCTGAAAAATGCCCAGTGTCCCAGAGGACACAAGATAAAGACAAGCTCAACGCAATTACCCGGTCTTGCGTCCCCTGGACGCTGGGCTTTTGGCAGCCTCGGGTTTCAACCCGTGGCTTATTTGCTGACTATGCTTTCGGCTCACTCGCAATGGCGGGCGGACGCTTCGCCCGCGCAACAAGAATTTCAACGAGCGCTATGCAGACCGACTTTCAGAAAATCCAGTTCGAGGCCATTCAAGCGCCGGACGGCCAAAGTATGCGTCTGGACCTCACTCTGCCCGATTACATGGCGCGTGTCACCGTGGGCCATCTCGGCACAGACACGGGTTATTGTGATACGGAAATTCTGAACATAGAGACGGAAGAAACAATCCACTGGCAGCATCAGGAATTCGGCACTGCGGCAGAACTGGATGCCACCCACACCGACTTCTCCTCCCGCCTGCACGCTCTGCCCGATGTCAGGCGTTCCGAAGGCGGCTCGGTACAAACACGCCCCGCTGCCGCCCCGGACATCCGCCTGAAAACTTTGCTTTGGCCCCTGCTTGTTGATGCCGCAAAGTGACGGATATGGCTTGCTCCCTCGCCCTGATGTGGTATACTCTGGCTATCTCCCAAGTCTCTCATGCCCCGCACTGCCACGCCGGAACTGACCATGCAAGCTACCCTCGACGCTATCACCGAAGACCTCCACGCCCATCGCACTGCCGCCATCCTGCCCAAGCTGGAAGAGGGGCTGAACACCCAGCAGATTGAAGCCTTCCGGCATGACGACGGCCCGGCACTGGTGCTGGCAGGTGCGGGGTCCGGCAAAACGACCGTCTTGACGCGGCGGCTGGCGCGGCTGTTGGCGCGGGGAGTGGACCCGCAGAGGCTGTTTGTGGCGACGTTTACCAAGAAGGCCGCTGAGGAGATGGGACAGCGTCTGGCGGGGCTTCTGGGCGAGGGCGGCGAGGCGATTGTGGAGAAGATGTGGCTGGGGACGTTCCACGCGCACTGCCTGCGGCTCTTAAAGCACGAATGGGCGCATCTCTACGGCAAAGCCGGGTACTTTCAGCTTGCCGATGAAAACTGGCAGGTGCGGGTTGCTAAAGCCATCCTGGGCGACAAGGACTGGATGGCGCGGGGGCTGCCGTCGCCGCCGTTCGGGCTGAATGTGAAGTATGACCCCAAAGGGGCGCTGTCGGCGGTGTCGGCGGTCAAAAACCGGGGCTTTCGCGTCGAAGAGGCCGAAAAGGCGTTCCGGGAGCACGAGCCGCTTTGGGCGGACCCGGCTATTCAAACCCTGGTCAAGTTCTGGAAGTGCTACGAGCAGGCAAAGCAGGCCAAGTTTGATATTCTCGCCAAGAAGCCCTCACGCCGCCTGGACTTTGACGACCTGCTGACCGAGACGCTGACACTTTTGCAGGAACAGCCGGCGATACGGGCCAAGTATCAGGACTTCTTTCAATACTTGTCGGTGGATGAAACACAGGACACGAGCGCGGTGCAGTGGGAAATCGCCCGGCTTCTGGCGGCTAAGTCCACCAATATCTTTATTGTCGGGGATGTCGGGCAGGCGATTTACAGCTTCCGGGGCTGCTCGCCGGAGGCGACGGTGGGGCAGTTCGGAGCGGCGTATCCAAACGGGACTATCGTAAGACTGCCCGCCAATTACCGCTCGTCGGCGTCGATTGTGCGGGTCGCCAATGAGCTGATTGGCCGCTCGGGGATTGACGCCAAGTACCGCCTGGAGATGGCGGCGACGCACCCGGAGGGCGAGCCGCTGTCGCAGCATGAGCATGAGCACGCGGAGGCCGAAGCGGAGTTTGTGGCGGGGCGGCTGAAAGAAGTGCAGGCGGCGGGCGTTGCTTTGCGCGACTGTGCGGTGCTGTTTCGGACCAATGCCTACTCGCGGGCTTTAGAAGAGGCATTTGTGAAGGGCGGCGTGCCTTACGTTTTGCAGGGCGCGATGGGCTTTTATTCGCGGCGCGAGGTGCGCGATGTCTGCGCGTTTTTGCAGCTTTCGGTGGACCGGGACAGCGCGGCGGCGGATGAGGCGGTCAAGCGAGTTTTGAACGTACCGTCGGCGACTTTCGGCAAGCCCACCCACTTTCTCGGCCATGCGTTTATCGCGGAATTAGAGACGCAGGCGGCCCGCAAGGGCTATTCGCTGTACCGGATGCTTGCCGTCGGACAGTTTAAAACAACCAATCAGGGTCTGGCGGTCAAAGACTTCCGGGACATGGTGAAAGCCGTGGCCGAGGCGGGCGATTCCGCCGAAGCGCGTCTGCGAAAGGCCCGCGAAATCGGCTATGATGAGTGGCTGCTGCGCGAAGAGGGGCATGTGGAAGACGAGGGCAACTCGCGTTTGGACAATTTAGAGGAGCTATGCGTGGCGTCGGGCGCGTTCCCCTCTGCCGCCGATTTTCTGGCCTTTGTGGCCGCGCAGAACACACCGAAAGACGAGTCTGAAACGGCGGGCGATGCGGTCGAGATGATGACCATTCACCGGTCAAAGGGCCTGGAATGGCCGCACGTCTTCGTGGTCGGCTTCGCGTTTGGAATGCTCCCCCATCACCGCTCCCTGCGCTGGGAGGACGACGAAAAGACGCACCTGCTGGCCGACAGCCTGGAAGAAGAGCGTCGCCTGGCCTACGTCGCCATCACCCGCGCCCGCGAGCGGGTGTATCTGTCGTGGCCGCTGCTGCATCAGACCCGGACTTTGTCCCGCTCGCCGTTCCTGGGAGAAATGCCGTCTTTGGAGCAACTGGAAACCCTGATCATCCCCTAACCCTCAATTCTGGGGGAACTGGAAGGAAGTCAGAAAAGAGCCGGGCTTTGGAGAGGATAGGAGGGCCGGGGCAGGCCCTACCCCTACGGGTTTTGAATTGCAAGCCTTGACAAAGCACAATAATTGTGCTATTTTAAGAGAAAGGTAAACGTTTACGCAAAGCAGGGGCGGCGGACGGATTCAAACTCATGGCGGACATCAAGCAGGTGGCGCGGGAGGCGGGCGTTTCGATTGCGACGGTCTCCCGCGTGGTCAATGGCCGCACCGGGGCGGCAAGCCCGGAGACGACGGCGCGGGTGCGTCAAACTATCGACCGGCTTCAGTATCAGCCAAATGCAATTGCACGCGGCCTGAACCGGCAGCGCATGAATACGCTGGGCGTGGTGTTTGCATCGGCCAATGACTTTGTGCTGACCGCGCACGATTATTATATTCGTATTCTGGAAGGCATCCTGACGGTCAACAAGGCCGGGCAGCAGAAGACACTGCTGTTTTTGCAGGAAAGCTGGTCGCAGGCCCGTGCGGAAGTCAGCAGCTATACGGACGGGCAGTGCGACGGGCTGATTTTACTGTCCCCGGCTGTCGACGACGGCTTTTACGAGACGCTGCGCCGCCGAAAAATCCCGGTGGTGATTACTGGTGGCGTTTCGCCGGGGCTTCCGGTTTCTGTGGCCGCGATGAACAACGAAGCCGCCGGGCATGACTGCACCCGGTACCTGCTTGGGCTGGGCCATCGCCGCATCAGCCATCTGGGCGGCCAGGCGGAGTTTGCGAGCGCAGCGGCGCGGGCGCGGGGCTACGGGCGGGCGCTCCGGGAACTGGGGCTGGAACCAGACACGCACGCGGGAGAATACGGTGCTCATTCTGGCTACGCGCAAACGCGCCTCCTGCTTCAGCGCCCCCCAGTGGAGCGTCCGACCGCCCTGTTCTGTGCGGATGACGAGATCGCTTACGGCGCTCTGGATGCGCTGGCCGAGGCCGGGGTGCAGGTTCCAGGCGAGATGTCCGTGGTCGGTGTCAACGACAGCCCCAAAAGCGTGCTGCGTGACCCGCCGCTGACCAGTGTGCGTCAGCCATACCGCCAGATTGGTACGCGCCTCGCGGAGATGCTTCGCGGCGAGATTGAAGGCCAGTCCCAGCCCGGTCAGCAGGAAAGCTATCCGGGCGAGATGGTTGTGCGCTCTTCCACTGCCCCGCCGGGGGGATAGTGGCTGTTTCAACACCCGGCCCGTGACCTGTTATTTGCTATTATTGCCATACAAGGAGTTAATTATGCCCACTCGTTTCCGCAGCCGCAAAGGCTTCACGCTGATTGAGCTGCTCGTCGTCATCGCCATTATCGCCATCCTGGCGGCGATTTTGTTCCCTGTTTTCCAGAAAGTACGCGAGAACGCCCGCCGCGCCTCCTGCCAGTCCAACATGAAGCAGGCGGGCCTGGCAATCATTCAGTACACACAGGACAGTGACGAAGCCTACCCTTCGCGGCCATTTGGTTTTCCCAATGGCTGGGCGGGGCAAACTGGCGCGTACACTAAAAGTGCAGGAGTATACAAGTGCCCGGATGACCCCTCATCCGCTAACACTACACCCATCATTGCTGGATACCCTAATGCAGCCGTTTCCTATTCCTACAACTCAAACCTGGGGATGTCGCTGACACAGCCGATCAGCGCAGTTGGGACCAATACGCTGTCGGCGACTAACGCCCCAGCTTCTACGGTTCTGCTCTATGAAGTACAAGGGTATCAAGCGCCCTTGACCAGTCCTGATGAGGTAAGCTCTGCCACTGGCAATGGAGGGCTAGTCGCAGCGGGACGCTATACGCCATTTGGCGCTGGGTCGAGCACGGCTGCCGCTCGTCTAATGTCCACCGGTATTATCGGTGGACAGACAGCAATGGCAGCATTCTGTACACCCACGGGCATCCATTCGGACGGATCGAACTGGCTGGCGGCGGACGGTCATGTGAAGTGGCTGCGCGGATCGGCGATCTCTGGCGGCTCGACCCCATCAGGAACCGGCTGCGCTTACAATGTCTGCAAAGGCACAGGAGCACTTGACAGCGCGGCCAGCACGGACCAGATGACCGGCCCGCTGGTGCTGACGTTCAGCCCGAAGTAGCCGAACTCGTGGAAGTGCAGGAAGCACGGGGCTGAACCCCCATGCTTCGAAAGTGCAATTCCCCGCCTTCGCGGGCATCAGACGATGCCTAGTTTTTGCTCTCGGCGAAGGCGTGATGCCTGCGCCGGGAGCCTTTTTCAGGGAGCCTTTGAGTGAAGTTTCTCTTTCGGTTCCGCCTCATGGCACTGCTGACGCTTTGGCTGAGCATCTCGCTGGTCTCCATCAGCTCGCCCGCGTCGGCGGCGGCGGGGCAGATGTGGACAAGCCCCCTGCGCGGCTCGTGGGTGCGGCCCGACGCGGCGCAGGCGGGGGATGTGGGGCTGGTGTCGGGCGGGAAGGGGTGCATCATCGTAGTTGCCTCCACGGAGCAGCCTGCGGTGCAGCAGGCGGCGCGGTTTCTGGCCGGGGACATTCAGAAGATCAGCGGGTACAAGCCGCCGATTGCCGCGAAAGCGGCGGCGGGGCGGGCGGCGATTCATCTGGCGACGCTCGGGGTCACGCCTGTTCCGGTCAGCCTCGGGGCGGCCCGAATGAAGGGACTATGGGAAGCGCACAGCGTCACGACGCGGGGCGGGGATGTCTGGCTGGTCGGCTCCAATTTTCGCGGGACGGCGTTTGCCGCCTATACGCTGTCCGAGCGGCTGGGGATCGACCCGCTGTACCTGTGGACGGGGTACACGCCCGAGCGGCACACAGCGCTGGTGCTGAAGGCGACGCGCTACTACACCCCGCCGCCGACGTTCCGCTTTCGGGGGATGTTTCACGACGACGAGGATATCCTGCCCCGGCCCCTCGTGGGTGGCATCCCGGACCAGAACGGGACCGTGCCGACGGTCTGGTACGCCCGCTTTTTTGAGACCGCCCTGCGCCTCAGAATGAATATGGTCGCCCCATTTGTGCGCGTGCAGCGGCCCTATGAAGTCCGCAAAATGGCAAGCGACTGGGGGCTGTATTACACGTCGCATCACTACGATTCGCTGCTTTCCAACCCCTACGGCTACGACCGCTTCGGGCTGGCGAAGGCGCGGGGAGTCACCGGGCCGTATGACTGGATCACCAACAAAGACGGTGTGCTGAAGTTCTGGCAGGGCGGGCTGGACGAAAACAAAGACCTGCACTGTATCTGGCCGGTGGGCCTGCGCGGCACGGAAGACTACGGGATGCCGTTTCCGGCGGGCACGACGACGGCGCAGAAAGCAGATGTGTTCAGCACGGTGATTGCCGATCAGGTGCGAATGACCAAAGCCGCCCTGCCGCCGGGCGAGCCTGCGCTGTTTCACTTCACGATGTATGCCGAGATGCTGGACATTTACAAGCAGGGGCAGATGCAAGTTCCGGCGGAGGTCACGCTGGTCTGGCCGGACAACAATGACGGCGTGATGCTGGCCCTGCCGCCCACCGTCGGACAGTGGAAGCACGGCGTTTACTACCACCTGGCGTATCTGGGGCCGCAGTTCACCAAGCAGACGTTTCATACCGTGCAGCCGTCCCGCGTCGCGTCCGAATTCAAAAAAATCACCGCCGCCCACGCCACGGATTACATGCTGGTGAATGTCTCCGAGCTGCGCCCGGTCATCATGGAAGCGCGGATGCTGGCTGACATCTGCTGGGACAGTCCGGCCACACTGACCGGCACCGACCCGGCGAACCGCTATGTACAGTGGTGGGCACGGGAGTATTTCGGCCCTGCCGCCGCGCCGCTGGCCGCGAAAGCGTATGCCGATTACTACCGGATGATCCCGAAAGACGATGCGCTGTATATCGGCACGGGCAAAGTGAGGGGGGCGCTTGGCTCGCTAAAGCTCAAGATGGCCGGGCAGCCGTTCGCTCCGGCCAACCCTGCCACCCTGCCGATGCTTCAGCAGCGGGCGAAGGACTATGCCGGGGCGATGCAGGACATCAATGCGGCTTCGGCGAAGATGACGCCGCAGGAGCAGCGGTTCTTCTTTGAACACGTTACCCTGGGCCTGCTGAGCGACTACCGGACCACGCAGTCCGCGATTTTGCTGGTGCAGGCCATGAGTGAGCCAAGCCTGCCCCGCAGCCTCGGGATGTGCCGTGATGCTGAGGCTCCGCTGGACCAACTGGAAACCGAGCTGGCACGGGGAGAGCGTGCGCCGTTCGCGGGCTGGTACGGCCCGACCTGGATTTTGCGACCCGACTCGGCGTGGAACCCGCATTCGTCACACACCGCGCTAACGGCGTTTCTAGCGGGGCGCTGAAAGACCCCCTGGCCCCTATTATTGGGGGCTGGGGGGCATCAAACCATGAACACATCACCGATGTATTTTGGGGACACCACGCGGCTGGGGCGGCCTTATGCCAAAGACCCATCGGTGGTGCGCTTCGGGGGCCGCTACCTGCTGTATTACTCGCTGCCGCCTGGCGAGACGGCCCCGGCGTGGGCTATCGGGATCGCCGAAAGCCATGATTTGATCCACTGGGCACAACTCGGGGAGATGCTGCCGGAGGCGGGGCAGGCCGATGGAAACGGCCTGTGCGCTCCCGGCGCACGGGTGATTGGCGGTCAGGTGCATTTGTTCTATCAAAGCTACGGCAACTGGCGCGAGGATGCGATTTGCCATGCGGTCTCGGACGACGGCGTTGAGTTTACCCGCGACCCGACCAACCCGGTGTTCCGTCCCGGCGGGGACTGGAACGCGGGCCGGGCGATTGATGCGGATGTGTTCCCGGTGGGAGATCGGCTTTTGCTCTATTATGCCACCCGCGACCCGGAGATGAAGGTGCAGATGCTGGGAGTCGCCGCCGCGCCGCTGGCTTCGGACTTCGGACGCGGGGCATGGACCAATTTGAGTCTGGACGGCCCGATGCTGGCCCCCACCCTGCTCTGGGAACAGGACTGCCTTGAAGCGCCGACGGTCTGCCGTCATGGGGACCGGCTGTATTTATTCTATGCGGGGGCTTATAACAACGCGCCGCAGCAGATTGGCGTGGCGGTGGGGACGGACGGCGTTCACTGGACCCGCCTGAGCGACGCGCCCCTGCTGCCGAGCGGGCTGCCCGGCGCGTGGAACTCGTCCGAATCGGGGCACCCCGGCGTGTTCGTGGATGACGACGGGCAGACATATCTCTTTTATCAGGGCAACAGTGACGGGGGCCACACCTGGCTGCTGTCGGTGGTGCGCCTGGACTGGCAGGACGGGGTCCCCTCGGTTGCAGACCGAGTCTAAGAAGGAATTGGCGCGGGCGGTGGCGAAACCTGCCTGTGCGCTAACGCTATTATTACCATGCTGCTGCAAGTGCTGCTGCAAAGGAACTGCCCAATGCCCCAATTTTCTGCGTTCACCGGCCTGCGGGCCGCGCTGGCTGTCCTGCCTCTGCTGAGCCTTGCACCGATAGTGCGGGCCGCCTCGCTGCCGCCTTCGGCGTCCGGTCTGGCCGTGTCCGTGGACGAAGCGAGCGGGACTTACAAGATGACAGACCGCTCCCCGGCATGGACGTTTACGGGAAGTGTGGGCGCACGGCTGTCTGACGTGAAGACTCTGTCGGGGCGGGACAGGATTGGGGCGTATCAAGAGCTGGCGTTTCAGTGGGGGACCGAGCAGCCCTATTCGGGCACGATTCGGCGCTATGCGTCCCGGCCCGCCCTGCTGTTTTCCCTGAAGGCATTGAAAGCCGCGACGCAGATGACGACGGACTTTCCGAACTTTACGACGTTCCCACAAAACCTGCACCCGATGAGCTATGACGACGGCGCGTTCAGCCCGCACGTCTTCCGTCTGGCGCACACGGCGACGCCCTGGGTTCTGTTTGATGATCAGGCGCACACGGCAGTGCTGTCCCCCGCCTCGGACTTCCTCGTGGCACAGATGCACGGCGACGGCAAGACGTCTCTGGCGAGCGGGCTGAACGCGGAGCTGACCGGCATTCCGGCGGGCTTCACCCACAGCACGCTTTTGGTGGTCGGCGACGGCATCGGACAGACGATGCAGACCTGGGGGCAGGCGCTCACGGATTTGAATGGCAAGACGCGGCCTACGCAGGACGCGGGCCGGGTGCTGAAATATCTCGGGTACTGGACCGACAACGGGGCGCATTACTATTACAATTACGACCCGAAGCTGGGCTACGCTGGAACCCTGCTGGCTCTGCGGAAGCGGTATCAAGAGGAGAAAATCCCGATCCGCTACCTTCAGCTCGATAGCTGGTGGTACCAGAAGACGCGCACTTCGCCCGAAGGCAGGCCCGGCGGCCCCAAAAATGCGAGCCTGCCGGAAGGCAACTGGAACGCCTACGGCGGCACGCTGGACTACTCAGCCTCCCCGGCTCTGTTTCCGGCGGGGCTGGCGGCGTTCCAGACTCAGCTTGACCTGCCGCTGGTAGTGCATGGCCGCTGGATTGACCCGACAAGCCCGTACCACAAGGACTATACGATTTCCGGCGTTGCCGCGACGGACCCGCGCTGGTGGAAGGACCGGACAGCTTACCTGAAAGAGAGCGATGTGGTCTGCTACGAGCAGGACTGGCTGAGTGCCATCTACCCGAACTCGCCTGAAATGGCCCGGACGCTGGGCGTCGGCGCGGCGTTTGCGGACGGCATGGCCCGCGCCACACAGAAGAACGGGCAGACGATGCAGTATTGCATGGCGACGCCGCGCTTCTTCTTGCAGGGGGCGAAATACAGCAACCTGACGACCATCCGCACGAGCGGTGACCGGATGGAGCGGGGCAAGTGGAACGATTTTATCTACACGTCGCAGCTTGCGTCCGCTATCGGGTCGTGGCCCTGGACCGATGTGTTTATGAGTACGGAGACGGACAACCTGCTGCTGGCAACCCTGTCCGCCGGGCCGGTGGGGACCGGGGACGCGCTGGGCAATGAATCGCGGGACAATTTACTGCGTTCTGTGCGTACCGACGGGGTGATTGTCAAACCCGACGTGCCCCTGCTGCCGACGGATGCCAGCATTCTGGCCGATGCTGCGTCGGCGCATACGCCGCTGGTCGCCGCGACATACACCGACCGGGGCGTGGGCCGGACGGCCTATGTCTTCGCGTTCAGCCGCAAGGCAGACAGCGCCGCCGTGTCGTTTTCCCCCGCCGCGCTGGGCATCACCGGCCCGGTCTATGTGTATAATAGCTTCGATAAGACCGCCAAGCGGCTGGGCGCGGGGGACACCTATTCGGACACATTAGGAACGGCGGGCCGGGCATTCTACGAGATCGCCCCGATTACGCCTTCAGGGATTGCTTTGCTTGGCGATGACGGCAAGTTTGTCGGCACGGGGCGGCAGCGAATGCCCACCGAGCGGAACACGCCGCAGGGCCTGAAAGCGACGGTCGTGTTCGCCGCCGGCGAGGCGGCTGTCACCCTGCACGGCTACGCGGCGTCGATGCCCCGCGCCGTCGTGACGGACGGCACGGCAGGGCCGGTAGAGTTTGACCCGGCGACCGGGCATTTCTCGGTCACGCTCACGCCCGCTGCCGGAGCGGTGGTGTCTCAGGTCAGCGGCGACCCGACCCGGCAGGCGACGGTTGTTTTCAGCACGCGCAAATAGGCCCCCCCCACCCCCAATAATGGGGGAGCAAGATAGATACAGAGAGGACAGAAGGGCGCAGCAAGCAGCGCCCCTACAGTCTTCTCCTCACCTGGCGGCGGAGTGCAGGAATTTCGCGGCGCGAGGGCGAACCTATGCACATCTACTTAGGCGCATCGCCTATGTTAATGATTGACGCCAATGATTGATGCCAAAAAAGGACACACGAAATGCCGAAGCTGCCAATAGCCTTGCAGATGTATACGCTGCGGGAAGACACTGACAAAGATTTTGCCGGGACCATCCGAAAAGTGGCCGACATTGGCTACGCCGCCGTGGAGCTGGCCGGATACGGCGGCCTGTCCGTGCAGGAAGTGGCGGGTTTGCTTGCTGAAAACCACCTGAGAGTCGCGGGAAGCCATATTAGCCTCGACACGATTGAAGCAGACATCTCTAAAGTCATCGAAGAGAACCTGGCCCTCAACAACACGCACATCGTCGTGCCCTACCTCGGCGACAACCGGCGCGGCACGGCGGCGGATTATGAAGCCGTAGCCGCCTCGCTGAACAAGTACGGTGAGACCCTGCGGGCAAGCGGCATGACGCTGTGCTACCACAACCACGATTTCGAGTTCAAGCCGCTGGAAGACGGGCGGCTGGGCGAAGATATTATCCTGGACAACACCGACCCGATTTTCGTCAAAGCCGAGGTGGACTCGTACTGGATTTTGAAAGCCGGGCACGACCCCGTGGCGTTTATCCGCAAGCATTCGGGCCGCGTTCCGCTGCTGCATCTCAAAGACATGGACCCCGAAGACAAATCGTTCGCCCCGCTGGGGACCGGCCTTCTGCCGCTCGATGAACTGATTAAAGCAGCGGGCGAGATCGGCACGGAGTATCTGATTGTGGAGCAGGACGTCTGCAAAATCCCGCCGCTGGAGGCAGTGACGATCTCTTACAATCACCTCAAAGCGAAGGGGTATGCGTAGACGTTTGCCGAGTGGGGCGGGGAGCAATCTGCCCCCCGCCCCAATTCTGGGGAGCCGGAGACTAGGAGCCACGGGTTGAAACCCGAGGCTGGAAAGTGCCCAGTGTCCAGGGGACACAAGAGAAGGCCCGCCGCCATCCGGTCTTACGTCCCCTGGACGGTGGGCTTTTCTCAGCCTCGGGTTTCAACCCGTGGCTTCTTCGTGGCTTCTCTAATTGCCGCAGCCCTCGCCCCTCATTAGAACCCCCACCCCATGCCCCGCGCCGCTTTCGTCTACACCGACGCTTTCACCGACTACCACCTCTCGGACACGCACCCCTTGCAGCAGCGGCGGCTGCGAATGACGCACCGGTTGTTAGAGAGCCTGGGCGCGTTTGACAGCCCTCACTCCCAACTCATCACCCCTACCCCGGCCACCCGTGCCGACCTGCTCCGGGTGCATACGCCCGAGTATCTGGAGGCGCTTCAGGCCCTCAGCGCGGGCGAGAACGTTCCACAGCGCGGGCGGTTCGGGTTCGGTTCGCCGGACAATCCGCCGTTCGCGGGAATGTGGGAGGCCTCGCTGCTGTATGCGGGCGCGTCTCTCGGCTGTGCGCGGCTGGTCCTGGAGGGCGGGTACGACGCGGCGTTTAATACGTCGGGCGGCCTGCATCATGCGCGGCCCGACCGGGCGGCGGGGTTTTGTACGGTGGCCGATATTCCGCTGGTGGCGTGTTTTTTGCTGGACCGGGGCGTGCGGCGCGTGGCGGTGGTGGATATTGACGCCCACCACGGGGACGGGACGCAGGCGTTTTTCTATGATGACCCGCGTGTGCTGACGCTGTCGGTGCATGAGACGCCGGAAACGCTGTACCCGCGCAAGTCGGGCTTCGTGGACGAGGTCGGCGTGGGACCGGGGCTTGGCTCCAACCTCAATTTGCCGCTGCTGCCGGGCACAGGGGATGCCAAGTGCCGCGCCGCGTTTGACGGAGTTCTCCTGCCCCGGCTGACGACGTTTGACCCGGAAATTGTGATCTTGCAGGTCGGCGCGGACGCGCACTTTTCGGATCCGCTGGCGCATCTGTGTTTGACGTCTCGCGGCTGGCTGGGGCAAGCGGAGGCGGTGATTGGGCTGGGGCGTCCGACGATTGCGCTGGGCGGGGGCGGCTACCATCTGGAGTCGGTGGCCCGGCTGTGGGCACTGCTGTACGGGGCGCTGGCGGGATTGGAGTTTGGGGGGCTGCACGACACAGGCGGCCCGACGGAGGCGGAGCGGCAGGCGGTGTTTGCAGAGGTTTGGGGGCGGAGGAGGCGCTAGATTGGAGGAGGCGCTAGATTGGAAAAGAGGGCAGGGGCAAGCCCTGCCCCTACTGGGGCAGCACCGTGGGGGTCACGAACAGCACGAACTGCTGGTTGGGCTGGGCCATGTCCGGGAACAGCGGGGTCAGCACCACGGTCTGCCCGGCGCGGACGGTCCGCATGAGCCGGGCCTCTTCCAGCGTGGCAACAGCCGTTCCCGAGCGGCGGGCATTGCTTGCGGCGTGTCCGAGAACCTGGGGATGGAGAAGCAGGGTCACCGCGCCGTCCTCGCCGACGCGGGGCGTGGCGGCGAACGTCACCCCCTCAAGCTGGGGCAGGGCCGTGCCGCCGGTGAACGTGGCGGAGCCGTCTACGTTGCTGGTCGTCGTCAGCGTCATGGACTGAACGGACACTCCCCGCGTGTGCAGCTTCCGCAGAAACGCGGCAGTGGCGGCGGCGGACGCATACCCGGTCGGGGTCGCCTTTGCGTGCGCGGAGGCAGGAATGGCCGGTGGGTCAAAGCGGATGCCGAAGGCTTTGAGCTGGGCATCGGTGAGGGCGGCCAGCGCGAACTCCATTTTTACCTGCCTGGGCGCGATGTCGGCGAGGGCGACAATCTCCTGCACCTGGGCAAAGCCGTCGGGGGTGGCGATGACGGCGAGGGCATTGGTGGTCGGCAGGGCGGTGATTTGGGTGACGCCCGCTGGAAGATCGGCGGCGTTGTCCCAGTGCAGGGACTTCAGCAGGTCGCCGGGGACAATGTGCTGAAGCACGATGGTCCGGGGGGCGGCAGGCGCGGATTGGGCCAGTGTCGGTCCGGCGCTCAGGAAGGCGGCGGCAAGGCAGAGCGGCAAGAGTTTCGGCAGCATAATCGGTTTTTCCTGTGTCCCGAACTTAGTCCGGGTCTTCCTCGTCCATGTCGCCGCTTTCGGCGGCGTCCATGTATTCATCAAAGTCATCGCCCAAATCCTCGCCCATCTCGCGGCCCATTTCTTTGGCCCACCGGCGCATGGCTTTGGGGTCGTTCCTGTCCCCGAGGGTATTCGGGTCTGATAAATCGTCCATGAGAGCGTCGTCGCTGCGGCCTCGGGCAAAGCGGGTGACGCGCTTTTGGGCCTGGTCGCCGCCGCAGTGCGGGCACAGATTCGAGTCTGCCGCCGCCGTCATGCCGACAAGCACCGTGAAGCGTTTGCGGCAGTGCGTGCAGGTATATTCGTAAAGAGGCATAGGCCTATTGTACCACGCTCTGACGGAACGCCGGTAGGGTACAATGAGCGCAGATTTCACGGCTTGAAAAGACGAAAGATACCCCGATGGCGACACCAACCCTGCCCCCCAGTTCTTCACCTAATTCTCCCGGCGGCCCGGCCCCGCTGCCCGCGCCTCACAAGTATGACAGCGCCCTCGGGCGGCTGCGGCATCTGATTTTTGGCCGCGCCCTGCCGACCACCGGTGCGGGGCATCAAAAACTACCTGTTTTCCTCGCGCTGCCGATTTTCTCGTCGGATGCGCTGTCGTCGAATGCTTACGCGACCGAGGCGATTTTGTCGGTCCTGCTCGGCACGGCGCTGGTGACGGCGAACCTGCATTTCGCCCTGCCGATTGCGATAGGAATTGCCCTGCTGCTGGCGATTGTGGTGCAGTCGTACCGGCAGGTGATTTTTGCCTACCCGGACGGCGGCGGGGCCTACCCGGTCTCGCGGGACAACCTCGGAACCGTGCCGTCGCTGGTCGCGGGGGCATCGCTTTTGATTGACTACGTGCTGACCGTCGCCGTGTCCGTCGCGGCGGGCGTCGCGGCCATTATCACGGCGGCTCCGGCCCTGCATCCACATCTGGTGTCCCTGTGCATCATCGGCGTTTTGATTGTCACGATGCTGAACCTGCGCGGCGTCAAAGAGGCCGGGTGGGCATTCGCGGGACCGTCGTATTTGTTTATTTTCTCAGTGCTTGCCACGGTGGCTGCCGGGCTGATCGGGCTAGCGCTGCACACGCCGCACGTCTCCGAAGCGCAGCGGCTGGGGGAAAGCTACGCGGCCTCCAAAGCGGGGCTGTCTTCGGTAGGTTTGTATTTAATACTCCGGGCGTTCGCGCAGGGCTGTTCGGCGCTGACGGGTGTGGAGGCGATTTCCAACACGACGCCGCTGTTTGCGGAGCCGCACGCCAAAAACGCCGCGCTGACGACCGTATGGATGGGCGGCCTGTCGATTACCATGTTCGCCGGGCTGACCTACTTGGCGGTGCATTTCGGCATTCATGCCCATCTGGACGCCAGCCAGAATGATTATCAGAGCGTGGTCGGGCAGGTCGCAGACCTTGCCTGGCCCCCGGCGCTGCACTGGATGTTTTATGTGGTGCAGTACGCCACAGCCATGATCTTGGTCATCGCCGCCAATGCCGCGTTTGCGGGCTTTCCGCAGCTTGCGTCGATGCTCGCTAAAGACAGCTTCCTGCCCCGGCAGCTTGCCAACATCGGCGACCGGCTTTCCTATTCCAACGGCATTTTGCTGCTGGCTGTGGCGGCGATTGTGCTGATTGTCATTTTCAAGGGCATTGTCGACGCCCTGCTGTCGCTGTATGCGATTGGTGTTTTCACGTCGTTCACGCTGGCCCAAATCGGAATGGTCCTGCGCTGGCTGCGGACCCGTGAGCCGGGCTGGCAGGCGTCGCTGTTCTTTAACGGCCTGGGGGCGCTGGCGACGGGGGCGGTGACGGGCATTATCGCCGTATCCAAGTTCGCCGACGGCGGGGAAATCTCCCCGTATTTCCACTTCGGGGCGCTGTATCCGCGCTACGGGGCATGGCTCGTCATTGTTCTGGTCCCGCTGATGGTGCTGTTCTTTTTGCGGGTGAACTGGCATTACAAAGCGATGGCCGCAGAATTGCAGCCTGAAGTTGAGCCGCCGCTGATGCATAACACCGTGCTGGTGCTGGTCCCGCGTGTCCACCGGGGCGTGCTGGAGGCCCTGCGTTATGCCCGTCTGACCTCGGAGGATGTGCGCGGGGTCTATATTGAAACCAACCCGGAAAGCACAGCGCGGCTGAAAGAAGACTGGAACAAGTTTGTCCCTGATGTGCCGCTGGTGATTATGGAATCGCCGTTCCGCTCGCTCGTCGGACCGCTGCTGCGCTATATTGATGCCGTCCAGAAAGAGCGCACTGACGACATTGTGACGATTATCCTGCCAGAGCTGGTTTCTCAAAAAGCCTGGCACGCCATTCTGCACAATCAGGCCGCGCCGCTCCTCAAGCTGGCCCTCCGCAACCGCCGCGACGTGATTGTCACCAACGTTCGGTATTTTCTGGCGAACTGACTGGCGAATTGAAAGGAAAAACTATGACGATTACGCTGACTCCCGAACTAGAAAGCGCCCTGACAGCACGGGCGGCGCGGCAGGGTACAACCCCGGAGCTTACGGCCCTGCACGGGCAAACTGGCACAATTTGAAGTAGTGAGTATAACCAGCCTGCTTCATAAATACGAAGCCATGCCATAAATGGCACGGCTAGTCGGCGCAGACGCCGGGAAGTACCGCTTCGCGGCGCTCAGATAAGACAGCGTAAAATAGTCCTAGCCCCGCCGCACCACGAAAGCAGTTATGCCAAACCTACCCACCCCGCCTTCCGAGGCGCTGCCCGCGCCGCATCAGTACGACAGCGCCTTCGGCAAGTTCCGGCATCTGCTGTTTGGACGCGCCCTGCCGACCTCGCGGGCGGATGAGCAGAAGCTGCCGACCTATATGGCCCTACCCATTTTGTCGTCCAATGCCCTGTCATCGGTGGCCTATGCGACGGAAGCTATTCTCTCTATTTTGATCCTGGCGAAAGCCGGGCCGGGGGCGTTTCATTATTCGGTCCCTATCGCCTTTGCCATCTGCGCCCTGCTGCTGATTGTGACGTTTTCCTACATCCAGATTATCCATGCCTACCCCGAGGGCGGCGGGGCATACCCCGTCTCCCGCGACAACCTCAGCCCGGTGGCATCGCTCATTGCGGGGGCGTCGCTGATGGTAGACTATTTGCTGACTGTCGCCGTGTCCGTCGCGGCGGGCGTGGCGGCGCTGATTGCCATGTTTGCGGGCAGTCACATGGGCGATATTTTGCAGCAGCATATTGTGCCGCTTTGTTTGGTCTCCATTCTGGCCCTGACGCTCGCCAACCTGCGGGGTCTGCGCGAAGCCGGGGCGCTGTTTGCCATCCCCACCTATGTCTTTATCGGGGCGATTATTGCCACGGTGATTGCGGGCCTGGTTGCTCAGGGCTTTCACCTGCCGTATGCCCAGAAGTCGCTGGCTGAGGGGCACGCGCAGATGCTTCAGGGAGCCGGACAGGGGGTGCAGGCGGTGGGGATTATCCTGCTCCTGCAAGCGTTCTCGCAGGGGTGCGCGGCTCTAACCGGCATGGAGGCCATTTCCAGCACCGTGCCCGTCTTCGAGCGGCCTTCGGCCACCAATGCCGCCAAGACGATGTATGTGATGAGCGGTCTGGCTGTAGTCATGTTCTTCGGGCTGACGTATGTGGCGAATGTGCTGGGGACGCCCTACACGCAGTCGGCGGACTTTGACGCCTCGCAGCCGGGTTATCAAAGTGCGGTGGCGGTGGTGGCGGACCGGGCCTGGCCGCCTGCGCTGCATTTTATGTTTTATGTGGTGCAGGTCTCCACGGCGATTGTCCTGCTGCTGGCCGCAAACACGGCGTTTGCGGGCTTCCCCCAATTAACATCTATGATGGCCCGCGATAATTATCTGCCCCGGCAGCTTGCCAACATCGGCGATAGATTGTCGTACTCCAACGGCATTGTCATACTGGCCTTTGTGGCGAGCGGCCTGATTGTGATTTTTGGCGGCCTCGTCGATGCCCTGCTGCCGATGTATGCCATCGGCGTCTTTATCGGCTTCACGCTGGCGCAGACGGGCATGGTCATCCGCTGGCGGCGATTGAGGACGCCCGGCTGGCAGCGGTCGCTGTTTTTCAATGCCCTGGGGGCGCTGGCGACGGGGCTGGTCGTTGTGATTATCGCCGTGTCCAAGTTCGACAACGGCTCGGAAATCGGCTTTCACCTTGGGCCATACACGCCGCATTACGGAGTCTGGATCGTGCTGATTCTTGTCCCGCTGATGGTGGTACTGTTCCTGCGTATCCACCAGCACTACGCGCAGATGACCGCCGAGCTGTCCCTGGACGACATGGAGTTGGATAATATGAAGATTACCGCGCCTGCCCACAACACGGTGCTGGTGCTGGTCCCGCGTGTCCACCGGGGCGTGATCGAGGCCCTGAACTACTCCCGGCTGACCTCCGACGACGTGCGCGGGGTGTATATTGAAACGAACCCGGCCAGCACGCAGAAGCTCAAAGAGGATTGGAATACCTACATCCCGGACATCCCTCTGGTGATTATGGAGTCGCCGTTCCGCTCGCTGGTCGGCCCTCTGTTGCGCTATATTGATGCCGTGCAGAAGGAGCGCTCCGACGATGTGGTGACGATCATTTTGCCGGAGCTGGTGTCCCGCAAGACGTGGCACGCGATCCTGCACAATCAGGCCGCGCCTCTGTTGAAGCTGGCCCTTCTGAACCGCCGCGACGTGATTGTGACCAATGTGCGCTACTTCCTGGCGCATTAAGAAAACCCCCTCGCCCCCAATAAAATCTACGATAATGGGGGAACAGGAGAAGGGCAAAACGTGATGGTTTCTAACAGCGATGACAGCGCAGCGGCAGGCGAACCCCTGGACGACACGGTTTGGCCCCCGACGCTGACCGGCCCCCGCGTTGTGGCACGCCCGCATCCGCGCCTGCTGTTTGTTCTGTCAGCCCCCGAAGTGCTGGCTGAGTTCCGGCTGCCGCCCTGGGCAAAGTCAGCCTGGAACTATTTCGTCGCCGTTTTTATGATAACCTGGCTTCATACAAAGTCGCCGACGCTGGCTAACGTTCTGCTTGGGTGCTTGGTGCTTGGGATTGGGATGCTGCTTCTGGACTTTTTTCTGGGGGCTGGCATTATTCTCTATGCCCGTGTGGCCTCCGCCGTTACAGGGAGAGTGCATACACCCGCAAGCCGAGAGAGCAAGGACTACAGGCCGGAGGTGTGGCTGAGAATAGCCCCCCGGTTGATGTTTTTTGCCTGGGGGCTTTCTGTTCTTTGGAACAGCCACCGCCCCTTCATCACTTGGAGCGCATTGGTCTTTTGGGTTTGTTTGTTCCTTGCAGGCTTGGGCGTGGCTATCGTGAATAGAGCAAAGCACTGGCTAAGTTGACTGCCTTGACAGCCGCCGCTTGCGGCTGTTATACTAAACCCGTCAGCCTCCGATGCCGTGGGCAAAACGCAAGCAAGTTCAGCGTTCCCAGAAAGCGTCCCGCACCCGATGGCAGCACAACCCCTTCCCCGTTCCCTGTCTCCTCTGACCACGCTTCGCACCGAAGGCCTCTGGCGCACGGCCCTGCTAATTATCCTGACCGCCGTGCTCGGCGGCGTGCTGGGGGCGATCACAGTCAACAAGCAGCTCTTTTTGTACAAAGAACAGCTTCATCTGAGCGCAAGCGGGGTCGGGACGCTGGCGATTCTCATCAACCTGCCCGCCTACTTTCAGCCATTTCTGGGCGGTCTGTCGGATTTATTTCCGCTGTGGGGCTGGCACCGGCGCGGGTACTTTGCGCTGGCGGCGGGGGTGCAGGCGCTCGGGTATACCGGGCTGATGGGCCTGCATCAGTACCCCTATGCGACGGTGGCCTGCCTGCTGATTGTGGCCGGGTCCGGCGGGGCGCTGTCGGGGGTCCTGATTAACGCCGTTATGGTCTCGGTCGGCAACCGCTCGGGGACATTCGGGATTTTGCAGACGCTGGCGCAGTTCACGCCACTGGTATTAAGCCTCGCTTACACAGCGCGGCTGGACGGACAGGTGACGCAGCACTGGTCGTACCACCATACGTTTCTGGTGGCCGCGCTGCTGTCGCTGGCCCTCTTGCCGCTGACGTTTCTGCTGGACGACCGCCGGGCCGTTCGCCGCGAGTCCGAGGGCAGCGACGCGGCGCGGCGGCGGGAGCGGGAGGAAACGGCGCTTGCCCTGCGGGCCGCCGCCCGGACGCCGGGAATGTGGCCGATGGTGGGTTTTTTGTTTTATTTGTATGTGACGCCCCTGCTGCTGACGGCGGCGGTGTATTACGAGACCGATGTGCTGCACCTGTCCAAAGACTTTATCGGGCGGCTGGATAGCTGGATGGCGGCGGGGTCGATTGCGGGGCTGATTGCGTTCGGGGCATTTTCCCGCCGCCTGCCGCCGGTGGCGCTGGTGTGGGGGGCGATTGCCGCCGACTGCGGCATTTATCTGGCAGCGATGACGATGCACGATGCGCCGTCGGCCAAGACGGCCTGGTTTGTGTGGAGCTTTCTGGCGATCTTTCTCGCGGTCTGCCTGAACACATTGGCCGCCCGCGCCTGCCCGCCGAAGGTGGAGGGCACGGTTTACGGCATGATGCAGGCGGCGCTGGCCCTCAGCCTTGTCTTGTGCGACAAGTTCGGCAGCGCCCTGTATGATTACTTCGGCCCATCGCACGGCTACACGGTCGCGCACGGCTGGTTTAGCGCCCTCTGGTTCGGCTTCGGGTTCACGCTTTTGGCCGTTTTCTTCGTGCCGTTCCTGCCCGCGTGGGCACGCGAAAAAATAGCACAAAAAAGTCTGTCATAATCCTAAAAAACAGGAACACAAACGCGCAAAACGTGGTATATTAGAGTATCTCAAAACGAAGGAGGTATCAACATTGGATCATAGTTTACAGGGCGGTGGCGAAGGTTAGTTTGTTTTAACCTTCGGGACGGCTCAGCCTACGGGTGATTAGTCACACGCAGGTCATGAATGGCTGCCTTTGCCATCTGCCCACCCCAGAAGTCTACATCAGAGCGCTTCGCCTTCGGATTTATTTCCGGGCAAAAGCTTTTTGGATTAGCAGAAACAGCGTGGTGTTTCGCACTCCTGCCGCAAGGCACAGTGCGTACAGCCACGCTGTTTCTTTTTGTATGACGCTTGCGGGTTAGCCGGAAGCCACGGGATGAATAACACATGGGGCAAGCCCCAGGGTATCACTGCTCTTGCGTGGTCGCGTCTGTCGTCGTGAACAAGAGCCGAAGGTTTTCAGCCTCCGGGTTCTTGCCCTGGTTTTCGATGTAGCGGATCAGAGTAGCCCACCCGTCGGCGGGGCCGGCGTTGGAGACGAAGGTGCCGCTCGACCAGAACTTACCGCCCCACATCTCCCGCCGCAAGTCAGGGAAGGACTTGAAGAGCTGGGCCGCCGTGATACTCTTATAGATACGTGCGATGTCCCCCGGCGCAATCTTTGGGTGGGCCGAACATAGCAGGTGAACATGGTTGAGGTCGGCCCCAACGCCCTCGATGTCGATCTCATAGCGTTCCCCGATCTCGTGGCTAAGGCGCACGAGTTCTGCCTCCACCTCGGGCCTCAGGAGCGCCCGGCGATAGCGGACGACGAAAACGAAGTGATAGTGCAGGTCGTAGGCGCAGTGGTTGCCTTTGCGTAGCCCTTGTGATGCCATGCCTGCATTGTACCGCAGGGTGGCCCGGATGGGGCGTACCGGCCATGGCTCATATTGCCCCCTGGACGCTGGGCACTTGCAGCCTCGGGAGCGTCACCCTGGGGCAAGCCCCAGGGAATGAACTTGAAACCCGAGGCTGGAAAGTGCCCAGTGTCCCAGAGGACACAAGACAAGCCGCCGATAATCGGTTCTTACGTGCCCGGCACGGTGGGCATTTCTGAGCCTCGGGTTTCAACCCGTGGCTTGCCGGCATGAAGCCGCTCCCTCGTTTGACAAACCCTGCCGCCGGGCGTACAATAGTGGTATGCCTTACGACACACTCCCCTATGCCACCATTTTCTGCCCGCTGACCGAGTTCCATATTCAGCACACCGTCATCTGCGGCCAGACCTTTCGCTGGCGGCTGGACGGCGAAGGCTGGTGGAGCTGCCTGCTGCCCCGCACTGACCCAACCACGGGAGAGCAGCAACACACGCTGGTGCGGCTGTGGCAGGACGAGGAGGCGGTGTATTATCAGACAAGCCCCCGGCACTTTGACCTGGCTTTTGTGCGTGACTACTTCCGCCTCGGGGTAGACCTGCCCGCGCTGATGCAGCAGTTCACGCAGGCCGACCCGCGCCATATCGAAAGCGCCGTCCGCGACTTCGCCGGGCTAAGAGTCATTCGGCAGGACCCGGTGGAATGCCTGTTTTCGTTTCTGTGTACGTCGGCCTCGCCGCTGTACCGGATACGGCGCACCATTGCCGCGCTCTGCAAAGAGTACGGCGACACGTACTCCGGCGGCCCGGTCGCGGGGCTGGAGCATCACGGCTTCCCGCCCGTGCACCGGCTGGCCGAGTCGTCGGTCCCGCATCTGACCGGCACCGGCCTCGGCTACCGGGCACGGTATGTCAAAGAAACCGCGCTGGCGGTCATGGCCTCCGGCGGCCCCGCGTGGCTGCTTGGCCTGCGCGAGCGTTCCTATGCCGACGCCAAAGCCGCCCTCGTGGCCTTG
The DNA here is from genome assembly GCA_965277455.1 of Capsulimonadaceae bacterium. GTDB lineage: Bacteria > Armatimonadota > Armatimonadia > Armatimonadales > Capsulimonadaceae > JANXMY01. The sequence continues at coordinate 3,763,613 of OZ255823.1, read as the reverse complement.
CCCGGTGTCGGCGAAAAGATCGCTGACTGTGTGTGCCTGTTCTCGCTGGACAAAGACGACGCCATCCCGGTCGACACCCATGTCCGGCAGATCGCCCAGCGCACCTATTTGAAGGGCACGCCCTCGGCCAAATCGCTCACCAAAGCAGGCTACGCCCAGATTGGCGACCACCTCCGCGCCCAGTTCGGCCCGATGGCAGGCTGGGCACAACAATATTTATTCTTCGAAGATTTATTTCAAAAAGGGGCCTGGGAGTCCTACACGGCTTTGTACCAGCCGCTCGGCGAGACGACTCGGCCCTTGAAGATAGACCCCAGGAAGTTTTCATAGCGCCAAGCGGGGAACAGTTCTCCCAGCCTTATTTTTTGCCTTCTGTACATTGATTTAGGCGTATAAATTACGGTTTTCTCTGAGTTACAATAATGGTTTTCACAGGCAAACTTCATTTGGGACAGGATGGCAAGCCGCTTTCCGGCGTTGGACGTGGGATTGGGTTGCATTTTGTGGAGGCGTATTTCCCCGAAGCGAGACACACGCTTCGCATTGCAAGCGGCTATTTTCGCATTAATGGATACGAGTTGAGCCGCGCCTCGATTGGCCCGGAGGTGCGGCTTCATATTCTAGTCAGCCGAGGCGAAGGGCGAAATGTAGACGCGACGCTGGTGCGGCTTGTTCAGGAAATTCTTGAGGAGTTGGGGCGGACAGACATACCTCTCTGCGATGCAGTGGAGGACCTGATTCATCGAATCGAGCGTGGGCAATTCGTCATCCGTGGAGCGTGGGAGACTCAAAACAGTTATCGGTTCCACTGCAAATTTTATGTTATGGATGACAAGTGCATGTGGAGCGGGTCTGCGAACTACACCCGGCCAGGGCTGGACTCAACTGGAAACGAGGAACAGGCGTCCCTCTCACGGGATGCAAACGATATCAAGATGTTTACGCAGTTTTACGAGGAAATCCTTGTTAAATCCGTTGACCTTTTGCAGGCTTTGCATGACTGTTTACAAACCTGGTTGGGAATGGCTGATCCCTACGATGCTTATCTTAAAACCCTCTATTATTGGTATGGGCTGGAGAGTTTCCAGGTCGGGCCGAAGGGGAAGACCCCAACGTACTATCAAGCGGCGATTGTCACCCGCGCAGTTCGGCAGATACGGGATTACAACGGGGCGTTGCTTTTGATCGCAACCGGGCTAGGGAAAACAGTGATTGGAGCGGAGACAGCACGCCGCTTCACCGAGCCTTATCCTGACAAACGTATTATTGTCCTTGCTCCCAAAAGTATCAAAAAGCAGTGGGATGACGAACTTAGCAGCCGATACTTGAAATACGAGTATTTTGACAATGGTCTCTTGTTTAAGCAACAATCTAATGGCCGTGATCACCAAATTACTCAGCTTCTTGAAGAACTCAAAAACTGCAATTCAAAGACAATTCTTGTCATTGATGAGGCCCATCGCTACCGGAAGATACTACAAAAGGATGTTTCGTTACGCAGGCGCAATCGATCCAGAGGCGAAATAAAGCGGAACCTCGTCAAAGAGCGCATTGCGGATGCGGTTAAAAACGGGGCGAAAATTCTGCTGCTAACAGCAACACCTTACGGCACTGATCGGCAGGACATCAATAGTCTTCTTCACCTTTTGCCCGGCCCTACTCACAGCGTTTCCATTGATTATCTTGGCAGTAACAGCTACTGGAAAGTTGAACTCTTGGATCAGTTGCCAAAGCAGCCAGTCGTGATTATACTGGGGATGCTGCATTTGTTGAAGATGGCTTCGCAACGCGGAGATGTAGAGGATGATAAGCGCATTTTTATTGCGATGGAAGGAACACCTTCCAGAAAGTATCTTCCAAGTAAAATAATTTTGTATCGTGAAGAATTTCCGTTATTTCTTCAACCAGAAATTCAGTCTGCCTTTGCCAATCATGTGTTTGAGGCAAAGCCAATGCCTATGGATTTCTACAACGAAGAGGAGAAACGGCATGAGTTAGGCGCGGCTGATACGGTGCAGAATACCGCCATCCAAGCGTGGCTCAGTTCGCCTGCCGAATTCAAGCGTTTCGCACAATCCTGTAGTGAAGCCCCAGATAGAAAAAGAACACAAACATTAAAGGCTCAATTAGAAATGACGGAGCTATTTTCCGTTTCAGACGAAGCTAATCCTGAAAGCGATCCCGGTGAAGACAAAGAGACACTATGGCTTAATCATAAAGCAGTATTTAAAGTAAGTCAAGAGATAAGGCAGAAAATTTTGATCCCACTTATATATAAAATGGAGAAGATACGCCCCCAGGAGGACGAGAAGTTTATGCGACTACAGCGTATCCTAGTACTACATATCCATCAGAAACACAAAGTCGTTGTCTTTGTAAAGAGATACGCTACAGCCGTTTATTTGCTTGAAATACTCGCGCAAACAGATTCTAATATCCGTGTCGGTTGTACCGTTCAAAGAGAAGGAGCGGGTTGCCGTCTGAAATCGGCGGCTCAACGCAAAGACACTATCGAACATTTCTGCCCCCGATCTAGCGAAGCCAAAGACATTACAGAGGCCCAAGAGACCGACGTATTAATTTGTACAGACATCGACGGGGTCGGCATCAATATGCAGGATGCCTGCGTCGTCATCAATTATGATTTGCCTCCCGGAGCGGATGAACTGTTTCAGCGTGCCGGGCGTATTCTACGGATGACAGTAGAACGTGACCGCGTTGTCCACCTTTACACCTTTGAACCTGCCTTAGATGACCGACAAACTCAAGTCGCAGCAAACATCGCCCGAAGGCTTGATAGACTGCGGACAAGGCACAACAACGCTCAAGGTTTGGCTACAGCAAGTATCTTACCCAATGTCTCCGACTGGGCTATTCCTATAGAAATTCCCTTAGCCTGTCCAAAAGACATAGATTCAATGTCTGACAATCCGACACTGCCCGAAGAGTGGCTTCAGGAACAACCTAATTCTGATTTGACGCACCTTTCTCTATTGGAACGTAATGCTCAAAAGGCAAAAGATTTACAAATTACCATGCTCAGTGCAAAAAACACAACACACCAAGAACCACTCGTGTTTGTCTTGTTAAGGCATGATGGTGAACATTACCTGCTGCTATATGCCATCAACCGTCAAAAAATCGTGCCGTTCAATGCTGAGGAAACTCTCAAACTACTCCAGTGTGATGCGACTGAACAGAAAGCCATAATCAGGCCGCAAGTTGTCGAAAAAAAAGCATTAGAAGCAGTAAAAATGTGGTGCGAGGAGAATCAACTTGATCCGGCGGACTGTGAACATCTCTGTGTAATCTATTTGAAACCCAACAGTAACCAAGAACAGGATTTAACTGATATGCTTGTTGGCGAATCGCGGAATAGAATATAAGGTTGTGACAGCACAGACATCTGTTTTTGGATATACAGAAATTTATTTCAAAGAGGAGCCTGGGAGTCCTACACCGCCCTGTACCAGCCGCTCGGCGAGGCGACCCGGCCATTGAAAGTTGATCCCCGGAAGTTTGGGAAGTAGAAACCTCACCCCAGCCCTCTCCTTCGGACTGGTCTTTAAGCAAGGAGAGGGAGCCAGAAAACGACAAAGAACAGGCCGGGGCCGCTGAGTGCGGCTCCGGCCTGGTTTGTTTGCCCAGCAAACGTGCTTATTTGGCGGCAGGAGCAGCCATCGGGGCGGCGGGGTCAGCCACGGGCGGAGCCGGGATGGCGGGCGGGGTCACGGCGGCGGGCGCGGGGATTGTGGTCGTGACCGGGGCGGTGGCGGCGGGGATGGTTAAGGCGTTCAGCGTGTCGGCGAGGCGGAACCCGGCGAGGGCGATCTGGCGGCTGGCGACGGTGTGCGCGGCGGTGAGGTAGCCGGGCGGCAGGGTAACGGTGACGAGCGTGCCTTCGCCGGGGGTCATCGGCAAAGTAGAGTTCTGGTAGACGACCGATCTGGCGAGGGCGTTGCTTTCCAGCAGCCAGTCGTGGACGGTTTTACCTGTGGCAAGCTGCGGGTAGGTCTTGCGGGCATAGGCCGGGGCTTCCAGCGCGGCGGCGTACTTCTGAATGTCTGCGGGGTCCTTCGATGCGCCCAGCAGATCGTCCCACAGGGAGTGCAGCTTGCGCGGATTGGCGGCGGTCAGGAGCGGGTCAGCGGCGACGGCGTCGGGGGCGAGGGTTTCAGAGTTGCCGCCTTTGTCGCCTTTGGGGAACAGGGCGGAGTAGTAGGAAGTGGCGTGGAGGGGCTGATGCACATCCCCGATCAGATGCTCCACCCAGCAGAGGGCCACGGCCCGCTCGGCATCGGTCCCGGCATTGCTCGCCAGCACTTCTGATTCGGCGGTGATTTGTGTTTCGGCGTTGGGCTTGACCGGCAGCAGGGCGATGGGGTCGGCGGTATAGCCGGGGGCGACAATGGGGATGTCGTCATAATGCCAGATCGGACGGTCATCGGGCGTTTTACGGATGTCGTCGGGCCAGGTCGAGGCCTTCATAAACGCGAACCGCGCTTTGTCGGTGTACCCGGCGGGCATCTCGCTCATCCAGAGGGCGTAATCGCGGTGACGCTGAAGCAGGGCATCGACTTTTGCTTTTGCCGCTGGCGTGAGATGATCGTAGGCAATGTCAGCGACAGTCATGTGCCCGGTTCCGTTCCAGGCACGGGCGGCGGGCGGGGTCAAAGTCAGACCGGCACACAGCAGGGCGGACGCGGCGGCCAGACCGAGGGCACGGCGAAGGGAAAAGGCGCGGCGGAGGGAGCGGGGATAGTTCATGGCTTCCAGTATACCCGCCTGGCACCGGCAATGCGCCCACTATTTTCCCACGCCCCACGGCGGCGGCGGGGAGGCAGGGCGGGCAAAAAAGTAACCCTGCACGTAGTCCGCACCCGCCTGACGCGCCCATTCCCACTCTTCAGGGCGCTCGATCCCCTCGGCAATCGTCTTCAGGCCCAGCCCCTGCGCCGTTTCCAGCAGCTTACTCGCCGCCAGTGCTTTGGCCGGGTCTTCGTCCACAGCGCTGATCAGCGAGCGGTCCATCTTGACATAGTCCGGGCGCAGATTGAGAAGCACGTCCATCGACGAATACCCCGCCCCGAAGTCGTCTAGCGCGACGCAAAACCCCTTTTCCCGGTAGAAGCCGACAATGCGGGTCAGGAGGCGCATTTCCGGCAGGCGCTCACTTTCAGTGATCTCAAACACCAGCCGCTCCCGCGCCAGTCCCAGCTCATCGGCCATCCGCACCGTGCTGTCCAGACAGGTGTACGGGTCGTAGATGGAGTTCGGCGAGAAATTGATAAAAATAAGGCCCGGCAGGCTGTGCCTGGCGGCTCCGACCAGCGCGGCTCGCCGGGCGGCCAAGTCAAGCTGAAACAGCAGATTGGATCGCCGCGCAATGTCCAGCATCGGACCGGGGGTGATGGTCTCGTCATTGAGCGTCGCCCGCATCAAACACTCATGTCCGAGCAGGGTTGGGGCCGTGCTGTCCATGCCGCAGTGCAAAATCGGCTGAAATACCGAAGCCAGCCGCTGCCCGCGCAAAATCTCCAGCAGCCAGCCCGACTGCACATGGGCGGCAAGATGCGGCAGGGAGCCGATCTCCTCAGGAGCCGCCATCAGGCTGTCCGCCTGATACGACGCTCGCGTGTCCCGCTGCTCCGGCGACGACATCCGCTCCATAATCGGCGACAGCAGCGGGGCCAGGCTGCCAGGGCGGGCGCGAATGCTCAGCACGCCGTCCTGCTCCTGATGCTCCCAGGGCGATTGGTTCAGAAAGTCCAAAATCTTGCCCAGCGTGTACGTGTGCGGGAAGGTCAGCCGCAGCGTGCCCGGTCCTTGCAGGGGGCGGGGCAGCACCTCGCAGTGCTGGCAGCCCGGCGCTCCCGTGGGCACATCTTCGGCACGGGGCAGAGTCATTCCGTGGGCGTAGCCTTCGAGCGCGGCGGCTTTGGCGGCTTCGGCCTCGGGCGTATTGGCCTGGCCCGTGGGGGCTGGCCCGGCATAGGTGACGGGTTTATCGGCTTCTTTAGGCATGTCTGAAGCATACGAGGCAGAAGGGACAGAGAGGACATCAGGCATGAAAGGTTCCTTTCCAGCGCACTGTCAGCGTATTCCGGGTGCATTGGTGAAATGATTTTACCCTGTTTTGAGTTCCAGCACTATCGCCTCTTGTCATACGTTATCAGGGACTATTATTATCTATTACGTGGTATGATAAAATGCCTGTTGGCATTTATGCCATAGATTAGATGGAACACGCAATGTCTACCGTCCCTCCGGCCTTTTCTGTTGACGCCGCCCTGCTGGATGCGCTCGTGTCTGCCTCCGAAGACCATGTGTACGTGATGGATGCCGAAGACCGGTTTTTGTATGTCTGCACCGGCGGGGCCGAAGTGCTGGGCGTGGAGCGTTTCTCCTGCCTGCACCAAACCGCCGCCGAGATGCACTTGCCGCGCTACTTTCAGGAAGTGCTTGGCAGCGGCCTGCGCCGCCTGCGGGCAGGGGAGAAGCCGGTGCAGGGCCAGATAGAAATGCCCGGCCAGAACGGCGGCCTGCTGCGGGAGTTTGATTACACATTCCAGACGCTTCCCGGCGGGGCGAGTGTCTGCGCGGCCCGCGACGTCACCGAACGCAATCAGGCGCGGCACAAAGCGGCGGCACATCTGACCGAGATGACCGAGGCAAACGCGGCCCTCGCCCGGCTGGCCGCCACTGATGGCCTGACCGGCCTGCTCAATCACCGGGCGCTCCGTGAGCGCCTCGCGGAAGAGTTTGTGCGGGCGAGCCGCTACCACCAACCGCTGTCGGTGCTGATGCTGGATTTAGACCACTTTAAAATCATCAACGACACACGGGGGCATGAGGCGGGCGACGATGCGCTGCGGGCACTGGCGGATGTCCTGCGCGGGGCAGCGCGGGAGAGCGATGTTGTGGGCCGCTACGGCGGCGAGGAGTTTATCGTGGTGCTGCCGCAGACCGATGCGGGCAGCGCCCGGCCCGTCGCCGAGCGGATACGAGCCGCCGTGGAAGCTGCCGACGGACCGCTGAACGCCGTCACGGTCAGCATCGGTGCCTGTACGCTGCGTGCCGACCATGCCGATTTTGCCGCACTGCTGCGCTGCGTGGACGCCGCCTTGTACCGCTCCAAAGCGGCGGGCAGGAACCAGGTCGCCGCATAAAGAGTTCCGTTCGTGTGAAGCAAACTGCCAGTCTCTCGTTTATTTTCGTCACTCTGCTGATTGATATTCTCGGCTTCGGCCTGCTGTTTCCAGTCCTGCCCAAGTTTATCGCCGAACTCTCGCACCACGGGGTCAGCGCCGGGGCGCGGGATTACGGCTGGCTTTTGTCGCTCTACGGGGCGATGCAGTTTTTGTTTTCGCCGCTGCTGGGCAGTTTGAGCGACAAGTATGGCCGCCGCCCCGTTCTGCTTTTGTCGCTGTTTTTCACCGGCGTCGACTATGTGATTATGGCTTTAGCGCCAACGCTCATCTGGCTGTATGTGGGCCGGACGCTGTCGGGAATTACGGGGGCGAGCTTCACGACGGCAAGCGCCTATATTGCGGATGTCAGCCCGCCGGAAAAGCGGGCGCAGAACTTTGGCCTGATTGGCGCGGCTTTTGGCATCGGGTTCGTGCTGGGTCCGGCACTCGGCGGCGTGCTGGGGGCTTTGGGGCCGCGTGTGCCGTTCTGGGCAGCGGCGGGGCTGGCGTTTCTGAACCTCTTTTACGGCGCGTTCGTCCTGCCGGAGTCCTTGAAGCCGGAGAATCGCCGCCCGCTGAACTGGCGCGAGGCGAACCCGGTGGGGGCACTGGCCGTGCTGGGGCGCTACCCGATTGTGTGGGGGCTGACGGGGACACTGGCCGCGAGCAGCCTGGCGGGACAGTGCTTGCAGAGTACGTGGGTGCTGTGGGGAACGCTGCGCTTCGGCTGGGACGAGCGGGCGACGGGCTTTTCGCTGGCGGCGTTCGGGGTGATGGCGCTTCTCGTGCAGACGCTTGGCGCACGGTTCTTGCTGCCCAGGCTCGGCGAGCGGCGGGCGTTATTGCTGGGCCTCGGCATCGGGGTTTTTGAGTATATCGCCTATGCGCTGGCGACGCAGGGCTGGATGGTGTATGTCATTCTGCTGGCTTCTGGCATCGGCTTTTTGTCGGGGCAGGCAACGCAGGGTTTGCTGTCGCGGCAGGTGGGGGAAGACGAGCAGGGAGTCTTGCAGGGGGCGCTGACGAGTTTGTCTAGCCTTGCGGGCATTGTGGCCCCGCTGCTGGCAACCAGCCTGTTCAGCGCGGCCACCCGGCACGGCGGCCCGATCTTTTTTCCCGGCGCTCCGTTTCTCCTGAGTGCCGCGTTGACTCTGATTGCGTTTGTGCTGGCCCGCCGCGCCCTGTCCGGGCAGACCCAAAAGAGTCTTATCTACCATGCGGAATAGCCGCGCCGGTGTTTGGAACTTACTGCGCTTCGGGAACGCTCTTTACGCATACGACCAAACAAGGAGACCCCCAATGACGCCCATCCAACGCGCTGCCGCTGCTCTGTCTCTGACCTGCGCCTTCGCCGCTCTGTCGCCAATGGCCCATGCCGACAAGCACCATGACAGCAACTCGCTTCATAAGTTTGGCAAGGCCATTCAGTACCCGTTCCGCAAAGCGGCCACCAACACCAGTATCACCGCGCACCGCGCCACCGGCCAGAACTCTGTCGTTCATCGCCGCAACGGCGACAAGACCTACCGCTCCGTGGTGACGCCGAATGGCCGCATCCATCGCAAGTACCGAGTCGGCCACAAGCACCCCAAGTACAAGAAGCATCTGTAAACGCAGTCAGATTTAAGGAAACAGCCCGGACGCCAATGGCGTCCGGGCTGTTTTTGTGTCCGGGGCGTCAGTCGGGGCGGTAAACGCCCGCTTTCGTTTCGCTACCCCGGCCAAGTCTCCGGCAGCGCTTCGGGGCGCACGCCCGCGCTCTGCATCAGGTAGTGACGGCCCGTTTCGGACGCTTCCAGAAAGCCGTGCATGGCTTCCAGAACGTGATAGGTCAGGTCACCCGAGGCGCGGTGGGGGCGGTTTTCGGCAATCGCATAGGCCATGTCGGCGACGCCGAGGCCGCGTGAGTTTTCGGCGTAGCCGTGCGTCAGCGGCAATTCTTTCCACTCCCCATCCCGGTACAGCTTCACCGTGCCGTCGAATCCATTCGGGTCCGGCACCGACAGTGAGCCGAGGGAGCCGTGGATTTCGATGGGCGGCAGGTTGCCCGCCCAGGTATCAAACGACGTGATAATGGTCCCGACCGCGCCCGAAGTAAAGTCCAGGATGCCTGCGATATGTGTGGGTGTTTCCACCGTGATGGTCTGCCCGGACAGGGGCTGACTGGTAATCTGGCGCTCGGGAAACGACATCTGCGCCGAGCCGGTGACGCGGCGGATGGGGCCAATCAGGGAGATGAGCGCGGTGAGGTAGTACGGCCCCATGTCGAACATCGGGCCGCCGCCGTGTTTGTAGTAGAAGCTCGGGTTCGGATGCCAGGTTTCGTGGCCGTGAGAGAGCATAAACGCCGTGGCGGCGACGGGGCGGCCAATCGCGCCGTCGTCGATAAGCTTGCGGCAGGTTTGCAGAGCCGCCCCGAGGAACGTGTCGGGAGAGCCGCCGATCCGCAGGCCCTTGTCCGCCGCAAGCAGCAGCAGGGCCTGGCCCTGCTCGCGGGTCAGGGACAGCGGCTTTTCAACATAAACGTGCTTGCCCGCGTTGAGCGCCGCCAAGCAGACTTCATAATGCGCGGCGGGAACGGTTAGATTGATCACAATCTGAATATCCGGGTCCGCGAGAAGCTGCTCCGGGGTCAGTGCCTTTGGAATGCCATGCTCGGCGGCTTTGGCTTCGGCGCGGGATAGGTCCAGGTCCGCACAGGCTGTGATGTTCAGCACGTCCATCCGCTTGGCGGTCTGGAAGTAGATATTGCTGATATTGCCGCAGCCGATTACGCCGACGCTGGCAGGGGGCACAGAGGTCATCGCAGGGTCCAATCTTGGGTGGGAGTCGTGTATCCGTTCGCCGTTTGTCTCTGGATTTCCTGCCCGGCGGCTACTTTTTCTGTGGTTGTGGGGGCGGCGCCGTCAGCGTCACAGCCAGGGGCGTTTTCCGTCCCGCCCGTGTCACGGTGATGGGCAGTGAGTTTTGGCCTGGGGCGTCTGGTGTACTATCCGAAGGTAATGTCAGATCAGTAATTCGGTCTCCACTCTGCAAACCCGCTTGGTCTGCCGGACTGCCCTTTAAGACATCGAGAACTTCCCAGGGCTGTTCGTTCAGTCTCCGCAGGGTCAGTCCGTCCAGCACTGTCTGCGGCGCGGTGAAGTCGTTGAGTGGAACCCAGGAGGCTGCGACCGTCTGTGCCCCGCGCCGCAGAGTTACTTGCACGGGGCGACCGCTTAAGCCGCGTGTCTCCGAGATGAGTTGCGTGAACCGCTCCAAAGAAACTCCCTGAACACTCTGCCCATAGATCGTCAAAAGAGTGTCTCCCACCTGCACCCCGGCGCGGCGGGCGGGTGACCACGCGCTGAGGGCTTTCACTGAGAGGCCGCCACCGTCCAAAGCCAGGGTGATACCCGACCAGCCGGAGAGACCAGACCGACCAGCGAAATAACGCCCGCTTTGCGCCGACGGCTCCAGAGTCAGTTCGCGATTCGGCCCGTCTAGAGTCAGTCGGTAGCCGGTCAGGATGTCCAAACCGAGTGATGCACTGGTGCTGTCTTCCATCGTACCGACCGCGACGTCCGGCACGGTGAGTGTTCCCAGAGACAAGCCCGGCAGCCGCAGTTCAGGCGACAAATAGAGGCCCTCGATGCGCTGGCCGGTTGTATAGGAAATCGCCGTTGGGTGGACGGATTTAACATTTGAGCGGTGAATCTGTGTCGAGTAGGCACCGGTGTCCAAGATCAGGGCGTCGATGACACCAGGCGCGAGCGTGACGGGGACCGTGTATAGCCGGTCTGAGGTCAGCCCGAGCGGCACAACGGTCGCACCAGGCCGACGCAGCGGCGGATGGGGGTAGGTGAACACGGTGAGCGTCTTGGCCGCAAAGTCGAAGCGTGTCGTCACCTGTTCCAATGCCCCCCTCCCAATGATGCCAGCAATGCGTAAGTTTTGGAAGCTGGCAGCAAAGAAGCCCAGGTCGGCCACGCTGATTGGGGCACTGTCCGCGCTGAATGTAAAAAAAGCGTTGTTCTTGCGGTCTATGCCCTGAAACACGAGGCTCTGGATGGTCACAGTTCCAAACCGGTAGCCAGGCCCCTTCTGGGTCAGCGGGGAGGCCTCCATCCCAAGTTCCTTCGCGGCCCAGGGGTTCAGCAAAACCGCGTCAGCGGTCCCGGTGTCCAGGATGAACGAGAGCGGCGGCTTCCCGTTGATACTGACCTGGATGACTGGGAAGAGGGCGGTGGTCGGGTCATAGACAAATGGGACGACGTGTCCCTGGCTTTCGTCCAGCGTGACGACCGAATCAGTGCGGCGTTCGGTGAGCGGAAGGGTGAGCGTAATCAGGCCCGGTGCAGTCACATCAAACGAAGGCAGACGGATGGACAGGAACCCGGCAGTGTAGATTGCCCCGAGGTCTTTCCACAAAGCACCAGAGTTATACAGATCGCCGGGTTTGACGTGTATTCTGGTCAGCACCTCCACTGTCTTAGCGGGCGACAGCCCCGTGACTTTGACCGCTTGAACGTGATATTCTACCAGTGGGATCGTGACGACGCCCGTTTTGGGGTCGATGTCTACGCTCGTACCGACACCGAAATAATAGCCCTGATTTGAGACATAGCCTTTGGAGGGGTCAAAGAGGGTCACAAGATCGCGGCTCAATATATTCGTGTCAAGCACCTGACCGGTTTTGACCGTCATTTGAGACACCAGGGTCGCGCTGGGGATCGTTGGCTCTTTCGGCGGCGTGCCGGAGACAAACTTAATGGCGGTGACGATGGGGTATTCGGTAACTGTGAATGTCAGATCGACCCCGCCTACTGGGTCCGGCGTCGCCCTGTCGGCTACTGCCCCCTGAAAGAAACCAAGCGCCTGCACAGCGGCCCGGTCCTTCTCGGCAGCCTGCGGATTATAAGCATCGCCGACTTTCTCGGTCAACGCCGCCCGAATATCGGTTTCCGGGACATTCTTGCTGCCGGCAATCACAATTTGGGTGATTTTGCCGGTGGGTGCAGCGGGAATAGGCGCAGCAGAGATGGGGGCAGGAAGAAGGCTGCAAACAAACGCAATCAGGAGGCAGGATTTAGAACAGTGCATAAGGCATACTTCACCGCGCCCTGTTCTCTTTCCTGCCCGCACTCATTTATGGCATATCGGCAGACAGCCCGACGGCGGCGCGGTGTTCGGCCAAGACATCGGCGGGGACCTGCTTCATAAAGTAGCCGTTAGCGATGGTTAAAATCGCTACATCGTCGAGCATCCCGATGACGGGGATGAAGTTGGGGAGGTTCAGCGGGCTGACCACGAAACCCGTAGCCGCCAGAAGCGCGGTTTTGGCGGTCTTGGGCACTCGCGGGTCGGCCAGCAGGGCGCGGTACAGGGCGAGATATTTGGGGGAGGCTTTAGCGAGCTTGCCGACGGCTTTGAGGCCGCCGCCGCGCTGAATAAAGCGACCGGCATTCCAGATGCCTTTGATATAGTTCATGCCAATTATCTACCCCGGCGGGCAGGCAGGGCAAACGCGGCAGGTTCAGGCTTCGGGAGTGTCTTCGGCGAGGAGGCTTTGGGAGCCGTGGAGCAGGCGGAGCAGGAAGATTACGGTTTCGGCCTCCTCCGGCGAGTCGGCAGGGTCGGGCGGCAGAAGGGTAAATAGAATGCGGACCGGAACGCCCCGGCGGCGCGTTGGGCCATAGTACAGGAGACGACGGACTTCACGGTGAAGTTGGTCAGAAGCAGTATCATCCCGCGCATGAGACAGAGGGCCGGGAAACTCGGTGAGTTCGTTGATAGTCTGTTCCAGGTCATCGAGCCATTGACCGGCATATTTGGGGCCAAGCAAGCGGCTGAAATAAAGATACTGAGTATCAAAGATACTGAGCATCGCGGTCGCTGTCATAGCGGTCATTACCGACAACAACATAGCGAGGCGGCGTCTCATCCAGAAAGGGCCTCATATCAACCCCTGCCGCTCTGCTTCCGCAATCTTCTCCAGGGGCAGTGCCTCCAAAATCGCATCACCCTTTGCTTCCCGCTCCGCGTGGGAGAGAGGGGAGAACTCAGGCAGGTTATACTTACGGCGCATGGCGGCCATCGATTCCGCATGGGAGCGGTGCGGGCCATCAAACAGAGCCTGCATTTCGGCGCGGCCTTTGGCCTGCTGCTCGCGGCGAGTAATTACTTCCTGGGTGGCAGAAGCCACAAAGGCTGCAAAGTCTTCTTCGGGGGCGGCAACCGCCTGAAAGCGAGCCTGCACTTTTTCATCAATTGTGATAGTCAGCATAGCTGGATTATACCATCTATCAAAGACGTGTGTGCTATAATAGACCTATGACACCCCTGGTTTTGCATAACACGCTCACGCGCACCAAAGAGCCGTTCACGCCCGAAGATGGGAAGACGGTGCGGCTGTACTGCTGCGGTCCCACGGTTTACAACTTTGCCCATATCGGCAACCTGCGGACGTATATTTTTGAGGACCTTCTGCACCGGACGCTCCAAATGCACGGGTGGGCCGTGGACCATGTGATGAACATTACCGATGTTGGGCACATGACCTCGGACTCGGACTCGGGCGAAGATAAGATGGCGACCGCCGCCGAGCGCGAAAAGCAGTCGCCCTGGGAGCTTGCCAAGAAGTATGAAGCGGCGTTCTTCGCCGACTCGGCGAAGCTTAATATCATCCGGCCCAATGTCGCCCCGCGTGCGACCGAGCATATCCCCGAGATGATCGCGCTGATTGAAGAATTGCAGCTTAAAGGCTACACCTATGAGACCGGCGAGGGTATCTACTTTGACACCGCTAAAGACGCCGACTACGGCAAGCTGGCCGGGCTGGACCTCGCCGCGCAGAAGGCCGGGGCGCGGGAAGAGGTCAATGTGGACCCCGGCAAGCGTCACCCCGCCGACTTCATCTTGTGGTTCACCAACAAGCCCTCCCATGTGATGCACTGGCCGTCGCCGTGGGGCGTCGGCTACCCCGGCTGGCATATTGAATGCTCGGCGATGAGCATGAAGTATCTGGGCGAGACGCTGGACATTCACTGCGGCGGCATCGACCATATCCCGGTGCATAACACCAATGAGATCGCGCAGAGCGAGTGCGCGACCGGCCACGTCTTTGCCCGGTTCTGGCTGCACGGGGCGTTTTTGACTGTGCAGGGCGGCAAGATGTCCAAGTCGGCGGGGGACTTTTTGACCGTGCAGCGGCTGATTGACCTCGGCTTTGACCCGCTGGCGTACCGTTACCTGTGCCTGACCGCGCACTACCGCTCTGAATTAGCGCTGAACGTCTCGACATGGGAATCCCTGCATGCGGCGACGAAAGCACTCGGCAAAGTGTATGAGCTGAAATCCCGGATTGGCGAGGACGACGGCCTGAGCGAGGCCGACTACGCCGCCGCTCGGCAGAAAGTGTTTGAGGCCATCTCGGACGACCTGAACCTGCCCCGCGCCGTCGCCGAGCTGCATAAAGCCGGTTCCTACCGCCTGTGGCGCGAGTTTGATTCGGTGCTGGGCCTGGACATTGAAGCCCGCTCCCGCGCCGCCGTCCTGACCCCGGAGACCGACGAAGACCTGCTGCCCGCCGCGATTGTGGACCTGAAAAACCAGCGCGACGAGGCCCGTCGGGCCAAAGACTTCGCCCGCTCGGACAGCCTGCGTGCTGAAATCGAAGCCGAAGGCTACACCGTCGGCGACTCGCCGCTGGGCACGGTGGTTAAGAAAAAGCTGCTGTAGAGAAAATGGCGGCTGCTTCAATCGGCGGAATGCCGGGGGTGTAAAACCCCCGGCAGGAATGTCAAACGCCCTGCCGGGCTGAAGAAAACAAAGCAAGCTATATTCTTTCGCCCGGAGGGCGGCTGAACTTAATGCCGGGGGTTTTATACCCCCGGCACTCGGTATGAGGGGATATGTGCAGCAAAACCGCGAAAAAGCTAATCAGGGACATACGTATATGGACACAGAAGCCTCTCAGACGCTCGGTGCGGGAATTGACCCCGACACACGTATCGGCCATGTCCATCTCAAAGTCGCCAATCTGGAGCGGTCGCTGGCTTTTTATCACGGCGTCCTCGGCTTCGGGATCACGCTGCGCGTGGGGGACAGCGCAGCGTTCCTCTCGGCGGGCGGCTACCACCACCACCTCGGGCTGAATACCTGGGAGAGCCTCGGGGGGACGCCGCCGCCGCCGGGGACGACGGGCTTGTACCACTTTGCGATTGCCTACCCTACCCGTGCGGCACTGGCGGATGCCCTGCGCCGCCTTCAGGCCGCAGGTATTGCGCTGGACGGCGCAAGCGACCACGGGGTCAGCGAGGCGCTGTACCTGCATGACCCGGACGAGATTGGCCTCGAGCTTTACTGGGACCGCCCCCGCGAGATGTGGCCCCGTGCGGCAGACGGCGGCCTGACAATGTATACCCGGCGTCTTGATTTGCAGGGTTTGCTGGCAGAAGAATAAATAAAGCCCCCCGGCTTCATGCCGGGGGGCTTTTTTGCTTGATTTAAATTCAGTAGGCTCCGTGCCCGGTCAGCACGGCGGGGACGGTGCGGGCCAGCAGAATTAAGTTCATCCCAAACGACTGCCGCTCGATGTACTCCAAGTCCAGCGCGATGGACTCCTCAAACGAGAGGTTCGCCCGGCCTGAGACCTGCCACAGACCTGTCAGGCCCGGTGTGACCGACAGGCGGCCCCGCTGCACGGGGGTATACAATGCGACTTCGCGGGGGATCGCCGGGCGGGGGCCGACCAGGGACATTTCGCCGCGCAGGACATTGATAAGCTGCGGGAACTCATCCAGCGACCCGCGCCGCAGGACGCGCCCGATGCGGGTGATACGCGGGTCCTGACGCATCTTGAAGACCGGGCCAGAGCGCTCATTTTCGGCCAGAAGCAGTTCCAGCCGGTGCTCGGCGTCGGTGTACATAGAGCGGAACTTGAAGACGGGGAACTCGCGGCCATCGCGGCCAACCCGCTTCTGAATGAACAGCACGGGGCCGGGGCTGCCGAGCTTAATCAAAAGCGCAATCAGCGCCAGCACGGGGAAAAACAGCAGCAGGACAACGAGCGACACCCCGACGTCCAGCAGGCGGCGCAGGGCTGCATCGACGCGGTGCGTGCGCTTACGCGGAATAACATAACGCTGCGCCGACGGCGGGCGGGCCGGCGACGGAACGGAACTGGTGACGGAGGTGGAGATTGGGATGCTCATAAATATCTGCCTCAGTGGGAAGCGCGTGTAAAATTCCGCGCCCCTTTCTAGTATTTATATAGTGCATATTCCGTGCCAACCGCCTCTTTTTTCGCAAAGCGCGATGTGTTCTTTGTTATGTTCACTTTATTACACAGTAATACTACGTGTTTTCGGCGGGCGGCTTTTCTTTCGCCAGCAGGTTCGCGTAGATGCCCGGCCAGGAGCCTGCGATGGGCTGTGCGCCGACGGCCTTTTGATAGAATACCACCGGCCCCGCTGCACCGATGATACCGTAGGCATAGCCGAGGTCGTGCAGGCCCCAGAGAGCTTCCACCAAAAGCGCTCTGCCGATGCCGCGCCCCCGCACGGCGGCGTCTACCCCGGTCGGCCCGAAGAACGCCTTGCGGGTGGCATCATAGGCGGCGAAGCCGACAATGCGCCCTTCTTCCAGCGCCAGAACGCAGGGGATAGGCTGCCGCCCGAACACGCTGCCCACCTCATCGGCCCAGCTTTGCGCGAATTGCCGCGTAACAAACTCCTGAACGCGGGTCAGCTCAAACGGGTTAGCGCGGCGGATCACAATGCCCGCGTCGCGCACACGCGCCGCGCCTTCTTCGCGGGGCGGCAGAGAATAGAGCGGAACCAGAAGGTCGATAGGCATAGGGGGCAGTTCGGCAGGGGGGCGGGGATTTCCTTCCCCCGCGTTCCCCTACTCGGCCAGCGCGTTCAGCGTTTTCAGAAGCTCCGTCGCCAGGGCCGAGGCTGCCGGGTCCTGTGCGAACAGGTCCGGGTGCAGGGCGCGGGCCAGCAGGCGGCGGGCACGGCGGCGCTCCAGGGCAGACAGGCGGGCGGCGGCCACACCCAGCGCCCCGCCCACAGTGCCGCGTCCCTGCGCGGTCAGCAGATCCAGCCGCTGCCGGGCGGCGGCGAGGTCCGCTTCGGCGGATTTGGCCCGCGTCCGCATTTCGTCCCAGCTTGCTTCCGACTCGGCGAGGCGGCGGCGCACCTCCCGCAGCTTGGCTTTTGTGGCGTCGTGCCGGGCGGTCAGGGTGTCTAGTTTGGCGGCGTCTACGGTGCGCGGGCCGTCGCCTTTCGCACCGACCAAAGCCCGCAGATCGGCGCAGCGGTAGAGGGTGGCACGGGAGATGTCCGCCCGCTCGGCCACATCGGTCATGGTAAATGCCGCGCCGATGCGTTCCAGATCGCGCACGGCGGTTTTGACCCGCTCGGCGCGGGCATCGGGGTCTCGCGGCTTGGCCCCGCGTGTTCGGACTTCTTTTGTCTTATTCACGGCGGCTATTTTGACACATTTGGGAGACAATAGCAAGCCGTTCACAGCGCATTATCGGCCCACAGTATTGTGCTGCTCCTGCACGAGAGCAATCCGCAGGGCCGCAGCCAGTCGAAAACAGCCCATTACACGTAAAGCGCCTCTGTTGACATAACGCCGCTCGTATGCAATACTGTATTTACGTTTGCAAAAACGGACCCGGCGAGAGGCACACAGCCTCCCGCTTTTTTTATTGCCTCGGCTATTTGCCCAATGCCTGCATCAGCCGCACTAAACTCGGCCCAAGCAGCACCACGAAGATCGCCGGGAAC
Source organism: Capsulimonadaceae bacterium (assembly GCA_965277455.1). Classification (GTDB taxonomy): domain Bacteria; phylum Armatimonadota; class Armatimonadia; order Armatimonadales; family Capsulimonadaceae; genus JANXMY01. Next base: position 3,745,645 of record OZ255823.1, on the reverse strand, counting down.
ACGAACAGCACCAGCGGAAACAGCAGCGTCACCGGCAAACGCGCCGCTTGTTCGCGCACCCGCTGCACCCGCGCCGCCCGCGCCGACTCGCTTTGCGCCCGCAGCGTCCGCCCCAGGCTTGTCCCCCGCCGCTCCGCCTGTGTCAAGGCGGCGACAAATGTTTTCACTTCCCCGATTTCCAGACGCGCCGCCATATCTTTCAGGGCCGCCGCCCGCGTCCGCCCCAGCCCCATCTCCTGCCGGGCACGGGTCAGCTCCTCGGAGAGCGGCCCGCGCATCTTGTCCGTCACCTTTGCCAGCGCCGCGTCCAACCCCAGACCCGCCTCCACGCTGACTACCAGCAGGTCTATGGCGTCGGGCAAAGCTCGCCGAATGAGCGCCTGCCGCCGCCGAACAGCCTGTTCCAGCAGGCTGTCCGGCACGGCGAAGCCGATCACGCCGCCGAGCAGGAGCAGAAAGACGCGCCCGCCCGGCGCGACACCCCAGAGGCAGCACGCCCCGGCCACGCCCAGGCCCAGCGCGACCGACAGCACCCGAAGCCCCGCAAACTCTGCCGGGGTGCAGGGGCCGCCCGCCCGCATCAGCGTCTGCTTAAGACGTGCGGCTGTCCCCGCCGGGGTCAGCCGCGCCCCCACCCCGGCCAGCCGCGACAGGACAGGCCGCGCCAGCCGCTCCCGCCAGTCGCCTTCGAGTTCTGCTTCGGCCAGGGAGGGAATCGAAGAGGCAGCAGGACGTGCGATGTCGTCCAAGCGTTGTTTCAGGCGGTCGCGCTCCGCGCCAAGCAGCCCGCGCAGGGCTACGGCGAGCAGGGCGGCGGCGAGGAATGTGAGGAGTAGGATTAAGATAAAAAGCATAAGATTACCAGAGTGCCGTGTGCCCCCCCCCGGCAAAGAAGCGCCCTTCGGGTGAGGAGGAAAAGTTGGGGACGATGGCCTCTCTCTTTGTCCGAAGGACACACTCTCTGCCGGGGGTTTTCACACCCCCGGCATACCGGCGAACGAGCCAGCAAAGCAAAATCATATCATAGTCGTGGCGCGGGCGGCCAGACAGTTTCATCGGGCGGCACATTCTGCTGGCTGCTTTTTTGTGCCTTGCGTCGTATCTGTGCTTTGCGAAACTGATAGGCACTGATCAGCCACAAGAACGGGGCAAATACCCCAATCCGGCCCAGCACCCAGACTGGCGGGAGCGGCACAAGCGTCACAAGCAGACTAAATGCGAATGCGGGCCAGACGCAGACCCACAAAACAAACCAGGTTGCTTTAGGCCGCGCCTGGCCGAAGAAAACGCACTGAGCCAGCAAATATAACCCAGCCCCCCAGCTTGCCAGGTAGACGAGGGCGACCGCAAGAAGCGGAAAGAATAATTCCATGCCCCATTCTACGCAAAGCAGAAGAAGAACGTTTGCCCGCCCCCTACACTTCCACCGCTACCATGCGGCGGATAATCAGAGCGCCCACAAGCTGCCCCCCAAACGCGCCGCCGAGGAGCAGACGGCCCAGCGGAAGGGCCAAGAGGGGCTGAAAGTAGGCAGGGTCGCGCAGGTAAAACAGCAGGGCCAGGGCGGGGGCCAGAGCCATCAGGACAATGGCCGACAGGCGGCCTTCGGCGGTCAGGGTGCGGACCTCGCCGCTCACCCGGACGCGCTCACGAATGGTCGCGGCGATGGCGTCCAGCACTTCGGCGAGGTTGCCGCCAGCGGGAAGCTGTATCAAGATAGCCGTCACGATGAGGTCTAAATCAGGGGACTGGACACGCTCCACCATGCGGCCCAATGCGGTGTCCCAGGCGATGCCGAGGGCCACTTCGCCGCCTGCCCAGGCGAACTCCTCCGACAGCGGCGGGGGCAGCTCTTCCGCCGCCGTCGCTAACGCCTGCGCGAATGAATGGCCCGCCCGCAGGTCGGAAGCTAGCAGGAGCAGGGCGTCGGGAAGCTGCGCGGCGAAGCGGTTCCGCCGCGTCGCCTGCCGGGCAGAGAGCAGGGCCTGTGGAACTAACAACCCGAGCAGGCCCAAAATAAGCCCGGCCAGCGGGCCGTGCGTCAGGAGCAGGCCAAAGAGAGCCAAGAGCAGCGACGACGCGCCGCAGAGTGTCACCCACTCGGCAGGGCGCAGGCGCAGGTCGGCGCGGAGCATGGCAAGGCGCAGGGCACGCTCCCGGTCACGGCCCCGGAGCCAGCCGGTCAGGGTCGGCAGAACGTCCGGGCGCGGGCCATTTGTGGGAGGCGAAGCCGGAGCTTCGGGCGGGCGGCCAGCCAGCGCGGCGAGACGCTGACGCAGGCGGCGGCGGTCCCGGCCCGTGCTTTCGGCGACGGCATACACCAGCCCGAAGGCCAGCGTGAAGCTGAGGCCAATGGCGGCGGGCAGAAAATACTGGCTCATGCGAAGACCTCCGAAGCAAGCGGGAAGCCACGGGAAGCAAGTGTCGCCGCACAGGCCGGGTACAGGCCCGCCGGGCGCAGTTCGGACAGAGCGGCAGAGCGGACAAAGACGTCCTGCATCGTAATGACGTCGCCGACTAAGCCCGTCAGCTCTGTGATATGAGTGATGGCACGGCGGCCATCAGGCAGGCGCTCTTGGTGGACAATCACCTGCACCGCCGAGGCAATCTGCTCGCGCACCGCCCGCAGAGGCAGCTCGGTTCCAGCCATCAGGGTCATGGTTTCCAGGCGGGACAGGGAATCGCGGGGGCCGTTCGCATGAACCGTGGACAGGGAGCCGTCGTGGCCGGTGTTGAGGGCCATCAGCAAATCCAAAGCCTCGGCTCCGCGCACTTCGCCCAATATAATCCGGTCCGGGCGCATTCGGAGGGCGTTGCGGACAAGCTGACGGATAGTGACTTCGCCCCGACCCTCTAAATTGGGCGGGCGGCTTTCCAGAGTGACCACATGAGGCTGCTGCAACTGAAGCTCGGCGGCGTCTTCGATGGTAATGACCCGCTCGTCTGCGCCGATAGAGGCCGACAAGGCGTTTAGCGTGGTCGTCTTGCCGCTGCCCGTGCCGCCGGACACCAGCACGTTCAGCCGACCCGCGACACACGCCCGCAGGAAGTCTTCGGCTTGAGGCGTTAGCGTGTTCAATCGCACCAAATCGCCGGTGCGGAGGGGACGGCGGGCGAACTTTCGGATGGTGACGACCGGCCCGGCGACGGCCAGCGGCGGCAAAATAATGTTGACCCGGCTGCCATCAGGAAGCCTCGCATCGGCCAGTGGCGAGGAGTCGTCCACGCGGCGGCCCAGGGGCGAGACGATGCGCTCAATAATGCGCCGCAGGTGGGCGTCGTCGTCAAAGATCGCCTCAGCGCGGGTCAGCCGCCCGCCGCGCTCGACATAGACCGAGTACGGGCCATTGACCATGATTTCGGAAATGCCGTCGTCGGCCAGCAGCGGCTCTAATGGCCCCAGGCCAGTCAGCTCCTGCAAGACGGCCTGTGTCGCGGCCTCAAACTGCCGCGCCGTCAGCGCCAGCCCTTCGCTGCCGGCCTGCCGGGCCACCATTTCGCGGGTGGTTTCTTCCAGCGCCTCCGGCCCCAGCCGTGCCAGTGCGGCGGCGTCGGCCTCGGCGACAAGCCGGGCATGAACCCGCCGCCGCAGAGCCGCACCGTCGAAGGGGGCCTCGGGAATGGGCCGTCCAAATTGGAAGGGGATGAGTGTCATGGTGTTTTCAGAGCAGGCTTCCGGCTAAACAGCGGCAGCCGAAGGCGCGGCAGGGCGTGGGGCGCTTCTGTCTCAGACAGCGTGTGGGCCAGCGCGGCGATGCTTCGGGCGGGGGCACAGCCGGGGTGCGACAGGACGAACGGGATGCCCGCGTTGACCGACGCGGGGACTAATTTGCCGTCATTCGGGATCGCTGCCCCGGCAGGCAGGCCCAGCACCTGCTCGCCGTCGGCGACGCTCAGGCGGGAACGGGGGGCAACACGGTTGAAGACGACGCGCACGTTTTCAGGCCGAAGATGAGCGCCGCGCAGAGCATCCAGCCAGCGGCGGGAGGCGGCAAGTGTCGGCAGGTCAAACAGGCCCGCGACCAGCAGAACGTCGTCGGCGCGGGACAGCGCGGCCAGTGTCGGGCCGTCTATGACGGGCGGCAGGTCAATGATAATAGACGCGCACTCGCGTTCCAGCAGGGTCAGCACATGGTTTACAGTCTCGGCAGAGAGCGCGTGGGGGGCAAGCGGGGCGGCGGCTCCGGCCAATAAGAATAGGCCGCTTTCGTGCGACTGGGCGTAGTCTTCCAGAAAGCGGGCGTCCAGAGTGTCCAGGTCAAGAGAAGCCCAATCGGCCAGAGTCCGGCGCGGCGACAGGCCGAGCAGTAACGCCGCGTCGGCAAATTGCGTGTGCAGGTCCAGAAGCACAGTCGGCTGCCCCGTATCACGAGCCAGGGAAGCAGCGAGGTTGACGGCAAGCGTCGTTCGGCCTACACCGCCTTTGGCCCCGGCGACGGCAATGATACGCGCCAGGCGCGGCAGCGCGGGCAGCGGTTCGGCGACAGCGGGCAGGCCGCGCAGGGCGGCGGCAAAGTCGGCGGGCGGCAGGGTCCAGGGCAGGACGTCCCGCGCTCCGGCCCGCATGGCGCGGCGCAGGGTGTCGGGGCGGACGTCATCGGACAGCAGAATGACGGGGACGGTTTGGGCCAGCATTTCGCAGGCTGCAAAGCCGCCGCCGGGCGGCAGGTCGTCGGCCAGCAGAACAACGGACGGACGCAGGGAGCGTGCCAGCGCGTGCGCCTCGGCGGTATCGCAGGCGGGCGGCAGGATTTCGACGCCGGGCAGGCAGGCGATGACGGCGGCCCGGCGGTCGGCGCGGTGGTCGGCCAATAAAACACGCAAAACGCTCATGGCAGGGCCTCCGGGGAGCGGGGGGCGTCGCGGTCTCCGCTGCTTTTTTGGAGTTCAGGAAAGTCTTTGTCAAACGCGCCGCGCCGCACATCAGGGCGCGGAATGGGCAGGTTTTCCAGACTGCCGGAAGGCGGCGGCTGAATGCCCGGCGTGTCCGGGGTGACAATCTGGGGCTGGATCAAAATCAGCAGCTCGCTTTCCTGCTTGCGCGTGGTGGTAGACTTGAAGAACTCGCCCAGCACGGGGATTTGGCTGAGAAGCGGGATGCGCTCGGTCTGCCGCGAGGCCGTGCTGGAATACAGGCCGCCGATGACCAGCGTTTCGCCGTCGCCCATTTGCAGCGTAGACGTCGCCCGGCGCACGGTCAATGCCGGGATCACGAAGCCGCTCAGTTGGACCGCATTGGTGTAGTTCAAATCGCTGACTTCGGGCGTCACTGTCATCTGGATTTTGTCGTCGCCCACTAAATCGACATGAACCAACAATCGAACGCCGTAGGGCTTGTAAACCACCGTGACCGAGGCGCTGACGCCGCTCGTACCCGTGCTGGACTGGGCGACAGGCACGGGGATTTCGCCGCCGACCAGAATGCTGCCGTCGCTGCCATCTAAGACCAAAAGACTTGGCTCACTGAGGACGCGGGCCTTGTTCTCTTCAATCAGAGCATCGAGCTGCGCGGCCAGGGGCATCAGCCGCTGGATTGGCCCGCCGCCGCCGAGGCTGTACCCGGCCACGCTCGGCCCCTGCCCGGATGCCTGCCCGAACAAGATAGGCTGAGGGGTGAACGTGTAGGTCCCGCCCCCACGTGAGGCCGCGCTGTCAAGGCTGCCCCAGCGAACGCCGAGTGTTTTGGAGGCCGCCCGGTTGATGTCGATCACTTTGGCCCGCACCAAAATCTGCCGCGTGGGCCGTCGTCCCAGATTTACCAAATTGACCACGCGCAGGTCTGGCGGCAGGGTTTTCAGGAGCCGGTCCAGCGGGTCAGCCGCCGCGCCGGGAATTGACGCCGCCTGCCGCTCTGATGTTCTGGAGGACCCGAATGTATTCAGCGCGTCGGGCGCACCCGCCGGACTGAGTGCTGGGCGGTAGGTGCCAGACAGGGCGATGGTGACCGGGTTTACCACGCGCACGGTGACGCCGACAGAAGCCAGGGGCGCGGCCAGCAGGTCGGTGTAGGTCTGGGCCAGGCTCGGCTTATCTGGTTCCAGTGGCGGCGGGGCAATTTGGAGCAGGTTCCGCACGCTGGGCGTATAAATCGCCGCGATGGTCTGGGCACGCTGCGACTCAATGGCGTTCAAAACGCTGCCTTCGAGCAGCAGGGTGTTTCCGAGCGCCCGCACCCGCACATTCGGCAGGCCGATGTCCGCCCGGACCCGCGCCGCCAGAGGGCCGAGGCTGACGGGAAGTGCCGTCACGACCAGCCGCAGCGTGTGCTTGCCGCGTTTGTCGTAGACAAATAGCGTCGTTTCCCCCACCCCATGGGCGTTCACCAGCAGGCGGTGGGCGTTCAGCGGCACGATGTCGGCCACGAGCGGGCTGCCGACCGCCGCCGCCGTCATGCCATCGAACTCGTAGACGTCCGACTCACCCGGATGCAGGGTTTTGGGGTGCGACGGCGGCTGCGCCCGGAGTGTTGGTGAGCAGAGCAGCACGGCGGCGAGTGGCAGGCAGATTGGAACTAGGTGTTTCATAAAGTTTTTCACGGCGCGACTGTCACCGTCTGGCTTTGACTGCCCTTGATGACCAGAATGGTTACCCGTACCGGGGGCGGCGGGGGCTTGTATAAGCGCGGCGTGGGCGCTGTTTTGGGCACAGGGGGCCGGGCAGAGACGGGCGGCGGCGGGTCGGTGTCAGCGGGCCGGGCAGACAGCGGGGCTGTTTCGGTCAGGCTGTTGTCGTCTACGGCCCGGAGGGCAAGATGGAGCTTGCCGCGTGCCGCCGCCAGCACGAGCGCCTGCGCTTCGGAGGGCGAGACGGACACAGTGACATGGCCCGGCCCGGCTCCGTCGGGCGGCGGGGGCGGGCCGTCGGGCGAGGTCTGACTGCCAACCGCCAGCAAAAGGGCATTTTGCAGCACCGTTCGCGCTTCGGCAGAGCGGCTGCCCGGCTCATCAGTCGCCAGAATGTCTACGCGGTCGCCGGGGCGCACGAAGTCGCCCGCGCTGTCGGTGGGGTCAAGCGCGACGGTGACGGCGCGGCGCGACGGCGGCAGGGTAAAGGCCATGCCGAGGGCGGCGGTGCCGTCGGTGACGGCACTTTTCGTGAGGGGCGTCCCGGCGGGCAAAGGGCGCGTGGTGATTTTACCGACCGCCTGCGCGGACGTGGTCAGGGCATCCTCGGGAACGGCAGAGGGCGGCAGCTTGCGGAGCGTGAGGTGGGCAGAAGTCAGCCGCGCCCGCGTCGGCACATCGCGGGCAGTAACGACGACGGAGACGGGCACGGCGCTGACGGGTTTGGCACGGCCCCGCAGGAGCAGAAAGGCCAGCAGGGACGCGGTCAGACCCGCCGCGAGGGCCAGCGCAAGCGTGCTTCCCGGCAGCCCGGCAGGGCGGACGGGCGGCACGGGGCGTGGTTGCGGACGGGGCGCGGGCGGGACAACCTGCATGACATTACTCCTTTCCGTGGATGTGACAGAGAGCACAAAAAACTAGGGCACAAAAAAACTAGGGCACAAGATGCGGCGCGGCGCGTGTGCCTGCCGGGGCGCACGCGCCGCCGGTGGAACCTGGAAGAGTGATGCCAATAAACCGGCCCAGTGCAACGGCATTGCCCGCTGCGCCAGTTGGGTACGGCTGGTCTACCCAGAACGCGGCAAACGCGAGAACAGACACGCTGCCGGGCTTGTCTTTCATCGTTTGGCTGACGACGGGAAGCAGCAATAAATGGCCGTCGGTCTGCTCCTGCGCCCCGCTGAACCAGGCGTCGTAGGTGGCCGAGCGGTGCGTGAACTGCGTATTGCTCGGGGCCAGCCGGGCGGCCAGATACTGCCGCGTATAAAAGACGTTGTCGTAGCTGAGCGGCGGCGTGGAGAGCGTCTGCCCTGCCAGGAGCGTCCCGTCCGAGGTCTGCCGGATGCTGTCAAAATAAGTGCTGCCTTTGCCGCTGAGCAGCACCGGGTCAAAGCTGCCGCGCTGTGCTAAATTGCTGTTTTGGTCCCAGACATTCAGCTTTAGAACCACCTGCGTACTTGTCGGCTGATATGCGCCGGGCGTGAGCATTTTCAGGCCGCTCAGAAGCGCGGACACGGCCTGCACGGCGGGGTCCGCGCTTTGCGGGTCATCGCCGATGACGGCGAACGGCGCGACGGGCATCCCCGGCGGCAGGGCGCAGGCAGGCGGCTTTTGGGCCGTGGCCGTGGCGGACACGGACAGTGTGTTCGCTGCTCCGTCTCGGCTGCCCGGCGCATAGCCCACCGCCGGAGCGAAGGCGAGCGGAGCGTTGACGTAGCCGGAGACCGTGACCGCCCCGTCGGAGGCCGTGGACACGGCCAGCCCTTTGTAGTCGCTTCCGTTGGCCGCGACAATCGCCGCCGCGCTCCCGGCGGCGGTGTCCGGCGTGGCCGCGCCCGCCAGCGCGGCGGCATCCGCATTGGCCTGTGCCCGCTGCCGGGCCGCCTGCGCCAGCCCGAGGTCGACCGCCAGCGCGGCGACGCCGAGCAGGGCGGTCAGCGCGAAGACGACCAGCACCAGTGTCCCTCCCCGGCGGGGGGACCTTTTTTGGCTATTTCTATTCACGGCGCATTACCAAGCGGGCGGTCAGCGTGCGCGTTGTGCCCGCGAACACGAACGACGTCACGAGCGGATGACGATAGGTGACGGTGGCCCGCACCAGGCTTCCTGCCGGGGCGGCGTTGGCGCTGCCGGTGTCGCCGAGCGCGGTCCAGAGTGCGCCGTCAGGGCTGTTTTCAAGGGTCACAGTCGTCGCGGACGATGACAGGCCGACGCCTGCGGCGGTGGCACGAGTGCGGGCCGTTGCCGTCGTCTCGCCGACCGACAGGGAGCGGGCGGCTTCGCGGGCCGCCGCACCCACCTGTGTTTGGTCGCCGAAAATCAGCCCGACTTCGACGATGCCAAACAGCAGGACGCAGAGCAAAGCCCCGACGAGGGCGAACTCGACGAGTGCTGCACCGCGACGCGACGAGCGTTTCATTCGAGCCATTATTTCAGGCTGTTAGCGGCAGTGGTCAGCTTGTCGTTGGCATTCGTGCCCAGAATCGTGACGGCACCCACACAAACTGCGGCAATGAGCGCCACTAAGAGGACATACTCGACCAGTGCGGCCCCGAGGCGGGCGCGGCGGCGGGCAGAAATAAACATAGACGGATTCCTTTCCTGAAAACAAGAGGCAAAAACGGGCGAATGGGGATTACTTGAGAGAGTCGGAGGCCGTGGTTAGCTTGGAATTGGCGCTTGTGCCGAGAAGGGTAACGGCACCCACGCAAACGGCGGCAATGAGCGCCACTAAGAGGACGTACTCCACGAGGGAAGCGCCGCGCTGACGGCGCGGGCGAGAGGCAAAGCGAGAAAGGCGGGACATAGCAGAAATCCTCCGTAACTTGACTTGGCAGTGCAGCCGTGCCCTCTGGAAAACTTCCAATCCCGGCGTGTCTGCCGGGTCCCAGGGACAGTATCTTTTACAGCATAAACCGTGCCAAGAGGGCACAAAGAGCAAAGAAAGCCCAGTTATTTTGCCGGGGTGTAAGCCGTCCTACCGCCCCCGCGTCAGCAGGACACCGGTGAGGGTCAGGATGCTCAAAATCACCATCAGGCCCGCCGGCATGAAGGTGTGGCCCTGCGCGAAGCGGATGCCGAAGAAGATCAGGATAGCGGTCGTCAGCACCAGTGCCAGCGGCAGGCCCCAGGACTGGCCGCGCTGGAGGCCGTAGCCCGCTGCCAAAAGCAGCAGGCCGCTGATGAGGCCGGAGATGAGCGACGGGCGGCTGCCCGCTTTGATAAAGCCGAAGATGCCGCCGACCATCGTGAGGACGGCGTACACGAAAACGATAATCGCGGAAGGGTTCATGGAGCGGCTTTCTGGGGGTTGGCTCCGGTGTCCGGCGTGTCGGCTGCCGGGGGCGGCAGGCTGATGATGGCGGCGCGGGGGACACCGATAATCTGAATATCTTTGATGTGCCGCGCTTTGACGAGGCGCGGGGTCAGCGACGCGGCCCGGATTTGGGCGGCACGGGCCTCGGCCTGCGCTTTCAGCACGGATTTTTGATTGACGATCTCCTGGAGCTGAAAATTAAGCTGGGACAGCTTCAAGTTTTGCTGAGCCGCGAGGCGCGAGCGCAGGGCGGTGACGGTGGCGGCGTCCGGGTAGATGGCGCGGATGCGGACTTCGTCCACAATAATCGCGTCGGGATTGAAACGGTCATTCAGCTCTTTGAGCGCATAGGCCGCCGCCGTCCGCTTGCCGTCGCCGGTCATATTGGCGGTGGTGGAGGCGAGGCCAAAGGCATCCACCACGGCCTGCCGGAAGGCGGGCCGAAGCTGAGCTTCCTCGAAGCCGTGAAAGTCCGTAAATTGGTTCCGATACTTGGCATACAGCGCCGTGATTTGCTCGGGATGGGTTGGGTCCCAGGCAATATGGTAGGTAATGCTGGTATCGACATTGAGCGTGTTGGACGACAGGGTGTTGACCAGAACGCTGTCATCGTTGCCGTGTGCGCCTTCGCCGGGGTCGCGCACCATGGTATAGGTGCGCTCGTATGTGGGGATTTCAATCAGCTCATTGCCGGAGAACGGCGGCTGGGCATTGAACCCAGCATGGCGGATGCGCGGGTCGACGCGCCCGGTGTAGTGGTTGATGACGAGGCCGACATTGCCCGCCTTGACCACAAAGCCGCTGGAATTGCGGGCCACCACGAGGCCCACGACGACCAGCGCGGCGACTATCGCTAGGAAGATTTTCATTTGTTTTGCTTTCGCTGCCGACGAGCGGCTATGTGCGAGGGATTAAAGTGCGAGGGATTGAAAATCCCTCGCTAGGTGAGGCACCCTTCGGGTGAAGGAAGTCAGGAAGGAAAATGCCAGCAAACGCAAGCTCTTCTCCGTCGTCCGAAGGACGCCTCACCTAGCGAGGGATTTTCAATCCCTCGGCCTGTCGGCTCACTTATTCAGCAGCCCCACTAATTGGTCCGAAGGCAGGTACAGGGTTTTGACCTGAGACAGCGTCTGGTCCTGGATATACAAATCCGTGAGCGTGCTGTTTTGCAGGCGGTTGACTTTAGCATCGGCGGTGGCCTGTGCGAGCAGAGTTTGATTGTCAAACAACTGCTGCTGCAAGCCAAGCCTCGCGTTGTCGATTTCCTGCATTTTGGACAGAGTCGTGGACAGCAAATCTTTACTCTGCTGGTCCTGCTCGATGCCGCGTATCATTAAATTAGAAAACACGACGCCGCGTGTGCCCCATTCGTCGTTGAGCGTCTTTAAAGCCTCGGTTTCGGCCTTTTGCTTGCCCGCCGTCGTCAGTGCGGTGGTGGTGTCCATGTCGCCGATGGCGTAGTTGATCGCGCCTTTGATGGCTGGTTCCAGATTGACCGCTTCGAACTGCTCTGTATCGGCAAACTGATCCTGGTACGCCCGGTACAGGTCATCGGCTTTATCCGGCGCGATGCGGTACTGGGCGGATACATCGACTTGCAGGAGGTTGGACGGCGTGTTGACCTGCACGGCCCCCGTCGGGTCCGCCTGGGTCAGCGACAGGGTGCGCTGGGCGGTCGGCACTTCAATCACGGTTTCCCAGATGCCCTGCCAGTGTGTTCCTGCCGACATCAGCTCCGGCTCAATCGTGCCGTGGTAATTGTCCAGCACGAGGCCGACATCGCCCGGCGCGATGTGGGTCGGCCCGGCCATATGGCCGCCGCGTCCAAGCGAGATAGTCAGAAACAGCACGGTGCCCAGCACGATCAGACCGAGAATGCCGAGCGCCCGCGTGCGCGGGGATAATCCGCTGCCCGGCGGCGTGTACTGCGGCTTGCTTGCTTTTGGTTTGCCTACCATGTGTCCTCCTGTGTCTTTGGAACTTCGTCTTCGGGCACGACCAGCGCTTGCAGATGGCATTCCGGGCAGCCGTGTGCTCCGAGCGGGCCGGGGAACCGTGCGCCGCAGCTCAGGCAGCGCAGGGGCGCTCCGGCTCGGTGCAGCTCGGCCTCCCGCGCTTCCCGCCGCCGCCGGTCTTCGGCAGCCGCGCCGTCGCGTTTCAGGCTGGCCGTGAGCGACCAGACAAACAGCCCGACCAGCACCAGTCCCAGCGTGAACAGCCCTGCAAAAATCAAGCCCATCGGTGTTGCCTCATGTCCTTACACTGTATAGTGACACGCGGGCGCGTAAAAAGTTGCCGAGTGGAAGCAAAAAATTTCGGGGCGGCATTGGTCTTAGCCGTGAGCCATAAAGAGCCGTGGGAATGAATTCCTCGGCTGTGCGGCGCAGACGCCTTCTGTCCACCTGCGTGGACACGGAATTGTGACCGTTGCTGTTCTTTCGGTTCATTACAGCCGGTCGCTCACGGTGGTGAGGCCGTCGGTGTCAGGAGTGCCCACCTGTTTGCGGACTTTGCCGTCGGCGGAAATCGCGCAGGCGACTGTGCCGCCGCCGACGGGGCGGGCGGAGAGGGACAGGTCTGTGCCGGAGTGGGCGTCGAGGGTCTGGGTCCAGGGCAGGGAAACAGCTTCGGGCGGGGCGATGGCTTTGCCGCCTGCATCGCGGTAGGCGACCATCGCACGGGCGGCGGTTCCGGTGACCTGATAGGTGACGGGCAGGGTTCCGGCGGCGAGATGCGAGCGGTGAGCGCGGCGCAGAATAGCCTCCTCGGCTCCCGCCGCATCGCCGCCGGGCAGGGAGGCAGTCAGCATCAGCCACGCGCCGCCCGCCATCAGCAGGAGGCAGACGCCGATGACAGCCCAGCTTAAATAGGGGGAAACAGTTCGACTCAAAGCCGAGGGGGGCGCGGTGCGTGCCTCTTCGGCGAGTTCGGCCTGATACCGCTCGGCGGGGCTGCCCCCCGCGTCGTAGACATAGCCGCATTTGTCGCAGACGGCGGCGTCGGCACGGGTGGCTTTGCCGCAGCGGGGACATTCTTTTTCGGCGACGGCTTCTTCGGGGTCTCCGGCGAGAGACCGGAGCAGGTCCGTCTGCTGACAGCGCCGACAGTCGGCATCCGGCTCAATTTCATCGCCGCACCGGGGGCACTGCATCGTGTTTCTCCTGAGTTATGACAGCACTCTTACACAGCTATTATAACAGAGAAGCCGAATATGCGCCAGAGGCTACTGCCCCCAGAAAGGCAGCATCGGTTTCTGGTGAACGGCTGTCCAGTAGTAGAAGGGCATCGAGACGGCCAGTCCCAGCACGGCCTGCGCGTAAGCCAGCACGGAATAGCGGCGGCGGATAAGGGCACGGCAGGCAAACACTTCTATGACTACAGCCCCGCCGAACAAAACAGGGACGACGCTTGTGCTGAAATTCGCCCACGTCATAACAACTGAGCCGACGTAAGGAATGAGCAGAATAGGAACTGCCAGAATGGTAAACACCATTGCCCACACTAAAATAGTCATAAAATACAGCCCCACCCCAACGGGCAGGGCGGCAAGCACACCCAGAACGGCCTCCCAGGCCGTGCGCTTCCAGCCAGAGCCGAGGCCAAAACGACGCCCCGACAAAGGGTCGCTGAGGTGTCTTTGCCGGCTCGCCGGTCTTTGGAGCAGCATTTCGGTCTGCTGTTTTTTGGGCTTGGGCTTCATAGGGCGTTCCAAACAGGTTTTGTCTTAGAACTTGATGCCGAGGTTGGCCGAAGCGTTGTAATCGGCGTTGGCGGCGGAGGCGTCCTGAATGCGCTTGCCGCTGACGGACAGGCTGAGGCGGTCGCCGAGGGAATGCGTGAAGCCGACGGTGTAGGCGGTGGCGGGTGTGGCGGCGGATTGCAGCAAGTCCTGCGTGGACTGATAGCCGACCGAAAGCTGGGTGGCGGCGGAAAAGCGCACGCCGAGGTTGGCCCGGAGCGTCTGCTGGTCGGTGGGAGTGTCGTAGCCCTGCGTCCAGTCGCAGCCGCCGGAGAGGCCGAGTGCGCCGAGATGCGTTTCCAGCCCCAGACCGCGCTGGGCCTGCCGCTGAAGGGTGATGCCGCCGTTGTCAGGGTTCAGGGCGTAGGTCCCGATGACGCTGAACCCGGCGATGGGCTTGAAGGCGATTTGGGCGGTGCTGGTGTCGAACAGGTCATTGACATTGGTGTCGGCGGCGGAGGCCGAGCGGCTTTTGTAGGTCCCGGAAAGCTCTAAGAAAGAAGCCGGGCGCAGCGTGCCGCCGACCGAGGCGATGGAGGTTGCCAGGGGGTTCGCCTCGCTGCCGACTGCTGCCGTCTGCTGAAGGGTCAGGCCCGCGTTGAGCTGCACCGCCGCGAAGGGGTTCAGCGTGACTTTGACGGACTGGTTATCGGTCAGCGTGCTTGCTGTGCGCGTCTGCCCGGCGGCGGTTTCCAGCGACAGGGTCTTGGCGGGGGTCAGCACGCTCTGAACGCTGACAGCCTGCGTGTCGTTTGCGCCGCCGGGGGCGTCTTTGCCATTGTAGGCGGCGCTGATTTTCAGCGTGTCGAGGGGGCGGGTATTCACAGACAGGCCAATCGTCTGGGTCTGCCCGTTGTCCCCGGTTGCGGTCTGGGCCAGCGACGCGGCCAGCGTGGTGCGGTCAGTGGGGGTCATGGTCAGCGACAGGGCGGTGTTTGTGGTGGTCGGCGCCTCGGAACTATCAGCGAGGCGGGATTGGTCAAAGCGCACTTCGGCTTTAAGCTGCTTTGTGGGCGTGAGCAGACCGCGCAGATTGAGGCGCTGCTGCCCGACCGTAGCGTCCGCGCCGCCGGTGTCCGACACGCCGGAGCCGACCCGCGACAGGCCGAACGAAAACTGGCCCCAGTTTGAAGTATTGGCCGAGCCGGACAGGGCCAGCCCGAGGCGTTTGTCCGCCGAGTCATCACCATTCGCCGCCGTGATTGGTGAGAACAGGAGGCGTGAGGAAAGCTGATTATTGCCGCCGCCGCTGAGGCCCGCGCCGATACCGAGCGTGACATTGCCAGTGCTGTCCGACTGCTTGCCGAGGGCGCTGAGAGAAAAGTAGCCTTTGTCGCCGCGCAGAACGTCGAGCGACAGGGGGATGGTGCGATTGACGACATTGCGCTGCCCGGCCCCGTCATCATGCAAATAGGCGACAGCGGCGACGGATTGCGCCGGGAGCGGACGGGTGAACGTGACCGTGCCAGTGTCGGCGTCTACGGTGTAGTCCAGGCCGCGCATCTGCGGGATGCCGTTGATTTCGACCGTCTCGGTCCCCGGCAGCGTTTTGGTCCAGCTCAGGGAGTAGGGTCCCGCCGTGCCCGTGCCGACGCACACATCCGAAACCCGCGTGGTGTCGGCACGGGCGGCAGGCATCAGCCCCGTCAGCGAGGCGGCGGCAGTTGTGATCAGCAAAATAGCGGGAAAGCGCATAGCGGTCTGTGTCTCCACTGCGTTAGAGTGCAAAGAAGAGGAAAAGTTTCAGGAAGATACATCCAAGCCGAAGAGCCGAGGTGTTGAAAACACCTCGCTAGGTGAGGCGTCCTGCGGACGAAGGAAAAGAGCCAGAGGCCATCGGCATTCTCTCTTTCCTATTCTGCCACCCGAAGGGTGCTTCTCCTAGCGAGGTGTTTTCAACGCCTCGGCTCTTTCTGGTCTATCCTGCTTTCACCTTCAGCGTCACAATCTCGAAGGGCTTCATGTCCAAGACCATCATGTTCTCGGTGACCGTGAGCGGGGCGTCGTTCTCTTCCAGCAAGTCTACCCGTGCGGCAGATGCAATGGGAGAGCCGAACTGCACGGTGACGCGGGCGGAGGCTGCGTGGCTCTCGTAGAGGCGGACAATCAGGGCGTCGCTGTCTTCGGCTTTCTTGACGGCTTCCACGATGACGTTCTCCGCGCTGACCGTCAGCAGAGAGCCGGACAGCGCAGACGACGAAGACGCGGACACGACGCGCAGGGGCATATTCAGTTCATACGCGGCGCGAACCACGCCGCCTTCGGCGTAGTCCCCGGCGTGGGGCAGGAGGGCGTAGGTGAACTCATGTTCGGCGCGGTCAGCCACCGGGTCAGGGCCGCCGGTGCTGCGAAGCAGGTTCAGGTCAAGCACCGTGCCGTGGACTTTGTGGCCGTACTTGCAGTCGTTCAAGAGGGCGACGCCGTAGCCGCGCTCGGATAAATCTACCCATTTGTGGCCGCAGACCTCGTCTTTGGCGGCGTCCCAGGTTGTGTTGCGGGTGGTCGGGCGGGCGATGTTGCCAAACTGTATCTCGCACCGGGCGGTGTCGGCGAGGACGGCCACGGGGAACGACGTGCGGAGCATTTTGCCGTTTTCGCGCCAGTCGGCGTGGGTTTGAAACGTCAACTGACGGCTGCCAGAAAGCAAAGTGATGGTCTGTGTCAGCGTCGAGTCGCCGAACTTGCGGGTTTGCCGCAGGGCGGCACAAGGGCCGTCGGTCCAGGCTTCGGAGGCGGTCACGGGACACGGGGCGGGGGCAACTTCGGCGTAGTCGGGGGCAAAGTCCCAGGCATCGCCGCCGTCGGTGTAGACGGCCAGCGCGTTGCCGATTTCGCCGGGGCGCAGGACTTCGCGGCTGTTGTCTTTGTCGTAGACCGAGATCAGATCGCCGTTGCCCGCGAACTCGGCCCGCAGGTGTTCGTTTTCCAAAAGCGTTTCGGAGGCCGTCGGCGGCGCAAAGTCGTCGGCAGGGGCATCGGGCAGGCGGGCGGCGGCGAGCGCGGGCACTTCGGCGGCGTACCACTGCCCGCCCGCCTGCACCCATTCGCGGCGGGGCCAGGACAGGGAGTTCGTGGCAGTGAGTGCCGTGCCTTCGCCAAGCCAAATTAAGTCAGCGGCGGCGGTCAGGGCGGCGACTTCGGCCAGCAGTGCCGCATAGCGTGGCAGGGACTCGTCGTAAACACGGGTGATGGACGAGCCGGGCAGGATGTCGTGGAATTGCAGCAGCAGCATCTCTTTCCAGATGCGGTCTAGCGCCTCGGTGGGATAGGCCTCCCCGGCCCGAACACAGGACAGCTCGCACTCGCGCAGGGCGATTTCCAGCGTGCGGTTCGCCCGCTTGTTGCGGGCCTGTGTCGTGAGTGTGCCCTGATGCTTCTCTAAATACAGCTCGCCGCGCCAGACGGCGTACTTGTCGGCGTTGACATTCAGCCGCTCAAAGAATACCGACGACGGCTCCTGTACGACTGGCGGCAGACCGGACAGATTATGCTCCCGTGCCAGCCGCTCCAGATGCTCCTCGCCCGGCCCGCCGCCGCCGTCGCCGATGCCGAACAGGACCAGCACGCGGTCAGAGACGGCTTTGTCCAGGTAGTTCTCTTCGGCGCGGGCCAGGGCAAGCGGGGCCGCCGAGCTGTTGTAGGTGCCTTCGGGCGGCATGTGGACTAAGACCCGGCTGCCGTCGATGCCTTCCCATTGAAACGTATGGTGCGGGTGGACATTGAACTCGCTCCACGACAGTTTTTGGGTCATAAAATAGGGCATTCCTGCTTGAGCGATGATCTGCGGCAGGCTGCCCGAATAACCGAACACGTCCGGCATCCAAAGGCTTTGGACGTCCACGCCGAACTCGGCGCGGAAGAACCGCTTGCCGTACAAAATCTGCCGCACCAGCGCCTCGCCCGACGGCACATTGGCGTCCGGCTCCACCCACATCCCGCCCTGCACCTCCCAGCGGCCTTCGGCGACGCGCTCTTTAATCTGGGCATAGAGACTTGGGTAAAAGTCTTTCATCCACTGAAAGAGCTGCGGCTGACTGGCCCCGAACACATAGTCCGGGTACCGCTCCATCATCCGCAGAGCGGTGGCAAACGTCCGCGCCCCCTTGCGGATGGTCTCGCGCAGGGGCCACAGCCAGGCGAGGTCAATATGGGCATGGCCGACGGCGCTGATGGTCAGCGACGGGTCCCCGCCCTGCTTCGCCAGCTCCGGGGCCAGCCGCGCCCGTGCCGCTTTGGCCGTCTCTTCCGTGATGGTGTTTAGTATCAGCGCGGCGTCATAGAGCGCCTGCCGCACCTGCGCGTGCCGGGCACTTTGGGCGGGCACATGGTCCAAAAGCCCGCGCAAAACGTCGCAGTCATAACACAGCGCCAGCGTCTCCGGCTGCCGGACGGCTATCTGCGCTTCTTTGAGCGTGCCGCCATTTTGCAGAACGCCAAATAAATCGTTGGTCCCGGCATCCATCCACAGGTCTATCGTCTCGCCGCCCAGGCTTGGATTGGCGAGCGGAAAAACGTGCTTGCCGGGCCGCCCGAGGCTGTAATCAAACGACGAACTCAAACTTGTCAGCCCCTGCACCGGCAAACCGTTCTCATCGACAACTAGCGCCTCGCCGCTGACATCTATCAGCAGCACTATATCTAGCCCTGCCGCTTCGGCGGGAACCGTGCCGGTCAGGTGGAACCAGCCGCAGTCCCACAGCTTGCCCCAGACATCACCGACTGCGAGTGTTTTATGCTCCCCACTTTCCCGCTTGGCATAGGGAACCGGCTCCGGCGTCGTCCACGCTTCCACGGTCAGCTCTGCCAGCGGTCGGTAGGCGTTTGCGGGCAGCCGCGAGAGCGTCCGGTCAATCCGCGACATCTGCGGGCCAAGCGTCACTTCGGGGGTAATCGGGATAGGCATAGGGGCAAGGGTCTTTCGTCTTAAAATCGTGAGCGGTTTTATGATACCTTACGCGGGCGGGGTGTGAATAGTTCGCGGGGAAATTAGGACCCCCTAGCCCCCAATAATGGGGGAACTGGATAATTAGGAGAAGGCCCTTCTTACTCTTTGTTCAGCTCCCCCATTATTGGGGGCAGGGGGGTCTACTCTTTCATGCCGGTAGATGTTATAATTAAAGCTATGAACGACAAGTACCCGCAATCCGTGCAGGAAGAACTAGCCGCCCTTGCAGGCAAGTCGGACGAAGACATCGACTTTTCAGACATTCCCGCAACAACCGAGCATGACTGGGCCGGAGCGGTACGCGGGAAGTTTTACTGCTCCGAGACCGCCCTTCACCGGAAGCCATTGGAAAAAGAACAGCGCGAGTGTTCAGCTAAGGCATAAATTATGGATATAGATTTCTGGTGGACAATGGCAACGAAAACTCCGTTCGCCATCTGGCTTGCAGCCCTCATCATATTTTCCACTCAAAAGGGAGGTGACTACGGACGCAGACAGGGTTCGAGACTAGTCTATTCGTCTCCGTGGCAATTTGTTCTACTCGGCTTGGTGATGACCGCCAGCTCAATTTGGATGGGCTTTTTCCTGTGGAATACACCAGAGCGGTGGTTGATTGTCCCAGAAGTGAGCCTTTTGGCATTGCTTTTCCTGTGGCTGTTTCAACCATACACGCTGCAAATTGACTGCGAACAAAAAACCTACTCTCTTGCGAATGGCTGGCCGCTTTTGCAAAGGCGTCGCCGGGGCAGCCTCGCCGATGTGGAACGGTTTTGCATTGTTTATGCCAAAGGCAACAGCGTTCTAGTTGCTGTTTGGAAAGGACGAGGGCCACGCACCACTCGTCTTGGGTCGTACCGCAGGCAGGCACAAGCAGAGGCCGCCGCCACCGAGGTTCAGGCAACGTGGGGGATTACTGTTCCTGTCAAAAACGATTAGCGGTGCTTTTCAAGGCAAGGGTTTTCAAGACTAGGAACGGTGCTACTATTGGCTCTGTCTTCGTACTCCCACTCCTCAAACTTCCGCATGGTCTCGTCAGAGATTGCCTCCCATTCGTCGAACTCTGCTTGCAGTTCGGGAGGCACGGGTAGCAGTGTTTCCTCTTCCATTGGTCTCACTTGTCCCCCTTCGCGGGGAGGAAGGCGATGAAATGGGCACCCTGGCCGGGGGTGCCGACTTCGACGATGTTTCCCCGGTGGGCTTCTAAAATGCCCTTGACGATGCTGAGGCCGAGGCCGAGGCCACGGGCGCGGGAGGTGAAGAAGGGCGTGAAGATGCGCGGCTTGATGTCGGCGGGGATGCCGGGGCCGGAGTCGATAAACTCGATCTGAAGGTAGGTGCGGCCCCGGCCAAGCTCGGCCAGCGCGTGGGCCTGCACGGGGTTAGCGCGGGAGGTGCGAATAGTCAGCGTGCCGCCGTCGGGCTGGAACGACAGCGAGTTCTCAATCAGCTCGGAAAAGGCGCGTTTGAGGCGGGACGTGTCGGCGAGAATGGGCGGCAGGTCCGGGGCAAGGTCCAATGTCAGCGTGACGGGGCTGCGTTTGGGGTAGGATTCGTCGATGCACTGCTGCATGAGGTCGTTGAGATCATATTCGGCCAGCGCGATCTGTGTGGCGCGGACGAAGTCGCGGAACTCCTGCAGGATTTCTTCCAGGCGCATGATGCCGCGCCCCATGCTTTGCGCCAGATGAAGGTACTCCGGGCGCTTGTCTTCGGGGTCCGAAAGCTTGTATTCCAGCTCGTTCAGGTCGCCTTTGATGGCGAACGTCCGGTTGCCGATCATATGTGCGGCTTTCGCGGACAGCTCGCCCCACGCGGCCATGCGCTCGGTGTTCACTAAACGGTCTAAAATGCGGCTGTTTTCGATGGCTGTGCCAAGCTGCGAGGCGATAGTCAGCAGGACGCTTTCATCATCCTCGGTGAACTCGCGCCGGAACCACGGCGCGGCGCTTTTGCGGCGCAGAACGCGCAAAACGCCCAAGACGCCGGAGCGGCCAAAGATGGGGACGGCTAGAAAGGCCCCGACATCGGTGGAGGGAAACTCCTCAAAACGGCCCCGCCAGCGGGCGTCTTCGCGGGGGTTGCCGACGCGAATCGGCTCGCCGTGCTGGGCCACCCACCCGGTCAGCCCTTCCCCTACCGGGTAAGTCGCTGTGCCGATACTGCCCGCCAGACCCCCTCGCGCCGCCTGCAAGGTCAGCTCCCGCTTGTCGCGGTCCAAAACAAACACCGAACAGTCTTCAAAGCGAAGCTGGGCGGCGGCGACATCGACCACGCGGCGCATGAGCTGGTCGGTGTCGCCGATGGCTGACAGGTCTTTGCCGATCTCGACCAGAGCCGCCTCGCGGGCACGGTAGCCGTCAGTCAAAAGCCGAAGCACGGCGATGTCGGCCAGCGATTGCAGCAGCCGCAGGTGGTCGCCGGTGAAATGGTCAGCCTGAAAGCTCTGGATATTGATGACGCCCCGCGTGTGGCCGTTGCCATCAAGCAGCGGCACGGCGATTTCGCTGCGGACATCATGGAAGAAGTCGTAATAGTACGGGTCGGCGTCCACATCACCGGTCATGTACGGCTCGCCCGAGGCGGCAACATGGGAAGTGATACCGCCGCGTGCGCCTTCTTCGGGCCGGGCGTCGATTTTGAGCCGCATGGCCCGGAACTCATCGTTCCAGCCGACGCCGGCAGTGGCAATCAGGGTCAGCTCCCCGGTGCCGTCATGGGCAATGGCGATAAAGGCCCGGTCGGCGCTCACGGCCTCCATCGCGGCCTGGTTCATCTCATCCAGAAAGCTTTCCACTTCGTCGGTTTCAATCGCCCGGCGGGACATCCGGCGCACCAGGGTCACAGAATTAATGCTCACAGAATCAATGGTCATAAGCTGAGTGTACCCTAATCAAGCAGGGCAAACAAAAAAGCCCCCACCCGGTCGGGTGAGGGCAATCGGCTGTGCCGGGTTAGGGCTGGCCGAACGGCGATTGCGGCTGGCCTTGCGGCTGGTCCTGCTGCTGGTCGTCGGGAGACGTCTGACCAAAGGTTGCAGGGCGCTCTTTCAGGGCAACCGTGAAGGTACGAACCGTGCCGTCGCGCAGGACTTTCAGGGTCAGCGTGGAGCCGACCGACACCGTCTGGATGATGTTGTTCAGCGTGTCCTGATCCACAATCGGCTGACCATTAGCAGCAGTGATCACATCGAACAAATGCAGACCCGCGACAGCCGCCGGGGATTGGGGCGCGACACCGCCAATAATCACTCCCTGATCCTGCGAGGCCGGAATGCCAAGCTGCTCCCGGTCACTCGGGGCAATGGAAGTCAGGGGGCGGTAAGAAACGCCGAGGTACGGGTGCGAGACCTTGCCGCTGCGGATCAGCTCGGCGGCAACCTGCTTGGCGCGGTTAATCGGGATGGCAAAGCCGATGCCCGAGGACGTGCCGCTGGGCGACAAAATCGCCTCATTGATGCCGATGACCTGGCCGTTGATGTTTGCCAGTGCCCCGCCGGAGTTGCCGGGGTTGATCGCGGCGTCGGTCTGAATGGCGGGCAGAATGCTCTGGCCTTCGGCGCTCTGTCCCGACCGGTTCAGGGCCGAGATAATGCCGAGTGTCACGGTCGTGCCGACATCGAGGGGGTTGCCGACGGCAATCGCCCACTCGCCGATGCGGACATCGTCCGAATTGCCGAGCTGCGCGACGGGCAGTTTGACGCCTTTGGTATCAATCTTGATCACGGCGATGTCGGTGACCGGGTCCGTTCCAATCACGCGGGCGGTGTAGGCTTTGGCGTTGCCACCGACATTGACCGTCAAAGTCGCCGTGTTGGCGACCACATGATTGTTTGTGATAATGTAGCCGTCGGGGCTGATAATGATGCCGGAGCCAGCACCCATCGGGGCACTGGGCGCGGTCGGCGCTCCGCCGCCGAAGAATTGGCGCATGAGCGGGTCATCGCCAAACGGGCTGTTTCTGGCGGAGCCGGGGGGCAACTTGCCGACAGTATGCACCGTCACAACCGCTCCATCCACTTTGGCGGCGGCATCGGCGACCACGGTATCGGCGACATTCGGCTTGATGTTTTTTGGGGTCATATCCAGCGACGTCAAAACAGCCTGTTTGGACTGCGACTCGCCAGCGGATTGCAGGGCTGCCGGGACGCCGTAGGTTTTCAGGCCCAGGGCACAGGCGGCGACGCCGACGCCGAACGCGACGGCATAGGAACTTGCTTTCTTCATTTGTTCTGCGAACCTCATAGTTATTTGCTTTGTTCAGTCTGTGTGAGCAGAATATCTGATACTGCTTATACGCGGATTGTCTTCAATAAGTTCGCCATTTCAATGGCGGCGGCGGCGACATCCGCGCCCTTGTTGCCCGCTTTCGTACCCGCCCGCTCCAGCGCCTGCTCGATGGTATCGGTGGTCAGCACGCCGAATAGGATTGGAATGCCCGTCTCGACGCTGATACTTGCCAGCCCGGAAGCCAGCGGCCCGGCGACATAATCAAAGTGCGCGGTCGCGCCCCGAATGACCGCCCCGAGGCAGATCACGGCGTCATACTTGCCGGACTTCGCCAGTGCGGACGCCGCCAGCGGGATTTCAAACGCCCCCGGCACGTAGGCAATCGAGATGCTGTCTTCGGACGCCCCGTGCCGCCGCAGGGTGTCGAGTGCCCCTTCGCGGAGCCGGTCGCCAATCAGCGAGTTGAACCGGCTTTGCACAATGGCGAACTTCAGCCCCGCCCCGGTCAGCATTCCTTCGTAAGTGGTCATAAGCAGCTTGTCTTTTCCCGAAAATAGTGCAAGAGAAACCGGCACTGAAAGTGCCGGTCTATTAGTAAGCAGAAAAAGTCCCTGCGGGACTACGGACGGGTGAACGTGTGCTAGTCTTCAGTGTCGGAGACACTTTTTCCGCTTGCGAGTAGACCGGCATTTCAATGCCGGTTTGCGCTGCGCCCACCCCCTATGTCGCCTGTTCTTCAATGACCGGTTCCTCGACTTCCAGCAGGTGCCCCATCTTGGTACGCTTGGTTTCCATGTAGCGCCGGTTGTCGTCGTTTGCGGGCAGATGGAGCGGGATGCGGTCTACAATTTCTAAATCATAACCTTCCAGACCTGCGAGTTTGGCCGGGTTATTGGTCATATAGAGTAATCGCTTGACGCCGAGATCGACCAGCACCTGTGCGCCGATGCCGTAATCTCGTAAATCCGGCTTGAAGCCGAGACGCACATTGGCCTCCACGGTATCCGCGCCTTCGTCTTGGAGCGCATAGGCTTTGATTTTGTTGGTAATTCCGATGCCCCGGCCTTCCTGCTCAATGTACAGAAGGACGCCCCGGCCCGCTTCGGAAATCTTTTCCAAAGCGAGCTGAAGCTGATCGCCGCAGTCGCACTTCAAAGACCCCATCAGATCGCCGGTGACACACGACGAATGGATACGCACCAGAACGTCTTTGCCGTCGCTAATATCGCCCATCGTAAACGCCGTGTAGGGGGCCGGGTCTACCCCGCTTTCGTAGGCGTGCGCGGTGAACTCGCCGTAGCGAGTCGGCAGGCGGGCTTCGGCGACCTTGTGAATCAGTTTTTCGCGCCGCCGCCGGTACTTGATCAGCTCGGCTATCGTAATAAACTTCAGGTCGAACTTTTGGGCCAGCCCCGCAAGCTCGGGGACGCGGGCCATTTCGCCGCCGTCGCCCATGATCTCGCAGATGACACCGACAGGTTCCAGACCCGCGAGGCGCATCAAATCCACGGCGGCCTCGGTGTGCCCGGCGCGTTTCAGGACGCCGCCCTCGCGGGCCATAAGCGGGTTGACATGGCCGGGGCGGTTGAAGTCGGTCGGCTTCGCTTCGGCGTCTGCCAGGCGGCGAATAGTCAGCGCCCGGTCGGCGGCGCTGCTGCCGGTTGTGGTGCCGTCACGGGCATCTACGGTGACGGTGAACGCCGTCTTCATCGACTCGCTATTTTCGCGCACCATCAGTTCTAAGTTGAGCGCGAGAAGCCGGTCTTCGGGCATAGGCACGGTGATAATGCCCGAAGCGTGCCGGGTCATCAGCGTAATGGCTTCCGGCGTGATATGCTGCGCGGCCATGACGAAGTCGCCTTCGTTTTCGCGGTCTTCATCGTCTACGAGAACGATCATCTTGCCCGCCCGCAGGTCAGCGAGGGCTTCTTCGATAGTGTTGAAATTGGTATCGGGCATCTGTTTTACTTTCGCATCAGCTTGAGATGCTTTGCCGGATCAAAACGGATTTTGCCGTCTTTGTCCATGCTCCACGGGTCGCTATGTTCCCGCAAAATCGGCAGGCTTTCGCTGGTCGGGTCTGCCTTCAGGGCCTGCTCCGCCGCGTGACGAAAGCGGCGATTATACGCCCGCTTGTCCTGCTTCTCGCTGTCGGCATTTTTGATAATGCCGCAGAATGGATGCTTTCGGCGCGAACGGCTCATCACGATTACTCCTGGTTAGTGGGAACTGAACCAAAGCGGGCAAGCCTACTCTCTACTTCCAACAGAAACCAAAACAGGAATTGAGCTACGAGGCTGAACCCCTTGAATTGCCTTGCGGCTTTTGTGAGTGGGCGGCACAGCGTTTTGCGCGTTTTCCTGAATTCGCGTTCTGATCGCCGCCAGTTCAAGGTCGGCAGACGGGTCATTTTGCGGCTTGAAGCGCGGCATCCAGTAGAGCGCGTTGTCCACCGAGCGAGGGTCGATTTCGAGACGTCGGTTAAGTGACAAAATCACTTTACGGAAACCGAGCTTGGGAACGGCGCATTCCAGCCACGGCAAAATGGTACTGGCATCACCTTCTTCAAGCCCTTGTTCCAAGATTTTCTCAAAATACTGTTTCTGGCGCAGGGTACGGGCAGCCATCACAAGACCTACTTTTTTGTCTTGCTGCAACAGCTCCCCAATGGCTGAATACCGTTTTTCTTCAGGAAGCTCTCGGAGCCACTGCAACAGGAGTTTTTCGTGTTTGCTGTTGCGAGGGCGGCAAACATAATTTTTGATTTCCAAGTCCATTTATGTTTTCCTCGTGCGTAGTCAGAAAAAGAGGTACTCCCGAAACAAATCCAAAGGCAGTTCAGCCGCAGAGGCGGCACTTGGGTCTGGTTTGTAATGTCCAGAGGCGTTATTCCAATAATTTAGTATGCCTCGTTTTTTGTCTTTGCCAAAATGCACTTCGCCAGCATATTCTACCGGCTTGCCCTGAGATAACTCTAAGTGACCAGTGACTTCGCTGCTCTTGCAGACATAAAAGCGGCCTTTCAGCCGCACAAAGCAATAAAGTCCGCTGGCAGGCCATTCACTGCCGTTTTTAATCGTCACCCATTGTCCATCGTCGCGGCATTTTAGCTCGGCGGGCGAATACGCCGCAGGCACATCCTCCGGCATCAAGTTGGCAAACAACGGCTACTCCCGGTAGGCAGTGGCGGCGGTGGCGTAGGCGGGTTCGGGGCGCTCTTCGCGCTCTAAATCGGCGATGCGGAGGGGGGTGGCTTCGCTGCGGGCGTAGTCGCCGCCAATGAGCTTTTCGACGTATTTGCCGATGATGTCGGTTTCCAGGTTGACCTGGTCGCCGGCGCGGCGGCCATGCAGGTTGGTGTGGTCCCAGGTATGCGGAATGATGGCGACGGAGAAGGTTTTGTCGTCGGCATCTACGACCGTGAGGGAGATGCCGTCGATGCAGATGCTGCCTTTGCGGACAATGTAGCGCAGAATGCGGGTCGAAGCCGTGATGTAAACATAGTAGGAGTTATCCACGTCGCGGATGGACTCGATGGTCCCCACCCCGTCCACATGGCCCTGAACGATGTGGCCGTCGAAGCGGCCATTGGCGGCAAGGCTTGGCTCCAAATTGACTTCGTCCCCAATCGCCAGCGCCCCCAGCGCGGTCCTTTGAAGTGTCTCATAGACGGCATCAAAAGCCACCGTGCCGTCGCCGATATGCACGATGGTCAGACACGCGCCGTTGACCGTGATGCTGTCGCCAATCTTGACGGCGTCTAAGATATGCCCGGCGCGGACTGTAAACCGTGCGGACTGTTCGCCGCGCTCAATCGCTTCAATCTGGCCTAATTCCTGAATGATCCCGGTGAACATAACGCCTCTTTCTGCTTTTTCGACTTCTGATTCCGACTTCTACTTTTAGTTATTCTACCCAGTGCCCGTGCCGAACCGTACATCTAACACAATATCCGGCCCGCAGCGGCGCACGCTTTGGAAGCGCCCCGGCAGGGCATCGGCCATCATTTGAATACCCAAATCGGCCACGGGACCGGGGGCGGAGATGCCGCCGACAATTTTGGGGGCTATAAACGCCAGCCAGCGGTCTGCCAGGCTGTCTTGGAGCAAACTTGCCGCCAGCGCCCCGCCGCTCTCCACCAGAACACCAATGATGTCCCCTCGGGTTCCCAGGCGGGCCAGCAAATCGGGAAGCGAGACACGCCCGGCAGTGCCCACCGCGCAGGTCAGCACCGCGCAGCCCCGCGCTTCGAATTCCGCTCGCCGCGCCGGGTCAGCCGTTTCGGTGACGGCGAAGAGCGTGCGCCCGTCGGCCTCGGACAGCCGAACGACCTGTGACGCTAACGGCGTCCGCAGGCGGCTGTCTACGATCACGCGCCACGGGTTCCGGCCTTCTTTGTGTGTCAGCCGGGTCGTCAGCGAGGGGTCATCGGCAAGCACCGTCCCCACGCCGGTCAGGAGGGCATCGCAGCGGTTGCGGAGCTGCCGATGCACGGCGCGGCGCGAGACTGGGGACGTAATCCACTGCGAGCTGCCCGATTCGGTGGCGATTTTGCCGTCCAGCGTGGTCGCGGTTTTCAGTACCACCCAGGGCAGGCCAGTCGTTCGGTGCTTGAGATACGCCGCGTTCAGCGCCCGCGCCTCGGCCTCGCCGATGCCGACCACCACCTCCACGCCGCCCGCCTGGAGTCGTTCCAAACCCTGCCCGCCGACCCGCGTGTCCGGGTCCGCCATTGCGGCCACGACGCGCCGGACGCCCGCCGCAAGCAGGGCATCGGCGCAGGGGGGCGTGCGCCCATGATGCGAGCACGGCTCCAAAGTCACAAAAGCCGTCGCCCCCCGCGCCCGCCCGCCCGCGTCTCGAAGCGCGAACACCTCGGCGTGCGGCTGGCCCGGCGCGGGATGCCAGCCTTCGCCGACAATTTGGCCGCTGCCGTCGACAAGGACGCACCCGACCATCGGGTTCGGCGAAGCGTGCCGCCCGAGGGCCGCCAGCCGCAGTGCGCGGCGCATGAAGTGGAGATCATTTTGGCTTTGCGGCATAACTCTTTAGCGTGCTATCAGGCAGGCATCCGGGGCGTTTACCGCCCCGGAGAACCTCACCCCGGCCCTCTCCTTAAGCAAGGAGAGAGGGTCAGAAAATTAGGAAAGGGCTGGACTAGGCGGACTGTTCGCTCAGGAACGCGGAAAGCTGTGAGAGGGTCGGCGAGGCGGCGTGGCGGACATAATAGCCGGAGGTGCCGACGGCGACGGTGGCGGCTTCGTCGTCGCCGAGGCCCAGCAGCTTGCCGAGGCAGAAGCCGGCGTTGAAGTGGTCGCCCGCCCCGGTAGAAATCAGCGGGTTTTCGATGAAGGGACCGTCTACGTCTCCGGTGATTTCGCCGTGCGCTCCGACAACGGCGTAGGCGCGGGGGTGGACGACGACGGTGTCTACGGGCAGCCTGGCACTGATAAAAGCCGTGACAGCCCGCACTTCGGCGCGGCCATGATGGCCGCCTTCGTAGCCCAGGGCGACCCCGACGCGGAAGGCTTCTTTTTCGTTCAGGCCCAGAATAGCCGCGCCGTGGCTGCTAAACTTAGACAGGAGGCGGCAGGCGTCGGCGACTTTGGCGTCGGAGTGCTTTTCGGGGTCGGCGAGGTCAAAAAAGAACCGGCGCGGCTGCTTGGGAGCGGCGGCAAGCAGGGTCAAAAGCTGTTCCCAGATGGCGGACATGGCAGGGATCATGGTCCAGTTCACCAGGGCCACCAAATCGGCCTGCGTGAAGAGGCGGGCCAGGCCATCTTCGCCCAGACGCTCGGTGAGACGCGCCCAGGTGACATCGCCCAGGGACTCGATTTTGCCCATCATAATTTTGCCGTCTTCGAACTCTAAAGCGTCCGTGTGGCCCGGCGTGCCGAGTGAAACCAGCGTGGCCTGCTCGGCCATTTCGGCGAAGGCCGGGTGAAGGCCGCCCTCACCAAGCGGCCCGAGGCAGGTCATGCGAGTACCGAACGATGCCAGCGCATTTGCCATAATCGGGCCGTTGCCGCCGAGCTTGACGCGCTCCACAATCAGCTCCAGGTTGGTACTCTGGCCCGAGGCCCCGACGATGCGGGTGCCCAGCTCAGAAATCTGCTCAATCGTGGTGTATTCGGTGTCTGAGGCGCGGCGGTCGACGACGCGGATAATCTCATCGACGAACGCATCCAAACCGACGGTGACATTGAGCGCGGACGAGTCGGCTTCGGCCAGACGGGCGGCGACTTGGGCGGTGAGTTCTTTTTGCATCAAAGTTATCTCTTTCTTGGGGTCAGACAGGCGGCGGGGAATCACTCTCGCGGCCCAGAGCCTGGGCCAGCAGGGCGCGGCGCGATTCGGCCAGGCGGCGCAGGTTTTCGCGGGAGTCCAGCAGGGCCAGCGGGAGCAAGGGCAGGACGGACAGGCAGATCAAGATAATGTACTGGGCGTAGCCAATGAGCGCCTGCCGGGTATGGGGCGTCGGCAGAAAGGTCCACCCGAGGCACAGCCCCAATGCCAGCAGCAGAAAAAACAGGCCCCAGGCCCGCAGGCGGCGCTGCTTGGGAGAGACGGTTTCCTGCCCCAGCGGCGTCGCCCAGCGGCGCACTTCCCAGACGCCGTAAGCGGCGGCGGCGAGGAGAAATAAGAGGAGAACGAGGCGTGGGAGAAGCATCACAAAATCCTCCAAGCTGATGCCGGAGACCTACCTTCCTTGCTTCGCAGGGTCCTCCCTAAAGGGAGGATTAGGATTGCGAATGTCGGCAGAACCGCTTCTTGGCTGCTCTGTCCTAATCCTCCCTTTAGGGAGGACCCTGTGAGCGAGGAACGAGAGAACAAGGTGGTAGGTCTCGTCATCGTTTGGCGGCCTCCTGGGCCAGACGGCGCAGCTCGGCGATGGCGTCTCCCAGGCCCTCGGGGTGATGGAACACGGCGCTGCCTGCGACCAATGCATCCGCTCCGGCGCGGGCGACGAGCGGAGCCGTGTCGGCGTTTACGCCGCCGTCGACCCCGATCTCAAAGCGGAGGCCCTGCGCGGCCCGCATCTCGGACAGCGCCCGCACTTTTTGCAGCATCTCGGGCAGGAACGCCTGCCCGCCGAAGCCGGGGTTGACGGTCATCACCAGAACGCGGTCCAGATCGCCCAGGACCCATTCAATCGCGCTGAGGGGAGTGGCGGGGTTCAGGGCGGCCCCGGCTTTGGCCCCGGCGTCTTTGATCTGGCCGATGACCCGGTGCAGGTGCGAGGTCGTCTCGGGATGGACAGTGATTAAATTGCAGCCGGCTTTGGCGAACTCGGCGACGTATAACTCGGGATGCTCAATCATCAGGTGGGCAT
Source organism: Capsulimonadaceae bacterium (assembly GCA_965277455.1). Classification (GTDB taxonomy): domain Bacteria; phylum Armatimonadota; class Armatimonadia; order Armatimonadales; family Capsulimonadaceae; genus JANXMY01. The sequence goes on along the minus strand of OZ255823.1, from coordinate 3,715,523 downwards.
CGAAGGGCACGGCGGTGACGGGCCGGAGGGCGCGGACAAGCTGCGGGCCGAAGGTGATATTGGGGACAAAATGGCCGTCCATAACATCAATATGGATGTAGTCGGCTCCGGCCTCGGTCAGCTCTTCCACGGCCTCGGCGAACGCGCCGAAGTCGGCGGACAAAATAGAGGGGGCAATTTTAATAGGCATGGTGTTCTCACGAAGAGAGGAGCCATGCCCTGAAGGGCACGGCTACCGGGCGCGGACGCCGTAAACTACCGCTTCGCGGCACTGGGAACAGAGTTGCTCTTTCCCTAGAATGTCTGCTGACGCTCCAGCTTGTTGTCCAGAAAGATGCGGAATGTGATCTTGTTGCCGATGCCCTGCACCGGGGCGCTGATCTGCTCGCCGGGCTGCTGGTCCTCTTCGTAGACCAGATTGGTGCCGGTCACGTCCTGGATTTCAATCTGAACGTGCCGGGTGCGGCGCGGGCGGCGCGGGACGCGGAAGTTGATCGTGAACTGGCGCAGGCGCGACGATGCCGCCGGGTCGGATGGGGGCGTGTCGCCCCCATTAGACATCGAGGAGTCGGGCGGGGTCACGACGGTGTCCGGCGGCAAGGTCGGGGCGGCGACGGGCAGCGGCGGGGTCGTTACCTGCACCGGGTCGCTGGCATCGGATTCCCCCGCCGTGTTGACGGCAGAGACGGTGTAGGTATAGGCTGTGTCGGGCTTCAGACCCGAGTCGGAGAAGCGGGAGGCGGCCAGACCCTGAGCAACGGTAGTAGTATCGCCGCCTTCCGAGCGCAGGACTTTGTAGGACTCAGCACGGGGCGCGGCGTCCCAGGTCAGGCTGATTTTGTCCGGGCCGTCGGCACTGCCCAGAACGCTGGTGGGCACGGCGGGCGGCTGCTTGCCTTTGGAGACGGCAAAGTTGATGGCGGTGTTGCGGGCGACTTTGCTTTTCTGGTCGGGGGACTGCCGCAGGACAATTCCGCTGGGGATGGTGTCGCTGTATTCCTGCGTGACCGCGCCTATCGGCAGGCTGGCCGTGGAAAGGGCATTGGCGGCGTAGTCCTGCGTGGTTCCGACGAGGGCGGGAACGACCAGAAGGCGGGGGCCGAGGCTGCGGTGGACGGTGACTTCTTTGCCGGATTTGATGGTGCGGCCCGGCAGGGGGTCCTGGGCATAAATCTGGTTTTCCGGCATGGAGTCGCTGTAATCGCTGTCCTGGCTTTGGACCAGCGTGAAATGCTGCTGCGCGGCAATGCGCCGGGCGTCATCAAAGGTCTTGCCAACCAGATTAGGAACCTGAATATCGCTGGGGACTTCGGCAAACATCTTGACGGCATACCACGACAGGCCGATGACGGCAAGCATGGTCAGCACCACCAGCACTCCCAGCAGTACGCCCAGCGGGGAGGCGGGCTTTCGTTCACGCATTCGTTTTCTTTTCGTGCCTTTCGTGGTGTCCTCTATCTCCTCCCAGTCTCCGTCTTCTTCCATCGCCCCGGCCAGAACCGGGCTGACCTGCGTGGTCTCGACGGAGCGCGGGGCGGGCGGGCGCGGGGCGCGTTTCTCGGGCTTTTCCGAGGCTTGGGCGCGGCCATCGAGCGGGGACCAATCCAGAGACTTGCCGGAGCGCAGAGCGTCGCGGACGGCCTGCAAATCCGAGACCAGCGCGGCGGCGGAGCGGTAGCGTCGGGCGGGGTCGGGGTGCAGAGATTTCTGCACCATGCCATCGAGCGCAGGTGGGATGCTCGGGTTGACATCACGCGGCGAAGTCACCCGAATGCCGCCGGCCAGCGGGGGCACGCCGGTCAGCATCTCATAAAGCAGTGCGCCCAGGGCGTACAGGTCGCCGCCAAAGGACGGGGCGGGATTTGGCCCGCCTTCGGGGGGCAGAAACGCGGCGCGGGCCGGGTCATCGGCCCTCGCGGCGACAACCGCGCCGTAGCAGAAGTCGGCGACTTTGATCTGCCCTTCGGGGCTGAACAGAACGTGGGTAGCCCGCAGGTCGCCGTGCGCGACACCGTCCCGGTGCGCCGAAGCTAACGCTTCTCCGACGGCCAGCGCAAAGTCGGTGGCAACCGTCAGATTGAACGGGGCGATGCGCCGGATGCGCTCGGCCAAGGTGATGCCCCGGAGCTGTTCGCGGACGACATACAGCTCGCCGGTATCTTCGGTCACGCCCTGCTCAAAGACGCGCAGGATGCCCGGATGGTCCAAAGTCTGCGCTTCGCGGACGGCGGCCTCAAAGCCCGCCATCGCGGCGGCAGGGAGCAGCCCGGCGGGGACGATTTGAACGGACACGACCCGTCCTTCTTCCCGGTCTCGGGCTTTGGAAAACCGGTACGGCGGGGTTTCAGGGCCGGACGCTTCTTCAAGCAGTTCGTAGCGCGGGTTGATCGCCAGGGCAGACAAAAAGCGCGTTCTCCTTTAATTCGTCAGGCCGGTTAGTGAGCCGCCCAGTGGAACTGTGTCCACGAGCCGTTGGTGTTGGGCAGGTGCCAGCGCAGACCGAGCGCGGCGTCGTGCAGGTCATTGACCACGCTGCGGCCTACGGTCCAGCGCGGCCCTTCGGCGAAGCCGACGCCGCTGACGACAATCGGGGTGCCGGTGCGGCTGGCGACGCCCGCCGTTTCGCCGTCGAACAGCCCCGGCACATGGGTCTTGTAGCCGGAGTTCGTTTTGACAAAAATGATGGGCACGACGCGCACGGGCCGCCCCGCGCCGGGCCATTCGCCGTGGCTCTCCATCAGCCCAAGCAGCGCCTGCCGCTGCGCCGGGGTGGCTTTGGCATCCAAGTAAATCACCCCGGCAGGCACGTTCGTTTTGGCAGTTTTTAGCTTGGCAGCGCAGCACGCCGCCATTTTGGGCGCATGAGCGCCGATTGCCCCGTCTATCGAGATCATGGACAGGCCGCTGACATCGACACCCGCGTAGCTGCCTTTGTCAAAGTGATACACGGCGGCCAGAGCGCAGTTGTCCGGGCCGTTCTCGAACATACAGGGGCAGGCATACGCGCAGGAGCATTGGTGCAGGGCGACGCCGTCGGCCGTGTAATTCCGGGCCGCCTGAGCGCGAACTGTGCTTATAAGCAGCAGGCCAACGGCCAGGGCTTTCAGTGTTTTCGAGAGCATCAAAGAGTTTACTTTCTAATCTTCGAGTCATTCTTTGGGCGTTTGTCTTTTTCCGGCGAACGGTTCAGATAACGCAGGGCCAGCGTGCCTACGGACACCAAAAGCATCAGAGCGTATATCCCTGCGCCCGCCGAGCTATAAACACCAATCTGCGCGGGCAGAAGGTAGCCGCCGAAGAAGAACAGAGCCACGGCCAGCACCCACACGGTCAGCAGAATGTCGGCCCAGAAGGGCGGTTTTGTTTTCATTTTGGGCCAGTGTCCGAGCCAGTGTCCGAGGGATTGAAAATCCCTCGCTAGGTGAGGCGTCCTTCGGACGAAGGAACATACGGACAAGAGAAAGGCGCAGCAAGCAGTGCCCCTACCTCCTTCACCCGGAGGGTGCTTCTCCTAGCGAGGGGTTTTCAACCCCTCGTTTCCTCGCTGCTCGTGCAAACTTTGCTGACGCGCCAGCGCGGCATAAATCGCGGCTTCGGGGACGGTGTGCCCCGGTGTCGCGTGGCCTATCGATTCCATCAGCACGAAGCGGGCCGCGCCGCTGACACTCTTTTTGTCCCAGGCTAAGAGGCGCACGATCTCCTCTACCGAATGGGCAGGGTCCAGTGCTACCGCAAACCCGGCGGCCTGCAAGAGCGCGGTCATCGCGTGCGTGTCTTCGGGGCGCGTCACGCCTACTTCTTCGCCAATCAGGGCCGCTGACACCATGCCGAGCGCAATCGCTTCGCCGTGTGTGTAGGTCTGATAGTGCGTGATCGTTTCTAAAGCGTGCCCGACGGTGTGGCCGAAGTTCAAGATGGCTCGCAGGCCGCTTTCGCGCTCATCCTGCTCCACCACCCGCGCTTTCAGGGCGCAGGAGCGGGCCACCACATAGCCCAGCTCCGGCGATGTCAGGTCCAGCAGGCCGCCGATTTCGCGGGTCAGCAAGCCGAAGAAACTTTTGTCGGCAATTATACCATATTTGATGACTTCGGCCATCCCGGAGCGGCGCTCCCGCAATGAAAGGGTTGCCAGCGTGTCCGGGTCAATCATCACGAGGCGGGGCTGATGGAACGCACCGAGAATGTTTTTGGCGTGCTGAAAGTTTACCCCGGTTTTGCCGCCCACGCTGCTGTCCACCTGTGCCAGCAGAGTCGTGGGGACCTGCACAAAGTCCAGCCCACGCACATAGGTTGCCGCCGCGAAGCCCGCGAGGTCTCCAACAACGCCCCCGCCGAGGGCGACAACGACGGTGCGCCGGTCGGCGGCGGCGGCGTGCAGGGCGGCATAAAGCGTTTCCAGATGTGCCAGCGATTTAGTCTCCTCGCCCGGCGGCACGGTGGCCGTCCCGACCCGGAAGCCCGCCGCCGTGAGGCTTTCGCGCAGGGTGTCGCCGTAAAGCGCGTCTATTTCGGGGCTGGTGACGACCAGCGCCAGTCGGTTCCCTACCCCGTCCGGGGCCAGATGCCGGGCCATTTCGGTGCCGACCGCCGCCAGCGCCCCGGCTTCGACGAAAACCTCATACGACCGCTCGCCCATCTTGACCGGGACCATGTATGTTTCTGACTTCATATCCAGTATTTCCAGAACCCGCACGGCGGCTTCTTCCGAGTCGCGGCAGTGCGACGTATCCAGTGTGTACGCGGCCAGGCTTGCGTAGCGCGGACCCCGCTCGGCCTGCAGTGTTTTGATTCGCGTCAGCGGATCGGCGGCGTGGGTGTTCAGCAGAGGCCGCTCGTGCAGGGAGCGAGAGACGCGGGCCAAAATCGCTTCGGGGGCGACTTGAAGCCAGACCACAGTTCCGATTTCTGCCAGCCGCGCCGCGTTCTCGGGCCGCAAAGGCGTCCCGCCTCCGGTGGACAAAATCAGTGGCGTGTCGCCATTTTGCTCAGCCAGCCTCGCCAGCAAAGCCGCTTCGCGGGCGCGGAAGGCTTCCTCGCCTTCGGCGGCGAATATCTCCGGGATGGTGCGCCCCGCCTCGCGCTCAATTTCGGCGTCGGTGTCGAGGTGCCGCGCTCCCAGACGCCGCGCTATAGCCCGCCCCACGGCGCTTTTGCCCGTGCCCATAAAGCCGATGAGAACGATGTTCATAAAGACAGAAGAAAACCCTGCCCCCGGATTGGAAATCCGGGGCTATAGAAAGCAAATGTCCACTTACGTGGACAGCCCGCTTCGCGGGTTTTGATGCCCGCGAAGGCGGGGAACTGCCCTTTCAAAGCACGGGGGTTCAGCCCCATGAGAGTGGCTGCGCTTTTTTACGCTTGAGGCTTGCCACAGTCTCAGCCATATGTTTGTCAAACTCTTCTTTCAGGCAATTAAAGACAGTCGCCGGGCGGTCTGCTCCTCGCGGGCGGTGAACCGACGCACGACCAGAGACGCAAGAACGGCAGCGATGAGGCGCAGGGCTGCGCCGAGAGCAATTCCGATGGTTTCGCCGGGCGTCGTCCGGCTGAGCTGATCGATGATTCCCGAACACAGCCAGAAAGCCCACCAGACGCCGACAAGAGCGGGCACTTTGAGAGCTTGCCAGGCTGCGCCGTCACGCGGGGCCGGGCCAGGGTCGCTGGCTTTCCAGATTTCAGAAAAGATTTGATACGGGCGGTACAGGCTGATGACCGGAACGAAGAAATACCCGACCGCCCAGCCTGCGGTGACGCTCAGCCTCTCCACGCCGAACGCCCGCAGGTTTCGATGCAGGCGGTAGGTCCAGATAAGGAAGCAGACACCGGTGGTCAAGAGAAGCAGAACACGCAGGCCACTTAGCACATCGCCCACCGGGCGCGAACCCGAGGGCAGCAGGGCATTCCCGATAATCACCACGCACAAGAGCGCATACAAGGCTAGCTGAATACAAATCGCGCTTGCCAGAAGGTGCAGGGGCGCGAAGCGAAACAGCAGCGGCGAAGGCGCGGCATTGGGCGGGCGGCCAACCGGGGGCGGCGGCCAGACGGTGCTGTCCGGGGGCGGCGTTTCTTGTGCCTCGTAGTAACTATCAGACATTTGGCCTCCGTATCCTTTCCCTGGCTACTTCGCGGTGCGGGCGGCAACGCGGGTTTGATAGGCGTCGTAATTGGCCCGCATTTCGGTGAGGCTGTCGCCGCCGAACTTTTCGGTCATTAAACCGGCCAGGACGATGGCGACCATCGCTTCGCCGACGATGGCGGCGGCGGGGACGGCGCAGACGTCGGAGCGCTCGGCGAACGCGGGGACGCCTTCTTTGGTCTGCAAGTTGACCGAGGGGAGCTGCTTCATCAGGGTTGCAATGGGCTTCATCACGGCGCGGACGACCAAAGGCTCGCCGTTGGAGATGCCGCCTTCCGTGCCGCCCGCGTTGTTGGAGCCGCGCCGGAAGCGGGCATCGTGGCCTTCGGTGTCCGCACCGTCGTAGAAGAACGCATCATGGACCTGCGAGCCGGGGATGTCGGCGGCCCCGAAGCCGATACCGACTTCGACGCCTTTGATGGCCTGAATCGACATTAATGCCTGGGCGATTTTGCCGTCGATCCGGGTGTCCCACTGTGAATAGGACCCGAGGCCGACTGGGAGGCCGAGGGCAACGACTTCAAACGTGCCGCCGAGGGTGTCACCTTTGGATTTGGCATCGTCGATAGCGGCGATGATTTTGGCTTCAGCGTCTTTGTCGACCACGCGCACGGGACTGTCTTCAGACAACTCAGCGATGCGGCGCAGATCAACATTGTCGGCATTGACTTTGACGCCGCCGATGTTGACGACGTGGGAGGCGACGACCATGCCGAACTCGGACAGCAACTGCCGGGCGACGCCGCCGACGGCGACGAGGGTGGCGGTGTTGCGGGCGGACGAGCGCTCCAGCGTGTTCCGCAGGTCGTGGTGGTCGTACTTCATCATGCCGGTAAAGTCGGCGTGGCCGGGGCGGGGCACGGTGATTTCGGCGGGGGCCTCGACGCCCTCGGGCAGCGGCTCCACGGACATTTTGGTCGTCCAGTTGGCCCAGTCCCGGTTGCGGACGACGAGGGTGATGGGGCCGCCCATCGCTTTGCCGAAACGGACGCCGGACAAAATTTCGACGGTGTCGGACTCGATTTTTTGTCGAGCGCCGCGTCCATAGCCGCCCTGACGGCGCTTGAGTTCGGCATTGATGGGCGCGGCCAGAACGGACATCCCGGCGGGCAGACCCTCCACAACAGCGGTGAGGGCGGGGCCGTGGGACTCTCCGGCGGTAAGGAAACGAAACAAGGGTAAGCTCCTGGTCTAAGAATAGGAAGTTGGCTATAAGAAGTTGGATAGGGGCGATTATACCCGAAAAACGGGGCAGCCATGAAAAAGAGCCTGGCACAAAGAAGTGCCAGGCTCTTGAAAAAACGCCGGGTTACGGCGTGACCGTCTGGTTCTGGTTGGCGTTGACGGTTCCCGGTGTGCTGTCGTTGCTCTCGCCGATAATTCGGGGGGTCACAAAAATCAGCAGCTCCTGGTCGTTGATCTGTTTGTTGCGGGTGCGGAACAGACCGCCGAGGATTGGGATGTCGGACAGGATCGGGATGCGCTGGGACGACGCGGTTTCCTGCTTGCGGACCAGCCCGCCGAGAACCATCGTCTCGCCGCTGCGGACGGTGCGGAGGGTGGTGACGTTCTGCGTGATGGTGGGCGGGATGCCGCCGACGGCGGCCTGACCGGTGGTGTCGGTGATCTGCGGCGCGAGGTTCATGGTCACCGAATCGTCGCTGTTGATGCGCGGGGTGATAGTCAGGAACGTCTGAAGCTGCAGGAAGTTCGCCTGCTGGTTGTTGATTGTGTTGTTGTTCAGGCCGCCCGTAGACACGGAGCTTGAGGTAAAGAACGGAATCTGCGTGCTGATCTGGATGGTGGCCTGCACATTGTTAGTGGTGGTGATCAGCGGGGCCTGAACGACTTTACCGCGTGTGCGGGTGAGCGTCTGGTAAAGCTGGGCCACGATGTTGCCGGTAGCGTATTGCAGGAATGTCGGCTGGACGCCGGTGACAAGGGTAGAGTTCCCCTGGGTCGTACCAAACTCAAGGCCGGGATACGGCACGAGGTCGAAGTTGACGCCGAGGTTGTCAACGTCGGTGACGCTGGCGGTGACGAATTCGACTTTGACTTCCACCTGCCGGGGCGCGATGTCCAGAATCTTGACGAGGCGGCGCAGCTCATTGAAACCTTCGGGGGTCGCATGGACAAGCAGCGAGTTGTTGCTTTGCAGGGCATAGATGCGGTCCACGCCTTCGGGAAGCTGGGCCTGCTGCCCGCGTCCGCCCGCCCCGCCAATGCCGCCGACACCACCCTGACCGGTCTGGAACGGGTTGTTGCCGCCGCCAAACCGACCGCCGCCGAACTGCCCTCCGCCAAAGCCAGTGCCGCCGCCAAAGCCAGTGCCACCGCCGAAGCCACCGCCGCCGCCGGGGAAGCCGGGGAACTGGTTGGCCTGATCGGGAGGCCCGGCGCTGCGATGGGCGGAGTAATTCGCCTGTGCCTGATTGGGGTTGCCGGTTCCGACGGGCACGGACGGGCTGCCGTAGCCGCCGCCGTAAGTGCCGTAGTTATTGTTGTCCATGCTCGAGTAGCCGGGAGGGAGCTGGGACGGCAGAACAACGGTGGATTGTGTGGACGACAGAACAGGCTGGTTCGAGTTGACGGACAGCGGGCGGAACGGCTGCTCGTCCGAAACAAACCGGTCCCAGTGCATAATCCGCAGAATCTCGTCGGGAACCGCGTGCTGAAGCACGATGGGCTGCCAGTGCAGTGAGCCGGGCGCAAAATGCCGGGGGGCATCGTCGTCCGAAGTGCCCGTCTGGCTGTCGGTATCCGTGGTCAGCGAGGCGTTCTGTGCCTGGGGCGGAGCCATCGGCGTGTCGCCGTTTGAGTCAGACGCGGTTTCCGGCTCAAAGACGTAGCCGCCGTCGCTGTCGCGGCTGACGCGGGCATGGGCGCTGTACGCGATTTGGCGGAGCGCATAAGCCAGCGGCTTGTCGATGAGATGCACGGAGACGTTCTTGAAGGGCTGATCCCCCTGACGGATCGTGACATCGATATTGGCCTGCCGCTGAAGTATAGCAACGACTGTGCCGAAACTCGCATCGGCGACGTCAACCGTGACGAACTTGTTCGCCGAGTCGGCGCTCCGGGCGGGTGTGCTGCCCGCTAAAAAGCCGAGCGTCATCAGCCCGAGCGCCGCGCCGATTCGCCATTGATGATTACCCATAGGGGGAAGTACTCCTCGTGATGTCCTTGATTCTTCGTTGATATGTGTGCGGCTCAGACGCGCTGAAACTAGTAGCCCCGGCGTCCACCGCCGCCGTAACCGCCACCGCCGTAGCCACCACCACCGTAGCCGCCGCCGCCAAAGCCACCGCCGCCAAAGCCACTGTTGCCGCCGATGCTGGTTACAGGCGCGGACAAACCGCCGCCGCCGCCAAAGCTATTGCCGCCGAAGCCGCCTCCCTGACCGCCAAAGCCACCTTGACCGCCGAAGCCGCCCTGACCGCCTTGACCGTTCTGGTTGCCGCCCTGACCGCCGCCGCTCGGGATGACCTGATTGGCTTGCACCTGGATAATTGGCTGGGCATCGCCGAGAAGCTCCGCGATGTAGTACGCATCGTACTTGTCAATCGGGATTTTGTAATACTGCTTGGGCGTCGTGCTGGTGGCAGCCCCGGTGCCATCGGCAGCAATAGTAGTGGGCGTGACCACGGTCGGCGGCGTCGGGGGCGCGGCTTCCTGCACTTTGACGTGGTAGATGCCATTTTCGATCTCGAACGTCGCCGGGGGCGTCGCCTGCGACAGAAGCTGACGCAGGGCGGTGGTGAAGGGAACGTCGCCGACGTTGATGTTGGCGAAGCCCTGCACCTGCGGGTCGATCTGATAGTTGCGGATGCCAGCGCTGGTGAACAGGGTCCGCAGGGATGCCTGGATCGGCACATTGAGAAGGTTCAGGGTGATGGGCTTGCCGTTGTCGCCCCCGGCGTCCTGCGCGTGAGCGGGCATTCCCAGCGTTGCGGCTCCAAGCAGGGCCAGTGCCCCGAGCGCGAAGCATTTTGTATTTTTGAATGTCATTGTCTGCTGCCTTTCTGACGAATCGGCCAAGAGAAAATCGGCCAAGAGAAAGTCGAATTGTCGTGAGTATCTGGTGTCTGTTGAATGCCTAACCGTTGTCACCGAAATCTGTGCCGCCACCATTGTCACCCTGGTTCGGAAAGCCCTGGCCTTGACCGGGGAAGCCCTGACCGCCCTGTCCTGGAAAGCCCTGACCGCCCTGTCCCGGAAAGCCCTGACCTTGACCGGGGAACCCCTGGCCTTGTCCTGGGTAGCCCTGGCCGGGATAGCCTTGACCATTGGGAGGCGTATCTGACCCGTTAGACAGCGAGATCGTGAGAGGCGTTCCGCCGGGCGTCCGCAGGATTAAACCCGTCTGAGTGATAGACTCGACGACCGAGCCGTCCGGCAGAGTGTCGCCGGGCTTGACCGTCTGTGACTGTCCGCCGACTTCCAGAATGCCGTTGATGTTGCCGTCTGCGCCGTTGACAATACCCGACAGGCGGTAGTTTGCAGCCAGTGCCAAATTCTGCCCATTGTTGTCTGTATTGATCGGCGATCCCGCCGGAGTGGGCGGGGGCAGTGTGAACAGGTCAACACGGGGCAGACGTTCGCGCAGCGGCAGGTTGCCAACCGCAGGGCCGTTGCGCTGTGCCAGCAGGACGCGCCCATTCGGGATGTTATACGGGTTCGGCCCCGTTGCGTTGGGCGTAGTCACACCGGGACGCGCTTCGTTCAGCCCCGGTATGCTTGCCAGCGCCGCAGTCGGGGCGGCGGGATTGCCTGCGTTAAACGGATTGTGACTGCCAGGCCCCGGCGGCAGGCTGCCGCTTCGGCCATAGGGCGGCACGCCGCCCGGAGCGCCCGGCGGGAGCGGAGGCGGACCACCCGCCGGGCCAGAGGTCGGCGGCACGGATGCTGTTGTGCTTGCCCCGGTAGGTATCCAGCCCGCCTCGAAAGCAATCAGGCCGCCCATTGCCAGCACGAAGAATACGCCAATGCCCACGACGATGGGCAGGTTTTTTTTGTCTTTTAAAAATTCGTTAATCCGGTCCATGCGGAATGTTTCCTTGCTTTACGTTCCCTCTACCTGCTCTGAGACGGCGGACACGGAAAGCCTTCATTTTAAATTGCAGTTTAAATGCAGATCAATCACAGAATGTGACGCTCAGCGGCCAGGAGGTCTGCCGCCCGTATATCCACCGGGGCTTCCACTAGGGCTTCCGCCGGGGAAGCCGCCGGGACTGCCACCGGGGTACCCGCCGGGCGTCGTGCCTGCCGCCGCGCCGCCGCCCGCTTTTGCGATAGGGGCAGGCAGCTCGCCGTCGTTCTGCGGAAAGATAATCACCGTCGCATTGTAAGTGCCGGTCATATACGGGCTGTTGCCGTCCAGAGCGAGGCCCTCGACCAGCACCAGGCGATTGAATGACTGCCACTTATAGAAATGGGTCAAAATGCGCCGGAAGTCGCCGCCAACGGTGACTGGTCCGAGCGGGATCACCAGCGGCGCGGCGGTGATGTCATTGGGCGAAATCGGCGGCGGCGGCAGGGTCACGTTGGTGGTGTTGGTGACGCCGCCCGCTTTGAACTGCCGCTCCAGGTCCGGCCCAAGATGCTGGCCCAGCTCGTAGGTGAGCTGGCGCACAGCGAGCTGACGGTTGGCGACGTTGTACGGCGGCATATAGCGTGCCTGGTCAACAGCCCACTTGGCCTTGATCTGAGCGACTTGAATCTGGGCCAAACCCACCTGTTTCAGCGCGTTTCTCTGGGCGATATCCGTGGATTCAAGATAATTTTGATCATAGCGTGCCTGCTGTGCGCTGGTGCGCTCCTGCGTCGGCTTGATTAAAAACCAGACAATCAAGCCAACGGCGAGCAGGCAAAAGACAGTGCCGATGACGGCGATAATTCCAGGACTCAGGCGAGCGGTTTTCATAGTTTACGGTGTATCCTGACAATTATCCTGTCGGTCGTGCGCCGGGCGGCGGAGGCGGTCCGCCGGGAGAGCCACCCGCGCTGCCGGGAAAGCCGCCGGGTGCGCCGGTCGTGGCGGCGGGAGCCGTGCCGGGCAAAGCGGGCGGCGTGAGCAGCTTTGTGGTGGTGTCCTTGAGCGTTGCGGTGACGGTCAGATCGAAGCCGCGAGGCACGGTCTTTTTGACGACCCGGCGCAGGCGCTCCCGCAAAATGCTCTGGCGCACTTCAGGCGAGGCGAACGGGCTAATGTTGCTCCCGGCCACGCGATCAAACACAGCACCATAGATAATGGGTGTGGCTCCCGCCGCTCCCGCCTGCCCGTTTTGCTGTCCGGTCGCCTGCCTGCCGGGCTGGCCGCTCGGCGTGCCGCCGGGGCCATTGCCGCCTCCCACAGAGACGCCGCCGGTCAGCTCGGGCGGGGGCGGGCCGACGCCGGGCGGGACGTTACCGGCGGCATTGGGGCCGAGGTTTGCCGAATTGTAGTCAGAAGGTCCGTTTGCGCCGGAGTTTGGGCCGGTTCCGCCACCGCCGGTCGGGTAGCCGCTGGACCTGCCGCTGCTGCCCGGATAGCTGCTTCTGCCGCCGCCGGAATAGCCGCCGGAGCCGCCACTGCCGCCGCTGCCGCCGGTGGCGTCATCGGCGAACACGAGTGTTTTGCCGTAGTAATACAGGTTACGGACATTGTCCGGGTAGCCGGGCACTTTGTCCACCGCGACGGTGGTGAAGTCCGGCTCGCGGTACATGGCCTGCAAATACCGTCCCACAGTGGCGACTGAGCCTGAATAGGCTTTGATGCTGACGGAGGTAGGTCCGGTCGCGGCGGTGGTGGCGGCGCCGGAAGCACCGGGATACCCGCCGCCCGCCGCGCCGGTTCCGGCTCCAAACGCAGTGCCGCCGTAAATCAGGCTGTTGCGGGGCGTGACATCGGCCAGTGTGTTGTAGAACTGAATCTGGTTGCCGTCATACACATGGACTGCGGTGACGTAGTCGATTTTTGCCTTGATGGGGGCCACCTGTGCCAGCGTGCTGGCGGCGAGGGCTTTGGACGCATCCGTTTTGGCCTTGCCTTCCACGGCGGCATCGGCTTTCGCGGTCAGCGTTTTGAGCTGGCCGACCTGCCAGAAGTAAAACAGCATTGGCAGGGCGACGCAGACCACAGCAGCGGCGGCAAAGATCGCAATCACCTGTTTGATCTTGCGGCGCTGCTTGACATAATCGGGCAGTAGATTAATTCGGAGCATAAGTGTCTCGGGAGCGAACAGAATTAAGGAGTAATCTTAGGGCGCGACTTTGGCCGCTTTCGGCGCTTTGGGCGGCTTGGGCGTTTTGGCAACGGGGTTTGCAGCAAACACGACGTCGCGGGCGGACAGTCCCAGCGCCACGGTGAAGGCGGACCCGATGGTGGGCAGGTAGGCCGGGTCAAAATGCTTGGACGTCACACTGAGGCCAGACAGCGGCGCGGCGACCGCCACGGGAGCCTGCAGTTCGTTTTGCAGGAACGCGGCCAGATTGGTCAAATTGGCCGTGCCGCCCGTGAGCAGCACGCGGTCGATCACCGACGACGCACCCCGGCTGCGGAAGTAGTCCAGTGAGCGGCGGATTTCGGAAGCCAGCTCGCCCAGCACCGGGGCGATGGCCTCAAAAATATCGTTTCGCATCTGCTCGTCGCTCGCACTGCCCGCCCCGGCCATCCCAAAGCCGAGGTCATCGCCGGGGGGCAGAAAGGCCGGGGGCACATCGGAGACCGCCGGACGCGCCAGGTTCAGCGTGCGCCGCGACATAGGCTGTGTCCGCTCGGCGTCGTCGAACTGCGGCTCGCCGCCCAGCCGCCCGCTCGGGGTAGGAGTGCGGAATGGGTCCTCGGGGGCAGTGCCGAAGGGGTTGGGCATTGCCAGGTCATCGGCGAGGCCGAACGAAGTCTCTTCGTCCTGAAACTGCGGGGCTTCGTACTCGGCGTCTTCCTCGCCGAAGCCGGTGCCGGTGTAGACGGCCATGCGGTCAAGCTGCACAACGCCCAGTTCGCGCTTGATGCGCTCGGCCTGCTCGGCGGGGAGCTGAAGTGCCTCGCCAATGGCGCGGGTGAGGCTGTCTCCGGCCAGAGGCAGGGAGCGCGGGAAGGCAAGCTGGTCGCCCTGAAAGATGGCGATGTCGGTGTTGGCCGCGCCGATGTTGACAATCGCCACGGTTTCGGTGGGCAGGCCGCCGTTTAAGAACGCCTGCTCTCCGGCGGGTATCTGCGGGCGGGATACGGGCTGCCCGTTTTGCAGGTCCAGCAGGGCGCGGGACAGGGCCAGCGGCTCGACATCCAGAGCCGTCGGGTCCAGCCCGGCGGCGAAGAGGGTGTCCAGGTAGCTGGAAACGGCATCCTGCTGGGCAACGGCCAGCAGCACTTCCATGTTGGGTCCCGAGGCGGCTTCGGGGGACAGGGGAACCAGAGGCTGATAGTCCAGATGGGTTTCACTTGGCGCGAAGGGAACATGGCGCTCCACTTCCCACTTCATGGTTTCTTTCAGCTCGGCATCGGTCATCCGAGGCACTTCGATAATGCGAATAACAACGGCGTTCTGCCCGGACAGGCAGCCAACCGCTTTGCGGGCGGTGATGCCGCTGTCTTTCATCAGTTGTTTGACGGCCAGCCCCATCGCGGCGGGGTCTGTAATGATGTTGTTCTGGATGATGCCGGGCGGAGTCGGCCCCATGCCGAGCGCAGACACAACCAGTCCTGTTTTGCCGGGGCGCATCTCGACCATTTTGATCTGCTGCGACCCGATATCAATTCCAACCAATGGCCCGGCGGGCATAATGCGTAACTCCCAGTGAATATGCGATGCTGTTATAGGCGATGCTGTTACGGGCGACGAAAGGGGGACGCGGATTTCTCCACGCCCCTCATTCTAACACGTCGCCGCCCGCTTGTCAAGCCATTCGCGGGCAAGTATTTTCGAGAGTTTTCGAACAGGCCAAAAGAACCTCACCCCCACCCTCTTCTTAAGCAAGGAGAGGGGGCCGGAAAAGAACAGAAGGCCCCTGCTTTTTTCACGGCTGTGAGAGAAGCAGGGGCCTTGCGGGTTACGACAGGCTTAGTAGGCGTTCACATCGGACGCGCCGTACTTGGAC
Organism: Capsulimonadaceae bacterium; assembly: GCA_965277455.1. GTDB lineage: Bacteria > Armatimonadota > Armatimonadia > Armatimonadales > Capsulimonadaceae > JANXMY01. The sequence continues at coordinate 3,700,306 of OZ255823.1, read as the reverse complement.
AGGACAGCGGAGGCTGTCGCCTGATCCACGTCGCCGGAGGGGATTGCTACGGACAGCACCGCGCCGCCCGCCGTCACCACGCCGTGATACCGCTCAGCGGCATCGGCGGGAACGCCCTGATCTTTCAGGTAGCCCGTTGCGCCGCCCGCGATTGCGCCTGCGCCTGCCGTCAGCGCTGTCGCGCCCAGCGCGGCAGCCAGTGCGCCGCCGCCCAGGACAAGGCCAAAGCCGGGAACGGCCAGCGCCGCGATAGACGCCAGAATGCCGACGCCCAGACCGATGCCGGTTCCCTTGACCGCGCCTTCGCCTGCATCTTCGGGGGTGGTGGTGCTGATGCCGTGCTTGGCGGCATTGTCCACTGCCTCGGGGTCATGGGCATGGCTGACTGCCGAGTCTGGTCCGCCCTGATCCATCGGGTTCAGGTCATTGCCAACGGGAGTGGCGGTCGGGTTGTCGTAAACCTGCGCCGTGCTCGTGCCTGCGTCAGCCCGTGCATTGGCGGCGGTTTCGTAGCCTGCCGCCGCGCCTTCCGCGCCGAACGCGCCGGTGGTAGTTCCGGCAATCCGGTCGCCGGTCTCCGCGAGGCCGCTGCCGAGTCCTGCGGCCATGCCGGTGGCCGTGCCGTAGCCCGCTGTACCGGCCGCGCCGTAGCCTGCGGCGGGGGTTGCGCCGCCGTCGGTGCTGTACATGGTCTCGCGTGTGGCCGCATGATCTTCATGGGCGACGATGCTGATGTCCTGCTGCTTGACGCCGTAGTCTAAAAGCGCTCCGGCTGCCTTCTCCGCCAGCGAGGCGTCTGCGAACGATGCATACAAATGTGCCATTTTGTTACTCCTGATTAGGTCGTGTGCCCCCACAACGTACCGAGGGAACAAACACACACGTTCTTTACCCGGCAGGCAGGCAGGGCAAACCTGCCTCTCTACTTGTCCGTCCGCTCGTGGCCGCGCAACAGCGCGGAGACATAGCTGTCCGCCGCACCATCTGGGGCCAGACGCTTCCGCGCTTCTTCCAAAGCATCCCGCGCTCCCCATGTCGCCGGTCCCCCGGAGGCATCTAATGCCGCCCCGATGCCCAGCGCAATGCCATTCAAGCTATCCAGTGTCCCGGCGTCATTGGTAATGGCATGAATGCTGCCCTCCACTACCAGCGCGGTTGCATTGTCCATTTCTGGCACGTTTGCCAGCAGCAGGTAGGTCATCATGGCCTGCCGGAAGGGGTCCGTTTGCAGTAGCGCCCGATCTATAGTTGCCGCATCCACGGCCCCGGTGCGGGTCAGCGTCCGGCAGGCAAACGCAGCCAGATAGGGATTGGGCGAGGTCAGCAGATTGGTCAGGAGTGTGCGCCGCGCCGCCGTCATGCGGGTGTCGGTGTCGCTGAACAGGGCGGGGTTAGCCCGGCAGAAGGCGAACGCGGGCGCGACAAATGCCGACCATTCGGCGGGGACGACGTAGATGGGCGAATAGCGGTCTTGTCCTGTCGCTTTCGGGTTCACCTCACAGATGGCATAGCCGCCGACTCGGAAAGGAGATTCAGTTACATGGCTTTTGAGATAAGCTGGCCCATTGTAAACTAATGAAGTTGGGAAATCGTACTTTTCGCTGGGAGCCTTCTTCTCATTGAGAGAGGCTAAGACTGCAAAGTCGCCTTGTTCAGACGGCCTGAAGTCTGACCCAGGAGGCAGAGTTGTTAGGCCAGTAACAGGGTCCACGAAAACAATAAAATGGTTCTTCTTTTGTTGCGGCGTAAGCGGTGTGAGTTTTGCTAAAACCCAAGAACCGGCTTGCTCTTTCAAAATCCCATCAACAGGCAGCGAATCCATGTCAAAAAACGCCAACTTGTCGTGTTGAATGCTTCTCAATGTAAGTTTTTCTGAAAGAGCAAGAGTAGGTTGTAGCGTGGTATTCTGGCAGTGTGCCGCTGATGCCGTCGCCAGAAAAATCATAGATAGAAGGCCAAAACACTTTTTCATTTGTTTCTCTTTATTCTCAGCCTGTTAGGGACTAGTATACGTCGTTGAGCTTGACGCAGGCATTGCCACACCTTGACCGTTGTTTATTATCTGATTAGCTGTTAGCCCAGTTTCTATTGGTGTGTCTATATCTTTCGGCAGTGTCTTATTTGCTCCTGATGAAGTAGCCTTTTTAGCAGCACCCACAGCACTAGAAACATAATCTGCCCAATCTGTCTCGCTGAGCCATTGTGTTTGCTTACCTGAAGTTGCTGAATCTTCATAAACTGTAAGCCAGTCCATGAAACTCACATTGATGCTTGCGACTGGATTATAAACCATTGTTGCAATAACCACACCGCTCCCAGGGTCTTGGAATGTGACAGGGTTACCATTTGGACCTTGTGATGCAGCATTGACACTAGGGGCGTCAAAAGTAGAGACATTCGTGAAGCCAACCGTGCTGAAAGCCTTAAAAGCTTCAGAGGTTTTGCTGTATATGGGCACGTTTCCTGAAAGGATGGTGTCTACGCAAGCCGGAATTATATATTTAGCAGTATAACGGTCTGGGGGATGTATTTCTATACCGGCGGGTGCGGCTGGATTCCAGACGAGGGTTGATGGGTCAGCCGTCCAAATGACCTGATAAATTCCATCTTCAAAGTTCTGCTCGACGCCCAGTCGCAGACGCTGGAGTTGGGGTGCAGATGAGTTTAGCCCTCCCGGCATCAAGATTGTTTGCCCCGTTAAATTGACGGCGTTTCCGTCCAATGGTTCGAAGTCGGTATCATTTAGTGAATAGCTCTTGTCTGGTGTTGCACTTATCATGGGTTTATCAAACCAGAAAACAGTCACCGATTGAGCGCCGTAAAATTGATTTGTGAAGGCATCCACAACCTGAATGTTCGCATCGCCAATCGCGGTGCTTTTGAGATCACCCACGATATAAAATGTGACCGGCGTTCCGTCTTTCGGCAAAGTCAAGGTCAGCGTACTCGCTTCCGTACCCGCAGTGGCCGACTTGTCAAATCCAACGCGGCTTGCCCCATTCTGGCAGCTTAAAGAGACGTTCAAATCAGCGGATTGGGTTCCAATTGCCTGGATGGTACACGGGGTCGTGAACTTGCGGACCGGGGTGTCACTGGTCAAGCGAACCAGATCATCAGTCGTTTTAGATGTGTTATTTACGTTAATTAGCACCTGTTGCCCTAAAATCTCAATCGCTTTGATTTCCGCGTTATCCGTCCCGCCATTGAAGTAAACCGTAATCTTTCCATTGCTGTCTGCGGTCGTGGAGAAAGTTTCTGTGACTGCTTTGTACTTGGCTCCGGCAGTGGCATACACATCAAAATTAGACAGAACGGTTTGCGAGTTGATGCTGACATTGAACAGCCGGGCCGGTTTGTTGTTGTACCCGGTGGCCCCGTAGCGGTACTCGGCAAAGTGCAGGCGAACGACGTAGCTGGCTCCGCTGAGAAGATTGGGAAAGGAGTAGGAAAAGAGCGGGCCGTACCGCTCGGTCTGGTAGGCGCTTTGCGGGGCGGGGCCAACCACGCCGGAGGTGTCAATGGCGGCAGTAGTGGAGTATTTGTCGCCGCCGCTTGCGTAGGCGTCGCAGGCGAAACCCGTGGGAACAGCCGGAGAAGCCGCAGGCCCCCCGCAGTTGATCTGGTAGAGAACGCCATCGGCGTAAAGACGCGGCAGGCCGCACAGCAGAAGCAGAACCACAAAGCAGGCATAACGCGGAATACGTTCGGGAGTATTAACGCGGAATACGTTCGGGAGTATTAACGCGGAATACGTTCGGGAGGAAAGACAGAAGTTGCTTCAGCATGGTGGAATCCTGTGAGCCTGCGCGTTGACAACGGAACGCCCAATGACTGGGCCGAATGATTGGGAGGCAGTCGTATCTGCCTGTGCCTAAAGCCATTCTATCATATTTTGTGGATTTGTCAAGCGAATGCAAAAAGTTTTTGCGACACGGGCCGAAGCGTGGCACTTGCTAATAATGAAGGTGTTTGGCATAGAGATGGGCCTTTCTAGTCTGGCTTGCGGCACAAAACCTGATACTGGGCACCGAGCGGCAGGCGGGACAGCGGCGGCTCTAAGGGGCGCAGGGCGGACAGGGCGCGGGGAAACAAAAACAGGAAGTCGGTGCGGAGGATTTCGAACCCGGCGGCGGTCAGCAGGTGGCGAGCATGGGGCGCGGTGACGAGAACGGCGCCCTTGTCGAAGGGGATGCGGTGCATCACGTAGCGCGTGCCGGGGTTCCACGGGTTGTTTTCCCAGAACGCGAATAGGCCGCCGGGGGCGAGGCTTTCAGAGACATAGGCCAGCGCCGCCGCCCGGTCGGCAGGGGGGATATGGTGAAAAACGCCGTTGCAGAACGCTAGGTCCCGGCTGCCGTCGGGAGTTTTGTCGTTCAGCGTCTGGAACTGCACTTCAGGGCTGCCGTACTCTCGCCGGGCGACTTCCAGAGACCGGGCAGACACGTCTACGCCGAGAAGCGCGGCTTCCGGGAAGAACTCGCGCCAGAAGGGGGTTGCCGCCCCCACCCCGCAGCCGAAATCCAGCACAGTGCGGGGGGATACGCCGCGCTCCGCAAGCTGCCCGGCCAGCCAGCGCAGGCGCTCCCGCGCAAAGTAGTCCCGCGATTCGCCGGACGCGGACAGCCCTTCGGCAAGGGCCGCGTCGTAGTCGTCGGCATAGGTGTCGAATAAGTCAGTCATCGGAGTTATCTGCGGCGGAGCTGCAAGATGGACACGAAAAAGCTGGACAGAACAGTCTGTACGCCCAGCGCGGTCAGGGTCGCACCGGGGATGGCCCAGCGCATCGTGTGGGCGTAGTTGAGCCGCCCAAAATCCACACTGCGCCACTGATTGATGGCCCCTCCAAGCAGGCCCAAACCGACCAGCAAAGCCAGCACCCCGGCCAGCAGGCAGCGTTCCAGGGTCAGAACATCCAGCAGGCGGCGCAGGCGCGGGTCCGGGGGCATCAGGCGCTCGCTGACGGCGAAGGTTTTTGCCAGCAGCGCGAACAGCAGGGATTGATACCCGCACAGCAAACCGAGGCTCGCAAACAGCAGGGTATGGGCATCGAACGTCAGCCCGCCCAGGGTGAGGCCCGGCAGGGCGACGCCGTAACCGAGCAGGCCCAGAGCAAGGAGCAGAAGGCCGGGGATCAGAAACAGGCGGCGCGGGCTGTACAGCAGGAAAAAGCGCAGGGTCCGCCAGCCGTCCCGAAACGTTTTCAGGTGCGGCGGGTGCGACCGGCGGCCATCGGGGTGCAGGGTAATTGGCACCTCGGCAATCGGCTCGCCATACAAACTCGCCTTGATAATCATTTCCGTGGCAAACTCCATGCCCGTGCAGCGCAAATCCAGGCGGTCGTAGAGGGCGCGGGTGAAGCCGCGCAGGCCGCAGTAAACATCGTGGATGGGGGCGTGAAACCAGGCGCGGGCCATCTCCGAAAACAGCGGATTGCCCAGCCAGCGGTGCAGGAAGGGCATCGCGCCGGGCAGCACCTGTCCGCCGCCCGACGGCAGGCGGCAGCCCTGCACCAGCGCCGCACCGCCCCGCAGGCCCGCCACAAAGCGGGGAATATCGCCGAAATCGTAGCTGTCGTCGGCATCGCCCATGACGATGTACCGGCCCCGCGCCGCTTCGATGCCGCCCATCAGAGCGCTGCCGTAGCCGCGCTCGGCCACGGGGACAACCCGCGCCCCAAGACTTGCGGCGAGGGCCTGCGAGCCGTCGGTGCTGCCGTTGTCGGCAATCACAATCTCGCCGACGATGCCGCTTGCGTCCAGCGCCCGCCGCGCCTTGCCGATGCAGACGGCCAGCGTGTCGGCTTCGTTGAGGCAGGGCATGACCACCGAGACTTCGGGGATTATGTCTTGTTCTTCCATGACGGCTACCCGTGCCCAAACTTCGGGTCCGAGTAGTACAGGAAGACGACGTACCACCAGTTCAGGTCAAACAAAATCAGCAGCACCGGGGCCAGCCACGCCAGGAGGGACGGGCGCACGCTCGGCGCTCCTGAACGACGAAACAGGCCAAAGCTGGCACTCAGCAGGGTCAGCACCCAGGGAATGCCGTTCAGCAGGTAGCGCCCGCCAATCTGCACGCGCCAGTCGCTAAACGCCGCGTATTGGAGCAGGGCAGCCACGAGCGTCAAAAGCGCCGCCATCGACATTCCCCGCAGTCGCCGGGCGACGGGGTCGGAGCGGTCCCGCAAGCCCACGGCGAAGCAGACAATCAAACCGAGCGCCAGCGCGAGGGACACGGTCACAGACAGCACCGGCGGCAGGAGCAGGTCCGACCAGTCCGGCAGGAAGCCGGTTTGCAGGATCAGCTTGGTCCACGAAAAAAGCACGAGCGGATTGGCAAGAACGCTCGCCGTCACTTCGGCCTGATGCTGCACGACCGCGTAGTGCGGGAACCACTGCCCGGTGACGGCATGGTTGCGGAGCGGCCAGCCGCAGCCAAGCGCGATGCCGGCCAGCGCGAACACGCCCAGCCGGGGCAGCTTTTGTTTCGGCTCGCCGATGGCCCAGACGGTCCAGACGGCCACGGGAACGACAAACAGCGTCGTCTGCTTGACCCACACGCCCGCGCCCATTAAAAGGCCCAGTCCGGCGGCCTGCGCCAGCGTGCAGGTTCCGGCCCGGACGCGGGCGGCGAGAACCAGTGCGGCCACGGCGCTGTACAAAATCGCCAGGGTTTCGTTGTTGACCACGCCGCTGAGATATTCGAACATCGGCCAGCCCGCGACCATCAGCAGCAAATATATCTGCCAGCCGGGGGGCGCACCGGCCACCGCAATCAGCCGCGCCAGCACCAGCAGGGTCAGGCAGGCCAGAATGGCCGAAACCGCCCGCAGCAGATGACGACCCCGGACGGCCTCCGGGGTCATCTGCGCCAGCGCATCCGGGCCGGGCGTGAACGCCAGCGGCGACTGCTGCACCCCGGCCAGCCGCCAGAGGGGGGCCAGCAGGGCATAGAACGGCGGCGGGTGCTGCACCATGATGGACTCGGCGGGTGTCGGCAGCCGTCCCTCGGTCGCCAGAACGTGAACATAGGCCATATGGTCCGGCTCATCCGGCCCGTAATCCAGCCGGACGCAGAAATTGACCAGCAGACCAATCAGCAGCAGGAAGAGCAGCACCAATACTAAAGCCACAGGCCGCTTCTGTGCGGGCGTCGCGGCTTCCGTGGCAGTGTCAGAAGGTGTCATACGTGCGGTATTCACCGAAGCGGGCGGGCATTCCTTCTTGTGCCTTGCGCCCTGCGCCAAACTTTGGTACAATGCGTTATGCAAATTGTTTCCGTCCGGGCCGAAGCGTGGACCCTGCCGCTGGTCGCGCCGTTTGTGATTGCGGCGCGGACGGCCACCGAAGCCCGCAATGTCCGGGTGACGGTGACGACGGACACCGGCGTTTTGGGGTTAGGGGCAAGCGCCCCGGTGGGGTATGTGACCGGCGAAAGCGTGGAAACGGTGCTGACGGCGCTGGCTGAAGTCGGGCCGTCGCTGGAAAGTCAGTCAGCAGACGCTCTGGAGCCGCTGCTAAAGCTGGTCTCTGAACTTCTGCCTGATGCCCCGGCGGCGCGGGCGGGGCTGGAAATGGCCCTGCTGGATGCCTGGGCGCGGGGGCAAAACTGCTCGCTGTGGGCGCACTTTGGCGGGGCGCTTTCGCGGCTGACGACGGATGTGACGATCCCCTTAGTCAGCCCGGAAGAGGCGGCGCGGCAAGCGCGGGCCGCCTGGGCGGACGGCTTCCGGGCACTCAAGCTGAAAGTCGGCGACGCGGACGGGCCGGACGCGGATTTAGCGCGGCTGGCGGCGGTGGCGGCAGCCCTGCCGGATGTGCGGCTTCGTATCGACGCCAATCAGGCATTCGCGCCCGAGGCGGCGGTGGCGTTCACGCGGAAGCTGCTGGCAGCGGGCGCGGCGGTGGAGCTTTTAGAACAGCCGGTCGCTAAAGAAGATGTGGACGGGCTGAAGTTCGTGCGCCGCGAGGTCAACGCGCTGGGCGTGCCGGTGTTCGCCGACGAGGCCGCCCGGAGCGTGGCCGAGGTGCGAAACTTAATTCAGTTGGACGCCGTGGACGGCATCAATGTCAAGCTGATGAAGTCAGGGATAAGCGGTGCTCTGGAAATCATGGCGCTCTGCCGGGCGGCGGGCAAAAAACTGATGCTGGGCTGTATGCTGGAAACGGGGCTGGGGATCACGGCGGCGGCACAGATTGCGGCGGGGACGGGTGCGTTTGACTACCTGGATTTAGATTCGCACCGGCTCCTGCGCCCCGTGCCGGGCCTGTCCGGCGGCTTCGCGGTGGACGGCGAAACGCTGGTGATTGACAGCGGCCCCGGCTGGAATGTGAATTTTTTGTGAATGCCGGGAACAAATCGCCCGCAACTGCCGACTAACTAAGTGTCTCTTTAGGAAACCAACACTATGACTGATAATACGCAGAAAAAACTGACCTGGCGCGGCACATTGACGCTGGGGATGGCGGCGCTGGCACTTCTTGGCACGCTGGCCGGACCGCAGACCGCCTGGGCGGACAAGGGCGACAAGGGCAAAGACGGCAAAGGCCCGATTGTCGGCCCCATCGTCATCAAGCCCGACGAGCCGAAGAAGAAGTAACGCTATACGCCCAAAAAGCGCTGGCGCAGGGCGAGCAGGGCAAAGCGCGGCAGGGTCATCACCTTGCCGATCTTTTTGGGGTTTTTGGACAGGCGGTACAGCCATTCCAGGCTGCTGCGCTGCATCCACACCGGGGCGCGGGACACGCGGCCCGAATGGACGTCGAACGACCCGCCAATCCCAATCAGCACCGGGACGCCGAGGGCGGCTTTGTGCTGCTGTATCCACTTTTCCTGCTTGGGGATGCCGAACGCCACGAGAAGAACGTCCGGGCGGGCCGCTTTAATCTCTGAAATAATCTGCGGCTCGTCGGCGGGTTGGAAGAACCCGTCGCGGGTGCCGACAATGTGCGTTCCCGGAAACCGCTCCCGCATCTTGTCCGCCGCCTCAGCGGCGATGCCCGGCGCGGCCCCGAAGAAGAATATCCGCGTGCCGGTTTTCGCCGAGTTCTGGCAGAGCGTCGCCACCAAATCCACCCCCGAGACCTTGTGCGTGATCGGCGTGCCGAGCAGCCGCCCGGCCCACAAAATCCCCGCCCCGTCCGGCGTCACAAGCGCCGCTCCGTCTACAATCGCCTTCAACTCTGCATCGCCCCGCGCCAAAATGGCCATCGACGCATCCGCCGTGACGATGTGCGCGGGCGTTCCCGCCGCAATAAAGCCGTGGATTGCCGTGAGCGTCTCATCCGCTGAGACGCGGTCCACGCGAAGCCCCAAAATCCGCACACTGCTGTGCCCCGACTGCCCTGTTTCCATCATGCCTGCATTTTAGCCGCGCCGAGGGAAGTGTGTCAAGGGGCTTCTTTCCCCCATCAGGTATACTCCCCCCATGCTCCGCCGCATTTCTGCTCATCTCTCTTTCCGCGCCTTTGGCTTCGGCTTTCTTCTTTTGCTGCCGCTTATCCCACTGGCCTTGCTGTGCCTCGGGCGGTCGCCGTCGCGCTTTGACACCCTCAACCTGCCCGTGTGGGAGCGGCACGCGCCGACGCCCGCGCCGCGCCGGTTCCAGTATGCCCTGCCGCCCGCCGAACCCGGCGCGATTGTGTTCGCCCCCAATCTCTGGACCGCCGCACTCCGCAAGTCCCCTGACCCGAAGAGCGTGGGGGACGAGGGCGCATGGCTGGAAGCCGCCTGTGTCTGGGGCCGCACCGACCCGGTGCTGGCAGCGAAGCAGGACCGGATTGCGACGCGCCTGCTGGCCTCGCAGAACGACGCGGGCTGGCTGGGCAGCAGCGACAACAGCAAGCCGCTGACACCGGCGCAGTGGAACGCGCAGGGGCCGAGCCTGCGCGGCCTGCTGGCGTGGTATGCGCTGACCCGGAACCCGGCGGCAATTTACGCTTCTCTCTCCCTGGGCAGCCGGGCGCTGGACCGTCTGGCTGTCCGCCCCGACGATGCCTGGGCCGCGCCGCTGGCCCGGCTGTACCTGGAAACGGGGGACACGCGCTTTCTGCACGCCGCCCGGCATCTGGCCGCGCCCGGTGATGGTCTAGCCTGGTGTGCGCTGTATGAGGCGACGGGCGAGACTGACGCGCTGGCCGCCGCCGAACGCGCCTGGGCCGCCGCGCCGTCCGGGCCAAACTCCCCTGCCCTCGCCGCCGAACTATTGCTGCTGACGGGGCGGACCGCCTACGCCCGCGCTCTGGCCGCCGCGCCGCCGTCCGGGCCGGCGCTGGCCCGGATGGCCTGGACCCGCGCCCCGTTGGGGATGGCCGTGCAGACCCCGCTGCCGTGTTCGGCGAGCTTCCGGGCGGTGCATCTGGCGCAAACAGTGGATAAGATGGGAGCGCGGACGGTGACTGTCAGCGTCCCTCAGCCGACGGCATTCAAGCTGCGCGTCTTCCTGCCCTCCGGCCCACCCGTGCGCGTGCTTATCAATGGCAAGCCGCTTCCCGTTGCCGCCCCGCCCGGCGGCTACTTAGTTTTGCTGCGCCGGTGGCGGAACGGGGACGGGGTGATGGTAATACCAACAGCAAGCCAGAAAGCCCCCGCGAAACAGAAAGCCCCCGCGTCTGCATGAGACGGGGGGGCTTTTCGATGCGGGCGGCTATCGCAAGAGGCTTAGGTGCCTTCTTGCCACGAGGCCAGGTAGCGCTGCTGCTCGGCGGTCAGCGTGTCGATCTTGACGCCCAGCGATTCCAGCTTCAGGCGGGCGATTTCCTGGTCAATCGCTTCGGGGACGCCGTAGACGCTCTTTTCGAGGGTTTTGGCGTTCTGGTTCATGTACTCGGCGCTGAGGGCCTGGTTGGCGAACGACATATCCATGACGCTGGCGGGGTGGCCTTCGGCGGAGGACAGGTTGATCAGGCGGCCTTCGGCCAGAACGAAAACGTTGTTGCCATTCTCCAGCGTATATTCCTGCACGAAGTCACGGACTTCGCGGCTACCGGTGGACAGCTTTTCGAGGGAAGGGATGTCCAGCTCGACATTGAAGTGGCCGGAGTTGCAGACAATCGCGCCGTCTTTCATGGCCGCGAAATGCTCGCCGCGCACGACGTCCTTGTCGCCGGTGACGGTGCAGAAGAAGTCGCCGACTTTGGCGGCCTCGGCCATCGGCATGACATGGAAGCCGTCCATTGTCGCTTCCAGGGCGCGGAGCGGGTCGATTTCGGTGACGATTACCTGTGCGCCCATGCCCTTCGCCCGCATCGCCAGACCCTTGCCGCACCAGCCGTAACCGGCGACGACGAAGAACTTGCCTGCCAGCAGGACATTGGTGGCCCGGATAATGCCGTCGATGGTCGACTGGCCCGTGCCGTAGCGGTTGTCGAAGAAGTGCTTGGTCTGGGCATCGTTGACGGCCACGATGGGGTACGCCAGCACGCCGTCGGCGGCCATCGCCCGCAGGCGGATGACGCCGGTGGTGGTCTCTTCCGTGCCGCCGATGATGTTTTCAATCAGCTCGCGCTTCTCGGTATGGATGATGCCGACGGTGTCCGCGCCGTCATCCATCGTGAAGTTCGGCTTGTGCTCCAGCGCACTCAAAATGTGCTGGTAGTAGGTGTCGTTGTCCTCGCCTTTGATGGCGAAGGTGGCGACGCCATAATGCTGCACGAGCGCGGCGGCGACGTCATCCTGCGTGGACAGGGGGTTGGAGGCGCACAGGATAACTTTCATGCCGCCCGCTTTGAGGGTCCGCATTAAATTCGCGGTCTCGGCGGTGACATGGAGGCAGGCCACAGCGGTCAGCCCTTCGAGCGGCTTTTCGCGCTCAAACCGCTCGCGGATAGAGCGCAGGACAGGCATCTCGCGTTCGGCCCACTCAATGCGGCGCTTGCCGGCATCGGCGAGGCTTAAATCTTTGACATCATAGGCGGGCGGGGCCACCGGCATCGGCGAAAGGGTATCGGTCGAAGTGGTGGCTGTCGGAGCATCAATAACGGGCATGGAAGGTCCTTTCCAGGGATCAAAACGCAAAAACGTCTTTAGTATACACTATTGGAGCCGAAAAATAAGATAGGCTTCTCATCGCTATGCGATTGAACGGAATTGTTTCGCCTTGAGAACCAGCGATAGCACTGCATATCCTATGGGAGAAACGCTCAGACAGAGCAGTAGACCGACGACTTCCCAAGCACATGACAGCCCGCATCTCTGACGTTTCCGCGCCTGCCAGACCGCGATCGGGACGCCGACCACGAATGCCAAGACGCCCACAGCTATTATCCCAACTAGGGGATCGCCTTCGATTTGGTCACACATCATCTCGCTGCCTACGGGGAACTTCAGCAAGTCCAGAGTAGGCCAGCAAGCCAGGCAGCTAAAGGTCAGGCCGACCCAGAGCGCGGGCCGGAACCAGTCGCGCCGGTCTGCGGACGGGACTGCATCGGAGCTGTTCCGAGGCGGCGGGGGCCACACCACCCCGGACGACGGGGGCGTTTCCGTCAGACGATCATCCATGCCTCAAAGTATACCAGCACCCGTGCTGAAAAATCAGTCACCGACATTATGCACCTTCTTACGCTGCTTTATTGAAAGCTTTTATTGAAAGCTTTTATTGAAAGCTTTTATTGAAAGCTTTTATTGAAAGCTTTTATTGAAAGCTTTTATTGAAAGCTGTGGCCCGGAGGAGCCGTGGGACTGGAAGTCCTCGGCTGTGAGGCGCAGACGCCGAGTGTCCGCCTTCGCGGACAAAGAACAGACTATGCCCCGTCCTTCTCCGCGAAGGCGGAGACTTGGCCGCAGGCCGCACAGCCGAGGATTTCAATCCCACGGCTCCTCCGGGGCGGCGCGTAACATCAGTCAGTCAGCGCGGCGAGGCGGTCGTCTTGCCGGGAACTCCCCTGCCCTCCCCTTCTGTTCAAGCGGCATGACTGACTTTCCTGCTCTCTTGACCGCCCGTTACGGCGCAGACGCCCCCGCCCTCCCCGCTGATACCGATAGTCCGGTGTTGCGAACTTTGCTGGCGCATAAATCTGTCCGGCACTATGCCGACGCCTTGCTGCCGCCGGGGACGCTGGAAGCCCTGGGCGCGGCGGCGCAAAGCGCGGCGTCTTCGTCCAATTTGCAGACGTGGAGCGTGGTGGCCGTGTCGGACCCGGAGCGCAAGGCCGAAGCCGCCCGGCTGTCCGGGGACCAGGACTTTATCCGGCAGGCTCCCCTCTTTCTCGTCTTCTGCGCCGATTTGGCGCGGCTGACTGCCGCCTCGGAACGCGAGGGCCTGCCGGGCGCGGGGCTGGACTATTTAGAGCTATATCAGACCGCCGTGATTGATGCCGCGCTGGCCGCGCAGAACGCCGCTGTTGCCGCTGAAAGTATGGGACTGGGCATTTGTTATGTGGGCGGAGCGCGGAACCACCCGCAGGAACTTGCTGCGCTGCTGCACCTGCCCCGGCGCGTGGTGGCCCTGTTCGGGCTGACCGTCGGCGTGCCTGCCGGGGACGACACCGCGCAGATCAAGCCGCGCCTGCCGCAAGCGGGACTGATGCATTCCGAAGTTTACGATGCCGAGGAACGAGACCGAGCCGTGAGCGAGTACAATGAGACAATGCGCGGCTTTTACGAGTCGCAGGGTATGGATGTCGACGGAACCTGGGCGCGGCATTCGGCTAAGCGGGTGGCCGGTCCCGAGGCGCTGTCAGGCCGCGATGTTTGGCATTCGATGCTGGAAGAGCGCGGGTTTGGATTGAAGTAGGCAGGAGAAACAGATATGACTGAGATTACGCGGCGCGATTTTGTGAAAGCTACTGTGCAGACGACGCTGGCGGCGGGGTTTGCGCTGGCGGTGCAGCCGGTGTCGGCACAGACCATCCACACGCCGGATACGGGGCTGACCGATGGGGAAATCCAAATCCCGACGGCGGACGGGAAAATCCCCGGCTATTATGCGATGCCCGCCGGGGGAAAGAACCTGCCGACGATTTTGGTGGTGCAGGAGATTTTTGGCGTCCATGAGCATATCAAAGACGTCTGCCGCCGGTTTGCCAAACATGGCTATCTGGCCGTCGCGCCCGCGCTGTATGCGCGGCAGGGGGACGTGTCGCAGCTAGACAGCATTGACAAGATTCTCACGGTGGTCCAGAAAGTCCCCGACGCGCAGGTGATGTCGGATTTGGATGCCACGGTCGCCTGGGCCAAACAGTCGGGTCATGCCAACACGGCGAAGCTGGGGATCACCGGCTTCTGCTGGGGCGGGCGGATTGTGTGGCTGTATGCCGAGCATAACCCAGCTCTTAAGGCGGCGGTGGCGTGGTACGGCCATGTGACCGGGGACACGGACCCGCTGCACCCGAAAAACCCGATTGACCTGGCCGGGGAACTTCACGCCCCTGTGCTGGGGTTATACGGCGGGCAGGACACGGGCATCACGCAGGAGTCGCTGGCGCAGATGCAGGCCGCGCTGAAAGCGGACCACAAGACGGCGCAGATAGTCGTCTACCCGGACGCCGGACACGGCTTCCACGCGGATTACCGCCCGTCGTACAACAAGAAAGACGCCGCCGACGGCGACGTCAAGATGTACGCCTGGCTCAAAAGCCACGGCGTCTAACCTCAACTCACAGGAGAGAAAACAATGCCCACACGCAACGCAGACGCCCAATGGTCGGGCGGACTCAAAGACGGCTCCGGGACAATGAAGCTGGGAAGCGGGGCCTTTGAAGGTCCGTTCTCGTTCAAAAGCCGGATGGAAGAAGGCACGGGGACGAACCCGGAAGAGCTGCTCGGAGCCGCGCACGCGGGCTGCTACTCGATGCAGTTCTCGGCCATGCTGGAACACGCGGGCTTTCCGCCGGAGCGCATCCACACTGAGGCAAAAGTTCACTTTGGCCCGGTCGGCGGCGGCTTCGCCATCACGAGCATTGACCTGAGCGTCGAGGGAAATGTCCCCGGCATCAGCGCGGACCAGTTCCAGGAGCTGGCGCAGGCGGCCAAAACAAGCTGCCCGGTGTCTAAAGCCCTCGCGGGCACAGAGATTGCGCTGAATGCCAAGCTGGCTTAGAAAAACGGCCCCTCCCCAATTCTGGCGAGGGGCTTTTCCGGGTATCCTCCTTTCATGCAAGACCCCACTGACCCGCCCCCTTTGACGCTAACCGATGCCCAGTTTGCGCGGGTTGCCCGTGCTTTGGCGGAGCCGCGCCGCTGCCAGATACTGCACCAGATTGGCGCGTGCCAGGACGCGCTGCCGTGCAGCGTTCTCCCGCAGACCCACACAGTCAGCGCCGCAACACTCTCGCACCATGTCAAAGAACTGGAAGCGGCGGGGCTAATTGAGATCATTCGGGAAGGCAAGTTTGCGACGCTTATGCTTCAGCGCGGCGTCCTGCGGGCGTATCTGGAGCGGCTGGCAGAAATTTAATTCCAAGTGCGGGGAACTTCTCCGGGGTTGTCCTGGTTCGGACAGTTAGACGCTTATCGAACTGATAGGCGTCCAACTAAAATCAGAGCAGCAGGAGAGAACACACATGGCAGATTTAACCGGCAAGGTCGCGGTCGTGACCGGCGCCTCCAAAGGCATCGGGGCGGGCATCGCTAAAACACTGGCGGCGGCGGGAGCCGCCGTGGTCGTCAACTATTCGTCCGACAAACAAGGCGCAGACGCCGCTGTCGCCGCGATTGAGCAGGCAGGCGGCAAGGCCGTCGCCGTGCAGGCAAACGTCTCGCAGGCCGCCGATGTGGACCGTCTGTTTGCGGAAACGGTGCAGGCTTACGGGCAGGTGGACATTCTGGTCAACAATGCGGGCGTCTTTTCGTTTGCCCCACTGGAAGCCATCGCTGAAGACGAGTTTCACCGGCAGTTCAACACCAACGTCCTCGGCACGATTTTGACGACGCAGGCGGCAGCCAGGCATTTCGGCCCGAATGGCGGCTCCATCGTCAACTTGACTTCGGTTGCCAGCGTCGCTGCGATGCCGACAAGCGGCGTCTACTCAGCTTCCAAAAGTGCGGTCGATACGCTGACCCGGATTTTTGCCATGGAGCTGGCTCCGAAAAAGATTCGGGTCAATGCCGTCGCGCCCGGCATGACCCAAACCGAAGGCTTCGAGGCCATGAATATGCCGGACGAGATGGCAGACGCCATGGCAGCCAGCATCCCGATGGGGCGCGTCGGGCAGCCCAAAGACATCGCGCAGTCGGTGCTGTTTCTGGCGTCCGACGACGCGGCCTGGGTCACCGGAGAGCGCCTCACCGCCTCGGGCGGACAGCGTTAAGGAGGTACACAGTGGCAACACTACACTCAGAGCTGACCGAGTTTAAAACAAAGGCTTTCACGCACCTGCCTCCAGCGATTGCCGGCACGGTGGGCGATTGGAACGCCGCGCTGACCGCCTCCGGCATTGTCGGCCAAAGCCTGCAAGTCGGGCAGACGGCCCCCGACTTCGCCCTGCCGGACGCGCAGGGGCAGATGGTTCGGCTGGCCGACCTGCGGGCCGCCGGGCCGGTCGTGATTACGTTCTACCGGGGCGTCTGGTGTCCCTTCTGCAACATGACGCTGCACGCCTACCAGAACATTCTGCCGGACATCAAGGCGCTGGGCGCAAGCCTCGTCGCTATCTCGCCGCAGACGCCGGACAATTCGCTGACAATGGCCGAGAAGAACGCGCTGGACTATTCGGTTCTCAGCGATTCGGGCAACACCGTCGCCAGGCAATTTGGGATTGTGTATAAGCTCGGGGAAGCGATGTACGAAGCGCAGACGAATGTGTTTGGCGTGGATTTGGAGAAGTTCAACGGCGACACGTCGCGGGAGCTGCCGCTGCCGGGGGCGTTCGTGCTGGACCGGGACGGGGTTATCCGGTTTGGTCAGGTGTTTGTGGATGTCTCCGAGCGCGTCGAGCCGTCGGCTATTTTGGACGCCCTGCGCGGGCTTTAAGAAAGAAGGGCAGGGGCAAGCCCTGCCCCTACTTCTGGCTGCCTCATTATTGGGGGCGGGGGGGCTATTCGCCGGGAGGCCCCACCAAGTCGCGGATGACTCCCTGCACGAAGGCTTCGTCGAGCGGCTGGCGGGAAAACCAGCGGCGGTAAAAGAACGGCGCGAGGAGAGCATCGGCAAAGAAGGCGGGGTTATGGCCCAGCGGCAGCTCGCCGCGCAGACGGGCACGCTCGGCGATGGCGACAATCGGGATCAAAAAACGGGCGTGCATCTGCGCCAGCAGGGAGGCCATTTCCGGGTCATGTTCTGCGGCATCAATGATCGAGGGCATCACCGTAGCCGCCCGAGACGACCGAAGCTGGCAGGCGAGAAAAGCGGCCAGCGTCGTGAGGTCGCCGCGCAGGCTGCCCGTATCCACCTGTTCCGTCCAGGAGTTCAGATGCGAGCAGGCGTCCAGCAGCAGCGCCGAGCGCGACGGCCAGTGCCGGTAGATGGTCGTCTTGGAGACGCCGGAGCGCCGGGAGACTTCATCGACGCTGAAGCCGACAATGCCTTCTTCGGACATTAGCTCCTGTGTGACGGCGAGGACGACTTCCCGAGACCGCTGCACTCGTTTGTCAGTAGGTTTATCTGTATTGGACATTATTTGGCTTGGTGGTTGACTTTTTATGATACGATACGGTATCGTATCATAATTGCGTGGGTGCTACTCTGTATCATACCCGCTGCGCTCTGTTAAAAAGATACTAGAAACGAGATTTTTATGGCCGTGACCGCCCGCCGCCCGGAACGGGCGGCTCCGAAAACATCTGTGAAAGAAAAAGCCCCGGAAGCCCCTGCGCCGGAAGAAGCCGCGCACTCCGCCGTCAGCCCGTACCGCTGGATTATTCTGGTGGGGCTGATTAGCGCCGTCATCATGGAGGCGCTGGACACGACGATTATCAATGTCGCCCTGCCTCAGATGGCGGGTAACTTAGGAGTAACGCCGAACGAAATCGGCTGGGTCTCGACGGGTTATATTCTAAGCGTCGTGATTATCCTGCCACTGACCGCCTGGCTGGCCGCCCGGTTCGGGCGCAAGCGGTATCTGGTGACGAGTATTTTGGTGTTTATCGTCGCGTCGTTCTTCTGCGGCACCTCGCGCAGCCTGGGCGAGCTGATTTTCTGGCGCGTTTTGCAGGGGGTCGGCGGCGGGGCGCTGCTGTCGACGGCGCAGGCGACGCTGCTGGAAATCTTTCCGGCCAATCAGCAGGGGCTGGTGCAGTCTTTGTTCGGCCTGGGCGTCGTGGTCGCCCCGGCAGTCGCGCCGATGCTGGGCGGCTGGCTGACGGACAACTATTCGTGGCCCTGGGTCTTTTTCGTGAACCTGCCTATCGGGGTGGTGTCGGCGTTTCTGGTGACGACCTATCTGCAAGACTCGCGCTATCAAAACAATTCGGCGGGCAGCGTGGACTGGACGGGGATTGGCCTGCTGGCGGTGGGCCTCGCCTCGCTGCAATATGTGCTGCAAGAGGGGCAGCTTCAGGACTGGTTCGGCAGCAGTTTAATCACGCAGCTCGCCATTCTGGCCGGGCTGGCGCTGGCCGGCTTCGTGGGCTGGGAGCTGTGGCCGACCAATACGAAGCCTGCCGTGAACCTGCGCGTTCTGGGCGACCGCAACCTGCTCGGCGGGTCGCTCCTCGGCGCGGCGATGGGCTTCGGGCTGACCGGGGGGCTGTTTATATTTCCGCTGTTTGTGCAGGGCATTCTGGGCTTCACGGCGACGGAGACGGGCTTTGTGCTGTTTCCGGCGGGGCTTGCGATTTTGTTCGGCATCGGCGTCTGCGGGGCGTTAATCCAAAAAGGGGTAGACCCGCGCCTGCTGATTGCCTTCGGCGTCGGCATATTTATGGTGGCAAACTGGGATTTGGGCCATCTCAGCCCGCAGAGCGACGCCAACTCCACGCAGCTCGGTCAAATCCTGCGCGGCCTCGGCATCGGGTGCCTGTTTATCCCGGTGTCGGTGACGGCGTATTCGACGCTGAAAGGCGCACAAATCGCGCAGGGCACGGCCTTGTGGAACCTGTCCTTGCAGCTTGGCGGCAGCCTCGGCATCGCGTTCCTGAACACGTATGTCGTCAACATGACACAGTTCCACCGGGCGATGCTGACAAGCAATTTCAAGGCGGGCGGCCTGCCGTTTTCGGAGCGTCAGGCTGGGCTGGCACAATCGCTCGTGGCACATGGCTATGCCCCCGAGCAGGCCCACACGACGGCGATGAGCATTCTGGACAACCTCGTGCAGTCGCAGGCATCGACGATGGCCTACAACAATGCCTTCGTGCTGATTGGCGCTTTGTTCGCCTTCGCCTTCCCCATCATTCTGATCCTGAAGCGCCCCGCCCCCGGCACGGCCCCGCCGCCGATGCACTAGGCGTTTGAGAGACAATCTAGCCCCCCGGATCGCCCCCTAGCCCCCAATTCTGGGGGAACCAGATAAATGCGTAGGGGCGCTGCTTGCTGCGCCTTCTGATCCTGTTCTGATCCTGTTCTGATCCTGTCTTGCTCTGGCTCCCCCATTATTGGGGGCGGGGGGGGCAAGGGTTTGATTGGGTTCGTTTTTGGCAACTTACTCCACAGCAACCGCAAGGAGAAGACCCATGAGCGACACCCTAACAATTCCGCCCGATGACCCGCAACGGCATCTCACGCTGGCCCGGCCCGAGACGGACCCTAGCCTGCCCCATATCGGGGTGGTCGGCGACACCTACACCATTCTGCTTTCGGGGGCAGACACCGCCGGGCGCTTCTGCCTGATTGATATGCACATCCCGCCCGGCGGCGGCCCCGGCCCGCACCGGCACGATTTTGAGGAGTCGTTTACCTTGCAGGAAGGCGAGGTCGAAGCGACATTCCGGGGCGAAAAGTCAACCATCCGTGCCGGGGAAACGCTCCATATCCCCGCCAACGCCCCGCATGAGTTCCATAATGTCAGCGACAAGCCCGTGCGCCTGCTGTGCCTCTGCGCGCCCGCCGGGCAGGGAGAGTTCTTCCGCGAAGTCGGCGTCCCGGTCGCCACCCGCACCACCCCGCCCCCGCCGCTTAATGCCGAGGAGCAGGCGGCGTTCATGGCAAAAGCTCAGGCACTCGCCCCGAAGTACCACACGGAACTTCTCAAAAAGGCGTGAGACTCTATTTCTGAACAGCACACACGCCGAGCGGGCCGTAGCCCGCGTACAGGTGGTTGGGGCGCAGTGGGAACACGGAGCCGTCCGCGTGGCGGCGATACAGGTACAGATAATCCCCTTCCACAAAGTAGGCAAAGCGCCCATCTGGGCTGAATGCCCATGTAAATGGCTGTGTCGGCGGCATCGGGGCTGCTGGAGCCAGCGTCTGATATTGGAACCTTCCGAGCCTGCCGCCGGAATGAATGGGAGCACGCACCTGCCGGTAAGACCCGTTTACCCCAGAGCCTGCGCTCTCGTCCAGAATGTAGAGAAACCGGCCAGTGGGGTCAGCATAAGTATGACCGACGGCCTTGACGGGAAGTGTTGCCGGAGACAGCGAGACCAGCCTGCCATCTGGCTTCGTGCGATATTGTGCGACAATGCTGCTCCACTGAGGCTCCGACCGCAAGTTGCGGACGTATTCGATAACATAAACATTCCGACCGTTCGGCGTCACGGCCAGCGAGTAGGGCTGTGCGTTCACCCGCCCAGAGAAATCACTGTAAGCCGTGGTGTGCGGGACGGTCGTGAGCCGTCCGTCGCCGTCCACGGTAAATGCGAACGTCCCCGCCGAGACGCTGTCCAGCCAACTGACGCTGTACGCCCCATACAGGGCATGGCCACCCCCGCCCAACCCGACACTCGGCACGACACCGCCCGCATTCGCGGCCTTGATGCCAGATGGCGAGAGCGGCGACAGACGCCCGCTTGCATCGGTCTTAAACTGCGCCACGCCTCCTTCCCGCGTGAAAACATACACAAACTTCCCCGACGGCTCTACGACCAGCGCGGAGGGCGTGCCTGGCACAAGAACCGTTTTGGGCGACAGGGACGACAGCCGACCGTCTCGCCCAATGCGAAACTGTGACACCAGGCAGTCACGCTTGGTCCAGTCGTGGGCACTCAGGACATACAAAAATCGCCCCCGCGCATCAGCAGCCAGCGCGTGCGCGAACGTATGCGCCGGAACGCTGGCCGGTTTGAGCGGCGTCAGCGTGCCATTGGGCTTGACGCGAAATTGGGAGATCGTGCCGTCGCCGTAGTTGCTGACATAGACGAAGGCACCTTTGGCAGCGGCGGGCGTAGCGGCGGCGAGGAGGCAGAAGGCGATAAGGGCCAAGAATACTTTGCACATGACTACAACTGTAGCACAAAAACGCAGAGAATGCAAGGGGCGTCAGCCGCAGGCGCGGACGGCGTTCAAGACGGCGTCGAGCAGGCCGGGGAAGCGGGAGTCGAGATCGGCGCGACGCAGGGAATTGAACGATTGCGTGCCTTCGGCGTGAGAGATGACGATGCCGGTCTCGCGCAGCACCTTGAAATGATGCGCCAGCGTGGATTTGGGAATTTCGGCGCAGGCGCCGAAGGCGCAGGGCTGCTCGCCGCCCTCGGCCAGTGCCGCGACAATCCGCAGACGGGTCGGGTCACTCAGCGCATACAGCACCTCGGTCAAGACAAGGGCATTGGTTTCAGGAAAATAAAAGCGTCTCACACTTGACAGTATAGCACACTGTCTGCCATACTCCTATTGTTCTAGCATACTAGAACAATAGGAGATTACACAATGGCAGATTTAACGGGAAAAGTGGCGATAGTCACCGGGGCATCCTCGGGCATCGGCGCGGCGACGGCGCTGCTGCTGGCACAGTCCGGCGCAAAAGTCGTGGTCGCCGCCCGGCGGCAGGCCGAAGGCGACGCGGTCGTGGACAAAATCAAGGCGGCAGGCGGCGAGGCGATTTTTGTCAAAACCGATGTCTCGCAGATGGCCGACAATGAGCGGCTGGTCGCGGCGGCACTGGACACCTATGGGCGGCTGGATATTGCGTTCAACAATGCGGGCGTGGCCCGGTTCGGCCCGCTGCATGAGCAGACTGAGGAAGATTGGGCGGTGCAGATCGGGACCAACCTGAGCGGGTCGTTTTATGCACTTAAAACGCAAATCCCGGCCCTGCTGAAGTCTGGCGGCGGCTCGGTTGTCTTCAACGCCTCGGTTGTGGCTGAAGTCGGCGGGGCAGGAGTCTCGGTCTACGCCTCCACCAAAGGCGGCGTCGTGGCGCTGGCCCGCTCGGCGGCAGTCGAGTACGCGCCGCAGGGCATCCGGGTCAACGTGGTCAGCCCCGGTCCGATAGAGACGCCGGGAGCGGTCGGTCTGTCTGGCGGCAAGGATGCGTTTGAGGAGATGATGGCCCCGAAAGTCCCGATGGGCCGGGTGGGTCAGTCCGAGGAAGTTGCCCGCGCCGTGGTGTTCCTGGCCTCCGAGGAGGCATCGTATGTGACCGGGCAAAGCCTCAATGTGGATGGCGGCTACACCGCGCAGTAGAGATTATTTGCAGATTGCATGAGCCTATGAGGGCCGCGATTTATCGCGGCCCTCTTGTTCTAATTATTCCACGGCCTGATTTACCGGGTGAACCCGGAACTGAAAGGCATCGCCGCGCAGGTTCCGGCGGTACGCACTCGGCGGCAGGGAAAAGCACTTTTGGAACGCCGCCGTGAAATGCGCGGCACTGCCGTAGCCACAGGTCAGCGCGATTTCTAGAACGCTCATTTCGGTCTCATTCAGCAAAGAGGCGGCGGCGTCCAGCCGGAGCTTGACAAGGTAATGGTAGGGGGTGATGCCCAGCCGCTCCTTGAAGAGACGCCCGAAGTGGAAGCGGCTGACGCAGGCTTCGCGGGCGAGATGGTCCAAAGACAAAGGCTCCGCGTAGTGCGCGGCCATGTATTCCAGGACGTGCGACAGGCGGCTGTCTAAAAGCCGCCCCGGAGAGCGCCGGTCCTGCGCCGGGTCGGGCTGCCCGGACTGCGCGGACAGCAAGTGCGCCGCCAGAAACTGGGCGGCAGACTGGGCGTAGAGGTCGGGCGCTCCGTAGTAGAGGGCGTCGGCGAGGGACAGCACTACCTGAGTGACGACCGGGTCGGTAAACGATAGAGAGTTGAGGGGCTGGGTGCGGGCGGAGGCCCCGGCGCGGCGGTATTCCTCCTGCACAGCCAAAAAGAAGTACGGCGGAATGTACAGGTGCAGGGACTCAGCGGGGGCCGCCGTCAAAGACCGCCAGCGCAGGCGGTCTGCCTGGCCGCACGTCGTCAGACTCACGCTGCCGGGCTGGTAGACGGCTTTGCGCCAGCGTCCATTGGAAAAGCTTTCTACGTCGCGCCGCCCTCCGGTCACGACGACGATAAGTTGGTCGGGCGTGGGGTGCGTGTCAAACGCATCGACGCTGCCGGAGGACTCGAAGCGCTGCACCAGAAGCGAAGTCCACCCGCCCGTCAGGCTGCACAAGAGCTTGCTCCGGGGCAGGGCGAACTCACAGTCCTTGCTCGCCGCCGAAAAGCGCGGCCCACCTTCCTCGGACACCGTCATAACGAAACCTTTCAATCTGCGATAAATCAGCATAGCATTATTTCAACAAATATCCGCATTTTCTGAATACAAATACGTCTGCGGCTCTTGTTATAATAAATTTGGAGAGATTTTGCGCGAAAGAATATGGAAAGAGAGAAACGCCGTCATGGCAGGAACAATTAATTTCTGGGAAAGCGCTCCGGTGCGGACCTCGCGCCGGGGAGACTTTTGGGTGCCCGGCGAGCGGGTCACTGTCGGCGAAAAGACCTATCAGCGCGGGCCGATGTTTGTGGAATGGGAAGCGCCGGAGCGCGTGACGCAGCCGTGTCCCGTCGTGCTGGTACATGGCGGGGCCTTGCAGGGCACGGAATGGCTCGACACACCCGATGGGCGTCCGGGCTGGGCGCAGCGCTTTGTGGAGGCTGGCTATGCGACTTTTGTGATTGACCGTCCGGGGCAGGGCCGCTCGCCCTACCACCCGGATGTCATCGGGCCGATTGGCGTGCCGTTCCCCTATGAGGAAGGCGAAGAGGTCTTTTTTCCGCCCGCCGCTGCCGAGGCCCACACGCAGTTTCCGTTTGACCCCAAAGACGCCGCCGCGCTCGATGCCTTTATCGCGCCTTACGGTCCCCTGCCCGCAGACCTCGCCGCCTCGCAGGAGATGGACGCCGACCGGATTGCCCGCCTGCTCGACCAAATCGGCCCGGCGATTATCGTGACCCATTCGGCGTCCGGCTCCGACGGCTGGCTGGTCGCCGACAGGCGCCCCGGCCTTGTCGCCGCCATTGTCACGGTCGAGCCGATGGGGCCAGCGTTCGCTACGACGCCCAACATTGGCACGCTGGACTGGGGGCTGACCGCCGCGCCGATTACTTATGCGCCGCCGCGTGCGACGGCTGCCGAGGCGCGTGCCGCCGACCCACCCTCCCTGAAAATTCCGGCGCTGGCGGGTCTGCCCGTGGCGGTCGTCACCGGCGAAACCTCGGCGCAGTCCAAGTTTGCCCCGGCCATTGTGGAGTTCCTGACAACGGCGGGGGCCGCCGCTGAACTTCTGCATCTGCCTGACTACGGCGTCCTCGGCAACGGGCACGGCCTGATCTACGAAAAGAACTCGGATGCGGCGCTTCAGCCGGTCCTGCGCTGGCTGGCGGCGCACACCGGCGACGGGCGGGAGAAGCAGTGAAATGACAACGCTCTTTGTGACCTATCCCGGCGATGCCGGGACGCGCTTTGACCGCGACTACTATGTCGCTCGTCATTTGCCGCTGGTGCAGGAAGCCTGGGGGCCATCCGGGCTGGAGACTATCGCGGCCTTCTTTCCCGCCGGGGACGGCGGGGGGCCGATTGCGGTATGCGTGTGCGGGTTTCGGGATGACGCGGCGCTGGCCGCCGCGCTTCACTCGCCGCACACGGAGCGTGTGATGGCCGATGTGACGCAGTTCACCGATGCCGTGCCGGAGCAAAGCCGCGCCGTGCCGCTCTAATCTGAGCAGTCGTTTCTGAGCAGTTGTTAAGGAGAATTGATTGATGAGACTTGAACCTATCCCGCCGCCGGAGCTTGATGCAGTCCAGCGACCTTTGTATGAGCGCATTCAGGCGTTCACGAGCGGCAAGCAGCGCGGCTTTGAGACGGCCCGCAAAGACGGGGCGCTGGTGGGACCCTACAACCCGATGCTGCACTTTCCGCAGTTTGGCGAGGCGGCCTGGGGTGTCAACACGGCGCTGGCGGAGCATTCGACACTGCCAAAGCCCGCGCATGAAGTGGCTATCCTGGTCACAGGTGCACGGTTCAGCTCGCGTTACGAGATTTATGCCCATGAGTTTGTCGGGGAAAGCGCCGGGCTGTCAAAGTCAAAAATTGCCAGCCTTGC
Source organism: Capsulimonadaceae bacterium (assembly GCA_965277455.1). Classification (GTDB taxonomy): domain Bacteria; phylum Armatimonadota; class Armatimonadia; order Armatimonadales; family Capsulimonadaceae; genus JANXMY01. Next base: position 3,674,977 of record OZ255823.1, on the reverse strand, counting down.
GGCGGGAACGCGGCCCGCCGATTTGACTGAAGAAGAAGGCGTTGCCTTTGATGTCGCTTCCGCGCTCACGCGGGGAGCGCAGCTCCCGGAGTCGACCTATCAGGCGGCCCTCGCCGCTTTTGGAGAACAGGGCGCAGCGGAACTCATTTACCTGGTCGGCTTTTACTGCCTGGTTTCCGTCCTGCTCAATGGCTACGACGTTTCTGTGCCAGGGCGTGACAAGGGCGATGAGTAGCGTTTTATTAGCAGCATTTTATTAGTGAGGAAAACAGACATGGACGGAATGGAATTGACCCGGCGCGATTTCCTCGCTACCTCCCTGGCCGTGGGAGGCGCGATGGTGGCGGGCGGAGTGGGGATGGGCGCATCGGGCGCGAGCGCGGCAGCGGAACCGGCGTCTGGGCCGCAGAGCAGCGCAGAAGTTGTGCTGACGGTCAACGACGTGCCGCACCGCCTCAGCGGCCTTGCCGTCAACACGACGCTGCTGGACTGCCTGCGCGACCATCTGCACCTGACCGGCAGCAAAAAAGGCTGCGGCCTCGGCCAGTGCGGAGCCTGCACAGTTCTGGTCGATGGACGCCGGGTGACTTCCTGCCTCACGCTTGCAGTCATGCAGCAGGGGCGGCAAATCACCACGATTGAGGGTCTGGCGCACGGCGATGACCTGCATCCGGTGCAGGCGGCTTTTGTGGAACACGACGGCTTCCAGTGCGGCTACTGCACGCCGGGACAGATTATGAGTGCCGTGGCCTGTATCCAGAAGGGACACGCCGGGTCCGACGCGGAAGTGCGCGAATGGATGAGCGGCAACCTTTGCCGCTGCGGCGCCTACACCAACATCGTCGCGGCAGTGCGCCAAGTGGCGGACAAGAAAGCTTGAATAAAAAAGCTTAACTAATAAGAGGGCTTAACGATGGTTCCTTTCACCTACTTACGGGCAGACAGTGTCCAGGCGGCGGTATCCAGCGGCGCACGGCACCATTCCGACCAGGCGGGCGAACCCGGCACGGATTATTTTGCGGGCGGCACGGATATGATCCAGCTCATGCGGGAACACGTCCGCAACCCCGGCCAGATTGTGGACATCACCGCCCTGCCCGGATTTGCCAGCATTGAGGCCGGGCCGGAGGGGGCACGTCTGGGCGCTCTGGTACGCATGAGCGACGCGGCAGCACACGCCGGGGTGCGGGAGCATTTTCCGGTGGTCTCGGAGGCCCTGCTTGCCAGCGCGTCCCCGCAGGTGCGTCATCTGGCGACTCTGGGCGGAAACCTTTTGCAGCGCACGCGCTGCGGCTACTTCCGCGACGTGGTGACGCCCTGCAACAAACGAGACCCCAGCAGTGGCTGCCCGGCGCTGACGGGTCAGAACCGCCTTCACGCGATTTTAGGCAGCAGCGAACACTGCATTGCGACTTATGCCGGGGACTTTGCCAATGCCCTGCTCGTGCTGGATGCCACGGTGACAGTTGCGGGGCCGGGCGGACAGCGCACCTTTCCGCTGGCCGACTTGCACCGTCTTCCCGGCGACACGCCGCACATCGAGACGCAGCTTCAGCCCGGCGAGCTGATTGTTTTTATCGACATTCCGCCGAGTGCTGCCGCAAAGCGCTCGCACTACCTCAAGGTGCGGGACCGGGCCAGCTTTGAGTGGTCCATCGCCTCGGCGGCGGTGGCGCTTGATCTGGGCGAGGATGGCACGGTGCGCGACGCACGGGTCGCGGTCGGCGGGGCTGCCACCAAACCGTGGCGTCTCCCGCAGGTCGAGCAGGCGTTGCAGGGGCGGCGGCTGGACCACGCGCTTTGCCGAGAAGCGGCGGCGCTGGCCGCAAAAGATGCTGTAACGCACACCCACAACGCTTACAAAGTCGAGCTGATCGAGCGCACCGTTGCCCGTGGCTTGGAAGAAACAGGTGGTCTGGAAGAAACGGGAGGCTTAACATGAGCAATGCCATTGGAGCGCCGATTAGCCGGGTAGACGGCCCGGCAAAGGTCACAGGACAGGCGCGTTACGCCGCCGAATTTGCCCCCACTGGCCTTGCCTACGCCGCCCTCATTGAAAGCACCATTCCCGCCGGGCAGATCACCGCCATTCATACCGCCGACGCCGAGCGTGCGCCGGGCGTCCTTCTCGTGCTGACCCACCTGAACGCTCCTAAATTGGTGTACCGGCCCGCCCAGGAGCGACCGGCGGTGGAGCCGGTCTCCGGCGAACAGCTCCGCGTGCTTCAGGGCACGGAAGTGAAGTTCAGCGGTCAGCCTGTCGGCCTGGTCGTCGCCGAAACGCAGACGCAGGCGGAATACGCCGCCTCGCTCGTGCGCGTCACCTACAGCCACAGTCCGGCCCCGCAGACCGTGTTCGATCCCGCCCGCAGCCGCCCGACTTCGGAGGCCGCCGCGAAACGGGGACGTGGCCCCGAAACAAAACAGGGCGACCCCGACGGCGCGTTTGCCGTGGCTGCGACGCGCATTGACCAGACGTATGTGCAGCCCCGTGAACACCACAATGCCATGGAGCCGCACGCGACGGTGGCGCAGTGGGAAGGCGATCACCTGACGCTCTGGGACAAAACGCAGTGGGTGCAGAACGACGCGGAGGAGATTGCCCGCGTCTTTGGCATTCCTGCCGATGCCGTTCGAGTGATTAATCCCTTTATCGGGGGCGCATTCGGCTCGGCGCTTCGTACCTGGCCCCATGTGACCCTGGCGGCTCTGGCGGCGCGTCAGACAGGCCGCCCGGTGCGGCTGGAGCTGACGCGGCGGCAGCTTTACCAGTCCACCGGCTTCCGTCCGCACACGGAGCAGCACGTCCGGCTGGGTTCCAGCACATCGGGGCAGCTTGACGCGCTGATTCAGGAGGCTGTGGGGCAGACGTCTACTTACGAGGAGTTTGCAGAGGCCACACTGGACGTGGCGGCCACGACGTATGCGTGCCCGAACCGGCGCACACGGTATCGCCTTGTGGAGATGAACACAAACACGCCCTGCCCGATGCGCGGGCCGGGGCATGCTACGGGCCTGCTGGCTCAGGAAATCGCCCTGGACGAGCTGGCGGTGGCCCTGCACATGGACCCCATTGCGCTGCGCCTCAAAAATTATGCCGAGCATGACCCGAAGAAAGGTCATCCCTGGTCCAGCAAAGCGCTTCGGGAGTGTTACCAAATGGGGGCGGAGCGGTTTGGCTGGAGCCAGCGCCGCGCCCAGCCGCGCTCGATGCGCTCTGGCCGCGACCTCGTGGGGCTTGGCATGGCGACGGCCATGAACCCCTCCCCGCGCTATCCCATCCAGGCATCGGCGGCGCTGCGGCTGGACGGAAGCGTGGTTGTCCAAAGCGCCACTTCGGATATGGGTCCCGGCACATACACGTCCATGACCCAGGTGGCCGCCGATGCCCTCGGCCTGCCGACCAGCCGGGTGCGCTTTGAGCTGGGCGACACGACGCTGCCCGCCGCGAAGGAGCATGGCGGGTCGACCACGATGGCAAGTGTCGGCAGCGCGGTTCGCGCCGCCTGCCAAGCGCTGCGAGCGAAGATGGACGCGCTGGCTCAAAGCCAGGGCAGCGACGCGGACTTGTTTGGTGCGGACCTGCTTCGCCGGGCTGGTTTGACCGAGATGAAGGCAGACGGGAGCGCCCAGCCGGGGGAAGAAAAGCAGACCTTTTCCACTTACTCCTTCGGCGCGGTCTTTGCCGAGGTGCATGTGGACCCTGATTTCGGCACCGTGCGCGTGCCGCGCATCATCGGCGCGTATGACATTGGGCGCGTGGTCAATCCCAGGCTGGCCCACAGTCAGTGCCTGGGGGGCATGGTCGGCGGGATCGGCATGGCGCTGCTGGAAGAAGCGGAGTGGGACCCACAGTTTGGCCGGGTGATGAACGCAAATCTGGCCGAGTACCTCGTGCCGGTCTGTGCGGATGTGATTGAGCTGGACGCTGTTTTCGTGCCCGGCGAGGACACCGTGATGAACCCGCTTGGCGTCAAGGGCGTTGCGGAGCTGGGACTGTGCGGCGTCGCCCCCGCTATCGCAAACGCGGTGTATCATGCCACCGGCCACCGGATGCGTGATCTGCCGATCACCGTAGACAAGCTGCTCGCGGCGTCATAAACAAAAAATAAAAGCCCCGGCCAATCTGGCCGGGGCTTTTTCTGTATCCTTGCTTAGACCTCTTGCATAAGCTCGGTTCGCCCGGATTGAAATCCGGGGCTGCGAAGTGCGATTGTCCGCCTGCGCGGACATAAGACTGTCTTTGTGCGTCGTTCCTATGTCCGCGAAGGCGGACAATCGCTTTTTATAGCCCTGGAATTTATTCCAGGGGGACTTATGCAAGAGGTCTCTTTAGGAAAAACCCCTACGAAGAAAGGCGGTATGTCTTTAGCGACCACCGTTCATCGACGCGGCTGCAATTACTCTCAGCGGCCCTGGATGCAATGAAGCAAACGCAGGCGGAACGGCCTGCACCCCTTGCACGGCGACGCCCGGCGATGCGAGCGGCTGACGGCTGAGTGCGGCAACATGGGAGCGAACGGAGGAAAGCAGGTCGGAGTGAGCCGGAGACGTCACGGCTTTGAGAGGCGCAGGGGCCGCTGACGCAGCAGAGGACACGGCCAACAGCAGGGCTGACGCGAAGAGCAAACGGTTCATAACGCCTCCCAAACGTAAAAACGCCCCGGCTTATTACAAGCCGGGGCGTGATTTAATCTAGTCTTTGACAAACGGCAGCAGGGCGATTTCGCGGGCGCGTTTGATAGCGACGGCGATCATGCGCTGCTCTTTGGCCGTTGCCCCGGAGCGGCGGCGGGGAGTAATTTTGCCCCGGTCGTCGGTGAAGGTGCGAAGCAGGGCGACATTTTTGTAGTCGACCGTTTTAATTTTGTTGATGGTCAGCGTGCTGACCTTGCGGCGCTTGAAGCGGTTGTTCTTAGCGTTGGGGCCGCCGGGGCGACCACCGGGGCCGGGACGACCGCCGGGGCCACGCGAGGGGCCGCCGCTGGGAGAGCCGTAAGCCATGGTGTAATCCTTGTGCTGCGATCCTCACGGCCCAAATTGGGGCCGTGCGACTTGCGGGGTGTGTATTTTCGGCAAAGCGAATTGGGCCAAGTATAGCACAGGGAGCGCGGGGAAGTCAAGGAAAGATGCATCAAGCCGGGGGGACAGTTTTGGACAGCCGGGCTACCATCCCGTCACCGCCGTAGTGCAGGTCCACCTCGTCCATCAGCGCCCGCATCAGGCGGATGCCGCGCCCGCCGAGGGCGTCGTAGTCTTCTTCCTGACGGACATGGGAGGGGTCGAAGCCGTGGCCCTGGTCATGGACTTCCACGAAAAACGTGGTCAGAGACAGGCCACAGACAATTTGCACATGGCTGGTCCCGTCGGGGGAGCCGTACAAAATGGCGTTGGTGACCGCCTCGCCAACAGCAATTTCAATGTCGGCCAGGTCCAGACCCGTAAAACCGGCACGCACCGCCAGCACCTGAACCCGTTCGCGGGCTTCATGCACGTTGCGGGGATGCGCGGTAATCTCAAATTGTTCGCGGAACTTGTTCACCCTCATCCTCGTTGTTAAAGTGATGAAATACCCTATCAGCATAGACGCCAAACGTGCCAGGTCGGTTGACACCGCACGGCCCGCCGTTGTATAATAGGTTATTGGCAACTAACTTACTAGGAAATTACAGACGCGGCGCGTCTGATTAGTCAGGGACACTACGTTATGAGCGAAACCACGCAGACTAAAGAAATCAAGCAGACCAAAGAAGAGCGGCTCAAAAAAGAAAAGGCGGGGCTGGACGTTCTGGCCGACATTTACCGCTACGCCGAGACGGGCTTCGACAGCATTGACCCCGGCGACTTCATGCGCTTCAAATGGTATGGCGTCTATCAGCAGCGGCCCAACGACGGCCACTTTATGATGCGGATCAAAGTGCCCGGCGGGCGGATGACGAGCGAGCAGCTTCGCACCGTCGCGGACTTGACGAAGCAGTATGCACGCGGTATTGGGGACATCACCACGCGGCAGACCATTCAGCTCCACTGGCTGACCATTGCCGATATGCCGGACATTTTTGCCCGCCTTGAGGCCGTCGGCATCACCTCGGTGGGCGCGTGCGGCGACATCACCCGGAACATCACGTCGTCCCCCGCCGCCGGGTTCGACCCGCAGGAAATTGTGGATAGCCGGCCTGCGGTGAACGCCATTCAGGACTTCTTTCACCTGAACCGCGACTTCGGCGACCTGCCCCGCAAGTTCAAGATTGCCGTGGAAGGCTCGCCCGTCCAAAGCACCCTGCCGCAGATCAACGACGCCTCGCTGATTGCCTACACGCGCCCGTCCGACGGCGTCGCGGGCTACCACTTCTTTGTCGGCGGCGGCCTGTCCTTGCAGCCGTTCTTCGGCCAGCAGATTGACCTCTTCGTGCCTGCGACCGAATTGGACAAAATTGTAGATGTGATGCGGGCGATTGCCACCTGCTACCGCGATGCCGAGCAGCTTCGCGCCAAGCGCACCCGCGCCCGCCTGAAGTACCTGATGGCCGAGTGGGGACCGGAAAAGTTCACCGAAGAAGTCCGTGCCAAGCTGGACTGGACCCCCGACCCCGCCGCGCCGGGCTTTAAATTCTCGGATGAGACTTACCGCGACCATGTAGGCGTTCACGCGCAGTCGCAGCCGGGCCTGAACTGGATCGGCCTGTGCGTTCTGGCCGGGCGGATCACCGACACGCAGATGCATCAGGCCGCCGACGTTGCCGACAAGTACGGCGGCGGCGAGATTCGCACGACTAACGGCCAGAACTTTCTGATCCCGCACGTTGCCACCGAGAACCTGGACGCCGCCAAAGCCGATCTGGAAGCGGCAGGCTTTGCGTGGGACGTTCCCAACATCCGGCGCGGCGCGATTGCCTGCACCGGCATCGAGTTCTGCAACCTCGCCATTACCGAGACCAAGCTTCGGATCAAAGAAGTCGTGGGCCATCTGGAGACCGTCGTGCCGAACCCGTATGAGCGGGGTTTGAAGATCAACATGAACGGCTGCCCGAACTCCTGCGCCCAGCACCATGTCGGCGACATTGGCCTTCAAGGCTGCCTCGCCCGGCAGGACGACGGCACGCAGGTGGAAGCCTACGACCTGCACCTCGGCGGCGATCTGGGCGAGCATCCGTCGTTCACCCGCGCCATCCACCGCAAGGTCCCTGCCGAGCAGGTCAAGTACGCCCTGGCGAACGTCATCCAGAACTTCCAGAAGACCCGCGAGGGGGAAGAGCGGTTCGCCCAGTGGGCACACCGCCACACCAACGAAGAACTCGATGCGTTTCTGGGCGTAGACACCATCATCGGCGTCCCCGACCTCCCCGCCTCCGCCCAGGGCGCAGGCGAAACGAAGTGGCGGTAGATGCCGAGCAAACAAAGCACAAATAAAAAGAGGGGCGGGCCATTTGGCCCGCCCCTCTTTTTACGTTGGCTGTAGCAGCTACATCTTGCCGCCCGGAAACAGATCGGAGACTTTGAAGACCTCATGGCTGCCTGGTGACGGGGTAAACACAAAGCCCGACGCAGGTATGTTTGGATTGACTTCGATGCTGGTGTACGTCTCGGTGCGCGTACTCCACTCCGTTGGACTGATTGGGTTAGATACGACCACTTGATAAAGCAGATGATCTTTCTGGCCGACGTAGTAGGTGATTCTCTGGCTTGCGCCTTCCCAGTCTCGACCGGGCGTACCGGGTTTGTACGGTATTCGGACGACTACCACATCAAGCGGCACAGGACCGGGCCATCCCGTAAAATCAATCACGGTTGGTTTGCCCAGGGAATACTTTGGATCAGCCATAGAAGAAGTGGGCTTCAACTTGATACCAAGCGCGGCATTCGGCATTCCAGCGAACGGCTCACTGCCCCAACCACCAAGACCGCCGAAAGTTGCGAACAAATCTTCATGCTCTCCAACGACTGGATTGAAGGATATTTTTGCATAATGATCTGCCAATCCTTTGTTCTCAGTGCAGGTCACATACAGCTTATTGCCGTCACTGACGGCTAATGCATTGCCAGACAACTCCGGCTCCATAATCAGTGTGGCGCGATTAAACCTAATTTTGTTGGGGCGCTCAATCTCGTAGGTGGCAACTTGATCACCACTGAGCGGTTCCTCATGGCTTCTGACGGTGCATTTGAACGAGTGCATGGCGGTATAAGTCGCATACATCCGGTCTAAAACGTCTTCCGCATTTGTGTCGGTTGGCTGGGCAAGAACGGCAGGCTTTGTTACCTGACGTGGCTGTTCAGCGGCGACGGTTTGGGCGTGCCGCTGGTTGTTGACCTGAACGGCTCCGGCTGTGCCGAGCGACAGGCACGCGACGAGGGCGGCGGCTCCGAGTTTCAGTTGCAGACGTTTTTGGTTCATGGCGTGGATAACTCCGTGGGCAAGGGAATGGGCCGGGGTGTCCGGCGACATAGGAAGGCGCAGCAGGGGTTCGGCGCAGCGGGCGGGGGCGGGGCGGATGCTTTGTCCCAAGAAGGCGGCGAGGGCGGCGCAGGGCGCGGTTGACGCGCATCCGGGCGGCGTCTTCGGAGATGCCCCGCCCGGCCCCAATTTCGGCCAGCGGGCGGTCCTGCATGAAGCGTTCCAGAATCAATGCCCGCTGACCGGCAGGCAGGGCAGACAGCGCCTCGTTCAGCAGCGGCTCCGCATCGGCCCATTCGGCAGCCGTGTCCGGCGTTTGACTGTGCATCCGGGCGACCTCCTGCTGATATGAGTGTTCCCGCGCCTGACGCCGCCGCTCCTGACGGGCGGCGTTTCGGGCGGCGAGCCGGGCAGTCTGAAACAGCCAGCCCGCCAGCGTTGCCCCGTCCCGCCCCGGACGCAGGGAAGAAGCCCGGCGGGCCAAGATGAGAAACGTTGCCTGCGCGGCGTCTTCAGCTAAAGTTTCGGCCAGAGTGCGGTCGCCCAACTCGCGTCGGCACACGCTGTAAACCAGATTTGTGTAGCGACGCGCCAGCTCCGCAAACGCCGCCTGCGAGCTGTGGTCGGCAAACGCCCGAAGGAGCTGCCAGTCTGTTTTTTCGTCTGCTTTTTCGGTCATCGGCTCGGTCATTGTGCCCTCCTCAACTTATAATGTCCGCAGAGGTGGCAGAGCGAACGGGTATGAGCAAGCAAGAAAAACTACTGGCTCCAATTTTCGAGTCGAACGCCGGGGATAGGCTGGAAGTGGCGGGTGTTGCAGGTGACAACGACGAAGCCGTGCGTGAGGGCGGTGGCGGCGATGCGGCAGTTGCGGGTGCCGACGCGCTTGACGGCGGCGGGCCAGGATTGAAAAAGGCTCTCGGCTTCGGGCGTGTAGGGCAGGTACTGGAACCCGTGCAGGAAATGCAACGTTTCCAGCAGGAGGTCATACGCCAGCGGCGTCTTTGAACTGTCTGAGGGGCGTGACGGGTTGAAACTGGACAGCAGTGAAAGCCGCCCTCGGAGTTGTTCTTCCACCACAGGGGCCGGAAGCCAGATGTCAGTGCTGGGCGTGTCCAGAACGCGGCGCGTGATGTTCTCGTTTCCGTGAAAGGCAAGCGTCAGCGTGTCATTGTCAAAAACATACACGTCAGAATCCATCCTCCGAAGGGCCATAGATTAGATCGTCCTGCTCCCGTTCCAGACGACGCGCTTCTTTCATGGCGTGCAGGAAGTCGTCCCAAAGTGGGTCATCCTTGAAAGCCCCCATTGCTCCGGCCAGTGGGTGCAATTCGGGCGGGTCGCCGACAACCCATTCGTGTTTGTGGAAGCCATTGCTGCCGTTGCGGTGCGGCGTCGGCGTGATAAGTTTTGTGCGGCGTTTTGCTTTGAGTGCCATTGTCAGCCTCCTTCGAAGCGAGCGTTGATAGCTTATTGTAGCACAAAGGCCCTCCGGCGGATGCCGGAGGGCTTTTGCTGCTGCCAGCCGTTAGCGGACGGGGTGGGCTTTGTAATAGGCGTCTACGGCGGTGCGGAGCTTGATGGCGTAGTCGGCGACTTTGGAGCGCGTGACATCGTAATCCGCGCCGGGCAGGGTAGTGAGCGGCTTGTCTAAAAAAGTCTTGACATAGGTTTCCGCCGAGGCCACGAGCGCGGGGACGAGGTGGTTGTCCTTGCACTCGCGCAGGGCCGAGAACATCGTGGTCAGGTAGCGGACGTCGGTGACGCCTTCGCGGCAGGCTTCCCAGTGAACCGTGTCCAGAACGCCGTTCTGCACGGGGTAAGTCAGCATCAAGGGGCGGTAGGCGGCTTTGGACGCCGGAGCGCCTGCCGAGGACTCATCGTAGGGGTCCGTGCCGAACGCGGTCTGGTAGTCCGGCAGGTAGGCTCCGTAGAGGCCCGAGCGCCAGAGCAGATAGCCAGCATTGACCCGGTTCTGCTTGGCATTCTCATCGGTCGCGGGCCAGTACCACCAGTCGTGGAGGTTGGAAATACGCTGGCCTTTGGTGCGAAGAAGCTGCTGGGCATACTCGGAATTGATGCTGTAAACCACGATGTCGGAGGTGGGCGACAGGACATCGTAGTCGGCCTGGTGCGGGATATAGGTGGCGTTCGGCAGGTGCGCTTTTGCCAGCGGTCCCATGCGGGCGCGAGCGCGGTCATTTGGCTCGGGGTCGGTGTAGTAGGTCAGCGGCGGCGCGGAATGCGCCCCGCGCTGCGCGTCCACGGTCTGCGGGTCGCCTGCGCCTTTATACAAATTATAGGAGGAGCCGAGGCCGTGGGCTTTGTAGGCATCGAACGCCGTCCAAAGCGTGTCGGGGGAGTCGTAAAGCGACGCGATGGTGAAGCCGTGGGCATCCAAATCGGCAAGCTGCGCGTCCAGCGTGGCCGGGGAAACGAAGTCGGTCACCAGGTCGCGTCCGTCGGCGGAGGGCAGCGCGGCGGGGGCGGGGTCCAGGCGCGAGCGCAGGTCCATCCCGTACTGCTTGGCGGGCGACAGCAGGCGCAGCGGCAGGACGGCCAGCGACAGGCGCACCGAAGTCGCCGGAAGGCCCCTGCCGGTAATAACTATTCTGCCGGTGTAGGAGCCGGGCGGCGTGCTGCGCGGGACAGTGACAGTCACCCAGAACTGCTTGGACGAGTCGGCGTCGATATTACAGACGGCGGGGCCGGTCAGGCGCACAGCGGGGGCCGGGCCGGACAGGACGGCGCGGTCGTCTTTCACCAGAAGATCGGGCGTCAGCCCCGCCGTGTCCGCGTCGCGCAGGGAGCCGGAGCCGGAGCGCGGCCAGACTTTGACGACACTCACATCTACCAGCGATTTGGACAGCGTTTTGCGTGCCCCCAGCAAATCGGTGGGCACAGACACGGTCACATCAGACAGGTCGGTCGGGCTGTACAGGCAGAATGTCGCCGCCTGTGTCTGCTCGGCGCAGGCCGTCACCGTAACATCGGCGTTCAGCCCGGCCACCGGCGGCAGGGAGGTCGGCAGGACCGTGTCAAAGAGCGACAGGGGTGCCCAGACCTGATAGGGCCTGCCGGACGCGGTCAGCGCCCGCTGAACGGCTTTCAGGGACGCCTGCCGGGACAGGCCGGGCGGCGTCACCGTGAGCCGGAAGGCGACGCGCCCGCCATGCACCTGCGCGGGCAGAGTAGTGACGCCGTAGGAAACGGCGTTCTGCTGCTCCTCGGTCCCCACCGGCTGCCACGCGCCGACGTTGCCTTTTTCGAAGTCCTGCACGGTCAGGGTGTCGGTCCCCTGCCCTGCGGCGTCCAGCGTGGTCCAGGCGATGTCGTCCACTACCAGAGTCGTCTGCCGGGTCGAGGTCACTTCCAGCGCCAGCCCGGTGGCCGCCGCCCAGTCGGGGGCGGTGGTGTCCATCTCGCTGACCGGCTGCGCGTCGGCAGGCAGCAGAGGGTCCATCATCCGGGGCCGGTTCGGGGCGGAGCGCAGGCTGAACTTGTCTTTGGGGAGGACAAACTCGCGCCAGCCCGCGAAGGTGACAGGAATGGGCGTCGAAATCCAGACATCACGCGGCAGCGGGTCGGCGGCGGGCGACGCGGCGGCGCTGGGGGCCAGCACGCGCACGCGCAGGGTCGCCCCGCTTGCATCGCCGCGCACCCACAGGCGGACGGCATTGTGCGTGCCCATCGCGGGCTGACTGTCGTTGACGAGCAGCGTCTGCACGGGCATATCAGTCCGCCCGGAGACAATCTGTGTCAGCGGCGACACAGGCGTATGCTTGACGGGCGGCGCGGCTCTGCGGACAGGCCGCTTTGCCGCCGAAGCAGGCAGAGCGGCGGCAAGAAACGCGGCAGTAAGAGATAAAGTCAAAGACAGAGACAAAGCGGCGGCAGTCAGCCGCGCCGCGCCGGAGCGGCAGGGCGAATGGGAAGTCAAACGGGAGTTCCTCCTGGGAGCGGGATAAACGGGTGGCGTGAGCGCGGGCGGTTTGGTTGAAACCTAGTAAAAAGACGGGGTTTGGCGGGGAAAAGTTCCCGTATCAAAGAGAGGATTGCCCCGCCGCCCCAACAAAAGGGGCAGCGGGGCGGTCTCTAAGCCTTGGGCACGAGGCTGGTATCGGACGAGTCTACGGACACGATGTACCACTGGTCGGCCTGATGGCGCAGGGTGTAGGACACGTAGACGGTCTTCGCGGGACCGGTGCTGTCGGTCGGGTCGGTCTGGCCGTCAGTCGGGCCGCTCTGGTCGAAGGGGACCGTCGCGCCGTCGGCTCCGGCGCTTTCGGCGGGGGCTTCCCCCGCACGGTAGGTGTGGGTTCCGTAGGCGGTGACGTCGCCGTTTTTGGCTTTCCGCAGGCGAGTGAACTCGAAAGACACCGTGCCGAGGCGGGTCAAGGCATCACGGGTGATCTGGGCGTAATCGCCGGATTTCAGCGAGTACGCATACTTTTTGTTCAGCGAGACGCTGAGGCGGGTGTCATCATCGCGCAGATGCTTTTGCAGAAGCGCAATGTCGCCGTCGGTCCAGGCGCGGGAGATGTCACCAAACGCCGCCTGATAGGAACCGGCAGGCCAGGAATTGCGGATGGCTTCCTGTGCCTGATCGCCGCCTGCCTGCAGCTGCTGCACACGGTCTTCGCTGGCGACATAGTAGTTGTTCTGGTTGTAGGTCGCCGAGTAGGTCGGGGCGCTGAACGGCAGATAGGCCGTGTCGTAGACCGGCTGATAGGGCTGCCCGATCACGATAATGCCCGTGTTGCCCCCGTAAATATAGGACGGAAACCCGGCGTAGTTGCTGTACACCGATGGATAGGTATAGCTGGAAACGGCGATGGACGAGTAGTTGCCGTAGTAGTACCCGCCGAGCAGGGGCGGCGCATAAATGGGCCGCTGGTAATAGCCGTTTGGATAGTTGTTGTAGATATAGCTGTTGCCGTAGTCGCGGCTGGGCTGCCCGCGCCAATGGTCCGGGTGGTCACGGTAGTGGTCCGGGTAATCGCGCTGGCGGGTCGGGCGGTCTCCGAAGCCATTTCCCGGCCCGATGGGCGGCGTCTGGTTGTTGAAAAACCCATTGCCCGGCCCTACCGGCGGTGCGGCACCATGAGTCCAGGGTGTGCCGTTGTTATTATAGTCGTTATTATAATTGTAGCCCTGCGGGTAGTCACGCTGACGGTGGCGGTCGGCGGCATCGGGAACGGAGACAGTCGGCCCGGAGCGGAACTCGCGGCCATAAATCTGCACTGGCGGCGCACCAGCGGCGCTGTTGCCGGAATTATTGTTTGAATTGCCGTAGGAGCGCGACGGCTGCCCGATCGAGCCGCCCGGCGGCCTCTGCCAGACAGCGCCGGCGCTGCGCTGCACAGGCGCGGAATAACGCTGCACCGGGGGCGAAGACTGCTGCACGGACGGGGCGGACTGCTGCTGAGGCTCCCCGCCGCGCAGGCCACGGCCCACGGCCTGTGCCGAGGCGGCAGGCGCGGCGGCCAGCAGGGCAAGCGCGGCGAACGCGGAAAGTGAGAACGAGAGTGAAAATGAAAGTCGAGATGAGAAGCGGTCGGCGGACATGGAAAGCCTCTTTCCAAACGCGGCATCTGGCAAAAACCAGTAAAAACGTGAACCAATTTAAGACGGCAAAGCGCTCTTAAATGTTCCCCAATTTTCACCCAGTTTTAATCAGAGTTTAGTCAGAGTTCCGCTTGAAAGCTACTCGCTTGCCAAACGCGCATCCATCTCTTCGGCAATCGCCTGCGCGAGCGGGGCATAGAGGCAGACGGTGCGCTCATACAGAGACAGCAGCTCAGCCAGAGTCAGGCGGCGCAGAAGGCGGCGGTAGGTCGTTTGGTCATGCAGCAGCATGGGAAGTCTCTTTCTCTCTTTGGGCCGCACGGGCGGCGCGGCGATGGGCCAGCCGCCAGGCCAGCCCGTCCATCCAGATGTCAAACAGAACGTAAAACAGCCACAGGGCCGCGCCGAACAGCACAATCATCCCCAGCAGAAACGGACGCTGGAAAATCTGCCCGACCGTCCCCCAGAGCGAATGCAGACGAGTAGGGTTCAGCAAATCCCACGAGTTGAACCGCCCGCTCATTAAGCCCAGATAGACGCCGAGGGCGCACAGCGGAAAAATCAGAGGCCGCAGCACCGCCCCGCCCCACCCCAGCTTACGCCGGGTCAGCCGGTCCAGCGGCCAGACGGCCAGAAAGAACGCCAGCAGGCCCGCGCCGCTGTAAAATAAGTAGAACACGGTGACGACCAGAAAATCCAGCCGCCCTTCGCCGCCTTGATGCGCCTCCGTGTACAGTGGACTTTGCGTCACGGTTTGCAGATAATGCCGCCATTCCGTCAGCAGGTAGCAGGAGTTCGGCAGAAACACCAGCCACACGCAGGCCAGCGGGACCCACAGCCCCCAGCGCACGCGGCCTAAATGCCGCAAATCGCCCCGCGCCCCCCGTGCAATCGCCGAAGCCAGCAGGACGGGGACAAGGGCCAGAAATAAGTTCCAAAGGACGTTCAGGGCAGGGCGCATAGGGTTAAATGACGACGACAGCCGGTGGCCACGGGTTGCATTATCATTTAAAACCCGAGGCTGTTAAAAGCCCACCGTCCAGGGGACGTAAAAACTCAACACGGTGGGCTTGTTTTTTGTCTTGTGTCCTCTGGGACACTGGGCACTTTTCAGCCTCGGGTTTTAAATGATAATGCAACCCGTGGCTCTCTGCTGCGGCCTTTACTCGCTCTGCCCCGCCGTGTGGACAATGCGCTCCAGGGCGCTGAGGTAGGCATGGAAGGCCGTCCGGCCCGCGTCGGTCGGGGCATAGGTCGTGTGCGGCTTTTTGCGAACAAACTCTTTGGTGCTGACGGCGTAGCCCGCCTCTTCCAGCTTGGACAGGTGGATAGACAGGTTGCCGTCGGTGACCCCCAGCGTCTCTTTCAGGAAGCGAAAGTCGGCCTCGCCCCGCGCCATCAGCGCGGACATGATGCCGAGGCGCACCTTCTGATGGATGACCTCATCCAGTGAGTCCAGCGATTCCACGAGAAGGGTATAGGACGCGGGAGCCTCAATCGTGCCGGAAGCAGCCATTCGCTCACCACCCATGCTTCCGCGCCATGAGGACGCCGTATCCGATATGGAAGCCGCCAAAGGTCAGCGCCATCATATACAGGTGATAAGGGCCGGGCAGCAGCAGTGTCAGCGCCCCCGCCAGCACAAAGGCCGCGCCCAGAAACGACACGGGCCGGATCGAAAACAGGCCCACCGCGCAGATTGCCAGGCCGTAGCAGAGCATCCAGACCGCCCACACAAACGAGGCCATGTCGTGCTGATAGAAAAACAATGTCAGCAGGGCGGCCACGAAGAACGACGGCAGGGCCGCAACCAGGATATGTGCCCCGAGCGGCGAGTCCACCCGCTTGCCAATCCGCGCCGCCCGCCGCTTGTTGCAGGCAAACTCAATCGTCACCGCCAGCACCAGCACCGCCAGCCACACCGGCCCGAGCTTCAGGTAGTCGGCCTTCGCCGGCAGATGCCCGGACTGACTGAGCAGGATGTGGGACAGCCAGACGCCGACAATGGCGGTGAGACCAATCAGCACCCCGGACAGGCCGGACAGGGTGGAATACTTGGTCGAGCGTTCCATTGTCTGCCGGATGACCCGCAGGTTTTCACGGGCTTCATCCAGCGGCGCAAGCAGGGCGGGCATGGGGGTCTTCTCCTCGGGTAGTCGGCTCATACTTTACTTCGCAAAGTTCTTTATGTGTCGAGTATAGCACGGGAAGCGGGGTGTGTCAAGGGGGTTATGAATAATAGGGCAAAAAAGGCATGGGATAAGGCCGAGGGGTTAAAACCCCTCGCTGATAGGCGCGAACGCCGGGAAGCCAAAGAGCCGAACAAGGAACGCTTCCGCCGTTGTCCGATTGGCCGCCCGGCGCGAAGCGCCTTCCAGCGAGGGGTTTTAACCCCTCGGCCTTATGACCTCCTCGGCCATCGCTATTGTTTCGGCCCCGCCGCCCGCACCAGATCGCGCAGCGGGTCGGTGCCGTCGGTGGCATAGGGATTGTCGAAATCCAGCACGTAGCCGTCCCACGCGCCCTTGTCGTCGGCGCTGGGCGGCAGCAACGCTTGCAGGCTGCGGGCCAAAGCGTCCGTGTCGGCGGCATCGTTCACTGTTACCCGGACAAGTTCAGGCTGGCCCAGTTTGGCAGGCACGACCTGACCAGACGGCGGCGGCAGCGACGGCGGCCACTGGTGCGGGTCGTCCCAGGACATCAAAGATCGCTGCCCATAGCCAGCGCGGTCCATCAGGATAGGCTTGTTCGCCGACGCGGGAATGGCCTGCCGCAGTTCAGTCAGGAGCAGCGCATTGGCTTCAAGCCGAGCGTCTTTCCACTGCTTGGTCAGCGCATCTTCCACCGTGCTGTCGTCAAAGGTCGGCAGGCTCAGGTCCTCGTTGTACCAAGTGTTTGTGATGTCTACGGGGTCAGCATGGAAGGCCCGCAGGAAGGCCAGGCGCATGGGCAGGGTATAACCCAATCCCTCGGCCGGGGTGTAAACCAGGCCCTTGCCCTGCGTGGCGTCTTCCCAGACGAAGCCTGCCAGACCCGAACGCGAGGCGAGGCTTCGCACCATATCTGTCAGCGTCTTTTTGACCGTGGCCGAGACGGGGCTGGCAGACACCGGCGGCGGCACAGCGGGATAGTACAGCCCTTCGCCGTCGTAGTCAACAAAAAAGTGGCTGTTTTGGCCCAGAATGTCCAAATCCCAGGTGCTTTTGGGCGGATAGTATCCCCAGGACAGCAGGCTCAGGTCAGCATAGACCGCAATGCCTGTGCCCTGCGTTTTGGTCAGCGCCTCGGTCAAAATGTCCGTGCCTTTGGTGGCAACGTGGGACTTGCCCTCGGAGAACACGTCCAGCCACAGCTCATTGAGGCCAATTTTTTGCATGGCGGCAATCAGCGCATCCACGGCGGCGGGAGTCGTCGGGTGTCCGATGATGGCCCGGTGCGGGCGGAAACGGAGCAAAGGCGGCAGCGGGGGTGCGGGCGGCAGCTTGGCGAGAGCAGATTTTTCTTCCTCGGCATCGCTGGGATCAGGGGTCGCGTTGCTGGTCGAGAACAAGCCAAACAGGCTGTCCTGCATCGGGGTGTCTACGGGTTCTTGCACGGTCGGAACGAGGAACTGTATAATGTACTCCGCGTCCAAAGTGACTGCCCCGGTGGGGTTCGGCTCTCTCGGAATGGCATCTTCCTTGCCACGGGCGGCTTTCTCATCCTGGCGTTTTTCATAGGCATCCGCGATCTGGCGGACCCGGTCTTGCTGGGCCGAGGTCAATTTGTCAAAAGGAACATTATCGTTCCAATCAGGAACGCCCGGTATCTCTTGTCTATCCGGCATGCTTTTCATCTGGTCTGACGTCATCGCCAGCGGGTCCCCAAATGTCGGCAGCGAACGCACCTGCGTAGAGCGATGCTTCCGCAGGCTGAGACTTGCATCGTCTTGCCGCTTTTGGTCCTGGTAATATCTGCCATGTAACACGTTAAACAGCCGCCGACGGCGTGTGCCGACACCTTCGAGATCGTCGGTCAGCACAAACGCCGGGCCGACCTGCCGGTACGTCCCGACCACAGCAAGGGCCAATGCCCGCAGCACATCCGATGCCGAGGCTTCGGGCGTTGGCCCAATCACGGTCAGCGCCCGCGACGCATAGTGCGGGTCGGCATACAGCTCCGTGTGCGTCTTGGCTGCAATCCGCGCCACTAAATCACCCACTGTCGTTATCCCGGTCAGCGTGACCGTCTGCTGAAATTTTGTGTCGCTGAGGGTCAAGTCGCTGGACTTGGGCGAGTTGGGGATGGAGGCCCGCAGAATGGCCGCGTTTTGGGTTGCCCCAGTGTCCTTCGGCTGCCATGTGTGTGGCTGTAAGAGATTTGCCGGAGGCCCACCAAAGAAAATTGGCTGCCCCTTAAGATCATGGACATAGATTCCGGCTTTCTGCCCCATCCGCACCCGGATACTGTTGATTTGTTCGGACACGTTGCGCGTATCGGTGCGCTGGTCATCTGGCAGTTTCGCTTGCGCCGGGTCCTGCGAGGCAACCCAGAGCTGTCCGTGGGGAAACAGGGCATGAAAGAGCAGCTTTTGCGTGTCATCGGTCAGGTCCGGCAGGCCGAGGCCGCCCTCAGAGGTGAGCATCTTCCACTGGGTGTCATCTAAGCTGGCCGCCAGCATTTTGAAAGCCGTGTCCTGATCCGTATCCACAGACATATCGAGCGGGGTCGGGTTGGGGTTGAGCAGAACGTGGGTGGCGGGGGCAATCGCGGTGACGCTGCCGAAGTCCTGCGTGATGTCGCCGAACGTGTTTGCCACTACAGTCGGGGAGGCAGCGGCGGGTGGGGGCAGCGTGCCGTCGGGGAGCGTCACTTTGTCCGCGCCGACGGCCAGCAGAATGCCTTTGGTTAGCGGCGGCAGCTTGGTGAGGGCTTTGTCGAGCGTCAGCGGCGCGGGGGCTTTGGCGGCAAGTTTGGCGGGCGGGGTTTGTGCCCCGGCGTGCCCGGCGACGCTGAGCAGGAGAAGGGCGAGCGGGAGTATGGTGTGTCTCATACTGCCCTATAACGGGGAATGGGGACAAAAGGGTTCGCCCCCTGCCCCAATTCTGGGGGAGCCAGAGGAAGAGCAATCGCAGGCCAGAGAGCCGTGGGACTGGAAGTCCTCGGCTGTGCGGCGCAGACGCCGAGTGTCCACCTTCGTGGACACAGAGACAGACAAAGACAATGCTGCGTATCCTACTCTTTCTCCGCGAAGGCGGAGACTTGGCCGCAGGCCGCACAGCCGAGGACTTCCAGTCCCACGGCTCTCTGTTGGGTCGGGGAGGCAACATGCGGGGGGGCTTTCTACAGCCCGTCGTAGTGCGAATACCCCCGGTTTTGGCCGTCGGCGTCTTCGCTGCTCCAATAGTCTTTGGGCTGCGTGGCGGTGTAGCTGATTTTCGTGATAGCCTTGATGTTTTTCAGGCCCAGCTTCATCGGGACCAGGAGGCGCAGGGGAGCGCCGTGTTCGACCGTGAGCGGGACCATCTGCTGCTGTTCGTTGCTTTGGTGAGTCGCCAGCAGCGTCTGCGGATGATGGGCAGTGCCCATGTCAATGGACACATAGTACGGGTCCGGGTTGCCGTCGCCATCGAGGTTCAGCGACGAGTCCAGCCGCGCCCATTTCATCTCGGGGGCGGGCGGGTAAGCAGTCAGGAAGTCCGCGAAGCGCAGGCCGCCCCACCCCGCAATCTGGCTCCAGCCCTCGACGCACACCAGGCGGGTCACCTGATCGCGGCGCCCGCCGTTCCGGTCAATCAGGGCCTTGATGGTTTGCGCGGTCAAATGCTCGACTTTGCCCGATGCGAGGCCGGTCACGGTCATAGTCCAGTCGGGGATATAGTCCGGGTCGGGCGTCTGGCCGTCGTAGTTGTTTCGCAGCTCCCGCGCCGCCCGCGACAAGTCGTAGGTCGGGACCAGACGGTTCGGCGAATAGAGCGCTTCGGCAACGTCGTCATCGAACGCCAGCGCTTTGTTGAGAATCCGCTCTTTGCGCGTCTGGTTGACAATCGGCTTCAGGCCCACCCGCGTCCGCGTTTCTTCCGGCAGGATATAGGCCACCCCGGCGGCGGCGAGAAGGACGCCCGCGCCGTAAATCAGAAAATCCCGGCGCGACTGCGCGGCAAGCTTGCGCTGCGGCACGTCGACGGGCGGCGGCAGGTCGGTGGGAAACGGGGCCTCCGCGTGCGGCGCGGGCGCGGGTTCAGCAGTTTCGGGCGTTTCAGTGGGCTTATTCTCAGACATGGCGGTTCTCCGGCGCAAGGTGCTCTCAAAGTTCTCTGCTTGTTTCTACAATCGGCAGACCGCGAAAGTTCCGCAGGGTGACTAGGAACGATAAGAAGCCACGGGTTGAAACCCGAGGCTGGAAAAAGCCCACCGTCCAGGGGACGTAAGAGCCGAACACGAGAGGCCGTTTGTTCTTCTCTTGTGTCCTCTGGGACACTGGGCACTTCTGAGCCTCGGGTTTCAACCCGTGGCTTCTCACCAGTTCCATTTTCTAGTCAGGGGCCATTCCTGGGTAAACCCGTCTTGGAGACCAACCTTATATGCCTTTTGCTTCTATCAACCCCGCAACCGGGGAAACACTCAAAACGTTCCCGTCGCTGACCGCCGGGGCGCTCGAAAACACATTGAGCCGCGCCGCTTCGGCGTTTGAGAGCTACAAGAAAACGACGCTGACAGAGCGGGCCGCGTGCCTGACCCGTGCCGGCGCAATTTTAGACGCCGAGAAAGAGACTATCGCCCGCACCATGACGCTGGAAGTCGGCAAAACGCTCCGGTCTTCTGTGGAAGAAGTCGAAAAATGCGCTCGCACCTACCGCTACTATGCTGACAATGCAGCGCAGATGCTGGCGGACCAGCCGTATGACATCGGCGAGGGCGCGGCGGCCTTTGTGCGCTTTCTGCCGCTCGGGCCGATTGCCGCCGTCATGCCCTGGAACTTCCCGCTCTGGCAGGTCGTGCGCTTCGCCGTGCCCGCGCTGATGGCAGGCAACGTCGGCCTCTTGAAGCCCGCCGAAAGCGTTCCGCAGTGTGCGCTTGTTCTGGAAGATGTGTTCCGGCGGGCGGGCTTCGCCGAAGGCGTATTTCAGACGCTGCTCCTAGAAACCGACGACTTTGGGGCAGTTCTGGATGACCCGGGTGTATCCGCCGTGACCCTGACCGGCAGTGACCGAGCGGGGCGGGAAGTGGCGGCGCGGGCGGGGCGCAATTTGAAGAAAACCGTGCTGGAGCTGGGCGGCAGCGACCCGTTTATTGTGCTTCCGAGCGCCGAGTTGAATAAAGCCGTCGAGATGGCGGTGAAGGCTAGAACACTCAACAACGGGCAGTCGTGCATCGCCGCCAAGCGGTTTATTGTCCATGAGCAAATCGCTGATGAGTTCACTGAGAAGTTTGTCGCGGGCATGGCGGCGCTGACGGTCGGCGACCCGCTAGACCCAAACACGGACATCGGCCCGCTGGCTCTGCCCAAAATCTTGGACGGACTGGCCGCACAGGTGGAGCAAAGCGTGGCGATTGGCGCTCGCGTCCTGCTCGGCGGTCACCGGCTTCCCGGACCCGGCAACTGGTATGCGCCGACGGTGCTGACAGACATCCCGCCGCATTCCCCCGCCTATTCGGAAGAGCTGTTCGGCCCCGTCGCCCTGCTGTTCCGGGTTCCCGATTTGGACGCCGCCCTCGCGCTCGCCAATGACACCCCGTTTGGCCTCGGCAGCAGCGTGTGGACCGCCGACGCCGATGAGCAGACGCGGTGCATCAACGAGATAGAGGCTGGAATGACGTATATTAACAGCCCCGTCGTCTCCGACCCGCGCCTGCCGTTTGGCGGCATCAAGCAGTCCGGCTATGGCCGCGAGCTGTCCGAACACGGCCTGTGGGAGTTTGTGAATATGAAAACGGTGTACAAGGCTCTTACAGCGTAGTTCCGATTAACGAGCCGCCTTTTTGCGCCGGGCAGTGAGAGTCAGACTGCCAAGACCGAGTGCCAGCAGCAGACCAAGAGAAACCGTGGTTGACGCTTCGGGGACAGGCGATGAGTTGGTTGACAGAGTCACGTCATCAAGATAGAGTGTAGGAGATTTGAAGCCGCCGAAATTGTCAATCCCGCCGTTGAATTGGAGTCCGGTCAGCACTGAGTTTCCCAGAAGATTTGATTTTAGCTGCGTGGTAAAGTCGTAGAACTGGTATTGTGCGCCGGGAAAAAAACTGCCAAAAAAGAAGATTTGATTCTGGCCCTGGGTAGGACTATTGTAAGTTCCGGTGATGCTGAAGCCGGAACTTGCGCCGCTGAACGCCGGGCTGGCGGCCCAGAAGGAGAACTGGGTGATGCTTTGAGGCGTGACTGGAGCAAATGTTTGGCTGAGGGAGCGTGTGCCGGTGGCTGTCACCGCATACTGGCCGCTGTGGACAAAGTCTGTGGTGGTGTGCCAGGCGACATTCTCACGCCCACCGCTGCCACTGAACACATCCTGCCACGGGCTGAGGGAGCCAGTCTCAAAGCCAGGGTTGCTGAGTGCGTTCTGGGCAGAAGCGGCAGGGGCGAGACCGAGCGCGGAGAGAGCAAAAACCGGAAGAAGCCAGCAAGGGAAGGGGCGGCAGGAACGCATAGAATAAGCCTTTCGCAGCGGAGAGAGTACAAAGATGATTATTTTCTTTCTCTGCACAAACTATGCCACTCCCAGTAAAATGACGGGTTTTTCTCGTTTTGGCGATGTTGCTTGTATTTTATTTACAATTATTGCCTTACAGGGTATTCTCTTCCAAAGAGAAAGCAACCAATGGAGGTTTCTGCTGATGTCTATTTTTGTGCGGCGCAAAGTCGGGCCTTTGCTGTCAGTTCTGCCCATCTTTGTCGTGCCGGGCCTGGGGCTGCTCGGCATCCTCGGCGGGGCGGGGCATCCCGGACAGGCGCTGCGGCAGGCGGTCCTGACCAACGCCCGGCAGGACGCGCCCCTGCCCACGGACCCGCTTATAGAGCGGGTAGCCTACACGCGGGAGCTGCACCAGGAGGACCTGCGGACGTTTCAAGCAAAAATAGAGTACTGGCAGGCCGCCGCGCACACGCCTGGACCGGCAGGGCAGGAAGCGCGACGAAAAGTGGCGCAGTGGCAGCGGCTATTTCGGCAAAGCGAGCGGACGCTTAACGGCCTTCGGACCAGATAAACCGCTGCAATCGTGCGGCCCCGGCGGCATCATCATCGGCTTTAGAAGGCTTGGACCGGGGCGGGGCGGGCCGCAATGACACAGGCTGAGCCGGAGGCGGGGGGGCAGCGGCCTCTATCGGCGGCGCGGCGGAAACCGTCACGACAGAGGCAGGGCGGCGCGGCGGCAAGGCATGAACCGCCGGGCGAGCTGCGGGCTTCGCCGCCAGCAGGGACGCCGGGCGGGGCCGTGAAACCGAAACGGGGCGGGGCCGCCGGGCTGCACGAACTGCGTGCCGCTTCGGAGCAGAAGGCAGAGCTTGGGCAACAGAATGGCGCACCAGGGGCGCTGACGGCAGAGGTGCGGTGTTCGTGTGCGGTGCGGCAGGTAGAACAGCAAGCGCAGCCTTCGGCGAGGGGGCCGAGGCAGACGGCACGGCGGCAGTCGGCACGGCGGCAGTCGGCACGGCGGCAGTCGGAACAGCGGCAGTCGGAACAGCGGCAGTCGGAACAGCGGCAGTCGGAACAGCGGCAGTCGGAACAGCAGCGATTGGCCGGGACGGCAGGGTTGGGGCGGGCCGACGTCCGTAGAAGCCCCAAACAAGAGCAAGCACAAAAAGCACCGGCAGCGTGGCCCACAGCCAGCGAGGCGACACGCTCGGGCCAGACACGCTCGGGCCAGACACGCGGGGCGGAACGGGAACGGAGAGGGAACGCTCCGTGGGCAGGGTCGCCGTGAACGCTTCGGACAGCGCCAGAGCCGAGGGAAAGCGCCGCTCCGGGGTCTTGTCCAGCGCTCTCTTCAGCACTTTCGCCATGCCCGGCGGCAAGCCGGTCAGCGGCGGCGGCGGCTCGTGAATGACCTGATACATGACGGCGGCTACATCGGTCGCCTGAAACGGCGGACGGCCTGCCAGCATCTCGTAGAGCAGCACGCCCAATGCCCAGACATCGGAGGCCGTCGTCCCGGTTCCGCCCCGTACCTGCTCCGGGGCCAGATACGCCGGGGAGCCAACCACAAGGCCGCCGCTCGTGATCGCCGTGTCGTCGGAATGGCGGGCGACGCCAAAATCCAGCAGCTTCGCGCTGCCGTCCGGCAGGAGCATGATGTTCGACGGCTTCACGTCCCGGTGCACGATGCCCGCCTCGTGCACCGCCGTCAGCGCCGCCGCGATCTGCGCCAGCACCCGCCCCGCTTCCGGCAGGGGAAGCGGACCACGCTCCAGCCGGGCGCGAAGCGATTCGCCGGGCAGGTACTCCATGGCGATAAAATGCACCCCGGTTCGCTCGCCGATTTCCTGAATGGCAACAATGTTGGGATGCGAGAGCTGGGTCACGGCCCGCTCTTCGCGCCGGAACCGGGCCACCAGCTCACTGCGCTGGGCGGCGGTCACCGAAAACGGCAATGCCAGCACTTTCAGCGCGACGCGCTGCCCGGCCCTGGTGTCTAATGCCTCGTAGACGACCGACATTCCGCCGCGCCCGATTTCCCGCAGGAGCCGGTAGGGCGCTAAATCAGCTTCAGGCAGCGGGTCGATGTGCGCGACAGGACGGTCATCTGTTTTCATAGTAGTACACAGAATACCCCGATTTGTCGGGTTTGCCTCGCCGGGCGGGTACAACAGGCCATGATGCGAATACTTGTGGTGGAAGATGAAGCAGCTATCGCCGAAGTGGTCAGCCTCGGGCTGCGGCAGGGAGGCTACGTGGTGGATGTGGCCGCCGACGGACGGGAGGGATTGGCATTGGCCCAAAGCAGCCGCTACGGGCTGATTTTGCTGGACGTCATGCTGCCCCATCTCGACGGCTGGGCCGTCTGCCAGCGTCTCCGGGAGGCAGGCGACCCAACGCCCATTTTGATGCTGACCGCCCGCGACACGGTGACAGACCGGGTAAAGGGGCTAGAAACCGGAGCCGACGACTACCTGCCGAAGCCCTTTGATTTCCGCGAGCTTCTGGCCCGCGTTCATGCCCTCCTGCGCCGCGACCGGGTCCACAAAGGCCGCATGATTCAGGCCGCCGATCTGGAAATCGACACCACCCTGCGCCGGGTCACACGGGCCGGGCGCGAGATTGCCCTCACCCCCCGCGAGTACGACCTTCTCGAAGCCTTAGCGGGCCATCAGGGGCAGACCCTCACCCGCGAAGTCATTCAGGAGCGCGTCTGGCTCGACGACGACAGCCTTTCCAACACCGTAGACGCCTATGTGCGCCTGCTGCGCCGCAAAATCGACGCCGACTTCGAGGTCAAGCTCATCCAGACCGTCCACGGCGTCGGCTATAAGCTGGCGGTTCCGCCCGCCCCCTAGCCCCAATTCTGGGGGAACCGGATTAGGAAGGCAACCCTCTCCTGCCCCCTCTCCTTAAGAAGGAATTAATCCGAATGAGAGGGCTGGGGTGAGGTTTTTTCGGGCCTTGTTCTACGGTGTCTTGAACGCATCAAGGCTGTGTTCTACTCCTTCACGAGTGTCAGCTTGCGCGGCGTTCCACTGCTGCTGGGATCAATCAGGGTTAGGTGATTACCTTTCAGGGTAAATGGCCCGGTCCGTATCAGGTTAGGCGGGAGGGGTGTACTTTGGCCGTCCCTCGTGAGCGCCATCAGGTTTTGGGTCAGGGTCGTGCCGCTGACGGTATAGGTTCCGCTAGCGCTATCGGTTGCCGTTTTTCCCCGGATCGTGCTTTGGCCGGTAATCAGTTCTTTGCCATCCGGCGTGAACTCAACTGTTGTCGTCGCGTTCCCTGAGTGTGCGAGAATGGAGTACTGCCACCTGCCAACGATGGTTTTGTTTTGGCCGCAGCCAGCCAGCAATACGGCTGCCGAGGCCAGCAGAAGAAGAACCTGTGTCGCCGAAACTTTGCTTTTCATAATAAATTTTCTTTCAGGAACTTCCGTGTCAGGGTTTAGCCGGAGGCGGGGGCAGACGGAATAAAATAAGCTGCAAGTCCACAAAACGGTCTCTCTGCACGGTGATGACGTGCCCATCCAGCATGACCATGTTGAAGCGCCCATCTTCGCGGTTTGCGCCGCCGTGCCAGTGGCCGGACAGATCGGACAGCAGGGGGATATTGGAGTAATCATGCTCGGAGTAAGGCGGCGTCTGTCCCCAGGCTTGAACGCCCGTGAGCGTCTGGTGCTGCAAGCCAAGCAGCGTGGAATACGCATAGCTCATGCCATAAGCCTGAAAGGCGGTCGGGTGCGCGTCCATCGGGATCGTTTCCTGTATTCCGCCCCGGTCAAAGCCGGTGTCGGCGGGGCAGTGCCATAGCTCTTTGCTGCCGACATACGCGCCCATGACGTTGTATAGATAGCTGTTTTGCGCCTTCATCGTGTTGATTTGAGCCTCATATTCCGTGCCGTTCCAGCCATTTGTGTTCAAATCGCCGGGGTCGCCCCCGTAAGGGTAATGGTCATCGGCGTCCCCGGCATACTGAAACGCGGCAATCCCAAGCTGCCGCAGGTTGGACACACACACGGTCTGCCGCCCTTTGGCGCGGACGGAGAAGAACACGGGAAACAAAATTGCCGCCAGCGCGGCGATGATACCGATGACGATTAAAAGCTCAATCAGCGTAAACCCGAATTGTTTCTGTTTCATGGCGTAAGTTTCTCCCGTCCCAATTTCAAGCCTCAATTTTTTGGATCGTCTTCCGGGCGAAAGACCGCACAGTAGGGTCGCTGTCTGCAAGCAGGCGCGTCAGCGCGGGCAAAGCCCTCTTATCTTCGAGGTTCTCCATCACCGCGATTGCTCCGATTTTATCTGATTTGCTGGAACTCGCTAGCTGCGGTGAAATCGCCTGATAGCCTCTCTCTTTTTGCGCGGGGCTGAGGTTCTTCACATTGCGAAGTACGATTGCTGCATCGAGACGGCGTAACTCTGGCGCGTCTGGATTTCTGCTGTTCACGGACGCACTTCGCAGGTTTAATATCCAATCAAAATCCTCTTCAGTAATTGAGCCTCTTTTTTCAGCACTTTCTTCAATTCTCGAGAAGTTCAGGTAGTCTTGTTTGGACATCTCCCCATTCTGGGCAACCGCCGTCGCCGTTTCCTCTAATGAAATTACATGAGGCACTGAATTATGACGGCTGCGAATTAGAACACTGGTCAAAACGATCAGCAGCAAGGCCGAGATCACAAGCGCCGAGCCGATGGTCTGTGGTTTGGTGAGTTTTTTCATGGAATGCCTCTTAACATATCTAAATAGGGCTGAATGTGGCGGCGAAGTTCTTGGGAGATTGGCCCATGAAACCGGTGCCTGCCGCGACCCCGCCGCCGCCAAAGGTGCCGTTTATGTTCTGGTCCGTGTTCGCCGTGGGAGCCGCAAAGCCGGGAGAGACACGCTCCGGGCGCAGCCATTTGACGTGGCCGTCTTCCAGGGCGAAGTTCGTGCCGCCTGCATGAACGCCGCCCGTCTGATTGCCGTACCCGCCGCCGTTTGCGCCGTCCTCCCAGGCAGGCTGGCCCATTGGCCCCGTGACCCAGTGGGCATCGGGACCGCTGTAATCAATAAAGCCTGCCCCGCCATCGTTGCCGTGGCCCCCGGCGGAGTTTCCTTCGTCGGGCTTGCTGGGGTCCGCAGAGATGCCGTAGGCTTCGCTCAGCAGTACCGTATTGGCCGGGGCCACCGAAGCCACGAGAGCGCCGTTCGGCTGATGGCCGTCCAGATTACTGTTGAAGCAGTACGAGACGGCAGGGGCCGGGGTCGGGTCATCCGGGCAGCGGAACACGGCTGCGCTTTTGACATACGGGTACACTTCGCCCGCCCAGCCGCGTCCCTGGTAGCCCCAGGGGACAACATAGTTTCCCTGCGGATACCGCTCTTCGTTGTCCTGCGTGTACTGGATGAGGGCCATCCCAAGCTGTTTCAGATTGGATTGACACGACGCCCGGCGGGCGTTCTCCCGCGTTTTCAGAAACGTCGGCAGCAAGATCGCGGCGAGAATGGCGATGATAGAAATGACCACGAGCAGCTCGATGAGCGTGAAGCCTTTTTGCTTGTTCATGTTGGTTTCTTATGCATTCCTGTCGGAGCGGGGCGTTTACCGCCCCTGTTGATTCTCTTAACGTGAGGTTACCTAAAAAGGGTTCGGTGTGTGAAAAAAGATTTTTCTGACTTTGTCCTGTATAATAAGCCCATGAAGTTTTTAATTGCCGCCGCGCTGCTGCTCGGCATTCTGGGACTCGGCACACTGGGAACCGTCCGTGCCGACGCGCCCCTGCCGGTGCCGACGCGCATTGACAAATTGCTGGGGAAGATGACGCAGACGGAGAAGCTGAGCCTGCTGGCGCTGGACAGCGCGAATGACCCGCTGAAGCTGGACACGCCCGCTATTCCCCGGCTCGGCATCCTGCCCTTGCGGACGATTGATGCCCCGCAGGGGCTGCGCGATGGCCCGGCGACGGCGTTCCCGATGGAAGTGGTCATGGCGTCGTCGTGGGACACGGGCTTGGTGAAAGAAATCGGCGCGGCGATTGGCGAAGAGGCGCGGGCGAAGAATCGGCAGATTGTGTACGGTCCCTGCCTGAACCTGCACCGGACGCCGCAGGACGGGCGGTTTTTTGAGGGGTTCAGCGAAGACCCGTACCTGACCGCCCGGCTTGGCGTCGCGTATATCGATGGGATGCAGGGCGCGGGGGTCGCCGCCTGCCCCAAGCATTTTGTGGGCAACGATCAGGAAACCGGGCGGCACACGATTGATGTGGAGATCGCCGAGCGGCCCCTGCACGAGCTGTATCTGACGCCGTTCGAGGCGGCCCTGCGGGAGGCGCACGCCTGGTCGCTGATGAACGCGCTGAACCATGTCAACGGCGTGTATATGTCCGAGAACCGGCCTCTGCTGACCAATCTGCTGCGGACGCAGTGGGGGTGGGACGGGCTGGTGATTGGCGATTGGAGTTCGCAGCACGACACCGTGGCCGACATCTGGGGCGGCGTCGATATGGAGATGCCAAGCCCCAATGTCTACAGCCCCGCCGCGCTGACGGCGGCGCTGACAGCAGGTAAAATCACGCAGGCACAGATCGATGAGCGGGTTTTGCGCGTGCTGCGGGTGCTGGCTCGGACGGGGCAGCTCGATCATCCGACGATCCCGCCCGCGTCGGTCCTGGGCAGCCCCGCGCACCGGGCGCTGGCCCGGAAAGCCGCCCGCGAGGGGGTCACGCTGCTGCAAAATACGAAAGCCATCCTGCCGCTGAATGCCAAGAAAATCAAGACGCTGGCGGTGATTGGGCCGAACGCCGCCGATACGCCGATGGGCGGACGATGGAGCGCGGACATTCCAACGTTCTACACGGTGTCTATTTTAGACGGCCTCAAGAAAGCGGCGGGCGCGGGCGTCGCCGTCACCTATGCGGAAGGCTGCCCGCGAATCAAGCCCGGCACACCTGCTGCACTGGCCGAAGCCGTGGCACTGGCCGCGAAATCTGACGTCGCCGTGGTGGTGGTCGGCACGGACAACACGTATGAAGGCGAGGAAATGGACCCGCCCTCCCTGCATCTGCCGGGCGACCAGGAGGCGCTGATTCAAGCGGTCGCCCAAGCTAATCCAAACACCATTGTCGTGCTGAACGCCGGGACGCCGCTGCTGATGAGCGCATGGCTCCCGAACGTGCGCGGCGTCATCAATTCGTGGTATGCCGGGCAGGAGACGGGCACGGCGGTGGGCGAGATCGTGTTCGGCCAGACAAACCCGTCCGGCAAGCTGGCGGATACGCTGGCCGTGCGGCGCGAAGACTACTCGGACTGGGGCAACTACCCCGGCGACGGCAAAACCGTCCGCTACGCCGAGGGCGTTTTGATGGGCTACCGGCACTTCGACGCCGCCCATATCACCCCGCAGTTCCCCTTCGGTTTCGGGCTGTCATACACGACGTTTGCCTACAGCGGCCTGCAAGTGCCTAAGACAATCAGTGGGGGCAATGCGGCAACGGTTCGCGTTACAATTCAAAATACGGGCAAGCGGGCCGGGGATGAAATCGCGCAGCTTTACCTGCGCCCGCTAACCCCGGTGCCGGGCGAGCCGGAGCGCCAGCTCAAGGGTTTTGCGCGGGTGTCGCTTCAGCCAGGCCAGAAAAAAGCCGTGTCGTTTGCGCTCCCGGCGCGGGCGTTTGAGTATTGGGATACCGGGCGGCACGCCTGGCACACGGCATCAGGCCAATATGCCGTCGAAGTCGGCGCGTCCTCGGCGGATATGCGCGGAACGGGCACGGTGACGGTACAGTAAG
Source organism: Capsulimonadaceae bacterium (assembly GCA_965277455.1). Lineage (GTDB taxonomy): Bacteria > Armatimonadota > Armatimonadia > Armatimonadales > Capsulimonadaceae > JANXMY01. Next base: position 3,644,633 of record OZ255823.1, on the reverse strand, counting down.
GGCGGGGTTCCCCCGCCCTCTTTTCTCGGCTGCCCTCTTTTCTCGGCTCCTGTTTTTCCGGGAACAATTCATCACTGTTACTGATTATGTTAATATATGATAGTACCTATGGACACCCAAACACCCTCTATCCCATCGAGCCTCGCGGTCTGGACCGGCTACCTGCTGACCCGTGCCGCGCAGAAGTGCCGGAGCCACTTTGACGTCCTTGCCGAGCCGCTGGGTATCCACGGGCGGCATTTTGCCGTGCTGTCGCTGCTGGGCGAGGACAAGCCGCTGGCGCAGGTGGAAATTGGCGAGCGGCTGGGAATAGACCGCAATACCGTCGTGCTGCTGCTGGATGATTTGGAAGGGCAAGAGCTGGTCACGCGCCGCCGGGACCCGAGCGACCGCCGTGCCCATCAGGTGACGCTGACCGATGCAGGCCGGGCGCTCTTAGTCCGGGCCGAAGAGATGGCCCGGCGCACCAACACAGAAGTCTTTGCCCCGCTGTCGCCCGAGGAGCAGGCGCAGCTTCATTCGCTGTTAGGTCGGCTTTTGTAAGCCAGAATAGTAAGAATTATGGCAACTGAAGCTTTGAAGAACCGGCGGCTCACCGCCCCCGCACCTAAATCTGGTCCGCAGGTTCCGGTGGGAACCCAGTCCAGCCCCATGTCTGCTGGCGGTGTCACCGACGAGGTATTCAAGCGCCGCTGGTGGATTTTGCTGGGGCTGATTATGGCCGCCGCGCTGGAGATTTTGGACACCACCGTGGTCAATGTCGCCCTGCCGCAGATGTCCGGCAATCTGGGGGCGACGACCGACGAAATTGCGTGGGTCTCCACGGGCTACATTCTGTCCAATGTCATAGTGCTGCCGATGACCGCGTGGCTATCGGGGCGGTTCGGGCGCAAACGGTATTTGATGGTGTCTATTCTCATCTTCAACATTGCGCGGTTCATGTGCGGCCTGTCGGGGAGCCTCGGGGAGATTATTTTCTGGCGGCTGGTGCAGGGCGCGGGCGGGGCAGCCTTGATTTCTACGGCGCAGTCCACGATTGTGGAGATTTTCCCGCGCTCGCAGCTTGCCACCGTGCAGTCTATTTTTGGCCTCGGGCTGATTGTGACGCCGACGCTTGGGCCGGTGCTGGGCGGCTATATTACGGACAACTATTCGTGGCGCATGATTTTCTTTATTCATGTCCCGCTAGGCATCGCCTCGCTGGCGATGGTCGGCGCGTTTTTGCAGGACTCGGTGCATCAAAAGCGGATCAACCGGGTAGACGTGCTGGGGATTGGCCTGCTGGCGGCGGGTATGGGGTCGCTGCAATACGTGCTGGAAGAAGGCGAGCGCTACGACTGGTTTCAGAACGCATGGATTTCCCGGCTGGCGGTGATCGCCGTCGTGTCGCTGGCGACCTTTGTGTGGTGGGAGCTGACACCGCGCAACAAAGCGCCGATTTTGGATCTGCGGGTGCTGCGGGACCGGAGCCTCTCTGCCTCGGTCATTTTGGGCCTCGTGCTGGGCTTCGGCCTCTACGGCGGCGTCTTTATTTACCCGCTGTTCGTGCAGGGTATCTTAGGCTTCACACCTACGGAGACGGGCCTCGCGCTCTTGCCGGGGGGCTTGATGACAGCACTGGCAGTGATTATTATCGGGCGGCTCTTGCAGCGCGGCTTCGACCCGCGCATCTCTATCATCGTGGGGATGTTTATCTACATCTACGCCATGTGGCTGCTGGGACATCTGACCACACAGAGCGGCGAGGCGGACACGCAGCTTGGGCTGATGGTGCGCGGCTTCGGGCTGGGTCTGGTCTTTATCCCGATTACAACAGTCGCCTTTGCGGGCTTGCAGGGCGCAGACATCGCGCAGGGGGCGGCGCTGTACAGCTTGATGCGTCAGCTTGGCGGCTCGTTTGGCATCGCGGTCCTGAACACGTATATCGTCAAGATGACGGCGTTCCACCGGGCCAATCTGGTGTCGAATTTGTATGCGGGCGACTCGACCCTGCAAAGCCGCCTGAGCGGCACCGCCCATGCGCTGGTGAGCGCCGGTTACGGCCCTGCCGAGGCGCAGTCCGCCGCGCTGCACCTGATTGACCGCACGGTGCAGGCACAGGCGGCGACCATGGCCTACAACAATGCGTTCATTTTGCTCGGCATCAGCTTCCTCGCCGCCCTGCCCGCCGCCCTGCTGCTGAAGCGGGCAAAAAAAGGCAAAGTTGCGCCTGCCGAGGCGCATTAAGCGGTCCCCCCCGCCCCCAATAATGGGGGAGCCAGAGTAGGGGCAGGGCTTGCCCCTGCCCTCCTTATTCCTGCCTTTACGGAGTGGCCCCCACCGCCTGCACCAGATCGCTGAGCGGCGCGGTGCTGTCGGTGAACCTATCCTCCTGGAAGTCCAGCACGTAGCCGTCCCACGCGGCCTTCGCCTTTGGCGAAGCAGGCGGCGGCAGGGCGGCTTGCAGGTCGCGGGCCAGGGTGTCGGGGTTGGCCGGGTCGCGGACGGGCACCACAACGAGGGCTGATTTGCCCTGTTTGGCGGCTACGGCCCAAATTTCCTCGGCGGACGGGTAATCGTTGCCCTCGAACAGCGTCCGTAGGGGCGGCGGCAGTTGGCGTGGGTCGTCCCACGAGGCCAGCCAGTCCGGCGCATTGTCAGTGCGCTCCATCAAAACCGGCTTGTTTGCCGACAGAGGTACAGCCTGCCGCAGCTCAGTCAGCAGAAACGCATTCGCGCCAAACCGGGCATCGTCCCAGTGCCCCCGCAGTGTGTTGTCCACGGCTTTGTCATCAAAGGTCGGCACGCTCACGTCGGCGCGTGGGTAATTGTGGAGGGTGATGTCCACCGGGTCCGCATGGAAGGCTCGCAAAAAGGCCAGCCGCATCGGCGGGGTGTAGCCCAAATCGTCGCCGCGCTCGGCATCTTCCCAGACGTAGCCCGCCAGTCCCGAACGCGAGGCCAGCCCGCGCACGGTGTCCGCCAGAGTCTTCTTCACCGCCTCCGAGACAGGGCTGGCATAGACTGGCGGCGGCACATAGGGAATGGGCCGCCCCACCGCGTCGTAGTCCCCATCCTGGCTCCGGGCATGGTCAGCAAGGGCGGCTTGCTGGCTGTTCTGGCCCAATATATCGAGGTCCTGGGCCTCCGGGGGCGGCTGATTGCCCCACGGCAGAAGGCTCATGTCGGCGTAGACCGTAATCCCAGTGCCCTGCGTTTTGGTGAGGGCTTCGGTCAAGATGTCCGTGCCGTGGTCCGCGAGACGCGACTTGCCCTGCGAGAACACATCCAGCCACAGCTCATTGAGGCCGATTTTCTGCATAGCGGCGATCAGCCCATCGACAGCGGCGGGCGTGGTGGGGTGTCCAAGAGTAGCCCGGCGGGGGCAGGAACGGAGCAGAGGCAGTAAGGGTGGCGCGGGCGGGCGCGTGTCCGGTGGGGCATTAGTCGCGGCGGTATCCTTCTGTACCTGCATCGCTAATGCGTCAGCGAAACCAGGAAAGAATAGCACACTAGTCCAGTTGTGAATACTAGTCTCTACGGGACCATTCACGGTAGGAATAAGCAATTGAACTTTGTATTCCGGCCTAAAGTCCACATCTCCTGTTGGGTTTGGCTCCTGCGGCGCGGCGTCGTCATTGCTAGTGGCGGTTTGCGTGGCTTGCTGCTGTTCGTAGGCGTCGGCGATTTTCTGGACCTGAGCTTGCTGGGCCGGGGTCAGCTTGGCGTAGGGATAATGTTCATCCTCACCGGGAACGCCCGCAATAACCACATCGTCTTTTAATCCCGCCATTTGCTGCGGCGTAATTGCCAGTGGGTCTCCGAAGGCTGGCAGTATACGGGCTTGGGAGACACGCCGTTTGAGCAGTACCGCACCTGCCTCTCCATTTATCTTCATGCCGTCGTTAGATGTGCCATCTTGCCAATTTTGGAGCCTTTTTCGGCGCGTGCCGACACCTTCCAGATCGTCGGTCAGCACATAGGCCGGGCCAATCTGCCGGTACGTTCCGGCGACGGCGAGGGCAAGCGCCCCTAAAACGTCCGCCGCCGGAGCATCTTGCGCGGGGCCAAGCACGGTGAGCAGGCGCGTGGCATAGTGCGGGTCGGCATAAAGCTCGGTGTGCGTCTTCGCCGCAATCCGTGCCACCAACTCCCCTACTGTTTTCGCTCCGGTCAGCGTAATGGTCTGCTGAAACTTGGTGTCGCTCAGGGGCAAATCGCTGGACTTGGGCGTGTTGGGGACAGCCGCCCGCAGAACCACACTGTTCCGGGTCGCGGACGGCGGATAGTCGGGACGCCATGTATGCAGATGCGTGGCCTCGGTAGGGGGGCCATAAAAATAAATGGTCTTGCCTTTCGTGTCATGAAGCCAAATACGGGCCGTCTGCCCCATCCGCAGGCGCACGCCGTCAATTTGGCTGGACACGTTGCGCGTGTCCGTGCGCTGCTCGCCCCGCAACTTGTCCGGCGTGGGGTCCTGTGTGCCCACCCAGAGTTCTCCGTTGTAGAATAGAGCATGAAAGAACAGCTTTTGCGTGTCATCGGTCAGGTCCGTCAGCCCTAGCCCTGCGTCAGACGTGAGTGCCTTCCACTGGGCATCGTCCAAACTTGCCGCCAGCATCTTGAACGCGATCTGGGGGCTGAGGTCTGCGGTCAAGTCAGGCGGGCCGGGGTCAGGGTTGAGCACGACCCGCGAAGCCGGGGCAAGGGCGGTGACGCTGCCGAAGTCCTGCGTTTCGTCGCCGAAGGTGTTTGCCAGCACGGTGACAGAAGCATCAGCGGGCGGGGGCGGTGTGCCATCGGGCAGCGTGAGTTTGTCCGCGCCGACGACCAGCAGAACGCCTTTAGCGGGCGGCGGCAGGCGGGTAAGAGCCTGCGCGAGTGTCAGCGGCGCGGGAGTTTTGATGGGCGGCTTAACGGGCGGAGCCTGTGCCTCGGCGTGCCCGGCGCTGCCGAGCAGAAGGAGCGGCCAGAGAAGCGTGTGGCGGCGGGTGTGTCGCATACATAGATTGTATCGCATATTTGACGAAAACGGACACTGGGGACAAAAGGGTTCGCAGGGAGTAAGGTCTCATTGACACCTGCCCCTCGATTTGGTACACTGAACGGGAGATTATCCCAACCATAAAGCGAGTATCCCGTGCCTAATCAACCTGACATTGCTGTTGTGATCCCCGCCGGGGGCGGCGGGACGCGCCTGTGGCCGCGCTCCCGGCAGGAGACCCCCAAGCAGTTTTTAGACATCGTCTCCGAGCGCACCATGCTTCAGGAAACCACCGACCGCGTGCGCGGCCTTGTCCCCCCCGAGCGGCTGTATGTCATCACCAATGCCCGGCACGCCGGAGCGGTCCGCACCCAATTAGAAGGCGTTCCCGCGCTGAACATTGTCGGCGAGCCGGTGGGGCGGGACTCGGCCCCCGCGATTGGCCTGATGGCCGCGCTGCTGGAAAAGACGCTGGGGCCGGACGCGGTGATGGCGACCCTGCCCGCCGACCATGTCATCCCGAATGATGCCCACTTTCGGGCCATTTTGCAGTCCGCCGCCGCCATCGCCGCCGAAGGCTGGCTGGTGACTCTGGGCATCCCCCCCACCGGCCCAGATACCGGCTTTGGCTATATTCAGAGCGGCGAGACCCTGCGCGAAATCACGGACGCAGGCGTGCCCGTGTATACCGTCAAGCAGTTCAAAGAGAAGCCAGCGCGGGAAGTCGCCGAGCAGTATCTGGCCGACGGCGGGTACTACTGGAACGCCGGAATGTTTATCGCCTCGGTCGGCACGCTCCGAACGCTCTACAAAACCCATCTGCCGCAGATGGAAGCGACGTTTGCGCGGCTGACGGACGCCTACGGCACAGATAGCTTTGAAGGGCTGATGGACGAGATTTTCCCGACGCTGGACAAAATCTCGGTGGACTATGGCATCGCGGAGAAGGCAGATAAAGTGGCCGTCATCCCGGCGGACATCGGCTGGAACGATGTTGGCTCGTGGCAGCGCCTGGCCGAAGTGCTGGCCGAAGCAGGCCATGAAACCGAGAACATCGTGGTCGGCCACCATGTCGGTGTGGACACGACGGGGTCCCTGATTTACAGCCCAAAGCGTTTAATTGCCACGATTGGCCTGGACGACCTCATTGTCATTGACACGCCCGACGCGACGCTCATCTGCCCCAAATCGCGCTCGGAGGACGTCAAGAAAATCGTGGATGAACTCAAAGCGCGGGGCCGTCACGATTTGCTCTAAAATTTCGCGTTTTTCTTGTCTTTTTCTCTCAAAAAATACACCGAACACTTGCAAAACAGGTGTTCGGTGTGCTATACTTAGTGCTGTTCCCGCCTTGCGGCGGCGTGACCGCGTGGGTTGGTAGCTCAATGGTAGAGCATCTTACTTTTAATGAGGTGGTTCCGGGTTCGAGTCCCGGCCGGCCCACATCCTCTCTCCTACTTTTTTCTCCGATGAAACTTATAATTCGCCGCTGGCCCCTGTTTCTGGCTTTCGCTCTGCTGGAGACAGCCCCGGCTCAGGCTCAGACCATAGTGCCCTCGGCTCCACCTGATGTGCCTCAGTTGGCGATGTCTGCCGATGTTTCCCATCTGATTACTCAGGTGCAGGCTAACCGGGAGGCCAACAAGTTTGCGGAAGCTCTGGCTTTGCTGAAAACAGCTCCCGCTGCTTCCTCAGCGGACGATGCCAAAGCCCTTCAGCTTGCCGCCGCCAATACGGAGTTCTTCTGGGGCCGCAGCCTGATGACCAATGCCCCCGCCGAGGCGCTGTCGCATTACAGCATTGCTCTCAGCATCGACCGCACCCTGTTTCCTTCTCAAGCCGCCTGCGACCTGGGCGATATGGGCCTTGCTTACCAGAAAGTCAGCCAGTTTGACAAAGCGGCGGACGCTTCCACGCAGGCGTTGGCTCTATTTCAGAAATCTGACCCCGGCAATAAAAATGCACAGGCGAACACGCTGATGAACCTGGGTATTACATACATCAGCCTCGCTCAGTATGACAAAGCCGAAACCTCCCTCAAACAGTCCCTCGCGCTGTTTCAGCAGAACGCCGATGAGTTGGGGCAGGCCAACGCCTTCAACAACCTCGGCGCCCTTTCCCAGAGTCGACGGCAGTTCACACAGGCCCGCAATGCGTTTCAGTCTGCACTGCCCCTGATGCGCCGTGTCAAAAACGAGGATGGCGAAGCGTCGGTGCTGGACAATCTGGGCAATGTTGATTACAGTCTGCACCAATACCGCGAGGCCCTTGACTACCAGCAGCAGGCGCTTTCGATGATGGAGCGGCTCGGGGATCACGGCGGCAAGGCCAAGTCGCTCAACAACATGGGGCTTGCTTACATGGGCCTGCATCAGTACGACAAAGCACTGGAAAAGTACCAGCAGGCGCTGCCGTTGTACCAGCAGGTGGGCAATAAAGACGGCGAAGCGATTGCCCTGGCGAATACCGGGGCGGCATATGCGGGCCTGCGTCAATATGTCAAAGCGATTGCCCTGTTCCAGCAGGCCCTGTCCATCTTCCGCGAAGTCGGAGACAAGCCGGGAGACGCCCTCGCAGTCCGCAATATCAGCCTTGCTCAAGGCCGTCTCAAGAGTCGCTGAACCCCGCCCCTACCCGGAGGACGACATGAAGGTCTCACTTTCGCCGCGTTTCCTTTTCGCTGCTATTGCAGTGCTGGTTGTCAGCAATGTAGTGACCGGCTTCACGGCGGCACACCTCACCCGTTCGCAGGACTTCTCCGAGAGGAACATGAACTGCCTGCTCAACTGGGGCGGCATCGAGGGTCAGTTCGACGCGGCAGCGGAGGCGCATCTGCTCCACCCCTATACACAGACGGTGGAACAGGTGTACCGGATGCACGAAGGCAACGCCCGTTTTGAGGTGCATTATGCCAAGTATAACAAGCGCAGGGGATTTGACCAAAACAAGCCGCTGACGTTGTTCTGCTGGGCAGTTGCCGCCAGCGACTATCGGGATCGCAATGTAGACATCCCCGTAGACCCGCTTGTCTGGCGGGAGTTTCTGGCAGACGGCCCCAAATCTTTGCCGCTGTACTGGGACTTGCGGAAAGAGCTGACAGAGGCAGGCGCAGGGCAGGGCCTCATTCGCGGTGACAACCGGAGGCGCCAGTCTTCCGATCCCAAGCCACCCGCCTACAAAATGGGGCGGCTATCTACCCCCTACCAACTGCTTCCCGGCGAAGAAATCCCTCTGTAACCCCTTGTGTCATAGTGTCACATCTTCTGTCACAGGCTGTGACACAAGGGAACTTCTCCAGACGCCCCGCTGTAAAGACGGGCAGAAACACAGTCAAACAAGACCATTTGGAGAAGCAACCCATGACACTCAATACACTCAAACTTAACACACTCAAATTTGCCGTGCCGACCCTGGCCGTCGTGCTGGCGGTGGGGGCGCTGATGCTCCCGACAACGCCCGCGCACGCCGACGGCCCGGTGGTGGTGGAGCTGTTCACGTCCGAAGGCTGCTCGTCGTGCCCGCCCGCCGATGCCCTGCTGTCGCGCTATTCCCGCGCCGCGTCCCTGGCAGGCGTCCCGGTGATTGCGCTCGGGGAGCACGTCGACTACTGGGACGGCGCGAGCTGGCGCGACCAGTTCTCGCAGCACAAGTTCAGCGAGCGGCAGGAGACCTACGCGAATGCCCTGAACGCACGGGCAGGGACGCCGCAGGTGGTGGTGGACGGCCATGAAATCCATGACGGCGGCAGCGCCTCCGAAGACCGCGATGCCGTCGAGCAGGCGGCCCGTGCGCCGAAGGCCAAAGTCGGCCTGACCACCTCGGGGCGGACGCTGTCGGTGTCGGTGAGCCACCTGCCCGCGACGGCGGGGCGCGGCCCGGTCGACGTTCTGCTGGCCGTGACCGAAGACGGATTAAGCTCGCAGGTGCGGGGCGGGGAGAATGCCGGGCGGCGGCTGGAGCACGGCGCGGTCGTGCGGCGTCTGAGCCTGCTGGGAACGGTGAAAGACGGCGTGTTCACCGCCGCACCGACCGTCTCTTTGGACCCGTCGTGGCAGCGAGGCCATCTGCACGCGGTTGTTTTCGTGCAGGCACGCGACTCGCATCGCATCGTCGGCGCGGCGCAGGTGGGATTAGGCTAGAGGACCGTCAGAGACCTACCGCTTTGCTTCGCATGGGGGGTAGGTCTCCGATGCAACTTTTTCGGGCCTTGTGTGTCACACGCTTTAGAACGGAAACGAAAAGCGATGCGACACACCCTCCTGCCACTCCTGCTCTTGCTCGGCGCCGGGCGATATGCCGGGGCACAAATTGCCCCCGCAAAAGCTCCCGCGCCTCTGACACTCGCTAAGGCCCTCTCTAAGATGCCGCCGCCCGCCAAAGGCGTCTGGCTGACCGTCGGCGCGGACAAAGTCACACTCCCCGGCGGCGCACTGCCGCCGCCCGCTGATGCTTCTGTCACTGCGCTGGCAAATACCTTTGGCGACGAGACGCACGACTTCGGCAGCGTCACCGCGATTGCCCCCTTCACCCGCGTCCTGCTCAACGATAATCCCGGCCCACCGGACTTTTCGGTGAATATGAACGGGTACACGGCGTTCAAAATGCTGCTTGCCAGTCTGGATGACCCGCAGTGGAAGCTGCTGACCTCCGAAGGCGGCCTCGGCCTGTCCGACCTGACCGACGACACGCAGAAGATGCTGTTTCATGGCTTGTTTTATCGCGGACAGCTCTGGGTCGCGTCGCAGAACCCCGCGCAGGAGAAACTGCCGGAAGAACAGCGCACCGACACGCGGGACGTGTCCAGTCAGATTGAGGGTGTGCGGCTGCGCCTCGCAGAGAAATCTCAGATTTATTTGCATGACAAAAAAGGCAAGACCATTTATTTTAGCGGGCCGTCCGCCGAGAACACGCCTTTGCACACCTGGCGTCCGAGCAATCTACCCTCCACAACTCAAAATAACGTGATCCTGCGGGCCGTCGTCCCCAACACGCCCAAGTCCAGCGATTTGCCCCTGGCTGATGCCAAGTTTCAGCAGACCATTACGCTGACCGGAGCGAAAACAGTGGGGGAGTTGGTGGCACGGATTGCGGCGAAGACACACACCGAGCTTTATGCCGACCCGCATTATGCGCCGCGCCTGCTGACCGTCATAGGCCCCGTGTCCGAAGCCTCGGCAACTGATGTGCTGGCGGCGCTGGCCCTCGCCGTCGCCGGGACCTACCGGCAGGTTGGTCCGACCTTTGTGCTGACGGATGATCTCGAAGGCGTCGGCACGCGCCGAAAGCGCCTGGCAAACTGGGAAGACAGCACCAGCGCGGGCGATATTAAACTGGACGAGGAAGCGGGCGCTTTGATGCTTAAGCGGCGTGTTTCCGAGGCGCGTTCGCTGCCCGCGTTTGGCGACCCGCTGGCAATGACGCCAGAGCAAATGAGCCTGTTGAAAGATGAGGCTGATCTGCCGGGTGTTCCCGCTGCGGACACGAGTTTTTCCTTTGCCAAGCTGACCCCGGCTCAAAAAAACTACGTGCGCCAGACCGCCGAGGCTTATGAAGATCAGCAGACCACGAAAGCCAACAGCGGGAACGATGATGCCGAGCCGCAGGAGCCGGACCCGACCGGCCCCGTGGAGCTTCAGCCGAAATACAAATTGCAGCTTTTAATTCCAACGGTGGACGGGCCAGTCGAAACTAATCAGTATTCTCCGGTCGCTCTGCTCTTTTTCCCCGGTCTTGCCCGCGCATACGCTATCGAGGCCGAAGCGAAAGCCGCCAAGCCAGCCGCTCCGGTGGTCCTGCCGCCCGCGCCGCCGCTGCTGCCCCTGCTCCATTCCCGCCCCCGCCGCGCTGTTTTCGGACACCCCACCACACCTGCCGCCGTGGACGCACTGGTTGTCGCTATGCAGAAGGTCGGCCTCAATGAGCTGTGGCTGGATGTGTTCTCCGAAGGCAAATCGCGTCTGACAGACAAAGGCAAAGACATCTTGACCGAGGCGCTTGCAAAAACGCAGGGCACGGGCATTGCCGTCTACGCCGACATGAGCCTCCTGCCGTGGGGCAATCAGCCGCCCCAAGAGGCCCGCGACCTCACCATTCTGGGCGAAGACAGCCGGGCGGCGGCGATGGCCGACCATGCCCGCAAGGGAGACGACAGCGGAAACTACGATGACGCCGGACAGCTCATTCCCTTTGCGCCGCCGCCGGTGTCTGCCAGCCCCGTCTCGATTTTGGTGAAGAAAACGCTGACGGACACCGTGCGAAGCCTGGCCTCCCGGCCTGGTCTGGCGGGCTTCGTCTGGGAAGACGCCGAGAGCGGCGACGATTTGGGCTACACGCCGCCCATGCGGCTGGCCTTTTTGCGAGCCTTCCATGCGGACCCGGTGGACATCACGCCTGACGACATATATGCCCCCTCCGATTTGAGCCTGCCGACGTTTGACGACAAGGCGGTAGACACCACACTAACGGGCCGCTGGGACGACGCCCGACTGGGAGCCAACGGCTACTTTCTGACACAACTCCGGCAGGCGGTCCCAGGCGCGGCAGATAAGCCAGTGCTGATGGAACTTGGCGACGGGGCGGGGCCTTTCCTGGTGTCGTGGGACGACCCGCGCCAACTGCCGCCGCCCCTGCGAACGCTGTTTAAGGGCAATGATTACCCGTCCGACGAGGACATCCGAACCGTGGTCGCCAAACAGGGCAAATCGGCCCTCGTCGTTGTGCCGGTGCGTGACCCGGCCAACCCCGAGGCGCTGGCTCGTCTTTTGCAGGAGGCTCTGACACTGCCGTCCACGCTGGGTGCGGCGCATACGAAGCCGAACGCGAGGCGTCCCTGGAGCGGCTACGTGCTGGACTTTGACAGCCCCGGCGTCACCGACAGCACGGAGCCGCTGCGTGATCTGGTCAAGGCGGCGGGGCCAAAGGGATAGCCAAAGGAATAGGAGAGGGGCCGCGTCCTATTCCGTTTCCCCCATTATTGGGCGCTAGGGGGTCTTCCTCTTGCTCTGGCTCCCCAGAATTGGGGCGGGGGAGCCTCTTTTCCTTGACACCCCGCCCGCTCCTCTCTATAATAAGCGTATGCAATTTCCTCTTACCGGCCTGCTAACCGGGCTGGCCCTCCTCGCCCTGCCGCTGACGGCGGCGGCGGCCCCACCCTCCCGGCTGCACGCGCAGGGCACGCAGATTGTCGATGCCGCCGGGAAAGCCGTCGTCCTGCGCGGCGTCAATCTCGGCGGCTGGCTGATTGAAGAACCCTGGATGATGCCGCTTCAGACCAGGCCCCCGGACGGCTCGGCTCTGCCGCCGCTCAAAGACCACACTTCCCTCGGTGTTATTTTGGAAAAACGCTTCGGTCCGGCGGGCGCGGCGCGGGTGCAGGCGGCGTTTCGGGACGCCTGGGTCAACGAATCGGACTTTGACCGGATGCAGAAGGCCGGGCTGAACTGTGTGCGCCTGCCGTTTCTGGCCGGGCAGATCGCGGAGCCGGCCACGCTGGCAAAGATCGACCAGGCGGTGGCGTGGGCGAGTGCGCGGGGGATGTACGTTGTCTTAGATATGCACGGCGCTCCCGGCAGTCAGAGCGATCAGGGGCACACGGGCAAAGCGGACCGCAATGAGTTCTTTAAAGACCCCGCCAATGTCGCCCGCGCCGAGGTTCTCTGGACACGAATCGCCCGACGCTACAAAGATAACCCCGCTGTGGCGGGGTATGACCTGCTGAACGAGCCGACGGGAACGCCTAACTCGGACACGCTCTATGTGGTGACCGACCGCCTGTACCGGGCCGTCCGCGCCGCCGACCCGACGCATCTGGTGTTTATCGAAGACGGCTACACCGGCGTTCAGTGGATGCCCTTCCCCGGCCCCTGCGGGTGGACCAATGTGGTGTTCAGCACGCACTATTACCGCTTTGACGCCAAATCCGCCGACGATCAGCGCAAAGAGTTTGCCGCTTATCTGGCCTCGGCGATGAAAGAGCGCGATCTGCGGAAAGTGCCGTTTTACGTGGGGGAGTTCGGCTTTGAGCCGCACGGCGACGCCGCCGTGGAAGCAGAGGCGGTTCAGAAGATGGACGCCGGGGGCGTCTCGTGGTCGGCATGGACCTACAAAGTGATCTTCGGCGGGGGCAGTTTAACGCTGTGGAGCCTGATTGGCAACAGCAAGCCCATCGAGAAGCTGGACCCCTATGTGGACTCGGAAACGGAACTCATCCGCAAAAGCGCGGCGGTGCGCTCGGAAAACCTGGCGCAGAATGACGCCGTCGCAGCGGCGTTTAGGTGAGAGGGGCCTCAGTCTGGCATTTCCTGATCCACCTGTTCGCGGGCGGCGTCCACCATGTCTGCGGCTTCGTCCAGCTTTTCTTCCAGCGCATCGAGCACCGCCCCGGCGTCGGTGGCCTGAGACATGGCCGCCGCTTCCAGATCAATGCGGTTGCGGACTGAGGGGATGTCTCGGCGCAGCTCTTCCACTAGCGCAATCAGCTTGGCGATTTTCTGCTCGGCCAGCAGGTTCACCTGCAAGTCAAGCTGTGCCCGCCGCTCGGCCAGCCGCGCCTGCCGGTTCTGCGTAATCAGGACCAGAATGGTCAGCACCAGGGCTACCAGACCGTTGAAGCCCTGCATCCAGAAGAACGGCGGCGTGTCCGGCGGCTCCTTCCAGCCGAAGGCGTGCGGGGCAAGGTTGACCCCCACCCAGAGCGCAATAGCAATCAGTATCGAATTGAGAAACAGCGGGCGGCCTAAATTGGCCGTGACGGTTTCAATCGTCCTCTGATGCAGGCTGACGCCACTTTGACCGCGCTCATGCAGGGCAGCGACGGTGTCGATATGCTGGGAAACATGGCTGGGCAGTTCGCTTTCAGGGGTCACGGGGTTTGCTCGCTTTCAGGCAGGGTATTGTACCCGTCCTGCCGAACTACGAGCTATGCCCACCCAAAAACCAGTATTTCCCGGTGTCTTTGAACCGCCCCATGACTGGGAGCCGGTCTATGCCGCATCGTCCGCATACCATTTCGGCGAGGAGCCGAGCCAGATTGCCCGCACCGCCGTCCGCTGGTTTGAGTCGTTCGGCGGCGAGGCAAGCGCCGCCCGCGTGCTGGATTTAGGCAGCGGCGAAGGGCGCGACACGGCATTTCTGGCGGAGAGTGGCTTTGCCGTGACGGCGCGGGACAGTGCGCCGTCGGGCCTGGCAAAGACCCATGCCCTGCTGGCCCGGCGGGGCATTTCCGAAAGCCGTCTGGATTTAGCCCTCGGCGATGTGCGGGACTATGCGTTCCCCGAAAGCCACTTCCACATCGCGCTGGCCGCGAACGTTTTTCAGTTCCTGCCGCCCGCCGAAGCGCCGCTTTATTTGGAGCGCCTGAAGGCCGCGACAGAGCCAGGCGGCCTCTGCGCGGTGGGCGTGTTCAGCCCGGCGATGGGCGCGTGGGGCGCGAATATCAGCGGCTTCTGGGCGCAGTCCGCCGACGACCTGCTGGCCCGCTTTGCCCCGGAAGATGGCTGGCTGGCGCTGGACCGCACCGAATACTGGACCTACCGGGAGGCCGAAGCCATGATGGCGTCGTTCGCTTATGTCGTCGCCCGCAAGGAGTTTTCGAAATGAGCCTGACACTGACCGGACATCATTTGTACTTGCTGGCCCCCGGCGCGTCGCCCGGCGACATCCGCCGCTTTTACGGGGACACGCTGGGCCTGCCCGAAGTGCCAAAACCCGAAAGCCTTGCCCACACGCCTGTCCTGTGGTTCTCCGCCGGGACGATTTTGCTGCACATCGGCCACCCCGCCGAAGGGATTGTCGGGGGCGGCCACACGGCGCTTGCCACGCCCGATGTCGCCGCCGCCCGCGCCCAGTGTCTAGCGAGGGGCTGCCACGTCGATGACACCGTCATCCCGATGGGCTACGACCGCTTTTATGTCGACGACCCCTGGGGCAATCAGTTCGAGATTTTGCCCGACACGCTGCCGGGCTAGAACCCCCTAGCCCCCAATAATGGGGGAACCCGAGTAAGGGCGCTGCTTGCCGCGCCCTCTTTTTGGTGTGTCGCCTATGGAGCCACGGGTTGAAACCCGAGGCTGAAGAAAGCCCAGTGTCTCAGAGGACACAAGAATTGAACGGACCTCCCGCCGCCTATATGTCTTACGTCCCCTGGACGGTGGGCACTTCATAGCCTCGGGTTTCAACCCGAGGCTTTCTCTGCTTCTTTGTTCTCCCAAGAAGGAAATCCGCCGCCGCGCCCGGAACTACCAATTATGAGGCCCTCCCCATCCATTCTGCTTCCTCTGTCCCTGCTTTGGCTGGCCCCGCTGCGGCCCGCCGCCGCGCAGACCTATACCGTCACGGATTTAGGCATGGCGAATGGCCGTTGCCTTGAACCCCACTCCATCAACAACCGTGGACAGATTACCGGCAGCTTCACTTCCGCCTCCGGTCAGCAGAGCGCGTTCCTTTATAGTGACGGTGTCACTGACTTGGGATCGTCCGGTCCACACTATGGTTCCAGCCGTGGCTCCAGTATCAATATCAACGGGCAGGTGACAGGTAATCGCAGGCTGCCAATGCTGCTTGCTGACAAAGTAGAGGTTTACCATGCCGTTATTTATAGTGGTGGCACGATGAAGGACATCGGCACATTGCCCGGCGACATCCACAGTTTCGGAATTGGCATCAACGACAGCGGCGACGTTGTTGGATTTGCATCCTCTGATAAAAGTGACACCCTCTACTACGAGGATTTGAATTACCATTCGCGTGCATTTCTATTCAGGAACGGCAGGATGATCGCCCTGGGCGCATTGGGCGGTAGATTCAGCACTGCCACGGCGATCAATAACAAGGGGGACATCACAGGAAGTGCTCAGACCGCGCACCACGGCAGCTCCCGCCACGCCTTTCTCTACCGGGGCGGCAGAACGATGGACCTGGGTTCCCTCCCGCACTACGATGACAGCGCCGCGACAAGCATCAACAGCAAGGATCAGATTACAGGCGATGCACAGGTAGCTCAGGGGCGTCATGCTTTTCTGTATAACGGCGGCAGGCTGCACGATCTGGGAAGCTTGCCTGGATATGCGGAGAGCTACGGGTACACCATCAATGATGTCGGCCAGATTGTCGGCGAAGCAGTCTCAGCAGACTACAAGAGCCGCGCCTTTCTGTTCAGTGGTGGCCGGATGCGTGACCTCAACAGTCTCATCCCACCCGACTCAAACTGGCTGCTGAAATCCGCATCCGGCATCAACAACAAAGGGCAAATCGTGGGTATGGGCGAACACAAAGGCCAAAGGCGCGGGTTTCTTCTCATGCCGAAACAGTAAAGGGTATCTATGGAAATCAATGAACAGGCGATTGGGCAGTTTAAGACCGACTTTGCCCGTGTGAAGGCCGAGGCGGGCAAGGTGATTGTCGGCAATGCGGACATCGTGGACGGCGTTTTGATCTGCCTGCTGTCCGGCGGGCACGCGCTGCTCGAAGGCGTGCCGGGCCTCGGAAAGACCCTGCTGGTTCGCACCCTGTCGCGGGTGCTGGACCTGTCGTTTAACCGCGTGCAGTTTACCCCCGACCTGATGCCTGCGGACATTACGGGCACGAATATCCTGATGGAAGACGATTCGGGGCGCAAGATTTTCCAGTTTCAGCCTGGCCCGGTGTTTGCTAACATCGTGCTGGCCGATGAGATCAACCGGGCGACGCCTAAAACGCAGTCGGCGATGCTGGAAGCCATGCAGGAGCATTCGGTGACGGTGTCCGGCAAGCAGTATCTTTTGCAGGAGCCGTTTTTCGTGCTGGCAACCCAGAACCCGATTGAGATGGAAGGCACGTACCCCCTGCCCGAAGCGCAGCTCGACCGCTTCCTGTTCAAGCTGATTGTGCCCTCGCCGACGCTGGCCGAGCTGTCATCGATTGTGGAGCGCACGACGGGGACGGAGACTATCGAGATCAACAAAGTGCTGGACGGCCCGCAAATCCTCGCCATGCGGCAGGTGGCCCGCGAGGTGCCGATTGCCTCGCACGTCCGCGACTTCGCCGTCCGCGTGATTTTAGCCACGCACCCCCGCTCGGAAGTGGCCTCGCCGCTGGTCAATCAGTATGTGCGCTTTGGGGCGTCCCCACGCGGGGCGCAGGCGCTGGTGCTGGCCGCCAAAATCCGGGCGCTCCTCGATGGCCGCTACAACGTCGCCTTCGACGACATCGCCTCCGTTGCCCCGGCGGCCCTGCGTCACCGCCTGATTTTAAACTTCGAGGGCGAAGCCGAAGGCATCGGCGCAGACGCCATCGTGCGCGATATTCTGACCCGGCTCTCGGCGACGTCGGGGTAGGAAGCCCCCTAGCCCCCAATACTGGGGGAACCGGATAGGATAAGAACCAGACAGGAAGGGTAGGGACAAGCCCTGCCCCTACGCATTTATCCGGTATCTGGCTCCCTCTCCTTTGCGAAGGAGAGGGTGGGGGTGAGGTTTCCTAAAATCCCAGCGAACCCTTTTGCCCCCAATTCCCGTTAAGCGTCTATGCGCTACACCATATTGCCCCTCGCCCTGCTCCTGCTCGGCACACTTAGCCCTACCGGGGCACAAACCCCGCCCGTCCAGCCTGCCGCCAAAGCGCTTGCACCCCTAACCCTCGCCCGCGCCCTGGCTCAAATGCCACCGCCAACCAAAGGCATTTGGCTGGCTGTCGGCGCGGACAAAATTACACTGCCCGCCGGGGCGCTTCCGCCGCCCGCCGACGCTTCCCCGACGGTGCTGGCAAATACCTTCGGCGAAATCACCCAGGACTTTGGCTCAGTCACCGCCCTTGCCCCGGCCACTCGCGTGCTGCTCAACGACAACCCTCCTGCACCTGATTTATCGACCGGGGTGAGTTCGCTGACAGGCTTCAATATGCTGACAGCAGAATTGGACGATGCTCAATGGAAAGCTCTCACCTCCGAGAGCGGTTTGGGGCTGTCCGACCTGACCGACGACACCCAGAGACTGCTGTTTCATGGCTTGTTCCCGCAGGGGCAGCTTTGGGTTGCCACGCAGGACCCGGCGCAGGAAAAACTGCCCAAAGACCAGCGAACCGACACGCGCAATGTGTCCAACCAGATTGACGGCGTGCGCCTGCGAATCCGACAAACCTCCCATATCTATCTTCACGACAAGAAAGGCCAGCCCATGTTCTTTTCGGGACCGGCTGCTGACCCATCACGGCTTCACATCTGGCATCCTGAGAACCGCTTTCCCAGAGCGCAAAACGTGATCCTGCGAGCCGTCGTCCCAAACACGCCAAAATCGGGTGATCTGACGTTCAGCGACACCAAGTTTCAGCAGACTGTTTCGCTGACAGGAGCGCGGACTGTAGGCGAGATAGTAGCGCGAATTGCCGCCAAAACACACACCGAGATTTACGCCGATCCGCATTATGCGGCGCGGACGCTGACCGTATTCGGCCCCGCACAGGAAGCCCCTGCCACCGACGTGCTGAAGGCGTTGGCATTGGCTGTCGCCGGAACCTGCCGCCAAGTTGGCCCGGCGTTTGTGCTGACCGACGACCTTGAAGGCGTCGGCACACGCCGCACGCGGCTGACAAAGTGGGATGACGCTGCCACGCAAGTCATGCTGAAGCTGAAAGACGAGGCAGGCGAAATGATGCTTCAGCGCCGTCTCTCGCAGGCACGTTCGCTGCCGACCTTTGGGGACCCGATGGCGCTCACCCCTGAACAGATGGCAGGCTTGAAAGATAGCCCAATCCTTCCCGGTGTTCCCGGCGAGGACTGGAACTATCCCTACGCCAAGCTGACACCCGCTCAGCAAAGACAGGCGCTTCGGATCGCCAATGCCTATGAAGACTCTCTCGCTACACGAGGTGCTGACAGCAGTGCCGACCCGCCGCGAGAGCCGGACCCGACGGGGGCAGTCATCTTGAGTCCATACTACGCCGTGCAATATCTAATTCCTACAGTACAAGGGCCGGTAGAAGGCAACAACAGCATCGATATCACATCGCTGTATTGGCCCGGCCACGCAACCTCGCCCAACGCAGCGGCAGACGAGGCGAAGGAAGCAGCGGAGGCCGCAGGCCCGCAGCCGCCCATGCCGCCGCAGCTACCTCTACCACTTCTGCTGCACTCTCGCCCCCGCCGCGCCGTGATTGGGCACCCCACCACGCCCGCCGCCGTGGACGCGCTGGTGGCCGCCATGCAAAAAATCGGTCTCAATGAGTTGTGGCTGGATGTGTTTTCGGGGGGCAAATCGCACATTGCCGACCACGGCACGGACATCTTGACCGAGGCTTTGAAGCAGACGCAGGGCACGGGGATTGCCGTTTATGCCAGCCTTAGCCTGCTGTCGTGGGGGAATGCGCCGCCGAAAGACACCTGGGACCTCAGCATTCTGGGCCAAAACAGCCAGCAAGAGGTAACCCCCTACCTGCCGCCGGTGCTTGTCAGCCCGGCCTCGGCTTCCGTGAAAAAGACGCTGACGGACAGGGTGCGAAATCTGGCCTCGCGGCCCGGTCTGGCTGGCTTCATCTGGGAAGATGCGACGCAACAGGGCGGCCTCAGCTACACTCTGCCGATGCGTCTAGCCTTCCTGCGGGCCTTTCATGCTGACCCGGTGGACATCGACATACCGAATGGCTTACTCGGTGATGTGAGCCTGCCGACGTTTGACGACGCTGCCGTAGACACGGCGCTGACGAAACACTGGGACGATGCCCAACTAGGGGCCAATGTGTTCCTGCTGACACAGATGCGGCAGGCCATTCCCGCAACGGCGGACAGGCCGATTTTGATACCCCGCAATGACGGCACCACAGACTGGCTTGTCTCGTGGGACAACCCGCGCCAGCCGCCGCCGCTTCAAGCATTGTTTGCGGAAAGTACCCCCTTTGAAGAGGATGTCGCTGCCACCGCCATCAAACAGGGCCATGCCGCCCTGCGGCGGGTGACGGTGACAGACGCCGCCGATACCGACGCACTGGCCCGGCAGATGCAGGCGCGACTGCTGCCGCTTTCGGCCAAAGCCAAAGCCGTCTGGGACGGCTACGTGCTGGATTTCGACAATCCCCACGTCACCGACAGCACTGAGCCGCTGCGTGATATGGTGCGGGCCGTGACGCCGAAATAATGGGGAGCCAGAAGTTAGGAGCAGGCTTGTCCTGTCTTTTCTGGTTCCCCCATTATTGGGGGTTAGGGGGTCCGCTGCCGCAGGACCTCAAAGGCAATAATCGCGGTGGCCGGGGCCGTGCCGAGAGAATGGGCCGCCGGGCGGCCATAAGGGATACGCAGCTTCAAGTCCGCCGACGCCAGAAACGAACGGGTGACGCCGCGCTTTTCACCGCCCACCAGCAGAAACAGCGGGCCGGTGAGGTCGGTGTCGTACAAAGAGACGCTGCCGGGGGCATCCGACGCGCAGGCGATTTGCAGGCCCCGCGCTCGGAAGAACGCGGCGGCGTCCTCGGCGGTTTCGGCAGTGGCGGTGGGAATAAGCTCCGACGCCCCCGCCGAGGCGCGGGCGACGACGCCTGCCGCTGACAGCCAGTTGCGCGGGCGCAGAACAAGGCCGTCCGCTCCGGCGGCGTACAGGGCGCGGACGGCCTGCCCGAAGTTGAAGGGGTCTTCGACGCCGTCAATCATGGCGATAAACGGTGCGGCATTAGCGTTTGTCAGAAACTCTTCAAGCGGCGTAAACTGGTATGGACCGACTTCGGCAAGCACGCCGCCGTGGCTTTTGCCGCCCGCTCTGGCTCCAATCTCCTCGGCGGACACCCGCGACAGCGGAACCCCGGCCTGTTTGGCAAGCCGCGTTAGCTGCCGGGTCTGCCCATCCTCGCGGCCCTCTTTGAGCAGGAGGCTGTGGATTGTGCGCCGCCCGCCCTGCAAGGCGGCGGTGACGGAAATAAAGCCTTCGAGAGGGGCGTGCTCGGTATCGGCGGGCAGGGTGTCAGTCATAGGGGAAGTGTACCCCACCCGGCGCTTTGTGGTAAAAAAAGAGCCGCCGCGAGTGCGGCGGCCAAAAAAGGGGATGAGCAATGGGGAGGTCTGCCGACCTCAGCCATGCACACAGTATAGACTCCTCTCATTAAGCCCGCGTTAAGACAAAGTTAAGTTTGCGTTAAGCTTTTCCTGACCGGCTTCTGTCGCTTCCAGAGACGCGCCGCTCCCTCGTCCGAATTGACTTTGCCCGCCGCCGTGTGCTACACTCCCCTTGTTATGTCACTTCTCACCCTCGATGAACAAATGGCACGGCTGGAGCGCGGAACCACCGAAATTGTGCCCAAAAATGAGCTGAAAGCCAAGCTCGCACAGTCCGCCAAAGACGGACGGCCCCTGCAAATCAAGCTGGGCCTGGACCCGACCGCGCCGGATATTCACCTCGGCTTTGCCGTCGTCCTGCGGAAGCTGCGGCAGTTTCAGGACCTCGGCCATGTGGTTGTGATTATTATTGGCGATTATACCGCGCTGATTGGCGATCCTTCGGGCCGCTCGGTCACCCGCCCGATGCTGTCGCCGGAGGAAATCGCGGCCAACGGCAAGACCTATGTAGAGCAGCTTGCCAAAGTGCTGGACCGGGACAAAACGGTCATCCGTTTCAATAGTGAGTGGCTGGGGAAACTTAGCTTTGCCGACCTTGTCGGGCTGGCGTCCAAAATGACCGTCGCGCAGGTGATGCAGCGCGAGGATTTCAAGACCCGCTTTGACACGGGGCACCCGATCAGTCTGCATGAGCTGCTGTACCCGCTGGCGCAGGCCTATGACAGCGTGGCGATCAAAGCCGATGTAGAGATGGGCGGGCAGGATCAGACGTTCAACATTCTGGCGGGCCGCGCCCTGCAAAAAGAGCTGGGGCAGGAGGCGCAGGTCGCCCTGTTTATGCCGCTTCTGGTGGGCCTGGACGGCGTCAAAAAGATGAGCAAGTCGCTCGGCAACTATGTCGGCATCAGCGAGGCTCCGTCCGAGATGTTCGGCAAGCTGATGTCGATTTCCGATGCACTCATGCCGACGTACTACGAGATGTGTACGGACGTGCCGCTCGGCGAAGTGAAGACGCTGACCGATTCGGCGCAGACACACCCCCGCGAGGCCAAAAAGCGGCTGGCACGGGAGATTATCGCCCTGTATCATGGCCCCGAGGCCGGGCAGGCCGCCGACGACGAGTTTGAGCGGGTCCACAAGGAGCATCAAATCCCGGACGAGATGCCCGAGATTGACGTCCCTGCCGACCTCTGCGATGCCGAAGGCCGCGCCCGCGTGGCGGCTCTGTTGGTTGCTGCCGGGCTTGCGGCGTCTTCGGGCGAAGCCAAGCGGCTCGTGTCTCAGGGCGGCGTCTCGCTGGACGGCGAGAAGGTCACTGACCCCGCGCAGCTCGTCACGGTCTCGACGGGGCAGGTTCTCAAAGTGGGCCGCAACCGCTTTGCTCGTTTAGTGGCTAACACTTCTTCGGATTAGAAACCTCGGAAATAAATGCTAGGAAATTGCATGGCCGAAACGGACACACAACCAACTTTCAGCGTCTCTGCCGACCTGCCTTCGGGGCTTTCCCCAGGCACGCAGGCGGTTCTGGACGCCCCCGCGCCGCCCCCGACGGACCCGGTTTTGTTTGAGTCCGAGATGAACCCGCATCTGGACGCCCTCTACCGAAACGCCATGCGGCTGACCGGCAATGCCAACGATGCCGAGGACTTGCTTCAGGACACCTACCTGCGGGCGTACCGGTTTTTTTACCAGTATCAGCCGGGAACCAACGGCAAAGCGTGGCTGTTTCGGATTATGAACACGGTTTTCCTGAACGACTACCGGCGCAAGTCCCGGCAGGGCGAAACGGTGTCGTATGACGGGCTGGAAGACTTCTATCTTTACAACCGTCTGACTGAAGGCGGCGTCGGCAGCCTCGGCGGGGACCACCCGGAAACGGAAAACCCGGAAAAGGCCGTTTTGGAGAAGCTGGACATCGAGACCATCACGCGGGCTATTCAGGCCCTGCCGATTGAGTTTCGGGACACAGTGGCGCTGGCGACTTTGGAAGAGCTTTCGTACCAGGAAATCGCGGACACGCTGGAAATCCCCGTGGGAACCGTCCGTTCGCGCCTGTCCCGAGGCCGCAAGCTGCTTCAACGGGCACTGTGGGAGTATTTGAACGTGGATATGAGCGAGAAAGAAAACGGGGCGCGAGGAAGCGCCAATGGGCAAGCCGACAATGGATAACACGCAGAACACAGGAAAAATGCAGAGCGCGGAAGACGTTTGTGCGGGACTGAGCGGGGCGGATTTTTACTCGTGCGAAGAGGCCATCAAGCGCCTGAACGAGTACCTGGACCATCAGCTTTCGCCCGGCGAGGCGATGGTCGTTATGCGCCACCTGGAGATTTGCCGCCCCTGCCTGCGCCGCTTCACCTTTGAGCAGACATTGGTGGTGTCCCTGCGCCAGAAAGTGAACGCCTCCGCGATGCCGACGGCCCTGCGCGACAAGCTGCATTTGCTTTTAATTGCCAAAGGGCACTGACGTGAGCTAGAGTTTTTGAAAAAGCCCCCTGCCTGATGGCAGGGGGCTTTTCGGCTTGTCTAATTGTCCGCGAACGGGTCATCGAGGTCGTCGTCGGCGGGCGGCTGGTAGTTGCCACGGTTGCCGCCTCCGGCGGGGGGCCGGGCGGGCGCGGCTGCCGGGCGGGCGGGCGGAGCAGCCTGAGCGCGGGCGGGCGCGGGCTGCCGGGCGGGAGCCGGGGCGGCGGGGGCTTCGAAGGCATCCTCGCCGCCGTCGTTGTAACCGCCGCCGCCGTTCTGGCGGCCATAATTGCCGCCGCCCTGACCGCCCCCGCCGCCGCCTTCTTCGCCTTCTTTCGGGCGATCCAGCGATTTCAGGTTGTCCACGACCACTTCGGTATCGCGGCGCTTTTCACCGGCCTGGGTGACGTATTCGCGCACCTGAAGGCGGCCTTCGACGGCGACCAGGCGGCCTTTGCCGAGGTAGTTCGCGGCGTATTCCGCCGACTGACGCCAGGCAACAATGCTGAAGAAGTCCGCCTGCTTTTCCTGTCCTCCGGCGCGGGCATCGGCGGACATGGGCCGGTTGACGGCCATACGGAACTGGGTTACGGCAATGCCGCTGGGAGTGTATTTCAGCTCCGGGTCGCTGGCCAAACGGCCAATCAAAATCACGCGGTTAAGGTCCATCGTCTGCTCTCCTTGATAATCTCACTAAACCATTTCGTCTGTCACGGGACCGCCACACGATCAGGCCGCGACGGGTTCGGCGGGCGTCTCGGACTCGGTCGTCTCGGGCGCGGGGGCGGCTGCTTCGGGGGCAGCTTCGCTGACTGTTTCTTCAGCGGTGGTTCCGGCGACTTCTTCGGTCGCGGGGGCCACTTCGGGGATGGCTTCAGCGGCGGGCGCTTCGGCAGGGGTCTCGACTGCGGCAGGTGCTTCGGTCGCGGCAGGCGCGGCGGCAGCGGGCGCTTCCGGGGCGGTCTCGACGGCTTCGGCGTCGTCGCGGCGGACGATCATGTACCGAATCTGGTCTTCGCTGATCTGGAAGATGCGGCGCAGCTCGGCTTCCACGGCGGGCTTGGACGAGAACAGCATCACGACATAGATGCCCTCGGTGCGGCCTTTGATCTCATAGGCGAGGCGGCGGCGCTCCCACACTTCGGCGCTTTCGACCACGCCGCCATTGGTTTCAATGACGCCGCGATACTTTGCCAGGATTGGCTGGATTTGCTCGTCCCCTAAACCGGGGTCTAAAATGTAAACGGCCTCGTAAGGCTGGGTGATGGCGATGGATGGCATGGAAGATGCCTCCTCTCTCTGGTCTTGGATTTTTGGCCCGGCTCGGCTCGCCTCAGACGAATCGGGCAGAGAGGAACTAAAGACAGACGCCATGAAGCGGTGTCCCGTTCAACGCGCTATTATAGCACGCCGCGCACCAAAAAAACAACTGTTTTCACTCCCGCGTGTTTACTCTCTGGAACGCACCGGGTACTTTTGAGTTACTATGCACTACACACTTAAACCCGCTCTTTCCCGGCTCACGCTTGCCGCCGCCGCACTGGCGTTGGCCTCGGCGGCGCTTGCGCCCACCCCGGCGTTCGCCAAAACAAAGCATTCGCACAAAATGCACACGATGAAGCATACGATGAAGCATACAAAGATGCACCGCACCCTGCACTCTCGCAGGAGCGCCGCGCACCCGATGGCCCCCGCCCCAACACCCGGCCACGTTCTCCCCGGCGTCCGCAACTCAGTCGGCGATGTCGGTGGCACGGCCAACCCGCCCAGCGGCGCGGCGCTGCCCGACAGGACTCATTAGACCTCTTGCATAAGCGTAGCCCTGCCCGCCCAGAGTGAAATCTGGGGGCAGAGGCTTGAGGACTTATGCAAGAGGTCTATTAAGAGAAAAGCAGGAACACCCGCGCCGTCTGGTGAATCATCTCTGTATCAAATACGGCTTTCTCGAAGTGAGGGAAAGGGATACACCGATGAGGGTTAAAATCAATCTGGCAATGCTGGCGGCTCTGGCGGCAGTTCCGGTGCTGGCCGCACCGACCGCAACGCCCGCTGCCACGCTCGCTGAGGCGCGAAAATCGCTGCAAGCTAATTATAACGACCGCGACGCGGCGGTTGGCCGTAAAGATGTAGACGGCGCACTGGCGCACTATGCCCCGGAGTTTGTCGGCGTCGGGCTGGCTGGCAAAACGCATGACCTTAAAGAAGAGCGGGCGGACTTTGTGAAGACGTTTACCACGCTGAACCCGCGCACAAGCGACATCAAAACCACGATTGACAAGCTGGCCCTTGCCAAATCCAATACTGAAGCGGCGGCGACTGTCTCCCGTCACGGCGTTCTCTTGATTGTGGACCCGCAGACCAAGCTCAACAATGTGCTGGTGCTGGACGGCACCTATCAGGATACATGGACTAAAAAAGCGGGTGTCTGGCGCTTGACCCGCGAGCAGACCGTCTCGCTCAAAGCCACCATGAACGGGCAGCCCCTGTAAACAGCAGCAGCGCCAGGAGGCGCGGCAGGATATTCCTGCCGCGCCTTTTTGTCTTCCTCCGCACTGGGTATACTCTGCCTATGATGACAGACACACTTACTCCGCCGACCGCCAAGCGTATTCCCAAAACCGATACCCTGCACGGGGACACACGCACCGATGACTACTTCTGGATGCGCGACAAGTCCGACCCGGATGTGCTGGCCTACCTAGAGGCCGAAAACGCCTACTGTGACGCCGCGCTGGCGGGCACGGCAGACTTGCAGGAGACGCTGTATTTAGAGATGAAAGGGCGGCTGCAAGAAACTGATTTAAGCGTGCCCTCCCGGCTCGGCGACTACTTCTACTACAGCCGCACCGAGGAAGGCAAACAGTACCCGATCCGCTGCCGCAAGCACGGCTCGCTGGACGCCGCCGAAGAGATCACGCTGGACCTGAATGCGCTGGCGGAAGGGCATTCCTATCTGGGTCTGGGCACGTACACCGTCAGCGACGACACGCACCTCCTGGCGTACTCGCTGGATGTGACCGGCTTCCGCGAATACACGCTCTCCATCAAAGACCTCCGCACCGGCGAGGTGCTGCCCGACCGCGTGGAGAAAACCGGCTCGGTGAGCTGGGCTGCCGACAACAAAACGCTCTTTTACACCGTGGAAGACGACGCCAAGCGGGACTATCGCCTGTACAAGCACGCGCTGGGGCAGGCCGAAGACACGCTGGTTTACGAAGAAATCGACGCCCTGTACCGGCTGGGCGCGGGCCGCTCCCGCTCCAAAGCCTATTTGTTTATGACCTCCGAGTCGTCCAACACGACCGAGGTGCGCTACCTGAAGGCGGACGAGCCTGACGCCGACTGGACCCTGCTGCGGCCCCGCGAGATCGACCACCGCTACTATGCCGACCACCGGGGCGAGCAGTTTTTCATCCGCACCGACAAAGTCCGCACCGTCAAAGACGCCCGGAACTTCCGCATCGTCACCGCGCCCGTGACTGCGCCGAATGACTGGACCGAGTTCCTGCCGCACGACCCGGCGATCACCCGCGAAGACATTGATTTGTTTGCCCGTTACGCCGTCATCTCCGAGCGCGAGGGCGGCCTGGAGCAGCTTCGCGTGATTGATTTGCAGACCAATGACGCCCACCGCATGAGCTTCCCCGAACCGGCCTACTCGGTTTCGCTGGATACCAATCCCGAGTTCGACACGGACACCGTCCGCTACCGCTATCAGTCGTTTGTGACGCCCGCGTCCATCTACGACTACGACATGGCGAACCGCGAGGCGACCCTCTTAAAGCAGACGCCGGTGCTGGGCGGCTACGACCCCGACGCCTACCACTCCGAGCGGCTGGAAGCGACCGCCCCGGACGGCACGCACATCCCCGTCTCACTGGTCAGCCGCACCGGCACGCCCCGCGACGGCTCCGCGCCGCTGCTGCTCATCGGCTACGGCTCTTACGGCATCTCCTACCCGGTGTCGTTCTCGTCCACCCGCGTGTCGCTGCTGGACCGGGGCGTGACGATTGCTGTTGCCCACATCCGGGGCGGCGGCGACCTGGGCGAAGACTGGCGCGAGGCCGGGAAGATGGAGCGCAAGCAGAACACATTCACCGACTTCATCGCCTGCGCCGAGTTCTTGATTGCCGAAAAGTACACGTCCCCGGACCGCCTCGCCATTCAGGGCGGCAGCGCGGGCGGGCTTCTGATGGGGGCCGTCATCAATCAGCGCCCCGACCTATTTCGCGCCGTGCTGTCTCAGGTGCCGTTTGTGGACGTCCTGAACACCATGCTCGACGACACCCTGCCGCTGACCGTCGGCGAGTATCTGGAGTGGGGCAACCCCAACGTCGCCGCCGACTACGCCGTCATGCGGGCCTACTGCCCCTATACCAACCTCGCCGCGCTCCCCTACCCGGCCATGCTGGTCAAAACATCCCTGAACGACAGCCAGGTGATGTACTGGGAAGCCGCCAAATACACCGCCAAGCTCCGCACCTTGACGCCCGCCGGCGGCCCCGTCCTGCTGCTCAAAACCAACCTCGGCGCGGGCCACGGCGGCGCGTCGGGCCGCTACGACGCCCTCCGCGAAACCGCCCTTGACTACGCCTTCCTGCTCACCCAGATCGGCGCGGCATAAGTCAAAGTACCGCCCCGCCGGAGTATTCCGGCGGGGCAGGCTTCGGTTCAGTGGTCAGGGCCATCCAAGTCTAGTCTGATTTGGGCGTCCTCGGCTTTAAGTTCACTGCTAATTGCACCATCACGGGGAACAAAATTTGCAACCTTTTCCAGAGATGGCGTGTGATTGATACGTGATGTTAGCCATCTTTTAATCCAATAGTTAGCAATTTTTTTGCTGGTATCTATGGATTTCCGCTGACGAAATATGTAGTTTGGCTCAGGGTCCTGTCCGGTAAGGTAGCGTTCTGTGTTATGAGCTAAGTTTATCCCATAAACGAGACGCGCCTGTCCATGAACCAAGAAACGATCATCTAACCCAAGCAAAGTAATTCCCTGGCGTATTTTTCTTAGACGGGGGGATGTTCCTTCACCAAAAATTGAGTTGACGCGCTTTGCATTATGAAGAAGAATATCAAGCTCTTCCAGTGCTTCGCGTGTTTCCGATGAAAAGTGGATGACTCCAAAGCCTTCTGTCAGCCCAATACAATCATAGCGAACTTCTCCGAAACCCTTAACAATCTCAGCAGGAACCTGAATGCGGTTGTATTGACTAGAGCTGTGCGGTTTGATTTTATTGTTTTGAGTGCCTAAATATTTGCTTTTGTCAGCATCACCAACATACAGGCTAGTTGTACCTAAGTAAACAAGTCGTGCTGGACGGGTAATGTCACGACCAGCGATTTGAGAAGCAATTGTTGATGTCATCTCCCCATAGCGTTCACTGTAATCACTCACAACCTGCGAACTTGCCAGTAACATGGAAACAAGCTTGCCTCCCAGAAGATAGCTGTAGGGTTGAACTCCACCACAAACAACAATTTCCATCATTGAAGTTCCTACCTTGCTCTCCTTATTAGCATTGAGAAGCGTTCTTAGGGCACTGCGGCCCTTGTCGAAGGGTATTTTCCAATCAGAATCGGCCCATAAGAGGTATGGCAACGCAGTGGGCGCATTATTGAAAACGTCAAGATGCTGTAGTAGAAGTTTGGCTTCCAGAAGACGCGCTAATTTTGCTGCACGTTTGCGCCGAAACAAAGATTTAGAACTATCGCGGTCGTAGAGGTCTACTGTTACTCTAGCAGGCATCTCAGGCTCGGTCAACTCAAGATCGTATTCCCCCTCAAGAATTGCCTCTTGTCGTAGATGCTCATTGCGTTCCTCTGCGGCTAAAGCTGCAATTTGTAAGAGTTCTTGTATGCTTTCAAGAGTTGGATGTTCTACTGCATTGCGCGTTGAAATACCATCCAACGAGATTGCATTTATGCCTTGATCTAGGTAAGATTTTAGCAATTCTACAGTTTCCCAAGCTAACTTTTTATAGGCTAAATCATTGATTTTGGAAGCCTCACGAAGACGTTCAGCTATTGCGTCAGGCGTCCAACCAATACGGTCGTCTCGGCATTTAAGGCCAATCACACAGTTTGCCAACGCCGCAATACCCATGATCGGATGATTAGGTTGTCCAGCATCACGCACGAGGTAAAAGATATTACGGCCAGGGATAGACCGGTACGGAGTTGACCATGTCAGGCGAAAGTAGCGCCAAATATCGAACAATCGGAAGTTTGTGAACTCGTCGCGCCTATCGCCCTCAACTAGCTGCAAATAGGGCTTAACTTTGCGAGAGAGGAAAGAAGCACGTTTTTCTTGATCAATCTCTAACGCTTGTTGCATTACTGTATGTAACTTTTGACCATCTGCCACTAATGAAAAGATGTTTTTAGGTCGGTCATCAACAATACGGATGCGCTCCATTGACCGAATAAAATCTTTTACTGCTTTAGACTGCAAAGACTCTCGCCTTTCTAGCTGCATACTTTCACGAATTTGTTGCTTAGTACCATCTAAATCTGAGGCGACGCCCTGCTTGGACAGTTGTATTTTCGTTCCTACAATTGTCATACGCCAACCAATCTGTAGCAAATCACGCAACAATAGCAAAGCAGCAGCGACAGGAGCAAGTTCGGCATAGTCGTCTTGCCTGGCCCTTGCCCGTGCTTCTCTTTGACGTACTTTGACGCTGGCGATAGCCCTGTTCAAATGAGTTGTCTGGAGCGGCAGGGACAGAAAGGCCACATCATATGCAGACTCATAAAACAGCATCTCAAACCGTTCAGAAAAAACAGGAGAAAAATTTAACACAGAAAGCCCCCGGTCTTGCGACCGGGAGCCAGTTTCGGAAACACTCATTATTTACCCAAGAAAATATGCAGGTTACTGCTCCAAACGCTACGCTGGCTGTGATACCACTTACGCCCATCCGGCTCCTGCATGGTCATCCGCTCACCACGCGCTAAGGCGAAAAGCAGGTGCGAAACAGCCATACTTGCGTCAGGATCGTCCTCAACCTTTGAGTACAACTCTGTGTAGAACTCATGGTCTGTGTTGACATAGACAATGGTGCTACCAAGTAAGCACTCGATCCGGTAAAAGGGGCCTTCCTTTGCCGATTCTAGTTCTATCGTGTACAGTTTTCCCTGAACACGGGTACGTGCTTCGTCCTCCGTCTCGTTTTCGCGCTTGTATGTTTCGGCATATTGAGATGCTTTCTTCTCAACATCAACCGGGTCCTGTAAGATTTCAGGAACAGGTGTTAAAAACCTGTCATTCTTTGTGGCTTTTTCCTCCGATGGATGTGTTTTTGCAGGCGTCTTCTTTTTCCGTAGACGGTCATACTCTTCACGCAGAGTAGGAATTGTATCCGTAATCTGCTGACGAATTTTTTGCAAGGTGTCCATGTTCGGGTGGATTTCCTGCTTGGTGTGAGTCACGCCGAACACTTCATCCAGAATGGGATCAAACGAAATCTCACAAGACCACCAAGAATCATTGTTGAGTATGCGTCCATCTTTTTCGCCGCCCCTGCCAGCATAAAAGTGTCGGTCTGTCACTTCTATTTCTCGTCCATCTCGAACCACCGAGAAACCCTTGTTCTCAAAAACGCGGCGTGTTCGAAGTTCGGATACAGGCAGTTCTTGCCAATCCGAAACGGGCAGCATAGAGAACTTAACTTTGACGTTGGAAGTTTCCCCTTTTTTGCCGGGGATAGATATGGGATACTCCTGCTCCTTTTTGAACTCGGCCCCGGAGTAGGTAGCACGCGGGTCCAAATAAAGAGGGTCAAATGGTTCTACCATCTGGCCGTTCACTTTCAAGAGATGAGCAGGTTTCTTTTCCTGCGGGTCCGTCGTGTCTACAGAGTAGATGTAGTTGCGGAAGGTCTGACCGAGGCTGCCCATCACCTTGCGACGCAGGCCATCTACATTCTTAGGATCGAGGCGATCACATTTTTTCCAGATAATCAGTGTACCCGTGGGATAGCCCTCTGCTGTCTCTGCCAAAGACGCCGGGACGGGCCACATATCGATGGGAACAGGAGTCAAGAATCCAGGTTCTAACGGTTCTATGCCTGCCAACTGGTCCAAGTCAAGATAGCAAAAATACATTTGCCCATCTTTCCCGCAGGAATAGACTTCGAGGCGGCGGGCCTGAGAAACACTGGCATTTGGCAGGCCCATACCAAAGCGACCAGTTCCGCTCCGGTCATTGAAGCGCGTCGATCCGCCGAAGCGCAGAGCAACATCCATCACATCCCGGCTCATACCGCTTCCATTGTCCAGGATGTAAACCAGAACGTCTTTGGCATCGTCAGGCGATTCTTCAAACTGGATATGAATCTCAGTTGCTTTTGCCTGAAGGCTGTTGTCCACAAGTTCGGCAAGGGCACTTGAAGTGCCCTTATAGCCAGACTCGCGTGTCGCTTCCGCGAAGTAGGCTGGGTCAACCAAGCGGTTGAGCAGACGGGTCATTTCCTCGCGGTTTGCCTCATTGATGAGGTTATTGTTGTTTTGCGTCGTCATCGAAATTGCTCTCCTTTTAGTCGTTCCACTGGGCGTACTTGGAATGGATGCCGCGAATCAGGCGGCTGATAGTGGAGGGGGAGTCGCCAAAAATCTCAGCCATCTCGTTTTGCTGGTATCCCAAACCGAGGGCTACCACGCAAGCAAGTTCTGCGGGCGTGAGAGTACTGACGAACTGCTGAACGCTAATGCGCTCAATGACTGCTTCCATACGATCTCCTTTTTCTCGTGTCGTCCCAACATTTAGCTGGGCACAGAAAGTGGTGTATTGAGGGCGTAGAGAGGCCAAGAAGAGTTTATCGAGGACTAATTGTTTAGTGCCCACTGTCGTTCAACTCATGCGGAGGCTTGCCCCGCTGTCTCCCAACCTTGCGCCGACGAGATGATTATAGCATAGGCTTTCGGAAGAATTTCATAAACGAGTAATTTATTTTTAGATAGACAGCAAAACGCCTCCACTGAACATCAGTAGAGGCTTTTAAAATCAAAGCCACCATCGCTCCTAATCAGGCAAAGCCTGCTACCCCGCCTCTCAGGGCGGGTATTCGGTGGCGATTGGCAACCTTGTTGCTTGAAAGTATACCACATTTTTGGTTTGTGGAAATCAAACGGTGATGCTACAATCTGATCTGACTACGCCTTCCTGCTCACGCAAATTGGGGCGGTATAAGACGCCAAAATGCCCCGCCAGATTGCTACGGCGGGGCAAACAGGGATACTCAGGTAGTCATGCTGTAAGTTTTCCAGTGAGCTTGCGCTAAGTCATGCTATCTGATATAATGGGTGTCTCGGAGGTAAGTTCCATGCTTCGTTCTCAGTTTCTCGCCCCGCTCGCGCTTGCCAGCTCTCTTCTCGCCAGCCTTACCCTTGCGGGCTGCGGCGGCTCGTCTCCCGCAAACGTAGTGACCACTCCCGTGCCGCAGCCGGTGAATATCCCCGTGCCAACGCCGACACCCGTGCCAACACCGACGCCTGACCCGATACCCGCGCCTGATCCAACGCCCACGCCGCCCCCTACGCCCACCAACCCGGCGCAATATGGCATCAACGCAGTAGTCAGTAACCCATCCTCAGACTATAACGGGTACAAGGACTTGGAACTTACTCACGGTGGTGCCTCAAACATCGTCTCTGGTGACCAAGACACGGTGTCGGCAGGATTTGGGAGTTTGGGATCTGAGCTTTTTTTTGAGGTCAACCTTGTCAAAACCGGCACAATCAAGGCTGGGGATATTTTTCCTCTGACACCGACCTCTGCCAGCACCTCGCGGTACCTTGAAAGTTTCGAGTCTCAGCGTCAGTGGAAAGCGGACAGCGGCTCGGTGCGGGTGGACAGCATCACGACGAACGGCGTCTATACAGTGTCTCTGTTGAATGTTCACTATTCGCCAGACCCCGCCACTCCTGGAGCGTTAGGGACGTTTGTGATTGATGGCACTGGCAACCTGACCTTTGGAGTGCCTTCCAGTCAGGTGCCTCATTAAACAGGCTGGTCTTCGAGTTCAAATGTAGGGCATTTGAACTCAATGACACCGGTGTCCTAATTTTCCAGCAGTGACTTTGTTTTTAGAAGTGACTTTAGGACTGTTTAGAATGTGGCATAAAACAAAAGAAGCGCCCCCGCCAAGGTCTTTGGCGGGGGCGCTTCTTTTGTTGGCAGCCAAGCTACGCAGCGAGTTTGAGCGGGGCGTCGGGGCTTGCCATGAGGTCTCGGGAGTCTTCGTGAATGTCGGCGGCGTCGTCACCGTGCCAGAGGAGGCGCAGCTTGTTGGAGCCGTTGAGGGCGGCGACTTTGTAGCACTCGGCAAGGGTTGGGTAGTTGAAGACGTTGTTGATGAAGTAGTCGACCGTGCCCTTGAAGGTCATCACGGCCTGGCCGATGTGGATTAGCTCGGTCGCGCCGGTGCCGATAGCGTGGATGCCGAGGATTTGCCGGGTGTTTTCGTGGATGAGCAGTTTCAGCATCCCCACGTCGTCGCCTAAAAGCTGCCCGCGTGCGATCTCGCGGTACTGCGCGACGCCTGCCTCGTAGGGAATGCCCTCGGCGGTAAGCTGGGCTTCGGTCTTGCCGACCATCGAGATTTCGGGGATGGCGTAGATGCCGAGCGGGAACAGCTCCGGCAGGGACATGGTCGGCTCGCCGTAGGCATGGCACGACGCCTGACGGCCCTGCTCCATCGAGGTGGACGCCAGCGCCGGGAAGCCGATGACGTCGCCGACGGCGTAGATATGCGGCACGCTGGTCTGGTAGTGTTCGTTGACTTTCAGCCGCCCCCGGTTGTCCGGGACAATGCCGACATTTTCTAAGCCTAGAGAGTCGGTCGTGCCCTGCCGCCCGATGCAGTAAAGCAGCGTGTCTGCCCGGAGGTGCTTGCCGGATTGCAGGGTCGCCTGCACCAGACCGTCGGACAGGACCTTGATTTCGTCGACGCGCTCGCCGAGGCGCAGGGTAACGTCCATCGCCCGCATCCGGTATTGCAGGGCTTCGCTGATCTCCGAGTCTACAAAATCCAGGAGAGAAGGCCGCGCTTCGGTCAAAATCACGCGCACACCGAGGGTCGCCATCATGCAGGCGTATTCGGTGCCGATGACGCCGCCGCCGACGATAATCATGCTTTTGGGCAAATGCGACAGTTCTAAGAGATTGTCGCTGTCCAGCACTTTTTCGCGGTCGAAGGGGACGCTCGGCGGGCGGGCGGGGACGGTTCCGGTGGCGATCACAAAATGGTCCGCTTCGATGACTTCCGACGAGTGCTGGTGCGTCACGCGGATGGTGTTCGGCCCCTCAAACCTGGCCTCGCCGCA
Source organism: Capsulimonadaceae bacterium (assembly GCA_965277455.1). Classification (GTDB taxonomy): domain Bacteria; phylum Armatimonadota; class Armatimonadia; order Armatimonadales; family Capsulimonadaceae; genus JANXMY01. The sequence continues at coordinate 3,609,865 of OZ255823.1, read as the reverse complement.
GATGATTTCGACTTCATTGCGGACCATGTGCTCGCGGATGACCTGCATCTCCGTCTGGATGACGTGCTGACCGCGTGCGATCAGGTCTTCGATGGTGATTTCCGGCTTGCTGCCACGACCGCTCTGGCCGTCGTTGTAAAAGCCGCGTGTCTGAATACCGGACAGGTGCAGGACGGCCTCCCGGAGCGCCTTGCTGGGGATGGTCCCGGTGTGGGTACAGACGCCCCCAAGTATCCGGTTGCGCTCCACCAACACAACACTTTTGCCGAGCTTGGCGGCCTGAATGGCGGCCTTCTGCCCGGCGGGTCCGCTTCCGATGACGACCATATCGACGTGCTTCATAAACTCTCCTGGGGGCCGCCCCGTTCTATCGATAGCGCGGCGCTCCGGGCCGTTGTAAGGGCGGGCGTCCAGATTGTGCAGGTAAAGGTGTGACATAACACCGCTATCCTCGGAGAATTACCGGGATTTCGTTAGTGCTTTACCCTGCTTGTATTACATTTATGTTACAAGTTATTGACTACGCGAACACCCAGCGTGTTCGCGTACTGATAGACAAGGGTTTCCGCTTCCCACTTGTCGTACCCGGTGCTTAACATAATTCCCGGCTTTTTTGGCTTTGCGTGCGGTTTCCAAACGAGGACAATGGAATACAGCCTCTGCATCGTAGCGTTTTGGTATTTACTTCGGATTTGCAGATTTTCAATGTCATCTAAAGACCCGCAGTAAACACGCGAGAAAAACTTATATCCATAGTCAAGAGTGTAGGAACGGGCACCCAGGTCGAGAGAAAGGCGATGCGGTGCATTGAGAAAAACGAACAGCGCAATGAATGGTCCCCACAAAACAAATGAGCCTAGAGAGACCGAAGCAATCAGGTGAAAATCAGGAGAGAAGTTCCACACATTTCCAGTAAAGCCATCGAGATAAGCCCTGTATACAAGTTCCTGATGATAAAAATTAATGCTAGTTAAAATAAGACAGGCGGCGAAAAAGCCGATCAACTGCTTGCCAACCCGTTTTTGCCGGGGCGGGCGGTGGAAGACAAGGCTGTGGCTGTCAAAGTTCACCACATACGAAGCGGGATTATTGATGCCGGAAAACATAGACTTGTCTCGTCAAGGCATAAAAAAAGCGCCTCTCGCCCGCTCCGCCGTCAGCGAGGGCCGGGGCGGACGGCAAGGACGGCGCTGCCCTTTCGTCACTTGAAAAGGATACCCGGCGCGAGGCTTGGCTGTCAAGTCAAAATGTTGGCAAACTGTTGACAATGCCGGGCGGCCTGGGTATACTGGCTGTGTGGAAGGGCAGAGAATGGCTTCGTAGCTCAGCGGATTAGAGTACTTCCCTCCGAAGGAAGGGGTCACTGGTTCGAATCCAGTCGAGGCCACCATCGTCAGCAGGAAAAAGAGAGCCTGCCGCATTGCGGCAGGCTCTCTTTTTGACACCACCCTTGAATACGTCTTTGAAAGAAACCATTATGCCCGTCGCTTCCACATCTACGCCCCCCGTTCTCATTGTCGGCTCGATGGCCCTGGACTCCGTTCGTACCCCGCTGGGGGCGGTCACGGATGCGCTGGGCGGGGCGGCGGACTATTCCGGCGTCGCCGCGTCGTTCTTCGCGCCGGTGCAGCTTGTGGGCGTAGTCGGCAGCGACTTCCCGCCGGAGCACCTGGAATACTTGAAGTCACGCGGCATTGACCTGGCCGGAGTGCAGACGGTGGAGGGCGGCAAGACGTTCCGCTGGGCAGGCTATTACGACTTTGACCTGAATATCGCACACACGCTGGACACGCAGCTTAATGTGTTCGCAGACTTTCAGCCTTCACTTCCCCAGAATTACAAAAATGCAAAATATGTCTTTCTGGCGAACATTGACCCAGAGCTTCAGCTACAGGTCCTCAGTCAAGTTGAGTCACCGAAGCTGACCGTCTGCGACACCATGAACTTCTGGATTGAAGGCAAGCGGGATGCGCTCATCGAAGTCTTAAAGCGCGTGGACATCGCGTTTATGAACGATGCCGAGGCGCGGCAGCTCACGGGGCAGCTCTCGGTGATTAAAGCCGCCAAAGCGCTTCAGGAGATGGGGCCGAAAACGGTCATTATCAAAAAAGGTGAGCACGGAGCGCTGCTGTTCAGCGGGGACACCCACTTTGCCGCGCCGTCGTACCCGCTGGAAGACATCGCCGACCCCACCGGCGCGGGCGACACATTCGCGGGCGGCTTTATCGGCTATGTGGCCTCCCAGGATGACATCTCGGTGGCGACACTCAAAAAAGCCGTGATTTATGGCAGCGTGCTGGCGTCCTATAACGTCGAAGACTTCTCGCTGAACCGGATGCGGACGCTCACTAAAGCCGACATCCGCGCCCGCTACCGGGCGTTCCAGGAGATCGCTCACTTTGAGGCACTGGAAGAGGCGGGAGCTTAGAAACTGTATAGAAAGCCCCCGGATCGCCCCCTAACCCGGAGCAACTGCACCCGACCCAATTCTGGGGGGACCGGAAAAGACTATCTTAACTTCTGGCTCCCCCGCCGGGTGCAGTTGCTCCAGAATTGGGGGCGGGGGGGGGGCGATCTGCGCTTGTCGAGAAGCTTTCTATACAGTTTCTTAGGCAGGCCATACGAGAGGCCGCAGGAAACCGAGAGGCCGGAATGCGAGGGGTTTTAACCCCTCGTCTTTTGCTCCTCATACTTGAGACCGCGAACGGAGTCGCCGCCATGACCACCACACAGCCCGCCCCGCCCCCGACACTTCGAGCTATCCTCGCCGCCTGTCTCGACCCCTTCCTGACGCTCCTGTACCCGCCCCGCTGCCTGCTTTGCCGGGCGATGGGAGAGCGGGACCTGTGCGCGGCTTGCCTTGCCGACATCGCCGCCCTGCCCCCGCCCGCCGCCGGGGCGGGACGCGCTTTGTGGTCCTATGAAGGCCGACTGCGCGAGGCTATTCACCATTTCAAGTACCGCGACCGGCCTCAGCTTGCGGGGCCACTCGGCACGCTGCTGGCCGCCGCCGCGCACGCTCAGGCCGCGCACTTCAACGATTTATTAGTCGATGCCATTGTCCCCGTCCCCATGCACCCGGCCCGGCAGCGGGAGCGCGGCTATAATCAGTCCGAGCGGCTGGCCCGCGTTCTGGCCGCTGACCTGTCCCTGCCGCTCGACACCCATTCTCTGCGCCGTGTCCGCCCCACCCGCCCGCAAGTCGGCCTCAGCGCCGAGGCTCGCCGGACCAATTTGGAGGGCGCGTTCGCGGTCACTCGCCCCGAGGCCGTGATGGGAAAGACGCTGCTCTTGATTGATGACGTCTCCACGACCGGCAGCACGATTATCGAATGCGCGGCAGCGCTGCAAGCCGCCGGGGCAGGCGCGGTGTATGCGCTGACGCTGGCAGCGGGGCAAATTTAGGGAGCCAGCTTTTTCGGCAGCGTGTCTAAAATCTCCGACACCGACAGGTACGCGCCGCAGATGACTTCGTCGGCGGCCCCGTAATAGAGAGTGATCGTGTCGCCGTCTTGAACGTGCCCGTTGGTGAAGACGACGTTGCCGAAGAAGCCGGTTAGCTCATAGGGGGCCACCGGCTCCATAATCGGCTCCAGTGAGCGGGCCAGGACTTGGGATGGGTCGTCGCGGTCCAAGAGCACGGCCCCGAGGCAGTAGCGGGAGTTTTCGTCTGCACCGTGGTAAATCGCCAGCCAGCCGCGCTCGGTCAAAATCGGCTCCGCGCCCGCGCCAATGCGTGCCCCGTCCCACATTCCGGGGCGCGTGTAGAGAATGCACTTGTGGTCGCCCCAGTGCAGCAGGTCCGGCGAGCGGCCCAGCCAGATGTCGCTGCCGCCGATATAGACATTGGACGGGCGGTGCAGACAAAAATAGCTGTCGCCAACTTTCTGCGGGAACAGGGCGCAGTCTTTGTTGGAGGGCGGAATAATAACCCCGTGGTTTTCAAACGTCTTCCAATCGGCGGTGCTGCTCATGCCGACCGCGACGCCCGATGGCGAGACGGCGGTGTAGGTGAGGTAAAACCGCCCGTCAATCTCGGACACGCGGCTGTCTTCAATTCCGAACGACTCGAATTTCCCCTGCCCCACCAGTGTCGGCGTCTGTTCGGCGACAAAGTGAACGCCGTCGTCACTGCCCGCCAGCCGTAGGTGTGAGAGCGTCGTCAGATATGTCTCTCCCTTGTACTGGAACACACGCGGGTCTTTAAAGACCACATCCGGGTCATCCAGTGTATGCTCCACGATATTGATGCCGCCCGGCGCGTGGGGGTCTAAAATGGGCGTCGAGATGCGCCCTTCTGGCTGCGGGGGCCGCTCCGCCACCCGCAGCAGCAGCCACGTTTTGCCCTCAAACCGGAACGCCCCAGGGTTCAGCAGGCATTCCACCGCCAGCCCCTCCCGGCTCGGCGTCACGTCCGCAGGCCGTAAAATTGGGTTCGTCTCAAACCGCCGCGCTATATCCGCCATTTTATTCTCCTCTGATAGTGCCTCGCGCACCGGCTTCCCAGATTGCACCATCTACTTCGCGCAGCAACAGGCCAGCGCGGGCAGAGGCTGCTTCCAGAAGTTCCAACGCCTGCCAGTCGTTTACCCGGCGGCCTAGTGTCTGCGACACAAAGCGCATAATATGAACATCCGGCTTCGTCGTCTGCGCCCCCAGCAGCATCCGCAGATATTGGAAGCCCGAAAGCGCAAAGCCTTTGACGCCAACAGTCACCTGATCTTTTGGTGTCACGGACACCGCCCAAGTTCGCAGACGGTCCCATTCGCTAATGCCGGCGTGATCTGCCTGTGCTGTCAGCAAATATGCCAGAACGCCCCGCAGCACCCTCTCACGGTCTGCGTGGTTGTAATTGAGTTCTTGGACACTGAATGCGCCTACTTCGGGGTAGCTGTTCAGCATCTCGGCGAGGTGTGCCAATTCGATAATTTCGGGCCGCCGCTTTGCAAAAGCCTGAACCCGTGGGAGCGCGAAGGTATCATAGCGACGGTTCAGTGACAGCACGCAGTCAATGAGTGACAGCACCGGGTTTTGCGGCCAGCCGTAGTCTTCACGCAGAGCAACATGGCCGAAGCGAGAACGCAGGGCAGCAGCCAGCGTATCAACCTCGTTCATCGTGTGGTTCTCCTTCGCGGGCACAGAAAATTCGAGGGGCTGAACCCCCTCGCTTTAAAAGTGCAAGCCCCCGCCTTCGCGGGCGAGGATTTAGGAACGCTCAGGGTAGGTTGTCTGGTGCCCTTACCCTCGGGGAATTGCCCTTTTAAAGCATGGGGGTTCAGCCCCGTATCCTTCCCATCTCACCAAACGGTGTCACAAGCTGTCAAACACGGACAGGTCCCACGAGTCGCGCCAGGTTAGCGTGAGTTGGTCGCCGTTGACCGACAGCGGCAGCCAGACGTAGCGCGAGTCGGCGAGGTTCTCCGGGTTCCAGCGGTCGCCCAGATAGATAAACGCGCCGGGGCGGGCCGCGACGGGCAGCACGAAGGCGCTTTGGGAGCCGAACGTCGTCTCGGCTCCCGGCCCCTCGGCGGGGTTGCCCAGGATGCTCCACGGGCCGAGCGGCGACGGGGCAACGGCATACTGCGCTTTGTTGGCCGCCCAGCCGGTGCAGGCCGACGTAATAATGTAGTAGCGGCCCCCAGAGGTGAACACGGCGGGGGCCTCGCGGGAGAGGCCGACAAAGGCGGCTTCGGATATGTCGGTCAGGCTTAAGTAGTCATCGGACAGCCGGACGATCTTCAAAGTCTGGTTCATGTCTGACGAGAAGTACAAATAGGCCGCGCCGTCGGTGTCCTGAAAGATGGTCATATCGCGGCTGTCTGAGCCAAGCGGCGCGACACTGCCGACATAGCGAAAAGGGCCGGTCGGTGAGTCGCTGACGGCGCAGCCCGCACGGGCGCAGGCGTAGTCGGCGGTGTCGATGTGCAGCCACAGAACATACTGCTTCGTCTTCGCGTTGTAGAGGACTTTAGGCCGCTCCGCAACTTTGGATGGGTGCAGGTCGTGCGCGGGGTCGCCGGGCACGGCAGGCAGCACGACGCCTTCGTTCTTCCACTGCATCAAATCCGGCGACGAGTAGCAGGAAACGCCGACGACTTCCACCCGGCCCTCGTGCGTGTTGGGCGCGGCTTTGTTTTCGCCGTACCAGTAGTACGTGCCGCCGTCAAAGAGCACCCCGCCGCCGTGCGCCTGAATGGGATGGCCGTCGGTGTCGCGCCAAATCTCGCCGGGATAGAACACGGAAGAGGTCACTAAATCTTCCCCAGTTCCAGCATCTCGGCCATCGCCGGGCGGGTCAGGCGGTACAGGAACCACTCTTTCATGCGGCGTGCGCCCATGCGCTCGTAGAGGGCTTGTGCGTTGGTGTTCCAGTCCAGACAGGTCCAGTCCATGCGCCCGCAGCCCCGGTCGTAGGCGGTCTGAACGCAGTGCCGCAGGAGAGCTTTGCCAATGCCGCGCTTGCGGTACTCGGGCAGCACGAACACGTCTTCCAGATACAGCGACGGCTCCGCCAGAAACGTCGAGTACGTTTGCAGCAGCAGCGCATAGCCGACGGGACCCGGTGCGCCTTCCACTTCGGCCAGCATGACTTCAAACTTCGGGGTGTCCCCAAAGCCATGCTCAATCAGCCGTGCCTGCGCCGCCGCATCCGGCGGCGGCAGGTTCTCAAACTCAGCGAGGGCGATAATCAGCCCGATGACCGTCTTCGCATCAGCGCGTGTCGCGCTCCGCAAGGTAATGTTGCTCATGGAAGGTTTATTCGCCGTTTATTCGGGATTTCCTGCTGTGGTGTCTGGGTTTAGGAGAGGTCTTCTTCGGGGTCATCGGGGAGAAGCGCCTGCATCCCGTGGACCAGCCGCAGCAGGAGGATGACCGTCTCTGCGGTTTCAGGCGGCTCGTCCGGGGAGGGCGGCAGGAGAGTGAACAGAATACGGGAGGGAATGCCCGTGCGCCGCCGGGTTGGCCCATAGTAGAGCAGGCGGCGGACCTCGCAGCCAAACAGGGTGGACGCCGCCTCGTCTTTGGTATGAGACAGGGGACCAGGAAACTCGCGCAGGTCTTCCGTCACCTCTCCCAGATGTTTTAGCCAGCGGCCTGCAAATTCGGAGTCTTGCGACAAACGGCGCAGAAAAGCAGCATCACGGTCTACTTCGTACTGTCCGCTTTCGCGGATAACATAGCGTGGTTCTTCGTCATCCGGCGGGATGCGCTCAAAGGCCCTCACAGCAGACCTGCTTTCTCCATTGCCAGGCGCTTTTCTGCGGGCATGGCCGCGATTAACCGCTCCGTATCTTCCACAAGCGTCTCTCCGCTTAAGTGGGAAAGGTCGGACAAGCCATAGGCTTCCTGATATTTGCGCTGCACCGCGTCTGGATCAAAGGGATGATTTGGCCCATTTAAGATTGCCTGCGCCTCGGCGGCGCGGCGCTCGCGGCGGGCAATGATTTCCTGACCGGCAGCGGCCATAAATGCTTGAAAATCTTCGTCGGGGGCGGCAACAGCCTGAAAACGGGCTTGCAGCGTATCATCCAAAGTGACAGTAGCCATCAGCGTTCTCCTAAAAATTGGGGCGGTCAGCGGCAATGGTATTACGACAAGGCAATTATACCCCGCCAGTTATTTTTTCCCCAGCGCAAAGGCAATACGCTCGGAAAGCGGCGGGTGGGTGAAGAGCCAGAACTTGATGAAGGCGGGCGGGTTCGGGTCGCTGAGGTTCTGCTCGGACAGAGACACAAATGCACGGGCCATTGCGGGGCGGTTGCCGGTCACGGACAGACCGTAGGCGTCGGCCTGATGCTCGATTTCCCGCGAGACGCCGTTAGTGACGGGGGCCAGAAAGAACGAGAACAGGGAGACGATCAAAAGCAATACGGGCACGGCGGCGTAGTCGCCGGGGCCGTCAATGCCCCAGGATGTGCCGAAGCGGCGCAGGAGGGCCTCGTAACAGAGCCTGGCGAGGGGCAGCACTATCAAAAGGCCGCCGACGGACAGAGCAAAGCCCCAGTAAATGTGCTTCAAAACGTAGTGGCCCATCTCGTGCCCGACAATCGCCACAATCTGGTCTTCCGGCATTCTTTGCAGCGTCGTGTCCCAGATGACGATGCGGGCCGACGACCCAATGCCGGTCACATAGGCATTGGTTTCATGGGTCTGCTTGCTTTTGTCGGCCACGAGAATGGGCGCGTCCGGGATGCCCGCTTTGGCCGCCAGCGCTTCAATGCGGTCATGGAGCTGTCCCGGCGGCAGGGGCGTGAACTTGTTGAACACGGGGTCCACCACAAGCGGCGCGGCGAAGATGCCGAAGGCAATCACGGGGATCAATGCCGCCCAGAACCAGAGCGCCCACCGGCGCGGCGAACGGCTGATGAGCCAGTACAGGCCCCAGACAATAGGAATTGTGGTCAGCAGGTCTACGCCAACCCCCTTGAACAAATCGCCGAGCCAGGCCAAAAGCGACTGAGAGGACAGGCCGTAAGCGTGGCTGAGATAATAGCCGCTGTACCACGTCAGCGGCGCTTTGACGAGCAGCAGCACGCCAGTCAGCGCGGCATAGTAGCCTGCCAGGCGGAGCAGGGAAAAGCGCCACGGCTGCACCCACGTCCGCAGCTTTGCGGACACGCCCGAGGCCAGCACGCCGCCGAGCGCAGCCAGCCCGAAGGCGGTGCTGACAAAGTACATTCCCCAGCGAATGCGTGAATACTGCCGGATGGTCGGCGTCACTACCGGCGGCGTCACCGTGTCCGAGGCCGTGGCGACGGCAGGCAGAGGCGCGGCGGCGCGAGGCGGCACGGGCAGGAGAATAATGGCAAGGCCGACGGCGACGACAGCAGCGAGGAAGATATAGCGCATAAAGTTTCCTACGGGGGGACGGGGGCGGGAAGTGCCGAACTCGGAAACCGGCACTGAAGTGCCGGTCTATTAGCAAACCGAGAAAGTCGCTCCGCGACTCAGGAGCAACCTACGTTGGCTAATCTGGAGTCGCGGAGCAGATACGCAGTAATGCCGTCTGCGGCATACTTTTTCCTGTTACTACTAGCCCGGCACTTCAGTGCCGGGTCCGTAGTCTTTCAGGTACAATCGCTCTATGGAACCTGTTAACCCCGCCCCGCGCAAGATCGTGTTCGCCCCCTTTGGCGCGGATATGTTTGGCGATGATGTGCTGCTGTTTGAGCATGGCCTGCTGCTGGCCCTCGAAACTGCCGTAGAAGCCGCTGGCGGGTTTGCGCTGGCGGATGTCCATGACTCGCTTGGCGGGGCGGATAAAAAAGACCATCCCATGCCGCCGCTGACGGAGGGGGAAGTTTATGCGCTGGCGGAAAAAGCCGGGTGCGACTTTTTGATTGACGGCCTGCTGGCGTGTGAGCGCGGCGCGGAAACGGGGGCGCTGGCAGAAATCACAGTGTCTCTGCGGGTCTTTTCAGTCCGAACGGGCACGTTTGCCGCGCCGGATGCCCTGCGCTTTGCGGCCTTTGACGCCGAGGCGCAGCCCGAAACGCTGGCGGTGGACTACGACCTGTGGATTGCTTTGCAGTTTCGGCTGTGCCTGCTGCTGCTGGATGCGTTAGGGGTGAGTGCCCCGTGGACATGGACGACAGATGCGCTTCAGCAGACGCGCTCCTGGCCTGCGTATGTGGCCTTCCTGAAAGGCAAGCGGCTGGCGCGGACGCCCGAAACCAAACTCGGTTACTATGAGCAGGCGGCGAAGCATGACCCGGATTTTTTTCTGGCCCTCTATAACAGCGCCATGCTGTATAAGACGCAGACGGACTACGCAATGGCCCGCAAGCGGCTGACGCGGGCGGCGGCAGTGACGGACGTACCCGCCGATCTGGGCGATGTCTACTTTGAGCTGGGGCTGGCGTCTATCTATCTGGGCGACCCCAAAACCGCCCGCAATTTCTGGGAAAAGGCATTAGAGTATGCCCCGGAGAACCCGGCGCTGTACGTTAATCTGGCGGGGACGTATGAGCAGGAGGAAAACTGGACCGAGGCGACGCGGCTGAACCAGGAGGCGCTGGAAGTCGCGCCCAATTACCACAAGGCACTGGTCAGTCTGGGCCGCCTTCATGCCATGTTCGGGCGGCTGGACCTCGCTGTTCCCCTCTACGAACGTGCTCTGGAACTGTCCCCCGACGATGCCCTGCGCCGGTCGGTTCTGGGGGGCTGTTACCAAGCCGAGGGCCGCACCGAGGACGCCCGCCGGGAGTTTATGCGAGCGGTGGCCCTTGACCCGGCGGGGGAGCCGGGCCTGTATGCAGCGCGGGAGCTGCAAACTCTCGGCCCGCCGAACGCGGAGGGCGAAGAGCCGAAAAAGAAGCGTTGGGGACTTTTCTAACGGGGACAGAGAGCGAGGGGTTTTCAACCCCTCGTTCCTCTCGCCTCCACCCTACCGCCCTGATTTGCGGATGCGGTTGGCCCGGTTGCGCTCTTTGGAGCGGGCCAGCGGGGAGCCGGAACTTGCATCAGTTTCGGCGGCGGGCTTTGCCGATGCCGCTCGCTTCAGGCGCTGCGTGCGCCCGCCTTCTATTTCGGACGCATACAGCGCGGACACAGTAGCCCCGAGAAGCAGTATCATCATGGAATAATAAATCCACAGGATGAACGCGATCAAATTTCCCAGCTCCCCGTACAGCGACTTATTGGGCTTTAAGAGATAGACCGAGAGGCCCTTTTTAGCGACCTCAAAGGCTATCGCCGAGACAAAGCCGCCAATTAGCGCGGCTTTCCAGCTTACGTTCGCCGACGGCAGGAATTTGAAGATGACGCCGTACATCAGGCCGCTGAGGATGACGGCTCCCAGCTCCACCGCCCCGGAGCTAATCGCGCCTGAAAACGGAACCGCTTTGGCAAACTGCGAGTCCGAAATCGCGGTTGACAGCGCTGTCGCCCCCAGGGACAGCACTAGCAGAACGCCGACGGCGACCAGCAGGCCAAGTGCGATCAGGCGAAGCTGCACCCAGCCCCGTTTTTCCTTCGCTTCCCAGGCCGCGTTCATCGCCGACGCCCCATTAATAAAAATCTGCATGGAGGCCCAGACGATGCCCAGAAAACCCACCACGCCCGCGATGCCGTGTTCGGCAAGCAGTTTCAGCAGTGTCGGCCCGGCATACAGCCCCTTCTCGTCCTTCGAGATGCCAGCACGCGCCATCAAGTGCCCCACCTCATCGCCCGCCGCGCCTGGCAAAGCCTGCCCCAGAAGTTCATGGATTTTAGCCACCGCCCGGTCCGGGTGGCTGACAAAAACCAGACCCAGCCCCCACAGGCCGACCAGAAGCAGGGGGACAATGGCAAGCACCAGAAAAAACGCCAGGCCCGCCGCCAGCAGGCCGCCGTTCTGCTGACCGAAGCGGGCAAACACATCAAACGCGAAATTGATCCAGAAAATGCGCTTCAAACGCGCCAGAATTGCTTTGCCGAAATTAACAATGGGAGCCATAAAAGTAGAGGCGGCTTTCTGAAAAAAGACCCGGCACAAAGAAGTGCCGGGCCGGACGGGCGCGAAATTAACCGGGCCGGACGGTAATCGTCGTATCATCCGAGGCGGGCTTGCCCGAAGTGTCCAGGCGGGTCGCCGTGATGGTGAACACCGTGTCCCGGTTGGTGCCGAACAGCGATTGCACTTTCAGCGACAGGTCCTCGGCGGTCCAGTCACCGTCTTTGGTGGCAACCACGTCTTTGGTCGCGCTTTGGCCGCGCACCGGCAGGATGCCCCCGAGCGCCTTGCTTTCATAGGTGACCGTCACGCGCACCGTGCTGCCGGGCGTCGCTTTGCCCCGCACCGTCAGCGGCGCACTGGCATTAATATACTCGCTGTCCTTCGGCTCCAGAATGCGCGGCGCGGGCGGCGGACCGGCGGTGACGCTCAGATTGTTCGCCAGATTGGAAGTCACCACCGTGCCGTCCCGCGCCACGAAATGGGCGGACACCGGGGCATTCGTCGTGCTGTCCCCGGCTTTGACGGTGTATTCGCCCGTATAGACGCCGGGATCGTTTTCGGTCAGCGGAATGTCTTTTTGCAGGCCGCCGACGGTTGCCGTCGCCTTGCCGCCCGGCTGGGCGTTCAGCGTGAAGACAATCGTGGACCCGGCCCCGACAGTCTGCCCGGCAGGCTCATTGGTCGTAAACGTGCGAACGATGTTGCCCGTAGAGACTTTGAAGCTCCAGCTTGCGGTTTGGACATTGCCTGCGACGTCGGCGACGCTGACATTGACCGTGTGCGGGCCGCTGGCAAGGGCGTCGGCGGGCTTCAGCGTGAACAGCGAAGGCGTCAGGCTGGCGTCGCCGGTCATGTCTTTGCCGTCTACTAAAATCTTTGTCGCGTTCGGGTTAACCCCCGTACCGGTGCCGTCAGAAAGAGTCGCGTAAATCAGCGGGTGCTGGCTTTCCACCGTCGCCCCCTGCGCCGGGCCGAAGTCGGTGACTTTGGGCGGCTGACTGTCTACGGTCAAGCGGTTCGGGGCCTGTATCAAAGCACTGGTGACGCCCGCACGAATGAGACGCCCCAGGACAGCAGCATTAGAGGCGCTGACGTTCTTCGGGATCGTGTACCGGCCCTCATAGATGCCCGGCGAAATCTCGTTCATGGGGATGTTGTCGGCGACGCCTGGAATGGAGAAGTCAGCCTTGCCGCTCGGGCTGCCCGCAAGGTTTGCGGTCAGCACATCGCCTGCCCGAAGGGGCTTGTCGGCATTGGTGACGAACGAGGTGACCTCCACGCTGACCGAAGTGCCATCCAGAATGCCACTGTTCGGGTTTTGCACCGGGGGCACGTTCGCCGCTCCGGGCGGGGTCGGGTTTGGCGCATCCGCCGTGACTACTGCCGCGCCGTATCCCAGGCTGTTGCCGGGGTTGGTGCGGATGACGACGCTTTCATAGGGCTTGACATCGCCAATCTCCACTTTGCGTCCGTCAAAGGTAATGGGCGCATCGGCGGCAAGCTCGACGACGCGCCCGCTGTCGAGTGTCAGCGCCGTGTTGCCGTTGGCGAGCTTGCCGATGCCGACAATTTTGCCCTTGACCTGCCCGAACGTAGCCGTGATAATCGACGCCGTGCCGTCAGCATTGCGCTGCACGGAAACTTGATCGCCGGGGCTGATGTCTTTGATTCCGATCTGCGTCGCGGCCTGCCCGGTCTCGGAGCGGAGCAGAATAGTCGCCGCAGACAGCGGGACGACCGTGTTCTGGCCGCCAATGCGAAGCGTAATCTGCGTGGGGGTCGTGTTGGTGTAAACCCCTGTGACTTGCCCCGAAATCGTGCCTGCGCCGTTGGTCGGCGGGGGCGGGGCAGGAAGCGTGGTCAGATGAGGGTCAATGGTTTGAATCTGCACCGTGCGGGTCGCCGGCTCCCAGCGGACATCTGCGCCGAGGGCTTCGGAGATAAAGCGCAGGGGAACCAGAGTCGTGCCGTTGATGAGCTGTGCAGGCTGCGGCAGCGCCGTCGGCTTGCCGTCCACGGTGGCGGTCAGCGCCCCGAGCGGCAGGACAATCGAGGTCTGTCCACGCTGTCCGAAGACGGTCTGTGTCGCGCTGTCGAAGCGCACCGACGCGCCGAGGGCCTCAAAAATGCCGCGCATGGGAACGAGCGTCGAGCCTTTGATCTGTGTCGGCTGCGTGCCCGTGAAGGTCAGCGTGTGCCCATTCAAGTCCACGGAAATGGGAGCCTGCGCCCGTGCGTTTGGGGCGGCCAGCAGAAGCAGCGACACCCCCAGCAGTGCGTTTGGAGAAAGTTTGTGAAGGTTATTCATAGGGTTACTGTATCCGAATGCCCGCTTTCCTAAACGGCGATAGCGGGTACACTCTGCCTATGAAACCCGTTTTTCGCACCGTCTTTGCCCTGTGCGCCGCCGCCTGCCTCATTGGCCCGCCGCTGCGGGCACAGGCTCCCGTGCCGGTGACGATCACCGTCACATCCGGGGCGCGGCAGACGTTTCACGGCTTCGGGGCCAGCGCCCTGAACTTCGGGCAGGAGTACCAGACGCTCACCCCCGCCGAGCGCACCACGCTTTCCCGGACGCTGTGGCACGATCTGGGCTTCCACACCCTGCGCCTCTGGGCAAACATGGACAAGTTTGCGCCCGTGCGCGGCACGCACGACTTGACGCAGTTTCGCGGCTGCTACGTCGATTCCCATCTGATTGCCGATGCCCGCGCTCAGGGCGTCACCACGATTTTGCTGGCCCCTGACGGCCTGCCGCCCTTTATGGCCGAGAAGCGGCCTGATGGCAGTGCCCAGACGGGGATGGCCCTGAAAGACTCTGAAGTCGAGAACTACGCGGATTTATTGGCCGATTTTATTGCCCGCCTGCGGACCGAAACGGGCACAACAATCAGCGTTACCGGCATCCAGAACGAGCCGAACGACCTGGAGCGGTTCACCCCCGCGCAGATCGTCCGCGTCGTCAAGCGCCTGCGGGCGGACTTAGATAAAGCGGGCCTGCAAAGTGTTCAGATTATCGCCACTGAGAATGCCAGTGCGGACGACAGCCTGTACGCGCAGCTCGACGCCCTGAAAGCTGACCCTACCGTCTGGGCCGCACTGTCCGGCATTGCCTCGCATTCGTACAACATGGCCGCGACCGACAAAGCGGCTTCCTACATTGTGGGCACGCCAAAACGCTACTGGATGACTGAGGCCAGCGACAACGGCCCGGAAGCGCCCGGCGACGGCCTGCGAGCGGCGTCTCTGGCCTCGCGCTTTCTGAGCGATATGAACCACGGCGTCACCGACTGGGTGCATTTTGTGGGGTTTGAAGTGCCGGACCCAAACGACAACGCCACGCGCATTCTGGCCTACACGCCGAAGCCGCTCGCCGTCACGCGCTTCCAAAAATACTACTACTATAAACAGCTCTCGGAAGCATTCCCGGTGGGCAGCGTCTTCCGCAAGTCGGAAAGCAGTCTGGACGGCGGCATGACCTACACCTACGGAAAAAAGCCCCGCGTCACGGCGGCAGCGGCCAAAGGCCCTGACGGCGCGTGGGCCATCGGCCTGTCTAACTACACGTCGCCGACGTTTACAGATGCCGATGACGACAAAGACTTTGCCGTCCACAACGGCGGCTACGCCGCAAAGACCTACACCGTCACCGTGCGCGTGCCGGAGCTTGCCAGCGTGCCTGTGATGCGATTTCTCTTGCGTGCCAGCAATGGCACAGCGCGTGATGGAGCTATCGGCTTTATTCTTATGCGCTACGGCGTCATCACACTTCCCGATCTTGGACCGCTTGACTTGTTTACTTTAAGGAGTACCCCCCATGCCCGCTGAAACATTGCCGCTTACGCTCGATTTGTCCGGCAAAATCGCCGTCGTCACCGGCGCGACCGGACAGCTTGGCCGCGTCATGGCCCGGACTCTCGCCCGCTGCGGCGCGGATGTGGCCGTGCATTACCACAAGAACGCCGATATGGCCGAGACGCTGTGTGCCGAGATTACGCAGATGGGCCGCAAGGCCGTGGCCGTGTCGGCGGATGTCGCCGACAAAGACGCTGTTCTCAGAATGCGCGACGCCGTAACCGAGGCGCTGGGACCGGCGACGATTATTGTCAACAACGCCGTCGCCCCCTCGCACTGGGCTTCGGTGCTGGAACAGACGCCCGAGGATTACGAAGGACAGTTCCGGTCGTCGGTCCTGCACAACGTTTTGATGGCGCAAGCATTCGTGCCCGGCATGAAGGACGCGGGCGGCGGGCGCATTATCGGCATCAGCACTGAATGCGCGATGCAGAATGCCCCGACGCAAGGCGCGTATGTGTCGGGCAAGCGCGGTATGGACGGCGTTCTGCGCGTGCTGGCCCGCGAGATTGGCGAGCACGGCATCACGGTCAATCAGGTCGCGCCGGGCTGGACGGTCAGCGACAACGACCGCGAAAACGGCTCCGAAGAGCAGCCGGGGTATTCCCAGAACGTCCCCCTGCGGCGGCGCGGGACCGACCAGGAAATCGCCAACGCCGTCGCGTTTCTAGCGTCTGATTTGGCCGCGTTCATCACCGGCGTCTACCTCCCCGTCTGCGGCGGAAACGTCATGCCGACGATTTAGACCCCCTGGCCCCCAATAATGGGGGAACAAGACAGTTAGATTAGACCCTCTTGTCCTAATCATGTTCCCCTATTATTGGGGGCCAGGGGTCTGCTCTTTCGGAATACTACCTATGCCCCTTTCAACATTTGCGGATGCCTGGCCGACGGTGCTGGCGGCGTTTCTGGCCTCTACGGTGGAGTTTGTCGAGGCGTTCACGATTGTGCTGGCTGTCGGCGCGGTGCGCGGCTGGCGGTCTGCCCTGCAAGGGGCGGCGGCGGCGGCGGGACTTCTGGCAGTTTTGGTGGCGATCTTCGGGCCGAGTCTGGCCCGCTGGCAGTCGCCGCTGTTTCAGCTTGTGATTGGCGTCCTGCTGCTCCTGTTTGGCCTGCGCTGGCTGTGCAAAGCCATTCTGCGGTCGGCGGGGGTGATTGCCCTGCGGAACGAGGACGACGAGTACGCGGAAACCGAGGAAGCCCTGGAAGGCGGCGCAGGGGCGTTTTTGACGGCGTTCAACGGCGTCTTAATCGAAGGGCTGGAAGTCATCTTTCTGGTGATCTCGATGGGCGCAGCCCGGCATCGCCTCCTGCCCGCGTCACTTGGGGCGGCTCTCGCTGCTGTTTTAGTGCTGGCACTGGGATTAGTGGCGCGGCGGCCTCTTTCCCAAATTCCGGAGAACGCGCTGAAGCTGATGGTCGGCATTCTGGTGTCGGCATTCGGCACGCTGCTGACCGCCGAGGGGCTGGGGCTGCGCTGGCCGACGAGCGACGCCTGGACACCGGTGATGCTGACGGCGGCGTGGCTGGGGGTTGCGGGCATTGGCGCTGCGCTGGCGCGGGCGATGGCGGGAAAGCCGGGGACACGATGAAGCTTTTAAAGTCTATCGGGGGCGAGTTGATCGGCCTGTTCGTGGACGACTGGGGATTCGCACTGGGCCTGCTCCTGTGGGTCAGCGTCTGCACCCTGCCGCCGGTGCGCTCGCACCCGGAAGCCGCCGCCGGCCTGCTATTTGTAGGTCTGGCCGGGCTGACGCTGGGCTTTGTGGCCCGGCGGGCGGCACGGAAAAAGTGACTGAAAACTGACTGGAAAGTGACAGCAGAGTTACAAATTAGAAAAACTAATGCCGCAGAGGGCCGGGTTCTCATCTGTTTCTCATCGAACCTGTGGTATGCTAAGAGGATAACACGCGCACGCCGCCGCGTTTTGCGACTCTCAGCAGCAAGGACCTCCTCACGTATGTATATCCGCACGATCCAGCACGCCGTACCGACCCACAAAGTCACCAATGACGACATTCTGGAAACATTTCGCCAGCAAAGTGTCGGGCGGCTTTCTCCCGCCGAATTCAGCAAGCTGGATTCGCAGGTACGGGACACGCTGGCAACGGCGGGAACACAGGTGCGCTACAAGCTCGCGCCCGGAGAAAAGGCTATCAATCTGGTGCTCGATGCCGGACGCCGGGCGCTGGCCGCCGCTGATTTGAAGCCCAAAGATGTCGACTTCCTCATCTATACCGGCGTTGGACGCGGCTGGATTGAGCCGGCGATGGCAAATGTCGTGCAGTCCGAGCTGAAGATGCCGAACGCCACCTGCTTCGATATGCTGGACGCCTGCGCGTCGTGGCTGCGGGCCATGCAGATTGCCCGGAGCCTCATTCAGAACGGCACGTACAAGCGCGGCATGATTGTCAACTGCGAGGCCAGCCTCGTGCGCTCGTTCTGGTGTTCCGAAATCAAGGACGCCGCCGACCTCAAGCACCGGGTCGCCCAGTTCACTATCGGCGAGGCGGCGACGGCCACTATCGTGACGGACGAGAACCCGGACGACGACTTCTACTTCAACTTCAAGAACTTCGGCGAGCATTACAACCTGTGCATGATCCCCCTCGCCAATGTCGACGACTTTTTGCCCGGCGACCCCGACCCGCGCTATGCCGCCTCGCAGTTCTTTTCCCTGTCGCGGGAGCTGGTCGTCACCACGGTCAAAAAGATCGCTGAAGTCTACGCCGCCGACCCGCACTTCAAGGGCCGCTGCTTTGACATCGCCTTCGCCCATGAAGCCAGCCAGAAGGCCAGCGAAGTGCTGGTCAAGCACCTGCACCTCCCCAAAGGCGTGTATTACAGCCTGCACCCCCGCTTCGGCAACTGCGTCTCCGCGTCGGTCCCCCTCGGCATGAGCATGGCCTTTCAGGAAGGCCGCCTGGAGCGCGGCGACCATACGCTGATCGTCGTCGGCAGTGCTGGCGTCACCGTCGGCCTGTGTTCGTTCACATTTTAGGCTGTGACAACGAGGGGTTGAAACCCCTCGCTATCAGGCGCTTCGCGGCGGGCGGCCAATCAGATGGCAAACATAAGCCCGACGTGTCTATCTCTTTGGCTTCGCGGCGTCTTCGCCTCCCAGCGAGGGGTTTCAACCCCTCGTTCTTCCTCCGCGTTTCTGCCCCTTGACTTCCCTGCCCCGCTTCGGCTATACTCAAAGTCAGCACAGAACTATTCGCACAGAACAACTGGCACACAATTTCAAACCGCTGGGGGTGCCACCGTGTTTTTGGACACGGCGGCTGAGAGGCAACTGCTAACCCCATGAACCTGATCCGGGCAATGCCGGCGTAGGGAAGCGGAGGACCGGCACGCCCCCTGCACCCGCTCATGTTTGCACCAAAGGCCGCCGTCCCCACTTTCCGGGGGCGGCGGCTTTTGTGTGCGTACTCGCTGCGATTAGACGATTATTAGCAAGGGAAACGACCAATGATTACTCCTCGCCCGACACGCTCCGCCAAATGGGGCTTTACTTTGATTGAGCTGCTCGTCGTGATCGCCATTATAGCGATTCTCGCGGCCATTCTCTTTCCCGTCTTCCAGAAAGTGCGTGAGAACGCCCGGCGCACAGTCTGCATCTCCAACGGCAAGCAGATTGGCCTGGCCGTGCGGATGTATATTCAGGACTCCGACGAAGCCATGCCCATCTTTGAAGCGTACAACGACGGAACAGGCTCCGGGGACCCCGGCGCGGGCGGGGCACCCGGAACTCCGACCCATAAAGGCGTGGAAGACGTGCTGATGCCCTATGCCAAAAGCAAAGACCTGTTCAAATGCCCGGATGACTCGGGCAGCGCCTACCAGAAAAGCAGCGTTCCGGGCACTTCCAGCTACCAGCAGGCGTATGGGTCATCGTACCGCTTCACCCACGCCTGCTTCACGGTGGTTTACAGCTCCGCCGACCCGAACGCCAATCTTTCATATGAGGACGACTATCTTTTGACGCCGCCCCCGACGACTCCGACTTTGACAGGAACGCTGGTAACGGACGCGCAGTTTAGCGTGCCTTCGGACACACGTATCATGCGCGACGAGATGTTCCCGTGGTTTTCACCCGAGCAGGACCCCACCGGCACAAAATACTCGTATGCGCCTTCTGCCAACGACCCCACCAATTATTACCAGCAGTGGCATCCCAGCGGCGGCACGATGATTTTTGCGGACGGCCATGCCAAGTTTATCACGTCGGCGGACGCCTTTAACAAAACAGCGGTGACGCCCGATGGCAAGACCTACAACGACGGGTACTACAGCCATTACGATTAAACAGCACCCGGCACTGGAAGTGCCGGTCTACTCGTAAACAGAAGAAGTCACTACGCGACTCAGGATTTGTGACAGCATCATGTCAGCGTGTCTTCAGTGTCGGAGACACTTTTTCCGTTTACTAATAGACCGGCACTTCCAGTGCCGGTCTCCTCTCGCCTATGAACATCCTCATCTTAGCCAACGGCGACCCGCCTTCCCCTGACCTGCTGGCGCGGCTGGCGTCCTCGCATGATCTGTTTATCGCCTGCGACGGGGCCGCGTTGAAGGCGGCGGCGCTGGGCGTACTGCCACAAATTGTCAGCGGGGACTTTGACTCGCTGGATTTAGACAGCGCACGGGCGGCGCTTCCCGACGCGGAGTTTGTGCCGACGCCGGACCAGAGCCAAACCGACTTGCAGAAGGCGGTGGGGATTGCGCGGGAGCAAGGCGCGGACAGCCTGACGATTGCGGGGGCGACGGGGGGGCGGATTGACCACACGCTCGGCAATATCTCGCTGCTGCTGCGCTGGCAGGAGGACTGGCCGGACCTGCCGGTGCGGCTAGTCAGCGACGGCTCGGAAACGCGGGCGCTTTTGGGGACACGGATGCTAAATACAGAGCCAGGCGATGCGGTGTCGGTGCTGTCGATGGACGGGCGGGCGCGGGTGAGTTTGTCGGACGTCCGCTGGCCGCTGACGGACTTCCCGCTTTCCGTGGGGGTTGGCGGCCTGCTGAATGAGGCGATGGGGGCAAGCGTCACGGTCAAAGCCGAGGGCGGCAGGGTTTTGGTCTGCCACTTGCAGGCGTATTTGAGGCAGTTGAAATGACAGAGACCGGGGTTGATTTGCGGGCGGCGTTTGCGCCGCTGGACTGGGGCGTGCTGGGGCTGTATCTGGCGTTTTTGGTGGCGGTCGGCTTCTGGAAGCGTCAGGACGGCGGCACGGAGAACTACTTGATTGCGGGCCGCAATCTGAGCCTGCCGGTCTTTGTGGCGACACTGGTGGCGACGTTTTACGGCGGCATCCTCGGCGCGGGCGAGTTCGTGTATACGTCGGGCGTGGTGGCCTGGACCTCGAACGGGGTCCCCTACTACATTTTTGCGCTGCTGTTTGCGGTGTTTCTCGCCCGGCGCGTGCGGGGCGGGGCGGCGCACATTTACACCATCCCGGACAAGCTGGCGGAAGCGTATGACACGAAGACGGCCCTGCTGGGGGCCGTCTTTGCGTTTGTCTATGCCGCGCCGTCGACCTATGTGCTGATGGCGGGGACGCTGCTGCATATTTTGTTTGGCTGGCCGCTCATTCCGGCGATGCTGGTGGGGGTCGTTTTTTCCATTGCCTACGTGTTCCGAGGCGGCTTTCTGGCGGATGTGCGGGTGAACACGCTGCAATTCCTGCTGATGTTCGCGGGCTTTGGCTCGATTGTGGCCCTGTGCCTGCACCGGTTCGGCGGGCTGTCGTTTCTGACCGCGCCGGGGCATCTGCCGCCGTCGTATTTGAAGCCGATGGGCGACTACGACCTGGCGGGGGTGGCGGTCTGGTTCTTTATCGCGCTGGAAACGCTGACCGACCCCGGCTTTCATCAGCGGTGCTATGCGGCCAAAACCCCGCGTGTCGCCGCCGTCGGCATTGGGCTGGCGGTGCTCTGCTGGCTGACGTTTGATCTGCTTTCGCTGACCACCGGCCTATTTTCCCGCGCCCTGCTGCCGCACCTCGCGGACCCCAAGCTGGCCTTTCCCGCGCTGGCTGAGCGCATCCTGCCGCCAGGTCTCAAAGGACTGTTTTATGTGGGAATGCTGGCCCCGATTATGGCGAGCTTGGTGTCCTATACGTTTATTGCCGCTGTGACCGTAGGCCGGGACTTCGTGTGGCGTCTGCGCGGCGACACGGACAACTTGAATGTCCCCGCCTATACCCGCTGGGGGCTGGTCGGGACTTCGCTGCTGGCGCTGGTCGTCGCCGTGCTGGTTCCGTCGGTGGTCAAGCAGTGGTATGCGTTCGGCAGCGTGCTTGTGCCGGGCGTCTTAATCCCCCTGCTCGGAGCGTATGCCGCGCCGCGCTGGCGAGCGCCGGCGACGTTCGCGTTCTTCTCGATGCTGCTCGGGGCGGGTCTGGCCCTGTTCTGCCTGCTCTGGGGCTGGGGGCACGGCGGCATTGATAACCCGTCGTATCCCGGTCACTGGCAGCCGCTCTATCCCGGCCTTTTAGTGGCCGCGTTAGTGTATGGCGCGGGCCTCGTTTTTGGGCGTCGGCGTAGAAACGCAGCATATTCTGGTACGCTGTAGTTATCTGAACGAACCCTTTCTTCGGAAAGAGAAAAACAGCAGGCCATTCACCTATGGACACATCGCGCACGAGCGAGCAGGGGCGGCAAACCGCCGAAGCGGGCCGGGAAAACGCAGAAGAAGGCCGGGAAGTGGCGGAAGAAGTGCGGCAGGGCGGCGAGGGGCTGCGCCTGAGCGCCGAAGGAAGCCGCACGGAAGCCGAAACCGTTCGAAGCGAGGATGAGGACGCACGCGGGATCGATGAGCAGCGGCGGCAGATACGCGAAGAGCAGCGGGAAGCGGCGGAAGAACTGCGGCGGCTGGCAGAAACGAGCCGTGAGGTGGCCGAAGAAATGCGCCGGGCGTCGGAGGAGATGCGGCAGACTATCGAAATGCTGCGGCAGGCCGCCGAGCAGGAGCGGCAGGTCAGTACCGAAATACGTCAGGCGTTCGCCGACCTGCTCGACAAAGCCTACTCCCTGCCCCCGGTTCTTAGCGAACCAGCGGCAAAGTAGTTTTTTCCCAGTAATCGGACAGGCTGCGATGCTCAAAGCAGTTTTCGTGCGGCTGCACCAGCACTTCGGAGCGAGTCTTCTGCGACAGCATCCGGCAGCGCCACACGGCGGCATTCTGCCGCCCGTTCGGCGAAGTCAGGTACACACGCTCCTTGTGGTGGCAGGACGCGCATTCGTGCAGGGCTTCTGCGGTGAGTATTTCTTCGGCGTTGTGACTGGCGGGGCTGGGCTTTTCCAAGAGTTCCAGTGTCATAGCGTTTTTCCTCGGGCTTGTTTCTAATTATTTCGTAATTATTTTCTTCTGCGAGTGGTTCAACGCTATTGTACCAGCATTCGTTCCTGATTTTATATAAAGTTTTGTTAAGTTTATATTAAGTTCTCCTCACTGCCTGCGATCCCGTAGGGGCAAGGCTTGCCCCTGTCCCTCTTTCTTGCCTTATCCTCTCCTAGTTCAAGCTGAACGTTCCGGCGACGCTCTGCGTGTGGTTGGCATCCAAATACAGCGTGTCGGTGGCGGCGGCTTTATAGTTGCCGCGTGAGTTGTTCGCGGAGGCGGTGGCCTGGTCCTGACCGGAGGTGCCGTTGTGGCCGGAGGAAATTTGCACGGGCCTCAGCCACTTCACATGGCCGTCGGCGAACAGGAAGTTGGAGCCGTCCGTGTGGATGCCGGTCGGGCCGGTGTAGTACGAGGCAATCGTGGCCGCATCATAGGGGTCTACGCTGCTCACGCCAGCGGCCATATCTCCCGTCGCCAGCTTCAAGCCATTAGCAGTTCCCATCAGATTGTTGGACAGCGCCCCGTTGTAAATGTTGCCGCCGTCCGGCAAGCCGTTGGTAGCTGGAGATACAATGGTCGCCGTATTCCCATTAGAGAGTCCCTCGTCCGGCACATTAATCTGCGCTGCCGAGCCAAATGTTTCGCAGAGAAGCACGGTGGCCGCCGGGGACTGGAAGGCCGCCAGGGGTTTGCCGCCTGCGTTGGTGTTCAAAGCATAAGAGATCGGGAAATTGTTCCCATTCTGAGCCGTACTGTCATCAGGGCACTTGAAGACGCCGGTGCTGCTGACATAGGAATAAATCTGGCCTGCCCAGCCCTGAGCATAATGTGCGCCGGGGTAAGTCTCGCCGGGCGGATAGGCTTCATCGTAGTCCTGCGTGTACTGGGTCAGCGCCAGGCCAAGCTGTTTTTCATTGGACTGGCATGATGCCCGGCGGGCGTTCTCGCGTACTTTCTGAAAGACGGGAAATAAGATCGCCGCGAGAATCGCGATGATAGCGATCACGACGAGCAGCTCAATCAACGTGAAGGCGCAAGTAGAGCCGCTGCGTCGGGCGGCAGATGTGGTTTTGAGAGTCATGGTGCTGCTTTCTAAAACAGGAGGTGCTGACACAGGCCGACAGTTAGTGGTTTCGGCGGTAGTAATGGCGGTGCGAACGCGCCGAGGAATTCTGGCTCTGTTCTTTGCGGGCATTTTCGTACTGGCTGCCCGCCAGGCCCGCCCCCGCCGCACCGATCACCGTCGCGGCGGTGTTGTGCTTGATCAGGCCGTATCCAGCCACGGCGGCCCCGGCGATTGCCAGATTTCGCATAGTGTTCTTGTTGTTTTGCACGCTGGAAGCCTTCTTCTGGGCGTCCTGATGGTGCTGATAGCGCGACTCGGCGCGTGCGGTCAGCGGCGCAAGGGCGAACAGTGCCGCCGCCGCGCCGGCAAGCACGCGGGTCAAAGTGAGAGAGGAATTCATTGGGTTCATCTTTCTTATGCGTCAGCGTCTTTCTCGGTCCGACACAGAGAGGATGCCCCAAAACTATGAAAAGAACGTGAAAGCGCCGGGGGCAGGTATAATAATTGCACCATGTCCGAAACCCAGTACCATTCTCAAAAAAATATCCGCAATTTTTGCATTATTGCCCACATTGACCACGGCAAATCCACGCTGGCGGACCGCCTGCTGGAGTTCACCGGGACCGTCCAGAAGCGCCATATGCAGGAGCAGCTCCTTGACTCCATGGATATTGAGCGCGAGCGCGGCATCACCATCAAAATGGCCTCGGTGCGGATCAACTACAAAGCGCTGGACGGCGTCGAGTATGAGCTGAACTTGATCGACACGCCCGGACACGTTGACTTCACCTACGAAGTCTCGCGTTCACTCGCCGCCTGCGAGGGGGCGGTTTTAGTCGTTGACGCCGCGCAGGGGGTCGAGGCGCAGACGCTCGCCAATGTCAATCTGGCCCTGAACAATGGCCTTGAAATCGTCCCGGTCATCAACAAAATTGACCTGCCCGCCGCCGACCCCGACCGCGTGGCCGAGGAAATCGAGGAAGTGCTGGCGATTGATGCCACCGAAGCCATCCGGGCCTCCGCCAAAGAGGGCATCGGCACGCAGGAGATTCTGGAGTCTGTCGTCCGCCGCGTCCCGCCCCCGCAGGGCGACCCCGACAAGCCCCTCCGCGCCCTGATTTTTGACAGTCATTTTGATGCGTATCTGGGCGTCGTCGCCTATGTGCGGATCGTGGACGGCGAGATTTCGGCGGGCACGCAGATACGGGCAATGGCGTCGGGCAAAACGTTTGATGTGAGCGGCGTGGGCATCTTCTCGCCGCGCATGAAGGCGGTTGAGACACTCAAAACCGGCGAAGTCGGCTACGTCACCGCCAGCGTCAAAACCGTCGGCGACTGCCGCGTCGGCGACACGCTCACACTGGCGACGCACGGCTCGACGCAGGCGCTGGCGGGCTACCGCAAGGCCACTCCCGTAGTGTTTTGCGGCCTGTATCCTCTGGACAGCAGCCAGTACCCGGACCTGAAAGAAGCGCTGGGCCGCTTGCAGCTCAATGATGCCGCGCTGACGTTTGAGCCTGAATCGTCGGCGGCGCTTGGCTTCGGCTACCGCTGCGGCTTCCTCGGCCTCCTGCATCTCGACATTGTGCAGGAGCGCCTGGAGCGCGAATTTAATTTATCCCTGATTGCCACCGCCCCGAGCGTCATCTACCGGGTACATCTGACCGACGGCGAAACGATTGAAGTGGACAACCCGGACAACCTGCCGCCGCCGTCGCAGATTGCGTCGATGGATGAGCCGATGGTCGCCGCCAGTGTGATTATCCCGTCGCTCTATGTCGGCACGGTGATGGACCTCGCCCGCGAGCGGCGCGGCGTCTATGTCCGCACGGATTACCCGGCCAAAGACCGCGTGATGATCCATTACAAGCTGCCGATGAACGAGATTTTGATGGACTTCTTCGATCAGCTCAAATCCCGCACCAAAGGCTATGCGTCGTTTGACTACGAGATCAGCGGCTATGAGCCGGCCAATCTGGTGAAGCTTGACATCAAGATCAACGACGACCCACTTGACGCGCTATCGTTCATCACGCACAAAGACAAAGCCTACGAGCGCGGCAAGCAGCTTGTCGAAAAGCTCAAGGAAGTCATCCCGCGCCAGCAGTTTGAGATCAAATTGCAGGCCGCCGTCGGCGCGAAAGTCGTCGCCGCCGAGCGCATCTCGGCCCTGCGAAAGAACGTCATCGCCAAGTGCTACGGCGGCGACATCAGCCGCAAGCGCAAGCTCTTAGAGAAGCAGAAAGAGGGCAAAAAGCGGATGAAGTCCATCGGCAGCGTCGAAATCCCCCAGGAAGCCTTTATGAGCGTCCTGAAGCTGGGGAGTGATTGATGCCCAACCACCCTCTCGCGGAAGTGTTTGGCTTCCCCGTGAACAATCTGGATGCCGAAGCCGACCGTCACCGCCGGGACCGTCTGTGTCCTTTTGGCAACAGCGTTCCGAACTGCACTAAAACAAGCATTGAAAACCCACTGGGGGTATGCAGCGTGTTCAGCGCAACGGGTGAGGTTGTGATCACCTGTCCGGTTCGCTTCCAGCAGCAGTGGCGCATTGCCTCCGACGCCGCCGGGTTCTTTTTCCCGCCGGGCGCGGCCTGGACCTCGCTGACGGAGGTGCGTCTCAAAGACAGCGCGGGTAAATCAGCGGGAAACATTGATGTGGTGCTGCTATCTTATGATGAGATTGGCCGCATTACGGACTATGGTTCTCTGGAAGTGCAGGCGGTCTACATTTCCGGCAATGTCAGCACGCCCTTTCAGCACTACATGGAAAATCCCCATGCCCGTGCGGATATGGACTGGCGTGGTCAGCGCAACTATCCACGCCCGGATTATCTGTCTTCCTCGCGCAAGCGTCTGGCCCCACAGCTTATTTTCAAGGGAGGCATTCTGAACGGCTGGGGCCGCAAAATGGCGGTTGCGCTGAATAGCGGCTTTTATGAGACATTGCCCACATTGGAAGAAGTCGATCAATCAGAAGCCGACCTGGCCCTGTTCGTCTATGACCTCGTTCTGGACCCCATCCAAAATCGCTATGTATTGACGCTTCATAAAACGGTTTATACAAAATTTGAGGCCGCGCTGCTCAGAATAACCCGATCCGAGGCAGGAGACGAAGCCCTGTTTTTGGGACAACTGCAAAAAGAGCTGAACAAAAGGTTAAACAATGCCGCCGCTCCTGACACCATTGCACCCAACGCCGCCTGATACCCGTATTGCAGAGCCAGCAGTTCAGTATTCGCTGTTTGACGGCGGGGGGCGGGAAGCGATTGTCAATGTGGCGTCTGTGCCGCAGCGCAGTCCG
This sequence comes from Capsulimonadaceae bacterium, assembly GCA_965277455.1. Classification (GTDB taxonomy): domain Bacteria; phylum Armatimonadota; class Armatimonadia; order Armatimonadales; family Capsulimonadaceae; genus JANXMY01. Next base: position 3,582,858 of record OZ255823.1, on the reverse strand, counting down.
TTTCGCTATCCCGGCGGCAAGACTTGGCTGGTTCCGCGTGTCCGTCAGTGGCTTCGGTCGCAGCCGACACGCCCTAGCCTACTGCTGGAGCCGTTTGCGGGCGGCGGCATCGTGAGCTTAACGGCGGCATTTGAGCGCCTGGCAGACTGCGTTCAGATGGTCGAGATTGACCCACAGGTGGCGGCGGTCTGGCAGACAATTTTAAGCGACAATGCCGGTTGGCTCGGGGAGGCCATTGTCCATTTTTCGCTCACGCCGGACAATGCACTGGCCGCACTGGCAGAGACCTGCGAAGAAACGCGGTGTGCGGCCTTCCGCACAATTTTGAGAAATCGGATCAACCGGGGCGGCATCCTTGCGCCGGGCGCGGGGATCATCAAGCACGGCGAAAACGGCAAAGGGCTGGCATCACGCTGGTATCCCGAGACTCTGCGGCGGCGCATTTTGGAGATTGCAGCCCAGCGCGGGCGTATTGAGTTTGAGCGAGGTGATGGGATTGCTGCTTTGCGTCGTCACGCGGGCCGAGCCGATGCAGTATATTTTATTGATCCGCCGTACACCGCCGGGGCGACAAAAAGCGCGGGAAGCCGCCTATATCTACATTCCGTCCTGGACCATGAGCAGCTTTTTCAAGTCGTCGGGACACTGGCCGGGGACTTTCTGATGACTTACGACAACGCGCCCGGTGTGCAGAAGCTGGCCGAGCGTCACGGATTTGATATCCTGCCCATCCCGATGAAAAACACGCATCACGCCGAGATGACTGAGCTTCTGATTGGGCGGGACCTGCGATGGGCAAGAAGCGGATGAGCCTTTTTCAAGAAATGGAAATGGACAAAAGCGTTTTCTCTGTTGTCAGACTGGAAGACGACCCGGACGAAGCTGCCTATTGGCAGACACAAACGCCCCGCGCTCGCTGGAGGCACTGGAACTGATGAGGCAGGTGATGTATGGCTACGACCCTTCTGCTACCCGACTTGAAAGAGTTTTTGAGACTATTTTGTTCGAGCCGCAAGTTTTATCACACTTGAAGCCGGAGCGGTGAACGCCCCGGCTTTCTGTTATTCCGTAAATTCTTATGCGCCAAGACCCACAGCCACTCTTCCTGCCCGCGCCGCCTGTTCGGCACACCACAAAAGCCGCCGGCGTTATTGCCTTCATCACAGCCTATATTGGCCTGGGGACAAATCTGGGCGACCGGCGGGGGGCGCTGGAAATGGCCCTGCGGGAGATGCATCAGCCGCCAATAATATACATTGAGCGCGTGTCGTCGGTGTACGAGACGGCTCCGGTGGGCGTGACCGAGCAGCCTGATTTTTTGAATGCCGTAGCGCGGGTAGTGACAACGCTGCCCCCGCGTGCGCTTTTGGACGCCCTGCTGAACCTTGAAAATAAAATGGGCCGGGTGCGAACCCTTCGCTGGGGTCCTCGCGTTATAGATTTAGACCTGCTGATTTATGGCGACGCAAGCATCGCCGAGTCGGGGCTGGAAGTGCCCCACCCGCGCCTGCGGGAGCGGGCGTTTGTGCTGGGGCCGCTGGCTGAAATCGCCCCTGAATTGTGCTTGCCGCCGGATGGGCAGACGGCAGAAAAAGTTTTTTGGGAACTTTCGGAGAAATCGGGAACATTCTAAAGGCAAGCGTCGTCTCACAGGGAACCCCTGCCTGCCGCCTTCCTGTATTGCTGTTAAAACGTCCTAATTTATTCGCTATGATTTATTCTTATCAAGCTAAAGACCGGCAGGGGCGCACCGTTACCGGGGCGCTCGATGCCCCCGATGAGCGGCAGGCGGCCCACGAAATCCGCGAAATGGGCTACTTCCCTATGCGCGTCGCCGCGCAGGACGGGGCGGTCAGTTCTGTCAGCGGCAGCTATGCTGGCCCGACGGCAACGTATGCGCCGCGCCCGGCAAGCGCAGGATATCTCACTCCGGCGGCTCCCCCGCTGCCGCTCGGGCGCTGGCTGATGGTGCATTTTGTGTACTCGTTCTGGACGGGCATTGGCCTGCGGGACATGGCTTTGATGTACCGGCAGTTCGCGGCGATGCTGGGCGCGGGCGTGCCGATTTATCAGGCTCTGACGACGCTGTCGGCGCAGACGAGCAACACCGCCCTGCGGCGGGCGCTGGGGCAGATCGCGGCACGGGTCTACAACGGCGAAAAGCTGACGCTGGCGATGGCCGAGCTTCCGTGGATTTTTACTGAGTTCCACCGGGCCATGATTTACGCGGGCGAGCAGAGCGGGCGCATGGATGTGATGATGAACCGGCTGTCACTGGCGCTGGAGCAGGAATACACGCTGCGAAACATTATCAAGAAGGAAACCCGGTCCCCGGCGTTTGCTCTGCTGGCGAGCTTTCTTCTGCCTGATCTGGTCGATCTGGTTGTTGCCGGTAATCCAAAACTGTATTTTCATGATGCCGTGCTGCCGCTGCTGTATGTGCTCGGAATCGCTCTGGCAGTATTCGTGATGATCAAGCTGCTGTCAAAATTTAAATTCTTTTATGACTCGCTGATCGCCCATCTGCCTCCGTTCGCGGGTGCGGTGCGGATGGTTTGTCTGGCGCGGTTTGCACGGGTTCTGGCATCGCTGTATGCGGCGGGGCTGCCGATCCCGGAAATCCTCAAAGGGGCGGCGGCAGCCACCGGGAATGCCTACATGGAGCGGCGCATGATTTCAGCCATTCCCGCCATTGAAGGCGGGCACGGGCTGACTGAAGCCCTGCGGGCGACACGGGTTTTCCCGCCGCTGGTGCTGTCGATGCTTGCAACCGGCGAGCAGACCGGCTCGCTGGACATGACTATGGATAAGGTCGCTGAATACTATGAGGCGGAATCAATTACACGCCTGCATCAAATGGCGGTCGCGCTCGGCGCGTTTGCCACGATGCTGATTGGTATCCGCGTGGCGATGGTCCTGGCAAAATTTTATACGGGGTATTTCGACAAGCTGCAGGAATACGCAAACCCGGACGGGCCATAATCTAAACAAACGATTTTACACAAACACACGGCAGAGACGCGCTTTTTATTATTCACTTTTCCCGCGTCAAGCCATCCAAAGGGAGGAACACACACCGATAGGCCCTACCGGGCACGGTTGTTATTTTTTATCTTTGTTTTCATTGTTACGTTACGGAGCAAATGCCGATGAGCTTGCAGCGCAATTATTATGAAGTGCTGGGCCTGCCGCCCAGCGCAACCACAGACCAGATCAAGAAGAAGTACCGGGAGCTGGCCCGCAAATATCACCCGGACATCGCGCAGGACAAAGTCTTTAGTCAGCGTGTCTTTACTCAGATCAACCAGGCGTACCGCGTTCTGGCGGACCCGGACCGCCGTGCCCAGTACAATTCCACGCTGGATGTGGCTGCAAAGCCTGCCGCGCCTGCAAACGCCCCGGCAGCGACCCGGCCTGCCGCCCCGGCGGCGGCGGCGCCCAAAGTCGCCAGCCCGGAACAGGTAAAGGCGATTGCTCAGCTTCTCGGCAATGCGGACCGGGCAATCATGGACAGTAAACCACTGGAAGCGCGGGGATTTTGTGTGAAAGTGCTGGAAATTGATCCCCAGAACGTGCGAGGGATGGTTCTGATGGGGGATGCCCTCGTGTTGATGGGCCAGGCCGAGGATGCGGCGGTGCAGTACCGCAAAGCGCTGGCAGTCACTCCCAGCCCGCTCATTCAGTCCAAGCTGTCCCGCCTGGATCAAAGCGCGGCGTCCAACAAAACGCGGGACCTGGCCGCCAAAGCCGGGGAGACGGCGGGCAGGACGGTTCGCCCGGAAGCGGCAGCGGAAAAAAGCGGCGGCCTCTTCGGGCGGCTGCTGGGACGCAAATAAGCCGAAGCGAGAGAGCAAAAAATCAGAGAACGCGGCGCGGCAGGGGCCGGGGCAGCGTAAGGCGACGCACAGAGCGGGCGAAGGCGACGAGGCGAACTCGGAGTTTTTCGGTCGCTCTTGCTCTTAAAAACAGGGACACCACCCGGCGGGAGTAGCGCACTCCCGCCTGCGCTCGCACATATTTATCTGCCTGCGCCGGCGAAAACTCAGGCTGTTCCCGGTACAGGCGCGGCGCGGTCATGGCGGCGAACTCGCTGGCAATGCACAGCATCTGCGCCTCAAACGGGATAGTGTTGCCGGAGCGGCCAAATGGATAGCCGCTGCCGTCGACGTATTCGTGGTGAAAGCGGATCACATCGGCGGCGGGGCGCAGGACGGGGATGACGTCTAAGATAGCCGCGCCGACACGGACGTAGTCGCGCAGGACAAAGCGGTCTGTAGGATGCGTCAGGGGAGCAGACATATTCAGCAGGCCATACGGGATGCTGACTTTGCCGATGCCGTGCAGCAGCGTCGCGTCTTCCAGCGTCCGCATCGCCACGAAACCCATTCCGCGCAGACGGGCCATCAGCATCACATAGCGCGACGTCTGCTCGGCATGCCCCAGCAGATGCGGCTCGCGGGCTTCCACCGCACGGGCCAGGGCGATAAATGTCTGCCGGTACGACTGCCGGATACGCCAGGGCAGATAAATCAGCACGGCCATCAGCGAAGCAGTAAACACAACCCCGGCAATGAAATTCACAATAAAAAGGCTCATAGAGATTGAGTTTGTGTGTTCTTAGTTTCGTGTATTGAGACTGAAACTGCCGGAGGATTGGGGCGCGGTGGCCCAGAGCGAGTCGTCGGCGAGGTCGGCGGCGGGGCGGACGTGCAGACCGCTGGCTTCCAGCGCCCGCTCGCGCTCCACAATGGTGATAAACGTTTCCACAACATCGGCGCGGAACTGAGTTCCAGCGTGACGGCGCAGCTCGGCCACGGCCTCGACCTGCGGCATCGGCTTTCGGTAAGGCCGCTGATCTTCTTTGGCCGGACCGCCGACCATCGCATCAAAGGCATCCACCACCGAGATAATGCTGGACTCCAGCGGAATATCATCCCCGGCCAGTCCATCCGGGTACCCCGTGCCGTCGGGCCGCTCATGGTGATGGCGTATCCAGTGGCTGACCGTTCCCAGCACGCTCATTTTGACGACCAGATCGGCCCCCGTGACCGGATGCCGCCGGATCATGGACCAATCTTCCTCGGTCAGCTTGCCGACTTTATTCAGCACCCGGTCATCCACGGCGACTTTGCCGATGTCATGCAAAATCGCCGCATCGCCAATGTGCTGCATCGACGCTGCCGGCAGCCGCATCTCCTCGGCGATCTGCACTGCCCACCGGGCGACGCGGTGCAGGTGTCCATGCGTATAGGGGTGCGCTTCCTGCATAATACGCCCCAGCAGCTCCACCCCATGCCGGTACGCTTGCATCGTCTTTTCATGCGTGATAAAAGCCATCCGTAGTGCATAAACCGGCAGTAGAATAAAGCCTATCCCAAGCCACCAATGCTGCCCGTAGAGAATAGCAGTCAGAGGCGCAATCGGCGACATAAAAAGTGAGCTTGACAGCATCCACTTGAAGTTTTCATGCCAGAGAACATCCCAGCGCAGTGAATAATAGCGGCTTGCCAGAGTGGTAGTAATCAGGGCGCTTGTCACGAAAGCAAGAAGGGCACAAACAGCCAGTGCGGTACAAGCAAAAATTGTCGGAGACTCACCAACCCGCAATCCATTTCCGAAAGCGAAAAATTTCTCTAGAATGCTATACACAAGTGCGCTGCCTCCCATAGAAACGACATGAGTGCAGACAGAGGGAACATACAAATGTGCACGAAAACGTTTTTCTTTAGGAATAGAAACGAAACCAGCAGCGAGTACAGACAGCACAGCGGAAATGATGGCAGCGGTAGCTCCAAAAAGACCCACCATGACAAACATCAATGGAACTGTGGGAGAAATAACAAGCTCTTGGCCGCTTGGCAGGCGCAGCGAGGATAGCCCCACCAATGTAGTCAGTAGCGTGAACAGTAAAACTTGGGGCCACACTCCTGGGCTAATAGGGCCAATGAAAAGACAAAGGACAAACACAGAAGCTGATGCCCAGACAATCTGCCTGCGGAACTGGATGTAGGTGGAAGGATGTACATTTGCCACAGAGGGCGAAGATGCGGTGGTATTATTTTCTTTTGTAGCGGCTGGAGGTACAGACATGGTAAAATTATATTTTTGACAGCAACAGTGCAGGCTCACTGCTCGGTTAAACTTTGGAGAAGTTTATGGAATGCCGGGTGCTTGTATGGTAAACAAGGTCAATCAGACAAAATTTCAAGGAAGATAAAGACCAGGCGACTACTCCCAACCGGTCTAGCAGCCGCCTGCAACGGTTTATAATTGCAGGATACTGCTTAGGACAGACTAGTCCGGCGGAAAGAAGTGGGCGGCGGCGCAGCCATTGATGGCGCTGGACAGGGTCTTGATCATCTTGGAAATGGTGTTCATTTAAATGGGACCTGTGTGAAAACGCGGTCGTGCCGACTTCTCGGACATCGAACCGCCTCCGCTCGTGAGAACCCTTCGGTTCCCGAAGCCCCGGCATTCCAAATCGTAACAAATCAAATCGTAACAAATCAAATCGTAACAAACCAATCTCGTAACGATTATTCCATTATCAAAGTAATTTTTGCAGGGTTATTTTTGAGCGTGCTATGACTCCCAAAACCTGAACGCGGGCAATTAGAAATCATCGTCCATCAGGGCCTGACTGACGCGGCGGTTGACGGCGTCGAGCGTGGCATTTACCACCGCTTTCCACACGTCCTGCCGGATGAGGGCGCTGCCGGTCAGAAGCTCCTCGCCCTGCGGCGGGGCCAGGGCGCTGACCAGCACGGCGACGGCTTTGCGGCCTGCCAGCGCGATGTCGGTCTGCAAGTCCTCCACCACCATTGTGCCGTCCTTTTCGCCGCTGTCTTCCACAGCGCGGATGGCCGCCGAGGCAATCAGCCGAAGCTGGTTATAGGCCGACGCATGGCCCGACGCCGTGCCGGTGTAGAGGGCATCGCCGCGCCTCAGATGCACCGAAGCCTCGGCGCGGCTGCCGGTGACATTCAGCGAAACATCAGAAAAACGCAGGCGCGGGGCGGTGGTAGGCGACGCGCCGCCCACCGGGGCATGACCCTGAATTTGAGCGATGCTGATTTTTTTGTAGTCCAGCGTCACATCTAAATGGGCGCGGACGGCGGATTCGATGTCGCGGGCGATTTGTTTGGGGGCGCGTTTGGGGTGGACGAGAACGTGCAGCTCGTCGATGCGCCCGGACGGTCCGAGGACGGCGCGGGTGGAGACGACATCTTTAAGCTGACGCACGATGTCTTCAATCTGTTCGGCGGAAACGTAGCGGCGAGAGGGGGCGGTCTCATTCAAAGCAAGGTCCAAAGGCGCATCCTCGTTTCTCTCAGCTTTTCGGTCTCTGCTTTGCAGCAGCGGCTTCTTGACTAATTGTAACACAGATTTCTGATTTTAGGGAAACTATTTTTGTTACCCAAGAATTATTTTTTGGAGGGCAAATACCCCCAGTGCCCCCAGCCCCGTGCAGGCCAAATTCACGGCGTCATTGCCCGCCCAGCCCCAGCCCCGTTCCGGCGGCTCGCCCTGCTCTACCTTCGTATTTCGCTCCGTCCAGTGTCCGGGCCGTACCGGGTCCCGCCACTGCGCCTGCACCGTCGCCCCCAGCAGACTGTCCCCGAGTGCCCCCATCAGCCCCGCCGCCGTGACTATCCCCCACCCAACCGCGCTTCCCGCGAAGCACCCGAGCAGCGCCGCCCCGGCCAGCGCGGCCAGCGTCCCCGGCAGGCTGATTGCCCCGGAAGTCCCCGGCGCGGCGGCCCGGCCCGTGCGGAGGTCAAGCGTCTGTGCGCCGAGCGCCGAGCCGATTTCTGTCGCCCACGTATCGGCGTTGGCCGCCGCCAGCGCCCCCAGCATCAGCCCGAACGCCCGGTGCGGAGTAAAGGCAGGAACGACAAGGGGCAGCAGGAGACAGGCCGCCGCGAGGCCGCCATTCGCCAGCACCTGCCCGGCATCCCGCCGCCCGCCTTTTTCGTAGCCCAGCGCCTCCTTCGCCCGCCGCCGCCAGCGGGACAGCGCCGTAGACGTCCCAAAAAACGCCAGCAGTGCCCCCGCCCCGGCCCAGCCGCCCCCCACGAAAATCACTGTGCCGACCGCGCAGGCCGCCCCGGCTCCGACAGGCGTCAGCGCCTTCGCCCGCCACGCGGCGGCGGCGGCACACAGGGCGCAGAAGAAGGCTAATAGTGGGTGCGGCATGGTCTACTTTTTGGACACATACGGGTTGCCGCGAATGTAGTAGCGCCAGGGGAGTTCCACGCCGCGTGTGATACCGATGCGCGTGGTTTCTACCCGCTCAAACGGCAGGACGGCGCGGGGGCGGATAAATAGCTCGCCGTCGGGGTTAGTTAAATCGGCCTGGTTGTGGTCCAGACGGGTCAACGCCAGCGCCTGCGCCAGCTTGCCTGGCCCATTGGTGAGCTGCCGCGTTTCGGCCATCCCGCCCCGGTTCTGCCGCATCAACTCAATGCCCGAGGTCGGCTCCAGAGCACGCAGCAACACGGCCTCGGCGACGCCTTTGGGGGCACAGACCAAGTTGAACATCATGTGCAGGCCGTAGGTGAAGTAGACGTAAGCATGGCCGGGCGGGCCGAACATGGCGGCATTACGCGGCGTCTGCCCCCGGTACGCATGGCAGGCGGGGTCATCGGTCAGGTACGCTTCGGTCTCCACAATGATGCCCGCCAGCGTCTCCCCGGTCGGCAGGCGGCGGACGACCTCTTGCCCAAGCAAAGCTTTGGCGACGGTGCAGGTGTCCTGCAAATAGAACTCCTGCGGGAAGGCTTGGGAGGTGTCTACCACGGGGCCTCAATGTCTTCGTCGTCCAGGGACGGCCCGGCAGCGGCAGGGGCAGACTTCGGGGCTGGCGCGGCTCTGGCCGCTTCCTCTTTGGCCGCTTCTTCGGCCTTGAGGCGCTCGAATAGCTCGCAGGTTCCCGTGGCTAAAATCTCCTGCGTTTTACCGACGATAGCCTCGCCAAAGCCAGGGATTTTCTTCAGTTCACCCCGCGCCTCGATGTCGGCGGCAGGCTCGGGGAGCGTTTCCAAAGTGCGGACAGCATTGCGATAGGCACGGATTTTAAAGGGGTTTTCGCCCTGCCCTTCCAAAATCTCCGCGATGCGCTCGAAGACATCGGCAATCTCGGCGTTGGTGCGTGTGTGTTCCATACGCATAATTTACCCGTTTTGCGCTGGTATTTCTCCTTGGCTTTTGCCAAAAGCATAGTAAATCAGTGCCCCCAGACAGCCCAGCAGGACGACCACCAGCACCCAGCCGACTTTTGTGCCGCTGGACGGGAACTCGCGCCGGGCAACATCTACAATTTCGACAATCCAGAAAATCGCTGAGAGAAGCTGAAGGACCAGTACCCAACCGGCGGTTGTCTTGCGGGACTGCGTCCGCTGAGACTGCGACGGCTGGAACATATTTTTGGGCACAAGCGAGGAAACGTGGGGAAGTTCGGCAGTGGTGGCGGGCAGTGTTTTGAGGTCGTGGGTGTCCACATAGTTCTTTAGCTCGATATAAGAGCCGTCGGTGGGGACACCGGGAATGCCCATCGGCTGCGCGGCCCCCCAGGTGTCGGAATAAGTCAGCGTTCGCCCCGATTTGTCTGTGAGAACTTCCTGGTAGGTTCCGTCCTGGTTCAAGGTCGTCACATCACTGACCGCCCCCGATGAGCCGCGACTGCTGCCGATGACCCCGTCCCCGCAGCCGGTGAGGCCAACGGCAAGCAGGGCCAGAACAAACAGCAGCAGCCAGCGCGAATGCTTAAAAGACAGCACGACGTTACCCCCCATGCCACAGCGAGTACCCGGCCAGAAGAGCCGTAGCCCCAATAATCCAGCGCCAGAGCTGCCAGCGGCCCCAGCCGGGGGCATCCAGCAGCAGGGCGCAGGTTTGCAGCACTAAGAGCACCACCACCGGCGTCACCGTCTGCACCAGCGGCAGGGCCGGGCTGCTCGTGCCCAAATCAGCCAATGTCCGCCCCAGTGCCCACGCGCTCAGGCCCGCAAGACCCATCGGCAGCAGGCGCACCAGCCATGTCATCTCAGCGGCCAGTGTCAAGATAAAGACCGAGAGGAACAGCAGGCCGCTTGCCCCCCACCCCGCCTGCCAGACCGTGCGCGGGTCACTGCCGCGCAGTGTCGCCCGCAGCGCGGCCAGCGCGGGCAGGGAAGCGCATCCCAGGAGCGGCAGGAACCAGAGGCCAATCCGGGCCAGCGACAGCCGGGCGGGGAGAACCTGAACCGCGACGGCGATTTCCTGCCGCCCCGCCGAAGTCTCTAAAGTAACCGTTTCGTCGTAAGCCGTCGGCGTCGCCCACACGGCATCAGTCCGCGCCGTCAGGGTCAGGGTTTGGCGGCGGCGCGTCGAAAACGCGGGCGGCTCGACCCGCACCCAACCGGGCGCGGACACGACGCGGCCTTCCAGTGTGCCCCCGGCGCTGTTTTGAACCGTCACCCGCAGGGCGCGGGACTGCCCCTGCCGCAGCGTGCCGAAGTTCAGGGCCGTGCTGCTCCACCCGACATCTGCCCGAGGCGGCGCGGCTCCCTCCTGGACAAGCGGCTGCGGCGCGGGGTGATACACCTGTGCCCGTGTTAGCACGTCGGCGGCCCCGTCGCCTTCCCCGGCGCGGCGCAGGACGGCGGCCAGGGTCTCGAAATGCTCCGGGCGGCTCGGGTCCAGATGCACGGCCCGGCGCAGGGCGGTCACCGCTTCGCGAAGCCGCCCCGCTTTGGCGTCGCGCTGTCCCTGATGGAAGGCCACTCGGGCCTCGTCGGCGGTTTCCAGCCCGGCCCGGTAGAGAAAGTCGCGCAGGCGGTCATCATCGTCCCGGTCCGGCTCGGCAGCACTTTGTTCCCCGGCGATTTGGCGGGCGGCTTCGGCCAGTGGGCTTTCCCCGATACTTTCCAGCCAGCGTGTCAGCGTGTCGTTGGTGAAGGCTTCAATAGCCTCGTCCCAGTGGTCGGGGGCGGCGGCGAGGAAGTCGTCGATGGTGGCGAAGGAGAGGAACCCCTCCCGCTCGTTCCTCGCTCCCTCCCCTGTTAGGGAAGGGTTTGCGGACAATGGTGAGAGGCTATCTTCGCCTGCTCCTAACCCTCCCCTAACAGGGGAGGGAGCGAGGAACGAGCGGGAGGGGAACAGCTCCCGCAAGTCCCGCGCCAGGCTGCCCGCGTCGCGGTAGCGCTCGGCTTTGTCGCGGGACAGGGCGCGGGCCAAAATAGCGTCCAGCGCGGGCGGGGCGTCGGGGCGGGCGGACGTGACGGGGGGAATGGGATCGTTTTCGACGGCCTGTTTCCAGGCGAAGGGGTCTTTAGACTTGGGAACTAAGAATGGACGGCGGCCTGCCAGCATCTCGTACAAGATCACGCCGACGGCCCAGATGTCGGATTGCCGGTCGGACTGCTCTTCCGGGTGAAAGTCCTCGGGGGCCATGTAGGCATAGGTCCCCGCGCCGCCTGCGAACGAATGCGTGCCCAGCACTTCGGCCAGCCCGAAATCTACCAGCTTGACCGCCCCCTCGCGGGTCACTAAGATATTCGCGGGCTTGATGTCCCGATGCACCGTCCGCTGCGAATGGGCGTAGGCCAGCCCGTCGCACACCTGCGCGGCGATGTCCAGAGCCTCGGCGATGGGCAGCGTGGGCGTCTCCCGCAGAATGTCCTGAAGCGTGCGCCCCCGGACATACTCCATGTCGATGACGACCTTGCCACCGATCTCATCCACCGAGTTGACCCGGACAATGTTCGGGTGACGCAGGCGGTCCAGCACGCGGGCTTCTTCCAGAAAGCGGTGTTTTTCGTCGCCTTGTGCCGAGATTTCCTTCAGCGCCACCTGCTTTCCCAGCAGCGTGTCTTTGGCAAGGTAGACAATTCCCGTCGCCCCATGCCCTAGCACATCCAGGCGCTCATACTTTCCAAGCATTTCCAGCGGCATTTGTAATTCTTAATAATTTTCTTAGGGCTTCCAGTGCAACGGGTCGCCAAACAGGCTGCTATCGGCAATCTGACGCAGGCCCGTTCCATCGGCGTTCATGGTGTATAAATTCGGGTCGTATCTTTCGAGACAATAGATGGTCCTGCCGTCAGAGGAAATCACGGGACTGGAAAAACCAGTGTTGTTCCGCCCAGAAAGAATTTTGGCTGGATCACCTCGACCCAACGAGACACGGTACAGGTCGAGCGTGCCGTTAAAATTGCCGCTGAACACAACCTGTTTCCCGCCGGGGTAGAAGGCTGGGCTAGCGTCCATATCGCCTGAACTTAACAACTTTCTGAACTGGCTGCTCTCCAGTCACATCAGCCCTAGCGAGATGCATCCCAACACTCGCCGCTGCCCCTGTTGTCGTGGTCTCCTCAAACAGAATGTGCCGACTGTCAGGGTAGAAACGGGGCCGCATGACGCCGTCACAGTTTAAGTGCGTTACCTGAGTCAGCCCCGTGCCATTTCGGTTGACGACAAACACATCAAAGCCGCTGCCTGTGCTTTGCTGCGGAGAAACAGCTTGATATTGCGAGACACGCGAAAATACGATTTTATCTCCATCCGGCGAAAACCGGGGGCTTTGATCGTCCGAGGCAGGCGTTTTTGTCAGTTGCCTGACTTGCTTGCCATCTAACGAGCGAAGGAACAAATGCCGAGATTGGTCTGCCCCCTCGGCTTTGGTACATTGATACACAATCGTCTTACCGTCAGGTGAGAAAGCGGGGTAGGCTTCGTAGTCCGGTGTATCCGTAAGTTGTGTCACCTTGTTAGTTTTTAGGTTCAACAGATACAAATCACTGCCACCATTGCCTGCCCCCGCGAACAAAATTGTTTTACCATCGGGCGAGAGGTCAAACGTGGCAAAAAGAAGGCCCCGCCCCTGCCCTCTGCCAGCCGTATTTTGAGCGCCGGAGTGTAAGCAGCCAGTGAATAGAACAGGCGCAAGGCAAGCAGCCACAGCACTTAAAGCACCGCGAAGATGTTTGCTGACACGCAGACGGTTCATGGTTTGATACCCCTTCAAGTCGCGCCGCCGAGGCAAAAGGCGAAAGTAACGAGAAAAGAACGCGGTTGGGAACGAGGGGTTAAAACCCCTCGCTATGAGGCGCTTCGCGCCGGGCGGCCAGTCCGATAACAAACTGAGGCTGGCCTCTCTTAGTTTTTGGCTTCGCGGCGTCTTCGCCTTCCAGCGAGGGGTTTCAACCCCTCGTTCTTCTCGGCGGCTCGTTCCTACCTGTCCTTGCCCCCTACCGCCGCGTCCCATAGGTTTCGTAGTGCCGGTAGCCGCGACGATAGCGGCGGCCTGTGATGGGCGCATCGGTAGGCGTTTCGGCGGGCACTTCCGCTTTCAGGGCGGCAGCCGGAGCGGCGGGCACGGGGATGGGCGGCAGCGGGTCGGTGGACGGATGGGCGCGGAAGACTTTCAGGCGCTCGGCGTCGATGAGGTACAGCGTGCCGTCGGCGGCGATGACGATGGACTGCGGGTTAGAGAGCGAAGAGTGGGCAATCAGGCCGAGTGGGACGCCGTTGGGCTTGTATTTGGTGAGCGTTTTGGCGATGGCATCGGAGACATAGAGATTGCCCTGCGGGTCGGTGGCCGTGTGCAGGGTGACGCCACCCGCGCCCAGCACCCCGGCGGGGGCGGCGGACTGCGGATGCACAAAAGGCAGAGTGTACTTGAACTGCGGCAGGCTGCCGCCGCCCGGCGGCAGGCCGACGACGGTGCCGGACAGCGGGGCGACCGTGACCGCGCCGCTTTTCGGGTCGACGGCCAGAAAGCTGCCGCGCACAGGCTGGGCATAGAAGACAGTCGGGGCATCGTAGGCCAGGTGCGCGAGGTCGAGCGGCGGCGGCGCGGGCGCGGGCGGCGCGGGCGGCACGGCGAACGGCGGCGCGGCCTGAAACTTGTACCCGGCGTGCTGAAGCTTCCCGGCCAGTGCCCCGGAGACGCCGATCCCGGCCAGCAGGAACACGGCGGCCAGCGTCGGCCAGAGCCAGCCGCCGCGCCGGGGCGTATTCGGCTCATTGTCCCCAACAGGGACGGGCGCGGGGCGGTCTTGGGTTATGGTGTTCTTTTTAGCGGAAGCGTTGGGACGGGCCAAATCGGCGGTCTGCATTCGCAGCGTGCGGGTTCCGGCCTGAAGGCGGGCGACAATGGCGGTGATGTTGTCTTTGCCGCCGGCGCGGTTTGCCATCGACACCAGCTTGTCGGCGGCGGCCTGCGCGGAGCCGGACTGCGTCAGCGTCTTGATTAAATCTTCCTCGTCCACCATGTTGCTCAGGCCGTCGGTGCAGAGAAGGAGCACGTCGCCGGGCTTGATCTCGACATCGCTGACTTCGGCTTCCAGGGTCGGCTCAATGCCGACGGCGCGGGTGATGATGTTGCGGAAGCGGGACTTGCGGGCACTTTCTTCGGAGATAGCCCCCGCCCGCACCTGCTCGGCCACGTAGGAATGGTCGGCGGTGAGCTGTGTCAGCGCCCCGCCGCGCAGGAGGTACGCCCGGCTGTCCCCCGCGTGCGCGAGGTAGAGGCGGTCGCCCTCCACCACCGCCGCGACGCAGGTGGTTCCCATGCCTTTATGCTCGGCGTCCTCCTGCGCCAGTGCATAGACGCGGGCGTTGGCTTTGCGAAGCGCGGTTGACAGGGCATCGGTCAGCACCACCGGCTCGGCCAGACGCGAGTCCAGCAGCTCGGCCAGCGTTTCGTCGACGGCATCGACGGCGGCCTGCGCGGCCTGCTCGCCCGAAGCGCGTCCGCCCATGCCGTCGGCGATGACCAGCACGCCGTCGGCCCGCAGGCCGCGCCGCCGCGTGTCCACCACGAGGTATTGGTCTTCGTTGTTGGCCCGCTGTCCGGGGTCCGTTTTCGCGCCGGCGGAGACATTCATGTAGGATTAAGTATAACCGTTCAAGGCAAAAAAGGCAAGGCCCTATCCCCTCGGCTGCTTCCAGGCCAGCCACACTGCGCCGAGGCACCCCAGGCCGAAGCAGACGCCGAAGAAGACCCGGAACGGCAGCGGGAACACCTCGCGGGCCAGCGCCGCCGAAGCAATCCCCGCCGCCGCCACGCAGACCCCGATGCGCGTGCTGTGGTCGGCAGGCGCGTTCCCAATCTGACGCGCATTGCCCATGCCGCCGCCGAGCGCCATGCCGCGCAGCAGCCACCATGTCCCGGACACGACGCCGAGGGTCAGCGCCGCCGCATTCAGCCGTGCCAGGGTCAGACCCAGCACGGCAAGCACCGCGAGCAGCACGATCCAGAATTGCAGGGGCGGCTTTGTTGACGGCCTTCTTGAAGTCGTCACCGGGGGCCACCACCCGCAGGCGGCGTCTCATCAATCGGGTCCCCGCCCAGAGACCGCCGGGGCGGCTCAGGACTTGTAGGAGGGTTAGCCGGAGGCTGCGGCTGTCCCCACGACGGCGCAGGAGGCGGCGTCTGTCCGAACGAAGTCGAAGGCGGTGCCTGCCCGTAAGGAGAAACAGGCGGGGGCGGCGGGGCCGCACTCGGCGCGGGGGGCCAGACACCCGGAGCCGCCGGAGCGCCGTAGCCGGGCTGCGCGTAGCCGCCTGCCCCGGCGGGCATCCCCACCATGTCCCGGTAGGCCAGCGCGGACACGATCCAGAGCATGGGGTAGGTCACGAACGTCCCCAGCCCGCAGGGAATAAGGCCCGCGAGAATGACCAGGCCCATCACGAGGATCAAGCCGACACCGCTCCACATATCGCGCTTCATAGCGTCCACACTCCGCGAGATGGCGTTGGACACGCCTTCTCCATCGGCGATCAGCGCAAAGCCGGGAAGCAGCAGAGATTGCACCAGCAAGCCCGGTACAATCAGCAGCACGAAGCCGATACCGGTTGCCAGAGTAGAGATAATATAAAAGCCCAGCATGGGCAGAAAATAGGGTCCGCCGCTGAAGATGTCCCCAAATGTGATCTGCTCGTTCCGCACCTGCTTCACGGCCATCCGGTACAGTCCGCCGTACATAAACGCCTGAAACGCGATGCTGAAAATCTGAATGACAAGGTTCAAGCCTATCGGAAGGCCCTGCGTGAATGCGCTGGGCTGCCCAAAACCTGTGGGTCTTGGGCCTGCCGAAATCGCGTTTGTCGCACCGAACACCGCCCCGACCACGCCGCCGACGGTGGCGGGAAGCGCAATCAAAACCAGCACGGCGACAACCCAGACGCCCCAGTTGATCTTGAACAGTGAAAACGCCTCGCTGATCCAGTCGAAGCTGACTTTTCCGGGCGGCGCGTATGCCGCTCCCCCGCCGCCGTAAGGCATTCCGCCAGCGGGCGGACCTCCGTAGTTGACACTCATTGCGCGTAGTCTCCTTTTCGGTCTCTGTGTTCCGACATCTGTCTTTGGCACTCGGCCTTGCGTTGTGGAGGCTTATTCGCGTTGATCTGCGTGTTTTCCTGCCTGACACGGATGCACAAAGAAACAAAAAAGCCCGCCCGCCATTCACCGAATGGCGGGCGGGCACAAGTCCAGGAGTTGGCTACTTGTCCTGCAAGGCCGCGACGCCCGGAAGCTCTTTTCCTTCCAGAAACTCCAGAGACGCGCCGCCGCCGGTGGAGATGTGCGTCATCTGGTCCGCGAAGCCCAGCTTCTCTACCGCCGCCGCCGAATCACCGCCGCCGACAATCGTGGTGGCCGCCGAATCCGCCAGCGCCTGCGCGATGCCTTTGGTGCCTTCAGCGAACTTGGAGAACTCGAAGATGCCCGCCGGGCCGTTCCAGATGACCGTTTTGGCCCCCTGCAAAACCGCCGTGATAGCTTTCAGCGTCGCCGGGCCGATGTCCGCACCCTCCCAGTCGGCGGGGATTTCGCGGACACTCACCACTTTGGTATTCAAATCGGCCTCGCCGCCGTCAAACGGGTTGCCGTCGGTGACAATCACATCCACGGGAAGCATCAGCTTGTCGCCCGCCTCGGCCTGCACTTTTTTGACGAACTCCAGCGAGTTGGTGTCGAGAAGCGACTTGCCGATTTCGAGGCCCTGTGCCTTGAAGAACGTGTACGCCATGCCGCCGACCACAATCAGCGTGTCCACTTTGGGCAGCAGGCTCTCAATCACGGGGATTTTGTCTTTGACTTTCGCGCCGCCCAGGATCGCCACAAAGGGCCGCTCCGGGTTTTCGACGGTGCTGCCCAGATAATCCAGTTCTTTTTTCAGCAGGTACCCCGCCACGGCGGGCAGGTGGTGGGCGACGCCCTCGGTCGACGCATGGGCGCGGTGGGCCGTGCCAAACGCATCATTGACGTAGACTTCGGCCAAAGACGCCAGCTTTGCGGCATACTCGGGGTCGTTCTTCTCTTCTTCGGGGTAGAAGCGAACGTTCTCTAAAAGCAGCACGTCGCCGTCTTTGAGGCCATCCACCAGCGTCTTGACTTCCGGGCCAACACTGTCCGGGGCCAGCGGCACGGGCTGTCCGAGAAGCTGCGCCAGCCGCTCCGCGACGGGCTTCAGGCTGAACTTCGGCGTCGGTCCGCCTTTGGGCCGTCCCAGGTGCGAGGCCAGAATGACCCGCGCCCCTTTGCCGACGAGGTACTGAATGGTCGGCAGAGCCGCCCGAATGCGCCGGTCATCGGTGATCGCGCCGGTCTCGTCCTGCGGGACATTGAAGTCCACGCGCACCAGGACGCGCTTGCCCGCCACGTCCACATCTTCCACGGTCTTTTTGTTAAAGCTCATTGGGTTTCTTCCTCAGAATTATAGGGTCTTAAAACGCCGTTAGTATACCCGCTTGCCACCAAAGTTTTGCCGTGTTATAATAGCTTCATCCCCAAGCAGGCCGCCTTTAGGAAGTAGACTATGCCCTTGAATTTGTATTTGTTTCGTCAGATTGTCCTGCCCCTGCCTCTTTTGGCCTTCGGCCTCAGCGTTCTCGCACCGGCAGCCCGCGCCGACGCACCTGCCCAGACGCGGCAGGCTATCCAGCGTATCTGTGACCACGCAGTTTCCAGCTATCAGCGGGGAGATGCCGCAGGCTTCATGGCAAATCGCACCCCAGGTTTTGCAGAAAGGAGCACTGGTGGAGAGATTACCACCCTGCGGCAAGAGAAAGCATGGCAGATGAAACACATAACAAGAAAAGGATTACACAAAGTCATTCACTGCCGCGTTTCTGAGGTTACGATTCAGGGCAGCCGAGCCAAAGCAGTTCTGCACTGGGAGTTTATTACCTACCACCCACGTTCGTCTTCGGCCCCCGCCTATACGCTGACGCGAAAGTACGATGAGCAGACGACCTGGCAAAAGTCGCCCCAAGGATGGCTGGAAGCCTCGGCAGACATGACGCATGACATCCTGGAATACAAGAGATGACTTGTATCCAGGTGCGGCCTTCCCTATTTTTGCCCCTTGACAATTCGCTCGCTAACAGTTATAATGCTAACAATGAACGATGAAAAATCAGCCCCGCATCTTTGCACGGCCCTGATGCGGATTGGAACACGTATGGCGGCGATGTTTGACCGGCACTTTGAGAGCCTGGGCATCACGCAGGCGCAGTTTCGACTGCTGCTGACACTCTGGAAGGAGGGCGGGGAAGACGGCCTTGCCCCGTCCGTGCTGGCGGAGCATCTGCTGATTGAGCGGGCCACCGTTTCGGTGCTGACGCAGCGGCTTGTCAGCCGGGGGCTGCTCACACGCCGACCGGGCGAAAACCGCCGCACCCACAACCTTGCTCTGACCGAGACGGGCCGGGCGCTGCTGTTTGAGGTCCTGCCCCACGCCACCGCACTGGCTGAGGACACACTGAGCAGCATTTCGTCCGCACGTCTTCAAGAGATGCAGACCATGCTGGACACCGTCGAAACTAAGCTACGCGACACCAAAGAAAGCACACCCTAAATGATCAAGTTTACCATCCTGCTTCGCAAGCGTGACGGCATGACGCACGACGAGTTTGTGGAGTACCACAAAACCAAGCACGCGCCGCTGTTCAAATCCCTGCCCGAAGTGCAGCAGCACGTTCGTAAATACGTGCAGGGCCACACGCTGTCCGTGGAACTCCCTGGAATGCCGCCGCCCGCCTACGACGGCACGACCGAGCTGTGGTTTGACGACGTCGACGACATTGCGAAAGTCTTCGCCGCGCCTCGGTACATGGAGATGATCCGGCCCGACGAAGAGAAGTTTCTGGACCTGCCCGGCTGCAGTTTCCTGGTCTGCACCGAAACCGAGGTGATTTGAGATGCCCAAAATCTTCCCTGGTCGGTTCACCGCCGACATCGACGGGCCGTTTGTCGTGTTTCTGATTGGAATGCGGATCAACAAGCCGCTTGCCCTGCATAAATGGCTCCCCGTGGGCAGTGCAATGGGACCGATGCTGCGCTCGCTCTACCAAAACCCCGAAAGCGGCTTTCTGGGCGGCGAGGTGTTTTTGTATTCCGGGGGCATCGGCTTAATCCAATACTGGCGCAGCACGGAAGACCTGGAGCGGTTCGCCCGCTCGCCGTCGGAGCCGCACCTGAAAGCGTGGCAGCGGTTCAACAAAGCGGTCGGCAAAGACGGCAGCGTCGGCATCTGGCACGAAACCTACAAAGTGGAAGCGGGCGGCTACGAGGCCATCTACGGCAATATGCCCCGCTTCGGCCTCGCGGCGGCGGCGGCTCATGTCCCTGTCGGCAAGCGCGGCGAAACGGCGCGGGAGCGCTTGGCGGGACGCTGACAGTGTCAAGAAAGAGAAATGAGAATGAACGCAAAAGAGAACACATCGCTGCGTATTGCCGTCCTCGGTGCGGGCAGCATCGGCAGTGCCTTTGCCTTCGAGCTGAGCCGCACAGGCCATCACGAGGTCACTGCCATTGCACGGCCCGACTCTAGGCGGCTTGAGCAATTACAGAGCAGCAGCGGCATTGTCAGCATCAAGAACGAGCGGGCGGAGGTGCGTGTCACCGACCGGCTGGAAGAAGAAGTCCCCTACGATCTCGTGATCGTTACCGTGCTCGCGCATCAGGTCGATGCGGTGCTGCCCGCGCTTCAGCGTTGTGCGGCAAAGTGTATTTTGTTTATGTTTAACACCTTTGACCCGGAACGGCTGCGGGATGCTCTGGGTGCCGAGCGCTGCGCGTTTGGGATGCCCTTTGTGCAGGCCAGCATTGACAAGGCAGGCAGACTGGATGCCAAGATCGGTGCCGCCGGGCAAAAGACCAAGATAGACACTCCGCAGTGGGTGGACGTTTTTGTGGACGCTGGCCTGCCGGCGGTCTTCGAACCGGAGATGCTGCTCTGGCTGCGCTGTAATGTTCCGCTGTGCGTGGCGTTCGAAAGCGTGTCGGTGGCGGGGATGCGGCGGGGCGGCGGCGCGTCCTGGGGCGAGGCACTGGTACTTGCACGAGGAATGCAGGAAGGCTTTAAACTTATTCAGCGGCTTGGGTACCGGCTCTACCCGCCGGAAAAGGCCCTGCTCAATGCCAGCCCCGCCTGGGTGGTGGCGGGTCTGTTGTGGGGCATATCGCGCATCCCCTCGTTCCGGGAACTGCTTGCCACCGGAGCCGGGGAATGCCGGGCGCTGGTGGATGTATTAATGGCGTCTGCAAATCGAGCAGCGCCCCCGGTAGCTGCTACTAAAATTCTGGCGATGAGGCCGTCCGAGACCGAAAGGTAGCTGCATCGGCACCTGCCGCGCCCCCTCACCCACTTCTGTCTTCTCTTTTGCCAGCCTATTTCCAGTGCATCTCGGAGTCGCCGCTGAGCAGGTGCAAGTGGTTGAGCTGACCGTCGTGGTACATCATGTGCTGGGCGGCGAGGGCGGCGGCCCGCGCCCGCGTCCACGGGCCAAACGGGGTCGTGACGAGGTCGCCCCAGGTGTCGGGCGCGGTCCCGGCGATGGCCGCGTAGAGATTCTGGGTTGCGGTTTCAAGCTCTGCCAGCGCCTGGGCGCGGGTCGTGATCGCGGCGAAGTAGGCGTCGCGTGCCTCGGGCGTGGGCTGCTCTGCCGTGCCGG
Organism: Capsulimonadaceae bacterium; assembly: GCA_965277455.1. Taxonomy (GTDB): domain Bacteria; phylum Armatimonadota; class Armatimonadia; order Armatimonadales; family Capsulimonadaceae; genus JANXMY01. Next base: position 3,561,915 of record OZ255823.1, on the reverse strand, counting down.
TCGCCACCAGCGACGCCAGCAGGCCGTTGACTGAAGCGCACTCGGCGACGACCTTGACGGCGGGCCGCAGGGCAGGGTCGGGGGAGCCGGAGGCGCGGCCTTCGTCCAGGGCATTCAGGTCGTTGACCAGATTGTTATAGGCCCATTCAGTCGTCTCGCGCAGGTGTGCGGCGAGGTCCAGTGCTGGCATATCAGGTGTGTCTCCTTGTATTTGTGCGTTGGGCTGGCCCACTTCTGTCAAGCGGCTGCTTCTATGACGTTATTGATGCCCATACGGTCTGCCTCTTTTTACGCCTATCGAAAGTGTTCTACAGGCCCTTGCCCTTGTCGCTGAGGAACTTGACGAGGTCGGCGACGCGGCAGGAGTAGACTCACTCGTTGTCGTACCAGGAGACGACTTTGATCAAGCTTGTCACAACTCGATATTCATCAGACGTGCTTCATTCGGCGTCAGGCCCATTGCAAGAGTAACGCTGTTAGCAATGTCACGTCCCTTGTATTTCTCATAGGCTTGCAGGATCATTTTGGAACGCTCTATGGGGGTGAGGTCGCCCCATTCGCTCCAGACAACATACAAATGGTTCGGTCGCTCACCACGGCGCGGGGCTTCTTCGATAATAAGAGGCTCACCTTCACCCGCTTGCTGGGCACGCCATTCTTCTAACAGACGTTCTGCAAGCTTGTCGGTTTTAATCCGTTCCGCCGTACCCACTCTTTGTGCAACAGGCATGAGTTACCTCCAAAAATCCTTGTAGTTGGTTTTGATCCAAATAATATCGTCAAGTACATCTTCAACATCTTTTATATCCACACCTTGAAGGTCATGGTAACGCATCTCTACAAACCAGTTCTGAGCCAATCTCTGTGTATGATATTCTAGTTGCGTTTGAAATGCGCCTGGCAGAGAGCGTCCCTGCTGAATACGCTTCTTTATCACAAGTTCTCCCCAAAATTCGATATTGTGAAATTGTTCATCGTTTGAGACAGCTCCAAGAGATGCGGCCTCAGCGCGAGCATCTCTCAGGTGTTGTCGTGTAATCGGCGTTGTGTCAGAGAGACCAATAATACGAAAATAGGAAGACTTTAGTAGCAGTTCACCAACGTATCCAATGACATTTACTCCTTCGCCAGATTGTGCAGAGGCCATCAGATTAAAACCCGCCTCGTACTTGTTCTCAGCGGCGGCTTCAAATCCTTCAATAGATTCATCTTGCCCGGAGAAAGATAGGCGTATCGACATCAGGAGCCTCTTGAGAAAGTGATTGCCAATCAGGGGGCGCGGCGAATGCCGCGCCCCCTTTATCGTATCTGCCGAAAGCCCTACAGTCCCTTGTCGCTGAGGAACTTGATGAGGTCGGCGACGCGGCAGGAGTAGCCCCACTCGTTGTCGTACCAGGAGACGACCTTGACGAAGTTGCCGAGGCCGATGGTGTCCAGGGCGCTGAAGATGGACGAGTGCGAGTTGCCTTTGAGGTCGGTGGAAACCAGCGGCTCGTCGGAGTACTGCAGAATGCCCTTCATGGGGCCGTCGGCATACTCTTTCATCGCGGCGTTGATCTCGTCCGGCGAGGCGTCGCGGTCCAGAATGGCGGTGAAGTCCACGACCGACACGGTGGGGGTCGGGACGCGGAAGGCCATGCCGGTGAACTTGCCTTGCAGCTCGGGGATGACCAGGCCGACGGCTTTGGCCGCGCCGGTGGAGCTGGGAACGATGTTCTGGGCGGCGGCGCGGGCATCACGCAGGTCTTTGGCGGCGGTGTCCACGGTGCGCTGGGAGTTGGTGTAGGCGTGAATGGTGGTCAAGAGGCCCTTCTGGATGCCGAACTTGTCATTCATCACCTTTGCCACAGGCGCGAGGCCGTTGGTGGTGCAGGAGGCGTTCGAGATGACGTTGTGCTTGGCGGGATCGTAAGCGTCGTTGTTGACACCCAGCACGATGGTTAAATCTTCGTTCTTGGCGGGGGCCGAGATGATGACTTTCTTGACGCCATGCTCGCGGTGGGCGACGGCTTTGGTGGCATCGGTGAAGAAGCCGGTGCTTTCAATGACGACGTCCACGCCTTCGGCATCCCAGCGGATGTCGCCGGGGTTCTTTTCGGCGAACACGGTGATTTTCTTGCCGTTTACGACAATGTTCTCGCCCTCAGCGACCACGTCGCCGCCTTTGTAGGGACCGTAGTTGCTGTCATATTTCAGCAGGTGGGCGTTGGTCTTGGAATCGGTGAGGTCGTTGAGGGCGACGACTTCGATTTCGCCGTTGGGGAACCGCTCCTGAATGGCGCGGTAGGTGATGCGTCCGATACGGCCAAAGCCGTTGATGCCGACTCGCACTGGCATAGTGGGGTGTTCTCCTGTGTCGTGTGATTTCTGAAAATCGCTTTGATTTGAAGCCTCAGTGTACCCGAAAGGGCCGGGGCGGGGCAAGGGGAAGCAGACCGGGGCGGTAAACGCCCCGGATTCCTACCTCGTGTTCTCTGCTTTCATCTAACCTTAATCTAAGCGCGTTAAAATAACACTGGCAGACAGGCGCAAACGCCGCGTTCTCTGCCGAACGCATTCAATTTCTGTCCCGCGCACATTTAATTTCTGTCCTGCGCCAAAGGAGCCAATACCATGCCCAAGCTGATTTTCTCTCGCCTGCTGCCCATCGCGGCAGCGGCCTTTGTTCTCGCCGGAGCCGCCCATGCCCAGAGGCCGGGCGGTTTCGGTGGTCCCGGTTTCGGCGGTCCCGGACACGGCGGTCCGCCGATGCCGCCCGAGATGCAGGCCAAAATGAAAGCCTGGCAAACGTGGGGCGGCACGCACCAGAACGTTACCGCCCTACAGCGCACGCTCGGCGGCATGACGCGGCTGGAAGACAACCCGGCGACGAGGCTCACCAAGCCGCAGGCAAAAGCGGTGCTGGCCGTGATGACCAAATGGCAGGCCAAGCCCCGCGTCTCGGATGCCCAGGCCAAACAGATTACTGCCCAGCTTCTCGCCCCGCTGAGCGCCGCCCAGCGTCAGCAGCTCACCCAGCCCGGTCGCCCCGGCGGCGGCTTTGGCGGTGGTCGCCCCGGCGGCGGTGGGTTTGGCGGCGGCAGACCGGGCGGCTTCGGGGGCGGTCGGCCCGGTGGATTTGGCGGCGGGCGGCCTCCCGGCGGCGGCTTCAACCCGGCGTCGTTCCCTTCGCCGCGTGAGTATAACCCGCTGAATCCGGCGACGCAGCCGATGGAGCGTTCCCGTGACCGCGCCGAAAAGCAGCACGTCCGGCTGATGACCGCGCTGAAAGCAGCAGCGAAGTAGAGGTCGCATGGAGTCATGGACATGAGTTGAAACAGTGCCTCAGAACGAGGGGTTAAAACCCCTCGCTGGGAGGCGCTTCGCGCCGGGCGGCCAGTCCGATAACAAACTGAGGCTGGCCTCTCTTATTCTTTGGCTTCCCGGCGTCTTCGCCTGTCAGCGAGGGGTTTTAACCCCTTGTTCTGAGGGGCGATCCGGCGGCGTAGAGTGATGAAAAGGCTCTCGCACTGGATTTAACCCTGTGCCCGCTTTCATTCTGCGCGTTCTTGTGTCATACTGCCTAAAGTCAAGCTGACAGAAGAAATGTTTGTGTATGTTGAAATTTGCCGCTTTCCGATGGACCACAAAAACGGGGCTTGCCGCCGGGCTTGCTTTGGCCTGCACGACGCCCGCGATGTGCCAAGTTGTTCCGCCCGCGCCGCAAACTCTGCCGTCGCCGCTGACGCTGTCTCAGGCCATCGCCATTGCGCTCGGCCATCAGCCTGATCAATTTATCGCCCGCGACCAGCAGACGCAGGCGCAGGGGCAGAAATTGCAGGCGCAGTCGCGTTACTTCCCCACCCTGACCCCGAGCTATCAGTACCAGAATAACCGCCAGAACTTCTACGGCCTGAACTCCGGCCAGTCTACGGTCATTACCACCCCTGGCACGACCACCACCGGCGGCACCGGGACAGGCACGGGAACGACGGGGACTGGCACCGGGGGAACCGTGGTTACCCCCGGCGGCACAGGGACAACCGGCACGACAGGGACGGGCACGGGGACGACGACAACCCCGACGGTGACGCAAAGCGCGTCCGTCAACGAAGTCAGTGTCGTGCGCGGCGGGGGGCTGACCGTTGGCCTCAGCCAGAACTTGTTTGACGACGGAACCCGCGAAACGGTCAACAAACAGGCGCGGCGGGCGGTGGATGCCGCCAGCTTCAATGCGCTAAACACGCGCCAGAATACCATTCTGGTGGTCACCCAGAACTACTATCAGCTTTTATTGGCAACGGATTTGGTGAAAGTGGCACGGGCGCAGGTGGCCCGCTTCCAGCAGGCGGTGGATGTGACGCAGGCGCAGATTACGGCGGGAACGGCTCCGGCCAAAGACGTCTATCAGGCCCGCTCGGATTTGGCGACGGCGCAGGTGACACTCCTGCAAAACCAGAACCAGGTGCTGCTTGCTTCCGCTAACCTTAAAAACACACTGGGCGTCGCCAGCCCCTTCCCCGTGCAGGCCGCGCCGCTTGCCGCCGGGCAGGACCTGCCCCCGCCGCCGCCCGCCGGGAAAGCGGTGACGTTTGAACAGGCCCTGACGGCGGCCTTTGCCCAGCGCCCGGACCTGCGCCAGCAGGAGGCGATTGTGCAGAGCCAGAACGCCGCCGTCCAGCAGGCCCGCCGCCAGGCCGGGCTGACCCTGCGCGGGGATTATGTGCTGACCTATCAGGCCACCAACGACACCGGGGCACGCGGCACAGACTCGCAGTTTTTGGTCAGCGGCTCGTACCCGCTCTTTGATGCCGGCAGCGCACGCGGCGCGGTGCGGATCGCGCAGGCCCAGCGCGACATCGCCGCGAACCAGCTAGAGCAGGTGCGCCAGCAAATCCGGCTCGATGTGGAGCAGGCCTACAATACGCGGGCGACCAATCAGTTGGCCGCCGGGTTAGCTCAGGCCGCTGTCACCGCCGCGCAGGTCAACTACGACGCCGCCGTCGCCGCCCGCCAGGAAGGCATCGGCACGGTTTTGGATATTACCACCGCGCAGGCGACTTTGACCCAGGCTGAAAGCCAGTATGTGACCGCCGTGTACAACTTCTACATCGCCGACGCCCAGCTCCAGCGGGCATTGGGTCAGAACGACACGGCCCCTGCTCCCTAGCCCCTACCACTGTTAATGGGGGGAACCATGCCATCAAGAACCATGCCATGAATAGCACGGCTAATCGGCCTTCGGCCAGCAAGCACCACTTCGCGGGGCTAAGAGAAAGCCAAGATTGACCGTCTCCTGTTCCGAGTGCCGCGAAGCGGTAGTTTTTGGCGTCTGCGCCCGATAGCCGTGCCATTTATGGCATGGTTCTTGATGGCATGGTTCGGCAATTATGCAACAACGCCCTTTCCTAATGCTCGTCGCGCTTGTTCGCGGCCTGCTGCTGCTTCTCGTGGCGCAGGTTGAAAGCCAAAATGCCCAGCGTGAGGGCCACGGAAAACAGCGAGATACTCAGGGCGACAATTCCTTGATGCGGCATGATCTAATTTCCTCTCGTGCGGTCTTCGTACTCGTTCAAAAGCGTTTCCCACAGCGCGGGCGGCAGGTCGCCTACCGTGTAAAACGACCCGGTGACACACAGCAGGTCGTCCGGCCCCAGTTCGGCCAGAGCGGCGCGGGCGGCGTCGGCGACGCTGCTGTCCACAACTTCCACCGGGACAATTCCTAACTCACGGGCAGCCTCGGCGACTTCCTCCGCCGGGCGCGGGCGGAATGCCGGCATCGTCGCAATCAGCCGCGCCGGGTTCAGTGCAGCCAGCGGCGCGAGAAACGGGGCCGGGTCATGGTGCCGGGACAATCCCACCACGAGCGTCAGCCGCCGCCGGTCCGCGCCGAACTGCTCCCGCAAAGCCTCCGCCAGCGCCTCGGCGGACACGGCGTTGTGCGCCACATCCACCACCACGCCGGGCCGCCGGCTGACCGCCTGAAGCCGCCCCGGCAGCCAGGCCGCTTCCAGGCCGCGCCGCGCCGCGTCGTCGGCGATGGGGGGCAGCACATCAGGGTCAATCGCGTCCAGCGCCGACAGCGCCGCCGCCGCGTTCCACTGCTGAAACGCCCCGCCAAGCCGCAGGTGCAGGCCCGTGAGCGTCCGCCGGGGCGTCGTCAGCGTGAAGCCCTCCGTGTCCGAAACCGGCGGCGTCAGCGGCAGCAGCGGCGCGTTCCGCTCTGAGCAGATACGCGCAATCACGTCCCACGCCTCGCCGCCGACGGGAACGCCGGTGACGGAGGGCACGCCCGGCTTGACGATGCCCGCCTTTTCGCCCGCGATTTCGCCCAGCGTCTCGCCAAGTATTTCTGTGTGGTCCAGCCCGATATTGGTGATGACCGTCACAGCGGGCGCGGGCACAACATTGGTGGCATCCAGCCGCCCGCCCAGCCCCACTTCCAGCACCGCCCAGTCTACCTTTTGCTCGGCCAGCCAGCACAGGCCGATAGCGGTTTTCAGCTCAAACTCCGTCGTCGCCCCATGCTCGGTCTCTTCCAGCGCGGCAACGTGCGGCGCGATAAGCGACACCCACCGGGCAAAATGGGCGCGGGGGATCATTTCGCCATTGATTTGAATGCGCTCGCGCACATCATACACATACGGCGATAAATAGGCCCCGACTTTGTACCCGGCCTCCCGCAGAACGCTTGCCGTCATCGCTGTCGTCGAGCCTTTGCCCTTCGTCCCCGCAATATGCACGACTCTCAGCCGCACCTGCGGGTCCCCGAGCCGGGACAGCAGGGCCAGAAAGCGGTCATTGCCCAGCTTCACCCCCAGCCGCAGCCGCCCGTCCAGATACTCTAGTGCGTCTTCGTAGGTCATCTCATCATTCATGCAGAAGCAGTATACCAGAATCTTATGCGCCTGGGAAGAGCAGAAACCTTATTTTGTCAGGCTCCGAGCAGGCGTGTGTGTCAGGTCGCAAGAAGAGCCACGGGTTGAAACCCGAGGCTCGGAAGTGCCCGGTGTCCAGGGGACACAAGACAAGAAGGCCAGTCACACATTCGCAGTCTGACGTGCCCGGCACGGTGGGCACTTCTTAGAGACTGTATAGAAAGCCCCCTGACGGCCCCCTAGCCCCCAATAATGGGGGAACCAGATTAAGAGGGGAAGGCCCTTCTTGTTCCTTGTCTGGCTCCCCCATTATTGGGGGCGGGGGGGGTGATCTGCGTTCGTTGAGGGATTTCTATACAGTTTCTTAGACTCGGGCTTCCACCCGTGGTCTCTGAGTTGGCTTGGGGCAAGGCGGCACAGCAGAAACCGCCAAATGAGCATCTGCCCCTCCGCCGTGCTATAATTGCTCTATTATAGAGCCTTTGCCTAGCGGAGACCCCTTTGCTTTGAGTAACGAAACCCTGCACACCTCTGTCCCTGCCGCCCCGCCCGATGCGTCGCCCGCGCCCCCGGCTTATTTCCTCTCGCTGACCGTGGAAAACTTCCGCTGCTTCGGTCCCGCCCAGACGCTTGACCTGTCCCGTGGCGATAACCGGCCTGCGCCGTGGACGATTATTCTGGGGGAGAACGGCGTCGGTAAAACAACCCTGCTTCAATGCTTGGCTGCGTTTCAAATACAGCTTCTAAAGCCTACCAAAAAAACGAGATTGGCAAAATCCGACCCTCAGTATCATGTGGGCATCCGTGGCTTTAGGAATTTGGAACTATTTGGGTTTGGCGCTAGGGAACAGAGAGGAAAGCCTTCAGTGCTTGGTTATTCTGCTTGTTCAGGTAATCTGCTGCATTTTTCTGGGTCAAAGCTCCCTGTTGTTTTGAAGACATCTGCCCAATTCGGGAAAGGCTCAGGCTCACTACACTTTTTCAAGAAAGATTTGCGAAGTCTTGTCTGCTACGGCTACGGGGCGTCTCGGCGGATGGGCAAAGTCTCGCTGTCGGAGCAGCGCACGGAGGACACGACAGCGAGTTTGTTTTCGGATGATGTCGATTTAATCAACGCGGAGGAATGGCTGCTGCAAGCGGATTACGCGGCTAGTCGGGCGTCGGAGGGAAACACCCGTGCTGCCGGGCGGCGGGACCAGGTGATTGAGATACTCAAAGCACTGCTGCCGGATGTGGAAGACATTCGGTTCCGGGTGGCCGAAGAAGAAATCAGTGCGCCCACGGTGGAGTTTCAGACCCCCTACGGCTGGGTGCGGCTCAAAGACCTCAGCCTGGGATACCGGACGCTGCTGACGTGGATGGTGGACCTTGCCAGTCGCCTGTTTGACCGCTACCCGAAAAGCACAAACCCGCTGGCAGAGCCGGCCGTGGTGCTGGTGGACGAAATCGATCTGCACCTGCACCCGCGCTGGCAGCGAACGCTGCTGAGCTTCCTGAGCGAACGATTTCCCAACACGCAGTTTATCGCCACCGCGCACAGCCCCCTCGTGGTGCAGGCGGCGGAAGATGCCAACATTGTCCTGCTGCGCCGCGAAGGCGACCATGTGGTGATTGACAACGATGTGGAGCGCATCAAAAACTGGCGGGTAGACCAGATACTTACTTCGGAGCTGTTCGGGCTGGAAAGCGCCCGCCCGCCGCAGGTTGTCCCGGCGTTAGAAGAGCGGCAGAAGATATTGTCCAAAGCCCGCTTGACAAAGGTCGACGAGAAGCGACTGGCAGAGTTAGAGGCGCAAATCGGCGATCTGCCGACGGGCGAGACGCCGGAAGACTTGCAGGCAATGGATATTATCCGCCGGGCGGCGGAACTGCTGAAAGCGTAACGGGGCACTGCGCGGTGATTAAAATTACGAAGCCTGCTGATGCCCCGGCGATACTGGCAGGGCGTGGGCGGGTGAAGCAGGCGGAACACTGTGCGGCTTACGAGGCGGGGCAGCGGGAGTTTGTGTTTGATGCCGCCGTGTATGGTCATTCCACGGTCAAAGCGGCGTTGATTACCGCCCAGCATGGCAAGTGCTGCTTCTGTGAAAGAAAAATCGGCGCAGAAGGCGATGTGGAGCATTTCCGCCCTAAAGGCGGGTTTCGTCAGGGCAAGCGCACAAGTGTTGGAAAGCCGGGCTATTACTGGCTGGCGTATGAGTGGGCCAACCTGTTATGGGCGTGTCCCATCTGCAACCAGCGTTTTAAGGGCAATTTGTTTCCCCTGCGCGACCCGACAACGCGAGCCTCAAACCATCATAGTGATCTGACGCAGGAGGAACCGCTGTTTATCAACCCTGCTGAGGTTGACCCCGCCAAACAGATCGGTTTCCGTCAGGAAGTAGCTTACCCAATCAACGGCAGCAAACACGCAAAAGAAACCATTGAGGCGCTGGGGTTAAACCGGCCAAATCTCAGTGAAGAGCGGCGTGATCACCTGAGTATTTTGGCTCATATGCGTGGCGTCCTGGGACTGGAAGGGTTTGCCAAGACAGCTAAAGGGCGCGTAATCTTAGAGGCCGCGAGGCTTTTTCTTGAGCAGGCAACTTTGGACAGCGCGAAGTTCGCGGCGATGGCGCGAACAGATGCCGCAGGCGTGAGTATCACCTGAGTTTTATAGGCCAAAATGCCATAATTTTAAAAGTGGTCACGGACGCGGGAGCCGGGGACGCGGAAAGTATCGCGCTATTTTGACTGTGTTATACGACGCAAAAAGACAGGGACAGGGAGAGCGATCTCTGCGCTGGGGGCTGGCGCTGACGGTGGCACTGAATGGGCTGCTGGCGGTCTGGGTTCTCGCAAAGCCGGTCGGCGGGCGGGCGTTTCTGGACGTAGACTACCTGCTGCAAACGCTGGGCGGGCTGCTGGCAGGCGTGTTCTGCGTGCTGTCGTGGCGCGGCGGACGCCGCTGGCCGGCGGTGCTGTGCGGCCTGGGGATGCTCTGCTACACGGGGGGGCAGGCAGCACTGACTTACGCGCAAATCGCAAACAAGACGCTGCCGCCGTCGCCCTCATTGGTGGACATTTTTGATCTGCTGTCCTATCCGCTGCTGCTGGCGGGTCTGCTGGGCCTGCCGGGACGGCGGTTTTCCTCGGCAGTGCGCCTGCGGGTGACGCTGGACGGGCTGATTGTGATGGCCGCCGCCGTCACCTTTAGCTGGCGGCTGGTGCTGGGGCCGCTGTGCCTGGAGCCTCATGTGCAGACGGGGGCCAAGATCGTCAACATCTGCTACCCGCTGGCAGACCTGCTGCTGCTGCCGTTTGTGGCGCTGGTTGCCCTGCGGCCCGGCACGCGGCGGGCGTCGCTGCTGCTTTGCCTGGGCCTGCTGATTGTGGTGGCGACAGACAGCGCGGAAACGTACCGGCTGCTGCACGGCGGGTATGCGTCGGGGACGCTGCTGGACACCGGCTGGTCGCTGGGCTATATGCTGGCGGGTCTGGCCGTCGCCGGGCTGTGCCGGGTGAAGACGGAGGGGACACACAAAGCAAACGTGGACACGCCTCCGCTGTGGCTGTCTCTGCTGCCGTATGTGCTGCTTCCCGCTGTGGGCCTGCTGGTGCTGGGGACGCGCCGCCTGCCCGGACCGGCGGTGCTGGACCGGGGCGTCTGGCTCGGGGCACTGGTCGTGGTCGGGCTAGTCGTGGCCCGGCAGGTGCTGGCGATTTTTGAGAGCCGTCAGCTCTCGCTGTCGCTGCAATCCGCCAATGACAATCTGGTTGCGGGCGAGGCAAGGTACCGGGAAATGTTTGAGGCCAACCCACAGCCGATGTGGGTGTATGCGCTCGGAACGCTGAAGATTTTAGCGGTCAACGAGGCCGCCGTGCAGAGCTACGGCTACACGCAGGCAGAGTTTCTGGCTCTAATGCTGGATGACCTGCACCCGGCAGAAGACCGCGCCCTGCTGCGGGCGGGGCTGGCCTCACTGAATACGGCGACATTTCGCCGCAGTGAGCGGGTGGGACGGCACGTTCTGAAAGACGGCAGCATTCGGGAGGTCGAGGTCACTTCCAATGCCCTGCAATTTGGGGGCGTTCCCGCCCGCATTGTGCTGGTGCAGGACATCACCGAGCGGCGGCGTCTGGAGGAGGAGCGGACGGGCCATCTCGCCCGCACCGAAGGGCTGCTGTCCGAGGCGGTGGAGCGGGCGGACCGGGACCCGCTGACGGGGCTGTGGAACCACCGGGCCTTTCACCGGCGGCTGGAAGAAGAATGCGACCGTGCCCAGCGCGAGGGCGGGATGGTCACGGTAGTCATGGCGGATTTGGACAACTTCAAGTTCTTCAACGATGCCTACGGCCACGCGGCGGGCGACGACGTCCTGCGCCTCGTCGCCGACAGCCTCGGGGGCATCTGTCGCTCGTATGACACGCTGGCGCGGTTTGGGGGCGATGAGTTTGCCCTGCTGCTGCCGGTTTCGCGGGCGGAGGCTGCTGGCTTCGCGGACGCGCAGGCCGTACTGGAAGCCATTCAGTCGCGGCTGGCGGCGGGTGTGGCCGGAGTCACCTTTCTGCCGCCCGGCCATGACTGCCCGCTGCCACTGGAAGTCTCGTTCGGCGCGGCGGTGTTTCCCCTGGAAGCCGGAACGCGGGCGGAGGTGGTACCGCTGGCCGATGAGCGGCTGTACCGGGCCAAAGGCGGCGGTCCCGAGGACGACGAAGCCGGGCGACTGCGCCGCCACCTGCTGGCGTCCACCGAGGGCTATGCCATGCTGGATGCGCTGCTGGCCGCCGTGGACAACAAAGACCGTTATACCCGCTGTCACTCGGAAGATGTCCTGGCGTACAGTCTGCAAATCGCCGAGGTGCTGGGAATGGACGCAGAGGCGCGGCAGAATGTGGCCGTGGCCGCGCTGCTGCATGATGTCGGTAAAATTGGCGTCCCCGACCGCATTCTGCGGAAGCCGGGCCGTCTGACCGAGGAAGAATTCGAAGCCGTCAAGCAGCACCCCATGATGGGGGCGGTGATTGTCGGGGCCGTGCCGGGCTTTGAGGAGACGCTCGATGCCATCCGGCATCACCACGAGCGGTGGGACGGCGGCGGCTACCCGTTCGGCCTGCGCGGCGCCGAGACGCCGCTGACGGCCCGCCTGATGGCGGTCGCGGATGCGTTCTCGGCGATGACCACCGACCGGCCCTACCGCAAAGGCATGGCCGAAGCAAGAGCGCTGGCAATTTTAGAAGACGGCGCGGGAACGCAGTGGGACCCGGCCTGCGTGCAGGCGTTTCTTGCGGCGCGGCGGCTCACTATCGCGTGCCTGCCTCGTTAGGACCGCTTTTTGTTTGGGTAAGACTGGGCCAATCGCCCCCAAGAAGAAAGAACCCCTACACATGGCAGACACCCGACTTCAATTCCAGGACCCGCGCTCGCAGTACCCGCAGCCGCCCTTTGACAAGCAGCCGCAGTCCGCGCCCGGCCTCAGCGCCGACATGGACCCCAAGCCCGACTGCGGCGAGGAGACCTACACCGGCTCCGGCAAGCTCCTCGGGCGCAAGGCGCTCATCACCGGCGCAGACTCCGGCATCGGACGCGCCGCCGCGATTGCCTTTGCCCGCGAAGGCGCGGATGTTGCCCTCAGCTACCTGGCGTCCGAAGAAAAAGACGCACAGGTCGTCGTGGCGCTGATTGAAAAAGAAGGCCGCAAGGCCGTTGCCATCCCCGGCGACATCACCGACGAAGCGTTCTGCAAAACGCTGGTGGAAACCGCCGTCAAGGACCTCGGCGGGCTGGATATTCTGGTCAACAATGCCGCCAAACAAAACACCAAGCCCGACATTCTGGACATCACCACCGAGCATTTCGATCAGACGCTCAAAACGAATTTGTATGCGCTGTTCTGGATCACCAAAGCCGCCGTGCCGCACTTGAAGCCGGGCGCGTCGATTATCAACACGACGTCCATTCAAGCCTTTGAGCCGTCCGAGGGGCTTTTAGACTATGCCATGACGAAAGCGGGCATCGCAAACTTCACCAAAGCGCTCTCCAAGCAGATGATTGAAAAAGGCATCCGGGTCAACGGCGTCGCGCCGGGGCCGTTCTGGACTCCCCTGCAATCGAGCGGCGGCACGACGCAGGAGATGCTCAAAACCTTCGGCAGTTCGGTTCCTCTGGGCCGCCCCGGTCAGCCCGTCGAGATCGCCCCGGTGTATGTGCTTTTAGCCTCGCAGGAAGGCAGCTACATCACCGGCGAAATCTACGGCGTCACCGGCGGCTCTGGCATCGCCTGACAAGCCTTTCTTTTTTCTTGTGATAATGAGCGGTTTTAGAATGAGCGGTTTTAGCAGGGATTGTGTGGTACAGTGTCAATGAGGCCAGCATCCCCCAAGCACCTTCTCATCTGTGTCTCGAAAGGGACAGAAAAAGGATATACTATGCAGATTTCACTCCCATTTCCCCCCGCCAGACTCTGCGCTCTGCTCCTGCTTGCCCCACTGGGTCTCGCCGGCGCACCTGCTCACGCCCAGACGACCATCAGCTTCCAAAACTTAACGGCGCAGGCGAACAGAGACGGTGGCATTTCTACCTTTGGCCCCGTCTACTCCACTCCGTCCACGCAGGGCTTCACCTTCACCACTGACAGCAGCTTTGCGGCGATAGCCGGAGACAGCACCGGAGGGGACGGCGAGACTTCGCTCTACGCCAACAATTCCAGCTTCACGACGCTGACGCAGAACAATGGCCAGACATTCAGCTTCAACGCCATCAACCTCGGCCCCTTCCTGGGCAACACTTTTGGCAGCACACTCGATGGTCCAACGCTGTTTACCGGCACTCGCGCCAATGGCACGACAGTGACATCCACCGCCACGACCACGGGCAGCACGTACCAGACATTCACCTTCACCGGCTTCACCAACCTGAAATCGCTGACGTTTGCACCGGCTCCTGGCAGCGGCACCGCGTCCGTGTTCAACACTGTGGTCCTGAACTCTCCCAACGGCGCTGCCCCGGTTCCCGAAGCCTCCACCACCATCTCCCTGGGCCTGCTGCTGGCCCTCGGCGGGCTGGCTGTGGCTGCCCGACGCAAGAAGAGCAGAGTCTCTGCCTGAATGCAGGCCCGAAGGGAGGATGCCGCCTCTCTTTGTCCTATTATGCTCCCCAGAATTGGGGCGAAAGACAAGAAAAAAGGGCCGCGCCATGAGGACGCGGCCCTTTTCTGTTTTTCCCGGCTGCAAAAAACTAATAGTTGTTGCGATGGGCGTTGTGCTTATCGCGGTAGATCGCCTTGCTCGTGCTGTTCTCTTCGCGCTGGATATGGCGGCGCTCGGCGGAGGTGAAGTGGCCGCCGCTGCGGCGGTCGCGGCTCTCCTGATGGGCGATGCGGCCTTCCCGGTGTTCCAGACGCGTGGTTTCGCGGGGTGTGAGGCTGCCGTTGCGGAGGCCCTGGTCAATGCGCCGCTGCTGTTCGTTGCGGCGGTGGTTGATGGTATGCGTGGGCGGGGCTGCCTGGACCGCTGTGGTCAGGGCCAGCGTGCCGAGAAGGGCCACGGGGGCCAGTGCTTTAAAAATCAAGTTCATTGGTTCGTTCCTGCTTTCGTCGTTGATATGAGTGTTGACGACGCTCACCGCGAAAATGTTCACGGGGGGTAGAATAAGCCGCAGGAGACACTGTTTATGACACAAGATAAGAACAAGCCCGGCTTTCACCATCTGGCCCTGCGGGCGCGGGACTTTGACGCCACGGTGCGCTTTTACGAGGACGGCCTCGGCTTCGTTCGCGCCTACGGCTGGGGCGAAGGGGACAGCCGCGCCGTGCTGCTGGACACGGGCGACGGCAATTATCTGGAAATCTTCGCGGGGGGAACGCCCGCGCCCCCGGTGGACGCGCAGGCGCAGGGGTTAATTCACTTTGCCCTGCGAACGCCCGATGTGGACGCCGCGCACGCCCGCGCTCTGGGCGCGGGCGCGACGGACGATATCCCGCCAAAGGATGTTCAGCTTGGCGGCGACGGCGGCGTGCCGGTCCGGCTCGCCTTCGTCTACGGACCGGACGGCGAGCGGATCGAGTTCTTCGCTAACGACGCGCTTTAGAGAGCTTCCCCTGCTACTTCGATGCTGCCCTGGCGGGCTTTGCGGCGGGCGTGGCTCTGGCGGCCAGCGCTTTTTCAATCGCCGGACCGAGCGCGGGGCCACGCACTTCCAGAGCCACGATTTTGCCGTCCCGGCCAATCAGTAGGCCGAAGGGAATCGCCTGCACGCCGTACTGCTTCGGCACGGCACTGCCCCAGCCTTTGCCGTCGAAAATCTGACGCCAGGGCATTTTGTTGTCGGCAATATACTTCGTCAGCGCCCCTTTGTCCTGGTCGAGCGAGACGCCCACAATGTCGAAGCCTTTGGCATGGTACTTTTTGTAGTTGGCGATGACGTTCGGCATCTCGCCAACGCAGGGGCTGCACCACGTTGCCCAGAAGTCCATGAGAACGACTTTGCCCCGATACTGCGCCAGCGAAATGGGCTTGCCGGAAAGGTCTATCGCCGTCACGGCAAAGGGCCGGGCACCGGGCTTGATGCGCGGGTCAAACATCGCCGGCTGGGCCTGCGCGACCGCTTTTGTCACACCGGCGGGCGGGGTGAAGGCAAAGTCAGCGGCGGTCAGCGTGGGCGTCGTGGACAGTGCTGTGATAGCCTCCGTGTGCGTGATGACTTTTGCGGCATCCGCCCCGGCGGGAGTGACGACAAAAGTGACCTGACGCAGCAGGTGGTCGTCATGGCCGACTGCAACGGTGATCACAGTCTGGCCGCTGGGAGAGGCGGGCGGCGTGAAGACAAGCGTGTCGCAGGAAACGCTTCCCACCGTGGCGGAAGCGCCGACAGCGGCGGTGACGCCTTTCTGGGTGGCAATCTGTGTCAGCGTCTCGGGCCGGGCCATGAGCTGGGCCAGCACGGAGTGCGAGAAGGCCAGCACATCGGTTCCGGCGGAGCTGCCGGCGGGCAGGGCGCGGGTCTGGTACGTCTTGGCATGAACATCATAGACGGTGAGGGATTTGTTGTCGGACACAATCCGCGCCACCTGCCCGGTCGGGTCGGACACGCTGGCGTTCGCACCGAGGCTTTTGTCCACCGACAGCATCACCGTCTGGCCGGGGTCCGCCTGCGGCGTTCCAACGGTGGTAATAGACAGCGTCGCCGTCAGGGCGGTGAGTGCCTGCTGCGCGGCAATGGTCTGGTCCAGCAGAGTTTTGACCTGCGGGTTCAGCGCAGGCGCGGCCTCCGGCATGACCGGGGCGGCGGGCGGCATATCAGGCGGGGCGGCGGCCAGCGGCCCGCCAACAAGCAGAAGGCCAGCGGCAGCCGGCAGAAATCGGGAAAGAGGGAAGCGGGACATGGGGTTCTCCTGATACAGTGTCGGGCGATGCGTTTTAGAAACGGCTCTCAAGAAATAGGGCAGCAGTGCCCGGCGAAATCTACTTGTGCCCGGTGCGCGGGAAGCGGACCGTTCCCGCCTGCCCGGAGGGCTTCGCCGACGCGCCGCGTGACGCGCCTCCGCCTGCCTGCCCCGGCCCGGCGGCGGGTCCTTTTTTGCCCTTCGCCTGAGCGCGGCGCTCGGCCCGGTTCAGGACCGGGGCGGCGTCGGTGGACAGCGCCGGGTTTTCGGTCCCGCTGTCCAGAGCGGTTACTTCTACGGATTGCATCTCTTCGGTCAGGGTCGGCTCTCCGGTTCCCCCGCCAGTCTCTTGCTGTGTCATAATTCTCTCCTTTGCGCCCCGTTTATCCCCGGCGTGTAGCCAGCGCGGGCTTCCAGACGCGGGCGGGCGTAGTCTAGCAGCGTCTGCATATTGACGACATCTTCTTTGTTGTAAGCCAGCAGCCGCCGGCGAGCCTCATCGGCATTCGGGCCGCCCCGGCGAAAGGCCCGCCACAGGCGCACCGCGTCCATGCCGCTCAGGCCGTCGGCTTCGGGCACGCGGGCGATGCCGAGCCGAGATTCTATACGCTTTAGCCCGCCGGTTTGTCCCAGCGTTTTCAGCAGGGGACATAAATCAACGTGCAGCCGGTCGGCAAACACATTTTCCAGCACCGGAAAGCGGCGCTTCAGAAACGGCACGTCAAAGCCCGTCCCGAAGAACGTCACAAATCCATCATAGTCCTGCGCCTCGTAGGCAAACTGCGCCAGGTTCTCTCCTTTGATATAAAAGTGCGTCTCGTCGCCGTCGTACAGGCCAATCAGCGTAATCGAATCAGGGGACATCCCGCCATCGGTTTCAATATCCAAGAAGCCGATTTTCGGGAAGTGCGACAGCGCCCGCCAGTGTTCGCGCTTCGGCAGGTTCCGGGCAAAGTAGTCCGTCCGGCCCTCCGCGAGGGCCGCGAGGCTGTCTTCGACCGTCTCCGCCAGGGCCTCTTTGTGGCGCGGGGCCAGTTTCAGCGCCTCGGCCTGGTCCCGGTAGGCGTCCCAGCTTGTCGCCCCCTGCGCCCACAGCGACTGCTCGGTCGCGGGTCCGACACCGGGGGCATGAATAAACGTAGAAGTCAGCATCAGTACGCTTAGTATGGCGGGCAAAGGGGGGTGTTGTCAACCAGCAGCGGCCACGGGTTGAAACCCGAGGCTGGAAAAAGCCCAGTGTCCCAGAGGACATAAGAATAGAAAGACAGCCACCGCTGTTCGGTCTTACGTGCCCCGCACGGTGGGCACCTCACAGCCTCGGGTTTCAACCCGTGGCCTCTGCTGCGGGCCGCTTCGACTTGCCCCACTCACACTTCCAGCCCCACCGCCCGCATCAGAGCAATCGCGTTGCTTTGGGTCACAATGCCGGGCCGCAGGTGATAGTCGAAGCTCATGCGGCCTTCGGTCATCTGATCTTCAAAATGAACGTTCGCGGCGGCTAGCAGCGGGTCTTCAATCAGCGCGGCCAGCGCCAAATCGTGCGTCGTAATCAGCCCCACCGCCCCCGAGCGCACCAGAGCGCGAGCGATGGCTTCGGTCCCGAGCCGCCGGTCATGCGAGTTCGTACCGTGCAAAATCTCGTCAATCAAAAACAGCAAGGGCGGGCCGTCCGCCGTGCCGATTTCCACAATCTGACGCAGGCGTAATATCTCGGCGTAAAAGCGCGAAATGCCGCCGCCGAGCGAGTCCTGCGTTCGGAGCGACGCCCCCACCGACAGCGGCGACAGGCGCAGGCTACGCGCACGCACCGGAGCGCCCGCCTGTGCCAGCACGGCGGCCACGCCAATGGCCCGGAGCAGTGTGCTTTTGCCGGACATATTGGACCCGCTCACCAGCAGCAGCCCCGGCGCGTCCCTGCCCAGCCTGACATCGTTTCGCACAGCCGCCTCGGGCGGCAGCAGGGGATGACTGAGACCCACCGCTGCAAAGCACGCCCCCGTGTCGGCTATCTCGGGAAACGCATCTTCGGGGTGCTCATAGGAGTAGCCCGCCAGCGCCGTCAGGGCCTCATATTCGCCTACCGCATCAATCCACCGGCGCAGGGACGGGCCATTCACCGCCCGCCACGCTTCGGCGGCAAAGGCCCCCTGCGTTGTCCACAAGAGCGCGGCGGCAGGCAGCGACAGAATCGGGTTTTTGGGCACTTCCAGCAGCCCCGCGATGCTTTGCAGGCGAGCAATCCGGGCCGAAGGCCGCTCGCCGCCCGCGCTCAGCGCCTCCTGCAAGGCCACTAATCGAGGCGCGGTGAACGTCCCGCCTTCCAAATCTGCCAGCAGTGACGACAGCAGCCCTAAATCCCGCAGGGAGCCGTCCAGCCCCCGCTGCACCTGCCCCGCCCGGCGGCGCACTGGCCCTTCAAACGCAATTACAGCAGCAGCCATGACGGCAACAGGGACCCAGCCGTGCCCCGTTACCCAGAGCGTCAGTGCGGCGACCGTCAGCACAGCCAAAATCGGCGCGGCTCCACGTCGCCAGGGTTCATTGAGCAGCACGGGCGCATCGCCCCAGCGGGCCAGCGTCTCCGGCTGCAATTTGCCCGGCCCGTCGTCGCCGCGCAGGGCCAGCGCCTCGCGGGCATTGAGGCGCGGGGAAAGCTCGCGCACCGCCTCCTGCCGCGCCCGAACCACTTCGGGACCGGCAGGAGCCAGCAGCCAGCCCGCGAGGCAGTCCTCACCCAGCCGCGTCCGCGCCGTACACAAAAGCTCAAACAGCGAGCCGCTGCCGAACACGTCCAAATCGGCGGCGTAGGGGTGTTCCGGGGTCAGGAACCGCTCGCCCGAAACGCCCGCCCCGGCCCAGCGTCCTTCGAGCCGGGCCAGTCCGCGCTCATAGAACGCCGTCCGGCGGCGGGCGAGGGCCAGCCGCGCCGCGACCCGCTCATGCCCCACAGCAAGAGCGATAAACGCCAGCGGGAATACTACTAAAAGCCAGGGCGTGAACCAGTGCCGGCCCCACGCCAGCCAGGCGCTTATGCCAGCCGCGACGACGATATAGAGCCGCACGTCAGCCAGTTTGCTGTCTCGCTGTGCCAGTGTGTCCCGCGCCGCGCTGTGCGCGGCCAGACGGGCGGTATATTCGGCGTGAACGGTTTCGGGGGTGCTTTGAGTGTCTGCTGTTATAGTTGAGCCTCGTTGATGGGAGCGGGACAAGAACGAGGGGTTAAAACCCCTCGCTAATAGGCGAAGACGCCGGGAGGCCAAAGAATCGTAGGTGGGAGGCTTTATCTATTGTCTGATTGGCCGCCCGGCGCGAAGCGCCTTGATGCCTGCGGCATGACTGCGTAACAGCGAGGGGTTTTAACCCCTCGCATTCACCCCCTCGACTTTCGCCTCTATCCCCCGCCCCGCTTTTCCGCCGCCAAAATCAAATTCGTCACCGGGAACGGGCGATGCGTGCCGTCCAAATTGAACAGCGCGACGCGGGGCGAGAACGAATGCTCCACGCGCCAGTCATTGACATAGGCGTTGGAACCGGGCAAGAGGAACAGTCCCGCGTCGGCTAATTCGCGCTCCCAGTCGGCAAAGCTCCAAAAGCAGAACGCCTCGTGCATCTCGGAGAGCCAGTTGTCCACATAGTCCATCTTGGCGACAAACTCCATCGCATAGCCTAGCGGCAGGCGCAGATAGTTCGTGCCATTCACCATCACAGTCTCGGCGGCGGGGTGTGCCTCGCCGGGGCGGAAGTCGCGCTGAAAACGACCGAAGCGGGCAAGCGTCGATAATTTGGACACATCGGCAGCGCCGTCGCCATCGGGCAGGCCGTCGTCGGCGCGGCACTTTAAGAGCACCGGCGCGTCTTTAGCGTCGGGGCCGACCACATCGCGCACCACCAGACGCCCGCCGGGGCGAAGCTGACGAACCTTACTGCGCAGGTAGTCCCGCACGGTTTCGTCGCCCTCGCCGTAGCTCCACAGCTCATGCAGCGTCGAATTGCAGATGATCGTATCGGCCTGACTCGCCTGCGCCTCGGTGACGGGCGACATCAAGTTCTGCTGCTTGAAGAACACGAACGCCCCGCCGAACGCCCCCGCCCGCTGCGCTTCCCGGCCCCGTGCCAGCATCTCGGCGGACAGGTCCACGCCCACCAGATCGCTGTCGGGGAAGTCCCGCGCCACGCGCTCCAAAAGCGCCCCGTCGGCACAGCCTTCGTCGACGATTTTGCCGCCGTGCAGGAAGGGGCGCACTTCGGCGTACTTCAAATCTATCGCATCGGTCATCGCCTGCGTGTAGGTGTGGTAGTTGCGCGTCTCGGTCAGGTCGCCCTGCTCGGTCAAAATCGGGTCATGGTACAGGCGGCGTATCTGCGCCACAGCATCGGGGAAGTCCCGGAACACCGCCCGCGTCGCTTTGCTGAGAGGAATTTCTTCCAGCGGCAGCAGACCCTCGCCGACCTGCGTGACCACCTGCGTGGGGACCAGTTCCGTGAGCCGCTTGGCTTGGGGGTCATACTCACCCGGAAGCACGGCAAAGCCCAAAGAGCGCCAGGCGTCAATCAGCGGCGGCGTGGACGTGAAGACTACCGTGTCGGCAGGCCTCAGGGTTAAGCGTCCCTCGGTCTGCGCGGACAGCTCTTTCAGGACGCGGCCCGGAAAGTCCACCGACGGCGGCGTGTGCGGCACACCGACGATATGAAAACTCACGCCAAAGTCGGCTTTCAGCCGCCGGGCGAACTCATAGACCAGAATGGACCGGATTTCAAACGGCAGCGGGTTGTACCGGCTGTCACTGCGGTTGGCCGATGTCACCGCGAACACCAGGGCGGTGACTTTGCCGGGCGGCGCGTCTCCCAGCATTTCCGGCAGGGCCGCTAATTCAAGCCCCAGAATGCGGTCCAGGTATTCGTCCTGATAGCGCGTGTTGACAATCTGCCGTCCGGGCAGGAGTAGGTAGGTCATGGTATGTTTCCAGATAAAAGGCGAGGCTGTCAGCCATTGGAACGAGGGGTTGAAAACCCCTCGCTAGGGGAGGCGTCCTTCGGACGAAGGAAATTCAGAGCCGGAGGTTATTGGCTTTTTCTTTCCTAATTCTCTTCGGCGTTGTTGCACAAATACCCCGACGCCGAGTGCCGGGGGTATCAAACCCCCGGCAATTAAGTTCAGCCGCCCTCCGGGCGGAGGACAAATATATCTGGCCTTCTTCACTCTTTAGCCCGGCAGGGCGTTTGCCTTCCCTGCCGGGGGTTTTACACCCCCGGCATTGTGGCCCGGCAATTGCCTGCCAGGATTTATGCAACAAAGCCATTCTCTTCCGTCCGCAGGACGCCTCCCCTAGCGAGGGGTTTTCAACCCCTCGTCCTCTCTCGCTTCCTAACATTGGGTATAATACACTATGCACAATGCAAAAAAACAACGCTTTACACAAGCGTTCACGCTGATTGAGCTGCTCGTCGTCATCGCCATCATCGCCATTCTCGCCGCGATTTTGTTTCCAGTCTTCCAGAAAGTGCGCGAAAACGCCCGCCGCACTTCCTGCGCGTCCAACGAAAAACAACTCGCCCTCGGTGTCACGATGTATACCCAGGACAGCGACGAGCTTCTGCCGCCCTCGGCGTCGCCTGACCCGGCGTTCCCCGGCGATGACGACAAAGTGATTTTGTGGCCTGATTTGATCAGCCCCTACGTCAAGAACGCCCAAATCCGCCTTTGCCCGTCGGACAGCACGGACGTCAACAACTCATATGGCCTGAACGAGAAAATCTTTGTAGACCTCGGCGACGACGACCACCCGCCCATCCAAAGCCTCGCCGCCATTCAGACCCCGTCAGACACGCTGATGCTCGGCGAAGTTGGAACCGGGGACGACCTGAAAACCCCGCGAGCGGAAGCCTACAAGCTGATTGCCCCGGACAGCGTCATCAACGACGACGCCGACGCCCGCCCCGCCGCCCGGCATTTCAATCAGGCCAATGTCGCGTTTATGGACGGCCATGTGAAGTCGCTGCGTCTGGAGCAGTTTTACACAAACCAGACGCCGCCGGACAAGTTCTTTACGCCGTGAGAGGAGACCGGCACTAAAAGTGCCGGTCTATTAGTAAACCGAAAAAGTGTCTCCGACACTCAAGACTAGCACACGTTTACCTGTCCGTAGTCCCGTAGGGACTTTTCCTTTTGCGAGTAGACCGGCACTTCCAGTGCCGGTTTCCCCTCCGCCTACCCTCCAATTACCGCCGCCCCGAACCGCTCCATTTCCTCGAATTGCGGGCTGAATTGCAGCAGCAGCAGGTTGACGCCCACCGCCTCAAACGCCGCCACCTGCGCCTTCACCGACGCGGGCGTGCCGACCAGGCCCGCCCGCAGGCCCCGGTTCGACACCGAGTAATCTTCCAGCGATACCTGCCGCTCGAGCTGCGTTCCAGCCAGCCACTGCTGATAATTGTCGTAGCCCGCCGCGTTCTGCCGCACGTCAGTCACCCGCGCCCGCTCCGCCTCGGCCTCGGCCTCGGTGTCCCGAACAATCGCGTAGCCCGCGACGCCAAAGGTCATCGGTGGCAGGCCCAGCCGCTCGCGCCGGGCCGAGAGGTCCGCGATCTTCTCCCCCACCCGCTCGGGCGGGTCGCCGTGCATGACATAGGCATCGCACGTCCGCGCAATCAGCTCTTTGGCCGCCTCGGACTCGCCGCCTGCATAGAGCGTCGGACGCGGCTTGGAGACCGGCTTCGGCGACAGCACGGCGTCCTGCACCTGGTACAGAGGCCCCGCATGGGTGAACTTGTCCTCGGTCCACAGGCCGTTGACCACCGCCAGCCACTCCTCGGTGCGGGCGTAGCGGCTGCCGTGTTCGTCAAACTCCACCCCGTACTGCCGGGCTTCCTCGGCCCACCACGACGACACCACGTTCAGCGACAGCCGCCCGCCGCTGATGTGGTCGATGTTCGCCGCCTGCTTCGCCAGCAGCGCGGGGGCATGGTAGGCGGGCCGGACCGCCACCATCAGCTCCTGCGTCTTGGTCACCGCCGCCAGTGCGGCGGCGGTCGACCACGCATCCAGGCAGGCCGCGTCCATGCCCTTGATGTCATTGAGGTTCAGCTCGGCAATCAGGGTCAAATCAAACCCGATTTCCTCCGCCCGCACGGCTAATCGCTTGGCATACTCCCACGTCGCCTCCATGCCCTCATCATCCACATTCCGCAGCCACCCTCCAAACACGGGCAGCCAGTAGCCATAACGCATTAAAAACTCTCCTAAAATACTAACCGGCGGCTTCCACCGAATGATACCAGTTCAGAAATGCCCGCAGGGCGTCTTCGTATTCACCCGCTCTTAACAGAACTTCCCGTACATCTTTATTTTCGTAGTCCTGCCAGATGAAGCGGCTTCCGTCATTGGTATCAACAAGCACGGCAAAAATACCGTCGAACGCCTCGCTGCTGTTGGTGCAGATGTCAAATTTCTCGAAACGCTTCAAAAGAAGAATGCATTCCGCATAAGTTTTTTCTTCACCCTCTGACTCCAGTTCGTACAAAGCAGCATGAATCAGGGCCAAAGCCTCTTCCTTGCTTTTGCCGTCAATCAAATCATCTTTTCGCTTCCCCTGAAAAGCAAGTTTAGCACCCAGCATAGAAGCAGGCGCTCCTAAAACTACCAACTGATTATAATCACCTGCCTGTAGCCCAGCAGCCCAGAAGCAAATGTGTCCAAACACAAGTCCCTTAAGTGATGGAAGGTCAGCCGGTTTTGCTGCCTCCGCTTCTATGGCAAACGATGTTTTGGAACCGAAGACCGGCATTGGCTACCTCAAAAATCTAGTACGGATACCGGGCGATTATGAATTGTCTGGTTCAGCTATGCCAGCCTCAGTCAAAATGTGGGTTATAGTTTCTGAAGGCGAAGAGGCGTATTTCATAAACTTCGCCAAATCCCAACCCAGGGGCGTGACCGAAACGTCTGCCCCACGTTCTATCAACAACCGGACTGACTTTGTTCGACCACTCATCGCCGCCATAGTCAAAGCAGACTCCCGCGAACTGTTTGTTAAAACATGGATGTCAGCCCCGCAATCCAGCAGCAGAGTAACAAGTTTGAGGTTTCCCTTGAACGCCGCAGCCATCAGCAAAGACCAGCCATTCCGGTTACAGAGGCTCGGATTGCCCCCCGCATCCAGATAGCTTTGAACTCCGAGGAAGTCACCGCTCTTGATCTTTCCATACAAGTCATTATACAGCTCATCTACCAATGGCCTCATATCTCCCTTTTTCGGTTCTTGTAACTTCCTCTACGTCGCCTGCACCGTCGCCGCTTCCAGAGAGTCCGCGAGGCGGGCGAAGGGCCAAACCGGATAAGTTTCGTGCCACCACTAAACAGCTTTTACTGTCAGTCGAAATCCTCATATGTCAAAGGGCCAACATCAATATGAAGATCATAGTCGGCTTCGATAAAGAAACCATTTTTAGCAAGCGCCTTCTCGGCTATCGCGCAGAGGCCGTCATAAAAGCGGCGCAGTTGCGTGTCCCCCAATTTGTTGCTTGTCGGGTCCGCTACGAAATCTTCTTCAAGATAAAGATAGCACAGTGCCTTTTTTTCCTTGTTCGCCTGGAAAAAGGAAACACGCGCCCCTTTCGCCATTTTGGCGTAGGGATAAATCCAGACTTGATAGAAAGAAATATCCGCGTCACTGTGCGCCCAAACTATGGTTTTGGGAACGCGCTTTTTTGAGACATCCACTTTTTTCACTGCTTCTCCTGAGATGAGGTTTGGCCCCAGCAAGATGCTGCTGCTGTCTTTTGTCCACGAAGGTGGACATTTGCCCTCTATAGCCTCGGAATTCGTTCCGGGGGCAAAGCCTGCGTGAGACATCAGTTATGTGATACGGGTTCGACTGATGGAACCATAGTGTTTACTCACACGCTCGGCCAGAATACAAATTGCAGTTTCAAAGTTGGCAGCTTCACAGTCCAGGTCTACGTCGTGTGCAGGGGTTCCTTCTGGAGAGCGAAGGCATTCTCGCTCAAATTCATCTAGATCACTCGGAACAAGCCACGGACCAAACTCCAACCAAACATAAGTCAGCGTGTTTTTGGCAGTGTCATCATCCATCTTCTCTGTTTCCGGGTTGACCTTCACTACATAAATATCAAGACAACTGGCAAAATAAGAATCTCCATCGACTCCCTGAACCATTGGATGATCGCCCAAAAATTGCCATGCCTCAAAAAAGTCCATAATTTAGTACCAATGGATGCAGCTATGCCGCCTGCACCGTCGCCACTTCCAAATAGTCCGCGAGGCGGGTGTAGGCAGTCAGTAGCCATAGTGCATCAACTACTCTCCTGAAATAAATCCCCTGGAGTTCATTCCGGGGGTATCGGATTATTGAGACCCGCTTCGCGGAACACGTGCGTCCAGAAAGGTTCATACTCCGGTAACACGACCCCGATTGCCTGTGCCGCCGGAACAAGGCGGCGGAAACGAATCTCGAATTGTGGCTCCCAATCCAGCAGATCGACAGTGGCAAGCCAAATGGAGCGGACAATCGGAGGGCCGATAGTATTGCCCTCAATGCGCCGGCCACGCGAGAAGCCAATGAGCCGGGCCTGCGTCACGACCGCGCACGCTTCTTCAAGCACCTCGCGGCGCAGCGTCTGTTCCCAATCCTCATCGCCTTCGGGTCGGCCCGCCGGGAAATCCCACAAGCATTCATCCGTCGAGATCACGACGACCTCGCCGTTCTTATTCAGACAGATGCCCGCCGATCCATACGCCTTCCCATCAGGCGCATGGGCGGGCGGATGCCAGGAGATAAGCCAGCGATGGCCCCGGCTACAAATTTCGATCTCTTGCGAGGCATTGGAAAATGGTGACATGGTTTTTTTGACGTGCTTCCTGTAAGCTCCGCTACGCCACCTGCGACAACGCTTGTTGCAAGTAGTCCACCCAATGGCTGAGTTGGTGGCTTATGGGCCTGGCCCCGACGGATGAAGAAAACTTGCCAGCAGCACGGCCAAGAGTAGCCCGCCGGTCGCCCATCGGAACGGCTGGCGCACCTGGTCGCGCAGCGTTTCCAGTCCCGCTAACAGGGAAGTAACTGACATTCCTGCCAGCAGGGTCACGATCACGAGGTAGTAGACCTTCTGCGCCGCCGTGGGCAGGACCGATAAGAAGCCGTGAACAAAAATGTCGCAGGCCACAAAGAGCGCCAGCGGCGTCAGGCCGAAAAAGGCTAGGAGGGTAATCAGTTGCCCATTCTCGGATTTCTCGAAACGCTTCATAGTGCAGCCGTAATCCTTCGTCGTAATTTTCACTATGCCGCCTACGACAGCGTCGCTTACAGGTAGTGCGCGAGGCGGGCGCGGGCAGCCGTAACGCATTCATTTCTCTCCTCAAACTGCTGGCTGGCTGACGACCTGCCAGCCTATTTCGTGAGCTATCTTTTCTGCCTGCCTTTCGGCTTGGTCTCTTTCCCCTGCCAGAGCCAGAAACGGCCCGCCCGACAGCCCTTGACGCCAGGCGACGTATACGCCATAGCTGATGCTCCCCTTAACGCTAATTTCTTTCACGTAGACGCCTTTGATGTCCTCCCAGGAACCAGACCGAAACTGACGTTTCAGAAACGTGCCAAATCGCAGCCGATAGGTTCGCTGGTTTTTGTCCAGCCGCAACTCTTGCGACCCAGGCAGTGTTCCCAATAGTACAGCGACAAACAGCAGAGGTACGCCCACAAAAAATACTGTAAATGCTGCGAGCCATTCCAGCGTCACACTTAAACTGTCACGCTCCGCGAGGATACTCGCCATCTGTCCTGGCAAGACGTATGCGCCAGACGCAGGAAGCAACATAAGGGTCACCACCATTGTCATGAGCGGGACACGGGGGGTACGGAACACGACTTCGCTTCCTCTGAGGTCGGCACTAGGAATTTTACCGTTTAGCATCAGGGAAGCAACAACAGCCAGAATCAAGGTAATGCCAAAGAACAAACCAAGTCCGACCGCGTTAGGATCAAGCATTTCTTTCTCCTGCCTCTATCCTATGCTTGACATAGACGCTTCCAGGTAGTCGGCCAGCTTGGCGAAGGGGTCGAAGCCGATGACGCGGGGGGCGTCGGCGACGAAGTTGGACAGGGCGTTGATGTCGTAGTAGACCAGGGAGCCGTCGCGGTCGTCGATCATGTACTCTATGCCGCCGACGTCAATCCCGGCAGACTGCATGATACGCTCGACGGCGGCGATGACCGAGGCGGGCGGGGTATAGGCTTCCACGCGCATCTTGTTTTTGGGGGCGTCCACAGGGGCCGCGCCGCGTGTCAGCGCCTCGCCGCCGACGGTCTGGCAGATGTCGGCGGGGCAGAGGTTGAAGCTGTCGCCGGGCGTGTAGACATGGATGGCGTACAGGTACTTGCCGCCCAGCGTTTCCACCCGCGTGATGCGCCCGTCCCGCGCCGGGACAAACTCCTGCACCAGCGCCGTGCCGTCGATGCCCATGTCCAGCGCCCCCGCCGCCGCCGCCTGAGCCAGTTCATCGGCGGAATTATAGCGTACAATCCCCGCGCCGCTGCCGCCGATGTTGGCCTTGACCACCACCGGGAAACGCAGGCCATCGGCAGCGTGGGGGGCGGCGAGTGGGTCGGCGATGATGCGCGTTTGGGGGTACGGCAGGCCCAGCGATTGCAGCAGGGTGAGCTGCAAGGCTTTGGAGGTCTCGGTGGTGAACGCCTGCCGCCCGTTGATGACCCGCGTTCCCAGGCGATCCAGATGGGCGAGGTAGCCCTGCGTGTAGAAGATGCCGGGGTGGGCGGAGCGCAGGTAGGCCGACGGACTCATGCGGTTGAACAGCGCGGCATACTCACGCTCGGTCTGGCCGGGGTCATAGGAATGCCGCCGGGCATCGAGGGCGACATAATTCGTGCCGCGCCGGTCGAGTTCGGGAAACAGGGGCCGGAACCAGTCGGGGTGTTCGTAATAGATGGCGAGAGGGAGAGACATAGGGTTGTGATGCTTTCTGGGAAGAACCCCCCGCCCCCAATAATGGGGGAACCGGATAAAGAACCGGTGGGTGCTGTTCCGTATTTGTCCGGCTCCCCCATTGTTGGGGGCGGGGGGGGCCGCTTTGCAGGAACCCGCCCGCCCGGCGGCGAAGTAGCCTCTATGCAAGACACTGACACAAATACCGCCATCGCGGCACGCATAGAGCAAATTATAGAGCGTATTCTACCCGAAGTCATCCAAACACGCCACCACCTGCACCAAAACCCCGAACTCAGCGGGTCGGAGCAGCAGACGGGAGCCTACGTCGCCGAGCGCCTGCGGGCGCTGGGGGTGGAAGACATTCAGACCGAAGTGGCCGGTCATGGCGTCACCGGCGTTCTGCGCGGCCCAAAAGACGGCACGCGGATTGCTCTGCGGGCGGACATGGACGCCCTGCCAATTACCGAAGACAGCGGCCTGCCCTATGCGTCGCAGTGTCCCGGCGTCATGCACGCCTGCGGGCACGACGGGCACACGGCGACGCTCTTAGGCACAGCCGCCGTTCTGGCCGAGATGCGGGAACACCTGCCCGGCCCGGTCAAGCTGGTTTTCCAGCCCGCCGAAGAGACCGTCGGCGGGGCCGAGGCGATGGTGGAGGCGGGCGTTTTAGACGGCGTCGAGGCCATCTATGCCCTGCACGGCTGGCCCAACTTGGAGATCGGCCAAATCGGCTGCCGCCCCGGCCCGATGATGGCAAGCGCGGACAGCTTTGATTTGACCATCCAGGGCAAAGGCGGCCACGCGGCCTACCCACACCTGACGGTAGACCCAATTGTGGTGGGCGCACAAATCATCAGCGCGTGGCAGACATTAGCGTCGCGGGAGGTGTCCCCGCTCGATTCGGTGGTTGTCACCGTGACCCAGTTCCACGCCGGGACCGCCTACAATGTCATCCCAAGCACGGCCCATTTGGCCGGGACCGTGCGCTGCCTGTCCAATGCTGTCCGCGCCGAGATGGGCGCGAAGATGGAGCGCATTGCCCAGAATGTCTGCGCCGCCTTCCGCGCCACCTGTGCGCTGACTTATGTGTCCGGCCCGCCCGTCGTCGTCAACGACGCCCGGCTGAATGCACAGGTGGAAACCGTAGGGCGGGAACTGTTTGGCCCCGCGAACGTGACGTTTTTGGAGTCGCCCACGATGGGAGCCGAAGACTTCGCCTACTATTTGCTGCACATCCCCGGCGTCATGTTCCGCCTCGGGGTCGGCACCGAAGTCAGCGACTTGCACACACCGACCTACAACTTCAGCGACGGCGCACTGCCCTACGGCATCAAACTATTCTCTCATTTGGCCCTGCGCCTGGGAGCAACCCCATGACAGAGCGCCACTTTCACGCCATTTTGTTCGACCTTGACGACACCCTCTACAGCCGCCGGGGGGCATTCGCCGCGTGGACTGACGCCTACCTCGCGGACACCCTGCGGCTGACCGACCCTGCCGAAGCCGCCGCCGTCCGCGCACTCATCCATTCTCTGGATTTGAACGGCTACGGCTCCAAGCAGGCCATCTTCGAGCGCCTGCACGCCGACTACCCCGCCCTGCCCGGCTCGCCCGCTCGCAGCCTGGAAACCTTCTTCGCCGAGTTCCTCGCCTATGTCCGACCCGAACCCGCCACCGAGGCTCTCTTGGACGCCCTTGCCCAAGCAAACCTCCCCTTCGGCGTCATCACCAACGGCTCCGGTCGGCAGTGGCACAAGATGGATGCCCTGGGCCTGCTCGCCCGCACCGACTGCCTGTTTGTGTCGGAAACCTTCGGCACTAAAAAGCCCGACCCGTCTATCTTCCACGCCGCTGCCGCGCACCTCCGCACCCCGTCTGAGCGCATCCTGTTCGTCGGCGACAACCCCGCCGCCGACATTGTGGGTGCCCAGTCCGTCGGCATGGCCGCCGCCTGGCTCCATCAAGGCCAGCCTTGGCCGGACAAGATAGACATCCACCCAGATTTCGTGATCGACACGCTGGCCGAAGTGTCGGACATTCTAAGAAGAGGAGATTTCCGATGATTCTTGGCACATTTACTCTGGAACGCTTCTGTGGAACCGAGATTTTCTTTGTGACGGAGGCCATACTTTCATATCGTGTTCAAGAGGGCGGAATGGCGATCATCCTCTCGGCGGACGCAGAGGGACCTCCTGTGGAGTATCTTCCTGACACCGAGAATTTGAATGGACAGCCCAACGCAGAGTGGAATTGGGTCGTGCCTTTCGCCGGCATCGACCTGCTTCCGGGGCAGACCTTCCAACTGCCGCACGACTATGATGAAATGCGTCAGAACTATATCACCAACTTTTACTATGTTGAGCATGAGGGCATCCTAGACAGCCAAATCGAGATTCTGGCGCGTGAGGACACCAAGATGCGTATCCGTGCGACAGGGATGGTGACAGACATCAATTACTATGATGGCTCAAAGCCGCCCACTAAAATCATTGTTGAGGCAGTATTTGATCTCGTCGAACTCCTTTCAGAAGCAGAGGTAAACTGACAAGGAGCGGGAAGCAGAGGCGCAGAGATGGGTCGGGCACGTCAGACCCCCTGGCCCCTAATAATGGGGGAACCAGACAGTGAGAAATTGGCCCTTCTTGCGTCCCCTAGACGCTGGGCACTTCTCAGCCTCGGGTTTCAACCCGTGGCCTCTCTGAGCGGCGAACAGGCAAAACCCATGCAGACAAAAACCATGCCCTATCAGTGGTTTGTGGACCGGTTTTTCACGGACTTGCAGCCGGTGCGCGGCTTTGGCCTGTGGCAGGTCTGGTCCGCCGAGCAGGGGCAGAACCCGCTGCTTCTGGTAGTGAATGAAATTGAAGAAACCGTGGTGCAGTGCCGGTATGAGAGCGACACGGAGCGAGCCGAAGACATTGCTTTGCTGCGCCGCCTGCCGCCCGGCGATGAGGCCGGGGCGGGCGTTTTTGCGTTCCCCAAGCCGCCGCTTCCGACCCTGTTGGCGGCCAAAGCAAAGCCGTAGGGGCGGGTCTCCGCCTTCTTTTTGTGCCCCCGAAACATTTATGCTAATTTTTTAGCAAAAGGCTTGACAACGTGCTTTCTTTGTGCTAAATTATTAGCATGAGCAAACGAGATACTTTCAGCCCCGCCCTCAGCCGCCGGGAGCGGCAGATTATGGACATCCTCTACCAGCACGAGCGGGCCACCGCCGCCGACGTGCTGGCCGCGCTGCCGGACCCGCCTTCGTACTCCTCCGTCCGTGCCCTGCTCGGCATTTTAGAGACCAAAGGCCATGTCACGCACGCCAAAGACGGCCCGCGCTATGTCTACCGCCCCACCCGCGCCCGGCCCGCCGCCGCCCGGTCGGCAGTCGCGCAGGTCATGCAGACGTTCTTTGCCGGGTCCGTGGAGCAGACCGTCGCCGCCCTCCTGTCCGCCTCGGACGCGCCGCTGACGGACGCGCAGCACGCCCGCCTATTGGCCCTGATCGATGATGCTAAAGCCAAAGGAGACGCCCGATGACTCCCCTGCTGCTGCCTTTGCTCCTGCTCTTGGTCAAAAGCCTCGCTGTCTTCGCGCTGGCGGGTCTGACTTTGCTTGCCCTGCGCCGCGCCTCGGCGGCGTCCCGGCATCTGGTCTGCCTCCTGACGCTGGCCGCCCTGCTGGCCCTGCCGCTGCTTTGGTGGACTCCGTCGCTGCCGGTGTCCATGCCGAGACTGGCTGGCCCCCTAACCCCCAATTCTGGGGGAACCGGAGGGAGTGACCTCACCCCCCGCCCTCTCCTTCCGCAAGGAGAGGGAGCCGGAGCGGATGGAACGGACGCCGTAGGGGCGGGGTCCCCCCGCCCTTCTTCTGACCTTCCCGCCTTTCCGAACCCTTCCCGTTTCGGGAGGGGTGGCGAGCCTAAGCGAGCCGGGGTAGGTTCCTCTCCGACTCCCCCAGAATTGGGGGCGGGGGGGCGATCCCTCCTCGCCCTCTGGCTCCTCGGCGTCCTCGCCGCCGCCCTCCGGCCCCTGCTGGGCCTCTGGGGCATCGGACGCCTGCACCGCTCCAGCCGCGCCGAAACGTCCCCTGCCGTTCTGACTCTTGCCGCTGATTGTGCCGCCGCGCTCGGCCTCGCCCATATCCCCACCGTCCGCCGGGGCGATGTGCCTGTGCCAATCACCTGGGGCCTGCGCTGCCCGGTGGTCTTGCTCCCCGACACTGCCGACACCTGGCCGGAAGGCCGGTTAGAAGCCGTGCTGCTGCATGAACTGGCCCACATCCGCCGCCGCGACTGGGCCGCGCACCGGCTGGCGGACCTCGCCTGCGCCCTGTACTGGTTCCACCCGCTCGTCTGGCTCACCGCCCGCCGCCTGCGGGACGAAAGCGAGCTGGCCTGCGACGACCTCGTCCTGTCCTGCGGCATCCCCGCCCCCGACTACGCCTGTCACCTCCTGGATATCGCCCGCGCCCTGTCCCCCGCCAAGCCCTCCGCCCCCACCGGCGCAATCGGCATGGCCCGCACCATTCGCGTCGAAGGAAGGATTACCCAAATGCTGAACCCCACCCAAAACCGCCGCGCCGTAACGCACCGCACCGTTTTTGCCGCCCTCCTCGCCGCCGCCCTCGGCGTCGGCACACTCGCCGCCCTTCGGCCTGCCGCAAGGGCCGAGACCTCGCCATCGGTCTCAGCGGCCCCTCAAAGGCAAGAAACTGGGGTGGGGCCGAAGTACAAAGGCAGCCCATCACGCTCGCTACTTCTGCTAAAGTATTGCGGCTCAGAGGGATATCTCATTCACCGATATGACGCCCCACCAGCACAGAGCCGCCCCTCTCCTAAGGCGTCTATGTACGGGCGCTGGGCAGAGGCGTATGGTGGGATCAAATCAGGAAACAGCGAGAAATTCCTCCTGCGGGCGCAGGCGTTAGACCCGAACAACCCGCAATGGGCGGATCGTCTAGGCACGCTGTATAACGTACTGTCAATAAATGCTCAACTTGAGACTGCCCATCAACTGGCCCAAAAAGCATTGACTCAGTACGAGCTTGCCGTCCGTCTTCTGGGTGCAGGGCCGGGCACATCTTCGGATACGGCTGTGACCGCGTTCAATGCAGGGGAGTACCAAAAGGCGCGGCAGTATGCCGATGGTTTGCTGCAACGCAATGGAACTGCCTCTGAATGGGAATTTCCAGGAGGGGAGGAGGCTTACCATGCCCATCTTGTTCTCGGTCTCTTGGCCCTGCACGATGGCAATCCCGCCGATGCTGAGGCACAACTACTGTCAATGGGCCGCCTGTTCAGTTCTCCCATCCGGTACGAAAATGGGTTTGGCCCAAACATGAGCCTTGCTAAAAGCCTGCTTCTTGCCGGACACCGGGACGCCGTGCTAGCCTATTTAGACGAATGCGGAAAGGTCTGGAAACGCCCTGAACTGGCCGCATGGCGCTCCGATGTGCAACAGGGCAAGACACCAAACTTTGGGCCTAACGTGTACTATTGATGCCCTTGCCCCGCAGGAAGGAGAACCCGCCGATGCCTCAGAAACACAAACACGCCGCGCACGACTTCATTCTCTGGGCCGCCCTGCCGATGGCGCGGACGGCGCGGGTAGAAAGCAGGCTCCGAATGATACTCAAACCACAGCAAGACCGGCGGGCGCTGACACGCCGCGCTGTGGTCGGGTCCCTCGTCGCCGCCGCGCTCGGCGTTGGGGCACTGGCCGCACTGCGGCCCGAAGCGCGAGTGCGGGACAACATGGCCTCTTGGACGCAGACTTTGCCTAATGGGGCAACAGTGGAAATGATAGGGGTGTCGAACCTGCCGCCAGGTCGTGACGGGTGGTGGAAAAGGCGCGACGGGTGGTGGGGGCCGGACGGGTCATCGATAGCCGCGTTGCCGTATGGCCCAATTACTAGCTTTGGGGGCAAGGAAAAATACCAGCGGGTGTTCGCTGTACGGGTCACGCCGCCTTCCGGCTCTCCTGAGCAGAGAAACATGATCTACAAAATACAGGGGGCAAGTCTAAACGGCTGGATCACTGGATTGCTGCCAAGTAGCCCTCAGCTTTCGGGGATTTATCTGGTGTGCTTGGGGACAGAAAACGTATCGATGCGGGCGACCTTGCAATGCGGCCTCACGGCTGGCCCCTGGGAAACGCTGACCAGCCAGTATGTCATTCCCGCTTCCGGCGCGATGAAGAGTGTCGATCTTCGCTACCAGCACGCGCAAGTAGACGTGATTTTTTCGCGGACGAGTGAAGTTGGCGGAAACGTGGCGGTGACGGTGACGAACACCCTCCCCGATACGCTAGCGACATGGCGCGTTCTTGCTGTGGACACGGCAGGCAAAATTTACACCAGCCGCGACGGGGGCAGGATTGGCGGCCCGGTTCAGCAGGAAACGTGTGTGTTTGTGGGCCTGCCCCGCAAGCGGGTCCGGGCGTTTCAATTCCAAGTGCGGCCTTATCAGTGGGCCGAGTTCAAGGGGATTGCGATGACGCCGGACAGGAAATAGCGACTGAGAAGCCGGGGGTATAAAACCCCCGGCAGGAAGGGCAGACGCCCTGCCGGGCTAAGGAATATAAAGCAGGGTCTCACACTTGTATCTTCCGCCCGGAGGGCGGCTGAACTTTAATGCCGGGGGTTTCATACCCCCGGCTCCTCCTATTCTGTCAGCACCGGCAGGGTGGCGGCGAAGTGGCAGGCGGAGAGGTGACCGGCGGGGCCGCCGCCAAAGGACGCGAGGGGCGGCTCTGTCTCGGCGCAAATGGGCTGCGCGTGGGGGCAGCGGGTGCGGAAGCGGCAGCCGGGGGGGATGTCGATGGGAGAAGGGACGTCGCCTTCCACTTTTTCACTGGCGGCACGGAGGCTGCCGTCGATACTCGGCACGGCGGCGAGCAGGGCGCGGGTGTAGGGGTGGCGCGGGTTGTCGTACAGCTCGTCAGCGGGGGCGGTTTCGACAATTTTGCCCAAATACATGACAGCAACCCGGTGGGAAATCTGCCGGACAGCGCCGAGGTCATGGGCGACAAACAGCAGGGCCACATTCGTCTCCGCCTGCACCTGCCTAAATAAATTCAAAATCTGGGCGCGGATGGAGACGTCGAGCGCGGACACTGGCTCGTCAGCGACAATGAACCGGGGACGCAGGGCCAGAGCGCGGGCGATACCGACGCGCTGCCGCTGACCACCGGAAAACTCGTGCGGGTACCGATTCGCCGCCGCCTGCGGCAAGCCGACCTGCTCTAGCAGCCGGGCGACTTCGGCGCGGAGGCCTTTGGGCGGAACGATTCTGTGGACGCGCAGCGGCTCTTCCAAAATAGCCCCGATGCTCATGCGCGGGTTCAGCGAGGCGAAAGGGTCCTGAAAGACAATCTGCATCTCGCGCCGCGCTTGCCGCAGGGCTTCCGGGGCAAGTGCCCGCAGGTCTTTTCCATCGAAGGTAATCGCGCCGCCGGTCGGCTCAATCAGCCGCAGGAGGCAGCGGCCAAGCGTGGATTTACCGCAGCCGGACTCGCCGACAAGCCCCAGCGTTTCTCCGGCATCTACGGTTAAATCGACGCCGTCGACGGCCCGCACCTGGTCCGTGACCTGTGTGAACGGGCCGGTGGCACGGTGAATGGGAAAGCGTTTAGTGAGGTCCTGGACTTCAAGAAGGGGCATAGTTACAACTCTATTACCTGACCGTCATAGGCCAGTTCTACGCCGGGGGGCAGGTCGGCATTGGTCGGGGCGTGGTCGTAGTCGTGGGAGAGATGCGTCAGCAGCGTTCGTTTCGGCTGAAGCAAGGCAATCGTTTCCAGCGCGGCATCGAGGTGAAAATGGGTGTCGTGCGGCTCGCGGCGGACAGCGTCGAGCATCAGCACGTCCAGGTGTTCCAGATGCGGCCAGGTCTCAGCGGGAATGCGGCTGACATCGGTGACATAGGCGAAGCGCGGGCCGAACTTGTACGCCAGGATCGGCAAACTGCCGTGAAAGACGCGCAGGGGCAGGATGTCCAGCCCGCCCAGCGTCATCGCCTGCCCCGGTCCGGTCTCATGGAGCGTCACCTGCGGCTTGCCGCCGCCGGGCTGTGCGGGCTGGAAAATATAGTCGTAAATGCGCCGCAAATCGCCCAGCACCTTTGGCTCGGCATAGACGGGCATCGCCGCGCCGGTGCGATAGTTGAAGGTGCGGACGTCGTCGAGGCCAAAGATGTGGTCGGCGTGGGAGTGCGTGTAAACGATGGCGTCCAGGCGCTTGACGCTGTTTTCCAGGAATGCGATCCGCATTTCGGGGGGCGTGTCTACCAGTACGTTTGCGCCGCTGTCCGCCGTGACCAGTATCGAGGGCCGCAGGCGGCGGTTATGCGGGTCGGAGGAGGTGCAGACCGCGCAGTCGCAGCCAATCATGGGAACGCCGTGCGACGTCCCGCTGCCGAGGACGGTAACTTTCATGCTAGAGAGTGTACCCGGAATTGGAAGCGTGTGGAGATACGCCGAAAGCCGGGGGTATGAAAATATATTAAAACCCCCGGCATTAAACGCAGACGCCCTGCCGGGCTAAGGAGGGTGAGAGGAGTTGGGCCTTTCATCTTTAGCCCGCGAGGGCGGCGGAACTTGATGCCGGGGGTTTTAATATATTTTCATACCCCCGGCTCTTTCGGTAGCATTTAGGCAATAAATCCCGTCAGATATAATACATCAAGGCTTCTACGGCTTCGCCCGTGCGCTGAACGCCCCCGTCGGCGGCTTCGGCGAGGACTTCGATAGACGTGTTTTCCAGAATGTCGCGGATGGCATCGCGGACCCGGCGCAGGACGGACCCAAGCTCGGAGGTGTCCGCCTGATCGTCGGCCCACTTGGGAATAGGCATCAGCAGGCCCTCCAGATGGCGCAGGGCCTCGGCCAGAGACACGTCCTGCGGGGCGCGGTTCAGGCGATAGCCGCCGTGCTGCCCGCGCTTGCTTTCCAGAACGCCCGCGTGCGAGAGGGGCAGCAGCACTTGTTCCAGATACTTCTGGGACGTGTCGCAGCGGGCAGCCAGCGCCCCGACTTGCAGGTAGCCATTGCCCTCGCGCCAGTTGCGGATGAGGTCGCCGAGAACGCGCAGGCCATACTGGCTTTTGGTGGTAAGTCGCATAGGGATAGGGCAAACTAACTAAGAAAGGGCAGGGGCAAGCCCTGCCCCTACGGGGTGCGTGTCATGGTTACGGGCAGACTTTGAGGTCGCCGCCCTGACCGGGAACCGTCTCCACTTCGCGCTCAATGGGTGCGCCGATGATGCTGCCCCATTCGGTCCATGAGCCGTCGTAGTTCTTGGCGTTCTCGTAGCCGAGCAGGTTGTAGAGCGCAAACCACGTATGCGACGACCGCTCGCCGATGCGGCAGTAGGCGATCACGTCCTTGCCTGCGGTGACACCCTTGCCCGCGTAGAATTCCCGGAGATGATCGGCGGATTTGAACGTGCCGTCGTCATTGACCGCGTTCAGCCAGGGCGCGGACTGTGCGCCGGGGATATGCCCGCCGCGCTGCGCCGTCTCGGTCATGCCGGGAGGCGCGATCACTTTTCCCGAAAACTCGTCGGGCGAGCGCACATCGATCAGCGTGAGATTCGGGTCGCCGAGCCGCTTCAGCACGTCGTCGCGGAAGGCCCGCAGCTCCCAGTTCGGGGCCGTGGCGGTGTAGGTGGACGCGGCAGGCGTCGGAACTTCGGTGACCAGTGCGCGGCCCTCGGCCAGCCACTTTTTGCGGCCACCGTTGAGCATTTTCAGCTTGGCGCGGTCGTGGCCGTAGATCAAAAACAGCCAGTAGCCGAAGGTCGCAAACCAGTTGTTGTTGTCGCCGTAGAGCACCAGCGTGTCGTCTTTAGTAATACCAGACTTGCTGAGCAGTGCTTCCCACTGCGCTTGATCGGGCACATCGCGCCGCAGGGTGTCTTCCAGCTCGGTCTGCCAGTTGAAGCCAAGTGCGCCGTTAATATGCCCCTGCGCGTAGGCGTCGGTGTCTACGTCGATCTCAATCAGCTTGAAGCTGCCCGAGCTTAGGTTCTCGGCCACCCAGTCTGTTTCTACCAGCACTTCGGGGTGCGCGTAATTGCCGCCATCTGCCATCCTTATTCTCCTCTTATATAATTTGCTAGAATATAACTTAATACGCCTGAACTTCTTCCGCGCCGATGAAGCCGACGCCGACGCCGAAGGCTTTCCAGAACGCGATGCTTTCGTCGATCTGCTTCTCGGTTCCGGTCAGCTCCAGCATGATATAGCCGCCGGTGTGCGGCTCAATCTGCGCCCGGCGGATGTCGGCGGACACGCCGAAGTTCTGGATTGCCTGCGCCAGCAAAGGCTGGTCCACGCGGTCGCTGGGAAAAGTCAAATTCAGCCGGACGCTTTGCGGGCTGTCGGGGGATGTGCTGCTCATAGGTTCGCTCCCGGTGAGAGTGTGTTGTGCTTTGTTTACTTTGTCTAGTGCTTTACAGGACATTTGCGCCTGCCATAAGCCTAGTATACTAGCGGGGCGGGGGGAAGTCAAGAGGCAGGCCGCCCCAAACGGCAAGCAAACGCCCGGCTTCTTTGGGAGGCCGGGCGTTTCACGGTGTCTCGTTGCTTGATTCTCAGGGCTTCGCGGCCACGAGTAGAAGCCCTTTGCGCCCTCTCTTTCACCAGTAATCTTTGCGCGGCGACTCTTTGGCCTGTTCCGAGAGTTCCTGGGCTGTTCGAGCGTCCAACTGCGCTGCTGTCAAGGCTTGCTTGTTCGGACGAAGGTAAGTGACCGCATCCCAGAAGAGGACCGCGATGCAGATTGGCACACCGAAGCCGAGGGGAATGTTCAGCCGGGAACTATGCCCCACGTAACCGCCCCACGTCCAAAGGTGTACCGGATTGTCCTGCGGATCAATGTGGCTGCGCCACCCCATCACGATTTCCGCGAACAAATACAAGAGGATGAAGGCCAAATATGTCACCCGGTTGGACTGTTTGCGCTGGTTGGCGATGAAGATTGGAACCCAGGCGGCCAGGAACATGATTATTGCAATCAGATACAGGATTATCGCCAGTGGTGTCATTTCCCTACTGTATCACGGCTTGCGGTGTGTGTCAAGGGCCATTTTTGCCAAACAAAAACAGGCCGGAGGCAAATTGCCTCCGGCCTGCGGTGATTGCCCTAATACTTGGGCACGGTGGGGTCTACATCGTCCGACCAGGCCAGAATGCCGCCGGTGAGGTTGTGCAGCTTCTTGAACCCGGCCTGCTTGAAGGTCTCGAACGCCTCGGCAGAGCGCTTGCCGGATTTGCAGTGCAGCACGATGTCGTCGGCGGTGTCGAACTCGTGCAGGCGCTCTTTAACCGTGCCCAGCGGGACCAGCTTGGAGCCGGGAATGTGGCCGATAGCATACTCATACGGCTCGCGGACGTCCACCAGGGTGAACGTGTCGCCCCGGTCCATTTTGGCCTTGAGTTCCAGAGCCGTGATCTGCTCTTCGGTTTCGAGTGCCGGGCCTTCGTCGCCGCGCCCGATGCCGCAGAACTCATCGTAGTCGATGAGATGGGTCACCGTCGGGTGGTCGCTGCAAATCGGGCAGTTGGGGTCTTTGCGGAGCTTCAGCTCGCGGAAGGACATTTTGAGCGCATTGAAGAGCATCAGGCGGCCTACGAGGGGCTGGCCTTCGCCCAAAATCAGCTTGACCACTTCAATCGCCTGAATGACGCCGATGATGCCGGGCAGAACGCCCAAGACGCCGCCTTCGGCACACGAGGGAACCAGTCCAGGCGGCGGCGGCTCCGGGTACAGGCAGCGGTAGCAGGGGCCGTCTTTGGCGTAGAACACCGACGCCTGACCCTCAAAGCGGAAGATCGAGCCGTAGACATTGGGCTTGCCCAGCAGGACGCAGGCATCGTTGACGAGGTAGCGCGTCTGGAAGTTGTCCGTGCCGTCCGCGATAACGTCGTAGTCTTTGAGAATATCCAGCGCGTTTTCGGACGTCAGCATGACTTCGTGCTTGACGATGTTGACGAACGGGTTGATCTCTTTCAAGGTCTGCTCGGCGCTGTCAATCTTGGGCTTGCCGATGGAGCTTTCCCGGTGAACAATCTGCCGCTGCAAGTTGGTCACGTCCACGGTGTCGAAGTCCACCAGACCCAGCGTGCCGACACCCGCCGCCGCCAGGTACATGGTCAGCGGAGCGCCCAGCCCGCCCGTGCCGATGCAGAGGACTTTCGCGGCTTTCAGGCGCTTCTGTCCTTCCATCGTCACTTCCGGCATGATGAGATGCCGCGAATAGCGCAGCACTTCGTCATTGGAGAGCTTTTCGGCTTCCGGGTTGCCTGCCAGATGAAACGACGGCAACCCGCCTGTGCCGACGGCGTCAATGCCGCCCGCGATACTCGGCACGATAGTCAGCGTATCGCTGTCAACAACGGGAGTAGCCCCCGCCTGCAAGTAGCGGCTGTCTTCGTCGTTGACATACACATTGACAAAGGCTCGCAGCGTGCCGTCGTCGTTGAACAAGTGCTTCTTAATATCCGGGTAGTTCTCGGACAGGTGCGACAAGGCATGGTCTACAGTCGCGCCGCCGACTTCCACCTCTTCGTGGTTCATCGTGTACCGCTGCATCGGGGTCGGCACTATAATCTTGGGCATTCGGTCTTCTCTCCTCAGTTACTCTTTCGTAATTTTTATCTCGTCTTCGTCAAAGCCGCTCCGGTCCTCGCGCAGCCGCCAGTTTTTCATATCTACCGGCTCGCCGCCCCGGACCGAGACGATAACGTAACAGTACCCCGGCCAGGCGTGTTCCCGGTCAAACTCCGACGGCACCGCCGGCGCGTCCGGGTGCGAGTGGTAAAACCCGACTACGCCGAGGCCCTCCGCCCGCGCCGCCCGGTCGGTTTTGACCAGCTCGCCGGGGTCAATCTCAAACCGGTTGCGCGGCGAATCGTCCCGCGTGTTCGCCGCCGGAACCGTCCGCGCCAGCGTCACGGTGTCGCCGTGCGACGTGCCGACCAGAAACCCGCAGCACTCGTGCGGGTAGTCGCGGGCTGCATGAGAGCGCATCATGGCGTCGTGTTTGGGTGTGATTTGAAGGGACATAGTTTATTGGTTGAAAGAGGGCAGATCAACTAGCCCATAGCGTGCGCTCACGTCAAACCTCTTCATAAGGATATGCGTGTGGCCTTGTGGCGTCTTAACTAGTACCAGACGCCCCCCTTTTATTTTCAGCGTCCACCTGCCAGGCTTTTTGCCAAATTTCTTAACATTTTTAGTGTTCAAGTAGCTATACTCCGAAGTGATCAGCAGTATTTTGTCACCCCGATATTCGGCTTTGCCATAGTGCAGAAGAGGAGTGCCACTCGGGGAAGCTT
This sequence comes from Capsulimonadaceae bacterium, assembly GCA_965277455.1. Lineage (GTDB taxonomy): Bacteria > Armatimonadota > Armatimonadia > Armatimonadales > Capsulimonadaceae > JANXMY01. The sequence continues at coordinate 3,520,414 of OZ255823.1, read as the reverse complement.
TGTTGACTGTAAATTGAATATTACTACTGCTCCCAAAGAGCAGGTAGTATTTCCAGTTGTAAAGAGACAAATTATTCCGCCAATAGGTGTTATTATATCTTGCGGGCAGTGGCAAGAATGCGGCTTGGCTTTTCGAGAGCGCCGCTTGACTAGGGGCACTCAATCCCAAAAGGAGTGCCAGCAAGATTAAAGCGGGCAGAAGACACTTTTTCATGTGTTGCTCCGTGAGTCCCCGGATTGAAATCCAGGGCTGACAAAGGCGATTGTCCGCCTTCGCGGACACAAGACGGACATCGGCGAGTGATCCTATGTCCACGCAGGTGGACAATCGCTTTTCGTAGCCCCAGAATTAATTCTGGGGGGAAGCGTTGCTGTCAAGCCGCCACAGCCTCATGCGTTTCTTGCGGCTTCGGCTTTTCGGCTTTGGGGACGCGTTCGCGGACCGTGGCGGAAAGCTGTACGTCATAGCCCAGGCAATGCAGGTAGTTGGTGAGCTGGCTGACGGAGAACTCGGAAAGACCGCCTTCCAGCAACTCAGACAGGCTGTGCTGATCTAAGCCTAATTTTTCGGCGGCTTGTTTTTTCGTCAGCCGCTTGTCTTTAATCGCATCTTCAATAGCGATGCTCAACTGCGCTTTCAACTGCCGCTCTTCCGGGTTAGAAAGACCTAAATCAGTGAACACATTGCCACAACTGACATAGTATTCAGTTCCTTGAATGTCTATTTTATCTGCCATTTCAATCCTTCTCCTGCGTTATGTCTCCGTGTTATTATATGTATCCGTAACTATGCAGGGAAACTCCACGGACTGAAATCGAAAAGTGACATAACTGCCTTCTGCCAATCCTTCTTCATGGTAAGGCAGTTTCGTGGCTTGATAAACCAGATTATACCGTTTAACAGCCTTAGTCTCGAAGGCATAAAATCCTGTCTCTTCTGTGCTGCCGAGAGTATTCTTGTCTATCCGCAACGGCTCAAAGAAATTTGCGTTCATCAGCCTTTGCCGCCAGCAACGGATTTTAGTTATGCGGCCAACGTAGCTCAGGTCCTGAATGGAGTCAAGGTACTTCTTATGCAGTTTTTTTCGCTGACGACGGTTCATAGTCATATCTGCGGGTGCGGCTCGTCTTCGCCTTCGGTCCAGAAGCGTTCGGAGAGGTAGCGGTCGGCTCCGTCGCACAGTATAGTCACGATGACGCTGCCCTGGGGGGCAGTTTTGGCGATTTGCAGGGCGCTGTGCACATTGCCGCCTGCCGAAATGCCGACGAGCAGGCCCTCTTCGCGGGCGAGGCGCTTGACCATCACATACGCATCTTCGGTGCGGCATTCGACATTTTCATCGGCCACGGTGGGGTCGTAAATGGGCGGGACGATGGCGGTTTCCAGGTGCTTCAAGCCTTCGAGGCCGTTGAAGGGCGAGTCGGGCTGCATGGAGATGAGCTTGACAGACGGGGCGGTGTCACGCAGGTAGCGGCCCACGCCCATCATCGTGCCGGTCGTGCCCATCCCGGCGACAAAGTGCGTGAGCGTGCCGTCAGTCTGTGCCCAGATTTCAGGGCCGGTGGTTTTGTAGTGCGCTTTCCAGTTGTTCGGGTTGCCGTACTGGTCGGGATAAAAGTACAGCTCGGGGTGCTCGGCGTAGAGCTTTTTGACCATGCGTATCGCTCCGTCGGACTGCTCGGCGGGGGGCGTGTAGACAATCTCCGCGCCGTAGGCCGCCAGAATCTTTTTGCGCTCGGGCGTGACATTTCGGGGCAGGCACAAACGCACGGCGTAGCCCCGCGCCGCGCCGATCATGGCATAGGCAATGCCGGTGTTGCCGGAAGTCGCGTCTAAGATGATTTTGTCGGGCGAGAGCAGGCCCTCGCGCTCGCCTTCCAAAATCATGTTGAGTGCGGGGCGGTCTTTGACGGAGCCGCCGGGGTTGAAGAACTCGGCTTTGCCGTAGAGCTGCACGCCGGGCGCGTCGCGTTCGATATGGCGCAGGCGGACCAGCGGCGTGTTGCCGATTAAATCTTCTAAACGGTGTGCGGAGGGTTCAGGCATTTTTCTTTTCCTAGCGGCGAGCTATCAATAGTATACCCAAACGCCGCTTCGGTTTGACAGGGCTGTGCGCGGGGAACAGACTAAGCACAGTTTAGCAAGGGGAACACACGATGGCAGATAGCTATTCCAGCGGACCGGATAAGAACGAATCAGAAAAAAGCGAAGAGCGGCAGCAGCAGGACAAGAATGTGCGCGAGGTCCTGGACGAAAAGAAAGATGTCCGCAAGCTGACCCCCTGGGTCATCGGCGGGCTGATTGTCGTGGCGCTTATCGCCTTTCTTGCGACAAGCGGGCTGCGGCACACGAACAGCAGCTCCACGCCGGTCAACACGACCACTGCCCCGCCCGGACAGGCGGGTCAGAGCGGCGGCGCAGACCAGGCCAATGGTGGTGGCGGCCAGAGCGGCGGACAGGGCGCGGCGGGCAGTACATCCGGCCAGTCGGCGAGCGGCCCCGGCGCGGCGGGTACGACCGGCAGCGCGATGTCGAGTAGCGGCGGCAGCGGCAGCACGGGGAGTAGCAACGCGCCCGGCAATGCAGGCAACACAGGCTTCGCAGGCAACACAGGCTTCGCAGGCAACACAGGCTTCGCAGGCAACAGCGGCATGGCCGGGCCGAACGGAAATACGGGCAGCAGCGCCGGCGGCCAGGCAGCGGGCGGCGGCCAGGCAGCGGGCGGCGGCGCAGGCGGTCAGGGAAGTCCTGGCACGATGGGTACGTCCAGCACCGGCGGCGGCGCGGCAGGTGCGGGCGCTCCCGGCGTCGCGGGCGGTGGCACAGCAGGCGGACCGGGCGGCGGGGCCGCAGGCGCGACCGGCAGCGCGGCAGGGGCCGGGCCGGGCGCAGCCGGCAGTGCCGGAGCGGGCGGCGGGGCAGGGGCGGGCGGCGGGGCAGGCGGCGCGGGTTCCGCGTCCGGCGGCGGCGGTGCGGGGGCAGGAGCCTCCGGCGGCGCAGGAGCTTCCGGCGGCGGTGCGGGAGCGGGCGGCGGTGGCGGAGCCGGGGGCGGGGGTTAAAGACAAAGGGGCCGCAGGGATTAAACTCCCTGCGGCCCCTTTTTTGGGCCTACGCTCCTATACCACCGTCTGCTTCCAGCGGCCCCACTTGAACAGGGCCAGTGCCCCGAGACCGTTCAGGGCCGTGGAAAGGGTCATCGCCCACCACGCGCCCACCGTGCCCAGACTCAGCAGGAAGATCGCGGCCCAGGCCAGCGGCAGGCGGATACCCCACATCGTCACGATCCCCATCAGCGCGGGCGCTTTCGTGTCCCCTGCCCCGTTCAAAGCGCCCGTTAAAATCATCCCGAAGGCCAGGAACGGCTCGGACAGCGCGGCGATTTTCAAATAAGCCACGGCCAGCGGCACGACTTTCGGGTCATGCGTGAAGATGTGCGTGAACGGCACGGCCAGCGTATAAAACACCCCGCCCATGAAGATCATCACGACCATTCCCTGCTGCAACGCGGACCATGCCGCCCGCTCGGCCCGCTCCGGGTTGCCCGCGCCGAGGTTCTGCCCGGCCAGCGTGCTCGCCGCCATCGAGAAGGCAAAGCCCGGCATGAACGCCACACTTTCCGAGGTCAATCCGATGGTCAACGCCGCCACCGCCGCCGTTGCCTGCGGCGAGCGGGCCAAAACCGCCGTGAAGAACATCATAGACAGCACGCGGGACAAGTTCTGCCCGGCGGCGGGCAAACCGATATTCAGAATGCGCCGCGCCCAGTCCCCGTGCAGCCGGTTCAGCCGCGTCATCAGCCCGGCCACCGGCGAGCGGCGCAGGAACAAAATATACAGCGCTGCCCCGATGACCTGCGAGGCAATCAGCGCCGCCGCCCCGCCAATCAGGCCCATTTTCGGAAAGCCCCAGTTGCCAAAGATTAAAAGCCAGTCGCCGCCCAGATGGATAATGTTGACACCGATCATCACCCGGAGCGGCGTCACCGTATCGCCCAGCCCCCGGAAGACGCTGCTGAGAATCAGCATCAAAAACAGCGCGGGCAGGCCCAAAATCGTCAGGCTCAAATAGCGCACGCATAAATCGGCGGCGTGTGAGTCCACGCCCATCCAGCCGACCACCAGGCGCCGCAGGGGCCACATCACGACCATACACAGCGCCGCCGCGATGAACCCGATCCACACCGATTGGTTCGCCGCCTGCGTCGCCTTGTCCGTGTCCTTCGCCCCGGTGAACCTAGCCACCAGTGCCGACGTCCCCACCGAGATCGACATCCCGACCGAGAACATCAAAAACATAAACTGCCCGCCGACGCCTACCGCCGCCAGCGCGTCCGAGCCGAGGTGCCCCACAAAGAAGCGGTCCAGAAACGAGTTGAACGTTTGCAGCAGCATCGTCAGCACCGACGGCCACGCCAGCATCCAGACCGCCCGGTGCAGCCCGCGCTTGGTCTCGTCTGCAAACTCTCCCTTCGCTTCTCTTTTGCCTGCTTCCAGCGGCGACAGCGGCCCAATTTCTTCCTCGACCGTCTCCGCCCCGTCGCGCATTCCTCCGACCACACTGTCTACTGCCAAACGTTCCTGCTTTCCAGACATTCACTTCACTGTGTCAATACCAGCAGAACAACACCGGGGCGCGGCGTAAAGTTCGGGACACTCATCGAACACAGCAAGGGCGCGAACACTGCTATTGTTCACGCCCACAAAACTGCTCCGGTTCAGCGTTGGTCTACTCCTGCGTCAGCGGCTCCCCGGAGGCAATGGTCACTTTCAGCCCTTCACGCTCCTGCACTTCGTCTTCTATCTCCGCCAGCATCTCGTGATACGGAAGCAGGGTGTTCGGCCAGCGGGAAGGGCGAAACAAGATATTCCAGTAACCGTTGCGGAGGTGAATACGAACCTCATCCAGATTCAGCGCAATGTCGCCGAGGTGTCTGCCAACGACGTAAGGCTGCACGCGCAGGGCGGCGTCAATCTCTGTCCGGGGCAAAGACCCGATGACGCGAAAAATGGCGCTTGTCGTGACCGTCACCAGATTATCCGTCATCACCACCAAGTCACTGAGGAGACCGGCGGCCCGCCCTTCCGGGGAAGCAACCCGAACTGTCACGCGGCTGGGGTGTCCCGCCCGAGCCATTTGACTGGTAATCATGGCAAAAACCGTCTGCGAAAGCCCCGTTTGCAAATGGTCGCGCTAGACCACAAGTGCCGGACGGGCCTTGGCGGTCAGCAAGTCCGAGTTCGGAAGGGCGAGAACGACATCGCCTCGCTTCAAGCCTGTGCCTCTAAGCGTGCCTTCGCCGCATCGTAATCGTCATAGACATCCATCTCCGGGCGCTCCCACTCTCCGGCAAACGCGGCGAACCGCGCCCGCAAATCCGCTGCCTGCACGGGGTCAATCCCATACGCCGCCAGCCGAACGCCGCCCGCCCCGGTGTCTTCCGGGAAAGCCTCTTGCTTCATCGCCTCCGCATCTGGTGTCAGATCAAGTGCAATGCTTTCATGTCGCCGCGAACTCGCCATACTGCCGCCGGGAAGGATGCTGGAAAGCAAGGACAATACGCTCTTTAGGAATGCCCACATTGATTAGGTTGACGGCAATGCCATCTTCCGTACCGTCTTTTTGAACCCAGAATTTACCATCCCGCAGCTCAATGTGCACCCAAACGCGGTGAATGTGCTTGAAGCCATCCCAGCCTTCGTCCATCAGCAGGAACTGGCCGTTTGGACGGTCAAAAACGGTCAGCGTCCGAAACTTTTCCGGGAACGCATAAAAATTGGCCCGTTCCCGAAGAATGTTCTCCAGAAGTGCCTCGTCTGAGGCCACATCTAAAATCGTAAACTCATTCGGATTTCGGTCAACTACGGAAGCCATTTCTTGATCTCCTCACGCTCATTATCAACGCCAAATACTTTTCCCTGTTCATCTTCAATAAATCCCTGCCCCGGTACTCTTTGAAACAAATCTTCCAGCACATCCTGGGGGACTGCCAGAAAAAGCTCTCGGTCAGGTTCGGTGCGCTTCAAGAAAATTCGGTATAAGACGTATTGCCCAATCGCCCGCTCCATATCCGTCATCGGCGAGGGACCGCCGAATGTTTTGATCTCAACCGCGATTTCCGTGTGCCTTTTTCCGCCGCAAGGAGCCGCTCTGCGCCCAGGTCGATAAAAAGCCGGTCTCCCTCAATTTCGACCACGAGCGGGTCATGCGTGATCGTCCAGCCATCTTTGATCAGGGCATTTCTAACGGCGTTGTGGTAAAGGTCTCGTGCGGACATCGTGCTTTCATTTTAGCACACTCGGCACAGAAAAAAGCCCCCGCCGCAAGGTGGGGGCTTTTCAGGTCAGTAGCAGACCCCATTATCAAACAAAATGCCTTTGCCCCACGAACCGGCTCCGGTCCAGCACAATCTTCTCCACCTCCAAAACTAGATTTTCCGGCGTCGTTCCTTCCCGCCACGCCTGCTCCGCAATGGCACTTTCTATTTCGCGGGTGAGTGCGACAGTCATATCAAAGCCTCTACTTTTTCTTAAAAGACGAACTTTCAGTTCGTTTACATTATAAGCACAAATTGATAATATGACACCTAGAACAAACTCTGGGTTCGTCCTGTTAGGATAAAAATGGATTATACTTCGGCAAGACATGGATTTGCGAATAAAGTGCGCTCCACCCGCCTCGAAAAAGGATTGACTCAAGAACAACTCGCAGAAATCGTAGACAAAACAACTGAGCATATCAGTTTTATTGAGCGTGCTGAAAGATCACCATCCTTTGAAATGATGGTTGACCTTTCTAATGCACTTGATGTTCCTCTATCTTTTTTGTTAGCGAACGAGCAAAATACCGGCATCTCAGACTTAGAAGAAGCACTTTCCGTCGAGGTTATTTCTTCACCTCTCCCGCAGCCTGCCCAGGAAACAGTGCCGGTCAAACAGCAACGCAAATCCGATCTGGAGCGGCTGAACGCTGCCTTTAAAGGCATACATGAAATGCAACAACTTGCAAATGAATACGGGATTAACGATATTTTGCAAGACAATGGTGGCAAAGTCCTTCAAGTTCTTATTTTGCTTGGGCTAAAAATTTCGCCAGGCCGAGAAGGTAACGATGCGATTGATACTGAAGGAAACGAGTACGAATTAAAAACAGTTAATCGCGCATTGAACAAAAATGCCGGGATAACAACACATCACCATCTCAACAAAGACATTCTGCGTAAGTACCGTTCTGTCAAAGCATGGTATATAGCTTTGTACGAGGGTGTCATTCTTCAAGAGATTTACAAGCTGCCGCCAATTCTGCTAGAGCCGCTTTTTCAGCAGTGGGAAGCTAAAACAGAAGCAACAGGAAACGCACTTAATAATCCTAAAATCCCAATGCGTTATGTCAAACAGGGAGAACGCGTTTATCCGGTGACGACCGAACTGTTCCTAGCGTCTAACCTGTTTTAGTTCTACAACTTATGTTAGCTCATTCATTACAATCTGTTTTTCTGACTGAATATGCATTGCTGCACTACCATTCATCAATGTATCATAAACTAGAGAGGCTTTGTCTGTTCCTTCTCCCTTGTCAATAAATCTAAATGCAGAAGCCGCGAGGTATGGCTTATGCTCCTCAAAGGCAACCCACCTGCGATTTGCTGTCTCAGCAGCAGCCCCTGTTGTGTTTGACCCGGCGAAAATATCTAGCACAAGATCACCAGGATCGGTTAGAAAGTCAATAAAAAAAGCGGGGAGCTTTTGCGGAAAACGAGCTGGATGGACAGGTGCATCTGTTGCCCTGCACAACTGGATATATCGAGAGTTGCTTTCTGTATTTGCTATTTGCAAAAGATTAGAAGGGATTGCCCCCTCATTTTTCACTGAGAAGCTTTTGCTCATATCATGGCCGGAAGGTCGTAATTTTGGCTGGTAATACGCTTCCGGGTTACTATGCAGTTTTTTCATGCGTTCTGAGTAAGGAACAAGCACATTTCGGACGTCTGCTTTAGGGTTATCTTGTTTAGATAACCACCAAACTGTATTCACAGCGTCCTTTGCCCTTAGCTTTCGTTTGTTGACCCATTCAATCGGTGACGGAAGTTTTGCTGGGTTATACCAAAAGAATTCTTCTGCCAGACGAAAATCCAGTTCATCACAGAGTTGGATCAAAAGGCGATAATTGTACAGTGAGCGGACTGGACGCCCCTTTTGATAGGCACCACCAAGATCAATCACAAAACTTCCACGCGGGCTTAGCACGCGATACACCTTCCTGCAAAACGTCATCAACCAATCGACATAGATTGCTTGATCAACATTTCCATAGCTCTTTTCGCGCTGCAAAGCAAAAGGGGGCGAAGTTATTACAAGATCAATCGAGTCAGCCTCCAAGCAGTCAAGCAACTCTAGCGCATCCCCAAGATAAGCTCGTCCGCATTCCGTAGTATACATTGGCTGGTTTGTAAACATAATACCTCCACACGTACTTTCAGTTCGTATATCAGTTGATATTATAGCATAAAAACAGAAAAAAGCCCCCACCTGATGGCGGGGGCTTTCTTAGTTTGTCTTACCGGTCGCGCCCGCTGCCGCTGTCGGCGAGGTTGGCCTGGGCGGCGGCGAGGCGGGCGATGGGCACGCGGTACGGAGAGCAGGAGACGTAGTTCAGGCCGATTTTGTGGCAGAAGGCCACCGACGACGGCTCGCCGCCGTGCTCGCCGCAGATGCCGAGCTTGATGTTCGGGCGCACTTTCTTGGCAAGCTCGACGCTGATTTCCATCAGCTTGCCGACGCCGTCCTGGTCGATGGCCTCAAACGGGTCGCCGGGCAGGATTTTCTGGGCCACATAGGGCTTCAGGAACTTGTCCGAGTCGTCGCGGGAGAAGCCAAACGTCATCTGCGTCAGGTCATTCGTGCCGAACGAGAAGAACTCGGCCTCTTCGGCAATCAGGTCCGAAGTCAGCGCGGCGCGGGGGATTTCAATCATCGTGCCGAACATATAGTCCACGGCCTCGCCGTTGGCCTCGGTGACTTCTTTGGCGACCCGCTCCAGGTTGGTGCGGACGGCTTTCAGCTCGTTGACATGGCCGACCAGCGGGATCATGATCTCCGGGTGTGGGGAAGCGCCGTTCTTCTTGGCGGCAATCGCGCCTTCCAGAATGGCCCGTGTCTGCATCTCGACGATGCCAGGGAAGACAATAGACAGGCGGCAACCGCGCAGCCCCATCATGGGGTTGATCTCGTGCATCCCCTCGACTTTGTGCAGCATCTCGGCTTTGGCCGCAAGCTCCGGGCTGTCCGGGTGGGTCGCTTTCAGAGTCGCCACTTCGGCGATGAGCGCATCCATAGATGGCAGGAACTCATGCAGCGGCGGGTCGATCAGGCGAATGGTCGCAGGACGGTCGCCGAGGGCTTCGAAGATGCCCTGGAAGTCCGACCGCTGATAGGGCAGCAGGGCGTCCAGATACTTCTTGCGCTCTTCCTCGTTCTCGGCCAAGATCATAGACTGCACGAGGGGGCGGCGCTCTTCGGCGAAGAACATATGCTCCGTGCGGCAGAGGCCGACGCCTTCCGCGCCCAGCTTGATGGCGAGGGCCACGTCTTCGGGCGTGTCCGCATTGGTGCGAACGCCGAGGCGCTTGACTTCATCCGCCCAGCCCAGCAGGACGCCGAACTCGCCGGTCATCTCCGGGTCTACCACGTCCACCGTGCCGTCGATGACTTCGCCCAGTGTGCCGTTCAGCGAGATCGGGTCGCCTTCATTGATGGTCCGGCCACCCACGGTGAACGAGCGTGCGCCGACGGAAATGTCGGAGCAGCCAGCCACGGTCGGGATGCCGAAGCCGCGTGCCACGAGGGCTGCGTGCGATGTCATGCCGCCGCGCTCGGTCAGGACGCCTTCGGCGGCCAGCATTCCCTTGAGGTCGTCCGGGGAGGTGTCGGCGCGAACCAGAATGACGCGCTGCCCCTTGCCGCCCTTGCCAAGCTCGGCGGCGCGGGAGGCGTCAAAGACAGCGATGCCCGTCGCCGCGCCGGGTCCGGCGGGAAGGCCCGTCGCCAGCAGCGTGTACTTCGCGCCGGGCTTGATGATCGGGTGCAGGCACTGATCCAGAAGCTCGGGGTTGATGCGGGCGAGCGCGGTCTCTTTGGAAATCACGCCCTGATTGACCAGGTCCACCGCGATTTTGACGGCGGCGGGGCCGGTGCGCTTGCCGGAGCGGCACTGCAAAATATACAGCTTATTGTGTTCAATCGTGAACTCAATGTCCTGCATATCCTTGTAATGCGCTTCCAACTCGGTGCAGATTTCGTCGAACTGCCGGTACATCTCCGGGTTCTGGACTTTGAGCTGCGAGATAGGCATGGGGGTGCGAACACCGGCCACGACATCCTCGCCCTGCGCGTTCATCAGGTACTCGCCGAAGACTTCATTGGTGCCGTCGGAGGCATTGCGGGTGAAGGCGACGCCCGTGCCGCAGTCTTCACCCTGATTGCCAAAGACCATCGCCTGAATGTTGACGGCGGTTCCGAGGTCATCGGAAATCTTCTCGCGCTGCCGGTACAGAATGGCCCGGTCGTTGTTCCAGGACTTCCACACGGCGGAAACGGAGTCCTGGAGCTGCTGCAAGGGGTCCTGCGGGAAGTCGCGTCCGGCGTTCTCTTTGATATGGCTCTTGTATGTCTCGCAAAGCTGCTTGAGCTGCTCGCCGTTGACCTGAAGGTCATCGGTGACGCCCAGATTTTTCTTCATATCATAGAAGATATGCTCGAAATCATGCTTTGCCAGATGGTTCGTGCCGTCCGAGTAGGCGACATCCGAGAGCATCATCAGGAAGCGGCGGTACGAGTCGTACACAAACCGCTCATTGCCGGTCAGCTTAATCAGCGCTTCCGCCGTGGCATCGTTCAGGCCCAAATTAAGAACCGTGTCCATCATGCCGGGCATGGAGAACTTCGCGCCGGAGCGCACCGAAACCAGCAGCGGGTTCGTGGGGTCGCCCAGTTTCTTGCCGGTCTTGGCTTCGACATCGGCCAGCGCCGCCTTCATTTCGTCCATGAGACCGGCGGGGAAGTTCCCGTCGCCTTTGTTGTATGCCACGCAGGTATCGGTCGTGATCGTGAAGCCGGGAGGGACGGGCAAGCCAATGTTGCTCATCTCGCACAGGTTCGCGCCCTTGCCGCCCAGTTCATCGCGCATCGTTGCGTTGCCCTCTTCAAAGAGCCACACGCGCTTTGTGTCTGCCATTCATTTCTCCTCTATCGTGATACTTCTAAGATTTCACTCTCGTTTTTGCGGTCCGCACGGACGGGATGCCAACTATCTTTTTGATCTCACTGTGACCCATAGGGGACGCTCCATTTTTAGCCGGTGCTTCCTGCTTGGCAGGGGGCAGCTTCTTGAAATCGGAAAGATAGGTCAGGATTCCCGTTTCTCTATACTCATTGACAATGGTAGCACGGAAGTAGTCGCCAATACTCACTTCCCGCGTAAGCTCTGCGAAGAGCTTTTCATCGCGCACCGGGGTCTGCCGTGTGAAGTGCCGCTTGACGCCGTTGCGCCCTGAAGCGTGGTCTACCAGATTCAAGCGGGGTGGGTCACCGGGTATGATGCCGACCAGTTGTGAGGTGGTCGTGACTTCTTCTTTTTCTGTGGCTTTCATTCAGCGAATCTCCTTGCTCTCCAAATTTATTTTTGGCAAGCGTTCCTCAGCAGGGGGCATATCAGCGGGAGTGTTTCCAGAGCCGCCCGTCTCGATTTCGGCCAGCCCATGCAGGTCAAAAACAGCGATCTGATTGTACTGCTTTGCCAGTGCCACCGCCACTTGCCTCTCCGGCAGGACAGCCACAATGTCAAGGTAAGTCACCTTGTCGTCAGCGTTATACCACAATCCCACGCAGCATCTTGGGTCAGCAAACAACGCCAGATTATCCTGAATGAAAGCGTGAACGCTGGCAGAATACGTGACGGAGACCTTTCGGGAAATAATTTCACGCTCTGGCCACACAGAAACAGAATAATAAGGCTGACCAGCCATGTCTCCAAAGCGCAGACTGTAGGTTGCCCCCTTACTTCCACTGCTTTCGTACAAGGCTAGGAGTTCATCCGTCGCCTCGGTCACTCCCATTAGCTCCGGCAGCGTGAAACCGCCGGGATCGGCTAGGAAAGAAGCCAAATCTTCCGCGACGCGCAGTTCATCATAGGGTTCATCAGGCATAGGCTTCTACTGGAACACCCCTGCGTGAATGCCCCACATTGTAACATTGGTGTTGGTCATTAGTTGTACAATCTGCCTAAATCTTCCACAAAAGGAAATCCGACACGGATGCCGTACAGCGCCGCACCAGAATGTTTAGCAAGGGCACGCTGATTAGCGGCAAGCGAGTCCTGCCCGATTTCATAGTCGCCGGACTCGACATCAATAATGACGACTTCGCCTTGATGTTCTTTTTCCAACACGCTACGGAGCCGGGCGGCGTAAATCTCTTCGCCACGTCGGGCAATTTCTTCATTTGTAAAACGCGGGTGCGGCATAAGTGACCTCATTCTCAGACCATTGCAGGATTAAGCCATTGCCAGCTCTGGTGCAGGCATCACAGGCTGTTTGGTGCGGCTCATGTTTTCGTCAAATGCTTGCGTCAATCCCTGGAACCCTTCGAATTTTTCCTCAATGTCCTGCAAATGGAGGCGGAACAGCAGGACGATGTTCCAGCCGTCGTAGTCACGAAAACCGTCCATCAGCATACAGCCCAGTATGTCGGTGTGGTCAAGGATACTTGCCAGGGTTTGCGGGCTGGTGTTCTTATAAGCCAGGGTGCGAGTGTAAACAATAATGCTATGGATTGCCCGAATACCGCTGTCATGAAAGTTCGCATTCATCTTGCGCCAAACCCTTCTGTCCGCGTCACTGGAAGCCGGGTATTAGTATACCCGCAATGTGGGGCGGGGGGCAAGAGGAAGTTTTAGATGTCCCCTGCCCCAAGCCGTGAATCAGCGCGGACAGACAGCCGGGCGGGGGCGCTGCCCAGGGTCAGGTACTCGGCGGTGGCGGTGAAGCCGTCGGCGGTCCGGGTCAGCCGGAGCGTGTCCGTGAGCGGGGATGCGGGCAGGGGCAGTTGAGACAGCGTGCCCGCCCACTGCCCATGCGCCTGATGATAGGCGTGCTGTGCGTGGTAGACGGCCATCAGCAAATCGCGGGCGGGTTGGGATGGGTCGGGGCGAAACTCGTCCGTGCCGGGGGGATTAGAAGAAAACTGCACGAAGCCCCAGCGCTCAGGGCGGTGCATATCAATCGCTCCCTGCGGGGACCAGACCCAGTTGTGCTCGGGGCGATGGGGGACTTTTTGATACGCGCCGCCCTCGACGGTCACATCCCACTCGACACGCGAGAAGTTGACGCGCCACTGTTCGCCGTCTTTCGGCGGCACGGGGCGGCCTGCGTGTTCGGCTAAATCTGCCCACGGCAAGGCCAGCTCGACAGTCCAGCCTCGGTCGGTGTCCGAGGGGTCGTTCAGCGTGCCGTCGATCTGCACGGCTTTTTTGAGTCCCGGCGCGTCCCACTCGTTCAGCGCCGGACCGCCGTCGCGGTAGGGCTTGACGAGGCGCAGGTCCCAGACGGTGCCGAGGGCATTAATTTCCAGCTCAAAGTAGCTGTGATTGTCGCCGTCGGGGTCTATAAACACTTCAAAATCGTTGTCCTGAAAGATGACCGACTCGCGCTCGGTCAGCGTCGCCCAGACGTGCGGCTCTTCCATCTCGGCGGCAATGTAGAAATACGTGTCATCCCACAGCATTTTGGCGCGGGTACGAAAGCGCGGCGCAGGCTGAGTGCCGCCCTCGATATCCACAAAGTCGGCGGTCCACGGGGCAGCCACCCACGCACCTTCGGTCAGCCGTCCATCAAACAGGGGCGGCAGGGCGGCGCGGTAACAGACGTAGCTTCGTGGGGTGGGAAGGGACAGATCGCTCATGGGGCTATTTTACCCAAAACTTACGGCAGGGCAAGGGCATCTAATTCGTTAGTGGCTATTCGCAGGCCGTCCGAATGCGGGGGGTTAAATGCGAGGGGTTAAAACCCCTCGCTGGAAGGCGCTTCGCGCCGGGCGGCCCAAATGCCAGCAAATATAGCCCTCCATGTCTATCTCTTTGGCTTTTCTTACTCTTTGGCTTCCCGGCGTCTTCGCCTCCGAGCGAGGGGTTTCAAACCCTCGAACACTGGCCGTGAGGAACTGTCCACAGGTTGCAGGCGCGGGGCAGGCGTGATACAATGGGGCACACCAAATAGGAAAAATTCTTATGCCATTAAAAATTGCAATGATCGGGGCCGGGTCGGTCGGGTTTACACGCCGCCTGCTGCGCGATCTTCTGTCCGTGCCGGAGATGGCCGACACGCACTTTGCTTTCCATGACCTCTCAGAACACAACATGGACATGGTGACGCAGCTTTGCCGCCGCGACATTGCCGCCAATGGACTGCCCGCGACCGTGGAAGCCACGACCGACCGGCGGGAAGCCCTGACCGATGCCGATTATGTGCTGTGCATGATCCGTCAGGGCGGGCTGGAAGCGTTCCAGAGCGATATTGACATTCCGCTGAAATACGGCGTGGACCAATGCGTGGGCGACACGCTTTCGGCGGGAGGGCTGATGTATGCCCAGCGCACCATCCCCGCGCTGCTGGACTTTTGCCGGGACATCCGCGAAGTGGCAAAACCGAACGCCCGGCTGCTCAACTATTCTAACCCAATGGCGATGAATACCTGGGCCTGCAATAAATATGGCGGCGTGCCGACCATTGGCCTCTGCCACGGCGTGCAGGGGGCACACTGGCAGGTTTCGCGGGCCACCGAGTTGTGGGCAAAGGCAGCGGGGAAATTGGGGGCGGACGAGACTCTGAGCCGCAAAGACGTGGAAGCCGTATTCGCGGGCATCAACCACCAGACCTGGTGCATTCGAGCCACCTGGCGCGGCATCGATCTCATCCCGTTGATGTACGAAATGATGTCTGCCGTGGAAGACTTTCAGATAGACGAAAAAGTGCGGCTGGATGTTCTCAAGCGGCTTGGCTATTACAGCACCGAAAGCAACGGGCATCTGTCCGAGTACCTGCCCTGGTATCGCAAGCGTATCGGCGAGATTAGCGACTGGATCAGCCTGCGGGCGTGGATCAACGGCGAAACCGGCGGCTACCTGCGGGTCTGCACCGAAGGCCGGAACTGGTTTGAGCAGGACTTCCCGCAGTGGATGGCTGAAGAGTCTCCGCAGTTCACACCGGAGACGCGCAGCGAGGAACACGGCTCTTATATCATTGAAGCGCTGGAAACGGGACGCATCTACCGGGGGCATTTCAATGTCGTCAACCAGGGGCATATTACGAACCTGCCGGACGGCTGCATCGTGGAAATCCCCGGCTATGTGGACCGAACGGGAATCAATATGCCGGTGATCGGCGCTCTGCCGCTGGCCTGCGCGGCGACGTGCAGCGCGAGTGTCCGGGTGCAGGAAATGGGGATGGAGGCCGCCGTGCGGGGCGATCTGACCCTGCTGAAACAGGCCATGCTGCATGACCCGCTGGTGGGGGCCGTGTGCAATCCCGAAGAAGTCTGGCAGATGACCGATGAGATGCTGGTGGCCCAGGCTGAGTGGCTGCCGCAGTATGCCGGGGAGATTGCGAATGCAGCCCGGCGGCTGGACCAGGCTGTGGCGAACGGCACGCGGGTCCGTCTGCACGAGACCGAAGGCGCGGCGCGTCTGCCGACTGCTACTGTCGAGGAGATGCAGGCGCGGGCCGACGAATCGCGGGCCAATGCCCAGGCCGCAGACAAGGGCAAGATGACCAAAACGGCGTAGCAGAGGCCACGGGTTAAAACCCGAGGCTGTCAAAAGCCCGCCGTGCAGGGCACGTAAGAACCGAATACGCGGGGCTTCTCTTGTGTCCCCTGGACACTGAGAACTTTCCAGCCTCGGGTTTTAACCCGTGGCAATTTCTTGTCCCTTCGCCGCCGACCAGGCGGCTTCCATTTCGGCGAGGGTCAGGTCGGACACGGCGCGGCCTGACTCTTCGGCGGACTCTTCCACGGCGCGGAAGCGAGTGGCAAAGCGTTGGGTCATCCGGCGCAGAGCATCTTCGGGGTCCACGCTGAGCTGACGGGCGACATTGACCAGCGTGAACAATAAATCGCCCAGCTCATCGGCGGTGCGAGCAGTGTCCCCGGAAGTGATTTCGGCGCGAAGCTCGGCCAGCTCTTCGTCTACTTTGTCCAGGACTTCGGCCACCGTCGGCCACTCGAAGCCGACTTTGACGACGCGCTTGGAGACTTCCAAAGCCCGCATCAGAGCAGGCAGGGCGGGCGGGAGGCCGTCTAAAATGCTGGTGCGGGTCTCGTAGCCCGGCTCGCCGCGCTTGATCTGCTCCCAGTTTTGCAGCACCTCGTCCGTGCCGGAGACGCGCAGGTCGCCGAAGACATGTGGGTGGCGACGGATGAGCTTCTCGACAATGGACTGCGTCACGGCGGGCAGGGCGAAGGTGCCTGCCTCTTCGGCCAGCTGCGCGTGGAAGACCACTTGCAGCAGCAGGTCGCCCAGCTCTTCGGACAGTTTGGCTGGATCGCCCGCGTCGATGGCCTCAATCACCTCATAGGCTTCTTCAACCAAGTATTTTCGCAGCGTCTGTGGCGTCTGCTCCCGGTCCCAGGGGCAGCCGTCGGGGCCGCGCAGGCGGGCCATGACGAGCCTCAGGGCGTCGAAATCGGCGGGCGAGGCGGACGGCGGCGGGGCGGGGGCGTAGATTTGGAGCGGCAGCTTTTCGCGCCGGGCGGCTTCCGAGAGCAGCAAACCGAGAGCACTGCCCAGCAGCGGATGTCCGGGCAGGACGCAGAGCGCGTCGCCGATACGAGCGGCGCTCAGCACCAACAGGGCGGCGTCGGCGGGCGGCAGGTCGTCCAGTATCGTGCCAAACGTGATGCCGCCTTCGGCTCGAAGCCAGCGGGCGGCGGGGTGCGTGTGCCCCAGCAGAAAACGGGGGCCGGGCGCGGCTTGCAGCACGCGCCAGGCCCCGAGGCTGAGGCCGTCGCCCTGCGTCTCCGCAGGGCCGAGGCCGATAAGTGTCAGCATGAAACGTCTTTCCGAGGAGACCCCCCGCCCCCAATAATGGAGGCGGGGGGTCTCCGTGTCCTAACGTGGTCCGGGCGCGGGCGCAAACGTCGAGCCGCCGGGGCCGCCGCTCGGAGCCGGCGGGGCGGGCTGCGGCGGCGCAGGGTGGGTGATCTCCTGTGCCAGCGCGGCGTACTGCGGTCCAGCAATTTTCACCGTGGCGGCGGTTTGGAAGTCCCGAAGCTGCTGCTGCAATGCCTGCTGCCCCTCGGAGTTTTGCCCGGCTTTCTGCTGAAGCAGGACAGCACGCACCAGGTCTTTGACCTGGTCCAGAGGCATCACTTCTTTCTTTTCTTTCTTCACCACCTGTACCAGCCAGAAAGTCGGTCCGGCGGCGCTGGGAATGGGAATAGGGGTGGTCAGGCCGCCTTCGGCAGTAGCGGCCAGTGGCTTTGTCAGCACTTCCGAGCCGGGCGCGGCGGGGTCAATCGCAATCCACGTCGGGAAATCGCCGTCGGGCGTGGACTTATCGAGCGATTTGGACACTTCTTTGTCAAACGTCGATTTGCCGCTCTTGATGTCGGCGGCAATGGCCGTGGCTTCCGCCGCCGTCGCCACGGCGATTTTCTTGATATGCACCCGCTCCGGCTTGGTGAAGCCGTTGTCAGTGACGGATTTGTTTTTGTTGGCGTCGTAGTACGTCTGGATGTCGGCGTCGCTGATGGTGACACCTTTGGTCAGCAGCTTGACCTGCGACAGCAGCGGCTTGATCTGGGTTTCTTTAACGACCTCGGGGCTGAGGCCGTTATCGGCCAAGACTTGATCGAAAGGCTTGACGTTGCGGATTTCCTGCACCAGCTTGATGTTGTTATACTGGGCATCCACTTCGGCATCGGTGGGGGCGAGGCCCTGATCCTGCGCCAGCCCTTCAAACATCAGGCCCTGCACAAGCTGCTGCATCACGGCCTGCCCGGTCGGCAGGCGTCCGGCCTGCGGGTTGGGGTTGGAGGCGGCCACATAGGATTGAAGCTGGGCATAGAACGCGGGCTGCGACAGGGTCAGCATTCCCCCTTTGGGCGTGGTGACAGTCGCCACAGTCCCGGCGGGTGCTCCGGCGACGGTAGCGACCACGCCCCCGGTGCTGGTGGCCGCCGTGTCCGAATGGTTGCATCCGGCCAGGGCCAGCGCGGTGAGGGCGGAAAGGGCCACCAGAGGGGCCGCGCCGCGTCGTGTCAGTTGCATAGTAATAAGTAAACTCCTTTAAATCAAACAGTCAAAACGCACGCCGGGCGTGCAGGCTCAAAATCAAATCTACTTCGCCCCGGCCCAGGCCCGTCCGGCGGGCGATCTCGGCGGGGTCGGTAATGCCTTCCGCCAGCAGAGCAAACACCGGCTGATGGCGCGGGTCCGCTTCGGGGGCCATACGCGGTGTCACTACAGGTGCGAACGGCGCGGCGGCCAGCAGGTCCCCGCCCCGCTCCGCCGGAACTTCCCTCAGACGCGGCGGGTCCGCTACCGGCACGCCTCGTTCCAGCGCGTCCAGCCGCTTTGCCAGGTCGGTGACGACGGTTTCTAGAGTCGCGCAAAGCTGCTCTAAATCAGCCAGTTCAGACAGAGCCACCGGCGGGGGCGGCACGGGGCGTGCGGCAAGGTCGCGCCGGGCGATCCACCAGAGAGCGCCCGTGAAAATCAGCACTAAAATTTGAACCAGCAGCAGCTCTGTCCCTATCGTGATTGTCCTCGGCCCTGAAGAGACCTCATAGCGCCGCCTGAAGCATCCGGCCTGACGACACTTGACGGCCCACCAGCAGCGTGATAAAGCGCAGCTTTGTCCGCGCCCGCACCACATCCGCCTTCAGCCACAAACGCAGGCTCTGCCCGTCGTCAGCCACTAAGATGCGCCGAACAGCCAAAATCGGCACGCCGGGGAAGACGCCCAGCAGCAGCACATCGCCCGGCGGCAGGGCCAATGCCTCGGCCAGACGCCGATGCTCGGCGGCGAATGCTTCCGCCGCCCCGACGCCCGGCGGCGCGACCAGCCCCCGCCGCGTCAGCGGCATCCGCTCCAATACCGAGTCGCCGCCCCAGCGCACCATCGGGCCAGACGGGCGCGGGATTTTCAGCTTCCCCGTCTTCGGCAGGCGCACCGCCCAGCCGCCCAGACTCTGAGTGGTCCCCAGCCGTTTCTGCGAACTCAGCAGCGCCACCGCGTTCACACGAGTCGGCGCGGCAGGAAGCTGAAAAAACTGTTCCGGCAGGCGCACATCCATCAGCGGCCAGTCCAGCCCGGCTTCCCTGACCCGGCTTGTTTCCGCCCGCAGCACCGGCAGAATACTCACCGGCGCGGGGCGCAGCGCGAAGTCGGCAGTGTCCCCTTCCCCGGCCAGTGTCGCCGACGGCAGTATGTTTCGCGCCCCCACCCCCGCCTGCGGGCCGGGCAGCGTGCGCGACACCGCCAATGCAGCCCAGCTTCCCTCGCGCCCTCCCGCCGCCACGGGCGAGGGAGTCAGCGCCTCGGACTGGCGCACGGCCACCGCCGATGCCGCGCTTTCGGGGGGCATTTCGCGCACCACTACCCGCCCGGCCAGCTTTCCCAAAGCCCGGCGGACGGCACCCCAGGCCCTGGACTCGCTCAAGCCGGTTCCGCCTGTTCGTCCGCCCACAGCATTTTAATCGCCGTTTCCACCCGTGCCAGCGGCTCGGTCGGGTCCATCGTGCGCCCGGCTTCGGTCAGCAGCCGCGTGACTTCGCTTCGCAGTCCGGCATCCGGGCCGGGCAGGCGCACGCGCACGGGCGAGCCGCTGTCGGTGACCTGCAAAAAGTATTCGCTGTCGGAAATATCCTGCGTTGCGCCAAATTCTTTGAGCGGCGGCACCCGCGAGGCCAGCAGCAGAACCGCTTTTCGCCCCGCCGCCTGCGCGGTGTCCAGCAGGGCCGGCTCGGAAACGAGCAGCAGGTCCGGCTTGTGTTCCAGCCGGGACACCAGGTTGCCCGCAATCACCTCGCCGTGAATATATTTTTCCAGCACGTCGCCGTAGAGAATGCGCTGCAAGCGGGTTGCCCGCACCGGCTCGGTATAGCGGAACTCCAGCGGCAGGCCGTGCACATCCGTCACCATCGCCCCGCCCATGAAGACGTCCTCGGCCACTGAGAGAGACAGCACATAGCCTAAACTGATTCCCGCCGCTGCCATCTGTGTCCTACTCTCTTCCCGCCCCTGTGCGTTCCCGTCTAGTGTAACTCATCCGGGCCGGGGTGTCAAGGGCGACACGAAAAACGATGGCTGCCTGCGGTAGAATCGGCTACGATGAATAGCAATAATCCCGTCAATGGCAGTACTTATCTGGTGATGGGCATTCTCAGCCTGGTTTTGTGTCCGCTTTTGGGGCCGGTGGCCTGGAGCATGGGCAACAACGCTCTGTTGGTTCTGGACCGCTACGAAGCCCAGACGGGCGACATCAGCCAGCGCGGGCTGGTGGTCGCCGGGCGCATTTGCGGTATCATCGGCACAGCGATGTTTGGCCTGACCCTCTTTCTATTGCTGGTGCGCGGCTGTGCAATAAGCGGGCAGAGGGCTTACAACCCGCAGGACGCTGGAACGGTTACGATTGATGGCCGCCCCGCTACCCCGCAGGAAAGACAGATGATTAAGCAGGCCAATCAGGACTATCTTCAAAAAGAAGCACTCCGAAAATCAGAGGCGCAGAAGCACATCGGAAAGCCCGGTCTGTCCTCACCGACCACGATAAAATAAAAACAGATGTTCGGGAACATTTTGCGCCCCGCCGTCGTTTAAACACTGCAAGCCGCCCCCCTATCCTCAGTGTTGCGGATAGGGGGGCAGGCTTTACCCTCGTGAAGTAGGCCGGGCGGGCGCAGATCAGCCTGCCTTTCACTGTCCGCCGCCGTTCGTTCCTAAAGACTGGAACCAGTGCGGGCAGCGTGCTTCCTTCACACTTCTACTTTTTGCGCTTTCCAATTTGTACTCCCCGTGTTGACAAATTGCGCTGCGTAAGTCATACTCTTTTCTGCACCTGCCAAGAGCACTTTTTGCCGAAGTGGCGGAATGGCAGACGCGGAGGTCTCAAAAACCTTTGAGGGCAACCTCATGCGGGTTCGAGTCCCGCCTTCGGCATCTGAAAACAGCCGCCCCAGTACTGGGGCGGCTGTTTTTTTCAGGCTGCCCAGTATTGGGGCGGGGGGCCTGCCTCAATCATCCTCAATCGTAAACACCGTCATCACCGGCTTGGTCCGCCCGTCCACCGGGTCCTGCACCATTTTCGTCTGCATCAGCGTGTCGAGGCTCTGCGCTTTCACATGGCCGTCGCAATACAGCACATTGACACGGCCTGTGTGCCGCTCGCTGATGTTGCTGAGTTGTCGCGGCGTGACCGACGTGTCAATCAGCGGAGGCGTTGTGGCCCAGAAAAAGCCCTGTGAGCCGCCGGGGTTTTTGAGCGTCGGCGCGTTGTTGTTGTCCGTCACCCAGACGGTGTCGGCAGGGACCACTACCTGCGGCAGAGTCACCAGATACGCCGCCGACGAGCGCGGGGGCGTCTGCGCGTCGCCCGCCGCACCGTAAGCGCCGTTCAGCCCGTAGCTGCCGTAATCCTCCCCGGTGCGGTACTGGTATGCCGGGCTGACCGAGTCGCTCGGGCAGGTAAACACCGCTTCGCTTTTGATATAGGGGTAAATCGCGTCCATCCACTTGAAGTTCGTGGTCGCGTCCGAGTCGCCCGTGCTGCCGTAGTAGGAAAACGGCAGGACTTCGTCGGTGTCCTGCACATACTCAATCAGTGCCAGCCCGATTTGCTTTTCATTGGACGCGCACGACGCCCGCCGGGCATTCTCACGCACCTTCTGGAAGACGGGAAACAAAATCGCCGCAAGTATCGCTATGATAGCGATGACGACGAGCAGTTCAATCAGCGTGAAGGCTCGGAGAAGAGGGGGGCGGCGTAGGGTCATGCTTGTTTAAACGCAGCGCAGCGGCGGGGTGTTCCCGAACCTACCTTCCCAAAAGAAGGATACGGACTGGACCCTCTAGCCCCCAATAATGGGGGAACCAGATAATTAGGAGGAGGCTTATTTTCTCTTTTCCGGTTCCCCCGGATTGTGGCCTCAGCCTCCCAGACAAAAACAGCCGCCCCCAAAGGGGAGCGGCTGTCTTCACTGCTTCTCTGTTATCTTCTCAATGCGCCCGGCGGGGCTCGAACCTGCGACCTTCTAGTCCGCAACCAGATGCTCTAATCCACTGAGCTACGAGCGCACGTATAAGTTGAAGCAACGAGGGAGAGTATACCGGAATGAACCTTTGTTGTCAAGAGGGCGTCGAGAAAATAATTTCACACGCCCGCCCAAAGCGTTGACAACCACGGCGGGCAGTGCCATAATAGCCTTATATACGTTTCCGACTGATTTAGTCGGAAACTCGGAAAGCAAGCGCAAACAGCCTCATGGACAACCCAAACACCCCTAAAGAGGGCCAGAAGCGGCCCTCGCTCTTCTGCCGCTGGTATCAAAACAACGGCGCGGCCCAGAAGGCACTGCGCCGCACTGCCGCGCTGGCCGAGTTCTCGCCGGACGCCACCGGACACCGCGAAATGCCGCTGTGCCGGATGGAGCCGGGCGAATTTGGGCACGTCCTGGGTCTCAGCCCGGATACCAGCCTTCGCGCTCACCTGCTGGAATTGGGGTTCACGCCGGGCGTCGAAGTGCGTATCCTGCGCGTCGCGCCTCTGGGCGACCCCATGACTGTCCTGCTGCGCGGCTATCAGCTTTCCCTGCGCCGGGGCGAAGCCGAAGCCGTGCGGATGCGCCGCTGCCCGCCCGAGCTTGACCCGGAGATGAACGAATAGCACCACTATGGTAAGAAGGTAAGTGATGACGGCCTCCCCCGCACCGAGTTCGACAACGCCCCCTGCCCCCACGGCCCCGCCGCTTTTTGCCCTGGTCGGCACACCCAACTGCGGCAAAACCACCCTGTTCAATGCCCTGACCGGCCTGCGTCAGAAGACCGGCAATTATCCCGGCGTCACCGTGGAGAAAAAAGAAGGCCGCGTGCGCGTTCCCGGCGGCGAGGCGGCGCTGATTGACCTGCCCGGCCTGTATTCCCTGTCCCCGCGCTCCCCCGATGAGGCCATCGCCCGCGACGTTCTGTTCGGACACCGCACCGATGTCTCGCAGCCGGTCGGCATCGTTCATGTCGTGGACGGAGCCAACTTATCCCGCAACTTGTATTTGACCTCGCAGGTGCTGGAGCTTGGCCTGCCCACTATCATCGTGCTGACCATGACCGATGTGGCCGCCCGGACCGGGCAGACCGTGGACGCGGCGGCGCTGGAAAAAGCGTTGGGCGTCCCAGTGCGCGTCGTGCTGGTGTCCAAAAATCAGGGGCTGGATGCCCTCCGCGAAGCCATTGCCGCCCTGCCGCAGACGCCCGCGCCGCCCCGGCGCGACTGGATGCTGCCCGTCGAAGCCGAGTCCGAGGTCAACGAGCTGGCGGACATGATTGAGGCCGCCCACGGAACCGCCCCGGCGCAGGCACAGGCAGAAGCGACCGGTCTGCTGATGGCCGAAAGCCTGCGTCCCGAAGAGCGCACCCGCTGGGACCCCAATATTCTCAGCCATGTGCGGGCCGATCAGGCCAATTTTGCCCTGCTCGGCCTTGACTTCCCCACCCTGCTGGTGGAAGCCCGCTATGCCTGGGCGGGCCGTATTGCCGCCCGCGCCGTCCGCTCACCCCAAAAGCGCACGGTGACGCTGACGGACAAACTCGACCGGGTGCTGATGCACCGGGTCTGGGGTTATGTCATCTTTTTCGCCGTGATGGTCTTTGTGTTCCAGACTGTTTTCACCTGGGCGCAAATCCCGATGAACTGGATCGGTACGGGCATGAGCCATTTGCAGGACTTTGTCACGGCGCATATGCCCGCAGGCGCTTTGCAGGATTTGATCGTCAACGGCATCATTGCCGGGGTCGGCACGGCGATCACGTTCCTGCCGCAGATTTTGCTGCTGTTTTTTGTCATTGCGCTGCTGGAAGACACCGGCTACATGGCACGGGCGGCGTTTCTAATGGACAAAGTCATGTCCAAAGTGGGCCTGCACGGCAAGTCGTTTATTCCCCTGCTGTCGTCGTTTGCCTGCGCCATCCCCGGCATCATGGCGACTCGCACCATCGACGACCGCAAATCGCGCCTCGCTACCATTCTGGTTGCCCCGCTGATGTCCTGCTCGGCGCGTATCCCGGTCTATACGCTGATGATCGCGGCGTTTATCCCGAACCGGCGCGTGCTGGGCATCTTCACCCTGCCGGGGCTGACCATGATGGCGATGTACTTTTTGGGAACCGTCGCCGCCTTCGGCATGGCCTGGGTCTTCAAGAAAACGCTCCTGCGGGGCGCTCCCCCGGTGTTCTTCTTGGAGATGCCGCCCTACCATATGCCCTCGCCGCGCACGGTCTTGATGACCATGCTGGAACGCGCCGGGCTGTTTATCAAAAAGGCGGGCACGGTCATTTTGTCCATGTCCATTCTGCTGTGGTTCCTGTCGGCCTACCCGAAGCCCGCGCCGCACACGCCGCCGCAGGCGGCGCTGGCGCAGTCCTACGCCGGTCATGCCGGGCGGCTTTTGGAGCCGGTCATCAAACCGCTCGGCTTCGACTGGCGCATCGGAGTTTCCCTCGTATCGTCCTTCGTTGCCCGCGAAGTCTTCGTGGCCTCCTGGGCCACCATCAACGGGGCCTCGGACACCGGCGATGACAACACTTCGCTGGTGCAGAAAATGCGGGCCGACCCTCTGCTGTCCCCGCTGGTCGCCGTCTGCATCATGATCTACTACGTCCTGGCGATGCAGTGCCTCTCCACCGTGGCCGTAGTCAAGCGCGAAACCAACGGCTGGACCTGGCCCCTCTTTATGACCGGCTACATGACCGTGCTTGCCTGGGGCGTCACCTTCGCCGCCTACCACATCGGCCTCGCAATGGGCTGGGGCGTGCGGTAGCAGAATTACCGGGCAGGAAAACTGCTTTCGACTGACGAACGTACCCCGCAGGGGCAGGGCTTGTCCCTGCCCTTCTTTTGTTTCTCAACTGATATTACGCCCTCTTTGCCCCCGGATTGAAATCCGGGGCTGGAAAAAGCGATTGTCTGCCTTCGCAGACATAAGACAGCTTCCCAACGGTGGTTCCTATGTCCACGAAGGTGGACAGTCGCACTTTTCAGACCCAGAATTTATTCTGGGGATAAGGACGGCGTAACATCAGTTCTTAACTCAGGTTTTTCAACTCTAGAGGGAGCCGCCATGACAACTCTGCTAGACAGGCCGCAAATCGCGCCTGAGACTTTGCCCAACTATTCACCTGACACTGCGATTGAAAGCGCCGAAGAGCCGCGCAAGCGGTGGACACGGGCGGAGTACCGGAAGCTGGGCGAAAACGGCTTTCTGGATGATGGTAAGTATGAGCTAGTGTTGGGAGAGATTTGGAAGAAAATGGGACAGGGACGTTTGCACGCTTTTGTCGTTACTTTTGTTATTGTCGCACTGTCCGCAATCTTCGATCCCAGGCGCATTCAGACGCAAACTTCATTACCGGTGGGCGATGCTGATCCTGAGCCGGACATCGCTCTGCTTGCGGAAACGCTGGACAAGTACTTAGAAGTCGAGCCGACAGCAAGCGACACGCTGCTTGTCGTAGAAGCCTCCAACAGCACTCTGCACTTTGACCTGACGCGCAAAGTGCGGCAGTATGGCAGCGCTGGCATTCCCGAATACTGGGTCGCGGACATCCCGAACCGCCTGCTGCATATTTTCCGCTCGCCTACCGACACCGGCTACGCCGAAGAGACTATCCTGACCACGGACGACGAAGTGCGGCCCCTCGCCGCCCCGGACTCGACGGTTCGCGTGGCTGATTTGCTGCCTTAGACGGAGAACCTCACCCCAACCCTCTCCTTCAGCAAGGAGAGGGAGCCGGAGCAGAAGAACCAAATCCTCACTGTCTGATTCCCCCAGAATTGGGGGCTAGGGGGCCGTCCGAGGGCTTTCGATATAGATCCTAAGACGCTAAAAGGCCGGGGAAGCATTTGCTTCCCCGGCCTTTCTTGATTTATAACCTACTTGCCGGTGGTGACGGCGTTATCTTCCTGCAAAATCTCGAACAGGAACCAGGTGCGGCGCTCGGCGGCGTCCAGGAACGTTTCCAGGAGGTTTGCCGTGGCAAGGTCTTTGTTCTCTTCGGCGGTCTCCGACGCGGCGCGAAGCTGCTGCGCGATGTGGCGGTTGTCCTGCGCCAGCCGAAGCACCATATCCTGCGGGGTCACGAACTCGTCGTTGTCGTCCTGAATAGTTTGCAGCTTGCTGATGTGGGTGATGGACCGGACGGACGTGCCGCCAATCTTGCGAATGCGCTCCACCATCGGGTCGATGCTCTCGAACACCTGCGTGGCCTGCTTATCAAACAGCAAATGCAGGTCGCGGAAGCGCGGGCCGGACAGATGCCAGTGGAAGTTCTTGGTCTTGGTGTAAAGCGCGAAGGCGTCGGCGATTAGCGGGTTGAGCGCATTGGTGACGGCCTCAGCCTGCTTCGCGGAGAGGTCGGTGGGCGTCGAAAGCTGCGGCGGGGCCGGGTAGGTCTTCGGGAAGCCTTCGGAATTGCTTTGCGCGGGCGTGCCGTCTATCTGTGCGGACAGATCTGTGGATTTGGTAGGTGAAGTATGGACTGCCATTGGAAAGTGGCCTCGTTTCTGGTTGGGGTTGGTAGGCTATTTTTACCAGAAGCGAGGCTTGTTAAACACGCAGAGGAGGCTCCCCTCCCCAATTTTGGGGAGCCAGTGCAGGAAGGGAGAAGACAGGAGGCCACGGGTTAAAACCCGAGGCTGGAAAAAGCCCACCGTCCAGGGGACGTAAGAACAGAACATGCGAGCTATGCTTTGTCTTGTGTCCCCTGGGCACTGGGCACTTGAAAGCCTCGGGTTTTAACCCGTGGCAGATTCAGGGGTACGGCAGAATGAGGGCGGGAAACCCCGCCCTCACACCTCACGTCCTAGTCGTCGTCCCCATCTCCCTTCTTCACCGCTGTCCCCGTCAGCAGGCCGCTAGTCAATCCGTAATGGCGGGGCGGAGGCGTTGTGCCGGGGCGCAGGGAGCGCCACAGGATGTCGTTAAGCTGCTCATCCGGCCCGGACTGCTCATGCAGGGGGTTCAGCAGGCGGGCCGAGTCTTGAGCGCGATAGTCACGCTTGGTATTGACTTCCGCCAAAATCTCCTTCGGCGGCAAAACGGCATCGTAAGGCGCGGCGTTGGCGGCGGCAGAGGGGCCGAAGACGGCCACCGGCGGGGCGATGGCATCGTAGCGGGACATCGGCGGCAGGCCGAGCAGCAGCTCTATCGTCCGCAGGGCGCTGTCGGTGTTGTAAAAGCGGCTGTCGTGCGTGCCGGGCGCGATAAACGGGCTGATGACATAGCAGGTGGAGCGGTGCGCGTCGACGTGGTCATAGCCGTTTTGCGCGTCGTCTTCCACAATCACAATCGCTGACGATTTCCAGTACGGGCTGTGGCTGATGATGTCCACAATCTGCCCGACGGCGTAATCGTTGTCGGCCACCATCGCACGGGGCGACGACGCGCCGGGGGTCGTGCCGCCGGTGTGGTCGCGCATGAAGCGAACCATGCTGAAAGGCGGCAGATTGCCGTTTTTGACATAGGCATCGAACTCACGCTTCCAGGCAGTGAACCGCGATGGGTCGTGGAACGCGCCGTACTCGGTGAGCTGCTTCGGAGCGGGGGTGAGCTTGTCCTGCACCCAGGCCTCGCTGTCGGCATAGTTGGTGTCAAAGAAGCGGAAGTCGGCATCGCTTTTGCCGACGAGCGCCTTCTTGGTCGGGCTGTTTTCCAGACCCGTCGTGCCCTGCTCCGCCGACGTGCGCGGCAGCTCGATGTCATCGGCGAAAAAGCCGTAGTTGCGGAAGCCGACCCCGTGCGCGGCGCACAAATCCCACAGGTAGCCGCTCGGCGGGCGGGCGACATCAGGGATGCCAAGCAGGTCCACGGCGAC
Organism: Capsulimonadaceae bacterium; assembly: GCA_965277455.1. Taxonomy (GTDB): domain Bacteria; phylum Armatimonadota; class Armatimonadia; order Armatimonadales; family Capsulimonadaceae; genus JANXMY01. The sequence goes on along the minus strand of OZ255823.1, from coordinate 3,492,284 downwards.
GCCGCTGTTGCTGCCCTCAAAGTCGTAGCTCCGCGCCCGGCCCGAGTAGCTGAACGGCACATTGCGCTCGGTGTTCTCCGACGCCATCCCCGCCGTGGACCAGTTCCAGCCGTCGCCGGAGACTTCCGCGCAGTCGTAGAAGTTGTCCAGCAGCACAAACCGGGACGCCAGCGCGTGCTGATTGGGCGTGATGTCCCGCCCGAACAGCGTCAGGCTCGGGTCCCCGTTGCCCGGCGGCAAATCGCCCAGCACCTGATCATACGTCCGGTTCTCTTTGATGAGATAAAAGACGTGCTTGATGCCAGGGTTTGTGAACGGCATTTTGGGCGCGGCCCGGCCCCTGCTGTTTGCCAGCACCCGCGCCGTGGACATTTTCAGGTTTTCGCGGCCCAAATCCAGCGTCGTCACCGTGCCTTCGATGATGTTCTGAATATACTGCGGGCGCTGCGCCAGGCCAGGCTTGGGCGTGCCGTTGGGGTTGCGTGCGGCGACGCCTTTGGCATTGGCGACAAAGAGCCGCCTGCCGTCGGGGGACACGACCGCCGACGTCGGATACCAGCCGACGGGCAGGTATCCGGCCAGCGTCACCCCCGGCAAATCCACCACCGCCACGGCGTTCATGTCGCCGAGCGTCACATACAGCCGCTTTTCATCGGGAGACAGCGCCACCCCGGTCGGGGTCGCGCCGGGCAGGCCCCGGCTATCGCTTGGGCGCAGCAGAAGCGTGTGGGTCACACGGTCGGTCTTGGTGTCAATCACGCTCAGCGTGTCGCTGCCCGCGTTCGCCACAAACAGCCGCGCCTGCGCCCGGTCCAGGGTCAGCCCAATCGGCTGCGTGCCGGTCGTGATGTCCCGCACCAGACGCCCCGTCTGCGGATTGACCACCGAGACGACGCCGCGCTGCTCACTGGACACAAAGACTTTTTTGTCCGCCCACACGCCTTTGGTCACAGCGGCCACGGCAAACGGGTAGCCCGGCAGGTCAATCGTGCGCGGCGCAGTCCCGTCCGTCTTCAGCACATACAGATGGCTCCGCATCCCGCGTTTCGGCTCGCCGATGTTGTCGGCGAGGTACAGCGTTTTGCCGTCGCCGCTCAGGGCAAGGCCCGCCACGAACGGGGGTGTCGCGTCTGTGCCCGGCGCGGCGGCCAGCGTTTTGCCGGTGTCGGTCAGGGTCCCGGCGGCGCTGAGAGACAGCACGGAGACCATCCCCTCCCCGCCCCGCGACGCATACACCGGCGTCTGCCCATTTGCCGCAGGGCCGCACACGAGGCCGTAATATAGCGACTGCTTGGAGCGTTTCAGGAGAGTGCTTGGCGCATCGAACTCTAACCGGCTGACCAGTTTGCCCGTATTGGCATCCAGCACCGAGACATACTGCCGGAAACCGGTATTGGTCGCCAGCACGTACCGCCCGTTCGGCGACAGCACCAGATGGTCCGGGAAGCTGCCTATCGGTGTCTGCTGCCCCGAAGGCGTCAGCGTCTCGCCCGTGACAAGCCGCCCGGTATCCGGCAGGGGCGTATCCAGAGGCGTATCGGCAGCCAGCGCGTGTCCCGCGAAGAGGGCCGCTCCGGCGGCCAGCGCGGCGAACGTTTTCAATCTCGGCAAATTCAATTTCGGCAAAAGTCTTGCTCCTATCATGCCTGCCACACTAATTGCAGGTGTCGTCTTGAATAGTCCACATACAGGGCGTCGTGCTTCCCCATTTGCGGTAGGTGGAATGACCGTCTCCCCAGAGGACCACAAAACCGCCCCGATGCCGTCCGGCGACTTTCGACGGTGTGGCATCATTAAACATATCCGTCCGAATATCCTGCTGCAATCCGCGCATGGAGCCGCCGTAGCTTGTCGAGTCCGCCGGAGGAGCGCCGCCCGCCATGCCATCCACGATATGAATGGTCCCGGCGGGGTCTGCAATATCGGCCAGCGAACGCGAATACGTTGTGCCGATACCGACCCAGCCCGATTTCGGGTTGGTGGTAGGGTTCTCAAAATTTGGATAGCTTTTGCCGTTGTTGGTCACGCGGCCTGAGTCGATAGCGACCCAGGGGCTGCCGTTCGTCGTCGGAATGAGGTTGCGGGTGTAAGATAGGTGAGGAACGAGGCATTGCGAGGGGTCGCTGCCGTCTGCGCCGACACCGCCCGCAGTATCTGTGACGCCCACATACAGGCGTGTGGAGGCGGCGACCTGTGTGGTGTCCGCCGCCTGCCCGCTGTCGCTGCCATCGGGGCAGACAAATACAGCGGCGTTTTTAATGTATGGCTGAATAATGGTCGGCCAGGACACCAAAGTTGTGCCACTGCCGTTCTGCGAGGGCACAATCAGTTCATCATAATCCTGGCTGTAGAGCGTAATCGCCGTACCAATCTGTTTCATGTTGGACAAACAGGCCGTCCGGCGGGCGTTTTCGCGGACGCTCTGAAAGACAGGGAACAAAATGGCCGCGAGAATGGCGATGATGGCGATAACGACGAGCAGCTCAATCAGCGTGAAGCCCGGCATTCTGCCGGGCCGAGAAGAAGGGGTAGGAGAAATCATAGTCCAGCTTTCCTGTGAGGGTCGTGTGTCCTGAGACAACCAAGTCACTTTCAGACCTATCCTACCCCGCCTCTGTTAAGCGAGTATTATGTCAGCATTAATACAATGTTAAGGAACACGAAAAACAGAAGAGCGACACGGCAGACGCCGGGGGCGGGTACAATGCGCTTATGGACACCGCCCCTACCCAAACAGATGACACGCCCGGACTGCTGACGCTTGACCCGTGGCTCGCCCCCTATGCCGACGCCCTGCGGCATCGACAGCGACATTTTGAGGCCGTGCAGGCCGCCATTGACCAGGTTGGCGGGCTGAACGGACCCATCAGCCGGGGCTATGAGTATTTTGGCCTGACACGCGGCGAGCAGAACGGACAGCCGGGCGTCTGGTACCGCGAATGGGCACCGGGCGCACACGCGCTGGCCCTGATGGGGGACTTCAACCAGTGGAACCGCGAAAGCCATCCCCTCGGGCGGGACACGTTCGGCGTGTGGAGCCTCTTTCTAGCCGACCGCTATTACAGCGAGCGCCTGACACACGGCAGCCGCCTCAAAGTCTTCGTGCAGGCCGACGGCGGCGGGCGCGACCGCATCCCCGCCTACATCCGGCGCGTGGTGCAGGACCCGGTGACGCAGGATTTCGCCGGGCAGGTCTGGCTGCCCCCGACGGCTTATGAGTTTCGGAATGCCGCACCGACAGGCACCAAAGATGGCCTGAAAATCTATGAGGCCCATGTCGGCATGGCGCGGGAAGAAGAGCGCGTTGGCACGTTCGCCGAGTTCACCCACGACATCCTGCCGCGCCTTGCGGGTCTCGGCTACAACGCCGTGCAGCTCATGGCAGTCGCCGAGCATCCCTACTACGGCTCGTTCGGCTACCATGTGTCCAGTTTTTATGCTGTGTCGTCGCGCTTCGGCACCCCCGAAGACTTGAAGCATCTCGTCGACACCGCGCACGGGATGGGCCTGCGCGTCCTGCTGGATTTGGTCCATTCGCACGCCGTCAAAAACGTGCTGGAAGGGCTGAACCGCTTCGACGGTACGGACTTCCAGTATTTCCATGCCGGGCCACGCGGCGAGCATCCGGCCTGGGACTCTCTCGTCTTCGATTACTCCAAGTTTGAAGTGCAGCGGTTTTTACTCTCCAACGTCCGCTTCTGGCTGGAAGAGTTTCGGTTTGACGGCCTGCGCTTTGACGGCGTGACTTCGATGCTCTACAAAGACCACGGCTATCAGCGGGAGTTTTCCAGCTACGGCGACTACTTCGGACCAAACATCGACGACGACGCCCTGGCCTATTTGCAGACCGCGAACACGCTGGCGCACTCGATTCGGCCCGAGGCCGTCACTATCGCTGAGGACGTGTCCGGGATGCCCGGAGTCGCCCGCCCCGTCGCTGAAAGCGGCCTCGGCTTCGATTACCGCCTGGCAATGGGCGTCCCCGACTTCTGGACGGAGCTTGTCACCACCACGCCCGATGAGCTATGGCCGCTCCCCAAAATCTGGCACGAGCTGACCGACCGCCGCCCCGGCGAGGCGCGGGTGGGCTATGTCGAAAGCCATGACCAATCGCTCGTCGGCGACAAAACCCTGGCCTTCCGCCTGATGGACTCGGCCATGTACAGCGGCATGAGCAAAGGCAGCGACAACTTTCTGGTGGACCGGGGCATCGCGCTCCTGAAGCTCATCAAGCTGCTGACCTTCAGCCTCGCGGGCGAAGCCTGGCTCAATTTTCTGGGCAACGAATTCGGCCACCCCGAGTGGGTGGACTTCCCCCGCGAAGGCAACGGCAATTCCTACGCCCACGCCCGCCGTCAGTGGTCGCTGGCTGACAACCCCGCCCTGCGCTACCACGACCTCAACACCTTCGAGCGCGCCCTGATGGCCCTGGACACCGACTTCGGCATTCTCACCGACCGCCTGACCGAGCAGCTTGCCCTCCACGAAGACACCCGGCAGATGGTCTACCGGCGCGGCCCTCTGGTATTCGCCCTCAACCTGCACCCCACCGAGTCCTACACGCATCTGCGTATTCCCGTCCCCGACGCCGCCCCCGCCTACCGCGTCGTTCTGGACACCGACGCCCAGAGCTTCGGCGGCTGGGGCCGGGTCGCCCCGAACACCGTCTACCCCGTCCAGACCGTCCCCATGTACGGACGCCCTCAAAGCCTCCAGCTTTACCTGCCCTCCCGCAGCGCTCAGGTCCTTGCACCAGTTTTCCCGGGAGACTAACAGGCGCTTTTGACAAATTCACCACTCAGTGGTTAAAGTATCACCCTGTACCGAAGAATACTAGAGCGGCGACTCTTGGAAGCACTCACAGACAACCCGGTTGTCCTCATCAACGGCACCCGTCAGGGGGAAAGACTACGCTTGTGCTGTAACCATCGCTGTAGGGGCCGGGCTTGCCCCTGCCCTTCTTTCCTGCCCTTCTTTCCTGCGATGCGTTCGAGGGGCTGAACCCCCTCGCTGGGGGGCGAAGCGCCTTGAACCCGCCTGCGCGGGTGAAGAATAAGAGCCAGAAGACACGGCTGCCGGTTCTGTGTCCTATTCTGTTTCCGTACCCGCGCAGGCGGGTTTTAGGCGGCTGCGCCCCCCAGCGAGGGGGTTCAGCCCCTCGATTTATGCCGTCGAAACCTCGGCTCGAACTCTTGCCCTCTTTTCTTTCCCCTGCCCTCTTTTTCCCTGCCCCCCCATTTGTATGTGCAACTTTTTCCGCGCTCCCGTGTCTACACTTATATCCAAATTTGAGACACAGGAGAACCCACCATGATTGTTGTGACCACGCCCGATATTGCCGGGGCACGTATTGAGAAAACACTGGGGCAGGCGTTCGGCGTCGTCGTCCGCAGCCGGGGCATCGGCGGCAACCTGATGGCGGGGCTGCGCTCCATCGTCGGCGGCGAGATTACCGAGTACACCGAGATGCTGGAAGAAGCCCGCAAGCACGCCCTGGACCGAATGGTGCAGAACGCCAACGTGATGGGCGCGAACGCCGTTGTCGCCATGCGCTTTGATTCGTCGGAAATCGGCGACACCATGAGCGAAATTGTGGCCTACGGCACGGCGGTCGTCATCGTCCAAGAGCGGTAAGAGGGCTTCCCCATGCTTCGCCTGACACTCCTTGCCCTCGGCGGCCTGCTTCTCGTCGCGGCCCTGATTTTGCTCACGCACCCGCCCCTGCTCGGGGCCGCGCTCTACGTCGGCTTTTATGGCCTGCTCCTGGTTGGCGGCATCCTGTTTGAGCAAAACGCCTACCGGCCCCGCATCCACCGCAACCGCCCCGGCTGGCAGCCGACCGGGGAGCGGTTTGTGGACCCGACCACCAACGTGCTCACCGAAGTCTGGTTCAACCCGGACACCGGCGAGCGAGACTACCGGCCCGTTTGAATAGTACTTGATGAGACGGGTACAATCTTCCCATGAGCAACACAACAAACTATGACGGCCTGTATGACGAAATCAACCCCGCCGACTGGGACACGGTCGCGCCGCACTTTGCCGCGCTCGGCAGCGAAGAGCTGACCGCTGGCGGCGTCGATGACTGGCTGCTGCGGTGGAGTGAGCTGGAAAAAAATCTGGGCGAGGCGGGCGCGAAAGCCTCGCGGGCCAAGTCTGAAAACACGCAGGACGCCGAGGCCGAACAGAACTACCTGCATTTTGTGCAGGACATCGCGCCCAAATGGAGCGTCGCCGCACAGGGATTAAAAACAAAGCTGCTGGCCGTGCCGGGCTATGCCCCAATCCCCGAAAACCAGCAGTTTCTGCGCCGCCTCCGCAACGATGCCGACCTGTTCCGGGCCGAGAACGTCCCCATTCAGGCCGAGTTAAGCACCCTTGCCAACAACTACAACAAGCGCACCGGGGCGCTGACCGTCACTGTCAACGGCGAGGAGCAGACGCTCCCGCAGGCCGAGCAGGCGCTCTTAGACAACGACCGCACCGTGCGCGAAATGGCGTGGCGGGCCGTCCAAAACCGCTGGCTGGAGGAGCGAGGCGCTTTGGATGACCTGTATTTGCAGATGCTACCCCTCCGGCGGGAGCTTGCCAAAAACGCCAAGCTCTCAGACTACCGCGCCTATCTATGGCGGGCTTTGCGCCGCTTCGACTACACCCCCGCCGATGCCCTGGCCTTTGGCGATGCCATCGAGTCTGAGTTCGTGCCGCTGGCACAGTCGCTCCTGAAAGCCCGCCAAGAGAGCCTCGGCGTGGACAGCCTGCGCCCGTGGGACCTCACCGTAGACCCCGAGGGCCGGACGCCTCTGCGGCCCTTTGCCGATGTCGCCGAACTCGAAAATACCAGCAGCCGCATCTTTGCCGCCGTGGACCCCGAGCTGGGCGCAGACTTCGAGAAGCTGCGCGGCGGCTTTCTGGATTTAGACTCGCGCCGGGGCAAAGCGCCCGGCGGGCACTGCTCGTTTTTCCCGAAGACCGGCCTGCCCTATATTTTCATGAACGCCGTCGGGACCGAGAGCGATGTCCGCACCCTGCTCCATGAAGGCGGCCATGCCTTTCACGGGCTGGCGTCGAGCGCCGCCCAGCCGCTGCTCTGGAACCGGGGCGCTCCGATGGAGTTCAACGAAGTGGCCTCGATGGCGATGGAGCTTCTGGCCCTGCCCTATTTCGGCAAAGACCAGGGCGGCTTTTACACTCCCGAGGACGCCGCCCGCGCCCGGCAGGAGCAGCTCGAGCGCATTGTGCTGTTCCTGCCCTACATGGCCGTGGTCGACGGCTTCCAGCACTGGGTCTATGCCGAAGCGCCCGACAGCGTCACTGCCGCCGACCTCGACGCGCAGTGGGACAAACTCTGGACCCGCTTCATGGGCGGCACCGATTGGACGGGCCTCGACGCCGAGCGGGTCACCGGCTGGCATCGCAAGCTGCACATCTTCACTGTGCCCTTCTACTACGTCGAATACGGCCTCGCCCAGCTTGGGGCCTTGCAAGTCTGGCGCAACGCCCTGACCGACCAGGCCGACGCCGTGCGCCGCTACCGCTCCGCGCTTGCCCTCGGCAACACCCGCCCCCTGCCCGACCTCTATGCCGCCGCTGGGGCACGTTTAGCGTTTGACAAGGACACGCTCGGCGAGCTGGCCCAGCTTGTGAAATCGCAGATGGAGGTATAGCAATGACCATCACACTGGAACTTGGTCCCGATGTAGAAACTGGACTGGCTCAATCCGCCCGCCGCGAAGGCAAAACGCTAGAGCAGTTAGCCTCGGAAACGCTCCGCGTCAATTTTGCGCCGCAGAGCATGGAGTATCCGACAGCCACGCAGCTTTTGCGGATGCCAAAGGCTGACCGAGACCGCTACCTTGAAGAAGCCGCTGCCCACGCCGCGCCGCTGTATGAGGCTGATTTAGCTTTGCCGCCGGAGCAGCGGGAGCTAACTGCTCTGTCTGCCATTGAAGACGATGTGTACGCATGACCCGAAAGCGGCCACGGGTTAAAACCCGAGGCTGCCAAAAGCCCACCGTACCGGGCACGTAAGAACAGGACAAGCCAGCAAATATCGGCTTTGCCTTCTTACTCTTGTGTCCCCTGGACACCGGGCACTTTTCAGCCTCGGGTTTTAACCCGTGGCCGCTTTCGGGTCATAAAATAAGACAGGAGCAGAACCACCATCGCCGCCGCACTCACAACTCAGCCTGCGCCCAGTCGCGCCGCCGACATTCAGACCGCTTTGCGGCTGACCTACATCACGCTGGCGTGGATGACCCTCGAAGGCGGGGCGGCCCTCTGGCTGGGGCGAACGTCGCACAGCCTACTGCTGGAAAGCTTTGGGCTGGACAGCGTGGTGGAGCTGGGCAGCGCGGGCGTTCTGCTCTGGCGGCTGCGCGTGGAAGCGGGGGGCCGGGCGGACGCGGCCCGTGTGGACCGGGCCGAGCGGCGGGCGGCGCTGGTCGCGGGATGCCTGCTCTACGGGCTGGCGGCGTGGGTGGTTTGGAACTCTGCCCAGGCGCTTTTCGTTATACACAGGGAGACCAACACGCACGAAAGCGTATGGGGGATTGCCATTGGGCTGGTCGCCAAGATTGGAATGCCGATTTTAGCCGGGTACAAACTGAAGGTGGCCGCCCGGCTAGGGTCCAAAGCCTTGCGGGCCGATGCGATGGAGGCGGTCACCTGCGGCTATCTCAGCGTGGTGCTGATGGTGGGGCTGGCGGTGACACGTATCTTTCCGGGCCTCTGGTGGCTGGACAGCGTGGCAGCGCTGGTGCTGGTTCCGTTTTTAATCAAAGAAGGCCGCGAGGCAGTCACCGGCGAGTGTGGGTGCTGTGCCGAGGAGAACAAAGAATGACAGTGGACTGGCAGCAAATTGTGATGGCACTGATTGTGCTGGCGGCGGCAGTCGCCGTCGGGCGGCGGCTATGGGCACAGATTGCGGGCTTTCGCTCCGGCAGCAAGGGCGATGCCTGCGCGGGCTGTCCGAGCGCGGCCCTGTCCGGCAGCACGTCCAAGCTAAGTAACGCCAAAAATGCGAAAACGAACTCTGGCAAAACGAACTCTGGCAAAACGAACGCGGCCCCGGCGCTGGTGCAAATCCAGACCCGCCCGCCTTTGCACCTGCGGAGGCCGAAAGAATGAAGCCGCACTTTGCTGTTCTGACCGCCCTGCTGTGCGCCGGGTGCGCCCCCACTCACACGCCCCCCCCGGCCCCGCCGCTGTCCGTGGCTCCGGCCTCGGCAAACAAGCAAATCACGCTGGACTGGACGCCCAAAATACCCCGCTCGCTGGACCCGACTCAGTTCACCGTGCGCGTGTTTGATGCCGAAGGGCAGCCGCAGGCGACGGGCAAAGCTGCCCTGACCCTGGCGATGCAAACGATGGATATGGGCAAAAACGATGTCGTCTTGAAGGCGACCTCTCCCGGCGTCTATACCGGCACAGGCCGGTTCACGATGGCTGGGAGCTGGTGGGCAACCGTCACCGTTCACACGGGCGGGGCCGTCAAAACAACCGTGGTCCCGATCACGGCTGAGTAATTGATTATTATTATGAGTGAACAAAACACGGAAACAATCGGCGGCGGTTGGCTGGGCACGTTTCTGTATGAGGGCCGCCTGCACAGCAAGCCGCCGGTGCGCTTTGAGGCAACGCTGGGTCTGCCCGACGGCGAAGGCAAGTTTTCCGGGACTATCCTAGACGACGAAGACGGCGGCGAGGGCGAGGCGGATGTCACCGGCGGGCAGAGCGGCCTCGGCGTGCGCTTCTCCAAAGTCTACCGGGAAGGGCGGCAAATGCCTGTCTTTTATGAAGGCACGCTGGCCGAAGGCGGGCGCACGATGACCGGGACCTGGCGCATCGCCGACCGGGCGCACGGCGTCTGGGATGCCCGCCGGGTCTGGTCCGAGGGCACCGGGGCGGACGCCGAAGAAGACGCGCAGTTCGCGGAATACGCCTTGCCCGCCCTGCCGCGTGAAGTCGTGCGGCTCGGTATATGACAGCCGTGCAGGAAGCCTGGGGGCTGGCCTTCGGCCTGGGGCTGGCGAGCGGCTTTTCGCACTGTATCGGGATGTGCGGCGTGTTTGTGATCTCCTATGCCGGGGTCACGGGCCGGGCGCGGAGCGGGGCGGGGCGGCACGTTCTGTTCCACAGCGGACGTCTGGCCGCGCTGGCTCTGCTGGGTCTGGCGGGGGGAGCCATCGGAGCGCTCGGCCACCGGTGGGCCTCAGCGCAGGCGGTCGTCAGCGTGGTCGTCGGCCTGCTCATGCTGGGCCTTGCGCTGGGGCTGGCCGGAGTGTTCCCGCGCTTTCGCCTGCCCGAGCCGGACGTTCTCGGCGCGGGCGGCGGGCGCGTTCGGCAGGCGTATCGGCGCGTGCTGGGGTCAAAAAGCGTCTGGAAGCCGCTGGGCGTCGGCGTGTTTGTCGGCTTTCTGCCCTGCGGCCTGACCTACAACGCCCTGATGGCGACCTTCACCCTGCACCCCCTGTCTGGCCTCGTTTTGATGCTCTGCTTCGGCCTCGGCACGGTCCCCGGCCTGCTTGCTTTGGCCCTCTTCGGCCAGACTTTGCTCGGCGGCCTGCTTACCCGCCTGCCCTTTCGCCTTGCCATGACCCGCGTGTCCGCCCTCTTCATGGCCGCCCTCGGCCTCGCGTTTCTCTGGCGCGGCTGGACAAGTTTCTGACGACTGATTTTTGGAGGCTTCTATGACTCTTACTCTGGATATTCCCATTGAACTGGGCGCTCTAAAGCGGAGACTTCGGGTGCTCGCCCTGTCCATGATGCTCTCGCTCCTATTGTCTACTTGTGTCGGCAAAACTTCTGCTGCGCCCCGTGCCCATGCCCCAAGTCATGCTCAGGCACCAAGTCAAGCCTCTCTTGTGGCAAGCCAGATAATTCACTATGTCGGAGGCCACAAGCCCTATATTCTGCTCACACCGGCGAGGGCTTTGCCTTACTATACGCAGGACCAAGATGAAATGCCGAAAAAATTTGACCAGTGTTCGCTTCAAACGCCAAAGGGCATTGTTTCTGTGTACTGGAAAGGGGATTACGTCCTTGAAAATGGAGCGATGCTTGACAGAACGGGACCACATCCTGTCAGCAGCGAACTGGACGAGCCGCAGGTAACCCATATAGCCTTTATCTCCCCGGAAGCGCTTCCCGTTGTATTGGAAGTTCAACAGCCCTGGGAAAGCGGATGGCTCCATGTGAACGGGCATCGGTTATCCTTTTACAAAGCACAGTCGTCACCCAATAAGCCTGACGCGAAGCGTGTCAAACTGCATGGGGGCTTTAATCTACTCCAAGTAGGAGTAAACTATGGCGAATAGCTCTTTCAGGTTATCATGTTTGACCTGCGCTTTTGGCAGATGTATAAAGCTGCACCAGAAAGACCCGGCGGGCCACGCGCTGACTGGGATGAGTAAGGCTCCTGATAACTACACGACAGGCAAGACGCTGTTTTTGTCTTTTGGACGCAGGCCGGGTATACTGAACGCATGAAGGAAAGCACACTTACCTCGGAAGAGCGGCGAGACGGCATCATCGCCGCCGCAGAAGACAAAAAGGCCAATTATATCACCACGCTGGACCTGCGCGGCAAAACGGTCATCACCGACTTTTTTGTGATCTGCTCCGGCACATCCAATATCCATATTCGCTCGGTGGCCGACGGCATCATGGAAGCGATGGAAAAACAGGGCGTCCGGCAGCGGCGCATCGACGGCTACAGCGAAGCCGCCTGGATTTTGCTGGATTACGGCGACTCCATTGTCCATATCATGTCCGAAGACGAGCGCAATAAGTTTGGCCTGGAAAAACTCTGGACCGGGCAGGACACCCCCGAAGCCGAGCCGGAACGGCTAGAGGGCATGGGCGTCGGCGAGTTTGAAGACGACGGCGAAGAAGCGGACGAAGACGACTACGAACTCGACGAGGACGAAGACTCCGAAGACGAAGAGCTGGAAGACGCCGCCGTAGACGAAAAAGCCGTAGACGAAGGACCAAAAAAGACTCATGCCGCCTGACGGATCGCCCGAACGCCCCCTGCCACGTCCGCCCAAGCGCGACTACGCCGCCGAGGAAGCCGCCGCCCGCGAGCAGGCCGCGATTGGCCTGCTGCTGCGGCGCGGCTCGTTTGCCGAAGCCGAAGCCGCCGCGCAGGCTATTCTGGCGGCGCGGCCCGGCGATGCGTTCGCGCACGAAACGCTCGGCGACGTTCAAGCGGGGCGGGGCGACACCGACGGGGCCAAAGCCGCCTACAAGGCCGCGCTGGCACAGGAGCCGGGCCGCGCTTCCGCCGAGTCCAAGTTTGCCATGCTGACCCTGCAAAGCGAAGAAAGCCGCCGCCGGGCGGCCCTCGGGGTCGGCTACGCCGCCGAAGACGCGCACCTCGTCCGCTCCGGCGCAGGGCGCGGCCTCTGGGCAGGGATTGTCGGGTCGGCCATCTGTCCGGGGCTGGGGCAGATCGTGCAGGGGCAGGTCGTCAAAGGCGCGATTCTGGTCGCCATTTATGTCGCCGGGCTGGGGCTGCTGGCCGTGCTGCCCAAAGGCACTGCCGGGCAGTCCTACTTCGGGCCGGGCTTCTGGATTATTTCGGCACTGATGACCGCCGACTGGGTCTATGCCGTCGCCGACATCGCATTTGCTTCCAAATCCGCCGACTGAACACCGGACTGAACACCGGACTGAAACAAACGGGCCAAAGCGTTGTCTAACCACCCGTGAGCGCCCGGAACGGCCCACCATTTTCAGCCACCATATTTTCAGCCACCACTTTTTCAGCACGGGAGACCACGCATTTTGCAGATACGACACCGCTGGGGCCTGGCGGCTCTGGCCGCCCTGGGAACGCTTGCCGTCGCTGGCTGCGGCAGCAGCAGCAGTGACAGCACCGCCCGCATCCGCTCCGCCGACTATGCCGTCAACGGCATCACCGCCAATGTGACCGTCAACACCGCCGTCAACGGCGGCGACCTCAATCAGGGCCAGAGTACGCCGTACAACTTTATCGGGGAGGGCCTTTCTGATTTTGGCTTTATTACCTCGGCCACTTTGCCTGCCGACATCGCCACAGTTGGCACCCCGCCCGACGCCCGCCTTCAGCTCAATAACGGCTCGTTCTACAGCGCCTACCTGATTGGCCGCGCCGATTTGGAAGGCAAAAAGGACAGCCGCTTCCTGCAAACCGTCGTGACCGGCGACAAGAGCGCCGCCGCCGCCTACGCAGGCACGGTGAAGTATGCCCCGCCGCCCTCCGGGCAGGCCAATGTGCGCGTCCTGAATGCCGCCCCCGATGCCGGGTTCATCGCGCCCAATACGACGGGGGCCGTGGATGTGCTCATCAACGGCAAAGTGGCCTATTCCGCCGTGGCCTATCCGCCCCTGCTGATTGCCACCACCGGTGCGGTGGACTCGGCAAGCGTCGCCTATGCTCCTGCGTCTGTGCCGGTCACTCCTTATCTGGCCCTGCCATCCGGCACGATTTCCGTGCAGGTCAATCTTGCAGGCACTTCCACTGTGATCGTGCCGCCGACAAATTTGTCTGTCTCCGGCGGCAGTGCATACACGCTGATTGTGGGCGAGACGGCGATTACGCCCACCTATACCGTGACGCTGCAAAACGATTAGGCCAGCCAAAAAAAGAGGCGGCGGGCCATTAGCCCGCCGCCTCTTTTTCTGTGTCTTTTCCGGCCACGGCTGCCGGAGCCTTTGCCGGAGCCTTTTTCGGCACGGGGCCGTAGGCGACCAAACGCGCCCCCTGCAAGCTTTTCCGATTGATATACTTCACCTCCGAGCGCGGCATTGCTACCGTGTCCGGGTTGCCGTCGCTGACATACTCCGGGATACGCCCCGTTTGAAGCGCTTTGATGGCCCGCTCGGCCCACCCCGGCCCGACCCCGATGCGCGAGATGCGGTCGGGGTCAAACTTTTTGTCCACCCAGTTGCGGCTCGGCCCGCCCCAGGCCATCAGGAGGCAGCGGTTGCTATACGTGATCTTGCCCAGCTTCCCGGAGCGCAGGTCCGCCCAGAGCGCCTTGTTTTTCGGGTAGTCGCCGCCCGGCAGCGCCATCGTGTCCATTCTCAGCCCCGGCACATGGTCTCCCATATACCTCTGCGCCTCGGCCATTTCCCAGATCAGCTCTTTGGCGGGCAGGCGTCCCATCATCCGGTGCGTCGTCGTGTGGTTGGCAATCTCAAAGCCGTCCGCTTCCAGCGCCCGCAGCTTTTTCGTCTCAGTCCCCGGCTGCCAGAACGGCGCGGGGTTCCAGGCGGACTTGGGCAATACATAGAACGTGGCTTTGAGGGGCCAGTCCGGGTGCGTTTTGTGGAACGCCTGCAAAATCCCCACCGCGCAGTTCGGGTCTACGGAGCCGTCTTGGAGGTAGTGAAACTGTGTGCCCCGCGCATCGTCAAAGGTCAGTACCACCGGCGTTTTGCCTGCGGGAACGTCCATCCGGGCCGTCAGAATATCGCGCATATTCATCGGATACCAGTGCGCGGCGTACATCATCGCAAGCTGTTTGCGGAACGTCTCCGGGGCGATATTCAGCCCTTCTTTGTCATACAGCGTGCCTTTGTGCGCCGGGCCGTGAATGGCATGGTACATCAAAATCGGGATGCGCCCGCTTTCGTCGACGTGCAGCGCGGCCATCTGCGCGGCAGGCATCGGGGGCTGCAAAGGGCGCGGCGCGGGCGCGGCAGGCCGCGACGACACCGTCGCGGGGCCAGCCTGTCCTTCATTTTTTTGATCTTGATTGCTGTGTGAGGCACACCCGGTCAGCAGGCCGAGGGCCAGGACCGGGGCGGCGAAACGAGAGGCGTTCATAACTTGCTCCAATGCAGTTTGGGGGCGATAGGCCATTGTACCATAGGAAAGACAGAAATTGGAGGGCGCACGGCGCAGGGAGCAGGTACAATGGTCAAAGCTATGCTTAACTCATTTTCAGCCCCTTGCCTGCTCTTGACGCTGTTTTTCTTCGGCCTGTTCCCCGCGCACGCTGAAACGCCCACCGGGCGGCAGACTGTGCCGCTTGACGGTCCCTGGCGCTTTCATGGATTTCCCGTCCTCACCGATGCCCAAAAGCCGTCGTTCGACGACTCCGCCTGGCCCGTCGTCCGCGTGCCGCATACGTGGAATACGCCGTCGCGCATGAACTGGCACAAGGCGGCCTGGTACCGCACGCACTTCACGCGCACGGCGGCAGAGACGGGCCAGCCGCTGTTTGTCTGCTTTGACGGCGCGGCCACCGTCGCTGATGTCTGGCTGAACGGCGTGCATCTGGGCCAGCACAAAGGGGCCTATACCCGCTTTGTGCTGGACGCGACCCGCGCCGCCGCGCCGGGCGATAATGTGCTTGCCGTCCGCTGCGACACGGACCCGAAAGACACCCGCGACTGCCTGCCGGGCGGCGAAGGCTACCAGCTTTACCATGTCTACGGCGGTTTGTACCGCCCTGTTCATCTGCTCACGACGCCGCCCGTGCATATCGACTCGGCCACCGACGGCGCTTCCGGCGTCTTTCTGACCCCGCAGAATGTCAGCGCGAACGCCGCAACGCTCGCCGTTCAGGCACGGGTGCGAAGCGATGCCCTGGAGCCGCACACTGCCGTCGTGACCAGCGCACTAAAAGACGCGGCAGGGCAGACCGTGGCGCAGGCATCGGAAACGTTTGCCCTGATACCGGGCGCAAACCGTGCGGCAGCCTTCACGCTGCCTGTTCCCCACCCGCACCTGTGGGGCCTCAAAGACTCTTATCTGTACACAGTTGAAACTACGGTACGCACGGCGGGGCAGGCCCCCGACACCGTCACCGAGCGCACCGGGTTCCGGTTTTACCAGATGACGCCGACGGGGTTCACCCTCAACGGCACGCTCACCCCCCTGCGCGGGGTCGCCAAGCACCAGGAAACCGAAAGGAGCGCCTCGGCGGTCTCCGAAGCCGAGCTGCGCGAAGACTGGGCGGGCCTGCAAGATTTAGGCGTCAACTATGTCCGGCTCGCCCATTACCCGCACGCGGCCTTAGAGTACGATTTGGCCGATGAAGCTGGCATCGCCGTCTGGGCCGAAAACGGCCACTCCCACCCCGCCGCCGCGACTGAAACCGGCGACCAGATTACCCGCGAAATGGTGCGCCAGAACTACAACCACCCCAGCATCTTTTTCTGGAGCATCGGCAACGAGGCGATTGGCACCAAGACCGAGAAGCGCGACATCGGCACGCTGGAACACTATGCCGGGGTCGCCCGTGCCGAGGACAAAACGCGGCCCATTGTCTGCGCCAGCAACACCAAATTTGCCGAAGACCCCGCGCTGGATTTTATCGCGGTCAACCGCTACAACGGCTGGTACGGCGGCTCCATACGCAGCTTCGACGACAACGCGCTGTTCTACCATTACATCTCCGAAACTGGCGCGGGCGGGGTGATTACGACGCACACGGCGGCATTTCTGCCGACCCATAAAATCAACAACTATGAGCCGGAAGAATATCAGCAGGAAGTGGCCGAAGAGCGCTGCCAGCTCCTCTTCCGGGACTATCCCAATGACATCCCCCTGTTTACCTGGTGGACCTACCGGGACTTCGGCGACCCGAAGTACAAAGGGGTGAACTCAAAGGGTCTGGAAACCTACGGCGGCTTCCGCAAGGACGTCTGGTACGTGTTCCAGTCGTTCCTGCGGCCCGCTTTACCCGTAGTGCATCTCTGCGGAAAGCCCTGGTTTTTGCGCCGCTTTCTGCCGGGCGAGACACTGGAAATCAAAGCGTATTCCAACGCCGCCGCCCTGACGCTCACGGTCAACGGCCAGGAAGTGGGAACGCAGGCAAACGGCAGCTATACCCTGCCGGTGGGGGGCGAAGCAGACAACGTCTTTTCGTGGCCGAACGCGCTTCGGCGAGGCCGCAATGTCGTCACGGTCAGCGACGGGCAAGGCCACTCCGACACCTCGGCGATTTACACCGACGGCGGCACCGAGCTAAATGCGGTGCGCGATTTAGTATCTTCCAACTCGCTCAACCCGGCTGTGTTCATAGACCAGCCGGTTCACGCCGACTGGCCCGTCTACACCGATTTCGACGGCACGGCAGACAACACCTTCGGCCCCCTCCCCGCTATTCTGGAAGGCGCTCGCCCGGTTGCCACCCGCCGCGTCAGCCGCGCAGGGCTGGAAACCACGCTGACCTTTGCGCTGGCCCAGGGTGCCGGGCCGACCGACGTGTTTCTCGTCGTCAGCACCGCGCCCGCCCCGCCCGCCGCCCTGCTGTACGGGTGGACCGATACCGGCGTGCGCGGCGTCTGGCGCGACAACAGCACGCAGCTTGTCCCCAATGCCATTTACAAGCAGACCATCAGCGGCGGCGGCAGAGTGCGTATCCCCACCACCCTGGGCACAGACTACGCCGTGCTGGTTGGCGGCAAGTAGGCGCAAAAAAGAAGTAGGGCAAAAAAAGAGCCGGGGCAGTATGCCCCGGCTCCGCTGTACTCAGCCCGCAACCAGTGCGACATCCGAGCGGTCGAAGTACCGATGCTTGACGATGGCTCCCACAAAGCTCTCGGCAGTGGCGGACACGGTGGAAGTGTCTGTCGAGGTGACCACGCCCGGACGGCTTGCGCCCGCGTCGGTCTTGGGCAGGGCCATTGTCACAAGCGAGACGCCCTCGCCCGTCGCCGCGATGGCCTTGCCGTGCTTGTAGGCTTCGGCCAAGAACGCCGCCGGGTCACCCGTCTTCTTCAGCATCTCCACCGACGACGCCCCGCCGGGGACATAGACGGCGTCAAACAGCACGGACGCGGCGTTGGCAAAGGTCTTGGTAGCCTCCACGCCGCTGTCCCCGAGCGTTCCGAGGTGCGGACCGACCACGACGCCCAGCGCATCCTGCGCTTTCAGGGCCGATTTGAACGCCTCCACCTGCGCGGCATCGACGCCCGGCGCGGCCAGAATGGCGACCTGACGGCCTTTGGCGAGCGTCGGCTGCCCGTGCGCCATGCTCAGGCCCGAAGTCTGCTTCAAACCACCCGAAGCGGACGTTTCCGAGACGGCATCGGCCAGCACCTGCATCTCATCCGCTGAGTCCGCTGTGCCTCCCGGCTTGGCCTTGCCCATCGTCTCGCCGAGCGCCGCGCCGACCTGTTCGGCCAGCACGTCGTTGATCTTCTCCAAATGCCCCAGCATCCGCACGCGGACTTCTTTGGTGTCCACTTTGCTCAGCTCAAACTGAAGCGCCTTGACCATGTGCTCTTTTTCGGGCGGGGTCATGCTGTTCCAGAACAGTTTTGCCTGCCCGTAATGGTCCCCAAAACTCTCGCTGCGCTGACGCACTTTCGGGCCGTCGACGTGTTCCGGGTAGCTCACAAAGCCCTTTCCCGTGTCCACTTCCTCGGGCGAATGGCCGTCCAGAGACGCCGGGGCATAAGACACGCGGCCCTTGTTGATGGTGTGGCGCATCTGAGCGTCGCGCTCGTTGTTGGAGACTTCGACGAGCGGCTTGTTGATGGGAAGCTCGGTGAAGTTCGGGCTGCCCAGACGGCTAAGCTGCGTGTCCAAATACGAGAAGTTGCGGCCTTGCAGGAGCGGGTCATTGCTGAAATCAATGCCGGGCACGATGTTGGTGGTGTTGAAGGCCACCTGCTCGGTCTCGGCAAAGTAGTTGTCCGGGTTACGGTTCAGGGTCATCTTGCCGACGCGCTGCACCGGCACCAGGTCCTCGGGCCAGATTTTGGTGGCGTCCAGCACATCAAAATCAAACTTGCCTTCCTCGCCCTCGGGGATGGTTTGCAGGCCCAACTCCCACTCAAAGAAATTGCCCATCTCGAGGGACTCGTACATCGTGCGCCGGTGGAAGTCCGGGTCCTTGCCGGAAATTTTCTGCGCTTCGTCCCAGACCAGTGAGTGAACGCCGAGGGCGGGCTTCCAGTGGAACTTCACGAACGTGGATTTGCCTTCGGCATTGATGAGGCGGAAGGTATGCACGCCGAAGCCTTCCATCATGCTGAACGAGCGCGGAAGCGACCGGTCGCTCATAATCCACATGATCATGTGCATCGACTCGGGGGTCAGCGAGATGAAGTCCCAGAACGTGTCATGGGCGGTCGCCGCCTGCGGGATTTCGTTGTTCGGCTCGGGCTTTGCGGCATGAATCAGATCAGGGAACTTGATGGCGTCTTGAATGAAAAAGACGGGAATGCTGTTGCCGACAATGTCCCAGTTGCCTTCGGGCGTGTACATCTTGACCGCAAAGCCGCGCACATCGCGGGCGGTGTCAGCGGAGCCGCGTGAGCCAGCGACGGTGGAAAAGCGCGTAAACACGGGCGTTTCCAGCGACGGGTCGGTCAGCACTTTAGCGGTCGTCAGGCTGGAAAGCGAGTCATCGTAGACCTGGAAAACGCCATGCGCCGCCGCGCCGCGTGCATGGATAATGCGCTCCGGGATGCGCTCGTGGTCGAAGTGCTGGATTTTCTCGCGCAGCTCGTAGTCTTCGAGCAGGACCGGGCCACGCGGCCCGGCTTTGAGGGAGTTCTGGTCATCGGCAATGCGCTGTCCGACATTCGTGGTCAGCGGCGCATGGCCTTCGGTAGTGACGCCTTGAAGCGCCTCGGTCTTGCTTGTTTCTTGCTTGCTTGTTTCTGGTGTGTCCATTGCGGGGGTCTTTCTGGAGTATGAACGTTCCCGCTTTGTGTTCCCCAAAGGGCTGTGTTCTAAAACGCGATTAGATGGTTTTCGAAGACACAAAAAAGGGGGCAGCGGCGAACCGCTGCCTTCCCGGCTTCTGTCCTAGCTTTCCGCCCCTGCCGCCGGGCCGTTGATGAAGCGGGCCGCCACAAAGCAGACCACGGCCAGCGCAATGGCGAGAACGCCGTGCTTGGTATGATGAGTTAGGTCGCCCGCCTTGTAGCCGGGCAAAAAGCCGGGCAGGGCCGACGCGGCCTGCGTGAAATACAGCACGGCCACGATGAGAAAGACGACTCCGAGAACGACGGCAATTGCCGCCCCGATTTGCTTGCTTTGCATAGTAAATATCTCCTGAAAGTTTAAAGACCCGTGCCCGGCGTGCCGCTCTGCAAGATGACCGGCGGGACAGGGACGCCCGCCGCTTTCTGGGCGGCGTGCTGACGGCGCAGGTCGTCGAGTAGCCCCGGCACGGCCTGCGGGGGCGTCGCGGGAACGGCGAAGGCGGCGGTAAACGTCGGCCAGAACTGCTCGATATTGTGCGAATAGTCAAAGACCATGACGCCCTGGCTGGACGCCGTCGCCGCCTGCAAAGCGCGGGCGAGCAGCTCCGGGTGACCGTTGTAGTTGCTGAGTGCAATGCCCGCATACACAAATGTCTGGTCGTTGACGGCGCGGTTCGAAAACTGCCCGGCGGCCTCTACGCTTTCCCCGGCGGGGCGGCCCACGGTCAGCGCATCGGCAATCGGGCCGGGCGGGTAGTAGCAGCCCGTCGTCAGCCAGTCTACCAGCCCCGCAAAGCCCGTTTTCTGGTAGCTCGGCGTCAGGAACCGCAGACCCGCCACAAGGTCATCCGCGCCCCAGTTGGAGCCGAGCGAAGGGTAGTCGGGGTACCACGACCCGGCATAGACCGCGACCTGCGCGGACGGGCGAATGGCTTTCACCGTCGCCACGGCGCTTGCCAGCCAGTTGCGGATGGTCAGCGCCCGGAACACCAGCCATGAGTCATACAGCGGGCCGGGCACGATGCGCTTGGTCAGCGACGGGAAGCCAACGTTGTAGGAATAAATATCTTCGGGCCAGCGGGCCACAGGGCGGCCTAAAAACGCCTCAAACTGCGTGCGCGTGATCGGGCTGAAATCGGCATTCGCCCCGGCGTAGCGCATCCGGTCGTCAAAAATCACGCCATCCACCCCATAGTTACGCACGACTTCGGCGATCATGCTGAGTATTCGGGCCTGCACTTCCGGGTTGTTCGGGTTCATCATCAGCGGAACCTGCTGCTCGGGCCGGGCGCTGCTGGGGACAAAATCAGGCCGGGAAATCAGCGAAATCTGCGCTCCGACCGTGCCGTAGGACCGCAGCCACTGCCCCGCCGCGCCGCCGCCGACGATCGCCCCGCCGCCGGACGGGATTTGGACGGACAGCGCAGCCAGCGAAGCCCCGTCCACCTGCGCCAGCACACGGTTGTCGCTGTTGATCAGCGATACCACGCTTCCGGGCGCGGCTTTCAGTGTGCCGCCATCGGGGATGAGCACCATCTGCTCCGGCAAACGGGCGATGCCGGGCCGGTCGGACAGCGGCGTCGGGGCCGCGCCGGGGGCGCTCGACATCACCGACAGGGCCGGCTCATAGAGCGTCGACTGCCACTCAGGGTGAAGGTAGCCCGGCCCGCGCTTGACATCCCGGTGCCCTTCGCTGAAAACATTCATACTCGCCATGATTTGCAGGCCATTTGCATGCGCCTGTGCCACCATCGCGGCCAGCGGGTCAAAGTCCAGCGGCAGGGTTTTGCCGTTCAGCCACGTCGTCAGCTTGGGCGCGTACTTGCTTGGATAGAGCGTCTCGCCCACAATCGGCTTGACATCCATGACAATGGTATTGAAGCCGCCTTTTTTGATCTGCGCCACCATCGCCGCGATTTTAGGCGCGGAGTTCGTGCTGTTGAGGTTCGCCGTGGCGTCCACCCAGATAATCCGCGCCTGAAGCCCCTTCGCCCGCGTCATCCCCTGCGCGATGCCGTAAGCATCGTTATTCTGATCCAGCGGCACGGGCGGCACGCCGGGCAGAGGGTTATAATTCACCAGCGGGGGCGGCGGCGGCGGGACCGTCAGCGGCGGGGCCAGCACATACGGCGGCGGGGGCGGCGGTGCAACAGGTGGAGGCATGGTAAGAGGGGGCGGCGGCACAGCGATGGGGGCCTGCGCCTGAACGGTCTGGCTTCCCAGAGCCAGTCCCAGCGCCAGCGCGGCGGCAATCCAGTTCGTACAGGTCAAGGCAAATCCTTCAAGCAGGCACAGCGCAAAGAAGCGCGGCCTGCGTCATGGCGTTAAGATAAAAGCATTACGGCAAGTATAGCACATCCGGTCAAGAGCGTTCTCCCTTCTCCGGGTACATCCGCGCAATTACTCTGGGCAGGGCGTCCATCGCAAACTCATCGGGCGTCATGTTGTCGAAAAAGCGGACGGCTTTTTCTTCCAGCACCAGATGCGTCAGCCCGTGCAGCGCGGACATATCCGCCAGCATATCGGCGGCGTCCTCAAACTTATCCAAATCCACATCACGCTTGCCTCGGTAGGCGGCCACGGCCAGCCCCAGCCGCATGCCCGGCTTCATGCTGACCTGCGAATAGCGCGGGTCCTCCCGGTTGACAAGGTCATTGCGAAACATAAGCCGGAAGTGGCCGGGATGGTTCAGCGCAAAAGTAATAAATGCCAGGCTGACGGCGCGGACATCTGCAACCGCGTCGTCTGAATGCCCCGCGTCTTCCAGGTAGCCGTCCGCCCGCTCATACGCCAGCAGCGCGACTTCGGTAAGCAGACCTTTGACGCTGCCGAAGTGATGCGCCGGAGCGCCCGCCGACACCCCCGCCCGCTGCGCGGCGGCGCGGAGCGAAAAGGTTTCCAGTCCCCCCTCGGCGATGATGTCATCGGCGGCTTGAATGAGCGCCGCCCGCAGGTCGCCATGATGGTAGGTTGATCGTGTGTTTGACATATTTTTCAACTTATCTTACTTTTATCTAAACAATGTTCAATTTTATCTTGACAGTGTTCAGATTTGCAGGTATACTTGGCCCGAACGTACTTCATGGTACCCTATGACCACGCACTTAAAGGAGACAACGATGCCAGGTATACCGCCCGCCCTCATCACCGGAGCCAGTCTTCAAGATCACGCCGCGATTGGCAAAGCCCCTCACATCCCGGTCAGTGCCCCCACCTCGGTTGTTTCCGTCAGCCCAGTCTTGCTGAAAATACCGGGCCGTGCTGTAGATTTGCAGGTGCGCGTTTCCGCGCCGACCACCGGGCGCGACCTGCCCATTATCCTGCTTTCGCACGGCCAGGGGAGTTCCAACAATCTGTCGTCGCTCAACGGCTATGGCCCGCTCACTCATTTCTGGGCGGCGCACGGCTTCGTCGTCATCCAGCCCACCCATCTGAGTTCCAAGACCCTCAGCCTGGGTCCAGAGACCCCCGGAGCACCCTTCTTCTGGCGGTCCCGCGTAGAAGATATGAAGCGTCTTTTAGATCAGCTTGACCACATTGAATCGTCCGTGCCGGGACTCAGCGGGCGGATGGACTGGAGCCGGATCGCCGTCGCCGGGCATTCCATGGGCGGACACACCGCCGGGATGCTGCTGGGCGCACGGCTGACCGATACAGACGGAACCGTGGCAAGCATGACAGAGCCGCGCATTAAAGCAGGTGTGCTGCTGGCGGCGCCCGGCAGGGGCGGCGATGCTCTGAGCGCGTTTGCGATTGAACACGTTCCTTTTTTTCGAAACCCGAGCTTTGCCGAGATGACGACGCCGACCCTCGTAGTTGCAGGCGACGGCGACGCTTCCACGCACCTGACGACGCGGGGGGCGGACTGGCACGCCGACCCGTACTTCCTGAGTTCCGGCCCCAAGTGTCTGCTGACTTTGTTTGGCGCGGAACATGGACTTGGCGGGATTTCGGGCTACGATGCCGAAGAGACGACCGACGAAAGCCCCGAGCGCGTGGCGGTAGTTCAGCGGCTCACCTGGGCCTACCTCCGCACCGCGCTTTTCCCCGAGGACCCCGCCTGGCCCATTGCATGCGCCGCGTTTATGGACGCGCCCCAGCCAATGGGCAAGATTGAAAGCAAAGATTAAGAGATAAGACAAGAGACAAAGGAAAATCAAATGAACAGCAAAGTATGGTTTATCACCGGGGCCTCACGCGGATTTGGCCGTATCTGGGCCGAAGCCGCCCTCAAACGGGGCGACAAAGTGGCCGCGACGGCCCGCAACGCGGCAGATGTGGCCGATTTGAAAGCGCAGTTCGGCGACGCCGTGCTGCCTTTGGCCCTGGACGTGACGAATGCAGAACAGGTCAAGTTGGCCGTTCAGGAGGCGCACGCGCATTTCGGCAGGCTGGACGTTGTCTTGAACAATGTTGGCTATTCACTGGTCGGCACGATTGAAGAAGGGAGCGAAGACGACGTTCGGGCCATGTTCGACGCCAATTACTTCGGCACGCTACGGGTCATTCAGGCGGCCTTACCGCTGCTGCGGGCACAGGGCAGCGGGCACATTTTGGGCGTTTCCAGCGGCCTGGGTTTGGTCGCAGTCCCGGTCATCGGCTCCTACTGCGCCACCAAATGGGCCTTTGAAGCCCTGCACGAAAGTCTGGCACAGGAGGTTAAATCGTTCGGGATTAAAGTCACGCTGGTGGAGCCGGGAGCTTACGCGACCACATTTGGCAGCCCCGAGTCGCTGAAAATGGCGGAGGGAATGGACGCTTACGCCCCCCTGCGGGAGCAGATATTTGGCAATCTGTCCACGCAAAAGCGCGGCGACCCGCAGGCGACCGCCGCCGCGATGCTCGCGCTCGTGGATGCCGAGAACCCGCCGCTCCGTCTGATGCTCGGCAGCGAAAACTTGCCGATGGTGCGTACCGCTTATGCAAGCCGCCTTGCGGAATGGGACGCCTGGGCAGACGTCTCAAACGCCGCGCAGGGCCAGCCGAAGTAGAGACGCGGATTAGCGCACCAGCCCGCCGCCGCGCAGGGACTTCAGCACGACGTCTTCAAACGGCATCGCCGTCGACGAGCGCACGTAGTCCATGCCGTAGCGATTCGCCATCGCTTGCAGGCCGTCGCAGAAGGTTTTCAGGCCCGCGCTGTATTGTGTCAGCAGCGCGGGCGACAGGCTGACTTCCCGCGCCGCGCCAGTTTCCGAGTCCAGAAGCCGCAGGTCTCCGGTCAGGGTCGGAGCCAGCTCTTCGGCATCTAAAACGTGCAGCAGAACCACCTGAAACCGGCGCGATAATAAAGCCTGAATGCCCTTGACATGGGTTTCGTCGAAGAAGTCCGAGATCACCACCGCGATGCCCCCGCCTTTGGCACGGGTGGCATACTGCGCCAGCGCCTCCCCCAGCCGCGTCCCGCCGCCCGTCGGCAGCTTGGTTTCCAGATAATTAAAGAACGGAAAGATGCCCGGCTTGCCCCGCAGCGGCGGCAGACGCTCCCCCAGCCCCTCACCGAGCGACGCCAGCAGCACGCGGTCATATTCAGACAGCGCGACATACCCCAGCGCCGCCGCCAGCCGCCGGGCGTAGTCGGCTTTGGTGAGCGGGCTGCCAAAGTTCATGCTCTGGCTCGTGTCAATCAGCAGGTGAATGGACAGGTCTTCCTCTTCCACGAACAGCTTCAAAAACAGCTTTTCCAGCCGCCCGTAGGCTTTCCAGTCCACATAGCGCAGGTCATCGCCGAGGGCATACTCGCGGAAGTCGGCAAACTCAATCGACGATCCGCGCTTATTCGAGCGCCGCTCGCCTTTGGTCTGCCCCGCCAGAATGCGCCGGGACGCGAGGCTGAGGGCTTCCAGCTTTTTAAGAAACGCCGGGTCGAGCAGTGTTTGTGGGTTTGGCATAATAATTAGAGTTGAGGCCAAAATACGTGGCAGTGAGTGCGAGGCGGTAGGAACGAGACACGGCGGGCTATATTTGTTGTGTGATTGGCCGCCCGGCGCGAAGCGCCTTCCAGCGAGGGGTTTTAACCCCTCGTTTCGGCGTTGTTGCATAAATCCCGAACCATGCCATAGAACCATGCGTTGAAACGCACGGCTAGACGGCACGGACGCCAGAAATCCCACGCTTCGCGGGGATAGGAGCAGAGAGCATAGGAGCAGAGAACATAGGAGCAGATGACTGAGTGCCGCGAAGCGGTACTTTCTGGCCGCAGGCCGGTGAGCCGTGCCATTTATGGCATGGTTCTATGGCATGGTAGGGATTTATGCAACAACGCCCCTCGTTCCTATCGCCTCAATTTCCCTATACCGGCAGGTACGTTTTTAAAATCACCGCGTCCTCAGCGCCCGCTTCCAGCGTGTATTCGCCGAGCGACGCCGGGACCAGATACGACCGGCCCCGCGCCAGCGTCGTGCCGCCAATTTTGGCCGTGCCGCCATGCACAAACAGGTGATGGAAGCCGTCGGCGAGCGACTGCGGCAGAGACTTGTTCGCCGTCACCGTCACGCGGTCCAGATTGAAGTACGGGGTGCGGAAAAGCCGCTCCGTTTTGCCGCCGCCTTCTTCGGCAATCACTTCGGGCTTGCGGATATGCCGGGACAGCTCGTTATGCTCCGGGTCCGGGTTGATGGTCGCCAAGTAGTCGGCGACGTGCGTGGGCCGCAGCGTGCCGTCGTCCAAAATCTTGCCTTTGTCAAAGCCGCGCATGGAGCATTTGTCGTCGGGCACATCCACCTGCACCTCGTAGACTAAATTACCGTCTGGGAACCGCGCCGAGTCGTCTTCCCACGAATGGTGGATAGCCCCCGGCGTCAGGTCAATCACGTCGTCGGTCTGCGCGTCTACGGTGTTGACATACGCGAACGGGTCCAGGGCACTGATGCGCTCCTGTGCCTGTGCGCGGGCGTTCTCCAGAGTCAGCCGCCCATTTTTGATCTCCTGCGAGAGCCGCTTCATCTCGTCGTCGAGCGTGTGCAGGACGCGCTTGTAGGCTTCAAAGTCCGTCCCCGCTTTCAGGCCGAACGTGTACAGGCCGGGCGCGAGATAAAACCACGCTTCGGGCTTCGGGACCCAGTGCCCCAGGGTTTCGCCTTCGGGCAAATGCACCTGAAACGAGTTGCCTTTGGCCTGTGTCAGCTTAATCAGCAGCGACAAATCGGCCCCGTGCGCGTCCAGCACTTTCTGTCCCAACACCGCCGCCGGGTCCCTCTGAATCAAGTCGGCCAGCGCAACCACCGCTCCGCCGTCAGGGTCAATCAGTTTCGACGCCTTCGCCAGCTCATACGACTGCCCGACTTTTTTGTCTTTCCACTGCGCGTCGTCGGTCAGCCCCTTCAAATCAATAATATAGCGCCCGCCCCACGACGGCTGTTCAATCAAATCATCCTGCACCTGCCACGGTGCCTGTGTGATGTCAGTCATCTTGTGTGTTCTCCTCGCTCCAGTGTACCCGCTCGTAGACCTCTGCCAGTGGCAGGGCAATTTCCAGCGACGCCAGCCGGATTTCGCCGTCCAGTCCGCTCACGCTTTCATACAGCCACTGCCCATCAGTCTGCCGCGTGAACCGCTCCACACGCGGCGCGTCCTGCGATACCAGCACATATTCCCGCAGGCTGCCTAGTCCCTGATACAGCAGCCATTTCGTCCCCCGGTCGTACAATGCCGTGCTGTCCGAAAGCACTTCCACAATTACCAGCGGGTTGAGCAGCACATCGCCGCCTCGGTCCAGAAACTCTGGCTCGCCGCATACAACCGTGACATCCGGGTAGGTATACGACCCATTCGCCCGCACCAGCACTTTCATATCGCTGGGATATGTCTCGCACGGCCTGCCGTCCAGACGGTTCCCCAGACGGCGCACCAGATTACCGACCAGCACGTTATGGCGGCGGCTGGCCCCCGCCATCGCAAATATCTGGCCGGAGAAATACTCGCTCTTGCAGTCGGCCTTGCGCTCGGCTTCCAAATACTGCTCCGGCGTCACATACCGGGCGGCTAGTGCAGACATTATGAGTTTCCTTTCACAGCAAATGCTCCAAAAGATATTGGCTCAGTTCGGCTTTGTAGTAGGCCAAACGCCCTTCCAAACAACAGGCTATGGCCGTGCTGTCCTGCTCAATCAGTGTTTCTAATGCTTCGCGCAGAGACATTTCCTGCTGGTCTAACTCAGTCTCCGGGGAAATCAAATAACACGTCGGCCCCGCGCCCTTGCGCCGCAATAACTGTTCCACACGCGCAGAAGTGTGGTCACGGTTTTCAATGCGAGTCGTCCGTTCGGGAATAACGTCAAGGCTGTGGTAGAGCGCCCCGAGGATTTTCTTCCGGCGGCTTGAACTCGCCAGAAGCTGTAAATATCGGTCCCGCTTACCCGGCACAATAAAAGCGTGGACAAAGGCTTCTTCTTGAGCTGTGTTCATGTTATGGATATGGGTTCAGATTGTCTACGGCTGGCCCTTCGGCGGCGGGTGGAAGGACCTCTGGCAAAGCTGTATTCGGGGCTTTCTGTGCCTTTACAGAGAAGCCACGGGTTAAAACCCGAGGCTCGGAAAAGCCCACCGTCCAGGGGACGTAAGACCAGACAACGGAAAATTCTTCTCCGGTTCCCCCATTATTGGGGGCTAGGGGGTCTTCTCTTGTGTCCTCCAGGACACTGGGCACTTTCCAGCCTCGGGTTTTAACCCGTGGCTTCTCTGACTGTTTCCTCTCGCCGTATTTGCTCCCATTATACACGATGTCGCCCGGCCTACGCCTATTTCTCTGCTGGTAACTTAGGGTATTATAGCAATGTTATCAATGAGGAGACAGCACGCATGAATGTACCGAGCGCGAACACGATCTGGTTTGTCACGGGAAGCCAGCACCTTTATGGGCCGGAAACGCTGGAACAAGTCGCCCAGCATTCCAAGCAGATGGCCGCTGGCCTGGATGCCGACCCCGCAATCCCGCTGAAAATTGAGTTTAAGCCGGTGCTGACCGGGCCGGACGCCATTCGGACGCTCTGCCGGGAGGCCAGCGCCGATGACACCTGCGCCGGGCTGATTACGTGGATGCACACGTTTTCGCCCGCCAAGATGTGGATCGGCGGGCTGACCGAGCTGCACAAGCCGCTGCTGCACCTGCACACGCAGTTCAACCAGGACATCCCCTGGAGCGGCATCGACATGGACTTTATGAACCTCAACCAGGCCGCGCACGGCGACCGGGAGTTTGGGTTTATCACGGCCCGGCTGAATGTGCCCCGCAAAGTGGTCGCAGGCTACTGGGAAGACCCGAGCATTCGGGCGGACATCGGCGCATGGGCGCGGGTGGCATCGGCGTGGGTGGCAGGCCGGAACCTGAAAGTGGCCCGGTTTGGCGACAACATGCGTCAGGTGGCTGTCACCGAGGGCGACAAGGTCGAGGCGCAGATCAAGTTCGGCTGGTCTGTCAACGGCTACGGGGTTGGGGATTTGGTCGAGCACGTCAACGGCTTCTCGGACACCGAAGTGGACGCGCTGATGGCCGAGTACGCCGCGCTGTATGGCTTTGCCGAGGGCAGTCAGAACAGTGACCGGGTGCGGGAGCAGGCGCGGATTGAGCTGGGGATGCGGGCGTTCCTGACCGAAGGCGGCTTTGAGGCGTTTACGACGACGTTTGAAGACCTGCACGGGCTGGCGCAGCTTCCGGGGCTGGCCGTGCAGCGGCTCATGGGCGACGGCTTCGGCTTCGCGGGCGAGGGCGACTGGAAAACGGCCGCTTTGGTCCGCACCATGAAAACGATGGCGGCGGGCCTGCCGGAAGGCACGTCGTTTATGGAGGACTACACCTATCACCTCGCGCCGGGCAACGAGCAGGTGCTGGGGTCGCATATGCTGGAAATCTGCCCGTCGATTGCGGCGACGCGCCCGCGCATTGAGGTTCATCCGCTGGGTATTGGCGGCAAGGCGGACCCGGCCCGTCTGGTCTTTGACGGCGCCTCCGGCCCCGCCGTAGTGGCCTCGCTGGTAGATTTAGGCACCCGCTTCCGCTTGATTATTAACGAAGTGGACGCCGTGCCTGCGGAGAACCCGATGCCGAACCTGCCCGTGGCGCGGGTTTTGTGGGAGCCGCGCCCCTCCCTGCGCGTCGCTGCCGAAGCGTGGATACTGGCCGGGGGCGCACATCACACCGGCTTTTCGCTGGCCCTGACTGCCGCGCAGATGATTGACTGGGCGGAGATGGCAGGTGTGGAGTACGTGCTGATTGACGCGGACACGAAGACCCGTACCTTCCGCCAGGAGCTGCGCTGGGGCGCGGCGGCGTGGCGGGGGCAGTGAAGAAGATGCCACGGGTTAAAACCCGAGGCTAAAAAGTGCCCAGTGTCCCAGGGGACACAAGATAAGAATATGCGGCCTCCCGTTGTCCACTCTTACGTCCCCTGGACGGTGGGCTTTTGTCAGCCTCGGGTTTTAAATGATAATGCAACCCGTGGCCGCCGCTCAGAAAGCAATTCACCATGCCCGCAACAATGCAGTCAATGGCCCTGACCGGGGTGCGGCGAATGGAGCCGCGCACCGTGCCGGTTCCCGCGCTCACCCGCGACACGGATGTACTTATTAAAATGGCCCGCGTGGGCATCTGCGGCTCAGATGTGCATTACTTCACGGAAGGTGGCATCGGTAGCCAGCGGGTGGAATATCCGTGGACCGTGGGGCACGAAGGCGCGGGCGTCGTGACCGAAATCGGCGCGGCGGTGACGCGGGTAAAGATTGATGACCGGGTGGCGATTGACCCGGCCCAGCCCTGCGGCGAGTGCGATCAGTGCCTAATGGGCCGCCCGCATACCTGCCGCCAGCTCGACTTCCTGGGCTGTCCCGGTCAGGTGGAAGGCTGCCTGTCCGAGTATCTGGTGATGCCCGAAGGAAGCTGCTACCCGATCCCTGCGTCAATGTCACTGGAAGAGGCGGCGACCGTAGAGCCGCTGTCGATTGGCCTCTATGCGTGGCGTCTAGCCGACCTGCCGCCCGGCGCGGCCATTGGCATTCTGGGGGCCGGGCCGATTGGCCTGAGCGTCCTGCTTCCTGCGAAGGCGGATGGCGTGGGCCGGGTGTATCAAACCGACAAGATCGACGCCCGCCTCAGCGTCGCCCAAAAAGCCGGGGCCGACTGGGGCGGCAACCCGAGCGCCGAAGACATTGTGGCCGCTGTCACCGAGCGCGAGCCGGCGCTGCTGGACGCCGTGTTTGAGTGCAGCGGCGAGCAGGACGCGATGGACCAGGGTGTTCAGCTCCTGAAGCCGGGCGGAACGCTGCTGCTGATCGGCATCCCCGGCGCCACCAACCGCATCTCGTTTGACATCAACCTGCTGCGCCGCAAAGAGCTGCGTATTCAGAATGTCCGCCGCCAGAACGGCTGCGTTCAGCCTGCGATTGACCTGATTGCTCAAAAGAAGATTGATGCCGGCCCGATGATCACGCACCGCCTGCCGTTCGCCCGCACGCCCGAAGGCTTTGATAGGGTGGCCGGTTACAAAGACGGCGTGGTCAAGGCGATGATTGAATTTGAGCCAGCCGCCACGGGTTGCATTATCATTTAAAACCCGAGGCTGTCAAAAGCCCACCGTGCAAGGCACGTAAGATCAAGGCGCGGTAGCCTACCGGTCTATTCTTGTGTCCTCTGGGACACTGGGCACTTTTTAGCCTCGGGTTTTAAATGATAATGCAACCCGTGGCGACTTCTACCAAAGGAGACAGCACTTGCCCACCTATAGCATTGGACTGGATTACGGCACGAACTCTGTGCGCGGCCTGCTGGTCAGCACGCAGACCGGCGAAGAGATCGCGGCGTCCGTGTTTCCCTATCCCCACGGTGAAGCGGGGATTATTTTAGACTCGCGTGACCCGGAGTTAGCGCGTCAGCACCCACAGGACTATCTGGACGGGGCCGAGGCGGTGATCAAAGGCGTGCTGGCGAAAGCCAAAACGCGGCCCGGCTTTGATCCCAATCAGGTGGTTGGGCTGGGCGTGGACACCACCGGCTCGACGCCGCTGCCGGTCAATGCCGAGGGCATTCCCCTGGCGCTGACCCCGGAGTTTGAGGATAACCCTGGCGCGTATGTCTATCTGTGGAAGGACCACACCGGGCACGCCGAGGCGGCAGAGATTACGAAGCTGGCCTCCGAGATACGGCCCGAATATCTCACCAAATGCGGCGGCATTTACAGCGCGGAATGGTTCTGGGCCAAAGTCCTGCGCTGCCTCCGCGCCGACCCGGACGTGTTCGATGCCGCCTATACCTGGGTGGAACACGCCGACTGGCTGCCGGCGGTGCTGACCGGCACGGCGGCTCCCGAAACCCTGAAGCGCGGCATCTGCGCGGCGGGGCACAAGGCTCTGTTTCACCCTGACTGGGGCGGCTACCCCGATGCGGAGTTTCTGGCGCGGCTGGACCCAAAGCTGGCCCGCCTGCGGGCGGCGCTTCCCGACACTGCTTACGCGGTCGGCCAAAAAGCGGGCACGCTGTCTGCCGAATGGGCGGGGCGAACGGGGCTACCGGAAGGGCTGCCCGTCTCGGTAGGGGCGTTTGATGCCCACCTCGGCGGCATCGGCTCCGGCATCGGGCCGGGCACGCTGGTCAAGAACATCGGCACGTCTACCTGCGACATGATGGTGTCCCCGCTGGACGCAGAGATGCCGGATATTCCGGGCCTGTGCGGCGTTGTGCCTGAGTCTATTCTGCCAGGCTCTTACGGGCTGGAAGCGGGGCAGTCCGCCGTCGGCGACATTTTCAACTGGTTTGTCAATGTCGTGCAGCCTGCGGGCATGGGCCATCAGGAGCTGACCGAGGGGGCGGCAAAGCTTTTGCCCGGCGAAAGCGGGCTGCTTGCTTTAGACTGGCACAACGGCAACCGGACCATTTTGGTAGACCAAAGGCTGACCGGGGCGGTGCTGGGGCTGACCCTCTACACGACCCCTGCCGAGCTGTACCGGGCCTGGATTGAAGCCACGGCGTTCGGGGCGCGGGTGATTATGGAGCGGTTTGAAGAATACGGGCAGGCGGTGACGCAGATTGTCAACTGCGGCGGCATCTCGGTCAAAAACCCGCTGGTCATGCAGATTTACGCCGATGTCATGGGCCGCCCCATCGCCATTTCCAGCAGCGGGCAGACGGCGGCCCTCGGCGCGTCTATCGCCGGGGCCGTCGCAGGCGGCGCGTTTGCGAATTTTGCCGAGGCGATGGACGCCATGACCTCTCGGCTGCCGCGCACGTTCACACCAGAACCCGCCCGTGCGGCGATCTACAGCCGCCTGTTCGCGCAGTACCGGGCCGTGCATGACGGGTTCGGCGTGCGCGGCACGCAGTCCGACTTATCCGGCGTTCTGAAAGAGCTGCTGACCATTCGGGACGAGGTGCGCCGTGGCTGACACGACTTTTGACGCGCTGAAAGAAGCCGTCTACACCGCCAATATGGCCTTAGTGCAGGCCGGGCTGGTCGTGCTGACGTGGGGCAATGCCAGCGGCGTAGACCGGGACCGGGGCGTGGTCGCAATCAAGCCCAGCGGCGTCGCCTACGACGCTCTGCGGCCCGACGCCATCGTGCTGGTGTCGCTGGAAACGGGCCTGCCCCTGCCCGGCGAGACCCTGCGGCCTTCGTCGGACACGCCCACCCATGTCTGCCTGTATCAGCGGTTCGCGGACATCGGCGGCATCGCGCACACGCATTCGCGCTACGCCACAAGCTGGGCGCAGGCAGGCCGCGAAATCCCCTGCTACGGAACCACCCACGCGGACACCTTCCACGGGGCCGTGCCGCTGTGCCGCGCCCTGACGCCGGAAGAAATCGCGGCGGCGTATGAATGGAACACGGGTGTCGCTATCGCGGAGCATTTCGAGGGCGGCGGACTGAACCCGGCGCACGTCCCCGGCGTCCTGCTCCCCTTCCACGCCCCGTTTGCCTGGGGCGCAACCCCCGCGCAAGCCGCTGAACACGCAATTATTGTGGAGGAAGTCGCAGGTCTGGCGTGGCGAACGGAGATGCTGAACCCGCAGGCGGTCACCGCCCCGGCGGCGATTGTGAACAAGCATTTCGAGCGCAAGCACGGCAAAGACGCCTACTACGGGCAGCCGAAGTGAGGCCCCCCGCCCCCAATAATAGGGGAGCCAGATTAAGACCGAAAGAGCCGAATCCTAATTGTCGGGTTCCCCCATTATTGGGGGCTAGGGGGTCCTGCCCTTATTTCGGCTTTGAATGCGCGGGCGTTATCGGGTGGCCCACAGCCCCCATCGTGTGCATCGCAGGAACCGGCGGCGGCGCTCCCATTGTCCATCTAGGCGGCAGGATGGGCTTGCCCATCAAAACTGGCGGCGGGGTCGTGCGCGGCTTGGCGGGGACGTTTGCCTTGTGCGTTTGAGTCGGTGCAATCGCCTTCGGCACGTTTTGCGTGACGGCGTGCGCGGTTTCGCCGCGCCATAATCCTGTCACACACGCCAGCGCCAGTGCGGCAGCCCACGACAGCTTTTGGGCGGCTTTCAGCCGAAACGCCCGCAAACCCACCGGGCAGTCCTGCGTTAGCACCGTGCCGTCGGCGCGGGTGTAAAAGCGCACGCACAGGTGTCCTTCGTGTTCTAAAATCACCGCCTCGGCCTGGGCACGGGTCATCTCGGACAGGTTATAGACATTCTTGCGGCACGAGCCGCAGTGGCGCACCTGGGCATCGCCGGTCATGGCGTCCCAATCGGCGTGGCAGGGTTTGGCGACTTGAATAGTTTCCAGCGAAATCATGAGCGTTGTCTCCTATAGCGGCTTATGACGGCTTAGAGCCGGTAGTTGATAATAGGCTTCAATTATCAGAACACGGGGCTGAACCCCCGTGCTTTAAAAGAGCAAGCCCCCGCCTTCGCGGAGCCACTGCACCCGACGGGCGAAGATTTAGGAACGATTGCGTTCGGTTGTTTTATGCCCGCGAAGGCGGGGAATTGCCCTTCAAAGCACGGGGGTTCAGCCCCGTGACTTCTTTCGCCTATCACCATGCCACCCATCAACACCTACAACGACTTGACCCCCGAAGCCCTCGCACCGCTTGGCTTTGACGACCCGGCGCGGGCGTGCCGCCTCTTGCAGGGTATGGCCGGGCATGATGTGCCGGACACGCTCTTTGAGGCTGTGTTGGAGGCTATCGTGCCGGTGTTAACCGGGAGCGGCGACCCGGACCGGGCGGTCGCAAACCTCGGACGCTGGGCCGAAGCGGTTGGCAGCCGCGCCCCGTTTTATCGGCAGCTTGCCTTTGACCCCGCCGCCGCGCCTGCGCTGCTGACGGTGTTTGCCGCCTCGCAGTTCTTCGCCGATTTGCTCATTCAAACCCCCGAATACCTGGAAGTGCTGACCAACCCTACTATTCGGGACCGGGCACGGGATGCCGATGCCCTGTGGGCCGATTTGTCCCGGCGCGTTGGGATTGCTAAAACGCCCAACGCCCGGCGCGATGCCCTGCGGCGGTTCAAGCCGCCAGAAGTGCTGCGAATCGGGGTGCGGGACCTGCTTAGCTACGCCACAATGCCCGAAACGGCGCGGGCCATCAGCGACTTTGCCGATGCGTGCGTTCGCATGGCGTGGCAGATTTGCGCGGACGAATTGGGGCAACCGGACGCCGCGTTTGCCGTCCTGGCGCTGGGCAAGGAAGGCGGGCAGGAACTCAATTATGCCTCAGACATCGATTTAATCTTCGTGCATGGCGACGACTTCCCCGCACCAACAGCAATTAAATTGGGCGAGGCGGTGCGAGACGCTCTGGCGCGGGCGACGGACGCGGGCTTTGTGTTCCGGGTGGACCTGCGCCTGCGCCCCGAAGGCCGGTTCGGGCCGGTGTCGCGGTCTCTGGAAAGCTGCCGGGCGTACTATGAATCGTGGGCGGAACCCTGGGAGCGGCAGGCATTGATGAAAGCGCGGTGCGTCGCCGGGGACGCCGCCGTCGGCGCGGCGTTTTTAGGCATCGCCGAGCCGTTCGTCTACCGAACGCGGGTGGAAGAGGCGTTTGTGGAGAGCATTCGGGCCAACAAGCGGCAGCTCGAACAAAAGATAGCGCGGGCGGGCGGGGCCGAAGTCAATGTCAAAGAAGGGGTCGGCGGCATCCGGGACGTCGAATTTGCCGTGCAGCTTTTGCAGCTCACGGCGGGCGGGGCGCGGCCTGCCCTGCGCGGCGGCAATACGCTAAATGCCCTCACGGCGCTGGCCGGCGCGGACCTGATTTCAGAGACCGAACGGGACGCTTTGGCCGAATCGTATGAGTTTCTGCGGACTGTGGAGCATCGCCTGCAAATCCGCGATGAGCTGCCCGTGCGCGATATTCCCCGCGAGCCTGCCGAGCTGCGCCGCTTCGGGCGGCGGCTGGGCTACGAAGGCGGCGCGGCGTTTCTGACCGACTACCGGCGGCATACGGCGCGGGTTCATGCGCTGTTTGAGCGGCTCTTTTACGGCATATCGCTCACGGACACAGCGGCTGTTGACGAGCCGCTCTCCGGCTGGGTTCTGGTCCCCGAGGACCCTATCGCGCAAAGCGCACTGCGCGACGCGCTGACGGCGCGCGGCTTCGCCGACCCC
This sequence comes from Capsulimonadaceae bacterium, assembly GCA_965277455.1. Classification (GTDB taxonomy): domain Bacteria; phylum Armatimonadota; class Armatimonadia; order Armatimonadales; family Capsulimonadaceae; genus JANXMY01. The sequence continues at coordinate 3,456,082 of OZ255823.1, read as the reverse complement.
GACGCCGCGCTGGCTTTGCTGTCTCGCGCCGTGTCCGGCTCGCGCTACGGGGGCATCTCGCCCGAGTCGCGGGAGACATTCGCCGCGCTGGTTCCGGCCCTTTTGGACGGCGCGGCGGCGACACCTGACCCCGATGCTGCTCTGCGCGGGCTGGACGCTCTGGCCGATGCCGTCCCTTCCCGCGCCGCTCTGTTTGCGACGCTGGCGGAAAGCCGGGACTTCCTGCCGCGCCTGTGCTTATTGGCCGCAGGCAGCCCCCCGCTCTGGCAGGTGCTGCTCAGCCATCTGGAGCTTCTGGACGGCCTCGCCGACGACGAAGCGATGGACGCGCCCCCCAGGTTCTCGCCCGCCCCTGCCCTGCCCGCCCTCACCGCAGGCGTGCGCCGCGCCCGCCTGAAAACCGCCGCCCGCGACCTGTGGGGGCTGGCAGACACACCCGAAGTGCTGGCCGAAACCACCCGCACCGCCGAAGCAACTCTAGGAAACGCCCTGACGCTGGCGCGGGCCGAGACGGGTTTTACAGGCCGATTCGCGGTGATTGGGCTGGGCAAACTGGGCGGGACTGAGCTAAGTTACGGCTCGGATTTGGACGTTTTGTATGTCGCCGACACCGGGGAGCTGACGCCCGCCGCCCGGCTGGCCGAGCGCACGCAGCGGCTCTTAAAAGATGAGATTGGCCGAAGCGGTGTGGGGATAGACATGGACGCCCGCCTGCGTCCCCACGGCAATGACGGGCCGCTCGTTTTGGACATCAACTCCTACCGGCGCTACTACGCCGAAGCCGCGCAGATGTGGGAGCGACACGCGCTTGTGAAAGCCCGTCCCGTCGCCGGGGACGCTGAACTGGGCGCAGAGTTCGCCGCATTGGCCGAAGCAGTCGTCTACGCTGCGCCGTTCACAGACGCCCAGCTCGAAGACGTCCGGGCCATGAAGCGGCGCATTGAAACCGAGCGCCTGAAATCACCGACTGACCTGAAGCTCGGCCCCGGCGGCCTTTTAGATATTGAATGGACGGTGCAGCTCTTGCAGCTTCGTCACGGCTCCCGCCGCCCGCGCCTGCGGACGCCGAACACATTAGACGCCCTGCGCCTCCTGCGCGACGATGCGCTAATAACGCAGGCCGACTGGGAAACGCTCTCGGAGACGTATGTAGCCCAACTGGCCCTGCGAAACCACCGCTATCTGAAATCAGGAGTGTCGTCGGACGCGCCCCCTACCCTGCCGAATGACCTGACGGGGCTGCGGACCGCCGCACGGGCGATTTGCCAGCGCGTGTTTTACGGGGACAGGCCCCCCCGCCCCAATCTTGGGGAGCCGGAACAGGCATAGCATACGCGGCCACAGAGCTACCCGGCGACCCGGTTGCGGCCTGCGTGCTTGGCCTCGTAGAGACGGGCGTCCGCCTGTGCCAGCAGGCGCTCGCGGGTGGGTGCCCCGCCTCGCGCCGCCACACCCAGGCTGGCCGTGACGGCAAGGCCCGGCTGCATTTCGGCCCATGGGTGCGCTTCAATCGCCGCCCGCACCGCCTCGCAGACAACCCGCGCCCCGGCCTCATCAGTGTCCGGGAACACCAGCGCGAACTCTTCGCCGCCCCAGCGGCCCACGAAGTCCGACGCCCGGCAGGCGCGGCGGATCAAGCCGGCCACCGTTTGCAGCACTGCGTCGCCCACCTGGTGCGAGAAGCCGTCGTTGACCTGCTTGAAATGGTCCACATCCAGCAGTGCCACGCAGAGCGGGCTGCCTTGACGCCCCGCCAGCGCAAACTGCCGCCCGAGGCTTTCGTCCAGACTGCGCCGGTTGGGCAGGCCGGTCAGGCTGTCTTCGGCGGCCAGGCGTTCCAGCACCTGCGCCTGCGTCCGCAGCTCTGTCAGGAGGCGCTGGTTTTCCGCATCGGCGTGCTGCAAGGCATAGTTGATCGCTTCCAGCTCGACATTCTGCTCCCGGTGCCGCCTGGTCTCCAGCCGGGCGGCGTCGGCCTCGCGCCGCGCCAGCAGCGTCTGCGTGCGCCGGTCCGCTTCCTCGCTGAACACATCCCGCTCAATCTGGTGGAACGTTTGGTGGTGCGCGTAAGCAGCGGCGAAATCCCCGGTATCGGCGCAGACACGGGCCAGCGCCTCATGCGCCTCGGCCAGCACTTTGCGTGCCCCGGCTTGCTCTGCCAATGCGATGCTTTGCACGAATGCCTCGCGGGCCGCTTCAGGGCGTTCCCTGTCAACCATCAGCATTCCGAGATGGCGCAGGTAATCCGCTTCGCTGGTGGCATTCCCGCATCGGCGGGTCAGCTCAATCGCGGCCCAGAACTCCACTTCCGCCTCAGCCAGTCGCCCCAGAGCGTGCAGGCTTTCACCGCAGTTGTTTCGGGCGAGGGCTTCCAGCAGATGATTGCCCAGTGTCCGCGCCATGCGAGCCGCTTCGCCATGCAGAGTCAGGGCTTCCTCATGCCGGCCCAGATCAATATAGCAGCCTCCCAAATTGCACATTCCCTGCATCTCTCCGGTGGTGTCGCCCGTCTGCTGGCAAAACGCCCGAACCTGGAGGTGGCAGTCCAGCTCCTCTTCATGTCGGTTCAGGCAGCCGAGTGTGACGCCGAGGCCCATCAACGCCTTGTTCGCCAGGGCCAGCTCACCCTTCGCCACGGCCAGACGCTGCGCTTCCAGGTAGCTGTCCAGCGCGGCAGAGTAGTCGCACAGGAGATAATACGCCGATCCTTCCCGTATTCGCAGCGCGGCCTCACGGCGCGGGTCTTCCCGGCACGCAGCCAGCCCCTGTGTGGCGTATGTCAGCGAAGCCGCCGGGTCGCCAGCTTGCAGGCAGCTCAAACTCAGGCTCAGCAAGCAGTCAATTTCAAGCGAGACGCTGCCATCTGCGCGGCTGAGAGCCAGCCCCCGGCCAAGCTCTGCCCGCGCTTCTTCATGCTTGAACTCGGCACGGGCTGCCTCGCCACGCTCATAGTGCGCGTGCGCTGTTTCTTGATCGGTAAAGGCTGCCATAGTCTTTTGTAATTATCGGCATCAAGGCCAGAAAGAATAGCGGCAGGGAACTTATGGCGGCGCGGTGTTGGTACACCCGGCATGAATGATGTCACGGTCGGCAATGAAGACGCCAAAAGCCAAGATGCTAAAAGCCAAGCCTCGCGGCGGGCGGTCTTCGCGGCCCTTGCCGCAGAACACGAAGCCGCGCTGATGCGGACGGCCCTGCGGCTGTGCCGGGGCCACCACGACCGGGCGCAGGATTTGGTGCAGGATACCCTGATTCGGGCCTATGCGGCGTTTCTGGCCGGGAAGCTGGACGAGGCGCGGGGGGCGCGGCCCTGGCTGGTGCGTATCCTGACCAACCTGTTTATCAATGATTATCAGCGGCGCAAAAAGTGGGAAGCGGACGTGGACTTTGAAACGCTCACGTCCGGCGGCGAGACCGGCCCTTCTTCGACGCGGGCCGCCCCCGACGACGTTCCCGGCGTCGCCCTGCTGGCACGGACGCTGGATGAAGAGCTGGAACAGGCTCTGGCAATGCTGTCCGAGGGCCTGCGCCTGTGCGTGGTGCTGGTGGATATGCAGGGCCTGGAATACGACGAAGCCGCCCGCGCCCTGGGCATTCCCATTGGAACCGTCCGCTCGCGCCTCGCCCGTGCCCGGATGAAGCTGCATGATCTTTTGCAGGATTTCGCCCGCCGCCGGGGCTATGCGTGACCATTGCTGTTTGACCAGAAAGAACCATCGCCATGAAACACAAGATTGACCTCGAAGACTTGAAGCCCTGCGCCCACATGAGAACGCTGGTGTCCGCCTGGACCGACGGCACGCTGCGCGGCCTGCCGCGCTGGTACACGGAGGCCCATGTCAAGGGCTGCCCGCAGTGTCAGGCATCGCTGCCGTTTCTGCGGTCGCTGAAAGCCCGTGTCGGTGAGATGGCGGACGCTGGCCCGGCCCCGGAATTGCTGACGGATACCCGCCGCCTGGCCGTGGAAGCCGCCTGGGAACAGGCCGAGCTTGCCCCGGCTCCGCCGCTGGATTAGGCGAAATGGCCCCGGATTCGGTTTGACAGCCCCGTCAGAACAGAGTATAATAATCGCTAAAGGAAACTTTGCGATGACACAGCCTGATTCCGAACAATCTTATTCCGAACAATCTTATTCCGAACAATCCTATCCCCAACAGCCTACCCTCACGCGCCGCCGCCTGCTGAAAACGGCGGCGGCAGGGACGCTGGCGCTGGCCCTGCCGCGTTCCGGCGCGGCGGCCAAAGCCAAACAGACCGCCAAACAGACCGCCAAATCTTCCGGCATCCTGCCTGCCCGGCCTGCCGACCGCGTCCTGCCTGTCGCAAAACCCCGTGCCGTGCCGTTTGACCTGGCCGATGTGCGCCTGCTGGACGGCCCCTTCAAACACGCGCAGGCCCGCGACGGGGCGTATCTGCTGTTTTTAGAGCCGGACCGGCTGCTGCATAACTTCCATGTCAACGCCGGGCTGCCCCCGAAAGCGCCGATTTATGGCGGCTGGGAAAGCGCGGGCGTCGCCGGGCATATCGGCGGGCATTATTTGTCCGCGTGCTCGCAGATGTACCGCGCCACCGGCGACCCGCGCCTCCGCGCCCGTGTGGACTACATGGTCACTGAGCTTGCAAAGTGTCAGGCCAGGGCAGATGATGGGCTGGTGACGGCCATCCCCGACGCCCGGACGATTTTCGCCAAAGTCGCCGCCGATGGCACCATGACCGGCTGGGTCCCCTGGTACACCATGCACAAGCTGTATGCGGGTCTGCGCGATTCCTATCAATTATGCGGAAACGAACAGGCTAAAGGCGTTTTGGTGAAGCTGTCCGACTGGGCCATTGCCACCACCAAGAATCTCACCTATGCCCAGATGCAGGCGATGATGGAGACCGAGCATGGCGGCATGGCCGAGTCGATGGCCGACGTCTATGCCATCACGGGCGACCCCAAGTATCTGACCCTGGCGCATCGGTTCACCCATCATGCCGTCTTTGACCCGCTGGCCGCCCGGCAGGACAAGCTCGACGGCCTGCATTCCAACACGCAAATCCCTAAGCTCATTGGTTACGACCGTATTCACCAATTAACGGGCGAAGCGGCCTACGGCATGGCCCCGCTGTTCTTCTGGCAGACCGTCACCGGCCACCGCAGTTATGCGAACGGCGGCAACGGCGATTATGAGCATTTCTTCCCCGTGGATGATTTCGCCAGCCATGTGCAGTCCGACATGGCGACGGAAACCTGCTGCTCGTACAATATGCTGAAGCTGACGAGCGCCGAGTTCGCACGAGACCCCCGCGCCTCTTATGGCGACTTCCATGAGCGCACGCTGTTCAACATGATCCTGGCCTCGCAGGACCCCGGCAGCGGCATGATGGCGTACCACACGCCGATGAAGCCGGGCCACTTCCGCACTTACAGTGACCCCGTCAATGCTTTCTGGTGCTGCGTCGGAACCGGCATTGAAAACCACGCCAAATACGGCGACTCGCTTTACTTCCATTCGGCGGACAGTCACACGCTCTATGTCAGCCAGTTTGTCGCCTCGTCCCTGCGCTGGCGCGAGAAGGGCCTGACGCTGACCCAGAAAACGCAGTTTCCTGAAGCAGAGACCACCCGGCTATCGCTGGACTGCGCCGCGCCGACGCTGCTGGCGCTGAAAATCCGTCATCCCTTCTGGACTTCGGGGATGACGGTGGCCGTCAACGGAGCGCCCGTCGCCGCCACACCAGGCATCGACGGCTTCGTCACCGTCAGCCGCACCTGGAAAACGGGCGATGTGGTAGATATTCGCCTGCCCATGACCCCGCGCCTGGAGGCCCTGCCGAACGCGCCGCAAAAGCAGGCGGTCATGGTCGGTCCGCTCCTGATGGTCGGCGCGATGGGCCGCGAGGGCATGGCGCCGCACGTTCAGATCAGCAACAACCAGGCCCCGGAGAACGACCAGCCTGCCCTGCCGACCCCCGTGTTCGTGGGCAGCAGGACCGAGCTGACACGCGGCATTCAGCCCATGATTGGCAAGCCGCTGACGTTCCAGATGACCGGTCAGGTCAGCGAGGTAAACGCCCCTAAAGACGTCACGCTGATCCCCGCCTACCGGGCGCAAAACCAGCGGTTCAACACCTACTGGGGCGTCTATTCGCCCGAAGACTGGGCGCAGCACAAAGCGGAACTCGCACGTACCGAGGCCACGCAGCGGGCACTGGACGCCCTCACCCTGGACAAGTACCTGCCCGGCAATCAGCAGTCCGAAGTGGACCATCAGTTCAAGAGTCAGAATTCAAATGCCGGCGCGTTCCGCGACGGAAGCTGGCGCGATGCCAGAGGCGGCGGCTGGTTCGAGTTCACATTGAAGACAGGACTGAAGACAGAGAATGGACCGCTGACCCTGAGCTGTGCCTACTGGGGCGGCGACGTGGGCGGACGCCAGTTCGATATTCTGGTGGACGGCACACAAATTGCCACGCAGACGCTGGAAAACAACCAGCCCGGCCAGCTCTTTGACGTGCTGTATCCCATCCCGCCGACGCTGACGGCGGGCAAATCGACAATTACGGTCCGCCTCCAAGCCAAGCCTGGCATGACCGCCGGGGGCCTGTTCGGCTGCCGCCTGCTGCGCTCGAAGACTAACGCACAGTCCGCGCCAGGCGCGGCGGTCTGAATAGAAACCGCCATAGAAACCGCCATGAAAGCCACGGGTTGAAACCCGAGGCTGCCAAAAGCCCACCGTCCAGGGGACGTAAGACCGGGAAACGCGGGCCTATTCTTGCTCTTGTGTCCTCTGGGACACTGGGCACTTTTCAGCCTCGGGTTTCAACCCGTGGCAGGCGTCCGCAATTTTGAAAGGCCCCTGCATGAACTCTCCAAAACCGCGCCTGAACAATAATTCCCTGAGCGGCAATCCCCTGTTTCCCGGCTGGTATGCCGACCCCGAAATCCACTGCTTCGGAGGCCGCTACTATATTTATCCGACAAGTTCTGCCGGGTATGCCATGCAGGCCTCGTTTGAATGCTGGTCCTCGGCAGACCTCACCGACTGGCACAATGAAGGCGTCATTTTAGACTTCAAAGACGTCCCGTGGTCCACAAACTACGCCGCCTGGGCACCTTCCTGTGCCGAGTTTGACGGCAAGTACTACTTCTACTTTTCCGCAGGCGACGGCGCGGGGCTGGGCGTGGCCGTCTCCGACTCGCCCACCGGGCCGTTTCGGGACGCTATTCAGCACCCGCTGGTCGGCTTTTATCCGCACGGGGCGCAGCCGATTGACGCGCACTGCTTTGTGGATGACGACGGACGGGCGTATCTGTATTTCGGCGGGCACGGGCACTGCGTCATGGCACGGCTGACCAAAACGCTCTGCGCGTTTGATTTGGATTTTCGGGAAATCACGCCGACCAAAGATTACGTCGAAGGTCCGTTCATGGTCAAGCGCAAGGGCCGTTATTATCTGATGTGGAGCGAAGGCGGCTGGGGCGACGCCACTTACGGAGCCGCTTATGGCGTCGGCGACAGCCCGTTTGGGCCATTCGAGTACGGCGGCAAAATCCTGCAAAACAACCCGGAAGTCGCCCTGAGCGCAGGCCATCATTCGGTGCTGAAACTGCCCGGAACCGACGACGAATGGGTTATCTGCTACCACCGCCGCCCCCTCGGCGAGACCGACGCCAACCACCGCGTCGTCTGCCTGGACCGCCTCCTGTTCAACGAAGACGGCTCCATCGCCCCGGTGACGCTGACCCACACCGGCGTCCCCGCACACCCGGCCCAATGAAACCCGCACGTACACTGCTGCTCGCCCTTCTGGCCGCTCTTGCCCTGCCCCTCTGCGGCAGGGCCGCGCCGCCGCCGGACCCGTTTTCTTGGGGCGCGGCCCCTGTCGCCGACGCAGGCTGGGGGCGCATGATTCGCCTCGCCGATGGCCGGTGGCTGTCCGTGGGGACACTGTACCCTTCCAAAACCACCCACGTCTTGCAGCTTAAACTCAGCACGGACAACGCCCGCACCTGGACCACGCTCTCCACCGTAACCGAAGAGGGGCGTCAGCTAGATAACGGCGAGCTGATCCAGCTCCCGAACGGGACAGTTCTGCTGACGGGCCGCTCGGTGATTGACAAACAAAGCTACCATCTGCCCGTCTACCAGAGCAAAGACGGCGGGGCGCACTGGACTTTTTTAAGCCAGATTGACACCAACGACGCCGTGGCGCAGGGCAATTCGCCCAGTCAGGGCCTGTGGGAGCCGCACTTTTTCAAGCTGGCCGCCGGGTATCTGGCTGTCGCCTATGCCACTGAAAAACACTCGGTCAAAAGTCCGGCTAACAGCCCAGCTTACAGCCAGATTTGCGCGGAACGGGTGTCGGGGGACGGCGGAAAGACATGGGGGCCGGAGAGCGTTCTGGTGTCGCAGCCGGGCGGGGGCAGCCTGCGGCCCGGAATGCCAGTGGTGGCGCAGATGCGCGACGGACGTTATATCGAAGTCTCGGAGATTGTCGGTTTGGGCCAGGCCGACATTTACTATAAACTCTCCCCCAATGGAGTGATCTGGCCGCCCGGCCTCGGCACGGCGATCCCCGACCAGCACGCTGGTCCCTGGGTGACTTCTCTCAGCGATGGTCGCCTCGTCGTCACCTCCTGTGCCAACCAGATTTCCTATAGCGACGACTTCGGCACCACCTGGACCCGCGCCGCGCCCGCCTGGGACATCGGCTTTGTCCTCTCCTAGCCCGCCATCTACCAGACCGGCCCCCGCGAGATTGCCGTGATGAACACCTATCGCGGCATCAACCTCCGCTTCGGGGCGTATCGGCCTCAGAAGATCGCCCCCTAGCCCCCAATAATGGGGGAACCAGAGTAGGGGCGCGATTCATCGCGCCATCCATCTCCGCTCTAATTATCTGGCTCCCCCATTATTGGGGGCGGGGGGACCTACTCCCGCCACAGCACCCGAATATCCACGGCTCGCATTCCAGCGCGGCGGGCGGCTTCCAGTCCAGGGTCGCCGTCTTCGTAGACAATGCAGTCGGCGGGGGCGACGCCGAGGCGCTCGGCGGCCAGCAGGAACAAATCGGGGGCGGGCTTGCCATGCACCACGTCGTCGGCAGTGACAATCACCTCAAAAAGCGGCAGCAGGCCGGTCGTCGCCAGGGTCTGCCGCACGATGCGGCCCATGCCGCTTGACGCCACGGCAATCGGCACTTTGCCGTGGTGCGCCCGCGCAATATCGGCGACGGCGGTGATCTCCTGAATGTCATGCAGGCCCTCGATATAGCGGCGCTCTTTTTCCTCCTGCGTCTTTGCCACATCCAGACCGTAGGCGTGCTCGCGGTTCAGGGTCTCGATAATCGCCTGATTGGGCAGACCGCCCATGTCTAAAAACGGCTGCTCGCCGATCTCATGGCCGAAGGCGCGAAGCGTCGCCGCCCACGACCGGGCATGGGCGGGCATGGTGTCGGCGAGAGTACCGTCACAGTCAAAAATCAGGGCTTTGTAGGGCTGCGGGGGGGCAATGCGTGAGTTCATACTTCGCTTCTTCGCCGCACGCGCCGCGTTTTCCTGCCCGGACGACGAGCCGGAGCAGCCAAACGCCCGGCCCCTTCTAGAAAAGGGCCGGGCGTCCCGCGACAATACAGTGATTATGTAGATGCTCTCGCACTTTCGGAAGCCAGGCAGCCATGCGTTCGGTTTTGATGTTCTCAAGACCGAGCGCGAAGGCCCTTTGCTTTGCGTCCCCGCGTTTCCACAGGTTTGCCTTTGTCGAGCAGCGATTGGGTGGGTCAGACACTTGTATTATGGGCAAGTGCGAGGCTTTCGTTAGCCCGAAAAAATACGGGGCCTCCTAATCTCGCGGCGCGTCCTGCAAAGACGGGGCCAGGATGGCGACGCCGTGGGCGTCGAGTGTCAGCGAGCCGGTGAGCGTCTGCCCGGTCAGCAGGTCGTCGTGCTCGCCTTCCGGCAGTGTAACCGTGGCGGGCGCGGCGGTGTGGTTCAGCACATACAGCAGCGTTTCGCCTTCGGGGGACAAACGCGGCATGACTTCCACGCCCTCGGGCAGGCCGGACAGCGGCGAGGCGATGGCTTTGTCGGCGCACAGTTTGGTGTACAGGCCGGTCAGCGCGGCGGGGTCCAGCGCGGTTGCCAGATAGTACGCTTTGCCTTCGCCGAATGAGTTGACGGTCACGGCAGGCTCCCCGGCGTAGAAGTCCGCGCCGTAAGTCGCCAGCACTTCCGCGCCTTCCGGGTGAATGCGGTCACAGAGCAGGCGGCAGCCGTAAGGGCCGGACAGCGTCCCAAAGGGCGTACCAAACTCCACGGAATTGGACTGTGCGGGTGTTAAAGCGTCGATTTCTTCAGACCAGAGGCCGAGTATCTTCCGCAGAGGGCCGGGGTAGCCGCCGAGATACACGCGGTCGTTTTCATCCACTAAACCACTGAAGAAGGTCGTCACGAACGTGCCGCCATTCTGCACAAAGGTTTCCAGCTTCTCGGCGATGCCCGGCTTGACCATATACAGCACCGGCGCGATGACTAAATCGTAGCTGGACAGGTCGGCGTCGGGCGAGACCACATCGGTCGGAATGCCGAGGCCATGCAGGGCGCGGAAATGGGCCAGGCACTGCGGCACGTACTTCAAATCCACGCTCGGGCCGCTGGAATACTCGATGCCCCACCAGTTTTCCCAATCAAACAGCACCGCCGCACGGGCCGCGACCCGTCCGCCGAGGGTCTTTTTGCCCAGGGCTTCCAGCTCCCGGCCAAGCTGCGCGACCTCCTGAAAAACACGCGGGCGGCTCGTGCCCTCGTGTTCCACCACCGCGCCGTGATACTTTTCCGTGGCCCCGATTGAGCGCCGCCACTGGAAATACATCACGGCGTCCGCGCCGTGTGCCATCGCCTGATACGACCACAGGCGCATCACGCCGGGGCGCTTCAGGGCATTATGCGCCTGCCAGTTTTGCTGCGAGGGGGTCTGCTCCATCAGCATAAACGGCATTCCCTCTTTCAGCCCCCGCATGAGCGAGTGCTGAAAGGCCATGTCGGCGGGCGGCGCGTCTTTGCCGGGATAGGAGTCCCACGACACTAAATCTAATTCTTTGGCCCACTTGTGGTAGTCCAATGTTTTGAACGTGCCCATCAAATTGGTCGTAATCGGCACCTCGGGCGTGACCTCGCGCAAAGCCGCCGCCTCGGCCTTGAAACAGTTCAGGAGGCTTTCGGACTGGAAGCGGTCGTAGTCAATCCGCAGCGCCTGCACCGCGCCCTCCCCGTTCTGGGTGGGCGTCTCCACCTGCGACCAGTCGGTCAGCGTGTGCCCCCAGAAGGTCATGCTCCAGCGGGCGTTTAATTCTTCCAGCGTGCCATAGCGTGCTTGCAGCCACACGCGGAACGCCTCGGCGCAGAGGTCGCAGTAGCAGGTCCCGCCGTATTCGTTGCCGACGTGCCACACTTGCAGGGCCGGGTGCTGACCATACCGCTCGGCCAGCTTGCGGGCCAGCCCCAGCGAGAGCCGCCGGAAATTGGGGGAGTTCGGGCAGAACGAATGCCGGTTGCCGTGCTTGCGGCGGACGCCGTCGTGGCCCACAGTCAGCACATCCGGGTACTTCTGGTCCAGCCACGCGGGCTGCGAGGCGGTCGCGGTCGCCAGGCACACGGACACGCCGCCCGCCCAGAGCTTGTCGATGACGGTGTCGAGCCAGTCAAAGGTCCAGGTGTCCTCGGCAGGCTGCACACTGACCCAGCCGAAGACGGGAAGCGTGGCGACGTTGACATGGGCTTCGTTCATCAGGCGCACGTCTTCGTCCCAGATGGCTTCGGGCCACTGCTCGGGGTTGTAATCTCCGCCGTGGAGAATGCCAGGAAAGCGCAGCGAGGGCGCGGTGGGTGAAAAAGATGTCATGCTGCTATTATAGCCGCATAGCGCTGTCGAGGGCAATAGCTCTAAAGCGGGCCAACGAATTTGCTGCTGTCCCGAACCGTCAGAAGCGCGGGCAGCGACACGGAGAGGGGCGCAGTATCAAGGCTTTTCAGGCTTCGCAGGATCAGCGCCGCCGCCTGGCTGCCAATCTGCTCATACGGCTGTGCCATTGAGGTCAGGCCCACGCCATTAGGCAGCGTTGGCACAATGTCGTCAAAACCCGTCACTGAGACATCGCCTGGCACAGACAGCCCGAACGTTTGGAGCCGCTCGGCGAACTGAATGGCGGAATAATCGTTGTAAGCCGCAGCGGCAGTCGGGCGCTGCCCGGCGGGAAGTTGAAACACGGCGTCAACAGCGGTCCAGGGCTGTTCGTAGGAGTGTGACGGAATAGACAGGATCATCTCATCCAGACCGGCTTCTCGCACCGCGTCCATATATCCTTGGATACGATCCTGCACGGCGGCAATCATCTCATTCTGGGTCAAATAGGCAATCCGGCGGTGTCCCTGTGCGATGAGATGCTTGATCATCTCAGACATGGCCTGCCGGTTGTCGACACCCACAAAGTTGGTGGCGGCAAACGCCGTGCGCCGGTCAATGGCGACGACCGGAATTTGCTGCTGAATTTGTTCAATCAGCGCGGCATTGCTGTCATAGGCATAGGGATAAAAGACGACGCCTCCAAAGCCCTGGGCCAGAATAGAGCGCAGTTTTTCTGCTTCCCGCACGGCGTTTTCCTCGGACCGAACTTCTCCCACATCCACAAAGACTGCGTGATGCCCTGCCTTTGCCAGTGCCTGATTGAGTCCCCAGTAAATGCGCTGCTGAGCGGTCTGTGTGCGCTCAAACTGGCCGCCGCCGTGCCACATCAAAAGTGCAATAAACGTGGTGGCGGCAGGCGCGGGACGAGCCTCTCTCGACTCTGCCTTTTTCGCCTCTGCATTTTTCACCTCTGCATTTTTCGCTTCTGCGCTGCCGGAGGCAACCACCGGGCGGCAGCGCGGCTCGCGGATGACCAGACCGCTTTCCACGAGCTGAGTGATCGCCAGACGCACAATGCGCCGATCTACTTCCAGGTCCTGGGCCAGTGTGCGCTCCGTAGGCAGCCAGTCTCCGGCCCGGTAGCTTCCGGCACGGATGCGGGCGCGAAGCACGTCCGCCACCGGGTTTTCGGGATGCTTTGTAGAATTTGTTGTGTGAAGCAGTGTCATAAGGTGTGTTGAGTATTGTATCACGTTGAACGAAAAGTGTCAACCACATTTTGCACCAAAACAATTTTGGTGCAAAATGTGGTTTATTTCATCCAAATGCTTGACAAAAAAACCATACCATGCTACAGTACCACCATAACTATTCCAAAAAATAATTTTGGATCGAGCATACTCAGGAGAAATTTACAATGCAGAACACTTCCCGCACCGGAACCCGACAAGGTTTCACATTGATCGAGCTCCTTGTCGTCATTGCTATTATCGCCATCCTCGCTGCTATTTTGTTCCCAGTGTTCCAGAAAGTCCGCGAGAATGCCCGCCGTGCCTCCTGCCAGTCCAACATGAAGCAAATCGCGCTGTCCGTCACACAGTACACGCAGGATGCCGACGAGAAGTTTCCCAACGGAAGTGCCGCCCACTCTGGAACGGGAGTTGGTTGGGCTGGCGAAGTATACCCTTACGTCAAAAGCATCGGCGTTTTCAAATGCCCCGATGACTCCACTTCACCGGCCACTGCCGCCGGGCCAGCAGGCGGCATTCGTCAGCCCTGCTCTTATGGCATGAACCACAATATCACCGCAACTTCGGGAACCGGCAACCTGTCGCAGATGAACGCGCCTGCCAACACAATTATGCTGTTTGAGGTACAGGGCAGCCAGGTGGAGCTGACCGATCCGAACGAAGCGGATTCGCTGAATGGGTTCGGCTACAACCAGAACGCCGGCTACCTGGACAACAGCGCCAGCACGGCATGGAACAGAGGCGCGAATTATGCGACGGGGCCGATGTGCAATCCGCCCACGATTGATACTTCGACCAACCCATCCGACAAGACCGGGCGGCACACGGATAATGCCAACTATGCCTTCGTGGACGGCCATGTGAAGTATGTGCGCGGCTCGGGAATTTCGGCGGGCTATAATGCCGTGAACGCGACTGATGCGGAGAATCAATCCAACAACCATGCCGCAGGAACCGCTGTTTCTGGCTTTGTGGGAACCTTCAGCGTCAACTAAACTCAGCCTGAAGACGCCTTCAGGTGCAAAATGGAGTAAGATATGGGGGCGTCCACATCATTGTGGACGCCTCTTGCAGTCTAAACTCTCCCACTGCACCGCCGAACAACTACTAAAAGTTTATGATACACTCCATGAAAAAAACCTCTCCCACTTCGCTTGTTTCTGCTCTGCTTGGCTTGATGGTTCTTGCGTCTCCTGTGCTGGCCCAGGCCCCTGCCGCCACTTATCTGAACCCCAAAGCCCCGCTGGAAGCGCGGGTGAACGACCTGTTTGCGCGGCTGACGCCGGACGAAAAAATCACGCTGCTCGACGGCACCGGGTTCACCACACGCCCCATTCCGCGCCTCGGCATCCCGCCGATGGCGATGGCCGATGCCGGGCAGGGCGTCCGGGGCGGCCTCGACAGCACGCTCGGCCCGGCGACCCTGTTCCCGGCGGGCGTCACGATGGCCTCCACCTGGAACCCGGCGCTGGTCGGGCAGGTCGGGCAGGCCATCGGCGAGGAAGCCCGCAACAAGGGCACGGGCGTACAGGTCATGCTTGGCCCCGCCGTCAACATCCACCGCTCGCCGCTCGGGGGCCGCAACGGCGAGTATTTCAGCGAAGACCCCTATCTGGCCGGGCAGATGGCTGTGGGCTACATTCAGGGAATGCAAAGCACGGGGGTTGCGGCGTGTATCAAGCATTTTGCGCTGAACAATCAGGAGACGGACCGGTTCACAGTCAATGCACAGGTCGGCGAGAGAGCTTTGCGCGAGATTTATTTGCCCGCGTTTGAAGCGGGCGTCACCGAAGGGCACGCCTGGACGCTGATGTCGTCGTACAACAAAATCAACGGCATCCACGCCTCGGCGAACGCTTACACGCTGACCGATGTGCTGAAGCGGGGCTGGGGCTGGGACGGCATGGTCATGTCGGACTGGGGCGGGGTTCATGCCACGGCGGCCACGGTGCAGGCGGGCAACGACCTGGAAATGCCCGGCCCCGGCTGGCTGGCCCCCAAAAACGTGGAGCGCGACCTGAAGCGTGGGCAAATCACGCAGGCGGCGATTGATGCCAACGTCCATCGCATCCTGCGGGCGATTATCCGTGTCGGCCTGATGAACGGACCACTGCCGACCCCGGATCACGCGCAAGTCGGCAGCGCCGCGCATCAGCAGGTGGCTTACAAAGCCGCCACGGAGGGGATTGTGCTGCTCAAAAACAGCGCTAATCTGCTGCCCCTCAGCGCCGCCAAACTGCGCTCGGTGGCCGTCATTGGCCCCGCCGCCAAGAATATGCAGTATGGCGCGGAAGGCAGCCCCGGCGTGACGCCAACCGTGTCGGTCAGCCCGCTTGACGGCCTCACCCGCCGTCTGGGGCCGTCCGTGACGGTCAACTATGCACGGGGCCTGGCGAGCGGCGCTCCCGTCCCCGCCTCCGCGCTTTTGCCGCCGACAGGGGCCGGAACCGGCCTGCACGCAGAGTATTTCACCAACCGCAATTTGCAGGGCGCTCCCGTTCTGACCCGCACCGACGCGCAGATACAGGACGACTGGAGCAAGACTTCGCCGGACCCGAGCGTGCCGCGCACCGAGTTCAGCGTCCGCTGGACCGGGCGGCTGCTGGCCCCCAAGACGGGGACCTACGCGCTGACCCTGACCGCCGACGACGGCTGCCGCCTATTTTTAGACGGCAAGCCATTAGTAGACCGCTGGCTGGAAGGCGGGGCGACCGCGCAGACGGCGAGCGTCGCCCTGACGGCGGGGCAGACTTACGATCTGCGCGTGGAATACTTTCAGGGCGGCGGCGATGCCGTGGCCCGCCTGGACTGGACCCTGCCCGGCACATCGAGCTATGCCGATGCCGTGGAAGCGGCCCGAAACTCGGACGTCGCCATCGTTCTGGTCAGCACCAAAGGAACCGAAAGCGAGGGGCAGGACCGGCCTTCGATGGATTTGCCCGGAAATCAGGACGCGCTGATTGAAGCCGTCGCCGCCGCCAACCCGCGTACCATCGTTGTCCTGAACAACGGCACCCCCGTGACGCTCACGCGCTGGCTGCCTCGCGTCCCCGCCCTCGTGGAAGCCTGGCTGCCCGGCGAGATGGGGGGCCGCGCCCTCGCCGCCGTCTTGATGGGCGATGTAAACCCTTCCGGCAAGCTGCCGGACACGCTCGGCGCACGGCGCGAGGACTACCCGGACTTCGGCCATTATCCCGGTGTCAAAAGGCAGGTGGACTACGCGGAAGGCATCTATGTCGGCTACCGGGGCTTCGATAAAAAGAAGATCGCGCCCCTGTTCCCCTTTGGCTACGGCCTGTCGTACACGACGTTTTTCTATGGCACGCCGCGTATTTCCTCGGGGGCGCTGACTCCGACCAGCACGGTCACAGTGCGTGTTCCCGTGACCAACACGGGCAAGCGCGAGGGCGCGGAAGTCGTCGAGCTGTATGTACATGACCCGAAGCCCAAGATCGACAAGCCCGTCCGCGAGTTGAAAGGCTTTTGGAAAGTCAGTCTGCGGCCCGGCGAAACCAAAACCGTCACGATGACGCTGACCGGGCGGGATTTGGCCTACTTCGATGTTCCCGGCAAGCAGTGGAAGGCGGACGCGGGGACGTATGATTTGCAGATTGGCGCATCGTCCCGCGACATCCGCCGTCAGCTTCCCCTGCGCCTGACGGCCAATTACACCCAAGCCGTGCCGCTGTCCGAAGATCAGCAGCAGGTCCGCAAAGCCCGCGCCGCCACCGAGACCGACCTGGCGCTAAACCAGCCGGTGACGGCTTCGTCGGTGCAGACAGTCGGTGAGCTGGACGCCAAATTCGCGGTGGACGGCGACGACGACACGCGCTGGGCCAGCCAGTTTTCGGACCCGCAGTGGATCGCCGTTGACCTCGGCAAGCCCACTGAAATCAGCCATGTCCGGCTGTCCTGGGAAGTTGCCTGCGCGTCCGTGTACAGCGTGCAGGTCAGCCCCGACGGCCAGACTTGGACGGATGTGTACCACACCGACGACGGTGCGAGCGGGGTGGAAGACATCCACTTTGCGCCCACCACGACCCGGTACGTGCGCGTCTACGGCACCAGGCGGGCGACAACCTTTGGCTACTCGCTTTACAGCTTTGAGGTGTATCGGTAGGATATTGGTATCGCTTCTACAAACGATATTGGGCTTCGTGCAGACGCTGGTAGACGCCGGCGGCTCCCACCAAATCCGCGTGCCGGCCCTGCTCGGCCACACCCGTCTCGTCCACCACCACAATGCGGTCGGCGTTCTGGATCGTCGCCAGCCGGTGAGCGATCACCAGAGTGGTGCGGCCCACGGCGAGTTCAGCCAGGGAGGCTTGAATCGCCCGCTCCGTCTCGGTGTCCAGCGCGGATGTGGCCTCGTCCAGAATCAGGATCGGTGGGTTTTTCAGGAACATCCGCGCAATCGCCATGCGCTGTTTCTGCCCGCCGGACAGCTTCACTCCGCGCTCACCGACAACGGTATTCAGCCCGTCCGGGAGAGCGGCGATCATCTCTTCCAGCCGCGCCCGCCGCGCCGCTTCCCGGATGTCTTCGTCGCTCGCTTCCAGACGGCCATAGGCGATATTCTCGCGGATGGTGCCCGCGAACAGAAAAACGTCCTGCTGCACGATGCCGATGTTCTGGCGCAACGAGGCCAGCGTCATCTCCCGGATGTCGATGCCGTCCACGGTGATCCGCCCCGCATCCAGATCATAGAACCGGGGCAGCAGGGAGCAGAGCGTGGTCTTGCCCGCGCCGCTCGGGCCGACAAAGGCGATGGTCTCGCCGGGGTCAATCGTCAGATCAATGTCGTGCAGGACCGTTTTATGATGGTCGTAGCCAAAGGTCGCCCCCTCGAAACGGATGGCCCCCCGCAGGTGCCCGACGGCGATGGCATCCGGGGCATCGGCAATATCGGGCGCGGTGTCCAGCATCTCCGTGTACCGCTTGAAGCCCGCGATCCCCTTTGGATACGACTCCAAAACGGCATTGATTTTCTCGACGGGCCGGAAAAACACATTGACAAGCAGCAGAAAGCCGACGAAGCCGCCCACCGAAAGCTGATGGTGCAGCACGAAAAACGCGCCTGCAATCATCACAAAAAGCTGCACCATCCGCATCGTCATGTAGCTGAGCGACATACTTTTGGACATCAGCCGGTAGGCATCCAGCTTGTTCTGCCGGTAGCGGGCGTTGTCTCCGGCGAAGAGCGCCCGCTCATGGTCTTCGTTAGCGAACGCCTGCACCACGCGGATGCCGCCGACGTTCTCCTCGATCCGGGCATTGAAGTCGCCGACGCGGCTAAAGAGGGTTCGCATGGTCTCGGTCATTGCCCTGCCGTAGCGGGTGGAAATCCACGTCATCGGCGGCACGACCAGACCGGTAATCAGAGCCAGCTTGGGGTTGAGCGTCCACATCATAGCGAACGATCCGAGGAACGTCATCACGGCGATAAACAGGTCCTCCGGGCCGTGATGGGCCACCTCGCCGACATCCTCCAGGTCTTTGGTGACGCGGGCCACTAAACGCCCCGTTTTCTGGTTATCGTAGAACCGGAAAGAGAGCTTTTGCAGGTGGTCGAAGATTTTGCGCCGCATCTCGGTTTCGATAGAGATGCCCAGGACGTGCCCCCAGTAGTTGACGATGAACTGAAGGCCCGTATTGAGCAGGTAAATGGCGAGCAGCGCCAGCGTGGCCGCGAGGATGAGCTGCCAGTTTTGGCTCGGCAGCAGCCGGTCAACGAATGTCCGAATGGCGAGCGGGAAAACCAGTTCCAGCAGTCCGCCGGCCACCGCACAGGAAAAGTCCATCAGGAACAGCCGGCGGTGAGGCCGGTAGTAGGAGAAAAACCGAGAGAGCATAGTTTGTGTCGTTCTAATCTAGCCAAGAAAAGAAGGGCGCGATCATTCGTGCCCTTCTTTCTTTCCAAAATCTGGCTTTCCAAAATCTGGCTCCCCCATTATTGGGGGCGGGGGGGTCCGCTGCTGCCCCGGACAATCAGCGGAGCGGGCAGGTTTACGGTGACGAGCGGAGCCGCCGGGTCAGCCACACGGCGCAGGATCAGCTCCACCGCTTTGCGGCCAATCTCTTCATACGGCTGCGCCACCGTGGTCAGCCCGACGCCGCCGGGCAGGGCCGTGACAATGTCGTCAAAGCCCGTCACGGCCACTTCTTCGGGAACGGACAACCCGAGGCGCTCCAGATGCTCCGTCAGGTGAACCGCCGAATAATCATTGAACACGGCTGCCGCCGTCGGACGCTCGGCGGCGGGCAGCCGGAACACGGCTTCAATGGCGGTCCATTTGTTCTGAACCGGGTGTTCCGGGACCGCCAGGACCATGTCTTCCAGCCCGGCGTCATACATCGCGCCCAGGTAGCCGTGCAGCCGGTCTTGGACCGCCACAATCGGCTCGTTCTTGGTGACATATGCAATCCGGCGATGCCCCTGTGCGATCAGATGCTGGACGGTGTTGTACATCGCCTGGTAGTTTTCAATGCCGACAAAATCCGTGGCCGCCGCACACTGACGGTCAATCGTGACAAACGGGACGGTCTGCTGGATTTCCTCAATCAGCGCCCCATTGCGGCGGTAGGCATACGGGTAAAAGACCACGCCGCCGAACCCCTGTTCCGCAATGTAGCGCAGCCGCTCCGCTTCCTGCGCCGCGTTTTCCTCGCTAGTGCCCAGCGTGCCGAGGTCCATAAAGACGCCGTGCCGCCCGGCCTCGTCCAGCGCCTGATTCATGCCCCAGAAAATGCGCTGCTGCGCGGTCTGAGCACGTTCCATCTCGCCGCTGCCGCGCCACATCACGAGGGCGACGAAGTTGGCATTGCCCGAAGGCGTCTGCGCTCTGCCCTCCCCTACCGCGTCGTCGGCAGAGCCGACAATCGGGCGGCAGTGCGGATGCCGAATGACCAGCCCTGACCCGACCAGCCGGTCAATCGCCAGATGCACCGTGCGCCGGTCCACCCCAAACTCTTTCGCCAGGGTGCGCTCGGCGGGCAGCCAGTCCCCCGCGCTGTATCTTCCCGAGACGATCTGCTCACGCAGGACTTCGGCGACGGCATTTTCGGGACGTTTGGCGGACGGCGTGAGGGAAATTGTTTCAGGAAGTGTCATTAATGCTATTATAGCATCTTTTTCGGTATCGTTCTATCATTGTGCGTCTCTTACAGCCAGAGGGATTAAATCTTCACCATTTTAGATTTTTTTATTTTTGGTATGAATATGGTTTATAGATAAACAACCATTTTTAGCTGAACGATTGACAAGCTGGTAAATTGTGGTAAAATGGTATATCATGCAAACCGAACAATCGGCCTCTTGAAAGAATGGAGAAACCTATCATGTCTCATGCATCATCCACCAAGCCGCGCACCGGCTTTACGCTCATCGAGCTTCTCGTTGTTATTGCAATTATCGCAATCCTTGCCGCCATTTTGTTCCCTGTGTTTCAGAAGGTCCGCGAGAACGCCCGCCGTGCCTCCTGCCAAAGCAATGAAAAGCAACTGGGGCTTGCGATGACCCAGTACACGCAGGATGCCGACGAGAAGTTTCCCAAGAATGATACGGGTTACAACAATCGCGGGGCGGGGTTCGCGCTCTACCTCTACCCGTATGTGAAAAGCAAAGGCGTATTCGCCTGCCCCGACGACTCGACGACGCCCAGCTACAACGGTGCCCCAGCGGGATACACCGTGACGTCCTACGGCTTCAATTCCGACATCGCCGACTTTGCTAACTCCAGCCTGTCTCAAATCAATGCCCCCGCCAACACGGTGATGATGTTTGAGATCACGAAAAAGACGATAGATATTGACCTGTCGATTAATAACAACGGTGGCTTTCCGCAGGATGCCGGGGCGGCGGGTATCGGCTACGCCGGAGACGGACGCGCCAAATTTGCTGGTGGTGCCTGGCACTACGCGACTGGCTATCTGGGCGGCCAGAATCCAACGGCGACCCCTGGCGGCAACATCAGCGACTTTGACAACCAGCCGACCGGGCGGCACACGGACGGCTCCAATTTCCTGATGACCGACGGCCATGTGAAATGGCTGCGAGCCACTCAAGTTTCGCCCGGCCCCAGCGCCAAGCAGGCGGGAGATGCCCAGGCGGCCAACAGCATCTCTTACGGCAACGGCCCGGACAACTTCCCGTCAGCGGCAGGTACGGGCAACAGCAGCTATGTGACGACGTTTAGCACGCTATAACGCCACCCGCTCGCTTGAGAAACAAACATTGGGGGGGAAGCATCGGCAACGCTGCTTTCCTCTTTTTGTGTTCTCCACCCTCTTGAAAGTCTTATGAACATATTTTTCCCGTTTCCGTGCCATTTAACCCGCTTCTGGCTATCTCTGCTGTGTCTGCTTTGCGTTCTGGGAGCGCATACTGCCGGAGCGCAGGCGCTTCCCGCCCCCTGGCACAGCGCGGCGGTTGGCGACGCGGCCCCCGTCAGCGCTCAAATGTCGGCGGACGGCACGTTTACAAGCACCGCCGCCGGACGGGACATTCAGGATGCCGCCGACGGCTTCGGCTTTGTCTCCCAGCCCGTCGCCGGGGACATGACTTTGACGGCCCGCGTCCTTTCCGTCCCAAACACAAACGAGTGGGCCAAAGCGGGCATCATGCTCCGCGTGGGCACGGGCGCGGACGCCAAAAACGTGTTTCTCGCCGTCACTTCGGCTCACGCGCTGACGTTTCAGCACCGGGACAGCCCTGGCGCGGCCACAGCGTCGCTTCCGCTTTCCGGCTCTGCCCCGCTCTGGCTGCGCCTTCAGCGGCGCGGCTCGCAGGTACTGGCGTTTACGTCCCCGGACGGCGCGGCATGGTCCTACGTCAGCGGCGCAAACGTCTCGCTGCCGCCTACGGTGTCGGTGGGGCTGGCATCGACGTCTCACCAGCCGGGAACGCCCGGCGCGGCGGTCTTTGATCATGTGACGCTCACTCATGCCCCGGCGGGGCCACTGGTCACGGGGCAGGTCATCTGCCACGGGGACAGCCTGACGGCGGGGTACAACGCCACCTCCGGCCTGCTCACAGCCACGGGAACCACTTATCCCGGCGTGCTGGCAAAGGCGCTCGGACAAAGCTGGCGTGTCACCAACATCGGAACTGGCGGCTGGCCGCTCGGCGCACTCATCGGCGAGGCGCCGCAGAAAGTGGACCCGCTGTTTGACCCATCGCTGAAGAAAAACGTGCTGATCGTCTTTGGCGGGACCAATGACCTCGGCGGCGGCCACAAGAGCGCCGAAGCCGCCTACGCGGATCTGGTCACCTACTGCCAGGCACGCCGCGCCGCGCACCCCTGGCAAATCCTCGTGGTCACGCCGCCCGTCGCCGCGTATCCCGGCGTCTACCCCGCCGACTTCGACGCGCAGATGGTGCGCTATGACGACCTTATCCGGCGCGGCTGGCACGGGTTCGCCGATGGCATTGTGGACGTCGGGGCGGACTCCCGGCTGGGAACGCCGGGCGCGGAGCACAACCCGGCCTATTTCAGCGACCAAGACTTCACGCACCTGACCGATGCGGGCTATGCGATTGTCGGCAAAGACGCCGCAGAGGCCGTGCGGACGCTGCCCGCGAAACGCGCCCCGGCTCCCCTGAAGGCCCCGCGCCTGAGTTTTCAGAACCGGGCGACTCAAAGCCGTCTGGGCACGGCTTATCAGGACGCTCTTGAAAACTTGCTGCGGACCAACACGGTCCCGGACCTCCTGCGTGTCCATAACGGCTCCGGGATGATGGCCGGAGACCCCGCCCTGTTTGTCCGGGCGGGCGGCGGCTACAATGAACCCTGGACCCGCGATGCGTCGCTCAATAGCTGGAACGCGGCGTCTCTCCTAGAGCCGTCGGTGGCCCGAAACACGCTCTGGGCGGTCTGCCAGAAGGGGCCGGACGGGACGCTGACCGTGCAGCAGGACAATCAGTGGTGGGACAAAGTCATCTGGCTCACCGGTGTCTGGAACCACTACTGCGTCACCGGCGACAAAGAGTTTCTGGCCGAAGCCTACCCCGTCGCGCAGGATGAGCTGGCACGGATGCGGCGCGAGCATTACAATTCGCAGTATGGCCTCTTTGAAGGCCCGGCGTTCTTCACCGACGGCATCGCAGGCTACCCGGAACCCGAATACGACCCCGCCAACAAAAGCAGCTTTGTGCTGGACCATCACTACACGTCGCAGCTTATGGTACTGAGCACGAACTGCGTTTACTACAACGCCTACGAAAGCGCGGCCAAAATGGCGGCGGCGCTGGGGCGTCCCGCCTCGGAAGTGAAAGACTACGCGCAGTCCGCCGCCGCTCTCAAGATCGCCATCAACAAACACCTGTGGATGCCGTCGAAGCTCACCTACGGCTTTTTCGTGGCAGGCGCGGGGCCGAACGCGGGCACGCTGGACCCGGCGCAGGAAGGCATCGGCCTGTCGTTCGCTATTTTGTTTGGCGTCGCCTCGCCCGCGCAGGCCAAAGCCCTCTTGAAGACAATTCACCGGACGCCGCATGGCCTCACGACTTCCTGGCCGCACTTCGCCCGCTTTGACGATGCCCATCCGGGCCGCCACAACGTCGTCGTCTGGCCGCTTGTCAACGGAATGTTCGCCTGCGCCGCCTCACAGGCAGGCCGCACCGATTTGTTCCGAAGTGAAGCCGAAAACCTGGCTTCATTAGAGGCGGGCAGCGACCATCACTTCTTCGAGATTTACAATGCCACCACCGGTGTTCCCGACGGCGGCTGGCAGAACGGCGGCCACTGGCCGTCGCAGCCGGACCAGACCTGGTCGGCGACGGCCTACCTGCGGATGCTCTATTCCGGCCTGTTCGGCCTGACCTTCACGCCCGACGCGCTGACGCTTTCCCCCACCCTGCCCGCATCGTGGGGGCCGGTGACGCTCACTAATCTGACCTACCGCAAAGCCACCCTGTCCATTGCCTTAACCGGCAGCGGCAGCCATATCAAGCGCGTTCTGTACGACGGCAAGCCCGTCGCCCGCCCCGTCATCCCCGCCACCGCCACCGGGCCGCACCGCCTGGAAATTACACTGGGTTAGGCAGAGGCCCCCTAGCCCCCAATAATGGGGGAACCGGACAGAGAGGATAAAGAGCGTAGAGGCAAGCCCTACCCCTACGGTTCTTCCACCCGTTCCTACTCCGGTTCCCCCATTATTGGGGGCTAGGGGGTCTTCTCTCTTGACAACCCGCCTCTATTCCTTTATCATAAGTCCTATGACGACTGACACTATCTGCACCGCCGAGTGGGCGGCTCTCGAAGGCCGACGCCCGCGCTCGGCAGGGAGCAATGCCCGGCTGGGAATGCACGGCGACCGGGTGCGCGTGCCGCTGCTGCGGCTGACGACGTCGGGCGGCCTTTCCGGCTTTGGCTTTTTCGGGGGCGGGCAGGCACAGGCGAAAGGCTTGCTCGGGCAGCGGCTGTCGGACTGCTTTGACGACACAGGCGGCGTCCGGGACGCGCTTCTGCCGATGGAGTTTGCTCTCTGGGACCTCGCCGGGCAAGCGGCAGGCCTGCCGGTCTATGCGCTGGCAGCGGCAGTCAGCGGGCGGCCTGTGCCCGAAGTCTGCCGCGTGCCGTGCTACGACACATCGCTGTATTTCGATGACCTGCATCTAACCGACGACGCCGAAGCCGCCGCGCTCATGGCCTCGGAAGTCGCTGAGGGGCAGGCGCGGGGACACCGGGCCTTTAAGCTCAAAGTCGGGCGCGGCGCACGCTGGATGGCCCCCGAGGCCGGGACGCGCCGGGACATCGCCGTCATCCGGGCCGTCCGGGCGGCGGGGCCGGACGCGGCTCTGATGCTGGATGCCAACAATGGCTGGACGCTGAACGGGGCCAAGCACGTTCTGGGCGAGACGGCGGCCTGCCGCATTCACTGGATGGAAGAGGCGTTCCAGGAAGATGACGTGCTGCTGCGTGATTTGAAGGCATGGCTGCAAGCCGAGGGCCTGACGACGCTGATTGCCGACGGCGAGGGGGACGCCTCCTCGCGCCTCCTGGACTGGGCGCGGGCGGGGCTAGTCGATGTCGTGCAGTATGACATCTTCGGCCACGGCCTGACGCGCTGGCTCCAGACGGGCCGACAACTGGACTCCTTCGGGGGCCGCTCCGCCCCGCACCACTACGGCGGCCACTGGGGTAACTACGCCGCCTGCCACCTCGCCCCGGCGCTTGCGGGTTTCACGCTGGCCGAATGGGACGAAGCCGAAACGTCCGGTCTCGACGGCTCCGGCTACGTGATTGAGGGCGGTCACGTCACGGTACCCAACACTCCCGGCTTTGGGCTGTCTCTCGATGACACGCATTTCGCCCGTGCGGTTCGAGACGGCGGGTGGACGGTTTCGATTTGACACTTGACACAAACATCGCCTTCTGTTATGCTTGGGTGAAGCGTTTAACTAATTTTATATCACTGGATTTCAGAGGAGATTTTTCAATGACTTTCGCGTTTCGACCCACTGCCCGCATCGGCACGCTGGCCGCGCTGGCGGCACTGATGGTTTACCCGGCAGCCACGCAGGCTGCCCCCGGCACATTGACGGTGCAGGTGGACAAGCCAGGCGTCAAAATCAGCCCCACATTCTACGGCCTGATGACCGAGGAAATCAACCACGCCTTCGACGGCGGACTCTATGCCGAGCTGATCCAGAACCGGGCCTTCCTGGACGACGACAAAGCCCCCGCCCACTGGGCTTTGGTGCAGGACGGCGGCGGCGTGGGCACCATGACCCTCAACAATGACAACCCTGTGCCCGGCACGACCCTCACCCGCTGCCTGCGCCTCGATGTCACCCAGGCGGGCACACGGGTGGGAGTCGCCAATGAAGGCTTCTGGGGCATTCCCGTCCGGCCCAATGCCCCCCTGCGCGTCTCGTTCTGGGCCAAAGCCACCGCCGGGACCGGCCCGCTGACCGTGGATGTGGAGACCGCCGACGGACGCTACGCCCAGGGACCGGCCAAAAGCGTGACGCTGACGCCGCAGTGGAAGAAGTACGCGATGACTTTGCCGCAAGCGTATGTCAAAGCTGGGGCGGACAACCGCTTTGTGATGACCCTCCGCACACCCGGCACGGTCTGGCTGACACAGGTGTCAGCGATGCCGCCGACGTTTAATAACCGCCCCAACGGCACGCGCCCGGACCTCATGCAAAAGATGGGTGCCATGCAGCCGTCATTCCTGCGGATGCCCGGCGGCAACTACCTGGAAGGCGTCACGCTGGCAGGCCGCTTCAACTGGAAAAACACCATCGGCCCGGTGGACGGGCGCCTCGGCAATCCGGGGACATGGGGCTACCGGTCCTCGGACGGCTTCGGGCTGCTGGAAATGCTGGAATGGTGTCAGGATTTAAAGATGCAGCCGGTGCTGGCCGTTCATGCCGGGTTTGCCCTGAACCATGAGCACGTCGTCGCCGGCCCGGAGCTGGCTCCCTATGTGCAGGATGCTTTGGACGAGATTGAGTATGTCACCGGCGGGCCAAACACAAAATGGGGCGCACGGCGGGTGGCGGACGGACACCCCGCGCCGTTCCCGCTGAACTACGTGGAAGTGGGCAACGAGGACTTTTTTGACAATTCCGGCTCCTATTCCGGGCGCTACGCCCAGTTTTATGATGCCATCAAAGCCAAATACCCGAAGCTTCAGCTTATCGCCACGGCGGCCGTCAACGGGCACGTCATGGACGTTCTCGACGACCATTACTACCGCTCGGCGGCGGAGATGGCGCGGGATTCGGGCCATTACGACAGCTACAGCCGTAAAGGACCAAAAATCTTTGTCGGCGAGTGGGCCTCCACCGAAGGCAGCCCGACGCCCACCTTGCAGGCCGCCCTCGGCGATGCCGCCTGGCTGACCGGGCTGGAGCGCAACTCGGATTTGGTCGTGATGGAAGCCTACGCGCCTCTCCTGGTGAATGTCAACCCTGGAGCGCGGCAGTGGGGCACTAATCTTATCGGCTACGACGCCCTGACCAGCTTCGGCTCGCCGTCGTACTGGATGCAGGCAATGTTCGCTCGGAACACCGGCACGGTCACCCTGCCAACTACGGTGGCCCTGGCCGACGCCCCTCCCGTGGTTGCCGCGCCGCTGCCGAAGGGCAAAATCGGCGTGGCGACCTGGGCAACGCAGGCCGAATTCAAAGATATTTCGGTGACACAGAACGGCAAAACGCTCTATACCAAAGACTTCGCCACGGGCGACACCGACTGGACTCTGGGCAACGGGCAGTGGCAGGCGACGGACGGCGTCCTGCGTCAGACGAGCGATGCCATCGACTGCCGCGCCGAGGCGGGCGACCCGAACTGGGCCAATTATACGTACCACCTTCAGGCCCGCAAGCTGAGCGGCAAAGAGGGCTTTTTGATCCAGTTCCATGTGCAGAACGACGGCACCCGCGTTTGGTGGAACGTCGGCGGCTGGGGCAACACGCGCTCGGCCCTGCAAACCTTCCACGACGGCGCAATGCGCGAAATCGGCACGACTCCCCTCACCGTCGTCACGGACCGCTGGTATGATGTGCGCGTTGAAGTCAAAGGCCGCCGCATTCAGTGCTACCTGGACGGCGCACTTGTCACCGATGTCACCGACACCCCGCCGCCGCCCTCGCCGGTCTATGCCGCCGCCAGCCGGGACACGAAAACCGGCGATGTGCTGCTAAAAACCGTGAACATGGGCGACACGCCGCAATCCCTGCGGGTGACGCTGGCCGGTCTGAACGGCCAAATTGCCGGGGGCACGCAGGAAGTGCTGGCCGGTGAGCCAGGCGACGTCAACTCGGTAGACGCCCCGCGAAAAGTCGCCCCGGTCGCCCGCCCCTTCACGGGCAAAGGAACCTCGTTTGTGGCCGACTTCCCGGCGCACTCGGTCACGGTTTACCGGCTGAAAGTGAAGGAGTGACCACACCCATGAAAACCACCCTCCTCTGCCTCTCGCTCGGCCTGCCGCTCCTGCTCGCCGACCTCTGCGCCCCCGCACGGGCGGAGGTCACGCTCGGCGTCACCTCCCCCGCCGCCCGGTTCAGCCCCGCGACCTGGGCGGGCGACACCGGGCGGGGCGGCAGCACCTCGCGCACCTCCTGGAACAACGGCGCGTGGTGCGAATGGTGCTGGACCACACCCGCCGCCCGCCCGGCGGCGACTCTGCAAATCACCAACCCCACACGCGGCAGCGCCGTGTCGTACTTTCTGGACGGGGCGCTAACCGACGCTGTCCCTGTGCCCGCCTCTGGGGGCATCTCGGTGGAAGGGCTGACCGGCCCCGGCCCGCACACGCTCCGGGTGTACCTGCGAAACAGCCCCCAATCCGACCGCTGGCACGGGGCCAATGCGTACACCGTGACGGGTCTGACGGTAGACGACGGCGCGAAGCCTCTGCCGGATACCCTGCCGGACGGGCCAAAACGGCCCTGGGTGCTGATTGTCGGCGACAGCATCACCGAAGGCATTCAGGCCGACAATGGCCGCGACGACACCCTGAGCGACTATTCGTTTCTGGTCGGGGAAGGCCTGCGAGGCGCGGGCTATGACACCGCCGTGTCCGCCTGCGGGTACTCCGGCTGGCTCAGGCCCGGCGATGCCGGGGGCGATGTGCCGGGTTATTTCCTGCCGGACAAAGCCGCGCAAAGCCGCTGGAACTGGATTGACGCGAACACGTCCCTGCTGGACACGCGGGGCCATCTGAGCGGCTGGGGCGGCACCGGCGAGGAGCCGACCGCCATTTTAATCAACTACGGGGTCAACGAGTGCCTCAGCCGCACCCCGCCGGGAGCCACGTCAGCGAGTGTCACGGGCGCACTCACGGCCCTGCGCCGCGCCGCGCCATCGGCCCGCGTGCTGTTTTTGATCCCACCGGGGCTGGCCGACCCGCGTATTTATCCGAATGGGCCAGCCTACATCGCCGCGCTGAGTGCCGGGTTTAACGTCTACCACGCCGCACACCCTGCCGACACCACCACCGAGCGCCTCGACTTTGGCCCTGCGGTCGCCCGCGCTCTGGGGTCCCCTGCCTACGGCGGCGGCGTCCACCCCCACGCGGCGGGCCATGCCTACTTTGCCCCCATTCTGCTGCGGGCCGCCCTGGCCCGTCTCCCGGAGACTTCGCGCTGATGAGCTGGCCCATGAAACAGACGCCGCTCCTGTGCCTGCTGTGCATTCTGGCGATCAAGCCGCTTCTGGCCCAGAGCCTGCCGGACGTTCAGGGCGACTCGCGGCCCTCAGCGTTGGAATGGAATGAGTTTTACCATTCGCCGCCGGGAACACTCAAAGCCAAAGAAGGCTATCGAGTTTCGTTTGACTACACGGTAGCAGCCCGTGAGCCAAACGCCAAATTTTATGTGCTGGCGCGGCGGGATGGCACAGAGAGCAGCCTGGGCTGGAAAGAATGGACCGGGGATGCGGGCGTGACCAGCCATATCGACACGCAGTTTGCCACCGGCGGCGGCGACACGACGCTCATTCTGGGCATCCAAAACAAAGGCGCGATCACGATTAGCCATCTCAGCCTCACCGCCGACCCCGCCCTGCGGCCTCCTGACTGGCCCGCGCCCGTGCGGACCTGGCATTCCCCCGGCCAAACCAGATACTATGCCGACTCGGGGCATGGCCGTGACACCAATGACGGCAAAAGCGCGAAGCATCCCTGGCGCACGCTGGACCGGATCAACGCGGGCGTCTTCGCGCCGGGCGACACAATTCTTTTGCGGGCCAGCAGCCATTGGAGCGGCTTTCTGGCCCCCGGCGGCAGCGGCGCGGCGGGGAAGCCGGTCACACTCAAAGCCTACGGAGCCGGGCCAAAGCCGTCGCTGGACGCGGCGGGCCGGTTTTTGGCGACCGTGTCCCTGCACAACGGCGAATACTGGGACATCGCCGGGCTGGACATCGCCAATCGCGCCCCCGCGCCTGTGCCAAACCTGTGCGGCGTCAAGGTGCGCGAAGACAATTTCGGCGTCGCACACGGCATCACACTGCACGATCTGGACATTCATGATGTACGCGGCAGCAACATCAAAAGCGAGGGCGGCGGCAGCGGGATTGACTGTTCGAGCGGCGGCAAAGTCAGAACCTGCTATGACGGGCTGACCATTGCGGACTGCCATTTAGCCCGCACCGACCGCAACGGCATCACGATGAGCGCATATTACCCGCGCCCGGAGTGGCCGCTGAGTACCCACGTCGTCATTCGCGGCAATGTGCTGACCGACATCGGCGGCGACGGCATCGTGCCCATCGGCTGTGATGGCTGCGTGATCGAGCACAACACTCTGCATGGCGGGCGGATGCGGGCGAACGACTACGCGGCGGGCATCTGGCCCTGGTCCTGCGACAATACGGTGGTGCAGTTCAACGAAGTCAGCGGCATGCAGGGGACGAAAGATGGGGAAGGCTACGATTCGGATTACAACTGCCGGAACACGCTGTTTCAGTACAATTTCAGCCACGACAACGACGGCGGCTTCCTGCTCATCTGCGACGACGGCGGGCAGAAGCCGCCCTGGAACATTGGCAACAGCGGCACGGTGGTTCGCTATAACATCAGCGTCAACGACGGCGAGCATACATTCAATATCACTGGCCCCTGTTTGAACACGCGCATCTACAACAACGTTTTTTATTTGAGTGCGGGCAAGAACGTTCCGTTCGTAGCGTCCGGCAACTGGGGCAATGCCTGGCCTGCCGACACGCAGTTTGTCAACAACATTTTCTATGTCGCGCCCGGCGGGAAAAGCCGCTTTGACTTTGGCGGTATGACCGGGGTGGTGTTTGACCACAACGATTTTTGGGGCGACATCGCCGCCCGCCCAACCGACCCCGCCTCGTTTCTGGCCGACCCGAAGCTGGCCGCCCCTGGCAGCACGCAGGCTGCTGGCTACGCGCTGGCCCCCGGCTCGCCCCTGCGCCATGCGGGCCAAAGTGTTCCCGCCTCCGGCGGACGCGATTTCTGGGGCAACCCCGTGTCCCCAGAAAAGCCGCCCGATGTCGGCGCGGGCCAGCTTCGCTAAGTCCAGTCCTAAGTCCAGTCCTAAGTCCAGTCCTAAGTCCAGTATAGCACACGCCCCTGCGGGAAGCGGGCCTTGATCTCGGCACTGAAAAACGCCTTCAGCCGCTTCATCATGTCGGCGGGATAAACATATTTCACGCCGCCGAACTTGTTGCGCTTTTCGGCCCGCAGCTCCTCGTCCATCTCCAGAGTCGTCTTGGGATACCAGCCCGTCAGCACCTCTTTGGAGCCGGGCGTGAAACGGTGCGTGATCAGCTCAAAGGTGATGTCTTCGGCGAAGCCGACCGCCGCCTGCGCGTCGTCCAAAAGCTGACCATACTGAGCTTCCCAGTCGTCCACCGGCATAATTGGGGCAATCACCAGCCCAACCGGGTAGCCGCCGCCGCCTTCGCTGCGAGGCAGGGCCAGGCGGCGCAGGGCATCGAGACGGGCGGCGACGGGGGCGACGCCGCCTTCCAGTTTCCGGGCCACGGCATCGGCATTGACCGAGGCACGGGGCCGCGTGTGCCCGTTGTGCGGCAGGTCCAAGAGAGGCTCGACAGCGTCAAACTTGGTCGTGTAGCGCAGGTAAGCGTTCTCGCGGGTCCCAAACCAGCGGATCGTCTCAGCGAGGCTGCCCGTCAGGTGTTCCAGCGAAAGCGGGTCGGTATAGCAGGACGCCTCAAACGTCGTCCCGGCATCCTCGTTGCGCCCCGCGCCGGGGGTCTCGTAGTGCGCCAGATTGTCTAAGATATGCGGCAGGTCGGCAAAGGCCCGGATGACCGGCGGCCCGGCGAGGCTTCCGGCGAGGTAGCAATACTGACAGTGCGCCGGGCAGCCTTCGGCCAGATGGAACTGCCAGTCGGCGCTCGGCGGGATGGGCTGCAATTTGCGGGCGCTCGGCGCGGAGGCCACGACGGCCAGCGTCCGCTTGGCCTTGTTGTAGGTGGCCCGCTCGTCCTCCCCGCGCAGGCCTGTAATGCGGTTATGCTTCAGCGTCTCGGTCGGAACGCCCAGCGCTTCCACCCGCGCTTTGATCTGCCGCCCCCAGGGCTGCTCCAATGCGGCAGGCGTAAACTGCGCCTGCTGCGGCATCCACAGGCGCGGCTTCGGACGGGCGGCGGGGGTATCAATTGTGGTCGCTGAGGCGGTCAAAACAGGGAGTTCCAGAAGGGGGGTGCTCATATTCTTTAAACACCGGCGGGGGGTGCTGAGTGCCCGAAAAGTGGCCCGCTAAGATTGGTGGCAACACTGGCAAAGAAGTTTGCGGGCGATTTTGACGCCTGCCGCAGACAGTTGCGTCAGAAGGCGCAGTAAAGCCGAAAGCCCCAAGAACCCATGTCATCAATGGCACGGCTAAAGGGCGAGGACGCCGAAAACTACCGCGTCGCGGCACTCAAACAGATCTATCCTAACTCTTAGCCCCGCGAAGCGGGGCTTGCTGGCGTCTGCGCCCGATAGCCGTGCCATTTATGGCATGGTTCCTGATGTCCCTGACGGATGGTTCCTGATGTTCCTCATGGCAGGGACAGCCGTTTATGCAGCAACGCCTCTCTGTATCGTTAAGTTTACCTGTTTTTGTGTTCTGCGAGCGATCATGTTTTAACCGGGCAGGCGTTGGATATAGTTGTAATGTCAGGACAATAAAATGTCCGCAAACAAGACAAAAACGTAAAAAACAACCATAAAAGGCGAGTGAGAGATACTCACCGCCACTCTCGCGGAGGAACACCATGGGCATTTTAGGATGGATTGTCGTCGGCTTTCTGGCCGGCCTGCTGGCAAAAGTGATCGTACCGGGCGGCTCCAAAGAGCCGGGCGGCTTTGTCGGAACCACGATTTTAGGCATCGTCGGCGCTATCGTCGGTGGATTTGTCTATCACCTGATTAGCGGCAGCTCGAACTTCGTCACCAAGTTTGACCTTGCCAGCATCTTGTGGGCGGCTATTGGCGCGGTTGTCGTCGTTGCCATTGAGCGGGCTATCGCCAGCCGCCGCGCCATTTAGGGGCGCTGGAAGCAGAGCAATAAAGAGCCGGGGGCCATTTGGCCCCCGGCTCTTTTGTGTGCGCTCGGAACCCCTCCCGCTCGTTCCTCGCTCCCTCCCCTGTTAAGGAAGGGTTAGAAAAGACTAGGATGCGGACGAGGGCCTTCCGTCTTTGGCTCCTCATCTGTGCCCTCCCCTAACAGGGGAGGGAGCGAGGAACGAGCGGGAGGGGTCCTACTCCGACTTCCACAAAAAATACAGCCCCAGGACCCCGAACAGCAGCGCGGGCGACCAGGCGGCAAGCGAAGGCGGCATTTTGCCGGTAATGCCTAAAATCTTTGTCAAAAGCAACGTGTTCCAGGCGACCCAGACCATCACAATACTCAGAAAAATGCCCATGTATGCCCCGGCACGGGCGAAGCGCAGGGCCAGCGGCGGGGCGAACAGGGCGAACGACAAACACAGAAACGGCAGGCCCAACCGGGCATAGTAGTTGAACGCCACAATCGTATTGTCCTGCCCCGTCCGCGCCTGCGCGTCCATTTGTTCGCCTAATTGCGCCATCGTGAACTGGTCCGGCGTGTCCGCCGCGCCCTGCGACAGACTCGCCAGCGGTACCTGCAAGTTGAGCGGACTGGTTTTGGCGGTCGCTTCCACCGACACCATGCCGTCCGCGCCAAGCGTGGCGAAGTAGGCGTCGTGCAGGGTCCAGACATCGCGGTCGTAGTCGGCGGTTTTGGCGGTGATAATGGTCGGAAAGCCGCCGGGCGTCACGGCGTTTTTGTAGATGGTCAGCCCAGACAGAAGCAGCCGGTCCGGCTTGCCCGAGGGGTCTTTTCGGATTTCGCGGATATGGAACGAATAGTCCTGGAACGTAAAGACTTTGTTCGCAGCAATCGTCGGCGCGGCCTGCAAGGCATAGGCGAACATCTGCGACTGCGTTTTCTGGAACTCGCGCCACGCCGGGGGAACCACACGGTCGCCAACCAGAAACGACGCGACGCTTGAGAGCAGTCCCACCAGAATAATCGGCAGAAACAGCCGCCGCAGGGGGACGCCCGCCATGCGGATGACCGTCACCTCCGAGTCGCGGGCGAGCCGGTTGACCGCCCAGGCCGAGGCCAGCGCGACACCCGGTGGCAGGGTGAGGGGGATCAAAATGGGGATATTGAAGGCAATCAGACGCGCCACAATTAGCGGGGGGATGCCGTTGCGGACAATCTGCTCAATCAGCGGAAACAGCGTGTTGCCGACCAGCATCACGACGATCAGCAGAATGCCGCCGACAAACGGCAGCACCATTTCGCCCAGCAGGTAGCGGTCTAAATGTTTCATGCGTGACGTTTCACAGGTGCTTTGGAGAGCCGCGAAAGCCGGTGTGGTATAATCCCGGCACAGACAGTCGCGGGCCTACGACGGGTTCAG
The DNA here is from genome assembly GCA_965277455.1 of Capsulimonadaceae bacterium. GTDB lineage: Bacteria > Armatimonadota > Armatimonadia > Armatimonadales > Capsulimonadaceae > JANXMY01. The sequence goes on along the minus strand of OZ255823.1, from coordinate 3,421,561 downwards.
GCGGATGCTCCAATCGGTAATGTCCAGATCGTCGGTCGTGACCCCGTTGACCGTGCCGGTGACTACCTGCGGGATACCGTTGCCGGACTGCGCGACATCGCCCGGCCCTTCGTTGTTAGTCGTGGTGTCATTGAACAGCCCCTGCTGCACCGTGCCGCCCGCCGAGCGGACATTAATGTCCACAAAGCTGCCGGTGCTGGTGGGCAGGTTCAGCGCGTCAAAGTATTTGGGCGTCGTCAGGCTGTCGCCAACGACATTGACCACATTGGTCGTGACAAAGTTGACTTCCAGTTGATTGATATTGTCCACGGTCAAATTGGAGCCAAACGGGACAATCTGAGCGAGTGGTATCTGGAACGAAAGCGTACTGCCGCTGACCGAGGACTGAATCAGATAGCCCGTGGAGCCGCGATAGACCGGCTGAAGCAGGTCCGCGCTGATGGCATAGTAGCCTGAGCCGGTCCCGCCGGGAACCCCGCTGTTGAACTCGACATAGCTGGTGAACGCCCCCGCCGCGAAGCCATTGCCGTAGGGCGGCGCGACCACGGGAACCGGCCCGGTGACGCTGGTTCCGCCGGGGCCGGGATTGTCATTGATATTGAACAGCACGTAGTAGTAATAGTTCGGGTTAATCGTGCCCTTGACCGTCATCGTGATAAAGAGCTGCGGCCCCGACACCGGGCTGGTCGCCCCGTTGCTCCCGCCGGGCGCTTTCGCGCATCCGGCAGGCAGGAGCAGCAGACCGGACAGGCCGCCGAACAAGAAGAGTCGCTTTGCAAGTTGCATTCAAACAGTATAGCCGAAATGGCCGGGAATTGACTATGCCCCCCGGCGGGTCTGGTGGGAAAGGCAAAGGAGCATGGCAGGCGCGGAGCCACGGGTTGAAACCCGAGGCTGTGAAGTGCCCAGTGTCCCGGAGGACACAAGAGCAGAACAGCACGGCCTTCCGCGTCATATTCTTGCGTCCCCTGGACGCTGGGCTTTTTTCAGCCTCGGGTTTCAACCCGTGGCCTGCCGCGCTGATGGTGGCCGGGCGGAAGCCGACGCGGGTGGGGCAAAGTGACATCACAGCACCCGCCGACGGCAGTGAAAAGCGTAGCCCCTTCGGCCTCTCTGTGGCGCTGGCTGCCCTGTCTGGCCTGCTGCTGGCGGGGGCGCTGCCGGGGCTGGACTGGGGATGGCTGGCGTGGGTCGGGCTGGTTCCGTTTTTGTGTCTGTTTCCCTTCAAGAGCGCCAAAAGCGCGTTCGGGCACGGGCTGGTGCTGGGGATTTTCTATCTGGGCGTGATGGCGTACTGGATTATCGTGTTTGCGGGCCATATCATCGGCCCGGCGCTGAGTACGCTGGGCTGGGTGCTTATCTCACTCTATCAGGCGTTCTACATTGGCGTCTGGGCCGTGGGGGCGCAGTGGCTTTCCCGAAAACCAAACCCGTGGGCCTTTCGGCTGGGTGTTCCGGCGCTGTGGGCCGTGGTCGAATGGGGACGGCAGCTCGGGGCGCTCGGCCTGAGCTGGGGCGATTTAGCCTACACGCAGCACTTCGCCCTGCCGATACTTCAACTGACAAAGCTGACCGGAATGTGGGGGCTGGCGTTTCTCCTTGTGCTGGTGAATGTCGCGCTTTGCGAAGTCTGGCAGACGCGGCGCGTGGGCGCGTTCGCCAGGCTGACCATGCTAACGGTGCTGCTGACACTGGGCGGCGGCGTGTGGAGTATCAGCCGGGAAAACTTGAAGCCGACGTTTGTAGCCGCTGCCTTGCAGGGCAATATCAATCAGAACACGGAGCAGACCCCGGCCTATGTGGAGCGCGTGATGCAGACGTTCACCGCGCAGGGCCGCGAAGCGGCGGCGCGAGGGGCAGCGCTGGTAGTCTGGCCCGAAACAGCCTTCCCTGGCTTCCTGCGTGGGGATGCCTCGCAGAGTAATGGCCTGGCGCGGCTATCCGCCGAGGCGATCCAAAACCATCAAACGCTTCTGGTGGGCGGCGTGGAACACGACTGGACAGTCGGCAAAAACGCCAACGCCCTGTTTTCCATCAGCCCGGCGGGCGAGCTGACGGGGAGCTATCAGAAGCGGCAGCTCGTGCCGTTTGGCGAGTTCGTACCGGGCCGCTCGTGGCTGCCATTTGTGGAAGCTCTGCACGTCACCAATTTTGACATGGAGCCAGGCGCGGATGTGCAGCCGCTTCTGGACGGCGGGCCGGACGCGGGCAAAATCGGCGCGACCATCTGCTTTGAGTCGTCGTACCCCCGCTTCCTGCGTGAGCAGGTGCGGCGCGGGGCAAATCTGCTGGTGGTTTCCACCGATGACACCTGGTTCGGGCGCACGGCGGCGGCCCGGCAGCATTCCGCGATTGCCGCCGTTCGTGCCGCCGAGGACGACCGCTACCTTGTCCGCAGCGCGGCGACCGGCGTGTCGCAGGTGATTGACCCGACAGGCCGCGTGCTGAACGAAGCGGGCCTGTTTAGGGCTGCCGTCGTGTCCGCCCCGGTGCAATCCCGTTCGACATTGACGCCCTATGTCCGCTGGGGCGACTGGTTTGTGGGCGCTTGTGCGCTGCTTTTAGTGCTGGTCAGCGTGCCGCTGAGGAGTTTCCGTGCCACCCGTTCCCGCGTTTGAGCAAAAGAAAGTCGTTTCGTTTTTCGTCATCCTCGGCTGGCTGGGGCTGGCCGCCTTTGGGCTGTGGCTGCTGTATGCCCTGCGGGACCTGCTGCCGCCGTTCCTCGTCGCCATGATTTTTGCCATGACGCTGACCCCCGAAGTGGACCGGCTGGAGCGGCAGGGCCTGTTCGGGCGGCGCTTCCCACGCGGGCTGGCGATTGCGGTCATTTATGCTCTGTTTCTGGGTTTCGGCGGCCTGATTGTCAAGGGCCTGTCCCTGGTCTCGGTGCAGATGACCGATCTCATCCGGCAGCATTTCGGGCAGTTTTTGAATGCCCCGCCTGACGACGTGGTCAAAATGACCAAAGCCTGGCTGATCACCAATCATGTCCCGCAGTCCCTGCGGCCGCCCATTCTCACTCAGGCCAGGCACGTCCCGGAGCTGCTGGCGCAGGGCGTGTCCTGGTTCGGCGACAACCTGCCCGCGCTGGCGGGCAGCCTTGCCGTGGTGGTGCTGGTTCCGTTTATCACGTTCTTTATCCTGCTGGATTTCAACAAGATTTTGGGCAAATCGCTGCTGCTAGTTCCCAAAGAAAAGCGCGAGGGCATCTTAGCCACCGTCACAGACATTATCGCTGTCTTTGGCAGCTACATTCGGGGCGTCACGACGGTGATGGCGCTGGATATGCTGGTGATTTTTGGCGTGCTGTGGGCCTTCGGCCTGCGCGATTACGCGCTGACACTGGCGATCACGGCGGGCCTGCTGAACACGATCCCCTACTTCGGGCCGCTGGTGTCCACCACGCTGATGGGCCTGGTGACGCTGGCTGTGCTGGGGCCGTCGGCGGCACTGGCGGTGGTGGGGGTGATGGTGGTCATCCACCAGATTTTCTTTGACCTCGTGCTGGCCCCGCGTGTCATCGGCGGCAGCGTTCACCTGCACCCGCTGTTGACTTTGATCGCGCTGATGGTCGGCGGCACGCTCTTCAAATTGGGCGGCACGCTGCTGGCAGTTCCGATAGCCGCCGCGCTTCAGGTGATTTTGATCCGCCTGTTCCCCCAACTGGAAACCGATGTCGTAGCTGTCCGCCGCGCCGCTAAAGTGGTGCAGAAGACTATCGCCAAAGACAGCGAGGCCGCCGCGCCGCCCCTCCGCAAAGACGGCGACGAAGCCGCGCTTCAGGAGGCGCAGGACGCCGCCCGCACCGCCGCGCAGGACGTGCAGGTGCTTCCGCGTGCGGGGAGCTAGACGGCACTCTTCCCCTGCGCCCGGCATTTGTCGCTGCAATAGACGACCTGTTCCCAGTCCCGCGCCCACTTTTTGCGCCATGTAAAGGCCCGCCCGCAGACCGGGCACACTTTGGTCGGCAGGTTATGGGGGTTCCGCACAGCAGTTGGTTTCGGTTTGGGCATAACGCTAACCGGCCATCGGCTCGCCCGTGGGCGTAATATGGGCGGACGTTTCCGAGGCATGAGGCGTCGAGACCCATAATTCGGGGTCGTCGTCAAAGGTCCCTTTGCTCGTCGCACTCTCAAAGTGGTACGTCTTGCCGTTATAAAAGCTCCGGTGATGGTCTGCGTCCGGGTCCACCGCCCGGTGCGTCACTGCGTCCGTCCACACATCATGCTCCGCTTCGTTGTAGGCCATTGGTTTTGTCCTCCTTCACTCCCAGAGAGTCCACGGGGCTGAACCCCCGTGCTTCGAAAAAGCAATTCCCCGCCTTCGCGGGCATCAGATAAACCAACCGTCCCAGCCTCTTCGCCCGCGCAGGCGGGGGGGGTGCCCTTTTAAAGCATGGGGGTTCAGCCCCGTGTTCCTGCCTCATATTCCCCCTGCGGCCCCCGTTCAATGGGGTCATCTTTCAAAGAGCCAAAGGTAGCCTCGAAGAATCCAGGAGGCCAGCCAAGTTCTTCGGGAGATGGCGCGGTAACAGGCGACGCGGCAAGCGGCTGAAGGACGAGCATCACTTCTACATCGGTTTCGCGCAGAGGTGTTGGCAGTTCGACACTTAACGTGCCGTCTGGGCCAATGTGTCCTTTGGTTTGCAGGCTAATCAGTCGGCTTCTCCTTGAAATACGGCGCTTCATAGAGCAGGCAGCGGACGGTGCGGTCTTCCAGCACCGTCTCGGCGGGCACAACGCTCGCACACGGCGCGAACCGCTGCGGGCAGCGCGGGGCGAACGGACAGCCGGGCGGGATCGCCGTCAGCGGCGGCGGCTGACCGGGCAGGGATGGCAGCAAAGCCTCGGTGCGGGGCCGCCGCCAATCCGGCAGCGACGCCAGCAGCGCCTGCGTGTACGGGTGCTTCGGCGCGGTAAAGAGCTGCTCGGCGGAGGCGTGTTCCACAATCTGCCCCGCATACATCACCGCCACATCGTCGCATCGCTCGCGGACAACGCCCAAATCATGCGTAATCAGCACAATCGCCGTGCCAAGCTCGGCTTTCAGCTCGTCCATCAGGTCCAAAATCTGCGCCTGCACCGTCACGTCTAAAGCCGTCGTCGGCTCATCCGCGAGAAGCACCTGCGGGCGGCAGGAGAAGGCGATCGCAAGCATCACGCGCTGCCGCATCCCGCCGGACAGCTCATACGGGTACTGCTTCAAACGCCGCTCCGGCAGGGAAACGCGCACGCGGGTCAGCCAGCTCAGTGCCTGCGCCCGCGCCTCGGCCCGTGACACTTTCTGGTGCGCCCGGATCGTCTCCTCAATCTGCTCGCCGACGGTCAGCGTCGGGTTCAGCGCGGTCATCGGGTCCTGAAACACCATCGCCACCCGCGCCCCGCGCACGGCCCGCATCTGCTTTTCGGACAGCGTCAGCAGGTCCTCGCCCGCCAGCCGCACCGTGCCGCCCGTGATGCGGCCCGGCGCAGCAATCAGCCGCAGCACAGACAGCGCCGTGACACTCTTCCCCGACCCCGACTCGCCCACAATTCCCAGCGTCCGCCCTGCGTCAACGCTGAACGACACCCCGCGCACCGCCCGTGCCACCGGCCCGCGCCCTTCGCGCCCGAACACCGTTTCCAGATTGTCCACTTGCAGCACTGTGTTAGTCATGGGTTATTCCCGCGCCCGATTTGCCCAGTAGCCCAGAGCACTCTGAACATCATTATAAATAAAGGCAAGCTCCGGCCAGTCCTGCACTGCCCGGAGCCAGTCTTCGATAGCCGACGCCTGCACCGGGGCAAACGTACTAAACGTTTGGGCTTTCCAGGCCCGGAGGTGATCGTTTGCTCTTTTTACCGGGAAGACGCGGTCGCCCCGCAATCCCTTACTCTGCAATCCCTCAGCCAGCGCAGCGCGGCTTTCTTCGGTCTGAAACATTGGCACGTCCAGCAGACGAATCACCAGGACGGCATCTGTACGGTCGGAGGATTCCAGCAGTTCAATCAGCACTTTACCCATCACTCCTTTGAGGTCCTCCGGGGAAAACAGAGATAAATTTCTTCTCTGTGTCACTGGATCGTCCCCAATGTCAACAAATGCCTCTCCCAGCAGCGGCGGGAACGCGACCCACAGCTTTTCTCTCAGAGCGGCAGAGGCTTCGCTCATACCGTCCTCAGTTCCGCCCCCGCCCAGGCCAGCAGGCGCTTGGGGTTTTCGTAGAGGGCCGTGTCCGCCTCTTCGGCGGTCAGCCCCGCGCCGAGAGCAATGTTGCGGGCGAAGGCTTCGGTGTGCAGGTCGCCGGGCGAATGCGTGTCGGAGTTAATCAAAAACTTTGCGCCCGCCGCCCGTCCCCGCACGACGGTGTTGCCGTTGCCGAGGCAGTGCCCCCGGCGGGACGTGATTTCTAAATAGACGTCGTTCTCACGGGCGAGTTCCGCTTCTTCGGCAGTCAAGAGGCCGGGGTGGCCCAGGATGTCCACATCAGGGCATTCGACGCTCGCCCGGTTCGTGCCGGGCGGAACCGGCTCCACCAGCGTTTCGCCGTGAATAACCACGAGCTTGGCTCCCGCCCGCTTCGCCCGCGCCGCAAGCCCGGCGATGGACCGGGGCGGGCAGTGCGTCAGCTCCACGCCCGGCAGCACCAGAAAGCCCCATTCTTCCCACGCCAGCACGCAGTCGCGGGTCACTTTTTCGACGAGGTCTTCAATGTTGGACGCCGACGCATGATCGGTAATCGCCATCGCCGTGTAGCCGTTGACATGGGCACGGCGGATTAATTCCATCGGCAGCAGAGCGCCGTCAGAGAAAAACGAGTGAGTGTGAAAGTCATACAATGACATGGTTGGGTTTCCTGATTGGTTTTCCTGAAAACGAGGGCTGCAAGTACGAGGGGTTAAAACCCCTCGCTGTGAGGCGAAGACGCCGGGAAGCCAAAGAATACCAAATTGGCCTGCATCTATTTTCCGTGGGCCGCCCGGCGCGAAGCGCCTTCCAGCGAGGGGTTAAAACCCCTCGTCCGTATCTCTTCTCCCAGCAAAACGGCTTGTGTCACAGTGTCACATTTTGTGTCACATACCTTGTGACACAGTGGATTCGGGCAAAGCAGTCACGAGCGGTTCCAGTTCCGCCCAAATCTCCTCAAAGGCTATTGGCTGACCGCCCCTGCGGCTAATAAAGAGCGGGCGCTCTCGGTCCCAGTAGTATTTCAGCTTGCGCGGCGAATACCGGCGCAAGAGGTCGGGCAGGTTGTGAAGATGGTCCGCCTGCGCCGTGCCCTGCTGGGCATCGCCGGACCATCCGGCGGCACGCGCTTCCAGCAGGCCGATTTGAAGAACGCGCAGGATCACATCGGCGAGGTCCGACGGGCATGGCTTCAAGTCGGCCTGCTGCTCGGCGACAAGCTCCGGGAACGTGTCCTTGACAAACTGCGCCATGTCTCCCTCTTGACTCAAGCCGTCGTCTTCCAACATCATACCTCCTCGCGCCAAGAGGCGCTTAATCAAACAAGCTCGAAATGCTCATGTCTTTGTTGATACGGTGGATGGCCTCGCCGAACAGGGGAGCGACCGAGAGCTGCGTGATTTTGGGGCGCTGTTTGTCTGCGGGCAGTGGGATACTGTCGGTGATGACGACTTCGGCGATGGCCGGGTGGTCGTTCAGGCGGTCCACGGCGTCGTTGGTCAGGACGCCGTGGGTGGCGCAGATGTGGATTTCCGGCTTGCAGCCTTTGGCGATCAGCGTGTTGACGCACTCAATAATGGAGCCGCCCGTCGTAATCATGTCTTCCAGTATAATCGGCGTTTTGCCCGCAACGTCCCCGGCCAAATCGGTAATCTCCGTGTGGCCGTGCATCTCGTGGTGCTTGTAGCCGACGGCCAGCGGGGCATCAAGCTGACGGACTAATTTACGCGCCTGCTTGACCCGGCCCTCGTCGGGGGAGACGATGACGACATTTTCCAGGTGCTTGCTCTGGAAATAGTCCGCGAACATTCCCCGCGCCGTCAGGTGGTCGAGCGGGATATTAAAGAAGCCCTGAATGGCGTCGGCGTGGAGGTCCAGCGTGATAATCCGGTCCGCGCCCGCCGCCGTGATGACATCCGCAATGAGCTTCGCGGTAATGGCCTCGCGGGGCCGGTCTTTCTTCTCCTGCCGGGCATACCCGAAGTACGGCAGTACAGCGGTAATCCGGTCGGCGCTCGCCCGGCGCATGGCGTCAATCAAAATCAGCAGCTCGACAAGGTTGGTGTCCACGGGCGGGCAGGTCGGCTGAATAATAAACGCATCCGCGCCGCGCACGCTTTCGTTGTACTGCACATACGTTTCGCCGTCGGAAAAGCGCTCAATCCGCACATCGCCGAGGGGCAGGCGCAGCCACTCGGCAATCGCCTGGCACAGTTTCGGGTTGCCGCTCCCGGCAAACAGCTTGATTTCGGTATTATCGCTCACAGTGATCCCCTTGTTCTTCCCACCCGGTCGCCGCTGACTGTTCGTGTCGGGCAAGCAGGGAAGATTATACCGGAGCGCGGGGAAGGTTGGCAAGGGCGAATTACGACGAGGCCGGGGAGACATGGGGCTGAACCCCCGTGCTTTGAAGGACAATTCCCCGCCTTCGCGGGCATCAGAAGTTATTGCTCTTAACGGCGTTGTTGCATAATTCCCGAACCATGTCCTAAGAGCCATGTCCTAAGAGCCATGTCCTAAGAGCCATGTCCTAAGAGCCATGTCCTAAGAGCCATGCCATAAATGGCACGGCTAGTCGGCCTTCGACCAGAAAGTACCGCTGCGCGGCACTCAATTCTCTGCTTTTATCCCCGCGAAGCGTGGGATTTCTGGCGTCCGCGCCGTCTAGCCGTGCGTTTCAACGCATGGTATAGATTTATGCAGCAACGCCGTTAAGAGCAATAACTTCTGATGCCCGCGAAGGCGGGGGCTTGCTCTTTTAAAGCACGGGGGTTCAGCCTCGTGTTTCCCGCATTCCATGCTTGCCCCATCGGGTATACTCTGTGCATCATGCGACACTTTGATACCGCCCAAGACACGCCCGAAGCCCTCCGCGCCGCCCTGACCGCCCGCGACACCGCCCGCGAGTCCGAAGTGGAGGCGACCGTCCGCGCCATTCTCGACGACGTCAAAGCACGCGGCGACGCCGCCGTGCTGGATTATACCCGCCGCTTCGACTGGCCGGAAGCGACGACTGAGTGCCTGCGCGTCTCTGAGCTGGAGTGGGAAAAACTGGCGGAACAAGCAGGCAGCAGCCTGCAAGCTACGCTGATGTCAGCGGCGCTTAATACCAGCGATTATCACTGGGACGAAAAAGGGCGCTACACTTCCTGGTTCAACACGGACGGCGCAGGCAATATGCTGGGGCAGATGGTCCAGCCGGTGCAGCGGGCAGGTATTTATGTGCCCGGAGGCAAAGCGGCCTATCCGAGTACCGTCTTGATGGCTGTGACACCAGCAGTGGCGGCAGGGGTCAAGGAAATCGTGGTCTGCACCCCGGCAGACAGCGAAGGCAACATAAGCCCGGCAATAGCCTATGCCCTCAGCTTGATACTGCCGCCTGAAGGTTTCTTGTTCAAAATCGGCGGGGCGCAGGCGATTGGCGCGATGGCTTACGGGACTGAGACCGTGCCCAAGTGTGATGTGATTGTCGGGCCGGGCAATGCCTATGTCAACGCCGCCAAAAAGCTGGTCTACGGCGAGGTCGGGATTGATATGCTGGCCGGGCCGTCCGAAGTGGCGATTGTGGCCGACGAACACGCGAACCCGGCCTTCGTCGCCGCCGATCTGCTGGCACAGACCGAACACGGTCCCGACAACAAAGGTGTGCTGTTCTGCCATTCGTCGTCTGTTTTGGAACACTGTAATTCTGAACTAGCAAAACAGCGAGAAGTGCTGTCTCGTAAAGAGATTTTGGAAGTGACCGCCAACAACCTCATTTTTGTCAAAACGAACTCTGTGGAAGAGTCTCTGGCGCTCTCTAACATCCTGGCCCCAGAGCATTTGGAGCTGATGGTGCGCGAGCCGCTGGCCCTGCTGCCTCTCGTCAAGAACGCCGGGGCGGTGCTGCTCGGCGAGCATACCTCGGCCTCGATTGGCGACTACTGGGCGGGACCGTCGCACACGCTGCCGACGGCAGGCGCGGCCCGGTTCTCGTCGCCGCTGTCCGTCGCTACCTTTATGAAGCGCACCAGCATCGTCTATTATTCCAAACAGGCCGCCGAAGAAGCCGCCGAAGATGTTGCCCGCTTCGCCGAAGCCGAAGGCTTTGACGGCCACGCACAGGCCGCCCGGCTGCGGGGGAAGCACTAGAAGGCCCCCCCGCCCCAATAATGGGGAGCCGGAAAATTAGGAGAGGCTTTCTTCTCCTATTCTGGTTCCCCCATTATTGGGGGCTAGGGGGTCCGTTCCTGTCCGCCACTACACTACCTATGACCTACACCACACCCAACGCCGAAACGCGCCGCGCCGACATCGACGCCATCATCTTTGACATGGACGGCGTCCTGCTCGACATCACCGACAGCATCCGCGCCGCTGCCTGCCTTGCGGTCCCCTACTACCTGCGGACCGTCCTCGGCTGGCCCGCCTCCGACGAACTCGTGACCTCGGCGGACGTAGAGCTGTTCAAGAACGCGGGCGGCTTCAACGACGACATCGACCTCGTCTATGCCCTCGTCCTGCACTATGTCGCCAAAGGCCATGAGCACCCGATGGCGACGCCGGACACCTTGAACGTTATTCAGCCCAAGCTGAACCGCTACGCCGCCCGCATCGGCGACCGGGGCGGCTGGCTCCGCGCCGCCGAGAACATTGCGTTTGAGAACCTCAGCGCGGAAGACCGCCTGGCCGTGGAAACCGACTACCGCAAGCCGCTCATCAAACAGGTCTTCTTGGAGCTGTTTGCGGGCGACCTGTGCGAGCAGCTTTATGGCGCTCCGGCGACGCTCTACACCGGCCCCGGCTACATCCTGAAAGACAAGCCCTTGATTGACCTCGCCAAGCTGCCCCCCGGCATCCCGCTGGGAATGCAGACGGGCCGCTCTCAAGCCGAGGCGCAGGTGGGCCTAGAGCTATGCGGCCTCGCCGGGCGTATCCCCGACGACCATCTTGTCACCAAAAGCAACGGCTTCCCCAAACCCCTTCCCGGCGGCCTGCGCCTCCTCGCCAAGCGCATGGGCTTCCGCAAAGCAGTCTACATCGGCGACACCCGCGACGACCTGCGGACCGTGCAGGCATTCAACGCCGACCGCGCCGAGGGCGACGCCGTGTTCCTGTCCGCGCAGGTGCTGACCGGGCCGCTGGGCAGGACCAACGAAAAGATGTTCCGCACCTCCGGCGCGGACATTGTGGCTAATGACGTGAACGCCGTTTTGGAGTGGATCGGCGGGTCCGCAGAAGCCGCCACGGGTTAAAACCCGAGGCTGCCAAAAGCCCAGCGTGCCGGGCACGCAAGACCGGACGATGACGATAGGCTTGTTCTTTTTCTGGTGTCCTCTGGGACACTGGGCACTTCACAGCCTCGGGTTTCAACCCGTGGCATTTGCCTGAACATCGCAAAGGAGACAACTCCCATGCTACCCATTACCCGTGTGACGCTCTACACCAGCGGCGTCGGCTACTTTGAGCGCGGCGGCGCGGTGGAGGGCGATGCCCAAATCACCCTGTATTTCCCCCTCGGCGCAGTCAACGATGTGCTGAAGTCGCTGGTGCTGCTCGACAGCGGCGGCGGCGAAATCTCGCCGGTCACCTATGCCGCACAGGACCCGGTGCTGCGGGCGCTGCAAGCCTTCTCTTTAGACATCAGCGATGACCCCGACCGGGCCACCCTGCTGGGACGAATGCGCGGGGTCGCCGTTACGCTCACGACCGACGACCACGCGCCGCTGACGGGCATCATTGCGGGCGTGGAAACGCGGACGGTGTCTCTGGAAAACAGCGGCGGCTCGACTGAGCAATCCTGGCTGACCCTGCTGGCCGGGGACAGCCTGCACACGGTTCCGCTGGACTCGGTGCGCGGCCTGCAAATCGACGATGCGGCACTGGCGGGCGAGCTGCGCGGGGCTTTGGCCGCCGTCGCGCAGGGGCGGGACGCGGGCAAGCGGCCTGTGACGCTGACCTTTCGCGGCGAGGGCAGCCGCACGGTGCAGGTCGGCTACCTCTTGGAAGCCCCGGCGTGGCAGACCTCCTACCGCCTGGTGCTGGGGGAGACGCCCCGCCTGCAAGGCTGGGCACTGGTGCAGAACACGGGGCAGGACGATTGGAGCGAGGCGCATCTGAGCCTCGTGTCAGGCCGCCCGATCTCGTTTATTCAGGACTTGTACACGCCGCTCTATGTGCATCGCCCCACGGTGCAGCCGCGCATTGCCGCCTCGCCGACGCCGCAGACTTACGCCAGCAATATGGTCATAGAAAGCGAAGAGCGGGGCGGGATGGAGATGGAAGAGCCAATGGCAGGCGGGGTGTATGCGATGGCGGCTTCCTCCGCCATGCCCGCACGCCGCCGCTCGGCAGCCGCCGAGGCTCCCGCGCCCCTCAGCCCCGGCGCGGCGGCGCTGGGCAGTGTTGCCGCCACTGGCGCGGCGCTTGGCACAGCCTTTGCCTACCACATTGACGTGCCGGTGTCCGTGCCGCGTCAGCAGTCCGCGATGATCCCCTTCGTGGCCGCGCCCGTCGAGGCAGAGCGCGTTTCGGTCTACAACAGCCGCGTTCAGAGTAGTCATCCACTCGCCGGGGTCAGGCTCCAAAACACCACCGCCCTGCACCTGATGGGCGGGCCGCTGACCGTCTTTGACACGCCCGAAGACGGCGCGGCGGCGGGCTACGTCGGCGATGCCCTGATGGACGACACCGAGGCGGGGCAGATGCGCCTGCTAACTTATGCGCTGGATTTGGCCGTCGATGCCGATGCCCGGCAGGACAAGCAAAGCGGCGTTGTAGCCGAAGTGCGTCTGACGCAGGGAACCCTGCGCGTGCGGCAGACCTATCAGCAGGTGATGGAGTATGCGTTTAAGAACAACAGCGTCGGGGCCAAAATGCTGGTCATCGAACACCTAATCCAAGCGGGATGGGACTTGACGGAGCCGAGCGCTCCCGCCGAGCGCACAGCCACGGAGTACCGCTTTAACCTGCCCCTGCCTGGCAAAGCCGCCGCGTCGCTGCGGGTAACAACCGAGCGGCAGGTCTGGGAGGCGCTGCGCCTGCTGGACACGGCTGCCGACAAGTACCTGTCCTACGGACGCGCCGGGGCCACTTCGGAGGCGGTCCGCGCCGCACTGGAAGACGTGGCCGCCCGGCGTCAGCGGCTGGCCGAAATGGAAGCCGGAGTGGCCGAGTTGAACGCCCGGATGGCCGTCATCACACAGGGACAGGAGCGCATCCGCAAGAACATGGACGCTTTGGACCACAAATCCGACCTCTACCGCCGCTATGTCGGCGAGCTGGACACGCAGGAAACGCAGATTGCCTCTCTCGTCGCCGACCGAGACACCCGGCAGGCGGCGCTGACCGCCACGCATACCGAGTACAGCCGCTATCTGGCCGCTCTGACGGTTTGAGTGGAGGCCCCCGCCCTCCTGTTCTGTTTTTTCTGTATTATCTGGCTCCCCCAGAATTGGGGCGGTGGGGGGCCTCCGCTTATACCGGCACTCTCAGGAACGCAGCATGAACGATAAAACCGCGCAAATCATCGCAGGTCTTCTGCAACTGCTGGGGGCGCTGCCGCTGGCGGTGTATCCGTTTGTGCTGCTTGCCAATCTCATGTCGGCGGCGGCCAAACCGGAGCCGGACACGCCGCCCCTGCTCCTCGCGGTCACCCGCACGTTTCTGGTCGGCACGACCGCCTACCCGGTCGTCTTTTTGCTCTGCCTCTTCGGGGCGCGACGCGCTCTGGGGCGCGGCGATTGGGAGCGCGGGCTAACACTCAGCAGTCTGCCACTGTTAGAAGTCGCCGCACTGTATGGTCTGATGACCCTCTGGCAGCGCCTGGAAAAGAACAGCAAGTAGACAAACTGCCGCCCGTTTGGTACAATACGCCCACTATGAGCCTTCCCGCAACTATTACTTCCGATAAAGGCGTGCGCGGCGCGAGGCGCGAGGCGACCCTGGAGCGGCGCACGTCGGAAACGGACATCTCGCTCACGGTCGTCCTGGACGGCGACGGAAGCTCTGAGCTTGTCACCGGGGTCGGCTTTTTTGATCATATGCTCACCCATATCGCCCGGCATGGCCTGCTGCACCTGAGCGTGCGGGCGATGGGCGACCTGCATATCGACGACCACCACACCGTCGAAGATGTCGGTATTGCCCTCGGCACGGCGCTCAGAGAGGCCGTCGGCGACAAAGTCGGCATTGCCCGCTACGGCTTTTCCCTGCTGCCGATGGACGAGGCATTAGTTGCGTGTGCGCTGGATTGGAGCGGGCGCGGCTTGTTGGTCCACGACTTCGCGTTTCCGTCCCCAAAAATCGGCACGTTTGACACCGAGCTTGTCGCCGAGTTCTTCCGGGCCGTGGCCGCGAATGCCGGGCTGAACCTGCATTTTGAGCAGCGGCGCGGGGCCAATTCGCATCACATCGCCGAGGCCGCGTTTAAAGCCTTTGGCCGGGCACTGGACATGGCAAAGCGGCGCGACGAGCGCGTGTCGGGCATTCCAAGCACGAAAGGGATTTTGTAACCGATGGCCGCTCCCGCTTCGCCTCCGCTGGCCTTGACTTTCCCGCACACGTTTCTGGCTGACTTCGCCTACCGCATTGGCGCGGCTCTGTTTTGCGGCGTCGGCATTGTCGGTTTCGGCGTGGCGTTCACGCATCACCGGACGCATGACCTGCTGATTCTCGCCATCCCGTTCGTGCTGTTCTTCGCCGTGCTGCTGGTCACCATGACCTTCTCGCTGACCGCTGACGAGGCTGGCCTGCATCAGCGGTCTATTCTGGGACGCAAAGATGCCCGCTGGGATGATTTGGACCGCCTGGACCAAGCGCAGGCCTATTCGGTGTACCGAAACGGCAAAGAGCCGGTCTGGCTGGCGCTCGTGTCCACCAGAGCGCAGGAGGCCCTCGCGCTTGAAATCATCCGCCGCGCTGCCCTGCGCCCGTCGAACGCCAAAATGGAACACCCGCTGAAACGACAGTGGGTACGGTGAGGATCGCCCCCTAGCCCCCAATTCTGGGGGAACCGGAGCGGAATAAATGGGGCCGCATTTGTCCCTTCTGATGCCCGCGAAGGCGGGGATTTGCCCTTTTAGAGCACGGGGGTTCAGCCCCGTGAGACCAATACACTATGAAAGTTGCTATTATTGATTATGGAATGGGCAACCTGCGGAGCGTCGAAAAAGCCTTCCACAAGGTCGGCGTCTCCGGCGCGTTCGTCACCGACGACCCCCGCGCCGTGGCCGATGCCGACAAGGCCGTGCTGCCGGGCGACGGCGCGTTTGACTCCACGATGCACTCCCTTCGCCGCTCGGGTGTAGACCAGATTGCTTTAGAGTTTATCGACTCGGGCCGTCCGTTTTTGGGCATCTGTGTCGGGATGCAGGCGCTTCTGACGAGCAGCGAGGAAGGCGAGCCGGGCGTACAGGGGCTAAACGTCGTGCCGGGCCGCGTCCGCCGGTTCCCTGCCGACCCCACGCTCAAAGTGCCGCAGATTGGCTGGAACACCGTGTCGTTTGCGCCCGGTTCGCCCCTCGGCGCGGACCTGCCGGGCGAGTCGCCGATGGCGTACTTCCTGCATTCCTATTACTGCGCCCCTGACGACCCTGCCGACTGGGCCGCGACCACTGATTACGGCGTGTCGTACTGCGCGGCCCTGCACCGGGGCAATGTGTGGGCAACGCAGTTCCACCCCGAAAAGTCCGGCCCCGTGGGCCTGGCGATTTTGCGTAACTTTGCGCGTTTGTAGAGGGAGAAAAAATGGATCACAATGACCTGACGGGGCTGCTGGCGACCTTTGGATCATTCAGCGGGGTCGCGCTGATTATCTGGGTTTCCATGCAGGGGAAAGTCGCCCGTATCAAGGCGGAGGCACAGGCCCGCATGATGACCGCCGCGCCCTCGGAGAAAGAAACGGACAGCGCCGTGCTGGCCGAACTCAAGGCGCTCAAGCAGCAAATGGCCGAAATGCACAGCACAAGCCATCAGTTTGACCTTTCGTTCGACGACGCCCTGAACCGTCTGGAAGGCCGGGTCGGGCGGCTGGAAACCAAGTCAGCCACTCGCACCACAGTGACTGCCGAAGACACCCCCGCCGTGCAGCAGAATGGCACCGGCCATTAACTCCCCGGAGACCTCCTCTATGTCCACCCCCATCACGCGCTACAACGACGGCACGCAGAACCCGCCCCGCCTGCGGGTGCAGCATTCCCTCTGGGGGCTGATTGGCCTGCCGATGAACGCCCGGCCCGAGGACGAATGGACGCTGACCGAGAAGTTCATGCGGGTCAAAGACGCGGGCTTTGAGGCCGTCGAATGCTGGCTGGAAGAAAGCAGCGAGGCACAGCACAAAGCGGCTTTGGACGCGGCAGGCCTGCGGCTCGTGCTGGGGTATGGCCCCCAAACCCTGGAAGACTCGCGCCGGACCATCGCGCAGGCGAAACGCCTGGGGGCAGATTTTCTGTTCTCCCACCCCCTCACCCCCTATGTGCCGCTCGGCGAAGCCGTGACCTTCCTGCGGGAGTCGAATCGCCTCGCCGCCGAAGCGGGCCTGGTCCAGTTCACCGAAACGCACCGGGGCAATATCCCCGAAAGTCTTAATCAGGCTCTCGCACTCATGGAACTCATGCCCGAGCTGACACTGACTGGCGACTTCTCCCACGCTGTCGTCATCGGCGAGTTCTACGGCTGGGAAAACGAGGGGGCGGTGGAGCGGATGAACCCCGTGCTGGCCCGTGTCGGCCACCTGCACGGGCGCGTCTCCAACGGCGAACAGGTGCAGGTCGATGTCGGCGACGGAACCGGCGACGCCGCGCAGTTCTTCGTGAAACTCTGGGCGCGGGCGATGGCCCACTGGCGCGAGGGGGCTGGACCGGGCGACGTTTTGCCGTTCGCCTCTGAGCTTGGCCCGCCGCGCTACGCCATCACCCTCCCTGATGGCCGCGAGTTCAGCGACCGCTGGCAGCAAAGCCTCGTGATGAAGCGCCTCGCCGAGCAGGCTTGGGACCAATCGGAAGCGGGGCTGTAATGTGGCAGGAGGCTGCGGCAGGAGGCTGAGGGCGTCAGCGCTGCCGAAGTGCATCAATCCCGCTGAGGATAAGATCGATCCCCGCAAGAAAATCCACCCTGTCATCGTGAACACGCATCTGAGCGGCGACGCTGCGAACAAACGGGTATTCCTCCGCATCAAGCTGAGACCAGGCGGTCGCTAACACCTCCAGGAAGTCAGACCTGTCCATGCCGCGCCTCTGGGCAAGCTGTGCGTTGGCCGCATTCTGACCACCGACCCCCAGGATGTAATTCAATAAGGCGGATGCCGCCGCCCACTGTGCCTCGTCCGGGACGCCCAGGGCGCGAACCTGCTGGCCCAGGCGTTCGAGGATACGCACCAGAGGAAGCTGCCCCGGAGCGTTGGTGAGCGCCGAGCCAACCCAGGGATGCACGTCTATCGCGTCGAACAAACCCAGCGCGAGGGCGCGAATCGCTGCCTCCGGCGTCCCCCCGACCAGCGGCGCGTTCATCGTGTGAGCGATGACGGCGTCGCAGGCAGCGGTAAGCAGTTCGCTTTTGCTGGCGATATGCCAGTAAATAGCACCCGGCCCGGTGGTGAGGCGTTCAGACAGGGCGCGGAATGTCAAACCGCCTTCTCCGCTGTGGTCCAGGAGCGTGACTGCCTCCTCAATAATGCGATCCCGCGTGAGCGCTTCTTCCCGACGCAGGGGGCCAGGTTCTTTGGCGCTAAGTACTTTTTTGACCATGTCGCATTTTAACATATTTTCTGACACTATTTCTTATTGACATTTATGGAACAATGTTCCATAATGAGTGGAACACCATTCCATAGGCGCTTAGAAAGCGCCCGTCAGGAGACGAAATGAATACCGCAATCACAATTATCGGGGCTGGCCTCGGCGGCCTGACACTGGCGCGAGTCCTGCACGTTCACGGCATTGCAGCGACAGTTTATGAAGCGGAAGCCTCAGCCAGCGCCCGCCCGCAAGGGGGAATGCTCGATATTCACGAGAACAGCGGACAGCTTGCGCTTAAGGCAGCGGGACTCTTCGACAAGTTTCTTGAAATTATCCAGCCTGGCGGTCAGGCAACGCGGATACTTGACAAAAAGGGCCGCCTCCTGTTTGCTGATCCCGACGACGGCACGGGCGGTCGCCCGGAAGTGCTTCGTGGAAACCTGCGTCAGATTTTGCTTGACTCACTGCCTGCCGGTACGATCCGCTGGGGACATAAAATTACGTCGGTGTCCGCGCTCGGCGGCGGACGGCACGGGCTGACCTTTGCGGACGGCTCCGCAGTGACAACAGACCTCCTGGTAGGGGCTGACGGGGCGTGGTCCAAAGTGCGTCCCCTTCTTTCCGAAGCGAAACCAGCCTATATCGGAACCTCGTTGATTGAGACATATCTGTTTGACAGCGAGAACCGTCACCCAGCGAGCGCGAAAGCGGTTGGCGGCGGCTCGCTGTTTGCGCTGGAACCGGGAAAGGGCATCCTCGCACACCGTGAGCCTGATGGCGTGCTGCACACGTATGTGGAGCTGAACAAGCCAAAGGACTGGATTGACAGCATTGACTTCTCCGACGCGGCGGCTGCCCTGGCCTGCGTTGCCAAAGAGTTCGATGGCTGGGCACCGGAGCTGACCGCTCTCATCACCGATGGTGAGACTGCCCCTGTTCCTCGCCCGATCCATGCACTTCCGGTGGAGTACAGATGGGACCGCGTGCCAGGGGTAACGCTGCTCGGCGATGCCGCGCACCTGATGCCCCCCTCTGGCGAAGGAGCCAACCTCGCCATGTTCGACGGCGCGGAGCTTGGGAAGGCCATCGCCGCCAGCCCTGACAACGTGGAAGCCGCGCTCATCGCCTATGAGAGCGACCTCTTTCCCCGCAGCATATCCGAGGCGGTGGATGCAGAAGAAATCCTCAAGGTGTGTCTCGGTCCCAACGCACCCTACAGCCTGGTTGACTTCTTCAGCAGTCACCAGTCCGCGCAGTAATCCAGCGGTAACCGACCTGTACGCCAGCAACCTATGTCTTTTCTTCCTGCCGAAACAACTTGCTGAGCGGCATGGACGGTAGGGCCGACGGCGCGGGTTCAGAACGTGCGCCGCCTCGCCGGGTCTACGACCTCCACGCTCTACGCGCTGGATATATTGGACGGTGCGGCTCCTCTGGCCTGCGTCCTGCGCGTCTACGACAACGCCGACTGGCTGGCCTCGGAACCCGAGGCACCCCGGCGCGAAGCCGCCGCGCTGGCGCGTGTCACAGCGGCGGGTCTGTCCGCCCCCGTGCTGCTGGCCGCTGACCCCGAAGGGGCCGAAACGGGCGGCGTCCCGTGCCTTCTGATGACGCGCCTGCCGGGCGAGGTCGTCCTGGCTCCCAGCAACCTCAATCGCTGGCTGCACGGACTGGCCGAAGCCCTGCCGCCGCTCCATGCGCTCCCCGCCGACGATTTCCCCTGGGTCTACCAACCCTATGCTGACCTCTCTACCCTGACGCCCCCGGCATGGTCTCGTGTGCCTCAGCTCTGGGAACGGGCGCTTGCGCTCTCGCGGATGCCTCCCCCGCCCTTTCAGCCGTGCTTTATTCACCGGGACTACCACCCGAACAACGTCCTCTGGCAGAATGGCCGCGTGTCCGGTATTGTGGACTGGCCCAGCGCCTGCGTGGGCGATGCCAGCGTGGATGTCGCGTGGTGCCGCAAGAATCTCATGTATCTGCACGGCATTGAAGCCGCCGATACGTTCCTGCAAGCCTACGAAGCCGTGGCCGGGCCGTCGCTCCCCTTTCAGCCCTACTGGGATGTCAGGGTGCTGCAGGAAGAACTGCCCGGCCCGCCATGCCCCTACCCGCCCTGGGCCGAGTTTGGGGCCAGCGTGACGGCAACAGTTATGCGCGAGAGGCTAGACAATTATCTGGAGGCCGTGCTGGGGTGTCTGTGAAAAAAAGAACCATGCCATAAATGGCACGGCTATCGGGCGAGGACGCCGGGAACTACCGCTTCGCGGCACTCGGAACAGTATTGAATTGGCTTAGAGACTGTATAGAAAGCCGATCAGGACCCCCTTGCCCCCAATAATGGGGGAACAGGAAGTAGCGCAGCCCCCTCTAGCTCCCCCATTATTGGGGGCGGGGGGGCAATCCGGGGGCTTTCTATACAGTTTCTTAGCCCCGCGAAGCGGTGCTTGCTGGCCGAAGGCCCGTTAGCCGTGCCATTTATGGCATGGCGCTTATTCTCTAGCCTCGATAATGCCGCCGTCGCCTTTGGGCCATAGTTAAGGCAACGACCAAAAAGGCCCCGGCTTTCGCCGGGGCCTTTTGTTTGCGTCTCAGCGGCGGCGCAGAAAGGCGGGGATGTCTACGTCGTTGTCGGCGGGCGGGCGCGAGGCGGCAGGGGCAGCCTCGGCGGGGGCTTCGGTGACGGTGGCGCTGGACATCGCGGAGCTGGGACGCCCGGCGCTTGCGGTCATCACGGTGCGGTTCGCATTCGCGGCGACCGGAGCGGGCGCGGGCGGGCGCTGATCAAAGCCAGTGGCGAGCACAGTGATCCGCATTTCGTCAGTCAGGCGCGGGTCCTGCACAATGCCGAAGATGATATTGGCATCTTCGGCGTCGGTGGCCTGCTGGATCAGCTCGGTGGCTTCATGTACTTCGGCCAGGGTCATATCCGGGCCGCCGGTGATGTTGATCAGCGCGGCGCGTGCCCCTTCAATGCTGGTTTCCAGCAGCGGCGAGGCAATCGCGGCCTGCGCGGCATCCACGGCACGGTGGTCGCCCGAGGCGACGCCGATGCCCATGAGCGCGGTTCCGGCGTTCAGCATGATGGCGCGAACGTCGGCGAAGTCTACGTTGATGATACCAGGGATCGTAATAATGTCCGAGATGCCCTGCACGCCCTGCCGCAGCACATCGTCGGCCTCGCGGAAGGCTTCCACAAGGGTCGCCCGCTTTTCAACGACGCCGAGCAGCCGGTCGTTGGGGATAATAATAACCGTGTCCACTTTATCCTTGAGGTTGTCCACACCCTCATCAGCCAGACGCGACCGGCGCGGGCCTTCGAATTTGAACGGCTTGGTGACGACAGCGACCGTGAGTATACCTAAATCTTTGGCGATCTCGGCGATCACCGGCGCGGACCCCGTGCCCGTGCCGCCGCCCATACCCGCAGTGATAAACACCATATCCGCGCCTTCCAGCGCCTTTTTGATGTCGCTTTTGGACTCCTCGGCAGCGGAGCGTCCCACTTCGGGGTTGCCGCCCGCGCCGAGGCCGCGTGTGAGGTTCTCGCCAAGCTGCAATTTGTAGTCGGCGGCGGAGACATCCAGAACCTGAATGTCGGTGTTCATCGCAATGAACTCCACGCCCGTCAGCCCGGCTTCAATCATGCGGTTGACGGCGTTCGTGCCGCCGCCGCCGCAGCCGATGACTTTGATCTTCGCAAACGGTACCAGATCATCTCGATAGGACACTGCCATAATGAAATCGTCTCCCTTAAATCGTTAAAAAGCGTTTATTTATCTTAAAAGTTCTGTTAAATTGCTATTTTTGGCATTATACTCTGCTATTATACACTGTTTTTGCCGGAAGTTGACTCTTGTGATGCCGAACCACAAGGATACTTGATAAAAACCCTGATTGTCCCGGCGAGCAAAAGCACAGCGGCGGGGAGGCCAACGGCAAGTAGCAGGCGGCGCGGAATTAAGTCAATCAGCAGTCCTCCCATCAGCACAACAGCGACATGAGACAGATTATGCCGCCATCGGTCTCGAAACGGCTTGCGGAACAGCAGGTTGACAACGCCCATGATGCCCAGGATGAGAGCCACGGAAGCGATGTAAACGACTGCACAGACAAGAACGTGCAGCAGAATGAGTTTCATGGAGCAACCTTACCTAGCCTGCTGCCAGGGCGTAAGTGCGCTGTACTTCCTGTTCCTCATCCTCCGCCTGCCGGAATGCTTCCGCCGCCTGTTCTTGCTCCTCACGGCTGGCAGCCTTGCCGAAGGCGGCGACGGCCTGCATTTTTCGTTCCTGCGCGTTGGAAACTCTGTCCCAGGCGGCGTGCCGGACCGGGTCTTTGACTGGAACCAAGTAGAGGGGCAGCTCCGGCGGGGGTGTGCGGTCATTCCAAGTGTCTTCTAACTGCTGCAATTTGAGAACATTTGCGTAAGGGTCTAAAACGCCCTCGATATGCGTGGGAAGATACAACCAGCCGCCGCGCACGACGGCGTCGTTTGTGAACAGCAAGACACGCAGGCCCAGCTTTTCCGCCTCATGGCGCAGCCACTCATAAATTTCTTCGTTGATGTCCACAGGCACTATAATCGACATCTCAGTTACGCTTTCTTTCATGCTTTCTTCTGGGGCAGAATGTCCTGCACAACACTGCTGATAAAGCGAGTGTTTTTGAGCGATGTCCTCAGTTTAGCAGCATCTACCTCCGCATTGCCGACATAGTCGGCGGCGAGACGAAGTTCATAGGCAGCAGCAAGTCGCAGAGCAAAGTCTTTGCCAAGCTCAGGCTTTAGCAGTCTGGAGGGTAACTGCCGCACAAGCTCCGGGGTTGTTTCATGGCTCCAGGCTTCGCGCCCTTCCGGGGGTGTCAAACTATGATACAGCAGCAAGGCTGTCGCCGCTTGGTAGGCAGCGTAGTAGGCGCGGCTTGCACTTGAGCGCACTTCGCCTAGTCTTTCTAATGACTGTGCGGCAACCAAAGACCCCTGTGCCATTGCCCACCATCGCTCCCAGGCGTCCATGCGATTACTCCTTGATTGTTACCCATTTGCGTTGCGGGACATGAGGCGGGTGAAAAAGCGCTGGATTTTGCCGATGAGCGTGCCTTCGTTGGGGCCTAGACTGGGCCGGTAATGGTGCAGAGCACCGTATTGAACCAATCCCAAAGCGGTGGCGTAGACCGGGGAGCGCAGGTCGCCGGAGATACCGCTGATTTCACGCGGGATGCCCACGCGGGTCGGCATTCCCGTCACTTCGGCGCACAGTTCGGCGGCCCCGAGGAGCTGCGAGCCGCCGCCGGACAGCACAATGCCCGCCGGGAGGGTTTTGTAGTAGCCGGATTTTAAAATCTCCTGGCGCAGCATCAGGAACAGCTCGTGCATACGCGGCTCGACAATCTCGGCCAGAATATGCTGCGGCAGGAGGCGCGGGGTGTCGCCGCCGAGGCTGAGGACTTCAAAAAGCAGGTCGGGGTCAAGCTGATCGAGTGTCGCGGCAGCGTGGGCACGCTTGACACGCTCGGACTCCTCTTCGGAGGCCCGCAGGCCCACCGAAATATCATGCGTGACATGGTTGCCGCCGACGGGGATGGCCGAGGAATAGGCGATGTCACCGTCGACGAAGATTGCCACATCGGTCGTGCCGCCGCCGATGTCGGCGATCACCACGCCGAGGCGCTTTTCGTCGTCTAAAAGCACCGACTCAGCCGTGGCTATCGGCTCTAAAACCGTGGCCTCGACAATCAGCCCGGCTTTCTGAACGCATTTGGCGACGTTCTGCAAAAACGTGACGGCCCCGGTGACAATGTGCGTTTCCACTTCCAGCCGCGTGCCGGACATCCCGACCGGGAAACGAATACCGTTTTGGCCGTCAATGGAGTAGGAGCGCGGGATGGCGTGGATAATCTCCCGGTCCGGGGGCAGCACAATCACGCGGCTCTGATCCTGCACGCGGGCGACGTCGTCTTCGGTGATCTCGCGGTTCGCGTGGGTAATGGCAATGACGCCGCGTGAGTTGAGGGAGGCGACGTGCTCGCCAGTGACGCCGACAATGACCCGACTGATGTCGTAGCCGGACATGGCGCGGGCTTTTTCCACGCTGTCGATAATCGCCTGCGCGGCGCTGTCAATATCGACGACGACGCCCTTGCGGATGCCCGCCGACAGTGAATTACCGACCCCCACAATGCTGATGCGGCCCGGCTCTTCGACTTCCGCGACCACGGTACACACTTTGGTCGTCCCAATATCCAGCCCGACTATGCAGTCCCTAGCCACCTCCGGCGCTCCCTCTTCTCTGCGTCAAACGGTTTCTGTTTTAAACGGTCCTGGAACGTTTCGCGGCCCGGTCGTTCTCATGGCCTTCGAGCCACTGCCGCCGAATAATCGACAGGTTCACAAAAATGCGCCCGCCCAGGGCTACCACTGCAGCAAGCCCGAGCGGCTGCCCCATCAGGTCACCCAGATAGGCCAGAAATGCCGCCAGCAGCGTGTTGGTGACAAAGCCGGACAAGAAGACATTGCTTTTAAACTTGCCCTCGGTCCCCGCCCGAATACCGCCAATCAGCGAGTCCAGGCCGGCCAGCGCGGCCAGAGAGAGATACTGCGCGTACTGCGCGGGGAATGTGACCCCGGTAAAATAAACGAGCGCGAAACCCAGCGCCCCGGCGACCAGCGCAAACCATCCCATAGGATTTTCTCAAACTTACTACAGCGTTAGCTGCGTGTGGCGGTCACTTGACGGAAGCAATTTTGGCGGACGCGGTTTTGGCATCCACCCCGGCGGGCTGTGCAAACTTCGGCTCGATGCCGCCCGCGTAGGCGGGGATAACCAGCGGCTGCTTGGCGATCTGGGTCGTGAACATGGCCGGATCGTAGGCCCGGATGTCTTTGGTCACGCCGCCGGGCAGCTCAATGGCCGTGTACAGCGTTTTCGGGTTGCCGATGGCTTTGATGACAAACGGCGGCGTCTGGGGCGTGAAGTTGACCATCACCGTAGGACCGACGCACCGAACGGGGCTGACGGCGACGATGCGCTGACCGTTGACCGAGATCGCTTCCGCCCCCGCCGCTTTCAGCTCATTGATGACGGCACCAATGTCAGTATCATGGATAATGTTGGGGGGCGCAAACCCGGCAGGCATAGCAACGGACGGCTTTTTGCTGTCGTTGAGCGTGACAATAATTCCCGGCCCCTTTACATCGGTCAGCCCGGCGAGAAACTGTGCTTTGGCAAGGTCGTCCGAAAGCTCCTTCACCCGCTTGGTGTCCGACGGCGCGGCCTGGGCAAGCTGCGAATTGTCTTTTTGAAGCTGGGCAATCCGCCGCTGCAAGTCCAAATTGGCCTGCTCCATTACGGTGCGGCCCTGCAAGTTTGCCAGAGTTTCGTTGTGGGTTTTCACGGTCTGCGTTTTGACGCTGAGGCCAAGCATCGCTCCGAGCAGGCCGCACAGCACAAACAGAGTTGCCCACCAGGCGCGGCGGTCGCGGCGGGGCATGGGGTCCACGGGGTCAATTGGTGCGGGAGTCGGTTCCATGGGTGGTAATTTCTTGTGTGCTTGTGTTTTGTATGCTTGTGTCTTGTGTGTCGGTTGTCTGATCATTCGGCAGCCTGGCGCGGGGCCGCCACACGGGCTGCTGCGGGCAGCTCACATCAATATAGGAGGCCTGACGCGCCAATGCGCCGCCGTAGGCAGACATGGCGGCATCGGCGAGCGCCATCTTGCGCGGCAGCGAGTCGGGCTGTCCCAGACGGATTTGAAGCTGATCTCTTCTATTTAAGCACAAATTCAGGTTTTGGTCAACCGTTATTTTTGCGCCCCCCAGAGTCCGGGACAATTCGGGGGATTTGTCGATGAGTGTCAGCAGGCGGCTGACATCCGGGAGCCACACCGTATGCAGCGGCTGGCCCAGAACTACCGCGTCCGGCAGAACCGCTGCCGCCACTTGAACCATCGGCAAACTATGCACCGGAGCGTCAAGCTGACGGTACGGCACGCCTTTGGTGTCCAGCAGCCAGAACTGCCCTGATGCGGCCAGGACGGCGCGGGGCTGCCGCTCGGCCACGGTCAGCACCAGCGTATCCGGCAGTTGAATCGAGCGGGTGGCGTGGTCTATCACAGGGTCTGCCGCCACCCGTTTGACAAACGGCTGCCGGAGCATCGCAAAGATATTGGTGCGGGCCGGAACAGCGGCTTCTTCAAATACCTGCTGCGCGGTCAGGGTCTGCGTTCCCACCACGCGCACTTTGGTCACATGGAAGTACGGGTTCGCCAGCAGCAGCACCCCGGCTTCCGCCATGAAGCCGACCAGCGCGAACAGCCGCAGACCCCGGTTCCAGCGGGCGGCGCTTGCGGCGCGTTCTGCCTCCGTGCGCTTGGGCCGCCGGGTGCGCGGCTTGGGAGGGCGCGTCGCCCGGCCACTGCGGCGGCGCGTGTCGGTCGGGGCGTCTTCGGTGATTGTCAGGTGCGGTCGTTTAGGCATGGCTTATTCCAGCAGTTTATTCCAGCGGTTTATTCCAGAGCGAGGGCGATTATCTTATCTAACAGCTTCGGGAACGGAAAGCCCGCCGCCTCGGCAGAGCGGGGCAGAAGGCTTGTCGGCGTCATGCCCGGAATGGTGTTGACTTCCAGCGTGTAAATCTCGTTCTGCGCCGTCACGATCATATCCGTCCGGGACATCCCCCGGCAGCCGAGCGTTTGATGGCAGAGTGCAGCAATCCGCCGCGCCTCGGCAGCCACGGCGTCGGGGATACGCGCCGGGACAATCTCGTCGGTCGCCCCCGCCGTGTACTTGGCCTCATAGTCGTAGAAGCCTTTGGCCGGGACAATCTCCACAATCGGCAGGATTTCCAAAACATCGTTGCCCAAGATGGGCACGGTGATTTCGGTCCCCGTGATGAACTGCTCCACCAGCACCGTGTCATCGTTCTGAAACGCCAGCGTCACCGCCGCATCCATCTCGGACGCCTCGCGGACAATGCTCATGCCAATCGTGGACCCCTGCGCGTTGGGCTTGACTATCAGCGGCAGCGGCATCGCGCCTGTCGGCATCGTTTCTCCGCGCTTTAGCGTCACATCCTGTGGCATCAAAACGCCCGCCGCCGTCAAAACGCGCTTTGACATCGCCTTGTCCATCGCCAGGGCGCTTGCCAGAACGCCGCTGCCGGTGTAGCGAATGCCCAGCAGGTCGAGCAGTCCTTGAAGCGTGCCGTCCTCGCCGCCCCGGCCATGCAGGGCAATCACGCAGACATCCGGGCGGTTTTCTGTCAGCGATGCCAGCAGGGCGGGCATATCCTGTGTGTCCAAAGCCGTGACGGCGTACTTTTCCGGGTCCAGGGCGTTTAATATCTGCCGCCCCGTAGACAGCGAGACTTCCCGCTCGGCGCTCGTGCCGCCCATCAGGACGGCGATTTTGAGTTTAGTGGTCATAGTGTACTTTGGCCGCGTCCGCTGGGCCGTCGAGGAGTTGAAAACTCCTCGCTAGGAGAGGCGTCCTTCGGACGGAAGAAATACCGGCCACGAGAAGGTCAGCGGTCGCAGGCTTTTTTCCTTCGTCCGAAGGACGCCTTACCTAGCGAGGGGTTTTCAACCCCTCGGCCCTCTTGACGCTCTTGGTCTAACCCTTGAGCAGCCCCTCACCCGCCGTGCGGATGTCGCCTGCGCCGAGTGTCAGCAGGACGTCTCCGGGGCGCACAATCTCGGCGAGACGCCCCGGCAGGGCGGCTTTATCGGCCACATATGTCACGAACTCCGCGCCGCGACGCTCGGCGGTCAGTGCGGCCAGACCCGCGCCGGTGACACCTTCTAACGGCTGTTCGCGGGCCAGAAAGATGTCGGTCAGCACCACATGGTCGGCGTCGCTAAAGCTCTCAGCGAACTGCGTCTTGAAGTCCCGCGTCCGCGACGGCAAATGCGGCTGAAAGACGGCCACCAAACGGCGGCCAGGGAAGGCCCGGCGGGCGGCGGCCAGCGTCGCCCGGATTTCGGTCGGGTGATGCGCGTAATCGTCTACCACCGAGACGCCTTCCGCCGTGTCCCCGAGCCGCTCAAAGCGGCGGCCTGTGCCTGTGAACGCCGCCAGCCCCGAGGCCACGGCGGCGAACGGCACGCCCAGCGTCAGCCCGACGGCGGCAGCGGCCAGAGAGTTCAAGACGTTGTGCAGGCCCGGCACCGCCAGCGTCACCCGGCCCATCTGTTCGCCGCGCCAGACCAGCGTGTACGACGGGTTCGGACCGTCGGTGTTCAGCGCCTCGGCGCGAAGTGTGACGTCGCCGTCCAGGCCGAACGTGACCAATTCGGGGGCGTTTGGCATTGCTTGCAGAGGCTCTATCAGAGAGCGGGCATTGTCGTCGAAGCCGGGCAAAATCACTGTGCCCGTCGTCTGTGACAGGAACTTCTGGAACGACCGCAAAACGTTGGCGAGGTCGCCGTAATAGTCCAGATGGTCCGCTTCGATGTTGGTGACGGCGGTAATTTTTGGGTCCAGGTCTAAAAACGAGTCGTAGGCTTCGCAGGCTTCGGCGAGAAACACATCACTGCCACCGAGCCGCGCATTGCCGCCGTAAGCGGGCAGGTCCCCGCCAATCAGCACCGTCGGGTCCAGCGCGGCGGCCTCTAAAATCATCGCCGTCATGCCCGTCGTCGTCGTCTTGCCGTGCGTCCCCGAAATCGCCACCGAGCGCGGGTAGCGGGCCATCAGCCGCCCCAGCATCTCGGCACGGGAAATGACCGGCACGGACCGCTCGCGGGCCGCGACAATCTCCGGGTTGTCTTTCTTGATCGCTGCCGAAGCGACGACCAGCGTCGCCCCATTCAGATGACACGCCTCATGCCCCGCCTCAGCCCGGATGCCGCTTTCGCGCCGCAGCGACTCCAATGTCGCCGACTCGCGGGCATCCGACCCGGTAATCTGCACTCCCTGCCGGGCCAGCACACGGGCCATCCCGCTCATCCCCGCCCCGCCGATGCCTACAAAATGAATACTTTCTCGCACGAAATGTTCGTTCTCCCCAGTCATAGTACTTGAACGCTAATAAAACAGCGTGAAAAATAGTTGTTGTGCCTTATTGTACCACAGTATTTGTGACAGGGACACAAGGTTGGCGAAGCCATAAGGACGAGGGGTTAAAACCCCTCGCCAGGAGGCGAGGACGCCGGGAAGCCAAAGAGTAAGACGCAGACAGCAGCTCATTTCTGCCTAATCTTGGGCCGCCCGGCGCGAAGCGCCTTGATGCCTGCGGCATGACTGCGTAACAGCGAGGGGTCTTAACCCCTCGCACTTTAACCCCTTGTCCCTATGCCCTCTGCTGTCTGCCCCGCCAGCGCCAGAACCGCCTTTGCCAAATCCTGCGCCGCGTTCGGTGTCGCCAGCGTCAATGCCGCCTGCCCCATCGCCGCAAGCCGCGCCGGGTCGGCCAATAAACTGCGGATTTCGGAGAGCAGGCGCGGGCCGTCTAATTCGCGGCTCGGCAAAATGACAGCCGCCCCGGCATCCACCGAGCGGCGGGCGTTGCGCGTCTGCTCATCGCCCCCCGTCGGAACCAGCGGAATAAACAGCGCGGGCAGGCCGGTCGCCGCCGCCTCGGTCACCGTGCCCGCGCCGCTGCGGCCCACCAGCAAATCAGCCAGCGCGAAAATGTCTCCGATTTCATCGCCGACAAACGGAACGGCAGCGTAGCGCGTCTGCAAATCCGGCGGCAGGGCGGCGCGGACAGCCTGCATACGGTCCCCGTCCTGCTTGCCGCATTGATGCAGCACGCGGCAGCCGGTCAGCAGGTCAGGCAAGATAACTTCTACGGCCCGGTTGATACTCTGCGCCCCCAGCGCCCCGCCGGTGACATAGACCGTCGGCAGGGCGTCGTCAGCAGTCGAAAAGCCGAAGCGGGAGACGGCCCGCGCCGCGTCGCCATCAAAAATAATTGGCCGAACGGGATTGCCGCTTACAAAACTCTTACGGCGCTGACTCGGCGGGAGTTCCGCCGCCGCGCCTTCAAACGTCAAAGCGATGCGCGACGCAAACCGGGCGGCAATGCGGTTTGCCAGCCCAATCTGCACCGTCTGCTCGTGGATCAACACCGGGCGGCGCAGCAGCCCGGCGGCAATCACGGTCGGCACGGACACATAGCCGCCCGTTGCCAGAACTACATCAGGCCAGAACGCTCGCACGGCGGCCATGGCCTGCCCGATGCCAACGGGGACGCGCAAGGCATCGGTGAAGTTCTTGAGTGTCAGCAGCCCGCGCACCGAGGCCGCCCGCCGCAGCTTGCCGCTCTGCACACCCGTAAACGGCACGCCTGCCGCTTCAGCCAGGCCCTGCTCGACGCCGCCGTAGCTGCCGAGATAGCGAAACTCGGGCGTCCACGCCGCGCTGCCGCCCAACGACTCGGCGGACAGTTGACGGATTGCGCCAATCGTTGCCAGGGCCGGGCTGACGTGTCCGCCCGTGCCGCCGCCGGTGACCAGGATTTTGAGAGTGCGCGTCATAAACAGAGCCAGGTCAGTCCTTGAACGCCTCCCGGTCCTTCCCGGTGTTATCCAGACGCGAGCGGTCCAAACGGCGGGTGCGGTCCAGGCGGCGCACCGTGTCGCGGTTGATGCGCGGCTCCGCTGAGGCGGTTGTCGTGCGGCGTGCGCCCCGGTCCCAGCGGCGGTTCCAGTCTTCCTCGTTCGGCTCGGTTTCTTTGACACGCGGCCCGTCGGGGCCGTCGGGGTACGACGAAATGTTCAGCAGAATGCCAATGCCAATCAGCATCAGCACCAGCGATGACCCGCCATAGGAGATAAACGGCAGCGGCACACCCGTGTCGGGAATAGACGCGGTCGCTACGGCCATGTTAATCAACGACTGCACGGCAATTAAACACGTAATGCCCGTTGCCAGCAAGGCTCCGAACGGGTCACGGGTGCGGTACGCAATCTGAAAGCCGCGCACGGCCACAAACACAAAGAGCGCGACCAGCCCGAGCGTCCCGATGAGGCCCCATTCTTCGGCAATCACCGGAAAAATAAAGTCCGTGCGCGGCTCCGGGATAAACAGCTTTTCGCGACCCTCACCCAGCCCCATGCCGCCCGGCCCGCCCGACCCCAGCGCAATCAGGGCGTGCCACACTTGGTAGCCGGTGTTGTACTGATCGGCGCGGGGGTCCAGAAACGCCGTGATGCGGCGGGCGCGGTACGGCTCAATCGCCACAAACAGCGACAGGCCAACCGCCGCCGCGCCGAGCAGCCCGCCGATGTGCGCGGGCCGCGCCCCGGCCACAAACAGCATAATCAGCCCCGTTGCGGACAGCACCATCGCCGTGCCCAAGTCCGGCTCTTTGGCAATCAGCGCGGCCAGCAGGAGTGTCACCGCCAGCGGCGGAAGCAGGCCCTGTTTGGGGTGCGTCTTGATCTTTAAGCTGCCCGCCAGCACCCGCGCCAGATACAGTACCAGCACCAGCTTTGCCGCCTCCGACGGCTGAAACCGGAAGCCGCCATGCCCCAGCCAGCGCCGTGCGCCGTTGACCACGATGCCGACGTGCGGGACCAGCACGGCCAGCAGCATAAACACGGCACTCGCCAGAAAAATGACCGCAAAGCGCTTCCACAGCCAGTAGCGGACCCGTGAGGCAATCCACAGCGCGAACAGCCCGCCCACGCCCCACAGCGCCTGCTGCCGGGCATAGCGGAACGAGTCCCCGTGCAGCTTTTCCACGGCAATGGCATACGACGCATCGTAGACCGACACGATGCCAATGCCGAGCAGCAGAAAGGTCAGCCACAGCAGCAGCCGGTCCATCGGCTGCCGCTGTGCTTCGGAGCGCTGCCCTCGGCGCGGGCTATCGTCGGGCGTGTCTGTTTTTTTGTGCAGTGTCGCGCTCATAGATGTTGGTCCAATCGGGGCCGTTTTGTGTATCAGCTTTGTGTATCAGCAGTTGCCACGGATTAAAATCCGAGGCTCGGAAAAGCCCAGCGTGCCAGGCACGCAAGACCGGATGACAGCGGCTTGTTCTTTTCTGGTTCCCCCATTATTGGGGGCTAGGGGGTCTTGTGTCCCCTGGACACTAGGCACTTCCCAGCCTCGGGTTTCAACCCGTGGCGTCTTCTCTTGCCCTGACCAGCGCCTTGAACTGGTCGCCCCGGTCCTCAAAGTCCTGAAACATATCAAACGACGCGCACGCCGGGGCCAGCAGCACGGTGTCCCCGGCCTGTGCTTGTCCCGCCGCCATCGTCACGGCGTCGGCCAGCGTCCCGGCCCGGACGACGTTCTCAAACCCCGCCGCCCGCGCCCCGGCTTCAATCTCCGGCGCGGAGCGGCCTATCAGCACCAGCGCCCGGACATTGCGTTCGGCCACAATTTTGCCTAGTAGCTCTACGTCGCCGCCCTTGAAAACGCCGCCCGCGATCACCACTTTCGGCTCCGGCAAGGCTTCCAGCGAACGGTCGAACGCATCGGCATTGGTACACATGGAGTTGTTGACGTATTTCACGCCGCCTATCGTTCCCACATATTCCAGCCGATGCACCACGCCGGTAAACGTTGTGGCGACTTGGCGTATCGGCTCCACGCCAATACCAAACGCCGTCGCCATTGCCGCCGCCGCCATGATGTTTTCTAGGTTATGAGCGCCGGGCAGCTTAATTTCGGCAATGTCACAGATTAAATCTGTTTTCTTCAGCGGCCCGTCAAGCGGTCTCAGAATATGAGTGTACTTGCCATAATTGATTGCAAGGCGTTTGGGCCTCAGCAAAAGATCGCGGTCAAGCTGAACAGCGTTGAAGTCGCCTCGAGGTCCCTTGTACGTCCCGAACTGCCACAACAAACTGATGAGTTTGACGTCATCCCTGTCTTCAACGTCTTCGTTGTTGCCGTCGAAAACCTTATCCATAAATTGCACCAGCAAACTCGGATGCAGGACAGCTACATCTTCCGCCGTCTGGAACGCGAAAATACGCCACTTGGCGGCGACGTATTCTTCCCAGGTCTGCCGGTCGCCGTGGTCGGGCGAGATGTTCAGCAGCGCGGCGACTTTGGGGCGGAACGTGGACACCCACTCTAGCTGAAACGACGAAATCTCGGCGACAATGGCGGCCTCGGCGGGGGCCTCGTAGGCCGCCCGGATGAGCGGGAGCGCGATGTCCCCCGCCGCGATGTTACCCGCGATATAGGTCTGAACACCCGCCGCTTTCAGCATTTCCGCCAGCAGCACCGTCGTGGTCGTCTTGCCGTTCGTGCCCGTAATCGCCAGAATGGGCGCACGGGCGATGCGGTATGCCGCTTCAATCTCGCCCAGCACCGGCACGCCTGCGCGGACGGCTTCTTGCAGCACGACGGCGTGTTTCGGGACGCCGGGGCTGGTGACGACATAATCTAGCGCCGCGTAGTCCAACGCCGCGCCGCCGGTCAGCGGGGTTAAGCCCAGCGCGGTGAGTTCGGCGATTGTCTCCGTCAGCGCGTCGGCGGGCTTAGAGTCCCAGGGGATGACCGTGGCCCCCAGGCGGGTCAGCACCTCGCAGCAGGCCCGGCCACTGCGGGCGAGGCCGACAACGGCAACGGTTTTGTTTTGGAACTCGGTTTGCATCACAGGTTGTGTCGCAGATTGCAGATAAAGCCACGGGTTGAAACCCGAGGCTGGAAAAAGCCCAGTGTCCAGGGGACACAAGATAAGAGCAAGGCAGCCTTCGCGCCAGCAGTCTTACGTGCCCTGCACGGTGGGCACTTTTCAGCCTCGGGTTTCAACCCGTGGCTTCGCCCAGCCACAGACGCATCTATCAAGTTTACCGCAGCCACACATACATCGACGGGGCCAGCCACAGGCCCAGAATTAAGGCCAGCACACCTAAAATCCAGAAGCGGGCGACAACCTGCGTTTCCTTCCAGCCCAGCAGCTCGAAATGATGGTGGATGGGCGTACTTCGGAAAATGCGCTTGCCTTTCGTCAGCTTAAAGTAAGGCACTTGCAGGGCCACGCTGCCCACTTCCATCAAAAACACAATGGCGAACAAGAGAAGCAGGACTTCCTGCTTGCCCAAAATCGCCAGCGCGGCGAACGACGAGCCGAGCGCCAGCGAGCCGGTGTCGCCCATGAACACTTTGGCCGGATGCGAATTGTACCACAAGAAGCCCAGGCACGCCCCCGCCAGCGTGAAGGCCAGCGGCGGCAATTGCGGCCAGTTCAGGTGCGTCGTCAGTCCCAAGCCAATCAGCGTAAAGATAGAGAGGCCTCCGGCGAGGCCGTCCAGACCGTCCGTGAGGTTCGCGGCGTTGGACATTCCGATCATCAAAAGAAACGCCAGTACGTAATAAAAAAAACCGAAATCAACGTAATGCGTGCCCCAGAAAAATACCTGCGTTGTAGACTCCGGCGAGCCGGTCAGGGCCAGCCAGATCACAAAGGCCAGCGCAATCACCACCTGCCCGGCCAGCTTTTGACGCGCCAGCAGGCCCAGCGATTTGCCGCGCCGGGCTTTCAGAAAATCGTCGGTGAAGCCCAGCGCGGCGTGCCCGAGGAAGACCAGAACCACGGCAATCAGCCCGCCGCTGAGGGGGCGCAGGCCGGGCGCGAGCAGCAGGCCCAGGGCCAGCGTGACCAAAAGAGCAAGGACCAAGAGGACGCCGCCCATGCTCGGCGTGCCCTGCTTCTGCCTGTGCGTTTCAGGCGCGTGTTCATTGATGTTCTGGCCGAACTTCAGCACGCGCAGCCAGTGGATGACGGCGGGACCGGCCAGCACGGATACCACAAACGCGGCCAGAAAACCGGCCAGCGCAACGGGGAACAGTTCAGGGAGCTTCATGCTTGCTCCTCGGACAGCGCATCAGAAATAAGAGCGGCGGCGATTTTTTCCATTGCCATCGCCCGTGAGCCTTTGACTAAAACTACATCGCCCGGCCCGAGTGTCAGCGCCTCGCGGGCAAATTTCGCGGCTTCTTCGCTGCCCCCAAAGCGGCGAGCGGCATTCGGCACGAGCGCGGCCAGGCCGCCGACGGTATACAGCGCGGTCAGCCCGCCGAGAGTGTCAATC
Organism: Capsulimonadaceae bacterium; assembly: GCA_965277455.1. GTDB lineage: Bacteria > Armatimonadota > Armatimonadia > Armatimonadales > Capsulimonadaceae > JANXMY01. Next base: position 3,386,687 of record OZ255823.1, on the reverse strand, counting down.
ACCGGGCCGAGTTCTTTGTGCGCGGCTTCGGCGCGTGTGCCCAGCTCGCGCATATCGCCCAGAAACGCGATTTTGCGGTCACCCGGCAACGCGGCCAGCGTTTGCAGCGCGGCCTGCACCGAGTCCGGGGCGGCGTTGTAGGCGTCGTTTAAGATAATCGCCCCGCTCGGCAGGCGCGTCACCGTCATCCGCATGGCGGGCGGCGTGTAGGCTTTCAGGGCTTCGATAGCGTCTGAGGGCGCGACGCCCAGCGCTTCGGCGACGGTCAGCGCGGCCAGCGCGTTGCCGACATCGTGCCTGGAGACGCTTGGAATGTTTACTGAGGTGCCGTGCCAGTCGAAACGCCAGCCGGTGTCGGTCGGCGCGGCGTTCTCGGCGGGGCCGAAGGCAGCGACGCGGGCGGACGTCCGCGCCGACAAGCGCGGCAGGAACGGGTCAGCGGCATTCAGCACGGCCAGCCCGTCTTCGGGCAAACTTTCCAGCAATTCGCCTTTGGCATCGGCAATAGCGACCCGCGAGCCGAGCAATTCTAAGTGGTTGTCGCCAATCAGCGTTACCACCCCCACGGTCGGGCGGGCGATGCCGCAGAGATACGCGATTTGGCCCGCGCCGCGCATCCCCATCTCCACCACGGCAGCTTTGTGGTCTGGCGTGAGATGAAGCAGCGTTTTGGGAACACCGGTTTCGTTGTTCTGACTCGCCGGCGTCTTCAAAATAGGGCCGAGCGGGGACAGGGTCGCCGCCAGCATTTCTTTCACGGTCGTTTTGCCGACGCTGCCGGTGACGCCGACAACGGGCAGTTCAAACCGGTCGCGCCAGAAGCGGGCGAGCAGGCCGTAGGCCACTTCCGTATCGGGGACGCGCAGCACCGGCATTTCCCGCGAGGCGGCGACGGGCTGAGAGACAATTAGGCCCCCCGCGCCCGCCCGGAGCGCCGCAGGGACGAACTGATGGCCGTCGGCATTCGGCCCGGTCAGAGCCACATATAAATCGCCCGGCAGAAGCGTGCGCGTGTCGGTGGAAACGTGCGGGAACGTCGTCCCCCCACCCCCGGTCGGCGCATCGTAGCCGAGCGCCTCAAAGACATCATGCAAAGTCAGGGACAAGAAGCAAGTGCCTCCCGTGCCACGGTGCGGTCGTCAAACGGAATGGTGCGTCCGCCTGCGGTCTGCCCCGTCTCGTGTCCTTTGCCCGCGATGACGATTAAATCGCCGGGCCGGGCCATCTCGCACAAAGTTTTTTGAATGGCCGCGTGCCGGTCTACTTCGACGCTGATGTCTTCCCGCGCTGCGCCGCCGTCGATGCCCGCCAGAATGTCCGCGACAATGGCGTCCGGGTTCTCCGAGCGCGGATTATCACTCGTTAGCACAGTCAGGTCCGCCAGACGCGCAGAAATCTCGCCCATCAAGGGCCGCTTCTTCGGGTCCCGGTCCCCGCCGCAGCCGAACACGCAGACGAGTCGGGATGGATTCAAAGCACGGGCGGAGGCCAGCACGTTTTCCAGACCGTCCGGCGAGTGCGCGTAGTCTACCACGACGGTAAAGCCCTTGCCCGGCGCAGGGACTAGCTCAAAGCGGCCTGGCACGCCCGAAAGCGCCTCTAAGCCGTTCTTGATCGCAATGATCGGCACGCGACGTTGGATGGCGACGCCGACGGCGGCCAGTGCGTTGGAGACTTGAAACAAGCCGCCCATTTGCAGGTCTACCGTGAATGTCACCACGCTGCCCTGCGGCGGCTGATAGGACACCGTAAACCGTGTGCCGTCGGGCCGAGCTTCATTGACGACGGCTTTTAGCACGACGGCGGGGTCGGTGCTTGTCAGTCCGTAGCGCAGCACGGGACGCCCGGCGGCTTCCAGCGCGTCGCAGATGCGCCGCCCATACGGGTCGTCGGCATTGACCACGGCATTGAACGGCTTCTCCGGGAAGGCCAGCGGGTACTGCATGAACAGCCGTTGTTTTTCCTGGAAGTACGCTTCCATTGTGCCGTGCGCGTCCAGATGGTCCTGCGTCAGATTGGTGAACACGCCCGTATCAAACGCGCACTGCGCCGTCCGGGCCATCGTGATGCCCTGACTGGAAACCTCCATCGCGCACCGGCGGACGCCTGCCGCCACCATGTCCGCGAACAGGCTTTGCAGGTCCGGCGCTTCGGGTGTGGTACGCTCTAAGGGGACGCTTTTGCCGTTGATGGTGGCCCCAATAGTCCCAATCAGGCCGGTGCGCTCGCCCAGGGTTCGAAAAATGCTTTCGACCATGTGCGCCGTCGTCGTCTTGCCGTTCGTTCCGGTGATGCCAATGAGGTCAAGCTGCCGGGACGGGCGGCCATAAAAGTCGGCGGCGAGCGTCGGCAGCAGGGGGCGGGTATCTGCTACGGTGACGGTTGGCAGGGTGTTCGGGCCGAGGCGGCTGGCCTGATCGGCATGAATCATCAGCGCCGCCGCGCCTTTATGAAGCGCCTGCGCGATGAAGTCGTGCCCGTCGCTCGTCGCCCCGCGCAGGGCGACAAAGAGCGCCCCCGGCGTCACCGCCCGCGAGTCGTAGGCCAGCGCCGTGATGTCTACATCGTCGCCGGTGCGCGTCGCATCAGGAATGTTTCGAATAAGCGTGCTGAGTTTCATAAGCTGCGTCAGATTATTTGGGCCGAATGACTACTACCAGGCCGGGATCGGATTTGTCGCCCGGTGCTGCGGCGCTGCGCCCCACGCGGTCAATTACAGTGCCCGGAATAGTCAGGCGACCGCCCAAAATATGGACGAGCCGCGTGATGTCCTCCGGGGCAGTGCCCGCGAGGTCCTGCGCGAGCACCCGCTGCCCGGCCACGGAGCTGTCAAAAACAAGGGTGAGCGAATGAAATCGCCCGAAGATGCCGACCGGCCCCGAATTGGGTCCGGCTTGCAGGGTGACATCGGCGACTTCCCCGGTAATCCACTGACGATCTGCGGCGCTCGGGCAAAGCGTCCGCCCCAGTGTTGCCACGGCCACCGCGCCGTTGGGGTTGCGCGAGGCGACGACGAATGGTTTGACTGTGCCGGATGCCAGCGTGACCTGCGGCAAAGGAAGCCCGCGAGCCACGGAGGCCGGGGCGGCTTCCGATTCCTCTTTACCAGCGGCGATCCGCCAGGACTCGTCTTTTTGGAAGACCCAGTGGTCGGTCAGCTTTTCAGGAGAGATCGTGGCCTCGTTGGCGCCCACTGCAAACGCGGGCGCGAGCCGATGCCAGCGCACCGCTCGGACGACTTCCTCGGTGCACTGTTTTAAATCGCGGGTCACCGGCGGGAAGGCAAAATCCTGACGCCCATCCGGCAGAGGGCCGGCGAAGCTGTGCCGCATCACGCCGTAAGAACAGCCCAGGGCCGCGCCCAGATACACTTCATCCTCGCAGTTGATCAGACCCTTCGCAGGCGGCACAGCGCTGTAATTCAGCTCTTGGGCGACCCGGCCGAGCGTCTGCGGGATTGACAAAACCGCGTCGACATCGTAGGTGCGGTAGGTGTCCGCCCAAGTAATTGACTGCGGTATCATGGCTGACTCAATGATTAGATTGGGGGCCGTCTGACGGCCCATCTCGGTTAAATGCCGCCGCCAGACCGCATCGCGGCTATTGGTGCCGTAGTCTACCTTCCAGTAGGCCACACCGCTGGTCTGCATCCATTTCAGCCGCTGGGTCCAGAAGTCATCCGTCTTCGCGTCCGCCCTCATCCACAGCCCAAGCCCGCGCCAGCCCTTTTTCTTGACGGCGTCCGAGAGCTTTTCAAAGCTTTCCGGCTGGCTTGGGGCGGCATACATTGGAAACCGGGCGGGCAGCACGTTGATCTGCTCTTCGGGAAGGTCCCAGCCCTCATCCATTAAAAAATAGAGGTCCTGCTGCACGGCGGGATACTGCCCGATCCAGTTCTGATAACGGCCTGTCCCAAACACCTGGCTTTCCCGCAGGGCGTCCCTCTGGATGCGGCTGCTGGCATAGCTCGAATAGTACCCCTGGATATTCCAGGTGCAGAAATAGTCAGGAGAAGTGTCAGGCGTGGCAGGCACAAGGCTTTGCAGATTAGGTGCCGCTTGTGAGGCAGGCGGCAGGCAGAAGCCCGCGAAAAGCACACTCCCAATAATTAGCTTCAAAAGGCCGATTTTTTCATCGGACAAGCTCTTCATGGCACCCTCACGCCCGGCAGCCCCGGCTGGTCTACCACCCGGCGCGTGTCCGCTGGCTTGCCCGCCATTTTTGCTTTCAGGTGGTCATCCCAGTCGATCACGCCGGGGGCATCAGGCGGGATTTGGAGCTGAAGCATGGCCTCGCGGGCGATATTATGCACCACGGGCGCGGCCACCGACGCCCCCCAGTGGCTTGTCTGCGGCTCGAAGACGGCGCACAAAATCACGAGGCGCGGGTGCGACAGCGGGTACATCCCCACAAACGACGCCACAAAATGCCCGGCTTCGTAGCCGTGCGCCCCCGACACCTGCGCCGACCCCGTCTTGCCGCCCACGGAGAAGTTGGCGATCTGGGCCGGGCGGCCCGTGCCGTCCTGCACCACGGTTCCGAGCATGGAGCGGACAGCCTGCGCGACCTGCGGGTCCACCACACGGCGGATTTCCTGGGGAGCGACGGGCGTGTCTTTGCCGTCTTTACGGACCGCCCGGATGATATGCGGGTGCATCAACGTCCCGCCATTGGCGATGGCGCAGTAGGCCGTGGCAAGCTGCAAGGGCGTCAGACTGATGCCCTGCCCGAACGCGATATTGGCGGTCTTGATATTGGACCACCCGGTGCTGCCGGTAAACTTGTCGAACGCCTTCGGGGAGGCCAGATGCGACCTCTGCTCGCCGGGCAGGCCGCAGTCGGGATAGTCCAGAAAGCCGAACTTCTGCTCATACTCATACAGGCGGCTCGCCCCGAGGCCAAGCCCAAACTGCGCCATGCCGACATTCGAAGACACCCGCAGGATGCCGCGCAGGTTTTGGCTGCCGAGGTTATTGGTCAGCTCGTCGGCGGCTTCGTGGATCAGATGCTTGCCGACCTTCAGGGTCGGGCTGCAATAGACATACTGGTCCATCATGCCCAGGCCCTGCTCCTGCAAAACGGCGGCGGCGGTGATGGTTTTCAGCGTGGACCCCGGCTCGTACAGGTCGGACACGGCACTGTTTTTCCAGCGGGCGGCGGCGGCGAGAGCTTCCGCTTTAGTGAGCCGCCCCGGCGGGCGCGGGGAATTGGGGTTGAAGGTCGGGGCCTGCGACATCGCTAAAATCTCGCCCGTGTGCGGGTCCATCACGATAGCGACACCGTGGTCGGCCCGGAAACTGGTCACGGCTTTAGCCACTTCCACATCGGCGACGTGCTGCAAACGCTCATCGATGGTGGTGACGATGTCCGCGCCGTTTTCCGGCTCCACGCGGCGGCGGGTCGTGCCGGGCAGGAAGCGCCCATCCCGGTCGATCTCGGCGACGACTTTGCCGTCCTGTCCGCGCAGGAGCGCTTCCTGACTCTGTTCCAGGCCCACAATGCCGTTGCCGTCCGGGTCGGTGAAGCCCAGCACGGACGCGGCCAGCGCCCCGTCCGGGTACGAGCGGCGGGTATCGCCGACGGCATACACGCCAACAAGCCCGGCGTCTTTGAGGGCATGGCTCAGGGCGATCGCGGGGGTCTGCCCGCCGGTGGTCAGGGGCGCAAAGTGGCGCTTCAACGCAACAAAGTGAACGAAGCGGGAGCGGGGGCGGAGCAGTTTCGCCAGACGTGCCGGGTCGTCGTGGAGCAGGGGAGCCAGCGCGGCGGCGGTTTTATCCGGGTCGGTGATCTCCTGCGGGTCGGCATAAACGGCGGCGGCGGGGATATTAGAGGCCAGCGCCGAGCCGTCCCGATCCAGAATCAGGCCGCGCCGGGCGGGCAGAATGCTGCGGCTGATCCGGTACTGATCGGCCTGCTGCTGAAAATAAGCGTGCCGGATCGCCTGGAGATATACCAGGCGTCCGGCCAGCATCAGGTACAGTACGGCGATGCCGAGGAAGACCCCGGAAGCGCGTGGCTTAATGGTCGAAAGATGTGCGGTCTGCTTTGCCAACGCTGTCCCCCTGCGTCCCATCTCCTTCTGTGTTCTTATCGTCCGTAGTTCTGGTTTCCGTAGTTTTTTCGTCCGTCTTTGCCGTCGGCAGGTAATCCACGCGCCCCCCGGCACGCGGGGTCATGCCCAGCGCCGTGGCGCGGGCAATCACCGTGGCCGGGCTTTGCAGGCGGTCACGCTCGGCACGGAGCATCTCGTTCTGAAGCTGGTTGTGACGCAGGGAAACGCGGGCGTCGGCCTGCGCGATACCAAGCCGTGTCACCTGTGCATAGGCGGCCAGATATAGCAACAGCAGGCCGCAGACGACAGCGGTGCAGGTGGTCGCAAGGCCCATCAGGCGCATCTCGGAGCGGGCCAGACGTGCGTGGGCCGCCCGGTCGGTCCGGGGCGTCCGGCGGCTCGGCTCGGGGGCGACGGCAGGTATCCGCTCCGGGGCCAGCACGGCGCTCCCCTGCGTCCGGGTCGTCCGGGGCGCGGAGCGCGGGGCGGCATCGGGGCGGCGAGTCCGGGGAGTAGAGGGTGGCGGCAGTCTCGTTTCCAGCATCACAATTCCTCGGGTCTCGGTCTTTCAGACAAATTAAAGTTTGATTAAGGTTTAAATCACAGTTTTCGGACCGCTCGCAGACGGGCCGAGCGGGCACGCGGGTTGGCGGCGATTTCGCCGCTCCCCGGCTCGACGGCTTTGCGGGTCAGCAGCTCCACGCGGGCGGGCGGCGGTGTGCCGTAAATCCCCTCCCCCGGCCCGCGCCCGGAGAGGCGCTGGAACAACTGCTTGAGTATCCGGTCTTCCAGCGAATGATAGGAGAGCGCCGCTACGGTGCCGCCTTTAGCGAGGCGATCTGCGGCGCTTTCCAGCGCATATCCGAGAATGACCAATTCGTCGTTGACGGCAATCCGCAGCGCCTGAAACGTGCGAGTCGCCGCGTGCCGGTCCGGCGGGCGGGCGCGGACCGGGATCGCGGCATGAACGGTTTCAATGAGCTGCCCCACCGTCCGAAACGGGTCGGTTTGACGCCGCTCCACCGCGATGCGGGCAATCCGGGCGGCCCAGCGCTCGTCGGAGTTGTCCCGAATCAGCGTTGAAAGCGCCCGCTCCTCCATCGTATTCAGCAAATCCGCTGCCGTCTGCCCGCCGCCAGCAGAGTCCATCCGCATATCTAAAAGCGCGTCGGCTTCTTTAAACGAAAAGCCCCGCGCCGGTGTATCCAGTTGGTGCGACGAGACGCCTAAATCAAACAATACGCCGTCGACCGCGTCGATTTGAAGACTATCAAGCACCTCGCCCAGCGTGTCGAACCGTGCCTGCCGCAAAATAAGCGCGTCCCCAAAGCGGGACAGCCTTGCTCCCGCCTCCGCCAGCGCCTCCGGGTCCCGGTCCAGCCCGAGGAGCCGCCCGTCCGGCGCAATCCGCTCCAAAATCGCCTCGGCGTGCCCGCCGCCGCCCAGGGTGCAGTCCAAAAAGACTTTGCCCGGTGACGGCTCCAAAACCGCCAGCACTTCGGGGAGCATTACCGGCACATGATAGGGCAGTCCGCTCAGACTCTCCTCTTTCACGCAATGCCAACTTCACGGGCGGACGCGCTGATAATCTCCGCCGACAGGGTATCATTGTAGCGTTCCCAGGCGTGTGCCGCCCAGATTTCAATGCGGCTGCCGGTCCCCACAATCACGACATCGCCCTGTTCGTCGATTTTCGCGTATTCACGCAGCTTCATCGGGATCGCCACACGCCCCTGTCCGTCCACGCTCGCCTCGGTCGATGTAAAAAATCGCTGCAAACGCAGGGTATGCTCATCCAGCTGCCGCTGCCGGGCCAGCGTCTCGCTCAGGTCTTTGTAGGCAGCTTCGGTGTAAATAAAGATGCAGCCGTCCAGCCCTTTGGTCATGTAAAATCGCTCGCCGAGCGAAGAGCGGAAGCGAGTCGGAATGATGACACGGCCTTTTTCGTCCACACTATGGTCGAATTCGCCCTGAAACACCACCATTCCTCCACTTCGCCACCCCGCCGCTCCACATTGCTACAACTATACGGCATCAGGCTTGCGTTTGTCAAGGCTTGCTCTCCCTTTTTCGTGTTTATTTTCCAGGTGCTTTTGCGGGTGAAGACAAAAAAACAGCCCCGGCCTGCAAAGGCCGGGGCTAACAGAGTGTTTAATGATGCCCGGACGCGGCGGCTCCGGTAACGGACGCCTGAGCACGCTCGATCTGACGGCGGCGCTGACGCTGAATTTGAAGCGGCTGCAAGTCGACACTCAGTACGGTCTCGCTCAGGCCCCGTGCGTGAATAACTTCGCTCAGACGCGGCACGAGCGTATGCTCGATGAAGTCGGCGTAAATCTCGTTGTAATTATAGGTTTCCACGGCCACGGTCCATTTAACCCCGTTGCGCCGCTCCCCGGCGGGATAATAAAACACGGTTGGCCCGGTTCCGGTGCTCCACTCGATCACAACTTTGGCGGCCCCGTGCGATTTCCACAGGTCGCATTTGTTCCGCAGGGTTTCCAGGTCAAACGCGGGTTCTTCGTGCAGCTTGCGCTCCATAATACAGTCTCTCCTCGGCAAAACTTGTTAGTTCTCTGTGCCCAGTATAGCATACAGCGGGGCAAGAATACACGCCGCCTGAAGAACAGTGGGCGCGGCACGCAGGCAGCCTTAGCGCAGGTAGCCGTAGCGCAGCAGCAGGGGCAGGGTCAGCGCGGTGACCAGAGCGCGGCGGCGCGGCAGCTTGGTGCGCCACGCATCATCAAGACGCAGGCGCACCGACGTCTCAAAGCGGTCCGGGTTGCCCGCGACGGTGTGGCCGGTGGACACAGGAATTGGAGTTTCGCGCAGGAAGTCCAGCGCCGGGGGCGGCTCGCCGATCCAGTCCCACAGCCGGGCCAGAGTTTCCACCGGGGCATCGACCAGGTCCTCGTAGCGCAGCCGGGTCAATTCAGAACGCTTGACCGGCCCGGCGGCGGCGGCGTCCAGCAGGAGGTTTGCCGCATTCCAGCGCAGCGCGGTGCGGACGGGACCCACCGGCTCCAGCCGTCCGGGGTTGTCAAACAGCGGCGGGTCGTGCTTGACGCGGCTGTATGAATACGCGACGGCCCGGCTGTCCCGGACCAGATGCACCGCATGAACAGAGAGGCCGGGGGCGCGGCGCAGCAGAGCGCCATACAAAACATCTTTGCTGCCGTCCACCACCACCCGCGCCGAAGACACTTCCGCCACCGCCCGGTACAGGGCGCTCAAAAACTCCAGATAGTGTGTCAGGTCGTCCGACGGCGGCGCGGTCAGCAGGCGCGGCAGGCGGCGGATGCGATAGCTTTGCCGTATCCGCTGAAGACGCGCCACATCCAGGTTTTGCAGGCCCCCGAAGGCCCGGTCCAGCACGGCCCGCCAGAACTCACACTCGGGAAGCGTCTGCAAACACCCGCAGCGCCCCCGTTCCAGAAAGCCCGGAACCAGCAGCAGGCCAATCTCGCCCACATGAACCGCCCCCGGCACTTCATTCAGAAGACGCCCCAGCAGCGTGCTTCCGCTGCGGTTCATTCCGGCAATATAGAGCACTTTGGCCGGAGTGTCTTCATCAGGCATTGCAGTCTCACTCTTCTCCCTGCGATTTCAGCGCAAGCATCGCGGCGTACACCTCGCGCCTGGAGGTTTTGCGCTCCGTGCTGAGCTGTTTGACGGCGTCCCGCTCGCTCAGGCCCGAGGCCAGCGCAGCGCGAAGGGCCTCCGGCAGCGGCAGCGGCTCGGCCTCAACGGGCAAAGCGTCCTCGCCGTCGCTGTCTCCGGCCAGCCCCTGCACCACCAGCGTGAACTCGCCGCGAGGGCCGTGCGCCTCAAAGTGCGCGTGAACTTCGGCCAGCGTGCCGCGCACGAACTCTTCAAACTTTTTGGTCAGCTCCCGCCCCGCCGCCGCCGGTCGGTCCGGGCCAAACGCACGGGCCATTTCGGCCAGCGTGTCCGCGACCCGCTGCGGCGATTCGTAGAAAATCAGCGTCCGGGTCTCGGTCCGCGCCAGCGCTTCGAGCTTTGCCCGGCGAGGGCCTTTGGTGCGGGGGAGGAAGCCTTCAAACGCAAACCGCGCCGGCGGCAGGCCGCTTCCGACGAGTGCCGACAGCACGGCGCTTGCGCCGGGAATGGGAACCACGGCAACGCCCGCCGCAATAGCCGCCCGCACCAGCTCGACGCCGGGGTCGGAGACGCCCGGCGTTCCGGCATCGGTCACGAGCGCGACCGTCTGTCCGTCTTCGGCCATCCGGCGCACAAGATGCTCGGCCCGCCCGGCCTCGCTATGCTGATGGTAGGCCACCAGCGGCGTGCTGATCTCAAAGTGCGTCAGCAAAGGCCGCGTATGCCGGGTGTCTTCGGCGGCCACCACATCGGCTTCTTTCAGCACGCGCAGCGCCCGCAGGGTGATGTCTTCCAGATTGCCAATCGGCGTAGCGACGATGTAGAGTGTTCCCGGCATGGATGAAAATTTCGTGAATGCAGGCTTTGCTGCATGGATAGTTCGAGGGTCTAAACCCCCTCGCTGGGGGGCGAAGCGCCTAGAACCCGCCTGCGCGGGTCAGGAATAGGATAGGCACTGGCCTCTTGACCTAATCTGTATTAGCTCTTCACCCGCGCAGGCAAATCAGGCAAAACGCACATAAAACGCACAAAGCCCGGCACGTTCCGTGCCGGGCTTCTTTCAGAGACTTACCCGCCCGCCTTCGGCGCGGCAGGCTTCGGAGTAACGGCAGTTGGAGCAGCGCCCTTCGGCGGCATCGTGATATGCACCTGACCAGCGGGCTGACCGGCGGGCGGGCCGCCGGGCATAGTCATACCGGGGAAGCCAGCGGGGCCGCCGCCTGTCTGCGGGTGGTCCTTGTCATACTGCTTGAGCCAGGTCAGCTCCCCGGCGGCGAGGTCCGCCTTGCCCAGGCGGCGGTAGGCGGTCAGCAGGTTCGTGTGCGTACTCTGGTCGTTGTAGGCAAGCTGCCCGGCTTTCTGGTAATAGACCACGGCGTTGGGGATGTCTTTGTTGTCTTCGTACAGCTTGCCGAGAGTCAAATCCAGGTCCGCATCCGGGCGCAGGGCGACGGCGGCGGCATAGGCATCAATCGCCTGCGGAATCTGCCGAAGACCCTGATAGACCTGTCCGAGCGAGGCTTGCAGCGCGGCCTTTTCCGGCGCGGGGCGGTCCACTTTGAGCGCTTTCTGGTAGTCGGCCAGCGCCTCTGCGTAGCGGGCTTTAGACTTGTCGGGGTCGCCCTGCCGCCCGGCTAAAGTCAGCGCATTGTCCCCGGCCAACGCCGGGTCTTTGATATCGATGCTGGCCTTGTCATGCAGGTCGGACACCAGCGCTTCCAGTTTTGCCTGCCCTTGCTGCTGGGCATTCTGGTCGGCCTGCGCGGTGTACTGGGCGATATAGTCTTTCTTTTTGGCCTCAAAATCTTTGGGCAGCTTGTTTTGAATATCGTCCAGCTTAATGAGGAAGTAGCCGTACTGCGGCACAGCCACCGGCTCCGGGACCATCTGGCCAGGCTTCAGGCTGAACGCGGCTTTCTTGAACTCGGGGACGTAGGAAGTCAGCGAGTCAATCAGGCCATCGTCGCCGCCTTTGGTTTTCGAGCCGGGGTCATCGGAAAACTGCTTGGCAAGCGCCCCGAAGTCCGCGCCGGGGGCCTGGGCTTTGGCGAGTATCTGGGCGGCCTGAACTTTAGCCTGGGCATCGGAGCGGGTCTTGTTGCCAATCAGAATATGTTGCGTGTGGTACTTCAAATAATACTGCCGCACATCGGCCTCGCTGACCTGCGGCATCGGCGAAACCGCGTTCATCAGCTTGCCGGGACCGCTTCCATCACCGAGGATAATCATCTGGCGCAGGGTGTCATCGGGATAGCGCTGCTCGAGGGTTGCCCCGCCCGTTTTGGTCAGCGCGGCGTCAATGTCGGCAGTAGAGGCGGTTGGCGGCAGGCCCAGAGTCTGGCGGTAGCCCGCCTGGTCGATAATCTTGTTCCGCAGGGATTTCAGCTCGGCATCGCTGACCGTGATCCCGCGCCGCTTGGCTTCCTGCATCGCCAGCGAGGCAGTGACGAGACTGTTCAGCGCCTGATAGTTGAACAGCGGCTCTTCAGCGGTGGTAATGGTGCGGCCCTGCGCCTGCACCGACTGGCGCACGTTGTCCAGCACTTTGGAGAAATCATCCTGCGTGATCGGGTCGCCGTTGACCGTGGCAACCACATCGGTCCCCACCGGACCGCCTGCCGCGCCGCCCCGGCCTAAATTGTTGCCGAGGCCGGAAAAGACCAGCGAGAACGCCAGCAGGCCGCCGACGCCGAACAGGACCCATTTGGCAATCGGGTTGCTTGTGATAGCGCCGAGGCCGGTGCGAAACGAATTCAATGACATGAGTAACGATTTTTCCTTAAGTTTTTCAGCTACTTATTTAAAAGCTGTGTGAGGGCTTCCAGGCAGGCCCGCGACGAGGCTTCTTTGGAAGACATCTCTTTGCTGCCGCCGCCGTTCCAGTGTGTTTCCAGTGACAGCCAGCCGTCGTAGCCGTCGCGGCGCAGGGCGGCAAGCTGCCCGGCGAAATCAATCTGCCCGCCGCCTACGACGGTCCATTCCGGCTCGCCCCCACCCGGCGGCACGGCGGCGTCTTTGATATGGACATGAACGATAAAATCTTTGAGGGCCTCATAGCCCGCCGGATACGGCTGCTCCCCGGCCATCAGTGCATTGCCGGGGTCCCAGACCGCCCGCACAGCGGGCGAATTGATTTGCTGCAGCACCCGCGCCGTTTCCGCCCCCGTGCCGAGGCAGCAGGCGTGTTCGTTTTCGATAATCAGCGTCACCCCCGCCGCTTCTGCGAGGCGGGCGGGTTCGGCGTAGGCATCCACGATAATCTCTTCCTGCTGCGGCGTCAGCGGACCGTCTTTCCAGAACGAGAACGTGCGAATGAGCCTGGTATCAAAGAAGTGCGCCGCCTCAATGCAGCGCTCCAGAACCGAGATTTGGTCGCCCAGACCCCGCGCTATCGCCGAGTGCATCGGTCCCCTCGGGCCGCTCGGAACGGCTCCGGGCATGGTGCATTTGTAGAAGGGCGAGGCGATGCCGACGACGCCGACGCCGCGTGAGTCCAGCAGGGTTTTGGCCCGCGCCCAGTCTTCATTCGAAGAGTCCGCGACGCCCTTCTCCCACACCTGCCGCAGCTCGGCCCCGGTCGCGCCGTATTCCGCCATCACGTCCAGCGCCCGTTCCAAATTCGCATCAATCTCGTCGGTAATCACTGCCAGCTTCATAGTTGGTCTGCTTTCTCTACGCAAAAAAACAACGCTTCATTCTATCCGATACCGCCGGGTTTGTCAACAAAGGCCGTTCGGGTACGATAGCTTCAACCGACGAAAGCAGGAAAATACTTATGGCCGAGCGACCAGAACCTCAACTAGACAAGCACGATAAAATCCATCACGCGCTTTTCGACGAAGACACCGCGCAGGTGGGCAGCCTCGGCGACATCGTGGAGCAGCACGCGGGCGATGCCATTTTTCTGACGCCTCCCGAGCATTCCCCGAACGGTGTCGACGGCGGCGAGTCCGACTTTGAAGTCGAGATGAACCAGACCGACCCGGCGGGCGACGAGAGCATGGACCCCGATGACGAGTTTTCCGCCGCCGACCAGGACGGCCTCCCGAACGCCGACCTGACCGGCACGGTCGCGGGCATCGCACGCGGCTTCGGAACCCATCTGCCGCAGGACCTGGGCCGTGATGGCTTCCAGATTGAGTCCCTCCCCGCCGAGGCCCTCAAAATGCAGGGCCGCCCCCTCGCCGACGGCGAAGAACTCGACGATTACGACGACGACGCCCCCGACGCCTCGGCGGACTCTCTGGAGCCGTTCACCCATCAAGTCTCCGCCGACCCCGACGACGACGGTGAGCCGATGGAAGGCCGCATTCCTGTCCGTCAGCCCCGCCCCGCCACCACCGACGAAGAACTCGATGCCACCCGGCAAATGAAGTAGGGGCAGGGCTTGCCCCTGCCCTTCTTTCCTAATCCAGTTCGGCCAGAAAGTCCTGAACCTGCCAGCGGACGTTGCGGCCATGCGTGTTCAGATAATCCAGCATGACCTCTTCGGCAAATTCCGGGTCGGCGAGGTCGGCAGGGCTGAAATCTTCCTGCACGGCCTCCCAGACGGCTTTGAGGTCGGCGGCGCTGATAATCCGATGCGCTTCGCGGACGGCGACGGGCTTGACCTTCAGGAAAATCTGGTCGGAGGCGTCAAAGTGGCCTTTGACCACGAAGCCTTCCCAGCCGTCGCGGGCGGCCAGAAACTCCAGCGAGCGCAGGCGCTTGTAGACATCCCCCGCCTCGCCGCCGCCAACAAGCCGACCTTGAAGCTCGACGAGATGCAGGCGATAGTCTTCGGCGATGCGCTCTTTTTCCAGCCGGTCCGCGAACTGAAAATCCGGGTCAATCACATCAATCAGCACCATATCAGGCCGGTCGGCGGGGACCACGGTTTCTATCTCCGGCAGGGTCATCTCAAAGCAGAGCACATAGCCTAAATCGGCCAGTTTGTAGGCGAGCGGGTACAGTTTGTCCACCAGCTTTTTAGCCTGACTGCCGTAGTCAATCCCCAGCCCCCGGACGTTCTCAATGCCCGCCGACACCAGCGGATTGCTGCCGTTGTAGACGTCGCGTGTGGCAAAAAAGTAGTCGGGCCGCTTGTCCCCGCGCCGGTACAGCCGGATATTGACCCCGTCTTCTTTCTTTTCCACCGTCACTTCACCGTCGCGCAGGGCACGAAACAGAGTGCGCTCCTGCGTCGCCGCAAAGCGGTCCGTGGTGTAGTCCGACGACGGCAGGATGCGCGGGTAGCCGCGCACGATCTGCTTGTTGTCGCGGAAGAAAATCGTTCCCTTCAGCACATACGACACCGCCGCATGACTGCCCGATTGGTGGTAGGTAATCGCCGGGCCGTCCTCGGAGAACGACCCGATCCCCACCCCAAAGTACGCCGCCAGCGCCTCGCGGGTAAACGCCGGCACATCCCGCCCGCACGCCCGCAGCTTTTCGGCAATGTCTAAATACATGGCAGGTCAGTCTAAAATCTCTCGAAAAAATGTCAGAAGGGCGGCGGCCACAGGGTCAGGGCGCTCCTCGGGCAGCCAGTAGCCGCCGCGTGGAATAGTCTCGACGCGCATCTCAGGCGGCGCAGTAATGGCCGAAGCGTGCGGGTCGCTTTCGCCCAGCACCAGCAGGCGCGGGACAGTCCCCGGCGGCAGGGGCGGGGCGGCAGGGACGCGAAACGGGGCCAGCGACGCCCGCAAGGCCCCCGGCTCCGTGAGGGCGCGGACGTAGACCGCCCGGTCGGCGGCAGGCAGCATCTCGGGGTCGTGCGACCACGCCCGGAAAAAGTGATGCAGGTAGGCGTCGGCGTGCGGGGCAATTAGAAGCTCGGGCAGATCAGGCGTCCGGTGAAAGCCGCCCTGCCAGCCGCTTCCAGAGCCATCTTCCGGCAGGACGCTGATAAACGCGGCCCCGGCGACTTCGTCGGGATGGAGCGCGGCATACGCCCCGGCGGTGTCCGCACCGCCTGCGCCGTGGCCGACCACGAATAGCGGGCCATCGTCTAAGCCCAGCGCAGATACCAGCGCACGCACATCTTCCATACGGGTCGCAGCGTCATAGCCGCCCGAAGGCTTGTCCGAGTCCCCCGCCCCGCGTTGGTCAGGCGCAATGCACAGGTAGCCGGACGCAGCCAGCGTCGGCAGGATATGCCGCCAGGCGTGCCCCGTTTCCGGCCAGCCGTGCAGGAGCAGCACCGTCGGCCCGCCGTCGCCGAGGCAGCGGTACCGCAGCCGCGTCCCGTCACCGAGCCGCACAAACCCGAGGTCCAGCAGAGGCATAGATACTCCAAAGGACAATCAAAAAAAGACAATCAAAAAACGCGGGCGGGCCACTCAGCCCGCCCGCGTTCTCATTACTTCCACCGCCGCTACTTTTTGGCGAAGTCGGCGTTGATCTGAATGAAGTTCTTCCACTGATCCGGCACTTCATCTTCCATGAAGATAGCATCCACCGGGCATTCCGGCTCGCACAGGCCGCAGTCGATGCACTCGTTCGGGTCGATATAAAGCTGGTCGCCCGCCTCGTGGATGCAGTCCACGGGGCAGACGGCGACGCAGGAGCTGTCTTTGACCCCGATGCAGGGTTCAGCAATCACATAAGGCACGGTCTCGTCCTCCAAAAGCATTCTAATCTTGAGCTAATTTTAAGCCGTCTATTCGGAAAAATCGGCAAACAGTTTGATGAGGCTATTATACACGCGCCGCAGGCGAAATAGCAAGCCTTCGTCAAACGAGAGGATTTCAGGGAATTGGCAGTTCGCCTTCGTTGATGATTTGCAGGGAAGAACCTGACAGCAGATTTTGTCGAAAAATGTTGAGATTTTGGCCGCCTCCTGCCGAGGGAACCAGCATAGCCTCAAACCCTGCCTCGAAGGCGAGACGCCCAAGCAGCTGCGTCAGCGTCTCTTGGGAAGAACTGCTCCAATTTGTTTCCCGCAGCTGCTTCAGTGTAATTTTCAGGATGTTGCGAGTAGCGGCACTGCTCAAATTAAGAACTTTGCTGAGTACGACGTCCGCCCCAATTGCTGTCAGGGGCAGCAGGTAAGCAGTATCAGTGCCGATGCTTCTAGCGGTATTCAGATATTCCCATTGTGCCGCTTCTAAAGTAGTGCTGGTATAAACAAGGTTAAACCTGCCTTTGACATGGAAACGCCCCGACGCTTTCCGGCTTCCTGCGCCGGAAAAAGCATCGAGGCGACTACTGTACTGCGGTTTGACACAACGGAAGCAATAACCCGAGTATGCCTCAGCACTTGCCACAAGACGAGCCATCGCCCGTGCTAAGCGATCAGCCTGAGCGGAATCTATCACACGTAAATCCCCTGATTCAAGCGCTCCACAAGCTCTTTAACTTGCCGTGCTTTGCCCTGACGAATGCTTTCCAGGGGACTGTTGCCATTCAGGAGTTGGTTGGGGGCGGCGAGCCAACGATCAGTCTCAACAGGCTCTACCAAGCCATTCAGAACTCGTTTGACCTGCCGAATGTCTTGCTGTATGCGCCGAGAGTGGGCTGAGTGAATGTTGTTAAAGCGAGTTTTTTGACGTCCAAAAACAAAGTCCTCTTGACGCAGGCGAACTGTGAGTGCCTTCACCAAAGGTGAGTTGCTGCGCTGGGAAACAAGAGTTTGCAGTTTTTGCTCTTGCATCTGCCGCTTTTGCTTTTTTTTTGTTTTGCGCCATTCTCTCTGGTGGATGGCAATTGCAGTAAGCATTTCGTTCCTCTGCTTTGATTGTGGCATAAACTTCGTGAGAGTATACCTTATTAAACTCAAGATTCATCAGCGCATCTGTGCCAGCGGTGGGCATACCCACTGATGGCCCGCTGGCAGATGCAGTACGTGCCTAACCGTTTGCCGCAACGCGGACCGGAGCACCTGCCGCCCGTACCTGGTTGCGGCCTCCGCGCTTGGCGGCGTAGAGCGCGGTGTCCGCCGCCGCGACCAGCGTGTCCCGGAGCGGCGGGTGAGGCGGGCTGGCAACCGTGCCAATGGAACAGGTGATAGCAATACCGCCCGAGGCCATATCGCGCTCGAGCAGGGGGCGGGCGGCGATGGCGGCCCGGACCCGCTCGCCGATGCGCTGCGCCCTCCGGGCGTCTGTGCCGGGCAGGAGGATCAAAAACTCTTCACCGCCCCAGCGGCCCAGCACGTCTTCTTCGCGCAGGCAGCCCCGCACCCGCGCCGCGAACTCACGCAGGACAGCATCGCCGATGGGGTGACCGTAGGTGTCGTTGACCTGCTTGAAGTGGTCAACATCCAGAAACAGCACGGCACAGGGCTTGTTTTCACGGCAGGCGTGGGCAATTTGCGCTTCCAAAGCGGCGACCAGCGCCCGGTGGTTGGGCAGACCGGTCAGAGCATCGGTGACTGACAGGACTTCCAGCCGGGCATTGGCTTCTGCGAGCTGCGCGTTGGCTTCTTCTAACTGAGTATTGGCTTCCTGAAGGGCGGCATTGAGCGCGGCCAGCGATTCGGACTCGCGCCGGTGGTGGGCGACTTCCATTTGGATGACCAGTGCTTGGGCGCGTTCTTCGGCTTCTTCCGTGAAGACCTCTTTTTCGAGCCTGCGGAACGTTTCATAATGCCCCAGCGCGTCGGCGTAGCGGCCTTGACGGCGGCAGACTTCAGCCAGCGCTTCGGCACATTGGAACGCCGTGCGACGTGCGCCAATCGCCTGTGCCAGTGTCGCCCCTGCCACCAGTCGCTCCCGTGCGCTCTCCAGCGTTCCCTGCAAGAGCAAAATCTCGCCGATAGAGTACAGCGCATGGGCGGTGGCCTTTTGCAGCGTGTGTGTCCGGGCGATTTCCAGGGCGCGGCGGTGGCAGTCCAGCGCTTCCGCCTGCTGCCCTCTCTTCACATAGGCGCTGCCCATGCTGGTGAGCGCCACGGCGACTTTTTCCCAGTCTTCCAGTCGTTCGCCCAGCACCACTGATCGGCGGCAGACTTCAATCCCTTCTTCGTAGCGGCCCAGGTCCACATAGTCACCGCCCAGATTGCACAGGCTGCTGATTTCCAGAAGTGTGCTGCCGATACGAACGGCGTGTTCCAGCCCGCGCTGATGAAAGTGCAGGGCTTCGGTCAAGTCTCCGCGCTCGCTGTAAACATTGCCGAGGTTGCCGAGCGACGCCGCAACGCCGACTTCGTCCCCGGCCCGCTCCCGCGCTTCCAGAGCGCGTGTGTACCAATCCAGTGCCCCGCTGTAGTCACACAGGCTAAACTGCACATTGCCCAGCGTGTTGAAGCCTGCCCCCCGCCATTCGTCATCGTCCAAAGCCTCAAAGATAGCCAGTGCCGCCGTCACACGCTCCACTGCCTCAGCGTGTTCGGCCAGAAAGTAGTGGCTGACGCCCTGAAAGTGCAGACAGCGGCCTTCGGTGACGCGGTCGCCCAGAGGGCGGCTAAGGGCCAGCGCTTCGCCCAGCGCCGCCCGCGCCTCCGCATGGCGCGACACAATCACCTGGCAGACGCCGTGCAGGCACAGGCTCGGGGCCAGCAGCGCAGGGCTGTTCAAAGTTCGTGCCAGCCGCACGGCTTCCTCACTCAGCGCCAGAGCGCGAATAGGCTCCACCGACCGCAGGGTCCAGACTTCGGCGTTCAGCGCGACTATTGTTTCGGCGGTCGTCAAATTTGCGCTCCCTGCGCGTTCAGCCGCGCCCGCAGCGTGTCCGTGTCGATGTGCCGGGGCGCGACGCCCGTTTCCAGGGCCTGCACGGCGGCCAGCCCTGCCGCTTCGCCGAGGGCGCGGCAGTTCTGCTGGATCCGCACGGCGGCCTGCGCGGCAAAGGTCGCCGACAGGCAGCGGCCTGCAACAATCAAGTTTTCAACCCCGACGGGCAGCAGGCAGCGGTACGGGATTTCGTGGTAATGGCCCGGCGGCAGGTGCTTCATAATCAAGCCGCCTTTGGCTTTGACGCTGTGAATGTCGATGGGGTATGAGTTGCGGGCCACGGCATCCGGGAACCGCGCTTCGGTGAGATAGTCTTCCTCGGTGAGCGTATAGTCGCCGACAATGCGCCGGGACTCCCGGATGCCGACCATCGGCGCGATGGTCCCGATGTACGAGTCCTCGAAGCCGCGCACAGACGTCTTAAAGAAGCGGGCGATACGCCGTATCTTCTGCCGCCCCACCGTCTGCGCTTTGCTTAAATCCCAGGCATCGGTCGCGGACAGCCCGGCGATACGCGGGCAGTTAAAGGCCAGTTCGCCGGGGCGGCCCAGCATGGAGAAGAATTGCAGGTAGCCGAGGTCGTCGTCTTCCAGAATGCCCTCACGAATAGCCGCGCAGATCAGCGGCCCCAGCGGCGTGTTTTTGGCCTCGCCCGCGCCGATCTCAAAGAGCGGCGGGCGGGCGTAGCAGTTCATTCCCAGCTCATCGGCCAAGAAGGCCGCCGCACGCTCCAAATCGACGCCCGCCAGCGCAAAGCGCAGGGACATCGGCTGATTGTGGCCGTCGTCCGGGTCGCCGCTGACGCACGGCACGCCTGCCCGGAAGGCCACATCGGCATCGCCGGTGCAGTCTATCGTCACCCGCGCCGTGATCCGCTGCCGCCCGGACTTGTTTTCAATCACAATCCCCGTCAGCGCCCCGTTCTCCACAATCGCCTCGCTGATGAGCGTATGATACAGCACGCGCCCGCCCGCCTCGGCGAATAAATCATCCAGGACTAACGCCAGCGTCACGGGGTTGAACCATAATAAATCACCCGACTTGTCCGTCGGCGGCGGGTCATACTCGGCGGCCCGCTTCAGAATATCATCATTGATACCGTGCGTCAGGTTCTCAGTCAGTATCTTGTTCGGCATCATGGGCGTCACCCACCCCGCCGACTGCGTCCCGCCAAGCTGCCCAAGCTGCTCCACGACCAGCACGTCCGCCCCGGCCCGTGCGGCGGCCAGCGCCGCCACCACGCCCGCCGTGCCGCCGCCGCACACAAGAACGCCGCAGTCAGCGGCGAGGGATAATTTGTTAGTTATTGTCATAGGTTTTTGTGTGGCTTTTGGAGAAGCCACGGATTGAAATCCGAGGCTGGAAAGTGCCCAGTGTCCAGGGGACACAAGAGTAAGAAAGACACAAGACAAAGAACAAATCAGCCTCTCGCCTGGCATCTTACGTGCCCTGCACGGTGGGCTTTTCCGAGCCTCGGATTTTAATCCGTGGCTTCAGTCCCGTGACATTTCCGCTACGGCTCCTGCCGGTAGTAGCCTGCCAACACGCGGTACAGGGCCGGGTGGTGCAGGCGCAGCAGCCCCGGCAGCTCAAAAAAGCATTCAGTCGAGACCGCGAAGAACTCGGCGGCGTTAGTCGCGCCGTAAGGGTCCAGCAGGGTCGGCTCGCCTGCCTCAATCTGCGCGGTGAGCCTCTGATATCCGGCGCTCATCACCTGCTCCCAGTCGTCGATCTGCGCCCGGTCTTTGAGATACGGCGCTCCGTCTGCCGCGCCGTCGCGCATATCCAGCTTGTGCGCGAACTCATGCAGCACGACGTTGTGCCCGCCGCCTGCGTGCCGGACATCCTCCCAGGAAAGCACCACCGGCCCCGACAGCGCGGCTTCCCCGGCGTAGGGAACAGTTTCCTCGACGAGCGCCCCGTTCGGCCCGCGCCGCTGCACTTTGACCAGAAAGCCCTGCGGATAGACTAAAATGCTCTCTACGTTGCGAAAGTAATCGCTGTCGAAGCCCACCACCAGCCGCGCCGCCTGCCCGGCAATGGTCACTTTGATCTGGTCCGTCAGCGTCAGCCCGCCGACGCCTTCCCAGCTTTTCTCGGCGATCAGCACGCGCACCACATCCCGCACCCGTGCCTGCTGCGGGTTGGGCAGGCGCGAATAAAACGCGGCCTGCGAGAGCGTCCGCTCCCACGCGGCGGGAAACGGCGACGCCAGCAGTTCGCGGCGGCGGGCGGCGTGTGACCAGGGGAAATGCATAGCCCATAGTACCCGAAGACAGGATACCCAAGCCGCACGTTCCGCGCAGGGGAACCGAATTCCTGCCGCCGTCGTCTCTTTCTTTGTGCCATCAGGCCATGATTGGGGTATGCTGAGAATTATGACTGAACGAATTAAACGCTTCTGGATACGAGAGCCGTTCTGCGGTCTCTCGCACGGGCTGGGGGTGGCGCTGTCCATCGCGGCCCTCGTGGTGCTGCTGATTCTGGCGCACGGCAGGCTGTGGCAGACGGTCACGTTTGCCATCTTTGGGGTGAGCCTCATCGTGCTGTACACGGCCTCGACGCTCTATCATTCGCTGTGGGTGAAGCCGCAGCAGATCGTCAAGCTGATGCGCTTTGACCATGTGGCAATCTTTCTGTTGATTGCCGGAACTTATGCCCCCGTCTGCCTGGTCGGCCTGCGCGGGGTGTGGGGATGGAGCCTGTTCGGCATCGAGTACGGGCTGGCGGTGATCGGCATCGTGTGCAGCCTCGTCTGGAAGAACTTCCCGGACTGGGCACGGATCGGCATTTATGTCATCATGGGCTGGCTGATTATGATTGCTATCGTGCCTGCCGCCCGCGTGCTGGGTCCGGGCGGGATTGCCTGGCTCTTCGGCGGCGGCGCGGCCTATTCCATCGGCACTATCGTCTTCGCCACCGACCGCCCGCACCTGTGGCCCGGTAAATTCAGCGCCCACGACCTCTGGCACATCTTCGTTCTGGCAGGCAGCGCCTGCCACTTCGTTCTGATGGCCTATTTCATCGCGCCGATGGTGTAATGAGTTGTGAATGGCATTGCTGCACAAATGCCAATCAGCAATCGTCAGCCAGAACGCCGAATGCCGGGGGTATAAAACCCCCGGCATCAAGTTCAGCCGCCCTCCGGGCGGAGGGCAATTATATCTGGCCTTCTTCACTCTTTAGCCCGGCAGGGCGTCTGCTTTTCCTGCCGGGGGTTTTATACCCCCGGCGGCAGCATCGAACACTGAAAAGTTTTATCCCACAGGAGGTCTTTTTGTTTTTCCAGTGTCGCCGTGGCTTATATGTGCCCCATTTGATCCGGTTACCCCTCTTGATGCTGCTCTACTCTTTGGTTTGCGCCTTGCAGCTTTCCTAGACAAGTCAAGCGCAGACCCCACCGCCCGCTACCCAAGTGCAGACCCCGCCGCCCGCTACCCAAGTGCAGACCCCGCCGGAAACTGCCCCAAGCCAGCAGGGTTTTATCATTCCAATCACCACCGTGAAGGGGCAGGGGTCACCCCTCGTCACCGTCTGGATCAATGATCGCCTCTCCGCCACCTTCATTCTGGACACAGGTACGAACAACTGTCTGATTTCCCAATCTCTCTCTACCAAACTCGGCCTCAAAAGCGCACCGGCTCTGCTGTCGAATGGTAAGCCGCTTCTGATCAACGGTAAACAGTTTCCTGCCGTCACTCTTGACAGTCTTCGACTTGGCGGTAAGTCGGGCGCACTTAACATTCAGCCGTTGAAGTTACCTATTATGGTCCTGCCAGCTCAAATGCTTCATGTATCAGCAAACTGTGTTGTAGATGGGCTAATTGGTTCGAACCTGCTCGATGAGTTTGCCGCTGACTTTGACTTTCAGGGGAATACGATGACCTTATGCTACCCTGGCAGTCTGACAGCAGCAAATGCGAGATTCCTGGGATTTGGCGGGCCGGGCGGCGCTGTTGTCCCGCTTTCGGTTAGCCCAAACGAGTTTTACTCAGTGCCGGTAGAAATGGAGAGCGGGAAGGTGTCTCGCCAAGTGAATTTGCTTGTTGATACTGGCTCCCAGATAACGCAGATTCCATATCAGGCAGCCCAAGACCTCGCCCTCACTTTTTTGGGTTTGGTGCCACAGATGGGCTTCGATGGCGGCTACAACGTACAGCAAGCGCGTCTACCAGTGCTGATGCTGGGAGAGACGCGCTTGACGGGTCTATTAGTAACATACGGAATTATGCTGGACCACACGCCCCGTCTGGGGATGGATATTCTGTCGGGCTACAAAGTGCTGCTGGACTTCCCCAGCAAGAAGATGTACCTTCAGCCTATCCCGCCCCCCAAGCACACCATTGTCATTGGGCCGTCTGTGCCTGCACCTGCGGTTCCAACGCCCGCGAAATGAGAAGCCACATAAAGCAGCCCGGCGGCCTCTACGGAGGCTACCGGGCTGTCTTTGTAGGGGTAGGGCTTGCCCCTGCCCCTACGGGTTTGTTTCCAGATAACTTGCTAGGCGGGGCTGTCGGCTTTCAGGTCCAGATAGGCCGTTTCGGCGGGTGTGAGAGTCACGTCCAACGCTTTGGTGTTGGCCTCGAACTGCTCACGGGTGAGGCTGGAGACGAGCGGGAACAGGTTCATGGGCTGGCTCAGGGTGAAGGCCAGGGCGATCTGCGGGACGCTCAGGCCCTTTGCCGAAGCCAGCTCACGGGCGCGGTCGAGGCGCTGGAAGTTGGTTTCGCCGCAGTAGCATTTGATGCAAATCTGGGCGAAGTAGTCGTCTTTGGAGATGGTCTCTAAATTGTCCCGGTGGTAGATGTCCGCGAAGAAGCCGCCCGCCATGCTGGACCACGGCATCACGGCGATGCCGCTGTCGGCGTAGAACTTGCGAGCGTTCTCGCCCTGCGGGCCGCTCAGGCTCAGGCAGCCGTCCCACGGCGGCTCGTACATCTCGGCCAGGCTGTAGTTCGGGCTGGTTACGGCAAACGGGGTCAGGCCATGTTCGGCAGCGTAGGCATTGGCCTCGGCGATGCGCTCAAAGGTCCAGTTGGAGCCGCCAAAGGCCCCGATGCGGCCCGCGTCTTTGTGGGCGTTCAGAGCTTCCACGAGCGGCCCGACGGGCACGGAAGGGTCGTCGCGGTGCAGGACGTAGAGGTCAAAATAATCTAAGCCCTGACGGGCCATCGACTCGGTCATGTCGGCTTCAATCCCCTCGGGTGTGACGCGGGGGCTGCCGTAAGGATGAGCGCCTTTGGCGAGAATGACAATCTTTTCGCGGACGCCGCGCTCGCGGACCCAGTTGCCGAGCGTTTTTTCGTTGCCTTCGCCGTAGACATGAGCGGTGTCAAACGTATTGATGCCGTACTCCATCGCCAGATCAAGCAGGGCGAAGGCCTGCTCCGGCTTGCTCGGGTCGAACTGCGTGTTGGCCGTGCCCTGCACGAGGCGGGAGACGGGCTTGGTGACGCCGGGAATGCTGCCAAATTTCATAACGTGTGGTGTCCTTTGGGGGTGTGGAAATGTCCTAAACGCGGGCGGCCTCTCGCGCAGACGGCGCGGTTTTTCGGACGAAGCGGCCTATCCGGTGCAGCGCCTCTTCGATATTGGCAAGGCTAGTCGCATACGAGCAGCGGATATGGCCCTCGCCGCCCTGCCCGAACGCCGTGCCGGGGACGACGGCGACGTGCTCCTCGAACAGCAGCTTCTCGGCGAACTCTTCCGAAGTCATCCCGGTGGCCCGAATACTCGGGAAGGCATAAAACGCCCCCTGCGGCAGATGGCACTCTAAGCCCGCCGCATTCAGGCCTTCCACAATGAGCCGCCGCCGCTGATTGTACTGCCCCACCATATCCCGCACCACCGACTCGCCGGAGCGCAGGGCTTCTAAGGCCGCTTTCTGGCTCGTGGTCGTGACACACATAATCGTGTAAGCGTGGATTTTGTACATGGCGTTCAGCACCTCCGCCGGGGCGCAGGCATAGCCGACGCGCCAGCCGGTCATGGCATACGCTTTGGAAAAGCCGTTCAGCAGAATGGTCCGCTCCCGCGCCCCCGGCAGGGTCGGCACGCACGTATGCACGCCGTCATAGGTCAGGCGGTCGTAAATCTCATCGCTAATCAGATACAAGTCGTGCTTGACCGCGAAGTCCACAATTTCCTGCATCTGGGCGCGTGGCATCGTCGCCCCGGTGGGGTTCGACGGATAGCCCAGCACAATCGCCCGTGTCCGCTCCGTTCGCGCCGCTTCCAGTTGATCCACTGTGACCCGGAAGCCGTCTTCCATCGTGGTGGGAATGCCCACGGGAACGCCGCCCGCAAGGCTCACACAGGGCTTATAGGACACATAGCACGGCTCGGGCACTAAAACTTCATCGCCGAGGTCCAAAATCGCCCGCATGGCTAAGTCCATGCCTTCGGAGACGCCCACTGTCACGAGAATTTCTTCGTCCGGCGAATAGCGCACCCCGTACAGCATGTCTAAATGCCGCGAGATTTCCCGGCGCAATTCTAAAATGCCAAAGTTGCTGGTGTAAGTCGTCTGGGCCTTTTCCAGCGAATAGATGGCCGCCTCGCGGAAGGCCCAGGGCGTCGCAAAGTCCGGCTCGCCGACCGACAGCGAGATGACATCCTGCATCTGCGCGGCGATGTCAAAGAACTTGCGAATGCCCGACGGCGGCAAATCCCGCGCAATCCGTGACAGGCGGGGTTTATATGTTGTTTGTGAATAATTAGCTTCGTTGCTCATAATCAATTTCCTGCGTTTGCGTAATCTGTAATGGCAATTTCAATCAGCGCGAGAAAATCCTGCCCCGCAGGCTCCAGCAGCCGCCGGGCAGCATCAAATTGGTGGCGGATTGGCACAAAGACCTTGTTGTTTTCAATCCAGGGATATTCGGCGTTTGCGGGCGTGTTGGCGCGGTCTACCGCCGGAGCTAGCTTTTCGATGGCGATTGCCAGACTGCGGGCGTACCGCTCTATCTGCCGCCGTTTGGCATCCTGTGCACGGTAGCGGCTCCGCAGCCGAGGTGTTTTCAAGAAGAAAAGAATAAACTTCGAGAAAGCCGTGTGACTGTAGAGGTCGTTCTCTGTAAATGTCTCTGCCTCTCGCAGCCGGTAGGCTTTGGCAATTTTTTCGCAAGCCATTTGCAGGTAATGCAGACGGTGACAGTCTTCTGCATTCTTCAGATGAACTTGGTACACGGTAAAGTCCGACTGCGCCTGCGCGGCATAGGCATCGGCTAACGATTTCCTGATTTCATTCGGGACGCCGGGAGCGGCTTGGGGCGATTGCAGCGGACACTGGATAGACGAACACTCTCCACGGACCTGCGCCATTTTGCCCCCTCCTGGCTTCTGCCCCGAACCCTGCGGACAGGTGCAGGATAGAGTATGGAGTTTTCCAAACTCCACCCTTCCGGCAGCGGGATTTCATTTCGCCGCACCTGCTCCATCTCTCCTGGTGTGATATTGGCAAGCCTCATGCTGTAAGGGAAATCGTCTGCCGGGCCAAACGTGAACGTCGTCACGACTCCCGATTCAATGGCGTCGGGACTGGCTTCCAGAAACTTCAAGGGTTCCTTTGGATCGTCTTCGTTGGCGGACATCAGGCGGATCGCCTGCGTCATGCGCGGGTCAATCGTGTAGTGCCAGTCCACCAGCTCGCGGGCAGCTTCGTCTCTAGTCAGCATGAGATGTCTCCTACGGCGTCACAACCAATCTCTGGTCGCCTTCCACTTCCACAAACAAGTCCTGGTCTTCTTTGTAGCGACGCAGCAGAAAGTGCGTGTCCGTACCGGTGACGCCTTCCAAAGTCGACAGCTTTTCGGCGACGAAGCGGCCTACCTGACGCATATTTTCGCCTTCCACCACGACGCGCAGGTCGCTGCCGCCGGAGACGAGCCACACGGAATGCACTTCGGGGTAGCGGTAAATGCGCTCGGCGACGGCGTCAAAGCCGACTTCGCGGGCGGGAACGACTTTGACATCAATAAACGCAAAGACGCGCTCGACTCCTGCCCGCTCCCAGTCTACGATGGTTTTGTAGTGTTTGATAATGCCCCGCGACTCGTACTCGGCAATCGCGGCGCGGACCTCGGCGACAGGCCGCCCGGTCAGGGTCGCAATGGTTTCCGGGGACGTGCGGGCATCGCGGGCCAGAATGGTGAGGATTTCGTCGGGCGGCGTTGGCCTCGGCAGGGCGGTGTCAGGGGTCAGCATCATAGACGTCAGTATGACACGGGCGGCGGGGGAGTGTCAAGGGAACGAGAAGGAACCGGCACTGGAAGTGCCGGTCTACTTGTAAAAGGAAAAAGTCGCTCCGCGACTCAGGAACAGTTTGCGTCAGCCAGTCTTCAGTGTCGGAGACACTTTTTCTGTTTGCTAATAGACCGGCACTTCCAGTGCCGGTCCTCCTGTGCTACGGCGTGGCCGGGGCGGCGGGCGGCGTATCTATCGGCGGCGCGGCGGGCGGCGTATCTATCGGCGGCGCGGCGGGCGGCGCATCTGCGGGCGGCGCGGCCTGCTCGGTCTGCGCTTTGAGCATGGCACGCCCGACGGAGCCGAAGGCATCCACGGTGCGGCGGCTTGTCTTGCCTGCGCCTTTGTCCGCGACGGTGTACACTTTCAGCGTCTCGGTCGCAGCGCCCGGCGCGGGCTTCGGGAAGGCATGGACCAGAACGATGTCCGGGTTCGTCGGGTCCGGGCCGACCACGGCAAACGTGTAGCCGAGGACGTTGCGGGTGTCGGCGAACAGCGCATACATCCCCCGCAGGTCCGGCGGCATCTGCGCCATCTCTGCTTTGGACTCGGTCGAGGCGGCCACAAATTCCTTGCGCGGGATGTTCTTTTTGGAGGAGGCCGACAGCAGCTCGTACATCCCGGCGAAGTTGTTTTTGGCCCGCAGCGTCAGCAGCTTCGAGACGGCGGCCACGGCAGACGTATTATCGGCAGCGGCGGTGCCATGTGAAGGCGCGGCAGGTTTTGGGGCGGCGAATGCCGGGGCGGTCAGCAGCAGCCCGGCACAGAGCAAGGGGAGGGTATGTTTGGGGGACATGAGCGGAAATCTCCTTGATAAATTGCGCGGCGAGAGAGTCCAGTATAGCACGATTTTGGCACGGGGGAGAACGCGCCCAAAGTTCGAGGGGCTAAACCCCCTCGCTGGGGGGCGAAGCGCCTAGAACCCGCCTGCGCGGGTGGAGATAAATCAAGATGAGGCCACAAGGCTCCTCCGTTCTTATTCCAATCCGTACCCGCGCAGGCGGGTTCAAGGCGTCTGCGCCCCCCAGCGAGGGGGTTTAGCCCCTCGTATCTTCTGACCCAGCGACCATATTTGCTTTTTTATTTCCCCGTCAGCGCAAACGATGGCGTGGTTCCGTCCGGCAGCCACCGCACATGGCCGTCGGCAAAGGCATAGTCCGTGCCGCCGAGATGCCGTCCCGGCTTGGGCACAGACTGGCCCGTATCCGAGGCGTTCTTGATACCCGCCGTGCTTTCAAAGAGCAGCACTGTGGAGGCAGCCGGGGCCACTCTGCTGCCATCGGGACTTCGCACGGAGTTTATGACAAAGCTCTGCGGGTCGGGGGTATCCGACTCTGCGCCGGACAAATCGCGGTTGAACGCGTAGCTGTATTCCTCACCCGTTGGGGTGGAGGGGTCCCGAAACAGGGCCTTCTCTTTCACATAGGGCATAATCTCATCAACCCAGGTGTCCGCATCGGGCAGGTGATTGTTGTTGTCAAACGCATACTGGATAATCCCCAGCGAAAGCTGCTTCAAGTTGGACTGGGACGTGACCTGCTTGGCATTTTCGAGCGATTTGGTAGACTGCACCGGGTCGGTGCGCTTCAGCGAGCCGAAAAAATCCAAACGCGGCGCAGACGCACCGGCATCGGTTACGGTGGCAATTCGCAGGATAGCAGGTGACTTGGCAGGAGAAGTCGCCCGCACCAGCACGCCGTCGGGCGCGGCAGGGTCAGGGCCGAGGACCGTGAACGTGTCGTGCTGCGTGTTATGCGTGTCCAGAAACAGGACCGCGACGCCGATAAAGGCGGGCGAGGCACGGCGTATGTCGCTGACATAGGGCGTGCGGCCTTTGGCGAAGTCGGCGGGAGAAACGGTCTGGTGTGAACTCGTAGATAGCAGCGTGTACGCCTCTGCTGTGTGCCCGGCGGCGAGGGCCGCGAGGTACTGCCGCACGACAGCCACAGCGAGCGTGTCTTTGGGCATTGGTTTCGGCGCAGCAGGAGCCGCTGTCGTCAGCGAAAGCAGGAGCAGCAGGCTCCAGAGAGGGCGAATGTGAGTCATAGAAAGCCTCCATTGGTCAGTGATAGCCTTCTAAACGCGGCGCGGGGCAATTTAGGTTCGTGGGACGGCAAAATAGACTTATTCTGGGAACCATACATAGCCCTTGATTGTTATTACTACTAGCAGACAACGATTTTACAGAGAGAGAAAAGAGGGACGACGATGCGAATACAGTCTTCGATGCTGGTGCATCTGGGGTTTGGGAAGTATGTGCGCTCGGATCAGGTGACGGCGGTTTTGCCGATTGAGCAGGACCGGGGACCGGGGCGGCGGACGTTTGTTCATGTGCAGGGGCAGGCGGACCCGGTGGTGGCGTCGCGCTCAGAGGACGCTTTGGTGCGCGATCTGGTGCAGGAGCCGAAGGAGATCACGCAGTCGCGGCAGCAGCAGGAGATTTTGCGGGATTTGCTGCAAGATTTAGGCAGCGTCAATGCCACGGTGCGGCGCATTGCCCGCGACGAAGGCGGACTGGATTTGGACGTTCTGGAGCGGCGTATCCGCGAAGTCGTGGAAGATTAAGCAGAAGATCAAGCAGAAGACTAGCAAAGACAAAAGAAGGCCCGGCGCAGACGCGCCGGGCCTTCTTGTTGTGCGGGAGTTACTGCCCTGCGCTGAGGGCGACGGCGCTCCATCCTGAGTAGGGGCCAAAGTTGCTGTACGTGTACCCGCCCCCACTGCCCAAAGACCACAGTGCCGCCTGGCTGTCTCCCCCGTGGTTCCACAGCAGATGACGTACCCCGTCCCCGCCCACCGCAACGCTCGTCACACCCCAAGTCCCATAAGGGCCAAAGTCCCGCGTGCTGAACGAACCCGAACCGAAGTCGATGCTCCACAAAGACTGCGTCCCGTTCGTGTTTCCCCACGCAATCGAACCCAGACCATCCGGCCCTGCAACCACCGCGTTTGCGGTCCATCCCGCATACGGGCCGTAGTTGTGGTAGTTGTAAGAGCCGTCCGCTTCACTCACCTTCCACGTCGACATCGTCCCGTTCGTGTTCGTCCACAGAATGTCTGTGATGCCGTCTCCGCCCGTTGCCACGCCTTTGGCTGTCCACCCCGAGAAGGGGCCGTACTCGGCGTGAGTAAAAGTGGCGTCGGCGTTGATGGCCCACAGGCTCATCTGGTTGTCGGGAGCGTGATTCCACAAGAGGTGCAGGCGTCCGTCGGGACCGGCGCTCAGAGCCGTGGCGCTCCACCCGGCGAAGGGGCCATAGTTCTGCGTTGTGAACGTGCCGTCTTTGGCGATGTCCCAGACGGCAACTTGTCCGTCGGGGGAATGGTTCCAGGCCAGGTGGGTGTGTCCGTCGGGCGTGTCAGCCAGAGCTTTTGCAGTCCACCCGGCATAGGGTCCATAGTTTTTGGTGGTGACGCTGAAGTCGGGGGCGACGGTCCAGAGGGCCTGCGTGCCATTGGTGTTGCGCCACAGGATGTGAGAGACTGAGGGCACAGCGGCAGGAATCTTGGTTATAGTCAATATCGCTTTCGTCGGCAAGTAAGAAATGCTGAACTCGTACCCAGGAGCGGTGCTGACGATATTAGCGAACGTGCCGGTCTCCGCACCGTAGGTGAGGAAAGTGAACTGCGTCCCTAATGTCGGAGCGAATCCGTTAAGCAAACTTACATTAAGGCTGCCATTCAGATGCGCGGTTCCGCCCACCGCAAAAACCCCGTATTGATTGCTGTTGAGGTCTTCTTGAAAAACGCCATTCGCTTCTTGCGTATAATCGCCGTACCCACTGTTTCCAATGCCAAGCACCCCCAATCCGGGATGAACTGTACCTCCAGTATTGACCACCTCTCCGGCAACATTTCCAGTTCCCGAGAGAACGCCGCCTTGAAGCGTTAGTACTCTCCCAATAGAAGGATCGGCAGAAGTGATATTGAGCGAACCGTTCGCTTGGGTAACGCCGCTCGTCTGAACATAGGTAGGAATCGTCATCAAACTGAGCGCATCCACTTTGATACTGCCAGCGTTTGTTAAAGTCGACGCCTCTGCGATCAGAAAAATTCCTTTATTCATGGCTTGAAATGTACCATTGTTGATGACTTTACCTGTTTGGAGAGTCCAATTGCCATCGGTGCCAGCAGAGGTGATCTGGGTATTGTTAACCAGCGTTCCGCCCCCAAAAACATAATTGCCAATAACACCACTGCTGCTGGCAACCTTCAGATTGGAACCGAGGGTGAGCGTTCCATTACTAATGCCCACACCGCCGCCATTTGTCTGAACTGTCGCGTTGTCCAGGGTAAAGTCCCCAACAAAATTAAGATTAGAATCTTGTCCCAAGTTGAAAACAGCATTTGGACCATAGTGGAATGTGCCTTGAATTTGGGCCGCTCCCTGCGACGGTACCAAATTTAGCCCGCCCGACAGCGTCACATTTTGCAGGATACTGGGTGCATTGGCCGTTCCTTGAAAATGTAAATCATCGGAGTTCGCAATAGAGCCGTTCAAAATCGTGCCACCAGCAAGAACGAAGCCACTCACTGAGCCATAAGCATCGGGGTCAAAAGTCTGTCCTCCATTGTCAAGGGTTGTGCCGAGTTCAAGCTTTCCGCCATTGGTGGCAGAAAGGTTTTCGCCCTGGTTAAGCCTCAAAACGTAAGCGCCTGGCGATCCAAACCCGCCAAAATAGACGGTGGAGCCAGCTCCGTCCGCTTTGATTGTTCCAAGTGGATAAGTTCTATAGGCGCTCAGGCTCAAATGGCCGCTGTTTAATGCCTGAAACGTGCCAATGTTGGCCAAGGTGGTGACGCTGACAGTTGAACTGCCGCCATTCAGGGCTTGGAAAATGCCGTTGTTTGCAAACGAACCGCCTGAAACACCCAAAATACTGCCGGTATTAAAGGCTTCCATGGTTGCATTGTTGGTGAGACTGAGGGCTGGGGTGAAAGACCAGTATCCTCCCAGATTAGAAGAAAGCAGCGTGTCGTTGACGAGCGGTCCGCCTCCAAAGTTAGCTTTTTTTCCGTTGACATTAAGACTACTGGCAAGCGTCAAGGTGTGACTGCTATCGACATTTAAATTCGCCGTGCCGGTGCCAGAATCGATGGTAGCATCTGCGAAGGTATAGTCCGTAGAAAAGCCGAGGCTGCCATCGCCGCTGAAGTTGAAGGTAGCACCAGAGGTATATGTTAGGCCACCCGTGATGGTAACAAAGCCGCCGTTTAGAGTTAATCCCCCATCGAGAGAGACATTGTCCAGGCTGTTGTTACCCTTTGTGAAAATCAGGGCATTGGAGTTCAGAAGTGTCAATTTACTGAGCGTCGCGGTACCAAGCGTTCCGTTCAGGGTTGAGCCGGTGCATTGGAAGGTGCTGCTATTAGCAGCCTTTGCCCCCGTCAGCGTTCCACCGGTCACGTTTAAGCCGCCGGTTCCCGTATTGGCGTAGCTGTTGATCACGTCAGCTCCAGTCGGACCACCGCTGAAGGAATGGGTGATAAACGTGGGGCTAGAATTAAGAACATCATAATAGGTGCTGCTGGCGCCATTGGGAACTTGATCGAGGCTCCAATTTCCAGCCTGATTCCAACTGCCATCAGCTGGGCCGAGCCAAGTATTGGTCTGCGCGTGTGCCGTCAGCGAAGTAAGGACCAGGAAAGCTCCGCCGATTGCGCTAATGGCATGGCAGAGGGAAAAATGTCGGGAGATCATTTCGTCAACCTTTCAAGAATGAGGCGGGGGTGTAAGATAAAAACCGACATCTACAGGAACGCATAGCTGGCACCACAAACATATTTACAGCAAAACCCATGCCAACCAAGCGTTAATCGAAGGTATTCATATGCAAGATTATAGATTTTGACGCGCCAAAGGTAACTCGCGTTGGACTGACAGCAGACCCGTGGAATGTCGCATCATAGAGTGAAATCCGTTCATTATTTCTTTGCCCTCGTTCCCGCTCTACTGTCCAGCGCTGAGGGCGACGGCGCTCCACCCCGAGTAAGGGCCGAAGTCGCTGTGCGTGAAGCCGCCCGCAGCGTCCAAACTCCACAAAGACGCCGCATTGTCCCCCCCGTGGCTCCACAACAGGTGACGCACACCGTTGCCCCCCACAGCAACGCTCGTCACACCCCAAGTCCCATAAGGGCCAAAGTCCCGCGTGCTGAACGTGCCCGCCCCGAAGTCGATGCTCCACAAAGACTGCGTTCCGTTCGTGTTGCTCCACGCAATCGAACCCAGACCATCCGGCCCTGCGGCCACCGCGTTTGCGGTCCATCCCGCATACGGGCCGTAGTTGTGGTAGTTGTAAGAGCCGTCCGCTTCGCTCACCTTCCACGTCGACATCATGCCATTGGTGTTTGTCCACAAAACGTCTGTCACACCGTCCCCGCCCGTTGCCACGCCTTTGGCCGTCCACCCGGTGTAAGGGCCGTAGTTCTTGTAGGTGTAGTTGCCCGTCCCGTCGATAGCCCACAGGCTCATTTGATTGTCAGGGGCATGGTTCCACAAAAGGTGCAGGCGACCGTCAGGACCAGCGCTCAGAGCGGTGGCGCTCCACCCGGAGTAGGGGCCGTACTCGGTGTGCGTGAACGTGCCGTCTTTGGCAATGTCCCACACGGCGACCTGCCCGTCGGGGGTGTGGTTCCAGGCCAGGTGAGTGTGCCCGTCGGGGGTGTCGGCGAGTGCTTGTGCAGTCCATCCGGCATAGGGTCCGTAGTTTTTGGTGGTGACGCTGAAATCGGGATGCACCGTCCAGAGAGCCTGCGTGCCGTTGGTGTTGCGCCACAGGATATGAGACACCGAGGCGGGAACAAGCTCGTAAGCACCGATGCTGGGCGGGCCGGGCCGGGTTCGCCCGTCTTTGTCGGTGGTCGGTGCGCCGGTGCTGGTTCCTGCTCCGAGGCAGGGCGAGCCGGGCTTCAGGCGGAAGTTGCCCCCGGCGGCATTCACAAACAGCGGGTCGGCATCAATGTTGCCCGTGCCGGAATAGTCACCTTGAATGTCGGAGTAGGTGACGCTTGGCGGAATGTCATCCTGCTGGCCTGTGTTTTGCTTAATAATCTCTGAGCCGCTGGGGCTGCTGTCTCCATAAACAACGCAATTGGTCAGTGCAATCGTACCGTTGTTGTTGTATGTAGTTACGCCAGACCCTCTTCCTGATGTGGTGACATTCGCAGTGATGCTGCAATTGACAAGAGCATCCACACTGCCGCCGGATGCGGCGATAGAAACCCCACTGCACTGGAACGAGGCGCTGTTGTTGGAAACAACACAATTAATCATCCCAATCCTTCCTGCACCACTACTGGAAATAAAGATAGCACCATTGCCAGAACCAGTATTGTTGGCAATAACACAGCCAGCAAGTGTGATCGTACCCCCGTCAGCGGCCAGATTGTAGAGACCAGCAGCACTGCCTGCTGTGTTGTGGGTAATCATGCAGTTGGTCACAACGACCGTACCCGCACCACCTCTGGCATTATCAAGGCTTTCAGAGACACCGCCGCCAGACTGGCCGGCTGTGTTCCCCTCTATAGCACAGTTCGTCATTATAGCCTTTTGATTGCCCATATTGTTCTTAATACGGATACCACCACCGTCATACTTCGCTGCATTGTTGGTGATGGTGCAGTCCTGGATGGTCACGCCGCTGTCTTCAATGTCGATGCCACCACCAATTCCACTATAACCGTTCTTCACAGTGAACCCGCTGATGACGGCTACCGTTTCGCCAGCATGGATATAAAAGCCCCGGTGGTTGCCGGAGCCATCCGTAGTGGCATAGCCGCCGCAGTCAATGATGGTGCTGACCGCGCCGTGCTGGGAGGTGACGGTGATGTTTTTGCCGTTGAAATCAATGTCGCGGTTGCCCGACCCACTGTACGTGCCGTCGGCGACCAGCACGGTGTCGCCGCTCACGGCGGCGTTGACACCCGCCTGAATGGTCGGGTACTGAGCGGGGACATTGAGCGTGGCGGCGCGGGCGGCAGGAAGGCGGCGCAGAGCAGCGGAAGCAGGCAGCGGAGGTTCACGGGAGTGGGTCCTTCTTTGGGCACGGGCAGAGACAACAGCAGGCGGGGCGGCGGGATTAAGCAGCCCTGCGTTATTTTACCATAGTTTACAGGTGCAGGAGTTGTGCTAAGTGGGCGAGGAGGGAAGAAAACAAAAGGTGGAGGGAGCAGATCGTCCTCTGACCCCCAATTCTGGGGGAACCAGAGACCTACCACCTTGCTTCGCTCATTCTTCGCTTCGCAGGGTCCTTCCTAAAGGAAGGACTAGGAGAGGACAAAAGGCAAGAGGGCGGGGAAACCCCGCCTCTACATCTCCGATGCCCGCGAAGGCGGGGAATTGCCCTTTTGAAGCACGGGGGGTCCGCCCCGCGTGTCCTCTCTACGCACTGACAAGCTGGTGCGGGGCGACGGAAGGCCGGGGGATGTCCCGTTCAAGATGACGCGCCCGGTTGATCCACTCCTGAGCAATGACCCGGATATTGTCCCGCGCCTCAGCTTCGGAGAGGCCATCCGACAGACAGCCGGGGAGGTCAGGCATTTCGGCAATAAAGCCGTTGTCGTCATCGCTCCAATAGGTTACGATGGGGTACTGGTCAATCAGTGTTATGTCCATAGCGTTAAAGGCCCGGCGCGTTTGCGCCGGGCCTTTTTCTTTTGGCCTACACCACTTCTTCAGCGGGCAACTTGGCTTCAATCATGCGCTCGACGCTGGCGACGCGGTCGTCGTCGGCGAGGTTGATGGCTTTGACGCCCTGCGTGCTGCGGCCCGAGGAGCGGATGTCGTTGACGCGCAGGCGGATGGTGATGCCGCCCTGGGTCATAATCAGGAGCTGGTCTTCGTCGCTGACAATCTGGG
Organism: Capsulimonadaceae bacterium; assembly: GCA_965277455.1. Lineage (GTDB taxonomy): Bacteria > Armatimonadota > Armatimonadia > Armatimonadales > Capsulimonadaceae > JANXMY01. The sequence continues at coordinate 3,350,257 of OZ255823.1, read as the reverse complement.
CGTCCACGATGTCGCCGGTCTTCTCGGACAGCGCCATTGTCTGGATGCCCTTGCCGCCACGCGACTGGATGCGGTAGTCTTTCAGCGGAGTGCGCTTCGAGATGCCGCGCTGACCGATCACTAAGAGGTCCAGAGCGTTGTCCACAAGCGCCATGCCCACAATCAGGTCGTCTTTGGCCTCGGACAAGACGATGCCGCGCACGCCGCCCGCCGCACGGGAGCGGGGGGTAATGTCGTTTTCGGAGAACCGGATGGACATTCCCTTGCGGGTGACCAGGATAATCTCATCGTCGCCCGTGGTGTGTGCGACCCAGCGCAGGGCGTCGTTTTCTTCGATGTCAAAGACGATCAGGCCGTTGTTTCTGAGGTTAGCGAACTCGGACAGCGGGGTGCGCTTGACTTCGCCGCACTCGGTCGCCATCAGCAGGAAGCCTTCCGCCTCTTTGTACTTCTTCATCGGCACAGTGGCCGTGATGCGCTCGCCGGGCTGAATGTTCAGCAGGTTGATGACCGCCGTGCCCATCGCGGTGCGCGAGGTTTGCGGCACTTCATAGGCTTTCAGGCGGTAGACGCGGCCCCGGTCGGTGAAGAACAGGATGTAGTGGTGGGTGGTCGCCACGAACAGATGCTCAATGGTGTCTTCTTCCTTGATCGACGCCCCGATGCGGCCCTTGCCGCCGCGCTTCTGGTCCGGGAACGTGTCTTTGGGGACGCGCTTGATGTAGCCGTCGCGGGTGATCGAGACGATCATCTCCTCTTCGGGGATCAGGTCCTCGTCGCCGATTTCCTCGGCCTCCATCGGCACGATTCGGGTGCGGCGCTCGTCGCCGTATTTGTCCCGAAGCTGCTTCATCTCCTGCTTGATAATCGCCGTCACCCGTGCGGGCGACGCCAGAATATCCTCGTAGTAGGCGATCTGTTTCAGCAGCTCTTTGTAGTCGTTTTCCAGCTTGTCGCGCTCCAGGCCCGTCAGTGCCCGAAGCTGCATAGCGAGGATGGCGTCGGCCTGAAGCTGCGAGAGCGTAAAGCGGGTCATCATCTCGCCGCGTGCGATTTCCGCCGTCCGCGAGGCCCGAATCAGCGCGATAATCTCATCGAGGAAGTCCAGCGCGATTTGCAGGCCCTCCAAAATATGCGCCCGCGCTTTGGCCTTGTTCAGCTCAAACAGCGTCCGGCGCACGATCACCTCGCGCCGGTGGGTCAGGAAGAACCCCAGCGCGTCTTTGAGGTTCAGGATGCGCGGCTGCCCGTCGACCAGCGCCAGCATATTGACGCCAAACGTCGTCCGCAGGGGCGTGTGCTTTAAGAGGAAGTTCAGGACTCTCTTGGGGTACGCCTCGCGCTTGAGCGTGACGACGACCCGCATTCCGTTCCGGTCCGAGTAGTCGTTGAGGTCCGCGATGCCTTCAATCTTCTTCTGCTTGACCAGATCGGCGATCTGCTCAATCAGCCGGGACTTGATCACCTGGTACGGCAGCTCCGTGATGACGATTTGATTGCGCCCGTTTTCGATAGGCTCAATCGACGTCCGCGCCTGCATGACCACTGAGCCGCGCCCCGTGGCGTAAGCCTGCTTGATGCCCTTTGTGCCTAAAATCAGCCCGGAGGTCGGGAAGTCCGGCCCTTTGATGAACTCCATCAAGTCTTCGGTCGTCGCGTCCGGGTTGTCCAGCAGATGTACGGCCCCGTCCACCACTTCGCGCAGGTTCTGCGGCGGGATATTGGTCGCCATACCGACCGCAATGCCCGAACCGCCATTACACAGCAGATGCGGGAACTTCGACGGCAGCACAGTCGGCTCCCGCCGCGTCTGATCGTAATTTTCCGCCCAGTCTACCGTATCCCGGTCCAAGTCTTGCAGCATCTCCATCGCAAACGGCGTCATCCGCGCCTCCGTGTAGCGCTGCGCCGCCGGTGGGTCCGCATCAATGCTGCCGAAATTTCCCTGCCCGTCTACCAGGGGGTAGCGCATGTTGAAGTCCTGCGCCAGCCGAACCATTGTCGCATACAGGGCCACATCGCCGTGTGGATGGTAGTTGCCCATGCACTCCCCAACGATTTTGGCGCTTTTGCGGTGCTGTCCGGCGGGGGTGAGGTTGAGGTCGCTCATTGCCATCAGAATGCGGCGGTGGACGGGTTTGAGGCCGTCGCGCACGTCGGGCAGGGCGCGGGCAATGATAGTGGACATGGCGTAGTCGAGGTACGACTGCCGCATTTCGTCCTGAATGCTGACATTCAGCACTTCGCGCCCGGCGGACTGCGCGGAGGGCAGGGTCATCAGGCCGGTCGCGGTTTCGGGAGCGTCGCCGGGGCCGCCGTCATCGGGGGCCTCGGGAGCCGTGTCGGGAGTCAAATCGGAGGGGGAAATTTCTTCGTCTGCCATCGGTTATCCTTTACAAAAAATCTTACACAAATTCAAGTCTCAGGGGGCGATAATGTTAGCAGTATTATAGCATATTTGACAGCCGTTGTCAAGAAAAGCGATGCACAGAGACGCAAAAAAGCCCGCTTCCCATGCGGGAAGCGGGCCAATTTCAACCAAGCCGTTAGTGAGCGCAGCAGCTCATGCCAGGGCAGCCACAGGCGGAAGTGCAGACACCCGTGGCAGGGTCGCAGCAGGAGCCGTCAGCCGCGCAGCAACCGGGCATCGCGCAGCAGTTGCCGCCCTTGCAGCAGTCACCGCCGACGCAGCAGGACGGGGCGGCGGCAGTCGCTTTCACGACAGCCGCTTTGACCGCCACCACTTTGACGTGGGCGGGCTTGACTGCGTGTGCCGCCGGGGCGGCGGAGGCGGGGACGCCGCCGAAGGTCAGGGCCGCCGCGAGGGCAGCCAGGGTGAAGAGTGTTTTCATGGAAAGGTTTCCTGAGTTTAATCTGAAGTTGAGCCGTAGCAGAGGAAGCGCCGCCAGAGGGGGCGAGGGTTCAGGAAACCAGCGGGGGGCCACGCGGCCAGCATGGCCCGGACGGCGGCTCGGCCCAAAACGCCCGCGCTTCCAGCAGGACTGGAAGGGCAAGCGGGGCAGGCGCGGGAGCAGTCGGGGGCGAGGGCAGAGCGGCGAGGGCAAAAGTGGGCACGGAGACGGCGGGCGAACCGGGCGGCGCAAGAACCGCACGCGGCATGACCCGGCAGCATGGGGGCACCGCAGACAGCCCGGCGGGCGGCAGGCAGCAGGCCATTCGCACCGGAGCCGAAGCGGACTGAGCGGACACAGACGGCAGGCAGCAGGAAGGCGTTGGGGCCGGAGAGACTCCGGCCATCCCAATCAGCCAGAGCAGCAGTGCCCCCCACAAAAACCGTCCGCGCTTTGCCATAGCCCCTCTACCCTCAAACACTCGGAATAAGTTCCACAACGTCACTTTCGGTGTAGGCGCGGACAGCGTTGCGGCCCGCCTCTTTGGCAGCATACAGAGCCAGATCGGCCCGCTTGACCAGGTCGCGGTCGGTGCGGGCATCACGCGGGAAGGTCGCGCAGCCCAGGCTCACGGTCACGCGGGCCGTGTCCGCCTCACCGCCGTCTTTGCCGGGCAGGATAAACGGGGTGTTCTGCACGGCCAGGCGGATGCGCTCGGCAATCAGCAGCGCCTCGTCGGGGCCAGTTTCGGGGCAGATAATCACAAACTCCTCGCCGCCGTAGCGGGCGGGCCGGTCTACGTTCCGCAGGGCATTTCTCAAAACGACGCCAAGCTGCCCGAGAAGCGCATCGCCCGCCTGATGCCCGCGTGTGTCGTTGAACGACTTGAAGTGGTCGATGTCCAGCATAATCACCGACAGAGGCCGGGCGTAACGCTCGGCGCGGAGCAGCTCATCGGAGAGCGTCTCTTCGAACTGCCGAAAGTTGTCCAGCCCTGTCATCGCATCGCTGTAAGCCATCGAGCGGAAGTCCTGCTGCACCAGCACCCGCTGCAAGGGGAACACGGCCAGCGCAGATAATTGCCCCAGCCGCAGGACATTCTCAGGAGACAGGCCCGGCAGAACGTCAGCGCTGATATACAGCATTCCCAGCACCACTTCCACGCTTGCCAGCGGCAGACAGACAAACGACGCGGCGGTTTTGTCGATCTGCCGCAGCACCGAATTCGGGTCGGCGGAGGCGGACGTGTCCACCATCTGAAAGGAACGGACCCCGCCCGCGCCGGGCATTGGCAGGCCGCCCTGATAGGCTTCGCGCAGGGGCAGCGACGGCAGCAGACCTGCCGGGCGGCGAGAGCCGCTTGCCGCCCGCAGCTCGAGCGTTTTGCCGTCGCGGCTCTTCAAATAAACCGCACAGACCGCGCAGGGAAAATGCTCCTGAATGTTCAGCAGAATCAAATTCAGCGTCATATCCAGGTCAAACGCCGACTCCATCATCTGCGACATATCAAGCTGTGCCGACAGGTTTTCTTTTTCAGTGTCCAGGGCGCTCAAACGGCGCTCCATCTGCGCCCGCAGGGCCGCGCCAAACACGGCAATCACGGGAAAGCTCAGACCAATGGCAAGCGCTCTCTGCGACGGCCCCGCGCCCGGCAAGTGGCCGTCCAGCGCCAGCACAGCCGCGACGCCCACCATGCCCGCCGCCGCCGTCAGCCCCACGCGCAGGCCATAGCACAGCGCCGCCAGCAGGACCGGCAGGTACAGTGCACACGGCATCGGCGAGCGCAGGCCGCCGGTGAGGTACACAAACGCCGTCACTAAAGCCGCGAACCCCAGGGTGACGCCGTACTCGCGCCCCGTCCGGCCACCTGGCGAGACCCGCAGCCAGCCCCGGCTTTCTGCCGTTAGATACAGCGCGGCGAACAGCGCCCCCAGCGCGACCATCGCCGGGAGCGTCCCGCCCGCCAGCACGCCCGTGACGGCGGCCAGCAGGCCGAACGCGACTGCATAGCTTTTTTCCTGGCTAAACTTATTTCTCAGTTGTGGTTTTCGAGTCATTCATTCTGTCCTGCGCCAATCTAAGCTGTGCTTCCACCGCGCCCTGGCCCGTACCGCCCCGCGCCGTGCGGGCATCCGCGCTGCCACGCGGGCTGACCAGAGCCGCCGGGTCCGCCCCGTCAAACAGGGGCGAGGCGGCGACTAACTCCTTCGCCGTCAGGTCTTCCAGCACGCGCCCAGTTCGCACGCACTCGCCCACAATTTTGCCGACCACTTCATGCGCCTGCCGGAAAGGCAGGCCCTGACGCACCAGAAAGTCCGCTAAATCCGTCGCCGTCGAAAAGTCCCCGTGCAGCGAGGCCGCCATACGCTCCGTGCTGAACTGCGTATTCTTCAGCAGCGTGTCCATGACCGCTAAACAGACGTCGGCAGTGTCCAGCGCATCAAAAAGTGCCTCTTTGTCTTCCTGCATATCCTTGTTGTAGGCCAGCGGCAGGCCCTTCAGGGTCATCAGGAGGCTCACTAAATCGCCGACCACCCGGCCCGTTTTGCCGCGCACCAGCTCGGCTACATCCGGGTTCTTCTTCTGCGGCATGATGGAGCTGCCCGTGGTGACATTGTCCCCCATTTTGGCCCAGCCAAACTCCGGCGTACTCCACAAAATTAATTCTTCGCACAGCCGGGACAGGTGCAGCATGACTAGAGACAATGCAGCCAGCGTTTCGACCACAAAGTCCCGGTCCGAGACGGCGTCTAAGCTGTTTTCGCAGACGCCGTCAAAGCCCAGAAGCGCCGCCACGCGCTCCCGATCAATCGGAAACGTCGTCCCCGCCAGCGCCCCTGCGCCGAGGGGCAGCACATTCACCCGCGCCCGCGCCTGCGAAAGCCGCTCCCCGTCACGGGCCAGCATCCAGAAATAGGCTAATAAATGATGTGCTAATCGAACCGGCTGCGCGTGCTGCAAATGGGTCATCCCCGGCAGCAGCGTGTCTAAATGGGCCTCAGACTGTGTGACAAGAATGTTCTGCAAAGCGGTAAGCCGCCCGCGCAGCCCGTCAATCGCCCCGCGTGTGTAGAGCCGCAGGTCCGTCGCCACCTGATCATTACGCGAACGAGCCGTGTGAAGTTTCCCTGCCACCGGCCCTAACCGCTCGGTCAGCCGGGTTTCAACAGCCATGTGGACATCTTCGGCGTCTTCGGGCAGCGTATCCGCGCCGGACTCCAAATCCGCCGCCAATGCTTCCAGCCCAGTCTGAATGGTATTTGCGTCAGCTTGGGCGATTATTCCACACTCCCCCAGCATTTTCACATGGGCGACACTGCCCTCAATATCCACCGGCCACAGGCGGCGGTCAAAGCGCAGGCTGGCATTAAACTGATGCACGAGCGCATCGGTTTCCTCGGCAAACCGCCCGGCCCAGAGCTTAGGCGCGGGTGAAGTGGAAGAAGTAGGAGACGACATAGGAGCCTTTCAAGCACAGAATAAATCAATGTGCTTTGTGATATAATAGAGTTATGAATAGCCTAGAAGAACAGGAAACTCCGGTTCAGGAGTTCACGGAAGCCGATGAGTACCCGTTTGTCAAAGGCATCGTGCCCGGAACCCTAAGCGGCGCGGAAATGCTGGCTCTTTTGGAAAAAGTGGCGCGTTTGAAGTTTGGGCAGAGCAATACAAAGACATTGGTCCCGGCAAGAAATACGCGGACAGCACTGAGTATGTTCAGGCCATGCGAGCGCAGGCGGAATAATGCTTCCACCCATGACGCCCCAGCGCATCAAACTTTTGGATAGCGATGTGCTGATAGACGTTCAGCGCGGCTTTCTGGCGGCTGTCGCCTAGTACAATGCCGCGACGGCTACCACTCCCGGCACACTGGCACTGCCGGGACACGCGCTGATGGAACTGTATCAAGATGCTCAGAACATGACGCAGACCGTCTTAATTGATCGTCTCACATATACCCTGCCGATTGTCTGGCCCACGGACGCCGAGTGCCTTGAGGCCATCCGCAACTTTCGCCTCCTGCATCTGTCGCAGGGCGTTGGCCTAATTGACACGCTGATTGCCGCCACCGCCCTGAGCCTGAATGCCCCGCTCTGCACCTTCAACCGCAAACACTTCCGCCACATCCCCGGCCTCGTGATTGAGCAGCCGTATTTGCGTTAGCCGCCTCCCGCTCCCATTTGTACGCCCACTTTGCCCACATCGGCCTGACGTAAGGCACTTGATAGTCGTACAGGCCGCCCCATGTCCATATTCCGTGCGGGTCAAGGTCATTGTAAGTAGAAACACTCATTCGCCCGACATTGGCAGGCAGCAGGGAGCCGAAGCGGTCCTGCCAGCCCGACGCTTTCCGGTTTGGGGTGAGCCGCAGCGCGATATAGTTTCGATAGTACGCGACATGAACCCGCCGCCCGCGATAGTGGGCCGGGTGCGGGCGGCGGCCCCGAACCACCTTGCCGCGCCGGATACCGCCGGGAACGCGCATCCCTGTGGCTTTCCAGGTAGCCCGGCCATTCCAGGACAGCATTTCCCGACGGTACGGGCTGAGTTTGCAATAAAAATCGGTTCCGTAATCTACCATGTGCTTTTGCGGGCGGTCAGCCCCGCGTTCAGGCCGAAAGCAGACCACGGGTTGAAACCCGAGGCTGCCAAAAGCCCACCGTCCAGGGGACGTAAGAACGGTGACGCAATGGCCGCATTGTTCTTTGTCTTGTGTCCCCTGGACACTGGGCACTTCCGAGCCTCGGGTTTTAACCCGTGGCGATTCTTGTCTTCTGCTGCTTACTTCCCGTGCTTTTCTTTCAAAGCCCAATACATCCGGGACTGCATGCCGTGGGTCTGTACGTTGCCGACGGACAGCCTTTGGTCGAAGGTTTTGGAGTCGAACGACGCCAAATCTTCGTTGTACAAAGCCCAGTCGGAAGCGCGGCCTACGACGACGCAGCTTCCCTTGAAAAGCCGCAGGGTGACCGTGCCGGTGACGCGCTCCTGGATTTTATTGGTGAACGCTTCCAGGTCGTCTTTCAGCGGGTCGAACCACAGGCCGTAGTAAGCCAGCTCGCCCCACTGCTGGTCGGTTAGGGTCTTGAACTTGCGCTCCGCCGCCGTTGCTACCAGAGACTCCAGCGCGTGATGGGCTTTGATTAAGACCGTGGACGCCGGGCATTCGTAGTTTTCGCGCACTTTCAGGCCCAGCAGGCGGTCTTCCATGATGTCCACGCGCCCCACCCCGTTATCCCCGGCGATTTTGTTGAGCTGAGTCACCAAAGTCAGGCCGTCCAGCGCCGTGCCATCCAAAGACACCGGAACGCCGTTTTCAAAGCCAATGGTCAGCATCTGCGGGCCGGGGTTGGCGTTTTCAATGCCTTTGGTCCATTGGAAAATCTCTTCCGGCGGCGCATAGTTCGGCTCTTCCAGGTGCCCGCCCTCAATGGAGCGGCCCCACAGGTTTTCGTCGATGGACCAGATTTTGTCGGCGCTCACCGAGATGGGAATGCCCTTGACGCGGGCGTACTCGATTTCCTCGGTGCGCGTGTAGTTATGCTCGCGCATGGGGGCGATAATCGGGGTGTCCGGCAGGAGCGCCCGCATGACATACTCGATCCGAAACTGGTCATTGCCCTTGCCGGTGCAGCCGTGGCAGAACGCATCGCCGCCGACTTGCTTTGCGATCTCGACGGCTTTCAGGCCAATCAGAGGCCGGGCGATGGCGGTGGACAGCGGGTAGCCCTGGTAGTCGCCGTTGGCCTTGACGGCGGGCCAGCAATATTCTTCCACGAACTCTTTTTTGGCATCCACGGTGTAATGCTCGGTCCCCATCGCCTTCGCCCGCTCTTCGGCGCTCTGCACATCTTCAGCAGGCTGGCCGACATCGACGGTGACGGTGACAATGCGCTCGAAGCCGTACTCTTCGCGCATCATGGGGATGGCGACCGACGTATCCAGGCCGCCGGAGTAAACGAGAACAACTGTCTTGGGCATAGTGTGATTTCCTTTTCGTGATTCGTAATTTTATTTGTAATTTTTACAGCACCAGCGCCAGCACGGCTTTCTGGGCGTGGAGGCGATTTTCGGCCTCATCAAAGACGACCGAGTGCGGGCCGTCCAGAACGTCGGCGGTGATTTCTTCGTCCCGGTGCGCGGGCAGGCAGTGCATGACAAGCGCCTCGGGCTTGGCGTAGGCCATCAGCGCGGCGTTGACCTGGAACGGGGCGAAGATAACAGCCCGTTTGGCGGTCTCGTCTTCCTGCCCCATCGAGGCCCAGACATCGGTGTAGACAGCATCCGCGCCCGCGACACCGGCGGCGGGGTCATGGGTCAACGTGAGTTTGGCCCCGGTTTCGGCGGCAAAGCCGAGCGCGGTCTGCCAGAGGGCGGCGTCGGGTTCGTAGCCTTCCGGGCAGGCCAGGCGGAAGTGCGTACCGACTTTGGCAGCCAGCAGCATCAGCGAGTGGGCGACATTGTTGCCGTCGCCGACGTACGAAAGCGTCAACCCCGGCAGGGCGTCCAGACCGCCGAACCGCTCGGCCAGCGTCTGGAAATCGGCCAGCGCCTGACAGGGATGCTCCCGGTCGGACAGGCCGTTGATGACCGGGATTTGCGCGTATTCGGCCAGCTCCAAAACGGCCTGATGGTCAAACGTCCGCGCCATGATGCCGTCGATCCAGCGTTCCAGGTTGCGGGCGACATCAGGCACAGTCTCGCGCACGCCCAGCCTGCCCTCTAAATAGATCGCATGGCCGCCAAGCTGCGTCATGCCCGCTTCAAACGTGACGCGGGTGCGGAGTGATGGCTTCTCAAAGAGCATGGCGAGGGTCTGCCCTTTGGCAAAGAGCGTTTGCGTCTCGTCAAACTTGTGCGCTTTGAGACGCATGGCGACATCCAGCAGCAGGAGTATCTCGTCCTGCGTCAGCATTTCGATGCCCAGAATGTCCCGCCCACGCAGGCGTGTCTCGCCCAGAATATCGGACAGGTCCGAGCGGCCTTTAGTCGGCGGGGCCATGCGCTGCGGGTAGGTGGTCAGGTTCATAGCGTCTCTTCCTCGCCGGATTTGGCGGCGGCGATGCGTTTTGCAAACAGTCTGCTCCAAAGTGTTGATTGACCTTCTTTAGCTTTGTTTTCCTGCGCGGGCTGATAGACAGACGCGACCTCACGACGGGCGGTTTCCAGATCAAGACCCGCTTCTGTCAGGAGTGATGCCGTTCCGCCTGTTTTGGGGCCAAACATACCCAGCAGAAGAAACTCAGGCGTGATGTTCTCTGACAAAAGCCGCGTGGCCTCTCCGTAGGCGGCATCAATAACACGCTTCCCAGACGGCAAAAGATTTAGCTCTTTATCTGTATCCACAGAGGGCAAAGCCAGCAGTGCTATCTGCCGGTCAGCCGCCGCCTGAAGCCTGTCAATGTCAACATTTCGCAGCAGCGAGGCGGCGATGTCATGCGGGTCAACTCTGTCGGTAGGGGCAGGCGGCCAGACAGATTTTTCTTCTCTGACTTCACGCAACAGACCCAGCAGCAAGTGTTCAGCGGCAACATCTGTTCTGCCGCGCTCGTCAGCGGCCACTTGTGCGTAATAAACGATTTTTCGTGCAGGCTCGGTGAACCGCTGCCACATGATAAGTTTCCTTTGGAGGACGGCGGACACGGGGCTGAACCCCCATGCTTTGAAGAGCAATTCCCCGCCTGCGCGGGCATAAGAAGTTGGGTTCCCAGATGTGACGCGCTGACTGCCCTCTCGACGGCACAGGCGGCCGGGACCAAAGAGGCCGTGGGACTGGAAGTCCTCGGCTATGAGGCGCGGACGCCAAGTGTCCACCTGCGTGGACAAAGAGTAGGACTTGCGGCTTACTCTGCTCCTTTTACTCTGCTCTTTGTCCACGCAGGTGGACACTTGGCGTCCGCGCCGCACAGCCGAGGACTTCCAGTCCCACGGCTTCTTCGGGGTTGCCTGTTTTCCAAAGGTGCCTTCTATCACTCAGCGAGGCGTAGCATTAGCTCCTAATTTATTTTCGCCCGCGAAGGCGGGGGCTTGCTCTTTTAAAGCATGGGGGTTCAGCCCCGTGTCCTTCGTCTTCTCTTCTTCTCCCCTACACCACCGTCGCTAAAATCTCCAAAGCGGCGTCAATATCAGCCTGCGTGACAATCAGCGGCGGGACGAGGCGCAGGGTGTGGTCGCCGATGGCGCTCAGCAGCAGGCCGCGCTTCATTGACTCCAGCATCACGCGCCTCGCGTCGGGGGCGACTAGCTCGACGCCAATCATCAGGCCCAGGGCGCGGATGTCTTTGAGTTTGGCCCGGAAGCGGGGTTCGTTCAGACGGTGCACAAAGTATGCACCCATCGCATGAGCGTTAGCAATGAGATGCTCGTCTTCGACGGTTTCCAGCACCGACAGCGCGGCGGCGCAGGCCAGCGGATTGCCGCCGTAGGTGCTGCCGTGGTCGCCCGGAACCAGCGTCGTGGCCGCCGCGCCCCGCGCCAGGCACGCGCCGATGGGGAAGCCGCCGCCGAGGGCTTTGGCGGAAGTCAGAACGTCGGGAACAACGCCGTAATGCTCATAGGCGAACCATTTGCCGGTGCGGCCAATGCCGGTCTGGACTTCGTCGATAATCAGCAGGGCGTTGTGCTTGTCGCAGAGGGCACGGGCGGCTTCCAGGTACGGCTTGTGCGCGGGGTAGACGCCCCCTTCGCCCTGCACCGGCTCTAAAATCACGGCGCAGGTGTCGTCGGTGATGGTGGCTTCGAGGGCCGCGATGTCGTTGTAGGGAACGTGCGAGACGCCCGGCAGCAGCGGCAGGAACGGCTCCTGATACTTGGGCTGACCGGTCGCCGTGACCGTTGCCATTGTGCGTCCGTGGAACGATTTCTGCGCGGCGACAATGCCAAACTTGCTTGCCCCGCCGTGCGTTTTTCCATACTTGCGGGCGATCTTCAGCGCACATTCATTGGCCTCAGCCCCGGAGTTGCAGAAAAACGCCCGATTCATGCCGCTGACACTGACCAGCTTTTCGGCGAGTTTTGCCACGGGCGCGGTGTAGTAGTAGCCCGAGGTGTGGATGAGCGTCGCCGCCTGTTCCTGAATGGCCTTGACCAGCCGGGGGTGACAGTGGCCGAGCACATTCACGGCGATGCCCGCGAGGAAGTCCAGATACTCTTTGCCGTCGGCATCCCAGACACGCATCCCCTGCCCCCGCGTTATCGTGAGCGGCAGGCGGGCGTAGACGTTCAGCAGGTACTCGCCGTCAAGCTGCTTGATTTCGGCGTCGTCAATCGCGGGCGCGATGTGGCCCGTGGTCGTGTCCAGCGTGTAGGCTTCCGCGTTTGGTTTGCCGAGTGGTTTGTCTAGAATAGCAGTCGTCATAGTGTTTGCTTTCGTTGCTGCGCCCCGGCCTTGAAAAGCCGGGCTAAAAGGGTACGAAGCCCCTCCGGGGCTAAGAGATTTAGGTGCGCTCCGTTTGGGTGCGCTCCATTTTAGCCGAGAGGCTGCCGGTTTGATGATGCGCCTGCTGCCCTGCAACATACGCGGTAACACGCTTGAGGTCCGGCCCGGCGAATGTCAGCGCCCCGTAGCCCGGCTGCCAGGACAGCGCGTGCGTATCACCCGGCAAATGGTTGATCAGGTGCGCGGAATTGCCTTTGAGCCGCTGCATCAATTCCGCCACGGCCAGAGTGGTCGGCAGGGTACAGACCAAATGAATATGGTCAGGCATCCCATTTAGCGCGTGCAGGGTCACTCCCAGATCACGGCAGGTCGATTTCAAGCAGGGATAAAGCACCTCCGCCACTTCGGGTGTAATCATTTCCTCGGGCTTCTTGGTCGTCCAAATCAGATGAAAATAAATCTCCGTATAAGTATCTGACATCTCAACCTCCCTGTTTTTCCAATTCTGCCTTCAGCCCCGGAGGGGCTTTGTACCCTGTTAGCCCGGCCTTTCAAGGCCGGGACCACGACCCGCTTTAGTCTACCGAATCATCGTTCCCTGCCCCTCGTCGGTGAACAGCTCCATCAGCAGGGAATGCGGCTGACGGCCATCAATAATGGTCGCCCGGCCCACCCCGCCGCGCACGGCAATCACGCAGGCTTCCACTTTGGGGATCATGCCCCGGTCCACGCTGCCGTCGGTGATGAGCTGCCGGGCATCGGCGGCGCTCATCTCGCGGATGAGCGTATCCGGGTCGGCAAAGTCCTGGTAAATGCCTGCCACATCGGTCATCATCACGAGACGCGCCGCGCCGAGGGCGGCGGCCAGCTCCCCGGCCACGGTGTCGGCATTGATATTGTAGCTTTCCCCGCCCGCGCCGACAGCCACGGTGGAAATGACCGGCACATAGCCTGCCCCGGTGAGGGTGTGAATGAGCGCCGGGTTGATCTGCGTGACCCGCCCGACAAAGCCAATGTCGCCTTTGGTGGTTTCCCGCTCGGCCACAATCAAGTTGCCATCTTTGCCGGACAGCCCCACCGCCAGCGCCCCCTGCTGATTGAGCAGCGCGACAATGCCTTTGTTGGTTTTACCCGCCAGCACCATCTCGACAATCTCCATTGTCTCGGCATCGGTGACGCGCAGGCCGCCGACAAACTGCGGCTCCTTGCCCATGCGGTGCATCGCATCGCTGATTTCCGGCCCGCCCCCATGCACGAGAATCGGCGTGATGCCGACCGACAGCATCAGCACGATATCCTGCATGACGGCGGCTTTCAGCGTGTCGTCGAGCATCGCCGCCCCGCCGTATTTGACCACGACGGTCTGCCCCGCATACCGCTTGATATACGGCAGCGCCTGAATTAAAACTTCCGCTTGTGTCATCGTGATTCACCCTTTTCTTTCGTCTGTTTCGTTCCTGCGGTCAGGCCGACGCCCGCCAGAATCAGCAGCAGGGCCACACCGCCCATGACTGTCAGGCGCTCTCCGGCGAAGGCGAATCCTAATCCCACTGCAACCACAGGGTTCACATAGGCATTCGAGGTTGCCAGAGCAGGCCGGACATTCGCTAGAAGATAGGCATAAGCAGCATACCCCGCAGCGGCGGCAGCCACAAGATAGACAAACGCCACTGTGGTACGCACGGAAAGCACGGCGGGTAGGTGAGGGTGCATCAGGGCGTTTAGAATCAGCAGCAGGCCGCCGCCCCACAGCATCTGTGCGCCCGGCGCGACCAGGCCCGGCGGCAGCGGCACGCGGCGGCTCAGCACCGAAGAGACGCCCCAGGAGACTGAGGCCACCCCCAGCGAAACCGCTCCCCAGGGGAGAAGCCCGCAGCCCCCCCGGCCAGACTCAGGCAGGCGACGCCCACAAACCCCACCGCCAGCCCCGCCCACTCGCGGCCTGTCGGCCATTCGCCCCAAATTCCCGCAAATAGCATGGCCCAGAGGGGCACGGTTGCCACCCCCAGGGCCGCCAGCCCCGACGAAACGCCCAGATACTCCGCCAGCACCACCCCGCCGTTGCCGCCCGTCAAGAGAAGCACACCCACCAAAGCGGCGCCGCCCCCCTGCGCCCGCGTCGGGCGGGCTCCCCCCCGGTAGAATGCCACCAGCAGCAGCCCGCCTCCGGCCAGCATAAACCGCGCCCCGGCCATCAGGAACGGCGGCAGCCCTTCCAGCGCGATTCGCATTCCGAGGAAGGTGGACCCCCAGATGACATAGGTGGCGAATAGTGCAAGGCCAATTCCTAATCGGTCGGATTTGCTTTCTTCGAATTTGCTTTCTTTGGCGGCTGTCAGTGCGATAACGAGACTTCTCTTTCTTTTTACAGCGTTGTCGGCAAGCCCTGTGCATACATCACGCGGCAGTCGGTGTGCGACTCCAGCGTCTGCGTAATGCACAGCGGCGGCGCGGCGTACACCGTACTGTAATCCACTTCGCCCATCTCCGGGCGCACGGCATACGCCAGCCGCTCGTCGCCCAGCGAAAACTGCGCGTCCACGCCCGGCTTGTTGCCCCGCGCATCGAGCCGCACCCAGCGCTGCACGGACGCCGCCCAGACCACGTTCAGCCCGTGCAGGGCGTACCCCGTCTCGGGCGTGTCCCCCAGCGTGAGCCGCTGATAGCCAAAGCCCGCCGGGATGCCGCGCCCGCGCAGGAGCGCCGCCAGCAGGTGCGACTTGGCATAGCAGATGCCTTCCCCGTGCCGCAAAACGTCCGATGCCCGCCCCGTCACCCGGCGGCTCCCAATATCCCACGAATGCGCGATCCCATCCCGCACGAACTCAAAATCGCCGCGTATGACCGCGTCCTCGGAGCGCTCCCCGGACGGGTGCGCGGCGAGGTACGCCTGAATGCCCACGCCGTGGAAGTCTACCCATTTCGTCGCGCTTAAAAAGTCAGCCGTCGGCTCCGTCATACCGCCTCCCAGTCCCGCAAAACCTGCCGGACCGTCGGCAGCGGGGTCTGCCACAGCCAGCCGAGGCTAATCCAGAAGCCCGACAGAGCCGCGCTTTCGTAGCGGCCCGCCGCATCCTCCCGCGCCCGCTGATAGCGCCCGTCGTCGTCCAACACAAAGAAGTCCGCCCGGTGCGCGTCGGCGTCAATAATCCAGTATTCGCGCACGCCCCCCGCCTCGTACTCCGCGTACTTCGCGCCCCGGTCCCGCAAGGCGCTTTCAGGCGAGATAATTTCCACGGCAAGGTCGGCGGGGCCGTCCAGATAACTGCCTTTTAGCAGCGGCAGCCGCTCTTTGGTCACAAACAGCAGGTCCGGCTCCCGCCCCCGCCGCAGAGCCTCCAGCTTCATCTGAAACGGTGCAGTCAGCACCTTGCCCGCGTCCGCTTCGTCCACAAACTCTGCGATCACCTGCGACAGAAACAAAGAGATGTCCTGATGCTTGACGCTTGCCGAACGTCTTCGCTTCCCCTTTCCGTCCACCCACTCGGCGTAGGTGTCCTCGTCCGCCCAGTCCAAAAACTCCTCATAAGTCATTCGGCGTGAGGCGGCGAACGAAGCTGGCAGCGCCTTGACGGGTTTTTCGAGTGTGGTTGACATTTAAAATCTCCTTAGCTTGCCTCACGCGCTTGATATATTATCATTACTATTGTCAGCCCCCACCCAGACCAAAGGATGCACCACGCGGTTAGCCATAGCTGCATCCACCTTCTAGCTGGCTTTAGCTCTTGGCCCCGCACTGTACGGATGACGAGACGCCAGTAATCAGCAGGGCGATTAAACACGAAGCCAAAGCCGTACAAATAAGCGTTAGATAGCAGCAGATCAGAGAGGCTAGAAGATGGCTGGAGTCTGATCTGGCTGGATACTGTTTTATAGCTTTTCTTCAACTGCCTGGTAACGTGGTGAGACGAAACAGCCATCGCAATGACAGCAGGAAACATCAAAAACAGCCACAGAATGCCTAAACCGAGCCAAAACCACAGGACACTCAAACCCTCGGCCTCCTATTTTGCTTTGAGCACAGTATTATAAGTAATCGCACACGGTCATTCGCAGGCCGCGAATGCAGGGCTTGCCGTTGCGCTTGCCGGGTTCAATCGTAATGTAATCTTGGTAATTCATGTGTGATACTCCGCATTAATTTTGACATAGTCACAGGAAAAGTCACAAGTCTAAAGCGTGAAGGCGGTCAACTCACGCTCTGCCACGGGCAGGGCGAGGTCGGCCTCGTATTCCGGCGCGGCGGCTTCGGCAGCTTCAGCCAGGATGCGGTGGCGCTCGGCACGCGGCAGAGTCAGCAGATAGGCGGCATCCCGGCGCTCCGGGGCGGGGCTGTCTGTGAGCGACGCCGTCAGGCGCGTGCCGTTAGCGAAGGGCACGGGGGTCAGCAGGCGCAGGACGCCGTCTTCATACACGGCCTCTATGGTTGTCGTCATTGTGTGGCTCCCTCTTAGGTATGATACTCCGCGTTGATTTTGACGTAGTCGTAGGAGAAGTCGCAGGTCCAGACGGTGGCGCTTTCGCCGCTGGGCTGATGGAAGTCAATCAGAATCTGGATTTCTTTGGCTTTCATGGCTTCGGAGACGACGTAGCCGTTGAAGTCGGTGGGCATCCCGGCGCGGTACACGGTCGTGCCCGCCAGCGCGATTTCGACGCGCTCTGGGTCAAAGGCGATGCCCGCCCGGCCCGTGGCAGCGAGGATGCGGCCCCAGTTGGGGTCGTTGCCGAAGAGAGCCGTCTTGACGAGGTTGGAATTGGCGACGGTCTTGGCGACGGACCGGGCGAAGCCCGCCCGCTGCTCCGGCGTGAGCGTCGCGCCCTGCGCGGCATAGGCTTGTGCCAGCCGCTCGGGGACAGCGACATTCTGCACGGTCACTTCGACGAGCTTGGTGGCCCCTTCGCCGTCGCGGGCGATTTCTTTGGCGAGGAAGAGGCAGACGGAATACAATGCTTTCTCGAAGGCACGGGCGTCGGCGCTCTCTAAGCTCGTCACAGGGGCGTTTCCCGCTAACCCGTTTGCCAATACCAGCACCATGTCATTGGTGGAAGTGTCGCCGTCCACGGTGATGGAGTTGAACGTGTACCAGCAGACCCGCTTGAGCATCTCTTGCAGCACGGCCTGCTCGATGGCGATGTCCGTGGTCAGGAAGCCCAGCATGGTCGCCATGTTGGGGGCAATCATGCCGGAGCCTTTGGCGATTGCGCCGAGCCGGGCGGTCCTGCCGTTTTCTAACGCAATCTCTACAGCCACTTGCTTTAGAAACGTGTCAGTGGTCATAATCGCCTGCGCGGCGTCGTCGCAGGTGTCTGCGTGCAGCTTCCCGGCGGCGTCCTGGATGCCCGCAATGATTTTCTCTAATGGCAGCTTGGTTCCAATCACGCCGGTGGACGCCGACAGCACGCGCCGGGGCGGGATGCCCAGCGCTTCGGCGGCCTGATTGACCATTGCCACGGCATCGCTCCAGCCCTGTTCGCCGTTGCAGGCATTGGCATTGCCGGAATTGACCACAATGGCGCGGGCCAGCCCGTCTGCAAGGTGCGTCTGATTGCTGACGACGCACGGGGCCTGCACGATGTTGGTCGTGAAGACGCCCGCCGCGACGGCGTCGGTGTCGGAGACAATCAGCGCCAGATCATTGCGCTTGCGCTTGATGCCGCAGTAGACCCCCGCCGTGCGGAAGCCACGCGGGGCGACAATGCCGCCGCCGAGGATCGTCATGCCATCTGTGTTGTCCATTGCGCCGCTAGGTTCCATAGTGTTGTTTCTCAAAGTTCGCGGAAAGCCAGATTGCCCCCCTGCCCCCAATAATGGGGGAGCCAGAGTAGGAACAGGAAGGCTTCCTCTTAACTGTCTGGTTCCCCCATTATTGGGGGCTAGGGGGTCCTTCTTCTACGGCCACAGTGCGGCCAGCGTCAGGCCCGCTGTTTCGTCGAAGCCGCACATCAGGTTCATGTTCTGCACGGCCTGCCCCGCCGCGCCTTTGCCCAGGTTGTCAATCGCGGACACGATAATTACCCGGTTGGTGCGGGTGTCTACGGCCAGCCCTAAATGGCAGTGGTTCGTGCCCGAAACCGGCTTGGTGGCCGGGAACTGCTCGGCGTCCAGCACCGTGACAAACGGGGCATCCTGGTAGTAAATCTCGTACATCTCGCGCAAATCTTCGGCGGGGCCAGTCAGCGTCCCGTAACAGGTCGCCAGAATACCCCGTGTGACAGGGACAAGATGGGGGGTGAACGTGACAGTCACGGGCACATCGGCGACACCGCTCAACGCCTGCTCGATTTCGGGGATATGCCGGTGAACGCCGCCGACCCCGTAAGGCTTCAGGCTTTCGTTGATCTCGGCAAAGTGATACTCCAGCCCGAACTTCGCCCGTCCGGCCCCGGAAACGCCGCTGAGGCTGTCGATAATCAGCGAGTCCGGGTCGACTGCCTCGCCGTTCAGCAGCGGGGCCAGCGCCAGCACGGCAGCGGTGACATGGCAGCCGGGGTTTGCGACCAGCCGGGCGGTTTCAATCGCCATCCGGTTGATTTCCGGCATCCCGTAGACGGCTTCGTCCAAGAGGTGCGCGGCGGAGTGCTCGGCCCGGTACCACTGCTTGTAGACATCGGGGTCTTCCAGCCGGAAGTCCGCGCTCAAATCGACCACTTTCTTGTCCGCCGCCAGCAGGTCCGGCACAAGCTTCATGGCAAGGCCCGCCTCGCCCGCCAGAAACACGAAGTCGCACTTGTCCACGCAGGTGTCGGCGTCGAACGCCTCGCAAACTAGCTCCGACTTGCCGATGCCCGGCAGAGCGGCCCTCAGCGGTTTGCCTGCATAGGTTCCCGACGTGACATAGGAGAGCTGAGCGTTCGGGTGCGAAAGCAGCAGCCGGGCCAGCTCACCGCCACCGTAGCCGGAGACGCCGACAATGCCGACCCGGAGGGGTTGTGTAGTGTCTCTGTTAGTTTGCAGCATAAGTTCCTCGGAAAAGGCCACGGGTTGAAACCCGAGGCTATGAAAAGCCCATCGTCCAGGGGACGAAAGACAACAACAGTTGGCTTCTCTTGTGTCCTCTGGGACACTGGGCACTTGTAAGCCTCGGGTTTTAACCCGTGGCTTTCTGAAATCCGGCGCCCCACTAAAAAACGCCGTCCCCTCTCTTGCCTCCTGTCAGTGCAGGTCAAGAGCGGCGGGCGGCGTTGGTTTGGAAGTCGCAGAAGCAGGTCCAAAACGAAAAAAGCCGCACGCCAGCAAGCCCGGTCCCCGGTGGGGGGAGGGAAGCGGCCCACGGCTCGTGTCCAATCTGTTACGATTGGGCCGAGTCTGCATCACGCACGGCGCGACGCGGGCGCACTTCCCAAAGCACGCACGCGGCGACGCAGTGACAAATTGGTCACAGCAGGTTTCATCTTGAAGGCAGTATACCGGGGCGGGACCGGGGATGTCAACCCCGAAACGCAAAAAGGCCGCCCCCGCAGGGACGGCCATTTATTCTCTTTTTATTCTCTTTTGCTCTCTACCGCTGGTCGGCTTCGGGATCGCTGGCGTAGGAGTCCGAAGACGAGGAACCGGTTGCGGCGGAGGCGTCGGCGACAAGCTGGGGGGAGCGGCGCACGCAGACGAGGTGGGCGGCGTAGTACGGGCCGTCGACACGGTCAATGGCGACGGCCTGACCGTGGCCCATCGAGGCGTGGATGAAGTAGCCGCCGCCGATATACATGGCCGTGTGGTCGATGCGCGGGTGGTGGCAGGCAAAGTACATCCGGTCGCCGGGGAGCCACTTGGACCAGTCGGCTTTGGGGACGTCGTAGCCCACCTGCGCCTGATCGCCGGAGACGCGGGGGAGGGACAGGCCGTTGGCATTGTAGACGGCGCGGACGAAGCCGGAGCAGTCGATGCCCGCCGCCGTCGTGCCGCCCCACACATAGGGGACGCCCAGATAGCCCTGGGCGCTTCGCACGAGCGCCTGCCCGAGGGGGCCGCCGCCGACGGCGGGTGCAGCGCCGTCGCCGATAGCGTCGGGGGTCGTGGTCGCCACGGGAACATCCAGAAGCTTGACATCGGATTTGTTGATCAGACCGATAGAATGGTCAATCATCAGCACCGCGTACTGGGTATCCGTCTGGCCGCTGATAGCGAGGTACTGGTCTTTGGGGCAGACCGACAGCACGCGGCTTCCGGTTTCGCGTCCGCCGACAATCGCGGCCCGGTCACTGGTCACCTGGGCGAGCCGTCCGACGACGCTTGCGGCCTGCTGGGCCGGGGACACGATGCCGCGTGACGGCAGGGTGCGGGCGGAGCGGCGGGCGGACGAGTGGCGGGAGGCGCGGTGGTAGTAAGCGGATTTCGGCGCGGATTTCGGGGCGGCGGCTGAGTCCGGCGCGGCTTCCGAGGCTTCGCTGTCCACGGGCGTGGTCAGGACGGGCGGTTTTTCCGCGTGAGCGGCAGGCGCATAAAACGTGGTGCAGGTCAGTGCGGACAGGAGCAGCAGTGACGAGCACAGGCGGGCTGAAGACGAGTGGGATGAGTGCGACGCGGCGGGACGTAAAAGCAAAACACGATCCTCCTCACGGTTCTCGGCGTAAAAAACAGTGAAATAAGCAGTGATAATTTGTTTAGTTGTCGGTGAAAACCGGCCAGGTCTTTAGGTTTAAAGTCAGGGCCGGAGGAGACTTGGGAGCGGCGTCAGTGCCGACCCGGCGTGGATGCCGCTGCCTCTTGGTTCCCAGTATAAGGCACAGGAGCCGCTTTGTCAAGCACAAACAATAGTTTGTTTAAATACTTTTTTTGCAGGCGGCTTTCTGCCTCTTGACAATCATGTCAGCGAGTGAGTATAATACCGACACCTGACCGAGATTTTCTCAAAACACGCCGAAGTGGTGAAATGGTATACACGCTGTGTTCAGGTCGCAGTGCTCGCAAGGGCATGCGAGTTCGAGTCTCGCCTTCGGCATAGAAAAAGCGCGGACATTCTGCAAAGAGTGTCCGCGCTTTTTTATTGACTGCTGTTACGCATCGCCGAACAAGACAAGGCCACTCTCAACGCATCAGCAGCCTCAGAGGAGCCGTGGGAATGGAATTCCTCGGCTGTGAGGCGTGGACGCCGAGTGTCCACCTGCGTGGACAAAGATTAGGGCTTGCGTCTTACTCTGCTCCTTTACTCTGCTCCTTCTCCGTGCAGGCGGAGAATTGGCGTCTGCGCCTCATAGCCGAGGAATTCCATTCCCACGGCTCTTCCAGGGCAGCGATATGTAACAGCAGTTATTGTTTTTTATTGAGTTGTGACAGGAGCCTGCATTGCTTGAACTTTACACGATTGGCTACGAAGGCGTTTCCCAGGAGGCCCTGCTGCAAACGTTGCTGTTCCATGATGTTCAGACCCTGCTGGACATCCGCCAGCTTCCCCAAAGCCGCAAGCCGGGGCTTTCCAAGACCGCGCTTGGCCTCGCCGCCGCCGACCGGGGCATCCAGTACGCCCACCTCCGGGCACTGGGAACGCCGCGAGACATCCGGTATCGGCGAAAGATAGACCACGACGAAACTGCTTTTCGGGAAGGCTTTCTGGAATATCTGGCAACACAGGAAGAGGCGATGGCAGGACTGGTGATGCGGGCCGCGCAGGAACGCTGCTGCCTGCTTTGCTACGAGGCAAACGTGCAGGAGTGCCACCGGCTGCTGGTCGCCGAACGCGCCCGCGAGATGAGCGGGGGCGCACTGACGCCGGTGCATCTGGCCGTGAGGGAGCGCGGGGCGGCTTGACGGTCACCCGTGCCACAGCACCCCGACCAGAGCAGCCAGCCCCACAATCCCTACCACCGGGACGCGCCGCGAGAGGGCCAGCCCCAGCGCCGCCGCGAGAAGGGTCAGGCTGCGGGCCGTGATCCCAGCGCTTTGCAGGATGCCGTAGAGCGCCACCAGGAAAATACCCACCACCGCAAGACCCAGACCCTGCACGAAGCCCTCCACCGCCGGGTGATGCTGCACCCGGCGATAGAGCCGCTCCACGCCCAGAATCAGCAGCGGGGGCAGGACAATCGCCAGCAGTGCCAGCAGACTCCCCGGCACGCCTCCCGTTAAATAGCCCAGACTGACGACCCAAAGACCGGTCGGGCCGGGCGAAATGTTGCCGATGGTCAGCGCCTCCCCGAACTGCCGGTCGGTGGCCCAGCCGTGCGCGGGCAGGTCCGCGTGCAGACTCGGCAGGTTGCCCATGCCGCCCGTCGAGAACAGCGACGCTTTGAAAAACAGCCAGAAATACAAGAGCCAGGGCATCACGCCGCCCCTCGCCGCGCCCGCGCCCAGTGCCAGCCCGCGCTGATCAGCCCGGCGGCCAGCAGAATAATGATCACCGGCAGGTGCGCTTTCCAGGCCGCCACGCCGCTGCCGACAAGCAGCAGCAGGTGGAACGTGAACCCAACCTGCCCTTCCAAGCGGGTGGCATTGGGACGCCGCCGCCAGAGCAGGGGCCGCGCAATCTGCCAGGCGGTAATCAAGCCTAGCCCGACAATCGCCGGAATCATGCCGCCTGCGGCGTCCCGCACGACGGTCGAGTGCTGAAAGTGGCTGTACAAGGCAGTCAGGGCGACCGTAATCGCCACCGAAGGCAGCAGCAGGCCCCCCAGCGCCGCCGCAATGCCGCGCCAACCCGCTGTCGCCCGGCCGATGAGAATAATTAGCGCCAGAAGATTGATGCCGGGCGCAAGCTGCACCAGGGACCAGAAGTGGGAAAACTCGGCTTCGGTGATCCACCGCTCCTGCTCCACCGCCGTCCGGCGCACCAGAGTCAGCGTCGCCATGCCACCGCCAAACGATTGCAGGCCCAGCAGAAACCAGGTCCGCAGGAGGTAACGGGAGGAAGGCGGGGTCACGACAGGGGAAGGATTAGGGATAGACACGCGGTTATTATAGCACCGGGCAGACGCAGAGGGAACCCAGCCCGTTCGGCCAGAGCGCCACGGGTTAAAACCCGAGGCTGAAAAAAGCCCAGTGTCCAGGGGACACAAGACAAAAAGGCCCACCGTTCGCCGGTCTTACGTGCCCGGCACGGTGAGCCTTTGACAGCCTCGGGTTTTAACCCGTGGCGCATTTATGTATCGCACGCGGGCAGCTCGCTCAGGCTGCGGATGACGGGGACGCCCGCATCGGATTCGGGCAGGCTGTTTCGGTTCAGCCAGAGGCCACGCATTCCTGCCGCCTGACTGGCGCGGGCGTCGGTGGGCAGGCTGTCTCCGACATAGACGCAGCCTTTGGGGGAGGCTCCGGCCTCTTTGCAGGCGGCGCGAAATATCTCCGGGTTCGGCTTCCAGATGCCGAAGTCTTCGGAGATGACGACACAAGCAAATCGGTCGGCGAGGCCAAGATGATTCAGCTTGCGGCGTTGCTGCTCGCCGCTGCCGTTGGAAATGATGCCGAGCGGTGCATCATTCAGGGCGTCCAGGCAGGGCAGGACGTCGTCAAAGAGTGCCCATTCGCGCTCGTAATGGGCTAAATAAGACCCAAAGGCGGAGCCGTCTGTGTCGTCTGTGCCCAGTATCTCCCGCATTCGCCGCCGCCGCTGTTCGTCAAACGAAATCCGGCCCGCCGCGCACTCGGCAAAGTGCTTCTGCATGACGGCGTCCCACACGGCGGGGAACTCCTGCCGCGTGGAGGCAAGTCGGTCCGAGAAGTCATCCCAGAACCGCAGCGCCGCCTGCGTCTGCGCCCGGCTGTTCATCATCAGCGTGTCGTCGATGTCGAAGAAGATCAATTTCGCTGGCCTTTAGACAATCGTGAGGCCTACTCAAACACAATCACGACCTTGCCGCTTTGGCCTTTGTCGGCGACGTCGTAGGCTTGGGCGGCCTGAGACAGCGTAAAGCGGTGCGTCACCGTCACCTCCGGGTGCAGGTTCCAGCGGGACAGGCGCTCCAGCAGCTCCTCCATGTGCGGCACGGAGGTCACCCAGGAGCCGTAGAGCGTGATCTGCGGGTGGATGAGGAGCGGGGACACATCAAAGTCCACCGTGCCGCCTTCGCCCACGAAGACGCACCGGCCCCATTGCCGCGTGCCTTGCAGGGCCAGCTTTCGGGCGGGCGCGGCCCCGGAGCAGTCAATCGACGCCTCGCAGCCTTTGCCATTGGTCGCGGCTTTGATCTTCTCCAAAGCGTCTGCGTCGCTCAGAAGCGCCTGGTCTACCAGCCCCAAGCGGACGGCCAAATCCAGGCGATGCTGGCTGGTGTCTACGCCAATGACCTGCGTGGCCCCGAGGGCACGGCCCAGCATCGCCGCCGCCAGCCCCACCGGGCCGAGGCCCGTCACCAAAAGCCGGTCCCGGCCATCGACCTTGATACGGGTCAGTGCCTCCCAGGCCGTGCCGAAGCCGCAGGCCACTAATGCCCCGTCCACGTAGGATAAATTGTCGGGCAGGGCGACGCACGTATTTTCCTCGGCCAGCAGGTACGGCGCATGGCCGCCATCGCGCTGCCAGCCGTAGGCGGCGCGGTGCGCCGAGTGGCACGAAATCATGTAGCCGCCCGCGCAGTCCGCGCAGACCCCGCAGCCGCTGATATGGTACAGGACCACCCGGTCGCCTTCTTGAAATCGTTTGCAGCCTGGCCCGACGGCGGCGATTTGGCCGCACGGCTCGTGCCCGGCGAGGACGCCCCGGTAGGCTTCCTCGCCAACGCCCAGGTGCTCCCGGTAGATGGCCCGGATGTCCGAGCCGCAGATAGAAGACGCCTTCATCTTGACTAAAACCTGCCCCGGCCCCGGCGTCGGCACTGGCTGCTCCCGGAACTCGACGGTGCTGTTGCCGGGCAGCACCACGCCGGTCATGGTGGTTGGCGTCATTTCTTGTGTTTGCATCTCTGTAGTATACTCCTGTTCGGAAGCCATGAAAATCCATGTCATCCATGTCATAAATGACACGGCTAGTCGGCCTGCGGCCAGGAAGCACCGCTTCGCGGGGCTAGGAATTGTGTCCCAGTGCCGCGAAGCGGTACTTTTCGGCGTTTTCGCCCACTAGCCGTGCCATTTATGACATGGATTTTCACCCCGTAATCTCGCCGCTCTCGTCCCACAGGTCGTGCCAGTGCAGCCATATCGTCCGCCGAAAGCGGCTCGCTGACGGCGGCTCTGAGGGTACTGAGATAGTGGGGGCGCTTGACGGAGAAAGGAATGGGAACCTGGCCGCGTCCGATGGCCCATTTCAGGCACACGGCGGCGGGAGTGATGCCGAGGCGGGTGGCAATCTGAGTAATCACCGGGTCGGCGAGGTCCACCGTGTCGCCGGGGGCAAAGGGCGAAAACGTGAGCGGAAGCGACATAAGCCCTCTTTCCACAGCCTCGCGCCGAAGTCCTTCACGCGCCGATCTCACACAGCAAAAAGGGAGGCATCGTTGCCGATGCCTCCCCTGTCAGAACCAAAGCAAAGTGGCTTAATACACGCTGAACGTCCCTGCGTAGGCGGGCTGGTTGTTACTTCCTGCATAGGCGGTTCCCGCCGCGCCGCCGGAACCAAGATTAGCATTCGAAGTGACCTGAGCGCTGGTAGCTGTTTGGGCATTGGGGCCGTAAGAAACAGCGCTGCTTCGCAGCCACTTCACATGGCCGTCGGCGAACAGATAGTCCGAGCCGTCGGTGTGGCGGGCGGGCGGCTGGTTGCCTGCGAAGTTGGCATTTTGATAGCCTGAGGCAAACAAGAATTTGTTGACGTTGCCGTTGGTGTAGTACTCATCGCCGGTTCCGGTTGAAGACATATTTGGGCTGTTCGCACCGGTGTATGTTTCCTGGGGATCGGTGATTGTCGCGGCGACGCCGGTGACTTCAAACAGCAGAACGGTGTTGGCCGGAGCCGCGAATGCGGATAGGGCGCTGCCAGCTCCCTTGGCTCCACTATTAAGACCGTCTGTGCGGCAGATGTTGATGCCATTGTAGGCATAAGAAACGGGAACGGCGTTGGTTCCGCCGTTGGCATTGTTGCCAGTACTGTCATCGGGGCACTTGTAGACGCCCGTAGATTTGACATAGGAGTAAATCTGGCCCGCCCAGCCGACGCCTTCGTACTGAGGACCATTGTCTGGGAAGCGGGACCAGCTTCCATTGGGAAGTTTTTCGTCGCCGTCCTGGCTATATTGGACAAACGCCAGCCCAAGCTGCTTCATATTGCTCTGGCAGGAGGCGCGGCGGGCGTTCTCGCGGACCTTCTGGAAGACGGGGAACAGGATGGCGGCGAGAATGGCAATAATGGCGATGACGACGAGCAGTTCGATCAGCGTAAAGCCGGACGTGAAGCCTTTGCGGCTTCGGGAGGTAGATGAGGGCATTCGTTTCTCCTTGCGCGAGTGTGTGTAACCAATAGCGGACAGTGATGAGAGCGGTTTGAGCAAAAAGCATTTGGACGAACAATGGTCAGTCTATGGCTCAGACCAAATATACCATAACACATCTTGGGCCTGTCTGTCAAGCAAACGCTGAAAATAGATGCCGCAGACACGGAAAAAACGCCGGGGCAGAGGCCCCGGCGCTTTGTGGGAAGTGAGAGCGACACTTACTGGCAGCCGGGGAACGCCCCGTTGGCTTGTGGCTTGGTCAAATACCAGTCGCAAGGATTGCCGTTGGTGTCCAGCGAATTGCGCTTCCACTTCACATGGCCGTCATAGTACAGGAAGTTCGAGCCGTCCGTGTGCCGCTTGCTGACATTGAGCGGCTTCACCGGCCCGCTGTTGCCGTTCCAGGTGGTGCTGTTGGGCTGTCCGGCAGGCGGGAATACACCGGCATAATCCGTCTGAGCCGTGTTATATGTGTTAAGCTGCCCGCCTTTGGTGCTGTCGTTGGTAGCGTTTGGGTCCATTGCATTGGCTTCCGACAAAATAATGGTGGTGGAAGGGGCTTGGATTGAAGACAGCGTCTGCTGCTCGCCATCAAAATCAGTGATCGTGCCAACATGAGTGACACCTGAGGCACTGCGATCAATGCAGTTGTAGGCATAGTCAATCAACTGAACATCGGGATTGCCGGTGATGTTTGAGTCAAACGCTTGGATGGTGTTGATGTGCGGGCTGACCCCATCCGGGCAGAGGTAAAGGCCATTTGATTTGCTGTAGGGGAAAATCACCTCCGGCCAGTAGACACGCCGGATTGTGTTCGGGTTGAGCGCGGTATTGAAGACATAAGACCCGGAAAACGTTTCGTCGGCGTCCTGGCTATACTGGGTTTCGGCAAGCCCAAGCTGCTTGAGGTTGGACTGGCAGGAGGCACGGCGGGCGTTCTCGCGGACCTTCTGGAAGACGGGGAACAAAATGGCGGCAAGGATAGCGATAATCGCAATCACGACGAGAAGCTCGATGAGCGTAAAGCCAGACGTGAAGCCTTTGCGGCTTTGAGGATGAGAAGAAACCATGAGAAACACTCCTTACTGAGTTTACTAGACGGCAGCATTGCATCAAACTCGGAAGAAACAGGCAAAAGTCATCAACGTAGGACAACGCAAGCTCCGGCAAGTCTTAACGCTATCATAGCACCTGTTTTGCTGTCTGTCAAGCCTGCCAACAAAAATAATTAACAGCTAACCAGCGCCAATAATCATACAAAATAACCGCATTGTGTTACAATAGCAGTATGGCGGACACGGAGTAAAACACCGGCCCTCTATTGGCACGGCCCGCGCCAGCAGAACCTTCTGGAACAGCCCCGGACTAGGTGTTTGCCCTGCCGCTGGTTTCTCTCTCCCTCCCCCTGTCAGGGGAGGACAATTCAGAAAAGGCCAAAAAGAAGGGCAGGGGCAAGCCCTGCCGCTACGGGTTTTGTCCAAACTTTCTGTGCCTTTCCCTCACAGGGGAGGAGGGCAAAAGGCACGAGCGGGAGGGGGCCTATCCCCGCCGCACTGACGGACTCGCTATGCGGGTTGCCGGGGATGCCCCCCGCGCCGGGCCGGACGCCGCGAACGCGGACAGGTGCAGGGCCGCGCCTTCGTATTCGAGGGCCGCCCCGGCCACACGCGAGCCGGACAGGCGGACATCCTCACCCAGACCCACCGCCGCGTGCCGGACCGCTTCGGCTCCCGCCAGCGTTTGGAGCCAGCTCTGCGCCACCGCCGCAGGCGGCGCGGCTTCGGGCGTGCGCTCTTCCAAAGCGTCCAATGCATAGGAGGCCACGAGCTTCGGCAGCAGCGCGGCCAGCGTGCGCGATTGGTCGAAGCAGTCCGCTCCGATCAAATCCCGGCCCAGCGCAAACAGCGCCCCGACTTGCCCCGGCAGCGGCACGGCGAGCGCGTTTTGATACGCTTCCAGATCGCCCGCATAGGTGCGCGTGACCTCATGCAGCGCATTCGTCGGCGCGGGAACGGCCATGCGGGACAGCTTGCCCTCGATGTCCGACCAGACGCGGCTTTGGTCGGCGTCCGCCCGGCCTGACCGGGCCAGAGACGCCGACACTTCGGCGACTTTTTTCTGCCGCCCCCGTGCATTGTAGTGGCTGCCGTTCGACGCAAACCGCGCCGTGTCCTGCCGCCAGCGGCCCGCCTCCACGCACGTCACCGGCAGGCTCAGGGTCGTGTGCGCGTCCACCAGAACGCTGGTGTTGACGATACGGTTCTGCTTGGCCCCGACCAGCTCTTCGCCGTCGAGGAGCAGCACCCGGTCCGGGCCGGTGTTGGTCAGCCGCAGGGCTGGGACTGTGCCGCCCCTCTCGGTTTCTTCCACGGTCAGCGTCCCCGCCAGAAGGGCATCTTCCAGCAGGCAGTAGGTGTTCGTGCCCTGCGTGTCCCCCAAGAGAGGATAGACGCACAGGCTGCCGTGCCGCCGGGGCGTACCGACGGTCAGCCCGGCCAGCCGTGCTTGCCAGGGCGTGTGTGTTTTTGGGAGCGTTTCGTGTTCTTGGGTAATCATGGTGCGTTCGCTTTCTTTCCCCGTTCGGGGCGTTTGTTTTGGTGTGTCATAAATACACTGCCCGCATCGGAGGAAAAAGCGGAAGGCAAGGCGAAAATAAAGCAGAAATAAAAAGACCGGGAGGGGACGAGGGGTTAAAACCCCTCGCTGGAAGGCGCTTCGCGCCGGGCGGCCCATCGGATGGTAAATAATGGCCTGCGTTTTAACTCCTCGTCCCCTCCCGGTCTTTTGTTTGTATGACCCTTTCCGCTTTTTGGAACACTTAATGAGTAAGAATTATGAAGACAAGAGCTTTGACGAAGCCGCCGGCTTTCTGTATCCGCTCACGTCCCGGCACACGCGCACCGAAGCCGTCACGGCGGAGCTAGTCGCCCTCAGCCGCCTGCCCGCCCGGTTAGTAGTGGCACGGGCACAGGAGACGCACGCCGACCGGCGATTGGCCCGCGAAACGCGGGTTGCACTCGTGCGCGGCTTTCTGCGAGCGGGAGACGAGAAGGCGGCGGATGCCGTATTGACCGCGCTGATTGACCACCTGCGGCCTATCGTGAAAGTGCGGGCGCAGCAGTGGAGCGCCGTGTTCCCGGCAGATGTGGATGACGCCGTCGAGGACGCGGTATTAAGGCTGATTAAGTATGTCCGCAGCACCGACGCCGGGCAGGAGTTCTGGGAATGCAACTTTGCCCACTGCCTGAAACTCCGCCTGGCCGAAGCCTTTCGGCACGCCGCCGTGCAGCGCCGGAACACGCTGTCCCTGACCACGACCGGAGCCGACGGCAAGGAGCGCGACCGCACCGAGGAAACCGCTGACCCGGAGGGCGAGACAGCCTTTGACGACATCGAGACGCAGGCGCTCATTCAAGCCCTCAATCAAGCCGTGCCCGGCTTCGCTGGATATCTCTTTCTTCATACACAAGGCTACACCGACAAAGAGATTGCCCCAAAGTTAGAAGTGACCGACCGCACGCTTCGCAACTGGAAAGACCGGGCCAAAGCTATCTTGCCCACCCTGAGACCACAGCCATGACCGACGAAATTTTAAAAACCGTCCCCGATGACGCCGATGTTTACGAGGCGACGCTGGCCTTTGACCGGGCGCTCGACGCCGCCCCCAATGACCGGACCCTGCTGCGCCGGTGGGCTGCCCGCTTCCCCAAATTCGAGGACGACTTCCTCACCCTGGGCCTCAGCCGCTGCGTGCCGGGCGTGGCGGAGCCAATCGCTGCACGGTCCCCAATCGCCGCACGGTCCCCGCTCACCGGGCTGGCCTCGGAAGCATTGGCGCGGGGGTCGTCCGTCGCCGCCCTCGCCCAGACCCTGCGGCTGGACCGAACCCTGCTGCTGCGTCTGGACCAGCGCGTTCTGGAAGCCTGGACCCTGCCCGCCGTGCTGATTGACCGTCTCGCCCAGGCATTGGAGCGCACCACCGACGAAATAAGCGCTTATCTGAGCGGCCCGCCCAAACTGGCAAGCGGGACCCACTACAAGGCCAAAGCCGCCCCAAAGATGGTGCAGGAGCGCGGCATCTTGCAAAGTCCAGTGCGGCAGCCATCGTTCGCCGACGAAGTGCGCCGTAATACAAAGATGTCGGACGAAGACAAAGCCTTCTGGCTGGGTGAGGACGGCGAATGACCAACATCAAGCGGCGTGCCCGTGCCAAGCGGGCGGAACTGGGCTTAGAGCGGGACACGCCGACACCGGCGGAAAACGTTTTGCAGGCGTGTCAGGCGGCGACGGGGATCGAGCGCGAGTTTCTGGAGCCGAACGACGTTCTGCTGGCCGGGGCGCGGGCGGTGCTGAACCTGCCCTATGAACGGATTTTCCAGGACGGCTCGCTGGATTTGGCGGAGCAGCGCTTCGACGCCGCCCATGAGTTTGCCCATGTCTGGCTGCATTCGGAGACCTGCCACTGCTCACAAGCGGACCTCAGCCCGGACGGGACCGCTGAAGTCCCCGGCAGCCCGCAGAGCGTGGTGGACGGCTATTCGCCCCATCAAAAGCGCGAGGGGGAAGCCAACGCTTTTGCCGCCGAGATGCTCCTGCCCGGTCCGCTGGCCCGGCGGCTGTTTCTGGACGAAGGCAAGAACGCTTCCGAGATTGCTGAATTGCTGGGGCTGCCCGCGTTTATCGTGCAAAGTCAGCTTGCCGAGGCCGTCCTGCTGCCGCCGCTGACCGAAGCCTCGGAGCGCCCGGCCCCGGCGTCGGCCAAGCCGGTGGATTTGGACCCCTCGCAGCAGGCCGCCGCGCACGCGCTGCATGGGCCGCTGCTGCTCGGGGCGGGGCCGGGCACGGGCAAAACCAAGACACTGGTGGAGCGATGCCGCTTTCTGGTGCAGGCGCAGGGCGTCCCCGCAGAGAAGATACTGGCGCTGACCTTCTCCCGCAAAGCCGCCGGGGAAATGCGCGAGCGGCTGGCACTCGCCGGGGTCGGGACCAAAACCGTCGGCCCCTGGGTGGGGACGTTTCATGCCTTCGGCCTGGAAACTTTGCGCCGCTTCGGCGACCGGCTGGGCCTCGGCGGCGACCCGAAGCTGCTGGACGGGCTGGATGCGGTCACGCTGTTAGAGAACCATCTTGGCGAGTTAAACTTAAACGTGCTGGATAATCTGTACAACCCGGCCGTGCATCTGGGGCCGATTTTGGGGCAGATCAAGCGGGCCAAAGACGAGCTATGCCCCCCCGAACGCTACGCGGCGCTGTGCGCGGCGATGACCGTCAAAGCCGATGCGGAGGCGGCGGCGCTGAAGGCGCGGGGCGGGAAAGTGCTGAAAAAAGAGCAGGAGGCCGTCGACAAAGCACATTTGCAGGCCGCGAAAGCCGCCGAAGTCGCCCGGTGCTATCCCATTTATGAGCGGCTGAAGCGCGAGGCGGGCTTTTTGGACTACGCGGATTTGATCACGCAGACCGTCGCGCTTTTGGAAACGCACGCCGATGTCCGGGCGATTTTGCAGGCCGAATACCCGCACGTTCTGGCCGACGAATATCAGGATGTCAACCGGGCGTCGGCCAAGCTGGTGCGCCTGCTGGCCGGCGACGCGGCGCTAGGGCTGTGGGCGGTCGGGGACAGCCGGCAGAGCATTTATCAGTTTCAGGGGGCCTCACCCGCCAATGTCGCCGCCTTTGCCCGCGACTACCCCAACGGGCAGCGGCTGGATTTGGGCGTCAACTACCGCTCCCGGTCGGCCATTGTGTCCTTGTTTGGCGAAGCGGCGCGTCAAATGGACGGCCCCAATTTGTTTGAGACCGCAGGCTGGCAGGCACACCGGGGCGTAGACGACGCGGCCCCCTTCCCCGGCGTGTCGCTTGCCGCCGCACCGGATGCCGAGGGGCAGGCGGACGGCATCGCCCGAACGGCGTGCATTCTGGAAGCCGGGGGGCAGCCGCTCAAACAGCAGGCGATTTTATGCCGCACGCACGGGCAGGCGCAGGGGTTGTCCGAAGCACTCGCGGCGCGGGGCGTCCCCGCTCTGTATCTGGGGCCGCTGCTGGAGCGTTCCGAAATCAAGGACCTGCTCTGCCTGCTGGCCCTCTTAGCCGAGTCCGGCGGCACGGCTTTGGTGCGGGTCGGAGCCTGGCCCGAGTACGCCGTGCCCCAATCCGAGTGCTTGGAAGTGCTGACGCAAATCGCCCGCGAGGAGACGCCGCTGCTGGATGCTTTGCAGGACCCGGACCTGCACCCTGGCCTGCGCCTTCTGGGCAAGCATCTGGCCGAACTCGAAACAATGGACAGCGACCCCGCCGCCCTCCTGCGCTATTATCTGTTTGGTCAGTCCTGCTATCTCCGTGACTTGCTGGAACGCGCCCCGGACCCATTCACGCGCATGGCAGAGGGGCTGGCAATCCATCAGCTTCTTGGCCTGGCCGCCGGGGCAGCGCAGCGGATGGTGGTTCCCAAAACGCACGCCGGACCGCCCCACCCTGTCCGCGAGTTTCTGGGCTACCTGCGCCGCCGGACGGCCTCCGGCGAGACCCTGCGCGTGTCGCTCCCCGAAGAGGCCGACGACTGGGACGCGGTGCGCCTCCTGACCGCGCACGCCGCGAAGGGCCTGGAGTATCCGGTGGTCTTCCTGCCGCACCTGAGCGCCGGCCACTTCCCCACACGCGGGCGCTCCGACGGCCTCGTCGCGCCGCCCGGCTTAATTGACACGGGCGATGCCGACGCCGAGACCGACGAAGAAATGTGCCTGTTTTTCGTGGCCCTGTCCCGCGCCCGTGAGCATCTGATTTTGTGCCGCGCCGAGACTTACGGCACAGGCCGCGCCGCCGCGCCGACCGAGCTAATGGCACTCATTCAGCCCGGTCTCGATGCGCTTGGCATCGCCGAAGACACCTGGCCGTCGGGCAAGTCTCCTGACGAAGCCGCCGCACCGGACGAGTTGCGCCTGCCCCCCACCACGCTGCCCGAATACTCGTCGGCGGCTTTGGAAGCCTACGGGCGCTGTCCGCGTCAGTATCACTACAAATATGCCCTGAAGCTGCCCGGCGGCTACAGCGTGAGCGGCTATCCGCAGTTCCACGCCTGCGTGCGCCGGGTGCTGGACTGGCTGGAAGATGCCCGCGCCCAGGCGCAGGCCCCGGCGGAAGCCGAGATTTTTGCCCGATTAGACGGGTTCTGGGAAGAAGCTGGACCAGTCGGTCACCTGCACGAGACCAAATACAAAGACAGTGCCCGCGCCATGCTCCGCGAGGCCGCGCAAATGGGCAGTCCCACCGAGACGCGCACCGATTCGCGCACCCTGCGGGCGACGCTGACGCACTGCCACGTCTTTGTCCGCCCCGACGCCCTGCGCCGGGACTCCGCCGACGGCACTTTGATTGCCGCCCGTCACCTGACAGGCCGCCTCGGCGGCGACGACCACACCGACAAGCGGCTGGCCCTCTACCGCCGCGCCGCCGCTGAGACGCACCCGGACGCGCCCCTGCGGATTGAGCTTCGGTATCTGGCCCACGGCGAATGCAAAGTCGTCGCGCCCCCGACGACCAATCAGCAGCTCAAGTGGGAAGCGGACCGGGTGCAAAAGTATGATGCCGCCGCGCAGGGCATCGCGCAGGGCCGCTTCCCCGCCGCGCCCGCGTCGGCGGATGAATGCGGCAAATGCCCCTACGCGCTGATTTGCCCTTTGTGACCCCCCAATAATGGGGGCGGGGGGTTCTACCCATGCTTTGGCCCGATGTCTCCGGCGACTGCCGCGCCTAAATTGCTGTCGTTGGTGCCGGTGTCAATGGCGGCGCTGTCAGCGAAAAGCTGACGGTCGCCGTCGGGTTCGGCGTCCATGTCGTCGGCGGTGTCTTCGTCGTCGGTGAGGATATCGAGGTCGTCGGGGCTGTCGGTCATCATGGGTCGGGGGTCCTTTCCAGAGGGGCAATTATTCTAAACGGACAAAAAGGCGGGCACGGGAAAGCAAATGGCCTTCCATTGCAGCATCCACCGACTCCCAGTCGGCTTCGGCGGGCAGGGGCAAGGCAGGAATGTCAAGCGCGTACAGCTCGAAATACAGCAAAG
Source organism: Capsulimonadaceae bacterium (assembly GCA_965277455.1). Lineage (GTDB taxonomy): Bacteria > Armatimonadota > Armatimonadia > Armatimonadales > Capsulimonadaceae > JANXMY01. The sequence continues at coordinate 3,315,678 of OZ255823.1, read as the reverse complement.
CGGGCGGGGCGGCAGAAGCGGCTCGGAAAAGCAGGCCGGGGGCGGGCGCGTCGCCTTCGGGCAGGGCTGTCAGCGCGGCGGGCAGGTTCCAGCGCAGCCAGTACGCCCGGTCGCCGCCGATGGCCTGCGGGTCATGGCAGAGCAGCACAAAACTTTGCGTCCCGGCAGGCGCATTTTGCCAGACCAGGGCGGGGAAAAGGCAGGCGTCGCGGCCTGCGGCAAGCGCCAGCGTGAAGGCCATCAGCATCTCCTGACGCCCTGTTACCCACGCCAGCGAATACGGCAAACACAGCCAGTTAATCAGCGGCGCGAAGAAACGCGGCGATGCAGGCGGGGTCCCATTGACTGCCCGCGCCTTCGGCCAGAATGTGGCGGGCGCTTTCGACGCTCAGGCCTTTGCGGTAAGGCCGGTCCGTGGTCATCGCCGAGAAGGCATCGGCGACAGCCAGAAGACGCGCCGTGAAGGGGATTTCTTCGCCGCGCAGGCCGAACGGGTAGCCGCCGCCGTCCCAGCGCTCGTGATGGTGCCGGATGGCATCCAGCGTCTCCTCAAAGCCCGGCACGGCCCCGACAATCACCGCACCCATCATGGGGTGCTGCATCACAGCCTCAAATTCTTCTGCGGTCAAGCGCCCCGGCTTTCGCAGAATGTGGTCGGGAACGCCAATTTTACCGACATCGTGGAGCAGCGCGGCCACTTCAATATCATGCTGCGCCGAATCGCTCAGGCCCAGGGCGCGGGCGATTTGCAGGCTGTACGTCAAAACGTCTTCGGAGTGGCGGCGGGTGTAGCGGTCCTTGTTGTCTACGGCGGCGACGAGGGCATCCAGCATGGTGAAGCCGCCGACCGAGCGGGCCATGCGGCGGCGCAGGGTGTCCGCCTCACCGTCGGCCTCGCCGCCGGATTTTGCGACCCGCAGGCGGGCCAGTGCGGCGTCCAGCAGGGCGGCACGGCTGAGGCCGTCGCCGGGCAGGGCGGCACGGCCCACCGAGAACGACAGGGGAACCGGGGCCTCATAGCCGGGCGGGCGATAGCAAAGGCCAGCAGCGGCGGCTTCCAGAACGGCAATCAGTGCCGGGGCCTGTGTGTCGTCCACCCCCGGCAGCAGCACGGCGAATTCGTTCCCGCCGAACCGGGCAATCAGTGCCTCCGGGCAGGCCGCCGACAGAGCCGAGGACAATGCTTCGGCGGTGCGGCGCAGAACATCGTCGCCCGCGCCGTGACCGTGGGCATCGTTGAAGAAACGGAAGTTGTTCAAGTCCAAAATCAGCACTGCCAGCGGCTGCTCAGACCACCGGGCGGCTTCCGCTGCGTCGCCCAGCCGTTTGTGGAACGCCCGGTGGTTGAACAGACCCGTGAGCGGGTCCCGGTCCGCCCGTTCCAGCGCCTCGGCCAGCAGGGTCTCGGTTTCGGCCAGAAGGCTCTCGCGCTCGGCTTCCAGAACGCGGCGCTCTGATTCGCCCTCGCGGCGGTCGGTGACATCCTGCGCCATCGCCGCGACTCCGACAATCCGACCTATTTCGTCTACCAGCGGCGTATTGTACCAGTCGCAGAGTATCTCGCGTCCGTCTTTGGTGACGTTGGCGTTCGTACTGCGCCGCCCGCCCCGACCCGACAGCATATCTGCCCGGACCTGCTCCACATGGGCATACGCCGACGGAGCTACAATTAGCTCCAAGCCGTAGCACCCGACAGCCTCGGCGGCGGTGTAGCCGAAAATACGCTCGGCGGCGGGGTTCCAGGCAGTCACCCGAAAATCCACACTCCACTCAATCACCGCCAGCGGCGTCTGCTCAACGTGCAGCCGCAGCCGCTGTTCTGACTGAAGATGGGCTTGCCGTGCCTGCCACCGCTCGGCGGCTTCGGTGGCCCGCGCCCGCCGCAGCTCGATTTCAGTCTGCACGCAGTCCGCCAAATCCCGAAGCACCACTTTTTGCTCGGCGGTCAGCATACGCGTGTGGGTGTCTAAAACGCAAAGCGCTCCCAGCGCCCGTCCGTCCCGGTCAAACAGGGGAGCGCCCGCATAAAACCGCAGGTGCATCTCGCCGCGCACCAGAGAGTTTTCGGCAAAGCGCGGGTCCAGCAAAGCGTTTTCCACCACCATAACTTCCGGGGATAAAATCGTGTAGGTGCAGAATGAGTCTTCGCGCCGAATTTCGGGGACCGCGCAGGGAAACGCCCCGCCCTGCGATTTGATCCACATCCGCTCACGGTCCAGCAGCGTTACCAGCGCCAGCGGAGCGTCCAGCAGACGTGCAGCCAGGCGGGTCAACCGATCAAATCCGTCTTCCGGGGGGGTATCCAGCAGGTTGTAACAGGCCAGCGAAACAAGTCGCTCTTCCTCATCGGGGGGCAGGGGGGCGGGTGACACGACGACTCTTTCTCCACAGACGTCATGGAACGCCGGGCTTTTTCAGCCCGCTTCCAGCGTGTGCGGACGCTTCCCCAGTATTTTACCACACTTGTTTCGGTTATTCACTTCTGTAAAACGTATGCTAAGAAACTCTGGGTGCGTCCTCTAGTTCCGGCGGCGTTGTGCCAAAGATAACAGTATCTTATGAAGAGTATCTTATGAGCAGCTTACCGCGCCGCGCACAATTATACCTGGTTTTGATTTACCTGCTGGGAGCACTGTCGGCTCTGGCCGCCGCGCTTGCGCCGATCCCGAAGGCGGACGCGCAGGGATGGGAGCTGGGGCTGTACCTCGTGCTGGTCGCTGTTCTGAGCAGCAAGAAAGTTCTGCTGATGCGGCGGCAGAACGCCGAGGACCATGTGACAATGTCGCTGGCCTATGTGCTGACGTTCGTGACCCTGCTGCGCTTCGGCCCGGCGGCGGGACTGCTCGTGGCGGGGGTCGGCGGGCTGTCCAACGGCCTGTTCCCGAAGCGTCAGCCGCCCCATCAGCTTTTGTTCAATCTGGCCCTGAGTATGCTGGAAGCATGGGCGGCGGGGCTGGTCTTTTTGGGACTGAACGGGCAAACGCTGACCCTGCGAACCCCCGGCTCGTACCCAGCGGTCGCGGCGGCCTCGCTGGTATTTTTTCTGGTCAACACCGGCGGCATTTCCGTGGTGCTGGGGCTGGTGACAGGCAAAAACCCGGTGACGCTCTGGCGGGAAACGTTTCTGTGGGCCGCGCCGTCGTACCTCGCGGGCGGCGGCGTCAGCCTGCTGGCGATGCTTTTGTTTGACAGCCACTCGGTCTATGTGCTGATTTTGCTGGCCCCGCTGGGCTGGATGTTTTATCAGAACTATGCCAGCACGGCGGCCCGCACCGAGGAAAAGCAGCAGCATATTGAAGAGCTTCAGCTCGGGCAGGAGCATCTTGCCGATCTGTACTTAGCGACCATCAAAAGCCTCGCACTGGCGATTGACGCCAAAGACCAGTACACGCATCAGCATATTCTGCGCGTGCAGCGGTACGCCGTCGCCACGGCCAGGCATCTGGGGCTGGAAGGTGTGGAACTGGAAGCAATCAACACCGGCGCACTGCTCCACGACATCGGCAAGCTGGGCGTTCCCGAGTATGTGCTTTTGAAGCCGGGACGGCTCACCGATGAAGAGTTCGCCAAAATCAAGAAGCACCCGGAGATCGGCGCGGCGATTTTGGACCCCGTCGAGTTCCCCTGGCCGGTGCTGCCCGTGGTCCGGTCGCACCACGAAAAGTGGGACGGTACGGGCTACCCGGACGGGCTGGCCGGGGAAGACATCCCCCGCACGGCGCGTATCCTAGCTGTGGCTGATGTCTACGACGCGCTGACGTCGTCGCGGTCGTACCGCAATGCCTGGACGCACGAGCGGGCCTGCGAAGTCATCCGCAAAGACAGCGGCACGCACTTTGACCCGGTCATCGCCGAGGCATTTCTGGAGATCATCGACACGGTGGTCGCCGAAATGGCCGCTGAGGGGGACGGGCCGCTGATCGTCGCCGAGGCGGCGGGCAAGGGCAAGACCAGCAAAGCCGATCAGGCCGCGCAGGACATCCACCGGGCGTCGTCGGAGCTTTGGGCGCTGTATGAAGTTGTCCAAACCCTGTCGTCGTCGCTGGGCCTGGAAGAGACGCTGGAGATTTTAGGCCGCAAGCTGGAAACCATCCTGCCCGGAACCGCCGCGCTGTTTCTGCTGGCCGACGAGGCCGCCGGGCCGGGCGTTTTAGTCGCCCGCGCCGCCGTGGGGCTGAACCGGGAGTTTTTCACGGGGTCCTCGACACTCGCGCCCGAAGGCACCTCGCGCCGGGCAGCGGCGTCCCGAATGACCTACCTGGGCGAGTACGATGCCGATGACCTGCTTTTGACGTCGTCGCAGTCCGCACAGTGGGTGCCGATGCAGACCGCGCTGATTGTGCCGATTGTGCATCAGGGCGAGACGCTGGGCACGGTCAACCTGTACCACCCGCAGGCCGACGGCTTTTCGGCGCACGACCGGCAGTTGTTGGAAACCATCACCGAGCGGGCCGCGACGGCCTTGTACAATGGCATCCTGTTCGACCGGACGCGCTCGCACGCCTTCACGGACCCGCTGACGGGCCTGTTCAACATTCGGCACATCACGCAGCACGTCGAAGAGCGCTGCGCCGAAGGCCGCCCGTTCGCCGTGCTGTGCCTGGATTTGGACAGCTTCAAGCCGATCAACGACAACTTCGGCCACCAGAAAGGTGACCAGGTGCTGCGCGACCTCAGCGCTCTGTTTCTGGCGTCCCTGCGCGACGGCGACGTGGCAGCGCGGTACGGCGGCGACGAGTTTTTGATCTACGTCGAAGGCGGCACTGCCTCCGACGCACAGATTCTCATGGCCCGGCTTCAATCCGCCGTGGAAGATTACGACCCCGGCCTTCTGCACCCGCGTCTGGGCGCTCTGCGCCTCGGCGTCTCCATCGGCTACGGCTGCTTCCCCGGCGACGGCACCGATTTCCCCGCGCTGATCGCCGCCGCCGACTCGAATATGTACCGCGAAAAAACCGAGCGCAAGCTGGGCAAGCTCGCCGGCCCCGACCGCTCCCCCCTCGGCCCCGAGTTCTCCCTGCCCCGCGCCGCGTGAGTTTTTGCCTGAGTACACAAACCAAAGAGAGCCGGGGGACCCGATCCCAACGCGGTCCATCACGTAGGGGCGGCCCCCCCCGCCTTTCTGCCTCGCGCCGCCTAGCCTGTGTCTTCTGGCAGGCTTTCTTCTGCCGCCCGCCATTCCCGCAGGTCGCTGAGATTGTCGCGCAGCATTTCGTCTGCGGGGGCAATCTCCAGCCCCTGTTGGTAAGCGGCCTCGGCCTCATCGTGGCGACCCAGTGCTTCCAGTGACAGCCCCAGATTATTGAAAGCGTCAGAATAGTCCGGCAAAAGCTGAATGGCGATTTCGTATTCACCCACGGACTCTTCCCAGCGTTCCAGTCGCCGCAGGGCGTTTCCCAGACTGTAATGAATATCCGGCTCGTCGGGAGCCAGCCGCAACGCCTGCCGGTAGGACTGCACGGCAGCCTTATAATCGCCGGACTCTTTGAGCGCAATGGCAAGGTTGTGGTAGGCATCCACATACTCCGGGTCCAGCCGGAGGGCTTCGTGGTAAGCGGCCAGAGCCTCCGGCCATCGCTCACAAGTGGCGTGAATGTCGCCGAGCAAGTTAAAATTGACTGGTTCGGTCGGCTCAAAACGAATGGCTTCCAAACACACGGCGAGTGCTTCCTGATCCTCATGGAGTTCGTGCAATGTAGAAGCCAGCTTGAAGTGGATCAAGCTGACATCTTCGGCCTCTATGCCTTCGCTATTTTGCAGGGCGCAGCGGTACTCCTGCGCCGCCGCCTCTGGCAGCCCTTCCTCCCGGACATGGTCCCCCCGGTCCGCATAGTAGTGAAACTTATCTTCGTCGCTGGAAAACGGAAGCATGGAGTTCTCCTTTCACAAAGGGTGGCAAAAGTCGTCTGATGCCCGCGAAGGCGGGGAGTTGCACTTTCAAAGCACGGGGGTTCAGCCCCGTGGTCCTGAGCGCGGGGCCGGAGGCCATCCGTTTTCTTCTGGCTCCTGCGGCGGCGCAGGGTCGGCAGTAAGCTCTCTGCGTTCCAGCCATGCCATCAAAATAAGCAACAGAACAATACCCACCGCCAGACCAATGGCAAGCCCAACAAAGCCATACAAAATCATCCCCATCCCGTCCGCCACCCCGGCGGCTCCCGTGTCTTTTTCGGTTCCGTGCGCCGGTATCCAGACGCCGATGACGCCGCCCAGAAACGTGCAAAACAGGACAAGCGACGGATAGACGATTATTTTCAGCCAAAGCGACATGGAATGAACCTTACTCCACCTCTCTCCTTGCTTAAGAAGAGGGGGTCAGAGCAGAAATCGGAGAAGGCTAGAGGGCGCGACTCTTCGCGCCCCAACGGCTTTGTTCTACGCCTCCGGCCCCAACTCCTGCCTATCCACTCTCATTCCCGTATTGCTAACAGTGAGGCCCCCGGACCCTGGCGGCATAATGGAAAGTGTTGGTCCTCACTTCCCCCGAAAAGGCAAACCCGCCGGCTGAGACGCCGGATTACCGTAAGGCGGGGACGCAAAGCTGCGGGTCTCAACGGCAGATAGGCCGCTGAGACTGCCGGGCTGCCGAATGGGCACTGCGCCATTCTTTTTACTTTCGGGCCGGAAGGACCATATTCGCCAAACATCCTTCGCAGCCGAAACCGGGCAAACCCGCCGAAAGACGGGGACGCAAAGCTACGGGCCTGCCCCCTGTTGCAAAACAAGGAATGGCCGCCGGGCCGCCGGACTGCAAAACGCTCGATGGAAAGTAAACCATGTACCGAAAGACCATCACGCACTCACGCTCTTATGGGCATTCCTATGTTCCCGGCCTGCTGGCCGGACTGACCCTGCTGGCGGCACAGGCCGCCGCTGCACCGACCGTTTATGCCGCACCGGCGGCTTCGACTGACACGTCGCTCACGAAGATGCTGGCGGCACAGCCGTCGTCAGGCTGGACCTCGGTGATCTTGCAGGGCAAACAAACGCTGTCGCCCGCTGAAGAGGCGCAGGTTGCCGCGCTCGGCGGCGACATCACCCGGCGGCTGACGCTCATTCACGCACTGGCCGTGCGCCTGCCGAAGCGCAACCTCGCAGCCCTGACCGCGCTGCCGTTCGCGGCGCACGTTTCGCTCGATGGCCTGATCCAGAAAACTGACGAGTTCACCGTCAAATCCAGCGAAGCTGATCAGGCGACAGCGACGGCAACGACGGGCTTTTTCAGTTACCAGTATCAACTGACCGGCAAAGGCGTCACCGTGGCCGTTATCGACAGCGGCGTCGCCAATGTGCCGGACCTGGGCGGCAAATCGCCGATTGCACTGCTTAATCTGGCCGGTCCCCGGCTGCTGGCGAGCGTCGACTTGACGCCGCCGCCTGCGCCCCCCGCACCGCCGGTGAAAGGCGCTCCTAAGACGCCGCCCCCGCCGCCCACCAACCCGGATGACCCGTGCGGGCACGGCACGCACGTCGCGGGAATCATTGCAGGCAACGCCAACAAGTCTAGCGACCCGAACTCCTACCGGCACTTTTACGGCATCGCGCCGCAGGCGAACATTGTCAGCGTCCGCGTCTTGGATGCCAGCGGGCAGACCGATGTAGGCACGGTAATCGCCGGAATCACCTGGGCCGTCACCAACAAGGACAAGTACGGCATTCGGGTCATCAACCTGTCACTCGGGCATCCAGTGGGCGAAAGCTACACCACCGACCCGCTGTGCCAGGCGGTCGAGGCCGCCTATCAGGCAGGCATCGTGGTGGTCTGCGCGGCGGGCAACGACGGGCGGCTGAACGGCGACACCAACACGGCGGGGACGGACAACGAGGGCTGGGGCACGAACTACGGCGCGATCAATTCGCCCGGCAATGACCCGTATGTGATCACCGTCGGCGCGACCAAAAGCACGGACGGCACGCGGGCCAATGACAAAATCGCCACCTATTCGGGCCGGGGACCCTCCCGCCTGGACTTTGTGATGAAGCCGGACATTATCGCGCCGGGCAACAAAGTCATCTCGCTGGACGCCAACAACAGCACGCTGGACAACTATGCGGGCGGAACCAACGACATCCCGCAAACGGCCTACCGCTATGTCGCCAAAAACGCCGTCGTTTCCAACGACTACTTCCAGCTTTCCGGCACGAGCATGGCGTCGCCTGTCGTCGCCGGAGCCGTGGCCCTGCTGCTGCAAGCCAGCCCGAACCTGACGCCCGACACCGTCAAAGCCCGCCTGATGCTGTCCGCCGACAAATGGACCGCGCCCGACGGCACGGGTGATGCGCTGACCTACGGGTCAGGCTACCTGAATATCCCCGCCGCGCTGGCCTCCACCGCCGTCGCGCAGGGTCCGGCGGTCAGCCCGAGCCTCGTGGACAACGGCGACGGCACCCTGTCGGTAGCAATGGACCGGGCCGTCTGGGGCAGCAGCCTGTGGGGCACGGGCGTGACCGACCTGCGGGCCGTGTGGGGTTCTCGGGCCGTCTGGGGCAGCAACATGATCACCGCCGACCGGGCGGTCTGGGGCAGCAACACGCTGAATGCCAGCCGCGCCGTCTGGGGCAGCCGCGCCGTCTGGGGGTCGCGGGCCGTCTGGGGCAGCTCCACAGGTTCCGTGGACCTGTCTTCCAAAGCCATCTCGGGCGAGTAGCAAGGAGGCTAAAATGAACACCCCGCGCCGCCGCATTTCCTGGGAAGGATAGGCAAAACTGATACGCAAACAGCCCCGGCACAACTCGTGCCGGGGCTGTTTTCTTTGACGGCCAGCTAAAACGCAAACGGCAGGGGCAGGCCGAAGAACCCGCCCACGAGGGCGATGACTCCCGCCAGCCCTGCGGCCAGGCCAAAAACCCACACGCGGCGGCTGCGGGTCAGCGCAGCAATAGCAGACAGCGCAATGGCGATCTGGCACAGTGACACGGAAAACGCGAAAATGTGGTGACGCTCCATGTCGTGTTCTGAAACAGCGTCCTGGACACCCGCTTTGCGCTCCAGGCCCTCGGCTTTGGTCTGAATATCTTTCTGCTCACTGCGGTAGCGACTCGCCTCAGCCCTGTTCTGGGCGAGGGCGGGTGAACCGGGCGGCAGCAGGGCCGCCGTGGCCGTATACATGACCCCTTTAATCCCTTTGGACTGGTAATAATTCCACTGGTCTGAGGCCTGGGTTCGCAGGCTGATCTCGTCGTTCTTGGCAAGCAGCGCCTCGTTGACCAGCAGGCCGGATTTGAGCGCCCCAATAGCGGCGACCACGGCCAGAATCGCCGTGATGACGGCAATAAAGCGCGTCCACCCCGCGTGTTCGGGGGTCTTCTCCTCGGCGTCTTCAGAGTGTTTGGCGTGCGCTTCCTCATGCGCTTTTTCAATATGTTCCTGCGACTGTTCCAGCGGCACTTCTATCTCATCGGGCATGGCGGTTTCCTCAGCTCAGGGTATTTTAGTTCAGGGTATTGATGGCGCGGGCGGCGAGAACGGCGATGACGGTCAGCGAGATGAGTGCCTGCACCATCATCAGGAGCTTGGCCCAGCGCGACAGCACAGCGGTATCGGCGGGGGACAGAGCCGTGCTGGAATTAAAGGCCAGAAACAGGTAATCCACAAAGCCGGGGTTCCAGCGGGCCTGCCCTGACTCGGCCAGCGCCTCCGTGCTCATGGTCATCTGCGGAAACAAAAACGCCCCGTGACAGTGGCCGGGCCGCTGATCCCGCGCATTCGGCCCGCCCGCGTCCAGATGCCAGTACCAGAGCGCGAACACCAGCACATTGGTCAGCCACAGCGCCGCCGCTGAAATCAGCAGCCGCTCCGGGGTTTCTTTGGCCGCCGCCGCCAGGTGCGGGTCCAGCATGGAGACGATCAGCTTCAGCAGCGACGCGATTAAAAAAAACGTCTCCACGCCCGCCACAATCAGCCCCATCACGCGGTTGATGGTGTGATGCCCGCGCAAATGCGACAGAAGGGTTGGCAGCAGCAGCGGCACGATGATAGCCGCCGGCAGCCAGCGCGGACCAAGCGACAGCGACTGCGGCAGCACGCCAAACAGGCCGACGCCCCCGAGCAGGGACACAATCGCAGGCCAGCGCGGCTCCGGGTCGGCGCGGAAGTTGGCATACCGCTCCCGCACCTTTTCGCCCATGTAGTACGACCAGTGATGCTTTTCCGCCTCCGTCTCATAGGGCTGCGGATTGGGGCCGCTCGCGGCGGCATTTTGACGCTGATTTTTAGGAAACATAGAAGGTTATACCAATCCAATTATACGAGTTTAAGCTGCTGCGCCAGCGTGAACAGGCCGAAGACAAGGCCGACGCCGATGACGACGCGGCGGACATTGGCCTGCCCCATCTTCCGCGCCACGCCCGCCCCGCCCCACCCACCGGCGATGGCGGCGACGGCCATGAGAATCGCCAGTGCCCAGTTGACCTTGCCGTAATAGATAAACAAAACCGTGCCGATGCCGTTGATGCAGACGGCAGCGAAGTTTTTCAGGCCGTTCATGCGGTGAATGTTGGTCTGCCCGAGAAAGCCGAGCGCGGCCAGCATCAGAATGCCAATCCCCGCGCCAAAGAAGCCGCCGTAGAGGGCCACGAAAAACTGGAAAATCATGCCCCCGACCCCGAGAGGCCCCTCCCCCGCCGCCTCGCCGCCGCTCGCCTCCCGGCGCGTGTCTACCCAGCGGCGCACCGGGTCCTGAATCAAAAAGAGAAACGTCGCGCCTAAAATCAGCCACGGGACCAAATGGGAAAACAGCTTCGCGTTGACGTGCGTTGCCAGATACGCCCCGATGCCGCCGCCCAGCAGGCTTGGCAGAGCCATCTGCCACAGAGCCGTCCGGCTGAGCTTGACCTCACCCCGGTAGTTCCAGTAGGCGCTCACCGAGCCGGGAACGAGCGCCACGGTGCTGGTTCCATTCGCCAGCACCGACTGCGCCGGGCCAAGAATAGTCAGCAGCGTGGGGAATGTCAAAATCGTTCCCCCGCCCGCGACCGAGTTGATCGCCCCCGCGACAAACGCAGCCAGAAACAGCAAAACAAGATGCAGGGGACTGGTGTGCAGGAACGTGGCAGGGATCAAAGAGGAAGGGATCAAAGAGGAAGGCATGGCGCTATTCTACCCGCCCCCTTCCCTTTGCCCGCCACTCATGGTAAAATAGGCTTTGTCTAGGAATAATAGCAAGTAAGGCGGTTTGAGAGTATGGCGCGGACAACGACGCCGCGCAGCGACGCGGCAGCAGAAACGAGCGCGGAGCCGAGGCGCGAAGGGATGCGGGCACGGGCGCTCATCATCGGGGCGCTGGCCGCCGCCGTCACGGCGGCGCTGGTGACGCAGGCGGAGATGGTGCTGGGCACGATTCGGATTGGTTACCTGCAATTTCCCCCCGCCGCGCTCGGGCTGCTGCTGCTGGTCGCGGCTCTCAGCCGCCTCTCCGCCCGCGTCGCCAGGCGCTGGAGCCTGAACTCGGCGGACCTTCTGGTGATTTATTCCATGTGCCTCGTCGCCGCCCTGACTGCCTCGCACGGGCTGGTGGAAAAGATGGTTCCGGCACTGGTCTATGTGCCAAACCACACCGACACGACGACCAACCTGCATGGGCTGTTTGACCGCTGGCTGCGCCCCGGCCTGGTTCCCTACAACCCGGCCCTGAGCGCCGCGCAGCCGGTCGCGGATGCCTGGAACAACAAGCTGCCGACGGGCGCTCCGATTCCCTGGGCGGCCTGGGTGCAGCCCATCTTGAACTGGGGGCTGCTGTCCGGGCTGGTATTGGGCGCGTTTCTGTGTCTGACTGCCCTCCTGCGGCGGCAGTGGGTGGACACTGAAAAGCTGTCGTTTCCGCTGGCACAGTTGCCGCTGGAGATTGCGGGAGATCAGGACCGGCCCGCGTTTTTCCGCAACCGCCTGATGTGGCTGGGCGTCGCCATCCCCGTGATTATCTACGGCGTCAAGGGCCTGCATCAAATTCAGCCGTCGATCCCCGATGTCACCCTGCAATGGACGATGAGCGATTACGTCACCTCGCCTCCGTGGAATGCCGTGGCGTGGAGCGTGATGTTTATTTTGTCGTTTGCGGCCATCGGGTTCTTTTTCCTGCTGCCGACCGACGTGCTGTTTTCCATCTGGTTCTTCTTTCTGCTGTCGCGGGCCGAGCAGATCGTGATGATTTCGTTCAATCAGCCGACCCCCGCGATGCCCGCCTACCCGCCGGTGCTGTTTATTGGCTATCAGACCGTCGGGGCCTATTTAGTCCTGAGCGGGTACTTTTTCTGGATTGCGCGGCCTCATTGGAAGCGCGTCTGGGCGGCGGCTATCGGGCGCGGCAACGGCGAGGATGCCGACGAATTATTGCCGTACCGGACGGCCTTCTGGGGGCTGGCGGGATGCGTTCTGGCCTCGGCGGGCTGGCTGTGGCTCAATGGAATGTCGCTCTGGCTGGCCCTGTTTGAGCTGATCGTATGCCTCTTTGTCATCGCGCTGGTCATGGCCCGCTCGACAGCCGAGGCGGGAATGCTGATGACCGAGACGACGTTCCGGCCCGTGGACCTGCTGCGAATGGTGATGCCTCTGCACGCGCTGGGGGCATCCAATCTGACGATGCTGGCGTTCTTTGACAATTTGTTCCTGCGCGATCAGCGCGGGCTTTTGCTGACGGGGATACTGGACGTGTCCCGCCTGAGCGACGGGGCGCGGACGGCGAATGGAGGCCGGGTGCGCCGCCGGGCGTTCGCGGGGGCGATGGCGCTGGGGATTGTGATTGCGTTCTGCGTGGCCGTGCCGATGGAGATTGCGATTCCGTACCGGCTCGGGGCGAACGGGCACATGGACAACTGGATGACGCAGGGCAGTCCGGGGCTGACGTTTTTAGACTACGCGCAGTATATCAAGGGCAGCCCGCCGCCCCCGGCGGGAGCGTCCTGGCAGATGCCGACGTTCTTTGGCGTGGGCGTCGGGATGACGGTGTTCCTGTCAGTCATGCGCTCGGCGTTCTTCTGGTGGCCGCTGCATCCGCTGGGCTATGCGCTGTCGGGGGCATGGAGCACGATTCAGTTCTGGTTCCCGTGCTTTATCGCCTGGCTATTCAAGTCGCTGATTTTGCGCTACGGCGGCATGAGTCTGTACGCCCGCGCCCGCCCGTTCTTCCTGGGCCTGGTGCTGGGCGAGTTCGGTATGGCGGTCTTTTACGTCGTCATCAACGCCCTGTCGGCATGGCTGACGCCGGAATACAAAATCCCCGCCCCGCCGTTCCCGTGGGGGTAGTGGGCTGGCTCTTCAGAGCCAGCCTATTAGTAAACGGAAAAAGTCGCTCCGCGACTCCAGAACAGAACTAGCAAGTGTGCTTATCTTGTCCTGAGTCGCGGAGCGACTTTTTCCGTTTGCTATTAGCCCGGTACTTCCAGTGCCGGGTTCCTTGTTTAACTCGCCCCCGGCACGAGATGGGGGAAGAAGGTGGCGAAGATTAAGTAAGCATTCAGCAGGGCGATGATGCCGCCCAAAGTCCAGCCAATCGCTTTGACGGCAGGGCCGTTGACGAACGGCCCCATTTTGATTTTATCACTGGTGAACTGCACCAGCGGAATGACCGCAAACGAAAGCTGCGCCGAGAGGATGACCTGACTGAGAATCAGCAGCTTGCCCGTGCCGTGCGGCCCGGCCAGCATCGTGGCGAAGACGCAGGGGACAATCGCAATGCCACGCGAGATCATCCGGCGTACCCAGGCGGGAATCTTGAAGTTCGTGAAGCCCTCTAAAATAATCTGCCCGGCCATCGTGCCGGTGATGGTGGAGTTCTGGCCCGAGGCCAGCAGGGCTATCGCAAACAGCGGGGTCGCCAGCGCCGCCCCGAGCAGCGGCGACAGCAGTTTATACGCGCCTTCAATATCCCCCACCCCATGATGACCTGTGCGGAAAAACGCCGCCGCCGACAGGATCAAAATCGCGCCGTTGACAAACAGGGCCAGCATCAGCGCAACCGTCGAGTCGGTATAGGCCGCCTTCAGGGCATTGCCCAGCTCGCCCAGGCTGCGCCCGTAGCGGCGGGTCTGAATGATCGACGAGTGCAGATATAAATTGTGCGGCATGACCGTTGCGCCGAGAATGCCGAGGGCAATATACAGCATCTTTGGGTCGGTGATAATCTGCGGGCGCGGCACGAAGCCGCCCAGCACGCCAAACCAGTCCGGCTTGACATAGGCGAGTTCCAGCGTAAAAATCGCCATCATCGTGCCAATAAGCACCATAATAAATGCTTCAATCCAGCGGAAGCCCTTCCCCTGCAAGGCCAGAATGATGAGAACATCGCCGCCGGTCAGAAGGACGCCCACGGTCAGCGGGATATGGAAGAGCAGATTGAGCGCGATAGCCGCGCCGATGACTTCGGCGATGTCGCAGGCGACAATGCCGATTTCGGCGGATAGCCAGAGCATGATTGCCACCGGGCGCGAGTAGGCATCCCGGCAGGCTTGCGCCAAATCCCGCCCGCCGACAATGCCCAGCTTGCAGGCCAGCGCCTGCAAGAAGATGGCGATAAAGTTGGAAATCAAAATCACCGACAGCAGCGAATAATTGTAAACCGCGCCGCCCGCGATGTCCGTGGCCCAGTTGCCGGGGTCCATGTAGCCGACCGCGACAAGGTAGCCCGGTCCGATAAAGGCCAGCAGCCGCCGCCAGAACGTGGCATTTTTGGGCACGGAAACGGAGCGGAAGACTTCCGGCAGGGACGCCTGCTTGACGGGCAGCCGCCAGCCCGCTGTCGGCAGGTCTTCGTCCAGAGAAGGCTCGGGAGTGGTCGTAGTCATAGGTATTGATTTCTAACTGTCTTTAACACTTGCGACCTCCACAAATACATTCGCGGCGGCTTCGGGGCTAATACGCTCCCGGCTTCCTTCCACCTCCACGACCAGCGCCCCGCCGAACGGCTCGCGCTCGGCAATCCGCACGGGCGTCCCCGGCAGCAGGCGGCGCTCTTTCAGGTAGCGCAGCAGGTCCGGGTTCTCATCGGTGACACGGCGCACGACCAGCGGCACGCCGTCGGCCTGCGCGGCCAGTGTGGCGGTCACAAACCGGGGCATCTGGCCGTCGCGGGTGGGGATGGGGTCGCCGTGCGGGTCATACTCGGGAAAACCCAGCAGGCGCTCGATAGACTCTTCAAACCCTTCGCTGATATGGTGTTCCAGCTTTTCCGCCTCGGCGTGGACCTGTTCCCAGCCAAACCCCAGGCTTTCCATCAGGTACAGCTCCAGCAGGCGGTGGTGGCGGATCAGCTCCAGCGCAATTTTCTCGCCCACCGGGGTCAGCGAGGTTGCCAGATACGGCGTGTGTTCAATAAGCTGATGCTTGGCGAGGTGATGCAGCATTTTGGTGACGCCGGGGGCGCTGACTCCAAGCCGGGCCGCGATTTTCTGCGTGGAGGCCCCTTTGCCTTCGGGGCCGCCTTCCTGACAGAGCGAGTAGATCGTTTTCAGGTAGTCTTCCACGGCCTCGGTGATGAACTTTTCTTTTGTTTTCTCGTTTGGCATCTTCTAAATTGAGCGAGGTTAATTTTGAGTTGCGAATGCAGTATACCGGGTGTGTGCAGAAAATGCAAGGGGGCAATGCCAGGAAGAAGAACATAAAAAGAACGAGGGGTTAAAACCCCTCGCTATGAGGCGAAGACGCCGGGAAGCCAAAGAGTTGGGTCGAAAACCTTCCGCCAGTGCATTTTGGCCGCCCGGCGCGAAGCGCCTTCCAGCGAGGGGTTTTAACCCCTCGTGCTATGGCCCACGGGAGAACCTCACCCCAACCCTCTCCGTCGGACTCGTCCTTCAGCAAGGAGAGGGAGCAGGATCAGGACAAGATAGGACAGAATGCCTCTAAAACACAATCACAAAGCCGCCGCCATAGAACTGGGTGGGGGCACTGCCGCCGAGGCCGCGCCCGGTTTCAAGGTCAAGCTGCGTGTTTTTGGTGAGGGTGTAGGCAAAGCCGCCGTCGGCGATGGGCGACGGGGCGCTGCCGACGGGGGCATCATAGGAGAAATCGACAAACGTAGACAGCGCCCCGGTGAGGGTATAGGTGGCAGACCCCGTGCCGGTGTAGTCGGCCAATCGCCGCCCGTTTTGGGTGGGATACGACAAAATCAAGTTGGACTGAATGCTCCAGCGTGCGCCCGATGTGAGCTGCCCGCTGAGGTTCAGCGACGGGTCCACATGGCCGGAGGACGTGACGGCGGTTTTGAGCGGCACGGTCAGTGTCGGGGTCAGGGCAATTTTAAGGGTGCTGCTTTGATAGAGCTTGCGGCGCAGGCCGATGGCTCCGTCGGTGAAGCCCGAATCGCTGCCGGAGGGCCACAAATAGTTCGGCAGGGTCAGGCGAAGCTCGGTTTTGGAGTCCAGGCCCGTCCGCAGGAGTGTTTCGGGGGCGTCGGTGGTCTGGCTTGCGCCGCCGCCTTCGCTGGCAGGGGCGGCAGGGTTGGCGGACGGCCCCTTGCTGCGCGTGATGCCGACTTCCACTTGCAAGTGGCCGGGCGCGACGGTGTCGGAGCCGTTGGTCAGGCCCGGCCGGTCGGGAACCAGCAGGCTGGGGTCATCGGCGCGGGCCGCAAGAGGTAAAGTGACAAACAGCAGGGCAAGCGCAAAAAAGCGGGTCATAGGGTCTCCGTGAATGTCAGTGTGCCCAGCATGAGCGTGCGCCGGGCGGGGTCTTGTTTCCAAATCCAGGGGCGATTGCTGAACACCGTGCCCAGCGTGGCGTACTGGGTGTTCGGCGGCGTGGGCGGCGTCAGCGTCAGCAACAGCGTGTTCCCGGTCTGCGCCCAGTGCAGGGGCGCGGGCGGGGTCGTGCCGAGGGCATAGGTTCCGCTGCCGCCGTCCGCGAAGACAAACTTCAGGTCGGCGGACTGTGCCCCGGTCCCAGTGCCGCGCAGGGTGGTGATCCATGCGCCCACCGGGGTTGGGTCGGGTTGGGGCGCGGACGCCTGTTTCCAGAAGAGGAAGCCGAGCAGAAGCAGAACGGCTGATCCGGCGAGGGCTGCTAGAGTCCAGAGCGGCTTTGCGGGCTGTTCGGGAAGGGTCGGCAGAGGCGGCGGCGCGGCGGTCAGGGGCGGGGTGCGCGTCAGCGTCGGCAGCGTAAACTGCTGGGTGCGGTGCAGGTCCTCGGGCGGGCGGGTCGGCGCGACAGTCGGGGCGGTCCCGCTGCGGAATTGGTGGCCGCAATGGGCGCAGACGGCTTGGTCGCGGGGGGCCATCGCCCCGCAGCGCGGGCAGTATTTGCCTTCGCGTGTGTCCCCTGCCCTGGCGGCATTGGTCCCGGTGTCACTCATACGCTCAGTGTACCAAGCATAGTCCTAAAAAGCAAGTCAAAAAGCAGGCGGCAGCAGGTACACTCTCCCTATGCTGTCTTCGTTGTGGGGCCTGCTGCCGCTGGTGCTGATTGCTCTTTCGACGCTGTATGCCGCCGCTGTCTGGCGTCACCGGGCGGCGCAGCGGCTGAAACAAAAGTTTGAAGACCGTTACGACCTGCGCGACCTGCGGGAGCCGTCGCGGACGGGCTGGTACGAGGCCGTCTCCGGCGGGCCGGGGGAGGAACCAGATGGCGAGGCGGCGAATGAAGAGCTTGACAATGAAGAGCTTGACGAAGAAAGCGGGCCGTACTGCATTTCCTGCGGCGTCGGCTACCCTGCTGGAACGCCCGCCTGCCGCGAATGCGGGCGGTCGTTTTAAGAAAGACACCGGCTCTAAAGAGCCGGTCTACTAGTAAGCCGAAAAAGTCCCTGCGGGACTACGGACCGCATACGTTGTCTGTTCTTGATCTATTCCTGAGTGTCGGAGACACTTTTTCCGTTTACTAAATAGACCGGCTCTTTAGAGCCGGTTGCTGAGTTCCCGCCCAAAGAAAGCGAACCCTGCCTGTATGCGCCATCTTTCTAACCCCACCGCTTACGCCAAATTATTGGCCGCTCTCCTGCTGACCTCCGCCGCTCCGGCGGCTCTCGCCGCGCCGCCCGTGGCGGCAAACAGTGCGCCCCAATATGGCGGCATCGTGTCGCAGACCTACGACAAAAGCCAGTCTGTGACCGAGACGCATCTGGCAAACGGGCTGACGATTTTATCGAAAGAAGTCCACGCCGCGCCCGTCGCCTATTTCAGTGTCTACTACAAAGTCGGCTCGCGCAACGAAATCAGCGGGGAAACCGGGCTGTCGCACATCTTAGAGCACATGATGTTCAAGGGGACTACCGACCTGCCGCCCGGCGCGATTAACCATTTATTTCAGACCAACGGCGGGCAGATCAACGCCTCCACGGGGCCGGATGTCACCGAGTACCATGAGCTGGTATCCGCCGACCGGCTGGAGCTTGCGGCGCGCATTGAAGCCGACCGCATGGAAAACTCGCAGTTCGCGCCCAAAGAGCTGGCCCACGAAATGACCGTCGTGCGCTCCGAGCTGGAAGGCGATGCCAACAGCCCCGACTATGATCTGTATGCCTATACATTCCTGCCCGCGACGTTCACCGCGCATCCCTACCACTGGCCGACGATTGGCTGGCGCAGCGATGTGGAAGCGGTCGCTAACCGCCGCGATGTCATTTACAGCTACTACCGCAAGCACTATATGCCGTCCAATGCCGTGGTCGTCATGGTGGGCGATTTTGACACAAAAAAAGCCGTGGCGATCTGCCAGAAATACTTTGGCGTTTACCCGCTGACACAGCCGGAGACGCACCATATCACCCCCGAGCCGCCGCAGCGCGGCGAGCGGCGCAGCATCCTGAAGCGCCCCGGCACGACCGGGCAGGTGATGATTGGCTACCACACGCCCGCGACGGGGTCCGAAGACCATTACGTCTTTGATGTGGTGTCGCAGATCATGTCCGGCGGACGCAGCGCCCGGCTGTATCAGTCGCTCGTGGAAACGGGCGTCGCGCAGTCGGCAAACGCGGGCAACGACGATATGCGGGACCCGTACCTGTTTGAATTGGACGGGACACCCGCGAGCGGTGTGAGCAACGAGAAAGTGGAAGCCGGCTTGGAAGCCGAGGCGGCGAAGCTGCAAACCACACTGGTCACGTCCGAAGAGCTGGCCCGCGCCGTGCGTCAGATTGAAGCCGGGTTCGTGTATCAGAACGAAAGCGTCTCCGCGCAGGCCGAGCAGATTGGCCGGTTTGCCGCCATCAATCAGCCGCACTATTTTGACACCTACCTGGACAAAATCCGCAAAGTCACCCCCGCCGACATTCAGCGGGTCGCGCAGACGTACCTGACGGCGGACAACCGTTCCGTGGCGACATTTGAGCCGCAGCCCACCCCGCCAGGCGCTCCCCCGCCCCCGCCCCCGATTGTGGACAACTTCGGCGCGTCCAAGCCTGTCACCGACCCAAAACAAAAAGCCCTGCTGGCCGCTCTGGACAAAACGTTCAACACGGCTATTAAAACGCCCAAAGTGGCGGCGACGACCAAGCCTACCCGCGTCGTCCTGCCAAACGGCATGGTGCTGATTGTGCAGGAAAACCATGCCAGCAAAACCGTGGCGATTGACGGCTACCTCACTGCCGGAAGCGCCTTTGAGCCGGAAGGCAAGTACGGCGTCGCGGGCCTCACCGCCGCCATGCTCGGACGCGGCGCGGCGGGTAAAACGGCTTTGCAACTCGCCTTGCAGCTTGAGTCGGTTGGCGCGAGCGTCGGGGTCAGCGGCGGCGTGGAAGAGGCCAACATTGGCGGCAGCAGCCTGTCCAAAGACTTTGGCCTGACGCTGTCTACCCTCGCTGATGAGCTGCGCCGCCCGGACTTCCCGCAGGAGCAGCTCGACCGCCTGAAAGCGCAGACACTGGCGGGCATTCAGGATGCCCGGCAGGATACGGGCGGCACGGGCGGCGCGGGCGCACAGGCCGAAATCGCGTTCTCGGAGGCCCTGTACCCGAAAGGCCATCCCTACTGGCAGCCGACTCTGGATGACCGCGAGGCGGCGACGAAAGCCATCACCCGCGATGACCTGGTGGACTTTTACAAGACCTACTACCGACCCGACACCACGCGGTTAGTAATTGTCGGCGACGTCAACACCGCCGATGTGGTTCGTGAAGTCACCGCCGCCTTCGGCGACTGGGCAAAGCCGGAGACGCCCGCCCGCGTGCTGGATATTCCGAATGTCCCGACGCCTGAGACGACGCCGAAACCCATTTTCATCCCGCTGGCCGATGCCCCGCAGACGAGCCTCCTGTTCGGCTACAACTCGGGGCTGACCCGGACGTCGCCGGACTTCTATGCCGCGCAGATTATGAACTACATCATCGGCGGCGATACATTTGGCGCACGGCTGGGCAAGGTCATCCGTGACGAAAACGGGCTGGCTTATAGCGTGTACTCGTTTATCGACGCGCAGCACGGCTCGGGGCCGTTGGAGGTCTTTGTCGGCGCGAACCCCGCCAACGCCACCCGCGCCCTGTCGCTGCTGCGGCAGACATTGTCGCAGGTCAAGCAATACGGCCTGACCGACGACGAAATCCGGCAGGCCAAGCTGTATTTGAACGGCTCATACCCGCTGCGCCTCGAAACCAATTCGGGTGTCGCCGGGCAGCTCTCGGTCGCCGAAGAATACGGCCTCGGCCTGGACTACATCAGCAAGCGGGCCGCATTATACAACAGCGTCACGCCCGCACAGGTCAACGCCGCCGTCAAGAAGTACGTCCGCCCACAGGAAGGCGTGCTGGTGATTGCGGGAGCGACACCGAAGTAACCCCTCCCCGCCGCTTCGCGCCGACCCTCCCCTGTTAGGGAAGGGTGAGGAGAAGAGCAAAAAATAGGCCCCCACTTGATAAGCGGGGGCCTTGTCCGTTTCGGTTCCTACTGCCCTCACCCTCCCCTAACAGGGGAGGGTCGGCGCGAAGCGACGGGGAGGGGTCATCCCCGCATCCCCATCAGCCCCGTGGCACGGTCGCCGGTGGTGTCTTCGGTCGAAGTCGGCTGGGCCAGATCGTCGGCGGTCAGCCCGCCGCCCGGCGCCTGCGTGTCCACCTGCCCGGCATTGGTGTCGTCGGGATACGGCGGCGGCATCGTCGGCACGGCGTCCTCTTCGGTGATGCCGCCGCCCGCAACAAGTTCAATTTCCCCGAAGCCGGGCATCTCGCTCGGCGTGTACTCTTCTGCCATCTTTTCATCGGCCATAGTGTTATGTTCCTCTAAGCCTAAAATACCGCAGGGCGGCCCGGCGTCAAACGTGGCGACGGGCGATGGCGAGAGAGGATTGCCGAGCTTCCATGCTATGGTTGTAGCATATTTGCCCCGGCGCGGGTATAGGCAGAGTATCAGAACGAAGGAGAAACGTATGATTGATGCACGTACTGACCCGATGGCCCCAGACAGCATGGGCGACAGCTCGACCGACGATGAAGTGCGGGGGGAGCAGGAGCCTCTGAAGATGGACGAGGGAGGACCGGCCCCGCTGCCCGGCTCGCTGGATTATGCCGACCCCGCCACGGCCCCCACCGAGGACCCGAACAGCGATCCCGGCCTCGTGCATGACAGCCGTGACCCATCCCTGCCCCAAAGTGTGGAAGACGACGACAAACCCGAAGACAGCCGGGGCGATACGCCCTATGACACGCAGGGAACAATGGGGTCGGAAGGAAGCTAAGAAACGGGGCCGAGGAACGCGGCCACGCAGGCCGGGTCCCACTGACTGCCCGCGCCGTCCTGCAAAATCTGACGCGCCTGCGCCGGGGCCATACCCTTGCGGTAAGGGCGGTCGGTGGTCATCGCGGAGTAGGCATCGGCAACGGCCATGATCCGGGCGAATAATGGGATGGCCTCACCCGCCAGACCGTCGGGGTAGCCGCCGCCGTCCCACCGCTCGTGGTGGTGGCCTATCGCGCCGAGCGTGGCTTCCAGGCCGGGCACGGCGGCGACAATCACAACGCCCATGCGCGGGTGCTGCTTGATGGACTCGAACTCGCCCTCCGTCAGCGGGCCGGGCTTTCGCAGAATATAGTCGGGAACGCCGATTTTGCCGACATCGTGGAGCAGCGCGGCCACTTCAATCTCATGCTGCGCGGCTATGTCCAGACCCAGAGCGCGGGCAATCGCAAGGCTGTGAGACATCACATCTTCCGAATGGCGGTGGGTGTAGCGGTCTTTGGTATCCACGGAAGTCAGCAGCGCGTCCAGCATGGGGAACCCGGCAATGCTTTCGCGCAGGGCGCGGCGAAGAGCCGGGACCGGACCATCGCGCCGCGCCCCGGTTTTGGCCCGCATCAGCCGGTCGTCGGCAAGCTGCACCACGGCGGTCCGGGTCGCGGCCTCCTCGGGGAACAGCGCCACGCCCACCGAGAGGGAGATCGGAATCTGGCCCGTGCTGCCTTCGGGCCGGTGGGCAATTCCAATCGCGGCGAGGTCCGCTTCCAGCCGAAAGGCCAGCTCTTCCGCCGACGCGCCGGAACGGGCGCGGGGCATCAGCAGCGCAAACTCATCGCCGCCAAACCGCGCCAGCACATCATCCGCCCGGCACACCCGGCGCAGGGCATCCGCCACCTGCCGCAGCACGGCATCGCCGACGAGGTGGCCGTAGGCATCGTTGAAGAACTTGAAGTTATCCAAATCCAGCACCGCCACGGCCAGAGTTTTGTCCCCGGCCCTGTCCGCTTCCACCTGCCGGGCGGCGTCTTCCAGACGCGCATGGAACGCCCGGTGATTGAGCAGCCCCGTCAGCGGGTCCCGCTCCGCCTGTGCCCGTGCCTCGTCGAGCTGCCGCCGTCCTTCGGACACGTCATGGTAAACGGAGAAAATGGCGTCTTCCCCCCGGTAATTCATGCGCTGAAACGAGCCATGCACCCAGAACGTCTGCCCATCCAGGCCGCGCAGCTCGAACTGCTGATTTTGAATCAGGTCGGTTTCGGACAGCGCCCGAAGCAGGCGCAGCCGGTCTTCAGGCCGAACATAAAGGTCGCGGGTCTGCCGGTCTGTCAGCGTTTGGGTGGCGTCCAGGCCAAACAGGCCGGAAACGTGCTGATTGGCGTACAAAATCTGGCTGTCTTTCCAGCGCGTGATGGTCATGGCGACTGGACTGGCCTCAGCGATAGTCCGCATCAGGCTTTCACTGTCGCGCAGCGCCTGCTCGGCGGCTCGCTGTGCGGTAACATCTTTGGCGATGCCATGAACTCCCACCACTTTTCCATCCACAAAAATGGGCGTCTTGGAAACGTCCGCCTGAATGAGCCGCCCGCTTTTGTGCCGCAGGGTGATCTCCTCGCGCCCGGCATGGCCCGCCAGGACGCGGGTGTACAGGGCAAGCGTGGTTTCCCGGCATTCGGGAGCGACCATATCTAAGTAAAACAGGCCGCGCTTCTCCGCAGCCGTGTGGCCGGTCAGCAGCTCGCAGGCGGCATTGGTTTCGGTGAAGCAGCCGTGTGTGTCTAAAGTAAAGACGGCGTCCACATTCTGCTCAAACAGCGAGCGGTACCGCTGCTCGCTCTCGGCAAGCTGCCGCCGCGTCTCGCGCTGCGCGGTGATGTCCCGGAACAGCACCGACAGGCCCGACGGCGCGGGGTGAATGCTGACCTCAAACCACTGCCCATGCACCGGTGAAAACAGCTCAAACCGCCCCGGCGTCTGCGTGCGGAAGGCGTCCGTGTACGCCAACTCGAACTCCGTGCCGACGCCTTCGGGGAACTCTTCCCAGACGTGCTTTCCCAGCAGGCTTTCGCGGGTGCGCCCAAATACAGCGGCGGCGGTGTCGTTGACAAACGTGATGTGCCAGTCGGCATCCAGCGCCAGAACGCCATCGCCGATGCGCTCCAGCGCGTCTATCAGGGGCGAAACTATGACAGCAGTAGACATGGCTGTATTTTACCATGATTAGGAGGTAGGCTAACAGCCAAAATAAACGAACGTATGTTCTATATTTATGCCATACTTTCCCCGGAGGACGCGGAAAGAGAACGCAAAATGTGGAGAACAGAACGGGAACGGGTCAGGAGCGCACGGGCGCGGCTGGCACTGGCCGCACGGCTGTGGGGGTGGACGCCGCACCGGCGGCAGCGGGAGTGGTTCGCGTCCCTGGCCCCGGTGCGCGTCGCCGCCTGCGGGCGGCGCTGGGGCAAGACGGAGAGCTTAAGCATAGACATCGCCACGCTGGCGCTGGCCGCGCCGGGGACGCGGCAGCTTGTAGTGGCCCCGACCGACGCGCAGGCGCGGCTGCTGGGGGAAGACGTCCGGGCACGGCTGGAAAAGGCGCTGGACGGCACGCACGCGGAACTCGCGGGAAAGACGCTGGCGGTCCGCGCCCGGCCCAACTTAGTGATGACGGTCACGGACAAAGACAGGCAGGTGTCTGACATCCTTTGCCGGACGGCGGGGCGCGACGGGCGGAACCTGCGCGGGCTGTGGGCGCACCGGATTGTGGTGGACGAGGCGGCGTTCGTCCCCGACCGCGTTCTGCGGGAGGTTCTGCCGCCGATGCTGGCCGACCGGGGCGGCGAGTGGACCCTGGCGTCGTCGCCCAACGGACGGCAGGGGGCGTTTTACGGCCTATACGCCCGTGGATCACGCCCCCACACCGACGGCCTGCGGCACGAATCGTTTCAGTGCGCGACTTCTGATAATACGCACTTAGACAAAGCCTGGCTCAAAGCGCAGGAGCAGGATATGTCGCCCGAGCTGTTCGCGCAGGAGTTCGGGGCGCAGTTCCTGGACAGCTTCGGGGCGGTCTTTCGGGACGAAGACATCGACGCCGCAATCACGGACCTGCCGGGCGTCCGGTTGGAGTGGGCGGGGGCGGACTCGGAGGCGCGGGCAGGGCGGCACTACGTCATGGGAATTGACTGGGGCCGCAAGATGGACTACTCGGTGGTGATTGTGCTGGATGCCGAAGTGTCCCCCGCCCGGCTGGTGCATCTGAGCCGCTGGCGCGGGACGGGCTGGCTGCCGCAGGCCGAGGCGGCGGCTGGTCTGGTCGCCCGCTTCCGCCCCCGGCGTCTGGTGGCAGACGGCACTTCGCTGGGCGACCCGCTGGCGGCTCTCTTGACTGAAGCGATAGCGCAGCACCTCCCGCCCGGCGCGGGCCGTCCGCTGGTGGAGCAGTTTCAGTTCAGCGCCGAAACCAAGCAGGCCCTCATCGACCGCCTCACGGTAGCTCTGGCCGGGCGCGGGCTGCAATTCCCGCCGCACGGGGCGCTTTTAGACGAGCTGCGCGGCTTCGAGTACGCGCCGGGCGGGAAGCAGGGCCGTCTGAAAATGGCCGCACGGGGCAGCGGGCATGACGACTGCGTCATCGCGCTGGCGCTGGCCTATTGGGCCGTCCCCGCGCCGGGAATGTCGCGGGCCGATTTCGGCATCCTGCTGGGGTCGTCGCTGGGTCTGAGACGGAGGTGATCGTTCAGGCGTAAGGCGTGCCTGCCATTGCGGCTTTGAGACCGAGGGTTCCCTGATCAACCAGCGCGAGAAAGATGGCGTTCGCGGCCTCAGTCTCTTGGCTTTGTTGGAAGGTCCAGTGAGCGTGGGTGAGGGCCACGTTCCATGTCGCCAGGAGCAGACTGGCCGCCAGATGGGCGGCGGGATCGGCAGGGTCCCGCCCGACGCACTCCGACAGGGCCGCCGCTGCGACTTGCGCGATCTCGTCCCGGATTGCCCTGGCCCGCGCCTTGAGGGTTTCGCTGCTCTCAATCGTTGCTACAAAGCCCTGGCTCGCCGCAGAAAATTCGACGTAAGGGCTTTGTTCGGCAACGAGCCGATGAGCCAGCAGGCGCAGCGCCTCAACCGGAGCGACGTGGGGATCGCGCTGACGCAAAGCTTCGCGCAGGGCCTCGCGCCCCTCTTCATCCCGATCAAAGAACATATCTTCTTTGCGAGGAAAGTGATTGAACACTGTCATCCGTCCGACATCGGCGGCTGCCGCGATCTCGTCCACCGTCACCTGATCGAAGCCCCGTTCCAAAAAGAGGCGTGTGGCAGCAACGGAGATACTTTGTCGCATGGCGCGGCGCTTACGGGATTGACGGTCAGACGGCATGGACATATATCTCCTGTCTTTAATTATAGCACACTTGACATATATACTGAGTATATGTTAAGATTGAGTATACTTAATATGTTAGGAGAAAGCGATGAAAGCAGTTCAGTTCAGCGAATACGGTGGCTCGGAGGTCGTTCACGTCGTTGACATCGATGAGCCGCAGGCTGGCCCCGGTCAGGTGCGGATCGCAGTCCGGGCCGCCGGGGTCAATCCCTCGGACTGGAAACGCCGGGACGGACAATACCGCGATTTCGAGGAAGTCACATTTCCCGCAGGGTTCGGCGTCGAGGCGTCGGGCATTGTGGACGAGGTTGGTGCCGGTGTTTCGGGTGTCTCGGTCGGAGACACCGTCTTCGGCTTCGGCGAAAACACAATGGCCCAGTATGCGGTTCTGACACACTGGGCGCACAAGCCGGATACTGTGTCGTTTGAAGTTGCCGGTGGCCTTCCGGTGATCGTGGACACGGCCACACGCGCCCTGGACGAAGTGGGCGTAAAATCCGGGGAAACGCTTCTGGTGAGCGGAGCCGCAGGCGGGACCGGTTCGGCGGTTGTCCAATTCGCACGCCTGCGCGGGATCAGCGTCATCGGCACGGCGAGCGTGCAAAAGCATGACTATTTGCGTGGGCTTGGCGTCCTCCCGACGACCTACGGACCGGGCCTGGCGGAGCGGGTGAGAGAACTTGCACCGAAGGGGGTGAACGCTGCCCTTGATCTCGCCGGCTCAGGGATTATCCCGGAGCTGATTGAAATCGTCGGCGACCCTTCGCACGTTCTTTCCGTCGCTGATTTCTCGGCGGAGGAGTACGGCGCGAAGTTTTCTCACGGGCCTCCGAAAGACCCGGAGCGAATTTTTGCCGAGGTGGCCCGGCTGTGTTCCAAGGGCCTGTTCCATTTGCGCGTGGAACAGGCTTTTCCGCTGGAGCAAACGGCACAGGCGCAGGAAGTCAGCGCCGGGGGCCATGTGTCCGGCAAGCTCATTATTTCCATCGCCTCACTATGAACAGACCCCTTGTCGTTATCTTCGCTGCCATCGGCCTTGACGCCGTAGGGATCGGCCTTATCTTCCCGATTTTGCCGCGACTGTTAGAGGCGGTGACGCACACCCAGAAGATCGCGCCCTACATCGGGATTATGACCGCGCTCTACGGCGTCATGCAGTTCCTCTTCGCGCCCATGCTCGGCGCGTTGAGCGACAGCCTCGGCAGGCGTCCCGTGCTGCTCATTTCCCTGGCCGGTGCGGCGATCAATTACGTCATCATGGCGTTCGCGCCCCAGCTTTGGATGCTGCTGCTGGGCCGCGCCCTGGCGGGCCTGACCAGCGCCAATGTGTCTGTGGCAATGGCCTACATCACCGACATTTCGCCGGAAGACACGCGCTCCCATCGCTTTGGCCTGTTCAACGCCATGTTCGGCATCGGCTTCATCATCGGGCCGGTTCTGGGCGGACTGCTCGGCGACTACTGGCTGCGGCTCCCGTTCCTCGCCGCCGCCGTGCTGAACGCCTGCAGTTTCCTGCTGGCTGTGTTCATCCTGCCGGAGTCTCACACACCAGCCCGCCAGAAAATTGATCTGGCCGCACTGAACCCGCTGCGGCCTCTGCGCTGGGCCTTCTCAATGCAGAGGCTTCTGCCGATCATCCTCGTGTTTTTCATCTTCAGCGCCGCCGGCGAGGTCTATGGAACCTGCTGGGCACTGTGGGGCTTTGACACGTTCCGCTGGAATGGCCTCTGGATCGGCCTTTCGCTCGGCACGTTCGGCGTCTGCCAGACTCTGGTGCAGGCGCTTCTGCCCGGCCCGGCGGCTCGGCTGCTGGGCGAACGCGGGGCGGTTCTCGTCGGAGTGGCCTGCGCCTGCCTCGCTCTTGTCGCTATGGCCTTTTCCCGGCAGGGCTGGATCGTCTTCGCCATCATGCCCCTCTTCGCGCTCGGCGGCATCGGCACACCGGCGCTTCAGGCCCTGTCTACCCGGCAGGTGGACTCCTCGCGCCAGGGCCAGTTCCAGGGCGTGCTGGCCTCGGCGGTCAGCCTGGCGTCCATCGTCGGGCCGCTCGCGTTCTCTACCTTCTACTTTGTCGTTCAAAAACAGTGGCCCGGAGCCATCTGGCTGTCGGTGGTCATCATTTATGCAGTCGCGGTCCCGCTGGTTTTTCTCAGCACCCGAAACAATCCCGCAACATAGCGAGTGTACACTGAATACGAAAGAGCGCCCTTTCACCCCCCGGCACAGACGCCGCACACTTCTTTCTGAACGACCCTCAAGAGACCCGCACAACTTTAGCAGGCAGACGGCTTGCGCTTTGCACGTACTCGGGTTATAATGCCCCGTACTGCGCCCACTCGTTCTCATTTTTTCCGAAACAGGCCCCGCTTTAGAGGGCCGCACCGAGCATGGAGACCACTGCCAATGACACTTCTGAGACATTCGCTGACACGTCGCACGCGGGCCATTGTCCCGCTGGCCGCCGCCCTGCTGGCCGGAGGGCTAGTCGTCGGGATAGCCCCCGCTTCCAACGCACAGGCGGCTCCGTTTCTGGACACGCCCACCAACCACTGGGCCTATGAAGCCGTTCAGAACCTGGCCGCCAAACACATCATCATCGGCTACCCCGATGGCACCTACGGCGGCAAGCGCCCCATGACCCGCTATGAGTTCGCCGTCGCCATCGACCGCCTCCTGCGGACTTTGAACGACATGAACAGCGCCACGCCCCCGCCCGGCACGCCGCCGCCTTCGGCGCTGACGCAGGACGAGCTGAATCAGGTGCAGGCGCTCATCGACAAGTTCCGCCCCGAGCTTGACACCATTCAGTCCAACTTGAAGCAGGCGCAGGACGACATTGATGCCCTGCGGGCCGACGTTCTGGACGCCAAAGCCCTTGCCAACAAGGCGCAGGCGACGGCGGACAACTCCTACGGCGTTGGCGCAAATCGCAAGTTCCAGATTTCCGGCTATGTGCAGGCCCGCTACCAGTCGTCTTCTTCGGGTCAGGGCGCTTTGAACCGCTTTCCGCAGGGCAATGCGGGCGGCGCGGGAGCCTACAACGGCAATTATTTGTCCGGCAACAGCCCCTCCACTTTTGACGTGCGCCGTGCCCGCCTGAAGTTCACCGGGCAGGTGACCGGCAACACCAAGTACGCCGTGCAGATTGACACGTCCGGCGCGGTGACCACGGGCGCGAACGCCAATCAGCAGGTGACGGTGCGCGAGGCGAATGTCGCCTACACCGGCGGCAACGGGGACCCGGCCAAGAACCTGACCGCCACGGCGGGCCTGTTCGCCAACCCCTTCGGCTACGATCTGCCTTCCTCGCAGGCGAATTTGATCAGCCCGGAGCGCCCTCTGGCCTTCTCCGAAAGCACCGCTGGCATCTTTACCAATCAGGATTACGACAAGGGCATTCAGCTTTCGTATAACACCCCGCGCCAGCTTATTTTTCTGCCGACGGGCCTCAAGCTGAGCGCCTCGCTCATCAACGGCTCGGGCCGCACCTCGGATGACAGCGACGGCTTCAAGGATCAAATCTACCGGATTGCTTACCAGTCCAAAGACAAGGTCGTGTCGGTGGGCGGCTCGTACTACTATGGCCAGATCAACACGAGCGGCATTCCTGCCAATCTGACCGGTGCGGGCGGCATCACGGGCACGGGCAATCAGTACACAGGCCGCAAGAAAGAGCTGTACGGCGCGGACGCGCAGATTGTGACCCCGCAAGGGCCGTTCGTGAACGCCGAGTATGTCGGCGGCCTCTATGAGCAGCGCTCGTTCTTTGCGACGCCGGGGACGAATGCCCTGTCTACGCTCTACGCTAAAGACAACCACATCGACGGCTATTACGCCACCGCTGGCTGGACCTTCGGCCAGAAAGGCAGCCATCCGCTGTCTCTTGTGGGTCAGTATGACACGCTGAAGCGCGGCGAAGGCCGGGCCGGCAGCGACTCGTACACCGATGAGAATGTCGGCTACGGGGCGCTGTATAACCTCGACAAAGCCACCCGCCTGCGCGTCTGGTTTGAGCGCCCCGACCGCGTCGCCCATGCCCCCGGCACGGACACGCCGCCACGCTACGGCCTGTTCACCGGCGAAATCCAAGTGAAGTTCTAAGCAAGGCCAATGTCTGCCACGGGTTGAAACCCGAGGCTCGGAAGTGCCCAGTGTCCCGGAGGACACAAGCCCGGAGGACACAAGACAGATACCAAAGCAGCCCACCGGGGCACGTTCTTCCGTCCCCTGGACGGTGGGCTTTTTCCAGCCTCGGGTTTCAACCTGTGGCATTTATCCAGATGGGCGGGGGCAGCTTGCCCCCGCCCTTTTTGCGTTTGCCCCATTGCGGGTATATCACCACAAACAGACAGCCCCAAAAGGAACCTAATACCGTGAGCCAGGACTACACCGAAGACGTGAAAGAGCGCCTCGTGCGCGAGATGACCGACGCCCCCCAGGGGACCAACGACAGCGAGATGCCCATGCCGGGCAACCCGAACCCTACCGGCGAGGTCGGCCCCAGTCCCGGCCCGGACACCCTCCCCGCCGGAGATTTGACGATGACTGAGCCGGGGTCTCTCGGCATCGTCGGTGACATGGGCGAAATGGAAGACCCCGGCGACGCCAATGCAGGCGGCGTCAACGCCAACAACAGCGACGGCACCGCCGCCCTCGACCACCCGATGGACCTTTAGGTCACTTCCTAGAAAGCGAACACTCCTAATGGCAGATACCACAGACGGCATTCTAGCGACCACGGGAACCCGGCCTGCCGAGACCGGGCCGGGCGCGAACGGCGGAACCCCCACTGGCGGCGGCGTGGCCGTGCCCACCGACAATACGCTGATGGGCATGGAAAGCAGCGAAATCGGCGACACCGCCGGGATTGGCGGACCGTCCACCCCCAGCATTGCGGAAGAAGATGGCGATGGGGCAAACCCAATGGCCTCCACAGCCGGCGGTGATGCCGAACCCGAGGCCGACGCCCCAACGGGCGGCCTGTCCAAAACGGGCACGGTGGGCGGCGTCCCGACCGGCTCTACCGAGTCCGGCATGAGCAGCCCCACTGGCCCCACAGCGGGCGGCGGTGGCCTCAGCACTCCAAGCACCGGCAGCGGCATTTAAGAGCAGAAAGCAGGCACACATGGCAGTCAAATTAGACGGAAAAGTGGCGCTGGTGACCGGAGCCTCATCGGGCATCGGCGAGGCGACGGCCCTGGCGCTGGCCGAAGCGGGCGCGGCAGTGGCGGTTGCCGCCCGGCGCACCGATAAGCTGGACGAATTAGTGAAGAAAATTGAAGGCATGGGTGGCAAAGCGCACGCCTTCACGGCGGATGTGGCCGACGAAGATCAGGCGCGGGACATGGTGGAGTCGGCCAATGCCGCGTTCGGCAAGATCGATATTCTGGTCAACAACGCGGGTGTCATGCTGCTGGGGCCGATTGTGGGCGCGGACACCGACGAATGGCGGCGGATGCTGAATATCAACGTTCTGGGACTGATGTATGCCACGCACGCCGCCCTGCCGCTGATGAAAGCCCAGGGCAGCGGTCACATCGTCAACATTTCCAGCGTCGCCGGGCGCGTCGCCAGCGCGGGCGCGGGCGTCTACAACGCCAGCAAATGGGGCGTCGGGGCGTTCTCAGAATCGCTGCGGCAGGAAGTCTCGGCCAAAGACAAAATCCGGGTCACGATTATTGAGCCGGGCGCGGTCGCCACTGAGCTGACCCAGCACGTCACGAACCCCGAAGTGCAGGAGCGCGTCCAGAAGATGTACACGGACATCACCACGCTGGAAAGCGAAGACATCGCCGCCGCCGTGGTCTATGCCGTCACGCAGCTCGACCGGGTCAACGTCAACGAGATTTTAATCCGGCCCACCGAGCAGCAGATGTAGGAACCTCACCCCAACCCTCTCCTTTCGAAGGAGAGGGTTGGGGTGAGGTTCCTCCTGCTATGGTGTATAATAACACCGCTATGCCGTCCCCCACCCCGCCCCAAACCCAATCTGCCGAAATCCCGCTGACTGATGAGCAGCAGGCGATTGTCGCCCACAACCACGGCCCCGCGCTCGTGTTCGCCGTCGCCGGAGCGGGCAAAACCACGGCGATGACGCACCGGATTGAGCGGCTGGTCCGCGAAGACGTTTTTCCCGCCCGCGCTATCCTTGCCACGTCGTTTTCCAAAGCCTCCGTCACCGACATCAAGCACGCCCTCGCCCGCTGGCCGCACTGCGGCGGAGTCACGACGCAGACGCTGCATTCGGTCGGCTGGGGCGTCCTGCGGCTGGCGCAGCGGCGCGGGCATCTGCCGGGGCTGACGCTGGGGTCGGACGACGAAGGCAGCGAGTCGCAGCTTCTGGGCAAAGTGCTGGCACGGGCATGGCGCGAGAAAGCGGCGTTTGCCCCGGAGCTGGACGGGCTGGACCGGCAGGATTTTTTGACGTATGTGGGCGTGATGAAGGCCAATTTGTGGTACGCCGATTTGGACGCCGCCAAACTGCCGCCGTCGGCGCTGGCAATTGCCAAGCAGGCCCCCGCGCCGCCTGGCTTTGCGTGGTACCGAGATTTATTTAAGCTCTATGAGCGGGTGCGCTTAGAGGAAAACGTGCTGACCTTTGACGATATGCTGCTCGGCGGCTGGGAATGCCTGCACCGCTTCCCGGATGTCCGCGCCGAAGCGCAAGGCCGCTGGTCGTGCGTTCTGGTAGACGAGTTTCAGGACGTCAACCAGGTACAGTCCGCGCTTTTAGATGTTCTGACCGAGCCTCATCGAAATTATATGGCGATTGGCGATGATGACCAGACCATCTACGAATGGCGGGGGGCGGACCCCGGCCTGATTTTGTCGTTCGGGCGGCGCTACGGGGCGCGGCGGTACTTTATCGGTGACAACTTCCGCTCCCACGCCGCCCCGCTGGCTCTGGCGGGCCGGGTGATTGCCCACAACCGCAAGCGCGAGCCGAAGCACCTGTCCCTGACACGCGGCTTTGGCGGGCATCTGGCCGTGCATCCCGAGGACACGCCGGAGACGCAGGGGAAGCACATCGCCGCGCTGATTGAAGAGGCACGGGCGGCGGGGCGGCGGGCGGACGAAATCGCCGTCCTGGTGCGCCTTTACGCACAGACACCGTCGCTGGAACAGGCTTTGGTGGAAGCAGAAATCGCCTACAAAGTGGTCGGCGGCAGCCCGTTTTATGCCCGCCCCGAAGTGCTGACGCTTTTGGATTATGTCCACCTGAGCGGGCCTCTGGGCGAGGGCTGGGAAATGCGCTGGCAGCGGGTCGCCAACAAGCCAACGCGCTATGTGTCCCGCGTCCTGACCGAGACTATCGCGCAGGCTGTGCGCGGCGGGAAATCTCTGCCAAAGGCGCTGGAAGGGGCGGCAAGCGC
Organism: Capsulimonadaceae bacterium; assembly: GCA_965277455.1. GTDB lineage: Bacteria > Armatimonadota > Armatimonadia > Armatimonadales > Capsulimonadaceae > JANXMY01. The sequence goes on along the minus strand of OZ255823.1, from coordinate 3,282,345 downwards.
GTCGTCGGACCATCTGGCCGGACGCCTGCGCGATTTGGCGGACACGCTCGTGTGGCTTGCCGGGGCGCGGGACACCCTGCCCGCCGGGGCGGCGCTGACACTTTTGGACCGCAAAATCGGCTACGGGGACTTTTTGCGCCATTCGAGCGGCTTTCCCGAAACCGGCGCGGCGCGGGCGGCCAATCTGGAGGCCTTCCTGCGCTATGCACAGGGCAAGCCGACGCTTGCGGCACTGATGACGCATCTGGACGATTTGGCAGCGCGGGGGGTCGGGCAGGCCCATAAGGCGGGGGCGGACGCGGTTTCTCTGCTGACGGTGTTCCGGGCAAAGGGCCTGCAATGGCCGACGGTGTTTCTGCCGGACTGCAACGGCGGCGTGTTCCCCTATGGCGGCCCGGAGGAGCTGGAAGAAGAGCGGCGGCTGTTTTATGTGGCCCTGACCCGCACCCGCCACACGCTGCACCTGCACGTCGTCCGCACTGAGCTTCCCTCGCCGTTCCTGCGCGAAGCCGACTGGGAAGCGACGCTGGCCTCGGTAGCCGAAACGGGCGCTTTGCTGGCCCGCCCGCCGGGCGAATGGACGACGCCGGAGACGCTGGCGCTGGCCCGGCACATCCCCGCGCTGGGGCTGGAGCGCTACGTGAAAACATGGGCCGATGCCGCGCATATCGAGGCCGCCGCCCGGCATCTCGCCGCATTTTTCGAAGCCGCACAGGCGCAGGGCGTCTTCGGGGCGCTGGGGCTGACCGACGCGCAGGCGTCGTTCTGGCGCGGCCTGCGGCCCACCCAACCACCGACCGCCGACGTGCCGGAGTTTGCCGATTTAGCCGCGCTCGTCCCCCCACCACCCGAGGCTGTGCCCGAAGCCGCGCCTGCTGCCCGGACCGAGTTCAAGCCCGGCGCGGCGCGTGTCGGCGGTCTGGTGCATCACGCGCAGCACGGGTCAGGAACCATTCTGGCCGTCCGGGGCGACCGGCTTTCGCCGCGTCTGGAAATCCAGTTTGCGCGGGGCCGTCCGGTGGTCCTGCCCGCCAAGTTTGTGGAGTTTGCTGTGGAGTTCAGCGCGGAGTTCAGTTCGGCGGCGGCAGCACCCTGAACGGCGGACTTTGCACCGGCGCAGGCGGCACGGCGGCGGGCGGCAGGGGAGCCGCCGGAGCAGGCACGGAAACCGACGTGGGAGGCGGCGACAGGGTCGCGGCATGGGAAACAGGCGGCGTGAAGAACGTAATTGCGGCCAGCGCAATCACAAGTGTCAGGGCCGCGCCCAGCACAGCGGCGGCCAGCAAAGTAGCGCGGCGCGTCAGCGCAAATTTGGGGGCCGGCCCGGCAGAGGGCGCAGCGGTGTAGGCAGCGGCGCGGCGCAGGTCGCCGACCATCGCCTCGGCGCTCGGATAGCGCTGCGCGGGGTCCTTTTCCAGCGCCCGGTCCACCACGGCCTGCACGGCGGGCGAGACGCCCGGAATAGGCGCGGGCTGGCCCATGAGCACCTGATGGGCGACCAGGGGAAAACTGGACCCCTGGAACGGCGGACGGCCTGCCAGCATCTCATAGAGCATCACGCCGAGCGCCCACAGGTCGGTCTCGGGGCTTGCGGGGTCGTTGCGAAGCTGCTCCGGGGACATATAGGTCGGCTCGCCCACAAGCTGCCCCATCAGGGTCACCGTCGTGTCGCCCGGCTGACGCGCCTGGCCGAAGTCCACGAGCTTGACCGTGCCGTCGTGCAAAATCGTCACATTGGAAGGCCGGATGTCTCGGTGCAGGATGCCCTGCGCGTGGACGGTATCAATGGCCGAAGCCAGTTGTTCCAGCATTCCGAGGGCTTCCGCCATCGGCAGCGAGCGCATATCCAGGTGCTGCCGCAGGGGGTGCCCGTAGAGGTATTCCAGCACCAGATACGGGTAGCCGTCCAGCTCGCCCATCTCATAGACGGCCAGAATGTTCGGGTGCGACAGCAGGGCCAAAGCCTCCGCTTCGCGCCGCAGGCGGGTCGCCAGAACGTGCGACTGCTCGCGGGAAAACTCCCGGCGCGGCACCATCCGCCGCTCGGTCGCCCCGGCCCGCACCTCTTCCCCGGCGGGAGCCGTCTCCGAGATATGCAGCAGCTTAATCAGCACCATGCGCCCGACACGCGGGTCCACGGCCTGATACAGCGTGTAGTGCGTCGCCCGTGCGATTTCCCGCAGCAGGACATATTCCCCAATTCGGGCGTGCAGCAGCCCATTCAAGCAATCTTCCATGCGCCTATTGTCGGCAATTTGTGACTGCCTGTGCAGGGCTGTTTATCAGACCTTCACAAGCAGACGATACATCCAGCAAGGCTGGTATTTTCGAGGCAGACGCAACCAGATTGCCAGGGACACCATAAAGCCCAAAAACCAGCACCAGAACAACACGCCAAATCCAGAAGGGTGCAAAAGTGCGACAAGCAAAAAAACAAAACTGGAAGAAATTTCAGGAAGTGCCTACCAGAACGTGCCCGCGCTCACGGCTTATGGAGGATTCCTACGCCGTGATAGGAGGCGGCTCCCTGCGGCGCGGAACAACAGTAATCTGAACATCACATTCCAGCGCATTCAGGTAGTCGAGCAGGAGTTCATAGCTCATTTTGCCAACTTTGCCGTTCATAATTTCGGAAACGCGGGCCTGAGTCGTGTCCAGATGCTCGGCGGCCTGGGTCTGGTTCAGGCCGTACTCACGGATACGGCTGCGGATAGTGTGTGCGAGATGCGCTTTGGCCAGCCGTGCCTCGGGGTCAGGCAGGCCCAGATCAGCGAACACGTTGCCGCTGCTGGCGAATACGCCTTCTTTTTCAGCCAGTATTGTTTCATCCCCTGTTTTTTCGTCTGCCATAGAGTTGCTCCTCACTTTTCCGCCCCGTACCGTTCTTCGTAATCGGCCTTCGCCTCAGCCAGTCTTCGGTAAACAGTGTCTCTATCCTTGCGCGGGGTAGCGATGCCCGATGTGGATTTTTTCTTGAAGACGTGCAGAACATAGACAGCACGCTCAAACTTGGCGGCGAAAACGCATCGGTAGGTATTGCCGTCAAACCGCTCCGTGATTTTCAGCACTTCGTTGGCCTTGCTGCCCTCGAACGGGGAAACGCTGTCTGGTGTTTCGCCCACCTGCACCATCCAGAGGGTATGCCCAAACTCGTCCCGCACCTCTTCGGGGAGTGTCCGATCCTGAATGTCGGCACGACTGCCTCCGATGAACCAGAGGTCTTTGGCGATTGGTGTCCTCATCGCATTATTTGTCCCCTGATCAATTATGCACTATTTCGCATAATTTTGGTTGCCACACGTCACCCGCCTGCACCTGACTCTTCGGCAATCATACAGAAACAGGCTCACAACAAAAACAGGCTCACACCGGCATTACTGCCGATGTGAGCCTGTCAAGAAAACCAAAAGAAAACTAGCGACGCCCAGACTCGAACTGGGGACCTGCGGGGTATGAATCCGCTGCTCTAACCAACTGAGCTACGTCGCCCCCTCATGTGAAGCAGTGTATTATACCCGGTCGCACGGTTTTGTCAAGAGGAAGTTGTATTTTCGCCAGGGCAAGCAACTCTCCACTGTGCCGGACGGCTGTTACGCAGGCGTCTTGCGGCTGCGGCGGGTGCGCTTTTTGGGGCCGGGCGTTTCGGCGGGCGCGGCGTCTTTGGCGAGGGGCCAGAGCGTGGTCATGGTCCAGGCATTTGCAGAGGCGGCGGGCGTCGTGGCAGAAGCAGACGCGGCGGATTTCGCGGCGGGCGGGGCGAGTTCCTGCACGAATTTGATGTCAGCGGGGGTGAGGATGTCGCGGGAGTCGCTGACTTCTTCGGGATGGTGGTTGGCCCCGGCGACGCCGCTGAGAAGCATTCGCACGGCCTCCAAGTCGGGAATGGTCGTCGGCGTTTTGACCTCCACGGTGCGTCCTTTAGTGACGCGGCCCGGCTGCTCGGTGGTAATGGGGACGCGGATACGGTTCCGGCCTGAGCCAATCGTCCGGTAGCGGGTGGTCTCACGCGGCGCTGCCTGCCTAGCGGCGAGATTTTCTTTTTCGGTTTTGGGCGGTCCGGCAAAGTGGAAAATCTGGGCCATATAGACGCCGTGGTCGCCCGAGGTCAGGCGGCACAGGTAGCGGCGTCCGCTGGTTTTGGTGATGCCGAGAATGTGCGTCTTGCCGACAAGGCTGTCCAAAAGTGCCGCTGACGGCCCGGCGGCAGGGGTTGTGGCAGCGGCAGGAGCCGTGGCGGCAGGCACGGCGGGGGTGGGAACGGGCGCGGTCTGCGCGAAGGTCGGCGCGGCGGCGGCGAGTAAAAAGAGAGTGAAAGAATAGTGCATAAAGACGCAGACGGCAGGCAGGCGAAAAAGTTCACTATTGGCAGAGTGTTACTGTGGATGCCGGGCGGGCGGCGGGGTGAACCGAAACACGGTTCCCGTATTGTTTGCCCCGTCCCCACTGGTGACGCCGTAAAACGTATCCATTGTCCCCGCTGCGGGAGTAGCTTGTGTGGGCTGGCTTTGCGGGGGCGGCACCCCAAAAGGGTGGAAAAGGGCAAACTGAGAGCCGTCGGCGGCGAGGTGGTAGAGCGCCCCTGAGCCGTCCTGTCCCCCGGACGCGGTCACGCCGTACAGACTGCCACCCGCGCTCAGGCGGGGGCCGTCAGGAAGACCGGCCCCCGACGGGCCAAAGGTGTGCAGCACTGTGAAGCGCCCTGCCGCGTCTATCTTGAACAAAATGCCCCGGTCGTAGCGGCCCCCCTGGCGGGTGCTGCCGCAGAGGGAGCCGTCGGGGGCAGGCACGAGTGCGCCCTGCGGAAACGCGCCGTTTGCTTCAAACCCGGCCCCTTCGCGCTGGAACTGATGCAGAACGGTGAACCCCTTGCCGTCCGGGGACAAACGGAACAGAAGGCCATAGCCTGCTTTGCCGCCGATATTGGTCGTGCCATACAGGCTGCTGTCCCGCCCGAACACTGGCGCGGAGCCGGGCAGAGCGCCGCCGTCGTTGACGTTGTCTTTGTACCGCACGGCTCCGAACAGGTGCAGGGTCGTGAAGCCGCCACCATCGGTTTGTACTTTAAAGATCAAGCCTTTGCCGTCTGCGCCTCCAAGCAGGGCGGCCCCGTATAGCAGGCCGTCTTTGCCCAGAGTCATTCCGCAGGGCGACGCCCCGCCTTCGCTGCGGAACATTTCCCGCATCCGCCCAAAGGCGTGCAGGACCTGGTAGCCGCTTCCATCGGCGCCCCGGCTGGCCTTGCTCCGTCGGGGTTGGGCGCCCCGGAAAACAGGGCCGGGACTGAGCCGAAGGTGTGCAGCACGGTGAACCCGGAGCCATCTGCCTTGAGCTTAAAGAGAACCCCGGTTCCGCCCGCGCCGCCGCTGGAAGTGCTGCCGTACAGGAAGCCGTCTCGGCTCTGAAGCAGCGGGGCTTCGGGGCGTGCGCCGTCTGCGTTTACTTCTTCCGCAGGCGTAATCCCGCCCGGACCGCCCTTGCCGAAGGTATGCAAAACAACAAGTGGTGGCGGGGCGGCACTGGCTTTGCAGAAGGTCAGCGCAAACAATAGCAGGACAAAATAGCAAGGACAGGGTTTCATAGGCTCAGGTTCTTTTAGACGGACGCGGCCTCACCGGAAGCGGCGCAGGACCAGAATAGCAACATCGTCGCGGCGGACATTGTCGGCATAGGCGGCGGCACCGTCGTAGAGCGCGGCGACGGCTTCAGCGGCGGAAACGTCGGCGCGGGGAAGAAGCGCGGACAGGCCCTCGACTTCGAGAAACGAGCCGTCGGCGGCGCGGGCTTCGGTCAGGCCGTCGGTATACAGCAGCAGCAGGTCGCCGGGGGCAAGCGCGGCGCGGCACTGCTCGTAGACGACGCCCGGAACCGCGCCCAGCACCATGCCGTCGCACTCGGGCAGCGCGGTGACGGGTCCGTCAATCCCCCGGCGGCACAGGGGCGGCTCGTGTCCGGCACTGGCATAGGACAGCGCACCGGTTTCGACGTCCAGAACGCCGTAAAAGAGGGTCACAAAGCCGTCGTGGCTGCTCATCGGGCTGCACAGAACATCATTCAAGCGGGCCAGCACCGAGGCGGGGGCATCGGGGGCTTCCAGCGCGAAGCCGCGCAGGGTGTATTTGAGAAGCGCGGTTTGCACGGCGGCGCCGAGGCCCTTCCCGGAGACGTCGGCCATGACCACGCCCATCCGGGTCTCGCCGAGTGGGAACAGGTCGAAGAAGTCCCCGCCAATCACCGCTTCTTCGAGCGCGGCCTGATACTTGTGCGCGAACTCGAATGCCCCGAAGCGAGGGGCGTAGGTCGGCAGCAGGCTTTCCTGAAACCGTCCGGCGATATGCCGCTCCCGCACATAGGCGTCCTGAAGTTCGGTGAACAGCCGGGCATTTTCCAGAGCGCTGGCGGCCTGATTGGCGAACGACTGTGCCAGTCCGATTTCGTCGGGCGTGAAGGTGCGCGGCTCGGACGAATACAGGGCCATGACGCCGGTGGCGCGGCCCGCGTGCAGCAGCGGCAGGGCAAGCTGGGCGCGGACAGGTCCGGCGGGGGCGGCGGCGGTGTGCGGGGCGCGGACGGAAACAACGGTGTCTAAAAGCGCCGTTTCGCCGCTGTGCTCTGCGGCGGAAGCGTCTTCGCGCTGCACGCCCCAGGCGGCCTGCCGCTGCCAGCGGTTTGTCTCGGGGTCGCGGCCCCAGACAGCGTAGCCGTCGGCATCGAGCACGCGGCGGGCGCTGTCGACGACGCCGTCCAGCACGCGGTCCGTGTCCAGCTCGGCGGCGATTTGGCCGGTGGCCGCCTGCAATGCCTGCGTCCGGGCCAGCAGCGCCTCGGTGCGGCGCGAGAGCTGCGCGTTTTCCAGAGCGACCGAGGCCTGCGCGGCGAGGGCGCGGGCGAAGCCTGCCGAATCGGGCTGTTTCAGGCGCGGCGAAGGGTCCAGCAGGCAGAGCAGGCCAATCCCGCGCCGGTCCCGCGAGCGCAGGATGAAGACGTAGCCAGGAGAAGTCAGAAACGCGGCGTCCGCCGGAGCCATCCCGAGGGCGGCGGGGGCGGAGGGCACATAAAACGCAGGGGCATCCCAGCCTTCTCCCGCGTTAAAGGAGCGGCCTTCGGTGATTTGTTCGGGCAGGTCAGCGACATCGCGCAGGAGGGGCTGCGCGTAGAACCGTTCCAGCAGGGAGCGGCCCCGGCCTGTTTCATCGCGTGCGGCGGCGTCATCGTGGGCGGCGAGGGGCGTGAACTGCGCGGCCTCTTCGCTGTATTCGTAGACGGCGACGCGGCGGCAGGGCAAAATCCGGGCGGCTTCGTCGGCCAAAATCTGCATCAGGAGAGGCGCATCGGAGGAGGCGGCAATGGCATCGCCGGTGCGAGCGACAAGGCCGCGCAGTATCTCGTCGCGCCGCAGGGTTTCCTGATACAGCCGGGCATTCTGCACGGCCACGGCCACGGTGGCGGCGACAGATTCCAGGAGCCGCTGATCGTCCTCGGTGAAGCCGTCCAGCGGGGTCACCCTGCCGCCCCGGTTGCTGATCTGCACCAGGCCCAGCACGCTTTGCCCCTGCATGATGGGAACCGCCAGCGCGTTTCGGAGCCAGGGCGCGGGCGGGAGCGAGTGCCGGGGTTCTTCAATATCCTGCCAGCGGCGGGACGCGGCGGTGCGCCGGACCAGATCGACCGACCCCGTGCCGAGCCGCTCGGTCAGCGCAGCCTGAATGCCGGGCGAGGCGGCATAAAACGCCGACTCCAGCGGCTTGGGCCAGGGCGAATCGCCGTCGAGCAGCCACAGAGCGCCGAACTCGCCGTCGACGGCCACAGTGGCCTCTTTGACGGCGATTTCCAGCACCGATTGCAGCTCAAACGTTCCGCTGATCGCCCGGTCAATGGCATGCAGAGAGCGCAGCTCGCTGTTCTGCCGCGTCACCTGCTCCTGCATCTTGTCCAGGGTGCGAAGCAGGAACGGGGCAATCACGATGGCAAGCAAAGCCGCCAGCGCATCGGACACAATCGCGGCGTGCGTCGTCTGCGCGAACCGCTCGGGCAGGGCCACATCGAGAAGCAGGTTGCAGAGGGCGTACAGCAGAATAGCGACCAGCGCGGACAGCCACGAAATGCCGCCCGCCTTGCTGCCCGCCAGCCGCCCCAGAAATTGTGTCAGCGAAAAGTTCATAGCAGCCTATCAAAAACGGACAGGATAGGACAGGAGGGCGCGATAAATCCGGGCAATCCAGGCAACCGGGGCGTTTACCGCCCCGGCTGATGAGAGCGTCCTTCGGACGAGGACAAGAAAACCACCGTCTGTATACTCATCTTCGTCCGAAGGACGTTCCCCAGGCGGGGCGTTTACCGCCCCGACCCAGCCGCCCCTAAAACCCGCGCCTGCGCTGGCCTTTTCTCGCCTGCTGCCAGGTGTCCGAAATCAGCGGCAGCCCCAGCTCCCGCGCCGCCTTTGCAGCAAAGGCTTTCGCCTGTTCCCGATGCCGGAAGCCGCCCAAGACCGAGTAAATCTTTCTGTTGTCGTGCAGTTTCAGGCCGACGAAATAGACAATTCTCTTGTCAAGAGAGCGATCATTATTGCTGTAAATCTGAACCCCGGCGATGTCCTGCCAGGAACCGCTTCGCGTTTTGAGCGAAAGGCCCCCTGAGTCCACGCTTCGGTAAGTTCGTTCCTGCAAATTCAGTGTCAGCGCATAACAGCGCAGCCAGAGGACTGCGCCACCAAAGGCTAACCCAGCGGCGCAGAGCGCCAGAAGCAAATCTCGTCCCAGCCCCGGATGACCAGGCGCGGCCCATCTTTGGAAAACGGGGGCAAGCATGGAATGGGGCAAGATCGCTGCCATATAAACCGGATACAGCATAAACGCGACTATGCCGCAGGCAACCGCGAAAGGCGGCCTGTAAACCTTGCGCGAATTGGCGGATCGCCGCTCGTAACTGCCGCTCCGCGCTGCCCTCAGCATCGCAAGCATCAATACAAAAATGGGTCCATGAACTTGGCAGCCAACCACTACACCACCTATTATCCCGACCAATGCAGGATTGAGGCCGGACAGGAAGTGGAGATTGAGCATTGGTTTTGCCTCCGCTGCCGCTACACCTTGAACCGGATGTTCAAAATATCGCCGTCTTTGACGGGGTACTCTTTGCCTTCCAGACGCAGTTTATTACCGGCTTTGGCGGCGTCCCAGGTTCCCGCGCTGATTAAATCTTCAAACGCCAGGACTTCGGCGCGGATGAAGCCGCGTGCGAGGTCCGAGTGAATGCGCCCGGCGGCGGTGACGGCGTTCGCGCCGACCGGCACGGTCCACGCCCGGACTTCGTCCTCGCCGACGGTGAAGAAGGCCATGACTCCGAGGGCTTTGTAGGAGGCGCGGATCAAACGGTCGCGGGCGGGGTCCGCGATGCCGAGGGCATCTAAAAACTCGCGCTGATCGGCTTCATCGAGCATGGCGACTTCTTCCTCGGCGGCGGCGCAAAGGACAATCAGCGCGACGCCTTCATGGGCGCACTGCTCGCGCAGGGGCTGAAGGAGGGCCAGAGTGTCGGCATCCGCGATGTCACTTTCGCCGACATTGACCACCGCAATTAGAGGCTTGCCGGTCAGGAAGTCGAAATTTTTGGTCATGCGCCGCTCGTCGTCGTCCAGCTCAATGCTGGAGACGGGCTTGAAGTCGTCCAGCCCGGCTTTAACTTTCAGCAAAGCCTCGCGCTCGGCGACTTCGGGGGACGGGATACCCTGCTTGCGGGTTTTAAGCTGTTTTTCGATGCGCTCCAGGCGAGTTTCAATCACGCCGAGGTCGCCGAGCAAAAGCTCTTCGGTGATGGCCTGATAGTCTTTGAGGGGGTTCAGGCCCCCGGCGGGCGCGGGCAGGGAGGGCGTTTCAAACGCCCGGACCACCAGCACGAGGGCATCGACGGAGCGGATGCCGACAAAGAAGTCCGCGCCGAACTTCTGCCCGCCGCCTTTGCCTTCGCCGGAAAGCTGCGCCGCGCCGTCGGTAAACTCAATCGTCGCGGGCGTCCGCTTTTTCGGGTGAAATAAGTTGAGGGCGAACTCGTAGCGGGTGTCCGGGACGGGCACGACGCTGACCATGGCGACGCTGCCGCCCCCGGCGGGGCTGGAATCGCCGCGTGTGAGCGCGGTAAACAGGGTGGTCTTGCCGGATTGCGGCAAGCCGATCAGGCCAACTTTCAAGATGCGGTCTCCAATGTTTGGGGGGCTGTGCCCCGTGTATGGTCTATTGTACCTTATGGGCACAGACAATAGAAAAGCGAGGGGTTCAAGCAGACAGGCAAAGGGGGCGCGATAAATCGCGCCCCTACTCTGGCTCCCCCATTATTGGGGGCGGGGGGGGGCTTATTGCCCGCTCGGCGGCGCGGCGGACGTGGTCGGCGCGGCAGGCGCGGTGGAATTGACCGGGGGTCCACCACCGGCATTAGTTCCGCTGTCTGCGGGCGGGGCGGGGGGCGTGGCACTGGTCCCGGCTCCTCCCGCTGTCGGCGCGGCGGACGAAGGGAGGGGGCCGGTGTTTGACGGCGCGGGCGCGGGCGCGGCGGGCGGCGTGTTGACGATGACGGTTTGCGGGGGCGTGTTGACAACGACCGGAGCCGGGGGCGGCGTGGGAGCAGGACGGGTCAGCACCTGGGGCGCGGGCATCGACGACGTAGGCGTGGAGGCTGCCGGAGCGACCGGGGCTTGTCGGTTCAGGATCACCGGCGGCGCGTTGTCGGTTGCCGGACCGACGGGTTGAAGAACCGTGGTAGATGCCTGCGGGCCGGGGCGGTTGAAGTAGACGGCGGCAATCACAATCGCGGCCAGCACGGCGACCGCCAGGAGGACGTAAAACGCGGTGGCGCTTTTGGTGGCGCTTTCCTGCTCCACCGAGGCGCGGGTGAACGCGGCATCGCGCTGACCGGCGATGATGTCGCGCTCTGCGGCTGTGGTATCGGCCTCATTGAACGCGGCGTCGCGCTGGATTTTGAGGACTTCTTTTTCGAGATCGTCGGCCATTCGTAACTCCTTCTGCCCCCAATGGTGGCAGTGTGTTTAATTGGATTGGGTGCTTAGTGCGGCAAAAGCGCCATCAGGCGCTCGGGAACATTGGTGACAATCAGCGCGGTAGACAGGCCCCACAGCAGGACATTGACGAGCATGGGGCGGTCTTCCAGAAGCACGGCGTCGGGGGACTCGCCCAGAGAGTGCCGGTGCATCAGATACAAGTACCGGAAAATGCCGTAAATGACAAACGGGATCGTCGCCATCAAGTAGTGATGCGCCGACGCGGCGGGGGACGTGATGGTATAGAGCGCATAGGACATCAGGCTGGCCGACGTCACAATCACGATCATCTGGTCCAGCATCTCCGGGGAGTATTCATCGAGAATCGGGCGCGTCCCGGCGCTTCCCCCCCGCGACACCGACAGCAGCTCGGCCCGGCGCTTAGATAGCCCCAGAAAAAGCGCCAGCATCAGGGTACACAAGATCAGCCACGGGGAAATGCCGACACCAACCGCCAGCGCCCCCGCGACAGCCCGGAACACAAAGCCCGCCGCCAGCACCAGAACGTCCAGTAAAACGACGTGCTTTAGCCGGAACGAGTACGCGCAGGTGACGGCGAAATACAGAAGTGCGACCAGCCCGAAGCGCAGGCCAAGCGCGAAGGCCCCGGCCAGGCCCCCAACCCCCAGCGCCCCGGCGGCGGCAAGGGCAAGGCCGGGAGACAACTCGCCCGAAGCGATGGGCCGACGCCGCTTTTTGGGATGGCGGCGGTCGCTGTCCCGGTCGGCCAGGTCATTGACCAGATACACGACGCTCGACAGCAGTGAAAACAGCACGAAGCCCAGCGCGGCATCCTGCACCTGCCGGGCCGAATGGTGCTGGTCCAGCGTGAACAGCAGGCCGGCGAACAGCAGCAGGTTCTTGGTCCACTGCTTCGGGCGCAGCGACACCAGCAGCGCCTGAATGGGTCCGCGCCGACGCGGCAGACGGGGAAGGTCTCTGCCGGTCGGCTCTGAATTAACGGGGTGGATCATCGTGCATATACTTCAATGTCTTCTAGCGACGCCATTTTGCCGACGCCGCTTTGCAGGCTGCCTGGAGGCGGCGATTATCCGCCGCCGGGAGCAGGCATCTGTTCGCCGCCGCCGGGGGAGTCACTGCCGGGGCCGCCGCCGCCGGGGTAGTCACTGCCAGGACCGCCGCCCGGATAGCCGCCAGGACCACCACCAGGATAGCCGCCGCGTCCGCTCGGGTCATAGCCGCCGCCCGCACCCGGGTAATTATTGGCTCCGGGATAGCCCCCGTTGCCTGCACTAATATGGATCGTTTTGGTGACTTTCACCGGCGGGTTGACACCGTCCAGATCGCTTGCCGTGAGCGTGATCGTCATATCCTGGTCGGGAGTGTAGTAGCGGGTAGTGGCGATGTTGCCGGTGGCCTGATCGTTGCGGCCATCATTGGCATTGAAGTCCCATGTATATTTCAGGCTGTCCAGATCAGACGCGCCTTTGACGCGCAGGGTGACGGGCTGACCGGGCGCGACTTTGTCAGGGCCATCAATGCTGAGGTTCGGCGCGGCGGTCTTGGAAGCCAGCTTGATACGGCCAATATAGAAGATGCCGAACTGATTGCCGCCGATAGTCACACTTTTGAGCGGCGAATCCGTGCCGCCCAGGTTCAGCGCAGACACGGGGACATTGACGCTGTACCAGCCTTCGCCGGCGGAAGCATCGGTGGCTTCCGGGATAGCGCGGTACACATCGGCCTTTTTACCGTTTTCCAGGGTGAACTCCAGCCGGACGGCATTGATTTCAGGGATCAACGGCGTTTCCGCCCGGCCTCTGCCGCCGCGTCCATTACCGCCGCCCCCGTTGCCGCCCTCGCCGCCGCCATTATTACGGCTGCCAAAGCCGCCGCGTCCGCCGCGCCCACCACGTCCGCCGCCGCGCCCGCCACGTCCGCCGCCGCCCGTGTCAGCGCCCGCACCAAAGCCGCCGCGTCCGCTCGGGTCAAAGCCTTGATTCAAGCCGCCCGCGCCGGGGTAATTGTTGGCGCCGGGGTAGCCGTTCGTGTCGGAAGCGTCCCCGGTATCGGGGGCTTCGCCGGTCGCCGGGTCGTAGCCGGGAATAGTGCGCGGGTCGTAATGCAGGGTCGCTCCGCCGCGCCGCAGGGTGACCTGAAACACGCGGGCATCCCCGGCCAGTGATACGGGCTTGTCAAAGGTCAGCCGCGCCCCCTGATGCGTGTCCAGAGTGGTGACTTTCAGCGAATGACCGCCAAACAGGGTGACATCGCTGGCTTCCTGCCCGCTGCCGCCGCCCCACGCGGCGACGGAAACGTTGGACTGCCCGGCAGCCTTGCCGTCATAAAGGGTCTCGGTGGGCGTCGGCGCGGCCCAAAGGCCCGCCAGGGGCAGAGTGGTTAAAGCCAGTGTAAACAGCAGTTTTTTCATAACTAGTTGCCTCAGTGTATGTTGCAGAATCAGTGTATGTCGCGGATTTGGACGCGCTCGATGCGGGCGGCGCGGCCCGTCTGTGTATCGACGTCGGCAAAGATGCCGCACAGCGTCACCGGCCCGGACGCGACTTCCAGGCGGTGCGGCAGTTGGGTGACGAATTTCAGCACACTTTCGTGCGCGTTCATGCCCAGAATCGAATCCTGCGGCCCGACCATTCCAACATCAGTAATATAGGCCGTGCCGCCCGGCAAAATCCGCTCATCGGCGGTCTGTACGTGCGTATGCGTGCCGACAACGACCCCGGCGCGGCCATCTAAATACGCCCCGAAGGCGTTTTTCTCGGAAGTCGCCTCGGCATGAAAGTCAAAGAACGTAATCGCCGCCTGCCCGCGAAACGCTTCCAGAATAGTGTCCGCCAGACGGAACGGGTCATCGAGGGGCGACATAAACGTGCGCCCCATCAGATTGGCGACCCCGATCCGGGCCATGCTGCCCCGGCAGGCAAAGATACCGTAGCCTTTGCCGGGCGTCCCTGCCGGGAAGTTCGCGGGACGCAGCAGACGCGGCTCCCGGTCCAGATAGTCCACAATCTCGCGGCGGCTCCACGTATGGTTGCCAAGCGTGATGACATCGACGCCTGCTTCCAGCAGGGAGCGGGCGATTTCGGGGGTAATCCCGAGGCCCGAGGCTGCATTTTCACCGTTGACTATCACAAAATGGGGCGAGTACAGGTCATGCAGCGTGGGCAGCATTGCCCGCACGGCATCGCGTCCGACTTTGCCGACCACATCGCCGAGCATCAGTATTCTCACGAGCATCGGCGTATCGTTTCTAAGCACTATTTGGCGTAATTATTTCGCATAATTAATGGCGCGTGTCTCGCGGATGACGGTGACTTTTATTTGACCCGGATAGTCCATTTCCTCTTCAATCTTCTTTGCGGCTTCATAAGCCAGGTGATGCGCGGCGGCGTCGTCCACCATTTCCGGGCGCACCATCAGGCGGATTTCGCGGCCTGCCTGCACGGCATAAGTCTTTTCCACGCCGGGGAACGAATCGGCGAGGGCTTCGAGCTTTTGCAGGCGCTTGACATAGCTTTCGAGCATTTCGCGCCGTGCGCCGGGCCGGGCGGCGGAAATGGCATCGGCGAGCTGCACAATCACGTCTTCGACGGTTTCCAGAGGGATTTCCTCATGGTGCGCCCCGGCGGCATGGGCAGCGGCGGCGTTTTCCCCGTAGCGCAGCATCAGCTCCTGCGACAAAAGCGCGTGCGGGACTTCCGAGTCCGGCACGACTTTTCCTAAATCGTGAAGCAGCGCCGCCCGCTTGACCACCATCACGTCGGCCCCCAGCTCGGCGGCGATGCTTGTGCCGATATGGCACACTTCAATTGAGTGGTCCAGCAAATTTTGCCCGTAAGACGTCCGGTAGCGCATCCGGCCCAGCAGCTTGATAATCTCGGCGTGCAGCCCCGTCACGCCTGACTCCATCACGGCCCGCTCCCCGGCTTGCTTCAGCGACTCTTCCACATCTTCCTGGGCTTTGGCGACGGTCTCTTCAATGCGCCCCGGATGAATACGCCCGTCTAAAATCAGCGCGGACAGGGCCAGCCGGGCGACTTCGCGGCGCACGGGGTCAAACGACGACAGCACGACGGCTTCGGGCGTGTCATCAATAATCACGTCTACCCCGGTCAGCGTCTCGAATGCCCGGATGTTGCGGCCTTCCCGGCCAATAATCCGGCCCTTGACATCGTCGGACGGCAGCGGGACAACCGACACCGTGGTTTCCGAAACATGGTCGGCGGCGATTTTCTGGATTGCCGTGGCAATAATACTTCGGGCGCGTTTGTCGCCCTCGGCGCGGGCTTCGGCTTCAATCCGCATCACGAGCCGGGCCAAATCGTGCCGGGCCTGATTTTCCACATCTTTCATCAGCGCGGCGCGGGCATCTTCCTGACTGAGGCCGGCGACCTGTGCGAGGACGGCGGCCTGCTGCTCTTTCAGGTCCCAGGCTTCCTGCATATGCTTTTGCGCGGCCCGCTCCTGCACCGCCAGCAGCTCGCGCTGCGTGTCCAGAGTGCCCAGTTTTTCTTCCAGCGCTTCTTCTTTGGCGGCCAGCTTGCGCTCCACCCGCACCGCTTCAGCGCGTTTTTCTTTGGCTTCGGCTTCCAGCTCCCCCCGCAGACGCAGCGCATCTTCGCGGGCTTCTATGAGTATCTCTTTGCGCCGGGCTTCCGCCTGCGTTTCCAGTTTTTCGCGCTCCAAATCCAGCGCGGCCAATTTTTCCCGCAATGCCTCCTGGCGGGGCTTCAAATAAAAGAGGAGCGTGGCTCCGAGCACGATCAGGGCCGTGGCAAGGAGTACCCCTAAAATAAGGTCAAGCATCGTTCCCTCACCCCCGAATTAGAGTTTCGCATGGAGGTTGAGCGGGCGGTCGTTCTTCTTGGGACATCGCGTACAAACGAATCAATACGGGTTGATATATCTGTGAATATGTCTTGGGATACGGCTTCCGTCGCAGTTCTGGCGAATTAAAGCTATTCTGTTCTACGCTGAATACGTCTTTTCCTGCATTCTAACAGATTTTTGCAAATAATGAAAGCAAGCGCTGTATTCTGCGCCGAAATCAAGCCAGTGAGCACTTGCGAAAAGCGACGTAACCTGTGTTATAATTTAAGTGCTGTCCTGCTACCCTATTTGCTGTTTGGATGACTTTCACCGAGGAAAGAGGCTATTTGTGCTGGCTCGCTCTTCTTTTCTCCCCCTTCTGCGCCTGCTGTGCGTCCTGCTTCTGCTGCCGGGGTGTTTCACTGGCAAAGTGCTCGGGCAAGCGCCGCTTTCTCCGGCGGTTCCTGCTCCGGCACTGCCCCATAACGCCGTGCCGCAGGTCGTGCCTACGCCCCCCACCCTTCCAGCGGCTCCGGGGTCGCCTGCCGGGACAATCAGCAGCGAGAAAGCGGACGGCGACGCCATTGCCGCCCCGCCTGTGCCGCCTGCCGTCTGGTCGCGCCAGACGTTTGCCGTCGCGCCCTGCGCGGAGCCGCCCAAAATCGATGGACGGCTGGACGATCCCTGCTGGAAAACGGCCACCAAAGGGCGCGGGTTTTACCGGATTGGCGGCGGAACCCCGTCGGCGCAGCAAACCGAAGTTTTTCTATGCGCCGACCGGACGCATCTCTATGTCGCGTTTCGCTGCCTGGACAGCCACCCCGAGCTGATTCAGTCCAGCATGACGCAGCGCAACGGCAATCTCGGGCACGACGACTTTGTCGGTCTGGATATCGACAGTCAGGGCAGCCGCCACGGCTTTTCGACGTTTATCGTCACCGCACGCGGGGCGCAATTAGAGCAGCTTGAGGGCGGCACTGCCGACAATATTACGTGGGCCGGGGACTGGAAAACGGCGACGCAGCGCACCAGGCGGGGCTGGACCTGCGAAATCGCCATTCCCTTTGCCCTAATGCGCTACCCTCGCGGCGCATCGTCGTTTGGCATTATGACGTACCGGCTGATTGGACGCGAAACCAGCCTGCAAACCTGGCCTTATATCCCTCCTGCCGGGGTAGACAACGCCACCGAGCCGCAGTATCTCAATACGTTCACCGGCATCGCGCCACCATTCCTCGCGCCCCGGCCTACGTTTCTGCCGTATACGCTGGTGAGCGCGGGCACGGGGAACTCCGCCCGCGAAGGCGTGGACATCAAGTACCCTATTTCGACGACCCTGACCGGGGTGGGCACGCTGTTTCCCGATTTTCAGACCATCGAGCAGGATGTCACCGCTATCAACTTTTCGTATAACGAAAAGCTCTTGACCGACCGGCGGCCCTTCTTTGCCGAAGGCAGCAGCTTTCTGCCGGACCAGGACCTGTTTTATTCGCGCCGGGTCAGCGCCGTCGATGGCGGCCTGAAAGTGGTGGGCAAACAAAACAACACCACCATCGGCTTTCTGACCACGGCGGCGCGGGGCACGGATGCCCAGAGCGCGGGCGTCTTCAATGTCCAGCAGGATATTGGCCTGTACAGCCATGTCCGGGCCGATTTCGTGGACAGCCTGCAGAGCGGCCTGCCGAGCAGTCAGGCTGCCCGCCTCGAAGCCCTCTACGGCTGGGAGGCCGGGCAGACCCGCTTTTCCCTGCAAGCGCAGCATTCCCCAAGCTGGTCGGACGGGCACGCGCAGGGGGCCAAAGACTTTGTGCAGCTCGATGGCCGCCCCGTCTTCGGACTGCCTCACTTCACGGTGAGCTACGAGGACACGGCCCCGGACTTCCTGAGCCGCCTGGGCTACAACCCGGAGCTGGACCGGCGCGGCCCGGCGGCACGGGTGTCGCAATATAACCAGTTTGATAAAGGCTGGCTGGAAAACTACTATGTCAGCGCGACTTTGGACTCCTACGACCACCACACCGGGGGGTTCTTTCACAATGATTTCGATACGAACGGAAACCTCTCGACCCGGAGCGGCCTGTCCTACGGGCTGGATGTGAGCGGTGGTCGGCGCAATCAGCTTGCGGACGACGGCGTCTCTGTGGATCACTTCCGCGATCACACGCTGGGGCCGAGCTTTGGCTGGGGGCAGAAAACGCTCTATCAGCAGGGGCAGGTCAGCGACACGTTCGGGCAGATCGCCGGGTTGTCCTACAACTTGTTATCACTGTCGCAGGGAGTGCTGGTATCGCGCCTGTTTTCGGTGCAGATCAACTATAGCCGTCAAACACAGGGCGGGGTGCTGGCGACACAGGCAATTGCCACGGGAACGTACCGGCTGAACGAAACCCAGACCATTGGCAGCCGGATTGTCAATCAAGCGGGCCAGGATCAGGGAACCGGCCTCGGCACCAATGTCTATTTCTCATTCAGCCAGCAGGTCCGCACGGGTTTAGACGTCTATCTGTTGTTCGGCGACCCCAATTCGCCGGTCACACGCGGCAAGTTCACCCTGAAGCTGATCCGGCCTTTTTAGCCGGTTTCGAGGGGCTGAACCCCCTCGCTGGGGGGCGCGGACGCCCTGAACCCGCCTGCGCGGGTGAAGATTAAGACAAGAAAGACAGAATGCGGAGGTCGGTTCCGTATTTGTCCGTACCCGCGCAGGCGGGTTCCAGGCGTCCGCGCCCCCCAGCGAGGGGGTTCAGCCCCTCGAACAAGGGCCTCAGACAAGGGCCTCGGACAAAGGCGGCTGGTGTTTTCATCTATCAGCCCGCAGTTATGCAACAGCGCCACACAAATCTAGCACAGACGCCTATGAAAACCCAACCACAAGCGCCAGGCTTTCTGCGCCGCTACCTTGCCGGGGAAACCGGGCGGATGGTCCTGCTGACCGCGCTGCTCTTTGCCAGCATCGCGGCGCAGATTATCAACCCGTTGATCATGCGGCACTTTATCGATGCCGCACGGGCGCACAGCCCGCTGTTTGTGCTGACACGGGCGGCCCTGCTGTTTCTGAGCCTCGCGCTGCTGTTTCAGATTACCGCTGTCGCAGAAACCTATGTGGCCGAGCTGATCGGCTGGCGCGTCACCAACCGGATGCGGGCGGACCTGGCGAGCCATTGCCTGCGCCTGGATATGAGCTTCCACAAAGCGCACCTGCCCGGCGAGATGATCGAGCGGATTGACGGCGATGTTTCCACGCTGTCCAACTATTTCTCGCGGCTGATTGTGAGTGTTGCGGCGAATGTACTGCTGGCACTGGGGATGCTGGTGGTGATTTCAGTGGTGAACCTGCCGACGGGCCTGTGCATTTTCGTCTTGCTCATTATCGGCGGGTTTGCCCTGGCTCCCATTCAGCGGCTCGGGGTGGCGGCCTCGAAAGCGACCCGGCAGGCATCGTCAGACCAATTCGGGTTTTTGGAGGAGCGCCTTTCCGGCACAGAAGACATCCGGGCGTGCGGCGCGGCGGAGTATACGCTGGGGCGCTTGTATCCGCTGATGCGGATGCTGTATGAAGCCAATGTCCGCTCGTGGCTGACAAGCCAAAGCGCCTGGGGCGTGGTGAATATCACCTTTATTTTTGGTCAAATCGCCACGCTTGTCATCGGGGCGTACTTTTTTACCCGGCATCAGATGACGCTGGGGACGGTGTACCTGCTGTTTGACTATTCGTTTTTGATTGTCATGCCGCTGGAACAGCTTGCCAACCAGATGCAGGATATTCAGCAGGCCGGAGGCAGTCTGGAGCGCATCAAAGCGCTGCTGGAAACTCGCTCGGCACTCGCAGACCCTGCGCCGGAAGAGGGCGCTTCTGTACCGAGCGAGCGGCAGCAAAGCGCTCCCGCGCTGAGCATGGAGCATCTCACGTTCGGCTACGACCCCGATGCCCCCATCCTCCATGACCTGTCCCTAAAGCTGGGCGCGGGCCGGACGCTCGGGGTGCTGGGGCGCACCGGGTCCGGCAAAACGACCCTGCTCCGGCTGCTGTTCCGGCTGTATGACCCGCAGGCGGGCACGATTTCGCTGGACCGTACCCACATACAAAGCCTGCCGCTGCGCGACCTGCGGGCACGGATTGGGCTGGTCACGCAGGACGTGCAGATTTTTCATGCGTCGGTGCGGGACAATCTGACGTTTTTCGATGAAACAGTCAGCGACGAGCGGACGCGGCGGGCGCTGGAAGAAGTCGGCCTCTGGAAATGGTGTGCCGCTCTGCCGCAAGGGCTGGACACGCCGCTGGAGTCCGGCAGCCTGTCGGCGGGCGAGGCACAGCTTTTGAGTTTAGCACGGGTCTTTCTCAAGGACCCCGACGTGATTTTGTTTGATGAGTTTTCATCGCGCCTCGACCCGGCCACCGAGCTTTCCCTGCGCTCGGCGGTGGACCGTCTGCTGGCGGGCCGGACGGCGGTTATTGTCGCGCACCGGCTGGAAACAGTGCAGCGGGTGGACGAGATACTGGTGCTGGATGGGGGCCGCATTCAGGAGCATGGCCGCCGGGAGGACCTTTTGCAGAACCGCTTGTCCCACTACGCACAGCTTCTGGAAATTGACAGAAACGAGGCGGCGACATGAACTCCGAAAAAGTCACTCCTCTGCCGCTGACGCGGGCCGTCTGGCAGATTGTGCGCTATGCCCCCGGTTTGTTTTTCCTGAACTGGTTTGCCTGGATTGCCGCGTGGAGTATGTTTACGGTGCCGGGCCTTCTCGGCAGGCAGTTTTTCGATGCGCTGAGCCATAAAGCCTCGGCGCGGCTGACGGTGGAAGAGATTGTCATTCTCTTTGTTTTGGCAGGGATCGCCAATGTAGGGACCGGGCTGCTGGGGGCAGGAACCACGGCGGCGGCAGGCTATACGGCCCGCGCTTTGCTGCGGCGGAACCTGCTGGCCCGCGTGCTGGACCGCCCCGGCGCACAGGCGCTGCCGTATTCTTCCGGCGAGGCGATCAGCCGCTTTCGGGGCGATGTCAACGAAGTGGCGGACTTTATCACGGGCCTGAACTTTTTGTCGGGCCAGTTTGCGTTCGCCATTATCGGCATCACAGCGATGGCTCGCATCAATGCGCCGCTGGCCGCCGTGATTATTCTGCCATTGGTGGTAGTCGTTTTAATCGCCCGCGCCGCCACCGAGCGGATTAAAAAGTACCGGCGGGCGAGCCGTGAAGCGGCGGGGCGTGTGAGCGAGGCTATCAGCGAGATGTTCGGCGCGGCCCAGGCTATTCAGGTGGCCGGGGCGGAGGGCAGCGTCATCGCCCACTTCAACGTTCTCAGCCGCGAGCGTCAGCGCTATGCCCTGAGGGACACGCTGTTCAGCCGGATCGCCGAGTCGCTGTTCGTCAACCTGGGCAATCTGGGGATCGGCGCGATTTTGCTGCTGTCCGCGCAGGAGATGCGGGCGGGAACGTTCACCGTCGGCGACTTCGCGCTGTTCAGCTTTTTTATGACCTGGATCACGGGGACGACGAGCGATATTGGCAACACGCTGGCTAAGGCTCGGCAAAGCACGGTCGCGCTGGAGCGGATGGCCGTGCTGATGCAGGGAGCGCCGACCGAGGCGCTGGTCGCGCATCACCCTACCTACCTGCGGCAGCCGCCCCCGGCGCTTGCCGGACCGGACCGGATGGGGCAAAATACGCTGTCGGTGCTGTCGGCATCCAATTTGTGCTGCCGCTTTGCCGAGTCGGGGCGCGGCATTGAGAGCGTGAGTTTTGAGATCGAGCGCGGCGCGTTTGTGGTGGTCACAGGCCGGGTGGGTTCCGGCAAGACCACCCTGCTTCGCACTCTTCTGGGCCTGCTGCCCGCAAATAGCGGCGAAATTGTCTGGAACGGCGCGGCGGTTGCTGACCCAGCTTCGTTTTTTGTCCCGCCCCGTGCGGCGTACATCCCGCAGGTCCCCACGGTATTCAGCGACAGCCTGCGCGAAAACATCCTTCTGGGCCTGCCGGAGTCGGAGGTGGATGTCTCCAGAGCCGTCGCTCAGGCGGCGTTTACGGGCGACCTTCAGGGCATGGAAGCGGGGCTGGAAACGGCGATTGGACGGCAGGGAATGCGCCTGTCCGGCGGTCAGGTGCAGCGGGTCGCGGCGGCCCGGATGTTCGTGCGCGAGGCCGACCTGCTGGTGTTTGATGATATTTCCAGCGCGTTAGACGTCAAGACGGAGCAGACAGTGTGGGACGGGGTCTTTGCGAACCCGAACACCGCCTGCCTCGTGGTTTCGCACCGACGGGCGGCTCTGCGGCGGGCCGATAAAATTATTGTTCTGAAGGAGGGCCGGGTGGAGGCGGTTGGCCCCCTCGCCGCGCTTTTGGAGACCTGCGAGGAGATGCGGCATCTCTGGCAGGAGGTGGAAACCCCGGCGGCTTATTCCGGGTCCTGAATGACGCCCGCGAACAGCAGCGTGCCGGTGGCATTGCCGCCGCAGGAGGCATACAAATGGGTGATTGATTATTCCTGCGCTCTGATTTGCACCGGTGTCGACGATGCCCACGTTTCCGCAATGGCCGGGATTGTCGAGGACGGCATCAGTTTGTCCGGCAGGCCAAGCAGTGTATTTGCACAAAATCAGGTCAGGAAAGCGGCAGTCAGACGAGCAGTTTAATTTCTACTTCCACGGAATGCACAGCAGAGCTGTCTCCCATGTCGCTTCTGCGTCCTGTGTTCAGCACATTGACATTTGCCTGGCTTGGGTCGAGTTTCGGCCACCGGCCCTTATGCACCAGCGCCACACCGCGAGGCACATCCGCCGAGATCGCTACCTGCAAGGGCAGCCGTCCGGCCTCGCTGGAAACAATAACCGGCATCCCGGCGAGCAGACCGCGTGTAGACGCTTCCCACGGGTTCAGCGTCACTTCCGCAGACGGGGTCCGGCGGCGGACGGCGGCGTCATTATCGTAGCTGCTGTTCATCCGCCAGGGCGACGCCGGGGACAGCAGCCGCAGCTTGCCGGGCGCAGGCCGGGCATCGGCCCAGGGCTGCGGGGCGCGGGGTAGCCCTTCGGCTTCAAAGGCGTCCGAGGCGATCTCGATTTTGCCGCTCGGCGTGGCAAACCGGCCATCCGCGAACGGCACGACGGGGTCCGGCGCGATGTAAACTGTTCCGACGCGGGACAAGGCCGCAAAGTCCAGCCCGCACCCGCTCTGCCGGAGAAGCGTGGCAAGGAGCGCCTCGTCGCTCTCAAAAAGCGCCGGCTCGGTAAACCCCATGGCACCGGCCAGACGCCGAAAAATCTCCGCGTTCGGCAAGGACTCGCCCATCGGCTCCGCCGCCTTGACCTGGGCGGACAGCGTGTAGTTGAAATACGACGCGACCAAATCGCTGAACTCTAAGAAGCTCGCGGCGGGCAGAATGATGTCGGCATAGTCCGTCGTATCCGTCGGGAAGAGGTCAATCGCAACCGTGAATAAGTCTTCGCGCTCCAATGCCCGGCGCAGGCGCGTCTGGTTCGGGCAGGAGGCGACAATGTTGTTGTTCCAGCAGAACAGCGCCCGGCTGGCCTCAGCGTTTTCCAGACGCTCCGCGAGGTCCATGTGGCTGATTGAGAGCGGGGCGCTTGCATTCAGAGACGATCCCCAGATGTAGTCATCGTCAATGCCCCGGCTGGCCGTGCCGTTCAGGTACAGAAACCCCGCCCCCGGCTTGCCGAGGTTTCCGGTGGCAGTCGCCAGCAGGCTGCAGGCCCGCAGGATGTTGCCGCCGGTGGCCTGCCGCTGCAAGCCCTGACCCAGCCACAGCAGCGACGGCCCGCGCCCGTAAATCTGCGCGGCTTCTTCAATCAGCGCTGCCGGAACCCCCGTTGTTTCTTCGCCCCAGGCGGGCGTACAGGCAGGCAGCAGAGCAGCGGCTTCCTCCCAGCCGGTCGCGTGCCTGCCGAGGAACTGTTCATCCAGCAGGCCGTCCCGCATGATTACATGGAGCAGCGCAAAGGCCAGCGCGGCATCGGTTCCCGGAAACGGCTGCAAATGCAGGTCGGCCTGCACCGCCGTTGGGTGCCGGATCGGGTCTACGACGATGACGGTTCCGGGCGCTTCCCGCAGCCAGTAGCGATGGGCATGGGGAGCCGACGCCGAAGGGTTTGCGCCCCAAACCAGAATGCAGGCGGCGTCACGCGCCGAGCGCGGGTCAAAGCCGTCGAGAGACGAGCCGAAGGTCATGCCAAGTGCCACATGACCGGCCTTGTTGCAAACTGTGTCGGGGTCTACCTCGGTTGCGCCGATCTTGTGAAAGAAGCGCAGCGGGAACCCGTAGCCGATTTGCGAGAAGGTCCCCGTGTAATGCGTCTGCACGACGCTTGCGCCGCCGGTTGTTTCCAGGACCCCGAAAAGCCGTTTGGCGATAGTCTCCAGGGCTTCGTCCCAGGAAATCCGCGTGAACTCCCCGGCTCCTTTCGGTCCGACGCGCTTCCCAGGGTAAAGCAGACGCGCTTCCGGGTCGCGCCAGGCACCGTTGTAGGCCAGGGTGCATTTGCCGCAGAGAGACCCGCGATTGTAGGGATGCGCGGGGTCGCCCCTGACTTTCAGGATGACGCCGCCGCGCCGGACGACCTGGATGCCGCAGGCGTCGTAGCAGTCACGCGGGCAAGTCGTTCGCACCGTTTCTTCCGCAGTTTCTTCGGGAGGCAGCATGGCGTTTCCTCGCTAATCATGCACAAGAACGGCGCGGTAACGGACGGCGTTGGCCCGGAGCCGGTTCAGCGCTTCGTTCGCGTCGGAAAACGGGAATGTCTCGACCAGTGGCAGAATGCCGTACTCCGCAGCCAGCGCCAGCATCTCGCGCATCTCGGACCGGCTTCCAATCGACGACCCCATAATGCGCCGCCGCTTGTCCTGAAACGCCAGCACGGGGAGAGAGAGCGGCTCTTCGGGAACGCCGACAACGTTTAAGACGCCGTCGGATTCAAGATGGCTGAGGCAGCCTTCCCAGTCCAGCGTGTGCGGAACCGTGTCTAAAATAATATCCAGCTTGCGCTTCGGCGTTGGAAACTTGCCGCCCGGCTCCAGAACGATGGCCTCGGCAGCACCCAGGGAGGCCGCAAACTCGGCTTTGTCCGGCGAGGTCGTGAAGGCGGTGACCCGGTTTCCGAGCGTTGCGGCGAACTGCACGGCCAGATGCCCCAGGCCGCCGAGGCCGACGACGCCAATGTTCTGCCCGGACCCCATTCCCGCGTGGCGCAGCCCCGAGTAGACTGTGATGCCGCCGCACAGCAGCGGCCCGGCGGCGTCGCTGGGAAGGCTTTCAGGAACCGGGAACGCAAACCGGGCGTCTCCCAGAAGGTAATCTGCAAAGCCTCCCCGCCCGCCCAGAATAGTGGCCGTCTGGTCGTCGCACAGGTTGTCATGGCCGCGCAGGCAGTCTCGGCAGTGCAGGCAGGCTCCGCTCTGCCAGCCGACGCCCACGCGCTCGCCGATGCTTAAATAGGTTGCCAGCGGTCCCAGCGCGGCGACTTCGCCGATGACCTCATGCCCCGGCACGAGCGGGTACTCCACCTTGCCCCAGTCGCCGTCCAAAACGTGCAGGTCCGAATGACACACCCCGCAGGCATAGACTTTAATGAGCGCCTGATGGCCTTCCGGCGGGCCAGCCTCGTAGGTAAACGGGCGCAGCGGGCCTCTAGCTTCGTAGGCGGCAAGGGCGTTAATCTGCATGGGCAAACGGCCTTTCTTCCTTTGTTAGATCAGACATCAGATCATAGACCTGACGGCAAGTGTGGCAGCAGAACGCTGGCCCGTTCTCGCTTCCCTCGCGGAAACAGGGCGCAGGCGCGGGCAGGCCGCAGTGGGCGCAGCAAACCGAACAGGCGGGGCGCGTGCGTGCAGCGAGGCTCCACAGGCTCATTCGTCTTTCTCCTCATTGGTCATTTTGCTTTGATGAAGCTCAAAAAGTGAAGATGCCGGCGAGTTCCAGCGTGTTTTCGTCCTTCTTGGAAGGCCCGGAGACAAGGTCGTCACTGCCGGAGTAGAACGAATTGATGTTGCTGTGGTCGTGGCGGTACTCAAAGCGCGTCGTGAAGTTCGCTGCCGGCTTGATTTCGTAGGTCGCCGTGATTTCATAAGGCTTGGTGGTAAACGAGTCCGTGTGGGTGATGCTCGGCGCACCGGCCACCGTTGTCGGCGAAACTGTGTCGAAGCCGTCCAGCTTCGAGTCGTACCCGGAGAAGCGCAGGGCGAAGGCTATTTTCGGGGTCAGCGCCTGCCGGTAGTAGACCGCATAGCCGTTTTGAGTCGTCTTCGGGCCGCCCTCGGGCTGAAACTTCAGGTACTCATAATCTAAACCAACAAGCTGATTGGCGTTGAGGTTGTAGGTGAAGTTGTTGTCGTTCAGCGTAATTTTAGTCGCCGGGCCAGCGAGGTCCACCGTGCCGCCGTACTTCTGCTTGCCCAGACCCAGCTCCGAGATCAGCGTAAACTTGCCTTTAGGGTCGGTGTAGTTGAGCTGGCCGATAAAGCCGGGGCGCTTGGAGTCATTTTGGACGCCCAGCGTGGGCGTGTTGTAGATGCCGTTGACCAGATAGAACGTCGCGGTCAGGGCGGCTAAACCCGGAACCGGCGTGTAAATCCGCAGGCCAGCGTGGTACACCGGAAGCAGGTTATAGGCCACCGAGCGCGACTCGTTGTAGTCGCCGTTCGCTTCGGTCACTTCGTAGCCGAACGGGGTATAGAACTTGCCGAAATCCACGCCGGAGCCATCCGCACCAAAGGCATACGTGCCGTAAAGCTGCTGGATATTCTTGAAGCGGGCCTCGCCCAGCCCCCGGCTGGCTCCCTGAAAATCGTTATCGTTCAAGTCAGCGGCGTCCCCGGCCAGAAATGTCACTTTGTAGCCGAAGTGCTTGGGCGGCGCGGTCTGGAACACGTTCAGCTCCGCGAGGTCAATCGTCGGGGAGTTATGGCGGATGTCATAGTAGGTATGGCCGCCGCCTGCGGTGATGTTCTTTGGGTTCGCCAGGTTGAACAGGTAGTAGCCGTCAATGACGCCGTTATACTGCAGCTTGTAATTCGGCGGCGGGGCGGCGGGAGGCGCAGCGGGCGCTCCGGGGGCGGCGGTGGTGCCGGGCGGCGTGGGGGCGGCGGCTGGCTGAGTTGGTCCCGGCTGGGTCGTGCCGGGAGGGGGCGGCGGCTGGGTGGCCGGGCCGGGGCCGTTGGCCGGAGGCGCGACCGGTGCGGGGTCCTGCGCGAGAGCAGGCAGGCCGCTGAGAGCAGCCAGCCCGGCCCCAAGAGCGCAGGCAGAAAGTGTAAGTAGCCGCAAAGTGTCAGTCTCTCCTTGTCTGTGGGTTCCAGGGAGCAGCGGTCCTGCTCCCTGGGCGCGTAGGTTTTCCTGCCGCCGTGCTGCGGAGCTTATCCGCAGCCGCACGAGCCGCCCGTGGACGGAGCAAAGCCGTTCAAATTCCCGGTCAACGTGCCGTCGGCCTCCATCCGCTGAGAGTGTTTGGGCTGATCCGGCGGCAGGGTGATTGCCGGGTTGCGGTCGAAGAAGCCGACGGGTTTCAGCATGAAGCCAATGTAGGCCGCTGGCATGACCGGCCAATCTTCCGGGCGCACGACATGGTGTGCTCCAAACGTGTACCAGACCACGATGTCGGTGTTCTCCGTCGGCGCATCGTCGGCGACATAGGTGGGCAGACCCGCGCCGCCGGGGTGCTGGTTCGGGTACGGCCCTGACGCATACAGCTCTTTTGCGTCGTACTTCGTCACCCACAGGTTGTTGTAGCAGAAGCCGGCCCGCTTGCCGACGCTCGATTCGGGGTCGGGCATGAAGTCGACATTCTCGCCCGGCATCAGCTTGTAGCCGGTCGGCTTGCCCAGCGCGTTTTTGGCGTCGGCGCTTGTAATCTTCCAGTAACGGGCATGGGCGGGGTCCACTGCACCGAGTTCCAACGACTTTTTCTCGGTTGTAATAGGCACAGCATGGGTGCGGAACGCATTCTTGAACGGGTTGTCCGGGCCAGCGGGGTCGCGCTCGGTGTGGACTTCGGTGACCGTGTTGTTCGGGCCGTCTACACTCATGTCAAGGCGCACATTGAAGAAATGCTGATGGATGGGGCCGTACAGGCCCGGCGCGACCATCTCGCCGTGCGGGTCTTCCTCCCCGACCGGCCTTGCGCCGGTGTTGATGATGCCGGTCAGCTTGATCTCAAACTCGATGTTGCCATCGGTGTAGAAATACCAGAAGAAGCCGTATTCATAGTTCGCCACGGTGCACCAGAACGAGACGACAAGGCGGCGCGAGCGGCGCGTCTCGGCCTGCCCGTTGCGCCAGTCCGTGTGCTTCCAGAGGACGCCGAAGTCCTCCTCATGCATACAGATCGCGTTCGGCATTCGGACCACGTCGCCGTGGGCGTTGACCAGATGCGCGTCAAAATAACGGATTAGCCCGAGACAGTCGCAGCCAAGCTCTAAAGCGTTGGCGAGCGTTCCAAGCCCGTATTCGCCGACATCAAACGCATTTTTGTGCGCGTGAAACAAATGGGGATCGCCGTAGGGAACCACCATGTCGCACATGGAAGCCCGGTACATCACGGGCCGCTCGTGCCCGTTTTCAGTGTAGGAGACATCGCGCAGGATCAAGCCTTCCCGTGCCCAGAAGTCCAGCCGCAGCTTCCAGTTGTGCCAGCGTACTTCATGGCCGGAGACCGTAAACGACGCGCCTTCCGGCTGCACGGCCTCAAACGGCTTCAGCGGCTCCTGCATCGTTCCTTCGCGGCCATCAAAATACTCGCGGCCCCAGTTGCCCGGCTCCGGCGGCAGCGGCACGACGCCGTAATCCACGACTTTCACGACCGAGTTTGTTCCCATGTCCACATAGGCAGCGACTCCTTCGAGCGGGCGGGCGTAGCCATTGTCGTTTGGGGCGCTCTTGACCCAGGCCATCGCCCGCAGCAGGCGGGCGTCTTCCGGCAGCCCTTCGGCCTCCGGGTCATTGTCATACGCACCGACTGACCACGGGTCAACAATCACCAGGCTCATGTCGGAAACGCCTCGTGCCGCGCAGGCGGCGACGAACCGGGGGTCGGCTTTGACGATCTCTTCGCACTCGAAAAACTCGTCCAGCAGGATGCCCGGCTGTGCGCCCGGAACATGGGTCCAGGCCGTAACCGCGTTTTGGGACAGCGACACGATGGCCTCATAGGTCTGGCCGCCGCCCATCAGGATGGCGAATGCCTCGCGGTTCCAGTTCTGGCCGGCTTGAAAGCCGCACGCGAGTTCTTTGTCCGGCTCGCGGAGCTGCACGCAGGCAAAGCGCAGCGCGGGTGTGAACTCCGAATGCCGCCGAATCAAAGAAACGGCACGTTCAATTTCCCCGGCGGACAGCGGCTCTAAGGGATGGGCGGGCGGCGAGGCGGAAGCGTTGGCCGGTGCAATGGTGCCGGTCTCTTTCGTGCCGGTCTCTTTCGCCAGTCCTGTGTCAAGCCCCAGTGGGGCGGCAGCGGTCGTAGGCATAGTGATTTCCTTTCGGCTCAGTTCAGTTGGGTGGTGGGCAAGCAAAAAGACGCCTGTGCATCCTCCGGGACAACATCGGGGAGGAAACAGAGGCGTCTTTGCTTTCTGCGTGGATATAAAGTTCTGCGTGAGTACTGGGTTCTGCTAGACACACTATATCACAACTTTAAACGCTAAGTCAAGTCTTTTTGCAGTCTTGTAAACCCAATAGTTTTACAGTTTGCCGGTACAGCTTCTATAATCGTGACAGTTCGCAGATGCGAAAAACATGGGCCAGCGAAGGAAAACGCGCCTGCGGCGGCGAAACTCCTGCCATGACATCACACACATTGGAAGCGGCGGAGCTGGACACGGTAGACCGAGCACTGCTGCTGGCTCTGAGCGAGAACGGGCGCGTGTCTGTGTCCGATCTGGCGCAGGAGGTCGGGCTGACCCGGCAGTCGGTGACCGAGCGGATCACGCGCCTGCGGGCATCGGGGGTGATCCGGCGCTTCACGCTGGATGCTGCGCCGGAAAAAGTTGGACTTGGGGTGCGGGCATCCATCGCCATTACCATGATGCCGACCTGCACCGAGGCGCAGGAGCGGGAAGTCGTTGCGCTTTTGGAAAGCAACCCCTACGTTCAGGAGTGCTACCGCGTGACCGGGGATGATTACTTTCAGACCCGCGTTGTGGCCCCCTCTATTGACCGGATCAAAGAGCTGGTGCTTCAGCTCCGGGCAACGCAGGTCGTCCAGAATACGCGCACTTTGCTGGTGCTGGAAGTCTGCTTTGAGAAAAGCGCCCTGCGCCTGCCTCCTGCCGATTGATACTAAAACGACCTGTTCAACTGCGGAACGCAATTAAAAAATAGAGATATACCTGCGGATTGCCTTGACAAGGACACTCTAATTATGTTACAGTAGCAGCATCACTGATTGACCCGACCAAAGCTGGTCCCTCTCTCGCTTCCCCCTTCAGAAAGCAATGACGTCTTTTCTGGCTTCGTACAAGCGGCTTCGCGCCGCCCGGAAAGGAATGTCATTATGGCAACTACGGAAGCTCCTTTGGATCACCTGGACCTGGGTGAACACAATCACCACGCCGTCGGACTGCGCCGAGACGCGCTTTCTCCTACGGAAACACTGGCACAATCTATCGCTAACATCGCGCCGACTCTCACCCCCGCCGTCAACTTGCAGCTCGTGTTCGGCTCGTCCGGCAACGGGACCTGGTTCACTTATTTACTGGCGACCCTGGGCCTGTTGCTCATCGGAGTCTGCATCAAGCAGTTCGCCAAAAAGACGTCTACGCCAGGGGCGCTTTATTCCTATGTCTCGATGAGCCTGGGACCAACCGCCGGGTTTATTACGGGATGGGCGCTCATTCTCGCGTACCTGACCACCGGCATTGCGGTGGCTTCCTACACCGTTCCCTACGCGCAGACGTTGTTCAAGAGCATTCATATCGCGCTGCCGGCGCTGGTCATGTTCGTGGCGGTCGTCGCGCTGGTCTGGTTTGTTGCCTACCGGGACGTGCGCCTGTCGGCGAAGATGATGCTGGCCCTGGAAGGTGTCTCCATCACCCTCATTTTGATTCTAGGCTTCGTCATGATTGCCCACACGGGCCTGCACCTCGGCAATCAGTTATCGCTCAAAGGCATGACGCTGAACGGCCTGCAGGGCGGCATGGTGCTTGGCATCTTCTCGTTTGTCGGCTTTGAGAGCGCGACCGCGCTGGGAGCCGAAGCGAAGGACCCCAAGCGCAGCATTCCCCGTGCGGTCTTTATGAGTACGGCGATTGCGGGATCGTTCTTTATCCTGATGTCGTTTTTGATGGTGTCGGCATTCGCGGGCTACAAGATGCACCTGGATGATCCCAACCTCGTGGCCCTGCCTGCGATGGCGGAAATGGCGCACGCGCCGCTTCTGGGCGTCCTGGTTTCGTTCGGCGCAGTCATCAGCCTGTTTGCCTGCTCGCTGGCCTGCGTGACCGCGACTTCCCGCATTCTGCTGTGCATGTCTCGTGACGGCCTGCTCCACTCGCATCTGGGCCGATCCCATGCCGCGAACGCCACGCCTCATGTCGCCGCGACTGCCTGCGCTGCTGTGATGCTCCTGGTGCTGATCGGGCTGAGCTGGAAGGGCTTTGCGATCCTGGACATCTACAACATGAACGGGACGATTGCCACCTACGGCTTCCTGCTTGCTTATGTCTTAATTGCCGTTGGGGCCGTTGTTTCGGCATCCCGCGACAAGTCCCTGTCGCCCTGGCTGATCTTCTCCGCAGTTGTCGGCACGCTCTTTATGGGCCTTGCCATCAAAGGCAGCGTTTCGCCCTGGCCTGCCGCGCCGGACAATTATCTGCCGTACATCTTCGGCGTTTACATGGCGCTCGGCATTACCTGGATGCTCCTGGACCGCCGCCGTCCCCGCGTTCGTTTTTCGGCAGGAGACTCGTCATAGGAGAGAATTACTCATGAGTGGCATCGACGGGCGCGTCGCCATTGTTACAGGAGCGAGCGTGGGCATCGGACGCGGGATTGCCCGCGTCTTCGCCCAAAAAGGAGCGAAAGTCATCACGGCCAGCCGCAGCCCGGAAACAGGCGAGGCGGCCGTGCGCGAAATATGCGAGGCTGGCGGCGAGGCAGTGTTTGTTCAGGCCGACGTCAGCCGCAAGGCCGACACGGAAGCCGTCGCCGCCGCCGCGCTATCCCGCTATGGACGCATTGACATTCTGGTTCATAACGCGGGAGTTTTCTGGGAAGTCTTGCTGGACGACATGACTGAGGACGACTGGGACCGCTGCCACGACCTGAACTTGAAGGGCCTCCTGTTTCTGACCCAGGCCGTGCTTCCGACCATGAAACAGCAGGGGCACGGGCGAATTTTAGTCACTTCGTCCATCACCGGCCCGCGCACCGGAATGCCGGGTTTTGCCCACTACGGTGCGGCCAAAGGCGGTGTGAACGGCTTTATCCGAAACGCCGCCGTGGAGCTGGCCCGGTTTCAGATCACGGTCAATGGCGTCGAGCCGGGCAACATCCTGACCGAAGGGCTGGCCGGGCTGGGCGAAGAATATCTGGCGACAATGACCAGAGCTATCCCGCTTGGAAAGCTGGGCGCCCCCAAAGACGTCGCTCATGCAATGGCATTTTTTGCTTCCGATGAGGCAGGATGGATTACCGGGCAGACACTAGTAGTGGACGGCGGCCAGACGCTGCCCGAGTCCGGCCTCGCTTCTTAGACACTGTATAGAAAGCGGTTTCTGCCCTGAACGGCAGGGCTTTAAAAGTGCAATTCCCCGCCTTCGCGGGCATCGGAAACGCTTCGAGAGAGAAGCTCTTGCCCGCGAAGGCAGGGAGTTACTTTTTCAGAGCACGGGGGTTCAGTCCCGTGACAAGGTTTCTATACAGTCGCTCAACTGGAAGCCACTTCAATGACAACGCACCGTTTCAGCCCAGACCATTATTTCAGCACGCTCGGAACGCATCCGCCGGTGCTGCACATCGCAGGCGGCGACACGGTCGAGACGACCACACTCGACGCGGGCGGCTTTGACCAGAACCGTGTCCGCCGCCACTCCGGCGTCAACCCCATGACCGGGCCGTTCTTTGTAGAAGGCGCAGAACCGGGGGACACTCTGGCTGTCCACCTGGACCGTCTGCGGCCTTCCCGGCGCTTTGGATGGAGCGGCGTGCAGCTTGCCCCAAACGTCGTTGATCCGGCGGATGCTTCTCTGCTTCCCCCACCCCGCCCCTTCGCCGAAGGCAGCGGCGAGTGGGACGTTGACGCGGAAGCCGGAACGGCGACGCTGGTTTCGCCGCAGACGAAGCTTGGCCGGTTTATAATCCCGACGCGCCCGATGCTCGGCTGTTTCGGCGTCGCACCCTCCGGCGGGGAGGCGATCTCGACGGCCACATCTTCCACGCACGGCGGCAACATGGACTACAAAGGCTTCGTGGAGGGCGTCACGGTCTTTTTTCCCGTCGCCGTGCCGGGAGCGCTGTTTTTTCTGGGCGACGGCCATGCGGCTCAGGGATGCGGCGAGATATGCGGAACCGGAATAGAAATCTCCTTCGATGTCCAGGTCACACTCTGCATCCTCAAAGGGCAGGCAGCCCGGTGGCCCCGTGCGGAAACGGACGCCCACATTCTGACTGTCGGCAATGCCCGGCCTTTGGACCAGGCCCTTCAGCACGCCACGAGCGAGATGGCCCGCTGGCTCCAGCAGGATTACGGCCTGGATCAAACGGGGGCGCACACGCTTATGGGTCAGTGCATCGAATACGAAATCGGGAACGTTTTCGACCCTGCCTACACCCTCGTCTGCAAGCTCTCAAAGTCCCTGCTGCCCCAGCTTTCCAGCATGAACTAACAGGTCCAGGCCCGGTCAGGATCGGCTCGCTGGCAGCTTCGTGGCTGAGAAACTGTATAGAAAGCCCCCGGATTGCCCCCCCGCCCCCAATAATGGGGGAGCTAGAGGGGGCTGCGCTACTTCCTGTTCCCCCATTATTGGGGGCAAGGGGGTCCTGATCGGCTTTCTATACAGTTTCTTGGAAGTTAAATGCGTGCCATTCCGCGCTTCGCATCCGTTCCGGCGGCTTCCTTGATGTAGTCCGGCGAATGCGCGTGCGCCACCGCCGTCTCATAGGTGATGACCCCCTGCTGATACAAATCAAGCAGCGACTTATCCATGATCTGCATCCCATCCGCCCGGCTCGTCTGGATCGTGCTCCGCAGCAGGTTGGATTTGCGCTCCCGAATCTGGTTGCGGACCGCCTGCGTGCCAATGAGAATTTCTGTTGCCAGCTTCCGGCCCTCACAGTCCACACGCGGCAGAAGCTGCTGGGCGACGATGGCCTGAAGGCAGGACGCAAGCTGGGTCAGCACCTGCTGCTGCTGGCCGCCTGGGAAGGCGTCCACAATCCGGTCCACCGTCTGGGCCGCATCCGGCGTGTGCAGCGTGGCGATCACCAAATGCCCGGTCTCGGCAGCGGTCAGGGCGGTCGAGATGGTTTCGAGGTCCCGCATCTCCCCGACGCCGATCACATCCGGGTCCTGGCGCAGGATATGCACCAGCGCCTGACTGAAAGAGCGCGTGTCCGAGTGGACCTGCTGCTGCACGATCAAACTCAGGCGGTTTTCGTGCACGAACTCCACGGGGTCCTCGACAGTAATAATCTTGCACCGCCGCTGCCGGTTGATCATATCAAGGAGGCAGTTGAACGTCGTCGTTTTGCCGCTGCCGGTCGGGCCGGTGATGAGAATCAGGCCGCTGCGCTTCTCGATCAGCTTGCTGACGATGTCCGGCAGGCCCAGCTCTTTGGGCGAGCGCAGGCTCAGGGGGCAGACGCGAATAGACGCCTCGACACTGCTCATGTGGTAGTAAACCGTCACTCGGAAGTGGCCGATGTCCGGCAGAAACAACGAGACGCAAAGCTGCCAGTCCTTCTCAAACTCCTCAATTTGCCCTTCCGTCAGCAGAGAATAGACCAGGGACCGGGCATCCTCGCGCCCGAGCGGTGCGCCCTCCCCCGCAATCAGCTCGCCGTCGATCCGCAGCATGGGCGGCAGTCCGGCGACCAGATGGATGTCCGAGGCGTGCCGCTCCACGGCCCGGCGCAGGATCGGAGTCATCGGGGCGGACAGGGGCGCCTGCCCCAGAACCTCCGCCTCTTTTTGAAGCTCCAGTCCGCGCATCCGTCCATCCCGCTGAAATGTCAGTTCTGTGTTCATAAAATCAAGTCAGGAGACTGCTTGCTTTAGCTGGCAGAGGAATGACTTCCTTGCTGCCGCAGGCTCCTTATTCCTTTCGTGTTTAGTTTTTGTGTCTAGTTTTTGTGTCTAGTTTAGAGCGTGTTGACATTGCACCACATAAAAGGGTACAATTTCTTTATGATTTTGAAGGCTGTCAGAGTAAAATTGCGTACTAATGAGAAAACAGCTGCCGCGCTTGCCGACACAATGGCAACCTTCAACGCGGCCTGTAATGCTCTGTCTCAGCTTGCTTGGGACACGCAGACCTTTCGGCAGTTTGACCTGCACGCGGCGGCCTACCATAAGACCCGTGCCGATTTCGGCCTGCCGTCTCAACTCACCGTTCGCGCCATCGCCAAAGTTGCCGACAGCTACAAAGCCGACCGTTCCCAGTGCCATTCGTTCGGCCCTCGCGGGGCCGTGGTCTATGACGCCCGCTGCTTCACCCTCAAAGGCGTCTCGTCTGCGGCTCTGACCACCACGCAGGGACGGCATTCGTTCTCGCTGGCACATGGAGGCAAGCAGAGAGAACAACTCTCGCAGGGCATCACTGGCGAAGCCGACCTGTTGTTTGTGGACGGCAATTACTACCTGTCTATCGCCGTCAAGTTCCCCGACCCGCCTGCCGCCGATACCAGCGGCGGCGTACTGGGTGTTGATCTCGGCATTGTGGAGCTTGCTTCGGACAGCGAGGGCAACCAGTATTCGGGCGCGGCGGTTAAGGCCGCTCGTGTTCGCACCCGTGAACATCGGCGGCAGGTGCAGAAAAAGAAGACGCGCTCGGCATTCAAGCGTCTGCAAAAAATCAATCGCCGTGCTTCCCGCTACTCTCACGACGTAAACCACGTTATTTCCAAGTCTCTTGTAAGCACCGCATACAGGCTACGTAAGGCACTCGCTCTTGAGGATTTAACCAATATCAGAGAACGAGCCTCCGGTTTTAACAAGTCTATGCGCTGGCAAATGGGCAACTGGGCATTCGCTGAACTCGCCGCCAAAATCAGTTACAAAGCGGCGGCGGTTGGCATTCCCATTGTCTGGATTGACCCTCGTAACACTTCGCGGACGTGCAGTTCGTGCGGACACTGCGATAAGGCCAACCGAAAAAGCCAGTCTCGTTTTGAGTGCCTGCACTGTGGCTTCTGCGCTAATGCTGACTATAACGCATCTTGCAATATAGCCCGCAAAGGCGAAGAGGCACGGGGGCTATTGTCAACGCCCCTTTTGTTCCGCACAGCGGCTAATGCCTGCGTGTGAGGGACAAGCCCCCGTGCTTTAGCCGGGGGTAGTTGACCTCGGTTTCTCTTCTTTCCTGCTAGACTTATTTGGGTGAACTTTGGAACCAGCGGCGGTGCGCGGGCGGCTCCAGGACGCCGAGCACGCGCCCTTCAATGCTGCTGGTGCT
Organism: Capsulimonadaceae bacterium; assembly: GCA_965277455.1. Classification (GTDB taxonomy): domain Bacteria; phylum Armatimonadota; class Armatimonadia; order Armatimonadales; family Capsulimonadaceae; genus JANXMY01. The sequence continues at coordinate 3,245,900 of OZ255823.1, read as the reverse complement.
GAGAGTGACGAAGGCGGCGGCGGGCGGTGGCCCTCCCCCTCCGCCGACTTCGGGATACGTGCCTGCCGGGACTTGCCAGAGGCAGACCTGACCGGCAGGCACGACGGTATCGAACGTCCCTGTCGCCCGCCGCGCCGCGCCGCTGAGGGGCAGACGCTCCGGCCCGGCCTGCACACCGTTCACCCAGAGCACCCCGCCCGCGTAGCCCACCCGGTCCCCTGACAGGCCCAGAACCCGCTCGATGATCGGGCTGCCGGCGGGCCGCGCCAGAACGATGTCCCCGCGCCGGAGCACGGCATGGGGCAGGCGCTGCTCGACGACATCGTCCCCCGCCTGGATGCCCGGTGCGCTGGCATCTGTAACAAGGTGGTACACCGGATACCGTTGCCCGGCGAGCCAGTAAAAGCTCGCCAGCGTACTTGCGACCGTCGCCACGCTCAGAAATCCCAGGCGCAGCGTCCGGTAATAGCCTGCTTCGGGGTTGTCGTCAGCCGGAGGGAACACCCGCCCTGCGACGTCCCACACCGAATACACCGAAAGGCCGAGCGCCGCCCAGAGCAGCAAGTTCGAGAGCCACGAATGGATCAGCAGGAAACAGAAACCAAGCGCGGCGAGGAAGCAGGCGAGCAGCGGGACGCCGCGCCGCGTGTCGCGCAGGAGGAAGTGCCCCGCGCCCGGTAGCAGGGCCACCGTCATCACCAGCCAGGGGCGCAGAGACATCCCCATCGCGGGCAGCGGGTTCCGAGCTGGCACCACCAGCGGCTTGACGCGCTCTGGAAGCCGAACGCGCCGCTGCACCTTGTCCCAGGCGCTGAGGTCCCGCGCCCGAGGGGGATACAGGCTCTCGCCGAGGCTTCCCCCGGCCCGCAAAGCCGGGCGCGACAGGTCCATCTGACATTTCCCACAGGTCAGCGCCTGCGGGAGATTGAAGTAGCCGCACGAGATGCACTTCATGCTGCGTTAATCCTCACGAGTTCCGGCGCTGATGGCCGTGAATCTGGTGTCCCTGTGCGATGCGGCTCTCGGCTTCGTAATACTCCGCCGTCAGCGTCTCTTCGGTGACAGGGCCGAGCATTTCCCGGAAGATTTCGACATAATCCAGGCAGCTTTTGCCCTTTGCTCCCTTGACATGCACCTGCACCTGCCCGAGGGGGTCGATCTCGATTTCCAGCTCTTCGTGTTGTGCCATCTCGTTTGTCCTCTTTTCTTTCTTAAAAGTCTCCACGCCCTGTGGGGTTAGCCAACCCGGTGAAGAGCTGCCGCAAGATATTCTTCGTCAGGGAAAACTTCGCCGTCGATGGTGATCTCTGCCGCCTGGATACTTACCTGCCGAATGCCCTCCGGTTCCCACGCAGCCCGTTTTTGAGATGGTGTCAGATAGGGTTCCAAAAGGGCTTCCACTTGCTGAGGGGTCAGAGCATTGCCAGCCGGGTACAGAGTGCCTTCAATTCGGAAAACCGGTGGCTTTCCCGCGCTCAGATACAAGTCTGTTGCCCCACGCATTTTCATTTCTGCTAGCAGCGTTGCGATGTTCACACCGTTCCCCTCTCATTGACAAAACCTACTTTTTTGCCCGCATCTGCCGCCAGAGCTTGGAAAAGACGCCGGTCGCCTGAACGCGGCTCAACGCCAGTTCAGCCTCGGCGAAAGGCCGCCGGGCGGCGGCGGCGCGGCTGTAGTAGCCGGAGGCCAGCGCCAGCTCCCCCAGGCCCTCGTGCGCGACGCCCAGATGATACAGCAAAAGGCAGTTCACTCCTGAATCGGCTGATCCCGGACGCCGGTCTTTCTCAGAACGATCCTTCTCAAAGCGGTGCTGGGCGGACAGCAGCGGGGCACGCGCAGAGGTGTAATAATGGGCGAAGTTGTACGCGATGCCGACCCGCATCTCCACGCGCCAGTCCTGCCCCGCAAGCTCGACCGCCTTCAGGAAGCAGCGCGGGGCATTCGCTTCCGAGAGATGCGCCCCCAGAAGGCCCTCGCCTCGCGCAAGCCACACCCAGGCCGAGGGCGAGCGCAGGGCGACTGCCCCGTCGAGGAACTCCATGCCCTGCACCGGCTGACCGCCCAGCACCAGCGCCAGCCCCCGAGCGGCCAGCAGATCGGGCGAGTTGAAGAACTTCTCCAGCGCACGGCTGCTCCAGGTGACCGCCTCCGGGTACTCCCCGAGGCAGATCAGGCAGCGGGCCTGCCCCAGCCAGGCGGCGGGAAGCCCCTGATTGAAGCGCAGGGCGCGGGAATAGGCCGTCAGCGCGGCCTCGTACAGCCCCCGGTCAAACGCTTCGTCCCCGGCCTTCAGGCAGCCCGCTTCGTCCATCGTCGGCCAGGGGTCGGTGGCATCCGGGGAAAGCGGGCGCTTCGAGTCCGGGTCAAAATCGAGATTGGAAAAACGGCCCATAGACTCTTTTAGACTCTTTAATTCCAGCGGCGGACGCGGACGCGGATGGCGTTGTCCACGTCTACCTCCTGCGCGATGACCTCGAAGCCCCGCTCTTCCAGCTCGCCCATGACTTTGGCGTAGGCGAACTGCTGACGCACGCGGTCCATCAGGTCCCGCCCCGCCTCTTCCAGCTCCCGGTCGGAATGGCCCGCGCCGCCGACATGGACTGTACACTGCCCGCGCCCGTCCATGCGGAAGGTTGCGGTCAGGCCGCCGCGTTCCAGTGTGAACGCCTCGCCCCGCAGCAGGGTTTCCGAAACCACCTGGCTGTTCTCCATAACCAGGCTGACGCCCGCCGGGGCGACCGCTCTGCCCCCACCAAGCTCTCTTGCCAGGCCCGCATCGGCCTGTCTGGCGGCCTGGTAGCCCATTGCCGCTCCCGCCGCCACAATCGCCGCCGAGATCAGCGGCCAGCTTCCCGCCACCACGGGGATTACTACAAAAACGACAGACATTGCTTCAGCCCTCTACTCTTTCCATCTTTAAGCCCTCAGACGCGAAATCTTCAAGCTCCAATTTTCGCCCCCCAGTCACCAGAGCGCGGACCGTGGTGACAACGCCGGTCGAAGCCCGCCGGGCACGCCCGTCCGCCCACTCCCGCAGGCGATCAATCGGCTCCTTCATCGTCCGCGACAGCGGCACCATGTTCACGGCGCAGCGGGCCAGAATCTCGGTCGTCAGGTCCGACTTCGCCGAGTAGGCGTCGAACAGGCCGGCGATGACGCACTGCTCGATCTCCGCCCCGCTGTAGCCTTCCGTCGCCTCCGCCAGCGCCACCGTGTCGAAGTCGGGCGGCTGCCGCCCGCGCTTGGCGAGGTGGATGTGGAAAATATCGCGCCGCTCCTGCGCATCCGGCAGGTCTACGAAGAAGGTCTCATCGAGACGGCCCCGGCGCAGCAGCTCGGGCGGGAGCTGGTCGATGCTGTTGGCGGTCGCCACGACAAACACGGGCGCGGTCTTCTCCTGAAGCCAGGTCAGAAACGACGACAGCACCCGCGCCGATGTGCCCCCGTCCGTCTGGCCGCTGCTCTGGCTGCCCGCCATCGATTTCTCGATTTCATCGATCCACAGCACGCACGGCGCGGTCGACTCGGCGACGCGGATAGCGCTTCGCATATTCTCCTCCGACGAGCCGACGAGGCTGCCGAACAGACGGCCCACATCCAGCCGGAGCAGGGGCAGACCCCAGTACCCGGAGATAGCTTTGGCGAGGGCGCTCTTGCCGCAGCCCTGAATGCCGATCAGCAGCACCCCTTTAGGCGCGGGCAGGCCGAACCGGGCGGCGTCCTCATCGAAGGCCACGCTGCGCTTGCTGAGCCAGTCCTTCAGGACGTCCATGCCGCCGATCTGCTGCAAGCTCGTGTCGGCGTGGTAGTATTCCAGAAGCCCTGACTTACGCACCATCTGCTCTTTCTCAGACAGGATAATCGGCAGGTCTTCGTCGCTCAGTCGACCAGAGATCACCAATGTTTTGGCAAAGACGTTCTCCGCCTCGCCCAGCGTCAGTCCCGAGGCCGCCCCGAGGATGCGCTCGCGGGCGGCGGGCGAGACGCCGAGGCTGCGCCCGGTGCTCTCGTTCACCTCGGTCAAGGTCCGGTCCAGCAGCGCTCCCATGTCTTCGCGGTCCGGCAGGTCAAACTCGACGACCGTGACGTCCTTTTGCAGCTCGGTCGGCAGGCACAGGGTCGGGCCGATAATGACCAGCGTTTTATAGCTGTTTTTGAGGTACGCGGACAGCTCGCGGATGCGGCGGGTGACGCCGGGGGCATTGAAGAAAGCGTGCAGGTCCCGGAAGATATAGACCGCGTTTTCCATGCTGTCCAGAACGTGGTCGAGCGCGACCTGCGGGTCCGTCGTGCGCTCGTCCACGCGCTTTTTGCTTTCGACGGGCGTGCCCCACTGCTGAAGGCCCCGCGAGACGGACCACAGGTAGAGCTTCTTTTCGCGGCGCTGGGCAATCTGCGCCAGCGCCTCCTCGACGCGCCCTTCTTCCCAGGTCACCACATAGATGACGGGATACCGTGCCCGCAGAAGCACTTCGAGTTCCTGTACCGAGCGACTTGCCATATTGTTTCTCTCCACTCTCTCACAAAATCGTCTTAGCGGCTTTGACGGCTCTGCACGCGCCGGTCATTGGAATCAAGGGCCGCCGCGACCGGCAGCAGGTCGGCCAGCAGGCGGGTAAAGCTGACGCGCCCGTCGCCCTGAATGATGATGTCCACGGCCTGTCCGTCGCCGGACCCGGCTGCGCCCGGCACCGGATGCCTCGGGGCGTCTTCCTGTTCCTGATAAAGATGGACGCCGATTTCCTGCGCCATCGCTTTGGCTCTCTGTATCTCCTCCGGCGAGAGGAACCGCCCCAGCACGGGGTCATGGGCGGCCCGGAAGTCCGGCACGTATTGGAACATCAGGTGAAACGGCGTTTCCGGCAATGCCTGCGCTGCCCATTCCATCGCCGGGCGAGCGCAGCAGTCGAGATGACCCGGCATCACCAAATGACGGATAATCACATCGGCCCCGGAGGACGCAGCGGTCACGAAAGCGGCCTTGACCGGGGGGAGGTAATCGGGAATCATTCCGAGCCGCCGGGCGCAGTCGTCATTGCCAAAATGGATGTCTCCGAGGAACAAATCCACGACGCCGTCGAGCAGAGCCATCGCCGGCGGCGTCGCATACATATTGGAGTTCCAGATGACCGGCAGCGGCGCGGCGACTTCGCGCAGCATTTTCAGGAGGTTTGGAATATGGACCGTCGGCTCACCGCCGACCAGGTTCAGGTTGGACGACCCCTCGGCGCGGCGCTGGTCCGCGCAGCCTGCAATGGCGCTTGGGGCCATCGGCAGGCCGGACATCGGACGAGTAATATGGGCATGGGAATAACAGAAGGCGCAGCGCATGGTGCAGCCGGACAGGAAGACTTCATGCGAGGCCATCAGCTCGATTTCTTCCCCATGCAGGATGCCTTCCCAGTGGACGGCGGTGCGGTCCGCGACGCCGCAGAAGCCCGTCTTGCCCTGATTACGGTTGACATGACAGTGGTGAGGGCAAAGATCGCAGTCGTCCAGCATCCGCTCGGCCAGTGAGATTTTCAGGTCTAACAGGCTTTGTCCCTGCCCATCGAGGGCGCGGACATTCTCACGAGGGCTGCTCAGAGTGAGAGCATGGGCGGTCCAGGGGTCTGGGTTCGGAGCGACCGCTCGGGTGCGTGACTGCTGAAAGTGCGGTTGGCGCAGGCCGTCACGCACGGCGCGGAAGTGGAAAAGGCTTCCCTTCTCGCGCTCGTCCCCCGTAGTTTTGTTATCCATGAGTTCCTAAACGCAGGAGCAAAGGAAAAGGGTTCGGTCTGGGACAACAATTTTTTTCTTTTTCAACGGAACACACCCGCATCGGTCAACGGGGGGTACGACCCGCAAAATCGCACTAGGGCAGTCAAGAAGGCAACCAGACGGATTTCTGCGTCAACATTGTGACGTCGCCCTCTTCTTCGCCCCCCTTATTTCGCTGAAAGAAGCAGGCTTTGCGGCCCGGTCGTTGGCGTTATCTGCACTTTGCCGCCCTCGTCGAATGTCAGCGGGTCCACGCTGAGCCACGGGGCGGTGCCGCTGCGTTCGTGCTTGTAGGCTGTCCACCAGCCGCCGTTCGGGCCGACAAACTCCGCCTGATGGCCGCCGGGGAAGGCGCGGACGCGGGGGTCTAGCGTCCAGGGTCCGGCAAGGCTTTTGGCGGTGGCAATCCCGGTGGCATAGAGGTCGGGGTAGGTAGTGGCGAAAAAGCAGTAATAGGTTCCGGCGTGCTTAATCAGATACGGCCCTTCCAGCGTGCCGGGCACGGGCAGGTTCAGAGCCTTGTAGTCGTCCGGCCCGGCGGCGCGGCTGACCATTGGCCCCACGGTGATTTGGTCGTGGTCAATCTGGGACAGGTCAATCGGGTAGATTTCGTTGCCGGGCCAGACGGCATAGGTCTTGCCGTCGTCGTCCTCGAACAGCGAGGTGTCCACGCCCGGTCCTTTGAGCGCCGTGAAGTGGGAATACGGCCCGCCGATGCTGTCCGCGACCCCCACAAACTGGTAATAGCCCCTGTGGCCGTTGATGTTGTATTTGTCGTCAATCCAGTTGGAGCCGCCGAAGATCAAATAAAACCGTTTGCCCAGCTTGTGAATTTCCGGTGCCCAGAATTGGTGCTTGTAGGGCGAACTGTCCGGCAGGTCCGACGATTTGACGAGCCAGCGCTGAAACTTCCAGACTTTCAGGTCCCGCGAGGCATACAGCGAGATGCCGGGCGCGGAGCCAAGATTGGGCAGCTTCGGGTCCCGGTCGGTGTAGTTGCGGAAGGGGGACAGGGTCGCCACCAAATAGTAGACGCCGTCCACGGTGATAATCTGCGGGTCGTGGATGTCGTCACCGGGGCCGTTGCCTTGAAAGTACACTGGGTTGGCCCAGGTAAAAACGCCCGGCTCGCGGGCCTTGCGCCCGGCGGCGGCGGCTCGCGCAATTTCGGCTTCCGGCAGAGCGCGGAGGGTGACGTGAACGGCTTCCACGGTCGCGTCCCCGACGGTGGCGGGCACGGCGGTCGGGGAAGGGGCGGACGCGGGGGCGGACTTCAGGAGAACGCCGTCCGCATAGAGCCGCGCCTCTTTAGCCGCGCTGTCATAGACCCCGGCAAGGCTGTACCAGAGGCCGGGTGTCGGCGTGAAATCAGACTTGACGACGATGGCCTTTGCACCCCCTGCCGGAGTCACGGTGAACGCAAATTTGTTGTCTTTGTCTGTTTTGGAAAGCATCAGTCCGGCGCGGCTGACATAAACCTGCGGGCCATTGAGAGTGGTCAATTTGACCCAGGCGGTCAGCGTCACACCCGCGTCTGATGGGGCAGCTTTGGATTTGGGCGCGGCCTCTGCCGGTGTCAGCAGCAGGGCCAGAAGAAGGCAGAGGCAGGCGAGTTTCATGGCGGCTCCTGTTTCGAATGACAGTCAGCCGGGGCGGTAAACGCTCCGGCTGACTGACTTTCTCCTATTTCACAAACCGCACCGTCACCCGCGAAACAGGGTCCGCCGCCCCGGTCTTCGGCGGGGCGGCGGGCGAAACAACCACGGTGAAGATGCCCGTCGGCGCATCGTAAAACAGTGGCAGGGCCGACCCGCCCGTGACTGTCACGGTGGGCTGCTGCGCGCAGTAGCCGCGCAGCAGCACCGAGTCCTCGCCGGGCGCAAACGCCACCTGTGCGGTCAAGCTCCCCGGCCCGTCTTGGAGGGACGGAATGCGCTGCGACCCCGTGCCGACAATCTTGCCGGAGTCGCCCAGAAACGCGATGCCGGAGCGGCCCAGCGGGACCGCCATGTACTCGGCCCACATCGGGTATTTCAGCGTGTCGGTGAAAGCCCTCCCGGCGTTCAGCACTTTGCCGGGCTTGCCGACTTCGCAGACATAAACCGGGCCGGACAGGCCGAGCGACGCGGGCGTAAACGAGACATCCGGGCTGTCGCCGGGGCGAGTGTAGGCGAAAACGTAGGCAATCCGGGCCGCGTTCGCGCCTGCCGCCTGCGTGTAGGTCGCGGCAATCAGCGGCGGATGCTGCCCGACAGAGTCGGCCAGAATGGTGGCGTCCGTGGGGACAAGCGGGGCATCCGGCTTGACCAGAACGCCGTCGGCGCGGGCGGTCTGCATCAGGTCCGGGCGGGACTCTTTGCCCAGCGCATCGCCAAAGGTGACCGGCCCGGCGGACAGCGCGGCCAGAGTCAGGTTGCCCGGCTCGGTGGAGTTGAAGACGTCGGTGAAGGGCCGGACGCGCAGGGAATCGGCCAGCAGGGACGTATACAAAAAACGGTCCCATTTGCCGCGCTCAAAGCGGTCTTCACTGGCGCGAATGGTGGTCAGATTCGGGTACGCAGACCCCTGCAAAAAGAAACGCGGGGTCGCCATGCAGTACTGCAATGTCATCCCGTCTTTCGCGGCGGCGGCGGCCATGCTCGTGCTGAAGTCCGTGCCTGTGCCGTAGACGTGTGCCAGCTCCGGGGAATTGCTGTAAATCACGCTCAGCCAGTCCTGCTCGTAGACCGCGACGCCGCTTGTGTTCAGATAGCTCATCCGGTCGTTCCACCAGCGCGGGTCGACGGGGGCAACGCCGGAGATTTTGTAGTCCATGTGGTAAGGGCTGTCCGGGTCAATCCAGCGCCCGTGAACAATCAGCGGCACGCCGACCTGCTTCTGGAACGACGCCAGCCCGGCGGGGAACAAATCAGGCGAGGCGCTGTAATCGAGAGTGCCCCCGAAGGCATTCCAGTTCTGGTCGGGCAGGTCCGCTTTCATGGCTTTGCCGTTAGCGAATGCCGCCGCGCCGAGGCCGACGCGGGACTTCTGATACCACCAGCTATCGAGCTGCACATACCGTACCGGCAGCTTCTCTTTCTGGTAGGCATCCCGCAGGGCCAGCAGCGTGCCGGTGTAGCCAAGCGACTTGTCGTAATTGTAGTAGTAATACGCCCCGTTATCAGTCCACAGCCCCAGATACTTCACCAGCGGATCAGTGACGCTTGCCGCGTTTTGAGCCACCGGCGGCTTGCCGCCGAGGGCGCACAGGGCATCGCCCCAGAGATGGGTTGTGGCCCCGATGCCGGTGCCGACCGCCAGGAGGCTGCGGTGCGTGAACCCGGCGGGCAGGCCCGTCAGGGGCGTGTTCAAGCCGCTGGCAAACGCCGAAACCCCGTCGCCGTGCATCTCGGACACCAGAAAGTCCGAGGCCGGGGACAAAATGGCCGTGTGGAACTTATCATCAAACAGCATCCAGGGCGTGCCGGTCTGCTCTAATTTAAACGACGCCGGGCTGTGCGCCGCTTCCCGGAAGCTCATCGTGTGCAGCTTTTGCGGAAACGTCCCAAAGCTGGGGAAATCGGGCGGCGGCGTGTCCGAGGCGAGCGGGGTCGTGATGGCGAAGCCAATCAGCGGGCGGCTGTCATATTCCCGAATGGCCCCGGACAGGGGGCGGCCTGCGGTCCACTGGAACGCGATTTCTTTGTAGGCCCCGATTTTGTCCCGCCCCGGCGCGATCTTCACCCCGGTCAAGCGTGAGCCGATAGTCCCGGCGAACTTCCACGCGGGCGTTTGGGACGTAATGACATAATTGCCCTGTGCCGGGTCCACGGAGACGGTCAGCCCCGCCGCCGAGGCAGGCAGGGAGGTGACCGCCTCAGCGCGGGGGGCGACAGCCGCAAGAGCCGCCGCACAGAGCAGAACGAAACAAGGGCGTGATCGCATAGTTGATTTGCTTTCCTGATTTTTGGGAGGTCATATTTTTATGTAAACGTTTTCGTAAAGACGACCAAGCATAACATGATTTGCGCTTGTTGTCAACTAGCCGGGGCAAGGGAAGAAAGGCGAAAGGTCATAAGAACGAGGGGTTAAAACCCCTCGGCCCTATGCCTCTTGTCGGGAGGAAAATCAGGTTGTCGGGAGGAAAATCAGGGTTGACAAACAGGCCCAGCGGCGGCTATACTTTGGCCGTTCTCGCCGCCTTTGGGCCGGGAGTAATTTTCGACAATCCAGTGTTAAGAGAGAGGAGCAGACCCAAAATGAAGAAGCTAACCGGCAATGTCGTGATCAACGTCTCCGCGTGGACCGCCCGCGTGGCCCCGCGCCGAGTCTGCCCGCCGCCTCCTGACAGGATGATTGGAACGATGCAGCGCTTCTAAAAGCGTCCCTTCCCCCACCCCGTCAAGGCTTCCGGCTCCCGTGCGTTTCCTCAGAACGCAAGGCCAGTCAGAAGCCTTTTTTGTGTGTTAGCGAGTTCAGGAATAATCTTAGGAATAATTTATGGCTACGACCCAATTACCGCCCGCCGGGCGGACAGACGAACAGCAAACGAGCGATGAACTCATCCGCCTGCGGGCCGATATTGGCCCCGACGGCGGCTTCGGCGAGCGAGATATGATCGTTACCGCCGATGCCGTGCAGGTACGCGAGTCAAACGGGGCACTGGCGTTTCAGATGCCGATTGCCGAGATCGCCACCGCCCGCAATGAGCCGCTGGTCGGCGGCGGACGGCTGGAAATCACCGCCAAAAACGGCGATATTTTACCAGTCATCACTTACTCGCAATCTGTCGCCGCCAAGTTCAGCGAGGCGGCGCGGGGCATCGAGCAGCTTGCTAAAGGCGAGCCGCTTTTGATCAGCCTCAAGAACGAGCGGACGCATTGTGCCAACTGCGGGCGGCTGCTGCCGGAAAAAGACGGCATCTGCCCGGCGTGTGTCAACCGCTCTAAAACCATGTGGCGCATCGGCGGCTACCTGAAGCCCTACAAAAAGCAGGCGGCAGGGCTGGCCGCACTGTCGCTGCTGACCACGACACTGTCGCTGGCCCCGCCGCAGATACAAAAGCTTTTGATTAACCGTGTGCTGGCTCCCCCGGCGGGGCACCACGCGCATCCGGCCCTGCTGCTGCCGCTGATTGCGGCATGGCTGGCAATTCTGGTGGTCGGCGCGGGGGCGCAGATACTCACCGGGCGGCTGATTGCGTTCCTCGGCGGCAGCGTCGCCGCCGACCTGCGCTCACAGCTCTACCGCTCGATTGAGTTTTTGCAGCTTGACTACTTTGACAAAAAACAGGTGGGGGCGATTACGAGCCGCGTGACGCAGGACACCGACCGCGTGTGGGGCTTCTTGGTCGACGGCGTGCCGTATTTTCTGATCAACGGCCTGCTGCTGCTGGGCATTGCGGGCTTTCTGCTGACGGTGAACTGGGTCCTGACGCTCTGCATTCTCGCGCCAATCCCCATCGTGGTGCTGATCGGGGCGATCTTCTGGAAGTCCGTGTCGCAGCTTTTCGTGCGGGTCGGCCAGAAATGGGCGCGGTTTCATATTCACCTCAACGAATCGCTGACGGGCATCCGCGTCGTCAAAGCATTCGCGCAGGAGGACTACGAGTACACCAAGTTCGGCGTCCGCAATGCCGAGCTGCGCGATGCGGGGATTGCCGGGGACACGCGCTGGAACACGGTGTTTGGCGTCATGTCGCTGTTTGTGGGCCTCGGCAGCGTGATCAACTGGGCGGTCGGCGGCTGGATGGTCTACAAAGGCCAGATGAACCTCGGCAATTTCTGGCTGTTCAACGCCTACCTCGCCCTGATTTACGGTCCGCTGGCATGGTTCGCGCAGGTCAACAACTGGTTCTCGCGGGCAATGGCAGGCGCGGAGCGCATCTTTGAGGTGATGGACACCGAGCAGGAAAACTACGCGCAGGCAAGTATTGGTCACCACGCGATTGAGGGCGAAGTGGTGTTCGACAACGTCCGCTTCGGCTACGACAAGTCGAACCCCGTTTTGAAGGGCCTGACATTCACCGCCAAACCCGGCGAGATGATCGGCCTCGTCGGCAAAAGCGGCGCGGGCAAGTCCACGACGATTAACCTGCTCTGCCGCTTCTATGAACCCGATGCCGGGACGCTGACGATTGACGGCATCGACTACACCAAGCTGAGCTTGCAGGAGATGCGCCGCCAGATCGGGATTGTCTTGCAGGAGCCATTCTTGTTCAACGGCACCGTCGCCGAGAACATCGCCTATGGCAAGCCGGGGGCCTCTTTGGACGAAATCATGGAAGCCGCGAAAGCCGCCAACGCCCATTCGTTCATCCTCGCCAAGCCTGACGGCTACGACACCTATGTCGGCGAGCGCGGCGCGAAGCTGTCCGGCGGCGAGCGCCAGCGCGTCTCTATCGCCCGCGCCATCCTGCACAACCCGCGCATTTTGATTCTCGACGAAGCGACAAGCGCGGTAGACGTGGAAACCGAAAAGCAGATACAAGAGGCCATCGGTCGTTTGATTAAAGGCCGGACGACGTTTGCCATTGCCCACCGCCTGTCCACGCTCCGCAATGCCGACCGCCTGATTGTGTTGGACGGCGGCAAAATCAGCGAAATGGGCACCCACGCTGAGCTGATGGCAAAAAAAGGTGACTTCTTCAAGCTGGTAGAAACCCAAAGCCAGGTTACACAGATCTTAGGCGAGGGGTAGTAGCGGCCCCCTAGCCCCCAATAATGGGGGAACCGGAAGTTAGGATTTGGTCTGTACTGTTCCTTGTTTGGCTCCCCCATTATTGGGGGCGGGGGGGCCTCTCTCACACCCGCAATGGAGCGGTATTACTTTTATGTCTATTTGTCTGGAAACGCCTGCGGGCGAACTTATCAAGGAAACACCGTCGTTTCCGCCGCTGCATCGCAACGGGGACTTTTGGCGGCTTTGGGGCGGGCAGGTGCTGTCGTCGGTCGGGTCGCAGGTGTCGGGACTGGCTTTGCCGCTCCTCATTCTGGCGCTGACGCATTCGGCGGCGAAAGCGGGGCTGCTGGCGGCCCTGCGCGGGCTGCCGTATGCCCTGCTGTGCCTGCCCGCCGGTGCTCTGGTGGACCGCTGGGACCCGCGCCGGGTGATGCTGCTGTGCGATACGGGCCGGGCACTGGCGCTCGGCAGTGTGCCGCTGGCACTGGCTTTGGGGCACCTGCATCTGGCGCAGCTCTACTGGGTGACACTGATTGAGGGCACGCTGTTTGTGTTCTTCAATCAGGCGGAAAGCAACTGTTTGGTGCGGGTGGTCTCCAAACAGCAGCTTCCCGATGCCGTCGCCCGCAACGAGGCGGTCTACGGCGTTTCGGGGCTGATTGGGCCGAGCTTGGGCGGCATTTTGTACGGGCTGGGGCGCGGCGTGCCGTTTCTGACCGATGCCGTGTCGTATGCGCTGTCGGTGGTCGCGCTGCTGAGTCTGAAAACCGATGTGCGGCCCCTGCCAAGCACGGAGAAGCCGCATCTGGGCCGCGAAATCGGCGAAGGGCTGCGCTGGCTGCGGGCGCACCCGGTCATTCGGTTTGTGGCCTTGCTGACGGGCGTTCTGATGGCGTCGTGTGCGGGCTGGACGCTGCTGCTGATTGTGCTGGCACAGCGGTTCGGCGCGGGGCCGCCCGCGATTGGCCTCTTGCTTGCGACCGGCGGGGTCGGCAGCCTGGTTGGCTCGGCACTCGTGCCCGTTTTGCAGAAACGGCTGCGTTTTGGCCCGCTGCTGATCGGTGCGGCCTGGGTGTGGGCGGTGACGTGGCTGCTGTATGCGCTGGCTCCGTCTTTGATTTTGCTGGGCATTGCCAATGCGCTGTCATTTATCGTCGTGCCCATCTATTTGGGCATTCAATATGCGTACCGCCTGGGCGAAATCCCGGATGGCTTGCAGGGGCGGGTCAACAGCGTCTTCCGGCTGATTGCCTTCGGCAGCGGCCCACTGGGGCTTGCCCTGACGGGCCTGCTCATTCAGCGCATCGGTCCGGTGGAGACGGTGCTGGTGACAGCCGTACCGCAGATTGTGCTGTGCGTGCTGGCGACGCTGCACAAGTCTTTGCGGGCGGCGTAAGTTTTTGTTTGCCGAAGGATGGGCGGCAGGCGATACAGAGGAACCCCTCCCGCGAGGAACGAGCGGGAGGGGTCCGAGAGCCTTTTTGCAGGAGACATTGCCCATGACCGATACCAACACCGATATTCGCCCGTTTCAGCCCGAAGACCGGGCGGCGATTGTCGCCTTCCGCAATGCCCGCCGCCCTGCACACCATCAAGACACGGTGGCCGAATGGGAAAACAGCGACGCCCTGAAGCCCGCCGGGGAAGTCAGCCTGCGGCTGTGCGTCGGCGACCCGGCGACGGCCTATCTGAACGCCGTGGACCGCGAAACGTCCGCCCATCGCAAGGCCGGAACGTGTTCGTTCGGGCTGGCGATTGCGGACGATACAGAGTGGGCGACGGTCGGCGGGGCGCTGTACGACCGAATGGAGGCATGGGCGCGGGAGCGCGGGCGGACGCATCTGGAAAGCTATGTGCAGCTCCACAGGCCGGAGGAGCCGGCGGCGCAGTTTTTAAAAGCACACGGCTTTACTGAAGTCGACCGGGACGTGCCGGTGATGCTCGACCTGACGACCTATGACCCCGCCGCGTTCACGCCGCCGCCGCTGGACGGTCTGCGGCTGCGCTCCTGGGCGGAGGCAGGCGACACGCCCGCTCACCGGCGGAAGCTGCACGCGCTGATCTGCCGGCTGGACCGGGACGTGCCGACCCACGGCGTTCGCCCAGAGGACGTGCCGTTTGCGGAGTTTGAGAAGGACTTCACGCGCCCGGCCTGGGCTTCCGATGCCCTTGTTTTAGCCGAAACCGGGGCGGGCGAATGGGTGGGACTGTCGCAGATTGGCTTTCAGGAGCAGACGGGGATTGGCTGGACGTTCCTGACCGGCGTTCTGCCCGACTACCGGGGCCGGGGGCTGGCGTTCGCCTTGAAGCTGCGGGCTTTAGACGCCGCGCTTGCCCGTAGCTGTCCGCTGGTGCTGACCGAGAACCATGAAGACAACGCGCCGATGCGGGCCATCAATCGCAAGCTGGGGTTTGTGCCCGACGTCCCGGCTATCCGGTACGGCAAGGCGCTTTAGGAGACTAGTGATGACCACCTACACCACCCGCCCGTTTCGGGAGGAAGACCGCGCCCCGCTCGTCGCGTTCGCCAATCGGGAACGGCCCGCGCACCGGCAGATGAACGCCGACGCCTGGGCACGAAACGATGCTCGGCGCAAGCCCGCAGAAGTCTTTCTGCGGCTTGTCGTCGCTCGCCTCGACACGGACGCCGCGATTGCGTTTTTGGAAGTGTCTGATCTGAACACGACTGGCTTCAAGATGGAAGATGTCTGCGAGGTCAATCTGGCCGTCGGCCACGAACACCGGCAGCAGGGCATCGGCGCGATGCTCTATGACCTGGCGCTGGCGTTTGCCCTGGAGCGCGGCGCAAAGCGGTTAGTGGGAGGCTTTCAGGAGCGGACGCCCGAGGAGCCGGCGATTGGCTTTTTGACCAAGCGCGGCTTCGCCGAGCAGGAGCGCGAGACGCCGTCGTATTTAGATTTGACGCAGTGGAGCGCCGCGCCCTATGCCGCCTCGCTGGCACAGGCCGAGGCTTACGGGGCCGAGCTTTTCACCTTCGCCGAGGCAGGCGACACGGAAGAAAACCGGCGGCGCTACTACGATTTAGAAAAGCCGCTGATTTACGACATCCCCCGCCGCGACGCGCAGCCGTTCACGTTTGAGCCTTACGACGACTGGGTGAAGTTCGTGATCGACCGCCCCGAATGGAACCCTGATTTAGTTTTGCTGGCCGCCAAAGACGGGGAGTGGGTTGGTGAGTGTCACATCGTCCCCAAATTAGAGACCCCGCATATTGGGATGCAGTGGCTCACCGGGGTTCTGAGCGGCCACCGGGGCCACGGCCTCGCCACCGCCTTGAAAGTCCGCGCCTACGAAAAAGCCAAAGCGGCGGGCGTCACGGTCGTCACCACCGAGAACCACGAGGATAACGGCCCGATGCTCGCCATCAACAAAAAGTTCGGCTTCACCCCCGAACCGGCGATTGTGGTCTACAATAAAGTGATGGAGACGGGAACGTGAAGCGCAAAAAGACGCGCCCGCCCCAACCGAGCGAGGTAGAAATGAGCGAGGTAGACCGGCTGATGCGGCGTATGCAGGACTATAAACCCGCCCGAGGCGAGTTTGACTATGCGGCACGGGGGCAGGCGGTTACGGACGCGCATTGGCTTTATAATGAGGCATTTCGGCTTCGAAAAATCCTTCCCGTGGTCCCAGAGCTTGCGGAAGTCACCCGTGAAGCGCACCGGCTTTGGTATGCAGCGATTGATGCCGCTTACCCTCCTGGCTTTGATCAGGACGCGGCACGTCTGCATGCAGGCGATGCCGCCGGGCTGGAAGGTAGCCTTGCGTTTTTAGAAGCCGATCCGTTTTTTTATCGCACAGGCTATATTAAAGCCAAAATGATCCGTCACATTACGCGCCTGCCGCTGACACATTTGCAGGAAAAACGCTTGCGCCAAGTGGTGCTGACCGTGGTAGACGCCCGCGATGACCGGGACTTCCGCGCCTTCTGCCGCCTCGCCCGCAAGGTGGACACGCCTGCCCTGCGGGAGCAACTGACGGCACGGCTGGCGGCGGGCGATGCGGGTATCCGGCGGCGGGCGCGGTGGGTGTTGGAGGCGCTGGCACAGAAGAACAGTCAGGAGAACGCGAAGAAAACGATGGCATAAATGCCCTCGCTGGAGGGCGCAGACGCCCTAAACCCGCCTGCGCGGGTACGGAGCAGAATAAGAACCCGCCTCGTGCCTTGCTCTAATCTTAACTCTTCACCCGCGCAGGCGGGTTCAGGGCGCTTCGCCCCCCAGCGAGGGGGTTCAGCCCCTCGAACGTATCACCCGTATCCATTTTCCATGCCATACATCAACCGAAAATCAGCGCCGCAGGTCAGCGGCGGGCAGGTGCAGAAGAAAAACAACCCGGAATTGACGGCGAGCTATTATGACACGCCGCCGCCAACGCTGGTCATCGACCGGCAGCGGCCCGGCAAAGGCTACCGGCATCTTTTGCTGCGGCGTGATATTGAGACATTTATTGGCCTGCTTCCCGACTGGCCGGAACTGTCACGGGGCCTGAACGCGATTGTGCTGGCTCCCGGCGGCAGCCGCTACGACGGCTATTACGGTAGGCGCGTCGTCCACGTCTGCGCGTGGGAGGCGAACCTGTGGATTGATTACGCCGTCAGCCATTACGAAGACCATCAGCCGATTTTTGACCGCTTGGGGGTTGCCAGCCATCCTATCCCAAATGGCGTAATGTGCGAGTTTACCGAAGCGCAGGCGCGGGCCTACCAACTGCTCCATATTCTACTGCATGAACTCGGTCATCACCACGACCGGCAAACCACCAAACCGGGCGGCAGGGCCAACCGGGGCGAGACTTACGCCGAAGAGTACGCCCTGCGTCACGAGGCGCAAATTTGGGAACGCTATCAAGAAGCGTTTGGAGTGCTTGGCAATGACGGAACCACTTAAACTCACGGCGGACACGCGCCGCCGGATTGCCGGGCATATTGGCCGCCTCGGCGACACCGACAAGCAGACGGCATACCACGCTGAGCGGCGCTTGATTCGTTTTGGCGCGAAGGCGGTGGAGGCGCTTCTAATTGCCGCCGCCGCCCCGGACCCCCAGGTGCGCTACCGGGCGGTCTGGGCGCTGGGCAAGAGTTGTGAGAGCCGGGCGCTTGACGTAATCTGCGCTCTCACCGAAGACGCCGACGAGGCCGTCCGTTATGACGCGACGCGGGCGCTTGGGGAACTGGGCGACCTGCGTGCGGTTCCTTTTCTGGAAAGTCTGGCGCGGCGGGCAACGCCCAAAGATGCCCGCTGGGACCCGGCGCTCGGGGCACTCAAAAAGCTGGCAGACGGGGAAGCGACAGACGCGCTTCGGCGCTTAGAATTGACGATAGATTTTGACGACTAAGACGGCCCTGATGTGGTTTCGGCGGGACCTGCGGCTGACGGACAACACGGCGCTGGCACGGGCATTGAAGGAAAACGAGCGCGTGGTCGGCGTGTTTGTGCTGGATGATGCGATCCTGCGAGCACGGGACATCGGCGCGGCGCGGGCCTCGTTTTTGTTCCGGTCGCTGGAAACACTGGCGGCGGAGTTTGCGCGGCACGGCGGGCAGATGGTCCTGCGGCGCGGCGGCGTGCCGGAAGAGGAGCTTCTGGCCCTGGCGCAGGAGGCGGGGGCGTCATCGCTGTATTTCAACACGGACTACACCCCCTACTCGCGGGAGCGGGACACGCGGGTGACGGCGTCGTTTGAGGCAGCGGGCTTAGACGTGCGGGCGTTTGACGACGCCCTGCTCGTGCCGCCGCAAAACGTGGTAGACCCACGTGACGGAGAGCCGTTCGGGACGTTCACGCCGTTCAAGCGGGTGTGGGAGACGCGGGAGCGGGTCGGGACGCGGCAGTCTTTGCGTCTGGCGGCCCTCAAAACCGAGGCGGCTTTGCCGTCATCGCCGCTGCCGACGCTCGGGGAGTATGGGCTGACGCTGACGCAGACCATTCCCGAGGCGGGCGAAGGGGCGGCGCAGGCGAGTTTAGCGCAGTTTGTCCGGGTGGGGCTGGCCTCTTATGCCGACAATCGGGACAACACGGGCGACGGCAGCAGCACATCGGCGCTGTCGGTGCATCTCAAATACGGCACGCTGTCGGCGCGGGACTGCTGGCGCGAGGCGCGGGAGGCAGGCGGGGCGGGGGCGCGAAAGTGGCAGGATGAGCTGGCGTGGCGGGACTTTTTCAATACGCTGCTGTGGCATCACCCGACCATGCTCCAAAAGGCCATTCAGCCCGCGCTGGCGGCGATGCGTTTTGACCAGAATGCCGAGTATTTAGAGCGCTGGAAGACGGGCACGACGGGGTATCCCTATGTGGACGCGGGCATCCGGCAGATGCTGGCGACGGGTTGGATGCACAACCGGACCCGGCAGGTGGCGGCGTCGTTTCTGGTCAAAGATTTGTTAATCGACTGGCGTGTCGGCGCTGAGTATTATATGCAGGAGCTGGTGGACGGCGACTGGGCGGCCAATTACGGCGGCTGGCAGTGGGTGGCGGGGACTGCGCCGGACCCGAACGGCAATTTTCGCATCTTCAACCCGGTCGCGCAGCAGCGTCGCTACGACCCGGCTTTAACCTACTGCCGCCGCTGGATTGCCGAGCTTGACACGCCCGCCTACCCAAAGCCTATGGTCAATCACGCGCAGGCCTCGGAAGAGTTCGTGCGCCGCTTTCAGAAGGCGATGGGGCCGCGCCCGCACAGAAGGTAATCACCTATGGACCCAAAATCACTCAAGCTCTTTTATGAACCCAAAGACCGGCTGCGGCTGACGGTGGGCGACGAGAAATCGTATCATACAGTCAAGCCTGCGTGGGCCGCGCCGCTGTCCCGGCCCGGTCAATATCTGGCCTTTCTGGACGGCAAGGGCAAAGAGATTGTCACGCTCGCGGACCCGTCCGTGCTGACGCCCGAGTCGCTGGCCGCCGCGCAGGAGGAGCTGCGGCGGCGGTATCTGACGGCGACGGTGCGGGTGATTACGCACGCCAAGCAGGAGTTCGGGGCGACCTATTGGAGCGTGCAGACCGACCGGGGCGACCGGGACTTTGTGACGCAGAACTTGCAGGAGAACGCCGTGTGGCTCTCGCCGACGCATCTGCTTCTTTTAGACGTGGACGGCAACCGCTTTGAGATTACGGACGTCTCTGCCCTCGACGATGCCTCGCGCCGCTATGTGGCGGCGATTTTGTGAGAGGACCCCCTAGCCCCCAATAATGGGGGAACTGGAATAAGAGCAGAGGGGCCTTCTCTTTAATTATCTGGCTCCCCCATTATTGGGGGCGGGGGGGGCCTCTTTACCCCTTGCCTCCCGGCGTGCCTATCGGGTACACTGGCCTCTCGCAGCGTGTCCTGAAAAACTTTTCAGTGCCGAACAGTTCTTAGAGAGACCACACACCATGAGCCACCGTATTTACAACTTCAGCGCCGGGCCGGCCATCCTGCCGGAACCCGTCTTGCTGGAAGCCGCCGAAGGCGTCCGCGAAATCAACGGGTCGGGGATGTCCGTGCTGGAAGTCAGCCACCGGGGCAAAGACTACGAGACCATCCACACCGATGCCGAGACCCGAATGCTGGCCGTGATGGGCCTTGACCCCACCGAGTATGCCGTGCTGTTTATGGGCGGCGGCGCGAGTCAGCAGTTCGCCCAGGTCCCGCAGAACTTTCTGAAACCGGGCGTTGCCGCTGATTATGTTGTCTCCGGCGACTGGGGCGCAAAGGCGCTGTCCGAGGCAAAGTTTTACGGCGATGCCCGCGAGGCGGCGTCGTCGAAGGCGGAAAAGTACGCCGAAATCCCCAAGAGCTTCACCCAGACGCCCGGCGCACGGTATGTGCATATCACCACCAACAACACCATCGAAGGCACGGAATACGCGGACCTCCCCGACACCGGCGGCACGCCGCTGATTGCCGATATGTCGTCGGACTATCTGGCCCTGCGCCGCGATTATTCCAAGTTCGCGCTGATGTACGGCGGGGCGCAGAAGAATATCGGCCCGGCGGGCGTCACCATCGTGGTAGGCCGCAAAGACTTCTTCGAGTCGGTCAACGCCGATTTGCCCAAAATCTACTCGTACAAGACGTTTTTAGAGAGCCGCTCGCTGTATAACACGCCCCCGGCGTTTCCAGTGTATGTCGTTGGCCTCGTGCTGAAGTGGATTGAGAGCGAGGGCGGCCTGGACGTCATCGAAGCCCGCAACCGGCACAAGGCGGCCCTGCTGTATAATACACTGGATGACCTGACGCCGTTTTTCCAGCCCTCGGTGACCGAGAAAGCCGACCGCTCCCTGATGAACGTCACCTGGCGTCTGCGCGACGAGACCCTGGAGCCGGACCTCTTGGCCGAGTTCAAGAAAGCCGGGATGCAGAACCTCAAAGGCCACCGCAGCGTCGGCGGCTTCCGGGCCTCTATCTACAACGCCTTCCCCGAAGACGGCGTCCGCGCCCTCGCCGCCCTGCTCCACGATTTCGTAAAGCGCAAGGGCTAATCGGACCCCCTAGCCCCCATTATTGGGGGCTAGGGGGTCTTCGACTCAGGAGGAGAATGTGCTATGGACGGCAACAATATACGCTGGCGACGCATCACGTCAGAATTGCAGCAGGCAGCTTGGCGGCTGCGAGAGCAGACAACACCCGCAGAAGAAATCCTGTGGAAGGCGCTTCGGGCGCGGCAGCTAAATGGCCTGCGTTTTCGGCGTCAGCATCCGGTGGGGCAGTGCATTCTGGACTTTTATTGCCCGCTGCACAAACTGGGCGTAGAGCTAGATGGCGACGTTCACGCAAACCGTGAAGAGGAAGACGCGGCCCGGACGGCGCACTTGAACTCATTCGGCTATCATATTCTGCGCTTTCGCAACGAAGAAGTGATCACAGATTTGCCCTCTGTCTTGAAACGTATCGCCGTCGCCTGCGACACACTTTCCGACACCTCTGATTCCCCCATTATTGGGGGCTAGGGGGTCCTACTCTGAACTTACAAAGGATTACCATTCAATGCCGAAGGTACTAGTTGCGGACCCGATTGCCCCGGAGGGCATCGAGATTTTGAAGACGGTCGCGGATGTCGATGTGAAGACGGGGCTGGCCCCGGACGAGCTTCTGGCGATTATCGGCGACTATGACGCGCTGGCCGTGCGCTCGGAGACGAAGGTGACGGGGGCGGTGATCGCCGCCGCCAACAAATTGAAGATTATTGGACGCGCCGGAGTCGGCGTGGACAACATTGACGTGGAGGCGGCGACCAATCGCGGCATCCTCGTGGTCAACAGCCCGGAAGGCAACACGCTGGCCGCCACCGAGCTGACCGTGGCCCTGCTGCTGGCGCTGGCCCGCAGCGTTCCGCAGGCCGATCAGGCCCTGCGCGGGGGCAAGTGGGACCGCAAAAAGTATATGGGGGCCGAGGTCTACGGCAAGACGCTGGGTGTGATTGGCCTCGGCAAGATCGGGCGCGAAGTGACGAAGCGCTTGCAGGCGTTCGGCATGAGCGTCATCGGCTCGGACCCGTACCTGAAGCCCGAGCAGGCGGCGGAGATGGGCATTCGGCTGGTGGATTTGGACACGCTCTACAAAGAGTCTGACTATATCACGGTTCATGTGCCCAAAACCAAAGAGACGACCGGCATGATCAACGCGGACAAAATCGCGCTGATGAAGCCAGGCGTCCGGCTGATCAATGTCGCACGCGGCGGCATTATGGTCGAGGCAGACGTGGCGGAAGCCGCGAAGTCGGGCCGGATTGCGGGCGCGGCGATTGATGTGTATTCTACGGAGCCGGCCCCTGCCGACAACCCGCTGCTGGGCATTCCAAATGTGCTGACGACCCCCCATCTCGGGGCAAGCACGGAAGAAGCGCAGACGAATGTGGCGATTGATATTGCCGAGCAGATCGTGGAAGTGCTGCAAGGCAAGCCCGCCCGCGCCGCTGTCAATATGCCCTCGGTGTCCGCTGAGCTGCTGGTGCGCCTCTCGCCCTACCTGACGCTGGCCGAGAAGATTGGCAGCCTACACGCGCAGTTGACTTCCAGCCCCATCAGCGCGGTGGATGTGACTTATGCGGGCGATTTCGAGAGCCTGCCGACGGTGCATCTGACCCGCGCCGTGCTGAAGGGCCTGCTGGATCCGATTGTGTCCGACAGCGTCAACTACGTCAACGCGCCCACGCTGGCGCAGGCGCGGGGCATCAAAGTCACCGAAAGCCGGACGCCCGATGCGGGCGAGGGCAACACGGCGACGCTGACCGTTCGCAAGCGCGGCGGCTCGACCGACCGCGAGATTATGGGTCTGGTGCTGGGGCCAAACAACGTTCGTATTCTGACCATCGATGGCTACCGCGTGGACATCCGGCCCGAGGGCGCGATGCTCATTACCCGGCACACCGACCGGCCCGGCGTCATCGGCAAAGTCGGCACGCTGCTCGGCGACGCGGGCATCAACATCGCGGGGATGCACGTCGGACGCGAGAGCGAAAGCGGGCACGCCGTCATGGTACTGAAGCTGGATACCGCGACCCCGGAGCCGCTGCTGGAACAGATTCGCGCCGTGGACGGCATGGAAACCGTGCGCCTCGTGCAACTATAATCACCCGCCAACCATTTGGCTTTCAAGGAGCAAATTATGTCTTATAAACTGACACTGGCGACAGTCGCGGCTTTTGTGGCCGCTGCCGGGGCCGCGCAGGCCGCCCCTGGCCCGGCACTGCCCATTATTGGCGGGCCGAACGCCGTCACGGCGGGCGTGTTTATCCCGTCGAGCGGCGCGGCCAAAGGCGCGGGCGGCAACACGCAGCTTGACGTTGAGTTTCATTACGGCCTGCCGATCCCGAACCCGACGCCCCTGCGCGTCGTGCTGGGTGTGGGCGTCGAGACCGGGTCCCGTGCGGGCAGCCATTCGACGATTGTGCCGGTGACGGCGGGCGGGCAGATTGGCCTCGGCGGGGGCGTCTATGCGGGCGCGGGAATTGGCTACTACTTCCTGAACCAGCGGCAAAACACTGGCTTTGACCGGCTGGGAACGACTGGCAAGGTCGGCGGCTACGGGGAGCTTGGCTACAGCCTGCCGGGCGGGCTGGTGACGGTGAGCGCGAAGTATCAGGCCGTGCAGCGCGGCGACGGCTTCGTGCTGGCGGCGGGCCTGCATTTCTAGGCTCAGAGACACAAAAAGGCCGAGAGCCAAAAACGAGGGGTTGAAAACCCCTCGCTAGGTGAGGCGTCCTTCGGACGGAGGAAACGAGCCATCTGGGTCCGCTCTTCCACCCGGAGGGTGCTTCTTCTAGCGAGGGGTTTTCAACCCCTCGTTTTTGGCTCTCGGCTAAACTTTAGTTCAGAGCTTCCTGGCCGCGCTCGATGGCGACGCTTTCGCCGTCCAGCCAGAAGTGCGCGAACGGGCTGCGCTCCAGAGTGGTGCTGCACAGGTCGACGTGTTCCTGCAAGCCGAGCAGGGAGCGGAACTCCAACGCGCTGTCGCCGTCGGTGAAGCAGGCCAGATAGTCGGTGCCTTCCTGGAGCAAGCAGATATATTCACCGGTGTCCAGGTGCTGCAAGGCGAAGACGCGCTGCGTGGTATCGACACTAGCCTCAGTTTCCATAGATTTCATCGTTTATGCCTTCTATCGCCCTGCCGCTGGGGCATGACGAGTTGTTTTAATAGGGTCTTACTGATTAAACGTTTTCCGGGCCGATTAAGTTTCCCAGGAGCCTGCGTTTCTAGCAGACTCTACCCCCCGCCCACGCACTTGAACCGCGTTTGACGCGGGGCGGCTTGACCGAGACAGGCCGTGTGTGCTACACTCGCTCGTGCAATCATTAACCCCCGAGGCGCTTCTAGCCGCCGTGACTACGTATGTCTTTGACCTGGACGGCGTGCTGTATCTGGGCGACACGCCTATCCCCGAAGCCGCCGCCGCCGTCACGCGCCTGCGGGACGCGGGCAAGCAGGTCTATTTTCTCACCAACAACTCGGGCAAGACCCGCGCCGATTACTGCGAAAAACTGCGGGTCGTCAACGGGCTGGATGTGCCCGAGTCGGCCATCTTTACGTCGGCCTATGCCACGGCGCTGTATCTGAAAGAGCGCGGCGCGGCGGGCAAAACGGTCTTTGTCATCGGCGAGCCGGGCCTGGCCGCCGAGCTGCGAAGCACCGGCGGGATGGTCCCCATTACCGACCCGGACGGCGCGGATTACGCCGCGATTGACTACGTGGTTATCGGCATTGACCGCAAGTTCACCTACGACAAGCTGCGCTTTGCCCATGCGGCGATCACACGCGGGCACGCCCAGTTTGTCGCCACGAACCGCGATGCGACGTTCCCGATGGAGGACGGCGAAATCCCCGGCGGCGGCTCGCTGGTGGCCGCGCTGGCGACGGCCACGGGCCGGGAGCCGGTGACGGTCGGCAAGCCGGAGACGCACGCCTACGAGGCCATCCTGCACGCCGCCGGGGTCACTGCGCCCGAGAGCGTGATGGTCGGCGACCGGCTGGACACGGATATTCTGGTGGGCCGCCGGGCGGGTGCCCGGACTTTGCTGGTGCTGACCGGCGTGACGTCCGCCGTGCAGGCGGGGAACGCGCCCCCGGAGCATCATCCTGACCTAGTTATCGGCGACCTGCGCGGGATTGGTTAGGGGGAAAGGGGCGAGGGCAAAAAAAGACCCGGCACTGAAAGTGCCGGGCCGTCGTCTGTCATGGTGGGCCGAAGGAGGCCCCCCCGCCCCCAATCATGGGGGAGCCAGAATTAAGACAGGACGGGCCAAATCCTAACTGTCTGGTTCCCCCATGATTGGGGGCGAGGGGGTCTACTTCGCCGCGACCGCAGCCCCTTCGCCCGCTTCCGCCTTTTGGGCTTCTTCAATGCACTCGGCCACGAGCTTTTCGACGCCGCGTGTGGACTCGCCCATCGAATTGGACGCGCTTTCGATGCGCTTTTCGGTGACAGGGCAGATGGCCCAGGCTTTCACTTTGGCGGGCTTTTTGACCCCAATCTGGTTGGTTCCCCCCTGCTGGTAGTTGACGGTGACTGTGTACCCGGCGATTTGTGCCTCATAGGACGCCATGCGCGTGTTCTCCTCTGAATAAAATAAGTTCTGTATCGTTAAGTTTCGCCGCCCCCGCCCCCGATTCCTGCTTTGAACCCAGGAAAAACAAAAAACGCCGGGGCAGATGCCCCGGCGCTTTCTGGTGAACTGTTACTGAGGCATTAGCCTAGTTCTGATACTTCATGTTTGCAAGGTTGGTTGCGAGAGTCTGGTCGTAGTTGTCCCCGTTCACGTCACCCGGAGTACAGGCGTTGGGGTAAGCCCCAGTCGTCGAGCTACCATTGAAGCAGCCCCACATATTGGGCGCACCGGTAGTGGGATCACCCGCCGTCACCGCAGGACGCAGCGACTTGACATGACCGTCTGCGAACAGGCAGTCCCACATCTTCGTGTGATTCGCACGTCCTTCAGAATAAAAGGAATAGTTGCCGTCAGTTCCATCCCAGTCTCTCCAACCCATGCCGTCTTGATTCACGGCACCCGCAACGCGCTCGGAAACCATGATTTTGATGGCAGGCTCTGCAAGGTAAGCTAGTGCTTTGGGGTTGCCTGGAGTGTTGTCTTGACCGGCACTCGTGCCGATGAAGTTGCTAAAGCCGTAGGAAACGGGGATTTTCTGAGCACCTGCGGGGCTGGGCATCATCACAGTTCCGTTACCACCGTTAAAGGCTGCCCCATCTGTGCTGTCCGGGCAGGTGTAGACGCCTGTGGATTTGGCATAGGGGTAGACTTGCTGTGCCCAGTTGCCAAACGCATTGAAGCCGTTGGAAGATGGGAAAATCTCGTCGGCGTCCTGCTGATACTGGATAATAGCAAGTCCAAGCTGCTTCAGATCGCTCTGGCAGGAGGCGCGGCGGGCGTTTTCGCGCACTTTCTGGAAAACGGGGAACAGAATGGCGGCAAGAATGGCGATGATGGCGATGACGACGAGCAACTCGATGAGCGTAAAGCCTTTGCGGCTTTGTGATGACGAAGACATTTGAGAAGGACTCCTTTTAGAATACGGCTGCACTGCCAGCGTCTGTGCCGGGCAATGAGGGCAACCGTCACTTATAGTAGCATGGTTTTATTGGTCTGTCAAGCAATAGACCAAAATATAGCAAAAATAACTGAGTGTCAAACAGTCACAATAGTCATACAAAAATAGGAACAAAAAAGCGCCGGGGCGGATACCCCGGCGCTCTCTAGTTCTGAACCGTTTCCCCGGATTAGCTGGGGCTAAAGGTCAGCGCAAAGCTGCCCAGGTTGGCCGTCCCTGCCGCCGTGGAATTGTTGACCTGTGCATTGGTCGAAGAGGCGGCGGTGTGGCCTGGCGAAACCGCCGTGCCGCGCAGCCACTTCACATGGCCGTCTTCGGCGAGGAAGTTAGAGCCGTCCGTGTGCCGACCTGTGGTTGCGGTAAAGTAGGTCAGGTTATTGGTCGGAGTAAAACCGCCCATATAGCCGGTCGCATACTTGCTGGCGCGGTTCGTATATCCGTCGAAGCCGCCATTGTCCTGGGTAATCAGGTCATAGGGAATAGTTGTCTGATTGGCGTCCAGACCATCGACCGAAGCCGAGACAAAGTCGCCGCCAGGGTTGTTTTCCGGGGCATTTGTCGCCGCGACCTGAGTGGTTACAGCCTGCACTTCGCACAGCAGCACGGTAGAAGCGGGAGCCTGCTGGGCGGCCAGCGCCCCGTAGGAGCCGCCGCCGTAGATGTTCTGGTTGAAGCCGTAAGAGACGGGAGGGCCGTTGTTGCCGCCAATGGCGGAAGTCGTCGAGTCATCCGGGCACACATACACGCCGGTCGCCTTGACGTAGGGGTAGACTTCCCCGGCCCATCCGCCGCCGTAGGCTTTGAGATTCATGGCCGCGTTGTAGTAGCCGCTGGGGAACAGCTCATCGGCATCCTGCTGATACTGGATGATGCCCAGGCCAAGCTGTTTCATGTTGGACTGGCAGGAGGCGCGGCGGGCGTTCTCGCGGACCTTCTGGAAGACGGGGAACAAAATCGCGGCGAGAATGGCGATAATGGCGATGACGACGAGCAGTTCAATCAAAGTAAAGCCGCGACGTTTCATAATTAGGTTCTTTCTCCAAACGCGGAGCCAACCGGTGCAGCCGAACGCTGCTTTTTGCCGAGGTCACGCTAGGCTGCTTTTCAAGAGACGTAAATTCGCGATGAAAAGTTCATTTATTTTCACACTCGTTACATTTATTTTCGCGCCTGCCATGCGCCGTCGTCCGCCCGCCTTGCCAAATGGCCTGCCGATGTGCTAAAATACTTGGGCACGCGGGGCGTTTGCCCGAGGTTCCGCCGTGCATCCTCTCCCCCGCACTTCCTAAGTTTGCCCGAGGAGTCCTATGTCCAGTATTTCAAAGTCCAGCACCAAGTATATTTTCGTCACCGGCGGGGTCGTGTCCAGCATTGGCAAAGGCATCACCACCGCAAGCCTGGGTCGCCTGCTGCGAAATCGCGGCTTTGCCGTCACCATGACCAAGCTCGACCCCTACATCAATGTCGATGCCGGGACCATGAACCCGTACCAGCACGGCGAGGTTTTTGTCACTGACGACGGAGCCGAAACCGACCTGGATTTAGGGCACTACGAGCGGTTCGTGGATATTAACTTGACCCGCGACTCCACCGTCACCACCGGCGGCGTCTACTCCACCGTCATCGCCAAAGAGCGGCGCGGGGACTATCTGGGCGGCACGGTGCAGATGATCCCGCACATCACCAACGAAATCAAGGAGCGTGTGCTGGGGCTGGGCGCGAAGTCCGGCGCGGACGTCGTCATCGCCGAGATCGGCGGCACGGTCGGCGACATCGAGGGGCTGCCGTTCTTAGAGGCCATTCGGCAGCTTAAAAAAGACGTGGGGCACGAGAACGTCCTGTATATCCACGTCACGCTCATCCCCTACATCGGCCCCTGGGGCGAGGTCAAAACCAAGCCCACGCAGCACTCAGTCATCAAGCTGCGCGAGATCGGCATTCAGCCGGACGTTCTGGTTTGCCGCACCAAGCTCAGCATCGACGACGACATGAAAGAGAAGATCAGCCTCTTCTGCGATGTCGACAAAGAGGCTGTGATTGAGGCCAGAGACTCCGAAACCATCTACGAAATCCCGATGGTCTTTGAGAAAGAAGGCCTCGCCGACCTCGTGGTCCGCCGCCTGGGACTGCCCGACAGCCCCCCCAATATGGCCGAGTGGAATGATCTGGTCCGCCGCGTCAAGCAGCCCGCCGAGGAGGTCAATATCGCCGTCGTCGGCAAGTACACCGGCAACGGCGACGCCTACATCTCCATCGCCGAGGCCCTGAAGCACGGCGGGATCGCCTGCGATGCCCGTGTCAACATTGAATGGATTGAAAGCGACTCTTTGGAAGAGCCGGGGATGGATTTCGCCGCCCGGTTTTCTGGAACGCATGGCCTCGTGGTGGCCCCTGGCTTCGGCGAGCGCGGCGTGGAAGGCAAGATTGGGGCCATTCGGTACGCCCGCGAAAGCGGCCTGCCCTTCTTCGGCATCTGCTACGGCCTGCAAATGGCCGTCATCGAGTTCGCCCGCCACGCCTGCGGCCTCACGGACGCGAACACCGAGGAGGTGAACCCCGAGACCCCCCACCCCGTCGTGCATATCCTGCCCGAGCAGAAAGACGTAGTCGATAAAGGCGCGTCGATGCGCCTCGGGGCGTACCCCTGCCGCCTGACTTCGGGCACGGTCGCCGCCAAACTCTACGGCTCCGGCTCCATTTCCGAGCGCCACCGGCACCGCTACGAGGTCAACAACGAATACCGCGAGCAGATGTCCGGCGCGGGCCTTGTGTTCAGCGGCGTCTCCCCCGACTACCGCCTGGTCGAGATCGTCGAGCTGCCGCCGTCGGTGCATCCCTACTTCCTCGCCACGCAGTTCCACCCGGAGTTCAAGTCCCGCCCCAACCACGCCCACCCGCTGTTTGCGGGCTTGATCGCGGCGGCTTTGAAGCATAAAACCGGCACGGTTCAAGAAGCAGAAATCGACTACGCCGCCGAAATGCTGGCGTAAGCTTTCTTTTCTTCTCCTGTTCTGGCTCCCTCTCCGAAGGAAGTCACGGGTTAAAACCCGAGGCTGGGAAGTGCCCAGAGTCCCGGAGGGCACAAGAGAACACCCCCTAGCCCCCAATAATGGGGGAACAGGAGAACAGGAGGGCCTTCCACATTCTATTCTTGCGTCCCCTGGACGCTGGGCTTTTTCCAGACTCGGGTTTTAACCCGTGGCGATTTTTCATCGGCGTGTGACTCACTTTTGACCCTTCTCACTCCCATTCTTCTGGCGCTGGCCCCTGTGTTTCTCCTCGTCGGGCTGGGGCAAGGCTTGCGGCGGCGCGGGCTGCTGGACGCAGCCCATGTGCCGGTGCTGAACGGCCTCGTCATCACTGTCACCCTGCCCGCGCTGGTGCTGGTGGGGCTGCTCAAAGCGCCGCGCCTGTCGCCGTCGCTGGCGCTGGTTCCGGTCGCGTTTATCGGGGCCGAAGCGGCGGCGTTCGGCCTGCTGTCCCTGCTGGGCAAACGTCTCGGCTGGCGCGGGCCGCTGCTGGGGGCGGTGCTGATGGCGGGGGTGTTCGGCAACACCAGCTTTATTGGCTACCCCGTCACGCTCGCTCTCCTGCCGGGCCAGTTCCCCGAAACCATTTTGATTGACCAGTTCGGCCTGACCGTGCCGATGTACCTGACGGCGGCTCTCCTGGGGGCCTCGCTCGGCGAAGGCGGCGCGGGGCGGCGGGAGGCGGTGGTGCGCTTTGGCCGCTCCCCCATTTTCCTGAGCGCCATTGTCGCCCTGCTGCTGCGTCAGGTCCCCGTGCCGGCGACCATCGCCGCCCTGCCGTTTGTGCATGACACGGGGCAGGTGCTGGGCCGCGTTCTGGAAATCCTGGGACAGGGCACGACGCCGCTGGTCCTGCTGGCGCTGGGGGCTGCGCTGCGTCCCGAAGCCGTGCGGGGGCAGGCGGGGCCGCTGGCGGTGGCCTGCGCGTCCAAGCTGCTGCTGATGCCGCTTTTGGTGTGGGGGATTTGCCGGGGGCTGGCGGGGGCGGGAGTCGGGGCAGAAGCGCGGCTCGACGCCGTGCTGGAAGCGGCCATGCCCTCAGCGGTGATGTCGTCAGTGCTGTCGGCCCAGAGCGGCCTCGCCGGAGACTTCGCCGTGGGCGTCGTCTTCGCCGCCACCGTCCTCTCCGCCCTCACCCTCCCCCTCCTGCTGACCCTGCTACGGTAGGCAGCGTCGTCAAAAAAGCCACAGGGCGGTCAGGGCGGTGCCAGCGATGCAGAGCGAGAGCAGAAAAAGGTAGCCGAACCCGAGCAGCGAAAACTTGAGCAGCGTTTTGGGCCAGCTTTGCTTGTAGACCACGCGCAGGGCGGCGGCGATGTAGGCCAGCAGGGCCAGACAGACGACCCCAATCAGCCAGTCCGGGTGCGCCAGCAGCAGCAGGGTCAACGCCAGAAATGCGAAGGCATGGACGTGCAGCAGGAAAATCAAATGCTCGACATAGAGCCGCTTGGTTCGCAGGTACAGCAGTTTCAGCGACACGGCAAACAGCGGCAGCAGCAAAAACATCATTTTGGGGATGTCGTCCAGCAGGGCACGGGCGAACCCCTGGGGACTGTGCTGCGCTTTCAGCAGGCGCTGGACCATCAGACGGGCCAGCAAGCCATCCTGCTTTGGCGGCGGAAGTGTCTTTTGATAGGCCGCGTATTCAGCCAGGGTGTGAAACTCTGGAGATGCCGCCTTGCCCGTGTGGGCGCTCTGGGAGACGCCGCCGGGGTTCACCATAATCCACTGGCTCAGGGGCGCTTTCCAGGACAGCACCAGAAAGAACAGGACGCTGATGGTCAGGTACAGCTTGAGCGGCGACAGGTAGGGTACGCGCCGCCCGGCATTGTATTCGTTGGTGAGGAAGCCGGGCCGGAAGACCAGTGCCGTCATGGTCCGCAGCAGCTTGGAATCCCAGGACGCGATTTCGGCCAGCAGGTCCGCAAGCAGAGGCCGCAGCGCGACGGTATGGTCTTTAATTTCCTGCCCGCAGTGGGCACAGAAATTGCCCTCCGCCGCCCGTCCGCAGTTCAGGCAGTGGTCCGGGCGCGGCGGCGGCTTTTTCCGGCGCGGCGGCGTGTCCGGGGCAGGCACGGCGGCTACCTTCGGTTCCAAAGCATTCGGTTCTGTAGCGTTTGAATTCAAATCGGTGGACATAGGGTATACCAGCCTGGCAGTTCCCCTGCCTGCATGGAGTAGCCGGAGCAGGTTGCGCCCTCAAAGTCTGCCTCAGACATCAAGGCCCCGCTGAATTCCGCCCCATCCAGAGGTGCATGGCGAAACGTGGCTCCCTGTAAGTCGGCCCCACAAAAATCGCAGGTTTTGACGCTGCAATGGTCGAAGTTCGCGTTTTTCAGGTCGGCCCCTCGGAAGTCAGCGTAGAGGAAGCTTCCGCTGAAATTTATTCCCCTCAAATCCAGCCCCTGGAAGTCACACGTCACGCCCTGCATGTCCAGGGGCGAGGACGCAAAGTAACGCTCCCCATTGCGGTAACGGACAAGGACTTCATCTGCGCTTTGCGGTGGTTCATAGTCGCTCATCTTTAGCCTCAAAATTGCTGCTTTACCACTTAAAAAATCTCTCTTACAATCCCTCGGCTTTGGCGGCGGCGAGGACGAAGTCGCGGGCGGAGCGCATTTCTTCGAGGGTGACGGCCTGCTCAATGACGAGGGGGACTTCGGGCAGGAAGTCGGCGATGGCCCGCAGGGAGGTGCGAAAGTCCAGAACGCCCTGACCGGGGGGCAGGAAGACGCGGCGGCCTGCACTGTCCAGCGCGGCGTCTTGCAGATGGACCAGACCGACGGCGGGGGCAATGCGGGCAATCACGTCGGGAATGTGCGTCTGCTGGGCCTGGAAGCCTTTCGGGGTGAGGAGGTTCGGCACGTCCAGCGCGATTTTGACATCCCCGGCAGGAAAGCGGCGGGCGAGGCGCAGGCAGGAGTCGGCATCGTCGAGAACGTGCGCGGTGTACGGCTCCAAAAGGATTTGAACGGGCAGGCCGCGCACTGTCTCGCGCATTCCGCTCAGGGCAATATAGAGGCTATTGAAAGTCTCTTCTTCGTTGTTGAGCAGGTTCGGCGCGGCCACGGTGCGCCCCAGCGTGCCGCTCCAGCAGACAATGCGCTCCGCGCCGCCGAGCATCGCCATGTTCTCGGCCAGCGTCCGCCAGTCCAGGCTGTCGACACCGCTCAGGCTCGGGTCATCGAGGCGCAGCGGGTTCATGTAGCAGCCGACGGCGTCCACCTGAAAGCGGCAAGCGCGGGCGGCCAGCCCGATCTGCCGGATTTCGTCGGCAGTGATGCCCTGAATAAAACACGACACCTGCCCGCGCCGAAAGCCCGCTTCCGTCGCGTGCCAGAACGCGGCGGCGACGTCGGTTTCATCGTAAAGGCTGACCATGACGCCCAGTTCCATCGGCGGCTTCTCCTCGAAATCTGAGTTCTATCAGGCGGAGGTCCGGCTGAAGAAATCGACGACGTTGTCCAGGCTTGCTTCCTCGGCCTCGCAGGCTTCGGACAGGGTTTGATACTGCTGCTTGGCCTGCTCGATCACGGCTTTGCTGGTTTCGATCTGCCGTTCCATGTCCGCAATCCGGGCCTGCGCGGCGGAGGTCAGCTCCACAAGCTGGTCTCCCCGGCTCGCCCGGAAGGCCCGCAGGGCGGCCTGCTTGCGGGAGGCATCGGCGACAATGGCCTCGGGCGTGCCGCCGACGGAGCGGCCCAGGGCGGCGAGTGTGACGTTGATAACCTGCTGCCGGGTCTCCTCCGAGACATTGGCGGGCATCTGCATCAGCATCTCCTGCGCCTGTTCGGCGGTGAACGGCACGGTCGGCACGCCCGCCTGCGTGTAGAGCGCCGGGAAGTCTACCAGTCCGTCGGCATCGACGGGGCTTGCCGCCGCCTCCGGGGCGGGCGCAGGGGACGGGTCCGGGCGCGATGACACCTGCCGCTGGGCGCGGCGCTGCTGAATGGTCAGCGCCCCGTCCAGCTCATCATAGGCCGACTGCGGGATCGGCTCCGGCGGCGGCGGGGGCGGCGGCTCTTTGATGTCTACAACGGCCTTGAGGGCACGTTTCCACAGCGGGTCCAGAGGCATAAGTTTAGTCTGTGTTACGGGAACAATCCGAGGCGCATCCACTGCCGCCGGGCGGCACATTGAGCCAGGCTATTCATGTTGAGAGTGGCCACGGTTGCCCGCCCTACAGGCGTTAGCCCTTGAATAAAACACGTCTCAAAATCAAAGTGGTAGTGACGCTCCCATTCCTCTTGTCTTGGGCGGAACAGTTGGCTAGTCGATCCGTCTTCAGGGTCTAAGCCAGTAAGTCGCGCAGACTTGTGAGCGTTGCAAGAGCGACAGGAAAGCGCCAAATTTGCCTCGTCCTCGCTTCCAGCGTGGACAGAAGGCGTAATGTGTTCCACTTCAAACGAGAAGTTAAATACAGCTTCCGGGGCGGCAGTATTCACAGCGATAGCCTGCCCGTGCGGCAACCTGTGGATGGCGCGGATTCACAGCGATAGCCTGCCCGTGCGGCAACCTGTGGATGGCGCGGATTCACCGTCTGGTTTTCTCGGCCAAAGCCTCTGCACGATTAGCGGAAGCGGATAATTCTACCTCAATTAATGCGTTAAGCTCAGTTTGTTCCTGCGGCCCCAACAGTTTTCCTTGACGCAGTGCGGCGCTTTTGTCAGCCATTAGCTCGGCCAGGCGGCGTTGTTGCGCGGCGTCGAAAAATTGGTCCGGGCGCAGGCTTTGCACGACTACTACGGCAGGTTCGTCTTCGGGAAGCTGCGCTTTCAGCGCGTCCAGTGCCTCCCCAGCAGTGCTTCCTTCGGAGTGTTTGTCACCGGCAATTCCCCGGTAGACAATGCCACCTTTTTCGGTCGGCACGGGCAAAATCATGGCGGCTGTCATTGAAATTCCCTTTCATTATTCTATTTCATTATTCTATTTCATCTGCGCGTTCCAGCGGGCGGCGGCTTCGTTGAGGGCTTCGTAGGGCGGCAGGTCCACAGTGGTCGTCGATGCCTGGAACTGGGCGCGGGCGGGGCCGCTCAGGCGGTTTGCGAGGGCCTGCCCGCCGCCCTGCGTGGGGCGGAAATAATACTGTACGCCGTCGTCGAGCGCTTCGGGCTTGCCCAAGAAGTCCAGGAACGCATGGGCGGTCTGCGCCTGGCTGCTCGACACCCAGGGGGCGCTCAAAATCAAAACGCCCTGATCGGCGGTGACGGTCGGGGAGGGATAAATCAGGGCCAAATCTGGGTTGCGGTCCAGCGCGGCCAGCGCCGAGTTTTCGTAGGCGGTAATAAAGTCGCGGGAGCCGGTATTGGCACTGAACGCTTTTTCCAGCTTGCTGGAGCCAGCGTTGTCCGCGCCGCGCACATAGGCCCGGTTGATCTGGCTGAGATACGACGCGAAGCCTGGCGAGCCAGCGGCGGCAGTGAGATCATTTTCCTGGCCGTGGGAGCGGGCGTATTCGGTGATAATCAGCGACATGGTGAGCGTGCCACTGCTGGCATTCAGCGGGTCGGCATAGGCGAACTTGAACTGGCCCCAGGGGCATTTTTTCTGGCCCAGGCTGAGCTGCCGCACGTTTTCCCAGGGCGTCGCGCCGCCGAGCAGAGGACGTAAAAACAGGGCTTTTTCTTTAGTCGTGACAAAGACAAGCGGGCTTTTGAACAGCACCCGGTAGGTGTCGCTGCTGGTGAGGTCGGCGATTTTTTTCCCGTCGTGCGTCTGCGGCCAGTAGTCGGCGACGCGGGAAGTCCACACCGGCGACGACGGACTCCAGACGGTTGGGTGCAGCTTGTCGTTGAGGATAGCCTGCATGGATTCCCGCGATTCGGTCAGGTTGAGCGTGGCTTTGCCGTTCTGAGACTGCGCGTTGAACTTGTCAATCTGCGTCCGCATCCACTTTTCTTTGGTGCCCGTGGTGGAAACGAGAATATCCCCGCCCGCCGCTTCGGTCGGTGTCAGCGAGGCTGTGCTGCCGGTCGCTGTGGTGCCCGTCGTAGCCGTGCTGCCGGAGGCGAGGCGCTGTTTGTAGGTACGGACGCCGAAGAAAATCAGGCCAAGCAAGATCAAGATAATCAGCCAGCCGCCGGGTTTGATACGGGTAATCTGCACGGGCGAGTTCTCCTGAGACGGGATTTTTTGGTGCTTCTGCCCTATTCACCGCCCGCAGGCCCGTTTCCTGCCTTGTGAGGATAGGCTGCTTACGGCGTTGCGACAGCAACCAGCAGGCAGACGTCGTCGCGGACACCGCTTTCGGCGAAGCGGTCCACGCTGTCAATCAGGGACAGGGTGAGGGCCTCCGCCTGCGCGGCGCCGTCTTCCGAGGCGGCAAGCGGGCCAGCCAGCAGGGCGGCTATGCCCTCCAGCTCCAGCATATTGGCGCGGGACGGTCCCGCTTCGGTCAGGCCGTCGGTGAACAGCGCCAGAGCATCGCCAGGGCAGAGCAGTATTTGCTCCTGCGTAAAGTCAGCGCCAGGGAAAGCCCCCAGCACCGGGCCGGTCGGGTCCAGCATCTCGATTTTCCGGGTAGAAGCGCGGCGGACCAGACCCGGCTCCTGACCGCAGTTGACATAGCGCAGCAGTCCCGACGACGCATCGTAGACGCCCACAAACAGCGTGGCAAAGCCGGTCAGCAAGGCATTATCAGCCAGAATGTTATTCAGATTGATCATGGCCTCGGCAATGCTCTGGCCCAGATACAGCGTCGCCCGCAGCATATTGCGAACCGTGGAGACCTGCGCGGCGGCGGCCAGCCCTTTGCCCGACAGATCGCCGACCACCAGCGCCGTGCAGGTCGTGCTGATGGGGAACACATCGAAAAAGTCCCCGCCGACGCCCGCTTCGTCCAGCGCGGCCTCGTAGTATTTGCTCAGCGCCAGCCCCGGCGCGGATTCCGGCAGAGGCGGCTGCAGGGCGTCCTGAAGCTGCGTCGCAATCCGGTGTTCGCGCAGGCGCACACGGGCGTCGGCAACCGCCGTTCGCGTTTGGGTCGCCACGGCTTCCACCAGCGCGACTTCTTCGGGGGTCCAGTCGCGGGGGGCGTCGGCCATTGCCACCACCAGGGCCGCCGACTGCCCGGCCCCTTCGCGCAGCGGCAGGCGCACGAATGAGCGCACACGCAGGCGGGTCAGAAACTCTGTGGTCAGCGGGTCAAAGCCCGCCGTCTGCGTGTCAGGAACGACAAAAGCCCGGCTGACCCCATACAGATCACCCGCAAGGCTGGGCACATCGGACAGCGAGTATTGATTGGCCGCCGGTGGCAGCGAGGGGTGATGGTACTCGGTGGTAATCTCGGAAATGCCCTGAACCGGGTGAAGCTGGGCAAAATAACACCGGTCCGCCCCCAGTGCTTCGGCCAGCGTATTAACCGCGACCTGCTGGATTTCTGCGGGGTCGTCCGTGGCACGGATGGCCTCCCCGATCCGGTTCAGCAGGGCTTCGCGCTCGGCCCGCCGCCGCTCGGTCTTGTAAGCCGACGCCAGATGCTGCGAGGCTTCATGCTGGGCTGTGATGTCGTGAAAATACACCGACAGCCCGGCAGCCGAAGGGTATGCTCGCACTTCAAACCAGGCGGACAGCGGGGCAAAATGTGCCTCAAAAACGACGGTCACGCCCTCTTGTGTGGCGCGGCGGTACTGCTGCTCAAACGCGGACCCCACCGCTTCAGGAAACTCGTCCCAGACGCTGCGGCCCATCAGACTATCGCGCCGCCGCGCCAGCAGACGCTCGGCCTGGGCATTGACATAAGTAAAGCGCCAGTCCCGGTCCAGGGCAAAAAACGCATCGCCAATGCTTTCCAGAACCTCCGAAGCCCGTTCGCCAGCCGCGTGCAGCAATTCTTCCGCCTCGCGCCGGGCGGTTTCCGCGCCGCGCTCGCCAGTGACATCTTCGAGGGCCAGCAGGAACATGGTGGTGTGGTTGCCGAGCCGGTACAGCTTGCGCCCATTGAGCCGCATGGTTTTCGTGCCGACACCAGGGAAGTCGTGAGTGACTTCGTAGCCTTCAAACGCGGCTTCTTTGGGCAGTACATCTTCCAGCAGCCGCCGCAGCACAGGGATGTCCCATTGCCCGTCGCCTAAATCGTAGACAAACCGGCCCACCGTAGCAGCCTCGTCGGTCGCAAAGGTGCGGTAAAATGCCCGGTTGGCGGTAACGACGTTCAGGGTCGCATCCAGAACCAGAAATGGCTCGCGTCCGGTGTCTAGAATGCTTTGGAGAAAGCCTTGCGCGGCTTCAGCGGCCTGCGTTTTCTGCTGTTCGGCCTGAGGCGGCATGGTAGGTTGTATTTCGTTTGCGGTGTTGGTCATGGGCGAATAGGAGGCTTGTCTGTTATTATAACACAAAAGATGGGCCTGCGTTCCTATGAGTGTTCTTGGGTAATAGAAACTTATGTCAAACTTATCTCCGAACTTATCTCCCCTCATGCAGGCCGCCTGCCTCGGCGCGGTCGCTGGAATGCGAAGCATGGGCGCCCCGGCGCTTGTTGCCACGCACCTGACCCGCGCCGGGCACTTGCAGCCCGCCGCTTTCACGCAGTCGCCGCTCAAATGGCTCGGCACGCCCCGCGCCGCTTTGATCTTCCAATGCCTCGGCGCGGGCGAGATCGTCGGCGACAAGCTGCCCAAAACGCCGTCGCGGATCGACCCCGGCCCACTCTTTGGCCGCGCCCTGTTTGGCGGCCTCTGCGGGGCCGCGCTGAGTCTGGACGCCGAGGAGTCTCCGGTTCTCGGGGCCGCCCTCGGGGCGGTCAGCGCCGTTGCCTCGGCATTTGCGTTTTACCACCTGCGCCATTCCCTGACCTACGACATCGGCCTGCCCGATTTGCCCGTCGCGCTGGCCGAAGACGCGCTGGCTTATGGCGGCGGTTGGAAAGCCCTCCAATAAAGTAAATACCGGGTTGACACAGAGTAGTGCGCGTGTTATACTTACTGCCAAAGGGACACTAATTTTGCGGGCTTCCATCCGACAGGTGGCCGAGGCGGCGGGCGTCTCACCGATGACCGTTTCCAATGTCCTGCGCGGGCGCACCGATCTGGTGGCGGCAAAAACGCGGGAGCGGGTGCTGACAGCGGTTCACAGCCTGGATTATATTCCGGTGCGGACGGCGGCGCAGAACCGGCACGTTCGCACTAATGCGTTTGGGGTCGTCTTTCTGGCCCTGCACCGGCTGAATGGCATTGTCGGCTACCCGACATTTCAGGGGATGTGCGAGCGGGGCGAGGAAGCCGACTACGACCTGACCGTCTTTTTGCGCTCCGAGCCGGACTGGGTCAAGCCTGGCAGCGAGGCGCGGTTTCTGGACCGGCGCTGCGACGGCTTTATTTTTGTCGGCAGCAGCAGCCCGGCGCTGTCCGAGACGCTGGTGCGGCACGGCATCCCCGCCGTGGAATGTTACAGCGCCCTTCCCAAACCCGGCATCGCACGGGTGATTGGCGACAATCGGACCGCAATGCATCAGGCCGTGAGGCATCTGGCGCGAGCCGGGCACACCAGAATCGCCCATCTGGCCGGGCCGTGGGGAAACCGAGAAGCGGATGAGCGGTTGGCAGGCTTTCAGGAGGCGATGCAGGACACATTCGGCCCGGAGTGCGCGGCGGTCGTCGTTCGGGGCGACACCTGGGGCGGCCCGATGGGGTTCCATGAAGGCCGGGACGTGGTGGATATGCGGGCGCGTCCGCTGGCCGAGGCCGTGCTGGAGTCAGGCGCGACAGCGGCGGTGTGCGCCAACGACCTGCTGGCGCTGACCGTGTGGCAGGTGGCCGAGGAGCGCGGCCTGCGCGTTCCCGAAGATTTGTCGCTGGTCGGCATGGACAACATCACGCGGGCGGCGTACCGGGGGTTGACCACGATTGCCACGCCGTTTGAACAGATAGGCCGCGCCGCCGTAGATGCGCTGCTGATGCTTCAAGATGGCAGCAGTGCCGAGGACGTCAGCCGCGTTTTGCCGGTGGCGCTTGTGGAGCGGGTTTCGGTATGCGCCCCTGCCTCTTCGTAATTTATTGCTTTTTCGTCTAGTTTTTTACAGTAAATAATAACCATGTCAACTCTGCCCTTCCGCGTTCCACGCGGCCTTGTTCTCCTTGTCGTCGTCCTGCTGTCGCTCGCCGGGATGGCCGCTCTGCGCCGCACCGCGCCGCCCGTACAGGCCAAAGCACTGCCTGCCAGAGCCGACCAAACCAGCGCGAAGAAGCCCAACGTTTTAATCATTCTGGCCGATGACCTCGGCTGGTCCGATGTCGGCTGCTACGGCAGCGAAGTGCAGACGCCGAACATCGATGCCCTCGCGGCGAATGGCCTGCGCTTTACCGAGTTTTACAATGCCGCCCGGTGCAGCCCCTCCCGCGCCTCGCTGCTGACGGGGCTGGACTCGCACGAAGTAGGCGTCCCGCTGCTGGCAACGCCGCTGAATGACCGCTGCGTTACGCTGGCCGAGGCCCTCAAACCCGCTGGCTACAACACCTACATGGTCGGCAAGTGGCATCTCAGTGAGCAGGTCACACCGACGATGCGCGGCTTCGACGAGTTTTACGGGATGCTCGGCGGCTTCAACTCCTACTGGCAGGAGCACCCCTACTACACGCGCCTGCCGGAGGGTCATCCAGCGCGTCCTTATGCCGCCGATGGCTTTTACTCCACCAATGTCTTTGGCGACTATGCGCTGGACTTTATGAACGAAGGCCGCGCCTCGGGCAAGCCCTGGTTTATGTATCTGGCGTTTCAGGCCGCACACTTCCCCCTCGGCGCTCCCGAAGCGGTCATTGACAAGTACGAGACCATGTACCGCACGAAAGGCTGGGACGCCATCCGTGCCGAGCGGCTCGCCAAGCAGAAGAAGCTGGGGCTTGTGCCGGAAAACCTGGCTTTGACGCCCCGCAGCGTCGTCCCCGCGAACTTTATCAACACCCGCACCGGCTGGGCGGACAAGCAAAACCCGGCGTGGAACACGCTCTCGCCCGAGCGGCAGGGGGATTTGGCCCGGCGCATGGCGGTGTATGCCGCCGCGATTGATGTGATGGACCAGAATATCGGGCGCGTCGTGGCCCATCTTAAAGAGACCGGCGAATGGAACAACACGGTTATCTTCTTTCTCAGCGACAACGGGGCCTGCGCCGAATGGGACCCTTACGGCTTCGACAAGCTGGATTCGCCGCTGAATATCCTGCACACCGGCGCGGATTTGAAGAAAGTTGGCGGCCCGGACAGCTACGTTTCCTACGGCAGCGGCTGGGCCAATGCCGGCAATACGCCGTGGCGCTTGTACAAGCATTACGAGCAGGAAGGCGGCATTCGGACCCCGATGATTGTCCACTGGCCGGACGGCCTGAAAACCCGCCCCGGCGCGACGACAAATCAGGTCGGCAGCGTCCTGGACTTCATGCCCACTGTTCTGCAATTATGCGGCGCGACCTATCCCGAGACGCACAACGACAGCGATATTCTGCCCGAAGAAGGCGAAAGCCTGGTGCCCATGTTCACGGGTCAGACCCTGCCGCCGCGCACATTGTATCAGGAGCATGAGGGCAACCGCCTGATGCGTCAAGGCCACTGGAAGCTGGTGGCTCTGGCAACTAAGCCCTGGGAGCTGTACGACCTGGCGCAAGACCCGACCGAGATGCACGATCTGGCAAGTACCGACCCGGCACGGGTCCAGACAATGGCCGCCGACTGGGACCTTTGGGCCGCACGCTCCGATGTGACGCCCCTGCCGTCGCCGCAAGTGGCCGGGCAGACGCTCGACATCCGCTGCGACGTCACCCCGCGCTCCGCCAATGGCGTTGTTCTGGCGCAGGGCGGGCGGCAGCGCGGCTACGCGCTGTATTTGAAAGAGGGCAAAGCCGTGTT
The DNA here is from genome assembly GCA_965277455.1 of Capsulimonadaceae bacterium. GTDB lineage: Bacteria > Armatimonadota > Armatimonadia > Armatimonadales > Capsulimonadaceae > JANXMY01. The sequence goes on along the minus strand of OZ255823.1, from coordinate 3,204,549 downwards.
CGGCGTCCGCGAAGCCGACACCCTCTACACCGCCGCCGCCCCGGATGCTCTGCCCAAAGGCCGCGTTTCGCTTCAAGCGCGTCTTGCTAAAGACGGCGCGATGACCCTGTCCGTGGGCGGCAAAGTCGTCGCCCACGGCAAAGCCCCCGGCGTGATTGCCCAGGAGCCGCAGGACGCCCTGAGCATCGGCGAGGACCAGCTCAGCGCCGTCGGCGACTACGACGCCCCGAACCCGCTGAAAGGCCGCGTCGAGAACATCAAAATCACCGCAGGCATCAAAACCTACGTCTATCAGCAGGGTAAGCCTCCGGCCAAGCCCCTGGGTAAAACCGTCGGCCTGAGCGAAGGCGAGGATTGATGTGCCTCTTCGAAGCAAGAGTCAGAAGAGCCACGGGTTAAAACCCGAGGCTGGAAAGTGCCCGGTGTCCCAGAGGACACAAGAGAAGAACAAGCCCAGCATCACCCGTTCTTGCGTCCCCTGGACGCGGGGCTTTTGTCAGCCTCGGGTTTTAACCCGTGGCGAACGCGCTCGCCGTTTCCTCGGCGTAGCCCTTCTCGTCGGCACGCTGCTGGCCCTCCCCGGCTGCGGCGTCCAAATGGCGGCAACAGTCACAAACAAGCCGCTCATCGCTGTTACCGTCCCTAAACACACTCCCGCTCACCCGCCGCCGGGCATGGTCTGGATACCCGGCGGCACGTTTCGCATGGGCGAGCCAACCGCAAGCGGGCCGCCGGTCTGCGAGCCGTCAATGGCGGGAATGACGACAATGAACAACTTTGCCGACGCCCGGCCCGTGCATTCGGTCCAAATAGACGGCTTCTTTCTGGACCGCACGCTGGTCACCAACGCGCAATTTGCCGAGTTTGTGCAGGCCACCGGGTATGTCACCGTGGCCGAGAAAAAGCCGGACCCGGCGCTGTTTCCCGGTGTGCCGACGGACAAGCTCGTTCCCGGCGCGGTGGTCTTTACGCCGCCCGCGCATCCCGTCCCGCTGACCAATGTGGCGCAGTGGTGGCGCTATATCCCCGGCGCGAATTGGCGTCACCCGGAAGGGCCAGGCAGCAATTTGAAAGGCCGGGACAACTACCCGGTGGTGGAAGTCTGCTGGGACGATGCCGCCGCCTATGCCCGCTGGGCCGGAAAGCGCCTGCCGACCGAGGCCGAGTGGGAACGCGCCGCACGGGGCGGGCTGGACCAGCAGCCGTTTGTCTGGGGCCGAACGTTCGCGCCGAATGGCAAACAGATGGCGAACACCTTTCAGGGCCATTTCCCCGACCACAACGCCCGCGCTGACGGCTACGGCAGCACGTCGCCCGTCCGGGCCTTCCCGCCGAACCGCTACGGCCTGTACGACATGGCCGGGAACGTCTGGGAATGGTGCGCCGACTGGTACCGCCCCGACTACTACGCCGTCAGCCCCAACAACAACCCCGCCGGGCCGCCGTCCAGCGTGGACCCCGAAGAGCCGGGCGTCCCCAAGCGCGTCCAGCGCGGCGGCTCGTACCTCTGCACCGATCAATACTGCTCCCGCTACCGCCCCGGCGGGCGCGGCAAAGGCGACCCGCTCACCGGCGCATCCAACGCCGGCTTCCGCTGCGCGGAATCGGCTCCCTAGCTCCAGAGACCTACCACCTTGTTCCTTCGTTCCTCAGTCACAGGGTCCTCCCTAAAGGGAGGATTAGGAATATGAGCGCGGGGCCTGAATGTTTTGTCTTAATCCTCCCTTTAGGGGGGACCCTGCGAAGCGAAGAATGAGCGAAGCAAGGAAGGTAGGTCAAATCCCCCGTTGACCCCACACCCAGTTTTCGGGTATACTTCCCTGTTGTTTACAGGCGAAAGCCGATGAGAGTGACGGGGGAGCAATACGTTTTGACGACCAAAGTGGGTCTGGTGCAGCTCGGATGCGCCAAAAACCAGGTGGACGGCGAGGAAATGCTGGGGGCGCTGGCCGGGTTTGGCCCGGCGGACAGCGTGCGGTTTGTGGCGGACAAAAGCGACGCGGATGTGTTGATTGTCAACACCTGCGGCTTTATCGGCCCGGCCAAAGAGGAAAGCATCAACGCGATTTTAGACGCGGTCCGGCGCAAGGAGCGCGGGCAGGTCTCTAAAGTGATCGTCACCGGCTGCCTCGCGCAGCGGTACGGGGCGGAGCTGGCGAAAGAAATCCCCGAAGTGGATGCGTTTCTCGGCATCGAAAGCGCCCCCGCCGTGGGCAATGTCGTGTTCGGCGCACGGCCTGCGTCGGTCAATCTGGTGGAGCAGGTCGCCGAAAAGTATCCCCTCGTGCCCCGTGCCCGGCTCCGGGCGACGGCGACCCCCTGGACCGCGTATTTAAAAATCTCCGAAGGCTGCGATCATGCCTGCACCTTCTGTGCCATTCCCGGCATTCGCGGGCGGCATCGCTCCAAATCTATTGAGCGGCTGGTCGAAGAAGCCACGCAGCTTGCCGCGTCGGGCGCAAAAGAACTCAATTTAGTTGCACAGGACACCACGGCCTACGGCATGGATTTGTACGGGCGGCTGGCCCTGCCTGAGCTGTTGTCGGCGCTGGCGGGCGTCAGCGGCATCGCGTGGATACGCCTGCTCTACTGCTACCCCACGATGGTGCGTCAGCCTTTGATTGACGCCCTACGCGAGCTTCCCACCGTCATTCCCTATATTGATATGCCCTTGCAGCACGGCGACGACGCGATGCTCAAAGCCATGAAGCGCGGCGGGTCGGTGGAGCAGTACAAGCGGCTCTTCGGCAAAATGCGCGACGCCCTGCCGACGCTGGCCCTGCGGACGACGTTCTTAGTCGGCTTCCCCGGCGAGACCGACGCGCAGTTTGAGCATCTTGTGGATTTTGTGCAGGAGATGCGCTTCGACCGCGTGGGCGTGTTCACCTATTCGTCGGAAGAAGACACGCCCGCGTTTCTGCTTCCCGGAGCCGTGCCTACCAAAGTGATGCGTGCCCGCCGCGATGCCCTGATGGCCGCGCAGCAGCCCCTCAGCCTTGCCGCCAACACCGCCTGGATAGGGCGGACGCTGGACGTTCTGGTCGAGTCCCGGCGCGGCGCGGACGCCGTAGGCCGCTCGTTCCGCGATGCCCCCGAAATCGACGGCTCGGTGACGCTGACCGGCTGCGACGCCGCGCCGGGCACCTTCGTCCGGGCGTGTGTCACGGGCGCACAGGCGTATGATTTGACAGCTCACGCATAATGCGTTAAACTGTACGCATTATGCGTAACAATCTTTTGGACGCGCTGTTTCCACGGACACGGCAGAATGTTTTGGCCGCGTTGCTGCTCTCCCCAGAGCGGCGCTGGTATCTAAGTGATTTAGCAAAGCATTTGAAAGTGACCCCGTCCAGCCTTCAGCGGGAGATGGCTTCGCTTACGGCGGCGGAGGTGGTGTGCCGGGAGGCGGATGGGAACCGGGTGTATTTCTGGGTCAACCCGGATTTTCCTCTGCTGCCCGAACTGCAAGGCATTTTCGCCAAGACCGTCGGCCTTGCGGACAGGGTGCGGGAGACACTCGCGCCGTTCGGGGATGAGATTGAAACTGCTTTTATTTTCGGCTCGGTCGCACGCGGAGATCGGACGGCACAGAGCGATGTAGATGCGCTGATCGTGGGCAGTGTTGGCATGGCAAAGCTGGCTCTGCCGCTCCGGGATTTGGAACGGACGCTTCAGATTTCGATTAACGTCATCCACTACACGGCTTCGGAGTTCCAGGACAAACGACGGCAGGGAAACCATTTTCTGGACACGGTCTTGCGGGAGCAAAAAATCTTCCTGAAGGGGTCTGAGCATGAGCTGGCAATCGCTGACAGCGAGCAAAAAAGTGAAAGCGCATACCACGAGTAAAAGGGAACTGGACGACCTGCGAGACGTGATTGAGCGCGATCTTGCAGATGCCACCATCAGACAACCTTCGAGGCCGCCGAACTGGCTCTTGGGCCATCAAGTGCCGCGCTGACCGCTTATTTTGATACCTGCCGACGCAAGCGCAACACGGTGGATTACGACCGCGCCCATGTTGCCACTGAGACCGAAGCCGCCGAAGTGGTGACGCGAGCCAAAGAGTTTTTGACTTTGACCGAAACCTGGATTTCCAAGAATTACCCGGCATTTTAATTTATCACTGCTTATAGCCACACGTTACAACCACAAGGAGACCGCATGGCGACTACCCGTACCGACCGAAAACCTGCCGCCAAAAAAGGCGCGGCGCAAGCCGACCGGCAGGACCCGACCGAAGTTCTGGCCTCTGAAATACTGAACACGCTCCTGCACCGCGCTCTCGTGCGCCTCGGCGAACCGGCCCGGCCCGCCGAAATTGCGCGGGAGACCGATGACGAAGCCATCACCCCGACCCTCGCCCGGCGGCAGATGGAAACGCAGCCCCGGCGCTTTGTCGCTGTGGACCGGCGCTGGGACATCACGAACCGCTACCTTGATAAAAGCCGTCCGATGGAGCGGATTTTAGAAGAGCTGGTGGCGGACTATGGCGGCCCCATCCCGACCGATGATGTCGCGGGCGAGCTGGGGCAGATCATGGGCCGCGAGTCCGTGGCCTTTGCCGAAGCCGCGCCGCGACTGCTGCGCGGCGGGGCGTTTTTCCCCGTCGCGGGCGGCCTGGCCTATGGCCTGCGCTCCTGGCTGCTGGATTTGACCTCGGAAAAAGAGGCCGACCTGCTGTTCTACAACTACCTGACCCCCGACCTGCTGGCTCCCTTCCGGGCATCCGCCAAAGGGCTGGACTGGGAAAACGCCGTGCAGGCGGCGCAGGCCGTGGTCGCGGCAGGCGGCGGGCAGCCCGTCGACAACCGCATCGTGCAGTATTTCGCGTGGACGGCGCTGGGCGAGGACTTTGACGGGGCCGAGATGTATGCCCGTATGGCGACCGAGCGCGAGACGTTCCTGGCCCTGCCGGAACACCGCTGGCTGCTCCGCGAGTCGCTCGCGCCCGTGCAGGCCGTCTGGCGCACGCTGGCCGAGCAGGCCGCTCTGATGGCCCCCGAGGAGCCGGTGGTGGTCGAAGCCGCCGCGCCGGTGGCGGACGTTCCCGCAAAGCCCCTGGAAGTTAGCACCGAGGATGCCGAGGAGCTGGATAGCTACTTTGAGGGCAGCGAAGAGATTATTCGGGTGCCCGACCTGCTCACGCAGGTTTTTGAAGTGCGCCCCGGCGGGCCGACCTTTGCCGCCGACACCGAGACACTGACCGACTGGCTGCGCTCCCGCCCCGCGCAGTATGTGTGGGTGGGCAATGACCGCTTCCGCGCCCCCGGCACGCTGCCGCCGTACCTGGGACAGCTTCCCGAGTCGCTGACGTTCCCTGCCCTGCCCCGGTTTGAGACCGACGACGGCGAGGTTCTGGACCAGATGCTTTCGGACGAAGCGTTTGATGGCACGTTGAAAACGGAGATTCTGGACCCGATCGCCCAGGATGTCAACGATCAGGAGCCAGCGGACGTGACCGCCTGGCCCGAAGGCGTCACCGGCGACACGTCCCGGCTGCGGCTGGTGCTGAAGAGCCATCACAAGGAAATCGGCACGTTCCCGCTGGCACAGGTCCCGCATGGCTTCTTCCCGACCACGCCCGCGATTGTGGAGCTGACCCTGCGCGACTCGCACGGCGGCGAGTATCCCATTTATGTGGATGACAGTGTGCAGCTTGTCTACGGCCTGTTCGAAGCCTACGAGAACATCGCCGCCGAGTCGGGCGCGGTCTTCACGCTCGCCAAAACGGACGATCCCGCCGTGTACATCTTTGCGACCGAGGGCGAGACCGACAGCGGCGTGTTCGTGGCTCCCGCCCGCATGACCGAGCTTCAGGCGATGCGGACCGAGCTGGAAGAAGGCACGGCGCTGTCCACCTATGACATCGTGCGCCGCATTCTGGCCCATTACCCGAAAGGCTGCCCGTTCCTGACCCTCTTGACCGAGGTGAACCTGGTGCGCCGCACACCGCGCCGCCTGCTGGCGAGCGTTCTGAGCGGCTACACGGCCTTTTATAACCGTGCCAAAGGCTGGTCGTTCGACCCCAAGAAGGAGCCGGAAGGCTTCGACGACAGCAAGGCCGCGTTTATTCTTGGCAGCTAGGCCATAAGCAGACAGGGGCGCGGCATTCGCCGCGCCCCTCTTTTTTGAGAGCTGGCATCAGAGTTGGCATGATTTATGCAGTTTAGAGACTCAGGCAGACGAAGCTGCCTGCACCTCTTTCTGTATTTCTTTGGGCCGAAGTTTCAACCCGAAAGCAACCACCTTATGTCTCAAAATCTATATTCCTTACGCCCCGGCGCACGCGCCTTCGGCATCGCCGCCGCACTGGCTCTCGCCGGAATGAGCACAGCCGTGCAGGCCGCTCCGCCCGTGCGGACGCTGCATTCGTTCAACGGCAATGATGGCAAGCAGCCAGCCAACGGGCTGGTGATCGCCCCCGACGGCACACTCTACGGCGACACGGATGCCGCTCTGGGAAACAGCAGCCACAGCGTCAGCGACGTCATCTTCAAGACCCGCCCGGACGGCAGCGGCATTCAGCTTCTGCATACGTTCCCCGGCACAAACTCGTCCGGCGTGAACAGCGACGGCAGCGCCCCAAACCGCCTCCTGCTGGTCAATGGCTTTTTGTATGGCACGACCTACACCGGCGGAGCCAACGGAACCGGCGTGATCTTCAAGATGGACACCACTGGCGGCGCGTTCCAGATTTTGCACAGCTTCGGCCCGAACACCGCGCAGAACACGGACGGTGCAAGCGCGGCATCTGGCCTCAGTCTCGGCCCCGATGGTCTCCTTTATGGCACCACCTCTGCGGCGGGCGCGGGCGGCGGCGGCGGCATTTATAAAATCAATCCCAGCGGCGGCGGCTTTCAGAGCGTGTATGCGTTCTCATCGTCCGCCGGGGGAAGCACTGGCTATCAGCCGAACACGGCGGTTGTCTTCGGCAGCGACGGCTCGCTGTATGGAACCACGCAGTCGGGCGGAGCAAGCGGCAGCGGCACAGTCTACGCCCTTGCGCCGGGCAGCCTGACCCCAACCGCCCTGCACAGCTTCGACACCACCGGCGGGTACGGCCCGCAGGGCGTGATTTTCGGCACTGATGGAAATCTGTATGGCACGACGTTCATCGGCGGCCCCAGCGGCAGCAGCAGCTCCGGGGGAAGCGGAACCCTGTTCAAGCTGACCCTGGGCAAAGTCTACACAGTCATTCACGGCTTTACCAGTGCAGCGGGTGAGGCGGCGATCCCGCTGACCCCTCCCACCGAGGCCCCGGACGGCACACTTTACGGCGCGACCAACGGCGGCGGTACGGCAGGCATCGGGGCGATCTACCAGTCCAGCAAAAATGGAGCCAGCTTCCAGATTGTCGGCAGTCTGACCACGACTACCGGGGACAGCACCAGCGGGCCTCTGGTAATCGCCAACCAGAAGGTGTATGGGACCGCCCAGGCGGCAGGCGCATTCATGGATGGCACACTGTTCTCGCTGGCCCTGCCCTCGGTGTCGCACATCCTGTGGCGCAACACCAACGGCACGCAGGCTCTCTGGACCGTCGCCCCTGACTTCAGCGTCACCACCAAAAACTACGGACCCTACACCGGATGGACCGCACAAGCACTCGCCGACACGCCTGACGGACACACCCACCTTGCCTGGAACCACACCCCCGACGGGCAGGTCGCCGTGTGGGACATCGCCAAAGACGGCACGTTCACAACGCAGAACTACGGCCCCTTCTCCGGGTGGAGCGCTCAGGCGCTTTCCGCCGGTCCCGACGGACGCCTGCACCTGCTTTGGAACCACGCTCCCGACAACCAGATGAGCCTGTGGGCCATCGACGGGACGGGCAACTACACCTACAAGAACTATGGTCCTTTCACCGGATGGACAGCCAAAGGCGTGGCAACGGGCGGGGACGGGATCACAGACGTTCTGTGGACCAACACGAACGGGACGATGTCGACGTGGAAGCTGAGCGAAGCGGACGGCTCTTACAACTACCACAACTTCGGCCCGTACGCGGGGTGGACGGCAAACGCCGTTGCGGCGGGTCCTGATGGGATGGGTTCGATTGCATGGAGCAACACGAACGGAACGCAGTCTTTGTGGAGCATCGACTTCGGGGCGGGCACGTTCAGCACGGTCAACTACGGCCCGTACAGCGGGTGGTCGATTAAGAGCACGGCTGTAGGAGCAGACGGGGTACGTCACCTGCTGTGGAACCATGCTTCGGACAACCAAAGTGCTTTGTGGACACTCGACAGCGCGGGCGGGTACACGTACAGCAACTTTGGCCCCTACTCAGGCTGGAGCGTTACCGCCCTCAGCGCAGGCCAGTAAGCCGCTTCTGAGTAACGGCAAAGGCCGCCAGACAATTCTGTCTGGCGGCTTTTTTTGTCGGTTCACGGTGGACGCAGCAGGAATATATTAAAACTTTAGCGAATAGTCTTTTTGAGACAATCCCCCGCACTGATTTCGGAGTAATTGTCAGATACCGCCAGCCAAAGCAGGCGGCTTGTCCCTAACCCCTATGCCGAACGGCTAGGCCCTCGGCGGGTTGAGACAATACGGCTTCTGACAGAGCCGCGCTGGAAGGTGAAGACCAACCAACAAGGTACTTACCAAGAGGCAAGATATTTGTCACGGATATTGGTGGCGGCATTCTTATCGGCATTCGCCCTGTGACCACACAAACGACACACAAACCGAGACTGAGACGGGCGGTTGCCTCGGTAGATGTAACCGCAGGCCGAACACCTTTGCGAAGTGTGGCGCGGGTCAACGGCAGCAATCTGGCAGCCGAGGGTTTCGGCTTTGTAGTCCAAGAAGCCCCGCAGCTGGGCAAACGACCACGAATGCAGACGCCGTTTGGCTTCGCCGCGAGTGGCTTTCACCCGCGCCCGAATGTTTGTGAGGTTTTCAACAACGACGGTTGTACCTGCCGTGATGCCGTACAGAATAGACTTGCTCAATACGTGGTCGCAATCGCGTCGGAAGCGCAACTCGCGCCCCGCAAGGGTTTTCAGGTGTCGTTTGGCACTTTTAGACCCATTCGATTGCAGTTTTCTTTTAAGTCGGAAACGCCTTTTGCTGACTTCGCGCCAGCATTTCTTGCCATGCAGCCTGCCGTCCGAAGTGACGGCAGGGCGGCAGACACCGAGGTCAATACCGAGGGCAGTATGATTGTCGGCAAACTCAATGTCATCCAGCTTCAAGACGACGTGCAGGGTGAATCTGCCCTTGCGATACACAAGGTCAGCAGTAGCAACGCGATTGCTAGAAGTTTGATGACCGATGAGGTCAAGCGCATATGTGGGAACGGTGAAGGCTACCTTCTGCCGTCCGGTCACAGTGGCGAGATTGGCAAGTCCCTTTTGCCAGTCTACCGAGAACGAGTTTTTGTTATAGCGCGGCGCGCAGAGACTAGATTGAGGGCTGCCCACTTTCTTGCCTTTCTTGGCAAGCGAGAGAGCAGACTTGACGGCTTCGGCGGCTTTTTGACGCGCCTGAACGTGCAGGTCGGAAACAATGTCAGGGCAAAGGGCCTTGCAATCTCGGTAAGTGAGTTTGTGCAGAGTATAGGCGTTGCCTTCCTTGAGACGCCAGCCTTCGGCGCAGACAAGATTAAACGACTGCGTAAACTCACGCATTGTTTCCAACAGGCTTTGTGCCTGCTCCGTTGTGGGATTAAGAGGCAACCGCAGCGTTCTGTCCATGCCTCTGTTTTACCATATGTTTGCGCGTTTTTACAAATGGCGCAAGCATGATTATACACGAAAGGTGGGGATACAGAGCCTTCGGCAGACAGGAAGCAATTCACCTGTATCACGGTGTGATTACTTCGTATCAGCTAAAGCAAACAGTCCCCGTGCTTGATTTTATGGCATCCGTGACGTTATCTCATGTATTCAAGCGCTTCGACGCCCCCGGCAAAGGCAGCGCCAAAACCACCGCCGTCAATGACCTGTCCCTCGACATCCGGGACCGCGAATTTATGGTCCTTGTCGGCCCGTCCGGCTGCGGCAAAACCACCGCGCTTCGCATGATCGCTGGGCTGGAAGAGGCATCTGACGGCGACATCAGCATCGGCGAGCGGCGGGTCAACACCGTGCCCCCCAAAGACCGCGATATTGCAATGGTCTTCCAGAACTACGCGCTTTACCCGCACATGAGCGTCAAGGAGAACATGGCGTTTGGCCTCAAACTACGCAAGGTTCCCGCCGCCGAAATCCAGCGCCGTGTACAGGACGCCGCCGCCCAGCTTGGACTGGAGCCACTTCTGGCCCGCCGTCCCGCCCAGCTTTCCGGCGGGCAGCGTCAGCGCGTCGCCCTCGGGCGGGCGATTGTGCGCGAGCCGCAGGTGTTTTTGATGGACGAGCCGCTGTCGAACCTCGATGCCCAGCTTCGGGTGCAGACACGGGCGGAGCTGATCAAGCTGCACCGGCGTCTCGGGATCACGACGGTCTATGTGACGCACGATCAGGTGGAAGCGATGACGATGGGAGACCGGATTGCCGTTATGTCCGGCGGCATTTTGCAGCAGGTTGCGGCCCCTCTGGAAATCTACAATCACCCGGCCAATCTGTTCGTGGCGGGCTTTATCGGCACGCCGTCCATGAACTTCATCAAGGGAACCGTGAAAAAAACCGGGGCGGGCTACGCCGTGGACTGCGGTTCATTCACCCTCGCCGCGCCGGCATCTCGGACGGGACTGCTGGAAGCGTGGACGGAAAAAGCCGTCATTCTGGGCGTGCGCCCCTCAGATATGTTTGACAAAAATCTGCGCGATGCCCCGGCGGTGGTCGAGGGAAACGTGGTGCGGACAGTGGTGGACGTCTCCGAGCCGATGGGCGACATCGTGACGCTGTATTTGACGGCGGGCGTGCATTCGCTGGTAGCAACTCTGGACGCGGAAACGGCGGCCAAAGACGGGCAGGCGCTGGACGTGGTGGTAGATTTACAGAAGACGCACCTCTTTGACCCCGACACGGAGCAGGCAATTTATTGATAGCGATTTAGTAGCCGAAGGCAGAAGGGCCGAGGGGTTTTAACCCCTCGTATTCTGACCTCGGCTCTCTCACAGGCCTAACCTATGTCCAATGAAACCCAAAACGCGCTCTGGCGAGGAAGCCGGCGTGACCTGCTGAAGACTGCTGCTCTGGTCACTGGCGGGGCGCTGCTGGCCGGATGCGGGCAGCGCCCCGGAATGCCCGGCAAGCGCGTCACGATCACGCAGTGGTACCATCAGTACGGCGAAAAAGGCACCGAGCAGGCGGTTCAGCGCTATGCTGACGAGTATATGCGGCAGAACCCCGACATCGGCGTGGACGTCGTCTGGGTTCCCGGCGACTACGGAACCAAGCTGTCCACCGCCCTGCTGACACGCGGCGGGCCGGACATCTTTGAAGGGCAGCTCACGGCGGCGCGGGTCACCGCCGAGCAGGTGGCTTCGGTAGACGACCTGTTTACCCCCGAAACGCGGGCCGATTTCTTTCCCCGTGCCCTCGCCGAGAACACACTGGACGGCAAGATGTACGGCGTCAAAATGCTGACCGACACCGGCATTCTCTATTACCGCAAAAGCCTGCTGCAAGCGACTGGCCTGGGGCCGCCGCAGACTCTCCCGGAGCTTGTCGCCGTAGCAAAGGCACTGACGACCCCCGCCCGCAAGGGCCTGTTTCTGGGCAATGACGGCGGCATCGGGGCACTCACCAACGTTCTGCCGTGGTCAGCAGGCAGCGACTTTCTGGTGGACAACAAAGTTGTGTTCAATAACCCGCGCACCGTCGCGGCCTATGAGGCCCTGCGCGATCTGGGCGATTCGGGCACACTGCTGATTGGCGCTCCCACCGACTACTGGGACCCGTCGGCGCTGACGCAGGGGCTGGCCGCGATGCAGTGGGGCGGGATGTGGTCCTACCCGGCCATCCACAAGGCGCTCGGGGACGATGTCGGCGGCATGGCCTGGCCCGCGCTGGATGCCGCAGGACAGCCCGCAACGTTTCAGGGCGGGTGGTCTTCGATGATCAACGCCCAGAGCAAGCAGCTTGACGAGGCCAAAAAGTACGTTCGCTGGCTGTGGATTGAGAACAAAAAATTGCAGGAAGACTGGTGTCTGTCCTACGGCTTCCATGTCCCGGCCCGCATCTCGGTGGCGCAGGCCGCCGCTCCCCTGCGCGCCCCGGTCCCCGCGCAGGCCGTGAAGGATTTGGACGCGCACGGCCACATTCTGCCTGCCACCTGGACCTCCGGCATGAATACGGCCCTGACCGATGCCGTCACCAGCATCGTCAAGCAGGGCCAGCCCGCCGCCCCCGCGCTGGCGACAGCCGCCTACAAATGCACCCGTGAGCTTTCTCGACTATTGGAATAATCAGACTATGGCTGTCACGCAATCCGAAGGTGGAACGCAGTACGAAGGTTCCGAAGGGCTGAAAGTGCTTCAGGACCCCAAAGCAAAAAAGCCTCGGCGCGAGAGCGGCGCGGACCGCTCGGCGACGCTGGCCTTCTGGGCGTTTGTGTCTCCGGCCCTGCTGGGCTTGACCGTGTTTACGCTGATCCCCATCATCTGGGGCTTTCTGCTGAGCCTGTCGCACGCGCAGAATACCATTCACCCCGGCCATTTCGTCGGCGTCCGCAATTACACTGACCTGCTGACCGATGATGCTTTCCTGCATTCGCTGGGAACGGTGGTAGTGTTCGCCCTGTTTATCGTGCCGCTGACGTTTGCCGTCTCGCTTGGTCTGGCGCTTTTAGTGCATCAGGCGGGCTGGGGGCGGGGGTTCTTTCGGACGGTCTTTTTTATCCCGAGCGCGGTGTCTTATGTCGTCGCCTCGTTGATCTGGAAAATCAGCCTGTATAACGGCCTGTCATTCGGCTTTGTCAACCACCTGCTGCTGTCGCTGGGAATGATCCACGCGCCGATAGCCTGGATTGGCACGGTCCACCCGCCGTGGTACTGGCTGGTGCTGGTGTCGGTGCGCCTGTGGCTGTCGGTCGGGTTCTTTATGATTATCTTCCTGGCGGGTTTGCAGGAAATCCCCCGTTCGCTCTATGAGGCCGCTTCGGTGGACGGCGCGGGTCCGGGCTGGCAGATGCTCCGCTATATCACGCTGCCGCAGCTTCGGGCGACTTCGGTGTCGGTGCTGCTGCTCAATCTCATTGCCGCGTTTCAGGCGTTTGACGAGTTTTACAACATCCTCGGCGGCTCCGGCGGCTCGGTCGGCAATGCGTCGCTCGCCCGCCCCCCGCTGGTGTATTTGTATTCCGTGGCCCTGAGCGATCAGGACTTCGGGCGCGGCGCGGCGGGCGGCTTCATTTTGACCGCCATTATTATCGCCGTCACCCTCATTCAGGGCCGCCTCTTCGGCTTCGGGGACTCGAATAAATGAAAACTCAGAGAGTGCTGGCCGCGACAGGGCGGTATCTGGTGCTGGCGGTGCTGACGGTGCTGTTTCTACTGCCGTTTTATTTGATCGCCCGCAATGCGCTGATGACGGAGGACGGCATCACGTCGCCGCGCTGGGCGTGGCTGCCCGCGCTGCCGCAGTGGGCCAATTTCGGGGCGGTGCTGGCGGACCCGAACACGCACCTGCTGACCGGGCTGCTGAACTCGGCGGCGATTTCGATCTTCACGCTGGTCTTCCAAATGCTGTTTTCCAGCATGGCGGGCTATGCGCTGGCGCGTATCCCGGCGCGAGGGCGCAACACCGTGTTCGCGGTGATTCTGGCGACGCTGATGATCCCCGGCGCGGTGACATTCGTGCCGACGTTTGCCGTGATGGCGTATCTGGGCGGCGTCAATACGCGCTGGGGGATTGTCGCGCCGGGCGTCTTTTCGGCGTTCTCCATCTTCTTGTTCCGGCAGTTTTATCTGCGCTTCCCGGCAGAAATTGAAGAGGCGGGGCGGCTGGACGGTCTGAGCTACTTCGGTGTTTACTGGCGGCTGCTGCTGCCGAACTCGACGTCTATTATCACGGCGCTGGGCGTGCTGACATTTATTGGAAGCTGGAACTCGTTTCTGTGGCCGCTGGTCATCGGGCAGGACCCGTCGTACTGGACGGTGCAGGTGGTGCTGTCCACATTTCTGACCGCGCAGACACAAAACCTGGCGCAGCTCTTCGCCGCCGCCGCGCTGGGCGTCGCCCCGCTGGTGCTGGTGTTTTTGCTGATGCAGCGGTATATCGTGGAAGGCGCAAAGTTCTCCGGGGGCAAAGAGTAAGAGGAAGGCACGGGGCTGAACCCCCATGCTTTAAAAGGCAAGCTCCCGCCTGCGCGGGCGAAGATTTAGGAACGCTTACAATAGGATGTCTTATGCCCGCGAAGGCGGGAAATTGCCCTTCAAAGCACGGGGGTTCAGCCCCGTGAGAACCAATCTCTCAGAACCCCCGGCGGCGGGCGTAGGCGGCGTCCTGCGCTTTGCGGGCAGCCAGCGGGCGCTTGTCCAAAGCCTCTAAATCAAGCGTGCCGAAGACCGAGCGCAGGCGGGTCAGGGGCGTAAGCTGCACCACGGTCAGCCAGGGGAGCCAGACGCCGACGCCGCCGCTGCGGTCCATCGTCAGAGACAGGGCCTCGGTTTGCAGGGCGGGGTACTTATAGCCGAGCGTGCCGTCATAATCCAGCATATTTTTGGTGTCCGGCAGCAGCATCCGGGCAAAATCGCGGTAATGCGTGTCCCCGGTTTTCAAATAGAGCCGGTAAAAGAAGAACGGCGCAGCGGCCATGTACGAATCGGCCCCCGAGTGCCCGGTGGCAATCAGGCTGAGGCCCTCGGCCCGGCGGCCCGGCGGCAGCTTGGAGCTTTTCACTCCCGGCGGGACCGGCGGGTTCCAGCAATAGACCCATGTTTCGCAGTAGTCCGCCGCCTGACAGGCCGCCCGGAGCCAGCGCGGGTCGGCATCGACATCGTGCAGGGCCAGGAACGCATCCAGCGCCATCATGCCCCCCTCTTTGTCCAAGACGTTCGGGTTATCGGGGGTGCCGCCGACATACGCATACGCGCCGTCGACCGAGCGCAGGCAGAACGTGCCCGCCCGCAGGGCCGCGTCCCGGTAACGGGCGTCCCCGGTCGCTTGAAACAAATCCACCAGAAACGGGACCGGCTGATCGGTCGTGTCGGTCGCACCGCCCGCCGGGGTTGTCAGGACCGGCTTGCCATCCAAACCGTATTCCCGTGCCCAGGAGCCATCGGCAGCCTGCGCCGTCAGCAGCCAGTCGCCATAATTCCGGCAGAACGTCAGCCAGTTCGGGTGCGAAACGCCGTGCTTCTGGGCGAGATTCCACGCTTGCAGCGCCCCATCCATTCCATCCGAGGCCACACGCAGGAACGTGTTGTAGCCCCGCCAGGTCCAGTAATGGTCACCCGGAACGTCGTACCATGTTTTGGGCATCCCGGAAGGCGTCGGCGCGTTTTTGGCCCAGAAATCCACAATCTGTGACGCCCGCGCCTGCGTGTCCGTGTCGCCTGTTTCAAACGCCTGGCCGAGCAGCAGAGCGGCGACCGGAAGGGCCTGCCCGACAAAGCCCATCTCGCTGCTGGTATCTTTGACCTCGCCGCCGGGCACGCTGACGGCGAACGGGACATCGGGGACGCCGTGGACGGGGCGGCTGACGGCAGACAGGAGGGCCAGCCCGTCGGTACGCACTTTTTCCAGCGGAACGGACTCAATCGGTGGGTTTTGCCGCGTGTACGCCAGCCGCCAGGTTTCGCGGACGGCGTCGGGAAAGCTGTCTGTATGCCAGACTTTCAGCAGCAGGCGGTACTCATGGCGCACCCCCACCAACACGGGATGGCTTCGCAGTGCCCCCGGATCGCCGGGAGCGTCTGCGCCATGAATATAGGTCCGGTCGCCTTCGGTGCCGGGAAATTGGAACACGGGCGCGGGCGAGCCAGCGTTCACGATGCCCAGCGAGCCGAATTGCAGGCGGCTGTCAATAATCCGTGCCCGCCCCGCCTCGCCCGCGAACGTGCTACCATCGGGGTCCAGGTGTACCAGCAGCAGCGTAGTCCCGGTGCGCTTGTCCCGCTCGGCAATCAGCGGCAGGGGCAAGCGGTCTTCCCGGATGAGAACTTTCGTATCCGGCATCGCACCATCCACGGGCGGGGCGGCAAGGGCATGGGGCGGGACGTGAGCATTGTCTTTGTACCAGACGCCGGGCATGAAAAAGTCGCAGTCTTTGAAGGTGAGCGCCGACCGGGGCAACAAAGATAGCCGCGACGAAAACCCGAGGTCCCCCACCCCCGCCGTCTTCACTTCCACCCGTCGCATCACGGTCCATGCACCCTCTTCCGGCGCGGCCCGCCATGTATCGGTGACCTGAAAGACGGAGCCGCGCTCGGTGGTCAGCGTGCCCCGGCCCACCAGACTGCCCGCCAGCGCCGTCACCGCCTGATAGCCCCCGGCCAGCCAGTGCGCCGCGCCGTCCGTGCCGACCACCTGCACTTCCAGCGGCTCATTCTGGCCGAAGCTCGCGGCGTCGGTCTCTAGCTGCACGCCCCAGCCCGCGTTTGGAGACGGCGCAAGCGTCAGCCGGGACGCTCCCGCTCGAAGCGTTCTCGCGGCGGGCGCGGCCCGGTCAGCGGCGGCAAGGGCGAACAAAAGTAAGCAGCACAGTGCAAGTTTAGCAATCATCATAAAAATTTACGCGAAAGCAGGAAGCAGGCGGACGTTTGGTGAATAGCACAGAGCGACGCCGCTTAACCAGAAAGAAAAGGAATCCCCTATGAAGCGCTCCCTGTTGATGCCCGCCCTGCTGCTAACTCCACTACTCCTGCTGACCGGCTGCCACAAAGACACCGTGGTTGGCAAATGGTCGGGAACCGCCCCCGGACCCGGCGGCGCGGGGTTTGCCATGACATATAATTTCACCCAGGACGGCAAAGAGACAGTCGACATCGGGACGCAGGGCGGCCCGGCGGCGTTCACGATGAACGTTGCAGGGACATACAAAGTGGATGGGGCCAATCTGACCCAGACAATCTCATCCATGACCATGGGAAGCCGGACGTTTAACCTGCCGCCCGGTAAGACGCAGCCGCACACCGCGCCTTTCACACTCAGCGGCGACAAGCTGACGCTGACCAACCCGCAGTCCAAACAATCTATGACGCTAACGCGGGTAAAAGAGTAGGAGGCCCACCCGCCCCAATAATGGGGAGCCAGAGTAAAACGACAGGGGCCTCTTCCTAATTATCTGGTTCCCCCATTATTGGGGGCTAGGGGGTCCTCACCGATACTGCCGCGTGTGCGAGTCTTCCAGATACCGGGCCAGGAGCGTGACGGCGGCCTGCACATCGCCGAGGTTGGCCGTCTCGTTGACCGTGTGCAGATAGCGCGTCGGGGTGGACAGCGTGAACGCCGGAGCGCCTGTGCGTGCCCGCTGCATCGCCCCGGCGTCCGTGCCGCCGCGTGACAGGATTGATAATTGATGCGGGATGGAATGCGCTTCGGCCACATCCCGGAAATGGCGTACCAGGGCGGGCGGGCTGATGGTCGCGCCGTCCATAATGGAAATCGCGCAGCCTTCGCCGAGGCGCGAAACCTGCTCCGTGTCAGGCGAGCCGGGGAAGTCATTGGCGAGGGTCACATCGAGTGCCACGGCAATATCGGGCGCGATGCCGTAGGCCGCCGTGCCCGCGCCGCGCAGGCCGACTTCCTCCTGGGTGGTGGCGACGGCAATAATCTCGGATTGGCACGGCCCCAGCGCCCGCAGGGCTTCCAGCATGATAAAGACGCTGATGCGGTCATCCAAAGATTTGCTGACAATGCAGTCCCCGATCCGTTCAGCGGTGCGGGCCATGGTCACCATATCCCCGATTTCCACATTGGCTCTGACTTCGTCGCCGGACATTCCGAGGTCGACGAACATCTCTTCCAGCTTCAGCGTTTTGCCCAAATCTTCGGGCGTCAGCAGGTGAATGGGCTTGGCGGCGGGCATGACTGCCCCGAGCAGAACTTTCCCGGCGTAGCCATGCACATGGACCCGCTGAGCCACCAGCGTGCGCGGGTCCCAGCCGCCGACCGCTTGCAGCCGCAGAAAGCCCCGCTCATCAATATAGCGCACCAGAAAGCCAATTTCGTCCATGTGCGCGGCAAGCATCACACGCGGTCCGCCAGAGCCTTTTTTCGTGCCGATCAAATTCCCCAGCGCATCGGTCGTGATTTCGTCAACTAACGGCTCCATCTCGGCCTGTACCAGCTCTCGCACCTGGCTTTCGCGCCCCGAAACGCCGGTGGCTTCGCACAGACGGCGCAGCAGATCAAAATTGAGTGTAAAATCCAGCATTTCTTTCTCCTATCTCACTTCGCTTCTTATTGCGCCATCGGTTCCCGACTTTCCTGCCCCAATCTGATACGGAACTTCCACGCGGCGAAAGTTGTATGCTGACTTGTAGGCGAAGGAGCGTGAGTTTATGTGTCATTTTTCTTTGGAGGCCACCGAGCCGTTGACTTTGGAGTGCGGCTCGCCGCTGTCTGAAATGTATACCCTCAGCCCATTTGTGTGGCGCGACGGGCCGCGCTGGGAGGCGCTGATTCGCGCCGTGCCGCGCCGCGATGACGCTCCCAAACTGAAAATTGCCCGTATTTACGGCGGCACGTCCGTGGATGGCCTGTGCTTTGCGATGGACGCTGCCCCGGTGCTGTCCCCCGGCCCCGGCACGGAAGACCAAGACGGCTGCGAGGACCCGACGGTGATGCTGTGCAGCGGGCAGACCTATGCCTACTATAGCGGGTGGGACGGGGACGCGCAGCGGGGGCAGCTTTTGCTGGCAAGCGGGCCGGACCGGGCGCACCTGGAAAAACGGGGCGTCCGTCTGCCGTCGACCCCGGAGGCCGCGAACCCCAAAGAGGCGACACTGGCGCAGGTGGCTGACGGCTCCTGGCGGCTGTTTTTTGAGTACGCATCGGGCGGGGCGTCTTTGATTGGCCTGGCATCTGCCCCGAACATCGACGGACCGTGGACAGTGGGCAAGCCGCCGTTTGCGCCCCGGCCCGAGGCGTGGGACGCCTGGCATCTCAGCCCCGGCCCGCTGCTTTTGGACGACCCGGACCGGCCCGTGATGTTCTACAACGGGGCCACACCCAATGCCCACTGGCGTATCGGCTGGGTGGCCTTTGACGCCGGGTATACTCGCGTGGTCGCCCGCTCGGACGGGCCGCTGATTGTGCCGCCCCCGCAGGAGGGCGACGCCACGGATATTGCCTTCGCCGCCTCGGCGGTGGAAGACGGCAGCACGGTCTATTTATATTATTCGATAGCCGATAAAGAGATGATTCGAGCGACGCTGCGCCGCTCTTAAATAGTGCTCAGGGGCGTTTGGAAACAGGAGAGACGATGGCAACGATTGTACGAAAACCGGAGACGGCGGCGGGCGAGACGAAAGCCGTGGTCCGCAAGCATCACTGGCTGGTGCGGCTGGCGCACTGGTCTACCATTCCCTTTCTGCTAGGGCTATTTCTTAGCGGCCTGTCGATTTACTGGGCCTCGCCGATCTTGAAGCACCCTGCCGATGCGTATGGCAATGAAGATTACCTGGCAACGATTGGCCTGTGGATCGCCCGGCATGAACCCTGGCGGCACTCCTACGGGATGCAAGCGGATTGGGCTTCGCCAAATATCCATTACAGCAGCACCTGGGTGTACGACCATTTCAGCCTCGGCACAGGCATTCTGTCCTCGGCCCTGCGGGTACACTGGCTGCTGGGCTACCCGTTTGTGCTGCTGGGCCTGCTGTATATCATCGGCTCCATCCGGGGCAAAGGCTACAAAGCGCTGCTGCCGCGCCGAACCGATTTGATCAACGCCGGGAAGATGCAGATTTACTATGTCGGCCTGCCTTTCGCCAAGCTGCTCCGCAAAGAATGGCATCACCCGGAAGTCTTAACCAAGTACAACGCCTTGCAGCGGCTGGCCTATGCGTCGGTGACACCCGCCGCGATTTTGATTTCCCTGTCCGGCTGGGCCATCCACAAGCCGATGCAGCTCTGGTGGCTGCAAGCTCTGTTCGGCGGCTACGACAAAGCCCGCGTCTGGCACTTCTGGCTGTCCTGGTACTTCGTCGCCTTCGCCATTCCCCATATCCTGCTGGTCGCTTTAGACGGCGTGGACACCATGCGCTCCATGATCGTCGGCTGGTCCGACCGCCGGGTTCATGCAAAGACGGATTGACCTTCCTTCCTTTAGCAAGGACCCTGCGAAGCGAAGAATGAGCGAAGCAAGGAAGATAGGTCTCTGAGGCGGGAGATGCAGATGGACACTAGCTTAGATCACTACACCGTGAATGTTTCTTGGAGCGAAGAAGACGGCTGTTTTCTCGCGGAGATGTCGGAACTGCCTGGCTGTGTGGCGGACGGACGCACGGCAGAAGAGGCCCGGCACAACATTCAGACCATCGCGCAGGATTGGATTAAAATGGCACGTTATATGGGCCGCGAAGTGCCTTTGCCCAAGTCACCTGCGTATGCTTGAAGTTACACTTGACAGTGTTTCGATTTATTTTGGCCCGGTGGAGTTGGCTTCTGCCGCTTCCAGCCGGGCTAAAATTTGGTTTAATGTGTCTTCCATGTCCGCGATTTTGCGGAACGTCCGCACGTTTACCTCGTAATCGAGTTCCGCCTGCTTGGCGTCGCGCCGGGACTGCCGGTTCTGACTGATCAGCAGGAACCCCGTGATAAAAATGGCCTCCATCGACGGCAGAATGCCCAGCAGGGAAAACGGCGGGGCATCAAAGCGCGGGGCCATAATCAGCACTCCCGTATTGATCATCACCCACAGCAAAAACCAGAGCAGGTGGAGGCCGAGAAACTGCGGCTTGCCGATCCACCGTGTCACGCGGTCCGCCAGCGCCTCATGCCACGAGGTTTCTTTTTTGACTTCTTCCGGCGTGTAAGCAAACTCTCCCAGCGCCTTGTGGCAGGTAGGGTTGGCGCAGAAGATAGCCTCGGCGGCGTTCGCGCCGCCGCAAATCGGGCAAGTGTGAGAAAGAGCGTTTTCGTGCAGCATACTTGGCATTACCCGCAGGCGCGGGCAGAAAGTTCAGCGCCGGGGCGTTTACCGCCCCGGCTGCCTGCATCGCCCGCAAGAACCTCTCTTTACTCCCCGCTCTGCTCAATCAGCTTGGCGACCAGCCCCGTCCAGCCGGTTTGGTGGCTGGCCCCCAGACCCGCGCCGTTGTCGCCGTGGAAGTATTCGAAGAACAGCACGTAGCCCTGCCAGTGCGGGTCGGTCTGGAAGGTTTCCGTGCCGCCGTAGACCGGGCGGCGTCCGTTGTCGTCCGGCAGGAAGGTCCGGGTCAGGCGGCGGGACAGCTCGGCGGCGACTTGTCCCAGGGTGAGCGATTGGCCGGAGCCGGTCGGAAACGGCACGGTGAACTCCGGTCCTAAATAGTAATCGAACTTTTGCAGAGCCTCAATCAGCAGGTAGTTGATGGGGAACCAGACCGGGCCGCGCCAGTTGGAATTGCCGCCGAACAGGCCCGTGGTGGACTCGGCAGGCTCGTAATCCACGCGGTACTCGGTGCCCTTGACATCCATGACGACCGGGTGGTCTTTGTGGAAGCGGGACACCGAGCGCAGGCCGTGCGGGGCCAGAAACTCGGTCTCGTCGAGCATTTTGGTTAAGATCGTGCGAAGGCGCTCCGGGTCCACAATGGACAGCAGGCGGCGATTCTGACTGCCGGGAAGGGACAGGTCGGCGACGTTCTTGACCAGCGCCGGGCGGTTTTCGAGGAACCACTGAATGCGCGTCTGGAAATCATCCAGCCCGGCGTAAGCGTCGGCATCCAGCGTGTCCACAGCCAGCAGGGGGATGAGGCCGACCAGAGAGCGGACGCGCAAAAACTCAGAGGTGCCGTCGGGCCGGTGCAGAACGTCATAGTAGAACCCGTCGTCGTCGTCGTAGAGGTCAACATCTTTGGCCCCCATCGCATTCATCGCATGGGCGATATAGACAAAATGCTCAAAGAACTTGGTCGCCATGTCCTCATACGACGGGTCGCGGCGGGTCAGCTCCAGCGCGATAGAGAGCATATTCAGGCAGAACATTGCCATCCAGGACGTCCCATCGGACTGCTCCAGGTACCCGCCCGTGGGCAGCGGCTGCGACCGGTCAAAGAGGCCGATGTTGTCCAATCCCAGGAAGCCGCCCTGAAAGACGTTGCGCCCCGCCGCGTCCTTGCGGTTGACCCACCACGTAAAGTTCATCAGCAGCTTGTGGAACATCTTTTCCAGGAAAACAAAGTCGCCGTCGTGGTCTAACACGCGCCCTTCAATCTGATACACCCGCAGGGCCGCCCACGCCTGCACCGGCGGGTTGACATCTCCGAAAGCCCATTCATAGGCCGGGAGCTGCCCGTTCGGGTGCTGATACCATTCGTGTCCCAGCAAAAGAAGCTGCTCTTTGGCAAACTGCGGGTCAATCGTCGCCAGCGGGATGCAGTGAAAGGCCAGGTCCCACGCCGCGAACCACGGGTATTCCCACGTATCCGGCATGGAGATAATATCTTTGGCGTTCAGGTGCGTCCAGTCGTGGTTGCGCCCGTCGAGCCGGGGCGCGGGCGGCTTCGGCGTCGCGGGGTCGCCTTCCAGCCAGTGCAGCACGTCGTACTTGTAGAACTGCTTGGACCAGAGCATCCCGGCGAACGCCTGCCGCATCACCGACCGGGCCTCATCCGACAGCTCCGGCGAGCCGATGGCCCCGTAAAACGCATCCGCTTCGGCCCGGCGCGTCTGCACCACGCGGTCAAAGCCCGGCCCGAACGGCTTTTCGGAGCCGCCTGCCTCGGCCTGATCGGTCAGCCGCAGGCGCAGGGTCGTTTCCTGCCCGGCTTCCACCGTGACCGTGTACCGGGCGCAGGCCTTCGTGCCCACTTTGTCCGGGTTCACCGCGCCCTCGATGCCGCCCACCACAAACTCATGGAAGCCGTCTTTGACATACGGGGCCGGGTTATTCGCCGCCCCGTAGAGCCGCTTGGCGTTGGTCTCATTCTCGGTGAACAATAAGTTCGGACTGCCCTCGCAGAGCAGTGTGCGCGGCCCGAGGTCCGGGTGCGTCGCCTGAATCGCCGCGTAGCCCGTGCCGCCGCGCCCTGCCGACAGGTGCGGCTTTTTCCAGTCGGGGTTCCAGCCCCACGACCAGATGTTGCGGAACCAGAGGGTCGGCAGAACGTCCACCGTCGCCGCCTCCGGCCCCCGGTTCGCCAGCGTAATCTCGATGAGAATATCTTCCGGCGACGCTTTGGCGTACTCGACGGTCACATCCCAGTACCGATTGTCTGCAAAGACGCCGGTATCCAGCAGCTCATATTCCGGGGCCTGCCTGCCCCGCGCCGCGTTGGTTGCGACCAAATCCTCATAGGGAAACGCCGCCTGCGGGTACTTGTAAGTCATCTTCATGGACGCATGAGACGGCAAATTGTCCGTGAAGAAGTAATACTCCTTCACATCCTCCCCGTGATTGCCCTCCGGCCCGGACAGCCCAAACGGCCTCTCTTTGAGAATGGCGTCTTTCCCATTCCACAGCGCCAGCGCAAAGCACAATTCCTGGCTGCTGTCGCACAGCCCCGCCAGCCCGTCCTCGTTCCAGCGGTAGGCTTTCGAGCGGGCGTTGTCATGGGGCAGGTAGCCCCACGCGCTGCCGTCGGGCGAATAGTCTTCCCGCACCGTCCCCCACGCCCGCTCCGAGACATACGGCCCCCAGTGCCGCCAGTTTGCCCCGTCCCGCCCCTGCCGCACATCTTCGAGCCGCCGCCGCTCCGCATCTAAATTATCCGAATTTGCCATCTTCATTTCTCCCAACTTCGCCGCCTGAGACTATTCGGGGCAAAGGCGCGGGTTTCCTGCGTAGGGCTGTTGTCTTTGTTTGACAGATACCATCGGCCGGTGTATAATTAGTCATGTACTCCACCTGATAAGTTCTAAAGATGCCTCAAAACAAATGGAGCCGGGACGAGCTTGTCGTCACATTTAATCTTTACTGCCGCACTCCATTTGGACGCCTGCATAAAAACAATGCTGACGTGATCAAACTCGCGCAAGCCATTGACCGCAGTTCGTCCGCCGTGGCTTGGAAACTTGTCAATTTCGCCAGCCTTGACCCCTCTATCACAGAGACAGGGCGGGTCGGCGCGACGCATGGTAGCAAAGGAGATTTAGAGGTTTGGGAGGAATTTTCTAAGGATTGGGACCGCTTGGCAGTCGAAAGTGAGATGCTTCTTGCCCAAATAGAAGGCAGCCCACTTCCTTCTGTCCTGACGCCGGAAGAAGCTGTTACCTTGCCGGAGGGCAAGGTGCGCGAAGCAATAGTCAAAGTGAGAATAGGCCAGTCATTTTTTCGGGCTTCAGTTTTGGCCGCCTATGATTTCCGCTGCTGTATCTCCGGCTTGGCCGTGCCCGAGCTTTTGAACGCCAGTCATATTGTGCCGTGGTCAAAAGACGCGGCCCAGCGTACCAATCCGTCTAACGGATTATGCTTAAACGCGGTGCTTGATCGTGCTTACGACCGGGGGCTTCTAACCGTGCTGCCCGACCTCCGCGTGAGACTGAGCGGCACGCTCACTGCCAAAGCAGGCGACGAAGCTGTCATGCCTTTGCTGATGCAATATGATGGCGCAAAGATAACACTGCCCCAGCGTTTTGCGCCAGACCCAGCACTTTTGCAATGGCACAGTGACAATGTATTTCGTGATTGAGGTCAGAAATTAGCAAGTCATTCGTAGAGGTGCCAAATCTCTTCTTGTTCTCCGTGAAACTGATAAAAGTCTTGACGAGATAGTTCTTCCCAATCGTCTGCAATGTCAGCATAAACGTCAAAGGTCTGCGAATCGGAATACCAAGACAGGGTGTACGAAGACCGTGCCGCACCGCCCGCGAGCTGCTTATAAGCCAAAACTTGACTGCCATCGTTTGCGGTGACATAATTCAGCAATTCGATTCCTGAGCAAGGGGTTGTCGGCCTTTGTGGTTCGTCAATCGGCATTTAGTGGTTCTCCTTTTAGTTTATTTTACCTGCTCTCCCACGGCTATACGGCCTGTGTAACTAATTGATCATCGTTCCGCGACCACTGGAAGCATTACACTGATGACGCCCAACCCCAACGGGGGCTACTACAAAGAGCATGGCGCGGCGGATTTTCTCCGGCACTACGGCTACCCCGATACGCAGGGACATGAAGACCGGATCAATTTTGGCGGGGTGCATCGAGCCGGGGTTCCCGTAGACAACAGGCCCAAAGGCGGGGTCGTGTCTGTCCTGACGGTTGACAGTTATGACCGGGCAACAGAGACGGTGACGGACAATGAAACCTGCGGTATCTCGCTTCGAACGGCAACCGGGGAGGTGATTGCCCGCTGGGATTATGCCGGATTGTTGACACACTGGCAGAAGAAGCACGCCAGCGCAGCCTACGTTCCTATGGTTAAGCAGGCCGGGCCATTGCAATACAGCTACGGGCCGGTTGTTCGGATGGGAGAGACGACCAGTATCCTGCATTTTCTCCGTGCCGTTGCGGATGGCATCATTGTTTACGACCCGGCCCCAAAACTGGAAAACGCTTCAACTCAGCCCAAAACAAAGGAGCGTCACCAGTTTCGGATTGCTTCCCGCAACATCAGTGCCCTGTACGACAGCCTGACCTCCGAACCAGTCACGCCATGAAACCAAAAATGATAGCCGCGTCTTCAAACGAGATCACACAACTCAGCACCACCGAGCGTATTCAGCTTGTGCAGAATATTTGGAATAGCGTGGCAGACAGCCCGGAGCGTGCAGACTCGCGGACGCACTGGGAGCGACTGGATGCCTTCGGAGATGCTGGGATTGACACGTCCGACATTCCGGCGATGACCGAGGAAGAAATGGCAAACTCCGAGTGGCGTCTGCCCGCAGGCTTCCAGAAGAGCACTGCGCCGCCGCTTGTGGTGCAGGTCGCCGTGGACCCGGACGTGCTGGCGTGGTTTCAGTCTCAGGGGCAGGATTACCCGGCGCGGATGCGGGCGGCGCTGCGCCTGTACGCCGAAGCGCATCAGGCCCCGGCATGACGCGGGGCGGCAGGCGAGCAGGAGGGCGGGGCGATGGTTTTTGCGGGTATTCTGGGGTTCCTCACCGCCGCGTTTTACGTGCTGTGCGCCCTTGTGCCGGGGCTGTGGATGCTGCTGTTCCCGGAGCGCACGTTTACGACGCGCTATAAACCGCGCTGGCCGGGGGCGGTGCTTTTGGGAATTGGAGTGTATTTGATCTGGTGGTTCTGGCGGTAGGCAATCTGCACGGCAGGCAGTTTTTCAGAAGAGAAGAACAGAGACAGCGGCGGCGGCCTGTGGGGCTGACGCCGTTTTTGGTTTTGGCCTCTGTTTGGTACGCGGCGCTTGACAATACCGGGCAGGTCGGTTATGATTATTCGCAGAGACTCAGTGAGACGGGACCGGAGACAAAGACGCGCATGACTAAGATACACCGACTGGGATTTGGACCGGCGCTGCTGGCTTTGATGCTGGCAGTTTGGGCGATGGGGGCGGGACCGGCCCGCGCCGAATGGAAGCCGGTGCCGGGGTCGCTGATGACCCGGTGGGCGAAAGAGGTGTCGCCGACCAACGCGCACCCCGAGTATCCGCGCCCGCAGATGGCCCGCGCCCGGTGGATGAGCCTCAATGGCCTGTGGCAGTATCAGCCGGGCAATGAAGGCGATGCCCTGCCCACAGGAACCAACCTGTCCAGTGAGATTTTAGTGCCGTTTCCGGTAGAGTCCGCGCTGTCGGGGGTCAAAGAGCATCACGACCGGCTGTGGTACCGGCGCTCGTTCGCCGTGCCTGCCGCCTGGAAAGGGCAGCGGGTCCGGCTGAACTTCGGGGCGGTGGATTTTGAAACCGAGGTCTATGTCAACGGCAAAAGCGCGGGGACACACCGGGGCGGCTATGAGCCGTTTCAGTATGACATCACGCCGTACCTAATAAGCAGCGGGCCGCAGGAGCTGATCGTGCGCGTCCTGGATGCCACCGACGATGCCGGGGAGCCTCGCGGCAAGCAGACCCTCCACCCCGGCGGCATCATGTATACATCCACCACCGGCATCTGGCAGAGCGTCTGGCTGGAACCCGTCGCGCAGGCCGCCATCGGCAGCCTGCACATGGTCCCCGATATTGATAAAAACCAGATTCGGATGACAGTCAGTGCCAATGGCACAAACGCCGCCAGCCGCGTCTTGGTAACTATCAAAGACGGCAGCAAAGTCGTCAAAACGGCGACGATTCAGCCCAATGTCGAGACCGCGCTCACCCTCAGCAAGCCGAAGCTCTGGTCGCCGTCATCGCCCATGCTTTACAGCGTGGGCTTTACGCTGGTGCAGAATGGCGCAAATACCGACACCGTGCATTCGTACTTTGGAATGCGGAAAATCTCGCTGGCGAAAGCTGGCGGCGTCACCCGGATGATGCTGAACAATAAGTTCGTCTTTGAGCTGGGGCCATTGGACCAGGGCTTCTGGCCGGACGGCCTTTATACCGCCCCCACCGATGCCGCCACCAAAGCCGATATTCAGGCCATGAAGACGCTTGGCTTCAACATGGTGCGAAAGCATATCAAAGTGGAACCCGCCCGCTGGTACTACTGGACCGACAAGCTGGGGCTTTTGGTCTGGCAGGATATGCCCTCGGAGAACTCCTACACTGACCACCCGCAGCCGCAGGACAAGCCCGAGTTTGAGAAGCAGCTTCGCACCACGATCCGAACGCACTGGAACGCGCCGTCGATTATTATGTGGGTCATCTTCAACGAGAGCCAGGGGCAGTATGACGAGGCCGGTCTGAACAAGATCGCCAAAACGCTGGACCCGTCCCGCCTGACCGACCGCAACAGCGGCGGGGGCGACGACAGCCCGGAAAATGGCGGCGACATCGGCGATCTGGACGACGTGCATTCGTACCCGCCCCCGAATTACCCGACTGGCAGCGCCACTCAGGCGCTGGCCTGCGGCGAGTTCGGCGGCATCGGCTTTTATGTCCCCGGCCATATGTGGAGCAGCAAGGGCAACGGCTATGTGGAGGTCCAGTCGCCCCGGGAGCTGACTGATTTGTATGCCGAGTTCACCTACCCGCTCAAGGGCTTCCGGGACCAGCACGGCCTCAGCGCGGCGGTTTACACCGAGCTGACCGATGTGGAAACCGAGATCAACGGCCTCTTGACCTATGACCGGACGTTTAAATGCAACCCGGCCCTCATCCGTCAGGCAAACCAGTTTGCCTACCCGCTGCCCACCTATGTCACGCTGTCGCCGACCGCCGAGGACGGCCCGCAGGACTGGCGCTACACGACCGACGCGCCCCCGGCGGAGTGGAACACGCCCGGCTTCGATGCCTCGGCCTGGAAAGTCGCTCCCGGCGGCTTTGGCACGCCGCTGACAGAGAACCCCTCCCTGCGGACCGAATGGACCACGAGCGACATCTGGATGCGGAAGACGTTCACGCCGGGCCAGCTTGACGCCGCCGCCTTGCAGCAGATTGTGGTGCGCTATATCCACGACGACGACGTGGATGTGTACATCAACGGCGTCCGGGCCTACCAGAGCGGCGGGGCGGTGCATCGCTACGAAAACCAGCCCATCACTGCTGAGGCCGGGCGTGCCCTGCGCCCCGGCGCGGAGAACGTGCTGGCCGTTCACTGCATCAACCGGGGCGGCCCGGAGAGTGTGGATGTCGGCCTCCTGCGCCGCATCCCGGCGCTGCGCTGAAGCCGCCAAAGAAAGAACGCGGACTATGAAACCAACCAAGTCAACACTGCCGCGCCTGCTGGCGGGCGCTTTGCTGTTCGGGACGCTGTCCTTTGGCCCCGGCTGCGTCCTTTCGGCGCAGGCGCAGAACCCGATGACGAATGTGCAGCCGCTGCCCGCAAGCGAGGGGGCCGCGCCGGAGCTGAATGCGTTCCTGAAAGCGGACCAGAAGCAGCTTCCGCCGCCCGGCGGGGTGCTGTTCATGGGCAGCTCCAGCATTCGCCTGTGGAGTACGCTGGCACAAGACTTCCCGGAACTCCCGGTCATCAACCGGGGCTTTGGCGGCTCCCAGATTTTTGAGAGCACCAAGTACGCCGACCGCATCGCCGCACCCTACAAGCCCAAGCTGATCGTGATGTTCGCCGGGACCAATGACCTGGCTTACGGCAACAAGTCCCCGGAGCAGGTGCTTCAGGAGTTCAAGGACTTCGCGGCTAAAATCCACACGATCCTGCCGGACACCCGCCTTGCCTATATTTCTATCAGCCCCACAAAGGCTCGCTGGAACCAGGAAGGGGCGGTACTGGATGCAAACTATCTGATTCAGCGCTACATTATTGAGACCAATTCGCCCACGCAAAAGCTGAGCTTTCTGGATGCCCATTCCGCCCTGCTGACTACCGACGGACAGCCGCCGGTTAATTTGGAGCGGCCCGACGGCCTGCATTTCAACACGGAAGGCTACAAAGTCTGGACGAGCCTGCTCAAGCCGCGCATTCTGGCCCTGGCTGATCTGGAAGGCGTCAAGCGACTGGACACGCCCAAGTAAAACGCGTCCAGGTAGGAGCGCGTTCCAGCCTGAGCCGCCCCCAACGGGCCGGGGCGGTAAACGCCCCGTCTGGAAAGGCGTCCTTCGGACGTGGGACACCGAATGCACACGGCCTAATCTTCGTCCGAAGGACGTACTCACCCGACGGGGCGTTTACCGCCCCGACTGCTCGCATTTGGAATAAACACCATGACACTCGCCTCCTTTTGCTATCTGCTGGGCTACGGGACCGGGCTGGCGGCGTTTGTGCTGCTGGCCCGGCGGCGCGGGCTGGCAACTTCGGGCATCATGGCCGTCGCCGGGGCGGGGCTGATTGGCGGCCTGCTCGGGGCGAACTTCGGGCAGTGGGTCTGCGCCCGTGTGTTCCACGATGTGGCGGCGGGGAAAAGCGTGCTGGGGGGTCTTGCGGGCGGGTATTTGACCGTGGTTCTCTACAAGCGGCATCTGGGCATTGTGCGTCCCACGGGCGATCTGTTTGCCGTGGCGCTGACGGCGGGGGAAGCGGTGGGCCGCTGGGGCTGCTTTTTCGGCGGCTGCTGCTACGGCAAAGTCACCACGGTTCCCTGGGCGGTGTCCGAAGATGGACAGATGCGCCACCCCACGCAGATTTATTCGTCGGCGGCGTGTGCCCTCATTCTGGTCGTGCTGCTGCGCGTCGAGAGGACGCGCCCGCCGGAGAACACGCTCTTTTATCTGCAAGGCACGCTGTTTTGCGTGGCCCGCTTTGTGATTGAGTTCTTCCGCGCCGGCCCGGCTCCGGTCGCCGGGCTGACACTCGCCCAGTGGGCGTGCGCCGCCGGGTTCGTCTTTTTCGCCGTCAAGCTGGTCCGCCTGCTCCAGCCCCGTTATGTGCGCCCTGTTCCTCTCTTGCCCGCAGCGGAGCTTCATGGCTGAGATGTCCTACTGCCCGAATCTTCGTCCGTGGCCTCGGCTACAGCCTGCGGGTCGTACTGCGGCTGGGTGCAGTCGGGGTGGTTGCGGGCATCATCAGGTACACTATCAGAAGGAGAATCTGAACCCATGAAATTCACGCCCCTTGCGCTCACATTGACTGCTTTCCTGCTCGCCGCGACATCCGGCGCGGCCAAATCCCCCACCCCCAAGCACCCCCACGCCGCACGTCAGGGTTCCGCATCGACCACAGTGATCAACGGCAAAAAGGTGACCCTGAAGTCTCTGCCATCCGGCTTGAAATACTATGACACCAAAGTTGGCAGCGGGCCGCATCCAAAAATCGGGCAGACTGTCTCGGTACAGTACACCGGCACTCTGCTGAATGGGACCAAATTCGACTCATCGTATGACCACGGCGGCCAGCCGATTGACTTCCCGATTGGCGTCGGCAGCGTCATCAAGGGCTGGGACGAAGGTGTGCCGGGCATGAAAGTCGGCGGCAAGCGCCGGCTGGTCATCCCAAGCAACCTCGCTTACGGCGCGAACCCGCCCACGCCGACCATTCCGCCGAACGCGACGCTGGTCTTTGATATTGAGCTGGTGGGCGTGAAGTAGAAACGTCGAAAGCGCCCATGTTATGACTCATTGCCCGAACTGCGGCACGCTTTGGACCCCCGGAGCCGCTGTCTGCCCGCACTGCGGCTGGCAGCCGCCGGGTTCCACCTGGCCGCCCGCGCCTGTTGGCGGCTTCGTGCCGCCGCCGCCCCCACGTCTGCCGGGCCGCCTGCTGACGGGCCGGGCCTGGGTTGATCTGACGCTCGGCGTCCTTGCCACCCTGCTCTCGTCGTTGCTCGGCGGCCTGGGTATTGTCGTGATGCCTATTCTCTACTTCGTCCTGCGCCCCGGCTTCCCCGTCTTCGCTCGCGGCATCGGCTTCGGTCTGCTGGGCGTACTGGCGCTGATTTTAGGCGCGATTGCCTGGTGCTTCGCCAGCGTCTTCGGCGGCTATAATTTCGGCATCCATTGGAATTAATCAGGTACAATGAGCCTAAGACCCTCTCAGGAGAAACACGCTTTTATGAAACTCACCGCGCCCGCATTGACCGTGACGGCACTGGCCCTGCTGGCCCTGTCCGGCTGCGCCCCGAAAGAGGACACAGGCTCGTCCACGCCCCCACCCGCTCCGGCGACGTCATCTCCGGCTATGGCCCCGGACGCGCAGGGGCCGCCGCCTGCCCCTACTACCCCGGCAGCCCCGGCGGGTGATGTGTCCGCCGTGCCCAGCACCACGAAGATTGACGGCAAGACCGTCACGCTCAAAACACTGCCGTCAGGCGTCAAATACTACGACATGAAAGTCGGGACCGGCGTTAATCCCAAAATCGGCCAGACCGTTTCCGTCCAGTACACCGGAACCCTGCTCGACGGAACCAAGTTTGACTCCTCCTACGACCACGGCGGTCAGCCCATCGACTTCCCTATCGGCGTCGGCAGCGTCATCAAAGGCTGGGACGAAGGTGTGCCGAGCATGAAAGTCGGCGGCAAGCGCCGGCTGGTCATCCCAAGCGACCTCGCTTACGGCGCGAACCCGCCCACGCCAACCATCCCGCCGAACGCCACGCTGGTCTTTGACATTGAGCTGGTGGGCGTGAAGTAGGGGCGAAAAGAGAGACCACGGGGCTGAACCCCCATGCGTCGAAGGGCAATTCCCCGCCTGCGCGGGCACAAGACAACCTTGCGTAAGCGTTCCTAAATCTTCGCCCGCGAAGGCGGGGGCTTGCTCTTTTAAAGCACGGGGGTTCAGCCCCGTGTCGCCTCCAAAAAGTAACGCTTTATGGACACAACTTGGTCCGAAGACACACGCGGCCTGTGCCCCACCTGCCTGCGCTCCGTCCCGGCGACGCTTACCGAAGAGAACGGGCAAATCTGGTTGCGTCAGACCTGCCCGCGTCACGGCGAGTCGCGGGCGCTGCTGGCCTCGGACAGCCGCGAATATCTGCGCCTGCGGCAGTATGTCCCCGACCGAACCGGGGCGAACTGCTGCTGCGGGCCGGGCGAAGTCTGCGGCCCAGACGGCCAATCCGGCCCGCCCGTGTGCGTCCTGCTGCTCGAAATCACGTCGGCGTGCAACCTGCGCTGCCCCACCTGCTACGCCGATGCCAGTGCCCCCGGCACGGTCGCGCCCCACGATTTTATGACGCTGACCGAAGCGCGGCGGCGGCTGGATTTATTCTTTCAGGCACAGCCGACGCTCGATGTGCTGATGCTCTCCGGCGGCGAGCCGACAGTTCACCCCCAGTTTGCCGACTTTCTGGAAATGGCCCTGTCCTACCCCATCGGGCGCGTTTTGGTCAACACCAACGGCGTCAAGCTGGCCTCAGACGCAGCTTTGGTGGCAGCACTCGCCGCGTACAAGGACCGCGTGGAGATTTACCTGTCGTTTTCCAGCTTTCAGAAAGAAGCTCACCAGCACTTTTACGGCGCTGATTTGCGCCGCGTCAAGCAGAAAGCATTGGATGCGCTGGGCAAAGCGGGGCTGTTCGTCACCCTCGTGCCGACCCTGACACGCGGCATCAACGACGGCGAAATCGGCGAGCTATTTCGCTTTGGCCTCTCTCAGCCGACCGTCAATGGCATTACGTTCCAACCCGTCATGGACAACGGGCGGCTTCTCAGTGACTACTCCGGCGCGGAGCGGCTGACGCTGACCGACGTTCTGGCCGAACTCGAACTTCAAACCAACGGCGAACTCTTGCGCTCAGACTTCGTGGGCCTGCCCTGCTCGCACCCGGACTGCTGCGCTCTGACCTACGGCTTCTTGGATGCCAAACGCACGAAAATCACACCCCTGCCGCGCCATTTAGACGTCTCCCGCTACCTAGACCTCTTCACCGACCGCATCTCGTTTTCGGGCCTTGTCGGCGGCGCGGCCCGGCGCGTCTGGTCGGATGTCGCCCATGTCCGGGGCGGCCAGACCCTGCGCGACCTCGGCGTCCTGTTTGCGCGGGGCGGCCTGCGCGACGTTCTGCCGCTGATGCGCGACCCGGACGCCTTCGGGCGGCGCGTCTTCCGCGTCGTCGTCAAGCCTTTCATGGACGCCTGCACCTACGACCAGAGCCGCATTGACCAGTGCTGCACCCAGATTTTAGATGACCGGGGCCGGGCCGTGTCGTTCTGCGAATACAACGTCTTCCACCGAGGCCGCCAACCCCGCGAGGCCGTGCTGCCACTGCGGATGCTTTGAAGCCAGAGTGTGGCCGGGGGTGTAAAACCCCCGGCAGCAAAAGCAGACGCCCTACCGGGCTAAAGACAGCAGAGAGAGGTTTGCTCTTCCGCCCGGAGGGCGGCTGCGCTTAATGCCGGGGGTTTCATACCCCCGGCCTAATCCCCGGCCACGCAAGAGGTTCCTATGAGCCAATACGATAATCAGCGACAGGGCCGCACCTACGAAGGCTGGGCCTTCACCTTCTGCAAAGCCGCGTTCCTTGTGCTGCTGCTGGGCCACTACGCTCTGCTCGCCCTGTCCGGCCTCGCCACCGTGTTTTACGTTCTGGCCGCCCTGCGCGGCGTCAAAGACTGGCACTGCTGGGCCAAGCCCCCCTGGGTCACCCTCTTCTGGGCCGCCGTCTTCGCCGAACAGCTCTGGGCGCTCCTCACCCACCGGCGGCTTTTGTTTTGATGGTTCGCCCCCTAACCCCCAATTCTGGGGGAACCAGACATCTCTTTTCCGGCTCCCTCTCCTTGCGAAGGAGAGGGCTGGGGTGAGGTTCTTGAGCCTTTCCGACTGTTGCTAAAACCGCCGCGCCGCCTGTTCCAGCAGTTCATAGATGCGCGGCCCGGCACCGCGCTTGCGGCCTCTTGCATTGTCCAGCGGTGTGATCCACATCCAGCCGCGAATTGTTGGGTCTGCCCCCGCGCTGACAAGCAATTCCACCATTTCCAGCGTGCCGTTTCTGGCCGCAGTGTGCAAAGCCGTATCCCCAATCCGCGCTTCTTCGTTTGCGTTGACATCCGCTCCGGCTTCAATCAAGCGCCGGGCGATGGGAATGTTTTCCATTTCCACCGCAATCATCAGCGGCGTTCGGCTAATGTAATCGAACCAGTCCAGCGCCGCCGCGCCGTCATAGTCCAGCAGCAGATTGACCGAGGGTAGGTTGGCGTCTTCCACCGCCGCGTGCAGAGAAGAGTCATCTGTGTTCGCCTCTGCCGCCACCCGCGCCCCGGCGTTAAGCAGCAGCCGGGCGATTTCCAGACTGCCACCAAAAACCGCCCAGTGCAGGGGGAGCACAGGGAATTGCAAATCTTGACTAGGGTGGTTTGGGTCTGCTCCCTGCGCCAATGCCTGCCGCACGAGGTCGATGTCTTTTTCGGCAATCGCTTCGCTTAAAAACTCATTCCAGTCCATCACTCCATCCCCAGCACTTTGACTAGAAACGCCCAGCGGTCGGCGGTTTCTTCGATGACTTTAGCGATGGGCTTGCCCGCCCCGTGGCCGGCGCGGGTTTCGATGCGGATGAGGAGCGGGGCGTCGCCGGACTGGGCGGCTTGCAGGGCGGCGGCGAACTTGAAGGAGTGGGCGGGGACAACGCGGTCGTCGTGGTCGCCGGTGGTGATCAAAGTCGCCGGGTAGGCCGTGCCGGGCTGGACGCGGTGCAGGGGGGAGTAGGCGTAGAGATAGGCGAAGTCTTCGGGGTTATCGGAGGAGCCGTAGTCGGAGGTCCAGGCCCAGCCGATGGTGAACTTTTGGAAGCGCAGCATATCGAGAACGCCCACGGCGGGGAGGCAGGCCCCGAAGAGGTCCGGGCGCTGGGTCAGGCAGGCCCCCACCAGCAGGCCGCCGTTGGAGCCGCCGGAGATGGCGAGCTTGGGCGTAGCGGTGTAGTTGTGGGAGATGAGCCACTCGGCGCAGCCGATGAAGTCGTCGAAGACGTTTTGTTTATTGGCTTTTTTGCCCGCGTCGTGCCAGGACTGTCCGTATTCGCCGCCGCCGCGCAGGTTGGCGACCGCCAGCACGCCGCCGCGCTCCAGCCACACGACCTGGCCGGGGCTGAACGACGGGGTCAGGGACACGTCGAAGCCGCCATAGCCGTAGAGGTAGGTGGGGTTCTGGCCGTCCAGCGTCAGGCCCTTGCGATGGGTTAGAAAGAGCGGGATGGGCGTGCCGTCGCGGCTCGGGCAGAAGACCTGCGTGGTCTCGTAGGCATCGGGGTCGAAGGCGACTTGGGACTGCCGGTACACAGTGCTGGTCCCGGCGGCGATGTCATAGCGGTAGATGGTTCCGGGGACGGTGTACGACGTGTACGAGTAGAATGTCTCGGTGTCGCTGCGCTTGCCGCCAAAGCCGCCTGCGGAGCCGAGGCCGGGCAGGGCTAAATCGCGCACGAACTCGCCGGCGAGCGTATAGAACTTGATGAGCGTCGCGGCGTCTTTGAGATAATTGGCGACAAACTGCTCGCCGACCACGCTGACGCCGTCCAGGGTTTCGGCGGCTTCGGGGATCAGCGTCTGCCAATTCGCCGGGGCCGGGTTTTCGGTGTCCACCGCGATGACGCGGCCACGCGGGGCATCTTTGTCGGTACGGAACCAGAACAGCGGGCCGTCGTTGCCGAGAAACCCGTACTGGGCATCGAAGTCATTGAGCAGCTCGACGACGGGCGCGTCCGGGCTGGCAAGAGACTTGTAAAAGACCCGGTTTTTGCTTTCGGTCCCCTGCCGGACGCCGATAATCAGGTAATCACCGTCCTCGGTGACATAGCCGCCAAAGCCCCACTCTTTCTCATCAGGCCGCTCGTACACTAAAACGTCTTCGTCCTGTGCCGTGCCGACGGCGTGGAAAAAAAGCTTCTGGAAGTAGTTCGCCTGCTGCAATTCCTCGCCGGGCGGCGGGGCATCGTAGCGGGCGTAGTAGAAGCCAGAGCCGTCTTTAGCCCACGACGCGCCGGAGAACTTGACCCATTTCAAATGGTCGGCCAAATCTTCGCCGGTGTCTACGTTACGAACGTGCCACTCGGTCCAATCCGACCCCGCCTGGGACAAGCCATAGGCCATCCGCGTGCCGTCTTCGCTCATAGCATAGCCCGCCAGCGCGACCGTGCCGTCGTCCGAGAGCGTGTTCGGGTCCAGCAGCACGCGGGGCGTCCCGTCCAGCCCTTCCGACACATACAGCACGCTCTGGTTTTGCAGGCCGTCATTGCGCCCGTAGAAGTACCGCCCGCCTTTGCGGGAGGGCATTCCGTAGCGCTCATAGTTCCACAGCTCCGTCAGCCGCGCTTGGAGCTTGGCACGGGCGGGGATTTGCTCTAAAAAGCCAAATGTCAGCGCGTTCTCCGCCTCGACCCAGGCACGGGTTTCGGGCGCATCCGGGTCTTCCAGCGTGCGGTACGGGTCCGCGACTTCGGTTCCGTGGTAGTTGTCAGTCTGCTCGGACAGCGGGGCGGCGGGGTATTCAAAAGTATTGCTCATAAATCGCAGTTCGGCGGCGGGCGGCGCGTTTCCTTCCCGTGGTATAATTTCTGCATTATGCCTTGCGAAAGGAGACCTGACCAATGACCGTCACTCTGGAACTCACGCCCGCCGAAGAAGCGCGTCTGGCCGAAGCCGTCCGCCTCACTGGCCTGCCGCCCGACGAAGCCGCCCACTCCGTGCTGGCCGAACACCTGCCGCCCTCTCACACAGAAGTCGCTGAAGGACGCTTGCAGCCACGCGGCACAGCGGCGGCTCTGCTGCGCCGCTGGCGGGAAGAAGACGCCACCGATGACCCGGACGAGATACGCCGGGCGGAGAAAGAGCTGGCCGAACTCAAACGCAATCTGAACGCCAACCGGGCGGCAACCGGAGAAAGGCTGCTATTCCCGGAATGAAGCATATTATCCTTGATTCTTCGCCGCTGGGAACACTGTCCAGCCCCGCGCAGACGGCGGAAGTTCTGGCAATCAGCCAATGGGCGTCAGACTGCGACCTAGCCGGGCACGCGCTGTACGTGCCTGAAATCATTGACTATGAGCTTCGGCGCGAACTGCTGCGGGCAGGAAAATCGGTGGGTCTGGCGCGGCTGGATGCCCTGAAGTTGGGGCTGAATTATCTGCCGGTGACGACGGAAACTTTGCTTCTCGCCGCTGATCTTTGGGCAAAGTCCCGGCGGCGAGGCCAGCCGACGGGCGATCCGAAAAAACTGGACATCGATGTTATTCTGGCGGCCCAGGCGCTTCTTCTGCCCGTTTCGCTGTCCGACCTGATTGTTGCCACCTCGAATGTCGGCCACCTGTCGCAGTTCGTCCCCGCCGCGCTGTGGAGCGACATCACGCCCTGAAATTGCCCCAAGAACGCCCCCGTGTGGCCTCCTACCCCTTCACCTGTGCATCCATGTTGCCCGCGCCGTAGGCGTTGTGGTAGGCCAGAATGAGTGTCCGGGTGCGGAACTTGCCGCCGTATTTAGCCTCGTCCTGCTTTTTGACAATGGGAAAGGTGTCCAGTATCTCCCCAGCTTCGTCCGCCGTCAGGCCGTAGAGGTGGAAAAAGAGGGCGTCGAGCTGGCAGCGCCGGTGCAGCCGGGCCTCTTCGTCCCAGGCGAACGGCGGGCCGGTGTATCCCAGGTCGTCGGCGAAGCCTTTGAGGTCGTGGGCGGTGTAGCAGAGTTCCAGGACCCGCTCGGTGATAAAGTCGGCCAGCTTGACCCCGCGCCAGTCGTCGTTGTAGCGGGCGGGGGGGATGACGGGAAGCTGTTCTATTACAAAGAAGTTCAGATTCGCCATAGACGTTTTCTGGCGTGCAGCATAATCCAAAGCAAAACCTGCAAGATTTGCGTAAAGGCAGGCCGATAAATGGGCAGTTGTCTCCGTTTGAAGAATAACTACTGAATTACCTGCTCCCATCGCCGGGAAAATAGTACCGATACAGGTACGAACATCGGTATTTCTTGCAATACTACGCAGGCCAATCCAGAAGGAAGATTTGGTTGGCACTTTGTCTGCTGGAATCCAGTAACGTGGCAAAGGTGTGAATGCAGGGTCTGATTTCTCAGCGGCAGTGGTCAAATCTGACGCCTGCGTACTAATCAATTTCTGCTCGCTTGTCACACCACCAGCATAGCGGTAGTCATAGTAGTTGAGCATTTTGCCTTCGTACATTGGCAGATACTTTTGCTTCCCCTTCGTGTAGACGTTGCCATTGCCTAGCCAATAGCCGTCTTTTTCTAAATCTTTCGCCGTCTCGAAAAGCACCGAGTCATTGGTCATGTCAAACATTCGCAGGAAGGAGACGCCCCAGGGGTTGATGTCGCCTTCGGGCGACTCGCGGACAAGGACCGGGACAGTCTCATAAATCTTGCGGGTCAGTTCGGCGTCGCGCTTGCGCCGGAAGACGGGACACGTAAGGGTGTTCGGGTTGAACAGCTTGAAGTCATCCGAGGATAAGGTGAAAAATCGTTCAGGGTCCTGCAAATCTGACATTTCATGTAGCAAAAATCCGCATTTCACTTCCGGCTGCGGCGTGTCCGCCCCGGTCATCAGAATAATGCTGAACTTGAAGCTGCGGTGAACATCTTCAAAGATCGCGTTGCGGTTTTCGAAGTCCAAAAGTTCGGCCAGGCGGCGCTCGGTGACGAGCTTTTGGAAATAGGCTTTCGTGGTGTCGTCGGTGGCGATGCCGCTCGGGACCAGCAGACCGACGCGCCCGGTGGGGCGGACCAATTCCAGCGCCTTTTCAGCGAAGACGGCGTAGAGGTTGGTGTCGCCCCGGCCCATCAGCGGGAAAAAGCCCGACCGATGCACAAAGCCCTGCGTCTGCTCGGCCCGGTCCCGCGCCGCCTCATACGCCGCCCACAGCGGCGGGTCAGACTGGGGCAGCCCGGCAATCAGCGTCTTGCGGTCGCTGGCTTTGGGCGCATGGGCAATCGCCGGGGAGCGGCCCGCGAAGAACTCGTTTTCCTGAAGCTTGATGCGCTCCCAGGGCGGGTTGCCGACCACAACGTCAAAGCCCGCATCCGCCCGGCGGTGGCCGGAATCGTCGAGGAAAACATCGGGGAACTCCAGTTCCCAGTGGAATGGGCGCAGGGAATCCAGCAGCGGTTCGTGGGCCTCGTAGAGCGTCTGCGTCTTAGTCGGGGCGTCAAACTGACGTTCAAACTCAGTCCAGCTCACGTCCGCCCCAAACCACGGAGCCAGCCACAGATCGGCGGCATGGCGAAAGCGCGGCATCAGGGTCTCGGAGATATTGCGCCAGAGGGCTTCTTTTTCTTTGGCCGCGCCGTGCGTGTCGGTGGAGACGCCTTCAATGGCGGCGATTTCGGAGATCGCCCGCGCCACAGCGTCGGCGAGGTCCGCGCTGAACGTCAGGGAGAGCTGACCGGGGTATTTTTCTTTCTTGGCCGTCTTTTTAAGCACGGGATAGCGCGGCAGGGCGGCCAGCGTCGTGCCCAGCAGAGAATTGCCGCAGCGCAGGTGGTGGTCCAGAAAGTTCAGCGGCACGCGGTCCACGGTTTCCAGCCACAGGGACAGCTTGGCAAGCTCCACCGCCAGTGGGTTCAGGTCCACGCCGTAGATGCAGGACTCGACCAGGCGGCGCTTCCAGTAGGCCAGCTTCGCATCTTCGGTGCAGACCGGCTCGCCCGCGCCGTCCCGCTCCGGCTGCCCGTCGGTTTGGAGCCGGGGCCGGGGCGCGGTGGTGGGGTGCGCCGCGACCGCCTCGGCCAGCGTGGCAACGGCTTCCACCAGAAAGTGCCCGCTGCCCATCGCCGGGTCGCAGATGTTGAGCCGCAGCACGGCCTCGGCAAAGGAGTCCGGGGCATCTTCCAGGGGCAGCCCGTCCAGCACGGGCCGCAAAGTGTGGCCGACAATGTACGTCACCCAGTCTTCGGGAGTGTAATACGCGCCCGAAGTCTTGCGCTCGCCCTTGTCGTTGGTCAGGCGCAGCGCACCGTCAACAGCGCCGTCCGCCAGTGTCAGTCGGTGTTCCAGCAAGCCCTCGTAGATGCTGCCCAGATGCCGCTCGCCGAGGTTGGCATAGTCAAACGCCACCTGTTCCGCGCCGTCCGTGCGGTACGCCAGCCGCCGCAGGGCATCCGCCAGAAACTGGTCGGCGACCTGCTTTTCTTCCAGAAACGGATGCCGGGCCGGGTCAAACAGGCCGCCGTTGTAGCGGGGCACGTTCAGCTCCGTGTTCTTATCGGGCTTGCCGGGCGGGCCGGGCTTGCCGTTGATGAGCGTCCACAGCCCGCGCAGACGGGCATCCAGCACAAGCCTGCTGTCGTCGTCGAACTCGGTCCCATCGGGGGCGGCCAGTTGGCGGCGCACATATTCCAGGCCGTAAGAATGATAGTATTTGCGGCTGGGCGTGTCGCGGGGGTGGGTCGGGAGCAGGGCGCGGGCCTCGGCATTCAGCACAAACAAAATGCGGTACAGCAGGATGAGGCAGCTTGCATAAATCGCGGGAAGGTCTTCGGGCGTCAGCGCATTGGCCGGGTTCGCCAGAAAGCCGCGTGCCAGAATTTCGACGCCGTCAAAGACCTGCACCCGCAGGCGGCGCTCCACTTCGGCCTTGAACTGCTGGGCTTCCTCGCGCACCATATCCAGCGGGCAGGTTCCGTCCGGGCCGCGCTCAAAAGCCGCCCGGCGAAACAGCGCATAAAACAGCCGAAACTCCTCCCTGGCCCCCGCTTCCCCCGCCGGCGTCTGGGCGGACAGCAAAACGCGCTCCAGATCAAACTCAAAGAACGCGCTGGCCCGGTCCCGCTTGCACAGGAGCCGCCACACGCCGCCGCTGGTCAGAATGCCCCAGTTCAGGGTGGGCGTCTCGCTCAAATAGTCGCGGAGCTGTGTCTGCGGGGAGCGTTCTTTGGACTTCGTGCCTTCCCGGCTCAGGTTGACGCTCCACTTTTTGGCTTCCAGCAGTGTCAGACAGTCGGCATAATAGTCTTTGGACTGAAACGCCGCCGTCGCCAGAGCGGGCGACGCATAGAGCAGAAAGTCCGGCAGCCGGTGCTTGTCAATGCCGGGGATCGCCTTGCGCGGCTGCTTGCCGAAGCTCAGAAGCTCCACCAGCGGCACAATCCAGTTGTCTTCCACATCTTCTTCGGACCCAGTTTGAAGAGCCGTGTGGTACTCGGCAAAGCGGGTGCGGGCCGCTTCAAAGACGGCGTCCGCCTCCGCCGCTTCGGGCCAGAGAGGCGACTGCGGGCCGGGCAGCCGGTGCAAAAGGTAGTGCGGAGAAAACAGCCCCTCCGTGCGCCAGGAGTGTTCGTCCAGCAGGAGCATCTGGCCCTCCAAAGCCGATAGTTTTGTGGTCATAGCATCCAAAGTGTTCACCAAAAGCCCGCCAAAATCCTGCATGGTTCCCCCGGAATTGGGGGCGGGGGGGTATAATCGCGGCTATGGAAACTTCAACAAGTCCTATAACAAGTCCGATTGTAGTCGTCACTGCGGTGGGGCAGGATGGGCCGGGGGTGATTGCGGCGCTGGCAAGAGCGGTGTATGATCTCGGCGGCAATCTCGATGATGCGACGATGACGCGGCTGCACGGGGCGTTTGCGGCGATGGTCGCGGCGCGGATGCCGGACGGGGTCGGCGAGGACGCCGTGCGGGCGGCACTCGCTCCCGTGGCGCGGGACCGGGGGCTGACGGTGACGGTGCAGACGGTCTCGGACGTCCCCGCCGAGGCCGCGCCGGACACGCTGCTGACGGTCTATGGGGCAGACAAGCCGGGTATTGTGACACAAGTAGCTGAGGCTTTAGCGGCGCGGGGGGTCAGCATCACGGATATGGATACCCGCGTGGCCGGGTCGCCCGAGTCGCCGGTGTATGTGATGCTGCTGGAAGTGGTCGCGGGGGAGACAGATTTGTCGGCGGATTTAGACGGTTTGAAACGGGCGCTCGGCGTGGACATCACGGTCAGCACTCTGGACACGGAGGCGCTCTAAGTTATGCCCGCTCGTCCCGTTGTGCTGTACCCCGACCCGCGTCTCAAAGCTCTTTGTGACCCTGTGGCCGACATTGACGATGCCCTCCGCGCCGCCGCGCAGGATTTGCTGGACACGATGGATGCCGGGCCGCCGCGCACCGTGGGCATCGCCGCGCCGCAGATCGGGGTGCTGTCCCGCCTCGCCATTGTGGACACTTCCCGCAACCCCAAACACCCCGCCGCGCATGGGCTGTTAATTTTGGTCAACCCGGTGATTGTGGCCCACGACGGCGAGCAGACGGGCCGCGAAGGCTGCCTGAGTCTGCCCGATTACACCGCCAACATTCGCCGCCATAAGAATATCACGGTCAGCGCCCTGAACTTAGACGGCGAGAGCGTCACGATTGATGCCGAGGGCTTCGAGTCGGTGGTCTTGCAGCACGAAATCGACCATCTGGACGGCCTGCTGTTTCTGGACCGGGTGGCGAACGCCAAGACGGATTTGTTCCGGCGCAAGGGGTAGGACCTCCCCGCCCCAATTCTGGGGAGCCGGATAAAGAGCAGGAGACAGACAGGAGGGCAGGGGCAAGCCCTGCCCCTACGGGTTTACTTTACATACGTCGCCAGAAACTCCAGCGTCAAGGCCCACGCCTGACGGGCGGCTTCGGGGTTGTAGCTGGCGCGGACATCGCAGAAAAAGCCGTGGTCGGCTTCGGAGAACACGACCTGCGTGTACGGCTTTTTGGCCGCCCGGAGGGCGTCTTCAATAGCGCGGGGGCCGTCCAGGCCGATATGCTCGTCTTTGCCGCCCCAGAACATTAAGAGAGGGGCGTGCAGGGTGGCGGCTTTGTCCAAAAGCCCCGGAAACGGGCTGCCTTCGCTCGGCGCGATGCCGCCGCCGTAGTAAGACACCGAGGCCGCAAGCGGCAGGAGCGTATCGGCCAGAAACGACGTGCGTCCGCCCATGCAGTAACCAGTCGAGGCGACCGCCGTGGCCGCGCCGCCTTCTGTCGAGGTCAGCCACTCGTAAGCAGCCTGAATATCCGCCGCTTGCCCGGCGTCGGTGAGCGCCGACAGATGCGCCATCGCCGAGCCAAAGTCCGTGTAAACCCCCTCAAACTGCGCGTCGGTGCGGTGGTACAGCGCGGGGGCGATGGCCGTGTAACCGGCGCGGGCGAACCGGTCGGTGACGTCGCGGATGTGGGCATTGACGCCGAACGCCTCCTGGAATACGAGAATGGCGGGAT
The DNA here is from genome assembly GCA_965277455.1 of Capsulimonadaceae bacterium. Lineage (GTDB taxonomy): Bacteria > Armatimonadota > Armatimonadia > Armatimonadales > Capsulimonadaceae > JANXMY01. The sequence continues at coordinate 3,161,000 of OZ255823.1, read as the reverse complement.
GCGGGCCGTCCCCGGCGGGCCGGGCGATATAGGCGGGCAGCGTGGTTCCGTCGGACGCGGACAGCGTGACGGTCTCCGTGGTGATTTCTTCGGGCATGGGTTTTTCTTTCTAAAATGGGGCTGCTTCTCGTCAACCCCGTTAGCAGCACCCGCGTTCCCCAAAGGGCCTCTTCCAGAACGCCCCCTCCCAAACTGCCCCGCCCCGGCCCGCCGCCGGGTATACTGGGGCAAACCATTTCACTCGGAGGCTCCGTTTTGCTTTCTTCTCCTTTGCTTTCTTCTCCCCCCGCGCTCACCCTGGCGCAGACCCTTTGGCCCCGCCCCGCCCATGCCCCCACCCGCGCCTGGACCCGCGATGCCGTTCTGGTCGTCGCCTTCAGCCTGCTGAACGCCCTGTGCGCCCAGATTGCGTTTCCTCTGCCCGGCACGCCCGTTCCGGTGACGGGGCAGACGTTCGGCGTGCTGCTGACCGGCGCACTGCTTGGCCCGCGCCTCGGGGCGGCTTCGCTCTTGCTCTATCTGGCCGAAGGGGCCTGCCACCTGCCGGTCTTCGCGCCGACCGGAGCCGGGCTGTTTACGATGGGCTACCTCGCGGCGTTTCCGCTGGCCGCCGCGCTGGTAGGCTGGCTCGCGGCACGCGGCTGGGACCGCCGCCCGCTGACGATGCTGCTGGCGATGGCTCTGGGGTCTCTGGTGATCTACACCGGCGGCGCGGGCTGGCTGGCGCATTTCGTGGGCACGTCGCACGCGCTGGCGCTCGGCGTCCTGCCGTACCTGCCGGGCGACATTCTGAAAGCCCTGGCGGCGGCGGGCCTGCTCCCGCTCGGCTGGAAGCTGCTGGGGGCAAAGTCTTAGGACCCCCTAGCCCCCAATAATGGGGGAACCGGACAGTTAGGAGCAGGCTTTTCCTCCCCTATTTCCGGCTCCCCCATTATTGGGGGCGGGGGGGCTCTTTCTGGAAACCATTCTATGCCACAGCACCTCACCCTCGGCACACGCGGCTCCAAGCTGGCGCTGGCGCAGTCGCACGGCGTCGCCGACGCCCTGCGCCTCGCTCACCCCGATTTGGACATCACTATTCAAGTGATTGGCACACGCGGGGACGCCACGCAGGCCGCCAATGTGCCTCTGTCATCGTTCGGCGAAAAAGGCATCTTCGCCAAAGAATTAGAGATGGCCCTGCTGGCAGGCGAGATTGACCTGGCTGTGCATTCCATGAAAGATTTGGAACACACCCTGCCCACGGGCCTCGTCATCGCTGCCGTGCCCGCCCGCGAAGACCCCCGCGATGCGCTGATTGGCTCCACGCTGGACGCTCTTCCAAAAGGCGCACGGGTCGGCACCGGCAGCGTCCGCCGCCGCGCTCTGCTGCTCTCCCGTCGCCCCGATTTGATGCTTGTGGAGATACGCGGCAACATCGACTCGCGGCTTCGTAAGTGGCGCGAAGGCCAGTATGACGCCATCTGCCTCGCCGTCGCCGGTCTGAACCGCCTCGGTCTTCAAGACAACATCGCCGAGATTTTAAACCCCGACTGGTTCACCCCCGACCCCGGACAGGGGGCGCTGGCCCTGCAAATCCGCGACGGCGACCAGCGCCTGCGTGACCTGACCATCGGCCTGAACCACGGCCCGACGTGGTACGCGGTGCTGGCCGAGCGTGCCTTCCTGCGCTACGTCGGCGGAAGCTGCAAGACGCCTGTGGGCGCACTGGCAACTCTGGACATGAGCGACCCGAGGCCCGGAGCCGCCAAGTGGCTGACACTGGAGGCGATGGTTGCCGCCCCGGACGGCACAACAATCCTGCGGCACTCCGACCGGAAGCTTTATGGCGGCAGCGAAAGTTTGGGCCACGAAGTCGCCGAGACCCTGCGGGCACAGGGCGCAGCGGGGTTGTTAGGCGGAAGCGAGAAAGCACGGGGCTGAACCCCCGTGCTTTGAAGGGCAATTCCCCGCCTTTGCGGGCATCAGAAAGGCTATGGGTTGAAACCCGAGGCTGGGGAAAGCCCACCGTGCCGGGCACGTCAGACTGGCAAACGGCGGGCTTCTCTTGTGTCCCTTGGACACTGGGCACTTAAAAGCCTCGGGTTTCAACCTGTGGCTTCTGGCGATCTCGTCTTGGCAATCTCTTCGCCCGCGCAGGCGGGGGCTTGCTCTTTTGAAGCACGGGGGTTCAGCCCCGTGAGCATTCGTATTTCTGCCACCATTGGTGGCAGAAATTGGCAAGTGGCAAAACTCGCACGGGTCGTGCGGGAATTTGGAGAGATGCCGACCGAAGCGGCAACTTTTTGTGCGCCTTCCGTGTTACCGAAGTAGAGACAGGCACTTTAGAACAGGTACTTGAAGCAATGCAGACGTATGACTATTTAGTTCTCGGCAGCGGCAGTGCGGGGCTGTCGTTTGCGCTGCGGGTGTCGGAGCATGGGCGGGTGGCGCTGATCACCAAGAAGGACCGCACGGACAGCAACACCAACTGGGCACAGGGCGGCATCGCAGGCGTCATGGGCGCGGACGATGACCCGGAGCTGCACGTTGAGGACACGCTCATTGCCGGGGCGGGGTTGTGCCATGAGGACGCGGTGCGCGTGCTCGTCAACGAAGGCCCGGACCGGATACGGGAGCTGATGGCGTTCGGCGCGGACTTCAACCGGGACCCGGACGGGGCGCTGTCGCTCGGACGAGAAGGCGGGCACTCACGGCGGCGGATTATTCACACGGCGGATTTGACGGGCAAGGAAGTGGAGCGGACGCTGGTGGAAGCGGCCCGAAAGCACCCAAGTATTACCGTGCTGGAGCACCACTTTGCCGTGGATTTGATCATGCAGGACGGGCGCTGCTGCGGGGCGTATGTGCTGGATGAGGCCGCCGGGGAAGTGCAGGCGTATGTCGCGCCGTCCACGCTGCTTGCGACCGGCGGGGCCGGGCAGGTCTATCAGTTCACCACCAACCCCCCGATTGCCACCGGCGACGGCGTGGCGATGGCGTGGCGGGCCGGGGCGGAAATCGCCGACATGGAGTTTATTCAGTTCCATCCGACGTCGCTGTTCCACCCCGACGCCAAAAGCTTTCTGATCTCGGAGGCCGTCCGGGGCGAAGGCGGCATCCTGCGGCGCAAGGACGGCACGGCGTTCATGGGCGAGTACGATGCCGCTCGCAAAGATTTAGCGCCCCGCGATATTGTGGCCCGCGCCATTGACAGCGAGATCAAGAAAACGGGCGATGCGTGTGTCTATTTGGACGTGACGCATCTTAGCCCGGAGGAGATCAAGTCGCACTTCCCGACCATTTATGCCCGCTGCCTGTCGTTTGGCATCGACATGACCACCGACTGGATACCGGTCGTCCCTGCCGCGCACTACTCCTGCGGCGGCGTCGTGACCGACCTGCATGGGCGAACGACGCTGCCGGGCCTGTATGCCTGCGGCGAGGCAGCGTCTACGGGCGTTCACGGCGCGAATCGCCTGGCCTCCAATTCGCTTTTAGAAGCATTGGTCTTCGGCAAGCGGGCCGCCGACGACGCTCTGGCACGAACCGACCTCGGCGCGGCGTCACTGTCCGTGCCGGACTACCCCGAAATCGCCCGACGGGTGGGCGCATTAGACCACGAGCAGGTCGCGGCCCTGCGCCATCGTCTTCAGACCGTCATGCAGAAGTATGTCGGCATCGTCCGCTCGGATAGCCGCCTCGCCAAAGCCACCGCCGCCGTGTCCGCGCTTCGCACTGAAGCGCAGCCCCTCTTTGACGACTGCGTGCTGTCCGACGACGTGCTGGAACTTCGCAACATGATTGAAGTGGCGCAGCTTATCATCGCCTGCGCCAAAAAGCGCAAAGAGTCACGCGGCCTGCACTACACCACCGATTACCCGGAAACGCGGGACAGCGAGCGCCACGACACCACGCTGACGCGAGGGGCGTAACTCATGGCAACAGTGGCACTCATTTCCACAACTGACCCTGCCTTTTTGGCGGAAACCGAAGAACTACTTCAAACGAAGGGCGAAATCCTGGTAGAGCTGCGCTATTCTCGGATGGCGGGAAGCCGGGATGTTCTGCTGTTTCACTCGTTTGCGGCATTTCGGGAAAGGCTGGCCTCTCTGTCCTCGCCGACGCTGGTGGATGTCTATCGCCACTATTCTTTGCCGCTTCGAGGGCTGATCACAGAAAAGTTCATTCAGTCGGCGCAGGCCGAGCTGGCGGGCGCGGCGGAATATCTGATTGTTTACCGTGAGGCCCCTCAGCAGCGGCTTTCCACCTTCTGGGACGGCGAGGGAACTGCTGAGATGGAAAAAGATTTGCGCGAGACGCTGGGGGAGCAGGCGGCGGTCGGCGCGTACCCGGAGTACTCGGAAGAGTCCGGCAACCGGCTCTGGGCCATTGTCCCGCAAGCCGACGGCTCGCTGTCTGTGGGTACTTACTGATGTATTACATTCAATAATTCTGTGGTACAATTAACACTGAGGAGAAAATTTCATGGGAAGTGTTCGTTTGGACCCGGAGACACAGCAAAAAGTGCGGCAGGTGGCGGCGATCAAAGGTATGACGCTTTCGGAAGTCCATCGCCTTGCTCTGACAGAGTTCTGTGAGCGCGAAACTGCCCCTCCCAAAAAAAGTCGCTACGATGACATTATTGGGATTGGCGAGGGACCGTCCGATCTGGCCGCCCGGTCCGAAGAGATTTTCGGGGAGATCATGGATGACAAACATCGTCGATAAGCTGATAGATACCGGGCCGCTGGTTGCCGTGCTGAACCGCAATGACAACTACCACGCGGAGTGTTCCCGAATGATTCGGGCGTTTGATTGCCCGTTTTATACAACACTGGCGGTAGTAACAGAAGTGATGTATTTGCTGGGAACGCGAGTAGGCTGGGTCGCGCAGGAAGGCTTATGGCGGATGATTCTGCGGGGTGATCTCCTTTTGGAACATCCTTCCCCGTCGGAGCTTGCCCGTATGTCGGAATTGATGAGCAAATACAACGATCAGCCAATGGATTTTGCGGATGCCTCTCTGGTGGCTCTCGCCGAGCGCCTTTCCATTGACCGTATTTTCACCGTAGACCGTCGTGATTTCTCCGTCTATCGCCTGCACGGCAAGAAGCCCTTCACTGTGATTGGCCCACTCTAAACTCATGCTATCCATTCCACCATTGCCGAGGGACGCGCAGAGGCGCATTGACGGCGAGCTTTCGCCGGGAGAGACCCTGCTGTGGGCGGGGCAGCCGTCACCAGGGCGAATGGCGCGGCAGGGGATTGTGCCGATGCTGTTTGGCATTCCCTTTACGGCGTTTGCGCTGTTCTGGACGGCGGCGGCGGATGGGTTCGGGCTGTTGGCGGGCGGGGCAGTCCGGTCGTCTGGCGGCGGGGCGTTTGCCGCGCCGTTTCTGCTGTTTCCGCTGTTCGGGCTGATTTTTGTGGTGGCGGGCTTTGGGCTGCTGCTGTCGCCGCTGTGGCTGTATCTCGGCGCGGGGCGGACGCTGTATGCCGTGACGAGCAAGCGTGTGATTGTGTGGAACGGGCGGGTTTTCGGCGGCGCGACGGTGCGGTCGCTGTCGCCGGGTCAGCTTGGGGACCGGATGCGGACGCCGGACGCGCACCCGCGTCACACAGTTCGGCTTTTACGGCATTCCCCAGGTCAAGGCGGTGGATGACCTGCTGCGGCAGACGTTTGGCTAGAACCCCTCCCGCTCGTTCCTCGCTCCCTCCCCTGTTAGGGGAGGGTTAGGATTAAGCCCCCGGCAGGCGCGGGGGCGGTCTTCTCCGTCTCCTGCTCTTTGCCCTCCCCTAATAGGGGAGGGAGCGAGGAACGAGCGGGAGGGGTCTTCTCTTACTTGCTGAGGTTCACCGGGTCGGTCGTGCCGAAGGTATTTTTGGTCCAGACGTTCAGTGTCGGGCCATACGCGCCGTTGTCGGCGTAGGAGATCGAGCCGTCCGGCTCAGTCAGGTTGGCGACGGCGGTGGAGTCGTCGCGGGCGTCAAAGAGCGTGTTATGCAGGGCGCTGTTGAGGGTCACGGTGTTGGGCGCGTCGCTGAGATACGGAAAATCCGACAGGTGAATGCCGACCCCGGCATTGCCGGACACCGTATTACGGGAGACGGTGCTGCCGGTCACGGAAGCTAAAAACAGGCCGTCGCCCGCGCTGCCGGTGATGACATTGCCCGTGAGGGTCAGGAAGCCGCCGTTTGCGTAGGTGTCGTAGTTGAAGGCGGAATCGGCGTACAGGCCCGTACCGTCATCGGTGTTATAGCCCCCGGAAAGCTGGGTTCCGGTAATCAGGTTGTAGGACACAGCGGAATAGTCGGCGACAGACAGAAACAGGCCGTAACCGAAGTTTTTGGCGATCAGGTTAGCAGAAACCGTCTGCGTTCCAGCCACCACGAGGCCGTTGTACTGGTTGTCATGGACCGAATTGAAGCTGACGGCGCTGGCAGGCGGGTTCGGAGCCGACGCAGTATTGACGGCGGGATTATACAGCGGGGTAATGAGGTTCATTCCGGCGTAGCCGTTGCTGGCGGCTTCATTGGCGGTAACGACAAGGCCGTCGCCGTCCGCGTCCAAACCGTCGTAGTAGTTGCCTGAAAAGACGTTCCCGGCTACCACCACGTTCTCGGTCGCGGACGGGCTGTAATACTGGGTGCCGATACTGACGCCCGCGCTGCCGTTGCTGACAAACCGGCAGCCGCTGATGAGCGCTCCCGACACCCCGACCATGTCCATGCCGTCATTGGTGCTGCCGGTGACGACATCGCCCAGCAGACGGTAGTTCTTCGAAGACACAACGGTGCCGCCGGAAAAAGGGTTTCCGCCTGCATAACCCTGAAGGGTAATGCCCGTGTAGTTGTTCCGGGCGGTGACGCCGCTGATTTCGATGTCGGTGAAGCCGACATAATTGTATTCCGGGGTGAGGTACCCGGCATTGATGCCGCTGGACGGGCTGAACGCGGAGCCGCCGGTATTCTGCACGGTCAGGCCGCGCACGGCGACATGGCTGGCGCGGATGTCGATGCCGTTCGGGTAGGTCGTGGTCGGCGCAAACGGCGGCTGCGCGGGGGCGGTGACGCCGAGGCCTGTGCCGTCGATGATGGGGTTGTTGCTGCCTTGCAGAATAATGCCGGGCGTGGTGATCGTCACGGCTTCGTTGTAGACGCCGCCTTTGGGCTTGGCGGACACCAGCACGGTGTCGCCGGGTTTAGCTGCGCTGACGGCCTTCTGAATGGTGGGGTAGGCTTTCGAGGGGACCGAAAGGGTGGCAGCGGCGGCGGGCAGCGCCGCGCCGACCAGAAATGCTGTCGTCAGCGACAAAGAAGAAAAACGCATGAGAACTCCTTGCACAATGAGAGAGGGATAAACGGCAGCCCCGAGGGTACTTCTTGGGCCTGCCAGAGTATTGTAACACGAAAAACGCGCTTTTGACGGGCGAACACAGTTATTTTCGACCTGTATTTGTACCGGTTTTTCGCCGGGTACAATCAATGTATGAGACTGTCTATCCATGCTGTCGCCGACCTCGCCCTGCCCGCGCCGACTCCCACCACCCTGCAAGTGGAAGCCGCCATTTTGGAGGGCACACAAACCATTGAAAGCGCCGCGCTGATTATCACCCCATTCGCCGCCGCCGAGCCGTTCGCGGACTTCTACGGCAACCCCTGCCGACGGCTTTTGATGCCTGCGGGCGATGTGCGCCTGGAATACACGGCCACGGTGACGCTGCCGGACACGCGCTTTCCGCTCTTGAAGCCTTACGAGGCCGATGCCCTGCACCTGCCCACCAGCACGCTCTTGTATACGCTGCCCTCCCGCTACTGCCAGTCCGATCGTTTAGTGGCAATGGCGACCGATCTGTTCGGCGAAGTCGCGCCGGGCTTTGCGCGGGTGCAGACGATCTGCGCGTGGATCAACGAACACATCACCTACCAGTACGGCACGTCCGACGCGGGGACATCGGCTTACGACACCGCGACGCAGCGCATCGGCGTCTGCCGGGACTTCGCGCACCTCGCTATTGCCTTCTGCCGCGCCCTGAACATTCCCGCCCGCTACGTTTCCGGCTACTGCCTCGGCCTTGACCCGCCGGACTTCCACGCCTACTTTCAAGCCTACCTCGATGGCCGCTGGGTGTCGTTTGACGCCACCGAGCGTCAGCCGCGCCCCGCGCTCGTGCAGATTGCCGTAGGCCGCGACGCCGCCGACTGCGCCTGGGCGACGTTCTATGGCTTCGGCGAAACCAAATATCTAAGCGTAGAAGTCACCGAGGCGTGACACAAAAAAACAGCCCCCGCCCGAAGGGGCGGGGGCTGTTTTACTAATTTTGCCTATGGTGCGGCGCTGATGCTGACTGCCGACCAGCCGGTATAGGGACCGAAGGTGTTCTGAGTGAAGCGGCTCGTGTCGTTGTCCAGGTTCCAGAAAGAGGCCGCGCCGGTCGTGTTCGTCCAGAGCAGCGCCGTCTGGCTTCCAGGCGCGTCGCTGACGGCGCGGGCGGTCCAGCCGGAATAAGGGCCGTAGGCGTTCTGGGTGAATGTGCCGCCTGCCGCGTCGGCGTTCCAGACGGACACTGTGCCGTTGGTGTTGGTCCACAAAACGTGCGTGGTGTCATCGCCGCTCACAGAAACGCCGGTCGCCGTCCAGCCGGTGTAAGGGCCAAAGTCGTGGTGGACAAACTGGCCGCTGGTATTATCTAAGTTCCAAAGGCTCATCATGCCGTTGGTATTGGTCCAAAGCAGGCGGGTTTTGCCGCCAAATTTCCCGTCCGCAATGGCTTTGGCCGACCACCCGGCGTAGGGGCCGTAGGTGTTTTGCGTGAAACCGCCGCTGCCGGTGCTGTAATTCCAGACCGAGACCGCCCCGCTTGTGTTGTTCCAGACAATATGGGTCGTATTGTCCGTGCCCACGCTGACCGCTTTCGCGGTCCAGCCCGCGTAGGGGCCAAAGTCGTGGCTGGTGAACTTGCCCGCACTGCTGTCCACGCTCCACACGCTCATCATACCGTTGGTGTTGGTCCACAACAGGCGCGTCTGCCCGTCCGGGCCGTCGGCGACCGCTTTGGCGGTCCAGCCGGTGTACGGGCCATAAGCGTTCTGGGTGAAGCCGCCCGTGGCGGTGCTGTAGTTCCAGAGCGCCGCCGTGCCATTGGTGTTGGTCCACAGAACGTGTTTGTAGAACTGCGCCTTGTGGTCGACATGGCCGTCGACATAGGCCATCGTCGGCCCACCGCTGACATACGGCGGCTGGTCCCTCAGCAGGGGAGTGGCGGCCGGGTCGGCGATGGACGCCAAGCTGACGCCGCTCAGGCTGGCATTGGGCAGGAACGGTTTGCCGTTCGGCGCATAAAAGACGCTGCGGCTGCGCGTGTAGGGGTACAGCGCGGCTTGAAACTCCTCCGGGGTGTGCATCGGCGGCAGGGTGTCATCAGAGTCCTGCGTGTATTGCTCCACGGCAAGCCCCAGACTCTTGGCGCGGCCAGTCACAAGAAGATTGGGGTCGCCGAAAATCTGACCGCCATACGTTACCGTGCCATCCAGAAACACAACCGCAGACAGGCCGTCGGCGTGCGGCGATGAGTCCCGCGCCACTTCTATGGTGTCAGTGTCGCCGGAAAGCGAGTTCAACCCCTGCCCGCCAATGGCGGCATTGATCGTATAGGGCTGACCCGTCTCCGGGGAGTAAAACACAGCGGCGCTGCCGGCATACGGGCGCACCGCCGCCTGAAAAGCCTGCGCATTCTGCGTCGGCGGCAGAAATCCGTCATTGTCCTGCGTGTATGCATTTACCGCCTGACCGAGCAAGCGCAGATTGCTGGCATCGTCCGTCAGCGAATTGGCGCTCCCCCGCGCCGCCGGGCGCGTGAGGCTTAGCCATTGACCGGTGAGCAGCACGGCCAGCAGGCAGACGCACAGGACGCAGAACACTTCGGCAGGGGGCAGCAGTTTTCGCATACGGCTATTCATGCTGCCATTATAGAGGCAGGCGGGCGGTATGTCAAGGAAAAATCAGCGCGAGGCGCTCACCCCGACTGCCGACCAGCCGGAATACGGGCCGTAATCAACGTGGCTGTACGAGGCGGTGCTGGCACCAGGTAAAGTCCACAGGGAGACCTGCCCGTTCGTGTTGTTCCAAAGCAGGCGCTCCTGATTGTCGGACCCGAAGGCAATCGCCGTTCCCGACCAGCCCGAGTACGGACCAGCATAGGTGGCAGTCACCGCACCGGTAAGACCCAGGTTCCACAGGGCGACTTGCCCGCTGACATTGTTCCAATGCAGATGAGCTACATTGTCCGGGCCGACCGCCACAGATTTGGCCGACCAGCCGGAGTAGGGGCCGTAGTCCAGATGGGTGTACGAGGCGGTATCAGCATTTGGCAGCGTCCATAACGACACCTGCCCGCTGGTGTTATTCCAGAGCAGGCGCTCCTGATTATCCGAGCCGAAGGCGATGGCTGTCCCGGACCAGCCGGAGAACGGCCCGGCATTGGAGGCGGTAAAGCCGCCGGTGCTGCTGACATTCCACAGGGCGACCTGCCCGCTGACATTGTTCCACAGAAGATGCGCTGCGTTGTCGGGGCCGACGGCCAGTGATTTAGCGGTCCAGCCTGCATAGGGGCCGTAATCAAAGTGAGTGTATGTCCCGGTGGCCGTGTTGATCGTCCACAGAGCCGCCTGCCCATTGGTGTTGGTCCAGAGGACACGCGGGCTGCCGTCCGTCCCGTCGGCGATAGCGCGGGCAGTCCAGCCGGTGTAGGGACCATATTCCACAGCACTGTACGCGCCGGTGCTGCTGTCCACGGTCCACACGGCCATCTTGCCGCTCGTGTTGTTCCACAGAAGATGGGCGGCGGCGGGAGTCGGCGTGTCCAGGAACCCGTGGAAGTTTCCGTTGGAGTCCGTCGTGTTGCCGACAGTCACCCCCGCATTGTTGATGCCGACAATGGCGGTGGACTGTACGCCGGGCAGGTCAACAGTGGTGAACATTCCCTTTTTGTCAATGAAGCCGTGGTAAGCGCCGTACCGGTCCACATAAAACCCGGCGATGGTTCCGGCATTGTTGATGCTGTTGGGGCCGGTTTGAACGGCTCCTGGCACGTCAATCAGAGCAATCGCGCCGGTATTTGGATCACGGCTGAACCCGTGGGTATTGCCAGAGCTGTCTGTGTACTTGCCGACGACAACATCCTGGTCATTGAGGCTGACCGGATAGATTCCAGCGCTTCCCGTCGGGCCGGAGAACGTGCTGACGCTCCCCTGCACATTGAGATAACCCCGGTCCGTCTGCGTGCTGCTGCCGTAGGACCCCGCGAAATCACCGGCGTTGTTGATCGCATAAATGCCGGTGGAGACGGGGCCGCCAATGTCATAGGTGGTGAATGTTCCTCCTTTCAGCAGGTAGCCGTGATAGGTATATGCCCCTCCCGAAGTGCCCGCATAGTCGCCGACAATGGTTCCATCGCGGTTGATGCCCAGGGCGCGGGTGAAGTTTTGGGTATCCCCCGGTGCCATGATCGGGGCGCTGAAGGTGCCATCCGGGAAACGCTCGTAGCCTTTAGTCGCTCCCGTGGAATCATGAAAGATTCCAACCATAGTGCCGGTGTCGCTGATCGCCAATCCCTGGGTGAAGGACGCATTGGGATAATTGATGGCAGTCACGGTGTCCGCCAGAGCGGGCCGGACAGAGTATCCCAGTGCCGCCAGCACGGCAAGCGTCAGTGTGCCAAAGGGGTTCCAGTTGCCTGTATTCATATCGAAGCCTCTTATCTGTGGATATTACTGCTGATACTGTACCGGCGTACCGTTAAACCAGCGTTAAATCCAAAACATCTTCAAATCAGCCTGAGAAGACAAAAAGAGGCCGCAGGAGATATTCCTGCGGCCTCTCGGGAAAAGAACGGTAAAAAACATTTCGTCTGTGCGTGGTCAGTGGGCCGCACTAATGCCGACCGCCGACCAGCCGCTGTAAGGGCCAAAGGTGTTTTGGGTAAAGCTGCCCGTGCTGTTGTCCAGGTTCCACGCGGACGCCATTCCGTTTACGTTCGACCACAACAAAGCTGTCTTGCCATCTGCCGTGTCCGCCACAGACACCGCCGACCACCCGGCGTAGGGGCCATAGGCGTTCTGTGTGAAGCCGCCACTGTCGGTGCTATAGTTCCAGACCGAGACCGTGCCATCCGACTTGTTCCAGACAATATGGGTCGTGTTGTCGATACCGACGCTGACCGCTTTGGCGGTCCATCCGGTGTAGGGGCCAAAGTCGTGGCTGGTGAACTGGCCGCTAACGTTGTCCACGCTCCACACACTCATCCTGCCATCCGTGTTCGTCCACAGAAGGCGAATTTTGCCGTCCGGGCCATCAGCGACCGCTTTGGCGGTCCATCCGGGGAAGGGGCCGTAGTTGTGGTTGGTCTGACTGCCGGTGGCGGTGCTGTAGTTCCAGACCGAAGCCGTGCCGTCGATGTTGTTCCATAGGATATGCGTGGTATTATCCGTGCCGACACTCATGGCATTAGCGGTCCAGCCGGTGTAGGGACCAATGTCATGGAAGGTATACTTGCCTGTGGTAGTATCGAGGCTCCAGAGGCTCGTCAGGCCGCTGGTTTTAGTCCAGAGCAGACGGGTTTGGCTGTCCGTTCCGCCATCAGCAATCGCTTTGGTGGTCCAGCCGGGGAAGGAACCGTAACTGTAACTGTAGGTGTAACTGGGGCTGTAATTGCTCTGGCTGCCAGCGGTCGGGCTGTAGTTCCAGACCCAGACTGAGCCGCCGGTATTGATCCAGAGGATATGTGTCCTGCCGGGAACCGGGGCGGCGGCTAGGGTCACGGACACCGTGTTGGAATACGGGCTGAAACCCGACGCATTTGCCGCACGGACACGGTAGCCATAGGTCGTTCCCAGAGTGAGGCCCGTGTTCTGAGAGGCTGTCGTCCCTGCGGGCAGGCTGGCGATCTGTGCCCAGGCTCCTCCGCTGGTCTGCCGCTCGAGAAGCACGCTCGTCGCCGTGCTGTCGGCCAGAGACCAGGTCAGCGAGACGGTCGAGCCGGACGCGGCGACGACAAGACCGGTCGGGGCGGCAGGAGCGCTGGCGAACCCGGCAATCGCAAAAATTGACCCGAAGCCGTTGCCGCCGCCGTAGGGCGACGTTCCATACAAAGTGCTGCCCACCCGTACCAGAGTTCCCGTCGGGCCGTTGGGGTCTGTGCTGGCGGCCCCGAAGGAAGCCAGCGGCTGGAAGGTGCCATCAGTCGTCACGCGGTAAGCGCCGCCGTGGCTATAGGCTCCGCCGTTCTGGGTCGCGCCGTACAGTGCCCCATCCGGCCCCTGTGCGAGTGCGCCGACGGGTGCGGACCCATCTGCGTTGTGGCCCTGATTATCATAAGCCGTGAACGTGTGCAGTACCTGAAACCCTGAGCCGTCAGCGGCCAGGCCAAACAGCAGCCCTTTGAGAGTGGTTCCGCCCTGAAAACACGTTCCGTAAAAACGTCCGTCACTGGCACGCACAAGCGCGGCCTGCGAGCTGCCTTCGGTGGAAGTGAAGCTGTGAATCAGTGTGAACACCGTGCCATCAGCACTGAGCTGATACACCGTGCCGTAGCCATTCGCGCCGCCAAAGGAGGTCGTGCCATAAAAATAGCCGTCCCCGCCATTGACCAATCCCGCCACTGGAAGCGAGCCGTTGGTGTCACTATCGCTGCTGCCCGCCGCGCTGAACTGATGCAGGGGCGTGAAGTCGCTGCCGTCGGTTCCGAACTTAAACGCCGTACCGCGCCCGCTCGCGCCGCCGTACTGTGTGGTTCCGTAGAGCGCCCCGTCGCTGCCCAGTGCCAGACCACCAAAGGGGTTTGCGCCGTCGGCGTTGTGGAAGCTGCCGTCTTCGGCACTGAACGAATACAGCACGGAAAACGCACTGCCGTCGCGGCTAACGCGGAAAATCGTGCCGTTGCCGTTCGCGCCGCCATTGCTGGCGGTGCCGTAGAGCGTCCCGTCGCTGCCCAGCACCAGCTCCCGGCGGGGATACTGACCATCCGGGTAATTGCTGCCTGTCCCGGCGGCGAACGTGTGAATAATGGCAAAGCCGGTTCCGTCGGGCTTGACTTTATAGATTGAATTGGTCGCGTAAGCGGTCCCGTACAGGTAGCCATCGCCGCCGTCGATGACGCCCGCCTGAGCGCCCTGAAGGGAAGTCGGCAGGGAAAACACGGTGCTAACGGTCTGCGCGGCGGCAGGGCGGGCGGCCCCCACAAGCAGGAGTGTTCCCGCCGCCAGAGCGGCACACGCCCGAACGAGTTTCAGTGTATGAATCATGTCCCAATTATAACACAGGCTGCGTCAAAGTGCAAAAATTTGTTTGGGACTACACGCCTCTGTCAGCGCCCGCCAAAGGTCAGGCTCAGGGCGACTTCTTCCTGCGGGTCCGCACTTGTTGCCAAATCCAGCCGGGTCGTGCCGAAGGCGAAGCCGATACCGGCGACGAAGCGGGAGCGGTCGTAGCCGCCGCGCACACTGAAGGCGCGGGAAACGGCGTAGTCTACCCCCAGATGCACGGTGCGCTTGCCGCCGTTGACATTGCCGAGGTTATGCAGCTCGGCGGCATAGGTCACCTGCCCGTCGTCTTTGCGGCCTCCAAAATCAATCTGCGGCTTCATAGTAAACGAAAAGTCGCCGCCGGGCGGCAGGGCGCCGAGGCTGCTGTTGACCTGCCGGGGCAGGTGGAATGTTGGCGATAACAAGTTGTGGACGGCGATGGCCCCGCGAAGGTGCGTGATGGGGTCTGCGGGCGAGATGTACCCGGCGTCGACATCGAACTTGGACTGATGGACTTCCCGGTAGGTCGCGCCGGAAATGTCGCCGTTCGGGACGCCCGCGCTCTCAAAGCCGTTCAGCGTAGACGTCTCATCCGCCATGAAGCCCGCCCCGGCATAGGACGCCTGCACGTAGCGCGGCGAAATCCCAAACGCGCCCGCCGGGGTGCGAACGGCAATCGGAACGGCGATATTGGTCAGCCCCAGAACGCCATAAGCCGCTGTTTCGGCCCCCGAGGGGGTTCCCAGACCGGAGAAATTCGTCCCGAGCGTCGCCTGACTGTACGCCCGAAGCTGCGCTTTGGCGGTCAGGCTGCCGAAGCCGACGACGCCGACGTGGACATCGGGCTGGTTCTTTTTGCCTTCGCCAACGGCGAACCCGAGACCGATGAGCGGGGCGACGTTGGCGTTCAGCGAGGCCGGGGAGCCGCTTCCATTGGCCCCGGCATCGGTGGCGAAATTGTAGATTTTCTGGAAGGCATCCCGGACGCCCGCCAGCGAGCTGTTGCTGTCATTGAACTGGTTGCCCAAATCTTTCAACCCGCGTGACAGGTCATTGATTTTGTTGACATGGACGTTGTTGGTGCGTCCGACGGCGGTGTTGGCCTCGCTGAACTTGCCCGAATAGGCCAGCGATGCGGGGTTAAACGCGGCCCCGGAAGAGTCATCGAACATGATCAAATCCGTCCCGCCCATGCCGAGCGCCCGCGCATTGGCGCGGAACTGCGTGCGGTCGAGTGACGACGGCGCAATCGGGGCGGGAACCGGCGTCTGCGCCCACGCGGCGGGTGTCAGTGCGGCTAAACCCAGCAAAAAAAGAGAGCGGTAAGTCATAGGAAGTGCAGTGCTTTCTTGGAAAAGAGGGAGGCTGTTAGCTGCCCGTGCGGACGCTAATCTGGCTGCTGCCGACGGTGAAGTCCAGCGTGCTGCCAGCGGGCAGACCCGCACTCGCCGCACTAATGGTCAGCACCGCCTGATTGCTGTTCGCGCCGGACGTAATCAGACTCACGAGTGCCTGCACATCCGCCCCCGTCGTCGGCGTGGCCTGCGTCAGCGCGAGGGGGGCGGACGCGGTGTAAGTCCCCGCCGCCGTCTGCGTGAATGTGACCGGAGCGGCGAGCGTCAGCGGCGACAGCGTGACTGTGCTGGTGGCCGCGCCGCCCGTGCCGAGCTTACTGGCCTGCGGTGTCACCGCCAGCGAGGAGAGCGTAAACGTCGCGGGCAGAGCCGTTCCGGTGGGCGCGGCAACGGTGACCGCCGGGTTCAGCGTGAGCGCCAGGGTCGCGCTCTGCACATCGGCCTGATTGATCGGCGACTGGTTGGGAAACGGGTAGGTCTGCGTGGCGGGCGTAGCTCCCGTCGCGGGGACTTGGGTAACGGTCTGCCCGCTGAGTCCCAGGGCGTTGTCCACGGTGATAGTCGGGGCTTTGACCTGGGCGGAGTTGAGGTTTTTGACGACCCCGCTGCACCCGGCCAGCAGCGCCGAAGCGGCCAGCACGGGTGCTAAAGTGTGGGTAAATCGAAAGTGCAAAGAAGGAGCCTTCCTGTGAAAGAATGCAGGAAAATGGGCAGGGCGCGTTTTCCAGTCGCAGGCATTGTTCCACAGGAAAGCAGAAGTTTCCCAGTAATTTTTCGGGGCTTATTTGTTCGGCAATTATTTATTTGGCTATTTATTTGGCAGCGGCGGCAGGTCGGCGCGGCGCAGGGTCCAGTCCAGCACCCAGGGCCACTCGCCGTAGCCGTAGTACGGCGAAATATGCCCGCCGCCGGACAGCTTTTGAATGTCTACGCCCAGCCCGGCGGCATAAGCCGAAGACTGGTCAAACGTCGCGTAGTCATCGGTGTCCGTAGCGATCAGAATTGTCTGATTGGACAGCGCCGTGATGCCCGCCGGAGACAGGGGCGGCGGGAAGAAATCGGCGGCTCCGGGGGGCGCATCGAGCGGCGGGATTTCGCGGATGACATAGGGCGGGGCCACCAGCAGCACCCGGTCGGCGCGGGGGCCGGGGCGCGTGAAACTGGCCTCCATCGCCATCGCCGCATGGTGCATCCAGTTGATCGCGCCCAGCGAATGCGCCAGCACGGTCAGCGTCGCGTCGGCAGGAATTTCACTCAAAGCCTGATGCAGCGCCCCCATCCAGGCGGTGGGGTTGGGAGCCATCGGGTCGGGCATCTTGGGATAGCGGACATCCGCGCCCGCCTCGGTCAGCTTCCGAAACAAATGCTCCTGCCAGTGCTCCGGCTTGTTGCCGCCCCACCCGTGCAGAATTAAAGTTACGTCAGACATGGTGCAGTTCTCCCATACTCCAGCCCTACTTTATTGGAGTCGACGGCGTGTTGTTCGTGATAGAATCACCCGAACCAGTTTGAAACTCTCATAAACTGCGGCCAGTGCGCCGCCAACTGCAAACGCAAGCAGGCATTCACTAATGATTTGCATTGTTATTTCCCCTCCGCTGCGGGCTTGTCTTTTCCATCTTTTGCACTGACCCCGTTCAATGCAATTTCAGTCAGCGATGTCAGCACAAGACACGCTCCGCTGACACACCAGGAAGCCGTCAGTAAATGCCGTGTTACTCCCGCATTCTCTGGCCCAATAATTGAAGAATATAGATAAGCCGCCAAAATCGCCACTGAAATGATCGCAAAAAAGAGCATCAGGTAGTAGGCCAGGCGGAAGACCTCATCCCAAACGGGCGTTTCAGATGCCGTCCCTAGATCGCCTATCGTGATAATATTAAGCATCACGCTGACAAATGCTAATTCTGGAATATTTTCAGGCGATTGTACAATCGATTTGTCTGCCAGCCAGCGAAAGCCCATGGTAAGGATCAGCGGGAGCAAAGCAAAAAGTACATTTAGGCAAAACCATTCGATCAACTTTTTTGCCATTAGAACTTTGGCCTCCTGCCGTCTGGATGCTGTATTATGTCATAGCGAGAAAAAAAATGCTAGGGGTCTACAACAAACAGGCCCGCACGGCCCCATTTCTCTTTACCGACAGCACTTAGCGGGGAGTCGGCCTCTAAACGCCCCGTGCGAAGGTCGCGCAGGAGCGGCTGCCGCCCGCTTTTGGTGACGATGACGGCCTCGACGTCGGGCGGGGCGAGGACGAGCAGAAGGAGCTGATCGGTAGCGCGGCAGACCAGCGGCAGCCAGTCGGCCCAGGCAGTTTCGTCCGTAGGCGAGACGGTCAAAGACGGCGCGGCGGCAGGGTCGGGGGCGAAGACGCGCCAGTCCAGCGTGACGGACGGGGCGGCAAAATTGACTTTGGCGTCGGGCAGCAGGGCGGCCAGGGACAGCAGGGCGGATTGGTGCAGGGCAATGGCCCGCCAGGAGCGCTTGCGGGAGGATTCGGGCACGAGGGCCAGCGCGGCAAACGCATAGCGCAGGTACGCGAAGTCATGGGTCAGGGTCCAGAGGTGCAGGCCCGCGTCGGCGCACTCATAGAGGCCCGCGTGGAGGCCGTCGGCATTGAGCGAGGGCAGCTTAGCAGACAGGGGCAGGGCGCGGAGCCAGCTTCCCCATTCGTGCAGGGCCGTTCGCAGGCGCGGCTGCGCGGACTCGGCATCAAGCGCAATCAAAGACAGGATGACCGAGGCGACCGAGGGCGGCGCGAGGCAGTCGAAATCGCGGCCCCGCGCCTCTAAGAGCGCGTGGGCGACACGGTTCGCGGCTCGTATCCAGACTTCGCTTTTCGCGGCGTGGTAGGCGGCGATAAACGCTTGAATGGCGTCGGCCCCATCCAGAGCGCAGGGCTGGGGGATCACCCGGCCATCGGTGGACAGGCCGCGTGTGGCATGCACCCGTGCGCCGTCGTAGAAGCCGGCTTCGTTCTGCTTCAAGAGCAGCCACTGCCCGATGTTCAGCCCGGACTGATGCGCGAGCGGGTCGCCGGTAGCCTTCGCCAGCGTGAACAGATGCCGGGCCAGACGAGCATTCGACGCGATGCCGTGCGTCGGGCCGTCTTCCGAGTCGGTTCCGACGCCGCAGGTCATCTTGTCCCAGAACGCCCCTTTGTTCGGCTCCGGGCCGTTATCCCGGCCCATCACCTGAAAGTCCGCGCACAGGCCGCGTGTGCCGTAGCGCACCAGCGTTTCGACGCCGTCGGCAGGGTGCAGGCGGTTCCACTGCCCGAACGCCGCCAGTGCCCCGGCGGGGTCATGCGGCAGACCCGCGTAAAAGCTGCCCTCGTCGCCCTCTACGGGCGGCTTCAAATAAATCCGCTCGGCTCCCTGCACCGCGTAAGCCTCGGGCACGGTCAGCCTGGCAACCGTGTCCGCCGGGTCCAGCCGCGTGACTGTGTTCAGTGGGTGCTGCGTGCCGGCCAGAAGCGCCGCGTGCTGCGTTACCGCCCCGGCACAGGCTTCGGCCAGAGAGTTGGCCGCGCCGAAGCGGACCGAAAAGCGCACCAGCTTACCGCCGCCAAAGGAAAACGCGGGCCAGTCCAGCGCCAGGCCGCCTCTTTCTATCTCTTCCACGGCTGCGTCCGCCGCCGCGCTTAAAAAATGCCCGTGATACGCCGACCACAGGCACGCCGCCCCCGAGCTGCTGAGTTGGGCGGCCCCGCTGTGCCAGCTTTCGGGCTGAAACAGCGGCGTTCGGAGCTGAATCCGCAGCGTTCCCGTGCGCTTTGGCGTCGCCCGCAGGCGCATTTCGACGGCGAACGCCCCCTCTTCCCCGGCCAGCGGCAGCCAGCGCATTTCCCAGTCTACGGTTCCGTCCAAGCCCAGCTTGCGCGACCCGCCCAGGGTCAGACCGCCGCCGCGCCGCGCCGCGTGCCAGTCTATCGGCAGGGCGTAGACTTCGCCCTTGACGGTGACACTCGCCAGCACCCGCTGACCGCCGGTTTCCACAAGCGGGGCCACCAGCTTGCCGCCGCGCCCGCGTGCCGCAATGCCAAGCCACCAGTTTGGCCGCAGGCCGCCCGGCGCAGGCGTCAGCGTGGCCCAGAAGGCGCTTTTGCGGCCCAGCCGGTACAGGGTGGGTTCAGGTGTGGCAGGGATTGGGTCTTGCATAGCTGCTCACGCCGCCGAGGCGGCATACGACTCGATTTCCAGACGCTTGAACAGCAGCCCTTCGCCGAGGGCACGCATATCGGACTCGGTGAGGCTGAAATACTCTAAAATCATCGGGTCCATCTCGCGCATCATCGTGTCCCCGCCGCTGCCGATGCCCGAGCGGTGGGCCAGAATGTTGGCAAGATACACAATCGCCGCCAGGTCAAACGACGTCTGGGCGCGGGTCGGGTGGTGATGGAACTCGACCGCCTCCACAATCGGCGACGGCAGGCCCCAGCGGCCCAGCGTCCATGCCCCGAGGGCCGGATGCGACAGCCCCAGCACCTTCTTTTCGGCGTCGTACATCGCCATCTGCTCACCCAGCACCGTGTCCACAATCTCGGACAGCGCCTGGGGCAGAAACCGGGCCAGAATAATTTTACCGACATCATGCAGCAGCGCCGCCGTGAAGGCTTTTTCGCTTTGCGGATAGCGCACGCGCTTGGCTATCAGCTTCGCCGCCGTGGCGGTCGTCACCGAATGCTTCCACAGGGCATTGAGGTCAAAGCCCGTGCCCGCGACCCGGAACATATCAAAGACGGCGGCGGCCAGCAGGGTATTTTTGAGGGTGGCAAAGCCCAGCAGCGTGACCGCCTGCGGGACATTGCCGATCTTTTGCCGGAAGCCGTAATAGGAGGAGTTGGCAAGTTTCAGGACTTTCGCGGCCATCGCCGGGTCCGCCTGAATGACTTTGGCAAGGTCCGACGACGAGCAAAATGGGTCTTCAATCATCTGCATGACGCGCAGAACGCTCGTCGGCAGCGTCGGCACATCGGCAATGCGGGACAGCAGGCTCTCTAAATACGCATTCTTCATGGGGGGTGTCTCTTGGTATAGTTATGCCATCGGCGGCAGCGGGCAATCGGTGATCTGAATTAGTGGTCAGCAAGCGGTGATACACAGATTGTCGGCGGCGGCGCGAAGCGGCCTCACGGGAAGAATACGAGGATTGGGGATTGAAGAATACGAGGGTTGTGCAAGAAGGGGGTTGTGAAAGAAAGCGAAACGCGCCCGCCGGAGACGGCGGAGGTCTCAGACGGGCGCTTTGTTGTCTAGCGAAGGGGAAAGCAACTTCAGCGGACACTTGCAGGGTGCAAATCGGGCCGACGGGCAGAGTGGCTCACTGAGGCAACTTCGCTGACAACTATGCTGTGGTCATCTGTATTCTTGTCTTGTTCTGTCTTTCGAGAGGTCAGGCCGCGCCTGTCCAGTTCAAACTCAATCGCCGACAGCAGATCAGGCGGACCGACAGGAAAGTGCGTGCGCTGATAGTCCTGCGCGAGAACCGTCAGCACTTCCAGCCGGTCAGCCTCCTCGCTCCCCGGCTCCGAAGCAAAAAGACTCTCGATTTCGTCCAATGCTGCACCGTAATCTGTGTCGGATTTGATAGGCTTGATACTCATAATTCCATCCTAAACAACATCATATGCAAAATAACGTCCAAAAATGAGCGTTTACGTTTATCAAATTATAAAAACGTGCTATAATAGTCTGCATCACATCCAAATTAGGAGAAAACGTTATGCCCACGCTATCGGAAGAGAGCATTCGAACATATGATACCTTCGATGAAGCAGAGAAAGCTGCTGAAACAGAAGCACGTGCCGTCATGTGTGCCACTGTCCCTGGGGTTCTGTACCGTCAGGCTAAAAGGTACATGATTTCTACAAGTTTACCCTTGCGTTATCTCATTGAAAGGGTTCAACTGGACTCTGTCAAGAAAGGCGAAGACCCCCAGATTAGGCGCAATCGCCCTTTGATGCCGGATCACGTCAAAGTGATCAGCAATTATTTGCAGAAGGAAGATGATTTCATCTTGCCTCCAATCACACTGAATGTTGGCAACGAACTCCGCTGCTTTACAACACGAACAGAAGCACCAACTCGTAGTGTTGTTGTGTTGCTGCCTCCCGGTATGCAATTCTACGTCACAGATGGACAACACCGAATTGCAGCTATAAAAGACGCTGTCGAGCGTCGGGCCGACTTGGAAAAAAGCGCAGTGGCAGTGAATTTGGTCATTGAAGACGATATGGATCAAATTCACCAAGACTTCGCAGATTGCGCTCAGACCAAGCCTATTCCAAACTCGCTCCTTGCGGCTTTCAACTCGCGCAGTCCGCTGTTTAGCCTGCTGAAAAGGGTTACAGAAGAAATCCCAGCACTCAAAGGCCGAGTGGATAAAACATCCAAAAGCATAGGAAAAACCTCTCTGAACCTGTTTACACTCAACCAGATTCGGTTTTGTGTAGCAGAGTTGCTGTTGGGCAATTCGATTGTGACCGCTGACGAGTTGAGCCGGTCAGCAAGCGAACGCCTGACGAGCGAACATAAGAAAATGTATGAAGACGGAATTGTCTGGTTTTATCAGACATTCTCCAAATACAACGAGGTCTGGAACCAAATTGCTTTGTCAGGAGGCGACCCCAGCCGCCAAAAGGTTGATATTCCTGATCACCGTGCGGACTATGTAGACTTGACGGCAACGGGCTTGCAAGTCATTAGTCGCGTCGGCTACTCCATCATGTGGACAGATCGGGATGATCGTGAGGCGATGATTCAGAAACTTGCACAGCTTGACTTCAAGCGCACATCCCCCCTGTGGCAAGGAAATATCATCGAAGGAGAAAATCTGAAAACCAATAATGCCCCAGTCAAAATGGCTGTGGCAGCCGTCAAGCAGGCCATTGGCCTGGAAACAGCGGCGGAGGATAAAGGAGAGCATCCCAAACTAGAAATAGACTGATCGCAAACATAATTGATGGGCGGAGTATTGCACACCCCGCCCACCAGAAGGAGCCCAATTACCAATGAACTCTGAAAACACTTTACCCGATATTGAATGCGTTTTCTGTGGCACACAACTTGTCACGGAGAACGAATTTTTAAACGACATCTGTACTGTCTGTGACACGGCAGAACAGACACAGGCGAAAATCGATAACTTTGATGACGTTGCGTTCGCCTGCCAAGGCATTTTGACGATTTCGGATGTCGTTTCGGAAGACATTCGCCCAGAATATCGGCAGGATTGGGACATTGCCATTCACCGCCTGTGTATGGCCCTTCGATCTAGCCGAAGCCCATATGGCATGGTACATAAATGATTTAAAAACCGCATCTGATTTATTTCAGATAGGGCCGGGCGGTGACGGTTTTGCCGTCGCTGACGAAGGTGATGGCTCCCTGATGGTCGGTGCGGAAGGTCTGGACGCCGTGCGCGTCCAAGCGGGCCAGGGTGGACGGGGCCGGATGACCAAAGTGATTATGCCTCCCTGCTGAAATCACGGCCATCGGGGGGGCGAGGCAGGAAAGCCAGTCGTCGCCGGTGGCGTTTTTCGCGCCGTGGTGGCCCGCGTGGAGAACGTCGCAGGATAAATCGAGGCCGGAGGAGAGCATGGAACCTTCGGCGTCGGTTTCGGCGTCGCCGGTCAGCACGAACCGAGTGCGGCCATAGGCGAGGCGCACGGACAGCGAGTAGTTGTTGATGGTGGCGTCGTCGGTATCCGCGCCGTAGGCGGCAGACGAGCCGAAGACGGGGTCCGGGGGCGGGTTCAGGACCGTGAGAGTCACGCCGTCGCCCATGTCTAAGGTCTGCCCGCGCACGGCGCGGGCGCAGGGGATGTGCCGGGCGGCGACCAGGGCGCGGAAGCCCAGGTAGGCCGGGGACGGGTACGGCAGGGTGGTTCCGTCCAGGATAGTGCCGATGGACAGCGTCCGCAGGACGGCGGCAAGCCCGCCGACATGGTCGCCGTGGGGGTGGGTCAAAATCAGCACGTCTAAATGGCTGATGCCGAGGAATTGCAAAAAGGGCACGACAATTTTGATGCCGACATCGCTGGCATCCGCCGAGGTTTCATCCGACGAGCCGCCGCCGTCCATCAAAATCGTGCGGCCAGATGGGGTCTGAATGAGAGTTGAATCGCCCTGCCCGACATCAATGGCCGTCACGCGCAGCTTGCCCGCGTCCGGGTCCGGGCGGCGGGTCGCCGCCCACCACAGGAGCGGCGGCAGAGGCAGAAGCGGAGCGAGCTTCAAGAGTCGGCGGCGCGTCGGATCAGTAGGACCGGGGACGTTGTCAGGCATGGTCGGCTCCTCCGTAAGTCTTAATTCAGGCGGACGGCTTATTGGTATCCTTTGCCGTCAAGTCTTCGGGGCGGGCGGCCAAACGCCTATTTTCGGCTCACTGATCGCCAGCGGCTTTCTTGCCGAATACCGCCGCTCTCGTCGCAGCCAGAGCGGAAAAAGTGTGGCTGCTGTGACCGGGTAGGCAATCCAGTACCGATGGGTTATAAAATCAGCCACCGCGAACGTTCCCATAATCAGCGGGCTAAAGCTCCTTGTGCCACAGCCGCAGGGGTGGTATTGATAATACAGATTGAACGCCGCACCGAGTGCCGCCTCAACCCCAGCCAGAAAGCGCAAAATCCCAGCATATTGTCTCATTGGAGGTCCCTCTGGCGACAATCATAACATAGGCCGGGCCGGGCGTCAAGGAGGCGCCGCCGTGCGGCGGGATTCGGCGCGGCGTATTTCAGCAGTCGTCGTCGGGATGGGTCAGCGGGCCGTCCGAGGGGTTCAGGCATGGAAATTCCTCCGTGAGTGTGGGAGCAGGGGGCATTTTGTCTGCCAGCCGGGCGCAGGCGGCAAAGACAGCGGCGTAGAAGGCCAGCACGAGGGCCGGGGCGGGGGTCGGCACGGCCAGAGACGCCCAGGAAGCTTCGCCGAAGACGCGCACAATCCGCACGATCAGCGCAATCCCCCACCCCGCCGCGTCGAGAACGATTGCCCCGCCCGCGTGCCACAGGCAGGCCATGCCGATCCCCAGCCAGCCAAGCGGGATCAGCACGAACAAGAGAGGCACGACGAGGCAGTTCGCCAGCCAGCCCGAAATCGAAAACTCGTTGTACGACGCCGCCACGACCGGCAGGCTGCCCACCTGCGCCAGCAAGGAAAGCCCGATGCCCTCCACGGCCCACAGGGCCGCCCGTGCGGGGCGCGGAGCCGAAATGCGGGCGTGGATGCGGGGCCGCCAGAAACCGTCCCACACGGGCATCGCTACGGCCAGGGTCAGCACCGTCAGAAACGACATCTGGAACCCGGCTTCCAGCAGCGCGGTCGGCTGAAGCATCAAAATCAGCAGGGCGGCGGCGGCCACCGAAGTCGGCGGGTCCGCCGTCCGCTCCCACAGCACGCCGCCAAACCAGACGGCGGCGACAATGACCGCCCGCACCACCGCCGGACGGCCCCCGCAAACCAGCGCGTACAGCGCAAGCACCGCCATCAGCACCAGCGCCCGCCCCCAGCGCGGCAGGGCCAGGCGGCGCAGCAAACGCTCCAGCCAGAACGCCACAATGCCGACGTGCAACCCCGCCGAGGCCAGAATATGCACCGTGCCCGTGCGGACAAAATCGGCCATCAGGTCCGGGGCCAGCTCCGAGCGGCGGCCAATCAGGATGCCGCCCAGCACCGCCCCCGGCGGTCCCGGCAGGGCGCGGGCCAGCGCCGCCACGACGTATGCTTTGACGCGCCACGCCAACTCTAAAAACGGCCCGCCCCCGCCTCCGTCCAGCCTCTGCGCCGCGCCGGGGCGCGTCACCCGCATCTCGGCATAGACCGCCCGCCGCGCCAGATAGTCCCGCCACGAAAACGCGCCGGGGTTGGTCGCGTCTTCCGGCGTTTGCAGCGTCCCCGTCAGCTTTAATTTCTCCCCGCCGTCGGGGCGGCACGTTTTGACGGCTTCGGGGCCAAGCGTGACATAAATATCCCCTGTCACCACTGCGTCCCGCCCGCGCTGATGGACCTGCTCGGTGCGAAAGTAGAACGTTTCCCGTCCGCCTCGGCGTGGCTCCGGGTCGGTCTGCACGGTTCCAAGAAGTGTCAGCGGCGCAGGCCGGTCAGCGAGATGGGAAACAGCGGTCGGAGAAACCCGCTGAAACGCGGCAAGGCGCACCGCGCCCGCGCACATCCCCAGCGGCAGCAGGCTGAGGACCAGCAGCGCCGGGACGCGCCCGCCACCCAGCAGCAGGCCCGCGCCGACAGCAAACACCAGCACAATCAGCAGCGGCGGCAAGTGAACCAGAGCAGATAGCCCGATGCCCGCCGCAAACGCCGCCGTCCAAACCAGAAGCGGTTGATGCCGCATACGCCCTCCGTGGCAGACAAACCGAAAATCATAAAGCGAAGAAAAAGCTATGCCCCGATGCGGCAAAGGTGGCAGAGGGCAGCCGCGCCGGGGGCGTCAGAGTTTGGGGAGGCGAGCGAGCCGCAGCGGGCGCAGGGAAGCCAGCCCTGCTGCCGTTTCCATTCTTCGGCACGCGCCGCGTGGAGCATCACCTGGCGAATCCGTCCGCGCAGGGCTTCTTCCGTAATGCCAGTGAGTGCTTGCTCCACGCGGGCCTGCGAATCTTCTGAGAGCACAATCCGTGCCAACTCTACGCTTGTTGGTATTTTCGCCTCTAAAGCCTCTGGTTTTTTTTCGCTGCCTTTTTTGGCGCGGGAGAGACCGCTTGCTTTGAAGTGAATGTCGGTCAGCACGCGCCCGCCGAGCTTTGCGTTCAGGCGGCGCAGCATATCTTCTTTGAGCAGGGTCAGCTCGTTGGCCCAGACGCTGTTTTTGACACGCACGAACAGCACGCCGCCACGCACGGCTTCGATTTGCGTCACCCCGGACACCTGCGGGCCGACGACTTCGACCCAGTGAACCTTTGCCATGTGCGGCTGCAAGGCAAGGGCCAAATCTTCGCTTCGCAGGAGTGCATTCACCGCGCCAAAGGCGTTCGCCATGCCCCGAGTTCTACGCATGAGTGTTACTCTTTCGTTGGTTCCTGAGTCAGCGCACCGCCATTGACGGCGTAGACGGTCGCCCGTGCCAGAACGTCCGGCGAGAAGGCGCGAAGGTTGGTGCAGCTTAGAAACGTCTGCGACCCGGCCTGCGCGGTCAAATCAAAGAGCAGGCGGCGGCGGGCATCGTCGAGGTCCGAAAGCACGTCATCCAAGAGCAAGAGGGGCGGCTCGCCGACCAGCTCTTCAATCAACTGCCGCTCGGCCAGCTTCAGGGACAGCGCCACCGTCCGCTGCTGCCCCTGCGAGCCAAACAGGCGGCAGTCCTGCCCGTTCACCAGAAACGCGATGTCGTCGCGCTGCGGACCGAGCGCGGTGCTGCCCCGCGCCGCCTCCTCGCCCGCCACCCGGCCCAGCTCTTCTACAAAGCGTGCTTCAATCGCCTCGGCATCGGTTAGTTCGCCCAGCGCAAACGACGGCAGGTAAGTTACTTCTAAAGCATCCCGCTCGTCGCTGAGGACCCGGTGCGTCTCGCGGGCAAGCGCTGCCAGGCGGTCCAGAAACAGGCGGCGGCGCTCGAGCAGCCGCGCCCCGTGGTGGGCCAGGCCCTGATCCCACGCCGGAAGGCTGGCACGGGCGGAGCCGGGCACACGCCCGTCGCGCAGGTCCCGGAGGAGCCGGTTGCGCTGCTCTAGCGTCTTGCGATAGGACCCGAGCGCCAGAACGTAACGCGGGGAGGTCTGCGCGATCTCTAAATCCAGGAACCGCCGACGAATGGCCGGTTCGCCGCGAATGATTTCCAAATCGCCGCTGTCAAATAAAACAGCATTGAGCTGCCCGATGACTTCCGACAGCCGCGTGTGCTTGACGCCGTTGATCCGCGCCGCTTTCTTTTCGGTCAGTGACAGGGATAAGTCTAAATCAATATCGCTGTTCTTGTCGCGCCGCACGTCCGCGCTGATTGTCGTCCGGCCTGCGCCGAATCGGATCAGCTCGGTGTCTTTGCCGGCGCGAGACGATTTGCTTGTTGCTAAGATATACAAACTTTCCAGCAGGTTGCTTTTGCCCTGGGCATTACGGCCCACAAAGATATTGAGGCCGTCTCCCGGTTCAATGTGCAGAGTCTCATAATTCCGAAAGTTTTCCAGCTTCAGCGACTTGACGTGCATTTTCTGCTTTTTGCCTGTCTGCGTGTGACTCTTTAATAATTATATAAGAGTCTAATTCTTATAGTAATAGTAGTAGGTGTGTGACTCAACTGTGACTCAGTGTGACTCAAGAACCCCAAAACGGCCAAAGTCAGGTGTTTTTTGCTCGCTTTTGTGTTTTCGCCAGTAGCGGAGGCTTCCAAACACGGCAAAAACCGCTGTTTCACTGTGTCACACTTTATGTGACTCTAGTGTGACTCAAGGCCCTAAAATGTGACACAAGAGTGTGACAGTGTGACTCTATTTTTGCTTGATTCACAAACAGGTGCCGTTGTGTCACATTTTTGCCTCCTTGAGTCACACTTTTATGTGACTCTGTGACTCAACGTGTGACACAAGCGGTGACACTAGCTGCCGCGCTCCAGTTCTTGACGCACATTGCCAATAAGTGACAATAGCTGCGGCTCGATTTCCAGCTCTTTGGCGAGCCGGGCGTGCGCGTGAACTATCGCGGTGTGACTCTTTAATCCGAACGTCTGCGCCAGCATCGACAGCGGGACGCCGCCCATCTCTTTGGTGAAATACATCGCCACCTGCCGCGCAAAACCTGCGTCCCCGTGCAGGCGCGTCGCCCGGTTGGAGCGGCCCCCGCCGGTCAAAATCTGCTCGCGTTCCACACCCATCTGCGACGCGACAGCATCAATAATACGGTCCACCGTCGGCCCACCCGCACTCATTTCCTGGCCGAGAACTGCGGGGGCAAGCAGAGCGTAATCGCCTGGGTGCGCTGAGACAATCTCGCGCACGGGCGCTTCACGCGGCGGCGGGCGGTCCACAAAGTACGAACTCAGCACATCCGAGGCAAGCTGCTTGGTGACCGGGCTGCGGGCAAGCGACGCATAGGCCATCAGCTTGATCAGGGCACCTTCCAGAGCACGGATGTTGCTCTGAATCAAATTCGCCATGAACGCAATCACCTCGTCGGGGATTGCCATGTTCTCCAAAATGGCCTTCTTTTGCAGAATAGCCTCGCGCATCTCAAGCTCCGGCGGCGCGATGTCGGCCACGAGGCCGCACTCAAAACGGGACCACAGGCGCTCGTCCATCGCTTTCAGCTCACGCGGGGAGCGGTCCGACGTTAAGACAATCTGCTTGTTCATCTGATGCAGGGCATTAAACGTGTGAAAAAACTCCTCTTTGGTTTGCTCTTTGGACGCCAGCATTTGAATATCGTCCACCAGCCAGACGTCTACATTACGGTACGCCCGCCGGAAGTCCTCGGTCTTTTTGTCCCGGATCGCCGCCACATAATGGTTCGTAAACGTCTCGCCATTGACATATACCACCCGCGCCTGCGGCAACATTAAACGTATTTGGTGACCAATAGCGTGCATTAGGTGCGTTTTTCCCAATCCCGGATTGCCGTACAGAAAGAGCGGGTTGTACATCGCGCCGGGGGCGGTGGCGACGGCCTGAGCGCCCGCCTGGGCCAGACGGTTGGACTTGCCGACGACGAAATCATCGAAGGTATAGCGGGGATTGAGCGGCGTTGCGGCAAGCTCCAGCGCGAACGGGTTGCGCGTGCCCCGGCCCGGCCCGGTGCTGGTGATTGGGCCACCGCCGCCCTCTATTTCAGCGGGGGGAACCGGGGCCGACGGGACCAGCGCATTCGAGGGGGCGGCGGCGGCCTGCTGCAAGGGGAGCGGCGCTTCGCCGAGGAGCGGCTGCACTTCAGGCGTCGAGATAACGAACCGCACCTGCACTTCGGGCAAGTCCAAATACTGGGCGAGGTGCTGGGCCAGCGTCCGGGCATACTTCTTTTCGGCGAACTCGCGGGCAAACGACGACGGAGCGCCGAGCACGACAATCGAGCCGCTGAGGGAAAGAGGACGCAGGGGGCGCAGCCAGTTGTCGATGGTCTGCTTGTTCAGTGACCCGGCCAGTGCCCGCAGAGTCCGCTCCCAGGCCCGGCGCAGGGCGGTGCGGCTTTCCTCCTCGCCCAGCTCCAATTGTTGGTCGCGGGCGTCATCGCTGGGGTTCGGGTGGCTGGACACGGATTTCCTGACGGCAAGGCAGCACAAGTAAAATCAGGCTGACAATACAAGGAG
Organism: Capsulimonadaceae bacterium; assembly: GCA_965277455.1. GTDB lineage: Bacteria > Armatimonadota > Armatimonadia > Armatimonadales > Capsulimonadaceae > JANXMY01. The sequence goes on along the minus strand of OZ255823.1, from coordinate 3,131,121 downwards.
GCGGCTATTTCAAAGCTGAAATCGCCGCCTCAACGCCGCTTAGTATACCGCATATCGCCCCGCCGGGGCAAGGTGACTCGAAGAGTCTTTGTTTAATCTTTTTTTGCCCCCTGAGTCTTGACGCCGCCGCCGCTATGATTTATAATAGCGCCATGAACGAACTGCTTCAGCGTCATGACGCGACTGTCAACGGACTTTTTCCTGGCTCACGGCTGACTATTCCCGAAGGCTGTGCGGGGGTCGTGGTCGCTGGAAACCGCACTTATGATGTGCTGCCGCCCGGCGAATACACGCTGGATGCAGCCTCACTGCCACTGCTGCTGCAAAAGCTTCGGCCCAAGCCCGGTGCGGCCCCATCCCTGCCCGCGACGGTGTTTCTGGTGGCGATGACTCTGCCGGTCACTTTGGGCTGGGAAGGGCTGGCGCTGCTGTCCAAGAGCCAGGCCTATGGCCTGACCTACACGCGGCTGGCGGGCCGGGCCGGGGTACAGGTGCAGGACCCCGCCCGCTTCTGCGCGGCCCTGCTGGCGGCCTCGGGCAAGGCGGGCCTGCCGCCGGATGCCCCGCTCGGTCAGGTCGCCGACTACTTCCTGCGGACCAATGTGCAGCAGCAGGCAGTAGGAGCAGTGGCGGCGATGAACCTGCCGCCGGAGCAGGCTCCGCACGCCCGCGAGGCGATCCGAGGGGCGGCGGGGCAGGCTGCCGCCCGCTGGCTGTCCGGGGCGGGCGTCTACTGCGGGGCGTTTGATTTAGACACGGCGACTGAGCCGGACCGCGCTCCCTGCGCCGGATGCGGCTCGGCGCAGGTGCCGACAGGCTACGGCGATTTCCACCGCAATATCAGCCTGCTGTACCTGCGGTTCACGGCGAAAAAAGAAGGCAATTTCTGCGTTCCCTGCGCCCTGAAAGTCAGTGCTGCTTATAACAGTATGATGCTCGTCTGCGGGTGGTGGGGAATTATCGGCCTGGTGCTGACGCCGGTCTATTTCTGCCAGAATGTCTACTATTTTGCCCGCATTGCGCTGGGCGAAAAGCAGACGCCGCGTGCCGGACAGGCCGCCGCTCTGCCCGACGGCGGCACCTGGCCGCCCGCGCCGACGGTGTAGACGCGGGCGGCCTTTCCAGCTTTAATCCACCAGCTTGTGTGCGGCGGCGAGGACTTCGTCGTAATCCGGCTCGCTGGCGACCTCGCCGACGGTCTGTATATACTGCACGACGCCGTTTTTGTCTACCAGATAGATGGCGCGGGCCAGCATTCCAAGTTCCTTGATCTGGACGCCGAACGCCTCGCCGAAGGTGCGGTCTTTGTGGTCGGACAGCATTTCAATGTTGTCGATGCCCTCGGCTTTGGCCCAGCGGGCCTGGGCAAACGGGGTGTCCGCGCTGATGGTGACGGTCTTGATTTTGTCCGTCGGCAGACCGGCGACGTGGCGGTTGAACTTGCTGGTTTCCAGCGAACAGACGCTCGTATCAATGCTGGGTACTAAAATCATCAGAACCGCTTTGGTGCCGTTCTCGCTGAGGGCAGTCCAGCCCGCAGGCTCCAGCTTGCTGGCGGTCTGCACTTCGAAGCCGGGGACTTTGTCGCCGACCTTGAGCGGCTCGCCAACGAGGGTCATCGGCTCGCCTTTGAATGTGATTGCGCCGGGGCGCTCGGGGGATTGTGTCGCCATGTTGTGTGTCTCCTTGATGCTTTCGTGCGCTTAGTATACCCCGTTTCTCATGTGGCGCTTCGGCGGGGTATACTAAGCGTACTATGGCTATTTCCACGATTTTCTTTGATGTCGGCGATGTGCTGTTTGATGAAAACGCGCAGCACCAATGGCTGTTCCATCAGCTTTTGCTGACCCTGCGGACGCACGGCAAGCCTGTCTTCTGGGACGACTTCAATGCCAAGCGCAAAGAGCTTGCCGCGCTCGGCCCGAACCCGGAGGCGGCCATCAAGGCAACGATGGCGTTCTACTGTGCCAACTCGTCCGAGACCGAAGTGCTGTGGCACGAGGCGCGGGAGCAGTATCAGCTCATGCGAAAGCCCCGCCCTTACGGGCAGCTCCTCGACGGCATCACGCCCGTTTTGCGCGACTTGAAGCAGGATTTCAAGCTCGGCGTCCTCGCCAATCAGCACCCCCCCGTGGCTCAGGCTCTCATTGACTACGGCATCGCGGACCTGTTTGAAGTCATCGTTATCAGCGAAATTGTGCATCTCTACAAGCCCGACCCCGCCATCTTCCACTATGCTTTTGACAAAGCAGGGATCAAACCCGAAGACGCCATTTTCGTCGGCGACCGCGCCGACAACGACGTCGGCCCCGCCAAAGCGATGGGCATGAAAACCGTCCGCTTCAAGCGTGGCCTCCAATATGTCTACTACAATCCCACCGACCCCGCGCAGACCGCTGATGCCACCGTCGAAAGCGTGTCGGAGCTTGCCGCTGCCGTCCGCCGCGTGGCACGGGGGGAAGGCTGACACAATGAACCCCGGCTTCCAATACATCGTTCATTCGGAGGCCGGAGATTGGCACGCGAACGAAGATGTCGCGGTGGTGTATCCGCATCCTGGCGACGCGGGCCTGCTTCTGTGTGCGCTGGCGGATGGTCAGGGCGGGCAAGCCGGGGGAGCCAAGGCGGCGCGTGTGGCTGTAGAAGAAACCCTACGGGCTGCGTCATCATTTCCTGCGGACACTCTTTTCAAGGCTTCGCCGTGGTATCCGGTTGTCAGCGCGGCTGATGAAGCCGTCTGCGAAGAGGACGAGGCGGGGTTCTGCTCGCTGATTTCTTTGTGCATATCCGGGTGGCAGGTGTGCGGGGCTTCCTGCGGGGACTGTGCTGCGCTTTTGCTGTCGGGCGGCAAGGAGATGGAGCTGACGGAGCGGCAGCACAAGAACCCACTGCTGGGGTCAAGTGCGGCCCGTCCTGTGACGTTCACGGCCCCGCTTCAGCAGGGCTGGAAGCTGCTGATTGTCTCGGACGGCGTCTGGAAACATGTCGGCTGGGAGCAAATGGCGCAGATTGCGGCTCGGCATGAAGGCCGGGAAACGGTTGAGGCTCTGCGCGGGGCGGCGCGAGCGGCAAACGGTGGCCGTATGCAGGACGATTTCAGCGTGGTGCTAGTGTCCGAGGCATCCTAGTTAGTGAAAAACTTATGATTATTGAAGCGCGTGAAGATGTGGTTCGCCTTGAAGGTGGGCTGGACAAGAACCTGTGGCCGACCATTCAGGCGGCGGCGAACCTGCTGCTGCGGCATCACCCGCAGGGCATTATCGTGGACGCGGCGGGCATCAACCGCTGCACGCCCGAGGGGGCCAAGACGTTTCGGGATGCGATGGACTATATCGAGCGCTACCGTGCCCGGATTGTGGTCTCCGCGCTGCCGCAGGACATCTTAGAAGTCCTGCGGGCCGTGCCGGGGGTGCGCTCCCGGCTGCCGATTGCGGACACGCTCGATGACGCCCGTGCGTCCCTGCGTCTGTGCGGGTCAGGCGGGGCGCGGGCAACGGCGGGAGCGCAGCCTCGGGCTGTGCTGGTGCCGCTGCTCCGCCCGGACCGGCCCGAGGCGGTCGGGGCGCTGGCGTCGCGGCTGGCAAGGGCCGAGCCGGGCCAGAAGTCGCGCCTGCATCTGTCTTATGTGCTGGAAGTCCCCCGGCATCTGCCGCTGACGGCCCCGCTGCCCGAAGAGGAAGCCGAAGCGGCGCGGACACTGAGCGCCGCCGCCGCCGCCGCGCAGGGCGAAGGCATCACCGCCGAGCAGGTGATCACCCGCGCCCGCGATGCCGGAGAAGAGATCGTCAATCAGGCCGAAGTCCTCAGCGCGTCGCTGATTGTGCTGGCCTACCTGCCCTCGGAGGACCCGTCGGATACGTTCATGGCCCGCGTCTCGCGCACTGTGCTGGAACGCGCCCCGTGCGAGGTGGTCTTGAACAAACAGGCAGTGCGCTAGAGAGTCGGCTCTTAAACAAAAAAGCCGCCCTGGAGAATTTCTTCTCCAGGGCGGCTTTTGTCTGCGCTTTTGACTTCGTCTGTGACTAGGGCAGTTTGACTACCTGCGAGAGGCTGAAGGAGCCGCCGCTGTAGGAGCCAGAGGCTTTCAGCAGGACGGTGGAGCCAGACGCGCCCGCTGACAGCGGGAAGTGCAGGACCACGGTGGCCGGAGCGGCTGAGGTCACTGTACCCACCGAAACGGGCAGTGCGGGCGAAGCGGGCTGCGCCGTGCCCAGAGAGGCTTTGGTCAGCAGAGTGCTGACCGCATCCGAGCCGGGGTTGGTGAGCGTCAGGGTGATGGTGTAGTCCGTGCCCTTCGTGACGGCTGCCGAGGTGCGAACCGACGAGGACAGCGTGAAGTCCTGCCCGGTGGCGTTCGGACCGACGGTGATTGTGCGGGCGGACGGCACGAAGCTGAACCCTGCCGCAAACGGCGTCAGTGTGTAGCTGCCTGGTATGAACGTGAAGTTCGGGAAAAGGTAGCTGCCGTCGCTGCCGGTAGTGGCCGTCACCGGAATCTGCACGTTCTGGCCGAGTGTCAGCGTGAACGAGTTGATCGTGCCGGTGTCGCCGCTGTAGAAGTCCTGCGCCTGAAGCTTCCAGGTTCCCGCAATGGGCTTGCCAAACAGGGCCGAAAGCGGCTGGCTGCTCGGAGTCAGGTTGGGGAAGCTGGTGACGATGCCGCTGCCGCCGCCCGCCGCCGCCTGGGGCCGCAGGATCACTTTCGTGCCGTCGGGGGCAATCAGTGTCAGCGCAAGATCCGTCTGGTAGGTGTGCGAGATGTTGACACCCACAGTGATAGCCGCGACCGTGCCCGTTCCTGTGAAGGTAATCGGGCTGCTCACCGCCGCGCCCGGCGCGGTTCCCGTCAGGCTGGTTCCATCAGGGATAGGAACCGCTGTGGAGTTGGTCATGGCCGGAAGCGTGGTGACGCCGGGAATGAGAGCGCTGACGGCAACACCGGAAACACCCGCGCCTGTCGTAGTCGTAATCCGGCCCGAGGCGGTGTATTCAGCCTGTACGCCGAGGTATGCCGTCTTGGTCTCCGTCAGGTAGGAAGTCTGGATGGCAGAGACAATGTCGCTGCCGACGACCGAGGTGCTGATCGGGAACGTCGCCGTCGTCTGGCCTCCGGCAATAAATACGCTGCTCGGCACGGTAGCGGGGCCGTTCAAGACCGAGAGCGGTAGGGTGACGCCGCCGGCGGGGGCCGGGTCGCGCAGGCTCACAATTCCTGTCGTCCCCGTGCCGCCGGACACGCGAGCGGCGAAGAAGGTGATGGGCAGCAGGGCGGGGGTCGGCGCACTGGCAAGGGCGCTGTAAGCATCCACGATGCCGACGCCGGTGACGGTATCGGGGCCGGGGGTGAGAATATCAATGGCCGTGCCGGTCAGGATGCTGCGAATCTGCGCCGGGGTCAGGGCCGGGTTGTAGGACTTGAGCAGGGCTGCCACTGCGCCCGCATGGGGAGCCGCCGCCGAGGTTCCGTAGAACGGGTTCAGGCCGCTGGCCGAGGGCAGCGTCGTGGTGACGCCGTCCGCAGCGGTGACATCGGGCTTGGCGCGAACCGTGCCGCCGGTCGAGGAATAGTCATTGGGCGTTATCGGCGTTCCATCTGCATTGAAAAAGATGCGGCGCGGGCCGTCCGACGTGAAGTTCTCGGGCGGGCTGGACGGGCCAAAGACGCCGGGGAAAGGGCCGGGTGCGACGGCAGGCGCAGCAGCGACGCTAAACGCGGCGGCGGCGGCGGAGTGCCCCGCCGTCTACCCATTGGTCGCATAGAACGGAACGCCGGTGTTGGAATAGAAAATGTTTCCGTTCAGTGTCAGGTGCAGGAAGCGCGGCGCGGCGGCGGTCTTCTTGAAGATAATCAAGCGCCGTCCGGTTCCTGTGGCAGCGATTGTGATTTGCTCGAAGGGATCGCCGGCTCCGTTCTGGACATTAGCCGCGCTGGAAGTAATCGTGGTCCCCGCCGTGTTGGTCAGGAACAGATCATAGTCGTTGCTGGACTTGGTGAGAGGGTCATCCCAGAAAAGAAAGGCAGTGTTTTTTGCAAACGAATACACCGGGTCCTGGGTTCCGGCTGCGCCGGTCGTGCCCGCAAAATTGTGGAATGTGCCACCGGTTTTTGCCAGGCCGGTGTAGCCCGAATCCACAAAGTTGCCTTCCCAGACGCCGGAAGCATTGGCGGCAAGGCTTCCCAGGTAATACTCATTGCCTGCCGAGGAGAAGTACGACGCGCCGGACGCAGTCACCGCGTTGACGGACTGCGCGATGTTGTCGTCCTGGAAGACGCCTTCGCTGAAATAGGACACGTCATCAATGATGATGTCGCAGCCCGCCGTCCGCAAATCGCGGATATTCTGGGCGAACGATGCAGCGCTCGTGAAGGCGGTCGCAAAATAAAGCTGCGCGTCGGGGGCCAGGTCATGAATGATTTCCAGCATCGCCAGCCCTTCGCCCGCGCCTGTGCCCGCCTGTCCCGGCAGGACCGTGACGGGGGACGTATCGCCGGAGGCGAGGGCGGCGGCATAGGAGCCTGACGTGTCATCAAGGCTGTCCGACAGAACGCCAATTTTGAGACCTGCGCCGGTCGCGCCGAAGGTAGTGCGAGCCAGATTGGCCCGCAGCGTCGTGTCGCCTTCCGAGTCCACACTGCCCGATCCTGGTGCCAGCACGGGAGCGGGCGCGGCGACAGAGACGGACAAAAACGGAGCCAGATCGTGCAGCACAGCGGGATTATTGAAAATGTCTGCGCCGCCCAGGCCGGACAGGCCAAGGGCGGTTGTAACGCGGTCCGCTTCCATCTTTTGCCGGGCGGCGCGGATTTGCTCTGCAATGTGGGCCAAATCGCGCTGCGGGCGCTTGGCCTGCGTGGGCCGGGAGACCAGAGGGGCAGCGGGCAGGTTTGGGGCCGATTTGATGGCGGTGGAGGATGGGCCGAAGCCGAACTGCTTCATCTTCACCCCGGCAGGTGCCGCTGTTCTTCCGGCGATATGGGGCAAATCAGCAGGGCCGATAAAGCGCACGGCGGGGTTTGCGGCGATGCCTTCGATCTGCTCCAGCGGCAGAATCGCCCGGATAGCTTTGTATTCCGGGAAGGCGCTTTGCACCGTGCCGCCCGCGTCCGCGATCTGCTGAAGCAGGTCTGGCGTCACCTGCCCGGAGATGTCTACCAGCACACCGCCGTTTTCCTCTTCGGGAATTTCCACTTCCAGCGTCTTCACGGCGGAGCTGATGGCGTAGCCCTGGCTCATTTTGGAGGCATAGATGAGCTGGGAGTCCATCTTCTGCTGGGCGGGGGTGCGGGCGTCTTTTTCCTGTTCCAGGGACGCGATTTGACTGGCGACTTCTTTGCTGACTTCCTGCGCGTGGACCTCGGCCCCGGCACTCCCCAGCATGGCGGCGACGGCCAGCACCAGCCCGCCCTGTTTCCATCGGCCTTTGGCAATTTTCTTACTCATTGACGTGGTGTTTTCCTCATTCTTCATAACGTTTTCAATCAAACTCTCGCAAGAAAACCAGAAAACACCCTGTCAGGCGGCCTTTGCAAATAAAAAACTAACTTGCAGGAAAGAAGGAATCGGCTTGTTGGGAAAGCCTTGTATCCGTTTCTGGGGGGAACGTCAGTGTTCATCTGCATTCTAACATAGAATCAAGCAATTTCTACAGGCCAGAGAAAAAAATTATGAAAAAGATTGCTCACAGCACTTCCAGCGCATTGGGCAGGTGCGTCAGGACCTCGCAGCCGGTGTCTGTCACAAGAATATCTTCTTCGACGCGCAGGCCGCCCCAGCTTTCTAAGTACACCCCTGGCTCCACGGTCATCACCATGCCCGGCGCGAGAATCAGCGCTTCGGAGCGGACGGAAAAGCCCGGCCCGTCATGAACATCGCGCCCGAGCGAGTGCCCGAGTGAGTGCCCGAAGGCATCGCCGAGGCCGTGCGCGGCGATAAAGTCGCGGGCGATGGCATCAATCTCCTGGCCGGTTTTGCCGGGACGGATAGCGGCGATGGCCCGCTGCTGGGCTTCCAGCACCACGGCGTAGACTTCCCGCTGCCGGTCGGACGCGGTCCCAATGGCATAGGTGCGCGTGATGTCCGAATTGTAGCCGCCCACGGTCGCGCCCCAGTCAATCGTCACGAAGTCACCCGCCGCAAAGGGACGCGGCCCGGCCTGATTGTGCGGGTGGGCACCCATCCCGCCGGAGGCCACAATCGTATCAAAGGCCGTGCCCGAAGCCCCGCCGCGCCGCATGGCAAACTCCAGCTCTAAGGCAAAATCCTGTTCGCGTGTGCCGGGTTTCAGCAGGTGCTTGACCGACAGAAACGCCTCTTCGGCGACCCGAATGGCGTTTTGGATGGCTGCGATCTCGCCCGCGTCTTTGACCAGCCGCAGCGTTTCCACCACCTCGCTTGTGCCGATCCACGCAATGTCCGGCAGGAGGGACTTGAACGTGTCCCACGCGGCCACGGTGACGTGCCCCGCCTCGAAGCCGAGCGTCTTGACACCGGGCATCTCTTTGAGGACATTTTGCAGCGCCTCGCCGTAGCCGCCGCTGCCCTGCGGGGTTTCCACAATCTTGAACCCGGCGCATTCGGCCTGCGCCCGCAGGGTGTAGCGGGAATCGGTGATAAAAACGGCTTCCGTGGGCGAAATCACAACCTGCGCCGTAGAGCCGGTGAAGCCGGTCACATAGCCTAAATTGTCGATATTGGTAATGAGCAGTGCCTCGGGCGGCTCGGGCAGGGTGGCGAGGGCGCGGCGAAGGTTTTCAAGACGGTTTTGGGTAGGGTCTGGCATGAATTGGTCTGGCATGGACGGGGGCCTTTCCGGCGGGTATGATAGCCCCATTATACCGCGCTCGTGCTGAGGAGAAGACACCCATGACATTCCGCAACCCGCTTTGTCCGCAGGGCGCAGACCCGTTTCTGACGTGGCACGACGGCTGGTACTCCCTTTCGGCGACGCGGGGCGGCCATATTTGCCTGCGCCGGGCACGGCATCTGGCCGAACTCGCGGCCGCCCCCGAAGAAGTGGTCTGGCGGGACACCGCGCCGGGGCGATCCGTGCAACTCTGGGCACCGGAGTTTCATCGCCTGGACTCGGAAAACGGCCCCCGCTGGTATCTTTACTATACTGCCTCCGACGGGACCGACCCCGCGCACCGGATGTTTGTCTGCGAAAGCGCGGGCGACGACCTGCGCGGCCCGTACACGTTCAAAGCACAGCTTCAAACCGACCCCGATGACGCTTTTTACGCCATCGACGGCTCCGTGCTGCGCCTGCCCGATAACACGCTTTACTTCTTCTGGTGCGGCAAGCCCAGCCCCGCCGGGCAGGGGCTGTATGTCTCGCGTATGGCCGACCCGTGGACCCTCACCGGCGAGCGCACGTATTTAGACGCCGACGGATTCGGCTGCGACGAAGTCCGCGAAGGCCCGGTGCCCCTGCTCAGAAATGGCCGAGTCTTTCTGATTTACTCCGCCTGCGACACCGGCAAGCCGGACTACAAACTCGCCATGCTTGTCGCTAACGCGGATGCCGACCTGACCGACCCGTCCGTCTGGCATCAGCACCCCGCGCCGGTCTTCACCCGAGACGACGACGCGGGTGTCTACGGCCCCGGCCACTGCTTCTTTTTCCGCTCCCCCGACGGCACGCAGGACTGGATTGCCTACCACGCCAAAACGACCGCCGACTACACCTACGCAAACCGCTCCGCCCGCGCCCAGCCCTTCATCTGGACCGCAGACGGCCTCCCCGACTTTGGCCGCCCGCTCGGCTTGGATACGCAGATTGCCGCGCCTTCAGGTGAGACGTGGTATTAAAACAAGGTACAATTATTGAACATGGATGCTCAATCGGCTGCATTATTTGCAAATCCTCGTGTGAAGTTGGCTGGTTACCAGGAACACGAGCAGGAAATTAGAGACGCATGTCAAATAATCTTTGGACAGGTGTTGACCCCGGAAGATTTTGTGGAACTGATTGCTGCCCCAGACGGTTCTGAACTGTCGATTACCGCCACGAGAGCAGAGAGCGACATTGAACTGCGATTAGGGTATAGTTGGTTTAGCGGCACTTGTGATTACCTTTTGTACTTGGACCCAAAATCAGGCAAGCGCGTTGTAGAGTTCGACAATATTGCGCTTTTAACAGAAGCGCCCGAATTTTTGGAAACGCGGCTTTTCGCCCGTCAGGTGGCGAGCTTCCGCAAATTTGAAATCGATGAAATTAGACTGTGGGCGGAGGGGTATGCAAACCATCCCGGCGGTATCGGCGGATATTATGTCTGGCCCCGGTTGGGCTTTAGCATGGACTTAACTGGGTTTGGAGCGCGGCTTGCTAAGTCTGGTCTCACTGCTGTGGACACAACTTTAGACCTTTTCAGCCAGGAAGGCGGCGCGGAGTGGTGGCGCAGTAACGGGAGTGATGGCAATGCGTTTTTTGATCTTGGTGAAAACTCGCTTTGCGTTCTCGCGCTTCGCTCTTATCTGAAAGAACGGGGAATTAATGTTGACGAATAAAGTTTTGACAAAACAGAAAATAGACATTGAAGACGGCAATTTTCATGACGCTAACGGCACTGCGAAATGCACTCTCAATCCCAACATAAGATACCAAGTTACTTTAGTCAAAATGTCTGATTTGACATTGATCAAGACTGAAAGCAATCCCAGTGAAGTGAAAATCGCGCACCCGCCCCGATATGACGCGCAGCGGGATGAACCGGCGTTTCAGAAAGCATGGCAGAAGGTCACTGAAGCAAGGGCACGCGGAGAAGTGACTGCCCCGAAACTGCCGCCCGGTGGTATTCGCCTGCGCGGCTCCCGCTCAAACGGCAAGGATGCCACGGGTTAAAACCCGAGGCTGGAAAACGCTGGGCCTACTCTTACTTGTGTCCCCTGGACACGGGGCACTTCTGAGCCTCGGATTTTAATCCGTGGCTTTCTGCCCCTTGACAAATCTTAAAACTCGTGCTAAACTGTACTAACTTAACTAGTACAGTAAATAAAAATAAAGCCTATGCCTTTAGAACTGCAAATTGTCCCCGGAAGCCCCGTGCCGATTTACCGGCAGATTGTGGACCAAATCGGTCTGGCGATCCTGCGCGGCGACCTCGCGCTGGGCGACCCGCTGCCGAGCGTCCGGGCGGTGGCCGAGCGTCTGGTGGTCAACCCGAATACCGTGGCGCGGGCGTATGCCGACCTCGTGCGGGAGGGGCACGCGCTCACGCAGCCGGGCAAAGGGCTGACCGTGGCCCCGCGACGTCAGCGGCTGTCGGGCGACGAGCGGGAGCGGCAGCTCGAAGCGGCTCTCGACGAAGCCGTGCGGGCAGTGCTGTTTCTGGATTACGGACGCGAGGAGATTGTGCGGCGCTTGACGCAGAAGCTGGCGCAGCTTGTCCCGGAGGAGACGGAAAATGGCTGACTTGGTGATTGAAACGTCGGGGCTGACCCGCTATTACGGAGCACGGTGCGTGGTGGACGCGCTGGATTTAAGTGTGCCACGCGGCTCGGTGTTCGGCTTTCTGGGCCGCAATGGGGCCGGGAAAAGCACCACGATTCGGATGCTGCTGGGGCTGGTGGAGCCGACACGCGGCACGGCCCGCGTGCTGGGCTATGACTGCCGCACTTTGCCGCCAGAAGTCCGCGCCCGCATCGGGTATCTGGCCGAGGGGCATCATGTCTACGGCTGGATGAGCGTCGCTGGGTGCGGGCGCTTTCAGTCGGCGTTTTTCCCGCGCTGGAATAATCGCGTGTTTCAGTCCGTGGTGTCTCACTTTGGCCTGAAAGCCAGTGCCAAAGCCGGGGACCTGTCACGCGGCGAACGGGCGGGCCTCTGTTTGGCCCTGACTTTGGCCCCGCAGCCGGAGCTTTTGATTCTGGACGACCCCGCTTTGGGCCTGGACCCGGTCGCCCGGCGCGGGCTTTTGCAGGCGCTGGTGTATCTGACCCGCAATGCCGACCAGACCGTCTTTTTCTCGTCGCACCTGCTGTCCGATGTGGAACGTGTCGCCGACCGGATTGCCGTCTTGGACGGCTCCCTGCTGCGGGCGGACTGTGCGCTGGAAACCTTCCGCGCCCGCGTCCGGCAGTACGTGCTGACGTTCCCCGGCCCCGCCCCCACCCTGCCTCCCTGGCCGGGGCTATTGCAGACGTTCCGGGCCGGACGCGAGCTGACGCTGACACTGGTAACCGACGCCGAGACGCCGGGCCGCCTGGCATCGCTGGGGGCCTCACGGATTGACCCCGTGCCGCTTGGCTTGGAAGAGGCGTTCGTGTCGTATCTGAGTGACCGGGGCGAGACAAAAGGCTTTCTGGAAGACTTGGGCGAAGAGACAGACAAAGAAGCGGAGGCGGCATCCGCCCCCGAGGGGACTTCTCGGAGTGAAGCCCCCCGGATTGGAAATCCGGGTCTATAGAAGGCAACTGTCCACCTTCGTGGACAAAGAACCCTTTTGTCTCTTGTGGAGCGCATTTGGAACTGTAGCAGTGGCGGAAGATCGTTCCGCTCTTTTGTCCGCGCAGGCGGACATTTGCTCTCTATAGCCTCGGATTTCCAATCCGGGGGGCGTGTCCCGTGGAGCGCAGCGGCGTAAGGCATTCGGGCGGGAGAATATAATGAAACCGATATTGGGACCCATGGTTTGGAAAGAAGGACGCGAAAACGCCCGCTGGGCCGTGCTGGCCCTGATTGCGCTGGCTCTGGCATTGGGCTATCAGCTTTATGCCGCCGGGCTGAACAGGTCGTCGGACCCGGCTTCGGCACTGTGGAACGGCATCGCACCGGTGTTTTTGTTCGGCTGCCCGCTGCTGGGAGCCGCGCTGGGCTTCGCGCAGACCATGCCGGAACTGCGGCGGGACCAGTGGGCCTTTCTGGTGCATCGGCCTGTGCCGCGCACGACTTTGTTCTGGGGCAAGGCGGCGACGGGCCTGCTGCTGGCCCTCGGCGCGACCGCCCTGCCGCTGGGCTTCCTGGGTTTGTGGGCTGCCCTGCCGGGCGATGTCGCCGCACCGTTTGACATCCACCTGCTTCTGCCGGGCGCCGCCGCGCTCTTGACCATTGTGCCCTTCTACTTCGCCGGAATGCTGCTGGCCCTGCGGCCCGCCCGCTGGTACGGCAGCCGCCCCCTGCCGCTGGCCGCCGCCGTCCTGGCCTCGGTGTTGACCCGCGCCCTGCCGGAGTTCTGGATGGCCGCACTGGCGGCTCTGGTGTTCGGGGCCGTGCTATGCCTCGCCGCCTGGGGCTGCTTTGTGACCAAAGGCGAGTACGCCCACCTGCCCCGCTCGGCCCGTGCAGGTCTTGGTGTGACCCTGTACGCTGGTTCCGGCGTTGTGCTGGTGACTTTGACTATCCTTGTCGGAGGCGTCGTTTCCAGCCTGTCACCTTCGCAGGAAGCGCGGCAGGATCAAACGTTTTACATAATTGATGGTCTGGGACGGGTCCTGATTGGTCATACCTCAGCGGGAGGCAGCAGCAGTGCGACTGACCTGCAAGGGCATTCCGTCAGATTGCGTAAAGGAACTCTGGTAAACGGTGTGGACTTCGACGGACAGAAATCTTTTGTGCTGACCCCAAACTACTATCTCGATGGTGGCAGGCGTACAAATGATTATTACAGTACGCCATCTCGGTATGTTGTTACTTTGCTGAACAGTTACCCGCAGGTTACCAACAGCAATGGACAAGCCTCTCTCTGGTATTACGTGCCTGCCGAGCGGCGAGGGTTTGGCTACCGGCAGAAGACCCGGCAGTTGTTTGGCTATGTCGGGCCGACCGGCTTTTCGCCTGTGTCTCAGCCGGACGTCCCGCGCTTCTCCGTTCCCTACCCGGCCCCATCCAATGATTATGGGTCTGCGCTGTCTTTGCTCCACTACCCAAACGCCGTTTACTGGCTCAATATCAACGCCGACCCGGTTCCCACTCTCCTCACGCTGTATCAGGCGCACGCGCCAGGCGAGATTGCTGGGGCCAGCCAGATTCAGGGCATACTGAACCCACTCGGCAAGCGCTCACCCCACGCTTCTTTGGCCGTCGTGGCGGCGGCAGGGCAGTTTTTCGTCTACACGCCTGATGGGCAGCGTCTCTTTGCACTGCCCCGCGAATACGACCCGGCCCGCTACACCAACGTCAGCCTGACTGTGACGCCGGACGGCCAGAAATACTTCTTCTGGTACAGCGCTTCACTCAAAGCTCAGAAAGCGGCGGGCGGAAAAATGCCCCAATACATCACGGAGACAACAAAAAGGGGCGCGGTGACGCAGCGCTACACCCTGCCGCCGCTGCCTGCGCGTTTCACTCCGCCCTCTGATACTGCTGGCGGTTTCTTTGGCCTGCTTGCGCCGCCACTGATAACCTTTCCGGTGTACAGTATTTTTCATCGAGACATTGAGCAGAACCCGAACGATCTGCCGGGAATACGTCTATTCCTGGGAATGTCTGTGCTGTCGGGATTGCTCAGTGCGGGTCTGATGGTACTCCTCAGCCGCCGCTGCGGGGACACGCGCCGCGTCCAAACCTTCTGGGCCGTGGCGGGCCTGCCGCTGGGGCTGTTCGGGGTGCTGATGCTGCTGGCCCTGCGCCCGTGGCCGGTGCGCGTGCCGTGCCCGAGCTGCGGGCGGCCCCGCGCTGTGGACCGGGACGTGTGCCCGCACTGCGGGGCGGGGTTCCCGCGTCCGGCACGGGATGGGACGGAGATTTTTGACGGGGAGGCGGCGGCGGTGGTTTAGGGGCATTCGGACCCCTCCCGCTCGTTCCTCGCTCCCTCCCCTGTTAGGGGAGGGCACAGACAGTTCGGAGCGGCCCCGTAGGGGCGCGATTTATCGCGCCCTCTTATCCTGTTCTAACCCTCCCCTAACAGGGGAGGGTCGGCGCTTGCGCCGGGGAGGGGGGCCTACCGGTGGCTTTCTTCAATCAGGTTCTTGGCGGCGCTCAGGGCCATCAGGTAGCCGTAAGGGCCGAAGCCGACGATCTGGCCCGTGGACACTGGGGAGATGACCGAATGGCGGCGGAACTCTTCGCGGGCCTGTACATTGGACAGATGCACTTCCACCGTGGGCAGGCGCGAGTCGGCAATGGCGTCGCGGATGGCATACGAGTAGTGCGTGTACGCGCCGGGGTTGATGACGATGGCATTGGCCCAGCCCATCGCGTCCTGCACGAAGTCGACCAGAGCGCCTTCGGAATTGGACTGCTGGATTTGCACTTCAATTCCCAGATACTTGGCATGGGCCTCGATTTTACGGTTGACCGATTCAAACGTGTCTTTGCCGTAGGTGTCGGGGTCGCGGATGCCGAGCAGGTTGAGGTTGGGGCCGTGGATGAGCGAGATGCGAATAGGGCCGGTTCGGGTGAGCTGCACGAGTGGGTCTCCGGGTTAGGTTTGGGTCTTTCTAAATGTTTGGCTAAGAATGAGCGTTGAGGGCCTCTTCAGGCAGTAGGATGGGGATGCCGTCCTGAATGGGATAGATGCGCCCGCACTGGTCGCAGACGAGGGTTTCGCCCTCCTGCCGCAGCGGCGGGCGGTTGTCATCGGCGGGGCAGGCCAGCACGGCCAGAAACTTTGGGTCTAGGGGCATAACGGTTCTTTCTTAATGCAGGGGCTTTCTTAACCATGCCATAAATGGCACGGCTATTGGGCGAGGACGCCGAAAAGTACCGCTTCGCGGCACTCGAAATGCGTCTATCTTACTCTTAGCCCCGCGAAGCGGTGCTTGCTGGCCGGAGGCCGATGAGCCGTGCCATTTATGGCATGGTCCCTATTTGCACACATCTTCATAAACTTCCAGCGTCTCGCGGGCGGTGCGCTCCCAGGAAAACCGGGCGGCGCGGGGCGGGCCGCGCTCGCGCCACCTTGCCTGCACGGCAGGGGAGCCGAGGAGCGTTTCCAGAGCGTGCGCCCAGGCGTGTGAGTTCTCCGGCGGCAAGAGGATACCCGCATCGCCGACGACTTCGGGCAGCGACGACGACCGGCTGACCAAAACGGGACACCCGCAGGCCATCGCTTCCAGGGGCGGCAGGCCGAAGCCCTCGTACCGCGACGGGTAGCAGAGGGCGTCCGCGCCGCCGTAAAGCGTTGGCAGGAAATCGTCGGCGAGGTAACCCGTCAGCACGATGTCCCGTGCGGCTTCCGGCGGCAGGGCGGCGATCTGGGCGCTGGTTTCGTCCATCCAACCGGTTTTACCCACAATCAAGAGCCGGTGCGGCGGCGGGTGCGGGCCGAGCTTTAGCAGGGCGAACGCATCCAGCAGCAGGGCCAGGTTCTTGCGCGGCTGCAAGACGCCGACCGCGCACAGGTACGGGCGATTGTCTTGTTTCAGCGTGTTATTCACCGCAAGCCGCGCCGTTTCCTGCCCGTCTTTGGGCGGCACGAAATGCGCGTCGGCGGCCAGCAGAATGACCTGAACATGGTCTTTGGGGACGCCGGGGCAAAAGCGCCCGATGTCCCGGCGGGTGCTGTCCGAGTCGGTGAGGACGCGGGCGGCCCGGCGCATCGAGCGCGGAACCAGCGTGTTCAAAATCCAGCGGTCGCGGGGCAGGAAAAACTCCGGGTGGACTCGAAACGACACGTCATGCACCGTGGTCACCACCGGGCAGGGGCAGCCGAGCAGGGGGATATTGTACTGCGTGTGCGCGACGTCGATCTTGTCGGCTCTCAGGGCCAGCGGGAATGTGCCCAGCATCCAAAGGGCGTCCTGCTTGGGCGACGGCAGGGTGCGCCAGCGGAAATTCGGCCCTAAGACGGGCGGCTCCCCGTCGACGGGGCGGCGGGTGTAGAGAACGTACTCGTTCTCGGTGTCTACGGCGGACAGGCCGCTGAGAAGGCCCCGCCAGTAGGTACGGTCCCCCGTCATCCGCCCCGACAGCGCCCGCGCATCAATGCCGATTTTCATGGCTGTCTTTCACGGCGCGACTTCTACCCAGGGCAGGGAGCGGATGGCTTCCAGATGCGTCTGCCGGGCGTGAACTGCCCACGGATGACGCAGGCAGTCGGCGGCGGCCACTTCCGGGAACAGGTCTTCGCCGACCCCGTCGCGTAGAAAAATGGCATTGAAGCCGTAGGAATTGCTGCCGACCAGTCGGTAACCCTTGCGCCGTCCCAGCGCCACCAGCGCGGGCAGGGACGCGCCGTAATACTCCGGGTGAAGTTTGCGCCGGTCGAAATCCGCCTGATACGGGACTGTCACCGCCTTTTCATCGCCCCAGGCCACCTGACACTCGGCCACGACGACGCGGGGGGTGACGCACTCAATCGCCTCCCAGGCCCAGTAGTCCATGCCGTCCATATCCACCGAAAGCAGGTCGATCTCGCCTGCGAAGCCTTGTGCGGTAATCAGGGCGTTGATGTTTTTTGTTTCAATCCACGCCTGAACCAGTCGGGGCGGCCACATCCAGACGCTTCGGCTGCGGGCGTACCACGCCCGCCCCCGCCGGATGCTCTCCGCATCGCCGTCAAACAGCAGGCCCTCCCAGCCGTGATTTAAAATGAGGTTGGCACTGTTGCACTCAATCCCCTCCCCCGCGCAGACCTCCACCGTTTTTTTGTTGGTGGTTCCAAGTAGCGAAAACAAAAACAGCAACAGGCCGTCTTCGTCGGTCTGTGAATACACCCGGAAGCCGACCTCGGACAGCGGCGGCAGGGGGCGGCCCGCTTGAAGCATCTCCTGATAGCGCAGAGACAGCAGGATTTGCGTGCCTTTGTCCACCGCCCGGTGGTCGGCAACCCGGTTGGCGTAGCGGCTGTACAGCACGGCGTCGGACAGGCGCTGCGCGGCGGCTTTACTTCTGGAAATCAGCGAAGGCATCAGGCGGCGCTCCCTTTGCCCTTGCTGTCGGGCCGCTCTAATACCACGGTGGTAAACTCGCGTGTCTGGCGCGTGTAGCCCAGCGCGGCCATGTCGTCCAGCCACGCGGCGGGGGTGGAGCGGCCCGAAGGGTCCTCGTGCAGCTCGGCCATGACTGCCGGTATGTCCGCCCAGTCTGCTGGGCTGCTGCCACGCAGAGCCGCGTATTCGCCGCCTTCGATGTCTATCTTGACGAAAGCGATAGGTCGGGGGCAGCGGGCGACAATCTCCCGAAAGCCCCGCACTGAAACCGGAACCTCGCCGCCCCCGGCGGACACGGTGCTTGCCCCGGCATTATATAAATCCAGGTGGTAGAACGCCTCCCCGGTTTCGGCCCCGGCGGCTTCGGCGAACACCTGCACTTTTTTTGCCAGCGCGGGATGCCGGGCAAGGTTTTCTTCCAGCAGTGCCCGATTGTCCGGCCCCGGCTCGTAGCTTTGCACCGCCGCGACGCCCGGCAGGCGGGCGCAGCGCAGGGTAAACGTGCCGATATGCGTGCCGAGGTCGATGACGCTGCACGCGCCCCCGGCGTTTTTGACGAGCCGGTCAGTGGATGCATAGGCCCCCGACAGCAGCACTTCCCAGAGGATCAAAATATCGTTCGTGCCGTCTCGGATAATCATCGAAAACCCGTCGCGGAACTGCACCGTGAGGTGTGCGCCGGACACGGAATGCGTGACCTTGCGTATCCGCAGGCATTCGAGCCAGTTTTTGTAGGCGCGGACTTGCTGAAGCAGCCGGGTCAGCCGGTCGCCGGGGCGCATCGTCTGCGGCGGGGTCAATAGCTGCGTTACAATCTCGGCGCGGGTCAATTCGGTCATGGGGTGTCTTTCGGCGAGGCCGGATGTTCGGCAAACTCCCGGCGGTATTCGGCCAGAACTTCGGCCACGGGTCCGTCGCGGCGGATGACGCCGCCGTCGAGCCACAAAACGCGGTCGGCAAGGCGCTCCACATGGTCTAATTCGTGCGTGACCATCAATATCGTGCGGCCTTCGATCTTGAAGTCTTCCATCTTGCGGAAGCATTTCTCCTGAAAGCCTTCGTCGCCCACGGCCAGCCCTTCGTCGACTAACAGTAAATCGGCGTCGAGATGCACGGCGATGGCAAAGCCCAGACGAAGCTGCATTCCCGACGAAAACATCCGCACCGGCAGGTCCATCGCCTGCCGGTCCAGCTCCGCGAAGTCTAAAATCGCGTCGTAGCGCTTCGCCACCTGATCTTCGGTGAGGCCCAGAATGGTCCCGCTGAAAAAGACGTTTTGCGCCCCGGTCAGCTCCGGGTCGAAGCCCGCGCCCAGTTCCAGCAGGCTGACCATGCGCCCGCGCAGATGCGCCGTGCCCGAGGTCGGCAGGTAGATACGGCTCAGAATAGACAGCAGCGTGCTTTTGCCAGAGCCGTTGCGCCCGATCAGCGCGACCGCCTCGCCCGGCGGCACGGTGAACGACACGCCGGACAGCGCCCGGCGCGTCTCATAGCCCGCCGCCGGGCCGCGCCGCACGAGAGTTTTCGCCAGCGCGGCGGCATGGCTTTTCAGCGACGCATAGGTGCGGTGATACACCCGGAACTCTTTGGTGATGCCGCTGACTTCCAGCGCGGGCAAAGTCTCGCTGCTCATGGCCGCTCCGTAAATTTCCATTTGCAGGAGTTAAAGAACGTGTAGCCGCCCCAGCAGACAAGAAGCGATGTGAGCGTCGTGAGAAGCAGAAAACGCCAGTCAAACGGGGCGCTGTAAAGCACCTGCGAGGCTCCAACATTGGAGATAATCGCCCGGCCAAAAAAGACCTGTTTGAACGCCGTCAGCAGCCACGCCATCGGGTTCGCCAGATACAGGTGATAGGCCCACCAGCGGGCGGTTTCGCTGTGAATGCGGGTGGAATAGATGATGTTCTCGGCGAAGTAGATAATTGGCATCAAATAAAACAAAAAGCCCATCAGCAGGCCCAGAATAAACTTGATGTCCTCATAAAATACATTGGCGGCGGCGACGAAAAACGACGTGCCCAGGGTCAGCAGAAACAAAATGACAACCAGCCAGGGCAGCAGCCAGAGTTCGCGGGGCGGCAGGCCGGGCCACTGAAAGAGCAGGGTTGTGATGCCCCAGCGGTACACGACAAAAAGGGCCAGCGAGATCAAAAACTGCACAAAGTTCTGGCAGACGGTGGCAATCAGGGGGATTTCACGCGGGAAGTAAACTTTTTTCAGCAGCGGCATCTTGACCAGCACCGAGGTGGAGGCATCCAGCACCGAGGTCTGAAAAAAAGTCCAGGGAATAGTCGCGCAGAAGATGTACGCACTGAGGTTTTTGGGACCGGTCCCGAGAATATACCCCAGGGCAACGGTCAGCACGAACACCTGAATCAGCGGGTTCACCAGGGTCCAGCCGATGCCGAGAACGGAGTTTTTGTAGCGGACGCGCAGGTCGCGCTCGGCCAGAATGCGGATTAAATGCCGGTAGCGCCACAACTCGCGCACCTCGGCGAAGAGGCCGGGGCTGCCGGTGCGAGCCTCAATCACGGTCATGGGCAGCGGTTCCCCCGATTACTCGGTCTCGTCGCTGCCCTGGGTGGTGGCTGCCGCATCGGCCTCTACATCCTGGGCGCGGGCGGGTTCCAGCAGCTTTAAAAGCTCGGTCCGGGGGATCAGCACCTTGCGCTTGCCCGCAATCCGAAAGGCATTTAATTTGCCCTGCCGGATGTAGGAGCGAATGCTGGACTGACTGAGCTGCAAGTAGGCTGCGGCCTGTTCGACGGTCAGCAAATCTCGGGATTCGGACTCCATTCGTTGTCTGTTCTCTCTCTCGTCGCGCCGCATGCTCGGGCCGCCGGGCGGCGGTCTCAGAGATGCGGGGGGCGTAATATGCCTCAGTATATCTTAATTGTCAGCCGTTGTCAACAAACGCTGAAAATAAACTTCGCCAGCCTTCGTTAGCCTTGACAGACAGGATGAGCTATGTTATTATGGGAACTGTGAAAACGCTATTGACACACACCCTTGTGGCCCTCTGGGGCGGCCTGCTGCTTCTGACAGCCTCGCGCACGCAGGCGGACCCTCTAGCGGACTTTCTGAGCGCCCGTCAGGCCGTCAAAACGCCCCTGCTCGGCGCCCCGTCGGCGGGCGACATCCTGCGCCGCCCGGATGCCTATACCGGGCGCACCGTGGAAGCGGCGGCTGTCGTCAGCGGCATCATCACGGCGGGCGACGACAAAACTGCCCTGCTGTCGGTGAGCGGAACGACGATCACGCTCCCGGTTCCCCCGGCCCTGCGCGGGGCGCAGTGGCTAAACGGCGGGGTGCAGGTGCGCGTCCTGCTCCGGGTCGCCCCGGCGGACCCATCGCTGCCGTCGGGCGTCGCGCTCCTCGCTGCCGTGCCCGAAGGGGAGGCCGTGAACGCCGACCGGGCGCTGGCGCAGCAAGCCGCCCGCGTGGCCGCTGTCTCTCGCCCCGCCTCGGCCCGGCGCGGCGCGGCGACCGTTCGCTTTAGCGGCGTCTCTGCCTCCGCCGGGCATCCGGTGGGCGCTCTGTCGGCGCGGGCGCTGTCTATTTACGCCCCCTACCGCGCCCTCGTCCGCCGCTGGAACCGGCGGCTGTCCGAGAACGACGTGGACAAGATTACTACGAGCATTTTGTATTTCAGCGACAAAAACAACGTGGACCCGCGCTTGGTTGTCGCCACGATTATCGCCGAATCGGACTTTGATATTCACTCGACGTCCCACTCCGGGGCGATGGGTCTGGCGCAAATCATGCCCGATGAGGCTCACAGCCTCGGCGTCACCGATGCCTACGACCCCGTTCAGAATATCGGAGCCGCCGTGCATCTCCTGCGCGGGCATCTGGACAAATACGGCGGCGCTCCCGCCGCCGGGGGTGTTATTCCCCTGAACCAGATCGCGCTGACAATGGCGGCCTACAACGCCGGACCGGGCGCGGTGCGAAAATACCACGGCGTCCCTCCCTACCGCGAGACGCAGCGTTACATTGCGCGGATTACCAAGCTCTACAAGCAAATGTGCGGCGACACATCCCCCGCCCAATCGGCCTCCACCAAGTAGGGGCGGGGTCCCCCCGCCCTCTTTGCCTGATGGCCTCGTTCGAGGGGCTGAACCCCCTCGCTGGGGGGCGCAGACGCCTTGAACCCGCCTGCGCGGGTACGGAGCAGAATAAGAACCCGCTTTGTGTCTTGCCCTAATCTTAACTCTTCACCCGCGCAGGCGGGTTTTAGGCGCTTCGCCCCCCAGCGAGGGGGTTCAGCCCCTCGAACTCTTCTGATCCTTTCTCCCATTTGCCCCCGCGCCAAATCTGTGGTACACTATCGCTATGAACAGCACATCACTGGCGATTGCAAGTTTGGAAGCAAAAGATTTAGAAAAAGATTTGGAAGTGGAAGACGGACGCGAAGCCGCCCGGCGGCTGCTGGAACACTGGGGCGCGGCCCCGCTGCTGTACTTCAGCCTCCTTCCCGATAAGCAATACCTCGTAGAAAGCGCAAAGACTCCCCGGTGGGCCGTCGCCTCCCGGACTCTTGGGCGGCACGTCCTCGCGCTCGGCGACCCGCTCGGCAGCCCCGCCGCTGTGCCGGACGCGATTGCTGCGTTCTGCGCCTTCTGCCGCTCTCAAGGCCGCACGCCTGCGTTTTATCAAGTCACACCGGAACATTTGGACTCCTACAAAGCCGCTGGCTTTCGGGCCGTCAAAGTCGGCGAAGACGCACAGATTGACTTAGTCGGCTACGATTTAGCGGGGAAGCGGTTCAAGAATGTCCGCAACGACCTGCGGCGGATTGAAAAAGCCGGGGTCGTGCTGGAAGTTTACGGGCCGGACGCGCCCCCGCCGGACGCCGTGACGGCAGAAATGGAAGCCATCTCAGCGGCCTGGCGCAAAGCCTGCCATGCCAAAGAAGGTGCGTTTGCGATGGGGGCGTTCGACCCGTCAAGCGCCCTGTTCGCTGACAGTCGGTATTTTGTCGCCCGCGACACCGAGACGGGACGAATGCTGGCGTTCACCACGTTCGTGCCTGCGTTTGGCACGGACGGCACGCAGAACTGGACTCTGGACCTGATGCGCCGCCGGGCGGACGCCCTGCACGGGGTCATGGACTTTTTGATTATCTCGGCGGCCCGGCAGTTCGCGGCGGAAGGGGCATGGACCCTGAGCCTCGGCCTGTCCCCGCTGGCCGGGGCGGAGGAGCCGGGCGAAGCGCGTGCGGCGGCCCTGACGCGCCGGTTCCTGTATTCGCGCATGGGCCGGGTCTACAACTTTGCGGGCCTGCACACGTTCAAATCCAAGTTTGCGACTCACTGGGAGCCGCGCTACCTGGTGCATCGCCCCGGCGTTGGCCTCGCGGCGTCCTCGGCGGCTGTTTTGCAGGCGCACCTGATGACTCCCCCGCCGCCCGGCACGGCGCGGCGTCCGCTGGGCCTGCTGACCCCTCGCGGGCGGCAGGCATTCGCCGTCACAGCGCTTCTGCTGGTAGGGCTGTCTCCCTTTGAGAAGACGCTGGCCCACGCGGCCCTGCACCGCCCGCACCTGAGTCTGCATCTGCACCGCGCCCATTTCCCGCACCTGACGCATTTCCCGCATCATTTGCAGGTTTAGGCCGGGGGAGCCGCAGATGGCCCGAACATCGGCCCGACAATGCCCGCGAGACGCGCCAGCGGCTTTGCCACCGGCCCTAATCCAAGCACCGGGCGCAGGCGGCCAATCATTTCTTCGGCGAAGGCCAGAAGCTCGCGGGTTTTGGTCTGGCCGGGGCTGCGGTCCTGAAGCCAGAACAGCACCATGAGCAGGTGCGCGGCGTAAAAGAGCGTCGCCAAATCGTCGAGCTGCCTCGGCTTCGGCGCATCCGATGCCCCGGCGGCGACCTGCCGGAAAATCCCCCAGACGCGGTCCCGAATGCCCGCGACCCCCTCCCCCAGCACGGCGACATCCGACTCGGGAGCAAGACCCGCCGAAAACAGCGCCCCCATTGTCTGCCGGTGCGGCGTCATCCGCCGCAAGTCCGCCTCCATCGCCGCGCCGAACCGCTTGCCGAGCGGGCCGGGCGGCAGCAAATCCACTTCCTCTTCCAGCTCTACCGTGCAGCGCTCGTACAGGGCCAGCACCATCTCTTCTTTGCGCGAAAAGTACCGGTAGGCAAGCCCCAGTGAGCAGTCCGCTTCGCGGGCGATGTCGCGCATTGTGGTCTGATCGTAGCCGTCGCGGGAGAACAGGGTCAGAGCCGTGCCCAGAATGTGCTCGCGTGTCTTTTGCGCTTTAGTGATTTTCTCTTCGGTTTCAGCGGCCATAAGCATCTCCAAAAAATAATTTATGAACACGTTCATAAAAACGTGTATTTTCCGAAAGTTTGCGGGTATAGTGTTATCAACAAGCTAATGAACACGTTCATTATACCCGCACAAAGGAGAAAATTGTCATGCAAACCGAGATTGTCATTACCTACGCTGCGTATCTTGTTTTGAGCATCGGCCTCACTATCTGGGTGGCCCGGACGCTGTTTCAAAACGGGAACGTCTTTTTAGTCGATGTCTTTGCCGGGGACGAAGCCCTTGCCAAGTCGGTCAACCATCTGCTGGTCGTCGGCTTTTACCTGATCATTCTAGGCTTTATCAGCCTCGCGCTGAAAACGAATGCGCCCGTCGATGACACCCGGCAGGCGATTGAGGTGCTGGCGGGCAAGATGGGCCTGGTGCTTCTCGTGCTGGGCGGGATGCACTTCCTGAACCTGCTCGTCTTTGCCCGCATTCGGCATACTGCGCTGGCAAGCCGCCGTCCGCAGCCGATGGGCGAGGCTCCCGGCCCTGGCTACACGCCGTTTCAGTAAACAGTCAGTAAACAGGAGACCACCATGAACCTGATCCCTCCCGTCCGGGCCGAACTGGCCGAGCGTTTTATCTTCAACTTCCGAATGGCGCCGCCGGCGATGGCTGAAATGCTGCCCGCGCCCTGGCTGACCCCCCTGCCGGTGCGCGGCTGGGGCGTGGCGTCCTTCTGCCTGCTGGACCTGCGGCATATCACCGCCGCCCCGCTGCCGACCGTGGCCGGCATCAACAGCATCAGTTGTGCGCCGCGTTTCGCGGTTCTGGACCACTCGGATGGCACGCCCCGCCCGGCGGTGTTCGTAGAGACCCGGCAGACAAGCTCGCCGTTCGGGGCCTGGTTTACGAGTCTTGGCTTCTCCTGCCGCCATCCGTATGCCGACGCGCAGATCACGCACGGCGAAGCGCAGGCCGAAATCTCGGTCACGGGCGAGCACCTAAACTATCAGTTTGGCGCAGTCGTCCGCGAGGCCGCCGACACGTCTTCCGCACTGTTTGAGTCGTGCGCCGAGTTCGGCGCGTTTATCGCCGAAGGCGTTGCCAGCTACGGCCCGTCGCGCTGGCCCGATCAGCTCACGATGGTGGGTTTGCACAAGGAAGATCACGGCTACACGCCGCTGGATGTGCTGACGCTGGAAAGCCCGCTGCTGGCAGAGTGGCAGGCGGGCGGCGCGGTTCTGGACAGCGCCTTTCGCACGAGTGGCGGGCGCTATGAATGGACGTACCACGGCCTGCGGGCAATTCATACGGGAGGGTTACACCGTGATTACGCTGCACACACAGGTAACGATCAACGCGCCGAAAGCGCGATGCTTTGACCTCGTCCGCAGTGTGGATGTCCACACGCGGACGGCCAGGCCAATCAGCGGCAAAGCGGTCGCCGGGCGCGTGTCCGGGCTGCCCGAATTAGGCGATTGGACAACATGGTCGGCCCGCTTCTTTGGACTGCGCTTTCGGCTAACCACGGAAATTAGCACGTTCGATTACCCCAACGGCTTTTCGGACACCCTGCGCTCGGGGTTATTCACGCACTTCGGCCACGTTTATACGTTTGAAGACATCGGCGGCGGGCAGACGCGCTTCACGGATACGTTTTCGTTCCAAAGTCCGCTCGGGCTGCTCGGCGCTTTTGTAGACCGCGTGGTTCTGCGCGGACGGATGAAATCGGTAGACGAGGCCCGCGCCGCAGACATCAAGCGCCTCGCCGAATCAGACAAATGGAAAAAGCACCTGCTATGACTGACGATAACCCCTCGTGGCCGCCGCCCCCCGATGCGCCGGACTGGCCGCCCCAGGCAGAAACATCCGCGAAAAGCGCGGATGCGCCCCTGTCGGTCTTCACGATTGTGGTCCGCTGCGTCCTGAACCTTCTGTGTTTTTGCATCACTGCGAGCGTCAGCCTGTTCGCTTTGGCAGTGGGTTGGGCGATACCGCCGCTGCTCATAATCCCGGTGGCGCTGCTGCTGATACTGGCAGCGGTCAGCCGACGGGTGAAGACCCGCTGGGTCAAGATGGCGTTCTACAGCGCCGCCTGGGGCGCGGGTGTTGTGCTGATTTATCTGATTATGCTTGGACTAACGCTGTTATCTCTTGGAGAACATTAAACCACATGAAAATCATCATTCCCGGCGGAAGTGGGCAGGTGGGAACGCTGCTGGCACAGACGTTTCACGCGGACGGGCAAGAAATCGTTGTTCTCAGCCGAACGGCGGCAGACACCCCGTGGCGCACGGTGCGTTGGGACGGCAAAACGCTGGGTGCGTGGGCGTCCGAAATCGACGGCGCGGACGCCGTGATCAATCTGGCCGGGCGCTCCGTCAACTGCCGCTACACGCCTGCGAACCGTAAGGCGATCTTAGACTCGCGGGTGGACTCGACGCGGGTGGTGGGGGAGGCTATTGGGCAGGCCAAACGTCCGCCGCCGGTGTGGCTTCAGGCCGGAACGGCAACGATTTACGCGCACCGATTGGACGCCCCGAACGACGAGGCGACGGGCATTATCGGCGGGGACGAGCCGGATGCCCCGGACACCTGGCGGTTCAGTATTGGCGTGGCGAAAGCGTGGGAGGACGCGCTGAACGCGGCGGAGACGCCGGGCACGCGCAAAGTGATTCTGCGCTCGGCGATGACCATGAGCCTCGGCGATGGCGGTATTTTTGACGTGCTGCTCGGCCTGGTCCGGCATGGTCTGGGCGGCCCGGTGGCCGGCGGCAAGCAGTACGTTTCCTGGATACACGGGGAGGATTTTGTGAGCGCCATGCGCCTGCTCCTGGCCGACGACCGCTTTGCCGGGCCGGTCAACGTGTGCGCCCCGCACCCGCTGCCCTACGCCGACTTCATGCGTGGCCTGCGCGATGCTTCGGGCGTCCAATTTGGCCTGCCCGCGACCCGCGAGATGCTGGAACTCGGGGCATTGGCACTCAAAACCGAGACGGAGCTGGTTCTGAAAAGCCGCCGCGTCGTGCCGGGCCGTCTTTTGGACGCCGGGTTTCGCTTCACCTACCCGGAGTGGCCCGCCGCCGCCGCCGACCTGTGCGGACGCTGGCGGGCGGCTAATCTGCACCGCTGAAACCGCCGAAAAAATAATTTGTGAGATAGGCAACTTTTTTTGGCGTGGTGTGTCACACTGATTGACGCAAGACACAGCGTTGTGCCGCCCGAGGTTTTTCCCAACTCCTGCGGTGCCAGATTACTACCCACGGAGATCACAATGGCACTCACACTGAACGAAACACTGAACGAAACCCTCACTGCTGAGGAACAGACCGCTTTCGAGGAAGCGATCACGCCCGCCCTGCTCACGCAGCCGTCCACCCTGCCCGCCCTGCCGATGATTGACGGCAAGCCTCTGCGCTTTGCGTCTCCTGCCCCGGAGCCGACCGAAGCACCTGCGTCTGTCTTTCAGGCGGCAAGAAAGAATGTCTACGGAGACCCGCTAGGAAAGTGGTTCGACTACGCCCTGCTGACCCTGCTGCTGACCTGCGCCGCTACCAGCGCTGTTTTGCTGATTTCAACCACGCTGCCCTGATAGCGGCGTCAGCAATTTACAGGCAAACCAAAGCCCTCCCGGTTCCGGGAGGGCTTTTTGTGTTACTTGCGCCCGCGTGTATAGGTCCCGCGTCGGCGCGACGAAATCTGGTTGGTGACCAGGTTGCGTGACTGGGCTTCGTCTGACTCGCTCGGCGGCTTGGGCTTGGCGGGCGTAGGCTTCGGTTTCGGCGGCTCGGCGGCGGCGAGTTCACGCTCGGCGCGGAGTTGCGGGCGCGGAGCCGGGCGCTTGATCTCTTCGAGCTTCGGCGGCAGAGCTTTTGCCAGCACTTCCACCATTTCTTCCACCTGTGTCAGCATCCGGGCGGGCGTGTCCGGCGTGGCGAGAAAGGCCACATCGGGCAAAAACTGATGCTGCATAAACGTCCGGGACAGCTTGCGAATGGCGTCCTGCGTCAAGTGCGTGCCCGTGAAGCGGACGGCGACGCGGCGCTTTTCGGCGGTGACGGCGATGATGCCGACTTCCTTGCAGCGCAGGCGCAGGCGCAGCAGGGCCAGCAGGTTCCAGACCGGACGCGGCGGGTCGCCGTAGCGGTCCTCGAACTCTTCCTGAATGCGCTGCACGTCTTCCAATTTCCGAACGGCCGTCAGCTTCTTGTACATCAAAATCCGCTCGGCCTCGCTTGGCACGTAGACCGTCGGGATGAGCGCATCGAGGGGCAGGGTAACGCTCGGCAGCGCGAACTCCATTTCCACCGGCTCGCCCTTCATCTCATTGATGGCCTGCAAGAGTAGCTGTGTATACAAATCGAAGCCGACCGTGGCGACGGTTCCCGATTGGGCGGCTCCGAGAATGTTGCCCGCGCCGCGTATTTCCAGGTCCCGCAGGGCGACTTTGTAGCCGCTGCCCAGTTCCTGGAACTCGCGCAGGGCACCCAGACGCTTTTCAGCGACTTCGGTGAGCTGCTTGTCTTTGCGGTACAGCAGGTAGGCATAACCCTGACGGCGGGAGCGGCCCACGCGGCCCCGAAGCTGATAAAGCTGTGACAGCCCGAGGCGGTCGGCGTTGTCGACGATGATCGTGTTGACATTCGAAATGTCCAGGCCGCTTTCCACGATGGTGGTGCAGACCAGCACATCGAAATCGTGGGCAGCGAAGCCAAGCATGATGTCTTCGAGATCGTCCTCGTGCATCTGCCCGTGGGCGATCTCCACGCGGGCGGTTGGGACCAGGCGACGGATTTTCTCGGCGACGTGCGAAATGCTGTCAATCCGGTTGTGCAGGAAGTATATCTGCCCGCCCCGGTCAATCTCCCGCAGAACGACCTCCCGGACCAGCTCGTCGTCGTACTCTTTCACGTAGGTCTTGATCGCCATCCGGCCCTCCGGCGGGTCATCAATCAGCGACATATCGCGGATGCCAGAGAGAGACATATGGAGCGTGCGCGGGATAGGCGTCGCCGTCAGGGTCAGCACATCCACCGTCTTTTTCATCTGCTTGATGCGCTCTTTGTGGGTGACGCCGAACCGCTGTTCTTCGTCAACCACCAATAATCCCAGGCGATTAAACTTGACGCCCGCGCCGAGCAGCTTGTGCGTGCCGATGACGATGTCTACCGTGCCCTCTTCCAGACCCTTCAAAGTCTGCGCGGCCTCGGCTTTGGAGACAAACCGGGACAGCATTTCAATCCGAACGGGATAGGCGGCGAGCCTGTCCCGGAACGTCTTCAAATGCTGCTGTGCTAAAATTGTGGTGGGGCACAGCACCGCGACCTGCCGGTTCGCACTTGCCACTTTAAACGCAGCGCGGATGGCGACCTCGGTTTTGCCGTAGCCGACATCGCCGCAGATGAGCCGGTCCATCGGCTTGTCGTCTTCCAGGTCTTTCTTGATGTCTTCAATCGCGGCAAGCTGATCGGGCGTCTCCTGATAGGGGAATGCTTCCTCCATCTCCTGCTGCCAGGGGGTGTCGGGGGCAATCGAGTGGCCCTGCGCGGTCTTGCGGGCGGCATACAGCTTGATTAGCTCCCCGGCCATCTCCTGCACCTGCTTTTGGGCCTTTTTCGTGGCCCGTGCCCAATCGCCGGAGTTCAGCCGTGTCACCTGCGGCGGCGAGTCGGCGGAGCCGATGTACTTTTGAACGCGGTCTACCTGGTCTGTCGGTACATAGACTTTGTCGCCGCCGTCGTATTCTAACAGCAGGTAGTCCCGCTCGGCCCCGTCCGTGCCTTTCAGGCGCGAGATGCCCCCGTAGCGCCCGATGCCGTGGTGGATATGAACCACAAAATCGCCTTCGCGCAGCTCCAGGTACGACGTGATCTTCAGGCCCTCTTTGAAGGCCCGGCGCGGCGGCTTGGTGTGGACCCGGTGGCCGAAGATGTCCGTGTCCGTCGCCAGCATCAGCCGCGCTTCGGGCAGCTTAAAGCCGCTTGTCAGCGTGCCGGGAATGACAAATACGCCCGCCTCGCCGCCGGTATCTAAACGGTCCGAGGGGGAGACGGGCATCTTGCGTTCGGACAGCACCTGCCGCATCCGCTCGGGCTGCTCGGACACCAAAACGCACCGGAAGCCAGTACCTATCCAGCCGTCGAGCGCCTCAAAGAACGCGGGCAACCGTCCGGCAAAGCTTTCCATCGCGCCGGACTGTGTGGCAATCTCGGTGCCGATTTTGACCCCGTTCAGCCCGCGCCCGAGCAGGGCCAGCAGAAGCGCCCCACCCCTGTTTGCCCGCGCCGTCACTACGCCAAAGCCGCAGGCGTGCGGCATTTCCGGGGTCAGATACGCCCCGCGTGCGGCCCGTGCCGCCATGATTTCGGCGATTTCCCCTTCGCGCTGCTCCCAGCGGGCAGCGGCCTGACTTGGCTCGTCCAGCACCAGCAGGCTGCTGTCGTCTAAATAGTCCAGCGCACAGACGGCATTGGGATATAAGTACGGCAGGTAATACTCCATGTCGTCGAAGTACGCCCCGGCCCGCATCTGCGCGACATCGCCTTCGACGCGCTCTTCCAGATGCTCCGCGTGCTCGCCGCCCCTGTTTTCTTCGTTGGCTTTCCGCAGGGCATTGGCACGGGCGGGCAATTCTTTCAAAAGCCGCGCCGTCGCCGCCGTGACCGCTTCATCTTCATACGGGATTTCGCGCACCGGGGCCAGCGTCAGCGCCTGCGAGTTGCCCACTGACCGCTGCGTTTCCACGTCAAAAGGCCGGATGCTTTCGACGTCGTCGCCGAAGAAGTCTACGCGCAGGGGCCGCGCTTCGGACGCCGGGAACACATCCAGAATGCCCCCGCGCCGGGTCCACTGCCCGGCCTGCTCGACGGCTTCGACGCGCTCATAGCCGAACTCGGTCAGCGTTTTCTCTAAGCCGCCAATATCCACCGTCTCGCCCACCGCCAGCGTCGCTGACCGCTCGGCCAAGAGCGCAGGCCGCACCGTCCGCTGCA
Organism: Capsulimonadaceae bacterium; assembly: GCA_965277455.1. Lineage (GTDB taxonomy): Bacteria > Armatimonadota > Armatimonadia > Armatimonadales > Capsulimonadaceae > JANXMY01. The sequence goes on along the minus strand of OZ255823.1, from coordinate 3,100,050 downwards.
GCCACGCGCCGACCGAGCCGACCGCAATGCGCGTCTGCCCGCTCGCCAATGCTTGCAGCGCTGCGACCCGCCGCCCGGTCTGCGCCAAGTCGGGGGCACCCTCGGCAAAAATCAGCGTCTCGGTAGACGACACCAGATGTGTCAGGTCGCCTTCGGCCACGCCGTAGCGCTCCAAATCCGAGGCGATGCGGCTCGCCTGCTCGTCGTTGTAGGTGACCACCACGAGAGGCCGCTTCAAGTCCGCCCCCAGCCGTGCCAGCAGCCAGCCCTTCGCGGGCACGGGCAGGCCCTCTAGCTGTGTGATGCCGCCCCCGGCCACCGCCGCTTTGAGGGCTAAATAGGCCGGGTAATCTTCCGCGAGTTCCGGCAGTTCGCGCAGTTCCATAAGCTGTCTCTTTTGTCCGTGTATTCTGTGAGTCGTGTGACGTGCCAAAGGGCCTCGGCGGAAGTCCGCCCAAGCCTGTTTGTGGTTATCTGGCACGAGAGTACCCATTTAACACCGGAGTATACCCGGCGAGTTCCAGAGATCCCTCCCGCTCCCTCCCCTAACAGGGGAGGGAGCGAGGAACGAGTGGGAGGGGTCCTACCAGATGCTCACCCGTGACGCTGCGGCGGCTTTGTCGGCCATACCCGGCGGGCAGGGGAAGGCGGCGGCGAACTCCGGCAGGTTGGAAATCGGGCCTAGAACGCGGTATTTGTTCGGCGAATGCGGGTCCGTCGCCAGGCGCAGGCGCAGGGATTCGGGGCGGATGTTGGCCCGCCATGCCTGCGCGTAGGCCAGGAAGAATCGCTGCTCGGGGGTGAAGCCGTCAATCAAAACGCGAGGCTTGCCCTGCTCCGCTTTCTCGAAGGCCAGATAAGCGAGTTTCAGGCCACCTAAATCGGCAATGTTCTCGCCCTGCGTGAGCTGCCCGTTGATATGCTTGTCGTCGATGGGAACATAGGCGTCGAACTGCTTCACAATCAAATCGGCGCGGGCCTGAAAGTTTTTGCGGTCGCTTTCGGTCCACCAATCGCGCAAATTGCCCTGCGCGTCGAACTGCCGCCCCTGATCGTCGAAGCCGTGCGTCATCTCATGGCCCATCACCGCGCCAATCGCGCCGTAGTTCGAGGCGTCGTCGGCTTCGGGGTCGAAAAACGGCGGCTGCAAGATGCCTGCGGGGAAGACGATTTCGTTGAACGAGGGCCGGTAATAAGCGTTGACCGTCGGCGGCGTCATGCCCCACTCGGAGCGGTCCACGGGCTGGCCCAGATGGTGCAGGTCGCGCTCAAACTCGAAGCGGTTCGCGGCCAGAGCGTTGGTGACATAGTCCGGGCTGCTGATTTGAAGGGCCGAATAGTCGCGCCAGTGGTCCGGGTAGCCGATTTTCACTGCCATGTGGTCCAGCTTATTCAGCGCCTGCGTGCGGGTGTCCGGGCCGATCCATTCCAAAGCCGCCAGCCGGTCCCGCAGGGCGGCTTTGACGTTTTCTACCAAAGCCAGAGCGCGGGCCTTCGCTTCGGGCGAGAAGGCGCGGGCGACATAAATCTCTCCCAGCCCTTCGCCGAGCGCCCCGTCCGTGGCCCCCAGGATCCGCTTCCAGCGCGGGCGCTGCGCGGTGGCCCCGCTCAGGTTCGTGCCGTAAAACTCAAAGCTCTCGCCCACGAAGTCGCTCGACAAATACGACGCCGTGCCGTGGATTATATCCCAGCGCAGGTAGGTTTTCCAGTCGGCTTGTGGCACAGCTTGCAGCATCCGCCCGGCTTCGGCGAAGAACACCGGCTGCCCCACCAGCAGCGGGCCGGGGTTTGGGATGCCGAGCGCGGCAAAGTACGGCTTCCACGAGACGCCCGGCGTGGTTTTATCCAGCGCCGCCAGCGTCATCTTGTGGTAGGTGGCGTTGGGGTCCCGCCGCTGCACACGGGTCATGGAGGCCCGCGCCAGCCGCGTTTCGATGCTTATCACCACGCCCGACTCGCGGGCGGCTGTCACGGGGTCATCGCCGAGCAGGACAAACATCCGGGCAACGTGCGCGGCGTAGTCGGCGCGGGTCGCCTGCGATTTGGCATCTGTCAGAAGATAATAGTCCCGGTCCGGCAGCCCCAGCCCGCCCTGCCCTAATTGGGCAATATTCTGCGTGCTGTCCTTGTCGTCGGCCCCCACCCCAAAGCTCCAGGCCGTGCCGATGCCGAGCGAGTGCAGATGCGCGATTTCGGCTTCCAGGGTCGGCACATCCCGCACCGTATCAATCCGGGCAAACTCGGCGGCCAGCGGTTTGGCCCCCTCTTTCTCAATCCGGGCTGTGTCCATGCCGGACTTATAAAAATCGGTCACTTTGCGGGTGACGCTGCCTTTGGGGGCAGGCGGCGCGGCGACGAGGCTGTCTAAAATCGTGTGCAGGACGGCGGTGTTACGCTCGGAAATCTCCGAAAACCCGCCCCAGCTTGTCTTGTCAGCGGGGATGGGGTTCTCGGCCAGCCACTTGCCGTTGGCATACTGGTAAAAATCCTGGCAGGGTGATACGTTCGGGTCAATCGTGGAAACATCTACCCCGTGTCCGGGAACCGGCGTCTGCGCGGAAAGGCGCGGGGCGAGCAAAGACAGGCCGCAAAGCGCGGCGGCGGAAAATGCGGGGAAGCGATATGGCATAAGCAATCGGGTCTTTCTTACCAGCCTGCTGGTTTTCTTATGGTTCGGCCTTGCGCGTCTTGAAGACTGGGTGGAAACTGGCTGGCCGCTAAAGAGGCCTCTTTGATGACAAGAGATTTTGTAGAAGATCGCTGCAATTCTACGCTGACGCGCCCTCCCATAATACCTCGGGTTGGATCAGCCGTTTTGCAGGGATGCAGGACAAGAACGCGCAGGTTGAGTTCCTGGCGAACTATCCGAATAGGTTCTGCCAGATCAGAGTCGTTTGTGATGACAACCGCCACTTCATAGTCTTTATTGAACCCGTCAAGCAGCAAATAAGAGGCTAAGTTGACATCCGAGCCTTTTTCTTCTGTCTTTCTGACCCGCGCATATTTATTGCCCGAAGCGTCCGGCGTCACGCGCCGCATATTGACTTCACTTTCCAGAAAATGGCCCAAATGCATTGTCAAATTGGGCGTTGTTTCCAATGCGCGAAAGTAAGCATTCTGACGATTGCGCTGGTCCGGGTCACCAGGGCGTGCAATTACACGCGCCGAGAAACAGCGGATTTTATTGATTTGATTGGTCGGAAGTTCTAATTGGCAAAGTGCCGCTATATCGAGCCATCGATATGAACTTCCCTTAAGCAGCCCGTAATAGAGATTAAAAGTGTCTACATAAACATTGGTGATCATGGGGGTATTGGTCGAAAAGATACACAATGGAGAGGCACATAAGGCTACAGCCACCCCTTGCGGGGTGGCTGTGCTACCCGGCGGGCGAACGCGCCGGGGGGGTGTTGAAGCTATTATACCTTATCTTTCGGCTTTGTCAAGCTTTTTCTTGAGGTTTCAATATTCTCAAACAGCCGTCAGTGCGGCTTCGGCGCGGGCGGCGAGCAGGGCGGTGACGACGGGGGAGGTGCCGAGATACCGGCCCATCTGGAACTGAATGTGCGGGTGACGCGCCTGGGCTTCGTCGAGCAGCGTCGGCAAGTCGTCGGCAACGTGCGTGCCGGTGTGCAGGAAGTACGGCACGGCAATGACACGCTCGGCCCCGGACGCCGCGCAGGCATCGGCAGAGTCGGCGATGGTCGGCTCATTGCATTCCATGAAGCCGACGGCGACATGGTCGAAGACGTTTCGCGCTTTGACGTCTTCCACGACTTTGAACATATCGGTATTGGCAATGGGGCGCGGCGAGCCGTGCACCATGACTAGCAGGGCAGTTTTCATTGGTGTCTGTCTCTATTCTACAATCTACTCGACAAAAGGCCGTGCGGGCGTGTTGGGCGCGGGCACGCGGGGGCAATTCGGGGTCGCATAGAGGGGGCAGTCCGGGCGGGCGCGGCAGCCCCTCGCGGCGGCGGTCAGGTCATCGCGCCACTGGTCCGGCCCAAGCGGCTCCTGGGCGCTGGCAATCAGCGCATCGGCCAAACTGGGGTCGTAGCCGAGCGCTTTGGCGACAGTAAACGTGATGTCAGGATGGGCCGTTTGGGCCGTTTCCAGATGCTCCGGCAGGGTCTTGGTGACGAAATAGCCGGGGATGAGAAAGAACGGCAGCACGAGAATATGTTTCGCGCCCGCGTCCGCGCATTCGGCGACGGCCTGAGCAAACGTCGGCTCCGAGTAGTTCATGTAGCCGACTTTGACCACCGGCCACGGCCCTGTGTGCCGCAGGCGTCCCGCGTGGCTCTCGAGGGCTTCCCCTGCACCGCAAAGCAGGGAGCCATGCGAAAATAAAATGAGAGCATCCGCCGAAGCGTCAGCGGGGAAAGGGGTATCCATACTGGTATTGTACCCAGCATTGACCAAAGCGCGGCAGGTGCGAGAAAAGCAGAAGACGAGGGGTTAAAACCGCTCGCTGGAAGGCGCTTCGCGCCGGGCGGCCAATCGGATAGCGGACCAAGCCTTAAGTTTGATCTTCTTTGGCTTCTCTTATTTTTTGGCTTCCCGGCGTCCGCGCCTCCAAGCGAGGGGTTTTAACCCCTCGTTTCTCCGCACCCCCGTTCCGCTTGCAAACTTCCGCGTTCTCTGCTACACTTTGCGTATCAATGTTGCCCCACACTCTAGGAACCCACTGCCTATGACCACCCTACCCGATGCCGTGATTTTAGATACCCGCCACAGCCCTGCCGCTCGACTGCGGCAGATGCCTGTCAGCGCGGTGACGCTGACCGATTCGTTCTGGGAGCCGCGCCTGAAAACCAACCGCGAAACCACCCTGCCCTCGCAGTTCAAGCATCTGGAAGACACCGGGGCACTGGACAACTTCCGGCGGGCATCGGGCCGCAAGACAGGGCTGGAGTTTCAGGGAATGTGGTTCAGTGACTCGGACGTCTACAAATGGCTGGAAGCAGCCTCGTGGGCACTGGCTTCGGGCGACTCTCCGGCACTCAGGGCACTGGTAGACACGGCGGTTAGCGAGATCGAAGCGGCGCAGCAGGCCGATGGCTACTTGAACACGCACTTTATGTTTGAGCGTACCCCGGAGCGGTGGACGACGCTCAATTTGGGCTTCAACAACCAGCACGAGCTGTACTGCGCCGGGCATCTGTTTCAGGCCGCCGTCGCGCATCACCGCGTCACCGGCTCCACGCAGCTCTTGGACGTCGCAACGCGCTTTGCCGATTTGATTTGCGACACGTTCGGACCGGGCGCGGAGCAGCTTCAGGGGGTGGACGGCCACCCCGAAATTGAAATGCCGCTGGTGGAGCTGTCTCGCATCACAGGGAACAAACGTTATTTGAGCGAAGCGCAGCATCAGCTTGATTCGCGCCTCGGCATGGGGCGCATGAACGACGCGGTTTATCCGTTCCTGCATTACCGCGAGTACGCCCGCCTGGAAGGCCATGCCGTCTGCGGCGTCTACCTAGCCGCCGGGGCCACCGATATTTACTCCGAGACCGGAGAAGCGGCCCTGAAAGACACGCTGGACAGGCTGTGGGACAACATGACGCAGGCGCAGATGTATGTCACCGGCGGCATCGGCTCGCGCTGGGACAATGAAGCGTTCGGGGCGGACTACGAGCAGCCCGCCCGCGCCTATGCCGAAACCTGTGCGGCGATTGGCAGCCTGATGTGGAATGCCCGGATGCTGCTGGTGGACGGCGGCGCGAAGTACGCGGACCTGATGGAGCGGATTTTATTTAACGGCTTCCTGTCCGGCCTGTCGCTGTCGGGGACGGAGTATTTCTATCAAAATCCGATGGCCGATGACGGGCGGCACCGGCGTCAGGCCTGGTTCGGCTGTGCCTGCTGCCCGCCCAATGTCGCCCGCCTGCTGGCGCAGCTCCCCGGCTACTTCTACGGCACGGATGCTGCCGGGGCCGTCTACGTCCACCTGTACGCCGACAGCCGCGCCGCCCTGCCCCTCCCCGGTGGCGGCACAGTGGCGCTCACTCAAAAAGCCAACTATCCCTGGGACGGCACGATCACGCTGACCGTCGGCACCCCCGGCCCCCTCGCCCTGCACCTGCGTGTCCCCGGCTGGGCGGACGGCGCGACACTTGCCGTCAACGGCGAATCTCAGAGTGCCCCCACCCCCGGCACGTATGCCCACATCGAGCGCGACTGGGCCGAAGGAGACACCGTGACGCTCACTCTGCCCCTGCCGGTGCGCCGGGAAGTTGCCTACCCCCGCGCCACCTCTCAGCGCGGTCAGGCGGTGCTGGGACGCGGCCCGCTGGTCTACTGCTTCGAGGCCGCCGACAACCCCGACTTCGACCTCCGCGACATCCGCCTGCCCGCTGCTCTGGACTTCCAAGCTGAGTTCGTTCCCGGCCTTCTGCACGGCGTCACCGTCCTGCACGGCAACGCCCCCGCGCCGGTGATCGCCATCCCCTACTACGCCTGGGCCAACCGCGCTCCCGGCCTGATGGCCGTCTGGTCCGCCTCCGAATCGTGAACTCTTTGACGCTCCCGTGTGTTTAAACACTAACACCCAACACGGAAAGCGAGCTATTTTATGACCGACATTATCACCAAAACCGAAGCCGAATGGCGCGAGCAGTTGACCCCCGAGCAGTACCGCGTCCTGCGCGAAAAGGGCACCGAGCGGGCCTTCACCGGCAAGTATGTGGACACCAAAACCGGCGGCACTTACGTCTGCGCCGCCTGCGGCCTAGAACTCTTCGAATCGGGCACCAAGTTCGACTCCCACTGCGGCTGGCCGAGCTTCTACGACGCCAAACCCGGCACGGTAGACCTGCACGAAGACCGCTCCTTCGGGATGCGCCGCACCGAAGCCACCTGCCATCGCTGCGGCTCCCACCTCGGTCACCTCTTCGAGGACGGCCCCGCCCCCACCGGCCAGCGCTATTGTATCAATTCAGTAAGCGTTGAACTAGCCCCCGCCCCGGCGGCTTAGTTCTAACGTTGTTCTGGTCACGCGCCGGGCAGGAAAAGCTGCTTTATGCCTTTCCTGCCTACCCCCTCAAATTCTTAGCGTTGACAGCAACTGTTTCTTTTGGTATTCTATGCTAAAGATTACTGTTTAAGTTGTCCACTTCAAAAGTTTCATTTAAATAAGGTCGAGAAGAATGAAAACCATAAAGCTGGTAGCAAAATGAGCAAACTGCTGATACTGATGTGCTTGACTATACGACATGGTTTTGAATTAGGAGCAAATTATGTGGGTTGAGGAACTTAGTTTAAGAGGGATAAAATGCTTTGAGAATCAAACATTAAAATTCCACAAAAAAGGCACCCCATATAAATGGGTAACATTCCTCAGTGAAAATGGGGGGGGGAAAAGTACCGCGCTTCAGGCGTTGGCTTTGTTGCTTGCCGGACCAGAAAGCGCTCAAAAACTCTTGTCGCGCCCTATATCTTGGCTTACGGATGAGGACAAAGCAGGTTTAATGTCAGTGCGTATTCATCAGGAGGATATTGACCCAGGCCAATTCGGCGAGGAAAGAGTGACAAAAGCGTTTGGCTACTCATATTTCATAACAGGAAATCATCCTCTCGAAATTCGCAATCGTATTTACACTGAACCTGCTGTGGTTGAAAACATTGAGAAGAGACTTTCATGGTTGAGGCAGAACGCTTTTGCTTCTACAGGCATAGGCTGGTTTGCTGTAGGATATGGGCCATTCCGTCGCTTAACTAGGTCAAGTCAAATAATTATTCCTGCGTTGGAACCTCAAGCTAGGTTTATGAATTTCAGTACTCAATTTAACGAAGATGATGCATTATCTGCGTTTGAGCATTGGATGGTGTATTTAGATTATCGTATTTCTAAAGTCGGCGATAAAGATGCTCAACGTAAACAATCTCTGGGTATTGCGGCAATAAATAAATTATTGCCAGATGGTGTCTCTTTTGAGCGCGTGTCTGAAGAAGGCCGAATTTGTTTCAACAGTTATGGCTCCATTGTTCCGACTACATCATTGAGCGATGGGTACAGGAGCATTCTTGCACTTGCGGGTGATCTTGTATGGCGAATGCTTTCATCATTTCCGTCCAGTCAAAATCCTTTGCATGAACCAGGTGTGGTTTTGATCGACGAGTTGGATATTCACTTGCATCCTATATGGCAACGCAATATAGCCGCGTGGCTTCGCGAGCAATTTCCCAACATCCAATTTGTTGTAGCAACACATAGCCCGTTAATCGCGGCTGGTGCTGGCGAAGACGCACTAACGCTCAAATTTAACGTGAAAGATGGGGTTTCAGATATTGAAGCTATTGATGATATTGCGGCTATGAATGTTGACCGCATTCTTCAAAGTGAGGCGTTTGGGCTACTGTCGCCCTATTCGCCAGACACACAAGCAAAAATAGACCGATTTGATCTGCTACGGCAAAAAGGCAAAGAACGACATGGTGCAGAGAAAGATGAGTATGAAACCCTTTCTCTTTTCATGCAGGAGGCTCGACCGTTTGGGGGGCCACCAGAGCCAGATTCTCTTGAAGCCCGCATGGATCAATATTTAGACAAAATACTAACATGATCAAAGTCACTAGAAGTTCTCAGCCAGATATCATCACTGAGAAAGAACGTGAGTGGCTTCGCAATTTGCTTGTTGCACAGTCTATATCTGACCATGATAAAGCTGAGAAAAAATATAATCATCCGAAAATACGCGCTACATTAATTAATATGTTCTGGGGTAAATGCGCTTACTGTGAATCTAGGATTATCCATGTGAGTTATCCCCAGATAGAACATTACCGACCGAAAGCAAAATATCCTAGACATACTTTTCATTGGCGGAATTTATTATTAGCCTGTGGAGTATGTAATTCTAGCAAATACAAAGGTGATCATTTTCCATTAGTATCGGCGCATGGGCCAATCATCAACCCTTGTTGCGATGACCCCGATGACCATTTAGATTTCAACTTTGATCCTGCCACCTCTATAGCAAATGTGGATGGGAAGACACCTAGAGGCAAAACTACAGAAGTACTTTTGGGGCTTAACAGACCTGAGCTAAGGAAACACAGAAGTCTGTATCTTAAGAAAATTTTCGTATTGGCACAGCATGCTGCCAACGATCCGATAGCACATCAAATAGTAGCAGAAGCCTTGAAGGCTGACGAAGAGTATACAGCATTCACAAAGAAATTTGTTACCTTCGGTTGAGCGTATTTCCCTGTTCCTTTGTAGCGGAGAAGGCTGAGTGATAGAGAAAAATTTCCGCAGATGAGCGATGCGTCATGAGCATCTATAAAGCAGGAAAACAACGGCGACCAAGAAGATAAGAGAGGCATCCGAAATGAAGGACGATGACAAGACGTACCTTCTGGAAATCGGGAATGGGGACCGAGAGGCATTTGTTCTATGCTTGGCTTTGGGCACATTAGAGGCTATGCGGAGCGGTCTGTGGCCTATGGAAGCCGGTATTTGGACACTGGCACGTCCCATATTTTGGGAAGCTCTTGTTGAAATAGATGCGGAAGTTGTTACAGTGCTGCAGTCTGCTGACGAGCTATCCGCCATCGCCAAATTGGCTGGCTATCCGGCAGCACAGGCGGCACTGGACCGGATGATTGCTGTGATCAAGGCGCGGCTTTCTGTGCTGCCGGAAAAGTCATGGTATGCGCGGTGGCCGAATGAGGAGGATGACCAAGTATCTTGGAGGCAATAAAAAGAGACAGAAGCCGAAAGGCTCCTGTCTATTTTTGTCCCAGCTTTGCGGCGAGGGTGCAGACGGTGAGGCAGAGGGCGGCGGAGAGGAGGGCGAAGGTGGTGGCGGTGTGGGTGTCGCCTTCCTGCAAGGCGGCGTAGACGGCGAGGGGCATGGTGCGGGTGACGCCGGGGGTGTCTCCGGCGACCATGAGGGTCGCGCCGAAGTCGCCGAGGGCGCGGGCGAAGGCGAGGGTGAGGCCCGCGATCAAGCCGGGGCGGGCCAGCGGCAGCAGGATATAGCGGCACAGGGGGACGAAGCCCGCGCCGTCAAGCTGCGCCGCGCCGACCACTTCGGGGCTGATCGCGGCCAGCGACACGCGGGCCTGCGTGATAAAGAGCGGCAGGGACACGAGGCACGCGGCAACGGCGGCTCCCTGCCAGGTGAAGACCAGCGGGTGATGGATGCGATCCAGCCACGCTCCCAGCGGGCCGCGCCGCCCTAGCACGACCAGCAGGAAGTAGCCCAGCACGGTGGGCGGCAGGACCAGCGGCAGCAGAACGAGGCCGTCCAGGAAGCCCCGGCCCGCCAGTCGCGTTCGGGACAGGGCGTAGGCCAGCGGCAGGCCAAAGACGACGCTGCCGACTGTAGCCCAGGAAGCGACTTTGAGCGAGAGCCAGAGCGGGGACCAGTCCATCGGGGTGTCGGGGGGCAGGAGCGTCTACTTGCCTTTCTTCCTGGCGGGCAGCGCGTAGCCGTACTGCTTCCAGAGCTTCGCGGCGTCGCTGCTCGTCAGAAACCGGATAAAGTCCAGTGCCTGCGTCGTCTGCGTCGTGGTTCGTACCAGGCCGAGGCTTTGCGTAATCGGGGCGTGCAGCGTTTCGGGCACGATAAAGTATGGGTCGGTCTTGTCCTGGATAACCAGCGACAGCGCGGTTAGCGCGACATCGGCATTGCCGCTTTGCGCGAACTGCAATGCCTGCCCGATGTTACCTGCCTGCACGAGACGCGGGGTGATGGTGGCCGTCAGCCCGGCGCGGGCGAATGCCTGCTGGGCGGCGAGGCCATAAGGGGCAGTTTTGGGGTTGGCGTAGGCGATATGGGCATAGGCGGGGCTTGCCAGGTCGGCCAGCGTTTGCGGATGGTGCGCGGCATCGCGCCGGGACCAGACGACGAGCCGCCCGACGGCGTAGGGCTGAACCGTATTGGCTATGATTAGCCTGTCGGTTGCCAGCTTTTGCACGGTCTCGGTGTCGGCCCCGACAAACACATCAATCGGTGCGCCGTTTTCGACTTGCAGGGCCAAAACTTTGGTCGCGCCGTAAGTGGGGGTGACCGTAATGCCGGTCTTTTTGGTGAACGCGGGCAGCAGTGCTTCGGTGAAGACCTGCTGCAAGTTCGCCGCCGCCGCGACCCGCAGGGGAGCCGCCGCGTGACCGGGCAGAGCCAGCAGGGTGAGCAGCAGGGCAGAGAGCCAGAGTTTAACGCGCAAGAAGAACCTCCGTAGACTTGATTAAAGCCATGGCCGTGACCCCCGGCGCGAGGCCCAGCCGCTGGGCGGACGACCGTGTGATGACCGACACAATTTCGTGCCCATTCCCCAAATCCAGCGTGACTTCGCACAAGACGCCGTCGCCGGTAATTTCTTTGACCACCCCGGTCAGCGCATTCCGGGCGCTGATTTGCATGGATCGCCCCCCGGCCCCCAATTCTGGAGCAACTGCACCCGGCGGGGGAGTCGGAGCGGTCTGCGCGGGGGTATCCGGCGTGAGTGCGGCGCGGACGGCGGCGACAGCGGCCTCATCATAGAGCCGCCAGCCGCGCCAGTCCCGCTCGGGAACGGGGATGCGCCCGGATTTCTCCCAGACAGCCAGCGTCTTGGGCGTGATGTGGAGCATCTGCGCGACCTGAGCGCGGGTGAGCTTGACGGAAGATTGGTTAGCAGTGGTGCTAGGCAAGATGGGTAAGTTATACCCAAAGAGGACGGGGGGAGTCAAGTGTTGCTATTGCTTAAAGGTCCAGAAGCGGTTAGCGCAGAAGTTCCAGAGGCCGCCAACGCCGGCGGCAGCAAGTTGGGACGCGATGACGGCGACCTGCTCGACTTTCGGCCTGGGCCATGAGGCTTGAAGGACGTGGATTTGATGCTCGAAGGGGACCGACAGCAGCCAGATGACCAAGAGGTCCAGTCCGAGGGCGACCGTGCTGATCAGGAGAAACTGCGTGAATTGTTTGTGAATGGCTTTTGCGGGGGCCGACTGGAAGGTCCAGCGGCGGTTCCAATAATACCCATTGGTGACGGAAAACAGAAAGGCCACGGTGACGTCGATATAGCGGTCGTACCACTGGCCGTGAACCAGCCGCAGCATGATATACAGCACAGTGAGGTTGATGACCATGCCGCTCATGCCGACGATGCCGAACTTGACGATTTGCTGCACGCCCGGCTCCTGAGCAAGCCGCGCCAATGAGAACACTCTAGGAGGTGGCGGGGGGGCGGCCATAATTGGGTCAGTGCTTAAACGTCCAAAAGCGGTTGGCAAAGAAGTTCCAGAACACGACAATGCCCGTTGCAATAAGCAGTGCGCCATTGAACAGCAGCGGGCCGTATTCCTGCTTGCCTGTGTTGGTGAGCATGGCGGTGATGATGCGCTCGAACTCGGCGGGGTCGCCGAACAGCCCCTGCCCGTGGCTCTTGAAATGCGCGACGATTAGAACCACAATGGATGTGTTAATAATCCAGCCGATTACGTTGACGACGAGGTACTGGACGGACTGAGTGTGAGCCGGTTTGCCCCGTGCCGCTTTGAACGTCCAGCGCCGGTTCCAAAAGAAGCCGTTCAGGACGGACAGAAAGAACGCGAGCGTCAGCGCCGGGATCAGCGGCCAGCCGAGCTGGTAATGGAACCAGTTGGACAGACCGAAATTGATCAGTGAGCTGCTGATGCCGACAATGCCGAACTTGACAAGCTGCCGGACGCCCGTACTCTGCGCGAGACGGGCCAGCGAGGCAGTTTTAGGCGGGGGCGGGGGAGATGCAATCATAATTGGGGGATTGTACCCCAATTTACGGGGAACTAGAGGACAAAGAAAAAAGAAAGAGGGCGCGATAAATCGCGCCCCCATTGGGTTACTAGACGGCGACGGCCTCTTTGACAATCGGCTTGGAGGCCGGGCCGGACAGGGGCAGGGCGGAGGCGCGGCCTACGCTGTGGTACTCGAAGCCCAACCGGCGCAGGCGCTCCGGGTCGTACAGGTTGCGGCCATCCAAAATCAGTGGACGGGCCATCAGGGCCGACAGGCGCTCGAAGTTCAGGTTCTTGAACTCGTTCCACTCGGTCACAATCACCAGCGCATCCGCGCCGGTAGCGACTTCGTAGGCATTCGCGCCGTAGGTGATGTCTGGGTAGACTTCTTTAGTGTTCTCAATGGCAATCGGGTCGTAGGCTTTGACGGTCGCGCCCGAGGCCAGAAGGTCGGCAATCACGTCCAGCGACTTGGCTTCGCGCATATCGTCGGTGTTGGCTTTGAAGGCTAATCCCAGGATGCCGATGGTCTTGCCCTTCAGGTCATCGCCGCCCAGCGCATCGTGGATTTTCTGGATGAAGCGCTTCGGCTGCTGCTCATTGGTTTCAATGGTCGCGGCAAGCAAGGGGAAGTCGCAGCCGAATGCCTGCGACGTATGCAGCAGCGAGCGGGTGTCTTTGGGAAAGCACGAGCCGCCGTAGCCCAGCCCAGCGTTCAGGAACGCCTGCCCGATGCGGGCATCGAGTCCCATGCCCTTCACCACCTGCGTCACATCCGCGCCTGCCGCCTCGCAGACGTTGGCGATGGCGTTGGCAAACGAAATCTTGGTGGCGAGGAAGGCATTGGAGGCATACTTGATCATCTCGGCGGAGGCCACGTCGGTAACGATCATCGGGCGCTCCAGCGGGGCGTACAGCTCCAAAAGCCGCATGGCGACGATTTTAGAGGGTGCGCCGATAACGATGCGGTCGGGCACGAGCGTGTCGGTGATGGCGGAGCCTTCGCGGAGGAATTCGGGGTTCGAGACCACGTCAAAGTCCACGGCGCGGCGCTTGTTGGTTTCAATCACGTTGCGGACAAAGTCACCGGTGCCGACGGGCACGGTGCTTTTGTTGACGATGACTTTGTAGCGGTTCAGGGCGCGGGCGACGCCTTTGGCGGCGTCTTCAATGAAGGACAGGTTGGTGGAGCCGTCCTCTTTGGGCGGCGTGCCGACGGCGATAAAGACGATCTCCGCCTTCTGCACGGCGCTGTCCAGGTCGGTGGTGAACGACAGCCGCCCGTCGCCAACGTTGCGGGCGACCATTTCTTCCAAACCCGGCTCGTAGATGGGCATGACGCCTGCATTCAAGCCGTCAATTTTGGCCTGCAGCTTGTCCACGCAGACGACGTCGTTTCCCATGTCCGCGAAGACGACGCCGGTGACAAGGCCGACATATCCGGTACCGATGACGCAAATGTTCATAAAGCGGGCGACTCCCTAAAGTGTTTCTGTGCTAGGTTTTGTATCAGAGACTACTTTGATACCAATGCAAAGTTCGTGCCAACCCGGCATCGAGGGATACCGACGGGGTGAATTGAAGCAGTCCGGCGGCGGCGGAAATGTCGGCGCGGGAGTGCTTGATGTCCCCGGCACGCGATGGCTGATAGTCAATTTTAACGGGGTGGCCCAGTATAATTTCCAGTTTTTCCACAATTTGTTTCAGCGAGGCGCTTTGGCCGCTGCCGATGTTGAACGACTTGCCGCCCACGCCGCGTGTGGCCTGCACGGCCCTAAGATTTGCTTCCACAATATCTTCCACAAAAACAAAATCGCGGGACTGCTCGCCGTCGCCGTAAATCGTCGGGCTGCCGCCCTGCACGACAGCGGTGATAAACTTGGGAATGACAGCGGCATAGGCCCCGTTCGGGTCCTGCCCCGGCCCGTAGACATTGAAGTACCGCAGCGAGACGGTTTGCAGTCCGTGGAGGCGAAAGAAGTTCCGGCAAAAATACTCACCGGACAATTTCGACGACGCATACGGCGAAAGCGGGTCCGTCTGCGAGGCTTCATGCTTGGACGCGCCGGGCGTGTCGCCGTAGACCGCGCAGGACGACGCAAACACGAACCGCTGCACCGTGCCCGCTTTGTGCGCGGCATCGAGCAGATTGACCGTGCCTTCGATATTGATTTCCACGCACTCGGCGGGGGCATCGACGGAATGCGGCACCGAGGCTTCGGCGGCATGATGCAGCACGAAATCCGCGCCCGCGACCGCCCGGCGGCAGGTGTCGGCGTCCCGAATGTCGCCCTCCACGAACTGCACATGGGGCAGGTCGGTCAGCCCGGCCACCCGCTTCTGCGCGGCGGCGCTGACCAAACTGTCCAAAATCCGCACGTCATGGCCCGCCCCGGCCAGCTTCTTCGTCAGATGCGATCCGATAAACCCCGCCCCGCCTGTCACCAGATAAATGCTCAACACTCCCGCCCTTCATCGCGGCCCACAATTTTGTTCCTCAGTGTATTATAGGCGAATGCGTTATTATACCATAGTCCCCTCTCTTCTTTCCTGCCCTGCTTTCTGCTATACTATGGCTACTATGGCGAATGCAAAAAGCAAAACTGATGTCAAGCGCGATGTGACACTCTTAAACCGCAAGGCGCGGCATGAATACGCGCTGGAAGAAACCTATCTGGCGGGGATGGTGCTGACCGGGACCGAGATCAAATCCATCCGTCTGGGCCTGGCGAACCTGACCGATTCGTTCTGCCGCGTGCAGAACGGCGAAGTCTGGCTCTACAATATGTATGTCGCCCCTTACGAGCAGGGCAACCGCTCTAACGTAGAACCACGCCGCCCGCGCAAGCTGCTCCTGCACAAGTGGCAGATCGTCAAAATCACCACGCGGGTCAATGAGCGCGGCCTGTCGCTGATCCCGACCAAAGTATTCTTTCAGAACGGCTTCGCCAAGATGGAGTTTGGCCTCGGCAAAGGCAAAAAGCTCTGGGACAAGCGCGACAGCATCGCCGACCGCGACCGCGAGCGCGACCAGCGCCGCGAGGTGTTTGGGCGGGAGTAGGCTGCCCCCCAGCCCCCAATAATGGGGGAGCCAGAAACCTACCACCTTGTTCCTTCGTCACAAGGTCTTTCCTAAAGGAAGGATGAGGACGTTGTGCGTAGGGGCAGGGCTTGCCCCTGCCCTCTTTGCCTTGTCTGTATTTGTCCGCTCTGTATTTGTCCGGTTCCCCCAGAATTGGGGGTTAGGGGACGCATCTCACAATCGTTCACGGCAAGTCTTCTCCCGGAAAGGGAACCCCATGAAACGCATCGCCATCATTGTCGCCCTTGTCGCTGTCTGTCTCGCCGCTTTCAGCTACCCATTTGCGCGTATGGCGTGGGAGCGTCACACCCGCGAACAGGGGCGGCTGGCGTGGCTGGCCGAAAGCAAGCCGCCCGTGCTGGATACCGTAACGCAGGGCGTTTTGACCGGCGCGGATCGCGTGGAGACGTTTCGGCTGGCCGATTTCCATGAAGATGAAGACACTCCCGAAGCACGGGCGGCTAAGTCCACACCGCCTAACCAATCTTTGGATGATTATGCTGTTCTGCACAAGGGGCCGACACAGGGCGCGGCGTTCGCCGCTTCGATTAGCGCAGCTTTGAAGCAAACCCGTTCGCCAGGTTCTTACTCTCAATGTTTTGACCCCGGTGTCGGCTACCGCGTTTGGAAGGGGAAGGCACACACTGACCTGTGTGTCTGCTTCTACTGTGAAGGGATTGAGCTGATCACTCAGGACGCGCATCATAAAGAGATTACAAAGACCATGATTAGCCTCGGCGCGGCGCGTCCCGCATTTCTGGCCCTCAGCCGACAGGCGTTCCCGCAGGACAAGGCGCTGGCGGCACTGAAAACGAGTTAGTCTTCGACACAAACGCGAAAGAGATAACAACCATGACTCTCACATTGAACCTGCCGCCGGAGGTGGCAACGGCGAATGTAGGGCATTTGAGCGCGTTGACGAACGCCGTGCTTTGGAGCGATATTCAGCCTTAGCGGGTGCGGAAAGGCCGATTTGCCTGTTTTAGACACAACTGAACTCGATTTTTCGCGGGAACACGCGCTGGGGCCGGAGCATATCGCCGGGCGAGTGGTGGTGGTCCGCAATGAAAGCGCGGAGGCCGTGCTGCACATGGGGGTCAAGTCGCCCGTGCCGTGGCTGGAAGTGTACCCGACCGAGTTTGCGCTGGCCCCGCGTGAGACGCAGGCGGTGACGGCGCTGCTGCGGCCTGAGCGGTCCGGGCAGGCGGCGCTGGCTCCGGCGCGGGTGGCGGTGTTCGGGCAGTATCTAGCGGTCCGGGCGGGCGACGCCGCCGATTTGCCTGCGGATATTGATTTGGAGCTGGCGGTCATCCCGCCGCTGTCGACCTGCCCGAACTGCGCCGCCGACTTGCCGGACGGGGCGCGGGAGTGCCGCCGGTGCGGGGAGCGTATCCGGCTGTGCCCGGTGTGCGGGACGCCGAATACGTGGCTGGCGAAAGTGTGCCGGATGAACCCGGCCCATGTCATACGCGCTCAAAACGACTGGCGGATGGCTCCGGGGGGCAATGCGGCGCACGCGCTGACGTCCGCCGCCCCCACCCCGGCGCGGCTGGCCCGGCGGTGGTCGTCGCCATCGTTTGCGCCGACGCGGGCCGCTGACGCTCTGGATTGGAGCGCCCCGCTGGCGGCATTTGGGCTGGTAGTGGCCTCGGCGATTGAGACGTCGACGGGCCGGGCGGCGGTGCAGGCGTTCGCGCTGACGAACGGCGAGGCGCTGTGGGAGGTGGACCTGCCGGACGGGCGCGGGCTGTACCCGGACCGGGGCGCGATGGCGCTGGCGGAAGACGGCACGCTGTACGCGGCAACGCTGGGCGGGGTGGTGCTGGCTCTGGACGTCATCCGAGGTACGCGCCGGTGGGAGTCCCGTGTGACGGGGACGGTCTACGGCGGCGTGGTAGTCATGGACGACTGGCTGCTGGTTCCGGCGGGCGATGCGCTATGCGTGCTGGACCGCGCCGAGGGGCGGCTCCTGCGGACTTTGCCGGTGGGGGGCGTGCTGGACACGGCCCCGGCGGTCGGCGCGGGGCGGGCGTATGTGTGCGGGGACCATCACTGCGTGCTGGCCTTCGACCTCGGCACGGGGGAACTGCTCTGGGAAGCCGAGACCGACGGCTCGTTTGATGCCGCGCCGCTGTTTGCGGCGGGAATTGTGTTCGCGGCGACGCTGGCGGGGACGGTCTATGCGCTCGATGCGGAGACGGGGGCAGTGCGCTGGAAAACAAGCGTGTCGTCGCGGCCCATTTCCGTTTCGCCCGCGCTGTCTGCCGACGGACTGCTGTTTGTGGGGGGCGATGATGGGTATGTGCATATTGTGGCGGCGGAAACGGGAAATTTGATCCGCTCGCGCCGCCTGAGCGCCGCACCCCTGCGCTCTGGTCCGGTCTGCGCGGGGCAGACGGTGTTTCTGGGGGCGGACGACGGCAATATCTATTCGCTGGACAAAGATTATGCTGTCCTGCGGGCCTATGAAACGACCCCCGGTACGCGCCTTGCCTCGGCAGGGTTTGCGCTGTACGGGGACTGGGTGATTTGCACGGCGACAAACGGCGTTTTGTACGCTTTGCAGGCGACTGGCTGACAGAATTGAACACGAGAAAAGAGACAGATCAAATGCCGGAATTGCTGAAGCGGGCCGATGTGCCGCGTGAGTATCAGTGGAGTGTGGAGACCGTCTTTCCGTCTTTAGAAGCCTGGGAAGCGGAGTTTGCGCGGGTGGAAGGGTTGCTGCCGGGCCTGATGACTTATCAAGGGCGGCTGGGCGAGTCCGCCGCTGTGCTGGCGGAGGCGCTGGAGCAGGAGCAGGAAGTGGGCACAGCGATGTCCCGCGTGTACCTGTATGCGTCCATGCAGCGCAACGGGGACCTCGGCGACCAATCCGCCGCCGCGCTGGCAAGCCGGGCGGGCGGGCTATATGCGCGGGTCGGCTCAGCGGTGTCGTTTTACGAGCCGGAGCTGCTGACCGTGCCGCACGCGACGCTGGCGCAGTGGATGGAGTCAGAGCCGAAGCTGGCGGTCTACCGTCACTATTTCGACACGCTGGCCCGGCGCATGGCCCATGTGCGCTCGGAGGAAGTCGAGGCTTTGCTGGCGCAGGTTTCGGAGCCGCTGGGGGCGCTGTCGACGGCGGCAAGCGTCCTCGAAGACGCCGACCTGAAGTTTGCTTCTATTACGGACCCGACCGGGGCCTCGCTGGAAGTGGCGCAGGGAACCATCTCAGATTTGGTGCGGCTGGAAGACTCTTTGCTGCGGCGGCGTGCCTGGGAGTCCTACGCGGATGGGTATTTGAGCGTTAAAAACACGCTGGCAGCGTGCCTGAGCGGGAGTGTCAAGAAAACCGTGTTTCAGGCCCGCGCCCGCAACTATGCCGACTCGCTGGAAGCCTCGCTGTCGCCGAACGCGATCCCCCGCGAGGTGTTTGACACGCTGCTGACGACGTTTCAGGCGAACTTGCCGATCTGGCATCGATACTGGAGATTACTGGCAAAGGGCCTGCGGGTGTCCAAATTGCACCCCGCCGATCTGGCCCTGTACGCGCAGCCGGCCCCGCTGCCGAAGACCGAGGGCACTGTCTCGTATGCCGATGCGACCGAAATGATCTGCCGGGGCATGGCCCCGCTGGGCGAGGACTATGTTTCCGCCATGCGGCGCGGGATGGCCGAAGAGCGGTGGGTAGACCGAATGCCCAATCAGGGCAAGGGCAGCGGCGCGTTTTCCTCGGGCACGCAGGGGACGCACCCGTTTATTATGATGAACTACCGCGACGACCTGTTCTCGGTGAGCACGCTGGCGCATGAGCTGGGGCACTCCATGCACTCGTACCTGACGTGGGAAAATCAGCCGCCGGTCTATGCCGACTACTCGCTGTTTGTGGCCGAAGTCGCCTCGAACTTCAATCAGGCAATGGTGCGCGGGCAGCTTTTGGACGAAGCCACCGATAAGAACGTCATTCTGACCGTGATCGAAGAAGCGATGTCCAACTTCTTCCGCTACCTCTTCGTCATGCCCACACTCGCCCGCTTCGAATTAGACTGCCACGACCGCATCGAGCGCGGCGAGGCCCTGACCGCCGACGGCATGGGGGCGACGCTGGCCGCCCTCTTCCGCGAAGGCTTCGGCGACGCCGTGGAAGTGGACGATGCCCGCGTCGGCATCACCTGGGCACAGTTCAGCCACCTGTACGCACCGTTCTACGTTTACCAGTACGCCACCGGTATCTCGGCGGCCAACGCCCTGGCCGAAGACGTGCGAACGCAGGGTGCGCCCGCCGCTGAGAAATATCTGAGCTTCCTGAAATCCGGCGGCTCCCTGTACCCCTTAGATGCGCTGAAGCTGGCCGGGATTGACATGGCCACCCCGGAACCCATTCAGCGGGCCTTTGGCGTCCTGTCCCGCATGGTAGACCGTCTGGCGGAGATTGTGGGCGAGTAGAACGGTCCCGATTGGCAACCGTGGGGGCGCGATTTATTGCGCCCTTTTTTTCTGTCTGGCCTATCTCGTCGCCGCCTAAAAAGCCGGGGGTATAAAACCCCCGGCATCAAAAGCAGACGCCCTGCCGGGCTAAGGACAACAGAACCAAGCTCTTCCGCCCGGAGGGCGGCTGAACTTAACTGCCGGGGGTTTTATACCCCCGGCACGGGCTATGGCCTTCCCCTTCACTTCACCGCAAACGTCTGAATCACCGGCCCGGTTAGGGGAGCTTTGATGCTGCTGGCTGCCTGTGCGGTTGGCCCCGAAGACACCTGCGCGGGCAGAAGCCGCTGCACATGACCATCGGCGACAAGGAAGTTCAGCGCGTGGGTTTGTGCGTCGTGCCGGGTGCTGTTCTGCGGGGCGGTGAGGCCAACGCCGCTGACGGTTTCTGCCGTGGACGGGTCGCAGTTCAGCGTTGTCGTCTCGTACAGCGCCACGGTCGCGGCGGGGTTGCTGAGTTTGCTCAGTGACTGCTTGAGCAGGTTGTGGTTGGCGGCATAGGAGATAAATTGGCCGGTGGCCGGGTCATTTGGGCAATGATACGCGCTTATGCTTTTGATGTATGGGTAGAGTTGCCCCGTCCACCCGTTGCCTGCGGGCGTGAGGCCGGGCGGAAAGTTTTCGTCGGCATCTTGGTAGTATTGAGTGATGCCGAGGCCAAGAATTTTTTCGTTGGACTGGCAGTTTCCATGATCACGAGGACGCTGATTTGCCTTCTGGAACACTGGAAATAAAATGGCAGTGACTAAAACGACGATGGCGAGGACGACAAGGACTTCCCAGAAGGCGACTCCGACGCGGGAACGGGTGGGCATGGTGCAGTACCTCCTCAATGGTGATAAGTGCTAATGATACCACAAAATACCGGGCCGAAAGATGCAAAGACGAGGGGCACAGGCCGGGGGTTAAAACCCCTTGCTAGAAGGCGAGGACGCCGGGAAGCCAAAGAAAGAGACCCGGAAGGCTGCCGTTCTAATCTTGGGCCGCCCGGCGCGAAGCGCCTTCCAGCGAGGGGTTTTAACCCCTCGGTTCCTTGTCGATAGGCCCCGGAAACCTCACCCCAACCCTCTCCTTAAGCAACGAGAGGGAGCCGGAATAAGACCAGAAATAAGGGCAGGGGGACCCTGCCCCTACGGGTTTTGTCCGAAGTGCCTTTGCCCTCCCCTAACAGGGGAGGGAGCGAGGAACGAGCGGGAGGGGTCCTAATCAAACAGTCCATCGACGAAAGATTGCGGGTCGAAGTATTCGATGTCGCCGGCTTTTTCGCCGGTGCCGACCAGTTTGATGGGGACGCCCAACTCATCTTTGATGGTGATGACGATGCCGCCGCGTGCGGTTCCGTCGAGCTTTGCCAGCACCAGGCCGGTGATGGCGACGGCGGTTTTGAACTCGCGGGCCTGGTTGACGGCGTTCTGGCCGGTGGTGGCGTCCAACACTAAGAGGGTTTCGTCGGCGGAGCGGCCTCCGAGTTCGCGCTGAATGATGCGATCAATCTTTTTCAGCTCTTCCATCAAATGCGTTTTGTTGTGCAGGCGGCCCGCCGTGTCGATAATGAGGTAGTCGGCCTTCTGGGCTTTGGCGGTTTTGAGGGCGTCAAAGACCACGGCGGCGGGGTCAGCCCCGGCGCGGCCCTGAACGACTTCGACGCCGACGCGCTCGCCCCACAAGGTTAATTGTTCGGCGGCGGCGGCGCGGAAGGTGTCCCCGGCGGCGAGGACCACGCGCTTGCCTTCGCCTTTGAGCTTCCCGGCCAGCTTGCCGATGCTGGTGGTTTTGCCGACGCCGTTGACGCCGACGACGAGAAACACGGTGGGGGCGTCGGGCGAGACGGTGAGTTTCGCGCTGCCGGTTCCGGCGACGAGGGTTTCCCAGAGGAAGCGCTTCAGGTAGTTGGTGACATCGCCCGCGTCTTTGAGCTTGTTGTCCCTCACCATCTCGCGCAGGGAGTCCATCGCCCGCATCGTCGTGTGGACATTGAGATCGGAGCCGATGAGGGCTTCTTCGAGGTCTTCCAGCAGGGCCTCATCGATCTTGCTTTTATTGCCGACAAGCTGCTCGACTTTCTGGAAAAGGCTTTTAAACAGCCCGCGTTTCAGCATAATGTCTCCTGTAAATGAACTGAGGCAGGCCCCCCCGCCCCCAATAATGGGGGAACCGGACAGTTAGGGTTTGCCTCTCCTGCTCTTTATTCGGCTCCCCCATTATTGGGGGCGGGGGGGCCTATCCGAACCGGTGGGCGGTGGAGGGGATAAAATAGGTCACGAAGGCGGCGAGCAGGCCGCCGAGCAATAGATAATTGGCACGCGGACCGCGCCAGCGGGCCAGAAGGTGCAGGGCGAGGTACGCGCCGTACACGAGCCAAGTTACCACCGAAGTCAGCACCATCGGGTCGGCGGCCCAGCCCGTGCCGAGGCTTCCGGTGAGGGCCTCCACGACGCCCGCCGCCAGCCCCACGGTCAGGAGCGGGAAGGCGTAGGCGACCAGCGAGAAAGCCATTTCATCCAGCGTCACCAGCGGCGGCAGGCGGCCAAACAGGCCGCCGACCCCCTTTTTCTGCTTTAAAAGCCGGTGCTGTGTCAGATACAGCGCGGCGCAGCCGAACGCTAAGACTAACAGGCCAAAGGCCAGCAGGAGGGCCAGAATGTGCAGGCTTGTCAGCCGCGACGACAGCAGCGGGACGGTGTGCACCGCAGCGGGCCGGGCCGCACCGAGGAAGGCCCCGGCGAAGAGGCACAAAAACGCGGCGGGCAGGGCGACGGCCCCCAAAGCCGTCGGACGCGGTTTTTTGACGGCCTCCAACACAACGTAAGAGAGCGCAATGGCCCAGGCCGAGGCCGACAGGGCCTCCGCCGGGGTCGCAAACGGGGCACGGTGCGTGGCCGCGCAGTGCAGGCCGATGGCGGCGGTGTGGGTCAGCACGGCGGCCCAGGCGGCAAAACGCCCAATAGCGGCCAGAGGCGAGCGGCGCAGGAATAAGAACGCGCCGTAGGCGGCGGCTCCGACAAGGTAGCACGCGGCAGCAAAAATTAGGAACGTCGCTTCGGTCATGGCAGCGCCTCCGGCTCCAGCCCAAAGGCGCGGCGGATGGTGTCCAGTGCCGCCGGGGCATCGTCCCCCGCCCCGGCGGCTTTGATGGCGGTCGTGGCCGGGTGCGCGATTTTGTTGGTTAGCGATGCCAGCGCGGCCTCGACGGTGCGCCAGTCTTTTTCGGGCAAATCGGGGAGGCGGGCGCGGAGGCGGGCGGCTTCGGCCTGACGCACCGTGTCCAGCTTTTGCCGGACGGCGACCACGAGCGGGGCGACTTCGAGGGACCGCTCCCAGCGGGCGTACTCGGCGACGGACTGCACCACAATCTCGCGGGCGCGAACAACTTCCCCGGAGCGGGTCTGCCGCGCCCCGGCGACCAGCTCCTGGAGGTGGTCGATGTTGTAGAGAAACACGTTCTCCATCTCATCGACGCTCGCCTCCACATCGCGGGGCACGGCAATATCGACTAAATAGAGCGGGCGGCTGCGGCGGGCACGCATCACATCCTGCATCATGGCGCGGGTGACAATTGGGTGCGGGGCGGAGGTGGAGCAGACCACAATGTCGGCCTTGCCCATCAGCTTGGCGATTTCGTCGAACTTTTCGGCCCGCCCGCCGAAGCGGTCCGCCAGATGCACCGCTTTGTCATACGTTCGGTTGGCGACTAACACGGCGGGAGCGCCCCGCGCCTGCAAGTGCCGTGCCGTCACTTCGCTCATCTTGCCCGCGCCCAGCACCAGCACGGTATAACCCGAAAGCGACTCGCCGAAAATCTGCGTTGCTAAATCCACCGCCGCCGCGCCAACGGAAAATGCCCCCCGCGCCAGCCCGGTCTCGGTGCGAGTGCGCTTGCCTGTTTCGAGCGCATCCTGAAACAGCTTGTTCAGCCGCGTTCCGACCGTGCCCGCCGCCTGCGCGGCTTCCATCGCGCTTTTGACCTGCCGCTGAATGTCCGGCTCGCCCAGTATCATCGAGTCCAGCCCGGACGCCACGGAAAACAGATGCTCGGCCACCGCCGTGCCCTTTTGGAAATACAGATGCCCGTCGAAATGCTGCCGGGTCAGCCCATGCCGCCCGGCCAGCCAGTCGGCCAGCACGTCTTCGAGCGGCCCCGCTTCCGCCTCCGTGTAAACTTCCGTCCGGTTGCAGGTGGACAGCAGTGCCCCTTCGGCGACGCCGGGCAGGGACGACAATGAGCGCAGGGCGTCGGGCAGGGCACGCTCGGCGACGGCAAGCTGTTCGCGCACATCAATGGGCGCGGTGTGGTGATTTATTCCGACAAGGAGGAGAGACATACCCGAATTCTTGCTTCCGCTTCCTCTTCCCGGCCCTCAAGCAGCAGCCGGTGCGTGTCCCTATCGTCCAGCGCCCGCCGCACGGCGGCCTTGCGGGCGGCTTCGGTCGGGTTCGTTTTGACAATTTCGCGCAGTTTGGACACCAGGAGCGTCAGCGGCCCCCATTCCGGCCCAAACTCGGCTTCTAACTTCTCCCGTACCACGGCACTCAGCGTCGGGCTGCCGCCTTCGGTAGAGACCGTCAACGTCAGCGGCCCGCGCCGAATGACCGTGGGGGACACAAAACTGCCCGCGCTTGGGTCATCCGCGCATAGCATCAACAGCCCCCGCTCCGCCGCGTCCCGCACAATCTGCGCGTTGACCTCCCGCCGGTCCGTACACGCTAGTACAAGAAACACCCCGTCCAGATGCCCGGTTCCGTAGCCTTCGGCCCGCCAAACTACCTCGCCTGCTTCCGCCCGTGCTTGCAGCCCCGGCGTCAGTGTCGGCGAGACGACTAAGACGCTGGCCCCCGCCGCCAATAATCCCGCTGCCTTGCGCTCGGCCACCGCCCCGCCGCCGACTACAAGGCAGACGCGGCCCTGCACGTTCAGGTTGACGGGGTACAGGTTCATTGGTTTCTATTATACCCGATTGATATAACTGAGAAATTATCTCCTTTTTAGGGTATAATATTGCTATGAACAGGGACGTAATCGAAGAACAGCCAAAACCTGTAGAATGGCTTGGCTCCACGCTTGATGATTTGCGCGATCTACCAGACCCCGTGCAGGACGATTTCGGCTATGCTCTCTACTTGGCATAGACTGGCGACAAACATCTCTCGGCAAAGCCCCTGAAAGGCTATCATGGAGCGGGCGTTCTGGAAGTTGTGGCCAGGCATGATACGGATACATACCGTGCCGTGTATACTGTGCGTTTCGCAGAGGCCCTCTATGTCCTGCACATCTTTCAGAAAAAGTCGAAATTTGGTATCACAACGCCCACAGGAGAAATGCGGCTGGTTGAAACACGGCTGAAAGAAGCCCTGCGGAGACACGAAGAAGCGGAGAAAGAAAACAACCTATGAGTACCAATGTTTTTGCAGACATCGGCCTGCCGGACCCGGAGACGCATCTGGCAAAAGCCAAAATTGTGCAGACGTTGAGCCGCATCATCCGCGAGCAAGGCTTGACACAGACCGAAGCGGGACTGCGTCTTGGTTTGAGCCAGCCCAAAGTATCCGCGCTCCTGAATGGTGGCTTTCGCGGCTATTCCGTGGAGCGCCTGCTGCGCTTTGCCAATGCTCTCCATCACAACGTCCGCATCACGATTGAGGCGGAAGCGACGGAAGCCGAGGGGCGGCTGATGGTGGCGTAGTGATAGGGCCGAGGGGTTGAAACCCCTCGCTAGGTGAGGCGTCCTGCGGACGGAAGAATTTGTGCCCACCGCATTTTTCGCCATCCACAGGTTTTTTTACACAAACGCAACCATGACTTCGCTGGCGAGGAAGACGCCTTGGGGGGTCAGGCGCAGGGTGTCGCCGGTGACTTCTAGAAGGCCCCGGCGGGTGAAGGTTTCGATTTCGGCGGCGAACTTGACACGCGGGTCTACGCCGAATCGGGACTGGAAGCGGCGGCAATCCACACCTTCGCGGGTGAGACGCAGGCCGAGCATCATGGTTTCGGCCATTATCTCGTCTTCGGTGAGAGTTTCTTCGGAGAGAGTCAGGTCGGCCCCGGCTTCAATCGCCTCGGCGTATTTGGCGGGGGATTTGAGGCGGGCGCGTCGGACGCCATCGAGATACGACACAGCTCCGCAGCCAAAGGCGTGGTAGGGGTCGTTGCGCCAGTAATGCAGGTTGTGGCGGCTTTCGCGGCCCGGACGGGCGAAGTTTGCGATCTCGTACTGGCCGTAGCCTGCCGATTGGGCGGTTTCCAGGGCCATCTCATACATATCGGCGGCGAGGTCGTCGGTCGGCAGGGGGAGGCGGCCCTTCTGCTGCAATGTGTAAAAGCCGGTCCCCTCTTCCACAATCAGCGAATAGAGCGAAAGATGGTCGGTGCCGAGTTCTAAGCCTTGACGGAGCGTGTCCTGCCACTGGGCGAGAGTCTGGCGCGGCAGGCCGAACATCAAATCTAAAGAGACGTTCTCAAACCCGGCGGCACGGGCGGCGCGGACGGCGGCTTTGGCTTCGTCGGCGGAATGGATGCGGTCCATTGTCTTCAAGAGGCCGGGGTCAAAGCTCTGCACGCCGAACGAGATGCGGTTGAAGCCCGCCGCTCGAAGGACGGCAAGATGCTGGACATCCATCGTGCCGGGGTTGGCCTCGGTGGTGATTTCGGCACCCGGCGCGACGGGCAGCGTGTCCAAGACGGCCCGTAGGAGCGCGGCTTCATCGGCGGCAGGGATGGCGGTGGGTGTGCCACCGCCGAAGAATACCGTGTCTACGGGGGCAGATGGGGAAGCCGCCCGGATTTCTTGAGTGAGTACCTGCACGTAGCGGGCGACCGAGCCGTCGGTGTAGCCGGAATACGAGTTGAAGTCGCAGTAGGCGCACTTGCGGACACAAAAGGGAATATGGACATAGCAGCCGATAGGGTCTGGCGTCTTGGCGTCTGGCATAGGGAGATTGTACCCGGCTCGGAACCCCTCCCGCTGGTACCTCGCTCCCTCCCCTGTTAAGGGAGGGCACAGATAATTCGGACTGCACTCGTAGGCCGTAGGGGCAGGGCTTGCCCCTGCCCTTCTTCCTGGTCTTAGTCCTGACCCTCCCCTAACAGGGGAGGGAGCGAGGTACCAGCGGGAGGGGTCCTCTTGACGCCTGCCGCCTGTGTGCCTTATACTGGAGCCATGCCAACAAACAACCTGCCAATCAAAAATCTGCCTGCGTGGCTGCCATATGTCGCGCCGTTTGCGCTGTTTCTCCTGCTGACCACGCTGGAAAGCCTTGTGCCCCTGCCCCTGTTTCCCTGGGCGTATGCCGCGAAAATTGTGCTGATCGGCGGGCTGCTGCTGGCATTGCGCGGCGCGTTTCCCGAATCGCGGCCCGGCGGAAACGGGTGGGCGCTGGCGACAGTGCTGGGCATTGTGCTGTGTGTGCTGTGGGTGGTAATCGACAAGCACACGCCGCACTTTGCGGTTCTTGGGGCGCGGAAGGGGTACGACCCGGCGGTGGAGATTGGCACGAGAGTGGGGGTCTGGGCATTTCTGGCGGTGCGGTTCTTCGGGCTGGTCGTGATTGCGCCGTTCGCCGAAGAGTTGTTTTACCGGGGCTTTCTCTTGAAGTTTGTGACGGACCCGGACGACTTCAAGCGCGTGCCGACGGGTGTGTTTTCTCTGGTGGCACTGGCGGTCAACGTGCTGCTGTTTGCGGTGTCGCACCCGGAATGGCTGGCGGCGGCAGTGTTTGCACTGGGAATGTGTGTGCTGCTGCGGTTCACCAAAAATCTGTTTGCGTGTGTGCTGGCCCATGCGGTGACGAACCTCATGCTGGGGGTCTATATCGTGCAGACCGGGCAGTGGCAGTACTGGTGAGTTTGGACGAATTGAAGCCGGCGCGGCTGATACGGCTCAAAGAGGGCGGAGGGTTCAATTTTGATGACACGACACAGCACAGCACTTTACGGCGCGGCACTCGCGCTGATGACGCTAACGGCAGGCGGCCCGGCGCGGGCGCAGGGGCGGATGGTGATGCCGACAATGGTTTCTGTTTCGCAGGGAATGACGACGCACGGGCACGGGGAGATCAAGGTCAAGCCGGATATTGCGCGGCTGACGGCGGGGGTGACGACGCAGGACAAAGATCAGGCGGCAGCGACACAGGACAATGCCCGCAAAATGACGGCGCTGATTGCGGCGATCAAAAGCCTGAAAATCGCCGACAAAGATATTCAAACGCAAGGCTATTCGGTCAGCCCGCAGTATGATTATGGCAATGGACACGCGCCGATTTTGACGGGCTATCAGGTCACCAACTCGGTGCAGGTGACGCTGCGCGATCTGCCGTTAGCGGGGGTTCTGATTGACCGGGCGACGGCGGCGGGGGCTACTCAGGTGGACGGGGTGACGTATGACCTGTCCGACCGGGCTGCGGCGCAGGATGAGGCGCTGACGCGGGCGGTCACGGATGCCCGGCGTCGGGCCAAAACGATGGCCGATGCGCTGGGGGTGAGTCTCGGGAACCCGCTGTCGCTGAATGACGGTGAAGCCGTGACGGTACAGCCGCTGTTCGTGCCGCAGATGAGAATGGCGCGGGCGATGGTGGCAGATGCCGCCCCGGAGACGCCGATTGCCACGCAGGACATCACGGTCACGGCGGATGTGACATTGATATACGCACTGGGGCCGGACAAGTAGGCTTACCCCTTGTCCGGCGCGACCTGGCCGAAGTTCAGGGCGGCGACCAGTGTGACGCCGCCCAGGATGTTGCCGAGCAGGACGGGGGCGAGGAAACCGCCGAGGTAGGCGCTCCATGAGGCCGCGCCGGTGGTCACTAAGTACATTGTCTCGACCGAGCCGACAATGACGTGCGACAGGCCCGCCAAGCCGACAATGTACGTCATAATAATAATAATTGCCAGACGCCCCGATTCAGCCCCCGGCATCAGCCAGACTACCAGCGCAATCATCCAGCCCGCGAACATGCCGCGCAGGACGTGCAGGCCGAAGCTGCCCTCTAACGCTTTTGTCCCCAGCTCGTGAAACCCGTGGCGCACCTCCGGCCCGAACGCGGCGGTGTTGCCGATGACCCAAGCAAACGCCAGTGTCCCGACGAGGTTGGCAACCAGCACAACGGCCCAGAGGCGCAGCAGCAGGCCCAGCGTTTCCAGTTTCGGCTTGCTGAGAAGCGGCAGAACGGGGGTGAGCGTGTTTTCGGTGAACAACTGCTGCCGCCCGGTGATGACGATCAAAAACCCCACGGTGTAGCCGAGTTTGGAAATCAGCGGACGCCACGGGGCATCAGGCAGGTGAGAGCTTAAAACGCTTTCCGTGAGCGGCGAGAAGCCCATCGCCAAGCCCGCCGCCAGCGCGGACCAGGCAAGGCCCGACACCGGGCGGGCCAATTCATCCTTGCCTTCTTCGCGGATGACCTCGTGGATGACCAGCGCATTCGGGCGGATACGCTCGTCGGCCATCGACATTTCTTTGTCGGTCAGCCCTAGCTCTTCCGCCGACTCGGTTTCGGCGCGTGCTTCGCGCCCACTTTTCTTTTCTTCCTCTTGCTCTGCGATGGTCTTACTCGTAATTTCTAATCCGCGTGCGGGACAGCTTGCCTTAGCGTTTCATATTCAGCGTTTCATAGCCGCGCCAGCTGGAAGGCGCAAAAGGCGGGCGTCGATGAGTCGGACCCTGCCAAAAGTCGCGGCGACGAGGGCGATGGCCCCCGCTTCAATCGTGTCAATTTCCTGAAGCGTGTCCGGCGCGACGACGACGGCGTAGTCCACGCGGGCGAGCGGCTGGACTTCGATGGTCTGGCGCATCCACGCGGCAAGCTGATAGGCGTCCTGAACGCCGGTGTCGGCGATGTCCTGCGCGTTTTCTAAAGCCGCCGACAGCACGAGCGCGGCGGCTCGCTGCTCCGGGGTCAGGCGAACGTTGCGCGAGGACAGGGCCAGGCCGTCCGACTCGCGCACAATGGGCATACCCATTATCTCGGTTGGAATATCCAAATCGCGGGTGAGCGACCGAATAATTTGAAGCTGCTGCCAGTCTTTTTCGCCGAAGTAAGCCCGGTCCGCCTGTGCGATAGTGAGCAGCTTGGCGACGACGGTAGCAACGCCCGCGTAGTGTCCGGGGCGGGAGGCGCCTTCGAGCCGTTCGGAAAGGGCACGGACGACGACCACGGTGTCAAAGCCTTTCGGGTACATCGCGTCAGGCGTCGGCAGAAATAAGAAGTCTACGCCTTCCACTTCAGCCCTCTGTGCGTCCCGGTCGTAATCGCGGGGGTAGCGGTCAAAGTCGTCTAGTTCGTTGAACTGTGTCGGGTTGACAAACAGGGTCACAACGACCAGATCGTTTTCGGCTTTGGCGCGGCGCATCAGCGACAGATGGCCTTCATGGAACGCCCCCATCGTCGGCACAAGGCCGATAGTTTTGCCGTCTTTGCGGGCGGCGTACAACGCGGCCCGGAGTTCGGCGATTTCAGTGATCGTTTGCATTGCGTGTTGTGTTCTAAAAATTTGGCTTTAAGCAGCCACAAGGGCCTGCGGCGCTGCCGGGGCCACAGACAAATCTGCCGATAAATCGGCGGTGATGACGAATCCGTGCGGGATCAGCAAGCCGTTCCAAAAGACGTTGGCAACTTCTTGATTGTCATGCTGAACGTCATACTTCCGGGCAATCCACTGAACGTAATCCATAGAAACAGGCAGCGGCGTGATGCTGGCAAACTTCAGCCAGTCTTCGGAAACAAGGTATGGCTGAAGCGCCTGTATTATTTTCTGTATCCCCTTCGCCCCAAGCTCTAGCCACGGGGCAGATACCAGCAGGTCCCATCGCCCCGGCACTTCCTCGCGCTCCGCCAGAGCGAACAAGACAAACAAGCCATGCTCTGACGAAATGGCTTTTTCGGCCCCGTGTAGCTTGTCAGCCAAGTCGCGTCCTAAAACGTCAATAGTCATAGCAATATCCTCAGCAGTATTTGAACTGCCTGTATCATTTCATCAGCCTCTACGAGAGTTTTGGTTCCACGAGGGCTGTACCGCTGTTCCGGCTTCCATTGGTTGACGATAGACCACGCTTTTAAATGAACCGGATTGTTCTTGATTTTGCTTTGTATGGCTGTGAACTCAAGCAACGCTTCCAGTTCATGCGTTTTCAAGTTTGCTTTGCGCTGAAACTCCGATCCTGTTTCAGGGAAGCCGTCCGTCCACTTAAGCGTTTTGCAAATCCGGGCTTTGAGGGCGATCTCCACCGCGTAGCCACAGAGATACACCGCAGCATCGTAGCTTTTCCGGGTGCGGAGTAGCTTTGCAGCGCGTAAATACTCGCGGGCGGTGCGGTGGAGATCGGCAGTGGCAATCATAATCAGCCTCCATGCTTTTAAGACAGGCGGTTAGCCGTGCGGGGCGTCTTCACGGGTGAACAGGTAGTGCTTGTCGATGACTGTGCCGTCGTCGGCGATGTTGTAGACGAGCGGGATGCCCGTCGGGATGTTCAGCTCCAGCACCTGCTCGCGGCTCAGTTGGTCAAGCTCCATGACGATGGAGCGGAGGGAGTTGCCGTGGGCGACCACGAGGACGTTGTGCCCGGCTTTGAGGTCGGGCAGGATGTGGGCGCGGAAGTAGGGCAGGGTCCGGGCGGCGGTGTCTTTGAGGGACTCGCCTTTTTCACCGGGCGGGGGGACATCGTAGGAGCGCCGCCAGATTTTCACCTGGGCATCGCCGTACTGCTCGGCGGTTTCGGCTTTGTTGAGGCCCTGCAAGTCGCCGTAATGGCGCTCGTTGAGGGCTTCGTCGCGCTCGGTGGGCAGGTCTTCGGACTTGCCGGCGGCTTTCAGAGCAATTTTGGATGTGTTGATGGCCCGCTGCAAGACGCTGGTATAGACTTTATCCACGGGGAGGCCCCGCAGATGCTCTCCGGCGATGCGAGCTTCGCCTTCGCCTCGCTCGGTCAGGGGGACATCCACCCATCCGGTGAAGCGGTTTTCCAGGTTCCATTGCGACTCGCCGTGTCGCACCAGGATCAGTGTTGGCATGATAGTTCGATCTCCTCAAAAGGGGGTTTTGGGTAGTATACCCAACATCGAGGAAGGCCGCGCCCGGACGCTCGTTTGGACTCAGGGCTTGGCTCGGTCTGACAGGGCGGCAAGCTTGGCGGACAGGTACGCCTGCATTTCGTTAAGCTCCGCTTTGCGGTGTTCAATCTGCTGGATTTTGTCTTCCAGCACCCTGCGCCGTGCAGGCGTATCCAGCGTGTGCCAATTTTGCAGCAGGTCGGCAGTCTCGCTGAGGGTGAACCCGGCGGATTTGGCCTGGGCGATAAAGCGCAGGCGCTCCAGCGCCGCCGGGCTGTATTCTTTGTAGTTGTTACTGCGCCGCTCGGCCTGCCCGGTGTTCAGCAGGCCGCGTTTTTCGTAAAAGCGGATCGTGTGCCGGGTCAGCCCCGCCTCGCGGGCAAGCTCGCCAATCAGCATTTTTGTGTTTTCCTTCTGAACCTCTTGACAGTCGAGTATGGTCTATGGTGTACCCTGATTGGGCCGGGCGAAACAGCGCGGCACAAAATATACAAACGTTGGGAAAACGCGATGAGTACAAGCTTGCAGGGAATGACGGCTCTCGTGACGGGGGCCTCTTCGGGGATTGGCGAGGCGACTGCGCTGGCGCTGGCGGCGCAGGGCGCGAAAGTGGCGGTGTGCGCCCGTCGCCGGGACCGGCTGGACGCGCTGGTGTCGCGGATTGCTGACGGCGGCGGGGCGGCGCTGGCGCTGGAATGCGATGTGGCTGACAAAGCACAGGTCAGCCGCGCTGTGGCCGCCGTACAGAAAAAGTGGGGGCGGCTGGACGTTCTGGTCAACAGCGCGGGCGTGGCAGCGCTTGGTCCCATTTTGGACGCGGACACCGAGGGCTGGTGGCAAACGCTGGAAGTCAACGTGCTGGGACTGATGTATATGGTTCATGCCGCGCTGCCACTGATGAAAGCGCAGGGCAGGGGGCATATTGTCAACATCTCGTCGACGGCAAGCCGGGTCGCGCCGTCCGGGATGGGCGTATATGCGGCCTCCAAATGGGCCGTGAATGCGTTTTCCGAGTCGCTGCGGCAGGAAGCGGCAGCTTACAAAGTGCGGGTGACGACGATTGAGCCGGGCATGGTGGCGACGGATTTTACCGGCAGCCTCCCCGCCGGACCGGCGCGGGACGCCATGCAGGCCAGGCTCGCTACCCTGCGGGCGCTGGATGCGCCGGACATCGCCGCCGCCGTGCTCTATGCCCTGATGCAGCCGCCTCATGTGAGTGTCAACGACATTTTGGTTCGCCCGAGCGAGCAGGTCTAGCTTATGCCACCGGGGGCGGCGTCTGTTCATCTTTCGATTTGCGGCCTCTCCAGCGGCGGACGCGGACGGGGGGGAGGGAATGCAGGCGGGCGGTGACGGAGCCGGGGCGGACGCGGACGTCGTGCGAGTCGAGGCTGCCGATGGTGTCGCCGAGGGGAACGTCCAGCCCGCCGGACTTGGAGAAGCCGAGCTTCTGGCTGGAATAGACGCTGCGGTGGCCGACAATCAGGTATGCGGTGCAGGCACAGAGGGCGGCATAGACGCCGACGGTCCCTGGCAGAAGCTCGACGCCCATGACGGCGGCGGCGATGGGGGTGTTGGCGGCGGCGGCGACAATGGCAACGAAGCCAAACGCGGCAAACGCGCCGGGCGGCAGGTGGAAGAGCTGCGCGAAGGCGAGGCCGAGCGTGCTGCCGATGAAGAACAGCGGCGTGATGATGCCGCCGCTGCCGCCGACTTCTAAAGAGACCGAGGTAGCGATAATTTTAATCGCAAAGCCCAGCAGCAGCAGGTGCAGCGTGCCGTTCAGAGCGCCCTGAATGGTGTTCACGCCGAGGCCCGAATAGGTCACGCCGAAGATATGGTACAGGGCGGCCAGAAACAGTCCACCCCCGGCGGCAATCCAGTACGGGTGCTTTGCGAAGCGGTGCAGGCCGCGCTCGATGCCGTGCATGGTCTCGATCAGGGTCAGCGCGACAAGGCCGCAGAGTGCTCCGAAGACGATGCAGAGCATGACAAGCGCGGTGGAGTTCAGCCGCCCGAAGCTGTCGTGGAGCAGCGGCACGGGGGGCGTGACGCCGCAGACGAGGTGCGCGGTGATGCTGGCGATCAGGCACGGAAACAGGACCGGGTACTCGATGCGGCCCAAGTACAAGACTTCAATGCCGAACAGCGCCCCGGAGATGGGAGTCCCGAAGACGGCTCCGAAGCCAGCGCCGATGCCGCAGATGACCAGCCGCCGCCGGTCCTCATCGGGCAGGTGCAGGATGTCCGCAAAGGCGCTCGTGATGGACGCGCCAATCTGGGCGCAGGGGCCTTCTTTGCCGACGGAGCCGCCGAACGCGAGAGTCAGCACGGTGGCAAGAAGCTTGACCGGGGCGACGGACCAGTCGATGCGCCCGCTGCGGGTGTGAATGGCGGTGATGACGGCTTCCGTGCCGTGGCCTTTGGCGGTGGGGGCGAAGGTGCGGATGAGCCAGACGCACAGCGGCAGGGCAAGGGGCAGGAGGTCATACGAGTGGAACCAGCCCCGGTTCATCCGAAGGGCCGTGCCTGTGGCCCAGGCTAAAAGCCAGAGAAAGGCCCGCGTGCCGAGGCCGACGCACACCCCGGCGGATGCGCCGAGCATTGCCCACTTCAGGGTGCTGACCAGCAGGGCAGTGTGCTCGCTGTACCAGTGGTATTCCGCCGCCATCAGGGCCGTCTTTTCGATTGTTTCTTCCGAGATTTCTTCCGGCACGGGGTCGGGAGTGCTGTCCGTCATTGGGCATCCGATCTGTAAGTGGCTGTGCCAGCAGCTTCCTGTGTTTCATGGGCTTCCTGTGTCTCGTCCGGCAGGCCGTAGAGGCTGTGGGCGTCGCAGAACTCGCGGACGAGCGCGAGCATCTGCACGACGCGAGGGCCGCGCACACGGTACAGGCGGGCCGCACCATGCGGCTCCATGACGAGAACGCCCGCACGGGTCAAAATAGCGAGATGCTGCGAGGTCCCGGACTGCGACAGGTCAATTTCAGCGGCGATGCTGTTGACGGTGTGCTGCCCCTGGCAGAGCAGCTCGACAATTCGCAGGCGGGCAGGGTGCGACAGCGCCGCGAAGATTTGTCCGGCACGCTGCCGTGTTGCGGAGGTCATTGTGTTTCCTTTAGAAGTATTCAGTAATTATGATACCATAATATGACGTGCAAATCACGGCTCGGTTTGAAACAACAGCCAAACAGGAATGCAAGAACGATTGGAGACTTTTTTATGTCCCCACCCTGGCTGACACTCGTGGCCGAAACGTCACTGATTATCTCCGCTCTGTGCGCCGTTATCGTCGCTGTGGACGTGTTTTCGCGCCCGCAGAAGATGGCAATTATGAACATTGTCTGGCCGATTACGCCGCTGTATCTGGGGCTGATTGGCCTGTGGGCCTATTTTGCGATAGGCCGGGCGAAGCCGAAAAAAGTGCAGTCTAAAGACGAAGAGATGGACATGGACAAAGACACGCAAAACCCGCCCTGGCAGAGCGTCTTTACGGGCGTCACGCACTGCGGCGCAGGCTGTACGCTCGGCGACGTCATCGCGGAGTTCGGCGTGTTCTTTCTGGGGCTGACCATTGCGGGCGCGACGCTCTGGCCCGCGTTTATTGCGGACTTTGTGATGGCGTACTCGCTGGGCATCGTGTTTCAGTATTTTTCCATTGTCCCGATGCGCGGGCTGGGGTTCAAAGAGGGCGTGATCGCGGCGATGAAAGCCGATACGCTGTCTATTACGGCTTATGAGGCGGGGATGTTTGTGTGGATGGCGCTGGTATATTTTGTGTTTTTTCATCCGCATTTGAGGCCCAATCAACCGGCGTACTGGCTGATGATGCAGATTGCGATGATTTTCGGGTTTGCGACAAGCTACCCGATGAACCGCTGGCTGATCAAGCGCGGCCTGAAAGAAGCCATGTGATGTCATTGCCCGAACTGGCTGAAGACGCCGTGTACGAAGAGTGGAAGCGGCGCGGCAAGCACTGGGAAGAGTATGGAAGCGAGCTGCTGGGAACGGCGACCCTGCTGTTCTGCGTGGTGGGCGCGGTGGCATATTTGTTTGGCAAAACCTCGCCGCTGGCGCAGATGCTAACCTCGACGCCGCTGCGGCTGCTGCTGGTGGGGCTGGCACTCGGCGGCGTCAGCGGGCTGGTGGCGATCTCGCCGCCGGGGCGGCTGAGCGGGGCGCACCTGAACCCGGCGGTGTCGCTGGGGTTCTGGGCGCTGGGGAAGATGCACGCACGGGATTTGGGCGGCTACGTCGCGGCGCAGCTTCTCGGCGGGATTGGCGGGGCGCTTCTGGGGCGGCTGGCGTTTGGCGGGCTGGCACAGGAAGTGAAAATCGGGTCGCTGAGTCCGGGGCCGGACGTCGGCTGGATGGGGACGCTGGGGGGCGAGATTGTGTCCACGCTGATTTTGACCGTGGCCGTGTTTTCGTTTGTCAGCCACAAGAAACTGGCGCGGTGGACGCCGCTGATGGCGACGGGTCTGGTGGGGCTGCTGGTGTGTGCGGACGGCAACTTCTCGGGGGCGGGCATGAACCCGGCCCGCTGGTTTGGCCCGGCGGTGGCCGCTCCGGTCTGGGCATTCGGCTGGGAATATGTTGTTGGGCCAATGGTTGCAGCGCTCGGGGCGGTGGGAGTGGTGCAATTTGTGTTCAATTCCCGGCCTGCGCCGCACACGGGCAAGCTGTTCCATGACCCTAAATACCGCTCCATCTTTCGCGGCGACCGGCTGCCCTCGCGCCCGCATACTGACAACTAACGCTGGCTTTGCGGTGCGCCGAAGTCTTATGAAACAAAAATTAATGTTTAATCATATTATTGTATTGGAATATATAGATGAGACGGGAAACCGAACACTCTCAATTAAAGGAGACATTTATGAACTTACTCAAGCTAACTCTCTGTGCTGCTGCGGGCGCGACTTTGCTGGGGGCAATGCCTGCCGCGCAGGCACAAATCAGCCTGCCCTCTCGGGCGGTGCTGCTGCCGACGACCGGGACCAAAGAAATCAATGTGGCGGGCAGCTTGTTTCTGGACGGCTCCAAGCCCTACTCGCTGTCTGGGACTTACGGAAAGTTTATCACGCCGCAGATTGAGTTTGGCGGAACCGGCTCGGTCGCCGGGGCCAATCACTCCAAGACAATCACGACGCTGGGTGCATTTGGCGACTACTACTTCCGGGGCGGGGCGGATGCCAACAATCCGCTGGTCCCCTATGTGGGCCTGTTCGCGGGCTACTCGCACAAGGACGACAGCGCACTGTCCGGCGGGGCGCAGGCGGGTGTCAAGTATTTTCTGAACCCGAATGTCGCGCTGACGGCGGAGTATCAGTACCGCTCCACGCATCACGGCAACGGGACCAATCAGGTCATTTTCGGCTTCTCCACGTTCTTCCGCTGAGGCCGGGGAGGAAACGGAGCGGGCAGGCCCGAATACTAGACGCAGAGCGAAAGGAAGCAGAACTCACGCATGAAGTTTGATCCGTCCGTGGCCTGGACAAAAATCCTGACGCTTGCCAATGGCCTCGTGGCCGCCCTGCCCAATATCGTGATCGCGTGCCTCGTGTTTGCGCTGTTTTACTACATTGCGCGGCAGGTGCGTCTGCTGGTGCGCCGGGTGACCGAGACGCACCGGCGGACGCATAGTGTCGGACTGGTGTTAGGGCGGCTGGCGCAGGGCGTGATTACGATGGTCGGGGCGCTGATCGGTCTGACTGTCGTGTTTCCATCCTTTAACGTCAGCAGCCTGATTAATCTGCTGGGCATTTCCACGGTCGCTATCGGGTTTGCCTTTCGGGACATCTTTCAGAACTTTCTGGCGGGGATTTTGCTGCTGCTGGCCGAGCCGTTTCGGATTGGTGATCAGATTGTGGTCAATAATTTTGAGGGCACGGTCCAGGACATTCAGACGCGGGCGACGACGATCAACACTTATGATGGCCGCCGCGTGGTCATCCCCAATTCCGAGCTGTTCACCGAGGCGGTCACGGTCAATACGGCCTACGATCAGCGGCGCTGTGAATATGATATTGGCGTTGGCTACGGTGATGACCTGAATTTGGTGAAAGAAATTATTTTGGACACCGTGCGCGGCGTCGAAGGCGTTCAGACGGAGCCTCCGGCGGAGGTATTCGTGGTGGATATTGCGGCGTCTACCATCAATGTGCGTGTGTGGTGGTGGGTGCAGCCGCCGTCGCGCCGCAATGTGCTTCTGGTGCAGGACCGCGTGCTGATTGCCGTCAAAAATGCCCTGACCGAAAACGGGATCGACCTGCCGTATGCGACGCAGACGATCTTATTCCACGATCAAACCGAAGAAACCGACGGCGACCGCGCCCGTCAGCGTGAAGGCTGGCCCGCAGGAAAGAACCCACCGCCTCTCAGCCGCCACGCGCTTGTCACCAAAAACGCCGCCCCGCGCCCGCAGGGCCGTAACGGCGCGTAACTGGGAGACCAGTATTTAGGAATTGATGTTATGCACCGCCGCCCCGGAGGAGCCGTGGGACTGGAAGTCCTCGGCTGTGAGGCGCAGACGCCAAGTGTCCACCTGCGTGGACACAGACACGGACAAGTCCCGCCTCATGCTCCTTCTCCGCGAAGGCGGAGACTTGGCCGCAGGCCGCACAGCCGAGCAGTTCCAGTCCCACGGCGCTTCCGGGCTGCTTCTTCGTCAAGAACACTCTTCTCTTATTCAGCGTTGCGTAATATTAGTTAGGAAATCATTTATGAACACCCAAAGCCGCCCGACTTCGGGCAAAGCCTCCTCCGGCGGGCCGCCGCTTGTCACCCGCCTGCTGATTGCCGCCGCCGTGTTCCTCGTCGTCGCCTTCGTACTGTACTGGCTGGGCCTCAGCAAAGGCCGGGGCGAGCTGGCCGCGCAGAAGACAAGCGATGAGGGGCAGATTAAGACGGCGCAGTCGCAGACCGCCGCCGCGCAGGCGTCGGCGGCGGCTTTGCAAACGCAGAACCAGTTGATGGCGGCGCGGGGGCTGCTGTATCAGGCGGCGCTGGCGCTGGATCAGCGCAATTTCGGCATTGCCAGCGATGATGTTGTTAAAGCCAGCCAGACGCTGGATGCGGCAAAGCCCGCAGACGCCGGGGTGGAGGGCAAGCTGGTCCCCATTCGTCAGGCGGTGACGGGGACCAAGATCAATGTGGCCGAGGATTTGGACACGCAGCGGTCGGGTCTGCTGAATTTGGCCTCGCAGGTCGATGGGCTGACGCATTAGAAAAAGAACCTCACACCAGCCCTCTCCTTCTGAAAGGAGAGGGAACCAGAAAAGAGCGAGTGATAGGCAGGAGGCCCCCGCTGCCCCCGGAATTCATTCCGGGGCTGTAGAAAGCGAATGTCCACCTTCGTGGACAGAAGACTGTTGATAAAGAGGGGGTGCGCTTTCCTTGAAATCCTTTCTGACGGGACTCTGGGAGTCTCTGCGGTCGAACTACTGGTTTGTGCCTGCGCTGATGACGGCGGGGGCGATTGCGCTCTCGTATGTGCTGCTGTATTTTGACCGGACGCTGAAGACGTCGAGCGTGAGCGGGCTGGCGTGGGTCTACACGGGCGGCGCGTCGGGGGCGCGGTCGGTGCTGTCTACGGTAGCATCGTCAGTGATTACGGTTGCCGGAACGACGTTTTCGATTACGATTGCCGCGCTGAGTTTGGCGTCGTCCCAATTTGGGCCGCGCCTGCTGCGCGGTTTTTTGCGTGACACGGGCAATCAGGTGGTGCTGGGGACGTTTATCGGGACGTTTGTGTACTGCCTGCTGGTTTTGCGGATGGTGCGGGGCACGGACAACGACCTGTTTGTGCCGAACCTGGCGGTGACCGGCGGAGTATTCCTCTCGCTGGCAAGCGTCGCGGTGCTGATTTACTTTATCAACCATGTGTCGACGTCGATTCAGGCGGCCCATGTGGTCAGCTCGGTGACGGAGGAGCTGATTGAGGCGATTGATCGGCTGTATCCTGCGGGCATTGGGCAGGATGTGAGCAAGCTGGAAGAAGTGCCGCCGAGGCTACCCTCTCCCTGCCACACCATTTTTGCCACGAAAAGCGGTTATGTGCAAATTCTCAATCAGGAAAAGCTGATTGCGCTGGCGCAGGACGAAGACGGGGTGCTGGAAATCAAGCGGCGACCCGGCGCGTTTGTGACACGCGGCTGCCTTCTGGCCGTGCTGGGGGCGGCGGGGAAGCCGGACGAGAAATTCTGCAAGGCAATCAACAGCGCGTTCACGCTGGGGCCGCACCGAACGATGATCCAGGACGCGCAGTTTGGATTGGATCAACTGGTCGAAGTCGCTTCCCGCGCCCTGTCGCCGGGCATCAATGACCCGTTCACGGCAATTATGTGTCTGGACCGGATTGGGGAGGCGCTGTCGGAGCTGGCGGCCCGCCCGATGCCGTCGGCCCGGCGCTACGACGACAAGGGCGTTTTGCGGGTGATCGCGGATGCGCCGACGTTTCAGGGCATGACGAATGCGTCGCTGGATCAAATCCGGCAGTACGGCAGCACGAGCTACGCGGTCACGCTGCGGTTTTTGGAGACTTTGGAAACGATTTCGCCGCAGGTGGGCGACAACGACCGGGCGACCCTGCGGCGTCAGGCGACGCTGGCGTA
The DNA here is from genome assembly GCA_965277455.1 of Capsulimonadaceae bacterium. Classification (GTDB taxonomy): domain Bacteria; phylum Armatimonadota; class Armatimonadia; order Armatimonadales; family Capsulimonadaceae; genus JANXMY01. Next base: position 3,059,138 of record OZ255823.1, on the reverse strand, counting down.
TGAGGGCCGCAGTGCGCTGTCGGCGTCGGAAGACCGGCAGCGAGTGGCGGCGCGGTACGCGGAGACGATTAAGGCGCTGGAAAGCGATAAATTATGAATTACTGGAACGATTTTCTGACGCCCCTGCAAAGCACGCTTCAGCGGATTGTCTCGTTTATTCCGCGAATGCTGGTGGCCTTTATTCTGCTGGCCGTGTTCTGGGGCATTGCCACGCTGGCCCGCAGGCTGGCGCGGAAATCGCTGGGGCGCTTCACGCATATTCCCTGGGCGGTGCGGCTGCTGATTGTGCGCTCGATTTACCTGAGTACGCTGGTGGTGGGCATTCTGGTGGCGCTCAGTGCGGCGAATATCAATGTCACGACGCTGGTTGCAAGCCTCGGCGTGGCGGGCTTTGCGCTGGGGTTTGCGCTCAAAGATATTCTGGAGAACTTCATTGCGGGGATTTTATTGCTGTTTGCGCGCCCCTTTGAGATCGGCGATCAGGTGAAGCTGGGCGAGTATGAGGGGACCGTCACCGATATTCAGATACGCACCACGACGCTGCACACATACAGCGGCGAGCAAGTATTCATCCCTAATAGCAATGTCTTTTCCAATCCTGTTGTCAACCACACGCGGCTGGGCAAGCGGCGCTACACTGTCGATTTTGACACAAGCCTGACCGCTGATAGCGCTCTGATAGAGCGGGAAACGCTGGCAGTGGCGAAAGCGCATGACGACATCGCCAAAGACCCCGCGCCATTTCTGCGGGTGGTCAGTGTCGATACGGGCAACGATGTGCTGTCGTGGCGGCTGTACTACTGGGGCAAACCGGTGAAGGCCGTGGAAGTCAGCACCGTGTCCGAGGTGCTTGGGGCGCTCAAAAAGAAGCTGTTCGACGCGGGCGTGCCGACGCCGACGTCTACGTCAGCCATGATTGTGCAGCGTCCGGCCAAAGACAGTGGAGGAGCCAAGTGATCTCGCCGACTTCACCGCCTTCTCCCCGGCCCCATATTCCGAATAGTCATGACACGGCGGAAGAGCGGGAAACGTTTGCCGTCGGGGTGCGGGCACGGATTGCGGAAAACGCGGGGTTGAGCAGCCCCTATCTGCTGATGAACGCGCTGGCGGCGATTGTGGCAAGCTATGGTCTGCTGCAAAACAGCGTCGCCGTGATTATCGGGGCCATGATTATTGCCACGCTTCTGGGGCCGATTACGGGCATGGCGCTGGCACTGGTGGACGGCGCACAGACACTGCTGCGGAAATCCCTGCTGGCCGAAGCCGGGGGCGTGCTGCTGGTGCTGGCCTTGAGTTTTGCTATCGGCAAAATCCACATGGAGATGACGCTGGGCAGCGAGATACAGGCGCGGACGTCGCCCAATATCCTGGATTTGATTATCGCGCTGGCGGGCGGGGCGGCGGGGGCGTATGCGACGATTTCGCCCCGGTTCAGCGCAGGGCTTGTGGGCGTGGCGATTGCGACGGCGCTGGTTCCGCCGCTGTGCTGCTGTGGCATCTGCCTGGCGCACGGGCTGTACGCGCAGAGCGGCGGGGCGTTTCTGCTGTTTGCGACGAACCTGGTTGCCATTCAGTCGGTGACATCGCTGGTGTTCTGGCTGACAGGTTTTCACCGGCTGACGCATCTGGACCGCAACACGGCCCTGCGCCGCTTCGCGCCGAGCGTGGTGCTTTTGGTGGTTCTGACCGTGTTCTTGGTCCGCAGCTTTCAAGTGGCAGTAGCGCGGGAGCATCTGCGCTCGGTCTCCGAGCAGCTTCTGCGTCAGGAAATCGGCAAAAACGGAGCGGCGAGCCTGGTAGAGCTTCGGATTGACACGACCCGCGAGGTGCCGACTCTGATTGGCGTGGTGCGTGCGCCGTGGACCATTCAGCCGTCCTCGTGTGCGCGGTTGCAGGCGCAGGTGCAGCGGGCGACGGGGCAGAAAGTGCGGCTGTATATCTGGACGGTGCAGACGAAGGAAGTGGACGCGCACGGGGTGATGTGGGAAAAGACGCTGCCGGATCAGATTACGCCGCCCGTGCCGAGCACTGTGGACGCGCCTGCGGGTGCTGCGTCGCCGTGACCCCTCCCGGCAGGCAAGCCTGCCACCCTCCCCTGTTAGGGGAGGGTTGAGAGGAGAAGCAAATCATGGGAACCGGCCTGCGGCGACGTCTTCGCGGTAGGCGTTCAGGGCGCGGGCGATGTCTGCGCCGACTTCGGCGTAGCGGCGGACGTGCTTCAGGGGGGCGCGGTCAGGGCGCAGGCCAATCAAATCTGAGGTGACAAGTACCTGGCCGTCGCAGGACGGTCCTGCGCCGATGCCGATGGTGGGGATGGTCAGCGTTTCGGTGACGCGGGCGGCGAGGGTGTCAGGAATGAGTTCGAGAACGACGGCAAACGCGCCTGCGTCCTGCACGGCCTGGGCATCGGCCATGACCTGTGCGGCCCCGGCGTCGTCTTTCCCCTGCTTTTTCAGGCCAATCTGATGCACGCTCTGGGGCGTAAACCCGATGTGGGCCATGACGGGGATGCCTGCCGAGACAAGCCGGGCGATGACGGGGGCGATGGCGACGCCGCCTTCGAGCTTGACTGCGCCCGCTTCGGCTTCCTGCATCAAGCGGCCCGCGTTTCGGACGGCCTCATCGGCATTGACCTGGTAGGACAAAAACGGCATATCGACAACTAATAGCGCGCTCTTCGTGCCGCGCCGGACGGCTTTGGCATGGTGAACCATGATGTCCATTGTCACGGGGAGCGTGGTGTCGTAGCCTAGCTCTTCCATACCGAGTGAGTCGCCGACGAGGGTGAGGTCAACGCCTGCGGCATCGACAAGGAGCGCGGTTGGGTAGTCATAGGCGGTCAGCATGGCGATCTTTTCGCCCCGCGTTTTCTTGCGGGCAAGCGTAGCAAGTGTGACTTGATTAGTAGTATCGGGATAGACGCTCATAATTTTGCTTGTTTGTAATTTTGTTACCAGAGACGAGTGACACCGTAGGCATCGAGTACGGCGTCCGCTGAGACAATCGCCATGTTCCCGGTCAGGCTTTGTGCGACCAGCATTCGGTCAAACGGGTCACGGTGGTGGAACGGCAGCGTAGCGATATGGGCGACATGAGCCAAAGAGATAGGCAGTAATTGAAGCGAAAGCCGGCGTATTTGATCAGCGAAAAAATCGTCAACCGGTCGTGCAACAGACAGCTTGCCGGAACTGACCTTGATGCCGACTTCCCACGGAGAAGCAATGCTGAGATATTTTTCCTCTGCCGGGTCATCAATGAGAGTTCGGGCCAGGCTGCTCAGATTTTGACTGCCAAAGGCGTACCAGAGGACAGTGTGCGTGTCTAAAAGAACTGGCATCACATATAGTCCTTGAAATCTTCGAGAGGCGCGTCGAAATCATCCGCCATGTAGATGAGTATATCCTTCGCATTGCCGAACTGCGAACGGGGCTTTTCTTCGAGCGCGTCTTCCGGGAGGGCTGTGATGCGGGCGACGGGGGTGCTGTCGCGGACGATGACAATGTCCTCGCCGGAGCTGGCGCGTTGAACAAGCTGAACAATCTGACTGCCGACATCTTCAAGCATGACCTGGGACATGGGAAACCTCCTGCGTATTGGATAGGGTGATTATACCCGCAGGAACAGGGGAGGTGGAGCAGAAGTTAGGCCGCGAGGGGGAGCGGCTGAGACGGGGCTTCGGGGATAGAGTCGGGGGCGCAGCGCACGCCGAGGAATGCCTGAACGCAGAGGGGGTCCCACTGAGTTCCCGCGCCGCTCGCCAGAATGTCCTGAGCACGGCCCGGCGCCATGCCTTTGCGGTACGGTCGGTCGGTGGTCATGGCGGAATAAGCGTCGGCTACTGCCATAACACGGGCGATCAGCGGCGTTTCTTCGCCACGCAGTCCGAATGGATAGCCGCCGCCGTCCCACCGCTCATGGTGGTGACGGATGGCGTCGAGCGTGTCTTCCAAACCGGGAACGGCCCCGACAATCACTGCACCCATCAGGGCGTGATGCTGAATGGCGGCATATTCGTCGTCGGTCAGCGTGCCCGGCTTCCTTAACACGGCATCGGGAACGCCGATTTTGCCGACATCGTGCAGCAGAGCTGCCGTTTTGAGCGTGCGCTGTGTTTCCTGGTCCAGACCGAGGCCCCGAGCGATGTCCAGCGAGTAGGTCAGCACGTCTTCGGAATGGCGCAGGGTGTAGCGGTCTTTGTTGTCCACCGCCGTCACCAGCGCATCCAGCATGGAAAAGCCTTGCAGTGAGGCGGCCAGGGCGGCGCGGTGGCGGTCGCTCTCATCGTCGTCGTCGTCCCCGCCGGACTTGGCCCGCCGCAAGCGCTCATCGGCGGCGGCCAGAGTATCCATCCGTGTCGGGCCATCCTGGGGAAAGACGGCTACGCCCAGCGAGAGGGTCAACGGAATGGCGGTGCTGGTGCCGCTCGGGGTGAACCCCTGCTCATCCAGGCAGTGGCGCAGGCGCTCGGCCAGCATCCCGTCATCGCCAGGACCCAGGGAGGGGGCCAGCACGGTGAACTCATCGCCGCTGTAGCGGGCCAGCGTGTCGCCGGGGCGCATGGCTTCTTCCAAAGCGGCGCTCACCTGCCGCAGCACCGTGTCCCCGGCCAGATGCCCATAGGTATCATTGAAAAACTTGAAATTGTTCAGGTCGATCACGGCCACGCCGAGCCGTGTGCCGGTTAGCTCGGCCCGTGCGGCTTCTTCTTCCAGACGGCGATGAAAGGTGCGGTGGTTGAGCAGGCCGGTGAGCGGGTCGCGGTCGGCCCGTGCTTCGGCCTCGGCCAGGGAGTGCTCAAGCTGTTCGTGGCGGGCCTCATGGCGGGCCAGATGTCTTTGTTCCAGAGTGCGCTTTCGCAGAAGATAGGCCCAGCATCCGCAGATAACGACCTGCGCGGCGATGATGCCGAAGTGGAAGGCTAGCTTGGCGGCCCCAATATACGGCTGCTCAAAAAAATACAGGTTGACGCCAGAGTTGGTGAGAGCGGCAAACAAAATATGCTGCGCGACAATGAACAGTGTCCCCGGCCACAGGCAGACCCAGTCCTGGTAGACGATCATGAGGGTGCAGGCGGTAAAGAAGAAAAAGTGCATCTCGGCCAGCCCGTGCATTTGATAGATGTGCAGGGCGACGAACATCTGGAGCGAGACGCCCGCCAGGCAGCGCGTGAGAAAGCTGCGCGGCATCAGTGCTGCGCTGACCAGGAAGATTACGGGTGCGGCGAGGCAGACGGTCAGCGTGATCGGCCAAGTCCCATAGACGAACCCCAGCCCCAGGGCCAGAGCGATGTGAGCCAGCAGAAACCGGGTGATAATGGTGTCGCCGCGTCCGTAAATGCCGCTCATCATAGCAGCTTCCTGTGCAGCAGGCAACTTTTCATCCCCCGAGGTGTTCAGGTGGTGCAGTCTATGGAGCATCAGAAACTGCTTTCCAGGGCTGTCGCCCGGCGGCGGCAGAGGCGGGCGAACCCACCGGGCGGATCAGTCGGCAATCTCGGGTTTGACGGGAGCTGACAGCCGTAGGCGGTCGTGGCGGCGGCGGGTTCAGGGGCGGAGTGCGAGGCCAGCAGGTTTTCCAGTGCGATCCGGGCAAACTCGGTGGCGCGGCCTTCGCAGTAGCGTCCGGTGTTGTAGTTGCCCCGATAAACCAGCCGTCCGCGAGCATCCAGCAGAACGGCCTGGGGGGTTGAGTAGACGCCGCACGCCCGTGCGACTGCCCCCTGTGGGTCGGCAATCAGTGGCATGGGCAGACCACGAGCGGCTTTGCGGTCGCCTTCAATGACGGCGACGAAGCGAACCTGTGCCCCGTGGGCGCGGACAAGGTCGCGGACATGGTCCAGGTTGAAGCGTGAGCAGGGGCACTTCGGGTTGTAAAAGTGCAGGAACAGAGGCCTGCGGTCGGCTGAATCGGCGACTGCGACGGGCAGCTTGAACTCAGACAGCCGCAGAAGTCCGCCCGGTTTGGCCTGAGTCAGATGGAGGGGGCGGGGGGTAGGCTGCGTGTACTGCCAGTCTTCGTACCAGAAGACGCCGAGCATGAGCGCGGTAAGCGAGACAGCGGTAAGCAGAACGAGAATGACCTTCACTGATTTTGGCATTATGCTGCTTACTTCGGCAGAAATACCAGTTTGCATGAGTCTCTGAGTCCGTTAAGAGTGACAAATTAAGATTGACAGAAGACGGCAGGGCGGTCACAATGGCACAATGGCTGTGAATACAGAAAAAAGAGCGATGCAGGTAGCGATTGACGGTCCGGCGGGGGCGGGGAAAAGCACGGTGGCCCGTGCAGTGGCAGAGCGGCTGGGGCTGACGTATGTGGATACAGGAGCGATGTACCGGGCGCTGGCATGGGCGGCGACGGCGCAGAAGATCGCGCTGACGGACACGGCGGCGGTGTGCCGATTAGCCGAAACGCTGGAAATCAAGCTGGAGCGGGGGCGGGTCTACGCCGATGGGCGGGACGTGACGGGGCAGATACGGACGCCCGAGATCAGCAATCTGACGTCGGCACTGTCCGCGCTGCCGTGCGTGCGGGAGAGGCTGTCGGCATTGCAGCGGGAGATGGGGCGGCGGGGCGGCGTGGTGATGGAAGGGCGCGATATTGGAACGGTGGTGCTGCCGGAGGCGCAGGTCAAGGTCTTTTTGACGGCTTCGGGGGCCGAGCGGGTGCGTCGGCGTCAGGCGGAGTTGGCGGAAAAAGGCATTGTGCTGGACGAAGATGCTCTCAGCGCTGATATGGCCGAGCGGGATGCGCGGGACGCGGCGCGGGAGACGGCCCCGATGGTGGCCGCGCCGGATGCGGTGCACCTGGAAACGGATGGGCTGGACGCGGACGCGGTGACGGCGCGGATTGTGGCGCTCTGCCGGGAAGTCCAAAAAGCCCAGGAAGCCGAGGTACGCCATGGAAACTGAGCCTATAGTGGAAGCGGAGTACGCAGAAGACACGCGCTACACGCGTGCGTATGGGATCACGCGGGTGATCGTGCGTATTGTTGTACCGCTGCTGGGCGGAATTACGGTGCGCGGGGCGGAGAATATCCCGGCGCGGGGGCCGGTAATTCTGGCCCCGAACCACCGGGCGTATATGGACCCGCCGTACCTTTCGCTGGTGACAAGGCGGCAGCTTCGGATGATGGCGAAAGAGGAGCTGTTCCATAATGCGCTTTTCGGGCGGTACCTGCGGGCGATGAGTGCATTTCCGGTGAAGCGCGGCACGGCGGACCGGGCGGCGCTGAAACGGGCGGCGGCGGTGCTGAAGGCGGGGCGGGTGCTGGGCATTTTCCCGGAGGGCAAGCGGTCGGACTCCGGCACGCTGTCTCCGGGAGAGAAGGGCTTCGCGCTGATTGCACGGCAGACGGGAGCGCCGATTGTGCCGGTCGCTTTGGAAGGCACGGACCGGGTGCTGCCGAAGCACGGGCGGCTGCACCGGGCGCACGTCACCGCGACAATCGGTGTGCCGAAGACGGCCAAAGAGATGCTGGCAGAGTATACGGGCGAAGAAACGGACCCACTGACGATTATCAGCACGATGACGATTGCGGCGATTGCGGCGCTGATGAGTGAGCCGGTGACGATTTTGGGCGTGCCTAAAAAAGAATCTGAAAAAGATTTGAAAACCCCTTGACTCTCGTGGCGGCCCGTGTCATACTATCCCTCGTTGCCAGAACAAAGCTTTCTGGCGGCGGGGCAAACAAAATAACTAAAAAGTATTTTGCAAAACCCCTTGACAAAGCGGAAACGCGATGTCATAATACACCTCGTTGCCAAGCCAAAGAGCGAACGCAACCGAGGCTGAGAAAACTTCCTGAAAAAAGTTTCCGAAAGCCTTGACAAACGAAGCGTATCGGTGTCATACTACTCCTCGTTGCCGCGCTGAACAGCAAGTCTGAAAAGCGAGGCTGCGAAGAACCAAAAAAACTAATTAAAAAAAGTTTCTAAACCCCTTGACAAAAGGGACGCGGTTCTGATATACTACGAATTGTCGCCGGGCCAAAGAGCCAGCGACAACCGCAACGCTGAAAAGCGAAGCGAAAAAAAGATTGAAAGATTTTGACGAAAGAGGTTGACAAAAGCCGCAAGGCTGATGTATAATAACCCTCGTTACGAAGCCGAAGAGCAATGACCTCCGCGCTGCAAGGGTAACCGAGTGGAGGTAAGACGAACTGAGAAGCGTCCGCGCCGAACAGTCATCTTGCCTTAACAACGGACTATCCTAAAGATAGCGTGGTTTTTTATTGCTTCCCTCCTGAGCCGCAAAAGCGAGCTGGGAGATGGGCGGCGATGCACATTGAAAACTAAATAGCGGAATCGTGATAATAAACCTTTGAGTATGAAACTCTTGCGGCGATCTAAGACTTCGGTCTTTGGGTCGCTCCTCGAGAATGAAAAAGTAACAAAGAAGCCAAGGAAGTTTTAATCGGTTCGGTCATTAATGATTTCGGTCAGCAATGACTAAGAACCAAAACTGGAACTGTGTACCTAGCCGGACACAGTATCTCAAGCTCAAGTTTGCAATTAGCCTTCGGGCTAAATAACAATACCATTTATGGAGAGTTTGATCCTGGCTCAGGACGAACGCTTGCGACGTGCCTAAGAAATGCAAGTCGAACGGAATTACCTTCGGGTAGTTTAGTGGCGAACGGTCGCGTAACACGTAGGCAACCTGCCCTGAAGCGGGGGACAACAACTCGAAAGAGTTGCTAATACCGCATGTGTATCGGAATGGCATCATTCAGGATACAAAGGACTTCGGTTCACTTCAGGATGGGCCTGCGGCCTATCAGCTAGTTGGTGAGGTAACGGCTTACCAAGGCTTCGACGGGTAGCTGGTCTGAGAGGACGATCAGCCGGATTGGGACTGAGATACGGCCCAGACTCCTACGGGGGGCAGCAATTAGGAATCTTGCGCAATGGGCGAAAGCCTGACGCAGCGACGTCGCGTGAAGGATGAAATCTTTCGGGATGTAAACTTCTTTTACCAGGGAAGAAATAAATGACGGTACCTGGTGAATAAGCCCCGGCTAACTACGTGCCAGCAGCCGCGGTAATACGTAGGGGGCGAGCGTTGTCCGAAGTTACTGGGCGTAAAGAGCGCGTAGGCGGGTTCTTAAGTGAGGGGTGAAATTCCGAGGCTTAACCTCGGAACTGCCTTTCATACTGGGAACCTTGAGTGTGGGAGAGGCGAGTGGAATGGTCGGTGTAGCGGTGAAATGCGTAGATATCGATCGGAACACCCATGGCGAAGGCAGCTCGCTGGCCCATAACTGACGCTGAGGCGCGAAAGCGTGGGGAGCAAACAGGATTAGATACCCTGGTAGTCCACGCCGTAAACGATGAATACTAGATGTCAGGGGTATCGACCCCCCTGGTGTCGCAGCTAACGCAATAAGTATTCCGCCTGGGGAGTACGGCCGCAAGGTTGAAACTCAAAGGAATTGACGGGGGCCCGCACAAGCGGTGGAGCATGTGCATTAATTCGTCACTAACCGAAGAACCTTACCAGGGTTTGACATCCTCTGACATCCCATGAAAGTGGGCTTTCCTCGCAAGAGGACAGAGAGACAGGTGTTGCATGGTTGTCGTCAGCTCGTGTCGTGAGATGTTGGGTTAAGTCCCGCAACGAGCGCAACCCTCATCCAATGTTGCCAGCGTTAAGTCGGGAACTCTTTGGAAACTGCCCGTGTAAGCGGGAGGAAGGTGGGGATGACGTCAAATCGGCATGGCCCTTACATCCTGGGCTTGACACATGCTACAATGGCCGTTAAACAAAGCGAAGCAAGACCGCGAGGTGGAGCCAATCGCAAAAATACGGTCTCAGTTCGGATTGCAGGCTGCAACTCGCCTGCATGAAGTCGGAATCGCTAGTAACCGCAGGTCAGCTAAACTGCGGTGAATACGTTCCCGGGCCTTGTACACACTGCCCGTCAAGTCACCTGAGTTGTCTGCACCCGAAGTTGGTGGCTTAACCCGCAAGGGAGAGAGCCAACTAAGGTGTGGGGAGCGAGGGGGACTAAGTCGTAACAAGGTAGCCGTATCGGAAGGTGCGGCTGGATCACCTCCTTTCTAAGGATATTGATACACTGTCTCTGGCAACGTCGCTTCGGCGGCAATGCCCAGCGGTGCATCTATCATAGGTCGATCTTTCTTGGAACTACTTTTTTGTTACTGCTCAAAGTGCTTATTATCACGAAACCCTATTTAGTTTTTTATGTGCATTCCTCCTTCGGTTGGAATGTCCTCAGACAGTGCGCCAGCGAGAGTTTAAGACTTATAGTTTATGACTAATCTCAATTCGGCAATCATCTAAGAGAAACGACAGTTCATGGTTTTCCTCACGGGGAAAGGCAGACTGCCTTTCCCCGTGTGTTTGTCTGAAACCGAGGGTATCAAGGGCCTATAGCTCAGCTGGTTAGAGCACACGGCTGATAACCGTGAGGTCAGTGGTTCGAGTCCACTTGGGCCCACCACCCTCTCGTTTAGCCGGTCTGTCCTGGGGAATTAGCTCAGTTGGTAGAGCGCTACTTTTGCAAAGTAGATGTCAGCGGTTCGAACCCGCTATTCTCCACTGTTTCGCTAATCATAAGATTTAAGATTTTTACATTTTGAGTTCTGTCGCCGCTGCATCAACGTATGCAGCACTATAGAAATATAGATAAGGCTTGACAAGCTCGCAAAGTTTGCGGTAACATAGTTGCCGCGAAGAAACGCCGACCAGCCCTCATTGTTAGGGAGCGGCGCGGATGAGAAGACTTGTTCTTCTGATCAACTGTCCTTTGACAACTGCATAAAGAAAAGTAAATGGGTAATAACATTACAATTTCATCGATGCTGTCGCTTCGCAAGAAGTGAGAGTAAAGAGATAAAAGACCTAAGTATATTGAGTGATCAAGCTACAAAGGGCGCATGGTGAATGCCTTGGGGCAAGGAGCCGATGAAGGACGCAGCAAGCGGCGATACGCTTCGGCGAGGTGCAAGCAACCTTTGACCCGGAGATTTCCGAATGGGGAAACCCGGCGTGCGATGCACGTCACCCGTATCTGAATACATAGGGTACGAGGAGGGCACTCGGAGAACTGAAACATCTAAGTACCCGAAGGAAGAGAAAACAAAAGTGATCCCGTAAGTAGCGGCGAGCGAAAGCGGGACAGCCTAAACCAACTACGTGAATATAGCCTGCTGGCGTTGCGTAGTCGGTGTCGCGGGACTATCAGGGGCTAACAGCAGCACGCCCGATCAGTTACAAATCTCAGCTTTAGTTGAACGCTTTTGGAAAAAGCGGCCATAGAGGGTGAAAGCCCCGTAAACGAAAGGGCTGAGACTGATTTGATAGCACCCAAGTACCACGGAGCACGAGAAATTCTGTGGGAATCTGGGAGAACCACCTCCTAAGGCTAAATACTCTTTGCCACCGATAGTGAACTAGTACCGTGAGGGAAAGGCGAAAAGAACCCCGGAAGGGGAGTGAAATAGAACCTGAAACCATGTCGCCTACAAGCAGTGGGAGTTCGATTTATCGAATGACTGCGTGCCTTTTGCAGAATGAGTCCGCGAGTTAATTTCGGCAGCGTTAGCTTAAGTGTCTCAGACACGCAGGCGTAGCGAAAGCGAGTTCGAATAGAGCGCCTTAGTTGCCGGGATTAGACCCGAAACCGTGTGATCTACCCTTGGCCAGGTTGAAGCTCGGGTAAGACCGAGTGGAGGACCGAACCGGTGTATGTTGAAGAATGCTCGGATGAGCTGAGGGTAGGGGTGAAATGCCAATCGAACACGGAGATAGCTGGTTCTCCTCGAAATGCATTTAGGTGCAGCGTTATGCGTTCTCTGTCGCAGGTAGAGCACTGGAAAGGCTAGGGGCCTTACCGGGTTACTGAACCTTACCAAACTCCGAATGGCGACAGATCAGAGCATAGCAGTGAGACTGTGGGGGATAAGCTTCATAGTCGAAAGGGAAACAGCCCAGACCGACCGCTAAGGTCCCCAAGTGCTGGCTAAGTGTAAAAGGATGTGGAATTCCATAGACAACCAGGATGTTGGCTTAGAAGCAGCCACCATTTAAAGAGTGCGTAACAGCTTACTGGTCGAATGGCGTTCTGCGCCGATAATGTATGGGGGCTCAAGCCAGCCACCGAAGCGTCGGACTTGCCTTCGGGCAAGTGGTAGAGGAGCGTTGCTGTCGGGACGAAGCCATAGCGTAAGCAGTGGTGGACTGGCAGCAAGTGAGGATGCGGACATAAGTAGCGCTAAGACAGGTGAGAATCCTGTCCACCGAAAGCCTAAGGGTTCTTCAGGTAGGCTCGTCCTCTGAAGTTTAGTCGGGCCTAAGGCGAGGCCGAACGGCGTAGCCGATGGACATACGGTTGATATTCCGTAACCAGTGTAATCAGTGATGGAGAGACGCGGTCCCAGTCTTCAGCGCAACTGTTGGTAGTGTGCGTCGAAGCTTCTGTCTTGGCTTGTAGGAAAATCCGCAGGCGTAATGGACGGAAGTGAACAAGTGAAACCTTTGGGTGAAGCAACTTGGAGGGGCGGATCGCCGAGAAAACCTTCTAAACTTATGATTATACTGCCCGTACCGCAAACCGACACAGGTAGGCAGGTAGAGAATACCAAGGTGTTCGAGATAACTCTCGTTAAGGAACTAGGCAAATTGACCCCGTAACTTCGGGAGAAGGGGTGCCTCTGCAGCAATGTGGAGGTCGCAGTGACAAGCATCGAGCGACTGTTTAACAAAAACACAGGTCTCTGCTAAGGGGAAACCCTAGGTATAGGGGCTGACACCTGCCCAATGCCAGAAGGTTAACAGGAGGGGTTCGGCGCAAGCCAAAGCTCTGAATCGAAGCCCTGGTGAATGGCGGCGGTAACTATAACCGTCCTAAGGTAGCGAAATTCCTAGCCGGGTAAGTTCCGGCCTGCACGAAAGGTGTAACGACTTGATGACTGTCTCAACGAGAGACTCGGTGAAATTGTAGTACCGGTGAAGATGCCGGTTACCCGCAACTGGACGAAAAGACCCCGTGCAGCTTTACTACACCTTGCTATTGTGTTTTGATATAGTTTGTAGAGCGTAGGCAGGAGCCGCAAGGCGCCAATGGAACACTGCCCTGGCTATGTTGGAACACTAACCCTCGCCGTTATCCGGCATGGGAACCGTAGCAGGCGGGTAGTTTGACTGGGGCGGTCGCCTCCCAAAATGTAACGGAGGCGCGCCAAGTTTCCCTCAGGCTGGTTGGAAATCAGCTGTAGAGTGCAAGAGCATAAGGGAAATTGACTGCGAGACAAACAGGTCGAGCAGGTACGAAAGTAGGCTCTAGTGACCCTTTGGTAACACGTGGGTGTGCCAAGGCTTATCGGATAAAAGCTACGCCGGGGATAACAGGCTTATCTTGCCCAAGCGCTCACAGCGACGGCAAGGTTTGGCACCTCGATGTCGGCTCGTCGCATCCTGGGGCTGAATTAGGTCCCAAGGGTTGGGCTGTTCGCCCATTAAAGCGGTACGCGAGCTGGGTTCAGAACGTCGTGAGACAGTTCGGTCTCTATCCGTTGCGGGCGTAAGAAATTTGACGGGAGCTGCCCCTAGTACGAGAGGACCGGGGTGGACAGACCTCTGGTGTACCAGTTGTTCCGCCAGGAGCACACGCTGGGTAGCTATGTCTGGTTCTGATAAGTGCTGAAAGCATCTAAGTACGAAGCAGACCTGAAGATAAGATTTCTCACAGCATAAGCTGGTAAGACCCCCGGAAGACTACCGGGTTGATAGGCTGCGAGTGTAAGCATGGCAACGTGTTCAGCTAAGCAGTACTAATCGGTCGAGGGCTTGATTACTCTACTCAGCAATTATTAATGTTGTTTCCATTTACTTTTTGATATGCAGTTGTCCAAGGACAGCGTTCTCATCTTTGGATGAGAACCTGACCTACCGATTTCTGGTGGTTATCGCGGAGGGGTCCACCCGTTCCCATTCCGAACACGGAAGTTAAGCTCTCCAGCGCCGAAGATACTTGACGAGCAATTGTCCGGGAAAATAGGTCACCGCCAGATTAATGTCGAAAAGCCGCTATGCTCCCAGAGTATAGCGGCTTTTTGCTTGTCATCTCGTTTTCCCTCTAGGTCTCGTTTTCCCTCTAGGTGCGGTAAAATAACTGAGCAGGATAGAGATGCCAATAGGACGGGCTGAAATAGGACGGGCTGAAATAGGACGGGCTGAAAGCGGCAGGTTCGATGCCAAACCGGGTACGGACGCCGTCCGTAGAAAGGCAATCTCTATGATACGGAGCACTTTATGATACGGAGCATCTTATGACCTTGAAACTTTGTCAGTTTGTCAGCATTCTGCTGTCAGCCCTTGTCGCAGGCGCATTTTGGGGGCCGTGGCTGGCGCTGAGCCGGTCGCTGTCTACGTTCGCGCCGGAAATATATCTTGCCATTGTGCACCGTCTGGGCCGCAATCTTGGACCTGTAATGACATTTTTGCTGCCGCTGAGCCTGCTCTCTATGCTTCCAGTGTTGTTTTTATCCTATAGTTACAGCCCATCGGCATTTTTCCTGACACTCGCCGGGTTCGCCCTATTCTTGGTCGCTCTGCTGGTGACGATGCTGGTGGAAGTCCCTCTCGTCCAGCAGATGGACGCTTGGACCGTGACAACGCTGCCGGACAACTGGCAAACTCTGCGTGACCGCTGGGGCGCTTTTCATGTTGTTCGGGTAGTCTCTGGCCTTGCCGGCCTCTGCTGCTTAGTTGCCAGCACGATCTTTTCGCACGCTTGACTGCCTTTTTTTGTTGAGCAAAGATAAGGAACAGGCTGCAACAGCCGCCAATGCTCAGTTTCGGGCCTGTGCTGGGGAAAGTCAGGAGAGTGGGCGCACGCCCGTTGATTTGTACTCTCTTTTTCGCGCCACCGTACCAATAATAAAGCGTTAGTCTTAACGATTGAATTTCCCTGCCGAGAGGACTGCTGCGTTTTATGGATATTGAAGAACTGTTGCGGATGACTGTGGAAAGCAAGGCGTCGGACCTGCACCTGACCGTCGGAGCGCCGCCGACGATCCGCCTGCATGGCGAGATGCAGCCGCTCCCCTACCCTCTCCTGACCCGTGACGGGCTGAAAATGATGCTGCTGAGCATTCTCACGGGGGAGCAGCAGAACCGCTTTGAAGAAGCCCGCGATCTGGACTTCAGCATTGAAATCCCCCATCTCGCCCGGTTCCGCTGCAACTTCTTCGTGGGACGGCGCGGCGAAGGGGCCGTGTTCCGGGTCATCCCCACGGAAATCAAGTCGTTTCAGGACCTGGGGCTGCCGCCGGTACTGGCAGAGCTGGCGCGGGAAGAGCGCGGGCTGGTGCTGGTGACGGGGCCGACCGGCTCGGGCAAGTCGACGACCCTGGCGGCGATGGTGGATTTGATTAATTGCGAGCGACACGCGCATATTCTGACGGTGGAAGACCCGATTGAGTTTGTGCACCCGCACAAGAAGTGCCTGGTCAATCAGCGGGAAGTCAAAGTGCATACCGAGTCGTTCGCGTCGGCCCTGCGGGCGGCGCTGCGCGAGGACCCGGATGTGATCTTGGTCGGCGAAATGCGGGATTTAGAGACAATCTCGCTGGCGGTCTCTGCCGCCGAGACGGGGCACCTCGTCTTTGGGACGCTGCATACATCAAGCGCGGCGCAGACCGTGGACCGCATTATTGACGTGTTCCCCCCGCATCAGCAGTCGCAAATACGCACGCAGCTTTCGGAATCGCTGCAAGGGGTAATCGCGCAGACGCTGGTTCCCAAAATTGGCGGCGGGCGCGTGGCGGCGCTGGAGATTATGAAGACGACGGCGGCGGTGAAGAACCTGATCCGCGAAGGCAAGACGTTTCAGCTTCCGTCAGTGATCGAAACCGGGTCAATGGTGGGGATGCAGACGTTGAGCCAGGCTTTGCAGGAGCTTGTGATCAACGGCAAAATCACGCCGGAAAGCGCGGTGGCGAAGGGGCTTGACCCAGCAGTGCTGAGTTCTCTGCGTCTGGCAACGCCGACGCGGGTGAGTGCTGAAGCCTCCACCCCGGCATCGTCCCCGTTTTCCAGCCCGTCGCCGTTTTCTGCTGCGCCGCCGTCTCAGTCAAGTGACGATGAGTTGGGGGACCTTAAGCCGCTGTCTACGCCGTTTTCGTTCCGGCGTTAGAGCTTCGACAAAAAAGCGCCCGGCCACTCTGGCCGGGCGCTTTTTCTATGTGTGTCCTATTTGCGGCGGCGGCGGGCGATGACCGACTGCGTGGCGTCACGGGCGATCTGCGTGGCCCGCAAACCATCGTAGCCGGTGGGCAAGTCGCTGGCGTCGCCGGTCTCAAGCGCATGGGCGAAGGCAGCGTACAGGCCCTCGAAGTTCTTTTCACTGGCTCCCGGCAGGCGGTGCGTGCCGTGCTTGGTGCGGACCTCAAACAGCCAGCCGTCGCGGTCATAGCGGATCAGGCCCTCGGTGCCAATCAGGTGGTAAGAAAAGTGTGAGCGCGGGTCGCGGGCGGTGTGGCCGTAGGAAAAGCTCATCTCGGCCATTGTGTGTGCGCCGCTTTCGTGGTCCATGTGCAGCCAGACATGATCCGGGGCCTCGTAGTTTTCCACCCATGCACCGGACGCCTGATAGCCGACGACTTCCGAGTTCAGCCACCACCGGGACAGGTCGATCTGATGGACGCCGCAGTCCACCATCGGCCCGCCTTCGGCCATACGGCCCTGCCAGTACGGGTTCGGCTCGGCCAGCCCGTCGTCGGTCACCCGGTCCCGGCCATGCAGGTTCCAGATATAGACCAGCCGCAGGGCGCGGACTTCGCCAATCGTGCCGCTGTCCACCAGCTTTTTGATGTTCTGCGCGACCGGGCTGAACCGGTAGCAGAACCCCGTCGCCAGCAGCAGGCCGGCGTCGCTCATCGTGTGGATCATCCATTCGGCGTCGCTGTCGGTCATCGCCAGCGGCTTTTCGCACAGCACGGGCAGGCCGTAGCGGGCGGCGTCGGCGAGGTTGGCCCGGTGTGCGGGCGCGGACGAGCAGATGACGACGGCGTCGATGCCCGACTCGAAGAACATATCGCTGACCGCGTAGCCATGCGGAATGCCAAATTTGTGCTGCAAGCCATAGGCCCGCTCCGGGTCCGGGTCATAGACCGCCCAGGCTTCCAGCCCTTCCGTTGCCAGAATGGCCGGCAGGTGCCCGAACTCGGCAATCATGCCGCACCCCATCAAACCGATTTTCTTCATAAACGTTTCAACAGACCCCCGCAAAGATGGTTCCCTGCATATTCCCTGCCAACCTCCCCTTTCCTTGCTAAAGCCAGAGCTGTGCAGGTATAATTTTACCACTAAAGCTCACGAGGAGGCAGCAATGGCCGCAGAAACATTGGAAGAACGCTTGAATGCTGTGGAAACCGAGCTTCGTCAAATCAAGCAGCAGTTGGTCGTACAAAGCACTCCTGCCGCTGACGCGGGCTGGCAAAAAATCTTCGGCAGCTTCGCCGAAAGCAAAGGCTTTGACGACGCTGTCCGCCTTGGCAGAGAGTATCGGGACGCCCAAAATATGCTATCCGAAGAAGCAACATGATGAATATAAAGGTTGATTTTAGAAATGTCAAAGGCAAGCCAATTTTTTTGCAGGGCGACTGGTCCTGCAACCGGTTTTATGCTATCGAGATTGGGTCAACATTGGTCTGGCACCAGACACACAAGTTTCTGGGATGATTTTGCAGCATCTTTGTTGACAGGAGTTATAGTATCTGGCTTATGGCTTATCGTTGATGCTCTATTTAATCACGCGCACAGGCAGAAAATTCGTTAAGTTGCATCTCTGTTGTCAATTTTACTTTTACACACTTTCAAATTTTAGGAGTTTTTTATCATGACCTATGACCCCAAAGCGCGAAGCCGCGTGATCACCGAAGGGCGCGACCGGGCCGCTGCCCGCTCGTATCTCAAAGGTATCGGCCTGACTGATGAGGACATCAAGAAGCCGATTATCGGCGTGGCCTCGACGTGGATTGGAACCATGCCGTGCAACTTCAACCTGCGGGCGCTGGCGCAAAAAGTGATGCAGGGTATCCGGGAAGCGGGCGCGACGCCGCAGGAGTTCAACACGATTGCCATCTCTGATGGCATCACGATGGGCACGGAAGGCATGAAAACGTCGCTGGTGTCCCGCGAAGTGATCGCCGACTCGATTGAGCTGGTGACACGCGGGCATATGTTTGATGCCGTCATCTGCCTCGTCGGCTGCGACAAGACCGCGCCGGGGGCGGCGATGGCGCTGGCCCGGCTGGACATCCCCGGAATGCTGCTGTACGGCGGCTCTATCGCGCCGGGCCGCTACAAGGGCCGGGACATCACCATTCAGGACGTGTTTGAGGGGATCGGCGCGGCCCACGCGGGCAAGATCACCGATGACGACCTGCGCGAGCTGGAAAACGCCGCCTGCCCCGGCGCGGGGTCCTGCGGCGGGCAGTTTACGGCGAACACCATGGCGATTGTGATGGAGTTTTTGGGGCTGGCCGCGCTCGGCTCGGCAGGGGTTCCCGCCGCCGACCCGCGCAAGAACGATGTCGCGGTGGAAGCCGGGCACACGATTGTTCATCTGCTGAACAGCGGCATCAAGCCCAGTGATATTCTGACCAAAGAAGCGTTTGAGAATGCCATTGCCGCCGCCGCCGCGACGGGCGGGTCCACCAACTCGGTCCTGCACCTGCTGGCGCTGGCCCGCGAGGCGGGCGTTGAGCTGTCCATGGCCGACTTCAACCGGGTGTCGGCGCGAACGCCCGTTATTACAGACCTGACCCCCGGCGGGCACTATGTCGCCACGGATATGCACACAGCGGGCGGAACCAAGCTAGTCGCCAAGAACCTGCTGGCATCGGGCCTGCTGCACGGCAACCTCCCCACTGTGACCGGCAAAACGCTGGCCGAGGAAGCCGCGACCGCTGAAGAGGCCGTGGGCCAGAAAGTCATCGTCCCGGTCGAACAAGCCTTCAAGCCACGCGGCGGCATTGTCATCTTAACGGGCAACTTAGCGCCCGAAGGCGCGGTCATCAAACTGGCTGGTTACGAGAAAATGCAGTTCTCCGGCCCCGCCCGCGTTTTTGACCGCGAGGAAGACGCGATGGCCGCCGTCACCGAGCGGCGCGTCCAGCCGGGCGACGTGGTTATCATCCGCTACGAAGGCCCGAAAGGCGGGCCGGGAATGCGCGAAATGCTGGGTGTCACGGCGGCTTTGGTCGGGCAGGGCCTCGGCAGCGAGGTCGTCATGGTCACCGATGGCCGCTTCTCCGGCGCAACACGCGGCCTGATGGTCGGCCATGTGGCTCCCGAAGCGAGTGTCGGCGGCCCGATTGCGCTGCTGCAAGAGGGCGACATCGTGACATTGGACGTGGAAGCAAACACCATTCACGCCAACGTCTCTGACGAAGAGCTGACCCGCCGCCGGGGCGAATGGGTGGCTCCCGCGCCGCACTACACTACGGGCGTCATGGCAAAATACGCCGCCTCCGTGACCTCAGCCTCCGAAGGGGCCATCACGCGGGCGAATTTCTAGGCTGCTCATAGTAGAGGGCATTTTGTGTATATCCCGCCGGGGTTCACGCTGATTACCTGCAACCCGATAGACGAGGACGCCCTGCATCTCTGGGCGTCCTCGTGCGGAGCCATCTGGCATCCGGCGGGTGAGAATGGAAACGGAGGCCGAAGGGCCTGCGCGATATGGGGCAAGGGACCGATTGATTACATAGAGGCCCGGATTGGCACGCTTTCTACCGAAGAAGTCGCCGAATGGACGCCGCTGATGCCCGTGCCGCCGCAAGGCACGATTGGTATTGAGCTTTGGGGCGGCTCTGGTCTCGACTCCGGCCAGTCATTTCAGCATATACTCGAAACCTTGTTCAATCGGTGGGACGGCTATGCCTATGACTTCGGCTTTCACGAGTGGGTCAGCGATCTTTTGCGCGGTCTCCTGCCGCCGGAACGAATTATTCGCTATGAGCCGCCACCGCCCGGCCCGCTTCCCGCTTGGATTTGGGGCAACGGCAAATACACCAGAAACGAGGCGTACCATGACAACTGCGATGCCGGTGAAACCCGCGACAAAGATCAGCTATGAAGACTTCTTGGAGCAAACCGACGAAAACTCGCACGTTGAATGGGTGGATGGAGAAGTCATTCCTATGAGTCCTGTTTCCAATCAGCATCAAAACGTGGCTGGGTTTCTGATTGCCTTGCTTCGCGTTTATGCGGAAGAAAACCATTTGGGTGAAGTCCGCAGCGAGCCGTATCAAATGAAGCCTGCGCTGCACCTACCGGGACGCGCCCCGGACATTTTTTTTGTGGCGCAGGCCCATCTGGACCGTCTCAAGAAAACGTACCTGGAAGGCCCGGCGGATTTAATCGTGGAAATTATCAGCCCGGAAAGCCGGGCGCGGGACCGGGGTGATAAGTTCTACGAGTACGAGCAGGGCGGCGTTCTGGAATACTGGATTATCGACCCCACTCGCACCCAGGCAGAGTTCTACCAGCGCGGCGAGGACGGCTTTTACCGCCCTATCCTGCCGGACGCGCAAGGCCGGTATCATTCGGCGCTCCTGCCCGGTCTCTGGCTGGAAGTCGCCTGGCTCTGGCAAACGCCTCTGCCTCCGCTGCTGGGGATATTGAAAGAGTGGGGGCTTATATAGGCATGGGCCGCGAAAGAAGCCGTGGGAATGGAATTCCTCGGCTGTGAGGCGAAGACGCCGAGTGTCCACCTTCGTGGACAAAGAATAAGACAAAGAAAAAAGCACGCGACCTTCTGCTTCTTCTCCGCGAAGGCGGAGAATTGGCGTCCGCGCCTCACAGCCGAGGAATTCCATTCCCACGGCTTCTTTCGGCCTCGCGCCCCGCCCCCACCCTCTCCTTCACTGTGCAACCTTTTTAGCCTCCGCGTGTCTCAGGATGTATGCGAAACGCTGAACCAACCCCAACCACATCTCCCGCCGACACAATCGCTTCGGTTACCTGCCGCCCTGGCAAAGCTGCTGTCGGTTTGATAATGGCAGCGGGAATATTTGCACTTGAAGTTGGCCTGATGATGGTTGTTGCATTTTCAGCAGCCGGACCTGGCAGCCGAATAGATGCGGTGCTATCTGCGGTTTGCTTTGCCTTGTGTATCGCCGCGCTGATTTTGGCAATTATCTGGGCGCGGCGTGGGGCAATCGTTGCGGATGAAACGGGCCTGCGCTGGCGCGGGCTGGCTGCTTGGAAATCGGTGGGCTGGAGCGAAGTAAGAGACTACCATGAGCGGCGGTCCCGCCAAAACACAAGCCAGCCAATGACCGCCGCCGTTATAGACACAGCCGCAGGCCGGGTCAAGTTCGGAAGCCAGTGGACTAGCTCTGAGCTGCTTCAAGAGGCCGTTGAGCGGCAGGCGACATCGGCGTCGGCGCGGGAATGGGGGCTGCTCGGAACGCGCCCCTGTGACCCGTGGCCGCGTGTGTTCGGCTATGATACGTTTTCGAACCGCTGGTCGCCGCGCCTGTTGTTGAAGCTATCAGTGGCGTTTGTGGTCTATGTGCTGGTAAAGCCTGCGCTGGGGCTGACCGGGCTGGCGGCGCTGCTGGGCTGGCGGATGACGTTGACGACCGCCGCGCTGTATTTGCTGCTCACTCTGCCGCTGGCGATCCTGCTGCTGGTGCGGCCTCTGCTGGACTACCGGGCGGTGCAGAAGCGCCTCGGCGAGCGTGTGACGCTGACACCCGGAGGGCTGGTATTTGAGAATAGCACGCGGCGTATGGAGGCTCGCTGGGACGAGGTTACCGGGTACGGCGTTGCTGACGGGAAGTATGCTGTGGAGACGAACGGCGGGGCGTTTGACTTTCTGGGCAGCATTGGAAACAGTGTGCTTTTGCGCGAGAATATCCGGTTTTCTGCCGTGAACGCCACGGACACAGAATGGAAGGCGCGGATGGACCCTGAAGCGCTGGGCGGCGAGGAAGCTCGCTGGAGCAGCGGGAAAGTGGGCATAGGGGCACGGGTCTTTCATTACCGAATGCGCTCGTATCGAATGATGCTTGTGGGTGTGTTATGTATGTATTTATTGGGGTGCGGAATTGGAACTGCAACGGCTCTAGGCTGGCTTCCAGGGGGCAATCCGCCGCCGATAGGTGTTGTGATCGGTGGCACGCTGCTGTTCACTATTTTTCTGGGAATGGGCTGGCGCGTCTATCAGTATTGCGGAGTGCATTTGGATGACGATGGCCTGACACAGTTTACGCCGCTGGGGCAGACGCGGATTTTATGGGCGCAGGTGCGTGACTTTTATGTTGGCTGTGAGGGCAGCAGTGTGGTGGAAGGGCGGGATGGGCGGCGCATTCGGTTTAGCTCTATGATTGTGGGACGTGAAGAACTCATGGCGGAAATCGCGGGGCGGGCGTCGGATTGTGGGCGGACTGCATGGGAAAAGCGATTGCCTGCTTGACAGACGCGACCCGGCGGCCTATACTGATGAGGCGCAGTCTGAAACTATTTACCAGGTGCGTTGTCAGAGTTAAGTAATCAGAATAAGTAACACGTTTGACGCCATTTTCCCGCTGTCACTGGGAAAGGGCACAATTCCAAGTAAAAATACAGTATACTATTCCTCGGCACTTTTTGCGGTGTGAGATGCGCCGCCCTGCTGCCTTTTGGAGAATAACGCCTCATGCCGCCTCAAGAACTACGGCTGTCAGCGCTCCCGCCAAAGGAGACCGCCGTCCGCCGAGTGCTGGATACCATAATTGCGCTGCTGCTGCTGACGCTGGCGTCGGCTGTGTTTCTGGTTGTCGCCGTTCTGGTCAAGATGACGTCCCCCGGCCCGCTGTTTTATCGGCAGAAACGGGTCGGACAGGGCGGCAAAGTCTTTGATATCTGGAAGTTTCGTACCATGCGCCACGGCGCAGACCGGATGGGACCGTCGGTGACTTCCTCCGACGACACCCGGATTACGCCGGTGGGACGCCGCCTGCGTGACTGGAAGATCGATGAGTTGCCGCAGCTCTGGAACGTCGTCCGGGGCGATATGAGTCTCGTTGGCCCGCGTCCGCAGGTGCCTCGCTTTGTGGACTGTTTCGACCCCTCCCTGCGCTCTATCGTCCTTCATGTCCGCCCCGGTATCACCGGCCCGACCGCTTTAGAGTTCCGGCACGAAGAGACGATGCTGGCGGATAAAGAGGACCGCGAGACGTTCTATATCGACCATATCCTGCCGGTCAAATTGGAAATGGACGCCCGCTATGTCACGACGCGCTCGCTGAAAAGCGATATGCGGATTTTGTCGCAGACAGCCTGGATGTTTTCGCTGGGCACGGTCAAACGCGCCGTTAGCCTCAAAGGCCGCCGCCGTCACCATAACAAGCCGCTGCCCGAAACGGGCCTGCCGGAAAGCACGGACCGTCCGGCAGAAGACGCGCTCGGCGTCGCCCGCTAATTTCTCTTTCTGCTAACTTTCTGTGATTTGTTTTTCTGCTCCATTGACCGGGCCGCTGCTGGCCCGGCCTTCCAAACCGCCACCCTTCAGGACCACTATGTATCACTCCCGTTTCCGTTCTTCTACTCGTTCTGTTTCTCCGGCGTCTCCCGGCCTTCGGGCGCTGTTCTCCGGGCTGACCGCGTTTGGTGTGCTGGCCGCGCTGGCCGGAGCGTGCCTGCCCGCAGCGGCTCAGGACCCCCGACCGCCTCTGACCGCCCCGCAGGCGTCCGACGGAAGCATCAACAACGATGCCGCTATCGCCGCCGGGGCAGACCCGAGCCTCGGCAGCGCGTCTTCGGTAGACAATCCGCAGGATAACACGCAGGACAACGGGTACGACAACGGGCCGATGAACAATTCGGGGGACGGGTCCGGCTATGCCACCGACTCCGGCTCCGCACCAAACGGCGACGACAGCGCTGTGGGACGCGGCGGGGTTCCCGTCCCGAACCCGTCGGTCGGGGTAGACACGCAGGGACACGCCAACGCCACGGCGACGCGCAACGGGCGCACCAACCGCCGCCGCCCGCAGAAAGTCGCCAATCCGCTGGTGATCACCAACCCGGTGCGCGGCAACGGACCGGTCTATTCGGGCGACTTGAACACCAACCGTCTCACCCCGCCTGCCACGACCGCCCCGCCGCGCAACTACACCATCGACAATGACCCATATGCGCCTGCCCCCGCCCGCCGGGAACGGCCTTTGCCTCTCTTTGGGTATGACTTTTTTCAGCCCGCCCGACAGATTATTATTGCCCGCCGCCGCGCCCTGCTTCCTCCCCGCCGCGTTCCTAATTACCGGCAGCGTCCTAATGGACAGGGCACAAATCGCCCCGGCAGCCCGGCAAGCGGCACCGCGAACGGCACGAACTCCCCGAACGGCTTTAATAATAACAGCTCTAATAACGGTTACAACAACGCTGATAGCGGCTACAATGGCAGCCCGAACACGTTTCAGAACGACGCTGCCGCTGGATACGGTGCAGGCGCGGCACTGGGTGCGGCAGCGCTCGGACGGGGCGGCGTGAATGCTTCCGGCGACTACAACAATTCGAATGGAAGCAGCCAGGATAATTATCCGCCGGATGACCAGAGCAATTCACCGTATGGCACGCCTGACAACAGCCTCGATAACGACAATTCTGGTGACGGGAACAGCTTCAATCCGCCGTATCAGCCTTCCGCACGCGGCGGCAGCGACTACAACAACTCTGACAGTAACTTCAGCAGTAGTTCTGATGGCAATTATGGTAATTCCAGCGGCTATGACACGAACGACGATGGAACGCAGAACGCGCCGCGCCGACAGCCGCGCCGCCCGAACAGCTCCAATGACCCGTATGCTGACCCTTACTCTGATCCCTACTCTTCCGACCCGTACTCGGGCGGGGACGTTTACGGCTCCGACACCCAGACAAATGCTACCGGCACCGATATTCAGTTTCCCGGCGACGACGCTCTCATCGCAGGCGGGGGCAGCGCCTCGTTCGGGCAAATCGCCGACCCGGTTGCCACCCTGTACCGAAACGTTGTCTCGTCGCTTCCGCCCAATTATCAGCTTCAGCCCGGCGACCGGATTTCGGTGCGCCTGAGCGCCCTGACCCTCAGCCCCCGTGACCTGACCGTGACGGTGGACCCGCAGGGCGGCATCAATGTCGCAGGCGTGGGGCGCGTGACCGTGGCCGGACGCACCATCACCGAGGCCGAGACGGCCCTGCGTCAGCGTCTGGAGCGGCTGTACCGCAATGTCGAAGTGTCTATTAGCCTCAGCCAGCTTCGCACCATTCAGGTCACCGTGAGCGGCGCAGCCTTCGCGCCCGGAACCTATAATGTCCCCGCCAGCGCGACGGCATTCAACGTTCTGAACGCCGCCGGGGGGCCGACGGCGCAAGGCTCACTGCGCGACATTCGCGTCCTGCGCTCCGGGCGCATCGTGGGCACACTGGACATTTACCCGCTCCTCGGGGCGTCCACGGCCAGCCCGAGCGCGAAGTCCGGCGACATCAATTTGCAGTCCGGCGACAACATCTATGTCCCCGCCCGGCTGTCCCGCGTGACCGTCCGGGGCGAAGTGCGTCAGCCCGCCGTCTTCGAGCTGAAGCCCGGCGAGACACTGAAAAACGTCCTCAGCTACTCCGGCGGCATCAAGCCGTCGGGCGTGGACCAGACCGTGCATATCGACACGTATAGCGGCGTGGGCCGCGTGCTTAAAGACGTCAACCTGGCCGATAAGGCCGCCGTCGCCCGCGTCGCGGTGTATGACGGCGACAACATCAACGTAGCCTCCATTCGCGCCATTCTGACCAACCGTGTCACCATCGAAGGCGCGGTCAATCAGCCCGGCGACTACGCGCTGACCACCGGGATGCGTGTTCAGGACCTGATTCAGCGGGCGGGCGGGCCGCTCTACAATTTCTATGCGGGCCGGGCCGATCTGGTCAGCCTCAATTCCGACAACACGACGACCATTCACCCTATTTCGCTGGACGGCGCTCTCGACGGAACCGGCGCGGACAACCCGCTGCTGAAGCGGTTTGACCGGATACGGATTTACACGCAGCAGCAGGTGGCCTATCTGGGGCGGCGGCAGGTGACGGTGCGCGGTGCGGTGCAGCGGCCCGGCCTGTACACGCAGTCGGACAATATGCACGTCTCGGACCTGCTGCTTCGTACCGGCGGACCGCTCCCGGATGCCTACCTGAACCGGGCGGTGCTGCTGCATCAGCGCGGCGACGGCAGCTATGCCTACGATTATGTCAGCCTGAGCGGCGTTCTGGCGGGCAATAAAGCCGACGACTTCAGCATTCTGGACAACGATGTGCTGGCGGTCTACCGCATTGGCGAGGCGCACTTCACGCCCGACCACACCGTCAAAGTCCTCGGCGATGTGGTGGCCCCCGGCCTCTATGCACGCGGCGACAAGATGACGCTGACCGACCTGCTGACGCTCGCCGGGGCGTTCAAGCCCGGCGGCGGCACGCGAGTCTCTATCGCCCATGCCCGCCGCCCGCTCGATGCGCCGGTCACGCAGGTAGGGACGCGCCTGGCGTCCGCCGACGCGCCGCTCGCCGAAACAGCGGCCTATGACACGCAGGGCGCTCTGGTGTCAGGCCGCAACCTGACCTTGCAGGACGGCGATGTCGTCGCCGTCCAGGGCAACGGCAGCCTGCGCGAGCATCCCGGCGTCGTGACTGTCACGGGCCTCGTCAACCGGCCCGGCCCGATTTTTATCACCAGCGGAATGCGCCTGAGCGATGCGATCAAACAGGCCGGGGGCCTGCGCCCCGAGGCGTTCCCGCAGGGCGCGGAGTTTACGCGCATGACGGATGCGCTGATTACCAACGGGCAGTCCAATCTGGCGCAGGTCATCAGCCAGATGAGTGACCTGCTGAACGTGAGCCAGTATCAGCGTGAGCGGGCTAAAGCGAGTCTTGCGCTGATTGCTGCCGCTGGCTCGGCGGCTTCCGGCTCCAGCGGCGGCCTGGCAATCCCTGGCCTCGGCGGGCAGGCGGCTCCGGCGGCCAACCCGCAGGTCGGCAGCCTCGTGGACAGCCTGCGAACTATCAACCCGGTCTCGCAGGGACGCATTTTGACCCCGAGCCAGCTTCAGCCCAACGGCAGCGTTGCAGTGCAGCTTGCTGATGCCCTGCGGCGTCCCGGCGGCACCGAAGACGTGATCCTGAAAGACGGCGACACGCTGGTTGTGCCTGAAACGCCGACCACGGTTCAGGTCGTCGGGGCGGTTATTGAAGCACGCGGCGTGCTGTACAAGCCCGGCGAGAGCATTCAGTACTACATCCAGCGGGCGGGCGACTTTACGCCGGACGCGGCGCGGGACCGGATCGAAGTCATTCATGCCGGGGGCGGCTTGATCCCGGCCTCCAAAGCCGGGGCGCTCCAGCCGGGCGACCTGATTTTGGTGCCCACGAAAGTGCTGGCCGAAGAAGTGGGGCGCAGCAACGGCGGCTTCTCCGCGTTCTTCCAGGGGCTGGTCGGCTCGGCGATTACGCTCAAAGTGCTGTCCAGCGTGTTCGGCCTTTGAGCCGCCAGATTTGACAATGCGGCTGCAATCGGTTATACTTTAGGCCATCGACCCGCACGGCGACGTGCGGGTCATTCCCCTGTCTTCAACTTAAAACGTGCAACAAGAGCAAACTCAAGACGAAATCATTATTGATGGAGGCCGCCTGTCGCGGTCGCTGCGCCGAAGCCTGCGCCTGTGGGTCTGGCTGGGGCCGCTGATGGCCGGAGCGCTGCTCCTGCTGCTGCTGGTCCTGGTTCCCCGCTCCTACACGGCCACGACTTCGGTGGCTATTCAGCAGTCTTCGGGCGGAGGCGGCGGCGCTTTGGCCGCGCTGACCGGCATGGGCGGCCCCAGCAAGCGTTACCTGGGCCTGCTCAAAAGCCGGGACTTGGCGGCAAAAGTGGAGCGCCATGTGCAGCTTCGCACCCTTTACGGCCTGCCCGATGAAGACAAAGCGATTACGATGCTGACCCAGAGCATCAAAGCGGACGACAACGCGACCGATGGGCTGGTTTATATTGATGTGACGCTGCCTGGCCCCCCCGGTCTCAGCCTGAGCCATCACGGGCCAAGCTCCGATCAGGCCAAAGCTGCCGCCGCCGAGGCCGCCAATGCCTATGCGCTGGCTCTCAAAGACTACTATGCAACCAGTGACACGGACCAGGGCGCGGTTCTGCTGCGCGGCGCGGATAGCCAGGTAAAGCTCGCACGGGCAGATTATGACAGGTCGGTAGGCAAAGTCATTGGTTTCACACGCGGCCTGAACGGGGTTGACCCCCGCTCCGCCCCCTCACCGGGCGATACGTCCCCGCTGCCCTCGGCAGGCCTGTCGGGGCTGGGCACGCTGTACGGCTCTCTTGCCGCCGTCCAGGCCGAGCTGCGGGCGGCGCAGGCGGCACAGTCTACCCGCACTGCGCTGACGACTGAGCAGCTCCAGGACATCAACAATATCCCGACCGACGACCCGCTTCTCGGGGAAGCCCGCTCTCGTGTCACCCAGGACCAAAACACGCTGGCGGTAGCGGAAAAACTGTATGGACCCGAAAATCCAGCCGTTGTGAGTGCCCGCAAAAAACTTGAAGTAGACAATGCCCAGCTTCAGCAGCAGGTAGAGGGCGTCCGGCAGCAGCTCACGACGCCCAATATCCGCAGTGAGGAGCAGATACACAGCCTGCTTGCCCGGCAGTCCGTGCTGACCCAGCAAGTGCGTCAGGCCGAGCAGCGCCTCGGTCTTTCCCGCAAGCTCTCGTCCGAGTTCGGGCGGCTGCAAGCCGAAGTCGGGCTGCGGCTGGAAGTGCTGCGAACGACGCTGTCCGAGGCGGCAAAAATCCGGCTGAACAACGTTTCGGCGGGCAGCAATATGTCGATTGTTGACCCGGCGGAGCTGCCCAAAGGCGGCAGTCCTGGCCCGCTGAAACTGGCGGGGGCGGCGATTGCATTGACGCTGCTGGTTTTTGTCCTCAGCTTTGCCCGAACCTATCTGCGTCAGCCGCCCACTGCCACGCTTCCCCCGGTTTAGACTGCCCATAGATTGCAGTAGAAGCCCTGAAAGCAAAAGTTGGCATGAAATTTGCTCTTTGGTGTTATGGAACACACTGTTGGAAAAAGTTTGCGGAAAAAGTTTGATGAAAGCAACGGAGGCCGGATGAAAGTAGTTATTCTCGCGGGAGGATTGGGGACACGGCTGGCTGAAGAAACCGAGGCCAAGCCAAAACCGATGGTCGAAGTCGGCGGACACCCGATTGTCTGGCATATTATGCAGTCCTACGCCCATTATGGTTTCAATGATTTTTATCTCGCGCTCGGCTACAAAGGCGAGATGATCAAGCGGTTTTTTCTGGACCATTACAGCCTCGGCGGCAGCCTGCGGGTGGACCTTTCCTCGGGCCGGGTAGAGGATTTGGAGAAAAATACCGAGAATTGGACCGTACAGCTCATGGACACGGGCCAGAACACGCTGACCGGCGGGCGCATCAAGCGACTGGAGCCGTACCTGAATGGCGGCACATTTATGGTGACCTATGGCGACGGCGTCTGCGATGTAGACATTGCCAAAGTGCTGTCCTTCCACCGCTCGCACGGCAAGCTCGCCACGGTCACTGCGGTCCGCCCCCCGGCCCGCTTCGGCGGGCTGGTATTTGAGGGCGATCTGGTGCGCGAATTCAGCGAAAAGCCGCAAATCGGTGAAGGCTGGATCAACGGTGGCTACTTCGTGTTTGAGCCGCAAATTTTTGATTACATCGACGGCGATTCAACATCGCTGGAGCTGGCTCCGCTAGAAAATCTGGTCGCCGAAGGGCAGCTTGCCGCTTATCGGCACGAAGGCTTCTGGCAGTGTATGGATACTATTCGGGAAAAGAAGCTGCTCGAGTCGCTCTGGCAGTCTGGCAAAGCGCCGTGGAAGGTAACGGAATGACGGAAAAGACAATGGGGCAGGACAAAACATTCTGGCGGGATCGCCCGACGCTGGTGACGGGCGCGACGGGACTGGTCGGCGGCTGGCTGGTCAAGGCTTTGGTGGCGGCAGGCGCGGATGTGGTCTGCCTCGTCCGCGACTGGATACCGGACTGCGAGCTGGTGCGCTCG
This sequence comes from Capsulimonadaceae bacterium, assembly GCA_965277455.1. GTDB lineage: Bacteria > Armatimonadota > Armatimonadia > Armatimonadales > Capsulimonadaceae > JANXMY01. Next base: position 3,029,043 of record OZ255823.1, on the reverse strand, counting down.
GGGCATCTGGACAAAGTTAAAATCGTGCGCGGCGACGTCGTGGACCAGAACAAATTAGAGCGGGCGCTGGGCGAGTATGAAATTGACACGGTCATTCATCTGGCCGCGCAGACGATTGTCGGGATTGCTAACCGCAACCCGGTGTCCACGTTTGAAGCCAACATTCAGGGAACGTGGTGCCTGCTCGAAGCCTGCCGCCGCTCCCCGAAAGTCAAGCAGATTGTGATTGCATCGTCGGACAAAGCCTATGGCGATCAGGACATTCTGCCCTACGACGAAACGACGCCGCTTCAAGGTACGCATCCTTACGACGTATCCAAGTCGTGTGCGGATTTGATCTCTTATACCTACGCCAATTCCTACGACCTGCCGGTCACGATCACCCGTTGCGGCAACTTCTACGGCGGCGGCGACCTCAACTGGAACCGGATTGTGCCGGGCACGGTGCGTTCGGTACTGCGCGGGCAGGCTCCGGTGATCCGCTCCGACGGCTCGTTTATCCGCGATTATTTCTATGTCGAAGACGGTGCGGCGGCCTATATGCTGCTAGCCGAGGCGATGGCGAAGAACCCGGATTTGAAGGGCGAGGCGTTCAACTTTTCCAATGAGATTCAAGTCACGGTGCTGGAGCTGACGCACAAGATTCTGGAAATCATGGGATCTGACTTGAAACCCGATGTCCGCAATGAAGCCAGCAACGAAATCAAGCATCAGTATTTAAGCGCCGCTAAAGCCCGCCGAATGCTGGACTGGGAGCCGCTCTACACGCTGGACGGCGCTTTGAAGCAAACGATTGATTGGTACACTCAGTTTTTGACCGAGTAGTGTTTTTAGAAAGCTATTTTTATGACCGAAAAAGCCGATGCGCTCCGCGCTCAGATCGCCGATCTAGTCGTTCAATATCATGATGAGGCGTTTGCCGCCAAACCGTTTGTGCCCGGCGAAAGCGCCGTGCCTGTGTCGGGGCGCGTGTTTGATGCCTCCGACATTCAGCACCTGGTGGACTCCGGGCTGGACTTCTGGCTGACTACGGGCCGTTTCGCCGCGCAGTTTGAGCGCGAGTTCGCCCGCTTCTGCGGCGTCCGCAAGGCGCTTCTGGTCAACTCCGGCTCGTCGGCGGACCTGGTTGCCCTGACCACGCTGACCTCGCCGAAGCTCGGCGACAAGCGGCTGAAACCCGGCGATGAAGTTATCACCGTCGCGGCAGGCTTCCCGACTACAGTGAACCCGATTATCCAGAACGGTTTGGTTCCCGTTTTCCTGGATGTCACCATCCCCGACTACAATCTGGACATCACGCAGCTCGAAGAAGCGCTATCGCCCAAAACCCGCGCCCTGATGTTCGCGCATACGCTGGGCAACCCCGGCAACATGGACGCCATTTCGGAGTTCGTCAAAAAGCACGACTTGTATCTGGTCGAAGACTGCTGCGATGCCATCGGCGGGACCTACAACGGCAAAAAAGTCGGTACGTTCGGCGACATCGCCACGGCCTCGTTCTACCCCGCGCACCATATCACAATGGGCGAGGGCGGCGCGGTCTTTATGAACAATGTCAAGCTCAAAGTTATCGCCGAGTCATACCGCGACTGGGGCCGCGACTGTTTCCCGGCGGGCACGCCCGTCAATGTCGCTGAGGGACTAAAGGCAATCGAAGACGTGCAGGTCGGCGATGAAGTATGGACCCACGACGGCAACTATCGCCGTGTCACTGAGCAGCTCGGGCGGCATTACACCGGCACGCTTTGTACGGTCAAAGCGCGGATGCGCCCTGAGCTGACGGCCACCGGCAAGCACCCGTTCTGGATTGAGCGCGAGGGAGTACGCGAATGGGTTCATGCCCGCGACCTGAAAGCAGGCGATCTTCTGCTGGAAGCGGTTCCGACCGAGGACAGAGCTATCACCCCGTTCCGGTGGAGCTATGAGACGGCCTACGCGATGCGGGAGCAGACGCTGGAACCCGAAGCCGACTTGATGCGGCTGATCGGGTACTGGCTGGCCGAGGGGGTCACGGTCAAGGCACTCAAAGGCGCAAGCGGCTACGGCGAGAACAAATACTACGGCTACCGTGTGGAGTTTACATTCCACGAAAAAGAAAAAAGCTACGCTGATGACGTCGTCGCGCTGATGCAGCGGTATTTTGGCGTTCGTGGCTGCCGCCGCACTGTACGAGAGACGCATGGCGTCACGCTGGCTTTCAAATCCCGCAAGGGCTATGAGTTCTTCCGGCAGTTCTTCGGGGCTGGCTCCCATGCCAAGCACCTGCCCGAATGGATGGCGGCCTGGCCGCTGGTGCTTACTTCGGAACTGGTGCGCGGCTACTGGCGCGGCGACGGCAGCGACTCACGGCAGGGGTTTTCCATTCACTCCACAAGTGCGGCTCTGCTTGAGCAGGTACGGCGCATTCTGCTCAAAGCCGGGGTGTTATGCTCCGCCTGGCAGCGTCCTGTCTCCAAACACCATGACTCGGTCATCGAAGGAAAAACCGTTTCTTCCCGAGCTGCCCTGAATGCACTCAGCATTTACGGCGACAACGCCGAAAAATTTGCTGCGCTCGTGGATGAACGTTACTCGGCTCGCTCCGCCCGCCGCTATGCGTTTGTGAGCGCGGATGGGCGTTACGCCTGCTATCCGGTGACACGCAATGCTCAGGTCGAAGTCAAAGACTTCGTCGTCTACAACATTGAAGTGGAGGAAGACCATTCTTACCACGCAGGCGGTATCGCCGTTCATAATTGCTGGTGCGAGCCGGGCAAAGACAATACGTGCGGCAAGCGGTATGAGTGGCAGCTTGGCGATCTGCCCTGCGGCTACGACCACAAGTACACGTACTCGCATATCGGCTACAACTTGAAAGTGACCGATATGCAGGCGGCGGTGGGAGTCTCGCAGCTTAAAAAACTGCCGGAGTTTATTGAAATCCGTAAGCGTAATTTTGCCTACCTGCACATGGGGCTTCAGGACTTGCAGGAGCATCTGATTTTGCCGGAAACGACGCCCGGTGCGGACCCGTCGTGGTTCGGCTTCCCGATTGCCGTCCGCGAGGATGCCCCGTTCACCCGCGATGAGGTGGTGCGGCACCTGGATACCAAGAAGATTGGCACGCGGCTTTTGTTCGCGGGCAATCTGCTCAAGCAGCCGGCGTATGCGAATATCACGCATCGCAAAATCGGCGACCTCAAAAACACCGACTTCGTGATGAACAACGTGTTCTGGGTCGGTGTCTATCCGGGCCTGAGCGACGCGCACAAAGACTATATGCTGTCGGTGCTGCATGAGTTTGTGGCTTCCAAAAGCAAATGAACACAAACCCGCTGGCCGAAGACTTGAATGCTGTCCTGTCACTGACGGAGGGCCTCTGGGACGACCTGCGCGGGGCACGGCTATTTTTGACGGGCGGGACCGGGTTTTTCGGCTGCTGGCTGCTGGAAACAGCGCTCTGGGCAAATGACAATCTCGGGCTGGGACTGCAAATCGTCGCGCTGACCCGCGACCCGGCGGCCTTTGCCCGCAAGGCTCCGCTTCTGGCCGCCCATTCTGCTGTGACGCTTTGGCCGGGGGATGTGCGCGAGTTCCTATTTCCCGAAGACCGGTTCACGCACGTTATTCATGCCGCTACGGATTCGGACATGACCAAAATCGTTGCCGTACCGCTGGAAATGCTGGACACCATTGTACAGGGAACGCGGCGCGTTCTGGATTTTGCCGTGCAGTCGGGGGCCTCACGGGTGCTTTTGACGTCATCAGGAGCGGTCTATGGCCGTCAGCCGCCTGGCATCTCGCACATGGACGAGGACTATGCGGGGGTGCTTGATGTGCAGGGGCCAACAGCCTCTTATAGTGAGGGCAAGCGGGTCTCAGAGATGCTGGGCGGCATCTATAGCCGTCAGCATGACCTGCACGTTGTCTTGTCTCGCCCGTTTGCCTTTCTCGGGCCATACCTGCCGCTTGCCGGACATTACGCGGTCGGCAATTTTCTGGGAAATGCTTTGCGCGGCGAACCCGTACAGATTGGGGGGGATGGCACACCGTACCGATCCTATCTGTATGCCTCTGATCTGGCGGTGTGGCTATGGACGCTGCTTCTGCGCGGACAGTCCGCCCGGCCTTACAACCTCGGGTCGGAAGAGGAAGTCACCATCGCTGATATTGCCTGCCAGGTCGCGGAACTCGGCGGCGGGTTGCCGGTTGAAACCGCCCGCACCCCTGTTCCCGGTCACCTGCCTGACCGGTATGTGCCTTCGACTCAAAGAGCGCAAACGGAGCTTGGCCTGCGGCAGACGGTGTCCCTCGAAGACGCCTTGAAGAAAACGATGCGCTGGCATCAACTCTGATATTTTCAAGATATTTTCAAGATATTTCAATGAGACATCCGATTATCGAACAAGATTTGGAGCGTGTTCTGGCGGCTGATCTGCCCTGGAGCGAGATGGATGGCAAAACCGTACTGATCACCGGAGCGGGGGGCTTTCTGGCGGCGTACCTGGTCGAAACTTTGCTGCGGCGCAATGAGCAGGGCGGTCATGCGCCAACAAAAGTCGTCGGTCTGGTTCGCTCCGAAGAAAAGGCGCGGCGGCGGTTCGCACATTATGCAGGCCGCGAAGACCTGCGCTTTGTGGTCGCGGATGTCTCTGAGCCATTGTCTTGGGACGGACCGCTGGATGTTGTCATTCACGCGGCCAGTCTGGCAAGTCCCAAATTTTATGGGCAAAACCCGGTCGGGACGCTCGCCCCGAACGTGCTTGGCACACACTCGCTCCTGCATCTGGCGCGGGAAACGGGCGTGTCCCGGTTTTTGTTTTTCAGCAGCGGCGAGGTCTACGGGCAGGTCAGCGAAACGCAGGTTCCAACCCGCGAAGACGACTACGGGTATGTGGACCCGACTCAGGTGCGGGCGTGCTATGCGGAAAGCAAGCGGATGGGCGAGAACCTGTGCGTTTCGTGGCAGCATCAATTCGGCGTTCCGGCGGTGATTGTCCGGCCTTTTCACACCTACGGCCCCGGTATGATGCTGGATGATGGACGGGTGTATGCGGACTTCGTGGCGGACATTGTGGCCGGGCGCGACATCGTGATGAAGAGCGCGGGGCAAGCTGAGCGGGCCTTCTGCTACCTGTCAGACGCGACGGCGGGCTTTTTCACGATCTTGCTGCGCGGAGAGCCGGGGCAGGCGTATAATATCGGTAATCCGGGCGGCTTGATCTCCATCGCGGCGCTGGCCGAGACGCTGACAGGGCTGTTCCCGGAGCGCGGCCTGACGGTACGGCATGAAGCGCCTGCCGGGGGGTATCTGCCAAGCCCCATTCAGCGCAACTGCCCGGATGTGACGAAAGCCGCCGCGCTCGGCTGGCAGCCGGAGACCACCGTGCCGGAAGGCTTCCGGCGCACGGTGGCGAGTTTTGAGAACAATCAGAAAGCTGACCTATGAAAGTTAGTGACTACATCGCAGACTTTTTGGCCGAAAAGGGCATTCGCCATGTGTTTGGCATTGTCGGGGCGGGCGACGCCCATATTTTCGACTCCATCACGCGCAAAGGCTACACCGAAATCGTCTGTGTTCACCATGAACAGGCGGCGTGTATGGCGATGCAGACCTATTACCGGACCTCGGGCATTATCACGGCGGCGATTTTGACCACGGGCGGCGGCTCTACGAATGCCACGACGGGCGTGGTCGGGGCGTGGGCGGACTCGATACCGGGGCTGATTATCTCCGGCAACGAAAACTCCAAGTTCACGCACCCCGACAATCCCCTGCGGATGTGGGGAATCCAGGGTTACGACAGCAGCGGGATGATGCAGGGCGTCACCAAATATGCCCGGCGCGTCATGGACCCGGAGTGCATTGCGTATGAGCTGGAAAAAGCCTATCAGATTGCGGGCAGGGGTCGGCCCGGCCCGTGCTGGCTTGATATACCGATGAATCTTCAGGCCGCGCAGGTGGAGATGGATACTCTGCCCCGGTTTGCCCCCGAGTCCCCCGCCCTGCTGACCGACGACGTGACGGCGGCGGCGGCGCGGGTGCGGGAAATTTTGCAGAATGCCGAGCGGCCCTTGCTCTGGCTGGGGCACGGCATCCGTCTGGCCGGAGCGGTGGACAAAATCGAGCCGCTCTTAGAGGCGGCAGGCTCTCCGGCGCTGGTGTCCTGGGCGGGCATCGACATGGTGGATTCGGACCATCCGCGTGTGTTCGGCCGGGCGGGGACTTACGGGCAGCGGGCGGCGAACTTCGTGCTGCAAAACTGCGATGCGCTGGTCTGTATCGGCACGCGGCTGGCGATGCCGCAGGTGGGTTATGATCTGTCCGAGTTTGCGCGGGGGGCGTCGCAGATTGCCGTCGTAGACATCGATCCTGCCGAGGCGGTCAAGCACGGCGACCGGGTTTCCCTGCCGATTGTGGCCGACGCGGGCGAGTTTTTGACGGCCCTGCTGGACGCTCTGGCCGAGCCGATTGCCCCGAAAGACGCCTGGCTGGAACAGTGCGGCGAGTACCGGCGTTTATATCCCTGGGTGGGACCGGAACACGCCGACCCACCGGGCTTTATCAACTCGTACCCGTTTATGGACCGTCTGAGCGGGCACTTGAAGCCGGGGCAGGTGGTGACGACCGATATGGGCACGGCGCTTCTCAGCGGGCATCAGGCCCTCAAAATGAAGTCCGGGCAGCGGCTGATGACCTCGACGGGGCTGGGCGAAATGGGCTTTGGCCTGCCCGCCGCGATCGGGGCATCGTTTGCGAGCGGCAAGAGCGATGTCCTCTGCCTGAACTGCGACGGCGGCATGATGATGAACCTTCAAGAGCTGCAAACGATTGTGCATCACGCATTGCCCATCAAAATCTTCGTGTTCAACAACGACGGCTATCTGATGATCAAGCACACGCAGAAAGCACTGTTCAAGGGCCATTATTCGGGAACGGACCGGCGCTCCGGCGTCTCCTGCCCGAACTTTACCGCGCTTGCCGCCGCGTTTGAGATACCTGCCTATCAGATACGGACCTGGGACGACTTTGAGCGCGTCCTGCCCGAAATGCAGGCGCTGGAAGGGCCGGTCATCTGCGAGGTCTTTATGGACCCCGAGCAGCTCTTCCTGCCCAAGCTATCGCTGGCAATTCAGGAAGACGGCACGCTGGTCTCTCCCCCGCTCGAAGACCTGTCGCCGCTTCTGCCACGCGCAGAGCTGACGCGGGCGATGCTGGTGGGCGTTCACGAAAAGTCGAAAAATCTGAATGTCGCGGTGGCCCCGGACGAGGACCGCACGCCGGTTTAAGTGAGAGAAAGACCATGAAAACAACACACACAAAGCTGCGGGTTGCCATTTTGGGCAGCGGCAATATCGGAACCGACCTGCTAATTAAGGCCATGCGCTCCATGCTGCTGGAGCCGACTCTGTTTATCGGGCGCAACTTGTCGTCGCCGGGCATGGTGAAAGCGCACAGCCTCGGCGTTCCGATTTCTGACCGCAGCATTGACGCGATTGTGTCCGACCCGGACTGCTGCGATCTGGTGTTCGATGCCACTTCGGCCAGCGATGCCAAGCGGCACTGGGAGATTTTGGAGAAGCTGGGCAAAGTCGTCGTTGACATGACCCCGGCCAAAGTTGGCGAGATGTGCGTTCCTGCCGTCAATTTGTCGTCCTGCCTGAACCATCCCAACCTGAATATGGTGACCTGCGGCGGGCAGGCGTCTGTTCCGCTGGCCTATCTGATCGGGCAGACGCAGGACGATGTGGAGTATGTGGAGACCGTTTCCAGCATTTCCAGCCGCAGCGCGGGACCGGCCACGCGCCTGAACATTGACGAGTATATTGAAACCACGGAAACCGCCATTCAGAAGTTTTCCGGGGCTAAAACTGCCAAAGCCATTCTGGTTTTGAACCCCGCGCAGCCCTGTATTGATATGCAGACCACGGTGTTCGCCAAAGTCGCCCGCCCGGACATCGAGCGCCTGCGAACGGCAGTGGCCCTCATGGTGGCCGACATTCAGAAGTATGTGCCGGGCTATCAAATCGTCGTGGAGCCGACCGTCGAAGGCGGGCGCATTATCGTGACCGTCAAAGTGCAGGGGCTTGGCGACTACCTGCCCAAATACGCGGGCAACCTGGATATTATCAACTGCGCCGCGATTGCCGCCGCCGAAGAGTATGCGCGTGCCCGTCAGGGCGTCCCGCGAGAGTCGGCAATGCCGGTGGAGGCCGCTGTCTAAATGGTACAAACACCCACCCCTGAAAAGCCCTCGGTTCTCATCAGCGACCCGACCCTGCGCGACGGCAACCATGCGGTCAGCCACAAGCTGACTCTGGACCAAATTGCCGCGTATGCGATGGCCGCCGATGCGGCGGGCGTCCCTGTGGTTGAAGTCGGCCACGGCAACGGCCTCGGGGCGTCGTCGCTGCAAGTGGGCCTGGCGGCGTTTAGCGATGCTGAAATGCTCCGCACGGCCAAAGAGCATCTGCTTCATGCGAAGCTGGCAATTCACGTTATTCCCGGCTTTGCCACGGTGAAGCGCGATGTCATGCGGGCCATCGACCTCGGCGTCGACGTGGTGCGGGTGGCCTCGCACTGCACCGAGGCGGACACGACGCAGCAGCATATCTCGTATGTGCGCGGCACGGGGCGCGAAGTCTACGGCGTCCTGATGATGAGCCACATGGCGACCAAAGAGGTCCTGCGCGACGAGGCCCTGAAGATGGAGTCTTACGGGGCCGAGGCCATTATGATTATGGACTCGTCGGGCTTCTTCCTGCCGGTGGATGTCACGGAGCGGGTGAGTGAGCTGGTCAGCCGCCTGTCGGTCCCGGTGGGCTTTCACGCCCACAACAACCTCGGCATGGCGATAGCAAACTCGGTGGCCGCGCTTCAAGCCGGAGCGACTATTCTGGACGGCACGGCGCGGGGCTTCGGGGCAGGCGCGGGCAACGCGCAGCTTGAAGTGCTGGTAGCGGTGCTGGAACGGCTTGGCTACAAGACGGGCGTGGATTTGTACAAGATTTTGGATGCGGGCGAGCTGGCCGAGCGGGAGCTGATGAAATCTGTCCCGAGCATTACGTCGGTGGGCATCGTCAGCGGCCTCGCGGGCGTGTTCTCGGGCTTTGCCAAGCATGTCGAGCGTGTCGCGCCGGAATACGGCGTAGACCCGCGTGATGTGTTTTTTGAGCTGGGCCGCCGGGGAGTGGTCGCCGGGCAGGAAGACATGATTGTGGAAGTGGCGATGAAGCTGCACGATGAAAAGAAGCTGCACGCGGAAAAAGAGGGGCAGTATGCGCGATGAAGCAAGAGCGATGATCCGGGAAGACCTGGCGCGGGCGGCGGATGAGGCGGTTTTGAGCCGGATTGAGCCGCTGCGCGGCGGGCGGCTTCTGGTGACGGGCGGAACGGGCTTTGTCGGGCTGTGGCTGGCGGAGGCCGCCGCGTGGCTGAACGACATTCACGGCTTCGGCCTGCACGTCACCCTGCTGGCACGGGATGTGGAAGCGGCGGGGAAGCTGGCCCCGCATCTGGCCCGGCGCCCCGATTTGACGTTCCTGCGCGGCGATGTGCGGGATGTGCGCGACCTGCCGCCGGATGTGAGCTGGATTATTCATGCCGGCGCGACCCCGGACAGCCGCGCTCACAGCACGGACCCGCTGCGGGTCTCCGAGACGATTACCGAAGGCACCCGCGCCCTGCTGGCGGCGGCGGTGCGGCAGAACACGCTCGACGGCTTTCTGAACGTCAGCTCCGGGCTTGTCTATGGCCCGCAGCCGGAGAGCGTGCCGCAGGTTTCGGAAAACGCCTTTTTTGGCGCGGATCCGAGCGCGTTCGGCGCGGTGTATTCCGAGTCCAAGCGCCTGGCCGAGACCCTGTGCGCGGCGTATGCCAACCGGCATCGCATTCGCATTGTCACGGCCCGCCCTTTTGCCTTTCTGGGGCCATATCAGCATCTGGACCGGCCCTGGGCGATCAACAACTTCATCCGGGACGGCTTGCAGGGCGGCCCGATCCGCATTCTGGGCGATGGCGAGACGGTCCGCAGCTACCTGTATGCCGCTGATATGGCGGCGTGGATGCTGACAATTCTGGCCGCCGGGCAGGGGGGCGAAGCCTACAATGTCGGCAGCCCCGAGGCGGTGACCGTACAGGAAGCCGCGCAGATGGTCGCCGCGCAGTGCCCGCTGCGCCCCAAAATCGCGCCGACGCTGTCCGCCGCCCGGATGCCGGGACGCTCGCGCTTCGTGCCGGACGTCACGCGGGCCGAACGACTTGGCCTGAGTGTTCATTTCGACCTGACGGCGGCGATCCGGCGCACGGTGGAGTGGAATGCCACCTGAGCAAATGACTCTTCAGTGCTCGTTTTAAGTGCCTGAGCGGGTATCCTCTCAGTACGTTATGGCTAATCCCCGGCTGACAGTTTGTATTCCGACCCACGACGGGCGCGGCCCGTTCCTGAAGGAAGCCCTGCACAGCTTTTTCAGTCAGAGCGGGGACGTGCCCCTCGGCTGCCTCACCGTCAGCATCAGCGACAATGCCTCGCAGGACAGCACGCGGGAAGTCGTCGCTGATTTCCAGGCACGTTTCCCCGGCCTCATCGGCTATTCCCGCCACGAAGTCAATCAGGGCTTTCTGCCCAATATGCTGCAAGCTCTCGGCGAAGCGCCGGGGGATTATGGCTGGCTGTTTTCTTCCGATGACTGCGTTGCCCCCGGCGGCGTGAAGCGAGTCTGGGAGGCGCTGCGCGACCATCCGGGTCTTGCGGGCATGACGGTGGATTTTCAGCCGTATGATGCCACGCTGACGCATCCCCGGCCCGGCATTGACCACCGGGTCTACCCCGCCGACTGGGAGCAAACACATCTGTATTCTTCGGTGGAAGAGGCGTTTGGCGAGTGCGCGTCGCTCATGGGCTACTTTTCCGGGCAGATCATGTCCCTGCCGCTCTGGCGCGAGGCGCGGGACGCGGTGGGTTTGGACGGTCTGCGGCGGGCAGGCCATTTTTGCTATATGTACCTGAACGGCGAAATCCTGCGGCGTCAGCCTTGCTGGCTGTGGCTGGGCGGGCCGGTGGTGCAGAACCGCACGGACAACGATTCGGTGACTCTGGCGCTGAACCGGAACCTGATGCGCTATCAGACAGCGGTGCTGAACGACATCACCTGGGTCTGGGGCAAAGTTCTGGGGCGGCGCAGCCCGACGTTCCGGCGGCTCGTGCGTGCTAACGCCGGGACGGTCTGGAGCTGGCGCTCGCTGTGTTCCTTCAAGGTGTCCGCTTCCGCAGTGCGGGATGAAGCGCAGGCTGTGATTGACTGGACTCGGGTGCTGTACTTCCTGCCCGCTTACTGGCTGACCACGTTTCCCGTGCTGCTGACCCCTCGTTTTGTGCTGCGTCTGGCGGTGCTGCCGCTGGCTCGCCGCCTGAATCTGGCCGTCCCCGAAGCGGGTGTGCCGATGGAAAAAGCCTAATGTCTCAGCCCCTTCTGCAAAAACCAACACAAAAAACTGGTATGCGCCGCCTGGACCCAACCGGTCTGCTCCGCCGGGCGGGGGTGGACCGGGCGGTGGGCTTTACCATTCTGGGGCGGTCGTGGACGGCATTTGCCGGGTTGATCACGCTGATTTTGATGACCCGGCTGCTGTCGCCCGCGCAGCAGGGGTACTGGGTAACGTTCGGCAGTGTTTTGGCGAGCGCCGTCTTCTTTGAGCTGGGAACAGCGCTGGTGCTAGTGCAGTTTGCGAGCCATGAGCGGGCCGACCTGGAATGGACGGCGGCTGGGACACTGGAAGGAAACCCGGACGCGAAAACGCGCCTGGCCTCGCTGCTTCAGATGAGCCTGCGCTGGTACGCGGTCGTGGGCGGGGCTTTTGTCGCAGTTCTGCTGCCGGTCGGGCTGATTTTTTTCGGGCGGCATGCGACGGTGGGCATTGCCTGGCAGGTGCCATGGATCTGGATTATCCTCGTTTCCGGGGCGTCTTTGACCCTGATGTCGGTGCTGGCGGTTCTGGAAGGGTGCGGGCTGATTGCCGAGATCGTTCGCCTTCAGATGTGGCAGAGCATCGCCGGAAGCCTGCTGCTGTGGACGGGCCTGCTGCTGCATTGGGGGCTGTATGCCGTGCCGCTGACAAATTCGGTGGCGCTGACGGGATCGCTGCTGTGGCTGGTTTTGAGCCGGCGGCATCTGCTGCTGGACCTGCTGCGGACATCGGTGGATACGGCTCAGGTGAGCTGGCGCACGGAGATTTGGCCGCTTCAATGGAAGGTTGCTTTAAGCTGTGTCAGCGGGTACTTCGTAGCGCAGCTCTTTAATCCGGTGCTGTTTGCCACGCACGGCGCGGCGTCGGCAGGGCAGATGGGCCTCAGCCTGATCGTGCTGGGAACCGCCGCAAGCATTCCGATGTCCTGGGTGGCGACCAAGTCAGCGACGTTTGGAACATTGATCGCCCGGCGCGACTTTGCTGGTCTGGATCGCCTCTTCTTTCCGTGCCTGTGGCAGTCCTGGGTGCTGGTCACGCTTTTAGCTCTGCTGGTCTGGGGGATGGGACTTGCGCTGCATCTGCTGGGGCTGTCCATCAGCCATCGCTTCCTGGCCCCGCTGCCCCTGGGGCTGCTGGCGATTACCACGGTGGTCAACCACGGGGTCGGCGCGATCTCGTTTTACCTGCGTGCTCATAAAAGCGAGCCGTTTTTGTTTTTGTCGCTGGCGTCCGCGTTTCTGGTCGGCCTGTCTGCCCTGCTGCTGGGCAGACCCTTTGGAGCTACGGGCATGATGACCGCTTATGCCTGTATCACGCCGCTAGGGCTGGCCCTGGCTGTCAGGATTTTCGTGCAGAAGCGCCGTCTGTGGCACGGTCCGGCGGATGCCGAAAGCGGGCTGCTATGCCCATAATTCCACCTCTCCCTTTGTCGCCTGTCACTTTGTCGCTGTGCATTCCGACTTACAACCGCGCTTCCCTGCTGCGTGAGGCGCTGGAAGCGGTCGCCGCGCAGGGCGACGCCGATTTGTTTGCCTCTGTGGAAGTGTATATCTCGGATAATGCTTCGGCGGACGGCACCGAGCCGATGGTGCGCGAGTTTGCCGCGCTGCACCCGCAGATCAATTTGCGCTACCATCGTCACCCCGAAAATCTCGGGGCAGACCGCAACATCCTCGGGCTGGCGCGTCAGGCGGTTGGGGAGTTTGTCTGGATACTGGGCGATGACGACCTTCTGCTGCCGGGAGCGCTTGCGAAGCTGCTGTCGCTGATGCGGGAACACCCCGAGATAGGGGCGTTTTGTCTCAATCTGGCCGCGTTCACACACAGCCTGGCAGATTTGGAGCCGCCTGCATTTTCTCTGCACAAAGATCGAGCGCTGGCGGACCCGAGTGAGGCGCTGGAATTTCTGGGGACCTGGATTACCTTTTATTCCGTGCTGGCGTTCCGGCGCGAGATTTTGCTGAAACAAGATTATCTGCAACGGGCTGACACATATCTGCTTCAGGCATATCTTTTTCTGGATGCGCTGTCCGCCTCAAAGACTTCCTGGGCCGTGCGGGAGCCGCTGCTGGCGGTGCGAACCGGCAACACGGGCGGCTACAGCTTTTTCAGTGTGTTTGTGACACAGTTCTCGCGGCTGCTTGATCATGCGGAGCAGAGCGGATATTCGGCAGATGCGGTCGGGCGTGTGCGTGTGCGGCACTTGAAAAAATTCGTCTTTTCCTGCATTGTCACCAACAAGCTGCGCGGAAGCGCGGGGCGCTCGGCGCAGGATTACGGGGATGGGGTCCGGCGGCTAGTGGCGGCTTACGGGCTTCATCCGTTCGTGGTTGGGGTCCTGATTCCTTTGATGCTGACGCCCGCCTGGCTTCTGAAGCCGCTGCGGCCTCTGGGGCAGCGTATCAAGAAAGTGCTCCAACGAGGCAGGGCGCGTTTATGACTGCTGTGACTCGTGACGGCCTGTGTGCCGTGATCGTGACGTATCACCCGGACGCAGAAATCGCGGCGCGGGTGGCCCGGATTTCGGCTCAGGTGGACCGGGTTGTCATCGTAGACAATCATTCCGGTCCGGCTAGGCTTTCTTCCCTGTATGCTTTGGCGACGCAGGCGGGCGTCGAGGTGATCTTTAACGCGGAAAATCGCGGCATCGCGGCGGCGCTCAATCAGGGCGTGCGGCGGGCGTTTGAGGCGGGCTATTCGTTTGCGCTGCTCTTCGATCAGGACACGGTCGCTCTCGAAATGACCTCGGTGTATGCCCTGATTTACAGCGAGGTGAGCGCCGGGGGCCGGGAGGCTCTGGTCGGGGCCAACTTTCTGCGCTCGGTGGATGGGCAGGTGGGGAAGAAAAGTCGGCCCCACGCGGTCCCGGCAGGAAGCAGCGGGCTGTGGGCCGAATCGGTCACGATTTTGACGTCGGGAACCCTGCTGCCAAAGACGGTCTGGGACACGCTGGGAGAGTTTCGGGACGAGTTCTTTATCGACGGGGTCGATGAAGAATACTGCCTGCGTGCCCGCGCCGCCGGGGTCCGGGTGGTTACGTCCACCGAGCCGCTGATGCAGCACACTATCGGGGAGCAGTCTCGCTACCGTCTTCTGGGGAGAACGGGGTGGATGCACAATTATTCGCCCCTGCGTCATTACTGTCGCACCCGGAACGCGCTTGTTCTCTGGCGGACTTATCTGCGGCGCGAGCCGCGCTGGGTGGCCTGCCACATTTTGTTCAATGCCAAAATCGTCGGCAAGGTGCTTTTGTTCGAGCCGCAGAAACGCCGGAAGCTCCGAAGTATCGGCCTGGGGATGTGGGACGGCCTGCGCGGGCACTTTGATCTGTTGTCTCGCCGGATTGCCAAACTGTCATGAATACTGCTCCTTCTATTGCCGGATACTCGCGCCGTTTAGGCCTCTGTATTCCGACCTATAAGCGCCCGGAGCTGCTGCGGCAGTGCGTCGAATCGCTGATTGCCGCCGCCGCGCCGTTTCAGGTGCCGATTTTTATTGCCGATGACTCGACTGATGACACCAACACGGCGACGTATGCCGACTTGCAGGCGTTATACGCACACGTTGTTGTGCAGCGGAACCCGAAGAACCTGGGCATTGACGGAAATATTCTGCACAGCGTCGATATTTGCGACTGCGAGTATGCCTGGCTGATTGGCGAAGACGACCGGATGGTCCCGGACGGGGTCCGCGTGGTTTTGCCGCTGCTGGAAGAAGCCCCGGCGTTTGTGGCCGCGAATTATTCCTATGTCGACGCGGACTTCCGGGTGATCCTGCGCGAAAAGCGTATGGCGCTGGACAGCAACAGGACCGAAGACAGCGCGGCGTTCGTGCGCGAGGATGCCTGGGCAGTCGGTTTCATTGGAAGCTGCATCGTCAATAAAGCCCTCTGGCAGACGGTTACGCCGGACAAATATCTGGGGACTTACTTCGCGCATGTCGGCGTAATTCTGGAGTCGATAGCCGGGAAAATCGTCACGCTGGTCGCGCAGCCGCTGGTTCTGAACCGGGTGGGCAACGCGGAGACATTTACCTGGTCGGGCGATGCCTACGGCGTGTTTACAGGCTGGGCGCGGATGGCGGCTCTGCTGGAGCCGGTGTACGGGGCGGAAATATGCGCGGCTTCGACCGCGAGCTTTGAGAAAAGCCACGGGCTGAACACGCTGCGGTTTATGATGGCGCAGCGGGCCGACAACAGCTACACCCCGGCGGTGTATCGTCAGTTTGTGCGCTCCGGCAAGGGAAGCCGCCTGCATAAGCTGGGTGCACTTCTGGTTGCCTCTCTTGGCCCGTGGCCGTTCCGGGCGCTGCGGTCCCTGCTGTATACGGTCCGCAAACGGCGCAACCGGCAAATCGCCGCCCTGAGTGCTGCGCTTTAACTCAACTATGAATGTTCCCATTGAAACATCCACGCCGTCCGATATTCGCATTCCACGGGCCTGGCTCGTTTACGGCGTGGGCGCATTGATGGGTCTGCTGTGGGTGGCTCCGCTCTTTGGACCGCCCGGATCGGACTTCACCAAGCAGAACAACGGCGCTTCGGTGGTGCGTTTTGCGCGTCTGCTGGCCCCGCTGTTTGTGTTTCTGCTGGTGCGGCGCTCGGCGTATGAAGCGATTTTGAGCGCCGCGCTGGTGCGCCTGCCGCGAGGGCGCTTGTCGCTGCCCCTGGTGCGCCTGCTGGCGGTGATTCTGGTGCTGGGGCTGATTCCCCTGCTGGCCGGTGTGCTGACCGCGAACAGTCTGTTTCTGGTGTCGGCGGTGTTTCCCCTGACCTTGAGCTTGATTACACTGGTCGGAATTATCCTGCTGGACGAGGAGACGCTGACACAGTGGGTTGTCGGGATCACGGCGGTGACGACGCTTTTTCTGGTGCTGGGCATGGTGACCACGCATTTCGAGCCAACGAATTATTATGGCCGTCCGCGTGTGCCCCTCGGATTTATCCACCCAATTTACACGGCGTCGGTGATTATCGGCGCGATGATGCTGACGTATCTCACTCTGGGCGGGCGGGTGCAGCGGATGAAACGCGGTCGCCGCACCCTCATCCTCGGGGTCTGCGTGGCGGTCTCGCTGCTTCTCCTGCTGGCGGCGCAGGACCGCAATCAGCTTGTTATGATCTGCATTATTTTGTTCTGTCTGTGGCTGCTGCCAAAGATTGGGCGTCCGGGCCGGTTTGCCATTTTCGCGCTGCTGCTGCTCGTGCCGGTTCTGCTGTATCTGTTTGTGATCCTCGGCTCGGCGGAAAACCCGGTCTGGGCGGCGCTGGACACGTTTTCCTCCGGGCGGCTTGGTTTTTTCCAGGCGGTGCTGACTGCCAATCTGGATTTGAGCGATCCCCGGACGCTGGTTGAGCCGAGTGTGACGCGCCTGTCTGCCTTTTCGGAGCTGGTCAGCTTTGCGGCGACGGACTCGGTGTATCTGTCGTTTTTGATCAATTACGGCCTGCTTTCGGTCGTTGGCCTGGTCGGCTTTTTGCTGTTTTTGGGCTATCGCCTGTCGGCATACACCGGAACCGCCGGGGCGCTGAGCGTGCTGTGCGGGCTTGTGCTCTTTTATGGGCTGGATGCGCCGGGGCTGACGACCAGCAATTTAGTTTTATTTATTCTACTGGCCTATGTGATACGGACGGCGGTGTTCTGGAAGCCGCCGGTCACAAGGGCCGCCTGAAAGCGGTAGCGATGCGAATTGCCTTGCGAATTGCGTTTGATGCGACGGCCATCCCCGACAACCGGGCGGGAGCGGGGACCTATATTGTTTCATTGATTCAGGCGCTGTCAAGAACGGACCGGGACAATGAGTATGTCGTGTTTGTCAAGCCGGAGCATCTGTCCGAGTTTGGCCCACTCGGCCCCAACTTTCGGCTGGTTCCGGTCCCGCTGTCGTCCACGCCGCGCCGCCTTGTCTGGGAGCAGACGGCCCTGCCGTCGGCGGTGCGGCGTCTCAAGGCGGACGTGCTGCATTCGCCTCACTACACGATGCCGCTGCTGCCGGGGGGCGGCTGCCGCCATGTGGTTTCGTTTCACGACATGACGTACCTGCTGATGCCCGCGCTGCATCTGCGTTTTCACCGCCTCTTTTTTCCAAGAATGATGCGTCTCTCGGTGCGCCGTGCGGACCGTCTGCTTGTGATTTCGGAAAGCACGCGCCGGGACCTCGAACGGCTGCTGCCGGCCTCGATCGGGAAAATCACCACCACGCCGCTGGCCGCCGGGCCGGTGTTTCAGCCCGCCCCGGCCTCGGAAATCCAGGAAGCCTGCACGCGCTACACGCTGATACCGGGCCGATTCCTGCTGTATGTGGGGGTGCTGGAGCCGCGCAAGAACGTGCCGATGCTGCTGCAAGCCTTCGCCCAAATCGCGCCGCAATTCCCCGATGTGCCTCTGGTGCTGGTTGGCAAAAAGGGCTGGATGTACGACGCGATTTTTGCCGAGCTGACCGCGCAGGGGCTGGCGGACCGCGTGATTTTCACCGGCTACGTGCCGGAAGAGGACCTGCCACGCCTCTACGGCGGGGCGCGGGCGTTTGTGTACCCGTCGCTGTATGAGGGCTTCGGCCTGCCCGTTTTGGAGGCGATGCAGTGCGGAGCGCCGGTGGTCACGACCGATATTTCGTCGATGCCGGAAGTGGCGGGCGATGCCGCGCTGCTTGTCAAGCCGGACGATGTGAACGGGCTGGCGGCGGCGCTGACCCGCGTGCTGTCCGACGACGCGCTGGCCGCCGATTTGCGGGAGCGCGGCCTGGCCCGTGCGGCTGGGTTTAGCTGGGACCGCTGCGCCCGCGAGACGCGGGCAGTGTATGAAGAATTAGTGAAAAAGTAGGGAAGTAACTATGGCGGCTGTGCCCGATTTGTCGATAGCAATGGTCTCTCTGAACTGCCGGGCGGTGCTGGAAGACTGCCTGGACTCGCTTCGGGAAAGCGACCCGGCGCTGACCCACGAGATTATTCTGGTGGATAACGGCTCCGCCGATGGAACGCTGGAGATGGTCCGGGCACAGTACCCGGAAGTCAGGGTGGTTGAGAATGCCGAAAACGTGGGTTTCCTGAAAGGCACGAATCAGGGCATTCGCCTGAGCCGGGGCCGGTTCGTGCTGTGGCTGAACCCGGACACCATCCTGCGGCCCGATTCGCTAAAGCAGATGACCGACTTTCTGGACGCGCACCCGAAGGCGGGCATTGTGGGGCCGAAGGTGCTGAATGCCGACGGCTCGTTTCAGCCTCAGTGCAAGCGTGGAATGCCGACGCCTGCCGCCTCGCTGGCGTACTACGCCAAGCTGGACCGAGTGTTTCCGACCAACCCGACATTCGGCCAATATCTGCTCCGTAATCTTCCCGAAGACGAGGCCAACAAGGTGGATGCTGTCTCCGGCTCGTGCCTGATGGCCCGGCGGGATGTGGTGGATGACATCGGCCTGCTCGACGAAGACCTGAAGCAGTGGGGCGAGGATATTGAGTGGTGTGTCCGGGCCAAAAAGCACGGGTGGGAAGTCTGGTACAACCCGGCGAGTGTGATTACGCACCTGAAGGGGCAGGGCGGGCGGCACTCAATGCCGTATCAGGCCGCCCGCGATATGCACTATACGATGTGGGTGTTTTACCAGAAATACTTCCAGGCGCAGTCGTCCCCAGCCACTTCGGCGGCGGTCTGGGCGGGCATTCAGGCCAGCCAGCTTGCGGCACTTTCGCGTATCTGGACTCAGCGCAGCGTGGTATCCAAAACCTCCCCCACCGTTCGCCGGGGCATTTTTGGCGCACTCCTGCTGGGCGCGGCGGCGCTGTGGCTGCGAAGACGGGGCGCTCGGGGAAAATAGCAGCGGGAACATAATGTCTTTCCGCTTCGTCTACCGGGCAGACGGCGGCGGGAAGGGAGAAAATCGATGCGATACCGGGCACTTTCGGGCGTGGCTCTGGCTGGATTAGTACTGTGCGGCTGCGGCGGCGGCGGCAAAACCGATGCGGTGTTTCACGGCAGTCTCGGGCCGGGCGACAGCACCCTGGGCAGTAATATATTTGTGGATGCCTATTCCGGCATTGCGGCGAGCAGCGGCAAGGCGCATTTGAAGCTGGATTCGTCGGACTTCGACCCGGAGCTGAATGTGGGCATGATCAACGGCTCGCAGAGCATTCATATCACTGCGGAGAAGGAGGCCGACAAAGGTTCGTCGGCCACCCTGGATTTCGATGTCGTGCAGGGGACAACCTACTTTATTTATGTCCGGGCCGGGGATTCGCAGGGAAGCGGCGATTATACGCTCCGTGTGTCTGATGTGCTGAAGGGTGCTCACGAAGATTCTTCGCTGACGCCTCCGCCCTAGCAGTTGTCTTTCGCTTCTACGAGGCAGCCTCGATCTCCTGTGCTGTCCAGGTCGGCCCCACGCAGCGGGGGCCTTCGGGGGTCCAGACGAGAGGGTCTATGCAGAGACGCCGGGCGGTGCGGGCAATGTCCCAGGCGTGGTAGACGACAAACTCGCCTGAATCGCCGGGGCCGCGCACGACCGAGTTGTGACCCGGCCCCGCCACATGGCCCGGCACGCCGCGCAGGACGACCGGCCCGGCCTCGGATTCGGTGTATGGCCCCAGCACCGAGTCGGCGACGGCGCAGCCGACGCCGTAGTCCGATCCGGTCCACGCGCCGCCGCTGTAAAGCAGCCAGTATCGCCCTTCGTGCGGCACCACAAATGCGCCTTCAACGGTGTGCCACGCTTCCCATTTCTGACCATACATGGTGCGGTCCCGCTCGTAAATCTGCCAGTCCCCCGACGGCCGCAGGGCGGTCGTGGCCGGGCCGCTGAGAGACAGCATATCGTCCGACAGCGGCGCGACAGCCAGCGCCGTGCCGACACGGGCATCAAAGAAGTCGCGGGCGAAGAACAGGTACCACTGCCCGTCTTTCGGGTCCTGAAACGGGTGGGCGTCGATGGTAAAGCCGCCGTCCGGCAGGAGCAGACGCCCCGAATCGGTGAACGGCCCGGCGGGGTGCTCGGCAACGGCCACGCGGAGCCGGTGCGTCTCGTCCCCTGCCCCATCCGTCCCATTCCCCCCGGCGGCGGAATAGTACAGATAAAACTTGCCATCCCGCGCTGCCACTTCCGGTGCCCAGTAATCGGTGGAGCCGTCCGCCAGCGGCGTCAGCGCTCCGCCAATTTCTTCCCAGTTGACAAAGTCTTTCGAGTGCAGCATAGGAAACACGCGCCCGGTGACGTCGTCGCGGCTGCCTGTGCCATACGCATAGTATTCATCCTGCCAGCGCAGCACAAAGGGGTCGGCAAAGTAGCCGGGCCAAACGGGGTTGGTATAGGTCAGGGGCATGGGTTTGTGTAGGTCCTTTGGCAGTTAGGTCATAAGACGAGGGGTTAAAACCCCTCGCTGGAAGGCGCTCCGCGCCGGGCAGCCAATCAGGTAACGGTGATAGGCTTACGTGTCTAACTCTTTGGCTTCTCTTATTTTTTGGCTTCCCGGCGTCTGCGCCTCATAGCGAGGGGTTCTAACCCCTCGTTCCTATGGCCTACCTCCATCTACCGGGGCCGCCAGTTTCCCCAGGCGGCGCGGACGGTGGGGCCGGGGTCGTCGCCAGCAATCTGCGCGGCTTCGTAGTCGTCGATAGACGTAATCGGGTCTAAAACCGTGCCGTCGGCGGCCAAAGTGAGTAGAACAGCGCTGGCGTCGCCGCCCGGCTGGACACTGGCTTCAAAGCGTTTGTCGTGGTCTTTGACGAACTCGGCGAGGGCGTGGGCGTCTGTCTCAGTCATCGGGTACTTTCTAAGAGTTCTTCGTTGAAGATGCCTTGCTGCTGACGGATGAGGCTGGCATAGCGGCCATCGCGGCGCAGAAGTTCCTCATGCGTGCCGGACTCGGCGAGATGGCCGTGGTCCAGCACAAAAATGATGTCGGCATGGCGGACGGTGGACAGGCGGTGGGCGGCGATAATGGTGGTGCGGCCCCGCATCAGGCGCTCGATGGCGTCCTGAATAATGCGCTCCGACTCGGGTTCCACAGCGGACGTGGCTTCGTCGAGGAGCAGAATGCGCGGGTCGGCCAGAAACGCACGGGCGACGGAGAGCCGCTGCCGCTGACCGCCGGAGAGCTTGACGCCGCGCTCGCCGACAAGCGTGTCATAGCCGAGCGGGAGGTCCGCGATAAACTCGTGGGCATTCGCGGACCGGGCGGCGGCTTCGACGTCTTCATCGGAGGCGTCGGGGCGGCCATAGCGGATGTTGTCGCGGACGCTCAGGCCGAATAAAAACGTTTCCTGCTGCACGGAAGCAATCTGCCGTCGGAGTGAGTCCTGCGTGACTTGTGATATATCGCGCCCGTCGATGAGAACGCGGCCCTCGGTGGGGTCCCAGAAGCGGGAGACGAGCGCAAAAATCGTGCTTTTGCCCGCGCCGGAGCTTCCGACAAGCGCGGCGGTCTGACCGGGCCGAATGGTCAGCGAGAGGTCATCCAGAACCGGCGAGCGCTCGGTGTCCTCGGGGCGGTAGCGGAACGAAACGCTGTCAAAGATAATCTCGCCGCGCACCGGGGGCAAAATCGCCGCGCCGGGCAAGTCGGTGACGGTGACGGGGGCGTCTAAGACTTGAAACAGCCGGTCGCCCGCCGCGACGGCCCGCTGAACGGTGTCGTTGATCTGGGTGAGGTCGTCAATCGGCCCAAAGAAATACCGCCCGTAGCCCCGGTAGGCAATCAGACCGCCGATGGTAAACTGCCCCTGCAAAATCAGCCACGCGCCGTAGCCGATAGTAACGGTATTGCCGAACGAGGCGATCCAGCGCACGAACGAAAAGAACGAGGCCCGCAGCTTGACGGCCTCGATGTTGTCCGAGAGATACCCGTGGTTGACACTCTCAAACGCGGTCTGCTCGGCCTCCTCGCGGGCAAAGGCTTTGATCACCCGGATACCAGAGAGATTGTCTTGCAGCCGGGCATTGACCAGCCCAAGCTGAGCGCGGGCGGCTTTGTAGATGCCTTTGATGCGTCCATTGAAGAGCTTCAGGAACACGCCGACCAGCACAATCGGCAGCAGTGTGGCAAGCCCCAGCTTCAGGTTCAGGCTGCAAAAGATAATCGCCACGCCTGCCAGACGCAGAAAGTTTGCGAGGATGGAGTCGGTACCGCGAATGACGACTTCCTGCACGGCATCGACATCGGAGGACGCCCGGCTCATCAAATCCCCCGTTCGGGCCTCATTGAAATAGGCCAGTGATTGATGGGACAGCTTCGCATAGAGCCGGTTCCGCAGGTCAAAAACAAACCGCTGTCCGACCGATTCTAGCAGCCGCGACCGGAACGCCGACAGGAGGGCGCTGCCGCCCTGAATAACGGTCAGCGCGACGATAGCGGGCCACAGTTTGTGCAGCTCCCGCTTAATCACCACATCGTCGACGACCACTTTCCAGACCAGCGGCGGGGCCAGCTCCAAGATGACGGACCCAAGCAGGCACACAGAGCCGAGAACGAGCGAGGCGGTGTAAGGGCGGAGCAGGGACAGGATGCGGAAAAAGGTAGTAGGCACGATGGGGCTATTGTACCCGAAGAGACCCCCTAGCCCCCAATAATGGGGGAACCAGATAATTAGGATGAGGCCCCGCTTGTTCTAATCCGGTTCCCCCATTATTGGGGGCTAGGGGGTCCTAATCTCCACAAACGCGGCCAGCACCGCCCGCGTCAGCTTGCCTTCGCGCAGGAGCCGGGCGGGGCGCGTGGTCAAATCCAGCACCGTAGACGGGGTGCGGTCCGTGGTCAGGCCGCCGTCTAAAATTAAATCGACGCGCCCGTCCAACTCCGCCCGCGCCTCGGCGGCGGACATGGGCGCGGGATGGGTCGTAATGTTGGCCGAGGGGCAGACAAGCGGGCCGCCGAACGCTCGCAGGACGCCCAGAGCAACGGGGTGATCAGGCATTCGAACGCCGACGGTCTCGCCGCCGCCGGTGACGAGGTCGGGCACGGCGGGGCGGCGAGGCAGCACAAGGGTCAGCGGGCCGGGGAAGAAGGCCGCAATGAGCGCCCGCGCCTCGGCGGGGATGTCCTGCGCCAGTGCGTCAATGTCTGCGGGGTGCCCAATCTGCACCGGGAGCGGCTGCGCCGCCGGGCGGCCTTTGGCATCAAACACACGCTGCACGGCATTGGGAGACAGCGCATCGGCGGCAAGGCCGTAGACGGTTTCGGTGGGGTAGACGACCAGTCCGCCCGCCCGCAGAACGGCGGCGGCGTGTGCCAGAATGGCGGGGTCGGGGGCGGCGGGGTCAAGAGTAATCACTTCGGTCATGCTAGGTTCCTGTAGATACCAGAAGATGGGTGCTGTCCAGCGATGTGACGCCCGGCACGGCGCGGGCAACGGCTTCCGCCCGCGCTTTCTGAGCAGACGTGGCGAGGCTGCCCGCCAGAATAACCGCGCCATGCTTGGCGCGGGCGGACAGGTAATCGGTGGGGATTTGGCCGTCAGCGGCAAGGGCGGCAAGAACGGCGCGGGCGACCGGGTCATTCAGCTCAAAGCCACGCTGCGAGGGGATCGGGCGAAGTGGGGCGGGCTTGCCGTGGTAGAGGCCCGGCTGCGTGTTGGCAGGCTCGCCGTTCAGCTCCCAGGAGTTCGTGGAAGAGCGGTTGGTGGGCGTGCCGGTGTGGTACACCGGCGTCTGTGTCACCGGGTCTTTTGCCGAACAGCCCGTCAGCAGGCACCCTGCCAAAAAAAGCAACGCCGCCAGAATGAGCTTCATACCAGCAGTTTACCCGGTCCATTGGCCTAGCACAACGCGCCCGATGCCGGACAGGTCGTTCAAGACGCGGACTTCGGTGTAGCCTGCCGCCCGTGCTTCGCCCGCGACGGTCTCGGCCTGACCAAACCCCACTTCCAGCAGGAGCCAGCCGCCGGGGTTCAGCACGGCGGGCGACTCAGTGATTAAGCGCCGGTGCAGGGCAGTTCCGTCAAGCCCGGCGGCGTCACCGTCGCCGGAGAGGGCGAGGGCCGGCTCGTACTCACGCACCTCGGGCTGCAACTGCGGCACTTCGGCCTGCGTGATATAGGGCGGGTTGCTGACCACGGCATCGAGGCGCACGTTGGCAGGCAGGGGGGTGAGCAGGTCGCCGGGCAGGAGCGTGACACGCTCGGTCAGGCCGTAGCGCACGACGTTCTTGCGGGCGGTTTTGAGCGCATCGGGGGACAAATCCGTGGCCCATAGATAAGCGTTGGGGCGTTCCAATGCCAGCGTGACGGCAAGGCAGCCGCTCCCGGTTCCAATGTCGGCCAGTTGGGGCTTGAAAATATCTTTCACCGCGTCGAGCGCTGCCCGCGCCAGGTCTTCGGTCTCGGGCCGGGGAATCAGCACGGCGCGGTTGATTTTAAACGGTCGTCCATAAAACCACGCTTCGCCGGTAATATAGGGCAGGGGGCGGCGCAGCGCCCGCAGGGAGATGGCCTTGTCGAACACAAGCTGCTCCCGCGCCGTCAGCGCCCGCTCCGGGTCGCGGGCGAGGTCCTCGCGCCGCGCTTTCAGGGTCCAGGCCAGCAAAATCTGGGCGTCCCAGCGGGGCGTCTCCACCCCGGCGGATTGCAGAAGCCGGGCGGCGTTTTCCAGGGCGGTGCCAACGGTCAACGTGCTTGTTCCATCTTGCTCTATTAATTATCCCGCAGGAACATTTCGGTAATCCAGAAGCGGCCTTTGCAGTCGCGGTAGACACCGACGCCGACTTTGCAGAAACGCGGCTCGAGGATATTGGCACGGTGACCGGGGCTACGCATCAGGGCTTCGTGCGCGTACTGAGCGTTGTAGGTGGAGTTAGTGACGCTGGCATAGAAGATATTTTCGCCGACGAGAGCGGCGTCGGGGCGTTCTTCGCCGTGGGCTTGCAGAGCCTCGAAGTAGCGGTCCATCGGGGTGGACATCCCTGCCGATGGGGAATGGTGATCAAAATAGTCTTTGCCGCACATTTCGCGGGAGTGGGCGCGGGCCGCGCCGCCCAGCAGCGG
Organism: Capsulimonadaceae bacterium; assembly: GCA_965277455.1. Classification (GTDB taxonomy): domain Bacteria; phylum Armatimonadota; class Armatimonadia; order Armatimonadales; family Capsulimonadaceae; genus JANXMY01. The sequence goes on along the minus strand of OZ255823.1, from coordinate 3,003,633 downwards.
GTCAATGGCGAGGTCATTCAGGCCATGTGCCCGGCGCTCGTGGTTGATGTCTGTAATCAGCTCCTGCTCCTCGATCTCTTCGGTGGAGGCCAGTGACAGATGCACGGGGGCGGTCATGGGCAGCAGCCGCCCGGCGGTAGGTGCAGGACGCGGGGTAGGAACGGGAGATTGCGTGAGCACAGCGGCTCGAACTATGGAAGTGGGCTGAGAGGGTTTAATACGGTAGGGCTGAACAGAGGCGGTGTGCGAAGCAAGGGCGAACAGAAGAAAGAGAGGCATTGCGACTACGGTAACCTTTCCATGGGCATTTCTGCCCCACCTGCAACTGGAAACTCTGGCTCAGAACACGCAAAGCAGCGGGAAGAGCAAGTGTATGATAAGGCATTGTAACACGGATTTTGGCGATGCGGACAAAAGATTAACAGTTGGTTACAAATTATTTTTGTTTGCTATTTTTGCAGGTCTCGAAAGCGGTCTGTGTACAGCCTTTGATGGCGCTGCTGGGCATCTACCCAGCTTATCGGAAACACCTCGCGGCCTAAAAGAACTGCGTCAATGGCCGCCCGCATCTGATGGGCGCAGGTGTTGGGGCCAACTCGCCCTACCCCTGTGCCGAGGCCCGGAAACGCGATGGTTTCCACATAATCGGCAATCTTCTCGCCCGCGTAAGTGCCCTGCGTGAACGTGCCCTGCTTGACCAGAAGCAGCGCCGCCCGTGCGGCCAGATAGGGGCTGACGGTGTCGCCGGGCAGGATGGTCGGCACACGCATCGTCGGGGCGGCAATCAGAAACGGCAAGTCTTCATTGTCCGTTTCCACAATCTCCGCTGCGCCGACCAAAAGCTCGCCGTGATGCACTTCTCGAATAGCCTCCTGCACCCTGTCCTGGACGTGCCACCCAAAATACTCTGAATACAGCAGGTCAATCCCGCCGTCCATGAAGCCGAAGCTGTTCGCGGGGCTGACCACGGCATCACAGGCGCTATCAAAAATCGAGCCGCGATGCACGGTGACAAACTCTAAATCGCCGCAAAATCGCGTCCATGCCTCCGCCAGCCCAGCGTCTACGGACGTAAGAATGATGTTCATGGTGTATGCGCCTTATCCATAGAGCCTGACGCCCTTTTCCAAAATCTCGCTTTCCAGAGACGCATACACGCGGATTGACCAGTCTACTTCCGCCTGCGTCTGCACCAGAATATCTTTCGGCACACGCACGTCCCGCAGGCAGCGCCGCGCCGCGAGGCCGCGTTCCAGCGGCGATTGATTGCTTTCGGGCACAATCACCAGCAAGTCTACATCGCTATCCTGGTTCGGCTGCCCCCAGGCATGGGAGCCGAACAGGTAAATCTGATGCGGCTGGAACTCGGCCACCAGTCGCCGGGTCATTTCCGGCAGGAGCGTGTCCATTTGCATATCGAGGTTCATTCTGGCGTTTCTACCTTTGCTGCAATGCCGTAAATGCTGTCCCGTTCCACCCAGCCGTCTACGCGCCCTTGATGACTCCCAATCAAAAATCTGTTGTCTTCTCTGGAAAGAATGCAGTGCAGGACAATATGCGAAAAGCGTTTGCCCTGAATACGCACCAGCACAATGTCACCGATTGATAAGTTTTCTGACTGACACGGTGCGAGAGTGACCAATTCGCCATCACTGATGCGCCCGGTCATGGAATGGCCGCGTGGCCGGACTTGCACTGTTTGCCCTGCCTGCAAGGCTGCTACGGCTTCTGTCGCCCAATTCATGGCTCATATTCCACCGTGATCGCCAGCGAGCGCGTGATACGAAGCATTGTTGCTTCTGAAAGTACGCCAATGAAGTCTTCAAAGCGTTCCAGCGATACGCCGCGTGTCTGAAACGCATCAGCGGCAGACGGCTTACCCAGGCCATTAGCGGCGGCAGGGTCCACGCGGGTCATCCAGACAACAGAAGTATAGCCCTCATTCCACCCGGTCAATGGGACGACAAGGCGTAGTGGCAGGCGGCCCAAACGGTCTGAGTTAAGAACAACGGAAGGACGTGTTTTCCGCATTTCCGCGCCTCGTGTCGGCTCTAGGTCTACCCACCAGATTTCTCCTCGCTTGGGATTAGCGGGCATGGTAGTCCTCCAAAATTGGGTCAGCCAAATCAGTGAACGCCGTCAGTTCTCGCTCTGAAACCGGCAGTGCAAGGTCGGCTTCGTAAAGCGGTGCGGCTAGTGCTGCTTGCTCTTCTAAAATGCGGTTACGGTCTGCTTTCGGAAGTGTCAATAAATAGGCAGGGTCAGCTTCACGGGGGCGCTTCCAGTTCCCGGACATCTCGTCGGGTATTCCAATCACTTGCCACAGGTAATCAGGGATTTTAAGGCCCCGAAGGGCGGCTTGTTCACGCAGTTGGTTTTCCAAATCGGACGGCAGTTCGAGCATTTTTGTTTCCTTATGCTTTCTCTAGCTTGGCGAAGCCTAAGTCCAGTTTTTTGAGGCCGTGGCTGCCCATGAACTGGATTTTGATGACGGTGTCGGTTTCGTAGCCGACGACGAAGCCTTCGCCGAAGGCGGCGTGGGTGACTTTTTGGCCGAGGCTGAAGGGCATCGCCCGCGTGCTGGGCGGCGCGGCGGCGGCTTTGCGGGCGGAGGCTTCCGAGAGGTCGCTCCATTTGGGGGCGTACTGGGACTCGGGGCGGCGGCTGGTTTCGGTGATGGTCGGCGTGTAGTCCTGCAAGGGTCCCCGGCGGGAGGACTTGGCGAGGAACAGCTCCATCGGGATTTCGCCGACGAAGCGGGAGACGGGGTTGCGCTGGACATTGCCGAAAATCATGCGGGACCCGGCGTAGGACATGAACAACTCTTCTTTGGCCCGCGTGATGCCGACATAGCACAGGCGGCGCTCTTCTTCGAGTTCGGTCTGGTTGCCCATCGCCCGGAAGTGCGGGAAGATGCCTTCTTCGAGGCCGGTCAGGAAGACCACAGGGAACTCCAAGCCTTTGGCGGCGTGCAGGGTCATCATCGTGACGGAATTGGCGGAGTCTTCGAGGCTGTCGATGTCGGAGACGAGCGAGACGTTTTCTAAAAACTTCGCCAGGCTTTTGTCGGCTTCCTCGCCTTCTCCGGCTTCGGCGGGCTGGGCCTCAAACTCTTTGGCGACCGACAAAAGCTCGCCGACGTTTTCTACGCGGGACTCGGCATCGGGGGTGCGCTCTTTTTTCAGGTCTTCTAAATAGCCCGTGGTGTCTAAGATGTTCTGCAAAAGCGCGGACACGCTCGATGTGTCCCGCTTGGTCTGCAAGTATTCCACGATTTTGACAAACGCCGACACGCTGTTTTTGGCGCGGGCGGCCAACTCAATCTCGTTGACCCGGCGGCAGGCGTCCCAGAAGGCAATTTCGGTGCGGCCTGCAAACCCATTGATCTTTTCCACCGTGGCCGCGCCGATGGCACGGGCGGGGGTGTTGATAATCCGGCGCATCGACAGCCCATCATAGGGGTTCATCAGCACCCGCAGATAGGCGATGAGGTCTTTGATCTCGCGCCGCTCGTAGAAGCGCACGCCGCCGACGATTTTGTAGGGGACGCGGTAGTTGATAAACTGCTCTTCCAGGGCGCGGCTCTGGGAGTTCGCCCGGTACAGCACGGCATAGTCCGAGTAGCGCCGGTCGCCGGTCATGGTCCCATCGCGGATGACATTGACAATGGCGGCGGCTTCTTCGACTTCGTTGGGCGCTTCCACGAGGGCGATACTTTCGCCTTCCAGTTGTTCGGTCCACAGTCGCTTGTCCGCCCGCCCCCGGTTGTTGCGGACGACATGGTAGGCGGCGTCCAGGATGTTGCGCGTGGAGCGGTAGTTCTGCTCTAATTTAATAATGGTGGCGTCGGGGAAGTCGCGCTCAAAGTTCAGGATAATCTGGACATTCGCGCCACGGAAGGCATAAATGGAGTTGTGAACAACAATGCCCCCGGCGACATAGTTGCGGAGGCCCGCGACGGACAGGTCATAGACCTTGCCGGTGTAGTCTTCGTCAGTGATAGCGGTGATGAGGCTGTCGGCAACCGCAGGAATAGGGTCCGGGATTGGCTCACCCGGCTTCACATTCTTGGCGGGGTCCATTGACGGATAGTTAGTCAGCCGGTCTGAAATCTCTATAACGACCGGGAGCGTGTGCCATCGGGTGAGCTGGTCTGCGTGGGTTGCCTCGAAATTTCGGTTTTTTCCTATACAGGCAGTCATGCTCACCTTGTTGCGGTCTTGTCGTTTCTGCAATATGCGAGCGTAACTCAAAGCGTCACCATATTGGTTAAATGCTGCTTCTTCACCGTAGCAGGAAACATGAAACATTTTTGGCGGGCAGTCCGGGTCAATCGTATAGGCTGGCCTGGGTTTACCATGGAACATTGTAAAATGAACTGGCTCAGTGTCTTCTAATCGGCTCATTTCCCGTGTGCCATCGTTCATAGTGAAAAACTCGTAGCCAAAGCTTTCCCAGACTGGCTCTGGTGCATCATAATCAAGATCACCAAACATGACGTGGTTTGGCGTGACGCGCACGGACGCGCCTTGCTCGGTCTGAATGGAGCGCACCGGCCCGGCATAGTCATTGACCATGACTTTTTCCACCACTGAGGGGGCCAGGAAACGACCTCCGCAGGCGGCGAGTACGGTGTCGCCTTCTTTAATCTGCTCAACGGGGACGTATCCTGTGGGGGTCAGGATGGGCGTGCCTGCGACGACGCACTGGTCATCGTCGCCGACGACGCAGATGTTTTTGTGAAGGCCGGAAAAGAGCATCAAAAGCTGATACTGGCTGTCGTTGACGTCCTGGAACTCGTCGCAGTGGACATACTGGAAGCGGCGCTGGTAGTGGGCGCGGGCGGGTTCGGACTCTTTGAGAAGCTGGACCGTCTTCATAATCAGGTCGTCGAAGTCCAGAGCGTTCGAGAGCGTGAGCTTGCTTTGATAAAGCTGATAGGCGCGGCCCACGGCCCGCTCATAGGGGGACGCGGTCATGTCGCTGAGGATATCTTCGGGCGTTTGCAGCGTTTCTTTGGCTTTGGAAATCTGGGACAGCACGGCGCGGGGGGCGTACTGTTTGTCGTCCAAAGACAGCTCGCGGACGGTCTCTTTGACCACGGAAAGCTGGTCGCCGTCGTCGTAGATGACAAAGTTTTTGTCTAATCCAATAAGCTGGCCGCGCTCGCGGAGGCAGCGGGCGCAGAGGGAGTGGAACGTGCCTGCCCACAGGTCGCGCATGGCGGTGTCGCCGACCAAATTGGCGATGCGCTCCTTCATCTCGGCGGCGGCTTTGTTGGTGAAGGTGACGGCGAGGATGTTGTAGGGGCGGACGTAGCGCTCGCGGATGAGATAGGCGATACGCTTGGTGAGGGCATTGGTCTTGCCCGACCCGGCCCCGGCAAAGATCAGCACCGGGCCGTGGTCATGGAGGACGGCCTGCTGCTGCGGCTCATTCAGCCCGGCGAGGAAGGGGGAGCGCCGATTGGGTGCATCGCTGACGCGGGGGGCATCAGGGCGGGCGGGGGCGTCGAAGCCGTCGTTGGGACCATCAAACGGATTGGGGCGGTCATCAAAAGGGTTGGCGGGAGTCATGGGGGAATTATACCCGGAACCTTCCTAAAGGCAGGATTAGGAACGGAGAAGACCCCTAGCCCCCAATAATGGGGGAACCAGACAATTAAGATTTGGCCCTTGCCCTTCCCTCTTACTCTGACTCCCCCATTATTGGGGGCGGGGGGCCTCTTGGGCAAAGCCTGCAAATTTCCCCTTGCACTTTTCGGTAGGCTGTGGTAGAATAGGGGTGCAGGATGGCATAACTTGGGGGAAGGTGGCTGAGTGGTCGAAAGCGGCTCACTGCTAATGAGTTATACGGGGTAAACCCGTATCGCAGGTTCGAATCCTGTCCTTCCCGCTGGAAACACACTCTGACAGAAAGGCGGCCCCGGTTTTTACTCACTTGCTGAGGAAGCCGGGGCCGCTTTTTGGTGTGTGGCTGTCACGAAAGAAAAGAAAAAAGAAAAGAAAAATGCAGGACAAAATAGGCGGGCTGGAGGCGGGGCCGGACGGGCAGGGGCCAATCGAGTGGCGGAATCTGCTTCAGTTTGATGCCAAAGCGGTGGCGGCGATTGCCGTTTGCGTTCTGATGCTCGTGGGTCTGCTGTGGGCGCTGCCGACGTGGCTGCGGGGGCAGGAGCGGGCGGATTTCGCGGGAGTGCCCACGCAGACGGCGACAGGCGTGGTGACCATCTGCCAGATTTCGCCGGTGACGTCGGGCGGCGGCGGGCTGTTCAATGCCGTCACGGTGGAGTTTGGCAAGCGCACGGCCTACTATGCGCTCCCGAAAAGCAGTACGTGGTCGCCCAAGCCCTTCGGGCGCGATAAGGTACGCGTCGTCTACCGACTGGGGCGGCACAGCGGGCAGCTCCGGGTGGTTTCGGTGACGCCGATTGTAGAAACGCCGAGAGAAACGCAGGGAGTGACACGGGGCTGAACCCCCATGCTTCGAAGGGCAATTTCCCGAGGGTAAGGGCAAAATGCCGAGACTTAATTTCTTCTCTTGTCTGTAATCTTCGCCCGCCGGGTGCAGTGGCTCCGCGAAGGCGGGGGCTTGCTCTTTTAAAGATTAGATTTAAAGCACGGGGGTTCAGCCCCGTGTCCCCTGCCCGTTGCCAATCTACAAACCGCGTGTCATTTGGAAACCCATACCGTGGCCGTCGGGGGTGAGGAATGGGGACACGAGCAGGCCGTGGGGCTGGGCCAATTCTATGCGGGAGACGCCCTCGCCGATGGCGGCTCCGACGAGAACATCGCCGGTGTTGTGGCGGCGCAGGCGCACGCGGGAGGCGGAAATCAGGGTCGCGCCGAGATACCACAGGGCGGCCTGATGTGGGTGCAGGCTGCTTTCCATCGTGGCGACGGCGAAGGCCGCCGTGGCGTGGCCGCTGGGGAACGAGTCGTGAGCGTTGGAGTCGGGCCGCTTTTCATGGGTCAGGTTTTTGAGGCCCTCGGTAATGGCAAGGCTGACAACGAGCGAATCGGCGACGCGCAGGGAATGGCGCGTGCCGTTGGCCCCATCAGACAGCAGGGGCAGGCCGAGACCCGCCGCGAGGTAAATAATGTTGCCGCTGCCCGACGCAAACTTGGCGGCGCTGCGGTCGGGCGAATCGGCGTGGGCCGGGGCAGTCAGCGCGAGGCAGGCCAAAGCGGTGAGGGGCAGGGCGCACGCGGCGCGGGAAAGTTGGATCATGGCGGCCTGTTCGCCGTGCGTGGCGGTGATTCCTGCCCCGTGTCCGGGTAAACTCTTTTTATGACTGATATTCCCAACACTCCAAATACCGACATCACGCAGGACCCGGCCTATAAAGCCGGGGTCGAGTTCCGCGCACGCGGCGAATGGCCGGGCGCGATTGCGGCGTTTGAAGCCGCCGCCGGGCGGGTTCCGGGCACCGCCGAGGGGGCATACCAACTGGGGCTGACCTATCAGCTTCGGGCGGAAAGCCTGCTGCCGCCCGCGCTGCGGGAGGCCGAACGGGCGAAAGGCACGGGGCTGGGCGATTTAGCGGCGTCCGTGCTGGGTCTGGGCGTGCTGGCGGCGTCGAAGGCGCTTGGGCAGACGGACTGGATTGTGCAGTACCGGGAGGCGTTTCGGCAATCGGTGATCTGTTTCGAGCAGGCGATTGCCCGCGACCCGCAGGATGCCCGCGCCCGGCACGCGCTGGCCTTGTCTTTGCGTTATCTGGGCCGCACCGAAGAGGCGTCAGGCGCGGCGTCGGCGGCATCGGCGCTGTCCCCCGATGATGTTTCCTACCGGGAGCGGGCGGCGGCGATGGACCGGGCGGCGGCCCGAGAAGGCAAATCGTCTGCCGCCGGGGCGCTGACCTGGGACGATGTCATTCTGCCCGCACGAACCAAGCGCGAGCTGCGTCAGATGCAGCTTTTGCTGGAAAACCCGGCGCTGTCTAAAGATTTGGGGATTGAGCCGCCGACAGGGCTGCTTCTATACGGCCCTCCCGGCACGGGGAAAACAACGATAGCACGGGTTCTGGCGCATGAGTCGCACTGTGCGTTTCTGGCGACCTCGCCTGCCGAGATCAATTCGATGTGGCTGGGCGAAAGCGAGAAAGCCGTCAAGAAGCTCTTTGACGAGGCCCGCGCCAAAGCCCCGGCGATTGTGTTTTTAGACGAAATCGACGCCCTGCTGCCGTCGCGCTCGGGGGGTGTTAATCAGTATAGCGACAAAGTCGTGAACCAGTTTCTGCACGAGATGGACGGCCTGATTAGAAACAAGCGCATCTTTGTGGTTGGGGCGACCAACCGCCGGGATATGCTGGATTCGGCCCTGCTGCGCGGCGGGCGGCTGTCCCGCGAAATTGAAATTCCCCTGCCCGATGAACCGGCGCGGCGTCAGATTTTAGGGCTGGCGACGACTGGGGCGAAGCTTGCCGACGACATTGATTTAGACGAGATCGCCCGCCGCACCGAGCGGTATTCGGGGGCCAACTTGAAAGCGGTGGTCAACGAGGCGGGCTTGCAGGCGCTCATTCGTTTGTCCGAAGGGGACCCCGGAGCCGCCCGCGTTCTGACCCGCGAGGACTTCGAAGAGGCGCTGACGAACTTCACGCCCGCACCAGAAGAGACCGAGACGCCGAATCCGTGGAAGATGTTCGGGGGGTAGACGCCCTCGAATTGGAAATCCGGGGCTTTTAAAGAGCCAATGCCTGCCTGCGCGGACAGGAAGACTCATTTGCCCGAAGGTTTCGAGGGGCTGAACCCCCTCGCTGGGGGGCGAAGCGCCTAGAACCCGCCTGCGCGGGTGAAGATAAAGCGAAGAATAAGAGCCAGAAGACACAGCAGCCGGTTCTGTGTCCTATTCTATTTCTTTACCCGCGCAGGCGGGTTCCAGGCGCTTCGCCCCCCAGCGAGGGGGTTCAGCCCCTCGGCATCTGTCACATCCTTACCTCCTTGCTCACACTCAAACAAATCAAACGGCGGCCTGCGCGGTGGCTGCGGCGGACATGCTGGGTCGGCGGGCAGATTTTGTCTGACCTCGGCCTCGGCGGGCCAAACCCGCCGGTATGGGCACGCGACAACCCGTTCCTGTTCAAGGCGGGGCTGGCGGACCTGCGCCGGTTCCGGCTCGGGTGGCGGCTGGCGTGGACGGTGGGCATTCTCGGCGCGATGGTGCTGGGGGCCGAAGTGCTGGCGCGGGCGTATCCGCAGGCCATTGGAACGGGGATATTGGGGGCGTTTGGTGTCTCGCTGCCGTTTGCGCTGCTGTGCCTGCTGACGTTTGTTCATGCGACGATGATTGCAAGCGTGCGGCAGGTGGGGGCATTTGCGCTGGCGGAAGAAATGCGGCGGCGGACGCTGCCGGACCTGCTGATGACCCCGCTGCGGCCTGCGGAAATGGCCCTGGCGATGGGGGTGGGTCCGGCGCGGACGGCGGCCCTGACGGCGCTGGTTGGGCTGCCGGTGTATGCGCTGCTGGCGCAAATCGGGGTGCTGACGGGTCGGGACGTGCTGCTTTTGCTGCTTTTATTTCTGCTGACCTGCTACGCGCCTCCGGTGTTCGTGCTGCCGGTGCGGGGCGGGGAGGCATTGACGCCGGACACGGCGGCAGGCAAGGCGGCGGCAAGCCTGCCGATGCGGCGGGCGATGCGTGGGGGGCAGGCAGGCGCGGCGGTGTGGTCGTATGGCTTTGCCGCGCTGGCGATTTCGCCGCTGCTGGGGACCCTGGGCGGCTGGCTGGTCCATCTGCTGACGGCGCTGGGATTGTCCCTGCCGGGGCCGATGGGGCGAATACTGGTGATTTTCGCCTGGCCGGTCTTCGGAGCGCAGCTTCTGGGGACGGCGCTGCCGCTGTTTCATGCCCGCGTTTACCCGCTGCCGTTTTTGCTGCTTTTGCTGGTGTCCGGCTGGGTGGCGACGGCACAAGAAACTGCCTCTGCACTGTCGGCGTCGGACGCTGTTGAGATGGCCCGCCTGCCGCTGCTGTCGCGGGCGCGGACTGTGCGGCGCTGGGCGGGGCGGCTGGCGGCGCTGCTGGGCGTGGGCGTGGTATGGACGGCGTGGGTGGAAAGCGGCGACACGGCGACTCTGGCGGGCGGCGGCTCGGGGACACAGGGGGCGGAGGCGGCTGGCTTGCTGCTGCTGCTCGGCGGGGTGTGTTTGATGACGCTCTGCCAAAGGGCGTTTGCGTCCCCTACCCTGTCGCTGCGGCGGGTGCTGGGGCGCGGGGGGCGGCCACTCTTTGCGGCGGGGGTGCTGTTTCTGCTGGCCTGCGCTTTGGGCGGTGTGTGGCCGTTTGCGTCTGCGGTCGGCACAGCCTGCCTGGAGCTTCTGGCCGTGGGCGCGGCGACGATTGTCTGGGGCTGGTCGCTGGCCCGCCGCGTGCCGTCGGTGGGCAAGTCGCTCTTTATTCCTCTTTTGGTGCCGCTCCTCGCGCTGTCCCTGCCTGCGCCTTTGTCCCTGCTGTCTGTTCTCAGCCCGGTCGCGGCCTGGGTCCGCTTATTTCCCCCGCTGGCCGCGCTTGTTCCCAATCTTCCTTGGCATCCCGCCGCCCTGCCGCCGCTTTGGGAGTGCCTGGCGGGCCTGGTTGTCGTGGGAGTGGTGCTGGCCGGAGGCGCGAAAACCCCCGGCAAAATCAGTGTCCTTCGGACAAAAATTGACGTGAAGAAGCCGGTGGTGGAGCGTCACCAAGAGCTGACGGCGCGGCTGATAGCCGATGTCACGGCCCGGACGGACAACCCGCTGTTTACGCATGAGATGCGGGTGCGGACGCGCTCGGGGCGGTGGGCGGACTGGCGGTTTTCCGCTCCGGGTATCTTTGCTGCCGCCTGCCTGCTCGGACTGACTTACCCGGAAGTGATTGCCGTGGTGTCGTTTTTGTCCCCGTTCCATTTCTTCCCGACTTCCTTCCTCAATGGCGGCCCGCCCTGGGCCAATCTGGCTACGCTGACGCTGACGGCAGAGTGCTTTTTTCTGGCATTCCGCGCCCCGGCGCGGGGCGAGGCCCTGCTGATGCGGGACCGGCAGCGGGGTAGCTGGGGGTTTCTGCTCTTGACGCCGCTGTCGGCGGCGCAGATTTTCCGGGGCAAGCTGCTGGGGCAGTCGGCGGGACCGCTGGCCGCGCTGGGCGTGTTTGGGGTGGCCGTTCTGCTTTTTTCGCTCTTGTCGGCGTTCACGGTCGGTCTGCTTCCCGCCCTGGCGGCGTGGGCTGTCGGGCAGGCGTTCGCGCTGAGCTTGTGGCTTCTGGGGACTGCGGTGGGGGCGGCACTGTCGTCGTGGAATGTCTTTTCGAAGGGCCTGCGCGGGGCGGCTCCGCTGCTGTTCACGGGGCTGGCAGGTCTGGGCGTGTGGGCGCAGTTTCAGTGGCTTCCGCTGGATTTCGGGCCGAATGACTGGTGGGGAATGGCGACGCGGCTGATACTGGGGATTGCGGAGATGCTGCCGGTGTGGGCGGGGCTTTTGTGGTTCGCGGAATGGCGGATTGGGGCAATGCGCCGCCGGGATATTATGGCGGGAGACGGGACGGAATAGGGACCCCCCTGCCCCCAATAATGGGGGAGCCGGAAGTTCGGAGTGGGCGCGATTTATCGCGCCTTTTTTTGTCTGACTCCCCCATTATTGGGGGCAGGGGGGCTTATTTCCGTAGACATCGCAGCACTGTTTGGGGTATAATAGAACATCGGTTCGGTCGTGAGCCGAAGTGGCTTGAGAGCGAGAAAACACCCCATGAATCAGACACAACTGACCCTGTTCCGGCAGGAGCCGACGGACCGCGAGATGGCGGCCACGCTGTTTAATATCGCCTCCCTGCTGCGGGAGCGGCAGGATAACCCGTACCGCGTCCGGGCCTATGAGCGCGGGGCGCGGGCTTTGCTGGCGCGGCGGGACCCGCACATCGCCGCCCGTCTGCGGAACTCGGATGTGCCGCTCCGGCATGGCAAGGGGGTTCTGGGTGAGCGCATTCAGAGCCGCCTGCGGGAGCTGGCGCGGACGGGGGGCATGGAGACGTGGGACGATCTTTGTGCGGACCTGCCGCCGTATATGGGAGCGCTGATGACGATGCCTGGCGTTGGTCCGGCGCTGGCGCGGCGTCTGCACGCGGATTTGGGTGTCGAAACGGCGGCGGACTTGGCGGACGCGGCACGCTCAGGCCGGGCACAGTCGGTGTGGGGCGTCGGCCCGAAGCGGGCGGCGGCCTGGGCGGCGGGGGAGTAAAGTATGCTTGCTGCAACTGATGAAGAATTAGATTTATTCGCCGCCGCGCTGGAAGAGATGGGCGACGAAGAATCAGAAGACGGCGATGTGTGGCGGGAGGCGGTGGCAGAAGAATACGGGCTGCCGTTCCATCTGCCGCCGCTGCCGCTGACGGCGCGGCCTTATCAGAGCGGCGCGGTGGAAGCGTGGGGCAAGGCGTCGGGGCGCGGCGTGGTGGTGCTGCCGACCGGGGCAGGTAAAACGGTGGTGGCGCTGCTGGCGATGCAGGAAGCGCAAGTCTCCACTTTAGTGGTCGTGCCGACGATTGATTTGATGCATCAGTGGCACGACGGCATTAAAGAGAAGTTCGGGCTGGACGAGTCGCAGGTGGGCATGGTGGGCGGCGGGTTCAAGAGTGAGCGGCCTATCACAGTCATCACCTACGACTCGGCGGCGATGCCCCGGCGTGATCTGAGCCGTTTCGGGCTGCTGGTGTTTGACGAGGCGCATCACCTGCCGTCGGCGTCGTACCGGACAATAGCCAACCGCGCCCCGGCCCCGCTCAGATTGGGGCTGTCGGCGACTCTGGAGCGGTCCGACGGGCGGCACTTAGATTTGGCAAGCCTGGTCGGGCCGACGGTGTTTGAGCGTCAGCCGGCGACTTTGGCGCGGGACAAGCATATCGCCGATTACGATGTGAAGCGTATCTCGGTGGACCTCACCGAGGACGAGCAGGCCAAGTACGACCGGCTGACGGCGGAGTTTTCGTGGTATCTGGCCGCAAACCGCACCCGGCTGATGCTGACGGGCGCGGCGAACCTGTTTGAGGCGCTGATCCGAAGCGCGGGGCATGACCCCGCCGCCCGGCAGGCCCTGCGCTCACACCGGGAAGCGCGGATGCTGGCGATGAATGCCGAGCGCAAGATACAGGCTGTCGAAGAGCTGCTGACGGAGCATATCAACGACAAAGTGATCGTGTTTTCTGAGTGGAACGCCATTGTCGGCGAGCTGTCCCGGCGTCTGTGTTTGCCTGCGATTACCTATAAAACTCATGCCGATGAGCGGCGGGACATTCTGGACAAGTTCAGGGCACAGCAGTATTCCAAGCTGGTCACGGGCCGGGTGCTGAACGAAGGCGTGGATGTTCCCGATGCCAATGTGGCGATTGTGGTGTCCGGGTCTTCGACAACCCGCGAATACGTGCAGCGTCTGGGGCGCGTGCTGCGTCCCAAGCCGGGCCGGGCGCGGATGTACGAGCTGGTGTCGCGGGGCACGAGCGAAGTGAAGACCGCCCGCAAGCGCAAGCCGGTCGAAAAGGCGGAGGCAGGGTAGGAGGCCCCCTAGCCCCCAATAATGGGGGAACCGGAATAAGAGCAATCTTTTCCTGCCTCTGCGGTACTCTTGTATCGAATGGCGTTGTTGCATAATTGCCGAACCATGCCATAAATGGCACGGCTCACCGGCCTGCGGCCAGAAAGTACCGCTTCGCGGCACTCAATTATCTGCGCCTATACTATCTGCGCCTATACTATCTGCGCCTATACTATCTGCGCCTATACTATCTGCGCCTATCCCCGCGAAGCGTGGGATTTCTGGCGTCCTCGCCGACTAGCCGTGCCATTTATGGCATGGTTCGGGAATCATGCTGTACAGGCCGGGCGTTGGCATCAAACCTAGAAAGGTAAGTTTATACAAGTGAATGAAGCAGACTACAATTATCTCGTGGAAGAACAAGGTTGGACCCCTTTGCTGGAAGCCTGCTCGAAAGAAGATTATCAGACTGTCTCGGCTTTGCTTCAGGAAGGTGCTGATCCGAATACAACCAATAAATTTGGCTACGCGCCTTTGGAAAGAGCTGCCCGATATGCTTACAAGGATAAGGGTGCCGCGACGCAGATCATCTTGGTGCTGTTGAATAGCGGAGCAAATATAAATTCTCAGAACATTAGCGGTGAAACTGCTCTCATGCAGACCGGATTTTATAACCACCTGATATTAGCGAAGATACTGGTCGAACATGGTGCAGATGTCAATCTGCGGGACACAGATGGCAACACTGTAATCTCTGCGATTGAGGCAACCCCTTCTCTAATCAGAAAACGAAAACGGATGATAAAGCTGCTTGAAGAAGCCGGTGGAATTCGGTGATGTCTTAATGCTGGAATTTACACATTTGCCAGTGAAGCCTAATCGAGCTGTAGACTGAATCCTCGGCAACCTGACGACGTATGCGACGCTCCCCGGTGATTGGACATGGCATCACCGTATAGAAAGAAATGACGCATGGCATTTCGGTTAGAAGACTTTAAGAAGACCTCCCGCAAAGGGGCGGGCGATGCTCCGGCGTCAGTGTATCCGCATCAGATTAAAACCACGGGCAAAGACAAGAAAATGCTGGCGCGGCTGGAAGTGGCCCTGCGGACGTTTGATCTGGGGGTCGGACGGCGGCGGCGGGACCTGGACGCGCAGGCGATGACGGACTTTTTCGGCGATCCGCGTCTGGCGCGGGGCGTGGTGGCGTGTCTGGGCCGCTTTTACGGCTATGAGACGCCGACGTTCGCGCAGAGTGTGGGCAAAGATGCGGCGGTGCGGCTGACGGCAGCGGGGCTGACCAGGCCGGTGCAGCTTCGGGCGGTGACGTATGCCCATGTCAACGAGCAGCACGGCGGCTTCCTGCCGGAAGCGCGGCGGGCGGCGGTGTATGAGGCGCTGGTGGAGCCGTTCGGCCTGACGCCGCATCAGTGGGACTTGCTGCTGTCGCTGGATGCTGAGGAAAACCAGCTCTTGACGCGGCGGGGCGCACGGCCCGCGCCGGAGACGGTGGCGGCTTTGTATCACTTTCATTCGCTGGACACGGTGCTGAAGCGGGCGACGGCGATGTCGCTGTCCGGCATTTGTCTGTCGTCCGCCGAGGCCGCCGACGTTCGCGCTCTGGGCGCGGCGCTGGGGGTCAAAATCGCGGTCGGCGGCGGCGGCACGACGGCGGCGCTGACCGGAGACGGGGCCAATTTGTCCCGCGCCCTGCTTTTGCTGCTGCATGGCTACGGCGAGCGTTCGGTGACGGGATGGGTAGACGCAAAGCTTGGCCCGAAGGTGTTCCGGCTGACGCTGACCGCTGAGGCGCTGACCGCGCTTGGGATGCCCCGTGTGCGCCCGGCGACGCCGCCCCGGCTGGCACGGCGGCTGGAAGCGGCGGCGGCGGTCTACAAAGACTTCCTGCGGCGGCGGGCGCGGGGGCAGGCGGGGGTGGGCGGTGCGGATGGCTGGCGGTTGATGCGCCGGGCCGAGCCTGTGGTCACGGCGGCGGGGGTTCTGCTGCCCGAGTTCCGGCTGTTGCGGGGCGAGTTTCACGCGGCGGTCTGCCTCGGCGCGGAGCCGGGCGGCGACTGGGGAGAGCCGGTGCTGACTTTGCCGCTGGGCCGTAAGGACCCGGACGCACAGGGGCTATTAGACAGGGCCGAGGCCGAAGCGGGGAGTCTGTTTGCCCTGCCGCCGGTGTCCGCGCTGCCGCCGGTCCCGGCGGATGTGCGGGTGCTGTGTGACCGGGCGGCGCGGGAGGGTCTGGTGCGGGTTGGGGATGCCCGGAAGGCGCTTCATCTCCTGGACGAGTCGCCGCTGATTGACTGGGTGCGTCAGTGCGATGACTCGCGGGTGCAGTATGTGCCGGGCGTGGGGCTGTGTTCCAATGATCTGGTGGAGCGGCTTCAGGTGCGGGCGTAGGAACACGCTTTGTAGGGGCAGGGGCAAGCCCTGCCCCTACGGTTTTAAGAGGAAGCCTGTTGCTGGGCCGCTGCCGCGCTGGTGGGCGTCTGTTTTGCCCGCCTTCGGCGCGGAAGACGGAGGCAGGGCGACGAGTCCCTGCCGGGCCTGCATCAAGCCGGGGCGCAGGCGCAGGGCGGTTTCGTATTCGCGGCGGGCTTCGGGGTAGCGTTTGGCCTCGGCCAGCAGGTCGGCCTGATTGCAGTGGAGCGGGGCGCTCTTTGGCTCCAATGTGAGGGCCTGCTGGCTCTGGGCGAGGGCGGCGGCAAGCTCTCCCCGGTCATCCAACAGACCCGCGAGGGCGCTGTGCGCGGCGGCGTGGGCGGGATCAATTTGGATGGTTCGGCGGTATTCCCGCTCGGCGTCGGCGGGCCGTTTTAGAAGTTCCCACACACCGCCGAGGGCGTAGTGGGCATCGGCATCGGCGGGACGCAGGCGCAGGGCGGCTTGGTATTCGGTCGCGGCGATTTTCGGCAGATGTGCCCGGACGGCGCTTTCGGCGGTGCGGATGTAGGCGTCGAACGCCCCCGGAGCGGGCACGGCAGGGGGCAGCGTCAGCGGGACCGGGGCGGCCTGGGTGCAGACGAGCGGCAGGAGGCTGAGAGCCAAAGCGGTGAGGGCCAAAAGAAGGGGCGTGGAGCGTGTCATGGGGGGAGTGTACCCGGTGCAAACACAGTTAGGTTTGCAGGAAGCCACGGGTTGAAACCCGAGGCTCAGAAGTACCCAGTGTCCAGGGGACACAAGAGTAAGAAGGACACAAGAGTAAGAAGGACACAAGAGAAGAACAAAGCCGATATTTATTGACTTGTCCTGTTCTTTCTTACGTGCCCTGCACAGTGGGTTTTTGCCAGCCTCGGGTTTCAACCCGTGGCTTTTTTTCTGCCGGTCCTCCTTGACGCCCCACCCGCCCCGTGATACAATGCCCTATGAAACCTACCTGCTTACTTGTCCTGCTTTTGGCTGGCGTAACGCTCGCTTCCTGCCGAGCGGACATCCCCGCCGCCATGAAAGCACCTTCCGATACCTCCCCCGCTGCACTGAAGCCGCTGCCTGCGCCGTGGAAAAGCGTGGATATTGGCGCAGTCGGCCTGCCTGGCACGGCTTTTCAAACGAAGACAGGCCGGTTTCAAATCACGGCCTCGGGAGAAGACACCTTCGGCAAAGCCGACTCATTTCGTTATATGTATCAGCCGCTGGTAGGTGATGGGCAGGTTGCCGCGCAGGTAGTGTCTTATGAGCGCCAAGACATGTGGACCAAAGTGGGGGTGATGGTGCGGGACAGCGACGCACCGGGGGCGAAGTTTGCCGACATCGTGCTGACACCCGACAAAGGCGCGGAGTTTCAGTGGCGGGCAGGCACGGATGGGGAAACGCAGACCTCGGAGCAGACGCCGTCCCCTACCCCGTACTGGGTGAAGCTGACGCGGGCGGGCAATGTGTTCGTGGGCTGGATTTCGCCGGACGGCAAGACGTGGACGGAGCGGGGCCGGGCGACGATTGCGATGGGGCCGAACGTGCTGGCAGGGATTTGTGTCACAAGTCATAAGAACGACACGCTGACACACGCAAGTATCCAAAATGTGACGGTGACACCAGCGGCGCGGCCTTGAAGGAGATAAGATTGAGGGGGGAAGCGATGCTATCTCAATGGGCCGGGGGAATAGCTTTGATGCTGAGTTTATGCGCTGTGGGGGGAGCGGCGACGCCGACGTATCCGGGGCCGGGCGTGGTGGTGCTGCACTCAGCGGCTTCGACGCGGCAGTTTATCGGGTCGCCGGGTATTGCGATCTTGCCGGATGGGCATTATCTGGCAAAATGTGATTTGTTTGGGCCGGGCACGAACGATCAGAAAAGCGGGACGACGCCGGTGTTCGAGTCGGCGGATCGGGGCAAGACATGGACGCGGCTGGCGGATGTGACTGATTTGTACTGGGCAACGATTTTTGTCCACGGCAAATCGGTCTACATGATTGGAGTGACGCACGAGTACGGCGACGTTACCATCCGGCGCTCGGATGACGATGGGCAGACCTGGACGCCGTCGGCGATATTGCGGGCGGATGGGCAGTATCACTGTGCGCCGGTTCCGGTGCTGGAATACAAAGGCCGTCTGTGGCGGGCGTTTGAACAGCGACACCCGGCGACCGGCTGGGCGAACCATTTTCGGGCATTTGTGATGTCTGCGCCGGTGGGGGCGGACTTGCTGAAAGCGGAAAGCTGGACGAGCAGCGTGCCACTGGAACAAAATGCGGCCTGGAATGGCGGCGATTTCGGCGGCTGGCTGGAAGGCAATGCTGTGGCCGTTCCCGGCGGGGGCGTGGTGGATATGCTGCGTGTAGCGGTGAACAAGCTGCCGGATAAAGTGGCCCTCGTGACCGTCAGCGCGGATGGCAAAACGGCAACGTTTGACCCGGCGCAGGATTTGATTGATTTCCCCGGCGGGGCCACCAAGTTTACTATTCGGTATGACCCGCGCAGCAAGCTGTACTGGTCGCTGGCAAACGCGATTCCGCCGGTCTACGAAGGCGGCGACCCCGGCTCGACGCGGAATACGCTGGCGCTGACCTCGTCGCCTGATTTGCGGGCATGGACGGTGCGGACCTATCTGGTGTCGCACCCTGACCCGGCTAAGTACGGGTTTCAGTATGTGGACTGGCAATTTGACGGCAATGATTTGATCGCTGCCTCGCGGACAGCTTATGACGACGGGGAGGGCGGCGCGGATAGCTACCACAACGCCAATTTTTTGACGTTCCACCGGTTTGCGAACTTTCGCAGCCTCACGGTGGCCGACTCGGTTCCCATTCCTGCGCTTGCCATGACGCGCTATGACGCCCCAGATTTGACCGTTACCGGGCACGGCTTCGAGGTCGCTCCGCTGGCAGACGGCGCGAAGGCGTTCAGCAATCGCGGCTACGTCTGGCGCGATTTGCCGGCGGCGTTGGACGCCAACTTGGTCACACAGACGGCGGGCGGGGTTCGGGCAGAAATCACGGTGCAGGCAAAGCGGGACACGAGCGTGCGATTTGCCGCCGTGGTGATCGGAGGCGTCCCGCCGGGCTGGAAGCCCTCCGGGCTGACGCTTTCCTACAGCGACGCTAATCATACACGAATGACGGTGTATACGCGGCCCGTGAAAGCCGGGGAGACGCTGACAATTCCGCAGAGCGGCTGGGCGGGCGGGATGGTTCTGCTCAAAGGAAACTAGATGTCTGGCTCGGAAACGCAGCTTACGTCGGGGCCGGGCGGGCGCATCCTGACCAATTATGGCATTTGGTCGCCGGATGGGCAATGTCTGGTCTATGACACGCGCTCGGACGCTGAGGGGTCTGTGTTTGACGGCACGCGGATTGAGCGGGTTCACACGGACACGGGGCAGATTAAGACCGTGTACGAGTCGCGGCGCGGGGCGTGCTGCGGCGTGGCGACATTTCACCCGCTGAAAGACGAAGTGGTTTTTATCCTCGGCCCCGAGGACCCGACGCCGGATTGGGCCTATTCGCCCTCGCACCGGCAAGGGGTGATTGTTTCGGTAGACCGTCCCGGCGAAGCCGTTAATTTAGATGCCCGCGATTTGACGCCGCCGGGGACGCCGGGGGCGCTCCGGGGCGGCTCTCATGTTCATCTCTTCAGCCCGGATGGCGAGTGGGTGTCGTTCACCTACAACGACGCGCTGGCAGACAGCGGGCAGCGCAGCGTGGCCGTGGCCGCGCCGGGGCGGGTGACGGTCAATAAGACGCACCCGCGCAGCCACGACGGGGCGTACTTTTCGGCGTTAGCGACGCATACGGTGAGCAGCCCCCGGCCCGGCTCGGACGAGATCAGGCAGGCGCTGGAAGACGGCTGGATCGGGACGGCGGGGTATGTGCGGGCGGATGGTACGCGGCAGCAGCGGGCGCTGGCGTTTCAGGGGCAGGTGACGGGTGCGAACGGGCGGCAGTTCTGGGAAGTGTTCGTGTGCGATTTGCCCGAGGACATCCGGCAGTTTGGGCCAAGTCAGCGCCGGGTGACGTTCACGGAGGACTCGGAATATCCGGGCATTTCGGGGCCGCGTCACTGGCTGCGGTCGTCGCCGGACGGGGCAGAAATCGCGTTCCTGCGGCGGGACGCGGCGGGAACCGCGCAGATTTGGACGGTGTCGCCAAATGGCGGGCCGCTGCGGCAGGTGACGCGGGACTTGTGGCCGGTGGCGTCGGCATTTACGTGGGACCCGGCGGGGGATCGGATTGCCTATGTCGCCGACGGCAGCGTGTTCACGGTGGATGTGCAGACAGGGCACTCGGAGCGGCAGACGCCGCGTGCAGACGCCGCCGATGCGCCGCTGGCTTTGGCCTGCGTGTTCTGCCCAAAAGGCCGCCGGATTGCCTTCCTGCGCCGCTTGGCGGACGGCGCAGGAGGGCGGATCAATCAATCTCGAAGCAATCAGATTTGCGTAGTGTGCTTGTAGGAACCTCACCCCACGATAAACGGCGAGATTTTTGCCAGGACCGCATCCGGGTCCATCGGAGTGTCAATGCCGTGGTTCATGGAGGCGAGAGGCGCGGGCGGGACGGGAGCGCCGCCGGTGAGGATGCCGTCCATGACAAGGCGGTTCTGAATGGACTGGAGCGAGGCGGTATGACGGGCCTCGGTTCCCTGAATGCCGGCGGCGGTCGTTAAGAATATCTTGGTGCCGAAGTACGGAATTGCGCCAAGATACGCCGCCGCCCCGGTGGCTTCGACATCAATCAGCAGAGCTAAAATTTCTTCGCGGCTCATGGCGGCGACGCCGAACTCGTACTTTTTGGGTCCGATGCCCAGGCCCCGAATGATGCCGTCGAGCTTCAAAGCGCCGCGCAGAAAGTCGCGGTGCTCGGCCTCGATTTTGGCAAACTCTTTAATGTGGTACACGTCGGGCATATAGACATCGATGTTCAGGCCGGTGATTTCCGCGCCAAGCTGAGTGACGCCTCCGGTGGTGAGGCGGGCGACACACTGCCGGTACAGCTCGGCTTCTAAATCTTCAAGCGCGAGGGCGTAGTTCAGGACATGGACATCGGCTTTGATGTTCAAGCCGGGGAGTTTGAGCAGGCCGAGTGCGGGGATATCGCCGTAGGTCAGGGTTTTGGCGGCTCCGTGAGAGGTGGCGGCAAAGGTGGCTGCCGCCCCGAGGCCCGCGATGGCGAAAGCGGCGCGGCTGGCACTGGTCAGGAAGCGGCGGCGGCTGTGTTTTTCGGTGGTCTCGGGGGCGATGGCTTCAGAAGCAGCAGGTTCGGGCGCGGCCTCAGCAGCCTGCTCCCAGGAAGGAATGTATCGGTCTTGCGTTTGCATTGGAAAACTCCTTTCGGGAGACTAGGCGAAGAAGGGCTGGACAGTGTTTAAAATCTGCTCCGGCGTCTGGAAGAACTCAAATTCCGAGTCGCTGACCTGACGCGGCGTGACCTGGGCATCCGCCCGCTGCCGGGAAGGGCCGGGGTCCTGAATGAGCGTCAGCTTCATCACTGCCGAGTGGCGGCATTCGGTAGAGTAGATCGACGCGGCGACCTGTGTGAGCTTCAAATCAGTGATGGCTCCGGCGGCTCCGAGGTAGGCACGGACGCCGGTTTCTTCCACCGCCAGAATGACTTCCAGAATAGACTTCAAAGTGTCGCCGAAGGGGGCGCGGTAGCCGCCGGGGTTCGGGGCAACGGGGGTTCCGCCCATCTGCTGAATAGCGGCGTGCAGAAAGTCCCGGTGCGCGGCTTCCACGGCGGCGTACTGCTGCAAGTAGGTGAAGCCCATTTGCGGGTGCGGCGGCGGCAGGCCGCCGTTGGGAATGGAAAGCTTATAGTCTGAGACATCGTCGGGCAGCGGGGTGTCGAGGGGCTTTCCGGCGGCGAGGTTCAGGGCCTGCCGGTACAGGTCGGCTTCTAAAATCTCCAGTGTCAGCGCGAAGTTCAGCACGACCTGGTTTTTGCCGTGACCGGGGATGCCAGGAAAGTTCTCATTGTCCGGCGTGGTCACGAGGTCCAGAAACTGTTTTCCCGTGGCGCTTGCGGGGCGGGGCGCGGCGGCTTCGAATAAGCCGACGGCGGCGGCTCCGAGGCCCACAGCGGTCATGCGAGCCAGAAATGTGCGGCGGCTTTCCAGGTTTTGCTGAAGTTCTCCAAAGTCAATCATAAGAGCCTCCTTCAAGATGCTTGTCATCCATTATTCCCGCAAATCTCGCCGCTTTGTTGCGTCTTCGGAGGCTGGCAGGCAAGTTGTAACCGGGCGTCAATAGAGCAGTCAGTCAGGGAAGGTGAAGAGTGACGGTGCGCGGCGGGGCGGAGGCGGGCAAGTTGATGGTCTCTGTCCGGGTGCGCCCCCGGCTGTCTGTCACGGTGAGCGTGTAGTCGCCGTAAAAGGCGCGGCGGGTAAACGCGCCGTGCATGTCGGTGCGGCCCGCGTCGCGGGTCCACCACTGGCCGCGAATGAGCGCCATCAGCGTGGTGTAAGCGGGCTTGGGGGTCATGTCCCGGCGCAGAAGGCCCGCCGGAGCGCCGCCCCAGGAGTCTTTGTCGCTGAGGTCCCACCACGTAATCGCCTGCACGCTCGGATGGCTGAACAGGACGGTGTAGAACTGCGTCACATAGGCGGCCTGTGCGGCCTCGCCTTCGGGGGTGGTGTTCCAATCAGTCGCGGCGGGACCCATCAAATCCGCGCCATCGCGCTTTGGACCGCTGAGAACCGTGGTTTCAGTGAAGTGGATTGGTTTGCCGAAGCGGGAGAACGCTTCGCAGACAGCCCAGACTTTTTCCAGGGGCCAGTTGCCACCGTGCATATGGGACTGAATGCCGATGGCGTCGGGCAGTTGTTTGTCTTTTTGAAGCTGCGTCAGCAAAGCTAAATTGGCCTCGCCGGTGTCGTAATCGTTATAGAGAAACGTTTCATCGCGGCCTTTACCGGCGGTGCGTGCCCAGCCCAGAGCGGTTTCGACGACTTTGGCCGCGCCGTCCCGGACGACCCACCGGCTTTCGCCGTTGGGCGGGTTCTGTGCCTGTGCGCCAGAGCTGGCTTCGTTGACCACATCCCAGTAATAAATGGTGTCCGAAAAGCGCGGCACGAGGTCAGCGACGCGGGCGTGAAGCAGGGGAATAGCGGCGTCGGCGGCGCTCGGTGCCCAGGAAGGCCAGACTTGATTCCAGATGAGCGGATGGCCTTTGGGGATAATACCGTGGGCGAAGCACCACTGGGCTTTGTCCTGAAGCTGGGCGTTCCTGGGCTGTCCCTGTCTCGGTTCAAACCCGCCCCAGTAGAACGGGAGCGTACCGTAGTTGAACAGGGCTGTGAACCTGGTTTGGTACGCTATCTGCGCGTCCGAGGCGTCGCTGAGGTTCAGACCGAGCAGATTGGCTCCGAACAAAAATGCCGAGCGCGTCTCGATGAGCGTGACCTGTGCGCTAGGAACCGGTTTCCCGTTAGCGTCAACAACTTGGACGGTCAGCGTGCCTTTGCGGTATTTTTCGATGCGGGCTGCAATCTGCGCGGGGGCGAGCGCGGTGCGGGCGGCGGCTATCGCCGGGTCGGGGCCGAGGTCGGCAGCGGTGATGCTGGAAATCTCGATAGTCCCGGCCTGTTGTCCCACCTGAAAATGGGCGCTGAGGCCGCCGGGACCGTAGCCCGGCGTGGGGCCAACAATGGTTTGGTCCTGCCACTGCGGCGCCAGCAGGAGCGTGGTGTCGGCGACGGAGGTATAGGGCGCGGTGTTCCTTTCGAGTGAGACGCGCAGGGGATTGTTGGTGGCCGACCGGGCGCGGAAGCGGAGGCTGACACGGTGGCCTTCGGGAATGTCTGCGGGCAGGCCGCGCACAATCTGAATGCTGTAAAAGGGGACAGAAGCCTTGCGGACGCTGACAGTGATTGTGCCATCAGCGGCAGTGGTCAGCGCGGCGTCCTCGGGGTGCGGGGTGACGAGGAACCAGCTTCCGGGCGCGAGTTGGTCCGGCGGGGTGTCGGCACGGACGGCGGCGGTGGCTATCAGCAGGCACAGGACGGGGAGCAGGCGGCGGAAAGTAGTCATGGCGTTAGCCCTCGCCCGCAAGTTCGGCGAACGGTGCGGGAATTCCTGCGTGGGAATGTTGGAGGCCAGGACGTGACAAAGAAAAGGGGCGCGATAAATCGCGCCCTTACAGATCAGCGGTTCCAGTCGTTGCGGTTTCCGTTCTGCCATGTCTGGTTATTGTCGCGGCTGTTGTCCCAATTCTGGTTGTTGTCACGGTTCCAGTTCTGGTCATGGTCGCGCTTCCAATTCTGGTCCCGGTCATTGTTCCCGCTGTTGTAGCGATTATCGTTGCGGTTATCATAACGATTATCGTTACGGTTGTTGTTGCGGTTATCGTTGTTGCGGTTGCCGTCTCGGTAGAAATACCGGTGATTGTTATCCTGAGATTCATCCTTGCGGTCTTTTTCGTACTGGCTGCCTGCGAGGCCTGCGCCAGCGACTCCGAGAAGGGCAATGGTGTTGTTATGGCTGAACAGGCCGTATCCCGCGATGGCGGCTCCGGCGATTGCGAGGTTCCGAGCGTTATTTTTATTAGTCTGATCGCTGGACCGGTCGGCGAGGGCCGGGGTGATGGCCGAGGCCGCGAGTGTTGCCAGCAGACCGAGCGTGGTCAGTTTTGAGGTGCGTGTCATGTCAGGTTCGCCTTTCCGGGTGCGCTTGAATGTCGTTGATACAGCTAGGACGGCGGGCGAAGAAACATTGTTCCCGAGGGAACCGGAAGCGAGGAAACTGCGTTTTGAACACTATGAAATCACTATTGCTTTTGCCTGCTGCGCTGGCGCTCGGCGGGTCTTACTTTTTTTCGCATCCCAAACCGGCCCCGGTGCAGGCGGTGCGGCCCGCCCCGGCGTCGGCAGGGACGGCTACGCTTCTGACCGGGGACGCGGCAATGGGCGACTGGCGCACGGACGCGCCGGGGGTGCGGCGCAAGCTGACTGTCTCGGACCTGCCGAAGCCGTTCAGCACGACGTCGGTGGACAACGGCGCTCACATGGTCGGGCGGCCCGAAGGGG
Source organism: Capsulimonadaceae bacterium (assembly GCA_965277455.1). GTDB lineage: Bacteria > Armatimonadota > Armatimonadia > Armatimonadales > Capsulimonadaceae > JANXMY01. Next base: position 2,978,674 of record OZ255823.1, on the reverse strand, counting down.
CGCTGCCCATTGCCCCGCCCGGCTTCACGGTGACGCAGTTTGCCTCGGGTCTGAACAACCCGCGCAAGCTGGTGACGGCTCCGAACGGGGATATTTTCGTGGCGGAATCGGGCGCGAACCGGGTCAAAATCCTGCGGGCGAGCGACGGCGCGGCACACCCGGAGACGACATCGATCTTTGCCGAGGGGCTGAAGCAGCCGTTTGGGATTGCGTTTTACCCTTCGGGGCCGAACCCGAAGTGGGTCTATGTGGCGAACACGGACTCGGTGGTGCGGTTTGCGTACCATAACGGCGACTTGAAGGCAGGCGATGCGGTGCAGGTGGTGGTCCCGGATATTTCGGGCGGCGGGCGGCTGCGCGGGGGCGGGCACTGGACCCGCGACATCGCGTTCTCGCTGGACGGCAAAAAGATGTTTGTGTCGGTTGGCTCGCGCTCGAACCATGATGACAACGACGACGAGTTTCACCGGGCGAATATTTTGCAGTACAGCCCGGAAGGCACTCTGGACCCGAACGGGAACGGGTTTCGCATTTATGCGTCGGGCATTCGCAACCCGGTCGGCATCACGGTTCAGCCCAAGACGGGGGCGCTGTGGACCTCGGTGAATGAGCGGGACACGCTGGGCGACCATCTGGTTCCCGATTATGTGACGCGGGTGAAAGACGGCGGCTTTTACGGCTGGCCCTGGTATTACATGGGTGACCATCAGGACCCGAAGTACGCGAACGGGACTGACTCGCACCCGGAGCTGGCCGGGCACGTCACCGTGCCCGACGTGCTGCTACAGTCGCATTCAGCGAGCCTGTGTTTGACGTTTTATGAAGGCACGCAGTTCCCGGCGGCGTACCGGGACCAGATTTTTGCCTGCGAGCATGGCTCGTGGAACCGGGCGAACCGCACAGGCTACAAAGTGATTATGGTTCCTCAAAAGGGCGGCGTGGCGACGGGCGAGTACATGGACTTTTTGACGGGCTTTGTCACCCCGGACGGCGATGTGTGGGGCCGCCCCGTCGGTGTAACAACCGCGCATGATGGCTCGCTGCTGGTGAGCGACGACGGCTCCAATTCCATCTGGCGCGTGGCGTACACGGGCAAAAAATAGGCGTTTCGCCAAAAGCCGCTGCTTCCAAAGCAGCGGCTTTTTTGCGTTTTGAAGTTCATTTTACATGAGTTTTTCATTTTCTGCCGCTATTCTACCGGGTAGGGAGAAAGATAAATGACGAACAGCTCGAACACAATGGCCCTTTTCGCAGTGGGACTTGGCGCGTTTTCATTGTCCGCCACCGCGCAGGCGGATGTAAAAATCGTTTCCACCGTCAGCACGGCTTATAATACGCCTTTGGTGCAGGCAGGCGCTCCGGCTCCCGCCGGGGCAGATACGCAGACGGTGACGACCTATTATAAAGACGGGGATGCGCGAACAGAAATCGCCGGCGGTCTGACGACGCTTTACAACGGCAAAGAGGGGAAAATCTACACGCTGGAATCGGCCCAGAAAACATATTTTGTGCAGTCGGTAAAAGACTTGAAGCCGCCGGTGGACGACTCCTCGGACGGCACGGGGTCATCTCAGGTGAATGCTGCTGTGAAAGTCTCGGAAGGGACGGGTACGCAGTCGTTCGCGGGCATCCCGGCGCGTTTGTATATTCTCACGGGGAGCATTATTGTCAGCCCGCCGTCCGGGGAGCGAGGCTCCGGCGGTGGTTTTGGCGGCAGAGGTGGCGGACATCACCGGGGCGGCGGTGGCGGTGGCGGTGGTTTTGGCGGCGGTGGCGGTTTCGGGGGCGGCCTAAATTACGGCGAAGGCGGCTATGGGGGCGGCAGCGGCGGCGAAGGTGGTGGTCGTGGGGGGCGCGGCACGCGAGGACATCTCACCACGACCGAAGTTTCAGGAGAATACTGGCTGTCTGAGGCGCTCACGCTCCCTAAAGACCGCAAAGCGAGCCTTCTGCCTGCGTTTGTGATCCCCGATGCGCGGCAGGCGTATTTGTACAAGTCTCTGGCGGACAATCTGGATAAGAAAAAAGAAATCCCGCTGGACAGCCGAATTACGCTGACGCAGACGACGGCGTCGGGAACTCAAGAGTCGGTGACGACCACGGCAGAAGTCACAGCGGTTTCACAGGCGGCTTTGCCGGACTCGCTGTTTCAGCTCCCGATGGGCTACACGCAAGTGGCTCCGCCGACTTATTAGATCTCTTGCATAAGTCCATTGACCTTTGCCCCCAGAATAAATTCTGGGGCTACCGAATGCGATTGTATGCCGAAGACGGCATTACTGCGTATCCGCCTTCGGCATACAATCGCCCTTCGCAGCCCCGGATTTCAATCCGGGCGGCCAGGACTTATGCAAGAGGTCTAATAGCTAATAGCTAATCTGGCTCTTTACAGTCTGCGACGACAAAGCCGGTATTCCTGCCGGTTTATGGCTGATTTGGCTGGTCAGTGGTCTGGTTTGCTGGTTTTTGCGGCGACTCCTGCCAATAAGACGGGCATGAAGCACTTAAATTTTGCAGTATTCACGGCGGTGGCCTTCGCGGTGCTGGGCGGACGGGCAGGGGCGGATGCACCGGTCCCGGCGGTGGCTTATTCGTTTAGCGGGCTGGATGACTCGGGGGCGAACGCGGACGGGGCGCTGCCGCTCGGCGGGCTGACGGATGGCGGGGACGGCTATTTCTACGGGATGGCAAGCGGGGGCGGGACGCTCGGGGCCGGGACGATCTTCCGTTTGCGGACGGATGGGACAGGCTTTGCCGTGCTGCATTCGCTGGACCCGGACACGGAGGGCGGCGGGCCGTCCGGGGCGCTGTCGGTGGGCGGGGACGGCTATTTATATGGAACCACGAGCGCGGACGGACCGGACGGAGCGGGAACGGTGTTCCGGCTCCACCCGGACGGGTCGGGCTTTGCGGTGCTGCACATCTTTGACGGCGGGGCAGACGGCGGGTTTTGCCCGGCGGGAGTGACTGCGGGCGGAGACGGTAACCTGTACGGCGTGGCGGGCGGCGGGGACAGTGCGGGAGACGGCACGCTGTATCGAATGCACCCGGACGGGTCGGGATTTGCGACCCTGCATACGTTCACGGGGGATACTGACGGGGGTGCGCCTCTGTCGGCGGTGACGGTGTCCGGCGGGGCGGTGTACGGCACGACTTTTCTGGGGGGTGATTCTTCGGCGGGGACGGTGTTTCGGATGGCCCCGGACGGGTCGGGCTTTACGACGCTGTACGATTTCGCGGGCGTGGAAGATGGGGCGTCTCCGGCGGCGGGTTTGACGGTGGGCGGGGACGGACGTTTGTACGGGGCGACCGTCAGCGGCGGGGATTTGGGGGATGGAACTCTGTACCGTCTGGCGACCGACGGCTCCGGGTTTGCGACGCTGTATTCGTTTGATGCAGACACGGACGGCAGCGAGCCGTATTCCGCGCCCTGTTTCGGGGCGGGCGGCCTGCTGTACGGGACGGCCTTCTCGGATGGGCCTGCCGGAAGCGGCACGGCCTATTCGGTGGCCGGGGACGGCACAGGCTTCACGGTGCTGGGCGCGTTCTCAGGAGATGTCGAGGGCGGCCTGCCGGGCGGGGCGCTGCTGGCGGGGGCCGCCGGTCAGCTCTATGGGACGGCTTACAACGGCGGCAGCGACGCGGCAGGCACAGTATTTTCGCTGAATGCTCCGGTCACGTCACCGCCTCCGGTTGTAGTTGTGCCTCCGGTTGTAGCGCCGACGCCTCCGGTTGTAGTTGTGCCTCCGGTTGTAGCGCCGACGCCTCCGGTTGTAGTTGTGCCTCCGGTTGTAGCGCCGACGCCTCCGGCCCCGGCAAGGCCTCCGGTGACCACGACGCCTCCGGTGACCACTACCTCACCTGTGCTCCCTGCACGGACGCATTTGCTATGGAACCGGCAGGATGGGGCGGCCAGTCTGTGGACGGTGGAGGCGGATGGCAGCTTCCAGCACTTTGATTATGGTCCGTATACCGGATGGACGGCGGGGGGGCTGGCAACGGGAGCGGATGGAACCTCGCACCTGCTGTGGCGCAGGGCCGACGGCACCCAGTCCGTCTGGAATGTGGATGCGCGAGGGGGCTTTGCCTTTCACAATTATGGTCCGTACGCGGGCTGGACGGCGCGTATGATCAGCGCGGGCCAGAATGGCGAGCAGTGGGTGCTATGGACCCATGCGCCGGATGGGGCTGTTTCGCTGTGGCATCTGAATGCGGGCGGGGTGCCGCTCGGCATGGTCACTTACGGCCCTTATGCCGGATGGAATCCGGCGGGACTGGCCTCCGGGCCAAATGGAATTGTGCGGCTCTCCTGGAATCATACCCCGGATGGTCAGATGTCCGTGTGGAACGTCAACCCGGCTACGCTCGGGTTCAGCCACACGGAATTCGGCCCCTACACGGGATGGAGCGCGGGCGCACTGGCGATTGATGCCAAAAGCGACAGCCGCGTTCTCTGGACGCAGCCGAGCGGACTGACCTCGCTCTGGGACCTGTCCGGGCAGACATTTACGCACACGGAATATGGCCCCTACGCTGGCTGGAAAGTTCAGGCCGATGCAGTAGGAGCAGATAACGTGCCTCATCTGCTGTGGACGCAGCCAGCGAACGGGATGGCTTCACTCTGGAATGTGGATGCGCGGGGGGGCTTCATCTACAATAACTACGGTCCTTACACCGGCTGGTCGGCGGTGGCCGTAAGTGCTGGCCCCTGATCTGAAAAAATAGTGATCGCTGACGCCGCCGGTTCCCGTTTCAATCAAACGGGAACCGGCGGCGTCATTTTTGCTTGCCTGCCTTTTTGGGTATGATAACTATCAGGATGAATATCATGACCGATTGGAACGAGAAGAACGGAGAAAACCCGGTTGCAATCAGTGCGAAGCGCTGCCCGCAATGCAACAAGATCGTGGCCCTGTCCGTGCCTGAATGCCCGGACTGCGGGCATCTGTTCCGCACCCAATTTCAAGACCCGATCAACCGGACACAGGCATTCGAGGCGGTGCTGCTGCCGCGTGTGACCCGCCCTGCCTCAGCGTTTGCCGACGCCGGTTCGTCTGCTGGCCGCTCTCACCCGCGCCGTTCTCCTCGCGCACGGTCGTCTTCGCTATCGGCGGTTTCCACGTTTGGACTGGCGTTTCTCGGCAGTTTCTCGATGGTGGCGCTGCTGGGCGTTGGGGCCTGGATTCTGCTTGGTCTGGGGCAGACGACAACGCCGCCGCCTGTCAGGCCGGCGGCGCTGACGAGTGCGGCGAAAGGGCTGCGGACCGGCGATGCGCGGGATTTATATGGGCAGATCACGCTGTCGATGTCGCTGTATGATTTGCAGCAGGCGGCGGGGGGAATGGGCCGGGTCATTCGCTCTTCGGACCCGCATACCCTGATGCTGTCGTATGACTACCCGGAGCAGAGTGTGCGTGTTTCGCTGTACCGCCTCGACCCGGCGAGCGACGACTACCGGGTGCAGGCGGTCGCGCTGTATCATGGGCGTCAGCTTTTGAACCGCACTTCGGGGGATTAACATTCGCTGGCTTTAGCTGACTCTTTTCAACCCTGCGCGGCCCCGCCGCGCAGGGTTTTTTTGTGTCTAAAAATAAGTAGACATAATACGGGTAAAATGCTTGACAGACGTGAAGAAACAAATGTATACTATTCTTGTTCCTGACCGGGAGTGGATACCAAATCCAAACGCTCCTCCCGCGCTCCCGGTCAGGGCATTCTGAGGTCAACTGACGGGAGTGAGCAGTGAAAGGACGGACAGAATGACGGCACTGGCACAGGGGTATGATGCCCGGCGACGGGACGGGGCGCTGATTGCGTATCCGGTGGCGGCGGGCGGGCACATTTTCAAGGGCGGACTGGTGGCGGTGGCCGCCTCGGGGTATGCGGTTCCGGCGGCGGACGCGGCGGGGCTGACGTTTGTGGGGGTGGCCTACGAGGAAGGCGACAACCGGGGCGGCGCGGCGGGGGCGCGGACAGTGCGCGTGCTGAAATCGGGGGTGTACACCTACCCGAAAGCGGGGGCGTCGCCGACGGACATGGGCAAAGCGGTGTTCGTGGTGGATGATGGGACGGTGTCAACGGCGGCGACCGGCAGCACTGTGGCGGCAGGCGTGGTGGTGGGCGTCCCCGATGCGGGGCACGTCTGCGTGCGGATTGACGGAAAGGTGAGCTGATAATGAGTGAAGAAAAGAGCGAACAGATGCTCGTAGAGGCTGCAACTCCCATAACGTTCGGTGCGGGAGAAGTGGTGGAAGAGCGTCCGGCGCGGCTGCTGGAAGCGGGCAACTACCCGGACAAGGGGCTGCGGGTGACGGAGGCGGACCTGGAGGGGATTGCGGCGCGGTTCCCAGAGGGGGGCGTGCCGGTGAAAGTGGAGCACGTCGATTCGCCGCTGGACCCAGTGGGGCTGGTGCGGCGGGTCTGGCGCGAGGGCGGGGCGCTGCTGGGGACGCTGGTGTTTCCGGCGGATTTGGCGGGCTTTCTGCGGCGGCGGGGGGCGGCGCGTCTGTCGGTGGGACTGACGCGGGAGCCGCTGACGCTATCGGAGGTGTCGCTGGTCTTGAAGCCGCGTGTGGCCTCGGCGACGCTGATGAACGGCGGGGAAGATTCGGTCAACGCGGAGATTGCCCGGTTGCGGGCCGAGCTGACGCGGCGGGAGGTGGAGGGGCAGATTGAGGCGTTGAAGGCGCGGGGGCGGCTGGTCCCGGCCTCGGAGGGGCTGGCCCGCGCTTTGCTCAGTGTCGGGGGCGGGGCGATGGTGACGCTGTCGGACGGGCCGGAGCCGGTGGCCGAGGTGTTTCTGCGGTTCCTGGAGCGGCAGCCGCCGGTGGTGACGTTCGGCGAGAGCGTGCCGTCGGCGGAGGAAGATGAGGAAGACGGGTTCACACACAGCGAACATACGTTCCTGAAACAACTGGGAGTTCGCCCGGCGGAAGTGGCTGCGCGGGTGCGGGAAGAGCGGGACGCAAAGGAGAAACAAAATGCACATTGATCTTCAGGGTCTGGTCGCGGCGGGCGTGGGGGTTCACCTGCTGGCCGCGCTGGCAAAAGCGATCTGGAAGACGCCGCAGAAGCAGGCGCAGATCGACGCGATTGAGCAGAAGCTGAACGACATCTTGACGGAAGTGAAAGGAGAGATCAAATGACACTGGTGAAATCGGATATTCCCGCGCTGCTGACGGCGGGGCTGAAAACGGCGTTTTTTCAGACATTCGGCGAGACGGCGTCGCAGTGGGACCGGGTGGCGACGACGGTTCCGTCGACGCACGACACGAAAAGCTATGCGTGGCTGGGGGCACTGCCGGGGGTGCGCGAGTTTGTAGATGAGCGGCAGCCGGGCGAGATGAAGGCGTATCAGTATGCCATTCAGAACCGGACTTGGGAAAGCACGATCAGCGTGGACCGGACGGCGCTGGAAGACGATCAGTATGGGCAGATCGCGCTCCGGGTGCGTGAGATGGCGCGGGTGGCACGTCAGCATCTGGACGCGATTGTGTTTGGCCTGCTGGGAACGGGGTTCACGGCGCAGGGCTACGACGGGGTTCCGTTTTTCGGGGCGCATAATCAGGGCCGTGTTCAGAGCAATGCCGGGGGCGGGGCGCTGAGTGCGTCGTCTTTGCAGGATGCGATTACGGCGATGATGCGGTTCACGGATGATACAGGGCGTCCGGCGGGGGTAATGCCGAGCGTGCTGGTGGTTCCGCCGGAGCTGTACTGGGAGGCGACGCAGCTTCTGACTTCGGCGTATTCGCCGGACCCGGTGACGCAGGCGGCGCAGGATTTGTCGGCGAACCCGCTGCGGGGGATGCTGACGCTGCTGACGACGCCGTTTCTGCCGTCGTCGTCGGACTGGTTTCTGCTGGACACGCGGCGTCTGGTGCGGGCGATTGTCTTGCAGATGCGGAAAGAGTTCGAATTCAGCGCTCTGGAAGGCAGCTCGGAGAACGGGTTCCTGCGGGATCAGTATTTGTACGGCGTTCGCGCCCGGTACAACGTGGGCTTCGGGGACTGGCGGGCAGCTTACGGGGCGCAGGTGAGTTGAACCGAGAGGGAGCCGGGGGTGGATGCCGGGGGTGTAAAACCCCCGGCAGGAAAGGCAGACGCCCTGCCGGGCTGAGGATTGAAGAGTAGGAATTGAAGAGCAGGAAAGGAGGGCAGAGATGGTGCTGCTGGTGACACGGGACGCGCTGAAGCGGCTGTCCGGGGTGGATGTAGGGGACACGTCCGAAGATGCGGACTGGGACGCGCTGATTTTGGAGGGGCAGCCGGTGCTGGAATATGCGCTGGACCCGGAGGTGCTGGCGGCATTGGCTGGGGATGACGGGCTGCGGGCAACACTGACGCTGGGAGTGTCGGAGGCGCTGGCGGGGGAATGGCTGCGGCGGCGGGCGTCTCAGCCGGGGGCGGTAGATGATTTTCAGGTGGGGCCGCTGACGGTGACGGCGTCGCGCACGGAGGGACCGGCGCAGATGGGGGCGCGGCTGGCGATGCAGGGGATGCATCGGCTGGGGCCTTTTGCGCGGGCGTCGGACGGCACGGGGCAGACGCCGCTGCTGCTGGCGTCGGTCGGGGATTGGCGTGGCGGGGAGGGGGCGCGTGATGACTGCTTTGGCGAGTGAGGGTGCGCGGCGGCAGGCGCGGGTATCGGCGGGCTTCGGGCGGTTCGGGGAGGCGGTAACGACTGAGCGGGCGGGGGTAGGCCGGGACAGGCGAGGGATGTTCGCGCCGCTGGATTTGTCGGCGTCGTCGGTGTATTTTGATGCCAATGAAGCCGTCGGTCTGGTGCGGCCCGGTTTGCTGCTTTATCTGGACGGGGCGGATACCGACCCGCCGCTGATTGGCGACATCTTCACGCGGGACGGGCGGCTGTGGACGGTCCGCAAAACGCAGATATTTCGGCTGGGGGATACGCCGCTGCTGGTGGTGGCGGTGTGTGATTAGGCACGCGAAAGGAGAGCAAGTATGGGCGCAGTTTTGGACAAACACTTACAAACAGAGGCGGTGGGGCTACTGCCGCCGACACAGGGGTACCCGTGGTACAGCGCTCCGCTGGACCCGGAGCGGCTGCGGCGGTATCTGGCAAGCTGTCAGGCGCATGGCGTGGGCTATGAGCTGGGGGCAAAAGCGGGCGATCTGGAGGCGGTTCCGCCGGATTACACGGCGATTGACTGCTCGGGCTGGGTGCGGGCGGCGGTGGCGGTGGCGACGGAGGGGCGGACGATTTTGCCGGATGGGTCGGTGGTGCAGAACGAGTGGTGCGCGGCGCAGGGCCTCAAGCGCAGCACCTGGTCAGCCTGCCGCTTGCAGGATGGGCTGACGCGGATCGCGTTTATCCGGCCCAATCGATTTCGGACGGTGGGGCACGTCTATTTGACCCGCCTGGGGCGGACCCTGGAAAGCTGGGGTGGGCATGGGCCGGGGAGCCGGGCGGTGACGACGCACATTTTGAGTGCGGAGACGACAGATGTGTATGTGCTGGCGGTGCGGCTGTAGGAGGGAGAGGCACCCCGCCCCCAATAATGGGGGAGCCAGAGAGTTAGGAAAGAGACGGATAGGAAGCCACGGGTTAAAACCCGAGGCTGCCAAAAGCCCGGCGTCCAGGGGACGCAAGACCGGACGGCGATGGGCTTGCTTTTCTTTCTTGTGTCCTCTGGGACACTGGGCACTTTCCAGCCTCGGGTTTTAACCCGTGGCAAGTATGAAGAAGGGCAGGGGCAAGCCCTGCCCCTACGGTGAACAAGAGAAAGGACAAAAAACGATGAAACTGACACTGCCGTTCTGGACGCGCAAGCCGCCGCCGCTGGGGGAAAGCGTGCCGGTCGAGGGCGTGGGAATGTTAGGCGCGGCGCTGCCGCTGATATGGGGCGACGGGGCGACGGGGAGGCGGGGATGGTGGGGCCGGAAACGTACCGGCGGATGCTGCGGGACCCGCAGGTGAAGGCGTGTTTGACGACCAAAAAGTATGCGGTGCTGTCGCAGGGATGGACAGTTCACGCCGCTGACGACACCGAGGAAGCACGGGCGGCGGCGGGGTTTGTGCGGGACGCGCTGGACGGGATGAGGGGCAGCGTGACCGAGGCGCTGTCGGATTTGCTGGATGCGCTGGCGACGGGAGTGTCGCTTTTGGAGATCGTGTACCAGCGTATGGAGACGGGGCCGCACGCAGGAAAGATCGGGCTGGCGGCGCTGAAGCCGAAGAACCCGGCAGGGTTTGCGTTTGAGACAAATACGTTCGGCACGGTGACGGGGCTGCGGGCATGGGACGGAACGACCTACCCGGCGGGTAAGTTTCTGCGCTATTCGTATGCCGCCCGTCTGGGCGCTCCGGGGGGAGACAGCGACCTGCGGGCGGCGTATGGTCCCTGGCGGGTCAAGCAGCAGATGCTCGGGTGGTGGGCGAAGTACCTGGAAAAGTTCGGGATGCCAACGGTGACGGGGACCTATGACCCGGCGCGGGGGTACGGGACCGAGCAGCAGCGGGAGCTGCTGCGCCTGGTCTCGCAGGTGCATAACGAGAGTGCGCTGGTCATCCCCTCGGACATGAAGCTGGGGCTGCTGGAGACATCCCGCCCGCAGGCGGCGGGGTTTGCGGAAGCAGTGGAGTATCTGGACCGGGCGATTGCCAAAAGCATTCTCGGGCAGACGTTGACTTCGGACAACACGGGCGGGCAGGCGTCGTATGCGCTGGGGAGTGTGCATCGGGACGTGCTGGGCTTCTACCTGCATAAAGTGCAGCGGGATTTGGAGGAAACGGTGCTGCGGGCACAGCTCTTCGCGCCGCTGACCGCGTACAACTTCGCGCCCGGCACGCCGGTTCCGCGCTTTGCGCTGGGCACGGTGGATGAGGGCCGGCTGGCGACGGCGGGGCAGCTGATTTCTGATTTGGTCGCGGGCAAAGTAATTGCGCCCGACGAACCCTGGATACGGAGTTATCTGGGTCTGCCGAGTGCCCAGGAATAAAGTACGGGGGCGTTGACAGCGCAAACATTTGTTTGCTATAATAGCGGCAGAACCAAGTTTAGTGAGACAAGAGGACCCTATGCGAAAGACGCCCCCCACCCTGCCCGCCAAAGTTCAGCCTAAGACAACAGCTCCTGTGAAGCCTGCTGTTAAGCCCAATGCCAAAACAAAGCCCCCGGTTCCCGTGCCGGTGCGGGTGATTGCGGAAACGACGGGAGCGGGGGGCCGCGCCTGGAAGATGAGCGGGCGGCACGCGGTCGCCTATGTGCATGATGCTCTGCTGGCAAGTGAGCTGCTGGCGACAGACCCGAAGCGCGTGGCGCAGGCGGCGATGGCGGTCTATTACGACCGCAAGGGGAAGCCCTTCGCGTGGCAGCTACGGTTTGACGCGCAGCGGTGGGATGAAGTGGTGGCGCGGCTGCTCTGAGATAAACACTGTTCTGAGACAGACCCGATCAATCTCGTAGAATTGCCGTGAAATTGCTCTCTCCTGCCGCCGACAATGACAGCGGGAGACTATTTATTGTGCTGGAAACCGAGGAAATGTCGCGGGACGCGGTGACGTTTCTGATTGAAGCGTATGCCAAGCTCGTGGAGGGCCTGCTGGACCCGAGGGCAAGCCCTGCCGGTCTGGAGTTTGCTTACAGCCGCCTGCTGGGGATGCGCGGGGGTGTCTGCCGCCTGTGCCCGCGTGCGGATATGGACCAGCTTTCGGACAAAACCGCCCGGCGCTGGGAATGGGCGGAAACGCACCTGCGGGAAGGTCTGGGGAACACCCTGCGCGAAGGCGGCACGGGAGAAGTGGCGCGGCGGGTGGAAGAAGGCTGGGCGGACAGCATTGAGCGGTATGTGCTGATGCTGGCGGCGCGGATTGAAGACGCGGACGTGCCGGACAAGATCGGGCTGCTGAAGGGGATTGACACGGTGAGCCTGCATCTGGCGCAGCGCGAAGTGTTTGCACTGTCGGAGCGGCTGGCCCTGCCGCTGGACAACACGCACGCGGTCAAGCTCCGGGTGCGGCTGCTGTCGCTGTTCTTAACGCTGCACCGGGGCGGCTTTCAGGCCGCGTACCCGGCCATTCAAAGCTACCGGCAGACGTTCCGTATCCACGACCCCGTGGCGTACCCGTGGTGGTTTGTGGACTGTCGCCTGACCGAGCGGCAGCTCAACTGGACCCACCGCCGCATCCCGGCAGATGAATTGGGCTGGCGATTTTAGGACTATGCGCTTTGCGTTTGAGCAAGTCCCCGTGCCGCTCCAAACCCTTACGGGCCTAAGCGCAGATGGTGTAGGTGGCGTGGGGGTATAACTTGAGATATGCCCAGAAACGACATAACTTCTTTGGCAAACTGTTCGGCGGCGGGGCTTTGGCTGAACCTTCTCATCTCCATAGAGCCTCCCCTGCTCCGCCAGGTGATACCGACCACATACTCCCCGTTCTGCGTGCAGCCCGCATAAACCCCGTAAATCTCTTCCCATGACCCAATTTTGGTCTGCGGGAAGAAGGGCCAGCCGCGTATTAGATGGTACAGACGCCGATCCGCGTCTAGCCGCAGCTCCCGTGGCCCCGATAAAAAGAAAAGGAATACACCGATAGCCATTCCTACTACTGAGACTACGGCGTTAAATTCAATAAATGCGGGATCAGTTTTCTGCTGCGCTATTGGATGTGCCAGCAGGAAACAAAGAAGCATTGGGCCAGAAAAGAACAAAATACAGGCCACTGCCGCGATGAGCATACGATCAGCAAGTGACCTGCAAAAAACTTTTGACACAGCAAACTCCGAGGTTCTCGAAGGAAAAGAAGGGCAGGGGTAAACCCTGCCCCTACGCTTCTAGCTTTGCTCTAAACTCTGGCTCCCCCATTATTGGGGGCGGGGGGGCTTCCTATCGCGTCTGCGTGACTTTGGACAGGCCGCGCGGGTTGTCGGGGTCCAGCCCCTTTCGCAGCGAGAGCCAGTAGGTGAAAAGCTGACCGGCGATGATATAAACTAAGGGGCTGACCCATTCGGCGACGGCGGCGGGGATACGCAGGGCTGTTTCGCTGCCCGCAAGGAACGCGGCATCGTGGGCGAAGCAGATCAGGGCTGGACTCTGGGCACGCAGCTTTTCAGCCAGTTTCGCCATCGGGGCGAAGGCTTTGCCATCGGCGGCGAACAGGAGGCAGGGAAAGCCTGCGGCGACCTGGGCAATCGCGCCGTGCTGGAACTGGGCGGCGGAATAAGACTGGGCGGCAATCAGGCACGTTTCGGTCAGCTTCAGGGACAGCTCATTGGCGGTGCAATGGTTGTAGCCCCGGCCTAAAATGACGCAGCCTTTCATGTCGGCGTAGCGTTCCACAAGCTGCCGGGCGACATCTTCCATCGCCAACGTCCGCTCCATCGCCTCGGCGGCGCGGCGCAGGTGTTCCAGCCGCTCGGGGTGGCTTTCGTCCATTGCCGTGGACAGCAGGGCAAGCATCGCCAGCGACCCGGTGTAGGTTTTGGTGGCGGCGACTCCGATTTCCTCCCCTGCCCCGACCAGCAGCGGGTACTCGGCGGTCTGTGCCAGCGCCGAAGTCGGCTCATTGGTGATGCAGGCGGTCAGCGCCCCCGATTCGCGGGCGCTTCGGACGACATCAATGACATCCGGCCCCGCCCCGGACTGCGAGATGCCCAGAACCAGCGCGTTTTGCTCCAGTTTGGGCAGGGAGCCGTAGAGCGTGAACACGGACGGCGCGGCGAGGGCGACGGGCAGGCCATGCTGGATTTCCAGCATATATTTACAGTACAGCGCGGCGTTGTCCGAGGTCCCGCGTGCGGCGACATAGGCATACGCGATCTTGCGGCGCTTGATTTCTGAGGCCAGCGCCTCGACGGAGTGGAATTCTTCGCTGATAATCCGGCGCACGACCTCGGGCTGCTGCCGGATTTCGTCGAGCATATGTGACATAAAACAGTCCTTGTCAGAGTGAATGAGGAGAAGATAACCGCCCGCGCAGGGCGGTCAGCAGAGAAGACGACGCCGGGCCGCCGCTGTGAACAATGCCCAGGGGAACATGAGGCTTGGGCGTGCCATGAAAGTCCGAGCCGCCGGTCACGAGAAGTCCGAGCCGCCCGGCCAGCGCCAGAAAGCGCTCGGTGTCGGCGGGGCTGTGCTGCGAATAGTAGGCTTCGATGCCGTCTAGTCCGTCGTCGGTGGTGAGATGCTCCACCCGCGCCGCCAGCGCGGATGCCGACTGCGGGACGAGGCCCGGATGCGCCATGACGGCCACGCCGCCCGCCCGGTGCAGCAGGACGATGGCCTCATGGGCCGTCAGGCCCTGTTTGGGCAGGTACAGCGGCTTGCCGGTGGCGAGGTAGCGGTCAAAGGCTTCCTGCACCGATTTCACGATGCCCTTTTTGATTAGCGCCTGCGCGAAATGGGGCCGGGCGATGACTTCAGAGGCTTCACCTGCTTCGGCCCGCACATCGTCCATCGTCACTGGCAGGCCCAGCTCTTTCATCTTCTCGGCCATCTGGGTGTTGCGCTCGGCGCGGGCGACGCGCAGGGCGACGAGCGTTTCGGCAAGCTCCGGGTTGTCCGTATCAAAGCCGTAGCCGAGCAGGTGAAAGCGGCCTTTGTCATCTTCCACGGATAGCTCTACGCCAGGAATTAGCTCCAGACCAACGGCCTGCGCCGCCTCCCGCGCTTCGGCGAGGCCGGCCACGGTGTCATGGTCGGTGACGGCCAGCGCCGCCAGCCCCAGTCCGCTGGCTTTGGCGACAAGCTCCGTCGGCGAGAGGCTGCCGTCCGAGGCGGTGGTGTGGGCGTGAAAATCAATCCCGGCAGGCGTATTCATGCCGTCATTATAGCCCTGCGGCTTCGTGCAAGTCAAGTTGAGGCAGAGTCAAGGCGGGCCGGGTCTAGGACGACGTGCTTGATATGGGTGCGGTTCCACGTATAGGTGATATGGACCAGCCCGTCTCGGGTCTGAATGACGGCGGGATAGGAAAACTCGCCGCTCCCGTTTTCCAGAATGGTCGTCTGTGTCCACGTCTTGCCATCTTTGGAGATAGCCACAGCCAGCGGATGACGGTCTTTCGTGGTCGGGTTGTAAACCAGTAGAAAGCGCTCATCGCGCAGAGTTACGGCATCGGTGCCGGAGTTAGGGTTCGGCAGGTCGGTGAGCGTCATCGGCCCCCAGGTCAGCCCACCGTCTTCGGAATCAATCGTAAACACTCGATGCTGCTGCGTCCGGCCTACCGCCTGAAGGTGCATCTGCGAATGGAAGAGAATACTCGGCTGAATGGCCCCGATAGTCTTGCTGTCGTTGACGGGGCCAGTAGATGCCCACGTTTTGCCATTGTCGCTGGAACGCTCAAAATGAACCCGCCATCCGTCGGTTTCAACACTCGACGGGCACAAAATATCGCCATTCTCAAGCTGCACCGGCTTGTTTTTGATCGGCCCCAGAATGCCTTCGGGAAGACGGCGGGGCGCGGACCACGTTTTGCCGCCGTCGCTTGACTCCCTCAGCATTCCCCACCAGTCCGTCCACGGCGCGGGGCCGACTTTGTAGAACAGCAGCAGCGGGCCGGTGCGCGGCTGGAACAGGACCGGGTTCCAGCACGGCCAGCGTTTTCCGTCCGCCTGCCGTCCGTCGGCGACTTCGACCGGCGCATCCCACTTGCCCCCCGTGTGCCGGGACACCCAGATGCCGACATCCGGCTTGCCTTCCGCCGTGCCGCCGAACCACGCGGCAATCAGGCCGTTTTTGGTCTCGGCAATCGTGGAGGCATGGCAGGAGGCAAATGGCGCTTTGTCAAAAATAAACTCGGATTTCAGCACGGCCCGTCCCGTCGGCGTGTCCTGTGCTGGCGCGGCACAAACCATAGAAAATGCCCCTAGCAGTAGAATAATCACTGCAAAAATAGATGTGGTCACTCTTTTACCTTCAACGCAAATAGATACATCCCAGCCCGAAGAACCCCACTCTTTCCAGAGTGTCCCTAGTATAACATATATAGGACACAATCTCCCCTGCCGCTTGACTCAGGTGCTCGGTGGCGGCTATACTCTTTCTGTTACGGCTGTGATGGGGAAGAGTAGGCGGCGCGAAAGCGTCACAAATAGTATCAGAGAGGGGACGTGCTCGCTGCAAGCGTCCTCCGCAGTCAGCCCGCCGAAGGTCGCCCCGGAGCCGAAAAACCAAAGAAATTAAAGCGTCCGCCCGGAGAGTGTCCGGGCGGGAAGCAAGGTGGTACCGCGCCTGTCGTTTCACGCAAAGTTTACTTTCAGTGAAGCCCTCGCGTCCTTGCGGCAAGTCCTGTGCAGTCTGCACGGGGCGATGCCGCCTGGGGCGCGGGGGCTTTTTGTGGTTTTGGAGTGGAAACGAAAGCAGGGGTCTGGTGAAAGAAGTGTTGGAACGTGTCCGGCGCAAAATCGCCGCGAATGCCGTGACGCTCGCGCCGGTCCTGTCCGAATCGGAGCTTTCCGCATTTGAGACCGCGCACGGGGTGCTACTGCCCGAAGCGTACCGGCTTTTCCTGAAGCATCTTGGCAATGGCGGCGGCGGGCCACCGGAGTATGGCCTGGCGGCGCTTGGAACTGCTCCCAGCTATGCCGATGGGCCGGGGGGAATTACTGGACGCGGCTGTCTGACATCGGCAAGCCGTTCCCGTTCATGCAAACGTGGGTGTGGGAAGACGGGGAGACTTCCGACGAAGGCGAACAGGAACAAGTGTATCATGGCAGCTTATGGCTGGGTACGGACGGCTGCGGCCTGGACTGGCACTTGATCGTGACCGGGCCGGAGCGCGGCCACGTGTGGTGGGTCTGTGGCGAAGGCGTGTGCCCGACGGACCCAAAAATGGACTTCCTGCGCTGGTACGAGGACTGGCTGGATGGTAAGGAGTATACGCCGCAAGAGAATATACCGGCACAGGGCGCGGCAACCACGGACTGAATTTTGCGGACTGTTTTCTTTAAAACCTCGCAGGAAGAATGCGAATAAGTCTCAAAAGCGTGCGATTTGTTTTACCAAGTGTCTGTCTTCTGCTGGGCTTCTGGCTGCCTTCGGCGGGAACATCGGCGCAAGCGGTTCCCTGGCCGGGCCGTATTCCGGCAAGTATTCATCTGGGGATGCCGCGTGCCGAAGTCTGGAAGCACATTGGGAAGCCGCCCGAAACCCATGCTCTGCGTGTTGCAGGGCAGAAATACACCTGGGATGAGTGGGACAGTGACCGCTGTGAATGGGCGGTTATTTCGCAGTGGGGGCGCGTTGTGCAGACCGAATACCGCTGTCATGCTGATGTGCTCCGTCATCCAACGTTTGCCGATTTCCGGCGACAGCACCCGCACGTCCGCGTCAGGATTTATGAACTGCGCGAGGAAGTCGGCGCAAGCATGGTTGTGGATGACGTTAAGCGCGGTGTCGCTTGGACGCTCTACGTTCACCACCGGGACGACCCCGGTATCAACATTCTAGGGCAAATTGGCCCGTTAAGAATTATCAAACACAGGTCCGGCGCGGCGTTCCTGCCGGATGTCGATGAAGTGTTGAATGAAGCCGACCCGCTGCGGCATGATTTCAGCGTCTGGTTTGCGGCGGGGGCATCACGGGGCTAAACCCCCGTGCTTTAAAAGTGCAAGCTCCCGCCTTCGCGGGCGAGGATAAATTAAAACCGCAACTTCTTATGCCCGCGAAGGCGGGGAATTGCCCTTCGAAGCATGGGGGTTCAGCCCCATGTTCATACTTCTGATTGGAAACAAAACTATGGAAAAAGCATACGAACCTCAAGACGTGGAAGCGCGGCTGTATGCCGAATGGGAGGCGGGCGGATACTTTCATGCCGCGCCAACGCCGGGGAAGCCGAAGTACAGTATCACGATCCCGCCGCCGAATGTCACCGGCAGCCTGCACATGGGGCACGCGCTGAACCATTCGGTGCAGGACGCGCTGGGGCGCTGGCACCGGATGCGCGGATTTACGACACTGATTTTGCCGGGCACGGACCATGCGGGGATTGCGACGCAGACGGTGGTGGAGCGGGAAATCGCCAAAGACGGCGAGACGCGCTACACGCTGGGGCGGGAAGCGTTTGTGGACCGCGTGTGGCAATGGAAAGAGCAGTACGGGGCGCGGATTATCTCGCAGCTCAAGCGGCTCGGCTGCTCCTACGACTGGTCCCGCGAGCGGTTCACAATGGATGCGGGCTATGCCGAGGCGGTCGTGGAGGCGTTCGTGCGCTTCTACGACGCGGGGCTGATTTACCGGGGCAAGCGGCTGGTGAACTGGTGCTGCTTCCATCAGACGGTGATTTCGGATATTGAGGTGGAGGAAGAAGAGCAGGCGGGGCATCTGTGGCACATCAAATATCCCTTCGCCGACGGCTCCGGCTCGGTGACGGTGGCGACGACGCGGCCTGAAACCATGCTGGGTGATGCCGCTGTGGCGGTGAACCCCAAAGACGAGCGGTACACGGGGCTGATTGGCAAGGAGTTCGCCCTGCCGCTGTCGGACCGAAAAATCCCGCTGATTGCCGACGATTACGCGCAGGCGGAGTTCGGCACGGGGGCGGTCAAGGTGACGCCCGCACATGACCCGAACGACTACGAGGCGGGGCTGCGCCACTCGCTGCCGCAGATCACGGTGATCGGCTTCGACGGCACGATGACCCCCGAAGCCGGGGACCGCTACGCCGGGCTGGACCGCTATGAGGCGCGAAATCTGGTGGTGGTTGATCTCGAAGAGCTGGGACTCTTGGAGAAAGTGGAAGACCACAAGCATAACGTGCCGACGTGCGAGCGCTGCCACACGACTATCGAGCCATTGCTGTCTGACCAGTGGTTTATGAAGATGGCTGGGACCGCGCTGGTGCAACGGGCCGTGGATGTGGTGCAGGACGACGAGACGCAGTTTGTGCCCATTCGCTACAAGAAAGCTTACTTAGACTGGATGGACGGCATCCGGGACTGGGCCTTGTCGCGGCAGCTCTGGTGGGGCCATCGCATCCCGATTTACTACAAGCCCGATGGAACCTATGTGGCCGCCCGCTCTCTGGAAGAGGCTATCGAACGCGCCGGAACGTCCGACTTGACGCAGGACGAGGACGTGCTGGATACGTGGTTCTCGTCGGCCCTCTGGCCGTTTGCCACGATGGGCTGGCCCGCTAAGACGCCCGACCTGGCCTACTTCTACCCCACGGATATGCTGACCACGGCGGGCGAGATTTTGCGCCTGTGGGTGGCCCGGATGCTGATGACGGGATTAGAGTTCATGGGCGAAAAGCCATTTAATGAAGTCTATATTCACGCCACGGTGCTGGACAAAAAGGGCCGCCGGATGTCCAAATCCAAAGGCAACGGCATTGACCCGGTGGATATGATTGACAAGTACGGTGCGGACGGCTTGCGTTTCTCTCTCCTGAGACTGGCCTCCAAAGGCCAGGACATCAAGTTCAGCGAGGACCGCGTGCCAGAGTCGCGCAACTTCGGCAACAAGCTGTGGAACGCGGCCCGGTTCGTGCTGATGAACGTGGGCAAAGAGGCCCCCCCCGCCCCCAATTCTGGGGGAGCCGGAAAAAGAGCATTGCTGGAGCGTTGGATTTTGTCGCGCTTGCAGCACACCATCCGCGCCGTTGACGCCGGGCTAGCGGGCTACGACATGGACGATGCGTGTTCGGCCCTGTACGAGTTCCTGTGGAGCGAATACTGTGACTCGTTTGTGGAGCTGTGCAAGCCCGCCTTGCAGGGGCCAGATGGCGCGGCGAAAGACTCGGCGCGGGCGACGCTGCTGAGTGTGCTGGACGCCACCGTGCGCCTGCTGCACCCGTTCATGCCGTTTGTGACCGAGGCTATCTGGCAGAACCTGCCATCGCTAAACGGCGAGCCGCGAGGCAGCATCTGCGTCGCCCCGTGGCCGGGAGTGGACGAGACGCTGATTGACGCCGAAGCCGAGGCAGGCATGGGGCTGGTTTTAGGCAGTATCACGGCCCTGCGCGGTCTGCGGGCGGAGTTTACGCCCGGAGGCCCCGAAAACGAGGCCGCCCGCTCCGCCATGCTGACGCGCCGCCTGACCGTGATTGCTGTTCCCGAAACTGACATGGCCCGGTTAGCGCTGGCCGACCAACTGCCCGCGCTTATGTCGCTGGCACGGCTCGGCACGGTGACCGTGGCTGATGCCGCGCCAACGGACGGCGCGTTTGTTCCGGCGGGCGTGCCGGGGGCGACCTATTACGTTCCCGCCTCGGAGCTTCTGGACTGGGTTGACCCGGCCAAAGAGGCAGTGCGGCTAACGGGCGAGATTGCCAAGCTGGAGAAAGAGCTGGCCGGGGTAACCGGGCGGCTGAACAATCCGGGCTTTGTGGCAAAAGCCGCGCCGGAGGCGGTGGAGAAGGCGCGGGCCGATGCCGCCGACCTCGCCGCCCGTCGGGCCAAGCTGGAAGCGCGGCGGGGTCTGCTGGGGTAGGACCCCCCCCGCCCCCAATAATGGGGGAGCCGGAGAATTAGGAGAGAGCGAAACCCGTAGGGGCGCTGCTTGCTGCGCCCTTTTGTCCGGTCCGTATTTGTCCGGCTCCCCCATTATTGGGGGCGGGGGGGCGCTCTTTTCAGGTACAATCATCGCCAATGCGCCCTGACACTTCACCTACTCTGGTACGCCGCCTGCTTGCCGGTCCCCTACCCCTCCTGCTGGTGCTGGCCCTTGCGCTGGCCCTGCGGGTCTGGGGGCTGACCTGGGGGCTGCCGTCGGCGACGCACTATTTTTCGTACCACCCGGACGAAACGGTGGTGCTGGACGTGGCAAGCCGAGGCATGAACGTCTTTGCAGGGCGTTTGCTGCCGCACTATTATAACTACGGCTCGCTGCAATTCTATTTAGTCTGCTTTGCCAACACACTGGCCGCGCTCAGCGGGGCCGTCGACATCGTGCCCAAAAACATGGCGGTCTGGTATCCCGAGTGGGCCAAAATGTACCTCGTGGGCCGCTGGCTGACTGTCGGCATGGGTGTCGGCACGGTCTGGGCGACCTATGCGCTGGGCAAGCGTCTCTGGGGACGTCGGGCGGGCCTGCTGGCGGCTCTGGTGCTGGCTTTGATGCCCCTGCACGCGCAGCACTCACACTTTCTGACGGTGGACGTGCCGGGGACACTCTGGGCGACTCTGTCGCTGGTCTGGGCGGCGCGGCTGCTGACAGGTGACCCGCGCCCGCTTCGGGCCGCACTCTGGGCGGGAGTGTTCGCGGGTCTGGCAGCGGCGACAAAGTACAATCTGGCTCTGGTGATTTTGCCGGTGCTGGCGGCGTGCTTATTAAGGGCAAGAGAGGAGGGCGCGATAAATCGCGCCCCTACTCTGGCTCCCCCATTATTGGGGGCGGGGGGGGCGGTCCTTGCCTTCTTCGCCGCCTGCCCTGGCGCGGTTCTGGAAAACGCGAAGTTCCTGGCAGATATTCGCTATGAAGCCGTTCATGTACAGAACGTGGACGACCCGACGTACAAAGACACTGGCAGCGGATTTGTCTATCATATTACGCACAACTTGGATGCCGGGCTGGGCCTGCCGCTGCTGTGCCTCGCGCTGGTGTCGGTGGGCTATGCGCTGTACCGGCGGCAGCGGGGCGATGGGCTGCTGGCGGCGTTCGCGGTCCCCTATTATGTTTTGATTGGGCTGGCGGCGGTAAAATATGCGCGTTATGTAATTCCATTATTACCGATTTTAGCCTTATGGACCGGGCGGCTTCTGGCCGACGCCTCGCGGCTGACCCGCCCTGCCCTGCGCCTGCCCGCGCTAGGTATAGGGGGCGGGGTGCTGGTCCTGACGCTGCTGAACTGCTGCCTGCTGCTGGCTCCGATGGCGCGGCAGGACCCGCGTGATGCGGCTTTGGCGCAGATCAACGCCGCTTCGCCCACAGCTACAGTGGGCTTCGGCGTACTGCCGTGGTTTGGCACGGTTCCAATCAGCCCCTATTTTACTCAGCCCTACCCTGGCTTCTGGCGCAAGGAGGTGTCGCCGGAGAACGCGGCGCGGATTGTCTACACAGGCATGGATTGGGACACGGTGGTGCTGGCAAAGCATCCCGATTATGTTGTCCTGAGCGAATATGACTATGCCGATGCCCTGCGGGTCAAAAACCCGGCGGCATTGGAGTTTGTGCGGTCGCTGTGGACTGGCTACGATCCGTATCTTTGGCGGGGAGGCGGCCATTGGGCGAGTGACGGTGGGCTGCCGACACACGGCCTGCCGCATGATATGCTGTACACAGACCCCACAATACTTGTTTTCACGCGAAAGCATTGAGGCTGAGAAAAAGTTATGAACAAACAACGCGCACAGGAAATACTGGACGGCTTTGCGGGAAAAACGGTGCTGGTAGTCGGGGACGTGATGCTGGATGAATACGTTTCAGGCCGCGTCAGCCGCGTCTCGCCCGAGGCCCCTGTCATGGTCGTCGATGCCGACGCGCATACGTTTGTGCCGGGCGGGGCGGCGAACGTCGTCAACAACATCTGCGCCCTCGGTGCGGTCGCGGTCATTGTCGGTGTGGTCGGCGAAGACAGTGCGGCGCAGACGCTTCGGGACAAGCTGACCGAAGAAGGCGCGGACACGGGCGGCCTGCTGACCGTGACGGACCGGCCTACGACGCTCAAAACCCGTGTGATTGCCCACACGCAGCAGGGGTCGCAGCAGGTGTTGCGCGTAGACCACGAGCGGCGCGACGGGGTGAGCGCCGACGCGCAGGGGCATTTGAAAGCTTTTCTGGAGACCGCCGTGCCCCGCTGCGATGCCCTGCTGCTGTCGGACTATCAGAAGGGGCTACTAGTGAAGCCACTGGTCGAAGCCGCCGTGAAGCTGGGCCGGGCGCAGTCCAAAGTGATGACCGGCAACTTGAAACCGAAGGGCATCGGCCCCCACTGCAAGATGACGATGATTACGCTCAATGCGTTCGAAGCCAGCGAAGCGTCGGGCCTGATGCTCGGCGACGGCGGCGGGGACGCCGCCAATGTCCGTGAGGCGGGCCGGATGATTTTGCGGAAATCCGGCGCGGCCAATGTGCTAATTACACGCGGCGCACACGGCCTGTCGCTGTTTTCCGAGGGCGGCGAGGTATTCACTCTGCCCGCCCACCCCGTCGAAGTCTTCGATGGCACAGGGGCGGGAGACACGACGATTACGACGCTCACGCTGGCTCTCGCTGCCGGGGCAACCCCGGCTGAGGCGGTCACGCTGGCAAATGCAGCGGGCGCGGTCGTGGTTCGGAAGCTGGGTGTGGCAACGGCTACCCGCGCCGAGATTCTGGCACAGGTGACGCAGTAGAGATTTGCAGGGGACAAAGATGGGGCGCATTCTAGCGATTGGAGATATTCACGGCTGCTTAACGGCGCTGGACACGCTGCTGGCCGATCTTGATTTGCAGCCCGAGGATACTCTGGTGACACTCGGCGATTACTGCGACCGGGGGCCGGACACAAAAGGTGTTCTGGAACGACTGATAGCCCTGAGCGCACGCTGCCGTCTGGTCGCCCTGCGCGGCAATCACGATGCGATGATGCTGGCGTCGCGGCAGGATTTCGCGCAGGCGTTCGCCTGGAAACAAGCGGGAGGCATCGAGACGCTGGAGTCTTACGGCAGCCTGACGGCGGTGCCCGACGCGCACTGGCAGTTTTTGGAGACGCAGTGCGTGGACCTCTGGGAGACAGAGACGCATTTTTTCGTGCATGGCGGCGTTTCCCCCCATGTGCCCCTGGCAGAGCAGCCGGTACACACGCTGCACTGGACGCGGTTTGAGAACGTGAAGCCGCATGAGTCGGGCAAAGTGATGGTCTGCGGGCACACGAGCCAGAAAAATGGCCTGCCGCGTGATCTCGGCTATGCGATTTGTATTGATACGTGGGCTTATGGCGACGGCTGGTTATCGTGCCTGGATGTGGGGACGGGGGACGTGTGGCAGGCGGATGAGAGGGGCCGGGCGTGGCGCTTCAACCTGACAGAGCTTCCCGGCGCTCACGAATCGTAAGCACCGGGGGCAAGTTACCGCTGATTTACGCTGGGGGCATGGCCGGAGCGGTTTTACGGACGCGGATTTCGTCGGCGACCGGCGCTTCGGTGCCTGCGGAGGCAGCGGTCAGATGAACGCTGATTTCCGCGCCGACGGCTAAATCGTCGAACTTGCCTGTGGGATGACCGCGTTTATCGGCTATCTTGAAGATGCGGACACTTGGGTCAAGGGCAACAATGATTGTCTTGCCGCCGGCAGACACGGTAATCGTATTCTTCGCGGCGTCTGCGGCGGCAATCTTACCGTAAAGGTGATTGTTAGCTGTGACGGCAGGCGCAGGCGGGGTTTGAGCGAGGACGATCAGCGGGCAGGACAGGGCCAGCAGGCCGACGAGCAGCAGGGCAAAGCGAGTCATGGGAGTTCCCCCGTTAGGCAGCAGTGGTACAGGGAAGAAAATCCCCCGGATTTTGTTCCGGGGGAGGGAGTCAAACGGTAATTTTATTTGACGGGTGCCTCGGGAGCCGCGTTCTTCGGCTTGCGGATGCGGACTTCGTCGGCGGTCAGCGTGGCGGCGTCGGGGTCAACGAGATGGGCGCTGATAGGCGTGTCAATCAGAAGGTCGCTAAATGCGCCCGTGGGGGACTTGCGCTTGTCGCCGATCTTGAAGATTTTGGCATCCGAAGTCAGCGTCAGCACGGTGGTTTTCTTCTTGGTAACAATGGTAATGGTCTTGGCGGCGGCATCGACGGACGAGATTTTTCCGTTCATCCGGTCGTGCTTCTTCATGGGCATCGGCGCGGCGGCGGGGGCAGTGGGAGCCGCCGGGGGCGTCGGAGCCTGGGCGGACGCGGCAATCGGGCTGAACAAAACACTGGCAATAGCCAGGGGCAAAAGGGAGCGCAGCATAAGAGTTCCTCCAAAAAGAACGGTGAGAAAAGTCGTTTCGGCCTTTCTGACGCATAAAATATGGTAAAGTTCATAAATACGGATAAAATTAAGACACGGGCTGAGGGGAACAGGGGATGACATACTGCTTGGGCATTATGACCGCCGAAGGGCTGGTGATGATGTCGGACTCGCGCACGAATTCGGGCTACGATCAGGTCAATGTGTGCCGCAAAATGTACACATTTGTCACGCCGGGGGAACGTGTTTTTGTGCTGCTCGCCAGTGGCAGCCTGTCGCTGACACAGTCGATTATCACGCTGCTGGCACGGGACTTTGATCGCGGCGTGGGACTTGCCGCCGCGCCGTCGCTCTATGAAGCCGCCCGCGTGGTGGGCGAGCAGGTGCGCCATATCTCGGATGTGGACCGGGCGGCACTGGAACGCGACGACTACCGTTTCAACGTTCACTTCATTCTGGGCGGCCAGATCAAAGACCAGCCACATGACCTATACTTAGTCTATCCCCAGGGAAACCCACTGCGTGCAACCGAAGACTCGCCGTTTTTGCAGATTGGCGAGCATAAATATGGCCGTCCTATTTTGGTGCGCGGCATTCAGTACCACGAGACGCCACTGGAACAGGCCGCCAAGTACGCGCTGATTTCGATGGACTCGACCATGCGCTCCAATGTCACTGTCGGTCCGCCGATTGACCTCGTGATGTACGGCAAAGATGAACTGGAAATCAACCGCCGCCGCCGGCTGACGGCCTCGGACCCGGACCTGCACACGATCCATGAGCAGTGGGAGCTGGCCCTGCGCCGGGGTGTCGGGGAGCTTCCGGCGATTGATTTTGAGACGTTCGGGCAAAAAATCTAGCATTCTACTTAAAAATGCCAGCTTTTTTCGCAAATTGCCCTAAAGAACCACTGGCGCTATGCCAATAATAACTGTGTCACCGGCTTTCAGGCCGCTACACTGTGGCATTCAAAGACGAACACATCGGGGAAATGACAGCAAGACACTCAAGGCAAACCCGGCGAAAGCCGGGGACGCAAAGCTACCGGGTCTAAGGCAGCGCCATTCTCTTTTCTGGGAAGCGCGGCTATGATCGCCCAGCCGCCGCACCGCCTGCGGGGAGGTATCCGCCTTCGGCGGCTCATCTCGGCTGGCAACACAAGGGGGCAAACGACTATGAGAATTACAAGCGAAGAATCCATTAAGGCTTACGGTGTCGATCCGCTCTATGCGGCAAAACCAGGCTTCGGCAAAACGCCGCAGGCCACTACAAACACCGCCAGTCCTGCCAGCCCGGCGGCCCAAGTGGAAGTATCGGACAGCGCACAGGCGCTGGCCGCCTCTCACACCGCCACCATCAAGGCAAAAACAGCGCCGTTCCTGGCCGCCGTTCAGGCTGCCCCGGACACCCGCGACGCTCTGGTCTCCCGTCTCAAAGCACAGGTAGAGAGCGGGACCTATAAAGTTTCGGCGTCGGATATCGCCGAACAGGCGATCCGGCGGGCAAAAGCGGACAACATTCAAGAGTAAATCGTACATCTGTTCGTTTTTTTGAGACAAGAGAGTGTGCGGGCTTATGGCCCGCACGCTCTTTTTGCGTTTGAATTCACTGTGGAGGCAGGATTTTCGCCGCGAGTGTCCAATAGACTGACGTAGGCTACACCAAAGGAAACAGATTCCAAAGGAAACAGAGTTATGGCTTGGACATTAGCGGTGGTCAATCAAAAAGGCGGCGTCGGCAAGACGACGACGGCGGTGAACCTGGCAACCGCGCTGGCGCAGGCGGGGCGGCGGGTGCTGCTGATTGACTGTGACCCGCAGGGCAACGCGACGAGCGGGCTGGGACAGAAGGAGACGGTGGACCAAAGCATCTACGATGCTCTGACCGGCGGCATCCCGCTGGCGGATGTGATCTTGAAAGACGTCGCGGGTGTGCCGGGTTTGGACCTCGCCCCGGCGACTTTGGACTTGGCGGGGGCGGAGATGGAGATGTTTCAGGAGCTGTCCCGCGAAACCATCTTAAAGAAAATCATTAAGCCCATTGAGAAGAACTACCAGTATATTTTCATTGACGGCCCGCCCTCACTGGGCCTGCTGACCTTGAACATTCTGACGGCGGCCAACGCCGTTTTGATCCCCATTCAGTGCGAATATTATGCCTTAGAGGGCATCTCGCAGCTCATGAACATCGTGGAGCGGGTGCAGAACCATCTGAACCCCTCTCTCGCTATTGGCCTGGTGGTGCTAACCATGCACGATGAGCGCATCAACCTGTCCCGTCAGGTAGTGGCCGAAGTCCGGGAATTCTTTGGGGAGCAGGTTGCCCGCACGGTGGTTCCGCGCAATGTGCGCCTCAGCGAAGCGCCATCGTTCGGCCAGCCGATTTCGCAGTATGACCCCAAATCCAAAGGAGCCGCCGCCTATGCCGAGCTGGCTCAGGAGATCATCGCACTTGGAAAAGAATAACACTGTGGAAAAGAACAAACCGTTAGAAAAAAGCCGCCTCGGGCGCGGCCTGTCGTCGCTGATCCCCCCGAGTGCCAAATCCCCGGCTGTGGCCTCCCCTGTGTCTGCCCCACCCTCTCCCGAACCCGCCCCTGCTGTCTTGACGGCAGACAGCGGCGTGCAAGAGATCGCGTTAGACGCGATCACAGCCAACACTTACCAGCCCCGCACGGAGTTTGATGAGACCGCGCTCCGCGACCTCACCGAGTCCGTGTCCCTGCACGGCATTTTGCAGCCAGTGATGGTGCGCCCGCGTGGGAAGGGCCGCTATGAGCTTGTCGCCGGGGAGCGCCGCTTCCGGGCTGCCCGTGAAGCGGGCTTAACTCAAATCCCCGCCGTCGTGCGCGAAATGACCGATGAAGACTCGCTGATTGTCGCTCTTATCGAGAATATCCAGCGTGAAGACCTGAATGCGATGGAAGCCGCCCGTGGCTACCGGCAGCTTTTAGATCAATTCGGCATCACACAGGTGGAACTGGCCCGGCAGATTGGAAAGTCGCCCTCTACGGTTGCCTACTCTCTCAGCCTCCTGCGTCTGCCTCGGGAAATGCAGGATGGAATTTCTCATGGAAAAATTGGTTTGGACCACGGGAAAGTTCTGCTTTCGGTGGCTTCCCCGGAGCGCCGAGCGGCTTTGTACGAAGCAATGATCAGGGAAGACCTGACAATCGCAGCCTCACGCCGCTGGGTGCTGGATGATGGGGCCGCGCCCGTCTCCCCCGCTCGCTCCGCCCCCGTTTCCTCTGACGAGACCGTTGTTCCTGACGAAGATATTCACCTTAAAGCAATCGAAGACCGTTTGCGGAGTGCTCTGGGCCTGCGCGTTGCTATACGCAATGCTGCCAATGGGCAGGGAACGGTGACAATCAAGTTCTCTAGCTTCGATGACCTGGAAACAGTCATTGACCGTATTGTAGGCTGAATCTTGCGACGTCGCAAGTTAAGTGGAGAGAACTAGTTCCAAGAGAATTAGTCCTATTCGAATTGCGACGTCGCAAGAGTCACCGACTCTGGTTTTGTTTTAGAAGAAGAAATTGAAAAATGATCGCTGAAATTGTTTCGGTCGGCACCGAGCTTCTGCTGGGGCAGATCACAGATACCGACGCCGTTTATCTCGCACAGACGCTTTCGGGGCTGGGGATCAACATCTACCACCGCAGTACGGTGGGCGATAACCCCGAACGGCTGAAAGAGACGCTGCGGCTGGCCTTCTCACGGGCTGATTTGGTTATCACTATAGGTGGATTGGGGCCGACACAGGATGACTTAACTAAAGAAGCCGTTGCTGACGTGCTGGGAGACGTATTCGTAGAAGATGAGGCCCACGCGGCGTGGCTCCAGGAGCGGTCCACAGGGCGCGGCTGGGGCAATCTTCCACCGAGCTTTTGGAAACAGGCACTTGTGCCTAAACACGGGCGTGGGATCGCCAATCCGACTGGCACGGCGCTGGGGGCGCTGTTTGAGAGGGACGGCAAAATCGCTATCTGCCTGCCAGGGCCACCCAATGAGCTGATCCCGATGACCGAGCAGTCCGTGGAGCCGTACCTGCGGGAGAAGACCTCGGGGGAGCGGACTGTACTGGTGTCACGAACCCTGCGAATTGCCGGAATGGGCGAATCAATGGTCGAAGAGCGGACGCGGGACCTGATGGCCTCGAGCAACCCGACGGTGGCTCCCTATGCTAAGACCGGCGAAGTGCATCTGCGGATTACCGCTCGTGCGGCCTCGCCCGAAGCCGCCGAGGCGCTGATTGCCCCGCGAGAGAAGGCCATTCGGGAGCGGCTGGGGAGTGTCGTTTACGGCATAGATGGCGAAACACTGGAAATGGTCGTGGTGCGGCTGCTGCAAGACGCAAACAAAACCGTCGCGCTGGCAGAGTCCTGTTCAGGCGGGCTAATTGCCCAGCGGCTGACCGATGTGCCCGACGCCTCGCGGGTATTCGGATTGGGGCTAGTCACCTATTCCAATGAAGCCAAGACGAAGTACCTGGGCATTCCCGAAGAGATGCTGGCGCGGGTAGGGGCCGTGAGCGCCGAGACCGCACGGGCAATGGCGGTCGGCGCACGGGCGGCGGGCCACGCCGATATTGGCGTCAGCGTCACCGGCATCGCCGGGCCGGGGGGCGGTTCGGCGGAGAAGCCGGTCGGAACCGTGCATATTGGCCTCGCCTGGGGTGGGGGTGTCATCTCAGAGCACCATCACCTGCTGGGAAGCCGCACCGACATTGCCTACCGTGCCGCGCAGAACGCGCTGGCACTGGTGCGCCGCCTGCTGATTGACCCGGAGAACGCGCAGTTTGCCGAGGCGAAGTCGTGAACCATTTCTTTGCCCTGACCCTGCCGCCCCCGGTACAGGAAACGGTGGCCGATTTCGCCCACTTCTGGAAGACCTACACCGGCACACAGGACGCCGCCCGCTGGTACGAAGCGGCTGACTATCACTTGACGCTCAAATTTCTGGGCGACATCCCGGACGTCGAGGCCGTGCGCCTGTCCGCTGCCGGGGAGGCCGTCGCCGCTCGGCACGCGCCGCTGATGCTGACTTTGACTACGCCGAGCGCCTTTCCGAATATGTTTCGCCCTCGTGTGCTGTTTGTGGGCGTCAAGAGCACGTCCGCCCTGCGTGATTTGGTCGCAGACCTGGAAGAAACTCTGGAATTGTTAGGCATACCGCGTGAAAGCCGCCCCTACGCACCGCATATCACGGTCGCCCGCGTGAAAGCATCCGCCGAGAAAGACCAGAACTGGCGCACTCCCCACGAACAAGCGTTCGCAAAATGGCAAGCTGAAACGGTCTCCTTTATGCAGACGCTCCCGCCGGAGTTTCGTGCAGACAAGAGCGCCGCAAGGTACAATTCAGTGCGGACGTTTCCGCTGACGGAAGTCGAAGAATAAAGGAGAACACGCGATGCTTCAAGGACTACGGACGGTGGTTTACCCTGTCGCCGACCTGACGGCGGCAAAAGCCTGGTACACGGCCCTGCTGGCGCAGGAGCCGTATTTCGATGAGCCGTTCTATGTCGGCTTCACTGTCGGCGGCTATGAGCTGGGTTTACTACCTGCTGATGACAGCGAGAGCAGCACAACCTATTGGGGTGTTCCCGACGCCGATGCCGCCTATGATGCCCTCCTAGCACGCGGCGCGTTCCCCCAAGCGCCCGTGGAGGATGCCGGCGGGGGCATCCGTCTGGGCGCAGTCACCGACCCTTTCGGCAATGTGCTGGGCGTGATTTACAACCCGCATTTTACGCTGCCTCCTTCAGAACAGACGCGCTCTCTACTGGAAGTCAACCCAAAGACCGCCGAAGATGGACAAGCCCGCTATAAGGTGACTCTCTCCGTGGAGCTGAGTGCTGTCCAATATGAGGAGCAGACTAAGCTGGCAGCAAAGCGTGCGAATATGAGCGAAATAGACTACCTGCAAGAGTGCCTGATTTACGGCGTAGAAAAAGGATTGGGATAGCTTTATGCCGCAGATTACCGCGCTGGAGCCGCAAAAGCGGCCCGGACGCCTGAATGTCTTTGTCGATGGGCAGTTTGTCCTCGGGGTGGGGGACGCGGTCGCTGTCGATTTGTCCCTGCGGGTCGGGCGCGAGATCACGCCGGAGAAGCTGCGCGAGATCGGGGAAGCCGAAGAAGTCCACAAGGCACTCGAGTCGGCGCTGACCCTGCTGGAAGTGCGGGCGCGGGCGCGGCGCGAGATTGAAACCCGTCTGACGCAGAAGGGCTACGAAGAGCCGGTCATCGCTGCCGTGCTGGAAAAGCTGGTGCGGCTAGAGCTTCTCGACGATGCCCAGTTTGCCGCGTCGTGGGTGGAAGCCCGCTCCCGCCCCGAAGCCAGCCGCCCCATCGGTAAGCGGCGGCTGTCGCAGGAGCTGTACGGCAAAGGCATCGCCAAAGAGCAGATCGCCGAAGCCGTCGGAACCGTGACCGATGCCGCTGAGCTGTCTCTGGCCCGCGCTGCCGCCCGCAAAAAAGTCCGCACCGTCCCGACCGACCGCGACGTTTTGCAGGCCGAGCGGCGCAAGCTGATGGGCTTCTTGCAGCGGCGCGGCTTCGGCTGGGAAACCGTCAAAATTGTCACCCGCGAAGCTCTCCCCGCACCGGGCGAGATGGCCGACGAAGACGAAGATTTCGGCGAGGAAGAAGAAGGATGAGGCCGAGGTGTGACACGCAAACTTCTAACGACCCTGTTATTTCTGATATCAATAGTTGTTTCCGGGTGCTCGCCCCAACACCAACCATCGCAGCACGTACTCACGTCTTTCGAGCGCACCGGAACAGCGATTGACGGCTGGGATTGGGCCACCGCGCCGTGGACAGGCGACGATAAGCCTTATCAGAAACTCAGGCAAGACATCTACAAGCAACTTGTCGCGGCCAAAGACGTGCAGCCTGTGTTGGATCGCTATAAAACGGAAGCGAAAGCCAAGCCCAACGACCCTCTGGCTCAGTTCGCATGGGGGTATGCCGCTTTGCGTACCCCCGCCTTAGCTGGACATGAAAACGTCGTGATAGACGTGAGCAGTCTGCCAGATGAACTTGCCGTTGCTCCGTTTCCACGCACCTATGACTATGCACGGCTTCGGTTTCTGGCACAAGCACAGGTGCGGCCGAACGGTCAGCTTGAGGATTTGGGAAGGCGGCTTTTAAAGCATGACCCATATGACCCGGCAGTCATATATCAGCAAATTAATGTTCTGGAACAGATCCCTGCACGCCCCCAGAATGTCGAAGCATTACAACTGGCTAACAAGCTGGTAGAGGCATACCCAAGCCAGCTTGCCTACCTGCGAAAGCTAGGTAATGTCCATCAGGAAAGCTACATGGACTTTGGTTTTCATAAAGCCGACGCAGAGGCGGCTATTGCTGTTTATCAGAAATACTTGCAACTGGCTCCGCCTAACGATCCCTCACGAGTTGGTATAAAAAGGACGATCAAAGTCATGCGTGGATACGAACTCTGACGTTTGATTAATGATGTGGCATCAAGCAGAACACGCCTTTGCGGCGTGTTCTGCCTTTTTATTTCTGCTACACCTGTCGTCAATTTGTTCTATTCCCTTGCAACTTGCCCGGAAATAGAGTATCATAGGGGCATTCCAAGAGTTTTGAGTTTGCGTTAGAAACAAGGAGCTTCCCCTGTGGCATTGATTGAACGAGAACTGACAGAACGCGGCCTGACCCACGACGGTTCCGGCAGCCATTTTAGCGAAAACGAACTGACCGAAAACGAATACTTGATCCGGCGCGAGGCTCCGCTGTCGGAAAGCGACCCTGAAATCTATGCGGCTATCGCTAAAGAAGAAGGGCGGCAGAACGACAAGCTGGAGCTGATTGCCTCCGAAAACATCGTCTCCCGCGCCGTGCTCGAAGCGCAGGGGTCCGTACTGACTAACAAGTATGCCGAAGGCTACCCCGGCAAGCGGTACTACGGCGGCTGCGAATATGTGGACGTCGTGGAGCAGTTGGCGATTGACCGCGCCAAACAGCTTTTCGGAACCGACCATGCCAATGTGCAGCCGCACTCGGGCGCGTCGGCCAACATCGCCGTCTTCACCGCGTTTTTGCAGCCGGGCGATGCCATTCTGGGAATGCGATTAGATCAGGGCGGACACCTGACCCACGGCTCGCCGGTCAACTTTTCGGGCAAGTTCTACGATGCCCATTTCTACGGCGTGGACAAAGAGACGGGTCGGATTGACTACGACGAATGCGCCCGCATCGCCCGCGAAGTGAAGCCCAAGATGATTACGTCGGGTGCGTCGGCCTACCCCCGCGAGATTGATTTCCCGCGTCTGCGGGCCATTGCCGATGAAGTCGGGGCCATTTTGCTGGCTGATATCGCGCACATCGCGGGTCTTGTCGCTACCGGCGAGCATCCGTCCCCGGTCGGCCACGCCCATGTCGTCACCACCACCACGCACAAGACCCTGCGCGGCCCGCGCGGCGGCCTCATCATGTGCGATGCCGAGTACGCCAAGCAGATCGACTCGGCGGTCTTCCCCGGCACGCAGGGCGGCCCGCTGATGCACGTCATCGCCGCCAAAGCCGTCGCTTTCCAGGAGGCCCTGTCGCCCGGCTTCAAGTCCTACCAGCAGCAGATTAAAAAGAACGCCAAAGCCCTGGCCGCCGGGCTGATGGCCCGCGACTTTACGCTCTTTTCCGGCGGCACCGACAACCACCTGATGCTCGTCGACCTGCGCCCGCAGAAGCTGACAGGCCGCACCGCGCAGGTGGAGCTGGATAAAGTCAATCTCACGACCAACAAAAATGCGATCCCCTACGACACCGAAAAGCCCTGGGTCACCGGCGGCCTGCGCCTCGGCACTCCCGCCACCACGAGCCGGGGCCTCGGCGAAGGAGAAATGGACGAAATCGCCGACTGCATCGCCCGCGCTCTGACCCACATCGGTGACGCCGCCACCTATGACACCGTCCGCCGCGATGTCAAGTCCCTCTGCGACCGCTTCCCCGGCTAGGGAGTTCAAGCGGGGAGTGAAAGAGCAAACAAAGAGCGAACATGGTTAAAACGCCCTGGAACCGCGTGCTTGATCTGACCCGGGGATGGTATCAGTTTGTCGAGAACGAAGAGTCCCGCGAAGAGGAGCCTCTGTCCGATGACCGGCTGCCGTCCGAAGAACTCTTCGACCTTTATCAGACTGCCGGAGCGCAGGCTTTCGAGGAACCGGAGGGGGCAGATGTCTCCGAAGCCACCGAAGAAGAAATCAGGGCGTTCCTGAACGACAAAATCCTGCCGCTTCTGCTGCGCCGGTAAAATCCCGCTCATCTTGGCAGCGGCACAAGGACATTGTAAGCACTATGCCCGTCTGGAAACTGCCCTGGCTCGCTTTTCTGCTCGCGCTGGCCCTGAGCTGGCTGCTGACCCCCTGGGTCGGCAAGCTGGCGACCCGGTTCAAGGCCGTCGCCGTGCCGCGTGATCGGGACATCCATACAAAGCCTCTGCCGCGCTGGGGGGGCTTAGCGATGTACGGCGCGTTTGTGATCACGCTGATTGTGGTTTACATCTACCACTCGCTCTACCACGCGCAGTACCCGTGGACACACTTGCAGCTCCAGCGATTTTCCGGCGTTCTGATCGCCGCTTCGGTCGTCGCCGTGGTCGGCGTGATTGACGACAAATACGAAGTGTCCGCCATCTGGCAGTCGCTCGCGCTCATCAGCGCAGGCCTGATTTTAGTCCTGTTTGACGTGCGGATTGACGGCATCACGAACCCCTTTGCCTCCGCGCCAAACAACTGGGTCCCGTTTCCCTACTGGTTCTCGGCGGCAGGGACCGTGCTCTGGGTCTTTGGCGTCGCCAAAACGGTAGACTTTATCGACGGCCTCGACGGTCTCGCGGCGGGTGTCTGCGCTATCTGCGCTTCGACGCTGGCCCTGATGTCGGCGGCGGCGCGAGTCCCGCAGTATGAAGTGACCATTATCGCCACCACGCTCGTCGGCGTGTGTTTGGGCTTCCTGCGCTTTAACAAGCACCCGGCGAGCATCATCATGGGCACCGTCGGGGCGCAATTTTTAGGCTTCACGCTGGCCGCGATCTCGATTATCGGCACGTTCAAGATCGCCGCGACTGTCTCCGTCGCCCTGCCCGTGATCGTGCTGGGCGTCCCCATTTTCGACGGCATCCGCGTCGTTACGCAGCGGGCTATCGCCCGGACGCCCGCCTACCTGCCTGATAAAACATCGCATATCCACCATATTCTGCTTAAAAAGTACGGCGGCTCCCAAAAACGCGCCGTCTGGATGATTTACGGCATCACCGCCGGCTGCTGCGCCGTCGCCCTCGCCCTGTTCCGCGTGTATGGAAGATAAGGAATACTCTCCGCAATGAGCAGTCTATATCCATTACTGTATCTACCGCTTGCAGGCTTATCAGTGCTATGGCTACTGTTATTAGTGAAATTATTAAGAGAAAGCCGCAATTTCCCGATACAAATGCGGCGAAAAGGCATTTTGCTTCTGGTTGTGCTGGCATTGTTCACCAGCGGTCTCGCTGTTAGTCTGATTACTCATGGGCACAGCTTCAAAATCGCAGCTTTTTTGCTCATAGCCGCCGGCTTTATTAATATCTTCGTTACGCGAATGGAAACACTTCAGAGCTGATGTGGCACTGACTTTGCCCCCGGATTTCAATCCGGGGCTGTAAAGAGCGACTGTCCGCCTTCGCGGACATAAGACAGTTCTGGACAGCAACACAGGGCTGAACCCCTGTGCTTTAAAAGTGCAAGCCCCCGCCTGCGCGGGCGAAGACCAAATTATCCGGGGCTTTTCCGATGCCCGCGAAGGCGGGGAATTGCTTTTGAAGCATGGGGGTTCAGCCCCGTGTTCATATCCGTTTCGTCGTCCGAAGGACTTCTCTCCTAGCGCGGAATTAAAACCCCCGCGCTGCCCGTAACTTAACGTATGCAAAAAGTTCTCTGCGTTTTTGGAACACGGCCAGATGCCATCAAGATGGCCCCGGTGGTGCTGGAACTCCTGCGGCGGCCCGCGCAGTTCGCCGTGCGCGTGGCTGTCACCGGGCAGCACCGGACGATGCTGGACCAGGTGTTAAGCGTCTTTGGTATCACACCCGATTTTGACCTGGATATTATGACGCAGGGGCAGACGCTCTCTCAGGTGACGACGCGGGCGCTGTCGGGGCTGGACCCGATTCTGGCCTCGGAGAAGCCCGACTGGGTGCTGGCGCAGGGGGACACGACCACGACCTTTGTGGCCGCACTCGCTGCGTTCTATCATCAGGCGAAGTTTGGTCATGTGGAAGCGGGCCTTCGAACCGGCGATAAATATGACCCGTTCCCCGAAGAGATGAATCGGCTTTTAACAACGCGCCTGTCCACGCTGCACTTTCCGCCGACGCCTGAATCCGCTGCCAACTTGAAAGCCGACGGGGTGGGGGAGGAGGGCATTGTGCTGACCGGCAACACGGTCATCGACGCCTTGCTGAATGTTGCCGCGAAGCCGTACACGCCGGAGACCGCCGCGCTGGCTGAGATTTTAGACGACCCGCGCCGCATGATACTCGTCACCACGCATCGGCGCGAAAACTGGGGTGCGCCGATGGGGCGCATCGGGCAGGCCGTCCGGCAGCTTGTGGATAGCTTCCCGGATACCGTGGCCGTCGTGCCCTGGCATTTGAACCCACTGGTCCGGGAGGCGCTGACGCCGCATCTGGCAAACCACCCCCGCGTACATCTGATTGAGCCGCAGGATTATGTGCCGTTCGTGAAGCTGATGCAGAAGGCGACGCTGATACTCACCGACTCCGGCGGCGTGCAGGAGGAAGCCCCAAGCCTCGGCAAGCCGGTCTTAGTCCTGCGCGAGACCACCGAGCGGCCCGAAGGCGTGGCGGCAGGCACGGCGACCCTGGTAGGCACGGATACGGCCTTGATTGTCCGCGAGGCCAGCCGCCTGCTCTCTGACCCGGCGGCGTATGAGTCTCGTTCGCAAACGGCCTCCCCCTACGGCGACGGCACGGCGGCGCGGCGTATTGCAGACGCTTTAGAGAGCTACTCACCATGATGGTAATAAGATGATTACAATGCGCCGGGACACAGGCCGCAGCGCGGAAGCATGGTTCGGGCAGTTCTGGAAGCTGCTCGTGCGCCTCGCCCTGCTTGCGTTCGCCGGGTACTTTTTGTGGCGCGTCCGCACGATTGTCACGGATATTCTGGTCGCCTCCATCTTCGCATTCGCACTGGTCGGCCCGGTCAACGCCCTTTGCCGGGTCCGCGTGCCGAAGCTGAGACCGCGCACGCAGCGGCTGTGTGCGACGCTCCTTGTGTTCGGCGTCTTCGGCTACGCGCTGTTTCAATGCGGGGCGCTGATGGTGTCGCCGTTTGCGGATCAGGTGCATGGGCTGGCAAATAATCTGCCGCAATATGAGCGCAAAATCGCCGTCTACGCCGCGCAGCTTCAAACGCTCTACGACGGCCTGCCGCCAAATCTGAAGAGCCTGCTGCATCGGCCTGCGGGCGGCGAGCCGGGCGGGGGCTTTTCGCCGTTTGTCTGGGGGCAGGGCGTTCTGCTGGCAACGGTCACGGGTATCGCCCGCGTGATTGACTTTATTCTGATCCCGGTTCTGGCGTTTTATTTTGTGCTGGATGGCCGCGCCCTGAGAAATGAGTTTCTGGCGCTGGTTCCGCGCCCGCGTGTGCGCGAGGCGCTGGGGCTACTGCGCGAGTCGTCGGGGATCATGCGCTCGTTCATCATCGCGCAATTATGGCTGTGCGTCATCGCCGGTGTGGTCGTCTATGCGGGCCTGTCGCTGCTGCATATGCCCTACGCGCTGGTGCTGGGGCTTTTAGCGGGGTTCACGCGGGCCATTCCGATTATCGGGCCGATTTTAGGCGGCATCCCGATTGTCTTACTGGCCGCCGTGCTGTCGCCGGAACACGGTGGGGGGCTGGCATTGGCAATCAAGGTGCTTGTCTTTTTCAGCCTGCTGCATCTGGTGGAAAGTAAGCTCTTGATGCCCAAGTTTATCGGGCACCGAATACACCTGCACGCGGCCGTCGTGATTATCGTGCTGCTGGTGGGCGCGGAGTTCTTCGGACTGCTGGGAATGTTTCTCGCCGCCCCGCTGGCCGCGATTGGCCGCGTCCTGGTCGGCCACTACCTCCTGCGCCCGCGCCGGGAGGCCGCCCGCGCCCGTTCTCAGGCCGCCCCACCACTGTATATTCGCACGCAATAGAAAAGCACGCAATAACAATGCACCCAACAGGAGACCGATTTTTTGCCGCCGACCGACAACTACACGCCGTACATCGGCTGGCTTCAGGCCGTCATTTTAGGACTCGTCCAGGGTATCACCGAGTTTTTGCCCGTGTCCAGCACCGCGCATATGCGGATTTTGCCCGCGCTTCTGAACCACTATGACCCCACGCACTGGCCCGCTGATGTCGGCGCGGCCTTTTCCGCGATAGCCCAGCTTGGCCCGATGGTCGGCATTATCGCCTACTTCCGCAAAGACCTGGCCCGCTATATCGCCGGGCTGGTTCGCAGCCTGCAAAAAGGGCAGCTTTTTCCGAAAGGCGACACCGACGCCCGGCTGGCGTGGTATGTCGTTTTTGCCACGGTCCCGATTATCATTGCCGGGCTGGCACTGGAAAAGCAAGTGGACGGCGAGTACCGTAATCTGTACTTTATTGCCGCGTCTATGATCGTTCTGGCACTCATTCTATGGGCCGCTGAGATTGTGAGCAAAAAGACGCGGCGGCTGGAAAGCCTGACGCTCGGTGAGGCGCTCGGCATCGGGCTGGCGCAGGCGCTGGCGCTTATCCCCGGCACGTCCCGCTCGGGCGTCACCATCACCACCGGCCTGTTTCTGGGCCTAGAGCGCGAGGAGGCCGCCCGGTTCTCGTTTTTGCTGTCCGTCCCCGCGATCACGCTGGCGGGGCTGTACAAGCTGCTGAAAACCGTCTTTCCAACCACGTTTGGCGATTCGGCCAGGCACGCCGCTCTGACGGCACACGCGGCGACGCCGGGCCTGAACGAAGTCATCGGGCCGTATCTTTTAGCCGCCGCCGTGGCGGGCGTCTTTGCTTACATCGTCGTCCGCTGGCTTCTGGATTACCTGAGCGACGAAAAGCACTCCACGATGCCGTTTATCGTGTATCGCATCGTGCTGGGCGTCGCGCTCATTGTGCTGGCCCAGCTTCACATCGTCGTGCCGCAGTCGCATTAGTGGTCCAGAAGCGCGACAATCTCTGCCGTCGTGCCCGTTTCGCCCAACTTGGGGAAAATGCGCGTGACGCTGTTCTCGTGTGCGTCAGCATCGGTGTCCGTCATGGCATCTATTGCTAGAGTCACGTTGAAGCCCAGCTCATAGGCGCTGCGAGCCGTAGACTCGACGCCAACGCTGGTGGAGACGCCGGCCAGCACAATCTGCGTGACGCCCTGCGCTCTCAGGTACGCGGCCAAGTCGGTATTTGTAAACGCGCCCCACGTCTGCTTCGTGACGATACGGTCTGTCGGCTGCTCATGCAGCTCCGGGACCATCTCGGTCCAGTCGGCAGGCGGCTGCCCGGCCATTTGCGGCTTTTCCGTCCGGCCCGTAGCTCCGCCGCTGACATGGACCAGCACGACCGGCAGGTAGTGAGCGCGGAAGGCATCCGCCAGTTTCCCGGCGTTTTTCAGAACATCTTCGACGGGATGTGCGGTGGGGCGGCCCACAATCCCTTTCTGCAAATCAATCGTGACAAGCGCGGTTTTGGGGTCAATCTGAGTAACAGCCATAATTCTCTCCTCGGCGGGGTTAATGCTTTCTTGTACCCCGACGTGGGTACAATCAGCACAAACTAAGGAGCATCGCTATGACCACACTGCCGACACAGCCGTTCGGGCCGGAACAGACGCCCGTTTCCCGCATCGCCCTCGGATGCATGGGGATGGCGGGGACCTGGAACCCTGCCGAAGTCGGCCCCGAAAACCGCCGCAAGGCCATTGCCGCCTTTGAGACGGCCCTGAACGCCGGGATTACATTCTATGACCACGCCGATATTTATGGCGGAACCGCCTGCGAGTCCATCTTCAAGGACTGCCTCGCCGCTGTGCCCAGCAGCCGCGAAAAGATTTTTATCGCCACCAAAGTCGGCATCCGCCGGGGCTACTACGACCACTCGCCCGACTACATCCGCCAAAGCCTGCGCGGCTCGCTGGACCGGATGGGCATTGACTACGCCGACCTGTACCAGCTTCACCGCCCCGACCCGCTCTCGCACCCCGCCGAGACCGCTGAAGTACTGGATGCGTTGATTGCCGAGGGCCTGATTAAAACCGTCGGCGTTTCTAACTACTACCCGCATCAAACGCTGGCCCTGCAAAAGTATCTCAAAGCGCCCATAGTCAGCAACCAGATTTCGCTGTCCCTGCTGCGTTTGGACCCGATTTACGAAGGCGCGGCAGGCGGAAAAGCCACCACTCCCACCGGCGCGTCCGGGGCCGACGCCGGGGACGGCGTTCTGGACCAGTGTTTGGAGATGAACATCACACCGCTCTCGTACAGCCCCCTCGGCGGCGGCTGGCTCTCGGGACGGCGCGAGCCGGACGCAAACACCCCGCCCGCTGTCGGGCGGACGCTGGACGCCCTCCGCAAGATGGGCGACAAATACAACGGCGCGACGCCGGGGCAGCTCGCGCTGGCCTGGCTTCTGGCCCACCCCTCGAAAATTATCCCGCTGGTTGGCTCTAACACGCCTGCCCACATTGAAGAAGCCGCCGGGGCCGCCGCCATCACCCTGTCCCGCACGGACTGGTACGAGCTGTGGGTCGCGGCACGGGGCAACAACGTTCCGTAGGTCATCCGTGACAAACCGCAGCGATTCGGGTAAGAATGTTATAATTGCACTTTTACCCGAGGAGATTACAATGAACAACGACACACAGGAAATCGCCCAGGCCGATTGGGCCACATTCGCCGCTGACTTCACTAAAGAACACAGGGGCAAAATGGCGACGCTGGAAGCCCTTGACACCGACATTGGCGACCAACTCGCCGCCGAAAATATGCCCTTCGTTGGCATTACCCTGGAAACCAAAGGCAGCGACACCGGCGCTCTCTATATTACTCTCGGAACCGAAGAAGCCGATACCCTGGAGCGCAGCGTGCAGTCGCTCAAAAGCCTGCAAGTCCACGCCACAGACGCCGAAACCGTGCTGCAAATCCAGTCCAGCAGCGAAGAGCCGACCTTTTTGCTGCATTTAATGCCCGCCGCGTAAGTTTGCGGCTTGACAACTGAAATACAGGGCGGGTATAATCCGCACGTCTGACCCAGGGAAGGCCATGAGACAAGAGATACTCGCCCTGCTTGCCGCAGGCAAAACGTACACTCAAATCGTCGCCGAAGTCGGCTGTGCCAAGTCCACGGTGGCTTATCACGCCAAAAGCGTCAAGCCGCCGCCGAACTACAAAGTTCACGATTGGGCTAAAGTACAGGCGTTCTACGACCTAGGGCACAGCGGGCGGCAGTGCATGAAAGAGTTTGGCATCTGCCATTCTACTTGGCACAACGCTAGTAGGAGTGGTAGAGTCAGTCTCCGGGAAGACAAGCCTATCCCTCTGGAAGATTTGCTGGTACAAAGCAAAGCTATTTCACGTGCTCATCTCAGATGGCGTCTTTTAAAGTCCGGTATCTTCGACAACAAGTGCGTCAAATGTGGTATAACAGAGTGGCAGGGAAAGCCGCTGTCTTTGCATCTGCACCATATCAATGGTAGGAACGACGACCACCGTATCGAAAATTTGCAGTTTTTGTGCCCAAACTGTCACAGTCAAACAGACAGTTATTCTGGCAGAAACTCAAAGGGCACACGTCCAGCTAGCGATAAATAACTAGCAATAATTGCCGGATAGTTCAGTTGGCACGAACGCCTGTCTCTGAAACAGGAGGTCCCAGGTTCGACCCCTGGTCCGGCAGCCTCAGAAAGCCCCCCGCTTCGCTTGCGCGAGGCGGGGGATTTTTGCTTATTTGACTGTGTGTGGCAGCAGTCGCCAGACTTGAAACAGCAGCAGCAGGGCGTGCGCGGTCCAGAAGCCGGTGCGGAGCCAGTTGGTGCTGACGAGACGCCCAATCGCGGCGGTGTCGAAACCGCGTGAGAGCGTGTCGTGGAGCGGGACCGAGACGAAAAATGTCACCGCCCAGGTGCCTATCGCCAGCGCAAAGCCCAGCCAGAGAAGCGGCGTGGACAGCCACGCAGGCCTTCCCAGAGCCAGAAGTCCCGAAGTTCCCAGCTCCGTCACCATCGCGGGCAGGACCACCAGTGTAATCAGCCGCGTGTGCGCGGCATGGTAGTCCGCCCATCCTGCCGCCCCAACGCGGGCAAACAGTGGGTACTGCACGAGCTGGATTGTCCAGATGACGCCCCACATGTAAAGCGCGGCGGCGAGGTCCAGCAAAAAGCAAAGGGAAAGTACGGTCTGTGGCATGAAAGCTTTTTCTATGAGTTGACGGGAACTCAACTGCCCCGTTTGCCGTCTTGTCAGCAGGAGTACAATTTTATGCGTTCTTTGTTAGCCCCTACAGCGGCATTGCTGCTGCTTGGTACGCTCGGTCCCATTCACGCGCAGTCTGGCAGCGAGCTTGCCACGCCGCCGGTGCTGCTGAAACCCCTCGGCCCCGGTGAGGCCGACTTAATTTTAGGCGGCTATCAGGTTCTGCGCCTGCGCGGCGCGGCGGGCGGCCTGTCCCCGGACCTGCGCGTGGCGGCGATTACTGACCGCCTGACGCCGCTGCTTGCCAGCCCGGTCATTCACCCGGACGATGTGCAGATTTTCCTGCCGGACCCCAAAAGCCGCGTCAACCGCTACCCGGTAATTTATGTCCTGGGCCGCAAAATCGTGACCGTGGACCCAACGACGGCCAAGACTATTCCCGGCGGCCCGAAGACGCCGCTGCAAGTCGCTAAAGACTGGGCGGCGCGTTTGCAGCAGGTGCTGCCGCGTGTCAATTATCGTCCGCCGAACCTGCCAGAGCCGAAAGTCCCGGTTAATCCGCCGCTGACCATCACGTCCGACTTCGCCCAGATTGGCAAGCAGGCCGCGTATGCCACGCTGCGCGGCAAAATCGTGCTGGCCCTGCGCGGCCCGCAGCCGGGCGGGCTGACGGCGGCAGAGCGGGCGGATATGATCA
This sequence comes from Capsulimonadaceae bacterium, assembly GCA_965277455.1. Classification (GTDB taxonomy): domain Bacteria; phylum Armatimonadota; class Armatimonadia; order Armatimonadales; family Capsulimonadaceae; genus JANXMY01. Next base: position 2,935,704 of record OZ255823.1, on the reverse strand, counting down.
CGAGCCGTCTCGCCCGTCTCGCTAACAATCCGGCGGCGACTGCCCCGGACGCCGTTCAGGTGACCCCGAACCAAGCATCGACCGACGCCGCGCTGTCTCTGGCAGGAACCACAATTTTAACCGTGACCCCGGCAGACTCGAAAGCCGCCGGGTTCCCGTCCCCGGAGGCTCTGGCAAAAGGCTGGGCCAAAAACCTCCTGGCCGTCCTGCCCACGGTTCCCGCACCGGTAGAAGCAATGCCGCCTCCCACAGACGCAGCGCCCGTACCACCCGCCGACGCGCCGCCTGTACCACCCACAGACGCGACACCCGCCCCGGCGGCGCCGCGTCCTGCCGTGCCGGAGAACCCGGTTCCCGCGCCAACACCTCCGATGCCGCCCATGCCCGTTCCGCCTGCACCCAACGCTGTGCCAGTTCCCGCCGCCCCGCACCCGGCTGTCCCGGAGAACCCCGTGCCGCCTACCGCGCCTCCGCCTGCTGCCGCGCCTCCGCCTGCTGCCGCGCCTCCGCCTGCAATGCCGCCGGACCCTGTGCCTGCGCCGACGCCGTAGGCCCCCCCGCCCCCAATAATGGGGGAGTCAGAACTTCAGAGTAGGGGCAGGGCTTGCCCCTGCCTCTCCAAAGACAGCAAGCCGTAAACAACCAAGTCCTCAAACCCATCATTCTTGGTGACGTGCTGGCGCAGAATGCCCTCGCGGGTCATGCCGATCTTTTCCATGACGCGCCCAGAAGCGGGGTTGCGGACGAAGTGTGAAGCTGTGATTTTGTGCAAACCCAGCGTGCCGAAGGCATATTCAACAACCGCCCTAGCGGCCTCAGTCATGTAACCTTGATTCCAGAAGGGGACGCCCAGCCAATAACCCAACTCGGCGCGGTGGTGGCGCGGAGTGATGATCAAACCGATGCTGCCCATTAGCCACCCGCCATCCCATGCGCTGACTGCGAACGTGGCGGCTTCGCCCGCCGCGAACCGGGCGGCGTGGCCACCAATCCAGTCCTCGGCCATGCCATCCGCGTAGGGATGAGGCATATTCAAGGTCGTGTCGGCAATTTCCAGTGCCCCGGCCAAACGCTGCACGTCAGAGGCATCCGTGAGTGTAAACGGGCGCAGTAGAAGGCGCGGCGTCTCTAAAAGGGGCTGAACCAAACTGTTCATAGCTGCTTCAAGTTCTCTGGGTTCAGAGGCAGCAGGTCTTCGGGGACGAATAGGCCATCTTTGCGGACTAGCACGTCGTCAAAATAGACCTCGCCGCCGCCGAACTCGGGCCGCTGCACAAACACCATGTCCCAATGTACCGTGGAGCGGTTGCCGTTGAACGCCTCATCGTAAGCCCCGCCGGGCGTGAAGTGGAACGACCCGGCGATCTTTTCATCAAACAAAATGTCCCGCATCGGCTGCAAGACATAGGGGTTGAAGCCCAGCGAAAACTCGCCAATATAGCGTGCGCCTTCGTCGCTGTCCAAAATCTCGTTCAGCGCGGTCCCGGTATTGCCCGCCGAAGTCGCCTCCACGATTTTGCCCTGCTCAAATTTCAGCGTGATACCCTCAAACGCTGTGCCCTGATAGATGGTCGGCGTGTTGAACGCAATCGTGCCTTCCACCGAGTCGCGGATGGGAGCCGTGAAAATCTCGCCATCGGGGATGTTTGCGTTGCCGGTGCAGGGGATCGTCGGGATGTCTTTGATAGAGAAGCGCAGGTCGGTCCCCACGCCCGTCAGGCGCACCCGGTCGGTGCGGTTCATCAAGGCTTTCAGCGGCTCAATCACCGGGCCGAGCTTGCCGTAATCGAAGGTGCAGACGTCGAAGTAGAAGTCTTCAAAAGCCTCGGTGCTCATCCCCGCCTGCTGCGCCATCGACGGCGTCGGCCAGCGCAAAACGCACCATTTGGTGTGCGGCACGCGGGTCTGCGAATGCACCGGGTTCCACCAGAGCGTCCGGTACAGCTTCATTTTATCATCGGGCACATCGGACAGCTCCGTGCTGTTCTCGCTGCCGCGAATGCCGATATACGCATCCATCGCGGCCATCCGCGTCTTTTCCAGCTCGCCGGTCAGCCGCATCTGCTCCTCGGAAGCGTTCTGATACAGCGCCCGCAGAACAGCGTTGCGCTTGACACTCACAAACGGCAGTCCGCCCGCTTTCGCAATGGTGTCTACCACGGCAGTCACCACGTCATCAGGAATGTCATAGGCTTCCACCAGCACTTTTTCGCCGGGCTGAACCTGGGTGGAATGGCCGATCAAAATCTCGGCAAGCTTTGCAACGCGGGGGTCTTTCATAAAACGGCTCCTCGAACATAATTTGCTTTAGTATACCCGTCCAACTAAGATACCCGCCGGGGCCGCCGCAAAGTCGCAAACCCGTTGACACCCCACCGGGCAGCGCGGGGGGTGGGGTGCTCCGCCGCCGTCTCAAATCCGTGCTTCGTATATAATTGCCGCGCCACGGCGTTGTCGATTTCGGCGTGCAGGAACGTCGCCGGAAACTTTTCGGCATCCGCCCGGCGGCAGACCTCGGCCAGCAGCAGCCCGCCGATGCCCTGCCCCCGGCAGTCCGCCCGCACCGACAGAATACTGAGATAGTAAGCATCCGGCGGCGGCGTGGTTGTCGACCCGTGCAAATCCCACATCACCGGCAGCATTTTCCACAAAACGCTAATGCCCCGCCGCCGGATCATCTGCCGCCCCAGCAGCGGCCAGCCGCGCTGCACTTCCCGCGCCGGAGCGGCCAGCGCCAGCCCGACCACCGCGCCGTCCCGCACCGCGACTATCCCGCTGTCACAGCTATAGGGCGTCTCCGGCAGGGGGAACACGGCCTCAAAAAACGCCTGTGCGTCCGCCGCCGCCGGACCGTAAATGCGCGTGGACAGCGCGGGGCTTGCCCCGAAGATGAGCGGAGCCGCCTCAGCGGCATCTTCGGCAGTCGCGGGACGCAGTTGAACATCACTCTGAACTAAATTGGGCATACTATCAGTATACCAGCAGGGGGAAAACAAATATGGGAACACTAGAGGGAAAAGTGGCAATCGTCACCGGCGGCTCACGCGGCATCGGGCGGGCTATCGCTGAGAAGCTCGGCGCGGAAGGCGCGGCGGTCGTGGTTGGCTACACGCGCCAGAGCGACGCCGCCGAGGAAGTCGTCCGAGCGATTGAAGCCGCCGGGGGCCGGGCGCGGGCCGAACAGGCCGAGATGGCCGTCCCCGGAGACATCCGCCGCCTGTTCCTGCACACCCAGGACGCTTACGGCCATCTCGACATCCTCATCAACAACGCCGGGGTCGCCCTCTTCAAGCCGCTCGCCGACATAACCGCTGCCGACTATGATCACCTCTTTGATGTCAATGTCCGGGGCGTCTTTCTCGCTTTGCAGGAAGCGGCGCGAACAATGGCCGACGGCGGGCGCATCATCAACTTGTCGTCAGGTGTCACCCAGAGCGCCGGGCCGACCTCCACGCTGTACGCCGGGACCAAAGGGGCCGTGGAGCAGTTCACCGTCGCCGCCGCCAAAGAGCTAGGGCGGCGCGGCATCACCGTCAACACCGTCTCCCCCGGCATGACTGAGACCGATATGCTCCGCGAGGCCGTCCCCGCCGCCCGTCAGGCGGCCATGCTGCAAACCGCCCCGCTTGGGCGTCTCGGCCAGCCTTCGGACATCGCCGACATCGTGGCCTTTTTAGTCAGCGACGCAGGCCGCTGGGTCACCGCCCAAAACATCCGCGCCACCGGCGGGGTGGGTTAGGATATTGCGGTGCTAGGCAGCCTCGCGCTCCTGCGGCGTCGGCACAGCGGTCTGTGCCGCCTTGACCAGCGTTCGCAGGGCGTCGTTCACTGCATCGGAATTGGGAAACACCGCTGCCATGTCGGGGGATAGTACTATAAAAGACGGTTCCTGCGGAAACAGGTGAGCGTATCGCCCACGCTGTCCGCCTTTGAAACTATACTGCGCCCGCATTTCAGGCTCATCTGCGTCAAAGTCACCTTCGGACCCTTGCGAAGTTGTATTTTCAGTATCCATAGCCGGGTTCTTCCTCGTATTCTTTCTTTTCGCTAGAGTTCGCAACGCGTGCGCTGATAATCCGCAGACTGTCTTGACGCTCTATATAGACAACGACCAGAAGCTGTTGACGCTCTGATAGCCCAATTAGAATCAAGCGTTCTTCCCATTCCGAGTGATCCAAGTCATCAACCGTCAAAGCGAAAGGATCACGGAAAGCCGTCACAGCCTCCTCAAAGGTGACATGATGCTTGCGGAAATTGCGCCTTGACTTTTCGAGGTTCCACTCAAACCTTCCTCGTCCTGAATAGGTGTCTGTCATAATCCATTATAGCAGGTCGTAGGTGGAAATGCCCGCACCACTGGCAGGGTAGAGTAAACGTTACAGCGTGGGGAGGTGCTATGCCTCCTCGCGCTCCTTTTATGCACGAATGTTTGTCATCGTTTACCTCGCTAGCCCTGCCGCATACTCTTTGTCTACCTCCGCCAGCAGTGCGTCCATCCGCTCGGCATCTAGGTCATTTTCAATCTGCTTATCCCAAAGACGTGCGTGATGTTCCGCAACCCAAGACATTAATTCGGTGACTTCACCGCCCGGCAATTCTGCAATGACGATTTCTATTTCTTGAACACTCATAGCGGTATCGCACCAGATTAGTCTATTTCCAGTGCCGCGAAGCGGTAGTTTTCAGCGTCTTCGCTCGGTAGCCGTGCCATTTATGGCATGGCTCTTCGCTTCCGTCAATACGGCGGCCTCTGTTCCACTTCCGCCGCCATCCCCTCATTTGCCATCGCCTGCTCCTCCGCCGGGTCCAACTTGGCGCTTTCTTGGGCCAGCCGGGCTTCCCGCGTCCAGTCCAGAAAGATGGAAATGATGCGCTCTAGCTGACGCGGCCCGCCGTCGCCGCTGAACTTGGCATCCTGCTTGCGACAGATAAGCCACTCTAATTTGTCCTCGGCTAATTCGTCGTCAAAACCTTCCCGCCGTTCTGCGAATGGCACGTCTTCAAGCTCGGTGTCCTCCAGATTAACAAAAAGGCTCCAGCCGGGATTGTCCAGCGTAGTAATACTCACGCCGTAGCCATGCTCCCAGTCGCCGTCGCATTGGGACAGATACCATTCTTGAAGCTGAGAAAGGGCTGAGGTCATAGCGGCTGCCCAATCGCAAACTCCGCACACAATAGGCCGAAGTAGTGGTCTACTTCGTAGGCCAGCACGCGGGGCGTCAGCGGGACGCGGCGGGCGAGGCCGAGCAGGGGAACGGTCTGCCAGTAGGAGTCGGCCAGCGCTTCTCTGGCGTAGCCAGCGGGCCAGTCGGCGATGGTTTGCAGGGTGTTGGACTCAAGCGCGGTTTTCATGCGGCGGTCGTGGAGGCCGGAGGCGGGGGTGTAGCCGTAAGGGCCGTCGGCGGCGTGGCCGTGGCCCTGGTCGGCGCTGGCGACCACGGCGACGCGGCGGCCTGTGTCTTCGGCGGCGTCAAAGAGGGCCTCGCCCCAGTCCATAAGCTGCGCCACGGACAGGTCGCGGGCGGGGCAGCAGACCACGGTGGGCAGGGTGCGCGGAGGCGGGGACAGGAGCGCGAGGGGGATGGTGACGCCCCAGTCGAGCGGCAGTGGCCCGTCAAGCATCTCTTCGGTGAGGGGCAGGACGGGGACGCCGCGCTCGGTCCCCCGGTAGGCCCACGCGGCGGCGAGGTCCAAATCGGTGAGCGATGTAATCTCGATGCCGTCAATCTCGCCCGTCCCGAATTCAGTCACACCTACCGTCACCGCGCCCTCGCTGCCCTCGCCGTGCGGGGTCATAATGGCAATCACGTCAGGCTTCGCCGCTCGCAGATGTTCGCCCATCCGCCGCATGGCCCGGCGGCACTCGGGAACGGGGCCAGGAGCGTCTTCCGGCAGCAGCAGGTTCCCGCCGTGCGGGGCAATGCAGACATAGACGATAGGCATGGTGTGGCTCCGTCACAGAGAGGCCCCCCCCGCCCCCAATAATGGGGGAGCCAGAGTTAAGAGAAAATGGGCCAAATCCTAACTGTCGTGTTCCCCCATTATTGGGGGCTAGGGGGTCCTAGAACCGAAAGCCCGCCGTCAGATTGAAGCCGCTCAGGTCGAAACCCTTGATGCGTGAGACAACCAGATACCTGGCCTCGAAGTAGCCGTTTTCGCTGAAGTTGACCCCGGCCAGAACGCTGCCGCCGAAGCCGGTGCGGACGCCGGAATGCACGTTGTAATTGCCGGAGCGCAGGTCGGCAAAGTAGATGTCCGCCGTCGCTCCCAGATAGGGCGTGGTGGAGCCGCTCTGGCTGAGTGCCTTGCGGTAACCGACGCCAAGCGGGGCCAGGAACATATGGTTGCCGTTGCGGCTCTGGTAAATTACCTGGAGGTCCAGCGTGGTATTGCCGCGCTTGCTGATTTTGTTGATGCTGCCGAGGCCAATGCCGAGGCTGAGGGCGGAGCTGCCAAACTCGGAGCGTGTTTTACTCGAAGTCGGAAGGTACAGACCTACTTCCGGTCCAATACGGAACCGGTTGCGCCGTTTGGCCGGGGCGGGCGTGGACTGCTCCTCCTGTGCGGGAGCCTCCGGGGTTGCCATCACCGGCGCGGGTTCGGGGGTCGGTGCGGGTTGAGTGACCGGGGGCGCGGGGTCAGTGACGGTGGGCGGCGCGGTGTCGGCGGGAGCCTGGGCGTGGGCGGTGGTCAAGCCAAAGCCGAGCAGGGCAGCGGCGAGCAGCGCGGCAGAAAGGCGGGTGGGCAGAAAGCGGTTCATGGGCGCAAGTGTCTCCTCGAAAGCAAAGTAATGATAGCACGAATAAGTTCGGCATACGGGCAGGTCATTCCTGCCGGAGTTTGCCCCAATCCTACTCGTCCAGCGTCATAAACAGGTTATTCAGCGACTCGGCCCAGGTCGGGTGCGCCAGCGTGGCATCGCGCAGAGCAGTGTAGGGCAGATGGCCCATCATGGCGACTTCCAGGACGGCCATCGTTTCGCCGCCTTCTGTGCCGATAATCGCCGCGCCTAAAATCTGCCCGCTGTCCGCGTCTACCACGGCTTTCATCAGGCCGCGTGGCTCGTCGGTCTCTAAAGCACGGGCGGCTTCGGTCATCGGGAGCGTGGCGACTTTGATGTTTTTTCCTGCTTTCTTCGCCTCAGTCTCGGTCATGCCGACGCGGCCTAATTGCGGATCGGTGAAAACCGTGTATGGCACCTGCCGGTCTTTGATGCTCCGGTGGCCGTCTTTGAGTAGATTGGCTTCCAGAATGCGGAAGTCGTCGTAAGAAATATGCGTAAACTGCGGCCCGCCTTTGATGTCGCCGATGACATAGACGCCCGGCTGACTGGTTTCCAAAGTGTCGCTGACGGTGATTAGCCCCTTGTCGTCCCTCTCGACTCCCGCCGCGTCCAGCCCGAGGCCGTCCGAGTTCGGCGTCCGGCCCACGGCCACCAGCAAGTGCGAGCCGGTCACTTCCGCGCCGTCTTCCAAAGTCACGGTGACGCCGCCGTTGGCAGATTTCTCGACGCGCTTTGCATTGACGCCCGTATGGATTTTGAGGCCGTCTTCGGTGAGTATTTTCTGCATCTCTTCGGCGACATCCGGGTCTTCGTGGCCCAGAAGCTGCTCGGACTTCTCTAAAATCGTGACCTCGCTGCCGAACCGCCGGAACATTTGCCCGAACTCCAACGCGATGTAGCTCCCGCCAAGCACCATCAGGTGTTTGGGGACTTCGGCGACTTCCATGATAGAAGTCGAGTCCAGAAACGGCACGGTGTCCAGGCCGTCAATCGGCGGGACCGTCGTCCGTGCGCCGGTGTTGATCACAATCAGCGGGGCCGTCAGCGTCCGCGTCTCGCCGCCGCCGTTCGGGGCGACTTCGACTGTCTTTGGCCCGGTGAACCTGGCGTCGCCATAAATCAGGGTCAGGCCGTCAATCGCCTCAATCTTCTTTTCCGTGCCCTCACGGAACTCATCGACAATGGCCCGCTTGCGGTCCCGGATTTTCGCCATGTCTACCGTCACCGGCCCCGTGCCGATGCCGTAATCCGCCCCGCGCCGGGCGAGGTAGGCGACCCGAGCGCTCGCCACCATCGTCTTGGTGGGCGTACAGCCCCGGTTGACGCAGGTTCCGCCCACGGCCAGCCGCTCGATGAGGGCAGCTTTCTTGCCCGCTTTGGCAAAGGACCGCGCCAGCGGGTCGCCGCCCTGCCCTGCGCCGATCACGATCAAATCATAGGTTTCTTCTGCCATGAAGTTGTTTCTTTCTCTTTCTGCAAACTGGGTACAACGTGCCTATGCAAACAACGGTCAACGGTCTCGCGTTCCATTTTTCCGACACCGGCACAGAGCGGCCCGCGCTGGTCTTTCTGCACTACTTCGGCGGCTCGGCCCGCACCTGGCAGCCGGTCATCGACCGCCTGAGTTCTCAGTTCCGGTGCCTCGCTCTCGACCTGCGCGGCTGGGGCGACTCGGAAGCCACCCCGACCGGCTATGCCGTCGCCGACATGGCTGGCGACGTACAGGCCATTCTCGACACTCTCAGCCTGCCGCGCTACGTCCTCATCGGACACTCAATGGGCGGCAAAGCCGCACAGGCTCTCGCCGCCCGCGCCCAACCGGGTCTGGAACGACTCCTGTTAATCGGCCCCTCGCCGCTGTCCCCGGAACCGATGACCGACACTGACCGCGCTGAAATGCGTGCCGCGTGGGGCGATGCCGATGCCGCCCGCACAACGCTGGGCACCATTGCCAAGCTGCCCCTCTCCGAAGCCTGGCGGCAGCAGGTGATTGAAGACAACCTGCGGGCCTCCCGCGAAGCGTGGCAAGCATGGGCCGATTTAGGCAGCCGCGAAGATTTGTCTTCGTTAGCCTCCCAAATCACCGTCCCAACCGCCGTTCTGGCTGGCGAGAAAGACCCCGTGCTATCCCCCGATGTGCTGACCCGCGAAGTCACCGGGCGCATTCCTCGCGCAACCCAAACTGTTCTGCCCGGCGCGGGCCACTTGATGCCTCTCGAAGCGCCCGATGCCGTGGCGGAATGGATTGCGGGTCAAGCTGCCTAAAACCCCCGCGCCGAGTCGTGCGCGGCGATGGCGGTAGCAAGGCTTGCTGCCCCGTCTTCCACGGTTACCCTCGGCGCGTACCCCGGCTCGCGGATGGCCCGCGCAAAGTCTGTAAACGCCTCTTTGACCGCCTGCCGGTAGACCGGGGTCGGGTCGCCAAGCGCCCGTGAGGCCCGGACGCGGCGCGTGACAGCCAGCTCTTTGCCGTTGCCGCGCACGATGTTGGGGAAAGCGTCGTCGGGTACGTCTTCCAGAGCCAGCACCGACGACAGGCCCGCCGCCCCGGCGTCGTCCACAATCGCCGTCAGCGACAGCGAGGTCGGTATCCACCCGTGCAGCGTCACATGACCGCGCTCAAAGGCAAAGTGCGCCGTCTGCCGCTCTAAGGCTCCGGGGCGGTTGAACGCATGGTAAAACGAGGCGTCCACGCCGTTCTCATACGTCACGAGCGCCTGCACACGGTCTTCTTTGCTGGTCCCATCGCCGCGCACCCACGTTTTGCCGACGACATCTTGCGCGGGCGCTCCGGCAATCGCCCCGATGATGTCAAAAAAGTGGACGCCATGCTCCACAAAAATGCCGCCCGAGGCGTGCAGGTCCCAGAACCAGTGCCCATCGTCCAGGCCCTCGTCGGAGGCGTAGTTCTCAAACCCAACATGAGTCAGCTCGCCCAGCCAGCCGCCGCTTCGAATGGCCTGCACGGTCTGATACAGCGGGTCATAGCGCATCACATAATTAATGCCCGCAACTTTGCCCGAGGCCGCCGCCGCCTCCAAAATCAGCCGGGCGTCGTCCAGCGTCGTCGCCAGCGGCTTCTCAATAAAGACGTGCTTGCCCGCGTTCAGGGCTGCGATCGCCATTTCCGCGTGGCAGTCCGGCGGCGTCACAATATGCACGGCCTCTACCGCCGGGTCCGACACCATCTCGCGCCAGTCGGTGTAAGTTTTAGGATTGCCGAAGCGAGCCGCCAGCATATCCAAATTAGATTGGTCGCGTCCGGCCAGCGCGGCCAGCGTGATCAGCCCATCTTCCAGATACGCCTCCGCGCAGAACGCGCCGAACCCGCGTGGGCCAATCATGCCAAGAGAAACAGGGAGGGATAAAGTCATGGAGAGTGAATACCCGTGTATGCACGAGCGGAAACCGAGTGCGGCATTAGAGGCGTCAGCAGAAAGGCGCGGTCCTGCCCATGAAACGTTCCTTCCCCGGCAATCTGCCCCCGATTATTGATTGCCTTCGCCTGCTGTAGTACCCACCCACTTCCCGCTGGGATGAGGTTGTTCAGGTTGATTGCCAGCCCGTTCTTCCAAACAGCGGCGTACTTCTTAAAGCTTGCGGTTTCAATGTCTCCGACAATCACGCCAGAATCGCTGATGGCGTAAGTATCCGTGTATCGGAATCCGGGTGGGAGATTGAGTGGGGTAAAGCGCCCTGCCTTCCACAAAAAACTGCCATATTTGTACGCCGATTTGGGCCGGTAGGCATCCGCCTCAAGGACGATTTGTCCGTGATCATTGAAGGCAGGCTTGTCGGTCTCCTGAAAGCCCTTGGGAACACCTAAATCCAGCATTTTGCCATCACGCCAGAGAACAACGTGATCCGTCCACGGCACATTCGGGTCGGAAGTGGGGAGTTGTGGGAATCCCGCCTTGCCTACGATTTCTCCCCGACGATTGACAGCCATAGCCTCGGAAGAGGAAACCTTCTTGGGTTCTGCGTCACTTTGCCCGGAGACTGCTACTGGCTGCATACTCAGAGGCTGCGCTTTACCGCTGCGCCAAATGACGGCTACAACCTTTGGGCCGGAAGGAGTAAAGAGAATGACGGAACCGACACCCTGCCCCTGGCTGTTGATTGCTTTTGCCTCCTCTGCTTCTTCGAGAGGGCGTCCTGCCTGGGAAGAAAGCGGGGAAATCCGGCCATGACTGTAAAACGCTGCGGTGAAGTCTGTTCTGATTCCCACGATCTTCCCAACCGCATTGATTGCGAGAGGCTGAAAGCGAGGCAGCTCTTTCATCTTGCCATTTTGCCACAGATAGCCATGTGCCCATTGAGTGTCACCGGGGAAATCGGCCATCCCGATGATCTGACCTCGGTCGTTCATTGCCTCAACTTCGACGTACTTGCCGCCCAACGTTCCCAAATTAGTGATTGAATAGCGAGGTATGTCGGGTGGCGTCTGGGCGGTTCCCATCTGTGCCAGCAGGAGCAAAGATGTGAGTATACCGACGAAACGTATAGTGGGGGCAGTCATAAGGCTTTTCTACCCGCTGAGGCAGGCAAACGGGCACGAGATAGGAGAGGGTGGGAAAGTTCAGCGCGGCAGGCCGACACCGGAGGAAATATCGGCGTCCGCTGTGCGGCTGAGGTTCTGCGAGGCGCGGAAAGCCGCGTCGCTGCCGGGGGAAAGCGCCTGCACCCGCTGCCAGAGCTGACGGGCGTCGGCCAGACGGTGCCCGTCGGCGGCGGACTGCGCCAGGTCCATGGCATGATGCACGGCGTTCTGCTGCGCTTCGCGGCCTGAGACGCTGTCCGGGTCGGCCCGCACCGCGCCTTCCCAGGCCGTCAGCGCTCCGCCGGAATCGCCGCGCTGCCAGCGGACACCGCCGAGGGCGTTCCACGCCGCCGCATTGCTGCGGTTCAGCAGCACTGCATCTTCCAAAAGACGGCCAGCGCCAAGCAGGTCGCCCTTTTGCACCAGCGCCAGCCCCTGCGCTGTCTGCGCCTGTGACTGTCCCTGCACGGCCCGATCCGCTTCGGTCGTCCCGGCAGGAGCAGTTGCGGCGGCGCGGGCATACAGCGTTCCCGCTTCGGAGGCCCGGCCCACGGCGAGGTCACCCGCCGCCGCTTTGATGAGCGTTTCCGCCTGCCCGCGCCGATTGTGCGCCACCACCGAAACGATAATCGTCCGCAGACCCCAGGCGGCCAGCCCCAGCAGCACCAGCAAAGCGAGGATAGGGAGGGCCTGTGCCAGCAGCTTTTCCTGCGAGGCCGTCAGCCGCCGTGCCCGGCGGGCGGACGGGTCCGGCGGTGCATACAGCGCCTGCGTTGGCTCCAGCCCGGCGGAGGGGCGCGGCGGCGTGTTTGGCGAGGCAAGAGGCGAGGGGGCGGGCATCCCGGAGATTTCCGGCGGGACGCTGCCGGTTTCCAGTGTCAGCGGCGGCCCGGCAAAGGTCAGCGGCGCTGTTTTAGCGATATGAGCCGCCGAGGCGGACTGCGTGGGGGTGCTGAGGGCAAACTTTTCCGCTCGCAGGTCAGCGGCCATCTGCGCGGCGTTCTGGTAGCGCAGGCTCGGGTCTTTTGCCAGCGACCGCTGTAAAATCTGCTGCAAGGCGGCAGGCACGCCGACCGGCATGGTCGGCTGAATGTTCATGATATTGTAGGTGATGGTGATCACGCTGTCGCCGATAAACGGCTTGCGCCCGGTCAGCATCTCGTACAGCGTAATACCCAGCGAGAATAAATCTGTCCGGTGGTCAACCGTGTGCGAGGCGACCTGCTCGGGGGACATATACGACGGCGTGCCGAACACTTGCCCCTGACTTGTAATGCTCGGCTCGGCGGTGATCCGCGCAATGCCGAAGTCGGTCAGCTTGATGACGCCGCCGGGCAGAATATGGACGTTATCGGGCTTGATGTCCCGGTGCACCACGCCGCGTGAGTGAGCATACGCCAGGGCATCGCAAAGCTGAAGCGTGATTTCCACGGTTTCTTTCAGCGGCAGTGCCCCCTGCATCTGCAAAATATCGCGCAGGGATTGGCCTTCCAGGTACTCCATGACCAGGAAGTGCCGGTCGTTCTCCTGCCCGACATCATAAATGGTCACAATGTTGCGGTGCGACAGCGTCCCGGCGGCTTTGGCCTCCCGGTAAAACCGCTCGATGCGCTCCCGCTTCTGCGCCCCCGCCAGATGCGGCGGGATTTGCAGCTCCTTGACGGCGACGCGCCGGGCCATCGCCGGGTCCAGCGCCTCATAAACGATGTCGTTGGACCGGGCGATCTCCCGGATAATACGATACTTGCCGAGGACAGTGTTTGACGAAACGGCCAAAGATAGGTTCTCCTGACGCTTGATCTAAGGGTAAGCTACTTGCGGCGGCCCCAGCGAGATGGTTTCTCTTCCTTGACGCTTGCCGCGTCTTCGGCGGTTTCTTCCAGAGAGGGGTCTTCCCAGGGGGCCAGCGAGCGCACGGACAGAATAACGGCGGTGATGTTGTCGCGTCCGCCCCGCGCATTGGCGGCGTCGATCAGGGTCAGCGCAGCGACCGAGGGGCTGTAGCTGCCGGCGACAGCCAGTATCTCCGGCGGCTCCAGGTGGCCGGAAAGGCCGTCGGAGCAAAGAACCATCGTGTCGCCTTCCTGAAGGGTATGGGTGAAAATGTCCGGCTCGACCTGCGGGGCGGTTCCCATCGAGCGGGTGATGATGTTGCGGAAGGGGGACACCTGCGCCTCGGCCAGGGTCATCGTGCCGAGGCGCACCTGCTCGGCAACCCACGAATGGTCTTCGGTCACCTGGCTGATGGCCCCGCCGCGCAGGAGGTAGGCCCGGCTGTCGCCGACCTGTGCGATGACCAGTTTGTCGTCGCGCACCACCGCCGCCGTCAGCGTCGTGCCCATCCCCTGCCGGTCCGGCATTGCCTGTGCGGTGGCATGAATGAGCGCGTTGGCCTCCTCGACAGCTCGTTTCAGGCTGCTTTCGGTGTCCGCCGACGGGCTGCCGTAGTACGACTGAATAACGGCTTTCAGGGCCATTTCGCAGGCGATTTGGCCCGCCGAATGTCCGCCCATGCCGTCGGCGACGGCGTAAAAGCGGCCTTTGGTGGCAAGTACGGCGGGGTCTTCCGGCTCAAAAAAATCAAACTTGTCTTCGTTGTTGTCGCGCACCCGCCCGAGGTCCGTTTTGGCCCCGAACTTCAGGGTGGCTGCCACACGCGGCACGCGCCCGACTTCGGCCCAGCCTTCGGTGAGTTCGTCGCGGTTCAGGCGTTCGGTTTTTTCCTGCATCGTATCTTGCAGCGGGTAGTCTGTGGTCATAGCGTCCGGCATTAGGGGTGCGTTCCTTCCACGGTCTCGGGAGTGTCCGTGCGGGGCAGGTCTGTGGCTTCGGATTTGTCTTCGGGTTTGTCTTCCGGTTCAGCGGGGGGCGGCTCGGGCAGGCGCTCGAAACGCAGGGCGGTGCTGCCGATAAGAACCACGTCGCCGTCGGACAGCGGGAGCGGAGTATTGATTTCCAGGCGCGTGCCGTTCAGCAGCGTGCCGTTGGTGCTGCCCACGTCCACCACCTGAAACGAGTCGCCTTCTGCGAGAATCTGTGCGTGACTGCCGGACACATACGGATCGCCGGGCAGGACCACGCTGCTGTCGGAGCGCCGCCCGAAAGTCGTGACGCCCGGCAGCAGCAGGTACGGCTTTTCCTCGCCGTCGCGGGACTGAACCACCTGCCCGCGCACGCCGACCGCCGTGCCGGTGTCTGAGGGAGCATCGTCAAAAATCGCCGGCTCCACCAGCGGCAAAGTGCTCTCTTTGACGGGCGCGGCTTCGGCAATCCTGACTTCAGCGGGCGCGGCCACCCGCAGGATGGTTCCGACACTGCCAAAGCGAATGGTGTCGCCGCCGCTGAGGCGGCGCAGCACATGGGCCACCAGCGGGTCCCCGCCGACCGCCGTGCCGTTGGTGCTGCTTAAATCTTCCACCGTCACCGCGCCGTCCGCGCCGACATCCAGCCGGGCGTGCTGCCGGGACACGGTTTTGTCGGGCAGCAGAACGTCCGCGCCCTCGCGTCCCACAATGTTCAGGCCCGCCCGCAGGCGGTGCGTCTGCCCGCCCGGCTCTTCCAGCCAGACCTGCCGGGGCGGGGCGGCATCGGGCACCGGCCCGTCCGCGTCCAGCCCTGCCAGCAGGAAGCCGCACTCGGGGCAGTATTTATCCGAGGCGATCAGCCGCCCGCGCAGCACCGGACACTGCGCGTCGGTGCCCATCGGGCAGCGCTCCGTCGGCGAGATCAGCCGGGGCACCGACCCCGGCTCGCCGGTGCCGCCCCCAAAGGTCTCCCCCCAGGCTGCTCGGTCGTACTCCTCGCGCCGCTCCGGCGTCGTCAGCACTTCATAGGCTTCTTTGAGGTCGGCAAAGGCGTCCTCGCTGTCCATGTTTTCCTGCAACAGACGGTGGTACGACTGCCTGATTTCTTCCAAACGGCAGCCAACGGGCACTTCTAAGATGGCGTAGTAGTTTTTCAAATCGTTTCTTTAAATCGTTTCGTGTGTCCGTTTTCGTTCAGCGCATCCGGCCCTGTGCCAGCGCCGTCACCGTGGCCGTCAGCGTTTTTTCCACCGCACCGCCCGCTTCAATCTCCTGCATCGCCTGCGTGATCCGCTGTGCCTGCGCCAGACGGCCCCGGTCCAGCATCAGTGTTTTTGTCTCTTTCAAGGCATCCAGCGCCCCCACCCGGTCTAGGCGGCCCCCGCGCAGGGCGGCCAGGGTTTCGTTGAGCGTCACCCCCGCCAACGCGACCTCGCGCTCGGCCTGCACCCGCCCGTCCATCCCCGCGCCCAGAGACGCGCCGCCGCTCTCGGCAAACTCCACCACCACGTCGGCGCTCACTTTTTCCTGCCGCCCTGTCCGGGCATCGTCATACAGCAGCTCGGCCACCGCCACCCGGTAGGTTCCCGGAGGCCGCGCCGCCAGCTCCAGCTCCCACTGCGAGGCGACCCCGGAGCCGCCCTCCACATCCACCAGCCCGACCTCGGCGGAGCGCGGCCCGAAGAACGGCGCGTGCCCCGACGCTTCCCGTACCGAAACGCCCCGCGAAAGCGACAGCCGCAGGCGCACCCCGGCGGCCACAGTGCGCCCCGCCGCCTCCATTTCGCGCCGGAATGCCTCGGGGATGCGCTCCGGGCGCGGCACATCGTAAAAGCTGCCGCCGCCCGCCCACGCCAGCGCCGAGAGCAGGCCCTCGCTGTAGGCGGTGCCCACACCAAATGTCGACACCGTCAGCCCCCGCGCCTTTTGCTCGGCCACCTGCCCGCGCAGCCGGTCCGCCGCCGGTCCCGTCAGCGCCGCGCCGCCCTCGGTCAGCAGGAGCACCCGGCTCAGCATCCGTGCCGTCCGCACCGAAGCCGCCTGCCGGCACGCCGCCAGCAGTCCTTCCCCCAGAAATCCTGCGGCGAGGTCCGCCGCCCGCCCCGCCGTCAGCCGCTGCACATAGTCTTTGACCAGCGCCTTGTCGCGCACGCGCCGGGCGGGCAGCACAATATCCGCTTCGGCTTCAAAGGCCACGATGCTTAAAAAATCGTCCGGCTCCAGCAGGTCTATCACATAGGCGCAGGCCCGCTTGGCGTATTCCAGCGGCTCCCCAACCATCGCCGCCGAGCGGTCAATCGCCAGCGCAATGTTGAGCGGAGGCCGCTTCGCGCCGGGCCGCAGCGCCCGCCCGCGCACTTCCAGCAGCAGCGGCAGGCGCGTCAAGTCCTGCGCCGCCACGGCTGCCATTCCCGGCACGGCCTTCAGCGTCAGTGCCCGCCCTTCGGCGTCCCCGGCTTTGGTTTCCATGAAGCGGCGCATAGGCGGCGCATCCTCGCCAGGAACGGCGTCAGAGCTTTGGGGGCGTGTTGTGTCAGAGTCGGCCATGTTTAGTGCATTATAACACAAAACCCTGCCTGATTGTCTAGCCGGTGCTTTTACAAAGCGGTCGCTTTGCATTTATCATGTAAAAATTAGCCGAAAAGCCTTGACAGAGCCGCTGACTTGTGTTATGCTATCTTCGGTGCGCTGAACTTTGGGCGCAGTTCGCATTTCCATTTTCTTGTTTGTTCGGAGAAACCCTATGCGCTTCTGCTGCCTCGCCGGTTCTGCCTCGCCGGTTCTGCCTCGCCGGTTCTGCCTCGCCGGTTCTGCCTCGCCGGTTCTGCCTCGCCGGTTCTGCCTCGCCGGTTCTGCCTCGCCGGTTCTGCCTCGCTAACCTGCTGATGCTCCTCCTGCTTTGCCTTGCTCCCGCACAGGTCAACGCCCAAACACCCGTCGGCATTGCCGTGGGCGGCGACAACCTCACCCGCCTGCTCTGGAACAACCCCGACGGCAGCATCTCCCTTTGGCGGCTTGATGCCTACGGCGGCGTCGCCTCCCAGACCTCCTACGGTCCCTACACCGGGTGGAGCGGCAAATCTCTCGCCACTGGAACCGACAACGTTTCCCGCATTCTCTGGACCAACACCAACGGAACTGCCGCTTTGTGGCGTATCAACAGTGACGGAAGCTCCCCCAACACCAACTACGGTCCCTATTCCGGCTGGACTGCCGCCAATGTGACTGTGGGCGGTGATAATACGTCGCGCCTTCTGTGGAACAATACGAGCGGGCAAATGGCGCACTGGAGCGTGGCTGCTAACGGTACGTTTACGGACGCGGAGTACGGTCCTTTCACCGGCTACACCGCCTTCCAGGTAGCCGCAGGCCCGAACAGCGTCCCGCGCACCTTGTGGAACAAGAGCGACGGCGGCATTTCCCTCTGGAACAGCGTCTATGGCGACGCAAACTACTCGTACCCTGACTACGGCCCCTTTGCGGGCTACTCCCCGGTGGCCCTGGCAGTGGACTCAAATAATGCGCCGCGCATTCTCTGGTCCTACCCGTCTAATCGCATGGTATCGTTGTGGAGAGTAGCGCCGGATGGCACGTATACCTACCGCTACTATACCAATCCTAACTATAACTATTTTCCGGTTGCACTCGCAGCGGGAACGGGCGGGGATGTGCGCCTCTTATGGAGCGCTGGGCAGGGCAGCGCTCTGGTATGGACGATCAAAGCGGACGGGACATATACTCAGACCTATACCACGGTTGCTCGCGCTCCACAGGCCGTTTTGGTGCAGGTCAGCCCAATCACGATCACCGCTGGCAGCACTGCTTCGGGATTCATCAATGGAATTCATCCCACCACGAACGGAACGACTGTATATCTCTCCAGCGACAGCCCCTCTGTTCAAGTGCCTTACTCTGTTGCTGTGGCCGCAAATTCGTACACGGTTACTTTTCCCGTGACCACGACAGCAGGCACTTACGATTACACGCCAGCCACCATTACCGCCCTGGTTAACGCAGACCCTGCTACTAAAGGCACTGCCACAGTCACAGTTTACACTCCCAGCGGCACCACTACTACTGGTGGTGGCAGCCCAAGTGGAGGCAGCCCAAGCGGAGGCACCGGGAGTGGAGGTACGGGGACAGGTGGCAGCGGCGGCACGGGTACGGGCGGCTCCGGCGGAACGGGTACGGGCGGCAGTGGAGGCACGGGGACAGGTGGCAGCGGCGGGGTCGCGTCCTACGGGCACTACGACGTCACCTACAGCGGCGGCACGATCACCACGCAGGATGGTTCCGGCGCAGGCACGGTCACCCCAACGACCGACAGCTATGGCTACGGTGGCACGGCCAACTTTCGCGGCAACTCCAGCAGTTCCGCCTCTACCTACATCTCGGCCAAAATACAAGGCCCCCTGACCGCGACTTTCACATGGGTTGCCGATGCGGCTTATCCGAACTCGCCGCCGCCCGCACAAGCAATTGTCACCGAAAACTGCAACTTCTCCTGGCAGTTGTATGACCCCAACAATGGCGTCAGCGGCAGCTACAGTACCGATCTCGGCCAGACCGGCTCCATCGCGGCAAGCTCCAACAGTTCCGGCGGGGGCAGCAAGACCTTCTCCGTCAACACTGGGAGCAGCACCAGCTTCAGTGTTTCCTGCAATCCGCTGGGGAGCATTAGCGGCTACACCTACTACGGCTGCACATATGATGTTTTTGGGTTCTCGTTCATGGCGGCGGCTGCCTTTGCTAATATCAGCCTTACTGCCCCCGATCCCGCAGGTCGCCTTGACTTAGGCGACAACAAGTACACTTATACTCGTGACAAGCCAACAGGATATTTGTATATACCCGGAGCATTGAAAACCCAAGGAAATACCAATCTTGATGCTGCTTGGTTGACCAACAACAGTCCAAGCCTTAAGATCGAAAATCCTGCTCTTCCGAATGGAATTGCGTACCAGTGGGTAGTGAGCGGCTTGACTGCTAGTGTTACCACACCCAACAACAACTACCCCACCTATACATCTGGAACTCTGATTTTTGCAGGTTTACCAAGCGCAAACAGTGGGTTTGGAACTCACGACGCCAACCTGTACATCAAGGCCGCGAAAACTGATACCGCCAAAATCCAGACCTTTTTTCCCGGAACGGTTGCTAACTGGCCTAATTCTGATGGAACTCCCAACTGGTATCACTACTACAATCAAGTCTCTACTGCCACGGGTAGTTACGCATCTGGAACAGCATCTAACGCCTCTGCTGATGGTTTTGGTACAAGTAACCGAACATCCACAATAAAAATCGAAGACGACGCTTACAGTGATGCCGTGTTCAATGTTTTTGGGCTTAATGCTAATATCTCGCCCTATGTCATTTATCTTGGGAAAGTGACAACCAGAGGAATTCATACTTTTGTTGAAACCTCTGCACACGAACAGGGACACAAAAACGCATGGCTTGCTTCGGGAATTGAAACAATGGAGAATGGCCTAGATGCAAAAGGGGCTTCAGTTTATAGTATCAACTTGGTGTCTACTTGGAAAGACTCGCACCACCTTAAGAGTTTCGACAGTAATGGGAATAAGATTTATGACACGACTGGTGCCTATCAAAAAATAACATCTCAGGGTCTTCCGCCTGATCCGGGAGATGTAGAGTGTCTAGCGGATATACAAGCTCTGAAGCCGTGCTTAGACAGTTCAGCGCATTGGCAGGATGATTGGGCTGATACTGGGCTTCAAACCGGCTACGTTGAATTTTACCAGAACGGAGTTGCCAATTTTTATTGGGACTTTCATGCTGATACAACACTAAGTGTTCATGTCACGCCCACTGGGTCCCCTGACGCTTCTGGTGCTTATCACATTTCTAATCTTGCAGATTTACAAAAAATCTACCCAGGTACTACCATTTTGACCAGCTTGAGCCAGCTTGGTCCCTAACTTGCCTCTGCTATGGAGAAGGTTTAAAAACATTATGAAACTGAAAAAACTCCTTGCCCTTGTGGGTACTGCCCTGTTCGTGGCTTGTAGTGTCCAATCTGTGACGTATTCTAAGCCCCCTCCAACGCCGCTCCCCGAAGACCAGAAGCGTCTGGATCGCATTCATGACGGTGCGGTGCGTGGAGACCGATCAGTCGTGCCGGATATTGTAGCTGTGTTGAATTACCCCAGCGCCATCTCCCAGAAATTTGCCAGTTCTCACTTTGACCCATTTTCACATATCGACCCGTATTTCATTCAACCTGTGTTACGGGATGCAGTGCGTCTTCATGCGACCGAGGTATTGCCACAAATCCAGCGCATTATTGACAGCACTGAAGATGGCAACAACAGCGAGGCCAGTAGCTTGGCGCATGTAATTAAGGCAAGACTGCTTGCTGACGATGCGGTTCAAGGGATTTCCAACCCAAAACAGCAGGCGGCCCAGCGGATCAAATTATTCTATGCAGAACTTGGGCTTGCCCCATCAGAAATCAACGTTGCCCTCAAAGATTACAATCTGCCGCGCTTGAAGCCCAATGGAGAGCCGCTGATTGAGATTGGCTATATAAAGCCTATTCCTATCGGGGTCTACGCTTTGCAGGAAATCGCTGATATGATGTATGTCAACGGTACTCAGGAGTATCTTGCTCTTCCTATGGTGCAAGCCTTGAACCTTAAGGACGATGGATACTCCTCGCTCAAACTCCGATTTGCGGCGAAAACACCTGCGGAACGGGGAGCAGTCCTCGCGGAAGGTCTAGCTGACTGGAAAAGGGGTGCGGAGTATGATGCACGGGAGACATACATCAAAAACCTTGCTATTGACGAGGGGCCTGTTGCTGCACAGGCTGCTGTGGACAAAATCCAGCAAATGGAAGCACACCCTGAGCAGTACCCGGAAAATGGATTCTATGATTTAATTGATGTCGTTACCGAGGCTGGGGATAAACAGCAAGGCGCACGTCTGGAAAAAATCCACGACGACCGCCAGAAGGTAGCCTCGCGTTTGGACGCTGCCGTAAAGAGCCTGAAAAGCAAGCCCGGCAAGCTGACGATACCGGGGTCTTAGCCAGCGGAATGGGCATCTCCAGCGCGACCGGTCTTTGGCATTAGCACCGGCTCGCCGGAGCGGGGCCAGCGGCGGGTCAAAAGCTCGTGCAGGCCCAGGCAGGTGATCAGCCACGGCACGCCTGCCGTCCAGCCCGCCAGCACGTCGGTCGGGTAATGCACCCCCACATACACCCGCGACGCGCCGATGGCGAACACCAGAAGCACGGTCAGGATGCGGACGGTCAGCCGCGCCCACGGGCGAGTCACCAGATGCAGCGCGAAATATCCCAGCAGGCCGTAGACCGTCATCGCAATCAGCGAATGGCCCGACGGAAACGAGTAGCCCGTCTCGTGCAGGAGCGGCTGAAACCCGTGCGGCACGGCGGCGGGGCGGGGGCGCTGCACAATCAGCTTGACGGTTTGAATGATAATGCCGGAGCCGAAGATGGCGATGGGCAGCGTCCAGGCCGCCCCGCGCACTTTCCGCCAGACGGCCCCCACGATAGCCCCGGCCAGCCCAATCCCCACAATCACCGGCGGCGACCCCAGATGCGCCAGCCATTCCCCCAGCTCATTTAGCGGCGGCGACCGGTGCCGGGACATCCAGAGCAGCAAATCGGAGTCAAAGGGAAGCACCCGATGGCCGGTGTCGGTCACGAAGTCAAACAGGCGCACGAAAATCACGGCGAACACGACGGAAATCAGCAGCCCCAGCAGAACCCTCCCCGCAGCGGTGCGGCGGGTTTTCAGCGAAGGCGTCGGGGCGGGGGAGGGGTAAACACTGCTCATAGGAGACGGTATACCCGAAGAGCGCAATTTGGGAACAGGGTTGCCTTGCCGCGTGTTATTAAGGTATAGTGAGAAGTTGGCTGTCTTTAAGGCCCGCCGATGGGTGTTCCCACGGCATTTGAAAGGATACGACCCCCCATGAAGTCCGGCATTCATCCTGAGTATCAGGAAGTCAGCATCACCTGCGCCTCCTGCGGCCACACCTACCACACACGCTCGACGGGCGAGAAGCTGTCCACGGAAATCTGTTCGCAGTGCCATCCGTTCTTCACCGGCAAGCAGAAGCTGCTCGACAGCGAAGGCCGCGTGGACAAATTCCTGACCAAGTATGGTATGAAGAAATAGCACCTGAACCGGGCAGGGCAAGTGTTGCCCTGCCCTTTTGCACGTCTTAGTATTTGCACGTCTTAGGTCAGAGGAGTGTCGCAATGGCGGATGAACGAACGCAGTATGGCGGGCAGGCCGTGGTAGAAGGCGTGATGATGCGCTCGCCGCGCTTTTTCGCCGTCGCCTGCCGCAAGCTGTCCACCGGCGAGATTGTCACGCAGCTGGAACCCGTCGAAAAGCATCTGCGCGGGGTGCAGTGGCTCAACAAGCCCTTTCTGCGCGGCTCGCTGGCCCTGATTGACGCGATGGCGCTCGGCATCAAGGCCCTGACCTATGCCGCCAATGTGCAGTCCACGGACGAGTACGCCCAGCGCGAAGCCGAGGCGGCGGGCGCGGCGGGGCTGATGATGGGCGAGGGGGCATTAGAAAAAGCCAAGTCCAAAGACGGGACAATTAACGGCATTGCGATTGGCCTGACCACAGTGCTGTCTCTGGTGCTGGGGTTTGGCCTGTTCTGGACCCTGCCCGCGCTGCTGACCGACCGCTTTTTTCACATCCACTCGCGCCTCGGGGCCAATCTCGCCGAAGGCGGCATCCGGCTGACGTTCTTCTTCTTGTACATTGCCGCCATCTCGCGCATGGCGCATATTCAGCGCGTGTTTCAGTATCATGGCGCGGAGCACAAGGCCATCAACACGCTGGAAGCCGGGCTGCCGATGACGGTGGAGAACGCCCGCGCTGCCAGCCGCATCCACCCGCGCTGCGGGACAAACTTTATCTTTATTGTTTTGATCACATCCATCGTCGTCTTCTCGGCGGTCCCGCGCCATTCGTTCACCGAAGGCTTTTTGCCGGTGCTGGAAACCGTTGGCCTGCGGCTGCTGCTGCTGCCCGTCGTGGCGGGCATCGCGTTTGAGATTTTAAAGTGGGCGGGCGCAAACCGCGCCAAGCCCTGGGCGCTGTGGCTGATTGCGCCGGGCCTCTGGACACAGCTTCTGACGACTCGCGTGCCCGATGACAGCCAATTAGAAGTGGCGATTGCCTCGCTCGACGCCGTGTGGGCCGAGGAGCATAACGGCATCGGGCTTTCGCCCGCCCTGGCCGCCGAGACGGACGCAGACGCGCCGGTGGTGGCGTAATGTTTCTTTGAGGCCAAAATGTCGAGGGATTGAAAATCCCTCGCACCCGGCTCGGATTATTCTAAGGATCACACTATGTTTGAAAAATTAGCCGAAGTTGAAGAACTCTACGACCAATTAGAGCGCCGGATGTCTGACCCGGAGCTGGTCAACGACATGGACGAATACCGGCGCGTGCATAAGCAGTACAGCGACCTGACCGAGATTGTTGCCAAGTACCGGCAGTATTTAGAGATTGCCAAGCAGTTTGACGACACCGAGGAAATGCTGCATGGCTCGCTCGACGAAGACCTGCGCGATCTGGCCCAAGCCGAGTTTGATGACCTCAGAACGCAGCGGGCGGCTCTGGAAAATGACCTCAAAGTCATGCTGCTGCCCAAAGACCCGAACGATGAAAAAGATGTCATCTTGGAGGTGCGCGGCGCGGAGGGCGGCGACGAAGCCGCACTGTTTGCGGGTGACCTGCTCCGTATGTACCTGCGCTATGCCGACAAGCGCGGCTGGACCTACAGCCTCCTGAACTCCAATGAGACCGGCAACGGCGGCTACAAAGAAGCCGTCGTCGAAATCCACGGCGAAGGGGCCTATTCGGCCCTCAAGTTTGAGTCCGGCGTCCACCGCGTTCAGCGCGTCCCCGCGACCGAAGCCAGCGGGCGGCTGCATACCAGCAGCGCCACAGTCATTGTCATGCCCGAGGCCGAGGACGTGGAAATTGAAGTCAACGAGGAGCGCGACCTGGAAAAGCAGTACACGCTGTCGCAGGGTGCGGGCGGGCAGAACGTCCAGAAAAACATGACCGCCGTGCGGCTTATTCACAAGCCGACCGGCATTGTCGTCGCCTGCCAGGACCAGCGCTCTCAGCTTCAGAACTACGAGAAAGCCATCCGCGTTTTGAAGGCGCGTTTGTATGACATCGAGATGCAGAAGCAGAACGACGCCATCGGCGGCACGCGCAAGTCTTTGATTGGCACGGGAGGCCGCGAGTCCAAAATCCGCACCTACAACTTCCCGCAGGACCGCCTGACCGACCACCGGATTGGCCTGACCGTGCATAACCTGCCGAACCTCCTGAGCGGCGAAATCCAGCACGTCATCGACACGCTCGTCAGCGCCGACCAGGCCGAGAAGCTCAAGCACGAGGCGGAATGACCCCTCCCCGTCGCTCCGCGCCGATTGGAACAAATGCGAAGCATACCCTCCCCTGTTAGGGGAGGGTTGAGAGAGAATAAGACAAGAACAAGGCCCCCGCTTATCAAGTGGGGGCTACCCCGCCCCGATTTTGCCCAGCCACACGCCAATCCCGAATACAATCGCGCCGCCGACGATGACCTGCACCACCGTCTGCATCAGCGGGCTTTTCATAAAGTGGAACCGAATGTACGCAATCGCCAGCAGCTCCACCGCGACCACGGCATACGCCAGATGCAGGGCCAGCGACAGGGTGGGGAGCAAAAACGGCAGCGTGTGCAGCATCCCTCCCAGCGTCGTCGCCGCGCCTGTAATCACCCCGCGCAGCAGCGGCGCTCCCCGCCCCGAGACCTCGCCGTCGTCGGAGAGCGCCTCGGCCAGCCCCATGCTGATGCCCGCGCCGAGCGACGCCGCCAGCCCCACATAAAACGCGGGCAGGGAGTGATGCGTCAGCCCCGCCGTGGCAAAAATGGGGGCCAGGGTCGAGACCGACCCGTCCATCAGGCCGAGCAGGGCGGGCTGCACTTTTTGCAGCACAAACTGCGCGTGCTCGTCGTTCGGACTGAGCTGCGCGGGAGAAGGCCCGTTTTCGTCCAGGCGCGGGTCTTCGTTTTGGTGTACGGCCATCGAGTTTTCTTTCTGTTTTCTTTCTACACAGGGAACAGGTCTAGGCGGGTCGGTACCAGCCCGACGGACGCGGGGCACGCGAGGCCGTCTCGCCTGGGCTGCCGTCGTCCTCCCCGCTCAGGGAGGCGGTCGGCGTGATCTCGCGGGCGGCGATTTTCAGGGCATGGACATCAGCATGGCCCTGCCGGGCCAAATCCGGCAGGGTCATCTCGGCGACCGTCAGCCGGGCCGCTTCGGGCGAGGCCGCATCCATCTCCACCACGACGGTTCCTGAGAAAACAACGGTGACTTTGTAGCGCATAGGGGCAGTATACCCGGCAGGAAGCCACAAACGGGAAGCCCCAAAAAATCGGTTGCGTTTTAGCCAAAGCCGTGGTACAATGGCGACGTGACCACTGTGCAGACAACCCGGACAGCCAAAATCGCCCGCGCTTTCGCGCTGGTGCTGGCCTTTATCTGCCTCTGGATGGGAACCGTGGTGGCACTCGACCACACGGAAGACTTCGGCTTTCTGCAAGCGAGCGCCACGTTCCACCGGAACGCGGCGGCTGAATCTCAGGCCCTGCCGCTGACCGACCCTGGGCCGTGTCTGGCCTGTCAATGGGAAGGTATTGCCGGAACCCTGCAAACACCGGGGATAAGTATCCCTCCGCCTCCGCCTGCGGTCCTGCCGCTGTCTGAAGCCCTTCCCGCCTCCCCCCTGTCCGCTGCCATTCGTCACACCCGCTCCCGTGCGCCCCCGTGCGCCTCGGCCTAACCCGCCGTTTCCTCACTCTCTCACTTCACTTAGCCCTGTCATCATTCTGCCTCGGATTAGCCACGACACAAAAAGGGCGCAAGTGTGTTTGCCGCACACTCGCGCCCGGCGAACGCGATACTTGTTCACGCCCATTGCCAGGGTGATTGTATCACGTCTCCGCCCGTTCGTCTACCCCCAGGCGCACTTACGCCTGCCTTCTCTTTGAAAAAAGAAGCCGCAGGAGGAGACCCTTTCGTATGTTTCATCGCCTGCGCCCCCGGCGTCATGCCGCCACCGCGCTGATTGCCACTGCTTCCTGCCTGTTTTCCATGTCCGCCGCCCATGCCGACGTGTTTGGCCGCCTGCGCGTCGTTGTCCACGACCAGGACGGCAAGGCCGTTCCCAGCGCCGTGGTGACGTTCCACGACACCGCCGGGGTCCGCCCGGACATCAATGTCACCGCCGATGCCCAGGGCGTCGCCCTCAGCCCGCCGCTGGAAATCCGCAACTGGACCGTCACCACAAGCGTGGTCACGTTTAACACCGACACCCGTACCATCGCCGTGGATGCCGACACCAGCACGCCGATAAACATCAACCTGTCCAAGCGCGTAGTCACCACCACCGGGCGCGGCCTCACCATTCGCCCGTCAACCGTCGACTCGAATCGCATTTCGTCGGACTTCATCGCTAAAATTCCCTCGGGTGGGGCCAATCCTCAGTCGTTTCCGCGCCTGCTGCTGACCAACCCTGGCTTTGTGGGGTCCTCGGTCAATGCGGTTCACCCACGCGGCGAACACGCTTCCACATCTATCTATATCAACGGCTTTGAGCTTCCCGGCGTCTTGCAGGGCCGTGCCGGACCGCAGTTCAGCCCGGACATCATCCAGAGCGCCGATATTCAAACCGGTGGCTACTCTCCTGAATATGGCAGTGAGACGGCGGCCATCATCAACTTGAACCTCAAGGCAGGTACGATCAAGCCCTTCCAGAACCTCTCGGCGGACTACGGCGGCTACAACACGCTGGATCAATCTATTACCTTCGGCGGGCAGGCGGGTGCTCCCACCGGGCAGGCTGGTCCGCTGCGCTACCTGTTCAATTTCAGCAACCGCAGCACCGACAACACTCTGGAAGCGCCGCAGCCGGGTGACCAAAGCGCCCACAACCACGGCAAAGCCGCCACGCTGTTTGGAAACATTGATTATGTCGCCTCGCCGAACGATACGTTTAGTGTGATCCTGAACACCGCTCCGGCGCAGACACAGATCGCTAACCGCACCGGCCTGCCCGACAAGTATGCCCCGGTCGGCCAGGGCTACGGCTACGGCGGCGCACGCGATGCGGATGGCCTTTCGGCGGGCGTAGACCCCGACCCAACTCTCCTCGGCAGCCAGAACATCTCCCTGAAATCCCAGCAGGACGCCGGGCAGGATGTCTACCAGAACGACGAAAACCGCTTTGGCCTGATCAACTACCGGCACAGCTTCGGCTCCACCCTGACCGGCCTGCTGTCGCTCGGCTCCACCCGCTCCCGGCTGGACATCCGCAACAATAACCCGTCGATTGATCTGTCTTCGGTGGACCCGACCACGGGTATTCTCACCACGGTGGACAACTCCATTGAGTACAACCCGACCGTGCTTCGCACCAGCAGCCAGACCGAGCTTTCGGGGAGCCTGACTTCTTCGGCGGGGACGCACACCTACAAAGGCGGCTTCCTGCTGACCCGGCAGAGCGGCAATGAATCGTACCAGTTCACCCCGCAGTCTCAGCTCGCGCTGGACTCGCTGGCGGCAGTGCAGACCGGCGGCCCGCAGCTTACCCCCAATGGCACGTATCAGACCGATGCCAGCGGCAACCAGGTTACAGACGTTCTCGGCAACCCGGTGTATCTGATTAACCCCGGCAACACGGCTACCCCGGTGGTCAACGTTCACCGCTCCGGCTATTACAATGCGTTCTACGCGCAGGATACCTGGCGGACCACTTCCAAGCTGACCCTGAACTACGGCCTGCGGCTGGATTCGTACTACGGCAAGCAGAACCTCTCGCCCGATTCGGTGAAAAAGAATTACCTGTCGCCGCGTATCAATGCCGCGTATGCGATCACTCCCAGCACGACCGGGCGGCTGATTTATGACAAGCTGTTCACCCAGCCGCCGCTGGCGCAGGGCGCGATCCTCGGCACAAACCTGGTTCCCCAGACCGTGGACCACTACGAGGCGAATGTCCAGCATGAGCTGGGCGGCGGGCAGTCCGTGAAAGCCTCGTACTACTACAAGAACTTCAGCAACCAGATCGACACGGGCATTTTGATCCCCTACACGCAGATCGGCGCGTACACCACCCTCCAATACACTCATGCCGGCGTGCATGGCCTGGAGCTGTCCTATGATCTCAACCCGCGTGGCGGGGTCGGCCTGGGCGGCTTCTTCGCCTACACCAACTCCATCGCCAAGCCCAACGGTCTGGATCAGACCGGAGCGGACGCCCCCATCGTCAACGACCACCAGCAGCTTAATACTCTGAGCGCGGGTCTGAGCTACACGCTGCCCTCGCAGGTGTTCTTTGGCGGCGAAGTCTACTACGGCTCTGGCGAAGTCTCCAGCGCCCTGGCCCCCATCGGCCCCAGCAACAGCAATGTACTAAACAATGGCTCACAGAACTCGCACTATTCCATCAACGTGCGGGCAGGTGCTCCGCATGTGGTGGGACCGGTGGGTGTGGAGCTGGATGTGGAGAACATCACCAATGATGTCAGCGTCCTGAACTTCAATTCGGGCTTCAGCGGCACGCGCTTCCAGCAGGGCCGCCGCTATCTGGTGCGCCTCACGGGCGGGTTCTAATGAAAAGAGGACAAGATGAAGAAGTGTTTCTTCGTGTCTGCATCTCTGGGAGCGGCGGCACTGGCCGCCGCGCCCGCCGGAGCGCATGACACTTCCGTCCCGTCCACCCCGGCACAGATGGCGGCTACCGATGCCGCCGCCGCCGCCGTCGTGACCGCCCTGCTGGGGCTGGCCGCGTACTTCGCTTTCCGGGCTTTGGTCCGGCTATACGAGCGGCGGCGCGGCACGGACTGCAAGGAATGGGCCGTGCAAAGCGGCCTGCTGGCGGCAACGGCACTAACGATGGGCGTCCTCTGGCACCTGTCGGCCACGCCGCCCGCTGCCATCGCCGCCGGGCATCAGGACGTGCCTCTGCACGGCGGACAAATTCAGTCGGTTGGCGACAACCACCTGGAAGCCGCCCTCGGGCCAAACGGCAGCCTCTCGCTGTATGTCATGGGCATCACGGAACGCATTGCCTGCCCGCTGCCGGTCACCACAGTGTGGGCCAAAACCGGCACGGGAGACACAAAAGTGCTTCTCCACGCGGTTCCCCAGCCTGGCGAGCCAAAAGGGGAGGCGTCGGTCTTCACCGGCGAGCTGCCTGCCGAGAGGACCGGCAAAGCCACCGCGCTGACTTTGTCCGTGCCCCTGCCCGGCGGCGAGCGCACCGTGCGCTTCGATCTCGGCCCCGGCGCGGCGGCGTCTGCCGCTCCCGTCCATGACACGGCAGCCACGATGGTCACTGCGTCGGCGGTCACGCCCGCCCAGAAAGCGCTGTTTCTGACCCCCGGCGGGGCCTACACCCAGGCAGATATATGGGCTAACGGCGGGATGACACCGGACCAAAAATATCAGGGGATGATGGCAAGTCACCATCTGCACCCCCAGAAGGGGACCTATACCTGCCCGATTACGATGACGCAGGCGAACACGAAGTTTGCCTGGGTGGTCGGCGGCAAAAAGTATCTGTTCTGCTGCCCGCCCTGCATTTCTGAGTTCGTCAAAAATGCCAAGACCCATCCGCACGATTTAAAGCCGCCGGATTCTTACATTCAGTCGTAAGACTAATCCTAAGACCGGCGGCTCCCGAACGAGTGGCCGCTTTGGACGGCTATTCGCCGCTTGAGACTTTTGCGCCCCTCTGCCGCGTTCCCCTTCGCGGCGGGCGCGGGGTCTCAGGCATCTTTTCAAGCAGGGAGCCTGCGATGCACCTTCCGAAATTATCTATTCAAACTCTGTCCATTCAAAAACTTTCCCGCCCTGCCGGGACCTGGCTCGGGTTCAGCGGCCTGTATGCGCTGATGGGCGGAACCTGTCCCTGCTGCGGGCAAGCCGTCTGCCCGACTAACCTTGTCGGCATCGGCGTCGTCGGCCTCGTGATGACGGCGGCCCTGCGCCTGTTTCGCCGGTTCGCCCGGCCCAAAGACCCTGAAACCGAATAAACATACTGGTCAAAACAAACACACTGGAGAACTCAATGACAACCCCTCTTTGCCTGCGCCTGCTGACGGCTTCCGCCGCCGCTGCCTTTCTGCTGGGAGCAATCCCGACTGTTCAAGCCGCCCCCAAAGCCCGCCGTGACGACAAGGCGTACCATGCCGCCGACCGGCAGTTTCACCGCGACGATGCCGCCTTCCACAAGGCCGACCGGGCCTTCCACCGCGCCAAGCACCACACCGCCGCCGGACTGCGCGAAGACCGCGCCGCGCACCGCCTGGACCGTGATGCTCATGTCCTGGACCGGGAAAACCACGCTTCCGACCGCGCTTATCATCATAGTCATAAATAAAACCCTAAATAAAAAATGTCCCCCGGACGCAGCTCCGGGGGATTTGCTGCTTTCTTTGCCGCTGTCCGGTTCAGGCCACCGCGAAATAGCCTGTGGAATAGCCTGCGGCTTGCCAAAACCGCCCCGCTCTGGTATGATAAGCTCGAAAGGAATTTGCAACTGCTCTTATGAAAACCATCTGGCTTATCGCAAGCGGAACGTTCGGCGAGGCGATCCGCCGCCGCACGCTGCTCATTTTTGTTCTGGTCGCCGCCGTCCTGCTGGTCATCGGCGCGGTCAATGCCTCGTTTCAGCCGGGCCGCGAAACTGTCCTGGTCAAAACTCTTGGCCTCGGCGTGATCGGCCTCACTGGGGTCTTTATCTCGGTCATTCTGGGAATTAATCTGCTGCCACAGGAGATTGAGCGGCGCACGGTTTACACCATCCTGTCCAAGCCGGTGCATCGGTATCAGTTCGTGCTGGGCAAGTTTCTGGGCGGCCTGATGACGGTGCTGTCGTCGGTCGCTATCATGGCGCTGGTGTTTCTGCTGCTGTTCGTGATCAAAGAGCGCGGCTTCGACAAAGATGTGCGCGATGTTTGTCAGGGCCTTCTTCTCATTACCTGCCAGATTATCATTATCAATGCCGTCGCCGTCTTTTTTTCCTCGTTTCTGTCCCCGTTCGTCAACTTCTTCCTGACCTTCGGCGTCTACCTGCTGGGCATCTCACGCTCCGCCACCGAGGCCCTCGCCGACCCGAGCAGTGACCCCGCACACCCGAAAAACATATTGGTCGTGTATGTCTTCAAGACGATCAACGCGATTATCCCGGACTTCACGAAGTACAATGTGCAGAACCCCATCCTGACCCCGGATGTGAATATCACCAATCAGGTCGTCTTCACAACCACCGCCACGCTGGAAGCGCTGGTCTATTCCGCCATTCTTCTTCTGCTGGCCGTGATGATCTTCAACCGCCGCGAGGTGTAGGGGCAGGGCTTGCCCCTGCCCTTTTTCCTCCTCCGACTGCTCATTGAAGCCTCCCCCGCCCCCGCGCCTCTAACCCACCATGAAACCCACCCACCATCCCCGCAAAGGCTTACGCCTTGCCCCTGTCCTGTCGTTCTCTGCTCTGGCTTTTGCCCTGTGCCTGTCCACGCACGCGCAGACGCCGCCCGCCGCCGCGCCTTCGCCGCTGCCCATCAATCGTGTGACGCTGTTCACCTCCGGCGTCGCGGCGATTGAGCGCAGCGGCGATGTGTCCGGGGATGCCGCCGTGCCGCTGACCTTTCGCACCACGCAGATCAACGATATTCTGAAGTCGCTCACGCTGATTGACACCACCGGTCAGGTGCAGCCGGTCATCTACGGGGCACGCGACCCGCTGAGCCGGACGCTCCAATCGTTCGCTGTCGATGTGACACAGCCCCGCAGTCGGGCGGAGCTTCTCAATGGCCTGCGCGGCGCGGATGTGTCTATCACCACCCCTCGCGGCGTCCAAACAGGCCGCATCGTGAGCGTGGAAACCAAAGCCATCACCACGCCGAATGGCAGCACGACGCAGGACAAGCTCAATCTGCTCACCCCGGATGGTCTGGTCACGGCCAGTCTCGATGACGTCTCGCTGATCCATCTGCGCGATGCCAGCCTGAACACGGAGTTTCAGGACGCCCTGACGACGCTGGCAAGCGGGGCGGACGAGCAGCGCCGCTCGGTGACGCTGCACTTTGCCGGAGCCGGACGCCGCCCGGTGCGCGTCGGCTATGTGACCGAAGCGCCCCTGTGGAAGATTTCCTATCGCCTCGTCCTGACGGATGGGGCCAAGTCCTACTTGCAGGGCTGGGCATTAGTCGAGAACACGGGCGATGAAGATTGGTCGAACGTGACGCTATCGCTCGTGTCGGGCCGCCCCATTTCGTTTATTCAGGACCTCTATCAGCCCCTGTACCTGCCGCGCCCCGTCGTGCAGCCGGACATCATTGCCTCCCCCGACCCGCAGACGCACGACGAGAGCCTGACGGACAACGCCCCCGGAGCGCCTCCCCCGCCTCCAAAGGTAGTGCCTTTACTTCCCTCGCCTGAAGCACCTACCTCAGTTGACGCGCCCGCCCCGACGGTGCAAGAGCCGCCGCGATTGGTAGCCAGTAATCACGCCAGTTCGATTTCCGAAGGCGTTGCCGGACGCGCCGCGTTCCGCGACTCCGTCAACGCGCAGGCGCAGGGGGCGGACGCGGGCGAACTGTTCGCCTACAATGTCACCACGCCCGTCACCCTGCCGCGTCAGCAGGCGGCCATGATCCCCGTGATCGCGCAGGACGTGTCTACCGAAAAGGTCTCGCTTTACAATGCCGACAGCGACGCCAAGTTCCCCCTGAACGCCGTGCGCCTCAAAAACAACACCGGTCTGCACCTCAAAGGCGGTCCCGTCACCCTCTTTGACGGCAACACTTACGCCGGGGACGCCCGCATGGAAGACGTGCCGCCCGGCGACTCCCGCCTCATCTCCTACGCCGTCGACCTCTCCATTCTCGGCAACCGGGAAACCCTCGACGCCGACCAGCCGCGTGTGGCGCTTGCGATCAAAAACGGCGTGCTGACCATCACCCTCCGCGAGCGCTCCGAGACCAAATACACGTTCAAAAGCAAAGCGCAGACCGCCAAAACCGTGCTCGTCGAACACCCCTACGACCCGCAGGCCAAACTCATGCAGCCCGCCGCCTACGCCGAGCGCACCGGCAATTTGTACCGCTTTGCCGTGCCCGTCCCCGCCGGAAAAACTGCCGCGCTGACGGTCATCACCGAGAAGCCCCTGCTCACCACCGTCGCCCTTTTGGACGACGACCTGAACGACTTTGCCCTCTACGCCGATGCCTCCCATTCGGACATCCCCGAAGCCACCCGCACCGCGCTTGCCCGCGTCGTCAACGCCCGCCGCCACATCGCGGACCTGAGCAATCAGGCCGCTGTCGCCGAAGGGCAGGTCGCCGCCATCGGGCGCGAGCAGGACCGCATCCGCAAAAACATGACCGCTTTGGACCGCTCTTCGTCCCTCTACAAGCGCTATGTCGGCGAACTCGACACGCAGGAAACCAAAATCGCCACCCTCCGCCGCTCGGCCACAACCCTCCGCGCTCAGGCCGCTGAGGCTAAAAGAGCTTTGCGAACGCAGCTCGACGGGCTGACGGTGGGGTAGTGGACAGCAAAAGCGAAGCCGGGGGTATGAAACCCCCGGCATTGAAGTTCAGCCGCCCTCCGGGCGGAAGAGCCTAGTCAAGAGCTTGGTCGAGAGCATAGTTCCGTTATCCTTAGCCCGGCAGGGCGTCGGACTTACCTGCCGGGGGTTTTATACCCCCGGTTCCTTCCTGCCTACTTCTCCCCCGGCCTCAGCACCAGATACGCCATCGGCCCCAGCAGCGGCAGGCCCAGCGCCGCCCGGCCCAGCATCGACTCCTCAGACACCCCGCGCCGGGCCATGTCGTCGCGCAGCAGCGCCGGAAACAGCAGCGTCAGCACCAGCAAGTCTATCGTCATCAAGTGGACGAAGTTCGCCGTCCGAAACCACGTCACAAACCCCGCCAGATTGCCCCAGCAGGTGATATAAAACAGCAGCGCCGCCAGCGACGCCGCCACGAAAATCGCAAACGGACGCCCCCCGAACCACCGCTCTATCAGCGAGCGCGGCCCCGGCGATGCCACGGGTGCAGACCGCCGCAAAATCAGATACGGCAGCAGCGCAAACGACCCCACCCCCATCATCCCCAGCACAAACGGCCACGCCCACACCTTCTGCTCCCGCCCGTCGGGAAACAGCAGTGCCCAGTACATCAGCGGCACTACTCCGAGAAGCTGAAACACCCCCCACACCGCCGGGTTCCGCCCCGGCCCGCGTCCGAGCGCAATGTCCAGGAACCCCCCATGCGGCGGGTCCGTCTGCGGAGCCAGAAAGTGAGCATACGCCAGATACCCCACGAGCAGCAGCCCAAAGCCCACCCGCCGCAGCCATAAGAAATGCACACTGGAAAAAGTCATGCCGTCAGTGTACCCGCCCGCACCTCTCCCCGGTGCATGGCTGCTTGTAGGGAACTGATTGAAGATGACGTTCCTCGACGCTCCCTATTAAATTATATCAAAACAGCCGACATTGTTTACAAAAGCGGAAAAACACGCTATACTTATTATGACGTGGTGCAGAGAGGGAAGCCTTTCTTACCTCATGTAAGTTTGCTGCTGCGAGTGTTTTGGGGAAACATTCCGGCATCACTAGCAGCAAAGCAAAAAGGGAACCGCCTGGTAGCAGTCTCCTTCTTGTCCCTAGTCCTTAGAAGCCGAGGCTTTTAAGGATTCGGAGGATCGCGGCGATTGTTGACGCAACTGCCGCGACGGTCTGCGCGATAGGCCGAGCTTTCACAAAAGCCCGTCGCAGATTTCTGGACATAGGAGACTCACCTCCTTTCTGTCCTTTTAGGAAAAGACAGCCCCTCTAGCGGGCTGTCTTTTCTGTTGTAGCTTGTCAATGCCGCTAAGTCAAGGCACACACAAAAACGCCCCTGCTGGAAAGCAGGGGCGTTGGTTTGTCACCATCAGGCGTTGCTGGGCACGTTGGCGATGTCAGCGATGGGGGGCGGGGCGCTCTCCATCGTTTTGATTTTGGCCGTGCTCTTCTTGACGGGCGTGTCGCCGCCAATCGGCTGCAAGGCGGCGTCGATGACTTCCTGCACGTTCTGCGCGAAGATGAAGGACATCCCCTTGCGAAGCTCCGCCGGGATGTCTTCGGTCAGGTCCTTGCGGTTGCGCTCTGGCAGGATGATCGTTTTGATCCCCGCCCGCTTGGCCGCCAGCACCTTCTCCTTAATGCCGCCCACGGGCAGCACCTTGCCCGAAAGTGTCACCTCACCGGTCATCGCCAGCGCGGGCTTGATCGGACGGCCTGACAGCAGGGACGCGATGGCAGACGCCATTGTGACGCCTGCGCTTGGCCCGTCTTTCGGCACGGCCCCGGCAGGGACGTGGATGTGCAGGTCCGTCTTCTCGTAGAAGTCCGGCGCGATATGCAGCTCGCCCGCGTGGGCACGGACATAGGACAGCGCGGTCTGCGCGGACTCCTTCATCACGTCGCCAAGCTGTCCCGTGAGCTGAAGACCCTTGCCGCCGCTCATCTGAGACGCCTCGATAAACACGACGTCGCCGCCCACCGGGGTCCAGACGAGGCCGGTCACGACGCCCGGCGCTTCGGTGCGCTTCGCGGCTTCCTCGTACTCAAACCGAGGCGATCCCAGATATTTCTCGATCTGTGCCGGGTCAATCACCAGGTCCGTCGTGCGGCCTTCGGCGAACTCACGGGTGGCCTTGCGGCACACGGCGGCGATCTGACGCTCCAAAGAGCGCACGCCCGCCTCGCGGGTGTAGTTTCGCACGAGCGCCTTGACGCCCGCCTCGGTGAACGAGACCTGAGTCAGGCCATGTTCGCCGATTTGCTTGGGCACTAAATGCCGAATGGCAATCTGGACCTTCTCCTCCTCGGTGTACCCCGACAGCTCGATAATCTCCATGCGGTCCCGCAGGGCGGGCTGAATGGTGTCAAGCTGATTGGCCGTGGTCACGAACAGCACGCGGGACAGGTCAAAGTTGACATCCAGGTAGTTGTCGCGGAACGTCGCGTTCTGCTCCGGGTCCAGCGCTTCCAAGAGTGCCGAAGACGGGTCGCCCCGGAAGTCGGTGCCGACCTTGTCGATCTCATCCAGCACAAACAGCGGGTTGTTGGTCTCGGCCCGCTTGATGCCTTGAATGATCTGCCCCGGCAGAGCGCCAATATAGGTGCGCCGGTGGCCGCGTATCTCCGATTCGTCATGCGTGCCGCCCAGCGAAATCCGCACAAACTTCTTGCCCATGGCACTCGCAATAGACTTGGCGAGGCTCGTTTTGCCGACTCCGGGCGGGCCGGTGAAGCACAGAATCGGCTGGCGCAGGTCGCCTTCGGGCCGGAACTTGCGGACCGACAGGTACTCCAAAATCCGGTCCTTGATCTTTTCCAGGCCGAAGTGGTCGTCGTCGAGCGCTTTCTTAACACTCGGAATGTCCAGGTTGTCCTCGGTGGACTTGTTCCAGGGCATCGCCACGAGCCAGTCCAGGTACGTCCGGGTCGTGGTGTAGTCCGGCGCACCGGGCGACATTCGCTGAAGCCGGTCCAATTCCCGGTTGGCCTCTTTGAGTGCGTCTTCCGGCATCCCGGCTTCGTCGATTTTCGTGCGAAGCTCGTCCATCTCCTCGCCGCGCTCGTCGCCCTCACCCAGCTCCTTCTGAATGGCCTTGAGCTGCTCGCGCAGGTAATACTCGCGCTGCGTCTTGTTGATGCCTTCGGAGACCTGCGACTGCAATTTGGAGCCAAGCTCCAGCACCTGCACTTCGCGGGTCATCAGCTCCAGCAGCGCGTTCATGCGCTCTTTCAGATTGACCGTCTCCAAAATCCGCTGCTTGTCCTCGGTGCTGATGGGCGAATGCGCGGCAATCAAATCCGTCATCACGGCGGGGTCGTCAATCGACGACGACAGCCCGGCCAGCTCATCGGGCATATTCTGCGACAGCGCCACGGTCTTCTGGAACAGGTCGCCAATAGAGCGCTTCAGCGCCTCGATCTCGACTTTGTCCTCTTCGGCGATCTCGGTCTTGGCCTCAATCACCTTGACGCGGGCTTTCAGGTACGGCTCTTCGCCGGTGACCTGCTGCACCTGTATTCGGGCGATGCCCTGCACGATCATGCGAATGCCGTCCGGCACTTTCGCCATCATGCGAATGACGACCGCGACGCCCATCGGGTGAATATCCGCCGCCGTGGCGTTCTCCACGGAGGCATCTTTCATGGTGACGACGCCGATAATCCGGTCCCCGCCGGAGACGGCTTCGTCCACCAGCTTGACGCTGTTTTCGCGGCCCACCGCAATCGGGGCCACCAGGACGGGGAAGATCACCGTGTCCCGCAGCGGCAGCAGGGGCAGCTCTTCAGGGATAGGCGGGTGTCCGCTGCCTTCCTGATTGATCTGCGTGACGATCTGCTCGGCGACCTCGCCCTCAATAGGCATATCTTCGGCCAGCGTATCGATTTTCGACTCTGTGTTTTGTTCGCTATTATCTTGATTGGACATGAAAGTTAGTCCTCGTTTTCTTTGGTCTCTGCGCTCTCATCTGTGTTAATCGGTATCATCCGCGTCGTTGTCTCCGGCACACGCCGCTTGGGCAGGGTCACCAGCAAAAAGCCGTCCCGGTACGTCGCTTTAATCGCGTCTCGGTCTAGTCGCAGCCCTGATGGCAGGCCGACGGCCCGTTCAAATGGCCCGAAGTAGATTTCCAGCCCGTGACAGCGCGTGCGCCCTTCCCGGTCCGCGCCGCTTTCGCCCCGTGTCCCGCTGATATTCAGCACCCGGTCATCGGGCGTCAGCGACACCTGCAAATCATCGGCCTTGACCCCGGCCAGCTCCACCTTGACCCGCACCGCATCCTCGGACTCGTGAATATCTACGGCGGGCTGCCAGAAGCGGCCTGTGCCCCCGGCGGGCATACCAAAAAAGCCGGAAAAAGTGTCCTCGGAGAACATCTCGCGCTCCATCTGCCGAATGATGTCTCTGAAATCGTTAAACGCCATAGCTGCGTCTCCTCATCGGTCTGCGTCTGTTAAAGTCTTACGGTGGGTCCTAGCTGTACCGTTCCCAAACGGCTATTTTTCCTGAGCTTTATTTAGTATATCACGCTCAAGTAACTGTCTGTCAAGAGATACAACGCAGCAGGAAAGCAAGTGGTTCCCGGCGAATAGCCTTTGTATGGATGACACAATTCAGAGCGAGGCAATACTGCTTTTTCAGCAGAAGCAGTACGCGGAAGCCGCTACTGCTTTTCGGTCTCTCCTTACTCAAAACCTGTCACTGGGACAGGAGGCAGACACGCGCCGACGCCTTGCGGATACGCTGGCAAGCCTCGGTCAAAGTGAGGAGGCCGAGGCCGAGCGCGAGCTTGCCGAAAATCTCGTCAGCCTGGGGACGGAAGACCCGCTGGCATTGATGACGAAAGGGGATCTGCTCAAGCGCAGCCACCAGTACGATGAAGCCTGTATGGCTTATGAACAGGCCCTGCGTCTGCTGCCACAAGGAGGGCCTCCGCAGTCTCCGCCTGGTTCCCCGTC
Source organism: Capsulimonadaceae bacterium (assembly GCA_965277455.1). Taxonomy (GTDB): domain Bacteria; phylum Armatimonadota; class Armatimonadia; order Armatimonadales; family Capsulimonadaceae; genus JANXMY01. Next base: position 2,896,962 of record OZ255823.1, on the reverse strand, counting down.
CTCGCCCGCTCCAAGCCGGGCACGTCTAATGGCAATGCTGGCAATCGCGCATTATGAGGCAAGCCGCCCGGCTAAAACAGTTCTCTGGGCGATGGCTTCTCTTGTCAACCAGCCAGATCAGAATGTGCGTCGAATAATGCACAGAATGGCGGGTGTCGGGTATTCCGACTTGGGTGATCTGAAAAACGCGCAGATGCATTATGTGCAGGCTTTTAGACTGGCGGAGATGAGCAAAAATCTACCAGAAATCGCCCAAAGTTTGGCAACACTCGGCATGGTTCAGCGCAAACGCGGCCTTCTGGAAGACGCCCTTACCACTGCCCGAATGGTCTCTGACACGATTCTTCTTCCTAGCCGGACGGGACAAACTTTAGAGGCTGAGTGCCTGCGGGACTTGGGACGATTCGAAGAAGCGCGTGTCGTGGTCGCCGCTATGCGGCAGGGACCACGCTGGGATAGACCAGATTTGGAACAGCGAACGCAAGCCATTTGTTCGCTCACTCTGGTTTGGATTGAGGCAAACGCAGATCAGCCCAAAGCCGCGCTGACTGCGCTGCAAGAAGCCTGGCATGACCTCGGTGTTTCACGCGCCTCTTTCCCCTTGAACCCTCCCGCTTCCGGCGGTGAAGACAAGCTGATCCTTTATTGTGATGCCGCTGCGGTGCGTGTCTACGCACAGCTTGGTCAGCCTGAAATCGCACGCCAAATGCAGCAAAGTGTCGAAAGCCGCGTGGCTGACTTTGACCAGAACCGTGCGGGTTTGCTGGCTGTTTACAGCGAACTTGCCCCAGCGGCTTTGCTGCTTAGCAACAGCACCGAGAGCCTAAGTTTATGGCATAAATATCTCGATTGCCGCCCGGATATTATCGGCCAAATCAAAGCCCACTTCGGCTTGGGCGAAGCCTTTCTGGCTCTCCACGATACGCCCTCCGCCCGCGCAGCATTTCAGCAGGCTGTCGCGCCCGGCATTGACAGTTACTCCGCCCGCCGGGCGCAGGCACGGTTGGAAGAACTGGGAGGATGACAACGATGAACGCAGAAAAGCGCGAACGGCTGGAAAAAGCGGGGTTCCGCGCTGGCACGGTGGCGGATTTTCTCGGCCTGACGCCGGAAGAAAGCGAGCTGATTGAAATTCGGCTTGCCTTGACACACGCTTTCCAACGTCAGCGTGGAGCCAGCGGCCTTTCGCACTCCCAACTCGCTGAAAAAATCGGCTCCAGTCAGTCTCGCATCGCTAAGATGAAGGCTTGGAACTCGCACGTCTCGCTGGACCTGATGGTAAAGGCCCTGGTTGCTTCAAGCATGACGCGGGCAGAGCTGGCGGCTTAACCCGGCTGGCTTGACTCTCCCCCGGCGGGCCGTCATAGTGACTCACAGCCCTGTTCTTGGTTCTTGGAGCCTCTTATGACTAAATCTACTGCGCTTTGCGTTTCTCTTGCTGACTTTGTGCCAATGCTGCTTCTGAGTGGCAGTCTAGCTTTTGCTGCTCCTGGAAAAAGTGCGCCCGCCAAAAGAACGCTGCCGACAATGCCAGCCATCAACATCGCAGCGGCCCCCTATTTTGCGAAGGGCGATGGGCAGATGGACAACACGGCAGCCATTAATCAGGCGCTTGCCGATGCCGCCGCGAGCGTCCCCCGAAAGAAGGTGTCCATGCCCCTTGGGACCTTCGCCCATTCCGGCGTTCTGCGTGTTCAGGATGTGATGTTGTCAGGGGCGGGGGCGGGAACGATCTTGCAGGCAACAAATCCCGGCGAAGGCAGCGTCGAGCTTTCCGGGACAGACTGCGGCATCCAAAACTGCACGCTGGTCTCCCCCCCATGCAAAAGAGCGGCTGAACAACTCGCATTCGGCGGGCATCAGCGTCAACGGGGCCACGCGGTTCACAATCAGCCGGGTCAGCGTCGGGACGGAGGGGGCCACGGGTGCGGCCAGTGGCGGCATATTTTGCGGGGATCGGGCGTCGTCGCAGGGAGTGATCACAAACAGTCGGATTTTCAACACGCTGGCGGACGGCATTCACCTGACGGCCGGGGCGAAGGCAATCCGGGTCAGCGGGAACACCCTGACTAACACCGGGGATGACATGATCGCCGTCGTTTCCTACCGCAAGGACGGAGCCGTGGTTTCTGACGTGCAGATCACAAAGAACCTTTGTGTTCGCCAGACCCACGGACGGGGTATCTCTGTCGTCGGCGGGGAAAACGTGCTGATTGATCATAATACAATCCAGAGTTCAGACGCCGCAGGCATTTACCTGGCCTCCGAAGACAGTTATGACACGTTCGCGCCCAGCAACGTGCGGGTGATCGGCAACACTATCCGCAACGCCAACCAGAACCACGCAATCACCCACGGCGGCATTTATGTCTTTGGACGGGTCGCCCGCGAAAACGGGGTGACCGTTCCCTATCTGGCGCAGAAGATCACGATTTCCGGCAACACCTTGATCAATACATATTACATGGGCATCCGCATTGGCGGCCGCGCAGTCTCTGTCCATATCATCGGCAATCATATCAACGGCACAACGGCAGAAGGCATTGCGATTAGTGATACAGGAGACAACTCGGCGGGGGCGGGCTGTCGAGATGTCCTCGTCTCGGGGAACATTATCGAGGCCACACTGTTCGGGGCAATCAAGGTTTTTGCCAGTATGCAGGGGGCCTTGACCATCACCGACAACCGCCTCGCAAACATTGATACGTCGAACAACCCGAATGTCGATGTCATTTCCATCGACGCCCAGGCGACCGGCATCCATCCCCTGAAATTGACCGGCAACCAGTATGCGAGCGCCGGGGGGCATCCTGTCCGCAGCTACATCAACTGCCAAATCTCTGCTGCCGGGGCGGGCACGACTGCTGCCTCTATCCGAGGCAGCAACACCACCAAGGTTGTCCCCCCTGAGCCGGTTCTGATTGTGCCGTGATCGAGGCAGTACCAATCGGGAATGACGCGGGCGGAACTGGCCACCGTTCTTGCGGCTTGACTTTCCCCCGGCGCTTCGTCACAATGGCCCCATGCAATCTTTTCTTTTGCTCCTCCTCGTGCTGGGCGGCATGGGGCTGACGGTGCAGCAGGCGATCAACTCCCGGCTGCGGGGCGGGGTCGGATCGCCGGTGCTGAGTGCGTTGGTTTCGTTTCTGGTCGGCGCGGCGATGCTGGCGGTTTTGAGCGCGTTTGGCGTGCTGGGGCGGGGCAAGCTGACCGGCCTCGGAACCCTGCCGTGGTGGGCGTGGACGGGCGGGCTGCTGGGGGCGTTTTATGTGACCCTGGCCGTGGTGGGCGTTCGAATGGTCGGGACGGCCTCGGTGGTGGTCTGCGCCGTGCTGGGGCAGGTGACGATGGGGCTGGTGCTGGACGCGACGGGCTGGCTGGGCGTCCCGAAAGCGCCGCTCAGTCTGCACCGGGTCGCTGGAGGCCTGCTGGTGCTGGCGGGCGTGCTGCTGGTGCAGTGGAAACGCTAATAGAAACGCTAATAGAAACGGTGACAAACGGGCCGAAGCCGCCGTAGAGTGTTGTATGCAAATTGTTTTGATTGCCCTGCTGGCCCTGTCCGGCGTCGGGCAGACCGTTCAGGATGCACTGAACGCGCAGCTTCGAAGTGCCGTGAAGTCCCCGCTGCTGGGGGCGCTGATTTCTCTCCTCGTCGGCGCGGTGGTTCTTGGCCTCTTGACCGTCTTCGGCGTAATGGGCCGGGGCAAGCCGTCGGTGCTGGCCCATGTCCCCATCTGGGTCTGGGCGGGCGGCGGCATTCTGGGGGCCTACGCCGTCACGATGGGCCTGATCGGCATCCCCAAAGTCAGCGCGGGCGTGGTCATCGCCGCCACCGTGTTCGGGCAGATTACGGCGGCCATCATTGTCGACCACTTCGGCTGGCTCGGCGTCCCCAAAGTGCCTATTACCCCCTGGCGCATTGTCGGTGCGGTGGGCCTGTTCGTCTCCGTCCTGCTGGTGCAGAAGAAGTAAATGAAGAAGTAAATCGTGTATAATAGAATAGCACGCGATTTGGAAAGGGAAACGATCCAATGGCAATTACAAAAGAAAGACAGAGCATTTCGACGGGGCAGTCTTCCGAAATTTCCTCCGAATGTGTCGAGGGTCTAGTTTTAGAGGCTGACTACACGGAAGACCGGCCAATTTCGCTGCTGGCTGAGCGTCAGCGCGAATTCCAGAAGGCGATGCAGGATCAGTATGTAGATGCGGAGATGCCAGCGGCTTAACGGGCCGGGCCGCCAGGGAGGGATTTGTGTATTTAGAGAATATCAGCGCGGAGGTCAGTCAGGGCGACATCTTTGACAGTCTGCCCTTTGCCGTGATGGATGGCACAACGGCCACTGTCCGAACGGCACGTGTCGTCCTGTTGACGCAGGATTGTGAGTACGACAAACCTTCCACGCTATCGGTTCTGGTCGCTGAAATCCTGCCTCTGTCCGGGGTCGCCGCTGGCAGCCAGGGCAATGTGCGCGGGAACCGCGTCGCCAGTGCGTTTTATCTTCCGTCCCAGAACGCTTTCCCCGAATCCTATGTAGACCTTCGCGCCATTGGCCGCGTCGAAAAAAACACGGTGAGCGGCGAGGCAGATCGTGGAAACCGCCTGCTGTCGCTGACCGAGGAAGCGCGTCTGGCCTTGCAACAACAGATCGCTGGTTTCTTTGGCTACCATCGCTGAGACCAGCCGCGCCCGTTAGCTCACCAGCTTCATCACAGCCCACAGCGACCCGACGCTGATGACGAGCCAGAGGGCGATGCCCTGCGCCATCGGCTTCCAGCCGACCCGCTTCAATGTCTCGCGGGACAGGCCCGTGCCGATCAAAAACAGCGTCAAAGTTAGCCCCACGGTTGCTAAATGCGTCAGTGTCGGCGCGAAAGAAGCAATCGGAGGCAGCAGGGTCCGGGCGACCGAGGCCAAGAGAAACAGGCCGATGAACCACGGGATTTGGAGCTTTGCGGGAGTTTGCCCTTCCGATGCCGCGCCCCGGCGGAAGGCGAACGCGGCGGCCAGAGACACCGGCACAATCCACAAAGCGCGGGAGAGCTTTACCGCTGTGGCTGTCCCCAGAGCACCGCCGCCGTAGTGCGCCGCCGCGCCGACCACCGAAGAGATGTCGTGGATGGCAATCCCCGCCCAGGTCCCGAACTGCGTTGGGGTCAGCCCGAGCGCGTGGCCTATCGGGGGGAAGACGAATAGCGCGACGGCGTTCAGCACAAAGACCGTCCCCATCGCCACCGTCATGTCCGCCTCTTCGGCGTCAATCACCGAACCTACCGCCGCAATCGCCGAGCCGCCGCAGATGGCCGTGCCCGCTGAAATCAGCGCGGACGTTTTTTGAGCAATCCCCAGCCGCCCCCGCAGCCAGTAGCCCAGGGCAAACGTCACGCCGATGCTGACCGCCGCGAACACCGCCCCGCTCGCCCCTGCTTTCAGCACGACCGCGAGGTTCATCCCGAAGCCGAGCAGCACGACGCAGCCCTGCAAGAGCTTCGGCGCGGCCTTCTTGCCCAGGGTAGGGAACGGATTGCCCAGCGTCAGTGCCAGTGCCATGCCCGCGCCGAGCGCCAGCGGCGGCGAGGCCCAGGGGGTCAGGCAGAGCAGGGCGAGAGCGGCGAAGAGAAGCTGAAGCGGCCAGGCCGGGCGAGCGGCGGGTGTGAGTATGCGTTCCATGTCTTTATTCTGACAGAGTTTATGCTATAATGCAAAGACATAGATATTATACTGTGCATAACTTGGGATTTTCCATGAATTATAACCACCTGATGATTTTTCTGGCCGTGGCCGAAGAGGGCGGTATCAGCCGGGGCGCGGAGCGGCTGTATATCTCGCAGCCTGCGGTGTCCAAACAGCTTGGCCTGCTGGAAGCGTCGCTGGGGCTGACGCTGCTGGAGCGGACGCCTAAAGGCACAATTTTGACTGAGGCGGGGCGCGTTCTGGCCGGGTATGCCCGGCGTCTGTCTGGGCTGGAAGAGGAAGCGGCGGCGGCGATGGCTGAGCTGAGAGGCGTGGAACGGGGGACGCTGACGCTGGGGGCGAGCCTGACCGTGGGGGCGTATTTACTGCCGCCGCTGCTGGCGGAGTATGCCCGGCGCTATCCGCATATCGTGCTGTCCCTGCAAATCGCCAACACGGAGACTATTCAGGCACGTCTGCGCGAAGGCGCGTTAGACCTGGCGCTGACCGAGGGACTGGCCGATGACCCGGAACTGACGGCGGAAGTGTTCGCACACGACGAACTCGTCGCGGTCGCGCCGCCCGGACACCCGCTTCTGGCTGAGGCATCCGTGACTGCCGCCCGGTTTGCGCGGGAGCCGCTGATTTTGCGGGAGCCAGGTTCGGGGACGCGGGCGGTGGTGGAGCAGGCGTTTCGGGAGCGGGGGCTGATGCTCACGCCCCGGCTGTCGCTGGGCAGCACGGAGGCCATCAAAGGGGCGGTCGCGGCGGGCGCGGGGCTGGCGATGGTGTCGCGGCTGGCGGTGAATCTGGAGCTGGAAACGGGGCGTCTGGCCCTGCTGCCGCTGTCTGATTTGACCCTGCGCCGCCCGTTGCACCGGCTGACGCGCCGCACCGTTTCGCCGCCGCGTGCTCTCTCTGCGTTTCTGGCCCTGCTGCCCGACGCGGCGCAGCAGGGCTAGAGACCAGGTTAGAGGCGGCTGTAGATTAGAGGCGGCTGTAGAGCTTGCCGAGGGCGGTTAGCGAGCCGTCGTCATTCCAGAACGCCGCTGCGCCGAGGGCGGCGTCGCCGGTTCCGGCGGCCCCGTACCACGCATACCGCTTGACATAGGGGCGGCTATTGAGCGCGGGCAGAACAGCCCGCATGAAGTCCGCTTCCTGCTGCGGCGAGATGCCCCGATTACCGGACCAATCGGCGGGGGCGAACTCAGTAATCCACACATCCCGGCCATACAGGTTATGGATGTAGTCGATATAACCCAGGAAGCCGTTGACATCGTTGCCACCGTACCAGTGAATTGCCACGGCATCCACCCGGTAGCCCCGCGCATTCGCTCCGGCCATGAAGTCCTGCATCCACTGATCGTCAGCATGGACGCACGCCGGGCTGACAATCGGCATCCCAAGACCAGCCATATACTGGTATCCTGTGAGCGCATCGGCAACACTGAGATTGGCCTGATCCGCCCCATCCGGCTCGTTGAAGGCCAAGAAGTTTTTAGCGTTTGTGGCAGTTTTGACCGAGTTCAGCCAGTCCGTATTGTTGCCGCCGTAGTAGCCCCACTGCATCGGGACAAACTCGACGCTGGCGGGCAGTCCGCCCGGCAGATTGCTTCCCCAGTTGTAGCACCAGGATGCGCCCATCTGCGCCGAATAGCCTTCGTGACCGGCCAGGCCCTTTCTGGCATTGACCAGCGTGGCGGCGGGGCCGGGGTCTGTGAGCGCGAACACCTGGTTGTCACCCCCGTAATAGCCGTAAATGTTGAGGGTGCTGTTAGGTCCGGCATTGCCGCCGCCGCGCACATCCAGCGTTGCCGTCCCGTTCGGCCCGGCGTTCAAGGGAATAATGCGTGAATAGCCGCCGCCGATGTCCCCAAACTGCCATTGCTGGTTGACCGAGCCGGTGTCTTCCCAGGTCGTCACATTGGTTCCATTGGCCGTCTGCCCGCCCGCGCAGTCCAGCATTTGCAGCGAGTTGAGGGCCGAGTACGCCGCGATGGTGTACACATTGCCGCCGATTGTGTTAATGCGCCACTGCTGGTTGGATGTCTGGTTGGCTGTCCAGAGCTGCACATTGGTTCCGTTGGCATTGCCAAAGCCGACCACATCTAAAGACAGCTCCGGGTGGCCGCGTGTGGCAATCCGGTACACGCCGGGTGTCGGCTGGGCCGGGCCGGGAGCATCGAGCCGGAACACCTGATTGTCGCCGCTGTAATAGTTGTAGACATTGAGCGTGCTGCCTGCCGCCGCGCTGTTGCCGCCGCGCACATCCAGCGTTTGCAGCGAGGCCGCCCCGGCATTCTGGGGGATAATCCGGTAAAAGCCGTTTCCGACATACGCGAACAGCCAGCGCTGGGCCGAGTTACCGTTGTCGCTGAATGTCTGCACCGTGGTTCCATTAGCCGTGTTGCCGCCGTCCAAATCCAGCACCTGATTCGTGTAGCTGCCGCTGTAGGGGCTGATTTTGTACGAGCCGTCGGCCTGCTTTTCCACCCGCCACTGCTGGTTGCAGGTCTGCCCGGCGGTCCAAAGCTGAACCGGGGTGCGGTCAGCCACTTGAAAGCCCGTCACATCGAGCGCCAGACCCTGCTGACCGCGTGTGGTCAGCCGGTACACACCCGTCGCTGGCACGGGGACAACCCGTGTGATAGCAAGAGTCGCCGTCGGCGACACCCCTCCAAAGGAGGCCGTCAGATGGGCCGTGCCGTCGGCATCCGCGCCGGGGCTGGTGGTCGTCACCGAGAAGGTGGCCGTGGCTGCCCCTGCCGGAACAGCAATGCTGGCGGGCACGGCGGCGAGCGGGCTGTCGGAAGAAAGCTTCACAGTTGCGCCTCCCGCCGGGGCCGCCTGCGTGAGCGTCACCGTCCCCGTCGCTGCGCCGCCGCCTGTGACCGTAGCCGGGGTCAGAGTCAAGCTCTGCGCCGTTGTTGCCGGAGGTGTTACCGTCATCTTGGCCGACTGTGCGCCGCCGTCCGCCGTCGCCGTCACCTGAACGGCTCCCCCGCCGCCTGTGCGGCTGGTAGTGATCGGGAATGCGGCGCTGCTCGCGCCTTCGGGAACCGTAACCGTGGCTGGAACGCCTGCCAGTGGGCCGTCGACTGCCAGTGAAACGACAATGCCGCCGGTGACGGCGGGCCGGGCCAGCGTCACCGTGCCGGTCGCCGCCGCGCCGCCGGTGACGGATGCCGGGGCGACAGACAGAGAAATAGGTGCAGGAAATAGACCGCCGGGGCTGTCCGTGCCGTCGTCGCCGATGGTCCGCACCTGCGCCGTGCCGTCCGCTTTGGTCCACAGCAGTGCCAGGCCCCCGCCCGGCGCGGGGCAAACGTCGCGGGCAGCGTACCCGGCGGGCGCGGTGTAATAGGAATCATGGAACGACCCGTCCGCCTGCACCTGCCAGAGCGCGGCCTGACCCGAGGCCGACTGCCAGAGCAGGCGTGCCATCCCGGCGCTGTCCACCGTCAGCCCCACGGTCGTCCATCCGGCGTAGGGGCCAAATTCAGAGTGCGTCATCCCGCCGGAAGGCGACAGGTCCCACAGCGAGATTTGCCTGCTGGGCTGGCTCCACAAAACGCGCAGATGCCCGCCCGGCGCTGCCGCGAGGCGCTGAAACGACCAGCCGGCGTAGGGACCGTAGTTTTGAGTGACGAAACTGCCCGTGCGGCTGACCGTCCACAGGGAAAGCTGCCCGTTTATGTTTGTCCAGGCCACATGCACCGTGCCGGTCGGGTCCACCACGATCTGCCGGGCCGTCCATCCGGCATACGGCCCGTAGTTCTGATTGGTAAAGCTGCCATCCGCCGCCACGGTCCACAGCGAAGCCGCGCCAGCGGGCGTCGTCCACAGCACGTCGGCTTTGCCGTCCGGCCCTGCCGCCAGCGACTGCGGAGTCCACGGGGAATAGGGGCCGTAGCTTTGAATACGGAACGCCCCCGTCGCCGCGTTCAAGCGCCACAGCGAGAGCTGTCCATTGGTATTGGCCCATTGAAGCTGAAGCGTGCCGCCCCCGGAGGCCAGTGCCTGCGGCGTCCACCCGGCGTAGGGGCCAGACGACCCATCGGGGTTGCTCCAGGCCGTCGCCGCCTGCGGAGCTGCCAGCGCAGGCGGCCCCGACAGAGCATCAAAACTAGCAATCAGAGCAGCAATCCAGAGAACTAAAATCTGTATTCGGCGCAGCGGCAGTGTCATAGCAGCGACCTGACTTTCTCTATTTGTATGATTTATGCACCCATCATAACACAGTCTCACAAAATTGTCAAGAAACTTTATTTCCCCGCAGCACTTCTGGCAGAGCCTCACCGGGCGCGAGACGCCTCGTACTCCCGCACTTTCCGTTCCAACACTGATAATGGGGTGTTGGAACCGTTATCTGCCTCTAACCGGGCAAGCGTCCGTGTAAACTTCTGTATCCAGCCTTTGGTGATGCGATACCGCCGCTCATTTTTAATCATGCAGTTTTCTTTCCCACATATAGAATTACTATGCTGACCACCATTATATGGTCTTACGCTGTCTCTGGCAACTTTTGACAACCCCCGCCTCCATGCGCTATACTTGAGGCACGAATGCGCCTGAAGAAACTGCAACTGCATGGGTTTAAAACCTTTGCCGATAAAACGGAAATCGAGTTCGCCGAGGGCGTCACCGCGATTGTCGGGCCGAATGGGTCCGGCAAGTCCAATGTCGGCGACGGTATCCTCTGGGTGCTGGGCGAGCAGAAAGCCTCGGCGGTGCGCGGGACCAAAGCCTCGGACGTCATCTTCGCGGGCAGCGATGGACGCCGCCCGATGGGCATGGCCGAAGTGTCGCTGACCGTGGACAATGCCGATGGCACGCTGCCCGTGGCATTCAATGAAGTCACCATCACCCGCCGCGCTTATCGCACCGGCGAGGGCGAATACTTTATCAACAAAACCCCCTGCCGGCTGAAAGATATTTACGAGCTTTTCTTAGACACCGGCGTCGGGCGCGAGGCGTACTCACTGGTCAATCAGGGCCAGATTGATGCCGTGCTGTCGGTCAATGCCGAGGACCGCCGGGGGCTGTTTGAGGAGGCCGCCGGGATCAAAAAGTACCGCGTCAAAAAGCGCGAGGCCCTGCGGAAGCTCGAAGCCGTCGAAGTCAACTTGAACCGGGTGCGTGATATTCAGTCGGAGATTATTGGACGTGTCGAGCCACTGAAGTTGCAGGCCGAGCGGGCGCAGACGCACGCCGAATTGAAAAGCCGCCTGCGGGCGATTGAGTCCGGGCTGCTCCTGCGCGATGTGCGTCTGGCACAGGCCGAGAGCGAGCGTCTGGCTTCGGCACGGAACGAGGGGCGGGCCGATGCGGCGCGTCTCGGCACGAAGCTGGCCGCCGAAGAGGAACGCGCCCGCGATGTTGGGCTGCGATTTTCGCTGGCCGAGAATACCCTCGAAACCGCCCGCCGGGCGGCGTCCGATGCGGCGGGGCAGGCCGAGCGGGCCGAAAGTGGGCGGGCTTTGGCCGCGCAGCGGGCCGAAGGCCTGGAGCGCACCGTCCGGCAGATTGCCGGGGAGCGCGAAGAGCTGACCGAGCGCCGGGCACGTCTGGCCCGGCAGGTCGCGGACTTGGAAGCAGAGCTGGCCGAGGCCCGTACCGGGGAAGCCGCCCAAAGACGAGACGCCGGGATGCGGCAGGGGGAGCTTGCCGCGCTGTCCGAGCGGATCACCGGGCTGACCAGGCTGGCCGACCGGCGGCGGGCGGAGGCCGTGGCACAGGCACGGCGCATCGCCGCGCAGGAAGCCGATGCCGCCCGTGCTCAAACTCGCGTGGCCGAACTCGAAGCCGGGCTGCCCTCGGTGCGGGCGGAAATCGCCCGGACCGAAGCCGGGGCGGGCGAAGGCGAAGCGGAAGTCAAGGCCGCCCGCGAGGCCGCCGCCGCCGCCAAAGCCGCCGTGGCCGACGCCGAGCAGACGCTGACCGCCGCGCAGGCGGCCCGAGACGCCGCCCGGCAAGCCTCGCAAGTGGCGGGTCAGAAAGCACAGGCCGCGCAGTCGGCGGCGATTGCCCTGTCCACCCGCCTGCGAACGCTTCAAGAGCTGGAAGCCGCGCAGGAAGGGTACTTTGCGGGCGTCAAAGCCGTGTTTGAAGCCCGCAAGCGCGGCGACCTGCGCGGTGAGTTCACGGTGGTGGCCGACTCGTTTCAGACGCCCGGCGGCTACGAGACGGCGTTAGAAACGGCGCTGGCGGCGAGCCTCCAGGATATCATCACGGACACCGAAGTCGCCGCGAAAGCGGCTATCGGCTTTCTGCATGACAACCGCGCAGGCCGGGCGACGTTTCTGCCCCTGGACCGGATGCGTCCGGGCCGGGACACGCTGGACATCAGCGGGGCGCGGGGGCTTCGGGGCGTTCTGGGCGCGGCTTTAGAAGTCATCACATTTGACGCCAAATACCGGCCCGCGCTGGAAGTTTTGCTGGGCCGCGTCTTCTTCTGCGAGACTTTGGATGACGCTCTGCGGGCCTCCACAGCGGCCAAAGGCTGGAACCGGGTCGTGACGCTGACGGGGGAGCTGGTCCTGCCCACCGGGGCGCTCTCCGGCGGGCGGCAGGCGGGGCGAACAGCCAACATTCTGGGCCGCAAAACCGAAATCGCCCGGCTGGGCGATGACCTCGCCGCCCGTGAGCGGGACGGGGACGCTGCGAAAACCGAGCGCGAGCGGGCCGACCTCGCCCGCGAAGCCGCCGACACCGCACAAGCCGAAGCGCAGTCCGCCCGTCAGTCCGCGCTGTCTGCGTTGGCCGAAGCCGGGCGGCGGGCCGACCGGGCGGCGGGGGAAGCCCGCCGGGCCGAAGACGCCCGCGCCGCCGGGGCGCGTCGCCTGGACTCCGCCGAAGCAACGCTGGCGCTGGCCCGCGAACAGGCCGCCCGCGCCGACGCCGCCTTGGCCTCTGCAAGCGTCGCTACACACGACGCCGACCTGACCGAGGCGACCGACACCGATGCCCTGGCCGCCCTCACCGGGGAGCGGGAAGCCGTGCAGGCGGCTTTGACACAGGCCCGAATCAGCCTTGCCACAGTTGGCGAGAAAGCCGTTAGCCTCGACCGCGCCCTGCGCGGCGCGAAAGCCGAGGGCGACGGTCTGCTCGGCTCCGAAGACCGCCGTGCCCGTCAGGCCCGTGAGGCGGCAGACGAGCTGACCGCCCTGACCGCGCAGGCACAGGCCCGCGAGGCGGAAGTGGTCCGCGCCCGCGCCGCCCGCGCCGAAGCCGCCGACATCTTAGAAACCCAGGCCGGTCTGCGCCAGGCGTTGCTCCACGAGTCGCACGAGGTCAACGCCGCCATGCGCTCCCTCGGCGAGTCGCGGGCACGGGCGCTCGACACCCTGCACAAAGCCGAAGTCGCCGGGGCCAGAGTGGATACCCAGCGGGACACGCTGGCGGCACGGCTCTGGGACGACTACGAAATCTCGTTAGAATCCGCCCTCGCCGGGGAAGGACCGGAGCTTGAATCCGGCGATGTTTCCGAAGTCGCCCGCCTGCGCCGGGACCTGCGGGCGCTCGGGGATGTCAACCCCGCCGCCATCGACGAATACGAGGAAGTGCGGACCCGGCACGAGTTCCTGCTGACCCAGGCCGCCGACTTGGAAGAGTCCCGCGCCAAACTGCTGGCCGCCATTCAGGAGATCGACGAAGGCACACGCGGCGTCTTTTTAGAGACCTTCCACGCCGTCGCGGCGGCCTTTGAAACCCTCTTCACTCGGTTATTTGGTGGCGGCAAAACCGAATTAGTGCTCACCACCCCCGACGATATTCTGGAAACCGGCGTCGACATCTTAGTCCAGCCCCCCGGCAAAAAGCGTCAAAACCTGGCCCTGCTGTCCGGCGGCGAACGGGCGCTGACCGCCGCCGCCCTGCTGTTCGCCTTCCTGACCGTCAAGCCCAGCCCCTTCTGCGTGCTGGACGAAGTGGATGCCCCGCTCGACGGCGCAAACGTCGAGCGGTTTGCCGATCTGCTGCGCGAGTTCGGCCAAAAGTCCCAGATGATTGTCATCACCCACAACCCCACCACGATGGAAGCCGCCCCCGTCTGGTACGGCGTCACCATGCAACAGCCCGGCATCTCCCGCATCCTCGGGATGCAAGTCCCGACTGCCTCATCCTAGCAGAAAGGAAACAAAACGAGTGTCATTCGAGGTCATTAAACTGCCCCCGGAAGAGTGGCAGGCGTACAAAGAACTGCGGCTAGAATCTCTAAAAACCGAGCCGTCGGCCTTTGGCGCGTCGTATCAGGAGGCGCTTTATCGCCCCGATGTCTACTGGCAGGGGCGGCTGGAAGACGCGGCGTCGGGCACCGGAAACTGGCTGCTGTTTGCCAGTGAGAATGGCACTTTAGTTGGCATGCTGGCAGCGTTTGCCGAGGGTGAGATTGCGGAAATCATCTCGGTGTATGTGACGGAGCCTCTGCGGGGGCAAGGGATTTCCAAGCGCCTCTTGTCTGCTCTGCTGACCGAGATCGCGGCCAGCGGCAGTGTGGAAACCATGCGTCTGACGGTCAACACAGATCAGCTTCCGGCGCTTGCGCTGTACCGAAGATTTGGCTTTGAGGTCGTCCGCGAGCAAGAGGAACGGCTGGGCGACGGCGAGACGCACACTCTATCTATGATGGAAAGACGCGTAGAAATTTGAAGTGCCCCCTCTGCTTCTGCAAGAAGAGGGGGCCAGATAAGAACAAGTCTCAGGCAGTCAGCGAGGCCATATCGATGACGAAGCGGTACTTGACATCGTTTTTGAGCATACGCTCATACGCTTCGTTGACTTTGCTGATGGGCGTCATCTCAATATCGCTGACAATGCCGTGTTCGGCGCAGTAGTCCAGCATTTCCTGCGTTTCTTCAATGCCGCCGATGTTCGAGCCGGCCAGCGAACGCCGCTTGCCGGCCAGTGGGAAGGCGGACACCTGCGCCGGGTCTTCCGGCAGACCCACCAGCACCATGCTGCCGTCGCGCTTCAGCATCTCCAGATACATGCCGAGGTCGTGCGGCGCGGAGACGGTGTCCAAAATAAAGTGGAACGTGCCCGCCAGTGCCTTGAGCGCCTCGGGATCGCGTGTCAGCACGACGTCGTCAGCTCCCAAACGCCGTGCGTCAGCCTCTTTACCGGGCGATGTGGTGAACTGAGTGACGTGTGCGCCCATCGCGTGCGCGAACTTCAGGGCCATGTGTCCCAGCCCGCCCAGCCCGATGACACCGACTTTCTGGCCTGGCTGGATATTCCAGTGCTTCAGCGGGGAGTAGGTGGTAATCCCAGCGCAGAGCAGCGGCGCGGTCGCGGCGAGGTCCAGCTTGGGCGAAATCTTCAGCGCGAATTTTTCAGCGACTACGATGCTCTTGGAATAGCCGCCGTAAGTCGGCGTTCCATCAGGAAAGCGGCTGTTGTAGGTGAAAACGGTCTGGCCCCGGTCGCAGTACTGCTCCAGACCGAGCTGGCAGCTTTCGCACTCGCGGCAGCTATCGACCATGCACCCGACCCCGGCTAAATCACCGGCGGCAAACTTGGTGACAGCGCTGCCGACCTCAGTGACGCGCCCGACGATCTCGTGGCCGGGCACCATCGGATAGATAGACCCGCCCCATTCGTCGCGGACCTGATGGATGTCTGAGTGGCAGACCCCGCAGAAAAGTATCTCAATTTGGACGTCTTCCGCCCCTGTCTCGCGCCGCTCAAACTCAAACGGCCCCACGGGCGTCGTCGCGCTCTGCACGGCATACCCTAGTGTCTTGCTCATAAATAGTTCCTGAATAATCCCTTTGTTTGTGTCAGTTTCCACCTTCCTAACCCGACTGACGCCCACAAAGTTTCCGAAGCGGATTATTTCCAGCCCTGCACATCACTTCCGAAGACCGTTGCAGGCTGGAAGTATTCATAAGGGGACGAGGCGGGGGCGCTCGCTTTGTTCAGTGCCTGTGTTTGTTCCGGCGTCAGAATGATTTCCAGCGAGGCGATGTTGTCCTGAAGCTGCTCCACGCGGCTTGCCCCGATGAGCGTAGATGTGATACCGGGGCGACCGGCGGCCCAGGCCAGCGCGACCTGGGCGGGGGAGCGGCCTATCTCGGTGGCGACAGCTTTCAAGGCATCCAGCGTGTCCCAGTTGCGGGCGGTGAACTTGGTGTCGCCGAGAGGGTTGCTGCCGCTGAGGCGGCCTTCGCTGGAGGCTTTCGCGCCGCTGCCCTCGGCGGGCCGCGTGTACTTGCCCGCCAGAAAGCCTCCGGCCAGCGGACTCCAGGGCAGGATGCCGAGGCCGCATTCGCGGGCCAGCGGCAGGTGTTCCGACTCAATGTCGCGGGCGACCAGCGAATATTCCATTTGCAATGCGATGGGGCCGGGCGCGGCGTGCGCCTGTGCCAGTGACGCGGCGCGGGCGGCGTACCACGCGGGCACGTCGGACAGGCCGAAGTAGCGGATTTTGCCCGCCCGCTGCAAGTCCCCGAGCGTTTGCAGCACTTCCTCCACCGGCGTCACCGTGTCCCAGAAATGCAGCCAGTAAAGATCAAGGTAATCGGTTTGCAGCCGCCGCAGGGAGCCTTCCAATGCCCGGTAGATATTCTTGCGCCCGTTGCCAGCGGCGTTCGGGTTGCCGTCTTCGGCGCTGAACGTGAACTTGCTTGCCAGCACGACCTTGTCCCGCGTCTTGCTGTCCGTGATAAAGCCGCCCAGAAGCTCTTCAGAGCTACCGGCGGCGTAGACATCGGCGGTATCGATGGAGTTGCCGCCTGCGTCTAGATAGGCGTTGAAAACGGCCTCAGACCCGGCGGCATCCGTGCCCCAGCGGTGGGTGCCAAAAGTCATCGTGCCGAGAGCCAGCGGGCTGACCACGAGGCCGGAGCGGCCCAGCGTGCGGTAGTTGGTGAGGTTCATTTTTTACTTCTTTCGTTTTTACTTCTTTCGTTTAGCGAACAATCACCATTGACTGCGGGCCGCGTGTGACGGGAATGGAATAATCCAGTTTTACTAGTTCGACACGTCCGGGATTGGTGACATCCGTGGCAATGCGCCAGAAATCAATGGTCCCGCCTGATTTCCTGGGGTCGAAATGACTGTAATTCGTCACAGCCAGAAAGCGGCTGGAGTTGTCAAAAACCGCCGTTTCCGGCAGCACTCCATCGAAGGGAAAATCATCCACCCGGCTCAACTGCCCGGTTTCCGGGTCGAGACGTATCAGCGTCAGGGACGAAAAAAAGCCCTGCTTCGGGCTGCCCAGCGGCTCGTAGCTATGTTCCAGATTGGTGGTAATCACCCAGTGTCCGTTCGGGCTGATATTCAAGCCTTCCGGCATGAAGCCGGTTTCAGCCCGCGAAACGATTTTGTGGACGGGCGATCCGTCTGCCCCCACCGACGCGGACAGCCGTACCGAAAGCACGGAGCCGTGCGGCGTCTTGGTTCCGTTGA
This sequence comes from Capsulimonadaceae bacterium, assembly GCA_965277455.1. GTDB lineage: Bacteria > Armatimonadota > Armatimonadia > Armatimonadales > Capsulimonadaceae > JANXMY01. Next base: position 2,879,882 of record OZ255823.1, on the reverse strand, counting down.
CAACAGCGTACCGTCCATTGGGCGTGAAGCGCACCAGAAACGGCCCCTTCTCTACGGCCACCGAACTGCCCCAGCGGGTGAGATGGATTTGGCCCCCGCTTTCGGTCACCCGCACAAAGCTCAGGCTCGGTTTGGTCACATCGAGCAGCGCGAGAATGTTTTTGTCTGGGTGAAAAGCCACATCTATCAAAGAATGCCCCGCCGTCCATCCGGGAATTTTGGGTGTGCGCGGTGCGGACAGCCTGCCGTAGCGAAACCGGTAGAAGGCGATAGGGATTGTCTTGCCCGCCCCTTCGGCGCTGAAAGAAACAGCGGCCAGCGACCCCGCCGCATTGAGCGAGATTGAGAAGGGATGGTCAAACGTCCGCAGGCGCTGCACCACACGCGGATGGTCGGGATCAGCCAGGCTCACCACGGTGATCGCCCGGCCCGGCAGCAGGTCTTTAAATTTTGTTCGTGCCGGATCACTTGGGCGCTGCCCCCGCGTTTCGATCACAAGGGCATACCGGCCATCGGGGGAGGCGACCACCGAGGCAGGTGGCCCGGTCACCGAATTGGAAACCGGGGTTTCCACCGCCGACAGCCCCTGCCCCCGCCGGTCCAGGCGGATCACGGACAGGGCATCTGCCCCGTCGACCGGGCCGAGTTTGCCGTCGATATAAGCCGACGAAACCATGTCCGCATCCGACGCCGAAAGCAGCAGGCGGCCCTGAAAGTCAAACGGCGGGGCCGACTGACGCTCCTGACCGAACGCCGCTCGTGATCCGCCAGTCATGCCGAGGCTGACCGCCAGCATTCCGCAGGCCAGCAGGCTAACCACGAGGCCAGAGCGGCCCCTTATGCGATAATTGGTTGAATTCATAGTGTTTGTCGTTTCTAGTGTCGCGCTTCGGCAAGCTGCCTGGCCCGCGCCGCGCTCCACATTTCCAGCATCCAGCCGGGGTATTCGGCGGGCAGGCGGCTGATTTCGTCCAGCGTTTTTAGCTCGTCCTCCGTGAACGTCACATTCACCGCCCCCAGGTTGTCCTCCAGTTGGGACAGCTTTTTAGTCCCCAGAAGGACGCTCGTGACGCGGGGCTGATGCAGGAGCCAGGCCAGGGCAAGCTGCGCGACCGTGGCGTTCTTATGCTCCGCCATCTCTTTCAGGGCGTCGATAATGTTATAGCCGCGCTCTTTGTCCACCGGCGGGAATTCGAACGCCGCCCGGCGGCTGCCCTCGTCGCCCGACTGCTCGCGGCTGTACTTGCCGCTTAAAAAGCCGCCCGCCAGCGGACTCCAGACCAGCAGGCCCACGCCTTCTGCGCCCAGCATGGGCACGATTTCACGCTCTAAATCTCGCCCCGCCAGCGAGTAATACGCCTGAAGCGAGGCGAACCGCGCCAGATGATGCAGGGCGGACACCCCGAGGGCGCGGCTGATTTGCCACGCCGCCCAGTTGGAAACCCCGATGTAGCGCACCAATCCCTGACGCACCAGCGTATCCAGAGCTTCCAGCGTTTCTTCCACAGGCGTCGCCGGGTCAAACCCGTGAAGCTGATACAGGTCAATATGGTCCGTTTGCAGCCGCTCTAAACTTGCTCTCGCGGCATCTAAGATGTGCCCCCGCGACGCGCCCTGCCCGTTCGGTCCCGGCCCCATCGCGCCAAAGACTTTGGTGGCAATCACTACTTCTTCGCGCTTCCTGCCCAAGTTTTTGATCGCCTGCCCGGTGATGCGCTCCGACTCGCCGCCCGAATAGGTGTCGGCGGTGTCCACAAAGTTGACGCCCGCCTCAAACGCACGCGCCAGCAGGGCATCGGCCTCGGACTGCCCCAGTGCCCCCATGTGGCGGTACTGTGCGCTGTCCCCAAAGGTCATCGTCCCGAAGCACATCTCGGACACGAACAGGCCCGTCGCTCCTAATTTGTTGTAGCGCATAAGTTTACTTTCCTTTCTTTAGTTCTTCAGCGAAGCCATGTCAATCACGAACCGGTAGCGCACATCGCTTTTCAGCACGCGCTCAAACGCCGCGTTGATGTCCTGTATTCGGATCATTTCCACGTCGCAGGTGATGCCGCGCTCGGCGCAGAAGTTCAGCATTTCCTGGGTTTCAGGCACGCCGCCCGCCCCGGACCCGGCCAGCGACTTGCGGCCCGCCATCAGCGAGACGCCCAGCACAGGCGGCTCTAAGGGGTCAAGCTGCCCGACCAGAATGTGCGTGCCATCGAGCTTCAAAGTCGCCAGATACGGGTTCAGGTCATGGGCGGTCGGCACGGTATCTACGATGAAGTGCAGCGAGTTCGCCGCCGCCGTCATCTGCGCGGGGTCTGTGGACAGCACCACATGGTCCGCGCCGAGCCGCCGGGCTTCGTCCTCTTTATCCGCCGAGCGGGTGAACAGTGTCACCTCCGCGCCCAGTGCTTTGGCGAACTTCAGGGCCAGATGCCCGAGGCCGCCCAGCCCGATGACGGCGACTTTATGCCCCAGCCCGATCTTCCAGTGCTTGAGGGGTGAATAGGTGGTGATGCCCGCGCACAGCAGCGGCCCGGCGCTTTTGGGGTCCAGGCCGTCCGGGATATGCAGCACGAACCGATCAGAGACAACGATCTTGTCCGAGTAGCCGCCGTAAGTGGGCGAGCCGTCGTGCCGGTCGACTGACCCGTAGGTATTCGTGCAGATGTTCTCGCAGTAGACTTCCAGCCCGTCTCGGCAGGCATCGCACTCGCGGCAGGAGTCCACCATCACGCCGACGCCCACAGTGTCGCCAACCTTGAAGTTCGTCACATTGGAGCCGATAGCGCTAACGCGCCCGACAATCTCATGGCCCGGCACGAGCGGGTAGGTGCTGTAGCCCCAGTCGTTGCGGGTGGTGTGAATATCGGTGTGGCAAACGCCGCAGTAAAAAATATCAATGCTGACATCGTCCGGGCGCGGGTCGCGCCGGGTGAAGTCAAAGGGGGCAACGGGGTCCGTCGCCGAGAGGGCCGCGTAGCCGGAAACGGGTGTGGTCATGGAGTGTGCCTTTCGGTTTGTTAGAACTGTCGAGGAGTTGAAAACTCCTCGCTAGGTAAGGCGTCCTGCGGACGACGGGAAAGACAGAAAAGCCTGCCTCTGCTGGCATCTTTCTTCCACCCGAAGGGTGCTTCTCCTAGCGAGGAGTTTTCAACTCCTCGTTTGGTATCTAGCATACTCGCTTTGCCGCCCAAACCCGTGTCCGGTTCCTGCACAGTTCTTGCCCAATCCTGCAATCTCCTCGCCTGCAATCTGGGTATACTCGGCTTATGGACCACCAAACAAAGCCGCACTTGTCCCCCGAAGCAGTGGCGCTCTGCGAAAAGCAGGCCGCGCTCGTCGCGCTGATGGCCCGCCTGATGCCTGCCGATGGCGCGTACCCTGCCCCCATCGACGGGCTGATTTTGCATCGGCTGTCCGCGCCCAGTCCCCCCGCGCACGGCGTTCAGAAGCCGACGTTTTGCCTGGCCGTGCAGGGCGTCAAACAGGCTATCCTGGGCGATGACGTTCATCTGCACGATCCCTCCCGTTACCTGCTGGTGTCGGCAGACCTGCCGCTGACCGCCCAGATTGTGGAGGCGACCCCCGACACGCCATATCTCGGTTTCTGTCTGGATTTAGACCTGCCCCAAATCGGCGCGATGCTGATGGAAATGAACTTCGCCGCTCCGCCCGCCGACGAACCCAAAAGCCCTGCCCCCGGCCTGTCCCTGAGCCGCACCGATGCGTCCCTGCTGGACGCTGTCCTGCGCCTGCTGCGGCTTTTAGAAACGCCCACCGACATCCCGATGCTGGCCCCGCTGGCCCGGCGCGAGATTTTTTACCGCCTGCTGACCGGCGAGCAGGGGGCACGTCTGCGGCAGCTTTCGGCGACGGGCAGCCTGACCCGGCGCGTCTCCCGCGCCATTCACTGGCTTCAGCAGCATTACGCCGAGCCGCTGCGGATAGACACCCTGGCCGCCGAAGTCTGCATGAGCGTCTCGGGCCTGCATCACCACTTCAAGGCCGTCACCGCCCTCAGCCCCCTGCAATACCAGAAGCACCTGCGCCTTCAGGAAGCCCGGCGGCTGATGCTCGACGGCAGCCTCGACGCCGCCACCGCAGGCTACCGGGTCGGCTACCAGAGTCCGTCGCAGTTCAGCCGCGAATACCGCCGCCTCTTCGGCGCTCCCCCCCGCCGCGACCTCTCCCGCCTGCGCGGCGCGGCCTGAAGTTATCATTTGCTTTGCCCGCTAGATCGGGTACACTGTGGCAGTCAAGCGTAAGTTATTGGTCCGAACGGATGCTGAGGAACAACCATGAAAACTGCTGCTGTCTTCGGGGGAATAGCTGCCTCTTTGCTCCTGCTCGCCGCTGTGTTTTTCGTCGGCCTTTGCTGTGGTTACAGCCTGGCCGACGACGCGAATGTCCCTTCGGCGTCCCCCTCAAGCTCTGCCTCCGTAAGTCCTGCCTCCGTAAGTCCTGTTTCTTATTCCGCCTCGTCTGCTGAGGATAGCTCCTCGAATGACGAAACGGGGGCAGTTATCGTCAACAATGGAACCATTGTAGAAGGCAGCGGTGGCGATATGACGGTAAATGGCATTCAGTACAAGTTCCCGAACGGGCCAAGCACCATTCATATAGACGGAAATCTGATAGAAATGGCAGACAGCCGCAGCACCTTGAGCGTCTCCGGGGACCGGCTTCGTGTAAACGGGGTCAAATACGGGCGGGTTCCGCCCTGTGGCCGGGTTACGGTGACGGCCCGAGGCGATGTTCTTGTAAACGGGGTCAAGCGCACTGCCCTTCCGCAGTAAGTCCCCAAATTGACCCTTATGCGACTCACTCAAGCCAAACAAACAATCTTGGGGGCAGCCCTGCTGCTGCTCTGGTGCGTAGGGCTTCTGGCTTACCGCAGTTATCTCACCCCGCATACTTTTGTGGGTGGGGACAAGTCCACGCAGGGGATGGTGTGGAACCTCTTTCTGGCCGTTGTTCCGTTGCTTTGGAGCTTTGCCTTTGAGGCTGTAAGCGCCCGGAAACGTCCCGCCTGGGCCGCAGTGTTCTTTTTTCTGTGGCTCCTGTTTTTGCCGAATGCACCGTATCTTTTCACCGATGTCATTCATCTGCATTCCAGTCTTTATGTTCCCCTGTGGTATTCCCTGGCTGTGTTTATGTCGTGCGCGGGAACCGGAACTTTACTTGGCTATCTCTCGCTGCTTCAGGTTCAGACAGTCATTGAGCAGAAATTTGGAAAAAAGGCGGGGTGGGGCGTCGCGGCTGGCGCACTGATGCTATGCGGCTCTGGGATTTATCTGGGGCGCAGCCTGCACTGGAATAGCTGGGACGTTTTTGTTCATCCGGCCTCGCTTCTCCGCACCGTCGCGGAACACGTCGCCCATCCGGGGACGCAGCCAAACCCATGCGCCGTGACTCTGGTATTTGGTATGGGCTTGATTGTAGGTTATATCGGTCTGCGCGTTTTTTCGGCGTCTTTGTATTCCCATGCACAAACTGGGGCCAGACAGTCTTGATTTGGTCCTAAAGTGACAATTTTTAGAAAGAGCGTATTTTTTTCTTGACAACCCCGGCGAGTGCCTGTATAATGGCAGCAGGCAGTCAGGAGAAATCCTAAAAAATCTTATGGCAAGTATCTGGGTTTTGCTGGCAATGGGCGGCACAATGGGGGTCGCGGCTCTGATTGCATTCCTCTGGGGCGTCAAAAGCGGCGCGTTTGAGAACGCTGAGGACGCCAAGTATATTGTGTTCCGCGACGAAGACGACGATTAAAAAACGACAATTTAAGAGCACGCTCTCCGGGCGCTTTCTTACGTGCTTGTTTAAGGTGATCCTATGGCGATCAATTACGATCAGGAAAAGCAAGACCTCACGCGCCGCAACTTCATGTCGCTGACGGCGAACGGATTGATTGGACTGGGACTGCTCGGCGCGGCAGGCGTGTTCGGCAAGTTCTTCTGGCCCAACGTCTCTTATGGCCCCCCGACCGCGTTTTCTATCGGCAAGCCCACCAACTTCCCCGATGGGGCCAAGCAGAATATCGCCGACCAAAAAGTGTCCATTATCCGGCACGGCGACAAGCTCGGCGCGATTTCGATGGTCTGTCAGCACCTCGGCTGCACTGTCGCCGCCTCGCCCACCGGCTACGACTGCCCCTGCCACGGCTCCAAGTACGACGACATGGGCAATGTCACCCACGGCCCCGCGCAGATTGCTCTCTACTGGTTCGATGTCCACCCAACCCCGAGCGGCGACCTGGAAGTGGATAAAAGCAAGAAAAGCGACCCCGGACACTACTATACCATCGCCTGATACACTATCGTCTGATAGAGAAAGCGGCCCGCATGAGCGTCAAAGAACTGCGACCATCCTCCCCGCTCCCGCCCGATGGCGACGATGACTCCAGCGGCCCCGTCCGGCCCCGGCGGCCCGAGGGCCTGGCGGCACGCCTCCGCAAAGCGATCTACCGGCAGGCCCCCGAAGTCTGGGACAACCTCAACCCGCGTGTGCTGGGACACAACCTCTACAAATCGATCTACCGGACGACGGCGTTCCCGAAAACCGAGCGCGAGCGGTCTGAGGCGTTCTTCAACTCGTTCCTGCTGCATATTCAGCCCGCCAAGATTGAAAAGCACGCCCTGCGCTTCACCTACACCTTTGGGCTTGGGCTGCTGTCGCTGTATTTGTTCTTTTTGCTAACTATCTCCGGCCTGCTCTTGATGTTTGTCTATGTGCCCTCCACGGAGCAGGCCTACAACCGGATGCTGGACCTGCATTCGTCGGTATCGTTCGGCGGCATCCTGCGCGGAATGCACTTCTGGTCGGCCAATGCCATGATCGCGGTCGTCTTTTTCCATATGTGCCGGGTCTTCTACACGGGAGCCTACAAAGCGCCGCGTGAGTTCAACTGGGTCATCGGCGTGATTTTGATGGTGCTGACCCTGGTGCTGGGCTTCACCGGCTACCTGCTGCCCTGGGATCAGCTTGCGTTCTGGGCCATCACCGTCGGCGCGGGCATCGCGGGAAAAGCCAACTGGGTCTCGGACCACTTGAACGCTCTGCCGCGTCCGGGCTTTGCGCCCCCCGTGCCGCCGATAGGCGACCTGACCCGGCGCGGCCTGCTGGCCGCTGACACGGTCGGCCAGGAGGCTTTGATTCGCTTCTATGTCTTGCACGTCGCCGTGCTGCCGGTGATTATGACCGTTTTCATTCTCTACCATATGTGGCGCATCCGCAAAGACGGCGGCATTTCCAGCCCGAAAGAATCCCCGGAGTGACCTAGCCCGCTATGCGAGTTCTGCGTTTGTGCGTCTGGCTCTTTGCCCTGCTGACCCTGTCCGGGCTGGCTTGGGTGGGCTGGTATGTTTTTGTGCCCCGTGCCGCGCTGGGGGGCAGTTCGCCTCCGATTTCGACCGGAAGCATCTTGCTGGATGTGCATTTTTGGGCCGCTCAAATTGCCCTGCTGGCGGCTTTGGTCGGTGTGGGACAAGCGTTTTTTGTCAAAACGAACCGGCCCCATGCGTGGTGGGCAGTAGGAACACTCCTGCTGACCGCGCTGCTTTGGTTCACGGGGATGCTGCTGCCGTGGGACCAGCTTTCTTACTGGCTTGCTCCCTTATTTCGCCAGCCGACCGGGCTGTTCGCTGTTTACTGGCTACATATACTGATTTTGCCCGCGCTGCTGATTGCTGTTTTTGTCGTCTATGCCCGCTATGTGAGAAGCAACCACCATGAAACGCATTCGTGAAGAAGAGATTTTTCCGCGCAACCCCAACAAGACCTACGGCCTGATGGAGCTGGTCAAAGGCTCCTCCACCCGCGTGGACCGGGGGCCGGATGACATGGTTTCCTCGTGGCCGCACCTGCTCATCCGCGAGGCGGCGCTGTTTGCGGCCTGCTTCGCGGTAATTCTGGCGCTGTCCATCTTTAAGCCGCCGCCGCTGGAGCTGGAAGCGAACCCGCAGAAGCCGCCGAACCCGGCCAAAGCGCCCTGGTACTTTCTCGGCTTGCAGGAATTGGTCGCCTACGACGCCTTCTGGGGCGGCTTGGGCATTCCGGGGCTGGTCGTGATTGGCCTGATGGCAATTCCGTACCTCGACCGGCATCACAGCGGCATCGGGCGCTGGTTCGCTAAAAGCCGCCGGACCGCCTGTGCGCTCTGGACGCTCTATGTCGTTGCCGTCATCGTGCTGATTATTATTGGAACCTACTTCCGGGGACCGAACTGGGCGTGGTACTGGCCGGGCGATATGCCCAAAGAAGTGCAGTAGGAACCTAACCCCCCCAGCCCCCTTCCCTAAGAAGGAAGGGGGAGCAGGACAAGAGGGAAGCAGGATAAGAAGCGGAAAGGCCCTCCGAGTCTTCTCTTGACCCTTCCTTCATAGGGAGGGGTGGCGAAGAATGAGCCGGGGTAGGTTCCGGCAGGCTGGAAATTAAGCAATCATGTTCTTCTTCAAGTCTATGGTCTCCAAATTCGCGTTCTGGAGCGTCGTGCTGCTGGTGCTGGTGGCCGTCACGGGCTACAAGTCCGTCTGGAACAACCAGAATGCCTCCACGCCGGACTTCACGTACTGGCAGGGGCAGTACAAGAACGCCGCCGCGACTTTGGCTGACTCTGAGGAGACCAAACAGGCCGCGCTGAATGCGCCTGTCGAAGTCAAGCAGGTCACGGTGCTGCAATTTGCAACCATTCAGGGCGATGGGACCACGCAGCAGCGCGTGGACCGCTGCCAATCCTGCCATATCGGCCTCGGCGACCCGAACATGACGGCGGAAAAGCTGATCAAAGTTCTGGATAACAAGGCCGTGTCCACCGCGCAGGTCGCCGACTATCTGAATGACCCCAAAAACGCCAAAACGCTGGAAACCATCAAGACCATCGGCGCACACCCCGGCATCCGCGTGGAAGCGGGCAGCAACCCGCACGATTTAGGCGTCATCCACGGGGCGAAGTTCTCCTACGGCATCGCCACCGAAGGCAGCACCACCGAGGAAGACCGCGCTGATTATCAGACCCAGAAGATCAACCTCAAAGAGCACCCGTTCCCAACTTTCGGCTGCACCACCTGCCATTACGGCACGGGCCGCGAGCTAATTCAAGGCAGCGCCCACGGGGACCCGGAGCATTCGCTGACGCCGATGCTGGCCGCCAAATATATGGAAGCGGCCTGCGCCCAGTGCCATTCCAAATATGACAGCACAAACTTTGCCATCACCTACCAGCAGCCGCTGTCGGCGTCGCGGATTATCAAGCTGCTCGACGGCCAGGATGTGGTCGCCGCCGCCGTCCCCGCGTACCTGAGCGACCCGAAAAACGCCCAGACCGCCGAGACCATCAAGTACATCGCCGGTCAGCCGCAGATGACGACGGTTGCGCGGGGCGAGGCCCTGTTCCAGTCGCAGGCGTGCTACGGCTGCCACAAGATTGAAGGCTTCTCCAAAGGCAATGTCGGCCCCGAGCTGACCAACGAAGGCCGCGTCGCCGGGGGAACCACCAAAATCGCGCATCAGCTCTGGGACCCGCGCTACAATGTCAATTCGTGCGTTATGCCCTACTTCTTCGCCGTCCGGCAGCACAACACCGATCTGCCCGCCGGGGGCGTTGTCGGCAGCCCGAATGCCGACCTCAACATTGTGGACCCCCGCGCCAAAACCGTGTCGGTCGCTCCCGTCGCCGTGGAAGGCACGCCCGATTACAATGAGGAGATTGCCGCTACCCTGCGTCAGCACGGCTACATTCCCGATGCTGCCAAGCAGAAAGATGTAGACGCGCTCGTGACTTATATCGCTTCGCAGACCGGCCAGAACTACGCCGAAAGCACCGCCGACCGCTTCAACCGCGTGGCTTCCTACAATGTCACCCGGCCCTCGGACGTGCCCGTGACCGTGGTGGAGGGCAAGCAGCTATTCGAGCAGTCTGGCTGCTACTCCTGCCACTACATTGGGAACCCTGACGTGAAGCACGTCACCGGCGATGCTCAGTTTGGCAAGGGCGGCATCGCCGGACCGGAACTGTCGTGGGAAGGCACGCGCCATTCGCAGAAATGGCTGGTGGAGCACTACAAGAACCCGCAGGCGTTCGTGCCCGGCTCCATCATGCCCATCTTCCCGTTCTCCGACTCGCAGCGGGCGGCTCTGGCGCTGTATGACGCCTCCCTGCGCCCGTCCAAATCCACCGCCCGGCCCGTCTCGCCCGACCAGGACCTGCCGCCCGGCTATGTCGATTTACCGTAATCCGTCAGCCGTTTCACAGTGAAGGACATCGTTTATGGCACAAACTTACACACCGGGTACCGACCCGGACCCAACTGAAGAAAAAGTCCCGAAGAAATCGGGTTTCCACTACTACTCCGGTGGCGAGGTCAAAGAGCTGGAGCATACCAATGTCAGCCCGATGCTCTGGGGCTTCTTCACGGTGCTCATTCTGGGGGCGCTTGGCTACCTCGTCTGGGGCGGGGCGCTCGGCCCGAACTCGCCGCTCGGCGGCTTCAAGCCCACCGGCGGCTCGGCGGCGAGCCATGCCATGATTCAGGCCGATGTCAACCAGAAAGCGATGGGTGATAACGGCCTTCAGGCCGCCGATATGATTCAGCTCAAGCCATTCCTCGCCGGCGACTCGCTCAATACAGCGATTGCCAACGGCTCGGAAACCTACCAGAAGTACTGCATCGGCTGCCACGGCCCCAATCAGGACGGCAACGGTGTCGGCGCTGCCGCACTGAACCCCAAGCCGCGCAATCTGCACGATGCGCCGTTTATGCGCGAGACGCTGAACTACCAGCGCATCAACAACTCTCTGCATTACGGCGTCCACGGCACGGCCATGCCGCCCTGGGGAACCACCCTGAGCGAGCATGAAATCCAGGAAGTCATCGCCTACGCCCTGAGCCTCACCTGGACCATGCCGCCCTCCGCCGATATGGACACGACTACCGGGCAGCTTGGCACGCCGCCGCCCGTCAAGTCCATCACCGGCTCCACGACCGGCACGGCAGGCGGCGTCACGGTGCATGGCGGCAGCGTCATGTCCTCGCCCGCGCCGATTACACCGCCGATTGGCGGCAACCCGGCGGCGGATACGTCCACCGCCCCGCCGTCGATGTCCGGCTCGACCGCGCCCAAGAACGACGCACCGATAGTGCGCTAGACCGGCTCTTAACAAAGCAGAACTTCAAAGAGCGAAAGCAGATACCTATGGCAGTGCAGCAGATTATGCGGATGCGGCCCGGCTCCGAGGGGGCCGAGCGGATCGAACACGAGGACCTCGCCGCCAAGTACGCCCTCTGGGCGGGCATCGGGTTTATTCTCCTGTTCGGAATGCTCGGCGTCCTGGCCGCCATCAAGTTTCTCATTCCCGACCTGTTTTACGGCTTCAACTGGCTGTCGTGGCCGCGCATCCGGCCCGTTCATGTGCAGGGAATGATCTTCGGCTGGCTGCTGTCGGTCTATATGTCCCTGTTTTACTACATGGTTCCCCGGCTCACCGGAACGAAGCTATGGAGCGAAAAGCTGGGCATCGCCACCACCGCCGTCTGGTCCATCGGCGTCTTGATTATGATACTCGGCGTCCTAAACCCGATGGATTCAGTCAACCCGTGGATTATGACTAAAGGCAAAGAGTACGAAGAGTGGCCGATTTTGTCGTCCATCTTCATGGTGGTCGCCTGGGTCATGCTGATGACCAATATGCTGCAAACATTCGCCCGGCGCACCTACACGCAGATGTATGTGGCCCTGTGGTACATCATGGGCTGCCTGATGTGGACGGCGTTTGTGTATGTCATCGGGAACTGGCCCTCGCAGCTTCTGCCTTCGGCGGCATTTATGGGCCTCAATGACGCCAACACGAACTGGTTCTATGGGCACAGCGTTGTGGGGCTGATTGCCACGCCCGGCGGCCTCGGCGTTGCCTATTACTTCCTGCCGAAAGCCGCCAATGCCCCCCTGTATAGTCATAAGCTGTCGCTGATTGGCTTCTGGACACTGGGCGCGATTTATATCTGGAACGGTGCTCACCACATGATCTACGGGCCGATCCCGTACTGGCTTCAGACTGTCGCCACCATCTTCTCGTTCCTGCTGTTTATCCCGGTGCTGTCCGCCGTGACCAACTTCTTCGGGACCATTCGCGGCGAGTGGCATCAGCTCCGCTCGAATGTGCCGCTGAAGTTTATCATTGCCGGGACGATTTTCTACCTGCTGGTGTCAACGCAGGGGTCGTTTCAGGCGCTCCGGGCGCTGAACGCGGTGACGCACTTCACGGACTGGGTCATCGGCCATTCGCACATGGCGCTGTTCGGGACATTCACGTTCTATGCGTTCGCGGGCTGTTACTACGCCGCGCCGCGTATGTACAAACGGCCTCTGTACTCCGAGGGCATGGCCGACTGGCACTTCTGGCTGTCGTTTATCGGCTTCATCCTGTTCAGCACCGCCCTCTGGATCGGCGGCTTCAATCAGGGCATGGAGTGGAACAACCCGAACATCCCGTTCATAAACACGGTCAACGATATGCAGCCCTTCTGGCACGTTCGGGCGGTGGGCGGCGTGATGATGCTGATTGGAATGTTCCTGTTCGCCTTCAATTTATATAAGACGGCCACGATGCCGGGCGAAACTAAGGATGACGGCGGGCAGACATTGCTGGCCGACGACCCTCGGAACCCTTCGACGCTGACGGCACGGGCATAAGAGACACCTATGAAAACGATACCGGAAAAAAGTGCCCTGCTGACGGGGCTGGGGATTGCAGGGACATTTACCGTCGGCCTGCTGTTTACCATGCTCATCCCGTCGTTCAACGAAAACTGGTCCCAGAATACTGCCAAAGACGCCGGGCACTTCCACGCCGTCTACGCCGTCGCGGACCTGGAAAAATACGAGCAGGACCTCAAGGCCGCCAAGCCCGGCGACTTCGTCATGCCCCCGAAGCTGTTCGCGGGCAATATCAACACGAGCAGCGAGCAGCTTGCCGGGTACACCATTCAGCAGCAGCGCGGGCGGCGTATCTATCAGCGCGAAGGCTGTATGTACTGCCATTCGCAGCAGATACGCCCGCTGGCGGGCGAAATTGAGCGTTACAAAATTGGCTCTTCTATTCCGCCCATCGCTGATGAGCGCGAATATATCTGGGATCAGCCGCACTTTTTAGGAACCCGGCGTATCGGCCCGGACCTCTCCCGCGAGGGAGGCAAGTACAGCGACGACTGGCACTATTCGCATTTCTATTACCCGCGCCAGATGGTTCCCGGCTCCATCATGCCCGCGTTTACATGGCTGTTCAAGTTCACGCCCGACGACGTCCAAAAAGTGAACCCCATCCCGACGCAGGATGCCCGCGATCTGGTGTCCTATGTTCAGACGCTCGGCTACTACCGGCAGGTTCCCGACGGCCACGGCGGCTGGCACTCGTGGCTCAAACCGGAGGATCAGCAGTCCCAGCAGGCACTGGGCGAAGGCCAGGTGCTCCGCATCAACCCCGAAGTCAACGGCGGCAAAGGCGGGCAGGTGCGCGGCGGCGATCCGCTGTCGCCGACCAACCGCGTTGCACCGGGCGGGGCGCAGTAAGCCTAATTTCAGGTACAATAGCAGCAAGACTGAAGACAGGGCGGGCGCAGTCGCGTCCGCCCTTGTTTGTGTAGGTCTCCGAAGGGCCAGCGCACTACGTTTATGCAAGACCTGTCCGACCGGATTATCCAAGCACCGCTGAAATCCGCGCCCGCCCGGCGCGTAGGGCGTCTGCATGGGCCGCGCCGCCTGGGTCAAATTGTGCTGGGAGCGCTGTTTGTGCTGCTGCCGCTCACCAATGGCCTGCGGCTGGATGTGCGCCAGGACACGTTTTATTTCGCGTGGCACAAAACCGCCGCACACGATTTGTTTCTGCTGTTCTGGGTCTCTATGCTCGGGGTCGCCGTGGGCCTGACCGTGGCGTTTTTGTATGGCCGCCTTTGGTGCGGCTGGGCCTGCCCGCAGACAGCGGCGTCGGACTTTGCCGAGTCCCTGCGGCGGCGGCTGGACAAAGCACTGCGAACCCGCCCCGGCAAGCCGCGTTTCCGCCTGTCGCGGACACTTTGGGGGCTGGGCGTCGCGGCGATGGCGTGGGCCTCGGGCATTGTTTTAGCGTGTTACTGGTTCGCGCCCGCCGAAGTCTGGGCGGCGGCACTGGCCCCGGCGCGAGACCTGGCCCCGGCGCTGACGATGTACCTCACCGCCACTGTGCTGACCGCCGATATGCTCTGGCTGCGCCGCCGCTTCTGCACCCATGCCTGTCCTTACGGGCCGCTCCTCGGAACCGTAGCGGACCAAAACACACTGGCCGTGCGGTATCTCACCGAGCGCGGCGGCGAGTGCATTGGCTGCCATCAGTGCGAGGTGGACTGCCCGATGGGCATTGACATCAAGGAAGGCGTCGGCCAGCACGGGTGCATTAGCTGCGGCGAATGCGTCGATTCCTGCCATATCGTCTTGGGGCGCCGGGGCACGCCGGGCCTGATTGCCTTCCGCTACGGCACCGCCCCGGACCGGGCGATGTCCGCACTGACTTTGCGGCAAAAACTGGGCCTGTGGGATGCCCGCCGCTGGGCCGTTTTTCTGACCGTTCCGCTCTGCCTCGGCGTCGTGCTGTGGCTGCTGCTGGGCCACAGCCCGCTTTCGGCCAGTCTGACGGCCAGCGGTGCGATGGCCCGGACGCCCGCCGAGGTCCGCAACGGATACTTATTGACCGTCGCCAGCGGCCAGCCGCAGGCGTCTACCTTGATGCTGTCCGTCACCGGCCTGCCTAGCGCGACCGTCGAGCCGCCCTCTGTGCGCGTGCTGCCCCGAGACAGCCGCACCCTGCCGATAGTCATTCACGTCCCCGCCGGGACGCCGCCGGGACGCACCCGTCTGACCCTGCGCGTCTCTCGCGGAGCGGACGCGCAAAACTTGACCGCGATTTTTTACGCGCCGCGCCCGTAATAACTCTATAGTAATTATGATGAACCTGCTCGCCGTTTCCGGCAGCCTCCGGGCCGCCTCCACCAACAGCGCCCTGACCCGCGCCGTCGCCGCGCTTGCCCCGGAGGGGGTGACGGTCACGGTTTCGGCGCTTCTGGACACTTTGCCGCATTTTTCGCCGGACCGGGACGGCGACGCCGCCCCCGAAGTAGTGTGTGAGTGGCGGGCGCAGATCGGAGTTGCCGCCGGGGTGCTGTTCGTGACGCCCGAATATGCTCACGGCATTCCCGGCAGCCTCAAGAACGCTTTAGATTGGCTGGTGACATCGGGCGAGCTGTGGCGAAAGCCTGTTGTCGTCATCAGCGCGTCCCCGTCCGCGAAAGGCGGCGAGCACGCCCACGCCGCTCTGCTTTTGACCCTGAGCGCCCTGGAAGCTCAACTCGTGCCCGAGTCTTCTTTGATGGTCTCGTTTGTCAGCACAAAGGTCTCCAAAGATGGCACGGTCACGGATGACGCCACGATTGACGCCCTGCGGGCATCGGTGGAAGCATTGGTAGAGGCCGCAGGGAGACCTACCTTCCTTGCTTCGCAGGGTTCTTCCTAAAGGAAGGATACGGACAAAACGCATAAGCCCTCCGCCTTCATTCCTAATCCTCCCTTTAGGGAGGACCCTGCGAAGCGAAGAATGAGCGAAGCAAGGAAGGCAGGTCTCCGAGGCTTACACAGAAAGCAGTAAAATTATGCCACGCACCTGGAGCAACATCAAATACGCCGAGACACGCAGCGCCGCGCAGAAAGTCAAAGAAAAACCGTCCAGCCGGACGCTGTTTACGCTGCTGATTGTGTTTAATCTGGTAGTCTTCGGGGGCCTGATTGCCTACACGATGGGAGTCGTTATCCGTCACCCCGTCACCGAAATCCCTAGTAACATTGTTTCTGCCAACCGCCATTAGAAGAAGTTAGTTATGGCTGTCGCCATTAAAAATAGCACTATGCAGACTCTCTGCGACCTGTGCGGCCTGCCTGCCCGCGCTCCCATCGCCGCCGAAATTGCAGGCACGGCGCACGTTTTCTGCTGCGCGGGCTGCCGTCAGGTCTATCAGATTTTGATGGAAAGCGAGCAGATCCTGCCGGGGCAGGACCCGACCGAGACGACCCTGTATCAGCAGTGCCTGCAAATGGGCCTGATTGCTCGGCCCGATGCCCCCGCCGACATCGAAGACGACCGGCCCCTGCCCGACGTGCTGACCGTGCCCGGCACCGACACCCTGCAAACCACCCGCGAGGCGGCGTTCCATGTCGGCGGGATGTGGTGCGCGTCGTGCGCGTGGCTGATTGAACACGCCCTGAACCAGACCAAAGGCGTCGAGCGGTCCCGCGTCTTCTTTGCCTCCGACGTGGTGAAAATTGTTTACAAGCCTGCCCGCGTCTCGCCCGAAACACTGGCACGGACGATCCAAAGCCTGGGTTACACGGCGGAAACCTACCGGGCCGAGGGGGCGGAGGAGCGCACCAGCCCGCAGGCGCGGGCGCGGCGCGGGCTGTTTATCCGGGCTGTCGTGGCGTTCATGTTCGCGTTCAATGCCGGGATGTTCCAAATCCCGTTTTATGCGGACTTTCTGGTGCGGCAGGACATCAGCGCCGATGCGTACACCTGGCTGCCGCGCATCGAGCTGTTGACCTCCCTGCCCGTGCTGTGGGCGGGCTGGCCGATTTTCACCAAAGCCTGGGCGGCGGCGCGGCGCGGCGCGGCGCAGATGGAAACGCTGATTACCGTCGGCGCTGGCGTGGCGTTCGTCTATAGCCTGTGGGTGATGGCGCGGGGCAGTGTCCATGTCTATTTTGACACGGCGGATATGCTGATTGCGCTGGTTCTGATTGGCAAGCACATCGAAGCCGGGGCGCGGCAGGACGCGGGCGGGGCGATTGCTCTCCTGCACGGCCTGCTGCCCAAAAAGGCGACGGTGCGGAACGCCGAAGGCCGCGAAGTCCTGATTTCTCTGAGTAAGCTGGGCACGGGAGACCGCGTTTTCGTCCGCCCCGGCGAGCGTATCCCCAGCGACGGGCGCGTCGCCGAAGGGGCGGCTCTCGTGGACGAATCCCTGCTGTCCGGCGAAGTGCGCCCCGTCGCCAAGCGGGTGGGGGACGACGTGGTCGGCGGCACGGTTGCCACCGATGCCCCGCTTCTCATCGAAGTCACCCGCATCGGCACGGACACGACGCTCTCGCAGATGATCGCGCTGGTGGAAGAGGCGCTGGCTGCGAAGTCCCCCGTCGAGCGCTGGGCGGACAGCATTTCGCGCCGCTTTGTGCCCGCCATCCTGCTGCTGTCGCTCGGCACGGGGCTGGTCCTGGCCTTGCTTGGACACACACTGCAAGACTGCCTCGTCCGGGCCGTGACCGTGCTGGTCGTCGCCTGCCCCTGCGCCCTGGGGCTGGCAACACCGCTGGCCGTTACCACCGGCGTCGGCGCGGCGGCGGCGCGGGGCATACTCATCGGCGGCGTAGACGTTCTGCAAGTCCTGCCGAACGTCCGCCACTTATTGCTGGACAAAACCGGCACGCTGACCGAAGGGCACTTCAAAGTCCGGGAGTTCACCGGCACGCCCGCCGACCTCGCCGCACTGGGGTCACTGGAAGAGGCTTCCGAACACCCGCTGGCCCGCGCCCTGGTCGCCCACGCCCGCGCCGAAGGGCTGATCTTTCTGCCCTGCCACGATTTCCAGCGCCATGAAGGGCTGGGCATTACCGGCACGATTGGCACAGAACACTGGTTTGTCGGCAGCCGCGCCCTGTGCGCCGCCCAGAATGCCTCCCTCCCCGCCGCCTTTATGGCGCAGGCGGAAGCCGCCGAAGCCGAAGCGCAGACGGCGCTTTTTTACGGCGTCGGCTCTGAGGTGCGCGGCCTGCTCACCCTGGGCGATGCCCTGCGCCCCCGCGCCGCCGAGGCCGTTCAGACCCTGCGCCGTCTTGGTCTAACCGTGGAAGTCATCTCCGGCGACGCCGAAGCCACCGTGCAGGCGGTCGCCCATGCAGCGGGCATTTCCGAGGCGACCGCCCGGATGCGCCCCGAAGGCAAAGCTGCCCGCGCCCGCGCCCTTCAGGACGCCGGGACGGTCGTGGCAATGGCAGGCGACGGCATCAACGACGCCCCCGCGCTCGCGCAGTCCGATGTCGGCATCGCCTTCGGCTCCGGCACGGAAATCGCCCGCCGCGCCGCCGACATCACCCTGGTCGGCGACGACCTCTCCCGCCTCGCCGCCCTGTTTGTGCTGGCCCGGCGCACGAGCGCCGTCATCCGTCAGAACCTCTTCTTTGCCCTCTTGTACAACCTTGTCTGCGTCCCGCTCGCCGTCTTCGGGTTCATCAAAAACCCCATCTTCGCCGCCACCGCCATGCTCCTCAGCAGCCTCAGCGTCGTCGCCAACTCCCGCCGCCTCCGCCGCCAGCTTGCCCGGACGGAGTAGTGGCACTCGGACGAGAGGGCACGAGGGGCTGAACCCCCTCGCTGGGGGGCGCAGACGCCTGGAACCCGCCTGCGCGGGTGAAGAGTTAGAATAGCATCAGACGCGGGGGCAGTCCTCTCTCCTGTTCTGTTCCGTACCCGCGCAGGCGGGTTCAGGGCGTCTGCGCCCCCCAGCGAGGGGGTTCAGCCCCTCGAAATTCTTCAGAAATTTCCGTGTCGAAAAGGCATCTGTTATAAAAAGAGGGAGTTTTTGCCGGAAGACGTTGATCTTCCCGCGCCGGATCGGGTAGGATCGGATCGCTTTGCCCTGTGCCTCTTTTGGGCCGCTCCGGGAAAGCGTTTTGAGAGGATTCTGCCTGTGCCTGCCGCCCTGCCCGATGCCCTGCCGCCTGTCCTCTTTGACACTCTCTTTGATAGCCCCGCCGCCGATCCGTCTCCCCGCGCCCTGTCCCTGCTGGCCCCCGTTCCTGAACTTGCCCCGGACACCGTCCACGATACAATCCACGAAGCACGGCCCGGCTATGACTACGCGCCCGCGCCGTTTTATGCGTCCCCCGATGACAGCCTGCGCTTGTATCAGGCCGATGCGCTGGACCTCCTGCGCCGGATGCCGACCGAGTCCGTGGACATGATCTTCGCCGATCCGCCTTACTTCCTCTCCAACGGCGGCATCACCTGTGTCAATGGCCGCATGGTGCGCGTGGACAAAGGCGGCTGGGACAAGTCGCAGGGCATCACCGCCGACCACAACTTCAACATTCTCTGGCTCGACCAGTGCCGCCGCCTGCTGCGCCCGAACGGCACGCTCTGGGTCACGGGCACGTCGCACAACATCCACAGCGTCGGCTACGCCCTGCAAACGCTGGACTACAAGATTTTGAACGACATCGCCTGGTTCAAGGTCAACCCGCCGCCGAACCTCGCCTGCCGCTACTTCACCCACGCCACCGAGACGATTTTGTGGGCCGCCAAAAACGCCAAAAGCCGCCACACGTTCCACTATAAGCTGATGAAAGAACAGAACGGCGGCAAGCAGATGCAGTCTTTGTGGTCGATTATGCCCCCCGGCAAGTCCGAAAAGCGCCACGGCAAGCACCCCACCCAGAAGCCCGAGGCGCTCTTGACCCGCATCGTCGAAGCCTCCACCAGCCCCGGCGAGTTAATTTTAGACCCCTTCTGCGGCTCCGCCACTACCGGCGTCGCCTGCGCCCGCCTGGGGCGGCGGTTCATTGGAATTGATAAAGAAGAAGAGTTTCTTACCCTCGCTGTGCGGCGTCTGTCTGACGAAGCTCGGCAAGTCGCACTTGTGTTCGTGTTCACAGGAGCGCAGACAGCAAGCAAAGATTTGAGCGCAAAGCGGGGGGCGACTTGGAACGAAATTGTGCTTTATGCTCTGAAAACTTTGGGGGGTGAAGGAAACCTCAAAGAAATAAATGGCATTGTGGAGAAGAACCCACGCACAGAATTAAGTCCCACATGGCCCTCGACTGTCCGCCGGATTGTGCGGCATTCGGCAAAGATTTCAGTGGTCGGGCGTGGTAGATACAGGCTGTGGGAAAATTAAGGTGAGGCAGTCTGCACAAGAACATATCTACCGCGCCCCAAAAAGCGCATTAGGCCAAGATCGCGGAGCACCTGTAATTGCTGTCGTATCTTATCTCGAACGTGATAATTGTCAGGATGAAGAGCGGCAAGATGTACCTCGAAGCCGTATACTTCGGCCAGCTCAAACGGCTTCTGTCCAAAACTGCTGACGGCGTTCAGCACGTCCAAAGTCCAGCCTCTGCTTTCTATATTTAGCTGGGAAAGAGGTCGTACCTGTTGGTATTGCTGTCGCACTGTCACCGCGTCAGTCATTGTCCCATTAGAAACTATCCGCAGTTTGCCCTCTGGGGCTATGGCATTGAGAATAATGTTGCAGCCGACCCAGCCTGCACGGCGGGCATTTGGTCCAAGCGGTTTTCGCTTCTCAATAGCGGAGGATGTGAAAAAGAAGTGAGGAACGAGAAGAAGATTACTGACCTGCCATGTCGGCGAATACTGCATAACCAGTAGATTAGGCGTGGCATCACTTTGTACCGCATTCATCATCGCATCGTAACCAGCATCCATTACTTTTTTCTCGCTCCAGGTTGCTCTGCTTTTGAGCTGATAATTTTGCTGACAGTGGGGGCAGACAAAATCAATCGCAGGCATATTGTTGGGGCTTTGAGTAAGACTGTCACTATTACACGCCGGGCAATAAAGATTGTGCAGCCCCCAGTTTTCGGTGACACGCCGGGCCACTTGCGATAGGCTTTTGTAACCAGCCGCAAGGCTTGAATCGAGCGTCAGTAACACACATAGCTCCTTCTTTAGCGCAGGGTCTCGAACAGGGCGGTGGCGTCGGCGAGGCGGCGGGGGAACAGCCAGCGGGCGAGGGGGTGGCCGTGCCAGGAGCCGAAGGTGTCCATGTCGGCGGGGAAGAGGGGGTACAGGCCGGACCCCAGCAGGGCCAGGGCCAGTGGGTCGGTGTCAGCAGCGCCGTCGCCGGACAGCAGGACGAGGGAGCCGAAGGGACACAGCTCAAGGCCAATGGAGCCGCCCGCCGTAGTCAGCAGAAGCGACGGCAGGGCGTCGGGGGGGGCGTTGTCATCGGCGCGGGACAGGTCGCCGAGTTCGGCGAGGGCTTCTTGCGGCAGGGTGGGGACGGCAAGGAGGCCGTCGTAGGCGGCGTCGGCGCTCGGGCGGCGGGCCTGACGCTCCAAATGGGTGAGGATGCGCGTGACGGCTTCTTCGGCGGTCTGCGGCGTGGTGGATGCGGGTTTGGCGGGCATGATGGGTGTATGATACCAGAAACCTACCCCGGTTCGTTCCTCACCACCCCTCCCTAAGAAGGAAGGGTTAAGACAAGAAGCGCAGGGGCCTCCCCTCTTATCCTGCTCCCCCTTCCTTCTTAGGGAAGGGGGCCGGGGGGTTAGGTCACGACTCCATGCTTTGAAGGGTGTCGAGGAAGCGGGGGAAGAAGCCGAGGCGGCGACCGCCCTGCTCGCGGAGCATGGTCTGGAAGTGTGGGGCGTTGCCGCTGGAGGCCAGCAAGGTCACCAGCGTTTTGCCGCGCTTGACCTCGGCGTGGTAGCCCTTCGCGGCCTCGACAGGGACGCCTCCGGCGGTCGTGGCCCCGACAATCGCGCCGAGGATGCCGAAGACAAGCCCGGAGCCGAGCTGCATGGCGAGGGCGTGCGCGGCCAGCAGACCTGCCACCGCCGGGAAAAAGACAAACAGAGAAATCAGCAGCGAGCCGAGCGGAGCGCCGATGACGAAGCCGACTACGGCACGGGGGGCGATCTCGTCCTGCGGGTTGATGGGGCGCTCCACATCATGCTCGGTGACTTCGCGTGCCCCCGACGCCAGAGTTTCCTGATCGGCTTCCGTGTGGTCATGGGTGGTCCCGGTCGCGCCGTCCGCGCCCCGGAAAACCAGCGTGATGTCTTCGAGCGGCACGCCGTCGTCTACCAGAGCCTGCGCGGCCCGCTCGGCCTGCGCGTTGTCGTCAAACACTGCCACGATTGTTCCTGCCATCGCTTCTGTTTCTCCTGTGACTGTTATGACTCTTGGGGGGTCAGCCATTTGCCGACAGCGGGCGGCGCGTAGGCCTGCATTTGTGCCAGAGCGCCCTCAATCGTCGCGCTTGCCAGCATCATCTCCCGGTGTGCGGGTTTAAGGAACCCGGCGGCCAGCATCGTGTCCGCCTGCGTCAGCAGACCGTCGTAAAACCCGGCTGCGTTCAGCAGGGCGATAGGCTTCGGGTGCAGGCCAAGCTGTGCCCAGGCCAGCATCTCAAAGTACTCTTCCAGCGTCCCGTAGCCGCCTGGCAGAGCAATTATCCCGTCAGACAATTCGTGCATTTTGAGCTTCCGCTCGTGCATGGAGCCGACTTTAATCAACTCGGTCAGGCCAGCGTGCGCGATCTCTTTGGAGTTCAAGAACTCCGGCAAAACGCCGACCACGCGCCCGCCCCGCGCCAGCGCCCCGTCGGCCACCGCGCCCATCAAACCAACGCTGGCCCCGCCGTAGATGAGCGCGATGCCCGCCCCGGCGAGGTGCTGCCCAAGCGCAGAGGCGAGTTCCATAAACTGGCCGTCATAGCCAGGGCTGGAGCCGCAGAAGACAGCGATTGACTTCATAAAAATCTTCTCAGCCACGTATTCCGCGCTTGATAGGAGCCGCAAGGCGGACCGAATGGGCGTGGCAGATAGCGACCGCCAGCGCATCGGCGGCATCATCGGGCTTTGGCACTTCGGAGAGGGCTAATAAGCGCGTGACCATAAACTGCATCTGCTTTTTTTCGGCCCGTCCCGTCCCGACCACCGCGCTTTTGACCTGTGTGGGCGTGTACTCAGTCCAGGGCAGATTGCGCTGCGCTAGAGTCAGCAAAATCACCCCGAGCGCCCGCGCCACCGGGATGCCGGTGGTGATGTTGTTGGTGAAAAACAGCCGCTCGGTCGCCACCGACTCGGGCTGATGCTTGTCTAAGAGGGCGTTGAAGGCGTCATAAATCGTCTTGATCCGGGCCGGGGCATCGTCGGAGGGCGGCGTGATGATTACGCCGCAGTCCACATAAGAAACCCGGTCACCGCGCTTTTCAATCACGCCGTAGCCCGTCGTCGCCGTGCCGGGGTCAATCCCAATAAGAATCATAATAAAATCAAAGCGTGACGACCTGGTTGGTGCGGGCGGACTCATAAACGGCCATGATGACCTCAATCGCCTTGCGGCCCTCTTCGCCGTCCATCAGCGGCGTCTCGCCGGTGCGGCAGCAGTGAATGAAGTTTGCGAGCTGCGCTTTGTGCGAATCGCCCCACAAGGCCGCCGGATCAGAAGCGGCAGATTTGGTTCCGCCTGATGCCACATCCAGCGCGTGCGGCTGCGCCGCCTCGCCGCCGCCGCCGTTGATCGGCCCGTCTTTGGTGGTCAGCGTGTGCAGCATATCGCCTTCAATCACGGCGCTGCCTTCGGTTCCGTACACGGCGACGCGCACCGCAAAGCCGGGATACAGGGCTGTGGAGGCGGTCAGCGTAGCAATCGCGCCGTTTTGGAGCGTCAGCGTTGCCGCCAGCACGTCTTCCACTTCAATGCGCGAGTGGGCCAGCGTCCGCGCCTGGGCGTAGACCGTTTCGACCGGCCCGGCCAGCCAGCGCAGGAGGTCGACGGTGTGAACGCCCTGGTTCATCAGCGCCCCGCCGCCGTCCAGCGCCCATGTCCCGCGCCAGTCGCCAGAATCGTAATACCCCTGCGTTCGAAACCACGGCACAGTGGCTTCCGCATAGACAATTTTGCCCAGCGTTCCGGCATCCAGCGCGGCTTTGACCACCTGGCTGGCCTGGTCGAACCGGTGCTGGGAAATCACGGTCAGCCGCTTCCCTGACTTCGCCTGTGCCTCGCGCAGAGAGTCGCAGGCGGCCAGCGTGATGTCCATCGGCTTTTCCAGGACAACGTGCTTGCCTGCGTTCAGTGCGCGGACGCCGTACTCAGCGTGCATCCCGCTTGGCAGGCAGACGGTGATGACGTCGATGTCCGGGTCCGCCAGCATCTCGTCAAACGTTTTGACCGCAAGCCCAAACTCCGAGGCGAGTGCCGCCGCCGACTCCGGGACCACATCCGCGCAGGTCGTCAGCTTCGCGCCCTCGTCCGCAAGTCCGGCCAGCGCCCGTGCATGGGTGGGCGCAATCGTGCCGCAGCCGACAAGGCCGAAGCGCAGGGGTGTGTCTGTGTGTTCCATATCCTGCAATTATAGTACGCCTAACATACTTTGTCAACAGGGTTTGTCAGCCGCCGACCGTCACCAGTATTTTGCCCCGCGTGCCGCCCTGCTCGAGCTGCGCCTGCGCCTCCCCAACCTGCTCCAATGGAAAGCGCCCGGAGAGGGTCAGGCGTACCTGCCCGTCGTCGATCATTTGCGCCACGCGCTCCAGGTCTGCGCGGGTAGATTTTGCCTGGGCAAAGAGGCCCCGCTGGCCGGGAGAGCGAGCCAGCGCCAGGTTCGGCATCCCTGCCGCCAGAACCAGCATTCCATCGGGCTTCAAGGCCGCCCAGGAACTCTCCTCGGCCTTGTCACCGGCGAGATCAAATACCAGGTCCATCTGTCCCGCCAGCCCTTTGACTTCATCCGTGCGGTAGTCCATCGCCCTGTCTGCCCCCAGCTTCCGCAGAAACTCGGTATTCTTGCCCGACGCTGTCGCATACACAGTCGCGCCCAGATGGTGTGCGAATTGGACGGCAAAATGGCCGACCCCGCCCGATCCGCCCTGAATCAGCACCCGCTGCCCTGGCTGCATTCCACCCTGAGTCATCAACCCATGCCAGGCTGTCATGGCGGCCAGAGGAACGGCCCCGGTCTCGACAAGCGGAAGGGACTGAGGCGGTGCCGCGACTTCGTCTGCGCGAAGGCAGACGTACTCGGCAAACGTGCCCGGATCGATGGCCGGAAAGCCATAAACCGCATCGCCGATTTTCCAGTCCGTGACCCCTGCGCCGACCTCTTCCACGCGCCCGCTGGCATCAAAGCCGAGCAGCAGCGGCAGGCGCTCCGGTGGGAACATCTGGGGTATTGCCCCGGCACGGCCTTTGGCATCGACCGGGTTGACACTGGTTCCCGCAATCCGAACGAGAACTTCCCCCGGCCCCGGCGAGGGCCGTGCGATCTCTTCCAGGCGAAACTCTTCGACTCCGCCAAACCGGGGCAGCAGCATCGCCCGCATTGTCTTTGCGTCATTCATCGTCTGTGTTCCTCTTCTCTCGTTCTGCCCTTATTATGCTACTATTATACTAACGCGGCCCGGCCCGGCCTCAGCCTAAAAGTCCATGTGTCTTGCCTAATCGTCCAAAATCATCTATAATGGCTTTGTTGCATAAATCCCTTCCATGCGTTGAAACGCACGGCTAGACGGCGCGGACGCCAGAAATCCCACGCTTCGCGGGGATAAGAACAGATCATTTGCAGATAAATGAGTGCCGCGAAGCGGTACTTTCTGGCCGCAGGCCGGTGAGCCGTGCCATTTATGGCATGGTTCTTAGGGCATGGTTCTTAGGGCATGGTTCGGGAATTATGCAACAACGCCATCTATAATCAATAAAATGAGAAACTTACGCGGTGAACTGGCTGATATTATTCAAGATTTCGCGCCCGAAGACGGCTCCCACACGCTTCCTCTGGCTGGAACGCGCTCCATTAAAATCTCCCACCCCGGCAACCCCACAAAGCAGCACTGGCACGCTTCCCTCATTATTATCGCGCAGGGCTGCAAAGGCATTATGCTGGGACACGAAGCGTACCGCTGCGAGGCGCTGAATTACATTGCCACTCCCATTGACCTGCCTGTCACAAGCTGCGTCTATACGGCAGCACCAGATTTGCCCTGCTTGTGCCTCCAAATCGAGATTGATCCGCTGGTTTTGAGCGAAGTGACGACGCTGCTGGAGCAAGTAAATCCGCCGCAGACACGCCCGCCTGCAATGCAGGCTCCCCTGCGGGCTGTCTTCCTCGGCAAAGCGAGCGAGCCGATGCTGGAAGCCGCGATTCGGCTGGGGACACTCTGCCGCCGACCGGAAGATGCTTCTGTGCTTGGTCCTCTGGTGGTCAAGGAGATTTTGTATCACCTGCTCAAAAGCGCCGAAGGACCGTCGCTGCGGCAGTTTGTCCGTGCGGAAAGCACTGTGCATAAAATCGCTCAGGCCGTGTATCGCCTGAAAGCCGATCTGGCGACAGAGATAGATGTTGCTGGGCTGGCTCAGGCAGCGGCCATGAGCCGCTCCGCTTTTTTCAAGCACTTCAAAGACGTGACGGCGCTCAGCCCCATTCAGTACCAAAAGCGGCTGCGCCTGCTGGAAGCGCGGCGCTTGATGACGGGGGAAGGGGAAACTGCCGAAGGGGCGGCCTTTCGCGTGGGTTACAGCAGCCCCTCGCAGTTCAGCCGGGAGTATTCCCGAATGTTTGGCAGCGCCCCCCGGCGAGATGTCGAGAAACTAAAGCAGGGCAATAGCCCCACCGATCCGATGTAGCCTACGGTTTGCCCTGAGCGCCCCGCGCCGCCGCGAACACCTGCGCGGGCGTCGTTGTCCCGGCGACTGATTCTGTGCCGGGCACGCCGAAATCAATCCAGCCCGAGTTGACTCCGTCCATCATCTCTTCATAACTGCCGGTGCTTCCCGGCGGCATCCCGAATCCCTCCATCGTGGCCGTCCATTGCTCACGCGGGATCGCCTGCGCCGTCACCGGACGGCCCAGCACCTCGGTCATGGCCTGCGCGAGTTCGTCCGGGCTAATTAGAGAACCAATCTCCACGATTTTTTTGCCGTTCCAGCCTGCAATAAGCAGCCGGGCTACTT
Organism: Capsulimonadaceae bacterium; assembly: GCA_965277455.1. Lineage (GTDB taxonomy): Bacteria > Armatimonadota > Armatimonadia > Armatimonadales > Capsulimonadaceae > JANXMY01. The sequence goes on along the minus strand of OZ255823.1, from coordinate 2,853,127 downwards.
CCGCACCAATGTCTTCCGTGGCCGTTGTTGGGAATGCCCGGTCGGTGGGCTGAGAAAAATTGTAGAACACGCCAGTCTTTTCTGCCATGTCCAGACTGCCCACGGCGTTTTCGATAAACCCGCCGGCCCGGACAAACGCCGTTGGGAAGGGAAGATCGCCTAAGCTCTCTTCCAGAATATGCGTGGACGTGATATTGCCGAGGCCGCTGCCCTTTTCCGAGCCGAACGACGACAGCAGCACCAAACGCGGCGGCGGGGACTGTTTCAGTGCCGAGGCGAAGCTGGCCGCGACGGCCTTTGGCTCCGGGTAGCCCGGCGACAGCATCTGAAACGGGGGCATCATCAGATAGGCCCCTTCGACGCCTTCCAGTGCCGAGGCCAGCGCGGCGGTGTCGGCAAACTCCCCCTGCCGAAGCTCGACGCCCAACTTCGCCCAATCAGCGGCCTTCTGCGGGTCGCGGACCAGCGCCCGGACCGTGCGCCCGGCGGCGAGCAGATGCCGGGCGGTGGCCCCGCCGACATGGCCGGTAATTCCTGTGATTAAAAACATGGTGTTTCCTTCTGAGATGCCGTGATGGGTATACTGTCGTCAAAGTGCGCTAAGAAAAGTAGCCGTTCTGACGCATATCTTCTAAAAGCTCCGGCCCGGTCGGGGTCCAGCCAAACGTCTCGCGGGTGCGGGCGCTGGAAGTCGGGTTGTCGAACGCAATGAACTCGGCCAGCCCGCCAAAGTGCGCGGCGGCTTCGTCGCCGCTGAGGCTTCGGACCGGCAGGTTCAGCCCCGCGCCGATAGCCTCAGCAATAGACTTCATGGAGATGCCCTCTTCGGCGACTGCGTGCAGGCGCGTTCCCGGTTTGGCCTGTTCCAAAGCCAGCCGGAACAAACGCGCCGCATCCAGCCGGTGCACAGCGGGCCATACATTCGCGCCGTCGCCGGGATAAGCGGAGACGCCGGTTTGGCGGGCGAGGCCAATCAGCATCGGTACAAAGCCTTTGTCGCCCGCGCCGTGAACCGTGGGCGGCAGACGCAAAACGCTGCTGCGGACGCCGCGCCCGGCAGCAGCCAGCGTCGTCTCTTCGGAGGCCACACGCGGCACGCCGGGCTTGCCTGCGTCGTCCTCCGTGCCCAGCTTGCCCTGCGGCATCATCGCGGTTCCCGAGGTCAGCACGAATGGCTTGTCCGTGCCCGCCATCGCGTCGGTCATGGCCGCCGCCACGACCTCGTCCATCACGGCGGCGACTTCGCGGGGCGTGTTCACCCAGTCATGGACAAACGCCAGATGCAGGACGCCGTCGCAGGCCCGCGCCCCGGCGGCCAGGCTTTCGGGGTCCGACAGATCGCCCCGATGCGCGTCAATGCCCATCTGCTTTAGCTCTTCTGCTTTGGCTTCGCTGCGGGCAAGACCCAGCACGGAGTGGCCCGCACCGAGAAGCTCCTGCACGACGGCGGAGCCGATGAAGCCCGTGGCTCCCGTGACAAATACTCGCATTTAGTGTCTCCTGAACAAAGTTGATACGCGCAGTATACCCAAATACTCTCGCGAAAGTATTCTATTTCAGATATGTCATCGATTCGTTTATTTATTCTGGCGTCGTTTGCCGAACACGGCCCGATGCACGGCCATCGCCTGCGGCTTGAAGCCGAGCGTAACCGGGTTCCGCTGTGGACCGATATTACGGTGGGCGCGGTGTACGGGGCGATGAAGCGGCTGGCGGCGGAGGGTCTGCTGCGGGAAGCGGGGCGCGAGCGGGAAGGCAACCGGCCAACCCGTCAGCTTTACGAAATCACTGATGCTGGGCAGGAGGCGCTGGCAGTTCTGCGGCGGGAGGGCCTGAGCGAAATCTGGTTCAAGTTTGACCCGTTCGACCTGGCGCTGACACGGGCGGACGGGGACGTGCTGGAAGAGCTGCCGTCGCTCTTGACCGCCCGGCTGGCCGATATGCAGGCTTTGCTTGCCGAAAAACGGCGGCTGAGTGCGGGCGCTCGCGCCCATGTCAGCCTTGCCAAACAGTGGGTGCTGCGTCACGCGGAGTACCGGCTGGAAGCGGAGGTGGCGTATCTGACGGATTTGCTGGCCGAAGCGGGGGCGCTTGTGGCGGAGAAGCAGGAGGCCCCCCCGCCCCCAATTCTGGGGGAGTAGAATAATTAGCAGAGAGCCGGAAAGAAGGGCAAGCCCTGCCCCTACGATGCTTTCTGGCGGGCGATGGCGGCGTGGAAGCCGGTGGGTGGGACCGGGGCGGTCAGCGCCCGGCGGTAGGCGGCGCGGGCGGCGTCGGCGTTCCCGGCCCGCTCTTCCGACTGGGCAAGCTGGAAAAAGTCCTCACCGTTCGCGCTATCCAATCCTACGATGCGCTCGCGCTCATGGAGGGCGGCGTCTGCCGTGCCGCTAAAGTCATAGACGGCGGCCAGCATCCGGCCCGTGGCAAGGTCGTTGGGCGACTGCATCCGGCGGGCTTCGAGCCTGGCTTTCAGGTCATCCAATAGGCCCGCTTCGCGCAGGTCGGTCAGCGTCTCGTTGCTCTGCTGCATTCCCTCGGTTTTGCCCCACAGATTTGGCGCGACGGCCTCCGCCAGCGACTTTGTCCCGGCGGTCAGCAGGGCGGCATTGTCGGCGGAGATCGCCTCGCGGCGCGGCTGAACCATCATGCGGTTCATGCTCCGACCCGCCATCCCACCAAATGCAGCGGGGGGCGGCAGCTTGTACGGCGCAGCGGGCGGCGCGGCGGCGGCAGACGGCGGGGCCTCGGCGCTGAATGGCTGTATGCGTCCCTTAATCTCTACATTGGGCGTCGGACTGTTCGCAGGGGGCGCAGGCGACGCGGCAGGCGTCGGCAGGGCGAGCATCTTCCGTTCGAACCGTGCCTGCGGCGCGGTCATCGGCGGAAGCGGCGGCGCAGCGGGAGCAGGAGCCGTCGGTGCTGGTACGGGCAACGGCAGCAGCGGGCTGATGACTTCGGGTGACCTGCCGCCGCTGATGTCCCGCGAAGCGATTTTTGGGTTCATCTTCGGCACGGGCTTGGTAAGCACCGGCGTCGATGATTTTGCGGCGGGCGCACCGGGGCGCGACGGGGGCACGGGCAGCGCCAGAAACGGGTCGGACAGGCCGTTCGGATTGGGCGGCACGAGCGGCCCCGTCGGCGTCTTAGTTGGCGGCGCTGTCTGCGCGACTTGTGGGGGCTTTTGCCCAGCGCTGACGGCAGGCGGCGTTGAGGCTGTGAGAGGCGCGGGGCGGGGTGCGGTGGCTGCTAAGGGGCCGCTTCGGACCGGGGGCGACGGATGATGGCCGGGCAGAACCACAGCCAGCACCCCCGCCGCGACGGCCACTGCCGCCCCGGCGCCGCCGAGCCAGCCCCAGGACAGGCGGCGGGGCGGAACGGGCTGAAAAGATTTGGATTGAAGACGTGCTTTCAGGCGCGGCCACGAATCCGCAGGCACGGCGGCGGTCTCAGGCCGGGCTGTCCGGGCGGCAGCGCCGCGCACAGCGGTCAGCGTCCGGCGCATCTGCGCGGCTTCAGCGGTCAGCGCCGGGTCGGCGGCCAGACGCGCTTCGCACGCAGCCTGCCGGGCCGGGTCGGCGGCGTATGCGCCTTCCAGATACGGCAGCAGCCAGTCTTCAGTTTTGTCTTGCAGTGCCAAATGTGGTTAGTGGTTCCTGTCGGGGCGTTTATCGCCCCGGCTCTTATTCTGTGAACAGTTATTCTCCGGCCAGCCAGCCCGCTGTTTCGCGCAGCTTGCGGCAGCCGTAATGCAGGCGCGACCAGACCGTGCCGACCGAGCAGCCGAGCACGGCGGCAATCTCGTCGCAGCCATAGTCTTCAAAGTAGTGCAGCAAAATCACCGTGCGCTGCTTTTCAGGCAGCTTCTCAATCGCGTCTTTCAAATCCCGGTCCCGCGCCTTCTGCGCGGCGATCTCCTCGGGGCCGGGGCCGTCCGAGGCCAGCGCAGCCCGGATGGTGTTGGGTAAATCTTCGGCGGCCACGGTGGGGACCCTCCGCTTGACCCGGTGCCACTGCTTGATCGCCATGTTGGTAGCGATCCGGTGCAGCCATGTCGAAAAGCGGGACTCCTCGCGGAACCGGGGCAGCGCCCGCCAGGCCTGCACGAACACGTCCTGGGCTGTATCGTCTACGTCATCCGCCGTGCCGTTTGCTCCCAGCACCCGCGCAATCAGGGCATACACGCGGGTCTCATGCCGGGCCACCAGCCGCCCGAAAGCGTTCGTGTCGCCCGACCGGGCAAGCCGCACGAGCGCGGCGTCTTCGTCGATTTCGGCGGTCTGCCCGCCTGGAAACGCCGCCGAATGTTCAGTTGTTGGTTCGTGTGACACAGTGTTAGAGACGGAGCCGGGCAAAAGGCTTCAATGCAGACTTCAGTGCAGCTTGCCCCTTGCGGAATCGGCGGGCATCTGCTAGAATGGTACTTGATTATACCCCATATCTTGCCCCGCCGCAGGAGCCGTTATCTAGATGTTGTAGCAGCTAATAGATAACGGCTTGTGCTATTAAGTGGCAGGAAATATCAAGGAACACGCCTGACCCATGAACAGCACCCCGTCCAACTTTGTCCATCTTCATCTTCACTCCGAATACAGTATGCTGGATGGGGCGTGCCGCATTGATGACCTGATTAAGAAGGCCGTGGATAATAATATGCCCGCCGTCGGGCTGACTGACCACGGCGTCATGTACGGCGCGATGGAGTTTTATCTCAAGTGCAAAAAAGCGGGCATCAAGCCGCTGGTCGGCAACGAAATGTATGTGGCGACGCGCTCGCGGCACGAAAAAGAAAACAAAAAGCTGGATGATGCCAGGCACTTGGTATTGCTGGCGATGAACGAAGTTGGCTATAAAAACTTATTGAAGCTGACTTCGCTGGCGTCGCTGGAAGGAATGTATTATAAGCCGCGTATTGACCGGGAGCTTTTGCAGGAATACAACGAAGGCTTGATTTGTTTGTCCGCGTGCCTCGGCGCGGAAGTGCCGCAGCACCTGATGAACGGCGATGTCAAAGCCGCCGAATATGCCGCCTCGGAGTTCCGGGAAATCTTTGGCGACCGCTACTACTTAGAGCTGCAAGACCATATGCTGGACAAGCAGCATCATGTCAACCGCGAATTGATTAAAATTGCTCATCGGCTGAATATCCCCTTAGTTGCCACGAACGATGTTCACTATCTGGACGCCCAGGATGCCGACCCGCATCAGGTGCTGCTGTGCGTTCAAACCGGCACGACGATGGACGACCCGAAGAAGATGAACTACGGGTCCAAAGACTTCTTTATGAAGACGCAGGCCGAAATGATGCTGCGCTTCCCCGAGCAGCAGGACGCGCTGGCCCGCACCGTCGAAATCGCTGAGCGGTGCAATTTAGACTTGAAGTTTGACCGCCTCGGAATGCCCTCGCCCGGCGACACGCCGGAAGGCATGAACGCCCAGTCGTACCTCAACAAGCTGTCGTTTGAGGGCATGAAAACCCGCTACCCGGTCATTACCGAAGAACACGAAGACCGCCTGCGGTTTGAGCTGGATGTCATCGAAAAGACTGGCTTCGGGCAATACTTTCTGATTGTCCGGGACTTCGCCAACTTTGCCCGGCGCGAGGGGATTTTCTTCGGCGTGCGCGGCTCGGCGGCGGGGTCGATGGCGTCGTACTGCGTCGGTATCACGGATGTGGACCCGTTAGAGTACGGGCTGACCTTTGAGCGGTTCCTGAACCCGGAGCGCCTGTCCATGCCCGATATCGACATGGACTTCGAGGACCATCGGCGTCAGGATGTGATTGACTACGTCGTGCAGAAATATGGCCGCGACCATGTGGCGCAGATCGTCACGTTCGGGACCCTCGCCGCCCGCGCCGCCATCCGCGACTGCGGGCGGGCCATGAACAAGATGCCGATGTCGGAGGTGGACAAGCTCTGCAAAATGATCCCCACGCTCCCAGTCGGCATGAAAATCTCCAAAGCCCTGGAAGTCAATCCCGAGTTTAAGGCGGCGGTGAATGGCAATCCGCAGGCCCGCGAGCTGATTGACACCGCCCTGCGTTTGGAGGGCCTGACCCGGCACGACAGCGTCCACGCGGCGGGCGTTGTGATTTCTGCCGAGCCATTAGTTGAGAATATTCCCGTCCAGAAAGCTGATGACGGCGTCGGTTTGGTCACGGGCTATCCGGCCAACGTCCTGGAAAAGATCGGCCTGATTAAGATGGACTTCCTGGGCCTCGCCAACCTGACCATCTTAGCCAGGGCGGTGAAGAACGTCAAAAAAAGCCACGGCATAGACATTGATGTCTTGAAGCTGCCGCTCGATGACCGCCGCACTTATGACCTGTTGGGGCGCGGCGAATGCTCCGGCGTCTTCCAGCTTGAAGGCGGGCAGATGCGCCGCTATATCGCCGAGCTGAAGCCAAACACCGTCGCCGAAGTCGCCGCCATGGTGGCCCTCTATCGCCCTGGCCCGATGGCGCAAATCCCGCGCTATATCAAGTGCAAATTGGGCATGGAAAAGATTGAGTATCCGCACCCGGCGCTGGAGCCGATTCTCAAAGAGACCTACGGCGTCATCGTCTACCAGGATCAGGTGCTTCGGATTGTGCAGGCTATCGCGGGCTTTTCGCTGGGGCAGGCGGACATCCTGCGAAAAGCCATGGGCAAAAAGAGCCTGAAAGAAATGGTCCAGCAGCGCGAGAACTTCATGGCAGGCGCGGCGGCCAAGGGCATCGTGGACGAGAAGATGGCGTCTTACCTCTTCGACCTGATTGAGCCGTTCGCGGGCTATGCGTTCAACAAAGCCCATGCGTTCTGCTATGCGCTGGTGGCCTATCAGACGGCGTATTTGAAAGCCAACTACCCCGTTGACTACTTCGCCGCGCTGATGGCCGTGCAGGCCGACGACACCGATAAATTAGTGGCGTTTATCGAAGACGCCCGCCGCACCTATCTGGAAGAACACGGCCAGCGTATCGAGCTTCTGCCGCCGGACATCAATTACAGCGATGCTGATTTCACCGGGCAAGGCGCGACCATCCGCTTTGGCCTGCTGGCGATCAAAACCATCGGCAAAGCCCCCATCGAGGCCGTGCTGGCCGCCCGCAAAAAGGGCGGCCCGTTTACGTCCCTGCACGACTTCTGCGCCCGCGCTCTGGAGTTCGGCCTGTCCGGGAAAGGGGCGATTGAGACGCTGATTAAGGCCGGGGCACTGGCAAGCCTGGAGCCGAACCGGGCGCGTCTGCTGGCCGGGGTGGAAGGGGCTATGACCAGCGCCCAGACCATTGCGCGGGACCGCAAAAGCGGCCAGGTGTCCATGTTCGGCGACGACAGCGATGCCGAGTCAATGGAGAACGTCGCCCCGCCCCTGCCCGACGCCGAGCCGCTGAAGCCGCGTGAGATTACGGCGATGGAGAAAGAGCTTCTGGGCCTCTACCTCAGCGACCATCCGCTCGACCAGTACGCGCAGGCCGTCAAAGCCCATGTCACGCACACCATCGAAGAGTGCCGCCTCCTCGGCGACCGCGAGGCCGTCACCCTGGCCGGGGTGCTCACGAACGTCCGCCCGTACTACACCAAAGGCAAGAACGAGCTGATGTACTTCCTGACCCTGGAAGACAAAACCGGCACGATGAGCGTCTCCGTCTTCCCCCGCTCGGCGGCGACTCTGACCGAAGTGCCGCAAAAAGACAGTGTTGTCTTAGTCAAAGGCAAGACTTCCCACCGGGACCGCATCAACAAAGGCGGCGCGGATGACGACGGCGGTGCGGCCAGCGTGGAAATCTCCGCCGACCAGCTTCTGCCCGTTGCCACCGCCGAAGTGCTGCTCGGCCAGGGAGCCAATCTCGTCCGCGAAGTCCGCCCGGCCTTCACCTGCCTGAACATCCGCCTGGAAGAAACAATGGAGAAGCGTTCCCTGGAAGCCGTCAAACGCCACCTCACCGAGCGCAAATCCAGCGGCGGCAGCCGCCTCCTGCTCCACATTCCCGACGGCCTCCGCACCCGCCGCGTCCAGCCCAACCTCACCGTCACCCCCGATGAGGGCATGGTCGATTACCTGCGTCACCTTCTCGGCAGCAAACAGGCAGTTTGGACGGAGTAAAGGAAACCTATGAAACCGACAAAATTAAGCATTTTTGATTTGTTCCAAATGCACAAGCAGTACATGGTTCCTCTGTTTCAGAGGCGCTACGTCTGGGGTGAGGAAAAGCAATGGGACCCGCTCTGGCAGGACATCTCTGCAAAGGCAGAAGAAGTTTCACGGAATGTCAGCAATTCCGATCCGGCGAAGAAGCATTTTTTGGGGGCTATTGTCACCAATCAAGTCCGAACTTTCGGGCGTCAGATTGCGGCAGTAGAGGTCATCGACGGACAGCAGCGTATCACAACGCTTCAGATATTGCTCTATGCCCTGCGTGATTATGCCGTCATGGCAGGATACGATACGGGCATACTAGACCTTGTCACAAAAAATACGGCTGGGCTTGGCAATCCCACAGAGCGTCACAAAGTTTGGCCTACCATTGATGACCGTGGCGATTATGAGAAAATTGCTGAGGCTGGTTCCCCTGCAAACCTGGAAGCGCAGTACACAGTTTCGAGAATCAGGTATACGAAAAGATACACCTTGCGACCACGCCTTGTTGAAGCGTATTTGTTCTTTTACAAATCTGTCCAAGACTTTTGCAGTGGCCCCGCAGCATCTTCTGAGGAGCTGTTCCTTGCTCTGTCGGAGGCGATCACAAAACACCTCGAACTCGTTGCTATTGAGTTAGAGGCTGGGGACGATCCGCAGGTCATTTTCGAGACGCTCAATGCGCGTGGCGAGCCTTTGTTGCCCTCTGACCTCGTTCGTAACTTTGTTTTTCTGGAAGCGACGCGGCAACAGAAAGATATTGCCAAACTTCACCAGACATATTGGAGTGATTTTGACGGAGGTAACACTCAAAGTTCGTTCTGGAAACAAGAGCAGACGCAAGGGCGGTTCAAACGCCCACAGCTTGACTTGTTCCTGTTCCATTACTTGACGAGCCGCACGCAACGCGAAACACTCATCAAGCATATTTACACCGAGTTTCGGGATTGGTGGAAAAATAGTTATTCTGATATAGAGATTGGACTGCAAGAACTTCAAACTGCCAGCCAGCAGTATCGGAAACTAATTGAGACACAAGGACAGTCGCGCATGAGTGTTTTTTGTGATCGTTTGTGCGTGCTGGATGTCGGGCCAATCTATCCTGTCCTATTGCTATTGACCGTGCATGAGAAACATAAAGTGGCCGCTAGTGAGATGCCCGGCATACTGACGGATTTGGAGTCTTATCTGGTGAGGCGTATGGTTTGCGGGTTCTCATCAAAAAACTACAACAATCTCTTCCTTCAAGTTCTGCAAAAGCTGGCGGCGGCAACAACGATTGACCGCAATGTATTGAGAGGTATTCTTACAGGTTTTGCCGGCGAGAGCGGAGAGTGGCCGACAGATCAACAGTTCAAACTAGCTTGGCTGGAAAAGCCTTTGTACCAAAATCTCTCCGCCCAAAGGATTATCCTGATACTGAAGGCGCTGGACCTTCAGCTTACAACCAGCAAGCAAGAACAAATACACCTGTTTGGAAACTTGAGCGTTGAACATATCCTGCCGCAGCATCCCGTTCCAAATGCCTACCCCTACTACAGCAATGGGGCGATTAACCTGACACCTGACCAAGCGCAAATTGAGGAACGGAAACGGATCATTCACACAATCGGCAACCTTACGCTGCTGACACAAGCATTAAATTCTTCCGTGAGTAATAGTGCTTTTTTGGTCAAGCAACCAAAGATTACATTACACTCGAACACTCGCCTTAATGCTAATTTTCAGAAGTTTGCTGCTACTGACGCTTGGGCGGAGACAGCTATACAAAAAAGAGGGCAGGAGTTGTTTGACACGGCACTAAAAGTTTGGCCTCGTCCTTGAACTGGCAAGCAAAAGATAACAATATGAATGATCCACTGATGACTGATGATCAAGAACTACTGACAGAACAAGAGATCGTGCCAACCCGCATCTTGTCCAACCGCGACCGGGACATTTTCCTTGCCCTACTGGACGCTGACCCGGAGCCAACCGAAGCGGCGAAAAAGGCAGCGGCAGAATATAACAAGGGGCGGCATGAAGGCGAAAAGTATTATTTCCAACTGCCTGCCCACAATACAGATGCTAGTGATACACAGGACGAAGATGACGAAAGGACCCTATGCGCCTGTTGATGTGCCCGCCTGAGCATTTTGATGTCACCTATGAGATTAACCCGTGGATGCGGGTGGCGAATGGGCCGGATGCGGCGAAGGCCAAAGCGCAGTGGGCGGAGCTGTATGACATTCTGACCACCGAGGTCGGCGCAGAGGTGCAGCTAATGACGCCGCAGCCGGGGCTGCCGGACATGGTGTTTACGGCGAATGCAGGGATCACCAAAGGGAACTACTTTCTGCCGTCGCGCTTTCGGCACGCCGAGCGGCAGGGCGAAGTGGCGTTCTCTATTCAATGGATGCTGGCCCACGGCTTCGCGCTGAAGCCGCTGACCGAAGAAGTCGCCGGGGCGTTTGAAGGCGAGGGCGACGCGCTGTTTTACGGGGACTTGCTGCTGGTGGGCTACGGGCAGCGGTCCGACGAAGCGGCGTGTGTGGGCGTTGGCAAAATGCTGGACGTGCCGGTTCTGCCGCTGCGGCTGACCGACAGCCGTTGGTATCACCTGGATACGTGTTTGATCCCTGTTTCTGACGATCTGCTGGCCTACTACCCGCCTGCGTTTGAGGCGGCGGCGAACGCGGCGATTGAGAGCTTGCCGGGCGAAAAGATTGTGCTGACCGAGCGCGATGCCCTGCGCTTTGGCGGCAATGCAGTGGTCGTGGGGGACAAAATCGTGATGAACAGCGGGTGCGACACGCTGGCCGAGTCGCTGGCGTCGCGGGGGTACACGGTGTATGCGACGGACCTATCGGAGTTCCTGAAGTCCGGCGGCTCGGCCAAATGCCTGGTACTGGCGCTGGACCACTGAAGCGTTCTCTGAACGCCATGTCGACAAAAGAGCCACGGCATCTGCCGTGGCTCTTTTGCTGTCAGTGACGGAAGCCCATGCCGCTGGTGCCGCCGCTGGTCATTTCGGCCAGCGCTTTGGGGTCGTCCATGCGCTTGAGGTGGGCTTTTAGCTCGTCTACCTGCGTCAGGACGGAGCGGGCGAAAGCGTCGTCGAGGGTCATGGCCCCGGATTGGGCACGCTCCAGAGCCGCCGAGACGAAGGCTTCTTTGAGGTAGGCGGGCGTGAAGCCGTCGGTGCGCTCGGCGACGGTCTGCGACAGCGCGGCGGCGTCGAACTCGGGCGCGAGCAGGCCGTACAAAGACGACCGGGACAGCAGGCGCAGGCAGAATTCGCGGCGCTCGGCCTCTTTGGGCGGGGCGATGTGGAACACCCGGTCAAAGCGCGACGGACGCTTCAGCAGGGCCTCGTCGATGCGCTCGGGGTGGTTCGACGACGCCACAATCAGCAGGCCTTCGTTGTTCTGGAAGCCGTCCAGCTCGTTTAAAAACACGGTGCGGTTGTCTTCGTGAACCAGGCCGTCCAGGTCTTCAAACGCCAGAATGCACGGGGCGAGCTGCCGGGCGCGGGCGAAAATAGTCCGCACGGCATCGTCGTGGCTGTACGGCTGCAAGTCCCGCACATACAGAAACGGCAGGTCCGGCAGGGCGGCGGCGACGGCTTTGCAGATCATCGTTTTCCCCGTGCCGGGCGGTCCGACCAGCAGGACGCCGCGCCTCCAGGCAAAGCCAAGCGCGGCATACGAGTCCCGGTTCCGCACGAAGCCTTCCACCGCATCGCGCAGGCGCACGGTCATGTCCGGGGGCAGCACGATGTCGTCCCAGGTCACTTTCCCGATCTCGCCGTCCAAATCCGGCGCGTTTTCCCAGCCGTGCGTGTACCGCAGGCAGCGGCCTTCAGGGCGCTCGGAGAACGCCGACGCGGCGCGGGCAAGCGTCGTCAGCGCGGCCTCATCTTCACCGACAAAAACGACATAGCCGACGCGGACGCTGCACGGCACGAGGGCGATTTCGACGGTTTGGCCCGCCCACGCTCCCGACAGCCAGCCCAGATAGCGCAGGGTTTCGCCGTCGCCGCTCGGCGCGAAAAAGCCGTCCGTGCCCGGCAGCAGGCTCGTCAGCGGGCCGACCTCGCGCTCCAGGAACTTCCGAAGCTGCACCCGGTCCAGGTACATCATCAGAGTTGCCCCGCCGGGGCGGGCGCGGCGGATTTCGCGCAGCAGGGCGTCTTCGGAGTTGTCGCCAAAGGCTTCCGCCCGCAGGGCTTCGTTGAGGGCCTCGGAGCGCCAGTCGGCGGATGTTGGAAAAGCAGGGCCGTCCGTGGGTGTTTGTGTGTCCATAGTGGTTCTTGTGTACCCGGCGGCGGGGGGACTTGTCAAGCCAGAACGCGGCGGAAACAATTTTTCTGCTCCTCCCACCGAGGAGCAGAAATTTTGCGCCTGTACCAGAAGTCTGATGTTTGCCCATACAAGCCGCCGGGTATTTGTTTGCCAGTATGCAGGCTCGGGAGAACAACGCAATGGCAATGCCGGACGCAGAGAAAACGCAGGCGACGGGGACGGACACAGTGGTCATTCCCATCGTCGAAGAAATGCTGACCGTGGACAAACGGGAGGTCATCACCGGCGGTATCCGGCTGACCAAGCGTGTCACCGAGCGCGAGGAAGTGGTAGACGAAGCGCTTCTGCGCGAGTCCGTCACCGTGGAGCGCGTTCCCATCAACCAGATTGTCACCGAGGCCCCGGCGGCGCGGCAGGAAGGCGATACGCTGATTGTGCCGGTGCTGGAAGAAGTGCTGGTGACCGAAAAGCGCCTGCTGCTGAAAGAAGAAGTGCGGATTACGCGCACTCAGAAAACGGTTCACGACCCGCAGACGGTCACCGTGCGCTCGGAAGAAGCGGTTCTGGAAGACATTCTTCCCGAGCAATCTCCCAAATTCTAACAAAAACAATCACAAGGAAAACATACAAATGTCTAAGACAGTTGTTGGCTTATTTGATCACTTTGCGGATGCCCAGATGGTAGTCCAGAACCTCGTGGACGGCGGCTTCCGCCGCGAAGATATTTCGCTGGCCGCGAACCAGACGGCGACGGGCTATACCGGCGACGGCTCCGACTTAAACACCGGGCAGCTCACCGCCGGAGAAGCCGCCGGGCAGGATGCCGGAGTCGGCGCGGGCGTCGGCGGCGTAGTTGGCCTCTTGGTCGGCCTCGGCGCACTGGCAATCCCCGGCATCGGACCGATTTTGGCGGCAGGTCCGCTGGCGGCGGCCCTCGGCATCACGGTTGGCAGCACACTGACCGGCGCGGCGATTGGCGCGGCGGCAGGCGGTATCATCGGGGCGCTGACGCACCTCGGCGTGCCCAAAGACCAGGCGGAATACTACGCGGAAGGCGTCCGGCGCGGCGGCACGCTGGTCACGGTCAACGCAAGCGACGAAGACGCACAGCGGGCCGTGGATATTATGAACGGCGCGGGAGCCGTCGACATCGACTCACGCGGCGCGAACTACCGCACCGGCGGCTATGCAGGCTACACCGAGACCGCCCCGGCCTACTCGCACGACGAGATTGTGCAGGAGCGCGGCAATTATCAGCCCCCCTCACGCACAACTAACATCGGCACGATGAACACCGGTGGCGAGACGGTCATCCCCATCGTGGAAGAAGAGCTGGCCGTTGGCAAGCGGCAGGTGCAGGGCGGCGGCGCTCGCATTCACACGTATATCACCGAGAAGCCCGTCTCTGAGCAGGTGACATTGCGCCAGGAAAACGTGACCGTTGAGCGGCACGCTGTGGACCGCGCCGTCACCGAGGGCGACATGGCATTCAAAGAGCAGAGCTTTGAGGTGACCGAGACTTCCGAAGTCCCCGTCGTCTCCAAGACCGCTCGGGTCGTCGAAGAAGTGGTCGTCGGCAAGACCGCGACCGAGCATACGGAGACCGTCCGCGACACCGTGCGCCGCACGGATGTGGATGTCGAGGAAGTGGACGCGGCTAACACCAACCGCCGCTGAGTTTAAGTAATTGGGAGAAGCGCGGGGCTTTCACAGCCCTGCGCTTCTTTTTGTTTGAGGGGAGCAAGACAAGTGGCACAGAAGATTAAAGGCGTTCTGCTGGACATTGATGGCACGCTGATTGACAGCAACGACGCCAGTGCGCGGGCATGGATGGAGGCGCTGGGGCAGCATGGTGTGGAAGTGAATTACGTTGCCATCCGGCAGGCGATTGGCATGGGCGGCGACAATTTATTGCCGCAGGTGGCAAAGCGGGACGCAGATAGCCCCAAGGGCAAAGCTATCAGCGAGACGCAGGGGCAGATACTCAAAGACAAATACCTGCCGCGCCTGCAAGCCTTCGCGCAGGTGCGGGACCTGCTCACTCGCTTTCGGGACGCCGGGCTGACACTGGTGGTGGCGACTTCCGCCAAAACCGAGGCGGCCAAAACGCTGCTGGAAATCGCGGGCAGTGCGGATTTAGTTTCCGAGATTGCCACGAGCGAAGACGCCGAGAAGTCCAAGCCGAACCCGGACATCCTGCACGCGGCTCTCGAAAAGTCCGGCCTGTCTGCGGAGCAAGTGATCATGCTGGCTGACACGCCTTACGACGTTCAGGCAGCGCAGAAAGCGGGTGTCGGCATTGTCGGCGTCCGTTGCGGCGGCTGGACCACGGAAGACTTAAAGGGAACGCTTGCCGTCTATGACGACCCCGCCGACGTGCTGGCGCACTTTGACGCTTCGCCGTTTGCCCAATAAAAAACGCTCAAATTATGCGTCTGCCCCGTTTACGCTGGTTTTGTCGGGGGTAGAAACGAGGGGACAGTTTCTCTTAGAAAGCAAATCCGATGAACACGAAAACTTTAGTTCTTACCCTCGGCGCAGCCCTCTCGCTCGGCGGCGCGGCATTCGCCCAGCAGATGCCCATGTCCCCGGTGACTTCGACTGACCGGCAGTATATTATCAAAGACGCGCAAGGCAGCGTCTCCGACTACGCCAACGGCGCAGCGGCACTGAACCAGGGCCAAAGCCCGGCGGTGCGCCAGCTCGGCCTTTGGTTTATGGAAGACCACAACCGGCTCAACATCGAGTTGATTAGCCTTGCCCAGAGCAAGGGCATCACCCTTCCGCTGACCATCAGCGACGAAGACAAGAGCAGCCTGACGACGCTGACCGCCAAGTCCGGCTCAAACTTTGACGCCGCCTGGCTTCAGCAGGCCCTCAAAACCAACAAGCAGGATGTCAAGGACGGCGAAAAAGAACTGAAGTCCACGACCGACCCCGATGTCAAGCGCGTCGCCACCGACTTCCTGACCACCGAGTACGCCCACCTCGCCGCCACGCAGTCCATTATGGACAGTATGAAGTAGGCAGGTTCCGCTCCCACATCTAAAAAGCCTCCGCCCCAATAGGGCGGAGGCTTTTTCATGTAGTTTCTCAGTCCTCGGAAAACAACTGCCACTGGCCGCAGCCATCACATTTCCGCACTCACAAGCTGACCCCAGGTAAACTCTGTCTGCCTGCACTCCGAGCAGGCCGCCGTGCCGTTTCCACTTTTGCCTGCCATTGTGTGCCCCTTTCTTCGCCGACATCCACTAATTCGCAGCACGCCTCCCTAAATACTTCTCCTTCTCCATCAGGCGGGTACAATCATAGAACACATGGACACACAACTTGGCATCATTCGCAGCGGCGGGACGCTGACGGCGCGGCGGGTGCGGCAGGCCGTGTTCCCCGATTTCGAGTCCCGCGAGGCCGTTGCCGAAGCACTGGCGGACCCCGCGCCGTGGTACGAAATCGTTGACACTCCGCAGGCGGCGGGGCCGCTTTTATCTGCCTGGGAGGCTCTCGGACAGATACCCAATAGACACGAGGCTTTGCAAACCGTGCTGGCCGAAACGGTGCTGGGAACGCCGATGGCCGCCGCCCCATCCTCGCCGCTGCGCCCGGAACCGGAGCGTCCCCAAGCAACGGCGGCGCATCCTCGGGCGTATGCAGGGACCAAATACAAGCCGCCGACGCCGAAGACGCCCCTGCCCCTCGACCTGCGCCCTTTGCTCTGTGGCACAGGGCGGGTGGAGGGGCTGACAGAGCCGCAGGAATCGGCGCGGGCGGCGGAAGCACGTCTGCCGGAAGGCTTCCGCACAACGCTGTATCCGCTGGGGCGCGGTCTAGGGGGAAGCACTGCCGAGGCACTGGCTCTCTACTGGGCACTGGAATTGGAAGACCATCCGGCGCGTCTGGCGGCGGTGGCGGTGCTTCTGGCGCGTCAGACTGGCCCGTCAGGCCGGGAATGGGCGACGCTTGCGGCCACTCAGCCCGACGAGTGGCGGACGCCGTTCTTAAACCTGCTGCTGGCTTCCGGCGCGGATGCCGCCGCTGTGCCGACGTCGCTTGGTGAACAGCTTATGGAAGTCTTCGCAGGGCCGGACCCGGCCTACCGTGCCTACTGGCTTTTGCACGGCCTGACGACAGGGATAGCACCGGACTATCTGATGGCCGGGTTTCGGATGGAAGATGCCTATGTAGAACGCATGAATTACTCATTTCACAATGTCACTCAGAGCGGCTTCTTTCCAGAATCCTCGGTAGTGGAACTCTGCGAATATCTGGCAGGCGCGAATGATTTTAATGTCTACTCTCTGCCAAATGTCTGGCGTGATTGTGGACGGCTGCCTGGTTTTGGGTCACTGCTGAAAGCAACCGAGTGGAGCGCCTATTCGCCCTCTGTTGCATATCGATACTTCCTGCTGTTTGCGAATACGTGTGATGACTGGGATTTGGACCTGTCCGAAAGTCAGATGCTGGCCCGCTGGCAGGAGATACTGCGGCAGGCTCCGGCGATTGCTGCTCTGCTAAACACCGTGCCGGAAGAGTACCGTGTGAAGTGCCTGCGCCATCTGAAAGAGTACCTGTGGCAGTGGGAAACCGCTCAAGAGCTGGCCGCCTCGCTGCCCGCCGCCTATGTGCTGACGCGGCGACTGTGTCAGCCGCCGTTCTCCAAGAAAGATGATCCTACCCGCGTCATCGTTGACTTCCTCGCCGAACTCGCCCTGCCGCTTCGGGAGCGGTTCCTGAACGCCCCGGACAAAAGTTTTCGGCAGCTCGAAGCCGCCTGCCGCCGGGAGAATGACAGCACGCTGGTCGGCGGCGGGACCTGGGCGCTGACACGGCAGGCGGGGGAGTTCGCGGTGCGCGGCTTTGAGGAACACCCGGCACGGCTCTTCGGAGCGGCAAAGCTGCTCGGCAGTCTGTCGGCCCCGCAGCGAGAATGGGTCGTGCGCGAGGCGGCACTCGATGGGCAGGAAGTCCTGGCGGGGCTGGAAAGTCTGGAACAAAGAGTGTTGGCCGCGCTGGCGACTGGCTTGACTGCGCCCACGGAAACCTCTGCGGACCGGCATGCGCTCCAAATGCAGCGGCGGGCGAGCGAAAACCGCCGGGCACTGCGCCGCCTGCTGGACGCGCACTGGCGCGGGGACGCGGACTATGTCTGGAACCATCCCCAAACGCGGTTGTGGCGGCAGAAGCACCCCGGCATAGACTGGAACGTCTGGCGCGGCGGCCTCACTGTGGAAGGCGTGACGGGCACGGGCGCGGCGCTGACTCTGGCGGTAGAAACCGACCCGCTGGAAGCGTTGAAACTGGGCACCTATGTGGGAAGCTGCCTCGGCCTGGGCGGGGCCTTTGCGTACTCCGCCGCCGCCGTGGTGCTGGACTTTAACAAGCAGGTGATTTATGCCCGCGATGCAAAAGGCAAAGTGGTTGGGCGGCAGGTGGTAGCGCTCTCGGAAGCGCGGCAGATGGTGTGCTTTGAGGTGTATCCGCTGGACGCGCAAAAGCGTCTGGGGCCGCTGTTCGCGGCGTATGACCGGCAGTGGAGCGCGGCATTGGGGCTGGCGGTGTATGATGCCGACGGCGACGAAGAATACGACATCGCGCACATCCTGTCGCACGGGTGGTGGGATGACAGCGCGTGGAACTTGAAAGTGGATGACGACGACGAATGAGTGACTTGAAGCTGACATTTCTGGGAACCGGGGCGGGGTCGCCAAGCACATCGCGCAATGTCAGCGCGGTGGCGCTGACCTGGGTGCAGCAAGGGGCGCTGTGGCTCTTTGATGCGGGGGAGGGGACGCAGCAGCAGGTTTTGCGTGCGCCGGTGCGGCTCAGTCAACTGGAACAGATTTATGTGACGCATCTGCACGGCGACCATGTCTTTGGCCTGCCGGGTCTGCTGGCCTCGCGGTCATCGGCGCAGGACATCGAGACGCCGGTGACGCTCTTCGGCCCGCCTGGCCTCGAAGAGTGGCTGCGCGTGACCCTGCGGCTGACCGCGACCGGCCTGCGCTTTCCCCTACATTTCGTGACCATCACGGAGGGCCTGATCTTTGAAGACGAGGCGCGCACCGTTCACTGCCGCCGCCTCGCGCACCGTATCCCGTCGTATGGCTACCGGGTCACCGAAAAGCCGAAGCCGGGGACCTTTGATGTGGGTGCTGCACGGGCGCTGGGCATCGCCCCCGGCCCGGTCTACGGGCGGCTCAAAGCGGGCGAAACGGTGACGCTGGACGACGGGCGGGTGATTGACGGGGCGGAACTGGTTGGCCCGGAGCGTCCGGGGCGCGTGCTCAGCCTCTGCGGCGACACGGCCCCGACAGCGGCGACGGTGGAGCTCGCAAGCGGCGCGGACGTGCTGGTACATGAAGCGACCTTTCTCACCGAGCAGGCCGACCGGGCGGTGATTTCGGGGCATTCCACAGCGGCGGACGCGGGGCGCATGGCCCGTGAGGCGGGGGTGGGGACGCTGATTTTGACGCATATCAGCCCGCGCTACGAGAGCGACGGGGCCTCACGCCTGCCGGAGCTTCTCGCCGAGGCGCAGGCAGTGTTTCCAAATAGTCTGCTGGCACGCGATTTCTGGGAATACGGCATTTAGAGGCCACACTGTTTGCCAGCCCCTACTTGCAAACCTGCGCCGTTTGCCGGGTATACTCGTGTCTTATGGACACTTCTACTGCCCCCGAAACCTATGACCCCGCCGCTTTCCCGCGCCCGTCGGTGACGGTAGATATTGCCTTGTTCACCGTCCGCGACTCCCAGCTTCATGTGCTGCTCATTCAGCGCAAAGATTGGCCGTTCGCGGAGCAGTGGGCACTGCCGGGCGGCTTTGTGCGCCCGGAGGAAACGCTGGACGCGGCAGCATACCGGGAGCTGGCCGAGGAAACCGGTGTCTCCCGCGTCCTGCTGGAACAGCTTCGGACGTTTGGCGATCCGGGCCGCGACCCGCGCACCTGGGTGATCACGGTGGCCTACACGGCGCTGGTGTCAAGCGAAGCTCTGGTCCTCCGCGCTGACACCGATGCCGCTGATGCCCGCTGGTGTCCCCCCGACGCCCTGCCCGGCCCGCTGGCCTTTGACCATCAGGCGATTTTGAACCACGCCCTGCGTTCCCTCCGCGCCCGCCTCGGCGTCAGCTTGGACGTTGCTGCCGCCCTGCTTCCCGCCCGCTTTACCCTGTCCGCCTTGCAGGAAGTCTACGAGATTTTGCTGGGCCGCCCCGTGGACAAGCGCAATTTCCGCAAATGGGTCCTCGCCGCCGGCAGCCTGTCCCCCACCGGCGATGAACAGCGGGGCCGCCACCGCCCCGCCCTGCTGTACGAGTTTGTGCCTGCCCCCACGCCGGTGTAGGTCTCTTCGCGTTAAAATAACACAAACTTGTGGTATAGTGTTTGTGTCAATAAAACACGAAAGGCGGAAAACCTATGGCACTCAACTTTTACCAGGAGCGCAGTCAGCCCTACGGCTGCTTTTCCAACTTCTCCCGGCACACGATGGAAATCGACGGGACGCCGTGGCAGACGGTGGAGCACTACTTTCAGGCCATGAAGTTTGTCGGCACGCCGCACGAGCACGCCATCCAAATCTCCCCCGCGCCGATGCTTGCCAAGCAGATGGGACAGAGCCGAGAACATCCGCTGCGAGCCGACTGGGAAGCCGTCAAAGACGACATCATGCGCCGCGCCGTCCGTGCCAAGTTCACGCAGCACCCCGATATCCGCGCCGTTCTGCTGGGCACCGGCGACGAGGAGCTAATCGAAGACGCGCCCAACGATTACTACTGGGGCTGCGGCGCGAAGGGCACTGGCAAAAATAGGCTGGGCCAAGTGCTGATGGAAGTGCGCGACGCCCTGCGAATGGAAACACAATGACGCGCAAAGACAGCATCGCGGGCTGCCTCCTGGGAACCGCTGTCGGCGACGCCGTCGGGCTGGCCTGCGAAGGCTTACCCCGGAAGCGGCAAGCCCGGCTCTTTCCGGGGATTGACGGCCCGCGCCTGCTGGGGCATGGCGGCATGGTCTCCGACGACACCGAACACACCTGCCTTGTCGCGTCGTCCCTGTGCGAGTCCTGCGGGGAACCCGCGCTGTTTCAGCGGGCGCTGGCCCGCCGCCTGCGCGGCTGGCTGCTCCTGCTGCCGGCAGGGGTGGGCCTGGCGACGCTTCGGGCGACCCTGAAGCTGTGCGTGGGCGTCCCCCCGAACCGAAGCGGGGTCTGGTCGGCGGGCAACGGCCCGGCGATGCGGAGCGCTCTGCTTGGCGTCTGCTTTGGGGACGACCCGGCCCGGCTGGCGGCACTGGTGCGAGCCTCGGCGCGGCTGACACACAGAGACCCTCGCGCCGAAGCCGGGGCATGGGTCATTGCCGTGGGCGCGTGGCTGGCAAGTCAGGGCACGCCCGATTTGCCGACCGCGTTTCAAGCCGCGACAGCGCACACGGAGCCGGAGCTGGACGCGCTGATTGCCGCCGTCGTGGCGAGCGTCCATGCCGGGGAGCCGACCGCGCAGTTTGCCCGAACGCACGGCATGGCGTCAGGCGTCTCTGGCTATGTGTATCAGACTGTCCCCGTGGCCCTGCACGCCTGGCTGTCATTCCCGGCGGACTGCCGGGCGGCAGTGCTGGCCGTGGTTCGGTGCGGCGGCGATACGGACACGACCGGGGCGATAACAGGCGCACTGGTCGGTGCGGGTGTCGGCCCCGCTGGCATCCCCACCGACTGGCTTTCGTCCCTGCGCGAATGGCCGCGCACGACAGACTGGATGACCCGGCTTGCCGCGACTCTGGCCGCCACCCTCGAAACAAGGCAGCCACAAAGACCGCCGGGTCTGCCTCTTTTGGCACTGTTGGCCCGCAACATCTTCTTTGCCGTCGTCGTTTTGGCCCACGGCTTCCGACGGCTTCTGCCGCCTTATTGAAACATGATGAACACAGAGCTTTACACCGCCCAAAACGCCCGCTGGCCGCAGTCGGGGCGTCATATTCTGGCGCAGTACGAGGCCGAAACCGTGGTTGTCTACCAAGCCTACTGCCCCGCAATCGGACGGTTCGCCGCAGAACACGGCTATTTTGGCGGGCCATTTTCGCTTTCGCGCATGAGCTGGATCAAGCCGAACTTTCTCTGGATGATGTTCCGCTGCGGCTGGGCCACCAAAGAAAATCAGGAAAGGGTTCTGGCTGTGTCTCTGCGCCGCGAAGCGTTTGACAAATTGCTGATCGATGCCGTGTCCTCGGCCTTTGACCCCGCTGTGTACGGAAGCGAAGCCGAATGGAAACAAGCATTGGCCGCGTCCGACGTGCGCCTGCAATGGGACCCGGACCACGACCCCGGCGGCGGCAAAGTGGAGCGCCGCGCTTTGCAGCTTGGCCTGCGCGGCACGGCACTGGCCCATTATGCCCGCGAGTGGATCGTGGGGATTGAAGACGTGACAGACTTCGTGCATGAGCAGCGCCCGCAGGCGCTGTCCGGCGATTGGACACGCCTGCGGACACCGCTGGAGCGAGTGTATCCCGAGTGAGATTAGCCGCCGAAACCTGCCGCCGGATTGTCGTTGACCCGCAGGCGGGTGGCGGCGAGCGAGCCGTCGGCGGCGGGCTGACCGCTTGCCATGACTGTATCGCCGACTTTCAGGCTGCCGATTTTTTCAGACACGGTGCGGCTGATTTTGGCGTCCGGCGCGGCAGTCAGCATCACCGAAACGCCGCCGGGCAGGGCAATGGTCAGTGGGCTGAGAGCCGTAATCTTGCCGGACGCCTGCGCGTAAGCCGCTTCGGGGCCGCTCGGTCCGGCGACGCCGTTGGGACGCCCCATGCCGAACGTACCGCCGCCCATTGGATCGCCGCCCATCATTCCATTGTCCATCATCGGGCCAGGTGCGGTGTCCCCGGCGCTGATTTGCGAGGCCGTGATGCCGGTCGGAACGCCGCGCACCTGCACGGTATCGCCGACTTTCAGATCAGAGACTTTGGCGTCCACGCGGGCGCTGATGTCCGTTGTCGCCGTGATTTTGACTGTCCGCAGCTCGCCGCCGAACTGTGAGCGGACGGTAATCGTGCCCGCCCCGGCGTTCACGGCGCTGATGGTTCCGAGCGCGAACGGCATCCGGGCACTGCTGAACGGGCTGCCGCCCCCGCTGTCAGGCGCGTTCGGCATCCCGCCGCCAAAAGGGCCGCCGGGACCGGTGGGCATCCCGCCCCCGAACTGAGCATGGGCCGTGCCTGCTGTGAGCAAAGACCCGGCCAGAAAGGCCAGGAGCGTGGCTGTGAGTGTGCGTGTCTGCATCGCGTGTTTGTTCCTTTGTCTTCTCCGCTGTGACAGTCGTGTGCGGGTATAATACCCCTATGAATGCACTGCTTGCCAGCCCGCGTGGGTTTTGCGCCGGAGTTGACCGGGCGATTGATGTCGTGGAAGAATGCCTGGAGCTGTTCGGAGCGCCCATTTACGTCCGCCACGAGATTGTCCACAATGAGCACGTCGTCCAGCGTCTCCGGGAGCGCGGCGCGGTCTTCACCGACGACCTCAGCGACGTTCCCGAAGGCGCGACCCTGATTTTCTCCGCCCACGGCGTTTCCCCCGCCGTCCGCACCGAGGCCACGGCGCGGGGCCTTCGGGTCATCGACGCCACCTGCCCTTTAGTCACCAAAATCCATCTGGAAGTGCATAAGTTCTTGAAGCGCGGCTACGGCATTTTCTATATCGGCCACAAAGGCCATGTGGAGACCGAAGGCACGCTCGGCGAAGCACCGGGCCGCCTGCACCTCGTCACCGACGTCTCCGAAGTCGCCGCCCTGCCGGAGCCGCCTGACGCGAAGCTCATCTACCTCACACAGACCACGCTGTCCATCGATGAAACCCGCGACATTGTGGACGCCCTCCGCGCCCGCTTCCCGCGCCTCGAAAACCCGCCCTCGGGGGACATCTGCTATGCCACCCAGAACCGGCAGGACGCCATCAAAGTCATCGCTCCCCGCAGCGATGTCGTGCTTGTCATCGGCTCTCAGACGAGTTCCAACACCAAGTCGCTGCGTCAGGTCGCCGAAACGCTGGGCGCACGGGCGTATCTGATCGGCGGCCCCGAAGACATCACTTCGGAGATGCTGGCCGGAGCCAACACCGTCGGCGTCACCAGCGGCGCATCCGCCCCCGAAGACCGCGTCCAGGGCGTTTTGGCCGAACTCAAAGCGCGAGGCGTCGGCAGCGTCGAAGAAATCAAAGTCCGCGACGAAGACGTCGCCTTCACGCCCCCCCGCGAGATGAAAGCCCTGCGGCTGCTCAAAATGGCGGGATAGAGTGCCCTATGGGAATGCGCGTTTTTATCCGCCGCGATGCCGACAACGAGTACCGTTCCGTCAACTTTGCCGTGGCCGCGCAGGGCTTTCGGGAGATGGGGTGGGAGATTGTCGGCTATCAGCAACTCGAAGCCATTTTGCCAGAACTCTGCCAAGAAGATGTCATTGTGGACTTTGTAGACGAGTCCCGGCTGGCCCTATCGCATCTCGGAATTGCCCCACCTTCCGTCGCCACCTACCCGGACAGCCTGCGTCGTTTCTTGGGTAGAAAGATATGGACTTCGACCATTGATACCATCGCTGCCAGCCCGGAACTGTGGCCGGTGTTTGTCAAGCCGCGTGACGATTCCAAAAAGTTCACCGGCGTGCTTGTCCGGGGAACCGGAGACCTAGTCGGCTGCGGCGACCTGACGGGCGATACCCCGGTGTGGTGTTCCGAGCCGGTCAGCCTAAAACGCGAATGGCGCTGCTTTGTACGCTATGGTAAAATCCTTGACGTGCGCCCCTACACCGGCAACTGGCGCGGCCAGTTCGCGGCTCCTGTGATTGAGGAAGCTGTGGCTGTCTGGGAAAAAAAGCCGTGTGGCTGTGCATTGGACTTTGGACTAAATGACCGGGGACAGACGGTACTGGTGGAGGTCAATGACGGGTTCGCGCTGGGCGCTTACGGCCTTTCGCCTCTCTGGTATGCCCGCCTGCTGTCCGCCCGCTGGACGGAATTGACAGGAACCCAAGACTTCTGCGATTTTTGAAAGGAGCAGGCAGGCGGCCACGGATTGAAATCCGAGGCTCAGAAGTGCCCAGTGTCCCGAAAGACACAAGAGCAAGAAAGACACAAGATACAGAACGCTCTGGCTGATTTCCGGTCTTCCGTCCCCTGGACGGTGGGCCTTCGGCAGCCTCGGAGTTCAATCCGTGGCAACTCTGGTGGTTCTATGAAATTCAATAAACACTTTGTCGCCCCGTTTGCGTTCTGCCTGCTAGCCGCAGGCCATTCTGCGGGAGCCAAAACGCCCGCCCATTCGCCGCGCTACCGGGTCGTCCGCATTGATGCGCGGCTTCATGTAGAAGGCAAGCATTGTCTCAACGACTCCGGCGTTGTGGTCGGGCGAGTTTACTTTTCAAGAGTGAAAGACGGGTCGCAGCCGTTTCAGGCGTATCGCTGGGAAAAGGGCAAACTGAGCAGTCTGGGTGCCTCCGAAAAAGACTTGCCGAGTAGTTACGCGACCGCTATCAACGACTGGGGGCATATTGTCGGGACAATCACCGTTCAGCCCGAAGAAGATTTGATGAATTCCTGGGGCCATGCCTTCCTCTGGGAGCGCGGCCACTGGAAGGTTCTGGGCACGCTCATACCGGATGCAGTCAGCTATGGAGTTGCCATCAACAACGCGGGAGATGTGGCAATCTCAGCCCAGGTGATGTCCCGAGTGGCGGTAGAGGCTCCTGAGCCGGACACGCAACACCCGACATATTTGATCCGTGCAGGCAAAGTATTTCCGCTGGGCAATGGATTTGTGACGGCGCTCAACAACAAAGGGCAAGTGTTGGTCGCCGGGGAGCATTACTTCATCTGGGAAAATGGCACAGCCAAATCCATCCGCATCCCGGATGCAGCCAATTTTAGATTTTCTGACCTAAATGACCATATGCAGATGATCGGGCAGGGGAAGCTCGGAGCATTTTTGTACGAGAGCGGACATCTGACGTACCTGACCTGTGACAGGAGGAGCCAGGCCGTATCTCTCAACGAGCAGGGGCAAGTGGTGGGCAATTTTTCCCTGCCGCATAAACGGACACAGCCCCAGGTGATTCATGCGTTCCTCTGGTCAAACCACAGGTTGTATGACTTGAACCGCCTTGTGCCGCATAAATCGGATTGGGTCTTTCAGGAAGCCGTGACTATCAACGACTGGGGGCAGATTGTGGGGACCGGCACGTACCGGGGCAAGCCGAGTGGTTTTCTGCTGACACCGGTTTCCGAAAAACAGGGCGCATGACAGCAGGAGCCGGGGGTATAAAACCCCCGGCAGTGAAGTTCAGCCGCCCTCCGGGCGCAAGAGCTTAGTCAAGAGCTTAGTTTGGTCATCCTTAGCCCGGCAGGGCGTCTGCTTTTCTTGCCGGGGGTTTTATACCCCCGGCAAATGAAAGGGCAACAGACAATGAAAAAGCAGCCTACAAGCGAAATTATGGCGGCGGTGCATGAGACGGCGGAAGGTCTGCACGCGGCGGGTATCCTGCCTGCGCGGACGCTGCGAGAGTTTAACGCGCTGTGCCTGACGCCGGGGCAGGCTCTCTCTGCCTCAGTGCCGGAAACTCAAGACCGGCGGCGGGAATTAGAAAACGACACACACGAATGATGCTGGAAAACAAAGTAGCCCTTGTGACCGGGGCGGGGCGGGGGATCGGAACGGCGGTGGCGCGGCGGCTGGCTTCCGAAGGGGCGCGGGTGGTGGTGCATTACCGGGATAGCCGCGAGGCTGCCGAGGCGCTGGCAGAGGAAATCGGGGGGCTGGCGGTGCAGGCGGACTTGACCGAGCCGACGGCGGCGGAGCGGGTCGTCGCCGAGGCGCTGGCACACTTTGGGCGGCTGGATATTTTAGTCAACAATGCGTCGTCGTTTGCCGCCGACGTAAACTTCACAGAGGCGTCGTGGGCGGACTTTCAGGCGGAGTTTGACGGCGTGGTGGGGGCGACGGTGCTGCCGACGCAGGCGGCTGTGCCGGTGATGATCCGGGAGGGCGGGGGGCGCATTATCATTCTGGGGGCGACCCTGACGCAGCGGCCCGCGCCGGAGTACATTGTGCATACGACGGCTAAAAGCGCCCTGATTGGCCTGACCCGGACGCTGGCGCGGGAGCTGGGGCCGCATGGCATCACGGTCAACATGGTGTCGCCGGGCATGACGCTGACCGAGTATTCGTCGAGCCTGCCGGAAGATGTCAAAGCCAGAGTCGCGGGGCTGACCCCCCTGCGCCGTCTGGCGACGCCCGAAGACGTGGCCGACGCCGTGCTGTTTTTCGCCTCGCCGCTGGCGGGGTTTGTGACGGGCGCGACTATTGCTCCCGACGGCGGGCTTGCCATTTACTGATTCGCGGACCGAGGTAGGGCCAGCCGTGGGTGATGGCCCACGCTACCGCCGTGCCGATTGCCGCCCCGGCCAGCACCTGATAGCGATAGTGTGCGCCGCCCTCAATTCGGGACCAGCCAATCGTCACCGCCCACACATACCACAGCGGAGCCAGCCGGGGGTGGATTTGGGTCAGCAGCCAGGCCAGCGCGAACGAATAGGTCGTGTGCCCGCTCGGGAACCCATTGTGCCCGATGTGGCCGTCCAAATCGCGGGGGCGCGGCAGGCGCGTAACCGCCTTCAGCCCTTCCACCCACAGCGGCGTCAGCAGGCTGTCCGCCAAGAGCCACCAGGCGACGCGCTTTGGCCCGGCCCGCAGCCCGCGCCAGAGCAGCAGCCCGGCGGCAAGGACGATAAAGCCGTTGTACCCCAGATGGCTGAAAAAGTCGCCGATTTTGTGGACGGCATGGGAGGGCCAAATGGCGGGAGAGATAACAAGTGCCAGCAGCAGACCCGCCGCGAGGGGCCAGAGAAAAAGGGGCCGAAACGGGGGAAGTGGCTTGAGCATAGGCTTCGTGGCGGGCGGAGGCAGACAGCAAAAAAGCGCCGACCACTCGGGGTCGCCGCTCTTGTTGGAAGGGTTAATTTTCGCAACGTGAATACAGTATGGCACAGGCAGGGCACTGTGTCAAGCGGCTTGCTTTTTGCGCTGCACGCCGTAGGGTGGTGATTAAGGCAGCGATAGTTGTCAAATAGGCGTATTTGGAGAGGCAAAATTGTGAATTGCTGGCGAAAAAGTCGAAGGCTATTGTCTTTTATTTGACGCAAAAAATTGGGCAGCGAGGCAGAAAAGAGACGGGGCGATCATCGCCCCGTCTTTTCGCTCCTTGATTGTCGGCCCACCGCTATTTCTTCAGCAGCGCCGGAAACTCTTTCTCGAACTTCGTCACTTCCGGGGCGACGACATTGGCGCAGTACCCTTCATCCGGGTGCAGAGCAAAGTAGTTCTGATGGTACTTCTCGGCGGCAACGAACCCGGTGTAGGGCTGCACTTCGGTCACAATCGGCGACGAGAATGCATGGGACTTCGTAAGCTGTGCAATTTCCTGGTCCACTGCGTCCTTCTGCGCCTTGCTGTGGTAGAACACCACCGAGCGGTACTGCGTCCCCACATCGGGAGCCTGCGCGTTCAAAGTCGTCGGGTTGTGCGTGTGGAACAGCACCTCTAAAAGCGTCTTGTACGAGACCACTTTGGGGTCGAAAATGATCTGCACCGTCTCGGCATAGCCCGTGTCGCCGCCGCAGACCGCCTCATACGTCGGGTTCGCGGTATGCCCGCCCGCATAGCCGGACGTCACGCTCTGCACGCCCTTGACCTGTTTGAAGATCGCCTCGCGTGCCCAGAAGCAGCCTGCCGAAAAGTCCGCCGCCTCCATGCCCGCCGGTGTCTTCATAGGGACTAAAGCCGAGAACGGCTTGGGCGTCACAGGCCGTGCGGACACCGGGGGCGTCAGCCGCCCGCTCACCAGCAAAAATGCGCCGACCAGCAATACAACAACGGCTAATATCTTGGGAAATAGTGGTTTCATATCTTTAAGACAGCCGAAGGCCCCCCGAAAGTTCCCTCGCCTCAAATCCTAACGTGCTGGCAGAGCCGTTCCGCAGGCGGTGCAGTGGCGGTCGGTGCGGCGGGCGGGTGCGGCGCAGTTGGGGCAGACGCGGTGGTGGGCAGGGCGGGTGGAAATGCCACAGGCGGGGCAAAACTGCGCGTCACGGGCCAGCAGGCGGGGCATCCCGCAGGCGCGGCAGCGAACGCGGACGGTGTGCCGCAGCAGCCACACGGCGGCGGGGTCTACGGGGATGCCAATGAGGCTGCCCAGCAGCAGCGCATACGCGCCTTTGACGGTCCAATCCAGCCCCGGCCCCAGCAGGTCCGGGTTCGGGGTATTCAAGTTGGCGACTTCTATGTCCGGGATATGAAACTGGTCCAGCAGGCGGTTAATTGACGTCTCAAAGGCAAGCTGCGACCCGGCAAGCTGAAACTTGACCCGCTCCGGCACGCGCTTCTGCGCCTCGGTCGTCCAGCTTAATACAAACAGCGCAGCGACTAAGCACAGTAGCGGTGAGCGGCGCATCCCGAGAAACACCAGAAGGGCGGCAGCCAGACACAGCCCGCCCCACGGAAAGACGATGCCGGGCAGGGAAACATCAATGTTGTGGAACACGCGGAACGCCGCCCACGGGCTGAGTGCGCCCGCCAGGATACCCGCCGCCCCGCCGAGCAGCAGGGTCAGCGACAGCCCGCGCAGCAGGCGCGTCCAGAGGGGGGAAAGGTTTGGAATCATGGAATAGGAATCATAGCAGGTGAATGGCAACGCCGGGCGCATTCCGGGCGGCCTGTTTGGGCAAATCCCGGTCAAAGGTCAGCAGACGAACGTCGGAATACAAAGCCGCAAGCTTCTCGGCCAGCGCCAGATACAGCGCATCGGCGGAGCGGCTTGCCCCGTAGCCCGTGCAGATTTGGTCGGCACGCACAATCAGCGAAGCGTCCCCGCCCGGCGGCGGCAGTACCGTTTTCATCAGCGCCGCGAAGTCTAAGACGGCCTGTGCGTGTTCGGTGGTTGTCATCAGACTGTTGATCATCTTGTTGCGGAGAGCATACAAGGTCTCTGAAACAATAACGCCCGGAGCGAAAAACAAATACCCGCTCTGACTGTACTGCGCGAGTGCTGACTTGGCCGCTGCCTGCGTGGCCGCTTCCTGTGCGGACACGGAAATTGCTGTGTTGGCATCTAAAACAACGGCTCCACTAATCATCAACGGGTTCGAGGCCATAAATCGGTCCCATCCTTCCATGACGCACAATCGCAACACTATCCCCCAGGGTTTGCCGACGACCGGCTTGCCTGATGCTGATTTCAGCCAGTGTCGCCAGCATTGCCTCGTTGGGCGGGCCAACCACAGGGATTTCCAGAGGTTTCGCCGCAATGTCCGCCTCTAAATTTGCTGGCTCTACAACCAGTCGAACTTGCTTTCCCGTCAGCTCTTCGGCGTGGGCGGCGATTTCTTCCCAGGTGCCTTCTAAAACTTGCTGTGCCATAGTAGTTCTCCTGTGCTTATCATACCTCAATCATGCCTCATGCCTGCCAGTGGCGCTCGATGTAGTCGGCGTAGCTTTCGTACTCGGCGCGGCGCGTCAGGTAGTCGGCGTAGCCATGAAAGTGAAAGGCCCACTCGTGCATCGCCGCTTTGTACTGCGCGGTGACGCCGTGGGCTTCGGCCACGGCGCGGAACAGGGCCAGGTCTTCTTCCTCTTCGCGGCATTGGACGACCGTTGCGCCTTTGTTCCCGCGTAAAACCCCTGCCGGGACTTCATGAACGCAGTAGTTAAATTCGTCATGCATAAGCCGCAGGAGCAGTTCCCGCGTCCGGGCATCAGTAGGGTCCTGCTGAAACGCCTCGCGCAGCAAGTCAAATGGCGACGGAGCCGGTTGGTACAGGGGATGCGACGGCGGCAGGCTCCAGAAACTGGCTCGGAAGAAAGCCAGGCGGCGGCCTGCGTGGTCGTCCCCCCTCTCATAGGCGGCAAGCAGATAGGGCGCAAGAACGCCCGCCAGCAGCGGCTCGCGCCGGGGTAGTTCTGCCCCCTCGTCAGCGGCGAGGCGGCAGAACTCAGCGGCGAACTCTTGCTGCTGCTCTGCCGGACCGGTTTGCAGGGCGTCTATAAACGCCCGCAGGGTCGCCAGGGTCTCAGTTCGGAGGCCCTGCGCTTCGGCGATGAGGTAGTTTCGCCAGAGTGCGGCCTGCGCTGGGGTGAGTGAATTGGCGAGCGTGTCTTCCATCGGGCAGCTACTTCTCGGACAAGGCGCGGCGGAGGAAGCCGCCGGAGTGGGACAGGCGAGCGCGGGCGTCGGTGGCGCTGAGGCCGGTTTGCAGCATCAAAATGGCGACTTTGGCGGAGCCGTCGGCGGCGGCAAGGGCCTCGGTGATGCGCTCCGGCGCGGCCCCGGTGACCTGCCGGACGATGCGGGCGGCGCGGGCGCGGAGCTTGGTGTTGGTGGCCTGCACGTCAACCATCAAATTGCCGTAGGTTTTGCCGACTTCCACCATCGCATTGGTGGAAATCATGTTCAGCACCATCTTCTGCGCCGTGCCGCTTTTTAGGCGCGTGGACCCGGCCAGAACTTCGGGACCGACCACCGGGGCTATCGTAATCAGAGCGGCAGACTCGAGCGCCGACGGGCGGTTATTGGTCAGCGCCACCGTCGCCGCACCGCGCTTTGCCGCCTGCTGAAGCGCCCCCAGCACGAACGGAGCCTGCCCGGAGGCGCTGAGGCCGACCACGGTGTCGCGGGCGGTGACATCCGCTTCCACCATCGCTGCCGCCCCGGCCTCGGGGTCATCTTCGGCCCCTTCGACCGCCTGAAACATAGCTCCTTCGCCGCCCGCGATGATGCCCAGGACAACGCCGGGGGCGACGCCGAACGTCGGGGGGCATTCGGAGGCATCCAGAACGCCGAGCCGCCCGCTCGTGCCCGCGCCGACATAAATCAGACGCCCGCCCGCCCGCAGCGAGGCCGCCGCCCGAGACACGGCGCGGGCAATCTGCGGCAGTTCCAGAGCGACGGCGGCGGCCACTTTAGCGTCTTCGTCATTCATCAGGCGCAGGCGGGTCAGCGTGTCCAGCGCATCCCACTCGGTCAGTGCGGGGTCAATCGCTTCGGTGGTCAGGGCATTGAGGGCCGGGGGAAGAGGGGTCGGGGTCACGGGGAACCAGCCTTTCGCGGGAATGTGTTATACTAGTAGAAGATCAACTTTGCTGAGGTAATTTATTTTATGCCGACTTATGGCTACGAGTGTTTGTCCTGTGACAACCAGTTTGAAATCAATCAGAGCATCAAAGCCGACGCGCTGACGACCTGCGACGCCTGCGGCGGGACGCTGCGAAAGCGCATTTACCCTGTAGGCATTGCGTTCAAAGGCTCCGGCTTTTATGTAAACGACTACGCCCCCAAGTCCGGCGGGGCCACCAAAACCGAGACACCCAAAGCGGACACGGCCACGCCGGAGGCCAAAAGCGAGACCAAAACCGAAGCCAAGCCCGAAGCGGCAAAAGCCGATGCGCCCAAAGTGGAAAGCGCCCCGAAGGCCTCCCCCGCCCCCAGTTCCGGGGGAGCCACAGAGTAGGGGCACTGCTTGCTGCGCCCTCTTCTTCTGCTGCGCCGTTTTACCCCCGCTCCGAGCGCGGGTCCAGCGCATCGCGCAGGCCGTCCCCGAGGAAGTTCAGGGCCAGCACCGTCAGCGACAGGCACAGGGCCGGGTAGATAATCAGCGCGGGCTGACTGCGGTAGTAGCCGCCCGCGTAGGCCGTTGAAATCATCTTGCCCCACGACGGCATCGGGTCCTGGATGCCAATACCGAGAAACGACAGTGTGGATTCGGCGATAATCACGCCCGCAATGTCAATCGTCGCCGCCACGATAATTGGCGACAGCAGGTTCGGCAGCAGGTGACGCCGGATAATCTGCCCGCCCGGCACGCCCAGCGCCCGCGCCGCCTCCACATACTCCCGTCCCCGCAGCGACAATGCCTGCCCGCGCACCAGCCGGGCCAGACCCGGCCAGCCCGTAATCGCCAGCGCGACGAATAAGTTCAGGAGGCTTGTCAGCGGGTTGGTCTGCTTGATCACCGCCATAATCAAAATCGCCAGCAGAATATCGGGGAACGCGAACATCATATCCGTCAGCCGCATCAGCGCCACGTCCAGCCCCTTGCCGTAGTAGCCTGCCACCAGCCCCACCGAGACGCCCACCAGCAGGACTATCGCCTCCACGCCGAGGCCGACGCCCAGCGAAATCCGCGCCCCCACCGCAAGCCGGGTCAGCAGGTCATAGCCCGAGTCGTCCGTGCCCAGCCAGTGCCGCGCCGACGACCCAGCGCTGTAATCGTTGGTAGGCCGGTCGTAGCGAAATGGCGAAAGGAGCGGGTAAAAGACGGCCAGCAGCACAATTAGCGCCAGCACCACCAGCGACGCCACCGCCAGCGGGTTCCGCCCCAGATGTCCCCAGACCTGCCGTGCCCGGCTCGGCGGCGCTTCGCCCAACCCCGCGATTTCTTCCCGCTCCTGCTGTAATATAATGCTCAAAAAATGGTTTCTCTATAAATCTTCAAGATGCGGGCTGTAAACCAGCGCCGCTTTGCCGACAATGCTGCGGCGCGGGACAAAGCCCCAAACATGGGAGTCTTTGCTGTCATTGCGGTTGTCCCCCAGCACGAAATACTGGCCCGGCGGGATATGAATCCACCAGACTCCTGCGTGCTTCACCAGAGCAGAGCGTCGCGCCTCAAACCAATCGTCCTGCTCATCCCAATCGTCCTGATTATTTCCGCCCTGCGGCTGCGGTAGGTCGTGGGCATATCCCGCTTTAATGTAAGGTTCCGGCAGGGTACCTTTTCCATAAATCAGCACTTTGCCGCCTGCCATCCGCAAGTCCTCCTCCGGCAGCCCGATCACACGCTTCACATATTCCATGCCTGTGTCCAGAGGGGTAGGGAAATAAGATGCGACCGCCGCCGGGACATGAAAAGCCACAATGTCTCCGCGCTGGGGAGCATGTGTGCGGTAAACGAATTTGTTGACCAGAAAACGAGTATTAATCGGCAGTGTCGGCAACATCGCCGGACTTGGCATATAAAACCCCTGCATTAAAAAGGGCCGGACCAGGCCGTACACGGCGGCAAAAGGCAGCGCGACGAGCAATACTGCACAGACCGCCAGAGCCGGATAGCGCGGACGGCCCACCGTCGTCACGCGGGTCCCCGTCGCCAGGTCATGCAGGGCGCGTCTCGCGGGACTGACCGCCACGGGCACATAATCGACCAGACCAATCCCGTAGCCAGCCAGAATATAAAACCCCCAGTCCAGCACGCTTCGGGCAAAGCTGCGGCCATACCCGATGGGCAAACTAGGCTCGGCAGCGAGTTCCACGCGCAGCCCCGCCAGCCGGTAGCCCAGCGTTTGCCGCCTGCCGCTCGTGCCGATAGCAAGGTACAGCACTGCAAACAGCACGGCCACGCTGCCCAGCCCCCAGATTAGCCGCTTGCCGGAAAGACCGGCGGATTGCAGCACCGGAAAGGCACACAGCAGCAGCGCCATCACGACATTCAGCACGAGAAGGTCGGCCAGCTTTGCCAGCACCCGGATCCCAAACGGGGCCGGAGCGTGGTCTGCTGCACTCATTGAAGCGGCGGGCGGCGCAGTTATCACGGTTGTTTCCTATCCGGCTTCCAGCGCCTTGACACGCGGGTCCAGCACGACATACAGCAGGTCAATCACCAGATTGGTGGTTACGAAAACTACGGCCAGAAGGAGCGTCGTGCCCTGAATAACTGAGTAATCGCGCTGAAAAACCGAGTTGATCGACTGATAGCCGACGCCCGGCACAGTAAAAATCGTCTCCACCACAAACGACCCGGACAGCAGATAGCCGAACGATACCCCCGCCGTGGTCAGCACCGGCAGAAAGGCGTTCTTCAAGGCGTGCCGCACCATAATTCGAAAGGGCGACAGCCCTTTGGCGCGGGCCGTGCGGATATAATCCTGCCGCAGCGTTTCCAGCAGCGACGCCCGCGTCATGCGCCCGATCAGCGCGGCGGGGCGGGCGGCCAGAACGACGGCGGGCAAAATCAGGTACTCCGGGCCGCTCCACCCCGCCACCGGCAGCCAGCCTAGCTTCAGGGCAAAGATGGAAATCAGCACCGGGGCCAGCACGAAGTTCGGCAGGGTAACGCCGATGAGCACGCTTGTCATCAGGAAGCGGTCCAGAAACGTGTTCGGCTTCAACGCCGCCAGCACGCCGACGAGAATGCCGACCCCGAGGGCCAGCACAATCGCGGTCAGCGCCAGCAGGGCCGTGTTCGGCAGGGCGCGGGCGATAAAGTCCGTCACCGGCTCTTTGGTGTAGTACGAAAAGCCCAGATTGCCATGCACGGCGTTCCACAGGTACAGGCCGTAGCGTACCAGCGGCGGCTTGTCCAGCCCGAACTCATGCCGGATATGCGCCAGCGTCGCCGGGTCCGAGTGCTGCCCCGCCGCAAGCTCGGCGGGGTCGCCGGGGGCCAGAAGCGCGATAAAAAAGGTCAGCGTGCAGACCGCCCAGACGGACAGCAGGGCCAGCCCGATGCGCTGCAAGATAAAACGTGCCATAAATTATTCCCGGTAGGAAACCGAATGCAGCTCGCCACGGGTTGAAACCCGAGGCTGCCAAAAGCCCACCGTCCAGGGGACGTAAGAAAGGAAAACACAGGGCTGGTTCTTATTCTTGTGTCCCCTGGACACTGGGCACTTTTAAGCCTCGGGTTTCAACCCGTGGCCTTCTGTAACATTTGTTACTTCAGCGACACGCCTTTGTACGGCAGATGGCCCATCAAGCAGTCTTCCAGGCCCTGCACACGCGGGCTGACAAGCTCCGGGTCTACGCCGTAATATAGCGCAATCCGGGCCGGGGACGCGCCGACAATGCGCGTCACCTGCCCGTACAGCGCTGCCCGGCGAGCCGGGTCGCGGGTCGTGTCCGCTTCGGCGCAGAGGGTGTCCACCTGCGGGTTAGAATACCCCGTATGGTTCTCTGGGCTGCGGGTTGTCAGGAGCAGACTGTAAAAATCCTGCGGGTCCAGATAGTCGGCGTACCAGCCCAGGACGAGGCCGGGCGCGACGGTGTTTTTATTCTCGGCGGCAATCAGCGAGCCGAACTCAAGCTGCCGAATGCGGACGGTGACGCCCAGATCGGTATACATTTGCCGGAGCAAATCGGCAGTCTTCGCGGACAGCGGTTCCTTTTCCTGGCAGTAAATCTCCAATGGCGGCAGGCCGCGCCCACCCGGATAGCCCGCCGCCGCCAGCAGCGCTTTGGCTTTCACGGGGTCATACGGCAGGCCGGTGTAGGTGGGATCGCCGCCGGGGATGCCTTTGGGCAGCAAATCCGGGGCGATGGGGTAGATGTCCGCCGTGCCGACGGTGACGATTTTCTGCTTGTCGGTCGCATACGCAAACGCCGTGCGGACGCGGGGGTCTTTAAACGGCGCGTAGGCCGTCTCATTCAGGGCAAAATAGTAGACGCCCGCACGCGGCCAGAGCTTGATACTGTTCTTCAGCCTGGGGTCCCGGCGGTCAGCCACGACATCGCCGACTTGCCCGCCGCGCATGAGGTCGATGTCGCCGCGCACGAACTCCTGATGGCGCGTTCCGGCATCCAGGATAATTTTATCCACCTGCCCTGAGATTTTGGGAGCGCCGCCCCAGTAGGCGGGGTTCGCGTCCATGTCCACCTCTTGATCGGGAGCAAAGCGGGTGATTTTAAACGCCCCGCTGCCCGCGCCCGCCTCGGCGTCGGCGGCGGTGAGGGGCTGCGTGCCGCGCTTTTCGGCAATCGCTTTGCAGACAATCCAGTCCGTCGGGTAGGTCAGCGTCGCCAGCCAGTAGGCTTTCGGCTGCGTCAGCGTGATAGAGACCGTGTGCGGGTCCACCACTTTGACGCCCGTGAGCTGCGTTGACTTGCCGTTGTAGACATCCAATGCCCCCACGATGTCGCCCAGATACTGCTTGGCAACGGGAGACGCCAGCTTCGGGTCCAGTGTGCGGCGCAGGCTGAACGCCACATCGGCGGCGGTGACGGGCATTCCGTTCTGGAACTTCGCATTCGGGCGCAGGTGAAACGTATAGGTCAGCCCGTCTTTGCTGACGTCCCAGCGCTCCGCGAGACAGGGCGCGACTTTGTTCTGCGTGTCATACTGCGTCAGCCCTTCATATGCCTGACTGAGCATCTGCCCGCTTTCCACGTCCTGACACATGGCCGGGTCAAAGGTGATAGGAGCAGTCCGCATAGCGACGCGCAGGACGTTCCCGCCCGCCGCCCCGCCGCCATCAAAAAAGCCGTGCGAAGACGCGCCGTGATGCCCGCACCCGGCAAGCAGGGGCAGGAGGACGAGTGAGAGGGCAGCAAACAGGGAACGGGGGTCTTGCTTCATAGGTGACTTTCAGAAATCCCTCCCCTAACAGGGGAGGGAGCGAGGCACGAGTGGGAGGGGTCCTAATGCGCCGCCAGCGTCAGGTGCTTCCAGGGCAGATGGCCCATCAGGCCGTCGTCGAGGCCGGAGACATAGGGCTTGACCAGCTCCACGTCCTGCTGATAATACAGCGGGATGACCGGGACCTGATCGGCGGCAATCCGCGCCGCCTGCCGGTACAGGGCCGCACGGGCGGGCGGGTTCTGGGAAACATCGGCGGCATCGCACAGGGCGTCGAACGGCGGGTTGGACCAGACGACATGGTTTTCCGGGCCATTGGTGCGAAGCAGCACCGAGTAGTAATCCTGCGGGTCCAGGTAGTCGGCAGCCCAGCGGATATGGTAGCATTCAAGCTGATTGTGGTCCTCGCGGTCCAGCATCGCGGTCCATTCGCTCACCGACGGCTGCACTTTGACGCCTAAAGTGTCGCTCCACATCTGCCGGATGAGGTCCACCGTCTTTGCCAGGGCCGGCTCGGACTGCCGGTAGGTCAGCGGGATGGGCGGCAGCCCCACGCCGTTCGGATGCCCGGCAGCGGCAAGCAAGGCTTTGGCTTTTGCGGGGTCGTAGGGGATGCCGTGGAAGGCCGGGTCAAAGCCGGGGATGCCTTTGGGGAGAATGTCTTCGGCTACGTCGCGCTTGCCATCAAAGACCACCTGCACGATCTTTTTCTTGTCAATCGCATAGGCCAGCGCCTGCCGGACACGCGGGTCGGCAAAGGCGGGGAATGCTTTCTGGTTCAGGCCAAGATAATAGGTGGCCGCACGGGGGAACTGCTTAAGCTGATCTTTCAGCTTTGCGTCCGCCCCGTCGTGGGCGACATCGCCGGGGGACATGAATTGCAGCATATCCACATCGCCCCGGACATACAAATCATGCCGCGTCCCGGCGTCGATCACGACAGGCCGCTCGATGCCCGCGATCTTCGGTGCGCCGCCCCAGTACCCGCTATTTGCGGTCAGCGTCACTTTGGAATCGGGCAAATAACTTTTGATTTGGAACGCCCCCGTGCCCGCGCCTTTAGCGTCGTCGTCGGCGGTCAGCGCGACGCCGTCTTTGGCCTCGGCTTTGGACAGGACGTAGCCGGTCGGGTAGGTCAGCGTGTAAATCCAGTAGGCTTTGGGCTTGGTGATCGTAATCGCTACTGTCTGCGGGTCGATCACTTTGACACCCGGCAGGTCGGTCGCCTTGCCGCTGCCCAGTTCCTGCGCCCCCACAATATCGCCGAGATAGGTCAGCGCCACCGACGATTGCAGCTTCGGGTCCAGGGCGCGGTGCATGGAATAATACACATCGGAGGCCGTGACGGGGCTGCCGTCCTGAAACTTGACGCCGGGCCGCAGGTGGAATGTGTAGGTCAGCCCGTCCTTGCTGATGTCCCACTTCTCCGCGAGACATGGCACAATTTTGTTTTCGGGGGACCACTGCACCAGCCCTTCAAAGCACTGCTGCAACACGTCAATCGTGTCGCCGTCTTTAACCAGCGCCGGGTCAAACGTCGTCGGGGAGGCTTTAATGGGGTAGCGGAACACATTAGCGACGTGCGCCCCCCCACCGTCAAAGACGCCGACGCTGCCGTTTTTGTGGCCGCACCCGGCGGCCAGCAGCGTCGGCACAAGCAGCAGCGGCAGGAAGCGAAGAGGCGCAAAAGCGCGGAAGCGAGCATCAGTCAAAAGCAGTCTCTCCAATCAAAACAGGTGGCCGCATAGAGCACGCGGGCAAGGGATAGGCTATTATACCACGCCCCCGCGCCCGCCGCCAACCTGCGCTGACAATGGATTGATGGGGCACTTTTCAAGCCAGATCGCCCCCGCCTCCAACTCTGAGGGAGCCAGAGTAGGAGAGGAAAGGTAGGTTTCTAGCCGCCCACAGCCCGCCGGGCCAGAAAAAGAAAATGCGCGGCGTAGAGGCGGAGGGCCAAGCGGCCGCGGTCCCAGGAGCCGTGCGGGCGGGGGTCGTTGGGGTCGTTGTAGAGGGAATGGTAGTAGTGCGTCACCAGCCAGCGCCCTTCGGGAAGCAGGGTGCGGCGCAGGGCCGAGCGCCGCGCCCGCGCCGTGCCGAGGAGGCCCCAAAGCAGGGGAAAGCGTAGGCGCTCGGTGGCTGCGCCGCCTGCGGACGTGTCGGCGGCACGGGCGGCGGCCAGGGCGGCCAGCCGCGTTGCGCCGCGCTTGGGGGCGAGGGCGGGCAGCACAGCGGCGGGGATGGGGGTTTCCAGAATAGTCAGCGCGGCGCTCAGGGCGGCAAAGCTGACGGGGGCGGCATGGGCGGCTTCGGCAAGGCGGAGGAATTGGGGCCAGTCCAGAGTGCCCGTGCGGCACAGGAGGTCGATGTCGCGCAGGGATTGGGGAGCGAAAAAGTAGTGGCCCGCAAGATGCAGGCAGAGGTGCAAAAGCTGGTCTTCGGGTCCGAGCACGAGGGCGTCGGTGTCGGCGAGGCGGGCGGGGCGAGCGCGGGACCAGAGGCCGTCGGCATCCAAAGTTATGTGGCCGCGAAAGAAGGCATTGCTGAGGAGGTCCGTGTGCAGCTCGACCACGACCACGCCTCGCCCCATGTGCTTGAAGAAGTTTGCCTGCGTGTCCTCGCCCTGCAAAAGCGTGTCCCAGACGGCGGGGGCGACGATGTAGCCGAGATTTTCCAGCAGGACACGGGCGCGGGGGGCGTCAGCGGGGCGGATGAGAACATCGAGGTCGCCGAACGGGCGCAGGCCGGGGCGCGGGTAGAGCGTCTCTGCCAGCGCTGCGCCTTTGAGGACAATGACACCCATCCCCGCCGCCGCCGAGGCTTGCAGGAGCGCGGCGAGGTGAGGCCGAAAAAAGAGGCCCTGCACCAGCGCCGTCATCTCGCCTGCGGCCATCTCGCCTGCGGCCATCTCGTCCGGGGCCAGGTCGTCCGGGGCCAGAATGTCAGACGTGTCCGCCACGGTCCGCACACACACTTCCGAGGGGCCGCAGACCGGGGCAGCAGGGCCGGGTTGCGGAGAATTCCTGACCGCGCTTGGCACAGCCCAGAGAAATTGCCATCGCAGGCGTCGGGGCCACCATGCTCTGCACCACGGGAATGAGCACGGACAGGCCGCCAATCAGCGCGGCTTTTCGCAGAACGTCCCGCCGCGAAATCTGGCCTGCTCCCTCGGGCCGGGTCAGCGTCCCCTGAAGCAGTTTTTCTTTGTCCAGCCGGTCCAATGCCAGCCAGATCACCTCTTCGGTCACCGGGGCCGAAACGCCGGGGGAGGCGGCCAGCTCGCGGGAGACGGCGGACGCCAGCGCGGCAATCGTGTGGTGACCATCGCAGAAACGCCACACAAGAGAAGCGGTTCGGTTCAAGCGATGCACATGATCGCGCTGCTCATCGTAGATAATGGTTTCGCCCGCGACTTCCTGAACAACGAGCTGTTCCTGACGTGCCAGCGGCATAGGTTCGGAGCGTATCATGGTAGTTTCTTTCGTCCCTGTGGGCTAATTGTACCCGAAAACTCAGGCATAAACTCAGGCATAAACTCAGGCATAAACTCAGGCATAAACTCAGGCATAAACTCAGGCATAAACTCAGGCATAAACTCAGGCATAAACTCAGGCATAAACTCAGGAAATCAGGCGCGGGCCGCCCGGCGGCGGGCAAGCAGTGTCACGCCGCCCAGCAGCGTCAGCGCCATGCCGAGGCTGACCACACTGGAGGCTTCTGGGACTGCCGCCGGCTGCATTCCAAGCGGGCCGAAGTAAAAGTCATCACTCGTGTCCTGCTTGACGCCGTTGACACTGGAATTACTGCTGATAAGCACTTTCGTGAACACATCGCCCCCGATTGCCTGAGCGCCTACAAAGAGGGATTTGCCGTTGCCCTGCGTGTTGTCAAACGTTGGTGTGGTGTACGTCCCGACCAGTGTCGTGCCGTTGTAGGTAGTCAGCGTGAAGTTTTCCGTATCAAAGCCAGCGGACTGTACCTGCAAGCCGAAGGCGCTCACGCCGGAGCTGAAATCAATTTGCAGCGGGCCGTTCGGGCCATAAGGACTGGCTGGGGTGCGTCCGTCAAACGTGTTCAAAAGCTGCGTGTTCGGCGCAAAATCAAACCCGGCGCTGTCGAAGCTTTCAAAGACACCGTTTTGCAGCTCGTGGGTAGTGGTAAACGTGATCGTCTGCCCGCCCACCGTCTGCGAGTACGGCGAGGGCACATAGAAGTTCATATCGTCAGGGTCGGCTTCGAGAGAGCCTGTGGGATAAGGCGTCGTGGTGCTGGCTCCTGCGCCAAGCTGAGCGGCAGTTCCGTTTGGGTCGTAGGGGTTTTGTCCGGCGTGGGCTGCCGAACCGCCGAGGATGGCGAGGCCGAGAAGAGTGGTCAGGGGCGCTGATTGGCGAAAAATGTGACGAGGCATCAAAGTTCCTTCCGTGGGTCTTAAGTATCTATTGAGTATCTATTGAGTATCTATTGAGTATCTGTTAAGTTTGTCTATTAAGTTGTGGTCAGTCGCTCCAAAAGCCAGTCCGCGACCCGGTCGGCCTCGCCGCGTCGCCCCCGGTAGGACCGCGCTGTGCGGACGGCTTCGGGCAGGGTCTGCATGGCAAGGCGGGGCAGCGCCCGGACCCGAACGGCGTTCTCCATCAAAGTCATCAGAGCCTGCCCGGAGGTCAGCACCGACGGACGCCAGCGTGCTCCGGCTTCGTACCGCGCCGACACAATCATGCCCACCGGCAGTGGCCCCGTCGCCGTGTGCCCGCCCAGGCTTTCGGCGGTGCAGCGGCCTTCCGCTAAATCCGCACCGGCCCGTACCGACAGCGACTTGGCATACGGGAGAACCTGCCCGGCGGCGTCGATGACGGCGTATTCGTCCGATAAATACGCGGCCCCTGCTTTGACCAGCGCCGCCGTCAGCGTGGTTTTGCCGGAAAAACTGCGGCCCGGAATGAGAATCGCCTGCCCGGCATACGCGACTGCCCCGGCATGGACAAAAATGTGCTGCTTGGCCTGCTGAGCAATCGACAGATGCAAATCGGATTCAAGCGCCGCCATCAGGGCGTCCCAGCTTCGGGACCGCGCCAGCAGGCAGCCGCCCCGGTAGACATAATAATACGAGGCTGGCACCCGCGAGCGTCCGGCAATCTTTGTGATTGAGTACAGTGTGTCAACTGCGGGCGTTGCCGAGGCCGTCCATCCCGGCGGCAGCAGAGCCAGCACCAGCGGCAGCAGGGCGGCATCGGTGACGCGCACCCCGAGCGCGACGCCGTAGCTTTGGAGCGCTATCCCCGCCTCCCAGCGAAACCGCTCCAATACCTGCTCGCAGGCCCGGCAGTTGCCCGAAGGCTTTGCCTGCGGCACAAAAGTCTGCGGCATGACAGCCTGTGATTCGCTTGTAGTATTGGCCTGCACGCAATTCTCCTAATTTCGTTCCTGCAAAAACAATGCCAAAGCAGGCAATGGTGGAGTCGCTGAACAGAATAACGCAAAAAAAGCACTGACAAAAAAGCCTTGACATTTGGAAGGCCCTGTGTTAAAGTAAGACGTCACCAAATTTTCCCGTACACCCACCCGCCCGGAGGCGTCCTGCATGAAACTCTCGCTCAACGGTACTTTACGCAGCCTGACCGGCACCGCTGCCCTGCTGGCTGCCGCGCTTGGCCTGAACTTGCTTGGCCCTCACCGGGCCTACTCCGCACCGCATCTGGCGACGCCCGGAGACAGCGATCTCGGCGTCACACTGCTGTCTCCCGACCCGCACACGCCGCTTGGCGGCTTCAAGCCCGTCGAGATTTCCGCGTTTTATCAGGGCACGCCCGGCAATCAGATCGTCTCCATTGAGCTGTATCTGGACGGCGCGAAGGCCGCGACCAAAACGTTGGATGTGCCGGAAACACGCGGCGTCGTGTCCTTTCTGGTAGACTCCTCGCAGATTTCCCCCGGCCCGCACAAAATCGTGGTCCGCGCCACCGCCGCCGACCAGGAAGTCAAGTCCGCTAAAAGCAGCTTCCTGTTCAGCAGCGATGTGGCCCCGGCGTCCAGCCCGGCCCTGACCCTGCCCGCTACGCCCGGCTCCACGCTCGATGAAGCGCCGACTCTGCGGCTGATCAACCCGTCGACCGACGGCAAAGTGCAGGGCGTTGTCACTCTGCGCGTCGAAGCCCATGATGCCAGCGGCAAGGCCCCGTATGTCTCGCTGTTCGTGGACAAAACGTTCAAAACCCTGCGGAACTTCGCCCCCTATGAGTTTGAATGGGACACTACGGCCTACTCCAACGGTGCTCACACCATTGAAGTCTACG
Source organism: Capsulimonadaceae bacterium (assembly GCA_965277455.1). Taxonomy (GTDB): domain Bacteria; phylum Armatimonadota; class Armatimonadia; order Armatimonadales; family Capsulimonadaceae; genus JANXMY01. The sequence continues at coordinate 2,810,061 of OZ255823.1, read as the reverse complement.
GCTACAACGATTCGCCGCACGTCGGCCACGCGAAAGCCATTCAGCTTGTCGTCAACAACCCCGGCGGCGAGACACAAATCCGCCATGACCTGCTCGACGGTGTCAAATCCATCAAGCCGCTCAAAGCGATCAGGCCCCTCAAAATCGTCCGGCCCCTCAAATCTCTGAACAAAACGATCAAGTCGGCGCGTGTTGTCCGTGCCGCCGCGCCGCAGAAGGCGCTCGGACGGCCTCTGCCCCTGCGCCGCCCCGACGTGTTCACCGCAGCCGAAGCCCCGCAGATGGCTTCCATTCAGCCCATGCGCCCGTCGTCCACCCGCGAGATCGTCCGCGAGATGACACGCGGGGCCGGATCGCTCCACCTCGGTCTGCCCGGTTTTGCGGCCAACCTGTCCACCCCCTTCGCGGTCCCGCAGGCCGCGCCCATGGCTGAACTGGCTCCGATGCTGCCGATGGCCGGTCCCCGTGCCTCGTCCCGAATGCTGACGACTCCCCTCAGCGGCTTCCGAGCGATGCCCGGCGCTTTGCCCGCCTCCATCATCCCCGCCGCAGTCGTGCGGCGCGTGGACCCGGCGGATGCCGTGCTTGCCGAGACGCCTGCCCGGCAGATTGCGGACAAAATCGCCCGCATACAGCGCCTGCCCGGAGAGCGGCTCGCCGCCCTGCACCTACCCTCGGAAAATCTCGTCTCGCCGTTCGTAGCCGCGTCCCATGTACGAACCTCGACCGTTGCGCCGGTGGTCAAAACTATCAGGCCGGTGACGGCGGCGCATCCCCTGCGCGTTCACCTGCCCGCCAGCCTCGGCAGCCTGCTCCGGGCCGTCGGCCAGAAGTCGCTGATGTATAACCACACAGTCGTGCAGATGGACCGCCCCGTGAGCGCTCAGGACGGCATCGTCTTCGGCCCCCTGCGGCAGATTTTCGAGCAAGGCGGCGGCACACTGACCTGGCAGGCGCAGACCGGCACGGTCCATGCCAAAAGCGCCACCAAAGACATCACCCTGACTATCGGCCAGTCGACGGCGCTGGTGAACACCAAAGAAGTGACCCTGGACGGCACGCCCTACCTGCTGACAGGCCGCACGATGGTCCCGCTGTCGTTCGTGAGCGCGGCGATGGACGCCGATGTGCAGTACGACGCCGCGACAGGGCATCTGCTGATTACCAGCCGCAAGTAGCGCCCGCATAAAACATAAAAAGCCCCGCGCCATTCGGCGCGGGGCTTTTTTGTCTGTGATTAATTCTCTTTAGGGTCCCATCGGCGAAACGTAGACCGGCACGCCTTTTTTCTGGAGGTCGTCAGCGGCTTTAGAAGCCCCGGAGTGGGAGCGGTACGCGCCGACCTGAACCTTGTAAACGAGATGGTCGCCGTCGCGCTCGCTGCGGGTGCTGGTGGTGTAGCCCTGGCTGCGGAGCTGGTCGGCGACGCTGCGGGCGTTGCCTTCGTCGGCATACGCGCCGGTCTGCACGCGAAACTGGGCATGGGTAGCGCTGTCTGAAGTCGATGGGGGAGGCGTGGGAGTGCTGCGCGGAGTGACCTGCTCGATATCCGGGTCGGCATTGGCGGGCGGCTTCGGGGCGGGGCGGGTGGTCGGCCTGCTGCTGTCCGGCGTCGCGGTTTTGCCGGGGTCCGGGGCGGCGGGGCCGGTGTTGACTGTCGGCGGCGTCGTGGACGGGTTGCTGTCGAGGGGGGCGGGCGTGTCTGCGTCCGAGGCGGTGGTGTCGGTGGTCGCCTGGCGCGGCGTCCGAGTTGTCGGCGCGGCCTCCTGGCTGGCCTCGGTGTCGACTGGCGCGGCGGGGGGGGGCGTGACGCGCCGCAAAATGGGCGTCTGCTCCTCATGAATGCTGATGCGCGGGGCATTCGGCGCGGTATAATCGCCGTTGGTCGTCTGCGGACGGATAGACGACGGCGAGATGCCTGGCGCAGCAGGCGGCGTCAGCACAGTGGCCGACGTCGGGATGGGCTGCTCGGGCGCACGCGGGGCGCGTGCCCCGCCAAACAGGTAACCGATGCCGACGCCGCCGACAATAGCGACGGCGGCGGCGCCAACATACTTCCACGCGCCGCCGCCGCCGCGTGTGGACCTAGAAGCAGAACTGGGACGTGCCAAAATACGTTTCCTCTGTTTCTACTATACGCTCTCAGCGCCGCGTTTGTCAAGACAAGCAATCCCTAATGCTTCAGGTACGCTTCGGAAATCGCGTTGCCGATCTCGATGCAGCGCACCTGCACCTGCTCCAGAAATTGATGCAGGCCCAGAGCCAAAATCTCATCCGTCGTGATATACGACAAATCTGCCCGCAGACGGCCCACCAGACGCTCGGCGCGATTGGAGGCAGGCATCCCCCGCGTGCCGCCAATCTGCCGCAGGGCGCGGTCTACCTGCGTGATCGCGTAAGACACGGACGCTGGAAACGCCGGGTTGCGAACCAGGTAAGACACGACTTTGCCAGGCGTGATGCCGAGGCGGTTGGCCTTGCGGAAGGCTTCAAACGCACCGACGCTTTTCAGCACGGCAATCCACTGGTGCTGGTCCAGCGTCCCGCCAATCTCGGCCTCGCCCAGCAGAATATGGTACTTGACATCCAAAATACGCGCCGTTTTGTCGGCGCGTTCCAGCATCATGCCGCACTCTAAAAAAGACCGTGCTTCATCATACGGCAGCGTCCGGTCAGTGATGCCATGAAACAGGTGCGAGGCGTTTTTCACCTGCTGAAAGTAGCCGTGCGGGGACGATTCTAAAATCTTGTCCGCGTTCCACCGAGACACTTCCAGAAAGAAGATGTTCAGGCTCTCGTACATCTCCGACGGCAGAGACTCACGCACGCCCCGCGCATTGTCGCGGGCGCGGGACACGCAGGAGATGATCGAGTTCGGGTGGTCACGGCGGAACGCGAAGAAATCCAGCACATTGCGCTCATCCAGATCGCTGCCGTAGAGCTTTTTGAACAATTTGGCATCGCCGGAAATCGCCAGAATCGGCCCCCACAGCGCCGAGGGGTCGCTTTCCACCTCGTCTGTGTCTTCGGTGCGGGTCAGCGGGAACGCCCCCTCAAGCTCCGAGTGGTACTGCACATCCACCATCCGGGCGGTCGCTTCGGCCCGCTCTACATAGCGGCCAATCCAGAACATCGCGTCGGCTTCACGAGCAAGCATAAGGGGTCCTTTAGAGCGAGGAACCGGCACTGGAAGTGCCGGTCTATTAGTAAACGGAAAAAGTGTCTACGACACTAAAGAGCTAGGATTGCGGCTCTGATTCTGTGTCATTTGGCAGGCGTTCGAGCTTCGGCCAGAGTTGGTTTTCTGCATGGCGCGTCTTTTGATTTTCAACGTAGACGATCACGTCGGGCAAGTCGTGCTTGGCAAGCGTCAGGTAGGCGTAGCCTCGCTGCCATTTCACGGACACCCCGAAGTCATCATGGTTGATATAGTGCGAAGCGCTGCCTTTGATGGCTTTTGCGAAATCAGAAACAGAAATGGTTGGCGGTATCGAACAAACTAAATGCACATGGTCTGGCATCCCGCCGACGGCATAGACAAACGCCTTTTTCTCGATGCACTTCTGGCACAGGAACGGGTAAAGCAAGGCTTCCACACGCTCCGTGACCATCGGTTCGCGCCGGGTCGTGGCCCAGATAAAATGGTAGAATGCTTCCGCATAAACGTCTGACATGGTGTTCCTCCTTGATGGGACTGGCACTGGAAGTACCAGCCTATTAGTAAACCGAAAAAGTCACTGCGCGACTACGGACAAGCGAATGTGCGCTATTCTTGAGTCGCGGAGCGACTTTTTCCGTTTACTAACAGACCGGCACTTCCAGTGCCGGTTCTCTCTTGCCTAGCGACGTACCGCCGCCTAATGCTTTTCTTCTTCCTCTGCCGCCTTCTCCCCCTGCACAGGCCGCGTTTCCGGCTCGCCCGAACCCTGACGCTGGGCCTGGCTCATGCTGCCCATCGTCTGCGACTGGGACTGGAACTGGCCCGCTGGCCGGGCCAGCACCCACGTATCTTTGGAGCCGCCGCCCTGCGACGAATTGACCACGTAGGAGCCTTTTTTCAGGGCCACGCGGGTCAGGCCACCGGGGATAATCGTGATGTCTTCGCCCATCAGAATATAGGGGCGCATGTCGATATGGCGGCCTTCAAAGCCGTCCAATGACGGCACAAACGCCGGGGCGCGGGAGATTTGCACGAGCGGCTGGGCGACAAAGTTGCGCGGGTCGGCCACAATCATCCGGGCGAACTCGTCCTGCTCGGCTTTGGTGGACTGCGGCCCCATCAGCATCCCGTAGCCGCCCGCTTCGTTGGCGCTTTTGACGACTAATTTGTCCAGATTTTTGAGGATATGGTCCCGCTGGGCGTCGTCCCAGGAGAGATAGGTCGGCACGTTGGGGAGCAAAGCGTCCTCGCCGAGATAGTATTTGATCATGGCCGGGACATAGGCATAAATCACTTTGTCATCGGCAATGCCCGTGCCGACGGCGTTGGCGAGGGCGACATTGCCCGCCCGGTACGCATTAATCAGGCCCGGCACGCCGAGGCTGGAGTCCGGGCGGAACGTCAGTGGGTCCAAAAAGTCGTCGTCGATGCGCCGGTAAATCACGTCCACCCGCTGCGGGCCGCGTGTGGTTTTCATCCAGACACAGTTATTGTCCACGTAGAGGTCGCGGCCCTGCACCAGGTCAATGCCCATCTGCTGGGCGAGAAAGGCGTGCTCAAAATAGGCGGAGTTGAACTCGCCGGGGGTCAGCAGCACCACCGTGGCATCGCTGCCACGCGGGGCAATATAGCGCAGGTTGGCAAGAAGCTGGGAGCAGTAGTGGTCTACGGCGAGCACCCGGTTTTCGCGGAACAGGCCAGGGAAAATCCGGGTCATCAGCATCCGGTTTTGCAGAACGTAAGACACGCCCGACGGCGAGCGCAGGTTGTCTTCCAGAATGCAGTAATCGCCGCTGTCGTCGCGCACCAGATCCGTGCCGCAGATGTGAACGTAGATGCCCTTCGGCACGTCCGCCCCGAGCAGCTCACGGCGATAGTGCTTGGCATTGACCACCAGCTCACGCGGCACAATGCCGTCGTTTAAAATCTTGCCGTCGTGATAGATGTCGTGCAGGAACAAATTGAGCGCCCGCAAACGCTGCGTCAGTCCAAGCTCAATGCGCGTCCATTCCGCGTGCGTGATAATGCGCGGGACGAGGTCCACGGGCATCGTCTTCTCAAGGCCCTGGTCATCGCCGTAGACCGTGAACGTGACTCCCTGGTTCATCATGCTGATTTCAGCCATCTGGGCACGCTGCTTGAAATCGCGCCCTGTCAACGACTCAAGAGTAGCATGAAGGCTGCGGTAGTGGGGGCGCGGCTTGCCGGGAGACTGAAACATCTCATCGTAAAAGCCGTCCAGGGTGTAATGTTCAAAGAGGGACATGAGAACGCGGCTGGCTCCTGACTTAAATCACCATCAAGTTAGCATGAGGCCACGCGGCGCTGCGGGGGGACAGCAATTATACCGGGACAGGGCGGGGAGTGTCAAGCCGCTATCTTTCTAACGGCTGCTTCCGGGTACACTTTCCCTGTGACTGAACTCGAACTATTGCACGACGAAATCCGCGCCTGCCGCCGGTGCCAACACGCAGGCTATCCCATCTCCCCGCCGGGGCTGGCGTGGGGACTTGCCCCCGCGCCATTTCTCCTGGTGGGGCAGGCGCCGGGCCTGAGCGACTGGCGCGGTGACCGGATGTACCTGGGGCCTGCGGCCCGCAAGCTGATAAGCTGGCTCTGCGAGGCGGGCTTCACCGAGGCCGACATCGGTACGCGGGTCTATATGACCGCGTTGACCAAATGCTTTCCGGGCCGCCTGCCCGGCAAAAGCACCGACCGCGCCCCGTCCCCCCGCGAGCGGGCGCTGTGCCGCCCGTGGCTGGACCGGCAGTGGGAGCTGGTCAGCCCGCGTGTGGTGCTGCTGTTCGGCAAGCTGTCCATTGACACATTTCTGCCTCCGATGCCCCTGACGCAGTGTGTCGGGACTGTCTTTGAGCGGGACGGCCTGACCTATATTCCGCTGCCGCATTCGTCAGGCGCGAGTACGTGGCTGAACACCCCCGCCCACCGCCTGCTGCTGGCCGAGGCGATTGAGCGCATCCGCGAGGCACGGGTGATGACAGAGCGACCCCTAGCCCCCAATAATGGGGGAACCGGAAATTAGGAGAAGGCCCTCTTAATTATCTGGCTCCCCCATTATTGGGGGCTAGGGGGCCTCGTGCAACTTTTTCGAGCCTCGCGTGTCACACCACATAAGAGCCAAAATACAAAGCCATGATTTACACCACACTGCTGCTGATCGGACTGCTTGGACTTGTCGCGCAGGCGTTCCTCGGCTTCTCGCACGGCGGTCACAATGGCGCTCGCGGCGGGCACGCCAACACGGGGCACGCCAACACGGGGCACGCCAACACGGGGCACGCGCACGCTGGGCACGCCGCACGCGGCGGGCCACGGGGCACGTCCCGCACCGAGCGCGGCCCGTCGCCGCTGTGGAGCTGGCTGTCGCCGCTGACCATTTTCTCGCTCTGCCTCGGCGCAGGAGCAACGGGTCTGCTGACACGGCCCGCGCACTGGCCTTCGCTGCTGACCGCGCTGGCAGCGCTGCTGGGCGGCCTGCTGTTCTACGGCGGTATCGTGCGCCCGCTGTGGAGCCTGATTTTCAAGTTTGCCTCCCGCCCGAGCGACGCGCTGAACGGAATGGTGGCGCACCAGGCCGAGGCGCTGGGCCATTTCGATGGCAGTGGGCGGGGTCTGGTGGGTCTCAGTATTGACGGGCAGTGGGTGCGCGTGCTGGCAACGTTGGAGACGGATGAAGACGCCGGGGCGGTCCAAAAAGGGGACACGCTGACGGTGGTATCCGTGGACGGGCGGGCGAACACCTGCCGCGTCGCAAGGCTGTAAATAGTTTTTGAGAGAGTTTTTAGGAAAAGGAGAACATACAATGAGTGGAATGCTTTTGGTGGCAGTCGTGGTCGTGCTGGCGATTATTCTCATCCCGCTGATAATCAGCCGGTTTCTAACGCAGGTGGAAGCAGGAACCATCCGGCTGGTGTCGTCGCTCAACGGGCGCACCGCCATTTACAAAGGGCCGGGCAAGGCCATCGAAATTCCGATGCTGACCACGGGGACAACGGTTCCGTCGAAGGCAATCAACATTGATCTGGATATTGCCGATCAGACCGCCGACGTCGACGCCAACGGCCAGCCAAAGCCGATCAAAGTCCGCGTCCTGGCGTCCGCGATTGTCTCGGTGGGCGATTCCAACGAGATGATCACGACGGCGGCCAACAAGTTCTTTTCCAAGCCCCAGTCGGAGCAGACCGCAACCCTGAGCGATCTGCTGACCTCGACGGGCCGCCGGGCGGTCAACCTGCTCAACCACGACGAGCTGTTTTCGGCCAAAGCCCAGCGCGGCGTCGCCGCCCTGCCGCTCGGAACTGATGTCGCCCGGTCCATCGCCGCTATTCCCGTCGAGGAAGACGACCGGCTGGCCCTGATTATCAAAGGAGCCTGCTCCCGCGAGCTTCAGGACCTCGGTTTGGTGTTCAACTCGCTCAACATCAAAGAAGTGCAAAGCGAAGTCGCCGAAGCCCGGCGGCGGCAGTCCGCCGTGGAAGCCAAAGCCAACGCCGACATCGTCGCCGCCGATCAGGAGCGCCGCGCCCGCGAGGCGCAGCTTACCGCCGAGCAGGCCATCAACGACAAGCAGCGCGACCTGGAGCAGCGCCGGGCGCAAAACGCCGCCACCGTCGCCGAGGCCGAAGCGAAGCGCCAGGACGCCGTCGCCATTCAGCGCGAAGCCGAGCTGAAAGCCACGCAGACCGCCCAGGCCAATGCCGACGCCGTCCGCGTCCGCATTCAGGCCGAAGCCGCTGCCGATGCCGAAGCGGTCAAAGTCCGCACGCTCGGGCTTGCCCAGGCCGATGCCATCCGGGCCGTCAACGAGGCCATCCAGCAGGGCGGCAATGCATACCTGGCGCTGAAGCAAATCGAGCTGCTCCCCCAGATTGTTCCCGCTATCGCCGAGGCGCTGGCAAACGCCAAGCTCATCAACATCAGCGGCGCAGGCGACGGGCGCGGCGCGGCAGGCGGTGCGACCGACCAGATCACCGGCGTCATCCAGACGCTCCTCGCCACCCAGCTTGTCAGCGGCCATCTTCGCCTCGACGCCCCCGACCCGGCGCTGGCTCTGCCCGCACAGACCAACGGAACCAACGGCACAACCAACGGAGCCGCCCCGGCCCCTGCCGCCGCCGACAGCAATGTGTTCAGCGCCAAGCGACGGTGAGAGGATAGAAACGAGGGGTTAAAACCCCTCGCTGGAAGGCGCTTCGCGCCGGGCGGCCAAAGAGTTCAAGACGTGGGCCTATCATTGTCGTCCAATTGGCTTGTTCTTATTCTTTGGCTTCCCGGCGTCCTCGCCTCATAGCGAGGGGTTTTAACCCCTCGCAATTTGGCCCCGTGTTCCTATGGCCGTGAAAGACCGCGCCTCCCTTGACACCCCACCCCCCGCCCGGCTATAGTACGCCTATGTCTTGTACGCCTCTGTGCCAACGCTTCTTATTCTGTCTTCTCGCCTTCGTTTCACTCACCCTGCCTCTCGGGGCGGCTCCGGCCAAACCGTCGTACCCCAAGCGCATTGTCTCGCTGTCGCCGGGGACGACCGAGATGCTGTTTGCACTGGGGCTGGGGGGGCGCGTGGTCGGGGACACGACGTACTGCGATTTTCCGCCTGCCGCGAAAGCGATTGCCAAAGTCGGGGATGTCAATACGAGCGATGAGAAAGTGCTGGCCCTGCACCCGGATTTAATCGTCGCCGACGGCGTGGCGAACGCACGGGCCGTGGCGCGGCTGACACGCCTGCATCTGCCGGTGCTGGCCGTCACGCCGACCTCGCTGTCCAGTGTGGAAGATAGCCTGCATCAGATTGGAGCGCGGACGGGGACGGCAGTAAGGGCAAACGTGGTGATTGGGCAGATGGAACACAAAATTCGGCTGGCGGCGCAAATCGCGGCGGCGGACCATCGGCCCCGCCCGCGTGTGTTTGTGGTGGTGCAGACGGCTCCCCTGTGGACGGCGGGGCGGGGGACGTTTATGGACGATCTCGTGACCCGTGCGGGCGGCGTCAATGTTGGGAGCGCGATTTCCGGCTACGGCACGTTCTCCAAAGAGCAGTTAATTATTCACCCGCCGGATGTGATTTTAGGCGACACAACGACGCAGGCGGCACTCTTGGCCGACCCCCTCCTGCGCCGCCTGCCTGCTGTTCGTGCGGGGCGCATCTATGCGCTGGACCCCGACCTGACCTCCCGCCCCGGCCCGCGTCTGGCCGATGGGCTGGTATCCGTGGCGCGGGCCATTCACCGATGAAAACCGTCACTGCTGCCGCCCTGCTGGCCCTGCTGCTGGCCGTGTCTGCCGTGGTCGCGGCAGGGGTGGGGCAGGCACACCTGCCGCCGGGGGCCGTCTGGACCGCCCTGCGGCACGGGCCGAATGGCACTGCCGACAACGACCTCATCCTGTGGTCCCTGCGCCTGCCGCGCCTGCTTCTGGCCGCGCTGGTCGGGGCCTCGCTGGCCTCGGCGGGCGTCGCGTTTCAGGCGCTGCTCCGCAACGATTTGGCCGACCCCTATTTAGTCGGCGTCTCGGCGGGGGCGTCGGTCGGCTCCGAGGCGATGCTTCTGGCTCACAAAGACACCCTCTGGCATGGCTTCGCCCTGCCCCTCGCGGCGTTCGCAGCGGCGGCGGCGGCGATGACCACGGTGTACACGCTGGCCCGGCGGCGGGGTCGGGTGCTGGTGACTTCCCTCCTGCTGGCGGGCGTCGTCGTCAGTGCGTTTTTAGGCGGCGTTTCGTCGCTGCTGCTTCAGTTCAGCCGCCCGAACGACGCGCAGTATCTGCTGTTCCGCCTGAACGGCTCGCTGCAGGACGCCACCCTGCCGCAGTGCGCCCTGACGGCGGGCTTCCTCGCAGTCGGCTTCTTGGTGCTGCTGACCGAAGCGCGAGCCATGAATTTATTTGCCCTCGGCGAAGACTCGGCGCGGCATCTGGGCGTGGAAACCGAGCGGTTCAAGACGACCTTGATTGTCACCGGCTCCCTCCTGACTGCCGCCACCGTGGCGTTTGCCGGAATCATCGGCTTTGTTGGTTTGATGTCCCCGCACATCGCCCGCCGCCTCGCCGGGACCCCCGACCACCGCGCTGTCCTGCCCCTGTCCGCCCTGTCCGGGGCGGTGTTGATGGTCTGGGCGGACACCCTCGCCCGTTCCCTCCTCCCCGATGGCCGCGAGCTGCCCGTCGGCATCGTCACGGCGTTTCTGGGCGCTCCCTTCTTCCTCTACTTACTGCGGCGGCAGGGGTAAATTATCCATGAACATTACGATTAGACTTATGGCTGTTGATGATGCCCCTGATGTTGCCGATTTGAGCGGGCAGCTTGGCTATCCCACTTCGGTTTCACACTTGCAGGAGCGTTTCGAGCTTATTACCCGCCGCCCCGACGGTGCGCTGTTTACCGCTTAGAATCGCCCACATCGTTTGCTGAGATTGGAGGGCTATTGGTCCACGCGGCGGCGCGGCGGCAGGGCATCGGGCGGCGTTTGATAGAGGAAGCGGAGCATTGGGCGGGGGCGCACGGGTATTTGGACATTCGCCTGCGTTCGGGCCTCCACCGTACGGAGGCCCATGCGTTTTACCAGGCGATTGGGTATCAGCTTGCCAAGACCTCGCACCTGTTCCAAAAGCTTCTGCCAATTTGAGAACTTGAGGACTAAAAACTTTGCCGCCCGTGTCCGTCAGGGCTTGCGTTGATACTTTGACAACGCTGCACCAACAAATCTATTGCCCTTTGGCTCTCAGGAAGAAGGCAGCGCCGATAGCAATCACATTCACTAAGGCGCTGGCAATGGTTGCGAGGCGCAAGTGAGTAGTCAGCGTCAAGGTCAGGGACAGACAAAGGCCAAAGCCTATCACAAAGACCCATCCGAACCGTCTCATTAAAGCGTCTCCTCTCTATTTATTGTATCACGTCTGCGCCCGGTGTCAAGGGGTATTTTGCCGCGTCCTGTTTCCGTAGGAATCCGACAGGGCCGAAGTTACTGGAAACGGCTTTGCTATATCAACCGGCTTTTGCACTATAGCCGCAAGACAAGGTATAATAAACGACAAGAATGTAACTACTTTTAGGAAGCATACAGTGAAATTTTCCTGGGACGAAGAGAAAAACACGATCAACAAAGAAAAACATGGCATCAGCTTTGAGGCGGCTCAATATGTTTTTGATGATCCTTTTTTCATCGCGGTTCAGGATCGTTTTGTGGAGGGAGAAGAGCGCTGGCAGACAATCGGGACAGTGGCCGGGGTGACGCTGCTGCTGGTGGCGCATACATGGACTGAGGATGCGGACGAAGAGTATATTCGAATTATCTCCGCCCGGCTGGCAAATCGAAAAGAAAGACAAAACTATGAGAGAAATTCCTGAATCGGTGCTGAAAGAACTTGCGGCGGTGTCGGGCAAGTCCGACGCGGAGATCGACTACTCGGACATTCCTGACGCCTCCGGGCAGGATTGGTCAGGCGCGGTTCGGGGCCGCTTTTACAGGCCCGTCAAGCAGCAGCTAACGGTCCGCATTGATGCTGATGTGCTGGAGTGGCTGAAAAACGAGGGCAAGAAAGGCTACCAGAAGCGCCTGAATGCAATTTTGCGGGAGGCCATGCTTGCCTCCCTGCTCCTATCGCGGTGCGGCTAAGAGCACGGAGGCAAGTCAATCTATCGGGAGATGAGCTTGAAAGTTTGCGACGCTTTGCCGCTGGCGGCGGCCTGACTGAACGGCGCCTGGGCAGTCTTGCCGCCGGAATTGTCCAGCAGCAGGCCGCTGTTGTGGTTCTGGAACAAATACGTGCCGTTGGGGCGGCGCTTGGGGAGCCACTGGTCGTTGCCTTCGGTGCCGAACGGCCACTGGACCACGGCGGCTCCGCTGGCTTTGGACGCGGCGGTGACGTTCAAATCCTGGCTGCTCTTCCTGTTCTTGATCTGATAATAGCCATCACTGGTCGGAATGAAGTTCCACACCTGGCCGGGGCCGCCGCTGTACGGCTCCTGGATAACCGCCGCCGAATTGGCAGTAGACCCGCCTGCGACAGCGACGGCCTGACCGCTGGCGGTGGACTGAATCTCGAAGCTGCCCGCGAAACTAATCGGCGGGACGGCTTTGGCGGCGATGAGCTTCTGGATGCTCGCGTCCCAGGCATCGGCCATCTTCTGGTAGCCGGTGTCACTCGGATGCAGGCCGTCGTTCAGGTCCGCCGGGGTAATCGCGCTCATGCTGACCAGATAAACGTGCTTGCCCGCTTTGGCCCGCGCCTGCACAATCGCGGGGATTTGGGCGTTGTAGGCCGCGATGCGGGCCTGAACATCGGCATTGGAGTCACAGATTATCTGTGCCACCAGAACGTCAGCCTTCGGGGCGGCAGTGGTGATCTGATCAATCAGGGCGGCCAGCCGGTCGGGCGCGGTGGCGACTTCGTAGTTGCCGTTCAGATCGTTGGAACCCAGGTGCAGCAAAATGACATTCGGCTGGTACAGGCCCAGCTCACGGGGGATGACTTTGGCAACCTCGTCGATCTTTGCGCCGTAGTACCCTTCGTGGTCCGGGTCGAGCATCGCGCCGCCGCGCTGCGAGCCGACGAAATCCACCGCGTTCCCCTGCTCGGTCAGCTCCTTCCAGAGCGGCCCCCGGTAGCCGTCCCCGGTGGTGCTGCGGTAGCCCGCCGTGATCGAGTCGCCGAGGGGCATCAGCCGCAGCCCGGCGCTTTGGGGGTGTGCGGTCTGCGCGTGCGCGGCGGCTCCGGCCAGCAGGAAGACGGCCGCCAAAGTCATTGGGAGCAGCCTCGCGCTGCGTTTTCGAGTAGGTACAGTCATCATGGTTTTTTGCTCACTTCCTCTTGAAAATGCGTTTACTCAAGACGCCAGAGCGGCGTCTTGCTGTGACTCTTTTGACCGAGCGACTTTCCACTGCCCAGCAGCAGGCCACTGGCCTGGTTTCTGATTTTGCAGGTGCCGTCCGGCTGCTGGGCGATCCACCAGCGCTGGCTGGAAGCGCGGCTTGGCAAGCTCTGGACCACCTGCCCGGCGCTGGGATCGTCCAATGCCCGCCAGGTGGCATGGCTGATAATGTTCCACGAGCCGTCGGCGTTCTGCGAAAAGCTCCATTTCTGGCCCAGAGCGCCGTTCCGACTTCGCGGAGCAACCCCGGCGGGGACGCTGTCAAGAGCAGTGCCGTTTTCCTTGCTGACCAGCGCGTGGACCCCGGCCACATACACCCCGGCGACGGGGCGGGGAAGGGCGGGCGGCGTGTATTGCAGCCAGGCTACCGCGCTGGCGAACTTGGAGGTGATCAGCGTATCGTCCAGGGGCGTCGGCTGCGTCCAGCCGTTCCAGGCAATGTTAAGATCGGGGCGTCGGCAGCCCCAGGCGGCATCCGCGTTTTGCCGCATCCAGGGATAGTAAGCGCTCCACTGCTGGTTGTCCCGGACAAAATTGCCCAGGCCGCGTGCCAGCGTATCCGCCCAGGTGTTCAGGTAGCCTGCGCTGTTGCTGAGGATGCCGCCGGTGGTCAGCTTGCTCCGGGTAAAGTCAATCGCCTGCTTGGCATCGGTGTAGTAGCTTCTTTTTCCCGTGATCTGGTAGAGATAATTGGCGTAGTCTACAAACGTTCCCTGATTGTAGACCGCCGTGCCATGATCCACGGTCCCGTCCCGGTCCACCCCGGTATTGACCTGCCCGGTCGTAGAATTGTAAAGATGACTGCGCTCCCAGTCGTAGATTTGCGTGGCTTTGTCCCGGTAAGCGGCCTCGTGCGTGCTTTGATACAGCAGGCAGGCCACGATCCCCAGGCTGTCATTCGACAGGGTTCCTTTGTTGATCGCGGCCCCGTTCTTGCAGTACTCGATCTGCTGTTCCCAGATGCCGCCGTCGTTCCACTTGGTATCCCAGCCCCGTTTAAAGGCATAGTTGAAGCCGTTTTCGGCCTGCGTCAAAAACTCAGGATTGCCGGTGATCTGATAGCCGCGCACCAGGGCCATTGTGAACCACCCGATGTCGTCGTTCCAGCCGTCCCACTTCCAGGGTTCGGTCGCGCTTCCCGGCGGGGTATTCTTCAGCCAGGTGCGGCACAGGTCGTTCACCCGCGCCTTCTGGGCGGGGCTGCCGGTGCGGTCGTAGGCGTCTTCGGCGGCCATGATGTCCAGGGAAGCCACCCAGGTGCCGTCGGCGGCGCTGTCCTTGATGGATTTCTTATAGTAGGCGCTGCTGTCCGAAGTCACCAGAAAGGCGGAGTTGAACGCTTCCATCGCGGCATCGGCATTTCCCGCTGCGGGGGCGTCCGCCGACGACGCCGTGCCGAACGCTGCCAGAAGCGCGAGAAGCCCAAATTGTACCGCGCCCGCCCGCAAAACCGCCCTGGTTTTCTTCATAAATTGCATCAAAAAAGCTCCCTGGCATCTGAACCATAAGCACCTATTGTCAGATAACTATATCACAGCTTGGAGCCTTTGTCAAGTAGGACAATGTACCAAAATAGCGGCATGGCTCCAAAGGTGTTACTGCTGACCCGCACAACCCATCGCCCGGCCTCTCGCCCCGCCGCTGAAACCGCGTGTCCAAAAATGTGCTACAATAGCGCCATAGTGCGCCGCAAGGAGAAGAAATGCACCATTGGTCAGATGATGATAATTTGATTGCCTATCATGTTTTTCGGTTTGGCAAAGCTGATTTGCCGTCAGACACCCATGAAATAGGCGATATTTTGGGCATGGGCTACAATAGTTTCACGCTGAAAGTCTCCAATTTCAAATCCATTGCAGGGATGGGTGGGCTAGAGGGTTATTCCCAGCAGGCCGTTCGCATTTACGACAAATACAGCAAACTATCAGATGGCGAAGCGAGGTTGGCAGGTATGGAAGCCATGACCCGTGCGTTAGACGGCTACTCCAATCGCTAAAAGATAGTGTAAAGCCCTGTCCCTGCAACAAAACAGGAGGGCGGGGGGACCCCACCCCTACGAGACAGTGTTTTGGGCAGGGCACAGGGGTCTGTTTCCCCGACCCTCTTCTGGGCTTTCTATACAGGCTGTCCGCTAATTCTCCTCATTTGCTATGACCCACGAAACGATAACACAGCAGGCGCTTTCCAAAGTGCTGGGCGAGGCCCTCAAGCATAACGAGCCGATGGCGCGGCACACGACTCTGAAGGTCGGCGGCCCGGCGCGGTGGTTCTGGGCGGCGGCTGACGTGAACCAACTGGCCGAGGTGCTGGCGGTCTGCACCAACCTAAGTGTGCCGTATTTGTTTCTGGGCCACGGCTCCAATGTGCTGATGAGCGATGCGGGCTATGACGGGCTGGTGATACAAAACCGGTGCAAGCAGTGCGTGGTCGGCGAAGAGACCTCTGCCGAGAGCGGGGTGTCGTTTGGCTCGCTGTTTATGCAGACGGCGCGGGCGGGCTTTTCAGGGCTGGAATGGGCTATCGGCATCCCCGGCACGGTGGGCGGGGCGCTGGTCAGCAACGCCGGGGCGTACCGGGGCAACATCGGGCCGCTGGTGACTTCGGTGCGGGTCTTCGAGGGCGGACGGGACCAGACGGTGGGGCCGGAGTGGATGGAGTTTTCGTACCGGGACAGCCGCCTGCGCCGGGCGGGGATTGGCCGCACTGTGATTTTGTCGTGTACCCTGCGGCTCCCCGAGCGGGGCGACCCCGAGGCGATCATCGCCCGCGCCAAAGAATATCAGGCGCAGCGGCGGGCCAAGCAGCCGTTCGCGCCGTCGGCAGGGTCGTTCTTCAAGAACGTTATCAGCCGCGAACTAGCCCAGACTTTGCCGGGGCTGTCGGCGGGGATGCGGGCGGCGGGCGTGGTTCCGGCGGGCTTTCTCAGCGAAGCCTGCGGCCTCAAAGGCCACACTGTCGGCGGGGCGCGGGTGTCGCAGGAACACGCCAATTTCCTCATCAACGCAGGCGGTGCGACGGCCTCGGACCTGCGGACGCTGGCGGGAGAAGTCAAAGCCGCTGTGTATGCCCGCTTTGGAGTGACATTAGAAGAGGAAGTGCTCTATGCCGGTGACTGGACAAATTGGCCTGCCGGTGAGTAATTCGGTCCCGCTGTCACGCGGGCGATGGGCGGCAGTCGCCGGAGGCGCGGTGTTTTTGATGTTAGCGGTGAGTGGGGGCGTCTGGTATACCCATCGCGCCTCGCGCCCGACACCGACGCTGGCGGGGAAATGGACCGGCGACGTGGTCTGGGACTCGGCGACCGGCGGCGACTACAAGCAGCCGATGCGAACGGCGCTGTTTTTTTATCCGCAGGGCCACTTCGGAACCGTGCTGACGTTCCCGACTGGCGCGGTCGGCGGCAGCGGGACATACGCCCTGCGCGGGGACCGGCTGACGGTGCAGTGCCTGGCGCTGAACCTCAACGGCCACGACGTTCCTACCGCGCTCTTTGCTTCGCGTCCGTGGTACCAATCGACAGCCCGCTACGTTGTCACGTTCCCCGGCGGTCACCTCCTGCTGACGCCGGTGGCCCCCGCCCCGGTGTCCGCCCCCGGCTACCCGCTGCTGACGACGTCGAAGCCGCTCCCCTTTGGCCGCGCCGAGTCCGCCGCCGCGATAGATGCCGCCCCGCCGCCTCGAGAGTAAGCCGACCCCTTGACAGACGGCGCGGGTTCGTGCTACCATATCTGCGACAAACTTATAGCGAAGCACGACGTTCTTATCAAGAGTGGTGGAGGGACCGGCCCGATGAAACCACAACAACCACTTCAGCCCGAGGCTCCCGCCCTGGCTGAGGCAGGTGCTAAATCCGGCACGCATGGGAAAGCCCCGTGGACGTGCAAGATAAGAAGACGGCAGCAGACACGCGCCATTTATTTAACGAAATGACACGCGCCTGCGCCCCCTTTCTTCTCGGAACCCCTTGATAACCCCGCCGCTGCTTTCCTAGCGTCTGACCACGCACACAGAAAGCAAAGCACACCATGCCCGATTTTAATTCACTAGACACTAAATTGTTCACCTCGGAGTCCGTCTCCGCAGGCCACCCCGACAAGCTCGCCGACCAGATCAGCGATGCCATCCTCGACGCCCTGCTGACCGAAGACCCCGGCAGCCGCGTCGCCGTGGAAACACTGCTCACACGCGGCCTCGCCGTCATCGCGGGCGAAGTCACCACCAAAGGCTATGTCGAAATCCCCGATGTCGTCCGGCAGGCCATCAACGACGCTGGCTACACCAAGACCGACTACGGCTTTGACGGCGATACCACTGGCGTTCTGGTCGCCCTGCAAAAGCAGTCCCCGGACATCGCCAAAGGCGTGGATGCCGGCGCAAAAGGCGACAAGCCGCAGGGCGCAGGCGACCAGGGCATGATGTTCGGCTATGCGTGCAGCGAGACCCCCGAACTTATGCCGCTGCCCATCACGCTCGCCCATCAGCTCACCGCCCGCTACGCCGAGGTCCGCAAAGACCCCGCGCTTGGCCTGCGCCCCGATGCCAAATCCCAGGTGACTATCACCTACGACCGCGCCACCGACAAGCCCCTCGGAATTGATACGATTGTCCTGTCCGCCCAGCATGACCCCAATCTGACCCAGGCCGATGTGCAGGCTGTGGTCATGGAACACGTCATTCAGCCCGTTCTGGCCGATTACGCAAAATACGCCACGCAGGACATCACTTACCACGTCAACCCGACCGGCATCTTCGTCATCGGCGGCCCGCAGGCCGACACCGGCGTCACGGGCCGCAAGATCATCGTGGACACTTACGGCGGCTATGCCCGGCACGGCGGCGGGGCCTTCTCCGGCAAAGACCCTTCTAAAGTGGACCGCTCGGCGGCCTATGCCGCCCGCTTCATCGCCAAAAACATCGTCGCGGCGGGCCTCGCGGAAAAGTGCGAAATCCAGCTTGCCTACGCTATCGGCGTCGCCCAGCCTGTCTCCGTTCTCGTCGAGACATTCGGTACACACACCGTCCCCGAAGCCGAAATCAGCCGCCGCGTCCAGGCCGCCTATGACCTGACCCCACGCGGCATCATCAAGCTGCTGGATTTGACCCGGCCTATCTACTCCCAGACCGCCAAAAACGGCCACTTCGGCAACCCCGCCTTTAGCTGGGAAAACACCGCCGACGCCAGCCGCCTGGCCTCTTAGCTGCTTCTTAGCCACTGACACCAAAGGCCGCCGGGTAGATTGCCCGGCGGCCTTCTCTCTGGCTCTATTCCTGCCCTGCCAGCCACGCTTCGAGATCGGCGGTGGTCTCAAAGTCAAGCAGGGCTTCCCCTAACTCATCAAGCTGCTCCGCCGACAGTAGGGACAAACGGGTGGCGGCTTCCGCCGGAACCGCTCCCAGCCTGCGCCGAATTTGGCGCATCACCAACTCCTCCTTACCCTGCGTAATCCCCACCTCCTGCCAGCTTGTCATCAGCTCCATCGTTTCTGTCCTTTCTGTCGGGGTGAACTTTTCCATGACCCGCTCGTATTGCGTCATTTCCTGCGCCGTCAGCGCCAGATAGCTTTCCACAAAGACGCCGATAACGGTGGCGCGGGCGGGGTCGAGGCGCAGGCTTGCCAGCAGGCGCAGGCACTCGGCCTTGACACGGGGGCGGTCTTCCGCCCACATCTTCATCTTTGTCATCAGCGCACTCGCCACCGGTTCCTGCCGCATGAACCGCCGCCACGGCAGTCGGTTGAGCTGAATAACGGCATACTCAAAGAGCAGCACGTTCTTCCCCGGAAACCGCACCCGAAAGGTCGTCGGCTCCCGGCGCTGCGGGGCGGCGTAAGAAAACAGCGCCACGGGATAGACCGGCAGGTCGTACTTTTCGGTCAGCCGCGCAAAGTAGCGGAACATCCGCTTCGGAAAATCCGCCTGCGGGGTGGATTGGTTTTCGACATGGATCAGAAAGAAAGCATCCTCGCCCCGGAACCGCGCTTTCATCAGCACATCGACCTCGTGCTTTTCGCCGAGGGTGACATCGGTGAACACTTCCTTGTCCATCGGCACAACTTCCGTATCGCGGTCGAGCGCGGCGGCAATTTCCGGTAGGAACAGCTCCGGGAACTCCACAAAGAACGTCGTCAGCAGCTCTTTGAATAAGCGGTCGTGGTCTATAGCGTCATTGCACCTGAAACGTCGTTTTCATGCAGGCAAAAGCAGCGCGAAAGCCTCGCGGGCGATCTGGCGCTCTTCGTCGGTGGGGATGACCCAGACGGAAACGGGGGCATCGGTGGGGCTAATCTGGGTCTCGCCCGGTCCGGCATTGGTGTTGGCGTCGGTGTCAAGCCGAATGCCCAGAAACCCGAGGCGGCGGCAAATGCGGGCGCGAATGTCGGCGGAGTGCTGGCCGATACCACCCGTAAAGGCCACGGCGTCTATCCCCTCCAAAGCAGCGGCATAGGCCCCAATGTATTTGGCTGCGTGGTAGGCGAACATTTCTAGTGCCATCTCGGCGGGCGTATCGCCGCCCGCCGCCTGTTCCAACAGGCGAACGTCGCTTTGCCTGCCGACGCCTTTGAGGCCGCTGTCGTGGTTCAACAGAGAGTCCAATTCGGCGGCGCTCTTGCCCTGCGAGCGCATCAAATAGAGCAGCAGGCCGGGGTCGATGTCGCCGGAGCGCGTGCCCATCATCAGCCCTTCCAGCGGGGTCAGGCCCATGCTTGTATCCACACTTTGCCCGTCTTTGACGGCGCAGACGCTCGCGCCGCTGCCGAGATGGCAGACAATCAGACGCGTGCCTCCCGCCTCCCGCCCGAGGCATTCCAGCAGTCGCCCGCTGACATACTGGTACGACAAACCGTGAAAGCCGTACCGGCGCAGGTGCAGCGTGTCGGCCATGTCGCGGGGTAGGGCATAGCGCCAGGCGACTTCGGGGAGCGTCCGGTGAAACGCGGTATCAAACGCGGCGACGGCAGGAACGCCCGGCAGAAGGCGCTGCCCGGCTTCGATCAGCGCCGTCTCGATGGGACTGTGGAGCGGGTCCAAATCGGACAAGGCTTTAAGGTCCGTCAGCACGTCGGGCGTGACGCGCACCGGGGCAGAGAAGCGCGGCCCGCCGTGGACAACCCGGTGGCCGACGGCGTCAATACCAGATGAGCGGCACTTGTCGATGACCTGTGCCGCCGCGCCCTCGGGGCTGTCGCCGGGGGCGGTGTCGGAGGCCCCTTCGGCCAGAACGGTTTCGGCAGGCATGGCGAAGAGCTTGTATTTGAGGCTGGAGCTGCCCACGTTTAAGACGAGAATGTTCATGGGATGGTTTCAGGAAGGCCCCCCCGCCCCCAATAATGGGGGAGCCAGAGTTAGGAGGTCCGTTTCTTATTCGGCTCCCCCATTATTGGGGGCGGGGGGGCTAAAACGGCCATTTCCAGTCGCGGACTTCGGGCAAATCCTCGCCGTACTTGCGCGTGTACGCCGTGTGCTCCATCAGCTTGTCGTGGAGGGCCTGCTTGAAGTAGGCAGCCTTGACGCCGAGGGATGGCACGCGGTTGACGACGTCCCGGCACAGGTGGAATCGGTCCAGGTCGTTGAGAACCACCATGTCAAACGGCGTCGTGGTCGTGCCTTCTTCCTGGTAACCGTGGACATGGATATTGTCGTGGTTTGTCCGGCGGTAAGTCAGCCGGTGGATGAGATACGGGTAGCCGTGGTAGGCGAAAATCACCGGCTTGTCGGTGGTAAAGATCGTGTCGAAATCTTTGTCACTCAGGCCATGGGGGTGCTCGGTGTGCGGCTGCAAGGTCATCAAGTCCACGACGTTGACCACGCGAATTTTCAGGTCGGGAAACTCCTGACGCAGCAGGGCCACGGCGGCAATGGTTTCCAGAGTCGGCACATCGCCCGCGCAGGCCATGACCACATCCGGCTCTTCGCCCTTGTCGGTCGAAGCCCAGTCCCAGATGCCGAGGCCCGCCGCGCAGTGCTTCTCGGCGGCGTCCATATCCATAAATTGCAGCGCGGGCTGCTTGCCGGCCACAATCACGTTCACATAGTCCCGCGAGCGCAGGCAGTGGTCGGCCACAGACAGCAGGCTGTTGGCATCCGGCGGCAGGTAGACACGCACGACGCTGGCCTTTTTGTTCATCACATGGTCGATAAAGCCGGGGTCCTGATGCGAAAAGCCGTTGTGGTCCTGCCGCCAGACGTGTGAGGTCAATAAATAGTTCAGCGAGGCGATAGGGCGCCGCCACGGGATATGCTGGCACGCTTCCAGCCACTTGGCGTGCTGATTGAACATGGAGTCCACGATATGCGCGAAGGCTTCGTAGCACGAAAACCAGCCGTGCCGCCCGGTCAATAGATACCCTTCCAGCCAGCCCTGACAGGTGGTTTCGCTGAGTATCTCCATCACCCGCCCGCCTTCGGCCAAGTGCTCGTCGTCATCGGGAATGGTCTCAGCATCCCACGCCCGCCCGGTGGCATTCAGCACGTCGCCGAGGCGGTTGGAGTCGTTTTCATCAGGAGACAGCACCCGAAAGTTGCGGCGGCCCGCGCTTGCCGCCGTCACATCGCGCAGAAAGCCGCCCAGCACCCGCGTCGCCTCGCCGATGCTCGTGCCCGGCTTTTCCACCGGCAGGGCGTAGTCCCGGAAGTCCGGCAGGGGCAGGTCCCGGAGCAGCAGGCCGCCATTGGCGCTCGGGTTTGCACCCATACGCCGCTCGCCTTCCGGGGCCAGTGCAGCGATTTCGGGCTTCAGCGTGCCAGCATCATCAAACAACTCTTCGGGCTTGTAACTCCGCAGCCATTCTTCCAGCGCGGCAACGTGCGCGTCGGTCTTCATATCGGCAATCGGGACCTGATGGGCACGCCACGAGCCTTCGGTTTTTTTGCCGTCCACAAACTTCGGCCCGGTCCAGCCTTTGGGGGATTTTAGAATAATCACCGGCCAGCGCGGGCGCTCCGCGTGTCCCGCTTCGCGGGATTTGAACTGAATGTCCTTGATCTCCGCCAGCACTGTGTCCAGCGTCTCGGCCATCTGGGGGTGCATGATGTCGGGGTCATCACCCTCCACCCAGTACGGCTTGTAGCCGTAGCCGGTGAGCAGGCTGTCTAATTCGTCGTGGGGGATACGCGCCAGCACCGTCGGGTTTGCGATTTTAAAACCATTCAGGTGCAAAATCGGCAGTACGGCCCCGTCGCGCACGGGGTCTAAAAACTTGTTGGAGTGCCACGAGGCCGCCAGCGGCCCAGTTTCGGCCTCGCCGTCGCCGATGACACAGAGAGCAATCAAATCAGGATTGTCAAAGACGGCCCCGTAGGCGTGTGCCAGCGAGTAGCCCAGCTCGCCGCCTTCGTTGATCGAGCCGGGGTTGTCAGGCGAGTCGTGGCTCGGGATGCCGCCAGGGAATGAGAACTGCTTGAACAGCCGCTGAATGCCTGCCTCGTCCTGCGAAATGTTGGGATAGACCTCGCTGTACGTGCCCTCCAGATAAGTATTGGCGACCATGCCCGGCCCGCCATGCCCCGGCCCGCAGACATAAATGGCGCTCAAATCGTGCGCTTTAATCGCCCGGTTCATGTGGACATAAATAAAGTTCAGCCCCGGCGTCGTCCCCCAGTGTCCGAGGAGGCGCGGCTTGATATGCGCCCGCGTCAGTGGCTCTTTGAGGAGGGGGTTGTCCATCAAATAAATCTGGCCGACAGACAAGTAATTCGCCGCCCGCCAGTAGGCGTCCGTCAGTTGCAGTTCGGTTTGGTCCAAAAGAAACTCCTATTTCTGCTCCGCGTGCTCCGCCAATGCCGCATCGAACCACTCGCTAAAGCCCGCGTAGCGTCGTTCCGCCACGCCGCCGGGGGCATCGGGGTTTTCCAGAACCAACACCGCCTTGCCTGTGCCATCCGTCCCTTTGTCGAAGCAGGCCACAGCGTCAGCGTCCAGCCGCCGGGCGAAGGCGACGAGGTGCTGACCAGGCCGGGGCGCTTGCAGGCGGGCGGTCTGCGCGGCCCCGTCGGCCTCGGAGAGCATTTCCCAGGGCGCGATGCTGTCCGGGGCGTCTTCGGCGGTTTGTTCTTTGCGGCGGCTCTTGAACATGGTGTTAAGCGGCTTTCTTCGAGGCCGATGTGAAGCGGTCGTTGACCGTGTCCCAGTTAATTGTGTTATACCACGCGGCGACATACTCCGGGCGGCGGTTCTGGTACTTCAAGTAGTAAGCGTGTTCCCAGACATCAATACCCAGCAGAGGCGTCCGCCCATACATCAGCGGGCTGTCCTGGTTAGGCGTCGATTCGACCGTGAGCGCACCGCCGGGAGACAGCGACAGCCAGGCAAACCCGCTGCCGAAGCGGCCCAGGGCGGCTTTGGTGAAAGCGTCCTGAAACTGTGTGTAGGAGCCGAAGTGCTTGTCAATGGCGGCGGCCATGTCGCGGGTGGGCTTGCCGCCGCCGCCCTTTTTCATCAGCGTCCAGAACAGCGAGTGATTATAATGCCCGCCGCCGTTGTTGCGAATGGCGTTGAACACCGGGTCGCTTTGATCGGTGATGCCAATATGCGGAATGGTCAGCAGATTGGAAATCAGACTGCTGCCATCGGGAAACTGAACGGCCTCGGGGTTTGTGGCCGCAGGCAGCTTGGAAACTGCCTCATTCAGATTTTTGACATACGCCGCGTGATGCTTGTCGTGGTGAATGTGCATTGTCTCGGTGTCAATATATGGCTCCAGAACATCGTAGGCATACGGCAGCGGCGGCAGGAAAAACGGCCCGGTGGCTGCTGTCGGCGTCGTCGGGATCGTCAAATTAGGCGGGGCGGGCGGTCCCTGCGCCTGGGCCGCGTGGGCGGCGGCAAGCACGGCGGCGGACAGCATTGCGGTTTGAAGCAGTTCTCGTCGGGTCAGCATGAGCAAAATCTCCTTTGAGTGGGCCAGAAGCAGGCAGCGTGTTAGCTTTCTTTGTGTGTTCCCCGTGCGTGCGTGTTTTTCCTGCCTTTGTGCGTCTGTGGCGTTTGACTTCGCTTCCTGCCGCGTGGTATACTTCGGAGGCATCATGCCCTGGTGGTGGAATGGCAGACACAGCGGACTTGAGTAAGGGTCGCGGCGGGAGAAACCCCGCCGTAGCAGCTCCCTAATTCGGGGAACTCTAAACTCTGTGCGATAAGATTTGTGCAGAGCAGGACAATCCCGAGCTAGGCATTTGGGGAAACCCGTGTGCCGAGTGTAGAGACTGTACAGGAGCCGCCTAACCCGTTTTTTATCGATTTTTGCGAAAACGAACGGCACGGCGAAGAGACAGTCCAGACCCCAAACGGCTTTTCTTTCTACTAAGAGGAGCAGGCCGCGAAAGCGGTAGTGGTAAGTAAAATCCTCCGGGGGCAACCCCGTGCGGGTTCGAATCCCGCCCAGGGCATGACCGTATTATGGGCCATAGGGCCGAGTTCTAGGACCGGGGCTACATTCGCCAGCCCTCAGTGTCGGAGACACTTTTTCCGTTTGCTAGTAGACCGGCACTTTTAGTGCCGGTTTCGCTTGTGTCAGGCACAAACCGTGCCCGAGTGGTGTTCTAAGAGTAGAGTAACACGGCAGTACGATAAGACCGAGAGTCAAAACGAAGGATTTTTAAATGGCGCAGTATGATGTAGATTTAGTGGTCATCGGTGGCGGACCGGGCGGCTACCCCGCCGCCATTCACGCGGCCAAGATGGGCGCGAAAGTGGTCTGTATTGACTTCGACAACGCGGGCGGAACCTGCCTCAACTGGGGCTGCATTCCCACCAAAACCATGATTGGCTCCGTCGCGGCGCTGGAACAGGCGAAGCACTTTGCCGACTTCGGCCTGACCATCGGCGGCGAAATCGGCTACGACTTCCCCGCGCTGATGGCCCGCAAAGACAAAGTCGTCAAAACGCTGGTGTCCGGCGTCGAGTTCCTGTTCAAGAAGAACGGCGTCCGCTTTATCAAAGGCAAGGGCAAGCTGCTGGACCCGCACACGGTGGAAGCCGCCACTGAAGACGGCAAAACCGAGAAGATCACGGCGGCGTCTATTATTCTTGCCACCGGCAGCGTCGTCGCCAAGCTGCACCCGTCTATTCAGGTAATTGGCGCGGACACGCCCGAGGCCGACGTCTTTGTAGACAACCGCGAAGTCAAGAACCGCAAGGCGAATGGCACGCTCGGCCACACGACGCTCTGGACCTCCAATGAAGCCGTCTCCGCCCCCGAAGTGCCCAAGCGGCTGGTGGTTCTCGGCTCAGGCGCGGTCGGGACCGAGTTCGCTTACACGTATCGTGGGCTGGGCGCAGAAGTGACCCTGATCGAGCTGCTGCCGACCATTGTGCCCGCTGCCGACCCCGACCTGTCCAATGAGCTGCAAAAGCTGCTGGTCAAAGCGGGCATCAAGGTGATGACCAGCACCAAAGTCGTGGCGATTGACGTGCCGGGCCGCAAGGTCAAGTACGTGACCGAAAAGGGCGACGGCGAGCTGGAGTTCGACAAGCTGCTGATTGGCGTGGGCCGCCGCGCCTACACCGACGGTTTGGGTTTAGAGAATGCGGGCGTGACCTTTGACCGCAAGCTGATGGTGGACGAGTTCATGCGGACCAATGTGCCCCATATCTACGCTATCGGCGATGCTGCCGGCGGCGGTCTGGCGCACGTCGCCACCCGCGAAGGCGAAGTCGCCGCCGAGAACGCGCTCGGCGCGAGCGTCAAGATGGACTACACCGCCGTTCCCTACTGCGTCTACACCGAGCCGGAAATGGCCTGGACGGGTCTGAACGAAGCGCAGGCCAAAGAAGCGGGCTACGACGTCAAAATTGGCAAGTTCACGTTCAAATCCCTCGGCAAAGCCATGGCGATCAACGAGAACGTGGGGTTGGTCAAGATCGTCACCGATGCCAAATACGGCGAGATTCTGGGCGTCCACATCATCGGCCCGCACGCCACCGACTTGATCCACGAGTGCTGCGTCTCCATCAAACTGGAGTCTACCATCGACGAGCTGATGCACACCATCCACGCCCACCCGACCCTGTCCGAAGCGATCATGGAAGCCGCCCAGGACGTCAAAGGCGCAAGCGTCCACAAGTAAGCTGTCCAAAACGAAACCGCCCCCGCGCCGATGGCACGGGGGCTTTCTGTGTTTATCGGGGTGACTACGGCATCAAAACAGTGTTCACGACGTGGATGACGCCGTTGGACTGCATGACATTCGGAATGGTGACTTTGGAGACGCCGCCTTTGGCATCCGTGATGCTCAGGCCCTTCCCAGCAGCGCGGAAGGTAAGCATCTCGCCTTCAACCGTCTTCAGGCTGGCCTTGCCATGTCCCTTTTTCACCAGGCTCATCAGGCTGGCCGCCGTGTAGCGTCCGGGGACGACATGGTAGGTGAGGATTTTGACGAGCGTGGCTTTGTTTTCCGGCTTCAGCAGGGTCGCAACCGTGCCTTTGGGCAGTTTGTCGAAGGCTTCGTTGGTCGGTGCGAACACGGTGAAGGGGCCTTTGCCTTCCAGCGTGTCTACGAGTCCGGCGGCTTTGACGGCTGCGACCAGGGTGGTGTGATCTTTGGAATTGACGGCATTCTGGATGATGTTCTTGGACGGATACATCGCTGCGCCGCCAACCATCTTTGTGCCAGCCGCCTGCGCGGTCACCGGGGCGAACACGACACCCGCGCCGAGCGTGAGGGCCGAAAGGGTGCTGAATAGAACTTTGCTTTTCATGAATAGTCTCCTGATAGTAGTCTACCGCCGAGTCCGTATCTATTATTCACAAGTAGACTAACGCACGGTTACAAAACACCCAATCCCTGTGGGTTTAGCAGGCAGACCAAATGGGGCATAACGCGCTATCTTACCGCCGGAATGCTATATGTTTCGGCGGCTGCTCTCAGGAGGATCTTCGCATGAATTTGAAGACTGGTTTGGCCGCTTTGGCCCTCGGAAGTTTGGCCTTTGGGCTGGCCGGGTGTGCTGCCCATGATGACACCCCGCCGACTACCACCGTGGTGACGCCTGCCCCGCAGCCGAAGAACACCACCGTTGTCGTTCCCGGCACGCCCGGCCCCGCCGGAGCACCTGGCCCGGCGGGAGCGCCCGGACGCTCTGGTGCGCCGGGCGCTGCGGGTGCGCCTGGAGCCGCCGGTGCGCCGGGTGCGCCCGCATCTCCTCCCGGACCTCAGCCCCAGGCTAACACTGGCTAATCGCCGTTTTCATCTCTGGTTTTTATCAGCCCCCACACCGTGAGTGCGGGGGCTGTTTTTGTGGGCCGCGCTCAGTGCGCGGCCTTTGCGGCAAGCGTCCGTAGGTCAGCGGTGACATTGATTAAGGCACGGCCTTGATGGTAGCATTCGGTCCAGCCGTCGCTTTTGGCCCGGCCTGGAATAGTCGCGCCGTTTTCCTGCACAGCGGGATACCAGCCGCCAGCGTGGCAGTCGATCTGACGCTTCTGGATGAAGTCCCACTGCCGGTTGAACGCCGCCCAGTAGCGTGGGTCTTCGGCCCCGAAGTGCCGGTGCATCAGGAGCATTGCATTGAGCGCCTCGGCCTGCACCCACCAGACTTTATCGGGCGCGGACGGGATGCTGCTGTACACTTCCCCGGCGTCATAGATACCGCCGTTGACCTTGTCTTCGCCGAAATCCAGCGTGTGGTCCACCAGCCGCCGGGCCAGCGCCCAGGTGCGGACGTCGCCGGGGCGGCCCAGCGCCGTCGACGCTTCCACCAGCAGGTACGCCGTTTCAATATCGTGCCCGAACGAATCATGGTCCGGCAGGGGCGTCCAGTCCGGCAGGAAGATATAGTTCAGGCAGCCCACCTGCTCCACCGCGATTTTGTCCCGCACCAGCGCGAACATTTCTTCTAAGCGCGAGTGCAGCCCCCCGTCCGGCCAGACTCGGTACAGGGCGCTAAGGGCTTCCAAAAGGTGAATATGGCTGTTCATGGTCTTGCAGCCGTAGCGCGTGCCGATCTCGTCACTGGCCTCGCCATCCGCCGTAGGGGCCAAAATCGGCGTGCCTTCCCGCGTCAGGGCTTCGTAGTAGCCGCCGTGGGCTTTGTCGTAGGCGTGCGCGTTCAGCCAGGCGTAGGCCTGTTTAGCAAGCTCTAACGCACGCGGGTCTTTAGTCGCTTCGTAGACACCCGACAGCGCATAAATGGCGAACGAATTGCCATATATGTGCTTCTCGCCATTGCGGGTCGGCACGCCGTCATCGCCCAGCTCCCAGTAAAAGCCGCCGTCTTTGGTATCCCACATCTTCGCGGCCAGGAAGTCCAGGCCGTGTTTGGCATAACCCAGATATTTGGCTTTCTGCGCGGGGCTGCGCTGCGCTTCCTGCGCGGCCAGCCAGGTCAGGCGGGCCTGATAGACAATGGATTTTGGGTTGCCGGGGGTACGCACCCAGTCTTCATTGTAGTTCTGATAAAAGCCCCAGGCGGGGTCCACGGCGCGGGGAAACCACTGCGCCAGCACCTGCGTTTGCAGGTTGGCCTCGGTCTGCTCGGCCAGCGCCCGGTACGTCGTCGCCGTTGCGGGCGGAGTGTCGGCAGCGCGTGCGCCAGGGAGGGCCAGCAGGGCGGCGGAGGCGAGAATGAGAGGGGGGAAAAGATGGGCGAGGCCATCAAATAAATTGCTCATAGAGCAATTATACCTAGAAAACAAGCTATGTCAGCCCCATCTCCTTCAAGTTCAGGTAGCTCACCCACGCCGTTTCCAGCCCGGACAGATGCCGCAGGGTGTCCTGCTCCACCACCACCCATTCCGCGCCCGCTTCCCGCGCCGCTTCGACAGCCTTGCGCACGCGCACGACGCCCGTGCCCACAGCGGTGAAGTGCCCGCGCTCATCCAGCCGCGACAGGTCTTTGACATGAACCGCCGGGACGCGGCCCGCATAACGCCGCAAAACCCGCACCGGGTCCTCGCCCGCAAAGGCCGCCCAGGCAATATCGATCTCAAACGACAGCGCGGCGGGGTCCGTATGCGCCGCCAGCCAGTCCAGGGCACTGACGCCGTCAAAGGCCGTCTGAAACTCGTGGTCGTGGTTGTGATAACACAGCGTCAGCCCTTCGGAAGCCAGCCGCGCCCCGGCAAAGTTGTAAAGCTTGGCGTCGCGCAGCACGGCGTCTTTTGTCTCGCAGGTTCCCCACCACACGGACACTCGCGGCGAATGCAGGGCGTGGGCTTCAGCGATAATGGCGTCTAGCTCATCCCGCAGGCGCTCCCGGCTCGCGCTCACTGTCAGCACTTCAAGGCCCAGAGCGTGAAAGCGCGTTACGTTCTCGGCCACGTCTCCCGTGTAAAGCTGCCCCGGCGCTTCGATGCCGCCGTAGCCCATTTCGGCCACGCGCTGCATTGTCCCCCAGAAGTCATGTTTGGCGTCCTCGCCGACAATGCCGATTAACCCGATATTTGCCATATCTCTTCTCCTAGCGAGAGGCCGCTTCCTGCGCGGCGTCCGGCCCCAGCACCTGCATTTGAAGCTGACGGCTGATGTCTCCGAGCGCGGCAAGCTGCGTGGGTGACAGCGGCGCGGACGACTTAACCCCCGGCTTTTGGCCGACTGTGCTGCCCTGCAAAAATGTGTCCAGCGACTGCCGCAGGGCAGTCTGCTCCGGGGTAGGGGAGTCGGGCAGGCGCAGGGCCAGCCAGTCCCGCAGGCCGCGCAAATCGGTGGCAACCTGCTCCGTCGGCGGCAGCAGCTCCGGCATTTTGTGACGCGCCGCGATCTGTGTCAGCCCCGCCAGCGTGCCCTCGTCATACCACACCGCCGCCGAGCGGGACTGCGGCGAACCCGTCAGCCACCGGCGCAAAGCAGGGTCTTCGGGCAAAGACGAAATCGCGTCAAATTCACTCAGCGACGACAGCGTCCGGGCCGCCCGCGCATTGAACAGCTTCAGGGGCCGGGCATCCCGCGACGTTGTCAGCCCCTTCGCCAGCCGGTCAGCGGCCTTCTGCACGGGAGCCAGCGCCGCCGATGGGGCTTTCAGCGTTTTCATCATGCCGACCGCCTGCGCCAGCGCCTCTTTCGCATCTTTCCGGTTACGCTGCGCGACCGGCTCCAAATCTCCCAGCGGCCCGATTTGCGCGAACTGCGAGGGCATCTTCGCCACTTCCGACGCCCCCTTTGCCAGCTCTGCGTAGGCAAACGCCCCCCGTGCCAGTGTCACGCCGAGCGCGAAAAACTGCCGCTCCGACGGCGCAAGCTGAAGCCGGGCGGGGGCAGGGACAGGCGCGAGCAGCGGCATTGATGGCGGCGTCTGTGCAGCGGCAGGCCGCAGAGGACAGGCCAGCAAAAGCCCGGTGAGCAGCAGGTACGGTTTCATGCGCCTATTCTACCCCAATGCTGCCCCGGCCTATCTTTGAGAAGCAGGAAACGCCCGCCTGCAAAGCGAACTTGTGGGCAGCAAGACCAAACAAGGAGACCTGCCCATGCCCCGCTATGGCTTCAACTTTTTATGGATGTACCTGGCTGGCCCCGGTGGAACGCCCGACGAACCCGATGAGCAGGCGCTGGACTTTCTGGCAGACTTTGGCTTCAACTTTGTGCGTATTCCCAGCGACTACCGCATCTGGACCAATGGCTTTGACTACCTGCATCCCAACGAAGCCAAATTTGCCTATTATGATCGCTACCTGAAAGCGTGTCAGACGCGGGGCTTCCAGATGAGTTTGAACCTGCACCGTGCCCCCGGCTACTGCATCAACAACAACGAGCTGGAGCGCGATAACCTCTGGACCGATGCCGTGGCCCAGGATGCCTTTGTCTTTTTGTGGGAAACCTTCGCCCGGCGCTTTCAGGGCGTGCCCAGCGAGTCCCTCAGCTTCGACCTGCTCAACGAGCCGCCGTCGGTGGGCCAGTACGGCTTGACCCGCGACAACCATGCCGCGCTGATGCGCCGCACCGTCACCGCCATCCGTGCGATTGACCCGCAGCGGGAGATTGTCATCGACGGCCTCGGCGGCGGCCATCTCGCGATGCCGGAGTTGGCCGACCTCGGCGTCATCCACAGCGGGCGCGGCTACCAGCCCATGCCCGTCAGCCACTTTGAGGCGTCGTGGTGGGACGGCCACGCCACGGCCCCCGCCCCCAAGTATCCGGGGCAGGTCTGGGAAGGCCGGACGTGGGACCGCGCCGCCCTGCGCGACTTTTACCAGCCCTGGCGGGACGTCGAAGCGGCGGGGGCAGGCGTCCACATTGGCGAATGCGGCTGCTACAGCCACACCCCCAACGACATCGCACTGCGCTGGTTCACCGATCTGTTCGGCCTTTACAAAGAGTTCGGCTGGGGCCACGCCCTCTGGAACTTCGCCGGAGACTTCGGCATCATCGGTCACGGTCGCCCCGGTGCCCACTACGAAACCCTCCACGGCTACCCCGTCGACCGCGCCCTGCTGGATATTTTAATCGAAAGCCGGGTCATTGCCTGACGCTGCTCAAAAAGGAGCCGTTCCATGAACCGTTTTCTGCCGTTTTGCCTCGTCTGTGTGTGGGGAGCATTCTTTATAGCTCGCGCCTCGGCCTTGCCGACGAACCCGCCGCCGTTTGCCGGGAAAACGCTGCCGCCGCCGCCCCGCCAGCATTCCCCGTGGTCGCCGCCGGAGGGCCTGCCCGGCCCGCTCGTGTCTGCCACGATTGCGCTGTTTCAGGAAGGCATGGCCGACCCACGCGGCGGGGAGTACCGGCAGATTTCAGTGGCCGTCGGCAATGCCTGGAACGGGGGCGGGGAAGCATTCCAAACCCACGGCTGGGTCCTGCCGCGCTCCGCTAAACTCTCCCAGACGGGACCGCGCTTTGCGGTCTGCTGGAACGGCTTAGTGTATCCCGTGGCTTCGGTTGGCGACCGGGCCGACTTGAGCGCCGACGTGCAGGCAATGGTCAGCGCAGATGCTGTCCGGGAAGCCAGCCAAAAGAAAGCGGGGCCGACTGAGCCATATTTTCGGTTTCTGAACGGCGCAATTCCTGAGTCTCAGTCCGTCTCGGAAACGGCGCTGCTGCCGATTAAAGTCTGCCTGCTGATGCGTCTGGGCGAGGGAAAACTGGCACAGACGTATTGGAACACCTGGCTTGTCGGCACACCGCCCAACTACAATGGCAATACCGAGGCGCGGCGGGACCCGTACCTGACGCTTGCTGATGAGTGGGTCTGGGCGCAGTTCGACCGGGCGGTCACGGCCCATATGCGCGGCGATGACCAGCTTTCCCTGCTGACCGCCCGGCAGCTTACAGCGGTGCAGCCCCAAGCAGAAGCCGAAGCAAAGCGGCGCGGCAGCACGCAATTCTCCAACGGCGGCATTCACGACGCGAAGCAGCCCTATTACTCCTACCTGGATAACCTGCCAAGCCTGCTGGCCGATGAAGAGCGGCGGGCCATGCAGACAAAAATGTCCCCTGTCCTCGTAGACATCCTGAAGATCCCCGCCAAACCGGCCCGGATTGCGGCCCTGATTGGCGCATTGGACGAAGTCGCCGCCCGGCAGATGGGGCAGCCCGGCGGGGTTTCCCCTGATGCCGACCCCCTTGTGCTGGCATTGGTCGCGCAGGGGGAAGACGCCGTCGAGCCGCTCATTCATACGCTCAATACGGACACGCGCCTGACCCGCTCGGTCGGCTTTGGGCGCGACTTTTTCCAGGGGCGCTACTTCATCAGCGTCTCCGGCGCGGCCGATGCTGCCCTGGACGATATATTACAGACTTCCGAATTTGGCCCGGATGGTATCCAAGCCTACTGGAACAAGAACAAAGGTGTGCCGTTAGAAGAACGCTGGTATCGCACGCTGGCCGATGACGCAGCAAGTCCGAAGCAGTGGATTGAAGCAGCACATGAAATTATCCGCCCCACCAATGAAAAGGTGCGGGGCGGCTGGGTTGTCACGACGCCTCCTGCGGCCGGGATCACGGTTTTGCCGCAGGGAGAACTTCTGCGACAGGCACATACCCCTTCTGTCTCAGACTTGATCGCACAGCGCGTGCACGATATTGTTGCAATCTCGAAGACCCATAGCAACGATTCACGTCATGTCTTTGAAGTTGAAGATGCCACTGAAATGGCGCTTTATCTTGCCGCTTGGGACCCGAAAGCCGCCCGGCCCACACTGCATGATCAGTTTATTACGCAGCGCGAAACCTTGCTCAACTGGGTTCAAGGCTCAACCACGGAGACGGATGCTTCCAATTTAACAAAATTGACACTGGCCCGCGTTGGCAGCGGCGACCCGGCGGCACTCAATGATTACTTGGATTGGCTCAAAATATCGCCGTTTAAGAACCTCTCTTCATTCAGCTTTGCGGCATTTTTCGAGCCGCTGTGGCTTTACCCGGATGACCCTGCGGTCGTGCGCGGCGCGGACTTTTTGTTTCTGAACCCACACTCTGAGTGGGTCCCGCCTACTCAGAACCGGCCTAACATCAATCCCGATATGTTCTCCGTGCTGCTGGAAAGCCCGCTGCTTGATCTGGCCGCGTTCCGTCAGGCTGCCATGATTGCGCTGAAGGACCGTGCCGTTGTCCAAACAGTGACAATCGGCGGCCCAGATCAATATAGCGATGACCAGATTATCCGCCATGACCATGACCTTTACCGCCCGGCAACTGCCGAGGTGTTCCCGGTGCGCCGATGCGATTTATATGCCTGGCACTTGTCCCATTTGGATGGAATGCCTGCGTTTCAGTATGACTGGCCCGCTGCCAAAAAAGACGCGGCGGTGGCTGAAACGACTGCACGCCTGCGGCGCTACGGCGCACGTTTTGGGATCGGGCACGAAGTTGTTCGCCCCGGCGAAGGTGGCTACGGCCCGGAAGAACGGGCGTTTCTACGCTTTCCGCGTCTTGACCATCCAGCGACGGCGGCGGATGTAACCGCTAGTCGGGCCATTTTCTCGCTGGCAGCCGGGGCGCGGGTCTGGCCGCTACCGAAGTTTCCGCTTCCCGCTCGCTGGCTGACTGATCATCGCTACCCGCGTCAAGAGACTGTCTGGTCCGTGGCCGACAAAAAGTACGAGCCGGGGCTGGGCTATTCCCAGGACGGCATGGTCTGGCAGGCGGAGGAAACGGCGGACGGTCACCGTTTCTATGGCTTTGTTGGCCCCCACGATATCGCCCGCGTGCCCGCCGAAGAAATTGAGTTCCCCCCGGTGTTTCCCGACTATTACGAGTGGCCCCCGGTGACGGCTTTTTTGGATGCCGGGGCGCGAACGGGCGACGGGACGTTCTCCCCGTATCTTCTTACGGTTCAGTTGACAGACCCCGTGCCCGTCACACTCCGTCTGCGCTCCCGCAAAGGATTGACGCAGACAGTGCCTGCCGACTTTCTGAAAACGCACGTCACGCCGTCCCTGCTGTTCTCGCCGGACGACCCCAATGCGCCGCCGCTTGAGCCGGGCGACCTGCACCGCGTCTGGACTGCTGTGCCGCCCCGCGCCGCCGCGCCCATGCCGCCCGCCGTGGCCCAGACCCTCGCGCCGACCGAAGAATACGCCGCCTGGACGTTCAATTTGAAAGACGACTATGACCTGTCGCGTCCCGGAACCTACCGCTTCCAGTTCGTCTTCGCCGATCAGCCGACCGAGTCCGGCGCTCCCCCGCCCGAAGTGACGCTGCGTGTGCCCCGGTAGCAAAGCCAACTTGTTTACACCGTCCGAAGCACCTTCGCAGCCTGGGCTTCGTATTTGGGCTTGTAGTCGGGGCATTTGTAGCTTTTGGAGTATTCTTTGGGGTTTTCGGCTTCGGCGACATAGATGGCGGCCTGGTTGACGCCGCATTTTTCGCGGGTGCGGTCGTAGTTGCCGCAGTCGTAGCAGCGGCGCAGGATGGTCCAGCAGACGGAGCAGCGCAGGGAGCCGACTAGCTCGACGCGCCCGCACAAGGGGCAGTGGATGTAGGTTTCCTGAAAGCCGTATTCTTTGGATTTCAGCGCCAGCCGCACTTTGCGATTGAACTCTTCCAAGCCCCGGCCAAGCTCGGCGCAGGTCGCCAGCATCTGGTTCATCTGCACGGCGCTCAGGTACTCAATCACGCGCTCGTCCAAGAGTTCCGAGAGCTGCTGGCCGACTTTGTCAATCGCCTTCATGTGCTGCTCGGCGGTCTGCGGGCGGTAGGGTTTTGCCTTGTCGGCGCGGGCGCCCAGAGACTTCAAAAGCTGCTCGGTGATGGCGAGGGGGACGCGCAGGAACGCTTCTTTTTTCTCCGGGTACTTGAGAATAGCCGCCATGACCTTCTCGGCATCGGTGATATTCAGCTTTTCGGTCTTGATCTTTTCCACCATGCGCTTCTGCGCCGCCGGCTCATGGGCCAATGCGGCGAGGGCGCGGGCATGACCTTCGGACAGCAGCATCTGGCCGGGCTGGGGATCGCGCACAGTCAGCTCGTGTTGCACAAACGGCGGCAGGTCCAAGAGTTCCAAGGAGCGGCGCAGGGTGGTCTCGGAGACGCCCAGCGTCTTGCCGCACTTTTCCCACGACATAAATGTCAGCAGGCCCTGAATGGCCCGCGCTTTCTCCACCGGGTTCATATCCTCGCGCTGGAAGTTTTCCAGCAGGGCGTCGGCGTGCGCGTCCTCGTCGCTCATCTCTTTGACAAGCGCCGGGATGGTCGCGCACCCGGCGAGCTTGGACGCCCGAAATCGGCGCTCGCCCATGACAATCTGGTAGAGCGTGCCGTCCGCGCCGGCGAGGGGGCGCACCACAATCGGCTCCAGTACGCCGCGCTCTTTGATAGACGCAGCCAGCTCTTCCAGGGTGTCCTGGTAGAACGACTTGCGTGGCTGGTTTTCGTTGGGCGCGATGAGGGCCAGCGGGATGGGCTGAACGGTTTGCGGGGCGGGTGGGGAGTGGGTCTGCAATGTCTGTGCCATGCGCTCATTGTCGGCAC
Source organism: Capsulimonadaceae bacterium (assembly GCA_965277455.1). Taxonomy (GTDB): domain Bacteria; phylum Armatimonadota; class Armatimonadia; order Armatimonadales; family Capsulimonadaceae; genus JANXMY01. The sequence continues at coordinate 2,774,182 of OZ255823.1, read as the reverse complement.
GGCGGGGGCGGGGCAAGAGAGAAGCGGCAAATTACTGGTAGGCTTACGGAGGCTATTAGTATGCCCGGCGCTTTGTGCTATACTAAAAAAGAAGACAGCCATGCACGGCTGTCTTCTAATCTTGCTGAAAGGAGGAAAACCCTATGCAGCGAGAACACTGGCGCAGGGCCTTTGAAACTCAGGTAATCGCTCAGACCATCGCCGCGATTGTTTCGGCAATTGCGGCGATTCACCAGCTCCTGAAAAGGTAGCTGACTTGCGGGGGGACGCTGTTACAAGCAGCGTTCCCTTGCTTGGTTTTATTATGGCACAAGTCGCCAAAAAAGTAAACACTCCGCGTCAGTCTTCCTCTGCCGGCATTTTGCCCGCGTCGCGCAGGCCGCGCAGGAGGGAGACGTGGGCGTCGTCGAGCTGACGGATGAGGCGGCGGAGGCGGCGCAGGGTGTCGCCGGGCAGGTGGGCGTACATGGGGCCGCAGATATACGCGGTGCAGCCGTAAGGGCGCAGGTCATCGGGGAACGTGCAGCGACCTTCGTGCAGATATTCGCAGGGCGTAGCGGCTTCGGCTTCGGCGGGCAGCATCGGCAGGGACAGCCGGTTCCCGGCATAGTCCGCCGCCGGGGCGTAGGGGTCGCTGCCCTCCAAATGCGGAAACGTGTGACCGAGACCGACCGCAAGGGCGACATCCACGGGCGTGACCCGCGTAGGACGGATGCAACAGGGGGTCGCGCAGGTGGCACAGTGACGAGCGGTGAATGGGTCAAAAATGGCGCGTATCTCGCGCTGCAAGCGGCGGTATTCCGAGAGCGGGTTCGGTCCGGCCCGGCGGCTTTTGTGTTTCATTTCTTACCCTCCGTCCGGCGGTGCAAACAGCAGGGGGACGGCACTGCCAGGGGCCAGCGCAATCGCCGTTGCCAGCACCAGCGCGAGGAAGCCGAAGAGGGCCAGACGCCACACGTCGCGCTTCGCCCGGCGGCGCAGAACGCGGGGCAGCAGCCACACGCTCCACCCCCCCAGCCCCAGCGCCAGACCCCAGTACGCCCCCAGCTTGACGCTCCACACCACCGCGCCCCGCAGGAGCGACACACAGAAAATGCCCGCCACCACACTGAGCGGTGCCCCGTCCGGGAGCATCTCTCCGGTCGGCCACGACGGCCCCGCTGCGGCTTCCGGGGACAAGAACGCCCACAGAAGCACCATTGCCAGCGCCAGCGCAAACGCCCCCAGCGCCATCTGCCGGATGACCGACTCGGCAGGCGAATACACCCGCGTTTCCAGCAGCCCCCGGCGGCTCAGCTCGCGGGCGGCCCAGTGAGCGCGGGCGGGGTAGAGGTCCGGGTCCAGATGCCGGGCAATATCCAGCAAGTCGGCGTTGTCCTGTGCCCGCAGGTACGCCCCGTACACCCCGGCGTCGATTTCTTCGTCAGCATTCAGCAGCGTGGACGACATGATAAAGGCAGTATACCCCGAAGGCGGGCGCAAATGGGCTGTCTACCTGCGCCGCCTCTTTTGCAGAAACCCGCGCAGCCAAAGCAAGTAGCAAAGCATCCCGCCCGCCACAATCAAGCCATGCGTCAACGCCCCCAACCACTCCACCGGCTCCCGCGTCCAGTGCCGAAGCAGGCAGGACAGGCCGCTGCTGCCCAAGCCAAACCCCGCCGCCAAGCCCGCCAGCAGCCACAGGGAAACGCGCTCCACAAACGAGCGGGCATCTGCCGGAGGTGCCGGACGCACCGGCGGCGGGGGCCACACCGAAACGTCCGACTTGTCTTGCCTTTCTTCCGGCATCGTTTGCTTCTCCACTACTCAGCGTCTTGCCCGTGGCACGGCCACATACGCCACCATGCCGCCCAGAAACAGCAGCATTCCAGCACCCAAAGCCGCCAGCCGAAGCAAAGAATCAGCGGGCAGCACCGCTCCGGCCATCATCAAAATCTCCCCCGCTATCAATGGAGCCGTCCAGACCACCCGCAGCGGTTGCTTCTGATGCCTGCTATCAAACAGCCGCTTGCCCAGAAACAGCAGGCCACATATTCCAATTGTATATGCTATCACCATGCTCAAATTAATCCTGTTCAGCGTAAGTGATCAAGTTTACCCCGGCAATGCTTATCACCACGGCAAGGAGACGCAACTGCACCAGTTGTTTTCTGCTTTTCGTCATGGCATCATTTGCCCCAGTCCCAAGCGGCGAGGCCGGTGCGGTAGGGAAGCTGAACGGTTTTGCCGGTGTCCACGGAAACCACAAAGATTTCGTCGTCGGGGACGGGGGGCTTGGAGACAGTGTAGGCGAGGCTTTTGCCGTCGGGAGACCAGCGCAGGGAAGTGACGGCCCGTTTGCCGAAGACGGACCAGCCCCAGCGGGCGGGGATGTCTTTGAGGGTGGCCCCGGTCGCGGGATTGGAGAGGCGCAGGACGCTTGTGCCGGGCGGCACATAGGCCAGCACGCCGCCGGTGGGAGACAGCGCGAACACCGAGGCCGAAGGGCCAGGGGCGGCTTTGCCGGAGGTTTGAATAAGCACCTGCGGGCCGGTGGGGGTCTGCACCGAGTAGGCGAAGCCGCCAGCCTCGGTCAGTGATGGGCTGCGCGAGGCGGACAGCGCGGGCGTCGAAGCCAGCGTCAGGCCGTGCAGGTCCAGCGGCATTTTGAGGGGCGTGTCTAGGGTTTCGAGAGGGACGCTGTAAGCCGTGCGGTCTTCCAGCACCAGCACCGACGAGTCCGAGTCCCAGGCGAGGCCGACGGGCGATTTGAGCTTTTGCGCGGTGAAGTCCAGGAGCAGATGCGCGGGCGCAGAGGCGTCCACGGGCTGCACCCAGAGCTGACTGATGATGGACTGCTTTTCTTCCTGAAGCGAGATAAGCTGCTTCTCGTAAGCCACCCAGTGGCCGTCCGGGGACAGCGCGGGCTGCGTAATCCAGACGCGCACGCCGCCGTCGGAATCCTGCGGCTCGGTTTCGTGGGTCAGGAGGCGCGGGGGCGTGCCGGGCGTCACGACATACAGGCCGCGCAAAGTAGTGGTGTGCTCAGAAGGGGCGTCGGCTTCTAAATAGACCAGCGTTCCCGACGGGATGCCTTTGACGTGCGGCGGCGAGGTCAGCGCCCCAATCAGCGTCAGCAGCAGAGGGACGCCGACCAGGGCGGCAAGCCCTGCCCACAGCCACCACGGGCGGCGGCGGGATTTGGATGCAGGCGCGGGCGTGCCAATCAGCGCATCGTCGGCGATCTCTTCTGTATTGGTATCAGTCTCGTGTGAGGGCATAAGTGTTTAAGTTCGGGCGCAGGTAACGGGCAATCAGCGGGTACTCGGCGGCGACGGCATAATACACATCTTGGGCGACTTTGCGGTACGACGGGTGCCCCTGCCGGGCCGACCGAAGCTCGACAAAATGCGTCACTTCGCGCAGGTTCCAGGTGAACAGCGCCCGCACCCGCGTCGCCAGCGGCAGAGCGTAGGCCGCTTCGTGGGTCAGCCCCGCCTCCTGCATCTGTGTAAAGGTGTGCGCGGCGCGAGCCATGAGCGCGTCAAAGCGGTCCGCGTAGCCGAACGCTTCCCACTCGGCGGCGCGGGCAAATCCGAGTGTGGGCGAGAGCGGCTGCATGGTCTGCGTCGCCATCCGGTGCCGCTGCACATCCCGGTACGCGCCGTAGTCCATCGTCATTTCCACCGTGCAGAATATCCGCTCCAAAGCCCGCCCCGGCGCATCGTGCCGCCCCCGGCGGGACAGGTATTCGTCCACCACCCGCGCCTGCGTGTCCGCACTCATGGCCCGGACGCGCTTCAAGAGCGTTTCCATCGGCAGGCCGGAAGGGCCATACAAAATCGCGGCGACTAGCCGAGTATCGGCATCCGGGTCGGCAAAAACGAGGGACACGGAAGAGGGAACCGGCACTGGAAGTGCCGGTCTACTAGCAAGCGGAAAAGTGTCTCCGACACTGAGGAGTGGGCCAGGCATCATGCCAACGGTCTTCTCTTGAGTCGCGGAGCGACTTCCTTCGTTTGCTAATAGACCGGCACTTCCAGTGCCGGTTCCCCCGCCCAGCACCTCGTGCGCCAGCGCGTCAATCGCGTCCGCCGTCTCGGCGCGGTAGGCGTTCGGGTCGGCATACTTCAGGAGCGTCGGAACAACGTGCTGCGCCTCTTCTTTGATGCGCTCGCCCAGCAGCCGCCCTTCGGCCAGCGGCTGCGACAGCAGCTTAGTAATCAGATGCTCCAACGCACGGGCATTCAAAGTCAGCCCGATATTGGTGTGCGTCGCCGCAGGCAGCAGCGCCCGGAGGAGGTCAAAGGCCGTCGCCCGCGAGGCGGCGTCATAGCCGCGCTCGGTCTGCTTGTCGGTTTTGGGCGTTCGCGTCTTGATCTGTGCGACAAAGTCTTCGGTCCAGCCCGTGTAAGCCTCTAAAAGCGCCCCGATGGTCTCCCGATACTCGGTCAGAAGCGCCGGATGCTTTGTTAGCGCCTCCGGCGTGTGCATCTTGCCCGCGTCAAAGGCCACATAGCGTGTGCTTTTTTCGGTGTACGAGGCCAGCCGGGCATCTTCGACGAGCTTGGAGGCCACGATGCTGACATCTTCCAAAGCCAGATGCACCACGCCATGCTCGGCCACCGAATTGTGCCCATACCCCAGCACATACTTCTCGGCAAATGCCCGCGCCCGCTCCTGCAAAGGCCCGATGTCCCGGCCCGGCGTGTCCGGCGTGCTTGTGCCGATGAGTGCCCCCAGGTCTTCGGCCTCAATCATGTTCCGCAGGTCGTCGCGCAAAGACAGCCGGGAGCGGGAATAGCGGGCGAACAGGTAGGCCACCACTTCTTCCGGCAGGTTTTGGAGCGCATACACGCTGCGGTCAGGGTTGGTAAAAAAGCGGCCCATATCTTGGGCTATTGCGGGTATCGTCACGGGAAGGGTCATGGCGGCAGGTTCGCCGCGCAGGGCGGTTATTCCTGCCGCATCTTTGCCAGCAGGGCGATGGCTTCGGGGGCCGTCAGCGCCTCGCCGGGGCCGGGGGCATAGAAGAAATAAAACGCCTCGGTCGGCATCCGGCCCAGCCCGAGGAGCGCCTCGCGGGCGGTGTCCGCCCCGCCGTTGGGTATGAGCGGAGCGTCAAACTGAGCCGCGATGCCGAGCAGGCAGACGCCGGTGTTCTCTCGCCGCGTCGCCGTTTCGGAAGCTTGGAGCCGCTGACCGGGGGCGGAGACGTTGACCGTTTCCGGCGAGACGTCGGCCTGCCGCATCAGGTGCTTCCACAGCTCCTGCGCCTCCTGCCCAGCCCCGCCGAGAACTCGCCTGTTGGCCTCCGGCTGCACAAACCCGTCGCGCACGTCTTCAGGCCGCACCAGCGTGGACAGCGCCGTCCGTGCCCGCGTCCGGCCCGGCGGCGTGCCAAACGATGACCGCGCCGCCAGGCGCTGCAAGGCGGGGACATAATAGGCCGCGTTGTCCAGAACGACAACAATACTCACCAGAGACGCCCGTTCGGACGCTCTTGCGGCGGCTTTTGCCTTTTGCCGCTCGCTCCACTGCGATAGAAAGATAAACAGGGCCAGCAGGCCGAAAATCGTCAGCAGGGCCGGCCACGACAGGCCCGTTCCGCCGCCCTGCCCGCCCCCGCCGCCGTGTCCGCCCCCTCCTCCGCCGCCCCGTGCCCAGACGTGTGCCGCCGTCAGAAGAAGAACCATCCCGGCGGCGATGCTGCCCCAATATCCGCGTGTCGCTCGTCTCATATCCTCTGAGACACGGCAGGCGCCATTTAGTTGCACCCGGCGTTTCAGCGCACCGCCCCCGGCCACGGCAGGCCGGCACGGGCGGCGAAATATGGCCCGTCCGCCTGCAACCTTGCTTCCAGCGGTCCGCGCACGACCGCCTCCTGCCGCAGCGCTGTCAGCACCATACCGCCGTAGGCAATCAGCAGAATGCAGGCGGCCGCCGGGGCCAGCACCCGCAGGCTTGCGCCGAACTTTGCCAGTCGCGGGACCGGGCGCAGGCGGGCGGCGAGCGCAGCCCCCAGCATCAGCAGGAGGGGCACGATGAGCGCCGCGCCAATAGCGCTCCATCGGAGCAGGGCGCGTTGGGTGTCAACATCCCCGTTTCTGCCGTAATTATCGGCAGGCGAAAAGACAAAGTGCGCCGCCCAGGTCGCCCAGATGCCTTTTGTCTGCCACAGCAGCCCCGCATACAGGCCGCCCAGCACAAGAAGCGCCAGTGCCAGCAGGACCAGCCCCGACCACACGTTTTCCTGCCGGAGCGTGCGCCAGGAAATCCGCCGCAGGGCATCGCGCAGGCCCAGCACGCCGAGTGCCGCAATAACTAGCATGACAAGCCCTGTCAGCCACAGTCCTATCATCGAAGGCAGGTTCACGGCCAGAAACAGCAGCAGATAAATCACGGCCAGAAAGACCACCGTTCCCCCAACCAGCCCGACAAGCCAGCCCACACTCCGCGCCCAGTCCGGGGACACCGAGACCCGCCGCCGCCCGGCGTAAATCGACGCGGCCAGCGCCCAGAGTGCCAGCAGCCAGAAGACATTTGCCAGCACGGCCACATCTACCGTCCACTCATTGATGAGGCGGTTGATCGGCTTCAAAACGGTGCTGTCTTGGAGGCTGATACTTGCCTGAATGGCGCTGACACGCCGCCCGGCCTCGGCTTCCGCCAGCGCCTTTGCCGCCAAATCCGCCCGCCCGTGCTGCCCGGCATACGCTGCAAAGGCCAGAGCGTCCAAATGACGGCGGGCGACCTGCTCCTCTTCGGCAGCATTGAACGGCAGCTCGGGCGGGGGCGGAGCGCCGCCGGGCCGCAGGCAGGCGATAGCGCAGATGCTAGAGCCGACAATCGCGCCAATCAGATAATCCGACTGCACCCGCATCAGGTCCCCGCTCCGGCGCAGCGACTCGCGGAGGGATAGCCCCCCCGCGACATCCCCCGCCTGCTCTTTTTGCATGGCCCGATAGGTCAGCACCCGCCCCACCTGACGCATTGCCTGAAACTGCGGCAGCAGGGTATTAGCGGCGATAGACGCCTGCGGAATGGCCCCTTTATCGTCAAACGCAAGCTGATGCAGCCGCCAGCGGCTTTGGACATCGTCGATGGTGTACTCGCGCCAGGCCGTCTTGGTCCCCGCCCGGCGCACAGCGGCTTCGGCCTCGGCGTTCTTGTGCGCGGCCAGCAGGCCCACGGCCCGCATCAAGGGAAAATAGGCATTGTCCGGGTCCACCCGCTCCCCGGCGGCGGCGGTCTGGTCAAACGCCGCCAGCGCGGCAGGGGTGGACGGCGTGGGGTGATATTCCAGTTCCGGCTTGCTTCCAGTGAGCAGAGCGGCTTCCGGGCGTCCCAGACGAACGGCCCCCAGCGTGTCATAGCGCAGAATGTTGGCATACAGCGCGGGTTCGTTCGAAAAGCGGGGCACCAGCCCGCGCATTCCAGCGGCGACCCCCGCGTGTCCGTCCCCACTGACGGCGGCGTATTGCAGGCCAAAGTCGTTCGGAGCCGACGCGGCAGCGGCGTCAATTTTGCGGCGGTCTCCGGCACAGGAAGTTGTATATGCGCCGCTATTGAGTGGCAGCAGGTGATACCGCCCGAGGCTGATAAGCAGTTGCTCCCGCACCAACCAGCGCGTCTGCGGGGCAAGGGCAAGCGCGGCGAGAACGCCGACGGCGACGCCAAAGAGGGCGCGTTGCAGGGAAAGAGACATGGTAAGCTCCTGAAAATCGGATAGCACACGGGGCTGAACCCCCATACTTTAAAAGTGCAAGCCCCCGCCTGCGCGGGCGAAGAAAAGAAATCAGGTCTTGGCATCTTGCCCGCGCAGGCGGGGAATTATTTTTTCGAAGCACGGGGGTTCAGCCCCGTGTCCCCCTGTTCCCTCAAACCACCAGCACCGCCGGCCGCAGGCGCTCGGCGCGGCGGCGCGGGATGGGGCGGCGGTCGGCAGGGGCAGGCGGCGGGGGCGGGGCAGCCCAGGCGGCAAACGTCCCCGCCGACAAATCGGGGCGGGCGAGCAGGGCATCCAAAGAGGGCAGGCGGGCCGGAGCGGCGGCGAGGTCACGCGGCACAAGAGTGGGCGCGGACACCGGCGCGGACAAAGTCCAGTGCAGGGCCAGCAGGGTGACGCCCAGCGAGCCGCCCGCGCCGAGAACCACCGGGCGCAGCGTCGGCCAGAGGGCGTGCCAGCCCCACGCCCGCCAGTCCCACCACGGCGGGGGCACGCGGAGGGCGGCCAGCACGCGGGCGTCAAAGTCCGGGGATGGGGGCGGGGTTGGCATCTCGCGGAGGGCTTCGCGCAGTTCAGCAACTAAGTCAGTCATGGGAGGCTTCCTCCGAGGCCAGCCAGAGGGCGCGAAACTGGGCGCGGGCAACATGCAGGCGCGAGCGCACCGTGCCGACGGGGATGTTCAAAGAGGCGGCGATTTCGGGGTAGTCGAATCCTTCCAGCTCGCGCAAAACCAGCGCGGCCCGAAGCGGCGGGGAAAGCTGTGCCAGCAGGGCGTGAACGGCTACGCGGGTAGTGACGGCCTCGGATGTATCAGCGGCGGTCACGGTGTCGGAAAGAACGCCGCCTTCCTGGGTCCAGCGGGCGGAGCGCATCCGGTCGAGGCAGACGCGGACGACAATGCCAAAGAGCCACGCCGAAAACGGGCCGTTGCCCCGGAAGGTCGGCAGATGCCGGAAGGCGCGGACAAACGCTTCCTGCGCGGCGTCCTCCGCCTCGCTGTCCCGGCGCAGAACGTGCGCGGCCAGGCGGACGGCCCGGCCCCGGTACTGCTCTAAAAGCCAGCGGTATGCCGCCTCATCGCCGGTCCGGGCGCGGGCAATCCACCCGGCTTCTTCGCGTACTTCGCGGGGGCGGGTGTCGGCCTCTTTTACCCGATGGCCCCAGTCAGCGGCCATCGCGTGTGTCAGTGTGCCGTGTGTCATACAGACAAAGACGCGGTTAGGTGGCAAAAGGGTTCGGTGGGGGCGAAAAGAAACCGGCACTGGAAGTGCCGGTTCCGTTCAGTACCCCAGCGCCAGGCCGTCTACGCGGGGGTCAGACGCACCGTGCCGCGCCCCGGTGTCCGGGTCTACCGTGATAATCTGCGAGGCACACGCCCCCGACCACGGGCCGCCGACGGCAAGCGCATGGCCCCGGCGGCGCAGCGCGTAGCAGGTGTCCAGCGGCAGGCGCTCTTCGACGGTCAGTGCCGGGCCGTCCGGGGGGACGTGCCATTTGGGGCTTTCAATCGCCTCCTGCGGACTGCGGCCCCAGTCCACCATCTGCGTGATCGTTTGCAGGCTCGTCTGCACCTGCACGTCCGCGCCGGGCGTGCCGCCGACCGCCCGCAGGGTGTCGCCGTCAAACAGCATCCATGTATTGAGCGTGTGCATCGTCTTTTTGCCCGGCGCGAGAACGTTCGGGTTCCTCGGGTCCAGGCTAAAGCCGGTCATGCGGTTGTTGAGAAGTACGCCCGTGCCGGGCACGACCACGCCGCTGCCGAAGCCGTGGAAGACGCTTTGTATCCAGGACACCGCGCTGCCGTGACCGTCCACAACGCACAGCGAGGTCGTGTCGCTGCCGCCATTGATCACCGGTAGGCGGCCCGGCGAATAGCGCGGCGCGGCGGTCTGCAAGTTCAGGCGCGTGCGCTGCTTGGCGGCATAGTCTTTGGACAGCAGGGTTTGCAGCGGAGTTCTCGGGACATCGCCCAGATACGCCAGCCGGTCCGCGAAGGCCAGCTTTTTGGCCTCGGCCATCAGATGCACGGCATCGGGGCCTTCCGGGTCCAGCGCGGCCAGGTCGTAGCCTTCTAAAATGTTCAGCATTTGCAGCAGCAGACAGCCCTGCGACACGGGCGGCTGCTCCGTGACAGTGACCCCCCGGTAGGTGGTCCGAATTGGGTCCAAAAACTGCGAGCGATGCGCCGCTAAATCGGCACGGGTGAAAAAGCCGCCGTGGTTGTCTGAGTAGGCCACCAGAGCGTCCGCAAACCCGCCCTCATAGAACGCCGCCCGGCCCCCCTCAACGATCTGATGCAGGGTGCGGGCGAGCATCGGTTGATACAGCACCGCCCCGGCACGGAGGCTGTCCGGGACCAGAGCCGCGCCCGATTCGGGGTACGCATTCCAGAGTTCTTCGTGCGATTGAAGCAGTGCCGCCTGCCATGCGGGCAGGGCATAGCCGTCCTCGGCCAGCGTTATCGCCGGGGCCAGCGCCTCCGAGGCGGGCATGGTTCCCCAGGTTTCCAGCGCCGCCAGCCAGGCATCCACCGCCCCCGGCACGGAGGCCGCCCGGATGCCTCGGTGCGGGATTGCCGCGCCCATCGCCTCCAAAGTCGCCCCCGCCGGGGCATTTCCGCTGCCGTTGAGTGCCGACAGCGTCCGGGCCGGCGCGTTCCAGAACTGCGCGAACGCATCCCCGCCCAAATGGGACAAATGCGGCTCCATTACGGCCATCGCCGCCCCCATTGCCACGGCGGCATCGACGGCGTTGCCGCCCGCCCGCAGGATTTCGACCCCGATCAGCGACGCCAGCGGGTTCGCGGCGGCGACCATGCCCGTCCGGGCAGCGCGGAGCGGCGTGCGTGTTTGGCTTCTCATGCGGGGTGTCCCTTAGTTTGGCGAAATATACGGTATTACCGTATATTTGCACGAATTCGTGGTATAATCGCTTTGTGACAAGAGGGCATCACCGGTCAGTGACACCCTCTTGCCGTCACGCTACTTTTTCAGTAGCTGATGCAGCGCGGCGATTGCGCTAACAATCGCCGAGATGATCTGCACAACCACTCTGAGTTTCAGAGCTTTGCGCCAGGTTTCTTGTGTCAAGGATATCACCTCCTTTCTACAAGAGTGAAAAGACAGCCTCCCTGGGCTGTCTTTTCGTTTGTATTATAGCACAAGTCATTAGACATAAAAACAGCCCCCGGCACAGCAAGTGCCGGGGGCTGTTTTGCGTCTCGGGCAGACCTAGAACACTTCGTCCTCGCCGATGACCGGGTTCGCCAGCGTGCCAATCTGCGGGATGCTCACTTCCACCAAGTCGCCGGGGTGGAGCGGACCGACGCCGGGCGGGGTTCCGGTGGCAATCACGTCGCCGGGGTGCAGGGTGAGCTGCCGCGACAGCCAGGAGATCAAATAAGGGACCGAGAACAGCATTTCAGAGGTGTTTGCCTCCTGCTTAATCTCGTCGTTGACCCGCAGGGTCAGCGTCAATGCGCTTGGGTCCGGGATTTCATCGGGCGTCACGAGGCAGGGACCGAGGGGGCCAAACGTGTCGTAGCTTTTGGACAGAAACCAGGGCAGGCTTTTGGCAATCGCCCGCTTCTGCTCATCGCGGGCGGTCACATCGTTGAAGAGCGTGTAGCCTGCCACCAGAGACAGCGCCTCGGCTTCGGTGACGTTCCGCCCCCCCGTGCCTATGACCACAGCCAGCTCACCTTCGTAGTCCACCCGCCCGACCTGGGGCGGCAGGACAATCGGGCTGCCCGGTGCGATCACGCTCGTGGAGGCTTTCATAAACACAATCGGCGTGTCAGGGACCTCGCTGCCCAGCTCTTTGGCGTGGTCGCTGTAGTTACGCCCGATGGCAAGTATCCGGTGCGGCGACGGCAGGGGAGCGAGCACCGAGACGCCTGCCTCCTGCCAAATCTTGTCCAAAATCCGCGCTTTTTCGAGGCTTTTCACCGCAGACGCATAGGCAGGCAGGCGGGCGATGACGGCGTTCAAGTCGGCAGGCACGGTCAGCCCTTTTGGCGCCAGCGCCTCGGCCACGGCCACAATCCGCGCCAGCGGCAGGGTTTTCCCCTGATGAGATACGCCTGGCAGGATCGGCTCCTGCGGGTCATCAAACTCACGATAGCAGACAAATTTCATGGTGTTTTTCCAGGGTTAGTAGATTGGGAAGCGTTAAGCACGACGAAAAATCCCCTTGCCGTGCGCTGTACAATGAGTGGGGCGGCGTGAAAAACAAGCGGGTCGCCGTAAGAGCGAGCCGCTGAGTGTGCAGGGGTATCAAAACGGTAAAGGTTTCTGGTCGTCGGCTTCCACGTTGCCCCCAGGGACAGGGTGGCGCTGATGCGGTAAAATCCTTCTTTCGACAAAGAAAACCCCGTGGAATCAGAAAGGAGCGTTCTTTGCTGACCTGCCAGGAATTCGATTCTTTCGACGTGTTCTTCTGTAACCGTAATTGTACCAGAAGTGTCCGGGGCAGGTTCAGGCGGCAGGGGAATGGGCGTCAACGGCGTCCAGCCTGTGTCCCAGCTCGGCGTGTCTAGGGCAGGCTTGAACTCGACTTGAAACACAACCGGATAAGGAGGAACCCAGCGCAGCCAAAGCGTATGGGGCGATAGATTGGTTAGCCGTACATCAAAAGCCGGAGTTTCCGTCACCGAGGCATTGCTACTGTCGGGCAGCGCCAGACTAAGCGCCGCAAGCGGGGCGGCTTTCTTTACCGGGGCGGGGGCCGCACTTGCCGGGGGCAGCACGGACAGCAGCGCGAAGCCGATAGTGGCAAGTAAGTAGTGCTTCAAAATCCCGGCTCCCAGACCCAAGCTAAGTCTAACACAAAATCGGGCATCTCCGGCCCCGCTGTGACCGTTTCGGGCGCGTCCAAGACTTCCACGTCTCGGCCCGCACGGTATAGATATACCCGCTGCTCGGCGGCGTCTACCAGCCAGCCTAAACGCACCCCGTTTGTGCGGTATTCGGCCATTTTGGCCTGCGTGTCCGCCAGGCTATCCGAGGGCGAGCGCAGCTCCAGCGCGAAGTCCGGGGCGAGAGGCAGGAACCGCCGCTTTTCTTCGGGCGTCAGCGTTGCCAGGCGCGACTTCAGCACCCACGACGCATCGGGCGAGCGCCGGGACCCATCGGGCAAGACGTAGCCGGTAGAGGAGTCAAAGGAAACTCCCGATGCTTCGCGCCGCGCCCAGTTTCCTAATTGACGGCTAATCTCGCTGTTGCGGCTGCCGGTCTCGCCTCCGGTGGGGGCCATAATAATCCATTCTCCTTCCGTGGTTTGTTCTATTTGCAGCTCGCGGTTGGCGCGGCAAAACTCTTCAAACGCGGCATCCGCCCCCGGCCCGCGCCGGGCGGGCAGGACCAGCGGCAGCAGGGCGTCATCGGCACGAATCAGCGTGTAGCTCACGGTTTCTCCTTCTCGTCCTCGCGGGCGCGAAAGCCCATGCGCCGTTCCGGGGCGGGGGCGGGCTTTTCGGTCTCCATCAGCCGCCGGATGGCCTCAAACACGGTCGCAAACTGCTTGTCGTATTTGGCTTCCAGCGTGAGAATCCGCCGCGCCAGGTCATTTTCAGTCGTCAGCATCCCGCGCAGGCTGATAAAGGCCCGCATGATGGCGATGTTGACCTGCACGGCCCGCTCACTCCGCAGCACCCCCGACAGCATGGCGACCCCCTGCTCGGTGAAGGCATAGGGCAAATAACGTCGTCCGCCCCGGCTTGTGTTTGAGGTGCCAGATTGGTACCTCAAAAGTTCCATCCCGCCAATCTCAGCGTTTGAGGTGCCAATTTGTGACATCAAAGCTCCTGAATGAGTGGCAGTTTCGTTTGAGGTCACAAATTGTGATCTCAAACTTTCCACCTCTGCTTCGGTCAACTGAAACATGAAATCGTCTGGGAACCGGTTGCTATTTCGTTTCACAGCCCGATTGAGAATTTTTGTTTCCACCCCGTACAGTTCTGCTAAATCGCTGTCCAGCATCACGTTCAGGCCGCGCACGGTGTAAATGCGCCGCTCGGCTTCCTGCCCTGCCGCTGTCAATGCCGTCTGTGCCTAGTCTGCCATTGTGTTCCTCCCTGCGTCTGCGTTTTTCTACGACCCTATCATACCCGGCTGTCACCGGTGCGCGTTCAGCCGGGCCAGCGTCTTCTTCGGGTTCAGCAGGCGAATAGTTCTGCCGCCGACAGAGTGCGGGTCGGCTCCGGCGAGAAGGGCGGCTTTGAGCTGGGCCACCGACAGCCCCGGATGCTCGGCCAGCAGCTTAGCGGCCAGATTGGTCACCTGCGGCGCGGCCATGCTGGTTCCGCTCAGCTTCAGCGTTGCCCCGCCGGGCACGAAGGAAGGGACGTCGACGCCGTCGGCGTAGACGTCCACATTGCCGAAAGACGTAAACGAGGTTTCTTCGCCCGCACCGTCCACTGCGCCGACGACGATCAAATTGGGCGCGTGAAGGCTGGCCGGATAGCTAGGGTTGAACAGGACGTTCTCGTTTTGGTTGCCTGCCGCTGCTACAAACAAAATGTGTGGGGCGCTTTGGACGGCTCTGGTGAAGCTCCGGCAGCCGATGTCGTAAATATGCTGGGCCAGCCGCCGCCGCTCGGCAGGAGACCCGCCCCGGCCTTCGCGCTCCAAGAGGGTCTGGATTTTCTCCGGGCTGATGTCCCAGCTCATGTTGACGACGCGCACGCCGCGTGCTGTGAGATAGGCAATGATTTTGTGGTAGCTGGCTGCGTCGCACCCAACCCGCGCTAGGGAGGTCGGCAGGCCCGGCGGCAGATTGCAGACCAATAGCCGGGCGACGGGGTTGCCGTGCAGGGCGATCCCCGCGACAAAAGTTCCGTGGGCATAGTAGCTAAACGCGCTGGTACCGAGCGTGAGATTTTTGATCTGCCCCGGCGTCGAACGCGCAAATCTGGCCCGCAGCGCTGCCGCCGCCGGAGTGTCTGCCCCGGTGCTGAGGTCGGTCATTCCTTGCAAGTCCCATTGATAAACTGCCGCCGCCGCCGGGCCACCGGGAAAAGCAGACAGCAGGGTATCCACCGGGCGCGAATGGGCATCATAAGCAATGCCAGTCTGCCCTGCCACACGCTGCGAGCGGTACAGATGACTGTCTACACCGGTGTCCCAAACGGCGACTGTTACTGGCGAGAGTTTCTGGGACGCGGTGAGCGTCACTTCCCGCGCCGCCCAAATGTCGCTGTGCGGAATAGCAGGATGATTGACTGGGACGGCAACGAGGGCGGTCAGAAAATCTGATTTGTTCGGTACAACATAGCGAAGTTGCAGGGCCTCGCCAATAATGTTGCCCGCTTGCTCTTGACCGATCACACCTGCGTCCGGGACGGCATCTGCCTTCTGAGCGTAGATGGTGACGAGCAGGTCCCGCGTGGCAAGCCTTATTCCTTGTTCCTGCTGCTGTATGTCAGATCGCGCCAAAACGGCAGGAACAAGGCGGTACGCCTGCTCGATATTAGCGCGTAATGTTGTGTGGAAATCCGCACCGGGAGTTTGCAGAGCATCCGCCAGCGGCCCCAGAAGCAACCCAGAGGTGGCTTTGTCAGCAGGCTTGTCTTGAAGATTTCGGACAATGCCGATGTATTGCCGGACGGCCCCGTAGTCCCCTTGCAGCAGCGCGGCCTTTTCCAGAGTCAGATACATTTTACGCAGAGTGCTATGGTCCGTGATGTCATACTTCGCCAGGTCGCCTGTGATGTCTTTAGTGACGGCGGCGGCGAGGGCCGAAACCACGGCAGGGTCTTCGGCGAGAGGCCGGTTTTTGCTGGTGATGGTGTAGGTATGCACTGGCAGGTCGGCGGCGGTGGTGACTTTGATTTTGGCAGGCGCGGGGGCCGGAGCCTGCGCGAACGCAGGACCGGTCAGCGCGAGTGTCAACAGGGGCAGCAGCAGGAAGCGGCGGCGGAGCATAAGGGACCTCATTTGTTGCTATTTGTCGTTCCTATTTGTCGTTCCAGATGAGGTAGCGCTTGGCTAACTCCTGAACCGTGGTGTACGGGGCCTCAGCGCAGCGCTCGCCCTTGAAGATAAACGTCGGGACGTGCGTGACATCGGCGGCGTAGGCGTCGTCATCGAAGCGGACGATGGTGCTGTAATAGGTTTTGGACGCGACGGCGTCTAAAAACGCCGCCTGGTCGAGACCGGATTCCAGTGCCAGTCGGCCCAGCACATTCAAATCGCTGATGTCTTCGGACTTCTCCCAGAAGGCCCGGTAGACGGCCTCGTTGTAGGCATCAAACTTTGCTGGCTCTTTGTCCTGCGCGTAGGCTGCACCTTCCAAAGCGCTGTGCGTGCGAATGATACCGATGGTGCGGCCTTCGGGCACGGGAGCGCCTTCGGCCTGAGAGAACAGCTCAAAGCGCGACGGCGGCGCGTTCGGGTCTTTCGGGTGCGGGTCAGAGGTCGGCAGCGGCCCCAGCTCTTCGGGCAGCAGCTCGTAGCCCTGCCAGACTTGCTGGATTTGGGGAAACTCTTCTTTCAGTCGTTTGGCCTGAAAAAAGCCGACCCAGCACCACGGACATAAGTAATCATGAGCAATCGTCACTTGAAGGGAATTGGGTTCAGACATGGTTGGTTGATTGTCTTTCTAGGAAGCATCGCACAGCTACAATACGCGCATGGCGGTCTGATTTCCTGCCTGACAAACCGCTTGACATCTGCAAGACATACGGTTATAACTAGGCTGTGCTGTCTATAAATAGGGTTATACCAAACGAAAGGCTACAATGAATACACTTACTCCCGCTGCGGCGCAGGTGCTCCGGCGCGACACGTCCGCCTTTCTGCTGGATGTGCGCGGCTTTGACGAATTTGCCGCCGGGCACGCAGACGGCGCGATCTGCGTCCCACTGCCCGAGTTGGAGCGCCGTGTAGGCAAGCTGCCCACGGACCGCCCGGTGCTGGTGATGTGTCAGTCGGGGGGGCGCAGCGCCCTCGCCGCCGCCCGTTTGCAGGCGCTGGGCATGGACCAGATTACCGATGTCGAAGGTGGCTTCAACGCCTGGCGGCTGGCGGGGCTGCCGACGGCTCGGCAGACGAGCGCCATTCCCTTAGAGCGGCAGGTGCGGATTGCGCCGGGGGCATTGGTGTTTGGCTTTTCGCTGGCCGGGTTCCTGCGTCACCGAACGTTTTTTTACGGCGCGGCGGGGGTCGGTTTTATGCTGATTCTGACCGGGGCACTCGGCATCTGCCCTATGATGAGCGCCTTGAAGCGGCTCCCCTGGAACCGGGTGTGACCACAAAGTTGTTTCGCGCCTCTTAATCTGTTTTTCATCTGCCTGCGACTATACTGTAGCCATGAAGCTATTAGTCGTGGAAGATGACCCTGGCATTGCGCGGATGCTGACACGGGGACTGACGCAGGCGGGGTTCGCGGTCGACGAGGCGGCGGACGGGCGCACGGGGCTGGCGCTGGCGGAAGAGCACAGCTACGGGGTCATTTTGCTGGATGTGATGCTGCCGGGCTTGGACGGCTGGCAGGTCTGCGAGCGGCTGCGCGAGGACGGCAGCCGGGTTCCGATTCTGATGCTGACCGCCCGCGACGGGGTGGGGGACCGCATCAAAGGCTTAGACCTGGGGGCCGACGACTACCTGCCCAAGCCCTTTGATTTCGGCGAGCTGCTGGCCCGCGTCCGCGCCCTGCTGCGCCGGGACAAAGTCCACAAAACGCGAATGCTGCACGTCGCCGATCTAGAGATAGACACCGCCGCCCGGCGCGTCACCCGCGCCGGGCAGGAAATTAGCCTGAGCCAGCGCGAGTACGACCTGCTGGGAGCTTTGGCCGCCAATGAAGGCCGCGTTTTAACCCGGCAGACCATTCAGGAGCGCATCTGGATGGACGACGACAGCTTTTCCAACACCGTGGATGTCTATATCCGAATCCTGCGCCGCAAGATCGATGACCCGCACCCGGTGAAGCTCATTCAGACTGTGCGCGGGGCGGGGTACAGCCTGCGCGTCCCCGAGCCGGAGGGGCACTCGTGAAGCCGTCCCTGTCCCTGCGTCGTCAGCTTATTTTGTGGAACGCCGTCACGCTGGCGGGGCTTCTGATCGTGCTGGGGCTGACCGCCCGCTTTGCCGCCGCCACTGCCATTTTGCGCTCGGTCGATCAGCAGTTGCAGGACCGCGTGCATGGTCCCCCGCCGGGTCAAGGTCCGCCGGACGGAGAGCGGCGCGGCCCCCCCGGCGGCTTCCGCCGTCACGGTCCGCCGCGCCGGGCCGATGATCCTTACGGCCCGCGCTTCTTCGGTGCTGATGGGCAGACCCCACGCCCCGGTGACACTGCCTGGGACCCCGCCGGGCTGGCCGCCGCCCGTCAGGGGCGCTCCGTCTTTGCCACTGTCACCATAAATGGTGTCCGCCTGCAAGTGTTCTCCAAACCCACCCGTGATGGCGGCGTGGTGCAGGTCGCGCACCCTCTTGCCGACACCGACCGGGCCGTCGCCGGGCTGGACCGGGCGCTGCTGCTGCTGGTTCCGCTGGCCCTCCTCGGCGCGGGGGCGGGCGGGGCCGTGCTGACCGCCCGTGCCCTGCGCCCGGTGCGGCAGATCACCGAGGCCGCCGCCAAAATGGGCGACACCCCTGCCGCCCGCCTGCCCGCGCTGGGCGCGGATGAGTTCGGGCAGATGGCAGGGGCGTTCAACGGCCTGCTGGCCCGGCTCGACGACTCCTTTCGGCGGCAGGCGGGGCTATTGGCGCAGCAGCGGCAGTTCACCGCTGATGCGTCGCATGAGCTGAAAACGCCGCTGACCGTCATTCAGGGCACGGCCACGCAGATGGCGCAGGCTGGCTTTACCGAAGGCGATTACCGGCAGGGCATGGCTGAAATCGCCGCCGCCTCGGCGGGCATGGCGCGTCTGGTGCGCGACTTGCTGACCCTTGCCCGCTCCGATGAAGGCCAGCTTGGCCGGGAGCGGGTGACCCTGCCCGCGCTCGAAGTCCTCACCCTCGCCGCCGCCCGTGCCTCTGGCCCGCCCCGCCCGACCGTGTCCGTCCCCGACCCCGCCCTTGCCCTCCACGGCAACCCCGAAGAACTGGTCCGCCTGTTCGCCAACCTCCTGCAAAACGCCGTCCGCGCCACGCCTGAAAGTGGAACCGTCTGCGCCGCCGCCCGCCGCGAGGGTAATACCGTCGTCGTCACCGTCACCGACACCGGGGTCGGCATCGCCCCCGAACACCTGCCTCACCTCGGCGAGCGGTTCTACCGCGTAGACTCGGCGCGGGCGCGGCAAGATGGCGGCACTGGCCTGGGCCTGTCCGTCTGTTTGGGCATCGCCGAAGCCCACGGCGGCACACTCGCCTTCGCCAGCACCCCCGGCCAGGGAACCATCGTCACCGTCACCCTCCCGGCAGGCTGAACGGGCCGCGTCCTCCCCAAACCGGGGAACGCAGCCTGCCTGCTGCGCCGTAAAGAGCTTCAAGAAAGAGGATCAAGATGCGTACCCGTTCCAAAAACAAGTTTCTTGCGAGTATTCCCTGGGGGCTTTCCTGCGGTCTGCTGACTCCGATGGCGATGTTTTTCACCTACAATTACATCTATAATGCAACCGGCGGCGGAGATGTCAGCCGTCTTGAAGGCAGTCTGGATGCCTCTTTATACGGGTTGGCCGCACTAGCCTTGCTTGTGGGTCTGCCTTTATCGGTCACTCAGTTCAACAGCGGCTCCAAAGTTGCGGGCAGCTTCGGTGTGGTCCTGAATGCTCTGACTTTTCCCCTCGCGTTTCTTCTGCACCTGAGTTTTGTTTTGGCGACGGCTTGAAGGGCACGCAGAAAGTTGTCATCGTCACGCTTCCGGCAGGCTGAAATGGTGGGTTGGTGTCTCTGTTTTTGAGCAAAGCGCCCGTCTAAATATGTGACAGGAATAACATCAGCGAGATGAAAAAGAATGCGATTGCTCCCACAGCGGCGATCCACAGAAACGTCAAGACCCAAAGCACCGTCTTATTTTTGGGCTTGTTCAGCCAGACAATTAACAAGGCGATACCGCAGACAGCAACGAAAATGATAATACAGCGCCATACATCTATGATTGTCAATGTGTGACCTCCTTTTTCCGAAGAACGGCTGCCAGCCCACTATCAATAGGGCATTTCGTATAGTGCATAGACCGTGTGGCTGCCAGGAGAGACAACAAGGCTGCGGTAGTTATGCTCCTCCTCGTCCGGCGCGTCCGAAGCGGCCACAGTGCGTTCGTACACGATGTAGTGGTCTGGTTTGCGTGAGGGTTCCCACCAGGAAGGCGGGGGACACCCAGCAAGAAAGACCGTCTTGCCGCGATGAGCCAGCCGAGCGGCCTTTGAGGAAAATCCGAGGCTGGGGGAATTGTAGTTCGGCTGAAACTTCCCCCGAACGATAATTGTCTGCAAGTCGGCCTGCGACGCAGTAAAAGAAATCCAGTGGCAGCGCGTGCTGCCGTCATCGGTGAACGCCTGTCTGATGATGGAAGCGCCGGGAGGCAGAGACGCCCCGACGACTTCCCCGAATCCCGCGTACCATCCAAAGAAGAAGTTCGCAAGGCCACCGGCAGTGATCACAAAGACGAGCAGACCGACCCCCCAAGAGAGTTTTCGTTCGCGCAGAAACGCCCGCGTTTGCGGGGACACAAGTTGAGACATAAAAAAGTTCATCCTGTTCTATACTTCTTGGCAGGCAAAGCGGGCTGTTTTCTGCAAGGCTATTGGCGGGTAAAGCAGACGCCGCTGGTATCCTCTCCACCGAAACAGATCGAAGACTCGTCCACCGGCTGCCAAAACGAATCCTCGAACTTTGGCGTTTGATGCTTTCCTGTGCCGCTGACCTGGACGACCAGCTTGTCAAGAGTGACTGTGTCTTGGTCATCCCAACTAAACATATCAAAACCGGTTGCCTCCAGGGTCCACCTCCCCGTTCGGGTGTAGGCTTGACCTGTGGAGGGCACAAACTGCTGGCTAAAAGTGCCATCAGGCCGCAGCACTAATGTATCTTTTTCGCCGGAAAAACTTCCCTGATATTTCCCGCTCACAGTGGCGACAGTCGGATGCCAATGGAAGTAACTGACCGTATAATGGACCATATAAATGGGTAGGGGCGCAAAGCCAATCAGTCCGAGAACAACAAGCCAGCGGGTGAGCCTCCTCTTTTTTTTGAGAAGGCTATAAATCAAAACGGAGAACCAAATCACTCCCCCGCCAAGCCAAATCAAAACAAACAGTCCAAATAAGAGATAACCGAACATCATTGCTGATCCCTCCTGAAAATACCGCCCTTTTGTCTTGGGCTGAACCCTTTGAGCCACCCGCATCGTCGCTGTCATTTCCAGTCCCGTTTTGTGCCCTATGGTCATCGTTCAACAGTGCGGCACTCTGTCAAATGAACCTTACCATATTCATCTTTGCCTTTGCAGGTTCCCAGGATTGACACCGTTTGCCCATCCTCCACAGCATCAAAGGGTCCTAGAGTGTCGCATTCAATCTGCCCATCCTTCGTCTGCATTTCAGGAGGGCCACCGCCGAACAGTCCTTCGCTCTGCCCCCCAGCGATACCCGTCACCACAATTCTTTTGCCGTTCAGCCTTGCAATGGCAGAGGTATCGTTCCTGCGATAAATCCGGGTGAGATAATCGTCGGAAACGTGCGGGGCCACGGCAACCTCCTGTTGTGCCTGAAGTGTATGAACGCTGTAGTGGCAGATCATGGCTGTTGCTACCGATGCTGTCAGGACAATTTTGACGCGCTTCTGCCAGGGACTTCGCCACAAAGCAATGACGAGCAGGGGAATCTGAAGATAAAGATATAGCACCACGATAAAGCTCTGGGGGGCATCAGGCTCAAGAAAGCCATGCAGCTTGCAGAGGAGCCAAAACCAGATGGGTGGACTGAGGATAGAGATAAGGATTGCTCCCTGAGAAGCCTTGCAGTGGCGATAAATGATGCCGCCGATGAGTCCGAGGAACAGAAGCACCGCTCCTGCCAGAATCAGTACTTCCCACAAACTATTTAGGATGATATTGTTCGCCCCTCCCCAGAGTGCAGCCACTTCCCAACAATAAGAGCCGAGGCACGCGAAATAAAGCGGAAGAATAGCTCGCGTGTTACCCTGCAAGAATCGCCGAGACCAGCCAGCATCTTGTTCTGCGCGTTTATCGTTCCTCCCGCTGTTCATTTGCTTTCCCCATCTCAACGCTACTTACTTTGTTTAGCAAAGTACTTTAAGACATTATATCGATGAAGTAGAAGTTTGTCAAGTTACAGACTCGAGGCTAGAGCTTCGCCCCCCCATCCGGCAGGAGAATAAGAATGCTGGAATGCCCGAAGCCGTCGTCCGCCAAGTCTGCTTTCCCGAGGGGACGGCTCGCTAGGCTTCCTTTGCTGCCGCCTCCTTTACTGCTGCACGCGGCACTGGCCGGGCATGAGCCGGAACCGAACGGAGGCCGCACACGCCGCCCAAAACGACCACAGAAAACCAGACTGGCAAAAACCGCATTGTATCTCTCCCTGTATAAGCCTGCGCGGAACAAATCGCATTCATCAGAGTATAGCCTACAAATGTAGATTTTTGGCGACTTTTTGAGCAATCTTTCAGGTAGGATAGTACACAGAGGTACGCCATGCTGTCACATCCCCTGCCCGCCGCCCGATTTTGCCTGCTGGCCCTGCTGCTGACCGGGTGCGCCCATCGAGGCATCCGGCCCCCGGCGGCGACTACTGTACGTTCGCGCACGCCGGCAGCAATCACGAAGCAAACTTACACCGGCGTCTTTGGTGGAGCAAAACAGACTTTTGTTCTTTACTCAAACGGAACGTTTAAGCAGCAATTTCAGCCCCGCACGAACAAATCTGTCACCAGCACAGGCACATGGAGCATCAGCCATCTTGGCTATGGTGGCCTCGATTTTGACCATATTTGTCTTCCTCTTGACAGCTCAGGAGAGCCGCGCAAACAAGCAAAGTTGCGTCTCACGAATTTTCATGGGGCCTCTATTACATACGACAAAGCCTTTATCTATTTCACCCACCTTGACGACGATGTGGACGAAAACAACCTCGTGGGAATCAAACTGCCCGGTTTTTAGACCAATCGGAACGGCTCAAAACAACAATTTTTTCGTCACGTAGGAGATACCCATGAAAATACTTTCGGCATTGATGGGAATGACCATAGGCGGAATGGGGAGCGCGGTACTGAGTTACTTTGCTTGGCTGCCCTGGGAATACAAATTAGACCCGCAAGGCCACAATCACGCGATTGGCTTTGTCTTGCCATTTGTGCTGCTTTTCGGAGTAATTTGCGGCTTGCTGCTGGGACTGCGCTTGGACACGCTCCGGCAGCGAAATGAGCAAAAGTATTGGCTCATTCCGCCGGTTGGATTAATGGTTGGGATAATCGCTAACTACTGGACGTACTTTGCGTCGCTGTGGCCGTTCCACTATGCTGTTGGGGCGACCGTCCGCCCGATGTTTGAAGGGATGTTCCTTGCTATTATTGTCCTATTGGCTTTCTTGGTCGGTGTGCCGCTGGGGCTATGGGATATTTGGCGCGGCGTGCGGGGATACTGGCAGGGCGAAACAGCCAGAGGCAGAACGGCAAAGGTCCGCATCGCACTGGCGGTAGTTGGCCTGCTTCTCAATTTGACACCGTGGCCGCTTGGATTGGCTCTGTCGGATCAATTCGTGGCACAGCGTCATATCAGTATTGAGCAGTAAATGTTGGGCATAGTCGTCACCGTCACACTCCCGGCAGGCTGAATGGGCCGCCGGGGGCACTTTCACAGAAACAAGTTTCCACTAGCGAAGCCTTCCGCACCGAACTTGCGGGCTATGGCGGTGGAAATGCCCGGCCTAAATCCCCGGCCTAAATCCCACAACAAGGCAACGGCAGGCTCCTTTCTTATATCTCACCTTTCTTATATCTCAAAGTAGCTGCCGTGGTCAAGGTCAGCTAATAGGCCCGGATGCGTGGGCTGCCAGCCCAGACGCTCCTGTGTGAGTTTGCTGGAAGTGGGGTTATCCACAGGAAGGAACGGGGCGAGCCAGCTAAACAGCTTCGCGGCTTCGTGTGGCGACTTGTCAGCGATGGGCACACCCAGCTTTTTGCCGATCATTTCGCTGATTTCGTGGAAGGGGATGCCCTCTTCGGCGACCCCGTGATAGGTTCCGCCCGCCGGTCCCTGCTCTAGCGCCAATCGAAACAAACGTGCAGCGTCTAGGCAATGCACTGACGGCCAGCGGTTTTGGCCGTCACCGATATACACGGACACGCCCTGCTTACGAGTCACAGCAATCAGGCGCGGCACAAATCCGGCGCGGTCGCCGTCGCCATGCACCACTGGCGGCAGGCGGATCACGGAGGTGCGGATGCCGTCCGCCGCCAGCGCCCGCAGAGCGGCTTCCGATGCGCCGCGTGCTGCCCCGACGGAGCCAGAATCAGCCGCCTCTTCTTCCGTGGCAAGCTGCCTCGCCTTCATCGCCAGCGTTCCAAACGCCGCCACCAAAGGACGGTCTGTGCCGGTGAGCGCCTTGCCTATCGCCTCGAATGCCCGCCGGTCTGTATCCACAGCGGCCCGAGTGAACCGGGAAATGATGCCACCGGGACTGCCACCAAGCAGCACCCGCAGGCGGGTCGGCAGGCGGGCATGAGTGAACTCGTGGAAAAACGCCAGGTGGATAGCCCCCTCCGCTTTGGCGGCTCCCCGGCGTAGGCTGTCCAGGTCTTCCACCGTCCCGCGCTGCACCTCTGCCCCTGCCGCAAGAAGAGCCTGCGCGGATGCCTCCGAGCGGGCAAGGCCAACGACCTGATGGCCCGCCCCGAGCAGCTCCTGAACGACGGCAGAGCCGATAAAGCCGGTCGCACCCGTGACAAAAACGCGCATTATTTCATTCTCCCATTCACCGACAAAGATTTGTAAACTATACCGTACCGTTTACTTTTTGTCAAGACGATAGAAAAACCAGTACGGAGAGGCTATACTCTACTTTATGTCAAAACGAGGCCATGTGCTGCGAGACCATATCCTGTATACCGCCAAAGATGTTTTTCTGGAAATGGGGTTTGAGCGGGCTTCGATGGATGTCATCGCCGCCCGCGCCCAGACTTCCAAGCGCACGCTGTACGCGCACTTTGAAAACAAAGAAAAGCTATATCTCGAGATCATTGAATTTATCCGCGAGGTTGCTCTGAGCAAGATCAAAGCGCCGGGCGAATATGCGGAGGATCCCGCTGAGGCTCTGGTGCTGTTTTGCGGGCGCTATCTGGAGGGGCTGCTGTTTACCTGGACTATCCAGATGTGCCGGATGACGATTGCCGAAGCCGAGCGCTTCCCGGAAGGCTCCGCCCGGTACTTCGATACGATTTTTTCTGTGCCGCAGGACCGGCTGAGTGCTTATCTCGTCGAAACGTTTGGTCTGACAGAGACAGCAGCCCGGGATGCCGCGCAGCGGCTTCTCGGGCAGATTATTTCTCCGCGCTTTCCACGGGCGCTGTTCGGCATCGAGCCGCCTTCCGTGCATCTCGGCGATACGCTGCGGGCAGACTTCGACCTCGCGCCCATCCGCCGGGTGGTCATGGAGCTGATGCCGTTGCTAACGGGCAGGGTGAGCCAGAGTTCGAGGGGTTAAAACCCCTCGTTCCTATGTCTGCTCTGCTCGGGGTAATCCCGAAGCAATGTAAGATGTGTTTGCATTAGGCTAACGAGGCAAACTTCTTGACACCCGGCCCACCCGGCGGTACAATAAGCCGCTATGCTTTCCGCGCCAAAACATCGCCGCCGCGTTCGCCGTCCGTTGATGCTATCGCGGTTTCTTGTGCCGGGCGGAGCGGGTCTGGTACTGGCACTGTGCGGGACGGGGTTTTTCTACTGGACGCGGGTGACGCTGTTCCAGCAGGCCCATTTTGCGCCGGACTCGGCGCACCCGTATGACTGGTATGCGACCGGCTGCCTGCTGGCGGGGATGCTGGCGCTGGCGACCCTGCTGCTGTCTCTGCGCGAGCCGCCGCCGATGCGCTGGCGTCGCCCGCGCCGCGTCTCCCGGTCCCGTGCCCGAAATCGGGGGCTAAAATCGGGTACAATAGGCCCATTATGACACCCGACAGCAAGCCCCAGGATAGTAAATCCCAAGACGGAAAAAATACACGCCGCGAGTCCCGCGAGCTGGCCCTGCGAATGCTGTTTCAACTGGACATCGGCAAGCAGCCCCTCGAAGAAGTGATGGAAGGCGCTCTGGCACAGTCGCGTCTCGAAGGGCCAAACCGTCAGTATGCCGAAGAGCTGGTGCGCGGCACGCTGGACCATCTGGCCGAGATTGACCAGCGCATCACGGCGCTGACCCCCGACTGGACCCCCGACCGGCAGGCCGCTGTGGATCGCAGCCTCCTGCGGCTCGCCGCCTGGGAGCTTTTGTACCGGCCCGATGCGCCGGTGGCCGCCGTGGTCAACGAGGCCGTGGAGCTGGCGAAAAAGTATAGCACCGCCGAGTCGGGCCGCTTTGTCAACGGCGTTCTGGGGGCGCTGGCCCGGCAGCCGCGTGGCGAGGCCGAAGCGGAGAGTGCTGAAGCGGAGAGAGTTGATGAGTGACCTGCTGGAATATGAGCTGCGCCCGCTGGCCCTGCCGGAATGCGAACTGGTCGCCGCCTGGGCCGCGTCGCCGGAAGAAGGGCAGGCGGTGGGCGTCGAAGGCGAGTTCCCGCTGACGGCGGACACGGTGGCGGCGTGGACCTACGAAGTGGACTATGCGTTTACCCTGCGGCGTCAGGGCGATTTGGCGGCCTACGGCGAAATTACCGAGGACCCGGTGGAGCAGGATGTGGAGATTTCCCGCGTTCTGGTCGCCCCCGATATGCGCGGGCGGGGCGTGGGCCGCGCCCTGCTCCTGCGTCTGTGCGAATTTCTCGCCGAGGCCCGGCCCTACCCGGAAGTCTGGCTGCGTGCCCCGCAGGGAGGCGCGGCGCTGATTGCCTGCGCCCGGTCGGCAGGCTTTGAAGAAGTGCCGAAAGCCTCCGGGCCGCGCTTTTTATGGATGAAAAAAACGTTGTGATTCTTTCTGACAAAAGCATCAAAGAGTGCGTGCAATCGGGGCGTATCTTGGTTAGCCCTTATGACGAAACGCTGGTACAGCCTGCGTCGATTGACGTGCGCCTGGACAGCCGTTTCCTGGTATTTCGGAATTACAAATATACGTGCATTGACCCCAAAGCCGTGCAGAACAATCTAACCGAGATGATCGAAGTCCCCGACGGCGAGCCGTTTATCGTTCACCCCGGCGAGTTCATTCTGGGCAGCACTTTAGAGCGGGTCGGATTGGCCGCCGACATCGCCGCGCAGCTTGGCGGCAAATCGAGTCTGGGCCGTTTGGGGCTGATTGTCCATGCCACGGCGGGCTTTATCGACCCCGGTTTTGAGGGCAATGTGACGCTGGAGCTGTCCAATGTCGCAAACCTGCCTATTCGGCTGTACCCCGGTATGAAAGTTGGACAGATTTCGTTTTTTGACATGACCACCCCCGCCGACCGGCCCTACGGCCACCCCGCACTGGGCAGCAAATACAAAGGCCAGGGGCAGCCCACGGCCAGCCGAATGCACCTGAACTTTACCGAGGGAGACACGAACAAATGACCCTGCACGATCATCAAGTTTTGCAGCGCGGCCCGGACGGACAGGCACACGTTGAAATCGAAGGCGTCGGCACGCTGACCCTGCCCACGGGCGGACCGTACACCGCCGATACCGCGAAAGATGTTCTGGTGGGCGACCTCTGGGTGCTGGCCGGGCAAAGCAACATGGAAGGGGTGGGGGACCTCACGCCCGAAGTCGAGACTTTGTCCCCCCTGGTTCATGCGTTCGCCTCCCGCGAAGAGTGGGAAGTGGCGTCGGAGCCGCTGCACT
Organism: Capsulimonadaceae bacterium; assembly: GCA_965277455.1. GTDB lineage: Bacteria > Armatimonadota > Armatimonadia > Armatimonadales > Capsulimonadaceae > JANXMY01. Next base: position 2,746,608 of record OZ255823.1, on the reverse strand, counting down.
GGCTGGGCGAATCGCCGCGCCCTATCCACCGCGCCCTCTGGGGACAGCCGATGCCCACCGCCCCGGAGCCGCGTGACATCAGCCGCGCCAAAGGCGCGGGACTGGGCTTATCGTTCGGCAAAGCGATGGCCGAGGCCACGGGCGTTCCCATTGGCCTCATCCCCTCGGCGCACGGCGGAACGTCGATGGATCAGTGGTCGCCGTCGCGCAAATCCGAGGGCGGGGCGTCGCTCTATGGTGCGACACTGGCGCGGGTGCAGGCCGTCGGCGGCAAAGTGGCGGGCATTCTCTGGTATCAGGGCGAGTCCGACTGCGGCCCCGCCGAGGCTGCTGTGTACCCCGCCCGCATGGCCGAATTAGTCGCCTCGTTCCGGGCCGATTTCGGTCAGCCCGACCTGCCGTTCTCTCTGGTGCAGCTTGGCGGCTGGGTCGCGGACCCGTCGCCCGACTCCCTCCACGGCTGGAATGCCATCCGGGAAGCGCAGCGCCGCCTGCCGGAGACGATTGCAAACTGCGCCGTTGTGTCCGCGATTGACTTGGGCCTGGACGACGGCATTCATATCAGCACGGACGGCTTAAAGCGTCTGGGCCGCCGCCTCGCCGCTGTGGCATTAGGCCGCCCCGCGCCGACATTGGTGTCTGCCGCTTATGAAGCCGACCGCGACCAAATCCGTGTCACGTATGCCAGCGTTCACGACGGCCTCCAAAGCGCGGGCCGCCCGGCGGGCTTTTCTCTGCGCGATGCCGACGGGACCGAGCGGCCCCGCATTTATAAGACTGTCTTCGACGGCTCCGACGTCCTGCTGAAACTGGATGCCGGGCAGTCCCCGGCGGGTTTGCATTTGTGGTACGGCTGGGGATTATTTCCGTACTGCAACGTCACCGACGGCACGGACGCCTCCCTGCCTGCGTTTGGACCACTGCCGATTGCCCGCTAAAACTCTCACAAGGCACACCAACCATGAGAACCACTGTCACACTCGCCCGGCAGCTTGGCTGCGGCGGCTCGCTGATTGGACAAATGATGGCCGACAACCTCGGCATCCGCTGTCTGGACCGGGAAATTGTCAGTCAGGCCGCGCAGACCCTGTCGCTGGATGAGGAAGACCTCGCCGCCCGCGAAGAGCGCGGCACGCCGTTCTGGGAGCGGATGCTAAAGGGCATCAGCATCAACCCGCCCGAGGCGCTGTATCAGGCACCGGTGACGCTGTCGCACTCGGACCGTGACCTGTTTGACGCCGAAACCGAGGTGATGAAGGACATCGCCGCCCGCGAGGACTGCATCATTGTCGGGCGGCTGGCCTCGCACGTTCTGCCGTCGCACCCCGGCAAGGTCAACATTTTGCTGTACGCCCCGCTGGCGTTCCGTATCCGCCTCGTCATGGAGCGCCACGGCGTCGAAAGCGAGTCGCGGGCGCGGGCGGTCATCACGCAGTCCGACGAGACCCGCAAACGCTATATCACACAGATGCTCGGCACGGAATGGGGCCATCCCGAGGCGTACCATCTGTGCCTCGACACCAGCACCCTGCCGCTGCCAGACATCGCCGCGTTTCTGACCGAGTTCGTGCGGCGCAAAGTTGGGTAGGACCCCTCCCGCTCGTCCCTCGCTCCCTCCCCTGTTAGGGGAGGGCAAAGAAGCAGAGAAGAACGGAAACGCACCCGCCTCTTGCCTTGATCCTAACCCTCCCCTAACAGGGGAGGGAGCGAGGAAAGAGCGGGAGGGGTCCTATCCGGGGACACTCAAAATACCTATGACGACACCACTGATTTTAGACGGGACCGCGACCGCCAAAACCATCCGCGCCGAAGTCGGGCGGGCCGCGAAGGCGCTGACCGCCGAAACCGGCATTGTGCCAACGCTGGCTGCCATTCTTGCCGGGGACGACCCCGCTTCGGCCACCTATGTTGCGATGAAAGAGCGGGCGTGCGCCCGTGCGGGCATCGGTTCCAAAACGTTTCCATTCGCCAATGATGCCCCCGAAGAAGCTGTCCGCGAGTGTCTGCTGAAGCTCAATGCCGACCCCATGGTGCATGGCATCTTGGTGCAGCACCCGCTGCCCAAACACATGGACGAGCCGGGGATTTTGTCGCTGCTGGACCCCGCGAAAGACGTGGACGGCATCGCGCCGATCTCCCTGGGGCGGCTTGTCGCGGGGCTGCCCGCGTTTCAGTCGTGTACCCCGGCGGGCATGATTGAGCTGATGCGCCGCTATAACCTGCCGATCGCAGGAAAGCACGCGGTCGTTGTGGGCCGCAGCGTCATTCTCGGCAAGCCGCTGGCGCTGCTGCTGCTGGCCGAAAACGCAACCGTGACTATCTGCCACTCGCGGACGCCGAACTTGGCAGAGATCACGCGGCAGGCCGATATACTCTGTGCGTGCGTGGGCAAAGCCAATATGATTACCCAAGATATGATCAAGCCCGGTGCGGTGGTCTTAGACGCAGGTTACAACCGCGTGCCGGGACTAAGCCATGATGTCGGCGATGTGGACTATACGGGCGCGTCCGAAGTCGCATCGGCGATTACCCCCGTCCCCGGCGGGGTCGGCCCGATGACGATTGCCATGCTGCTCCGCAACACACTGACGGCGGCGCAGGCCGGAGCTTAATTGATGACCTTTGACCTGGCCGCCTATATTGCTGAACGCCGCGCCCTGTCCGACCGCGCTCTGGATGTTTACCTGCCGCCTGCCGACGACCTGCCGCCGCGCCTGCATGAAGCGATGCGCTATTCGCTCTTTTGCGGCGGCAAGCGCCTGCGCCCCCTGCTGGTATTCGCCGGGGCGGAAGCCGTCGGCGGCGATGTGGACCATGTCCTGCCGCTGGCCTGCGCGGTGGAGTGCATCCATACGTTTTCGCTGATCCACGACGACCTGCCCGCGATTGATGACGACGCTCTGCGGCGCGGCTACCCGACCTCGCACATTGTTTACGGCGAGGCGCTGGCAATTCTGGCGGGCGATGCGCTGCTGGCCCATGCGTTTGATTTGATCGCCGAGTGCCGCACAACCACCCCCGAGGGCCTCGTGTTGGATGCCATGATGATGATTGCCCGCGCTTCCGGCACACGCGGCATGGTCGGCGGGCAGGTCTCGGATATTGAAGCCGAGGGCCGGGGCGACATCAGCCACGCCGATATAGCTTCCATTCACGCCCGCAAGACGGGGGCACTGCTGCTGGCCTCGCTGCTGTCCGGGGCACGGATGAGCGGGGCTTCCCCGGCGCAGGAGAGGGCGCTGTACGAGTACGGCACGCAGATTGGGCTGGCGTTTCAGATCACCGATGACATTCTGGATTTAGAGGGCGACGCCGAAAAGCTGGGCAAGCCCGTCGGCAGCGACTTGAGGCAGGACAAAGCCACGTATCCCAAGATTTTAGGCCTGCCCGAGTCCCGCCGCCTCGCCCGCGCTGCCTCGGAGGCCGCCTTTGCTGCATTGGCTCCCCTCGGCCCTGCCGCTGAGCCGCTCCGGGCGCTGGCGCATTACATCGTGGAGCGGGACAACTGAAGGAAGGTATGACCGGGACAGCGAAAGGCGCACAAACGAGGGATGAGGAAACGAGGGGTTAAAACCTCTCGCTGGAAGGCGCTTCGCGCCGGGCGGCCAATCAGACGATAAAAATAGCCGCTGCGTATCTTGTCCGTATCTTCTGGCTTCCCGGCGTCTTCGCCTCCCAGCGAGGGGTTTTAACCCCTCGTCCAATTTAGAAAGCAGCTCGTTTATGCAGATGGATCATGTGGCGGTCCCGTCCGCCGACATTGCGGCGTCGGTGGTGTGGTACGTGGAAAACTTCGGCGCGGAGGTGCTGTATCAGGATGGCACCTGGGCCTTTTTGAAGCTGGGGCAGGGGAAGCTGGCGCTGGTAACGCCCTCGCAGCACCCGCCTCATTTGGCGGTGCGGGTCGATGAAGCAACGCTCACAGCGGCGGCTCTGGCGGCGGACAAAGCCGTGGACGGACACCGGGACGGCACAAAAGGGATTTATGTCAGCGACCCGGACGGCAATCAGGTGGAGCTGATTTGCTACCCGCCGGGCCAAACGGCTTACGACTAAAACGTAGGGACTAAAACGTAGGGACTAAAACGGGGTCAGCGGGCGCTGGCCCCGGCGAAGTTCCACAAAGGGCGGGCATTGGTCAGGTCGTCCTGATCGGCAAACGTATAGTCCACGCGGCAGGCGTCCAAAAGCCCGAGGCTGAGCCAGGGTATACAGTAAATATCTCCCGATAGGCGGCTGACCTCCGAATGCGCGATCAGCTCCTCACAGCCGACAGCGCGATCTTTTCTGGTCCGAAACTTAATGTAAGCGTTCCTCACTCTGGCTCCCCTTGCTGCGTTCCCTAAATCTTCTCTATCCCTCTGTGCATAATTCGTGCCAATTGCGCCCATCTCCGTAAGATACATCGTAAAATTGACAGCGTATCGTGCCTGTGGTATGATAGAACGATTCGCCGCCACACAAGGAACGCCGCGCTATGCCCATTCAAGACGATGAAATCATTCTTTCCACGGCCAAGTTCAAAGAACTGGAAGAAGAGCTGGAACACCTGCAAACGACCGGACGCCGCGAGATTGCCGAGCGTATCAAAGACGCCCGCTCGCTCGGCGACCTGAGCGAGAACTTTGACTACCACGATGCCAAGCGGCAGCAGGGGTTTTTAGAGGGACGCATCAACAACCTGAAAGCCATGCTGGAACGCGCCAAAGTTCTGGACACTGTTGGCGGCGGGGACATTGTCGGCTTTAACTCCGTAGTCAAGGTACATGACGAAGAGTTTGACGAGGACGTGGAATACACCATCGTCGGTGTCATGGAAGCTGACCCCGCCAAAAACCTGATTTCCAACACGTCCCCCGTCGGCAAGGCGCTCCTGGGCCACACCCTCGGTGATAGCGTCGAGGTCAAGACGCCCAATGGCACGGCTGTCTACAAAATCTTGTCCGTGCACTAAGTCTTTATACAGATCGGCGACCCGCCCCGCGTGATACCCACTCAACCTAGTTCTTCTCCAATGGCGTCGCCGGATTTGCTGGCCGTCGCCGACACCATGCGGCGCATTGCCGAGGCGATTGAAACCGTGATTGTCGGCAAGCGTGAAGCCGTCGATATGGCCCTGACCGCGTTTCTGGCGGGCGGTCATGTGCTGATTGAAGACATCCCCGGTGTCGGCAAAACCACGCTTGCCAAAGCCCTCGCCCGCGCTCTGGGGCTGGTCTTCAAGCGCGTGCAGTTCACCCCCGATCTGCTGCCCGCCGACATCACCGGCACGACCATCTTCAACCAGAAGACCGCGCAGTTTGAGTTCCGCGAAGGCCCAGTGTTCGCCCATATCGTGCTGGCCGATGAGATCAACCGGGCCACCCCAAAGACGCAGTCTAGCCTGTTGGAGTGCATGGAAGAGCAGCAGGTGACCACCGACGGCATCACCTATGCCCTGCCGCACCCGTTTTTCGTCATCGCCACCGAGAACCATATCGAGTCCCACGGCACGTACCCTCTGCCCGAAGCGCAGCTCGACCGCTTTCTCCTGCGCCTGTCGCTCGGCTACCCCGACGCCGCCGAGGAGAGCCGTATTCTGGCCCAGCAGACCCGCCTGCGCCCGCTCGATTCGCTCCTGCCGGTCACCAGCCGCGACGAGATTTTGCGCCTTCAGGAGGCCGCCCGCTCGGTCTTTGTCGCCCCCGCCCTGCGCGACTACATCGTCGCCCTCGTCGGCGCGACCCGCACCCACCCGCAGGCCGCCCTCGGGGCCAGCCCACGCGGCTCGCTCGGCCTCCTCCACGCCGCCCAGGCGTATGCCGCCGTGTCGGGCCGCACCTATGTCCTGCCCGACGACATCAAGCGCCTTGCCGCCCCGGTTCTCGCCCACCGCCTTATCCTGCGCCCCGAATCCCGCGTCCGCCGCGTCACCGGCTCGGCCATCATCGAAGAAATCCTCACCCGCCTCCCTGTCCCGACCGCGCTGTAGAAAAAATCTGAAATAAGTGCTTGACAAGGCGCGTGTTTCATGCTATGATGGTTTCAATGCGCTGAAAGTTGAGCGTGGTCGTAGTTTTCGTTGTGCTTTCGTACCGTCCTGTCCGGGAGAAACACCATGATGCGCCACTGCTTCGTCGTTTTCTTGTCATTATTGGTCATCAGCTTTCTGGCTTCTCCATCCGCTCGTGCCGGATCATGGACTTTTTCCTGCACTGGCAGTGGTAACTTTACCCAGACATTCAACTCAAGCAGTTCTACGACAGCTTGGATACCCCCTGGCTCCTCTACCGGAACCTCTTATCAGTTGAGTGGTCTCGGCTCCGCACCCTCTCGTGGCTTCTCCTCCGAATCGGCAAACACGACGCGCACCTACGACGTCAGTATTCAGGCCGCCATTACGCTAACCTGGGCACCTGCCGCCGGACAGACCGCTGCCAGTGACCCCGCCCCACCCTCCGTAATGCTGATCGAGACTTCCACGGCCCGCTGGACTGCACAGGTTATGAACGGTGCGGGTATGGTGACGACCGGGAGCGGGTCCGCTGACGATGGCGCTTCAGATGCCGAGGTTGCCACGACTAATCAGGGAGTGACGAGTGGCGGGGTCTCGGCCACTGCCAACGCCCCTGCGGGTCAGGTGCCGCCCGCGCATTGGAAGAACTATGCCGTATCTGGGGGTGCGCTCACCCTCAATCGCACGTTCAGTGTTCATGCTAGTGCCAACAGCAATGGATTTGACGGTGGTGCTGCCTTCAACATAGATTGCGCCTTCGGCGGCTACAGTCTCCAAATCCACCCACAGCCGTATAATTTCCACCAAACATCCGGCACTGATAACGGCGACGGTACGCTGTCTTGGACTTATGCTTGGAGTTCGACAAGTGGAAACTTAGCCGACATCAGTTCGCACTGCACTATCTATGAATATGTGTCTTACGACGGTAACGCCGTCGGAACATATTATCCAGGGCCGCCTGCGGCTTATGCACCTCCGCACCCACCGCTCGGCCCTAGTTCTAGTGGAAAAATTTCCGCCATCCCCAACCCGACGATTACTCCGAGTCCGACCGTCCCAGGTGGGCCAGCTTCCACCGGTAGCATCACAGATATTCAAGACAGGCCTTATTCGTTTGTGGCTTCGTCATCCTGTGTCGCAGCGACTTGGACCTCAACCCAAACATATGAATTTGACGACACTGACACAGGGCAAAAAGGTGTTGTTGTCCCCGGTGCGGGACCAATGACAATAACACGATCTGTCTATCCGGTCGGGAGTCCGCCCTCTGTTCCCCAATGGTATTACACGGTCAACAAAAGTGGCATTACTTCTATGCCTCTCTTCATTCCATAAAAAAGGAGTTTAGTATGTTTTGTCGAACACTTTCATTAACGACTATAGCCGTACTAGGGTTGCAACTCGCAAATGCTGTGGTTGCCGCCCCGGCACCTGAATTAGGCAACAAAGAGCCTGTCCAAATACAATTTTCGCTTATCTCGAAGAACACGTTTTCACAAGGGGAACCGATTGTACTGAAGTACAAAATTGCCAACACCTCAACTGAACGTGTGAGTGTTTACACGAGTGGGGATGATGCTTCTTGGTTACACGAGGCAATCACCGACCCACAAGGTCACACGTTCGGAACCGAGCGTGAACAGGTTGAACATCTGAGAGGGGGCAGCCATTTCACCGAAATGAGTCTCCCTCCGAGAAGTTTCAAAACTGGATATATTGTCTGTGAGATGGAAATGGGTTTGCGAACTCCCGGAACATATGTCCTAACCCTCCATACCCGTCTTCCCTATGCGAGCGGTTCACAGGCTGAAAGTCTAGCGCCAAACAAGTATGAGGCCCTAGGCAACATAAACGCCAACGACTTCAAGTTTCTGTTGAATGTCACGCCGTATAATGCCCTCGCTCTGAAACAAGCGGCCGAGAGCTTACGAAACGGCATAGAGCGGCTTGGAACGCATGACTGGTCCGCCGCCGCTGTGAAGGCGCTATTCTCTCTGCCCGAGGTTGATGCCTTATCGTCTTGGCAAGAATTAATCTCTGAGCCAACCACTTCCCGCTTTGTTCTCAGTTCTGCTGTAGAGCAACTCGCCCACATCCACTCAGTTGCGGCAGCTGACTTAATCGCACAAATGCTTTGGGAGCCTGCACAGCCTGCGGATACCGATCAAATGGCGGTCTGCTGTATGATAGCACTGGATAAAATAGCAAAGGATGGCAATCTCGCAGTGAAGAAACATATCATGAACCTCTACAAAGCACATGGACAAGAGCAAAAATACTCATTAGAAATTATGGATTAGCAACCACCATATCGGACAATCAGACTTAACAGAAAGGAGTGAGGAAGCGGATACAGGTGTACGCCGCCCCGGATGTCAGACAATATCTCGCTCAACTGTTGCCAGAGCCTGTCCCTGTGCGTAGCCGTGTCCCGGAAAACTCCCCGGAGTAAGTTCAGCAAATTACCAAAACGCCCGGCCTTAAAAAAGGCCGGGCGCTGTTTTGTGCTGCTCCAAAGCCAGCAGAAAAGCCTTGCGTTCCATGCCGCCGCTGTAGCCGGTCAGGCGGCCGCTTGTGCCAACGACACGGTGGCAGGGAACGATGATGGAAATCGGGTTGCGCCCGTTGGCGAGGCCGACCGCCCGCGCCGCGCCGGGGCGACCTAACCGCTGGGCGAGATCGCCGTAGGAGCAGGTCGCGCCGTAGGGGATGGCGCGGAGGGCGTCCCACACGCGGAGTTGGAACGCAGTCCCAATGGGGGCGAGGGGCAGGGTGAACTCGGTCAGGTCCCCTGCGAAGTAGGCGGCAAGCTGACGGCGGGCTTCCGGGAACGGCGCGGCGTGGTCGCCCCGTATCCAGTCTAAGGCGGGCGCGGGGGACGTCAGAAACAGGCCCGTCAGCGCGTCCCCGTCGGCGGTCAGCAGCAGGGGGCCGAGGGGGCTATCGGCGTGCGTGTAGGTGGTGGGCATGAACTAAGTATAGCACGGTTCGGACAGCGGCGCGACTTCGGGTACAATAGGTTTACGAACTGCACCAAAATCACACCATTTATCGGAAAACCACCATGACGACACGCCGCGAACTGCTGAAACTGGGCCTGCTCACCGGAGCGGGCCTGCTTATCGGAGGAAAAATGCCCGCACACGCACAGACCGAGTACCCGTCCAAACGCCCTGCACCCGGCGACCGCCGCTTCACCTCGGAGGCCGTCGAAGAGACCATCCGCACCATGCAGGGGCGCATCGCCGACCCCAAGCTGGCCTGGCTGTTTTCCAACTGCTACCCGAACACGCTGGACACCACGGTACACTATCAGGAAATCGGCGGCAAGCCGGACACGTTCGTCATCACCGGCGACATCGACGCCATGTGGCTGCGGGACTCGTCGGCGCAGGTCTGGCCCTATCTGCCGCTGGCGAAGCAGGACCCCAAGCTGCAATCGCTGCTGCACGGTGTTCTGAACCGGCAGGTGCAGTGCATCGAGCTGGACCCTTACGCCAATGCCTTCAATGCCGACCCGGACACCGGCAGTCAGTGGGACAGCGATTATACGCTGATGAAGCGGGGCATCCACGAGCGCAAGTGGGAAATCGACTCGCTTTGCTATCCCATTCGGCTCGGCTACGGCTACTGGAAAGAGACCGGGGACACGTCGCCCTTCGATGCCCGCTGGGAAAACGCGATGGGCCTGATTTTGCAGACCTTCCACGAGCAGCAGCGACTCGATGGCCCCGGTCCGTACACCTTTCAGCGCGGCGGGCGGCCTCCGGCTCCAGATTCGACGAAGATTTACGGCTCGCCGATTAAGCCGAACGGCCTCATCTGCTCCCGCTTCCGGCCCTCCGACGACGCGACCAGGTACCAGTTTTTGATCCCGTCCAACTTCTTCGCCGTCGTCTCGCTGACCCATCTGGCCGAGATGCTGAATACTATCCGGCACAACTCCAAAATGGCGACGCAGGCCACCGACATGGCGAATGTCGTCCGCGCCGCGCTGGCCGAGCACGCTGTTATCACCGACCCGATGCTTGGCAAGATGTACGCCTACGAGATCGACGGCCTCGGCAACAGCCTGATGATGGATGACGCCAATGTGCCTAACTTGGTCTCTCTGCCGTACCTCGGTGCGGTGCCCGACTCGGACCCCATCTATAAAACCACCCGCGATATGGCCGGAAGCATCGCAAACCCGTGGTACTTTGAAGGCAAGTTCGACGGCGGCGGCAGCCCCCACACCGGGCAGGACACTATCTGGCCGATTGCCGTCACCATGTTCGGCCTGACCTCCCACAACGAGGCCGAAGTCGCGCACTGCCTGCGAACGCTGAGAGACACCGACGCGGGCACGGGCTTCATGCACGAATCGTTTGACAAAAACGACCCCGCGCACTTCTCCCGTCCCTGGTTCGCCTGGGCCAACACGCTGTTCGGGGAGTTCGTCCTGCACACCCATCAGCACTACCCGCAGCTTTTGCAGGCGGGGCCGGGTTTGGTTTAGCGGCTGCGGCTCGCCCCCTAACCCCCAATTCTGGGGGAACCGGAATTAGAGGTCGTTCTTCCCTGGCTCCCTCTCCTTCAGCAAGGAGAGGGCTGGGGTGAGGCTCTCCTTTTCAGCAGGAAGCCACGGGTTGAAACCCGAGGCTGACAAAAGCCCACCGTCCAGGGGACGTAAGAGTGGGCAACGGGAGGCCGCATATTCTTCTCTTGTGTCCCCTGGACACTGGGCACTTCCAAGCCTCGGGTTTCAACCCGTGGCAGGCCGTAAAGACGAGGGGTTAAAACCCCTCGCTCGGAGGCGCGGACGCCGGGAAGCCAAAAAATAAGAGAAAGCCAAAGATACGGACGAAACATAATAGGCCCTGTTCGGTATCCGATTGGCCGCACGGCGTCTTCGCCTACTAGCGAGGGGTTTTAACCCCTCGTCCTACGGTTCGCATTCGTGCCGAGTTGATGTTCTACACATGAAACGCTTTACACTCAATATCGCCGGGCTGTTTGTGGCGGTGGTCGCCGTGCTGTTTGACCTGAAATCGCTGTATCTGATGGCGGCGATTTTGTGGCTTATCCCTGCCGTCTCCTACCTCATGGGCTGGCTGATGCTGGGGGGGCTGACCTGCGTGCGGACTTTGCCGATTTCGGCCTCGGCGGGGGAAACGCTGCTGCTGACCTACACGCTCGGCAACACGAGCCGCCTGCCCAAGTTTTACCTGTCGGTGCGCGACACACTGCCGGGTGGCCTCTCTCTCACCGACGGCCCGCCGCCGCTGGTGCTGGGGGTCTGGCCGGGGGAGGAGCGCACGGCGCAGTGCCTGGTCGAAGCGAAGCGGCGCGGCGTGTTCCCGCTGGGACCGACGCTGATTTACTCCACCGACCCGCTGGGACTGCAAACGTTCTCGCAGAAAGCGCTGGCCCTGGATGAGCTGATTGTTTACCCGGCGCTCCTGCCTATCGCTGAATCGTGGCCGTGCGGGGCGGCCTCGGCGGGCTGGCGCGGATCGGCGAGCGCTCAGACACGCGGCGATGGCGACGATTTTTACGGGGTCCGCGAATACGCGCTGGGCGATGACCTGCGCCGGGTCCACTGGCGAACCACGGCGCGGACGGGGTCGCTGGCTGTGGCCGAATACTCGCGGGGGATTACGCTGGATGCCGTCATCGCGCTGGACCTCTCCCGCGAGGCGTACACGGACACGAAAGACGGCGTGAGTGAGGCGCTCGAAGCAGGGGTTTGTCTGGCGGCGACGCTGGCCGATGACCTCCTGCGGCATGGCTACGCGGTCCGGCTGCTGACAGCGGGGGCGACGGCGGATGAGACGCAGTCGCGGAGCGGCGCGGAAACGGCGCGGTTTCTGGAGCGCCTGGCCCGTGTCCGCCCGGACGCCTCGGAGTCGCTGGCCGATGTGCTGGAAGGCGACCGGGGGGGGGCACGCGGCGAGGCGGCGCTCATTGTGATTTCTCCCGCCGGGACCGACCCGCGCCTGCTGCGGCAGGGCGATGACTGGGAAGCACGCGGCGGGCAGTTGTTCCGCTTTCTGCTGGATAGCCGCTCCTTCGGGACGGGCACGCCCGGCCTGCCCGATTCGCTGACTTCCCCGAACACGCGGCTGGTGCGGCGAGGCGTTGATCTGCGCGACCTGCTGGAAAGGCGTTTTGATGGCTGGAATGAGTGACATAAAGAGCGCGAAAGAACCTCCGCCAAGCCTGCCCCTGTATCTGGCAGGCGGCGTGGTGGTGCTGTGCGGCATCTTCGCGGCCAATGCCGCCATTTCTCAGCCGGACTATGTCTGGATGACCCGCACGCTCGGGCTGTCCGGGCTGGGGCTGGCGCTTTCTTACGGAGCGCGTCGGTTCAAGGTGCCTTCCGGCGTGCTGGACGGGCTGGTGGTGGGCCTGCTCCTGCTGCTTCTGGCGGCGCTTGCCCTGCGGGCACTGCCGGTGGAGGAGCTGCTTCCGGTGGGGGCGGACAAGGGCGAGCTGCGCCTCCTGGCCGAGCTGGTCTGGGGCGCGGCGGCCTGGACATTTCTCCTGCGGACCGATGTGCGGGTGCTGGAAATTTGCATTCCTGTCATGGCGGCGCTGGGTCTGGCGGCGGAAGCGGACCTGAACACGCCGGTGCTGGTCTGCTTCGGCGTTTTTATCGTCACCGTGATTTTCCTGCTGATCCACCAGAATTACCTGCAAAACCGGACACGCGCTGTGCAAACAAGCCCTCGGGTGGAAGTGGAAGAGCCGCGCCGCCTGCTGCTGGCCCAGTTTGTGCAGACTGGCCTCTGCGGGCTGGCCGTGCTGCTGGCGGGGCTGACTGTGATTGTCCCCGCGCAGGCCGTGTTCTCGCACCTGTCTATCGCGCAGGCCATTCGCCAACTGGCCGCCGGCAAAGCCGCGCCGGTTCCGCCGGTGACCGCGCTGCGCTTTTCCGATGAGGACAGCCTCGCCCTCGGCACGGGCGATGCCTGGTCGGCCAGCACCGAAGTCGTGATGCAGGTCACTCCTTCCGACCATCAGGAGCATTACTGGCGCGGGCGCACCTACGACCACTATACCGGCAGCCGCTGGGAAAGCACGCTGGACAGCGCGACTTTACTCCCCACGCGCCGCACTTCGATTGGGGATAGGCGAGTGCTCCTTTCCACGGTTCCTCCGGCACTGACGCCGGGGGACCCGCCCCTGTTTCCCGCTGGCAGCCCAACGATTCAGGCGTTTTTCCGGGTTCAGGGCGAGACCGATCAGTTTTACGGGGCCTCGCGCCCCGAGCAGATCGTGACGCGGGACGACGGCGGGAGCGACGGACACACGCCGCGTGCGGGCAGAGACGGACGGCTGGATATGAACGACGACCGGCCTATTCACGGCTACCGCATCGTGTCCACACTGGCTCCCGATTTGTTGCAGCCTGGCGTCGAGGCCCGTCTGCGGCAGGCGGGCACAGACTACCCGGAGGAAGTGCGGCGGCTGTACCTGCCGGTCAGTGACAATGATTTGACGCAAACCAGCGATGTGGCGTTCTACCAGCAGGCCGTCGCCGAGGCCACGCAGGACCTGCCGCCCGCCCGCCGCACCCCGCTGGACCGGGCGCTGGCCCTGCGGGACTGGGTTTCGCACCGCGCCACCTACTCGCTGACCGTGAAGCCCATCCCCGACGGCGAGGATCATGTGCGCGTGTTCCTGAACGACACCCGGCTCGGATACTGCGATATGTTCGCGTCGTCGCTGGCGATTCTGTGCCGCACGGCGGGTATTCCTGCTCGATTAGCAACCGGCTTCGCGCCCGGCGAAGCTGCCGGGGACAGCTTCAACCTGCGCGGCGAGGACAAGCACGCCTGGACCGAAGTGTACTTCCCTGGCGCGGGCTGGGTCGCGCTGGACGCCACAGCGGGTTCCGTGTCGGACGGCTCCGTGCCGGGAGCGGCGTCGCCCACGGCGGGGCTGTGGGAGTGGCTGTCGCGCCTGCGTCTCGGCCTCGGCGCAGGCTGGGAACTGGTGTATCCGCTTTTGCTGATTGTGCTGATGCTGGTTGGCTACGTCCTGAAAACGGAAGTCTTTGACCGCTGGTGGGCGAAACGCGCCTCTTCTGCCCCCGCGCCTGCGGCGCAGTCCGCGCCGCGCACCGCTTTGGGCCGACGCTACGCCCGCCTGAGCCGGGCGCTGGCCCGGATGGGCCTGCCGCGCCGCGCTTCGGAGACGCCCGGCGAGTACGCCGCCCGCGTGCAGCCGCGCCTGCGTCAGATCGAGCGCGAAACGGGCGTCCCCCTGCCTGCCGACCTCGTTCCGGCGCTGACGACGGCGTTCACGCAGGCCGCCTACGGCAGCCCCGCCGCTTCCGTGTCTGCCGAGGCTTTAGAGCCTGCCCTGCGGTCGTTGGAGTCGGCTTCCTGGCGCGTGTGGTGGAAAACGCTGGGCCGGAAGAAGACCCCGGCGGCGGGACTCACGGAAAGGGCCTGAAAAACACTGATGGAACTTGACTACGCCAAACTCACCAAAGGCTTTCCCGCGCCCATTCAGCGGGTCTACTTATTCGTCGGCAGCGACGATGCCCTGAAGCGCGAGGCTCTGAAGAAGCTCACGACGCCGCTGCTAGACGCTAGTTATGCCGACTTTGACCGCGAAGAGCGCGACATCCCGCCGACCGGCGCGGGCGAGCCGGGCGAAGCCGCCCGCGCTATTCTGGCCTCCGCCGGAGGCGTCCCGATGGCCTCCGAGCGGCGCGTCGTGATTGTGACCAATGTGCAGCGCCTCGGCAAAGACGATCAGGAACTGCTGGCGCTAGGCCTGCCGAAACTGGGCGACCTGACCTGCCTCGTGCTGATTGCCGGGGCCACTGAATATGACGCGGGCAAGGCCAAAGGCAAGTCGCTGTCGATTAAGCTGACCAACGCCATTGGCAAAAACGGCGCGACCGTTCAGTGCGACACCCCCGGCGAGGCGGGGCTAACGGCCCGCGCTAATGCTCTCTTGAAAGAGCGCGGCAAGACCATTGAGCCTGCCGCGCTGGCCCGCATCATGGACCGGGCGAAAGCGACGGCCTCGGAGCGCGGCGGCGCGGCCAAGACCGGCGATGTCCATGTGCTGCTCTCAGAGCTGGAAAAGCTGCTGGCCTACGCCGGGGACCGTCCGAAGGTGACGCTGGCCGACGCGGAGGCCATCGGGCAAGTCTCGGTGCAGGAGAACATCTTCGCCCTGCTGGATGCCGTCGGCCACCGGGACCCCCGGCGGGCGCTGGCCGAGGCGGACAAGATGCTGGATGCCGGGGACAAGCCGGACGGCGTCGCCGCCCGGACGTTTGTGATGCTGGCCCGGCATCTGCGTCAGCTGTGGGGGGCCAAGTATCTGGCCGACCAGCGGTTGAACGGCTTCAATTTGAAGGGCGGCCCGCCGCCGGATGTCGCCGCCGTGCTTTCGGGAGAAATGCTGGGGATGACTCAGCGGCAGTCCTATTTGCTCAAAAACTTGCAGGATCAGGCGCGGGGCTGGACCTACCCGGCATTGCAGACCGGCCTGCACCGGGTTCTGGCAAGCGACCTCGCCATGAAAGGCATCGTCAGCGGCCCCGCGCTTGCCGCTAAAGCTCCCACCGACGATCCGGCTTCCAACCTGCGCCTGCTCATCGTCTTCCTGTGCCGGGCATGAGGGTAAACGCAAAAAAACAGCCGCATACTGAGTTTATTCTCAATACGCGGCTGCGTTCGTTCTCGTGGAGCTAACCGGACTCGAACCGGTGACCTGTTCGTTGCGAACGAACCGCTCTACCAACTGAGCCATAGCCCCAGAGGTCTAAACTCGGTAGGAACGGAAACATTCTAGCACAGGGCAGGCAGCGATGTCAAGCCTTCGCTCTCGGTTTCTCTATGGCCCCGGTGTCGCGGGACGGACACGGGTATCCCCCCTCACCTTTGGCAGCGTCGGATGCGGGTAACTGCTTGGAATCGGAGGCAGCGGATGCGCGTCGGCACGAGGCGGGGGAGCGGCTTCCGGCTCCGCTGGATGAGAGCATCCGGCGGACCCCAAAGCAATAGCCCCCAGCAGGACCGCAAAAGCCGCAAGTCGCACGGCGCGAAAGGCTACTCCAAAGCGTCTGTAAGTTGCTGTCATTCGTCAGTTTGTGTCCTTTCCAGTGCCGTCTGCTTACAGGTCGCTGTTGCCACTCTTCTTGAGAGACCAAAGGTATTGGCTCAAGTCAGTAATTCGAACGTCGGCTTCGCTGATATTGGGGTTCCAATTCGTGCCAGCAGCCAGTGCTGAGGGCCGCATCCATTTGACATGACCATCGCAAAACACCACGTCGCCGCCGCCGTTGTGGCGCGGAGAGAACGTATTTGTGCTAGTGTTGGGAGAGCCAGTATTGGGAAGCTCAAACCCGTCATCTTTCCCCCAGCCATCAAGTCCACACGCACCGACAATTCCTGTTGTCCCGCCCAGAGGTGCATCTACCTGATCAGTAGGATAGAAGCCTCCGCTGGAAAGAATAACTTCGGGTTTGGTTTCCGCTAGTAGAACCGTCTGTGCTGGAGCCTCGATTTCGCTCAAACCCACACCCGATTTTCCAAAAGGAGGGCCGGAAGCATTCGCATTAGCTGGCGAGCAACCAGCATCCGGCTGGAGATAGTCCAGATTCATTCCGTAGTTGACAAACTTGGTAGTCCAGTCCGGGCTGGAGTTCGGCGGTGACGACCACTCATGGAAATAGTCTGCTTGCAGGTCGGGGCAGTGGAAGACGGAGCTTCCTCCGTAGGTTGCACTCTTCAAATATGGCTGAATGCCGTCTGCCCAAGAGTAGCGAGGCGCGTTAAACCAACTGCCCCCGTTGACAGTGACCATTTTTTCATCGGAATCCTGCACGTACTGGATGATGCCAATGCCAAGCTGTTTAGCATCGCTCTGGCAAGCGGCCCGGCGGGCGTTCTCACGCACATTCTGGAAGACGGGGAAAAGAATAGCGGCGAGAATCGCGATAATGGCGATGACCACGAGCAACTCAATCAGCGTAAAACCGCTGTTGGCACGTACAACTCGCTTGGAGAGAAGAACAGGCATCGAAACTTCCTTTCTGACATCCCTAGAGTTGACACTCATCGGGTCGGCCAAACCGCTAATCTTTGTGGTCTGGCTGCAAAACTGAGAGGAAGGCTCCAATGCCTTGCAGAAAGTGGAAGCGTTATTCGAACAACTGACCTTAATCACAGGTGATTCAAGTCAGTTGTTCTTTCGACTCTCCTATTATATCTCAAAATAAGCGAAAGTGTGCCCATTCAGACGAAACTTTGTCAAGAATTGTCATATCTCAATATCTATATTTCGGCCCATCGACTCGCGGTAGCGCAGCAGCTCCAGCGAGATAAACAGCGGGTCCAGGTTGACGATGCTGCCCAGGCGCTCTATCGCTTTTGCCAGCAGACGCTCCTGCAAATCGTCGCGGGGCGCACCCGGCGGGGGCAGCATCACATCCATCGTGTCCGACACCAGCTTCACCGCCATCAGCACATAGCCCGCCTGCCCGTGCGGGTACTTGACAAACGGCGCGGACTTGTAGCTTGTGTTGAGCCGCTCAGACAGCTTTTCCCACGTTGGGCTGACCACCCGGTTCGACGCCGGGGCGGTGGCTGCGGACGGCGCGAAAGAGGCGGCGGGCCGGTATTCGGGTTCTGGTTCGGGAGCCGCCGAATACTCGGAGCGGAAGAATGCGGGCGGCGGCTCGGCGGCGAGCGTCTCGAACTGCGGGGCGGCGGCTGGAGCGTTCTCTGCCGCTTTTTCGGCTTCCCAGTCGGCCAGCGTCGTGCCGATGACCAGGCGGAAGGCCAGCAGCCGCCCGGTGACGGTGTTCAGGGCTTCCTCAATGGCGGTCGTCGCCTGATTGTCCTGCAAGCTGTTTTGCAGGTACTCTTCGCGGGGCGACAGGGCGGCGACAAAGAAATTGCCGTCGATGGTCAGCGCCTTCGCGGCCTGCATCGCCAGCCACACCCCCGGCACCGGGAGGTCGCGCCGGACCAGCTCAAAGGTCCGTGTCCAAATTTCAGATGGCTCCATTATTTGCTCCTTTGCGTCTTTGGCAATTTATGTTATAATAGACTTAGCTTACTGTTGTGCTCGGCGTTGTTGCATAACTGTCCCTGCCCAAGAACCCATGCCATAAATGGCACAGCTATCGGGCGAGGACGCCGAAAACTACCGCTTCGCGGCACTGGAACAGATTTCTTAGCCCCGCGAAGCGGTGCTTGCTGGCCGAAGGCTCGTTAGCCGTGCCATTTATGGCATGGTTCCTGATGTTCCTGTTGGCAGCGACAACGATTTATGCAACAACGCCGTTGTGCTCTGTTATTTTTCTGCTGTTTCTCTGTGGAGGCCCTATGATTATCCCCGAAGTTGCCCCAATGCTCACCTGTACGGCAGGCAATGACGGCTTCCTGTACGAGCTGCTGCTGCGTGCCGACGAAGGCCGCCCGTCTGTCAGCAAAATCCGCCTCGGGCCGTACCTGTTCCGCCCGGAGTATCAGCCCCACGCGCTTGTTCTGGGCCTGACACGCGGCGGCCCCGAGTCCGGCTTCTGGCTGCACAAAGCCACCCCTCGCGGCTGGTCCCGCCTGCGCTGGGAAGTGGCGGTGAATGAACCCGAGACGCCTACCTACTTAGTGTCCGAAGGCACACTTCAGCCCGGCGAAACCGGCCTGCTGCGCTTCGTGTCGTTCTTCCCCCCCGGCGGCCTGCGGACGGGCCTGGAAGTCTACCGGGGCGACGGCCATACGGATTACGGCGTCAGCGGCCCGAACTACGAGAAGTTCCTGCGCGGCGAACACGAGCATTAAGCCGCATCTGAGCCGTCTTCGGCGTGCGGGACCGAAGTGAAGTAGGGGGCAAAAGTGCCTATCATTATCAAAATCATTCCAGTCCCCTCTACCCAAGTTCCGGTGGCTGGTATGTGCGGCCAAACTTCTTTGGCTGGCATCAGTGTCAGCCCAAAAAGCAACACGATTTGACTCCACGGCAGGGCCAGGCGGCCAAATCGAAACAACCGCCACAAGCTGATGCTCCACAGAACGACGAGCAAAGCGCCCCAAACCCAGCGAAAAGCAGAGGCGTTCTGCCAGGGTATGATGCTCACCAGAACGATAACTGCCACTATAGTTGTCCAGAAGGCTTCGGGGGAGACTTGCTGTTTTGCCTGCTGTTTTGCTTCGTCACTGAGCCGCATGGCTGTTCTCCTTTAGGGCTTTGAAGGCCCCCCCAGCCCCCAATAATGGGGGAAACAGATTAGGATAAGAAAAGAAGGGCGCGGCAAGCAGCGCCCCTACTTCCGGTTCCCCCATTATTGGGGGCTAGGGGGTCCTAAGACACCAATGGCAGCCCGATGAACGTCTTACGCGGGGGCGGCTCCTCGTCGTCGTCCTCTTCTACTTCAATGTAGTTGTCCAGAATATCGAACAGCTCCCACAGGTCTTTGTTGGTGTTGTGGAACACATCGTAATTGTCCGCCACATCGGCCAGGTACACCGGCTCGCGGCTGGTCGGCCCGGCTTCGGCCAGCCAGCCCATGAAGACGGCGGCGGCCTGCGGGGAAGGGATGCCGGACGGGTCGGCGTCGGAAATAGATTTCAGTGTTTTGCCCAGCTCAATCGTCTGGTCCTGCAAAGAAGGCACTTTGTCGTCGTCGATGGGGGGCATGAGGTCAGCCCAGTCTTTCTAAATGGTCTTCCACACGGGTCAGGATTTTGGTCCGCAGGCCCTCGATGGCCGTTTCGCGGACGCCAAAATAGTTGATGGCGGTGTAGCCGCCGAAGCTGGTGAAGTTCTCATACGTGGAGAACTTGGACGCACTGGCCGGGACTGCGACGCCTTCGCCGGTCTCGGCGTCTTTGACTTCCAGCATCCGAATAAAGGCCGTGCTGGGGTCGGCATCGGCAATGCGCTCGTTGTAGCTGAGGCGGATCGCGAACTTGCGCCCGGCCTGCGTGGTGTAGCGTTGGGTGATGTCCATAAGAAGCGTACTCCCTAAAAGCGCTTGCGCGGTTTCCCTTTCGGCGGCGTGGGCCGTTTTTCCTGCGTGGTGTAGACGCTGCCGCCCCGCCCGGCATTCAGCTTGTCGGCCCAGACGCCTTTTTTGCGGCGCACTACGGCCCTGGCTCTTTCGGCTCTGACTTTTTCGCCGAGGCCCGTGTACGCCTGTGCCAGCAGAAAGTGCGCCTCGCCTCCCGTGTCCAGAAACCGCGCCAGCGGCGACGAAAACGGCTCCAGCGCGGCCACGGCCTCGTCCCAGGCGCGGGCGGCAACGCACTCGCGCCCGATTTCCAGACGGGCGGTGTACAGCCGGTGAATGCCTGCGTAGAAGGGGATCAGCACGATCAGCACGCTCGCCAGATTCAGCAGGAACAATTTGGGCGTCGCCATGCTTTTGAGCGTCGGCCCGCCGTACTTGGCATTGGCCCAGGCCAGCGCAAACGTAGTGAGAAAAAGCAGGGCGACAACGACAATTCCGTAGCCGAGCGCGATGCGCCTGATGCGGCGGTCAGCGGCGGGGTTGATCACGGCATTCTGGGCGGGGAGGGGCATAACGATTATCTTTTCTTGCTGATTTTTTGCTGTAGATACAAAGACACAAAGAAGCCCCGGCGGACAGGCCGAGGCTTCGAGAGAAATGAATGCGAGGCGAATAAATGCTAGGCGGCGACAAGCTCCGCGACGGGGCTTTCGGCCTGGAAACTGCCCCCGGCGGGGACAACCTGCGCGGCCTGCGGGCCGTTGGCCCCTTCTTCAATCTCGAATGACACTTCCTGGCCTTCGGCGAGGCTTTTGTAGCCGTCGCGCTGGATGGCCGAAAAATGCACGAACAAATCTTTGCGGCCTTCAACCTCGATAAAGCCGTAGCCTTTCGCGTCGCTGAACCACTTCACTTTCCCGCTGACTTTCCCGTTTACCATGGTCTTGCCTCTGTGCCTCCTGGAATGGTGTCTGCCGGGGAATTGCACAGACACGTTGGGCTGATTACCCTTGCGTCCAAATTATAACACGCCTCTGGTGCATTGTCAACCAAATATACTGTTCTTGGCATACAATTTAATGGAGGCATCAATCTCAAAGAATTGCCAATGCGCCGGGCGGTATGGCATAATAGAAATACGCAATAAATACGCGCTGTGCGCGGCTTGCGCTCATGGCACTTTTTCAGAAAGATAACCGTAAACAGACCATGCACTTCCCCCATTTCTCCGCACGCTGCCTGTCCCTGCTCGGTGCGGCGGCGTTTGCCAGCACATTGCTCGTCCTGCCCGCGTCGGCGGAAGGCGTCGCTCGTCCCAAAATCCTGGGCCGCGTCGCCGCAGGGGACACCGTGCCCGTTCTGCTGACCCTGCCCCTGCGCGATGCCGCCGGGCTGGATGCGTTTCTGACGCACCTGTATACGCCCGGCGACCCGGCGTTTCACCGCTTTCTGACGCCGACGGAGTTCACCGCGAAGTTTGGCCCGACACAGGCCGACTACGATGCCGCCGCGTCGTGGGCGAAGGCGCAGGGGCTGACCGTGACGGCGACGCACCCGAACCGCCTGCTGCTCGAACTGTCCGGCCCGGCGGCGGCGGCGGAAGCGGCGTTCGGTGTCCGGCTTCAGCAGGTCCAACTCCCGGCGGCGGCGGGGATTGCCGCCCGCCTCGCCCGCCAGCCGGACGTTACCCCCCGCGTTCCTGCCGCGCTGGTCGGGCACGTCAACGGCGTGGTGGGCTTGGACACCGTGCCCCTGCGCCGTCCGCACCTGCGGCGGGCCAATTTGACGGCGGCGGCGGGAACGGGCGTCGGCGGCGGCCTGTCCGTGTCCGACATCCGCGCCGCTTACGGCTTCAACAGCTTCAGCGGCACGGGCACAGGCCAGACTATCGCCATCTTTCAGCTTGCCACATTCGCCCAGAGCGACATCGCTGCGTTCCAGCGGGCCAACGGTCTGCCGCAGGTGCCCGTCAATGTAATCACGGTCGGCAGCGGCGTGGCTGCCTCGGATAACACCAGCGACAACCAGGCGGAATCAACACTGGATGCCGAGCTGTCGCTGGCACTGACGCCAAACCTGAGCAGTGTTCAGGTGTATGAGTGCTCGAACACCGATGCGGGCGTGCTGGCGGGCTACAACCGGATTGCCAGCGACAACACCGCCGCGCAGGTCAGCACGTCCTGGGGTCTGCCGGAAAGCCAGGAACTTGCCAGCACGCTCAACAGCGAGTACACGATCTTCAAGCAGATGGCCGCGCAGGGGCAGGCCGTCCTGTCCGCCTCGGGCGACTACGGCGCGTATGACACCGGCAATGTCTCGGATGGACCGACTGTGGACGACCCTTCCTCGCAGCCTTATGTTACCGGCGTCGGCGGAACCAGCCTGCAAACGACCGCGCCCGGCGGCTCGTACCTGTCTGAGACCACCTGGTACAATTCCAGCAGCAGCGCCGGTGGCGGCGGCGTCAGCACGCAGTGGGGCGTTCCCGTCTATCAGCAGTCGGTCCCCGCCATTCCCAACGGGCGCACCGTGCCGGACATTTCCTTCAATTCAGACCCGCAGAATGGTTATTCTGTCTACATCGGTGGAGCCTGGGATGTCTACGGCGGAACTTCTGCGGCGGCCCCGCTGTGGGCGGGACTGACGGCGCTGGTCAACAGCCGCCGCACCGCGCTTGGCCTGGGGCGGGTCGGCTTCCTGAACACACCGATTTATCAGATTGCCAAGAACAATGCCCCGGCCAACTTCCATGACATCGCCGACGGCAGCTCCAACGGCTATTACACCGCTGCCGCTGGCTATGACCCGGCGACCGGATGGGGAACGCCGACCGTGACCCTGCTGAACTCGCTCGTCGCCTACGGTCAGCCCGCCGCGACCGCCCCGGTGCAGGGGGCGACAACCGCGCACCTTGCCTGGATGAATACCGACGGGCGCGTGGCCCTGTGGAGCGTGGACAGCGCGGGCAGCTATACCATCAACAACTACGGCCCCTTTGCCGGGTGGTCCGTCAAAGCCGTGGCCGACGACAAAACCGGCAAGACGCGCCTCCTGTGGACCAACACCAACGGTCAGGCGGCCCTGTGGAATATCACCACGGCTACCGGCGCGTATACCCATGCGGAGTATGGCCCCTATTCGGGCTACACGGCGGCGGCAGTGGCGGTCGGCCCCGATGGCGGCACACGTATTTTGTGGAACCGCAGCGACAACCTGGTTTCACTCTGGAACGTGGCTGCGTCCGGCACGATCACAATGAGCAACTTCGGGCCGTATGCGGGCTACAAAGCGGTGGCGCTGGCCGTGGGCATGGACAACCACCCGCGCCTGCTCTGGAACCGCACCGACGCTCTGGCCGCGCTGTGGAACCTGGATGCCAGCAACAACATCACCTACACCAACTACGGTCCGTATTCCAGCTACGCGGCAATCGCGGTGGCGGTGGGCACGGACAACCATCCGCGCCTGCTCTGGAACCGCACTGATGGGCAGATGGGGCTGTGGAATGTGGATACCGCCAACAACTTCACGCACTCCGAGTATGGTCCCTATGCCAACTACAAGGCGGTTTCTCTCGCGGTGGGGTCCGACAACCACCCGCGCATTCTCTGGAACCGCACCGACGGGCAGGCTTCGCTGTGGAATGTGGATACCGCCAACAACTTCACGTTCTTCAACTATGGCCCGTATTCGGGCTGGACGGCGAAAGCCGTCGCCGCCCCGTAGACAGAGACTAAAACGCAGAAAACAAAACGTAAAACGCGCCTCGGGCCATCTGGCCCGAGGCGCGTTTCTGTGTCCCTGTGACTGGCTACGGAATTGCTTACGGGAGCGTAATCGGCAGCACGGCGGTAGACGCGAGGCGCGGGTCGCCGCGCCGGGCCAGTGTCTCGGCCAGCGTCTTCAGCCGGGGCGTGACACGCTGCGTGGTCAGCTTGCCGTTGACCGACACCGTGATTGGCCGGGCGAAGTCCACCAAACGGCTGTCCAGCATCACCGAGGCGTCTTTGACATTGGGCGTGGTCGTCACGACGACGGCGTTGTTTTCTATCGAAGCATCCAGCCGCTGCGTTTTCGTGGGCGCCTCCGAATGCAGCCAGTAGAAGTCGCGGATGACGGTGTCCGTCATCACCCAGGTCACCACACGCGGAACCGGGTTGCGGACGGCGGGAAGCATCACGGCCAGCTCGTCATGGTCCGGCAGGTTGCCGTGCTGAAAGCCCGTTTTGATGTCCACGCTCATCGGGTAGGTGTCCGGGTGACCGTCGCGCATCTCGGCCAGCTTGATCGCCAGTGCCTCGGTCCGTTTCCGCCGGTCGTACATCGTATCAAACTCGCCGACCCAGACCGAGAACGGCACGTCGCGCAGGTTTTCCACCGCCGATTCGCCGTCCGTGCCCGCGCCCGCCGAGGCATGAATGGAGGCAAACCGGTCCGGCATCTTCGGCCCGATAGCGAACGCGCCGTAGCCGCCGTGCGAGTAGCCAATCAAATAGATTCGGTCCGGGTTCACATCCCCCAGAACCAGATACTCATTGATGAGCCGCGTCACCAGCGGGTACACGTAGTCGTCATAAAAGCCGTTCCAGGTGTCATTCGGCGCACGCAGGGCCAGATACTTGTAGCCGCCCGCTTCCGGGTGGTCGTTGTAGTACGTCGCCATGCCGTGCCACTGACTGTCGTTCAGCTCTTTGGGAGCGCCGCCGCCGCCGTGCATCGCAATCACCAGACCCCAGCCACCGGGCGGGCGCGTGCCGACGGTTTTGACGATATACGGGCTGAGATACTCGCCGGAGCGCACTTGATTTGCCGCCATGTCGTCCCGCATCGCCTGATGAATGGGGGCGGCTTTGTACGCTTCCCACGCCGCCTGCCGCACCGCGCCCTCGTTTTGGAGCAGCAGGGCGTCGAGCTTGGGCGAGAACTCCCAGGTCGCCTGCGCGGCGGCGGGGGCGGCAAAGTAGGCGGCCAGCGCCGTGTTCAGCGCTTTCGCCGAAGCCGGAGCCAGCGGGGCGGCGGCGCGGGGAGCGGGGGGCAGGGCCAGCGTCACTGTGTCCATCGCCTCTTTGCCCGAAGCGAACGTCTGCCGCGTTTGGTGCCCTGCATTGCCCGCGACAATCTCATAGGCCCGCTCGCGCCGCAGGTTCAAAGTCAGCAGGTTGTTGTGGTCCGCCGAATCGCCGGTGCTGACACCGCTCTGATTGCCCGCCGTGTCGTCCAGATCGCGCACGGTCACCGGCACGATGACCCGCTTTCCGGCGGCGTCGGTGACGCGAATATGCACGGTCACAGGGTCCGGGTCAGCGGGCGCATCGGCGGCAGGCGTCAGATACCGGTCGGTGACATTCTCCGCCGAGACCCACTGCACATCGGGTGCCCAGACGAGGGGAAAAGACAAGCCGGTGCGGCGAAACGACGACGCATAAATGGCGTGCTCCGGGCTGTCCTTGACGGCATGGGAGGCATCTCCGGCAAACCACGCATGGTCCAGGCCCTTGTCATCGGGTTCAGCGGCCCCCAGGTAGTGCCAGCCGCCGTCGTCCCACACTTCCACCCATGTATGATTGCCGCGTCCGTCCGCCCACAGAGGCGTGCCGACGACGCGGGCGGGAACGCCCACCGAGCGGCAGGCATCGACCAGCAGAATAGACAGGCCCGAACAGGACGCAATGCCGCTGCTCATGGTCTCCGCCGGGCTTTGGTCGGCCCTGCTGCGGGCGGTGGAATAACGCACTTTCAGGGCCGGAAAGAGCTTTTTGTTCAGCGCCATCGCCGCCTCGCCGGGGGTTTTGCACCCGGCCACCAGCGGCCCGGCGACGGCGGCCAGTTTGCCGCGCCACTCTTCACGCGGCTCAGTCAGCGACGCATAGGGCAGGATGTCGTTCAGGAAGACGTCGCGGGGGACCTGCGCGGTCCAGGGCGCGGCTTTCCAGGCGGCATAGGCCCGTGCGGCGTTGTCTTTGAGAAACTGCGGGGAGAGCGTTTTGCGGTCTGTGTCCGGCATATTGGCGCTCTGGAAAGCCGTGACGGATTTGGGCGCAGGAGGAGCAGCAGTGGCCGAGGCGGCGGGCAGGAGGAGCGCGGCGGCCAGAGCCAGCGAAGGCAGCAGGGGAAAATAGGGCAGCAGGGGAAGATCAGGCACGTCTGGTTTCCTTTGGGTTGTTGGTTCGGCGGGTCGGCGATGAACCTCCGAAAGGTGGCTTGAGAAGAATTCGCCTGAGAAAAAAGCGTTACGACGGCGTCGCCGGGGGCAGAGCCTTCAGGGCCGCTTCGGCGGCGGCGTAATCCTGCGACAGCAGGACGGCGTGCCCGAGTTCCGCACGGGCGGCATCCGGCTCGCCGAGAGCCGTATAAACCATACCCAGATGGTAGCGAGTCTCGGCTTCACGCGGCAGCAGGGCGGCGGCCTGTTCCAGATTTTGCGCGGCGTTTTTGAAATCCCCCTGTCGGTACTGCACCCAGCCCAGCGTGTCCAGAAGCAACGCCATCTGCTCATCCGTATCGCTGTTCTTACGCGCCAGGGCCAGCGACTGTTCTGAGAGATTCAAAGCCTGCGGCAGGTCGGTATTGGCAGTCGCCAGGTTGTAGGCCAGATTGTTGAGCGGGAGCGGCTGAGTGGGATAGGCCTGAATGATCGCCTGATACTGCGCGGTGCCGTTCTTCACGTCCCCGGCAGCAAAGTAAGCTTCGGCCAGTGCCTGCTTGCGATCCTGAGCATCGGTCGCACCGGGCTTTTGAGGGGCGGAAGACAGCACGCCGATCAGCTTCTGCGCGGTCGCCTTGCGGTCGGCATCGCGCCCGAGCCGCCCCTGCGCGTCCATCAAACTCTGGTAGCCCCGGTAGTCATTGGGAAACTTCTGCACGGCCTGCGCCATGTAGTCGGCCAGTGCCGGGTCATCGCCGACGTCGCCAAACACAGAGGCCACACCTACGCGGGGAAGGGGGGCGTTTGGGTCGCCAAAGTAGGTGACGGAGTCGTTGGGGGCCACTGCAATCGCACGGTCCGCCCACTGCCGCGCTTCCTTGTCGGTTGGGTCCACCTGAACATGGCGCAGGGCTTCGGAGAGATCATCATTGATCTTCACCGTGTTCTGCGTCTGCGTGCCGCACCCGGTCAGCACCGGCAGGAGGGCCAGAGAGATTAAAAGTTTTGCAGGCCAGCGTGTGGCGAGTAAAGAAGTGGCAAATTGAGGAAACATCAAGGCATTATAGCACACAATCGGCCAGACGCAAAAAAAGAGGCAGACGCAAAAAAAGACCGGGAGATTTCTCTCCCGGCTTCGGTGGGTTGCCTGCGGCTGCTGAGGCATAAAAGACCAGGGCATTCAGTCGGCCAGGGGTAGTTGGCGAAAAGTTCTCTAGTCAGAAAACTGCGCTTCGTAGGGAATAAGGCCCAGCCGCGTAGCGCGGCGGAATGCCTGCACACGGTTGTTGACATGAAGCTTGTCGTACACATTCGCAAGGTGGAAATCCACCGTGCGCTTGCTGACAAACAATGTCTCGGCCACTTCCCGGCTCGATTTGCCCTGAATCACATGAGTCAGGACCTCAATCTCGCGCTTGGTCAGCTTGACGAGGTGGGCCTCCTCCGGGCTGAGACCTCCTGAGAGAGAAACGGACGACGCCAACAACGCCCCTGGGGCGACAGACATAGCTGCCATAGAACTCGCTCCTTTCGCGATGCCGCCTCCAAGTAAGATTATGGCAGGCCAGAGGAGTTTCATTAGGGCAAATCGGCGGGCTACTCTTATCCCGGCTCTTGCATTGCCGGGAGCACACGGGGCTGAACCCCCATGCTTTGAAGTGTAATTCCCCACCTTCGCGGGCACAGGCCAACCGAACGGAAGCGTTCCTAAACTCTTCGCCCGCGAAGGCGGGGGCTTGCACTTCAAAGCATGGGGGTTCAGCCCCGTGTGCCTCCCTCTCCTTCCGCAAGGAGAGGGCTGGGGTGAGGTTTCCTACTGCGTCACTGTGAACGGCGTGATCGGGCTGAAGGTCAGCGCTGCGCCGGAGGTCAGCGTCGTGGAGCCGGCGGTTTCGGCCTGATCGGAGACACCCACAACCACGATGTAGTATTGCTGGCCCGCAGTCAGAGCGGGCAGGGTAAAGCCGGTCGTGTTCGCCGGGGCCGCGCCGAGGTCCTCTGGGGTGGTATTGATCGTCGGGAACTCTGTATACAGGTACGCATGGTAGCCGGTCACGCCGGTCACAGGACTCCACGATACTGTCACAGGGTTCACGCCACCTTGCTGGACCGTTGGGGCGGTCAGCGTCAGTGGCCCGAGCGGGATCACGGACACCGGCGAAGACAGGACGGATTCGACATTGCCCGCCGTGCCTGTGCTGATCGCTGACAGGGCAAAGTTGTATTTAACGCCGCTCAGGGTATTCGTGGTGAAATTCGAGAATGTCAGGTCCGTGTAATAGTTCGCCAGCGGATCGGCGACCTGGTCATAGAACGCCGCCGAAGTGGCCGCCGGGACGGTCGAGCCAACGGTGCGGTACACCGAGTAGGCCAGCACCGAGGACGCGGTCAGGCTGCTCTGGGTGAACTCCAGATCGGTTTCCACCGCGTAATTGCCGGCGGCATGGGCCGTGAGGCGCGTGCCGTGCGCCCCGCGCTTATTTGCCAGCGCGGCATAGCCGGGAGACAGCAGGCGGCGCAGAGTCTCGTAGGGTGACCCTGGACCGACGGCGACGGCATGGGCGGCGCGGGCACTGCTGGCAAGCACCGCGCTCGGCTCGGTGGACGTGTAGGCGGCGTTCAGGGTGGGCGGCTGAATCGGCGCATTCGTCGCCGGGGTCAGCGTCAGAGTCTGGTTGTAGGCCCCGCCCGCGCCGACACTGGTGAGCGTCTGGGTCACATTCTGGTAACCCGCTCGGGAGGCGGACAGCGTGAGCGCCGCGCCGGAGTTCACGTCCACGGGGATGCTGGACACCGTGTAATTTCCGTTGGCGTCGGTGTAGCCCACGAGCGACGAGTCATGGGTCCCGGACAGGGTGCTGGTCAGCGCCACAAACACCCGCACCCCGGAAAGGGGCAGGCCGGTAATGTCTTTGACCACGCCGCTGACGCTGGCCTGCCGGTTCGTAGCCGAGAGGATAATGTTGACATTCGACGACAGCGAGTTGCTGAACGGCAAAACCTGCGTGCTGCCCGAATAGACGACGCCGCTGCGGGTCGCCGAGGCTGTGATGCGGTGAACGACGCCGCTGGTGAGATCGAGCCGGTAGCCGCCCTGACTGAGTGAGCTTGCCGCCGAGCCGCCGGTGTCCGCGATGACACTGGCTCCCGGCACGCCGTTCCCACCCGCGTCCACAATGCGCCCGGTAATGGAGGAATCAAGGACGCCGGGGCTGCCCGTTGTTCCTGATCCCGTCGTCCCCGGTGTTCCCGTGGTGACGCCGGAGCTGCCGGTGGTTCCGATTGACCCCGAATTGCCGTTGCTGCCCCCGCCGCCGCAGCCTGCAAGGAAGGCCGCAGCGGCGCTGCAAAGAAAAATAGGAAGCGCGGCCCGCCGAAGCGGCTTGCGGTTTGTGGGGTTATGCGGACTGTGAGTGATGGACATAAGAAAGTTCCTTTCACGGAAAAGAGGCTGCCTAAAAACAAGCTAAAAGGAGTTAAAACGAATAAAACTTACTGGACTAGCGCCAGCGCTGTTTCGATATTGCGCCGTGCCCCGGCCCGCAGCGAGGGCAGGGCGGCGGACAGCGCCGCCGCACGCTCGCCGCGCTCCGACCACGCCCGCGCCAGCAGGGACACCAGCGCCTCGGCGTCGCCCTGTCCCACGGTCCAGACGGCGTCGTCCTGCCCGCAGGAGCGCATGAACGCCGTCACTTTCGGGTCATACGACAGCGCGACCGACGGGACGCCCGCTGCCGCCGCGAGAATGAGCGCGTGCAGGCGCATTCCCACCATTAGCTCGCACCCGGCGATATTTGCCAGCAGCGGGTCCAGCCCCCGCTCCGGGGTGCAAAGCGTGTCCCGGTTCTGGCCCCCGAGGCCCTGACGCCAGTTTCGCATGAACTGTTCCGCGACAGGCCGGTCCGGGCCGGGCTGCATCGGCAGGAGCAGCGCCCGGTGGCCGCCCAGCACTGTTCGGCAGGCTTCGGCCACAACATCCGGCAGCGTGTCCTGCCCCGGCCAGGGCCGCAGGGCCACGCCAAACGCGCCGGTGCCGCCTTCCGCCGAGCGCGGCGGTGCTTCCAGCAGCAGTGCCGGGTCCCCGGTGACTTCAATTTGTGGCCGGGTGACACCAATGTCGCGCAAAAGCTGCGCCGAGTCCGGGTCGCGCACCGTCACCGCGTTCAAACGGTTGGCGACGGACCGAACCAGCCGCCGGGAGCGGACCAATTTGAGCGGGCCAATGCCCTGCGCGATAAACATGGTTTCCTTGCCAAGCATCTGCGCCAGCCGCACGACACCCAGATAGTAGAAAATCCCATGCGCCGAAGTGACGTCTTGCAGCAGGCTCCCGCCGCCGGACAGAAACAAATCCGTGCCCCTAATCTCGCGTAGCAGGGTCGGCACTTTGTAGCGGTCCACGGCCCGAATGCCATGCTCGGCCTCGGTTTTGGCCGGGTCTCCCGACAGCGCCGTCAGCTCCAGGCTGCCCGCCTCCGCCGACTGCCGGAAGCCGCGCACCAGCCCGGCCAGCACCGCCTCATCGCCCGCGTTGCCGTAGCCATAGTAGCCGGACAGCAGAAGGCGGGTCATAAGCCCCCCCCGCCTCCAATAATGGGGGAGCCGGATAGTGCAGAAAGAACCAGTGTCCGCAGGCAATCTTTTCCTGGCTCTGGCTCCCCCATTATTGGGGGCGGGGGGGGCCTCATCCTCGCACCTCCGCTTTCTGAGATACCGGCGCGAACCGGCACGCAATCAGCCACACAATGGCGCCAATCACCGCCCCAATCGCCCAGCCAATCAGGCCGCGCAGGCTCGAAATTAAAAGCGGCGTGTGCAGGTGGCAGAATGTATCCTGCAAGGACGACTGCCCGAGGGAGCCAATCACCAAAAGCGGCAGCACCAGCGGCCTCCACCGGCGCGACGCCGCACAGGCCAGCCCCAGCAGCAGGGCTGGATGCCCCAGGCCAAACTCCTTCGTCCGGGGCCGCACCAGCAGGTAATGGTCCAAAAGCGCACGCACATGAAGCTCCGTCGCCGAGACGCCCACGCCGGGGTCGTTGCCGCTGCGGGCCACCAGCAGGGCCAGCGCCACCAGGGCCACAAAGCCGACCACGACCTGACCTAATCGCAGCGGCTTCGCGGCGAGAGTGCTCAGGCACCCCAGCACTGTCTCCCGCCGCTCCGCCCAGCCCGCCCTCGACCCTAATTCGGCCAGGCCCAGCCCGTAATAGGCGGAGACCAACACCACCGGCGCGACCAGCACCAGCTTGACACCCAGAAACTCATCCACTTTGATCAGAAACAGCCGCCCCGCCAGCAGGCCGACCACCAAAATAATGCCCAGCAGCGTCACGCCCGTCATCTGTACATAGGTCCCGAACGCCCGCCGCAGCGCCTCTCCTGCGGACGCCGTCGCACGGGGGAGCCGCACCGCGCATAGCCCCAGCGCGGGGAACACGCAGGCGGCGAGGAGCGCCAGGACTTCGCGGCCTTTGGCGGAATGCCCCGGCACCGCCAGCCCCAGCGCCAGCATCGCGCCAATCACAAGTGCCACCGCAAACGCCCGCCCTCGCAGGCGCGTAAACGTCGTCAAAAGCAGCATCGCGCCGCCCAGTACGCCGAGCGCCATCAGCAAACGCAAAACTAGACTCGGTGCCCCATCACCGCCGTGGGCATCATTGGCGTAAGGCCGGGCGGGGTCGCCGTCCACAATCAGATGCGCCTCGGTCATGCCCGCCACGATTTTGCCGATAAAGCTCGTGTTCGCCGAAATCACATCCGGGTCTTTGGCGAGGCCGTAGGTGAACAGCCGCACATAGCAGGCCCGGATGTTGCGCTCTTTGGCGGCCCGCACAAACCGCTCCACCGCTGTCGGCTCTTCCATGTTCCCGATTTCGTCCGCGCTGATAGAATGCACCCGGATGGTTCGGTCCGCCGCCAGCCGGGACAGGTCTTCATCGCCCAGCGTTTTGCCCAGCTCCACGCTGCCATAGGTCAGATGGTCCGCCTGAAACGCCGCCGCCGTCGCCTTAATCAGCCCGCGATTGCCCAGCACCGAAGCCCCGGCAAAGATGACCGGCCCGATTCGCCCGTCCGGCCCCGCGCACTGCCGCTTGGTCTGCGCCATCTCCCAGGCAATACTTTCCGCCGTCGCGCCGGGATAATTGGCTAACCTCGGGGACACCAGCAGCCGGTTCTGCCGGACACGGGCCACCGAGTCGCTGTCCAGGCCGATAGGGACGGACGAAAACTGCGGCCACGGGGAGCCAATCCGCAGGCTGTCTGCGCCTTCCGGGGTCACGACCAGCCCATGCGCCTTGCGGGCCAGCATTTCGACGACCCGTGCCCGCTGTCCGGGAAAGCCCGGCGCGAAGCGCACCACGGTTTCGTTGCCGTCGCGGGTATAGGTGACGACGCCGTTGGCATAGAGCGTTCCCAGCGTGTCTTCGGTGAGGGCCACGGTGGTGATGCCCGCCGTGCGAAGCTGTGGCAGCACGTCTTCAATCTGCCGCCGGGTGGTGTTCGCCAGCGCCTGCGCGTCGCTGTAGTCCACAATCAGCTCCACGCGCCGGTTCCGGTCTTCGGCCTTCCAGCGGTGGTCCGCAGAAATCAGCCCGGCGACAACGCCCAGGGCAAGCAGGGCAAACAACAAAAGTTTCGATTTGGTCAAAAGGGGTTCTCAGCGTTCGCGGTCTTCAAGTCTAGTCTTACAAAGTGCAACGCTTAAAGTATATCGCACTCGGGGCGTTCTGTCAACGGGTAGGACCCCTCCCGCTCGTCCCTCGCTCCCTCCCCCGTTAGGGAAGGGTTAGGAAAGACGCGGACACAAGCGGTGGCCTTTCGTCTTTGGCTCTTTCTTTCTGTGCCCTCCCCTAACAGGGGAGGGAGCGAGGGACGAGCGGGAGGGGTCCTATCGCCCATACGGCCCTATATCCCGCTGCTGCTTCACGGCCAGCGACCGCCCGCCGAGCAGAGAAATCAGCAGCATTCCCGCGAAAAAGCCGCCGATGTGCGCGAAGTACGCCCCGCCGCCCCCGCGCTGCATTCCCAGCCCCGCGAAGCCCTGATAAAGCTGCAAGCCAATCCAAAAAAGCAGCACCCAGACGGCGCGGATGTTCGCCAGAAACATGACAAACAGCGGCACAATACTCAGCACCCGCGCATTCGGATACAAGATCAAATAAGCCCCCAGCACCCCCGCAATCGCGCCCGACGCGCCGACATTGGGGATAACCGAGTTCGGCCCGACCGCAATCTGTGCCGCCGAGGCCAGCACGCCGCAGACCAGATAGAACAGCAGAAAGCGGACTTTGCCGAGGGCGTCTTCAATGTTGTTGCCAAAAATCCACAGATACAGCATATTGCCGCCGATATGCAGCAGGTTCGCGTGCATGAACATGGAGGTGAAAATCGTCAGCCACAGCGGGTGCGGACTGGCGGCATAGTAAATATCACGCGCTCTTAAAGTCACTTGTGCGCCCGGCGGGAGTTGATAAAATTGCACCGCGCCATCCCGCCCAAGATGCCCGACGACCCCGGCGAGGTCCGTGTGATGCGTGATTTCGTAGGGCACCATCGACCACGACGCATCCAGCGGCTGGGTTTGCTGGGCCGCATAGACCAGCACATTCAGGGCAATCAGCAGGATCGTCACTATTGGAAACGTGCGGGTCGGCTGGTCATCATGCAGGGGAATCAAAGGTGTGTTCTTTCGGAATGGGCAAAGTGGCTGTGCTTCCGTCAGTATAGCATACGTGAGGCTTGACAGGGGGCAGGCCCCTTGCTATACTTGGTTTATGCAGCGATTATTCCTGGCCCTCGGCGCATTGTGCGTGATGCTGCTCAGCCTCGGCGGTCTCTGGGTGCTCGTGCGCGAACAGAAACAAAAAGGGGTTATGCAGAAGTTTGTCGCGGCGGGACCGGCCACTCTGGCGCGGGAACAGGCGGCGGCGCGGGCACTCGGCATCCCGCTGACCCCCGCCGCCAAACAGGCCCCGCTGCCGCTGCCGTCGCAGAACGCCGCGCCGCTCTATACGGCGCTCACGGCCCTGCTCCATGCCAAACCGCTCGGCCTGCCCCCTTACGCCGAAGGCATGGGCGCGACGCATTCCTACACGCCCGCGCAGAGGGCCGCCGTGCGCCGGACGCTGGCGGCCC
Source organism: Capsulimonadaceae bacterium (assembly GCA_965277455.1). Lineage (GTDB taxonomy): Bacteria > Armatimonadota > Armatimonadia > Armatimonadales > Capsulimonadaceae > JANXMY01. The sequence goes on along the minus strand of OZ255823.1, from coordinate 2,712,360 downwards.
GGCCCGACGTTCTGCGCCTGGTGCATCAGGCCGCAAGCCGCCCGCAGTGCGTCTTTGTGCGCGACTGGGGCCATCCGCTGGCCGCCACATTTCCCGAATACAAGACGCAGCGGGAAGCCGCCCGGCTTTTGCAGACCGAAAGCTATTTGCTGGCGCGAGATGGAAACTATCCACAAGCCGTCGCCACGCAGGCGCTCGGCTTCCGCGTCGCCGAACACGCTGCCTCCGACCACGATTTGCTGGCCTGCCTTGTCGGCTATGCCTGCGAAGCGATTACGCTGTCCGGGATGCAGAGCATTCTGGCCGAAGCCGGGCCAAATGCTGCCGTCGACAATGCGGTCCAAAATGCCGTTCGGACCAAGAAGTCCCTTCTGTCTCTGCGCGATGCGATGGCCGGAGAAACGGGCTTCGGCGTCGCCATTTTTGGCCCCATGCACGCGGCAGAAGGGCAGGGGGTTGACGCCGTTCTGGCCGCAGGCACTTTTCCCACCGGGACCGCTCAAGCTATCCCGCCCTCCTTCCAGGAGCGCCAGCGTCTCCACGCTCTGATTGATGCCTGGGAAGCGGGCTACCTCAGCCGTATGTGTCCGTTAGTGGCCGCCAGTGACCGGCCCCCCGCCGTGCGCCGCGCCGCCTACGCCGCTCTGGAAGCGCAGGTCACGCATGATGCCGATGACCCGGCGGGTGTGACGCATCTGTTCACCGATATTATCCTGCCCGTGTTCAGCCACATCGACGAAAACGCCACCCGCACGCAGGCTCGTGTGGCGGTTGCTGAGGCAGCGGCCTCGCTTCTGGCGGCGAAGGCCAAAACAGGCGCATTCCCGCAAGTCCTGCCCGCCGGTCTGCCTGACCCGTACACAAACCAGCCGCTGAGCTACCGCCGCGAGGGGGCAAATGGCTTTGTGGTCTACAGCGCCGGGCCGACCGGCCACTTCGACGGCGGCACGGCGGGGCAGAAGCCGCCCGGTCAGGAGTCGGTGTTCCGGTATCCTGTGGTGCCGCTGCCAGCGGAGACAGCGAAATAAAAAGCCCTTTCACGGGGCGGAACCCCCGTGCTTCGAAAAAGCAATTCCCCGCCTGCGCGGGCACGGAAATAACTCTTCGGGTTTTCTCTTATGCCCGCGCAGGCGGGGAATTGCACTTTTAAAGCCCTGCCGTTCAGGGCAGGGTGCCTCCCTGCAACTTTTTCGCGCCTCGCGTGTCATCCCTCAGTGGAGGACTATTCCCATGTCTTATTCTTGCCCCGCTTTCGTGTTCACTGCTGCCGCCCTGCTCCTGTCTAGCGGATGCACCCATGCCGCCGCGCCCAAGCCTGATTTCGCCGACCTGCCTGCCTATCTGTCGGCACTCAATGCCTCGACGGACCCTGCCGCAAAGGCGATCCGTGCCGAAATCGCCGACGGCCCCGCCGCTCTCGCCCGCGAACGGGCCGCCTGTGCCAAACTCGGCCTGCCGACCACACTGGCCCAGGTCAATCAGCCCTTGCCGCCTGCCTCGGAAAACGCCGCGCCCCTGTATGGGCAGTGGGACGCGCTCCGCAAAGCCAAGCCGCTGCAAGTGCCCCGCTTCCTGGCTGCCGCTGGAGCGCTCAGTTTGCGGTACGACTACACCCCCGCACAGCTCGCCGAGGCGCGAGCCGCTTTCGCCGCCCGCCCGGATTATACGACTTTGCTGGACCAGGCCACCGACCGGCCCCGGTGCGTCTTTGCGATGGACTGGACGAAATCCCCCCCGACAGACCTGTTCACCCACTTTGCCAGTCTGCGCGAGGCGGCGCGAAACTACAACTCCGAAAGCTTCCTGCTGGCAAAAGAAGGCCGTTTCGCGGAGGCTGTGACCACGCAGGCACGCGGGTTTGTCGTTACCGAACACGTCACCGACTCCTCTCCCCTCCTGATTGGCTTCCTCGTCGCCGTCGCCACAGATTCTATCATGGTCAGCGGAATGCAGGACATTGTGCAGATGGCCGGGCCAAATGCTGCTGTGGACGCGCAGGCACAGACGGCCCTCGCCGCTGCCGCTTCTGGCCTGTCCCTCAGCCGGGCGATTGGCGGCGAGTGTGCGGCGGCAGACGGTCAGTTCCTTTTGGTGCGCCGCGCTTCCCCGGCTGACTTTCGCCAGCTTTTGCCGGACGACTCGCCCTACCGGGGCAAGCGCCGTACCACGCAAACACAGCTTACGCCTGCCCAGCAAACCCAAGTCACGGCCCTGATAGACGCCGCCGAGGCTCTGACCCTGTCGCAGACACGCGCCCTCTACGAAGCTGCCAGCCAGCCCCGCGCCGACCGCCAGGAAGCCTTCATCCGAATGGAAATGAAAGCCGCCGACCTGCGGGATGACCCGGTTCGCATTCTCGCCGCGCCAATCAGCATTGCCGCTCAGGGAATGGCTTTCAACCTCGGCGGGAGCGCCGACCGCAGCACGGCCCGTCATGCCGTCGCTGCTGCCGGAGCCGCCGTGCTGGCTGTCCGCGCTCAAACGGGCGCATTCCCCGACACCCTGCCTGCCGGGCTGACTGACCCTTACTTCGACAAGCCGCTTGGCTACCGGCGCGAGGGCACGGACGGCTTTGTCGTTTACAGCGTCGGCGCCGCAGGTGGTTTCACCGGCGGCAACCCCGGCGACAAACTTGCCTCCACTGAGGTATTATTCCGGTATCCGGCCCCACCGCCCGAACCGCTGCCGACGGAATAGGACCCCCTAGCCCCCAATAATGGGGGAACCCGACAATTAGGAGTGGGCTTGTGCTGTCTTACTCTGGCTCCCTCTCCTTCCGAAGGAGAGGGTTGGGGTGAGGTTTTCTATTCTTCTCTTAAATCCGGCTCCCCATTATTGGGGCGGGGGTGCCATCCTGAATATGCCCATGCTGTCACACGCCGACAACACCGAAGACCCGGCTCGGCAAAGTCTGCCTCAAAGTCCGCCAAGCGCCCTCCGCGCCGAGCGGCTTTCGGCAGACGAAGCCCGTGCGGTGATTGACCTGTGGCAGGCCGAGTTGGTGGAGCAGGCCGGTCTCACCGACCGGCCTGCTGTCCCCGACGTGGCCGAAGGGCTGGATTTAAGCGTGGAAGACGTGCAGCGGCTCCTCGCCGAAGTCCGTACCCGCCGCGAAGCCGAGTCGCGGCTGCTGGCCCAGGAACAGGAGCTTGCCGAAATCCGTCTGGCCGAAGAGCAGCGCAAGCTGGCTGAAATCCAGCGGCAGCGGGCGGAACTGCGCCGGGAACAAGCGGAAGCCGAGCGTCGCGGAGCAGAACCGTGGCGGCGGCCTGAGCCACATTTTGTAGCGCCCAAGCGGCTTCTGCGGCGGCTTCCAATGGAGGACGTACCCGGCTGGCAAGGTGCATCGGCGTTCTCTCCAGAAGACGAAGCGGCAGAACTTTTGGCGGAGCAGAAGGCGAAGCTGGAATATCATAAGCGCAGAGCGAACGCCGCTTTCTGGCAGCTCATCGCCGTCCTTGTTCTTGTGCCCCTTTTTGTCTATCTGTGGGCGCTTCTGGTTCAGCACTGACCGTTTTCATGTGCCTCTCGTATTACAAGTATGCCTACCAACGACAAACCCATCGGGGAAATTATTGAAGCCGGGACGACGGCGTTTGTGGCGCAGTGCCTCGAAGTGCCGCGTGAGATTGTCTCGCGGCTCTACGACCCGCCGCCGTTTGGGGCCTTCGTGAAAATCGGGCGACCTGCGCCCGCTCCTGCGCCGTCCGCGACGGACCCCGCGCCGTTTCTGGAGCTGGAAGACGAAGAGGACCCGTTTGCCGAGGCTCCGGCGGCCCCGTCTGCCCCCCGCACGGCGTCGGGGCTGCCCGCCGCCGTGTATGCGCTGGTGTACGGGGCGAATACGACCTCGCTGGAGCCGAACCGCCGCCCGTCGGCCCTGGGGTTTGAGGACGAAGACGAGATGCGCCGGCAGCAGCCGCAGATTTTTGAGCTGCTTCGCACCGAGTTTTCAGGTCTTTTGGTGGCCTACAGCGAAGGCATAGACAGCCCCCTGCGCCGCCACCTGCCGCCCCGCCCGCCGCGCATTCACAGCCGCGTCTACCCCTGCACCGCCGCCGAGACGCGGGCGCTGACCGCCGATTTATCGTTCCTGCGCGGCGTCCTCCTGCCCTCCGGCGGGGCGCTGGCGGGCGTGCCGTCGGACGAGCTGGCGGCGGCGTGTCTGCGTCAGGCGCGGGCCGCGCACCCCGACGACCCGGAGTTCCTGCTTCGCGCAGGCCGGATGGTGGCAACGATTTTAGCCAGCGATTACGAGCGCCTTCAGGCGATTTTAAGGAATGTGTTATGACCGATACGCACCTGCCCCCCCGTCAGTTCGGAGACCTACCTTCCTTGCTTCGCAGGGTCCTTCCTAAAGGAAGGATTAGGATAAGAGGGCGCAGCAAGCAGCGCCCCTACAATTATCGTCTGTATGATTCCTTTAGGAAGAACCCTGCGAAGCAAGGTGGTAGGTTTCTTATGGGGCTAGGGGGCCTTCTGCTCCTGCTGCCCTTTGCCGCGCACGCGCAAGCCCCCGCGCCGCCCATTGACCGCGAAGCCGTCTACAAAGCCGCTCTGCCGCTGTATCAGTACGATGCGTCGCGCCCGCTGGCTGTCAAGACCGTAAGCACCACGGCCATCGGCACGGTCAAGCTCATTCGGTTTTCGTACCTCAGTACCAACAATCAGCGCGTCCCGGCCCTGCTGTTCCTGCCGCCCGGCGCGTCGCGTACTCATCCTGTGCCTTGCCTCGTTCTTTTACATGGGCTGGGAGGCGGCAAAGAGCAAATGGCGGGGCTGGCCCTGGGAGCCACGCAGAACGGCTACGCCGCGCTGGCGATTGATGAATACGGGCAGGGGGAGCGGGCCGTGACGACGGCCAAAGACGCTGACCCGGTCAAAGAGCAGGCGCGGCAGACAGCGGAGTTAATCAAAACTGTGCGGCAAAGTGCGGTTGACGTGCGGCGGGGCCTGGACTACTTAAACACGCGGCCTGACATCAGCAAAACGAAGCGGGGATTGGTGGGGATTTCGCTGGGCGCGATTATCGGCACGGTCACGGCGGGCGTCGAGCCGCGCCTCAAAGCGACCGCGCTGGTGTCCGGCGGAGGCGACTGGGGACTGATTTTGCGGTCCCTGTCCGTGCGCGGCGGCGATGTCGGCGGCAAAAGCACCCAGACGTTCAAAGACGCCGACTGGGCGCGTCTCAGCGCCGCGCTGGCCCCGGAAGACCCGCTGACGTTCGCGCCGCATATCGCTCCGCGCCCGCTGCTGCTGATTGGAGGCCGCAAGGACACGACCATTGTGCCGCAGGCGACGCAGGAGCTGTATGAGGCCGCCCGTCAGCCGAAGCAGATTTTATGGTTTGCGCCCTACGGCCACGTCCCGCCGCCCGAAGTGGTGTATCCAGCGCTGAAAACGTTCTTTGCGAAGGGGCTGTAGAGCCTGCGGCAAAGAAAAAGGGCGCGATAAATCGCGCCCCTGCACCAATTCCTCTGCTTCCCCCATTATTGGGGGCTAGGGGGCCTACATCCCCGCGTTCATTTCCGTCTTCTTGTAGCCTGCCGGAATGACGAACGCCGAAGCGGGAACGGGCGACTTGGAAATGGACACCAGCGATGTCGTCACCGTCGTGCTGCCCAGCGGGCTGCCGGTGACGGCCAGCGTAGACTTCAGCGGAAAGCCCTTGATCTGCTTGAACACGTTCTGCATCGACGACAGTGGGCCGCCGCCGCTGATGCTGGGCGGCTGGGTAATATCGCGGGCGGTCCAGACATCGCCCTGAATGAGCGTCCCTGGCTGGGCCGGAAGAGTCGCCGACAGCAGGTAGCGGTGTGCCATGTGGCCGCCAATCAGCTTGTTCTGGCCGGTGTCCTTGACCTTCGCCTGGGGCGTCCCCTGCGGCTCGGCGGCCTGATACGCCTTCACGGTGTAGGTGTGGGTACGCCGGTTGATCAGCAGAGTTTTCTTGGTCGCCGAGTCCACAATATAGCTCGTGCTGCCGACATCGGCGCGGGTCTTCGTGCCGTGGATGTAAATGGTCGAGCGCAGGGGAGCGCCGCTGAGAAGCGGGTTGCCCATTTTGGACATCTGCGCCCGCTGTGCGGGCGTCATGGACTCCATGTACGCTTTAAGCTGCGGGCTGTCAATCTTGGTGTTCTGCACAATAGTCATGTCGGCATGAGCCGCCGAGGCCGCGCCGAGCACGGCCAGCGCGGAGGCGATCATCATCGGTTTTATCATCGGTTTTATCAAAAAGTTAAGCTCCTTCATTCTTCTACGTATTCTTCTAAGACTTAGGTTTACGTGTCTGTGTTCCCCTCGGTTCCCGGCACACGGTCCAGTTTGTCCAGCAGCGCGGGCGGCAAAAGCCGGATCAAACCCATCACCAGAGACGCCGAGCGCGGGAAGCGCACCACGGACTTGCCCGCCCGAACGCCCGCGAGTATCGCCCCGGCGGCGTCATCGGGTTCCATCAGCGCGGGAAGCCATGCCTGCCCATTGGTCATCGGCGTGCGGACAAAGCCCGGCGCGACCGTCACGAGCTGTATCCCGTGCCGCGCCCAGGGGCCGCGCAGGCCGTCGCAAAGCTGCGACACCGCCGCCTTGCTCGCCGAGTACCCCGCGCTTGCCCCCGGAAAAGCCCGGTCCGCCGACAGGCTGGAAATCACCGCCACACTCGACTGCCCCGGCTGCGCCTTTAAGAGCGGCAGCAGCGCTTCCAGCCAGTTTGCCACGCCCAAAACGTTGATGTCCAGCATCGTTTCCAGCGCGTCCGCCGTGAACTCGTCCGCGTCCGTCCCCAGCCCGACCCCCGCCGCCAGCACCGCCATCTCCACGCGGCGGCTGCGAAGTGTCACCTGCGCCAGCACGGCCTGAATCGACACCGGCTCCCGCACGTCCGAAACACACACCAGCGGCTCCCCGCCAAACATGACCACTTCCCGCGCCACCCGTGCCAGCCGCTCCTCGCTGCGCCCCACAATCGTGACGTGCTTGCGCTCCCGCGCCAAAGCCAGCGCCACCGACCGCCCGATGCCCGACGACGCGCCGACGACAAGATGTGTAGAAGCAGGATTGATCATGTGAGGCTTTGGATTTCCTTGTCGCCGGGGAATGCCTCTTTGGCGAGCGCTAGAAAAGCGGGCCTGTTCAGGTAAAACTCCGTGTAAGCAGTGTGCGTCATATGTCCCTGTGCATCTTTCGTAGTAACCAGCATTTGTTGACAGTGATAACAGACAATAACTTCCACACACTCACGCCCCCGCCAGGCACGGAACGCAACCCCAGGGTTTATTTCACAGCTAGTGTCATTCAGGCCAGCAAACGTGCGCGGGTCCAGCACGGCGTGCGACAGGTCTGCGGCGAACTCCCGCCCCACTGTTTGCCCGTGAGAACTCACAGGGTAATCTGCGATTTCGTCTCCGCTTGTGCCAGCTTTCACATAGCCATCATACGGGCCATCAACCAGCCGAAATGTTTCTACCCGCGTTGCTCCCTGCAAGATAGAAACTGCCTTTTCGCCTAACTTCTTCTGTGGCTCCTGCACGAAGCCGACGAGGCCAGTAATGACAAGTGCCAGCAGGAGACTCCCAAGCGGCAGCACGCCGAACAAAATCATCTTTCTTCGGCGCGTCATTTCAGCGTGCTGCTCTTTCTCCACAAAATCGTCGCAGATAGCACGGACAGCGTTGCGGGGTCAATCATAAGTTTGCAGAAGTCATTTCTCAGGCAGCGAAGAACCGTCCCAGAGGTGTTCAGGGTCAGGATAGAAAAAAACGTGGATGTGGCCCCAAGCGACAGCGACAAACCAGCCGCCGGGGACTTTGACACGCCGCGTACTCGGCTTTAAGAAACCGCCCTTGTCTACCGTCTCCCACTTCAAGCCCATTGCTCTCACTTCTCCACCTTAACGTTCAGCGCAGACCCGCCGACATAGTAAGTGTCCAGCGTTTCCCAGACCCGCTGAACTAAAAAGCCTGTCAGCCGAAAGCGGCGATAGCCTTCATCCAGTGCAGTCTCGTTGTCATCGTAAAAGCCGATAATTTGATCGCCCTTGATCAGCACAAAGCGGTCTTTGTCCGTTTGAAGCATCTCAGCTTTATGCGTCTCAAACGTCTTCAATTCTTCGGCTAATGGGCCGGTTTCCCAGCCATGCGGCAGTGCGACAGCAGTACTCATCACGGTTGTTCTCCTTGCCTCAGTGTACCCTGCCCGCCACGCTTTAAGACTTCTCCACAAACGCCTCGTAGATGGCGCGGACGGCTTTGGGGTAATCGGAAGTCGCCACGCCGACGATGATATTTAGCTCGCTGGAACCCTGGTTGATCATGCGGATGTTGATGCCTGCCTCGGCCAGTGCGGTGAAGACGCCTGCGGCGATGCCGACGCGGTGGACCATGCCCTGACCGACCACGGCCAGCATTGCCATGTCGCGCTGGACTTCGATTCTATCGGGCTGGACGGTGCGGCGGATTTCGGCGACCACGTCATGCTCTTTGCCGTCGAGTTCTTCATCGGTCAAGATCACCGAAAGTGTGTCGATGCTGGTGGGCGAATGCTCGTAGGAGATGCCGTGGGACTCTAATATCTCTAAAACTTTGCGCCCGTAGCCGCGCTCCTGGTTCATCATCGCTTTCTCGGTGAACAGGGTGGCAAAGCCGATGCGCCCCGCAATGCCGACAATGCTGGTGGTGCGCGAGTCGCGGCGGGTGACAATCTGCGTTCCGGCGTCCTCCGGGGCATTGGTGTTCTTGATATGAATAGGGATGCCTGCCTCACGCACGGGGAAAACGGCCTCGTCATGCAGCACGGTCGCGCCCATATACGACAGCTCCCGCTGCTCCCGGTAGGTGATTTCTTCAATAGGGCAGGGGGAGTCGACGATGCGCGGATCGGCCATCAAAAGCCCGGACACGTCGGTCCAGTTCTCGTAGACGGCGGCCTGCACGGCGCGGGCGACGACGGCCCCGGTCACATCGGAGCCGCCCCGCGAGAAGCATTTAATCTTGCCCGCCGGGTCCTGCCCGTAAAAGCCGGGCACGACCGCAATTTTGCCTTCGGGCACCAGCCGCAGGCGCTCGGCCAGACGCCCGTAGCTTTCGCCTTCGTGGAAGCGCCCATCCGCCCCGAAGCGGATGCCGTCGGCGGCGTCCACAAACTCGGCGTCCAGAAACGCGGCAATGATCCGGGCCGCTAGATACTCGCCCCGCGAGGCCACCCAGTCTTTGGCCGCCCCTGCCGCAATCTGCTGGCCGATGTCTCGCAGCCATTCCCAGGCGTCAGGCACGTTCAGCGCCTCCGCGATGCCCAGATACCGCTCCCGGATGACGGTGAACGGCGCGGCGGCATCTAAGCCCTGCTCCCCAAGTGAGTGGCAGAGATAGAGCAGATCGGTGATCTTTTTATCCTTGTCCGTGCGCTTGCCCGGCGCAGAGACGACCACAATCCGCCGCCGGGGGTCGGCCCGGACAATGGTGGCCAGCTTGCGTATCTGGTCGGCATCGGCGACGGACGAGCCGCCGAACTTGGCGACAATCGGTTTGGTGCTTTCTGATGTGTGCTGTGTGTCTGTCATAAAACTGTTACGCCGCGTCGCTTTGCGCGGCTGGAAAAAGAAGTGGCTCACGGATTACAGTTCGGCCCTGCAAGTCTTCCTCGGTCAGAAGGCGGTTGCCTTCCAAAATAAGGGCAATGGCCTCCTGCAAGTTTTCTCGCGTCTCTGCCAGCGTTTCTCCCTGTGTATTCGCGCCGGGCAACTCTGCCACAAAACTGACATAGCCGCCCTCTTCGGCTTCCTGAAAGATGGCGCTGAATGTGAAAGCCATCTTATTCGGCCTCTTCCATGTCTCTCAAAGCCTGCTCTACTTGTTGCAGTTTGTCTGCTGCGAATGCTTCCAAAGCAACGGACGCAGTGTGACGCCTCGCCAGCATCTCTGCCGTTTGCTCTGGCGTCAGGCGGTATTCCTCGCAGACTCGTCGAATTCTGTCTTCTAGCCCCGTCATCCGTTTCAGCAGGACGAGTTTCGATTTAAGGATTTGCCGGGTCGTGCTTTCGGGGTTCGCCAGGATCGCCCGAAGTTCTGATCGCGTCGGCGTTGGTTCTTCCAAACTTGCTCCCTCATCCCTACTTCTGAGCCGCCGGGAAATCTTCCGTGTTCTGAACCCGGATTTTTGTGACATCCTGAAGCACGAAGGCCGGGCGGGCGTCGGGGGTCAGCGGGTGAAGCTGGATGTTGTCCAGAGTGATCCCGTGAATATGACGCAGGTAAAAGCCATACGCGGGCATCGTGCCGAACCGCCCAGGGTCGGGGTAATCTTTCTCGCCTTCCGGGGGAGTGACCGCTGCCTGCGCGGCGGTTCCGCCGCCCTGGGGCCAGATTTGAATGTTGCTGAGTGTCACATCTTCAATCGCATAGCCGGGGACACCGCTGAGAAGGCAGGCATAGCGGGACGCCGAGTTGTAAATGACAAAGCTGCTGAGAGTGACCCGCCGCAGGACGCTTTCAGGCGTCCCCGCCGGGCCGCGCAGGCGGCTGCCGAGACGCAGGAAAATCGGGGCGTTGGCGATGTCGCGCATCGTGATATTTGTGATAGAAATGTCTTCGAGCGGGCCACCGTCCACGGTTTCCAGCGCCAGGCCGAGGCAGTACTCAAAGACGCAGTTGGAGATCGTGATGTTCTTGAAGCCCCCGTTCGACTCGGTTCCCAGCTTGATCCGGCCTGTCCCACCGGCATCGTTTTTTCCGGGCCGGCCCCGCTGATAGGTGCCGTCCAGGACGCTTCCTTCGTTGAAGCCGCTCACTACGCAGTTCGTAATCGTCACATTTTCTGTCGCCCGCGCAAAGCCGAGCGCATAAGAGCTTTTCAGGCAGAGGCCGTCGTCGTGGGGCGAGTTGATGGTGCAATTAGAAACGTGGACGTTTCGGCAGGAGTCAATGTCCATGCCGTCGCGGTTGGTGTCAATTTTCAGGGCGTCGATGGTGAAGTTATCAACGCCCGTTGCCAGTATCCCAAACCAGCCGCCGTGCTGAATGGTGAAATCGCGCAGGATTACGTTGCGGCACAGCTTCAAGCTGATGGACTTGTTGGCGCTGCCGGGCGTGTGGTCTTCGTCTCTCACCAGACCCGCGCCCCAGATACGGCCCGGCCCCAAAATTGAGACATTTTCCAGGTTTTCGCCGCAGATCAGGCTGTTCTGGAAATGGGTATGGCCGTAGTCCTGAAAGTCAGCGGCGGCGGGGTTCGCTTCCGGCGCATCGTAGAGCATCCCGGTATTGCCAGTATTAAAGGGGGCTGCTTTCAGGGTCGCGCCCTGATCAATATAGAGCGCAATGTTACTCTTCAGATGGATGGAAGTCGAAAGGTATGTTCCAGCCGGCAGGCGCACCGTGCCGCCGCCAGCGAGCGCGGCGGCATCAATGGCTTTGTTGATGGCCGGGCTGTCCAGAGTCGTGCCGTCGCCTTTAGCCCCGTAGTCCCGAACATTGTAAGTGCCTGCGGCAGTGCCGCCGCCAGTGGCAAGGACGCCTCTGCCACTAAAAAGCAGCAACGCGGCCAGCATAAAAAGCAGCGGCAGACGAGTCTTCCACCCATGCACCTGTATCATTTTGCGCCTCTCCTCTGACCTGCGCGGTGTTGGATCGCAGGCAGGTAGTAAACGAGCTTGATTATACCAGAAAGTGCAGTGATTGCCTAATTTGCAAGCTATGCTTTGAATGCGCCTCTCTTAAAAGCGGTCGCTTTCCCATTCTTTCAGCGACGGCATGAGCGCGTAGGCCGTCAAATCCAGGTGAATGGGCGTGACCGAAATGTAGCCATCGGCAACAGCACGGACATCCGACCCGGCTTCGGCCCCGGCGGCTTCGTCAGCCGGGGAGCCGCCAAGCCAGTAGTAGGGACGCCCGGCGGGGTCGGCGCGTTTCTCAATCCGGTCCACATACTGCCGCCGCCCCTGCGTGGTGACGCGCACGCCGCGCACTTCGGCGGCGGGGATGTTCGGGGCATTGATGTTCAGCATGGTGCTGGGCGGCAGGGGATGCTCGCCCACCCACGCCGCAAGCTTGGCGGCAAAGCGGGCGGCGGCTTCCCAGTGGACTTCGCGTACCCACGACGCCACCGAAACGGCGATGGCCGGGTGGCCGATAATCGCCCCTTCAATCGCCGCCGAAGCCGTGCCGGAATAGTGGACGTCCCAGCCCAGATTGGGGCCGTGGTTGATGCCGGAGACCACCAAATCCACGTTGTTTTCCAGCACTTCCAGAATGCCGAGGGCCGCGCAGTCCGACGGCGTGCCGTTGGACGCGAACGCCGGGGAGCCGTCACGCAGGGTGGTCGGGGTCAGCCGCAGGGGCTTGTGCAGGGTAATCGCGTGCCCCATCGCGCTTTGCTGCCGCTCGGGGGCCACCACGGTCACGTCTCCAATTTCGGAGAGGGTTGTTTTCAGGGCAAAGAGGCCATCCGCCTGGACGCCGTCATCATTAGTCAAAAGTATACGCATTGCGGGTAACTATAGCCCCAAACCGGGCGCGAAGTCAAGGCGGGACGGGGCTTTCGGCAGGGTATAATAGGCGTATTGTTCCGCGTTTTGCTCCCTTAGAAAGCACACCTGTACCATCATGCGCCCGACCTTACGCGCCCGCGCTGCCCTGTTTTTGCTGCCCGCCCTGCTGCTTGGCCCGACCGTCGCTCGGCCAGTTCTTGCCGCGCCCGCCGCCGCGCCGCGCCCGACCCCGCCGCCGCCCGGCACATTCGGCGTGGCGTCGCACCCGGACGTCAACATTGAATGGTGGTATGTCAATGCCCATGTCACCACCGACAAAGGCCGCCATCTGGCCCTGATTGGCTCGTTTTTCCGCTTCGGGAGTGGCGTCAATCCGTTCGACGGCTCGCCCGTGCCGCGTGCCCATTATTTAATCTATGCGGTCACCGATCTGGACAAAAAGACGCAGCGGTCGTACTCGCTGGCTGACTCGAATATGATTGAGCTTTTGAAGCAGTTCGGCCCCCTGCTCGCCGCGCAGAACCCCACGGATAAAAACGTTCGCAAGTTTGTGACCGCTCTGAATGCCGGGCACCTGCCGTCGCCGCATCAAAAGCTGGCCGGGAAGTCCACCATCGTCAATCAGCCCTTTCAGCTTGCCTACGGCCCGGACAACACGCTGAAGTCCACCAATGCCGCAAACACCGCATTTGATTTGAATTTGGACGCGGGCGCAGCCAAGCTCGACAAAATCCACCTGACGCTCTCGGCGCAGAAGCCGCCGATGGCGGTAGGCGGCAAAGGCGAAACGGGCCTGAAAACGCCGACGGATATGTACTACTTTTCGCTGACCCGCTGCGCGGTCGGCGGCACGATCAACACCGGCACGGGGCCGGAGACCATCACCGGCGGACAGGGCTGGTTTGACCATCAATGGGGCAACTCCTGGGTGGCGCAGAACGACGGCTGGGACTGGTGGGGCACGCAGCTTGACAATGGTACGGATATTTTGTTCTTCCGTCAGCGCGACTTGAAAACGGGTAAAATCTTTTACCCGCTGGCGACGTTCATGGACAAAAACGGCCATCAAAGCGTGACTAAAAATATCGTGTTCACACCAGACCCGAACGCCTACTGGAAAAGTCCCAAAAGCGGCGTGACCTACCCGCTGGGGTGGACGGTGAAGTTCCCGGACAAAAACCTGAGCCTGCATCTAACGGCCAAAGTCAAAGACCAGGAAATGCCCATTTTAGGCCCCGGCGCGGGCATCTGGGAAGGCATTTGCACTGTTACGGCGCGTCCGCTGACTAATCTTACCGCAAAGCCTATTGGTGGCGTCGCTTATATGGAGCTGGTCGGCTACGGCAGCCCGGCGGTGAAGAAGCAGGTGAAGGGAAAACGCGGGAAGTAAGAAAGAAGGACACGGGGCTGAACCCCCATGCTTTAAAAGAGCAATTCCCCGCCTTCGCGGGCACAGGAAAATTAGGAAAAGATTTCGGAATAGGCGTCTTGCCCGCGAAGGCGGGGAATTGCCCTTCAAAGCATGGGGGTTCAGCCCCGTGATCTCTGCTGTTTATGGAGGAACAGATGGCACACGTTTATCATCGGAACTTTACGCATTTCGTTTGGACCACCTGGGACCGCGAGCCGCTGCTGGACACACAAATTGAGGCGGAGGCTTACGCGCTCATCCGCGCCCAGTGCTCCCAGATGAAAGTCACCGTCTACGCCCTCGGTGGCCTGGCGGACCATGTGCATCTGCTGGTCAATCTGCCAAGTACGCTGGCCGTCGCCGATTTCGCGGAAGCCGTCAAAGGCGTCTCGTCCCGCGCACTGAACGACACGCACGGCTCGCCGCGCTGGGCATTCAAATGGCAGGGCGGCTACAGCGACCATTCTGTGAGTGCCTCGCACATGACTCGCGTTCGCCTGTACATTGAACATCAGAAACAGCATCATGCCGACGGCTCGCTCTGGTCCACCTGTGAGCCACCCACCAAGCCGTCCTGTCCTAATTCCGATGCCCGCGAAGGCGGGGAATTGCCCTTTTAAAGCATGGGGGTTCAGCCCCGTGTCCTTCTTCCCTATCCTAAACGACCATGACCCAACCGCCGCCCGAAAAACCGCGCCTCCTGCGAAGCAAACTCCGCCATAAGCCCCGGTGCACCGCACCGTCGTCTGATCAGCCTCTCACCGAAATCGCCGATGCCCGGCAGAAGCGGGCGGCGGCGCAGTGGTCACTCGTCGCCAGCGCCACACTTCTGGCGATGAAAGTGGCCGTCGGTGCGGTCACGGGCAGCGCTGGTATTCTGGCCGAGGCGGTCAACTCGGCGGCTGATCTGATCGGCGCGGGTGTCGCGTTTCTGTCGGTGCGTATGTCCGACGAGCCGCCAGACCGGGAGCATACCTATGGGCATGGTAAGATTGAAAACATCTCGGGCGCGGTGACAGCCACGCTGATTATGGTCGGCGGCGTGTTCGCGGTCAGCGAGGCCATCCGGCACCTGCTGCATCCTACGCCCCTGCCGGAGCTGGGGTGGGGCATCGCCGTCATGGCCCTGTCCGCCGCCGTCAATTTTGGCGTCTCCCGGCGCTTATTGAATGTGGGCCGTGAGACTGATTCGCCCGCACTCGTGGCCGACGGCCATCATTTGCAGACCGATGTGCTGACCTCGCTGGGCGTCCTGCTCGGCCTGGTTTTGGCGCGTCAAACCCATCAGGTCTGGTGGGATGCCGTGGCCGCACTCGGTGTCTCGCTGCTGATTTTGCGGGTTGGCTTCGGCCTCGCCGCCGATGCCCTGCGGACGCTCTCCGACACCGCCCTGCCCGCCGACGAGGAACGGGTGCTAACGGACGTTCTGGACGCCCACCCGGAAGTGCGCGGCTACCACAAGCTCCGCACCCGCAAGTCCGGCTCGCACCGGCATATCGACGTTCATGTGCAGATCGCCGACACGCACTCTTTTGTGGAAGCCCACCGGCTGACCGAAGAGCTGGAAGACGCTCTGCGGGCCGCCCTGCCGCACCTGCACCCGATTATCCACATGGAGCCGGAAGAAGACGAGGCGCTCCATCAGCGCGAGAAGCACACAGGATGAGGGGAGGCGAGCGGAAAACGGTTATTCCGCTTCAATAATTGCGCCATGAGAAACTAGATATTTAATAGCGGCTTCAACTATTCCTGGTTTGTCTATAAACATGAACATCTCTTCGCCTTTTGCATTCATAAACTTTAGGTCTCTCGTTTGATCGTGCCGCTGAACTACTCTGTATGTCTCTAGCGATTTACTCCATCCAAGCAGAAAAGCCACTACTTCCTGCTCAGTGAATTGTGGTTTGCGCTCTTTAAGTTTTTTCATGATTCACTTCACTTTCTATGGTTGCGGCTCATGTCTATCAAGAGAGGAGGGCTAACTGTTTTCAATGAAATAATATCCACACTCGCTGATGCGGTTCCAACGGCGATGGGAAGGCTTGAGGTATTGCTACAAATGGTAATTGTTCTACCCTTCTGTGCCCAGATGATGTTTCCTGAATAAAGCTCTTTGTAGGCTTTATCCAAAGACGGCTCTGCCCGATTTGGAAATGACCTGTAGCTCGGTCCAAAATTGCCTTGATGGTTTCCGTTCAGCCGCAGGTGTATGAGATAAATACCCTATCACTTGACCTACGGACATTGTGGCCGTCAACCCGTAGCCGTTCCAAAGCGCAAGGCTGATTTCCTCGATAACAAGAGAACCGAAGAAGAAGAGTGTCCAAAGGCTGCTGTTCTCAAAAGTTTTCTTGACCATTGTAAAAATAAGTCTACCCGGTGAGTGATAAAATTGACGACTTCTCTAAATGCAGATGCCACCAGCAAATTCTTTTGCCTCGCTTGACACATCCGCATTTTTTGTGCTATAGTCACTTTTGGACACCGAGCAGGGGCGCACCCCCTGTTCATTTTTTTGCCTGTTCCCGGACGAAATCACCAGAAATCGAGCCGGGCGGCAGCGAAAGCTCAGGCCACTTATGGCGAAGATTTACAACAACAAGCAGAACTCGGATGACCCGAAGGATGACGGCCCCGTGAAGCCCGCCGCCAAACCCGCCGGTCCTGCAAAGCCTGCCGCCGCTGCATCCAACCCGCGTCTGGCGGAGGCCACTCGCCGGGCGCAATCGATGGCGAAGGCGAATCCGACCAGCCCCGCGCAGTTCTTTCAGGAAGCCTGGGTGGAGCTGAAAAAGACCACCTGGCCGGACCGGGACGTGCTGACCAAATCTACCAGCGTTGTGCTGGCACTGGTTGTCGCCGTCGCCATCTGGGTCGGAAGCATTGACTTTGTGCTGGGCAGGATCGCCGGGCCGCTGTTCAATGCGAGTGGGCACTAAGGACAATTACCCATTATGATGAAGCACTGGTACGCTGTCCACACGTATTCCGGGCACGAGAAAAAAGTCAAAACGAATATTGAGCGCCGCGCTGACACGATGGGCCTCAAAAATAAAGTCTTTGATATTCTCGTCCCGACCGAAAAAGAGTCACGGGTCAAGCAGGGCAAAAAGACCGAGATCGACCGTAAAGTGTTTCCAGGCTATGTGTTTATCGAGATGGTTCTCGATGACAACACCTGGTATCTGGTCAAAAGCACGACCGGCGTGATCGGGTTTGTCGGCGATGCCAAGCCCACGGTAGTCAAAGATTCCGAAGTCCGCGAAATCCGCAAGGCCCTCGAAGAGTCCGAAACCAAGCCGTACATCCGCCCCAAGTGGGAAGTCGGTCAGGCCGTGCGCGTCAATTCCGGCCCGTTTGGCGACTTTACCGGGTCTATTCAGGAAATCAATGCCCCCAAAGACAAAGTCAAAGTCTTGATTTCCATTTTTGGCCGCGATACGCCTGTGGAGCTGGAATTCAGCCAAATTGAGAAGATTTCGTAAGCAGTTTGTAAAAGGATACTAGAAGAACAATGGCAAAGAAAATCACCGGAGTCGTCAAGCTCCAGATCAATGCGGGCAAAGCGACCCCGGCCCCGCCCGTCGGCCCCGCGCTCGGCGGCTACGGCATCAATATGATGGAGTTCATCAAGGGCTACAATGAGCGGACCGCGCCCATGATCGGCTCCATTGTTCCCGTCGAGATCACCATCTACGAGGACCGATCGTTCACGTTCGTCACCAAGACCCCGCCCGCTGCCGACCTTCTGAAAAAGGCCGCCGGTATCCCTGCCGGGTCTGGAACGCCGAACAAAACCAAAGTGGCAAAAATCAGTCAGGACCAGCTTCGGCAGATTGCCGAAACGAAGGCCCCCGACCTGAACGCCAACGACACCGAGGCCGCCATGAAGATCATCGCGGGCACGGCCCGCTCGATGGGCATTGAAATCGGCTAGTTTTTTAATTCAGCAAGCAGAACGTGGGAGGGCCTCGAACGCCCGTCAGCACCACAGGAGACAAAAAAATGCGAAAGCAAGATCGTGTGAAGACCATCGGCAAGCGCTACGAAGCCCTCGCCAAGCAGACCGACCCGGAAGTCTTTCTTGACCCCCTGCCCGCCATCGAAAAGGTCAAAAGCCTCGCCAATGCCAAGTTTGATGAGACTGTCAATATCGCCGTCAACCTCGGCGTCGACCCCCGCCACGGCGACCAGATGGTGCGCGGCGTGACGACACTGCCGCATGGCACGGGCAAGAGCCGCAAGGTGCTCGTGTTCGCCAAAGCCCAGAAGGCCGCCGACGCCGAAGCCGCCGGAGCGGACCTTGTGGGCGCGGATGAGCTGATCGAGCAGGTCCAGAAGGGGCAGCTCGACTGGAAGCAGTACGACCTCATCCTTGCCACCCCCGACATGATGGGGCAGGTGGGACGCCTCGGCGCGACCTTCAAGCAGAAGATGCCGAACCCGAAGGCCGGAACCGTCTCGCCGAACATCGGCCAGGCCGTCACCGACATCAAGAAGGCCACCCGCGTGGAATACCGCGTCGAAAAGGCGGGCATTGTCCATGCTCCCATCGGCAAGGCATCGTTCACTGCCGAGCAGCTTTTGGAGAACTTTAACGCCCTGCTGGATGCCTTGCAGAAGGCAAAGCCGACGGCTTCCAAAGGCCGCTACTTCCAGAAGATCGCCCTGAACTCCACGATGAGTCCGACCGTCCGCGTGGACCCCGTCCGTGCCGTCGCCATTGCCGCTGGCAAGATTTAAAACACAACTAAAACTCAAAACTTTACGCCGCAGACAGCCGGTTCCGTGATTATACACATGGAGTAATGGGCACATCGCCCGCCAGCCGAGGTAACAGGAATGCCCGCCGACACGCTTTCGCGTGCCGACTTTATGCGCCCTGCGACCTGCCTCCCAATGTCTGAGGTTGTCGCAGGGCGTGTCTCGTTTCAAAGATAACTCATAAAGAGTAAGGGGGTGAATATCATCGCAACCGAATACACCATTGAACCCGCCGGAGCCAAAGTCGAGGTCGTCTCTGAGCTGACCAATCTGATCGGTGAGACCAAAGCCGCTATTTTGACCGACTACCGGGGCCTGTCTGTGGCCGAGCTGACCGACCTTCGCAAGAAGCTGCGGGCGGCGGACGCCGAATACCGTGTCGTCAAAAACACGCTGTTCAAGCTGGCCGCCGGGGACACCATGCCCGTTGCCGACATGACCGAGCTGCTGTCCGGCCCGACCGCGATTGGCTTTGCCAAAGGCGATCCCGTCGCCGTCGCCAAAATCCTGCTGGATTACGCCCGCGACCACAAAGCCATGACCATCAAGGCCGCCGTCATGGATGGCCGCATCCTGACCCCGACCCAGGTGGAAGCTCTGTCCAAGACCCCGCCCCGCGAGGTCCTGCTGTCGCAGATGCTCGGCTCCCTACAATCGCCCATCGCGGGCTTTGTCGGCACGCTGGGAGGCATCATTTCAAACTTCGTCTTTACCCTGCAAGCCGTCGCCGACGCGAAGGGCAGCACCGCCGAACCCGAAGCCGCGCCCGCTGAGGCCGCTGCTTAACTAACTTTAACACACTTTAGGAGAATACTACTATGGCCGATACAGCCGCAATGATGGAATCCATCAAAAGCATGACCGTTCTTGAGCTGAGCGACTTCGTCAAGCAGCTTCAGGAAGAATTCGGCGTTTCCGCCGCCGCCCCCGCCGCCGCTGCGCCCGCCGCCGGTGGTGGTGATGCCGCCGCCGCCGCACCCGAAGCCCCGACTTCGTTCAATGTCATGCTGATGGCCGCTGGCGACAAGAAGATCAATGTCATCAAGGTCGTCCGCGAGATCACCTCGCTGGGCCTGAAAGAAGCCAAAGATCTCGTGGACAGCGCCCCGAAGGCTGTTAAGGAAGGTCTGAATGCTGAGGACGCCGCCGCCCTCAAGGCCAAGATCGAAGCCGAAGGCGCGACTGTCGAAATCAAGCCTGCCTAGTTCCTGCTTTTGCTGGAACTAAGAACCGCCTGCCTCTCGTAAAAGAGGCAGGCGGTTTTTCTATGCTTAAACTTATTCCCCTCGCAGCCCTCGGCCTTCTGCCTCTTTTGACATCCCCCGCGCACGCCTGCCGGGAAGTGGTCGTTTGGAGCGCCGCCCTCGCGCCGTCGCCGAAAGCGCCCGCCGCCGGGACCGCCGCGATTGCCTTTGACTTCCTTCACCCCGGCGCGACCGTCACCGTAGACGCGAAAGCCTTGAAGAACGTACAGGCCATCGAGCTGCACGTTGCCCGCTCCTTCTCCGACCATACCGGCCCTGCTGTGCTGACGGTCTACGACGCTAAAGACGGCTCCCTGCCCGCGTTGCTGACCCGGCAAGTTACCCCCGCCGACCTGCATCCGCAGGCATCGGCGAAAGTTCGCACGTTTGCTGACTTAGTGCAGGCTGTGCTAGATGGCCGTGCCTATGTTACCGTGGTTCCGAAAACCGCTGTCTCTGCCAACGTCCCGCAGGCGATCCTGACCGGCTTTATCGGAATGCACAAAGTCGTCACCTACGACGACAGCGCCGGGGAACTCCACGACAGTGCCCTGCATCAGGCAAAGACCCCCTAGCTCCCAATAATGGGGGAACCAGACAATTAAGCGTAGGGGCGTTGCTTGCTGCGCCCTTCCTCTCCTGTCCGCAATCCGGTTCCCCCATTATTGGGGGCTAGGGGGTCACCTACTTCACCACCACCGTAAACGGCACAGTTAGCCACTGATTTTTTCGCTCGAACTGCGCCCACAGCTTGTAGCGGCCCGGACGCGGTGGGGTCAGCTTGAACGACAGGCGCGGCCCGGTCAGCGTCACCATTTCTGCCGTGATTGGAACCGCCTCGCTTTGCCCCGCCTGCATCATCGCCAGTGTCGCCGCCCCGTAAGACCCCGCCTGAACCCCGTGCAAAGCGTGCGTATGCACCAGCGTTGTGTCATCGTCCCGTAGGGCCACCAAATGCCCCATCACCCCCAAAATCTTCTGCATATCCGTTCGGGGTCGCCCGTGCAAATCCGTCAGCGTGTAGGTCAGCACCGCCTGCTGCCCCGCTTTCAGTTGTCCGGGCCGAACCGTCAGCGTCACCCGCGTGTCGCCGATTGTCTTGGTCGTCCCCACATCCGGCATCAGATGCGGCGCGGCGGGCGGCACCGAGGTTTTGCCGACATCCAGCGTCGTCCGTATCACCTGATTGTCGCCGTCGGTGGGCGTAAAGTCCGTAAACAGGTAGTACCGACCAGGCCGGGGAAAGGCCCAGCGCAGACGGAAGCGGCCATCGGGGCCGAGGACAGGGTGCTGATGCTCAAACCATTTCATATCGGAGGACACCAGCAGCAGATGCAGATGCTCCTCGTGAACGACTTCATAGTCCTCCACCACCTTCCCCGACGGCTGCTCCCGAACCGTAAACGTCAGCGGAACCGGCGTCTTCGCCGCCGGGTGCAGTGGGGCCGTCAGCGCGACGGTATAAACGCGCCGCACCCCTGCCGCCAGCGCCGCTTGCAGCTTCACATACGACGCCGGGGACTTGTCAAAGCGTGTCTTGCACGCTTCCGAGCAGAAGTAGTACGTCTTGCCGTGGACCGTCTCCCGGAACGGCGTCGTGTCCGAATCCGTCGTCATCCGGCACACGGGGTCCTTGACATCATGCGCGGCAGCGGGCAGAGCGGCCCCCAGAAGCAGCAGCCCCCCCGCCAAGACCCCACGAACCCGTAGGGGCAGGGCTTGCCCCTGCCCTCTGCCCGCTCTGCGTGAGCCGCCTCGCTTACTTCCCATGCGCCGGATACCCCTTCACAATCCCCGCCCGCCGCAGCGTCTCCACCGATTGCGCCGCCCAGTGGTCCGCAGGCACATCGGGGAAGCCGCCGGGGATAGGCTGAATAGCTTTGGCGGCGGCAGGCGTCGCCCTCTTCGGCACGGCCTTGGCGTGAACAGTTGGCTTCGGCGCGGCGGACGCGGTCAAAGTGGCCCCGCACACCAGCAGGGCAGACAAAATCAGCGTGTATTTCATAGTTGAGTCTACCCGAGAACAGGGGGCGAGAAGTTCCCGAAAAATAGCAAAACCAGTCCTTGACACGACCTATCAACCATGACACAATGAATGCTGAATGCGGGCAACTTGGTGTTTTCTATTGCGAGCAAACAACCCTAGCTTTCTGATCCTGACTATTCTCTATGGAGTAGCAAATATGCGCCTTAGCAATGCCGTTGTTTCTAAAAATCCGCTGACCTGGATCAGACTAATGGCCTCATTAGCCGTCATGGTTTTCTCATACCTGTGCCAACTACCGTTGATTGTGCTTGCCGCGCTCCCGTGGTGCGTATGGCTGTGGAGTGCGAGGCCCAACTGGAAAGAGCGCAGGCTTGCCACGTTCGCTCTGGTATTGGTGGGTCTCGGTTGGTGGGTGGTCAAGTTGGATCGGGTATTTGGTATAAGGGGCGAAGCCTCGCATTTCACTGCTGACAGCGACTATTGGTATGGTCTTGTAAAATTGAGCCTCTACGGGGGCTTGACTCTGATGTCGTTAGGGCTGATGCTGTTAGCGGGGGTGGAGTACTGGGGCAGACAGGAAGCGCCCTGGGTTGTTGCTGCAAAAAGCCAGATGCGGACTGATACAAGTCACGTTTGGCCTCCGGCCCCCAAGCCGCCACAAGAATAGCCAGCGTGAAAAAAGGCCGGGGCATATACCCCGGCCTTTGCTCTGTCTCTATTCAATGGCTACACGAAATTGAGGTGCGGGAAGCTGCCGCCCAGCACGGGGGCGGAAGGGGTGCCGAGCCATTTATCCAGCAGGGTGGCGTAGACGGAGCGGAAGTCGGTGTGCATTTTCAGGTCGCCGTCGTCCAGATCGGACAGGCTGGGGTAGTCGCCGTAGAGGCCGCCTTTGATGCCGCCGCCCGCCAGAAACATGACGCTGGCCGCGCCGTGGTCCGTGCCCGCCGAGCCGTTTTCCTTGACGCGCCGCCCGAACTCGGAGAACGTCATGGTCAGGACGTCGTTGGCGCGGCCCTGTGCGGCCAAATCGGCGTAGAACGCCGACAGGCCTCCGGCAAGCTCGCCGAGCAAATTAGCGTGCTGCCGGGGCTGGTTGGCGTGGGTGTCGAAGCCGCCCATGCCGAGGTAGTAGACCCGCGTGCCGACCCCGCCGGTGATGAGCTTGGAGATGGTTTGCAGGCCCGAGGCCAGCCCCGTCTGCGGGTACGATGCGGCGCGGGCGGCTTTGATGTCGTAGTCGCCGAGGGCACGTTTCAATTCTAAGCTGCTGGAATACGCCTCGCTGCCGACATTGCGGACGAACTCGGCATTGGACCCGGCCACCGTCCCTTCGGCATAGAGCGCCCGCAGGGTCTCGGTCTGCGCCTTGCGGTCCGGGGCATCGTTCTTGAAGCCGTAATCAGTGCCGTTGCCGATGACCGACGCCGGGGAATTATCGGCGAACATCGCCAGCGGCAGGGCCGAGCCGAGCGTCACCCCGGACAGCGGATTTCCCGCAAAGTGTCCGTCTTTGTCAAAGTACCGGGCCAGCCAGCCGGTCCGCTCGCGGACATCGACCGTGGGGTTGCCGGTCTGCCAGACGTCCATGCTCTGGAAATGGCTCCGGTTCGGGTTCGGGTAGCCGACCCCCGTAATCACAGCCAACTGCCCCCGATCATACAGAGGCTTCAATGGGGCCAAATTGGGGTGTAGGCCGACGGCGGGGCCAATTTTGACGACATCGCTTTCCTTGACGCCGATCACGGGCCGCGCTTTGGCGTAGCCTAAATCGGTGTAGGGAATGACCGTATTCAGGCCGTCATTGCCGCCGGACATCTCAATCACAACCAAAATCTTGCCGCCGGGAATGGGAGGCAGGGATGCCCCGCCATCGGCCTGCGCCTGCGCGGCCCGCATGAGAAAGGTCGGCATCGCCAGCCCGAGGCCGACAAAGGCCAGCCCGTTCGTTAAGAATTGGCGGCGGGTGGTGGGATCATAAATGGACATCGCGTGTCACCTTCAGCTTTCTCTTACGCTAACTGATACTCGGGGGCGGACAAAATCAGCGACACCAGACCCGGCGCTTTCGCGCCGAAGTCGGCCTTGCCCCCGCTGCCCCCGGCATAGCTGACCAGCGCCGCACGGGTGGCGGCGGACGGCGCACGACCCGGCATCAGCAGGCCCCAGATGGCATCGGTCAGGCCCTCGGGGGTCCCGAGTGCGTCCGGCGAGGGCGCGGAGCCGCAGGCGGTGATGCCGTGCCGCAGGCGGCTTTCCAGCAGGTTGCGCTTGCCCATCTCGTAAATCATGCCGTCGGCGAAGTTGACCCGGCCCATCAGCGTCATCGTGTTCATCCACGTCTTGCCGCCCGGCCAGCCTTTGACATTGGGCGGGCTGAACAGCTCCTGCCCCATCGAGCGCGTCTCCGACAGCAGGTTGTTGTTGGTTACGGCAAACGGCGCGTCGAGCGTTCGCAGGGCGGTGACGACATATTCCGTCGGGCTTTTAATCCGCGCATGAAAGGCCGCGTCTGAATAAAACGCCGGGGAAGTCAAAATCGCGCCCATCACAGCCCGGATGTCGTAGCCGCTCGCAAAATAGGTGCGCGTCAGCGGCGCAATGTCCGCAGGCGTCGGCGTCTCATGGACAAAGCTTTTAAACAACTTGGTGCAGATGAAATTGGCGGTAGAGGGGTGGCGCACGATAATATCCAGCACATCGTCGCCGTTGAAAGGTCCGGTCTCGCCCAGAAACGTCTTCGGGCCGTCGTCGTGCCGGTCCGGGGAGAACACGAACACGCTTTTGTCCCGGTCATAGTGCCAGCCGGTGAATGCCCGCGCTGCTTCTTTGACATCCGACTCGGTGTAGCCGCCGCCGACCCCCAGCGTAAACAGCTCCATCAGCTCCCGCCCGTAGTTTTCATTGGGCCGGCCTTTGCGGTTCTCCGCGCCGTCGAGCCAGACCAGCATGGCCGGGTCCCGCGAGACCGCTTGCAGCAGAGTTTTAAAGTTGCCCAGCGCGTGCGTGCGGAACGTCTGATTTTGCGTCCACATCCAGCGCGGATTGTCCACTTTGTAATTGGCCGTGGCAAAGTGCCCATGCCAGAACAGAGTCATCTTCTCTTCGAGGGGCCGGGGCGTGTGCGACATCCGGTACATCCACCACTTGCGGATGCTGCTGATGTCGTCAAAGTCCACATAGTCGCCCTGAATGCCTTGCAGAACGTCCGCCAGCGGGTCCGGCACCCGCTCCGGGTGCAGCAGCGTGTCTGTGACGGCGGCAAGTCCCATCTTCGCATACGCGGTCCATTCGGCGGGCCGCGCCCCAAACCCCGCCCGCCGCAGAAGGTGGGCGAGTTTACGTGTGTCCGTGGCAGAAGTTGGAGCCGAATGCGTGGCAGAAAGAGCAGACATGGGCGGAGCCTCCCAAAAACAAAGTCCAGCAAATGAAGTGACGAGTTATTGTACCATAAGTTCAGAATTGTGGCAAATAGAAAAATCGACAGGGGCATCCCTGCCGATTTCTGCCCCGCGAATACATCATTCATCCGTGCTGTAGGCGATCTCTTTCTGCGCTTCCAGTGCGGCCATCCGATCTGCATAGGCTTGATGCACCCGCTCGTAAGACCCGCTGCCGAGCAGCAGGCGTCGCGGGGCGGGGGAAACAGCCACCGAATCAATCATCGCCTGCACTGTTTTAACCGGGTCGCTGTATTTCCAGGAGGACGTCCCTGACGTCAGGCTGCGGCGCATCTCGCCAGAAGGCGTATCTTCGTAGACAGTCAAGGCCGGGGGGCTGACTAGGCCGTTGCCGAAGTTTGTCCGGGTCGGCCCCGGCTCCACCAGCGTGAACTCGATGCCGAACGGTGCGACTTCCTGTGCGACCGCTTCTACAAAGCCCTCAATGCCCCATTTGGTCGCATGATACAGGCTGAAATTGGGATAAGCAAGCTGCCCGCCTTCCGACGAAAGCTGCAAGATGCGCCCGCCGCCCTGTGCCCGCAGGTGTGGCAGCACCGCCCGGATGACCTGAACCGAGCCAATCAAATTGGTGTTACTCTGCTGCACAATCTGGTCATCGGTCAGCTCCTCGGCGGCTCCGAACAGCCCGTAGCCCGCGTTGCTGACAATGACGTCTATGTGTCCCAAATGGCGGAAGGCCGCGTCGATGACCTGCCCAACGGCAGCGGTGTCGGTGACATCCAGCGCCTGCACCCAAAGATGGTCGCCGTGCCGCACTTTCAGATCGTCCAGCGTTTCTGGCCTGCGGGCCGTTGCCGCCACGCGCTGACCCTGCGCCAGCAGCCGCTCGGCCATCGTGCGGCCCAGCCCGCTGGATGCGCCGGTGATAAACCATGTTTTTTGCTCTGTGTCTGACATTAAACTCTCCTGTGCTGTGTATTCTGCTGAGATTATGACAGGGCAGGGCGCAGGCGGCGTAGCGCATTTGTGACGCTTTATTGCCTCTTTCTCTTAGTGCGGGTACACTGAGAACCAAACGAGGGGGATGCAATGGGACAAACAGAAATGGCGACGCTCATTGAGCGGCACACGGGCAAAAACGGCACACACGCGACGGCCATACCGGGCCTGTTCCTGTACCGTGCCGAGACGCCTTCAGAGCCGGTTCACGCCCTGTATGCCCCGGCGGTCTGCTTTGCCGCGCAGGGCCGCAAGCGCGTGATGCTTGCGGGCGAAGCCTATTGCTACGACGCCGCGAATTTCCTGCTCGGAGCCGTGGACTTGCCTGTCGTCGGCCAGGTAGTCGGAGCAACGCCCGAAGCGCCCTATTTAAGTGTCCGACTAGACATTGACATTGCTCAGGTCGGGGCGCTCGTGGCCGAGATGAATACGCTGGCACTGCCGCCCGTGCCGCCGGCGGCGGCGATTGGCCGGGGCCTCTTGGTGGGCTGGCGTGGACGCGCCCCTGCACGACGCCGTCCTGCGTCTGCTGCGCCTTCTGGACCGGCCCACGCATCTGCCTCTGCTGGCTCCGCTGGTGACACGCGAGATTCTGGTGCTGCTGCTCACCGGCGAATGCGGCAGTGGCCTGCGCCGGATTGCTCTCGGTGGCGGCCCGATGGCGGGTATTGTGGGGGCTTTGCGCCATCTCAACAACGACTTTGCCGCGCCGCTGCGGATAGACGCGCTGGCCCGCGAGGCGCACATGAGCGTGTCTGTTTTCCACCGGCACTTCAAGGCCGTGACCGCCCTCAGCCCCTTGCAGTATCAAAAGCGCCTGCGCCTCCAGGAAGCCCGCCGCCTTCTGCTTGGCGAAGAAGCCGATGCGGCCACCGCCGCCCTGCAAGTCGGCTACGAAAGCGCTTCCCAGTTTAGCCGCGAATACCGCCGCCTCTTCGGCGAGCCGCCCCGCCGCGACACCGCCCGCCTCCGCGACCGCCTTCGCGCAGGCTCTTGAAACCTCTCCTGTCAGCCCTCATTCGCCTGCCGCCGCACAAAGCTGTTTGGCGTGGGGCCGTCCACTAGGTCTGCCCCTGCTGCTTGGAGAAAAGCCACCAGAGACAGGCCGAGTGCCTCTGTGTGTCGCTTGCGTGTTGCCGGGCCGACGCCGTACAAATCTTGATCTGGCTTGCCTAACCCGATCCGGCGCTCTTTCTCACTCTTTGCGGGGTCGGCGTGGTCGAACCAAACCCAGACCTGCCAGTCGTTTGCATCCCGCCCCGCCATGCTGGTTGCCTGCCCTGTGTTCCACTTGACTGTTTCAATGCTCTCCAGCAGAATAGCCCGCTGAACAAAGCGGCGGCCAACCAAGTAAACGCCTAGCTCAAGCGCCTGCGGCGGCGCGGAGCTGATTTCAGCAAACAGCCGCCCGCACAACTCCGCCAAAATGTCAATCACATACCGGCGAAATCCGCCTGCGCTTTTGCATGAGTACCAGAGATTTTGGGCCACAAGAAACAGCCAGAGAAGGGAAGCGGCCAGGCCAAGCCAAAAATATGGAGCCGCCAGCCAAAGGCTGACAACGGGCGCAGCCGCCGCCACAACAACGGAAAGCACGGTAAACGCAATGACCCCAAGCCCAAAAACCGCTGTGCCGCGTGACCTCGGAATTGTCATGGCTCTGCGCCCTGCCTTTCCATTCAATAAGGTGACTTTCAAATGTCGCAGCCAAAATACGTGGGCCGTACCTCGACGGCGATCACTTTGCCTTTGCCATCGAACAGCACGCAGGTCTCAATCGACCAGTTTTTCCGGCATCCAAGATAGCCTTTTGTGGCCGCAACAACGCCGCTGCTGCCGGTGAGAGTTATGCCGCGTGTTACTGTTGTCACTTTGCTGTCCGAAAACTCACACCACCCCGTGCCTTGCAATGTTTCGTAGGACTTTCGCGGAGAGTTACTTTGCTGCTTGAAAAATGCCATGACTTCCGGCTTGCCTGCCCCCAGAAGGTGAGCCTTTTGCACCTCCACGATTGCTGCCTGCTGGAATTGATCCACCGTGCGATTTCCCCGGCTGTTGGGAAGGACAAAGAAAACGACACAAAGCAGTGTCCCCAGAAGTGCCGCCGCAACTTCGAACACAAAGCGATGGTGAGCAAGCTTTTCCATAAAGGGGACTCACTTCTGTTCAGGTAAGGTTTCGCTTAGGTATAATGGGTTTGTAGCGAACGGGCGGGGCGTCACTGGCGGCAAAAATTCGGATTTGAGACGGATTATACCTGTTGGGCCGCACCACCTGTGCTGATTGCTTCTCGGTAACAGAGGAGCAGAGAGAAACTATGGATATATTCTTTGTCGCCATTGGGTCACTTGCGGCTATTCTGTTTCTGTTTGCGGGCGCGGGGGCCAATATCGGTCTGGGTATCATTTGCGGCCTCCCCTTTGTTGCGGCGGCTCTCGTGAAAATTGCTCATGCGATAGAGAAGCCGGCAGGAACAAAAAAGCTTCCAGACTCAAAACCGCGTCAATTTTGGTCTGTGCCAGATAAGCCTGTTGACGAGAGCGGCCTAGGAGCGGCCTAACAAGGTGCTGAAACTAACGCCGTCGTGCGTTTTCTGGTTCGCAATCGCGTTTGTCCCGGCGCGGGTAAAATTGGCCGCTAGGTGATAGGGCGAGGGGCTTATTTGCGGCGAAAGCTGATAAAAAATGAATGAGGAAGAAATTACCCGGCAAATAATTGAGAAGAAGATAGCTGACTGGGATTTGGCTTACGCCCAGAAGGATATTTACGGTTATCTTGGGCATTGTATTCCTGAGAGTGCAGAAAGCGAGCAACGTTGTCTTCAGGCATGGGCGAATATCATGTCAAAGTCTGAGATGCTGGATTCCAGAAGTGTCGTTAGGAAGTTCACATTAGAAGGCAATAAAGCAAAAGTAATAACTCACGTCAAGCAGATGATGGTAGTTTCCCAGCCACAAGGGCCTGTCAGGAAGATTTTATTTGGCTGGCTGACTGGGTTTGTCTTTGTCAACAGCGATATACGTCATTCAACCTGATTCAACCTGGGTCAAAACGGCAGAGGGATGGCTTTGCCAATCGGATGAAACCGTGTCAACCAAAGTTCGTATGCAGCGTAAACCTGCTACCTAACAAGGCGTTGCACTCAACGCCTATGGTAAGCACCTCTCGTTTCTTTTGTCCAGAACAGCAGCCAACGTGCCGATACTTTGTCGCCAGCATTGACAGGGATGTCTATATTGCGTCACACTTTAGTTGACAGATTTGCTGCCCGTGCAGCAAAAAGAAGGGAACCGCTTGGCGGCGGCCCCCTTCTTGTTACCGGCCCTGAACAACCGAGGTCTTTAAGAAGCCGAATAATCGCGGCGATTGTGGATGCAATCGCAGCGATGGTCTGAGCGACGGGACGGATTCGAATCAACGCCCGCCGCACCTTCTTGGACAATAGGAGATACACCTCCTTTCTGTCCTTGTAGGAAAGACAGCCTTAGTGGGGCTGTCTTTTCTACTTTACCTCAAACTTCCCCCACGTTTTTATAACTCGCCTTGGCGTTGTTGCATAATTCCCGAACCATGCCATAAATGGCACGGCTCACCGGCCTACGGCCCGGAAGTACCGCTGCGCGGCACTCAATTATCTGCGCCTATATTCCCTGCTTTTATCCCCGCAAAGCGTGGGATTGCTGGCGTCCTCGCCGTCTAGCCGTGCGTTTCAACGCAGGGGGTGAATTTATGCAACAACACCACTCGCCTTACATCTGATGGCTCTCGGGCTGAAGCACGAACTCGCCTAGCACCAGATGTGCAGGCTGGGTCAGGACGGTGAGGATGGCGTTCGCGGCGTCTTCGGCGGAGAGCATCTTATCGCGCTGAAGCTTCATGTCCAGGCCGTCCCAGAAGGGGGTGTCGACGCCGCCGAGGTACATCAGCGACACTTTGATCGCGTGCCGCTTGACTTCAAGCTGCAAGGCTTTGGAGAAGCCGGTGACGGCGTATTTGGAGGCGCAGTACAGCGAAGCGTTCGCCATTGGCGCTTTGCCGAGAATGCCTGCGATATTGATGATGTGCCCGCCGTGCCCCCCCGCGATCAGGGCGCGGACGGCGGCCTGCGTGGTCAGCATCGTGCCTTTGACATTGACCGAGAGCAGGCGGTCGATGTCTTCGGGCGTGGTGGTCTCTAACGGCTTAATGAGGCCGACGCCTGCGCCGTTGATGAGCATATCGAGGCCGTCAAAGGCCCGCGTTGTTTCGGTGATGAGCCGCTCCACCTGCGCCGGGTCCGTGACATCGGCCACCAGTGTCACCGCGTCGCCGCCTTCGTAGCTGATCTGTGCGGCGGTTTGGAGCAGCTTGTTTTCATCCCGCCCCGCCAGCGCCACCGAGACGCCTCGCCGAGCCAGCGCCCAGGCCGCTGCCTGTCCAATCCCGCTGCCGCCGCCGGTAATCAGCGCGACTTTTCCCTTGAGTTCCGTTTCTGCCATGTGCCGTATCCACTTCTAAGCCTTAATTGGCAATCCTGTCTGCAATCTGGTACAATAACCCACACCGCAGTATACCCGGAGGATTTCCCCGCGATGGCAACCCTGACCGCCCCGTATGTTGAAACGCAGCAGGTCGTGACCGGCTTTATGTACCAGCTTCAAATTGCGGAGGAAACCAACGGACCAGGCATCACGCGCCTGGACATCGGCCCGTATTTCTTCGGCGGCACGCCTGACCAGCCCAAGTATCCCGAAGCTGTGACCAACGAAATGACCCCGCCCGGCTGGGACGCCGTTCACTGGTTCACCGACCCCGCCGGGGCAAGCTGGCTGCGCTGGGAAGGCGGGCGCATTGACACCGAGGACGGCGAAGTTCTGTTTCAGCTTACGTCCAACTACGCGCCGGGAACGTCTGATGCCGCCCTGCACGTCTGGCGCGGCTCCCGCGCCCCGGAGCGGTATGCGCTGCTGACGCCCGATTATTCGCAGCCGCCGCCCGTGAACAACCCCCGGCACGATGTCAAAGGCCAGAAAGAGTTCGTCAAAGGCACCGGCTGCGCCCCGCCGCTGGCACTGGCTATCTTTGGCCTGACGTTTTCTGCGCTGACCCTGCTGGTGCGGCACTGGATTTAGGCCCCCCGCCCCCAATAATGGGGGAGCCAGACTGAAGAACAGAAGGGGCCATCTCCTAACTCTCTGGTTCCCCCATTATTGGGGGCTAGGGGGCCGCTTTCGTAAACACTTATGAACACAATCATCGACCAAATCAACTGGGACAAGGCGGACGGCGGCCTTGTGCCTGCTGTCGTGCAGGATGCGGACACCAAAGACGTGCTGATGCTGGGCTTTATGAACCGGGCCGCTTTGGAAAAAACGCTGCGCGAGGGCAAAGTGACGTTCTGGACCCGCTCCCGGCAGAAGCTGTGGACCAAAGGCGAGACGAGCGGCAACACGCTGAACTTCGTGTCGCTGCGGATTAACTGTAACGACGACTCGCTTTTAATTATGGCGCACCCTATCGGCGCGACCTGTCACACCGGGCACCCGACCTGCTACTACCGCGAAGTCACAGCGGAAGAGC
The DNA here is from genome assembly GCA_965277455.1 of Capsulimonadaceae bacterium. GTDB lineage: Bacteria > Armatimonadota > Armatimonadia > Armatimonadales > Capsulimonadaceae > JANXMY01. The sequence continues at coordinate 2,680,508 of OZ255823.1, read as the reverse complement.
AGCAGTGGCAGACCGTCACCGAGCCGCAGTTTGACCCGGAACAAGTTTACGCCCGGCAAACGTAGGAACCGTAGGGGCGGGGTCTCCCTGCCCTTCTGGTTTTCGTCCGAAGGACGCCTCCCCTAGCGAGGGGTTTTCAACCCCTCGGCTGACACAATACATCACTCTTCAAGAATAGCTCCCCACCTATGAAATTAACCCCTCGCTTCGCCCGCCGCGCCCCGGCAGCACTCCTGCCTCTGACACTGTTTGTTTTTGCTCTGCCCGTGAGCGCCCGCCCGCCCGTGCCGATGGCCCATCCCGCGCCGGGGGCGCGGCTGAAATGGGACTCCAAAAAGTTCATGCGCGTCTCCGAGCTGCGCCCCGGCATGAAAGGCTATGCGCTGACGGTCTTTCGCGGGACCAAAATCGAGAAATTCAATGTGGAGATACTTGGCGTCATCGCCAAGTTCAATGAAGGCAAGGATTATATTCTGTTTCGGGCGCTCGATGGGCCGTCGGTGACGCGACACCTCGGTATCGCGCACGGCATGAGCGGCAGCCCTATCTACATCAACGGGCGGCTGATTGGCGCGATTTCGATGGGTATTCCCGGCACGCAGTTTGCCCGCGAGCCGATAGCGCTGGCAACGCCCATCGAAGATATGCTGGAAGCGTGGAGTCCCGACCTGCCGCAGAAGCCGTCCGATATGAGCGCATCCGCGCCGACTGCCGCCGACATGAGCGCCTTCGGCGTCACTGACACACGCTTTCAGCCGATTGGAATGCCGCTCATGGTAAGCGGCCTCGGCAGCCGCTCGATGTCCCGCCTGCGGGACATGATGGCCCCCTACCACTTTGATGTCATGGCGGGCGGCGGAGGCGGCCTGAGCAGCGACGGCCTCAGTACCAATCCACTGGCACAGGGGGCGACGCTTCAGCCCGGCTCGGCGGTCGGCGTCTCGCTCGTGCAGGGGGATGTGGATTACACCGCCACTGGGACGGTCACCTACCGCGACGGCAAACGGGTCCTGCTGTTCGGACACCCGTTTACCAGCCTCGGGCCGATTGATGCCGCCATGACGACGGCCTATGTCGTCAGCATCTTTCCGTCCTACCAAGATTCCGTCAAGCTTGGCTCGCCGATCAAAACCGTCGGGCGCATCTTTCAGGACCGGCCCTTCTCCGTCGGCGGCGTGATTGGCCCGATGCCGCAAATGGTCCCGATGACCGTCTCCGTCAATGACCTGTCCTTGAAGCGGCAGAAAGTCTTTCATGTCCAGATTATCAACCATCCCCTGCTGACCGGGCAGTTCGTCTCGCAGGTCGCCGGGGCAGTGATTGAGCAGATACACGGACAGCCCGGCGACTCGATGGCGACGGTTTCGCTCGATGTGAACGCCGAAGAAATCGGGCATATCAAGCGCACCAACACCTTCTACGATGCCAGTGCGATTGACCAGAGCGCGACAGGCGATCTGGATAGCCTGATGCGCCTGCTGTCATCGAACCCCTTTTATCCCATCTCCGTCAAAAGCGTCAAGATGAGCGTGACGATTCAAAATAAGCACGACACGGCGGAAATCGACCACCTGTTCCTGACCCAGTCCAAGTTTGCCCCCGGCGACACCGTGGATGTCGGCGTCGTGATGAAGCCCTACAAGCGGCCCCTGTATACGCGCATGGTTCCGATCAAAATCCCGCAGAATACCGCTGATGGCACGCTGACTTTGAACGTCCAGGGCGGCGGCACGGCGGCTGGCGGAGGCATTACCAGCCTGCTGGGCGGCCTGCTGCAAATCCAGTCGTCTGAGCCGGTCGGCACGGCGGTCAATGTCGCGCAGCTTGTCAAGAAGTTCGAGGACAAGCCGCAGAACAATCAGCTTGTCACCCGCCTGCTCCTGCCGACCTCGGCTCTCAGCATCAAAGGCGAAAAGCTGACCGATCTGCCGCCAAACCTCGCCGCCGCCATGCAGTCGTCGCGCACGACGGGCCTGAAGACGGAGCGCGATGAAGTCAAAGTCGCGCAGACCCTGCCCTATGTCCTCTCGGGCAGTCAGTCGCTGAGTATCACCGTGCGCCGCCGGGACCTGATGGAAGCCCCCGCACCGCTGTCTTCCGCCGCGCCCATTGTGACAGTCAGCCCTGCGCCCGCGCCTGCCTCCGAAGCGCCCGCCCCGTCGCCCCTGTCTGATGGCGGCGATGACGGCGACGACGCGGCCCGTCTGCTGTCTCCGGCAGGCTTTATTTTCTATCACCGCCGACCACTCACTTTGGCGGCAGCAAGCGCGAAGCCCGCCGAGACCAAGCCCGCGCCTGCCCCGGCGGACGCCGCCCCCGAACCCGTAAAGCCTGCCGTCGTCAAACCTGTAGGCCGTCTCGCCTCCGTGTGGCATCAGGGCACGCAGACCGATTTCGCCGCCGGAAACCTTACCAATGTCGCCGTGACAAGCACGGGCGATGTGCGCCTGGCCCCGTCCCTGCGGAAGCTGGCGGACACGACTCAGAACTACATCTGGTCCATCCTGCCCGACGGTCACGGCAATCTTTATCTGGGCACGGGCGATAACGGCGAGATTTTAAAGATGGACGCGGCAGGCAAAGTCACGTCGTTCTATAAGACCGGCGAACTGGAAGTAACCTGCCTGACACTGGGCGAAGGCGGCACGGTGTATGCCGGGACCGCGCCGCATGGGGCCATTTTTGCTGTCTCCCCGGACGGCAAAGGCAAAAAGCTGATTTCGACCGAGGAAAAGTATGTCACCGCGATTGACTACGATGCGGCCCACGGACATCTTCTGGCGACCACCGGCGGCGGGACCGGCAAAGTCTACAGCCTGATCCCCCAGTCTGAAAGCACCACGCCTGGCCCTCTCAACTCGGTGCTGTTCACGTCTCCCGAAGCGCACCTGCTGTCACTGACGACCGATAAAGACGGCAATATCTATGCCGGAAGCTCGCCCGACGGCATTGTCTATAAAATCACGCCGGACGGCAGAAGCACTGTGCTGTACGACGCGACCGAGCCGAACATCACGGCGCTGACCGTGGACAAAGACGGCGCAGTCTACGCGGGCACAGGGCCAACCGGGACGGTTTATCGCATCAGCCCCGACGGCACCGCCAAGCGGGTGCTGGGAAAGCTCACCACGGGTATCACCGGCCTGCAATCCGACGCTGACGGCGCGGTGTACGCCGCCGCCGGGGGCACGGTCACGAAAATCAACCCCGACGAGACCACGCAGTCGTTCGTGGCTCCCGAAGACCAGCAGTTTGTCTCGCTGGCGCTGGACCCCTCCACCGGCGCGGTTTATGCTGGAACCGGCGTCGTCGGCAGTGTCTACGGCATCGGGGCATTCCGGCAGACCGCCGGGCAGACAAACACGCTGGAAGGCAAATATCAGTCTGTCGTCCATGACGCGGGTATCCGGGCGAAGTGGGGCACGCTGACATGGGGCGACGACGCAGGAGTGAGTCTCCAAACCCGCACCGGCGACGTTCCCCGCCCCGATGCTTCGTGGAGCGCCTGGTCCGCCCCGCTGACCATCCCTGCCGGGCAGACCGTCCCTTCGCCGCCTGCCCGGTACATCCAGTACCAAGCCATGCTGACTGGCGGCAATGGCTCCGCCGCCCCCCGTCTGCGCGATGTGACGCTGTACTACCTGCCTCGCAATCAGGCTCCGAGCGTGGCGCTCCGCAAGCCCAGTGACGGCGATGCCGTCTCCAAAGATATGCTGATCCAGTGGACGGCAAGTGACCCCGACAAAGATACACTGGCCTACGATGTGGCCTATTCCAAAGATGGCGGCTCGACATGGACGCCCATCAAGAAACGCGCCGGGGCCACCAACACTGTGACCAAAACCGTCGCGGCCACGCCCGCCTCGCCCGCTGTCGTGATCGCGCAGGGAACCTCCAATCTGGACAAGGTCCCGAACCTGCCCCCCGCCGTCCGCGCTCAAATACTGGCGCAGATGAAGGCCGAGCATCTCAAAGCCGCCGCCGCTCCCACGGCGGCTCCCAAGCCCGCCGACAAAGGGGCCGTGGAGCTGAAAGAAACATCGTTCTCCTGGGACACGACCGAAGTGCCCGACGGAACCTATCAGGTGCGGGTAATTGCCAGCGATAAGCCCTCGAACCCGACCGACGCCCTCACCGCCCGCGCCGTGTCTGCGCCGTTCTTAATCGCCAACGCCGTGCCGACGCTGACGGTGCAGGTGACGACTGGCAGCCTGCACGGCACGGTGACGAGCGGCCCGGCGTTTGTGAAAGCGGTGCAGGCCAAGATCGACGGCGGGGACCCGGTCGCCGCCTCTGCCGACGACGGCCTGTTTGATTCGGCCTCTGAAGCCTGGTCCCTGACTCTGCCCCCGCTGCCTGCGGGCAAGCATTCGGTGGAAGTGCAGGCGGTAGACACAGCGGGCAACACGGTGACACAAACGGTGGAAGTGACGAGCGCGGGACCGGGCGGGTAAGTAGGGAGAAGAAAGCCCGGCTCTCACGAGCCGGGCTTTTTGGCGTTTGGCCGGAACCCCGGCTGTCCTGCCGACAGCAATGCCACGGGGCTGAACCCCCACGCTTTAAAAGAGCAAACCCCCGCCTTCGCGGGCGAAGATAAATTTAAGATTGTTACTTCTGATGCCCGCGAAGGCGGGGGTTTGCTCTTTTAAAGCGTGGGGGTTCAGCCCCGTGAGAACCCGGCGTCTGCGCCCGGTAGCCGTGTCCTCCAGGACATGGTTCCTCCCCCGCAATTGGGGGCAGAGGGGCGAACTGGGGGCAGAGGGGCGAACTGGGGGAAGGCACATCGCCTTGAGTATCACGCAAAGAAAAACCCCCGAGGCGGAAGCCTCGGGGGTTCGTTCGTCTGTCTCTTAGAGAAACTTAGAACTAGGTACTTAGAACTTGAGCTGGAACTGGCCCACCGCGACGCTGCCGTCCGTCTTGCCATTGTTGTTCGTCTCAGACACCTGATCGAAGCCCGTGCCATGATCATCGTAGTGGACGATCTGGTAAAGCAGCTTGATGCTGGCGTTCTTGCTGATCGTGTGGCCCAGGCCGATGTTGACGTAGGTTTCCGTCGGGCGGCCACTGGCAGCCAGCGGTCCAACGTTCTGGCCGGGCAGGTTCTCGTTCCGCAGGTCGTACTGAACGTTCTCGTAGCCCAGGTCAACCCCGTAGGCGCTGCTCAGACCGTAGCCAAGACCAACTTGGTAGCGGTTGACGTGGTCGTTCTGCTGCAGGGGCGAGTTGATCGCCGTGCCGTCGCTGTTCGAGCCGTAAGCCGCTTTGTAGAACTCAGCGTCGGCGTTCAGGGTCAGCTTGCGGGTGAGCGCATACTTGGCCGAAACGACCGGGCCGCGCACGTTCGTCGGGTTCGTCCACGCGCCGAGTTTGCCCCAGTAGCCGGGAGCGGAGTATTCCGGTCCAAAGTACTGGTAGCCGCCCTTGAGCTGGACGCCGGCCACGGAGAACCCGGCCTGCGCGTCATACTGCTGGTAGCGGAAGCCCGAGCCAACGTTGTTGAACTTGTCGTTGAAGGCATGTGCGGAGACGTTATACGCGCCGTCCAGCAGAATGCCGCCCTTTTTGACACCAGGGACACCGAACGGCAGAGCGCCGTTGAAGTCCAGTCCGTACACCGTCAACCGGTTGTACTGACCGTTGCCCTGGCCCCGAATGACCGACTGGGTGCTGCGGTTCGGGTCGGTGATGCCGTCCACTGCGAAGACATAGCTGCCGTCGCCGAGGCCGAACTGCTCCACCGTCGCGCCAAGAACTGCGCCTTCAGAGTTGCCGATAGTCGCCCGTCCGCCAACGCCTGTCTGAATCTGAGAGGCATGGTTTGCGGCAATCAGGCCGCCGGGGCGAACCTGGGCGGAACCCACAACCAGCGGGTTGAAGGGGCTGCCAGCCTGGCCGGTCACCGGGACACCAATCGAACCGCCGTAAGGCTGGCTGAACTGGATGCCGTTGTACTTGGACGCGAACGCCTGCACATGCACCGGGCCGAATTTCAGGGCCAGCGATGCGCCGTCGCCGACAATGTCGCCGTCGTCGGTCTGCGCCAGGTTGGTGTAGATGTCCGCGTCAACCTGCTTCAAGGTGTACTTGGTGTACTGGTTGCCGAAGCGTCCGACCAGGAGCTGTGCGCCGCCGAGGGGGCCGAGCTTGACTGCCGCGTCCAGGTAGGCTTTGTAAACGTTGGCGTACTGGAAGCCGGTGTTGCCATTGCTGCCGAGCGAGCCGGGGCTGAGGACGTTTGCCACGCCGCCTGCGGCATAGCCGGGGAAGGCTGCCGTGTTGCCAACCTGGCTCAGGTAGTTACCGAAGTCCAGGGCGACATTGGCGGTGGCCGTGTCGCTGAGCTTGCCGCGAATGTTCAGCAGGATGTCATGGTAGACGTCCGATGAGCCGAGCAGGCGGTCATCATAGCCGGTGTTGCCCTGGTAAACGCCATTTTTGTCGAGGAAGGGAACATAGGTCCCATCCGCGCCGCGACGGCGGGAAGAGTCGGCTTCGGCGATCAGGTTAACGACCCCGGTGATCTGCAAACGACGCTGCTCTTCGACGACCGAGCCGAGGATGCCCTCGTCGGTGTCCAAGCGATGCTCGACCTTCGTGACGCGGGCTTCGAGCGAGTCGAGGCGGGCATTGATGGCGGCGACGTCTTGGCCGAGCCGGGTCAGCTCGTCCTGGAAGCCGTTGACAAGCTGCCGCAGAGCGTCGATTGCCTGCGTGTTGCCGGCAATCCGGGCCTCAAGGCCGCTGGTGTCGGTGGGCTTGATCTGGGCGAGCAGGCGGGCGATAGCGACCGCGAACTCGTAGCGTGTCATCGGGCGGCGGCCACCGTAGGTGCCGTCGGGGTAGCCGATCACGATTCCGGCCTTCTGAAGGGTGTCCACCGACTGGTATGCCCAGTGGTCGGTGGGAACGTCCGCGAACGGGCCGGAAGCGGCCTGTGCGTGGGTGATGGCGGGGCTGCCCAGGAAGGCAATGCCCATGCCGGCGAGAAGTACGAGGGACTTCTTCATGGAGTAACTCTCCTTGCGACTTGCGATTTGCACTGTCGCCCTGCCCTCACTGCCGGGCCGGATGTCCGAACGCTCGTCGTCAGAGCGCGATAGGCTGGCCGGTCCAAACTGCTTCCTTCGTCCCCAAGTATCCATGTTGCCTTGAAGGTCCAAAAGCCGTCTGTCCTGCCTCGCGTGTCGCGGTGTCGCCGGGCGCGGGGCAATCCCGCTCGTGTGCAGTAAACGCGGACAAAGTGCAGGCCGTCCTCCACCAGTGGAGGCGCGGCGGTGGAAATTGAGAGGTTTTCTCTCTTTCCAAACCCTGAGACAACGCAAAATCACATTTGTTTCAGGGCCAGCGGCTATTATGCACTATTTTTCGAAAAAAAGTTCAAAAAAGTCTTCAGCGATGATTAAAGCCGCATAATCATCGACCGAAACTTCCGGCGAGCGCATTCCCGGCGGCAGAAGGCGACGCCAGCCGGGGGCGGCATTCTCCGCCACAAACCGCCGCCGCGCCCGCGCCGACGTCCCGTGCTCTTCCACCACATCCAGCGGCATTTCGGGGAATGCCGCCGCCAGCGCCCGCCGCAGCGTTGCGCTGTGCGTGGCATTGCCAATCAGCAGCCGCGTGATCTCAGGCCGCCTCTGCAAAACCTCCCCGACTGCCAGCGTCAGCCGCTCGGTCGGGACCACGGCCCGCTCCCGGCAGACAGTTTTGCCGGCCTCGTCTGGCCCGGTGACCACGGCCAGCCCGCACTTGGCCCGTCCGGGGTCTACGGACAGCAGTGTGATAGGTTTGGGTGTCGGTTCGGGGGTAGGGGACATGGGTGGGGTTCTGGGACAAACGGGGCGTTTACCGCCCCGGATGCCTGTATTAAACGAAGCAGATTTACTCAGCCCCACCGACCGGCTTTGGCTCGGGGAGGAGGCGCGGGGCGGGCGTCACCCGCAGGTTCAGGCGCAGTTGGTCGGCGCTGTAGGTGTCTTCGGCGGCGCTGGCCGTCAGACGCGCATTGGCCCCCGCTTCCCGAATTTGATGCACCAGTGCCAGCGACTCGGCGCTGTCAATCGGCTCGCCTACCTGCGGCTCGCCGGACTGCGGATCGCGCAGCGGGATCATGCCGCGCTGCAAAGCCGCCGCCCGCACCTGCCCGGTTAAAAATGATTGAAGGCCGCGCAAAATCGCGTCCTCGCTCCCCGTGCCGTCCAGCGTGCCCTGAGCAATGACCTGGCCCTTCGGGAAGACCAGCAGGTTGGCATAGGGCCGCAGGTCCACATGGACCGGCTCGCTTTTGAACGTGTTGTAGCGGGCCGTTGCCACCACTACGATCGACGGCAGGGTCTCGCCCTGCGCGGTGATGCTTTCGGACAGGCCCGTCAGCGCGGCCTCGCGGGCCGATTTGTCGTTTCCAAGCGGTCCTTTGCCGCTCTCTCCCGGCGCGGGCACGATAATTGCGGGCGAGCTGTCTGTGCCACCTGCACCGCGCTTGCGGGCGGTCAGCTCCACGCGGTCCAGAAAGACGGCCAGCGTGTGATGCAGGTCGTCCAGAGGCTGATCGGCTTTGACCACCACCCGGCCCAGCTCTTCCTCGCGCCGCAGCACCAGCGGACGGCCCTGCGTGGCGGCCAGGGCATCCCGCTGCACCGAGTTCTGGCGGCCAAGCCGGATATTTTCCCGCGTCAGTTCATCCTGCCGGATGCTGAGCTGCAAGACGCTCCGGCTCGCTCCGGCAAGCTGACTGTTGGCCTGCTGCACCTGCCGCCGCGCCTGCGTGACCCCGACTTTCGCCTGCCGCACCTGCGTCTCCGCCCGCATCAGCTCGCCCCGCGTCGTGCCCAGCCCCCGTTTGGCCTGCGCCAGAGTGGCCTGCGCGTCGGCCAGCGCCTTCTGCCGATTGGTCAAAATCTGCCCCGCTTGCTGCAAGCCCTGCTGTGCCTGCTTGAGCTTTCCGGCGACGGCGGCAAGAGCCGCCTGTCCCTTTGTGGCCTGCGCCTGTGCGGCATTGGCATCAATTTGTGCCTTTGCGGCCCGCTCGCTGTCTGCGGCGGCCTTTTTCTCATTGGCGAGGCTTTGCTGGGCCAGCGCCTTGTTTTGCTTGGCTAACGCCAGATTGGCACTGAGAAGCTGCGGCCCACGTACCACCGCCGCGCTGAACTCATGGTTGAGCGCCAGAAACAGCAGCAGCGTCAGCACGGCCACACCGCCGCCGGACACCACCGTCCAGAGCATGGCCGTGTGCCGGGGCCGCAGCCCAAAGGACGAATGCCGCTTTTTCCCGATGTAGCTGCCCAGCCGGTCTCCCGCATAAGCAATGCCGCCGCCCATGACGGCCAGGACCAGCCCAAAAACGATCAGTTCGCCCATAGTACTTTCGGTTCAACCAGCAGTGCGGGCCTTTACCGCGACGCCTTCCAGATTAGCCCCGCCGCGACGAAAACGCCTAAAATGTTCGGTATCCATGCCGCCAGCAGGGGCGCGATGCTGCCGCCCTGCGCGATGCTGCTCAGGCTCGTGTACACGACGTAGTAGCCCAGCATAATCGGCAGCGCCCAGATGGCCCCGCTGAACCGCGCCTGCCGGGGCGAGCGCATCCCGAGCGGCGCTCCGATTAGCCCGAAGACCAGGCACGCGAAGGGGATCGATGTCTTAAACCACAGCCCCACTTCCAGGTTGCGAATGTCTTTGCTGCTGCCGCCCTGCGCTTTGAGCTGCTGGATTTGCGTTTGCAGGTCGTGGAAGTTCAGCGTTTCCGGGTCCCGCCGCAAGATGTCCATATTATCGGAAGTTTTGTCCAGATTATAAGTGTTGAGCTGCGGGAACTGATTGACAATGCCTGTCCGCGTGAATGTTTGGAAGCCGTCAAAGAGCCGCCACGTCTTCAAGTCGCGCCCGAGCGACTGCGCCCGGGCCGCATAGGTAATGACGGCGGGTTCGCCCTTTGAGTCATACGCCGTAATTGTTACCTGCCGCAGCGTTTTGGTGACGGCGTTGTAGCCCTTCTCCACATGAACCATGATTTGCAGGTTGCCCTTGTCGTCGCGGTTCACGAAGTCAAACGGCTTGCTTGTCTCGCCGAAAATCTGGTCCCGGTGGTCTTTAATATCCGCCACCTGTGCATTGGCATACGACGCAATCCGGTCATTAAATTGGTAAGAGACAATACTCACCAGAAGGCCCAGCAGCAGCACCGGAAGCATCATGCGTTGGAACGACACGCCGCCCGCAAACAGTGCCACCGCCTCATTGTCTTTGGACAGCCGCTCAAAGCCGAGCAGCGCCGCGATCATCATGCCCAGCGGAAACGTCAAGGCGATAAAGCCGGTGAAGTTCCAGCCCACGAACGCCATCACGACCCAGAACGGAATGCCCGCCGACAAAAACCGGGCGGCGGCCAGCAATGGCCCGGCGACCAGAAACAGCAGGGAGAATAGCGCCACGCCCATAAAGAGCTTCGGCAGCAGCTCCCCCAAAATCAGCCGGTCCAGCAGCGGCAGTCCGCCCAGCAGGTCCGGGCGGCGGCGTGCTGCCGGTGTCGGGGCAGGGGGCACGGGTGCTGCCAGCGGGGGCGGAATTGTTGTCGCCATGCTATTCTTCTCCCTGCGTTCCGCTCAGGCCGCGCCGACGGGTGGCGGCGGCCTGCAAAATCTCGGATACGGCCGTGCCTTCGCCAAAATAATACTTGCGGGCGATGGGGTCTTCACTCAGCTCATCCGACGTGCCTGCGGTTTTTACTTCGCCGTCCGAGAGTATATATGCCCGGTCGGTGATGCCCAGGAGGGACACAACATCGTGGTCGGTAATCAGAACCCCAATTCCCTTTGCTTTGAGCTGCCTCACAACCTCCTGGAGCTGCTCTTTCACAATCGGGTCAATCGCCGCGAACGGCTCATCCAGCAGGATAAACGACGGGCGAGTCGCCAGCACGCGGGCGATTTCCACCCGCCGCCGCTCGCCCCCCGACAGCGTCCGGGCATTGGCGTTGCGGTGCTGCTCCAGATTGAACTCGCCGATAATCTCGTCCAATCGCGCCTTGCGCTCCGCGCCAGACAGGCCCGGCTGCATTTCCAGAATCAGCGCGATATTCTGCGCGACGCTCAGGCCCCGAAACACGCTCTGCTCCTGTGCCAGATAGCCCAGCCCCCGCCGCGCCCGCTGATACATCGGCAGGCGTGTGATGTCGGCGTCGTCGAGCCGCACCCGCCCGCCGTCAGGCCTCACGAGGCCGACCATCATATAAAACGACGTGGTTTTGCCCGCCCCGTTCGGCCCGAGCAGGCCGACAATCTCGCCCGGCGCGATTTGGACAGACACATCGGAGACGACCTTGCGGCCTTTGTAGGTTTTTTGCAGCCCCTCGGCGCGAAGTGTTGGCATAGTGTGTCCTGATAGGGTCTCCTGCTCCCCCATTATTGGGGGCGGGGGGGCCGCCTACGGCTTTGGCGTCACCGTCGCCCGGCCCGGCCCGGTTTCAAGCTGCGGATACTGGGTTTTATCCGGTCCGAACAGCAGTGTCGCCTGGTCGGTGGTCCCAATCGCCGGACCTATCGAAAAGCCGGACTGCGTGCTGACCTGCACATGGCCCGTGAAATCAATCTTCCCGTAGCCGGGCCGGTCGGCGTCCGGTTGGTACACGGCCTTGTCAGCCAGAATATGATACGCGGCTTTGGCCTTCCCCGTCACCGCATCGGTGCTGCGGATGTCCGCCGACACCTGCTCGCCCGGCGCGGCAATGGCGACGGCTTTGGTCAGCGTCGGCCCGGTCCCGGCTTTCTGCGTGGGGGCCAGCGTGGCCGTGACCGTCTCGGCGGACAGGTCGTAGTCAGGCGATGTCACCTGCACTTGTCCCTTCATGGTCAGCCCGGACGGCGTGTAAACGGCGCTGGTGTGCCACACCAAGTTGACCGTGCCCGCAGGGGTAGTGGGAGCAGGGGCGGCGGCCTGAGTATTCAGGGGCAGCAGTGACAGCAGCAGAGAAACAGCAGAAAGTTTATGCAAAAGAAACCTCAGAGAGTGCCACGGGTTGAAACCCGAGGCTGGAAAAAGCCCGGCGTCCAGGGGACGCAAGACCGGACGATGGCGGGTCTTGTCCTTCTCCTTCTTGTGTCCCCTGGACACTGGGCACTTCCGAGCCTCGGGTTTCAACCCGTGGCTCTTCTGCGGCCTGATGTCATTGCGGCACGCTACAGCCGCGCCGATGCCTGCCCCGACCCCATCGTCACCGACTGTATCTGCGTGTGGGCGATGGCCCACGGCCCCGTCAGCCTCAGCCCCGTCTTGCCGTCTTTATAGACGACATGGCCGGTAGCGACAATTTTATCCTGCCCGGAATACCACACCATCTTGTCCGCCGTCAGCGTCGTGCCGGAAATAGTCAGGGACTTGGCAGTCACGCCGCCGGTGGCGGTCACCACCATCGTGCCCTGGCGGCTGGACGCGACGGCGCGGGGGGCACTCAAAACCGCCGAAGGCTTGCCGAGCTGATAAAGCTGGGCATACACTTTGATAAACGTGCCGTTAAGGCCGCCCTCGGTGGACACCCCCTGGATTTCACGGCAATGCGCGAGCATCTGCAATTTACCGGGATGCTTCGGGTCCGGGACCGTAATCGTCGGATTCTGGGCGCTTGCCCCGAGCGAAGGCGGCTTGGCCGGGGCGGCTAAAACGGAAAATCCGGGAACAAAAGACAGCGGCAGGGCAGTCAGCAGGCACGAAGCCGCACGGCAAAGTATTCTCTTCATACTCACAGTATACGCGCAAATGGGCAGGAAGAGTTTAACATAGTTTGCCTGCCTTTTCAACACTTGTTCCACACCCGCGCTCCCGCAGGCGGCAGACTGGCCCGAAAGCATGGTAAAATAGAGCCGAAGTAGAGACAGCAAAGCAAACAAAAGAGCTTAACACGAATGGAGATCATATGGCGCGTGCAGTGGTAACCGGCGGGGCCGGATTTTTAGGATCGCATCTCTCGGACCGGCTTCTGGCCGAAGGGTACGACGTTGTCGCCGTAGACAACCTCGTCACCGGCAGCGAGGACAACATCGCGCATCTGCGGGATAACCCGCACTTCGAATATATCAAGCAGGATGTCATTCAGCCGTTCACCATCGACGGCCCCGTCGATTTAGTGTACAGCTTTGCCTCCCCGGCCTCGCCCGTGGACTATTTGGAATTGCCCTTAGAGACGCTCCTCGTCGGCTCGGCGGGCGTCCATAACACGCTGGAAGTCGCCCGCATCAAAGGCGCCCGCTTCCTGCAAGCCTCCACCTCCGAAGTCTACGGCGACCCGACCGTTCACCCGCAGCCCGAAGAATACTGGGGCAATGTCAACCCCCACGGCACCCGCGCCGTCTACGACGAAGCCAAGCGCTACGCCGAAGCCGTGACGTTCGCCTACCGCCGCAAATTCGGCCTCGATGCCAAATTAGTTCGAATTTTCAACACCTACGGACCCCGCATGCGGATCAACGACGGGCGCGTTGTGCCCGCGTTTATCTCGCAGGCCCTGCGCGGCGAGCCGATTACCGTGTTTGGCGACGGCAAGCAGACCCGCTCGTTCTGCTATGTCTCGGACTTGATCGACGGCATCTTTAAATTGTCGGTGTCGGAACAATCTGGTCCCATCAACGTCGGAAACCCGACCGAGCGCACAATGCTTGAGTTCGCAGACGTGATTTTAAAAGCGACGGGAAGCGAAAGCGAAATTGTTCACGTCCCCCTGCCGACCGCCGATGACCCCAAGCAGCGCCGCCCGGACATCACCAAAGCGCGGACCCTGCTGGGCTGGGAGCCGAAGATCGCACTCGAAGACGGGCTAGTCGATACCATCGCCTATTTCAAGACAAAGCTATGAGAGCGCCCGGAGCAGATGCCGAGGGGTTGAAAACCCCTCGCTAGGTAAGGCGTCCTGCGGACGAAGGAAGTTTGGAGCCAATGGCGGATGGTTCTTCTCTTTCATCCGTATTTCTTTCGTCCGCAGGACGCCTCCCCTAGCGAGGGATTTTCAATCCCTCGCCCTAGATCGCCCTGTGCCTGCCTTCCGGTTCTGCCGACATAGGAGAGAGAAGACCAAAGAGAGGCTATTCCGACCCGTGCAGCTACGTCAGGAGAATTCACAGCGGCAGAGTCAGGCGCAAAAGCTCGCGCCGCACCTGATTCAGGCCAATGCCCTGCTGCAATGCTCCACCACGGAGCTGCTCCAGATGATTGAGCAGGAGCAGCAGGAAAACCCCGCGCTGGACAGTCTTGACGACCGCCCGGACGGGGGCGAGTACGGCTGCCGCCTGTGCGCTGGCAATCGCATCGGCTCCTGTGCCCACTGCCCCTTCAGCCGCGACTCGCACCCGCTGGGGCAGGGGCTGGACGGCGGCGGGCCGGACGGCAGTGATGACCTCGGGCCGTCGCTGGCCGAAACCCAGTCTATTCTGGCCGCACGCGGCGAGGAAACTGCCGAGGACGAGCGCCTTGCCGCTCGCGCTGAAAATGAGTTCGGGCAGTTCAGCGACGGCAGCGAGGCCGTCGATTTTGACCCCCTGCTGCTCGCCCGCACCGAAACTTCCCTGTCCGAACACCTGCTCATGCACCTGCGGGCGACCTCGCACACGCCGGAAGAATATCAGGTCGCCGAGTATCTGGTAGACAGCCTCGATGAGCGCGGCTTTCTGCAAATTGACGTAGACGAAGCCTGCGCCGTCCTGCGCGTGCCCTGCGCTCTGATTACATTGGGCGTGCAGCGCCTTCAGGAATGTGACCCGCCTGGCATCGGCGCACGCGACCTGCGCGAATGCCTGCTGCTTCAGATGCGCCATCTGCGCGACGAGGAAAAAACCGACGGCGCGGGCGAGACGCTGTTTGACCCTGTCGCTTACCGCCTGCTGTCTGACCACTGGGACGCCCTCATTCAGCGCCGCCACAGTACGCTTGCCCGAAAGATTGGCCTTTCTTCCCGCCGGGTGGAGGCCGCCGTGGCCTACATTCAGAAAAAGCTCAAGCCCAACCCCGCCGCCGGCTTTCGGATGCCCTGGGACCATCGGCTCAATAGCCAGAGCAAATCTATTCGCCCTGATGTCATTATCAAGCGCGGCGTCACCGGCTTCACCGTCGAAGTGCTGGGCTTCGAGAATGCCAGCCTTCAGATCAACCCGTACTACCGGGGCCTCTACGATGCCATCCGCGACAGCAAGCTCACCGGCCAAATCCCCCAGGACGGTGGCACCCGGCTGACCCCCGACCATCAAAAGCACGTCGTCGCCTATGTCGAGCGGGCCTCGATGTTCCTGAAAAACTTGCAGCAGCGGCGGCGCACCATTCAGAAGATCACGCAGGCCCTGATCGAGTGTCAGCAGGGGTTTTTAGAGACCGGCCAGCGGTCTTTTCTGCGTCCCCTGACCCGCACACACCTTGCCAAAATGGTAGGAATGCACGAGTCCACCGTGTCCCGCGCCCTGCTGTACAAGTTTGTTCAGCTTCCTACGCTGGACGTGGTTCCGTTCGACACGTTCTTCGAGAACGCCGTCACCGTCAAAGGCGCGATTGCCTCGCTGATTGAAGAAGAAACCCCGGACTCGCCCCTCAGCGACCAGGCCATCGTGGACGTTCTCCTGTCACGCGGCCAGACCGTCGCCCGTCGTACCGTGGTCAAGTACCGCGAAGAAATGCGTATCCCCGCCTCCTACCTGCGCCGTCGCCGGTAAGCTGTTCAGCAAGAGACAGTCATAAATCGCAACTTTTCCGCGCCCACAGACATGGATGCCCCGGCGATTTGGTGTTATACTCCTAGCGCGTAAGCCCCCTGCATTTATGCAGGGGATGGATAGCACAGAAACTTTCTGAAGTTTCTATCTTTGAGCGTCGTATTTATGGGAAAACGCGGCATAATGCAAGTGTGAACACGTTATGCCATAAATACAGGTTGTTTCCAAGCAAGGCACAGGAGTCCGCGTTAAATGAAACGCTGTCTGTCTGTCGCCTTGTCTACAACAGCCTGGTGCAGGAGCGAACGGCCCTGCATGAACGGGGGCTAAAGGCTCCTACGTTCTACACACAAGTCCCTGCTCTGGCGCGGTGGAAAAAAGACCATGCCGAACTCAAAACCGTTCATTCACAGGTGTTGCAGAATATCGCCCGCCGTGTTGACCTTGCTTTTCAAGCCTTTTTCCGCAGGGTGAAGGCAGGAGAGACGCCAGGCTATCCGAGGCTCAAAGGCAAAGGCCAGTACGATATGAAGTAATGCACTCCTGTGCATACAGCATCACCTATCCTCAAAGCGGTTTCAAGATTGGTCCTCAAAGCGGTTTCAAGATTGGTCCTCAAAGCGGTTTCAAGATTGGCGACAGCACCGTTTCTCTGGCACTGTTAAATAAGCAGGAGCAAGTCAAGGCTAAGAAACTGTATAGAAAGCCCCCGGATCGCCCCCCCGCCCCCAATAATGGGGGAGCTAGAGGGGGCTGCGCTACTTCCTGTTCCCCCATTATTGGGGGCAAGGGGGTCCTGATCGGCTTTCTATACAGTCTCTAAGATACACCGTGCCATTGTTGGCACGGTAAAAATGTGTACCGTTCGCAAATATGGCTCTAATTCTTATGGCTCCAAGTGGTTTGTGTGCTTCTCCGTGGAGCAAGAAGATAGCCCCCTGCCGCCCTGCACGGAGGCTATAGGTTTAGATGCTGGCCTAAACTCCTTTATGGCCTTGTCCAATGACGAGTTCATCGACAACCCCCGCTTCTTTCGCAAAGACGAAAAGGCCCTGGCTAAAGCAGGGCGCAAGCAAGCCAAGACCAAGAAACGAAGCCCTGAGCGGCGCAAAGCCAATAAAGTTCTGTCTCGTATCCACGAGCGTATCAGAAACCGTCGCCATGATTTCGTGCATCAAACAGCGCGGCGGCTTGTTAATCGCTTTGGTGTCATCGCTGTTGAAAAGCTGAATGTCAAGAATATGCTGGGCAATCACTGCCTTGCCAAGTCTATCTCCGATGCTTCCTGGTCTATGTTCCGAACCGTTCTCACGCAGAAGGCTGAAAGTGCCGCTCGTGATGCCGAAGGCAATCCTCTCCGATTGGTCGTTGCTGTAGACCCCAGGTACACAAGCCAAGATTGTCATGCCTGCGGATACAGAGCCAAAAAGAAACTGTCTGAACGCTGGCACCTGTGTCCGATGTGCGGGGCAAGCCTCGACAGAGATACAAACGCCGCAATCCACATTCTCGCAACCGCATTGGGATAACAATGCGTCGGTTTAGTCCGTAGAAGCCCCTGTGCTTTAGCCAGGGGAATTGTCACAATAACTTCCAGCAATCTTATGAAAAAAGCCACCACGCGCCGCCAGTTTATTCAGGGAGCCGCCGCCGCTGCCCTCGGCCTCTCCGCTGCGTCGCTGCCGGCCCTCGCCGCCCCCCGCCCTGCTGCCTCCCGCTTCCCGGACCTGCACCGCGTTCCTGACCTCGTGCAAGTCGTCACCGAAAAAGACACGCAAACGCTCAAAGCCGCTTCCGCAGGCCGCTGGACCGGCGGCGGCGTCGAAGTCGTCACCCGCGTAGAGCCGTTGGGTGTGGCCGTCACGCTGGCCGCACCGAATGCCGCCGTCAAGCGTCTGCATCTGCGCTGGCACGGCTCGCTCGAAGAGGTCCGGCTGGTCCTGGGCGATCAATGGGAACGCGCTTACGGCGACCTTTCCTGGCACGGCCTGGTCCCCGAACTCGCCCTGCCGTGGTACTTCGCGGCCTGGGACGGCACGCGCACCCACGGCGTCGGCGTTCAAACCGGCCCGGCGGCCTTCTGCTTCTGGCAGGCGGACAGCGAAGGTGTCAGCCTGTGGGCGGATGTCCGCAGCGGCGGCGTCGGCGTACAGCTTGGCTCCCGCGTCCTGCCCGTCTGCACCGTCGTTACCCGGCCCGGCCAATCCGGCGAGACGCCCTTCGGGGCCGTGCAGGCGTTCTGCCGCCAGATGTGCCCCAAGCCGCGCCTGCTGCCGCATTCTATTTACGGGCACAACGACTGGAACTATTCTTACGGCAACAACTCGGCGGCCTCCACGCTGGAAGTGACGCACCGCGTCGTGTCTCTGGCCCCGACTAGCGGCAACCGGCCTTATATTGTGATCGACGACGGCTGGGAACCCGCCGGGGCGGGCCACGCGGGTCCCTGGGACGGCTCCAATTCCAAGTTTCCCAGTATGCCGGACCTGGCCGGGCAAATCAAAGCCGCCGGGGCGCGGCCCGGCCTGTGGATACGCCCCACCACCGCCTGGGACGCCCTGCCGGACGCGTGGCGGCTGTCCCGCAGCCACGGCTCGCTTGACCCGACCGTGCCGGAAGTGCGTCAGCAGATCAAATCCGACATGGCCCGCCTGCGCGGCTGGGGCTATGAGCTGATCAAGCACGATTTCACCTCTAATGACATACTGGGCCGCTGGGGCAACCGCATGGGGGCGCAGATTACCGACGACGGCTGGAAGTTCGCCGAAGGGCCGACCCGCACCACTGCCGAAGTGATTTTGGACCTCTACCACGCCATCCGCGAAGGCGCGGGCGACGCCGCTGTGCTTGGCTGCAACACGTTTACTCACCTGTCGGCAGGCATCTTTGAGGCGAACCGTGTGGGCGATGACACCAGTGGCCGCAACTGGAACCGCACCCGCAAGATGGGCGTCAACTGCCTCGGCTTCCGCTCGGCTCAGGACCGGGCGTTTTACGCCACCGACCCCGACATCGTCGCCGTCACGCACGATGTCCCCTGGGACCTGACCCGGCAGTGGCTAGACGTCGTCTCCCGCAGCGGAGCCGTTTTGTTTGTCGCCCTGCAGCCTGACGCCGTCGGCCCCGAACAAGAAGAGGCCCTACGCGCCGCCTTCGCCCTCGCGGCAGCAGGCCAGCCCATCGGCGAGCCGCTGGACTGGCAATCCACCTCCTGCCCCGCCCACTGGCGTCTGGCCGGAAAAGAAGTCCGCTACCACTGGGAAACCCCCGAAGGCGCGACGCCGTTTGGAGAATGACTCAAATGAGGAACATGAAACCACGCTCCCTGAGCGCCCTTTGCCTGTGCAGCTTCCTGCTGCCCCCGACTTTTCTGCTGGGGGGCAGGCCCTTTTTGCCGCAGGTCTCCGCGTCTCCGGCAGCCAAGAGTAAAACGCTCAACGTCGTGAGCGGCTACGGGGCGGACAACACCGGCAAAACCTATGCCACGGCCAGCATTCAGAAGGCTATCGATGCGTGCCGCCCCGGCGACACGCTGCTGATACCGGCAGGGACCTACCTGATGAACAGCGGCTTGAATTTGAAGTCTGATCTGACGGTGGTTCTTTCACCGGGGGCGCTGCTTCAGGCGAACACTGAAAATATCTGGGTCAAAAACGGAAGCGCACTTTTCCTGGCCGACTCTCTCAAGAATGTCACAATCATGGGGGGCGGGACTATCGACGGCGGCGGCCTGGTGTACCCTCGCGGAGAATACGCCCTGCCCCGGCCCGGCAATGGCATCAAGTTTATCAACTGTACGGACATGACGATCCGAAATGTGACCGTCCAAAACATTCCCACCTTCGCGGTTGACTACAAAAATTCAACCCGCATTACTGCTGATGCCGTGGTGATTCGCGGGCGCGGTTTTTTCAACCTGAAGGGGTCGGCCGATGGTATGGACATCGAGGACAGCTCTCAGGTGACTGTCACGAACTGCAACATCGAAGTCGGCGATGACGCGCTTTGCATCAAGTCCAATGACGCGGAACATTCCTGCCATGATATTACGGTGCGGCACTGCACACTGGCCTCCACCTGCAATGCTTTCAAGATCGGCACCAACACAAACGGCGAAGTGTACAACATTTTGGTCGACGGCGTGATCGTCAACAAGCACTCGCATCCGGGCACAGGCAATCCGGTTCCCACTGGCGACTGCATTGCCGCGATCTGCCTGGAAAGCAATGACCACAACCGCGTTCACGCGGTCGTCTGCCGGAACTTCACGATCAATAGCTGCTATTGCCCGGTCTTCCTCGAACTGCAAAACCGGCAGTCCCGAGCCAAAGGCGATATTGGCCGCCTGGACGATATTTTGATTGAAAATATCAACTGCCTGAAATCCGTCTGCCAGCCAATTATTTTCAACTGGCAGCCCGGCGGAGACAACAAAATCAAGGCTGTGACACTCCGCAATGTCACCATCCATAATTATGGCAGGGAGGCTGGGGCCGCCCTCACCCCCATGCGCGGCGACTACCCGGATGCCAACCATAACGGTATCGCAAATGCCTACGGGATATGGGCACGCGGCTTGGATGGGCTGACTCTGAAAAATTGCGAGTTCTATGATGACGGCGGGAGCAAGCGGCGGCAATTTGTCTTTGATCCCCCGGCCATTCAGCCAAATTAAGAACTGAATAATTTATTTCGCACATTGGTACGTTTACTCGTATCCGTGGTACAATAGTCCTGCACCGGGTTTCCCCCGGCAACCTTCCTTGACTGCATCCGCATGATGCGCTTTCTGATTTCCTCGGCTCCTTCGGTTCCCTTCCGTCGCGTCCTCGATTGTTTCAGCGAAGGCCGCACGCAGACGCGCAGGGATTTCACGACCGAAAGGAGCCATCCCCAATGGCAACCAAACTCTATGTCGGCAATCTGAGCTATCAGATGACCGATCAGCAGCTCAATGATCTCTTCTCCGAGGCGGGCAACGTCTCCAGCGCCCAGGTCGTCACCGACCGTTACACCGGCCAGGCACGCGGCTTCGGCTTCGTGGAAATGGCTTCCGAAGACGAGGCTCAGCAGGCAATCGCGGCCATCAATGGCCGCAATGTCGATGGCCGCTCCCTTGTGGTCAACGAGTCTCGCCCGCGTGAAGGCGGCGGCGGCGGCGGCAGCCGTGGCGGCGGCGGTGGTTACGGCGGCGGCGGCGGTGGCGGAAGCTACGGCGGCGGCTCGGGCGGCGGCGGTGGTCGCAGCGGTGGCGGCGGCGGTTACGGTGGTGGTGGCGGCGGCAGCCGGTACTAATCAGCGAACGCCGAAATCAGCGAACGCAGAAAAGGGCGGCGGACCAAATGGTCCGCCGCCCTTTTTCTTTCTTTGCCGAACTAAGGCCGCAGCCGCTGCTGTGGCGTCTGACTGCCGCCCCGGCGGGCGGCGATGAGGTCTGCGTAGACAGCCAGCACGCGCCCGCCGACGGCCTCCGGGGTGCGGGCCAGCGCCCCCGCTTTGGCGGCGTCGGCCATCTGCCGGTGCTTGGCCGGATTGGTCAAAAGCTCTAAAGCGCGGTCGGCCATCGGGGCCGGGTCGTCGGAGACGAGGAAGCCGTCCACGCCGTCCCGGACCGACTCGGGAGCGCCCCCGGCATTTACCACCACGCAGGGCAGACCGGCGGCCAGGGCTTCGCCGACGGCGAGGCCCTGCGTCTCGGTTTTAGAAGGAAACAAAAATACATCGGCGGCCTGATACAGCGGGTCGAGCTTCGTCCGCCCCAGAAAGCCCGCAAACCGCACCCGCCGATGGATGCCCAGCACCCGCGCCCGCGCTTCCAGACGGGACCGGGATTTGCCGCTGCCCGCGAGTATCAAATAGGTGTCCGTGGTGCGCGAGGCGATCTGCCCAAAGGCCCGCAGGAGCAGGTCCAGGTTCTTTTCGGGGGCCAGGCGGCCCACATACAGCAGCAGGCGGGCGTCAGGCGGCAGGCCAAACTCTTTCCGGGTGGCTTCAGGCCGCGCCAGCACATAGGGCGGCTCGGGGATCGCCGTGGGAATGACTGTGGTGGGCGTTTCAATGCCGTAAGTCTCCGTCAGCAGATGCCGGGTGACCTCGGAAGGCGCAATTAAGTGGTCACAGCCGCCATAAAAGCGCCGCATCCGTGTAATCAGCATGGCCCGAGTCGCGGCCACGGTGGGCAGGGGCAGGTAGTGCGCGTACTCGGTATACAGTGTGTGGTTGGTGGAAACGTGCGGAATGCCCAGCGTCCGGGCGGCACGGGCGGCGACGCTGCCGAGCAGAAACGGCGACTGCGAATGAACAATGTCCAGGCCCAGCGTGGCGATTTTGTGGCTGATGTGCGCTGAAAAGGGGAGGGGAACCACATAGTCCGGCTCAACCAATGCGTTAATCGACGGGTAGCGAAAGACGCCGGGCCGCTCGTCCTTGTAGTTCGGGTAGCGGGACGTAAAAACGAACACCTCATGCCCGGCGTCGTCAAGCCGCGCTATCAGCGTCTGCACGGAAGTGGAGACGCCGTTAATCAGCGGCGGATAGCTTTCGGAAAAAATCCCGACACGCACGATGTTGTCCTCTCAGATAGTCTCTAAACAATCAGCATGGCGTCCCCGAACGACAAAAAGCGGTAATCCCCGGCCAGTGCCTCGGCATAAGCGCGGCGGATATTCTCGGACCCGGCGAGGGCGCTCACCAGCAGCAGCAGGGTGGAGCGCGGCATATGGAAGTTTGTGACCAAAGCATCGACGACTTGAAACGCATAGCCCGGCGTCACATAGAGCGACGTTTCGCCGTCCATCGCTCGGATGCGGCCCCTGCTGACCGCCGCGCTTTCCAGTGTCCGTGCCGACGTCGTGCCCACAGCAAACACCCGGCCTTTAGCGCCGTTGATGGTCGCGGCGGCTTCTTCGGAGACCGTCACCCGCTCGGCGTGCATCGTGTGGTGCGTCACGTCGTCGGTCTCGATAGGCCGGAACGTGCCCAGCCCGACGTGCAGCGTGACGCGGGCGAGTTTGACGCCTGCCGCCTCAATCCGGGCCAGCAGCGCGGGTGTAAAATGCAGGCCCGCCGTCGGAGCCGCCGCCGAGCCGCCGCTGTCGGCATAAACCGTCTGATACCGTTCCCGCTGTTCCGGGGCCAGCCGGGTTCCAATATACGGCGGCAGGGGGGCTTGCGACCGGGCAGCAATCGCGTCTTCCACGAACCCGCCTGCCGCCGCCACGAATTGCAGAAGCCGCCCGCCCCGGTCATCGGTTTTGTCTAAAACCTGCGCGGTCAGCCCGCCGCCGAACTCGACGACCACGCCCGGCAGCAGCTTTCGGCCAGGCCGCACCAGCGCCTGCCACAGGCCGTCGGCGACCCGGTGGGTCAGAAATGTTTCTACTGTCTCGTCGGGGTGTCCTGTCCGTGCCCCGAACAGCCGCTGCGCGGTGACGCGGGTGTCGTTGATGACCAGCACGTCGCCTTCGGTCAGATACTCTGGCAATTCATAAAAGCGCCGATGCGCCAGCGTCCCGTCCGTGCGATTAAGCACGAGCAGGCGCGACGAATCACGCGGCTCCAGCGGTGTCTGCGCGATGCGCTCCGGCGGCAGGGCGTAGTCAAAATCAGATAGCAGCAGCGGTGTTGGGTCTTGCATGGGCGTTTGGCCGTGAGGCGAATGAAGCGAGGAGCGAGGGGTTTTCAACCCCTCGCTAGGTAAGGCGTCCTTCGGACGAAGGAAGTTTGGAGCCAATGGCGGATAGCTCTTCTCTTTCATCCGTATTTCTTTCGTCCGCAGGACGCCTCCCCTAGCGAGGGGTTTTCAACCCCTCGTCTTCTTTCTATCGCTCTAATACCGCCCCTCGTCGTCATCATTGCTCCCTGTCTCGTCGGCGACATCCGCCGCCACGATTTCGGCCACGCGCTCGGCGGGAACGGGCGCGGCTTCGAGCGTGGGGAACATTTCTTCCACCAGGATAGCCACGACGGCTTCTTCCACGGGCGCACCGGGCACCTGCGGCGCGATGTCTTCTATCGTCGCCAGGTCTTCAATCGGCTGAAAGGCGGCGTCGGGCGCGGGAAAAAGTGCCCGGCGGGGGGGCAGGCCCGGCAGCAAAGTCGCCATGTCCACCGGCGGCGCGGGCGTTTCGCCGTCCGTGCTGCCCTCGCCGGTTTTGGCGGCTCGTTCAGCATCGCGCTTGGCCCGCAGGGCGGCGCGGCGGCGCTGCCAGCGGCTGCGCCGGGCGGGAGTCGCGTCGTCGCCCTCCGCGTCTTCGGCGGCGCTCTCGCCGCTGATTTCGGCCTCATCGGCGCCCGTAAGCGTCTCCGCCGCATCGAGGCCAGGGATAGCCCGGACCGAACGCGGGGGCGGCGGGTTCGCAGTCTTGACCGGCGGGGCCGGTTTGACCGGCGGGGCCGGGGCGGGCGTCGGCTCCGGGGCTTCCTCGGCTTCGGGCAGGTCCAGACCGGTGATGCGGGCCAGCGCGTCGCCGTCGCCCCAGAGGAGCAGGCGCGTCTCGCGGGCGCGGACCGGGATGCGGAACGAGCGCGTACCCGAGGCGACAATCGTATCGGCGAAGACGTCCAGCACCGAGGCCCGGCGCGGCAGGGCCACGGTGCGTGTCCCCGCCGACGCGCCGTGCAGGGTCAGCACGCCGTCGCTTGAGGCATACACGGTATCTTCCCCGCCTCCGTAGGCGGTCACAGCGGCATAAGCCAGCAGGCCGCGCAAAAGCTCGGGGGACAGGGCCGGGTCGCCGATAAAGACCGACTTCCAGCCGCCCGCACTCTCGCGCACGGCCAGCGAGGCCGCCCCGGTGGCACTGTATTCGGCCAGTGCCGTTGCCTGCGGGTCCGAGACGGCATACAGCGGATTTAACAGCTCCTCCGTGCCGAGATGCTTGACGCCGCGCAGGCGCTCAGCGAACACCCCGCGTGCCTCGGTCGGCACACTGCCGCCGCGTGAGTTCCAGGGCTGAGGGCGCAGGGCCATCCCGACGACTTCGCCGACTTCATCCGGCGACGGGCCGTTCTCATCAAACAGCCCCGGCGCATACAGCCAGGCCAGCGTCCGGCCCGGCTTTTGCAGCTTTTCGCGCACCGCCGACCGCTCTTCAGTCGTCAGGCGCAGGGCGTTCAGGAACAAATACAGCTTGGCTTCGGGGAAATCGGGCCGCGTGATGTCGCTCTGCAAGTAAAAGCCGACCGACGCCCCCGCCTTCAGCAGCAGGTCCCGTGAGTGGCCCACGAGGCTGACGCCCAGGCCGTCCGGGTCGTTCTTCAGGAACCGCAGCGAGGCTTCGTCCACCAGAACGGCCACTTCCGGCGCGGCGGGGGTGGACGGCAGCAGCGCCTCCCAGCGGGAGACCTGCCGGGTTAATGCCCCCATCTCGCGCCAGATGTCCGGCGAGTTTAGCCAGCCCTGCCCCCACAAATCCATCCAGGTCACACCCGCCCGGTGCGCCAGCGCGGCCCCGAAGTGCCGCTGATGCACGGCCTGCGTGTCCGCCCCGCTGACAATTTTCGGGTTGTAGTCGTCGTCCGTCTCAGCGTCGGCTAAGAACGTCTTGGTGTCGTCTTCCACCAGCCACAGCTTGCCGCGCAGGGCCGCCGAATCCACCGGAGCCGGGAAGCCCGCCGCGCTGCCCGCGCCGCGTCCGGCATAGGAGTTCGGCCCGGCCACAATATCAATCTCGGGCGAGTCCAGCAGCATTCCGAGCGCCAGATGCCCCGAGTCGTTGCGGCCAGAAAACTCCAGCGTGTACCCGTAAGACGCCGCCACGAGCATCCGCCCGGCAGACAGCGTCTTAATTGCCGCCGCCAGCCCGGCAATCACGCCTGCGGCAAGCTCCGACGCGAACTGTGCGTAATCCGGCCAGCGCCCTTCGCGGCGGGTGGCATACAGCGGCGTGTCCGTCTTTTTGATCGTTGGCGACGGTCCCTGCCACTCAGGAATACCCGCCGTTTCCCAGGTCACCGCCGCATCATGCCAGGCCGTCCGCAGGGCATAGGTGGCCTGATATTTGGCGTGGAGCCAGTGCTGAAACGCCGTCAGATTCGGCTCGGAGACGTCGTAGCCCGCCTGTGCATCGTTGAACCACTCTCCTCGGTCCAGGTGGAAGCCCAGCACGCGGTCCCCGCCCGGCGTTTCCGGGTCGGCAAAGTGGGCAATCAGGGCGTCCAGCGCGTCCACGCAGTCCGCCCAGAACTCCGGCGATGCCAGTGAGACGTCGCCTTCGGAGCCGTCGGCGTACTTCGCCAGTTGGTCCGGGTGCGTGCGGACCCAGTAGTTGGTCGGGACGCATTGCAGCCGGGGCAGAACAAAGCCGTCGGGGTCGGCAGTGAGGAACGTCTGCACCAAAGCATCCGCCGCCGCAAAGCTGCGCTCGCCGTGGGCGTTCCGCAGGGGCAGGTACAGGACGCCTGAAAAGAGGTGGATGCCGTTCGCCGCCGCATCGGCAATCTGCGCGGACACCACGGACGGATCTGCCGCCGTCTCGGTGTTCACGAAGAAGAAATACGGCAGGTGCGCCGCGCCGTTTGTGACAATCCGGGCCAAGCCCTGCGCTTTGGTCTGCACCGAGGCGGTGAGGCGGGGCGCGGCGGAGTCGTCGGCGGGCGGCAGAACGAGCGGGACAATCAGCGGGGCAATAAACGTGGGCAGGCTTGCTGGCGCAAAATCCAGCAGCGTGTCGTCTTCGTCCTCGTCGGGCGTTTCAACCGGCACGTCCTCCTCGCCGCCCACGATCAGAGTCGCCCCTGCCGCTTCCAGCATTTCGGTGGTTGGCTCTTCGTTGCCGCGCCGCCGTCCGCCGCGCCGCCGCCGTCCGCGCTTGCTGTCTTCGCCTTCGGTCTTCGGCTCTTCGCCGAGTTCCGAGTCAACGACAGGTGCTTCCACATCGGGCAGCTCGGCGGGTACGTCGGCCTCTTCTTCGGTGTCTGCCGGGGTTTCGGCGACCGGAGCCGCGCCGCGCCTCCGTCCGCGCCGCCGGGACGCGGGGGCAGGGACCGGCTCAGGCACGACTTCGGGCGTGACTTCTGCCGCCGTCTCTTCCTCGACCTCTTCAATTTCTTCGGGAACTTCTTCCACTACAATCGGCACGACGGGCGCAGGCCGGGGCTGTCCGCGCCGCCGGGTGGGCGGGGCGGTTTCCACGGTCGGCGCGGCGGGGGGCGGGGGAGGAGCCGATGCTGTGCGCCGTCCGCGCCGTTTGGGCGTGGTGGTTTCGTCGGCGGAAATCTCGGCCTCGGTCGGCGCGTGTGCTTCCACGGGAGCCGCTGCGACGGGCGCTTCTTCGGCAGGCGCTGCCGTCCGCCGTCCGCGCCGCCGCTTGGGGGCTTCTTCGGAGGCAGTTTCGACAACCGGCGCTTCCGTGTCAAACGCTATGGCGGGCGCGGTGGCGGGCGTCGGCTCCTCCGCCGGAGCGGCCTCGGCGCGAGGGCGGCGCGGGGCGCGGCGGCGGGGCGTTTTGGGCGCGTCGCCGGTGGGCGTCTGTGAAACATCAGTGAGGGCATCGGGCAGGGTGGGTTCGGGGGCCGTGTCGAGCGTGGGCGAATCCGAAGCCACCGGCGTCTCAGCCGCCGCGTCATCGGCGGGGGCGGACGCCGGGGTGCGTCGTGTTCTGGGCATAGTAAATCTTGTGTCTCCGTGCGTAAATTTGGGTCAGCCGATGCTGAAAGTTCTTGCAAATTGGCGCGTCAGCACTGACGCTGATTGTATTATACTAGATTCAAGCCTTTGTGTCAAAGAGTGAGGCGCAGAAAGTGGAGACCTACCTTCGGCGTTGTTGCATAAACGGCTGTCCCTGCCATGAGGAACATCAGGAACCATCCGTCAGGAACATCAGGAACCATGCCATAAATGGCACGGCTATCGGGCGCAGACGCCAGCAAGCCCCGCTTCGCGGGGCTAAGAGTTAGGATAGATATGTTTGAGTGCCGCGGCGCGGTAGTTTTCGGCGTCCTCGCCCTTTAGCCGTGCCATTGATGGCATGGGTTCTTGGGGCATGGTTTTGGGTGGGTGCTCATTTTGGGGCTGCCTGTTGTGATTGTTCCCCTTCGTGGACACCGGATTGTGGCCGTAGTTTGTTCCTATGTCCGCGAAGGCGGACAATCGCCCTTCGCAGCCCCAGATTTTAATCTGGGGGGCTGAATGGCTTGAAGGTCGCTCTCCGAGCGCGTGCAGGAAAAGCCGCCGGGCGCGGCGAAAAGAGTGCTATTATGGCAGAAACAACAAATAACACCTCCGAGACTGACGTGCTGGAGACCGAACAAAATAAAGAAATCGTGCTGACCCACGGCCCGTGGCGGCTGGCCGTCTCCCCGTGGGGGGCCTCCCTGCGCGGCCTGTCGCTGTGGACCGGCGCAGGTTATGAAGACATCATCACTGGCTATGTCGGCGCAAAAAACAAAGTCGGCGGGCAGGGCGATGTGCTCATCCCCTTTCCGGGCCGCGTTGCCTCCGGGCAGTATGACTTCAACGGTCACTCCTACCAGATGAAGAAGAACGATACCGAAGGGCCGAATGCCATCCACGGCTTTCTGCGGCAGACGGCCTGGGAAGTGGTTTCCCAGAACCCCGATTGGGTCATGTTCCGCACCGAGTTCGCCGCTGACGCTCACGAAGGCTACCCGTTCGCGCTGACCGTTCGCGTCACCTATCATCTTGACGATGACGGCCTCGCCTGCGCGTTTGACATCATCAACAATAGCGACACGCCCGCGCCTGTCTCGGCGGGCTTCCACCCGTACTTTACGGCGGGCACGACGCTCATTGACCCGGACACGCTGACCCTGCCCTTTGAGTCCTATTTAGACTACGCCAATCTGCTGCCGACGGGGAAGGTCCTGCCTGTCGCCGGCTCGCCCTACGACTTCCGCACCGGCGGTCCTATTGGGGATACGGTGTTCAACACCTGCTTTCTGGCCCCGACCCGCGACGACGACGGCCTGAGCCGCATTCGCCTGTCCGCCCCCGCCTCTGAGAAAAATAGGAGTGACGGGAACAGGGGCCGCACCGTGGCCGTCTGGCTGGACAGGGCGTTTGACTACGTCGTGCTGTATTCCGGCGACCCGCTGCCCGAAGACCACCGCCGCCATGCGCTTGCCATTGAGCCGATGACCTGCGGCTCGGACGCCTTCAACCACCACGCCTGGGGCCTGACCGTTCTGGCCCCCGGCGCGGCCCTCGAAGGCACCTGGGGCGTGTCGGTGGAGTAAGAGAAATCAAAACAAAAGACGAGGGGTTTTCAACCCCTCGAACGCTGGCTGCCGCTATTCCGAAAGGTAACCCGAACCCAATGATGTTTCGCACCCACACTTTTGCTCGCCGCGCCCTGCCTTTGCTGGGGCTGGCCGCCGGGCTGGCTTTCCTCAATACTGCCGCACGGGCTGACGACGCCAAGCCCTTCCTGCACCCGCTGTTTACTGACAACATGGTGCTTCAGCGCGGCCTCGCGGACCCTGTCTGGGGCTGGACCACACCGGGGCAGGCCGTGACCGTCCGGCTTGTCGGCAAAAACGGCAAGGCCATGACCGCTAAAGCTGTGGCAAATGCTAACGGCAAATGGACCGCGCACCTGCCGGTGCTCATGGCGGGGCCGGGCGGGCCGTACACGCTCACGGCGTCGTCTCAGGGCAAGACCGAAAAGCGCGGGAATATCTTAGTGGGGGATGTCTGGATTTGCTCCGGGCAGTCCAACATGGAGTTCGGTATCGGCAACACCGACAACAGCGCGGCGGAAATTGCGGCGGCGAACTACCCCACCATTCGCCTGTTCAAGCTGGGACACGACATCGCCGTGACGCCCCAGACTATTCCGACCGGTGCGGCGTGGGTCGTCTGCACCCCGGACACAGTGAAGCAGGGCGGCTGGAACGGCTTTTCTGCCGTGGGATACTTCTTTGGGCGGGATTTGCAGAAGAAAATCAATGTGCCCATCGGTCTGATTGAAACCGACTGGGGCGGCACGCCCGCGCAGGCATGGACGAGCGCAAATGCACTGGAAACCATGCCCGACTTCCGGCCCGCGCTGGCCGCGCAGCGACAGGCGCTGACAGCGGAGGGCGGCTTCTCCGCTGTCATGGCCGCATGGTATGCCCGCAATGATAAAGGCTCCGCGCCAGGCACGCAAAGCTGGGCCGCGCCTACGCTCGATTCCGCCGCGTGGCCGACCATGACACTGCCGCAAGCGTGGGAAGGCGCGGGCATCCCTGCGCTGGCAAACTTTGACGGCGTGGTCTGGTATCGCAAAGAGTTCACGCTGACGGCGGCGCAGACGAAGGCCCCGCTGATGCTCCATCTGGGGCCGGTGGACGACCGGGACACCACGTATGTCAACGGCACGGTTGTCGGGGGCTTAGATGACTACACGGCCTCGCGGGACTACTCCGTCCCCGCCGCCGCCCTGCGGGAAGGCCGCAACGTTCTCGCTGTGCGCGTGCTGGACACCGGCGGCGGCGGGGGCATCTATGGCAAGCCGGAGCAGATGTTCGTGGAGACGGGCGGCGACAAAATCTCGCTGGCCGGAGATTGGTCTTACAAAATCGGCGGCGCACTGCCCGCCGGGGACCTGCCCCCCATTCAGGGCGGCGACCAAAATCAGCCTACGGTGCTGTACAACGGCATGGTCGCGCCGCTGGTGTCCTACGGCATCAAAGGGGCGATCTGGTATCAGGGCGAGTCCAACGCCGGGAATGCCAAGCAGTACCAGACGCTTCTGCCGACCATGATCAACGACTGGCGCGGACGCTGGGGCGAGGGGGACTTTCCGTTCTTAATTGTCCAGCTTGCCAACTTTGGCAGCAACCCTGACCAGCCGGGCGAATCGGGCTGGGCCGAACTGCGCGAAGCCCAGTCAATGACGGCGACCAACCTGCCCAAAACCGGCCTGGCGGTGACGGTGGACATCGGCAACCCGAAGGACATTCACCCGACCAACAAGCAGGAAGTCGGGCGTCGGCTGGCGCTTGCCGCCGAAACCATCGCTT
The DNA here is from genome assembly GCA_965277455.1 of Capsulimonadaceae bacterium. Taxonomy (GTDB): domain Bacteria; phylum Armatimonadota; class Armatimonadia; order Armatimonadales; family Capsulimonadaceae; genus JANXMY01. The sequence goes on along the minus strand of OZ255823.1, from coordinate 2,649,858 downwards.
ACGGCCTGCCGGGCGAGTCGTCGGGGCCGGTCTTCACAGACATGAAAATCGGGCCGGGTGCCATTCGGGTGGACTTCTCGCACGCGACCGGCGGCCTGGTCGCCAAAGGCGGCTCGCTGACGGGCTTCGCCATCGCGGGCAGCGACGGCAAGTTTGTGTCTGCCGACGCCAAAATCGACGGCAACGGAGTCGTGGTGTCGTCGCCGTCCGTGCCGAACCCGACTGATGTGCGCTACGGCTGGGCGGACAGCCCGGTCTGCAGCCTGTACAACGGCTTCGGCCTGCCCGCCTCGCCGTTTCGCACCGGAAAATAAGAAGAAGCCCCGCCCCATTTATTATAAATGGGGCGGGGGCTTCTTTTGTGTTCTACAAAGAAGAGGCCAGAGGCGGGGAATCCGGGCCGCCCGGTGGCCGCGCAAGCGCGGCCTCCTTGCGGCGGACGCGGGTTTCACTGGGCGCAACGACGCCCACAATGACCTGCTCGCCGACTACCTCTAAAATTTCCACCTCCACCATGTCCAATCCTTCGCCAATTTGTATCACAGAACCGCTGCCGTCATGGGGACGGCGATTGAAGAGATGCATCCCTTCCCCTCTCACATCACGGGGACTGTCCCCCGGCTCTTGGCCTTGCGCGGGTGATACTGCTTCGCGCCAGTAAACCTACTTGCATAAACCGTGCCAAGTAAATATAAGGTTCCATAAAAGGCCCCCCGCCCCAATTCTGGGGGAACCAGACACAAGTATATGTAACAAATCCGTGTAACAAATCTGTGTAGGGGTAGGGCTTGCCCCTGCCCTCTTTCTCTTGCGGCTATAACAGAAGCCGGGGGGTGGGGGCAAGCCCTACCCCTACTTTCGGGTTCCCCCATTATTGGGGGCTAGGGGGTCACTGGCGTCACCCACGAATTGCCCGCCGCGCCTGCATACAGCGCGGCCATGACTGCGCCCCGGTAGGCGGCTTCGCGCACCGTCACAAGAGCCTCAGTTGGGCCGCCGCCAACGGCGTCCAGGAAGGCTCCGAGGCTTGCGGGCTTGGCAGGGGGCAGGTCCGTCCAGGGCGTCTTGCCGTCCGCGCCTTCAACGCGCTCGCTTTTGAAAAACAGCTCGCGGTTGATAATCGCCGCAAAGCCTTCCGTGCCGCTGACCAGTAGCGTCATCGGGTCCGCGAGGTCGTCCCATCCTGCCGCGAGTATGCCGATAGCCCCGGACTGGAAGCGCAGCAGCCCTTCGCCGGTCTCGTCGCAGCCCGGATAAATCCCTGTGCCCGCGTCCACCTGCGCCGTCACTGCGCTGACATCGCCGAGCAGCCAGAGCAGAATGTCCAGCATATGCGCCCCGAGATCGCCGAAGCCCCCGACCCCCGACTGCTTCGGGTCCGCCATCCAGCGCCAGTCCGTGTCGAACCAGTGCCCGAGCGCCCCCGAATGGCAGTTGGAGCCGCGTGCCCGCGTGATTTTGCCGAACGCGCCCGCCTCGATCTGCTGCTTGATAAACAGATGCGTGGGGTAGCCGCGCATGAACAGCCCGGTTCCATAGATAATCCCGGCGTCTTCAATCGCCGCCGCCATTTCCCAGCCGTCTTCGCCGGTGACGCCCAGCGGCTTTTCCACGAATAAATGCTTCTTCGCCGCCGCGCCTGGCAGGACCACCGACGAATGCAGATTAGTTTCCGTGCAGACGATCACGGCGTCAATCTCCGGGTCGGCATAGATGTCTGCGAAGTCGGCGACGACCTCCGCGTTTAGCTCCCCGGCGCGCTTCTCGGCACGGGCGGCATCGTGGTCCCAGACGCTCTTGCAGCGCACGTCCTCGCGGCTGTTGACGAGTCGGACAAATCCCGGCGTGTGAATATGGGCGCAGCCCACAAAAGCGAGAGTGGTCATAAAGTGGTCCTTTGGCGGTCTTTTGGTGCGAAATCTCGGTAGTATATGCGCCGCATGGCCCCCGGTTTCCTGCCGCGTTTCAAGCCCTGCCCAAACGGTTATAGAAAACGCAGAGGAACCCAATGATGAGCGACACGCCCAAACGGCCCACCACCGAAGATATTCCTGTGCAAACACTCCCGTATCCGGCCAAACAAAGCGACATGACGCTGCCGCCGCAGACGGATTTACAAGGCTATAAGCCCGCCGGGAAGCTGACCGGCAAAAAAGCCATTATCACCGGCGCGGACTCCGGCATTGGCCGCGCCGTCGCCCTTGCCTATGCCCTCGAAGGCGCGGATGTGGCAATAATCTACAACGAAAACGACGAGGACGCCGAGACGACCCGCGCTAAAGTGGCGGAGACGGGCCAACAGTGCCTTGTGCTCAAAGCCGATGTCCGCGATTCGGTCGCCTGCCGCGAAGCTGTCGCCCGCGCCGTGTCCGAGTTTGGCGGTTTAAATATTTTAGTCAACAATGCGGCCTATCAGAAGGTACAATCTTCTCTGGAAGACATCTCCGAAGAGCAGTTCCGGCGGACTTTGGAAACCAATATCTTTGGCTACTTCCACATGGCAAAAGCCGCCCTGCCGCACTTAACGTCTGGCGACACAATTATCAACACCGGCAGCATTGTCGGTCTGGTCGGCGAGAAGCATTTGATTGACTATTGCACCAGTAAGGGGGCCATTCATGCGTTCACCAAAGCCCTCGCGCTCAATTTAGGCGACAAGAATATCCGCGTGAACGCCGTCTGCCCCGGACCCGTCTGGACGCCCAACATTGTCGGCACGATGCTCCCGGAAGACATCAAAGTCTTCGGCGGCGAGGTCGCCCTGGGCCGTCCCGGTCAGCCCGATGAGCTGGCCCCGGCCTATGTGTTTCTCGCCTCCACCGACGCCTCGTTTATGACCGGCTCGCTGGTCGAAATCACCGGCGGCAAGCTGTCGAGTTCGTAAGGAACCGGCACTAAAAGTGCCGGTCTACTAGTAAACGGAAAAAGTGTCTCCGACACTAAAGACTAACATTGATGGGCCTGTCCTAAGTCTTGAGTCGCGTAGCGACTTACTCTGTTTACTAATAGACCGGCACTTCCAGTGCCGGGTGCTCCGCATTTAGAAAAGAACACCCGTGACCCCAGATACTAATATCCCAGATACTTACCCGGCGGGCACCGTCCGTGCCCTGCTTCAATCCGACACCGTGACCGCGCCGACCCGCGCCGCGCTTCAGGCGCGGCTGGACGAAACCCCCGGCGACCCGCGCTTTTTCAGCGAGGCTGAGACCGACACGCTGGAAGCGGCCCTGAACTGCCTGTTCGATAACCCCGAAGCGCCTACCGCCCGTATGCTGGCGCTCTGCATTGACGGGCGGCTGGCCGACAACATGGCCGACGGCTGGCGCTACGACACCATGCCCCCTGACGGCGAGGCGTTCAAGCTCGGCCTGCGCGGCCTGAACGAAGCGGCGGCGGCACAAGGCGCGGCGACGTTTACCGCGCTTGGACGGAACGCACAGGAAACTATCCTGCACGCTCTGGAAACTGAGACCGCAGCCGGGGACACCTGGAAAACGCTCCCGTCCAAGCTGTTTCTGGAAGAAATGCTGTCCGATGCGACGCATTTCTTCTACAGCCATCCACTCGTGCAGGAAGAAATCGGCTACGCCGGCATGGCCGATGCCCCCGGCTGGTCTCGCTTTGGCCTGAACATCCGCGAGCCGCGTGAGCCGCTGCCGATGGCGGGTTCTGAACCCGCCACCATGCCCGCGCCGCCGCCCGCCCCCCTGCCTGCCCCGACGCCCCCGCTGTCTACCGGGCGGCAGTTCCCGCTCACCGAGACCGTCGACGCCGTGATCATCGGGACCGGTGCAGGCGGTGCGCCAATTCTGGCACGGCTGGCGGCGGCGGGCCTGTCTGTGGTCGCGCTGGAAGCCGGACACTTCTGGGACCCCGCCCGCGACTTCGCCACCGATGAACGCGCTCAGGACAAGCTGTTCTGGAACGACGAGCGCCTCAGCGCGGGCAAGGACCCGGTTCCCTTCGGCGCGAACAACTCCGGCATCGGCGTCGGCGGCTCCACCCTGCACTACACGGCCTACACGCCCCGCGCCCACCCGGACGACTTCACCGTCTACTCCGAGTTCGGCGTGTCCCGCGACTGGCCCATTGGCTACGCCGATTTGGAGCCGTACTACAATGAAGTGGAGATGTTTCTGGGCGTCTCCGGCCCGACCCCCTACCCGTGGAGTCCGCACGGGCAGGGCTACCCCCTGCCTGCCCTGCCGCTGAACGGCGCGGCCCTCTTGATGCAGGGCGCGTGCGACCGGCTGGGGATCAAAACTTCGCCCGCGCCCAATGCCGCCCTATCGGGGCCGTACTTTCAGCCCGGCGTCGGCTGGCGCAAAGCCTGCACCAACCGGGGCTTCTGTCAGGCGGGCTGCTCGGTCGGTGCGAAGGCGAGTATGGACGTCACGTTTATTCCGGTCGCTTTGCAGGCCGGGGCCGAAGTGCGCTCCGAGTGCTTTGTGACGTCTATTGAGCGCGACGCGTCGGGCCGCGTTTCGGGCGTCGTTTATAAACAGGGCGAAACCGAGCATCGTCAGCCCTGCCGGAACGTCTTTCTCTGTGCCGGGGCCATCGAGTCCCCGCGCCTGCTCTTGTTAAATAATCTGGGCAATGGCAGCGGCGAAGTGGGACGCAATTTCACCACGCACACCGGCATTCAGGTGTGGGGGCAGTTTGACGCCGACATCCGGCCCTACAAGGGCATCCCCGGCGGCCTGATTTCAGAAGACACGCACCGGCCCAAAGACGCCGATTTCGCGTCGGGCTACCTGCTGCAAAGCATCGGCGTCATGCCTCTGACCTATGCGACGCAGCTTGTGCGCGGCGAGCATCTGTGGGGCGAGGGCCTGCGCGAGCATATGCGCGGTTATAACCATGTCGCGGGCATCAATATCTGCGGCGACGGCCTGGCCTATGAGCATAACTTTGTGGAGCTGTCCGAGGAAAAAGACATACGCGGCCTGCCCAAGCCCCGTGTTCACTACACGGCGGGCGAGAACGAAAACCGTATGACGGTTCACGCCGAGGCGCTGATGCGCCAAATCTGGGCCGAAGCGGGCGCGAAAGACGTGTGGAGCCTGAACCGACATCCGCACACGCTGGGAACCTGCCGCATGGGCGACAATCCTGCCGACTCGGTGGTGGACTCGTATGGCCGCTCCCATGACGTGCCGGGGCTGTTCGTGATGGACAACTCGGTCTTCCCGAGCGCCCTCAGTATCAACCCGGCCCTGACGCAGATGGCGCTGTCCCTGCGTGCCGCCGACCACTTTTTGGCAGCACGGGCGTAAATTTAAGAAAGAGGACGCGGTAAATCGCGTCCTCTTTTTTGCGCCTATTTCTTAGCATACAAAATAAACCTAATTAAAATCAATTATTAACAGACAATAGTGGTAAGATTTGTTTAGCTCACGATTTCTGCGCGAACGGCTAAACCTTAGAAACACCACCATGACTGCATTTCCCCCCGGCTACGACACTGTCCCGGCGGAGATCGACGAAGCCGCTCGTCTGGCGGCCCTGCATCGCTACGATATTCTGGACACGATCCCGGAGCAGGAGTACGACGACATTGCCCGCCTCGCTTCCTATATCTGTCAGACGCCGGTGGCGCTGATTAGCCTCATTGACATGGACCGGCAGTGGTTCAAAGCTAAAGTCGGCGTAAACATTACGCAGACCGCCCGCGATGCCAGCTTCTGTACACACACCATTCTTCAGGACGGGGTGCTGGAAGTTGCAGATGCATATGAAGATGCTCGCTTTTCCAGCAATCCACTCGTGACAGGAGACATGGGTGTCCGGTTCTACGCCGGAACGCCTCTCTTCACGCCAGACGGTCATGCTGTCGGCAGCCTGTGCGTTGTAGACCAGAAGCCGCAAACACTGACTGCCGAACAGAAAGCAGCCCTTCAGGCCCTCGCCCGGCAGGTGGTCGCCCGCCTTGAGCTGCGCCGTCAGTCCGCCGTGCAGCGGGAGACGTCTGCGCTGATGCAGCGTATCTTCCACGGAACCACAGATGCCGTTTTTCTGAAAGACCTGCACGGACGCTACCAGATGATCAACGCCGCCGGGGCGCGGATGATCGGCAGACCCGTTGACGAGATTGTCGGCCGGGATGACACGCAGCTTTTCCCGCCCGCCGTCGCCGCCCAGACACAGGCCAATGACCGGCAGGTGCTGGAATCAGGCATTTCCTACACCTACGAAGACACGGAAGTGGTGGAAGGCATTTCCCGCACCTATCTTAGCACCAAAGATGTCTGCCGGGATGCGGAAGGGATCGCCACAGGCGTAATCGGCATCGCCCGCGAGATTACCGAACGTAAAAAGGTGGATGAGCGTCTGCGCCTGATGGAAGCGGCGATAGAAAACGCCAACGATGTCATTCTGATCACCGAAGCCGAGCCGGTCGATCTGCCCGGCCCCCGCATCGTCTATGTCAACTCGGCATTCACTCGCAACACCGGCTACACCGTGGAAGAAGCCCTCGGGCAGTCACCGCGCATCTTGCAGGGACCCGATACCGACCCTGACACTCGTGCGCTGATTCGTAGGTCTCTGAAAAAGTGGAAGCCTGTTCGGGTCGAACTGCTGAACTACCGCAAAGACGGCACGCCGTTCTGGGTGGAGCTAAACATTCGGCCCATCGCCAACGAGGCGGGATGGTATACCCACTGGGTTTCGGTCCAGCGCGATGTGACCGCCCGTAAGGCTGAAGAACAGGCGCGGGAGGAGGCCAACCGCACGCTCGACCGGCGCGTGCAGGAGCGCACGCGGGAAGTGCAGGAGACTGAAGCTCGCTTCCGCAGTGTGGTGGAAGGGCTGAATGAAGGCATACTCATCACCGATCTGGACGACAACATTTTGTATGTCAACCCGAGGTTGTTGGCGATGACCGGCTATACGGAGCAGGAGATGGTCGGCTGTCCAGCTTACACCCTCCTGCTGGTTCCCGAAGAATGGCCCGATTTGCTTCAGCGCAACCAGAAGCAGGCCGAAGGCGTAGGAGGACGCTGGGAAACGCGGCTGCTCCGAAATAACGGCACCCGCTTCTGGGCCGAAATCATGGCTTCCCCGTTTCGAGACATGAACGGCCAAATTGTTGGCACTCTCGCGGCGATTACCGACATCACAGAACGCAAGCAGGCCGAGGCGCAGCGGGAGACGCTGCTGGCCGATGCCCTGGAACGGGCCGAGCGCGATGCGCTGACCGGCCTGTGGAACCACCGGGGCTTTCAGGCACGGCTGGAATCCGAGGCGGACCGGGTGCAGCGCACCGGCGGGCGGCTGGCGCTGGCGGTGATGGACGTGGACAACTTCAAGTTCTTTAACGACGTCTACGGCCACGCGGTCGGCGATGAGGTGCTGCGCCAAGTCGCCGACGCCCTGCGCGGCTGCTGCCGCTCGTATGATATGCTGGCCCGCTACGGCGGCGATGAGTTCGTGCTGCTGGCCGCGATTGACGACGCCGAAGACGCCGCCGGGCTGAACGAGCGCCTGCAAGCGGCTCTGTCCGGGCTGGGCTACCGCCCGCAGGGCTACGACACCACTATTCCTATTGGAGCTTCCATCGGGATGGCCGTCTTCCCCGAAGAAGCCGCCTCGCGGCTGGATTTGGTGGAGCTGGCCGACAGCCGCCTGCGCCGCGCCAAAGCGGGGGGAGGCACACGCGAGGCGCTGGTGGAACGCTTCCGGGCCAAGTTTGCCGGGACCCGCGCTGGCTTCCCGATGCTGAGCGCGTTGGTCAATGCCGTGGACACGAAAGACCGCTACACCCGCCGCCACTCGGAGGACGTACTGGTTTACAGCCTGCAAATCGCGTGTGAACTGGGATTGGACGAAGCAACGCAGCAGAACGTCGCCGTGGCCGCGCTTCTGCATGATGTCGGCAAAATCGGCGTGCCTGATGACATCCTGCGAAAGCCGGGCCATCTCACCGATGTCGAGTTTGAAGCCATTCAGCAGCACCCGGAGATGGGAGCCAACATTGTGGGAGCCGTTCCCGGCTTTGAAGAGTCTCTGGGAGCGGTGCGTCATCACCATGAGCGGTGGGACGGCGACGGCTACCCCTTCGGTCTGTGCGGCGAGGCGACACCCTGGATGGCCCGCATGATGGCGGTTGCCGATGCGTTCTCAGCCATGACCACCGACCGGCCTTATCGCAAGGGCATGAAGCCTGCCGTGGCCCTCGGCATCCTGAAAGACGGCGCGGGCACCCAGTGGGACCCTCGGTATGTCCGCGCCTTCCTGGCGGCACGGGAAGAGCTTACGCCAGCAGATTTGCCAGATTAAAGCTCGCGTCCGCGATTTCCGCTTCCCGGCCCTGCACCGAAGTCTTCTCCCGTGCCAGCCGCTCCAAAGTTGGCAGAAGCTCTTCCGGTGGGTTGACCGTGATAATCATGGCGATTCTGCCGTCTTCGGTCAGATACAGCTCGTCAAAGCGGTTCGACTCGGCGGTCCCGTGCAGCAGGCCGCCTTTGCCGCCCTGCGGGTCGCCGAACAGCTTGAAGTCGACGTCTAATTCCTGCGAGAAGAAGTGTGGCACATGGTCATAGGCCATCTTTTGCCCGGCCATGTTGGTCCCCGCGATCTCGCCGTGCCACCGGGCATTGTTCCAATGCTCCACGCGCCACTGCTTGCCCATGACCGGGTCCTGAAAGCCCGCGCAGTCGCCCGCTGCCCAGACGCCCGGCGTGCCGGTCTCCAAAAACTCGTTGACCAGGACGCCATTCTTTTTCTCATCCACGGCCAGCCCCGCTGCCAGTGCGAATTCTAAGTTGGGCTTGACGCCGACCCCGGCCACCACGAAATCGCCCTCAATCGTCCGGCCCGATTTGGTTTTAACCCCCGTGGGCGTCACTTCCGTGACCTCGTCGCCCAGAATAATTTCGGACCCTGCCGCTTCCATCTTGTCTTTCAAAAACGCCCCGTAAGTCGGCGACGCGAACTTGCTCCAAAGCTGGTCTGTCGGCTCGATAATAGTCGCCTTGCCGCCCGTTTCCAGAAAGTCCGAGGCCACTTCGACGCCGATATAGCCGCCGCCCACTAAAATCAGTTTCTGTCCCAGATGCTCGCGGATCGCCTCGCTGTCCTCTTTGGTGCGAAGCGTCCGCACATTCGGCCCGTCGCCGCCCGGCACATCCAGCGGCTTCGGGGCAGACCCCGTCGCCACGAGCATCTTCTCGTAGCGCACCGTGTCGCCATTGTCCAGCGTGATGGTTTTAGCGCCCGTGTCCGCGCCCGTGGCTTTGGTTCCGGTCAGCAGCGTGACCTTGTTTGTCTCGTACCATTCCGTGCTTAAAATCGGCAGCAGGCTGTCCGAGTCGGCCTCGCCGCGCAGGAACTCTTTGGACAGCGGGGGGCGGTGATAAGGGGCGTGCGGCTCCGAACCGATAATCAAAATCGCGCCGCCCGTGTCGTACTTGCGGATTGCCTCCGCTGCCTTCGCCGAGGCGAGTCCGCCGCCGACCAGGGCATACTTCGCTGTGTGCTGTGCCATGTGTATCGCTTTCTAATGAGAGGAAACACGGGGCTGAACCCCCGTACTTTAAAAGTGCAAACCCCCGCCTTCGCGGGCGAAGAGGGAGCATATAAGGCTATGCTATTTCTCTTGTGTCCTCTGGGACACTGGGCACTTAATAGCCTCGGGTTTCAACCCGTGGCCTCTGGCTGTTATTTCTTGTGCCCGCGAAGGCGGGGAATTGCCCTTCAAAGCATGGGGGTTCAGCCCCGTGTCCTTCTCCTACGCTCTATGTCAGCGCCTCGTCCATTGTCCGCATCTGGATTTCAATAATCCGCGACCCCGCCGACTGCGTGCAGGCGAGAACCACCGCCCCGGCCACGTCTTCCGGCTCCAGCATCCCCGATTCGGCCACCGACTGCTCGGTGCGGCCTGTGCCCAGTGCGAACTCCGTTTTGACGCCGCCCGGACAAATCGCCCCGACTTTAATACCGTGCGGGCGCAGCTCTTTGTCCAAAGCCTGCGCCATCCCGACCTGTGCGAACTTGGTGGCGCAGTAGACCGCCTCGCCCGCGAAGCCGTAGACGCCTGCCATCGACGACAGCATCAAAATGGTGCCCGATTTCTGCGCCTGCATGACGGGAACAGCATGGCGCGTGAACAGAAACGTCGAGCGGACATTGCTGTCCATCATCGTGTCGTACTCATCCGCGCTCGTGTCCACAATGTTCTTGTAGTTGCCGACCCCCGCGTTATTGATCAGAATATCCAGCCGCCCGAAGGTCTCAGATGCTGCCTGCACCGCTTCTTTGGCTGTGTCTTCCTCGCGGGCGTCGCCGACTACAATCGCCGCATCGGACCCCAGCGCCCGGATTTCCTCGGCCAGTGTTTCCAGCCGCTCCCGCCGCCGGGCCGTCAGCACAATCTTCGCGCCTTCTGCCGCCAGCGCCCGTGCTGCCGCCGCGCCAATCCCGGCGCTCGCCCCGGTGACGAGAGCCACTTTACCGTCTAATTTGCCTGCCATATATTGCCTGTTTCCTTCGCTCTGTTCTGTGTCTTTCTGGCTTATACCCCGATTGCGGTTGAAACACAAAATCCGGGTTATAATGCAGGTATTATGGAACAAAACACGCCTGGTCCTTCGGACCCAAATTCGCCGTTTTCTGCCCCGCCGCCCTACGCCGCCCCTGGCGTTTGGCCGCCCGCCCCCACCAATTCTCCCTTTCCGGGAGCCGCGTCTGCACCGATGCAGGGTTTCCGTGAGAAAAATGTATGGCTGGTTCTGCTGCTGACATTTGTCACCGGAGGCATTTATGTGATCTACTGGCTGAGGCGGCAGGCAAAACTTATTCATACCCTGCGCCCTGACTTGATGCCCGCCGGGACAGTGACGCTCGCCAACATTCTTCTGGGGCTGTTCGTCCTCAGTGCAGCCGTGGATGTTGCCAGCATCTTCAGCCATTCTCCCGCCCTGGATAACGTTAGCAATATCTTCGGGCGAGGTGTCGGTCTGCTGTCGCTGTCGCTCCTGTTTCAGGTGTGGGGGGCATTCAACAAGCTGATTAACGCGCAAAAAGGCAGTGACTCGTGGTTTAACGGACTGTACACCTTCCTTCTCAGCGTGGTGTATTTGCAGCATCATTTGAATCAGATGATTCCGCGCTATCAGGCCGCCTCATCGCCCTATGCCGCTGTGTAGGGGACGTGAAGCCGGGTATACTTAGCTTATGCTTGACCCCGACGTGCCTGCGCTGATTTTGGCCCCGATGCAGGGGATGACCGATGCTCCCATGCGGGCGTTCCTGTCCGAACAGGGCGGATGGACCTTTGCCGTCGCGGAGTTTCTGCGCGTCTCCTCCCATGCCCCCGCGCCCGACCTGTTCCGGCGGCACGTCCCCGAACTCAAAGCTGGCGGCAGAACCGGGGCGGGTCTGCCGGTGCAGGTGCAGCTTCTCGGCGGGGATGCCGAACTCATGGCGCAGGCGGCGGCCCATGCCGTCGAGGCCGGAGCGCGGGGCGTGGACATCAACTTCGGCTGCCCCGCGAAGACCGTCAACCGGCATGACGGCGGGGCAACGCTGCTCAAATATCCCGCCCGTATTCGTGAGATTGTCGCGGCAGTGCGGGCCGCCGTGCCGACCGATTTGCCTGTGTCGGCCAAGATACGCCTGGGCTGGGACTCGACTGACTTGCTGCTGGAAATCGCGGATAATGCCGCCGCCGGGGGGGCGTCGTGGCTGACGATTCATGGCCGCACCCGCGCTCAGGGCTACGAGCCGCCCGCGTACTGGAACCCGATTGGGGAGGTGCAGACGCGGCTCTCTATCCCCGTCGTCGCCAATGGGGATTTGTGGACAGTGGAAGATTTGCGCCGCTGCCGCGCCGAAACCGGCTGCCGCCACTTTATGCTGGGCCGGGGGGCAGTCGCCGACCCGACTTTGGCCCGCCGCTGTGCGGTGGAGTTAGGAATTGCGCCAACGGGAGCCGCTGACACCGAGCGGGTGGGGGACTGGGGGCCGCCCCTGCGCCGCCTGGCCTGTTTGACGGAGCGCATTGAAGGCAAGGTCTCCCCGCGCATCGTCTGCCGCTGGAAGCAGTGGCTCAAGCTGGCCTCGCAGCACGGCGGCTTTACAGGCTTTGAGGCGGTCAAGCGGGCGGAAACAATGGAAGACGTGCTGGCGGCGTTGGCGCGACCTACCTTCCTTGCTTCGCAGGGTCCTTCCTAAAGGAAGGATACGGACAATAAACGTAAGCCTTCCACCTCTGTTCCTAATCCTCCTTTTAGGGAGGACCCTGTGACGCAGGAACAAGGTGGTAGGTCTCCGGGGCCTTCTATTTTTGCACCCCCAGTACATCTTCGCCCACCGCCACCACTTCCGGCTTGTAGGACGCCGCGTTTTTGACGACATTGCTGCGCAGGGTCACGTTTCGGCAATGGGACAGCGCGACAGGCGAGTGCCTGTCCAGAAACGGCGGCCAGACCGCCGCGCCGGTCAGCGTGTTGTTGGCGATGACTAGCCCGTCAATCCATGCTGCCTCCACATCTCCCTGATAATCAGAGACAAAGCGGTTATCGCGCAGGGTCAAATTGGCATTGCCTATCGCCCCGTCGCCGTGAATTAAAATAGCCGCGCCGCCGTAGGCCGCAATGCCGTTTTCGCGGAACGTGTTGCCGGAAATCACAGTGTTATGAACGTAGTCGGCTTCGTTCCAGTAGTATTCGGGGCCGAGCGAGATCGCCGCCTGCCCGCAGCCGTCTACCACGTTGTTTTGAATGACCCCGTTGTCGGCTTTAATCAAAATCCCGCGTGAGCGCGTGCCGCCGAGGCGGCAGTGGATGATTTTGTACCCCGCCCCGTTCCGGCGCGGGTTGCTGACTTTGGCCTCGGCGGGAACGCCCAAATCGCGGTCCAGGGTGACCGTCCATGTCTTGTCGCCGTTGTCTTTGAGCGCCGTCACCGTCGCCTCGCCGAAGAAGCCTTTCTGGTTGGAAATCCGGGCGGGCTGACCGACCACCAAACCGCCGTCGCTGCCCAGCGTCAGCGCCCTGCCGGAGACGCTTTTGATGACTGTGAAGCCGCCGTGAATGGCGATGCAGTCGTCCAGAAAGACGCCCTCGAAAGTGCAGTCCTCGATGTCTGGGCCGGGGAACGACCCGATCATGTGCATCCCGTCGGCGGCATTTGTCACCAGCGGTTCTTCAGTCGCCGTGCCGGGACGCGGACCGAGTGCCCACCGGCAGTGCAAGTAGTGGTTGCCGCCGCCGCCATCCTCGCGGAGCGGGGCGAACCCGTTCCGCATCATGGTCACGTCTCTCACCGTGCAGTCCCGGCAGTTGCCGAGATAGACTTTGAACGGCGCGTCGCCGCAGCGTCCCACCAGCCAGTCGCCGACGCCGAACGGCAGGGTTTTCTGATTGAAATAGACCCGGAACGTCCCGTTCCCTAAATCCTCACCAGGCACGCCGTAAAAGTCCCCGCAGCCCAGCTTCAGCTTCCGCGTCGCTTTGTCAACGACATTGACATCCCCGCCCAGAAAGCCGCCTTTCGCGCCCTTTGCCACCGCAGGCGGCATCGGGTAGCCCGCATCGGGCTTGAAATCGCAGGTGGCGTGGCTGTCGTCCGCTGTGCCGACCGCAATCACACGCCCCTGATACGCCGTCACTTTGTTCTGCGACAGCGTCGGCCCCGACACGGTGACGCTGACACAGTCGCGCAGGTCGAACACGTTGTGGTCCCAGGTCAGGTCAGTGATGATCAATGTGACCCCGGCGGCGCTCACTATTGCGTCTTTCCAGCCATGCAGCTCCAGCGCCGAATGCCCTGTGGAGGGCAGCACATAGACACCCGGCGCGATCACGATTTTGCGTGCGCCGCCCTTGTAGGCATCCGCCACTGCCCCCGCCAGCCCCGCCGGGTCTTTAGGATTGCCCACAGTGAGGCTTGTCGGCGCAGCGGCCAAACTTGATGCTAGGATCACTATAAGTGCAATCATACTCCAAACGTTTCGCATGGGGTTTCTTTCATAGCATGCAGGGCTGAATGCGAGGGGTTTTAACCCCTCGTCTCAATGTTCCTAATCCATGTCCCTACTTCGCCATCTTCGGCTTCGTCAGCTCCGGCAGGACTTTGTCCAGATGCGCCGCCCACTGCCCGGCCAGCGCCTCGGGGCTGCAATGGTTTGCCTGCGCCGAAGCCGGGTCCGCCGTCAAAAACCGCGCCCCGCGAAACAGCACGCACCAGTCACCCTCCATCTGCCCGACTGTGAAATCCGTCGGCAGCATTGGCCCGTGCGCCAGCATCGTGTTCAGCCGCTGCTGCACCTGCGTCGCCCTCTGCTTGGCTGTCTTCCCGCCCCAGGGCGTGCGGACTGTATGGATTAGCGTGCCGCCGATAATCACCTCCGCCGACGTGTCGTTGGCGCGTGTGGGAGCCGCCGGAGCGGGTGTGGTCAGGGCCACGAGCGACAGGGCGACGAGGGCGGGCGAAAGGCGCGAAAGCATACAGTTCTCCTTAAACGAGCGTAACGATAACCTCTTGTTCTACAAATTCGCTCGCTTTTCCTGCGTGCATCCGCTGGCAAAAAATAAATGGATGCGATTACACCAAACGCTTGACACCGTGTTGGTGCTGTGATATACTTGACTAGTCAGAAATGTAAAATGGCTCGGCTGCATAGGCAGCTTGAGAGAGATAACTGTCAGGTCCACTATGGTATCGAATAGTGCATTCCGTCCCGCCCTCAAATCGCAGCCTCTTTTTCGCCACATTCAGCAGGTCATGCGCGAGCGCATTGCCCAGGGCGATTGGTCGCCCGGACAGGTCCTGCCGTCGCGGGTGCAGCTTTGCGAAGAGTTCGGCACGACTCGGGTGACACTCGACAAGGCCATTCAGGAGCTGGTGCGTGAAGGGCTGCTGCGGTCAGCCAAGGGCAGCGGAACGTTTATTGCTCAGAACGAGGACCGCGCTGCGTCTTCCACCACCCGTACCCTGCGTCTAGGCGTGATGATGGGACAGGCCGCTACCGATGAAACGCTGGCACAGCCCAACTCGGATAATTTCTACTTTGGGCCGCTGTTTCAGGGTATCCGCGATGCCGTGGCCGGTCAGCTCGTAGATATTGTTTATGCTCGCTACGGCCAGTCGGATTACGAGGCGTTCTACCGGGATAACTCACTGGATGGGGCGCTGCTAATCACGCCCCTGCTTTCTGAGCTGCCTGCCCTGCACGCGCTGGCCGCCGCCCGTGTCCCCTTTGTGGCGGTGGGAATGTCTTCCCACCTGCCTGCGGATGCCGCCCTGCCGTTCGTGGACACCGACAATCAGCAGGGCACGACCGACGCCATTCGGTATCTGCTGGAGCTGGGGCATCGACGCATCGCCATTGTCAATCTGGCAACCTCGCAGGCCAACTACCATGACCGTCTGGAAGGCTACCGCCGCACCCTCGCCGAGGACGGGACGCCCGTAGACCTGCGCGACTTGCTGCTCTACCCCATTTACGAAGCGGATGGCTTTGAAGGGCGCATTGAAGTCTGGCTATCGCAGTTTCTGGCGTCCGGCAGCCTGCCCACCGCGATCTTCGCCTGCGACTACTTCATGGCGATTTCGACCATCCGCGTCCTGCGCCGCTGCGGCGTCCGCGTCCCCGAAGATGTCTCCGTAGTCGCCTTCGACGACCCTTTCTCCGCCGCACATCTGACCCCGGCGCTGACCACCGTGCGTCAGCCCGTCTACCAGGTTGGCCTGCGCTCCGCCCAGCGACTCATGGACGCCCTGCGTGCCGGGGAACTGCCCTGCGGGGCTGAAGTTCTGCCAAACCAGTTTATCGTGCGCGAGTCCGCCTGCCCCCTGCCGGCTTCCGCTTCGTCATTTCTCACACCCACATTGACCACTGCAAAGGAAGGTATTCTCCCATGACACTCCCACCCTCTCCCTCACGGAACCCTGTGCGTTCCGGCTTCACGCTCATCGAACTTCTCGTTGTGATTGCAATTATTGCAATACTTGCGGCGATTTTATTTCCCGTGTTTCAGAAAGTCCGCGAAAATGCCCGGCGCACCGCCTGTCTTTCCAATCTCAAGCAGATCGGCCTAGGCGTCACGCAATACACTCAGGATGCCGACGAAAAAATGCCCAACGGCGATAGCCCCTATGGATCAGGTGCCGGCTGGGCATCCCAGATTTACCCGTATGTCAAAAGCATCAATGTTTTTCATTGTCCCGATGACAGCACCGTCGGCCCAAAAGCCAGCTCCTACGCTATCAACCAGAACTTCGGCGCTGGTCCGTCCCCAAATAATACGGAGGGCACTGCGCCAGGGCGGCTGATCGCAAGTTTCAATGCCCCCGCCAAAACGGTGATGCTGTTTGAGGTGACCAGCAGCTCCACCTACGATCTTTCCAATAATACTGGGGCCTCTGCCAACGGATACAATGCGGACAACCAGTATCAAGGCGGCTCGCCAACCGGGCTGGGCTACGGGTTCGATTACGATCCCAACGGTCAGAACGGGGCGACTGTGGCTGGGGCGACGGCGACAACCATGAAGTACGCGACCGGGTGGCTCCGTGGCAGCCTTCCCACAGAAGCCGGCGGCTCTTCGGCCCAGTTTGCCTCACCAACGGGGCGGCATACGGACGGGTCCAACTTTCTGATGGCAGATACTCATGCCAAGTTCTTCCGCCCGAACTCTGTCTCGGCAGGCCAGAGCTATGTCGCCCCCAACCAGTATTATATGTGCGGCGGCCCTTATGGCAACGGGCAGGGGGCCAACGCGGCGACGACTGACTGTGGAGATGCTACGATTGCGGCGACCTTTAACGTCAACTGACGTCTGCCGCCAGGCATCACCCAGAACTTGACACTACACGCTATGAACCATTGAAAACGACATGCCGCCGTCCTCCTCGGGGGCAGCCAAAATAGCAGATTGCTTCACACCATCACCTCAGCGAAACACTTTATGAAACCACGACTTATCCTGCTCCCGGCAGTCTTGGCTGCCGCCCTCCTGCCGCCCGCGTTCGCGCAGACGCCGCCCGTGCCGCCCGTTAAGCGCGTTGTGACCGTGGATGCCGCCGCCGGGCGGCATCTTATCAGCCCGCTGATTTATGGGGTCGCGTTCGCCAGCACCGCGCAGCTCAGGGCGCTCAACAGCCCGCTCAATCGCAGCGGCGGCAATGCGATGACGCGCTACAACTGGAAGCTGAATGCCTCAAACCATGCGAACGACTGGTACTTTGAAAGCATTGCCGAGCCGAGCGCCACGCCTGGCGGCAGCGTAGACGAATTCATCCAAGCCACCGAAGCCGCCGGGGCGCAGCCGATGGTGACCATCTCTACCATCGGCTGGGTCGCCAAAGTCGGCCCCAATCGGGAGATGATCCCCTCGTTCTCCGTCGCCAAATATGGCCCGCAGGCGAAAGTGGAATCGTCCCACCTCGATGCGGGCATGGGAGTCAAGACCGACGGCAAAACACTGATCACTGGCAATGACCCGACCGATGCCCATGTCCCGTCCACGCCTGCATTCCAGAAAGAATGGGTGGAGCATCTGGTCGGCAAATGGGGGAAAGCATCGCAGGGCGGCGTCCGCTACTACCTGATGGACAACGAGCCGGGGCTGTGGAACAGCACGCACCGGGATGTTCACCCTCTGGGGCAGACGATGGAAGAAGAGCTGAAAGACGTTCTGGACTACGGGGCCGCCGTCCGGGCCGTGGACCCGAACGCACAGATCGTCGCGCCTGAATCTTGGGGTTGGAACGGCTACTTTTACAGCGGGGCGGATTCACAGTATCGCGGCGACCACAACTACAAAGGTGCGCCCGACCGGGAGGCCCACGGCGGCATGGAGTTTGTGCCCTGGCTGCTGTCGCAGATGCAGGCGCACGACAAAAAGACCGGCCAGCGCCTGCTGGACGTCTGCACCCTGCATATTTACCCCCAGGGCGGCGACGGCGGCGACGATGTTTCGCCGAAAATCCAGGCCCTGCGGAACCGCTCTACCCGCGCCCTCTGGGACCCCGCTTACAAAGACGAAAGCTGGATTAACGACACGGTGGAGCTGATCCCACGTCTCAAAACTTGGGTGAAGACCTACTATCCCGGCACGAAAACAGGCATCACCGAATACAACTGGGGGGCGGAAAAGAATATCAACGGCGCGACGGCGCAGGCCGACATTCTGGGCATCTTCGGGCGCGAAGGGCTAGACCTGGCAACCCGCTGGACCACGCCTGCGCCGCAAACACCAACATTCAAAGCGATGCAGATGTACCGCAATTACGACGGCAAAAACTCCGGCTTCGGTGATGTCAGTGTCCTAGACACCGCGCCGGACCCGGACACTCTCGCCTCATTCGCCGCCATCCGCCGCGCCGACGGGGCGCTGACAATCATGCTGATTGACAAAGCCGAAGGCGGGGGCGGCCCCGTCACGCTCGCCCTGTCTCACTTCCGGCCTGCCGCCAGAGCGCAGGTCTGGCAGCTCACCGGTGCAAACGTCCTGACCCGATTGCCTGACGTGCCCGCTCGCACCAGCGGCCTTCAGATCACTGTACCGGCGCAAAGCATCACGCTTCTGGTGCTGCCCCCGGCTCGCTGACACGGGTTTTCTCTAACATCCTCAATACCGAACGCTCCTGCGTCAGCGACGGCACCTCGGCCACGGCGACCCACGCCAGGGCATGCGATTCGTCGCTGACGTGCAGCGGCTCCTGCAAATCGGCCACACACAAAAACCGCAAATCGTAGTGAAAGTGCGCCGGGACAGTCCCCCGCGCCGGGATGGGGTGAACGTCCACATCAAACACGCGCTCCGAGACTAGCCGCACGCTTGTCAGCCCCGACTCTTCCCGCGCCTCCCGCAGCGCCGCCGCCGCCACGCTTTCGTCCCCGGCTTCCAGATGCCCGCCGAGCTGCACCCAGAGATTGAGCTTGGCATGATGCGTCAGCAGCACATTTTCGCCTGCTTCGTCCACAATCCACGCCGACGCCGTCACCTGCCCGGCTTCCAGTGCCCGATCCCCGAACCGCGCATTCTGCCGCACAAACCGCGCCGTCTCTTCCGCGCTTCGCCGGTCGTCCTCGGCATAGGGCTGATAGTCTGTCAGGCTTTGCAGCACTGCCTGCTGATTGAGCAATTTATGCCTCCCGCTTCGTGGACGCGGCTAAAAGCCGGAGCGTCTTATTGTCCGACTGACCCTCAAAATACTTTGCCAGGACCGCTGCAAATATGCCGTCCGGTTCGCTGACCTGCGCGAACAGGGTCATACACGATTGCAGCTTGACGTCATCTGGCGTGTCAAAAATGTCTCGGGCAGACCGGCCTTCCACGGCCAGCACAACCGCCGCGCACTCCCGCAATCGGCTTCCCAGCAGGGGATGATGCAAATAGGCGCGTGCCTCTTCCAGACTTTGGATGGCATACTGCTTCGATGTCGGGCTGTAGCCCAGCCCGGCAAACTGCGGAAAAATATACCACATCCAGTGCGACCGCTTGCGGCCACTTTTCAGCTCGGCGAGGGCTGTGTCATAGACCGATGCCTGCGCGTTTACAAAGCGGACGAGGTCAAATTTCAGAGCGTCGCCGTCGCTCCTGATTTCTGTTTGGCTCATAGTTCTCCTGTACCCCCTCTGGCAAAAAAGGGCGCACTTCTTTTGAGAAGTGCGCCCGCTGGTCGTTTAGCGATCCGCTATTTGACGCGCACGATCCCGGCGTCCATGTACTTGTCGCCGCCGGTGTCGCGGACATGAACAGCCATGACGTTGCGGCCCGGTTTCAGCGAGGCCAGTGCGGCTTTGCTGATGAGAAACTGCTCGTAAGAGTTGTTCGCGCCGGGAGCCGTCAGCGCCGGGATGCCATTCAGGTAGATTTCGCCGTCGTCGTCGTGGCTGAACGCAAGCTCTAATTCCTCGGGGCTTGCAATCTGCTCCGCCGTCAGCGTGAACTCGCGCCGCGCCCAGAGTTCGGGCGTCGTCCACGGGGTACGGATCGTTGGGTCCGGCGTCCGCTCCATGCCGAAGCTGCCTTCGCCGGTCTGCCAGGCGGAGGCGTCGTAATTCACGGCGAACCAGTCGCCTGCGGGCGTTGCCATTGTGTATTGCCAGGTCACGCCGCCCTTCGAGGAGTTCGGCACAATCGTCGTAATCACCGGCGGCGGCGGCAGCGGTGCCCAGTTGAGATTGGTGTTCTTCTCGGCGACCAGATCGCGCCCGGCCCATTTGCTCCACAGTGCCGGAGAGTTCAGCACGGGGATAAACACACCGCCAACCACCGAGCGGGCCTGAAAGCCGCGCTGCGTGCCGTCAATCGTCCAGTACCAGTCCGTCATCGGCACACGCGAAGGGCTGTCGTTCAGGAAGTCGTAGACCGGCCCGGACAGTGCCACTACGTCCTCTTTTTTGCCGGTCAGCGCCGCGCTCCACAGGGTCCAATCCAGCTTGGTATAGGTCTCGCGGGAGTCCAGCGGCAGGCCGTAACGGTTCATCTTGGTCTTGTAGTAGGCCATTTCCGTGGTCGCCACGCTGCTCGGGAACAAATTGATGCCGAGTATCTTGTCCCAGACGAGGTTGTACTTCTGGCTCCACGTTCCCGGCTTGTCGAAGGCCAGCTTGTAATGGTCGCCGTCTTTGGCGGCGGCCATCCACTGCCCGGCCATCCCCTCGGCGATGCCGCGCACGCGGGCTGCTTCGGCGGTGTCGCCGCGCATCCGGGCCATCTCGGCATAGGCCCCCAGCGCCTCGATAGACTTGGCCGACAGGTTGACGTTGTGCGGCGAATGCCCGGCAAAGTCGTCGGTGGAAAGCTGATTGTCCAGGTCATAGCCCTTGCTGATCAAAAAATCTGCCCACTTTGTCACCGTTGGCCAGTAGGGGTCGGTGAACTTGGTATTGCCTTCAATTTTGGATAGCACCCCCAGCATCAGAAGCATATTGCCGGACTCTTCGACGGGCTGTTTGCCGCTCACATCGCCATCGGCGGGGATAGTCTCGCCGCCGCCGTAGAGCATCCCTGTCGCCTGCGGGTAAACGCCGACATCGTGGGGGGCAAACGGGAACGGCCAGCGCGGCCCGGCGGAATACAGCAAAATCGGCTCCAGCGAGGCTTTCAGCAGGGTCGGCGACAGCATCATCATCAGCGGCGATGCCGGGTACATCACGTCCACCGTCCCGATAGAGCCATTCGAAAAATTCTCTTTGGCAAACGACAGCGGAGCACCGTTGTCATCCGCCACAATCTTCTGCGCTGCCAGCGACTGCCGGTAGGCAAGCGCCGACAGGCGGGCGTACTTCTCGCCGCCGACCGAGCGCAGATCGGTCATTAGCTCCGTGTCAAACGCGGCGCAGCGCGTGTAAAGCGCCGGGTACTCTTTGGCCGCCGTTTGAAGCAGACCCACCGCGTCCATCCCGTTCTGCCGCCAGTAGGGGCGCAGGCGACGGCCCATCCAGTTGATCGAATACTCATCGTCATAGGCTAGCATCACCGTCCGCGAGGTTGGCTCCGCGCCCACTTTGCCGACG
This sequence comes from Capsulimonadaceae bacterium, assembly GCA_965277455.1. GTDB lineage: Bacteria > Armatimonadota > Armatimonadia > Armatimonadales > Capsulimonadaceae > JANXMY01. The sequence goes on along the minus strand of OZ255823.1, from coordinate 2,628,377 downwards.
TTAAACGCCAGCGCGGCCACCGGCGAGTTGTCATCCGCAGAACCGTCGTCGGCGATGCGCGGCGTGTCCGGGCCATCGGACTTTGGCAGGCTGCCGGTTTTGGCCCAGGTACTTTCGGCGTTGTCATGGGAGGTCAGGACGCTTTGCAGGCCCTTGATGTTCGTGGCCGCCAGGTACAGATAGCCCCAGTCAATCCGCACATTGTCCCCGCGCCGTGCCAGCGTCGCCTGATCGACCGATCCCATTTTCAGCGCCGTCAGATTGCCCTGAGACGCTCGTGCCCAGGTCACCTTCTGCGTCGCTGCGTCGTTGACCGAAAGGTCCCCGCCCGCATCGGTGTAAAACTGCACGTCATGCGTTTTGCCATCGAGTGAGCGCACGAAAAACGTGAGGTAAGTGACAGGTCGTGCCATGACTGCCAGGTCATCCGGCAGCACGGGCGTCACGAACATCAACTGCACCTGCACCTTGTCGTCGGCAAAGGTATACAGCGTGCGTGTCGGCAGCACGAGCACGGCGGTTTGCTTCAGCGAGGCCGCCTCTTCCGGCTCCGCGCCCATCAGGCGCATCGGCTCGCCGTCGACACGCACCATCGCGCTGATTTTCTGCTCGCGCCCGGTCCAGTGCCGCGTGTTGCTGCTGTACAGCTTGTTGGTTTCCGACCAGAGCGAGAAATACGGGTCATGCGTCACCAGCGGCACGGCGGGTGGGCGAAACGGAGAAAGTGTGCTGTCCGGCGTGGGAGCGGTCTGTGCGTGGGCGGGCGTCAGTGCCAGCGTTGGCGTCAGAGCGCAGCCGAGCGCCAGCAGGCGCAGTGTCGATTGGAGTGTCATGGGCTTCCTAGTGTATTGATGTCAGTGGTTTTAATGAAGTCCAAGTATACCCGGTCTTAGAGGGCAGTTGCAGTGGCGCACAGATTGTAGGCGGCTTGCAGAGCCGCAATCGGATCGCCTTTGGGAATAAACTCATGGCCGATTAAGCCGGTGTACCCGCCTGCGGAAATCGCCCGCATTACCGCCGGATAATTGACTTCCTGCTCACTGTCCAGATCGTGACGCCCCGGAACGCCGGCGGTGTGGAAATGGCCCAGATGAGCACGGTGCGTGTTGATGCGTTCAATGAGATCGCCTTCCATCACCTGCATATGATAAATATCAAACAGCAGCTTCACCGAGGGCGAATAGGCCGCCTCGCACACGCGGACGCCCCAGTCGGTGCGGTCCGCCTGATACCCCCGGTGGTCCCGGCGGCTGTTCAGCAGCTCCAGAAGCAAAGTCACGCCGCACTCCTCTGCCGCACGGGCGACGCGCCGAAGCCCGTCGGCGGTATGCTCGATCCCTTCCTCGTCCGTCAAGCCCTCGCGCCGGACGCCGCTGAACACAATCAGGTTGGGAATAGCGTATTGAACGGCCAGTGCCAGCGCCTCTTCGATCTCCCCGGCAATCCGGGCGTGCTGCTTGGGATCATTGAGGCCGCTGTCAATGCTGCTGTGCCCCTGATGCGCGATAATCGGCAGCCCGGCGTCCCGCGCCATCTCCCAGAGGTCCCTCGGGATCAGCTCAACACCCGCATAGCCGATCTCCCGCGCCGCCCCCAGCAATTCAAGCGGCGTTCGCCCCCGCCCGTCAAACGACCACCACGAAAACGACTGCTTCACTGTGTTTGTATGCACGCCCTTTGTACGCCGCTGTCCCCCAAACAAGTTCCTGCCTTGCCCCTATACAAGAGAAGTTATAATTTTTAACAATTTTTTATTGAATGTACTCCATTTGTGAACATTTTTAGATGGGAATTATCGTTTTTTCAGGATTTGTGCCAAGATATATGGAACGGTAATGATTTTGCACAGGTCGAATCCAAATCGCAAAGAAGCCAGAGTTATTTATGGAGCCTATTTTATTTCGGTCGCAAATGCCTATCGGACAGATTGCTCTGCATCGGAAGCTAATGCTGGATCAGCCATTGCCTTTTGTGCAAAGTTTTATATTTCCGGGGGGGCGGCGCACGTTCGAAAAAGCCACGGGAGTGCAAGAATACTACCCCCTTGTTTATCGCACTACAGATACTCTCGTTGGGGATTTAAAGTTCGCTCTGAAGCATGAGCCGCTGCAACTCGGAATTATCGTTGAAGCACTCAGGCAGATTGGTCGGCGTGAACTAGAGGCTTGGGTGAACCAGGAGCCAACGGGCAAATACAGCCGCCGCGCCTGGTTCCTGTACGAAACACTGCTGGAAGAACCCTTGAGCCTGCCTGACGCTCAGGGAGTAGGGTATGTAGACGCTCTGGATGAGAAGCGTCACTATGGAGCGACCGGGCGCAACTCACCGCGTCATCGTGTCCGTGACAACCTGTTCGGCTCCGCCGCCTTCTGCCCGACGCTACGGCGGACGCCGCGCCTGGAAGCGATGCGGGCGGCAAATTGGGCGGCCCAAACTCTGGCGCTGACACAGCAGTATGACCCGGAAACTCTGGCGCGTGCGGTAAGCTACCTGTATACCAAAGAAACCCGCTCCTCGTTTGCGTTAGAGGGGGAAACCCCCGGCAAAGCGCGTGAGGAGCGTTTCTGGCAGACGCTGCATCAAGCCGCCACGTTCCGCCCGGACAAGAGCCAGTTGGTTGAGCTGCAAAACAGCATCGTCGACCCACGCTATGCCGAGACCGATTGGCGGAATGTTCAAAACTTCGTCGGCGAAACAATGCACGACTACGCACAGCGCCTACACTTTATCTGCCCCCGCCCGCAGGACGTTCCAGCGATGATGCAGGGCTGGAGGCTGATGACGGAGCGGCTGCTGTCCAGTGAGCTGGATGCAGTGCTGGCAGCGGCGGTCAGCGCGTTCGCCTTTGTGTTTATCCACCCCTTTGAGGATGGCAACGGGCGCATGCATCGGTTCTTGCTCCACTCCGCCCTCGCCCGCCGTGAGTATAGTCCGCCCGGCGTGATTTTGCCGGTGAGCGCAGCGATTTTGCGCCAGAAGCATCTGTACGATCAGGCTCTGGAAGCGTTCTCCAAACCCACCCTGGCTAGTATTCAGTGGGAGCCGACCTCCGACAGCGGCATCCAAGTGACCAATGAGACGGCAGACTTGTACCGGTATTTTGACGCGACCCCGCAGGCAGAGTTTCTCTATGACCGTGTTGCCGAAACTATTCAGGAAGATTTCAAGAAAGAATTGGACTTTCTGAGCCTCTACGACGCTTCTCTTTCCGCTGTTCTTGCCGTTGTAGACATGCCCGACCGCCGCGCCTCGCTGCTGGTAAAGCTCTGCCTGCAAAACGGGGGGCGGCTCTCGCAGGCGAAGCGGCCCCAGTTTGCTGAAGTTAGCGATACAGAAGTCGCTGAGATCGAGACCTCGCTTCAAGACTTGCGCGACCGCTTTTTGGTCGGCTGATTGCCGGAGCTTCTTGACTCTCAATTATCTGCGAGTTGAAACAGCACGAAAGCCCAGCTCTCTTGTAGGAGTGGCTGGGCTTTCGTATGTCTTCAGGAAAACAAAGCCGCGTCAGACACGGTCGAAGCGGTCCAGGTCCATCACTTTGGTCCAGGCGGCGGCGAAATCGCGCACGAACTTGTCCTGGGCGTCATCACAGGCATATACCTCCGCGATGGCTCTCAGCTCCGAGTTCGACCCGAAAATCAGGTCGGCACGGGTCCCCGTCCATTTGACCGCTCCGGTGGCCCGGTCGCGCCCCTCGAAGACGTCGCTGTCGGACGACACCGCGCTCCACTTCGTCCCGAAATCCATCAGGTTGACGAAGAAGTCAGGGGTGAGAGTCCCTGGCTTGTCGGTGAAAACGCCGTGCGGCGAGCCGTCAAAGTTCGTCTCCAGAACGCGCATCCCGCCGACAAGCACCGTCATCTCGGGCGCGGTCAGGTTCAGAAGCTGGGATTTGTCCACCAGCAGCTCCTCGGCGGAGGCGATATGCCGGGGCTTCAGGTAGTTGCGGAACCCGTCCGCTGCCGGTTCGAGTGCGGCAAACGAGACCACATCGGTCTGCTCCTGACCAGCATCGGCCCGTCCGGGCGTAAAGTCTACCGTGAGCGTGTGCCCGGCGGCCTGCGCCGCCTGCTCAATGCCCGCATTGCCGCCGAGAACGATCAAGTCGGCAAGTGAGACCTGCTTGCCGCCAGGCTGCGCCGTATTGAATTCCGACTGGACTTTCTCCAGTTTTCTCAGCACTGACCCAAGCTGCGCGGGCTGATTGACTTCCCAGTCCTTCTGCGGGGCCAGCCGGACGCGGGCACCGTTCGCGCCGCCGCGCTTGTCCGAGCCGCGAAATGTCGAAGCGGAGGCCCAGGCGGTCGAGACAAGCTGAGACACGGTCAGCCCCGACGCCAAAATCTTGGCTTTAAGGGCCGCGCCATCGGCGTCGTCAATCAGCGGATGGGTGACTGCCGGGATCGGGTCCTGCCAGATTTGCACTTCGACCGGAACCTCAGCGCCGAGATACCGCGCCACGGGACCCATATCGCGGTGGGTCAGCTTGAACCAGGCGCGGGCGAAGGCGTCCGCGAACTCTTCGGGATGCTCATGGAATCGCCGGGAGACCTTCTCGTAAGCGGGGTCCACGCGCAGGGCGAGGTCGCTGGTCAGCATAAACGGCGCGTGACGCACCGCCGGGTCATGCGCGTCCGGGACGGTTCCCGCCCCGGCCCCGTTTTTGGGCTTCCACTGGTAGGCCCCGGCGGGGCTTTTTGTCAGCTCCCATTCGAAGCCAAACAAGTTGTCGAAATACTCGTTTCCCCACTTGGTCGGCGTCGTGGTCCAGGCTCCTTCCAGCCCGCTCGTGATCGTGTTGACTCCGTTCCCGGTGCCGAGCGAGTTTTTCCAGCCGAGGCCCTGCTCCTCGATGCCTGCCGCCATCGGCTCGAAGCCGACATATTTGCTCGGGTCGGCAGCGCCGTGGGTTTTGCCGAAGGTGTGGCCTCCGGCGATCAGGGCAACCGTCTCGGCATCGTCCATCGCCATCCGGCCAAAGGTCTCGCGGATGTCGCGGGCCGAGGCGAGTGGGTCAGGGCGTCCGTTCGGGCCTTCCGGGTTCACATAAATCAGGCCCATCTGGACTGCAGCCAGCGGGTTTTCCAGCTCCCGGTCGTCGGTGTAGCGGTTGTCCGCCAGCCACTCTTTTTCGGAACCCCAGTAGATGTCTTCGGCGGGTTCCCAGACGTCCTCGCGTCCGCCCGCGAAGCCGAACGTTTTGAAGCCCATCGACTCCAACGCGCAGTTGCCGGTCAGAACCATCAGGTCAGCCCAGGAAATCTTTTTGCCGTACTTCTTTTTGATGGGCCAGAGCAGCAAACGTGCCTTGTCGAGGTTCGCGTTATCGGGCCAGCTATTGAGCGGGGCGAACCGCTGCGTGCCGTAGCCCGCGCCGCCGCGCCCGTCGGAGATGCGGTAGGTGCCCGCACTGTGCCACGCCATTCGGATAAAGAGCGGCCCGTAGGTGCCATAATCGGCGGGCCACCACTCCTGCGAGTCGGTCATCAGCGCGAAAATATCTTTCTTGACGGCCTCCAAATCCAGAGACTCAAACTCTTTCGCGTAGCTGAACTCCGGGTCCATCGGGTCCGAGAGCTGGGAATGCTGGCGCAGAATGTTCATCTTAAGCTGATTGGGCCACCAGTCGCGGTTTCGCATTCCGCCGCCTGCGGTCTCTTTCAGCGTCCCGCCGATGTACGGGCACTGCCCTTCCAGGGAAGCCGGGTTCGCCTCGTGAATAGGAGCCGGTTCCGACTCATGGTTAAGGGCTGAAATAATATCGGGCGTGCTTTGTTCCAGAGTTGTGTCGTTCATTTAAGTTGTTCCTTCAGTCTGTAGTGTTTTGCAGTCTGGGCAGAGACCCCAGAAGATGATTTCCGCCTCGTCCACCACAAACCCGTGCGTGTCGGAAGGCTCCAGGCAGGGGACCGTGTGGGCGGTGCAGTCGGCGTCGGCGGTCGCGCCGCAGAGGCGGCAAACAAGGTGGTGGTGGTTGTCGCCGACCCGCGCCTCATAGCGCCCAGGGTGGCCGGAAGGCTGGATGCGCCGGATTAGCCCCGCGCTTTCCAGGATGTGCAGATTGTCATAGACCGCCTGTGTGGACAGCGTGCCCAGCCGCTTGCGGGCGGCCTCCGCGACCGCCTCCGCATCCCGGTGCTGCCCTGTGCCTTGAACGGCGGCGAGGACCGCCAGCCGGCTTGCGGTCACCCGCAGCCCGGCGTGCCGAAGGGTATCGTGGAGATTGTCTGAGTCCGGGATCATACTTGGTAGTATAGCTCATTTTCTGGAATGAATCAAGAGTATGATTTAATCGAGGGTGTCAGCGGCCATCGCCAATGCAATTGCGCCATAGAGCGAAGTATTGTAGCCAAGATGGCTCAATCGAACTTGCGGCGCAGGCACCAGTCTCAGCCCCTTGCTCATCACGCGGGCTGCCTCCGCAAGGAACGACTCCCCCTGACCCACAGCGATGCCGCCGCCGATGGCAATGACCTCTGGAACATAACTTACGGCCAGGTTACGCAGACCTGCGCCGAGATTGGCGGCCACCTCCAGCCATTCCCCGGCATTAAGCTGCGTCGCCGGCTTGCCGTAGAGGCGATTGATGCCATTGCCGGAAACCAGCGCTTCCAGGCAGCCTTCCGCGCCGCATTCGCAGGTGACAGGAGTCTGGAATGCGCCAACATAAGGAATCGCTTGATGGCCGACCTCTGGATGAACGCCATTTGCGCCGCGATACAACTTACCGTCAATCACGAAGCCCCCGCCCATGCCGGTACTGAGCGTGAGATACAGCAAAGAGTTAGGACGCTCGTCTCCCTGCTGATATTCGGCAAGGGCCGCCGCATTTGTGTCCACATCGACGGAGGTGGGGCACCCGAACTCACGCTCAAAGATTGCCTGGAGGGGAACATTTCGCCATTCGGGCTGATGCAGCGGAGAAACTATTCCTGTGACATAATCAAGCGGACCACCCACCGACGCCCCAATCGCAGCAATGACATCACCCTCTGCGACAGTTCGTGTCATTTCTTTGAGTAAATCTAGTCCTTCCTCAAGATGATAGGAAGAGGGCGCTTGTCTCTGACGAAGCAAAGTGCCCTGGGTGTCAGCCGCTGCCACCATGAACTTTGTTCCGCCAATATCAAGACCGATGTATACAGGCATCGCTGAGTTACGTCCCTGCTGTCTTCCAGGCCGATTTCAGCCGGAACACACGGAGTGACGGGATCGTGACCGGGCCACCACTGGCCTTCAGTGATACACTGGCATCCGCCGGCAGGAAGCATTTCGAGATCGATACTTCTCCGTGATTGGCAAACACTTCAATCGAAGTCCGATCTACCAGGATTTCCACCGATTTCAGCTCTCCCAGGACGGGCTGAGGGTCCGTGCCGCAGGCGATTGTCTGATGCGTTAAAACCACAGGCAGGCCGCACGCAGTCAGCGTCAGCGTCGATCCTGCCGGGATGCTGACAGTTATCTTGATGTGATACAGGCCGCCAGACGCGCTGAGGTCTTTCATTTCACTGGCTTTCAGCGAAAGAGCCGCCCATGTATCTTCGTGCTGGTGCAGCGATGCAATCTCCGGGATCGGCTCGCGGTGCAGGCGCGGACCACTGGGCGTGCTGTGCAGTGTCAGCTCACACGGAAACGTCACCTGCTGGTTGAACGGCATATCCGGGTACGTGCCGCCCCGCATCCAGGCCGCCTGAATACGTCTGCCATTCCCGGTCTGCGTGTTGCCCCAGCTCTGGGTCGCGTAGAAGTTGGGGCCGGCATCAGAATCGAACTGCGGGGTCTCTTCAGTAAACTGTGTTCCATCAAAGCTGCCGACCGAGTATTTGCCGCTGCCGCGAACCAGCACCCATTTCAGAGTGGACTTGTCACCATCGAGGGGAAGCTGAAAGAAATCGGGGCACTCAAAACTGTTGGGAATAGGATGCTTTTCATCGGTCCAATCCAACAGGTTGGGGGATGTGAAGATGTGGTACTGACCGTTTCCGTACATCATCATGACCCACTTCCCGGTCGGTTTATACCAGAAGACCATCGGGTCGCGCTCGGGGGAGACCAGCACCGGGTTGTGCGCGTAGAGCTTCCAGGTCCGCCCATGATCGAGGCTATAAGAAATGCAGTGGCTGCGGTTGTCGTTTCGGGACCAGAACGCCACCATGGGCGGGGTGGCTTTATTTGGCGACAATTCAGACGTATTGGCATAGTCAATCACGCAGTTCCCCGACTGCACACCGCTGTCGAGCGCCTCTTCCCAGAAGGCAGGCTCCCTCTCCGTCCAGTGAACGAGGTCACGGCTGACGGCATGAATCCAGCACTTGTTCCAGCGCTGTGCGAACAGATGATACTCACCGTCGTAATAAACCAGCCCGTTGAGGTCGTTCAGCCAGCCTTCCTGACGCATACCAGGGTTGAGGCGGTCCTCCGTCCACTGCCGGGCTGTGAAGTGAAACTGAGGCCGCCAGGTTTCCTGATACAGCGGCTGAGTGGTTACGGGCCGCCGCTCCGGGGTGTTCGTTTCTTTGATTTCGTCCACGTCGATATGTCCCCAGTCTCCAGTGGCTTCATCCACCGCCTGCACCTGCGCCTGTTTTCCCAAGAATTTGCTGACGTCCCAGCTCACGGGAAGCATTAAGTCACTATTCGCGCCGGTGGCGCTGCGGACGATTTTGCCACCGACAATCAAGTTCAGGCAAGTGGTATGCTCATAAACACCGCCGCTAATTACGAACGAGAGATAGCGGCGCTGCACAGTAAAGACCGGCGAGGTTAATGTTCCGACAGGAGTATCGCTGCCGGAAACCTTGCTGGTCGCCACACCATTGCCGCGAAAGCCATGCAGTCTCAGCTCTAACGGGCGGCTGCCTCGCGCAGGCCCAGTTCCGAAGGCTGTCCCCTGTGCCTGCCAGCGTCCATAATCGGTGCCTTCAAACTCTCCAATCACAATATCTTTTGCGCTCTGGTCCGGGCTGTTTGTTTGAGCGATAATCTTTGCAAAAGCGGTGATTGGGCTGGAGGCAGCGCCAGCAAAAAAGAGACAAAGGAAAATCGCTGTTCCCGAGGCTGGCCGAGTGACTGCTTTGCAGGCAAAACAGTGACGAGGAAAAAACATGAGTTATCCTTTTCTCCTGCGAGATTTGACTTTCTTTATTCGTGCAAGGAAACGGTAATTCCTTTTTTCCACAAGTTAGCCAGGTTATACTACGGCTTAGGCAAGAGGATAGGAACGCGGACGCTGTTTGCGGGATCGGAAGTGGTACAGAAAATGGATTGAAAAAGGCTTATTAATTGGGGCGTGGGGAAGTATGCTCCACAAAGGGACGTTTTGAGAGCATAGACACGTATGCCGCAGAAGCAGAAGATACGGCCAATAATGGACCTGGACCAGTTTAAAACGATCAACGATGTGCACTGTCATCAACTGCGCTCTTACCCCGTGCGCTCCTGGACTGCCGGAAGCGTGCCACCAAGCTGGCCTGTGCGCCACAGGACATCGGAAAGCTGGACCTGACCCTGGGCCGCTTTTTCCAGGCCGTCGGTATTCATCAAAGACATCCCCGACGCCAGGGCGGCATTGCGGAGGGTGCGGGTGTCGCAGCGGTCCATGATCAGCGCCTGGATTTCATCACCGCAGACCATCACCTCATGGATTGCCATGCGGCCCTTGAGGCCGATTTCCCCGCACTGCATGCAGCCTGCCGCCGCATGAAGCCGCTCCGGGACCGAGGCAAACCGCGACGTCTCATACAGCGCCTGCTCCTCCGGCGGCGGCAGGTATGCCCGGCGGCAGTGCAGGCACAGGCGCGGCACAAGGCGCTGGGCCACGACCCCGGCCAGCGACGAGGCGATCAGATACGGAGCCACTCCCAGATCAAGCAGCCGGCTGACCGCCCCTGCCGCCTCGTTGCAGTGCAAGGTGGACAGAACCAGATGGCCCGTCATAGCCGCTCGCATAGCGATGTCGGCAGTTTCGGCATCGCGGATTTCACCGATCAGAACCACATCCGGGTCCTGCCGCAGAATGGCCCGGAGCTGCCGGGCAAACGTCAGCCCGGCCCGCTCATTGACATTGGACTGGCTGACGCCCTCGATCTGGTACTCAATCGGGTCCTCACAGGTTAGGATATTCTTACGCCCAACCCCGCTTCGGCTCTCGTGGATCAGCGAGTTGAGGGCCGCATAGAGCGTCGTGGTCTTGCCCGACCCGGTCGGCCCCGTGACCAGCACAATGCCGTGCGGCTTGTGGATAAGCTGGGACAGCGAGCGCCGATTGCCGGGCAGCAGACCAAGCTGATCCAGACTCAGGCAGGCCAGCGTGCGGTCCAAAATCCGAATGACGACCCGCTCGCCAAACTGCGTCGGCAGCGTAGACAGCCGCATATCCACCGTCTTTTCAGCGACCCGCAGGGACAAATGCCCGTCCTGCGGCAGCCGCCGCTCGGCAATATCCATTTCAGACATGACTTTCAGGCGCGAAGTCACCGGCGCGAGAAACGACGCTGAGGCGGTCCGAATGCGATGCAGGCGGCCATCCACCCGGTACAAAATCTGAAACTCGTTCTGGCCCGGCTCCACATGAACATCCGAGGCTCCCCGGTAGACGGCATCGGCCAGCAGCGTGTTGACAAAGCGGATAATTGGAGCCTGATCGCTCTGGCGCAGTAGCTCCCGCGCATCCACGATGTCTCCCTCGCCGTTTTTGGTGAACGACAGGAGATTGGCCTGCTGCAAGGCATCGGTCATCACAGCATCGTGGGCCACGTCCTGCACGTCATGGTAGGCGCGTTTGAGAGCACGTGCTAAAGTGCTCCCGCTCGCCAGCAGCGGCTCCACCCGGCGGCGGGTCTCGCGCTGCACCCAGTCAATGGCTTCAATGTTCCACGGGTCCGCCATCGCCACGCGCAGCCGCCGACGGTCCGCGCCGTCCTCCTGGCCCGTCTCCGTAAGCGACAGCGGGACCATTTGATAAAACTGCGCGATTTCGTGCGGAACCAGCGCCAGCACAAATGGGTCCAGCGCCTCCTGTTCCAGCGCCACATACGGCACATCCATGACCAGCCCGCGTGCCTGTGTCAGCGGCTCTTCCGCCACCCAGCCGCGTGCCAGGATTTCGGCGGCGAGATGCGCCGGTTCCACCCCCTGCTGATCCATCAGCAAAGACAACTGGGCGGACGTAATCGCGCCCTGCGAAACCAGGACATCCCCGAGATGGTCCTGCCGCTCAAAAACGGGTGCTTCCCGGCTGCTCAGCTCCGCTTTCAGCGATAGAATGCGCCGGGCAACTTCCATCCGGGCCACCAGCTCGGCGGGGTCCAGCGGCTTGATCAGAAAATCATCTGCCCCTGCGTCCAGCGCTTCCAGCCGCTCTTCAGGCAGCCCCCGGACCGTCAGCAGAATCAAATAAGGCGATGTGGAAATTGAACCGGACACCGCCCCGGCCCGAATATGGCGGCACAGGGCCAGGCCGTCCATGCGCGGCATCATCCAGTCCGAGATGACCATCTCGAACGACGATCCCTCCCTGGATTGCAGCAGCTCCCAGGCTTCCTGTCCGTCGCCGCGCAGCGTCACCGCATGCCCCAGGTCTTCCAGAGCCGTACTCAGAACAAGGCCAGAAATCGAATCGTCCTCGGCTACTAAAATGTTCAATTCTTGCCTCCGTTCCAGCGCGTTTCTTCGAGGCTGCGCCGCAGCACCGGCTCCAGACGCGCCCATTCCCGCTGCGCCATCGCCAGCAGGCTATCCAAACTTACAAGCCGCTCCGTTTTGGCTATGTTCTCTTTAGCGGCATCTTCCACTGCCGCGCCTGCGGTGCCGAGAGCCTCCGCGCCCAGAGTCCGACTGCTTCCTTTAAGCGTGTGCGCCTCAAACCGTGCCTGTGCGTGGTCCTGCGCCGCCACAGCCGCTTGCAGGCGGTCGAGAATAGGCGGGGTGACGCGCAGGAACTCGGTCATGATCCGTGCTTCCAGCGCCGCCTTCCCCGCGCAGCTTCGGCTCAGGCGCTCAAAGTCCATGATTGCTTCTTGAGAGATCGTTTCTTCGGGCATGGACTCGGCCAGCGGCGCGGAAGCGGGCAGAGCATTCTGCGATGGTCCCCAGCGGCGCAGGGCCGCCAGCAGAGCCTCGGGATCAATCGGCTTGGACACGTAATCGTCCATGCCCCCGGCCAGGCAGTCTTCGCGGTCCCCCTGCATATTGTGCGCGGTCATGGCGATAATCGGCAGGCGGCGGCTGCCGCACAGGCGCTCCCCATCCCGCAAAGCCGTCGTCGCCTGCATTCCGTCCATTTCCGGCATCTGAATATCCATCAGTACCAGATCATGCTGCCCTGTGCGAGCCGCCGCGATGGCTTCCAATCCATTGCCGACCACTACCACGGTGCATCCCCACGTTTCCAGAAAGCCGCGTGCGACTTCCTGATTGATCACATTGTCCTCGGCCAGCAGCACCCGCAGATGAAGCGACACATCGGTTTCGGGCAGGCTTCTGTCTTCCAGAGTCGCCTCTTGCGAAGCCTGCTTTTGCAGAGGCAGCGCGAGCCAAAATTCGCTGCCGTGCCCCTCCAGACTTTCCACACCGATAGTGCCGCCCATCAGTGTCGTTAGGCGGCGGCAGATCGCAAGTCCCAGCCCCGTGCCGCCATAGCGGCGCGTGATGCTGCCGTCCGCCTGCGTGAAGCTGTCAAAAATCGCTTCGAGGCGATTCTTCGGAATGCCGATTCCCGTATCCAGCACGGCCAGCCGAACAAATGCCTCGGTCTCGGTCTCTCCCAGCAGCGTAATTTGAAGAGTGACGCCCCCGCGTTCGGTAAACTTGACGGCGTTCCCGGCCAGATTGGTCAGAATTTGACGCAGGCGTGAAGGGTCGCCTTGCAGGCACGCCGGGAAGTCCGGCGGCATTTCCCAGGACAGCCCCAGCCCTTTTTCCTCGGCACGGGGCCGAAGCAGGTCCGCCGTCTCCGCAATCACCCGCCGCAGATCAAAGTCCACGGTTTCCAGAGTCATTTTGCCCGCCTCGATCTTGCTGAAGTCCAGAATATCATTGATGACCGTCAGCAGGCTTGCCGCGCTCTGCTGCACCATCTTAGCCTGGTGCTTCTGCGCCGGGGAAAGCGCTGTCCCCAGCAGCAGCGTGGTCATGCCCAGAATACCGTTCATCGGGGTTCGGATTTCATGGCTCATGTTCGCCAGAAAATCGGATTTGGCCCGCACCGAGGCCAGCGCCTCATCGCGGGCCAGGCGCAGCGCCTGTGTCTGCTGCCCCAGCAGACGGGCCTGCTCCTCGGCGCGAATCCGTCCGTTCATCACCTGCTCCATAGACAGACGCGCTTCCATTTCCAGGCGTTTCTGCTCGGTGACATCCAGGGCAAAACAGCCGACAAACAGCTCGCCGCTGCTGTCATGGAACGTAAAGCGGAACGTCGTCAGAAACATCATCTCGCCGTTTTCACCCGGCAGAGATACCAGATACTCGGTCAGCCGGCGCTGCTCCACCGTTTCCATCGTCTCGCGGTGCAGCCTGCGCCCGATGTCTCCGGGCCAGATATCTTCTGCCGTCTGGCCCACGCACTGGCCCGTCTGCGTGTGATGCAGCCGATCAAAAGCATCGTTGACATAGAGGTAGCGCCCCGCTGAATCTTTGACATAAGACACGGCAGGGATATTGTCCATGAATGCCTGAAACCGCGCCTCGCTGCTGCGGAGCAGGTTTTCTGCGGCGCGGCGCTCGGTAATATCTGTGGCGGCCCCGCTGATCCGGCATGGTCGGCCCTCGTCATCCCGGATCACTTCGGCTTTCAGCAGCAGCCAGCGAATCTCGCCGCCGGGCTGAAAAACCCGCATCTCCATCGTTATCGGGGTCAGGGTCTCAATCGCTCGCACGGCTTCTTGGCGCAGAAGGGCCATATCTTCGGGATGCACCCGCTCCGTCGCCATTTCGACCGAGCCATCAAAGGTCTCCGGCTCCATCCCAAACAGGTGCGCCTGGCTATCCGACCAGGTGATTCTGCGGGTTCCCAAATCCATCTGCCAGAGGCCGATTTGACCGGCATGACAGGCCATCTGAAGTTTTTCTTCGCTTTCGCGCCGCCGCTCCTCACTCTCGCGCAGGGCCGCCTGAATGTGCGCCCGCTCCACCATGTTGCGTTCGGAACGCGCCAGACTACGGCGCATTTCCAGCATATTGACTGTCTGCCGCCCCAGTATCTCCAGAGCGTGCCGCTGAATGTCAGTCAGGGCACGCGGAACTTTGTCCAGCACGCATAGCGCACCCAGCGCGTGCCCATCGGGGGTTACCAGGGGCGTTCCCGCATAAAATCGAAGCTGCATCTCGCCCTGAACCAAGGGATTTTCGGCGAAGCGGGCATCTTGAATCGCGTCAGGAACGACAAACAACTCGCGCCGCTGAATCGCGTGCGAGCAGAAAGAAACCTCGCGTGACGTTTCCGGCACGTCCAGACCCACGCGGGCCTTGAACCATTGCCGGTCAGAATCCACCAGACTGATCATAGCCATCGGAGTTCCGCAGATGGCAGCGGCCAGCTCGACTAGATCGGTGTATTCCTGTTCCTGCTCGGTGTCCATGATTTCGTAGCGGCGCAGCTCTGCCAGACGGCACTGCTCTTCTTCGACAAGCTGAGTTGTTAGAGGTTCTTGGCACATGGTACTTTTCTCAGTATCGGATAAATCTGCCCGCTTCCTTAGAAAAATTGCATCTAAAGAAAAATTTGCTTTTTGTAATAATATCCCCAGTGATGACAGCAAATTTAACAGTACGAGGGCGGCGGGGCTTCACACTTCTGGAAACCGTTCTGGCGCTGGCAGTGCTGGCGATGATTGGCCTGCTTTTTGCCGCCGTCCTGCCGGTTTCGCTGCGAGGGGCGCGTCTGAGCAGCCACTACGCGCAGGCATCCGCCCTGGCCCGACACAAAATCGCGCAAATACGCGGCGCGGGCTTCCTGTCAGTGCAAAGCCCCGCCGCGCTGGCCGTTCAGGGCATTGTGGATTCTGGCAGTGCCAGCAGCCCCGCCGTGCCCTACACCATCAGCTTTGCGAACACGGATCACCTCCTGGCAAGTGCAAATGGACCGGGGCTGTACCCGGCGGGAACCACCGCAACCGTCAGTGTCACTGACTATGCCGCCAAAAACCCTGCCGTGCCAGCGGGAACGGTGGATGACGTGACTGTGACGATTCACTGGCAAAGTGGAAACATTTCCGACGGGGCATACAGCACCTCGGCGCTGATCGTCCAAACGCCGCATTCGTGATACACCGTGAAACCCAATAAGACAAAACATAACACAGCCGGCTTTACGCTCGTGGAAGTCATCATCGGCGGAGCTCTCACTCTGCTGATGTTTTTTACTGCGATTGATGTCTATGTCGCCTCGGCGCGGGTAGCGACCCGCACCAGCGCGGCCTGCGCTTCCACCACAGATGCGGCCAACGCCGTGCAGCGCGTCTCCCAAGAAGCGCAGACAGCGCACTGGCTGGCCCTGCCTCTGGAAAGCGGCTGGACTTCTCCCCGGAATGAGCCGCCCAGCGCGTTTTTGACTTCGTCCGGGGGTGTTACCGTGGCGACCGGAGCCGCGTTTGCTTATCCGCCGCCCGCCTCGGCCACCGTGCAGGCCGTCAGCGGCTCGCCACTGTCTCTGTCCACCCTCGCCGCCCGGCCCGCCGTGCCGTCAGACCCGGCAATGCTCTGGGTTTACCGGGCAGATGCTGACGGCACGCCCGATGCCCCGGCGGGTCAGTATCTCTGGGAGCGCGGCACCCGAGCCGGGCAGGCCGTGGATCAGGCGATCCTTTCCAGCGTGCCCGCGACCGTCCCCGATGCGGTGCAGTTTGGTCGGCCCACCGACAGCGCCGCGCAGGCTCTGCCGTATCAGCTTCGTTTCTGGCTCTTCTCGGCTTCCGGCACGGCGGGGCAGGGCAGACAAACGAGCGAGATGAATCCTGATCCCGCGCAGGCCGCTGTGGTCGGCAAATGCGTCCTGTTGCGCGATCATGAGATGAACCTGGACCATGAGCCGAATCCGGCCACTCCCTATGGAGCCGCCAATGGCACACTGCATTCTGATTAAAAGACACAAACTTAGAAAACGAAAAACTCAGCGGGGCATGGCCTTCGCATCGGCTATGCTGGTGCTGCTGGGCCTTATGACGGTGATGCTGCTCGGCGGCGCGGGGATGGTTGGCAGCAATGGCGGGAGTGGCACGGCGGGCGCGGCCACGGGGTCACTGCAGCTCACATCGGCCCGAATGCGGTCTGCGGAGGCGGCGGAGCTGGCCGCGTCGGGCGTGGAGCTGACGATGCAGTGGCTGCACACGCAGGCCGTGCTGCCTGCTCAAACAGCGGCCTTCGCCCCGGCCCTCTGGAACGCCGCCTTCAGCGGCTCGCCGCAGCGAGCGGTTCTTAACTATCCCGACCCCAGCGACAGCAGGCGCACATTCAGTGTCTTGATTTATCCTGACAGCGGCAACCCCGGCACATTCCAGAAGAAGTATTTGATTGAGTGCGTCGGCACCAGCGGCGGCGTTCAGCAGGTCGTTCGCGCCTATGTTCAGCGGGTCTCGTTCGCCAAATATGCCTACTTCTCGGATGTCTCCGCGCCGGATGCGCTCTGGACCACCGGCCTCAGCAGCTTCGGCGGCCCGGTGCATTGCAACAACTCGGACGGCGTTCCCACTGCCATTGTCTGGAAAGGCAGCGGGCCAACGCTCCTGCCCTACACGGGCACGGACGCGCTGACGGTCTCTGCGCCCGCGATTCACTGGTATTACGGCACCCCTGCGACATCGCTGCCCCCCCGGTCACAGACTGACTGGCTTTCGGTGGCGGCGGGCGGCCAGAACACGGTTCATGTCGGCACGCCCGTGATCCCCTTCCCGGTCGGGGACACGACCCAGAAGACAGCGGCGCTGGCCGGACAAATACCGCCCGCTGCCCCCGGCGTGTTCGTCCCAAACGCAGGCGGCGCGGCCATTGGGGGGGTGTATGTCCACGGCGAGGTTCAGTCGATGGTGCTGGCCGTGGATGCCGCAGGCAACCAGACTGTTTTAATCCAGCAGACCGACTCGCTGGGCCTGCCGCTGACTACGCTGATTACATTGTCTGGGCTGCTCAATCAGACGGTGGTTGTGACCACTAATCTTCAGGGCGCTCTTCATCTGCCTGTCCAGCTCACGCAGACCTACGCAGGCACCACCAACGGGATGGTCTACTGTGACGGCAATATTGGCGTCCAGACCCTGCCGAAATCCGGCGGCCTGTCGGGCATCGTGGCCGACAATCAGCTCACTAACCTCGGCGGCCTGCTGCGGGCCAGTCGGCTGACTATCGCCACTGCGCCGAACAAAAACATGAACATCAACGGCAGCGTGATGTATAACACGACGCGCATTCTGGACCAGAACGGTCTGCCGGTTTCGGCGGCACTGGATGCCGTGTTCGGCCAGAAGGCCGGGACACTGGGCTTGATCTCTCAAGATATCGAAGTGGTGGACCGCGACGGTCTGGGACTGCCGCTGACCAATGTGGAAGTGGATGCCGCCGCGCTGGCCTATGACACGTTTGATGCCTGCGACCCGGAAACACGCCCGTCGGGCCGATTCTTTTTTATGGGCAGTTTTCTAGTCCAGCGCGGCGGGGCATTCGGCAAGCTGAATGCCGGTGCGGCCCTTTCGGCGGGGCTGACCACCAACCGCACCTATGATGGCCGTCTTGCCACCGCGCCACCGCCCTTCTTTCCGGTGGTGACGGATCAGTATGAAATCCTTTCTTGGCAGACTGCCAGCCAGACACTCTAAAGGCTTCCAGAGCGCTGTTCATCTGAAGCATCTAATGGCGCTGCAGCGACTTTTCCTTCCGCTTGCGAAGGAGGCGGGCTGGACCCGCAGCTCGGTTCGAGCCGCGAGACGACGCGGGCGAGAGTGTCTTATTGACCGAAGTGGGCCGAAAGATCGTGCTGGGGGCGTATCAGGATCGCAAAAAAGAAGAAGTGCCGCACCCGCTGCTGAAAGAGAAAGCACCTTTTGGCCTGCTGCCCCATCTGCAAGCACGTCTTTTGGCCGGCGTTGTTGCATAATTCCCGAACCATGCTATAAACCCATGCTATAAACCCATGCTATAAACCCATGCTATAAACCCATGCCATAAACCCATGCCATAAACCCATGCCATAAACCCATGCCATAAACCCATGCCATAAATGGCACGGCTCACCGGCCTGCGGCCAGAAAGTACCGCTTCGCGGCACTCATTTATCTGCAAATGATCTGTTCTTATCCCCGCGAAGCGTGGGATTTCTGGCGTCCTCGCCGTCTAGCCGTGCGTTTCAACGCATGGGAGGGATTTATGCAACAAAGCCCTTTTGGCCCGTCACCTGCGCGGCGATTTGGACAGCTGCATCCCGTTTTTAGTCTGAAGAACTGTGAGGGCCACGGGCAGCGGGTTCAGTTTTCTGTGTTTGAATGCACCGTCAATGAAGCCCATCTTGAAACTCTGCGCCTCAAAAAAGCCATGCTGGCGGAAGAAGACAATCTGCGAATTTACTTGCTGCGTGGTCGCCGGGAAGACGTTGTCGAAGCCTACGGCAAAGACAGCGATGTCAGCTTTAAAGCCGTGCGATACGCTAAAGGCACCAAAGCAGGGCGGGTCAGTCTGGCGTCCGGCGGCGAAAAGCTGATCGTCCCACGGTTTGCGGTACGCGAAAGTGAGGCGGGTTTCCTCTTTGTACCAGTGTTAAAATCCGGGAAGCTCATGCCAAGGCGGATACCTCTACAGTAATGCACAAGATGGCCGGTCATGCAAGCCTAGCGACGACGGCTCGTTGTGACCGAGGCGGCGAGCAGGCTGCATATCCTGGCGAAGTAGACATTTCTGCCGATAATGTTCGATAGTTACTGCTTGGAAACCTCAAGATAGAACTCATTGGATGTCAGTGTCATGGCCTGCTGGTAGGGGTAGGCATGCCGCCCGCTATAGACAATACGGTAAGTGTGTGCCCCAGACGGGAGGTGATAAGAGCGCCCCAAGTCCACGTTTTCATGCACATGCTCGCCGGGCAGGATGGTGAGGAACTGGTTCAGACTCGGAGGCTGAGACCGCTGGGCCTTGTGCCCGCTGAACGGCACGGTCTGGCCGTCCACCTGAATCTGGAACACGTCATCGCCGACTTTGCCTCTGTCACAGGCGCTCACTTTGTCTAAATGCAGGGCACGGCTGGAGGCATTGAAAAAGTCCAGCGCGGCGTCAAGATTTTTGCCATGAACCGTCACTGTGAGCTGGACAGTGACCGCAAGGGCCGCCGCCGCTGCGGGTGTCAGCGAAGAAGTCTGATTGCTCAGCGGGCTGCTGGAAGAGCCTCGCTTGCTTTGCACCCGGTACTGGTAGACGATCCCCGGTGTGAGTCCAGTATCCGCAAAGGATGTCTGATTTGCCGGGATCACCCGGACTCCTTTGCCGCTTCCCTGTCCCCCGCTGCGGTACAAGATATATTTGGTAGTGCCCGGCGCGGGGTCCCAGGACAGATTGATCTGGGTCGGACTGACAGGCCGAGAGACGAGTCCTGTGGGTGCGGCAAGCGAGCCAGAAGTGATGGGACGCTTCTTCACGATACTCGGCGGCGGATGAAGAGGGACCTGACTAGGCCCAGTCCCCGGCATTGAAACTGGCCCATGAAATAACGGGATCGGAGACCCAGGTGTCCTGCCTGTTGACGATACCGGGCCTGTCGGCGTCGTCGGACCTGTTTTTGGCATCGGGCCTTTGATGGGAGGTATCCCAATAGCGAGGTGAGGCCGAGTGGGCACGGGTCCCCCAACGGGGTTTGCCGGATGCGGCGCACCGGGGCCACCAGGTGTCGCCGGGGGCTTGCCGGGCACCGTCAGCGGCTTGCCGGGCACCGTCAGCGGCTTGATGGGTGCCGCCTTTGGCTTTGGTGCGGTTGAGGCGGGCTTGGGCGGGTACGAATCGGGAAATGTCAGCGTAATCGGCAGGGGCTGGCTGCGGCGCTGCACCTCGATTTCCTGAATATCCTCGGACGAGAGGCCATCGGCGGTGACTTTGACGGCGAAGCGCTTCGAGCCGCCCAGCGGGATAGCATCCGTAAGGTCGAGCGTAATCGGACGCAAGCCGCCGGAGGTGTCATGCAGTACCTCAAATGTCTTCGTCGGCTGCTGTTCTCCGCCCAGCATATACTGGACAGAGACACGGTGCAGGTCCCGGCCTGCCAGTGCTCCCAGATGCCCGAGCTTCAAGTTGATCAAAACGCTGTGGACGGTTGGAGCCATCACAGTGGTCGGCATGGTCAGAGAGCCAAAAGGCGTGACCGAGTCCGCCGCGCTGTACTCCGGTGTTCCATCGGCCTGCAAGGCATTCAGATCGTAGTGCTTGAAGGCGCTTTTTGCCGTTTCTGTCGTGGCAACTGTGATGCGGAACCGCTGCTTCTCTTTGCTCCAGAAGTTCCATCCGGGGTGATGCCCAAAAAGCCAATGGAACCCAAACGTGCGGGACGGACCGGTAAACTCGAACGCATCGCTAATGACGACGCCGGGGATTGGCGGCTGACCTTCGAGGTCATGCCCGCGCTCATCCAGCAGGATCATCTGCGCCGACAGGTCTGAAAGCTTCGTGTCGGGCGGCATCTCGCCCCGGTCCAGGCCGGCAAAGGCGACAGTCGCCCGTACCACCGGCGTCTTCCGCACAGGAATGCCCCAGACCAGCCAGAACAGCAGCAGCAGCGAGCCGATCAAAAATGCCCAGTCGCGCCCGAGGCGCAGCCAGGGGATGTAGCGGATCAAGACCGGGCGCGTCAGGGCAAGCGGGGTGCTGATTCCTTCCGCCGTTTGGGCTGACCCGCTGATGGTGGCGTAGTAGGAGGCCCGCCGCGCCGGCGGCGGCAGGAGGCACTGCCAGACGCCCGGTGTTCGCGCCACCAGCGACTGCTCAATCGTGCCGACGGTCTCCGCATCCTTTTGGAGTGCCTCTTTCGTGGGCGCACGCAGAATCGTCATGCTGACCAGCGGCGGCAGAAAGCTTTTGTTCGTGAACTGAACGGCGAACTTCGCCTCGCGCCGCCAGGGGCGGGTCACGACAACGGGCGGCGCCGCCGAAATCTGGAGATCAGTTTCCGAGGGCAGCGCGACCCAGCGTAGGGGCAGGTCCTGGACGATCTCACCGGATTCGCTGCTGCGCCGGGGATCGAACAGGGTCAGAACAAAGCTGAATGTCTGGCTCTTTCTCTTGTCGCCAGCGGGCGGCGGCACGAAGGCTACTTCAAACGAGGCTTCCTGGCCCGGCTGAAGCAGAATGCCGCCTTCACGCTGCGGAACGCCGCCCTGCGGCTGACGCCGGAGGTAAAACGCGGGGTTCAGATCAGTCACGGTCAGGTCAAAGCGGTACATGATCGGCCCAGGATTGCTGATGTGGATCGTCTCAACTTTGCCCGGCCAGACAAGGTCGCGCTCTGTGATCCGCTCCTGCCGCGAGTCCGGCGTCTCTTCACTGTCTGACGAGGCGATCCGCTGCCCCGGTGTGAACGAGACAGCCGCTTCCCCGTCCGCCTCCAGCCCGTCTTCGGTCGCTGTCCCGGAGCCGTAGCCGCTCGCCATGCCAGCGTAACCCGACAGGCCCGGAATAAAGGCAAGAAAACCTAATAATCTTCCAAACATAAGTATCTTTCAGCCGTTCCGCTCTCAACGTCAGCGTGTCATTAGCGTGTCATTATCAGCGCCGGTGTGGCGGTCGGTTCAAGGAGAAATCGACAGTGTAGGTAATCGTTGACTGCGGCCAGGGATTGATCAAGCGGTTAATGACATGGTTCTGCCACTGGAACGTGAGCCAGAGCTTTGATCCCGGCACGCGGGAAATCAGCAGCGGCTTTTTAGGATCGGTGGAAGTTTTGCCCTGGTCGCTTTCCGGGACAGGTTTGTCGCCAATACCGCTCGTCGTGACATGAGCCGGAATCAGTGCCTGTGTGCCGTCTGAGTAGACTTCTACCGCTTGCAGGCGCACCTGTACCCGTGCCAGAGGAGCGGCCGTAATCCGTGCCGGGGGAGCCACCGTCTTCGGCGGCTTTCGCTTGTGGACAACTGCGCCCAGAACCAGGCCAAGCAGCGCTGCGCCGAAGAAGAGAGCCAGCCATTTCGCAGCAAAGCGCGTAGGCCAGCAGGTAGACGCGAAAAGAGAAGACATTGTTTTCTAGTTTACCCTACCACAAGAGCAGATTGTGACAACTTTCGCTTACTTGCGCCACATGAAGCCGCCGGTACGCCGGGGGGCTTCTTCGGCAGGGGGGACGTCCCGGCTCGCCGGCTGAATGCCCTGACTGCCACGCGGGTCCCGCGCAGCCACAACCGTTTCGTGGTCAAGCAGGCGGCGCTCGGGGGCAGGAATGGCCGCTTCCAGAGCCGCCAGCAGCGGCGGATACAAGCTGATCAAACGCTCCAGGCACTCATGAACCATCACAAACGCCTGGCCCATCGTCCACTCGGCGGTTTCCAGATAGTCCAGCGTGTCTTCCAGTTGATCGGCAGTCTCCTGATAAATCGTTAGGCCAGGGGAAGGAAGCGTCAAAATCTGAATGCGCTGCGCCGCCAGAACGCCGCAGACGGTGCCCATGTAGACGCGAGGCGAGAAATTGCCGTCTGTGATGCCTGCCAGGGGGCCAAGCGAGCCGGCGAGCGCGGCAGCGGCGGCGTAGCGGTGCAGAGCCGGGGAAGAATGTTTGACAAGCAGCTCCAGTGCCTGCCGGGACAGCGTCCGCAGCTTCTGCTGGGCACGCCACTGGCCGCCGTGGCTGGACAGAAACATCGTTTCCGGGATGTAAGCGCGGTCAACGCTCAGACCAGTGGTTGTTTTCTCGAACTGGGCGATCTGGACCCAGTCAAACTCGGGGTCGCTGCTGTCCGCCGACAGCCGGTAGGTGGGCCGCAGACCACGACAGCCGAGCAGGCCCGTATCCACGGACGAATACAGGTGCGGCTCCAAAGTACGTTCCGTCAGCGATGCCCCCACAAACAGCGGCACCAGTGTCGTTTCCGCCTCAACCATGCCGTGCAACGCCAGAGCAGGGTCATCCGGGATTTCAATAATCTGCCCCTGCGGCCCAACGGCCAGGCAGCCGCGCACGACAACGGAATACAGCCGGTCCCCTTCCGGGCTGGGGCGGCTGATGGCATCATCGGCGAGGTGCAGCAGTCCCGTGACCCGCCCGCGCTGAAGCGTCCAGCGTACCAATTCTTCCTGGTAAAAGGTCTCCTGCTTAAACTGACCGGCCTGCATCAAGCGAACGCTGTCCCAGTCCACAGAGACCAAATCAAAATTACGCATTCGAATCACCCCCAAAAAACTATGCCCGCAGAGATGATACCCGATTTGCCGCCCGAGCGAGATCGCTGCTAGAGCGTCATCGGGTCCCCTGCCGGTGCATCGTCGTCGCTGAAGTCGCTGGACAGACGCGCTCCCGTTTGAAACCCGTGCTTGAGGTAGGTTGGCCGATCCAGACGCGCCTCCGACTCGCGCCAGAGAACTTCGACGCGGCAGCAGACCGGCAGAAAAAGCCGCAGCAGCACCGCAAGCGTTGTCCGCGCCGCGTCCGCGCCGTCATCGTCATCAGACAGCGGGATTTCCAGCACGACGCCCGGATATTGCAGCAGGGCCGCGCCGCCGAGAACTGCCGTGCTGCCAAGCTGAGCCAGCAGCGTCCCGGAACGGCTAAATGCCGGGACATAGCGCTGAGGCCGAACGACAACCTCCGGGTGAATCAATCGCTGCGCCGCCATTTCCAGCAGAACAAAGGGGTCCGCGCTTTCGCGCCGCCAGGCGGTCAGGGACCAAAGCTGCGCCTGCTGCGCGGCGTCCAGCCCGCCGATGCCCAGTGTCTGCCGGTCCGGGATCAGACCGACGCCCAGAACGCCGTCGGCCTCTGCCCATTCTTCCAGCCGCGCTTGCAGCAGAGACCGGCTGCTGCGCCCCCCCGTCACCGAAAGGAACCAGCCGTCGGCCCGCCCCGCGCCGGAGGCTTGCAGATCGGAAATACGTCCGTGAATCCAGCCGATGCCGTTCAGGGAGTCCGCAACCGCCGTGGCGAGCAGCGCCTCGGTGGTCATAATCTCCATCAGCTCCCGAACAATGCGCTCCCGCTCCCGCCCGGCCTCGTAAGACAGCGCCGAGAGAAGCGCTCGCAGCAGCGCCCTCTGGTCGCTCTGCTCTTTGGGTGTCAGCTCAGTCCAGCCCGCGTCCTGCGCGGCGGCTTCCGGCTCCGGGCCGTACAGCAGAAACGCCCAGCGCATCAGCACGAGCATTGCCGCCGGACGTGCGCCGTCTTCCAGGCCCTCAATGCTATGCGGCGGCAGCTTCGCGGCCATCAGATGCCAGGCGTCGCGGCAGGCCGCCCGTTCCTCCGGCTCAGTGATGCGCTGCGTCGCCTGCCGGGCAAGCATAACCCGGCGCTCTTCATCTTCTTCGGCAAGAACGGCAAAAACATCTTCAACGCCGGTTTCCAGCAGAACGCGCATAGGAGAAGGCAGCGACCGCATCAGCTCAGGATACGCGGCGCAAACCTGCCGGGTCAAATCTTCCAGCGGAGACTGCGACTGCGCCGGGGACGGCACGCCAGGCAGCCCGGCAAAAAGCGGCGGCACAAAATGCGCCAGCCGCCCGGCGACCCGGCTCTCGCAGCGCTCTGAATCTCCGTCCGGCACGAAGTAGTCCAGGATGTCTGCGCGAACACTGACCGCCAGACGCGGGCGCACCTCTGCCGGGTCCACCCGATGCACAATCAGGCGCTCGCTGAGCGAGTCGTAGACAGGACCCGGCGGCTCCTGGCCGCTAATCTCGGGGGCGGCAAAGTGGCCGATCTGCGGCAGCAGCCGCAGGTTTTCTTCGGGAATGCCCAGCGCGTGCAGTGTCTGCCAGGCTTGCAGAATGTAGCTCGGCCAATTTAATCCGCTGAGCTGCGGAAAAACAACGCTTTCTATGACATCTTCTTCTTGGACTTCTTCCATCACGCGGCAACTTGCCCTTCAATGCAAAATGTGGACAGCACAAAATACTGCGAAACAATAGAAGCAAGATAATTCGCCAGGTCCGACAGCAGAAAATCCGGGATGTTTGCGCCTGCGGCCCGCTCAAATGTGATCCGCAGGATTTGAATCAGCGGCAAGGAGTCTGAAGGAATACCTCCGCCCAGACCAAAGGCTGACTCACGCGCCAGCGTAGAGGGCCAAAGGTAAGAGCGCCAGTGGCCGCTGCCGACCGTAGGGTCGTTGATGATCTCGCGCACAGCGGACCGGAAGCGCAGCATCTCGCCGGTCTCGCTCTGCCGCTGCCGGATGATTTCCCAGAGGTCCCCCTCGGTCAGCAGAGGCGGACGAAGAACGCTGTGATACCAGGCCGCCCGCGCCCATTCTGCCCGGTCCTCCGGCCCGCCGAGCGTGGCTCCGCCGAGCGCCGGGTAGGGGGCGCTAAACCGAAGCGGCGGCTTTTCCAGGGAAGTCGGCGAATCCAGCGGTCCCATCCGGCTTCGGCCCCAGGAGCCGTAATAAATCTTCGCCTGCGTCTTGCCGGCCAGCACCTGGGGGAACTGCACCTGCACATCCATCTCCGTCGCCAGCGGGTCCTGACTGGGCAGGCGAATCAGCGACGCCGGAACATCCACCCCGTTATGACGGATTGTGGCCGCGAAGATGCCGGGGACGCCGCTCATCCGCAGGGCATGATCCTGACCCACACGGGGGAAAGGCGGATAAAAGATGCTGTCCGAAACGCTTGTCTGGACAACCGGCACGGCGTTCAAGCTCATCCAGGAGGCAGTGCGCTGGCTGCTCATCTCACGCAGCGCGGCGGCGGCCTGCGGCTTCGGGTGCGAGATGGTTCCGACCAGCCGAAATCCTGATGCGGGGCAGCCTGAACTTCGAGAAGAGGAAAGACGAGAAGAGGAAGAATTGGTGGACGTGTCGGTGGAGGCAAGACTAAAACAGACCATCTTCCGGCCATAAGGATAAAATGCTGGCAGCCAGAGGTCAAGGTGACGCTGGTTCATGCGAGCCGTCTGCATCTCGCGCTCAAAGGCCATGCTGCCGTCATGCCGACTCATCTGCGCCGGGCGGACCGCATCGGCGGTTTCCACGCGCCAGTCTGCCCCTTCCAGGGCTTCCATGACTTCTTCGGGAACCGCCAGGAAAGCAAGCTGACCCTGCTCCAAAATGGGGTCAACCGGCTCGGAAGCCGGAACATCCACGTCCGCCGTCACGATCCAGTCTTTTCCTGAGCGCTGCAAGGCCGCGTCGCGCAGGGCCGTCGGCTGAAGCCAGCTTTCCCCGCAGGCCAGCCAGGGAGCGCCGGCAGGATCGGTAAACGTTGTTCCTTCTGTGATGCTGGTCAGGCGGGCAGGGGGGCGCTGCGGGACGGCAAGGGTCTGAGATGGGAACTTCCAGTTCCCAAGCGGAAAAAACTGTTCTTCCAAATGCGCCAGAGAGGACGCTTCCGCGTGGACAAAATGCTCCTGAACCGCGCCTTTCCACCCGGCCAGCATGGCGAGAAAAGGGGCGTAGTGCGTTTCATAGTCCGCGACGACGCGGTGGCGCATCTCGCGTGGCATTCGGGCCAGGATGTCGCGGACATCCGGCGGCAGCTCAGTCTCATCATCAGCCATAGGGAAGTTAGTGCTCTTGGGCAGTTCGGAAAGCGGCGCAAACGCAGAAAAAGTGGGGCAAACGCAGAACAGGAGGGGCCAGCACGCTGGCACCCTCCCGTTTGATACAGAGTCAGAACCGGACTCAGGCAGCGGGCTGCTCCGGCTCGCCGGGCTGAACGGCCAGGATATTGTCGCCGCTGTAATCGACATTGTTCTGGATCATCACGCCGCGAATGATAATCTCAACAAAGTTGCCCTGGTCGGTCCCGTTGGTCGAGCCTTCCGGGTACTCTTTCTCAATGTAGGAGTGAACGTAGGACTTTTGCAGCGTCCACATCTTTTTGACCGTGTGCGACCGGTCTAAAGTCTGAAGCTCGACCGTCTTGAAGCGCTTTGGCCCTTGCGGTGCCAGCGCCCACTGGGCGATTGTGATGTCATGGTCCAGCGGCAGTGTGATCGTGAACTGCATGACTGGAACCTGAACCGCTTCTCGGACCTTTTTGTCCTGGTCCAAGTCGTGAAGAATCTCCACACGTGCGTCAAAAACGCGGTTGACTTTGGTCCCTTGAATCGTTAAATTCGGCATTTCATTTTCTCCCTCTCAGAATGCGCCGGGCGCTTCATCGGCGGCTGACTCAGAAGCTGATCCCGAACTCGTCGATCAGCCCCTGCTCGAAATAGAGAACAATCTTAAAGTTGTTTCCCTCCGCACGCTGCACCTTAAACTCCTGCCCCGTCTTCAGCTCACTGGGATAGGAGTTGACGAGCTTGACCGGGTCGTACCACTTGGTCCACTTCAGAATGTAATTGAGGTGGTCGGTGAGCATTTCTTCCGCTTTTTCCTTGTCCTCCGGCATTGAGCCGCCATAGCCAAGCTCCCAGGCGGCCCGCAGAAGCCGCTTCAAGTAAACTTCCTGACGGAACAAATGCAGATGGCGATACGACTGGCTGCCGTCTTCTTTGTGCAGGCGGCGCAGCGTGCGCGGCACGGACAGGAACGGCGAGCGTCCCGAGACATGAGTGAACGCCAGGAACGGCATATTGCTGCTGAGCAGGTCACTCATCAAGCCGTCGTTCAGGAAGTGATCGGTTGGCAGGTCTGTTTCGCCCAAAAATGGATTGATGGACAAATCGATGCCGACGCCCGACAGATCGGCCCGCATCGAAGAAACTTCTTTCTTTGCCTTTTGCAGCTTGCGGCGCAGGTAGTCCGGCACATCGTTTGCCATCAGCCGCCCGGCGGCGACGTAGCAGGAGCGGACTGTCAGCTCCGGCACATCCACACCAATCTCGATGCCGCCTTCCGCCGTCTTGCCGGTCACCAGCTTGCCGTCAGGCGGCATAATCGTAAAGTCCGGCAGGCACAAAATGCCGCAGTCGCCGGACTCGCGCTCCACGACCGAATCAATCGCATAGGCATCGTTCAAGCCTTGCAGGTATTCCCGCCGGGTCCGCCCCGCACGCACCCGCTCTTCGGGCGAGAACAGCACCTGGAAGCCGTATTCGTAGCCCCAGTCCATGAGCGGCAGCATCTCGTCCACATAGGTCGCCTGATCGTAGGTGTCGGCAGTCGTGCTGACGGCCTCCTGCGCGGCCCGAATCGACTCCAGCAGCGGGTCATCCAGCATGATCGAATCCTGCCGGCGCTTGGCAGGTCTCTTTTTCTTGAACTCCGCGACATTTGGCACAATCACAAACGAGATCGCATCGCGGAACTGATTGTTCGCCTGCGCGTTCGCTCCTTCAAAGAACCGTTTCAGCTCGTCGGGACGGGACAGAAACAGATGCGGCAGGTCATCGTTTGCAATAATCAGCTCCGGCTTCATCGCATCCGGCAGGCGGACATCCGACGGGAACTCATTGAAGAGCAGATAGACGCCCATGATCGTCTCAAAGAGCGGCGTGACCGTCTGCAAAAACGACTCAACGGCATTGGAGTAGACGCCCAGGAACATATCGTGGTAGTGCTCGACATCCCGAATATCCGGGTTCAGCAGAGCCAGCTCTTTCGGGTTCTGCAAAACAGTCGCCACCAGATTGCCCATCAGGGGAGCGATCATGCCGCGCTCGATCATCTTGTCCATGAACTTGCCGACGGCGATGGGGAAGCGCTTCTCCTGTGGGATCAGCGCGAGGTCCTGCCCCGCGAGCTGCTTGCCCTGCTCACGAATGCGGTCCAGGGCATTGTCCAGCGTTCGCACGGCAACTTCGGTGGAGCCGCCCGCTGACTTGACCAGTGCGCTGCCGCCTTCACTGCCTTTGTTTTCACTGCCTTCCAGCAGCTTGGGATCGCCCGCCGATAGCTTCTTAGTCTTCTTGTCGCCTGCGCTTGGGGCTTCCAGGGCAGGCAGGGAGCGCGCCGAGGCGATCAGCGACCGGTTCTGGCCGAACTCAATCTGATAGATGTTTGGATCAACTGCGCCGCCGCCGGGGGCCTGGCGCTTCAGCTCATTTGCCGTCTGCTCCAGGCCATACACGACTGTCGGCAGAACGCGCACGGTGTCTTCCAGGGCTCCCTGAAAATCGTCGGCGGCGCTTTGATACGCTTCCAGAGCGCGGGCAGTGTCTTTGGACGCCGGGCCGCGCTTGACTTCCAGCATCAGCCGGTCGTTTTTAACCTGAACATCTTCGGCAATCTTTCGCATCAGAGTGCGCTGGCTCTTCGGCTTGAAGGCAAACAGCGAGGCATCCACATCTACGCGGAAGGTGGAGACGTCCTGCCGGACGCGCTTTTTGATAAGATCACGCAGGCAGCGGACATACGGATGGTCTGTGCTGATGCGGATTTTCTTCCAGCCGGGGCCGCCTTCCAGAGAAAACTCGATTTGGGGCGGCCCCGGCATTTCCTGAGCTACCTCTTCCCCTTCCCCTTCCGGCGTCTGGGCCATCTGCGGTCCACGCACGCGGTAGTAAAAGCCTGGCTGGAACTTGTCCAAAAACTCGGTGAAAGAAGTCACGGTCAGGTTCTCGCGCACCAGCGCCAGGAATTGCTCTTCCGACATTTCTTCCACGCGGGACAGCAAACTGCCCAGCGAGGGCGTGTATTCGCGGTCGCGCTCTAGGGCTTCCGGGTCAAGATACTCGTCCAGGTTGACTTTGGCGAAGAGAATCGTGCGGTTGGTTTTGCCCAACATACTGCGGTTCGCTTCTAAAATCGTCTCGTTGGTGATTGGCACAGGGTTGTCTCCTCACAGGACTTCGCAGTAAAGGAATTAAGAAATCAAAAGGGGTTCGTCTGCCGCGCTTATTCCCGTTTTGGGCGTATCATACACGTCCGCTTCGCTTGAATTTTTGACAGATTAAAGTGCCTGACGACTGAGCAGGAGGCCCCACAGCCAGTAGCCCAGGCTGACGCCGCCCAGCAGGGCTGCGCCCAATAGAACATAAGCCAGCCAGCTTGTGCGCGGGCGCAGGCGCAGAATAGCACGCTCTGGGAACTCTGTTTTTGAATCTTCCCAGGCCGGCCAAAGCTCCTGTGAGGCCAGCGATTTCTCGGCGGTCAAGCGCCGCCCGCGCCAGTCGCTCAGATCAAAACAGCACGGCTTGTCCGACTTGTTCAAAATCAGTGCGACAACCCGGTCAATCCGGTCTTCCGCGTCTACATAAGTGTATTCAATACTGCCGGCTACCAGCTCCGGCGGCCCGACCTGGTACAAGTCGCGGCGCAGCACCAGGGAAATCTCCTGGGAAGCCGCCGCGCCGCCCGGAAACTGGGACACCAGCGAGGCGGTGCGGGACAGAAACTTCTCGCCAAACCAGAAATGCCGCGAAACCCGCTCCAAAGCCTGCCGTGAACGGCGCACATCGTCATGGTTCACGCAGTCTTGATACAGCTCGGAGAAAGTCGCATGATCTGGACAGTTTCGGAGCCAGAAGGGGTGAACATCGGTCAGCTCTGGTATAGTAATCTTAAAGTCCACGGTGCATTTCTCTGATACAGTTATGCGGGCAGATCATTCACCAGCCACACTATCGTTATAGCATAGTTTCACCGGCCCTGCTGTAATTCCTTCTTTGAAAAAAATTCTTTTTGCTTTAATTCCTTTCTATTGCAAGAATTGTTGTGGAAGCGGCCCTCAATCACGCCGCATCAGGGTAAAATGTTGAAACGGGCTTTTCTCAATTCTTCTTGAACTCTTTGCCGAACTCTCTCCCGGAACTCTTTGCCCAGCGAGGATTAAGTTTGTGACATTCCAGCTCGAAATCGCTGACACCGCCGAACTCTCCGGGCAGCAGTACATTACGGATGTTGTTGTGGAGCGTACCCTGTTCGCGCACACCAAAGCAAATATCACGATCCGCTGGCAGGACATGGACCGCTTTGACGGACGCTCGGCGGCTTTTCTTGCCGCCAAAGTCCTGAACCACTCCCTGACGCTTTACTGGAAAGACAATGACCTGGTGGAACATGTGCCGTGCTTTCGCGGCTACATTGAGCAGGCCACGGCGCAGCGGGAAGCCACGTACTCCAGCCTGCATCTTTCCTGCAGTTCGTATAGCCGCCGCACGGACCTGATTCCGCGCTACCGCGCTTTTCAGGCAACAACACTGCTGGACGTTGTCCAGCACGTCGCCAAAACCGAGCCGCTGATCAAGGTCATACAGTCCGCCGACCTCAACCTGCCGGTCACGCTTTCCTTGCAGCACGGCGAAACCGACTTTGCCTACCTGCGCCGCCTTTGCCTCGCCTGGGGCATCCCGATGGCGACCCAGGACCAGACCGGGCAGGTCTTTCTCGGCGCACGCGGCGTCGAGACCAGCCAGCCGTTCCCCGACAGCGACTGGGGATGGACCAGCATCGCCTTTCACGGCACGGCCCCGGTCATCACGCATCTTACCAGCAGCACCGGCCCGAGTGGCACCGGCCCGAGCACAGAAAGCAGTGGCACAGAAAGCAGTGGCACGGGAAGCAGTGGCACGGGGAGTCGCGGCAGTGCCGGAAGCAACGGCGCGACAGCAGTGGCACGCACCCAGATCGCGCAGTTCAACGGCCAGTTATCGACAAAGGCTGCTCTTTATCACACCACGGTAGACCGTCCCGCAATCCATCAGCACGTCGGCGGCGCGGCGGCGCTTGCGGGCGCGAGCAGCTACCACCTGCGCCTCGAAGGGTCTGTTCTGCCGTTCTCGCCCGGCGAAGTGGTGCCGTTTGAGGGGCAGACGCACCTCATCCGCGAAGTCAAGATCACCGGCTACCCGCAGCAGACCACCGCTGTGCAGGAGTTCTGGCTCCAGCCGTTGACCCTGCCCCTGGAGCCGCAGCACGTCCCCCCGCGCTGGCACTCGCGCACCGTCTGGGCGCACGTCACCGCCAATGAGCATGACCCCCAGCAGCAGGGGCGCGTTCAGGTCGAGTTCGAGTGGGAGCATTTAGACCCGCAGGCGTCGAGCGCCCGCGCCTGGCTGCACACCCTGACCCCCTACGGCGGCGGCGCGAAGCCCGATGCCCAGGGCAAGGCCACCGAATACAACGGCTTTTACTCCCTCCCCGAAGTCGGCGAGCGTGTCCTTGTCGAGTTCCTGGGCGAGTGGGACTCCGAAGCCGTCATTGTGGGCACGGTCCGCGAGCATCCCGTTTCCGTCCACTTCAACCCCCATGATGCCAAGCGCTGGCGCACCCCTGCTGGCAACGAAATCAGCCTCGTCAGCCGGGGCGGCACCGAAGTCGTCCAGATGCACACCAAAGACACCCTCGTCTTCGAGAGTCAGGTCAGCGCCGGCGGCCAGAGCGTGCTGCTCACCTGCGGCGAGGGCGGGGCGAACATCGTCCACTTGCAGACCGGCGGCGGGGGCACGCGCCTGGACATCCGCACGGCGGGGGACCTGCTGCTGAACGCTTCGGGCCACATCCAGATTGAGGGCAAGAGCGTTCAGGTCAAAGCCACCGGCGGCGACGTGCGTTTGGACGGCTCCCCGGACATCTTCCTGGACAGCGGAGCGCGTTCCCTGCCTGCGGCCCCGTTTGCACCGTTCGCCGAGAACATCCTGCCCATCATAAAACCCAAGCCCAAGACATGGATTGCGATCCACCTCAAAGACGACCTGGGCCGTCCGGCGTCGGGGGAGCGCTACCAAATTCACCTGCCGGATGGGACGATGCAGCACGGTCTGCTGGATGAGCACGGCAAAGCGCATATAGAAGGCATTGACCCTGGCACCGCGAAGGTCTCGTTTCCAGACAGTGACGGCGAGGACTGGCACTCCGGCTAGGCACAGTTTTGGGCACAGCAGCCGACGACACGCAAACAAACAGAGGAAACAGGAGTCAGATACCCCCGCATGAATGCTGGGGGTCTCCTTGCCCATTCACACGAAAGGTTTTGTTATGAGTGAAGACGGAATACATGGCACCCCTGCATCTAACGAGAAGTTTGCACGGGACCATCCCCACTACAACGATACATCTGGTAAAGCAGGCCCTGCGCCTGTGCGGCGCCCGATGCATACAGGCGGTCAGTCTCCCATCTCTCACAAGCCGCCGACACAGAAGCGCGTCGCCGTGCCAACCACGCAGCAGCACCAGTTCACCAAGAAAACCTGCCAGCTCATCGAGCTCGTCGCTAAATGCGAGCATGATGGCCGAAAGGCAGTCAAGGAAAAGGACGGGGAGTACAGTCTCAGCGTCGTGCCGCACGATGGAGGGCCAGGCAAAGCGGGCGGCACAAGGACAGGGGTGGGCACAGCTACCAAGTCGGCTCAAAGTGATGCACAAGTCAAGACACAAGCCAAAGCCGAGGAAGATCAACGCAAACAAACGTCTCAGAGTCTCGAACAGGAGCATCATAAGTTAGAAAATCGGTCGGCTAAACTGGCGGCCCGCAAGGACACCAACACGCGCAACTATCGGCGGACGGTCTCACGCCTGAACCGAGACAGCGCCAGCCATGCCGGACGGCAGGAGGAGTTCATCAAGGACAACCGGGCAAAAAATACTTTCGGTGCGGAGCTTTATGTGGACCAGGGCGACCCGACTGTCGCCGATGTCATGACGTTCCACGCGAAGATGGCAAGGCAATGCTCAAAGCATCCCGCCTGGGCGTTATGGGACTGTTCTACGAACGACTGGGTGGACACGTCCAAACCTCAAAAGACAGAATGGACCACGGAATCGCTGCTGCCACCGGTGATTGATTACAGTGCTTTGCCATCGGTTCTGCCAAAAGTCATCACGAGTGAGAACGCCTACTGGCTAAAAGGCCTGGAGCCGCGCCTTTACAAAGTGCATTTGTATACCTGCGACGGCGACAAAGTGATCCACGTCAAAGTTTATCCGCTGGTTGAATCCGGCATAGATATTACAATTGAGCATGAGGGGAGCAAGAACGAGCCGCACAAAGGAAGCTGGGCGGCACGAATCGGGGAGGCAAAGGAGAAGTTCGAGTCAATCGTCGAAAAAGTATCCCAGGTCGCACCGGGAGGCGGCTCGGTGAAACTGGAAATCCTGCCCGAAGGGAAATTCACGCTCCTGAACAAGTGGGTGGAGGAAGAAGAAACCAACGAGGTAGTCTGGGAGGCGGATGCAATCGTCAAGGCAACACTTGTCAAGCTGACAATTCTGCGGCCCATCGTTGCGGGCCTCCCCCAAGTCGTCATGGATGCGATTCGTTCCCTTGTGGATGCGGGACTTGATATTGAGGTGGTGCTGGAAGCCTCCGCGAACGTTACCTGCAAATGGAGTCAGGCACCTGAGAAACCAATGCAGTTCGTACCCAGCGGCGGAATCGGGGGCGAGGGGAGCTTCGGTCTCTGGGCACACGTCCATTTGAAGGTGCCGGTGCTAGACGCGAATGTTCTATCACTTGATGCAAGGGCCAAGACCGTGGGGGAGCTTACCTCTAAAATCCAGCCGAAGACAGAAGGCGGCGAGGAAAAGGTGTCTGTGGAGGTCTCCTGTAAATGGGCGCACCCCTTGAACGTCAGCTATGCAATCCAGTATCTCAGAGCGAGGCCCCGTGTTTTTTCCGAGGATTTGCTCGGTCCTCTGCCGGAGCACAAATTTGGCAGCATTACTTTGTGGTAACTCCAGCAAGATCGGCAATAGCCTCATGGTTCTTACTTTCCTCAGAATGCTTTTCACACCGTCAGGCAGGGCGGCAAGCGTGCTTTTGTTCAGCAGTGCGGCGTGTCTGATAGGCGGCTGCCATGCCGTGCCCTCGCCTCAAACCGGAGTGGCGAAAGCTTCTGCGCCGGTCTCAGCACCCCGTTCCGGCAACTCGACAAAGAAAAAACCTATGGATTACTATCAATTAGTGGCAAATTATGACGGCGTCCAGCTCGATGTCCGGGTCAACGATATGCCCGTTATTCTTGACAAGAGCGAGCACGGAGCTGGAATACATATTGTCAACAACTTCCTCATCGGTACAGAAAATACAATCACGGTGGCGGCAAAACCGCCCCAGGGCAAGGCCCATGCCCCCGCAAACGCCTCGATCCACGTCAATATCACTGCCTTTCCCGGTCAGGGCGGCGGAGGCGGAGAGGGCAAGGTAGTCTATAATTATGAGTGGAAGATGAAAGACATTCATCTGCCCTTGCCGAGCGTTCAGGGCAAGTTCCAGACCACAGCGCCGTCGGAGCCGCTGAGCTGGCAGAATGCCGCAAAGCTGGACCTAGCGACTTTGGACAAAGCAGGCATCAATGCCCAGATCAAACGGCTTTATGAGGCGCTTGAAACCAAAAATGTGGCAGAAACAACAGCACTCCTCGCCTCCGAAGCCCACGATCAGGAGGTCGGTTTTGGCCTGCCGCTGGGTGATCCTGACGGCGAGCAGCGCAAAATCTATGAGGAGCAGTTCCGCCAGCCGAACTGGGGGCTAACCCCGGTCCACTATGAGACATTGGAATACGATCTTTATGGCGGCGGGCGCGTCGTCCGCGCTCATGCCCCGGACGGACAGCCGACTTTCATGTCCACGCCAGACAAAGATAACGGCACAACCGTCTTTGACCTTTACCTGTCTTTGATCAACGGCCACTGGGTGATTGTGAAGTGAAACATTTTGAAATGAGACACGGCAAATGACACATCAGGACCCCGTCGCAAGCCCTCTTTGCCCGCCGCCGCGCACGGTTCCCTGGCAGACGCCCCTTTATCTTGTGCTGATTACGACCTGGGTTGGCTGGCTGCTCCTGCTGACGATGGGCTGGCTGTTTTGGAACTACTGCGCTTTTGGGGCCGATGTCAAGGGAGTTCTGTTTCGTGCCCCCCTGCGGGGTGTGACGGGCAAAGTCACGCGGGTCAGCCAGACAGGGCTTCGGGAAAGCGCGGGGGCAGCGGTCGCCAGCAATGCGACCCATATCCCGTCGCGGCCCATCTATGCCGTGCGTTACACTTACCCTCTGCCCGCAGGAAGCACCGCGTCCGGTACCTCCTATCTTGGCGGCGATGAAACCGGGCTGGACTCCACAGAAGCAAGCGGCCCGGCGGCGCAGACCGAGTGGACGCTTCAGCCAGGAATGACCGTGCCGATTGAGTATGTCCGCAGCGATCCTGCCTTGTCGCGGGTCCGGGGAATGCGCTCGAATGTTTATCCTCCCTGGGTGCTCCTCTCGCTGTGTATCCCCCTCGGCGCGTTTTTCTTTATGTGGCCTGGCCTACGCAGCTACCGCCGCATTTGCTTTCTGCTGGCGTCGGGCGTCGTAGATAAAGCAGGCAAAAATCTGGAAGACCCGGCGGGGCATCTGCTGCCATTTCCTATCGACGGCCCCGCCGCCGGGTGGCTGGGCATCCGGGAAGGCCAGCTTCATGCTCCCAGCGCAGGAAGCATGTGTCTTGCGCTGCTTCTCCCCGCGCTGGCGCTGCTTGCCAACGGCCTCCTTATCCGCAGTGAGTGGACTCAGATCATTTACACCTGGCACGCGCTTATTGGGTAAGATGAATCAAGATAAAACGAGTTCATCGAACTCATGAGACGGGTATGTTACTCAGAGTTTAGTGCCGGGCGAGATTTCCTATATGCCTTCTGCAAATGTCCATTTTCGGAACTTGACGGCCACTCATGTGGATGATGACCACGACGGCTGCGGACAGCACACCGGGCCACTGCGGCAGGGCAGCCCGCACGTCTTTGTCCAGAACCGACCTCTGGTCAGGGAGAAAGACCTGCCATCGTGCGCGGGGCGGCCCGACCATGAGCCGGCGGCGCACTGCCACGTCGGCGAGGGCGGCGGGTCGGCAATCACGACGGCCCGGCGCGGCGGGGTGCAGTCTGCGCCCCGAAAGAAGTGTACGTCGGCAGGCCATCCGGTGGATGTGGCGACGGGCCGCGTGTTCACCCATGTCACCGAGAGGGGGTCTCCGGCCCTGCCGGGCTTCGTCTGGGAGCGATTTTACAGCACGGAGCTGGCCGCCGAGCCGGGGCCGCTCGGCTGGGGATGGGCGCACAGCCTGATGCAGCGGCTGGAGCTGGGGCCGGACGAGATTGCTTATGTGGATGCCGAAGGGCGGCGCGTTCTGTTTCCCCGGCTGGACCTCGGCGAATCGGTGCAGCATCTGGATGAGCAGGTCACGCTGGCGCAGGGCAACGAAGGCGAGTATGTGCTGGAGCGGCCCGAGGGCATCAGCCTGTTCTTTGAAGCGGACCCCGAACACAGCACGGCGCAGCTTCAGGCGGTCTTTGACGAGGGCGAGCAGTTTCTGGTGCTGGAGTACGACCAAATGCTCCTGCGCCGCGTCACGGACTCGCTGGGGAGCGTCTATCGCATTGACACGGAAGACGGCCTGCACTGGTCCAGTATCAGCCGTGAGGCCACACAGGAAGAGCCGGAGCACTGCCTGGCCCGGTTCCAATTTGACCGCGCCGGGTGCCTGAGCGCCGCCGCCGATGCGCTGGGCGAATGGTGGCGTTATGGGTACGATTTTGCCCACCGGCTCGTGCAGGAGACGAACCGCAGCGGCTATACGTTCTTTTTCGAGTACGACGGACAGGGCCGCTGCCTGCGAACGCACGGGCAGGACGGGCTGTACGATCTGTCATTTTCCTACGCCGAAGGGCAGACGACGCAGCGGGACTCGGACGGAGACGTGACGGCGTATGACTACAGCGACCTGGGTTTGGTCACGCGGGTCACAAAGGCCAATGGTCATTCGGAAGAGTTCACCTACGCCGATGCCAATCAGATTGCTCATACCGACGCTTTGGGCCGAACCACCGCCTATGCCTATGACCCCGAGGGGCGGGTCACGGAGCGCACCGCGCCGAGCGGGGCCACGGCCCGGATGGCCTATGACGGCGACGGGCTGACGTCGCTTGCGGAGCCGGACGGGGAGCCGCTGACCCGGACGGTCACCCCCGAGGGTCAGGTTTCGGTATCTGCGGCATCGGTACCGCTGCTGACGCTGGAAGCGGACCCGGAAGACGGCAGCCTGAGTGTCGCGGGCGGGGACGGCGAAAAATCGCGCCTGTATTTCGACGACGCGGGCCGGCAAGCCGCCGCCGTTTCGCCGCTGGGCCGGACCCTGGAAACAGCCTATGACAGCTTCGGCAGCGTGGCCGCGCTGCGCGATACGGCGGGGCGCACCGTCCGCTTTGAGTACGATGCCGAAGGCCGTCTTTCGGCGGTGGACCGCGACGGCGGCAGCGGCAGGGGAGACAAGGGCAGCGGGTTCCGATTCGGCTACGACCCGGAAGGCAATCTGGCGTATTTCGTGGACGGCAATGACGGCGTCACCCGCTTTGGCACCGGCAGCTTTAATCAGCTTCAATCCCTCACTTTGCCAGATGGCCGAATTGCACGGTTTGAGTACGACGACGCCAACCGCCTGCACCGGCTGTTCGATGCCCGGCAGTCGTCGTGGCAGATGGACTACGACTGGGCTGGGCGTTTGGAGCGCCTGCTGCACCCGGACGGCGGCTCGGAGACGTTTTCGTATGACCCGGCGGGCCAGGTCCGGCGGCACACGGCCCGGAGCGGGGCCGGCAAAGAGTATGAGTACGACGCCGACGGCAGCCTGACCCAAATCCGCTGCGACGACGGCGCGGCGCTTCAGTTCGTCTACGACAAAAACGGGCGTGTCACCGGCGCGTCCGGCCCCGGCACAGAGGTTCAGTTTGAGTATGACGGCCTCGGGCGGCTGGTCCGGGAAGCGCAGAACGGCCAAAGCGTCGCCTACACCTATGACGCGGCAGGCCGCTTATCGGGCATCGAGACACCGACCGGCGACCAGCTTGCTTATGGCTACGACGCCGACGGGATGCTGACCGAGGCGAGCGACTGGAACGGCGGCCAGCATTCATTCGTTTACGCCGCCGACGGGACCCTGCAATCCCTGCACGCCCCCAACGGCGTGTCCAGCCGGTTCGAGTATTCGCCGCTTGGCCTGCCGACCCTGGTGCATCTGGAACGCGCCGGGGAGGCCGCGCCGCTAGCTCAAATCCGCCTGCGCTTCGACGGCAGCGATGCCCTCACCGAAGCCGCCGACAGCGCATTGGGCCGCGCCCGCTTTGAGTACGACCCCGCAGGCCGCCTCGTGCGGGCGTCCGGCGAGACCCGCGAGACGTTTGAATACGACCCCGCCGGCAACCTCCTCCGGCAAGGGCGGCAGGAGTACGCCTACAGCGCTGGCAACGAGCGTGTCAGCAGCCCGGACTTTGCCTGCCGCTATGACGCGGGCGGCAATTTAGTCGAAGAAGACACGCCCGCAGGCACCCGCCGCTGCACCTACAACGCCCTCGGCCTGCTGACCCAGGCCGAGATGCCGGGCGGCGTCCGCGCCGAGTACGCCTACGACCCCTTTGGCCGCCGCCTCGTCAAGCGCGTCCATCAGGCAGGCCGGGCGGGCCGCTTCGCCGAGACGCGCTTTGTCTGGGCAGGCGACCTGCTTCTGTCGGAAACCACCACCGATGAGACCGGGACCACCACCGAGACCCGTGACTTCTTCTTCCTGCCCGGCTCGTTCACGCCCCTGGCCCAGCGCGTCAGCAACGCGGCCTTCAGCGGTGCGGTCTTCTGCTGCCACACCGACTTCCGGGGCGCTCCCACCCGCCTCACCGATGCAGACGCACAGGTCGCCTGGGCCGCCGCCTACTCCGCCTACGGACGGGCTTACCCCCGCAAGGAGCGCCTGCGCCAGCCGCTTCGCCTGCCGGGCCAGTACCACGACGAAGAGACCGGCCTGCACCAGAACCGCTGGCGCTCTTTCGACCCCGAAACAGGCCGCTACCTGTCTCCTGACCCGCTGGGACTGGCCGGGGGCCTCAACGTGTATGCCTACGCCCAGCAGGACCCCGTCAACAGCGCTGACCCGCTGGGCCTGTTCCCCGGCCTCAGCGACCTCACCGGCCACTTGCTGCCGCCCCAGGCCATGCAGGGCTTACGTCAGCTTCGGCAAACCGTCAGCCAGGGCGTCCTCAATCACCTCGGCCCTCTGCGCTCGCTGCTGCCGCCCGCGAACCCGCGCCCGCCCGACCCGGCGATGAGCCTGGTGCATCCCAAACAGCACCTGCCGCCCCTGCCTGCACAGGCCACACCGCCCGCACATCATCAGTCACCGGCCCATCAGTCACCGGCTCACCATGCCTCGGTTCACCATGCCTCGGCTCCGGCCAAAGCTGCTGCACACTGCGCTCCGGCTCCCCATGCTGCCGCTCCTGCCTCTCATGCCGCCGCGCCTCATCCCCCTGCATCTCATCCTGCCGCCACTCATCCGCCTGCTGCTGCGCCTGCTCACACGGTGTCCGGCTTCCTGCACAACGTTCCCGGCTCCCTTAAAGGTGTCGGCACAGGCGTTATCGGCCTCCCCAAAATGCTCTGGCATACCGGCAATGACATCGGCACTTCCCTTTCCGACGGGGTTGACGCCGCCTACAACCGTGCTTTCGGGGACAAAGACATCGCCGACGCCGATGACAAAGAAGCCGCACAGGCTGATGCCCGCACCCGCGAAAAGCTGCTCAACCTCGTCCCCTTCGGCGGCTCCCACGGCGGCATTGCCCACTACGCCGAAGCCGCCGGGGACTGGGCCGCCTCGCTGTCCCTGCCTTCCGACCAAGCCGCAGCCATGCGTCAGGAAGGCGGGGCAGCGCTGCACCGGGCGAACGGGTACATGGAGGACATGGCCTACAAGGACCCGGCGGGCTTTGCGCTCAATGTCCTGCCGCTGGCGGCGGTAGGGCGTGCGGCGGCGCTGGGGCGTCTGGGCAAGCTGGCGGACGGAGCGGAGGCGGCAGAGCGCGAAGCGGCGGCGGCAGGGAACGCGGAGCAGGCGGCGCGTCTAAGCCAGAAGGCAGCGGGGTATCGTCAATCGATCCATCTGCTGCGAGGGGGCAAGGCGGGGGCAGCGCTGCGGGAGGCAAAGGCCAAAGCGACCAGCAATCTGTCTGCCAAAGCGAAGACGACCGTGGCGAAGGCAAAAGCGGCGGCGGCCAAGCGGCGGGCGGCTAAGGCAAACGCACGGCGGATGGCGTCACCGGCAAAGCTGCGCGAGAAGTGGGACAAGCAGGGGAGCGGAGGCGGCGGCCATGGCACGCCGGCTTTGGCAGGCGTCAGCGGCGGGGAGAGAGGCGGCACGGCGGCCATCGGCAAGCCCGAAAGTAAGTCTGGCGGGATGCAGATGGCCGCACACGGCCCCGGACATACGCCTGTACCACACGGGCGCGTTGCAGCACCGGGCGGGCGCATGGCGGACTACAAAACCTATGACACAGATGCGAAAGTTCCTGCTCACTATCGGACCGATCCAAAAAAGTTCACAGAGCTTTCTGAAGACCCCGCTCATGGCAACGCTGTAGATGCTAGAGGCCGCCAAGAAGCAATGGCGGGTTTAGAAGCACAACATCAAAAGCTAGTACCAGGGCCTCTAACACGGGGACCTAAAGAAATTGAGTTTTATGATGCTCATGGCAATCCCTGGGACGTGAAAGCCCCTCCATCAATAAAATTTCAACCGCAAACTATTGGGCAATCAATTAAAAAACAACTCACCAAGCCTATCTTGCCTGGCATACCACCGGGTACATTTCCCAACAAGCTAACTAGTGTTCCGACACCCGTAGGCGTTATCTTAGACAGTTCATACATGAATGCTGCTGATCATGCAGCACTTTGGACTTGGCTGAACACAAATTTAACCGCCCCTGAACTCAGTCAGGTCGTTGAAATCAACACACGGCCGTAAACCGATTTTTAAGGAAGCACAATTATTATGAATACGGATATACCATCGCTGAAAACTCTCGATAACAAAACCCTCGTTGATATGCTCACCAAGCACAAGCAATATCTCGAAACCCAGGCACAAGCGGGAAAAGAAATCGGATTAGAAGATTGTGTCGTCAGCGGATTCGACTTTAGCGGTCTCAATCTTTCAGGTCTTCAAGCACAAGGAGCTATTTTCAACAACTGCCGGTTTGTGGGAACTGACCTGTTTGGAGCCAGCTTCTCCGGCGCAACGGCTCACGGGGCGGACTTTCAGAGCGCCGTGTTAGCCAAAGCAGAAATATGGAATGCGGACTTTCGCGGTGCAAACTTCGCGCAAGCAAATCTTCTTCGTGTCGATTTTATTGACTGTGTTCTCGAACGTACTACTTTTGACCAGGCAGATTTGTCTGCGGCAAGTTTCAGTCAATGCAACTTGAGTTTTGCCAGCTTCCGCGAGTGTGATTTATCTGCCACCAGTTTTAGTGACTGCGAACTGCAAGGTGCGGTGATCAATCAGCCAATCATTACTTTATGAGTATGCAAAACACGATCACGAGCACAACGGCTGAGGTGAGGAAAGTGCCGGAACCCATTGACAACGACACGCTTCAGCGTCTCGTAGATAAGGATTTGCGCTACCTCCGCGAGAACCCCGGCGCGAGTTCTAATCTGCAACTCTCTCTATACATCATCAGCGACTTCGACTTTAGCGGTCTGAACTTAAGTGGAATACACGCTCAGAACACCACTTTCCATCGATGCCGGTTCGTGGGCACGGATTTCTATGGAGCCGACTTTGATGGTACTATCGCTCTGGGTGCGGATTTCCGAAGGGCTGGTCTGGCAAAAGCTGTTTTCAATGAAGCGAACCTCAGCGGCGCCAACTTCGATGGCGCAAATTGCGCGAGTGCGGATTTTATGAATTGTGATCTGCGCGGAGCAACCTTTCTCAACGTGGACTTTTCCGGTGGTATACTCTCAGATTGCAACACGGAAGGCGCTGTTTTTAGTCCAGGGTTTGTGCCAATCACCTAATTTAGCTTTTATCGGAGGAAAAAGACAGATGCCTGCCCATCTCGTATACGCCTCTAGTCCAGCGCGTCACCCCTGCGGCCTTCAGTGGCGCGGTCTTCAGTGGCGCGGTCTTCTGCTGCCACACCGACTTCCGGGGCGCTCCCACCCGCCTCACCGATGCAGACGCACAGGTCGCCTGGGCCGCTGCCTACTCCGCCTACGGACAGGCTTACCCCCGCAAAGAGCGCCTGCGCCAGCCGCTTCGCCTGCCGGGCCAGTACCACGACCCCGAGACCGGCCTGCACCAGAACCGCTGGCGCTCCTTCGACCCCGAAACAGGCCGCTACCTCTCCCCCGACTGAGCGGCGGGGAGGCAGGCGGCACGGCGGCCATCGGCAAGCCCGAAAGTAAGTCTGGTGTGATGCAGATGGCTGGTCGACCGCCACTTTCATCTTTAGTGCGCGTTTCTGCACCCGGAGGCAGAGTAGGAAAGCTGGGAATCCTCAAAGCGGACGCAGATGTTCCCAGCCACTATCGTACTGATCCTGCACGGTTCACAAAGTTAGCTGAAGACCCGGATCATGCCGGTCAGGTGTCAGAAAAGACAAGAGCAGAGGCAATGGCTGGATTAGAAACTGAGCATCAAAAGCTTGTTATAGGTAAAATCACACGCGGAGGCAAGGGAATTGAGTTCCATGACGCTGCGGGAACTCCTTATGATGTGAAAACACCTATTTCACCACCAGTCGGAGCAAAATGGCCCTTCCCAACCCAGAAAGCTGCGGCTTCTATTATCGATGAACTTCGTAAAAAGGTGCAGTCACCTTTAGGGATGCCCCTGGTCCTCCAGGTGAATACCTGAACTCAGTAACCAATGCTTTTGAGCCGAGGTGGGTTATTCTGGATAGCTCTTACATGAACGCTACAGATCATACGGCTCTGTGGCAAGAACTCAACAAAACCTTAACCTCTTCTGAACAAGGGAGAGTTATTGAGGTTAATACCCGTCCTTAAGGACAAAAGTTATGACCAACTTAGAGACACATCTCGCACCGAAGTTTCTTTCTCACGAAGCATTGCACTTCATTCTCGAAGAGCATACTGTTTATGTTGCTACTCAAGGCAAGCAAGGCAAGGAAGCTGACCTTTCTTTGTACATCATTGAGGACTATGATTTCAGCAACCTTAATCTGGCAGGTGTCCATTTCTACGCTTCAGTATTCATTCGCTGCCAGTTTGTGAATACTGATCTCTATTACACTGAGTTCGACGCAGCGAAAGCACCCTGTGGAAACTTTCAGGGAGCAATGCTTGCCAAAGCAAGTTTCTACGAAGCAGACCTAAGCGATGCTTGCTTTGATGGAGCGAAATTGACTTCTGCGTCGTTCTTAAAATCCGATCTCATGCGGGCAACTTTTCGCTTTGCTGAAATTGACAGTACCAGCTTTACAGACAGCAATTTAACGGACGCTGTTTTTGACCCGACAGTACCACAATCAGTTCTGCAATAGTTTATTCACACGACAACTAGTGTTCTTTCATGGTAAAAGAGTTGGGTACAACTTCTTCAATTTGATGCGGGCGTCCTCGGTTGTGAACCGCCAGTCAATCGGGATGGCACTGGCGTTGCGCCGCTCTTGCCAGGCAGCGACTTGTTCTTGCAGATGCGCTTTGTTATCCATGCGCTCAGACAAGCACTACCGCGCCAAAACAGATAGCTCAATCTCCGCCATGTTCAGCCAGCTTCCGTGCTTGGGCGTGTAGTGAACTTCTAGCTTGTCCGCCAACCGCTTGGCCTCGGCTGGCTCAAAAGCGGTGTACAAACTGGCGCAGGTGTGCGTGTTCAAGTTGTCCAT
Source organism: Capsulimonadaceae bacterium (assembly GCA_965277455.1). Lineage (GTDB taxonomy): Bacteria > Armatimonadota > Armatimonadia > Armatimonadales > Capsulimonadaceae > JANXMY01. The sequence continues at coordinate 2,583,728 of OZ255823.1, read as the reverse complement.
GACCAAAACAATCTTGTCGGCGTCTGCGAACTGCACATCCACCAGCGTCTTGATGACGCGGGCAAAGTCCTGGCAGGTGCGGCGCTCAGTCACGGTGACGTTGCGCCATCCCAGAAGCGGAGCAGACACCATAAACAAGCTGGCCGTACCGTTTCGCACATACTCGCTATCCTGACGCATTACTTGCCCTGGCTTTTGATCCGTAGCTGGTGCCAGAGGCAATGGTGGCCGCACATCGTACAAAAGCTGCTTGCTGGCTTCATCCAGACAGATCAGCGGACGCTTCTCATCGAGCGGCCTGTGATACACGTCCAGAACGTCTTCCATACGGAAGACAAACGCGGCATTTTGCTTTGGCGGAATGCACCAGCACTTCTTTAGGATAATTTTTTAGCCACGGCTTAAGTTCATTTTTTTGAGCGTCTGGCGCACCGCCTCGTGCGAGATGGTATTTACAATGCGTTGCTCAATGAGCGTGTCTTTCAACAGGTGCAGACCCCAGCGCGTGTGACCGTCGGGCGGGGCGCTGCACACGAGCGCGATCAGATGCGCTTCGCCGTCACCATCGAGAAGACGCAGTTTGCGTTTCTCTTGCTCTTTGCGGCGCAGGCTGGGTTCCAGTCCGCGCTCGGCAAACCGCTGACGGACGCGGTTGACGGTCAGGGGCGCGACCTTGACTTGGGCGGCGATGTGGGCATCTTTATCTGCGCCGCCTTCTTTGGCCTCGTCAGCCAAAAGCAGAATGCGAGCGCGTTTGCGTTCACGCTCAGAATGGCGCTGGGATTTGCTCCAACGAGTGAGTTCTTCCCGCTGAGTTTTGGTCAAAGACACATGATATTTTTTCGCAGACATGGATCAGCCTCCTGAGACTTATCCATTCTACCATGAAAGAACACTAGGCTGGTTTTATGACGGCGCGACGGCGGACTGCACTTCTATCGAGCCGGCAGCGATCAAGGAGACCCTGCGGACATTTTCTGGGAACGAGGGCGTATTGGGGGCGCTCGGCGTCTACCGGGCGGCGTTCACGACAATCGCGCAGACGGAGCCGCTTAAAGCAAACAAAGTCAAAGTGCCGGTGGTCGCGCTCGGCGGCGACAAAGCGCTTGGGGCCAGTGTGCAGGAGATGGCGGCGCTGGTCGCTGAAAACATCACCGGCGGCGTGGTCACGGACTGCGGCCACTTCATCCCCGAAGAGCGCCCGGACGAAGTCGTGCGGCAGATTCAAGCCATGCTGGCTAAGGGGGACATATAATGACCCTCGTCAGCCGCCGTTACGCTTTACGAGTTGGCACTGCCGCTGCAATGGCGATCATCACTGAAGCCCGCGCGTGGGCCTCGCACGTCTCCGCAATCACGACAAGAAGAAAAACCATGAATACTCACTCAATCACTTCCCAGCCCATCACGCCGCTCCCGCCCGATGACCTCACGCGGAGCCTGGCGGTGGCACGGCCCAACGAGGACCAGAGCCTGCCCCACATTGGGATGGTGGGCGACACCTACACGATCCTGCTGTCGGGCGACAACACCGACGGCCGCTATTGCCTCATCGACATGCACGTCCCGCCGGGCGGCGGCCCTGGGCCCCACCGCCACGATTTTGAGGAGTCGTTCATCCTCCTGGACGGCGAAATCGAGGCCACCTTTCGCGGAGTGAAGTCGGTCGTCCGCGCCGGCGAGACCATCAACATCCCAGCCAACGCACCGCACCAGTTTCATAATTCCTCCAGCCAGCCGGTTCGGCTGCTGTGCCTCTGCGCGCCTTCGGGGCAGGAGGAATTCTTTGAAGCCGTCGGCGTCCGCGTGGCGACCCGGACGACGGCGCCGCCCAAGCCGGACGCGGCCGCTCAGGCGGCGTTCATGGAGAAGGCCAAGGCACTCGCCCCGAAGTACCGGACAGAAATACTTCAACACGCTTAGAGCCAGCCATATTCGGCGGCTTGCACGGTCAGCGAACGGCATCGGCTCGTTAAAGCACTAATAAATCGGAGCAGCAGTAGATTACCAAAAGGATTAAAGCTGGGGACAATGACTTTTGGAACCCCGCGCTGGGGATCGCCAGATGATGTCTCCGAGGCTGTCTTCAATGCCTACATGGAGAAAGGGGGCAATTTTATTGACACCGCCGACATCTACTCCGGCGGGCGTAGTGAAGAGATGCTGGGGGGTTATATCACTTCTCGCCGTCTGCGCGATCAAGTCGTGCTTGCCACCAAGTTCACCTGGCATGGCGGCGAGCCGACCAATGTGAACGGTGGGGGCAACGGGTGCAAGAACATTCACCCGGCACTGGAAGGGGCGTTGCGTCGCCTCCGCACGGACGTGATTGACCTCTACTGGATGCATGCCTGGGACATGGTGACGCCGGTGGAAGAAGTCCTGCAATCACTCGGCGATCTTCAGCGCAACGGCAAAATCCGCTACTTTGGCTTTTCCGATGTCCCGGCCTGGTACGCCGCCAAAGCGGCGACGTTTGCGGCGGATCACGCTATCGCTGGCCCTATCGCCGTGCAGCTGGAATACTCTTTGGTCGAGCGCAGCATTGAGCGTGAACACATTCCTGCTGCCCATGAATGCGGCCTCGGTATTACGCCCTGGAGTCCGCTCGGCGGGGGCTTCCTGGCCGGCAAGTATGCTCGCCCGGATTGCAGGTACAGACGCTGCCGGAAAGAGCGATGCTCAAAAGAGCGATTACCAGACAGGACGCCTCAGCGGCAGCAATCCATTTGGTGACACAAAGTTCACCGACCGGAACTGGCGCACACTGGAGGCTCTGCGGGCAGTGGCTGCCGAGGTGGAACGCCCGCTCGCGCAGGTCGCCCTGGCCTGGGTCACGGTGCAGGCCGGCGTCACGTCCACCATTCTTGGGGCCAGCAGACTGGAGCAGTTGCAAGGCAATCTCGCTTCTCTGGAAGTGCGTCTGACCCCGCAGCAGTTCAAGACGCTGGACGAGAGCAGTGCGCTGGACCCTGTCCATTCTTACCTGATGTTCAACCAGGAAGTGAGCGGCAGCATCTTCGGCGGCAGTGTTCAGGGCTGGCAGCACTATAGCTCTTCATAGGCAACAGCTGCTGCGCGAAGGACTGCCCGGTCTACGCGGTTTTCTTGAACTACCGGGCGTTGGTCACTGGGTCAATCGTGAGGCGCTGGAGGCTTTCAACAACGCTCTGCTTGGATTTTTGCGTGGGCTTTGATCTAGCGCCTGCATTCTCCGAATGCGGGCGCGTCAGGATATTTTCGTCCGAATATAGCTCATTTCACAGCTCAATTGACATGACAAGCGGGCTGCTGCTCCCCATCTTTATAGTGCCATATGTCTTCTTGCAAGTGCTTCAACTCGTTCTGTTTTTTCCTCTTTGTGCAGAAATTCTTCTGAACACTGTACTTGTGTGAGCAGGAATAGGCAGAAAAAAAGAAAGTTTAGATAGGGGAGACCGGCCAGGAGGCAGGGTACTCTAGGGCAGCATTGAATCATCAGGAGCACATCTAATTTCCACCGAAAACACAGCCATTTCAAGGGCGTTTTCTTCCTGATCCAGAAGCTTCTTCCGCTCACCAACGATGGCGAACGGATCGTAAACGTCTCGTCGGCGTTGAAGCGCATTGCGTTTCCGGGGAGTGCTCCTTACGCTTCGATGAGCGGTATCACGGTCAATACGGTCGCACCCGGCGCAACCGCTACCGACTTCAGCGGCGGCAGGATGCGCGACAATCCCGAAGCGAATAAACAGGTAGCGGGCATGGCGGCGCTCGGCCGAGTCGGTCAGCCGGAAGATATCGGCCTGATGATCGCCGCTCTACTTTCCGACGACAATTGCTGGGCCAACGGTCAGCGCATTGATGTCTCGGGCGGCGCAGGTCTTTAACAACCCTCTTTAAGTGGTGCATTCAGTGAGTTTACAGCAATTAAAAGGCTGATGCTTAACTGGAAAGTACGCGGTAGCATTGCGATGTTCAGTTCTGGCGGTAGTCAGGCATCTCCCTATAATCGTCCCATAAATTAGAGCAGTAAAATGGGCTAACATAAGGTGGATACCACTACCCATGAGAAAACTGAAGCAATCCAATTTATCAAGACAGCAAATGGGCCGCTTTTATGGTGGTTTATGTCTTCTTGCTATTCCGTGTTTTAGTCGATCATTTTTAGTCGCTTCTGTATGCATCGACGCAGGTGTCAAATAGTTCAGCGCCTGATGCGGGTGCTCCTGATTGTAAGACACCATGTACAACGTGAGGCCCACATTTGCTTCTTTGGGCATCTGATAACCAGCAAGATTCACTTCCTCATACTTTAACTCTACGCCACAAACGCTCCCATAAGAGACTATAACGACCCATCCAATGCATTGTTGGACGGGCCGCTTTCGCGTCACCACCCCGGCTACCTATCGGCAACGAGAGCGGGGCAGCAAAGGCGTAGAGCCTCGGAGGACTGGGTACAGAGTGGAAAACAGGTTTGAGTTAAGCGACCTTTCCGCTCCCAAATGGGGTGCATAACCCGAACCGCTTAGAGTAATCTATAGCGGCAGTCGTCGTCCGGCTGCTGCGGAGCCGCTTTTCCAGCCTGGCCTAGTCAGCCGTCGCAGGGAAAGTAGACAAACGCGCTGTCGTGGCGGACGGCGTTGACGAACACGCCGCCGGCCAGCAGGGCAAGACGCTGTAAGCAGCAATGAAAGTAACGCATCGGTATTCTCCTGAGTCGGTATTCTTCTGAGCAAGCCGCTCATGTTCGGACATTGTAGGCGGCGTCGAAGTAGAAGTCTATCGGCCCTTCGCCTTTGCGGGTGGTGAACGGCGGGAACGCGATGTCCTTAGAAGTGCCGTCGGCGAAGTTAATGATGACATCCATCTTCTGCACGATCCAGTCATCGTTGCCGTGCCGGTAGCAGTTCAGGTGCAGATGGCCGCCGCCGGAACGGATAAATGTATTTCGGTCGAGCAGGATCGGTATTCCGGCGGGACCGTTCGGGCCGGTGTAGCCGCTCAGATAGATGTCTGCCGCGCCGTTGTTGGGGAACTTCCAGGAGTGTCCCTGAGACTCGTAGCCGAGAATCGAGCCTTGCTTTTCGTTGTTCATGTTGGTCTGGGTATCGCCCGGATACAGGTAGACGTTCAGGTCCGTGTCGTTGTCTTTGCCGTCGCTGCCGTCCTGGAAATGGACCCGGACCGTTTTGATCGCCGGCGGCTTGTTCGACGGAGCGCAGGTCTGGACCTGGAACCTGTCGGTGGCGCTTTGCGCTCCGACGATATCGCCCGCCATGTCCATGAACTGGTACGAGATGGGACGGGCGTTCTGGTAGGTGACGCCGCCGAGGATGCGGTTGATCTGCTGTTCCAGGCCGTCTTTGCTGAACGACACCTGCGAGCTGCCCGGCCCGCCGACGATGTACGCATGAATGGCGCTGACGGCGGACTGATGGGACTGGACATAATTGAACGCGGCATTGGCATCGAAGCCGAACCCGCTGTAGGCGGCCTTGAAGTCGTTGGCGTCTTTGTCGGTGTTGAATGTCACGCTGACGTTGGCCAGCACCCTGGCACCGTAGACGACGTTGCTGACGACCATCAGATTGGGCGTGTTTTCCACGGCGGCGTTCTGGAAGAAGCCGCTGTCCGGCGGCAGGGCGCTGATGGAATACAGCGACTTGGCGGCATCCACGGTCAGCGAGACGGTGTTGGACGAGCTTTGGTGGCTGAACGCATCGCTGAAGCTCAGTCCCATGGAGCTGGCCCCACCGCTGATCTGGATGTTCAGATCCGCGCTGTTGTTGGACTCCATGACATCGTAGTAGCTGCTTTCCGTGCCGACATCGCGGGTGAAGCGCCGGTAAATCTCAGCGACGCCGTCCCGGCAGGTCGCGATGCCTGGGTTCTGAACCATGACGCTGGCCGAGCCGTTGATGTTCGGGTTGTCCGTCACCAGGGTCATGGGGTTTCGGGCGCCGGCCTGTTCGCGGTACTGGCCGTGATAAAAGCTGTTGAACGTGAAGATCGCGCCGGGATAAATGTGGCTGTTGGCGTTTGCGTAGTCGTTCTCCTTAAACGACGTACTTTGGGCGGTCAGCGTGATGTTGCTTGTCGTGCAGTCCCAGCCGGCATTGTAGGCGCAGGGCGTGGTTGCGCCGACGGGAGCGCTGTTTTTCGTGACATGGGTTTCGCCGTCCGCAAGGGAAGGGTTCTTGACCATGACGAAGTGCAGGGAATGGCCGTCGGCGTAACGGTAGTCTGCCGTCGGCGAGGTCCATGCCTGACGGAACGCACGCTGCCGCTGGGCGAACAGGGGCGATCTTCGGAACGTATCCAGCGCAGAGGCGTGCGGGCGGCGGACCGGGTCACCGAGGGTGAACTCCCGGTGGGGGGGGTGACTGGGGAAAACCCCTTGTGCGGACGCGGCGTGTCCCAGCATCAGCACCGGTGCCAGCAGGCTCCCCGTGAGGAAAAGCCGCGCAAGTGAATGGCTATTCATGGTGTGTCTCCTTCTTCGTTGTGTCTGCCGGAAGTATATCAGGCCGGGCGGGGCCGGAACCGTGGCCCAAACGAGAGGAAAAGCGTGTCCAAGCGTCGAAACAGCGTTTAGGAGGCAAGCGTGTGGCCATTCCGCTCCCAATTCCGCCCTTAAGTACGCCCTTAGTTCCGCCCCCAACCCCGCCCCTAACCCCGCCGCTGTCGCTGCGGCTGTTCGGGCCGCTGACGGTTCATCGGAGCGGACAGCCGCTGCCGAAGACGCGCTCCAGGAAAGAACTCTGGCTGCTCGCGCTGCTGGCGCTGCATTCGGACGCCCCGCTGGAGCGCACCTGGCTGGCGGGAACGCTGTGGCCGGAGGCGGACGACGCGGCGGCCCTGTACAACCTCCGCCGCTCCCTGCGGCTGCTGCGGGACGCGCTGGGACCGGAAGCCTCGCGCCTTCTGTCCCCGACCCCGCGCTCCCTGCGCCTCCATCTGGCGGGAGCAGACTGCGACGCCGCCGCATTCGACGCGGCCCTGCGCCGGGGCGACCCGGCTTCTTTGCGGGAAGCCGCCATGCTGTACCAAAATCCTCTGCTGATGGACTGCCGGGAAGAATGGGTCTACGCCGAGCGCGAACAGCGTGAGCAGGCGGTTCTCGGCGTTCTGGAAACGCTGGCATCGGACGCCCAAAAGCGCGGAGACCTGCCCGGAGCGGCGGCTGATTTGGAGCGTGTGCGGGCGATTGACCCGCTGCGTGAGACGGCGGTACGGCGTCTGATGGAAGTTCATGCCGGCCAGGGCCGCCATGCGGCGGCAGCGGATGCTTACCACCGTTTCCGGCGGCGTCTGCGGGACGAGCTGAACGCCGAGCCGGACCCGGCGACAGTCGCCCTGCACCACCGCCTGCGGGCCGCCGTGCGTCAGGCCGTGCCGACTGCCGCCGCTCCGGCGCTCGCCGCCAAAACGAGCGCCGCACGGTATTCGTCGCTGCCGGCGCCGCTTTCGGCGCTGATTGGGCGCGAACAGGAAACCGAGGCGGTCGCCGCGCTCCTTGACGGGGCGCGGCTGGTGACGCTGACCGGGACGGGCGGGGTCGGCAAGACCCGGCTGGCGCTTGCCGCCGCCCGCCATCTGGAGGAAGAGTTTGAGCAGGGCGCGTGGTTTGCCGACCTTGCCCCGCTGGCGGACCCGAAGCTGATGGTGCAGGCCGTGCTGGGGGCACTCGGCGCACGGGAAGCGCCGGGCCGGTCGCCGTCGGAGGCGCTGTCCGAGTTCCTGCGTTCCAAGCATTTGCTGCTGGTGCTGGATAACTGCGAGCATTTGCTTGCGGCCTGCTCGCATCTGGCGCACGCCCTGCTGCCGCTGTGTCCCGGCCTGCACCTCCTGGCGACCAGCCGGGAAGCGCTCGGCGCTCCCGGCGAGGTCGTTTGGCGCGTGCCGTCGCTGCCCGTTTCCGGCCCGGACGCCGAGGCGGTGCAGCTCTTTACGGCACGGGCGCGGAGTGTCCGGCCCGATTGGGTACCGTCCCTGCCGGAGACGCACGCCATCACGGAAATTTGCCGGCGGCTGGACGGTATTCCGCTGGCGATTGAAATGGCGGCGGCCAGGACTCGTTCACTGCCGGTTGAAAGCATTATCTCGCGGCTGGGGCAGACATTTCGCCTGCTGCCGGGGCCGGGCGGCGCGGGGGGCGTGCCGCGCCAGCAGACTTTGCGGGCGACGCTCGACTGGAGCTGGGACCTTCTGGCAGACGAGGAGCGGACACTGCTCTCACGCGTTTCGGTCTTCAGCGGCGGCTGGGAGTTAGACGCCGCCGAAGCCGTCTGCATGGGCGGCGGCAGTGATGAGTGGGCGGTTTTGGACGGCCTGACAAGCCTTGTTGACAAATCGCTGGTTGTTTACGCGCAGGAAGACGGCCGGTACAGGCTGCTGGAAACGATCCGGCAGTATGCGAGTGAGAAGCGTCAGGCTGGCGAGGAAGCCGAAGCGAAACATGCCGCTTACTTTCTCGCGCTGGCGGAAGAAGCCGAGCCGGAGATGATGAAAGAAAACCAGGCGAGATGGCTCACTCGTTTGGAAACCGAACACGACAACCTGCGGGCAGCGCTGCTCTGGCAGGGGCAGCACGCGCCGCCGGAGCAGGTCCGCCTTGCCGGGGCGCTTTGGCGGTTTTGGAAGATACGCGGCCACTCTTCCGAGGGGCGCCGGTGGCTGACAGAGGCACTGGTACGAGATTTGGCAGACACAGCGGCGCGGGCAAAGGCGCTGACCGGCGCCGGAAGCCTGGCTTGGTATCAAAGCGACTACGAGGCGGCGCGGGCGCTGTATCAGGAAGGACTCGCGCTTTCCCGCCGGCGGGGCGACGAGCAGGGCACTGCCGTTTCCCTCGCCAGCCTGGGAAACGTCGCGCTGGGGTACTGCGACTATGCCGGGGCGCGGACGCTGTACGAAGAAAGTTTGGCGATTCAAAGACGGACCGGGCATCAAGAGGGCCTGGCGAACACGCTCAACAATTTGGGGATTGTCGCGCTCAGTCAAGGCCACCACGCGCAGGCGCGGGAACTTGGCGAGGAAAGCCTGGCTCTCCGGCGGCGCCTCGGCGACAAGCAGAAAATTGCGGCGTCCCTCAGCAATCTCGGAAACGTCGCGTTCAAGCAGGGCGACTGGGAAGCGGCGCGGGCTTTGTGCGAGGAAAGTCTGGCGATCCAGCGGCTGTTAAGCGACCGGGAAGGCATTGCCGGGTCGCTGAATAATCTGGGCAATCTGGCGTATGCTCAAGGCAGAATGGCGGAATCGGAAGAATTGTACGGACAAAGCGTAGTCCTTCAGCGGCAGATCGGGCACCAGGAGGGCGTTGCCGTTTCGCTCATCAATTTGGGCAATGCCCGGCTGGGGCAAGGCAGCAGCGACACGGCCCACGCTTTGTACCGGGAGGGTCTGGCGATCTATCGCCGGCTGGGCGACAAGTGCGGCAGCGCCAACGGAGTAGAAGGCATTTCCGAGATCATGCTTCGTCGCCGCAAACCGGCGCAGTCCGCCCGGCTGCTGGGAGCCGCCGCCTTCCTGCGCGAGATAAACGGGTGTCCGCTGACGGGAGCGGAGCAGGCCGATGTCGAACAGCGGGTCATTGCGATTCGCGAGGCCCTCGGCGTGGATGCCTTTGCGGCAGCCTGGGCCGAAGGACAGGCAATGGACTGGGAGCAGGCGGCCGATTATGCGCTGAACGACAGCGACTAAGCGGCACATGATCCGGTTGGGCTAGCAAAGTGTAATGGTAAGACTAGCAAAGTGCAACGGCTAGCAACACGTTCTGTTTTACATTTCTCATTTTAGGTGCGGAATTTTCGTCCGGCTTTGCCCACCAGGTGGGGATGAAGATCGGGAGATCATGGCAGCGTGGATTAAATGTAGTAGTTACTATTATAATGGCCCTATAAATTAGGACAGCAAAACGGGCTAAAATAAGGTGGAAACCACCGCCCATGAACATCACTAAAAGCAACACCCGAAAACAGTATTCGGCTGCTTTCAAGGCCCAAATCGTCCTGGAAGCCCTCAAAGAAATCAAGACCGTTACCCAGATCGCGTCCGAGCATCAGCTTCACCCAAACCTTGTCACCAAGTGGAAACAGGAAGCCGTCGCCGAACTGCCTGTCGTGTTCGAGCGCAAGAATACGCAGGCAAAAGACCAGCAAGCCCAGGAGCAGAAAGTCGCACAGCTTTACGAACAGATCGGCAGATTAACCACGCAACTGGCGTGGCTCAAAAGAAATTATCCAAAAATCTGGTCTCGAACCTGACGCCTGACGAGAGGCTGGCACTCATTGAAAGACCTTCGGCCCGTGAAGAAACAGCCGCCGTTCCCTTGCTCTGGCAAGCCCAACTGCTGTCCGTCTCGCGCAGCCGCCTGTATTATGAGCCGCGTTCGGCGCGGGAGCAGGAGATCAAAATCAAGCACTCTTTGGACGAGTGGTACACCGATCGCCCGTGCCTGGGATCACGCAAACTAGTCACGCTGCTGGCCCAGGACGGGCTGAATGCTTCGCGGCACACCATCCGCCGCTACCGTGCTGAAATGGGGCTGGCTACTCTGTATCCGAAGCCCAATCTGTCTCGGCCCAGCAGTCTCGGCCATCGGGTCTACCCGTATTTGCTGCGCGGTCTGCCCATCGAGCGCCCCGATCAGGTGTGGGGCGTAGACATCACCTACATCCGCTTGCGCGGCGGGTTCTTGTATCTGGTCGCATTCCTGGACTGGTTCTCGCGGCGGGTGATGGCCTGGGAACTCTCGAACACGTTGGAGATGCCCTTTGTGCTGTCCTGCGCCGAAGCGGCTTTGGAGCAAGCTGTGCCAGAGATCATCAACAGTGATCAGGGCAGCCACTTCAATCAATAATCTTTCACGAGTGAGCGTTACACCAGCCGCGTCCTTGCGTCGGGGGCGCAGGTTTCGATGGACGGGCGCGGGCGCTACGTAGACAACATCTTTACAGAGCGATTATGGCGCAGCGTCCCCCCAATAAAACTCTAAGTACGAAGAAGTGTACCTGACCGATTACGAAACGCCCAAAGAGGCGCGGGCGGGCCTTGCCTCGTACCTGCACTTTTATAACGAGCAGCGTCCGCATCAGGCGCTGGGAAACTTGACGCCAGCGGCAGTTCATGCCGGGCCAGACCGACTAAAAATGACCGATCAAAACAGAGGATAGCAAGGAGACATAATCCACCTTAAAAAAAGCCGATTTACTGTCTTGACAAATAGGACCACCATAGGGTTGACCTACCGCTACTACCTCTGCGGTGCCCAGCGCCGTTCCCGCGTTCTGGGGCCGGAACGGCCCTGCCTTGGCGACCTATACCCTATTCATGAAACGGAACAGGCGGCGCTGACTGCCCTGGAAAAAGTGCTCACTTGTCCCGAATCCGTGGCCGAAGCTCTGGCTGTATATCAACAGGGAAAAATCGCTACAAGCCTGACGCCGGATGAAGTTCGACGCTGCCTTCGGGAGCTGGACTCAGATCTTCTGCGGATGAAGGAGGAAGAGCAAGCGGCTGTGACGGCTCAGCTTGCCGGCATCCGTGCGGGCGTGTCTCCTGAAGCCTACACCGCAGTGTTCGCGGACATCGCCGCGCGGCGCAAGGAATTGGAGGGGAAGTGCAGAGCGCTCTCCGGCTCGCCAGGACGCTTAAAAGCAGGGAAGGCAGACGACGGCAGTGGCATAACGGGACTTCTGCGGTCTGCGCTGGCGGTGCTGTCTGACCCGGCGGTGCCGGAATCTGAAAAGCGCACTGCGCTGTCGCCGATTGTGGAGCGGGTGATCTGCCGGAAGGGAGGGGCCGATGTTGTCTTTGCGCCAGGCCTGTTTGAGGAACCCTGGGGCAAAGACAACAACATCTGGATCAAAGACGACATCGGCAAGGACGGCAGCCTAAGCGGCGAGGAGAGTACACGTCAAACTTATCAGACCACCTGCATCGTCTGTCAAGTTCGCACGGGCCAGTGCCTGCTCCTCTGCGATGAAGCAAAGTCATTCTAGGCTGCATGAAGATAATCGGCATAAATATCATAGGTTCTGCAGGTAAGCTCAGAATGCCAACGTCATTGGTGGTTCATGTGATTCAGGTCATAGAAAGGGAACATCGCAAAATCACCCCTATTAAATGTGCCCATCCGCATTTTCTGCGCGGCTAACAGCAAACTGGCCCCAATTCTGTGGGAACACTGTCTTTCTTGTCACAGTAAGTATATCATGATTGCCGACCAGACAAATGTTTCTGGCAGCAGCGGCTCCGGGAGAAATGTTCCCTCTGATGCGCTTGCCAAACTCGCACGTCTTTTTAAGATTGTCGCTTTGGTTACTGCTCCAGCAGTCAAAGGACAAGCGCTTGGAAGAAGTGCCCTCGCCGACGCCTGTCAGTGCAGCCCTCGAACTCTTCAGCGTGATCTTGGCCTGCTTGCCCAAGCAGGCATCCCTGTTGACTACGACCAGGGTACCCGCCGCTACCGCCTCCTGGATACTCACTGGACCTTTCCTCTTGCCGCTTTGACAGCTACCGATGCCCTCGCACTGGCTCTGCTGCGTGGCCTTGTCGCTGGACCGGGCATTCCTCACGGTGATGCTTTGCGGCATTCTCTGGACAAACTCACTGGCTCTTTGCCACCGGCTCTTACTGCGCTCATGGAGGAGGCTGCCGCCGTGGTTGAATGGGGCACTCCCCTGCGTGATTATTCCCAATCACCCCTTGATTTGTTGCAAGAAGCTGCCCGCTGCCATCAAAGCGTCGAGTTGGATTATGAGAGCCGCAGCCGGGCTGAACGCTCTCGGCGCATCGTGGACCCTTATCGAATAGAAGCCCGAGAGGGGCAGTATTGGGAGCTGCACGGCTGGTGCCACCGCCGCCAAGCTGTCCGCACCTTTGCGCTGGATCAGGTGCGTGATGTCCAGCAGACCGATGCACAATTCGAGCTGCGGTCGCTGGAATGGACTGCGTTTCTCGAAACACGCGGCGTGGTTGGTGGCCTCCGAGGTGAAGAACCGGTTCCGGTTGATGTCCTGTTCGTCCCACCGGTCGCCGTCTATGCCCGCACTCGGCAGTGGCCGGACGGTCTCTTCCTTGCCACCGACGCGGACGGCTCTGTCAGACTTTCCGGCACTGCCGCTGGTGTTTCCGGTCTTGTGCCAGAACTGCTGCGCTGGCGGCGCTACTGCCAAGTTCTTGGCGGTCCTGCGCTGCGGGCGGCCATGGCTGAAGAAGTCCATGCTCTAGCGGCGTTGTATCCGACACGACTGCCTGACAGCTCTCTCTTCTCTACGGCTTCCGCTTCTGCCAGTGCCGCTGTGAGTGAGGATTTATGAATCAAGTTTTTAACCCCGGCGCGAACCTCAAGTGCTGGTTGTTTTCCCAAGAGGTTCGCACCGTCCGTGCTTCTGAAACGATGGCACACGATTGTCTACTCAGGTACAATACCGCCAGTTTTCCCACGTATTTATGAGGGGAATTGACAGTAGCACCAGCCCTCTTGGGCTGGTGAGGATTGAAACCGTTGCCGCCCTGCCGGGTCGCCGTATCCCTGTGCGTCGTAGCACCAGCCCTCTTGGGCTGGTGAGGATTGAAACCGGGTATGCTGAATGGTCTTGGAAATGAGCATTAGTAGCACCAGCCCTCTTGGGCTGGTGAGGATTGAAACCTGCCAGGCTAAAGAAGACATTACGCTCATAGTGTAGCACCAGCCCTCTTGGGCTGGTGAGGATTGAAACCCGGCGGAGGCGGCGCACGTAGTCCATCTGCCCGTAGCACCAGCCCTCTTGGGCTGGTGAGGATTGAAACATCAGGCCGCAGTCGGCATCGTCGAAGTCGTCGTCAGTAGCACCAGCCCTCTTGGGCTGGTGAGGATTGAAACCCGGCGGAGGCGGCGCACGTAGTCCATCTGCCCGTAGCACCAGCCCTCTTGGGCTGGTGAGGATTGAAACATCAGGCCGCAGTCGGCATCGTCGAAGTCGTCGTCAGTAGCACCAGCCCTCTTGGGCTGGTGAGGATTGAAACCGATTCTGATGGCTTGATTCAAGCGCCGTGTCAAAGTAGCACCAGCCCTCTTGGGCTGGTGAGGATTGAAACATTTCGCTTGCCACGATGCCTCCCCCGCCGCGCCGGTAGCACCAGCCCTCTTGGGCTGGTGAGGATTGAAACACCTGCGTTGAGATCAAATCCAGTTTGCTGCCCGCCCGTAGCACCAGCCCTCTTGGGCTGGTGAGGATTGAAACAAACTGCCCGATGCGCTGTCTATGGCGGGCAAGCGTAGCACCAGCCCTCTTGGGCTGGTGAGGATTGAAACGCCGCATTCGTGAAGACGATCCGGCCCGAGTAGTAGCACCAGCCCTCTGGGGCTGGTGAGGATTGAAACGATCTGCAGCGTCTGCGGCTGACCGCACTGCACGGGCGCGTAGCACCTGCCCTCTGAGGCTAATGAGGATTGAAACGAGATACCCGCCGCGCAGAAGCCTGTAGTCTACAGTAGCATCGGCCCTCTGGGGCCGGTGAGGATTGAAACTGCATCACGCCGACGGGCACGTAGCACCATTTCTGTAGCACCGGCCCCCCGGGGTCGGTGAGAATTGAAACAACTTCAACCCCTACCCCGGCCCCTACCCGGACGCGTAGCACCGACCCTCCGGGGTCGGTGAGGATTGAAACACCTGCGACCATTTCAGCGCCGAGCAAATGGACTGCGTAGCACCGGCCCTCTGGGGCCGGTGAGGACCAAGATTCAAATGAAACCAGGGCTTTGCTTCTAGCTCTATAGACACGATAATATATTTTAGTGGCGTTGCCGGAGTGACACAGTGTTGGCACTCTGTTTGTGATATGATGGAATGAGATCATCCAAACGGAGCAGGTATGAACATTCCACGACCTTCAGCCTATGTCGCCCACACACCCTCCAAGAAAAACCCGCGTTGGCATCTGCTGACCGATCATATTTTCGGTGTGACTACCCTTGCCGAACAGTTTGCCGAAGCTTTTGACACTACACACACGGCGGCTTCGTGGGCACGGTATCTGGGTCTGCTGCATGACCTCGGTAAGTTCACGGATGCGTTCCAAAACTACCTTTGGGAGTGTCATCGTGCAGATAATGGCTTGGGCATTCGGCCCAAACCCGGTTCCGCCCCGCATAAACAAATGGGGGCGCTTGCGGCGTTTGAGGACTTAAAGGACCGAGCAGAGCTATTTGCGCTGCCGCTCTATGGTCACCATGGCGGTATGGAAATGCCATCGGAGACCCGAAACAAAACGTGCGAAAAAACCGACCTCGCCGAAGTCAGAGAACTTCAGGCCCGCGCCGCCGGTGCTGACCCCAATCTGGTCGCCACCGCACCTGATCTCGCGCCGCTGGCCGCCTCCCCGCTTGCTCAATCTCAAGAAATGTTTTTGCGAATGCTCTTCTCCTGCCTGACTGATGCAGACTCGCTAGACACAGAGCAGCACATGAACCCGCAGGACGCCGGGAAGCGGCAAGTGGAAGCACTCACTTTGCCAGAGCTACGTGATATTTTACAGCAGCGCCAGGCCACTGATTTCGCTCATACCTCTCCTTCGGCAGCAACTTCGGTCGTCAATCAGGTGCGCCGTGAAGTTTACGCAGCCTGTCTCGAAACAGCCCTGCAGCCCCCCGGCGTCTTCAATCTAACCGTTCCCACCGGCGGTGGCAAGACTCGGTCTGGCCTTGCGTTTGCGCTGGAGCATGGTGCCAGACACAACCTGCGGCGCGTCGTTTACGCAATTCCCTACACCAGCATCGTGGACCAGACCGCCTCGGTCTTTCGGAGCTTATTTGGCAGCGATCCCGGCACTATTCTGGAACACCATTCTGCCATCGAGCCGAAAGTACCCGGCACTGAAACCGCAGATGCGGAGGGCGGCAATGATAGTGATTTATGGCGGCGGCTGGCAGCGCAGAACTGGGATGCGCCGCTGGTGGTCACCACCACCGTTCAGCTTTTTGAGAGCCTGTTTTCCAACCGGCCTGGTGCCTGCCGCAAGCTGCATCGTCTGGCAAACTCCGTCATTGTGCTGGACGAAGTGCAGACCCTTCCCGCGCATCTCCTGGCACCTCTGGTTGATGGCCTGAAAATATTGACCGAGTGTTACGGCGTGACGGTTGTTCTTTGCACGGCAACCCAGCCTGCTCTTGAAGGAACCGTCTCGCGCTTTCTCAATGGTTTCTCGCAGGTGAGACCTATTATTGCCCCGGTGGATCGGGACCGGCATTTCGCTCTGCTGCGGCGTGTCCGCTACCGTATTGTCGAAGAGGAATGGGAGTGGAAGCGGGTTGCCGAAGAAATGGAAGCAGCGCCAACAACTATGGCCGCTCCGGCATGCCTTTGTATCGTAAATACGCGCCGTCAAGCCCGGCAGCTTATGGACGTGCTGGACCCGGACCGGCAGCGGGACAGTGTTTTTCACCTGTCCACACTGATGTGCGGCCATCATCGCCGTGCTGTTCTTAGCACCGTCCGCGAACGTCTCCTGGCGGGTTTGCCGACGCTGCTGGTTTCCACGAGTCTGATCGAATGCGGGGTTGATCTGGATTTTCCGCGCGTGCTCCGTGCCATTGGTCCTCTGGACCGCATTATTCAGGCGGCGGGGCGCTGCAACCGGGAAGGGCAGCGTCCACGCGATGAAAGCGAAGTTGTCGTCTTCACTCCAGCGGCGGGAGGCGCACCGGGTGGACTGTACCGAACTGCTCTGAAATCGACCATCAAACTTTACAAAGATATGCAGGCGAGGGGCGAAGAAATCGATTTTGATGATCCGGCGCTTGTCACCCGGTATTTTCGGCGTTTGTACGACGACTTGCAGGGGGGCGTCGATAAAGCCAAAGACGACCACTCGGTGCAGGAGCGCCGCGCTGCATTTGATTACCGCGAAGTTGCCAAAGATGTTCGGCTCGTGGACGACGACACTGTCAGCGTTCTGGTCACTGGCTATCCCGGTCAGGAAGATGAAGCCCGTGCGATACGGGATGCCGCTGATGCCATCGGCGGCATGACACGCGAGCTATGGAGACGAGCGCAGCCTCTTTGTGTCAGTCTGCCCGCACGGGAAGCTGAAACCGGAAAACTGGGTGTCGATCCCATCCCCGGCGGTCTGTATGTTTGGGAAGGCGACTACGACACCAAAACCGGCATTCCACTCCCCGAAGACATGGCGGGCGGCCCGGTTTATAAATCCGATCAGCTTACTGTTTAAGGACGTTTCCACTTTTCGCAATTCCCACAGAGTAGTTCCATTACCTGCCTCGTTTGGTCTGCCCGCAGAAAGGACACTTATGTTTCCGCCTCTTGAAGTGAAAGTTTGGTCGCCAATGGCCTGCTACACCCGCCCTGAAAACAAAGTTGAGCGCGTTTCCTATCCCGTACCCACGCCGTCAGCGGCACGCGGGGTGCTGGAAGCGATCTTCTGGAAGCCGGAGTTCTCCTGGCGCGTCCGCGAGATCGCTGTGCTAAAGCCCATTCGCTATCTGTCTCTGCTTCGCAACGAAGTCGACTCCAAAGCTGGGAACGGGCAAGGCATCTCTATCACGGATGCCCGGCAGCAGCGGCACACGCTTGCTTTGGCTGAAGTCGCCTACATCCTGCGGGCCGACATTGTTCTGCGCTCCCATGCGGACGCCGATGTTGCCAAGTACCGGGAGCAGTTTCGGCGGCACGTCGAAAAAGGCCGCTGTTTTCAGCGCCCCTTCCTCGGCTGCCGGGAGTTCGCCGCCGACTTCGCCCCACCGGACGGCACGGAGCAGCCGATCCCGGACAGCCGCGACCTCGGATTGATGCTCTTTGATCTGGTCTGGCGGCGCGGCAGCGGCAAGGCGCTGTCGTTTGTTCACCACGGCGGACGGGTGGGGGACAGCCGGGAGCGCGGCGAAGTGTCTGGCACGGCGACACCTGTGTTCTTTGAGGCATCGTTGGCCCAAGGCATTCTGCACGTTCCTGATGCCCTGTACAGCGCCCAGGAGGCCCTGCTATGATCTTGCAGCAGCTTTGGAAAGATGCCGACGCTATTATGACCCAAACAGGCCGGGGCAGCCTGCCCCCGGCTATGTATATGCCCAAGCGCGTCAAGTGGATTGTCGAGCTGTCTCACGACTCGCGCTTGCCGGTTTCTTTCACACCGACTGTCGGTGACGACAAAAAAGGCGTCGAGCGGCTGGTCCCGTTCATCAAGCGGACTGTCGCAGTCGTACCTATTCTCCTTGCTGATAAGCCGTCCTACACATTTGGAGTACGCTTTGCGGACCCCAAACGCGATGCTGGGCGTGATCTGGAAAAAGATGCTGCTCGAACGGCATTAGAGCATCAATCCTACAAAGACATCTTGCAAGCGTGTGCGGATGTCACCGGAAATGGCGACATTGCACGGATTGCCGAATTTTTTGCTGCCTGGGACCCCGCCGACCCGAATAACATCCTGCCTGTTGAACTAGGGCGTGACGATTTAATCACATTCCGGGTGGATGACGCGCTGCCCGTTGAAGATGCTGCCGTGCAGGCATTCTGGGCCAAAGCGGCGGCAGGTGAGGGGGCCGCCGAGGCGGAGAAAGAATTGGAACTCGGGCTGCCCGCCTCAAGCGCCATGCAGTGCCTCATTTCCGGGGTGGTTGGGCCAGTGGAGGAAATGATGCCTGTGCCTGTCAAAGGACTGTTCGGAGGCAAGTCTGAAATGGCGATTGTGTCTGCCAACGCTGCCGCTTTTGAGAGCTATGGCCTGACACGGGCGCAGACTTCGCCTATCTCCCGCCCGGCAGGAGAGCGGTTCGGGCAGGCACTCAACGCCGTGCTGGCTTCGCCAGCTCATCATCAGTCGGCAGGGCGGATCACCTATATCTTCTGGGCACGCGGCGCGGTTGTGCCGCTGTTCGCATTCCAGCCGCCTGCCGACGCCCGCGACCTGCAAAAGCTGCTGACGTCCATTCATCGCGGGGATGCAAGCTGGGCAAATGGGCTGCCGCCCAGCGAAAAATTCCACCTCTTTGGCCTGACGGCCAATGCCGCCCGCGTTGTCGTCCGCTCCGCTTTGGACACGACCATTGGCGAACTGGGAGTGCGGCAGGCGGAATGGTTTGAGCGCCTGTCTCTGATCGGCTCCGACGGCCTGCCGGGCCGTCCACTGCCCTTGAAGACACTGGCGGTGGCCGCCTACCGTGAGTTCAAAGACATCGCCCCCGGCCTGGAAGACGCATTGGTACAGGCCGCTTTGGTCGGCGCTCCAGTTCCTGAAGCAGTGCTCACCGCCCTGGTGATGCGCTGCCGACTGGACACGGACAACCGCGTGACATATCCCCGCGCCGCCCTGCTGAAATACATTCTCACTCAATCGCAGCCTTTGGAGGAGGCAAAACTCATGACTCAAGAAGTCACCGAAGCTCGGCCCGCCGCTTATCACTGCGGACGGCTCTTTGCCGAATTGGAAGACATTCAGAAAGCGGCTATTCCCGGCATTAATGCTGGCATCAGCGACAAGTTCTTCGGTGCGGCTTCGACTGCCCCGGCCAGCGTCTTCGGCCAGCTTCTCGGCGGTGCCCGCGGCCATTTGGGCAAACTGCGCCGCACCCACGAAGGAGCCTACTACGGCGCCGAAAAACGGTTAGAGGAGATTATGGCCGAGATCGACGAATTCCCCCTGACTCTTTCCTTGCGTGACCAGGCCCTCTTTTCCCTGGGCTACTATCACCATCGCGCTGCCAAGCGCAAAGATATTGCTGACCGCTCTGCCGCCAAAAAGCAGGCCGGACCGCTCACCCTCGATGGGGACGCTGCCCTGACGACCGAAGGAGAAATCGAATGAACCCCAAGTACGAAACCTGTTCCGACCCGGCCAAGCGCCATGATTTCCTGCTGCTCTTTGATGTCACCGATGGCAATCCTAACGGCGACCCGGACGCGGGAAATATGCCCCGCATTGATCCTGAAACCGCCCACGGTCTTGTCACTGATGTTTGCCTGAAGCGCAAAGTCCGCAACTTTGTCGCCCTGAGCACCGATCAGCCGGATTTTGATGGCGATCCAGCCCGCTATGGCATCTTCATTCAAGAAAAAGGCATCCTGAACCAGCAGCTTCTTCAAGCCTACAAAGAAGCTGGTATCGATCTCACCACCGCTCCCAAAGACGAAAAAGACGGCAAAAAACGTGATAAGCCCGGCAAAGGGCAAGGCTCGGAAGTCGGCACCGCCCGGCAGCGGCTCTGTGAGTCCAAATATGACATTCGCCTGTTTGGGGCCGTCATGTCCACCGGCCCCAATGCCGGACAGGTGCGTGGACCGATGCAGCTTACATTCGGTCGCAGTGTTGACCCTATCGCCTCCCTAGACATTTCCATCACGCGCATGGCGGTGGCAACGGAAGAGGAAGCCGCCGCTCAAGGCGGAGACAATCGCACCATTGGACGCAAAGCCATTCTGCCTTACGCGCTGTATGTCGCTCGCGGTTTTTACTCGCCCGCCTTTGGCAAACAAACCGGGGTGACGCCCGAGGACCTGGCCCTTTTCTGGCAGGCCCTGGCAATGATGTGGGAGCAGGACCGCTCGGCGGCACGGGGTATGATGACCTGCCGGGGCCTGTACGTTTTTTCCCACGCGACACCGCTTGGCGATGCTCCCGCCCATACGCTTTTTGAGCATCTGGAGGTGCGCCGCAAAGACGGCGTCGAAGTTCCTCGCCGCTTCAGCGATTATGCCGTTATCCCGCCGTCCCAATCCGCAATGCCTGCGGGCATCACACTTTCCCCGCTGGTCGAGGGGTAAAAAAGCATGGCGCGAACCTCAAGCTCTGCGGATTTCCCTAAGAGGTTCGCGCTCTGATCTCAGAAGCAAATGCTCTCACGCCGCTGCCACTCCGGCTTCGCTGGTCCAGCGGCGTTCGTTTTTGCTTCTGAAATCGACGTAGCACCGGCTCTTAGGAGCCGGTGAGGATTGAAACACGGCCTCTGCGCCAGCAGGCAAAGGCGAAAGAGGCGTAGCACCGGCTCTTAGGAGCCGGTGAGGATTGAAACAAGGGGCGCATCGAGGCTTTGGAGCGCGAGATACGTAGCACCGGCTCTTAGGAGCCGGTGAGGATTGAAACTGCCAGGCCGGGAAGTCGTGGTCTACAACGCCGAGTAGCACCGGCTCTTAGGAGCCGGTGAGGATTGAAACGCCGGGGGCCTGACGCTCCATATCCACAGCGACGGCGTAGCACCGGCTCTTAGGAGCCGGTGAGGATTGAAACCCAAAGCTGACTTTGGCGATGTTACCGCCCGATTGTAGCACCGGCTCTTAGGAGCCGGTGAGGATTGAAACATACCACGTCGGGGCAGACCCGGAACTCAGGTCGGGTAGCACCGGCTCTTAGGAGCCGGTGAGGATTGAAACCCCGAACTCATAGAGGAGTGCGACGGATTATGCGAGCACCGGCTCTTAGGAGCCGGTGAGGATTGAAACGGCTCCGGCTTTACGCGCCGGACCTATCTGCCGGGTAGTAGCACCAGCCCTCCGGGGCTGGTAAGGATTGAAACTCCATCTTCAGGTAGGTGCGCCACGGTTGCTTGGTAGCCCCGGCCCTTCGGGGCCGGTGAGGATTGAAACGACACCCTGGATATTGGATACCGGCAGCGGATCGCCGTAGCACTGGCTCTGAAGAGCCGGTGAGGATTGAAACGTGTCTAGCATGTCATAGCCTTGGGTAACCAGGGTAGCACTGGCCCCAGAAGGTCGGTGAGGATCGAAAAATGTCTATGAAGTCCGGTACGTACTCGACTCCGGGCGCGTAGCACTGGCTCCGAAGAGCCGGTGAGGATTGAAACCACGGCTGGTATGATACGGGTTGGGTCGTCGGAAGGGCGCCCCAACCCTTTCAAGCCGGTGCTGCCAATAACGCACACAGAAAGCGAGATCTATACAGTGGAAGATGATTGGCCGGTCCTCATCTCGGCGCTGGAACATTATTCTTACTGCCCCCGGCAGTGCGCCCTCATTCATGTCGAGCGTATCTTTGACGAAAACGTCTTCACTCTACGCGGACGCTATGCCCATGAACGCTCAGATAAACCACAAACCACTTTGGAAGGTGGGGTGCGTATGGAACGGGCGCTGCCACTCTGGTCAGACCAGCTTGGGCTGCAAGGCAGAGGGGATGTCGTGGAATTTCATCCTGACGGACGCATCGTTCCCGTAGAATACAAAAACGGGCCGCGCCGGGAGCGGCGGCATGATGATGTGCAGCTCTGCGCTCAGGCGCTTTGCCTGGAAGAAATGCTAGGCAGAGCCGTGGAGACGGGCGCCGTGTATTCGCTGCAAACGCATCGCCGCCGGGAAGTGGTGTTTACGGATGATCTGCGTGAGGAAACCAAAAACATTATCGCCGAGGTGCGGGCGATGCAGCAAAGCCGGGGGCCTCTGCCGCCTGCGCTCAACGACAGCCGCTGCCCGCGCTGCTCTTTGCTGGATGCTTGCGTTCCAGCGACCGTGGTTGCCGCCCGCCATGCCCGCCTGTCCCAGCAGCTTTATACACTGCTGCCCGGAGAATAAAACCGGTTCAGAAAAGGAAACTGCGATGACACGAGAGCTTCTCAACACCCTGTTCGTGATGACCCCCGATGCGTATGTCCGCCTGGACCATGATGCCCTCAAAGTCGAAGCCGATGGCACAAAGCTTGCCCAGGTGCCATTGCATCATCTCGGTTCCGTGATGCTGTTTGGCAACGCCATGATGTCTATGCAGGCCATGCACCGCTGCGCGGCAGAAGGCCGTGCCGTAAACCTCATGGACTATGGAGGACGCTTCAAGGCCCGTGTGGTTGGTCCGCTGTGTGGCAATGTCCTGCTCCGGCAAGCCCAGTATGAAGCTCAGCGCGACGACCGCCGGGGCGCAGACATTGCACGCGCCATCGTCGCCGGCAAGATAAAAAACTGCCATCAATCAGTCATGCGGGCCGCACGGGACACAAAATCAGCGGAAGACAGTGCGGCTCTCAAAGCCTGCGGGATAGCACTCAGCCTGCTGCTGGTTTCCCTGCCGCTTCAGCCCGGCACAGACGCTGTACGCGGCGTGGAAGGCCAGGCCGCCGCGCTGTACTTTGAAGTGTTCGCTGCCATGCTCTTTGTCGCCACCGACGATTTCTCCTTCCGGCTGCGAACTCGCCGTCCGCCGCGTGATCGGGTCAACGCTTTGCTGTCATTTTTGTATTCCCTGCTCGCTGCCGATTGCACCGCCGCCTGCGAAGGGGTGGGTCTGGACCCACAGTTTGGCTTTCTTCATGCGCTGCGGCCCGGTCGCCCTTCGCTGGCCCTGGACCTGATGGAAGAGTTCCGCCCTTGCCTAGCGGACCGCCTGGCACTCACGTTGATTAACCGCAAGCAAATTCGCCCGGAACATTTCGAGCCGCGCGACGATGCGGGCGAGAGTGTTCTGTTGACTGAAGCTGGCCGCAAGATTGTGCTGGGCGCATATCAGGATCGGAAAAAAGAAGAAGTGCCGCACCCCCTGCTGAAAGAAAAGGCGCCCTTCGGCCTGCTGCCCCACCTGCAAGCGCGTCTTTTGGCCCGCCATTTGCGCGGCGATTTGGAGAGCTACATCCCGTTTTTGGTGTGAATGACTAAAACTAGGAGGGGCTGCTATGGATATTCTCGTGACTTATGATGTCAACACGCTGACAAAACCGGGCCGGGCACGTCTGCGGCAAATCGCCAAAATCTGCGAGGGCCACGGCCAGCGGGTTCAGTTTTCCGTGTTTGAATGCAGCGTCAACGAAGCCCAACTTGAAACTCTGCGTCTGCGCCTCAAAAAGGCCATGCTGCCTGAAGAGGACAATCTCCGAATTTACCTGCTGCGTGGTCGCAGGGAAGACGTTGTCGAAGCCTACGGCAAAGACAGCTATGTCAACTTTAAGGAGTTGCTGATTGCATAATCACTAGAATCTGCATAATCACTAGAATTTGAGAAGACAGAATTGAGTGACAATCGAACAGGCCGAGCGAAGTGTGAAGCAGGCGCGTCCAAAGACAGAAATCAACCCCATTTAATGGAAACTGTTGCATCGTCGGTTGTCTGCCCCTTGCGAAACCTTGTGGTCCCTGCCTATGATTCTTCTAATACTAGCAGCCAAGAAATGTCATGACAACTCTCTCTTGACTTCTCTGGTTTGTTTCACTTGTAACACTCTTCGCCGTATTCAGCGCCTCCCGATACTTCTAGGACTGCACCTAAACGCATGGTAAAGGGCATCGCCCCGACTTAGACTACGCCGCATGCTGCCCTGCTCTTCGAGCACTCTTTCAGCACTGTCCTCTCTTACCCTTTCCAGCTAATGACGCCTCTAGACGAGCCTTAAAATATTAAAAGGCACGACTTTTTGTCCTGACACACAGCACTCCCGGGAGATGGTAGAGCGGCTCACTGGAAAACCGGTTCATCTCCTTCCCAATCCGGCACTGTCGACGTTGGCAGCCAGCAAAAGCCGCACACAGGGATGCGCCTGCACATATCTTCACCTGCCGGACCCAACGGAACGCTGAAGCGGTACAACCTACCCGGCGCCGTGCTGGAAGTGGTAAACCAAGCGTTCGGCAACTTAATGACGTTGATACACTCAGCTCCCACTGGAATGCGAGTCGACCGGTGGGAATATAACCGGTGGGAATATAAATTGTGCAACGGCTGCCACGAGAGGAGCAGGGTCCTTACCGTAGGCTTCTAAACGCCGGCGTCGGTCTGCCGTCCATCCTTCAGTCGACGCAGCCTGGGCAACTAAAGAAGCCAGCGCAAGGCGGCGTAAATGTTCATCTGGACTGACCGCTAAAACCATTTCTAGCTGCTCCAATCCTCTGTTGTCTCGGTTGTACCGGGGGCATTCAATCGCCTGCACGACAGCCATCAATGCCTCTGCCTGCAATTCCCCCGCTTCAGCCATCTGCGCCAATGTGAGCGCCACTTCATCCCAGGGCAATGCGGAAACCGCCAGTTTTGCGCGAATATTGACTGTCACCGGATCGCTGCTCAGCGCGGCAATTACGGCTCGCACGGTTTGCATCTGCCGCCCACGCTGCCGGATCAAGGCTGAATCCAGAGCGTCAGTTGCTGCCTTAAGGGCTCGGCGATTACTTCGGATCGCATAAACTGCTGCACCTAGGGCATCTGCCTGATTTCCATCATAGGTGGCGAAAGCTGCCTGCGCTGCAGTGGCCGATTCATCTGGAAGGCGCGACCCAATCAGGCTTAGTAGATGCGGCATCAAGACCTGATCAGGATCGGATAACGGCAAACCCGCGCAGCGGGCTAAGACCGCCATGCGAACACTGGCTTCGGGATGCTCGAGAAGAATCACGATAAGACCGACCAGGTGCTGCTGAGCAAAAGGCGAAAGTCGATCCACGGGTATGCGCACAACGCCCAAAGCAACCGCTTCCTCAGAGTGAGCAGCCGTCTCCAAAACTGGCCAGCTCGCCGGCTCCTCCAAATAATTCCAAAACGCCCGTAGGAGGGCCACACGCACATCGCGGTGGAGCGTCTGCCTGTCTATGTCCAGGAGCGCCGAATAGGCATCTGGGGTCTTCAAATCGCCAAACAGCCGCACGACTTCTTTTGCAACGCTTACTTTCCCTAGGGGAACGGTTTTCAGCAAGGCTAACGCGGCGACCGGAGGCATTTCCAGAAGGGCCATTCGCAAAGCGTAAATGGCTACCCTTGCCCGGTCGTCATCCAAAGCTTCCACTAGGATTTGTATGCCTTGACCCGCATCGAGCCTGGACAAAGCACGCAGGGCGGCATCCCGCACTGCTCCATTCTCCGTGTCCAGACTCGAAAAAGCAACAAGGCGAGCTGGGAGAATCGCGGGCATTGCCGCAAGCTGACCAATCGCAAAGAGGAGCGACGGTGTATCCCGGGCACTGTCGCCCGCCACTGCGTCCAGGGTCTGCGCGAAGATCTCCTGCAAAGCTGGGGGCCAGCGCTCAAATCCTGTGGTCAATGGCAGAACAAAGCGCGTCCGTCCAGTGCTGAAACGGCCGCTATAGACGTTTTGCCCGAGATAGGGAGCGAGGAGATCCTGCCGGTGCCGGTGCAGATAGTGGTATACGGCTGGGAGCGTGACGCAGCTAGAGTCCTGCTGAATAAGGGCGGGAATGAGGGCAGGCAGCCGGCCGCGGCAATGCTCGGAGAGCAGCCCCAAGATTTGGGAGGCAATATAGGTGTGGGTCGTAATTGCCAGATCCCGCTCCAGCATTTCCACCAGCGCGGGGAACACGCTCAGGCGACGCCCCAGCGTCCAGGCCGCCTGCACAAGCTGGCCTTCTCGCTCGCGCGTTTCCCAGGAAGCAAAGACAGGCGTCAATGCGGGGGCGATTTGCCGAACATCGGCATCATTTAGCCGTGTTCCCAGGTCATAGAGCGCGAGATGACCGCGCGTTCTCACCAGTGTTCCTAGCCACGTCGCGGCCCATCCTGGGTGAAACGGTACCAAGGCGACAACCAGCCGCTCCGCCGCCGTCGCCGTGGCAGAGGATAGGTCGGCAGCACTCAGGGCATCTTGGATAATTTGCCCCAGATCGCCGAGATGCTCCGCTGGCCAGCGGCTCGGCGGAAGAGCTGCGAGCGTGCTGAGCATCGCTGCCCGGACTGGGTCCTGCTCCTTGGCGCGTGCCAGGACAATTTTCAGTACTTCAGGCAGTTTTGCAGCCTGATACCGCGCTGCGCCAATGAGCGCCGTCAGTGCCGCCGCCCGCTGGTCCGCATCGGGGTGTTGGACTCTTGCGTCTAATTCGGCTTGCGCCTCATCCCAAGGCAAGAAGCTTGCGTAAACAAGGCGTTGCAGCAAGCGGGTTGCGAGCACAGGAAGTGTCAAATGCCGCCTTGCCTCATAGGTCCGCAGCTCTCCTGGCAGCAGCCCCGCGACAACGGGGTCTAAAATGCCTTCGTGTGTATACCAGCCTTGGGCTGCCACATGGTAGCAGGCAGTTCGCATTTGCGGTGTCAGTCGCCGCATCCAGAGTCCAGGGTTTCCGAGGAGCTCGGGCTGTTTTAGAACAAGGGTAAGCAACCTATCTTCAGAAAGCTTATGAGCAAGAGCATCGAACCTGACCATCGCCCGGTCTTCGGAAGCAATCACCAAATCGGCAATCTCGTTCGGGCGGTAATTAGCGAGAGGCTGGAGCGTGAATTGGTCAAGACTTGTATAGGGCAGCAGGGCTCGCACGAGCGAGAGTGCGGGCTCCGGCCGAGACTTCGCGAGGAAAGGCAAGATGGCATTGACGTGGTGCAGCCGCCTGGGATCTGCCTTTGACGATTCCTCAGCTTGGCCTGTAAGTTCCGCTGCGGCAATATCTGGATGACGCCGGACCAGCCGCTTCCAGTCGGCGTCCCCGAACTGAGGCAGCACTGTCTGCAGATGACGATGCACTATCTCTGCAGTACCGAATGGCAGCCAGAGACCCAGTTCAGGGTCGCCCCTGTCCGCCAGGCTGGTGAGAAAGGTATCGACGGAGCCGCGCCGTCCGCGACGAGCCAGCTTGGTCAATAAAACGGCCCTTAGGGTGCGGGTGGAGGCCATGAGCGCTTCTTCGACCTGCGCATCCGAGCAAACTACGGGGATCAAGCTAAGTGCGAGGCCACGAATGAGTCGAGATGGGTCTGAAAGGGCGAGGAGAACTTGCGCACCATTCCTGCTCCCAGAGCAAGCTAGGAGCGCTAACCGGCGCTCATAGAAGCTGCCCGACGCCAGAACGCCCAGAATTTCCGCCGCGTCCGGGTCTGCTGCTGATTGCCTACCTAGAGCAATCATACGGCTTATCCGGTAGTCGTCAGTTTGGTCATTCATCTCCGCGAGGAGTGCATCCGTTATCATAACGAAGCTTTTAAACAGAGGGATGCGTGAATCCTCTTATTTGCTTGAGGGGTATCAAACCCAAATTTTAGACTACTCAAAGGCCGACTACCTTCTAGCCCTCGGACGAAATGCTGCTTGCTTGCAATTGTCTCCATGTGAAATCGCTAAGACTATATACTTATAAAAACTGTCATGTGACAGTTTATTTAGGCATTTTATGATACGGATCAACTGAGAAGTCGACAAGCACGCGCTTAAGTTTACAAGCACGTGCCTGAGAGTATTCTATGCTGATCTGAATAGGCTACACTGCGCGGTCAAAGCACTCGGCCATTCGGTAAATTATCCTTAACAATCGCCCTAGAGTCGCTATATCTTTCAGCTTGCTTCAACGACATATCGCGCCGGCAGTCCCAAGTATTTCTTATCCACGCCTCCCCCAACGCCATTATCTTTACAACTATCAGACCTTTGTTCAGAAACCCTGCCGCCAGCTATCCGTTCTCACTGCGCCAGTGCCTGCCAGTCCGCCCCGGCCCTGCCTAACGCACCCGCCCATAGCAGGTGTCAAGGTAGACATAAGGGCAAGCGGCAAGGGACCGCGGCCAACATGCCTCAAACATTTCGTTAAACTTTCGTTAAGCTGCTGAGCGGCCTAGCTCACCTGGGTGCTGCTGACGGCAGAGCTGCAGAGCTGTTTGGTGATGGTGGCCATCCCGCGAGTGGGAACACCTTGGTCGTATGACAGAATTATTGGATGACAGGACGCCTGAGTGAATCTTCTCTTCCCTTTGAGGCATCAATACTTGCTGTGGGTGTGATAGTCGTGGCTTGTATAGCCGCCCTTTTATCTTGCCCGCTTTGGCAGCCGCAGCCAGAGCAAAAGGCAAAATGAATAAGTTTTTAGGAAATCACTCACAACCTAGCCAATCCTAACTTCTGGAAGCCAATGTCATAGGAGAAGTGAAGGCGGATTGGCTGTCAGGGCATGGATGCTACCCGGCCTCAGACCGGACTAGCGCTTCTACCAAAGAGTACAAGGTACCGAAAGAGGGCAGGGCACCCAACCATATTCGGGGCTAGGGTTTGGAGAGGTTTGATGAAATCAACGCAGGAATCACAAATTAAGTACAACGCGGCGTGGCGTGCATTCTGGATCAAAATCCGCGAGATGAACGCCTGTGCGGTGCACCGCCCGGAGAAGGCGGCAGATATAGCACGCTCAGAGTCGGCAGGCAAGCCTGACGGGCCGGACAGTTCAATGTCTTCCAGCAAAGGTGGAGGGGGGGCAAAACAAAAATCCCTATAGGCTGTACATAAGTGGAGTGAGCCCTTTGGATGAGACAAACAGTTGAGCTGTAAAGGTCTGGTTCTTGTCTCGGTTCTTCTGGCAGAGTTGTTCCTACTCGGCGGGCGGCAGGTAGCCGAGGCTGGAATGCAGGCACTTCTGGTTGTACACGGCTTCCAGAAAGTAGCCGATTTGCGCGTTGGCCTCGGCGAGATTATCCTGCTCACTGACGTAGACCTGCTCGCACTTCAAGGTTTCCATAAAGCTCTCCGCCTTCGCGTTATCGTAGGGATTATCCTCATGGCTCATACTAATGGCAACACCGCTGCTCTTCAGCAAGCTCGTATACTCGCCTGACGCATACTGAACGCCGCGATCCGAATGATGCACCTACGGTTTTCGATCCATCAATGCCATCTTCAGCGCTGTCGTTGTCAATGAGGCTTCCAAGCGGCGGCCCAGAGACCAGCCTAAACAGCAGCGCGAACAGGCATCAAGTACCACGGCAAGGTAGACAAACTCATGGCCCAGACGAATGTACGTCAGGTCCGAAACCCAAAGCTAGTTAGGGACTGTCATGTCCATCTCGGCGGCAAGGTTTGGGTACACAGGCAAACGGTGGTCACTGTTGGTCGTTGCCACTAGCCGCTTTTTAGGCAACCTCACTAGGTTTTCTTCACGCATCAGGCACAAGACCCGCTTGTATTTCATACAAACACCCTGGTGCTTTGGCTCGTGCGTGACGCGGCGATAGCCGTAGCACGGCCAGCCCAAAGCCATCTGCTGAACCTGCTGGTGCAAGGCCGCATCCGCAAAAGCGGGGGCAAATGCAGGCGCAGACACTTGGCGATAGTAGCTTACTCGTGGCAGTCCAAAGGCTTGGCAAGAAGAGTAAATGCTGTGGCCTTGCACCACAGCCTCTTGAACAGCCTCACTCATTACCCTGCCTCCTTGCGCTGCTGTTCTTGAAAAGCTAAGACTTTTTTAAGAGGCTGATCTCGACCG
This sequence comes from Capsulimonadaceae bacterium, assembly GCA_965277455.1. Taxonomy (GTDB): domain Bacteria; phylum Armatimonadota; class Armatimonadia; order Armatimonadales; family Capsulimonadaceae; genus JANXMY01. The sequence continues at coordinate 2,553,633 of OZ255823.1, read as the reverse complement.
TCTGCTGGCCGATCAGCCGTTCCAGCTCAGCAATCTTGGCTTCCTGGGTATACGCATGGCCGTTGCCCTGAAAAGCATTTTGGGCGTACTGTTCGTGCAGTTTCTGCCGTTTGCCGATCAGGTTCGAATGCAGATCATGTTCACGGGTGGCTTGGGCAAGAGATTTGCCTGCTTGGACTTCATGCAGAACTTGCTGTTTGAAGTCTTTGGTAAAGACACGGAGTTTGAGTCTCATAGTTAGTGGTTTCTCTTCTGGAGTATACTACCGTAACTAAATGTCTCACCTCAGGGGTGCAGTCCAATGCGTGGCTTGCCATTTCTCAAGGAGGAGTGCCTCCTAGTTGGCGGCGAGATGAAAACTTCTTTCCTATGTAAATGTATCTTGGATCTGTGGCCTCATACCTCCAACCGTTTTAAGGTTTTTCGGAGCATCTCCTAGCTCAGAACGTTTTGGGCACCCACTACGCCAAACGGACCCTCCCTATAGACCGAGAACGTTTGTTTGACGGACATTCCGCCGTAGAACCCCTAAACGATGCTGCGGTAGCGAGGCTTCTATGAAGAATATTTGCACTGCGCTGGGGGACAACGACTGTTTATAAAGCGCTCCCTACCCTGATCGGCAGGGTTTTAAAGGTGCCAGCTTCCGCTTACGCGGGCAAAAGACTCTCTCAAAGCGTTTTTTCTGCCCACAAAGTCGGGGAATTGCTCTTTCGTAGCATCATGGGGGAATTAGCCCCATGATAAAGGCTTTATACAGTCTCCCTAACGGGTCATACAGATTCCTCAAAGATCAAAAACACCGTAAGGGTAAGACAGTGAAAGACGTGGACTTGTGAAACCTTATACGTTCAATTGCTAGAATTATTCAGAAACGGCGGTTCGAGTTGAACCGCCGTGTTCTGTAACTCGTGGTCTCATTCTTACTTTCACTGCTCTGCGCGTGAAAACTTGGTCCGTGGATTTGTTAGCCCATACGAACGCTTCGCCAGGCTGCAGCGCAGCCAGCATTGATGGCGTCAACTCACTGAGTGAAATCAGAGATTTCTGGATGTGCCGAAGCCAGTTCGGAGAGTTGAAGCGGTGGAGGATCAAAGCTGATGATAGTTCGATGATGGCCGGTGGGATGTTGATAGGATCCTGAGACGCAATCACTGCCGTGACCCCTTTATGACGCATTTCCCGGATAACTTCAACGACGTGATTGATGAGGGAGCCTCCCATGTATTTATGAGCCTCATCGAAGACAATGATTTTGTTGAACGGGTCCTGCGCCATTCCCGCCCCTGCGAATACGTTGAGCATTGTTACAAAAAGACCGAGTGCCTGCTCTTTCTCGATAAACTCGTCTCTAAGATCGACCACAACCAGCCGGCCCGGCAGGAGTAGTGATCGAAGAGAGCGATTATCATCTATGAAGCGTGAAGCAAACTCCAGGCGTGTCTCCGCGAGGGAACGGTGTGTTTCACTCATTGGCGCAGTGACGAGGCCATCTTGAATCGCCTTGAGCGTCAGATTTGCTCTGTTCTTTCGCATTACTTCATTTACTAGCTTCAGGTACAGAGAGTCGTTACCTGTGGCACCCATCAAAAAACGCCAATCAGCTATTGTTAGCTCTGCGCTGGAGAACGCAATGGGCTCGACAGTTGCTCTCGGGAATTCACGCTGCCTAAGGTCGACCGTGTCGGCGGTCGTGAGAACCAAGACATCATCTAAGCCTGCTGGCTGTACTTCCCACTGCGCTAGTGTTTCTATCTGTTCTTGGTCCGAGTTGGGTCTGTTCATAGATACAAACTCTGGTGGATAGTCCTGAGTCTGGTGGTAGTGAAATACAACGGCTGCAAGCGGTTGTGGTAGGGCGTTGAGGTTTGGAATCGGCATCGCCGCCATCTCCAATATCGAGCCGACAGTGTAGCTCTTACCTGCACCTTGCACGCCAAAAACTGAGATAGTGTTGCAGCCGTTGAGGTCTAAAGCAACTTTGCGCCATGGTTCGGTCGCAACCGTTCCAATCAGGCCATACTGGGGGGTGACACGAGCCTCACCCAATAAAACGTCGTAGTGCGGCTGTGATGTGTTAACCCCCAGGACCGTGCTCTGATTTTCTGCCTCAGACTTATTCAGGCGCGAGCTTTCGTCCATCTCAATGGTACTTTGCGAAGAACCAGTTATTAAGTCTACATCAGACACAATTGGCTCTTTGACCACCTCAGGGCCAGCGGTTGAGTGTGCTTCGGCTACTAACGACATTGGCTCTGCTCTATGTCCGCGTTCTTGACCAGCAGTTTCCACTTCTCCCTGGATACGTACATCATTTCCAGGTTCTTCGGCCAGTTCACTGATATCTCCCGCCGTTGCCGATCGGGGGGGTAAATCGTCACCTATGTTAGGACCTGCGAATGTCTGCCTAATACGGTGCCACCGTAGCGGGTCTGTTTTCGCTATCCCTTGCGTCGTCTGTAGAATGGAGACGTTCGCCTCTGTTTCTGACGCTCTCTGCTCTACAAATGTCCTTAAAGCATCCGAGACCATCGTGAAAATTGCCTCACGACCGACTACCCAAATAGGAACTTCGGGTTCTTCCTGGTCGAGAAATGAAGCCTGACCTTCAAGGCGGAATACGAGGCCAGTTTTCCTTACGGTGAGACTATAGCCACCGTCCAGACCCGAGAAAAAGTGCCGCAAGTCAGCAACGGCAGCCCCGTTAATCAGGGAGTATCTGACTGCTCGGTCGAGATAAAAGTTCAGGACATTTGTGAGTTGCCAACTTTGAACTACGCGATCAATACGGTCCTCGTTCTCCAAACTCGGATCGAAGCGCTCGCGGAGAACTCTTTCAGAATTGCCGAGTTGCTCCATGACACCGGCCCGCAGTTCCGCACCTAATCCTTCTCCTGCCCGACACTTGACCTCAACTAGTAGGAAATCCAAATGACGCCGGGAATGGTCCGCCGACACTAATAGAAGATCGCCTCTGAGCCGCGGCGAGAGTTCATCCATCGGCGTGGTCAATTCTGGGTGCGCGTCCAAGGGAACGATAATTGCTGCCTCGGCAAGGCCGTACGCTTCCACAAACAATCGTGCAAGTGCCATACCTAAAGCACCTTGGATTTGTGCTGGCGATGATAGCAGTTTGAGCGCAAGGCGACCCGACAAGGATCGGAGTGCTTCAATAAGCATTTGTGCGCCGGCGACGCTCTGGTCCAGACCAACCTGAGATGTAGCGGGCCCCATAATGTCGGCTATTTCCTCGCCCATCCGTGTCGTCAGTAGGAGCTGTCGCCCGCCGGACGAAACAAATTCAGGAGTAAAGTCGAGTAGGTAACCAGGCCTGTCCGCTCTCCCTGCACCATCGAAGTATTCCAGTCCGAGGTTCGCGTCAACGGTAAGAACCCAGGCAGAAACGGCATGAGCGGAGTAGAGCAGCGACTGGTCCAGGCCATCTAAATCTAGCGATGCTACGGCCGTCATATGATTGGTATTGGAATTGGGTGCGAGAACATGGGCTTGAAGGGCACCTGTAGCTATAAGTAAATCCGCGAAGATCAACGAGCGCCCGGGTGCTTCCACCAAGTCAGTGCACCCTGCCGGCGCGGGCCTCCGGATCCAGCGATAAGTAGCACCCCGACCGGTAAACCGGCGTGGTGCTTCTTGCACTAGCCCATGAATAAAACTGCTGCGCTCAGTTGGGTCGGTTCGGGCGACACGCAATTCGACACCAAAGCTGTCCAGCAATAACGTAATGTGAGCTGTAAACCGCTCCGGTGTTGCCCGGAACTCAGCGAGACTGTTGCGTGACCAGGAGAGTTTCGGGAACAGAAAGGATTTGCCCGGAGCCACCAATCGGTCGGCGACTTCAGAAATCTGCCTCTCAGGGTCTGCTAATTCGCGGAATGCTTGTCCGATCCCGTCGCGGCCCAGGTCGTTGGTGAACAGTCGCACGACGTACCGCACCGAAGGAAGATTTTCCGCTCGGCGTTTTTCTAGATCTAATAATGAGTCCACGACCAGCCCAGCATCCCCCGGGTTTATCACGTTTATTATAAGCGAGGGGGTGTAAGGATGTTGCCGTAGGAACATCTCGAGCTTGTCAGCTAGCAGTCTCGGTGGAAGATCTGCTTCAGAATGATGGGCGGAGCCCGAACCAAGGCGCTGACGAAGGAGAGCAAGTATGCTACGTGACTCCTGCGCACCTGTCGGAAGGTATGCCTCCCAGCCCCCGAGGAGAGGCCCAGCATCTACGAAACCTTCCTCAGGTCCGAGAGTGATCACGGCAGGGATTCCCTGTGGTGAGAGCGCATCTCGCCACGTATCCGTGACACCCTTGCTGACTTTCTTACGAAGCGCCGCCTCTGCCGTCCAGGAGCGGGCGAGTTGCTGCTCCTGTAGGCACCAGAGAAGGCGTAACGGATGAGTCGGTGACACCAAGATTGCCTTGCCTGAACCCGAGATCTCAGCTACAATGATGTCCAAACGGAGAGCATTCTCGTCTCCATTCTCAAGCCAACTTTGGTATGCTCTGGCGTATCGATCGATCTGAGCGCTGAATTGGTGTAAATCGATGAGTGAAACTAACGCTGTCCCGTTCCCTGGCGGACAGGGCGCGAACGCCTCGAAGAGCTCCCGTCTGGTAGCCGCTACCTCGGCCGGCAAATCGAGCGAAATGGGTTTCGGCAAATCCGGCGTAGGCCCTATGAAAAGGTTGTAATGACCGCCTTGTTCGGGTGCGGCTAAAATGCTCCCCTCGATGAGGCGCAAGCGCTGACTGAACCTTACATTGTATTGGCGCTGGATGTCAAATGCAATAGAAGCGGTTGCAGTCTCCCCGCGGGCCGCCTGAGGCGTTACCCACTCAACACTTATTGGCCGGACCGCCTCGACGCCTCTCCGAGTGCCGATTGCCGCCCATCTTGCTCGCATTTCGGCTTCGGCAAAGTTAGCAACGAAGACGTTTGTAACGGGCTCAACTCCACCCTGTTCTTCCAGATTCATCGCGTCTGTTACGAGTAGGAAGTCTTCACTCTCATTGGCTCGCTTGCCATCAGCCGGTCCATCGGGGTCACGAAGGTCTTGTGCAGGAAAAGGATCGCCCGCTGTATTAAGGGCAACAACTCGGAAGAAATAAACACCACTATCTAATCCTGCCAGATCGCCTTCCTTGATTGTACGGCTACGCCGTGCCGTCGTGTTGGTGCCTCTTTTCAACAGTGCGCTTTCCCAAACCACAAGTCGGTCGGCGCTAAGCAGCTCGATTCGAAAGTAGTCGAGACCAGGCACGTCCAGAGGTTTTGGGGTTGTCCGCCATGCGACTATGGGTCTGGATGAGGCATCGAGCAAAGGCATGCCGCTATCCTGAGTGCTACGTGGTAACTTTAAAGGCTCGATCTCAATTTTCAGCGATTGTGAAGGCCGGCTTGTACTCAGGACCCACTGATCGAGAGACAAGTCACGCCATTCAGGGTTGGTCGCGACAATACCTCCCCAGGCAGTTATGTCTTGAGAGGGATGATCCTTAAAGAATGTCAGGAGACGTTGGCGGAGGGCCTTTCCCTGGGGCGTACTGGCCAATGGCAGGCGCAGAATACGCTCAATCGGGGTTGCTCCTGGATCCCGTAGAGCTTCAACAACCGGTAGATTTCGTTGCCCAAGGCGATAGTGAAGTTCATCAGGCTGCTCCAGCAGGGCGAAATCAGGAACCAGGCCAAGCGCGAACAGTGCTCCTCCCACCGTTCTAGCGTCAGGTGTCGCCTGTTCGGCAATGGTTGCCAAGAAGGTAAGGCGTGACGAAGATGTCAACGGCCACTTTTGGAGGCGGAGATAGTCCAGAACGGCACCCGATGAGTGCTTTAAGGCAGGTGGAATGCGGCGCTGCAGGGTTTCCGAGACATCCTTGTCAAGGTCACCTACTGGCACGGTGCGGAACGTGGAGATATCGACGCTATCTCCAGCCGCCAGTTGCAGGTCTGGCGGGAACAAGGCGAGGACAACACCTTCTTCCGCATTACGGCGTTCCACCACCTTGTGAACACCGACCCGCCATAGCTGCGGGCCGGGAACGCGGTCGACAAGGTATACCTCGACGCCTGGCACCTGCGCCTCAACAAGACGAAGGGCCAGGCGTTCCAACACCTGTCGTGGAAGATCAGACACCCGAAGGCACTGACCTGGAAGAGCCCGCAATATCTCCTCTGCGATACGGGCGTAAAGAGCGTCGGCCCAAATGTCAAGGAGTTTGTCTTGGGAAACGGGCTGTAATAAATCGCTCATCAGGCTCTTTCGTTCGTCGCAATATTCAGTCCAGATTGCTGGGCCACCATTCAAGACTTTACCGTGTACCGAGGACGCAGCGTTTGGGAGTTATAGGCGTCCGATAGGTCTGTAAAAAAGCCAATCTGGCGCAGACGTTCGCGAAGGGCGCGTTCGTTGAGCCGCCAAGCCTCCTGATCCTCCGGCGCGACCTGCCTACTGGATGTCGCAGGTGCGTAAATCAGGAAACCATATCGGCGCCGCAACCACTCAGTGAATTCGTCGATCAGCAAGTTACGCGATCGAAAGCGCCCATTGCTGGAAGGTTCCAACACAGCGATTTGGACGAGGGTCTCAAGCAGGTTACCACCCATCACAAAGGATCGAGGAGCCCTCGGACCAGCAGCCTGCTTCAAAAATCCCCCCGGACGGTTCTTTTGGGATAAGGAGTCAAACATCTGGATGAGCTTATTACGTTCGTTTTTCATGCGCGTGAGGCAGATCAGCTCCACGTATTTCTCGAAGGGGCTCAAACCTTCGAGCCGCAGGATATTCTCGACAATAGTATCCTCCTGTTCGGCAGTGTCATTGCTTAGAATATCGCTTATCCTGGCCTCAAAAAACCCATCCATATTGCTTGGCGGGTCTGATAGAATCATCAGTAGATCCTTAACCGTTTTCGCAGGTGCCCGTTTACCGGCACTTGCCTGAATGCCAGCAAACTCCTTCAGACGATTTATGAGGATGACGGCACGTACATAGGCTGATACAGACTCGAGTCGAGCCGCTGCAGATGCTCTAGCGAGAGCGGCGATGGGGGAATTAGGATCTTCAGTCAAATCGACGACCATCTCGTAGTGGAACGGGCATTCGACAACATTTTTCGACCCACCTGCATCTAAAGGACAATCCTCGCACGCGTGACCGCTCCGAGCAGATTCTACCAAAGCTGGCACTAGACGGAATAACCTCAACACGAACAGCGAAAGGTGCAAGCCCATGACGGTCCGCAGATAGCCAGCAAGAACCTGGCGCGGCACGACATGCTCGTAAGCGAGCAGTCGCCGAAGATCGTCAGCTAATAGGCGCCCCTGCCCAGTACAGAGGGGACGAATCGGTTCGGGCGCAGAAGTGGTTAGATGGTCCACTTTGACCTGATCGACAAGGCCAAGTATAGCCAGGGTTTCCACGTCAAGGGGCGTGGACATGTCATAGCGATCCATTACAGGATCCACACCGTTGCTGAAGAACTCCTTGAGCCGTGTCAGCAACTGACGATCCGTATGGTAGAGCATCGCCCAAATCTGCTGCGATGAGCCATAATCAGCGGCAGCCTTAGGGTTCGAGAGCTTAAAGGCGTTGAGGTGGAACGGTCGTGGCCCCACCACCATCTCACGGCCCGGCTTGCCCCGATTCATCATCTCTAGCAGATCGCCGGTTAGCCAAGCTTGTGTAACCTCGCTATGCTGGTCGAATCCAGGAAAGCGTTCAGGGGCATCGCGCATCATTTTCATTAAGGTTTCTACGTCGATCGTGCGCGTTCGGGTACGCACAATTTGGCGTCCGTCGAAGCGGAGTAGTTCGAAGAGTTTGAGTAGCATGCGATCAAGCTGGATTACTTTCCGATCCAGATAGGTGACCTCATCTGCCTTGAAGGCGCTCTGCTTGACGGTCAGTGGCTTCATATTAGTTGGTTCATTTCTGCAGCGCCACCGGTATGTTTTCATTCTCCATTTCAGTCAGGATCACGCTGCCTGGCTGCCGCCCACGAGCGATACGCAAAAGGTGCTCACTCGATGCGATAATGAGCTCTGAAGACGGCTCTGCCAATAGGCGGTTTTTGAACAGAGACAAGTTGATAAGAAATCCGCGCCCCTCGTCGAGTGAAGGCATATACCCTTCTTGAAGGCGGTCAAGGATCTCGACGAGATCGACATCCAAATCTAAACGCGCCTTGGTTTGCTTATGCCGCAATTCAAGCCGGTCCGGCTCGGACTCAATGAACTCAGCACTAACTGAGACGACTAAGATCTCAAAGTCTTCGATGGGAAATCGTCGGAAGCAACGGTAAGTCAGATCAGCCTGTTCGCTCGTCGCGAGCCATAAAGCACCAGAGGCGTGACTGATTTCGGTAGCTCCTTCATACATGGAGATCGCTCTCACAACTTCATTAAGGAGGCGATTTCTGACATCGTCGGCACCCACGTGCAGAGCGTTTTGAAACTCCTGCAGCCTTATGTATGGAAGCATGCCCCACCACCCATCGTCGGCACGCTCGAAGTAGACCTGGCGACGTGCGGCTTCGTGCGTGGCGCGGGCGAGATGAACGTCACTATCGTAACCTTTACCAGCTCTCTCACGGGAATCGTTAATTAGCTCTGTCAAATAATCCGATGAACGAGTCGGGAAATCCATCTTTCTCATCCCACCACCGCGGGCCAACAGACGGTCATCTTCAGGATTGGCTACGAGTGCCACGTCGATCTCAGTCAACAGATCTGCTCCCCTTTCAAGGGCAGTTCTCTCCGGAACACCAAGACCACCCATCCCTTGAAAATAGCTGATATTTAGGGTGTCGAAAGGACGCTCGGATGCCAGCAGGGCCGGTATCTCCTCACACGTCCGATCACGGAAGAGGAGGTGCGATATAAGAGAGCGGACGTCCCGCATGGTGAGGTGACGACGGCGGCGAAGACGGACAAGATCGATGAGTATGCGTAAACGCTCGGTTACAGCAGTGCCAGACGTGCTGTCGGCGAAAGTATCAACGTTGTGTTTGAGTGGGCATCGAGATCGGAAATCACACGTTTGGCATGACTGCCAGAAGGGGCCAGTCACAATCCGCATCACCTGTCGCGAGAAAATGGACTCTTTGCCATTGGCTGTCACAGACCGTTGGTTTAGATTAACGATTATGATCTCAGGGCCTAAGGGCGTGGCATCGGGGTCATCCAGACTCGCGATTATATCCGTCGCGAGGAACGGATATTTATCCCGGTGAACGATTAAAAAGTCACGCAATCTACCCTCGTTAATTGCGGCCAAGCGGATGGCCTTGTCCTGCTCGGCATGAATCGCATATGGGGCTAGAAAATCTTGCAATACTTCATCGCTGGTACGATCCTCTTCATCCTGACTCCCGTCGTAGAGGGTTAATATATCCAGTCCGGCATATTTGAGCTGCGAGCCGTTTCCGGTCCTATTAATCTCCTGGGCACCGGCCTGTTTCACCTGATGTTCCACCTGCTGGATGAAAGCAGTCTTGCCGTCCCCGGCGTTACCGGTAACGATGACTAGCCTGTGTTTCCCCGCGAGAACAGACTTGCCAAGATCCTCATCGAGGCGTGTCTGTACGTAGGTGGCCTGTGAAAGGTCATTGAGCCCCCGCGTACCCTTGTTCAACTGTCTGGCTTGGCTAGATAGCATCAGAAACTCTCTGACCATCGGGTTGACGTTCGGTGGGGCGGCGGCAATCATCTCCGCAAGGCGCGGAGCCAGTGCTGCAACGGGTTCAGGCCGTGTAGTGGGGACGGTCAGATCCACCGCCTCGAGCGCGGAGCGCATTTCGAGAGCCGTGGCGAACCGCTCCTGGCGACGGGGTGCACACGCCTTGACCAAAAATGCAGCCAGCCCGGACACCATATCGGGACGGAAGCTACGAGGGTCACGAGGGAGACGACGAATCTGTGGCTGCCAATCCTCATAAGGATGCTCGTGACATAAAAGAAGATAAAGAACGATGCCGGTCGCGAACAGATCTGGTGAAACGTCCCATTCCTCAATGCCTGCCAGCAACATGTCGGGTGGCATAAAAGGGGCGGTGCCAGAGACGGTCTGTACCTGTTGCCCTACATGTGAGGAGATATTAAAGTCAATCAACTTGACCCCTTCGGCCGTCAGCATCAGGTTTTGTGGCTTGATGTCTCGATGCACAATGCCTAAACTGCGCAAATCCTGAAGAGTATCGTATTCTTCTTGGGTTATGTCTTCACCAGAGTCGATTTTGGCCTGCACTTCGGCGATTCGCGGGTCATTGTCCGGCACCGGATGAATGGCTTCCAACGCGCCCAGAAGTTGTAGCATCACGCGGACAGCCTCGGCTGGGGAGAATTTCTTTCGCCCGTCTGTATATGCTTCGAGCGACTCCCCGTTAAGGAGTTCCGTTAGTAGATACCACTGACCGGCCATTGTCTGGTCAGCCCAAACGGCACGCACGATATGAGGGTGCGGGGGAAGTGACAGCAGCACCTGTATCTCACGGCGGACTGTTTCGTAGGAAGATGCCGAGTTAAACACCTTGAGCGCGTATTCCCGGTCGTCCAGCGCCTTGTACACGCGATATACATTCGAGAAGCCGCCTCCACCCAGCCGCTCCCGGACCTCGAACTTACCGTCTATCAGGTCGCCAGGGGCATAATTGTGCTTAGGGCCGCTGGCTTGGTGCCTCACGTCCTCTTGGCTCATCCCTTCCACCGCCGCCAAAACCTCTTTCGCGTTTGACGGGCGCTGCATCGGATTGCCGACAAGAAGCTTGGCAACAAGTTCCACAAAGGCAAGTGGTGTTGCCTCAGGCAACGGTGGCAGACCATCGAAAGCCTGAGCAGGTAACTCAAATGGGGGATTACCATTAAAAAGCTCGAAGGCGAGGCAGCCTAATTCGAATAGATCTGTCGCCGGCGATGGCCCACCCAGGTTCGGATTCAGCAGTTCTGGGGCTAAGTATCTTACATCAATATCAGCCACTTTTGGATCCAGCCAAACCGTCTGCGCCGCGCCGTCCAGAAGCTTAGCCAAACCGAATCGCGTCAACTGAGCCGTGCCATCATCCGCAAGAACAATGTTTTGTGGCTCAACCTGTCGATGGATTACCTGATGTGCATGGGCATGAGTTAGAGCCCGGCAGACGTCCGCGATAAGATGCAGGCGTTCCTGGACAGTCATCGGCGTTCCCAAGCTCAGTCGCTGGCGTAAGGTTCGCCCCTCGGCATCGTCTTGCACGAGGATGATGTGATCATCATCCTCGAAGAATTCGCGAGCCGCCACCACATTGGGGTGGCTGCCCATCCGAAGAAGAGCCTCGGTCTCACGCAAGGCCACACGACGGCGCTCGGTCCGTTGCTGTTCTGTCAACAAGTATGGTGAAAGTGTGATGACCCGCAAGCGTACGGCCGGGGCACCCGGCATGAGACGGTGCCGCGCCCGGTAAAGAGCTTCGTCGTCGTTGCCATCAAGTTGTTCGATCACTTGATAATCGCGGAATTCTAAGGGTGACGAGTGTGGTCGCAACTGCCCCGTCAGAGCCTGAAGTATGTGCTGGACCAAGTCAGAAGCGGAGTCTGGGCGTTGGCCGATCTGGCTCGGATCCATGAGAAAACCGATGACTTGATCGAGACGGAAGACGCGGAACTCGCCTTCGGGTGTCAGGACAAGTGAACTGGGTTTGCTGGCGAGAAGAACTGCTGCTTCGACGCGGACACGTGCGAGTGCTTGGGTTCGGTTCACTAGCCTGCTCTTAAGAACCTTGGCCTTCCGCTCCGTAATCCGCAGCGGAGCCTTCCGAGATGAGCCGTTGACTAGCCACTCAACGTCGTCGCCCTCAATGTGCCCCCACCAGTCTTTGACCTCCAGGACATAAACGCCATGAGGAGCGACGATAATAGCATCGTACTCGAACGTCTGGCCTCCTGGATCGCGGATCTCGACATTCGGGGCGATCCAGTAGGTATCCGGAAGGCGCTCCAGAAGAGTCGCGATAACCCGGCGTTCGCTATCGTTGGCTGGCCCCTCGCCTCCTGGCACATCCACTAGCCTAGCCATGCTTCGACCTCCTGAATAGCTTTCTCTTCATCTGCGTCCGCCTGATCGCGGAGGGCAATAGCTTTCTCAACACATATCGTCAAATCAGATGGCAATATCGGGATTTCGATTTCGGCTAGCTGCCGCGCTGTAATGGATGGAACAGAAGTGCCAGAGGAGTGCCGCATTACTGCCCTACGACCCGATGCTGACTTTGTGAAGGCGAGAACACGAGCGATCTGGTTAGTATGAATCCTTGCCAGGTGCCAAGAGGCGGCTGCATTCTGGAGTCGTCGGCCAGCATATACAGGCCGCCCGATGAGACCATACCTCTGTCCATCAACTTGCATCAGCAACGTATCTGCATCCAATTTTAGGTCAGAGCATCCCGGTAACCATTTGGCGATTTTCTTCGTTGCTTGGGGACGAGTTTGGTACAAATCAACCCCAGTGAAGAAAGGTATACCTTCTGTTGCATGCACTAACTTCATACGACCGGGCACTACGACGGTCGCAAAAGTGCCAAGCGGCTCCCCTTTTAGCCGTCCTTCCTCTGTCCATCCAACGTGATGGAAAGCATCAAGCCTGTAATTCAACATTGACTTTGGCACTGTTCCAATAGCCATCGAATGGTCGTGTGAACTCGGCATTATCCCCGCACGCGAGTCAAAATAGTTAGTTGCATTTTTCAAGAGCAAACTAGCCTCGGTACGAGCTTGAGCAGCTTTAATGACTAATTTGTGTATTCTCTGCTCAAAATCAGGACTCGGAACGGGAATAGGAAGATCACTAATGTGTTTTGGTTCAATACGATCAACAACACTTCCATAAGTTCGTGCTTGTATCATTGCTAAGGCCGGATAGCTAGAGAGAAATGAAAAAAGGTAACCAGACGCAATCTGGGACGTTGGTGCTACTCGCAACATATCTTGAGAAAGCGCAAACGCAGTGAGTTCCTCACGGACAAAAGTTGTTTTGCCAATAGTACCTGCCGAGGAAATCAGAGTCCACCCTTCCTCTACCATCAGTACATCTAGCTGAGGGGTTCGCCTTCTTGAAAGGCGAACATCCATTGGAAGATCAATTAGATCTACATCAGCCGCTGTGAGGTATGGAACTCCCGCTAATACATCTCTAACGTAGTATCGCTTATGCAAGGGGCCTCGGAAAACCCGGGCAACTTCGTCTAGGCGTTGCCAGCCCCCTGTCTTAGCAAGTATTTTCTCTCGGACACGCAAACCACCGCCGACATAAGAGGTTGCATCTAGGCGGAATGACTCGCTTGTCAACCATTGGCGTTTGGCAATGAATGTGTTCGAGGAGGACACACTAGGGGCAGGATCGGAGGTATAGCTCATGTCTGTGACTGCCATTCCTGAAACTTTTGAGCAATGTCTGGCAGATCATCGGCAACTTGTTTCCGACGAAGCTGTCGTGTCTCAGTTACAGGTTGACCGTTCCGAAGAACTGGTAATTCAACTGTAAAGTTTTCGATGATATCATATCCGTCTGGATCACGTCGAAAAATAGGATTGCCCCGTCTATCATGATCAACAAATTCAGCAACGGCCATGAAAATAGAATAATCCTCCTTGAGACCTGAATTGACTTCTTCGCGTGTCTTCTTCTGTAAGAACAAAAGTGATGCCTGAACCCCAACTTGGGGCAGGAAGGTTTCCACCGGTAGATCGATAGAGGCCAGAACACGGGCTTGTTCAAGGATCCAATACCGGATGTATTCGTTATCAGGATTGCCGAGAATGCCATCCGGCAGGACAATGCCCATACGCCCGCCTTCTTTGAGCCATTGCATGCACCGCTCGATAAAAAGGATCTCGGGCGGCATCTTGGGTCTTAGTGCCCCTTCCTGTTTGGCCCATGTCCCATCTTCAAGCTTTCGCCAGCGGTGCGCGAGATCGAAAGCACGAAGTACATCCTGATCATCGATGGGAATTTTTGCTCCGAAGGGCGGATTCGTCAAGACAACATCGAATGTGCCAAATCCCATGTGTTCCGCCCCGAGGAAACGCCGCTCGGCGACCGCCGTCGCGGTCACTTCCAGGCTATTCGTGAAGAACAAGTTACCATGCCCGTCGTTGTTGATCAGCATGTTCATCTTCGCCGCCCGCTGCAGTTCTGAGTCAACGTCGCATCCAAATAAGCAATCGCGGGCATAGGCAGAAGCCTGGTTAAGAATGTCTTTGCTGTTGCGTCGCCGTCGAAGCTCAGCCTCCGGCGCAGAACCCATGTCCTCCGCACGCATTTGACGAAAACGGTCTAGGCAAGCCACTAAGAACCGGCCACTGCCACAGGCCGGATCAAGCACTCGCTCTCCTGGCTGCGGCTGAAGGATGTCCACCATGGCTTTGACAACGTTGCGTGGAGTGAAGAATTGGCCGCGCTCCCGCTTCATTGTGGTCGCCACCATAGCTTCATAAGCCATGCCTTTGACGTCGACCTCTGCGTCAAGGAAGTTGTAACGCGCTAGTTCCCCGGAGATCCATGCGAGATGCCGAGGATCCAACTCGATCTCGTCCGCCGGTCGAAAAATGTCCTTAAGTTCAGGGGCGGTTTTTACACGGGAAAAGAGGTTGCGGATGCGCTCCGAAATGCGTTTCTGACCCTCAGCGGTGTTTCGTTCGGTGACGCCAACCCAGAACTGCCTTGGGTACTGGCTGCTGGCACGTAACTGCCGCTCATCGTAGATCTTACAAAAGATGAGTTTGATCAGTTCAGAAAAAGCACGTGGCGCTGTCATAGACTGGTTGCCGTACAAATAGTCATGACATCGCAACACGGTCTCACGGAGGTCTTCTGCAACCGCGATACGGCCGACGCGGCGATCAGGACGATCTAGGTCATCCAGTGCCTCGCCATTGCCAGGAAAATCCGAGAGTTCATCGAATATTGACTGGATAGAACCTACAGTTTTTCGCAAATAAGCGATGTCTCGGCCGTTCGTCCACAAACCGAACTCGCAGAGTTCAACAGAATGAAGTAAGTCTTTGAGCAACTCTACGCCCCGCGTAGGGTCATTCGATTTCGTACCTGGTTGCTGCACGACGATTATTCGGTCGGCGTGCTCAATAAAGTGAGGATAATCTGATCTGAAAATAACGAGATCTGCTGATTTTTTCCGACGTCGGCCATCGATTTCGATAAAAACCGGCACGTCACGCCCCATTGCTTCGAGTGGAAAATGATATTCACCTGCCAGCACTTCGATCATCCTCTGGACAATACGTTCCTTAGGCGTCACCGGCCGCTCCTCACCCGTGAGGATGTCAACGATAAGGTCCTCCTGCGAAACTTCACCTACTTGGTCGTTGTCCGTTATTTCTTGATCCGCTTCGATTCCTGACATCAGTTCTCCATTGATAATAGGGCCACGGAGTGCCTCGGGTTGACAGCCAACCTCTGTTTTGGTCTACAAGATAAAGACAGTGCGGCAACCAAAACGCTACAATAGACTATCGCGCACAGCTTAACGTATCTTGCTCTGGGGCTCAAGGACTACAGGTAACTCAATGGTGGTTTTTCTTAGTCTGAAGCTTTTCCTATACACCTAGCCATTTCCTAACGCCTTTGCGGTGATATACTGTTATTCAACATCTGATACAGGAATCCTCCTGGTTTTGTAGTCAAAAACCTCATTGGGGAATATGATGGACCCCATTGTTGAGATAGTGAGTCGGCTTTTAAAAGTGTCGCGCTTTCCGTTTTTGGTTCCTCTGTTTCGCGTGTCTCGTGTTCGTGTCGTTCTAGGGTCAGATCGAAATAAAATTCGGCAAGCGTGCCGTAACCAAGCGACTGATGTCCCCACTCTTGATTGTAGAACTCGAAGTAGGCTGAAAGCCACTTACGGGTCGCACGCGGGGCCTTGTAGTCGTGAAGATACACCTCTTTCTACTCCACTGTTTGCCACAGCCGCTCCGTGAAAATGTTATTTGAAGCGCGGCCTTTGCCGTCCATGTTGATTTGGACGGCTTTTACTTGCAGACGATCCAGATACTGTGACTGGCGTTGTTGCAAAATCAAATGGCGTAAGTTTGTGGAATCCCTATCGCGATCATCGTGCTCAGAGCCTTCAAACAGATAATCGTCTCCTTATGCTGAGCCGCTTTAATTTTGGCTCAATGCGCGTTGCCGAACACCGTCTTGAGGGGAAACATTGCCGTTTCCGCTAGGCTGCGCCAATGATACCCACTCTCTCGCTTCTACTTGGCGCGACCCAACTGACGGCTTCGTTGCAGGTTCTCGTCATGGGCCAAATGTTCCTGTTTGCAGTTACCATGCTGCCAAATCTTTGCCCCACGCCGAGGCGGGATGGCGGTTTTGGCTTTGCGCTCTGCAATCGCCTCATAGCAAGTGCGCCAATCGTAGCCGCCATCAGCAGTCACCTGGCACACTGCTTATGGCACTTGGTCTAGCAAAGCGGCAATAATTCTCTCTAATCACATTCCCTAAAAGTGTTTTTTAGCCCTTCTGAAACTGAATAACTTACGACTTACGAAGAAGCTTCCAGCTCATGCTTGGTTACCTGAGACATAGGCGAATGACCACACGAATAAGGTTTGTTCTGGCGGCCTATTCACTGCTGCCTGTTAGCAGCTGGTACGCTTTATGCCGCACGAACGCATACAAAGACAATAAAACATGGTGTCCCTGCTCTTTCTTACTTCGCGTTTGCGTCCGCTCGACGCTGTAGTACTGCTTCAAATGGCGAAGGTAGTTCTCGATGGCTAACACTCGGCGCAGCCCGCGTTGCCTCTACCATATCCTGGTTCGTGAGGTACTAGGCACATGCGCGGTCATCCAGGTCTTTACTGCCGCTATGAAGGTCCACGCGATGCTTCGTACCCAGACTGACTACACTGGTAATCTTATTGTAACCAGGCTTTCATCGGCGGAAAGTGTAGGGAGCAGGTGTACCACGCCTAAAGGTCCGGGGTATTATCTGTAACAATAGGCCAGATGGATTTCGATCAGCGAAAGCAAAACATGAATGTGGGGAGGGAATAGTTGTTGGGCTCCGACAAAACAATCAGCGGCATCTTGCGGCATGATCGCAAAGTTAACAGTTACAAGATCGCGCTGGTCCGGGCCGTGAACGACATTGTGCTTGGCTTCCCAGACCTTCGCCACGAAGGGCGTGATATCGCGGTCCCGCTGCGAATGCTGGCCGAGTTCTGGCTGGCCTACTACTGGCCCTTCGTAGACCCCGTGAACCCGATTAAGCAAGGAGGAGCGGCTGTATGGAAGAACGATATCACCTTCCGACCAGAACTGACTGCGCTCCGTCATGCCTGGGAAAGCCTGCACCAAACCCCTTCAAATCCTGCTGATGGATTTCTCCTGCGCGACGAAATGCGCATTCCCCGCCGCAGGCAGCGGCTCCTGCCTTCCGTCGAAGCGTTCTATATGTCAGCCATCCAAAAGGTGATGCGGGCGCTGGAGATGCCAATACGGTACGCCGGTCCGGGCCATGGGCAGTGGACGGTCTTCGGAGCGCCGAAGCCTTATATTCAGACGCATGGGCTGGCCGCTGTTCCAGGCACTCTTTCCGGCGACAAATGCGTGATCGTTCCTGCCGGATTATGGCAGGTGTTCTGGGAAATGTCTCTGTGGGTGGAGGCTTTGTGCGTGCACGAGTGGTGTATGTTCACTGAGACCATTAAACAGGAAGGCGGTGCCTGCGCGGACCGAGGCGTTGTCTATCGCCTCCTCACGGCCCGTCCAGACAGCCGGCGTCCTCTCACGTGGGAGCGCAACCAGATCGACGTTCTGCTTCTCGAGGGCAGGGTATTTCGCTGCCCATGGACGGGAAAAGTAATTGGAACAGGGACGGACTATGCCCTTGACCACCTGCTCCCGATTGCGGTCTACCCCATCAACGAGCTGTGGAACCTCGTCCCAGCCGACTCTCGATTCAATTCCCACCAGAAGCGGGACCGTATGCCTTCGCCCCAGCATCTGGCGAGCGCGGAGCCGCATTTGGTAACGGCGTACACCCATTACGGCACGTTGCCCACCCTCTGCCAGACGCTGGCAAGCGATGTCGGGCTACGGTTTGCTTCCCTGACCAGCGTCTCACAATCCCCCCTGAAGATCGCGAAGGCCGTGCTGGACCTGCTCGGTCAGTTCGCCGAGCAGCGCAACCTTCCTCGTTTTTGACCTGAGAAGGCTCTGCCTGCATAACCACTAGCTATTATGCTGAGCGACATATTTCTATCGCATATTTGTGCTCGGAATGAGGCGGCGTGCTGACTTCGAGAGGTGTTATAATAGACTGAGAGATACATCGTAGGAGGAAAATAATGTGCCCCGAGAAGAGGACCAAGCGAACGAGGAGCAACAAGGCAACCCGAAACCGTTACTGAATGCGAACGGACCACTGAATGCGAATCAGATTCTGGAACTGGGCCGGCGACCCCGCCAATCGTTGGTTTGCCAGATGCGGCGGGAGCAACCCGCCGAGAACCAGCTGGCGGCCGAGCAGGAACAGGCAGCCGGAAACCCGCAGGAAAACGTTCTGGCCCCTTCTTCCCAAGAGCAAGTCCCACTACGGCAGACGCCGCTCAACGTTATCCCGGAACATTCTTACACGTTGCTGGTGGCGGAGTCGGGGCACGGGAAGACGTGGTTTGCCCTGGACCTCGCGCGAGTGATGGCGACGGCACCCGCACAAAGGTTGGAGCCCCTGCTATGGCTTGGCGTGTACTACGTGGAACCCCGCAAGGTGCTCTACCTCGATGAAGAGAATGGGGGACCGATCCTTGGCGAGCGACTGGGCCGGATGGGGCTGACGGAGGCGGCCGACCTTGTTGTGTGGCCGCGCAGCCACCTGAAAGTGGACAGTCCCGAGTCCGTTCAGGCAACTATCGACTACTGCCAGCAGGAAGGATGCCAAGTCGTGTTCCTCGACTCCCTAGTGCGCTTCCACCGAAAGGACGAGAACGACTCGCAGGCCATGGCTGCGGTCTCGGAAGCGATTCGCGACCTGGTGGCGGCAGGCCTGACCGTGATCGCGCTTCACCATACGCGCAAGGCCTACGGGCGGCGCGAGGAGATGCTGCGGGGGAGCACCGAGATCACGGCGGGAGCGGACACCGTGCTGTACCTGGAGAACTGGTCGAAGGATGCGAACATGTTCACGCTGTCCGCGAGCAAGTTGCGCTACGCTAGCAAGCAAGACTTCCAGCCGCACCACGTCCGGCGTAAGGAGGAAGGAGGGCGTGTCACCTTTGTCTACGCCGGCGACGCCGACAAGCGCGGCGCGAAGAAGGCCACTTCTCCTTCGGTTGATATTTCCTCCGCGGCAACGGCTTCTGCACACTCCTCGTCATCTTCCTCCACGCTGACGCCATCCAGTACTGCCTCGGTACGGAAGAAGCAAGGCATGCCGATGACTGACTACGTGCTGGAACAGGTGATCCGATTGCGGGACGATCGTCGTCGCACAAGTCAGCCGGAGGGAGTCCATCGGAATGACATTAAAGGCAACAATGCCAAGAAGCTCGAAGCAATCGACCAGCTGGTAAAAGAGGAGCGGCTTTTTCGTACTACAGATCGCCTCCTCCACCTGCCTCCTCAGAGTGTAGTTATCCCGGCCACCGAACTCATACCCTGACGACATCCTGCGACTCGGCGACAGAAAGTGTCGTCGGGTTGAGCTTTGCTGGATTTGTAGTCCCTGTATGCCTCACGGCGAACGCTCATCCCTGATTTCTGCCGGTTTTATCATAGAGCGAGTTCCGTTCCATATTTTACTAAAGTATGGAAACATTTTTTGGAACGGAACCTCGCGCGCTTCTGAAAGAAAACTAAATTGCCATTCAGTAAACCATTGGCAATCAAGTATCTGAACCCATATTTTGTATTCAATCTTCTTGTTCGCTTCGCTCTCTTCAGCTCGCCGCAAAATTGGTCAATTCTCGTGCCAAGTACTTGGTTCTCGTGTGGAGGTTCGGACTCGGGACTTTGGCTGTTCGGGTATTGTAATTACATGGTTCCTTGGCACCCTGTTCCCTGGAGAAATTGGGGTGGAAATGGATCGAGAAATGCCAATTGTGTATGAAATACAGGTCTGGTGCTAACCCTTCCACCACCCGTTTCGTGCAGAGTCTGTTCCAATTGGCTACGACCAATCAGGAGAAGGCTACTGCGTGGGAAACATGATAGGAGAAACTAAGATGCCCAAGATGACAATGCACATCGAGTGCATGAACTGCACCTCATGCTACGAACTGACTGGGCGCAGCGAAACGCAGCGGGACAAGGACAGTATTAACTGCGGTGTCTGCGGGCAGAATCTTCATTCATGGAACGCCGCGGTGACCTGGGAAGCCCGGCTGATTGAGCGGAAGGAGAACCACCTGCCGGTGTCAGCCCGGAGCCGCTGGCCAGCGATCGGTAGCTAGCGGCAAGCCGTAGACCCGGCGCCTGCGCGGCCGTGCCCTGCTACCGGGGGCGCGGCCGTCCGTCGGCGCTCACCGGCGCGATACCAATTCACAAAGACCGAACGAGACAAAACAGAACGAGACAGACCGAGACGAAACAGACCGGATCAATTCGTATGCGAAAGGCAGAATGGGAACAGAGGTGTCTGGAGGCGACGCCCTCGGCCACGCTTGGTTCAATAGGCTGCAGTGGCTCATCCTCAAGGAGTTGAGTGGTGAGATGAATAAATTCTATTTACCTCGTGGTTACAGTTTCACAAGTCACGCCTAACTTGGCTTCTTCACGCCTGCCGCAGCCCCGCAGTATCCGCTATTTGCAAAGAGAGTTATCCCATCAGTAGCCAGCAGGCGTCGCATTCCAAGGCCAGTGCGAGGGCGACGATTTCTGTATCGGTGACGGTACGCGTTCCATTCTCGATCCGCAATACCTCCTGGGACGTCGGGTTCCATCCGCCACTTGTGACAAAAGCCAGCCGACCCAGCAGGGAGCGCTGCTGCATCTTCATCTTCGTTCGGCGGCTGCGTACACGCTCGCCAACCACATTTAGTTTTCCGTTCTCCGCGCGCAGACGCGGCCCGCCCTGCGGCATTGAGTCACCCGTTCCCCGGGGGATGTTTCGGTTGGTCCCATGGGGTGCCCTATTGTCGCAAGAAAGTCGTCGCTTGAGGTTGCTAAGAAGAAACATATGTGTTAAAATATTGCCATGTAGAAATATTATGTGCCACGCTGGTTGCGTCCCACCACATGAGAAGGCCTCTGCCGCCGACATGGGAGGATCTCTGTCCCTGAAGCGGCTTACGCAAACCTTTACTGTGCCGAGGCACCGGTGCCCGGCCTCACCGAAGTCCGTCGATCCCATAGAGCATATTCAGGTTCGATTTATACTCAAGTTCGATTTATATTGCGGCTGGCCCCGCAAGAAAGCTAAACCAAAACAGATGCAACCTTTCCCCTTCTGGTCTTTGAACCAACTTCTTATTCGTAATGCCCCCGGCACCTACTTGGCTGGGACTGCCCTGTCTGTAGTTTTTAGCCTTTGCCTCCTGGGCGCTCTGCCCTCCCTGAATGCAGAGCCTGCGCAGGAAAAGCCTTCGGTTCCTACCGGCACACAGGCACCACCCTTTGCGCCGGGCAAATACCCGTACCGACTTGCCTGGGGAGCCAATACGGTTGTCGCGGAGGTCGAGCCTGGAATAGTGAGTGATGACAATCCCCATCAGCCCCATCAGATTCGCATCGTCGATGCGTCGGGGCATCTTCTGCGGCGCCTAGAAGCAGATCGGGTGGAAGACGTCCGGTTAGTCAAACCACTCGTTGCCAGCGAGCAGGGCCTTCTCGTTGTCACCACCGGGGGCAACAGCGGCCTCGAGGATTATTACGGCTTTGGAAAAGGCGCTGCTAATCGGTTCCATGTTTCGGATGCCATCCAAGTTGATGTCAAAGACCTGAACGGAGACGGCACGGCGGAGATTATTGCAATCTACCGCCTCTCCGACATTGATGGCGGCGGAGAACACCACGGGGCCAATGTGACAGTCGTCTACCAATGGAACGGTACAAAGTATGTCGAAGCCACACGCACTTTCCCGGCCCTGACACGAGCCCGAGAGAAAGAGGATCAGTCTGCGCTTGCTGCAATCGAGGCAAAGGCCTCTCAAAACAGTGCCTCTCAGGACAATGCTGCTCCCGACGCATCAGATTCAGAAATTGATGGTCACTTCAATGCTGCTGTCGGTTACTTGATAAACGCCACAATTGCCGGTGACGGCACCGAAGCTCAGGCCTGGCTAAAAGACAATGTCAGGGCTGACCGGCTTCAACTGACAATTGATATCAAAAAATCGGTATCGGAATCAGTTCAGTCTATGCTCAGTCCTCTGGCACAAGACTCGGGTGACGATTCGCAGGTGTCTGCCCCTATTCCAGCTACGGCCAACTCAACTAAGACCGCTTCAAAGGCGACGCAAAAGCCGCAGAGAGCAGGCGTCGTGGCCGGTCAATCTCTGGGCATTATCAAAATCGGCGCGGCACGGGCGGATGTGATCGCTGCCATTAAGGGGCGGCCGACCGCGAATTACGATCTCAAACATGGCCTTACTGAAGATGTGTGGAATAGTGATGGCTCCGATGGGGCGCAGGACTATGGGGCGGAAGGTTACTACAGCGTCTCAGTCTGGTACCGACAGGGGAAGGTTGTGCAGGCACAGACGGTGCTAACAAATCAGCAAAGGGGAAAATCCCCCTCGCTTAACGCTCTAATTGCTCGGGACCGCGCCCTCAAAGAAGTGTGCTACTCTATGAGTTACTACGACCCTTCCGGGGAAACGAGAGGGGGCGTCGATTTCTACTGCTTTGATGATGTCAAGAAAGGGATCGCTTACGGAATAAGTGTCAACGGAGATGCCTACATGACGGATAAACCCGACACGCTCATTATCCATGTCGCGGGCGTGCCTTATATTCCGTTTCAGGGCCTGACCAATGTTAGCCGTCTCAATGGTGCTATGCTCTACCAAAATCAGGCTGAGGCGGATAAGGCCATTGCACTGAAACAGAAAATAAAGGCCTTACACACAGGAGCCCATAAGAAACATTGATGCACAAGAAACACTGAACAGAGATCATAAAACAAAAATTGGATGGCTTGGCCGGTGGAGCGGGCAGAACAGGATGATTATTTTATATGGTTTACCAATGCGAAAAGTGCAGCTCCGCACTGCCTGCTGGGGCGCAGGCGTGTCCGAACTGCGGCGACAGCTTCGATGAAGCCGTACCGCCGGATGCCAAAGTGCCAGGACGTGGATGGCAGGCCAAAGCGGAAGATAAAGCCGGGGATAAGGCAGAAGAAAAAGCGCAGGAGTCTGCTGATCCCCGGCTTTCCATCGCATCAGCATTTAAAGACACTCAGTCCGGAGGCAATACCCAGACACCTGCGGAGCCGCATCCCTCTGTCAGCGGACAAAACAGCTCGGACCGTGATTATTGGCAGAGCAAACTTCGGCAAGCCGGGAGCAAATTTCGGCAAACTAAAAGTACAGCTGACCGCGTTCTTGAACATCCATTCGGACATAAGCTGAAGCAGCATCCACTGTTAGCACTTGCTGGACTGCTTCTTCTTGTTCTTACGCTGATCGCCCTGATCCGCCCGCACACCGCCTCTTATATCTTCGACCAGCACCCGCTGTATCAAGCCAACATGGCTTCGTTTACTGATGTCGCAAGGTCACATACGATTGATTACGTTTGGCCTTATGAAGGACATGAGGACCGCTTACAGGCTGTGTATCATCCTGATTCGTTCGGCGGCTCTTCTTCCCAAATACCGAGCAAACTCGATCTCGATAACGCGGCAGCAGTAGACCGTCTCGGTTTCTGCGCGATCCGTTACCGCTCTGGGTTTACGCCGGACGACGCCATGAAGTGCCAGGTTTACGCTACCTTCGAAGGTTCTCCCGACACCGGCTATAACGGCCCAGAAGTTAACCCAAACCGAGATACCGCAATCAAGGGCCAACTCGACCGCGTGCAGTAATACTGTGGCGGGTGTAAACTCCCCTGGTGGGTGCAGCAATGCGGTGCTGCGAGGGTCGTTTATCCGCAGGATTTGCCTCTCTCCAATAATATAGACAGAGGGGTTCACTTCAGACGTTTTACTACTTTGAGAACTAGGCCCACTATAGTGGGCAGGGCTTCATGATAATGGGCTTGCTACGGTGCCGTAAGCGGGTCCTGGATGATGCCTCGGCACCACATCTGCAAGTAGGCCGCGTCGCCCTCCGTTTCCTCAAACCACGCCTGGCCGGACAGGCGGCGGATCGCCTCGTAAAGCACGCGGTGGGCAGGCCGGCGCTCCGCGCCGTTCTCCATCCAGAAGATGAGGCCCCAAAAAAGTCCGCCACCTGCTTCTCCTTGCGGAGGATGCGGCGCGCTGGCGGTAGGTATCAGGAGGCGAGTCCGCAGACCTCGGTCATGGCCTTCCATCCATCTAGCACCAGCAGGTACATATTATCCTTCAGCGCCAGCACCTAGTAGTCCATTAGACGCTTGTAGCATGTCAGACACATCCAGCGGCGACGCGGCCTTAAACGCCTAGAGCAGGCTTTCTGCAGGCTTTGTAATCTCCTTATTAAACTTGTCGCCAGCTCCTTGTCGCCCTTCAGAGCCACTATGTCGGGGCTAGCGCCAACGGGCATATCATGCAACACATGTTTTGCCCGTCGTACTTGCCGGGGACATACTTGACGAATAGCAGGGCCAGCACATGGTCCTTGTACTGTGACGCGTCCATGCCGCCGTGCTGCTCGTCGCAACTTATCAAAAGTGAAGGATAAAGTTCGGACTACTTGGTTGCCTCGGCTTTCTTAATTGCTGGAGAAGTGTGCCTCAGAAACTTTGTTTGGCACTGGTCTTTATTTATCTCTTGGTTTTCTGCTTCTCTTTTAGGCAGGAACTCGCACTTCTCCCGGTGAATAAGGAGCCTCATATGCCAGGCAACCATAGAACACCACAGAGGCGGCTGGTTCCTGCGCTAAGACGAGCTTGTTGTAGCCAGCAACTTTTACTTTGTGTTAGTCTCTGCGTCAAAGTTTTTCTGATTTGTACTGCGTCTTCAGCCGCGCCGGCACAGGGGGTAACTGTATTTGTCGCAGGCGACGTGATGCTGGGCCGAGGCGCTGTCTCCGAGCTGCAGCGGCACCAAACACCGCTGCAATGGCTTGCGCCCCAGAGCCGTGCAGCCGATGTTGCGTTTTGTAATCTTGAGTGCGTCCTTACTCCTGCCAGCAAAGAGCAGCAATGGAAACCGCTGCTCTTTGCTGCTCCCTCCGCCGTAAGCTATTTAAGTAATGCTGGTATCAGCGTCGTCTCTACTGCAAACAACCACATATTCGATGCCGGTGAAAACGGCGTCAGCTCAACTCTAAAGGCGCTTCGCAAAGCAGGAATTGCAGGTGTCGGAACGGATAGAGGCAGTGGCGGCTGGCCTGTCTGGGAGAAAACATGTGGAAGCACGCGTATCTCCTGGCTTGCAGCATCCGTTTATGGACCCTGGCAGGAAGGCCGAACCCGAATGCGGAATGCCACTGGGTCCGGCCTCATCAATCAAGTTCGCTTGTTGGCTCAAATGGGGGCGGCCGTCTTCGTTTCCCTGCATTGGGGAAACGAATATAGCCGGGTTCCGACGGAAGGACAAAAGCAGTTGGCACATGGGCTGATTGATGCTGGTGCCGCCGCAGTCGTCGGTCATCACCCCCACGTTATACAGCCCGTGGAAGTGTATCGGGGTAAACCGATCTTCTACAGTCTAGGCAACTTTGTCTTTGATCACCGACGTGATCAAACACAGAATGGTTTAGCGGCGCTCATTTCAGTGCTGCCTTCTGGGGCCATTCATTTTCGCCTTCTGCCTCTCTCGCCGCCAGGGCAACAGACGCCGCCCCGTAAACTTCAGACGCCGCCCCGTAAACTTCAGACGCCGCAAGCTCCTCTCCCGTCTGGGGAAAAGCTGATCAAAAGTCTGCCCGGACATTTTCTAAAAGGTGAATCCCGACCCCAGATCATCGTTTGGTCTACCGAAGCACACGGAAACAGTGTTCTGCGCGCATTCGTCCGGCGCCCGGACAGCTGGCACTGCCTTGCGGAAGGGCATCACCCGCGGATTTTCGACATGCAAGTTGGCGACGTGAACCACGATGGCAAGGAGGAAGTTATTCTCGGCCTGCTTCAGCGTGCCAAGCTAGACATTCATACTGCGCCACGGCTCTACATTTACTCAGTGGGGAAGAACGGCTTCTTCGAGCCGCTCTGGCGTGGAAGCGGACTCAGCCGCTCGTTTCGCCGATTTTGGCTTCTGCCAAGCTTGAACGGGGATGACATCGTGGCTTTAGAAAAGGATGGGCAGCGTGAGTACCGCAGGTACGACTGGCTCAGCGTCTACCGGTGGAACGGATTTGGCCTGCGCCGTTTGTGGACCACACCTGTTTCGGGCTTAATACAGAACGTTTCTCCGGGAGAGGACAGTCAAGGCCCATTCATCACGCTGACACAGGTCCTTCCTGGCAGCCACCGAAATCTAATACTGCGTCCTGTGAGTGGTTACAACGCTCTGTCAGATAATCAAGCAGAGTTTACCTCCCGCGTCGCGAAAGAAAATTCCCAACCAACTCAAGAAGGCCAAAAATAAGAAGGCCAAAAAAGGGAACCCCATGAATAACCGACAAATTCCTGTTAAAAATTACGCAGTGAAGCAGCCGCAGTCCCACTGGAAACCAGTCTTGCTTAAACCAGTCTTGCTTAAACCAGTCTTGCTTAAACCAGTCTTGCTTAAACCAGTCTTGCTTGCTTTATCATTCGCACTCTCAATAATGCCTCTAGGCCCATTAGCCCTTGCTGAGCAGAGTGCCGGTACGACGCCTGCAACAGACACCTTTGCAGCAGATAGCCTGCAGCCTGCTTTCAGCACAGAGGCATTTGGAACAGAAGTTGCCCAGCCCGCACTTTCCCCTGACGGGGCGTTTGTGGCGTATCAGAAAAAGACGGCAGCCGGCTGGCGCATTTGCGTGAGCAAAAAAGACGGATCCAGCGTGCGACAAATCTCAACCGGGCCGGGTGACGACACTGAACCCACATGGCGTCCCGATGGCGCGCTGCTGGCGTTTGCTTCCAGCCGGTCTGGACATTGGAGCATTTATCTGGCACATCCTGATGGGACAAGCCTGCGCTCCATCACACACGGCCCGCAGGATGCACGCTCTCCGCAGTGGTCGCCGCGTCCCTTTGAGCTGCCTTATGACAAAGATCCGCTGCGTCGAACACTGGTCGATCGCAGCAAACCGGACACTGCCCCCTCAGACCTCCAAATGCTCAAGATGCTGGCGGCGCACTCGGCGGGAGACTGGCTGCAGTACCGGGACCGCTTTGATACGTATAAGTCAGCACGTTATTACAAGATGCTCTTTGTGCAGGGCAAAGGAGAGACCCGCCAAATCGCTACGGTCCGAGAAGATGGCCGGCAGCTGATGGTGCTTTCGACAGGCATCCCCGGTCCTCACCTCAACCCTTGCTGGGAGCGGACTGCTGCCCGGATCGGATTTACGGTGCGCCGTGGTCCTCAAAGCGTTATCTACAGCGCCGACTACCCCGTCACCCGCGATCTCAACGACGGCGAAGGGAAGATTCGCTTTGGGATTGACCAGAAGGCTTTACGGGCTTCGCTGCATCGTATTGGGACTGTAAACGGTTCGGCGCAGCTCGCCTGGACGCCGAGCGGTGAATACCTTGCGGTCGCTTCAGGCAGCAAATTGCAGCTTCTGCCCCGGCACGGCCTTGCTCTCCGTCCGATCACCCAAACGACTGAAACGGTGGCCCCATTCGGTTTCGCCTGGATGCCGGACGCGCGAACTGCCCTGCTCACGGTTTCGAGCAGGGGTGGAACGCGGCTTCAAGCGGTGACCTGCGCGGGCCCGCTGCTGGACGTGGTCAATCTGACTGACTTCGACGAGCTGAAACTCCCGGACAGAACTTACCTCGCGCAAAATGCTTTTGTTGCGATGGGCCAGCCGCAGAAGCAGATGTTCAACGTCTACGAGGAAACAGACTACCAAAACCTGCCGATCTTTGTCACAACGGATTCCCTGCTGCATCTGCATCACCTGTTGTTTGATTACCTGCTCCGCGGCGTTGAGTCCGAGCATCTTGCTCCAGATGTCATTGCCCTCGTTAACCATTATCTTCGTTCTTCGCTGGAGCAGGCAAAATCTGCCGATGATAAGACGGCTGCGGCGGCGACGGCGAATGCGGCCTTCTTCGCCGTCGCGGCTCATCTTGCAATGGGGGACGTTCATACCGGAGAAAATGCCGCAACCCCACCGGATGCCGATGATCCCTTGGCAGCAGACCGTGCTGCCCTCAGAAGCCGCCAGGACCAGAAAGACAAAGGCCGCCTAAATGGGTGGACAACCCCGTTTAAGCAAACAATGATGGAACTGCCACCTGCTGTGGCGGATCTCGCTGACAAAGAAATTGCGCTCATCTCAGGCCACGCAGGTCCTGCAGAAAGCCCGATTTTCGGCGGCACAATCTCAGATGTCAACGGTGCACTTCCAGATGCTGGCGGCGATGCATCACCCATTGGCGGCGATATACCGCCCGTTAGTAATGAATCGCTGGTGAACACGAAGCTGGATTACAGCGACTTCATTCCGCGCGGACATTACACCCGTTCGGAAGTGCTGCGGCGTTATTTTCTCTTGTCGCACTGGCTGGGTGCTGGCGCATTTCGCCGCACTCCCGATCTGACGCAGCGTGCCTTGCTGCTGGTCTCAGCCACCAATCCGCAAACTTTAGCTCAGTGGCAGAAGGTGGAAGAAACGATGCATCAGTTCGCGGGGGATCCCGACGACCAAGACCTGACAGCCTACGTGAAAATCGCTAAAGACGTTTACGGCGGAACACCGACGGCTGCAGAAGCGCTGGATACGGCTAAGAGCGCTGACTTCTTGGATAGGGTAGCTAAGCTTCCCGCGCCACGCATTGCCCCGGCGGCGGGGCCGAGCTTCCGGTTCCTGCCAGCACCCGCTACGCCGGATGCGGAAATCATGCAGAACCTCGTGTACAACGGAGCTTCCGCAGGCGTCGGCACGAAGGATCAGCCGCGCTACTTTGCACTGGGACTAGATGTCATGGCGGTCCTCGGCTCGGAACGAGCTCACACACTTCTGCAGACAACGAATTTTCAGGGCGGCTTTTTCGACTTCGATTTGATGGAAACGCAGTACGCAAATTACGATTCGCAGTATCAACAAGAAAAACTAAAGTTTGCGGGCTGGACCGAAGCGGACTGGTCCAAAAGCCTTTACACCCGAACGCTTTACGCTATGCTTCCGCTTCTGACGCAAAAAGGCTCCGATGTGTCTTCGCACGATCTGTTTGCTCAGAATCCGGCATGGGCGGACAAAGACCTGAACACTGCCCTTGGAACCTGGGCTGAACTGAAACATGATGTCATGGCAAAGCAGCCGGCAGTCACGGAGGCGGGGGGAGAAGGCGGCATCAGCGAGTCAGTAGTGCCAGTTCAGCCGGTCGGCTTTGTTGAACCCGCCCCGGAGGTTTACCAGCGCCTCAGCAAGCTCGTAGAAGCGGAAAGGATAACGCTTGCAGGCGAAGGCTATTTGACAGCCGAGGCGGGTGAGCGCCTAGGAACACTCGCCAGTTTGCTGACAATGGTACAGAGCATTGAGAAGAAACAGGCAGCAGGCACATCTCTCACGCCGCATGAAGTCGAGCAGCTGCGCTTCTTCGGCGCTTACCAAGAACATTTGACACTGGTGACATCGGAAGGGGGTGAGCAAGGTTCCACGGAAGGCAATGATATGGCGATCATCGCGGACGTTTCCTCGGCGTATTCCACGAGATTGAACCAGCTCCTAGCTCTTGAAGAAGGCGTCGGACGCGCGCTTCCTCTATATGTTGCCGTTCCCTATCAAAGCCACCGAGAAATCGCGCGCGGCGCTGTTTTTGCCTACTACGAATTTACCCATCCCGCCGAAGACCGGTTGACAGATGAGAAGTGGCGCTCTCTTCTAGAAACGCCGGATGCTCCCGCTTCGCCGCTCTGGACGAAAAGTTTCGTTTCTAGAATTGAGGCTGGAAATTAAGTTCACAATGGTAATCATCTGAGAAAATACTGGAAGGAGAAAATACTGGAAGAGACAAATACCGTAGAAAAGAAGAGCATTCTTAAACACTCAACTGCTCTGAGTACTTTCTCATTGGTATTTTTCCTTCCAGTATTTTCTCCTTCCAGTGCATCAAAGTACTGTTCACATCGAAATATTCTGAGTGCGAGGCCATAAATGTAATGATTTAGTTCCTCCGTACAGCATATTGGCGGGATACTATACCGCGTCTTAAACAATGCCCCGGCACCATAGCTGCAAGTAGGCCGCGTCACCCTCTGTCTCCTGGAACCACGCCTGGCCGGGCAGGCGGCGGACCGCTTCGTAAAGCACGCGGTGGGCAGACCGGCGCTCCGCGTCGTCTTCCGTCCAGAAGATGAGGTCCCAGAAAAAATCCGCCACCTGCTTCTCCTTGCGGAGGATGCGGCGCGCTGGCGGCAGGTACCAGGGGTCAATGCCGCGGATCACAAGCTCGGCACGCAGAACTTGCTCGGCGACATCGATCCACGGCGGGATTGCCGTATCTTTGTAGAGGTCTTGGAGCAGCACCGCGCGGGGAACCATGAAGACCTGTCCGGGCGGCCCCTGACCTTCCTGGTAAGCGACCAAGGGCAGATGGATGGTCGGAGCCGGCTGGGGTGGATTATGTCCGACGCCCAATTTGCTTTTGTTCGTATTTTTATTCATGGCTGTCTTCTTTCGGTTATAGTCTTTCTTTGGTGTGATTGTCTTTGTGTCTTTCAAGACCGTTTTTCTGTCAAGCTGGCCCTGACCGTCGTTTGTTACTGGTGTGCCGAAGGCCGAGCCGGTGTTATCTGTAGCGTCAGCGTTCTTTGTGATGGCATAGTATGCAGTACGGTTACACACGCATGGCAATGCTGACTTTGCTGCCGGCCTTTTTCATAGAGTGCTACATGAACGGCCCTATTTCCATTGAAGCGACGCCGTTACTGCCTTTATCCGACCCGCCGGGCGTTCATGACGTGGATCGGGTCATACGGCCCGGTCTGGGAGTACTTAATGAAGCGGCGGATGTGCGGCTCCAGCGATCCCAGTACCTGCTCGCGCGTGCGACGCCCGGGCGCGGTGCGGACCCGAATCCCTGTCGGCGAGGTCGGAAAGGACCCCGCCCGCCAGCAGACCATAAAGGAATCAATCCACCCCTTCTCCACGGCAACGTCGAGGCCCATGATCTCGGCGATCTCGGCGTTCAACTTTTCCTTTTCCGCGGCGTCGTGTGCCACGCAGATGGGCAGCAGCATGACCTCGCTCATCATCACCGAATAGTGGAACCGCGCCTCGGGGTCGGCCAGCCGCTGCTGGCCAAGTGAGCCAGCAGCCTTGGGAACCGGCCCACTGCGGTAGGGTGGGGGAGGGTCCGATTCTCCCCACGACTCGGTGCGAAACAAGTGCCGGAAGTATTTTCCAAGCACGCCTGGCGACTTCAAGACCGGCAGGGCTTTCTGTTGATGTGTGGAAGCCCCTGAGCGTTCCTGCGTGGAAGTTTCAGGGCATTCCTGCGCGGAAGCGCTTTGGCGCTGCCTTGCGGCGTCTTCGCCGCTTACATCCTTCTTCGTCGTGTCCTTCGTCGCATCTTTCTTTGTCATATTCGTTTCCTCCTGCGCTTTGGAGTGTCAGCCCTCGTTCCAAGACACTGACCGTTCCAGGGCACTAACCTCGCGTATTGACCTCGGGCACCGGTTAGTGCTGACGCCGAGATGTATATCGGCCCGTCGTCGTGGCACCTATAATCAGGGAAGGTCTGTCACGGAGGAGAAGGTCTTTCGCGGAGGAGTGTTGCCACTGGCGGAGTGCACAACGGTATCCTCTAGAACTCGGCGCCTTGGGGCGCTAGTTTTGTGGCTGTCAGAGATGTTGTCAGGCCCGCTGCGTTATCATGTTGGTTTTGTTGTCAGGCCCGCGGCACCAGTCATCTATCTGGAAACGCATCTATCTGGAAACGCATCTATCGTAGTGAACAGCGTTCATCACCCGGTTCGTGCGTATAGAACTCGCATTGCTGATCTTCCATGCACTGCTGCTCTTTCGTGCATTACTAATCTCGAGATTAATATCGGGTGCCTCTCTTCTCAGGGGACGCTTAGAATGCAGTAGCTCTGAGTAAAGACCTTGTGAGCAAAGGTCTTAAGAGCAAAAGCCTAAAGCAGCACTCTGGATTTGTGAAAACTAGAAGTTCGTGAAAACTAATGCACTGACGTTCGACTGCATGCGAGTATTTGCTGCTTTGTCATGAGCCTGCGCGTTCGTCAAGATGGGAGAACCTTGAAGGCCAATCTGAATTCCTGTGAGACCTCGTTCAATTCCTGTGAGAGCTTGTTTAGTACTTGTAAGAGCTGTGAGGTATTAGAAAGCTGGATTTCGGCCGAATACTAGCCAAAAGCGCCCCCTTTGCCCAAGAAAGTGTGCCGGAATATTCGGGTTTCGGCGCAGAAACAGCCTTTTAGCGTACGAAACGCCCCCGAAACCGGGTTTCCACGCCACTCTGCCCGGCTTTCGGTGAGAGAAGACCGGGGAACTTAACTTCCCCTTTTCAGTGGAAACCGAGTCGCGTAGGATTCTGCGTGTCCATCGCCGTCGCTACGCAGTCCGGACTCCACGTCGTAATGAACCCTCCCATCCCGAATGTATGTGTCACCTCTTTGACTTCTACCGGGCCTCCTAATTGCCGCATGGCATCCACAAGGTGCACCAGATGCCGTGGTCGCAAATACCCGTTTCCGGTCTGATATACATTGCCCTGATACATCTCCCGCACTTCGTCATGCAGAGACCCCACCGCGTAGTTATTCAAGACGTTGGTACTCATAAACGCCTGGGCGACATTTAAGGCATTTGCACCCCCGATCTCCTGCTGACGCATATGCTCTGTGGAATACAGACCGGACTGGACAAGCTTCATATTCTGGAACTGAGGGTAAATGTCCGAGTCCAAATACTGGACAAGGGACGTTTCCACCTGCTGAGACTCCAACGTGCCTGCGTAGGAGCCGGTCGCCTGCACCGAACGGGACCAGCCCTCGGCCGTCGCATCGATCTCGGCGGCAATCAGATTCGTGCCGCTGTGACAGACATGGACCTGCAGGAACGGACGGCGGCGATACACGGGTTCGACGTTCTGCGTCCCATCGAAACTGTTCTGCGCCTCTTCCATCTGCGCCTTGGCATGAGAGTGATCCGTGTGGCCTTCGGTTTTCACACGGGCGGCTTCAATCAAGGCCCGGATGCGCGTGGCGTCTTTCCCGGCGTCCTCGGGCGGCAGAGTGCGTGCTGTGTTGACGTAATCATAGTCGTAAGCATAATGCAGCGGCCACCAGTCTTTGCCGAAGAACAACGTGCTGCGAAGGCCGAAGTGTTCGACAGCCACCACGTAGTCCAGGCAGGCGAGACGCAGGGCGTCAAAGACCTGCCAGGGCGTGGCGTTCTCCATGCGAATACCCACGAGTTCTTCGCCCTGAAGACAGCGCCAGAACTCGTTGGTGTCCTTGTCATCATAAAAACTGTCATATGACAGTTTAGTATAGGTTTAGCTAAATTCTTTGTAGCTTTGCTTTCGCTTCAGGCATCTTTCTACCACTTCCTTGGGAATCCCTCGCGTGGCGGTCGGTGTATATCTTCGTGGCCTGCGGGCATATCTTTCCCGTGCTGGTGCGGCTAAGGAAACAGAAACTTCTCGCTTGGAGTCGCCCATCGGCTAAAGACACTCTGACCGCTTGAGGACTCACTGCTCCTGCTGCCGAAGGTTGAATGGCTCACCTACCGGGGGGCTTGGTCCTTCCAGCCCCCTGGTGAGTCAGTTGACCCCAGTTCCCACTGACATGCCTGCAAAAAGGTTCTCGGACTATCACCGGGATTATCACCGGGATTATCACCGGTGATACAATGGAGGGGTGTTACTCGTGAAGATAATCAGAGTGAAAGAGTGAAGAGGGCATGAATAGCTGCCCCGTTGCTGGCGGTAAGCTGAGCCAAAGAAAGAGCCCGCCGCCTTTCATCAAAGTCCGTCCCTGTAAAATTCATCATAGCCGAAATTAAGCATAGCCTGATTTGAGACTTGATCTGAGAAGGGACACAGCCAGGGCGGCAAGTGGAAGACCGGGCGCGACCCGTTAGGGTAGCAGGTGAGCCAGCGGGTACTGTCCCGCTGGCAAGTATCGGCGGTCAGGCGGCGTGGGCCGGGAGTGGGTTGGGGGAACGACAGCCACGGCTCCTGTGCCGCAGGTATTCTCCGTACATGCACATGGCATTGTCGCTGACGCAGAAGAGAGTGTCTTTGGCACGCAACAGGAACTCTGACATCACTTGCGGGGAGACCATAGTATCTCGGTACGGGCTTTCCTGTGTCAGGCAAAATCCTGGCGGGGGTGAGAAGGAGGGGATGGTAAGGTCCGTGAACAGCCAGGAGCAACCGAGTTCTAAGAGTTTACGGCGTTCGCGGTAAAAAGTGTTCGAATCCATCTGTTGCCGGGCGTATGGCTCACCGAAGCTGACCAGCAAATACCACAGCCCATACAGTTTCAAGGCAGTGGGGCCATTGAGGTGGGCGAATAGGCGCTGCTGCACATCCAAGTTCCTGCGAACGATTGGGAGTGTGCTTTCGGCGTCTGCGAAAAGTGTTGTGATTTCGCTGTTGTAAGCCTGACAGAGGTAGTCCGTGGTGACCTCGCTCACACGCGGTTTAGAACTGAAGTCACGAATGAGCCGGTCTCTCTTGAGAGAAACCTCACACCGAACGATGCCGCCAGCGAGCGCCCTCAGGGCGTCGGCCTCATTTGACAGGTGCGCCCGAAACCGGCTGAGATCGTGCTTTTCCACAGCAGGCCCTTTATGGTACAGGCTGAGCGACGTATCGCCCCGGAAGCAAATCGATTCGAGTGCGTAGTACTCGGCTTTTCGGTGGGGAAAGTGAGCGGCCTTGAGACCCGCGAAGAAACCGGGAATGTTGGATGCATTAAAAAAATAGGCTTCCGCCCAGTCGACCCGCTCAACGTGCCATTGACTGGCGTCTGGGAGTGACACGTCCAGTAGGCGCTCGACGCATTCCACAAACCAGTGGCACGCAGGATCGAACGCGCTGGGACCGCCGACGATGTTATGTCCCAGCATAAGCTTATGCACTGACGCTTCAATCAACAAAGCGGGACGGCGAGCGCTCGGGCCGAGAGAAAGGAAGCCTGGTTCAGCTGGAAGCGGAGGTGTTTTCTTCCGCACACTCGTCTCCACAGCGTTCACTAGTCGCGCCTTGATCGCGACGCCGTGACGCCCCGGCAAGCTCGCGTCTGTCCTTTCATACACGATCTCACCCGTCTGGTTAACGATGTCGCGATGACAAATTAGTTTATTGAGGACCGCCGCAGTCACTGTGGGCGTGAGAGTCGGGGAGAGCAGTTTAATTGTGTCGAGCATATACTTCCAATCTTCAGTGAGCGCCGGCCTGACGGCTGGATTTTCACCGAGAAATCTTCCGGCGTCTCAGACCAGCCGGCAGCTACTCTGAGAAGGAAACGTAGCTGTGAAGAAAACGTAGTTCTCATCGCCCTACTTAGTTAGACTTCTCACGGCCTGTCTCGGTGTCCGCTGCCTGCTTTGCCTGTGGCAATGCGTCGGCTTTTGTCATGCGCTTCTTTAGTGTGTCAACGGGAGTCGGAATCGATACCGTCTGACCTTGCTTCAGCGGGATCGTAATAGTCTGATCCGACTGCAGATTGATGGACAAAACCTGTGTGGGCAGAGCTTGGATCTTCATCACCGGCACAGACTGCCCTTTTTCGACGCTCCAATAGAGAACTGCATCATCCTCCAGAAGTAAAATCATCCCCTCGCCGTTGCTGACTGCCTGCATCTCGCCTGCAAGGGTCATGACGCTCAGAACCCGGCGGGTCGCCTGGGCGTGGTATTCCAGTTTGAGCAGGCGCCGAATGAGGCCAGTCGCTCCCTCCGGCTGGTCTCGGGCCCACTCCCACAACTCGTCATTCAGCACTATTGTCCGCTTAATCGCGTTCTCCGAGGCTTTTGGCCGCCATCGTTTTTTCATCAACAACTTACCTCCGTAATTTGCATATGTAATTTGGATGTCTTGAAATACAGACATCTTGAACATAAATGCTTCGACGCCTCACTCTCTTATAGCTAGGATGCAAGTAGAAAGACTTTTAGTGAAGCTCATTATTATAGCACAATAAAGCTATTTTTGTAATGATTCGAAACACAATTTAGATATCTTTAGGTATAATGAACACAGAAATAGGCAAAAGAATTGGACATCAAACTGCTATTGTCTTTCACTATCCTTGTTTCCTAAAGGCATGGCCGCTCGCTGCACCTCGACGCGAGGCCACAGGCAGGCCAGGATAACCCTCTTCGTAGAGTTCACAGAGAATGCAGCGGCACGACTTGTTAGCAATCTACGGAAGGCCTTCGCAGCCAAAATCTGTCCAAGTATGAAGTACTTGTACTCGCGGCTTGTTGCTTAAGCAGGACCTGATCTCTCTACGGGGTTGCCCGTCCATGAAGAAAGGAGACTAACGATTGTCCGAACCGGAATACAAAGGATTGAAGCGCGAATACGAAGGATGGGGACGCGAGATGGAGGCCATTCTCGCCCGTGCACAGGCATTGACGGCGAGCAGCCGTACGGCGGCGGCAGAAGATTCCTGGAAATGGACGATGGGCGATGCGATCGGGCAGATGCAGGCTTTGGTCAAGCGCGCGCAAGAGAGTGTCCTTCAACCAGCGGTGCATACCACATTAGAGGCCAAGGAGGCCGCTCGGAAGTGCCGCGATCAGTACAAAGCTTTTTTGCCCGACGAAAAACACAAGCGGGCCAGCCTAGTGGACTACGCGGCCTTGGCACGATTGTTCCCACCAGGCAACCGGGTACGAACGGAACTTTCTCACTCCCACGCCCGCGCCTTGGCCCGGGTAAAGACCCCAGAGACGCGGGCGGCTTTGACTGAACAGGCTATCCAATCGGGGTGGTCCGTTGCCCGCCTTCAGGGCGAAATCAATACCGCCGGGCGGCCCCCGGTGAAAGACATGAGCCTAGCGAAAGATACTAGTATAGCGGAGGGTATTGGTATAGCGGAGGGTATTGGTATAGCGGAGGGTGTTGGCACAGAGCATGGGACGGAGCGGAGATGGACGAAGACGCAGAACTCGACGTGGGGCTGTGCCCAGACCGGGAACCCGATCATCAACCGAGAAGCTATGGTGGAACTGCACATCCAGCCGGAGTCTACGCTGGACGCGGCGGTAAAGCGGGGTTCAAAGCGAGGGGGAGCGGCAAAAATGAAACCTAATGGCGCAGACCCACGTCGAGTTCTGCGGTTCGAAAGCGCATCGGCCCTGCTGACCTGGCTTGAGGTGAGCCTGAACCCCGCCAATTTGAAAGCGGCGGTTATGGTACCCATCTCCGGGCCTTCCGGAAAGCTGGCTAGCCGGGTCATTGTGTCGCCCAAGCTGAACAAGTCCCGCGAGCTGAACAAGTCCTGCACAGCAAAGTCTGCGATAGGCGTTGCATTAGCCAGCGAAGTCCTCACGGCAACGACGACCGGCGAAGAGCTGGCCGAGGAGGGGTAATGGCTTTTGATAATCCAAATAATTCTGATAATCGGGCGTGCCGGCTTTTCAAGGTCGAAGAGCGCCTCGTGCTACTCGCGGCACCAGGCTGCCAGTGCCTGGTATGTGGCGCAGAACTTCAGGCGGGCTTCCATGCTGACCATGTCACCGCGTTCTCACAGGGTGGGGCGACCGACGTTGTCAATGGGCAGGTATTGTGCCCGTCCTGCAACCTGTCCAAAGGCGCGAAGACCACCATGGACACTGGTGGGCAGTCACAGAAGGCACCAGAAGCAATCACTACACCCGGCGCGACGATTACACCCGGCACGTTGGTTATTGCGACATCAATGCCTGAGACTACTGATCAGTCAGGTAATACTGACATAAACCAGACCCCCCCGCTTCGGACGTGGCAAAAGCGGGGAGTCGACAAGTGGCTTGATTTGCGGGCTCAGGGACACCGCGACATGACCGTGGTGGCCTGCCCCGGCGCAGGGAAGACTAACCTGGCCCTGTCTGTGGCCCGCCAGGAAATTTTGTCCAGACGCTGCAGCCTTGTGGTAGTGGTCGTTCCGACCCGCCAGTTGAAGCGGCAATGGGCACGGGCCGCCCACCGGGCAGGACTCACGCTGACCGCGTGCTGGGGGAACGGCGCCGCTGGGCTGACTGCGGACGTTGATGGCGTGGTCGTTACCTACAGCCAGATCGCCCGCTTGCCTGAGGCTGTTCGGGTGCTCTGCGGGAAATACCGCGTCTTCGCTTGCTTTGACGAAATCCATCACGGCGGCGACGGTCTTGCCTGGGGCGGTGGACTGCGCGAAGGGTTCGAGAACGCGGGAGCCAGGCTTTGCCTTTCCGGAACACCGTTTCGCACAGACGGGCTGAACATACCCTTTGTTCATTACGATCGCCAGGGCATCGTTATCAGCGATGTACGCTATCCCATGGTGCAAGGTTTGACAGATGGCGTCCTGCGCCCCCTCCTGTTCCACGTCTATGGAGCGCACGCTCGCTGGCGGGACAGCAGCGGCGAACACGAGGCCACGTTCTCTGACCGGCTTGGGCAGGTTGCCCAAGGTCGGCGGCTGCGAACCGTACTGGACCCAGGGGGAGGCTGGCTGGCGCAGGTCCTGCGGCACGCTGCGGCAGGTCTGCAGCAAATGCGGGTGCTGCATCCACAGGCAAAAGGATTCGTGGTCTGCACGGATGCCACACACGCCCGGTCTGTTGCTTCGCTGCTCAGCGAGATCACCGGCAGCACTTTGACGCTGGCTCTTGGGGATGATCCTAACTCCGCTGAGGCGCTCGAACAGTTCCGGAGCGATGCATCGCCCTGGCTGGTTGTTTGCCAACTTGGCGGCGAAGGCTATGACCTTCCAGACCTGCGGATCTGTGTCTATGCATCGACGACCTGCACAGCGCTGTCTTTTTTTCAGACTGCTGGGCGTGTCATCCGCATGGTGGCGGGGCTGCGTGGCCAGTTCGGTGCTGTGTACATGCCAGCCGATCCGCGGCTGGTCGCCCTGGCCGAATCTTACTTAGATGAATCATACTTAGACGAGACCGCCACGACATTCGGGCGCGAGATCGATGAAGCCGACGGCTCACGGCTGCCGGGGCAGGCGGAGGGGGTGTTTCAAATCCTGTCTTCTGAGGCGACCCTTCCAAATATCATCGCTGATGGAGAGGTAATCTCGCAGGAGGTGCTCGGAGAGGCATATGCTCTCAAATCGACCCGGCCGTATCTGATCCATCTGCCCATCTACTACATCGCGGCACTGCTGACCAGTGTGCAGGCCGGTGAGAAAGAGTTCGAGGAAACCGGGCTTGATTTCCTTCCAAATGAAGAAGCATTGCGGTCTGCTGGAGCAGTGACCTCAAGTGTGGTGAATACAATTGAGGATTATCAAGAACTGAAGACTTATGATGAACCGAAGACCTATGATGAACGGGTGCTGCATTTACGGCGGGAGTGCCGACGTCTGACGGCTTGGATCGCCGGCGAATTAGGAGCTTCGGCGATGGAAATTGAACAGTATTACCGCAAGCACTTGGGCTTCGGACAGCTTGGAGCAACGCTGGCTCAACTGGAGTACAAGTATGACGTTCTCCAGCGAAAGGCCGATGAGTTGCGGACAGCCGTAGGTTAAATGTCAGGTTGGCACGAAGAGAGTCGCGAACAAGAAAAATTTCCCGGGGAGAGAGGAGAAGGCGATGGACGGCAGGAGCCTAGAAGAGGAAGACGCGGAGGCCGATGTAGAGAGGGCGTTCGAGCAGGAACGTCGCCGTGGGGAAGAGCTGCGCCAGTGGCAGGCGCAGGAACGCACTCAGCGTCTACAATCGCTGAGTGCACCGGTCGCTGAACTGGCCCGTCGGCTGCTTATGACGCACCCCAACTGGGAGATTCAGGAGCAGGTTCACCTGGACCACGCCAGCCTGGAGGCCCGCGCCCAGCCTGAGGCGGAGGCGGTCGTGGTCGAATGCCGCTGGGCCGAGGACGCGCGGTGGCGCGGCTTTGAGGCGGTCGAGGCTTCCGTGACCCGGTTCGCTGGCTTCCGCGTCGTCGGTACGCAGGATGCCTTCGAGTACATACCCGGGTGGCCGTCGCACGTCATGGAGCCGCTTGTGCAGGAGGTTGAGCAGGAGGTCACCGCCCAGGCGCTGATCGCCGCCCAGGGATGTACAAACCTAGTGTCGCGGTCTTGGCAGGATTAGCAGGGCTTATCAGAAAAGAATTGGGCATCGCAGTCTATGGACAGCTATGAAGTCTGGTCAGCTGCGAAGTCTGGTCAACTGCAAAGAGTAGTCACCAAGGCACACGAGGTACAAAGTGACTACTAAGCCAGAATCGATGCAGAGTTGAAGGAATATGGATATGACCAAACAGACGAAGAATTCGCGAGGGGCAGTCCTCGTCAGCCGCGTCAGCACCGGGGAGCAGGTCAAGCACGGTACTAGCCTGGAGAGCCAGTTGGACCTCTGCCGCGCCAAGGCAAAATCCCTTGGTTTGCCAGTTTTCGCTGAGTACGAGGACGCTGGCATATCAGGCGGCCTGCTTCAAATGCGCGCCGGTATGCAAGCCGCAATCGCCGACATTACGGCGGGCCGTGCCAGCCACCTGATCTGCGCTACCCTGGACCGCTTTAGCCGCACCGTCGAGCATCAGCATGCCATCAAGAGGGAAATCGAGGCGGCTGGAGGCGCCGTCGTCTTCTGCGACATGGACTTTGATGACACGCCTGAGGGTGACCTCAACTTCGCCATCCAAGGCGGGTTCAAGCAGTACGAGCGCCAGGCGATCCGGGCGCGCACCATGCGCGGCAAACGAAAGCGTGCCGAGTCCGGCCAGCAGCCTCAGCGTAGCCGCCCGCCCTTCGGCTACCTGATCGTCACCCACGCCGATGTCACTCGCGGGACGTACCCACAAGATCAGCTCGGCCATTACTTCGTTGTGGAAGAGAACGCTGCCGTCGTCCGTCGGCTTTTCGAGGGTTACGCCGCAGGGATGCAATCTATGCCATCTCTGGCGCGTGCCCTCAATCAAGAAGGGGTGCCGACGCCGGGGGGCGGCCGCGCCTGGCTGGAGCCGACGCTGCGCGTGATTTTGACAAACCCCGTTTACAAGGGAGAGCCGGCTAGTGGCAAGCAGCGGACCATAGTTGACGAGGGGCGACTCCAGCAAGTCCACCGCCTCAATGGCAGACCGATTACGCGGCCCGAAATGCGGGTCGCTCGGCCCCAAGAGGAATGGGTTCCACTATTGGCACCGCCGCTCGTCACCGTGGGCGTTTGGCAGGCTGTGCAGGAGCGTATGGCGCAGATGCGCACGTTCCAGGGCGGCAACCCGCGCCAGGTTCAAATGCTGTCTGGAAAGGTCTTCTGCCCCCATTGCGGTTCTCAAGCCGTCGTCAAGTACCAAAAGGCGAACGGGGTGACCTACCGCTACTACTTGTGTGGGGCACAGCGTCGTTCGCGGGTTTTGGGTTCTGAGCGGCCCTGCGTTGGCGACCTGTATCCTATCGCCGAAACGGAGCAGGCGGCGCTGGCCGCTCTGGAAAAAGTACTCACCTGCCCGGAGTCCGTGGCGGAGGCATTGGCCTTGTACCGGGAGGGGGCTGGCACCGCGAGACTGACACCGGACGAAGTGCGTAGCCGCCTACGGGAGCTGGATACAGTACTCTCGCAGCTCAAGGGAGAAGAGCAAGCGGCTGTGACGGCTCAGCTTGCCGGCATCCGAGCAGGGGCGTCTCCCGATGCCTACGCTGCAGTGTTTGCGGACATCGCCGCGCGGCGTAAGGACCTGGAAGGGAAGCGCAGAGCATTTTGCGGCCCGACGCGTCGCCCAAAGGCGGGAAAGGCAAGCGACAGTGATGTTATGGCTGGAATGCTGAAGGCGGCGCTGGCTGTGCTGTCTGACCCTGCTGTGCCGGGGTCTGAAAAGCGTGCTGCGCTGTCGCCGATCGTGGAGCGGGTGATCTGCCGGAAGGGAGGAGCGGATGTCATCTTCGCCCCAGGTCTGTTTGAGGAATCCTGGAGCAAAGACAACATTTTCAGCAACGAGACGGGGGCGCGTTCAACTTATCAGACCACCTGCATGGGCATCAGGACGCACAGGTAGTCGGCGTCGTCGGTGGGGCGGATGACGCCGGGGCGCAGGGGTTCGGTCAGCTCGATGTGCAGGCCCTCGGTGTCTAATACGTTCAGCACATCGGCGAGGTACTTGGCGTTGAAGGCGATCTCCACCGGGCTGTCGTCGCCGGTGCGGGCGACTTCGACCTCTTCGTAGGCATTGCCGACGCTGCCGCTTTCGGCGGTGATGGTCAGCCGATCTCCGTCTTCGGTGGTCCGCAGGACGACGCGGGAGGCGGAGTCGCGGGCGACAATGGCGGCTCGCTTGACGGCGGCGGCGAGCGGAGCACGCTCCACGGTCAGCGTCTTCGTCGCCTGCGCCGGGATGACGCGCTCGTAGTTCGGGAACTGGCCTTCAATCAGCCGCGAAATCAAGGTCGTTTT
This sequence comes from Capsulimonadaceae bacterium, assembly GCA_965277455.1. Lineage (GTDB taxonomy): Bacteria > Armatimonadota > Armatimonadia > Armatimonadales > Capsulimonadaceae > JANXMY01. The sequence continues at coordinate 2,510,866 of OZ255823.1, read as the reverse complement.
GCTGCCCAGCTCGCTGTCTTTGTCCTCGCCCTTGCTGTCTTCAATCTGGAACTGAATCTGGTTGCTGGACAGTGTCACCACCACTTCGCCTTCGTCGTTGCCAATAATGCGAAGAAGCTCGTTCATAGCGCGGGAAGGCACAATCGCGCTGGCGCTGCCGGAGCCTTCTTTGACGGGGCAGTCGCGGACGGCCAGCCGGTGCGTGTCGGTGGCGACGAGGCGCAGGCTGTCGCCCTGGAAGACGACCAGAACGCCCGTCAGGATAGCGCGGGTCTCGTCGGTGGAGGTGGCGAAAATCGTCTGCCGGATGGCTTCTTTGAGAATTTCGCGGTCAATCACAAAGCGCGACTCTTCCTTGACCTGCGGCAGCAGGGGGAACTCGTCGGCGCTTAGGCCCAGCAGCTTGTAGTTTGCTTTCAGGCAGCGCAGGTGCAGGGTGTTGGTCTCGTCTTCGACGGTCACGGACACATCGGCATCGGGCATCGCGGCCAGAAGCTCGGTGAAGTTGCGGGCCGGGGCGGTCGCCGCGCCGTCTTCGGTGATGCCGACGCCGGGGAGGGTATGCTCCATCCACATCTCCAAATCCGTCGCCATCATAGAGACGCGGCCATCTTTGGCGGCGATGCGGATATGGGTGAGGATGGGCAGCGACGACCGGGTGGCGACGGCCTTGCCGACGGTCTGAATGCCCTCAAATAGCTCTTTGCGGGGCGAGGTGGCCCGGAGCAGTCCGGGGGTGATTGTTTTGGCGGCCATTGTGTGTCTTCTCCTGTGGGGTCAAATTGGTCAAATCAGCGGGCGGTGCGGATGGGTTCGGTCTCCGTGTCCTGCGCGTGTTCGCGCAGCAGGCGGTCCAAAGCGCGTTCGGCAAACCAGTCGTCAGGCCGCTCGGCAGGGGCATCGCGGAGGCGCTGGCTGACTGCCCGCAGTTCCTCCGCTTCGCGCACGGCGGCAGGGTCGGTTTCCAGCCGGGTCTGCCAAGCTTGTGGCAGGGCATCGTCGGCGTAGAGGTCTGTGAGTTCATCGCGCTCGTCAGGGGTCATCGGTCTTCCTTGTCTATTGCGAGAAGCGCCTCGCGCAGAGCGCGGCGGGCGCGGCCCTGCAATGATTTTGTCGCGGCGGGCGTGCGGCCTAAAATCAAAGCAGCTTCGGCAGCTGTCAGGCCCTGTAAATCACAGAGTGTCAGCACGAGCTTATGGTCATCGGTAAGCGAATCGAGCGCCGCGTCCAGGTCCGAAATCGGCTCTGGGCCGGGGGCGAACAGCACCCAGTCTCCCCGCGCTGTCTCCGTCAAGCCCGACAGGGACAGGGTGGGGAGGCGCGGCTGGCGCAGGCGTTCCAGACAGACCAGACGGGCGATGCCGAGCAGCCACGTCTTGAACCGGCTTTCGCCCCGGAACCGCCCGGCCCGAAGGGCGCGGCCTGCGCGAAGCCATGTTTCCGACGCCGCTTCTTCGGCGTCCTCACGGGTGGGCAGGAACCGCCGCGCAAATGCATAGGTCGCTTCCAGATGCCGCCGAAACAGTGTTTCCAGCGCCCGCGTGTCTCCGTCGTCCGTGTAGCGCCCGGCCAGCCGGGTATCGTCTTCCCAGTCGTGTGTCTGCTGTCTGCTCATATCTTTAGTGTCGTTTTCGGGTCGAAACGCGCCGCGCTTGTGAAAAAAGAATTGATTATTTTTGGGAACTTCGCGCCCGTGCCGAACGCTTCCGGGTGCGGAGGATACAAATTATGAAACTTTACGCTCGTTTAACAGCGGCCCTCAGCCTCGCTGCCCTGCTGATTATGCCCGCCGCATTCGCCCAGTCCGCCGTGAAGGGCTACACCAAGAAGCTCAAAAGCGGGAAGACCGTCTCCGTCAAGGGCTATACCCGGACGCCCAAGATGGCGGCCAAGACCACCACAGTCAAGGGCTACACCAAGACGCTCAAGAACGGCAAAAAAGTGGCCGTCAAGGGCTACACCCGCACCAAGACGATGAAGAAAGCCCCGATGAAGATGATGGCCCCGAAGCCCGGCGGCAAGATGTAGTTCGTTATGAAATCTGTCACAATCAGTGTGACACAAAAACGGCCCGGCACAGACTCAGACATCTGCGCCGGGCCGCTGTGTTGACGGCACTGTGCGTCTCTTTCTTGCGGCTGAAAATAAATTGCCGCCTGTAAGTCTTTGCGGGAAAAACGGAACTTTGTCTGTGCCTCAATGGTAAGGAGAGAACAAACCAAACCGAGGAGGCTTCATTTTATGAAGTTCATTTCTACACTCGCCGCCGCTGCGGCTGTCGCCACACTGGTCGTCCCTGTCTTTGCCCAGTCTTCCACCATGCACCATGACATGATGAAGAAGCCGATGATGCACAGCAAAATGACGAAGCATCAAATGATGATGCACAAGAAAATGATGATGAAGCATGATGCTATGATGAAGCATGATGCTATGATGCACCACGGTACCATGATGCACCATGACATGATGAAGAAGTAAGCGTTCTAAATTCAAAATCGCCGCCCCGGCTGTCAATCTGGGGCGGCGATTTTTTGTGTTTGACTGCCGAAAAACAATTTTCAACTTATTTTCCACAGACGGAACTTTCAGCGCGGCAGAAACGCTTTCGTCTGTGAAATCTAAATCCAGGAGGCTTCATCCCATGAAGTTGATCACCAATCTCGTCGCCGTTGCCGCTATCGCCACCCTCGTCGTCCCCGTCTTCGCCCAGACTTCCACCATGCACAAGCCCATGATGAAGAAGCCCATGGCCAGCAAGCCCATGATGAAGAAGCCGATGGCGAAAAAGACCATGGCCAAAAAGACCATGATGAAAAAGAAAATGATGATGAAAAAAGGCACCATGATGAAAAAGCCCATGGCAAAAAGCACCATGAAGCCCATGGCCAAGCCGATGGCGAAGAAAACCATGTAGTTTCGCTCTGCGCGAAGCTCATCCAGAAAACAAAACGCCGCCCCGGTCATCAGACCGGAGCGGCGTTTTTCTTTGTCAGAGGCTAGATTACTCCACCGTCACCGACTTTGCCAGGTTGCGCGGCTGGTCGATCTCGCGGCCTAAATCAGCGGCGATGTAGTAGGCGAGAAGCTGCATTGGGATAATACTTAATACCGGCATGAACGTGTCGTGTGTCGCCGGGACGCGCAGGACGCTTTCTACGAAGTTTTCGTTCAGCCCCTCGTCGCCCGCTTTGACAATGCCGATAGCGACGGCGTCGCGGGCTTTGACTTCTTTGACATTGGACTGCACCTTGTCGTACAGCGCCGACTGCGTTGCCAGGCACACCACGGAGACGCCCGGCTCGACCAAAGCCAGCGGCCCGTGCTTTAGCTCCCCGGCGGGGTACGCTTCGGCGTGAATGTAGGAGACTTCTTTGAGCTTCAATGCGCCTTCTTGAGCGGCGGCGTAGTCGAAGCCGCGTCCTAAGAAAAAGAACGACGACGACCCCGAAAGCTGCTTGGCGACGGCCTGTATTTCCGACGTATCCGCCAAAATCTCGGCCACCTGCGCGGGCAGTTTGAGCAGGTCTTCCGCATAGTCCGCCACGACCCCCGGCCCCAGCTTGTTTTCTTCCTGCGCGATGTACAGCCCCAGCAGGTACAGCCCGATGAGCTGCGTCACATAGGCTTTCGTAGATGCCACGCAGATTTCCGGTCCGGCATACGTGTAAATGACTTCGTCGGCCTCGCGGGCGATACTTGACCCCACGACGTTCACCAGCGCCAGCGTCGTCGCGCCCTTGATCTTGGCTTCCCGCAGCGCCGCCAGCGTGTCCGCCGTCTCACCCGACTGGGAAATCACAATCGCCAGCGTGCGCGAGTCCACCAGCGGGTCATTGTAGCGGAACTCGCTTGCCACCTGCACCTCCACCGGGCGGCGCAGGAGATGCTCATAGAAGTTCTTGCCGACAAGCCCCGCGTGATAGGCCGTGCCGCAGGCGACAATCACAATCCGGTTGAAGTCGATCAGCTTAGACTTCGGCAGCGTCAGCTCCGGGAACGCGATGCTGTGCGTCTCGGTGATCCGCCCGCGCAGGGTGTCTTTAATCGCCTGTGGCTGATCATAGATTTCTTTGAGCATAAAGTGCTCATAGCCGCCCTTTTCCGCCGTGGACACGTCCCACGTCACATGGAACACGTCCCGGTGCAGTGCCAGCCCGTCCAGCGTCGTCAGCGTGACCCCTTCCGGCGTAATCCGCGCAAAGTCGCCGTCTTCCAGCACCAAAACGTCGCGGGTGTAGGCCATCACAGCAGGGATGTCCGACGCCAGAAAGTTCTCGCCGTCTCCCAGCCCGATAATCAGCGGCGAGGCGGTCTTGGCCGCATAAATCGTGTTCGGCTCTTCCGACGATACCACGCAGATCGCATACGCCCCTGTGACTTCCGCCAGCGCCGCCCGGACGGCGGCTTCCAGCGACCCGCTGCCGTCATTGTCCAGGTGCGACTCAATCAAATGTACCAGCACTTCGGTGTCGGTGTCGCTCTGAAAGACGTGCCCCTCGGCTTCCAGCTTTTCTTTCAGCGGCAGATAATTCTCAATAATGCCGTTATGGATCAGTGCGATCCGGCTTTTCTCGTCCGTGTGCGGGTGCGCGTTGACATCATTGGGCCGCCCGTGGGTCGCCCAGCGCGTGTGTGCGATGACTGCCCCGCTCGCCTCGCCGAGTCCGTTCAGGGCCGCTTTGAGGTTATCCAGCTTGCCCTTCTTCTTCAGCACCGTGACATGGTCCGCCCCGGCCTGCACCACCGCGACCCCGGCCGAGTCATACCCCCGGTATTCCAGCCGCTTCAAGCTGTCCAAAGCGAGCTTCACGCTGCTCGCCCGTCCGCCCACATAGCCCGTAATTCCGCACATATACCGTTATCCTTGCTCCCCATCGGGGTTTTCCTCAAAGTTTGCATTAGTATACCTTATTGCCCCCCGCCCCCAATTCTGGGGGAATCAGAGACATATCGCCTTGCTTCGCTCATTCTTCGCTTCGCAGGGTCCTTCTTAAAGGAAGGATTACGACACAACACGGGCCAAACCCGTAGGGGCAGGGCTTGCCCCTGCCCGTAGGGGCAGGGCTTGCCCCTGCCCGTCTTTTCCGCTCCTGCCCATCTTTTCCGGCTCCCTCTGCTTGCGGAAGGAGAGGGCTGGGGTGAGGTTCTCTGGGCCTTTCGTGACTGTCTCTCATCTCCTGCCTTGACGCCCCGTGTTCCCGGTGTTACAATGAGCAAAACAATATTATATTAGCTGTGTCCCGGAGTGCTATGTCCTGAAGGACACGAATAGCGAGCGAAGACGCTAAAAACTACCGCTTTGCGGTACTTGGATTTGAACTATTCTTGTTCTAATCTTAGAAACTGTATAGAAACTCTGTGACGGGGCTGAACCCCCGTGCTTCGAAAGAGCAATTCCCCGCCTTCGCGGGCATCAGACAGCCTACCGTAAGCATTCTTAAATCTTCGCCCGCGCAGGCGGGGGATTGCACTTTTAAAGCCCTGCCGTTTAGAGCAGGGGGCGCTTTCTATACAGTCTCTTAGCCCCCGAAATGGGGGGTCGCGGCGTCTGCGCCTGGTAGCCGTGCCATTTATGGCATGGCATACTCCGGGCCGTAATTCAGGATTACTTTATGAAGTTCTTTTTTGCTACGTTGCTCGGTCTGCTCTGTTTTTCGTTTGCCGCACTGCCGGGGCGGGCTGCTCCGTCGGATTATTTCCAGATCACCGTCGTAGACGCCGACACCGGGCGGGGCGTGCCGCTGGTGGAGCTGAAAACGACCAACGCCCTCACGTTCTATACGGACAGCAATGGGATTGTGGCGATTAACGACCCCGATTTGGTGGGGCACTCGGTCTGGTTTAGTGTCAAAAGCCACGGCTACGAGTATCCCGCCGATGGGTTCGGCAACCGGGGCAAGGCGCTGGATGTCAAGGCCGGGGGGCAGGCGAAGATTACGCTGAAACGGGTCAATATCGCCGAGCGGCTGTACCGGATTACGGGCGCGGGCATCTACGCGGACAGCGTGCGGGTGGGGGCGAAGGTTCCCCTCCAAAACCCGCTGATGGATGGACTGGTGGTGGGGCAGGACACCGTCATGGCGACGCCTTACAAGGGCAAGCTCTACTGGTTCTATGGCGACACGAGCAAGCCGTCGTACCCGCTGGGGCAGTTTGCGACCTCGGGGGCGACGTCGCCGCTGCCGGCCTCCGGGGGGCTGGACCCGAGCGTGGGCACCAATTTAACCTATTGGGTGGATAAAGAGGGCTTCAGCCGCCCGATGATCCCTCTGCCCGGTGGCGGCGGTCCCGTCTGGGTGGGGGGCCTGTTCACGCTCACCGGGGCCGACAAGCTGGAGCATCTGTACACGCATTACACGCATTTGGACGGCTCCGGCAAGGCCGCCGAGCAGGGGCTGGCGCAGTTTGATGACGCTGCCGCCGTGTTCAAGCCGGTTCACCCGTTCGCGCTGGACACGCCGCTGTATGTCGACGGTCAGCCGTTTTTTGCGAAGAGTACGGGGAAATCGTATTTGTATTGTCAGCCCAAAAACAACCTTGCCATGCCCTTTGTGCGCGTGTTGGCGGACTTAACACACGTTCTGGACAATGCGACCTATCAGGGCTACACCTGCCTGCCAATCGGCGGCAAGTTCGACGGGGCAAACACGAAGCTGGACCGGACGGCGGCGGGAAAATTAGTGTATGGCTGGAAGACGAATACGCCGGTTCTCAGCTACGATGAACTGCAAACGCTCGTAGACAGAGGACTGCTAAAGCCGGACGAAGTGCTGGCCCCCCTGCGCGACATTGACACCGACGCCCCCGTTCACTCGCACGGCGGCTCGGTCCACTGGAACCCGTATTTGAAGCGCTGGGTGATGATTTCCGGGCAGGCGGGCGGGACGTCGTCCTATCTGGGCGAGATTTGGTTTGCCGAGGCGGACACGCCGGTTGGCCCCTGGGTCTATGCGCGGAAGATTATCACGCACGACCACTACACGTTTTATAACCCCACCCAGCACCCGTTTTTTGATCAGGACGGCGGGCGCGTCATCTATCTGGAAGGAACCTACACCGACACCTATTCAGGAACCCCGATGCAGACGCCGCGCTACAATTACAACCAGATTATGTACCGGCTGACCCTGAGCGACCCGCGCCTGTCCCTGCCCGCGCCCGTCTATGCACTGGCAAATGGCCTCTATGCCCAGCGCGAACAGGTTGCGGCCAAGCATTTGTGGCCTGCCGTGCGCTCTGTGCCCTTCTTCGCTGTGCCAACTGGCCGCGCCCATGATGGCCTCGTCGCGCTGTATTCTACTGGCGGCAAGCTGACTTTGGATAAACCGGCAGCGGCGTCGGAGCCGCTCTGCTGGGTTCTGCCGCTGACCCCGGCGGCCTCTGAGAAACCCGCGCCGTCTATTATCACGCTGAACTCCGCCTCCGGCACGCCGCTGTGCCGCGTCTGGCGCAACCCGTCTTCGGTGCTGACGCTGGACCCGGATGTGGAGGCTGCGCCGTGAGTGCCAGAAAACAGGGCTTTACGCTGATTGAGCTGCTCGTCGTCATTGCCATTATAGCGATTCTGGCGGCAATTCTCTTTCCCGTGTTTCTCAAAGCGCGGGCACGGGCGTACCGGGCAACGTGCCAGTCTAATTTGAAGCAGATGGGATTAGCGGTGGCCCTGTACACGCAGGACAGCGACGAAAAGTTCATGCCGGGGCATCTGCTCGCCGTCCCGAACCCCGACGGCGGCGGCAATTACGGCGGCTGGGCGGGGCCAATTTACCCGTTCCTGCGTGCGCCCGCCGTCTTCCTCTGCCCCACCGACCCGCGCACGCCGTCGGTGACAGGCGGCGTGACGTCCGACCCGCTGACCTACTTTGCCAACATCAATCTGAGTGCCGGAGCCGCCCCCGCCGGTCTGCCGCTGTCCACCCTGACCGCGCCGAGCGCGACGGTTCTGCTGGCCGAAGCCACCGGCGGCGGGCTGTCCAATAGCACGGCCCCGCTGACGAACCCCGACGAAACCCTCTCCACATTCGCCAATCAGTTTGTCAGCGTCACCGCCCCCAACGCGAACCGCCACGAAGGCGGGCGCGACTTTCTGCTGGCCGACGGCCACGTCCGCTGGCTCCGCCCCGAAGTCGTCAGCACCGGCACGCCCGCCGTCGCCATTTCCCCCGACCACCTCGCGCCGCCGTATACCGCCACGTTTGCGGCATTTTAGGAAACGCCTAACACTTCGCACGGCAGCAGGTCCGCCGCGTCGTCTTCGAGCGCGTCTATTATCTCCGCGCCTTTTGGCTTCATCCAAATCAGACTCCACTCGGTCAGCGCCTCGAAGATGCCGTGCAGCGCCTGCCCTTTGGGCGTCAGGGCATACTCGACGTGGGGGGGCATGACGCTGACCACGGTGCGCGTCACCACTTCTTCCTCTTCCAGCGCCCGCAGCCGCTCGCGGAGCGTCACCGGGTTCAGGCCAATCTCGCGGGCTATCTCGTTGAACCGCCGTGCTCCCCCGAGCAGGCTGCGGACAAGATGCAGGGTCCACCGCTCACTCAGCAGAGTAAGCGCGGCGTTGACCGGGCAGAACACGGCGTCGCCATGCGGATGCTGTGTGGAAGGCTGTATAGAATGGTCCATAAAATACTTAACACCAAAAACAAAAAAAATGTGCCGGAAGCGGGAACTAACCTCAATCGGCTATTATTACGGTATCGGAGCGCGTTAAAAAGTAGTGCGCTTTAGAAAATATACTATATGAGGAGACAACAATGAGTGTTTATTCACCAACCACCACCACCGAGCGGCCCGGCGTGGACGCCGCCCTGCTGATTGCCCGGATCGCCCTGGCTCTGCCCTTTATCTTCCACGGCGCACAGATTGCCTTTAGCGCATTTGGTGGTCCCGGTCTGGCGGGGTTTTCCGGGTTCACGCATCAGCCGCTGGCCGTGGCCGCACTGGTCGGCTACGGCGAGTTTCTGGGCGGCCTCGGCATCTTGTTTGGCGTCCTGAGCCGCATCGCCAGTGCTGGCGAACTGCTGATTATGCTGGGGGCCATTTCCCTAGTCCATCTGAAAAATGGCTACGATGGCACAAAGGGCGGCTTTGAACACCCCCTGACCCTGCTGCTGCTGGCGCTGGTTATCATTGTGGCGGGACCGGGCCGTCTGGCGCTCGGTCGCTTGGTGCTGCCCAAGCAGGAAGCCACTGGCGAGCCGATCCCTGCATTGCAATAAAGACAACTTTCGACAACAACAAGGAGACACCGATGGAACCCGTTAAAATCTTGATCGCGTTTTATTCCCGCAACGGCAGCACCGAGGCCCTGGCAAACGCCATCGCCGAGGGCGCGAAGTCCGAAGGCGCGGTTGTCACACTGCGCCGCGCCCGTGAAATCGTCAGCCGCGAAGTCATGGCCCATGCCGACGGCTGGGCCGAAAGCGCGGACGCCATGAACGCCAAGTACGAAGCCCCGACAGCCGCCGACGCCGAAGGGGCCGATGCCATCATCTTCGGCACGCCGACCCGCTTTGGTACAATTTCCTCCGAGCTGAAAGCCTACATCGATTCGCTCGGCGGCCTCTGGTTCCAGGGCAAAACAAACGGCAAGGTCGGCAGCGCGTTCACCTCCACGTCGTCCCCGCACGGCGGCAACGAATCGACCATCCTCTCGATGTACAATCCGATGGTGCATCTGGGCATGGTCATCGTCCCGCTGGGCTATGCCGATCCGACTCTGTTCAAAGCCGGAACGCCCTACGGCGCCTCCGCCGTCGCCGGCCAGGGCAATGCCCCGCCGACTGCCGACGATCTGGAAGTCGCCCATTTCCAGGGCCGCCGCGTTGCCCAGGTTGCCAAAGCGCTCAAAGCCGTTGGCATGACACAGACCAAATAAGACAGGCACATATACACAAAGGAATACACCATGACACCGACACACAAGCGCACACTGGGCGCACTCCTTCTCACCGTCAGTACGACCGCCGCCGGAGCCGCCGTTCTGCTGCTTTCTCCCGGCCCGGCCTTCCCCGCGCCGCGACAGCTTGGCACAGCCCATGTGGGAATCAATGCCCCGAGCGGGACATACATCATCGACCCGATGCACACGTCCCTCGGCTTTGAGATTCAGCACATGGGCCTGAGCAAAGTGCAGGGCCGCTTCGATGACAAAGCCGGGCAGATTGTGGCGGATTTCGCCGACCCATCCAAATCCAGCGTCACCCTCACCGCGCAGATCGCCTCCATTGACACCAATGTCGCCCCGCGTGACGCCGATCTGAAGTCGGACGAATTCTTTGATGCCGCCAAGTACCCGACGCTGACTTTTACCAGCAGCCATATCCACAAAGACGGTAACCATTATGTTGCCGACGGCACGCTAAGCATGAAGGGCGAATCGCATCCGGTGTCTATCCCGTTCCGCTATTCCGGCCCCGTGCAGGACCCCTTCGGCGGCACACGAATTGGCATGGTCGCCGACCCCATCACCATCAGCCGCAAAGACTATGGCATCACCTGGGACCACAAAATGCCCGACGGCTCCCCGCAGCTCGCCGATGACGTCACCATCCGTCTGTCCGCCGAAGCCACTTTGCCCAAGCCCAACGCGGCCAGGTAATTCTGCGTTCCGTGAGAAATACACACGCCCGGCGGTCCCAAAATATGGGGCCGCCGGGCGATCTTAGGTAACAAACAAGTGACATTCACCCACCGCTGGCAGCCTGCCCCAAATCCCGCCGACGCCGATACGCTGCTGCTCCTGCATGGCACGGGCGGCAACGAAAACGATCTGCTTCCGCTCGGCGCATTGCTTCTGCCGGAGGCTAATTTGCTGTCGCCAAGAGGGCGAGTGCTGGAACGGGGAATGCCGCGCTTTTTTCGGCGGCTGGCCGAGGGGGTCTTTGATGTGCCGGATTTAATCGCCCAAACGCACGCCCTGGCCGAGTTTGTCGCCCTCGCCGCTGACCAGTATGGCTTTGACGCAGCGCGAGTGACGGCGGCGGGCTTTTCGAATGGCGCAAACATCGCAGGCAGCCTGATTCTGCTTCATCCCGGCGTTCTGCGGGCCGCCGTGCTGCTTGCCCCGATGGTTCCGCTGGTCCCGGAGACGCCGCCGGACCTCACAGGAACGCCCGTCTTTGTCGGTGCAGGCCGCCGGGACCCTCTGATTCCAATCGCCGAAACCGAGCGACTGCTGACTCTGCTTCGGGGATACGGGGCCGATGTCACGGCGCACTGGGAAGAGGGCGGCCACGCCCTGACCCGCGCCGAGGCGCTGGCAGCGGCGGACTGGCTGAAGACTGTACAAGGAGCCGGAAAGGAAGCCACGGGTTGAAACCCGAGGCTGCCAAAAGCCCAGCGTCCAGGGGACGCAAGACCGTTGGTGCGGAGCCTATCTTGTTCTTGTCTTGTGTCCTCTGGGACACTGGGCACTTCCGAGCCTCGGGTTTTAACCCGTGGCTCTGTCGGGGGTACGCCAGAATTGGGGGCAGGGAGGCGATCCCATGCGGTCACTGCCAGCCGGAAAAGTCTGTGCCTTTCATCAGGCAGCTATCAATACGCGAAATCAGAGGCTGCCCGTCCGGGTACAAACAATCCTGCCGGGCGGGCCACTGCGGGTCGGTGTAAAACGAGGCCCAGGCCCGCTCCCGGTGGGCCAGGTTCTCAAAGACGAGCATATATGTCAGACGGGGCGACTCGCCGATGTATGTGGTCCAGTAGCCCATCGCAAACAGCCCGTGCTTCTCAAACGCCGGGGCAAGCTGCGTATTGTACGCTTCCAAAGTTTGACTGAGCTTTGTCATGTCGTCAAAGTAGTATGTCCGCAGCTCAAAGAGACCACCCGCCAGCCGCGCAGGCTGATTGTGTTGTTTCGGCTGCCGGGAAAACTCCGTCGGCTTCAAAATCGTGCTGGTGATTGTATGCGTCTGATTGCCGTTCCAGTCTTCTACAGCCTCACGCCGCGCTTTTTTCCAGGCCTCATCCGCCTCAAATGTATCCCACAGCGCCTGCCTCTGGGCCAAATCTTCCCAGGCCAGCATATAAGTAAGCCGGGGGCTGGGCGAGCCGACTAATATCGACCAGAAACCGACATGATGGATGCCGATCCGGTCCCAGATTGGCAAAACGTGCTCGCCGAAGCGAGCGGTGACCAAGTCCAGGCCCCGGCTGCTTCGAATGTCATAATGGCGCAGTTCGTAAAGCATAATCTTCTCATCAACTCCCCGCAGGGTCAGTCGCTCCGGCTGGACGCGCCGCCTGTGTCTTTCAGATGGAAATAGGATTGCAGCATGGCGCGGGCTACCCGCCCCGCCGTGTCCCCGCCGTGCCCGCCATGCTCCACAATCGCGGCAATCGCAATGGTCGGATGGTCATAGGGGGCAAAGCAGATAAACAAACCGTGCGTCTTGGAATTGCCCTGCGTCTGCGCGGACCCCGTTTTGGCGGCCACGGCCAGGTCCTTAAAGCTGACGATTTTCCCTGTGCCATTGGTCACCGTCGCCCGCATCGCTCGCCGGACGGCCTCCATGTTGGCCGCGCTCACCGGCACATGGCGCACGATTTTGGGCGCAGCCTCGAACCGCACCGCGTCCGTGTCGCCGTCTGTGATTTTAGCAACCGTGTAGGGCGTCAAAACGTTCCCGCCATTTGCCAGCGCCGCCGCCACCCGCGCCATTTGCAGCGGCGTCGTCAGCACATCGCCCTGCCCGATAGACATATGGAGCGTGTCGCCGGGAAACCAGTCCGAATACTGCGGCCCAAGCCGCTTGAAGTGCTTTGCCTTCCAGGCGGGGGAGGGGATGGTCCCAATGTCTTCCGGCAGGTCAATCCCGGTCTTCTCGGCCAGCCCGAACTTCTTGGAATAATAAGCAATTTTGTCCGGCCCAATTTTGCGGCCCGCGACATAAAAGAACACGTCGCACGACTGCGCGATGGCTTTGGTGAAGTCCGTGTCCCCATGCACCTCCCAGCAGCCGAACCGGGCGCGGCCCAGATGGTATGAGCCGGTGCAGTAGACCCGGCTTTGCGTTGTAATCGCGCCGGTCTCCAGGCCCGCCGCCGCGACCACGGGTTTAAACGTCGAGCCGGGCGGATACATCGCGTCGATGGCCCGGTCAATCAGTGGGTGCGTGGGGTCGGCATGGATAGGTGCCCAGTTTTTGGACGTAATCCCCGTGGCAAACTTGTTCGGGTCAAAGGTCGGCGCGGAGACCATCGCCAGCACCGCCCCGGTGCGCGGGTCAAGCGCGACGGCGGCCCCCACGAAGTTATGCTCTTTGAAGACCCGCTCCCCCGCCGCCTGTACCCCGGCATCAATCGTCAGATGCACCGTCCCGCCCGGTGCGGCCTCCTGCGCGGCCATTCGCTGCACCGTCCGCCCGTGCGCGTCAATCTGCACGTCGGTCCCGCCGGGCCGACCGCGCAGGTACGATTCGTAGGCGTCTTCGATCCCTGTTTTGCCCAGAAAGTCATCAGTGAAATAGCCCGCGTAGCCCTGTGTGCGGGCGTCCTTCAGCTCATCGGCATTAATGCGGCCCATCGTGCCAATCAGATGCGCGGCTAAATCGCCTTTCGGATACCAGCGCACCGGCTCGGGCTGCGTGGAGACGCCTGGCAGGAAGGGCCGGTTTTCTTCAATCTGCGTGATGGTAGAGAGCGGCACATCTAAGGCAATCCGCAGGGGGTCATAGGGGTTCTGTTTGGTATCTGCGATGGTCTGCGCGATCTCGTCCGGGGTGACGTGGATCAGCGCGGCCAGCTGCGCCAGCTCTGCGGGGTCTTTGGCGACGGCGGGGACGGCATAAATTGCCAGCCGGGGCCGGTTTGCGGCAAGCAGAACGCCGTTTCGGTCCACAATCGCCCCGCGTGGGGCGCGGGTGCGGATGCGCCGCGCCTGATTGGCGGCGGCGGCGTCCTTGAAATCATCGCCGTGAACGACTTGCAGGAACCACAGGCGGCTGAGGAGGCCAAAGAACAGCAGGGCGATGACAAGCCCGAACCCCCATGCCCGCTGCGTTGCCGACCGGCGCGATTGCGGGCGCTCCGGCGGGGGCTGGTAGCGGTCGGGCCGTCCGGCAGGTTTCGGGGAAATGATCATAGGGTTTTAGGTAAGACCCCTCCCGCTCGTTCCTCGCTCCCTCCCCTGTTAGGGAAGGGCACAGAAGGAGCCGGAGAAGAGAGCTGGCGCAGGGCTTATGCCTTTTGTCCGTATCTTAACCCTCCCCTAACAGGGGAGGGAGCGAGGAACGAGCGGGAGGGGTTCTACTGCTCGCCCGGCGGCGGGGGGTACATCTGGCTGTATTCGTGCGGCTCCTGGCCGCGTGGGAACGACCGGCGCACCGTCTGCGGGTCCCACTTGGTTGCCAGCAGGCCGTCTTCCGGGTTGACCATCACGCTGACGTTGTCGCCGCTATCGGCATGGCGGCGGTCCCGGCGGGAACGGCGGCTCGGCGCGGCGGTGTCCCCGCTGCCGCCGTCCGTACCGGATGCCGACGGGCTGCTGCTGTCGTCAGGCGAGCCGCTGCTGTCGCCGCCCGAAGTCGTATACTGCGGGGACAGCGCGGTCGGTTGCGTGCCTGCGGTGAATGTCTCCGGGTGCGACCCGGCGGAGCCGCTGGGGGCCAGTAGGTTGGAGCCGTCATCGACATTGACCGTCACTGTGCCGTCGCCATTGTCGCGGGCGGCATTAGGACGGGAGTGGCGGCGGGATTTCGGCGTGTCGTCGGAATTGTCGGCGGGCGCGGGCGGGTTCTCAGCGGCGGCATCGGTGTCAGCCTGCGTGAGCGGCTTCGCTACCGGCGTTTGTTTGGCCTTCTCCTGAGCGATCTCACGGGCACGGGCGGCCTGGAAAATGGGGATGCCTCGGCTCATAAACTTGGCCCAGATCGGGGCGCAGACGGTGGATCCCCACGCGCTGCCTTCCATCGGTTCTCCGTAAGCGGGCGGCAGTCCTTTGGAACGGTAAATGGGATGCCCGGCCCAGACCGCGCAGACCAAATCCGAAGTGTAGCCGACAAACCACACGTCTTTATGGCCCTGTGTCGTGCCTGTTTTGCCGTGCGCGTCCGCCACAATGCCGTCGATGTTGCGGGCCGTGCCGTCGGTGATGACCGCACCCAGCATATCGTTAAGCTGTGCGACGGTGTCCTTCTGCAAAACGTGCGTCGCCACCGAAGGCGGCACATCTTCCAGCACATTGCCCTGCGCGTCGGTCAGCCGCGTCCACGCCGCCGGCTCGGCGTGATCACCGCCAGCGGCGAACGTCGAATACACGCTCGCCATTTCCAGCGGCGTCACACCGCTCGACCCCAGCGCCAGCGCCAGATAGGGGTCCAGGGGAGACTTGACACCCATCATGCGGGCATAGCGAACGACGTTCTGCGGGCCAATCACACTGATGACCCGGATAGCGGGAACGTTGATGGACTGCGCCATCGCCTCGCGCAGCGTCACGCGCCGGTAGGTGTAGCCGCTGTCATCGCGGGGCGTGTACGGCTTGCCACCAGAGCGGAATGTCACCGGGGCGTCCAGAACCGTGCTGCTCTCTTTAAACGAGCCGTCATTGATGGCCGCCGAATACAGCACTGCCTTGAACGATGAGCCGGGCTGACGACGCGCCTGCGTCACGATGTTGAACTGGCTTTGCTTGTAATCCACGCCGCCAACCATCGCCTTGATGCCGCCGGTTTTGGGGTCCAACGCCACCAAACAGCCCTGCGTCGGCCCATGCCCGGCCCGCCGCGCCCGGTCGATGCCTTCCACCAGCTCTTTTTCCGCCGCCTGCTGCATTTCCCAGTTCAGTGTCGTGTAGACTTTCAGGTTGCCTTCAAACAGCCGGTCCGGGCCGTACTTGCGGCGCAGTTGGTCCACCACATAGTTGACAAAAAACGGCGCATGGAAAATCTGGCTGCCCTGCGGCGGCGCTTTGGCCCCGGCGAGCTTAATCGGCTCTTTGACGGCCTGATTGAACTGCGCGGGCGTGATTTTGCCCTGTTCCAGCATCTGCTGCAAGACGCGCCCGCGCTGCCCTTTGGCGGCTTCCATGTCCTTGTACGGGCTAAAATCGGCGGGCCGGTTCGGCAGCCCCGCCAGCAGGGCGCACTGGGCCAGATCAAGCTGCTTGACGTGCTTGTTGAAATACACTTCGGCGGCGGCTTCCACGCCATACGCGCCGGAGCCGTAGTTCACAAGGTTTAAATACTTGGCAAGAATGTCCTGCTTGGTGTAGCTTTTCTCGATTTGGTTGGCGATAATCAGCTCATTGAACTTGCGCCCGAACGATTTTTTGCGGTCCAATCCCTCGATACCCGCGTTCCGCGCAAGCTGCTGCGTGATGGTGCTGCCGCCCTCACCCTTCAAATCGCCGTGCCGGAAGTTGGAATACAGTGCCCGCTCGATGCCCCGGAAATCGACGCCCGAATGCGAATAAAACCGCTTGTCTTCAAACGCCACCGTCGCATCCTGGAGGTTCTTCGGGATGTCTTCAATCGGAACCACTTTGCGCCGCTCGGTAAAGAACTCCGCCAGTTCCTGCCCGTCCGACGAGTACAGATAGGTAATGCCCATCGGGGCCGTGTCAATATCAATCGTGCGCGGCATATCATGGATACGCACGGCCACCCAGGCCATCAGCGTCAGCACCGACAGCAGCACGAAGATCGTCAGCAGGGTAAACACGGCTTTGACCCGTCCCCAGAACGGCGACCCTTTACGCTTCGGCTTCGGAGTCCGTCCGCCGCCCCCACGTCCGCCTGATTTCGTCGTCGGCGAGCTTTTCCGGGGCGAATTGGTTCTTGGTGTGCTTGTTGTTGCCATAGTTTGACCTGCCTACCATTATAGGCTGGAACGCCCCCAATGTCAAGGAGGCACGCTTGCCGGGGGCTATCTGCACCGCGCATTCTGGTATACTACGCAGGAAAGCGTCTGAGAGTTTGCAGGCGATTTCAGAATTGCACCAAATTGCACCAAATTGGAACGCTATTAGGCGTTGTTGCATAAATCGTTGTCGCTGCCAACAGGGACATCAGGAGCCATGCCATAAATGGCACGGCTATCGGGCGCAGACGCCAGCAAGCCCCGCTTCGCGGGGCTAAGAGTTAGGATAGATATGTTTGAGTGCCGCGAAGCAGTACTTTCTGGCCGCAGGCCGGTGAGCCGTGCCATTTATGGCATGGGTTTTTGGGTCATGGTTTCTTGGGGCAGGGACAGTTAGGCAACAACGCCACTAGATTATGGAAACGACGCAGACATTGCAAAAACGGGCGGCGGCGGGCAATGCCGATGCGCTGTTTCGTCTCGGCTATCGGCTCGCCTACGGGCGCACCCGCCCGCGCCCAACCGATTGGACTGCTGTGTATCCGCTCTGGGCACAAGCCGCAAATGCCGGACATCTACGGGCACTCTTTTATGTCGGCGTCTGCCACGAACACGGACGCGGCACGCCTCCTGACCTGCCGGAAGCACTGCGCTGGTACGAAAAGGCCGCCCGGCAGGGACACGATGCTGCGATGTACAATCTGGCCTTCAGTTACCGCACAGGCGAGGGCGTATCGCAGGACTATGAACAAATGCACTTCTGGCTGGCGAAAGCCGCCAAAGTCGGCAACTCCGACGCGCAGCGGGATTTAGGCTGGTGCTTCCATGCAGGCTGCGGCGTTCCGGTTGACTTTGACCGGGCGGTGCATTGGTACAAAGTGGCAGCGCGGCAGGGAGACACCAAAGCGCAATATAATCTGGGCCTGTCCTATCTGGACGGCGAAGGTGTAAAAGCCTCACCGCGCTGGGGCCGCTTCTGGCTGGAAAAAGCCGCTACGCTGGGCCATCGGCGGGCAAAAGTGCATCTTCGACGCCTGAGTGCCACAAACAACACCTGAATACGCTCACATTCGGCAGCGTTCCGCAAATTGAACAATCCAACAGCAATGACGCCTTTCCCACATAAACCCCGCCTGTCGGTGCTGATGCCGGTCTACAATGAAGCCGAGACGGTCGCGGACATTATCGCCGATGTGCTGGCCCTGCCGATAGACCTGGAGCTGATTGTCGTCGACGACGGCTCGACCGATGGCACGCGGGCGCGTTTGCACGCCCTGGAAGCGCGGCATGACCCGCACCTGAAAATCGTCTATGCCCCGAAAAACGCGGGCAAGGGCGCGGCGATTCGCGTTGCCCTCTCGCACGCACGCGGCGACGTCGTGGTCATTCAGGACGCCGACTGCGAGTATGACCCCCGCGATTTCCTGCCGATGCTGGCAAAGATTGACGCCGGTGCGGCGGTGGTCTACGGCACCCGCCTGTCGCCGGAAGCTGCCAAGCTCAACCACGAAGTCAGGGACAAGTTTTATTACGCTCGCCGCCTCCTGCCCAAGCTGACCAATATGCTGTTCGGCACAAAGTTGACCGACGAGGCGACCTGCTACAAGATGTTCCGCCGCCCCCTCTTAGAGTCCATTCCCCTGCGCTGTGAGCGGTTTGACTTCTGCCCGGAAGTGACCGCAAAAATCATCAAACGCGGGTATAAAATCTACGAGACGCCCATCCGCTATGCCGCCCGCACCGCCGAAGAAGGCAAGAAAATCGGCTGGCGCGATGCCTTCGACGCCGCGTGGGCGCTCTTAAAATACCGCTTTCTGGATTGAGACAAGAACCGATGCCGATTACGATTACCGTCACCACGACGCCCGACGAATTTGATGTCTGTTATGACCTCCGCAAAGAAGTCTTTGTGGAAGAGCAGAACGTGCCGCTTGACCTCGAAATGGATGAATACGACGCCATTGCCACCCATTTCCTCCTGCGCGACGGCGGCACGCCCCTCGGCACCGCCCGGCTTTTGGAAAAGCACGGCCTCGCCAAAATCGGGCGCGTGGCGATTATCAAATCCGCCCGTGGGCGCGGCCTCGGCCTGCGTCTTATGGAGGCCGTTTTGGAGGAAGCCCGCCGTCAGGGCTACGACGAAGCCATTTTGGAAGCGCAGACCTACGCCATTCCCTTCTACGAGCGCCTCGGCTTCGTGGCCGAAGGCGACGAGTTCGACGACGCGGGCATCATGCACTTCCTGATGCGGCGGGGGCTGTAGGCCCCCCCCCGCCCCCAATAATGGGGGAGCCAGAGTAAGACGACGCTTCTCTTCTCCCAATCCGGTTCCCCCATTATTGGGGGCTAGGGGGTTGGCTCATACCCAGCCCCCACCTCCATCACTTTCCGGTCGCCCCGCCCAAGCACCCGCCCCGCCCGCGCTTCGGCAACCATCTCCCGGACCCGCGCAATCAGTTCGCGCTTTGCCTCCGCGCTCAGCCAGAACGGGTACGGCAGACGCTCGAAATCCTTGCCCTGAATGTTCTTCGTGTGGTTGATGACGTCTTTTAAGAGCCGCCCACACAGCGGCGACAGCGCCCAGCCCAGAATGAAAAACAGCTCGTCTTCGCTCACGTCCTCCCGCAGAAACGCACACGGAGCGCCGCTGTCCAGGATATATCCCGGCGGCAGCCAGCGCACATTCAGCGTGTCCGAAATGAGCTGCCACGTCAAGCCCTCGCGCCCAAAATACGACCGTCCGCCGACCCCGTGCAGATACCACGGGCCGCTCTTTTTAAACGTCAGCACCGCGTCCCCGGCATCCTTCCAATAAATTACGTGCGTCGGCGGGGCATAGATTAGTGCCGCCGAGGCTTTATTGTACGGCTTATAGTCAGGGTGGGGCAGGGGAACGGTGAGCGGCGTCTCACGCGGCACGACCCGCACCGCCCGCCGCGTCTCGCCCCGGCAGACCCGCGCTGCGATGTCGGCTTTCTTCGCCGAAGCCAGCACGCCGAGCCGGGCACGTTCGATTTCCCGCACCAGAGTGAGCGGGTCTTCATAGAACTCAAATGTGTACGGCTCCGTCACGGCATTGCCCAAGATAGGCCGCACAAACAGCGCATTCGCCCCGACGGTCATCCCGCTTGTCGCCACCACAAAATCGCCCAGCTTTGGCCCGGCAAAATACGGCGCGTACTCGTCCGTCACCCGCCACGAGTGGTTCCCCGTCGCCGCTATCTGCGCCCGCGCCACGGGGCAACCGTCTACCGTCGCCGCCTCCGCCCGGCCCGACTTCACCCAGTCCAGCACCACCATTGCGTACTGCGTCTCGTCCGAAAACTCCCCCAGCCGCGTTACGCTGGGCGATCCCGTGTCCAGCAAATGTCTTCGTAATCCCTGCATCGTGTTGATGGTCAGAAACGTGTCACTGCAAATAAACCGCAGCCGCCCGCCCAGCCCCAGCAAATCCATTGATTTGACAATAAAAAACGAATACGTTTCTTTCTTAATCTTGTGCCCGCCGCGCCACCCCAGCGCCTTGTCCAGAGCATCCTGCAACTCCGGTGCAATCGTCCCCCCGAACGGCGGGTTGCCGACGACATACGTGAAACCGTTTGGCAGCTCGGCCCGGAAAAAGTCCGCGTTCCGCAAATTGTGCCGCGCCGGCAGCACTCCCCAGTGTTCAGAAATCGCCGCCAGCGCCCGTTCATATAGCACCGGGTCAATCTCCACGCCCCACACATTCTCCGTCAGCACCCGCGCCAGCCGCTCCGCAAGTGGCCCCTCATACAGCGCCAGGAACGACTCCACCAGCGGCAGCAGAAACGACCCGTCGCCAAAGCTCGGCTCCAGCACGGTGTCAGTGGGGGTGAAAGTGAAGTCCGCCAGCAGGCGACGGGCGATGGGGGAGGGGGTAAGAAACTGCCCCAGTTGGCGCTTGGCGGAGCGGAGGGTTTTAGTCTGGCTCAAGGGTTGCGTCCGCGATAAAAGATCGTGCCGATGCTTTTGTAACCCCATATCCTGCCAGGCTCAACAGGAGCAGCCACCAATGGTCGTAAAAGTGAGTCCCAGCCGTCCCTGCTGCTCGGCACGCCCAAGCGTTTACCATTAGAACGCTGAACACAGCGGCACAGGCGACCAAGAGTGACAGCCACAGCGGAACCCGCCCCCGAACAAAAACCCACACTGGCGCGATGAAAGCTATCATGGAGCCGCCTAAGAGCGCGTTCCAGAGCTTGCCCTCGGCATCACTCGTTCTGAAAATATCCCAAAGCATAACGACTGCCCAAAGTGTTGCTATGGTCAGCACCGGCAGCCTAAACAGCCGGTAATAATGTCTCCTCCGACCTTCTACCATCAGCTTTGCCTTGTTCATTTTTACTCCGAAAGCGTCTCCCGCCCCGCCGGGGGCTGAAAGGCAAGGTGGCGGAAGGCGGGCCAGTCTTCCAAATCCTGTGCGTAGTCGTCGGGGTCATCCTCGAAAAAATAGTCGTAGCCAGTGAACAGATGCTCAAACGGCAGGCCGACGGCCAGCGCGACGGCGTCCAGCGGGCCGCCTGCGAACTGCCCGGCGCTTGCACGGGCGTCGGTCAGCGTTGTGGCAAACTGCGACGGCGGCACTTGCAGGACGGGGGCCAGAGTATCGGCTTGGCCGACATACAGCGCGGCTTCTTCGGGAGTGTCGGCGAGGGCGGCAGGGTCATCGGCGAAGCGGTCCCGCACTGCGCCGCGCTCGTAATAGGTGTAGCCCCAGTGAATGTCATCGGCCACCCAGACTTCCAGCGCGGGTGTGCCAAGCGTCTTGGACAAATGCTTTGCCAGCAAGCCGCTGTCCTGCCAGTCGTCGACGTAGACCGTCACCCAGCCTGCGCCTGCCTTGCCGCTGACGAGGACGCCGTACCAAGTCTCGCCCTCTGGCAGCGCGTCTTCGTCCTCGGTCACGAGCGAGGCAGGCTGCTCGCCGAGAGGCAGGAAGCCTTCGGCGGCAAATAGCTCCGTGACAGCCCCGCGCACGGCGGCGGGGTCGGCGTCTTGGAGGCTGACATTGATGTAGTATCCACCCATAGGGTAATTATAGCACAGCAGCAGTGGTCAAAGGAGCCACGGGTTGAAACCCGAGGCTCGGAAGTGCCCAGTGTCCAGGGGACACAAGAATCGTCTCGTCGTCATCGTATCTTACGTCCCCTGGACGGTGGGCTTTTGGCAGCCTCGGGTTTTAACCCGTGGCTCCTCTGCCTGTTTTGCTGTCACCCCCGCAGCCCCTTCGGCGTCACCGCCCGGTCCAGCAGATCGAACCCGTACTGCACCAGGAGGGCCAGCAGCGATGCTGGGATGGCCCCCGCCAGCAGCAGCAAATTGTCATTGTTTTCCAGCCCCTGTGTAATTCGGTTGCCATAGCCGCCCGCGCCGATAAAGGCGGCAATCGTGGCCGTGCCGACGTTAATAACGGCGGCAGTTTTGATGCCCGCGAAGATCGCCCGTGACGCCAGAGGCAGCTCTACTAGACGCAGACGTGCCCCCGGCGGCAGGCCGAGCGCCGACGCCGATTCGCGCAAAGAAGGCGCAATATCGGTCAGACCCGTGTACGTGTTGCGGACAATCGGCAGGAGCGAGTATAGGAAGAGCGCCGCAATCGCCGGGATAGGTCCAATCTGATGCAGCAGGGCAATCAGAAACGCCAGCAGGGCCAGCGAAGGGATGGTCTGTATCAAACCCGTCAGCACCAGCACCGGCTGCGCCGCCGCCCGCGACCGCGCCGCCCAGATGCCCAGCGGGATGCCGACCAGGATGCTCAAAGCCAGCGACGCGAACACGAGAAACAAATGCTGCCGCGTCTCCGGCCAGAAGTCTTTCGCCGTCAGGGCCGACCACAGCGTTTCGTGGGTCGCTTTGACCGAACCGCCGGACAGATACGCCGCCGCGACATTCTCGGGCGTGCCGCCGTCGATTTCCACCTGCCCGTTCAGCGCGATCATTTTGGCATCGGTGATTTTGCCCGACAAAGTTTCCCACTTGGCCCATGTCTTAGGCAGGCGCGTCGGCAGGTCTTTCCGGTAGAGCAGCACAGCGTCATAGATGGGAAAATAGTGCCTGTCGTCGACTAAAACGCGCAGGTGATACTTGGGGATTTTCGAGTCTGTGGTGTAGATGTCCGTGACATCAATCTGCTTGCCTGCAATGGCCTCATACGCCAGCCCGTGGTCTAAGCCCTGCGGCGACTCAAACGGCAGCTTGTACGCCGCTTTGACCCCCGGCCAGCCGTCGGCGCGTTTCAGAAACTCCTGCGACAAGCCCAGCTTTAGCTCCGGGTGCTTTGCCAGATCGGACAGCGTTTTGATGCCTAGCTCCTGTGCCAGATCGCCCCGCATCGCCAGGGCATAGCCGTCGTTGAACCCCAGCGGCAGGCCGACAGCGAGGCCAAGCGGGGCCAGCTTCGCGTTCATCGCGGACAGAGTCAGGGGTGTTTTGCTCTTCAAAAGCTCCTGCGAAATCGTCCCCGTGTATTCCGGGTAGACATCAATGCTGCCGCCTTGCAGGGCGGCAAACACAATCCCCGTGTTGCCCAGACCCGCTTTGTGGGTCGCTTTGGCCTCGCCCACTTTGTTCGCCCTCTGCGTGAGTATCTCGCCCAGAATGCGCGACTCGGCAAACCGCTTGGAGCCAACGGTGACGGTTTTGGTCTGCGCCTGCGCGGGTACGGCAGCAAAGGCGAGGAGGCAAAGAAGGAGACCTACCGCCTTGCTTCGCAGGGTCCTTCCTAAAGGAAGGATTAGGACAGGGCGTAGGGGCGGGGTCCCCCTGCCCTCCTGTTCTATCCGTATCCTTCCTTTAGGAAGGACCCTGTGACTGAGGTACGAAGGAGCAAGGAGGTAGGTCATCCTTCCACCTCCGGCATCGGCGGCAATGGCGAACGCTGTGCCCGGATAAAGTCCGTCACATACGCCTCGGTGGGGCGGTGCAGCAGGTCGTCCAAAGTCCCCGCCTGTACTACGCTTCCCTCCCGCATCAGCACAATCGTATCGGCCAGAAAGGCTGCTTCGCCCATGTCGTGTGTCACCAGCACCACCGTTTTACCCAGACGCCCGAAGATGTCTTTGAGCTGCTGCTGCAACTCACTCCGCGTGATCGGGTCTAGTGCCCCCAGCGGTTCATCTAGAAGCAGCAGGGGCGGGTCCAGCATCAGCGCCCGCATCAGCCCTACCCGCTGCCGCTGACCGCCGGACAGGCCCGACGGGTACCGCGACAGCGACTCCGGCGGAAGCTGCACCAACTTAGCAAGCTCGCCCATACGCGCTTTGATTTCGCCGCCCGGCTTTTTCAGAAACCGGGCCAGCAGGGACACGTTGCCCTCGGCGGTCAGGTGCGGAAACAGGCCGCCGTCCTGAATGACATAGCCGATTTTGTGGCGCCTGGCCTCGGCATTCTGCGGCGTCAAAGGCGTGTCATCCAAAATCACCTGGCCCGCGTCCGGTGTAATCAGCCCCACCAGAAGACGCAGCAGCGTCGACTTGCCGCAGCCGCTTGGCCCAATCAGCGCGGTCGTTTTGCCCGGCGCGAGGGTTAAAGACGTGGGGGCGAGCGCCGTCCGGCCCCCGTAGGTCTTGGAAACATTTTGCAGAGCAATCATAAAATTAAAGGCCAATCTAAATGTACGTCGGCACTTTTTCACACGGAACGGTGTTCTATGCGTGTCAGGGCCGCAATGACGCGGTTTCTCGCAGGGCTGCCTGCACACTCAGTATGACTTTATCTTGTCATACGAAGGAGCACGAGGAATTAGAAAAGAGATCACGGGTTATGGCGCGGTTCCAAAATAAAGTCTGCCTGGTCACAGGCGGCGGGTCGGGCATCGGGCGGGCGACCTGCCTGCGCCTGGCGTATGAGGGCGGTCGGGTACTCGTTATCGACCGGCAGAACTCCGGCGAAGGCACCGTCGAGCGCATCTGTGAATCGGGCGGCGAAGCCGAGTTCTTCCGGGCCGACGTTTCGCAGTCGGATCAGGTCCAGGCCGCTATCGCCGCCGCCCTTGCCCGGTGGGGCCATATCGATGTCATGGTCAACAATGCCGCCACGATGACTTTTGACCCGTTGGTAGAGCTTGCCGACGACGAATGGGAGCGCGTCATGGGCGTCAACCTGCGCTCGGTCTTTTTGTTCTGCAAATACAGCGTGCCCCACATGCCCCCCGGCGGTGCCATTGTTAATGTCAGCTCGGTTCATGCCCATGCCACCACCAAAGGCGTCGTGCCCTATGCCGCTTCCAAAGGAGCCGTCGAGTCCTTCACACGCGGCTTCAGCGAAGAGATGGTCGAGCGCCGCATCCGCATCAACTGCGTCGCCCCCGGCGCGATTGACACGCCGATGCTGTGGGACAACCCGAACATCAAAAACGGCATCGAAGTCATCGACGGCGCGGTTGGCTGGCCCGATGACATCGCCTCCGCCATCGCCTTCCTCGCCTCCGACGACTCCCGCTTCATCACGGGTACTACCCTCATCGCCGACGGCGGGCGTCTTGATAGTTTGTGATTGCGTCACTCTGATTATGAATTCATCACGCATTGCGTGAGGAAACCATGCCATGAATGGCACGGCTAATTGGCCTGCGGCCAGAAAGCACCGCTTCGCGGGGCTAAGAACAAATCTTTCCGAGTGCCGCGAAGCGGTACTTTTCGGCGTCCGCGCCGGGTAGCCGTGCCATTTATGGCATGGCTCTTACATGTCATCCGTGTCCCTTTTGTTCGGCGGCGGCGGCCAAACGTTTTTTGTCTGCTGTGCCTGTGCGACGGCTGCTAATCGGGCGTTCTTCTCTTGGGCGGCCTCCTGCCGCCAACCGCCGTAGGCTTGACCAATGATGCCGAACAAGAGGCCGATGAGCAAGGAGAACACTGTTATTCCCAGAAGGCCATATATGAAGCCTGCCCGCTGACCAAGCGCGTGGGCTTCTCCCGCCCAGTAACTTGGATGAAGCAGTCGATCAACTACGGCGGGCACAAGCACAATGCAGATGCCGAGTAACGTTCCGATTACAAAGCCGATCAATTTGCCCAGCCAGAAGCGCATATTCGGCTACTTTGCCTTGCCCATGTTCTGCGTAGACCCGCGCTCGGTCAGCGGGATGGCGGCGAGCCAGTCCGGCAGGGCGTCGGGGGCGAACTTTTCGACGTTCAGCGAAAGTAGTGCCTCTAAGGGGACGCCGAAGTCAATCGCGCCGCCGCTGCGGTCGGCCAGAACGCCGATGCCGACGAGGTTGCCGCTGTAGGCTTCAATCGCCTCCATCGTGTCCCGCACGCTGCCGCCGGTGGTCAGGATATCATCGACGAGTAAGACGTTCTCGTTTTCTTTGATCTCAAAGCCCCGGCGCAGGACCCGGCCTGTGCCGCCCTCGCCCCGCTCGGCGAAGATGCCGCGCACGCCGAGCTGTTTGGCGACTTCATAGGCCAGCAGCACGCCGCCGGTGGTGGGGCCGACGACGACATTGACTTCATCGCCCGCGAACCGTTCGGCGAGGTCTTTGCAGAGGGCCTCGACATAGAGCGGATATTGCAGGACTTGAAATTTTTCTAAATAAACGGCACTATGGTAGCCCGACGCCAGCAGGAAATGGCCCTCCAACAGAGCGCCGGAATCTTTAAACATTTGCAGGACTTGATCGTTGGTAAGCATGAGGCCCTGTTCTGCGCCGAAGCGGCGATTTCCTGCCTGTGCGTGTGAGGTACAGCAAGACGAGGGGTTTTCAACGGCGTTGTTGCATAAATCCATACCATGCCATAAATCCGAATCATGCCATAAAACCATGCGTTGAAACCATGCGTTGAAACGCATGGCTAGACGGCGCGGACGCCAGAAATCCCACGCTTCGCGGGGATAAAAGCAGAGAATATAGGTGCAGAGAATATAGGTGCAGAGAATATAGGTGCAGAGAATTTGCAAATAATTGAGTGCCGCGAAGCGGTACTTTCTGGCCGCAGGCCGATTAGCCGTGCCATTTATGGCATGGTTTCTTGGGGCATGGTTTTTTGGGGCAGGGACAGTTAGGCAACAACGCCATTTTCAACCACACGCTCCCACCGCGCTTATGGTGCTAATTGCGCCCGCCTTGACTTCGCGCCCTCTTTCGCAGTATACTGTGCCCGGATTTCAGGCAGGCATTCGAAGCCTGCGAATTACGTTTGCAACACGTTTATGGCTGACCAAACTAACACCCTGCCCGCCCCGGCGGCCTCGCCCGTGCCCTGTGCCGAGACCGCCCTTCAGGCGTTCTTTAAGCCCTTTACTACGGTGCTGGTGTATCTGGGCGAGATTTTGATGCTGCTCGGACAGACCATTAAAAGCGCCCGGCGCGGGGTAGACGGACGGGACCTGCTGGACCAGATGTCCTCGCTCGGGGTCAACTCGGTTTGGATTGCCCTGCTCACGTCGTCGACTTCGGGCGCAGTGCTGGCGCTCTATTTCGCGCCGTTTCTGAAGCAGTACGGGGCGGAAGGCTTTACCGGGGCTGTTGTCGCGCTGGCGATTGCGCGGGAGCTGGGGCCGGTGCTGACCGGCGTGGTGGTGGCCGCACGGGCCGGGTCCGCGATTGCCGCCGAGCTTGGAACGATGAAAGTCACGGAGCAGATTGATGCCCTCCGGGCGCTGGCCGTCAGCCCCGTGCAATACCTGGTCGTGCCGCGCCTGCTGGCTGCAATCATTATGGTTCCGCTGGTCTGTGCGCTGGCCGATGCCGGGGGCATTCTGGGCGGCTACATCGTGTCGAACTCCGAGGGCGTGCTGGGGCAAACCTATCTGAACTCCATGAAGCAGTTTCTCGATCCATCGGACTTCATCAAAGGCATTCTCAAAACACTGGTGTTTGGGCTGATTATCGCGCTGGTCGGCTGTCATCAGGGCCTGAAAACACGCGGCGGGGCCACCGAAGTTGGCAAAGCGACCACGAACGCCGTCGTGCTGTCGATTGTGCTGATTTATATCGCAAACTTCGTGCTGACCTACTTTATGTTCAGCGAGGTGACTTCGGTTTGAGCAGTCTGGAAGAGTTAGCCCACCAGAACCAGAACGACTGGACGGAGCCAGCCTGGGTTGAAGCCCGCGATGTGCGCTTTCAGGTGGGCGATAAAGAAATCTTAAAGGGCGTTTCGCTGGGCGTTGCGCCCGGCGAGATTTTGTGCGTCATGGGGATGTCCGGGTCCGGCAAGACCACCATGCTGCACTGCCTCGGCGGACTGACCGAGCCGACGAGCGGGGAAATCCGCATCGGCGACGCTCAGATTGTTGGGATGCCGGAGAACGCCCTGAATCATGTGCGTGAGCGGATGGGCATGGTCTTTCAGTACGCTGCTCTCTTTGACTCGCTGACCGTGTTTGAAAATGTCGCGTTTGGCCTGCGGCGGCGGCGCAAGCTGGGCGGGGCCGAGATCAAGCAGATTGTCGCCGAAAAGCTGGCATTGGTCGGCTTGCCGGGGACCGAGACGCTGTATCCCTCGGAGCTATCCGGGGGCATGGCAAAGCGGGTGGGTCTGGCACGGGCGATTGCGATGTCCCCGGAGATTTTGCTGTACGATGAGCCGACCTCGGGTCTCGACCCGGTGGTGTCAAGCGTTGTCGATGAGCTAATTATGGAGATGCGGGACAAGCTGGGCGTTACCAGCGTGGTGGTCTCGCACAATATCACAAGCATTTTTCGGATTGCCGACAAGATTACAATGATCCACGAAGGCCGCGTGCTGACTTCGGGCACGCCCGAAGAGATCAGGCATTCAGATAACCCGATTGTCCAGCAGTTTATCGAAGGCCGCTCGCAGGGGCCGATTGAGGTCGCCCGATAAGACGGCCAGGAAAAACGGCAGAAAAACAGGCGCGATATTTATGACGACTTTAGGAAATGCCGGGCGGGTCGGGCTGGTTTTTGTGGTGTTTGGCCTTTTGTTCGGTACCATGTGGTACTTTTTGCGGGGCGGCTTCGGGGCGGCCAACACGTACTCGTTTGACGTGCTGTTCACCGACGCCAAAGGGGTAACGGCGGATACGCCGGTCACTCTGGCCGGGGTTCAGATCGGAAAAGTGCAGAGCGTCAATCTGACGCAGGCACAGCAGGCCGACATGAAGCTGCAAATCAAAAACACGATCAATGGCCGCGTCGTTCGTATTCCGAAAGGCTCGCGCTTCACCATCCTGACGCCCTTGCTCGGCACGAGCGGCACGGTGGTCGTTGTCCCGCCCGTAAGCTCTGCCGCGCTGCCAGCCATCCGTGACGGCGAGATATTAAAGGGCGAGAATAGCGGCGATTTAACCGCCTCGCTCGATAAAGCGACGCTGCTGCTGGACCAGCTCACGCTGACCACCAAAAAAGTGGATACGCTGCTTGACAGCGGCATCCGTGCCGCGAATGACCCGGCCCTCAAGCGCGGTCTGACCGATACTTTAAAGAACCTGGACGTCGCCTCGGCCAACGGGGCCAAGCTGACCCAGCGCCTGAATGGCCTGCTTCTCGAAGACAACGCCCAGATACAGGCACTCTTGAAGCAGACCCAGTCCGGGGCGCAGGTCTCGCTAGATAATATCGCGCAGACCACGGCTTCTATTCGGGACACCACCCGCGAAAACAAAGCGGAAATCAACGCGATTGTCCGCAATTTAGATGACACGACTTCGGCAGTCGCGGGCATTACGGGCAATGCCAACACCGCCCTCGGCGGCGGACAGCTTCAGGCGACCGTCGCCAACCTGAAAGTGACGACCGATAATCTGGCCGCGACCACAGCCAAGTTTAACGCAATCGCGGGCAACTTTCAGTCGCTCACCGGCGATCCGAAAGTGCAGTCCAATCTGCGCGAGACTATCGAAAATATCAAAGACAGCAGTGAGCAGGCGTCGTACCTGATTGCGCGACTGAACAAGCTGGCCGGCGGGCGGCAAAAACCGACTGCCGCCGCCGTGCTGATCCCCGGCGTGGGCGGTGTGGTTGTCACGGGCGGCGGCGGCACGGGAGGAATCAAGCCGACCCCCGCGCCGTCCAAAGGCGCCCCGCTGTACCTGCCCCGTGTGCAGGCGCTTTATAACACACGCGAGCGGCACTTTCGCACCGACATCGACGCCGTCGTGCCGTTTGGCCTTCAGCCCGTCACGTTTGCCCGCGTCGGCGTCTACGGCTTTGGGGACTCGAACAAGCTCATCCTGCAGGGCGGGCAGGGCCTCGGCAAAGGTGGCAGCTTGGATGCCCGTGCGGGTCTGTACGCCTCCAAGCTCAGTGTCGGCGCGGATTACGGCCTCGGCAAGCGCGAGACGGTCTCGCTGGATTTATATGACCCGAACCATCTGCACCTCGACGCCAAAGGCACGGTGATGCTCACGCCCGACCTCGGCGTCGTCTTGGGCGGCGAGAACATCAACCACCACGGCGGCGGCACGCTGGTCGGCATCGAATACCGCCGCTCCAAGTAAACACAGATTAACACCAATTAACACTAAAAGACACCCATAAAGGAAACGCAGCTATGAAAGTTATTTTAATGCAGGACATCGCCCATCAGGGCAAGCAGGGCGAAGTCGTCCTCGTCGCCGACGGCTACGCCCGGAACTACTTGTTCCCGCGCAAGCTGGCCGTCGAAGCGGGCGGCGGAGCCATGAAAAACCTGCTTGCCAAACAGGCCCTTGAAGACCGGCGCACTGAAAAGCTCCGCGCCGAAGCCGACCTGACCGCCGAGCAGCTTACCGATAAGACCGTCACACTGACCGTCAAAGCCGGGGAGAACAGCCGCCTTTATGGCCGCGTCACCGCCGCCGACATCGCCGAGGCCGTCGCCCGCGACCTGTCCATCAAGCTTGACAAGCGCAAAGTCGGCCTGCTCGACCCCATCAAAGCCGTTGGCGAGTACGAAGTGCCCATCAAATTGCACCGCGAAGTCACCGTTCCCCTCAAAGTGGCCGTTGTTGCTGAGTAGTTTCCAGCCTGCCACGGGTTAAACCCCGAGGCTTTCCAGTGCCCACCGTCGAAGCGACGTTAAGAACCAGACAGCCTCTCACCTTGCTGTCTTACGTCCCCTGGACGGTGGGCTTTTTTTAGCCTCGGGGTTTAACCCGTGGCAGACCTTTTATCTTTCTGTTTGAGCCTACCTTCCCATGCCTGAACGCAACGATTACGACAAACGAGGCCGCTCCGGCGGTGGCAATGGCTACGGGAGTAGTGGCTTCGGCGGCAGCAATGCGTTCGGCGGCAGCGGCTCCGGCAGCGGCCCCCTCGGCGCGTATGTCCCGCCCCATTCCATTGAAGCCGAGCAGTCTACATTGGGCGCAATGCTGATTGAGCGGTCGGCGGTCGAAAAAGTCTTTGAGATTTTAGACAAAGACGACTTCTACCGCGACAACCATCAGACCCTCTTTGATGTCATCTCGACGCTGGCCGAGCGCGACGTGCGTGTCGATCTGATTACCGTTCAGGAAGAACTGAAAAACCGGGACAAGTTAGAAGCCGTCGGCGGCATCGCCTATCTCACGGCCCTGTTTGACACCGTCCCCACCGCTGCCAACGTTGAGTATTACGCCAAGATTGTCGAAGAAAAAGCCACCCTGCGCCGCCTGATTGAAGCGTCGCTCGAAATCATCGGCAGCGCACGCGGCGAAGTCGAAGACGTCGGCGAAGTCATCGACCAGGCCGAGCGGGCCATCTTCGGCGTCTCCCAGCAGCGCACCCAGGCATACTTCTCCCCCCTGCGAACGCTTTTGCTCTCGGTCTACGACAAAGCCGAAGAGCTGGCCGAGATGAAGTCAAAAATCTCCGGCCTCTCCACCGGCATTGACGATTTCGACGAGATCACTTCCGGCCTCCAGAACACCGACCTCGTCATCGTGGCTGCGAGGCCTAGTATGGGGAAAACGTCGCTCTGCCTTTCTATCGCCGAACACGTTGCCATTAAAGAGCGCAAGCCCGTCGCTATCTTCTCGCTGGAAATGTCCAAAGAGCAGCTTGCCCTGCGAATGCTCTGCTCGCAGGCACAGGTCAACTCGCACAAGCTCCGCACGGGCCACTTGACCGAGGACGAATGGACCAAGCTGGCCGGGGTCGTGCAGAGCATGTACGAGGCTCCCATCTTTATTGATGACGCCACCGAAACCTCCGCGCTGACCATGCGCTCCAAATGCCGCCGCCTCATGGCCGAGCATGGCCTGGGCCTGATTATCGTGGACTACCTGCAGCTCATGCGCGGGCATCGCCGCACCGAAAACCGCGTCCAGGAGATCGGCGAAATCGCCCGTGGCCTCAAATCGTTAGGCCGCGAGCTAAAAGTCCCCGTCATCGCCCTGTCCCAGCTTTCCCGCTCCGTCGAAAACCGCGAAAACAAACGCCCCCTGCTGTCTGACCTGCGGGAATGCGTCGTCGGCGACACGCGGCTCATGGACGCCGCCACAGGAACTCTCCGCGCCATCCGCGACATTCAGGCCGGGGATCATATTCTGGCCGTAGACCGCCGGCAGAAAGTGCGCCCGTTCGAAGTCGCCTGCGTCTGGTCCACCGGCGTCAAGACTGTCTTCACGCTCCAAACACGCACCGGGCGCACAGTCACAGCCACCGCCAACCACCCCCTCCTGACCGCGCAGGGCTGGAAGCAGGTTGGCGAGCTTCAAGTTGGCGACATCATCGCCACGGCTCTGCCGAAGCCTGAGTTTGGCGGCAAACCGTTTGTGCTGGATACCGCCCTGCTGCGGTTGCCCGCCGAAGTCGCGGTGCTTTTGCCACCCGGAGCACCCCATGATCCACGCCCCCGCCGGGACATCTGTGCGAAGTTTGCGGAAAGCCTCAAAGATGAGCTTTTAGGTGTCTGGGCCAACAGCGACTTGCTGTGGGAAGAAATCAAAAGCATCACTCCGGCAGGCGAAGAAGAAGTTTTCGACATCACCGTTCCCGGCTGTGCGAACTTCCTGGCAAACGGCATTGTCGCGCACAACAGCGGCTCTATCGAGGCGGAGGCCGATATGGTCTGTTTTTTGTACCGCGAAGCCTACTATAAGATGAAGGAAGCCTTCAATGCCGATGCCGAAAACGGGGAGCGGCCCGAGCGTCAGGAAATGGAAGAAACCGAGTTGATTGTCGGCAAGCACCGCAACGGCCCGACTGGCATGGTCAAAGTCGGCTTCATGCCGCAGTATGCCAAGTTTACGAACCTGGACTTGACGCGCACGGACGAGCCGACCGGGTACTGATGAGACCGTAGGGGCGCGAGGAAGAAAGACAACTTATGCTGAACGTTCTGGTGATTGGAGGCGGGGGGCGCGAGCACGCGCTGGTCTGGAAGCTGGCGCAAAGTCCGCAGGTCAGCAAGCTGTTCTGTGCGCCCGGCAACGCGGGCATCGCACAAATAGCCGAATGCGTTCCGCTTGCCATCACGGACACGGAGGGCCTGCTGCAATTCGCCGTAGACCACGGCATCGACCTCACCGTGGTCGGCCCGGAAGTGCCCCTGATTGCCGGCATCGTGGACCTCTTCGAGCAGCGCGGCCTGCGGATTTTCGGCCCTGCCCGCGAGCCGGCCCTCCTCGAAGGCTCCAAAGCCTACGCCAAAGGGCTGATGCTCCGCTACGGCATCCCCACCGCCCACTTCGCCGCCTTCGATGTGTACGCCGATGCGTCCCACTACCTGCATTCCCATTTTGCTGCCCAGCCCGATGCTCCGCTCGTCGTCAAAGCCGACGGCGAGGCGGCGGGCAAAGGTGTTTACATCTGCCGCACCGACACGGAGGCGCAGGAGGCCATCGGCCAGATTATGCAGGAGCGCGTCTTCGGGACTTCGGGAGACACCGTCGTGATTGAAGAGTTTTTGGAAGGCGAAGAAGCCTCGCTGATGGCCTTCACCGACGGAACCACCATTGTCCCGATGCTGGCCGTGCAGGACCACAAACGCGCCCTCGACGGCGACGAAGGCCCGAACACCGGCGGCATGGGCTGCTATGCCCCCGTCCCCCTCATCACCCCCGCGCTGTATCAGCAGGCCGTCAACGAAGTTCTGCGCCCCGCCGTCGATGCCATCCGCGAGTCCGGCATTCCCTACAAAGGCGTGCTCTATGCGGGCATCATGGTAGCCCGCGACGGCTCCCTCAAAACATTGGAGTTCAATTGCCGCTTCGGCGACCCCGAAACCCAGGTCATCCTGCCCCTCTTAGAAACTGACCTCGTGGACATTCTGCTCGGTGTCACCGACGCCCACCTCGACGAAGTCGAAGTGCGCTGGAAAGACCAGAGTGCCGTCTGCGTCGTGCTGGCTTCAGGCGGCTACCCCGGTGCCTATGCCACCGGCCTGCCCGTCGACGGCTTGGAGCAAGTCGCCCACCTGTCCGACGTCGTCGCGTTCCATGCCGGAACCCGCTTCGGGGACGACCACGAAGTCCTCACCGCCGGAGGCCGCGTCCTCGGCCTGACCGCCTGGGGCGACGACTTTGCCCAGGCCCGCGCCCGCGCCTACGCCGCCGTCAAAAACATCACCTTCGACCATATGCACTTCCGCACCGACATCGGCCACCGGGCCGAAGAAAAATGACGCCCCATGAAAACTGCCGCGTTTGCGTTTGCTGTGACTGCTTACCTCGGTCTCCTGGCCCTGCCCGGCACGAAGGCCCAAACCCCCGCCCCTGTGCCGCCGCCTGTGCCGGAGTTACCAAGCCCGGACTCGCTTGTGCCGAAAGCGCCGGGCAACTATCTAGCTCCTTTGGAAGCCCTGCGTCCGCTTCAAAGCCGCTACATGGCCTCGCCCCGGTGGCGCGGGACGTATTTTCAGGAACTGGCCGCGCAGAAATCGTTTGTCGGTAATGACGCAGAGGCACTGGCTGATTTTGACCAGCAGGGGCCGCCGTCAGAGGACCTGACAGACGCCGACGCGAAAGCGGCTTCTGCGGCCTTGCACGTCTATCACCCCGTCGATGCGCGTTCGGCCATCTTGAAGCTGGCAAAAACCCACCGCGTTCTCTTCCTCAACGAAGCCCATCATGTGCCGATGGGCCGTGCGTTTGCGCTGTCTCTGCTGCCGGGGCTGTACGCACAGGGCTTTCGCTACTTTGCCGCCGAAACACTCAGCGAAAAAGACACGCAGCTTCAAAAGCGCGGCTACCCGATCCAAACCAGCGGCTACTACACGCAGGAGCCGACTTTTGGCGACCTCGTGCGTACCGCGCTGAAACTTGGCTTTCATGTTGTCCCTTACGAGTATCACTTGAAGGCATCTCAGCATTTCGACCGCTCCGCAAACCCCTTTGCCGACGAAGACCTGCGCGAGCGGGGGGAAGCGCAAAATGTCTATGACCGCATTCTGAAGCATGACCCGCACGCCAAAATCCTGCTGTATGCCGGGTACGGGCATATTTTCAGGAAGACCGACACAATAACCTGGTCTGCCGGAGACCTCGGCACAAAAACGTCCGGCTCCACCGTGTTCGTCCCGATGGCGGTCTATTTCCAGCGATTGAGCGGCATTGCTCCGTTCAGCATTGACCAGTCAAACCTGTATGCCCGCAGCACTCCCGCGTATGACAGCCTGCTCTACCGTGCTATCATCAGCCAGCATCTTGTGAAAAATACGCCGGTCGTGTTTCAGAAACAAACCCGGTATTATGTATCCCCCTCAGTGCGCGGCGGCTACGACCTGGTGGTTTGCCACCCGCCCACGCATTATCAAAACGGACGGCCTGACTGGCTGCGAATGGACGGGCGGCGTCACCCGGCGGCTCTGCCCGCTGACTTGCCTCGGCCCAAAGACGCCTCCCTGCTCCTCCAGGCATTCTATGCGGGCGAAGACCCCAAGCAAGCCGTTCCAATAGACCAGATTGAACTGCGCCCCGGCGTGCCTCAGCCCGCGCTACTGCTGCCGAAAGGCCGCTTTCTGGTTCAAGTTGTTGATGGGACTAACACCGTCCTGCGCCGCATCCCTCTCACTCAGCCCTGACTTTTTGCAGATCATCGTTCAAGGAGACACACCAAGACCATGCGCGTCATTATGTTTAGCTGGGAGTATCCTCCCAAAATCGTCGGCGGGATTTCGCGGCACGTTTACGACCTCGCGCACGCGCTCGTGGCGCGGGGCGTCGAAGTCCATGTCGTCACCTGCGAGCATCCGGGGGCGGCGGAGGAAGAAGTCGAGGACGGCGTTTACCTCTACCGCGTCACACCGTCGGGGCCGGGCAATGACTTTATTCACTGGGTTCAGCTTCTCAATGATGCCATGCTGGAACGCGGGGATGCGCTCGTCGCCGCGCTGCTCAACAAAGACAGCAAATCGCCGCTGATTTTGCACCCGCATGACTGGCTGGCACACTTTGCCTCGGCGGCGCTGAAGCACAAATACCACCTGCCGCTGGTCGCCACCATCCATGCCACCGAATATGGCCGCAACAGCGGCATCGTCGGGCCGACGCAGGGCTACATCAACTCCGTGGAAGAACACTTGCAGAACGAAGCCTGGCGCGTCATCGTCTGCACCGACTTTATGAAGCGCGAGTGCGAGCACGCCCTGCACACGCCCTGGGACAAAATGGACATCGTGCCAAACGGCGTCGATGCCGCCAAGTTCCAGCTCCCCGACTTCACCCCCGAAGAGAAAGCCGAGTTCCGCGCCCGCTACGCCGCCCCCGAGGAGAAAATCATCTTCTTCGTGGGCCGCATGGTCCGCGAAAAAGGCGTGCAGATTTTGATTGAGTCCCTGCCTAAAGTGCGCTGGGGCTACCATGACGCCAAGCTGCTGATCTGCGGCGGCGGCAAGCGCGAGCATCTGGTCAACCTCGCCGCATACCTCGGGATGGAGAGGCACGTTTACTTCGCGGGCTTCGTGCCCGACGAAGACCTGCTTAAAATCTACTCGATTATTGATATTGCCTGCTTCCCCTCGCTGTATGAGCCGTTCGGCATCGTGGCTTTAGAAGCAATGGCCGCGCACGTCCCCGTCGTCGTCTCCGATGCTGGGGGCCTGCCGGAAGTCGTCGAAAACAACGTCACCGGCCTGGCCACCTACGCGGGCAGCCCCAATTCTCTGGCGGACGGCCTGCTCAAAATCCTGCACGAGCCGGACACCGCCGCCCGCATGACCGCCGAAGCCTGGGAGCGCGTCCAGACCGTCTTCAACTGGGACACCATCGCCGGGCAAACGATGGCGACTTACGACCGTGTCTGGGAAGAATACAGCACAAGCGACTGGCGTGCCCCGAACCTCACGCCCGCCCTGCTGACTGAGCCGGCCCCGGTTTAAGCAGGCATTCTGACCGGGAATAATTAGCTATGGTAATTGCTTTGAGTGTGGCCGGGTATCTGCTTCTCGCGGCCTGTTTCTATCTGTATCTGACGCGGACGGCGACCAATATCTCCCTGCCGACGCGGCGGCGTTCGCACAAGTGGCTGCGGCCCCGTCACCTGCACGGCGAGGCTATCCTGCGCCGCCTGCGTCCGCTTCTGTCCCTGCGTTTGCCCAAGCGTTCGCGGAGAGAATAAAGCAATCAGAGAAGACCGGCACTCAAAGTGCCGGTCTACTTGTAAACAGAAAAGTCGCTCCGCGACTGGGGACTAGCTCACGGGGGCTGCTCTTTAGTCGCGGAGCGACTTTTTCCTTTTGCTAATAGACCGGCACTTCCAGTGCCGGGTTCCGATTTGCGAGGCAAAGCAGGAAATCCGGGCAACGGCGGCGAATAGACCGCACATGATGCAGCCGTTAGGGATTGGACCCCTGGGAATTGGAATTATCGGAACCGGCAGCATTACGCAGCGCCGTCACCTGCCCGCCTACCTGAAGATGCAGGCCGAAGGGCTGGTGCGCGTGGTCGCGCTGTGCGATATTGATCCACAGGCCCTTCAAATTGCCTCGGCGCTTGCCCCCGAAGCTAAGACGGTCACGGACTATGCGGACCTGCTGGCGATGCCGGACGTCGACGCTGTCGGCGTCTGCACCCCGAACTACCTGCACCGTCAGCACGTTTTAGACAGCTTCGCGGCGGGCAAGCACGTTCTGTGCGAAAAGCCGCTGGCGCTGAACGCCGCTGAAGGCGAGGCGATGGTGGCGGCGGGCCATGCGGCGGGCAAACAATTTCAAGTGGGCCTCAATATCCGCTTTGGGGCCGGGCCGCAGGCCGTCAAGCGGTTTGTGGATGACGGCAAGCTCGGCGACATCTACTACGCCCGCGCCCATGCCCTGCGCCGCCGGGGCATCCCCGGCTGGGGGACGTTCACCCAGAAAGACAAGCAGGGTGGGGGGCCGCTGATTGATATTGGCGTGCATATTCTTGACCTGACGCTCTGGCTGATGGGCTACCCGAATCCTGTCTCCGTCACCGGCCAAACCTATGCCAAGTTCGGGCACCGCGAGGGCGTGATTGGCCTGATGGGGCAATGGGACCCGAAGATGTTCACCGTGGAAGACTTCGCCGCCGGGTTTATTCGCTTCGACAGCGGCGCGACGCTGTCTTTAGAATCCTCGTTTGCGGCGAACATCGCGGGCAGCGAGTATCACACAAGCATTCTGGGCACAGAGGGCGGGGCCTATCTGGAGCCGCTCAATGACGCCGCGACCCGCCTGTTCCGTGAGGAAAGCGGGACCCTGACCGACACAACGCCCATGTTCCTGCCCACCGTGCAGACCCATGAAGCCGAGCTTCGCGCCTTCGTGCAGGCGCTTTTGACCGATACGCCCGTCCCCGTCCCCGGCGAAGAGGGCCTGCGGGTGACGCGAATTCTGGATGCCCTGTACTTATCCGCCGAAACAGGCCGCGAAGTGCGGCTGGATTAGGACCCCCTAACCCCCAATAATGGGGGGACAAGAGTAGGGGCGCTGCTTGCCGCGCCCTCTTTCCGTTTTCCCTTTGTGTACCCTCCATAACTGCCATGAGCCAAACCTACCCCGAGTCTCAGCCCGTCCCGCCCGCCGCTGACCCCGCCGTTAAGAAGGGCGGCTGGATTGCCGCCATCCTGCCGGTCGTTCTGATTGCCGCGTGCTCGGAGCTGGGCATCTCCGTCCTCAGCAACTCCGCGCTGCCGATTTACTTCACGACGGGGCTGAAAATCCACACAAGCGTCTACACGCTCCTGATGCTGCCGTTCTTTATCAGCGAAGTGCTGTTCAAATCTCCCCTCGGCGTCCTGGCAGACAAAATAGGGCGGCGGCCCCTGATGCTTGGTGGGGCGCTGGTGACCGTCTTCACACCGCTGATTTTGATTAGTGTTCACTACGACCCGGCGGCGGCGACGGCCATTATCACGCTGCTGGTGTTTGGTATCCTGCGGGCGGTGGACGGCGCGGGGCAGGCGGCGATCTGGCCCTCCCTGTATGCGTATGTTGGCGATGTCGTGGCGGAAAAAAGCCGGGGCGCGGCCATGGGGCTTTTAAACGTCGTTTACATGGCGGGCCTGTCCCTGTCGCTGCTGATTGGCGGCCTCGTAGACAGTGCCTTCGGGCCGGTTTTTGCCCATGAAATGACCATTGGCGGTCAGCTTCACAGAATTGGCAAGCAGGTCGGGGCGCATATTCACCGGGGGCACGCCGCCCATGTGGTGGCGGGACCACCGCCCGTCCCTATCACGCACCACCCCGGCTACTACTACCCCTCGTTTATTCTGGCAAGCCTCCTGTTTGCGCTGGCGACCTTTGCCGCGCTGGCCGTCCGCGAGCGCCGCCGGCCTGGAGTTGTGGCCGCCGCCGCTGCCACCGACGGAGAAGCCTCCCATGAATCGGTGAACTGGTCCGGCTTCCTGGATGCCATTCGCACCGTGCCGCAGTTTCTGGGGCTGGCCGTCGTCACCTTTCTCGGTATCGGCTGCATCATGCCGCTGGTCAAGAAATTCGCGCTCGACGAATATGGCATGACCGAAACCGCCTTTGGCATTCATGCCCTCGGTCCGGCGTTCGTGATTGCCCTGATTTCTGTCCCCGTCGGGCATCTCGCGGACCGCTGGGGCAAGACGCAGTCGGTGCGAGCGGGCTTCGCCCTCTGCGCTCTCGGGCTGTGGGGCATTCCCATTCTGCATCACTTCCAGGTCGGTATTCTGGGCTTCATCGGCGCGGTGACGGTGCTGGGCGTCGGCTTTGTCGCGGCTTTTCCCGCCTGGCTTGCCCTGCTGGCCGATTTGGGCGGCGAAGAGCGCCGGGGCACAGTCTTTGCCGCCGTCTCCACGGCGCAGGGCATCGGGGCACTCGGCGGCGTGGCCGTCAGCGGCGTGCTCTACGACAAGCTCGGCCACATCGCCCCCTTTGTGGCCGCCTCCATTTTAGTCAGCCTCGGCACACTCCTGGCCTTCGTCTTCGTGCGCCCGCAGGCCATCCAAACTTCCGAAAAAAAGTTTCTTGAAAATTGAAGCTCTCAGCCAAAGCGGCGGTCAAAGATAAACGGGCGATGAATTTTTACGAAAACACGCCTGTACCCGCTTGCCAAACTTCGGGGGCTGTGTTATAATCACTCATCCCTTAGTTTCAGGGCCACAAAATTGCATTGTTTACCCCCCAATACTTGCTTCGTGCCCGGCACCGTTTCGGCTGCCCGTTGACATTAACCGTCCTTTTCAAAGAGAGCTTTTTCGTGAGTATCCATTCACCGCGCTTCACTGTATCGTTTTTCAACGCATCGTTTCTTGGCCGCTCCCCCCGAGAGCCGCGCACAACCAGGGAGGTTGTATCCGTCTTGAACGCAAAACGCACTGCTTGCGGCGCTTCGCGCCCGTCCCGTTTCCTGATTTTCACCCTGCTGCTCCTGTCGCTCCTGGCTGGCCTCATGCCGCAGGCACAGGCCAGCATCGGCGATGCACTGACTCTGCGCTCGCTGCTGAGTGCCGCCCCTATCAAGGCCGCTGGCCCCGCCAATGCGTCCCGAACGGGCTACCGCAACCTGCCTAACGGACGCACGCTGATTGACCACAGCCTGCTTCGGTCCGGGGCGCTGCAGCGTGCCAACGCCGCCACCACCGCCAATACCGTGCCCATCCCGAACGCCACGCAGACGTTCGACATCGGCAACCCGCTTCCCGCGTTTGAGCCGCTGATTGGTTATGGAACCCCTACCAACCTGAACAACGACTCGACCAACTCGGCGGTGTTCATCAACAACCTGACCCCCACCAACCTGACCCCGGTGTGGTCCGCCGACCAGACGTTTATCGTCTTCTCGTCCAACCGCACCGTCCGGGGCGGCGTCCAGCCCGATGGCCGGTTCCATTTGTGGGCGATTCCCGCCTCCGGCGGCGAAGCCTACCAGATCACCGGCGACTCCAATACCGACCCCAATATCCGGGGCGAGTTCTTCCCGGCCCTGTCCGCCAACAACAGCAAGCTGGCCTTCGTGTCCGATGGGCAGTCGCCCGGCACGCGCAACCTGTTCGTGCTCGGAGCCAGCGTCGCGGGAACCACCTCCGCCGGCGGCTTCTCGTTCAATGCTCTGGTGGCCTATAACAATGCCCAGTTAAGCACGACAAATCCGCCCTACCTACTGGATGTTTCCCAGTCAAACCCCCGGCTGAACGGTATCACTTCGGTGACACTCCGCGACCCGAATCAGACCATCAGCTCATCTCAGACTGGCTTCGGCAACGTTCAGCGGCCCACTTTCTCGCCTGGCAACGACGGTCTCGTCGTGTTTTCAGCTTTTTCCACCATCGGCTTTCCCAACTCCGGCACGAATGGTGGACACTACCACCTGTATTTCCTGTATACCAACAGCCTCGGCTTTGACCCGAACAACAATTTTTCGTTTCCCGGCAAGCTGACCGATGGCCCCGCCGACGATACCGACCCCGCGTGGTCGCAGGACGGCCAGTTTATTGCGTTCGCCTCCACGGCCAATGGCGTTTCGAACAACCCCAGCAACAGCTTTGGCCCGAATCCGCCCACCGCCATGCAGGACCCAAACCAGTCCCAGTCGCTGACGACTGCGGCCGCTGGCACGACCGTCAACAGCCTGCGCTCCCTGTTCCTGATCAGCGGCGGTGGCAGCGGCACGGCCTCGGGCTTCGGCGTCGTGCCGAACGCGCTTGCAGGCAATGCCAATGGCAATGGACGTGTCACGGCGGCGGGAACCGACAACTTCGGCCCAGCCTGGAGCTATATCACGCTGTCTGCCCGCAACCAGTATATCAACCCTGCCCCTGGCTTCCAGTACCTCGCCTTCGCCCGTGGTGCGAGTCAGGCCGCCGCGCATGACATCTACTACCTGCAAACCGTGCGTACCGCCAGCACATCCGCAAACCCGGATACGGTGCTTGCCGAGGGCACAGCAGTTGGCGCGACGACTAACACTGTGGTCAAGCTCAACACCGATGACACGGGCAATGTCTATGACAACGTGTACCCGACCTGGTCGCCGTTCCTATCCGTGTTCAGCATCGCCTACCAGACCGGCAACTTCACCAATGGCGCACTGACCTCCGGCACATACAGCCTGAGCGCCGACGGTACGCTGGCCGCAGGCACTATTGCCGGCGGGCGCAGCGTCACCTATAACGACCCGACGACTGCCAACCCGTCTGAAGTCGCCATTTCTATCCCGCAGGGCGGCACGGCCAATACGTCCGACCCAAACAACCAATTTTACACCGTCGGCGCGAACTATTCGGGCCTCTTCCAGTCGCAGGTGCTGAACCTCGACCCGCCGACCCTGCTGCGCTTTGCACCGGACCAGGTGCTTCACATCCAGGCCGCCGGAGCCGTGGATGCCAACGGCCAGTCGCTGAACCCGGTCAACGGCACGTCCAATAAGCTGGCCGTCACCGGCAGCCAGAACATCACCATTACGGTACGCCTGTCCAACCGCGAAGCGAACATCGACGACACCGGCGCAGCAGCGACTAACCCTAATGCCGTCGCGGGTGTCAACAGCCCCAAAGTGTATCTGCAAATCAAAGACCCGGACTCCAAATATCAGGATGCCCAGGGCTTTGAGCACAAGGTCTTCTCCCGCGACCGGCAGTTCATCGGCCAGGCTAACCAGCCTGTCTCCGAAGCCAACACCACCGGAACCGCAGACGGCAGAGTTGGAAACTTCGGACTTGGCTTCGGTCTCTATGAAGGCTTTGGGAACGGAAGCAGCCAATCAGTCAACCAGTACACGTACCCGTCCTATGGCACGCCGGATCAGGGGACGCCCGGCATCGCCCAGCGCGTGACCCAGCGCGGCTCGCACGGCGGCCATTATGGCTTTCCTAACGGCAACAACCCGGATGATGCGCTCATCTTTGTCGGCAAGACGGGCGGCGGCAATAACCCGAACCCGATTGCCGCCGCTAGTGTCGGCGGCAACCCGGCCCGATTCGTCCCGTTCAGTGCCGAATATGAGGCCCAGTTTGTCAACCCGCAGTACGCCACGGGCGGCGGCAATGGCACGGATACAGTGATCACCGACTACCGCTCGCCGTTCTACCTCGCCGGTGTGGATGACCAGCAGGCATTCAGTGGCCAGACACGCCCGCCCCGCCCGACCGCGAACACGATGGATGCCAACGGCAACGTCACCGCCCCTGCCGAGTACCTGCAAATGGTGCGTGTCCCGCAAGCCTTGCAGGATAACAAGGGCGGCGTTCTTTACACCGTCACCTGGAAGACGCCCGCCTCGCCCAGCGACTTCTATCTGGACGTCATCGCCTACGACAAGGCCGTCTTCCCGACCCTGCCCGCAGGGACTTCCACCTACGACGGTCAGAAGTTCAACTTCCGCATCTACGATAACGTCGGCGGTTTCAGCACGCAGCAGACGCTGCCCAACAACGATATTCT
Source organism: Capsulimonadaceae bacterium (assembly GCA_965277455.1). GTDB lineage: Bacteria > Armatimonadota > Armatimonadia > Armatimonadales > Capsulimonadaceae > JANXMY01. The sequence continues at coordinate 2,467,364 of OZ255823.1, read as the reverse complement.
GGTCGTTTCCGACTACGCCCTCGGCCAGAAGTTCGCCGCCACCACCTTTGGCGGGCAGAACACCAACCAGAACCTGATCCCCAAGCAATTTGGGACTGAGTCCTACCTGACAGACGTGGATGTCAGCATCCTGCCCGACCGTGTCTACGCTGGCGCTCCCGACTCGCCGACGAGCTACAACTTCTTCCCCATTCTGAACCCCTTCCTGGGATCAGGAACCCGGACCCAGCTTGGAAGCACGTTTTCTATGAATCCTGGCGGAATACGCCACGAGAACGGCCTCGGGGTTGGCTCTTACTACGATGGGGTTATTGACGACGGCGGACGCAACACATTTGCAGACCCGATTACGGGCACTTCTGTGAGTGTTCCGTTCGTCAACTCGCAGAAATACACGATCTGGCGCATCCTGTCTCGTGGCCCCGTGCCCGATACACTGCTTCAGTCCTACCAGCCTACCTTGACCCAGCAGCCTGTCGTTGTCGACCCTGCTACCGGCGGGGCCGGAACCGTACCTGCCCAGCTTGTGCTGGACGCGCACCGCTGCATCATCTGGCTGGCTCCCTACACGGGCAGCCTGCTGGTCGACCCCGGTACGCTTGATGACCTGGACCTGACCGGCGTTCCCAACGTCAACAACCGCGTCCGCACGCAGCAGGCACTCCGCTCCTTCGTGTCGAACGGCGGACGCCTCTGCATCACCGGCCAGGATGTCGGCTCCACGCTGACACTTGCCGGGGTTTCCGGCAATACGCCCGGCGGCTTCCTGCCGGACGTTCTGAATGCCTCGTTCAACCCCGCCCAGACGGGAACGACCACGCTGAATGGCACCAACAACCGCATCTTCGGCAACGCCCTGTTTGACGGGTCACTCGGCGGCTTTAACAACGGCGGTGTTCAGTATCTGAGCATGGCTGGCGGCTTCGGCAGCGGCTTCCAGATTATCAACGGCGTGTTCCCCTTCCAGGACCGCCTCCGGCTGACCAGCACGGACCAGAATGACGGGGCCTTTGACGAAATCCCGGCTAACCGTCTGCCAACCGGGGCTAGTATTCAGGGACAACCCGACGTAATCACCCCCTTGAACGGGGCGATTGTCGGCGCGACATATGACAACGGCGGCAATGCGCTGGTCTTTCACAGCGATCCTTACGTCCAGCCCGCCAATGGGGCCGCGCCCCAGCTTCCGAACGGCGGCACGGGCAGCCGGACAGTCTATGCCGGTTTCAACCTCGGCGCACTGTCGCAGGACTACTACAGTTCCGACGCGCCTAACCCATCGCAGAACCCGGCCTATGACCTGTTTGTGCCGGAAATTATTCCGCGCAACGTCCGCTCGGCGGTCATTCACAACATCGTTTCCTACCTGCGTAGCGGCTTCATCACCGGCAAAATCACGCAGACGGCGGCTGGCAACGGGCAGAACGCAAACTCGGGCGTTCCCGGCGCAACCGTCTATGTGCAGGATATCAACGGCCAGACGCCTCCGTCTCGGGCGGTCTTCAGCGCGACGACCTCGCAGTCTGGCGACTTCGTTATCAGCGGCGTCGAGCCGGGCACGTACCGCGTCATCGCCTACAAGAACGGCTACACCCGCGCCGTCTCCAACAGCAACGTCTCGTTCACCGTGGAAGGCGACACCACCGCCGCCAACGCTACGCTGACCATTAACCCGGTCCCGCCGGGCAACATCGCGGGCATCGTCGTGGACAACACCGGAGCGACAATTCCCGGCGCGACCGTTACGGTCACATCGCAGGATAACACGGTCACACGTACCACCACGACCTTCGATGGAACGCAGGCCGGTCAAACGAAGGGCGGCTTCCTGTTCTCCAGCGTGCCCGTGACTACCTACACCGTCGCCACGGCCACCGGCCCGCTCAACAATCAGGGAACGGCGCAGTACATCTCGGCGTCGAAAGCCAATGCGCCGTTTGATACCAGCATCGTCGTTCAGTCCGGTGTCACCACCGGCGACGGCACGAAGGCGGGCGGTGTTACCTTTACCCTGACCCAGATCGGGGCCACTGTCTCTGGCCGCATTTACAGCGGCCCGACTGACAACGCCGCAGGCGGAGCCTTAGTCGCAGGCGGCGCGGTGCAGGCATTCGCCACCACCGATGGCACCACGACGACCGGCTCTGCGCTTGCTACCACGCCTATCGGCGCAGATGGAACCTATACCCTGAAGGGCATTCTGCCGGTAGCCGCCTTCCCCGGCACAGCGACGCGCATCGTACTCGTCGCCAGTGCGCCCGGCTTCACCTCGCAGAACTTCACCCTGTCGCTGTTCCTCGGCGATGTGATTACCGGTCAGGACAAGGCCCTGACCGCCATCCTGCCCGGTTCGATCAACGGCAAGGTGATTTATAGCGGCGGCACAACACCGGTTGCCAATGCCATCGTCACCTTCACGCCCCCCGGCAGCACCACGCCGCTGACGGCCACGACGGATGCAAACGGCAATTACAACATTGCCGCCGCACCCGCCGGGACCTACTCGGCCACCGCCGTCGGCAAGACCAACAAGCACGGCAGCGTGACGGCGGCCCGTACAGCGGCGGTCAACGTCACTGTGACGCCCGGTACGCCCTTAACGCAGAACTTCACGCTGACCCTGATCCCGCCGACCGTTCAGGGAACCGTGTTCGATGCCGCAACCGGCGTGAAGCTGCAAAATGCACTGGTCACCGTTACCGATGTCACCACGGGCAAAATGATTGGAACGGCGCTCACCGGAGCTAACGGCGTATACTCGCCAGCGACCCTTCCTCTGGTAGACGGTGGAACCTATACCATTATCGCGTCAAAAGCAGGCTACCAGTCCACCCCGTTTATTGACCCATTCACACCGGGCAGCAAAAGCACGCAAATCACCTTTTACAACGGTGATACCATCGCGTATGGAGACTTTGCCCTGCCGAAGCTCCTGCCCGGCACAATCAGCGGAACCGTCTTTGACAACCTTAAAGCGGTAGTCCCCGGTGCAACCGTGACGTTTACCTCTACGGATGGAACTACTACACGCATGGCGGTCACCGACGGCAAGGGTGCGTATGCAATCCCGATGGGCAGCGTTCCTGCCGGAAACTACAGCGGCATGGTCGTCGGGCCAAGCAACACCAATGGCAACCCCGAATACACTTCGCCCCCTGCTCAGACGGTGACGGTCTCGCCCAACACCACGGCGACTGCCAACTTCACGCTCACGCAAATCCTGCCGACCTTTGCCGTGACGGTGACCGATGCCGCCGGCGGTGCACCAATCACCAATGCCACGGTGACCATCACCCCGGCGGCGGGCGGCGCGTCCACCATCGTAACCGCGAACGTCGCAGGTGTCTACACCTCGCCGGGCCTCGCGCCCGGAACCTACACCCTCACCGCGACGGCTGCCGGGTTCTTTGACGGGGTCAACTCGGCGGCGGTCGAGCTGGGCGACACCAACACCCCTGTGGCGCTGGTGCTGAACGAAAAAGCCACGGTCTATGGCCTGATCACAGACAGCGTGACCGGTGCGCCGCTCTCAGGCGTCACGCTGACTGTTGCCAATGCGGGCGGCACGGCGGTAACCACGACGCCGACTATCATCACCACCGGCACGAGCACCAGCGCCGGACTGGACGGGGCGCTCCAGAACTACACGTTCAGCCTGCCGCCCGGCACGTACACGCTGACCGCGACGAAGGCCAATTTTACGCAGTCGATCTCTGCGGCCTTCACAGTCACCAACGCCCTGCCAAAGCGAGTCGACCTCTCGCTGACCAGCAGCATCGGAACCATCGGCGGCCTCGTCACGGACGCCGTTGCGGGCAGCACCACTCCGGTGGGCGGCGCAACGGTCAATGTCATGAACTCCGCCGGAACCGTCGTGGCGTCCTATACGACCAGCACTGCCGCCTCGACCGGACCAGACGGCAAGGCTCTGAACTACACGGGTCAGGTCATCAGCGGAACCTACACCGTGACCGTCACGAAAGGGACCCGCAAGTCCACGCCTCAGACGGTCGTCGTTAAAGGCGGCGTGTTCACGCGGGTTGACTTTGCAGGAGCCACGAACGGCCTGCCCGCGCTGTATGTGTTCCAGGCAGGACTTCAGTTCTTCTCGACGCCCTACGACTACAGTGGGCTTGGCTTCGACGGCCTCCTCGGAACGCTCAACTCGTCGGCAGGCGGCTCGGACCCGAACGGCAACCGCTCCCATGTCGCGGTGTGGGACCCCGTCGCCGCCGTCTACAAGCTGGACCCGACCGCCCCTGCCGACACAGTTCGTCTCGGCCAGGGCTACTGGGTCTTCCTGAAGAACGCCGTGCCCGTCACGCAGCAGGGAACCAACGCGCCCGGCGGCTTCGTGCCTCAGCCGCTGAACCCGACCTGGAACATGATCGGCGTTCCTAACCCGAGCGGCGTGCCGGTGTCCAGCCTGATGTTTGACAACGGTGCGGGTGGAAAGATCACCTATGCCGCCGCGTCCACCTCGCAGTACGCGATCCTGACGCCGGGTGTCACGAACATCTACCGGTACGACAGCGCAAGCAACACGTACCAGCCGGTCAGCGACAGCGCGGTCCTCAGCCCGTGGACAGCCTACTGGCTCCGGGTCCGCGTGCCTGCCACGCTGGAAATCCCGACGGGGACCAGCACGACGGTGACACCGACCACGCCCGCGACGGGGACCGGCCTGCCCACAGTGCCGTAGCCCGAGGGGACAGCCAAAAACGGCGGAAGCGACCTTCGCTTCCGCCGTTTTGTCCCCTTTTTTCTTTTTCACGAAAAAACCGCTTGCGTAAAAACCAGCGCTATGTTATAATCGTCAAGCCGGGACATCGTCCCACCGATTTGTCTATTTTCTAGTTCTGTGACCACGCCGCATCATCGAATGATCTCCTGCCGCCCGTTCGGACAGTTTCGTCCGGGCCGGGTGTCCCCAATCCGAGAGGTTCAATCCGCTTGAAAGCACTACGTCCCCTATCTTTGCGTGCCGCCCTGTCTTCTTTCCGCGCCTTCAAATCCAGCGCCTTTAAGTCCAGCGCCTTTAAGTCCAGCACCGTCAAGCCCGCCCTGACCGGCACCGCTGCGGCGGCGACTGTGGCTCTGGCCGCAGGTCTGCTCGGCGCGTCGCCCGCACCCATCCATCATGGGCTGGGGCAGGCGCTGGCCCTGTCTGCCGTCCGGGTGGCTTTTCCTGCCACCGTCAAAGCCACCTCCGGCCCGCGCCGGGGCAGCGATGGCCGCTATATCTATGACCGGCCCTCGCTGACCGGCCAGAACGCGGCGCAGCAGGCCGCCGTGCGCCGACTTTCCGGCGCTCTCCTGCGCCCCAGCGCCGCCGCCGGCACGCCGCTGGTCAACGAAGCGGTGCAGACGTTTGACGTCAACAACCCCGCGCCTGCGTTTGCGCCCCCGACCGGGCAGCTTGCTTCGCTGACCGCGACTAACCTGAACCCAGTTTGGACGGCGGACGAGACGATGATCGTCTTTTCCTCCAACCGGACCATCAACGGCGGCATTCAGGCTGATGGCCGCTTCCATATCTGGGCCATCCCCGTCAATGGCGGCGCAGCGGTTCAGCTCACCAGCAGCACCGGGCTGAGCGCTGGCGGAACTGCCCCCGGCACGATGAAAGGCGAGTTCTTCCCGGCCCTCAGTGGCGGCAACAACCAGTACCTCGCATTCACCTCCGACGCGCAGACGCCCGGAACCCAGAACCTGTACCGCATCCAGTTCAGCCCGACCACGGTGAACGTCTCCGACACCACCGCAAACGGCCCGTCCTCGCTGACCGTCCGTAACGATGGCTTCGCGGTCGGCGCAGGCGGAACCGGCTTCTCGCAGGTCGGACGCCCCGCCTTTGCCGGACGGCCCGATGAGATCGTCTTCGCAGCACTCACCACGGGCGGCTCCAACACCGCCTATAACGGCCATTTCCACCTGTACTACCTGTACACTGGAACCGGCGGCTCGGACCCGTCCAACCCGTCCCTGCCTGCCAAAATCACTGATGGCCCCGCCGACGACACCGACCCGGCCTACTCGGCAGATGCCCAGTTTATCGCGTTCTCGTCCACTGCCACCACCATCAGCCAGACCGGGCAGCAGCCCGGCGGACGGCTCGACCAGACCTTGACCCTGACCGCCACTCCCCGGAGCAACCGCAGCCTGTTCCTGCTTGGCGGCGGCGCACGCAGCAATGCCTTCGGCAGCATCACTCTTGCGGGCAAGCCGCTGACGACCGCCGGAACCGACAACTACGGCCCCGCCTGGTCGTCGCTGAACCGCAATGCCTACCTGAATCCCGCGCCGGGCGCAGAGTATCTGGCCTTCTCACGCGGCTCCTCGCCCGCCTCCGCGCATGACATTTATTACCTTCAGGTCCTGCGAAACGTGGATGCAAGCGGCGAGACCGGCCGCTCCAATGAAGCCGCCACCACTCCCCTGGCCGCCAGCACGCCGGTTTACCGGGTCAACGCGGGCGGTCCGACCGTCTCGAATGGCGCGAACACGTTCACCTCGGACGCCACCACAGCGGGCGTCGTCGCAAACGGCGGCACGGCGGAGACCATCACCCCGGCGGTCGCCACCAACACCGTCACCGACCCGACCGCCCCGCCTGCGATCTACAACACCGACCGCAACGGCACCTTCAACTATGCGTTCTCCAACCTGACGCCGGACGTCGAGTACACTGTGCGCCTGCACCTGTCCGACAACAAAAACACCGCCGTCGGCAAGCGTCTGTTTACTGTCAATGCCAATGGGAATACGATACCCATTGATATCGTTCAGATCGCGCAGACCTCGCCGGGACGCCTCGACGGCGTCGTCACCGACTCCGCCACCAACACTCCTCTGGCCGGAGCGACAATCACTATCACCGACTCGGCCGGGCAGGCCGTCACCACGACGCCCGACCCGCTCACGACGACCACTCCGACTACCCCGGACCCCAACGGCGGCGCGAACGTCAACTACGACACGCAGCTTCCGCAGGGCCTGTACACCATCACCGTAACCGCGACCGGCTACCCGGCGCAGTCCCGGACGCTCAATGTCAGCAGCGGCGCGGTCGTCCGTGCGGACTTCGCGCTGACCCAGGCCACCGGAACCGCCACGGGCACGGTGTCTTCCAATGGCACGCCGCTTTCTAACATCCCACTGACCGTGATTGCCGTCGGACCCAATGGAACGCCTGGCGCGAATATCCCCGGCCCGTTTGCCACTGTTGCTGGCGGGAACTACTCCCTGACCCTCCCCGTCGGCTCCTACTACGTCACGGCAGAGCCGACTGGCAATTACCAGACTCTGACACAGGTTGTCAACATCACCGCTGGCGCAGCGACCACGACGAACTTCGTTCTGCAAGCGGGAGCCGCCGTCGGAACCCTCGGCGGGCTTGTCACGAACTCCGTCTCCGCCCAGCCCCTCGGCGGCGTGCTCGTGGAAGTGCAGCAGGGCGCTGCCGTTGTTGCCCTGACGCGCACCACCACAGCGACGTCCTCGCCCGCTGCTCCTAACGGCGACGCCAAGCCGCTGAACTACCTGGCTCGCCTCCCGACCGGGGCCTATACCGTTCAGTTCATCGCGCCCGGCTTCACCTCGCAGCCGCAGCCTGTTACCGTCGTCAACACCGCCGGGCCGCCCGCCAACGCCTTCGTGCGCCAGGATGCTCCGCTGGTCAGCCAGGCCGCCGTCGTCGGCCAGAACACCGCCGTCGTGGTGGACATCCAGACTTTCAGCGATTTCAATGGAAACATCAACGTCGCTTTTGCCCCCCAGGCAAACGGCGGTGACCCCCCGATTGCCCAGGGCATCGAAATCCTGTCCAGCCCGAACGCTTCCGATAGCAGCGGTCTGGGTGCAAACGGCTACTTCCAGAACGGTTTCAATCAGAACAGCATCGCGCCGATCCTGAACAGTGTCACCGGCAGCGACGGCGCTGTCAATTTGAATTTCTTCTCGCAGAACGGCACGCCGTCCTACTACAACATCTACCGCACCGTTCAAGGGTCCGGCCAGGAAGGCAATGTGCCGTTCCTGACCAACGTGCAAAATACGTTCATCACGGACACGCAGGTCACGAACGGCGTCGAATATTACTACCAGGTCACTGCCGTCTATAACGAGACGCTGACCCCCGAAGGCGCTCAGACAGACGGGACCGGAAACAACGGTGCCGTCAAGCTCAACACCGACGATAACGCGGTGGCCTCGGTCGGCGGCCAGTACGAAGATGCGTACCCGACATGGGCACCCGGCCTGACCCTGTTCAGCATCGCCTATTCATCCAACCGCAGCGTCACCTACAACAGTCCGGTCACGAACCGGCCCTCTGAGACGGCCATTTCCGTTCCCCAGGGCCAGCCGCTCGGTGGCGGCGGCGTTGTCGGCGCGAACTACACCGGCATCTTCGAGTCGCAGGTGCTGAACCTCGACCCGCCGACGCTCGTGCCCTACAGCGGCAGCGAAGTCGTCCACATCGCTGACCAGAACGGCGTGCAGTCACGGGCTAACCTTACAGGCGGTCGTCCCATGACCATGACCGTCCGGCTGAGCGACCGGGAAGCAGGCGTAGACGACAACAACGTCTATGTTCAGATCAAAGACCCTGACTCCAAGTACCAGGATGCCCTGCGGCTGGAGCATAAAGTCTTCACGCATGACCCCTCTTACGCCACTCAGGGCAACAATCCGAACCGGAACAACCCCGACAGCGGCTCTTCCAGCCTGCTCTACAACGGCGGCCTGAATGCGTCCGGGTACAACTACTTCACCAATGATCTTGGCGGCCCCCAAGCACAGCGGGGCGCGGTTGCCGGGGTCGACACAGGCGGCGAGTCCATCTCCGTCGGCATCACCCCGGTTGCCAACCAGAACAGCAAGAACCCGATCACTACCGACGACAACGGCAAGCCTCTGGTGGACGCCAAAGGCAACCCGAACATCCCGCAGGGCTTCGATCCCAAGTTCTTCGTCCCCTCCGGGCAGGAATATGAGGCACAGGCGCTTAACCCCGACTACGCCAACAACCCCAATGGGACTGTCACCGATGCGTCGCCAGCCGACTACACCAACCCCTACTATCTGGCCGGTGTGGACGACCAGCGGGCCTTCAGCGGCTTCCCCGCCGCCGGTACCCTGACCGGCACGATCTCTGCTCAGAGAGCCGATAAAAGTGGGAGCGATCCCGTCGGCGGTGCGACCATCACCATCACCGACTATTTCACCGGTGCCACTGTGGCAACCACGCCCTCGCCGCTCATCTCTTCCGCCACACCGGATGCCAATGGAAACAACTTCACGGTGACCCTCGCCCCCGGTCAGTACCGGGTCACGACCACGCTGCCTGGATACGGCACAAACGTTCAGACCGCAAGCGTCAACGAGCGCGGCTCGACACCGCTCAACGATGTGACGCTCATTCCCGGAACGAAGGTGAATGACCAGTCGCAAACGCTCACACAGTCCACGTTCGGCAACGGTCACCCGCCGCGCCCGACCGTGAACTCGACCACGAACGTCACCACCACGACCACTAAAGGCATCTTGGTCACGACCCCCGTGTTCCGCCCCGCCGAGTGGCTCAAGCTCACCCGCCTGCCTGCTGCCCAGCAGGACGGCGGCGGCGGCCTTCTGTATTCTGTCACCTGGACCCCGCCTGCCTCGGGCAGCGACTTCTACCTGGACGTCATCGCTTATGACAAGGCCGTGTTCCCGAATTTCGCGGGCGGCACGTCCCCTTTCTCCGGCGAGCGCTCCAACTTCCGCATCTACGACAACGTCTGGGGCTTCAGCACCCTGCGCGACATCGGCACGAACGACATTCTGTTCGTGAGCGACTATGCCCTGGGCCAGAAGTTCGCCGGCACGACGTTCGGCGGCCAGAACAGCCTGGTCAACCTCGTTCCCAAGTTCTACGGGGCCGAGTCCTATCTGACCGACATCGACATCAGCCTGATGCCGAACACAACCTATGTGTCACGGGTCATCGCCGGACGCAAGTTCCCGATCACCCTGGCGGTGCAGCTCGCTACCCTCAACGACAGCGATGGCGTGAGCGCATCGGGCTATGGAGTAACAAGCCAGCTCAATGGCCTCGGCGTCGGCTCCTACGCGGATGCCAACATCGACGACGGTCAGACCGTTGACGGTGTCCCAGCAGTCAAATCGCAGCGGTACAGCATCTGGCGCACCCTGTCACGCGGCCCTGTCCCTGACTCGCTGTTCCAGAGCTACGAGCCGACCACCACGCCGCAGCCCGCCGTCTCGGACAGCACTGTCACGCCCGCCGTCACATTCCCTGCTGCACCGGCGGTAACAGTTGCCCCTCGCTGCATCGTCTGGAGCGCCCCCTTCGCCGGGGACCTGCTTGTCGGACCGGGAACCATCACCGACCCCGCCACGCAGACCTCGCTCCGCACCTTCGTCAAAGCAGGGGGACGCCTGTTTATGACCGGCCAGGATGTCGGCTCATCCATCACGCAGAACGGAACCACGGGCAACGCGGCAGGAGGCTTCCTCTCAGATGTCCTCGGGGCCACTCTGGTCACTGGAAACAAGGGCACGCACAATGCCACCGGCGGCGGCGACGCCGCAAACAACCGGATTTCCAACGTCGCCTTCTTCGACGGGCAGGCCCGGATGAACTTCTTCCAGGTCAATACAGCCAATGGTCAGGATTTCGTTGCTCCCTTCCAAAATCCGATCACGATCAGCAACAACATCGGTGGCAACGTCTTTGGAGACACCTACTTCCACAAAGATCAGGTTCCGTTCTGGCGCACCGACGGCTCTCTCGATCAGCTCGGGCCGTATGCGACTCCATTCGGCGTCTCCAACAGCGGCGGCCAGGGCAACTCGGTCGTCAGCCAGATCGACACCATCGCAGCGTCCAAAACCAGCTCCCACACAGACCTCGTGCTGAACCCGTTCAACAATGTCTATGGAAGCAACACCATTGGCGACCCCGGTGCGGCTAACTCGCCGGGCGGCAACGGACTGGTTTACTACTCTGACACCGCCACCGGCGGCACAGGCGCAAAAGTCGTCTACGCCTCCTTCGGCTTTGAGGGCATCTCGACCGACTACTACTCGCGTGATATCGGCAACCCGGCGACACGGTTCTACTTCCCGCACAATCAGCGCCAGAATATGATGCACAACATCGTCTGCTACCTGCGGACCGGAACCGTCAGCGGAACCATCCGCTCCACCTCCGGCAACGGCAGCTCCGGCGCAGGCATCGGCGGTGCGACTGTCTATCTTGTGTCCTCCAACGGGACCACCATCCCCGGACGCGGCACCTTCAGCGCCACGTCGGACTCGACCGGCAACTATACCATCACCGGCGTAGAACCCGGAACCTACACCGTCGCGGCCTACAAAAACGGCTTCGCACGGACCACGTCCAACACGACCAACACGTTCACCGTCGAAGGCGATGCCACGCAGAGCGCCAGCCTCACGCTGTCGCCTGCCGCGCCCGGAACTCTGAGCGGCACGGTCAAGGACGCCTCGGGCAACCTGATCGCCGGGGCGACCGTCACATTCAACCCCGCCGGGGGCGGAACCGCGCAGATCGCCACGACCAATGCCAACGGAGTCTACAGCTTGCCGACCATCCCCGCCGGGATGTACAGCGGCACGGCCAGCTTCCCGCCCGTCTACGGTGCATCGACGCCCCAAAGCGTCACCATCACCGCCAGCGCGGCGTCAACGGCGAATTTCGTCCTGAGCGCCGCCACCGGCGTCGTCACAGGCCGGGTCATCAATGCCTCCGGCACTGGCATCGCCAATGCCTCGGTCATCTTCACCTCGGGCAGCCCCGCCACGGTCGCCATGACCGCGACCACGGCGTCGGATGGAACCTATACGGCGACAGTCCCGGCAGGCAGCTACACGCTGACCGCCACTGCCACCGGCTTCGGCAATGCCGTCGCCACCGTGCAGGCTGTCGGCGGAACCTCCGTCGTCGCCCCAGACCTTGTGCTGGGCGCTGTTGCCAACGGCACACTCGGCGGCCTCGTCCTGTCCACCTCCGGGGCCTCCCCGCTGGCAGGCGCGACCATCACCGTTACCAACTCCGGCACCGGAGCAGTCAAGACGGCGACTTCCACGGCGACTGCCGTGACCGCGCCCGACGGCGGCACGCTCAACTACGGCCCGATCACGCTGGCTCAGGGGACCTACACCGTCACCGCCAGCCGGGGCGGCGTCTCCACCGCGCCGCAGACGGTCTCCGTCACGGCGAGCACGTTCACCCGGCTGGACTTCAGCGGCATCACCGGCCTGCCCGCCGTGCATACGTTCCCGGCAGGTCTCCAGTTCGTGTCCCTGCCGTACAACTACGCATCGCTTGGCTTCGACGGCGTGTTTGGCACGCTGAACACAGCCACGACGCCCGGCAACCGCTCGCACGTCGCTTTGTGGGACCCCGTCGCTTCCAGCTACGTGCTGGACCCGACCGCCCCCGCCGATGCCCCGCGCCTCGGTGTCGGCTACTGGGTGTTCCTGAAAAACTCGACGGCGGTGACGCAGACCGGCACGACGCCCACTGGAATCGTCAGCGTCGCTCTGCATCCGGCCTGGAACCAGATCGGCGTGCCCAATATCAAGGGAACTGCCGTTTCCAGTCTGAACTTCGTGGGCAGCGACGGTGTCACCCGCAGCTTCGCGGATGCCTCTGGCGCGAGCTTCCACCTGATCTCGCCGACGCTGTACCGCTACGACGGAACGGCCTACCAGCCGGTCTCGCCCACCGATACACTCCAGCCCTGGACGGCCTACTGGATACGAGTATATACCGACGTGACGCTTCAAATCCCGACGGGCAATTAACAGCCCGTCGGGACCCGCTTAGACGGGACCGCTTTAGGAGGACTCTGATTTCGTGAAACATTTCAAACAGCATTGGAGCGCACAGCCCATCAGTGTTCTGATGTCGCTGCTGATGGCCCTGCCCGTACTGGCTCTTTTCCTGGTCGGCTCGCCGAGAGCGCAGGCTCAGGACCTGTCCCGGACCCTGCCCTCCTGGGCGGTTCTGGACTTCGCCAACCCCTCCGGCTACGGCAGCACGGATGTCGGGCGGCTGGCCGCCGACTCCTTTGTCGTGGAGCTGGCAAAGCTGAACCGCTATGCCGTCACTCCCCGGCAGGACCTCCTGAATGCCATTACCAACGACAACCTGACCCCACCCCTGAACCTGACTTCCATTGAAAAAGTCGGGCAGTCGCTGGGCGTCAATGCCATCGTGGCCGGCGAAATCTCCTCGGTGTCGTTCTCCCAGGACCGCCGCCAGGCCAAAGTCAGCCTCGTCGTGCGCGTTATCGACCCGCGCTCGGGCTACCTCCTGAACGGCGCTCTGGCCGAGGGCAGCTCCAATGTGCGGCCTATCCCCGTCACCGATGAAGAGTCGCTCGTCAACGAAGCGTTCGGCAATGCCGCCTTCAACGCCGTCAAGCAGATCAGCAAGTTCAACCTGCCCGTCGCTACCGTCCTCATCGGACGCGGCGTGAACTCCGTGACTCTCAATAAAGGCTCCCGCGACGGTCTTTACGACGGCCTGAACATGATCGTGACCCGCAACGGCGTCGTCACCGGCACTATCAAAGTCTCCGATGTCAGCAACAACGACGCCAATGCCGTGGTGACCGATCAGGGCCAGGGTATCCGCCCCGAAGACCGGGCCACGGCCATTTACGAGCTGCCTTCCTACAGCATCGATAAAAGCGTCGGCTCCTTTCGGACCGCCAGCAGTGCAGACGTGTCCTCGGACACGCCCACGCATGCCGCCTCTCGTAATGTCTTCAGCGGAATCGGTGGCATTCTGGTTGCTCTCATCGCCGGAGCCTTGATCGTCTCTGCTGTACGGCAGGGCCACGGTCAATCCTTGGGCGGGGCCGCCGTTCAGGGACCCCATGCTCAGGCCGGACGCGCTACCCTCGTCGGCGGCGCACAGAGCACCACGGTTCCGACCGGAATTAGTCTGCCCCAGGATCGATACATCCCCGTCGCCGTGAAAATCACCTCGGATGTCGGCAACATCAACCCGAACAACTTCCTGGAATATCACGTCTACCGCAGCGATGCTCCGGTATCCCTGTCCAGCCCGGCTGCCCTCGGCGTCACGGCGACCCAGAGCGGCGGCAGCAGCAACAATAACACGACCACTACCACCAACACTAGCACTTTCAGCTTCGGACAGGTGCCGCTTCTGGCCCAGTCCGGGCATGGCAACCTGCTTGTCTACGATGGGCCAGTCGGCATCACCTCCATCAGCGCCTCCAAGCCTGACATCACCGACAACACTCAGCTTCTGACCGTCACTGCCAGCACGGTAGGGACCACCGCGACCACCACCACTACCGGAACGATCACCGTGGGAGCACCCATCCCCGGCACAGGGCTTGCCCTCGGCCAGCGCGTGTTTTACCAGGTGGAAGGTTTGTACCTCCAGCCCGCCACTTTTGGAACCGGCATTCTGAACCCAGGAACCAACGGCAACAACAACGGCAACAACAACAACAATAACAACAATACGAACGGCAACAACAACAACAATAATAACAACAGCTCCAACAACAACAACAGCGGAACCAACAACAACAACAACAACACCGGAACCAACAACAACACCGGGACCACCTTCGGGCATGATCAGACCTACCAGCTTACCGGCCTGCGGAGCACGAACTACATCACCCTCATTGAGCCGGTGACGCCGTTCGCTAACGCCGCCACAGGGACCGGCCTGAACAACGTCAACTTCACCATCCCCGCCACACGCGGCGGAACTGACTACGTTCTGGAAATCTCCACGGACCCTGGTTTTGCCAATGCTCGCCGGTTTGCCCCCCAGCCTGGCTCCTACAATGCACCCATTACAGACCCGACCAACATCAATGGGGGCATTAGCACGGCCAATGGCACGGCGGTCGTTTTCAACAATATCGATCTGACCACCGCCTTCCCGAACGCCACCCAGTTCTTCTACCGCGTCGGCGCACGAGACCTCTTGAACGGCAGCTCGGAGAACGATAACCCATACATCTTCAACGATCCCCTGCCGGTCAACCTGAACGGCGGCGCGACGACGTTGTCCAGCGCACTGCTGTCGAGCAGCGCACGGGCACGGCAGCAGAACCAGCACCGGTCCCGCTATTAGGGCGTGGGGAGAAACTACACTATGACATTCACTCAACACACATCTCTCAAGCGTCTGGTGGCATTCGCCCTGACGGCAACATTTCTGCTGCCGCCGGGGACCATCCTCACGAGCGCCGCACAGGCGCAGGACCCCGCACCCGTTGCACCCGCGTCGCCTTCGGCCTCTGCCGCAGTCATCCGCTTTCCCACGGCACCCATGCAGGCGACCCGGATTAAATCAGTCCTGCTGTTCCCCTTCGCCAACACGATGCCTGCGGGAGCTTCCAACTCGGGCTTCGACCCGGACATCGTCGGCGCACAGGTCGAAGAAGCCGTCAAGATGCGTCTGAACACCATTGGCCGCTACCAGGCCAGCTCTTTCTCGCCCCGTCTGCCCCAAATCCAGCGGGCGCTGAGCGAGCCAAGCGCCACCGGCCAGGGCGTCACCGAAAATGATCTGGTTCCCCCGTACACCAATGGGGCGACCGCACAGCGCATCACCGACGAAGTCGGGACCGATGGCTACCTGCTCGGAACCGTCGAGGCACTATCGCAGGACCCCAAAACGCGCAGCGTCAACCTGACCGTCAGCGCGACCCTCTACAACACGACCACGGGCGCTCCTGTCAAAGTGCTGGCCTACACCGGCCACGGCGTCTCGTTCAACGCTGCGGACGACCCGAATACTCTGCTGCAAAGCGCCGTCAACGATGCCGCCGGCCATGTCGTTTCCGCGCTGAACGCCCAGGCGGCACCGCAGAGGCAAGCCGCCGCGCCCGCTGACGTCAAGCACGGCAAGAAAAACCACATTGGCTCCATTCTAATTGGCGTCCTGGTCGCCGTCGGCATCGGCCTCGCTATTGCGTCCGGTCACCATCACCACAACGGCGGCGGGGGAGGCGGGGGCACAACGACGACGACAACGACAACGACAACAACCGGAACCGGCATCCCCGCGCCGCCCAATCTGGGACAGGGGACTATTGGCACCGGAACCGGCACAACAGGTGGAACAATCCTGCCGCCTGGCGCACCGTCCACTTAATCTCTCTCAATTTAATCTCTCTCCGTCATTGCACCACGTAATCGCCGGGGGCTTCTAGACCCCGGCTGAGACGACTTTTTTATGCTCTACCCCACCCGGCCTCTTCTGACTGCGCTTCTGCTCCTTCTCCTGACCGCTGCCCCGCGCCTCACCGCGCCTGCACGGGCAGGCGGACAGGCCAGCGTCACCGTGTCCGCCACCCCGGACGTCATCTATGCCGACGGCAAAAGCACAACCATTATCACCGCCACCGTCCGCGACGGCGGCGGCAAAATCGCCCCGGACGGAACCTCCGTCCGCTTCACCACCACCCTCGGAACGCTGACCCCGGATATCGCTACCACCGCGTCTGGTGTCGCCCGCGTCTCGCTGACCGCCGCCTCGCAGGAAGGCAAAGCCGCCGTCACCGCCGCCGCCTTCGGCCTCTCCTCCGACGGCTCCTCTGCGGGCGCAGCCTCCGTGGAGTTCACCGCTGACCGCGAGTCACTCTTCGACAAAGACGCCCGCTGGATTCGCGTGGACTGCCCGCAATATCTGATCTACAGCGCCGACGCACGCATCATTGAAGCCGAAGGCAAAAACGGCTCCGCGCACCTGTCCTACAAGTCCATACAGATCGATGCCGACCGCCTGCAAGCCGACTTGCAGACCCAGACCGTCATTGCCCACGGGGCCGTCATCCGCCGGGGACACCATCAGGTCCGTGCCGCCGAGCTTCGCTATGACCTGCTCACCGGCAACGGCAGCGCCATTCTTGCCGACCAGAGCGCCAGCGTTTTGATTACCGGCACGGCCCTTGAAACCTCTCCCCAGGTTGCCGACCCCGCCGAGCTGCCTCTGCAATCCAATCCGTTCCGCTTTGTCGACCTCTCCGACAGCCGGGTCGTCGTTTCCGCCCGCGCCATCACCGCCGACCCCGGCGATCAGGTCCAGTTCCGACGCGCTACCATCTACAGCGACGGTAAAAAGCTGCTTTCGGTCCCGTACCATGTGATGCCGATGAACTCCACCCAGATTTTCGGCCAGCAGCTCCTCGGCTTCGGCTCCCAGGGCGTCTTTCTCAATCTGCCCTACTACTACAATGTCACCCCGCATTCCAAAGGCACGATTTATCTGCGGAATGCCGCCGTCACCGGCGCAAATGTCGGCGGAGCACTTTCCTCCGGCACCGGCTTTTTCAACGGCCACGCCGCCCGGCATGGCCTCGCGCTCGACCTCGAACAAACTTACCAGATGGGGCGGGGCGGTCAGGGCCAGTTCCTCGTGTCCGGTATCACCCGCTCTGAATGGGGCGCTCAGTGGAGCCATACCCAGCGGCTTGACGAAACCACGACCGGCTACCTGTTCGTCGACTATCCCTCGCACCGCAGCCTGTATGCCTCGTCCAACGTCTCGCGCCAGTTCAACGGCTTCTCGTTCAACCTGAACGCCGCCGGCAGCCACGACCCCGGCTTCGACGGCTACAGCGCCCAGAGCCTGAGCCTGAATGCCTATGTCCAGTCCAACCCGCGTGCATTCGGCCATTCCGGCGTCAACTACACCACCGATTTCGCGGTCCAGACCGGCACCCTGACCTCGCAGGCTCCCGGAATCGCCAAAGTGACAACGCCCATCAACACCAAATCCGTCGACCTGCGCCTCTTCACCGCGCCCCAGCATCTCGACAAGCGCACCGTCTTTACCAACTCGCTCACCGTCGGCCAGGCGTGGGGCGGCGAGCGCAACCAGTTCGCCCCCACCGTCAGCGCCAGCCTCGGCCTGACACGCACTTTCCGTCAGTCCGACTCGCTCGCCCTGAACTACACTTACCGCTATGACCCCCTCCTGACCCAGATCGGCACACCCGCCGGGGGCCTCGATGCGCTGGCCGCCCTCCTGCGTTCGCCCTCGCAGCACCGCCTGACTGCCACCTTCCAGGCGACCCCCTTCAAGCGGCTGCAAACCTCGTTTTCCGGCGGCTACGGCCTGCCGCTCAACGACCGCAGCCTGTTCGCCTCGGCCACTTACCGCGTCACGCCTGACTGGGGCCTCGGCCTCGCCACAACCTACGAAAACTACCTGAACGACCGCTATTCCGACGTCGAATACTCTGTCACCCGCCGCGTTCTCGGACGCGACCTCGTCTTTTACTACTCCAACCGCGCTAAAAAAATCCGCTTCGACTTCGCCGGAGCCGGCTGGCAGTGATCTAACTCTGCGCTAACCGTGCGTTTATGTTCCTTTCTGAACCGGGTATGCAAGTATCAGCACACCGCATGACCTGTGCTGAAAGGAATACCCTCATGCCTTATCCGCACGCGAAGCCGCGTTCCGGCTTTACATTGATCGAATTGCTCGTCGTCATCGCCATCATCGCGATTCTCGCGGCAATTCTCTTCCCCGTCTTCCAGAAGGTGCGCGAGAACGCCCGCCGCGCTTCCTGCCAGTCCAACGAAAAACAGCTTGCCCTTGCTCTCACCCAGTACGGGCAGGATGCCGATGAACAGTTTCCCCGGCCCAACACCGGCGGAGTAGGGTGGGGCAGCAGCGTCTACGCCTACGTCAAAAGCACCGGCGTCTACAAGTGCCCCGATGATTCGACCTCCCCGAACGGCACCCTTGTTCCCGTCTCCTATGCGTTCAACCCGAACCTGGCTTACTCGACCCTGGCCCAGCTCAATGCCCCCGCCAGTACCGTTCTGCTCTCTGAAGTGCAGGGCGGCGTCGCCAACATTCAGGACCCCAATGCAGACACCGGCGGTGGTCAGGGCAACTTCTCGCCCGCCGCCAACGGTGGCGACGCCCTGGGAGCGGGCTACATTGACTATACTACCGGGGCCAAATATGTCGACGGAACCAGTGCCACCGTCGGCCTCGGCAACCCGCCGTGCAGCAGCGCCAATGTCACTGCGCTGTTGAAAACCCCGGTGCATACCGACGGCTCGGACTTCTGCTTTGCCGACGGCCATGTCAAATGGCTGCGCGGCTCACAGGTTTCGCCTGGTCCCAATGCTGCCCAGTCGACCGACCCGCAAAGCAACGGCTGCGGCGTGGCCGCTGGAACCGCTTCGACGACCGGTAATTTCGCCGGAACATTCAGCATCAAATAAGCTTAGCGTCCACCCAGAAAGGCCGCACCTGGAATACACCCCGGCGCGGCCTTTGCTTGCGTACAGTCTGGCAAAGCTGGCAAGAATCAAGTTCCTTTTTGGCACTCAATTTTATATAAACTGCGGAAACTGTGCTATACTGAAGCGTACTACCAAAGCACAGACGCTTTCTTTCCCGCACTTTTCTCCTCCCCGCAATGACGCGCCTTTCTTAAAACAGACCCTCACCCGGCCATTTTGGCTGGCTTGTTTCCTGAAAGGAACCCCTATGTCTTCTCTGCCCACACGCCGCGTCAAGCGCCGCTCTGCCCTCGGCTTTACGCTGATCGAACTGCTCGTCGTCATCGCCATCATCGCGATTCTCGCGGCAATTCTCTTCCCTGTTTTCCAGAAGGTCCGCGAGAACGCCCGCCGCGCCTCCTGCCAGTCCAACATGAAGCAGATTGGCCTCGCCATCATCCAGTACACCCAGGATGCCGACGAAAAGTACCCCGGAGCCTATCCCACTAATCATGGCGCAGGCTGGGTTCCCAGCGTGTATCCGTTTGCCAAGAGCAAAGACCTGTTCAAGTGCCCCGATGACTCGACGGCACCCAGCACCGCTGGCTACACGGTGTCGTCCTATGGCATCAACTCCAACATCGCTGACAGTGCCAAATTTGCTCTAGCCCAGGTCAACTCTCCCGCTGCAACGGTCCTCTGCTTCGAAGACACGAACCGCTCTATTGACGCTGATTTATCCATCAACAACAATGGTGGCTACCCACAGGACGCAGGATCGGCAGGCGTTGGTTTCGCGGGTGACGGCGTGGGCAAGTTTGCCAATGGCATCTGGCACTATGCTACAGGTTACCTCGGTGGTGTGACCCCGTCCAACTTGACCGACTTTGATAACAAGCCCACAGGCCGCCACACCGATGGCTCGAACTTCCTGCTGACTGACGGCCATGTGAAATGGCTGCGCGGCGCGGCGATTTCGCCTGGACCCAGTGCTCTCCAGCAAAACGACGTACAAGGCGCAAACAACGTCCCTTATGGCAATCCCTACGGGACACCGTCGCAGTCCCTGCCGAGCGCTGCCGGGACTGGCGACAGTGCCCATGCCGCCACGTTCAGCACCCTTTAATCGCGTCTCCGCAGCAAAACAGCCGCCGCCTGAACCCAGGCGGCGGCTTTTCTTTTACGGCTTTGGCTTGGGCGCAAAGGGAACATTTGGTCGCCCGGCGGCGTCAGATAAATGTGATCTCCTTATCCTTGCCGCTCCCGGCCCAAAACCCAGGTGTTGAAGCCAGCGTGAGAGGCGACCGCCGAGACAGCGAGAACTGCCCCGGCGGTTTTTTTTTGCGCCTACGGTTTGGCCGGGGGAGTGCTGTCCGACGGCTTTGCCGCCTCGGCGGCCTTCTTTTCTTCGGCAGCCTTCTTCTCTTCGGCGGCCTTCGCGGCGGCGTCTGCGGCCTTCTTCTCTTCCGCCGCCTTTGCGGCGGCCTCCGCAGTCACCAGCTTCTCCACCTCGGAATGCAGCATCTCTTTCATGCCGCCCAGCGCCTTCTCGTCATCGCCCATGATCTTGTGCAGCACCCGCCCCGTTGCTCCCGACACCAGGTACACGCTCGGCAGGTGCGAGACCCCCCACGTCCGCGTCTGATACAGCCCGTTGTCCACCAGCACCGAAACGCCGTCCACCCCCTGCGCCTCCGCCCATGCCGCCAGCTCCGTTCGGCTCCCCTCGCTGACCGCCAGCGCCGTCCACTTCTGCGTCGGCAGGCCCGCAACCCACCCCTGCACCGTCTTCAGCGCCCGCACCGACGGGGCCGAGTTCGGCGAAAAGAAGACTACCACCAGCAGCCCCTTGACCCTGAGCTTGGCCGTGTACGTGTACGTCCCCGTCAGGTCACTCAGCCCAAAATCCTGGATCGGGCGGCTTGTGCCCATCGTATTCGCTCCATAAAACCGGTCCGTGACTGCCATACATTCTCCTCAACTGCGTGTTTAAAGTAATTTCAATCTAAGTACGCCCCCATTGTACCAGAAACAGAGACAAGTGAAGGCGCGATTTATTGCCCTGGCAGCGGCCTCCTCAAACCGCTAACATCGGGCGCTACGCCTTTTGTACCGCGTCCGGTAAAGCTAAGGTGATTGTGCGAACAGTAACACATTGTGGCAGACGGTACATTTTCTCGCTTGGCAGCGTTGATAGCCCCGCGTAGGCAGCGCAGATAAGCCTAAATCGGTATGTTTTCCTTCTCGAAACCAAAGGTCATTGCGGCCTGTGAGATAACCCCAATTAAAACTTGAACTGCCACAGACAGAACACGGCTGCTCTTGAAACAACTTTGCACTTTGGTTTACTTCGCTCATAGGTTACCTCTTGCGGCGCAGTATCAACTCAACTCGGATAGAGCCTCTTTGGACAACGGCTTCGTGTCGCCGGGTTCAACCCTAATCGCTTTGCCATAGATGTTGTTTTTGCTGACCCAGCCGTTGATGCCGCCTCGGTTGTTGCCGATCTGAAAACGCTCCTTATCGCGGGCTTTGAGCAGGTGCAGATAATCGCTGCCATGTACCCGCACGAGAAGTATATCGCCCACGCTTAAGCTGTCCGGGTCACAAGGCGCCACGGTTACCAAGTCGCCGTCGTTGACCTTGCCCTTCATCGAGTGGCCGCGTGGTTTAATTTGAACAGCCTCCCCACGCTGGAGGGCTTTGATAGCGAACTTGGCCCAGCTCATTCAGATTACCTTTCTTTGCTTGCGGCAAGTCACTCTCCCGCGCACCACGCCAGCACGTCGGCGAAGCGCAGGGTTTCTAATTTGCCGTTCAGCGGATGCCGCCCCAGACGGGCGCGGGACAGGGCGGGGGACGTCAGCCCGCACAGGAACCGGGCCGCCTGGCGCGGATCGCCCAGCGCGTTTGGGTGCTGGGCACGGAGGGTCTGCCACGCAGACACATCCAGCAGGGTTTCCGGGGCGGGAAGCGGCTCGGTGGGCGGCAGGACGGCGGCGCGGCCTGTCAGGCAGAACGTGCAGTGCCCGCACGGCTCGGTGCGAGTCTCGCCGAAGTAGGCGACGAGGGCATTGGAGAGGCAGCCGTCCAGTGTCACCAGCGCCATGACCTGCCCGAGACGCGAAATCTCGGCCTGCTCGCGGCGCAGGAAGCGTGAAGACAGGTCAAAGGCCAGCGCTTCGGCATCCGCCTTTTGCCCCGCGTCCCCCGCGCCGCGTGTGTACCGCTGACGGACATCGGCGACTTTGAGCAGCGCCCACTGCTTTTCTTCGAGGTACTCCAAGGCCCGGACCACCCGCCGCCGGTCCACGTTCAGCGTCTCGGCGGCCACATCGGGATTGAGGGCGTACCAGATTTTGCCCAGCCGGGCCACGCCGAACAGGTCCCGGATAAAGTCCGCGTGAACGCCCTGAAACTCGCCGATAATCTGCGAGAGCGGGCGCAAGGGCTGCACCTCGTAGCCCGCATAGAACGGCGTGCCCTGATGGAACACGCCGTCCAGCTCCAGGTAAGTGAGGGCCGTTCGCAAAACAAGCTGCCGGATGTCATGCTCGGCGGACAGCGCATACAGCGACAGGTCAAACGACGGCCCGCGCCCAAGCAGGTCATCCAAAAGCGACCGCAGGGAGCCTTCGGCGGGCGTGTCCCCGTAGGCGAAGTTCTCCAAAGTCGGCACGTCTTCGGGGCAGGCTAAAAGCTCCACCGTGGACGTTTTGCCGTCCCGCCCGGCCCGCCCGATCTCCTGGCTGTAGCTTTCCAGCGACTTCGGCAGGTTGTAATGGTACACATAGCGCACGGCGGCCTTGTCGATGCCCATGCCAAAGGCGATGGTCGCTACCACAATGCCCGTGTCCGACGCCATCCAGCGGTCCTGCACCTGCGCCCGCACCTCCGGGTCCAGCCCGGCGTGATACGCCTCCGCCGGATGCCCGGCGTCGGACAGCAGCGCCGCCACCCGCTCGGCGGTCTTTTGCAGGGTCACATACACAATCGTCGGGCCGGGCGCACGCTTGCTGACCCGCTTCACCAGCAGCGCGTCCCGGTCTCGCTCGGCCACCGGCGAGATGCTCAGGTTCAGATTGGGCCGGTAAAAGCCCGTCACCACCGACGCCGACGGGGGAATGTGGAACGCGAGGCAGATGTCCTCGACCACGGCAGGCGTCGCCGTCGCCGTCAGCGCCAGCACCCGCTCCGCGCCGACCCTTTGGGCCGCCTCGGCCAGCTTCAGGTAATCGGGCCGGAAATTGTGCCCCCATTCCGAGATGCAGTGCGCCTCGTCCACGGCAAACAGCGCTATCGGCGTCCGCTCCAAGAGGGCCAGAAACCGCTCATTGTTGAAGCGTTCCGGGGCCACATACAGCATCTTGAGCGTTCCGGCCTCCACTTTGGCCGTCACTGCCCGCGTTTCGTCCCCGCCGAGCGACGAGTCCAGCCGGGCCGCCTCAATGCCCCGGCCCGTCAGAAAGTCGATCTGATCTTTCATCAGGGCAATCAGCGGCGACACCACCAGTGTCAGCCCGTCGTAGCGCAGGGCCGGAAGCTGATAGCACAGCGACTTGCCGCCGCCCGTCGGGAACACGGCCAGCGCGGCTTTGTCCGTGTCCAGCGCATTGATCGCCGTTTCCTGTCCGGGCCGGAACTCGCCGAACCCGAAATACTTCTGCAAAAGCTGCGCGGGCGTCTCCGCCGCCGGTCCGGCGGCTGTCGTTTTAGTTGGCATAATAATTTGTTGTCCTTCCGTGGCTGTGATAGATACCATAGGCACGAGGGGTTAAAACCCCTCGTTCTTGCGCTCTCTTGTCCTTGCGCCCGGCGTCCGAATATGGTAAAATAGAGCTATGACGCGCCCTCGCCTGTCACATCCCTTGTTTGTTCTCCTTTTGGTCGCCGGACTCCTGCCTGCGCTGCCCCGCGCCCACGCCCAGGTAGTCATCGCGGACACCGCCACGCCCGCCGCCGCTCATTCCCTTTTAGGCTGGTTCGGCAAGCATATTCCCGCCCGCTTTCAGGCGCGGGAGCGATTCGTCGTTACCCCCCTGAACGACCGCGACATGGACAGCTATCTCGCCGCGCAGGACACGGGCGAAGGCGACAGCAATTCAAGCTCCCATGCCGACGACGGCGGCATTGACGGCATCTTTGAGGACGACCCGCCCCGCATCACTCTGCGCCTTCCCGCCGGAGCCGCGCCGGATGTCGCCACGTTTGCCCACGAATACGGCCACTATGTCTGGTTCCACCGGCTGTCCAAAGACGACCGCCACACCTACGAGAGCCTTTACAAGCACCAGAAAGACGCTCACAAGCTCATCACGCCCTACGCCGAAACCAACGTGGAAGAAGGCTTTGCTGAGGCGTTCTCGGCCTATGTGAACACCGCAAGCGCCCTCCAAAAGCGCGACCCGCTCTCCTTTGAGTTTCTCCGCGCCTGGCACGCGGCCCCGTGAATTTCCACGCCGCCCGCCCCGAAGACGCCGAGAACGCTCTCCATACCCTCTGCGCCGCCTTTGAGCTGGACGCCGATTTGGCCCGCCCCATTTTCTATGGCGACCCGTACTTTGAGCTGTCCCACAAGCGCCTCCTCTCCCTTCCCGACGCTGGCGTCGTCTCCGCCCTGACTATCGTGCCCACCCGCCTGCGCGTCGGCGGCGTTCCCGTCCCCTGCGGCGGGGTCGCCGGGGTCGCCACTCGCCCCGAATGGCAGCGCCGGGGTTATGCCGGGTCCCTGCTGTCGCAGACCGTCACCGACCTTTGGGACGACCTGGGCTACCCGCTGTCCCTGCTGCACCC
This sequence comes from Capsulimonadaceae bacterium, assembly GCA_965277455.1. GTDB lineage: Bacteria > Armatimonadota > Armatimonadia > Armatimonadales > Capsulimonadaceae > JANXMY01. Next base: position 2,442,293 of record OZ255823.1, on the reverse strand, counting down.
CGTTTCCGCGCCGTTCTACAGGCAGTTCGGCTGGGAATATGCCACCCATGACTTTCTCTGGCAGGCCGTTCCCGCCGCGCTGCCCCGGCACCCCGAGGCGCGGCACGTCCGTCCCGCCCGCGACACCGACTGGCCGATTATCTGCGACCTCGCTTCCAAGCTGACGGCGTCTGACACCGGCGCATTCGCCCGCGACCTCCGCCGCTGGAGCCTCATTCGCCTTCCCCTGCCGGGCCGCGAAGCCTACGTTTTTGACGCCGCCGGGACCGTCACCGGCTACGCCCTCTGGGAGCGCACCGACACGCTGACCGTCCTGGAAATGCACGGCCAGACCGCCGAAGCCCGGCACGGCCTTTGCGGCTTACTCGCGTCTCAGCCCGAGCTTATGGCCTCCTGGCGCGCCGCCCCGGCTCACATCGCCGCCTTCGGCCTGGCCCCGTCCCCGGACCCGCCCACGCCTGGCGTCATGCTTCGCATCGTTGACCTCGCCGGGGCGCTATCCGCCGTCCACGAGCGCCTCTACGGCGCGGTTCTGCGCGACGAAGGCACTACCCTCACCCTGCGGGCCTCCGATCTGGTGCGGGCCGCCAACACCGCCCCCGTGCGCCTCTCCGGCGCGGGCATCGAACCCGGCTCCCCCCGAGACCGCCCCTGGCTTCGCGCCGACATCCGCGTTCTGGCCCAGCTTTATTTGGGCTATCAAACGCCGTCCGAAGCACATACCCTCGGCTTGGTCTCCTGCGACTCGCCCGAAACCCTGGCCCTCGCTGACCGTCTGTTTCCCACCCGCCTCCCCGTCATCGCCCCACTGGACCAGGTGTAGGAGGGGACCCCCCGCCCCCAATAATGGGGGAGCCAGATAAAGATAGCAGGAAAAGAGGGAGGGGGACCCCGCCCCTATTGGAACAAATCGGAACGATACTCCTAACTTTCCGGTTCCCCCATTATTGGGGGCTAGGGGGTCCTCTCCATCGGGTACAATCACTCCCTATGGCGAGAATACGGAAGCAGAAGGTCACGCCTCGGGCGCTGCTGGACCTGAAAATGCCCGGCGATGTGCGCGTCGCGCCGGACGGCGTGCGCGTGGCGTATGGGGTGAGCGAAACGGACTGGGACGGCAACGGGATAACACAGCACCTGTCCGTCCTGAAACTCGGCGATGAGGCCGAACCCCGCCAGGTGACACGCGGGCCGGGCAGCGAGACGCAGCCGCGCTGGTCCCCCGACGGCAAATGGCTGGCGTTCCTCTCAGACCGCGACGACGAAGGCGGCACGGACTACAATGCCGACGCCGACCCGGAAACGCAGGTTTGGCTCCTGCCGATGGACGGCGGGGGCGGCGAGGCCGAAAAGCTCACCGACGCCCCTGAAGGGGTGGGGGACTACGACTGGCTGCCGGACAGCACCGGCGTCGTCTATCTGGCGCAGGAGCCGCGCCCGAAGCCCCTGCAATCCGCCTACGACGACGCGCAGGACCGCAAGGACGACGGCGTCCGCGAGCGGGCCGAGAAGTTCCGTCAGCAAATCTGGCGCATTGATTTAATCAAAAAGAAGCCGGTTTTAGTCCATCCCGGCGACTTCGGCCTCGGCGAGATTGCCATTTCGCCTGACGGCAAGCGGGTGGCCTTTACGACCAACTACACCGGCGAGCCGAATGACTACCACAAAACCGATGTCTGGGTCGTTAACATAGAAGGTACCAACCCGCGCCCGGTGGCGAATGGGCCGGGCGGCAAGTTCCACCCGCTCTGGACCCGCGACGGCTCGCAGGTGCTCTTTGTCGCCCCGCTGGACCCGGCCTTGTCCTACTCGCAGTCCAATCTGTACGCTGTGCCTGCCGACGGCGAAGACACGGCCCCGGTGTGCCTGACTGAGACGTTCGAACACGACATCACCGACTGGCCCGGCGTGCATCTGGACGCGGCGGGCACTCTCTACGTCCTGGCCGCCGTCGGCACAACAACGCAGGTGTTCAAGCAGTCCGCAGATGGCTGGGAAGCGGTGATTGACGGCGACGGCCACATCCACGACTGGCACACTGCCCCCGACGGCGGCATCGTGTATGCGTCGAGCAGCAGCGTGGACGTGCCCGAATTGGTCTGGCTTGCGCCCAAAGCGAAGCGCCCTGAGACGCTGACCGATTTGAACGCCGACTGGGCCGACGGCCATGCTCTCTGCCCGACCGCCGTGGTCTCCTGGAAGTCGCCTGACGGGCTGGAAATCGAGGGTCTGCTCACCCTCCCCCGCGAGGACGCCGAGGGCCAAAAGCACCCGCTTGTGGTCAGCCTCCACGGCGGGCCGCACGGGCGCACGGTGCAGGCCCTCAGCCCCTACACGGCCTCGCAGGTCTGGGCGGGCGCGGGCTACGCCGTCCTGTCCCCCAACTACCGGGGCAGCGAAGGCTACGGCAATGCGTTCAGCACCGCGAACCAAAATGACCTCGGCGGGGCAGACGTGCAGGACATTCTGGCGGGCATCGATCAGGCCATCGCCGAAGGCATCGCCGACCCGGACCGCCTCGCCGTCATCGGCGCGTCCTACGGCGGCTACCTCGTCAACTGGCTGATTGCCCGCACCGACCGCTTCCAGGCCGCCGTGTCGCAGTTCGGCATCTTCTCGCTCGTCACCGACTTTTCCAACTCGCAGGCCCCGCGCTGGGAAGTCGAGTACCTGGGCGGTACTCCCTGGGAGCGGCCTGAACTGTACGCCGAACGCTCGCCGTCCACCTACTTGCAGGACATCCACACGCCCGTTTTGATCCTGCACGGCGAAGGCGACCCGAACACGCTGCTGACCAACTCCTACGAGATGTATCAGGCCCTGCACCTGCTGGGCCGCACCGCCGAGTATGTCCATTACCCCCGCGAAGGCCACGGCCTCGGCGAGCCGCAGCACCGCCTCGATGAGCTGCGCCGCTGCCTGAGCTGGTTCGACAAGCACCTCAATGGCGCTGGCACGCCCACGGTCTACCGCACCGGCGAAAAGATCGTCCGCGATGACTGGGAGCTAGTCGTCACCGATGCGTCTTTGGAGACCTACGCCGGTCACTCCGACGAGAGCGCACGCTACGTCGAAATCACCCTGGCCCTCGCCGACCGCAGCGAAACGCGCCGCTCGCTGACCCTGACCCCCGGCGACTTCCGCCTCACCCGCCATGCCCCGGCTGGCCGCCCAACCCGCCCCGTCGGCCTGCCCCTCGGGGCGCTCGGTCAGCGCGTCCTCGCCGAAGGAGGCGGCTGGTCCTTCCGCTTCGCCCCCGGCAAAGACGACCGCGCCCTGGCCGCCTCCCTGTCCGTCACCTTCCGCCTTCCCCGCAACGGCGGCACCTACCACTTCACCCTCCGCGACTTCCCCCCCGTCGCCCTCGAAGTCCCGGCGGCGGAGAAGAAAGATAAAGACGAAGATAAAACCAGCCAGAATAAGAAGGAAACAGACCCAGAAAGTTCTTAAATGGCGCGGCAAAAATCAGAAGACAACCTTTTCTACCTCCTCTTTCGGCTCCTGCCAACCTGGGCTGTTATGGCCTTCGTGGCGGCCATCTATATCGTGCTGCGCTACCTCGGCCCGGCACTCTGGCACGGCAGCAGCTCGGCCCAGCTTTCGGCGGCCTTTGCACTCCCCATCACTGCCCTGCTTGCCCTATTCGCGGTTGTCGCTGAAATCGACAAACACAAGCGCCGGGCGCTGCTGGCGCCCCAAAGCAGTCTGGAAACACTGAAGGCAATGACCTGGCAGGACTTTGAGCTGCTGGTCGGCGAAGCCTACCGGCGGCAGGGCTACGCGGTGGAGGAAAAAGGCGGCAGCGGCCCCGACGGCGGCGTGGACCTAATTCTGCGACGCAACGGGCAGACAACGCTGGTGCAGTGCAAGCGGTGGAAGCAGGCCAAAGTGGGGGCACCGACCGTGCGAGAGCTGCGCGGCGCGGTGGCCCGAGACGGCGCGGCGGGTGGCATCTTCGTCACCTGCGGGGAGTTCACACGGGAAGCTGTCGCGGAGGCGCAGGGCAAGCCGCCGCTGGAATTGGTAGACGGACCTGCCCTGCTGGCTTTGGTCAAGCAGGGCCAGGGCGCGGTTAACCCGGCCATTCACGATAAGACCACGGCGTTGGCCGAGAAGCCGGTGTCAGCCCTCGTGTCAGCGATACCTGACTGCCCCAAATGCGGCGAACCAATGCGGCGGCGGACTGCCCGAAGCGGAGCCAATGCTGGCACAAATTTTTGGGGCTGCCCGGCATTCCCCCGCTGCCGGGGCACGCGGCCCTGCGACTGAGTCAGGAACCTCACCCCCGCCCTCTCCTTAAGCAAGGAGAGGGAGCCGGATTAGGACAAAAGAGGCTTTCTGTTAACTTTTGGCTCCCCAATTATTGGGGGCGAGGGGGTCCGCCTCAGCGCCGCATGGCATCAAAAAGCGGCTGCATGGCGGTGGCCCAGAGGTGGTAGCCGTCGGCGTTCAGATGAAGCTGGTCGTGGGTGTAAAGCGCGTAGTTGATGTGGCCGGGGGAAACCAGAAAGCGGCGGCCCATGTCCAAATAGCGGACGTGGGAGCCGTCATTGAGGGCGGGCAGAAACGAGTTGACGGCGGTGACCCGGCGGCAGTACGACACGTCCTGCCGGGGCAGGAGGCCGAGGAGCAAAATATGCGTCCGGGGCAGGCGGCGGCGCAGGGCATGGACGGCGGCGGCGATGCCTTGCGCGACTTCGGCATCCGTGCCGTCGCTGAGCGCGTCGCCGAGGTTGTCGGTCCCGATCATCAGCACCACAAGGCGCGGGTGCAGGCTGTCGAGTTCGCCTTGATTGATACGCCAGAGCGCCTGCCGGGTGGTGTCGCCGCCGACTCCGTAGTCGCGGACGCCGAGGGGGAGGTAGCGGCCCCGCCAGTCGGCCCGGCCCCGGTCTTTGTCCGGCCATTCGAAAGTCAGCGAGTCGCCGAAAAAGACGATGCTGCCTCGGCCCCGGCCCGCCGCGAGGTGCGTGTGGTAGCGCAGCCAGACCTTCGGGGCACGGGGATAAAATCCCCAGCCGGGAACCCAGGGTTTGGCTTTTTTTGGCGCACGCTGAGTGAGCACGGCAGGCTGTTCAGCGTGAACCGTCGGCAGGCACAGGCTGGCAGCAAACAGTGCGAGAAGCAGGAGTACGCGGCTACGCATGGGCGGGTTCGCCTTCGGGGGCCAGGGTGTACGCGGTGTCATGCAGGGCTTGCAGGCTGCCGCGATGGCCGATGCTGACGACCGTGGTGTCCGGGAGCGCGGCGGCAAGCTGCTTATAAATCAGGGCCTCGGTCGGCTCGTCGAGGGCGGAAGTCGCCTCGTCCAGGAAGAGCCAGCGGGGCTGATGCAGGAAGGCGCGAGCCAGCGCGACCCGCTGCTGCTCGCCCCCGGACAAGAGAAGCGCCCAGTTCTGCTCCTCGTCCAGCCGGTCCGCCAGCAGGGGCAGGCGGACATGCGCGAGGGCGTTCTGCATCGCTTCCTCGCTGAACTCACCTGGCGCGGCAGGGTAGGCGAGGGCGGCGCGGAGGGAGCCGACCGGCAGGTACGGCTTCTGCGGCAGGACCATCGGGGCGAAGTCGGCGGGCAGGTCAATCGTGCCGCTGCTGTAGGGCCACAGGCCGAACACGGCCCGTAAGAGTGTGCTTTTGCCGCTGCCTGACGGGCCGCTGATGAGCGTGGAACGGCCTTCTTCGAGGGACAGGTCCAGATCGCGGAACAGCGTGCGTCCGCCGGGCAAGGCCAGTGATAGGTCACGAATAGCCAGCGTGCCGTTCGACCCGGACGTCCGCACGGCGGCGGGCTTTTGAGACAGCGTGTGCGCGGCTTCAATAGCCTGCGTGAACCCGGTCAAACGCAGAATGGTGGAGCGCCACAAAGCGATGGCAGTGTAAGAGGCGATAAAGAACGAGACCGCGCCCTGCACCTGAGCAAACGCCTGCGCGGACTGGTTCAGGCCGCCAAGGCTCATGTGATGCGAGAAGTAGACGGGGGCGCACAGGAAGTACGGGATGATGTTGGCGATCTGACCGTAGCCGATGCTGAATCCGTTGATCTTCTTGGTCTGGCTCATAATGGCGCGGTAGTTTCGGTAGATGCCGTCAAACCGGCCCATAAGTTCCGACTGCTCGGTGGTTTCACCGTTGCTGAGAGCAACGCCTTCGCCGTTCTCACGCAGGCGCACCAGACTAAACCGGAAGTCGGCCTCATAGCGCTGCTGATTGAAGTTCAGGCGAATAATCGGGAAGCCGATTTTTGCGATGACTGCCGACCCAATGGCGGCGTAAAGAAGGGCGCACCAGACGAGGTAACCAGGAATGTTCAGCCGCCCATTGAGCAGGTGCAGCGTGCCGCCGACGTGCCACAGCAGCGCGACAAAAGCAATCAAAGTTGCGGCTTGCTGCAAGAGGCCCTGTGCCAGCGGAACCGTCCCGCTGAGGCCGTCATTGGTGGCAATAAAGTCCCGGACATCTTCGGCGATGCGCTGGTCAGGGTTGTCCGAAGGGTGCCCGCTGACCTGCCAGAAGTAGAACGCTTTGCCGCCGAGCCAGTCCCCGATAAAATGCTGCGTCATCCACCGCCGCCAGCGCAGCGACAGCGCCATGCTGACATAGCTTTGGTAAACGTAAATGCCGCAAAACAAAAAGGCCCAAAGCGACCAGAACTCCAGAGCCTTGAGGAAGGCAGGGAGGCTATAGTTCTGCACGGCATCAAAGATGGCCCCGCCCAGCTTGACAAGCTGCACGGACACAAAGACCATGACCAGAGTGAGTACGGTCAGCAGGGAGGCGGTTGCCCACGCGATGCCGCGCTCTTCCGAGGTCCAAAAGGGGCGGGCAAGGCGAATAAAGTCACGAAACATGGGGCGTCATTCCTTCCAAACAGGCGAAACGGTCGTGCGTGCGCCATTGCCGCAGAAAGGTCAGTGATAGATCAGTGAGTTATTTTGAGAGCGTGGGTATTGTCCACCCAGATTTTGGTACGGCTGGAAGATAAAATCCGGTTCCCGGCATCCTGCGCGACCGCTTCCAGCACATACTCGCCGTCAGGGACTCGGTGCGTGTCCCAGGTCAAGTGGTACGGGGGCGTGTTGGTGACCCCTTGCAACTGGCCGTCCACATAAAACACCACATACGCCGTGCGCGGGTCCGCCGAGGCGGCGCTGACCGTGACGAGGCCATGCTGCAAGGGCGTTTTGCCCGCACGGGCGGCGGCGGCGGCCTGCTCAAAGTAGTCGCGCTCGGAAATTTTAATCTGGGCCAGCCGCCATGCTCTATCGCCCGCTGAGGCACGGACGAGCCGCAGGGCGGTGACACCTTGCAGCGCGGTGGGGTTCGAGCCGACACGGGTGGGCATGACCGCCCAGGGGCCGTTTTGGAGCTGCACCTCGGCCCGCCACGAATGCTGCGGCTGATCTTTGCCCCAGGCGAGATCGAAGTAGCCGAAAAACAGGGGCGGCGTGCCTTCCATCTCGGGGGCCGGGGGCTTCTTGCGCGAACCAATCACCAGCACCGACGGGGCACCCGCGCCGTCCCCCTGTGCATTGTGGAACGCAGGCTGTATCTGAAAGCCGCCCCGGCGCTCGTCGCCTACACCCTCAAACAGCGGCGAAGTGCTGACCGGGGCCGTAGACACCGTAATCACGCCGTCATGGTTCGTGTTAATCGCCCCGACCCCGGTGTACGAGCAGCCGTCATAGCGCCCGACCCCGGTCACGGGTTTGACCACATGCGTCAGCAGTGTGTCCGTGCCGTCGGCATAGTGCACCCGCACCTCGCCGCCCGGCTTGTTCTCAAAGAATACCTGCGTGAGCGGGTTCTTGGGGGCCAGCACGATGATCTGTAAAATATCGCCCACCTGCGGGCGATAGTTCAGCGGCAGCGACGACAGCCCGCCGCCCGGCCCGTTTTCAATCTCTACGGGATTTCCGACAAACGGGGACAGCTCCCGAAAGATGCTGGTTCCGACGGGAATGGTTGTGTAGATGCCCGATTGCCCCGACACCTGCCCGCCAAATTTGTTGGGCGTCTGGGCAAATTCACGCGGCAGGATATTGATCAGCAGGGGGTCCGATACGGAAAAATCGCCGACCCGGACACGGATGCCATGCACGGCGACGGCAGAGATGGTGGAGGGCTGGGCATACCCCGCCGCCGAATACCCCGGCAGGCTCTCGGTCGCCGGGGCGGTGACCCGGCCAATCAGGTGCCATGTCTTGCCCACATTGTCCGAGATTTGAATCGCCCCGTCTGCCGCGTTGACAATCCGTATCCGGTGCGTCTCTATCTGCGGGAACGCCGCAAACTTCGGCGGCGTTTCCAGCGCATGACCGGGTCGTGTGCTGAATATCAGCGGCAGGCAAAAAAACAAAGCAAGCAGCAGGGCGGGAAAGCGCATACCCCAGTATAGCACACCCAAACACACGGGGCGTTTACCGCCCCGGATGCCTGCGGCTTATTCGTCCCGCAAGTCCGCAAACAGCACCGTGGACAGATACCGCTCGCCGTTGGAGGGGATAATCACCACAATCGTTTTGCCCGCATTCTCGGGCCGGTGCGCCACCTGCATCGCGGCGCTAATGGCCGATCCTGATGACAGCCCGGCCAGAATGCCCTCTTCAAACGCCGCCCGCCTCGCCCACTTCACCGACTCGTCGGTCGTTACCTGAATGACTTCGTCGACGGCCTCCAAATCCAGATTGCCTGGAATAAAGCCTGCGCCAATGCCTTGCAGCTTGTGCGGGCCAGGCTTCACCGTCTGATGCTCGCGGGTCTGCGTGATGACCGGCGAGTCCACCGGCTCTACCGCCACCGTATGAAAGCCCGGCTTGCGCTGTTTCAGAGTATGGGCAATGCCGCTGATGGTCCCGCCCGTGCCGACCCCCGCGACCAGAATATCCACCGTGCCGTCGGTGTCGTTCCAGATTTCCTCCGCCGTGGTCTTGGCGTGAATGGCCGGGTTTGCCGGGTTCTGGAACTGCTGCGGCAGGAACGAGTTCGGCGTCCGGGCCGCAATCTGCTCGGCCTCGGCAATTGCGCCCTTCATGCCGCCGGAGCCGGGCGTCAGCACGAGATTTGCCCCGTAGCCGCGCAGGAGCAGCCGCCGCTCGACGCTCATGCTGTCCGGCATGGTCAGGATGCACTTGTAGCCTTTGGCCGCGCACGCAAACGCCAGCCCGATGCCGGTGTTGCCGGACGTCGGCTCCACAATCACCGAATCGGGCGTCAGCAGCCCCCGCGCCTCGGCATCTTCCAGCATGGCAACAGCAATTCTATCCTTGACCGAGGACGCCGGGTTGAAAAACTCCAGCTTCGCCAGTACCGTCGCCGGTGCGCCGTCCGTGATACGATTGAGCTTGACCAGCGGCGTCCCGCCCACCAGCTCTGTGACGTGTTCATAAACCTTCATTGGGATGCAACTTTCTTCCGGGAAATCTTAAAAATACGTGTCCGTTAAGTGTATGATACCCAGAACCGGCGGCAGACAGTTGGGGTTCCCTCAAAAGAAAAACCGGCTCTAAAGAGCCGGTCTACTTGTAAAAGGAAAAAGTCGCTCCGCGACTCAAGAGAAGAACAGCCCATGCAGCGTATCCTTAGTCCTGAGTCGCGTAGTGACTTTATCAGTTTGCTAATAGACCGGCACTTCCAGTGCCGGGTTTATCTGGGCAAAGCATCGCCGGTGTTGAGCGCCGCGTACCGTCAAACTGCATCTTCGCCCAACATCGGCCACTGCGGCCCTGTGTGCGGTGCTAACTTTAGTTTCTCGGCCAGTCTTCGCCACAAGGGCTTGCGCGATAAAATCGCCCTGTATTCTGCCCAAGCTTCCTTTTCTGCGTTCGTTCCCTCCAAATCAATTAGAGAAACATGACGCTCTGGATAAAGCCACCAAAAAGGAGTCAGCACACAAGCCATCAGCAGCAAGCCTATTAAACTGGCGGGTAGAAAAAACAAGACCAGTAAACCCAATCCCGCTGGTCTCGCGTTGCTCTCAAAAACACTGCTGTTTAACCGAGCAAAACCGAACGCCCCTCCCAGATAGATAGCGACAATCAGCCAGAGGAGTAGAACGCGCATGGCCTTTATTCCTTAACCCACCCATTTCTGCAACGCAACAGGCACTTCCATTGTCGGGTTCCTATTACACAGCGCGGTAGCTGAAATCGGTGAAGCGGGCCGTCCCGGTGCCGCTGGCCGCCAGCGCCGGGCGCAAGCACTTGAAGCCCCCCAGCGCCTGCGTGGTGTAGCCGGACGTATCCACACCGGCGACCAGGCTCTGCCAGTCGCGCCCGTTCTCGCTGGCTAAAAACTCGACGCTGTTGTGACGGTTGATAATCTTCAAATGCGCTGTGCCTTCTTGCCATGTCTGGCCGGTGAGGGCCTTGTCGGGGCCGTAGACGCGCATCTGGCCGTCTTTCAGCTCGGCAAACAGCCAGTGGTCCGGGCTGTAAAACAGCCCCAGCGCCGCGCCGCAGCCCGCTTGCGGCGTCGCCGTCACCTGCACAACGTAGCTGGCATCGCGTGCCCGCACCGTCAGCGGCGAACTCTTTCCGGGGGAGTCCGATTTGGCGCGGACCGTCAGCGTGCCCTTTCCCACCTGAAAGCGGCTCATGTCAGTCTCGTCGCACGCGCCCCAGGTGGCTTTGAGGGCCGGAGCGCGGAAATCATCTGACAGCGGAAGCATAGGGCGCTGCGCGACACCCATCGGGGCGGGCATCGGGGCGCCGCGCCGCGCCCCCAGCGGGGCCTGCGGCCAGCCGTCGGCGGTCCATTCCACCGGCTCCATCAGCACTTGACGGCCCAGTGTCTGGAGGCCGTTCCGGTAGCCATGATACACAAAGTACCAGCGGTCATCGGGTGTGGAAACCAGCGTGCCGTGTCCGACCGACCACCACTCTTCGTCGGCGCTGTAGGTGTGAATCAGCGGGTTATGCGGCGAGTTCTCCCAGGGACCCAGCGGCGACTTGGAGCGTGCCACGACCGCCATGTGGCTGGTGGGCGGCCCGGAGGTTCCGCCTTCCGCGCAGATCAGGTAGTAGTATTCGCCGCGCTTCGTCAGCTTCGGGCTTTCCAGCCAGAAACCCTCCGTCTTCCAGTCTTTGGGAAACTGCCAGCCATCGTATACCTTTTTCTGCTCTCCCACCGTGGAAAGACCGTCGGCGCTCAGTTCAATAACGTGCCCTCCGGCGGTATACAGGTAGCGTTTCCCATCCGGGCCAACCACATGGCCGGGGTCGATGTCGTTGAGCTTCAAGTCAATCGGGGCGCTCCACGGGCCAGCAGGGTTATCGGCATGAACCACATAAATGCCGCCCATCGGGAAGTAAATAAAGTATCGCCCCTCATGATAAACAAGGTCGGGTGCCCAGACTTCCCCGTGTGTGTTATCCTCGGCTTTGAGCGCGTGCGAGATGGGAAGCCAGTTGACCAGATCGCGGGAGTGCCAGACCGTCAGCCCCGGCGCATAGTGGTAAGACGTGTGGGTAAAGTAAAAGTCCTTGCCCACACGCAGAATGGTCGGGTCCGCGTGTTCCCCGGCAAACAGCGGGTTCTGAAACGTGGCGGCGGACTGGGGCGCTTTTCCCCAGACCGCCGGAAAGCCCCCGGTCAGGGTCGCCGCCGCCGCGCCCGCCCCCCACTGAAGCAGCGTGCGGCGCGATAATTTCACAGTATAAATATCCATGCCTGCGATTATACCGCAAATCTCTGTGCTCTACTGCCGGTGCGTCTCCATTTCCCAGGGCCAGCGCATCTAAATTCAGCTAAAAGAAAACCCGGCACTTTCAGTGCCGGGTTTGTTTTCAGCGAGTCAACCAACCATCGTTTACGCCGTCATTCCACAGACGTTGCGCGTAATTTTCGGGGCTTAAATCGTACTCATTACTGTCTCGCTTTACTTCCCCATCTTTTTCTGCCTGAGCATATTGCTTGACAGCAAGTTTTTCGTCGCCTTTATGTTGCTTGTACAATGCCTTCATTTTTTCGCGCTGACCCATTTGACGCTGCCCGACTTCGGTGTTTTCCATAGTTGCTCCTTGTTGTGATGTCTCAACAGATGGTAAAGCTGCTAGCTAAATGTATCATAAATGTATTGTTTGATATTTGGGCTTCGTCATAGTCCCAGTATTTTGCGTTTCTTTTCGTCAAATTCTGCACGAGTAATCAAGTCACGTCCTAAAAGTGAAGCAAGCTTTTCGATTTCGTCAGCGTCAGAAGAGGCCGGTTGAACAACCTGAGCAGGAACCGGCTGACGGTACTCGATTACTTTTTGTTCAACCATTGTTTTGACTTTATAAAAGCTTGCTTCGTCTTTTTTGTTGAACATGACCGTGTTTTCATCACTTGTTGCAGCCAGCAAACCGCTTTTGTTCTCAGTGCCACCTAAAAAACCAAATTGAATGTATCCTCGCGTGAATTCATTGGCTTTCTTGAACTGAACCGAACTAATAGAAGATATAAGGATGTCTTTATCCCCTTTCATACCTTGCGTCATCAGGCTTAGCAAACCTTTACGAATGATACGAATCCTGTGTTCCAGCACCTCAATCTGACCGTTTGCTCCCGCAACCCGAAAAAGAACTTGCTCCGCATTATCCATTTCACATCTCCTTGTTTGCCGACTGCATTTATTGCAGCTATTTACAACACTTTAGTTACTCTGTCAGCCCAACTAGTGTTCAGCCTCGCTGTCACAGCACAATACGCAGTGCTATTTTATCATACTTACCTCTGAAAAAGCAAGCAAACACATAACGCATTTGCCCATGAGCGATATAGGCGGGCGGCAGGGTGAGGCAATTAGGCATCAGTGCATACAAGGCAGACAAGTTTAAGATATAAGCCGGTCATACTCTGCGTGTGTGCCAATCCAAAACCAGACAATGCCCTCTGGCTTCTCTGTGGCTAACGCCCGGTAATGGTCGCCAACGCGCACCGACCAAAGCTGTTTTCGTCTGCCCACTCTTTTGAAGTGCAGTGAGGCGTGGTGTGGGTCAGATTTCAGCAGTTCATAATTTTTGTCGGCTAGTTCCCGCACCACAGCGGGTAACTGAAAATAGTGCTGCCAAAACCGGGGCAGGGTCAGGTGATTCATAGGGGCCGGGCCAGCCCAGCCGCGTACTCTTTATCGACCTCGGCCAAGAGCGCATCCAAACGCCCCGCGTCCAGGTCATCCGCAATCTGCTCGTCCCAAAGCCGGGCGTGATGCTCGGACAGCCAGGACAGCAGCGCGGTGATTTCACGGCTGGGCAGTTCGACGATAGCCTTCTCGATTTCTTGGACACTCATACAGGCATTGTACCCTGTTTTTTGACGCGCTTTTATGCAAGAGAGGCACTTTGACGGGGAAGGTTTGCGGGAAACGCCTGCATCGGGTACACTGGCAGTATGAGTAATGTTCGCGTTCGTTTTGCGCCGTCGCCGACCGGCACGCTGCATATTGGCGGCATCCGCACCGCCTTCTGGGACTGGCTGTATGCCAAGCATAGCGGCGGCAAGTTTATCCTTCGCATTGAAGACACCGACAAGAGCCGCGAGACCGCCGATGGCGTACAGATTATTTTGGACTCGCTGCAAGAATACGGCCTGGACTTTGACGAAGGCCCCGGTGTCGGCGGGCCGTTTGCGCCCTATGTGCAGTCCGAGCGGCTGGCGATTTACGGCGAGTATGTGCAGCAGCTCATCGCTGAGGGCAAAGCTTACCGCGCCTATGACACGCCTGAAGAGCTGGCCCGGATGCGCGACAGCCAGCAGCGGCGCGGCCTGCCGCCCGGCTATGACCGCCGCCACCGTCACCTCAACGACGCCGAGCGGGCCGAGTACGAAAAGACGCGGGGCGAGTTCGCCACCGTCCGCTTTGCCGTGCCGCTCGAAGGCAAAGTCACGTTCACCGATGCGGTCTACGGCGAGATCACCGTGGAAAACCGCATTCTCGAAGACGCGATTTTAATGAAGTCCGACGGCTACCCGACCTACCATCTGGCGGCGCAGGTGGACGATCATCTCATGGAGATTTCCCATGTCCTGCGCGGCGAAGAATGGCTGCCGTCGGCCCCGCTGCATATTCTCATCCACCGCGCTCTCGGCTGGGAGCCGCCAATTTATGCCCACCTGCCCGTGATGATGGGGCCGGACAAAAAGAAGTTCGGCAAGCGCAACGGCGCCCTCGGCGCGTTAGAGTACCCCAAGCAGGGCTACTTGCAGGATGCCACGCTGAACTTTCTGGCGATGCAGGGCTGGTCCCCGCGTGAGGAGCGCGACCTGTACTCCGTGCCGGAGCTGATAGAAAAGTTCGACCTGGACGGCATCTTAAACCGCTCGCCGATCTCGGACCCGGAAAAGCTGCTCTGGTTCAACGGCCAATATATCCGGCAGCTCTCGCTCGCCGATTTGGCCGAGCAGACCCTGCCCTTCCTGCGCGACGCCGGGCTGATAACCGGTGACCCGGACGCGGACACCCGCGACTACCTGGGCCGCGTCCTGGCGCTCGAACAGGAGCGCATGAAGACGCTGGCCGAGGCCCCCGCGCTGGCCGACTTCTTCCTGCTCGGCGACGACGAGTACCTCTTCGACGAAAAAGCATCTGCCAAATGGCTCACGCACCCCGGCGTCGGCAACCGTCTCCGCCGCGTCCGCGAAGGCTTCGCGGCCCTCGATGTGTTTGACGAGTCCACCACCGAGGAGGTTGTCCGCGCCACGATTGATGCGTTCGAGGTCAAAGGCGGCGAAATGATTCACCCCGTCCGCGTCGCCCTCTCAGGCCGCACCACCGGGCCGGGCCTGTTCGAGCTAATCGCCGTCCTGGGCCGCGCCCGTTGCCTGGCTCGACTGGACCGGGCTATCGGGCTGGCAACAGGGTAGAATGTCGGCAGTTCACAAGACGTACAAAAAGAATGCCACGGGTTGAAACCCGAGGCTGACGAAAGCCCACCGTGCCGGGCACGTCAGACCAGATGGGGGCGGGCTATCTCTTGTGTCCCCTAGACACTGGGCACTTGAAAGCCACGGGTTTTAACCCGTGGCTTCAACCCGTGGCTTCCGGCTTGCGACGCGGCGTTGCTGCATAAATGTTCGGCTTGCTCTCAGACACAGGCCAAAATCAGAAACCAGAATCAGGAGGGCGCAGCAAGCAGCGCCCCTACGCCTACGACTCTAATTCCCCCATTATTGGGGGCTAGGGGGTCTTATGGTCTTTGGCTTGCATTATAAATCCGATGCCCGCGCAGGCGGGGAATTGCACTTTTAAAGCACGGGGGTTCAGCCCCGTGTTCCTGTGCATAAACGATCTTATGCCCAAAAGGCGAAAACACCTATGGAAATCACCGATGTCAATACACTGTTCGGGGCCTACCCCGCGCAGCACGCCGACAGCAGCGCGGACACGCTGACCGAGGCGATGCAGGCGCAGGGCGTTGCCTGGTGCCTCACCCTCTCCACACGCGGGCTGTTCAGCCTGCCCGCCGACGGCAACGCCGAGACCATGCGGGCCTGCCGGTCGCATGACCATCTGATCCCCGTCGCCACCCTGAACCCCGCGCACTTCTGGGGGCAGGACGGCGTCGTCGAAGGGCTGGCGGGCGAAGCGTTTGAAATGGTGCGCTTTTTCCCCGATTTACAGGGATGGCCGCTGGAGTTCGCGCCGTTTCTCGCGCTGACCAAGCAGATCGGGACGCTGCCCAAAATGCCGATTATGGTGCAGACGCCGCGCCGGGGCGAGGCCACGCAGCTTCTGCGCCTGCTGGACGGCTTCCCGCACCCGATTATTTTGGAAGGCATCTCGCCGGACACGCTCACCGAGGCCATTGTGCTGATGCGGGCGCATGACAATCTATATCTGGAAACCCATGCCCTGCAAGCGCCGCACGCACTGACGCTTATTCGGGACACCGTCGGCATCAGCCGGGCGCTGTTTGGCTCCGATGCGCCGGGCCGGTCTCTGGCCTCGGCCCTGAGCTTTGTCCGCGCTTCCGGTCTGTCCGAGGCTGAGCAGGACTTGGTTCTGGCAGGCAACGCCCAGAAAATCTGGTCGGGAGGGGAATAAACTATGCCTACTTTTGATGTGCAAACGTATTTTGGCGCGACCCCATTCACACAGGCCATGGCAAGCCGCGAGGCGGTGCTGCAAACAATGGCAGCCAATGAACTCACCGGCCTTGCCCTCCTGCCGTCGCTTGCGGTGCAGTGCGACTTTGTGGCCGGAAACAAGCTCCTGCGCGAAGTGGTCTCCCCCGGCGACGGCCTGTTTGGGTGGACCGTTCTGAACGCCGGCTACCCCACCGAGTCGCAGGAAGAGCAGCGGCGTTACGGCTATGCGCGGGGGATTGTCGGCGCGGCCCTTGTCGGTGCGCCGGGCCGCCCCGTCACGCTCGATGATGCCCGCGAGATTTTAAACGCGCAGCGCCGCTATGCTCGCCCCGTCGCCCTGTTTGTGCCGGACAGCGACGCCGCCCACGAAGCCCGGCGCATCGTGGCCGAGTTCCCCGCCATGAAGTTCGTTTTTCTGGGCATGGGCGGCGACGATTGGCGCGTCGCCGCGACCATCGCCAAGCAGCATTTGAACGTGTACCTGGAAATTTCAGGCAGCCGGGACTCGGACAAGCTCGCGCAGGCCTCCTCTTTGATTACCCCGCGCAAGCTGCTCTACGGCTCCGGCCTGCCCCACGCTGGCCCCGAGCTGACCCGCGCCCTCGTGGAAACCGCCTCGACACTCACCCGCGCTGACCGGCAGCGGATTTTGTCCGACAACGCTATCGCCCTCCTGCGGACCAACGAAGGCGAACCTAGCGATAGCGGGGACGAAGAATAGGAACCCCTCCCGCTCGTTCCTCGCTCCCTCCCCTGTTAGGGGAGGGCAAGAAAACGAGCAGGAGCCTCTCTGCGACTAATCTGGCTTCCCCAGAATTGGGGGCCGGGGGGCGATCTTTCCTGATCTTTCTTCACCCTCCCCTAACAGGGGAGGGAGCGAGGAACGAGCGGGAGGGGTTCCTAAGACCCTTTCAGGAGACACGCAACCAACTTTGGCACGAACCCGGCCCCCTTCAACTTCTGGCGAGACACGCCTTGTCGCCGCGCTGATTGCCTTCACGCTGCTGGTCTCCTGCGTGCCCTATGCCCTCGGGTACTTCCTCGCGCCCGTTATGGGGCGCGGCGGGGCGATGTTTATCGGCACGCCGTACAACATCGACGACTACTGCAATTACCTGTCCTGGCTGCGGCAGATGGCCGATGGGCACTTTTTTATCCACAACCTCTTCACCACCGACCCGCAGAAAGACATCGAGTTCAATGTTTTCTTCTGGCTGCTCGGGCGCATCATGGCCGTCACCGGCTGTTCCCCGCAGGCAGTTTTGCAGTTCGCACGGATTGCGGGTGGGCTGGGTCTGCTCATTCTGCTGTACCGCTTTTACCGCTACTGCCTGCCCGAAGATGCCCCCGCCCGGCTGACCGCGTTTGGCTTTGCCTGCCTGTCGTCAGGCTTCGGCTGGCTGGTCTGGCCGCGCTGGCGGGACAAAAACCTGAACGGTGGGCCGATTGATGCCTGGCAGCCGGAAGCGTACACCTTCCTGAGCCTCTATACGTCGGCTCTGATGACGGTCAGCACGCTTTTGATTTTGGGGGCTTTGTATGCGCTCCTGCTCGGCGAGCGCACAGGCCGCTGGAAATATGCCGTCATCGCGGGCCTCTGCGGCGCAGTCCTGGGCAATATGCACTCCTACGACGTCCTGCATCTCGCCGCCGCCTGGGGCCTGTTCTTGATTGTCTTGACCCTACTGCGGCGCGGGCAGGGGATGGCTCCGCGCTGGGGCCGGGGTGTTCTGGCGCTGGCGCTGTCCGCGCCGACGACGCTGTACATCGCCTATATGTACAAAGTCGAGGCTGTCTTTCAGAAGCGGGCCAACGTCCCCACGCTGTCCCCCGCCTTCTGGCACTATATGCTCGGCTACGGCGTCGTTTTTGCCCTGGCCTGCGTCGCCCTGTGGCTCGTCATCCGGCAGTCACAGGCGTCTTCGTCTACGGATAAATCGCCCGATGTGCCCCCGTCACCGCTGCTGTTTGCCGCCTGCTGGGCCGTCGGCGGCTTCTTGATCGCCTACTTCCCGATGGCCTTTCAGCGCAAAATGATCATGGGCGAGCATCTGCCCCTGTGCCTGCTGGCAGGTGTCGGGGCCGCCTGGCTCGCCCGCACCTATGCCCCCATCCGCGCCGTTGGCTGGGCACTCGCGGGCCTGGTGCTGCTGTCCGTCCCGTCCAATGCACTCTTTTTGGAGCGCGATATGCGCCATCTCACGCAGAACCGCAGCGAGACGCATCTGCCTCCGTTCCTGGACAAATCACTCGTAGACGTGTATGCATGGTTCCGCACGAGCACTCCTGCCGACGCCAAAGTGGTCGGCCTGCCGGGCCTGTGTACCTACCTGCCCGGCGAAACGGGCCGCGCCGTCTGGGCCGGGCACTGGGCCGAGACGCCTGAGTATGCTGAAAAAGACGCCCAGTTTGCCGACGCCTTTGACGCGCAGGCATCGCCCGCCGCCCGTGAAGCCTTCTTAAAAAGCACCGGGGCGCAGTATTTGTTCTATCCCAACGACTTATCGACAGCCTCGTTTAAACGCCGCGACGGCCTGCATCACTGGGTGGAACTGTCTGCCACCCCCGCCCCGTATCTGAACCCGGTCTACAAGAATGACACGTTCACGATTTATGAGATACAGGGAGGCCATTAATGAGTCTAGATTTCACGCAGTTTCGCACAGCGGTGCGTGACGCCGCCGAAAAAGCGTTCACAGAGGTCCGCGCTGCCCACCCCGACGAACACTTTTACGCTTTCGCGCTTTACACGGATGACGGGGCGATGACTGTCGTGCCCGCTGCTAATACGGAAGAAGGATTTCAGCGCAAGGTCGGGGAGGATGGCGCGGAAGCAAACTACTACCGCTGGGCGACCGGGGAATGGGCCTATGAGGCGGTGGGGTCAAAGGCGTTCCAAGCAGCCTCGGACCTGCTCAACGCCGACGACCGCTACGAAGGGGAAGAAAGTGACGACGAGGATGACCCGGCCTTCGCCGCCTTCAAAAGTCAAGTCATAGAGGCCATGACGCTGGGCCTGGCCGAGATGGAGGCCGAAGGGTTTTTCGGCAGCGGACCGGCGCGTGAGCGGGTGACGCTGTTCGTCTCGATAAGCGACTCCGATGAAAGCGAGATGGTGGAAGACGCCTCGGCCCGGTCCCTGAACCCGCTCCCCGTGTATGAACGCTTTGCTGTGCGCTATCAGCCGCCGCTTGGATAGCCTTCTCTCGCCCCCTTGCATTCCCGCCTCCGAATGCGATATAATAACTTGATGACATCTGTAAGCATTATGCCTGAACGCTCTGCCCTGCTGGGGCTGGATATAATAGAAGCGCCTGCCCCCGCGCACCGGGGCAGCTACACCGTCCTGACCTGGGGCTGCCAGATGAACGAGGACGACTCGGCGCAGATGGCCGCCATGCTGGAAGGGCAGGGGTACACCCCCGCCGCACGGGTGGAAGACGCCTCGGTGATTCTGCTCAATACCTGCTCAGTCCGCGCCAAGCCGGAGCGCAAGGTGTATTCCAAGCTCGGCGAGCTGCGCGAATTAAAAGCCCTAAACCCCGATCTGGTCATCGGCGTCTGCGGCTGCATGGCCCAGAAAGAAGCCCCCGAAATCCGCCGCCGCGCCCCGTATGTGGATTTGGTGGTCGGCACCGGCCAGATTGACCGCGTCCCTGCCCTCGTCGAGCGCATCCGGCAGGAGCGGACGCCGATTATTGCCACCGATTTGCCGTCGCGCAAAGACCGCAGCGAGAAGTGGACCCCGATGCGGGTCATGGGCGGGACCGTGCCGAAGCTCAAAGAGTTTGTTTCTATCTCGTATGGCTGCGACAAGTTCTGCCAGTTCTGCATTGTGCCCATCACACGCGGCAAGGAACGCTCCCGGCCTGCCGACGAAATCGTGCTGGAAGTGGAGCGGCTGGCCTCCCTCGGCACGCAGCAGGTGACGCTTTTAGGGCAGACGGTCAACTCCTACGGCAAGTTTCTGGACGTGCCCTGCTCGTTCGCCGAGCTTCTGACGCGCCTGAATGCGATTGAGGGCATCGAGCGGATACGCTACACGTCGCCCTACCCGAAGGACTTCAAGCAGGACGTCATTGACGCCATCGCGCACCTGCCCAAAGTCTGCGAGCAGGTTCATATGCCCGTGCAGGTCGGCGATGACACCCTCCTGTCGCGTATGGGCCGGGGCTACACGCTGGACCAGTACCGGGACATCGTGGCCCGCCTGCGCTCCGCCGTCCCCGGTGTCGGACTGACCACGGACCTGATGCTCGGCTTCCCCGGCGAGACCGATCAGCAGTTCCAGAACACTTTGGATTTCGTGCGCGAGACCCGCTACGACAGCGCGTTCATGTTCGCCTATTCGCCCCGCGAAGGCACGAAAGCGGCGGTGCTGGATGACCAAATCCCGGAAGACGTCAAGCTGGCCCGTTTGAACGAACTCATCGCGCTGCAAAACGAGATCACTCTGGAGCGCAATGCGTCGCAGGTCGGCGAGGTGTACGAAGTTTTGGTGGAGCGCCGCTCGCCCAAAGACCCGAATAAGTGGACTGGCCTGAACCGGCAGGGCAAGACCATCAACTTCCCGGCGGGGCGGGAATTGGTGGGCCAACTGGTGACAGTGCGGGCCGTCAAGTCGCATCTGTGGGGTTTCACCGGCGAAATGCTGGCCCCCCGTGTGGACGGCTACCGGGGGCGCGGCGTCGGGCTGGCAATGGCGGAATAAGAAAGCAGTTATGTCCAAAGGCAAAAAAATCGCGCTGTGGTCGTCTCTCGGTGTCTTCTTCGTGCTGGCAATCGGCGTGGGGCTGCTGCTGCGCGTCGCCGGACACGTCTTCCACCCCGGCGGCAAAGGCTCGATTGTCGATGTGGTGAACGGCATTGGGGAAGCGGGGTTCCATCCCAAAGAAGGCTTTCCGGGGCAGGATAAGCTCACCATCGTCTGCATGGGGATTGACGATAGCTGGACCAACAGCGACATGGTCTATACCTCGCAGTCGCGCACGGACACATTATTTGTGCTGACATTGGACCTGAACACCAAAAAGGCCACCATGCTGTCGATCCCGCGTGACACCTACGCGCATATTGTGGGGACCAAAAACGACTGGCACTTTAAAATCAACGCCGCCTATTCCTCCGGCGGGCCGGAGCGGACTCTGGCAACGGTGAACGAGTTTCTGGGCATCAACGCCAATCACTATTTAGTCCTGAACATCGACGCGACACGCAAGATGGTGGACGCCCTCGGCGGGGTGGATGTCGACGTCGAACACGAGATGCACTACCACGACAAATGGGGCCATCTCAGCATTGATTTACAGCCCGGCGAGCAGCATTTAGACGGGCAGCAGGCCGTCGGCTTCGCCCGCTACCGGCATCCTGACGCGGGCAAAAAAGCGTCCCCCGAAGACGGCGACGAGCGCCGGATGTACCGGCAGCATATTCTCCTGCGCGGTATGGTGGACAAGGCCAAGCAGTTTGCCAATGTCACCAAAGCGCCCGAGCTAGTGGATGTCGCCTTTGGCTCTGTCCGCACCGATCTGACCCGGCAGCAGTTGCTGGACCTCGCGGCCATCTTCAAGGGCGTTCAGCAGGACGACATCCAGACCGCCTCCCTGCCCGGCGATGACTTCCGGGGCAAAGACGGCGCGTGGCTCTATAAAATCACCCCGGAAGTCGCCCATGCCTACGCCGACTGGCTGGTCAAAGGCGATGAGACCGCCGCCCGCCGCCTGGACCCCGTGGTGGTGCAGAACGGAACGGCCACGCCGGGTCTCGCGCAGTACGCCGTCTCGCAATTAAAAGCACTCGGCTACACCGATGTCCGCAACGGCGGCAATGCCGCCGCCCCGAAATTGCAGCTTGCGTCGGCCCCGGCGGCCCCAGTGAAAGCAAAGCACGAAGTCCCGCATACCACGCTTTTAGATACCGGCGTCGCCGACCCCGCTGCCCCGAAGGACATTGCCAGCCTGCTCGGCCTGTCTGACCCGGCCACGGAGCGGAAGCCGCTCCAGCCTAACAAAGTCGGCTGGACCCCGCCCGCCGTCGTGACCGTTACGCTCGGCGCTGACTACGCCCAGGCCGTCAAAGCCACCGGGGCTTTGAGCGCCGGTGTGGTTCGGCCAAAGCCCGCTGAGGTGGGGGAAAACTGACCCGCCTCGATGCCGACAAAACGCCGCGCCCAAAGGGGCGCGGCGTTTTCTTTGGCACACGCTCCTGCTTGTCCCAGAGGCCGGGGGTATAAAAATATATTAAAACCCCCGGCAGAAAAGGCGGACGCCCTGCCGGGCTAAAGACAACAGTGCAGAAGACAGAGCGGCTTTCTTCTGCCCCAAAGCCTCTTCCGCCCGGAGGGCGGCTGAACTGAATGCCGGGGGTTTTAATATATTTTTATACCCCCGGCACTCGGGGCAAATATGGGCGCGTTTATGCAACAATGCCGCTTTGTGCTATAATAACCCTATAAAATCCGAACAGGTGTACGATGCCCACTGACTCTTCCCCGGTTGACTATTCCCAGGCCAGCCTGTCCCCCATGCTGCGCCAGTATTTTGACACCAAAGCCGAGCGGCCCGAGGTCGTTCTGATGATGCGCGTCGGCGACTTCTACGAAGCCTATGGCGACGACGCGGAAATCATAGCGCGGGAGCTGGAAATCACGCTCACCGGGCGCGAAGACAAAAACTCCGGCGGGCGTATCCCGATGGCAGGTGTCCCCCATCACGCGATGGAGCGGTATGTCGCCCGGCTCATTGCACGCGGCTACAAAGTCGCCGTCTGCGATCAGGTCGAAGACCCCAAGCAGGCCAAAGGGCTGGTCAAGCGCCGGGTCACCCGCGTGCTGACCCCCGGAACCATCGTGGAAGACGCGATGCTTGACGCCCGCACCAACAACTATCTGGTCGCCGCCGTGACCGGCACGAAGACGCCGGGCGGCGTGGGCGTCATTGACGTTTCCACCGGCGAGTTTCTGGCGACTGAGCTGCCCTGCGAGGCGGGATTAGATAAAGTCGTGGAAGAAATCCTGCGCTTGCAGCCTGCCGAGTGCCTGCTGCTTCCCGAAATGCCCGGCGCGGACGAACTGGCCGAAGCCATTAAAGCGGCCTCCAAAACCGTGGTGACGTTCCATCAGCCGCAGCAGCAGCGCAAAACCTCCCGGCAGGTCCTACTCGACCATTTCGGCACGGCTTCCCTACGCGGCTACGGCGCGGACACCATGACGGCGGGCTTGGACGCCGCCGCACTGCTGTTAGATTATGTCAAGCAGACCCACCAAAGTGCCGCCACGCACATTCGCAGTCTTTCGACCTACTCCACCGAGAACTACATGGTGCTCGACGCCGCCGCCCGGCGCAACCTAGAATTAACACACTCGCTGGCTGACGGGGCGAAAAGCAAAAGCCTCGTGTCTATTTTGGACCGCACTGTGACCCCCCTCGGCGGGCGGCTGCTTCGCAAGTGGTTCGACCAGCCGCTTTTAGCGTTAGACAAAATCCACAACCGGCAGGCCGCCGTCGCTGAGTGTGCCGCCGATGCCCTCCTGCGCGGGGACCTGCGCGATGCCCTGCGGCAGATTTCCGATTTAGAGCGCCTGACCGCCCGCATCTGCTCCGGCGCGGCCAATGCCCGTGATTTAGTGGCCCTCAAGAACTCTCTGCAAGCCTTGCCCGCCGTGACGCAGGCTCTCGCCCGTGCCCCCGGAGGCGGCGCTCTGGCCCCCATGCGTCAGGCCGTCGGCGAGGCCCCCCCGGAGCTGACCGACCTCTTGGAAGCCGCCATTCAGCCCGAGCCGCCGATGCTGCTGCGCGAAGGCGGATTGATTAAAGACGGCTACTCCGCCGAGCTGGACACCCTGCGCGAGCTGCGCTCCGGCGGCAAGGCGTTTATTGCAAAGATTGAAGACGACGAGCGCACCCAAACGGGCATCAAGGCGCTGAAAGTCGGCTTCAACAGCGTCTTTGGCTACTACATTGAAATCAGCAAGGCCGCCGGGGCCGGGGCCACTATTCCCCCCGAGTACACCCGCAAACAGACCACCGCCAATGCCGAGCGGTATATCACGCCTGCCCTCAAAGAGTACGAGGCGCAGGTGCTGGGCGCGGAAGAGAAAATCTTTGAGTTAGAATACAGCCTCTTTATCCAAATCCGCGATCAAATCGCCGACCAGTATACCGGCCAAATCCTAAAGCTCGCCAAGCTGCTGGCCCGGCTGGACGTCTTTGCCGGTCTGGCCGAAGTCGCTTTGGCAGGCCGCTTTGTCCGCCCCGAAGTCCACGCCGGGGACACACTTGAAATCAAAGCGGGCCGTCACCCGGTCGTCGAATCTCTGCAAAGCGGTACGCTCTTTGTCCCCAACGACACCTATTTAGACGCCGATGCGACGCGCCTGCATATCATCACCGGCCCGAACTCAGCGGGTAAAAGCACCTATCTTCGTCAGGTCGCCCTGATTGTGCTTCTGGCCCAAATCGGCTCCTTCGTCCCCGCCGACTCGGCTTCTATTGGCCTCGTAGACCGCATCTTCACCCGCGTCGGTGCCCACGATGACCTGGCGAGCGGCCAGTCGACGTTCATGGTGGAGATGAACGAGACCGCCAGCATCCTCAACAACGCCACGCCGCGCTCACTGGTGATTTTGGACGAAGTCGGGCGCGGAACCAGCACCTACGACGGCCTCGCGCTGGCCTGGGCCATCACTGAATACCTGCATGCCGTGGGCGTCAAGACTTTGTTTGCGACCCATTACCACCACTTAAACGACCTGGAAAAAACACTGCCCGGCGTCAAAAACTTCCGCGTGGCTGTCAAAGAACAGGGCGACCACATTGTCTGGCTCCGCAAGATCATGCCCGGCGGAACCGACAAAAGCTACGGCATACAGGTCGCCAAGCTCGCGGGCGTCCCCGACCCCGTCCTGAAACGCGCCCGCGAAGTCCTCAAAACTTTGGAGTCGATGGGCAAAAACGAGGCCCCCGCGCCCAAAATCTCCGCCCAGACCCGGCAGCTTCAAACCACCCTGTTTGAGATGGAGCGCCATCCCGTCTTAGACGAACTCGCATCCCTCGACCTCGGCACTCTGTCCCCGATTGAGGCCCTGACCGTGCTGTATAACTTGCAGCGCCAAATTGCTGACGCGGGATAAGCCCCCGGCACTCTCGTTGGAATGAGCGCCTTGACTTCCCGCCCTGGCGCGGGTACAATCTTTTCTAACCTGCACACGCACTCGTAGCTCAGTGGATAGAGCAATCGCCTTCGGAGCGATCGGTCGGGCGTTCGAATCGCTCCGGGTGCATCTCTTTTGTCTCTGTTTGCAATGCTGACGCGGCCTGATCGCCAATTATGGCGCGGGTCGCTTTTCTTTGTTTTATACCGAAATACTTACTATGGCTGTTCTGCTTTCGTGTCAATCGCTGACCAAATCTTACGGGGCGCGGCCCCTGTTTCGTGACATCTCGCTCGGGATCAGTGACGGCGAAAAGTTGGGGTTGATTGGGCCGAACGGCGCGGGCAAATCCACGCTGCTGAAAATCTTTGCCGGGGAGGAAACCCCCGATACAGGCATCGTCTCTCCCCGGCGCGGCCTGCGGACAGCCTATATTCGGCAGGAAGACACATTCTCCGAAGGCGCGACCGTGGAAAGTGTCCTGCGGGACTCCCTGGCCGGGGAGCCTTTGGACGACGTCGAGCGGGACGTGCGGATCGAAATGGCCCTGGCCCGCGTTGGCTTCGCGGACCGAACGCAGGTCGCCTCTCAGATGTCCGGCGGCTGGCGCAAGCGGCTGGCACTGGCCCGCGCTTTAGTGCGGGAGGCCGAGCTTCTGCTGATTGATGAGCCGACTAACCATTTAGATTTAGAGGGCGTCCTGTGGCTGGAAACGCTGCTTCAGGAAGCCTCGTTTGCGTTTGTGCTGATTAGCCACGACCGCGTGTTTTTGGAGAATGTCAGCAACCGCGTCATGGAGCTGCACCCGCAGTATGCCGAAGGGTACCTGAGCGTCGCTGGCAACTACAGCAACTTCTTGGTGCAGCGCGAACAGTATCTCACGACGCAGGCGAACCGGCAGGACGCTCTGGAAACGCAGGTCAAGCGCGAGATCGAGTGGCTTCAGCGCGGGGCGCAGGCGCGGTCCACGAAGGCGCAGGGGCGCATTCAGCAGGCCGGGCAGATGATCGGGGAGCTGGCCGAACTCAAGTTCCGCAACTCGCAGAACAAAGCGGCGGCGGTGGACTTTACCTCTTCGGGTAGGCAGACCCGTGAGCTGATTGTCGGCACAGAGTTGTCTAAAACTCTCGCTGGGCGGAGCCTCTTTGAGAACCTGGACGTGACGCTTGCCCCCGGCAGCCGCCTCGGCTTGATTGGCCCGAACGGCAGCGGCAAAACGACGCTCATCCGCCTGCTCACCGGCGAGACGGACCCCGACGCGGGCAAAATCAAGCGGGCCGACGGCCTGCGCGTCGTGCTGTTCGACCAGAACCGGGCGCAGCTTGACCGGACTCAGACCCTGCGCGATGCGCTGTCGCCGAACAGCGACACGGTGACCTACCGGGGGAACCCGATGCATGTCTCCGGCTGGGCGAAGCGGTTCTTGTTTAAAACCGATCAGCTTCAAACCCCGATTCGCTACCTGTCGGGCGGCGAACAGGCGCGAATACTTATTGCCAACTTGATGCTTCAGCCCGCCGACGTGCTAATTCTCGACGAACCCACCAACGACCTGGACATCCCGACGCTGGAGGTGCTGGAAGACAGCCTCGAAAGCTTCCCCGGCGCTCTGGTGCTGGTGACGCATGACCGCTATTTGCTGGAACAAGTCTCCACTGACCTGCTCGCTCTTGATGGCCGAGGCGGGTCCGCGCATTTTGCCAGTCTGGCGCAGTGGGAAGCCGCCCAGAAGCCGCCGCCTGT
Organism: Capsulimonadaceae bacterium; assembly: GCA_965277455.1. Classification (GTDB taxonomy): domain Bacteria; phylum Armatimonadota; class Armatimonadia; order Armatimonadales; family Capsulimonadaceae; genus JANXMY01. The sequence goes on along the minus strand of OZ255823.1, from coordinate 2,415,337 downwards.
GCCGGTTGCCGTGAAGTTCAAAGCCGCCGCCGCGCCCGCCCCAAACCGCCTGTCTACCTCGGAGCGCCGCGAGCTGGCGGGCATGGAAGCCAAAATCGAAGCCGCCGAAGAAGCCGTCTCGGCATTGGAGCGAAGCCTCGAAACCCCCGTCGTGGCGTCGAACGCCGCCCGCTTGCAGGAAGTCTGGAACGCCCTGCCACTCGCCCGCGACGCCGTCACGGCCCTGTATGCCCGCTGGGAAGAGTTGGAAACGAAGCGGGGCGGGTAAGACCCCCTAGCCCCCAATAATGGGGGAATCAGAGTAGGCCAAAAGAGGCTCTATCCTGACTTTCTGGCTCCCCATTATTGGGGCGGGGGGGTCTCCTATGCCAGCGCATACCGGGCCAGCAGGGCATCAATCAGCAGGGCCGTCCAGCCGTCGCGCTCTTCCGGGTCCTGAAACTCGAAGCGCAGGCCCGCCGCGCCGGTTTTGCCGTCGCGCCACATCACATCTCCCATCGCCAGAATCGCCGGGGCGGAGGCCCCGCGCAGACGCACCGGCACGGGGCCGTCGAGCCATGCCGGAACCGATGTCAGCCGCGCCCCACCGATGCCGAGGTCGCTGAACGCCGCCGCCTGCCAGCCGTCGCCGTTGTGCATCTCCACCGTCACGCCCTCCGGTGCGGGCCAGCGGCGAAAATCGCGCCGCCCGCCGCCCGCGTCGGTCTGCTCTTTCGTCCCAACCGGTTCGGCAATCCGCAGGCGCTCCAAGAGCGCCAGCGCCTCGTCCTGCTTCATCAAAAGCCGCTCGATGTCTTCGTCTTCCATAGGTGTCTCCCTAGTTCGCAGATTTCGGAACGTTCGCCAGCACGGTCAGCAATCGGTCGATTTCGGCGGGTGTGTTGTAATGCGCCAGCCCCACGCGCACCGCGCCGCCGGTGCTCTCTAGCCCCAGCCGCTCCATCAAGCTGAGTGCGTAATAGTTGCCGCTCCACACACAAATCCCGTGCGCGGCCAGATGCTCCGCTGTCGCCCTCGGGGACAGCCGGGGCCAGGTAAATGCTACCGTCGGCAGCCGCTCGGCCAGCCGGGCCGTGTCCGTCAGGCCATAGACCGTGATGTCGGCAATCGCCGCCAGTCCATCCAGGAGGCGCTTGGAGAGCGTCTGCTCATAATCACGCAAACAGGCCATTGCCGATAGCAGCCGGGCGCGGCGCGTCCCACCCGTGCCCAGCGTTTCCAGATAGGTCACCGCCGCCGTCAGCCCGGCCAGGCTTTCATGGCTCAGGGTGCCCAGCTCCCACCGATAGGGGATGGCGTCTTTGGAAGGCCGGACTTTGTGCGGCGTCAGTGATTTCAGATGCTCCGCTTTGCCGTACAAAATGCCCAGATGCGGGCCAAAAAATTTGTAGGCCGAGCAGGCCAGAAAGTCGCAGCCCAGCGCCTGCACATCCAGTGGCCCGTGCGGGGCATACTGCACGGCGTCCACAAAGACCCATGCGCCGACCGCGTGCGCCATCTCCACAATCTCTTTGACCGGCGGGATAGTCCCGACGGCGTTAGAGGCGTGCGTGACCGCCACCAGCCGCGTCCGCGTGCTGAGCATCGCTTTGAGGCCGTCCAAATCCAGCGTGCCGTCTTTCGTGTCAACGTCTACGGTCCGAATAATTGCCCCGGCGGCTACCAAATCCAGCCACGGCGCGACATTGGCATCGTGATCTAAGGCCGTCACAATTACCTCGTCGCCCGGCTGAAGGGTCTCGGCCAGCGAGCGGGCCAAGTGAAATGTCAGCGCGGTCATGCTCGGCCCGAACACAATCGTTTCCGGGCCGGGTGCCCCCAGCAAATCCGCCATCGCCGCCCGTGCCCCCGCCACGACGGCATCCGTGCGGCGGCTCGTTTCAAACGCCCCGCCGACGTTGGCATTCTGCGACGCATAATAGCCGCTGACGGCGTCAATGACGCTCTGCGGGACCTGTGTGCCGCCGGGGTTGTCAAAAAAGACGGCGGGATGGCCGTCCAAAGTCAGCCCCAGTGCGGGAAACTGAGCGCGATGGGGCAGGGGATCAAACGGCATCGGGTCATAGGGTGCTTGCATGGGACCAAGTTCGGCAGAGGGGGGCGGAAGTCCTGCCTCGGCTTTTGCACAAGCCAGCAGGATGTCCGGGGCGGTAAACGCCCCGTCTGTTGAGAGCGTCCTTCGGACGAAGAAGAATCCGTCACATCGCATCCTGTCCTCGTCCAAAGGACGCCTTTCCAGACGGGGCGTTTACCGCCCCGGACATTTTATGCTTCCTCACCGTCCTCTTCATCGTCCTCGTTGTCCTCCGCGCCGCCCCGGTAGGCCAAGTAAAACAGCGGCAGGCCCTCGGCCCAGGCTTCCAGCCAGCCCGCCAGCGACTCGTTTTCGACCCAGCAGGCTTCCTTGACCCGCCCGGCGCTTTCGTAGTGCAGGGCCGCCGGGATGCGCCCGGCGGCCTCGGCTTTGGGCATATTCGGGTCCACGCGCACGACACGCCCCGCCCCGCCCGCGCAGTCCAGACAGGAGGCCATGCCGCCGCCCCAGTCGCACACTGGCAGCAGGCCCGCAGGCCACGACAGGCCGCCGTTGTCCTGACGCCGCGCCCGGTAGGCGCTCGCCAAATTCGCAAGCAGCGGCAGGCCCGCGCCAGGCCCCCATCCGCCATTGCCGACCTGTTCGTACACCTCCCGTAGCAGCCCCGGCAGCGCAAACTTCAGCGCCGCTTCCGCCTCCGTCAACTCCGCCACCGTCGCCGGAGCGCCTGCCTGCCCCTGGCCCTCATCCACCGCCCGCGCCGGGTCCTGAGCGCGTGCCTTCAGCCGCGCCATTAGCTCTTGCATTCGCTTCCGTTCCTTTCCCGTAATTGTCCCTGTAAAATACCTGAAACTATTCCCAAAATACTCTGAGTCTAGCCTCCTCGCTTCCCGACAAAAAATACTGACAACAATTTTACTGATTTAAGCCTGCTTCTGATGACTATCGAGTCTATCCCACTTCCCGGTTCTGTGTACGGATGAACTGAGTTAAATAAACTGCGCTAATGCCTGCCTCAAATCGGGTAAAATGAGGTTATGAATCATGGACACGAGCAGGAAACAAACAGTAGCGAGCGAGGTGTTTTGGAACGCCTGACGCGCTTTGTCAAGAATATTTTCAAGACCAATCTTGATATTTTCTTCGAGGCGTTGAAGATGAGTCCCAATGCACAGGGGTATGTGGCAGGCTCTATCACCGAGCTTTTACTCAAACAGAAACTTGAAACCCAGTATGATCTGGAAGTAAAGCGCATCCGCGAAAAATGGGAAGGCCGAAAGCACCCTAACCATCATGGCGATTTCTACTTTCGCAAACCTGGCACGTCAGCCTGGTTTGTGATGGAATCCAAAGGCGTTAAATCTAACTCGGAAAAATGGCACAAACTCTACAACTATGCGAATCTGAAAAACTTTCTAATAAGTCACGCTGATAAAATTGCATGGATAAATCCCGCTAAGTCGGTTGATGTTCAGATTGCCGAATGGATACAATTCAACCTGCCAAAATTTCACAGCGAATATAAAGAGCCTCTTTATGAGTTTGAAGAAGTGCAGAATTATAAGCCAGGCAAGCGTTCGACAGACAAATCAAAGGCCATCGACAATCTAACAAGCTTGACCCGCGATCAAATCAATGGAATGATAAAAACGCGATTGATTTATGTCATGTCCAAAGTCAAGGTTCTGGAAACACACTTTGTTTCAAGTACATCAGGGGCCAGCGAGAGAACACAGGCAACACCGCGCAAAGATGAGTTCAACGTCATTTCAGTAGATATTTTTCTTCGTGATGAGCAGCACAAATTTCTCTTTGCCAACCCGCAGCATCTGGACTCATCCGGCAGCGACGCCAATCATTTGCAGCAAAACTATATTATGGGTTTTGTTTTCCCCGGCGAGGAAGACGCGCCACTCAGCTTAACGGAGGAATGGTACGAAAACTTCAACGAGATTTACGAGACGCTTGATGCAGAGAAGGGCGTTCGAGAGTCGGAGATGCAAGTCGACAACCGAAATGCGGTCGTGATTGGGATTGACGAGGCGGCTGAAATTGATGAGTAAAATGGAGAAACTGGGCATGGAAGTCAAAAAATCACGGGCAGGGAAAATTAAAGAGCAGCAGTTGCTTTTTTCAGAAGATCGTTTCTTTTCCGACACTCTGCCTTCTCTCAGTGAGCTAAAGCCTGCCCCCAACTTGTCCGCTGTCTTTGACGACTGCCACAACTATATTTATGCCAACGAAGGATTTTTGAAAGACAAGATTTTTCACGAAATGGTCAAACTGATCGTGATGAAACTGTATGATGAGCATTCTTCCCGGCAGACGGCACAATTCGGCATTATCGCCTCTGAGTACAAAGATATTCTGGCAAATGTTCCAAGCACATTTCAGCCCCGTATGGACGCTCTTTACTGCGCGGTCAAATCTCAATACTCCTCGCTTTTAACTGATGACAAGCTTAAGCTTCAGCCCCAAACCCTCGCTTATCTTGCGGGTAGGATGCAGCAAATCAGCCTGACAAAAACGCCTGGGGACGTAAAAGGGGAAGCCTTTCAAGCTTTCACCTATCGGCATCAGCGGGGTGGACGCGGAGAGTTTTTTACCCCCCACCCGATTGTTCGTTTAGCGGTAGAAATGCTTGCCCCGCAGCCGCATGAGACAATTATTGACCCTGCCTGCGGCAGCGGCGGTTTTTTAATCCAAGCCATTGCATTCCTTCAACGCAATTATTCAGCGTCAGTGAAGGGCGACTACGTCAAAAAGTATATACGCGGCATAGAGTTCAACCCGGATGTTGCTCTGTCGGCAAGCATACGCCTTGCGTTTGAGGGAGGTATTGGAACGGAAGTTTCCTGTGCAAACGCGCTTTTGGAAGACAAATCGCTCAACGCCTCGTTTGACATCATTCTGACAAATCCGCCCTTTGGGAGCAAAGGAAAAGTGGAAGACAGGCAAGTGCTAAAGCCGTATCTTCTGGCAAGGCGTTGGGAACGAGGCAGTGATCACTCTTGGTCTGCGACAAATACTCTGCTGGGGGGGCAGTCGCCGGACATTCTCTTTATGGAGAAATGCTTGAACCTGCTGCGTCCCGGCGGGAGAATGGCGATTGTTCTGCCGGACGGCCTGTTGCAAAATATATCTAACAGTCATATTCGGTTCTGGACACGGCTGCACTCCGCAGTTTTGGCGGTTGTTTCAATTCCCCAAGAAGCGTTTATCCCTTACGGAACAGGCGTCAAAACGTCCCTGCTCCTTTTGCAAAAGCGGCCTGCGGAAAACTATTCTTCCTGCTTCATGGCGCGGATGCAGAAGATGGGCTACGATGTGAAAGGGCAGCCGGTACACAAGCGCGACGGGGCCGGGCGGCTGATCACCAATTCTTCGGGCGCGTTTGCTGTGGATGACGATGTAGACGAAATTGCTCAAGCCTATCGCTGCTTCAAAAATAGTGGAACCTTAGAGCAAACCAGCACGGTTTACTCGGTTCAGGCATCTGAACTCGTCTCACGCTTGGACGCCGAATACTACCAGCCTGACGACTGCAAACTGATTGAGCGTCTTGAAGCGCAAGGCGCATTGCCTCTAGGAAAAGTGGCTGACTTGCTTACGGAAAGCGACTCTTTCCGCTCTTCGCTCAATGACGAAATCCGATACATTTCTATCTCCGACGTTGATTTTCGTACAATGCAGGTTGTAGTTCAGCAGGAAATTAAGACCCACGAGGCTCCTTCACGCGCTACCTACCGCGTCTGTACGGGAGACATTATCACTGCGACTTCCGGGGCAAGTACCGGGACCCCAAAGCAGGCCACGGCTCTTATTACGGACGACGAAGACGGCGCGATTTGCTCCAACGGCTTCGCTGTTGTGCGGAACGTTCACAGAGTTGACCCCTTGTTCTTGCTCGCTTACATGCGAACGTCTGCGTATCTGCGGCAGGTCAGGCGCTTGATGACAGGTCATGCAATCCCTGCGATTTCTATGGAAGACCTGGCAAAAGTTTTAGTGCCAGTTCCGTCAAAAGAGCAACAAAAAGCCATTGCTCACTCTGTTCAGGCAATTCAGCTTATGCGCCGAAAAGCGTTGAGGGCCGGAGAAAAGCTGACGCAGGAGACTGAGCAGATCATCGGTTAAGCGATTTATGTTTTGAAATCCCTCCGCGTGCAACTCTCGCCCTCCGATTGCTGACCGCTACCCCCGTATGCGGCATCGCGCCTGCCTGTCCAGCGCGATTTAGCGATAGAGGCTCATTAAAGCCCGAAATTATTTGCATATAGCGCCTGCACTCGTGCCAGCTCTTCGGGCGTCAGGGCGGGCGTGTCGGGAGCGGCGCAGAACTCTTCCAATTGCTTCTCATCGTAGATGTTGGGCAGGGCGGTGGCGAGGAGCGGCTCGGACCAGAGCCATTGCAGCGCCGCCTGCCCCAGCGTACGGCCTGTGCCTTGAAGCAGAAAATCAAGCTGCTCGATCTTCTTGAGGCCGTCTTCCAGCCACGCTTTGCGCTTTTCATTGGTGGACACGCGGAAGTTGCGGTGGTCGCCGGGCGCAAACTCGGTGTCGGTAGTATAGGTGCCCTCTAACAGCCCCGAGGCGTGCGGGACGCGGCACATGACGCCCCCGCCGCTTTCGCGGGCGGCGGCCAAAACGTCCCCGGCCAGCACTTGTTCCAGGAGGCTGAAAATAATCTGCACCGAGGCCATGTGCCGGGTGCGGAAGGCGGCGGCCCCTTCTTCGGCCTGCCGGACGTCCAGCGCCGGGCCGAGCGCCGCGCCGTAGTGCCGGATTTTGCCCTCGGCTTTCAAGTCTTCCAGCGCGGCAAACAGATCATCGCTCTGGATCGCTTCCAGACGCGGGTTGTGCATCTGATACAGGTCGATGCGGTCCGTGCCGAGGCGCTTCAAGCTCTCCTCGCAGGCGCGTTTGACAAACGCGGGTGACCAGTCATGGGGCCGCTCCCGCTGTCCGGGCTGCTCGCCGGGGGCGGTGTACCAGTCGTAGCCAAACTTGGTGGCAAGGGTCAGCTCGTCCCGGTGCGCTCCCAAAGTGTCCGCCAGAATGGTTTCGCCGAGGCCGTCGCCGTAGACATCGGCGGTGTCATAGAACGTCACGCCCAGCTCATAGGCCCGCGTCAGTAGCCGCCGCCGCAAAGCCTCATCGGTGACGCCCCACATCTTGGTCGAGACGGTCCACACGCCAAAGCCGACGACTGAGGCTTTCAAGTCTGTCGTTCCAAAATTACGATACTGCATAATAAACTTTTATTCCCCGCTAAATATGTCGCTCACACGGCAGGAAAAGCCCGGCAGCAGGTCCCCGGCATCTAATACGTCTTCGCCGCTGAGCGTCCGCGCCTCCGCCCTCGAAGTCCACACCGTCACCGACTGCATCTCGGGGAAGACGTGCCACACTACACTTGCGCCGCTGTCAAAATAGTCCCGCCGCTTATCCGCAATGTCGGCGGGCCGCTCCGAGGGCGAGATGATCTCCACGCACAAATCCGGCGCGACGCTGCCAAAGCCGCTGCCCGGCCTGCCGCCGGGAATACGCTCTTTGCGCGTGAACGACACATCCGGGGCACGGACATTGCCGTTCGCCATCCGAAAGCCGTCCTGCCCCGTCGAGCCTACCCCACGTCCTCGCATAAAAGGGCCGATCAGCAAAATGATGTTAAAGCCAATCTCGTCATGTCCAAAACTTGTGGGCTTGGCCGTGAGCCTCCCGTTCACTAGTTCATATTTCGCCGCCGCCGGGTTGCCCGGCCCGTCTTTAGGCAGACGCAGAAGCTCGTCCTCCGTAATCGGCATTCCCGTCTTGAAGAGTGTTGTCAATTCCGCTTCCGCAATCGCCATCGGGGGTTCCTCCTGAGTGAATGCTGTAAGTATACCCGGTGCGGGCGGCGGGGTATACTTGTGCCATGCTACCCAACGAACTAACAACAGCCCTGAAAGAATGGGCAGTGGTGCAGCGGTCTCTTTTAGAAGGCCATCAGCTTATTCTGGTCCGCAAGGGCGGCTTAATTGAAGATACCGGCGAGTTTGACCTGCGGGCGCGGCAGTTTCTGCTGTATCCGACCTATGCCCACGAGACCGAGCGGGCGGGTGACTTGCAGCCGTGCTTTGGGCAGTGGCTCCGGGAGGAAGAAGCCCGGAAGACGCTGCCCACGGAGGTGCGCTTTGAGGCGGCAGCGGAAGTGACCGACGTGGTGCGGGTGGAAGACCGGGCGACGCTCAATAATTTGGCCCCGCAGCATATCTGGAGTCCGCAGTTTATCGACGGGCGCTTTGACTGGGAACCGTACAAGCCCGTCTGGGTGCTGCTCCTGCGGGCCTATGCGCTGCCTGCGCCGGTAGTGCGCCCGGTACAACCGCAGTACGGCGGCTGCCGGTCCTGGATTACGCTGGATGCGCCGGTGTCTACGGAGGGCGCGACGCCCGCCGTGCCCGAAGAGCGGTACGCCCGCCGCCGGGCGCTGACGCTGTCGCTGCTGGAAGACGGATAGAAGACCCCCTAGCCCCCAATAATGGGGAAATAAGATAAGAGGGCAGGGACAATCCACTGCCCCTACATTTGCCGATAAGGAACTTGACTTATGCCTATCGCTGAATTTCACCTGAACCAGAACAATCAACTGCAAAAGATGGTCTCGCTTAACGTCATCGTGCCAGACGAAGGCGACGGGCCGTTTCCGGTGCTGTATCTGCTGCATGGCCTGTCCGATGACCACACGGCCTGGGCGCGGCGCACGAGTTTAGAGCGGTTTGTCGGCGGCCTGCCGCTGATTGTGGTCATGCCGAACGGCGAGCGCAATTTCTATACCGACGCCGTAGACAGGCCGCTGGCGGCCTATGAAACCCACTTGACCAAAGACATCGTCGGGTTCGTAGACCGCACATTTCGGACTATCCCTACCCGCGAGGGCCGCGTGGCCGCCGGGCTGTCGATGGGCGGCTACGGGGCCTTGAAGCTGGCCTTGAAGCACCCAGACCTGTTCTGCGCCGCTGTCAGCCACTCCGGCGCAGTGGAGATTGGGAGGCGGGATTTTTCGGATAACCGCGAATGGCGGCCTATCTTCGGCGCAAAGCCACAGGGCGGCCCCGATGATCTGTTCGCACTGGCCGCAAAGCTCGACCCGGCGCATCCCCTAGCGCTGCGAATAGACTGCGGCGTAGACGACTTTCTGATTGAGCCGAACCGAGAGTTTGACGCGCACCTGACGAAACTCGGCGTCGCTCACGAGTATGCCGAGCACCCCGGACAGCACGACTGGGTGTATTGGAACCGACATATTTTAGACACGCTGGCCTTCTTCGGCGGCGTGCTGGGCTACGACTTCAAGCTGGAAGATTATCTGTAGGGGCGCTGCTTGCCGCGCCCTCTTCATCCTGTCCTAACTTTTGGACCCCCCCCAATTGGGGGCGGGGGGGGCGATCTGGGCTCGGCAATGACAGCGGGAGGCTGACGATTATGGAGTTAGAGGTACAAAAGTTTCTGCGGGGCGGCGGGACGCTGGACGATTTGGCGGCGACGTATGCCATTAAAGCCAAGCACAATGCGGCTCTGGGTGTGGTCGCCCTGAACTACAACCAGATTGCTTCGCCCATGCACGAAGCCATCTGCCAGGAATGCCGTGCGCTGATTTTGGAGACGGACAGGTGGGAAGTCGTCTCGCGCAGCTTTTTCAAGTTCTTCAACTGGCTGGAGCCGAACGCGCACCCGCTGGACTGGGGCACGGCCCGCGTGCAGGAAAAGGTAGACGGGTCGCTGATCTGCTTTTACTTCCACCGGGGAGAGTGGCGGATTGCCACCAAAGGGACGCCGGATGCGTCGGGGCCGGTCAACACCAGCGGAACCACGTTTCGCGCCCTGGTCGAGCGGGCGCTGGTGGAAGGCGGCAGTTCTCTGGCCGGGCTGACGGAGCGGCTTGACCCTAACAAGTTCTATTCGTTTGAGCTGACCGCCCCGGAAAACCGGGTGATTGTGCCGTTCGCCGAGCGGCGGCTGACGTGGCTGGCGGCCTGGGACAAGGCGACGCTGGCTGAGCTAGACATCGCCGAGATGGCGGATCTGCCGACGGCGCGGGTCCGGGAACACCCGCTGCAAACGCTGGAAGAAGTGATGCGGGCCGTAAATGCCATCGCGCCCTTTGGCGGGGAAGGCGTTGTGGTGCGCGATGCCACCTATCACCGGGTCAAAATCAAAAGCGCGGCGTATGTGATGATCGACCGCGTGCTGGGGACGCTCAGTACGCCGAGGCGCAAAGTGGAGGCGGCCCTGTCGGCGGGCTTCGATGATATGCTGCCGCACCTGCCGGAGAGCGTCAAAGCCGAGCTTCTGGATATTCAGGCGCGGGCGCTAATCCTGCGCCATGAAATCGCCGCGACATTCGCCCGCCTGCGCGGACTGCCGGACCGCAAGGCATTCGCGGCGGAGGCCATATCTTATTCCTATTCCGCCGTCTTGTTCTGGCTTTACAGCGGCGTGGAGATGGATGAGTGCTTCCAGCGCCTGCCCCCGGACCGCCTCGTAGACTGGCTGGGCCTGGCTCCTGAAACAGTGGTGGAAGAGTAGCGCAGAAACGCAAAAAGGCCGACGCACAAGCGTCGGCCTTTGGTGGTTGTGTCTAGTGCGTGTCGGCGGCTTCGGGGGTGTTTACCGCCGTGCCCAAATCGTCGTGGGAGCGGTCGGTTTTCGTGCCGCTCATCTCAACGGAGTTGTTTTCCATCCGCTGATCGTTTCGCAGGGCGTCGCCGGTGACGTCCTGGGACTGAGCGCCGGGCATGGGGTGGGGGGGCATCGTGGCATCGCTTTTGCTGGCGACGTCCACGCGCCGTGCCTGTGTGCCGTCGTTGGCCTCTTCGACTTCCGCGTCGCTCGGGGTCTGCCGGTTCTGCTTGCCGATTTCTTCTGCCATAAAAGTTTTCTCCTTGCTTCGTTCGTGCCTGTGTGTTCCCGCGCTGGGCGGGGCGCTAAACCGGGGCGGCACAGAATTGGAACGGCGGGCGGGGACGTGGTGTTGGCAAATACAGGGAGCGCGGAACCGCGCTCAGGAAGAGAGACTTATGCAAACATCGATTGCCGCCGCCGTGCTGATCGCTGCCGGGGCCGTACCGACATTCGCCGCGCCTGCTATGCCCGCCGCTGTGCGGGTGCGGGGAACGATCCAAAGCGCGACGCCGTCGCTGCTGACGGTGAAGTCGAACTCAGGAGCCATTCTGCGCGTGCATCTTGCGCCGAAAGTCCCGGTGCTGGGCATCGTGCCGTCGAGCCGCGCTCAGATTAAAGACAACAGCTTTTTGGGAATCGCCTCGGTGACGCTGCCAAACGGCACGCAGCAGGCACGGGAAGTGGTGGTCTTCCCGGAAGCCGCACGCGGCACCGGCGAAGGCAGCTACCCGTGGGATTTGCCCGGCACGGCGGCAGGCCACAGCAAGATGACCAACGGCACGGTCAAGCGCTCCAAGCCAACCGGCTCGCGGATGACCAACGGTACCGTCAAGCACGGCAGCACCGGGGAGGCGCTGACTTTGGAATTCAAGAACGGCGCCGGCACGGGAACGCAGCGGCTGACCCTGCCGCCGAATATCCCTTTTGTGACCTTCGTGCCGGGCCAGCCCAGTCTGCTGAAACCCGGCGCTCATGTGTTTGTCCTCGCCAAACGGGCCGCAAACGGCACCCTCAGCGCGGACCGCGTCATGGTCGGCAAAAACGGCCTCGTGCCGCCGATGTAAGAGCCGAAGGCTTGCGTTCATCCGTGCCCCGGCGACAGCATTCACACTCTGAAGCACTGTTGCTGGCGGCACGGGACCATCTTTGCTACTCCTTCTCGCCGACGTGTAGGATGGCTTTGCCCGCGTACTTCCGCGCCATCAGCTCCTGTGCCACGGCGGCGATCTCGGTCCAGGGACGCTCCACGGAGATGTGCGGGGCCAGCCTGCCCGCCGCTATCAGATCGGCCAGACGCTTCAGGCCCACGGAGGCCGACTCCACGGTCCGCAGCTCGTCGAACAGAAAAAGGCCGGTCAAAGTCGTCAGGCCCGCCCCGTGAAACGCCCGCCCATCGAATGTGACAGAAGTGCCCGAAGACGCCCCGAAGGAGACAATTCGGGTTCCCTGGCTGACCATGCCCAGGGCGTCGCCTAAAACCTGGCCGCCGACCGAATCAATAATCAGCGCATACGGGCCGAACTCCGCCGCCGCTTCCGCCAAAGACTCGCCGACGGCGACCGCGTCCGCCCCCGCCTTCGTCACCTGCGCGGTCTGCTCTGCGCGGCGAACATGGGCGACGACCCGCGCCCCCGAGAGCTTGCCCAGCCGGATGGCGAAGTCGCCCACGCCGCCGGTCGCTCCCGTGATCAGGATGGTCTTCCCCAGCAGCAGTCCGCCCTTGTGCAAAGCGTGGTATGCCGTCAAAGCGGCCACGGGCAGCGCCGCCGCCTGAGCAAACGAGACGCCGTCCGGCAGAACGGAGAGCGCATCCGTCTGCACGGCTACGGCCTCCGCCCACGCGCCTGACGCCACGATGCCGACGACACGCATTCCTGCCTGCGGCCCCGTCCCGTCGGCGGCGGGTGTTTCAACAACGCCCGCGAGGTCCCAACCGGGCCGCGCCCCGGCGGGGGCACTCGTCAGCGCCCGGCTGACTTCCCCCCGGTTCAGCGAGACAGCGCGGACGCGAACCAGTGCCTCATTAGGCAGGAGTGTGGGCGGCTCGGACTCGCGCAGGACCAGTCGGCCCGGCGCGTTTGGATCAACAACCACTGCTTTCATAGGATGACTCTTATTCTTCCTGCCCGACAAACGGGTAGTCGGTGTAGCCGGTTGCCCCCGGCGCGTAGAAGGTCGCCGGGTTCGGCGTGTTCAGCGGCAGATGATGGGCCAGACGCTTGGGCAAATCGGGGTTTGCGATAAACTGCTGCCCCCACGCCACGGCGTCGGCCTCGCCCGCGTCCAGCACCTGCTGGGCCTGCTCGGGCGTGAACTGCTCGTTGGCGATCACCGGCCCGCCGAAACGCCGCTTCATGTCCGGCGCATAACGCGGCCCGCCGTCGATAGACTCGCGGATAAACAAATACGCCACTCCCCGCTTGCCCAACTCGTCCGCGACGTAGCCATAAGTCGCCGCCGGGTCCGAATCGGCGCTGCCGTGATGCTCCATATCACGCGGGGACAGGTGAACGCCCACCCGGTCCGCGCCCCAGACGTCAATCGCGGCATCCGTGGCTTCCAGCAGGAACCGTGCCCGGTTCTCGAGAGGCCCGCCGTACTCGTCGGTGCGGTGGTTGGTGCCGTCGCGCAAAAACTGGTCCGGCAGGTAGCCGTTCGCGCCGTGGATTTCCACCCCGTCAAACCCGGCGTCTTTGGCGTTCTGCGCGGCCTGCTTGTAGTCGGCCATCAGAGCGTGGATTTCGTCCACCGTCAGCGCGTGCGGCACGGGGTAGGGGGCATGGCCGTTGTCCGGGGTGCGGATTTCGCCGGGCACGATGGTGGCCGATGCTGAAACAGGCATCCGTCCGTCCAGAAAGTCCGGGTGGGACAGCCGCCCGACGTGCCAGAGCTGGCAGACGATGTGCCCGCCCGCCGCGTGAACGCTGTCCGTGATCGTTTTCCAGCCCGCCACCTGATCCGGCGACCAGATGCCAGGCGTGGCGATATAGCCGACGGCGTAAGGATTAATACACGTCGCTTCCGTGAAAATCAGCCCCGCCGAGGCCCGCTGCGTGTAGTATTCGCGCATCAGGTCATTGGGCACGCGCCCCGCCGACGACCGGCTGCGGGTGAGCGGGGCCATAAAAATGCGGCTCGGGAGCGTGAGCGCCCCGAGCGTGATAGAGTCAAAGAGTGTGGGCATAAGTCTTGCTTTCGTGATGTGTCGTGTCTAAGGCTCCAGAACCACCTTGCCGGTCGTCTTGCGGTCCGTAATCGCCTGATGGGCTTTGGCGGCATCGGCGAGGGCAAACTTATCTTCGGCAATAATTGTCAGAGTCCCGTCCGCGACCCAGCCGATAAGCTGCTTTAGCGTCTCGGGAATAATTTCCTGCGGAGTCCGGGTAAGGTTCCAGCCGCGTATCGTCTGCCCGCCAAAAATGGTGCTGGACAAGTCATTGCCGGTGAGCGCCGTTTCCGACGTGGCCTGTGCGCCGTAGACCACCCAGTATCCGCCGCTCGCCAGCGGCTTGAGGCCGCCCGCGCTGTCACCGGTGGCATCCAGGTAAATATCCACGCCCTTGCCGCCCGTCGCGGCTTTGACCATCTCCGGCCAGCCGTCCTGCGTGTAGTCAATCGCTTCGTCCGCGCCCAGTTCTTTGACTTTCGCCCGCTTGTCCTCGGTGGAGGCCAGGCCAATCACGGCCCCGGCTCCCAAAAGTTTGGCAATCTGCACCAGCAGTGAGCCGACGCCGCCTGCTGCGCCGGTAATCAGAACGCTTTTGCCCTTGATTTCGGGCACAGCCACCGTCAGCAGCCCGTGCGCCGTCAGTCCCTGAATAAGCAGCGCGGTCGCTTCGGCAAAGCCGACTGCCTCCGGCAGAGGCGCAGCCCCGGCGGCGTCCACGACGGCATACTCGGCGTAGCCATTGGTGCAGTTGTCCGAAGTCAGCGACAGCACGCGGTCTCCCACGTTCCAGCCCGTCACGCCTTCGCCGACGGCGGAGACAATCCCGGCGGCTTCGTAGCCGGGCACAAACGGCGGCGGCGGGGCGGGCGGATAGTGCCCTTCGCGGGCCACGATGTCGGCAAAGTTGATGCCAGCGGCCTTGACTTCAATCAAAATCTGGCCCGGTCCGGCTGTCGGCGTCGGAAGGTCGATGATCTGTAAGACTTCGGGACCGCCCGAGCGCGTGACTTGAATAGCTTTCATAAGTGTTCTGCTTTCTGTGTTAAAATGAGGAGAGCGAGTGATCTCGCCCTCCTCTCTTACCCACATTTATCTGTCTACCAGGGCAGCGTTTCGCCGAGGTGGAAGAAGCCGCCCGTCGGGCCGTCGCCGGGCAGAGTAGCAAGCGTGACAGCGGTTTTTGCGCCTTCTTCCAAAGTCAGGTCGCCGCCGGGGTTCATATCCGTTTTGACTGAGCCGGGGTGGGCGATGTTGACTTTGACCAATGTGTCTTTCAAATTGCCCGCTTGAATAACGCCCAGCATATTCAGCGCGGCTTTGGAAGAGTTGTATGCCGGCAGCAGGTACTCCGTCGGGATTTGGCCCGAGGCATTGGTGGCGAGCGAGCCGAGAATGCTGGACTGATGCACGACGCGCCCCGCCGGGGCGGCCTTCAGCAATGGCAGCAGGGTTTCGGTCAGGAAATAGGGAGCGATGACATTTGCGTCGTAAGTGCGGGCCAGCGTGTCCGGCGTGACGCCTTCCGATTCCAGCATCACTCCGGCGTTGTTGACCAGGATGTCCAGGCGGCCAAACTTCTCCTGCAAAAACGGCAGGGCGGCCTCGCGGTCGGCGGCGTCGGTGACTTCCAGCTTGAGCGTGTAGGCGTCAATGCCTTCGGCTTTCAGCGTCTCGACGGCCTCCTGCCCTTTTTGGGGGTCACGGGAGCCGACGACGACGGTGATGCCCTGCTTGCCAAGCTGCCGGGCGATTTCCAGCCCGATGCCTTTGTTCGCGCCCGTGATCAGGGCGACTTTTTTGTCTGCTGCCATTGTGTGATCTCCTGTGAGGTTGTAAGTCAGCCTACCAGTGCTTTAATCTGCTCGCGGGCAGCCGCCAGAGATTTCGGCGCTTCCTCACCATTCGACGTGTTGTTGATATGCACAAACGTCACATCGGTGACGCCCACAAAGCCCAGCGCGGTCTGAAGGTAGGGGTCTTCAAAGTTTGCCGCCGCCCGCGCTTCGCCCGGCCCATAGCCGCCGCCGCCGCGTGCGGTCACGACGAATGCTTTTTTGTTCTTCAGCAGCCCTTCGTAGCTCATAGTCCATGTCTCATTGACACGCAGAACCTGGTCAATGTAGGCTTTGAAGACGGCGGGAACGCTGAAGTTATACATGGGGACAGCGAACACGTAGACATCGGCAGCTTTCAGCTCGGCAATGAGCGTGTCTGAGAGCGTCAGCACTTCTTTCTGCGCGGGGGTGCGGGCCTCGGCGGGGGTATACATTGCGCCGATGAACTCTTCGGTGACGTGCGGGATGTCCTGCGTGGCAAGGTCGCGGGTGACCACAGTATCGCCGGGGTGGGCCTGAAGCCAGGCTTCGACAAACTCGCCGGAAATCTGGCGGGAATGGGACGCTTCGCCGCGTGGGCTGGAGTTGACATAGAGAACGTTTGACATGGTGTGTTCCTTTGGGGCGGTAAAACAGTAAACGAAACGCCGCGTTTCGTTTCTATTACCCGCAACACATCCGCTGTCAGATTGGTTCCCGACCATCCGGGTCTGCTTTGCAGAGCACCAAGTTGACTAGCGCGTCCACAAACGCCGCGTCGGGCAGCGCGTGGCCGGTCATCAGCCGGTAAAAAAAGGGGCTGACGAGTGCCTCGGCGGCGGCGTCCAGATCCGCGCCCGGCCACAGCAGCCCGGCGGCGCGGGCACGTTCCAGCAGGCGGTGCGTCTCCGCCCGGCGGGGGGCCAGATACCCGGCACGGAGTGTTTCAGCCACTTCCGGGTCAGACTGCGCTTCAATCAGAACGCCTCGCAGAACAATTCCCACCGGCCCGGCCAGTGCCCCGGCCAGTCCATGAAGCTGTCCGCGCAGGTCGGTGGCGGCGCAGGCGGTGTCCAGACGGCGTTGGCAGGGGCCGGAGGCGGCGAGAAACGCTTCCAGCACCACGGCGGCCTTGCCGGGCCACCAGCGATAGATGGTCGCTTTGCTGACCCCGGCGTGCGCGGCAATCGCCTCCACGGTTACATCGGCGTAGCCGTGTTGGAGCAGCAGGTCTCTTGCCGCGTCTAGGATGGCCTGCTGCGCGGCCTCGCTGCGGGGCCGTCCCAGTTTCGCACAGCAGATATGTTCCTCGCGGACTTCGTCATTCATAGGGGTAGGCCGGGGAGTTCAAACAGCAAAAAAGCGCCACCCCCTCGGGGCGGCGCTCGCTATGACGTTGCTGTTGTTGTCGCCGTCAATTTCGGCAACGTGAGTATAGTATATCATAGAAACAGAACGAAGTCAAGCAGCACTCAGAGCACTCTTATCTCTCGCCCAAAGACGGCAGGCGGCTATTAATAGCTTCTATCTACTAATTTAGCAGTTCAGAGACTCAAAATAGGCCAAATACGACGCAAGCGTGTTTTTTGTTTGTCGCAAAATATGAGGGGTCAAAACCCCTCGCTGTGAGGCGAAGACGCCGGGAAGCCAAAGAATAAAGAGCGAGCACGCGGGGTTTTGTTTGTTATCCGGTTGGCCGCCCGGCGCGAAGCGCCTTGATGCCTGCGGCATGACTGCGTAACAGCGAGGGGTTTTAACCCCTCGTCCTGTCTGTCTTCGTGCCCTAAGCATCTTTGCGCCGCACGCGCAAAATCGCCATTTTCGTCGGATGATTGAAGGGAGCCGGGTCCGTCGGCAGGGTGCTGACCGAACCCGCCGAGCCGCCGAGGAAGCTGTCCGGCACGGGCACGAGCTTTTCTATCGACAAATAGCCGTCCGCGCACAGCGCCTCTAGGCCTGCCAGATAGTCCGCGCCGCTCACAAAGAGCGCGTTGTTGACCGACACCAGATAGCCGCCGTCGTTAATCAGAGGCCGGACTTTGTTGAGGAGCCGCACGCCTTCCGCCGCCAAATCCACTGTGCCGTGCCGGGTGCGCGAAAATAGGGGCGGGTCCACGAACACGCAGTCAAAACGTGCCCCCTCGCGCTTCAGATGCCCGACCTGCGGCCAGAAATCTCCCGCCCGGAAGTCGGCTTTATCAATTGCAAACCCGTTGCGCGTATACGACGCTTTGGCGACGTTCAGGAACGCCCGGCTCAAATCAAGCTGTACCACCCGCGAGGCCCCGCCCGCCCGCGCCGCGACCCCGAGGCTGCCGGTGTAGGCGAATGTGTTCAGAACGCTCTTGCCGCCCAGCGTTTCTTTCGCCCATTCCCGCAGATGCCGGGTGTCCAGATAAAAGCTGCTGTCCTGGTTCAGCGTCAGGTTCACGGCGTACCAGACGCCGTTTTCGCAGACAAAGCGGTCTGTCGCCTCGCCTTCCAGCAAAGCGCCGCGCCTTGCGTCGTCGGTGCCTGCGTGCCGGGCTTTAATGAGGACCGCCCGCAGCCAGGGCAATTTCTCCTGATAGAACGCCGCCGCCATTTCCAGCGTCGCTTCCGCCGACACCGGCGGGTCGGCGTAGCTGTGCAGCACCAGCGTCCGGGCGTATACGTCGACGCTCAGGGCGGGGAAGCCTTCATAAAAGCCGTTGAACAGCCGCAACGCGCTTTCATGGCGCGTGTCAAAGTCGTTTGCCCGTGCGGCCAGCGCGTTTTCCAGGGCTTCTTCTATCGTTGGGGGGGTATTGGGTATCACGCGCCTATTATGGCACGTTTGCAGGAAAAGCCATGCGCCGGGGAGAATAAGACGCCATGAAAAAATCCAGTATGAAACCGCATTTGGAAGACGGCAGCGTCATGGCACTGATTGAAATCCAGCGTGGCAGTAAAAATAAGTACGAGTGGGACGATGAGATGGAAGGCATCGCCCTGTCGCGGGTCTTGTATCAGTCGGTCGCGTATCCCGCTGAGTACGGCTTTATTCCCGGCACGATTGCCGACGACGGCGACGCCCTGGACGTGGTGGTTCTGATTGACCAGCCCACCTTTCCTGGCTGCCTGATGCGCGTACGCCCCATCGGCATCCTGCGTCTGCGTCAGGAAAACGAGCGCGACGACAAAGTCCTGTGCGTCGCCATTTCCGACCCGCTGTATGCCAACACCTTCGATATTGGCGACATTCCTCCGCATCGCCTGCTGGAAATCAGGCACTTCTTCGCCACCTACACCGAGCTGGAAGGCCGCGAAGTGGAAGTCGGCGAATGGGAAGACGCCGAAGCCGCGATGGAAGAAATCAAAGAGTGCCTCCTGCCCGAGTTCCGCGAAGCCGGACAAGAGAAAATGCACTTGTAGCCCCCCCCGCCCCCAATAATGGGGGAGCCAGATAATTAAGAGGGCCTTCTCCTAACTTCCGGTTGCCCCCATACTGTCCGGTTCCCCCATTATTGGGGGCTAGGGGGTCCTACCGCCGCCATGCCAGCCGCCCGCCGACAAGAGTCCATTCCACCGCGCCGGTGTCCGGGTGCAGGGCCACCAAATCGGCGGCCCTGCCCACGGCGATCTCGCCAAGCGTGTCGCCGAGGCCAAGCTGCCGGGCGGCGTTCCCCGAAGACAGCCGCGCCGCTTCGGAGACCGACACCCCGGCGAAGGCCAGCACATTGGCGAACGCCCGGTTCATGGTCAGCACGCTTCCCGCCAGCGTGCCGTCGGTAAAGGCCGCCGTGCCGCCCTGCACCCTCACCGCCTGTCCGCCCAGCGCATAGACGCCGTCGGGCATGGCAGTTCCCTCGATGGCATCGGTGATCAGCACCGCGCCCTGCGGGCCTTTGGCGGCGACAATCAGCCGCACGATGAGTGGGTGCAGGTGAACGCCGTCGGCAATCACCTCGCAGACAATCTCAGGCCGCGCCAGGCACGCCCCCGCCGCGCCGGGTTCCCGGTGCGACAGGCCACGCATGGCATTGAAAACGTGTGTTGCCGCCGTCGCGCCCCAGCTAATCGCCTGCTCGATCTCGTCTGCTCCGGCGTCCGTGTGCCCGACCGAGACCGTCACCCCCGCCTGCGCGGCGTCCCGCACTACTGCCTCCGCGCCCGGCATCTCGGGAGCCAGCGTGATACGCTTCACGGCCCCGCTGCCAATCTCCATCCAGTGTGCCAGCTCTTCGGAGTCGGGCAGCCGCACGAACGCCTCCGGCTGTGCCCCGCGCCGCATCGGGCAGATATACGGCCCTTCTAAATGCACCCCCAGCACCCGCGCCTCGCCCGCGCCCGGCCCGGCCTCCTGCACCTCCCGCGCCGCCTCAATCGCCCGGTCTGTCGCCTCCCGCGACGCCGTCAGCGTGGTTGCCAGCAGCCCCGTCGTGCCAAACCGGGCGTGCGTCCGGGCCACCTGCCGCACAGCGTCGACGGTCCCGTGCATGAAGTCCGCCCCGCCGCCGCCATGCACATGGACATCCACAAACCCCGGCAGCACCCACAGGCCGCTCGCGTCCAAATCATCCGCCCGCGCCGGGGCCGTCCGCGAGGGGCTGACTTCCGCGATAAGCCCGCCATCATCTACCACCACCGCCCCGCCGGTCAGCACGCCGCCGGGTGTCACAATGTTACCTGTGAGTGTCCGCATCAAATTATTTCTTCCTGCCGCCAACAAACGCGCCCGTTTCTGCCACTATCCTACTGAGGACCAACGATTGAACCCCCGCCTCTGCGCCGACTTTCCTGCATTTTACCACACCTACGGCGACCGGATTTACCGGTTCTGCTTCCGCCTGTCCGGCAATGCCGCCGAAGCCGAAGACTTGACGCAGGAGGTTTTTCTCGCCGCCTACCAGAGCGCGGGCCGCTTTGAAGGCCGCGCCTCGGTGCAGACCTGGCTGTATAAAATCGCCCTGAACTGCTGGCATCAGTCCCGCCGCACGCCGCGTCTGGAGATGGCGTCCCTGCCAACAAACGCCGCCCATGCCGGGCCGGGCGTAGCGGAAGCCGTCACCGAATCGGTCGCGCTGACCTGTGCCCTCCGCGCCCTGCCCGACGACCTGCGCGAGACGTTTCTGCTGGTCAAAGCCGAAGGGCTGACATCCCGCGAAGCTGCCCGCGTCCTGAATATCCCGCCGGGAACCGTGCAGTGGCGCGTTCACACCGCCGCCCGCCGCCTGCGCGTCCTGCTGACCGAAGAGTAGGACCCGGCACTGGAAGTGCCGGTCTATTAGCAAACGGAAAAAGTGTCTCCGACACTGAAGACAGCCGGACGTAACCCATCCTGAGTCGCGGAGCGACTTTCTCTGTTTACGAGTAGACCGGCACTTCCAGTGCCGGTTCCTATGCCCGCCGATTACGACAGGAGAACCACCATGACCTGTGCCACCATTCAGCCTTTGCTCGAAGCCTTTGCCAACCACGACCTGTCCCCGCTGACACAGTGGCGTATTCGCAATCACCTGACGCACTGCCCCGCCTGTACGGCGGAACTGGCTGAGAGTGTCGCTTTGACCGCCCGCGTCCGTGACTGGCAGAATGTGCCTGCCCCAGCAGGCTTGGAAGCCCGCATTGCCGCCAAGCTGCCTGCCGCCGCGCCCGCCCCTGCCCGGCCTCCGATACGCCGCGCCGCTGTGGGGTTAGCCGGTTTTGCCGCCGCCCTCGCCGCCGCCTTCTGGCTCGTTCCCGGCCAGCCGGGCCGCCCCACGGTAGCCTTTGCCGAAGTCGAACAGGCTATGCAGCAGGTGCAAACCGCGTCCTGGCGCACCACGCAGCGCTCAGAGCCGAGGCCAGGTCACAGGGGGGAAACCTTTACTTTCACGAACTGGCTGCGCCGCAATCCCGCCGCGATGGCCACTACTGATTTTGTATCTGAAATCGGCTCCAAAATGAGCAGTTCGCCCCAAAAATACCTGATAAACAGTCGGGGCACCTTTGAATTGAACGAAAAAGATTGCATTGTGACAGCCCCGTCCACAACGATCAATCAACAAGTGACCAAGCAAATCAAAAGTTTTACACAGCCCCCACAAGCCAACGACGCTTCCATTACTTTGCGGGGGCAAGTCAAAACGGTTCTGACAAGCTTTCATCAGGAAAATGTCATTGTAAGCGGCGAAAATCAAACACGCTTCGACCGTGAGTTTAAGACGACATCGCTGAAAGCGGCCTACCAAAAATTTCAGGAAGTGCTTCATGTCACACAATGGGTCAATTCAGACACACATCGCATTGCGCGGGTGGAACTGCGCTACACGAAAGACACAACAGTCCCAACGACATTCACAACGCTGGTGGAGGACCATTTCCAATACAACACGCCCGCGCCTTCCGGCGTCTTTGATTGGTCGCCACCACCGGGCATGAAAATTAGGCACAAGTAGGAAAGAAAAGAGGAGCGGGGCTTGCCCCCGCCCTCTTTCTCCCCTCTGGAGGAGGGGCCGGGGGAGGTTTCCTAATGTGGCAGGAGCCGGGGGGCATCAGAAAAACAGGCGGTAGGAGACGTCTAGCTGGCGGATACGCAGGTTCTGGCCGTAGTTGCCTTCAGCGTTGGCGGGGGTGAAGCCGTCGCTCACAAGAGGGACGGACGGCGAGAGGGGGAAGGCGGTCTGGCGGTAGTCGTGGTAGGTCACCTCGAAGCCGTTCTTCTGGTTCGGGGCGAACTCCAGCGTCGCGGCGTAGTCGCGGGAAGTCGGCTCCGGGAAGCTGTCGTCGCGGCGGCGGCGGTCCCGGCCTTCGAGGGCGATATGGAGGCCGCGCCCGATCTTCTGGCGCAGGCGTAGGAACAGTTCGCGGCTGTTTGGCCCGGCGGGCAGGCCGATGTTGTTGTACAGGCCCTTCTGCCACTCCGTTTGGGGGATGCGTGAGCTATAGGTGGTGGCGTCGGCAAACGAATACTCGGCCACGGCGTCGGTGCCGGGGGCGGGCCGAAACGTGGTCCCGACAAGGTAGGCGATCTTGCGCGGCGTCCGAAACGACTGATGACCCGGCGACTGCAAATCGTCGATGCCAAGCTGACCGTAGAAGCGCGTGTTGGGGTTCGCGGCATAGGCCGCGCCGAAGTTCAAAAAGCTGTTATATTTCTGGTCCAGCCCCCGGATTTTCAGGCCGCCGACATGAAGATTGGTGCTCTGACCGTTGTAAAAGTCCGGCAGCAGCGAGACATACAGGGACTCGGACGACGACGAGACGTAGCCTTCCTGAAAGTCCGCCGACAGGCGGGGGTTGAACGCATACTCGATGCGCCGGGCGGCGAAATAGTTGCGCGTGCCGTTCTCTTGAAACGTCGCCGCAAGCTGCGTGAAGTTGTATGCCCGGCCCAGACGCGCCCCGAGGCTGAAGGGGAACGCCACTTGAAGCTGATCCATCGGCGGGGCATTGTCGGAGAGCATCGTCGTTCCCCGGTAGCCCGGCCCCCAGCGCACCGGCAGGCGGCCCAGAGTCACGGTCAGCCCCCGCCCGCCGTCGAGCATCAGCGCGGCTTCGCTGAGAGCCGAAAAATCGTGCGCCCCTACGTCTTGATTGAACACGCGCCGCTCGTCCTGCGCCCAGTTGGAGCCGACCACGGAGTAGCGCAGATTATCGCTCAAATTGCCCTGCACGGTCACCCGGTAGACGCCGAGAACGCCCGTGCCCGGCTTCGTGTCGCCGCCGGTCCGCAGCCGAAGCTCCGGCTGAATATAGCCGCTGACGGCGGCCTTGCTGGGCGGGACCACGTTCAGCGCGGCGAGGTCGGTGTTGTCATAGGTCAGCTCCGGCTTCAAGTCGGAAACCGCCGTGTGCAGGGCCGTGTTCGCCCGGTCATCGCCGGTGACAGCAGCAAAGCGCTTCGGCTCATCTTCAATGAGATGTTCCAAAAGCTGTGCAAGCTGCCCGCGTGTGAAAAGCGGCTCGCCCAGAAAGTCCTCGGGCGTGTCCTCGGCCCCGAAGGCGTTGGCCTGCGCCAGCGTCGCAAAGGCATCCAGCAGGCCGCTGCCACGCGGCACAATATCGGTAGACGCCGCCTGCGCCGCGTGGGGACACAGGCCAAAAACCAGCGGCAGGACCAGCAGCGGCAGGGCGCGTTTGAGCCGCCCGGCGTATTTGAAGAGTGGTTTTGACATAGGAGGTGCTGAATTGTACCAGACACGGGGGGCGGTGTCAACGAAAACGGGTTTCTGCGATATAATAGAGGCAGAGGAGCCGCCCGCCATGCTCAAGCACGAGGAAACACAAGACCTGCCCGCCGCGAGTCAGCGCGTGACCGCCGAAGAGCTGTCCCGCGCCGTCAGCGCCTTAGACGAAGCCCGTGCCGCCGAGCAAATCAGCGGGACCGCGCCTATCGGACAGGTCGTAGAGGAACTAAGTTTAGACGCCACGCCCGAAGAAATCTGGGCGCAGGTGCAGCGGCAGCGGGCGGAAGACGCCGCGAAGGCGGCTCCGGCACAGACAGCCCACTTGTCACCTGCCGCCCGGCGGCGCGGGCGCGGCTGGCGCAGTATTGGGGGCTGGGCGTGGGTGCTATTTTGGTGCTGCGGCGGCGTGGGGTTGGTGTCACACTTTACGCATCTCGGCGGGCCGCCTGCGGGCGTCGTCATTACTGGGGACTCGCAGACCCTGACCTCAGCGACGGCAGGCAAGTCAGTGGAAGTCAGCGGCGATGGAGACACGCTGACGCTGACCGGGGACTGCCCTACGCTGACGATCAGCGGGGAGAATAACCACGTCCGCGTGCAGGGCCGAATCGGGCGTGTCATTGCCGATGGCGAGAATAACACCGTGACTTATACCGCCGCCCCCGCACCGGTTCTGTCCGGGGGCGGGAGCGGCAACACCGTAGGACCCTTGAACCCCCAATAATGGGGGAGCTGGACGAGGCGAAGGGCGGGGCGCTATTTTTGCCGCTTTTAGGGTATACTGTCTGCCGTATGTCTATTTTACAAAACCACCTGCGAAATATCGCAATTATCGCCCACGTTGACCACGGCAAGACCACCCTGGTAGACGGAATGCTCAAGCAGGGCGGCGTGTTCCGCGCCAATCAGGCTGTTGTCGAGCGCGTCATGGACAAGATGGACCTTGAGCGGGAGCGCGGCATCACTATCGTCTCCAAGCACACGGCCATCACCTACGGCGACACCAAGATCAACATCGTGGACACCCCCGGACACGCCGACTTCGGCGGCGAGGTCGAGCGCGTGATGAGCCTCGTGGACGGCGTCCTGCTGCTCATCGACGCCGTCGAAGGCCCCATGCCGCAGACCCGCTTCGTGCTGTCCAAAGCCTTGCAGGCCGGGCACAAAGTCGTTGTCGTCGTCAACAAAATCGACCGCCCGCAGTCGCGTTTGGACTGGGTCGTGGATCAGACGTTTGACCTCTTTGCCGCCCTCGGGGCGAACGAAGAGCAGCTTGACTTCCCCGTGATCTACGCCATTGCGATCCAGGGCACGGCGACCACCGACCCGAACACACCCGGCACGGATTTGATCCCGCTGTTCAACGCCATCATCAGCCATATCCCGCCGCCGACCGGCGACCCCGAGGCCCCCTTACAGCTTCGGGCGACCACGCTGGATTATGATGACTACAAGGGCCGCATCGCCATCGGGCGCGTCAATGCGGGCGTCGTCAAGACCGGCCAGAACATCACCGTTATCAACCGCGAGGGCGTCAATGTCCCCGGCAAGCTGGCGCAGGTCTTTATCTATCAGGGCCTCAACCGCACCGAAGTGGAGCAGGCGGAGGCGGGCGAAATCGTCGCCGTGTCCGGCCTGCCGGATGTCAACATCGGCGAGACCATCGCCACCCGCGAGAATCCGATTGCCCTGCCGCTGATGCAGGTGGACGAGCCGACCCTGCGGATGACCTTTGGCGTCAACACATCGCCCCTGACAGGCCGCGAAGGGCAGTTCTCCACCTCCCGGAAACTGCGCGAGCGGCTGATGAAAGAACTGCAAACCAACGTCGCTCTGCGCGTCGAAGACACCGACTCCGCCGATCAGTTCAGCGTCTCGGGCCGGGGCGAGCTTCACCTGGCCGTCCTGATTGAAACCATGCGCCGCGAAGGCTACGAGCTGCAAGTCTCGCAGCCCGAAGTCATTTTCCACGAAGAGAACGGCCAGAAGATGGAGCCGCTGGAAGAGGTCGAAGTCGATGTGGCCGAAGAGTTCAGCGGCGTCGTCATCGAGCAGCTTGGGCGTCGGCGCGGCGAAATGATGGATATGTCGACGCCCGGCGACGGCCATGTCTATCTGCGCTTCAAGGTCCCCACACGCGGCCTGCTCGGCTTCCGCAGTCAATTTATCACGGAGACACGCGGCACGGGCGTCTTGAACTCCCTGTTCGGCGGCTACATCCCGTACCTCGGGGATATGACGGTGGAGCGCAACGGCAGCCTGCTGGCAAGCGAAGGCGGCATCACGACGACCTTTGGCCTGGCCGCCGCCGAAGAGCGCGGCATTTTGTTTATCCCGCACAACATCGAAGTCTATGAAGGCATGATTGTCGGCAAGAACGCCCGCGACAACGACCTGGATGTCAATGTCTGCCGCAAAAAGCACCTGACGTCGATGCGCGAGTCCAACAAAGAAACGTTTATGCGCCTCGCCCCGCCGATGGTCATGTCCCTGGACCGCGCCATTGAATACATCGGCCCCGATGAGCTGGTGGAAGTAACGCCCAAGAACATTCGGATGCGAAAGCGCGAGCTGAACCCTGACCTGCGCCGCCGCCAGCAAAAAGCAGGCAAGTAAGACCGACCCAAAAACACCCGCCCCGGCTGTAAAGTCGGGGCGGGTGTTTTTATGTCACGCAGAAAGAGGCCACGGGTTGAAACCCGAGGCTGCCAAAAGCCCGCCGTGCAGGGCACGTAAGAGTGTGGAGCGAAATGCCGCGTTGTTCTTCTCTTGTGTCCCCTGGACACCGGGCACTTCAGAGCCTCGGGTTTCAACCCGTGGCGTTAAATTTCAGGCCGCAAGGCCGCCCCAAAACTGGCAACCGCCGGATAGCCAATCCGCATTCCATACAGCACTGCGTCCGGGCGGCTGGCACGAGCGCGTTTGCAAGCAGGTGTCCGTATTGTAGGGGCAGGGCAAGCCCTCCCCCTCTTTCTTCTGCTGCGCTTCTCTCCAAAACAAAAAACGCCCCCCGGTCATATTTGACCGGGGGGCGTTTTTTGGTTGCAGGCCGTCTGGCCGATTAGCGGCGGCGCAAAGCAGCCGGGCGGCGTGCTTTGGCGGTGGAAGTGGTCGCCGCCGGGGCGGTGGTGTCCACGGCGTCGTATGCCGTTGTGCCTGCTGTTGTGGCAGCCAGCGTGAATGTTGCCGTCTGGATGGTTTTTGAACCATCTGGGTTTGTCTCGGTGACAGTGTGTGTACCGGGGGTGGTGAAGAAAATTGCCGTTCCCTGTGCGTCGGCTGTCACCGCCGTGCCGCCATCCAGAGAAACCAGGTCGCCAGGGGTGACAGCAGTGGCTGTGCCACTGGCCGGGGTGATGTTTTGCAGGAACAGTGTCACGCTGGCAGGGGCGGAGACGGGAATTTCAAATGTGGTTGTTGTCACCCGCCCAACACTGTCTGTGACGGTCACGGCAACGGTGTGGATGCCCTGCGTGAACGGCAGGGTGAAGGGGGTGGGGTTTCCGCCCGTTCCAGTGACATAGGTTCCGTTTGACAGCGGCCCGGTCTTGGGGTCGTTGAAGGTCATCGGCAGCGTGCCCAGCGTCCACTGCGGGTCGGCGGAAGACAGCGTCGCCGAAGTAATCGGCGGCGTGGCGTTGCTGGCGACACCATTGGCAAGCGCGGCGCGGAATATCACCGAAGCGCCGGAAAGGACGGCGGCGGCAGGAACGCCTGCGCCAGCGGCTTTATCGATATAAGTGCCACCGGTGGAAAAGCCGAAAGGCAGCTCCGGGGTCGTGCCGCCGAGGCCGGTATCCACATTCACGGGCAGCCCGGCATTGCCGGAGTTCTTGAGGATCGTGAAAGCGGTTGCGGCGGTCAGGTAAGCCGTCTTGCTGTCAGGAGAACCCAGACCGCTCAGCTCATACCCGATGGGAGTGACCTGAAGATTAGGGTTGATGGCGATGGGGTCCAGGCCATAGGCGACCGGGACAACCTCGGCATAGTTGCCGAAGGTCTGCTTGGAGAAGGAGTTGCCGCCGCAGCCACTCAGCAGCAGCGTCGCCGCTCCGAGTGCGCCGACCCCGGCCAGCGAAATTGTCCGTTTTTTATTCATGAGTAAAGTCCTAATTGAAAAGGTGAAAAAGGGCACGGGCGGGGCCGGCCCCGCCCGTGCTGCCGAGATGAAAGCCGAGCCTAGAAGCGCTGGCGGAAGCCAAACGTGATAAAGGTCGGGGTCAGCTTGCTCTGGTAGCGAAACACTTCCTGACCCTGCGGATACGCCGCACTCGGAGCCACGTAGTAGGGGTCGCCCGAGAAGGTTCCCGTTGCCAGGGACAGCGCCGTCTTTTTGTCAAAGACGTTATCCACGTTGAAGAACAGGTTGAAATCCTGTGTCAGGTAGAAATTGCTGTTGATCGAGATTTTGTAGTGCCAGCCCGTATGGCCCGTGACCGGGTTGACCGCAGGCAGGTTGCCGCCGCCGGTCGAAATGGGAACCTGCGTGAACTCCGCACCGCCCGTCGTGGTCGCGCCGATGTTGGCAAAGCCGTTGCCGATAGCGCCGATGCCGCCGCTGGCGGTCGAGCTGCCGTAGAAGGGCAGGCCGCTTCCCGCATCCAGCACAAAGGAGGACTCGTACAGCTTGGAGAACCGCTTGTTCGCCACGACGCCAACCGTATGCCGCTGATCCCAGGACGGCGCAAACTCTTTGTGGGCATTCGCCTGAAGCGTCGCGTTGTCGAAGTTTGTGCCTTCGTAGTTCACGAAATACGGGATGTAGGCCGTGTCGTACAGGCTGGCATTGGTGCGGACAACCTGATTGGTGTAGTTGACAAAGCCGTTCCAGTCAGACTGCTTGCGCTGCGTCTTGCGGAAGCTAAACTCAAGACCCGAAGCGTGCTGCGTGCCACTGTTGTCATACGTGATGTTGTGGAAGCCCGATGGGAACTTGACGCCGCCAATGGTCGCGCCCGCGTTGCTAGTCTGAGTGGTGTAGTCCTGATTGCGCTGGAAGGCGATATCGTAGCCGTATTTGGTGTAGCCGGTGATGCCCAGCGTATACAGGCCCTGCGCCAGACCGCTCTTCATCGTGAACGCTTTTTCCACGCCGAGATCATAGTCTTTGGAGTGTGACAGGTTGACCCGGCTGAAGCCCTGTGAAACCTGTGCGTCTTTGGACTGCTGAAGCGGGTTGGCCGCCAGCGAGGTGCCAATATCGCCCAGGTCACTCGGTCCGAGCCGCTGGATGCGCCGCTCATCGGCGTGCTGCGAGTTGATCGTGTACGACGTGCGGAACGTCAGGTCCGGTGCGGGAGAATAATTCAGGCCCAGGCGTGGGTCGGTAGATTTGGTGGTGAACTTGGTCGGGTCAGGCTGGCCGATGCTGTCCAGGAACTTGGAGGCCGTGCCCCGGTAGGTCGTGGACTGGAACCGGACACCGTAGTTGAAGGTAACTTTGTCCTGCGCGGCCCGAATTTGGTCTGCCAGGTACAGCGCGAAGTCCTGCGGGTACGCTTCGTAGTTGCGGTCGGAGTAGCGCAGCGCAGCGGAAGTATCCACCGGGCCGCGTGAGTCGACGCCGACAATCTGGCGGCGGTAGGAGCCTTTGGAATCTTTGTATTCCAGACCCGCCTGAAAGACATTGCTCTTGCTGAGCTGATTGTAGAAGTTGAGCTGATTGCCGGTGACGTTGCTCCGGTCAAAGTCAAAAAAGTCACCCGTGCCTTCCTGATGGCTCGGGATGGCCTGATGGAGCTGGTAAATCCGGTACTGGATATAGGTGGACGGCGCGAAATTGTGCTTGTACGTGAAGTGGTCGAGGTTGTATGTCTGCACGTTATGGTCGTTGAAGTTCGAGCCGAGGTCCCGCGAGGACACGTACTGGCGGCCCGTCGTAGGGTCGGTCAGCACTTTGTCCACATCAAAGAACAGCGAGTTGGGCGAGGTCTGGAACGAGTTGTAGTTTTCTGCGCCGTGGGCGAAGAAGGCCGTGATCGTGTCGTTCGGCGTTGCATAGTAGTTGATCTTGCCGACTTCGTCATGCGAGGAGTGCAGCTCGCCAAGCTGGGTGTTGTCGCCATAATGGGTCTTGAAGACGATGGACGAGAACGCATAGTCCAGCTTGTTGTTTGCCAGCACGCCGCCGAGCTGCACGTTGCCGCCTTCGTACTTCCACTTGTCGCCGGGGCCGTTGGTATTCTCAATGAAGCCCGCGAACGGCTTGCCATGCGAAATGTCGCGTCCGTTGATGGACAACTGATTGAGGTAGGCCCCCGCCGAGCCGCCATACGACGCATCTGCGCCGCCGGTGATGATGTTGGACGTGCCGATACCCGCCGTGACGAGGTTGGTGGCGAACTGGTTGGTAATCGGGTCGCGCAGGTCAATGCCGTCGATAGACCAGTCGATCTGGTTGCCGTCCGAGCCGCGAACGTGCGGATACTGCCCGGCGTCGGTGGTGACACCCGGCTTGAAGTTCAAGAGGCCGGTGGACTGGTACAGGTTGTTCGGCTGGGACTTTTCATGCTGCTCGTCCGTCGCTGTGACGGGTATGAGCCTCTGCGGATCATTTCGCCGGGTGGGGGCAATGATGACGCCTACCCCGGTGCGAACACTGGTGCGCGGCGTGAGCGTAAAGTCCACCGTGCCGTTGATGTCCTGGGCGATGGTGATGGACTGGCTGGCCGAGGCGTAGGTGACGAGGTTGACCTGAATGGTATAAACACCGGGCTGAACGCCGGCGAAGCTATAATAGCCGCTGGTATCGGTACGAGCGGGCTGCGGAGCGCCGCCCTGCGGGATCAAAAGAACCTGAACGCCGCGCAGGGGCTGCCCCGCCGCGTTCTTGATGGTTCCCTGAACGCCTCCCACCGAGGCCGCGTGTGCGGGCGGTGCGGTGACGGCGAGAAAAGCCGCTGTGAGACTGAGTGCGGACGTTGCCGCAAGAAGTCGGAAAGCGAGCGCTTTGGAAGCTGCTTTCTGCATAAAGATAGTCCCCCTTCTGAATAACCGAGAAAAAAATGCGAACACAGACAAAGAAATACGATCCGAACAGCAAACAGGGATACAAATCAGCCCCATCAACAGATTGCCACGCGCCGGTGCGTGAAAAAAGCAGGGTAAAGAAACGTCAGTGACTCTCTACAAATGAAAAAACAGTGGGAATAAGCGGGCATCGCGCCCGTCGTGTTTGCCGGACAGGGCCGGAAGGCAGTGGCGTCGGTGCCGAGGGACTTCCTGTTAACTGTCTGTTCCTGCGTAGGATGCAGGTTTTGTTCTATCTTGACAGTGTGATAAGACAATATAACACAGAAATTGGCGTTTGCAACAAGTCGGGAACTTTTTTTTTGATGTAATTTTAATGAAATTTTCACATCTCCGCCGCCCGGTGTGAGCGGCGGAGATAGAAACGAAAAAAAAGGCCCCCTGCTCCCGGTAATGGGGGCAGAGGGTCAGCCTTCAATTAGCTGTTGACCGGGAAGTGAAATTCTTCCCGCGACTCACGCGGGATATGGTCCTGAATGGCCGGAGCGCACCGCTGGCGCTCGACCGCCGACAAAACGCGGCTGTCCAGCTCGGAGCTGCCGCAGCTTTTCTTGACACGCGCTCCCTTGACATGGCCCGTTTCGTCAATCGTGTAGCTGATGACGACCTCGTTGTTGTTGATGCTGCTGCTGTCAATGCCGTCGGCGGATACATCCACGCTCTGCACGTCCACGGCGTCCCGCGTATCAATCGGCACCCAGCCCTTTGGCTTGATCGGTTCCACTTTTGGCGGCGGTGGCGGCGGTGGCGGTGGCGTCGGTTTTGGCTCAGGCTTGGGAGCCTGTGCGACCGGGGCCACTGGAACCGGGTCCGGCTGCGGCGGCGCGGGCGGCGTCACCGGCGCGTGCGTTTCCACGCCGGGGTTCACCGGGGCGGCAGGCTGAGCTTCGCCGGTTGGCATAGCCGGGGCGGGCGAGGTACTGCGCGTACTGCGTGCCACATGAACCTGATGCGTCGGCGACGGGTGCGGCGCGGCGGCGCGAGGCTTGATGATTTTCGGCTGCACCTTTGGCGGCGTTTTCAGCGGCGGCGGCGGCTTCTGCTTGGGCGGCGGGGGAGGCGGCGGCGGTTTCAGCTTGGGTGGCTTGGGCTTGGGTTTCTGCGCGATTTTGACCATTTTGATCTTCTCGGGGTGCAGGTCCAGGGGAGCCTTGCCGCCAAACAGGTTGGACGACGAGACCCAGCCGAGCCAGCCGAGGTTGATCACGACGGACGCGAGAAAGGAGTAGCCAAGAATGCGGCCACCGAGCGAACTGCGCTTTTCCAGCGTGTCTTCCGGCGGCGGCGTGTCCAGACGAGTATCGGGCAGTTGTGTTTCGTTCATAAAAGTACCCCGTGACAAATGTTAAGGGGCCGAAGGGCCGTTTGGGTTGACCGGCTGCGTGGCAATCATGACGCCCACCGGGTCGTCGGGCTTGCCGGGAACATGGATGTCGTTGACGGCATCCATGACGGTGATAATGTCCTGCGTCGGGCGCGTCTTGTCGACATTGACGATGAACACGGTGTTCGGCTTGGCAGTCAGGCGGCTTTGAAGCTCCGGGACCAGATTATCGCCGTTGATCGTGTCCGTGTTCAGGTAATACTGCCCCGCCGGGTTGACGGTAATGACTACCTGCGGCGGCGGTGCGTCGGTGCTCGTGCTGTCTTTGGGCAGGCTGACATCCATGCCTTTCATCTTCACCATCGACAGGCTGGTGAACATGAAGAACACCAGCAGGAAGAAGATGGTATCAATCATCGGAATGATCTCGATACGCGCCTTCTTCATGGGCGGTGTTTTGATATTGACCCAGTTTTTCATAGTTTACTTCAATTCCGCTCTATAGCTTCGAGGCGTCTGCGGGGGTCGTCGCAATCATAAGCTGCTCCGGGTCCGCCTGCTGGGCGATGTTCAGCGCATACTGGAACTGCTCCACCTGCTGCGTCTTGTCGCAGTTGATGACCACGGCCAGGTGTGGGTTTTCGTCCACCCGTGCTTTCAGCTGATCCAGCAGCTCTGTGTACGGAACCTGCCCCCGGTCAATGTAGTAGTTGCCCTGAGCATCCACCGTGAGAACCACTTTTTCCAGCGGCTTTGACTCCGCCGTCGTGCTGACCGGTAGGGCCACCCGCTTGGCCGACATCTGCACCTGCGAGATGCTGGTAATCATAAAGAAGACCAGCAGGAAGAAGATGGTGTCGATCATCGGGATAATCTCGATACGGGCTTTTTTAAGCTCGGCTCGTTGTAGCTTCACCGCGCACCCCCTCGCCCTTCAATCCCTCGCCCCGGACTGGCTCGCCGCGCATCCCCGCCAGAATGTTCATGAGCTGCGTGGCCCGGATTTCCATTTCAGCGATAATCTCTTTGACCTTCTCGCCCAGGAAGTTGTAGCCAACCAGCGTCACAATCGCAATCGCCAGGCCCGTGGCCGTCGCCAGCAGCGCCTCAGCGACGCCGCCCGTGATGGCGTTCGGGTTGTTCAGGCCCTGTGTCGAGCCGACGACGTGGAACGATTTGATCATACCGGTGACCGTGCCGAGCAGGCCGAGCAGGGGGGCGATGGTGATGATCGTGTCCAGCCATCCAAGACGCCGATAAAGCAGGGGGGTTTCCTGCATCGCGATCTCTTCCATCGTCCGCTCAATCGTGTCCGAGTCCATGTTGCGGTTGCGGATGCCGCTTGCCAGCAGGCCCGAGACCGGGCCGGAGTGCTCGTCGCAGGCGGCCAGCGCCGCGTTGACATTGCCAGCGGTCAGATGCTCGCGCACCTGCTCCGACAGCACCTCATTGTCCGCCGAGGCGCGGGTGATGAACCAGGTTCGCTCGATCATCACGGTTACCGAAATGATGGCGCAGGCGAGCAAAGGCCACATGACCGGACCACCGGCGTGCATAAAACTGAGTGGGTTGAACATAGCGAAACTAACGCTCCTTTAAATCCGAAACTAAACCTGAGACTTCGAAATACTGAAAAGACATACTAAAACGCCAAAAAGCCCCCGGTTACGACCGAACAGCGTTGTCCGGCAAACAGGGAGCTTTCATAGACTGTTGTGTCCTGAATTGTGCTTCATTAAGCGTAAGAAGCGATATTTGGCGCTTTTAGTTCCCAAAGCCGATAAAACGCCTGGACTTCATTGGCACAGCGGCGGCATCGGGTGAGCGACGAAGAGTATTATCCACACGAAAATGCCTTTTGTCAACAGGGAAACAGGATGTTGTGGAAACAAACCGGAAATAAACGCCTCAGACGGCCAGTGTCGCCGCGCTGTCCGGCAGCGAATGCGCGTGCTGAACCCGGTTGCGACCCGCGTTTTTGGCGGCATACAGGGCAGCATCGGCGGCCCGGACCAGATCGTGTCCGTCCGTCATCACCGGAGTCAGCGTCGCCGCGCCAAAGCTCGCCGTCACCACCCGGTGCGGCCACACCTTCTTTTCAAGGCGGCGGCGCAGGCGCTCGGCCACCACCAGCGTCCCCTCGCCGTCGGTGTGCGGCAGGATAATCGCAAACTCCTCGCCGCCGTAGCGGGCAAAAAAGTCGGTTTCGCGGCTTTTATCGGTCAGGGCGTCGGCCAGAATCCGCAGCACTTCGTCGCCGTCCACATGGCCGAACGTGTCATTGTATTCTTTAAAGCAGTCCACATCCAGCATCACCAGCGACAGGGGATGCCCGTAGCGGGCCGCCCGGCTCAGCTCCAGCGCCATGCGCTGCTCGAATGCCCGCCGGTTGCCGAGACCCGTCAGCCCGTCGCGCAGGGCCAGCGCCTCAAGCTCGGCGTTGACCGCCTCCATCTGCAATTTTTGCGTTTCCAGCACCGACGTATACTCTTTGATCTGCGCCATCTGAGCGCAAATCTGCGCTTCGTCGCGCCGCCGGTCCGTGATGTCCGCGAATGTCGCCACCACGCCGCTCGGAGGCGCTCCCTCCGAGACCGCCAGGGGACGCGAAGACACCGACACCCAGCGCATCGCGCCGCCGCCCACCGGCAGGCCCATGACCACGCCCTGCTGCACTTCGCCCCGCCGCAGCGATGCTATCAGCGGGTAGCTGCCTTCCGGGAACGAGGTCCCATCCTCGCGCACAGCGGCAAAATCCGGGCGCGGCGGACGCCAGCCGCCGACGTGCCCCCGTGTCACCCCCAGAATGCGCTCCGCCGAGTCGTTCCACAGCCGGATGACTCCCGAGGCGTCCATCACAATCAGCCCCTCGGACATGGCCGCAATCGCCTCGCGGAACCGGGACTCGCTCGCCTGCACCGCCTCTTCCGCCTCGCGCCGGGCGAGTTCGCCGCCGACCCACTGCGCCATCAGGCGCACCAGCTCCCGGTCGCCGCTCGTGAACAGACGCGGGTGCGGCTGCCGCCCGGCAAAGCACAGCATCCCCCAGATGTCTGCGCCGACCCGGATGGGCGTCCCCAGATAGGCTTCCAGACCCAGCGTGCGGTAAGGGAGGTCGCTGCGCCGCTCGGTCGCCCCGGCTTCCTCGAAGCTGACCACATCCGCCAGCGCCAGCGCCTCGGCGCAGTAGGTCCCGCACAGGCTCATCTTCGTACCGGCGGGAATTGCATTGCCCGGCGACAGGGCGTGCAGCACGTCATACGTTTCCCCGGTGACACGCGCCACGACCCCGATTTCCAGCCCGAACTGCTCCCGGCCCATGTCGAGCAGCGCTTCGGTCTTTTGTTCAAACGACAGCTCCTGCCGCGACGTCGTGTTATACAGCGCGTGCATCCGCTCCTCGCTCTGCCGCAGGGCGATTTCCGCCTGATGCTGAGCGCTGATATCCACATCCGCCGCGATCACCCCCGACACCGACCCGTCCGCCGCCCGCAGGGGGAACAGACTGGAATACACCTGCACCTCGGCCCCGTCAGCCTGCGTGTAAGTCCATTCCAGGCCCTCGCAGGCGTCCCCGGCCTGCGCGGCATCAATGGCTTCGGCCAGCAGCGGCGCGTCCGTCAGCGCCGTCAGTTTTTGCCCCAGCGGACTGTCCAGGCCGTAGAGCTGCGACCAGGCCCGGTTCCACTCCATAATCCGCCCGCCCCCGTCGCAGCAGACGCAGGCGACCGGCAGGCCCTGAAACAGCTCCTGAAACCGCCCCGATGCCTGCGACAGCAACGTGTTCACCCCCGTCAGACTCAGGGCGCTTTCTTCCATGTCCTGCTGATGCCCGAGCAGCGCGGCGTTCGCCGCTTCCAGCTCCGTGTTGGCGGCGGCGGCGTCCCGCGCATGGCGGCGGGCGACACGGGCTTGACTGCCCGCCCAGAGCAGCAGTGTCAGCAGCAGCAGCCCGAGCAGGACGGCAGCGGGCAAAGGCAGCGTAATGTCCGGTTGAGTGTTCAGCGGCAGTGAATACATTGGTTCAATAGGTTCTAAAACGGCTTCTAAGCTAGTCTTACTCTTGTAACTATCGGCTAAATCTTCCCAGAACTTAAGGATGGGCACCCAAAAATCCGGGCCGGGCAGGTTTGGCTGTGCCCGGTGTGTGGTAACAGAAAGGCCATGAACTTCTCTTCAAGCCTTTGGCGAAACCCGCTTGCGAGCGCCCTGTTTTCTTTGTCTGCCGCGTCGGCTGCCCTTGCCGCGCCAATCAATACCGCCCCGAACACGCCGCCGGTCAGCATCGCCGCCAAGTTCTCTGGCGCGACCCCGATTGGCGTCGTCGTCTCCAAAACGGGCCGGATTTTCATGTCTTTCCCGCGTGCCTTCGATCAGGGACCCTACTGCGTGGCCGAGATCAAAAACGGCAAACCCTCTGCCTACCCTAATGCCGCCGTCAACCGCCTGAGCGAGAGGCCGCAGGCGGAGCGTCTGGTGTCTGTGCAGGGCTTGACTGTGGACGCCAAAGACCGCCTGTGGCTGCTGGATTTGGGTATCATTAAAACTAACCCCGTGTCCTACGGCGGCCCCAAGCTGGTGTGCGTGGATTTGGCGACCAATAAAATCGTCAAGAAGATTTTGTTTCCCTCTAAGATTGCCGGGCCGAATGCGTATCTCAACGATGTGCGCGTGGATTTAAGACTCGGCAAAGCCGGGACGGCGTTTATTTCGGACTCGTCGGAAAAAGGCCCGAATGGCATTGTCGTCGTCGACCTTGCCACCGGCAAAAGCCGCCGCCGCCTGAACAATGCCCCGTCTGTGCAGGCCGAGCCGGGTTTCACACCGGTTGTGAATGGCATTCCTGTTTTGAAGCGCAAGACGCCGGGCGTGCCGCCCAAGCACGACAAAACAGGCGTAGACGGCATCACGCTGACGCCCGACGGCAAGTATTTGTATTACTGCCCCAACGAAGGCCACCACCTGTACCGGGTGAGCACGCAAATGCTGGCCGACCCGAAGGCGACCGACGCACAGGTTTCGGCGACCGTGGAAGATTTGGGAGACAAAGGCTTTGCTTCCGACGGCATTGAAGCCGACGCCGCCGGGAACGTGTATTTGACCGACTATGAGCACAACGCCGTCAAGCGCCGGACGCAGTCGGGCAAGTACGTGATCGCCGCGCAGGGGCCGCTCCTCGTATGGCCGGACAGCATTTCGTTCCGCTCCGACGGAGTCATGTTCTTCACCGCCGATCAGCTCAATCGCCTGCCAAAGTACCATTACGGCAAAGATTTACGCCGCAAGCCCATTTTGCTGCTGCGCCAGGCCAACGGCTCCAAGCCCGTGATGCTGGGGAAATAAGTTAGGAAAATAAGTCAGGAAGATAGGAAACCATATCATGTCAGACACCACCGTGACCAAAGTAGATTCTACGCATTCGCCGCACGGCGAGATGGGCCAGAAGTACCTCGCCTCCGGCAAAAGCATCGCCATGCGCCTCTGGGAAGAAACCCCCGTTTCCGACCCCAAAGTGATGACCGTGCGGGACTACGAAACCGTCGGCTACGTCATTAAAGGCCGCGCCGAGCTGCATCTGGAAAACGATCAGGTTGTGCTGCTCGAAGCGGGAGACTCATGGGTCGTGCCTGTGGACGCACTGCACACGTACAAAATTCTAGAGCCGTTCACCGCCGTCGAAGCCACGCATCCGCCCGCGCAGGTACACGGGCGCGACGAGTCTTAGGTTCTAGAAAGCAGGGACGGCGTGCCGGATGACTTTCTAGAGATTTTGAAGCAGAGGGGCGTTGCTGCCGGCAATGCGGGCGATGAGTACGGCGGGGCGGCGGCGGGGTCCGGCGGCGGTCTGCCGACGGATCTGCCCAACAACTTCTGGTTTGCCACCGGGATTGAGTGTTCGTACCCGACCATTGACGGCGGGAAAACCCGGCGGGATTTGCTGGAAGAATGTGGGCACTATAAGCACTGGCGAAAAGATTTGGCGCTCGTCAAAGGCCTGGGCCTTCGCTTTTTGCGTTACGGACTGCCGTATTACAGCATCCATCTGGGGCCGGGGCGCTATGATTGGACATTTGCCGACCAAGTCATGGCGGAGATGCAGAAACTCGAAATCACGCCCATTTTGGACCTGCTCCACTTTGGCGTTCCTGACTGGCTGGGTAATTTTCAGAACCCCGAGCTTCCAGTTCACTTCGCCGACTACGCCGACGCCGTCGCCGAGCGATATCCCTGGGTGCGCTTTTACACGCCCGTCAACGAAATCTATGTGACTGCCAAAGCGAGTGCCTGGCAGGGCCTGTGGAACGAACAGCTCAAAGACCCACGCGGCTTTGTCACTGCCCTGAAGCATCTCTGCGCGGCGTCTATTCTGGCTAATCAGCGTATCGCCAAACGCCGCCCTGATGTCGTGATCGTGCAGAGTGAATCCGCTGAATATATCCATCAGATGAAAGCCGTACCGGACAAAGAGGTGACGCTGGAAAACGAGCTGCGCTTTCTGTCTTTGGACCTGCTGTATGCCAACCCGCCGAGCGCCGATGTGTGCCTGTATATGATGGACAACGGGCTGACGCGGGAGCAGTACGAGTGGTTCATGGCCGGGAAGCCGCCCGGCTATCAGGTCATGGGCAACGATTACTACGGGCGCAATGAGCACCTGATGCTGCCCGACGGCTCTATGCTGCCCGCTGAAGACGTCATGGGCTGGTACGGCCTGACTTATCTTTACTACAAACGCTATTTCATGCCCATCATGCACACGGAGACCAACACGCTGGACCCCGAGGCCGCGCCGTCGTGGCTCTGGAAGCAGTTCCGCAACATCCTTAGAATGCGCGGCGATGGCGTCCCGGTGCTGGGTTTTACGTGGTACAGCTTGATCGACCAGATTGACTGGGATATTGAGCTGGCTGAAAAGAAAGGCGTCGTCAACGCCTGCGGCCTGTACGATTTAGAGCGCCGCCCTCGCCCCGTCGCGGGCGCGTACCGCCAGCTTCTGGAAGAGTTCGGCCAGATGGCCCTGATGCCCCACGCCGAGCTTCTGGCCCTGACGTCTGACCCCGCCCGGCTGAAGACGGACAGTTAGATCAACACGGGGCTGAACCCCCGTGCTTCGAAGGGCAATTCCCCGCCTGCGCGGGCATTAGATTGACCCCGTGCTTACCTTCTTCGCCCGCCGGGTGCAGTGGCTCCGCGCAGGCGGGGGCTTGCACTTTTAAAGCACGGGGTTCAGCCCCGTGTTCTCCAGACCGTCCTACTAGACAGGAAAATCCCATGTCCGATACGCCCATGTCCGATACGCCCATTCTTGACACGCCTGCCTCTGATGCCGACCTGAGCCGCCGTGCCTTTCTGAAAACCGCCGGTGTGGGCATTGCCGCCGCCGGGCTGCTGGCCGATGCCGCCCCCCGTGTGCTGGCCCAAACCGCCGCGCCGCCCATCGCCAAGCCCGACACGCCGAACACGAAGCCCATCCCCCTGCCCAAATTGGATGCCTCCACCGAGCAGCAGACTGGTGGCCCCCCGCTGCCGCTGCCGCCGGGCAAGCGTCTCGGCATCGCCGTCGTCGGCCTCGGCACGCTGGCATTGGAGCAGATTATTCCGGCCCTGGGACAGACCAAATACTGCAAGCTGACAGCCCTTGTCAGCGGCTCCCCGGACAAGTCCGCCGAAGTGGCCGCACAGCACGGAATCGACCCGAAAAACGTCTACAGCTATGAAAGCTATGACACACTCAAAGACAACCCGGACGTAGACATCATTTACATCGTCCTGCCAAACTCGATGCACGCCGAATACACCGTGCGCGGCGCAAAAGCCGGGAAGCATATCCTGTGTGAGAAGCCGATGGCTGTGTCAGTCAAAGAGTGCCAGCAGATGATTGATGCCTGCCGGACGGCGGGCAAAAAGCTGATGATTGCGTACCGCATTCAGTACGAGCCGACCAACCGCATGGCCCGACAGCTCGTTCAAAACGGCCAGTTTGGCAAAGTCAAGCTGATTGAGTGTGTCAACGGCCAGAACCAGGGCGACCCGAACCAGTGGCGGCAAAAGAAGGCCCTCGCCGGCGGTGGTGCGCTCCCCGATGTCGGTTTGTACTGTTTAAACACGACGCGATTTTTAACGGGCGAGGAGCCGACCGAAGTGTTCGCCCAAACCTACAGCACGCCGGGTGACCCGCGCTTTACGGAGGTGGAGGAAATGGTGAGCTGGCAGATGCGCTTCCCCAGCGGCATCCAGTCCAACCACGCCACCGCCTATGGCTTCCACCAGAGCCGCCGCTACCGCGTTTACGCCGAAACCGGCTGGTTCGGGCTGGACCCGGCGTTCGCCTATAATGGCCTGCACATGGAAATGGATTACGCGCAGGGAAAAATCGCCCACCGCGACTCGCCCTCCGTGCCGCCTGAAGACCAGTTCGCCCGCGAAATGGACCACATGGCCCTGTGCGTCATGCAGGACAAAACGCCGTGGACACCCGGCGAGGAAGGTCTGCAAGATCAGCGCATCATGGACGCCATCTATGAGTCGGCGCGAACGAACAAGCCGGTGAAGCTAGAGACCATCACGACCCGCGACACGTTTCGCGGCAGCGTGCCACTGGAAAGATAGGGCGTTGACGCCGAAATAAAGCGCGTGGCGCGTCGAATGTGCGGGCAAAACGCGAGGGGCGAAAGACGAGGGGTTAAAACCCCTCGCTGAGAGGCGAGGACGCCGGGAGGCCAAAAGACAGATACAACAAGCTTTGTTTGCTATCCAATTGGCTGCCCGGCGCGAAGCGCCTTCCAGCGAGAAGTTTTAACCCCTCGTCTTTTTTCCAGTTCCACCCTGCTACGCCACCCCGCCTTCGTCCTGCGGCACAGCGGCTTGTTGGCCCGGCGCGTTTTCCAGCACTGTCACCGTGCGCTGCGTGGTAGACATCGAAATGTTATTCTTGTCAAACGCCTCTTTGACCCGCAGGCGCAGCTCGCGCTCCACGGCCCACTGATCGCCAGGGACCGTCCGCATCAAGAGGCGCAGGGTGATGTCCGTCGGGTTGTAGGCGTCCACTCCCAGCATCTTGGGCGGAGACAGGACGCGCTCCGGCCAGTCCGTCGCCAGTGTCTGTGCCGCGTCCTCCATCACTTCCATGGATTCGCGCAGGTCGGCATCATACGATACGCCCGCCTTGAAGTCCACCTGTGCCCAGCGCTGAGTCGCATTGGCGACGGCTTCAATGCTGCGGTTGGGGAATGTAATCAGCCGCCCCGACGAGTCCCGTATCTGCGTTACCCGCAGGTTCAAGTTCTCCACCGTGCCCGAAAACGTGCCGACGGCGATGTTGTCCCCGACCCCGAAGCGGTCATCCAGCAGGATGTTGATGCCCGCGACTAAATCCTTCATCGTGTCCTGTGCCGCCAATCCCAGCGCAACGCCAATCAGGCCCGCCGAGGCCAGCAGAGCGGACAGATTAACGCCAATCCAGCTCAGGGACACTACAAAGGCGATAATCCAGAGCAGCGAAACGCCCGTAATCCGTGCCACCGCCCCCAGGGTCGCCCGCCGCCGGTACGTTCGTTCCGTGCGCTCCTCGGCAGAGAGAGTATCGGGCATGGGCGGGAAAACGTGCCGCAAAAATAGCGTCAGCAGCCGCGAGGCACCCGCCGCAATAAGCCCCATAATCAGCAGAATGCCCACCGGACGGATGACGCCGTGGCCCAGCAGTCGGTGCAGGGGCCGCGTCTGCGGGAACAGATTGGTGATCAGAAATGCCGCCACCAGCCAGACCAGCGAGAGCAGCGGCCAGCCAGGCTTGTCGAGCAGCCGATGCGCGATCAGCCAGATGGCGAGTGTCAGCAGCATCGCCGCCAGCACAATGCCGCCCGCTTCCAGCGCCGCCTCGCGCCAGTAGCCGGGGCGGCGCTCCCGCTGCGCCTCCGCCAGCGACTTCTCCATTGTCGTGGTCCAGTCGGCGGCAAGCTGCGTCCCCGTCTCGCCCGCCGCCGCCGCGTCCTGCTGCGTCACCGTCAGCACAGCCCGGTCCGCCAGCAAAATGACGGTTTCGCCTCCCACAACCTGCGTAGTCACGGGCGGTGGCGGGGCGGTCGGCTCTGTCTTGGCGAGTGCCTGCGCCAGCCGCAGGGTCACCAAATCCGCCCGGTCCTGCGCCGCGTTCTGCGTGTCGGCGGATAATTCTAGGACGCGGCTGCCATTCAGCGTTACCCGCGCACTCGGCGTTTTCGGCGTTGCGGGCGCAGCCCCCGGCAGACCCGTGGGCAGTCCGGGGATATTCGGTATCTGTGCCAACGCGCCCGGCGCGAAGCCGAGTGTCATGCAGGCAGCAAGCCAGAGAACAATAAAAAGCCGCCGGTGGGGCGGGAGCAAATCAAAAACAATCATTGTTTTACTTATGGGGCGCGGCGGCGGGATATTAAACCTGCCCACGGCCTATACCGGGTACAATACAGAAAGAAATTCGGAGACCTACCACCTTGTTCGCTCATGCTTCGGTCACAGGGTCCTTCCTAAAGGAAGGTAGGTCTCCGGGGCTTCGCAAATAAGTTTGTAGCAAGGAGCAGGGGCGATGGCAGGAGCAGAAGACTTCGGGGACAACCCTGACTGGACGGCGGGGATTGCAGAGCGCAAGATACAGGACGCGATTGACGAGGGCCTGTTCGACAACCTGCCCGGACGCGGGCAGCCGCTGGATTTGTCGGTGAACCCCTTCGAGCCGCCTGGCATGGGCGCGGTCAACCGGATGCTGCGGCACAACAAAGTGCTGCCGATCTGGCTGCTGCTGGAACAGGAAATCGAGGCGTCCCGCGCCCTCGCGCTTGCCACACTCGCCCGCTGGGAAGCCGCCGCACCGGGATTTGACGGCTCGCCCGACTACCCTGCGGCCCGCGCCAAAGCGCGGGACGCCTATGCCCGGCATTTGCAGCAGACCAACGATTTGATCCTGAAGCTAAACTATTCCAGCCCGTTCGCCCTGCGTGTGACGATCCCGTTTATGAAAAAGCGGCGGCTGGCCGAGTTCGACGCGCAGTACGGCTCTCCCGAGGAAACACCGTGAACACGGATACTCTGATACGCGGCGGCATCGCCGTCGGCGCGATTTTTCTGGCCCGCATCGTCGGGGGCTGGCGTGGCACCCGCCAGAAGAAGGCCGCGCTGACCACGCCGCTCTTCGATGCCGCCCTCCTGGAAGCCGCCCTTCAGCCGCGCCCGCGTGACGGTGACGACCCGGCGCTTCTCTCTGAGCTGAAAGAGACGCTGACGCACCTGAACCGGCAGGCCTGGGCGTCGGAGTTCTGGGACCTGCATACGCAGATTGCCGCCCTGGACGCCACGCTCACCCCGAAGCCCCGTGCTACCCTGCGCCGGGCCATCCTGCGACTGCTGCTCATGGAAGACCGCTGGCTGCAAACCGTCGCCGCCCAGACCGCCTCCGATTTAGACCTCACTGACGCCGTGCGCCCCTTGCAGGCGCGTCTTGCCCTCGGCGGCGAAGACCCGCGCTTCCGGTCTGTGCTGGAAGACGCGCTGGCCCGGTTGGAGCAGATCGCCCCCCCCGCCCCCAATTCTGGGGGAGCCAGAGTAGGCCAAGAACCGTAGGGGCAGGGCTTGCCCCTGCCCTCCTTGCCCGCTCTGTATTTGCCCGCTCTGTATTTGTCCGGCTCCCCCAGAATTGGGGGCGGGGGGGTGATCCGGGGCCGCTCCTATTCCCCTACCTTTTCCCGCACCATATCGGCCACGGCCCCGGCCAGTGCCTCCACCTCGGCCTGCTCTGGCCCTTCGGCCATGACGCGCACCAGCTTTTCCGTGCCAGATGCCCGGACATTGATGCGCCCCCGGCCTTCCAAAGCGGCTTCGGCGCGGCGAATGGCAGCCTGAATATCCGGGTCGTCGGCCCAGGTGCGCCGGTCGCGGACGCGGACGCCGAGCAGCACCTGCGGGTACTCGGTCATCTGGTCGGCCAGTGCCGACAGCGGCTGCCCCGTCTCGCGCATCACTTTTAGCACCTGCAAGGCGGTCAGCAGACCGTCGCCCGTCGTCGTCAGGTGACCGAAAATCAAGTGCCCGGACTTTTCGCCGCCGACCACATGGCCGTCGCGGCGCATCGCTTCGGACACGTAACGGTCGCCCACCGCCGTTCGCAGCAGGGTCAGCCCGGATTCCCGCAGGGCCACTTCGAGGCCCATATTGCTCATAATCGTGCCAACCACGGTGTTGTTGGTGAGCCTGCCCTGCGACGCCAGATGACGGCCCAGCAGCAGCATCACCCGGTCGCCGTCCACCTTGCGGCCTAATTCGTCGGACAGCATCACGCGGTCGGCATCGCCGTCAAAGGCCAGCCCGATGTCCGCGCCCTCCGAAACCGTCCGCTGCATCATCTCTTCCGGGTGCAGCGAGCCGCAGCCTTCGTTGATGTTGACCCCGTTTGGGGCGCAGTGCAAAGCAATCAAGTCCGCGCCGAGGTCGGTCACCACACGCGGGGCCAGCTCCCAGTTCGCGCCGTTTGCACCGTCTAGCACCACCTTCATCC
Source organism: Capsulimonadaceae bacterium (assembly GCA_965277455.1). Classification (GTDB taxonomy): domain Bacteria; phylum Armatimonadota; class Armatimonadia; order Armatimonadales; family Capsulimonadaceae; genus JANXMY01. The sequence continues at coordinate 2,370,647 of OZ255823.1, read as the reverse complement.
CGGCCAGTGTCACCCCGCCCATTGTGTCTTCGAGATGCCCGGCATACAGCCCGCCCAGGTGCGAAGCGTGCGTCAGCCGCCCGACATCCGCCCCCGAAGGCCGCTCCCACGAGTCAACGTGCGCCAGATTGGCCTCAATTTCGGCTTCCAGCGCGTCGTCGAGTTTGTAGCCATCGCCGCCGAAGAACTTGATGCCATTGTCGGCAAACGCATTGTGCGACGCCGAAATCACCACGCCCGCGTCAAAGTTTTGCACCCGCGCAATGCTCGCCACCGCCGGGGTGGGGACCACGCCCGCCGTGACGACCTGCGCCCCGAGCGAACAGAGGCCCGCCGCCAGCGCGGACTCCAGCAGCGTGCCGGAAACGCGGGTGTCGCGTCCAATAATAAAGCGGGGCGTTTTGCCGCGTCCCAGCGTCCGCGCCGCTGAGGCCCCCAGCGCCATCGCCAGGGCGGGTGTCAGCTCGGTGTTAGCGACGCCGCGCACCCCGTCTGTTCCAAATAATTTTTCGGCCATGAGTGAAAAAATAGTCTCCTGCGTTCGTGTATTTTAAAGTGGGGGTGTGACCTTTTCCGGCGCATTCGGCGCAGCCGCAGGCGGGGCAGGCGGCAGGGCGGCGGGGGGCGCAATGATATGAATGGTGACCGTAATCGGGCTGCGCGGGGACAGCGTGAGGCCAGGCGGGACAATCGGCGCGACGCGGCGCACCAAATCTTTTGTCACTCCCGAGACGTCAATCGGCTGCGTCGTCAAGGTGTTGACGGCGGCCAGCGTTTCCGGCTTGCCTTCGGCTTCCACAGCGGCGGGGGCCACTTCAATGCTGCCGAAGCGGTACGAGGCAGGCAGGGTCCCAATAATGTTGGCGCTGACCAGAAGCGTTTTGCGGGCCAGGGCGCGGGTCAAATCCAGGCGCACATGGGCCGTCGGCGGCGACACGGTCACATTGCTGACCGGGATGCCCGTCGCGTCGAGGGCGATAATCGGAAAATCTTCGTCTACGGCCCCCGGCTGCTGATCCGGGTCCGCCTGCGCGACCAGCCGGGCGACGCCGCTGACGGCGGCACGGGTTCCGGTGATGACGGCCTCACGCGGCGAAACATTCGGGGCCGCGAACGAGTACCCGGACGGGGCGACGCCGATGTCATCGGCGCTGACCGCCATCTGCCGCCGACGCCGTTGCTGCACATTCAGCGTCACCGGTTGCGGGTCGCTGTCTACGGTGATGGCTGGCGGCACGCCGGACAGATGCACCGGCAGGGGGCGGGTCTGCCCGGCCCGTGCATGGGACAAATCCACCCAGGCGGTGACTGAGGTATCGGTCAGACGGCTGATGTCTTCGGGCGGGCCGTCGAGGGTCAGCGTCACCGAAGGCAGGGTGCTGTCATCTAAGATCAAACTTGGCGGCAGATTACGGACGGTAATCGGCAGCGTCAGCAGGTGCGCCGGGCGGGCATTGATCAGCCCGGCGACGTAGAAATGCAGCAGACACGCAAACACAAGCGCCAGCAGCTTGTAGCCGAAATTGTGGCGAAGCCAGGAAATCATAGCAAATTAGGCGAGAAGGCGAGCGAGGGGTTGAAAACCCCTCGCTCGATGAGGCGTCCTTCGGACGACAGAAAAGAGCCTGCATTTGCTGGCATTTATCTTCCACCCGGAGGGTGCTTCTCCTAGCGAGGAGTTTTCAACTCCTCGGTACTTTCGGAACGGCTGCTCGCCTCGGCCTCCACAACCGGGGCGGCGGGCGGATCGGCGCGGCGTGCGCGGGGGCGAATCAGGCTGCGGCGGCGGCGCGGGCCGGGGCGCTCGCGGCCCGTGTATTCGCGGATCAGCAGGTCGTGCAGGCGGCCATCATCGCGCAGGCCGCGTACCATTTTGCCGTCAAACGCCAGTGAGATAATTCCGGTCTCTTCGGAGACAACGACCACAAGCGCATCGCTTTGTTCAGAGATGCCGAGCGCGGCCTTGTGCCGGGTATGCACCTGCATTCCGTTGACCACCCGGCTCTCGGACAGCGGCAGGGTGCAGCCCGCCGCCACAATGCGGTCGCGCCGCAGGACCGCCGCGCCGTCATGGAGCGGTGAGCCGGGATAAAACAGCGTACACAGCAGGTCGGTTTTGACTTCGGCGTTGATCAATGTGCCGGTTTCAATGATGTCGTTCAGGCCCGTTTCACGCTCCAAAACCATCAGCGCCCCGATTTTTTTGTCCGAGAGCTGTTCGGCGGCCTGCACGATCTCGCCGACCATCGACGACAAATCCTCGCGGGCCAGCCCCGTAAAGCCTTTGCCCCAGAAGCCCAGCCGTCCGACTTCTTCCAGTGCGTGCCGCAGCTCCGGGTAAAATAAAATCACCAGCGCGACCGGGCCGAGCGGCAAAATCTGCTGCAAGAGCCACGACAGCGCCGACAGCCGCGCCCAAGTCGAAAATAGCAGCATCCCGACAAACACGACCAGCCCGATGATAATCTGCCGGGCGCGGGTGCCCCGCGTCAGCATCATCAGGCGATAAATCAGGTAGGCGACAATGAGGATGTCCGCGCCGGTCCGCACCAGCGCCCAGGCATCGCCGCCGTGCCACCAGGCGTGCCACCCCCCGGCCAGCCACGGGAGTTCCTTTCGCCAGAATTCGTGCATCGCGCCCCTCAACTGTCAGACAGAAAACTTCTTACGGGCTGATTATGCCATAAAAAAGGGCCGCTTTGCAAATTCACTCTGCAAAGCGGCCCTGGGAGGCTTGGAGTGCCCTAGAAGCCGGTGACCGGCACACCCGGCACGCCGACAACCGGCGGCGGGGGAATGCTGGTGGAAACCGGGAGGGTCAGAACAGAGTTCTGCCGCGCATAAATCCAGTAGCCCAGGTACGGGGTCAGCGTTCCTGCCGTGGGATCAAGCTGATCGTACAGGCTCGTTGAAGTATTGAACGAGAACACAATCGGCTGAACCAGCGGGCTGGCTGCAAGCGAGGTAGTCGCCCCGCCGCTGGAATTGCTCACCGTGGCCCCTGACAGCGAAACGTCGCCGTTGAACGGGTCACCGATCTGGTTCCAGCCCGCCGTCAGGCTGATGCTGTACGGCTGGGAGTCCGGGGCGGACGTTCCCACTTTACTGATGTACGACGGCTGCGTGAACCGCACCCAGTAGCCCTGACCGAGCCGGATGGTATCGGCGGGGGCAGTCGGGTAGAACACATAGCTGCTCTGGGTCGGCTGCCACTGGATCAGCCGGGGGCTGGTCGCCGCCAGCGGCAGGGTCAGTCCGAACAGCGAAGCGAAGTCCCCGACGCCCGTGTAGTCGAAGGGGGCGGAAATCATCTGCAAGCCCGCCGCGAAGGCATGGGCGGGGGACAGCGCGAAGTTCAGGGTGGTAGTCGTGTTGGCGACCAGCGCGATGCCGCTGACGCTCTGCCCGGCATAGACCGTGCTTGTGTCCGTCGTCGTACCGGTCCCAACCGTCGGCAGGGTTGGGTTTGTGCTGGTGGAAGTCGCGGTGGCGGAGGCCACACTGGCGGTGACTGTCAGCGAGATGCCGGCGGGCGCGGTCAGCGTATAGGCTCCCGTGGTGTCGCTGATCGCCGTGCCCCGGACGACGCCGGCGTTGCCGGTGGCCGTCACAATCGCGCCGCCGATACCCAGGCCGGTGGCTGCATCGGTCACAGTCCCGCTGAGAGTTCCAGTTCCGGTTCCAGCATCGGCGCTGAAGCTGAGGCGCGACAGCAGGGCAGTTCCGATGAAGCTGCCGAGGCCGGTGGCGTCATCGTAGCCCGGCTGCGCCTGATACAGCAGGTTGTCACCCACAGTAATGTCATGGAACAGCGATGTGTACGCCGTGTCCGACAGCAGCGGGTAAAGCTGCGGGTTCAGGAAGCCCAGGGAGGGCAGCCCGTTCGCGGTCCGCTGCTGATTGACAAGCGCAGTGAAGCCTGCCCACAGCGGCGCGGCGGCGCTGGTTCCGCCGATAGTGACAGGTGCCCCGTTCAGAAACAGGTCGTAGCCGGTGGCGGGATCGGAATTCAGCGCGACATCCGGGGCATCACGCCGGTTGGGCGAGGAGCCGTAGCCAATCTGGTAGAGCGGCTTGGGCCAAATCTGGCTGCTGCCGCCGCCGCCGCCCTCTGGACCGCCTGCGCTGTTGAGCGCGCCGCTGTTCCAGACGACTTCGCCCAGGTACTGTCCGGGTGTCGTCACGCCCGTGGTTGCATTGGTGCCTGGCTTTTTGTATTTCAGGGTTGTGCCACCAACACCGGTCACATACGGCTGCGTGGCTGGATCATTGGTGAGAATCGAGTCCTGAGTGGTGGGGTCCTGAACAGGATAGGCGGCGTAAACCCCTGAGTCGCCTGAAGCGGCGTAAATCGTCTGTCCCTGCGCGGCCATCTGCTGAAAGATGGCATTTTCAGAGGTTAAGGTAGCTTGGTCCTGAAGCGTCTCCGGGTATCCTGTAGAGGTGCTGATCACTTGCAGCAGCGGAGTTCCGTCATCAGCCGTAGCATTCGCCATGGCCTGATAGGTATTCACAAAAGGATTGGGGTCGGTGTTTGGGTTATCTTCATAAACGATAATCGTAGATTTCGGAGCTAGCGCCAGCGCCATATCAACATCCAGTGTCGCTTCCAACTGGCCGTCCACGCTGAGCGGGGTTCCATCGTAGCCGCCAATCAGCACGGTCTGCACGGTGGGGGTTCCTACGGGAGTCGCTTTGGCGGCGGCGGCGGCAGTGATGGAGGGCAGGCTGAAATAGGTGATATATTGGTCCGTATCCTTGGGGTCAAAGCCGTCCAGCTCAAACAGGCCGATGGTTTGTCCGGTTCCGTCCAGCAGAGTGGCGGCCGCCGCCACGCCGGTGGTCGGGTCCACTGTGGTCGTGGTCGTGCCGGTCGTCGGAGCGTATGCCGCGCCGTTCAGGCCGCCCACCGTGGCCGGGCCGTACAGGGGCGTGATAGTGCTGAGGCCGTAGGCATATTTGACGTCGTTCGGGGCCAGAAATCCGAGGGGGCCGTAGCCAAATGTCCCGCTTTGTGCGCTGGGCCGCAGCCCGGCATTTCGGCGTGCGGAAGCGGGTCGTCTCATCTGAGAGTGTTTCGGTTCGGCCAGATTATTAAGGCCAAGAACGCCGGAAATGCAGCCCGCGATGGACTGCGGTAGGCTGGCGGCGGAAGCCGCATACGCCCGGCGTCCGCTGGCCATCTGGTAGCGGCTCATCTTGACGCCAAAAGCTTTTTCCACCTGCGCTGTTGACCCGGAGACTTTCAGCATCGTGCGTGTCGGGGAGGTTCCGGTCAGGGTCAGCCCCTGCGACTGTGCCCACCGGGCGGCGGTCTCGTAATCGGCCTCGGTCGGCCCGAACTGCGCTGTGAACTGGTCGCGGGTCAGGAAATGGTGATACAGCGCGTCGCCGGGCGTGTACTGGCGCTTGATCAGCGCTTCCAGACTGGCCTGGTTTCGCAGGGGCAGGGTCAGGGCGAGGGGCAGGGTCTGGCCTGCCGGAAGCTGACCGAGCGCCTTCGCCCCAAGCAGGGCGGCACTGGGAGCGGCGGAATGCGGCAGGGCCAGGCGCGGCTCGGCGGCGTGTGCGGCAAGGCCGGGAGCCAGCATCAGCCAGGGCAGCAGAGCCAGCAAAGTCGGTTTAGAGAAGTGCATAGGGTGTGGGTCCTCACCGTCCTTCGGCAGACGGTGTATTTTCAGCGCAGAGTGTCTCAAGAAGAGTGTTTCGAAAAGAGTCAAAGCGATTTCATAATCATATCAATATCATTTCAATTATAGGGCAATTTGGCCTATCTGTCAAGAGGAAAAATCAGAGGGAAAATGTTTTGCCAAAACGGCGTCAGAGACGCCGCCCAAATGGGTCTTCGCGCAGACGTCCCACGCCCATCCGCCGCAGGAGCAGGGACACCGGCAGGGCCAGCACCATGTTATACACTGCTCCGCTTCCCGCAAGCCACGCCCAGTGCCGCAGGTGGTGCAGGGCCAGACCCGGAGCCAGCACGACCGTTACTGTTTCCGCCAGCAGCGTTGCCGCCAGCGTCACCAGCGGCGGAACCAGAAAGTTGCCGCCAATCAGGCTGCGACCCAATCCCCCCGCCAGCGCCCCGGCCAGCAGTCGGCCCAGAAACAGGCTGCCGTACAGGTCCGCCGAGGCCGCCGCCGTCAGCAGCCCCGTCCAGAACCCCAGAAGCACCCCGCGTGGTCCCAGCAAAAGCGCCCCGCAGGCCAGGGTCACCAGCCGCAGGTCCGGCTGCGCCCCGTGAAGGCTCAGCGCGTGCGCCGCCCGCCCCTGCACCACCGCCGCCAGCCAGATCAAAATGGCGACCAGAACCACCTGCCTTTTTGGGATCATGGCGCAGGAGCAGGCCCGATCACGAACACTTCTTCCAGATGGTCAAACCCGGCGGAAGCCTTCAAAGTCGCCGTCTGCAAAGACCGGGTGCGGTCGACGCTCACCGTCTGCACCGCGCCGAGGGGCAGGTCGCGGGGGAAGACGCCGCCGAGGCCCGAAGTCGTCACGGCGTCGCCGGGTTTCAGCACCGCATCACTTCGCAGGTAGGTGACCCGCAGACTGCCTGCCCCGTCGCCCTGACACAGCCCGACCGGCCCGTGCGGCGTGCCGTTATGCACCAGAGCACCGACGCTGGAACCCGCATCGGTGAGCAGCAGCACCTCGGCGGAATGCGCCGAGACCGTGATGACCTGCCCCACCAGAGCGCCGTTCGGGGCCAGCACCACCGAATGCGGATGCACCCCCCGATTTGCTCCCCGATTCAGGGTCAGCGTGTCCGTCTCCGGGCTGGGCTTGAGGGCAATCACCTGCGCGGCCAGCAGGGGCCGGGGCGAGCGGGCGGCAAAGCCGAGAAGCTGCCGCAGCCGCGTATTTTCGGTCTGCGCGGTCAGCAGCTCTTTGTTCTGCGCGGACAGCGCCAGCACCTGTGCTTTCAGGGCGGCGTTGTCGCGGGCGAGGCGCGGCCCCGACAGCAGTGAGCCGGGGTGCAGGTGCCACCATTTTCCAAGGTTGGTGGCCACGGTCTGCGCGGGAACCAGTCCAAAATCGCGGACGGCCCCGGTCACCGGGTCCAGCCGCCCGCCGTGCGACCCTCGTGTATGCAGGCCGCTGAGCACTACGCACAGAACCAGCGCAGTCAGCAGGGTTCGGCCACGCGGATTGTCCCGCTCAGGCCGCAAAGGGTCAGGCCGCATGGGGTAGGTATCCTTGAAGCGCGTTTACCGCGTCGGGGTCGAATAATGGCTCAGGCGTGAGGCGCTGAGGAGCACATTCCGCAGGGCCGTGGAGCGCTGCGCTTCGTCGAGGCATTTGCCCGTGCCCAGCACCACACACGAAAGCGGGTCGGGGGCGATATGCACCGGCATTCCCGTTTCGCGGGTGATTAGCCGGTCCAGACCCCGCAGGAGCGCCCCGCCTCCCGCCAGCACGATGCCGCTGTCCATGATGTCGGCGGACAGCTCCGGCGGAGTGTCTTCCAGCGTTTCTTTGACGGCCTGCACAATCTGATGGATCGGATCGGCAATCGCTTCGCGCACCTGCTGCGACGAGATAATCGCCGAGCAGGGCAGGCCGGTAATCAAATCGCGGCCCCGGATTTCCATGGTCGTTTCCTGCTCCAATGGCGCGGCGGAGCCTATCGTAATCTTGCAGTCCTCGGCAGTTCGGTCCCCGATGAACAAATTGAACTCGCGGCGCACATACGCCACAATCGCCTCGTCGATCTCGTCCCCGGCCACGCGTACGGACTTCGAGGCCGCCATCGCGCCGAGCGAAATCACAGCGACTTCGGAAGTTCCGCCGCCAATATCGACAATCATAGAGCCTATCGGCTCGGACACCGGCAGCCCTGCGCCAATCGCCGCCGCCATCGGCTCTTCAATCAGCAGAGCTTCTCGCGCCCCGGCCTTTTTGGCGGCTTCGACCACCGCCCGCCGCTCCACTTCGGTGATGCCCGAGGGGATGCCGACGACGACGAGGGGATGCACAAAACCCTTGCGCCGATGGACTTTTTCAATAAAATAGCGCAGCATCCGCTCGGTGTAGTCGTAGTCGGCGATGACGCCGTCTTTCAGGGGCCGGATCGCCGTGATGCCGCCGGGCGTGCGCCCCAGCATCCGCTTGGCCTCCTCGCCCACCGAAATCACCTGGTTGGTCCGCATATCCACCGCGACCACGCTCGGCTCACGCAGCAGAATGCCTCGCCCCTGCACATGAACCAGCGTGTTGGCCGTGCCGAGGTCAATTCCCATGTCGCGTGAGAACCGCCCCGACAGCCGCTGTATAAAGTTGAACATGAAAGACGTAGCGCTCCTGAAGACTGAATGCTGGATTAAATGCTGGAATAGTATAGCATATCTGGCCCTATATCACGGCGCACAAATCCGGGCCGCACTGCTGCCCAAGAGCCGCCAAAAAATAATTTTCTGCTCGCTAAGAGTGCGAGCAGATTAAACCCATATCTGCCGGTTTGTCCCTGTGAGACAGCGGGTATAGGGGTGCTGTCGGGGCGACACGCAAGCGGCCCGGCCTAACCCCAAAAGAATTGATCAAGAAAAGAGAAGACCACAATGGCGAGTACAGTGATTGGCTTATTTGAAGAGCGGGCAGACTCCGATGCCGCAATCAGCGACCTGAAGCAGGCTGGTTTCAGCGGCAGCGATATCGAAACCAAAGAAGCGGGCAGCGCTTCCGGCCTGGATAATGACCTGATGGGACACGGCGTTCCCGAGGGCGACATCAAGCTGTTCCTGGAAGGCGTTCGCGCCGGAGACACCCTGGCCATTGCCCACACCAGTGATGACAAGGCCGAGCAGGCCCGCGAGATTATGGACCGCCACGGAGCGCTCGACATCCATGATGCCTACGCCCTGCGCGGCACGCAGACGGCGACGACCATGCCTACCTCCACCACCGCAGCCACGCTGGGCACGGCGGCAGTCGGCACAGCCGCAATGGACACAGCCGCGATGGCGACCGACACGACGGCTATGACGCCCGGTGCGAACCTCGGCGGCGAGACGGTCATTCCCATCGTGGAAGAAGAACTGGCCGTTGGCAAGCGCGAAATTCAGCGCGGCGGTGCCCGCATCCACACACGCATCACCGAGCGCCCCGTCTCCGAGCAGGTCACCCTGCGCGAAGAAGAAGTGACGATCAACCGTCACCCGGTGGACCGCGCCGTGACCGAAGGCGACATGGCCTTCAAAGAGCAGAACTTTGAAGTGACCGAAACTGACGAAGTCCCCGTCGTCTCCAAGACCGCACGGGTCGTGGAAGAAGTCGTCGTCGGCAAGACCGCGACCGAGCGCACCGAGACTGTCAGCGACACCGTCCGCCGCACCGATGTGGATGTGGAAGACCTGACCACGGACACGCGCAAGTCGTAGTTTATGACAGCGAAAACGCCCTCGCTTTTACCCAAAAGCGGGGGCGTTTCCATGTGGCCCAAAGGGCCGGAAAGCAATGCACTCATGGCTGAAAAATACAAAGATAACGAACGCAAAGGAGCCGAAGGCGGCGCACAGATTTACCAGGACAAAAAAGGCGGGCTGCCGTGGTGGCTCTGGCTCCTGCTCGGCCTTCTGCTTCTGGGCCTGCTGTTCTTCCTGCTGAACCGCCCCAAAGGCACACCGCAGACGGCAGCCGTCCCGGCGCAGTCGGCTCCGGCACAGACGACGCCCCCGGTCACTCCTGCTGACACCGCAGCGACCACAAATGGTCAGCCGGTTCCTCCCGGACCGCCCGCCGCGACAACATCCGGCAAAAACATTAAAATTCACAGCGGCACGGATATCACCACCGCCAAGCCCGGACAGGCCAGTGTGCCCGGCGTGCCCCTCTCGGATGTCAACGCGCTCACTGCCGCCGCCGACCCACTTTCGTTTGCCGGTCAGCGAGCCAAGCTGACCAATGTCACCGTCCGCCGGGTGATCAACGACCGCGCCTTCTTTATTGGGCCGAGCGACACGCAGGAAATGCTGGTTCTCTTGGACAAGGGGTTAGATGCAGGCACGAGCAATGCCGCCAAAGTAACCATTACCACCGGTCAGCCGGTGTCTCTGGTCGGTATTATCGAAAAACTGCCCACGCCCGAAGCCCTCACCCAGACTTATGCCCTGAGCGGCGACAACCTGACGGCCTTAGCGTCGCAGAAAGCCTACCTGCACGCCACCGTCGCGCAGGAGAAGTAGCGCGATATAAGAAAGCGGCTCTGTCTTTGGGACAGGGCCGCTTTTTTGTGCATGGATGTGGCGATGGGAACACTCCTCATCCTCGGTTTCAACCCGTGGCAAACCCTGCGGCTTCTTCAAGCATCTGAGCCACGGCCTCTCTGTTTTGCTTTATCTCGGGAGACTGATATTCCTCCCAAGACGTGCTACTAGCAAGCCGTTTTAACACCGTGTTGTCATCCACGTCCTGCAAATTGACATCAGCACCATACTTCAAAAGAAGACGTACCACTTCCACATGACCCTCCATGGCAGCCGCTGCCAGGACAGACATACCACTCATCCCACCTGAATAATTTACGTCTGCTCCCGCATCAAGTAATGCAGTGACCATTTCGAGACTACCACTCCAAGCCGCTTCTTTTAAGGGGACTGAGCCTTCGTCATCTCTGATATTGGGGTTCGCCCCGTATTCCAACAGCGGGGGAACGCTGTTCTTGTAACCCATACACACAGCCATCAAAAGTGCGAAATCTACATCTGTGTCTGCTCCGGCTTCCAGAAGTAAGCGGACGATTTCTATTTGTTCAGCGACGATTGCCTCACGAAGAGGAGAGAGTTCCCAAACTTCGTCTGAAGTGTCCGGCGGCGGCTTTATGTTTGCGTCCACGCCCTGTGCCAGCAAATTTTTGACGGTTTCCTTGTCCCCTCTGAGGATAGACTGGAACAGGGTGTAAGTATTACTCATGATGTTACGCGCTCACTGCCTTCTCGGCGGCATAAGAGGCCGTGGGACTGGAAGTCCTCGGCTGTGCGGCCTGCGGCCAAGTCTCCGCCTTCGCGGAGAAGGAGTATGCCTCATTTGCTCCTTGCCCACGCAGGTGGACACTCGGCGTCTGCGCCTCACAGCCGAGGACTTCCAGTCCCACGGCTCCTTCGGGATTGCCTACCTTTTAATCCGTCCGGTTTGGCTTTCCGACTTTGATCAAATACGCCCCGTGCGCGGGGACGGCATAGGTGAAGCTGCCGGACTTCTTCCCTAAATCTTTTTGAAGCCACAGGTCCCGCACGGGCTGCGGCCCCGAAAGGCCAATCTGCGCCCAAGTCACGGTGACATTCGCCGTCTCCGGGCCGAGGTTGAACAGACCGACGGCGTGAGTGCCGTCCCATAAGGGCCGGGCGTAGATTTGCGTGTCCCCGGCGGGGCCGAGGCGCGAGGCAGGCTTGCCGAGCGGGTCCTGATTGACGTCCAGCACGTCGTCATTGGTCAGCAAGGCTTTGGTGAACGGGTCCAGCCGGGTCAGGTCGCAGCCGATCAGAAGCGGCGCAGACAGCAGGCTCCAAAGCGTGATATGCGTGATCTGTTCGTTGGGCTTCAGGTGCGTCGGGTGCGTATTGCCGAAGCCGACAATGCCCACCATCAGCATATCCGGGTCGTTCCAGTGGCCCGGTCCGGCGTTCTGCTCGTGGCCGTTCTGGCTGAACCCGATAGACTTCAGGCTGTTCCAGTTGTCCTGAATATCCCCGGTCGTGCGCCAGGCGTTGCCGTCCACGCTCGCGCCCCACTTCCAGACATCCCCCATGCCGTACTGGCACAGGCTGAAGACAATATCGCGGGGCACTTTTTGCAGGGCTGCGCCCATGACACGGTATGGCTTAACTTGATACTCCAAGCCTTCGCCCGTGGCGACTGAGCCGTAGGAACACCAATCGTACTTCAGATAATCAAAGCCCCACTTGGCATAGGTGTCCGCGTCCTGCTGCTCATGCTGCCAGCTTCCGGTGAAGCCCGCGCAGGTTTTCGGGCCGGGCGATGAATATAGCCCCACCCGCAGCCCTTTGGAATGCACATAGGCCGCCAGCGCGGGCATCGACGGGAACCGGTCGTTGGACTGAATGCTGCCCTGAGCGTCCCGGTTTGCCTGCCAGCAGTCGTCGATATTGATATACGAATAACCGTGCGCGGCCAGCCCCGCTGAAATCAGCTCATCGGCGGCATCGCGCACTTTTTTGTCATCGACGGTCCCCGCCCAGACATTCCACGAGTTCCAGCCCATCGGTGGCGTCAGCGCCAGCTTGTCCTTCCCGCCCACCACGGTCAGCGTCCGGCTCGACTTGCCCTTCGGCCCCGAGACCGTCAGCTTCACCCGCGTCGTTCCCGCCGCTGTGAGCGCCCCCGCAATCACTCCTGTTTTGGCGTCTAATACCAGCCCGGCAGGCAGGGAGCTGGCTGCAAACGTCAGCGGGGCCGTGCCGGTGGCGGGGATGCGGAAGAGGAACGGGTGGCCGGGGGTCGCGCCGACAAGGCGCGGGCCGTGAATGGCAGGCTTGGGCAAGTCCGCACCCATAAAGATTGGCAGCGTTGGCCCCCCCGCCACAAGCAAGGCCGCAGTAACAGGCAGCGCCGCCGCGCCGGGAGCCAGCGTCAGCCGCGCCCCCGCCCAGTCCGCGTGGTCATTGGTGTTGCCATCGCCCGCGTCAGTCACAGTCAGGAGCATCCGCTTTGCGCCGGTCAGGTCTACCGAGACCGGCACAGGAGCATCGCCGCCGTGCAGCGTCTTCGTTTCGGCTTTTTTGACACCATCCACATAGACTTGAAAAATGACCGACCCCTGCCCCTTGCGTTCGTCATCGACCCCGGCTATTGCCTCAAAGCGCGTCGCCGCGCCCTTCAAATCTACCACAAGCTGACTTGCCGCGTGCGTGCCCAGCCCATGCGAGTACACGACCCCGCCCAGTGTCAGCGGGTTGCCGTCCACGGTTTTGCCCGCGTGCGGCTGCCCGTAGTCCTGTTCGGCTTTAGTAATGTCCAGCGAGTCCAGCCAGAGCGAATGCGCCGGGGCCTCCTGCGCCGACAAGCCAGAGATTTCCTGTGCCCGGATGGTTGAAACCGGCGGCAGGGAAGCGGTCAGTATAATAGCCGCAAGTGCGATTTTGTTCATACAGCACTAATACAGTATGAGGCAGGGGATTTCCTGCTTGGCAGGTGAAGGTTTTGTCACGAGGGCTAGAGTGCGAGGGGTTAAAACCCCTCGCTAGGAGGCGTGGACGCCGGGAAGCCAAAGAATATGAGCAAGCCAAAGAATATGAGCAAGCCTGTTTTGACTCTCTTTGTCCGCCCGGCGCGAAGCGCCTTCCAGCAAGGGGTTTCAACCCCTCGTCTTACGGCTGCTTTTCTAAACCTTTGCTTCTGCCTCTGCGGGTGCGACGTGCAAACCGCATTCGCGGCCCAAGCCGAAGAAGCGGGTGTCTTCTTCGCTCAGCCCGGCAGTCAGCGGGCGCGAGGTCTGCACGTCGCCGATAGACACATAGCCCTGCTCCCAGAGGGGGTGGTAGGGGAGGTCATGCGCCGTCAAATACTGATGCACGTCGCGGTTGGACCAGTCATAAATGGGGTGGACTTTGACGCGGCCTTCCTGCATCGCCAGCGTCTCCAGTCCCTGCCGGGTGGACGACTGCGAGCGGCGCAGGCCGGTAATCCAGGCGCGGGCACTCAGGTCGCTTAACGCCTGCGCCATCGGCACTGTCTTGTTCATCGCATTGAACTGATGAATGCCGTCGAGGCCCTGCTCCCACAGCTTGCCGTAGCGGGCTTCCTGCCACTCGCGGCTGAGTTCGCTTCGGTAGACTTTGAGGTTCAGGCCGAGGCGCTCGGTCAACTCATCAATAAATGTATAGGTTTCGGGAAACAGATACTGCGTGTCCAGCAGCACCACGGGGATGTCCGGCCACTGCCGCGTGACCATGTGCAGCAGCACGGCGGACTGTGCGCCAAAGCTGGAAGACAGGAGAATGTCCGGCGACCAGCGTTCCAGCGCATAGGCCACCCGCTTCTGCGCGGTCTGCTCGGCAAGGGTGCGGTTGGCGTGCCCGAGTTCCCTCTCGGCCAGGGCCGGGGGCGGGTCTGAAGGGGGAGAATACACCGGGTCGGACATGAGAGAGGCTCCTTTGCCGCAGGCCAGCCAACGGCTGCCTACTTTCCTGATGCCAGAACGCCCCGCACCCAGCAAATAGTTCCCCTTGTCTGCGAAAGAGTGCTGTCTCAGGCCGTGCGTATCTGCACGCATTTGGAGCAGTCCAGCCAGTTTTCTTCGGGGATGCGCGGCAGGGCGTCGGGAGCATTGCCGCGCTGAAACATGGGGCGGTACAAAATATCGCCGGTGGGGTACGTCGTGCCGCAGGAATGGCAGTTTTCGGCGTGGTCCAGCGGCGAGGGCGCGTAGCCCGCGATAATCCAGCCCGCGTGTCCGAGGTGCGTCGCCAGCGACTCCAGCGCGGCCCGCACCGTCAGCGACTTGTTGCCGTGATAATACTTATCTGAAATCTGGTCCAGCATCTCCACGGTCTCTTCGTCAAAAGTAAAATTGAGGCGCTTCATAGGTAGTCTCTTTGGAATGCTCCCGGAACAGCAAGGCTGACTTGATTATACCTCGTTATTTTGCCTCCCGGTACAAAACGTGCCGACGAACAACAGCATCGTACTTGCGCTTCTCCAGCCGGGCCAGGGTGCTGCGCTTGTTTTTGGTGGTGTAGTAGCAGTGCGTGCTTTCGGTGCTTTGCAGCCTGATTACCCCGCGTGCTTCGCCTTTAGCGGCCATAATTAGTCTCCTGTTTGTGTTTGTTGTCTCTGACAACTGCGGCAGGTCAAGCAGAGCCGCCGGTTGATGAAATGCGCGGCGGCGACGGTGCAGCCGCCCAGCACGACCCCGAGGACGCCTGCCATCTCAAAATGCCGCTCCTCCAGAATGCGCCCCGTCACCAGCGCCGTCAGGCCGAGCGACAAAATCAGCAAAGCCTGACGCTTTCGATGCTCCCGGTAGCCCAGGGCCAGGCTGCTGGACCCCAGCAGGGCGGACAGGCCCAGCAGCGCCCATTCCGTCCGCTCATCGGCCAGAAAGCTCAGGCCCACCAGCGGCAGCAGGGTCACCACCAGCGGCATCAGGGCGCAATGAACCGCGCAGGCCAGCGACGCAGTCGCCCCGGCTTTGTCCAGATCAATTTGTGTGGAAGGTTTTGTGTTTGTGTTCATGAATAAAGTCTTTCTGCCTCTGCGCTCTTTTCCTTGGTCATCACTGCGGCGTTCAGAAACGTCGTCGGTGCCGCCCGGTTCAACCCGCCGCCGATAAAGACGACTTCCTGCCGCCGGTTTCCGTAACAAGCGTGTCAGCCTCGGGGTATCTCAACCTGTGTACGCTCATGCGTATTAGTGTGTATAATAACACACGGTTGAGGCGCTGTCAAGGGGGATTTATAGAAAAGAGGGGAGGAAAAAGAAAAGAAATTATGGGTGGAGGCGGTGGAGGCCCCAGATCAGCCCCGCCGTGAGGCTGAAGGCCAGACCAGTGGAAGCGAGGGAGCGAAAAGAAGCTGCCGGGGCGGTGCGCGGCCCGCGTTTGGGCGTAAACAGGCCCAGCGTGGTCACAATCAAATACACGAAGCCGCCGCCGACATGGGCGAACAGCAGGCCCAAATGGAACAAAGAAACGTGGCGCAGACCCAGAATACCGATCAGCGCCCCAATCTCAGTGGTGGACTCAATGCCGAGCGTCCATAGCAGCGCGTCGCGTTTGGAGTAGCCCGCCCCCAGGAGCAGCAGGGCCAGGGCCAGCCCTTCGGGGAGCTTGTGGAATGACACCGCGATCAGCAGCGCGAGGTTCGGACGGCCCGTAATCTGGTCGCCGACCACCACGGCAAGGCCGTCCATTGCGCTGTGCAGACTCAAGGCAATCATTAAAAGCACGACGCTCTGCCCCAGCCGCTCGGTCGTCGCTTTGTCAAACGCCGACACCGAGCACGACGGGCAGATATGATAGACGTACTTGCCCAGCGCCCAGAACAGGGCGTAGCCGCTCGCTCCGGCCAGCAGAAACGCGGGCCACGGCAGCAGGGACTTGGCATCGGGCAGCACATCAAACGCCGTCACGGCCAGCAGCGCCCCCATCGCGGCATACACCAGCACGTTCAGTCGGCGCGGGGCCAGCTCCCCAAGATAAATCCCCACACCGCCGCCGACAAAGGCAATCAGCATGGCAATAGTAGAGCGCAGCAGCAAAAAAGTCATGGTTTGGTCAGTATTCCGGTCTTTCGCGTCAGTGCGTAGAAGTATGTAGTGTACCGAAATTGCCGTGCCAAGTCAAGTATTTTTCGTTGACTTTGCGTACCCAGTGTGCTATGATACTTACCGCCATGCTTACCCTCAAGCTCGTTTCTATTCTGCTTGTCTTCGCCGCCGGGTTTTTCAGCGGCCTGCTGCCGCTGCGGATGGGACGAAGCACGTCGAGCGGGCATTGGTTTGGCATCGGCAATGCCTGCGCGGGCGGCATTTTTCTGGGCGTCGGCCTGATCCATATGCTGCCGGATGCCTCGGCGGGCTTCGCCACCCTGCTGCCGCAGATGAATTATCCCCTGGCTTCGCTGATTTGCGCGGTCGGCTTCGGGCTGTTTCTGCTGATGGAAAAAGTCTTTCTCGGCAAATCGGTCGCCGCGATTGAGGGCGGGAACGTCGCCGTCAGCCCGATGACCGCTTACAGCCTTGCTATTGTGCTGTCGGTGCATTCGCTGATTGCAGGGCTTGCACTCGGCGCGGAGCAGACCCATGTGCAGGCACTGATTTTGCTGGCGGCGATTATGGCGCACAAAGGCGCAGCGGCGTTCGCGCTCGGGGTAGCCCTGCACCGAAGCGGGATGCCTGCGCGGCGATTGCAGGCGGTGATTGCGCTGTTCGCGTGCATGACGCCGCTCGGCATTGCCGTCGGAGCCGGACTAGATGAGTTCCTGAGCGGGCATCAGGCGGTGCTGTTCACAAGCGTCTTTGATGCGCTGGCCGCCGCAACATTCCTCTATGTCGCCGCCGTCGATATTCTCTCGCACGAGTTCGCCAACCGCGACCGTGCCGGGCTGAAGTTCGCGGGCTTCACCTTCGGTCTGGCTGTCGCCGCTCTGGTAGCGATCTGGACGTGAGAGACGCCGCTACAAAACAAAACGCCCCCGCCTCTCAGCGCTGAGAGACGAGGGCGTTTTTTGCTGTTACTGGCGCGGGTCAAACGCGCCTTCGTAGACGCCCCGCGCCGGGTCCTGAAACCAGAGCTGACTCCAGCGGCCAAACTTGGCGTGGCCGTCGGCGTAGACATTGTTCATGCCGTCGCCGTGACGTGTCAAGTCAAGCTCCAATGTTTGGTTTTTCACCGAATCAAACTGGCCCGCGCCCGGCCCGCCGGGCCGCTCGGGGTCATTGATCCAAAGGAACGGGTGAAAATGGTCGCCCGTTTTGTTGAGGGTGCTTTCGCTGACATAGATCACGCTGGCGGGACTGGAAATCGAGGCCAGCGCCGTGTATTTCAGCGTCCCGGCCAGCCAGTCGTTCAGGTAGTACGAACTCAGGCGCGTGACGGTCGCAGGCGCAATGGGGGTATCCCAGTTGGTGCTGCTGTCATCCGGGCAGCGGTAGAGTTGCTGGCTCTTGATATAAGGCTGCACCGTGACGGTCCAGGACACATCGCGCCCGCTGTCGGTGGAAAGTGGCAGCCGCTCGTCATTGTCCTGCGTATACTGCATAAAAGCCAGCCCGATTTGGCGGCAGTTGGACAGGCAGGCGGTCCGGCGTGCGTTTTCCCGGACGCGCTGAAAGACGGGAAACAAAATCGCGGCGAGAATCGCTATGATGGCGATGACGACGAGCAGCTCGATCAGCGTGAAGCCGCTGACGGATTTTCGGCGAAGCATACAAAGTCTCCTTGTGAATAAAAAGCGTGATTAGAGCGTTCCAGTCACAAGGCGGCACGGCGGGCGCGGGGCGGGGGATATTCGGTGGGAGGCGGCAATCTGCGAACGTGCCGCGTGCGAAATTGGAGCAAACTGGGTTGCCGGGGCAAGTGCGGGGTTCGGCAGGAGAAAGAGCGGCAGGACGCCGCCGGAAACGGCGTCGGGCACGGGCGCGGCACACCGGCAGGAAATCGCCATGCGGCAGGCGGCTCCGGTGGGCGCAGTGTAGCTTGTTTTGCCGAGGCAGCAGCGCATATGGCAGTGCCCGCTGCGGCAGCAGGCAGGCAGGGCAGATGGCGGCACAGCGCCGGGTGCAACCGCTGTCACAAGCGGCGTTGAGGCAGCGGGCGGCAGGGCGGCGGCCAGAGACGGTCCTGCTCCCAGCAGGGCCAGAACGCAGGCCAGCAAAAGCGCACAGAGGCGCAGCCAGCCAAAATTGTGGTGGTGTTTCAGCAAAACAGATATACGCACTATACCACACAGGTACGCATTTTTTGCTGAAAAAGTTGCCGGGCGCTCACCTGCGGCGGGAAACACGGCTCTGACTTAACACCACCACCAGCAGAAAGAAGCCGCGTATGACCTGCTGCCAGTAGGTGCTGAAAGTGAAGGTTCCAAGTCCGTTTTCAAAGTTGAGAATGCTGAAAATAAGGCCCAGCAAAAGTACTCCCGACAACGTTGCCCCGACTGAACCCTGCCCGCCGGTGAGCAGTGTGCCGCCGACAACCACAGCGGCAATCGCTGTCAGCTCCCAGCCCACGCCCTCGGCGGGAAGACCCGAATAAGCATGTGCTGCCACCATCGCTCCGGCCAGTCCGGCCAGTGCCCCGCTTAAGACATAGACGCTGATTTTGATACGGTCCGTTTCCAGTCCCATCAAGCGTGATGCCTCTTCGCCGCCGCCGATGGACAGTACATGACGGCCCCAGGGGGTGTAGTTCAGCGCCAGAGACCCCAGCAGGAACGCAGCCACAAGCATGATGACAGGAATGGGAACCGGGCCAACCATGCCCTGCATCATCTGTGTGAAATTGTTGTTCGTATCCACGCCGACCGTGATTCCATGAGACAGCAGCAGGGCGACGCCGCGCACGGCCAGCAGTGTCGCCAGGGTCACAATAAACGGTGGAATGTTCATCTTGGCGACCAGCCAGCCGTTGACGACGCCCACCAGCGCTCCGGCCAGAACGGCCACTGCTATCGCCGCCGCCATGCCATGCGGACTCATCTGCGCTGCCAGCACACTGCTCATTGCAACTACTGAGCCAACCGACAAATCAATCCCTTCGGTCATAATCACAAATGTCATGCCCAGCGCAATCATGCCATACATCGCATTATCGCGCAGTATTCCGGTCAAGTTGAAGACCGTAAAAAAGTGATCGTAGCGCAGTGCCCCGAAAAGCAGCAGCAGCAGCAGAGCAATCAGCGCTGCCTGCTGCCGAAGCAGGGTGGCAATCCGCCCCCGGCGCGGCTTTACAGAGGGCATAGCGATAGGTGTAAGAAGAGTTGACATAGATTTTCTTTGCAGTTCTGTGCAGTTCTGTGGAGTTCCGTGCTTACCGCCGCCGCTGCCGCTGAAGCACCACGGCCAAAATAATAATTGCGCCGTCCACAATTTTTGCGGCGTCGTCGGGGACATTGTGTGACACCAGCGAGAAATCGACAAGCTGCACAATCGCGCCTCCCACGAGCGTGCCGAACACTGAGGCCCGCCCGCCTGTAAGCGGTGTGCCGCCCACGGCGACGGCGGCAATGGCGTTCAGCTCCATCAAAATGCCCACCGACCCAGCGCTGGAAGCCGAAATGATAGAGACAGAAACCAGCCCGGCCAATCCGGCCAGCAGACCGCTGAGAAGATAAACCGTCCGCTTGATCCGGTCCACCGGTACGCCCGACAGACGGGCCGCCGCCTCGTTGTCGCCGGAGGATAGAACGTACCGCCCCCAGGCCGTTGACCGGATTGCCCAGGCGACCAGCAGGACAATCAGGACCATCAGCGCCACTTGAACCGGCACACCCAGGATGTGCCCGGTTCCCAAGACTTCAAACAGGGGATTCTGAAACGTCTGAGTTCTGCCGTTGGTCAGCACCTGCGCGATGCCGCGTCCGGCAATAAACAAAATCAGCGTGGCAATGATGGGCTGTATCCGAAAAGAGGTGACCAGCACGCCGTTGAACAGTCCCAGCAGTGCAGCAAGCGCCAGTGCGGCCAGCACGGCCAGTACGGTTCCAATGCCCGGCGCGGCAAAAATGCCGTGGTGCTGAGAGAACAGCAGCGGGGCCATTGCCCCGGCAATCGCCATCAGCGAGCCGACCGACAGGTCAATGCCGCCGGTGGCAACCACGAGTGTCATGCCCACACCGACAATCACAATCGGCGCGATCTGTGTCAGCAGGACATCAATAGAATGAACCGTGAGAAAGTTTGGCGTGAAAAAAGCGTTGTATAGCACCAGCAGAAGCAGGGCTACGGGAGCGCCCCAGGTGCGGCCCGCATCGGGCGGCAATCCGCGCCGTGCGGCGGACGCCGGGGCAGGCATTGGGTATTTAACGGCCATCGACTTCCTCCGTCTGCGCTTCGTCCGACTGTACATCGCCCTGTGCCATCGCTTCAAAGAGCGCGTCCTGAGTCGCTTCGGCGTGCGGCATATCTGCCACCGAGCGTCCGTCGCGCATGACCACCACGCGGTCGCTTCCTTCCAGCACTTCTTCCACCTCCGACGAAATCATCAGCACCCCTAGTCCC
The DNA here is from genome assembly GCA_965277455.1 of Capsulimonadaceae bacterium. Taxonomy (GTDB): domain Bacteria; phylum Armatimonadota; class Armatimonadia; order Armatimonadales; family Capsulimonadaceae; genus JANXMY01. Next base: position 2,349,974 of record OZ255823.1, on the reverse strand, counting down.
TCATCGGCCAGCGTGCCAATCAGCGACTGGATTTCGGCCTTCGCGCCGACATCAATACCGCGTGTCGGCTCATCTAAAATCAACAGCTTCGGGTTCAGGCACAGCCAGCGGGCCAGCAGCACTTTCTGTTGATTGCCGCCGGACAGCTCTTTGATCGGCTGCTCCGGCCCCGACGTTTTAATGCCAAGCTGCTTGATATACTTTTCCACAATCTCCTGCTGCTTGGCGCGGGAGACGACCCCGCCCCGCGATAGCATGGGCAGGGCGGCCAGCGTCATATTCTCGCGCACAGACAAGTTAGGAATAATTCCTTCGCCTTTGCGGTCTTCTGAGCAGAAGCCCAGACCCGCCCGGATGGCATCCGCAGGGGCATGAAATCTGGCAGGTGTGTCGCCGAGCATCACCGTGCCGCCGTCGAGGCTGTCCGCCCCGAATATCGCCCGCGCCACTTCCGTCCGTCCTGAGCCGAGCAGTCCTGCCAGACCGACAATTTCGCCGGAGCGGACAGTCAAAGACGCATCTTGAAGCGCCCGTCCGTGCCTCAGGTGTTCCGCTTCCAGCAGTGCGGCTCCCTGGACGCGGTCTGTGCGGCGGAAACCGGTCTGCCCGGCCCGCTGCACTTCGCCCGGCTCCTTGCCCAGCATTCGGGAAACGAGTTCCAGCTTGTTTGTGTCCGCAATCGGGCGGGTGTCCACTGTTTTGCCGTCGCGCATGACTGTGATTCGATCACAGAGCGCAAACAGCTCGTCGAGCTTGTGGCTGACATAGATGACCGAAACGCCCTCGGCTTTCAGGCCGCGCAGAACGGTGAACAGAGTCGCCACTTCGCCGTCGTCCAGGGAAGACGTTGGCTCGTCCATGACCACCAGTTTGCTTTGCAGAGACACGGCCCGCGCAATCGCGGTCATCTGCTGCAAGGCGATATTGAGCGTCAGCAGCGGCTGCGACACATCCAGTGTGGTGATGCCGAGACGCGCCAGAGCCTCCCCGGCCTCGCGGTTCAGCCGCTTCCAGTCAATCAGCCCGAAGCGGCGTGGCTCGCGCCCGAGAAAGATGTTCTCGGCGATAGACCGATACGGGACCAAGTTCACTTCCTGGTAGATCGTGCTGATGCCGCCGTCCTGCGCCTGCCGGGGCGTCTGGAAGTTGATGGCTTTGCCCTGAAACGTGATCGTCCCGCCGTCGCGGCGATAGGCCCCGGTCAGGATTTTAATGAGCGTGGACTTACCGGCGCCATTTTCGCCGATGAGGGCATGGATTTCGCCGGGCTGAATATCCAGCCGGGCCTCGGACAGGGCCGGGATGCCCGCGAATGCCTTGTTGATGTTCTCCATCGTCAGCAGGGGCGCGGGGGTTGAGGTGGGTGTTGACATAGGGTGGCTTGTAAATCGTGGGCGGCTTGTAAATCGTGGGCGGCTTGTAAATCGTGGGCGGACCCCTCCCGCTCGCTGCTCGCTCCCTCCCCTGATAGGGGAGGGCAAAGAACCAGAGAAAAGAGGGAGGGCACAGAATGAGCGGGAAGGGTTAAAACCCGCTGCTCATTTCGGTATTCGCGTTGGACTTGTCAAACGTCTTGTCTTTAACCACGACCCAATCCGGGATTTTCTCCCCGGCGGCGTACTTGTCCATTGTATCAAAGGCTACCGGGCCGAAGAAGGGGCTGGACTGCACGATAAAGTTCATTGTGCCATTCGCAATATCTTGCAGCCCTTCTTTGCTGCCGTCAATAGAAATGACTTTAACCTGTGTGCCGGGGTGTTTGCCCGCTGCCTGTAAGGCCACCACCGCGCCAAGCGCCATGTCGTCATTATGGGCATACACCGCAGTCACGTCAGGATGCGCCTGAAGCAGTGTTTCCATAACCTGACGGCCTTTGTCGCGGGTAAAGTCGGCGGGCTGGGAGGCAATAATCTGCATTCCCGGCTGAGATTTAATCTCTTCGTCAAAGCCTTTTTTGCGGTCAATCGCGGGCGAGGAGCCGGTGGTTCCTTCCAGCTCAATGATTTTTGCCTTGCCAGCGGAGTCTTTGATCAGCCAGTCAGCAGCCTCTTTGCCCTGTTGTACGAAATCTGAGCCGATAAAAGTCACATAGTCTTTGCCCGGCTTGGCGATGCTGGCATCGACAGTTCGGTCCAGCAGGATGACCGGAATGCCCGCTGCTTTGGCTTGCAGGACAGAGGCAGCCAGCGGCTTTTCGGAATCTGGGGCGAGGAAAATGAGGTCCGGGTGCTGGGCAATCAGCGACTGCATATCGGAGATTTGCTTGGTGGCAGACCCGGTGGCATCAGTGACTGTAATTTTGTCGCCGCGTTTGGCAGCTTCATCGCTCATACTTTTGGTTTCAGCAATGCGCCACGGAATATCGCTTTGAACCTGTGAAAAAGCGACGGTGTAGTGCGCCTTCTTTGCCAGCGGCGGCAGTCCCGACCCGGACCCTCCACCGGCGGCGCTCCCGGACCCTCCCGGTTTGGTGCTGCACCCGGCAGTCATCATCAGCAGGGGGAGGGCGAGCAGTGAGGCCCTCCGCATAAATAGCGTGTTGTTCAAGTTATGGTTCCTCTTTGAGTTTTGCGGGCCGTTGCCCGAGACACAAGAGTATATCAGATTATGCCCCCCGATAACAAGCCCTGGCAGCACCCAAGCAGGGTATCATAGCGGCAGAATACCGAAACGGAGATTTATTCGTGACCTACCGCGTGGCCCTCATCGGGGCCGAAAGCCTCAGTCAGCGGCACGCCCGCGCCTGGGCCGCCCAGCCGGATGCCGAAGTTGTCGGCGTTCTGGAGCAGGATGGCAAGCTCGACTGGACTGCACTGCTGTCGGACGCCAAGCCCGACATCATCGACATTTGCACCCCGCCCCATGTAAACCCGTTCTGGCTCAAACAGGCGACAGACGCCGGAAAGGCACTGCTCGTCACTGGCCCGCTGGCCGAGACTGCCTCGGACGCCGAAGCGTGTTTGGCGGCGGTGATGCGGGCCGGTGTGGCCGCAATGCCGACCGGTCTGCGGCGGCTGTCCCCGGAGTTTGCCGCCGCGCACCGGCTTGTGCAGGCGGGCGGCGTCGGCACACCGGCGGCGGTGCGTCTGGCACAGACATTCTGCGAAAACGGCGAAGGCACCGAGTATGTCGGCGGCGTGCTGGAAGAGCTGACCCCCGACTTCGACTGGCTGCGGTGGACATTCGGCCCGGTCAAGCGCGTCTACGCACGCGGCTTTCTCAGTCAAAGTTTGAACCACCCTGTCTGGGACTATGTTCTAATCACCCTGCGCTTCCATTCCGGCGCGATGGCCCATGTCACGGGGACGCTGACATTCGGCGGCAGCCCGCGCACGACTTTGGAAGTGGCGGGAGACGCCGGGCTAATCGAGCAGGATTCGGCCCGCACCGGCCCGCCGCCGGACGCGCTCACTTTGGAGCTGGCGGCGTTTGTGTCGGCGCTCCAAGACGGGGCCGCGCCGCCGGTGACGCTGGCAGACTGCGGCGAAGCCACGCGCATTGGCCTTGCCGTGCGCGAGTCTCTGGACACCGGAAAGGTAGTCGTTCTGTGACAATTAAAATTGGCATTTTGTCGGCGGCCCATATGCACGCCGCTTCCTACGCGCAGGCCCTGGCCGCGCACCCCGACGTGTCGCTTGTGGGTGTTTTTGACCCCGACGAAGCACGCGGGCGGGCGCTGGCAGGCAGCGTCGGCACTGCTTATTTTGCCGCCGCCGACGCCCTGCTCGAAACGGGGCTGGACGGCGCGGTCGTGACTTCCGAGAACGTCCATCACCGGGCGCTGACCGAGCAGGCCGCCGCCTCCGGCGTCCGCGCCGTGCTGTGCGAGAAGCCGCTGGCGACGACTCTGGAAGACGTCCGCGCCATGATTGCCACCTGCGCGGCGCGGAATGTCCGGCTGGCGACCGCGTTCCCCTGCCGCTATTCGCCTGTTTTTCGGCATCTGCGGGAGCAAGTTCAACGTGGGGCTATCGGCGACGTTCAAGCCATCCGGGGAACCAACCGGGGCCGCGCCCCCGGCGGCTGGTTCACTGAGCTGGCCCTTTCCGGCGGCGGGGCGGTCATCGACCACACGGTTCATGTCGCGGACCTGAACCGCGTTCTGCTGGGCCGGGAGGCGACCGAGGTGTACGCCGAAATCAGCAATGGCTTCGGGCACGGCACTTATGACGACACCGGCTTTCTGACCATCGGCTACGAGGGCGGCGTGTTTGCGACACTCGACACAAGCTGGTCCCGCCCCAAAACCTACCCGACGTGGGGGGATGTCACAATGCAGGTCGTCGGCACGGACGGCGTGTTAGAGATGGATATGTTCGGCCAAAGCCTGGTGCATTACGAGGACCGCGCCGGGCAGGTGTCCTGGCCCTCCTGGGGCAGCGGCACGGACGAGGGTTTGGTGGCTGACTTCGTGCGCCTCGCTTCGGGCGAAGACGCGCCGGAGTTGGCGACGGGGGAAGACGGCCTGCGGGCCTTAGAAGTCACGTTGGCCGCTTATCGCTCCGCCGCCGCCGGGCAGCCGGTGAGGGTGCGCTGAGATAGGGAAGTACGGAAACACGGGGCTGAACCCCCATGCTTTAAAAGTGCAAGCCCCCGCCTTCGCGGGCGAGGATAAATTAAGCGTTACTTCTTGTGCCCGCAAAGGCGGGGAATTGCTTTTTCGAAGCATGGGGGTTCAGCCCCATGTGCCTTCCCGGAGACTCAATGCCGACGCTATTTCTGGCCTCTGACTACCCGGCCCTCTGCGAATATGCCGCCGACCGCATTACTGCTCTTATCCGGGAAAAGCCCGACGCCGTGCTGGGGCTGGCAACCGGGGCAACGCCGCTGGGCGTTTACGCCTCGCTCGTCCGGCGCGTTCAAAACGGCGAGCTTGACTTTTCCCGTGTCACGACGTTCAATCTGGACGAATACTATCCCATGATGCCAGAGTCGCCGCACTCTTATTACTCGTTTATGCAGGCCCATCTGTTCGCGCATATCAACTGCCGCCGCTGGTGTGTGCCCAATGGCCGCCCGCACCCGCCGCAGCAAATCGCGGCGGTGTGCCGGGACTATGAGGCGCAAATTGCCGACGTGGGCGGGATTGATTTGCAGCTTCTGGGGATTGGCCGGACGGGCCATATCGGCTTCAACGAGCCGGGGAGCGCCCCGGACTCGCGCACCCGGCTTGTCACGCTGGCCCCGCTGACGCGCCGGGATGCCGCGCCGTCGTTCGGCGGCATCGACGCCGTGCCGCGTGAGGCAATCACGCTGGGGATTGGAACGATTCTGGAAGCCCGGCAGATTTTGCTGCTGGCGAGCGGCACGGGCAAGGCCGAGATCGTCCGCACGGTCTGGACGGGCGAGGTCACCGAGGCGCTGCCCGCGTCGCTCGTGCGAACTCACCCGCGCCTGACCGTGTGTTTGGACGCAGAGGCTGCCGCGCTGATGCCTTACGGCCCGTAGGCTTCCACGTCGCTGGTGAAGGCGAACTTGTTGGAATAGCCAACTTCGGCGTCGTAATGGTCCGGGTAAGTCAGCCGCACGTAGCGGCCCGGCGTCGGCGCGAAGCGGTACAAATGCTGCCCGGTATGACGCTGGGTGAACACATAGCTGCCTGCCGACGTGAATGTCTGCCCGTCCACGCTGACCGAAACCTGCACGGTCTTGGTGGAGCCGAAGGGCGGGATTGTTACCCGAATTGCACTCAGCGTTTGAGCGGTGCCAAGATCAATCGTCGCCGTTTTGGGGAAAACATCCCGGTCATCGGTGGCAAACGTATGGTCCCGCGTCCCGTCCGTTGAGCCGTCCGTCAGGGAGGATGTCCCGCCATAGCCATAAGTGTTGGGGGCGTTGGTGGTGTATGGTTTGCCCAGCGCCAGATTGGGACCGGTGGGTGGGGGCAGGGTGGGGGCGAGCTGGTAGCGGCGGGCGACAGGCACGGCGGCGTCCTGCTGCTGTTTGACTATTTCCGCTTCCTGGGCATCGAGCGCAGCCAGCAGGGGCGGGAGCGCCTGCGTGACGGCGGCGGTTGCGCCCTGTTCCAGGGGAACCTGAATATCGCGCCAGCGCCGGTAATGCAGGTCATTGTGCTTTGTCGTGAGGCTTGCCACCATTTCTGCCTGCTGCGTCATGGGAGTATCCAGAAGCGCGAGATTGACCCCCGCCCCGAGCTGTTCGCCGGTGAGATTGCCGACTTCGTGATCGTCAATCAGCAGCGTATAGCTCGCCGCTGCGGGCAGACCGGTGACGCGCAGGATTTCCTGATCCATTGCCGAAACGAAGTCTGAGGATTTCAGCACCAGCGCCGTTTCCGGGTCGTCCGGGGTCAGCGGAAATGGCAGCGCCCCGTCGGTCTGGGTCCATGTCAGCGCCTTGCTCGTCACCCCCAGCCCGGTCACTTTGGAATTGTCTGCCCCGGTCACGCGCTTTCTGGCGGCGTCAATCTGAACGTCGGTCACCATGCTTGGCCCGTTCCAGGATTTCACCAGTGCTTCGGTCATCACCAGATTGCCCGCCGCATCGGGGTGAACCCGGTCGGGGATCAGCTTTTTTGCCAGTGCCGGGTCCAGGGCATTGGCTTTTTGCAGCATTTCCACCATGGGGGCGTTGAAGTCTGCCAGCCCCAAGTTGTCTTGTGCGGCCAGGTCTTTGTTAAACTGCGCGTACTGTATCAGTATGCCGTTGTAGCCGCCGGCGAACTGCGGCGGGCGTGTGACGTCATCATACGGCGACGGCTCAATCAGCGTCAGGCGCACGCCCGGCAGTGCCTGCCGGAGGGTGTCGACGATGTGTGTGTAGCCTTGCGTGTAAGTGTCTTTAGTAGCCTTGTCGCTGGCATGGTAGCCGCCATCATTCATGCCGAGCATGATCGTGACCACGTTCGGCTTGTAGGCGATCACATCGCGGGGGAGGCGCAGGTCAATCGGCCCGCCCCCGCCGCCGGTGACGCGGTCGCCGGACCAGCCGGAATGCACGAAGCGAATGTGCAGCTTCGGAAAGCGCGTCAGTACATAATTTTCGGTCTGCACAGTATATAGCCGGTGGTCGGTAATGCTGTCGCCGTAGAAGACAACCGTGTCGCCGTCATGCAGGGCAAACGGCGGCGGGGCATTCTGGGCATGGGCGCTGCTGCCGAGGGCCAGCAGAACGGCCCCAGCAGCGAGGCAGGTTTTCAGACGAGAATGAAGCATAAGGGGTTCCTCGAAAAATAGAGTGAAGCGATTTTTAGTGAAGCGACTTTTGCGGTCTAGTTCGCGGTGCTCGTGTGGTTTTCCTGCAAGGCAGCAGAGGCCCCCCCCCGCCCCCAATAATGGGGGAGCCAGATAATTAGGATTATGCCCCTCCTGATCTTGGTCTGGTCCTGATCTTAATCTGGTTTCCCCATTATTGGGGGCTAGGGGGTCTGATTGAAGCCCCGGCTAACTTCACGCCTCTAATCAGGTAAAATGGGCAACGCTCGCCTGCTTTTTTATCTTCTTGCTCTTATCTTTCTGCGCTCTGGAGGCCCCCGTCCATGAAAGCTGCCCGCCCCATTCTCCTGCTGCTCGTTTTGGTCATTGCTCTCATTGCCTGCGCCTTTGGCCTGCGCCCGCTGATTGCCCAGATTGCCCCCGCCGCGCCAATACCGCCCCCGGCGACACGCGCCGAGGCGGACAAGCACTACGCCGAAAAATCGTATGCGCTGGCCCTGCCGGAGTATCAGGCGATTGTGGCCGCGCTGCCCGCGCAGTCGCCTGACCGGGCGCTCCTGCAATACCGCGTGGCTGTGGCCCTCGGGGCGTCGCAGAAGTGGGATGAGGCCGTGGCGGCGTGGGCGGCATTTCTGACCGCGCACAAAGCCGAGCCGCTGTGGACGGCACGGGGGCATTATCAGCGCGGGCTGCTGCTGACCCTAATCCCGCATCAGGGCTACAAAGTGGGCACACGGATTTACCGGGGCACGGACTATCCGCACGTTACCACGGCTGAACAGCCGGTGTCTATCTGGCTGGGGCAGGACGACGCCGACGGCACGCTGGCGGACTTCGAGCAGGCTGCTGTGGACTACGACAAAGTGCCGTCACTGCTTGTGCAGGCCAGCATCAGTAATGCGGATGACGAGTCTGACCCGCCGCTTGTCAGCCCGCTGGCAGGAGAAAAAACCGACCTGTCGTTTGATCTTGCCCGCACCTTGTCGCAGAACCAGAACCCGTACTGGCGGGGAGGCTATCGCGGCGGTGATGGGCAGGGGTGGGGGAGCGACGCCGACTGGAAGGCGGCGAAGACGACCGACTGGGCTATTCACACCGATAAGCCTTATGACTCCAAGTGGCCGCAGCCGAAGAAAGTGCTGTTCCTGCTGGACCGTATCCCGACCCTGAACCCCGCCGACACGCACAGCGTCGTGCTGGCCGCGCAGGCCAAAGGGCTGTATGTGGCCCGGTTCCACGACTCGTGGGCGCGGACAGAATATGTGGTTCCGGTCGGACGCTCAGGCTTTGGTGAGCCAAAAATTGTCCAAACCCTTCCCTACTACACGCTGGACCCGGCGGCCATTTTGAACAAAGCCGCCGACACCTATCCCGACGACCCGCAGGCCCCGCAAATCCGGCTGATTGTGGCCCAGTGGACCGAGCGGGCGGGGGCCTACCCGGCGGCACTGAAACTCTACAATGCGCTCCTCGCCCGCTACCCTGACAGCAAATGGGCGCCCGATGCCAAGCAGGCCGCGCTGGCAATGCAACTGCCGAATGTTAGCCTGAACACCTCTGGCCCGCAGCACGCAGGCCAGGCGGCGTCTATTTCTTTGAGCAGCCGCAATGTCAAAACGATCACCCTGCGGGCCTTTCAGATGCCGCTCGATGTCGTGCTTTCCCTGCCCGGCAGGCTGGAAAATCCGCTCAGTCAGATGGGTAGCTTTACCGATAACTTTGGCACGGTGACACAGGCCGAAAATCTCGCAAATACGCTGGGCACGAAAGTGGCAGAGTGGACCGAAGACACAAAAGACGAGGGCGAGTTTGCCTTTTACAATGCCACCAAGCCCACGCCGCTGACCAAAACCGGGGCGTATTTGATCGTCGCAGTCGGTGATGACGGCAGAGCCAGGGCGGCGGGCGTCGTGCTGATTTCTGACCTTGCCGTGATGAAGAAAGTAGACACGGACACCGTGCTGTGCTTTGTCGCCGATGCCCGCTCGGGCCGCCCCGTGCCGGGAGCCAGCGCGATTATCCGTCAAAGGTGGAGCGATAATCAGGGGAACCCCCATGTGCAGGTTGGGCGCGGCCTCACGGATGCCGACGGCATGATCTCGGTCCCAACGGTCAAAGGCCAGAACAATGTGCAGACCGAGGCGTTCGCCGCCGCGCCGGGCGGGCGCTATGCGCTGATCGGTCAGAATTCTTGGTACGGGGGCAACAGCACCGACACCCGCGACGAGGTGCGGATTTATTCCTACACCGACCGGCCCGTATACCGGCCCGGCCAGACCGTGTCGTTCCGCGAAATCCTCGCCCGCCGCGCCGGGGGCGGCTCGGACTATGCGCCGCTGACGGACACGAAAGTCCATGTCATGGTGAGCGCTCCACGCGGCGGGCTGGCGTATGACGAGACGCTCACGACTTCGCAGTTCGGCACGATTAGTGGCTCGCTCACATTGCCGACCGGGGCCGCGCTCGGCGAATACAGCGTTCAGTCTGTTGTGCTAACCAAAGAGAACAGCATCAACGACTATGGCCCACGGGTCAGTCAGTTCCGAGTGGAAGAATACAAGCGGCCCGAATACACCGTGACCGTCACGCCGTCGACGCCGCAGGCGCGGTTCGGGGACAAAGTGACCGCGAAGGTGCAGGCGACCTACTATTCCGGCCCGCCCGTCGCCGGGGCCAAAGTGGTCTACAAAGTGTTCCGCAGCCCGTTTTCCAATTATTATCGTTTCCCGCAGCCGTATGACTGGTATATCCATGCCGACGAAGGGGGCTACAATAACGCTTATGCCGACCGGGGCGAGCTGGTGACTTCGGGCAGCGGCGTTACCGATGCTCAGGGCGCTCTCGCGGTCTCGTTCACTGCCGATAAGGGCACACGCGGCTTTCAAGGCGACTACGCCTACACCGTCATGGCGGATGTCACCGATGCGTCGCGGCGGCTCATCAGCGGCGAGGGCGTGCTGCACGTCACCGCGCAGGCGTTCTCAGCCTATCTGAACCTGCCCAGCAGCTTCTATCGTCAGGGCGACACGCTGCCGATTGAGCTTCGAACGCAGAATGCCGATCAGCAGCCGGTCTCGGTGACCGGGCGGCTTTCGGTCATTCGGCAAACCTGGGACGGCAAAAAAGCCGTCGAAACCCCGGTGTATACCGAAGACGTGACCACCGATAGCGACGGCAAGGCGCTGACCACCTGGAAGGCCACGGACAGCGGCTTTTACCAGGTGGAGTTCCGCGCCAAAGACAAGTTCGAGCAGGATGTGGTCGCGTCGGACTCGGTCTGGGTCAGCGGGGATGATCTGTCCGCGCAGCCGTTCCATGTCGGCGGCATCACGATTTTGACCGACAAGACGACGTACACGCAGGGCGACACGGCGCACCTTTTGGTTGTCAGCGATCAGCCCGACAACTGGGTCCTGCTGACCTCCGAGACGGGTAACAAAATCCTTACGCACACGCTGATTCATGTCGTGGGCCGGGCGAAAACGCTGGACGTTCCCATCGTCCGTGCCGACATTCCGAACTTTGCCTTTGCCGCCGTCTCCGTCCGCGATTACAGCTTTTACCGCTGGCAGCAGGAAGTCTTTGTCCCCCCCGTGCGGCAGTTTTTGAAAATTGCCGTCACTGCCGACAAGGCCGAATACAAGCCCGGCGACACCGGCACATTTCATGTCACGGCCACCGATTACCTGGGCCGTCCCGCCGCCGCTGAAGTGTCTCTGGCCGTGGTGGACTCGTCAGTGTTCTACATTCAAAAAGAGTACGCCCCGGACATCCGCACGTTCTACTACGGCCAGCGCCGGTACATCAATGTTCAGTTAGACACCTCCGAAGGCCGCTCTCTGGACGGCACCACGGACAACCCGGCGCTTCCACGGCTCAACGTCCACGGCATCCATCTGCCGGAAGTGGGCCGCCTCATTGGCGAGCCGGAATACTCGCAGTATTACAATATGTACTATGGCTCTGTTGTGGAGGAGCAGAGGCGGCTTAACATCACGGGAACTGTCAACATCTTTGCTGAGGGTGGTTCCTCGCGTGGCGGCAGCTATGGAGCCGGGGGCTTCGGCGGCGGGCGAGCCGGGATGCTGGAAAATCGCTTAGACACAGACGAAGGCATTCTCGGCACCGTGGTGGAAGCGCAGAGCCGGAGTCAGCCGAACAACCTGTATCAATCGACCGGTCTGCTGAACTTCAAAGACGGCAGGGCGTATGCGCCGGTGTCAGTGCGGCGCAATTTCTCCGAAACCGCGTTCTGGACGCCTGCGGTGGTCACCGACAAAATCACCGGCACGGCCACACTCACCGTCCACTTCCCGGACACGCTGACGACGTGGAAGGCCACGGCACGCGGCCTCACAACAGGCGATTTGGTCGGCGGCGGCGACACACAGGTGATCACCAACAAGCACCTGCTGGTACGGTTAGAAACCCCGCGCTTCTTTACCGAGCGCGACCGCGTCACCCTGAGCGCCATTGTCCGCAATGACCTTGCGACAGAGAAGTCTGTGCGCGTCAGCCTGACAACCAACAAAGACGTGCTGATGGTGGACCCCCTCCCCGGCGCAAGCGCCGACCCTCCCCTGTTAGGGGAGGGTAAAGATATTCTGACTCCCCCTTCCCTAACAGGGGAGGGGGCTGGGGGGAGGGGGACCCGTCTCATCACCGTGCCCGCGCACGGGGAAACCCGTGTGGACTGGACGGCGCAGGTGGTCGGCGACGGGCAGGCGACGGTGAAAATGGCCGCTGAGACCGATGAAGAAAGCGATGCCGTGGAGCAGTCGTTCCCGGCGCTGACCTACGGTGTGCAGAAGCTCCTGGACACGAGCGGCGTTATGCAAGCGGGCCAAAGTGCGGCGAAGCTCACGGTCAGCCTGCCCAGAGAGCGTAAAACGGGAAGCGCGGCGCTGCTGGTGCAGCTTAACCCGTCGCTGGCCGCGACCACGCTCGATGCCCTGCCGTATCTGGCCGACTACCCGTATGGCTGCGTCGAGCAGACTCTCAGCCGCTTCGTGCCCTCGGTGGTGGTCGCCGACGCTCTGCGGAAATCGGGTGTCAACTTAGAGACTTTGCATACACGGGCGCAGGTGTTGGAAGCGCGGGAGACAGCCGGGTCGCCCTTCGGGCAGGCCGCGCCAACGACCGCTGACACCGACCAGACCGGGTACACGTACCCCACGGGCACGCCGGGCGTGATGAAGACCGCGCAATTAGCCGAAGGGCTGTGGCACACGGACCGCTGGCATAACCCGGTGTTTGACCCGGCGGAGCTTCAGCGCATGACCGACGACGGCCTGAGCCGCCTCGTTTCCATGCAGCGCTCCGACGGCGGCTGGGGCTGGTGGGGCGGCAGCGACTATTCGGACCCGTACCTGACCGGCTACACCGTCTACGGCCTGTCCGTCGCCCGCGATGCGGGCGTCGCCGTGCCGCCGGACGTTCTGGCGCGGGGCAATGCCTGGCTGGCAGGGGACATCAAAGACCGCGATGACGAGCGGGATTTGGCCGTCTGGGAAGCCTTCGCGCTGTCCCAATCGCTGTCCCCGTCGCTGTCTCAGAACCCGTCGGCATTCCCGGCGTCGGCGCGGCGCGTGGTGCAGATCAACTACGCCGGACGCGACCGGCTGACGCCCTACGGGCAGGCTTTGCTGGCGCTGACTTTGCACAACTTAGGCGACAACGCCAAAGCCGAAACCGTCTGCCGGAACCTGCGAAATACGGCCCGGATAGACACCGAAAACGGCACGGCAAGCTGGAAGCCGCGTGACAATTACTGGTGGTACTGGTACAACAACGATGTCGAAACCGATGCCTGGGCTTTGAAAGCCTATGTCGCCATTCTGCCCCACGACGACCTGACACCGATGCTGGTCAAGTGGCTGGTGCAAAACCGGCGCGGCAGTCAGTGGCATTCCACCAAAGAAACCGCGATGGCCGTCTACGCGCTGACCGATTATATTAAAGCCAACAATGAGCTGGCCCCCGATTACAAAGTCACCGTGGCTTTGGGCGACAAAATCAGCCGCACCTATACCGTCACCCGTGACAATGCCCTGCTGTTTGACAATCAGTTTGTCGTCCCCGACGCCCTGCTGACGGACGGCCCGCAGACAGTCACGCTCACCAAATCCGGCACGGGGCGGCTGTACTATTCGTCGGCCCTGCAATACTTCACCACCGAGGAGAATATCACGGCCTCGGGGACCGAGCTGAAAGTACAGCGGCGCTACTTTAAGCTCACGCCCAAAACAAAGCTGGCCGCCGACTGGAACGGGGGCACAAAGTTCAATGTGCTGGACTACACCCGCACTGAGCTTGCTGACGGCGCTTCGCTGAAAAGCGGGGACTTGATGGAAGTGGAGCTGATTTTGGACAGCAAAAACGACTACGATTACTGCGTCTTCGAGGATAGGAAGCCCGCTGGATGCGAGCCGGTCGACCTGCGCTCCGGCGAGCGCTACGGCGACGGGCTGTGTTCGGATATGGAGCTGCGCGACACCAAAACGGCATTCTTCGTGGACCATCTGCCGCAGGGAACCCGCGTGCTGCGCTACCGCCTCCGCGCCGAAATCCCCGGCACGTTCCACGCCCTGCCGACCAATGGCTACGCCATGTACGCCCCCGAAGTCCGCGCCCTGTCGAGCGGCTGGCACGTCACCGTGGGAGAGGCCGGGCCGTGACGGCCCTCCCCTGGCTCTGGCTGGCGGCTGACCCGGACCTGTTCGCGGACCCGGCGCAGGCGCACGTCTGGCAAATCCCGCTGGACGTAGACGCCGCCCGCCTCGCGGCGCTGGCCCAAACGCTGTCGCCGGGCGAACACACCCGCGCCGCCCAGTTTTTGGCCCCCCGTGACCGTGCCCGCTTTGTCGCCGGGCGCGGCGCGGCGCGGGCCATTCTGGCCGGGTACTTGACCACAGCCCCGGAGACTTTGCGCTTCACCTGTTCCCCCCACGGCAAGCCGGAGCTGACGAGCGAGCCGCGCCTGCATTTCAATGTCACGCACTGCGAAAATCTGGCCCTGCTGGCCGTCTCGGCGGGCGGCCCCGTCGGCATTGATTTGGAGCGTCTGCGGACGGACTTCGCCCCCGAGCCTCTGGCCGCTCGCTTCTTCACGCCCGCCGAGCAGGAGGCGCTCAAACTAGCTCCACTCGGCGACAAGCACCGTGTCTATTGGGGCATCTGGACCGCCAAAGAAGCCTGCCTGAAAGCTCTCGGGACTGGATTGAACACGCCGCTGAACAGCCTCGCGGTGCTCCCCGAGGGAACCTGCACACTCCCCGCCCCCCTGCGCCTGCTGCCGCTGCCTTCGCTGTCGGGCTTCGTAGCCGCGCTGGCGATTGCCGCTTCCCCCATCGCCGATTAAAGATATGCCGCCCGCCCGCCATAATCCCCAATAGTGCTATGAAATGCAGTTGAGGTAAAAGTATGCTGGAAGTGGGCGAAGAAGTGCGAACGGTGGTCGGCGAATATGGCCGCCTGAGTGTGGATGTGTCAACGCTGTCCGAGGGCAGCAGCCTGTATGAAGCCGGGATGACCTCCCATGCCAGCGTCAATGTGATGCTGGGTTTAGAGAACGCTTTCGACATTGAGTTCCCCGACCGGATGCTGCGCCGCAGCGTGTTTGAGACGATGGGCGCGATGCAGTTGGCGATTGAAGAACTCACAGGAACCGAGGGGTTGAAAACCCCTCGCTAGGGGAGGCGTCCTTCGGACGGAGGAGAATACAGAGAAGCCCGTTGCCGTCGGCATTCTCTTTGTCCTGTTCTTCCACCCGGAGGGTGCCTCACCGAGCGAGGGGTTTTCAACCCCTCGATTGAGCATATTTATGAACACTGAACTTGTGGCCGAGGCCGCCCGGATTGCACAGCAAATCGCTGGCCCGGCGGCAGCCGACGTTGACCGTGATGGGCGCTTTCCGGTCGAGGCCGTCAGCGCCTTGAAAAAGGCGCGGCTGCTTGGCGCGGGCGTGCCCACAGACCTGGGCGGCGGCGGCTGCTCGCTGACGGAGCTTGCCGCCATGTGTGAGGCGCTGGGGCGGCACTGCGCGGCGACGGCCATGATTTTTGCCATGCACCAGATACAGATTGGCTGTTTGGTGCGGCACGGCGGCGGCTCGGCCTATGTGCAGCAATTCTTGCGTGACCTAACCGCAGAGCAATGGCTAGTTGCCTCGGTCACGTCCGAAGTCGGCGTTGGCGGTGATATGCGGAGCAGCCGGGCCGTTGCCGAAATAGACGGCGACGTGGTGACCCTCTGCAAAGACGCCACGACGATTTCCTATGGGGCACAGGCCGACGCGCTCCTGGTGACAGCCCGCCGCGCCGCCGATTCGCCGCCGGGTGACCAAGTGCTGGTGCTCCTCCCAAAATCCGATTACACATTGGAACAGACCGGGAACTGGGACACGTTTGGAATGCGCGGGACGTGCAGCCCCGGCTTTAAGCTGCGGGCGTCAGGCCGGGCGGAGCAGATCGTGCCGGGGACATTTGCCGACATCGCCGCGCTCTCCATGGTTCCGTACTCGCATATTTTGTGGGCGTCCGCGTGGACCGGGCTGGCGAAAGGGGCGGTCGCCAGAACGCGGGCCTGCCTGCGGGCCGAAGCGCGGCGGAGGCCCGGCGTCGTTCCTGCCGGGGCGGTTCCGCTGGCTGAGGTGCTGACCACGATGCAGCTTCTGGAACACAGCGTCCGCACCGCCAACGCCGAGTACGAGCGGCTGACAAGCGTGCCCGCTGGGGCGGAGGTGCTGACGACGGTGGGCTATGCGCTTCAAATGAACAATTTAAAGCTGTCGGCCTCGCAGATGGTCCCCGATATTGTGACCCGCTGCCTCGGCATCTGCGGCATTGCGGGCTACAAAAACGACACGCCGTATTCGCTGGGCCGTCACCTGCGCGATGCCCATTCCGCCGCGCTGATGGTCTCCAACTATCGCATTCTCGCCACCAATGCCTCCCTGCTGCTGGTGCATAAAGACAATTAATTATGACTGATACTGCCAATCCCATTGAAATTGAGTTCCGCGACGAGTTAATTCAAGCCGGGCTGCTCATCCCCTCCGGCGTCCCCGGCGTCTTCGGGCGCGGGCACGTTTTTGAGGACATTCTGGAACGGTTTGACGCCCTGATTACCGAGGCCGGCAAAGCAGACGGCGCGGAGAAAGTGCGCTTCCCGCCTGCCCTCAGCCGCGCCGATTTTCAGCAGAGCGGTTTCCTGAAATCATTTCCGCAACTCGCCGGAACCCTGTTCAGCTTTGAGGGAACGCCCCGCCAGCATCTGCAAATGATGGACGCCATCCACGAAGGCAAAGACTGGGCCGAATACGAGACCATGACCGACGTGGCGTTTACGCCCGCTGCCTGCTACCCGATTTATCCGATGACCGCCGCACGGGGACCCGTGCCCGACGGGGGACGGCTGTTTGATGTGTTTTCCTACTGCTTCCGCCATGAGCCGTCGGACGACCCGGCCCGGATGCAGCTCTTTCGGATGCGTGAGTATGTGCTGGTCGGAACCGCAGACAGCGTGGTCCCGTGGCGCGACTCGTGGATCGAGCGCGGTAAGTCTCTGCTCCGCTCGGTCGGCCTGCCGGTGGAGTGCGACCTCGCCAATGACCCGTTCTTCGGGCGCGGCGGGCGGATGCTGGCGCTGGATCAGCGCGAGCAGAGCTTGAAGTTTGAGCTGGTTATCCCCATCTGCTCGACTGAAAAGCCGACGGCGGTGATGTCGTTCAACTACCATCAGGACCACTTCGGCACGGCCTTTGGCCTGCGCTCGGAGGCAGGCGAGGTCGCCCACACCGCCTGCGTCGGCTTCGGCATGGAGCGCATCGTGCTGGCCCTGCTGAAAACCCACGGCCTGAACCCGGAGATGTGGCCCGCCCCCGTCCGCGCAAGGCTGTGGGCATGAGCGCGATTGCCGGGCTGGACCCGGTGGCCTATCTCCCGCACCCGCTTCACGGCGAGGCGTCGGTGTGGCCGCAAACCAACTGCTACGCCGACCTGTGGATTGGCGTCTTAAACGCGCTGGGTTTGGACCCTCTGCCCCTGCTGTCGTTTGGCCTGGAAGCGGATTTCGAGGGCGATCAATGGACATTTTTGAAGCCCTCGCTGGGCGACCTCTGGACGCTTTACGGGATTGAAGTGCAGGAGCTGAACTTGTGGAACGGCTTCGCCTCCCATGTCCAAATGCAGTGTGAGCGCGGTCACCTGCCGCTCATCGAAGTCGACTCGTTTTACCTGCCGGACTCTGTCGGCACGGCCTATCAGACCGAGCATACCAAGACCACAATCGCCGTCAACGCTTTGGACTTAGACGCCGGGCACATGGCTTATTTTCATAACTCGGGCTACTACGCGCTGTCCAGCCCCGACCTGAAAGCCGTCCTGCGTCTGGGCGATACGCCCGGCAGTTCGCACCTGCTGCCCTACGCCGAGTTCGCCAGGCTGTCCCGCCTCCGCCGCCTGCCGCTGGACTGTCTGCGCCGCGAAGCGCTGTCTGTGATGCGTCGCCACTTCGAGCGCCGCCCCGCACTCAACCCACTGCCCGCGTTCCGGGCCTATCTCGCCGCCGGGCTGATCGTGCCGCCCGTCGACCCCCTCGCCCGCTACCATAAAGAGGCGTTCGCTACCGTGCGTCAGCTTGGAGCCGCCTTTCAGATGGCGGCGGCGAACATCCGCTGTCTGGACACGGACGGCGTACTGAGCGACACTGTGACCGCCTTTGACGGTATTTCCGCGTCGGCCAAAGCCCTGCTGTTCAAGATGGCCCGTGCGGCGAACACTGGCAAACCGCTCCAATATGCCGCCTCACTGGACACAATGGAAGCCGACTGGCAGGCCGGGTTTGACACGCTGGCGGCATGGCTATAGGACCCCTCCCGCTCGTTCCTCGCTCCCTCCCCTGTTAGGGAAGGGTAAGGATTAAGAAATGAGCAGGAGAAGAAGGGCAGGGGCAAGCCCTGCCCCTACGGGTTCGGCCTGCGGATTTGCTCCAAATTATCTGTGCCCTTCCCTAACAGGGGAGGGAGCGAGGAACGAGCGGGAGGGGTTCCTTATGATACCGCGCCACAGCACCACCCAAACTGTCACCCCCCTGCACACCGGCTGGCACGTCACCGTCACCGCGCCCGGCGCAGCGGCACACCCGAGCGACTTGGCCGACGCTGCTGCTGTTGTCACCGTGCCGGGCGTCGTCCCTGGCACGGTCGTCTCGGCCCTGCGGGACGCCGGCAGCAAGGCGCTGGCCTACCACTCCCCCGATGATTTTGATGTCTGGTATGTGTGCGACTTTGAGGCCGATGCGCCCGGCAAGCAGACCCGTCTGGTGTTCGAGGGCCTGGCGACGCTGGCGGAAGTCTGGCTGAACGGCGAGCCGATTTTGCAGAGCGACACGATGTACCTGCGGCACGAGGTAGACGTGTCCGGCAAGCTGCGCGGCCACAACACGCTCTGCCTGCGGTTTGCGTCGCTGAACCGCTCTCTGGAACAGCGGCGGCCCCGGCCTCGCTGGCGCACCAAATTGGTAGACCACGCACAGCTTCGCTGGGTGCGGACG
Source organism: Capsulimonadaceae bacterium (assembly GCA_965277455.1). Lineage (GTDB taxonomy): Bacteria > Armatimonadota > Armatimonadia > Armatimonadales > Capsulimonadaceae > JANXMY01. Next base: position 2,331,246 of record OZ255823.1, on the reverse strand, counting down.
ACCCTCACGGGCCGAATGCCCGGCTGGCACGAATGGGCGAAGTCCATTCACGCCGTTGGCCCGTGGCGGCCTATCTCGCTGGTAACGGACCGGGCCGTGCGCGTGGTGTCGTCGGATATTCAGGCCACAGTAGAAGATAGCACCGGGCGGGTGACGGCGCGGATTAGCCTGAGCGTTCGGACGGGCGCGGTGACTGAGGCCGTGCTGCACGTCGGGGATCACGCGGCGGCGCTGACAGTGTGCCACTCGGATGATGGCACGATCTCGCTGACCGGCACGGCGCACGTCCCCGAAGCCGCGCTGTGGTGGCCGCACACGCACGGGGCGCAGCCGCTGTATCCGGTGCGCGTGACGCTGATGATGGATGGTCAGCCCGTCGAGATAGACCTGGGCCGGACGGGCTTTCGCACAATCACAGTGGACCACACGGACGGCCAGTTTGCCGTCCAAATCAACGGCCTAGACATCTTCCTGCGCGGTGCGTGCTGGACGGCAGCGGATGCGGCGACTCTCACAGGAACGCCCGCCGCCTACGACAGCTTGCTCGGTCTGGCGCAGGAGGCGGGGATGAATATGCTGCGTATCCCCGGCAATGGCTTTTACGAATGCGATGAGTTTTATGACCGCTGCGCGGAGCTTGGCATCACGGTCTGGCAGGACTTCGCGTTTGCCCTGATGGACTACCCCGCCGCCGACACTGACTTTTATGCTTCTGTGACGATTGAAGCCCAGCAGCTAATGAGCCGCCTCCAAATAAACCCGGCGCTTACCGTCCTGTGCGGCAACAGCGAATGCGCGGCGGCGGCGGCGATGCACGGGCTGACGGCAGATGACTGGACGAACCCGCTTTTCGATGATCTGCTGCCACGTTTGTCGGCAGAGACTTGCCCGGCTGTGCCTTACGTGCCGTCGTCGCAGTGGGGCGGGGCGCTGCCATTTCATGTGGACAGCGGGGTCAGCCACGCCTACGGCCTCGGGGCGTACCTGCGGCCCCCCGACGATGTCCGACGCAGCGGGGTCCGCTTTGCCACCGAATGCCTCGGCTTCTCCAATGTCCCGGAGCAGGACACCATCGACGCATTTCTAGCCGAAGGCGAGTCGCCGGGGCACCACCCGTCGTGGAATGCCGCCGTGCCGCGCAATGTCGGCCTCGGCTGGGACTTCGGCGATGTCACCCGGCACTACGCGCAGGTGCTGTTCGGCGAAGATTTAAACCAGTCCATGTTCCGGGACTCCGAACGGTTTCTGGCCCTCAGCCGCGTTGTGTCCGGGGAGCTGATGGCGGGGGCGTTCGCGGAATGGCGGCGGCCCGGCTCGCCGTGCGCGGGGGCTTTAATCTGGCTCTTTCGGGACCTGTGGCCCGGTGCGGGGTGGGGGAGTATTGACGCCGCCAACCGGCCCAAATCGGTCTTTTATTGTTTAAAGCGGGCGCTGGCCCCGCGCTGCCTGTTCTTCTCCGACGAAGGGATGAGCGGCCTCCGCCTGCACCTCATCAACGAGCACCCCGCGCCGCTGTCTGCCACTTTGCAGGTGTCCCTGTTCCGGCACGGTCACACACGCATCCGCGATGCCGCCGTGCCCGTAGAAGTAGAAGCGCATGGGCATCTTTCTCTCAGCGTCGACGCGCTGATAGGCTCGTTTCTGGACACGACCTATGCCTATCAATACGGCCCGCCCGGCCATGATGTCGTGTTTGCGTCTTTAAATGCCGATAAAAAAGAAGTCGTAAAAGAAGTCGTACCGGGCGCATTTTACTTTCCGACCGGCCTGGCCTTCCCGAAGTCTGCCGACCTCGGCCTGCACGCCGAAGCTGTCCGGCAGGACGAGGACCGCGCCGCCCTGACCGTGACCTGCGAGCGGTTCGCGCAGTCGGTTCATATCGACGCAAGCGGCTGGCGGGCGAGTGACAACTACTTTCACCTGGAGCCGGGCGGCACACGCACCGTCTGCCTGTCGCCGGAGCGGCCCGCCGCCCGGCTTGCGGGAACCGTGACCGCGCTGAACGCGCTGTCTTCAACGCCATTTCGCTGTCTGTGACGAGCTAATTATGATGTGTCCTACCGAGGTAGACTCCTCGCCGCTGCTTCTTGCTGACGCCCCGCCCGCGCCGGAGCCGGTTTATTTTGGCCCACCCGCCCGGCGGCTGTTTGGCTGGTATCATGCGCCCGCGCCTGCCGCCGCCCGGAACCGGGCCGTCGTCCTCTGTGCTCCGCTCGGGCACGAGGCGCTGCACACGCACGCCGCGTACCGCTATCAAGCTGAGCAGCTTGCGGCGGCAGGGATTGCCGCCCTGCGCTTTGATTATGACGGCACGGGCGACTCGGCAGGCGGCGACGACGACGAGGGCCGGGTGGGAAGCTGGCTCGAAAGCATCGGCTTTGCCGTAGAGGCCGTGCGGCAATACAGCGGAGCCGGGGCCGTGTCGCTGTTTGGCGTGCGAATGGGGGCGACACTGGCCGCCGTCGCGGCGGCGGAGCGCGGGGACATCGCCGAGCTTCTGCTCTGGGCACCCTGCCGAAATGGGCGGCTCTGGCGGCGCGAGCTGCGCGTTTTGCAGGCCGCGCATGGACCGCAGAACGAACTGGAAGGCGGGGACGAAGAGGCGGGCGGCTTTGTGTACAGCCGCTCGACTGTCGAGGCTCTGGACAGATTGGATGCCGCCGCGCTCCTGCGAAAACCGGCGAGCGCCGTACTGCTGGTGGGCCGCGACGACCTGCCTGAAGACAGCCGCCTCGCCAAAAGCCTGACCGGCCTCGGAGCCGCCGTGACCGCCGCCGCGTGGCCCGGCTACGCCGCCATGATGCGCGACCCGCAGGACTCCGCGCTGCCTCTGTCTGCCGCGCCGTCGATTGTCGGCTGGCTGACGGCGCGGACGCGGCCCGCTTCCGCGTCTCTTTCCATGCCCCCGAACGCGGGCAGGCTGACACACGCGGCCTACACCGAAGAAGCCGCCTTCTGGAACCCCGAAACCCGCCGCTTCGGCATCCTGACCCGGCCCTGCGCCGACGGACCCCGCGCACAGTCCGCCGTGGTGCTGCTGAATGTCGGGGCCAATTCGCACGTCGGCCCAAACCGGATGTGGGTGACGCTGGCGCGGCAGCTTGCCGCGCTGGGCTTTTGCGTGCTTCGGCTGGACACCGAGGGCCTCGGCGACAGCGCTCGCGGCCCCGCCCCCGCCCGGTCGCAGCTTTACCGCGCTGAAGCCGCAGCGGAGGTTCGCGCCGCTCTGTCTTTTCTGGAAGCACGCACCGGTGCGAGTCAGTTCACGCTGATTGGCCTTTGCTCGGGAGCGTACACGGCAAGCCTCACGGCGTTTGAAGACCCGCGTGTCTGCGGCCAGGTTTTAATCAACGCGCAGGCACTGGACTGGAAAGAAGGCGACACGCTGGACGTGCTGATGCGGCAAAGCTACAAGCCGACCCAAACGTATGTCGCCTCTCTGCGCGACCCGGCAGTCTGGAAGCGGGTGCTCCATTCGCAGGTAGATGTCCGGGGCATCACGCACGCCGTCGGGCAGCGGCTGGCTGTGCGGGGCGGGTCCGTGCTTAGCTCACTGCTGTCCACCGCCCTGCGCCAAGCGCCCGCCGAAACCCCCGCCGCCCGCCGCCTCCGCAGTGCGTCCGGGCGCGGCGTAGAGACGCTATTCCTGTTCGCCGCCGAAGACGCGGGCCTGGAGCTGACCCTGCTGCATCTCGGCACCACCGCCCGCCGCCTGGTTCGTCTCCCCGGCACACACATTTCCATGATTGCCAAAGCCGACCATACGTTTACCTCCAAAGCTGCCAGAGAAGAAATGCTGTCGCAGATCACCCACCACTTACAGGAATTAGATGTTTCTGGCACGAAACTTGCATTGACAACTAATCAGAAAGCTTAGGTAGGAGTGCTGGGGGATAATAGGTATGCTGGCAGCTGAGAAAATAGTGGCGAAAGAACCCCTGATCCTGAAACCTTATCAAACATTGGATGCCTGGCGCGGGATCGCCTGCCTGTGGGTGCTGCTGTTTCATACGTCGTCGATTATTGGCGTGATGTTCCCGGACCTGTTCCGCACGCCCCTGTTCATTTTTGGCAGCCGGGGCGGGCTGGGCGTACAGATGTTTTTTGTCATCAGCGGCTACTGCATCGCCGGGGCGGCGGGGTCAGCCTCTCGCCGCAACCATGGCTTCTGGCAGTTTATGCGGGCACGCTTCCAGCGCATTTATCCGGCCTACTGGTGTGCGTTTCTGCTGTCGGCGGTTCTGGCGGTGGCAATGGTCTGGCTCGCCGCCACCGGGCATCTTCAGAGCAGCTACCTGAAAGACCACAATCCACTCACCCAGGGATGGCTGTATACCACCGCTAATATCGGTCTGCTTCAGGCTCCGCTGCATCAATCCTACCTGCTGATCGTTTCGTGGACGCTCTGTTACGAAGTCTTCTTTTATTTGATTATCGGTGTGGGAGTGCTGTGCGCGAAGGGACGGGGCGAGACAGTTCTGCTGACTTTGCTTCACGCACTCACGGCGGCAGCGCTGGTGGTGCTGATCATTGCGCCCCGGCATCGGCTGTTCCCGTTCGACCTGTGGCCGCAGTTTGGGCTGGGCGTGCTGGTGTACGACTGGCTGAAACACTCGAACCAGCAAAGGCCCCGGCTTTGGGCCATTGGCATCGCCGCGCTGATGCTGGCGTTTGTGGTGCGCTGGGATTTTCTCATCGGGACCGTGGCGGAATCAAGCCGTTTGACCTTCTCCTGGGCTTTGATTTTTGCCGCCGCCTTGCTGGGCTTGCATCGCCTTGATCTGCGGCTGGCACAGATGCCTGTCATTCGCAGTCTTTCCACAATCGGGCTGTTTTCCTACAGCCTGTATCTGATTCATATGCTGTGCCTGGGAATGCTCAGCCAGATTGTCCGGCGGGTGCATCTGCCCCACGCGCTTGCTTACGTCTGGCTCCTTCTATCTCTGCTGCTGGCGGTGGCCGCCGGGCGCGTGTTTTATCATTTCTGCGAGCGGCCCTTCCTGAAGGGGAACCGGGCGGCAAAGCTGGAGCCTGTTACCGCCGCCGAAGCTGCCGCATAATTTTGCTGGTTTTTGGATTGAATCATGCCTGATTTGGGAGCATCGCTCAATTTGGCATGATTCATGCACGGAAAGAAAGTGCAACTCAGTGACCGCTGGAAGCCAGTCCGCGCTGTTTCGGACATGGAAGTTCTTCCCGCCCCGGCTGTTCTCTTATAACCTGCTATGCAACCCGAAAATGACATGGAAGTCTCCGGTTTCTCCCTGCACGAATACGTCGCCATTTTGCGCCGCCGGTGCTGGATTATTTTGCAGGCGTTTGTGCTGATTGCCGCCGTCGGCGTCGTGCAGGCTCTCCTCGCCAAAAACGTCTATGACGCCAGCGCCAAAATGCTGGTGGAAGGCCCGTCGTACAACCTCAACACCGTTGACTCCAGCAACCCCCTGTCGTCTTTGTTTCAGCTCAGTCAGCAGCAGACCGTCGACACCCAGATTGAAGTTTTGCAGGCCCAGCCGCTCTTGGATCAGGTTCAGAAACAGGTCGGGTCCGCGTCGCTGTCCGTCGCCACCGTCAAAGACACCAATGTCGTCGAAGTCACCGGCGAGTCCAATGACCCCAAAGCCGCCGCCGCCGCCCCGAACCTGCTGTTGCAGCTTTATATCAATCAGGACCTCAGCCAAAACTTAGGCGAAATGGAAAATGCCCGGCAGTTTGTTCTCAAACAGGGCAAAGACGCCCATACCAAGCTGCTCCTTTCCGAAACCGCCCTGCGGGCCTTCAAGCAGAAAAATCACGTCGCCGACCTCGCCAAAAACCGCGATGACCAGATCGCCCGCGTTACTCTGTTCACCAACGACTACCAGACGCAGCAGGCCAGCCTCGCCACCCTGCACGCCCAGATTGATTCTAGCCGCCACCTGCTCCGCGCCCAGCCTGACACCATTCTGAACCGCCTTCAGGCCACCAACAGCGCCGTCGCCGCCTTGCAGACCAGCATCCAAACGCTGCAAACCCAGCGCGTCGGCCTGATCCAGCCCGGCGGCCTGACCCCGCAGGCTCCGCAGGTCAAGGCTCTGGATGCCCAGATCGCCGACCTTCAGCGCCGCCTTGCCGCCCAGCCAACCCTCACCGCCACCGAAAGCAGCAGCCCTAACGCCATTCGCCAGAGCCTCGCGGCCAAAGTGACCGATTTAGAGTCCCAGGTCGTCCCCCTGCAAACCCAGATTCTGCTGACCTCCCGCGCTCTCGCTCAGGCCCGTGCCGGGATCGGCCAGTACGCCGGCCTAGAGCTGACGCTCGACCGGCTGACCCGCCAGCATGATGCCGCCTTGCAGCAGGACAAAAACTTCACCGACCAGCTTGGCGACCTCACCCTGCGTGAGAAGGCCCATCACGCCGCCGCCCGCATCATTGAGCGTGCCTCGGTCCCCGGCGCTCCTGTCCGGCCCAAGCGCCTTCAGAGCATTATCTTTGCCTGTCTGATTGGCCTCTTCGTCGGCGTTTGTCTGGCCCTGCTGCAAGAGTTTTTAGATGACCGCATCAACTCGGTCGACGAAGCTTCCCGCGTTCTCAGCCTGCCCTCGCTCGGCTTCGTCCCTGCGCTGTCCGCCGACGATGCCCGCCTGCTGCCCCAGATGAAGGGCATCGACCCCGCCTCCGAGAGCTACCGGGTGCTGCGAACCAACATTCAGTTCGCCACGCTCGATGCTCCTGCCCGAACACTTTTGGTGACGTCCTCCAACCCCGGCGAAGGCAAAACCACCACCGCCGCGAACCTTGCCTTTGCGATGGCGATGGACGGCAAGTGCGTCATTCTGGTAGACACCGATCTGCGCCGCCCGTCCCTGCACAAGATGCTGGACCTGCCCCCGCTGCCGGGCCTGACCGACGTGCTTTTGGGCCGCTCCCCGCTTGCGCCGCGTGAAATCATGCCTGGCCTGTCCGTGCTGACCGCCGGTTCCACGCCTCCGAACCCCGGCGAGCTGCTGAACTCGCGCACCTTCCGCAATTTGGTGCAGGAGCTGACCGGTCTGGCCGACATAGTCATCTTTGACAGCCCGCCCGCCCTTGTCGGGGCCGACGCCGTCATTCTGGCGTCGCAGATGGACGGAACCATCTTGGTCGTCGAGTCCGGCCAGACCAAAAAAGCCGCCGCCCGCCGCACGTTGCAGCTTCTCACGCAGGCCCGCGCCACGATGCTCGGCGTCGCCTACAACAAAATGCGCGGCTCGGACAGCCTCGGGTACTACTACAATTATCACTACGGCACGCCCGCCCTCGAAGACCAGCCCGAACCTTCCCGCCTCCTGCCGACCGCCCCGACGGAGGAAGACTAATTATGCGCTGCACCTCTTTAGAACTCAGAGCGTTAGGAGCGGCCCTGTGCCTCCTCGCCGCCGCCCCCGTGCTGGCCCAAACGCCCGCACCCTTGCTGACGCCTCCGGCTGTGTCCGCGCCCGCCGCGCCCGACTACATACTGTCGCCCGACGACCAGCTTGACATCTCCGTCCAGGGGCACGACGAGTTCAAATCCAGCGTCACCGTCCTGCCCGACGGCACGTTCAACTACCCGGTTGTCGGCAAAGTCCATGCGGCGGGCCAGACCATCGATGGCCTCACGCAGACCCTCACCCAGGGCCTCAGCACCCAGCTCAACCAGCCGCAGGTCACCGTCACCTTGAAGCAGGGGCGCGCCCGCAAAGTCAGCGTCCTCGGCGGGGCGTCCAAAAGCCCCGGCCAGTACGACTGCCGCACCGGGATGCACCTGCTTGACCTCATCGCCCTGTCCGGTGGCCCCGCCGCCGCGCCCGCGCTGACTTCCGCCACGCTCGTCACCGACAGCGGACGCACCAGCACGCCCATCGACCTCGGCAAGCTCCTGTCCGGCGCGGACACCGCCCAGAACCTGCCGCTGTCCCCCGGCGATGTCCTGTTTCTGACCCCCCGCGATGCCTCCGTCGCCCAGGTCCAGGTCGTTGGCGAAGTCGCAAAGCCCGGCTCCTACGATGCTCCCGAGGGCGGCGGCGTGTCCCTCCTGTCCCTGATCAACGCCGCTGGCGGCGCGACCCCCCAAGCCGCGCTCACCCAGGCCCAGGTCATGCACGCGGGGACCGTCACTACCTACAACCTGCGCCCTCTGCTGACTTCCGACCTGCGCTCCCCCGCCGGGCAGGTGCGCCTCCTGCCCGGCGACGTCCTGCTGATCCCCGCCAACACCGCCCAGGTGCTTGCCCTCGGCGAAGTGGGAACCAAAGGCGTCCTGCCCATCCCCGACGGCCAGACCCTCCCCCTGACCGTCGCGCTCGCCCTGTCCGGCGGCATCACCGCCGAAGGCGACAAAAAGAACGTCAACATCGTCCGCCGGGGTCCCGACGGCAAAGCCACCGTCCTGGTCGTCAACGCCGACGACCTCCTCAAAGGCAAAGGCGACGTGCCCGACCCTACCCTGCGCCCCGGCGACATCCTGTACGTCCCGTCCCGCAGCCACCCGAAGAGCTTTGGAGATGTCATTAGTGCCCTCTCACCTCTGGCAATTATCGGCAGCATCGCACGAGGCGGCTTTTGATCGGAAAGTTGCGAGGTCCATAGTTGATTGAAGTGAGTGTTGCCATACCAACATATAATGCTGAGGCTGTTATTGGCGCATGCTTGGCCTCGCTAATGCTGCAAACTTTCCCGGTAGATCAAACAGAAGTTATAGTTTGTGATAACGGTTCTACGGACAACACTTTGAAACTGATTGCAGAACACTACCCAAAAGTTACTGTTGTATCAACTCAAGAGCGTGGTTCAGGTTATGCGCGAAATGCAGCCATCCAGTCAGCATCAGGAAAATATATTTGTAGTATTGATGCGGATTGTATCGCGGACCCGCAGTGGATTGCGGAAATAGTGAAAGCTTTTGAGGTTACCCCTGACAATGTGGTTTGTCTTGGGGGGCAGATATTACCATTCCGTCAGCACACGGTAGTAGAACGGTATCACCCTGCTTGGATAAAGCAGGAAAATCTCCGGGAGCAACGCAGCAATCTCATTTATGCCGAGACGCCTAACGCTTCCTTCAAGCGCAATGTCTTTGATCTCGTCGGTTATTTTGACGGGACACAAGGTATGGATGACACCGATTTAGGTATCAGAATTACTGCTGCTGGTTTTAGCATTCAATATGCGCCTGCAGCAATCGTCTATCATCGCAACCCTATGACTATTCAGCAGTTGTATCATCATCGCCGTAAATATGGCATTTTTACAACACGTCTTGCTCGCAAACACCCGGATATTCTTGGGTGCCAGTCTCAATCTATCGCAGACCGCAGCCTTTTATGGGCTACCACTCGCCGTGTGGCCGTAGATATTGGTTATAAACTTCCAAAGTCGCTCGTTTGGGGTGGGGGAAACAAAGGCACTCGTTTCTGGCCGGTGCTTGATGCCGTGGTTGCGGTCGGCAATTATGTAGGAGCGCATCAGGCTTTGCGGGAAGCAGAAGCGTGACGTTTCTGCGTAACATCTTTTTTACTGTTGTTTCTAACCTCGGTATGACGCTTCTTGGTCTGTTGACAGGTGTGCTGTTGGCCCGAACTCTTGGTCCAACTGGCCGTGGCTTGATGACGACAGTAATGATTTGGCCTGCTATTTTGGTGTGGGCGGGTGGGTTGAGTTTTGGCTATGCAAATATCCATTTTGCCGCGTCTGAGCCTGGGACACGCCAAAAGCTGTTTGCTAACTCATTTTGGATTGCGATAGGATTAGGATTAGCGATTGGTTTGCCATCCGCGCTAGTCCTTCCACATTTTGTAAAGCTAAATCAGTCCCAGCATCTGTTGTTAGTCATTAGTTTGATTTTGCTTCCACTTGGGATGTGGTCAGACTTTGCGGCTTCACTTTTACAAGGAACTGGACGATTTGATCGTCTAGGTATGATTCGGATCGCCGCCCCATTGCTTACGGCGATTGCCCTGTTTTTTCTCTGGGGCATACACACATTGACAGTCACAACCGCAGTGATAGCATCTTGGATTGGTGGCTGGACCCAAATCGCGTTGACTATGAACTTTCTCTGGCGCGAGGGGTATGTTGCGTTTCGTCCTGATGGCGCGTTGTTGAAACGGTCCTGGACCTACTCGTCCCGCATCCATATTGGTACTCTTGCTAACCTCGCAAATGGGCGAATCGACCAACTGATTATGACGCTTCTCGTGGCTCCCAAAGCACTGGGGCTTTATGTATTTGCCGTGACATTCTCTGAGTTGTTGCGCCAGGGAACAGCTTCTATTGCTGTTGTGGTCTTTCCGCGTGTCTCGGCAGAAACCGTACAGTTAGAAAAGCAAGCAATGGCTTCCCAGGCGGTGCGCTGGACACTGCTCGCGGCCTGTATCTGCGCGGTGATATTGGCAATCGCCGCTCCTACTTTTGTGGCACTTGTTTGGGGCAAGCGGTTTGTGGATGCTATTCCAACTATCTATGTGCTGCTGCCGGGCACTGTGGCTCTTGGCGCTGCCAGCACAATGACTGTCAGCCTGAATGGAGCGGGACGACCTGGAACCGGCACGGTCGCGGAACTTGCCTCTCTAGTGGTTATGCTGCCGCTGCTATGGCTCCTGCTTCCCCATCTTGGCATCTTAGGGGCGGGCGTTGCTTCTACCTGTGGCTATTGTGTCAACTGCATTGTGTCATCGTTTTATTTTGCACAGACCTTTGGCAAAGATGGATTGCGCGGCATTCGCCCTACGCGCCAGGACTGGGTTCAAATATGTTCCGTTGCCGGTCGTGTTCGGGGACGCTTGCAGCCAGTGGGAGGACGCCCCTGAAAATTGCTCTTTGCATTTGCACCCGGAACCGCAGCGAGGACTTGGCGCTGGCACTGGAAGCGGTGATGCGGTCTTTAGTTGCTCCCGCCCAAATTATTGTGTCTGATGATAGCGATGAAGCACAGGCCGCTCAAACACAGAATTTTTGCGCTTCCATAGCGAGCGTAACCTATGTGCGCGGTCCCAAGCGCGGCTTGAGTGCCAATCGAAACTGCTGTTTGCAAAACCTTGACGCTGAGATTGAAGCTGTTGCATATATTGACGATGACGTGCTCATTCGACCTGAGTTTTTAGGCGAAGCCGCTGAAGCGCTCAGTCAATCAGCGGTAAAAACAATTGTGACAGGCAGTGAAAACAAAGCCGGGGTAATTGTTACTCCTCATAACTGCTCTTTTTGGGGACATCAGGAAGTCAAGCCGCGTGACGAGAACGACTACCATGCTATTGTGATCAACACAACCTTGTTTCCGAGAACATTATTTCAAGAGGCGCACTTTGACGAAGCGCTGCGCTATGGAAGCGAGGAGGCAGACATGTGTGCCCAGGCCGAGGCGCTTGGCTACAATGTCCGTTTTTTTCAGAGGATGACCAACGATCATTACCCTTCGCCCGTGAACCGAAGCGAATATAGCCGCTTTGTAGAAGCTTCACGTCTCTACTCGACTTATAAGCGTTATCGCTGGTTGGAGCGAAAAGTACGCAAAGCGAATATGTTTGCTTTACTTGCTCCTGTGTACTTAATGGCAAGTTTGGTAAAAGCAAGAAAGTTTCGGCATCTTGCTTCGGCGTTTGTATCGTTGAAAATCGCTTTGCAATATGTGCTGGCTGAAAAAAAGAAACGGAATGCCAACCGGCATTTCCTAATGCTTGACGAATTAATATCGTGCTGATAATAAATCGCAAAACTCTAATGAATACTCGTATTTTTGCAATTATGAACACTGGTGAAGGGGCCACCGAAAATCTAACGATTGACCGAGGACCTTTCCCCACGCCTAATACCGAAGCCGGCAAAGCCATGGCCAGCCGCAACGCCACCACCCACGGCCTCTTTGCCCGTGATGTCGTCCTCCCCAGCCTCGGCGAAGACCCCGACGGCTACCGACAGCTCGAAGGCGCGTGGACCACCCGGCTTGTTCCCCAGAACCTGCTCGAACAGCACTATGTCGAGAAAATCGCCGCCGCGTCCTGGCGGCTGCGACGCCTCCACCCTCACCGAAACCGCCCTGCCCTGCACTGGCAGACCCGGAGGGCCGCCAGATCGACACCGAAGCTCCTGCCAGCCCCGAATCCGAACCTGCCTCGCCGGTGGCCGCCGACGACACACACGAAATTTGTCAAAACGAGCGGCGCAGACTCTCGAGCAACACCAAGCGAGTGATCGAATACCTGGACCCCGGTGCCAAACACCGCCTGTCTCCCGAGCCGTACCGGGTCACGCAGGCCAAAAACCGCCGCTTCCGGCGCAGTTAATCTTTTTTGCTGGATAGTTTCCGATATACCAGCCCAACTGAGAGAAACATTCATTTGAACTCACCGGAAATATCACCACTGCTAACAGCTAGTATTGTCATTATCAGTCGTAATCGGCCCCAAATGCTGGCGGAAACATTGGACGCTTTGCGCCTGCAAACGGCTATACCTGCTGAACTGATTGTGGTAGATACCTCAGACAGTGATGCTACGGAGCGTATGCTTGCGGAGCATTACCCTGAAGTGATGCTGGTCCGTCATGCCGCCGGGCCGCGTAATATGTCATGGTCTCGTAATCAGGGTATTTACGCCGGGGCTGCTCCGATTGTCGCTTTCTTGGATGATGACTCCATCGTGGAGCCGCAATGGTTGGCCGAAATTATACGCGCCTATCAGGACAACCCCGAAGCGGGCGGAGTTGGTGGCCGTATCATTGAAGGACTGGCAAGCCCTGTTGTTCTACCTAGAGACCAGAAAGTCACCTGGGTTGATCGACTGGGAATGACGCATGGGAATTTCAATGCCTTGACCGAAGGTGTTGTCAACGCTGGACATCTCAAAGGCTGCAATATGTCTTTCCGAAGGACGGTTCTGGCCCGGATCGGCAATTTCGACGAGGCTTATAACGGTCCCGTCCGTGATGAGACAGACGTTTGTGTCCGCGTTGTTCAGGCCGGCTATCCCCTGTTATATAACCCTAGTGCCACTGTGGAGCATAAAGGCTACACCCTTTACACGCAGAAGCGTATCCAACTGGAAACTGTATCGAGTGGCTACATTGTCGCTCGTCTGGATGGTTACTACGTTGCCAAAAACTTTGGTCTTCATGCCTGGTTCGCATGGTACTTGCAAGATTGTTATCGTAACTTTGGCCGTGCAGCCAAGATTAGTGGCATGGTGTTTGCTCGGGCGGTGCTGAGTCTGGCAGGCGGTATTGGTGGTTTTGTCCAAGCTCTCCGTCGTGAGCGCCAGTTGGTCGAGCCGCCTGCCGCCCAATCATCTGCGTTGGCTACGGAACCGGCTCTAAGCGAATAAAAAGAACGTCAAATATGACCTCTACAGAAACAGCAGAAAGCCGGACCGCCTCTGCGCCTGCCGTGCCAGGCGGTATCCGCTTTGATCAGATTGATGCTTTGCGCGGATTGGCGGCATTGCTGGTAGTGTTTCACCACTGCTGCGGCCATGTCGGCGGTGGTTCCTGGTGGCGTGTGTCTCTATTTGGTCACGTCATGTATCCGAGCCATATTTTCTATCATGGATATATAGGCGTAGATTTGTTTCTGGTATTGAGCGGGTTTTGCCTCGCATGGCCTGTATTGATGCGGCCTGACAAGCCTTTCAAATTAGGTGTTTACGCACGGCGTCGGTTTGCTCGCATTTACCCGCCATACATTAGTATGTTCCTCTTGTTATGTTTAGGCGGATGGGTGTGTCGCAAGTCTGGCTTGCCCCAGTTTGAGCATTTGGGATTTGCTCAACCCTTAACTGGGTTTCGGTTTTTGGGATCGCTCAGTTTACAGATGACGAACTTGAACCCGGCTTTCTGGACGCTTTGCTTGGAAGCTCGCTGGTATGTCCTTTTTCCGCTTGTCGTGTTGGTGGCCCGGAAATATCCTGTCTGGCCTATGCTGCTTGCAGCATTAGTTGCATCTGCTCTGACTCCATACACCGAGCATGGTCCCGCAAAGCTGTTAATTTATTTGCCTGCCTTTGTTGCTGGCGTCTTGGCGGCTCAAATCCATTCGTCTATTATCCGCTCGTCTATTATCCGCGTTCCCAAATTGACGGCGACAAAGCAGCAAACTTGGTACTGTGGGATTGGGCTTCTCGCATTTTTATTGGCCTGTACCCTTTGGCTGCCGAAGCCGGATGTTTTTGGCAGAGGCACAATTCGAGAAGTTTTTTTAACTACCGGACTGTTTTTCTGTCTTTTGATGCTGGCGCTCCAATACAAATCTGCTCTGCCGTTTCCGCTGCGCGGACTGCAAAAAATTGGGATATTTTCATACAGTCTGTATCTTGTTCATGTTCCGATAATTGAGTTGGGGGCTGCTATTTACCGCCCCAGCCATTATGCTCATTCAATCCAGCTTTTCTACTGGTTAGGTATCTTTGTCCCGATTATCGTTTTGCTGAGCTATCTCTTTTTCTTAGTTGCGGAAAAGCCATTCTTTGCCGGTTCACTATCAGGAAATGCAGCTTTGATATGGTGGAAAAAACAGCAAGCTTTTCGCCATTCTCCATTGAGCGAAGAGTCGATTTCGATGGAAGCCAATCGTTAAATGTCGTCTTTTGTCAGTCCAATTAGCAATGACCATTCGCCGCAGTTGGCCGCCTCGCGTGCTGTAAGACGTCAGCCCGCTGTTTGGCTGCCTGGCTTGGGGCTGGGGCTTCTCATGGTGCTGGCTATCCTGTCAACTATTTTTGGCGGGAAAAGTCTTGGGCTGGCTTTCGTTCTAGCCTTTGTGTTTGCTGTCTTGTCTTATGCGTTCCAAAACAAGCCCATCTTTGCCATTAGTTTGTACATTGGCTATGAGGGCTTGGAGGGAATGTTTAAATGCATGAGTGATTTTTCTCCTGCGGTCTATGTTGTTCGCCCTTTGCTTTTGGGGGCAATTTGCGCTTTCTGGGGAATGTCGTTGGCAAAGTCCAATACGCCCTTGCTTGTATTACCGCAAAAATTGTTGCTGGGGCTGTTTATCGTTTGGGGGCTGGTTGAAGTCTTCAATCCTCACGGGACAGCGTTGGCGGGCAGCATTGCCACATTGCTGCTCTATTATGTAGAACCGATCTGCCTGTTCATTTGTGGCTACAACGTGCTGCGTTCCTCTCAGCAGGTGACAACATTTTTGTACGCCCTAATTGCGGTTTGCACTGCTGTTTCGCTTTGTGCAATTCTTCAGTTCAGCATGGGGCATACTTGGACTGAAGCGCACTTTCCAGGGTATCACAACATTACCCAGACAGACTGGTTCGTCCTGGATGCAAATGGCAAGCCTGGAGTAAGTTCTTTCCGACCAGCCTCCACAACTGCGATTGGGGGGGGAGGGGGAAGCTGGGCGCAATGGGGGGCGATCTTCTCTCTTGGATTGTTGTTTGCGCCCGGCATCTCGTTTAAACAGAAAATTGTGCTGGCTGGCTGTGTTACAATCAACATCATTGGCCTATTTGTAACGGGGGTGCGGCTCTGGCTTTTCACAGGAGCATTGGAAGCAGTCGTTTTTGCAGGCGTCATGGCGAAGACGCCACGCGAAACGCTCCGAAGTGTCGGGCTGCTGCTGCTGCTGGCAACAATCGCTGGTATAGCCTTCGGTTCGGCACAGGCACTTTCAGGTGGCATAATTGGCTCGCGTTACAGCGATACCGCGAAAAACCCATTGGCAAAGTTTCAGCATGATCGCGGTTATAATGTAACCAACTTTTTTGACTACATTAGCGAATTCCCGTTGGGGGCAGGGTACCAAATGCAGCTTGGACGGACCATAATTTCCAAAGAAAACACTGATCCAGCCATGAGCGAGCGCAGCGGCGAAACAGAATTTGGGGCTATTGGAGCCGATATGGGAGTGCCGGGTCTGCTGCTGCTGTATGGCATTTTGTTTGGTTTTCTAATCCGAGGCTGGCGGAGTTTCCGAAATCTGCGAGACCCGCATCTACGGACGATAGGGGCGGTGTTGTTCGCCTCGCTGACGGGTTATATTCCTGCGTCTTTTGCTGGCCCTGTCTTACAAGCAGCTACGCTGTTCTGGTTTTGTGCTGCCATGCTACTGGCTTTGCCACTGATTGAAAAGCACGAGCGGCAAAGAGAAGCGGCATCGGCGGACAAGCAATGAAACGTATTTTATTTATTGACCCGGTCGGCGAAAAGGGCGGTGCGGAAGTAGTTTTACGGGATATTGTCTGCGGACTGGATCGAAGCCGTTTTCAGCCGCTTGTCGCTTGCCTTAAACCCGGACCATTTGTAGAGGAATTGCGATCACTCGGTATTCCGGTGCTTGCACTGCGTTCACATAAAACGCGGCAGTTGCACCGGGTCGCAGGTGCAATTCGGCAGTTGGCGCAAATTATTCGGCGTGAACGGATTGATTTAGTTCACGGCAATGGATGTACAATGCTTTTTTATGGCGGGCTGGCGGGAGCCTCGCGCCGTGTACCCTGCGTTTGGCACGTATACGACCCCTTGAAGGGAACAGGGATATTTGAGGCGGCTTTCATTGCCACCCAGCGCCTTCTGCATCCCGCATGGACAATTTTCGGTACTCCCGCTGTTGAGGAAAGCTACGTCGCCACCTATAAAAACCTGAAACGGCACAGCGCCCTGCTTCCGGGTGTCGATGTGAACCAAGTGACACAAGGAGCTGATCCCACACGGGGGCGGGCACGATGGAGTTTGCCGCCAGATGTTCCTGTCATCGCTATGTTTGCTCGAATGCAGCGAACGAAAGGTCATTTAGATTTAATCAGAGCCGCCGCTTTGGTTGTCAAATCATACCCAGATGCTTATTTTCTGCTCTGTGGTGGAACCTTGTTTGGTTTGGAGCCAGATTACCCGGAAGAATTACGCCGTCAGATACGGGACTGTGGACTTGACGATTGTGTACACCTGACCGGATTTGTGAGCGACGAAGATAAGCGGGATATTTTAGCCGCTGCTACAATTATTGTTCACCCTGCTCTATCAGAGCCGTTTGGACTGGCTGTTGTAGAAGGAATGGCTGCGGGCAAGCCGGTAGTTGCCACCGATTGCGTGGGACCATCCATGACGGTGGTTCCGGGTGAAACCGGCTGGCTGACGCCAAGAGCCGACCCGGATACTTTGGCGGGACGCCTCAAATCTTTGCTCGACGATCCTGCCCAAGCCCAATTGATGGGAGAATGTGGACGGCAGAGAGTGCAAGAACATTTTTCTGTCAGTGCTATGATTGGGCAAGTAGAAAAAATTTACGATCAGGTATTAGGGGAAACTGCATGAAAATTGCAATCACTCACGTTGATCTCCCGAATGAAGCGAAAGGCGGTGTTGCGTTTCAGGTACATTATCTGGCAAATGAATTGGTAAAGCGCGGTCACGACATCACCATGTTTACTTTTAGCCCTCTTTATAATGAGTGTTGCTACAAAGTGCATCAGTATCCTCTTTCACCACGATTGCGCCGTTACAAATCGTTTCTTCTTGCTTTGTATTCGGCGCGAACAGATTTTTCAGGATTTGATGTGCTGCACGCGCACGGAGATAACTATTTGCTTTGGGGGCGTCATCCCCAGATAAGAACATTTTACGGCTCGGCAAAAGATGAGGCCCAGTCGGCGACAAGCTGGAAACGCCGCATTTATCAAACTCTTATGGTAGCACTAGAATCGATAGGGGGCCGGGTCGCAGATAAAAGCATCGGTATCTCTAAATCCACACAGGACCGCATTGCTATTATTTCTGATATTATCCCTTGCGGCGTAGACCCGCAAGAGTTCCGTCCAGGGCCTAAATCAGAAAAGCCAACGATTCTATTTGTAGGCACGACTGGTGGCCGAAAGCGTGGTACACTGTTAGCAAGCATATTCTTGCGGGAAATCTTGCCCGTTCTCCCGGACGCACAATTTTGGTCTGTTGCGGAAAAGCCGTTGGAAGGCGAGAGCATCGTCAATTTCGGTAAAGTCTCTTTGGAAACTCTCACCGATCTTTACCGTCAGGCTTGGGTGTTCTGCTTGCCAAGTACCTACGAGGGCTTTGGCGTTCCATACATCGAAGCAATGGCTTCTGGGACTTCTGTTGTGGCCGCTCCCAATCCGGGTGCCCGCGAAGTGCTTCAGGAAGGTAAATATGGGGTTCTGGCGAATGACGAGCAGCTTGGAGCGCAAATCTTGGCTCTACTCAATGATGCCGGGCGTCGCTCCGAATATGAGCGTCTTGGCCTAGACCGTGCTACTGAATACAGTTGGCATACTGTCGCGTCCCAATACGAGCAAGTGTATTACCAGCTCATCGCTGATGTGAGCACAGAGAAGTGCCATGCCACTTGAAAGCGGCCAGCACGTTGTTGTCCTGATAAATGGTAAGGCTGGCAGCGCCGGAGCAGCCCGAGCACACGGTCTGTTTGAGCCTCTTCAAGATCAAGGGCGTGTTGACTACTTCTACCGAGATGCCAGCAAACTAGTTAGTCTATGGCACTTCTTTCAACAAGTAAATCGGCTTAAGCCCAATCTCGTTTATGTCATAGATACGGCAATCTCAGCCGCCGGGGCCGCTTTGCTGGCGCGATTCTTTCGAGGTATCGCTTTCATTGTAGACACCGGCGACCTTGGCTATGAATTAGCCGAGTCGACGGAAACTCCCGGATGGGTTGGCCGCAAGATCATTGGGCTTGTTGAATCGAGTAGTCTGCGCTCTGCATCTGCAATCGTAGTTCGAGGAACCTTTCACAAAGAAATACTCGACCATAGTGGTTTTCGAAATGTGCATATAATACGGGATGGTATTGGTGCAGTTCAGCCCGATCTAAAGACTGTCAGCCAACTGCGGAGAACGCTGGGATTAGAAGGCTTTCTGTGTGTTGGTATGATGGGTTCGATCAAAATGAATCCTCGTACCGGCTTGTGCTATGGATGGGATTTAATTGAAGCTCTGGCTTTAATGGACCCGCAACTGCCTGTGCGGGGATTGGTCGTTGGCGACGGCGATGGTTTGCCTGCTCTCCGACAACGAGCGGAAATACTAGGCTTAAAAGATCGAGTTCATTTCGCCGGGCGTATTTCTTATGATCAGGTGTCGAGCTACTTAGGTCTGATGGATGTGGCTTTGTCTACACAAACCAACAACCGAGTTGGACAGGTTCGGACGACCGGTAAGCTGCCTGAGTATATGGCGGCGGGTTGTTATATTCTAGCAACAGACGTTGGCGAAGCACGTTTGTTATTGCCTCTCGAAATGAGGTTGACCTATCATGCTGTTAAAGATTTAGAATATCCCTCTCGTCTGGCAGCCAAGATTACTTGTTTGGCTGAAGTAAACATAATTAGGCGTAGCGATGCTGTTATAAAAATACAAAAATATGCTCAAAACGAATTGAGTTACTCTTATCTTTCAAGACAGCTGGACCCAGTCATACAGCTTTTATTGTGATCCTTCCTTTCCCAGCGTATATGCAGCGAGGTAAACAACTGAAACGCCACGGCCTTTAGCCGCGAAGATAATCTGAGGGTGGGCGAAGGGCTTTCGAGACCACCTTTGCCCGAATTATTCTCTTATCATGACAGAGCACGGATGCTATTATGGGTACACTTCCATTCAATGATTTGGTCTCGGCGCACCAGGCCCGCCCTGCCTGGCAGTGGGACAACGCCGAACCGGGCAGGCCGGGGCCGCTGCGCGTTCTCTTTCTGGCCGATGCCTGCTTTGATGATCTGCCCGGCGGCTCCCGCGTTGTTGCCCGCGAGCTGGCCCATGCGCTGACCCTGCGCGGCCATGAAGTGACGTTCTTGGTGCCGCGTCATGCCCCCGGCACGCCCGATGACTGCGTTCTGGACGGTGCCCGCGTTATCCGCTATTCCGGCGCGGGCACGCCCCTGGCCTTCCTGCGCGAAGGACGCCGCGCCTGCGCGAAGCTCTGGGCCGAAAAACCGTTTGATATTGTCCACACCCATTTCGCCTACGCCGCCCTCGGGCCGCTGCGGGCTGTGCCACGCGGAACCCCCCGCCTGCGGTCGTTCTATGGACCCTGGGATGCGGAAGGCTGGATCGCCGACGCCGACAAGCGCCGGCAGCGGCTGGGAATGCTCAAAGAACGGGTCAAGCGCACCCTGCGCCACACCGTCGAAGGTGCGAACCTCAAGCGCGGTCACGGCGTGGTGGTGCTCAGCGAGCATTCCCGCCGCGAAGTCCTCTCCTTCGGCTATCCCGACAAAGACATTCGCCTGATCCCCGGCGGGGCCGATGTGGAGCGCTTCACGCCCGCTGAAAGCCGCGCCGATGTCCGCCGGGCGCTGGGACTGCCCGAAGGCCGCACCCTGCTGCTGTCTGTGCGCCGATTGGCCCCCCGCATGGGGCTGGATAATCTGATCAAGGCCATGCCCGCGATTGTCGCCAAACGCCCCAATGCTCTGCTCCTGATTGGCGGCAAGGGGCCGGAGCGGGAGCATTTACAGCAGTTGATCACCCAGAACGGCCTACAAAACCATATTCGTCTGCTCGGCTTTATTGCAGATGAGGAGCTGGCCGGGTATTATCAGGCGGCGGATGTGTTTGTGCTGCCCACGCTGGCCCTCGAAGGCTTTGGACTGGTGACCACCGAGGCCCTCGCCTGCGGCACTCCTGTCATCGGCACACCCGTCGGGGCCACGCCGGAAATCCTCAGCCAACTGGACCCTCGCCTGATTGCGGGCGGCACCGGACCCGCCGCTCTGGCACAGGCCGTACTCGGCTTTCTGGAAGGCGACTGGGCCGACGCCCTGACGCCCCAGTGCCTGCACCGCTTTGTCCGCGACCACTACACCTGGGAGCGCCATGCCGACACTGTCGAAACCCTGTACCACACCCTGGTCCGCAGCACCCACAGTAAACGGGCCATCGTCTACAGCAAAGGCACATACACCGCCCGGAAAGAAACATTCGACCGATGACCCAGAAAACCGCACTCGTTACCGGCATCACCGGACAGGACGGCAGCTTTCTCGCCGAGCTGCTCCTTGAAAAAGGCTACCGCGTCTGCGGAACCGTCCGCCGCTCGTCCACCGAGAATTACAGCCGCATCAGCCATATTCAGGACAAAATCGAGCTGATCCCCGCCGACCTGCTGGACCAGTATTCGCTCATCGACGCCCTGCATCAGACCCGGCCCGATGAAATCTACAACTTGGGAGCACAGTCCTTCGTCCCGACCTCCTGGGGACAGCCCGTGCTGACCGGCGAGTTTACCGCCCTCGGCGTCACCCGCGTTTTAGAGGCCATCCGGCTTGTTGACCGCAGCATTCGGTTCTATCAAGCCTCGTCGTCGGAGATGTTCGGCAAAGTGCAGGAAGTCCCCCAGCGCGAAACCACGATCCTGTACCCGCGCTCCCCCTACGGCGTCGCCAAAGTCTACGGCCACTATATCACCATCAACTACCGCGAAAGCTACAATATTTTTGCCTGCTCCGGCATCCTGTTCAACCACGAAAGCGAGCGCCGGGGCCTGGAATTTGTCACCCGCAAAATCTCCGACGCCGTCGCCCGCATCAAACTGGGCATGGCAACTGAGCTGCGCCTCGGCAACCTCACCGCCCAGCGCGATTGGGGCTATGCCAAAGATTACGTCGAAGCCATGTGGCTCATGCTTCAGCAGCCGGAACCCGATGACTATGTCATCGCCACCGGCGAAACCCACTCCGTCGAAGACCTCGTCGCCACCGCCTTTCAGCACGTCGGCCTGGACTGGCAAAAATACGTGGTCACCGACCCCGCCTTTGTCCGCCCCGCCGAAGTGGACCTGCTGATTGGCGACCCCACCAAAGCCCGCGAAAAGCTTGGCTGGACCCCCAAAACCAGCTTCCAGCAGCTTGTCGAGCTGATGGTCGATGCCGACCTTGCCCGCCTCACCCGCGAGCAATCCTATGCCGCCAGCGAGGCCGGTTAGGAGCAGCCATGCGGATCTTTATCACCGGAGCCACCGGCTTTGTCGGACAGCATCTCATCCGCCATCTGCGGGATACCCGCCCGGACTGCCAGATTGTCGGCACGACGCTTCGGGCCGACTCCCCCCCGCCTACTGAGCCGCACCTGCGGCTTGTCCAGTGTGACCTCACCGGGAATGGCGGCGAAGACATCCGCCGCGCCGTCGCCGCCGCCGCCCCTGACCATGTCTACCACCTGGCCGGAGTCGCCTCCGGGGCCGCTGCCGACCCCGCCGCCGTCCACGCCGGCAATGTCGATGCCACCCGCTTCCTGCTGGCCGCCCTCGCTGCCGAAGCCCCGCTCGCTCGCTGCCTGTTTACCAGCACCGGCTATGTCTACGGCCCCTGCGACCCTCAGCGCCCCGCCCGCGAGACCGACCCTTTGCACCCGGTCGGCCTCTACGCCCAAAGCAAGCGCGATGCCGAGCGCTACGCCGAAGCCGCCGGAGCCGTCATCGTCCGCGCCTTCAACCATACCGGCCCCGGCCAGACCGAGGCGTTTGCTGTTCCCGCCTTCGCCCGGCAAATCGCTGAGATCGAGCGTGGCCAACGCCCCTCGCAGATGGAAGTCGGCAATCTGGATGCCGAGCGGGACTTTTTAGACGTCCGCGATGTGGTCCGCGCCTACGCCGCCCTGCTGAATGCCCCCACCGCCGGGGTCTACAATGTCTGCCGGGGCCAAGCCGTTTCCCTGCAAAGTGTTTTGAATGACCTGCTCGCTCTGTCTGCCACATCTATCACCGTCGCGCTCGACCCCGCCCGGATGCGCCCCGGCGACCTGCCCGTGTGCGTCGGCGACCCCGCCAAACTGTTTGCCGAAACCGGCTGGCAGCCCGAAATCCCGTGGGCACAAACGCTGGAAGATACCCTGAATGCCTGGCGTGCCGTCGTATCGGCGAGCGGTTCCCTCGGGCAAGCTGGGCAATGAAGCCAGCGTAATTTACAGCCGCCGCAGAGTGGCGCTCACAGGAAAATGATCAGAGAGAAAGGGCTTCTGGCCGTCGCCCACCAAAATCTGTGCGTCTTCCACGCGCCACTCGGGCGAGACTAAAATGTGGTCAATCGGCGTGCCTGTGGCCTGCCCAGTGAAGCCGTGAAACGTCCCCGGCGGCTCCGGGGTGATGACCCGCAGGGCGCTGACGGGAACCGGCGAGTCGGGGGCATTCATCGTCATTACCGCCGTATCGGTCGCTTCGGCATTGAAGTCGCCCATCACAATGACCGGGTCCGGGGCGGGGCGTACGGCAATGCGCTCCCGCAAAATCCGGGCGCTGTGTTCGCGGGCTTCCGACTTTTCGTTGTCCCAGTGCAGGTTATAGACAAAAAACGCTTCCCCGCTGCCAAGCTCTCTCAGATGCACCCACGTACAGAGGCGCGGATGCCAGCTTCCCCAGCCGCGTGACCCCGGCTCCTCGGGCGTCTCCGAGAACCAGAACGTGCCCGTCGCAAGCCTCTCGAACCGGTCCCGGCGGTAGAACACCGGGCAAAACTCCCCGCCTTCCAGCCCGTCCTCGCGCCCCACCGCCGCCGCGTCGTAGTCCGGCAGTGCCGCCCGGAGTTCCGCCAGCGTTCCCTGCACTGCTTCCTGCATTCCCAGCACGTCCGGCTTCCAGTCTTGCAGAAAGGCCAGCAGCCGCGCTTTGCGCCGGTCCCACTGATGCTCCCCGTCGTCGGGGTTCGGCCAGCGGACGTTAAATGTGCCGACGCGCAGCGTCTCTGAAGACAAAGTATTTGAAAGCAGAGCCTCTGAAGGCGGAGCAGGGGAGAGCGGGGTGTCTACTGTCGTCATGGGCGTGTTCCTTTATGGCGCGTGCTTCGCCCCCATTCTACCTCCCGCGCTTTGCCCCGTGCGGTTTTTGCCAAAAAATAACTGCTTTGTGGTTGACTTTATATAAACATTCATGTTATAATGGCCTCGGTTCAGTCGCACGGGTGGAGCGTCCCATCTGTCTCTGCTGTGCCATGCAATCACTCTCTGCCCTTTTATCCTACGCTTCCCCGTACTGAGCCATCGCTGTCTCCTACTTCACCGTCTCGCTCCGCCGCTATTTTTAGCTGCCGAACTTCGACCCGCAAGGAGATTTTGATGAAACGTATCACCCCTGCCCGCAAGAGCGTCCGAGGGTTTACCCTGATTGAGCTTCTCGTCGTCATCGCCATCATAGCGATTCTCGCCGCGATCCTGTTCCCCGTCTTCCAGAAAGTGCGTGAGAACGCCCGCCGTGCCACCTGCCAGTCCAACATGAAGCAGATTGGACTAGGCACTCTTCAATACATTCAGGACTACGACGAATATTGCGTCCCGCGCACCGTCAACGTCGCCAATGTTGAAGGCCACGCCTGGCAGCAGCTTATTCAGCCCTATATCAAGAGTCAAAACGTTTTTCAGTGTCCATCCAATCCACGTAAAGGCCTGAATCAGTTTAGCGCGGATGGCTCCATTGCGGGGTTCGTTTCCTACTCCGCAAACCACGATGGCAGCATTCGAGACGTGAAAGACCCTGCGAGCGGCAATATTCCGCCCCTTGCGTATGCTGCCGTCACTTCTCCCTCTCAAACAATCGACGTGACTGAATTCACCGGCCAATACACTGACTTTTACCCGGACGCTGGCTACTTCACGATTTTCAGCTACTACACTGCCGACCCCATGCAGCCTTACGGCGTCATTTTCTCTGGTCATACCGGTTTTTCCAATTACCTTTTTGCCGACGGCCATGTGAAATCCCTGCGGCCCTATGCAACCCTCGACAAAGCAGACGGTGGTACGAACGACACCAATCTGTGGAGACTTGATAACGATTCGTATACCCACGCGTTGATGGGAACATCCAACCCGGAGACAGCAAACCCAACACGGGTATTCCAGACCCTGCAAGCGTCAGTCAATCAGTATCCGAACTAAGCACCCGCCGTTTTTATCCCGCCCTGGCGAACTGCCGGGGCGGTTTTTTCGTATAGGGTGTATAATACTGGTATAATGCCACGATACGGCCACTGCTGATACCAGAGTGCTGCCAAAGCGGAAGGAAATGATTTTATGGTTCAATTTACTCGTCGCCGACTTCGGGCGGGCCTCGCGGTCGCCGGAGCGGGCCTGCTGTGGGCCTCCACACTGCCCGCCCCTGCTGCTGCGCCAAGCCCGGTCGAAAGCGCCCTCCCGCTGGTCGGGACCGACGCGCACGGCCACACCTACCCCGGTGCGACGGTGCCGTTTGGGATGGTGCAGCTCAGTCCCGACACGCCCCTGCAAGGCTGGGACGGCGCTTCGGGCTACCACTACACCGATAATGTCATCATCGGCTTCAGCCACACGCACCTGTCGGGAACCGGCGTCGGCGGCCTCGGCGACATCATGCTGATGCCCACGGTCGGCACGGTCAGCATGGACGCCGGGACGCCCGGTAACGGCTATGCATCGCGCTTTTCGCACTCCCGCGAAGTTGCCCAGCCCGGCTACTACAAAGCCTTCCTGGACACCCCCGGCGTGCTGGCCGAAATGACCGCCACCGAGCGGTGCGGCGTCCATCGCTACACGTATCCCGCCTCCACTGCTGCACACCTTATTCTGGACCTCAATCACGGGGTCGGCGACAACACGCAGGCGGCTACCCTGACCGTGGAAAACAGCACCACCCTGAGCGGCTCGCGGGTCTCCAATGGCTGGGGCGGGCGGCGCGTGGTTTACTTCGTGATGCAGTTCTCCCGGCCTTTTGAGGGCATCAGCATTCAGCAGGACGGGCAGATGCTCGCAGGCGGCGCAGCGGCGGACGGCAAAATCGTTAAAGCGGCCCTGAATTACAATACCGTGGACAACAAAGTGGTGGTGGTCAAAGTCGGCATTTCCAGCACGAGTGTGGACGGTGCCCGCAAGAACCTGACCGCCGAAGTGCCCGGCTTTGACTTCGATGCCGTGCATAACGCCGCCACGAAAACGTGGAGCGCGGCGCTGGGCACGGTGAAAGTGGAGACGCCCGACCCCGTCGTGCGGCGGACGTTCTACACCAACCTCTACGACTCGATGCTGGCTCCCACGCTGTTCGATGACACGGACGGCGCGTATCTGGGCCGCGACAACAAAGTCCACACGGCGCCCGGCTTCCAGAACTATTCCACGTTCTCGCTGTGGGATATTTTCCGTGCTGAAAGCCCGCTGCTGACGATTGTGCAGCCGGAGCGCGTTCCGAATATGGCGCAGTCGCTGCTGGCCGAGTTCAAGGAATCGGGCACGGGACGTCTGCCGATCTGGCCGCTGGCGGAAAACGAAACCTACTGCATGGTCGGCTATCATTCGATCCCGGTCATCGCCGATGCCTACTTCAAGAACCTGCTCCCGAACGACGCCGAAGCCATGTATCAGGCCATGCGAACCACGGCGATGGGCAGTACCGACGGCCTGAACGATTACAAAACCTCTGGCTATGTGTATTCGTCGTCCGAAGGCTCCAAGCAGTCCGTGTCGCGGACGCTGGAATATGCGTATGACGACTGGTGCATCGCCCGGATGGCGCAGTCGCTCGGGCACAAAGAAGACGCCTCGCTGTTCTACCGGCGGGCCGCTAACTATCGCAACGTCTTTGACACCACGACCGGCTTCATGCGCGGACGCAAGGAAGACGGCACCTGGCGCGGGCCGTTCAATCCTGCCATCCTGTACTGGGCGGACTACACGGAAGCAAACGCCTGGCAGTATACCTGGTCCGTCATGCAGGACGTGCCCGGTCTGGTCAAAATCATGGGCGGCGATACGCCGTTCATCGGCAAGCTGGACGGCCTGTTCAATGCCCCGTCCGGCAACCTTTCCAGCATTCCCGATATTACGGGACTGATTGGGCAGTATGCCCACGGCAATGAGCCGGTGCATCATGTCGCCTATCTATACAACTATGCGGGCGCTCCCTACAAGACGCAGGGGCGGGTGCGGCAGGTGATGGACACGCTCTACAACGACACGCCTGCGGGCCAGTGCGGCAACGTCGACTGCGGGCAGATGTCCGCGTGGTATGTCTTCAGCGCTCTCGGCTTCTACCCGGTCAATCCGGCGCAGGGCGTGTACGTCATCGGCAGCCCACGGGTCGATAAAGCCGTCATTTCGCTTGACAAGAAGGTTTACGGTGGCAAGACGTTCACGATGATTGCCGACAACAACTCGGCGACGAACAAGTACATTCAGTCGGCGACGTGGAACGGCAAGCCGCTCAGCCGTTCGTGGTTCACCCAGAAGGAGCTGGCTGCCGGAGGCACGCTGCACTTCGTCATGGGACCGAAGCCAAACATGACCTGGGGCAAGGCGATTGCTGACCGCCCGCCGACGGGAATGCCCGCCGGAGCGCTTTATGCCGCCCTGCCGACGCCGTCGGTTCCCTACGTTCCCGTGGTGCTGTCTCTGCCTATCCGTATTGTGGCCGGCACGGATACTGCCGTCGGCAACTTCATCCCAGACCCGAATATACAGGACGGCGCGATCAACTCGGCTAACACCACCGTGGACACGTCTGCCGCCAATGCCGCGCCCGCCGGGGTCTACAGCAGCGAGCGGTACGGCAGTGACTTCACGTACTCGTTCGCGGTCCCCCAGAACAAGCTCTACACGGTGCGCCTGCACTTCGCCGAGGTCTTCGGCGACACGGCAGGCCAGCGTCTGGAAGACATTTCCATCAACGGCAAGCCCGTGCTGTCCAACTTTGACCCGGTTGTCGCCGCAGGCGGCCCGAACAAAGCGGTGGTGAAAGAGTTCACCGGCATCAAGCCCGATGCGAAGGGGATGATCAACATTAACATCTCCGCCGCACAGGCGGCAGCGGACAAGAACGCCAAAATCAGCGCTCTGGAAATCCTGCCGCAGTAGCCCCTCTCCTGTGAGGGAAGGGTTCAGATTAGGACAAAAAATAAGGCCCCCGCTGTACCAGCGGGGGCCTTATTTTGCTTTATTCTTCACTGATGTGACGCGCTTGCTAACTTCCCGACGCGGCAGGAAGGCGTGGGACTGGAAGTCCTCGGCTGTGAGGCGCAGACGCCGAATGTCCACCTGCGTGGACACAGACAAGATAAATCTTTCTCCGCGCAGGCGGAGAATTGGCCGCAGGCCGCACAGCCGAGGACTTCCAGTCCTGCGGCTCCTTTGGCCCACAATCCCTCCAGGGCTTGCCTGCCGAGAGCGTTTAGCACGTCGCCAGAAACGCGCCTGCGTCCAGCAAACCGCGCTGCTGCAATGCATCGCTGCCGTGATAGTCGCTGTCTTCCAGCTCAATCGAAATGCAGCCTTTATAGCCAGACTCTTCCAGCAGGCGGCAGACTTCCAGCCAGGGCGTGCCGCCGTGACCCGGAATGGTGTAGCGCCACGACGAGCCGCCGCAGAAGGGATCATCTTTGAACGTCGCGGGCTGCTCATGGCCGTACTCATAGAGGTCATCAGCGAAAATCTCCGTGTCCTTGCCGTGAACATGGCCGACGCGCCCGATAAACTCTTTCAGGAACCGAATGGGGTCAATCCCCATCCGCAATAAATGCGACGGGTCATAGTTGATGCCGAGGGCTTTGGACGGACACTCACGGAACGTCGCCCGGAACGACTCCGGGGTGCAGCAGAGCGCTCCCGGTCCCGGCCAGCCTTCAATCACCAGCCGCCCCTCGGCGGCTTCGAGGGCGGGGGAGACGGCGTTCAGGCCGTCTACCATGTAGCCGAAGTTCTCCCGGCGCGATAGCTTCGGGTCCTCGGGGAGCATGACCACGAAATAGTTCTGCGGGCCGCACTCGGCAAAATACGCGCTGTTCTTGGCGACCGTCTCGGCCCGCTTCCCGGCATCCGCCGAAATCAGCCCTTTCCAGTCCATCAAGTCCACCGAGCCGACCCGCAGGCCCGCCTCGGTCACGGCGGCGATGTCGCCGGGGCTGCGCGACAAATCCAGCGCCCCGAAGCCGTGGGATTTTGCCCACTCAATCGCCGTGCTGATCTCCCGCTGCCAGCCCCAGCCGCCGCGCCGGAACCCAATCGGAAAGCCGCCGGTGCGGGTTTTTAACTCTGTCATGTGTTGTCTCCCTTGCTTTTTCTGCCCAAACAGTTTATTATAGCCCATAGAACCAAAGTGATACCCTCTTCAGCCGTATTTCTTCTCGGAAAGGAAAAGAATGAGACTCTCCAAACGCTTACGCGCACTTATGCTGTCTGTGCTGCTGACAGCCGCCCTGCCGCTGCTGCTGCATGGGACCGCGCACGCCTGGGCACAAAAAAAGGCCCCCCTGATGACCCCGTGGGCCAGTCAGGTCAATCCCAAACACCCCTGGCCGGATTATCCCCGGCCCCAGATGGTCCGCACCGACTGGATGAACCTGAACGGCCTCTGGCAGTATCAGCCCGGTCAGGACGGCGACGCCCTGCCGACCCGAACAAAGCTGTCCAGCGAGATTTTGGTCCCGTACCCGGTGGAGTCCGCGCTGTCGGGCGTCATGGAGCACCACGACCGCCTGTGGTACCGGCGCTCGTTCACCGTGCCCGCCGCCTGGAATGCGAAGCGTGTCCTGCTGCATTTCGGGGCCGTTGATTTCGAGTCCGAAGTGTATGTCAATGGCAAAAGCGTGGGCACGCACCGGGGCGGCTACTTGCCGTTTACCTATGACGTGACCCCCTATCTTACCAAGACTGGCCCGCAGGAGCTGATTGTGCGCGTCTTCGACGCCACC
The DNA here is from genome assembly GCA_965277455.1 of Capsulimonadaceae bacterium. Taxonomy (GTDB): domain Bacteria; phylum Armatimonadota; class Armatimonadia; order Armatimonadales; family Capsulimonadaceae; genus JANXMY01. The sequence continues at coordinate 2,301,643 of OZ255823.1, read as the reverse complement.
GATGACGCGGGCGAGCCGCGAGGAAAGCAGAGCATCCACCCCGGCGGCATTATGTACACGCCCACCACGGGCATCTGGCAGACCGTGTGGCTGGAGCCGGTCGCGGCGGCGTCTATCAAAGATTTGAAGATTGTCCCGAACATCGACACCAAAACCGTCAGCGTCACGGTCAACCCGTCGATGACGACCAAAAACGCCAAAGCCGTCGTCACCGTGCTGGCCTCCGGCAAAGTCGTCCGCACCGTCAGCGGAGCGCCCGGCGCGGCGTTGTCCATTCCCGTGCCGAACGAAAAGCTGTGGTCGCCGACGCATCCCTATTTGTATACCCTCAGCGTCAAGATGGTGCAGAACGGCGTCGCCACGGATGTCGTGCATTCGTACTTCGGAATGCGGAAAATCTCCATCGGCATGGATCACGGCGTCAAAAAGATGCTGCTGAACAACAAGTTCGTCTTTGAGATCGGCCCGCTCGACCAGGGCTTCTGGCCCGACGGCATCTACACGCAGCCCAATGAAGCCGCGCTGAAGTTCGATATTTCCACCATCAAGCGCTTCGGTTTCAACATGGTGCGAAAGCATATCAAAGTGGAACCCGCCCGCTGGTACTATTGGACCGACAAGATGGGTTTGTTAGTGTGGCAGGATATGCCCTCGGCGAACTCCTACACCGACCACCCGCAGCCGATTGACAAGCCCGAGTACGAAAAAGAGCTGCGCGGCATGGTGTCGGCCCTCGGCAATGTGCCGTCGATTATCATGTGGGACACATTCAACGAAGGCCAGGGCCAGTATGACACGCCCCGCCTCGTGAGTATGGTCAAGAAGATGGACCCCTCGCGGCTGGTGAACGAGGCCAGCGGCGGCGGCTACTTCGGCGCGGGCGATGTGGACGATATCCACAGCTACCCGCCCCCCGCCTGCCCCAAGCCCAGTGCGACGATGGCGCTGGCCTGCGGCGAATACGGCGGCATCGGGTACCTCATCCCCGGCCATACGTGGACCAAAGCAGGCGGCGGCTACACCAATGTCAAAAGCCCGTCTGACCTGGTCGAGCTATATGCCGAGTTCAGCGGCAAGCTGAAGACGTTCCGCGATGTCAACGGCATGAGCGCGGCGGTCTACACGCAGACCACCGACGTCGAAAACGAGCTGAACGGCCTGCTCACCTACGACCGCCGTTTCAAGTGCAGCCCGGCGGACATCGCCCTCGCCAATCACTTCCTGTACCCGGTGCCCACCTACACGCCGGTTATTCCGACCTCGGAGACAATCAGCCAGCGGTGGAAATACACGACCACGAAGCCAGCCGATGACTGGGACACGGTCAACTTTGATGACACGGCCTGGACGCAGGGCGCAGGGGGCTTCGGGACCGACCCGCCCGGTCGCGGCCCCGTCGGCACGCCCTGGACCACCGACGACATCTGGCTGCGCCGTTCGTTCGCGCTGCCCGACCTGACGCCGCTCCAAATCAGCCGACTGGTGATCCGGGACTTCCACGACGAAGACATTGACGTCTATATCAACGGCGTCAAAGCCTACTCCGCGCCCGGCTTCATCTCGGCCTATGAGGACAGGTCGCTGACCCCGGAAGGCCGTCAGGCCATCCGCCCCGGTCAGGTCAACACCCTCGCCGTCCACTGCCATCAAACGACAGGCGGCCAGTACATCGACGTCGGCCTCTCCGAGCGCACCCCGGCCCCGGCCAAGCCGCGCTGACCGTCTGGCCCCCGCCCCGGTTCGTTCCGGGGCGGGGGCCTTGAGAGTCTCCTCACAATCCCCTCACAATCCCCTAGCCGCAGATCGTCCGCGCCGCTTCCCGCAGCCGCTCCACATCTTTCTTGGGCGGGATGCCAAACAGGCTTTTGTATTCCCGGCTGAAATGCGCCGCATCGTCATAACCCACGCAGTAGCCCGCCTCGGCGGCATCCAGCGCCTCATAAAGCATCAGGCGGCGGGCCTCTTGCAGCCGCATTCGCTTCTGGAATTGCAGCGGGCTGAGGCCGATAGCCGCCTTGAAGTGGGCATGGAAGCTGGACACGCTCATCCCGAACTCCCGCGCCACTTCCTCGACGTGCAGGGGGTGAGTCAGGTTCTGCCGCAGATGCTGGGCAGCGCGGGCGATGTAATGACTGTCGCCTTCCTGGTCCGCCATGCGGCGAAGCTGGCTGCCCCGCTCCCCTAAGAGCAGACGGTAAATAATCTCTTGCGTGATCAGCGGCGCAAGGACTTTTGCCTGCGCCGGAGCCTCAAGAAGCCGGGCAAGCCGGGTCACCGCATCCAGCAGACCTGCATCCAGCGGGCCGGTGTTCAGCGCTCTCACCGGAGCAGGCTCCTGGCGCGAGGAGAGTTCCGCCTCAGCGGCAACCAAGCGGACCAGAGCGAGGTCCAGATTCAGATGAAGGCTCAGGTATGGCTGCTCCCGGCTCGCTTCCAGCACCCAGCTTACGACCGGCAGCTCGACCGTGATCAGAAGGTAATGGGCCGGGTCATGGCGGTAGCGATTATCGCCGACGAGGACCTCCTTGCTGCCCTGCGCGATCAGGCACAGCGCCGGACCATACAGGTCATGGACCGCCACCTCTGGCGCGGAATTGCGCTGCAAGTGCAGCCCCGGCAGGGGCATGGCCGCCCCGTCCTGCGGCATCGCCCGCGTGAGACATTCCACAAGCTCTTCTTTGCTGGCCTGTACCCATTGCTCCTCCCGCTCTTTCATTTTTTGCCTCATTTTATTCTTCCTTCGCCTTGCTGCTGGCAGCTGGCTTGGAGGATTATACAATATCTTTCCCGGATTATCCAATGAAAGCGCCTCCCTGATGCGTCATAATCAAGTTTGTCAGACCAAGTTCACGACACGAGGAGACGACAATGAAATCAATACTGATGGTGCTTACGGGCGCCAAGACCTGGACCATGAAGGACGGAACGGCGCACCCAACGGGCTTTTGGGCCGAAGAGTTTATCGCGCCGCACAAGGCGTTCACGAATGCAGGGCTGAAAGTCACCCTGGCAACCCCCGGCGGCATCACGCCCACCGTAGACGACCTCAGCCTTGAGCTGAGCCTCAACAACAACGACGCGGGCAATGTCGCCGCCCAGAAGGCCTACCTCACGCAGACGGAGACCCTGCTGGCAGCGACGGTGAAGCTGGAAGACGTGCAGGCCAGCTCCTACGACGCGGTCTTTGTGGTCGGCGGACACGGCCCGATGCAGGACCTGGCGGTGCATCCTTCCTTTGGCGACTTCCTGGCCGTGATGCTGGATTCCCCCGACAAAATCGTTTCTGCCGTGTGTCATGGCCCGGCAAGCTTCCTGCCCGCGCACCGCGCCGATGGGACCTGGCTGTTCAAGGGCCGGGCGCTGACCGGGTTCAGCAACGAGGAAGAAACACAGGCGACATTCGCCGGCAATGCGCCCTGGCTTCTGGAAGACCGGCTGCGCCTGGCGGGGTCCGGGTACAAAGCCGAGCTGGCGGGAAGCACCTATGTCATCGTGGACGGCAACCTCATCACGGGGCAGAACCCAAATTCCGCCGAAGCAACGGCCACTGCCGTGCTGAAGCAGATTGGCAGCTAGGAGAAGGTAATGAAGAAAGTTTTAATCACCGGCGCAGGCACGGGTCTGGGACACGGAACGGCGATGCAGCTTGCCGAAAAAGGGTTCGACGTGATCGCCGCCGTCGAGATTTACGCGCAGGTCCAGCCGTTAAAGCGCGAAGCGGCGGCGCGGGGCCTTAGCCTCCAGGTGGAGAAGCTGGATGTCACGGTGGAGGGGGACCGCAAAAAGGCGCTGGCCTGGGATGTCGAAATCCTAGTCAACAACGCGGGGGTTCTCGAAGGGGGATCGGTGCTGGACGTGCCCGCGCTGAATATACGCCATGAGTTTGAGGTCAACGTGATCGGCCCGCTGCTGCTGACGCAGGGGATCGCCAAGCAGATGGTCCGCCGGGGCGAAGGCCGGATCGTGTGGGTCTCTTCGCGGGAGGGCATCAATGTCAACCCCTTCACCGGAGTCTACTCGGCCTCCAAGCACGCCATCGAAGCGATTGCCGAGACGATGAGCGCGGAGCTTCAGGAGTTTGGCATCGAAGTCGCCACCATCAATCCGGGGCCGTTCCTGACGGGCTTCAACGACCGTGGGTTCCAGACCTGGGAAAGCTGGGAGGATGATGCGTCGCAGCGGCTCTTTGATTACTCGAAGCTGGCGTTCCCCCGAGCGCAGTACGACCCGGAAATCATGATCAAAACCATGACCGCCGTGGTCGCAGGCGAGATTGACAGCTACCGCAACCTGGAACCCAAGTCGATGATTGAGGAAACCAAGAAGAACATCGAAGCGCCCTGGACCAAGAAGACGCGGGAAAACCTGGGGACCCGCCCCGCCAATCTTCAGAAGTGCTATGAGATGCAGCCCGAGACCCCCGTGTCCGAGTAAGCGTCTAGCCCTGCTACCGATCTGCTAAGCCCGGCCTCTCTGTGTGAGAGGCCGGGCGTTTTGGCGTTGCCTATACAAGCGCTTCTTAACGTGATATAATAGCCACGAGAACATTCCCGCACGTTTGCGCGTAGTAATTCTGAATGCACTGATTTCTCGAAAGGTTTCCTCTTCCTATGCGACTTTTCCGCCTCACCGCAGCGGCGGCGCTGCTGGCCGCTGCAACGGCGGCCCACGCGGCCCCTGCTCCGTTTCGGCCCCCCGCCGTGCCGCTGATTGCGTCCGACCCGTTTCTAAGTATCTGGTCCATGTCGGACACGCTGAACGGCTCCGCGACGAAGCACTGGACGCAGCGCGTCGTGCCGCTGACGAGCCTCATTCGGATCGACGGCAAGACGTTCCGCCTGATGGGCGACGCGCCCCGGCAGCTGCCAGCCTTCCCGCAGACCGGCGTGCGCGTCCTGCCGACGCGCAGCATTTATGACTTTGAGGACACCGGCGTCCATGTCACGCTGACGTTTATGACGCCCTCCCTGCCGACCGATCTGGATGTGCTGTCCCGGCCTATCACCTACCTGACCTGGGATGTGCGGGCCATCGATGGGCAGACACATGATGTGTCTGTCATGGACAGCATCCCCGGCCTGATGGCGGTCAACACGCCTGAAGAAGTCGTCACCTGGTCGCAGGAGGCGATGGGGCCGCTGACGGCGCAGAAGATCGGGACCGTCTCGCAGAAAGAGCTGGGCGTTTCCGGGGACGATGCCCGCCGCGACTGGGGCTATGCCTGCCTGGTGGCCTCCACCCGCGAGGCACAGTCGGCGTCCGGGTCGCTGGACAGCATCGCGGAGGCGTTCGAAAGCACCGGGGCCGTGCCGACAGGGGCGTCTTCGGGAACAAAGCCGCGTGCCGCGAATGCCGAGCAGCCGACGCTGGCGGTGTCGTTTGCGATGGGCAGTGTCGAGGGCCGCACGGTGTCCCGGCACGCGATGGTGGGCTACGACGAGCAGTATAATATCAAATACTTCGGCGAGAAGCTGCGCCCCTACTGGCGGCGCGATGGGATGTCGCTGTCCACGCTCTTCCAGACCGCCGACAAGCAGTACCCGGACCTGACCCGCCGCTGCGAGAGCTTCGACCGGGACCTGATGGCCGACGCTGAAAAGGCGGGCGGGCCGAAGTATGCCCTGATAACCGCACTGGCATACCGGCAGTGCCTCGCCGCCAACGGCCTCGCCGCCGATGCCAACGGCAAGCCGATGCTGTTCACCAAAGAAAACAATTCCAACGGCGACATCGCCACGGTGGACGTCATCTTCCCGCAGGACCCTATGCTGCTCCTGCTGTCGCCGACGCTGGCAAAAGCGTCCATTATCCCTGTCCTGAACTACGGCGCGTCCCCGCGCTGGAAGTTCCCGAATGCCCCGCATGACCTCGGGACCTACCCGATTGCACGCGGCACGGATGACGGCGGCGAGCAGATGCCGGTCGAGGAGTCCGGCAATATATTAATCTTGTGCGACGCCATCGCGCAGCAGGAAGGCAATGCCAACTGGGTGACGCCCTGGTGGCCGCATATCAGCCAGTGGGCGCAGTATCTGGAGAAGTATGGGGATGACCCCGAGGACCAGCTTTGCACCGATGACTTCATGGGGCATCTCGCACACAATGCCAATCTGTCCGTGAAAGCGATTGTCGCGCTGGCCGCCTATGCCGACCTGTGCAAGATGCGCGGCGAGACTGCAAACGCCGTCAAGTACCACGCGCTGGCTCAGAAGTTCGCCGCGCACTGGGTGCAGGTCGCGGACAGCGGCAAGGTGTCCCTGCTGGCCTTTGACAAGCCGAACACCTGGGGCCAGAAATACAACCTTGTCTGGGACAAGCTCTTAGGGTTGAACGTGTTCCCCCCGAGCGTCGCCCGCAAGGAAATCGCTTACTACAAAACGCAGATGCAGCCTTACGGCCTGCCGCTGGACTCGCGCACGCGGACCACCAAGTCTGACTGGACCACCTGGTGCGCGACCATGTCCGACAACCGGGCCGACTTTGAGACGCTCACGGACCCGATCTACAACTACCTGAACGAGACGGCGGCCCGCCGCCCGTTCTCCGACTGGTACAACACCGATGACGTCAACAGCGTCATGTTCAACGCCCGCCCGGTCGTCGGCGGCGTCTTTATCCAGATGCTGGCAGACCCGGCGATGTGGAAAAAGTGGACCAGCAAAGACAAAACGCTGGTCACTGGCTGGGCACCGATCCCGGTCGCTCCCACGGTCGTTCCTGTGGTTGCCACCTCGCAGGTGACGCCTGCGACCTGGTCTTACACCACCGCCAAGCCCGTCGATGCCTGGACGACGCCCGGCTTCGACGACTCAGCCTGGAAAAAAGGCGAAGCGCCCTTTGGCAACATCGTCAACCCGCGCACCAACTGGAACACGTCTGACATCTGGATACGCCGCACCCTGACTTTGCCCGCGACACCCGTAGGCAACCTTCAGTTCTACATACTGCACGATGAAGACGTGGACGTATATGTCAACGGCGTTCTCGCGGATTCCGAAGCGGGCTTCAACACCGGCTACGAGGCGTTCCCGATTGAACCTGCTGCATTGGCCCTGCTGAAACCCGGCGCGACTGTCACCCTCGCCGCGCACGTTCATCAGACGACGGGCGGGCAGGGCATCGACATTGGCCTGGTCAATGTCATCCCCGCCGCTCCCGGCGCGAAGTAGGACCCCGTAAAGTAGGGGCGCGATTTATCGCGCCCCTCTTTTTCTTCACGGCACAATCACTGCCTTCACGACCGCGTGCGCCTCCACATCCGCGAGCGCCTGCCCCGTGTCTTCCAGTCCGTAGCGGCGCGAAATCAGAGCCGTCCAGTCGAAGCGGCCTTCCAGACGGGCCAGCATCTCCCGCGCCCGCCAGACATGGCTGAAATCCACGCCCCAGCAGCCGCGTATCTCCAGGTGCTTCTTGTTGATGTCCAGATGCGGGTTAATTTCAACGCTGCCGTTGTCCGTATACTGGCCGACCACCACATACCGCCCGCCGTCGCGGGCCAAAGCGCAGCCCATCGGGACCGCGCCGGGACTGCCACTGGCCTCAAAGACCACATCCGCCCCGCGCCCACCGGTTGCCCGCTTGACAGCCGCCACGGTGTCATTATCTAACGCAATAGCCGCGTCCGCGCCCATCGCAAGTGCCGCCTCCCGGCGACGGGGCACGCCGTCTATCACTCCCACCCAGGCTGCGCCCGAGGCCGCTGCGAGGGCGCACAAGCTCAGGCCCACCGGCCCCGCGCCCTGCACCACCACGCGGTCCCCGAGCTTTATCTCCGCCCGGTCAGCGGCGTGCAGGGCCGTCGGCAGGCCGCAGCCGCCGCCAATCCACTGCTCCGGCGAGACACTCCCGAGACGCACGATCTTGACACCCGGCTTCAAGTAGACCTGCTCACTCCACCCGCCGAGCAGGCCGTCGTCCGCGCCGAGCGTGATGCCGTACACGCGCCGGTGCGGGCAGCGCGTGGTTTCTTGGGCAACGAGGCAGTACCAGCAGTCGTGGCACGTCCCCCACACGTCTAAAAACGTCACCACGTCGCCCGGCACGATGGAAATGCCTTCAATATCTGTCACTGGGCCACCCGTAGACAGCACCTCGCCCACACTGAAATGACCGGGAATAAGCGGGTAGGGGACGCCGGCCAGCTTCCCGTGCCACAGGTGAACATCGGTCCCGCAGACTTCGGAAATCAGCGTTTTGAGGACAACCGCGCCCGGCTCGGGCGTCGGCTCCGGGAAGCGGCGCACTTCCATCGGGGTCAGGGGGGCGGGCAGGACGGCGGCACGAACTTGGGGCATAACAGTATCTCCTGCCTTCAGTGTACCCGTGTCTTTAGTGTACCCGTTTCACCGCGCCTGCTTTTGGACAAACACTGAGTATGAACACACGAACACTCGGCGGCACTTTGACCGTCTCGGAAATTGGCCTCGGCTGTATGGGCATGAGCGAGTTTTACGGGCCGGGCGACGACGCCCGTTCCACCGATACTATCAAGCTTGCTTTGGAGATGGGCGTTACCTTCTTTGACACTGCCGATATGTACGGCCCGTTCACCAATGAGCGGCTGGTCGGCAAAGCTTTAGGAGCTGACCGCGACAAAGTGGTGCTGGCAACTAAGTTCGGCAACGAGCGGCTGGCCGACGGCACACGGCTGGGCATCAACGGCACCCCGGACTATGTGCGCCGCGCCTGCGATGCGAGCCTGGAGCGGCTGGGCGTGGACGTGATTGATTTGTACTATCAGCACCGGGTCGACAAAAACGTGCCGATAGAAGACACCGTGGGTGCAATGGCGGAATTGGTCAGCCAGGGCAAAGTCAAATATCTGGGCCTCTCGGAAGCCTCTCCGGCCACCATTCGCCGCGCCCATGCCGTGCATCCGATTACGGCTCTGCAAAGTGAATACTCGCTCTGGTCCCGCGACCCTGAAGGCGAATTACTGGGCACCCTGCGCGAGCTAAATATCGGCTTCGTTCCGTATAGCCCCCTGGGCCGGGGCTTTCTGACCGGGCAGTTCCAGACGCCGGAAGACATTCCCGAAGGCGACTTTCGCCGCCACAACCCGCGCTTTCAGGGCGATAATTTTTACGCAAACTTGAAGCTGGTCGACGAAGTCAAAGCTCTGGCGGAGGAAAAGAACGCGACGCCGGGGCAGCTTGCGCTGGCCTGGGTGCTGGCACAGGGGGCGGACTTCGTGCCCATCCCCGGAACCAAGCGGCCCGAGTACCTGCGGGAAAACGTCGGCGCGGCGGATGTCACGCTGACCGCCGATGACCTGCGGCGGCTGAATGAAATCGCCCCGGCGGGCGCGGCAGCGGGGGAGCGTTACCCGGATATGTCGTCGATTGATCGGTGAGGGTGTTGCCCCCAATCTCGTTTGCCGGGGGCAAAAAGGCCGTGGGACTGGAAGTCCTCGGCTGTGAGGCGCAGACGCCGAGTGTCCATCTGCGTGGACAAAGATAAAGCCAACGGGCCGTGGTCTACTCCTTCTCCTTACCCTCGGAGACTTGGCCGCAGGCCGCACAGCCGAGGATTTCCAGTCCCACGGCTTCCTCATGGTCTGCGTCATATCCGGCTCCCCGCCCATCAATGGTGATAGGGGTGGGGGGCCTCAGCCCCGCCACCCGGACAGCCACGGGTGCGCCTGACGTACCCGTGTGGCCTGCTCCGGCGAAACCATGTGCAGGAACGCCAAATACCCGGAGGCGTAGGCGCGGACGTCACGGCCCATCTCCTGTGATGCCGCCGCGATGCCTTCCGGCGTCCGGCAGCGGTGCAGGATGGCCCGGAAGCGGCGCAGGTCGGCGCGGGAAACGTGCGGGGTGTCATTGACCACCACGCCCGTCACCATCTGCCGGTGCTGCGAGCGCAGAACACTGGTTTTGTCTTCGTTGATGACAAGCTGACTGTCCGCCACAATCTGCCGGGCCAGTGCCAGAAGCATTCCAACCGGGGCCGTTCTATCCGTGTGCGAGAAAACTAAATCATCGGCATAGCGCGAGTAGCGGAAGCCCAGCGACTGTGCCGCGCCGGTGAGGCGGGCGTCGAGGCGGCGGCAGAGCAGGTTCGTCAGCGCGGGCGACGTACACGCGCCCTGCGGCACGGACCGCTCGCCGAGGGCCACAAAATGCCGTGCTCCGTCCAGGGTGACCGCCACACGCGGGGCCTCGGTGCAAAGCAAGGCCAGCAGGCTGGCGACGCCAGGGTTGTAGCCGAAGCTCTGAAACAAGCGCCGGATGCGCGGCAGGCTCAGCGAGGGGAAAAAGTCTTTAAAGTCCAGCCGCACCACAACCGCCGAACCGGTGTGCCGGGCGGCGTTGTCCGCCACCGACAGGCCGGGCCGAAAGGCCGCTGCCGCATCGTGAACGGGCAGGGGGGCCAGAACGTGTGCCTGCACCCAGTCCTGCGCCACCCGCAGGCGCGGCTTCGGCGACGAGATAACCCGCGTGCCGCCTTTGCGCTTGGGGATCAAGAACCGCGAATAGTGGTCTGTCCCTGCCGCCTGCCGGTGGTAGGTCAGAAACGCCAGCTCGCGCTCATCAATTCCAATCGTCGCCGCTAAATCCGAGGCTGATTGGAGCGCGGGCAAACTCAACTTTGCCGTCTTAGCCGCGTCGCCGCCCTCGTAAACCAGCCCCGACGAGACGCCCGCCCCGAGATAGGGCAGAGTACGCCGACGCCAGCGGGCAGTTTCGGCCAGTTTGTCTTGTTTGTTCCGCGCCCGCTCTTCCTTCTTGACGGCCCGCTCGGCCCGGACGCGCTCAATGCGCTTGCGGCGCACTTCGGCCAGCAGGGCGGGGATGTTTTCCGCCTCGGCGATCTGCGCCTCCACGGCCCGCAGGTCTGTCTGAACCAGCACCAGCTCATCATAGAGGCTTTTGAGCTGCGCTTCGGCCACGGCGGCTTTAGCGGCGGTCTCGGGGTCAGGGGGCCAGAAGCCGAGACGGGTCATCTCTTCGCGGATAAAGGCCTGCTTGCCGACCTGTTTGTAGCGTTCTTTTTGCGCGGCGTTCATGGAAATAGCCTTGGGTATTTGGAGAGGAACCGGCACTGGAAGTGCCGGTCTATTAGTAAACGGAAAAGTGTCTACGACACTGAAGACTGGCCTGCGTTATCTGTTCTTGAGTCGCAGAGCGACTTTTTCCTTTTGCGAGTAGACCGGCACTTCCAGTGCCGGTTCCCTCATGCGTCCAGCATCGTCTGAAACTCGGCTTCGGTCAGCACTTTGACGCCCAAGGACTGGGCTTTGGACAGCTTGGAACCAGCTTTGTCCCCGGCAACTAGATACGTCGTCGTGCGGGAGACGCTGCCGGAGGCTTTGCCGCCGCCCTGCATCACCAGCGCCTCGGCCTGTTCGCGGGTGAAAATCGTCAGCGCCCCGGTGAACACAAAGGTCTGGTCCTTGAAGCGGTCAGGCCGCAGGGCCGCGCTGCCGCCCGCCGGGGCGGACGCCGCGCCCGCGCCGGTCAGAAGCTGCGAGGCCAGCACCGTCGCGGCGAGAATATGGGCGCAGGGGCCTTTGCGGAGCTTTTCGCGGCGATGCCACGCGCAGTCGCATTGCACGAACTGCGCCCGGCCATCGGGGTCCAAATCCAAAACGACGTGGAACTTGCGCTCGCGCTTTTCCTCGCCGCCGCGCACCGACGCCCGGTAGCGGGTGGTCCTGGCGGAGGCTTCCGGCAGGCCGAACGTGTTTTCTTCTTCCTCTTCGCCGGGTTTTAGCCAGCGGACGCCGCCGGTGGCGACGAGGCGGCGGGCGAGGCGCAGGCGCGGGTCGTCGTCGGTCTCGGTCTCCACCGGGAATGGCAAAAGCTGACGCCAGCGGTAGACGCCGCCCGCCAGATCGTACATCGCCCGGCCCTCGCGGCACAATCGCTGCAAGGCGCTCGTCGCCGCCTCGCGGGTCAGGTCTGTCTGTGCCGCCAGCGTTTCCGGGGTCAGGCTGAGGGCGGTCTCTAATGCCTGCACCGCCTGCGCGAAGTCGCCTTCGGAGGCCGTGCCGGTCGCGGCCAGCAGGTCAAAGCGGGCGGCGCTCGACCAGTCGTTTTTGGTCCAGCCGGACAAGCCCAGGTCAAACCGATGGCCGTTCTGCGTGACCGTCCAGTACGACGGCATCCCCGTTCCTAAAAGCCGCGCCTGCACGGTGTCGGTCGTCGGCAACAGCGACTCTAATGTCAGCAGACGACGTCGGCCCCAGATGCGAATATCGCCCTCAAACTTGCCGTCAAAGACATGAGTTTGTTCCGACACTTCCAGGCCCCAGGGTTCCACGATAATTTTTGGCTTCTGCCCCGGAGCCAGCACAAAGCGCAGGGAGCGCGGCCCGGCATCCTCATGGCGGCGGCGCAGGGCGGCCAGCACTTCGGCCAGCGTGTCCGCGCTGAGCGTCACATCCGTGCCGCCGAACGCCGCCGCTGACTGCACCTGCAAAAAGCCGCGCACCCAGGTTGGCGGCAGGTCGATCTTCTTTTCGATTCGCTCGCCCGCGCCGGTGCCTATCGTAATCCCGCCGCCGCCCACCGACAGGAACGCCGGGCGGTAGTCGCGGACGCGGGCGATTTCACTGGCGAGCGCTTTGCTGTAATCCACATTGGTCGTGCCGTAGACCGTCTCCCCCAGCAAGTCCAGCTTCTCGGTGGGCACGGTGACGCGCCCATAGCTCGATTCGTCGATAGAAAACACCTCAAACACCACGCAGTCCGGGTGGACGCTCACCACAGGGTCCAGCACCATCCAGGCGTCTTTGTCGTTGTCCCAGAGCCACTTGAAGTATTTGGCGCGGGCCTGAAAGAAGTCCGCCGAGGCCAGTTCTGTTTCCAGAGGCCGGGCCGTTTTCCGCAAGTCTTTGATCTGCGTGCCGAGCCGCTCCCGTCGCTCGAACAGACCCGGCATCGCCTGCATCCGCTCGCCCTGCTCGACGCTTAACTCCTCCAGATAGCGGGCCTGCACCCAGGCTTGATATTCTGTGTGGTCTTTGGGCTGCGCCCGCGCATCGCCGGAAACAACCGCATACAGCGCCAGCATCAGCCTCCCGTAGGCGAGGCTGTCTTTGACCAGAGCGTTCAGCGAGACCGGCGGGCGGGACAGCTCGGTGGCAACATCCAACTTCATGCCGTCGGCGGCCAGCGTCGCCCCGCTCGGGCGGGCATAAGTTTGTGTGACTTGCATAGTGTGTTTCCGTAGAGTGAGAGCAGAACCAAAGATGTAGGGGCAGGGCTTGCTGCGCCCTCTGCTTTTATGCCGTGACCCGCAGGAGCCGTGGGACTGGAAGTCCTCGGCTGTGAGGCGCAGACGCCGAGTGTCCACCTGCGTGGACAAAGATAAAGCCGACGGGTCGTGGTCTATTCCTTCTCCTTACCCTCGGAGACTTGGCCGCAGGCCGCACAGCCGAGGATTTCTAATCCCACGGCTTCCTCATGGCCTGCGTCATATCCGGCTCCCCGCCCATCGATAGTGGTGGAGGCGGGGGGCCTATTTACCCGCCCGCGACCCCTTCCACCGTGACGCCCTCAATCTCCGCGCCCCCTGCGGCCATCCGGGCAAGTTGTGTTAGCGCCCATTCCCGGTCACGGGGCGTTTTTCCGCGTGCCAGCGACAGCAGCGTGGCGGTATCCACGGTCTGCGCGGTTGTCTGCCGTGCTTTGACGGCCTCTTTGGCCTTGCGGGCGGCGTACCGGGTCCGCAAAACTTCGCGGTCAAACTGTGGCGTGCCCACAGGTGAGTCGGTGCTTCGGGCTAATAAATCGGCAACGAACGCCTGCGTGTCCGGGTGGGCCGATTGGAACAGCGCGGACAGCAGCGTGTCGCGTTCCAGCGTGTCCCAGCGGGCTTGGACAAAGTCGTAGCCTAAACGGCGAACGGGGAAGAACGGGCTGTCGCAGAGGGCCAGCGCATAAGTCTGCTCGCGGCTGTCGCCCGCTGTCAGCCCGAAAAAGAAGCCCGAGCCGACTTCCACGGACGGCGGCAGGGCTGATTCCAAGAGCCGCAGGGCAAACGGCAGTGTCATCTCGGTCTCCCGCACCCGCACCAGCGCCCAGTCCCGGACTTCGGGCAAAACCTGCGTCGCCGCTTGCAGCAGCAAATTGGAGTTTGGCGGGAACAGGTCCGCGTGAGCCACCACCCAGCGGCCTAAAAGCGGTCCAAAAGACGGGTCTCGAATATCCAGCAGGGCGGGGTCGTCGACGCCGACAAACGTGTCCGCGATGTCGGAGTCGCCCAGCAGGCGGCGCTCCAATTTATCGTCAGCGGCGGTGGACAGGGCCGGGGCGGCAGCCAGCCACAGGGCATTGACCCCGATGCCTTCGCGTAAATCCCGCAGCCACGCCTCGCGCAGGGCGGGCCACTGCTCGTCGGACGCCGCGCCGACCAGTGCCAGCACGACCGCCGCCGGAACCTGCCGGGTGATCGCCGCGAATGTCTGCGGGGACAGCAGGCCCGCCAGAAAGGGCCGGTCGCTGAGCCGCTGGGCAATATCATCGGCAGACAGCCCCGCCCGGTCCAGCAGGGCCAGCGCTGAGGCGGAGGCCATCGCGGTTTGGAGCGCAGGCGTCTCCCGCGTGCTGTCCAGCAGGGCCGTCCACAGCGTCTGGAATACACCCGTCACCGTCGCGCTTGCTTCCAGCAGCCGCCACCCTGCTTCGCGCACGAAGTCCGGCAGGGCATAAACCAGCTCCTGTGCCTCAGCCACGTTAAATGCCCGGCCTTTCATGCCTTCGGCCAGTGCCCGCGTCACCGGCTCCCGTTGGGCCGTATCTAGCGGGGACAGGGCACGAAGCCAGAAGATCGCCCGTGCCGGGGGCGTCTGCCGGGCCGCGCTTTGCACTAATGCTGTGAGGTTCGGCTGCCCCGCCGACACCAGCAGCGCCAGCCGGTCTTCCACCGTTTTGCGCTCAATCAAAGAGCCAAATAGCCGGGCGGCGGTGTCCAAAGCCGTTCCGGCACGGCGGGTAAACCGACCGCCGCTCGCGGCGTCATCAGCCAGCGCGAACAGATGGGTCAGGAACTTGCGGCCCCAGTCGGGTTCTCCTGTGTGTGCCGCCAGCCCCGGCTCCATCGCCCGCCGCGCTGCCCGGCCTGCTTTCAGATACGCCGCCGCCGCAACTTTGGCGGACGCCCGCGCCAGACTGTCCCCCGCCGCCAGCCGGGACACGGCAAAGCGGATGAGCAGCGGCGAGCTGCCCCACAAGAACGCCGACAGCACCTCATTTGGCACGGTTTCGGGGAGCTTGCCCACGGCCCGCAGCATCTTGTAGGCCGCTTCATGCGTCTGCCAGGGCAGCTTGGGGTTGGTCAAAAGCGCGGCTGCTAATTCGGGGTGCTTGTCCCACGCTTCCGGCGCACGCTCTTCCCTCGTTTTCAGCCGCAGGCGGGCCGGGCCAGGGGTAAGAGGGCCGCGTCCATGCCGGTTCTCCTGCCAGCGGTCCGAAGCCCCGTAGAGAATATCCGCCGTCACCCACTGCCGGGTCATATCGGCGGCAGTGCCGTCGGCAGCCGCCAGCGTTTCATAGGCCAGCCGGGCGTAAGCGTCGGGGTCTTTGGTCGCCAGTGTCCGCAGAACACGCCGGGCGCGGCGCTTCATATAGCCCAGCGTCCCGCTGCTCGGCGGGTTGCCGACACGGGCAGGCTTGATAGGATTAGAAATATTGTAAAGCTCCATGCCGCCATAGCTGCGGCCCACATACAATGTTTCGTCCGCGATAGTCACTTCCTGCCCACCGTAGATGGTGGGAATTGTCTTCAGCACTGGGGTCAGCGGGTCCCGCACATCAGCCAGCGTCAGTGCCGCGTAGCTCGTCTGTATCCACAAATAGCCTTCATGCAGGAGCAGAGATTTCGCCGGATACGTTCTCAGAAATGCCACTTCACGCGGGCGATCCGGGCTGCTAATATCGACGATATGGAGGCCCATCGTCTGCCCTGACCCGGCACTGACATAGGCGGTCGTGCCTTGAAGCGCGACACTTTGTGCGTCGTCCATACCCAGAAAGCCTAGAACACGCGGGGCGGCGGGATTAGAGACATCCACGGTTGTCAGGCCGCCCCGACTACCAGGCAAATTTGTCCTGAATCCAGCTTGACTAGATACCACCCCCGCTACCGGCCCATCGTTTGCTGCAACATCCGTTATATTCGGAATTGCCAGCTCACTGACTTGGCGTGGCGCATCCGGGTTCGATACGTCCACCACGCGCAGGCCGCTGAACGCCCCGGCACTGCCTTGTATGCCTAGATATAGGTTGGGAAACGCGCCCGAGACAGCTTGAATCAGGCCACCCATGTCCAGCCTCCCGCCCCAGCGGGGATTGTCGGGGTCGGAGGGGTCAAAAAAGCCAATCACCCTCTTTCCTGCGGCTCCCATTGTGACGCAAATCAATGGACCAAATGCAAACAGTGCTTCGCCGTCGGGCAGGGCAAAGCGTGCGCCGGGTGTGGGCTGAAGGGGATTGGTAGGGTTCAGGCGGTAGGTGGCAAACTCGACCGGGTCCCGGTAATTGTTTTTCCCCAGGCAGCAGAGCGTGTCGCCCACGACGGTCACGGCGCTGACGCTTCGGATGTTCGCGCCGAGCTGCACCGGAGGCGTGTTGGCGGACACAGACAGCGGGGCGGCATCCATGCGGGCGGCAAGGATGCCGAACAGAGTAGGGTCGGCGTCCGGGGTCGGCAGTCCGGCTTCGGCGTCTTTGTAGAGCCGCTTGAGTTTCTGCCACGGCCCAAAGGTCAGCGCCGCCTGCCGGGCAAACTGGCGCGGGTCGCGGGGGGCGTCGGCAGGGGGTGTCGGGTTCGGGGCAGGCATCGGGGCTGGTTCCTGTGAAACGAGTTCCTAGAAAAGAGGGACACGGGGCTGAACCCCCATGCTTTAAAAGTGCAAGCCCCCGCCTTCGCGGGCGAGGAGTTCAGAATGTCTGGCTTTGTCTTGTGCCCGCGCATGCGGGGAATTGCCCTTCAAAGCACGGGGGTTCAGCCCCGTGTCCTCGTATGTTTCTTGCAGAAAAGTTATCGTCAATCCCCGGCGCACGGCTACTAAAACGCGCAGAAATGACCGGTGCCGGCCACTGTAGGCGGTGGTCGCCGACGGGGGACACCTCGGGTGATGGGTCACGCCGACTCAGCGTCGGACGAGGTGTCCCCCGTCGGCGACCACCGCTGAGTAGAGACGGGGTCCGGTGGTGTGAAGTCGGCTTCACGGCAGCCACGGCGATACGCCGCAGACAGGTTGCTAACGGGCAGCACCGGGGACTAACGATGGGCTGATTGTATCACGTTGGAAAGCGTTTGGCAAGAGGCGGGAGGGGGTGGGACAAAATAATTTGTGCGATTCTCGCTTGATGAGAATTCAAACAAAAAAAGCCGCCCATCTCCCCCAAAACAAGAGGAAAACGGGCGGCCTATGGTATGTGTTCGTCAAACGTGGCAGGAGGCCATGCCGCGCTTGGCGAGGTACTGCTGATGGTACTCTTCGGCAGCATAGAACGACTGCGTTGGGACCACTTCGGTCACAATCGGGCGGCGGAAGCGGCCACTCGCACTCCACTTCTCTTTGGACGCCTCAGCGGTCACCTGCTGCTCGGGCGAGCCGTAGAAAATCGCCGAGCGGTACTGCGTGCCGTGGTCCGGCCCCTGCCGGTTCAGGGTCGTCGGGTCGTGGTTCGCCCAGAAGATGTCGAGAAGCGTGTCGTAAGACACCTGCGCCGGGTCAAAGGTCACCTGCACCACTTCCGCGTGCCCGGTGCGGCCCGTGCAGACGTCGCGGTAGGTGGGGTTCTCTAACGTGCCGCCCTCATAACCGACGGCGGTGTCGGTGACGCCGGGTGTCTGCCGGAACGTTTCTTCCACGCCCCAAAAGCACCCCGCGCCAAATGTTGCCTGTTCTGTCGCCATAGTTCAAGTTGCTCCGTTTCCAAAAAAGCTGTTACTGTTGGAACACGGCGCGGGGGGCAAAAGGTTCCCCTACCGTCCCCAGTTCAGCACGAACGAATAGTGGGCGCTGCCGCCTTGCGAGTCCCGGACACGGACACGGGCCGTGAAGTTATTGCGCGGCGATGGCTGCTCAATGACTTCCACCTGCCCACGCCCGCTGACCCGGCGCAGGTTCACGTTCACATGGCGGCTGGGAAGCCGTCCGTTCATCTGCTCCGAGACGTTGGTGACGCCCTGGCCTGCAGTCGTTCGCGTCTGCACGTCCCGGCCCCGAATGGTGATAATCGCGGTGTCGTCCACAACGCCGCTCCAGCGCACCTGGCCGCGCTCCCCGTTGTTTTGGTCGTTTCGGTCATAACCGCGTCCGTAGCCGGAGCCGTTCCCGTAGCCATTGTCATAAGGCCGCTGGGCGAAGGCGGGAGCAAGCGTCGTTCCCAGAAGTGCCGTGCCTGCCAGAACGGTCAGCGCGGCGGTTTTCAAGTTTATCATCAAGTATCCCTCGTGTTTCGTGTGTAATATCTCCAAGACGCCGCGTTTGAGCCATTTGTTCCAAAAGCTGGGCAGGGAACAGCGGCGGCGGCGGTGAATTGAAGGACCAAGAGAACAGACGAAGGAGACAGAGCAATGTTCAAAGGACTCAGCCCCGGCGCAATTGGCGTGCAGGCAAACACGCTGGAAGAAGCCCTGGCCGCCGCAAAGACGGGCGGCTTTGGGGGCGTGGAAATCAATGTTGGTGAGATCGCAGACCGGGTAGAGAAAAGCGGCGCGGCGTCGGTCACGGACCTTTTCGCAGCGGCAGGAATTCAGCCCGCCGGATGGGGATTGCCGACCGACTGGCGCGGCGAGGAAGCGGTGTGGACGGAGGGCCTGAAACACCTGCCCCGGCTGGCCCGTGCAGCGGCGGCGGTGGGGGCAACGCGCACGATGACCTGGGTGATGCCTTGCTCGGACACGCGGCCTTACGATGAAAACCGGGACTTTCATGTGGCGCGGTTCGCGCCGATAGCGCGGATACTCGCCGATGAAGGCGTCTCGCTCGGTTTGGAGTTTATCGGCCCGAAAACCCTGCGGGACACGCAGGCGCATCCGTTTATCCACACGATGGGCGAGATGCTGGACATGGGGCGGCGGATTGGCCCCAATGTCGGGCTGCTGCTGGACACTTATCACTGGTACACATCGCACGCCACGCTGGCTGATTTGAACGCTTTGACCCCCGCGCAGGTGGTCTATGTTCATGTCAACGACGCCCCCGCCGGCGTCCCGGTCGATGAGCAGCTTGACGGCGTCCGCGCCCTGCCCGGCGCGACCGGCACGATTGATATTGCGGGCTTCTTGCAGTCGCTTCAGCAAATCGGCTACGACGGCCCGGTAACGCCGGAGCCGTTTGTCAATTTAAGCACCCTGCCTACGGACGCCGAGCGATTGAAGACCGTCGGCGCGGCGATGGATGACATCTGGCAGAAGGCGGGCTTGAAATGAAAGAATACGGCGTCGGCATCATCGGCTACGGGGCGATTGGCAAGGTGCATACCTACGCGCACCGCACCCTGCCGCTGTTTTATGACCCGCTTCCCGCCCGCACCCGTCTCGTCGGCATCTGCACGGCAACCGAAGCGAGCGGTCTGAAAGCCAAAGAACAGGCCGGGTTCGAAGTTGCCGTCACCGATTACCAGGAGCTTCTCAGCCGCGAAGACATTCAGATTATCCACTGCTGCACGCCAAACGACGTTCACCATGCGCTCCTCAAAGATGCCATCGCTGCCGGGAAGCACATCTACTGCGATAAGCCGCTGACGCGCACGCTGGCTGAGGCGGAGGAGATCGCCGCGCTGGCCGAAAAGTCGGACAAAGTCCACCGAATGACATTTAACTACCGCTGCGTTCCCGCGCTGATGCGGGCGAAAGAGCTGGTAGAAAGCGGCTTTCTGGGCGACGTCTACCACTACCGGGCGGCCTACCTGCACGCGGGCTACGTGGATAAAAACCGCCCGCTAAGCTGGCGGCTGTCGTTCGCCCGCAGCGGCGGCGGGGCGGTGATGGACCTGGGGGCACACGTCTTTGATTTGGTCCGCTGGCTCCTCGGCGAGTTTTCCGAAGTCCGGGCGACTTTGGACACGTTTGTCCCCGAGCGCCCCGACAAAAGCGGTCAGCTCGGCCCGGTCGACGTCGACGACATCGCTATCGTCCAAACCCGCATGGCCTCCGGGGCGGTCGGCATCGTCGAAGCGAGCCGCCTTGCCACAGGCACTCAGGATGACCTGCGAATAGAAATCCACGGCAGCCGGGGGGCGCTCTCGTTTAGCCTGATGGACCCGAACTGGCTTCGCGCCTACGACGCCACGCGCCCCGAAGCGGCTTTGGGCGGCGAGCGCGGCTTTCAGCAGATTGAGTGCGCGACCCGCTACCCGAAGCCGTATGCGTTCGCCGCGACCAAGAACACGATAGGCTGGCCGCAGTTTCACGTTCACTGCCTGTATGAGTTTGTCCGCGCCGTCGCTGAAGGCGGCGGGGGCGGGGCAAGTTTTGCCGATGGTCTGGCGACTCAGCGCCTCATCGACGCCTCCCTGCGCTCGGCGGCGGCGGATGGCTGGGCGAAGATTGCCCCCTAGCCCCCAATAATGGGGGAACCGGATAAAGAGCAGGGGAGGCCAAATCCTGACTGTCCCGTTCCCTTCCTAATCGGGTTCCCCCATTATTGGGGGCTAGGGGGTCCGGCATGAACCCTGACAATCGCCGCCGTGATGCGGCTGGCGATGTCGCCGCGCCACACCGGGTCGGCGGCGAGGCGGGCGTCGCCGGGGTTGGAGAGGGTCGCCACTTCCAGCAGGACTTTCTCGGGGATCGGGTTGCGGGCCGGGTTCAGCACCGCGAGGTGATGCCCGGACAGGCCCGTCAAGCCGTCAAAGTCGTCCGGGCGGACGGCTCCCTGCCCGAGTTCCTGAATGAGCGCCGTGGCAAGCCGGGGAACGGCACGGGCGCGGCGATCCACGCAGACCAAACTTCCGAAGACGCCTTCCGTGCGGTACTGATCGAAATGCAGGGACAGGAAAAATATGTCGCGGGCGGCGTGTGGGTCGCGGGCGGCCTGCCGGGTCCAGACCAATTTGGCGAGCGCGGCCCGGTCCCACAGCGGGGCGGGGGAATGACGCAGACGCAGGGGATGCCCGGTCAGTGCCAGCGTCGCATCGACAGGCCGGACCGGGGGCGTCTCGGTTTGCACGAGCGCGGGGGAAAGCTGACGGCTTTTCACCGTAAAAACCACCGATGCCCCCTCGGCCCGAAGCTGTGAGGCCAGCTCATTTGCCAGCCGGTAGGTCAGCGCGGCCTCCGATTGCGGCCCCACCGTCGTTCCGGGGTCCTGTCCGCCGTGGCCGGGGTCTAAAACCACGGTGACGCCGCCTAGCGGCTTGACTTGGGGGGCAATAACGGGGCGTGGGGGCCGGGACGGCGCAGGGCGCGGACTCAGCGAGAGCCAGCCGAGGCCAAGTGGCAGGGCAGCGCAAAGGCTCAGTAAGATCACTTGCTGTGGACGCAGAGCGATGGCGGCAGCCCCTTTCACGGTGAGGCGTTAAGGAAGAAAACGATGGTCTGTTCTCAGTGCCGGGCGGTCAGCCCGGACGACAAAAAGTTTTGCGGCGAATGTGGCACGGCCCTGACTTCAGCGGCGAATGCGGCTGTAGAAGCAGGCGACGGGGCCTGGTTCTGCACCAAACACACGAAAGTCGTCACCCGCCTGCGCTGCGGGCGGTGCGAAGCGCCTATCTGCCCGAAATGCACGGTCTACACCCCGGCAGGGACGCGCTGCCGGGCGTGTTCCAAAACTAAAATCGCCCTGCGCCCCGCCGGGGTCCTCCGCAGCGCGGTGGGAACGGTCGAGGGCCTCAGCGGCGGGCGGCGCGTGTGGTATCTGGTGCTGTGGTACCTGATTTTGTCGTTTTTCCGCTTCCGATGAACAAAAGAGTAGACAACGAAATACCCAACAGCGTTGCTGAATGGCTGCAAGAGCAGAGGTGGGGCGAAGTCACGCAGGTTTTGCCGCTGTCCGGCGGCGACATCAGCGTGGTGCGGCGACTGACGCTGAGTTCGGGCCGTTCGGTGGTGCTGAAAACCAACGCCGATGCCCCGCCCAGCTTCTTCGCCTGCGAGGCGGACGGCCTGACCGCCCTGCGCGTTCCCGGCGGGCCGCGTGTCCCGGAAGCGCTTTTAGTCGCCCCCGCGTTTGTGCTGCTGGAAGACCTGCGCCCTGCCCCGCCTGCCGCCGACTTCTGGCCTACTCTGGGCCGCAATCTGGCCGCGCTGCACCGGACACCTTCGCCCAAGTTCGGCTTTGCCAAAGACAACTTCATCGGCGCGACGCCGCAGCCGAACCCGTGGACCGTGAATGGACACGAGTTTTTTGCCGCGCATCGCCTGCGCTTTCAGGCACGGTTGGCATTTGACGCCAGGCTTCTAACCCTTGCTGACGCCGCCCGCGTGGAGCGGCTGTGCGCCGCCCTGCCGGAGCGTGTCCCGCCGCAGCCGCCCGCCCTGCTGCACGGGGACCTGTGGCGCGGCAATGTGATTTCTGACGAACTGGGGCAGCCCGCACTGATTGACCCCGCCGCGCACTGGGGCTGGGCGGAGGCGGAGATGGGGCTGACGGTGCTATTTGGCGGCTTTCCCGAAGCGTTCTATGATGCCTACACCGACGCTAATCCACTGGCTGCTGGCTGGCGAGAGCGGCTGCCGATTTACAATCTGTACCACCTGCTGAACCATCTGAATATGTTTGGCGGCGGGTACGGGGCGCAGGTACAAGCGGCGCTGGCAGGTTTGGGGGCGCAGGGCGGGCTTTAAAAACAAAAAACGCGGGAGCCGATTGGCTCTCGCGGGTCTCGATGCCGTGTCTATCGGCAACGATAGAAACAGTATATCATAGGCCCAGCGCTTTGTCAAGCAGTTGCGTGTCGCAGTGGTAGGCTCGCTGCGTGGCTTTGCGCGGGATATGGTCACAAAGAGTTGGTGAATGTGGTAGGCGAGCGCTTGACAGCTACCGTTGAGTGCGTGAAACGTGTACTATGTTTGTCTCAAAATAAATGGTGCCACAGAAGAGCCGTGGGACTGGAAGTCCTCGGCTGTGCGGCCTCACGGCAAGTCTCCGCCGCGCCGCATAGCCGAGGATTTTAATCCCACGGCCTCCTTTAGACACTGTCTGGTTCCCCCATTATTGGGGGTTAGGGGGCTAACCGGGGGCTTTCTGTATAATCTCTGAAGGGCTTTTTCTATGCACGTCACGCTCGCCGAAGAAACCGAAGACACGGCGCAGACATTGCGGAATTTATTCACCGTCTACTTTTCTGAGCTGAGTCAGTGGGATGACCTGCTGGCGCTGAACGAGTGGGGGCTGCCGGTTTGGACAGCATTCGGCGTCCCGATGCCTCGCACGCATGACGAATGCGCGGCTTATAACTGGTGGATACGGGGGGAGTGCCATCGTTATCTGATCTATGCCGATGGCAGTGTCGCAGGCTTTATCATCGTCAACTCTGGCCCGCAGTTCCTCTCGCCCGAGACAGACTTTGAAGTGCTGGACTTCTTTGTGGCCCACAAATACCGCCGCCAGGGGGTGGGGGAAGCGGCGGCGCGGGCGGTCTTTGACGAGTTTCGGGGCCGCTGGGAAGTGGAGCAGCTTGCCGGGAACCGGCCTGCCGTGGCTTTCTGGAACCGGGTTATTGACAGCTACACCGGCGGGCAGTATGAACGGCAGGGCGATGGGGCGCGGCAGCGGTTCCGTAATGACGGCGGCTAAGGCTTTTTGATTGTCAAAGGCCGCCTGATATGCTATACTCTGGCATCTAAGAGTTCTCACAACAGTTTCTACAACAGTTTTCACAGGAGTTTTACGCGGTCATGGACACCAGCGATTTTCGTAACGGCATCTCCATCCTGATGGATGGCAACATTTTCACGATCACCGATTTTCAGCACGTCAAGCCCGGCAAGGGCGGGGCGTTCGTGCGCTCGACGCTGAAAAATATCAAAAACGGACGCAGCATCGAAAAGACCTGGCGGGCCGGGGAGCGCGTGGAACAGGCGTTTTTGGAGCGCCGCCCGCTGCAATACCTTTACAACGACGGCACCGAGTATTTTCTGATGGACCCGGAAACGTTTGAGCAGATCGGCGTCCCCAAAGACCAGATTGGCGACAACGTCAAGTACCTCAAAGAGAACATGGACCTGAGCGTGCTGACCCACAAAGACGCCATCATTGGCATTGAAGTCCCGAGTTTCGTGGAGCTGGAAGTGACCGAAACGGCGGGCAGCGAAAAGGGCGACACCGCCTCCGGCGGCGGCAAGCCTGCGACCGTGGAAACCGGGGCCGTGGTCAGCGTCCCGTTCTTTGTCAAAGTCGGCGACAAGATCAAAATTGACACACGCAGCGATCAGTATTTAGAGCGCGTCAAGTAAGTCTATCCCTGTGATTTGGGAGGCTCTTCCCCGATGTCGGAACGCATTGATTTGACCGAAGCGCCGCTGCCGGCGGCGTATCGCAAAAAGCCAAAAGGCGGGCGCGGCAGCGGCTCACTCTGGTGGGACATGGCCTCGCGCCGTGTGCTTGGCCTGAGCGCCACCGTCTTCGCCCTGCTCCTCCTCTATGCGCTGGGCGGGCTGTGGACCGGGGCGTGGTCGCACGAGGCGATGGGGCAGATGCCCGCCGCCCGGCGGCAGGTGACGCTGGATAACGTCGCGCTGGTCTTTCACGCGCTGGACATCGCCGGGTTTGTGGCCGTGGCGTCGCTGCTGGTCTGCTGTGCGCGGGCCGAGGGCCTGGGCTACTGGCTGCTGGGCGTCGCCGCGTTTTTCTATGTCGGCGTGCCGTTTGTCACCACGCAGGCCTACCTCCTGAAGCATTGGACGCAGGGCGTGCCGGGTATGGCGGCGTCGGCAGGCTTTCAGTCGCTGGCCTGGCTGCCCGCCGTGCCGGGGGCGCTGTGGACGCTGGTGGATTTAGGTCGCCGTCTGGGCGAGGCCGCCGAGCGGGCGGCGATTGGCCGGGTCAACGCCAAGTACGGTGCGGGAACGGCGGTGCAGAAGTCGACGACTCAGCGGCAGGTTTTTCTGGGCCGCTGCTGGGAAGGGCCGTTCTGCAAGGACCATATTCGCGTTCACTGCCCGATTTATCTGAAAAAGCAAGGCCCCTGCTGGTGGTACAAAGAAGGCTGTATGTGCGAAGAGCGCATCGTCCTTCAATCTATGATTTCGCCGGACTGGAAAGATCAGATGACGCGGGCGGACCAGGCCATGAAGATGGGCAAGACCAAGCAGCAGTTGTCCCCTGAGGCCAAGCGGCAGCGCTGCCGCAACTGCGTCATCTATAATGAGCATCAGCGGCAGAAATATAAAGCGCTGACGACGACGGCCCTGATTGCTTTTCCGGCGCTTGTGCTCTTTAATATCCCGTGGCTGCAAGGCCTGGTGCATCAAGTTCTATTCGGGCTGGATGCCGCCACAAAACGCTTTGCCTTCGGCAGCACCCCCGCCGGGCTGACGGTGCTGCACACCGGCGAATACGGCTTTATCGCGTGGATATTTTTGTTTGCGCTTGGCGTGGTGCTGCTGTCGCAGGTGCTCAAAGCCATCGAGTACTACTGCTTTACGCTTAAACTTTAAGCCTTGAAATCTTTAAGCCTTCAACTATGAACCTAGACTCTATTGAACAAATTGTCGCCGTGCTTGGCGAGTTCCCCGTCTCCGAAATCACCGTGGAGCGGGACGGACAGCGTATTCACGCCCGCCGCCCGCTGACTCTGGCCGTGCCGGGCATCATGGCAGGCCGCGAGCCAGCCGCCCTGCCGCCGAGCGCCGAAGTCCCCGCCGCGCCCACGCCTGAGCCGCCTCGGACGCTGCTGGCCCCGATGGTGGGTATTTTTCATTATGCGAAAGTGCCGCTGTCCTTTGCCGCTGCCGTGCGCGTCGGGCAGGTCATCGGCTATATTGAGTCGATGAAGCTGATGAACGAAGTGCTGGCCGAAGACGCCGGTGAAATCACCGACGTTCTCACCGAAGAGGGCGCTCCTGTCGAATACGGTCAGCCCCTGTTTCGTCTTTCTGTCTAACCGCTGGAGGAAATCATGTCCCCACAACGTTCCGTGCCATCCCCCGCCGCCCGTCGCGGGCAGTGGACCCTGATTGGTATGCTGGTCAGCCTGGCGATTATTATGATTATCTCGGCCTGGTACTACAAAAAAGTGCTGTCGCCGCAGGCTGGCTCCCACAACGGCGCTCCCGCCGCCGAGCAGCAGGCTTACGGGGCCGTGTGCAGCACCTATCAGTCGCAGCTCACGCAGGCGGTGATGATGTACAAAGGCGACCACAACGACCGCCCGCCGCAGAACTTCGAGCAGCTTAAAAAGTACGGCGCCACTGATGATTTAGTCCACGCGCAGGGCTGTCAGTTCCAGCTTGACCCCAGCACCGGCGCGATTACCGACCTCGGCCACGGACAGGCCGCGCCGAACGCAGCCCCAGTCGTTCTCGGCGGCGGCGGGACCGCCCCTGCCGCCCCCGCGCCCGGCGGACGCGGCCCCGGCGGTGTTACCCTGCCGCCGATGGGCGGCAGCGTTCCGGCCAGCGGCGGCGGGGACGAGGGACAGTAGTATTCCAGTTTTGTTTGACTCCGAGAGGCCGAGGGGTTGAAAACCCCTCGCTAGGAGAAGCACCCTCCGGGTGAAAGATTGGAGCCAACTGCCGCAGGCTTTCTTCTCTTTCGTCCGCAGGACGCCTCCCCTAGCGAGGGGTTTTCAACCCCTCGGCTTTGTCCGTCTGTGTTCCAATTCCACTATCCATTATATTTAAAGAATATGTTTAAAAAAATCCTTATTGCCAACCGGGGCGACATCGCCGTCCGTGTCATCCGTGCCGCCCGCGAGCTTCAAATTGCCACCGTCGCCGTGTACTCGCAGGCCGACGCCGACTCGCTTCATGTGCGCCTCGCCGATGAAGCCGTCTGCATCGGCCCGCCCGAGCGTAAAGGGTCGTACCTGAACGCCCCGAACATCCTGAGCGCTGCCGTCATCACGGGCTGCGACGCCGTCCATCCCGGTATCGGCTTCCTGGCCGAAGTGGCCTCGTTTGCCGAGATGTGCGACGCCATCGGTCTCAAATACATCGGCCCGCCCGTGGCCGCGATTGAAGCGATGGGCGACAAAATCCAGGCGCGGGCGACGATGGAAAAAGCGGGCGTCCCGATTGTGCCCGGCACAAACACCGCCCTGCGCGATCCCCTGGAAGCCGCCAAAGTGGCTGCCAAAATTGGCTTCCCCGTCATGGTTAAAGCGGCGGGCGGCGGCGGCGGGCGCGGCATCCGGGTGATACAGAACGAGCAGGAGTTTCCCAAAATCCTGAAGACCGCGCAGGTCGAAGCCGAGTCGTCATTTGGCAACGCCGATGTCTACATTGAAAAGTTCATTGAGACGTTTCGGCACATCGAAGTCCAGATTTTGGCCGACGAACATGGAAACGTCCTGCACCTCGGCGAGCGCGACTGCTCGCTTCAGACCGCCCGGTATCAGAAGATGGTGGAAGAGGCCCCCGCGCCGCACCTCGACGCCGGGGTCCGCAAGCGCATCTGCGAGGCCGCCGTCAAAGCCGCCAAAGCCGCAGGCTACACCAATGCCGGGACCGTGGAGTTTATCGCCGCGCCCGATGGCAAGTTCTACTTTATGGAAATGAACACGCGGCTTCAAATCGAGCATCCCATCACCGAAATGGTCACGGGAATTGACCTCGTCAAGTGGCAGATTCGCGTCGCGGCAGGCGAAAAGCTGCCGTTCAGCCAGCGCGACATTCACTGGAACGGTCATTCCATTGAAGTGCGCCTGACCGCCCGCGACCCCGCCCGCGACTTCGCGCCGAGCGCGGGCAAGATCACCGGCTTGCGCTTCCCCGGCGGCCTCGGCGTCCGCATCGACACGCACGTTTATTCGGGCTACGACGTGCCGCCCTACTACGACTCCATGATCGCCAAAATCATCGTCTGGGACGACACCCGCGACGCCGCCATCAACCGGATGCAGCGGGCGCTGGACGAAGTAGAAATCACCGGTGTCAAGACCGACTTGGAGTACCACAAAAAGATTTTCGCCAACGCCGCCTTCCGCAAAGGCGACCTCAGCACCAGTTTTTTAGCCGTCCATATTGGCGAGTAGCGTAAAGGGGAAACACACCACGACACTCACGCTTAACCTTCCTTCCGAAGCCGCCCGTGCCGACGCCAATTATTAAGCCAAGCCGCGCTGCCGCCGCCCTGCGCGATGCCGATTTGATTACCCCGGAGCAGGCCGCCGAGCTGATACCCCAAGAGGCCGCCCCCTTGTAGGTGCCCGACCTTGCGCCCATCGTCCCGCTAAAACAGGGGTCTCCTGAGTGTAGAGAAGCGCTGCGGCAGCTTTCGCTGAGCGCCCCCGATGCAAAGCCGTTGTCAATCGAAGAAACGAGCCGCGAAGCAGTGGAACGCATTTTGCACCTAGTTTTTCGGACGCGGTGCGGTTGACCCGGCTGATTACAGCGGTCACCGAAGCCGCCGAAACCGGAGTGCGACAAATGGTTTCCTAAAACCTTTTCTGCCATTTAACGCTGCTTTAACGGTAGGGGCGTATTCTGGAAGGGAGAAACGTGAGGGCTGACGGGTAATTGTGTCCGGGGCAGCCTCGCGTAACTTTTCAAGGGAGAAAACCTGATGTTAGGATTGATGTTAATTTGGAAGAGACTGGGAGCGGGGCAGCGGGGACTGTGCCGCGTGCTTGGCTTCTGCCTGGGATTTGCCTGCCTCGGGATGGCGCGGCCCGCGTTGGTGCAGGCCAGCCCCTGGACAGTGAACCAGACGGCTCAGAGTCTCAAATATACTCAGAGCTATGCCCTCTGGATCAAAAAAGGCACGACCGACACGAACGGTCTCTACAGCGGCGACACCGTCTCGATCTGGGTCGTCAATGCTGCTGGAAGCCAAACCGCCATCAGTGCCACTTACGGCCCCTTTACCGGATGGCGCGCTCTGGAGCTGGTTCCCGCCTTTGACGGCACACTGCGACTGGCCTGGACGAAGGAAAGCGGGACCGGGACAAACAGGCAGTCTGCCGTCTCCATCTGGACCCTGGATGCGTCTGCCAACCTGAAGTTCGTCGGCCCTACTTATGGTCCTTTCGACGGCTGGCATCTTCTGGAAGTCTTTGCCAACCCGGACGGCACTTCCAATGTGTACTGGGTGAAAAGCGTCTTTGATGCCACAGACACGCCGACAGCCAATCAGGTCTCTATCTGGCGGCTGGACGCGGTCGGCAGCAAGCTGTCCATCAGCCCGACCTACGGGCCGTATTCCGGCTGGTTCTTTTACGAAGGCCTCCCCAGTTTCAACAAAGACGGCACTTCGTTCCTGGCCTGGGTCAATCCCGGTGTTTATGACGGCAAGGGCGGATACAGCGGCGACATGATTTCCCTGTGGAAAACTGATGTCGCCGGTACCGAGCTTTCTATCGGGCCGAGTTATGGACGCTACGCCAACTGGACTTTCTCCGAGCTTTTCCCGGCCTATGACGGCACGGCGCGGCTGCTGTGGACGCTGCCGGGCACGACAGATCAGAACGGTAATGACAGCGGGGATACCGCCTCCGTCTGGTCGGTAGACTCCTCCGGTCATGAAACATCGATCAGTTCAAATTTCGGGCCTTATACGGGCTGGGGTATAGATAGCATCGTGACCGCTCCGTCCAGCACATCCCGCCTGTTCTGGATTCATCCCGGCACCAATGACGCCCAGGGAAACTACAGCGGCGATACCGTCGCCATCTGGGCGCTCAATGCGGCCAACAAGACAACGGCCATCAGCCCCAATTATACAACTCCCGGCGGGTACTCAGATGGGCTGAGCGTGTTCGCCGATGGCAGCGAGAGCCTGACCTGGAATTATGGACAAACGGCGGCGAGTAATTACGACTCGACGCAGTTTTCCCTCTGGGGGCTGAACGCCCTGGACAATCGCACCGCGACCGGCCCCGTCTACGGTCCCTATCTCTAGCCTGGCCTGGTATTCGTGCCCCGTCTGCCGCCTGGAACTTGACATTGCCACCTGCTGTTGCTCATAATAGCAGTTCAAGATAATCACTTGGCAGATTTTAGAAGCGGGGCAGAGACTTGAGCGAGATGAACTCAGAAGACGTGTTTGACATCGCCATCATTGGCGGCGGGCCGGTGGGGCAGTATGCCGCCTATTATGCGGGGCTGCGAGGCATGAAAACAAAGGTGATTGACAGCCTGCCGCAGCTTGGCGGGCAGCTCTCGGCGCTGTACCCGGAAAAGTATATCTTTGACGTGGCGGGCTACGCCAAAGTGTATGCGCGGGACCTGGTGGACAATCTTTCTGAGCAGATGATGCAGTATGAGCCGACTTTGGCCCTGGACGAAAAAGTCAGCGGGATGGTTTCCGAAGACGGTCTGGTGACGATGACGACCGAAAAAGGCCAGATTCACTACGCCAAGTCGGTGGTCATTTCGGCGGGCGTTGGGGCCTTTCTGCCGCGCAAAATCGCGCAGGCGGGCCTGGACGAACTGGAAGGGCGCGGCATTCATTACTTTGTCAACGACAAGTCTATCCTGGCCGGCAAGCGGCTGATGGTGGTCGGCGGCGGCGACAGCGCGTTTGACTGGACTTTGAACCTGTATCCGACGGCGAAAAGCATTGTGCAAATCCATCGCACGGACAAGTTCAAGGCCCACGAAGACACGATTGAAAAAGTGAAAGCCCTGCCGATTGAGTTTCTGACCTTCCACGAAGTCAAACAGGTACACGGCGAGGAGCACGTCGAAGGCGTCACGATTTTCGATAGCCGCACCAAAGAAGAAAAGTATTACGAGTGCGACGAGCTTTTATTTAATCTGGGCTTTCTGACTGATTTGGGGCCGATCAAAAACTGGGGCTTTGAGATTGTCGGCAACTCTATCGGCGTCAACACCCGCATGGAAACCAACATCCCCGGCGTCTACGGCGCGGGCGACATCGTCACCTACGACGGCAAGCTGAAGCTGATTGCCACCGGCTTCGGCGAGGCGGCCATTGCCGTCAACCACGCCAAAGCGCATATTGACCCGACCGCGAAAGTTGGACCGGGGCATTCGTCGGAAAGCGTCCCCAAAAAAGGCCACTAACGCGCACGCGCAAAAAATTAACCGCCGCCTCTGTCCAATTTGGATAGGGGCGGTTTTTTGTGTTATAATTCACATATCACCCTGCGCGTCTGGAGGCTTTTATCATGCTCCGCAAAACTCGAACCGGCTTTGGACTTGGCTTCACGCTGATTGAGCTGCTCGTCGTCATCGCCATTATCGCCATCCTCGCTGCCATCTTGTTTCCCGTCTTTCAGACCGTCCGCGAAAACGCCCGCCGCTCCACCTGTCAGTCCAATTTGAAGCAGCTTGGGCTGGCCTTCACGCAGTATTCGCAGGACAGCGATGAGCAGATGCCGATGGGCGTCTCAGCGGGGCGTGCCAATCTGGGACGCGGAGACGGCTGGGCGGGGCGAATCTACCCGTTTGTTCGCAGCGCGGGCGTGTTTGCCTGCCCGGATGACACCGCTTCGCCCGTCAGCAACGGCACGGTGCGGCTGTCGCCGATCTCGTATTCCTACAACATGAACCTGTCCGGCAAAGGCGGCTACGGCGTTGCCGGGGCGCTGCCCCTGCTGAACGCCCCGGCCAAAACGGTGCTGCTCTGCGAATCCACGGCGGCGGCTTTTCCCGGCGACGCGCAGGCGGTCGCGGATTTGACGACACTGGACGAGGCAGGCAATGTCGGCGCGGGTACAGGCGGCTGCCTGACCGGCTCGCCGGCGTCCGACGGCGAGCTGGCGGCGGTTTTTATGCCGAGCGGTTCCACCGGCAACTCCTGCAGCCTGCCGCTGGCGACAGGCTTTCTGGGCGGCAGCGTGGGCTTCCGTGCTGCAAATCAGACCACCGGGCCGACCGGAAATTATCTGGCTTCCGGCGGGCGGCACACGCAGGCGTCCAATTTTCTGTTTTGCGACGGCCATGTCAAATGGCTGCGCGGCACGCAGGTCTCGACCGGTCCTATTCAGGCCGCCGACCAGAAGCCGACCGATGTGCAGGACGCGCATCTGGCCGCACAGCCGGGCCGGGGCAGCGCGGCAGGAACTGAGAGCAGTGAAGCCTGGACGGCGACATTTAGCCCGATTTGATAAAGACGAGGGCGGTCGAGGGGTTGAAAACCCCTCGCTAGGGGAGGCGTCCTGCGGACGAAAGAGATACAGAGCCAGACGCCATTGGCATTTTTCTTGTCCGTATGTTCCTCCGTCCGAAGGACGCCTTCCCTAGCGAGGGGTTTTCAACCCCTCGTGTTCTTCGGCCTCCCTTGCGGCCAAATCGGGTATACTAGCGGCAACGATTTTGATGGGAAGACCTTCTATGTTTTCGCGCCCCAATTCACTTGCGCTTTTTCTGCTCCCGCTGACTATGGCGGCCCTCACTGGCTGTGCCCGCCCGCAGCCGACCGCCGATCAGGTAGCCGGACCCGGCACGCCGGCAGACTACCGGATGGGAACGTCCCCGCATGGCGGGCCGAGCGAGGCTCCCACCGGGGCTGGCGCGGGCGGCTCTGCCGCCGCTGGCTATGAGAATGGCCGTGTCGGCAGCATGGTCGACGGCCCGACCCTGCCGCCGCAGCCCGCCGGCATTACGTACAGCCGGATGTCGCCCGTCGGCAGCAGCGGCTCCGGCAACGGAGACCGGGGCAACCCGATCCCGCCGGACGTCTCGCTTGCCGCGCCGCCCGACCCCGGCACAGGAACCTATCGCACCGCGCCGCCGGTCTCAAACCCCACCGCCGCCGGACAGCCCGCCGCCTCGCAGGCCGGGGCCATCAAGCCGGTTGTCCTGAAACCGCTGGCCGCGACCCCGCCAACCATCCATCCCGCCCCGGCCAAACCCGTTGCGCCCGCGCCTGTCCGCTAGGAGAAACACCGATGCCCTATGAAGGTCAGGCCGCCGTCCTCAATGAAGCCGGACGGGCCGTGGAAGTCGAAGACATCACGATTGACGACCCCGGCCCCGGCGAGGTTTTAGTCAAACTCGCCGCCTCCGGCGTCTGCCACACCGATTTAACCGTCAAGAACTTAAACGGTAACGGCATGGCGTTCCCGATTGTCCTCGGCCATGAAGGCGCGGGCTACGTGGAAGCGGTAGGCGAGGGCGTGACGAACCTCCAAAAAGGCGACCCCGTCGTGCTGGCCTACCGCGCCCCCTGCGGGCAGTGCCCCGCCTGCCGCCGGGGCGACCCGCGCCACTGCTACGCTGCCCTGCGTCCCGGTCAGCGCATCCGTCGCAAGCGCGACGGCGCGTTGTGTTCGCAGGTTTTGCGCTCCGGGACGTTTGCCACTTATACCGTGGTTCACAGCGCCGCCGCTATCAAAATGCCCGCCGAGATGCCTTTAGATAGGGCCTGCCTCATCGCCTGCGGCGTCGTCACCGGCGTTGGCGCGGCCATGAACACGACCCCGGTATTCGCCGGGTCCCGCGTCGCCGTCATCGGCTGCGGCGGCGTCGGCCTGTCGGTCATTCAGGGCGCGAAACTCTCGCACGCCCGGCAGATTATCGCCGTCGATGTCAGCGACACCAAGCTGAAACAGGCCAAAGCCTTCGGCGCGACCCACACCGTCAATGCCAAAACTTCCGACCCTGTGGCCGCCGTCCGGGCGCTGACCGAAGACGGCTGGGACGGCGGCGTGGAGTATGCGTTTGAAGCCACAGGCATTCCCGCCTGCACCGAACAGGCCATCAAAATGCTGTCTTACAACGGCACGGCTACGACCATCGGCTTCCCGGCGGCAGACGACGCCGTGACGCTGAACCTCGGTGATATGTCCACCGGCGTCTACTGGAACAAAGCATCCTTGCGCGTCTGCCACTGCGGCGACGCCCTCCCGTCCCATGACTTCCCCCTGCTGGCCCAGCTTTACCTGAGCGGCGACCTGAAGCTCGACGAAATGGTGACCGAGCGCATCACCCTGAACGACGTCAACGAAGCCTTCGAAGCCATGCACGGCGGTGACGTCCTCCGCAGCGTCATTATGTTCTGAGCTGGGGCGGTAAACGCCCCGGACTTTTGTTTGAGAAGGGCACAGACGATGCGAGACGTTCATGGACTGCCGAAGTATCTGGGACTAGCGTTTGCTCTGGCCGCAGGCATCGTTTCGCCGGGCGTCGCGTTTGGCGCGGACGAGACGCCCGTGCCGCCCCTGCATCTCAGCGGGCAGGTGACAACGCCCGACGGCAAGCCCGCCGCCGATTCTTCTATCACGTATGACATCGTGGATTTCAACAGCCACACGGTTCTCCTGACACGGACCGTGACGCCCGATGCAAAGGGCGCGTTTGACTTTACCATCCCTGCGGATCAGCTCCAGGCTGCCGTTCCTGCGAAGCTGATACAATCCATTACTCACCCCGCCCTCTTCGCGGTCTATCCCGTGTCCGGGGTGTTTTATGTGACTTCCCCCCAGGGCGTCGCTGTGGTTCGTCCCGGCACCGATACGCCGCAGACTATTCTCCTTGAGCCGTTCACCACTCTGAAAGTGCATCTGGTAGACCTCAAGGGCAAACCGCTGGCAAAGATGCATCTGACGCCAAGAAGCTTCTTTCGGCAGCAGGGAAATACTTTCAGTTTTGCTTTCTGGGATGATAAAATTGCCACGCTCTGGAGCCAGACGACAGATGCCGACGGCACCGCGACATTTACCCATCTGCCGCAGGGCTACAGTACGCAAATGGATGTCGCCGAAGAACAGTATGTCCTGTCAAATCGCCAGAGCGGTATCACGCTGGCTCAAAGCGCGACCACACCGCCGAAGACACTTCGGGCGGCTCGTGCCGCCACTCTCACCGGGCAGGTGCGCTACGGAACGAGCGGTCTTCCTGCCGCCGATGCTACGGTCGAGGCGGAGGCGACGGGCGGCGTGCAGAATACAGTGCTGGCGAAGACTGACAGCGAAGGGCGATACCAGATAAAGCGCCTGATGCCGGGCATCTACAATCTTGGCCTGAACACGACCTCCACTCCGGCCACCCTGTCTCCCTTCGCGGACTGGACTGTACCCGCCCAGCAGGTCACAGCCCGCGAAGGGAAAACCCAGACCGGTCTGGACTTTTCGCTCATTCATGGATCGCTGCTGACAGGCCATATCACCGACAAAGCCACGGGTAAGCCTGTGGCCGGGGCGGTTTTGATTATCAAAGGCCCTGCCCATCCTGCGAACTCTCCCGAGGCTGGAATCGCATTCACCGGGTCGGACGGGGTGTATCTTCTCCATGTTCCCCCCGGCACGCAGCAGGTCTCCGTCTCCGG
This sequence comes from Capsulimonadaceae bacterium, assembly GCA_965277455.1. Taxonomy (GTDB): domain Bacteria; phylum Armatimonadota; class Armatimonadia; order Armatimonadales; family Capsulimonadaceae; genus JANXMY01. The sequence continues at coordinate 2,266,341 of OZ255823.1, read as the reverse complement.
CGTTTCAGACCCGTCGAAGGAAGTCCAGACTACAGACGGCCAAACCACCTCGCTTGATCTCAGCATCACCCCGTATGTGCCGCCTGCGCCCGTCCGGGGCATCGTCCTCGGGCCGGACAGCAAGCCGGTCGCCGGAGCCGAAGTGCTGGCAGTAAGCACGAACTTTGGAGATACGCAGGCCGTGTCCGATGATGAAGGGCATTTCGTATTTGACAACCCTGGCCTGCCCGCCGCCGCTCGCCTCTATGCGCGAAAGGGTGTTCTGGCGACGCCCAACGGCACAGACTCAACCAGAGAAGTCACGCTGCGCCTGACAGCCGACGCGCAGACGGCATTGCAGGGCCGCGTCACCAGCACGGGCGGCAAGCCGCTTGCCGGGGCGAAAGTGACGCTGACACGCTGGCAGGCCAACATGGGCACGGATGTAGACACGACCAAAACGGATGCCGCAGGCCGCTACCTCTTCCATGACGCCTACGCAAATTTCGGGTATACGACCCAGGTGGATGCGCCGGGCTATGGCAGCAAGTATTCCAACCGGATTCAGGGTGTCGCGGGCAAAACCCTGACCGTGCCGCCTCTGGCACTCCCTCGCGCAAACCATTTTGTTGCTGGCATTGTGACTGACCTCCACGGAAAGCCTGTGATTGGAGCCAGTGTAACCGCAAATTTTGCGGCAAATAAGACCACGGTCACGGACCGTTTAGGCCATTTCCGGCTGCATGGCGTGCCGGGGCCGCTCATCTCCATTCAAGTGCAAGCCCCCGCAAAGCGGTATGCGTTCACGAGTATTCTCGTGGACAGAACCAGCGCTGTAATCACCGTCAAATCCGAGGCGGAGCGGCAGGCGGAAAACCGCCGTTTTGTGGCTGCTCTGGAGGCAGACAAAACAAACCACGGTGATGGGCGAGATGCCGACCTGCTGCTCCGTACCGCCGAAGCACAGGCGGCAGCGGGCAAGAAAAAAGTGTTTCTCGTCTTCCATGCGTCCTGGTGCGGCCCGTGCTTTGTGCTGCACCGGTTTCTGGAAGACCCGCAGGTGCGCCCGATTATGGCCGCGCATTTTGTGGTACAGGACTTAGACATCTGGGAACATGGAAAAAACGGCTGGGAGAACCCCGGCGGCACGGCGCTGTATCAGAAATACAAAGGCCCCAACAGCGTGCCGTACTTCGTCGTTTTAGATACAAAGGGCAGCAAACTCGGCAGTTCAATCCACAATGGCGAAAACATGGGGCTGCCCCGCAAAGTCTCCGATATGCAGTTCTTCTTAAATATGCTAAAACGAACTGCGCCGAGCCTGACCGCCCGCGATCTGACGACATTGAAGGCAGGGCTTAAAAGAAGCGCTATTTTCTAATCCTGTCGCTAAAAGGATGCAAAAATTAACACGATAAGTGCTAAAATACCAGAAGTGAAATCTGGCAGAACGTTTTCCGTCCCGCTGGCATGACGGCCATGCAGGCGATTATGGGTCAACTGGATGTAGAGGAAACAACGGAGGAACTTCTAGCGCAGCTCAAGGCAACGGGCTGACTGCGAAGCGTGACTCTGTCTTGACATCGTAGAGCAAAAGCTGATTGCCTGCCCGGAAGGGGCAAGCGCGGTTGGCAAAAGCACAACCTGCCGGGCACTTCCGAGCAGATAGCGCAAGGCATTTTCTGAACTCTTAACGGTGCAAGTGAAGCGCTTAACCTATTCGATGCGTTAGTCGGCTGGCGTGGAAACAGCAAAGCGTAACGCCCGGCAAAAACTTTTGTAGGTCACTTATTTCGGTCAACACTAGAAAGCGAGACAAGGACAATGGCAATGGAAAATCCCGCGACGACGTTCACGGGCATCCCGCCGCTGGCGGGGCTGGCGACTTACGAAGAAGCCACAAAGGTGGGTCTGGGCGTGGACGTGAACGTGGAGCGTCTGCGGCGGCTTAACTATGTCAAGGGGCGGCTGTATGAAATCAGCGCGTCGTTTATGAACCCGACCCCAGAATGGGAGGTCAAGGGCGCTCTCAGCCTGCACCTGTACCTCGACGGCGAGCATTCACAGTCGATGCGCGAGCGCGTGGCCGAGCTGCGCCGCCCGCCGCTGTTCCTGGACGAGGCCCCCGACGACACGCTGGCCGCGCTGATGGACGAAGCCATCCGGGCGCGAAACACGGTGGAGCTGCTGGCGGGCGTCTACGGCGTCATTCGCCCCGCCCTGCTGGCAGCGTGCGAAGGGCACCTTGCGGCGGTTAACCCCGTCTTTGACTTCTCCACGGCCCGCCTGCTCCGGCAGGTTGTCGCCGAAGAGGCGCAGATGGTGGACTGGGGAGCCAAAGCGCTGACCGCGCTGACGCAGGCCGAGGAAGATCAGTCGGTCGGTGTGTCCTGGCAGGAGCATCTGCGGGCCTATCTGGCGGCAACCGGCGGCATCACGGGCAAAGACGCCGTGCCAGAGGCTTTGGAGCTGCCCGTGCCCCGCGCTGTGGGCGAGTTCGTGGCCGATGTGGACCCCCGGCGCGACGCCCGCTCGGGCGACATTTACAACTTCCATTACCGGGCCAACGATGTTTATTCGGACCCGGCGGCGGACTACGACGAGCGCAATCTGGCGCTGATGTACAAGCGGTTCCACGAGATGGACGTGCCGGAGATGATGGCGAGCATCGTGGTACAAACCAAAGGCAAGACCTGGGAATACTACCGCGACATGGGCCGTCAGCTCTGGGACGAGGCGCGGCACTCCATGATGGGCGAAGTCTGGTTCGCCAAGTACAACGTCGATTGGAGCCGCTACCCAAACCATGTCGGCTGGGCCATGCATCTGAATATGGACCGGACGCCGCTGGAGCGGCACGTCATTTTGTACTACATCGAGCAGAGCTTGATGAACGGCAAAACTGGTAAGCGTGAAGAATGGCGCATCGCGCAGCAGGCGAACGACCCGCTGGCGACCTACTTCCAGGACTACGACTGGGCGGATGAAGTGCTGCACGCGCAGATTGGCCGCCGCTGGCTGAAGCCCGAATTGGGAACCGTCAAGGACATTCTGGACAAGGCTGGGGAGATCATCGGTCGCCCGACCCCCTCGCTCGAATCGCGCAGCGCTGGCACACCGCAGGTGGACTGGTGGCCGCGCTACGTGCAGGACATTCTGGGTCGGCCCAGTACCTCGGTCGCGGGTTCTAACAACCCGGTCATTCCAAAGTTCGAGACGGTCGCCTCGGGTTAGAAGCTGTGGGGGCGCAGTGCGGCTGAGAAGGAGGTGTGTTGTGATCGTTAGGACCTTGATGCGGCGTATCGGCCCTTGTGCATTTGGGATGACCGCCCTGCTTTTCTGCGGTCTCAGCCCGCACTGCGCCTCCGCTCAGCAGGCTGTTCCTCCCGCCTCGGCGCTCCCGTCAGACCCGCCGCCGAGCCTGGCCCCGCTGTTCGACGATCCTCATGAGGCTATTCGCAAGGGGCTTCTGTTTTATAGCGTGTCGCCCCGGACGGAAAAAGAGTTAGAGGGCCTCGGTGAGACTTCGGCCCCCTTTTCTGTCACGATCCCGATTGAGGTGGATCGGACGAACAGCCGGGTCTACGTCGCCGCCGACCTCGACGGCCACAAAGTCCGCCTGATTTTGGACACTGGCGGCGGACCGATGGTGGCACTGAACGGGCTTGCTGGCAAGGAACTAGCGCTGCAAGGCCAGTTTGCAGACTCAATGAACGGGGTTCAGGGAGATGAACCTGTCACAATCAGCCTTGCCCAACGCCTGATGCTAGGGCCGCTGATGCTGGGGGGCGTCAACGTCGTTCTTGACCATGATCTGTCGCCCAGAGACGACTGCACATTGGGCACGGAGATTTTTCTGCACTACCGCGTGACTTTGGACTTTGCAGCTAAAACGATGACGCTTTCGCGGGGCGGTGTTTCGGCAGCGGCTGTCAAAGACTCGCTCTCGGTTCCGTTCCGCGAGGATGCTGGTAAGCTGTACATCCCTGTTCGGGCGCTGGGCCGATCCGTTTGGGCTATGCTCGACAGCGGCTCCGATGGGAACGAGATGGCGCTCAGTCTGGCGAAATCTGCCGCAGCGCAATTCCCGGCAGGCGGGTCTAAAGAACTGACGCTGGACGGCAAGATTGGGGCGGGTGACCCGAAGAGCAAAGTGAACGCCCTCGTGTTTGAAGTTCCGCTTCCGATTACCCTAGATACGCCCCAGGCCGATGCTCTGCCCGAGGGATTCAAATTCGGCACGGCTAGCCAGTTCGGGGCGTCGTTTCTGGAAGAGTCCATTGACAAGAGCCATAAAATTCCCGCAACCGTCAAGCTGGGCCTGCCGTTCTTTCTTCAGTTTCGCCGCGTGACCATTGACTATCCAAACCATCTGCTGACACTGGAACAGCCTGAACACGGCACGGCTTTGTTCATGGCCGTGGATGCAAAAGGGCCAAGCAAAGTTTGGCCGGGGTATGAGTGGAAACGGGTCGGCGACGGCTGGCTGGAAGCGCCCATCAAAAAGGCCGCGCCGCCAGTTGTCAGCAGTACGACGACGCAGACGGCGTTTGTGAAGACGGGGCAGGGGCCAATAACGATTGTAACGCCGGGAGGTATGAAAGCTACTTTTATCCAAATAGGAAATGGTAATGTTACTGTCACCGTCAATGGCGTCAGCAAAAATTATCCGTGTCCATTAGGTTCACAAATTAAAGTGGACGCTGACGGCACTGTTCGTGTTGTCCCGGTAGGTCAATAAGAGGCGGCATACAAAGGCCCCAGAGAACCTCACCCCAACCCTCTCCTTCGGAAGGAGAGGGAGCCGGATACAGCATAAATGCGTAGGGGCGCTGCTTGCTGTGCCCTTTTTTCCTTCTCTGTATTTATCTGGTCCCCCCAGAATTGGGGGTTAGGGGATTATCCGGCGGCTGTCTATACAATCTCTTGGGCCGTTGGAAAATAGAAAGCAAGTGTTATGCCGGAATTGCCGGAAGTGGAAACGCTGCGGCGCGGGCTGGAAAAGCACCTCACGGGGCGAATTTTTGGTCTGCCCCGTCTGCGCGTCCCAAAAATGCTGAAAGGAACTATTACCGATTCAGCGGTGTTTGAAGAAAGAATCGCGGGCACAACAGTCAAATCTGTGGCGCGGCGCGGCAAGCACTTGATTATTATGCTGGATTCAGGGTACTATCTACTGCTACACCTGAATATGCGGGGGCAGTTGACGGTCACCGAACAATCTGAGCCGGAAGCAAAGTATCTGGCGGCGGCTTTTCCATTAGACAACGGGAATGAGCTTCGTTTCCATGATATGTGGACCTGGGGTGAGATGCGCTTAGTGTCTGCCAAAGAGCTGGCCGCGCACCCGGCGCTAAATGCGATGGGGCCGGAGCCGCTGGACGAAGCGTGGATGCCGGAGCAGCTAAACATAGGCTTGAAGCGGCGTCCGAAGACGGCAATTAAAGCCGCTTTGCTGGATCAGGCCGTTTTAGCCGGAGTTGGCAACATTTATGCAGATGAGTCATTGTTCCGCTCGGGCATCAGTCCGCTCCGTCCTGCGGGGTCGCTGACCAAAGCCGAAACGGACCGTCTGCACCGTGAGATTAAAGCCGTTCTGACCGAAGCCACCGATGGCGGCGGGACGACGAGCGATAATTATGTGGATGCCGAAGGGCAGATCGGGCGCTATACGCCGCGTGTGTATGACCGGGGCGGAAAACCCTGCGTCTCCTGCACCGCACCTCTGACCCGCATTCGTGTGATAGGACGCGGGACTGTTTACTGCGAGACCTGTCAAAAATAAATTTTAAGACGAACGAACCAAACCTAATCAGGGACAATCGTGTCCCAATGCTGAGGAGCACTGCGAAATTATGCCGGCCGTACCCGAAGATGTTGTGACCAATGAGCTGACTACCGCCCCGGACGTGGAAACCACCGCGCCCGTGGCCGAGGCAATCCCCGCCGCCGCGCCACCCGCGACGAACGGAGCCGCGCCTGCCGTCAGTCAGCCCGTGGCTGCCGCGCCCCCCGCGCCCAAACCTGCGCGTGAAGAAACAAGCATGGATCAATCCGACTTCGAAAGCATGTTCAAAGAACTTGCTGAAGGCGATGTGGTCGTGGGAACCGTGGTCCATATCGACAAGGACGGCGTTCTTGTGGATGTTGGCAGCAAAAGTGAAGGCGTCATCCGCCTGAACGAGCTGTCCCGTGAGCCGTTCGACCGCGTTGAAGACGTGGTCGCGGTCAATGACGATGTCAAAGTCGTCGTGATCGGGCGCACCGACGAAGGCCAGCTCCTGCTGTCCAAAAAGCGGGCTGATTTCGAAAAAGCCTGGGACAAAGTCATTGAGGCCATGAACGCAGGCACAATCCTGCAAGCCGTCGTCTCCGAGCGTGTCAAGGGCGGCCTCGTGGTCGACCTCGGCATTCGCGGCTTCGTGCCAGCATCCCATGTCGGCTCGGGCGACTTCAAGCACCAGAACCTCGACAAGTATGTCGGCCAGAGCATCCCGCTGAAGGTCATCGAAGTGGACCGGGAGCGCCGCAAAGTCGTTCTTTCCAACCGCGAAGCGACCGAAGAAGAGCGGCGTCAGAAGAAAGACCAGACGCTCGCTTCCCTCAAGGAAGGCGAAGTCCGCAAGGGCGTCGTGCGCCGCGTCACCGACTACGGCGCGTTTATCGACCTCGGCGGCATCGACGGCCTCCTGCACGTCTCCGAGATGTCCTGGTCGCGGATCAAGCACCCCAGCGAAGTCCTGAAAAACGGGCAGGAACTGGACGTCATGATCCTGAAGCTGAAGCTGGATCAGGGCCGGATTTCCCTCGGCCTGCGCCAGATTTTGCCGGACCCGTGGACTCAGCTTGGCGACAAGTATAACGTCGGCGATTTGGTCAAGGTCGAAGTGTCCCGCCTTGTTCCCTTTGGCGCATTCGTGCAGCTTGAAGAGGGCATTGAAGCGATTATCCCAACAAGCGAGTTGGCCGAGCGCCGTGTTGCCAAGCCTTCAGACGCCGTCAACCCCGGAGACATCGTGGATGCCCGCATTATCGAGATGCGGCCTGAAGAGCGCAAAATGACGCTGTCTATCCGGCGCGTCGTTGAATCGGCGACGCCTCAGCCGTATGTGCCCGAGCCGGACTTCGGCGGCGGGCGCGATGCCGGACGCGGTGGTCGAACGGGCCGCGACGCGGGCCGCGATGTCCGCCCAACCGGCGAACGCGAGATTGTTGGCGCTCCGGCCTCCCCGGTGCGTGAGCGGCCCCGCCGCGAGCGCAGCGGCGGCGGACGCGACCGCAATATGGGCGGTTACGGCAGCGATCAGGACGACGACTACAAGGAGTTCAAGAACTACCGGGCCAACCAGAGCCAGGAAACGTTTGGAACCAGCCTTGCCGATGTCTTCGGGCAGCTTGGAGCCGAGCTTGGCGTCACCGACGCCGAGTCGGAGGTGACTGAGCCGACCGAGGGCGAGACCGCAAAAGAGTAATCTCAGCCAAAAGCCCCCGCACCTGCGGGGGCTTTTCTTTTGCCTGAACTTCTTTTGCTAAACTTCTTATGTATGTACTCGGTATTACCGGTGGCATCGCCACCGGCAAAAGCACAGTCACTCGAATGCTGGCCGACCTCGGCGCTCCGACGATGAGTGCTGATGCCGTCGCCCGCGACGTTCTGGCCCCCGGCACACAGACCACGCGGCAAGTGCTGGTCGCCTTTCCTGCCTGTGCCGACCCCGACCATGCCGACACGGTCAGCCGCCGCGCTCTGAGCCTTCTGATATTTACCGACCCGGATGCTCGTTTGCGCCTGCAAGCGCTGACCCATCCTGCCATTCGCGCCGTGCTATTCCCTCAGATCGCCGCCTGGCAAGCGGCAGGGGAGGGGACTGCCGCCGTCGAAATACCCCTGCTGTACGAAGGCGGCTGGGAGACAGCCCTGAACGGCGTCGTGATTGTCACCTGCGCTGAAGCTACACAGATCGCCCGCCTGCGAGTACGTCAGGGCATCGACGAGGCCGAAGCTAGGCGGCAAATCGCCGCCCAGTGGCCGCTCTCTGAGAAAGCCGCCCGCGCCGACTTTCTTATCTCCACCGACGGCACTCCCGAAGACACCCACCGTCAAGTTCAAGCCCTCTGGAACACCTTATGACCGAACCAACAACAAAAACAGGCTTCACGCTCTGGATGACCGGTCTGTCCGGCGCGGGTAAGTCCACGCTCACCAGCCATCTCGCCCGCCTCCTCCTTGAGCGCGGCTATGCCGTGGAGCTGCTCGATGGCGATGAAGTGCGAACGCACCTCTCTAAAGGCCTTAGCTTCTCCAAAGAGGATCGCGACATCAATGTCCGGCGCATCGGCTATGTGGCCCGCCTCCTTGCCCGTAACGGCGTCATCAGCCTGACAGCAGCCATCTCGCCCTACAAAGCCGTCCGCGCCGAAGTCCGCGCCGAACACGCCGCCGAGGCCGTGCCCTTTGTAGAAGTCTACGCTCAGGCCAGTGTCGAAGCCCTCACCGAGCGCGATGTCAAAGGCCTCTATAAGAAAGCACTCGCTGGAGAAATCGCCCACTTCACCGGCATCACCGACCCCTACGAGCCGCCAACCACCCCCGATGTCACCGTTCACACCGACCGCGACACCGTGGAGCAGTCGCTGGCACAGATTGTGGCTTATTTGGAAGAACAGGGGCTAATCTAGGCACAGACGCAAAAAAGCGCCCTCCTTGCATTTGCAAAGAGGGCGCTTTTTGTGTCTAGCCCGTAGGGGAGTCGAACCCCTCTTACCGGCGTGAAAAGCCGATGTCCTAACCGATGAACGAACGGGCCGTAAGAGCACATGTCATCCAAACAGATAACTTTTGCCGGGTTTTCGTGTGTGTCGCACTAATTTGAAAAGTGCCGCAGGGCTGAGTGTTGCCCTTTTTTCCGGCACTGGCTCGGCTGACGCTGAGACTGGTTCGGTGAAACTGAGTTTCAGGCAAGCTCGTCACTTGTTGCCAGTGCAATTCAGCCGCTTCTGCCGATAAGCCCGGATGCAGGTGAACTGCCCCGCGCAAAGAAGAATAGGGCACGCCAATTCTCAGGAAGAACTCCTGCGCTTTGCAGATAACACGTGGGTCGCAGTTTGTCAGGCAAACCGCGTTTTCATCAGACTTGGTGCCTTCACCAATATACAAAGCCAGCCCGAACATAAAAGTCGGGTCCCGCGACAAAATAGCATACTCGGCTTCGGCTTCCCGGTGGTACTCTGCCCATCGGTCGTCGCGGCGGATACGCATCTTGTGAATAAACTTTTCGCGCCCCGCCCGAAACTTGTCGGAAAGAGCGGCAATCTGTTCATCCGTTAGCGGAATATCGCGCAGCCACAGGCTCAGGGTGCTTTTGGAAACGCCGACTTCTTTGAGAATGTCATTGTAACTCCAGCCCTGGACGCGCAGTTCCCGTGCCCGCTGCTTTTCTTCCATCCGCATCGTGCGTCTGCCCTCCTGGCGTTTTTGCACAGCGGAGATACTATACCCAAAACGCCCGGCGCTTGTCAACGGTTTGGCACGCGCCGGGCATAGAAAATTGTAAAGAATCGAAAACTAGCGCGGTGAGGCGGCCATCCGCATCTGTGCGGGCAGGACGCGCCGCGCCCCGGCATAGTGGGACACATAGTAGCTGTCGCTTAAGTTGTCCGTGCGGACGCCCTTGTGGGCATTGGCGGCATGGATAAACTTGCCCTCGCCCGCGTAGATGCCGACGTGCGAGATGCCATGCTTGTATGTGTTCTTGAAAAACACGAGGTCGCCGGGCTGAAGCTGGGCGCGGGAGATCGGGGTGCCGTTGTAATACTGCTCGGTGGCGGTACGGGGCAGCTCGACGCCGCCGCTGGCGCTGAGAATATAGCGCACGAAGCCGGAGCAGTCAAAGCCGGAGCGGGAGGTTCCGCCCATCACATAGCGTGTGCCGCGAAAGGCACTGGCGGCTTCAATCACATTGCCGCTGGCAAGGGCCTTATTTTGCGCCTGCACTTTGGCGAGATTGGCCGGGTTCGCGGCGTGGGAAGCGGGGGCGCGGTGGTGCGAGCGCGAATGGCTGCCGTGAGCAAGAGCCGCCGAAATCAGCAGGGGCGCGGCGCACAGCATCAGTGCCGGGGCGCGAAGAACATTCAAACGAAGCAAAAGCAAGTTCCTTCCGGGTCATCTTTAGATCACCGACCTTGAAATAGTTCAAAAGTGGTGTGGGAAAGACTTTCGCAGAAGAGCGAAGAGTAAATCTTTCAGCCGCCAAATCACGCGAATTTTATTCGTGCAATTTTTCACAGCCAGGGCATTCTAACATAGTTGCGCCCGTTTTGCAAGGTTTTTACCAAAAAAAGCTGGTATTTCTGCTAGGGGTGCTATCCTAGAGAGTATATGAAACATCAATCTATTGCGCTGTTTGCCACGTCTTTCTTGCTGTTGAGCGGGCTGACACTGACGGGCTGCGCCCATCGCCATCGTGCCGCTGCGCCTTATTATGAACCATCACCCGGCGTCCGCCTGCCGCTCAGCGATATGGGGGAAAATTCCCTGCGCCGCATTGTTGTCTCTGCTGACAGCACTGGAACGTCGCTCAAGCTGAACGGTCAAAAAATGGCCCTGCCACAGTTCAAGGCCGCTTTGCGTCAGCAGGTCATTCAGTACCCCAGAGCGGCTGTGATTATCGCCGTGTCAAAGAAAGATGAGAAATTTGTGCTTCTTTATCAGGAGGCGCTAAACGCCGCCCAGGAAGCAAATCCGCAGCAGTTAATGATTTCAGTAACGCCCGCACCGCTTGACACGCAAACGAGAAACAAACAGGCAGGGAAAAGCGGGATTGTATCCAGCAGCAACTAAGAAGGCGGCGGGCCGCCGACAAGGCGCGGGGTCGTCACCCAGGCCCGGTCTTTGAGGAGGTGTGCGACCTGAGCTATCAGCGTTACGGCCAGCTTCAAAGTCGTATAAACGAGCGTAAACGCGCCGTAAATCCAGTACCACCCTCCCAGCCCCCGGCGCGTGTGGGTGGGGGCGCAGGCGTAAGTCGCCAGCAGAACGAACGGGCCGCAGGTGAGGTTCAAGAGGCCCGCCCAGAAGAAAAACGGTGTGCCGAACCAGTGGATCGGCGTCCGCGTCAGCCACGAAGTCAAAACCAGCGGGAAGAACTGCATGGACAGGGCCGGGTAAATCTCGCGCCAGGCCAAGAGGTAAAACCAGAGCAGCTTTTGACCGGCACTGAAATTGGAGGAGCGCAGGATGGGAATGGTATATTTCAGGGAGACTTCCAGCCAGCCCTGTGCCCACCGCTTGCGCTGCAAAAGCCAGTCCCGCAGGCGCAGGGGGGCCAGCTCGTCAGAGACAATGTCCCGGTCGTGGACCAGCGTGCCGCCGTCCAAAAGAGCGCGGACGCTGACATCAATGTCCTCGGTCAGCATCGCCGGGTTCATCCTGAGCCGCGACAGCGTTTCCCGCCGCCAGTAGCCGTTGGAGCCGCCGAAAATCGCCGTCCCGGACAGCCGCGCCCGCCCGGTGTGCGCGACAGTATAGATGGTGTCAAACTCCAAAGCCACCGTGCGCGTTAAAGCGTTTTGCCCGTGGTTCTTGATCCGGCAGCGGCCCTGCACCATGTCCGCGCCGCGAGACAGCGACGCCCAGGCCCGGCGGAAGCAGTCGGCGGCGGGCAGGTGGTCGGCATCATACACCGCCACGATGTCTCCGGTTGCTGCTTGAAGCGCCGCGTTGACGTTCTCGGCTTTGGAGCGGCTGCCTTCCACCCGCAGAAGCAGGAGGCGCGGGTCGCGGGCGGCGAGTGCCCGGATGTCATCTTCCACGGCCAGCGGCTCCGGCGTGTTGTAGGCGAGTATCACCTGAAACTGTCCGGCGTCAATATGCGTCAGCAGATGCGTCAGCGTGTTTATAATAATCTCCTGCTCATTGGGCAGGTACGCGGCGACAATCGCGGTGCAGGGCGGGAGGGGAGGGGAGTCGGCGGCGGGGGCGGGGCAGCGCCAGGCAGCGAGAGCCTCCCAGACCAGCAGGGCACTCGTCAGCGCATACACCGCCGTCACGACAACGTGCAGGCCCTCTAAATAGCCGGGAAACAGGCGGGTCAGCCAGATGTCCACGAACGTTGGCAGTGCCACCAGTGCCACCAGCGCGACTGCCACGCTTCCCCAGGGCAGGGGATGCGGTCTTCCGCCAGGCCGCGCCGGGCGAGCCGCCCGGCGTCGTCGTCCCAATTCCCTGTTCCGCATAAAGACTGCTTGCTGTCCCAGCTCTGGCTGTTCTCGTTTGGCAAAAAAATTAGGCGAGGCCGGAACTTTACTCGCCCCGCTGACGCTTTCAACGGCGGAGGAACGTATACCATGACCATTCGCACACGCAAGGGCGCAGCCGCCCTGTTATCCGCCAGCTTTTTGTCCGCAAGTTTTGCTCTGCTCGCGCCCGGCGCATTCGCCCAGACGGCGGCTCCGGCGCATCATAACAACGTCATTCAGCGCCATCCGACCGCCACCGGCGCGGCGGCAGGCATCGCCACCCATTCGATGCTCAAGCGCAGCGCGGCCAACAAAAAGGCCCACCACCAGAAGCTGAACTTCGCCGAGAAGCATCCGACCCTCAGCGGCCTCGGCGTCGGTATTGGTACGCGCCATGAGATCAAAAAGCATACGGCCCACTAAAGCCATTTGACATAGACTGCAACAAAGCCGCCCGGCACTGTCTTTACAGACAACGCCGGGCGGCTTTTGTTTCAGACACAAATACAGTTCACAGCATTGTGAGCGGGACCGTGCCGCGCTCTTCGCGGAAGGCAGGCAGCGGGTCCAAACTGTCCCGTTTAGCCAGATTGGGGCCGCCATGTTCGCGGGCATAGAACGAGCAGTTGGCGCAGGGGGAGGGGAACGGGCCGTCCGGCACGGGGCCTTTTTGGAACAACTGCCGGGCACGCTGCGACTCGGGGCTGTTGAACAGGCCCAGCACACTGTCCTCGTGCAGACTGCCGTATTCGCCGACATTCTGGTAAATCAGGCAGCGGGCCACGCGGGCATTGGAGTTGACGATCAGCGCCCGCCACAAAAAGTAGCACGGCCATGAGTAACAGGTCTGCCCAGGGTCAATGCGCCCGTCCTGCCATTCGGCGGTGTCCGGCAGCCATTCGCTTTGCAGCCGCTCATCGAACTCCATACCCCGAATGGGCGAAAACCGCAGAAAGACCCCCATGTCGTCGGCCATGTGCCGGGCTTCTTCCAGCTCGTCGATGTTGTAGCGATTGACTAAAAACTGCCACTCAATCTCCATCGGGCGGCGCTGACGGCGGCGCTCTTCGGCGAACAGCCGCATATTTGCCAGCGCCCGCTCCACCTGCCCGCCGACCCGGTACTTGCCGTAGCTTTCCTGCCGGATGCCGTCCACCGCGCAGACCAGATAATCCAGTCCCGAACCAACCACTTCCTCGGCCATTTTCGGCGTCAGCACCGTGCAGTTGGTACTCATCAGCGTAAAGATACGCTTTTTTCTGGCCTTCTCGATAATCTGCTGCGTGCGCGGCCAGTCCAGAAGCGGCTCGCCCTGCCCGAAAATCTGGCACTGATACAGGTAATCACCGACCTCGTCGAAAATCTTGTCTACGATGTCCAGCGGCAGCCGTCCGGCTTCCGCGCCGGGGCGGGCTTCCGGGAAAATCTGCCGGTCGCACAGCGGGCAGTCCAGGTTGCAGTAGTAGAGAGGCTCAATGTTGAGGAGATAGGGGGAGGAGCGGACATCAGTGTGCCGATGTCGGTACGCATATTCGGTTCTGAGCGCGTTCCAGAGCTTGCGGGGGGTCCCGTACTTCAATGTTGAGCGTCCGTACACCCGCCACAGCCGCCCGTAGTTCTTATAATTCCACAAACATCGCCGCCTTCTAATGCACCCCTTCCGTGTGATGCCTATCTTGAAACTTCTGGTATTCTTGCGTGCAAGAAGTATGCCAAAATAGGCTTTTTGTTCATATTCTGTTAATCTTCTGTTAATATCGTATTAATCTGCCAGCGAGACGCCGATCTTGCGCTGCACGTCTTCCAGAGTCGTCAGCCCGGCACGGGCTTTGTCCATGCCATCGCCCAGCATCGGGATCATGCCGCCTGCTATCGCCGCTTCCCGAATGACATGGGTTTCGGCGGATTCCATCGTCAGCCGGTGAATCTGCGTGCTCGCTGTCAGTACTTCATGCACCGCCACCCGGCCCCGCGTGCCGTTGCCCTCGCACTTGGGGCAGCCGGGGGCGTTCCACAGCATCAAATCGGGGGTGGGAACGCCGCCGAGAGCGCGGTACAGGGTCAGCATCTCTTCATCAGGAAAGACTTCTGCCTTGCAGTGCGGGCACAGGCGGCGCACCAGCCGCTGCGCGACGACACCGATCACCGTGGAGGCGATCAAAAACGGCGCAACGCCCATATCAATCAAACGGCTGACCGCGCCTGCCGCCTCGTTGCAGTGCAGGGTGGACAGTACGAGATGACCCGTCAGCGCGGCCCGAAACGCAATCTCGGCGGTCTCCTGGTCGCGGATTTCGCCGACCAGCACCACATCCGGGTCCTGCCGCAGAATAGCCCGGAGCTGCCGGGCAAAGGTCAGCCCTGCACGCTCGTTGACATTGGACTGACTGATGCCCTCCAGCTCATACTCGACCGGGTCCTCGCAGGTAATGATGTTGGTCGTCGGCGACTTCAGGGCGTTCAGCGCGGCATACAGCGTGGTCGTCTTGCCCGACCCCGTCGGACCCGTGACCAGAATAATGCCGTGTGGCTTGCGGATGAGCGAATTAAAGTTCAAGAGATTATGCGGCGAGAACCCTAAATCGCCCAGGCTCATGCCCGCCGTGCTGCGGTCCAGAATCCGCATGACCACGCGCTCGCCGTACTGCGTTGGGAGCGTCGAGACGCGCAGGTCGATGTTCTTGCCTTCGACGCGCAGGGCAATCCGGCCATCGAGCGGCAGGCGGCGCTCGGCGATGTCCATTTCGCCTAAAATTTTAATTCGAGACACGGTCGCCGCCAGCAGGTTGCGCGGGACGGTTTTGATCGTTTGGAGCTGACCGTCCACCCGGTACCGAATGAGAAAATCTTTCTTGCGCGGCTCGATATGGATGTCCGAGGTGCGCCGCCGCACGGCCTCGGAAAAGAGCGTGTTGACAAAGCGGATGACGGGGGCCTGCTCGCCTTGCCTCAGCGGGTCGCTGAGGTCTAGGTCTTCCTCGTCGGGCACAGCCAAATCCAGCGAGTCCAGCGACGCCAGCTCGATAGTCTCCGACATCGCTTCCGAATGAGCATCATTGCGCGAGTTCTGATAGGCCCGGTCCAATGCGGCCCGCAGGCCGCTTTCCGACGACAGCAGCGGCTCGACCCGGCGGCGCGTTTCGCGCTGAATGAAGTCAATCGCCTCCACATCCCAGGGGTCCACCATCGCCAGCGTAATTCGCCCCGGCCCACTGCCCGTGCCGTCTTCCGTCGACAGCGGCAGCAGCAGGTAGCGCTGCGCGGTCTCGGCGGGAACCAGATCAATCGCAAACGGGTCCGGCAGGGTGCGGCTCAGGTCGGCATAACCAACCTCCATCTGCACCGCCCGCGCCTCAGTGACCTGCTCCTCCGTCGCCCAGCCGTTTTCCATCAGCGTCGTGCCGATGCGCCGCCCCGTCGATGCCTGCGCTTCCAAAGCCTCCTGGAGCTGCTCAGACGTGATTGCGCCCTGCTGAACGAGAATATCTCCCAGACGGGGCATGGCGAGCGTTGGCGGATTAAGGGTCTGCATAGTTGTTATATTTGCTAATTTACTTGCCGGCTGGCTCCGCACGGACGCCCAGTGTGCCGCGCCCGTCTGTGGTCACCGTAATCGTGCCCTGCGTATCCGTCTGCCACAGGGCTGCTCCGGCGGCCCGCAGGCGGCGCAAAAGTGTCGGCGGCGGCCCGCCGTCCGTCCGGCCCGTCAGCACCGAAACCGTCGGCGTCGCCCGCCGCAACATCTCCGGCGACGGCGGCCCGCCCGCCCCTGCCGCCGTTTGCAGCACCAGGTCGGTACACGCTCCGGTGCATTCGATCCGGGGCGCGGCCTGACTAATCAGCGCGGTTTCAGCCACGGCGCTGGCCGCGCCCTCAAAGACAAAAGCCGTGCTGCCGTAGTTGACCCGGCAAATCAGAGGGTCCCGCCGCGCCGCCGCGCCGGTGTCGGGGGGCCAGACGGCAGAAACAGACATCCGCTCGCCAATCTGAATGACGTCCCCGCCACTTGCGGTCTGCGAGGGAATACGAGGCCGATGACGGCGGATGGCTTCCAGCGCTGCCCGGCGTACCTCGCTGATTTCGGGCACGGCGTTGTCCCAGATACGCGAAACATCAATGCCGCTGTCAAGCAGGGCAGGCACACCGCCGAGGCTGCCGGGGTCGGGCGAGGTGAGTATCAGCAGGTCAATTCGGGCCACGCCGCGTGCTCTTATCGCCGCCGCCAGCGCCGCCCCGGTTTCCGCCCCGCCGGTGTCAATGAGAATGGTCTGCCCTTCGGGCGAGCGGACGAGGGCGCAATCGCCCGCGCCGACATCAAAATAGGTGACAGTCAGCCCCCGTGCCGGACGCCCGGAATGCCCGCGCCGCCAGGCGATGCCAACCAGTATCCCGGTGAGCGTCAAAGCAATCAGCAGCAGGGAGGCGCTAACGCGCCACAGCACGGCGCGGTTCATGGCTGACCTCCGCGTGCTGTTGTGTCTCTCTTATCTGTGCTTAGTATCGGCATTTTTGGCAGGTTTTGCAGGGGCATAGCTGTATTATACACTGGGGCTTCCCAAACAGGCCGCCGGAGTAAAGACAAGAAGGGTGGGCGGCCTCCCTTGCGCCCGCCCCCGCCTGCCGGGTATACTCTAGGCACAATGATACCCCTGCGTCTGCAAGGTCTGGGAATGGCTTACGGGCGGCGGGTGCTGTTTTCAAACTTAAGCGCCGAGGTCGCGCCGGGCCAATGCCTCGTCGTCACCGGCGCAAACGGTGCGGGCAAAAGCACGCTTCTCAAAATCATCGCCGGTCTGACCCGGCCTGAGACGGGCACTGTGGACTTCGCCGCCCCGTTCGGCTATGCCGCCCCGGATGTTCACCTGTACGGCGAGCTGACCGGGCGCGAGAACCTGGAGTTTCTCGCCCGCCTGCGCGGCGTCCCGGCAGATACCGATTCACTTCTGCACTCGGTCGGCCTGCCCCCCAAGCGCGGCAATGACCTGGTTTCGGCCTACTCCTCGGGAATGCGGCAGCGGCTGAAACTCGCGGCCTCGCTGATTGGCGAGCCGCCGCTCCTGCTGTGGGATGAGCCAACGGCAACATTAGACGCCTCGGGCCGGGCAAATGCCGACGCGCTGATTGCAAATCACCGGGCGCGGGGCGGGCTGGCCGTGATTGCCACGAACGATGCCGCCGAGGCCGACCGCTGGGGCGACCTGCGGCTGACGATTGGGCCGTGACTATTGGGCCATAATTCTCGTAGCTATAAACAGTGGCTCCTCTGTGCCTGGGCGGTCTTTCAGAAAGACGTGCAGGTGGAAACGCGCACCCGCTATGCCCTCGGGGCGGTGCTGCTGTTTGCGGTCACCACGCTGGTCGCCGTGTCGGCGGCGATAGGCACTGCGAGCATCAAGTCCGAGGTCAATGCCGCGCTTTTGTGGATTGTCCTGCTGTTTGCCGCGCTCTCGGGGCTGGCCCGCGTGTTCGTGCGCGAAGAGGAAGCCGGAACCGCGCCACTGCTGCGATTATCCGCCCCGCCGACGGCGGTATACGCCGGGAAATGGCTGTTCAATACAGCCCTGGTACTGGCCGTGGAAGCGGTGACCGTACCGCTGTTTTTAATCGTTCTGCCGCTGCAAACCGTGAACTTTGGCCTGCTGCTCGGTGTTCTATTCCTGGGCGGCCTCGGCCTTTCCGGGGCATCGACTTTTGTAGCCGCGCTCATCGCGCAGGCGGGCGGCGGCAAAAGCGCCCTGTTCTTTATTGTCGCGTTTCCGGTGCTGATGCCTCTGCTTTTGATTGCCGTGCAGGCGACTATCGGGGCCTTTGACGACATAACAAGCCATTACGAACGCGCACGCGGGGCGCTCGGGCTGCTGACGGTGTACGGGGTGGTGATGACGACGGCGTCCTTTCTGCTGTTTGAATATATCTGGCATGACTAGTTTCACTAAAATTGGGCCTGAAATTGGCAAAATCGCGCTGCTGCTGCTCCTATGCGCCACCACCGTCGGCGGCTTCCTGTGGCTGTCCCCGGCGGAGGCGTTCCTGAAGCCCGCGCTGGCGCGGATTGTGGTCTTCCATGTCCCCTGTGCTATTGTCGCCGACCTCGCTTCGGTGGTCGCGGGCTGGTATGCCATTGCGTATTTGCGAAAACGAACTCTGACCGACGATGTGAAGTCCTCGGTGTCGTTTGGGCTGGCGCTCGTCTTCTGCTTTCTCACCACTGTAACCGGCTCCGTGTTCGCCAAGTCGCAGTGGGGCGAGTACTGGAACTGGGACCCCCGCGAGACGGCCATCTTTATGATGCTGCTGGTCTACACTGCCTACTTCGCTCTGCGAGCCGCGTTTGGTGATGCCCGGAAGCGGGCCGCCGTCAGCGCCGCGTATGCCCTGTTTGGCGTGCTGGCCGTGCCGTTTTTGACCTATATCCTGCCGAACTCGACCGATTTGACGCTGCACCCGAAGAATGTGATCAACACCCGCGACGGCCTGGACCCGCACTACAAGCTGGTGCTGTGGAGCGGCGTTCTGGGCCTCAGCTTAGTGTATTTGTGGGCCTTCCGGCTTCATGTTGCGCTCGGCGAGATTGGCCTGCGCCTTGACGCCCGCGCCCGCCGCCGACAGCCTGCGCCGTCCGTGCCGACTGTCGTGGAAGCGAGGCGCTGATGATGCCGACTGAGATGCACGCGCTTCTGCCGCTGATGCTGGTTCCGCTGATTGTCTGGATTTGCGTCTGGGCCTATTTGTGGAACCTGGACGGCAAAATTAAGCGTTTAAAAGAAGAGATGGGCCGCTTAGACGAAGGCGAAAGCGAAGATTAGGCAGAGAGCTATGATTAAAAACAAAGGGGCCGTTCTCGGCCTGTCCGTGATTGTTGGCGCTCTGGCCTTCAGCGGTCTGGCCTTCAAGAACAACATTATCAACGCCGTACCGTTCAGCGATGCCATGAAAGCCACCGACTCCGGCGTGCAAATTATGGGCGCTCCCATGCCTGGCTCAATGAACTATGACAGCGCCGCGCACGTCCTGCACTTTACGCTGAAAGACGCGGCGGGTGAAACCATGCCGATTGTTTATTCCGGCCCCAAGCCCGAAGATTTGGACTCCGCGATGACCAAAGCGACGGCTATTAACGCGCAGGGAAGCTACGACCCCGCCCGCCACGTCTTCGCCGCCGAAACACTGCTCGTCAAGTGCCCCTCCAAGTATCAGGGCCAGACGACGGAGCGGTCTTACGGGGGGTAGGACCCCTCCCGCTCGTTCCTCGCTCCCTCCCCTGTTAGGGGAGGCTTAGGAAAGAGGCGGACGCAAACGATGGCCTTTCGTCTTCGGCTCCTGCTCTTTGTCTTTATCTTCGCCCTCCCCTAACAGGGGAGGGAGCGAGGAACGAGCGGGAGGGGTCCGGCTCCGTATTTCTTAGAATAACACCATGCCAAACTCCAGCCTTATCCCCACGCTCGGCGTTGTCTGCGTCTGGACCACCCTCGCCGCGCTGCTCGTTTCCATCACCGCCTACCTCGTCGCCGCCGCCCGGCGGGACGCGGCGGGGTCGGGCAACGGCGCGGCGCGTCTGGGCCGGGCGGGCTTCGTGCTGGCCGCGCTGTCCACCTTTGGCACGGCGGCGGCGCTGGCAACCCTGCTGCTGACGCACCGCTTTGACATTCAGTATGTCTACGACCACTCGGCGCGGGCGATGTCGCCGCTCTACTATTTCCCCTCGTTCTGGGCCGGGCAGGAAGGCTCGTTCCTGCTGTGGGGCTTCTGGATTGCCGTGCTGGGCCTCGTGCTGGCGTGGACCGCCGGGCCTGCCGAGCGCCGCGTGATGCCGATTTACAGCGGCGTCTTGTTCTTTCTGGTCGGAATGCTGACGATCAAAAACCCCTTCCTGCCGACAATGGACCAATGGGGCATTCCCGTCACACCCACCGAAGGGCTGGGACTGAACCCCAATCTTGAAAACTACTGGATGGTCATTCATCCGCCGACCCTCTTTCTGGGCTTCGCCTCTTTGGCCGTGCCGTTCTCGTTTGGCCTGGCCGCGCTGTTCTGGCGCGAGTGGGACGGCTGGCTGCGGCGGGCATTGCCCTGGGGCCTGTTCGGCTTCGCGGTGCTGGGCCTTGCCATGATGATGGGCGGGTACTGGGCGTATGAAATGCTCGGCTGGGGCGGCTTCTGGGCCTGGGACCCGGTCGAGAACGGCCCGTTTGTGCCGTGGATGGGCCTGCTCGGCTTCCTGCACGCCGCGCAGATACAGCGCGTGCGCGGCAAGTTCCTGAAGCCCACGCTCCTCTTTGCCCTGCTGCCGTTTTCCGGGGCGCTCTATGAGACGTTCCTCACGCGCACCGGCGTTCTGGACAAGTTCAGCGTCCACTCGTTTTCGACGCTGGGCGGCAATGCCAACAACGTTCTGCTGAGCGTTCTGCTGCTCTCGGTGGCCGTCTCGGTGGGGGCGCTCCTGTGGCGGTACAAAGCGCTGCCCCAAAGCGAGGAGACCACCGAAGACATCACGAGCCGTGAGTTCGGCTTCACGATGGCGATTGTGGTGCTGACCCTGTGCGGCTTCATCGCCGCCGTTGGCCTGTCCGCACCGCTGCTGACTAGCCTGCTGGCAAAAGTCGGCGTGACACACTATACAGCCACCGTCCGCGAAGACTACCACAACCGGGCGCTGTTCCCGATAGCTGTCCTGCTGGCGATGGGTATGGGCCTCGGGCCGCACCTTGCCTGGCGGGGCCGGGGCGGCCCGAATAGCCTGAAGCTCGTCTGGAGCTATGCGCTGGCCGTCATCGCCGCGCTGGGCTTTGTGGCGGCGAGCAAGTATCTGGGCACGGCATTGAAGCCTGCCATGCTCATCCCTCAATTACTGCTCTTCACGGCGTCGATGTTTGCTATTTTCGCCAACCTCGCCCTGCTGTCGCGCCTGCGCCGCCCCCGCGTGGAGGCACACCACGTCGTGCGGCCTGTGTGGACATTTGGCGGCACGCTCTCGCATCTCGGAGCCGCCGTGATGCTGGTTGGCATCGTCTGCCTCGTGACCTTTGTTCGCAAAGACCCCGGCGTGATGCTGATCCAGAACACCCCGGCCCCGGTGCTGGACGGCGCGTTCACGGTGGTTTTTCGGGGGATGTCCGGCGACCCGGACACCGACCGCGACAACGCCATGCTGATGGATGTGGCCTCCCGCGACGGCAGGTACCGCCTGCATACGCGAATGCCATTTGCCATCCGTGCTGCCGAAGGCGGGCAGAAAATGCCGTTTGTGCATCCCGCCATTCTGCACACCGGCGCAAGCGATTTGTACCTGAACATGGACAATGGGACCGGGCTGTCCGAGCTGTACAGCACGGCCATCTCCAAGCCCATCCTGAAGCTGGGCGACACTCAGGTCATCAAAGTTGCCGGCAAAGCGGGCGAAGCCGCGAAAACCTACACCATTCAGTTCCAGCGCTTTATCAACCCGATGGGCAAGCTCGTTCAGCAGACCGGCCAGATGCCTTCGGTCTTCCCGGTCTCCGCCGTGCTGGAAGTGACCTATAAGGGCAAAACTACGGAAGTGACGCCGCAGTTTATTCAGTACCGCGACGGCACCGAAGCCAAGTCCCCGGAACTCAAACTGCCGGGCGGCACGCTGGTGTCGTTTGCGGGCATGAACGCGGGCAGCGCAGACAAGGCGAACCCCGGCGCGGGTGCGATAAACCAGGCCATTTCGCTCAATCTTCATGCCGATACCGGCCCGCCGCGTATGGCCTTTGAGATCGAAGCCTCCACGCGCCCAATGATCAATCTGGTCTGGATTGGCACTTTGCTTCTGGTCTTGGGCGGGTTGGTTTCCATGCGGCGGCGTGTTTTGGAAAACCGCTTCGAGCCGGTCCCTGACCTGCCGCACACCCCGCGTGCGCCCTCCGCATCCCGCCGGACCACGGCCAAAGCCCCTGCCCGGCCCCGTGCCCGGACGGCCAAGCCCGCGCCGTCTCTGTCCGTCGGCAAGACACGAGGACGCTGACACCGATGCGACTGCGTCAGATGCTGAAAAGCAAAATCCACCGGGCCACCGTGACCGAGGCCGATGTAAATTATGTCGGCTCGATCACGCTGGATTCGGAGCTGTTGGAGCGTGTAGATTTGTGGCCCGGCGAGCTGGTTCATGTCTGGAACGTCACCAACGGCGAGCGGCTGGAAACCTACGCGATTGCGGGCGAACCCGGCTCCGGCGTCGTCTGCATGAACGGCCCCGCCGCGCACCGCATCCGTCCGGGCGACGTCGTCATCGTCGCCGCGTTCGCCCTGTCCGACGAGCCGGTGACGGCCAAGCAGATTTTAGTCGATGACCGCAACCGTTATTTACGAGATTTATGATTTGAGAGATTTGTGACCTATGTTTGAAGTAAAAGTTGAGAAAACCATCGCCGCCGCGCACCGGCTGTTTGATTACAATGGTCCCTGTGAGAATATGCACGGGCACAATTACCGCATCGAAGTGGCTTACAGCGGCACGGAGCTGGACCGCTTCGGGATGCTGGTGGACTTCACCGACATCAAGCGGGCTTTCCATGCCGTGCTGGAAACGCTGGACCATACCTACCTGAATGACCTGCCTGCGTTCCACGACCTGTCCCCGTCGGCGGAGAACATCGCCGCGCATATTTATCAAGCGCTGGACGAAACCAAGTTTGACCGGGCGGCTCTGAGCTATGTGTCTGTGTGGGAAACGCCCACGCAGGTGGCAACCTACCGCCGGGGCTGAGACAAAAAAGAGGGGGCGCGATAAATCGCGCCCCTACTCCTAACTCTCTGTCTCCTAATCATCCGGCTCCCCCATTATTGGGGGCTGGGGGGTCCTATTTCTTGAACTCGGTCATGTTGTGGCGGCCCACGCCGTCGGCCATGCGGCGGATTTTGCACAGAGCAGGCTTGCCGCCTGCGGCTGGGCGCAGGCCGGTACAGTGGACCTTGTCGCCGGGCTTCAGCAGGCTATAGCTGTCGGCGCGTGTGCCGGGGCGCAGCACGACAATTTGGCCCGGCTCCGAGGAGCCGTCGGCGGGGGCGTCGAGGCGCTCGACTTCGAACAAAGACTGCGGAAAGCCGTAATTCTGAATGGCGGCGACAGCGGCATCGAACGTGCCCTCAATTGGGCCGCTGGTGAGCTGATGGACAATACGGGCACTCATAGATGGCTTCTTTCTGGCGGCGCGGGAGCGTAAGGGAGAAGCGCGCCGCACCTTAAAGTATACCCGCTGACAGGCTGGTTTTGGAAAAATAGTTGTGATTGTTAGCGAGTTGGCTTAAAACACAGAAAAACCGGGTACAATCTCCAAGAATGCGGCAGAAAGCCGTTTTATCTCCTTCGCAGCATCGTTTCGTGCCCCTGCCCGCGCTGTCCTCGGCCCTCTCGGCGTTCATTCCGTCGCGCATCCGATACTCGCTCGCCCGCGCTTTTCGTTGCGACCGGAGGCTCATCTGAAAGGAGCCATACTTTTCCATGGCAACCAAACTTTATGTCGGCAACCTGAGCTATCAGACGACCGATCAGCAGCTCCACGACCTCTTCTCCGAGGCCGGCAGCGTCACCAGCGCCCAGGTCGTGACCGACCGCTACACCGGACAGGCTCGCGGCTTCGGCTTCGTCGAGATGGCGACCGAGGGCGAAGCCCAGGCCGCGATCTCTGCGATCAATGGCCGCACCGTAGATGGCCGCGCCCTGAACGTCAATGAGTCCAAGCCCCGCGAAGGCGGCGGTGGTGGCGGCGGCAGCCGTGGCGGCGGCGGTGGTTATGGCGGCGGTGGCGGCAGCTACGGCGGTGGTGGCGGCGGTGGCCGCGACCGCTACTAAGCGATTGCTCACTTAACAGGAAAGGGCCGGGAGGAAACTCCCGGCCCTTTCCTTGTGTGTCCCCCTAAACTTCCCATCAAACATCCCGGTAAAAGTATGGTATAAGTCCCTCAGAAAACGCTGACCAAACCCCTGGGAGACACCGATGCACGAACTCGACGCGATGGACCTGACGCGGCACGCCATTCTCATTGCCCTGCAAATGTCCATGCCGATTTTGCTGCTGTCGCTGGCCGTCGGCGTCCTCGTCAGCTTGTTTCAGGCCGTCACGCAGATACAAGAGCAGACGCTCACATTCGTCCCCAAAATCGTTGTCTTGGTGCTGGCACTGGTGATCATGGGACCCTGGATGCTGCACACCATTGTCGGCTTCACGGCGGGCCTGCTGGCAAGCCTGCCGTCAGCTATTCACTGAGCGGCCACAAGAAGTCACGGGGCTGAACCCCCCTGCTTTAAAAGGGCAAGCCCCCGCCTTCGCGGAGCCACTGCACCCGGCGGGCGAAGATTTAGGAATGCTTACGGCAAGTAGTCTTATGCCCGCGAAGGCGGGGAATTGCTTTTTCAAAGCATGGGGGTTCAGCCCCGTGTTTCGTAGACCCATCGCCCTCTCATGCCAGACCTTGCTGTATTCTCTGCCGACTCCTTCTGGGCCTTTTTGCAGGTCTTCGTGCGCGTTTCCAGCCTGCTGGTGACCGCCCCCGTCTTTGGAAGCCGCGAAATCCCCAATCAGGTCAAAGCCGGGCTGGCCGCCATCCTCTCTCTGGTCCTTCTGCCGCTGGTCAAATCGACGCTGGGAGCCGTGGCTCCCACGACGGTCTACGGTATGGTGAGCATTCTGCTGGGGCAGGCGGTGGTCGGCTTGATGATCGGCCTCGTCGTCTCGCTGCTGTTTGTGGCCGTGCGGATTGGCGGGAGCCTCACGGATTATCAGATGGGCTTCACGCAGGCCTCGACGTTCAACCCGCAGTTCAATGAGACCGTCTCGCCGATAGCCAATCTTCAGTACCGGTATGCGCTGGTGCTGTATCTGGTCGCCAACGGCCACTGGCTGCTGCTGGCCGCGCTGGAGCGGTCGTTTGTGACCCTGCCGGTGGGGCATCTGTCGCTGGCGGGGCTATCGCAGTCGTTTACGGATGTCACGTTTCAGGCACTCGTCATGGGCCTGCAAATCGCCGCCCCAGCAGGCGCGGTGCTTCTGGTGACGGACATCGCGTTTGCGTTCCTGAACAAAACTATGCCGTCGATGCAGGTCTTCTATGTCGGGATGCCTGTCAAAGTGCTGGTCGGCTTCGTCGTCGTGCTGGCCGTCCTGCCGCTCCTGACCGCGATTGTCGCGCACCTGACCCTGGGTTCGCCCGACGTGGTCTCGACCTTCCTGCGCGGGATGCGGAAGGGCTAGAAAGCCCCCCCCGCCCCCAATAATGGGGGAGCAAGATAATTAAAATTAAGCCGCTCTTGCTCTTCTCTTCTTGTTCTTCTCTTGTTCCCCCATTATTGGGGGCTAGGGGGCCTCTTCTGTGGCCTCTTCTCACCGAGACTCACTATGGCTGAAGGCGAAGACAAATCATTTCCGGCAACGCCCAAGCGGCGGGCGGAGGCACGCAAAAAAGGACAGGTCGCCCGCTCCCCGGAGTTCGGCGCGGCCCTGACCCTGCTTGCCGTCGTCGTTGCCCTGCACGCCACCCTGCCCGGCGAGGGGGGGATGAGCCTGCTGCGGGATTTGCAGTCGGCGCTCACGTTTAACCCCCACGACTCGGCGTTCACGTTTGCCACCGTGCAGCAGTGGCAAATGCGGGGCCTCGGGTGGGGGGCCAAAATACTGCTGCCGGTGGCCGGGCTTGCCGTCGTGTTCAGCCTCGCCGCAGGCATCGGTCAAGTGGGCTTTGCCGTGACGCCCGAAGCGCTGTCGCCGAAGTGGAACCGCCTCAACCCCGCCGAGGGCATCAAGCGGCTGGTGGGGATGCGCGGGATTGTGGAAGCCGTCAAAGGGCTGCTCAAAATGAGCCTCGTCGGCGGCATCTGCTACAGCACTCTGCGCGGGGCCATCGAGTCGGGCGAGCTGCTCCGCACTGCCCGCGAGCCGCTGCCGGTCATGCTGTCCGTGGTTGGCGGTCTGATCTGGACCCTCGGCCTGCGCGTCAGTGTGACTCTTCTGATACTGGCCGTGGCAGACTTTGCGTACCAGAAATATGAGCTGGAAAAGTCTCTCAAAATGAGCTTTTCGGAGATCAAACAGGAGCACAAGCAGTCTGACGGCGACCCGCAGGTCAAGGCTCGTATCCGGCGCACGCAGCGCGAGATGTCCAAGCGCCGCATGATGCAGGATGTCCCGAAAGCCGATGTCATTGTCACGAATCCCACCCACTTCGCCGTCGCTTTGAAGTACGACGGCGGCGCGACCGCCCCCAAAGTCGTCGCCAAAGGGGCCGATGAAATCGCCGCCCGTATCCGCGAAATCGCCCGCGAAAACAAAGTCCCCCTCGTCGAAAACAAGCCCCTCGCCCGCACCCTCTTTGCCGAGGTGGAAATCGGGCGCGAAATCCCCGCCGACCTCTTCGAAGCCGTCGCGCAGGTCCTCGCCTTTGTCTACCGCATGCATGGCCGCCGCAAACAGGGCTGATGCAGGAAAATTGCCTTTGCTTGTCGTATTCTGACGCTCACTCAAAGCAAATGGAGGCGGCATGAACAATTTCTCACACTCCCCTTATTCCTCTCCCCTCGGCTCCCCCGGCGGCGAAGCGGGCAGCATAGCCATCATGGAAAAGCGGCTCAAGACCGGCGCGAACTGGTTTTTCTTTATTGCCGTGTTTTCGCTCATCAACTCGCTGCTGATTCTCCAGGGCGGCTCTTACCATTCCGCATTCGGACTGGGAACGACTCAGATCATTAGCTCGGCAGCCTCCCACCCCGCGCCGGGGCAAACACCGTTTGCTGCAAGCCAGGGGATGGTTCTGACTTTCGACTTTCTTGCATCAGGCTTTTATGTGCTGTATGGATTTTTTGGACGGCGCGGGCAGATTTGGGCCTTCTTGACCGGTATGGGATTTTATGCCCTGGACCTTCTCCTTCTGCTTCTTGCCGACTTTCTGCTGCATGGCGGCCTTCAAACCGCCTCCTGGCTGGCAGTGGCCTTTCATGGCTATGCGCTGTTTCGGATTTTTCAAGGATACGAAGCGGCGCGGCGTCTTCCTGACCTGCGGGCGCAGCAAGCTCTTGGTTCGCAAAACCCCCCGCCATCTTCTGCTCCCGGCATCTGGCCGCCTCCGCCAAGCACCCTGACATAAATACCAGCCGTTTCTGTGTTATAATAGAGACGATGGAACTTATACTTTTTATTGACGGAGCCTGCAAAGGCAACCCTGGCGCGGCGGGGATCGGCGTTCTGCTGATGGATACCGACGGCAAAACAGTGGCGGAAATTGGCGAAGGCATCGGGCGAACGACCAACAATGTCGCCGAGTATAAAGCGCTCATTCGCGGGCTGGAAGAAGCAAAGGCACGCGGCGCGGCACGGCTGACGGTCCATACGGACAGTCAGCTTATGGCCCGGCAGATGGAAGGGCGCTACAAAATCAATGCCCCGCACCTGAAAGCCTTGCAGCAGGAAGCCGCCGCCCTGTGCCGCCTCTTTCCCGGCGGCGTCACGCTGACCCATATCCTGCGCGAAGGCAACTCCCGTGCCGATGAGCTTGCCAATCAGGGCGCTCGGCTCGCTGGCGCAGCTTAATTGCCGCTTAGTTATAGTCTGAGGCTAATACTCGATGGTCTGTCTCTATTGCACTCATAAAAATCCGTCGTCGTCGCTCGTGTGTCATCAGTGCGGCGTTTTGCTGCATCTGGGCAAAAGCCCGCGTCCTGCCCACGCCTCGGGCGGCGGCCTGTCGCTGATGCGCGGCTTCCTGCCCGGTCACCGGCTTAAAAGCCGTCAGGCCGCCCTGCATACGCAGGTGGAGACCCAGACGACCAAAATGCAGGAGAAGGCTGAAGCCGAGCTGGAAGACCCCGCAAAAGCCCCCGCCGCTCGCCTGCATCTGGCCGAGCTGTTTCTGCTGAACGGCGAGATCGAAAAAAGCGTTCACTGGTTCCAGCAGGCCCGGCAGATGGGCGGCGGCAGCCCGGAGTTCTACAACAATGCCGCTATTGCGCTGGCCCGGCGCGGCACGCTCCCGCAGGCCGCCGAGATGTTTGAAACGGCGGCCCGGCACGGCATGGACAGCGCCGCACCCGGCGCGAACCTCGCCCGCGTCTTCACCGAAGCCGCCGCCGAGCCGGACCCGGCGGCGGCGGAAGTCGCGGTCAGCCATATTCAGCGGGCGCTGCGGCTGGAGCCGAAGAACCCGACCCTTTACAACCGCCTGGGCCTGATCTTGTGCCGCGAGCGGCGCTCTGACGAAGCTGCCGTGCAGTTCAAGCAGGCGCTGGCAATGGCGGGCAGCAATTCTGCCGCCTGTGCCGATGCCCAGAACAACATCGGCTATGCGCTGTGCCTGTCCGGGGACCTGCCCGAAGCCACGGCGGCATTCGAGGCCGCCCTCAGCTTGGACCCTGCCCATGCCCATGCCCTCGTCAATGCCGCACTGGTTCGCCTCCTGACCGCGCCGCCGACGCCTGCCGACCTGGAAAAGCTGGCCCGTGCCGCCCGGATGGACCCTGCCGGAGCCGCCGTTCATGCCGATTACGGCTACGGTCTGTGTCAGTCCGGCGCGGCCAATGACGGCATTTTGGCGCTGAAAGAGTCCGTTTCGCTGTCTTCGCGGCTGTTTGAGTCCTGTTATAATCTCGGCAAAGTCTATGCCGACGGCGGGGCGACGGACATTTCCGACCGATACCTCGCTCGTGCCTTGCAGCTTTCCCCGCGCTCGGTGGAGGCCCTCGTCGGCGTCGGCGTCATCAAGCTGCGGCAGAATCTCATTTCGCAGGCCGTCACCGCCTTTCAGCAGGCCCTGCGGATTGCGCCCGGCTTTGCGCTGGCCCATGTCAACCTCGGACTGGCGCAGGGCCTGACTGCGGATTACACCGCCGCCGCCCTGCAATTCAAGAAAGCCGCGCAGATTGACCCCAAAGACGCCCATGCCCCCGCGCAGGCGGGCTGGCTGGAGCTGCGGCAGGAAAACCTGACCGCAGGCATGAATGAGCTTGCCATTGCGGCCAAATTAGATGAACACCTGCCGGAAGTGCAGAACAATTACGGCGTCTGCTACATCTCGCTCGGCAAGCCGGAGCTAGCCGTGCCCTGCTTCAAGCGGGCGCTGGACCTGAACCCGGACTTCCATGTCGTGCATTATCAGTGGGGTTACGCGCTGGCCCTGCAAAAATTGCAGGACTCCGCTCTGCGCGAATGGGAGCTTGCCACTAAGTACGAGGCTGCGAACCCCGATGCCTACTCCAACCGGGGTGTGATCTTTTATCAGCAGGGCAAAATCGACAGCGCCATCGCCGAGTTCCGCCATGTGATCGTCCTGCGCGAGACCCGCATGGAAGACTATTCCAACCTCGGCCTCGCCTTCGCCAAAGCGGGCCTGCTGATCAAAAACTCCGCCAGGAACCCTGCCGACCCGCGCATGAAGCAGGCGTTAGAAAAGCACAAACACGCGATTGATATGTTCGACCGTGCCCTGAAGCTGGACCCCCGCAATGTCATGCTGCATTCCAACCGGGGCCTCGCCTGCTTTTTCGCCTCTATGCCCGAAGAGGCCATGAAAGAGTGGGGAATGGTCACCAAAATCGACCCTGCCTACGCCCGGCGGCGCGGCGCACGGCAGCAGTCCGAGTACGACGACTCGCAGATCGCCCTCGTCCCCTTTTCCGTGCCCGACCGTGCCGCGCAGCTTGCCCCGCGCACCGGCGGCTACCTGCCGCGCTTCCTGGCTGGCTACGACACCGACGAGTGGGAGCTTATTTTAAGCGACCCGGAGCTAATCAAGCTTTCCGAGATGCGCCATGAGCTGACCCGCCTGGACCGTGAGCTTGCCGCGCAGGGCGGGAAGTAAGATTTTTTGATTTCAACCGTTTTCTGTTATGACCAATGAAAAGCTGAAGGCAGCGAAAAAAACTCAGGCAGGCTGCCTGATTTTCGCCTTGCTCTTGCTGGGGTCAGCGATGGCATTGTGTCTGTCAAGCATCAACGGTTCCAGTTTGTGTTTTTATGGTGGTATGACGCTACTGCTTATCGGTGGTATTAGCCTAATCCCTTGCTTTGACCAACGCAAAGTTGTTAAAAAAATGGAAAAAGAAGCATTATCAGAAGGCAAAATGGTTGAACAAAGTAACCATCTGCCTGAACGTCACAGTACAATCAGAGCAGGTGTCATAGAAGCGGCAAATAGCTCGCCATCATTTGTACCACGGGAGTTGTCTGTGTCTGCGAATCAGGTGGAAGCCGAGTTGCAAAAGCTGGAAGAAATTATAAAAGGTGATTCTGGTCAACCAACGGCATTGCCCTGTTTACCGAACCTCCAGAAAATGGATGACAGCGTGAACTACTGGATATTTAAATGTAATCCTGAGTATTACCGCTTGGACGATAGGCTTGACGACCCTGAACCCAATAGCACTTGGCGGGTTACTAGGTACAAAGACGAAATCAAGGAAGGCAATATTGCGTTTATCTGGGTGGTTGGGAACAAGAAAGTGCGGGGGATTAGGGCAGTCGTGCGGATTGACTCGCTGCCTGTAGACATGGATGAGATAGAAACTGAAAAAAGTTACTATACCAAACTTGACTTTGCGCGAATAAAGCGTGTGAAAATAACCTTCTTAGACCGATTTCCTCTTGTTTCGGCTGAAACTCTGAAAAACATTCCGCGCTTGAGTAATTTGTCGGTGTTTCATGGCGTGCAGCAGCCGACAAATCACAAAGTAAGCAACGAAGAAGGCGATTTTTTGGTTCAGTATATCAATAGCCAGAAGAATGCTTAAAAACAACAGCCCCGGCGCACTTTGCGCCGGGGCTGTCTTGGTTGCTCGTCTATGTCAAGGGTGGCCTTTCCCATGCTTAGGACGCGGGAACGGCCTCGGTTGTTCCCGGCACGTCCAGCGCAATGACGCTGTCCAGACGCAGGGATTTCAACGCATACCCCAGCGCCTTGCGGGCGTCGGGGTCGTCCGCCCGGCCTTCGGGAAGAAGCCAGCGGGCGACCAGCTTGCCGAGGCGCTTTTCGGCGTACTCATCCGCCCAGCGCTCGATTTTCTGGTCCACCAATGCCGCCTTGCGCGGCGGCGCGGCACGGCGGTTTAAGAGTCGCGTGACATGGTGGCCGACCTCGTGGAACAGCGTGTACGCCAGATGCAGGCGCAGGGCGAAGTCCCGCACACGCGGCGGCAGGGGCAGCAGGGCGTCGACGTGCGGGTGCAGGTACAGGTCGATGCCGACCCCTTCATGGTCCTGCCGCCACAGCCCGAGCGCCCGGCCTTTCGGGTCATGGTCCAAAATCAGCAGCACGCCAAGCTGCCGCAGATGCTCCGCAGGCAGCACTGTCCGCGCCTCGTCCAACGCCTCCCGCAGAGTGTCTATCCCGCCAATTTCCGCATACGGGCCATCCGCCCGCCAGTCCAGTCGCATACCGTTACCTTGCTGAAAAAGCCGGGGTATAAAACCCCCGGCAGGAAAAGCAGACGCCCTGCCGGGCTAAAGACAACAGGGAAGGACAATACGCTCTTCGCTACTCTCTTGCGCCCGGAGGGCAGCTGAACTTAATGCCGTGGGTTTTATACCCCCGGCTTCTGCCTCACCCCAAAATATGCAGTCCGTTGTCCACGAACAGCACCTCGCCGGTGATGCCGCGTGACCAGTCGGACACCAGAAACGCCGCCGTGTCGCCGACTTCATCAATCGTCGTGTTCTTGCGAAGCGGGGCGCGGTCTTTGACCTCTTTGTACATCTCCCCGAAGCCGGAAATCCCCCGCGCCGACAGCGTCATGGTCGGCCCTGCGCTGATGGCGTTCACCCGGATTTTGCCCGGCCCCAGATCGCTTGCCAGGTAGCGCACCGAGGCTTCCAGCGCGGCTTTGGCGACGCCCATCACGTTATAATTTGGAATCACCCGCTCCGCGCCCAGATACGACAGCGTCAAAACGCTGCCACCCTCGGTCATCAGCGGCTCGGCGGCGCGGGCGGCCACGGTCAGCGTGTAGGCCGACACATCTAATGCCTGCGCGAACCCGGCACGGGAGGTGTCCACAAATCGCCCCATCAGGTCGTCCCGGTGGGCGAATGCCGCGCCATGAATAATAAAGTCGATCTGCCCGAACTCCGCTTTGACGGCTTCGTGCAGCGCCGCCACCTGTGCGTCATCGGTCAGATCACAGCCCTGAATAAGCGTGTCCGCGCCACCCGGCAGGGTGGGGGCCAGCTTGCGGACATCTTTCTCTTCCCGCTCGCCTAAGAATGTCAATGCCAGCCGCGCCCCTTCCCGCGCCAGGCTCTCCGCGCAGCCCCAGCACAGCGACCGCTCGTTGCGAACCCCGTAAATAATCCCGCGCTTGCCTTCTAAAATGCCCATATTTTAATGTCGCCTCCCCGCCGCCTCTGGCAGTATCTTCGGTATTGTGTGCGGCTATTATACCCGGCTTGGACCCCCTAGCCCCCAATAATGGGGGAACCGGAATAGGATACAGGAAAAGAGGGCGAGGAGACCCCGCCCCTACTCCTTACTGTCTGGCACCCCCATTATTGGGGGCGGGGGGGCCACCCACGCAGGAAACAGCGCCCCCCGCGTCGAACAGCCTTCCAAACACACTTTGCGCGTATCTCAGTCAGGAGCCGACCAATGCCAGACCCCGCCCTCGTCAATCAGGACCGCCTTGTCCAGACGTTTTTAGACATGGTGCGCCTCAACACCCCGCCCCGGCAGGAACGCGCTGCCGCCGAGATTGGCCGGGCCATCCTCGAAGAACTCGGCTTTGAGTGCCACTACGACGATGCGGGCGAGAAAGTCGGCGGCGATGTCGGCAATTTAATCGCCTTCAAGAAAGGCACGCTGCCCGACGCCCCGCCCATCTTCTTTTCCGCCCACTTCGACACCGTGGAGGCGACGCCGGGCCTGGAGCCGATTGTGGACGGCGACGTCATCCGCACCGATGGCAAAACCGTCCTCGGCGCGGACGACATCTCCGGCATGGCCCCGATTTTAGAGGGAATGCGGATTTTAGAAGAAAAGAAAATCCCGCACGGCGACATTCAGCTTCTGCTCACTATCTGCGAAGAAATCGGTTTGGTCGGAGCCAAACATTTGGACTCTAATCTCATCAAAGCTCAGTTCGGCTACGTCTTAGATGCCGGGCCGCCCGTCGGCTCGCTCGTTTACAGCGCCCCGACGCAGGACATTTTCGATGTGCATATTCACGGTAAGCCCGCCCACGCCGGGGCACAGCCCGAAGACGGCGTTTCGGCCATTCAAGTCGCCGCCCGCGCCATCGCCCGCATGACGCTGGGGCGCGTGGACCATGAAACCACCGCCAATGTCGGTATCATTCAGGGCGGCACGGCCACCAACATCATCCCCGCCGAGTGCTACCTGAAATGCGAAGCCCGCTCCCGCTCTCAGGTCAAACTCGACAAGCAGCGCGAACACATGATGACCTGCCTCCGCGAAGAAGCCGAGGCGGCTGGCATCACCGTCGATATTTCCAACGAAACTGCTTATGTCTCCTACGAGCTGGGCATGGACGACCCCGTGCTGACTATCGGCATGGCCGCCGCCGAGCGTATTGGTCTGGAGCCGCTCCTGCGTGTCACCGGCGGCGGGGCCGACGCCAACATTTTCAACGCCAACGGCTTCCCGACCACCGTTCTGGGCTGCGGAATGCAGAACATCCATCGCCACGACGAGTTTGTGCTGATTTCGGACATGGTCGCCAGCACGCAGTTGGTGGTCTCTATTGTTGAGACGGCAGCCCAGTGGCGGGGTTAGGGAGAACACGGGGCTGAACCCCCGTGCTTTAAAAGAGCAAGCCCCCGCCTTCGCGGAGCCACTGCACCCGGCGGGCGAAGATTTAGCAACGCTCACGGCAAGTAGTCTTATGCCCGCGAAGGCGGGGAATTGCACTTCAAAGCACGGGGGTTCAGCCCCGTGTTCTTTCCGCTAAGGAACAACCCATGAAAACGCAGGCGGCGGGCCGGGTCAGCGAAGTGACCGATTGGGACGGGGACGCGCAGGAGCTATCCGTGCGGCTCGAAATGGAGACGCGCCGAGCCATCAACTATCTGGCGCTGACCGGCCCGGCGTTTGTGGGCGATGAGGTGATCCTGAACACCACGGCGCAGACCTTGAAGCTCGGCACAGGCGGCGTAGATTTCGTGTCCGCCAACCTGTCCCGGCCCCTGCCCAAATCAAAAGACGGCGACAGGGACGCGGCGGGGCATATCATGAAGTCCCGCTATCTGCCCTGTCAGCTCGCCGTGCTGACGCTGGAAGAGCAGGCGCAGCACGCCGCCATCTGGGAGCAGAAACTGGAAGAGATGCCTGTCTTGGTGGGGCAGCTCCACTCGCAGATTGCCCCCGCCGCCGCCGGGCTGCATCTGGCCGGAGCGCGGCGCGTGGCCTATATCATGACTGATGGGGCCGCGCTGCCGCTGGCGTTCAGCCGTCTGGTGCGCGATTTGAAAGAAGCGGGGCTGCTTCATGCGACCCTGACCTGCGGGCAGGCATTCGGCGGGGACTATGAAACCGTGACCCTGCATTCGGCCCTGCTGGCGGCAAAGCACATTGCCGGGTGCGATGCCGCGATAGTCTGCCAGGGGCCGGGCAACGCAGGCACGGGCACGAAATACGGCTTCAGCGGCATTGAACAAGCACAAAATCTGGACATCGTGAAGGCTTTGGGCGGCGACTCGATAGCCATTGTGCGGATGTCCTCGGCGGACAAGCGCGAGCGGCACCAGGGCATCAGCCACCACACGCGCACGACTTTAGACCTGGCCTACTCCCGCTGCCTCGTGCCGCTGCCCGCCGGGACTGATACGTCCGCCCTGCCGCCGGGTCACTCGATGGTCTATGTGCCCGGCACGCAGGCGGCGCTGGACCTGCTCGCTGCACGCGGCATTGCCATCACCTCGATGGGCCGGACGCCCGCCGAAGACCCGCTCTTTTTCCGGGCCGCCGCCGCCGCCGGATTAGCCATTAAAGAATTAGCCATTAAACAAGAAAGCATGATATGAACAACATTGAAGAAACAGTCACCAGCAGCAAGCGCATTTACGAAGGCAAAATTATCAAGATGCGCGTCGATACCGTGGTCATGCCCGATGGCCGCACCAGTCAGCGCGAGATTGTGGAGCATCGCGGAGCCGTGGCAATGGTCCCGATGGTGGATAAAGAGACCGTGGTTTTAGTGCAGCAGTATCGCCGGGCGGCGGCAGGTCTGCTGCTGGAAATCCCGGCGGGGACCCGCGAACCGGACGAAGATATTGAGCTGTGCGCCCGGCGCGAGCTTGCCGAGGAGATCAATTTCGAGGCGGGCCGGATGGTCAAGCTGTTCCATTCGTATGTCGCGCCGGGCTACTCCACCGAGGTCATCCACACGTTTCTCGCTTTGGACCTGACGCCGACCGAAGGCCACACCGACGAAGACGAGTTTTTGGAAGTCATCACCCTGCCGCTGACCGAAGCGATTGCCAAAATTGGCACCGGCGAGATTATCGACTCCAAGACCATCAGCGGCCTCCTGTTCGCCGCCCGGCTTTTGCCGACGCTGTAGGACCCCTCCCGCTCGTCCCTCGCTCCCTCCCCTGTTAGGGGAGGGCACAGAAGGAGCCGGAAAAGATCGATAACGTGAGGGCTTCTGCCTCTTGTCCGCATCTTGACCCTCCCCTAACAGGGGAGGGAGCGAGGGACGAGCGGGAGGGGTCCTAATCTGGTTCCCCCATTATTGGGGGCTAGGGGGCCTCTTCCCTGCCCCCAGAAAGAGAACACACACCATGCACTTTGGACTCAGTATGTGGAGCTACGCGGCGGCGTTCCGGCGCGGGCAGATCGACATCCCCGGCTTTATTCAGGAAGCCAAGCGCCTCGGCGTTGACGGCGTCGAGCTGCTGGACTTCTTCTGGTCGGACCGCGCCGCCGAGCTGCCCGCCGTGGAAGCCGCGCTCAAAGAGACTGGCCTGCCGGTCGGCGTCTACTCCGTCGCCAATAACTTCGCGCAGCCCGCGCCGGAAGACCGCGCCGCCGCGCTGACCAAGATCACGGACGGCGTAGATAACGCCGTGCATTTCGGGGCCAAAACGGTGCGCGTTTTCAGCGGCGACCTGTCCGCCGGCCTCACGCCCGACCAATGCCTGCTGTGGATGGTGGAGGGCCTTCGAGACGCGGCGGCGTATGCCTACTCGCACGGCATCACGCTGGCTTTGGAAAACCACGGGCGTCTCGCAGGCCGCTCGGATCAGATAGAAATGATCTTGAATGCCGTCGCCTCGCCCGCCTTGAAAGCGAACCCTGACACGGGAAACTTTCTGCTGGTGCATCAGTCCCCGCATCTGGCCGTAGAAGCCTTAGCGACGCGGGCGGCGATGTGCCACTTCAAAGACTTCCATGTCGTCCCCGACGACTACGCAGGCTTCGCTTACCTCGGCACGGAAGGCCTGAAGTTTGCGGGAACGGTGCTCGGCGAAGGCGATGTAGACCTCGCAGGCTGCCTGGAGTCCCTGCGCCGGGCGGGCTTTGACGGCTGGCTGAACATTGAATACGAGGGCGAAGAAGACCCCTTCTCCGGCGTCTCCCGCTCGGTAGACTATACGCGGCAGTTGTTGGAACAGGCGATATGAAACTCAACCCACACGACACGCTGCTCCTGATTGGCGACTCCATCACCGACACAGGCCGGGCGCGGCCCGTCGGCGAAGGGCTGTCCGGGGCGCTCGGCACGGGCTATGTCAGCCTCGTAGACGCTATCCTGAATACGTGGCAGCCCGAGATAGGTGTCAGGGTTATCAATATGGGCACGAGCGGGCACACCGTCCGCGACCTCGCCGGGCGCTGGCAGAGCGATGTGCTGAACCTGCGGCCCGACTGGGTTTCGGTGATGATTGGCACCAACGATGTCTGGCGGCAGTTTGATTCGCCGAACAGCCCCGAAGGCCACGTTCTGCCCGCCGAATACGCCCGCACTTTGAACGCCCTCGTGACCCGCACCCTGCCTGCTGTCAAAGGCATGGTGCTGCTGACCCCTTTTTATCTGGAGCCACGCAGCGACGCGATGCGGGCACGCATGGACGATTATGGCGCGATGGTGCGTCAAACGGCAGAGGCGCATGGGACGCTGTTTGTGGACACGCAGGCGGCATTTGATGCCGTTCTGGCGCACGTTGACCCCGCCGCGCTGGCCGGGGATCGCATTCACCCGAGCGTCACCGGCCACATGGTTCTTGCCCGCGCCCTTCTCAACGCGCTGGATTTCCCCTGGTCAGTGCCAGGTAATTAGGAGTTACGAATGCCCTCTTCCGCGTCCTGGCTGGACCGCTCGCGGACCGTCGCCCCGCCCGGCTACAACCGCTGGCTGGTTCCCCCCGCCGCGCTTGCCATTCACCTCTCAGTCGGACAGGTCTATGCGTTCAGCGTCTTCAACAATCCATTGATGCAGATGCTTGGCAGCACCCTGGCGAAAGGAAAAGTGCCGGGGCATCATGTCCCCGGCGACTGGACCAAAGAGCAGGTTGTCGCTATTTTCAGCATTGCCATCATGTTTCTCGGCCTCAGTGCCGCGCTGTTCGGGCGCTGGCTGGAACGCGCCGGGCCGCGCAAGGCGATGCTGGCGGCGGCATTGTTCTTCGGCAGCGGCTTTTTCGTCGCCGCGCTGGGCGTCGGCCTGCACCGGCTTCCGCTGGTTTATCTTGGCTACGGCGTTCTCGGCGGCATCGGCCTGGGTCTGGGCTATATTTCGCCCGTTTCCACGCTGATTAAATGGTTCCCCGACCGGCCCGGCATGGCGACAGGGCTGGCGATTATGGGCTTTGGCGGGGGCGCAATGATCGCCTCTCCCCTGTCTGTTAACTTAATGGACCATTTCAAGAACGGCGCGGACGCGGGCATCGTGCAGACGCTCATGGTCATGGGTGCTTTGTATTTCGTCTTCATGCTGTTTGGCGTCGTCGCCGTGCGCGTTCCCGTCGAAGGCTGGCGTCCGGCGGGCTGGACCCCGGCGGCGCACCCGTCCGCGCTGGTGACGGCGGGGGCGGTGACGGCGGGCGACGCCATCAAAACGCTGCAGTTCTGGCTCTTGTGGGGCGTGCTGTTCTGCAACGTCACGGCGGGGATTGGCCTGCTGTCGGTGGCCTCGCCCATGATACAGGACCTGTTCGCGGGCCGGGTCACCAAAGAAGCGGCGGCGGGCTTTGTCGGTCTTTTGAGCCTCTTTAACTTGGTTGGCCGCTTCGGCTGGTCGTCGCTGTCCGATACCATTGGCCGCAAGCCGACCTACTTCGTCTACTTCGTGCTGGGGGCCGTTCTATATGCCCTCGTGCCAATCGCCGCAAGTCTGGGC
The DNA here is from genome assembly GCA_965277455.1 of Capsulimonadaceae bacterium. GTDB lineage: Bacteria > Armatimonadota > Armatimonadia > Armatimonadales > Capsulimonadaceae > JANXMY01. Next base: position 2,227,835 of record OZ255823.1, on the reverse strand, counting down.
AGCATCGGCCTGTTTGTGGGGGCGTGTGCGATCATCGTGAGTATGTACGGCGGCGGCTTTGCCACAGTTCCGGCCTACCTGCGGGACCTGTTTGGGACACTCGAAGTCGGGGCCATACATGGCCGCCTGCTGACCGCGTGGTCGGCGGCAGGCGTCGCCGGGCCGCTGCTGTTTGCGCGGTTTACACACGACTCGAGCGTCGCCTCCTACACGAGCGCCCTGCATCTCATGGCTGGCCTTCTAGTGGTAGGACTCGTCTGCAATTTCTTCGTCCGCCCGGTCGCCGCTGAACATTATGCCCCAGCTTCTGCTGCTGTTTGAGGAGAATAACGATGGCTGAAATCTACGAACCCGAAAGCGTGTCTCCTAACACACCCGCCGCTCCCTCTCTGCCGCTGCTGATCGTCTACTGGCTGCTGGTCGGCGTGCCGCTGGTGTGGGGGATTTTGCAGACACTCAAAAAGTCCCTGGCGCTGTTCGGGTAAAGTGCCCCCCCGCCCCCAATACTGGGGGAGCCGGAAGTTAGGAGACCTCCCCCAGCCCCTCCTCCAGAGGGGCGAAAGAGGGGCAAGCCCTGCCCCTACGCATTTATCCGGCTCCCTCTTCTTTATGCCTGCGGCATTACTTTGTATCGGAAGGAGAGGGTTGGGGGAGGTTTCTAATCCAATCCTAATCCGGTTCCTCCATTATTGGGGGCTAGGGGGTCCGAGCGGGTATACTAGGGGCAAATTGGCAAAACTGTCAGGAAGTAGCAACCCATGAGCCAGTGGCGGCGCGAAGCAATCCGGCGGTTCCCGGAGCTGCACCGGGAAATTGCCGGTGGCGGTGGGATTTACTGCGACATCTGGTCCCTCCTGCGTCATCGGGTGTTGCTGCCCGCTTACGAGAAAGAGCCGCCGGATTTGGAAACCGCAAAGCGCGTGTATGACTACGCTGCGTGGTCCTGGGCGCATCGCAGTCCCCGTGTGCGGCTGGCCGTGGCCGATGATTTTTATGATTTCCTGGGCGACTATCCCAAGACACGGGCGGATATGCCGCGCTGGCTGACTATGAGGCAGTTTGACGAGCAAGGACGTATCTGGGTCGCAACATACATGACCACTGAATACTTTGCTGCATTTCGGCGCGAATTTTTAGACAACAAGAAACGATTAGGAAAGTAGTTTTAGGAAAAAAGTTTATGGCACAGCACACAATCGTCGTCCTCGAAGGCGACCAGACCGGGCAGGAATTGTTAGTCGAGGCACTGCGCGTCCTTAGCCCCGCCGTCACCAAAGTCGATGTCGAGTTCGCGCACTATGACCTGTCCCTGGCAAACCGGCGGGCGACGCAAAACGCCGTCGTGCATGAGTCGGCGCAGGCAATGATTAGATATGGCTTGGGACTGAAAGCGGCCACCATCACGCCCGATGTCAAAGGCGATGTCGGCTCGCCGAACGCTATTCTGCGAAAAGAAATCGACGGTACGGTCATTGTCCGCACCGGGCGGCGGCTGCCGGGCGTCTTGACCGTGGGCGGCGTTCATGCCCCCATGTCCGTGGTCCGTATGGCCGTCGGCGATGCTTACGGGGCCAAAGAATGGCGCGAGGGCGAGGGCTACGACGAGGTCGCGCACCGCACCGAAACCATTGACCGCAAGACCTGCCGCATGGTGTCCGAGTTTGCCTTCCGGCAGGCCCGCAAAACCGGTGCGAAAGTCTTTGGCGGCCCAAAATACACCGTGTCGCCCGTCTACGAAGGGATGTTCAAGGAGGAAATGGACGCGGCTTCCAAAGCTTACCCCGATGTCCGCTATGAGCCGCAGCTCATCGACGCGACGTATGCCCTCCTGCTGGCGCGGGCCTCCGAGCCGCTGGTCATTCCGGCCCTGAACCGCGACGGCGACTGCCTGGCCGACCTCGTGCTGGCCTTCTACGGCTCCATCGCCGGGTCCGAATCGCTTTTGATATCGTTTGACGAGAACTTTGAGCCAAAAGTCGTGATGACCGAGGCTCCCCACGGCACGGCCCCGTCTCTGGAAGGCAAGAATATCGCTAACCCCCTCGCCATGATTTTGGCCGGGGCGTCTCTGCTGACCTTCCTGCACACCCCCGCCGCCGCCCGCGCCTCCCGCGCTATCTACGAATCGGCCTTCGAGGCCATCCACGACGGCATCCGCACCTCCGATCTCGGCGGCGGCTCGACCACTTCTGAGTTCACCGACAGCGTGATAGCGCGGGTGCAAAGCAAAGTGGAAGTCTGGGAAACGCTGGGAGAGCGGTGAAAGGAAGCGGCATTTTATGGCGCTGGTTTTTCGCTCTCATGCCCTCCGGCGGATGTTTCAGCGGCGCGTGAGTACAAGTGATATTTACGCTGCGCTTGCGACAGGTGAAAACATCGAGGACTATCCACACGACAGTCCTTATCCAAGTCGGTTGGTGCTTGGTATTAGCTTGGGGCGTCCGCTGCATATTGTGGTTGCCGACAATGCTGCTGATTTTGAGACGATTGTGATTACGGTTTACGAACCTGACCCTGCGCTTTGGATTGCCGATTTTAAAACCCGGCTCTAATGAGGAGGCCGCTATGAAGTGTGTTATCTGCAAGCAAGCCGAAATTGAACCCGGAACAGCGACCGTGACTTTGGAGCGAGATGGCATGACGCTGGTGGTAAAACACGTTGCCGCCCGCGTCTGCCCTAACTGCGGCGAAGAATACATCAACGAAGACGCGGCCCTGAATCTGCTGGAAACTGCCGAGCAAGCCGCCCGTTCCGGCGTTCAGGTGGATGTGCGCGAGTATGCCGCTGCCTGACACTGAAAACAATGCCCTTTCTTTCAGACAACCCGTTTGCCAGCCTGAGCCTGATCGCCGCGCCCGCTGTGCTGACCAATGCATCGTCGGTGCTGGCCCTCGGCACGTCCAACCGCTTCGCCCGCGCCATTGACCGGGCGCGGGCGCTGTCCGCGCTGCTGGAAAAAGAGACCGTCAGCGACGCCCCGATGACCCTCCTGCGGGTGCGTCAGCTCAACCGCGTCGAGCGCCGCTCGCTGCTCCTGCTGTATGCCCTGCGGGCCTTCTATCTCGCCCTCGGCTCCTTTGCCGCCTCCGCGCTGATCTCGCTGATTGGAGCCAGCGTCGTCACCTCCCCGCACCATTTTTTGTTCCGTATCACCGTCTGGATTGCCACCGCCACCGGGGCCGTCGGGGTAGGGGGCCTCGTCTACGGCTGCTCTGTTCTGGTTGCCGAAACCCGGCTGGCCGTACAGAACGTCTCTGAAGAAGCCGCGCTTGTGCGGGAAAAGTTCGCCAACTACCTGACCGCCTCCGAAAAAGCCGGAGAGCCGGGCTAGATTTTCGCACTCTGCCTTCAAGAAAAGAAGGGCAGGGGCAAGCCCTGCCCCTACGGGTATATTCTGGTTCCCCCTGAATCGGGGGCTAGGGAGCCATCTTCACGCCACCCGCCGCGCCCGTGCCCGCTTCGTCCACCAGCCTGTCAGTGCCGCCGCGCCAGAGGAAATGGGTAACCAAGCTACTGTTAAGACCAGCAGATAACCAAGCGAGATTTCCACGACAGGACTTCCTGGCGCGGCCCTTTCTTCAATTTCATATAAGAACGAAGCGACAGTCCCTATTACAGACAGCGATGTCCAGAGGCCAACGACCGCCTGCCCAGGCAAACGCCGCTCTTGCCTGATCCCAAGTGAAACAGGTATTCCCACCAAAGCAAACACATTCACCAACCAATATATCGGTGTGCGGACACTGAACATGAATACTTCCGCCGGTGACCCCTGTAGGGCGTAGACAGTCCCAACAACGAGAACGACAGGTAGAATGGCGGCGGCAAGGCCAAACAGTGTAGGTAAGAAAGAGAAACGCATAGCTTTCCACACTTCACGCACAGTTATCCGCTTCGCTGGCTTCGTCCATTCCCGCCGCCACTGCTTCACGAAGTCTTTGCCGCCGCCGAACTGTGTCAGCGCCTCGGTCACGGCATCGTCTTCGGTTTGGCCGAGTTCTTCGTAAGCCGCCACGCGCTCCCACAGGTGCGTGCGTAGCTCGCGCCGCAGTTCGTCTAATTGAAACGGCGACAGGCGGCGGGGCAGGGAAGTCAATACGGCGTCAAGATAGGCTTCCACCCGGCGCGGGGCGGAACTTTGGAAGTCTTCCATTGGTAGGTTCTCCTTCGGGGGTTGTGTCGGCGGGCGTGAGGACGCGGGCGACGGCTTCGGCGAACTGTGCCCAGCCCAAGCTGCCTTCGGCGAGGCGGCGGTGGCCGTCTTCGGTGAGCGTGTAGACCTTGCGCTCCCGGCCCCCCGGCGGCGTCTCCCACGCGCTTGAAATCAGGCCGTCGCGCTCCAAAGTGTGCAGGGCGGGGTAAAGCGTGCCTTCGCGCAGGGCCAGCGCGTTTTCGGTGCGCCGCTCAATGGTGCGGGCCAGCCCGTAGCCATGCGCGGGGCCGTCGCGGAGCGTGGCAAGAATGAGCAGGGTCAGGCCACCTTTGAGGTATTCCTGTGCCGGGGTATCCATAGGCTTATTATACATAGGTAATCTAGGCGTGTCAAGAGTCCGTTGACTTTGCCTGCCCGCTTTGTTTATAATGACGGTAACGGGTCCATGATGGCCGCAAGAAACCATGCCATAAATGGCACGGCTATCGGGCGCAGACGCCGAAGACTACCGCTTCGCGGCACTCAGATAAGATTATCCTAGCCCCGCGAAGCGGTGCTTCTTGGCCGAAGGCCCACTAGCCGTGCCATTTATGGCATGGTTTTTTCTAAAGAATGGCCGCAAGTTATATTCAGCAGGCGGGTAAATCTGGGTATGATAAATATATTAGCCTAAACGCCAATTTTGAGCGGCAGGCATTGACAGAAGTAAGACACGCGGAAATTGTAAAAACGAACACACTGACGGCAGTGAACTAAGGAGACGGACACACATGGCGGACGTAGATTTTAATGGCGTAAACTTTAAAGAACTCGCAGCACAGCTTCGGGTGGACAGCATTCGGTGTACGACCAAAGCCGGCTCGGGGCATCCGACCTCGTCGATGTCGGCGGCGGACCTGATGGCCGTTTTGATGGCGAAGTACTTGAAGTATGACTGGCAGCATCCGCACGCGCCGGGCAATGACCACCTGATTTTCAGCAAGGGCCATGCCTGCCCCCTGCTTTACTCGATGTTCAAGGCGGCGGGCGCGGTCACCGACGAAGAGCTGATGACCCTGCGGCAGTTCGGCAGCCGCCTCGAAGGCCATCCGAACCCGCACGTCACGCCGTACACGGATGTCGCCACCGGGTCGCTCGGACAGGGCCTGCCCATCGGCGTTGGCATCGCACTCGACGGCAAGTATCTGACCAAGCTCCCCTTCAAGACCTGGGTGCTTCTGGGAGACTCGGAAGTGGCCGAAGGCTCCATCTGGGAAGCCTGTGACAAAGCAAACCACTACAAGCTGAACAATCTGATTGCCATCCTGGATATGAACCGACTGGGACAGCGCGGCGAGACGGACCTCGGCTGGGACTCGGCGACTTACGCCGCCCGCTTCCAAGCCTTCGGCTGCCATGTGATTGAAATTGATGGGCACGACATCGCCGCCATCGATGCCGCCTACACCGAGGCGCTGGCGCAGACCGACAAGCCGGTCGCCATTGTCGCCAAGACCGAAAAAGGCCACGGAGTCTCGTTCCTAACGAACAAAGAAGGCTGGCATGGCAAGGCCCTGAATGACGATCAGGCCGCCGACGCCCTCAAAGAGCTGGGCGGCGAGCGGCACATCATCGTGCCGACCATCGTGCCGACTGAAAACACCCCGGCCCCCGAGCCGCAAACTTCGGCGCTGAAGCTGCCCGTCTATGAAATGGGCACGAAAGAAGCGACCCGCAAAGCCTATGGCGACGCGCTTGTGGCACTCGGCGGCTTCCGGGGCGACATTGTCGCGCTCGACGGCGAAGTGTCCAACTCCACTTTCTCGGACGAGTTCAACAAAGCCTTCCCGGACCGCTTCTTTGAGATGTATATCGCCGAGCAGCAGCTTGTGTCCGCCGCCGTCGGCCTCGCCGTGCGCGGGCATCGACCCTTCGCGTCCACATTCGCGGCGTTCTTCTCGCGGGCGTTTGACCAGATTCGCATGGCAAGCATCTCGAACTCCACCATCAGCCTGAGCGGCTCCCACGCGGGCGTTTCTATCGGCGAAGATGGCCCCTCGCAGATGGCGCTGGAAGATTTGGCGATGATGCGGGCCGTCTGTGACAGCACCGTGCTGTACCCGAGCGACCCGAACCAGACCGCGCATCTGATGCTGCTCATGGCCGATCTGCCGCACATCTCGTACCTGCGAACCACCCGCGAAAAGACGCCTATTCTCTACGGCCCGGATGAGACATTCGAGATCGGCGGCTCCAAGCTGGTGCATCATTCCGAGAGCGATCAAGTCGCCGTCGTCGCCGCAGGCATCACGGTTCACGAGGCCAACAAAGCCTACGACCGCCTGAAAGCCGAAGGCATCACCATTCGCCTGATCGACGCCTATTCGGTCAAGCCCATCGACAAAGAGACGCTGCACCGGGCGGCTATCGACACCGGCGGCAAGCTCGTCGTCGTCGAAGACCACTGGTTTGAGGGCGGCATCGGCGACGCCGTGCTGGACGCCTTCGTCGGCGTCGGCGACAAAGCCCCCACCGTGGTCAAGCTTGCCGTCACCCACATCCCCGGCTCCGGCAAGCCCGCCGAGCTGATGCACGCCGCCAAGATCGACGCCGACGCGATTGTCGATGCCGTCAAGTCCCTGCTGTAACCCACCTGGAAACGCAAAAAGCCGCGCCTGCAAATGCAGGTGCGGCTTTTTTTGTCTTACTCTCTAACTTTGTCAGCGCAGCCAGCCCAGCATATCGCCCACTGTGCGGTGGTTTTCAATTGGATGGCGCAGCGGCTTCTCCCGATGAATTTCATACAGGTTGCGGCGGCCATCGCGGCTGCGCGTGATAATCCCGGCGTCTTCCAGGTCGGCAATAATCCGCAGGACGGCCCGCTCGGTGATACCCACGCGCTCCGCCACATCGCGCAGGCGGGCTTCCGGGTTCTGATCCAGATAAATCAGCACATGGGAATGGTTTGAGAAGAAAGTCCAGGATGCCGGGGGCGTGTTCATAGGGTATTCTCCGTAAAAATACACGACTTTTATATCCTGTATTTATTGACATGATAAATAATTCATGCTACAATAGTCATGTAAAGAGTAATCACCGCAGACTTTGAAAGGCAAACCCTATGTTCCCCCCTGTTTCCACTGACTTATCCGCGCCGCTTTCAACGGCAAATGATACCCCGAACCGCTCAATTACAGTAGCCTTTGGCGACGGTATCGGGCCAGAAATTATGAAAGCCACGCTCCAGGTACTGCTTGCCGCCGGAGCGCGGCTAAATCTGGAAGTCATCGAGATCGGCCAAAGCGTATATCAGCGCGGTATCTCCGCTGGAATTGAGCCGTCCGCCTGGCAGACACTACGCGACACCGGCGTCTTCCTGAAAGCGCCGATTACGACCCCGCAGGGCGGGGGCTACAAAAGTCTGAACGTCACGGTTCGCAAGACGCTGGGCCTCTACGCGAACGTGCGCCCCTGCGTCGCCTATGCCCCGTTCGTCAAGACGCGGCATCCACAGATGAACGTTGTCATTGTACGCGAAAATGAAGAAGATTTGTATGCGGGCATCGAGCATCGGCAGACTCAAGAGGTGACGCAGTGCTTGAAGCTCATCACGCGGCCCGGCTGCGAAAAAATCGTGCGCTATGCGTTCGAGTATGCCCGCCAGCATGGCCGCAAGAAAATTACGTGTATGACCAAAGACAATATCATGAAAATGACCGATGGCTTGTTTCATCGGGTCTTTGACGAGATTGCCCCGCAGTACCCCGATATTCAAACGGAACACATGATTATTGACATCGGTGCGGCGCGGCTGGCGGACACGCCGGAAATGTTTGATGTGATTGTGGCTCCCAATCTCTACGGCGATATTATTTCAGATATTGCCGCGCAGGTGGCCGGTTCCGTGGGCCTGGCGGCCTCCGTCAATCTGGGGGGACAGACAGCGATGTTTGAGGCCATTCACGGCTCGGCCCCTGACCTGGCAGGCAAAGATATTGCCAACCCGTCCGGCCTGCTGCTGGCAGGCGTGCAGATGCTGGTCCATATCGGCCAGCCGAAGGTGGCCGAGCGGGTGCACAATGCCTGGCTCTGCACTCTGGAGCAGGGCGTTCACACGGCGGATATTTACACTGAGGGCGTCAGCATCAAGAAAGTGGGAACACGCGAATTTGCCGAGGCGGTGGTGGCGCGGCTCGGTCAGGAGCCGGAAACACTCGTGCCGGTCCATTACAGTACCCATGCTGAGACTCCCGCGATGAACCTCCCCGCCTATGTCCGGCCTGAACCGGCCCGCAAGGATTTAGTAGGGATTGATGTCTTTTTGGACTGGGTCGGCGGGACGCCTGAGCAGCTTGCGGAACGGCTGAGCCGGGCGGCGACCGACGATCTGCCGCTGATTATGATCACGAATCGGGGGGTGAAAGTCTGGCCGGACGGGCATTCCGAAACGTTCTGCACCGACCACTGGCGCTGCCGCTTCAGCACCTCCGGGCCGCATCAGCCCAGCCGCCCGGCGCATCTTGTCACCCTGCTAGAGCGCATTGTGGCCGAAGGGCTGGACTTTATCAAGTGTGAAAACCTGTACTGCTTCGACGGCCAGCCCGGCTACGCGCTCGGCCAGGGGCAGTAGGTTAATTCGGCGACGGCGGGGCGGCAGGCAGGGCCAGATTCAGCCGCACCGCCACAAGGCGCACGGCGAAGACGCACAGTGCCCCGAGGGCCGTGGCCCACGCTTCGCTTGTGCCAATCTCGCGCAAAAGCCAGAACAGAAGGCCGCCGGACAGCGCTGCTGTGGCGTAAATCTCCCGGCGCAGCACCAGCGGGATTTCGCCGCACAGGACATCCCGAATAATCCCGCCCGCGACCCCGGTAATCACGCCCATGCCCAGCGCGACCACCGGGGCCGCCCCCGCACCGAGGGCTTTTTGTGTGCCCAGCACGGCAAAGACCGCAAGCCCGGCGGCATCGGCCACCAGCAGGAACCGGCGCGGCGGCGACACACGCCGTACCACCACAAACGTCGCCAACGCTGTGAGCGTCACGGCAATCACATAAGTCGGGTCAGCCACCCAGAAGACCGGGCCGTGCTGCAAAATCACGTCCCGCAGCGTCCCACCGCCGAGCGCCGTTACCAGCGCCAGCACGACCGCCCCGAACACGTCCATCTGCTTGCGGCCTGCTTCCAGCACCCCGGAAATCGCAAAGACGACCACGCCGATCAAATCCAGCGTATGCAGTACGGTCACGGCTGGCCCTGCTCCGAATGGCTCAGGCTACGCACGAAGTCCAAGACTTTGGCGGCGTGGGTGTCCACTTTGACACGGGGGTAAATCCTGGCGATTTTGCCGTTTGTATCAATCACAAACGTGGTGCGCTCAATGCCCCAGTAGGTCTTGCCGTAGTTGGTTTTCTCTTTCCACGCGCCGTAAGACTCGCTGGCCGCATGGTCCGGGTCGGCCAGCAGGGGGAAGGGGAGGGCGTGGTTTTCGGCAAAGCGCGTGTGCGCGGCCAGTGTGTCCGGGCTGACACCCCAGATGATGCCGCCTGCCGCCTCGAACTCGGGCAGCAGGTCCCGGAAGCCGCACGCCTGCGTGGTGCATCCGGGCGTGTCGTCTTTAGGATAGAAATACAGCACGATAACTTTTCCAGCCGCATCGGCCAGGGAAATCTTGGCTTCGCCGGATCGGGTCACGGCGGCAAGCTGAAAATCAGGGGCGGCGTCGCCCACAGTGAGTGGCATAATGAAGGGTTCCTTGTGAGCGGGGGTCAAACTGCTTGACGCCCCGGTGCGGGTGTGTTAAAATAGGCTGACCTCGAAAGGATACCTCAACTCATGCGCTCTGTGCGAATCGCTTCGCTTTCTTATATGGCTTCGCGTTCTTATATGGCTCCCGCGATACTCGGCATTCTGTCTGTGTCCCTGCTGGCAGGCTGCGGCGGCGGGGGTGGTAATGGCAACAGCAATTCACCGTCTACGACCACTGGCACCCCCGGAACTACGGGTACTCCCGGAACCACAGGCGTTTCCAGCGCCAACTCCATCTCTGTGACCACGGCCAGCGGCCTTGTCGCCACCCTGAGCCAGCCGTCCGGGACTGTCGGCGTCGGCGGCACCGTCACCTACACGCTGTCTATCCGCAACCCGACCGGGGCCGCCGTTGCCATCCAGTCGGCTACGCAGTCCGCCCCGACCGCCCCCGCCGCTACATTGGTTGTGCGCGATGCTTCCGGCAACAAAGTCTATGAGCCAATCCCCGGTACGCCCGCCCTATTTGTGACTACACTCGCCGCCGGCCAAACCCTGTCCAGCACTGTGTCCGTCAGCGCCTTCGGCGCAAAGGGCACGTACAGCGCCACGGCGAACTTCGCCGAGACCATCCCCGCCACCACCGTCGGCCCGCTGACGGTGACGGCGCAATAGGAGACCCCCTAACCCCCAATAATGGGGGAACCAGATAAAGAACAGGAAAGGCCAAATCCCAACTGTTCGGTTCCCCCATTATTGGGGGTTAGGGGGTCTTCTCTCTGACAGGCCGCTCCCAGATGGCTTCCGGGACCCCGGCGCGGGCGTTGACCAGCCGCGCCAGCACAAACAGATGGTCCGACAGCCGGTTCAGGTAGCGACCGACTTCCGGGTTCAATTCTTCGGCCTGCTCTAGCGTCACCAGCAGCCGCTCAGCCCGGCGGCAGACCCCCCGCGCCTGATGCAGCGTCGCCCCGGCGGGGCAGCCGCCGGGGAGGATAAAGTGCCGGAGTGGGGTCAGCTCTTCCTCAAAGCGGTCAATCTCGCTTTCCAGCGCCGCCGTCTCTTCAGGACGCACACGCGGAACCGTCTCGCCCTGCGACAGCGGCGTTGCCAAATCCGCGCCGACCTCAAACAGCTCGCCCTGCAAGCGTGTCAGGACCGCGTTCGTCTCGGCATCCGTGTTCAGTGCTACTACCATGCCTAAAATCGCATTGCACTCGTCCACCGTCCCATAGGTCTCCACGCGCACGACATTTTTCAGCACCCGCTGCCCGCCATACAGGCTCGTCTCTCCCGCGTCCCCAGTTTTGGTATAAATCTTCATGGCGATAGTGTAGCACAGAGAGGGCGCAGAAAAGAAACGGAAGTTAAGATGACCACACGGCTTTTAACGCTCACCGCCCTGGCACTCTCCCTCAGCCCGCTCGCCGCCTCGGCTCCGGTCCCGGCCTCGCCGCCGCGCTTCACCGTCACCGACCTCGGCACGCTTCCGGGCGGCCAGCAGAGTGTAGCCTATGGTCTGAATGACCGGGGGCAGGTAGTTGGCTGGTTCGACGGGGGCGTAGATGATAACCAGGGATATGAGGTTATGGTCCACAATCACGCGGTGCTGTGGGATCAGGGCAAAATCCTCGATCTGGGACTGCTGAAAGGCTTTCCCTACAGTGCGGGACAGGGCATCAATAATCAGGGCCAGATCGCGGGCGGCTGGGATGTAAACTATCATCCTTACATTGGCGGCGGCATTGCGGGCCTTCGGGAAACTTTCCTCTGGCAAAACGGGAACAGGACGCTGATCCAGGGGGCGAAGCCGTTCTTTGTGGATCGGGCGAATGCCATCAACGGCAACGGCCAAATTGCTGCCGTCGCCGTTTCAGATGCAGGCCAGTGGGCGGCACTCTGGTCCAAAGGCACGCTGACCGTGCTTCCGCTGCCGCCGGGATTTACCAAATCCTACGCTTACGCGCTCAACAGCGCGGGCGCTGTGGTTGGCTGGGCCAGTAAAGACATCGAGGCAGGCCCGGAGTCTCACGCTGAATACCATGCCTGCCTCTGGCACAAAGGCGCTGTGGTTGATCTGGGCACGCTGTCTCCCGGCTCCCCCTTCACGCAAGCCTACGCCGTCAACGACCGGGGGCAGATTGTTGGAACCACCAGCGGACGCGGGTTCCTCTGGCAAAACGGCAAAATGCGTGAAATTCCTCCGCCTGTCTCTCCCGCATTCTTGCGGCCGAATGGTATCAACAACAATGGTCAAGTCGTCGGCACGGCTGACAACACCCCGCCGGAAGACCACGTCTTTCTCTGGCAAGACGGCGTCACCTACGATCTGAACGCGCTCATCCCCAAAGACTCTGGCTGGGTACTGGAAGATGCCCGCGCCATCAATGCGAACGGCCAGATTGTCGGCTGGGGCGAGCATGACGGCCACAAACGCGCTTTTCTTTTAACGCCTGGGGCAGAGAAATAGATTTTTTGTCGCTTGACGCACTCGCCTGAAATCGGTAAGATAGGTTTGAGAAAACTGTCCTAACCGTCAGGAGCCAATGCCGTGAAAATCCAACTTCAATCCCTGCGCGTCCTCAACTGCGGCCCTTTGCGTGATGTCTGCATTCACTTCAATACAGACGGCGACAGCCCAGTTACAGTTCTGGCAGGAGCCAACGGCAGCGGCAAGACGACAGCGCTAGAGCTTATCTTCGGCCTCGCCGAAATGCTTCTTCCTCCCAAAATAGTTCTTCCTCCTTCCGAGTTGTCTTCTTTACGTTCAAAGCTTTTGCGTGCCGAGTATGCTCAGATGGATTGGCTTGTGGACGGAGAAAAGTTTAGCCTGTTTCATGGGCGCAGACCCAACGATGCCAATATGTCAGGCAGCCACTTTAGCCGGTCCGGTATTCCCGGAAACTATTCTACAATTTTTCATGGGGGTCTTGGAGACACGCTAAGGGCACAAATACAACAACAGCAAAACAGCGGTATTGTTGATGCCTTCGATGACGCTTCAGAAACTGATATGCCGCAGCCCAATCTCGAAGTTCCATCTGTCCTCTTTTTTCCGCATATACGATCCATACAGGCTGTAACCGGGCAGCAAATGAACAAAGAGGCGGTGAAGTATCAATGGACGTATCTCTACCAAAATGCCGGACAATTTAAAGGTTCGCTGGACAGCTATCTTGTATGGCTGGACTATGTAGAGCATGAGGCTTACGAAAAAGCCATTGATTTTCTGAATAAGTTGGACATTGACGGCAAGACGTTCGGTATCAGCCGCCGCGACTTCAAAGTCGTGGTCACAACCCCGAACGGCGGCAATCATTTCTTGGAAAGCATGAGTTCTGGGGAACAGCATCTTTTGATTATGCTGATGGAACTACGCCGCCGCGTGTTGCCTCACAGCATTGTGCTCATTGATGAGATTGAAAACAGCCTGCATCCGGCGTTTCAGAAAAAACTCGCGGAACTGCTCAAACGAATGCAGAAACTTATTCCGTTTCAGCTCATCGTCACGACTCACTCCCTGGCGATTGTGGAAGCCTTCGGCCCGACTGCCACGCGCATCCTGACGGAGTTTTAAGATGGCAATGCGTGATATTCAGGCTCCGCCGCCGCATCTGGTAGCCCTGCTCGTGGAGCTAGGGCCGTCAACGCTGGTGCTGGTCGAAGGCGACGACGACAGGGATGCACTAAACGAGTGGTATCCCGAAGGCATTCATAACGTGCTTTATAGCGTTGCGCCCGGCGGCAACCCCGGCGTGGTTCGGCGGCTGGAAGAAGTGCTGACGCAAACTTCGCTCGAAAAAGCGTTCGGCATAGTTGACCGAGACTTTCGCTCGGCAGAGGAAGTGCAGCAGCATTTACAGGACCCGGACGGGCATCTCTTTATCTGGCCGCGCTACGAACTTGAAAACTATCTGCTCACAGCGGCAGCCATCCGCCAGGTGTTGCGCCCTTACTATGGCAGGAGAGCGCCACTGCCAACAGAAATAGAGATAGAAGCCGAACTGCTCACGCTCTGCCAGCAACTCTGTCCGCTGATGGCGGCAAACTGGGTCTGCCTGAACGAAGGAGTAGAGTTCCTTCCCGAAGGTTTTCCCACTGACAGAGCAGGGATTATCCGTAAAATTGCCTCCAAACTTGGCTGCTCAGAGGCCAGCGCAGAAGAGAGAATTGCAGAACGAGAGGCTGTTCTACAGCCAATGCTGCCATCTCTGGAAAATGCACACGCGGTTACCAAAGGAAAGCATCTTTTGCATCAGCTTCACGCCCACTACATTACTCAAGTCAGTCAAATCAGAGACACTCTCTCAAAGGAGTATCTGAAGCGGCAACTGACAGTTGTTGCCGCTGAAACAGGCCTGCACGAAGATGTCAAAACCATTATCGAGCGGCGGGTGCTGGCTTGACAAATCGCTGCGTGCCTGCTATACTGCGTTTAATTCGTACCCGTTACACCCTGTCTTTTTAGACCGTTCCTTTAATTCCGTCCCGTGAGGCGGGGAAGGCAAGCGTCCTCCTGTACCGGCTTTCCGTGTGGCTTTTGCCCCGGCTGCCCGTCCCGCCGCGCCTCCTTCCTTGCTTCGTGCATTGCCCAGGTGAGCCGCCTTTATGCCTTCCGAGCCGACAACTGACCCAAAGCCGAATACTGCCGCCGTCATCATGGATGCTGATGAGATGCGCCGTGCCTGGACCCGGATTGCCCATGAAGTTCTGGAAAAGAACCGGGGCGTCGAGGGCCTGGTGCTGGTCGGTATCCTCCGCAAAGGCGCTCCGCTGGCGAACCGGCTGGCCGAGGCGATTGAGCGCATTGAAGGCACGGCGGTTCCCGTGGGCGCACTGGATATTTCCCTGTACCGGGACGATTTCCGCACCTACCAGCCGCACGTTGGCACGACCCAAATCCCGTTTGATATTGAAGGCAAGCGTCTGGTTTTAGTAGACGATGTGGCGTTCACAGGCCGCACCGTCCGCGCCGCGCTGGGAGCGCTGGTGGATTTGGGCCGCCCTGCTGTGACGCAGCTTGCCGTGCTGATTGACCGGGGCCATCGGGAGCTTCCCATCCGGCCTGATTACGTGGGGAAAAACCTGCCGACAGGCCGCCGCGAACACGTTCAGGTCTGCCTGCGCGAGCTGGACGGCGAGGACAAGGTGCTGATTTACAAGGAGGGCTAGGCCCGCCCCTTTCGCAGAGGCTTGATGGACACCCTGACAAAACAGCGTAGACAAGTTCGCGCACAAATTGAAGCAGCGTTCGCCGTTGTCCCCGCGCCGGGTGACGAAAACCTGTGTGACAGCTCGCCGCAGGATGACGACTACGAGGATGTTTTCAAAGACTTCGCCGGGAAGCACTGGCGGGATTTGGTCCCCGCCCGAAAGCCGCCGAGACGATCGAACCCGCTGTTAAAGAATATGTTTTTTTGCAGCACGGCGGCGTGGCATTTCTTTCTGCCTGCGTACCTCCTCGCTGACCTGATGCGGGGTGAGACTGACACTGACTTTTTGGGGCCGGACCAGTATGGCTGGGCACGCAGCCGGTTTAGCCGCTTAGATGCCGCGCAGTGCGCCGCCGTCGCCGCATTCTTGAACTACGCCGAGGCGCGGCTGAATGCGCGGCAGGAGAAGACGCCTCAGCACGCTGCCTATTTCGATCAGGACAGACAGCGACTGGCCCTCGTGAGAGAATACTGGAACCGCAGAGCGGAAGAAACGGCATGAGACGCAAAGACCTACTGGACCTGCAAAGCCTGACGGCGGATGAAATCACGTATCTGCTGGACACGGCGCAGTCGTTTACCGAGATCGTGGCCCGGTCCGTCAAGAAAGTGCCGACCCTACGCGGCAAGTCGGTGGCGACCCTCTTTTTTGAGCCAAGCACCCGCACCCGCACGTCGTTTGAAGCGGCGGCAAAGATCATGTCGGCGGACACGTACAGCCTGGCGGCCACCACGAGCAGCGCGACCAAAGGCGAGTCGCTGAAAGACACGATGCTGACGCTGGATGCGATGGGAATCGATGCGTTTGTAATCCGTCACCCCATGAGTGGTGCGGCCCATCTGGCGGCGCAGTATGTGCCGGGCAAGCCGGTCATCAACGCCGGGGACGGCACGCATGAGCATCCGACTCAGGGCCTGCTGGACCTGCTGACCATTCGGCAGGCGAAGGGACGCATCGAAGGGCTGACTGTGGCGATTGTGGGGGACGTTCTGCATTCACGGGTGGCTCGCTCGAACCTCTGGGGCCTGCACGCGCTGGGGGCCAATGTGCGCCTCGTCGGCCCGCCGACTCTGCTGCCGCCCGAGGCCGAGAAGCTGCCCGTCAAAGTCTTTACCAATCTGGAAGACGGCCTGCGCGGGGCGGATGTGGTCAACATCCTGCGGATACAGATGGAGCGGCAGGACGCGGCGTTTTTTCCGTCGGTGCGTGAATATGCCCGGCTGTTTGGGGTAAACTCGGCCAAGCTCGCCGTCGCCGCGCCGGATGTCACTGTGCTGCACCCCGGCCCGATGAACCGGGGCGTCGAAATCGCGTCGGCCCTGGCCGATGACGACCGGGCGCTGATTACCCGGCAGGTTACCAACG
Source organism: Capsulimonadaceae bacterium (assembly GCA_965277455.1). GTDB lineage: Bacteria > Armatimonadota > Armatimonadia > Armatimonadales > Capsulimonadaceae > JANXMY01. The sequence goes on along the minus strand of OZ255823.1, from coordinate 2,211,377 downwards.
GCGTCGCCGTCCGCATGGCCGTGTTGTTCTGGCTGATGGGCGCGACCGCGCAGGGCTAAGATGAAACCGCAAGACGAACCCGCAAAACAGGGTCAAAGGAGCAAACGTGAGCGTTAATCGTGTTCTGCGCTATCTGGGCGGGCTGGTGATTGCTACCATCCTGCTGGTCATCATTCTGCCGCTGGCCGGGATTGTCTCGGCGAAGTTCCTGCCGCCTGCCATTCCGTATAGCAGCGCCGACGGCAAAGCGGAAGGCCGCGTGACCGCCAAAGAAGTGTCCGCGACAGCGGACCCTTTCAAGGTCGGCGACCATGTGTACCTGTTCAAATATGAGTTTTACGCCCCCACACCGCCTGCTCGCGGCACCGCAACGCCCGGCCCGAAGCAGATTTATCCAGGACAGGCGCGGGTGGCGGATGAGGCCACTTACAACCAAATCAAGGTGGGGCAGGTCATTCCGAGAGTGCTGTATGTCAAGTCCTACCCGGACATCAACGGCATCCCCGAACTCGGCGGGCGCGGGATAGGACCGGCCAGTAATATCCTGAGCGGCTGGATTTTGTTCCTCCTGCTGGATTTGGCCCTGGGCTTCGGGCTTATGATTTTGGTGATGGAGCGTTTCGGACGGCAGGAAGATATTTGAAACAAGGAACCGGCACTGGAAGTGCCGGTTGCTCCTAAATCTTATGACTTATTTACTGCAAAATGGGCGGGTGATTGACCCGGCCAATGGGCGCGACGAAATCGCGGATGTGCTGATTGGCGCGGATGGCACGGTCGCAGAAATCGGACCTAACTTAGACGCCGGGCCGGATGTGACGGTCATGGACTGCACCAATCTCGTGGTCTGTCCTGGACTGATTGATATTCATGTGCATCTGCGCGTGCCGGGGCAGGAATACAAGGAAAATGTGGCGTCGGGCACGGCGGCGGCGGCAAACGGCGGCTTCACGGCGATTGCCTGCCAGCCGAACACCAGCCCGCCGATTGACAGCGCCAGCATCGTCAAGGACATCCGCGCACAGGCCGAAGGCGCGTCAGCCCGCGTCTATGTGATTGCCGCCGTGTCGCCCGGCCTGCGGAACGAAGAGCTGGCCGAGATGGCCGATTTGAAAGACGCCGGGGCCGTTGGTATCGGCGACGATGCCTTCCCCGTGGCGAACTCCGGCTTTCTGCGGCGGGCGATGGAATACTGCAAAATGCTGGACCTCGCCTACTTTGCCCACTGTGAGGACAAAGACCTGACCGGCGACGGCGTGATGAACGAGGGGTATATCTCGACAACGCTTGGCCTGAAAGGTATCCCGCGCACCGCCGAAGATGTGGGTACGGCCCGGAATATTTTAGTCTCAATGGCGACCGGCTGCCGCCTGCATATCCTGCACGTTTCCACCAAAGCGAGTGTGGAGATCGTCCGGCACGCCAAATGGTTTGGCGCACCCATTACCGCCGAGACCTGCCCGCAGTATGTGGCACTGACCGACGCGGCGTGTTTGGGGTACACCACAAACGCCAAGATGTCTCCGCCGCTTCGCACGGAAGCGGACCAAGAGGCCATCATTGAGGGCCTGCGCGACGGGACTTTGGATGCCATTGCCACCGACCATGCGCCTCATGCGCCGCATGAAAAGGAGCAGGAGTTCGCCCGCGCCCCGTTTGGAATGCTCGGCTTAGAGACTTCGCTTGGCCTCGTCGTGACGCACCTCGTCAAGCCCGGCGTGCTGACGCTCTCGCAGATGGTGGAAAAAATGTCTCTGGCCCCGGCGCGTATTCTGGGCGTCCCCGGCGGCACGCTCACTATCGGCGTACCCGCAGATGTGACCGTTTTCGACCCCGACGCCGAGTGGACCGTGGACGTCAGCGCGTTTAAGTCCAAGTCCCGCAACTCAGTGCTGGACGGCGTCACCCTCACAGGCCGTGCCGTGACCACGTTTGTGGGCGGGCGGCGGATTGGCGAACAGGAAACACGGGGCTGAACCCCCGTGCTTTAAAAAAGCAAGCTCCCGCCTTCGCGGGCGAAGATTGATTGTCGGGTCTTATCCGATGCCCGCGAAGGCGGGGAATTGCCCTTCAAAGCATGGGGGTTCAGCCCCGTGTTCCTTCTCTTTCGGAAAGCACATGACCCGAACACCATACATTCTGTGCGCCTGCCTCGCCGCGTGTCTGACTGCGCTTGTGCCAACGGCCCGCGCCGGGTCACTGGGCGTGGATGTCAATGCCGATGTGGATGCATTCGGGCACGATCAGATGGGCATCACTGGCCTGCAAGACTTCGCGCAGAAGAATACCGTGTATGCCCTGCCGCTCTACAATGCCCCAACCGGCGACCATGCCCGGTACTGGGATAACATGGCGGAGCAGTACGGGGCCGCGCAAATAGATTTCGCCGCTGTGTGGCTGAAGGGCAACAATCAGCCGGCGACGTTCGGCAATCTGGTCACGGCACTGAAAAAGCGCGGCCTGCAAAACCGGTTCAAAGTCATGGCCTTTGACGACAACCCGGCGTCGTGGACAGCCCTGTGGAACTTTGAGCATGGCGATGGCTACGGCTACAAAGTGCCGTTTGACCTGAGCGACCCGGCGCACCGGGCGTTTGTGTGGGACAAGAACGTGAAGGCGTTCTTTCAGGCCGTGCCCGACAGCAGCCGCTATAAAATCAAGGGCCGCCCGGTGTACGCGATCTGGTCCGGTTCGCCCGCGTTTTTGTCCAACTTGAACGGCAACGGCTCGAAGCTGATTTCTTACCTGCGTCAGCAGTGCAGAGCGACGTTCGGCTTCAACCCCTATATTTTGGTTCCCGCTGACTGGGTGAAGAACGACCCGTCAAGCGCCGCGCCGGGCGTCGTCGACGGCGTGTACCCGTGGTTTACGCCCGTGCCGGGGCCGAACTATTCGACGTGGAACCTCGCGCAGAACGGCGGTCTGTCGCTGGGGACCTGCATCCCGCAGTTCCAGATTTCCAGTCGGACGGACCCGAACGCTCCGGTCTGGATCGTAGACCCGAAGCACGGCGAGACGCTGACCGCCGGGCTGAAGGCAACTATTGGAGCCGGGAGTGCGTCTACATTTATCGAAGGCTTTGACGATTACTGGGAGAACGCGACGCTGTGGCGGGCGCGGAATTTAGACGAGAACGGCACGGCGCTGGGGTACGACAAAACCTACTATGACTATCCCAATCAGCGAATCAATTTAGTCCGGCGCGAAAGCAACAACCCGTTCCCCTTGGTGCTGACGATGGAAGCCGAAGGCTGCGACACGTTCACGGGCGCGGCAGCGGACCCTGCCAAGCCCAACTTCTACCGAAACGGCCCGATAGCCATTGAGGACACGGCCGACACCGGCGGCGGCTACGATGTCTGCCGGGGCCGGGCGGGCGAAACGCTGCGCTGGCATGACGTGCCTATTCAGGGCAAAGGCTGGCTTGACGTCCGCGTGGCGTCTGTGAGCGGTGGCAAAATGCACTGCGTCATCGACGGGGTCGCTCGGCCTGCCGTGCGCGTTCCTAAAACCGGTGGCGGGCAGACCTGGGAGACGGTCACGCTGGGGGACTACACGTTCCCCCGAAACAGCTATCACACCATCAGCCTGGTTTGGGACACGGCGGGGAGCAGCGTCAATAACTGGCGGGCGATCACGATAAGCCTGCCGGACGGCCTGTACCGAATTGTGACCGCCCTGGGCGGCGATACGCTGACGGCAAAGCCCGGCGGGGCACAAACCGCGCCGGACACCGGCTCCGACAGCCAGCGGTGGCGTCTGCGGTCTCTCGGCAAAGGTCCCGTCTCGCTCACGGCCCTCAGCGGCGGCAAGCTGGGCACGCGCTGGTTTGTTGTGCCCCAGTTTGAAGGCTTCTGCCAACTGCGCCCGGTAGGGAGTTTGAGTTTGCTGGACGCGGGCAGCGCGAACGGTACGGACCCCGGCGTCTCTATGCAGCCCCGGAACGGCCCGGCGGGAACGCGGCGGCAGGAGTGGAGCTTTATTCCGGTGGACTGAGCCGAGTATTTTATTATGACCCAAGCACATCTCGTCCTTGCGGACGGCACAACTTACACAGGAACCGCCTTTGGGGCGGTCGGAACCTCGGTCGGCGAAGTTGTCTTCAACACTGGCATGACCGGCTATCAGGAGCTTCTCACCGACCCCTCCTATGCCGGGCAGATTGTCACGCTGACCTACCCGATTATCGGCAACTACGGCGTCACGCCCGACGATTTCGAGTCGCGGCAGGTGCAGGTCGCGGGCTTTATCGTCAAAGAGCTGGCCGACTCGCCTTCCAACTGGCGCTCGCAGGGCACGCTGGATGACTTTTTGAAGACGCACGGCATTGTCGGCATCGCGGGTCTGGACACGCGAATGCTGACCCAGAAGCTGCGGGCGGTCGGCGTAATGATGGGCGCGATTTCGTCCGAGCAGACCCCGCAGCAGCTCAAAGACACGCTGGCCCACGCGGCGGGCTACGAGGCGGTGGATTATGTCTCCCGCGTCACCGTGGAGGCCCCGCAGGTGTGGCCGTCGGCGACGGGCGAGACGCTCTACAAAATCGCGCTGCTGGACTGCGGCGTCAAGTTCAATATCCTGCGCTCGCTGAATGCACTGGGGGCGGAGGTGACGGTCTACCCGGCGCATACGTCCGCCGAGACAATTTTAGCGACCAACCCGGACGGTATCTTTTTATCGCCTGGCCCCGGCGACCCGGCGTTGCTGGGCGACATCGTGGAAAACGTGCGGGTGCTGTCGCAGGCCAAGCCGACGATGGGGATTTGCCTCGGCAATCAGCTTCTCGGCTGCGCTTACGGCGGGCATACGTTCAAACTGCCCTTCGGGCATCGCGGCTCGAACCATCCGGTGAAAGATTTGGAGACGGGCCGGGTCGTGATTACGTCGCAGAACCACGGCTACGCCCTGGCCCCGGATGGCTTCGACGACGCGGCGATGGAAGTGTGGCAGATTAACCTCAATGACGGCACGGTGGAGGGCCTGCGGCACAAAACGCTGCCAATTTTCTCCATTCAGTACCATCCCGAGGCGTCCCCCGGCCCCGCCGACAGCAAGGGTTACTTCGCCCGGTTCTTGCAGATGATTGACGCGCATCGGGGGTAGAGCGTCAAGGACGAGGCACGGGATGCGAGGGGTTAAAACCCCTCGCTGGAAGGCGAGGACGCCGGGAAGCCAAAGAGTTTGAGACGTGGGGCTATAGTTGCTGCTCTTTTATTTGCTGCTCTTTTATTTGCTGCTCTTTGGCCGCCCGGCGCGAAGCGCCTGTCAGCGAGGGGTTTTAACCCCTCGTTCTTAACGCTCTGCCTCTTTATTCTATTCGCGGCCCTGCGCCTGTTCGCGCTGGGGGCCGACCCGCCGCCATCGCTGGACTGGACTTCGGGCATCTGGACCGACGAAGGGTTCTATACCTATGCCGCCCGGAACACCGTGCTGTTTGGCGGCACGCGGGACGACTTCCACCCGGAGGTGCTGTCGCCGGTTCTGAACGCCGTGCAGGAAGCCATCTTTCGCACGTTTGGCGTGGGTCTCATTCAAGCAAGGCTGATTTCGGTGGCCTGCTCACTGGGGGCGCTTGCGCTATTCTGGGACGGTCTGCGGCGTGTATGGGGGCCGAAAGTGGCCCTGACGGGCCTGCTGTTTCTGGGCGGCGACGCGATTTTTGTCTTTTACAACCGGCTCGCTTTGCTGGAAACACCTGCCGTGCTGGTGGTCTGCGCGGCCTTCTGGGCGTATACGCTCAACCGGCACTGGGCGTGGGTGCTGGCGGGAGCGCTGGCGGCGTCCGCACTGGCGTTCAAGACGACGTTTCTGCTGTTCCTGCCGCTCCCCCCGCTGGTCTGGCTCCTGCGCCGGGCGTGGCAGCCTCTCGGCTGGTACGCGCTGGGCGTGGCGGTCGGCGTGGCGGCGTACTGGCTGGGGTGGGGGCAGGCACACGGCGCTGAGGTGATGCGCCTGAACCATTACTACTGGACGCATCAATCGCAGCCGCGCTCACTGACCGAAGTCGGCACGGACCTGTGGCGGGCGGTGTTTGGGCCGCACCGGAGCGTGCTGGGCTTTCTGCTGACGCGCTCGCCGGTGGTAACCCTACTGGCGCTGGCGGGGCTGGTGATGGGATGCCGGAGAAGGCCCCCCCCGCCCCCAATAATGCGGGAGCCAGAGGTTAAGAGTAGGGGCGGGGTCCCCCCGCCCGTTGAAGATACGGCCAAGAAAGGCGCAGCAAGACAAAAGGGCGCAGCAAGCAGCGCCCCTACTCGGGTTCCCCCATTATTGGGGGCTAGGGGGTCTTTTCTTCTCGCCCGCGACACTGAGCAGTTATTTTGCTGGTGGGCCATCTTCGGCCTGGGCTTTTTGTGCCTGACGCGCTATGCGCCGACGCGCTATGATTTGGTCGTCCTGCCCGCGCTGGCCGCACTGGCGGCGCTCAGTCTGCGCCGCTTGCCGCTGGTCTGGGGAAAGCGTCTGCCGACCATCCGCGCCGTTCGCGCCGCCGCTCTAGCCCTATTTCTATGTGTCAGCCTCGGGCAATGGGGGTACTGGGCGGCGACGCGGGGGTACCAAACCCGCGACGTATCCCGTGCGCTGGCCCAAATCGTGCCGCCGGGGGTGACACTGGCGGGGGACTGGGCACCGGGGCTGTGCCTGAATAACCGCGTTCGCGCCGTGCCCGTATTGCCGGATTTGGCGAACGGACAGGACCCGCTCCGAGACTTGCGGCCCGGTTTTGTGCTGGTCGCGCAGACGCCTTACCCGGTGCGGTACTGGAAGCGGGCCGCGCCGCTCGTGGTGCGCCCGGAGAATGTCGCGGCCCGCTTCCGGGTGCATGACTACCGGCTGATTTTGTACCGCGTCCCGCCTGTGAAAGTGAATAAATGACACTGAAAACTGCCCTGCGGATGCTGCTGGCGGCCATGATGGTAGCGGCAGGCGTGCTGCACTTTGCGCGGCCCGAAAAGTTCGAGGCGATTGTGCCGGACTGGCTGCCCGCGCCGCGTCTGCTGGTGCTGCTCAGCGGTGCGTTTGAGATTGCCGGCGGCGTGGGTTTGCTCATCCCCAAGACGCGCCGGGCGGCTTCGTGGGGGCTGATGGCGCTGTTCGCTGCCGTATTTCCCGCCAATGTCTACATGGCGACGCACAAGATTTACACCGACAACCCCTGGATTTTGTGGGGCCGCCTGCCGTTTCAAGCCGTGCTGATTGCCTGGGCGTGGTGGGTGGGAAAGCCGGAAGACAAGATGTAAGACACACTGACCGCTGAAAAAGGGAGACCTGACTATGTTACGCAACGATGCTATGCAAGACCTCACCCCGACCGTCGCCGCCGTCAACCCGGCCCCGCTGGGCCTGTGCGGGTTTGCTCTCACGACCTTTGTGCTGAGTGCGGCCAACGCCGGGCTGCTCACCGGCGAGTCTGTCGTCATCGGGCTGGCGCTGTTTTACGGCGGGCTGGCGCAGCTTCTGGCGGGAATGTGGGAGTTCAAAGTCGGCAACACGTTCGGCGCGACGGCGTTTACATCCTACGGCGCGTTCTGGCTAGCGGTCGGCGGCTCGCTGCAATTCCACTGGATCGTGCCGGGCAGCAATGGCTTCGGGTTCTTTTTGCTGGGCTGGACGATCTTCACGCTGATGCTGTTTTTGTGTACCCTGCGCCTCAGCGTGGGCTTGATGGCCCTGTTCGGCCTGCTGCTTGTGACGTTTGCCCTGCTGACGGTTCACGCTCTGGGCGGGCCGCCCGTCACCGCAGTCGCGGGCGGATATCTGGGCATCCTGACGGCGCTGGTGGCCTGGTACAATGCGCTGGCGGGCCTGCTGGTGGCGACAAAGGCCGGGTACACGCTGCCGACGGGGCCGCGCAGCTAAGAAGAATACTTTTAAGAAAGACACCGCACTGTGACACTGGGCGAGCTGTATCCGTACTGGGAAGAGGGGCATGACGAGTTTGTGGTCGCGGTCCGGCTGCTGAAAGAATGGCAGCTTGACACCGACCCCGGCCCCGGCGGACGCACTCTGCGCGAGATTGTGCTGGACTTTGTCCGGGCCGAGCGGTACTGGGTCGGGCAGCTTGTCGCGGGCTACATGGAATACCGGCCCCGTCTGGAAGACTTTCCCGACGGGCCAACGCTTGCTGAATCCCTGACCGCCGCCCGCGCTCAGACTGCCCGCGTTTTGGACCCTCTGGGCCGCGACGGTCTGCGGGCCGTCCGCACGATGCCCGCCGACCCGTCGAGCAGCCGGCACGAAAGCAATGTGCCGATTAGCTGGCTGTTCTGGCACGTCCTGGAACTGGAACTGGTGTGCCGAGGTCAAGTCATGCAGCGCCTGGAAGACGAAAAAGCGCGGGGGTAGTGTCATAGACGAAGTGCTGATCAGCGACTACGACCCGGTGTGGCCCATACTGTTCGCCGCTGAAGTCGCCTGGCTGCGGGCGGCCCTGGGCGACAGCATTGTCGCCGTAGAGCATTTCGGCAGCACCGCCGTACCCGCCCTGGCGTCCAAGCCGATTATTGACCTGCTGGTCGCCGTCCGCTCTTTAGACGAGGCCCGGCGTGAAGCCGTGCCCGCGCTGGAGGCGCTGGGCTACGCGCATTGGTACGAGAACCCGGACACGAGCCGCCTGTTTTTTGTGAAGGGCCTGCCCCCCAATGGGCCGCGCACCCACCACGTTCACATGGTGGAGGCGGGCCGCGTCTATGACCCTCGGCTGGGGATGCTTTCGTTTGCCGACCGGCTGCTGTTCCGGGACACCCTGCGGGCCGATCCCGACGAAGCCCGCCGCTACGCCGCCCTGAAACGCCACCTGGCCGCTCGGTTTCCCGATGACCGGGAAGCCTACACGGCGGGCAAGACCGAGTACATTGCTGCCGTCACCGAGCGGGCCAGACAAAATCAATAAATTAGAAAAATTATGCCACGAAACCCTAACATACACAAAGTCATGGTCATCGGCAGTGGGCCGATCATTATTGGACAGGCCGCTGAGTTCGACTACGCGGGCACGCAAGCCTGCCGCTCACTGCGCGAGGAAGGCATCTCCGTGGTGCTGGTCAACTCCAACCCCGCCACGATTATGACCGACCCGGAGACCGCCGATGCGGTCTATATCGAGCCGCTGAATATCGAGTTCCTGGAGCGTGTCATCGCCAAAGAGCGGCCCGATGGGCTGGTTCCGACGCTCGGCGGGCAGACCGGCCTGAACTTGGCGACAGAGCTGGCCGAAGCGGGGATTTTAGAGAAGTATAATGTCACGCTGCTGGGAACTCCGCTGGCGACTATCCGCAAAGCGGAGGACCGGGAAGAGTTTCGGGCGCTGATGCGCGAAATCGGCGAGCCGGTCCCCGAGTCGTGGATCATTGAAGATAAAGTCGCCCTCGAAGAACTGTCCCGCAACACCGAGGCCCCGTGGCCGCTGATTGTGCGGCCCGCCTACACGCTCGGCGGGACCGGCGGCGGCATCGCCCGCACCCCGGAACAGCTTGTGGAAATCGGCACACGCGGCCTGAAGCTGTCTCCCCGGCATCAGGTCATGGTGGAGCGGTATCTGACGGGCTGGAAAGAGATCGAATACGAAGTCATGCGTGACGCGGCGGATACGTGCATCACCGTCTGCAACATGGAAAACTTTGACCCGATGGGGATGCACACCGGGGACTCGATTGTCGTCGCTCCGTCGCAGACGCTCTCGGACAAAGAGTATCAGATGATGCGCTCGGCGTCACTGAAAATCATCCGCGCTCTGGGCATCGAAGGCGGCTGTAATGTGCAGATGACGCTGGACCCGAAATCGTTCGCCTACTATATTATTGAAGTCAACCCGCGTGTCTCCCGCTCGTCCGCGCTGGCGTCCAAAGCCACGGGCTACCCGATTGCGCGGGTGGCGGCCAAGATCGCGGTCGGCCTGCATCTCGACGAAATCCCAAACGCCGTGACGCAGAAGACGCTGGCCTGCTTTGAGCCAGCTTTGGATTACATCGTCGTCAAAATCCCGCGCTGGCCCTTTGACAAGTTCACGCGGGCGGACCGGCGCATCACCACGCAGATGAAAGCCACCGGGGAGGTCATGGCGATTGACCGCTCGTTTGAGGGCGCTTTGCTGAAAGCGATTCGTTCCCTCGAAATCGGGCAGGTCGGCCTGCGCCCGAAGAACGCCGACCGGCTGACCGAGATGGAAATTGAGTCGGGCCTGACAGATGCCACCGATCAGCGATTATTTATCATTGCCGAAGCGTTCCACCGGGGAATGCTGGTCTCCGAAGTGGCGGACCTCTCGGGCGTGGACCCGTGGTTCCTGACTAAAATTCAGAAGCTGGTGCGCTTTGAGAATCATCTGCGGGAAAGCTGGCCCAAGTTCAAGCCGTTCGAGCCGCTGACCGCCGATGCCCGCGCCCTGCTGACCGACGCTAAAAAAATGGGCTTCAGCGACCGGCATCTGGCGTCGATCTTCGCCGTGCAGGAGCTGCACGTCCGGGGCTGGGTCAAAGAGATCGGCCTGAAACCCGCCTACAAGATGGTGGACACCTGCGCCGCTGAGTTTGAAGCTGCAACTCCGTACTTCTATTCGTGCTATGAAAGCGAGAGCGAGGAAGTGCCAGGGCGGTAAACGCCCCGTCTGTTAAGAGCGTCCTTCGGACGAGGACAAGCTTAAAAGGGCAGGGGCAAGCCCTGCCCCTACTATCCGGTTCCCCCGCTGGGTGCAGTTGCTCCAGAATTGGGGGCTAGGGGGCAGTCCAGGGCTATCCCGCACAGTTTCTTAGCCGCCCCCTGCACAACCACGCTTTGTAATACAGAGAGGCTTGATGGTGTTCAAGTAATCTTTCATTTTCTCAAGCTCACCCATACGCCGCTCAATTTGCGCGATTTTATCCGTGAATATCTGCTCCTGCTCCGCCTCACTCAGCGCGTTCCAATCCCGCAGCATCTGCATCGTCTCGCTCAGTGTAAAGCCCGCGCATTTGGCGTTCGAAATAAGGTGCAGGCGCTCTAGCGCGTCCAGGCTATATTCTTTGTAGTTGTTGTCCCGGCGCGTCCTATGCCGCCCGTCGAGCAGCCCTTTCTTCTCGTAAAAGCGCACCGTATCGGGCGTCAGACCCGCCCGCCGGGCCAATTCGCTGATTAACATTCCGTCCTGCATTTATTTTTTGAAACCCCTTGACATTAGACTATACTCCATAGTGTACCCTCTTTGTACCGCAAGAAAAGCGGCAGTCAACAGAGGAGAAGACACATGGACAATATGACACTTTCGGGAACTGTGGCGCTGGTCACAGGAGCGTCGTCGGGCATCGGCGAGGCGACCGCCCTGGCACTGGCGGCGCAGGGAGTGAAAGTCGCGCTGGCCGCCCGGCGCACCGACCGGCTGGACGCGGTAGTCAAGCAGATTGAAGCCGCCGGGGGCGAGGCGCTGGCGCTGGTCTGCGATGTGACCGACGAAGCGCAGGTCAATCAGACGGTGCAGGCAGTCAAAGCCAAGTGGGGGCGGCTGGACATGCTGGTCAACAACGCGGGCATTGCCGTTCTCGGCCCGGTGCTGGGGGCGGACACCAGCGAGTGGCGGCGGGCGTTCGACATCAACGTTCTGGGCCTGATGTACGCGACCCATGCCGTCCTGCCGCTGATGAAAGAGCAGGGGCGGGGGCATATCATCAATATGTCGTCCGTTTCGGGGCGGGTCTCGTTTCCGGGACTCAGTGTCTACTGCGCGACCAAATGGGCCGTGAACGGCTTTTCGGAGTCGCTGCGTCAGGAAGCCGCGCCCGACAATATCCGTGTGACCCTGATTGAGCCGGGTCTGGTGACGACGGAGATCAACGCCAGCGTGACCGATGAGGCGACAAAAGCCATGCTGGATTCCTATTCCGGGTCGATGCGGGTGCTGGACGCCTCCGACATCGCCGCCGCCGTCGTCTACGCCGCCTCCCAGCCGGACCATGTCAGCATCAACGAAGTGCTGGTTCGCCCGACCGCGCAGACGATGTAGGCAATGACTTTTGCCTGTTTCTCACGCCATCGCATACGCAGGCCGCTCGTCCTCCATCGCGGCAGGCAGGCGCATGGCGTGGGAGACGCGGTTGCGGCCTTCGCCTTTGGCATGACACAGGGCGCGGTCGGCCTGCGCGACAAGCTCGGCAACGCCGAACATATTGGGCGTCAGCGTGGCGAGGCCGATAGAGGCAGTCAAAGGCCGCTCCAGGCCGTCGGCTTCGGCGACGGCCTGCCGCAGACGCTCGCCGACGACGCTTGCTCCCATCACGTCCGTTTCAGTCAGAATAATCGCAAACTCCTTGCCGCCATAGCGGACCGGGATGTCGGAGCCGCGTGCCGTGTCTTTGAGAAGCTGCGACAGCCGCACCAAAGCCTCATCGCCACGTCCGTGGCCGTAGGAGTCGTTGTAGGCTTTGAACTTGTCCACATCCATCAGCAGCAGTGACAGCGGGTTGCCGTGACGCAGGGCGCGGCCCAGCTCATGCTCCAACCGGTCGTGGAACGCCCGGTGGTTCGGCAGGCCCGTGAGGGCATCGAGGGTAGACAGGTTTTCCACCACCCGCTTCATCTCCTGCACCCGGCAGTCCGCTTCCGACAGGGCGCGGTCGCCCTCGGCCACGCGCCCTTCCATTTCCCGCTGTGCGTCTACGGTCCGTTTAACCGCGCCAATCTTGAACGGCACGGCGGCAAGCCCGCCGAGCAGCAGCAGCCCGCCGCCCAGAAGCCCCCATCCGAGGCCATCTGCCGCTCGGGCGTCCGCCGCCGCCTGTGCTTCATAGGCGCTTGTGGCTTTCCCGAGGCTGTCCCGGTAGCCCGGCTCCGCTTGGAGCAGCGCCGTCAGGTCCCGGTAAAACTCAGGCTTCTGCGTGCTGCCGGGCGGCGGCAGGGACGCCAAAATGGACTGCGCCGCGCCAAGCATGGCCGTCTGCGCGGTGTCGGCGGCGATCAGGGCGGTTTCGCTCCCGCCCGTGTGCGGCAGTGTTACCTCCCCGGCTTTCCACTGCGCCGCGACAGCCTTTAGCTCTTCGGCCCGTGCGTCTCGCTGTGCCGGGTCCGCGCTTTGCAGGGACAGGGCGCTCAGGCACACCTGCCCGGCGAGTGTCTGCTGTGCGGCGGCGGCGCTGAGCGTGTGCGCGGCCTGCGCTGACCCCGCCTGCGCCGAATGCAGGGCGATTTGCCCGGCGGCCCCCGCCAGAGCCAGCCCGCCGAGGGCAAATCCGTACCAGCGGGTCAGCCGCCCGATGCCCGAGGGCGGCGCGGCTGGAGCGTGGGTGTGTTTGATATTTTTCCGTGCTGCCAGGGTGACGGCCATAAGCTGAGTATCCTTAAGTTGTCTTTCTTTTGTGTCTGACACTCTCATTGTCGGCAAAGGTACGGGGGCGGTTCCCTGTGCCAAATACCGGAAGGTAGGTCTTATGCAGGATTCACCGTCCCCGGTCCCGAATACTTCCCCCATGCCAACCGACACGCTTTCCGAACCCGCAGTTCCCACGCCCCTTGTCGCCGTCATCATGGGCAGCAAGTCCGACTGGGACACCATGCGTCCTGCCGACGAGATGCTGACGCAGCTACACATCCCGCACGAATGCCGGATTGTCTCCGCGCACCGGACGCCGGACCTCATGGCCGCGTTCGCCCGCGATGCCGAAGGGCGTGGCCTGGAAGTCATCATCGCCGGAGCGGGCGGGGCCGCGCACCTGCCCGGTATGGTTGCCGCGCAGACGCTTGTGCCGGTGCTGGGCGTCCCCGTCCAAAGCCAGGCTCTCAGCGGCCAGGATTCGCTGCTGTCCATCGTGCAGATGCCCGCCGGTATCCCCGTCGGCACGCTTGCCATCGGCAAAGCGGGCGCGACTAATGCCGCCCTGCTCGCCGCTGCCATTCTGGGCACGACCCGCCCCGCCCTGCGTGAGCGCCTGCGACAGTTCCGGCAGGCGCAGACAGAAAAGGTATTAGGAGATACCCTGGGCTAAAAACCTCTCCCTGCCCTCTCCTCCAAAGAGGGAGCCGAATAAATGTGTAGGGGCAGGGCTTGCCCCTGCCCTTCTTTGCTTGCCCCGCATCTGGGGCTGATACTTTATGAAAAAACTTGTTGTGGAGGTCGAAAGCCGCTCCGAGATGGACTGTTTGATTGCCGTTCTCAGCCTGGGGCTGCTGACGGCGGTAGAACAAAACTGTCTGACGGCGGATGAGGCTGAGCGGTATCTGTTTGGCCCGGCCGGACTGGACGCGGCAATGCAGGCGCGGGTAGCTCCCGAAGTGGTCGATTTGGTACACCGTGGGCTGTTTTTGGATGATGTCCAAAGGATGATCCCCGGAAATTTCCCCAGGATGCTGGAGGAAATGAAGACGGCTGCGCTGTCTGTGCTGCGTGGGCAAGATCACTCTCTGAGATGGAAAGTAGGCTGGCTGCGATTCAAAGGCGGGTCCGACCGGGCAAACCCGATTCAAGCGCCGCTGAAGCTGCTTCTCTGGATGCTGGGCCGGGCAGAGCAGAAGCATGGCGGCATCAGAGGACTGATCAAAGCGCAGTTGTCCAAAGTGATACTGCATAGCTTTCTGATTCCGCAGCATGGCTACACCCTGCCGGAAGAGTTTGGGATGCCCACGCCCGAAGGCAACCGGGCAATTTATGAAGCTCTGTCGCGGTTCCTGAGCCACCTGCAAATGACAGCGGGGCGGGCCGAACTGCTGACGGCGGAAGACCGATTGAAAGCCTTTCAGGACCCGGATGTGCGGGGGCGGGGGGCGGCGTTTGATATGTATTTCACTTACCGGGCGGACTTGATGAGCAAAGAAATAATACTGCCGGGCGGGACCATCGGCATCCTGGGCAGCGGTCAGCTTGGCCGGATGCTGGCGCTGGAAGCGCGGGCGATGGGCTACCGGGTGCATACGTTCTCGCCGGACACGGACACGCCGACGGGGCAGGTGGCCGATTTGGAAGTGACGGCGGCGTATGACGACCTCGACGCCGTCCGGGAGTTTGCGCGGGGCGTGGACGGGGTGACGTTTGAGTTTGAAAACGTGCCTGCTGAAACCGTGGACGCCGCTCTCAGCATCGTTCCCGTCCGGCCCGGCGGGCGGGTTTTGCATATCGCGCAGCATCGGGGACGGGAAAAGACGTGGCTGCTGGAAAACGGCATCCCCTGTGCCCCGTTCCGGCACGTCGGCACGCGGGAAGAGCTGGGCGCAGCATTAGACGCGCTGGGGACGCCCGCCATCTTGAAAACCGCTGGCTTTGGCTATGACGGCAAGGGACAGGTGCGGATTTATGACGCTGCCGAGGCTGATGCCGCGTGGGACGCCGTGGGCGGTCAGCCCTGCGTGCTGGAAGGCTTTGTAATGTTCGAGCGCGAGATTTCGGTGGTCGGTGTGCGCGGGCTGAACGGCGAGTTTGTGTCTTATGGCTGTATCCAGAACAGCCATGTCAATGGCATTTTGGATGTGTCGGTGTGCCCTGTGCCCGATTTGCCGCAAGCGCTGTCTGCGGAGGCCAAAGACCTGACCCGGCGCATCATGGAAGGCTTAGAAGTCGTCGGCGTTCTGTGCGTGGAGTTTTTTGTGACCTCGAACGGCACGTTGCTGATCAACGAGATGGCCCCCCGCCCGCATAATTCGGGGCATTTGACGATTGAAGGGCACGCGACTAGCCAATTTGGGCAGCAACTTCGCGCCGTCTGCGGCCTGCCGCTCGGCCCTGTCCGCGCCCTGCGTTCAGCGGCGATGGCAAATCTGCTCGGCGACCTCTGGGCAGATGGCGAACCGGACTGGGCCGCCGCGCTGGCCCTGCGCGGCGTCTCGCAGTCTCACCTGGTTGCAAGGAACGGCGTTGCGCTGCATCTGTACGGCAAAGCGGAGCCGAAGCCGGGGCGCAAGATGGGGCATTTGACGGCGCTGGCCGATACGCCCGAAGATGCCGAGCGTTTGGTGCGTCAGGCCCGCGCCGCTTTAACCAGTGCGTCGGCTGGGTAGAAACTTCAAAACACATAGGAACCTAAAATGCCCAACACAACATATCCACATGAAGTTTTAGACGACGCCGCCGCGATGGCCGCACGGGCCTTTGATGTGCTGACCGAAGCCGCCCGCGAGGCGATTGCCGCACGGGGCAAGTTCAGCCTGGCCCTGACCGGCGGCTCCGGCCCGAAGGGGCTGTATGAGCGGCTGGCGAAGGAGCCGGGGAGCGTGGACTGGGCAAATACCTCTGTCTTCTTGGGCGATGAGCGGTTTGTGCCTTATGACGACAAAGACTCAAACTTTGGGATGTGCAAAAAATTATTGCTCAGTCATGTGCCCGTGCCCACCGACAACGTCTTTCCCGTCCCGACGGACACCGGCACGATAGAAAAAGCCGCCGCTGACTATTCCGCGACCCTGACCGGCATTCTGACACCTGCCGCCGGGCAGCCACCGGTGCTGGACTTGGTGCTGCTCGGCATGGGCGATGACGGTCACTGCGCGTCGCTGTTCCCCGGCAAGCCGACGCTGGAAATCACCGATGCCTGGACGACGGGCAGCACGCCCGGAACCCTGCCGCCGCCGGTGGACCGGGTTACGGTCACCTTCCCGGTGCTGAACGCCGCCCGGAATGTGCTATTCCTGGTGCCCGGCGAAAGCAAGGCCAAAGCCGTGCATAGCATCTTTGAAGGCGACCCGCCCAAAGAGGTTCACCCGTCCGCCGCCGTGCAGCCGACGAACGGTACGCTCCTGTGGCTTCTGGATAAGCCCGCCGCCTCGCTGCTGACCCGATGACGGACGCGGGGCTGGAAAACGCCTGGCGCGAAACGGCAGGGGCTGCTGGCATGAGCGAGGCAGACTCCGTGGCAGCATGGCAGGATTTGGCCCGCCGCTACGCGGAGCCGGGCCGCGTCTACCACACGCTGACCCATATTGGCGCGATGCTGGCGTTGGTGGAGGAGTTCGCCGACTTGGCTACCGACCCCCTTGCCCTGCGCCTTGCCATCTGGTTCCACGATGCTATTTATGACGCCCGGCGCACGGACAATGAGGCGGAGAGTGCTCGCTATGCGGCCCATGTTCTGCAAGCCGCCGCCCTGCCGCCGTCCGCAGTGGCCGCTGTGGAGCGGCTGATACTCACAACCAAAACACACGAAGCCGCCCCGGACGACGGCGACGCCGCGCTGCTGTTAGACGCCGATCTAGCCATATTGGGCGCGGCATTCGCTGACTACGACCACTACGCGCAGGCTATTCGGGAAGAATACGCCTGGGTCCCCGAAGACCGCTACCAGGAAGGACGGCGCAAAGTGCTGAACAGCTTTTTAGAGCGCTCCCGGCTGTATCACACCCCGGCGCTTTTTGCGCGTTTAGAGCAAGCGGCCCGTGCCAACCTGACACGCGAAAGCGAGGCTTTAGGATGAACCCGCGTGACCATCTGGCGAACGAGCGGACGTTTCTGGCCTGGGTGCGGACGAGTATCGCCCTGCTCGGCTTCGGGATTTTGATTGCCAAGCTGCGCTTTCTGGGGATCGCGCCCGAAGCAGGAGTGCGCTCGGGCCGTCTGGGGCTGGCCTTCGCGGTGGCAGGGCTTGTGACCCTGCCGCTGGCGGCGTGGCAGTACGAGTGGACGCGGCGGATGATTGATGGGGCGGCCTATAAGACGCCGACGTTCTTGATTTTCGGCTTTGTCGCCCTCGTCTTCGGTCTCGGGCTGGCAAGCGTGCTTTATCTGATTGTTTTGCTGAAATAGTGTGCTGAAATAATTGGCTGAAATTCGGCGAATTTGGGATACAATACAGCTATGGCACTGCATCTCACCCGCACCGTCAGCCGGAAGTTTCTGCTGGTTGGCCGACAGCTTCAGGAAGTGACTTCTTCGTGGTTTCAGCGCACGCTGACCCCCGCTCGCCCCGCGCCGCGTGCTGCGTCGGAGGATGCCTACAGCTATCTGCACAAAAGTGGCGAGATGAACCACCTCGGGCTGTACAAGTGCGACCTGTGCGGCTGCGAAATGCGTCTGATTCCGGCGGCGGCAGGGTCAGGGACGGTCGGCCCGTTGTATGACTGGGAATGCAGCGGATGCGGGGCGATTGACGGCACGAGCTTTCGTATTTGCCGCTGTGGGCGGCAGACAGTTCTGGAAAAGCATGGCGGAAGCGGGCGCGAGCTGCCGGTCTCGCTAAACGCAGGCGGCTGCACCGAATGCGAGCGCTGCGTGGTCTGCGACGGCGTTCTCGCCGTCGGCAATTTGAAATGGTTCTATGGCCGCTGGACGCACTTTTATCCCGACACCGAGTTTGACCGGCGCACGATGCAGGAGTACACGGTCACCCGCGAGCGGTCCCTGTTTTACGGCTTCCACGCGCACTTTTCCTGCGCCGAGAAAGCCCCCGATTCCGTGGTCCGCGCTCTCGAATCCCGCATCCCCGAATGGTACACGCTGGGCATGGCAAAGCAGACCGCCGAAGAGCAGGAGCGCCTGCGTTTCGAGCATCGCTGCCTCGTCTGCAAAGCGCCGCTCGATCCCGCATCCCGGATTTTAAGCCGCGAAACCCATGCCCGGTGCTGGTAAGACCCCCCAGCCCCCAATAATGGGGGAGCCAGAGAATTAGGAATAGGAGTAGGGGCGCGATTTATCGCGCCCTCCTGTCTTTATCGCGCCCTCTTTCCGACCTTTCTTATCCGGTTCCCCCATTATTGGGGGCTAGGGGGTCCTAAAACACCCGCTCCACCAGCCCGTAGCCGATGAGGCCGCCCAAAATCGTTCCCGCGCCGCCAACAAACCCCGCCCACGCCGCCGTGCGCCACGAAGCACCGGGGGCCATCGCCCGCGCTGCCAGAGGGCCGAGCGTCAGGCCAATCACCATCTCCGCGACAATGATATAATACGGCGTGTGCCCCAGCATTTTGCTGTTCTGGTAGCGCCACCAATGCGCGTGCCAGGCCATTTCCTCGTAAAAAGGGATGTTGATTGCCCCCAGCAGCGCCGTCAGCGCCATGCCCCGCAGATCGCCAAATCGCTGCATGAATCGGCGGCCCAGGTAGCCAATCTGCGCGGCGACCACGAGCCACGCCGTTGGCATCCAGAAGGGCGACAGGCCGATTTGGGCACTCCGGCTGACCGAGTAGTCTAACGTCCCCGTGAATGTTACGCACAGTGCATCCGCGACAAGCTCCATCACACCCAGGCCCAGCCCAAACAGCAGCAGCCGCGCCATCGCCTGGTCTTTGTAATACAGCACATGAGCGGCGAACACGGCCAGACTGACGGCGTTTAGCACTGCCGCCGTCCGCCCGTCCGACCAGGGCTGATCGCGCAAAATCAGTACGCTCACGACCGACAGCGCAATCGTCGCCAGCACCGTCCGCAGCCGCGCCGCTTCTAAATTATGATCAAGAGTGAGTGCCACATCTCTAGCAACACAGAGGCGGGGCACAGGGTTCGCGTCGCTGGCAAGAGTACGAAACAAGAGCACGAAACAAGAGTACGAGGGGCTGAACCCCCTCGCTGGGGGGCGCAGACGCCTTAAACCCGCCTGCGCGGGTGCAGAGAAGATTAAGAGCCGTGGACAGGAGCAGGTTCTTTTCCCGTTCTGTCCTTTCCTTACCCGCGCAGGCGGGTTCAAGGCGCTTCGCCCCCCAGCGAGGGGGTTCAGCCCCTCGTACTCTTGTTTCGTACTCTTGTTTCGTACTCTTGCCCTCTGTGTGCCGCCGGTTCGCGGGGAACGTCCGGGGCCGCGAACGTGGTATTATAAAAGGCCATGACGATTGCAAAAAGCTGGCGGGAGATAGACTGGGCGATACTGGGCACTGCGCTGCTGATTTGTCTCGGCGGCATTCTGGCGATCAAAAGCGCCCTGCATCTGGACCTGCACCCGCTGGACATGGTTCGCAAGCAGATTTTCGGGGCCGTGCTGGGCCTAATCGTGGCCGTTCTGCTGGCCCGGACCGACTACGAGGCGCTGCTCAAGCGCTTTGCCCGCTACCTTTATCCCCTCAACATTGGCCTGCTGATTCTTCCCCTGTTTATTGGGCATGAGGCTAAAGGGGCGAGCCGGTGGATACGGATCGGACCGGTGCAGCTGCAGCCCTCCGAGTTCGCCAAAGTCATTATCATTGTCACGCTGGCCCTGTTTCTGGTGCATCACGCCGAGACGATCACGCAGTGGCCGACGGTGCTGAAATCGCTGGTGCATATCGGCGTCCCAATGCTGCTGATTGCCAAGCAGCCCGATTTGGGCACATCGCTGGTGCTGCTTGCCATCTGGTTCGGCATGATGACGATTGCCGGAGCGCGGCTGCTGCATCTGGGAACCCTGCTGCTGGCCGGGGCGCTGCTGTTTAGCGTGGTCTGGCACTTCAACCCCGGCGGCGTGCTGAAAGAGTATCAGCGCAACCGCCTGGAAGTCTTTCTGAACCCCGCCGCCGACCCCCGCGATGCGGGCTACCACCTGCGGCAGAGCGAGATCGCTATCGGGGCGGGCGGCATCAGCGGCGAGGGATACAGCAAAGGGACGCAGAGCGTGGGCGGCTACGTGCCGGAGCATCACACGGACTTTATCTTTACGGTGTTTGGCGAAGAAGGCGGCTTTGTCGTCTGCGGCCTGCTGCTGGCTCTTTATTTATTGCTCTTGGAGCGCGGCGTGGTGGTGATGGCCGAGTGCGACGACCTCCTCGGGCGGCTTCTGGCGGCAGGCGTGCTGTCCATGCTGACCTTTCACGTCGTCGTCAACGCTGGCATGACCATGGGAATTATGCCGGTCGTCGGCGTCCCCCTGCCGTTTGTCTCCTACGGTCTGAGCAGCCTGCTGGTCAACTTCACCGCCGTCGGCCTGCTTCTCTCCGTTGCCGCCCGCAAGCACCGCGTTATGTTCTAGTCAATCGCCCGAAAGGGCGGTACGAAGCGCGTTTTCTGGGTACAAACGAGATACTAAAACTATCTTAGGTAACAGGAGACAGCGACTTTGCCGCAACTGCGTTCCGTTCTCGCCGCGCTCGTCTGCGGAACATTCTGGACGCTTCTGGGGTTTCTCCTGGGGGCGATTTTTCGTTATCCCTGGCTGGGGCTAACCACCGGGCTGGTGTTTGGGATAGGCTATTGTCTGTTCGGCTCGTGGGCTGCCGAAAAGTTTCCGCTGGATGTGTGGGAAGCGCGGATGCTGTCGCAGGATCAGGCTCCGAACGCCTACGAAATGCTGCTGGAGCTGAGCGAGAAGACCGACACGCCCCTGCCAACCCTTTACACCTGTGCCCGGCCTGAGACCAATGCGTTTGTGGTCGCCGGACGCGAAGGCAGCCGGGCAGTGGTAATGAGCCTCGGGCTGACCCGGCATCTGGAACGGGGCGAGGTGCAGGCCGTGCTTTCCCTGCTGATGGCAAGGCTTGCGACCGGGGCGATGCCGGGCTGGACCGTGACGGCGACACTGGCCGGGCTGCCGCTGTATCTGGGTGCAAGCCTTCAGAAAAAGCCCGCGCTAACATGGCTGGGAGTGGGCATCAACGCCATCTTTGCGCCCCTGAGCCGGGAGCTGCTGCGTCTCGGGTGTGACCCCGGTGTGGTGCTGGCCGCCGATGTTCACGCCGCGCATCTGGCGGAGGAGCCGTCGGCACTGCTGTCGGCACTGGCAAAAATCGAGGCGGCCCGTGACTCGCAGACTGAGGGGCAGCGCGGACTGGGGACCGATGTTTTGTTTGCTGTATTGCCCTTCGGCCCATCCGATGTGTCGGCGCGAGCTGCCCGCGCTGACGCCGTCACACTTAACTATGAAAACTGAAGCCATGAGAAAACAAACAGACTTCAATGCTCTTCTCTGGGCTGCCCTTCCCGAGCTGATCCTCAATGCCGCGCAGACCGCCGCGCTGTGCGGCATCTCCGTCCGGCAGCTTGGCTACTGGACCCGGCAGGGCTATTTGACCGCGTCGGGGCAGGGAGCGCGGCGCGGATATGGCCTGGACACGGTGCGACGGGCGCTGGCAATCCGCCGGGCAATGGAAGACGGGGCCTCACTGCGGCAGGCGTTGCGGCAGGTTCCGTCCGCCGTGCCGGTCTGGGGAGACGGCCCGCCGCCGATAGTCCCGGATATGCCGCTGCCTTCGGCAGATATGGACACGCTGGCACGCGGTCTGCGCGGCTTTTTCGAGTTCAATCCGCACACCCGCGATCATGCAGGCGGGCTGGCGGTGAAGCTGGGACGCACGGAAACTGATGTGCGCCGCGCCGCCGAGCATCTTTGCCGGGCGGGCTTTCTGCGCCAATCTCTGTGTCAGGGACTGGTTATTTTCCGTCACTCTGCGTTCCACACTCCAAAGCCGGAGGCCGTGCATGGCTGAGCTTATCATGCCGCGTATTTCCTTCGGCCTGCCCGCGCTGGACGCGCTGTTGCACGGCGGTTTGCCCGCCGGGAACTCAGTGCTGGTGCAGGGAGCGCCGGGCACGGGCAAGACTATTCTCGGAATGCACTTTTTGCAGGCGGGTATCACGCAGTACGGCGAGCCGGGCCTGATGGTGCTGTTTGAAGAGCATCCGCGACGGCTCCTCCGAGATGCCGCCGCGCTGGGCTGGGATTTCGATCAATTTGTTCGGGACCGTCGCCTGCTTCTGGTGCTGACCTCCCCCGAAGCATTCCTGCGCGAGCTGGCCGATGATCAGTACCGGACGCTCATCCAGGACTACGGCCTGAAGCGGGTGGTGGTGGACAGTCTGACGCAGTTTGAGAGCTACCCCGACGCCACCGAGCACGTCCGTGTGCGCTTCGAGCGGGTGGTCAATGCCCTGCGCCGCGAAGACCTCACCGTGCTGATGACCCGCGAAACCAGCACCCGCGAATCGCCGCTTCCCGTGACCCCCGAAGAATACCTCGCCGACACAGTGATCAGCCTGGAATACCGCCGTCAGGCCGAGGCCCGTGACCTGCGCCGCGTCCGCCTGCTGGAAGTCCTGAAGCATCGCGGCTCCGCGCATTCGTCCTCCCCACACCCGTTTCAAATCGGCGAAGGCGGCTTCCGCCTGCACGATCATGCCCTGACCGAAGTGTAGCCGCCGATTCTGGGGTAAAATACTCCCATGCCTCCTGAAGTTTTTTTGCCTGAAACTATTGCGCCCGGCACCTGCGCGTTGTTTGCGCCTGCGCTTGCCCTTTTCGATACCCCTGCCGCGATTGCCGCGTACCTCAAAGAGACCCACGCCGGGCTGAACACGGCGTCGGCGCTGGCCTCGGCGACGGGAAGCGATCTGCTGGCCTGCAACACGGCGCTCGTGGATGCCGTGCTGCGTCGGCTGTTCGCCCTGGCCTGCCTGAATGCGGGCGTTGCCGAGGACGCGGCCCCGGTGGCGATTGTGGCGACCGGCGGCTACGGGCGGCGAGAGCTGGCTCCGTTCTCCGATGTAGACGTCACGTTTGTGCCCGCGCTGGAAGATGATGACACCGTCAATGCCATCGTCAAAGAGATGTTCCAGGGCGTCATGGACGTGTTTTTGTATGGTGCGGGCCTGAAAGTCGGGTATGCGTACCGCCTGCTCGGCGACCTGGGGCGGCTGGACCATCAGACGCAGACGACGCTTCTGGACTCGCGCTTTCTGTGCGGCGACCGGGCGCTGTTTAAAGAGTTTCGGGCACAGTTCCGGGCACAGATACTCACAGCGGATTTTTTGTTTCAGAAATGGGCCGAGCGGCAGGCGGTCGTCTCCAGACACAGCGGCGGACAGGTTTACAGCGTCGAGCCGAATGTCAAGGAAGGCGCGGGCGGGCTGCGCGATATTCAGAACGCCGAATGGATGGGCGAGGTGCGCTACCATGCCAGCCTGGCGAAGCTCTGGCCTGCGCTGGTGGAGCTAGGGGTGCTGCGGGCCGAAGACGCGGCCAGCCTGCTGGCTGCCCGCGACTTCCTGCACTGTGCCCGCGCCGCGCTGCACATCGCCTCGGGCGAGGCGCGGGATGTGCTGACCGCCGAGCGGCAGGAAGCGGTCGCCGCGTTGCTGCACTACCCCGACACACCCGCCGCCCCTGCGGTCGAAGTGTTCATGCGCGACTATTTCACCCACGCCGCCGAAGCCCGCCGGGTGTCCCGGCTGGTGATGACCCGCTGTTTGGACAGTAATTTGCCGCTGGGCCTCGGTCTGGCCTCCGTCGGGCGCGTGCTGACGCTGGCCGATGCGGACGCGGCGGGTCAGGACTCCGCTCTGCCCCTGCATGTCGCCGAGCTGCGGCAGGCGTATGGCCTGGCGCAGTCGTTTGAGCTGGAAGCGGCTCTGCGCGACTACCTTGCCGCCCGGCCCGTGCCGGAAGACCCCGCCGTCGCGGGCCGCGTCCTGACCCGCCTGCTTTCCGCGCCGTCTGGCGTCGCCGACGCTCTGGACCACTTGCAGGAGTCGGGCGCTCTGGGCTGGCTGATCCCCGAGTTCGCGCCGATTATGACGCTGATCCCCTACGATGCCGCGCATGACTTCACCGTCGGCGCTCACTCGCTCCGGGTGGTCCGCAATTTGGAAAACCTCAAGACGGACACACGGCTGCCTGAAGGGCGGCGATTGATTGGCGAAGTCGCCCGCCCGGAGACGCTGTATCTGGCCGGGCTGATCCACGACATCGGCAAGCAGTGGCCCGAAGGCGGCCCTCATGCCGAGACCGGGGCGGCGGCGGCAGTCGTCATCTGTGACCGCCTCGGGTGGGACGAGGAGCGGCGGGACAAAGTGGTGTTTCTCATTCGTGAGCACCTGCGAATGGCCGAAACGAGCCGCCTGCGGGACCTTGCTCTGGACGAAACGACCCGCGAGTTTATCAAGCATATCCCGGACATGGACTGCCTGAATATGCTGTATCTGCTGACTTATGCCGACACGCAGGCCGTTGGCGACGGCGTCTGGACGGAGGTGCAGGGCCGCTTTCTCTCGGAGCTGTATGCCCGCGCCGAAGGGATGCTGTCCGCGCCGCTGGGCGACGACGGCGGCCCGCCGCCGCCCTATGTGCCGGACTTGAAGCGTCAGCGCGAGCGCATCCGCAAAGGGCTGGCCGCCCACAACCTGCCCACGGACAGCGTTCTCGCCCACACGCGCAGCCTGCCCGCGCAGTACCTGCTGAACACGCCGCTGGAAGAGATGTACCTGCATATTGCGATGGTGGAGCGCCTGCGGGAGACGTTTCAGCCCGCCGTGGACTTCAAGAATGAGTACGGCGCGGACCACACGGAGCTGACCCTGTGCGCTTACGACGACCCGCACCCCGGCCTGCTGTCCAAAATCACCGGCGTTCTGTACGCCCACGATGTCAACCTGCACACCGCGCAGGTGTTCACCCGCGACTCCAGCGTGCGTATTGCCATTGATACATTATGGGTGGATTACCGGGGCAAGCCGCTGTCGCCGGGCAAGCGGGCCGAGCTTCAGGACAGCTTCCGCCGCGTGCTCCTCGGCGAAATCGGTATCGGGGAGCTTTTGCAGGCGCACAAAAAGCCGCTGAAAGAGCAGACCATCTACACGGCCCGCATCGACGAGAACGCCTCCGAGCGGTTCAGCTTACTGGAAGTCAGCGCCCCCGACGAAACCGGCGTCGTCTACCGCCTGACCCGCGCCGTCTCGGCACTCGGCTGGAACATCCACGCCGCCCGCCTGTCCGTCTGGGGCAGCCGCGCCCGCGATGCGTTTTACCTCTCCGACGCCGATGGCGAAAAAGTCCCCGCCGCCGCCGTCTCCCGCCTGCTCGACGCCCTGCCAACTGAGGCGTTCAGCAAAAAAAAGCGAGCCGTCCCGCTGGCGCGGCGCTGACGAACACAGAGTGGCTTTATTGATTAAGAAAGGCCAATTC
This sequence comes from Capsulimonadaceae bacterium, assembly GCA_965277455.1. Lineage (GTDB taxonomy): Bacteria > Armatimonadota > Armatimonadia > Armatimonadales > Capsulimonadaceae > JANXMY01. The sequence continues at coordinate 2,185,638 of OZ255823.1, read as the reverse complement.
AATGAAACAACCCGTTTATTTGCTATCTGCCGCGCTTTGCCTGAGCGCCCTCGCGCCGCTATCCGCCGCCCATGCCGCCGATACGCTGCTGATTGTCCCCGGCCACAGCATTGGGCAGACCAGGCTGGGGCTAGAGGGTGACAAGGCGCTGACTACCCTGCCGACCGCCTCGGATGCGTCGATGGGCGGCAACCTGGACGAAGTCTGGAAATCGAAAGACGGCCAAACGCTTTACATTCACACCCACCGCAACGACATGGACGACCCGCCCAAACCCGGCTACACCGTCACCCAAATCCGTGTCACGTCGCCGCAGTTTCGTACCGCTGACGGACTCGCGCCCGGCAGCACGCTGGCCGCTATTCAGCACCGCTACCCCAAAGGCACGCTGTCCACCGTCTCCGGCGATTTCTACACCGCCGGCACAGCGGGCATCATTTTTGAGTTCGCCGCCGCGCCCAAATCCGGCACAGCCTGCATCGCCGTTGGCATCGCCGCGCCCGGTGCAGATGTCGGCTTGGAAACCGCCGCACAGGTCAAAGACCTGCTTAAAAACGCCCCCGTGCCTGTCAGCACGCACGGCAAATAGAGGCAGCCATGAGCTATTACACAAAGCTGATCGGGCAGTTTGCCATTCTGCCGCCGCTGAGTTCCGAGGCGGCACAGGCCCTTGCCGCCGCGCTCGGAACCAACACCTCCTGGCGCGTCTCTAGTGACGGCACAAGGCTGATGCCGATTGATGTGCCGACGCGCACCTACTACTGGGAAGAATTGCAAACGGCAATCGACACGCACCTAAAGCCAAAGCATCGGCTGAACGGCGAGATTGGCTGGGAGGGCGAGCAGGAAGGCGATACCGGCACGCTTCGTGTGGTGCGCGGGCGTGTCCAAACCGCCCCGGACGAGGCAGCAGACGCGGGGCCTGAAGTCGCATTGCACATTCTGGCGATCCTGGAAAGCGGCGACCCGCCCCGGATGAAGGAAGCCATCGAGCGTTTGGGGGCACTGAAACGCTCCCCGCCTAGCGTCAGCGCGGCAGTGCGCCCGCTGCTTCAGCATCCGTCTCCGGCAACGCGCCAGTGTGCGATTGACACTCTGCGCGAAGTCCGTGCCATGACGCCGCCGACTATTGCCGCCCTGATGGAATGCCTCGCCGACCCGCACGAATGGGTCCGCTCGGCGGCGGCGGAAACGCTGGGAGAACTGGGACAGGCCGCTCTGCCCGCCATTCCCGCGCTGGAACATCTGCAAAACGACCCATCCTACGGCCCCCGTGGCCGTGCCGAGGAAGCACTGGCCCGCCTTCAGCAATTTATTTGAGAGGAACCCATCAATGCCAATGACTAAACACAGCCACGGCGGATGGGGCGGCTCCGGGGAAACCCGCCCGCTCCGCACGCCGCAAGACAAAGGCCCCGTCTTCCCGCGCCGGGGCGCACGCGGCATCTCTCACCCGGACACCCTGCCCCGGCAGACCCCCGGCACGCCCGGCCCCATGCCGCGCTCGAAGAAGACCGCTTAGAAAGACACACCATGCCAACCGATACCAACGATGCCACCGAATATAGCGAAAAGTACCTGCACGTCAAGCAGAAAGCCGTGGAACGCGCTCAGGCACGCGGCGAGACCGGAACTCGCGTCGCCGCCCCGCGCTCGCAGCGCCTGCCGCCCGGCCAGTATTTGACCGAAAAGTTTCCGGTGCTTGACCTCGGCGTGCAGCCGCCGTTCAACGCCGACACGTTCCGACTGACCCTCGACGGCGCGGTGCAGAACCCTGTCTCGCTGTCACTCGACGATTTAGAGCAGCTCCCCGCGCTCGACCTCACGGCGGACTTTCACTGCGTCACCCATTGGAGCCGTTATGGCCTGAACTGGACCGGCATCCCCTTTGAAAGCCTCGTGGATTTGGTGCAGCCCGACCCCGACACCACCCACGTCATGCAGTACGGCGCGGATGGCTACACGACCAACAACGCCTTAGAAGAGCTGATGCACCCGGACGTGATTGTCGCCTACGCTTTGAACGGCCAGCCCATCCCCCGCGAACACGGTGCCCCCATCCGCATCATCACCCCGCACCTCTACGCCTGGAAGGGAAGCAAATTTCTGAACCGCATCCAATTCTTAAAAGCCGACAAGCGAGGCTTCTGGGAAGTGCGCGGCTACCACAACCACGCCGACCCCTGGACTGAAGAGCGGTTTGCGTAAGTGGCAGGGCTATGGGCGCACAGAGACCCCCTAACCCCCAATTCTGAGGGAACCAGACAGTTGGAATTTTGCCCTTCTGCTCCGGCTCCCTCTCTTTCCGAAGGAGAGGGTTGGGGTGAGGTTCTCTTGGCCTTAACCTACATCCGCTGAGGTACACTGTGAATAGAACAATGTCAACCCCACGCAGCACAAACTCGATGGAAATGGCTTTTCACCCAACTAACCGCGCTGTCCGCGCTGCCCGGCCCCGGCCTGTGTTTGACTCGGCGATGTTGAGAGCCTACACCGCCGAAAACCAAGCGGAAGAACTGGCCCTTGCCGACTCGGATTTGGAACATCGCGCACAACTGCTGGCAGATGAGGATGCAAGATGACCTATCAAGCTGGAAAAAAGACGGATGACGGCTATTTGGCCCTGCCGCCTGCCGGGACTGGCCCCGGCGTGCTGGTGCTTCATGCGTGGTGGGGGCTGAATGACTTTTTTGCGGGGCTGTGTGACCGTCTGGCCGAGGCGGGGTTTGTCGCGCTGGCCCCGGACTTGTATCAGGGCCGCGTGGCTTCGTCCGTGGAGGATGCCGAACGGCTGATGAAAAGTCTCGACGGCGAAGCGACACAGGCGCGGCTGCTGCACGCGCTGGACACTCTGCGGGCGCATCCGGCAGTCTTGGGAGACGCCGTAGGTGTGCTAGGCTGCTCTCTGGGGGCGGCGTGGGCATTGGAGCTATCTGCTAGCCGCCCTGCACAGATTGCCGCTGCTGTTCTCTTTTACGGGGTTGGCGAGGCCGATTTCGCGTCGGCCCGCTGTGCCTATCTGGGGCACTTCGCCGAACACGACGATTTTGATTCGCTGGAAGCGGCGCATGAGATGGAAGCGGCGATGCAGGCGGCTGGCCGGGACATCGCGTTTTATGCGTATCCCGGCACAAAGCACTGGTTCTTCGAAGCTGACCGGCCTGATGCCTATGACGCGGACGCGGCCCAGTTCGCTTGGGACCGCACCGTGTCGTTTCTGAACAGTCATCTGCCTGGTGTGTAGGGGAAACTGCTCGTCCATTCCCCCGGCTTATAGCTTGGTTTCCTGCAAAAACCGCCATGCTTCCTGCCGGATAGCCAAAGACCATTTTTCACCCTCCAACTCTTGATAAGTCTCTGGCTCCAAATTGTCATCAAGGTAAAGCCATGACGTCATTTCGGTAGGACAGTCTAAATCGAGGTAGATACCATAGATTTCATGGCAGCCGGTTTCAGGTGGCACCGTGCCTTCTAAAATGCTTTGGGCAATGTCTTTGGCATAAAGACCCAGGAGTGTCTCGCCCGGCGGAACAATTAAGTTCAGTTCTTGAGCCGTCTGGCCGAAAAAGTAAGTAATATCCGCCCATAATGGGACGGGGCCGAGGCTTGCCAGCATCCGCAGGTGTTCTGTATCGTAGCCCTGTTCAAGCATGAAGACAGCCCAATCTACAAAATCACTCAGGCGTGCCCGATTCAGGTGGCGCCGGGCCAGAAGACATAATGTCTGCCGCATCATAGCTTTCGCCCGATAGCTTCCCCAATGACCGCCAGCTCTTTCATCATGGACTGGTAGGCCGGGATGGTGATGGTCTGTGCGCCGTCTTTGAGGGCTTTCTCCGGGTTCGGGTGGACTTCCACGAGCAGGCCATCCGCGCCGACGGCCAGAGCGGCTTTACACATGGCGGGGACCATCGACGCCCGGCCTGTGCCCTGCGACGGGTCGATCACGACAGGCAGGTGGGACAGCTCGCGCACGGCAAGCACGGCAGAGAGGTCCAGCGTATTGCGGGTATAGGTCTCAAATGTCCGCACGCCGCGCTCGCAGAGCATCAGGGCGTCGTTGCCGCCTTTTAAGATATACTCGGCGGCCTGAAGCCACTCTTCGATTTTGGCGGACATCCCGCGCTTCAGCATCACCGGCTTTTTGAGCTTGCCGACTTCAATCAGCAGGTCATAGTTCTGCATATTGCGCGTGCCGATTTGCAGAATGTCGGCGTACTCGCAGACGAGGTCAATGTTTTTGATATGCATAACCTCGGTAATCACCGGCAGGCCCGTCTCCGCCCGCGCCTGTGCTAAGAGCTTCAGGCCGTCCTCGCCCATGCCCTGAAACGAGTAGGGGGACGTGGAGGGCTTGTACGCCCCGCCGCGCAGGACAGTGGCCCCGGCGGCTTTGACGGCCCGCGCCGTTTCCATAAGCTGCTCTTCGGACTCGACGGTGCAGGGGCCAGCCATCATCACAAAGCCCTCGCCGCCGACCACGACATCGCCGACTTTGACGACGCTTTTCTCCGGCTTATATTCCAGCGACGCCAGCCGATAGGGCTTTAGCACCAGCACAGACTTCTCCACGCCCGGCAGGGCTTCCACCTGCTCCGACACTCGTGCCTCGTCCTGCGTCGGCGTGCCTACAGCGGCAATCACCGTGCGCTCCGTTCCGTAGATGGGGTGGATTTCATAGCCCCAGCTTTGCAGCGCCTCTTCGACTTCCCTGATTTGCGCCTTTTCCGCGCTCTGCTGCATAACAACGATCATCGGTTCCTCCTGATGTAAATTCTAAATGCCTGCCGGAGACCTACCTTCCTTGCTTCGCTCATTCTTCGCTTCGCAGGGTCCTCCCTAAAGGGAGGATACAGAGCAGGATAAGAGGGCGGGGGAACCCCGCCCCTACGCTTCGGTTCCCCCATTATTGGGGGCTAGGGGGCTGTCTTCAAATACTTGTCCAGCCAGCCCAGGTTGCGGCGCAGGCGGTCCAAACGCAGGTCGGGCGGGCCGCCGCGTGACAGGCCGTGCGACGTTTCGGCGGGGTAGCGGACGAACTCGACGGGCTTTCGCTGCAAGCGCAGGGCGGCGAACAGCTCTTCGGCCTGCGAGACCGGGCAGCGCAGGTCGCCGTCGGAGTGGATGAGCAGCAGCGGCGTGTTGATATGGCCCGCGTAGGCCATCGGCGAGTGCTTCCACAGGTCGGCGGGATCGTCCCAGGCATTGCCTTGATAGTAGGTCCCGTGGGACCACGGAAAGTCGCAGGTCCCGCTCATAGATTGCAGGTTGTTGACCAGCCGGTCAGCGACGGCGCAGGCGAAGCGGTCGGTGTGCCCTACCGCCCAGGCAGTCAGGTAGCCGCCGTAAGAGCCACCCATGATGGCGGTTTTTTGAGGGTCGGCGTAGCCTTCGGCCAGCAGATAATCAACCACGGCCTCCACATCGGCCAGCGCCGGGCCGCCCCAGTCGCCTTTGATCGCCCCGGTGTGCGCCTCGCCATAGCCTTTGGAGCCGCGTGGGTTGGTGTAGGCCACGACGTAGCCCTGAGCCGCCAGCCATTGCAGCTCGTGAAACAGCGCATTGCCGTACTGCAAATGCGGCCCGCCATGCACATACAAAACGAGTGGGGCCGTGCCGTTTTGCTCGAAGTCCGGCGGCGTCAGCACCCAGCCGGGGACCGTCCCGCCGTCGCCGTTCGGCACAGACAGCGGCGTCGGCGTCTGCACGGCCACGGTCTCGCGCCACTTTTTGTTGAGGTCGCTGATTTGCTGGTCGCCCACAAACACTTCGCCGGGCGTCACCGAGTCGCCGAGCGTGAGGGCAAATGCGCCGTCCGACAGGCTAAACCCGCCCGCCGTGTGGTTGGCAGGGGTTAAAAACGTCAGCTCGCCGCCGCTTGACGGCACAGACGTCAGCCGCACATCGCCCCGGTCGCTGACTAAGAAGTACAGCGTCGCGCCGTCCGCGCTCCACGCCAAATCATCGCCGCTGCCGTCCCCGGTGTCCGCAATAGAAAGGCCGCCGACGGCAAGGTCCGTGTGCCCGGTCAAGTCGTGCGCCATTTCGCTGCCGCTGATTGGCAGAATATAGATGCGGCTGTTGCGCGTGCCCCACGAGTCGCGGGGGTCCGGGCCGCCGATGTAGGCAAGCTGCGTACCGTCCGGGGACAGGGCCAGTGCCCCTTTGTCGCCGAGCGGGGCGGGAAGTTGGGTCAGCTCACCGCCGTCCACCGAAACGGTCCAAAGCTGCGCGTCCGAGTCTTTGTCCACATCCGAATCAGGCCGCCGGTCCGACGCGAACACCAGCGTTTTGCCGTCCGGCAGCCAGCAGGGCACGTCGCACCCGAACGGCCCGCCGGTCAGCGCCCGCGCTTCGCCGGTGCTGCTATCGGCCACATACACCTGTGAGTACGAGTCGTCAAAGTAGCCCTGCCCGTCCAGCCGGTAGAACAGATGCGTATGCACGCGGGGCGGATTGGACAGGTGCTTGGCTTCGCGCTCCTCGGTAGCTTTCTTCGTGTAGTTCGCGGGTGTTGCCCGGTACAAAAACGCAATCTTTGTGCCGTCCGGCGACCAGCGCAGGCCCGAAATGCCGCCCTGCTCCAAGCGCGTCAGCACCGATGCCTCGCCGCCGTCGGGCGCGATGGTAAAAATCTGTCCTTTTTCGTCGAGACGGTCCGACACAAACGCCAGCCTTGTGCCGTCCGGCGACCAGCGCGGCCCGCCGTCGCTCCATTTGCCGCCGGTAAATTTCTTGGCAGGCTTACCCCCATCCGCCGGGGCCATCCAAATCTCGCCCCGGTACGTGTTTTCCTCGGTGTCCGTGTAGGTGCGGACAAACACCACCCGCGTTCCATCAGGCGAAATCTGCGGGGCGCCGACGCTTTGCAGCGTCAGCAGGTCTTCAGCGGTGATCGGTCGTTTCGTCTCTGTCACTGTATTGACTTTCTTCATAAAGCTAACCTACTGCTTTTCTATACTCTTTCAACGCGGCTTTGACAAAATCCGGCAAGTCTTTTTGCTCTGCCTGTGCCTGTTGCTTCAATTTATCGTAATCCGCGACCTCATCTTGTTCCCAGACCATATCCAAGCGTCTGCTGAGGCGGAGGGCTATATGCTGATAACCTCTTGGCGAAGCCCAGTAACATGTCGTGCAAGTTTCCGGCTTTCTCAACACGAGCCAATTGTTGCAATGTTCGCAGGACCATGATTTGGCGCGGTTACAGGCCGCGCAAAGCAGCATATAATCTTCTGCCTTTCTCTCTCCCGATGAGGTATCGCCAGCGACTTCATAAGGAATGCAGTGGTCCACTTGCAAATACCGATTTTCATAGGCAGTGGAGCAGACGGCACATCTTAGGCCATCTCGGTCAGCCAATTCCTTTTTAAAATTCTTCGAAAAGGTAACCCGTCCGCCTACCCTATCTTTCCGTATCAGAGACAGATCACCGAAGCGGTAAGCTCCGATGGAACGGCCGCTCGAACTCTTGACGCGAAAGGTTTCCAGGGGAATTCCTTCCTCACGAACATCACGAGCAGCCCTCGGCGCATGTTCATAGCCGTACTGCGTGGTGATTTCTTCGGTTGTCACGAATCCGTGTTCTAGGATATGATCGATGACTGCTTTCGGCCGTTTCTTGGTGACAAGCTTTAAGTGTTCTAAGAAATCAGAGGGTAGTTGTTGGCGTTGTTCCGGCATAATTTAATGAAAACTGCAATGATGTGACCGTTTGTTGTGGTGTTTTTTTACTCTGATCTTCCAAGCGGCTGACTAATACTGGGGAGAGGTACAGCGACTCGTAAGTATAAGCATCTCGACCTAGCAGGGTTGCTTGGCTTGATCTTCCCGCTTTGACTTCAAGGTGTTTCAGTCCAAGCAACGAAGGAAGTTGTGTCCCGTAGCTGTTGTCCCCCGTCCTTCCGTCATAGCTGACAATGTAGGAGAGGCCGCGCTGGTTGAGGGAAAGGAGGACATCCACATACTCATTATAGTCTAGTTGGTTGCTGTAACGAGGGTTGCGTTTGCCGCAAACGCCTTGATAAGGTGGGTCCATGTAAATTACATCCCGAGTTCGGGCGTCGGCGAGAGCCGTGCGATAGTCGCCCCGCATCAGTGAAGTGCGTCCTCGGAGTAGGTGCGAGGCACCCAGGATGTTTTGCTGCATTGTCGATGGCTGTGTGCCGCACCGCCGGTTATCTGGACTTTGATTGAATTCACCCTGTGTGTTATACCGCACTGACGCCTTGACGCACCTTGCTAGGAGATATAGCAGGTGATGAGGTTGCTGTGTTTTATTGAACTCGTCCCGGACCAAATAGTAGAACTCTTGCTCTCTGCTCTGTTGCTCTTCCCAAAGATCGCGGTACTGCCCCGCGATCTGTTGCGGATGCTCGATGATGCTTTCCCAGAGCGCAATCAAAGGAGCATTGGCGTCATTAATCACAAATTTGCCTGCCTTGTTGGAGCGGGCAGAAGCGAGGGACACGGCAGCGGAGCCTGCAAACGGCTCAATAATTCTTGCCCCAGATTTGTTCATCTCTTCGGGGAAATAAGCAATGATAGTGCTTGCAAGGCCGCGTTTGCTGCCCTGATAAGGGATTGGATGTGGTGTTGCCATTTTTGAGTTACTGCTTCCATGCGGATTGAGTCCGACTTTTTTAGCTTGACGCCAGCACGTCCTTCAGCGTGGCGATGAAACGCTGGTTCTGCGCCATTGTGCCCGTCGAGACGCGGATATGCTGCGGGAGGCCCATGCCGTGGGCGGCGCGGACGATGACGCCTAGCTGCTGCAAGGCGTGGAAGACGTCGCGGCTGTCGCGGCCTGTGTCTACTAAGATGAAGTTGCCCTGGCTGGGGGTGTAGGCAAGGCCCATTGTCTCAAACTCGGCGGCGAAGTAGCGCAGGCCTTCGGCATTCAGAGCAACAGTTTGGGCGACGTGGCCGGTATCGAGCAGCGCGGCGGCGGCGGCGGCCTGCGCGGGCAGGTTGACATTGAACGGGGAGCGGACGCGGTTCAGGACTTCGGCGATTTCGGGGCGCATGATGCCGTAGCCGACCCGCAGGCCCGCGAGGCCATAGGCTTTGGAGAACGTGTGCAGCAAAACGACGTTGCGGCCAGCGAGTACCAGTGGCCGGAGGTCGGGCTTTTCAGGGTCGTCCACATACTCGTCGTAGGCCTGGTCCAGCACGACAATGACGTTCTCAGGCAGGCGGTCGAGGAAGCGTTCCACATCGGCCTGCCGCACCAGCGTCCCCGTGGGATTATTGGGGTTGGCGATCAAAACCATGCGGGTTTTGTCGGTGACGGCGGCGGCCATCGCGTCGAGGTCGTGGACCAAATCAGCCGTGAGCGGGACTTTGACCGAGACGGCGTTGCACTGCGTGGCGTAGATTTCGTACATGGCAAAGGATGGGTCACCCTGCACGGCTTCATCGCCGGGGCGCAGGTAGGACAGGGCCAGCAGGTGCAAAACTTCATCGCTGCCGTTGCCAAAGACCAGCGTGTCCTCGGGGACATTTTGGGCGTGCGCGACGGCGGTACGCAGGGCCGGGGCCGCGCCTTCGGGGTAAAACGAGATGCCCGCCGCCGCCTTTGCCAGCGCCTCTAAAGCGCGGGGGGAGGGGCCGAGCGGGTTTTCATTGGAGGCCAGCTTGATGATGTCGGTCAGCCCCAGCTCGCGCTGCACTTCTTCGATGGGCTTGCCAGGAACGTAGGGCCGCAGGCGGGCAATATGGTCGGCGACAAGAACAGAGGACATAGTGGGATTCCTTTGGCGGTTTGCTTTGGCAATGAGTGTAGCATAAATCTTAATGAAATCTTAATAAAACTTTATATAAAAAACGTTGACAGGAGCAATGAGAACGAGTATAATCACCATGTCGCAACGAGAGCGACACCTCTCAAAACACTTGAGTTCAAAACGCTTAATCGCTCTTGCTCATCAAGAGTCGTATACCCGCCGTCCCAGTGCCGTGTGCGCGGCGTTCCTCCCGCCCAGTCAGTCAGAAACAGACACAGGAGACCGTAATGCATCGTAAGTGGAACAAAGACGCAATCGCCCTTGAAATTCTCAGTATGTACGAGTCCGGTGAGACCCTGAACTACTCCAGTGTCGCCAGCAACAACCTTTCTCTGCTCCGGGCCGCGACCCGCTACTTCGGAACCTGGGAAGACGCCGTCCGTTATGCCGGGCTGGACTACGATTCCATCCGCCGCTACAAGTCCTGGACCCGCGACCGCATTATTGCCCGCATCAAAGAGCTGCACGCCAAAGGCGAAGACCTGTCCTGGCGTCATGTCTGCCTGAATGTCGACCCGCAGCTTGCCGCCGCCGCCACCAAAAAGAGCCACTTCGGCTCCTGGCGCGAGGCGCTCGAAGCCTCGGGCCTGAACTACGACGACATCCGCAAATACCGCGAATGGGACGACGAGCGCATCTTGGACATGGTCCGTGCGTTCCACCGCGACGGCAAAGAGCTGAACGCAAAAAACATGGAGATTGAGGACATCACGCTCATCACCGCCGCCCGCCGCCGCTTCGACTCTTGGCACAAGGCCCTGACCGCCGCCGGTCTGGACTACACCGAGATTGTCCACCGCGCCCCCTTCAAGCGCGGCCTCGGACGCGGCCAAAGCAAGCGCACCGCCGCCGCCAAGTAAGCACCTCTCACTGCTAGAAAGTGCCCGGTCTTCTTTCGAAGACCGGGCACTTTTTTGTATCTCTAAGGGCGTTGTTGCATAAATCAAATGGCATAGCTTTGTGGGGCGTTGTTGCATAAATCCGGGCTGATTGGTGAAAACACCAGCCGCCTTTGTTCGAGGGCCCTCATTCGAGGCTGTTGTTCGAGGGGCTAAACCCCCTCGCTGGGGGGCGAAGCGCCTTGAACCCGCCTGCGCGGGTGACGATAAAGCGAAGAATTAAGAATAAAGCGAAGATTAGGACAAAGCACGGGGCAGTTTCTTTTCCTGCTCTGCTCCTCTCTTACAATCCGTACCCGCGCAGGCGGGTTTAGGGCGTCCTCGCCCCCCAGCGAGGGGGTTTAGCCCCTCGAAACCGGGAGCGCAAAGAGGATAACGCATTTATGCAACAACGCCATCTCTAAGCACAAAGTCGAGGGGTTAAAACCCCTCGCTGGCAGGCGCTTCGCGCCGGGCGGCCCCTCGGAGAGCAAACCGAGGCTTGCGCGTCCTATCCTTTGGCTTGTCTGTCTCTTTTGGCTTTTCTTATTCTGTGGCTTCCCGGCGTCTGCGCCTCCGAGCGAGGGGTTTTAACCCCTCGTTCTTATGGCTGCCATTAACCCCCCGTCGTCAACTGCGGCTCCACGGTAGACAGCACTGGCTGAGCGAAATACTTTTTGGCGACCCGCTGCACATCCGCCGCCGTCACGGCGTTGATATATTTGGCGAACTCGGTGTCCAAAGTGTAGCCTTCGGGGCCGGTCAGTTCGGCGACGCCGAGCAGTGTGGCCCGGTCTTCCAGGCGTTCGTGCTTCAGGGCGTCCGTGCCAATCAAAAAGTGCTGGGCGCGGGACAGTGCGGCGGGCGTCGGCGGGGCGCTGGCGAGGGCGGCGAACTGCGCGAATAATGAGAGCTTGACCGGGCCGACCGTTGGCACGGTCTTTTTTGTCGCCGGGTCAATGCGTGTCGGGGCGCTGTAGACATAGGCCGTCAAGTCGCCCGTCGTCAGGCGGGGCGTGTACAGGGAACCGAGGTCGTAGGCGAGGCCCTCTTTTTCGCGGAGCTGGGTAAATAGCCGCCCGGACTTCATGCCGCCGAGCAGGGCGTTGGCGACTAAGAGCGCCGGGTAATCGGGGTCGGAGGCAGGGACGGCGCGGACCCCGGCCAGCACAAGCTGCTGGGTCAAATCGGTCTGGTACACCCGCGTCGGCGGCAGGCTTTGGGTCAGCGGCGGCAGGGGCGCTCCGGCGGGGGCGGTGACGGTCCCGACCCGGACAAAATCGCCGAGGCTGGCCTGGATTTGCGCGGTGGCGGCTTCGGGGGAGACGTTGCCGACGACCACAATCACGATGTTCTGCGGGAGGTAGTAGCGCCGGTAGTAGCGGACCAGATCGTCGCGGGTCAGCCGCCGGACCGTGTCCGGCGTGCCGCCGTCAGGGCGGGCATAGGCGGTCCCGGCAAACAATGCTTTTTGCAGATTGCCGTAAGCCAGAGAAAACTGGTCGGCATCGCAGGCGTCCATCTCTCCCAGCATCTGCGTCCGCGCCTGCTCCACGGCGTTTTGGTCAAAATCGGCATTTTGCAGGACATCGGCCAGCAGGTACATCGTGTCGCTGAGGCGGTCCGGCACGGTCAGTGCGGCCACCTGTGTCCAGTCCGTATGCCAGCTTGCAGCGACATTGCCGCCGAGGGCATCCATCGACGCGCTCATGGTTTCCGGCGTGCTGCTCGTCGTCGAGGCCAGCAGCGTGCGGGCGACGAAGCTGCCCAGGCCCGCCGTGTCCGCCGTTTCCTGCGCGACGCCTGCCCGGACAAAGACATCCACTGCCACTAGCGGCGTCCCAGCCTCGCGGCGGCAGAGCACGCGCATTCCGTTTGGCAGGGTGGTTTTGACGACGGGCGAATCGGCATGAACAAGCGCAGGCACAGCCATCAGGGCCAGCAGGCAACAAAAAGCATTCAGCAGGCGAAACGGCATAACGTGTGTTCCTATGGCCGGGCGGAGGCGGTGACGGGGTTTGGGACCGGCAGCAGCGTGACCTGCGTGTAGGCGGTCGGCGTCAGATACTTGCGGGCGACGGCCTGAAGCTGGGCGGGCGTGACGGCCTCAAACCGGCTCACATAGGACGTGTCATACTGGTAGGTCGCAATCCGGCTGTAAAAGCCCAGGGCGTTGGCACGGCCCGAATTGGTCTGGGCATCGAACAGGTACGACGCCAGCAGCGAATGCTTGGCGGCGGCCAGCTCACCTTCGGGGACCGGAGCGTCACGCAGGGCGGCGGCCTCGGCCAGAACAGCATCAATGACCCGCTGATAATCGCCGGGGTCGAACTCGGCGGTGACGCTCATCATGCCGGGGTCGCGCTGCGTCAGAAAACTGGTGCTGATGGCCGTGACCAGCTTGCGCTTATCGGTCAAATCGCGGTCCAGACGGCTGCCGCCGCCCTGGCCGAGCAGGGTCATCAAAAGGTCCATTTCCCAGACATCGGGCGTGTCCCGGACCGACGGCCCGCGCCAGCCAATCTGCAAAAAGCCGCGCCGGACGGGGGCGGTGAGGCTGAGGGTGCGGATCGTGGTCAGCGGCGTGGCGGGCAGGGTTTTGTCTTCAGGGACCGCCCGTGCCGGCCAGCTTCCAAAGCACTTCTCGGCCAGTGCCAGCCCGGCTTCGGGGGTGATACGTCCCGCCAGAACCAGTGTGGCGTTGCCGGGGGCGTAGTAAGTGTGGTAAAAGTCCACAATCGTCTGACGCGGCATGGCGGAAACATTCGCCGCCGAGCCGGGCAGGGGCCGTCCGTAGGGGTGTTCGGGGAAGGACAGCGCGTTGAACGCACGCGACACGCGCCCCGTGGCGCGACTTGCTTCGCGGGCCATTTCGCTCAAAATCACCGGCTTTTCGGCGTCAATATCCTCCTGCCGCATTTCCGAGTTTTCCAGCGCATCGGCTAAAATCGGCAGTGCTTTAGGGGCATAATCGGAGGCCGTCGTGACATAAAAATGCGCCCAGTCATAGGACGTCGCGGCGTTCAGCGAGCCGCCCAAATCTTCAATTCCGGCGTCGATCTCGCCCGGCTTGCGGGTGGGCGTGCCTTTGAAGATCAAATGCTCCATGAAGTGCGCGGCCCCGTTGATGTCCGCCGTTTCCCGCCGCGTTCCTGCGCCGACCCAGACATCCATCGTGACTAAATCGGCGGCCTCCGAGGGCGCAACCAGCACCTGCAGGCCATTCGGCAGAGTGTATTCGGTAACGGTTCCCAGTCCGATCCCCGACGCCGTAGAAGTCGGCTGCGTGACCGTCGGGAGAATCGGCGGCGCGTCCGCCTGCGCCCCGGTGCGGGGAGTGAGAGTGAACAGGGCCAGCGCGGGCAGAAGAAAGATGGAGAAGCGCAACGAGGCGGGTGTCCTTTCAGGGACGGTGACGTTCGGGGGGTTCAGTGATGTTACCGGGATCGGGGCGGCTGGCGTTCCCCGCGAGGCAGGGCAGAAAAAAGCAGAGGCCAGAAAGAGGGCAGGGGCAAGCCCTGCCCCTACATTTAGGACCGCTTCACCGGCGTCAGCGTGCCGCCCGCCCGGCCCGATTCCCAGGCGGCTTCGGTCAGCTCAATCGTCCGCAGGCCGTTGATCGGCGCGGCGGCGACTTCCTCTTTGCCGAGCACGGCATTGATAAAGTTCGTGTCCACATCCGAGCCTTCCGGCATCTGCGACGTGTCCGGGGTAAACATCTTGCCGTCCGTGCCCTGCACCTGGAACGTGCCGTCATTGCGGACATAGAACGAGCCGTTGTCGCACCAGATTGTAATGTCCTCGTACCAGCCCGCCGCGTCTCCGACCACTGAGATCGTGCCCTGTGCGCCGCTCGTGAACTGAATGGTCAGAGCGCTGTTGATGTCGACCGGCGTGCCCCGGTTGTCCATAAACGCCGCGACATTGGCGGGGGCAAGCCCCGTTGTCCACAGGACAATGTCCAGCAAATGCGAGCCGCTGTCATTGATCTGTCCGCCGCCCGACAGCGCCGGGTCCTGACGCCATTGTCCGACCTGTCCTTTGGCCCAGCCCTGCTGCTGCAACGCATTGATAAACTGCACCTTGCCGAACTCGCCCGACGCGATTTTCTCTTTGATATACCGGAAGTGCGGCATGGAGTGCCGCTGATAGCCCAGCGCCACCACTTTTTTGGTCTCGTCAATCTTCTGAATCAGTGCGTGCGCCTCGCTGACTTTGTTGACCATCGGCTTCTCTAATAAGACGTGTGCCCCGGCATCGAGGCTGTCCATTGCCATCGGGAAGTGCAGTGTGTGCGGCGTGACAATCACGACGGCATCGGGTTTGACTTCCGCCAGCATTTCTTTGTAGTCGTGGAACGTCGGCACATTCGCCACCGCGTCGCCCTGCCGCTCCCGCGTCCGCTCCAGGCTCTTGTCGCTGATGTCCACCAGCGCCACAAGTTCCACTTCCGGCATCTCGGCCATCCGCTTGATATGGCCCTGTGCCATGCCGCCGGTCCCGATAACTGCTACTTTGATCGTGTCTGCCATAGAAATTGCTCCTGTCTGTTGCTCAGTGTTCTAAATCAGCCCTCTGGCTTTCATTTCTGCTTCCAGTGCGTCCACTGCGTCTTTGGATTCTTTCAAGCCCATTCTGGTCTGTTCCCGGTAGACTTTGATGGCGTTGATTTTTTGTCCCCGCCGCAGCCAATCACCGACTTCGCTGTTTGCGATACTATCCATGTCCGGCAGGGGCGGCAGAAGTGGTCCACCCGCTCCCGGTTGGGTGAACCTTACCGCAGTGAGCGGCACGTTCAGCGCCGCCAGTAGTCGGTCCAGCTTTTCTTCCAGCCGCGTCAGCCGATCCGCCTCGCTTTTTGCCTGTGACGGCAGCAGCCTGAAAATCCAGTTTCCAGCCAGTACAGCCAGCAAGACGACAGCAAATGCTGTATACGGATCGTTCATCTCAGGCGTCCTCGGAGACTTCCAGCCCCTGCGATTTTAGCCAGTCCAATGCCGTTTGCAGGCGCGTGTCGTCGCCGGACAGCCCCAGCACCAGCCAGCCGCCGTTTTTCGCGTCCACATCGGCGCGGAGCAGGTTGGGGGACAGGTCATAGTCGCGCACAAGCTGCGTGACAATCGGGGCGTTCAGCCGGTCGAGGGGAAAGTGAATGCGGTAGCGCCGTTCGGCGTGTGTGGTGGTTGTTTCAGGTGTCGTTGCCATAATAGGCGGCTTTCGCCAAACGGCGCGGATATTCCTGCACGGTTTTTTAGTGAGGTGCCCGGCACTGGAAGTGCCGGGCTAATAGTAAGCGGAAAAAGTCAACTGCGCGACTCAGGAACGGATTACGTCGGCGAGTCCTCAGTGTCGGAGACACTTTTTCCGTTTGCTAATAGACCGGCACTTCCAGTGCCGGTTCCGGCTTGTGTCTCCCCCAGTAGCGCCGCCGCCCGCGCCGCGACAATCCGCACCGACTGCGCCACCACCAAGACCAATCGCGTGAAGTTTTCGCCCTCAAACGAGTCCTGCCGCGCCCGTTGGCACGTCCGGGACAAGCCCGTCGCCACGCCCTCATCGGTGGCATAGGACAGCAGGTAGCGCGAGGCGGCAAACCGGGCAAGCACGTCCGGCAAACGGGGAAGTGGCTTGCCGGTTTCGCCTTCCGTCCACCGGGTCACGGCGTCAAAGTCCGCCGACGCGAACGCCGCGTAGAACTGCTCGCCGAGCGCCGGGTCTGCTCTGAGCAATACGGCGTCCAGCACCAGCTCCACCAGAACGTGCGCCACAAAGAACCGACGAACTCGGATGCCTTCAAATCCTGCACCGTCCAGTAATGCCCCGACTTCCGCCTGTGCTTCCGCGAACGCGGCAGTCTTGTGGAACGCCGCATCCGTCGCCAAATGCGCCCGGACGCCCGCAGATATGGCCCCCCCCGCCCCCAATAATGGGGGAGCCAGAATAGCAGAGGAGGGGCCAAATCTTAACTTTCCGGTTCCCCCATTATTGGGGGCTAGGGGGTCTCTCCGCAGCCGCACACGCGGCGCGGCCAGCCCAATCAAATCCGGCAGGGCCGACCCGACGATGTAGGCGGGCAGGGCGGCGGGTGGCGGGGAGGCCAGACGCAAGGAAAGGACGTAATGGGCCAGAAAGTTCACCCGAACAAATCCATCGTCATCTGCGACGGGTCCGGGCGCTTGGCGGCGGGGACGGGTTTCGGGAACAGCCGGTCGAACTGTTCGTCGCCGACGGCTTCTTTGAGGCGGCCTGCGAACTTGTAGAGCTTCTGGGCGTAGTAGTCCGTATCCTCGTCGTGGGCGTAATTTTGCACCAGCCCCAGCGTCTTGTCGCTTTTCTGGTAGAGCGCCACGAACTCGCCCTGCTTGATGCCCGCGCCTTTGATGGCGTCGGCGGCGCGTTTTCGCATATCCGACGACAGCAGCTTTTCGGTGACACGCTCCCGCTTGGCGATGAGGTCAATCGGCATCTGGCCCGCTTCGATCTTCTCCAACAAGTCGTGGTACAAGTGAGCCAGCTTGTCGGGGGCTTCGTCTAAGAGTAAGTCGACGGCGTCGGTGAGGAACGTTCGCCCGTAGCGCTCATCGGCGCGGGAGCGGAGCGAGGAGCCTTTGAAGATTTTGTGGCCGTTTGGCTCCACTAAGACGTAGTTCTTCATCTTGAGCGACAGCATGGACTGATAGGAGCCGTCATGCGCCAGGCGGATACCGGGTGGCAGCGACGCCCCGATTTTCTCCACATAGGCTTGCTCATCGGCCTCGGTTTTGACTTCAACAGGGGGCTGGAAATAGACGCCGTCGGTGTCGATCTCCACCACCCGTGCGCCCTGCGCTTCTAATTCAGACGCGATTTGCTTCACGATGGTTTGCCCGGCTTCGGTGACCTGCCGGGCGGCGGCGTAGTCGTTGAAGTAAAACGGGCCGCCGATGTAGCCGTAGAACGAGTTAATCAGCGTCTTAAACGAGTTTTGCAGGCCGTCCCAGTAGGCATACTCACGGGTGTTCTTCGGCGTGTCCTTCAAGCGCCCTTTGGCTTCCAGACGCCGCCCGGTCAAATCAGAGAGCAGCGGCAAAAAGATATGCAGGGTGTCGGCGGCGGGGGCGATTTTCTGAGTCAGCATCAGGCTGGGGTAGAGGCTTTCCACATCGGCCTTGACAATCGGCTTGACCACGCCGGTGACACGCACTTCGGTGTAGCCGCCGGGGTACGGCTGCGGGGCCTTTTGCCGGGCGATGGCGCGGCCCTGCCGCAGATACTCGCGCAGCAAAATGGCGTTGATTTTCTCGCCGCTGCCGGTGACCGCGACGTTCTGATACGAGTCGGGGACCATCTGCGTTTGATAGAACTCGGTCGGGGCCACCAGAGCCGCCAGTGCCTCCGTTTCCTGCGCGTCCTGCGCGGCATACGTTTTGACCCGCTCCGGGTCGGTCTCGAAAATCTCCACGATCTCGCGCCGGTCTAAGTAAACCCGGTCCGGCGGGGCGATGCCATAGGTCTGGGCACATTCTTTGAGGCCATACGACGACACCTGCCCGCGTGACCAGTCAAACCGCTGCACCTGAAACAGCGTGTCCAAAATATGCCGTCCGTTCAGGTAAATCGGCGTGAACTGCCGCGAGTTGGTCCCAATCGCACAGTTCCGGGGTGTGCCCATCACGGCAGGCTTGCCGTCGCGCCCGAACGCGGGAATAATCCCGTGCGCTTCATAGCGGGCCAGCAGATAGGGCAGGTCAAACGAGTAAAAGTTGTGCCCTTCAATCACGTCCGGGTCCCGCTCGGCGACCAGTGCCAGGAGCTGCCGCAGCGTGTCCGCTTCTTCGCCCATCAGCACATCCGACAGCCCCCGGTTGTCCGAGACGCTGATCATAAAAATCCGCGCTTCGGGCAGGTGCGGGTCCAGCGAGGTCGTCTCAATATCCACCTGCATCCGCCGCAGGTCTTCAAACGCCATGCCCTTGAACAGCGTGTACCCCGAAGCCACCAGAAACTGCTTGATGGCGCTGCCATATTGACACACGCCCGCGTGGTCGTCCCGCAGCGTCCGCTTGGCCTCCTGATACGCCCGCCAGCCCGCCGGAAACTGAATCAGCCAGTTGTACCCGTCGCCCTCTAACTCGGTCGTCTCCGCCCCGGCAAAATGCCGCTCCTTGTCCGTCGCCAGCCAGGGTACAAACGGCACAGTGCGCCGCACCGTTTGCTCGCCTTCCCGCACAAACAGCGTCGCCTCCCGGTCGCCGGTTTCCACCGCCACAATCCGCTCGGTCGGCTCCGCCCCAAACAGCACCTCGTCCAAACGTTCCTCACTCATGCCTCTATTGTACCCGTCTTGCCGTTATCGTGGAGAATGAAAGGGCGTTGTTGCATAAATGTTGCTCTACCAAGCGCCGGGGGTATAAAACCCCCGGCATCTAAAGTGGACGCCCTGCCGGGCTAAAGAGTGAAGAAGGCCAGATATGAGTAAAGAAGGCCAGATAGATTTGTCTTCCGCCCGGAGGGCGGCTGAACTTGATGCCGGGGGTTTTATACCCCCGGCCTTCTGGCTGGCGATTACCTGCCGAGATTTATGCAACAATGCCACGTGGAGTTGTCACTCCGGTGGACACCCCAAATCTCCCGGCTGCGGGCGTACTGCATTGCCCAGCAGCGCAATCGTAAGGCACAGCAGGGCCACGACGCCCAGTGCAACTCGCAGGGTCACCGTTTGCGCCAGCAGGCCGATGAGCGGCGGTCCAGCCAGGTACGCGCCGTAGCCCAGGGTCGCCACCGCCGCAAGTGCCGCGCCGGGGGACGCCCCCGGCATATGACCCGCCGCGCTGAACACCAGGGGGGCCAGCACCGCCAGGCCGAGGCCAACGCAGCCGAACCCGAGCAGGGTCGGAATCGGACCGCCCAGCAGCAGCGCCGCTCCCAGGCCAACACCTGCAATCAGGCCGCCCCCCTGCACGACCCGGACCGCTCCCAGCCGGGTGATGAGGGTGTCCCCGCCGAAGCGCATCCCTGTCATGGTCATCGAAAAAGCCGCATAGCCGCCCGCCGCGAAGGCTGCGCCGGTGCGGAGACTCTCGCGCAGATAAACGGCGCTCCAATCCGCCACTGCGCCCTCACTGAGAAACGCGCAAAACGCAATCACGCCCAAACCCAGCACGGCGCGTGATGGCAGCGCGAAAACCGGCCCGGCGTTTTCAGCATCGCCGGGTCTTGGCGGCAGCAGGTGCGGCGCGGCCAGGGCAAGGGTCAGAGCCAGAACCAGGCTGGCGGCGGCGAAATGCCAACCTGGGGAGATAGAATGCGCCGCAACCAATCCGCCCAGGGCTGCCCCGCCCAAGCCGCCGAGGCTCCACATCGCGTGAAAAGACGACATCAGTGACCGCCCAGACTGCCGCTCGATGTCTACACCCTGCGCGTTCATCGCCACATCCATTGCGCCATTGCACGCGCCGAAGACAGCGAGCAGCAGGGCCAGACCAATCACCGACGGCGCAAAAGGCAACAGGGACAGGGCGGCGCAAAAGGCCAGCCCGACCACGAGGGTCACGCGGCGGCTCCCAAAGCGAGCGATGAACAGCCCCGCCAGTGGAAACGCGATCAGCGCACCCACCGCCATGCCGAAAAGGGCCAGCCCAAACTGTCCGTCGGTCAGCTTCAGCCCGCCCTTGATTGCGGGAATGCGAGAAACCCAGCTTGCGAGTGTCGCGCCGTTGGCAAAAAAAACTGCACGGACTGCAAGCCGGGCGGCATGGACAGGGGATTCGGGTTGGTTAGTCATCATACCTCATTGTAGCACAATCAAGCAGAATAAATCAAAAATGAGCATAAATAAGCATGATTTATTATCGGGTATACTCCGCTTATGTTCACTCATGAGCGGCAGAACCAAATACTCGCCGAACTTCAGCAGACAGGCCGGGTCGAAGTGGCGGCGCTGGCGCAGAACTATGGAGTCTCGGAGCACACGATTCGGCGCGATCTCGGGGCGCTTGAACGGCGCGGGCACCTGCAAAAAGCGCACGGCGGGGCAGTTGCCCTCGACACGCCGCGTCTTGATTGGCTAGGCCGGGCGGGCGCCCTGCCCGACGCCAAAGACCGGATTGGGCAGATTGCCGCCGCGATGATCACGCCGGGGCAGACGCTTTTTCTCGATTCTGGCTCTACAACATTGGCCTTTGCCCGGCACCTCACGGCCCGTCCGGTGACAGTTATCACGAACTCGCTGGACATCGCCGCCCTCCTGGCGGGAGAAACGGACGTGACGCTGATTGTCACCGGCGGCGTCTGGGACCGTGTCTCGCGCAGCTTCCAGGGCACGGCGGCGCGGGAAACTGTATGCCGGTACCGGGCGGACTGGACCATCCTCGGCACCTGCGCCCTGCACCAGCATGCAGGAGCGACGGCACTTCAAGAAGGCGAGGCGGCTATGAAGCGGGAAATGGCCGCTGCCGGATTGCACACAATGGTACTGGCTGATCACTCCAAGCGGGACATGGTCGTCGCCCACGCCGTCCTAACCCCAGCGCAAATCGACACCCTCGTGACCGACCTGCCCTGGCCCGAACTCGAAGCCCTCGGAGTGCGCGTCCTCACGAACCCTCAGCAAAAAGCGCAGAAGTCTTAGAAATCCGTAATCCAACTGGGAGGCTGGTTCGCATCAAAGCAGCCAATTCCATTTCGTCGTTTGTTGCTGTTTCGGAGAGGGAGGCGGACTGCCCATGAAGACAAGCCCTGCTGTTCTCAAAACATTGATTCAAGCATCAGAGTTGCATAATCGCGGCGCTTCCGAAGACGCCAGAACTCTCATTTCGGCGGTTTTGGTCGCCTCGCCCAATTACCACCTGCTGACGAGGCGCGGCATTCGGCAGGACGCGCAGGGGAACCTGGAAGCGGCCACGCTCTACTTCCGCCAAGCCGCCGAACAGCGGCCCCGCTATGCGCGGGCGCACTACAATTTGGGCATTGCGCTTTCCGAGCAGGGGCATTCAGAGGCCAGCCTGGTCGAGTTGCGGCTTGCTGTCTCGCTTGATCCAAATGATGCCGATATTCACGAGTGGCTGGGGGATGAACTCGCTAAAGCTCACTTGACTGACGAGGCGTTATTGGAATTTGACCGGGCCATTCAACTGCGCCCGGAGTGTGTGCGGGCGTATATCAGCAAAGCCTTGATTTGGTGGGAGTTGGCGGAAGAGGATCAGACAATTGCCAAGCAGCAAAAATGGGAGCAGGCTAGAGCGGTGTTTCAGGAAGCCGTGACGGTTGCGCCTACGAAGGCCGAAGCGCATTACGGGCTGGGGGCGTGCGAGTTGTCTCTCAAGCATTTCCCGGAAGCCATCACGGCGCTGCAAACAGCGATCCGGCTTTCTCCCGACACAGAGCATTACTACATGGCTCTCGCCAAAGCCCAGTGGCATAGCCGCCGGGGGTACGCATTTTGCCAGACGAGCCGGACCTACTGCCGCCTGAAGATCAAAGCCAGAGAGGCTGCTGCCAATCTTGCGCCGCGAAATGTGGTAGAATAGTGACAAGTCCAGGAAAGGAGAATGCTTATGGAAACCGCTCAGAAAGAAACCAAAACGCTGACCGAGCCGGACCTGACTGAAGTGGCGTCGTCAGAGAATGATTGGGTGATCCGCCGACCAAAGCGTGTCAAGCTGACGGCGGAAGAGTCGCTCGGAAGAATGAAAGCATTCGAAGCGGAAAGAATGGAGGAGTTTGTTGCCTCTGTCCGAAAAAGCAAGAGTTGAAGTTTATATTCCTGATGTCATGCAGGAAGCCTATCAAAACCTGCTGGAAAACTTTGAGCTAGAGTTCACCTACACCTTTGGAGGCTGCACGGTCAACAAGGGCTTAAGCGGCAGTTATCGTTCTCAAATCGGTCTCGTTGTTCCCGACCGCATCAATTTGATTTACACCGATACGCCATTCAGCTTGCAAGAGGCGCTGCCTTTGCTCTCCGTCTATACTGACAAACTTCGTCTTGCCGCATTCAGGGCATTGAACGAAGAAGCGGTACTTGTTACTGTCATGGCCGTCTATCACTCGGAATAACAGGCTTTTCCCACATTGGGGAAGCCTGTTATTGTTTGTCTCGGCACTTGTGCCGCTTGACATTTGCTGCTGAAATGAGTAGAATGAGTATGGTTTTAGCACTCGGTACGTCCGAGTGCCAATTTCTCTAACACAGATTAAAAGTAGCTTTAATGAGGAGGCACTCACCCAATGGCAGTTAATTTCCGGCCCCTGGCCGACAAAGTGCTGGTCAAGCCCAGCGAGGCCGAGTCGCAGACCAGCGGCGGCATCTATATCCCCGAATCGGCCAAGCAAAAGCCGCAGGGCGGCGAAGTCATCGCCACCGGACCGGGCCGCATTCTGGAAGACGGAACCCGTGCGGCGGTGTCCGTGACCGTCGGCGACAAGGTTATCTATTCCAAGTACGGCGGCACCGAGCTGAAGCTGGACGGCCAGGAATATATGATCCTGGACGAAGACCAGATTTTCGCCGTGCAAGCCTAATTTCAAAAATTCACAAGGAGAACACGAACCAATGGCAGCCAAAACATTGCTGTTTGACGAGGAAGCCCGACGCGCCCTCGAGCGCGGCGCAAACGCCGTCGCCAATGCCGTCAAAGTGACCCTGGGGCCGAAGGGCCGCAACGTCGTTTTAGATAAGAAGTGGGGCAGCCCCACCATCACCAAAGACGGAGTCACCGTCGCCAAAGAAATCGAGCTGGAAGACCCCTACGAGAATATGGGCGCCCAGCTTGTCCGCGAAGTCGCCTCCAAGACCAACGACGTCGCCGGAGACGGCACGACGACCGCCACGGTGCTGGCACAGGCGATTGTCAACGAAGGCCTGCGCTACGTCGCCGCTGGTGGCAATCCCATCGCCCTGCGGCGCGGCATTGAGATCGCCGTCGAGAAGGCGGTTGATGAGCTGAAGTCGCGCAAAATCGACATCACCGACAAGGCTTCCATCGCGCAGGTCGCGTCCATTTCTGGCAACGACACCGAGATCGGCAACCTGATTGCTGAAGCCCTGGACAAAGTCGGCAAGGACGGCGTTATCACCGTGGAAGAAAGCAAGGGCACGGACACGACTCTGGAAGTCGTCGAAGGCTTGCAGTTCGACAAGGGCTTTATCTCCCCGTACTTCGTCACCGACCAGGAGCGGCAGGAAGCCACGCTGGAAAACCCGCTGATCCTGCTGTTCGAGAAGAAAATCTCAAGCGTTCAGGACCTGATTGCGCTGCTGGAAAAGGTCTCTCAGTCCCGCCAGCCGCTGCTGATTGTGGCCGAGGACGTCGACGGCGAGGCGCTTGCCACCCTGGTTGTCAACAAGCTGCGCGGCATCCTGAACGTGATTGCCGTCAAGTCCCCCGGCTTCGGCGACCGCCGCAAGGCCATGATGGAGGACATCGCCATCCTGACCGGCGGGCGGTTCATCACCGAAGACCTCGGTATCCCGCTCAAGGATATTGAGCTAACCGACCTCGGCACGGCCAAGAAGGTCGTCATCACCAAAGAGAACACGGTGATGGTCGAAGGCGGCGGCACGGCAGACGGCGTCAAGGGACGCATTGATCAGATTCGCCGTCAGATCGAGAACACGGACAGCTCCTACGACAAAGAGAAGCTGCAAGAGCGGCTGGCGAAGCTCGCGGGCGGCGTCGCCGTCATTCAGGTCGGCGCGGCCACCGAGACAGCCCTCAAAGAGAAGAAGCACCGCTTCGAAGATGCTCTGTCGGCCACCCGTGCGGCGGTGGAAGAAGGCATTGTCGCGGGCGGCGGCGCGACCCTCGTGTCGCTGATCCCCGTGCTGGACAATCTCGGGCTGGAAGGTGATGAGAAGGTCGGCGCAAACATCGTGCGCCGCGCCCTCGAAGAGCCTCTGCGCCAGATCGCGCACAACGCCGGGCTGGAAGGCTCCGTCGTCGTGCAGAAGGTCAAGACCCTGCCCGCCGGGCATGGCCTGAACGCGCTGACCGAAGAGTACGTCGACCTCGTTGCCGCTGGCATCGTGGACCCGGTGAAAGTCACCCGTTCCGCCTTGCAGAACGCGGCCTCCATCGCGGGCATGATCTTGTCCACCAACTCGCTGATTGTCGAGAAGAAGGAAAAGTCCCGCCCCGCAGGCGGCGGCCACGACCACGACGACGACTATTAGACCAAAGCAAAAGAGAGGGGGCGCGGCGAAAGCCGCGCCCCCTTTTTTGTGTCACCATTCATCCAGCACCTTCACAATGCTCTCTGGGAAGCCCGTATAACTTTTTCGCTCTCCGGGTCCGGCGCGTCATCATAAGCCGCATTGATGTTTTCCAGTAGCGCCTGGTTTTCCTGCAGCGCCTGGTTTTCCAGCAGCGCCTGGTTTTCCAGCAGCGCCTGGTTTTCCAGCAGCGCCTGGTTTTCCAGCAGCGCCTGGTTTTCCAGCAGCGCCTGGTTTTCCAGCAGCGCCTGGTTTTCCAGCGGCCAGTTCTCAAACAGCACCTGCCCCGGCTTGAGCGTCGGCATTTGCAGGGCGTCAGCCAGCACGCCAAAGGCCGACGGGCCGGGCATGGCCCCGATTAGCTCGCTTTCCACTGCCACCGTACCTAGCTCTAACGCCCGCGCTTTAATCCACTCAAACACAGCAAGCAGGGGCGTCTCGGCGGGGCGCGTCAGGTTCATCGATACCTGCGTCAGCCCCCGTGACGGCAGCGGCAGGCCCAGAGCGCGGATGCCGGGCAGATGCGGCAGAGTACGCAGCTCACGGGCGATGGCGCGGGCAGCGTTTACGTCCGGCGCAGCTAAGTTGACGTTGTAGGCCACTAATGGCCCGCGTGCGCCGACAACGACCGCGCCTGCGGTAGGGTGGGGTACGGTGGGGCCGAAGTCTGGGGCAAACGTGCCAAAAGCGTGCTTGCGAACGTCTGGCAGGGTGCGGCCTGCGGGCGAGGCGGCTTCGTAGAGGAAAACGGGCAGGCTGTGGCGGGCGGCGAGTTCGCGGCCTGTGGCTTCGGCCAAAGCCGCGCAATTCGCCAGAGTGATGCCCGAGAGCGGCACGAAGGGCAAAACGTCTATTGCGCCGAGGCGGGGGTGAACGCCGCTGTGGACACTCAAGTTAATATATTTGACAGCGGCGGCGGCGGCGGCGAGGGCGGCGGCCTTAACGGGGGCGGGCGGGCCGACGAAGGTAACGACGAGGCGGTTGTGGTCGGCATCCGCGCTCCAATCGGCCAGCCGGACGCCGGGGGTGCCCTGCACGGCCTGCACAATCGCGGTGATCACAACCGGGTCCCGGCCCTCACTGAAATTGGGGACGCACTGCACGAGCGGGGTCATTTTTTGGTCTTTTTCCCGGCGGGGACCGGCGGCGGCGGGATGACATACTCAAATGTCATCAAATGATGCGGGTAGTCAAACGTCACGCGCCGGGCGCTGGTGAAGGTCGACGCGCCCAGCAGCATTCCAATTTCAAAACCGAAGCCGGGGCTGATGTAGCGATCCAAGCTGGAGAGGCCAATGGTCTTTGTCGAAATCACAGCCAGTGGGGACCGGCTCAGAGTAACCTCGGACTCATCATCGGAGTAAATATAATCGGTCCGGGCGTCGCTGCCAATGCCGCTTCGGCCTTTGAATGTGCCCTGGTGCGAATCGTCTTTGGACACCGTGCCGAGCTGCGTCTTCGCCAGGCGCAGCGACAGAAATGTCTGCTCATCGCCCGTGTCTAGCATTGTCCAGAGAGGAACCGTGTTGAGAGCCAGCAGGCAGAAGAGATGGCCTCGGTAGAGGCGAAAAGGAACAGCGACCACGGCATCGCCGGGCAAGAGCGGCGGTGCGGCAGCGGCGGGGCCGTGCGACAGCGTGGCCGCCGCCTGGACATAATCCAGCGTCACCACGGAGTCGTCCAGCACTTCGCCGCTCAAAAGGCCATCGGTGCCAGCGGGCGTGTCGCGCATGGTGTTGATTACAATATTTTGGAGCGCCAGCCCGCCCAATGTCAGCGTCTCCGCCCGCAGCACGTCCGACGGCTCTTTGCCGCCCACGCCGCGCAGGTAGGAATGCGCCACTGGAGTCAGCCCTAAACGGCGGGACGGGTTTTTAGCGAGCGTCACTCCTTCGCCGCCGCCGGTATCAAAGAGAAGGCGAAACTTTTTGCCGTTGAGGGTTACCGGAAACACGGCGTAATCCCGCACAAACTCCACCGTCACTGTGGCCGACTTGGCGGCCTCCGGCGTCTTTGCCCCAGCACGGCTGAAGGTGGATTTGCCTCCAAATGCCTTCTCGTAGGCCGCCGCATTGGTCTGGAAGTCCAGCAGTCCCTCTCGCTCAGTGTCATGGGGATAGCCCTGCGTTCCCAGCTTCAGGTAGGCTGCCGTCGCGGCCTCTTTTTCTTTGGCGTCCTGCTCATCATCGAGCGTTTCAATCAGCCCCAGCCAGGCGTCCGGCAGGCCAGGCTGTGCGGAAACAGCCTTGCGAAAGTCGGTCCGGGCCTCTTCCTCCTTGCCGTCCCAATCCGCCAGACGGCCCGAAGCGACCAATCCCCAGTAGTTGTTAGCATCCAGCGTCAGCGCTTGTTTGGCCTCATCCACGCACGGCGGCTGCCAGCCAGCCCGGATGAGTGCCAGCGCGAACAGGCCGTGCAGGTCGGCGTTCTGCGGGAATTGAATCGCCGCCGCCCGCGCCTCGGTGACGGCGTCCGCCCAGTTGTCCAGGCGAAGCAGGGATCGCACCAGCCCGATGTGCGGGGCCGGGTCAGTGGGCGCAGCCAGCACGGCGGCGGTGTAACCGGCGCGGGCGGGTTCAAACTTGCCCGCCGCGAACAGGGCGTCCGGTGTGTCGGCACGGGCGGCAGGCAGGGCGAATAGGCATAGAGCCAGGAGCATGAGGGCATGGAGCGAGGGGTTAAAACCCCTCGCTGGGAGGCGAAGACGCCGGGAAGCCAAAGAGTGACATACCAAGCACTCTTTGCTATCTATTGGCCGCCCGGCGCGAAGCGCCTTCCAGCGAGGGGTTTTAACCCCTCGTACTCCCTCGGCCTTTCGTGTTTCACTCCGCAGGCGCGAAGCGCAGGAATACAATGCGTGGTTCATCCGTCGAAGTCACCTCAATCACTTCTTCATCGTTAATTTCTTCGCTGATCAGGCCGCGTGCATTTTTGTGGTACACATGGACCGGGCTGGTGACGCGGTACGTCACCGAATCACTTTCTTCGCCGCCCGCCATAATCAAAATGGACCCGGCATCGCTGCCCTTTTCTTCATAAGACAGGCCGACAAGAGGCTGGTTTTCCAGCGGATAGCTGGGATCGGCCTGGGGGTCAAAAATCAGCTCCACGCTGACGACTTCTCCCTGACGGTTCTGGCTGAAGTCGTCAAAGTAGGTTTTCCATTCGGTACGGGCAATTTCGCGTGTCGGCATTTCAGGTCTCCTTGTGCTAAGTTGGAACGGACGCGGCCTCTGCCGTGTTGCAGTGGCAATGAGCGCCCCCGAACCCACTTGTGAAACCCTTTATACCCATGTCCGCCTGCCTTTAACGAAAGGGTCTGTAACGGACACGCCCGCCGATGCCGTTGCGGTCGGCGCAGGCCGTGTGATTGCCGTCGGCCTTCTGCGCGACCTGCAAGCCCTGGCCGGGCCGCAGACACAGACCATCAACCTGAACGGCGCGACCCTGCTGCCGGGCTTCCACGATGCCCACTGCCATGTTCTCGGCCACGGCCTGACACAAGCGCAGGCGGCCCTTTCGGGTGCTGCCGACATTCCTGAACTCGTTCACCGGCTGCAAGTCTACGCCGATATTAACCCCAATGGCTGGGTGCGTGGGCGCGGTTACAACCAGAACACGCTGGCTGAAGGCCGCCACCCGACCCGGCAGGATTTGGACGCCCTCGGCCCCCGGCCCGTGCTAATTACCCATGCCAGCGGCCACTCGGTCTCGGTCAATACGGCTGCCCTGCGTGAAGCCCATATCACCCGCGAGACACCCGACCCGCCCGGCGGGACGATTGAGCGGGACGCCGCCGGGGAGCCGACCGGCGTGCTGCTGGAAACCGCCGTCAATCTGGCTTACAACGCCGCCCCGGAGCCGACCCGCGCTGAGAAGCTCGCCGCCCTCGCCCGCGCTTCGAAATCGCTGAACGCGCTTGGCATCACCAGCGCCGTCGATGCCACGCTTGGTGTTGCGGCACGGGACAGCTTCGCCGAAATCCCAATCTACCAGGAAGCGGCTGACTTGGGGGCGCTCACCGTGCGCTGCTCGCTGATGATGCTCCTGTCCCAGATTTACGACATGGACACCGTGCCCGCGCCTGCCGGCGTGCTGACCGAAACCGAGTGGGTGCGAATTGGCCCGGCCAAAGTCTTTACCGACGGAGCATTGACCACCCGAACGGCCTTCCTGCGTGCGCCGT
Source organism: Capsulimonadaceae bacterium (assembly GCA_965277455.1). Taxonomy (GTDB): domain Bacteria; phylum Armatimonadota; class Armatimonadia; order Armatimonadales; family Capsulimonadaceae; genus JANXMY01. The sequence continues at coordinate 2,156,601 of OZ255823.1, read as the reverse complement.
TCGCAAACTCGGACAGCCTCGGCACAGCGGTTTATGCCGACGAACACCTGGAAGCGATGGCTGCTAAAGCACACGCGGCAGGCTGGCAGATTGCCGCCCATGCCATCGGCGACGCCGCGATTGACCAGTGCCTCTGTGCGTATGCCAAAGCATCGGACGCCGCGCCCCGCGCCGACACCCGGCACAGGATTGAACACGCCATGCTGCTGTGGCCGGATCAGATTGGCCGCCTGGCCCGTCTGGGCGTTCTGCCGGTGTACCAGCCGGAGTTTTTGATGCGCTTCGGCGATGCCTACCTGCCCGCGCTTGGCCCCTCCCGCGCCGCCCGGCTGATGCCGTATGCCGAAACTCAGTTGGCGGGTCTGCCGCTTGTCTTCTCGTCAGACATCCCTGTCGTCCCTGGCGCACCCCTCGACGGCATCGCCGCCGCCACGCTCCGCACCACGCCGTCAGGCGAGCGTCTCGGCCCGCATCTCGCCGTCTCCGTGCTCGACGGCCTGCGAGCCTACACCGAAGGCGCGGCGTACAGCGTCTTCTTAGAAGCCGACCGGGGCCGCATTGCCCCCGGTCAGCGAGCGGATTTCGTGGTTCTCAGCGCCGACCCAACAACCCTGCCTCTTGATGAATGGGCCAATGGGCTAAGTATTCAGGCAACGATTGTGGGCGGGCAGGTGGTGTACGGGGGGGTGTAGGAGGCCCCCCCGCCCCCAATAATGGGGGAGCCAGACAAGCAACAAGAGGGGCTTTCCTCTCATTATCTGGTTCCCCTCTTAATCTGATTCCCCCATTATTGGGGGCTAGGGGGTCCTGCTCCTAAATCCCTTCGTCGTCCCGGTCCCGCGCCGTCGTCATCACGTCGCGTCCCGTTTCCATCTCCGGCACACCGCCGGGCAAGGGGCGGCGTCCGAACCAGCCGCGCACGGCGTCTATCTGCCCCACGAACCACGCCCGGCCTATCTCCTCGCGCCCGAAAATGCCCTGCGGGCGGGTCAGCATCAAAATGACCAGCAGCAGGGGATACACCACCAGCCGGTACTCGGAAATCGGACGCAGGGCCTCGGGCAATACCGTCAGCAAAACCGCCGCGATAGTCACGCCGCTGATGCTCCCCAATCCCCCCAAAACTACCATGACTACCGTGTCAATGGACCGCTCAAAGCGAAACGACTCATTGGACAGCGACGACTGATAATGGGCATACAGCGCCCCGGCGATCCCCGTAAAGAACGCGCTTAGAACAAATGCCAGCACCTTGTAGCGCGTCGTGTTGATCCCCATCGCCTCGGCGGCAATCTCATCCTCGCGCACCGCCAGAAAGGCCAGCCCGTGCGAGGAAAACCGCAAACTCCACGCCACCCAGATGACCAGGGCGGCGACTAAGAAGACCCAGAACAGGCTTGTCAAATGCGGCGTCCCGATATGCGCCAGGCTCTGGTTCTGGCTTGCCACAGGCAGCCCCGTGAACGCCGTCGCGCCGTCCACGGCCTTGATATTTCGGATGACCACCAGAATAATCTGCGCGAAGCCCAGCGTGATAATCGCCAGATAGTCCCCGCGCAGTCGCAGTGATGGCAGGCCCACCAGCCAGCCCACCGCCGCCGCTGACAGCCCTCCGGCCAGACACGTCACCAAAATCGGCCACACCGTCTGCGCCAGCGGCACGGGCGAGCCGTCGGTGGGCAGCCCCGGAAACAGCGCCGCGTGCCCGTAGGTAGACACCGCCGCCCCGACATAGGCCCCGATCATATAGAACCCGATGTGCCCCAGTGAAAACTGCCCGGTGAAGCCGTTGACAATGTTCAACGAGACCGCGAGAATAATCGCCAGCCCGCACTTGATCTCAATATCTTCCTTGTACTGGTCATACGCCACCCGGTCCGGCTTATACAGCAAATGGTCTACCAGCAGGAGGACGAGAACCAGCAGCACCACGCTGCCGAGCCGCATCCACAGCGGGCGCGGCTTGGCGTTCACGGCGGTCTGCGCCGCCGGGCGTATGGCAGGAGGCGGCGGCGAAGCGGGGGCGGGCTTGACGGCCTGCCCGGCGCTCGGCGTCATCGGCTGCGGGGCAGGGTTGGGCGTGAGCGCGTTCAGGCGAGTGTAGGCGTCGTTAATCGCCTTCATCTTTTCCTGCGCTTTGTCTTGCAGACGCGGGTCGTGCGCGAACCGGTCGGGATGCCAGATGTTCGCCATGTCCCGATACGCCTGTTTGACCTCGGCAGGCGTCGCGCCCGGCTCCAGCCCTAATTCCTGATAATCTTCGTTCTGAACAGCCATGATTTCTTTGTGGTCACAATAGGTGCTTGATACAGGTCGCGTCGTGAGAGCCACGGGTTGAAACCCGAGGCTCGGAATTGTCCACCGTGCCGGGCACGTCAGACCGGACGACGGCGGGCTTGTTCTTATTCTTGCGTCCCCTGGACGTTGGGCTTTTTCCAGCCTCGGGTTTTAACCCGTGGTCTTCTCGGTGAGTTCGACGCCAAGATGTGCCATGAGTTTTGCGACGGCCATCATTGAGCGAAACTCTGTTTGGTAGCTTTCTTTGACGCCGACTCTTCGACAAAATTCAATCGGGTCTACACCCGTCAATAGATGAGCGTTCTTTAACACTTGAAAGTGAAATACCGCTGTCATATTGCGATTATCGTAGCCCTCAGCAATCTGCTTTGCAATTTCTTCGTACATCATAGTTACCCTATTGCCTAACGCATTCTGCGGCGCGAATGTACTAGGCTCCGACAGGGGAGAGGGTAGGGGCGGGGCTTGCCTCCGCCCGTTCTGCTCTGGTTAGAGCGAATGGTCATCTCCATAGACGCTCTTTCTCGCCAACACTGCTTTCCTGACATCGGCGAGGCTATTCGCCTTGCCGGAAATATCTGCAACCCAATCCATCTTGGCCCGGCCTGCTGTCAAGCGGAAGCTCGCTATTTTCTGATTGATAGCAAAACCGCCGCGCACATAACAGACAAGACACGCCCTTTTTGTTTGGCCCACAAAAATCAGGCGACGCGAGGGAAGGCTGGCATTCTGACCGTCATCGGTCATTTGGAATTTTTGCCCCGGTTCAGCCATTCGGAATGGGGCATCTCCGCTGAGGCTGGCAAACCGCCGCTTGACGCTTGGCGGGATGCTGCTGACACTTCGAGAAACCACAAAGTTGTCTTGCAGCAAGTGTGTTTGCTGGCTCGTTGAAAGCTGAAGTACTTTTGCTGGTGGCTCGTTGATAACACTATCTGCTGAAACCGTAACCGTTGAGGCCACTATAAAGACTGCCACGGGTAGAAGCAACACGCTGACAGCACGGAGGTTCTTCATGTCAATTTACACCTTCTCCGGCGCGAATGTCCCCAATAGCCCGGCGGGCTTGAAGAGCAGGATGATAATGAGCAGCAGGAAGGCCACGGCGTCGCGGTAGGTGCTGTCCACGCCGACGAGGGGGCCGTAGGCGACGACTAGCGTTTCGGCGAGGCCCATAATCAGGCCGCCCAGCACCGCGCCGGGGATGTTGCCGATGCCGCCCAGCACGGCGGCGACGAAGGCTTTCAGGCCGTAGGAAATGCCGACATAGGGATCAAATTTGGTGTGCTGCAAGCCGAAGACCAGGACGCCCGCTGCGCCTGCGAGGGCCGCGCCGAGGGCGAAGGTGAACGCAATCACGCGGTCGGTGTTGATGCCCATGAGCGCGGCGGCGTCGGCGTCATAGGAGACGGCCCGGATGGCTTTGCCGATGCGGGTGAAGGTGATGATGTAGGTTAGCACCAGCATCAACGTCAGCGAGATGCCGAAAATCAGGCCGGTTTCGACGCCATGCGACAGATAGACGATGGGCTTGATTGTCATTTCGGACAGCGGCACGGCGCTCCGGGTGGTGTCCGGGTAGAACTGCGGGTTCTGCGAAAACACCTGCGGCAGACCGCCGAAGTTTTCTAAGAAGAGCGAGATGCCAATGGCGGTAATCAGTGATGTCAGGCGCGAGGACTGCGTGGTTGCTCGCCGCCGCTGCGTGGTCCAGAGCAGAAGCGCCAGCGCTCCCCAGGCGGCAATTCCGATGAAGGCCGACGACACGGGCGTTCGGTTGGAGTTCGCGGCGATGCTGTAGCCGATATAGCCGCAGGCCGCGCCGAGGAAAATGGCCGGGGCCACCCACGCCCGGCTTCTGAGGGGGCGGTAGGCCGCCTGCTCAATCACCAATCCCAGCAGGCCGCAGACAGCCATCGTGCCGAGCAAAACTAAGACGGCCCCGAGTGGGGAGGGGATCAGCGCGGGCAGATGTACCATGCGTGGCAGCCAGGTTCCCAAAAGCCACGCCGCGCCGATGCCGCCGTAAGCGCCGACCATGTAGACGTCACCGTGCGCGAAGTTGATCAGCTTCAGCACGCCGTAGACCATCGTGTAACCCAGGGCGATGAGCGCATAGATGCTGCCAAGCTGCAAGGCAATGAGAAGCTGTTGTGTGAGGTCGTGCATAATGAATAAATCGGACCCCTCCCCGGCGCTCCGCGCCGACCCTCCCCTGTTAGGGGAGGGTGAGGAGCCGGAGAAGATTGCCCTGCGCTCTTTTTGGTCCTTCTTCTCTTAACCCTCCCCTAACAGGGGAGGGTCGGCGCGGAGCGCCGGGGAGGGGTTACGGCTGGAACGTGGCGACGACATTCTTATAATTATCGCCCTTGATTTGAAGCACCACGGCGGCTTTTTTGGCGTTGCGGTCGGCGTCCAGCGTAATCAGGCCGGTCGCGCCGTGGAAGTCTTTCGTGGCCGCAATCGCATCGCGCAGCTTGGCGCGGTAGTCGTCCGAGTTATAGTTGCTGTCGGCGGGCTTAGGCACGGTCTTCATGGCGGCAAACAGGACATTCGCGGCATCGTAGCCCTGCGCGGTCAGGGCGTCAGGCGTCTCGCCGTGGTTAGCCGTTTTGTAGGACTCCACAAACTTCTTGACCACCGGGTCGCTTTCGTCAAGGCCGCTGTGGTCGGTGAAGTAGCAGCCTTCCAGAGCGCCGCCCGGCCCGCCTGCGCCTTTAATCAGCGAGGGGGACTCCCAGCCGTCGCCGCCGAGCAGGGGGACTTTGATGCCAAGCTCGCGGGCCTGCCGGGCAATCGTGCCGACTTCGTTGTAGTAGCCGGGGATATACAGCACGTCCGGGTTGGCGGCTTTAATCGAGGTCAGCGACGAGCGGAAATCGGGGTCCCCGGCGGCATAGGTGCGGACGAGGACGACCTTGCCGCCCCTCTGTGTGAACGCTTTGATAAAGAAGTCCTGAAGACCTTTGCTGTAGTCGCTGGTCGAGTCGTACAGCACGGCGGCGGTTTTGGCGTGCAAGTTTTGCAGGGCAAACTTCGCGCCGACTGTGCCCTGGAACGGGTCAATAAAGCAGATGCGGAAGATGTAATCGCCCGTCTCGGTCACTTTGGGATTGGTGGACGACGGCGTGATCATCGGCACTTTGTTGGTCTGGCAGATGGGCGCGGCGGCGATGGAGTTCTTGGAAGCGACTTCGCCCAGGATAGCAATCGCCTTGTCCTGCGTAATCAGCTTTTTCACGGCTGTGGCCGCGCCGTCCGGGGTGCTTGCCGAGTCCTCCACTTTGCCAGTCGCGCCAAGCTGCACCGGATGTGTGTCGATGCCGCCCGCCGCGTTGAGCTGCGCGACAGCCAGTGTGATGCCCTTGTCGGTAGACGCGCCAAAGGTCGCCTGTGCGCCGGTCATGGAGCCGTATTCGCCGACAATAATCGGCGAGCCGGTCGCGGTGCTGCCGGGCGTCCCGCCCCCGGCGGGGCTGTTGTCGGTTTTATTGGCGCACCCGGCCAGAGTCAAGCCTAAAATGGCGGCGGCAAGCAGACGCCCGGACGTGCCGGTGAAAGAAAAAGGCATGAAAAGATATTCCTCCAGAAAAATAAGTCGTGTGTGAAAATGGGGGGCGGCGTTGCCCGAAGCGCGGCAGGGCGATATTGGCAGGGCTATTCACCAGCAGCCAGGCGAATTCCTCCCCGGCGCATAAACTTTCTTACTAAAGCTCTTACGGCGGTGAACGCTCCCGCCGCGCAGAGGGCCGAAAGCGTCAGCAGGGACACATACAAACCCAGTCGCCAGGCTTCGGGCGCGTAGGCAAACTCCGCCCGGTGCGGCCCGGCTGTCTGGACGTCTAACGCCCGCAGGCTGCCGCCGTAGGAGTGAATAGGCACAGCATATCTGTCCAGCATCGCGGTCCACCCGGCGGCGTTCGTGTCCGCCAATATCAGCCACCCGGCGCTGTGGGAAGTCCAGGTCAGCGTCACCCGGTCCGGGCCATTCTGCGTCAGCGTCACCGGCGCGTTCTGCCCAAGCAGCCGCGCCCGAGGCTGCCAGCGGAGGTTGCGGCACAAAAACACCCGCGCCGGGGGCCTGAGCGTTTTCGCCACTCGCAGCACACTCAGCCCCGGCAGGTCCGGCGGGTCGGTGCGGCAGAGAGCGATATACTTCACCCCCAGCGCCCCGGCATCACCCGCCGCCGATTGCTGCTCTTTCGGCGTCGCTTTCGTCTCAAACTCGTGTGCCGCACCGCCCGCCGTACTCTGTGCGTTCTTCAAAGCCACCGGCTCGTAGCCGAAGGCATCGGGGAGGCCGTCTCGCATCGTGAGATTGGGCGTCAGCGTGTCCGCCCACAGCGTTTGATAGTTTGGCGCACTTTGGCCGAAGTTCTTGTAATTCGTAAACCGCAGCCAGACGCCTTCTGTGGGGGCCAAAATCCGTGCCTGCCCTGCCTGCACATCCGGGTCCGCCTGCACTTTTGCCACGTTCGGCGACACCGGCGACAGTTGGCCTGGATTGACTAATGGGTACAGCGTCCGCCCGAAGTGGGCCAAATCCGCAAACGCCAGCAGGCACAGCCCGGCGATTAAGACGCGGCTGACCCGCAGCCGGGACACGCCAACGCCTGCCAGCAGAGACAGCGCGAAGCACGCCGGAAGCAGGCAGCGGGCGGGGTCGTGGAACGCCCGAAAGCCCGGCAGCACCCAGTACGCCAGCCGGTACAGCAGGCCATTTCCGCCCAGGGCCAGCAGCAAACTGACGCCAAACACAACCGCCCAGAACCGGGCCGCGTTGTGCTTCCAGACGCCCCACACGGCCAGCGCAAACGGGATGACGCCGACATAGCAGCACGTTTCCCAGAAATTGCCCCGCGCCGTCCAATCCCCCGCGAACGGGCTGCCGTGCAGGTTTGGCAGCACAAAGTTCAGCAGCTCATTGGGCGGCAGGTAAAAGCGGTTGACCGTGCCAAACGCCAGCTTCTGCCGGGCGGCATCGTGTACCAGCCCCACCGTCGGCAACAACTGCCCCATCGCCAGCCCCCCGGCGACGGCGAAGGCGAGAATGAGGAGGCCCCCCCGCCCCAATAATGGGGAGCCAGAGTTAGGAGTATCGTTCCGATTTGTTCCAATAGGGGCGGGGTCCCCCCGCCCTCCTGTCCACACCCCGTAAGCCGCCGCCAGATACAGCGTCAGAAACGTCATCTGCGCGTGCGCCGCCAGAAGCTGCAAGCCCAGTACCAGGCCCAACACAAGCGCGTCGCAGACGCGCCATGTTCGGAGCAGGCGGTCCAGTGCCCACAGCACCCAGGGCAGCCAGGCAGCGGCCTGCACCATGTTGGGGAACTGCTCTTTGGACACCAACTGCCCGCCGAACATGAACGTCACCGCCGACAGCGCCGCCGCGCCGCGTGGCAACCCCAGCGCCCGCCGGGCAAACAGGTAGGTGCCCAGCCCCGCCAGCCAGACGTGCGCGGCGACCGTCAAATTGATAAATTGGGTGGGGGACACAAACGCCAGAAGCGCCGTGAACGGATACAGCGGCCACGTCTGCGGGTTGCCGATATAGGGCGTCCCGCACAGAATGAGCGGGTTCCACAGGGGGAGGCGACCGGCAGTGAGGCCAGTTTTCAGGAACGTCTGCATCGGCAAGAAGTACAGGCCGATGTCGCCCCAGTACAGTGCCCGCCCGCCGACCACCTGCGGCCAGAAGTAAATCAGCGTCAGCCCAAGCAGCCCTACCGGCACACAAAGCCGCCGCAGGAGTGTAGAATAGGGGAACAGGACAGCGGTGGGGGAAACTCTCACGGCGCAAAGTGTACACCAGGAGAACCAAATTGTCAACAACAGCAGACAGCAGCATCAAAATTGCCCTCATCGGCGGCACCGGCTTCGGCAGCGCCCTCGTGCCGGGAACCCCGTTCACGCAGACCACAGACTACGGCGACGCCGCCCTCACCCGTGCCGACCTCGGCGGCGGGCGCGAGCTGATTTTCGCCGCCCGGCACGGCGCGGGCCACACCCTGCCGCCGCATCTGATTAACCACCGCGCCAACATCGCCGCCCTGCGTGATTTGGGGGTGAATGCCGTGTTTGCCACCACCGCTGTCGGCTCGCTGCAAAAAGCTGTCGCGCCCGGCGATGCGCTTATCCTCAGCGACTTTTTAGACTTCACCAAAACCGCCCCGGTGACGTTCTTTGAGACCCCCGGACAGGTGCGCCACACGGACTTTGTCCATCCCTACGATCCCACCCTCCGGGCGCTTTTACAGGAGACCGCCCCTACGCCCGACGCGCTGACCGTTCACCCCAATGGAACCTATCTCTGCGTGTCCGGCCCGCGCTACGAGACGCCCGCCGAAGTGCGCCTGTTTGCGTCCTGGGGCGCGGACGTCGTCGGCATGACCGGAGCGCCCGAGGCCATCTTGTGCCGCGAAGCGGGCCTGCGCTACGCCTCTGTTTCCCTCGCCACCAACTACGGCACCGGCCTACTCTCCGACGCGCCTCTGTCCCACACCGAAGTCGAAGAACAGATGGCAAGCCGCCGCGCCGCCCTCGCCGACTGGCTGCTCCGAGCCGCACGGGCGGTGACGGCGTAGGGCAGGAGTTGGCCCCTTCTTTGCCGAACTGCTGAAGGCACAGGCAATTCAAATCAGGAGCAACGCAAATGGCCGTCGCACGACGCTATCAAGCGACTGAACAGAAGACATATACCGAGGACGAATATCTGGAGTTCGAGCGCACCTCTGTTGGGCGCTGGGAGTATGTGGGCGGCAAAATCCGCGCCATGAGCGGCGGGACAGCCGACCACAGTACGATTGCCTCAAATATCATTCGCTTGCTTGGAAATGGACTGGTTCCTAAAGGCTGCCGCGTGTTCGGGGCGGACATGAAAGTCCATACCAATAGCAGTACCAACACGTTCCCGGATATTTCGGTGGTCTGCGGGCCACCGACATTTTATCAGGGACGCAAGGACATTATCACAAACCCGTTGCTGATTGTCGAAGTGCTGTCTGGCTCGATGGAAGCCTATGACCGGGGTGAGAAGTTCCTGCATTACCAGACCATTTCGAGCTTGACCGATTACCTCTTAGTTTCGCAGGATGAGGCCCGCGTCCTGCTTTACACCCGCGCTGGCGACCTCTGGCAGCCTCGTGAAGTCACCGGGCGGGCAGGTGACATCTATCTGCCGTCGGTGGAAATGACGCTGGCGCTGTCCGATGTGTACGCGCTGATTGAGCTGCCTGCGGGCGAGTGAGGGAACTTGGATGGACGAATTGAAAGAGGCTTTGAAACTCGGCGACCCGGACAAAGTAGCGGCGTTGATTGCGGCAGGCGCGGACATCCATTATCAAGACGAAAAGGGCTATGACGCGCTCATCAACGCCGCCTATGGGCAGGACGATTCATGCCTGCTGGAGATGCTGACCCTGCTGATCAATAACGGCGTGTCGCTGACGGGCAGGAGTTCCTATGGTGAATCAACCCTTCGCGTTTTGTCCCGTTTCGGGCGCTTTGATGCGGTGCATCTTCTGCTTCAGGCCGGGGCTAATCCCGACGACATAGAAATGCCGGAATTGACACAGGCCGTGGCCTTTGGAACGCTAGCCGAATTGGAGAAGCTGGTCCGCGCTGGCGCGGATTTAGAGGCGCGGGACCGCTCGGAGCGGACAGCCTGGCTGGTTGCTATTCAGACTGGGGACATTGCTAAAGCGCAATTCTTACGCGACTGCGGCGCGGACACAAATGCTGTGGGGCGCGGCGGTCAGCCGCCCCTCTTCTATGCGATTGAGAACGAACATCTGCCGATGCTCCGCTGGCTGCTTGAGATTGGGATTTACCCGCATCGGACGGATGGGTTTGGGGACACTGCCCTGGCGGAGGCGGCTGGATATGACAGTCTGGAAGCGGTTGATTTGCTGCTCGCGTCGGGCGCGGACGTCAACCAGAAATCAAGGGATGTAACAGCCTTAAGCTGTTCATGGTCCCGAGCGGTGATCCTGCGTCTGCTGGACGCCGGGGCAGACCCGCTGGAGCTGTCGTCGGAGGGGCGGCGGGCCATTCTAAGGTATCCGGTGGACGCCGATGTGGAGGTTTTGTCGGTCTCGGCAGCGGACTTTGAACAGTTTCGCGCACGCCGCTTTGGAGCGCAAAACCCGGAGGTAATGAATAACCCGTTCTGGGAGGGCATGATTGCTTCCGGGGTGAATGCCTGTCAGGCGGAACCACACATTTTGGGCACCTGTAATTACGCGGCGAGACTTGGCCCGGTCTGGTGCGCGGACCGCTTCGGGCAATCGCTGACGTTTCTCCCGGATGGCCGCATCGTCCAAATCGCGGGGGAACACGAGGACAGCTACGACCCGGACTTTTGTATTTACAACGATGTGTTCGTGCATACCCCCGCTGGCGGCGTGACGATTTACGGCTACCCGGAGACCGTGTTTCCGCCCACAGACTTTCATACAGCGACGCTCCTTGAGGGCTTTATTTATGTCATCGGCTCTCTAGGCTACCACGGCACGCGCCGCTTTGGCGAAACGCCGGTGTGCCGCCTGAACGTCAGCACGTTTCAGATGGAGCCGCTGGAAACGACGGGAGACGCGCCGGGCTGGATTTACAAGCACCGGTCGACGCTCACGGTGGACCGGCAGATTGTCGTCAGCGGCGGCCTTGTGGCGACGCTGGCGGCAGGCAAAGAGGAGCATTTGGCGAACGCCGAAGTTTATAGGCTCTCTCTGGACACACGGGTCTGGACAAAACAGGGGGCGGTAATCTCCCAAAAATAATTCGTGCAATCCGGCGAATCTGCCGTATAATAGAATCACGTTTTCTTAGGAGAAATGACTATGCCGCAAGCACGTTCTGCCGCCTCGGTTTTCTTCGGTCTTTTGCTGGTTTCGACCAGCCTTTTTGCTGCCAATCTTTCCGTCTCCGCACACGCGGACGATTATTTGTATTCCAACCATTCGGGTGATTATATTCTGGACGGGACTGTGCAGTCCGTCAGCCGGGCGGATGACCGGGTGACGCTGCTGGGCACAGACAATCGCCGCTATCTGATTGATGTCTACGGGGCCGATATTGTCCTGGGCGGCAGCCGCCGCCCCGGCGAGACCGCCGATTTGGCACGCGGAATGCGAGTCGAAGTCATCGGCACGCTGCTCGGACGCACCCTCGTCGAATCGCGCTACGTGCGCGTCCTGCCCGAATTCTCGTCTTACTCGGCCCCCCTGCCCGCCGAGCCGGTCCTGCTTGCCCCTCCAATCTCGCTCGCCCCTCCGCTGCCTGCCGAACCGCTGCCTGCCGCGCCGCTGCCCGTGGAGCTGCCGCCCGCCCCCGCGCAGCCGCAGCTTAATGTGGACGTCTCCGTGCGCGATGTGGATACCGCCCGCGCTCAGGCCACCGTGCTGGGCGATGACGACAAACGCTACACGCTGGACCTTCAGGGAACGGACATTATCCTGCTGGGGAGCGAGCGGATGGGAACGCCCGCCGACCTGTCGCGGGGAATGCGCGTGCGCCTGGTCGGCGTTTACCTGCCGTCAGGAAACGTGGAAGCCGACCGCCTGCGCGTCCTGCCTCTGCCCGAAGCCCTGCCCACTCCGCCCGCGCCGATTGTGCCCGTCGTCGAAGATATGTCGGTCTACACCGGCATTCTGATTGATGGCCGCCTCCTGCCGCGCCTCAGCCGCTCCCCGGCCCCGGCGATTTACGGCTCTCTGCCTGACCAGACCCTGCTGTATCCCGACCGTTCCCATGTGCCGACCCCGGACGAGGTGCAGGAAGAGTCTATCGTGCGCTACTACCATGTCGAAGCCGACGCCGAAACCGGCATCGCCGGGCCGCACCCGCTTATCCTGACTGCCCTGTCCGTGCTTGGCCCCGCCGACGACGCCGTGCAGCTTTCCCCCGAAGACGCCGCCCGCTTCCAGGCCCTCGACAAGCGCCTGCACTTCACCCGCACCTGGAAAGTGGGCTTTTTGATTCCGTCTAACCAGTAGGAGACGTTATGCAAGCTTGGCCCCATGTAAAGATGGTGATACATAAGGAGCCGTCAGAGCCGTGGGACTGGAAGTCCTCGGCTGTGAGGCGCGGACGCCGACTGTCCACCTGCGTGGACGAACAATAGGAAACCGATAGTGGCTTTGGACATACCAGCCCTGCACAAAGAGACTGGGGCATTTTGGAACGAGATCGCGGGCTGGTACGGGGAGCGGGATGAGGCTGAGGCGACCGAGTTTCTGCGGGGCGGGGGCAGCTTTCTTTTGGACAACGAAAAAGCCCTGCTCGGCGACCTTGCTCCGTGGTGCAAACGTGCTGTGCATCTGCAATGCTCGCGGGGGGATGATGCCCTGTCCCTGTGGCGGCAGGGGGCGGCGGAGGTCGTCGGTGTGGACATCAGCGCCCGCCTGCTGGCCGTCGCCCGCCGCAAAGGGGAGGCGTTGAACGCCCCCGCGACCTGGTTGTGCGCCGATGTTCTGGAAACGCCGCCCGCACTCACTGGAACCACCGATCTGGTTTATACGGGCAAAGGGGCGCTGTGCTGGATGCTGGATTTGGATGCCTGGGCCGCCGTCGCCGCTCGCCTGCTCCTGCCCGGCGGACGGCTGTTCATCTATGAGTCGCACCCGCCCGACTGGGTTTGGGACATGGAGGCGGCGGGCTACGCGCTGGACCGGGAACACGGCGATTATTTCTCGCAAAAGCAGCGGGAGCGGCTGTTTACGGACACCGAGGCCACGCCCCGCTACCGGCAATGGACACTGGCCCAGGTCGTCAACAGAGTCATCGGGGCAGGGCTGGTGTTAGATCAGCTTCAGGAGTACCCGCAGCCGTTCTGGGAACAGTTCCCAAATATCCCCGCCGATACCCTGCACCGCCTGCCGCATGCCTTTGCCTTGCTGGCACACAAGCCCTAGAGATGGACATCGTAAAAGCCCGTGCGTCGCATGACGCACGGGCTTTTGTGTTTGTGTGAAGTCATCCTGTAAGCCGGGTTCTGTGTTTGTGTGACCATCTCTCTGGGACGGCCATTGCTGACCGCCTCTAGCGGCGTTCGCAGGCGCGTCACGCTCCGCCAAATCCAGGCGAAGACGAAGCGCTCAGGCCGCGCCCTCCTGCCTTGCTCCCGATGGGGTTTACCCGGCACTAGCGTCTCCGCTGGCCCGGTGCGCTCTTACTTTAAGCCCCGAAGGGCCGCACCATTTCGCCCTTACCACCGGCGTTTGAAGGCCGGTGGCGGTATGTTTCTGTGGCACTTTCCGGCGGGTCACCCCGCCCGGCTGTTAGCCGGCATCGCTGCCCTGTGGAGACCGGACTTTCCTCCGCCCCGTGCCCGGCGGCAGGGGGCGGCGGTCACCCGGATGACTTCAGGGTGATTATAGCACACAGAAGCCTCCAATCTGCGGCCTCCAATTTCCCCATGCTTCTGCCGACAATCCCGCTATGAACTCGCTTGACATCGTACTCGTTCTGATGGTCGTGGGGATTGGCGGCCTCGGCGTGGCTCGCGGCTTTGGGCGCAGCGCCTTTGACGCAGCAGGTCTGTACGCGGCGCTGGCGGCGGCGGCGGCGCTGGCTCCGCTGCTGGCAGGGCATTTGACTCTGGCGGCGGGGGGCGCGGGCATCAACAAAAGCTGGGCCTTTGCCCTGCTCTTTACGCTGCTGGCCGGGGTGGGGCTGGTCGCCGCCTGGTTCCTGCATGGGACGATGCCGCTGAATGCCGGGGTGTTCGACAAGCTGCTGGGGATGGCGTCAGGGCTTGCGGCGGGCGCGATTGTGGCGCACGCACTGCTGTCTACACTGGTCACGGCGGACCCGCACCGGGTGGCCTCAGCGGCGATGGTGCGCTCGGGCAGTGTCGGGACCGAGCTGTATTCGTTCCCCACCTACCACGCGGCGATGGATACACTCACCGGAGCGAAGTCCTACCGCCGCTCGATGACCGGCGATCTCGACAAGTAGGCTTGGTCACTCGCTAAAGAAAGCCGTGGCATTGAAATCTTCGGCTAAGCGGCCTGCGGCCAAGTCTCCGCCTTCGCGGAGAAAGAGTTGAGCATTGACTTGTCTGTGTCCGCGCAGGCGGACAAAAGGCGTCTGCGCCCCTCAGCCGAGGAATTTATTCCCACGGCTCTTTGCCTACACCTCCTCGGGGGGGGGCATTGCTAAATTTTCACTGTTTCTACGGCTTTTTTGCCCGTTCGGCCCACTTTCGGGCTGAAACGGGCCGTTTTGCTGTTTTTGGGAGTGCAAAAGGCTTGACGCCTATTTTTGCACCGTGTATAATACTTCTACGAGGCTGGCGTTTTCCTCTTTTATTAGTCCCCTCCACGCACCGCCGCCTTCAAGGAAGTCATCATGCCCAATAATTCTTCGACTAATTCGAACAGCACTCCCAATAACACCGCCTCTTCGTTCTCTACGGCTGCACTCCTGCCGCTGGGTCTGGACCTGCTCGGGCAGGTGCAGCGCATCACCAACTCCGACCATGTGCGTGCTCTGCGGATCAAACTCGGCGGGCGCGTGGTCAAAGAAATCCCCGTCGGCTCCCTGTCCAAGCTGATCACCGTCGCGCTGGTGCTGGTGGCCGTGCTTGTCAGCACGCTCACTGTAGAAGTCGAGCACGAGCCGTCCCGCTGAGGTTTGGCCCGCTGATCGTTTTTCGTGCTTATTTTGCCAGTGAGGCTTCCCCCTTGATCAGAACTCAAACCCGAGAATGGAGCGGCATCACCGATCTTTCGGACCGCCTGCGCCAGTCCCAGCTTAAATATGCGGATATGCCCGACCGCGAGATTGTCTCCCGTGCCCAGCGCGGCGAAAACGCCGCCGCCGAGTATCTGCTCTACAAGTACCGCAATCTGGTCCGCACCAAAGTCAAATCGTACTTCCTGGTGGGAGCCGAAAAAGAAGACCTGCTGCAAGTCGGGCAAATCGGTCTGTGGCAGGCCATTATTGACTTCCGGGCCGACAAGGCCATTTCGTTCCCCGCCTTCGCCAAAGTCTGTATCACCCGCCATATTATTACCGCTATCAAGACCGCCACCCGGCAGAAGCAGATGCCGCTGAACCAGTCGTTGTCGCTGGAAAGCCCCTCGGAAGACCCGACCACCGACTGGAACCTGTCCGACATCCTCCCAAATACCGACGGAGCCGACCCCGAGGACATGGTGCTTCGCAACGAGGACACCAAAATCCTGCACGAGACGCTGCAGCAGGTTTTGTCCGAGTTCGAGTGGCAGGTTTTGTCGGGGTATCAGTTCGGCAAATCCTACCGCGAAATCTCTTTGGAGCTGCGCTGCAACACGAAAAGCGTGGACAATGCCCTCGCCCGCATCAAGCGCAAAGTCAGCGGCGTCCCCCTCGGCGACGCCGATTTGAGCGAGCTTTTGTGAACACACCATGAGCCTGACCCTCACCCAAAAGCCGACCGCTCCAACGCTCACCTACGCGCAGTATCTGGGGGAGGGGGCGGTCGAGGGCCGCTACGACATTGTCAACGGAGTGCGTGTCTGGATGTCCAATCCCACCGTGCGTCATCAAGACGTGCTGTTCAACCTCGCCGCCGCGCTGAAAGCCTTCAGCCGCAACACAAATCAGGGCCGCATGGTCGTGGCCGCCTGCGACGTTTTGATCAGTACTGCCCCGCTCAAGACTCGGCAGCCAGATATTTTGTTTATCAGTCATGGACGCTTCGGGAGCCGCGATTTGCAGGACCCGAGCGCCCTCAGCCCCGCGCCGGAGCTGGTGATTGAAGTGCTGTCTCCGAGCGATACCCGGCGTGTTCTTGCTGATAAGCTGTGCGATTACCGCACCGCCGGAGTGCGTGAGTGCTGGGTGGTCAGCCTTGATTTGTCCACCGTGGAAGTGCTGCGCCTGAGTCCTGAAGCCGAGCAAGTCGTGGCCGTCTACAACCTGGAAGACAGCGTGCAGTCCGAAGCCTTTCCCGCGCTGCGCGTTCCCGTCGCCACTATTTTCGCGTTTTGAGTCAGCCTTCTTCGGATTTGGCAGGACTTATGCAAGGTAAGACCGTATGGCCTCTTTTTCCCTGTTTCGTTCGGCGTTCTGCTCAGCGCGGCGCGTGCGCCGCTCGGTGACCGTGTCGCAGTGGGAACAAGCCCTGCTCGGGCTTCTGCTGGCGGTCGTGACCACGCTGTTTGTGATGCAGGGTTTCTGCGTCTCGGGCGAGTGTATGGAGCCGCATCTCTACACGGGCGAGCGGGTGCTGGCAAACAAGCTGTCGTACCGGCTCGGCGGCCCGGCGCGGGGCGACATCGTGATTTTTGACTACCCGAAGGACCCCCGCGAGGTCTATGTCAAGCGTGTCATCGGCCTGCCCGGCGAGACGGTAGCCATGCAGAGCGGCCAAATCGTCATCAACGGCACGGCTTTGTCAGAGCCGTATAAAACCTTTGCCGCACACGGCGACATGGCGGCGCGTGTAATTGGCCCGAATGAGTATTTCGTGATGGGCGACAACCGGGACGTCTCAGACGACAGCCGTTACTGGGGCGACTTGCCCCGCCGTGACATTATAGGCCGCGCCGTCGCCTGCTACTGGCCCCCCCGTCAGTGTCAGGTCTTGAGGTAAGTTTATGGCAATTCTTGAAATTGAGCTAGCTCCCGAAGAACAAACGCATATCCGCGAAGAAGCGGAGCGGGCACGGCTGAGTGTGCCGGATTGGGTGCGGCGTCAGCTTCTCCCAAAGCCCGCGTTCATCACCGACGACGGAGAAGTCTTCGAAATCCCGGACCTGCCCGAAGATTTGGGCCGCGCCTGCGCTCTGGCAAGCGAAGATGCTCTGAAAAAGTTCTGGGACACGCCGCAGGAGGATGAGGCATGGCGGGATGCAAAACCGCCACGGGTTGAAACCCGAGGCTGTGAAAAGCCCACCGTCCAGGGGACGTAAGAGGGGTTGCGGCGGTCCTTCTTCTCTTGTGTCCTGCGGGACACTGGGCACTTCCGAGCCTCGGGTTTCAACCCGTGGCTTTGGGCTGATATACTCTTGATGCTGACTGTATGAACGCAATCAACCTGGATTTTGACGCCCTCGGGCGGTACGCCGATGAGAACCTGCCGGGGCTGCTGTTTGTGACGGTCAGCGGGGCGCATCTGTACGGGTTCCCTTCGGCGGACAGCGATGTGGACCTGCGGGGCAGCTTTGCCGCGCCGCTGGGGGACGTTCTGGGACTGGACACGCCCCGCGAGACGCGGGAGCCGTCGGGGATGGTGGGCGGCGTGGAAGTGGAGCTGGTGGGGCATGAAATCGCCAAGTACCTGCGGCTGCTGGTCAAGCCGAACGGGTACGTTTTGGAGCAGATTTTGTCGCCACTGGTGGTGCGAACGTCGCCCGTGCACGCCGAGCTGATTGGGCTGGCGCGGGCGGGTCTCAGCAAAAAGCTGTACCATCACTACGCGGGCTTTGCGCGGGGGGAGTGGCGGGAGTATCAGAGGCCGAACATTGGCAAGACGGTCAAGCGCCTGCTGTACCTGCACCGGGTCCTGATGACCGGCATCGTTTTGATGGAAGAAGGCGTCGTCGAGGCCAATCTGTACGCTTTGAACGAGCGGTTCGGGTTTAACTTAGCCTCGCTTCTGGCGATGAAGACACGGGAGCAGGCGGATGTCGCCGGGGACGACGCGGCTTACCGGCAAACTTTGGAAGAGCTGTTCGTGCGGCTCGACGCGGTGCGGGACAAATCTCTGCTGCCCGAAGACGTGCCGAACCGGGCGGCAATCAGCGAGTTTTTAGTGCGTCTGCGCCTGACAGGCGTGTGACACGAAGGGGAAGAAGACGTTTATGGCAACAGCCGAATCAGCAATGGCAAAATCAGCAATGGAAGACGATGTGGCCGAGGTGCTGTTCACCGAGGAACAGATTCGCACCCGAGTGGCCGAGATGGGCGCGGAGATTTCGCGGGACTATGCGGGCAAGGACCTGATGCTGGTCTGCATCCTAAAAGGAGCCAACATCTTTCTGGCCGACCTCTGCCGGCAGATTACTATTCCGCTGTCGTATGACTTTGTGGCGGTGTCGTCCTACGGCGCGGATACCAAGTCTTCGGGCGTGGTGCGTATCTTAAAGGATTTGGATGAAAGCGTCGAAAGCAAGCACGTTCTGGTCGTCGAAGACATTGTCGACACGGGCCTGACTTTGAGATTGTCCTACCTGCTGGAAAACTTGAAATCGCGCCGGGCGGCCTCGGTCAAAATCTGTACGCTTCTGGACAAGCCCTCCCGGCGGCGTGTGGACCTGCCGGTAGATTACTGCGGCTTTCAGGTGGAAGACAAGTTCGTGATTGGCTACGGGATGGACTACGCGAGTATGTACCGCAACCTGCCGTATGTCGGTATCTTGAAGCCGGAGATTTACGGCGGCGGCTAAACAAATTTGCTAAACAAAACAAATTGCTTTTTGCCGAAAGCATGGTATAATACGGGCGGAACAGTGACATTTGGTTCCGCCCGTTCGCTTTTATCCCCAATTCGTATCCTGGTTCTGATCACTTTCCGATCACTGTGCCCGTCCCGGCTTCCGCGCCGTCTGACTCGCCCTCCCCGGCCTGCTTTTTTTGCCGGTTTATCCTCCTTATTTTCGCATAATTTTCACTTCTTTAACGACCAAAGGTAACTACACAGCACATGGCACAAGACGAGTCCGAACCCATTGCGCCTCGCCCGCCGCAGGCCGAGACAAAGCCAGCGCAGGCCGAGACGAAGCCGGAGCCTCGGGCCGAGCGCCCCGAAAACCCCATCCCCCCGCCCTCGCGCCCTCCCCGCGCCCCGCGAGACCGTGACAACAGCCGCGACAACAGCGGCGGCGGTAACCGGGACAGCCCCCGCGAGAGCAGCCGGGAGACAAGCCGGGACCGTGACAACGGGCGCGGCGGCGGGCGCATGGATGGCCGCTCCGACAATCGTGCCGACAACCGCTCTGAAAACCGAAACGACAACCGGGGCGAGCCGCGTGACTCGGGGCAGGACACCGAGGACGACCTGGCGGGGGCGCTGGTGAAATCCGGCGTGCTGGAAATCCTGCCGGAAGGCTGGGGCTTCCTGCGGCAGAACAACTTTGATCCGGGCAATCAGGACATTTATGTCGCGCAGGCACAGATCAAGCGGTTTAATCTGAAAACTGGCGACACGGTCACCGGGCAGGTACGGCCTCCCAAAGACACCGAAAAGTATTACGGCCTGCTTCGTGTGGAATCGGTCAACAGCGGCTCGCCCGATCAGGCCCGCAGCCGGGCAAACTTCGACGATCTGGTCCCCATTTATCCCGAAGAGCGGCTGATTTTAGAGACCGACCCCAAGAACCTCACCGCCCGCGTGATTGATCTCATCGCCCCGATTGGCAAAGGGCAGCGGGCTATCGTGGTTGCTCCGCCCAAAGCGGGCAAAACGACTATCTTAAAGTCTATTGCCAATTCGATTACGACCAATCACCCCGAGGTGCATCTGGTGGTACTGCTGATCGATGAGCGCCCCGAAGAAGTCACCGACATCCGCCGCTCGGTCAACGGCGAAGTGGTGTCGTCGACATTCGATGAGCTTCCCGAGAACCATATGCGTGTTGCCGACATGGTGCTGGAAAAGGCCAAGCGCATGGTGGAAGCGGGCAAAGACGTGGTGGTGCTGCTCGATAGTCTCACCCGCCTGTCCCGCGCTTCCAACCTGACGGTGACGCCTTCGGGCCGCACGCTTCAGGGCGGCCTGGACCCGGCGGCGATCTACCGCCCGAAACGATTTTTCGGCGCGGCCCGTAACATAGAAGATGGGGGCAGCCTGACGATCATTGCCACGGCGCTTGTCGAAACCGGCTCCCGCATGGACGATATTATCTTTGAAGAGTTCAAGGGAACCGGCAACTCCGAGCTGAAGCTGGACCGGGAAATCGCCAACCGGCGCATCTTCCCGGCAATCAATGTCAAGGAGTCCAGCACCCGCAAAGAGGAACTACTTTACGACGAAGAGAGTTTAAAATCTGTGTATCAGCTTCACCGCGTTCTGGCCGGATTGGGCGCTGTGGAAGCTGCCGAGCTGTTGATGGACCGGCTTTCCAACAGCAAAAGCAACAAAGAGTTTCTGAAAGTGATCAGCAAAACGGGCCGCCGCGAAGACTAACGCCGCACAAAGGCGCGGCGGGTCCGAGAAAAGAGTGGGAGAAGGAAGCGAGGACACGGTGCCAGGCGATTTTGACAAGTTGTTCGATGATGAGTGGCGGCCCAGCGATCTTGAGTCCGAGTCTCTGCCCCGCCGCCCGAAAAGCGGCGAGGGGGACGGCCCGGAAACGGAAAACAACAGGCCGCGCTCGCTGCATGAAAAAGAAGTCAAGGTGATGGGCGTCTTCGCGCATCAGGATCAGGGCACGGTCGCCAACCATTTTGTGCTTCTGCGGGATAACCGGGGCCGCCGCGTGCCGATTTTCGTGGGCCAATTCGAAGCCTGGGCGATCTCACTGGCGCTGGAAGGCGACTCACCGGACCGCCCCTTCACCCATGATTTGCTCAAATTGATTTTAGAGCGTCTGGACGCCCGCGTGGAGCAGGTAATCATTGATGACCTGTGGAACGAAGTGTTTTACGCCAAAATCGGCCTGACGCAGAAGAGCGGCGAGTCTATAGAAATCGATGCCCGCCCGTCCGATGCCATCGCGCTGGCCCTGCGCTCTCGCGCCCCGATTTACATGGCCGAGACGGTGCTGGAAGCGACCATTCGCACGGAGTAACTGCTGATTGAAAACGCCCCCGGCTTACAGCCGGGGGCGTTTTTTGCTGTTATTGGGATACACACGGGGCTGAACCCCCGTGCTTTAAAAGTGCAAGCCCCCGCCTTCGCGGGCGAAGATAAATCAGAACGGAAGCCACGGGTTAAAACCCGAGGCTCGGAAGTGCCCACCGTGCAGAGCACGTCAGACCGGACGACGACGGCGGGCTTAGCCTTTATCTTACGTCCCCTGGACGCTGGGCTTTTGACAGCCTCGGGTTTTAACCCGTGGTTCTTTTTTAAAAGCACGGGGGTTCAGCCCCGTGCCTCCGTGTCTGCCCCGCCGCCGGGTACACTCCCCGTATGAACTTTCGTCCCGCGTTCTGGCCCGGCTTCCTGCTCGGCGCACTCGCCGCCTTTGCCGCGCTGTTCCGAAAGCCCCTGCCGAATCCATCGGTTGCGGCTGATGGGCTGCTCGACTTTGTCTCTGAGGCTGTCTTGACGAGCGACGCTTCCGGGCAAATGACAGCGGCCAACGCCGCCGCCCGCGCTCTGTTCGGGCCAGACCTGGCAAGCTATCATCGTTTATGTTACCCCACCGGGCAGCCGGTTCCGCCGGGGCAGTGGCCGCTGACGCGCCGCGACTTTTCTCCCGCCCTATTTTTGCTGACGGATGCCGATGGCTCCTCGCGCACGCTGGAAGCGACGGCCCATCCCCTGCTAAATGGAGGCGTGGCGGCAGTCTTTCGAGATGTGACCGAACGCGCCGACGCTCAGGCAACAGAGACGCGGGCGCGGGCGGATACCGACGCCCTGCACGCGCTCTGTCGCCGCCTCGGCACGGCGCGGACCGCCGAAGACGCCGCCGAGGCGAGTGTGGAAGCCGCACTGGCGCTCGGCGTACTCACCGCCCGGTGCTTCACCTATGACGCAGACGCAAGGCAGCTGACACTAGCCGCCGCCCACCCGGATATGCGGCCCAAACGGCCCCGAACGCAGACCGCCGCCCGGCCTGAGACGGCTATTTTTGAAGCCGCCGACCCGCTGCACTGGGCGATGTATGTGAGCAAAGAGCCGTACCAAAGTACCGAGACGCTGGCTCTGCCATTGGTCGCAGGAGGCGCGGCGCTGGGCCATCTGGAAGTGTCGGGAGGCTCTCGCGTAAGCCGGCAGGCGCTGACATTGGCGGCATCCCTCACCGCCGCGACATTGGCCGCCCGGCATCAGAGCGAGCGGGCCGACGCGGGCGCGGCGCGGGAGGCGGCTGTCAGGCAGATAGCCGCGCTGCTGGCACAGGCCGCGCCCTTTGACACTCTCTGCGACGCGGCGGCGTCGCACCTGCGCTGTCTGCTGCCTGCCGACGTCTGCACCGTGACGGTCAGTGGGCGGCTGCGGGGGGCGGATTACTTGGACGGCCTCCTGCGGCCCGAGCGGCACAAGCCCGATGACCCCGCCCTCCGGCACGAGGCCGCCGACGTGGCAACGGCATCTGGCGCGGCGGTTCAGCGGACGAATTTGCGCTCACCAGAGTTTGCGGATGCCGTGTGGCGGGCCTTCGCCGGAGCCTCGGGGCTGCACCGGGTTCTGGCTGTGCCGCTCATGGGCAAGTCCGCCGGGGCGCTGACGGTTTGGGCGGCAGGGGACGGGGCGTTTACGGAAGCGCAGGCTCAGCTTGCGGAGACGATGGCCGCGCTGCTGTCTGTGCGTGCAGCCACTGCGAGAGCAAGCCGCACAAAGCCGCAAACGTCTCCGGGGCCAGCGGGCGCAGATTGAGTGCGCCAATGGGCGGGTCCGGGGCGGGAGAGTAGGTCAGGCGTGGGCGGTTCGGCATTCCTGTCACACCCGCGTAGAGGCACCAGGCGCGGGCGACGGGCCGTGTGCCTACGCTGTCTACAATGCCGTCGCGGTAGGCGTGCATCTGATTGATGTCGTCGTATTCCTCGCCGGGGACGGTGTAGGGCTTGAACTTGGCATCCAGCACCCAGCGCGTGCCGCCCGACGACAGCGTGATGTCCGGCTGCATGGCGTGCGAGACCGACTCGCGCCCCTCGGCAAAGGTCTGGTTGTACGTGACGCGCACGGTGCGCCCGTCTGGCCCGCGCAAAGTAATCGCCCACGCACTGCCGGGGGCCAGCGTCCAGAGCAGCCGCCTCTCGCGGACGGTCAAGAGGGCGGATGTCGGCGCGTCCGCGCTGACCGGCGCAAAGCCCAGCGTCCGCAGGGCATCGAGTGTCTGGAAGAGGCACCAGGTTTCGTAGAGCCGCCAGACTTCCCGGCTGTCCACAGTCAGTGCGGGCTGTTCTGACTCTAAACGAAGCGCCTCCAGCCAGCGGTCGCGGGCGCGGAGCGTCTGCGCGTAGTCCGCCCGTGCCGCCGCCCGGCTTGTGATGGGCTGCGTCCAGGCGTGCGTGTCCCGCGTTACGCGCTCGGCCCAGACGGCGCGGGGCAGCCGCCGCAGACGGGCGGCGCAGCCCTCCGCTCGCACCGCCGCCTCGGTTTCCCCTTCGGCCTCTGCCTGTGCGGCCAGCGCGGCGGCTTCGCGTGCCAGATAAGCCCAGAACGACAGCACGGCGCGGTTCTCCGGGGCGTCGGCGGTGACCGCCGCGACGGTCTCTTCCAGCACGCGGCCCGCCGTCCCGAGGCGCACGGCTCGCAGCAGGGCGGGGGCGGCGACGCGGCGGGCGCGGACCGGCGGCGACACGGACCGCGTCGTGGAAACCAAAACCGTCAGTGGGTCCCGCGCCATCTGCGCGGCGGCGGCTTCCAGCGTCGGCAGGAGCAGTTCCAGCAGGGCAAGCCGCTCGGCAGGGGAAGTGCGGCCCGCACCGCCAAACCCCGCACCAAAAGGCAAACCGACCGGCACGAATTCCGGCAGGCCGATTGCCAGCGACACGCGCCCAATGTCAGCCAGCAGGGCGTCGCGCTCGGCGTCCGTCAGCAGTCGCAGCCAACCTGCGGCCACTTCAGTTTCTGCTTCCAATGATGGTTGTGGTTGGTACATAGTTTGAGGCTCGGAACGCCACGGGTTGAAACCCGAGGCTCGGAAATGCCCAGTGTCCAGGGGACACAAGACAAAACAGCCGCCTGTTATATGTTCTTACGTGCCCGGCACGGTGGGCTTTTTCCAGCCTCGGGTTTTAACCCGTGGCTTCTAACGTGCGTACCTGTCACTCATAAAACCGCACATAGCCCGTTTCTTCGCCCGTCGCTCGCATTCGGGCGAGCTTGCGGGCCGTCCCAGACAGGCCGTGCCGCTCGGCCCAAAATTGCAGAGCCGTCAGCAGGGGCGCGATGTCTTCGGCCTGTCCGTGCAGCTTGGGCAGGACTTTTTGCAGGATTTGCAGGTCCAGCGTCAGTGTGAAATTCGCCTCGGTGTCTGGCAGGAACAGGCCCGCGTTGGTGCTGGCGTCGAAGCTGTTGGCGAGGTACATCAGGACGTCGTCGCGGACGCGGTAGGCGAAATGCAGGCGGCGCGGATACAGGAGGGCATTGACTTCTTCCAGCAAAGCCAGGGCGCGGGCGGGCAGGTCCGGCGCAATTCGGGCCAGCCGCTCCCGCGCCGACCCGACACTGGAAACGCGGGCGGCCAGAAAGAGCGCCTGACGCCGGGCCGGTCCCGATTCGGCAATGCCGCCGAGGTCGTCTTCCAGGATGCCAAAGCCTTTGGCCGCCCCAACGCCGCTGAAGTCCGGCGGCTCGTCGAACTCCAGGGTGTTGGCGCGGTCCAGCACCTTGCGCGAAAAGCCGTGTGTGGTCTCGTCGACATTGACTGTGCCGGTGACGAATAAATTGGGCGGCAGGATCAAATCCGGCACGCCTTCGCCGAGTGGCACGCGGCGGGCGCGGGATTCGAGGGCTGAGAGGTAATCGGCCAGATACTGCTCGGCGCGGGCCAGGTTCATCTCGTCGAGGCAGACAAAAAACGCCCGGCGGCGGTTTTCAGGCCGGGCGGCGACGCGGGCCATCTCCAGAAACGGTGTGCCGACATAGCGGTTCGCCAGGATATTTTGATACCCGAACAGGGCCGTCGAGTCGTTCCAGTCGGGCCGGACGGGCAGCAGGCGAAACTGCGTCGGGTTGTGGCCTGTCAGTGCTTCCGCCAGCAGCTCGGCCAGCCGCGTTTTGCCCGTGCCGGAGACGCCCGACAGCAGCACGAACGGGCGCGTTTTGAGGGCCACATAGTACGCCCGCAGGCGGTGCGCCGGGAAGGTAAACCCCTGCCCGAGCGCGTAGTCTTCCAGCGCGGCCAGCAGGCGCGTCTCGGTCAGCGCAGGCGTCGTCGTGTCGTATACTGCGCCCCCTTCCCGGATTACGGGGGCGGCAGGGGCGGCGAGACCCGGCGGCAGGTCGGAGCGCAGAGCGTCGTCGACCTCGGGGTAGGTCGGCAGCCGCAGAGCTTCGCGCAGAGCTTCATAGACCACGAACAGGGCCAGCAAGCTATGCGCCGCCGGGACCGGGCCGCTTTCGGGCAGGGCGAAACCGTACCGCTCGGCGGCGTCTTCCAAAGCGCCGCGTTTCTGCGACGCCGTTAGCGCCAGCCGCTTCAGGGCAGGGTAGGTAATCAGCGGGTAGGTGTCCGGGGCGGACGCGCACAGCAGCGCCGAAGCCGTGTAAGCCCCGGTCCCACGCACGGCAAGAAACGCTTCCAGGCGTTCGGCCAGCGGCCCATGCCCCAATAGTAATTCCCGCAGGCGCGTGTCAAATCCCTGCGGGTCGGCAGCGAAAAGCCGCCTGGATAAATTGCCGTTCGGGGCCAGCTTGGCCGCCGTGCCAAGCAGCCTTGCCCGTGTGTCTTCGGCCAGTCGCCGCCCCGTGCCAAGACCGCTGCCCGCCAGAAGGTCCGCGAACTCCAACGCCGCCTGCGCCTGATCGGCGCGGCGGGTCCAGAACTCAAAGCGCCGCTCGCCTTCATCAAGGCCCGCCCGCAGGGCGTCCAGCCGGGCGTGCTGACTTTCGGTGAGGGCAAATTGAGGGGTAGGGTCGGGGCCGGGCATAGGGCATAATTATACCCGACGAAGCGCAGTCAGGTGAAGCGAGGTCAGGTGAAGCGAGGTCAAAGGCCGCCCACACCCATTGACCCCTGAAAGCCGTGGCCCTGCAAGCTGCCGGTTTGGGTGTTGACCACCACATCGGCGGCAGTGGACGTGCCGACGCCGCCGGGGATAGACGCCTGCACCGGGCCGAGGCTGCGGGCGGTGTTTTCGGCGGCATTCCAGACCAAGCCGGGGCAGGTAAGCGTGGTCAAGCCCCGCGTGCTTTGGAACCGGGCATGAACGCCGCCCAAAAGCTGCAACCGGCCCAGATCGGGCTTGCCGGGGGGGGCATCATAGACGGCGCGGCCTGCGGCGACAGTGAGCCGGGGCAAAAGCGCGGTCAGCGGGGCGGGGGAAGTCAGCTCGCTGCGGGGGACGTTCCAGGACAGGGTTTCGGCCTGCAGCACGGGCCGCTGCGCGGTCAGCATGACGGCACGGACATGACCACTGAGGGTGAGGATGCCGGAGCCTGCCGAGTCCAGGCCGCCAAAGGGGGAAGAATACACGGCATTGGCTGCGGTGACGGTCGCGGTGGGATGCCCTCGGTCATCCAGCAGAGTGCCCTGCCGGATGCCCAGCACCGTGGCCGTGCTGCGGTCCCGGCTGAAGGTGACGGCGTCGGCGGTCATGCGCCAGCGCCGCCGCCCGTGGTCATGGCCGACCACATGAACGTCCAGGGCTTCCAGCGCGACGCCGCCCATCCCTGGCTGCAAATAGCTTTGTGCGAACGGGGTCAGCCCCTGCGTGCGCGTGAAGTAGCGCAGTGCCCAGGCGGTCCCCAGCACGAACAGAATGCCCAGCGAGACCAGCAGCAGGCGCAGGGAAGTCAGAGACACGCGCTTACTTTCTTTAATTCTTGCTTTACTTCTTGGGCTGTGAGAAGTTCAGCATTGGCGGCGAAGGCGGTGCGCCGGTGGTTCCCGTCGTGGTTGTGGTGGTTGTCGTGGGCGTTCCGGTGGTTCCCGGCGTTCCGGTGGTCGTTTTCGTGCCGCCGCTCCCGCTATTGCCGTTGCCGCCGCCCCCACCACCGCAGCCGGCCAGCAGCGCAGCCAGCGTGAGCGCGATGCCAACAAGTCCGAGGCGTGTGACATGGCCCTGAGTTCTCTGAATCAATCTGTGTTCCTCTTGCGTCTTTGTGAATGGAATTGTGAATGGAATGCTGCCCTATTATTATCTGCCCTATTATAAGCCAAATCGGGCTAAAGCGCAAGAGGGTCAACGCCGCCGCCAGACAATAACCGTCCCAATAATCAGAACTAGTAGGGCCAGCGGCAGGAGCAGGCGGCGGCGGGCAGTGCGCTCGGCCACAATTTCAGGCCGCTCATTCTGCGCGGCCAGTGCGGCAGGCGCGGCCTGCGGCAGCAGGACATGGACGGCCTTTGGCACAACTTCTACTGTGAGCGAGCGCGTCCGGCCTTCCGCCTCGCCGTCGAACTGCACCGGCTGAGGGCGACGGGTGGTGATAGTGACGGTGCGGGCCTGATACATCTCTAGCGCCGGGTCATGCTGCGTGCGTCCCAGAAGGGCGCTTCCCATTAAATGCGTCCAGTGCGCGAGTGTCGCCGCTTTCAGAATGCCGACATCAATCAATCCGTCATTGGGGGACGCCGTGGGAAAAATCGAGACGCCGCCGGTAATCTGACCCATGTTCGCCAGCAGCACGCTTTTGGCCTTGCGGCGGAAGGGCCTGCCGCCGTCCAGTGAGATATGCACATGGGCATGGCGGCGCGGCAGGTTCTTCAGAGCCGCCCAGAAGTACGCCGCTTTGCCCAGCCGGTCTTTGGCCTCCCGGCCAGTGTCGGCAATCACCTGAGCATCCATGCCCATCCCACCCAGAATGGCAAAATAGCGGTCATTGTCGGCCCGGCATAAATCCAGAGCAAACGGTTTCCCAGACAGCGCGACATTGATGGCTTCGGGGACGGTCACGGGAATGCCGAGATTGACCGACAGCAGGTTGCCGGTCCCGGCGGGCAGCACGGCAATTGGTGTGTCCGTGCCGACGAGTGCTGACAGCGCCTCCATTACTGTGCCGTCGCCGCCGGAGACGGCCAGCAGGTCTACGCCGTCTTTGAGTGCCTGTGCGGCCAGTGCCCGTGCGCCGGTTTCCCGCGTGGTGTTAATAAACTGGCAGACGTAGCCGTGTTCGGCCAGTGCCTCTGAGATCACTTTTTGCCGATGCTCCGGGTTCGTCTGGCCCGAAACGGGGTTGAAAATAATCGAAACGCATTTTTTCGCGTCTTCTGCCTTCTGTGTCATGGCGCTGTTATACCCGGACGGGGCAGATACTTGGGTATACTAGGATACCCGACTTTCAAGTGCTGATTTTCAAGGAACCCCGAAGTGAACCTCGACAAATACAAAACCCTGTGCTTCTATGCGTTCGATAAAGGTGTCAGCCTGCGGGCGCAGACGCCGAATGCGCCGCAGAACACGCGCACGCTCTTCGACAGCGGCCAGCTCTACCTGCCCGCGATTATGGCGCAGGAGCCGGGCTTTCTAGACCGGATTACCGCGCTAGACCTGCCCGATGATATCGCGCTCGGCCTCGGCAACAAGTACCCGCAGTTCGACGCGAAAGCCTACCTGACGGCGCGGGCCGAGGCGAAGCGTCTGGCGGAAAAAGCCAAAGCCAAAAAGCCCTTCGGCGCGGCGGTCCCGGCAGCGTGACACTGCCGAACGGAACACTTCCGATGCGGCGGCTTGGAAAGACCGGGCTGACCGTCTCATCCCTGGGTTTCGGCGGCTGGGCGATAGGTGGCAGTCAATGGGGCAGCGCCTACGGCCCGACCAACGATGCCGTCTCCCGCGCCGCCATTCAGGCGGCCTTAGAAGCGGGAGTCACACTCTTTGACACCGCCGATGTCTACGGGCACGGACACAGCGAGGCGCTGCTCGGCGAAGTTCTGAGCGCCTGGCCCGGCCCGCCGCCCACAGTTGTCACCAAAGGCGGCATCAACTTCTACCGCCGCGACGGCACCGAGGAGCCGGATTGGACGCCGCTGGCTCTCGCGCACGCCGTTCAGCAGAGTTTAGCCCGCCAACGGCGTGACGTTTTAGACGTCTTTTTGTTGATGAACCCGGTTGTCGAAAACCTGGAAAAATACAAAGTCTGGGACACATTGGACGCCCTGCGCCGTGCGGGCAAACTCCGCTGGTACGGCGTTTCCGTCGCCGAGCCGTCCGACGGCCTGTGGCTGCTGCAAAACCAGTGTCCGGTGAACGTTCTGGAAGTCCCTTATTCGCTGTTTTATCAGGGCGCAGCGTTGGAGCTTCTGCCGCTGGCCCGGAAACGCGGCGTCGGTATATTGGCCCGCGAGCCGCTGGCAAATGGCTTCCTCTCGGGCCGCTATGCCCCGGACACGGTGTTTCCTGACGGCGACATCCGGGCCGCCCTGCCGCGTGAGTACATCGCCGCGATGACCGAGACTGCCGCCGCACTTTCATTTCTCTCCGAGGACGGCACGCGCACGCTCACACAGGCCGCCCTGCGCTTCGCGCTGGACGTCCCCGCCGTATCCTGCGTCATCGCCGGGGCCAAGACCCCCGCGCAGGTAACAGAAAATGTCGGCGCGGCCTTCCTGCCGATGCTCGCCGAGGCAGAGCGGGAACGGATACAGCGCGTTTTTTAAAAGAACAACAATGATTAAATTAACGACTGCCGCGCAGATGCGGAATATGGACCGGGAGACTATCGAAAAGTACGCGGTTCCGGGTATTGTGCTGATGGAAAACGCGGCTCTGTGTGTTGTGGATGTGCTGGCCGAGCGGTTTGGGCCGCTTCGGGGCAAACGGATGGCGATGGTCTGCGGTAAAGGCAACAACGGCGGCGACGGGCTGGCGGTGGCGCGGCATCTTTCGGCGCGATTTGGGGCCGAAGTCACGGTCTGGCTGACCGCGCCTGCGGAGGCGTTTACGGGTGATGCGGCGGCGAATTACCGGATGGCGGCGGCGTATGGGCTGGACATCCGGCCCTGGGCGGGGACGCTGGGCGAGACGGATTTGGTGATCGACGCCCTGCTGGGAACGGGCATCAAAGGCGGTGTGTCGGGCGAGCTGGCCGGAGTCATTGAGGCGATTAACAGCGCGGGCAAGCCGGTTGTGGCGGTCGATGTGCCCTCGGGGCTGGATGCGGACACGGGCAGCGTGGACGGGGCGTGTGTCCGCGCCGTGCTGACGGCGACCTTCGTGCTGCCGAAGCTTGGCCTGCTGGTCTATCCCGGCGCGGGCTATGTGGGCGAGTTGGTAACCGTTGATATTGGGATGCCCCGGCCCGTGATGGCGGCGGAGAGTGTCAAAGTCGTGATGACGGAAGCCTCGGACGTGGCAGGCTGGGTTCCGGCGCGGGTCAATGGGCGCGACAGCAACAAAGGCAAGTTCGGCCATGCGTCGGTGTTTGCCGGGTCGGCGGGTTTTGTCGGTGCGCCTGTGCTATCCACCGAAGCGGCGGCGCGGACGGGGGCGGGGCTGGTGACGCTGGCCGTGCCCAACGGCGTGCAGGCGGCGGCGATGGCCCGCATTTCGCCGATTGCCATGACACGCGGGCTGGCAGAAACCGGGCGCGGCGCATTCAGCCCGGACGCGCTTTCGGAGGCATTAGAAATTGCCCACAAAGGCACAGCGGCGGCGATAGGGCCGGGTCTGGGCGGCGCGGATGACCCGGACACGCGGCAGTTTGTCCGTGAGTTTGTGCGGTTGTGCGCCGTGCCTCTGGTGATTGATGCCGACGCGCTGAACTGCCTGGCTTTGGAAGACGACCACGGAGCGGCGATTGTGCAGAGCCGCACCGAGCGCACGATTTTAACCCCGCACCCCGGCGAGATGGGGCGCTTGCAGGGAACCGATACCCAAACCGTGCAGGCGGACCGGCGCAAAGCGGTGGAAGACGCGGCAAAAACCTATAACTGCGCGGTGCTGCTCAAAGGGGCACGGACATTGGTGGCTGACCCGGACGGGCGGCTGGCGGTCAACACGACCTCAAACCCTGGCATGGCGACGGGTGGGGCAGGGGATGTACTGACGGGCATTCTGGCCGCGCTGCTGGCCGGCGGCTCGCCGGAAGAGAAGCTGACCGCCTGGGAGGCGGCGGCCTGCGGGGCGTATCTGCACGGGCTGGCCGGAGACCTCGCCGCCGAGGCATTGGGCGGCCCGGCAGGGCTGATTGCAACCGATATTATCGCGCACCTGCCCGCCGCTTTGGCCCGCTGCCACGCGGAGGCGGCCAAAGCGTGAGCGAACTGGGCTTGAAACTGGGCTTGAACTGGAGAACGCTGCTTGTGTTAGTTGGTCTGCTGGCCCTGACCTCGCCCGCCCGTGCGGGCGGGGATGTGCGGGTCAATTTTACGGAAAACGGCCCGCACTGGTGCTGGCTGCGCTCGGCGGCGGGACCAGTGACGGCAGGGCCGGTGGAAGCCGCCGCAAGCGAAATCGTTCTGAGCGCCCCACTGGGGCGGGGGGATAGGGTGGTGGTGCTGGACCCGCGCACGGGCCGCACGGCGACGCTGGCGGTGACATTCGGGGCGGACGGAAAGCCTAATCCGGTGCAGTTCACGCCTGCCGACTTCCGGGACCCGCCCCCGGCTTTATTGGTGCCCGCGCTGGCCGGAGTGTCGGTGGTGCTGGCCGGGCTGCTCGGCTGGCAAGCCCTCCGCAAGCGTCCCGCTGCCGCGCCCGTGCCTGCCCCTGCGGAGCCGGACGAAGACTGCGAGCCGTCCGCATCAGCGGCGCGGGGGCCGGGTCTGCCTCTGACCACGGCTCCTGCCGCTGCGCTGATTGGTGTGCAGGGCCTGGTGGCCGGGGGGACATTCGGGCTGAACACCGGGGATGTGCTGGTGGGGCGCGACGGGGACAATGACATCGTACTGGCGGAAAACATGGTTTCCCGGCGTCATGCCCGCCTGCGGCGCGACGCGCAGGGCCGGTTCGTGCTGACCGACCTTGACAGCGCAAACGGTGTTCATGTCAACGGAATGCGCGTCGCCCGCGCCTATCTCGCTGCCGGAGACGAGATCAAAATTGGCGACAATTTCTTTCGCTTTCATGTCGAAGAACCCACAGAGGAGAACCCGCAATGATCAAGATGATGACGTTTGCCCGCATCACCCTGGGAGCCGCCGCGCTGGCCGCATTCCCACTTTCCGCCGGGGCACAGGCCCCCGCACCGACTGCGCCCGTCGCCGGAACCGCGACCCTGCGCTACAAGTTCACGCCCGGCGAGGTAAATCGCTACAAAATGACCACCAACATGGTGGGTACAATGATGACCGGGCAGTCCGGCGCGGGCTTCCCGCTGAACACAGCCACGCAGATCATCATGAAGCAGACTGTCAAAGACGTTCGCGCTTCCGACGGCGCGGCAACAATTTCGACTGAAATTGAAAGTATGCGCGTGGCGATGAACGGCAAAGAACAGACTATGTCCGACGCCCAGATGGCCCCGATGAAGAAGCCCTTCACGCAGGTCATGCTTCCCACAGGCAAAGTGCTTTCAATGAAGATGCCCGACACGATGGGGGCGGCCCTGCCCGGTATGGACTTCAGCAAGTCGTTCAGCAGCATGAGCGTGGCGTTCCCCGACGGGCCGCTCAAAGCGGGCGAGGACTGGAAAAGCACCATCTCCGCGCCAGGCATGGAAGGCACGGACCTGAATTACGACTCCACGCTCACCTCTCTGACCGGGGACGGCAGCGCGGCAGTGGCGAACATTGACCAGAAAATCGACGGCACGCTCGGAATGACCTTGACCCAGGGGATGCCGATGGGCATGACGATGGCGGGGACCGTGAATGGAACCGGCACGATGGTGTTCAACACGGCGCTCGGCGTGGTGGATAACTTGACCAACAACAGCAGTATCAATATGACCATGACCTTCAAGCCCAAGCCCGGACAGGCCCCGCCGCCCGGAATGCCCGCCGGCATGAAGATGGAAATGCGCCAGAAGACGACGATGGAGCGCCTGCCCAGCGTGGTGACCGCCCCGGCGAAGTAGCCAGACGCAGCCGTCAAAAAAGCCCCCGCCTCCAATCGAGGCGGGGGCTTTCTTGTTTTTAGTTTGTTCTTATTTCTCAGCCTTCGCATACGCCTCGACGCCCACCAGGAGCGCCTGCGCCATTGCTTCCTGCCCGGCGGCGGTGCGGATAAAGCGGTAATCGTGGGCGTTGGTCAGCACGCACATTTCCACCGTCAGCGCGGGAACCTGCGCGAAGATAGAGCCGGTCAGCGCCCCCTGCTTGCCGCCGACGCCAGTTTTAGAGTCCCCCCTGATGCCTGCGTTTTTGAGCGTCCCGTGCAGGGCAGCGATCACGGCGGGCTGGAAAATCTGCGCGGCCCGGTGCGAGGCTGCCATAACGGCGGGCGACGGCCCGGTGACGCCGAAGCGCCGCCCCTGCCGGTCGGGGTAGTAGGTCGCCAGGCCCGACTGCTCGCCCGAGTCGCAGTGCAGGCGCAAAAACAGCGCGGCGTGGACGGCGTTTGCGGTCTCGGCCCGCTTGCGGTTCGTGACAACCTGGTTCTCGGAGGCTTTCGTCACGACCACGGTAGCCCCCTGCGCCCGAAGCAGCGCGGTCAGACGCTCCCCAACCACCCAGTTGACGTGCCGCTCGGTCAGCCTGCCATCGCGGCTTGCCGTCCCCTCGCTCGTTTCCGACGTATGGCCGGGGTCCACGCAAACCACAACCCCCGTGAGCTGCCCGGCGGCGTGCGCCGGGGCCAGCAGGCAGGCTAAAAGCAGACTCAGCAAAACTTTCACGGACGCACCCCCAGATAAATCAAAATGCTGACGGCAATGCCTGCCAGCAGGCCCAGCGCCAGCGCCCATTGCCGCGTCTTGATCGTCCCCGCCAGCGGAAACAGGGCACACAGGGTCACGCTCGCCCATGCCGCCGCGCCGTGCCACCGAAACAGCAGGGCGATCAGGCCGCCGAACAGCGCACACAGGGGCAGCACAAACAGCCCCTGCAAAAAGCCAGCGACGTTGGCGCGGGTGAAGATAGGGGAACGGGTGGGCATAGACGGTGGGAAAGAGAAAAATTCGAGGTTTTCTCGCCCCCAAAGGAGCCACGGGTTGAAACCCGAGGCTGGAAAAAGCCCAGCGTCCAGGGGACGCAAGACCGGACGACAGCGGTGGGCCTGTTCCGTGTCTTTCTCGTGTCCCCTGGACACTGGGCACTTCCGAGCCTCGGGTTTCATCCCGTGGCTGCTTCAGGAGCAAGAAAAACCTACTTCTTCAAGTTGTAGAACGACTGTAGGCCCTTGAACGTGGCCGTGTCGCCCAGCGACTCTTCAATGCGAAGAAGCTGATTGTACTTGGCGACCCGGTCGGTGCGGGCCGGTGCGCCGGTTTTAATCTGCCCGGCGTTGGTGGCGACCACGATGTCGGCAATCGTCGCGTCCTCGGTTTCGCCCGAGCGGTGCGACACAACCGCCGTGTATCCGGCTTGCTTGGCAAGCTCAATCGCGGCCAGCGTCTCGGTCAGCGTGCCAATCTGATTGACTTTGACCAGAATGGAGTTCGCCGTATTGCTGTCAATGCCTCTTTGCAGGAACTTGGTGTTGGTGACAAACAGGTCATCGCCGACAAGCTGCACTTTATGGCCGATGCGCTCGGTCAGCTTGCGCCACGTCGCCCAGTCATCTTCGGCCAGACCATCTTCGATAGAGATGATGGGGTACTTCTCGACGAGGTCCGCGTAGTAGTCCACCATCTGATCGCCCGACAGCGTCCGGCCTTCGCCTTTAAGCACATACGAGCCGTTGTCGTAGAACTCGGACGCGGCAGGGTCCATCGCAATCATAATCTGCTCGCCGCTCTTGTACCCGGCTTTGTCGATGGCTTCCAGGATAACCTTGATGGCCTCTTCGTTGGACGGCAGGTTGGGAGCGAAGCCGCCTTCATCGCCGACCGCCGTTGCCAGCCCGCGTGCCTTCAGGACGCCCTTCAAGGCATGGTAGACGTCCGTGCCCATTTGCAGCGCCTCTGCGAACGACTTCGCGCCGACGGGCATCGCCATGAACTCCTGCATATCCACATTGGAGTCCGCGTGCTTGCCGCCGTTCATAATGTTCATCATGGGAACGGGCAACTGCCGGGCGCTCGTGCCGCCGATATAGCGGTACAGAGGCAGGCCCAGCCCGCGTGCGGCGGCTTTGGCGACGGCCAGCGAGACGCCGAGAATGGCATTCGCGCCGAGCTTTGCTTTGGTGTCCGTGCCGTCGAGCGCGATCATCAGCTCATCAATCGCCACCTGTTCAGTGGCGTCTAAATCAATCAATTCCGGCGCGATAATGTCATTGACATTCTCGACCGCCTTCAGGACGCCTTTGCCTCCGTAGACCTTCTTGTCGCCGTCGCGCAGCTCCACGGCCTCATTGGCCCCGGTGGAAGCCCCGGACGGGACACTGGCGCGGCCCAGTGTGCCGTCTTCCAGGTAAACGTCGACTTCGACGGTGGGGTTGCCGCGAGAGTCCAAAATCTGCCGCGCCTGAACATTTGTAATTGCCGTAGACATAATCAGTTGTATTTCTCCTTCGTACACCGCTTACCAGCGATGGTTTCCATGTCCGTCGTGAATTGCTTCTATGATTTCTTCCCGTGTGATGGAAGTTTTAACTCCCTCAACGTCAAAAGGTGATCGCACCGTATTTTCTTCGGGTTTTAACAGAAAAAGCAAGCCATCATGGCGTATATAAGCACCGCCTTCTTGGCGAGCTTTCTCCAAAATATCCGTAAGATTATCTGCTTGTGTATAAGTTGTCATGGCTTTACTCGGATAATTGATACGCCCACCAACGATGCGACACGAATCAATCCTTTGTCTAGCGAAATAAGCGGCATTTGTAGGCTCTTCGCGCAGGCAAGCATATAGGCATCATAAGCGTAGATATTATACGTGTGAGCGATTGTCAATGCTTGTATCAAATTAACATCCACGAAAGTGATTGGCATCTGCTGATATTCGCGCACAGCGGCAGTTGCTTCGGATAAACTTAGCTTACTGCGTTTCAGCAAAGAAGAGAGCGCATTGCCTACTTCCCATGATAAAGAGCGAGGGGCATATAAAGATGCTCCTTGTGTTTGCTGAATAATGGCTGGCTTTTCTGCTTCATTAAGAACGACGGCCAAAATCGCAGAAGTGTCAGTGACAATATCCATATTGTGCCTGTGATTGTACCTATTTACCGGTCTTCTTTATTGTCCTTACTTAACTCTGCGGGCGTGTTGGCTAAAATGCGGCGTCGAACAGAAGGGATGCAAAGGGCAATGAATGGACCAAGAGTATAGCCAATAAACAACGGCCCAAAGTCGTGCAAGGATTCATTCATAGCTCCCCGCCACGACAAATCTTGCCCCTTGATCGGCATATAGGTATGGAAGACCTGATACAACAATGTTTCAGCAGCCCAACACGCCACGAGAGCCAAACTCCAAAGGGTCAGTATCTTGCCCCATTTCATTTTCGTTGCCTCCGCAGTATCTGTAACCATTGCTGCCTAAGAAACTGTATAGAAAACCCTCGGATCGCCCCCTAACCCCCAATTCTGGGGGAACAGGACAGGAGGGTTTTTCTCCTAACCTTCTGGCTCCCCCAGAATTGGGGGCAGGGGGGCGATCTGGTCTTGGTACAAACTTTTTATACAGTCTCTAAGTCATTTCGCCACCCATTAACCGTTTTCCTGCTCACGTCTACGAACTTTCCAGCATGGCCCGCGCTTTGGCGGCGTAGGGGGATCGCAGGGCCAGGGCGAGCTGCGTTTCCATCAGGCCCTCCGGGTTGCCCATATCCAGACGCTCTCCAGCGACTTCGCACAGCAGGTATCGCTCGCGCTCTTGAAGCAATACCTGCGCGGAGGTGAGCTGGAACTCGCCCCGCTCACGCATGTTGTGTTCAATGAGGTGCGCCAGGCAGTCAAAAATGGCGGGGGTGAAGGCGTGAATGCCGAAGTGGGCCAGATACTCGCCGTCCGGCAGGCCCGGCGTCTGCAAATGGGCGCGGGCAAACTCCACAGTGGGCTTTTCGGCCATTGCTGCAATCTCATAAACACGCGGCGCGGTGTTCGGCACAGGGCAGCCTGCGAGAATGCCGTAGCGGAAGATACTCGCTTCCGGCGCACGCATCACCGAGGTCACGGACGCGCCCTGCGCGGCGTAAGCATCTAAGACTTGACGGGCGCAGCGGGCGTCGGTGTGGGATAGATAAAGATGGTCGCCGAGAGTGAGTAATACGGGTTCGCCCGCCGCCCAGTCGCGTGCCTGAAAGACGGCGTGGCCGAAGCCGTCCTGCGTTTCCTGGATTACCACCGTCACACGCGGGGCGAGGATGTCGTCCCCGGCGAAGTGCCGCCGCATCGGCTCGGCGTTGGCGGTGTTGGCGACAATGCAGATTTCTTCCAGGCCCGAAGCCAGCAGCTCTTCGACGAGAAGCTGGACCAGCGGCTTGACTTTGCCGTCGCTGTCCATGAGGGGGAACATCTCTTTTTGCACCGTGCGCGTCGCGGGCATCAGCCGTGTTCCGCGCCCCGCCGCCGTGATGATGCCTTTGCGAATAGGTGTCATTGAAATCTCTTTGCCCAGTATACCGGAAAACGCCCCGCTGCGTCCAATAGTTCGGAAGCGGCGGGGCGTTAATTAAATCAGCAATTAAATCAGCTTAGCGGCTGTTCTGGTCGGCAGGGTCTCCGTAAGGGTCCTCGGAGGAGCTTTTGATGCCCTGCTCGCTGTCGTAAGCCGGGTCAGCGGTCAGGTCCGGGTTCTCCGGGGTTTCTTCATGATCGCTGCCGGTCAGCGTGTCTTCAACGTTATGCAGAATGTCGCCCAGTGACATGGTAGGGTCTCCTTGTCAGCGATTATCCGCGTGGTCCGGGAGGGCCGCCGGGGCCGCTCGGGTAGCCGCCGCCCGCATTCGCATATTGGTCTGCCGACTGCACCGAGCCGCCGTTGACGCCTGATTGCGGGTTCGTGTTGATGTTGCCGTAATTGCCGCCGTTCGGGTTGTTCGGGTTGTAGCCGGGCAGGTACTGCTGCACCTCAGACTCTGGCACATTCACTCCCTGCTGCGGGGCGGACAGCCAGACAACTGTATGCTGGGCGTCGTTCTTGCGGTAGTAGATGGCTCCGGTGTTGGGGCCTTTCTCCTCGCGGTAAAGCTGCGGCTTGCCATTTGCGCCGTTCTGCGCGGCGGCTGCATCCTGCTTTTGGTAGCGCTTGTAGAGATAGAACAAGAGGGCCGCGCCGCCGAGCAGAACCACTTTCTGCTTGGTGCTGAGGCCCGCTTTGGCGGGGGCATTGTTTGCCATCGTGCTGTTGTTGGCCATCGGGCCGGGAGCAGAATTGGTCGTAGTCTGGTCATTGGCCTTCTGGCCGCAGCCTGCGGTCAGCATGACGACGGGCAGGGCGAAAGTGAGGGCAAG
The DNA here is from genome assembly GCA_965277455.1 of Capsulimonadaceae bacterium. GTDB lineage: Bacteria > Armatimonadota > Armatimonadia > Armatimonadales > Capsulimonadaceae > JANXMY01. Next base: position 2,118,168 of record OZ255823.1, on the reverse strand, counting down.
CGAGAGCGCAGCAAGGCGCGGGGCGCGAGGGGCGCGTGTCATGGGCATAGTTCCTCCAGGTGTCCGCCTCTTGGGAGCGGTATTCTGCCCCCGTTGTACCCTATCGCCTGCTTCCTTTAATCGTTTTGGGCAAAAACGCATTTGCCGAAGGCACCGGGTACACTCTGTCTATGAGTCAGCCTACCTTATCCGACCCGCCCGTGTGCGTCGCCGTGATTGTCTGCAACGAGATTATCGAAGACAAGCGTTCGTCCAACAAAACGCTGGTGGGGCTGTTCAACGCCATCGCCGTGCCCGCTTTGCCCGCGACCCACCCGCGCCTGTTTTTGTTTGCCTCGCTGACCGACATCCGCGAAGACGTCTCCGTGTCTTTCAGCCTCCGCGCCCCTTCCGGGCACGAGGCGCTGCGGATCGACGGCATCGCGGGCAGCAACGGCGACCCGCTGGCCGTGGTGGATTTAGTGGTGGAAGTCGTGGGCCTGAACATCACTGAAGAAGGCGTACATTTCGTGGACGTCCTCTGCGGCGACGCGCTCCTCAGCAGCCGCCGCTTCACGGTGACGCGGCGCTGACTCTCATCCTCTCTTCTGCTTTGCTGCTCTCCAACACCGACTGCAAAATGCCTGGGAACCGGGCTTCCACCTCGCTCTGCCGCAGGGTCAAAATACGCCGCCGCCCGCTTTTGGTCACGCGCAGGAGGCCCGCCCGTTCCAGACGTGCGAAATGGTAAGCCAGCCGCGTTTTGGGGCCGAGGTCCGCAAACGAGGAGCAGCAGAAATCGGCGTTGGCTAGGCGCACTAAAATCCGGCGGCGGGTTGGATCACTGAGCGCCTCTAAAATCTCCGATAAGTCCAGCATGATAGGATTAGTATATCACGAATACGGCTTCAAATAAATTGTTCAATAAACGTTGAACAATTATACAATATGTGCTAAACTGTTCAATAGGAGTTGAACAATGACACGAATACATATTGCCTTTCTGCCCGCCTTCACTGCCATCTTGCTGTGGCTTGCCCTGCCCGCCGCCCGGTCCGCGCCCCTGCCCGTCCCGCCGCAAACCTTTGTCACCGCCCCGGATGGTCTCAGGCTTGCTGTTCAAGAATACGGCAGCCCGCAGGGGCCAGAGATGGTGCTGATTCATGGGCTGTACGGCAGCCATCTGGATTGGCAGAAGCAAGTGGCGAGCGCCACGCTCAAAAAATACCGGATTATCACCTATGACCTGCGTGGGCATGGCTTCTCCGGCCATCCAACAGACCCCCGGTTTTATGCCGAAGGCAAGCGCTGGGGGGATGACCTGCACGCCGTCCTCGCGGCCAAGCATCTGAAGCGCCCTGTCCTTGTGGGCTGGTCACTCGGCGGCGTGGTGATGACTAACTACCTGCAAACTTATGGTGACAAAAACATTGCCGGGCTGGTGTACGTAGACGGTGTGATAGAGCTGAAGCCGGGCCTGATTACACTGCACCCGGAGTTCAGCGCGGCGGCAGTCTCGCCTGATCAGGCCACCTATCTGGAAGGGACACAGCGGTTCCTCCGGGCCTGTTTTTACCATCAGCCAGACCCTCAGACATTTACGCGGCTGTACGGCGTCGCCGCTCTCGCCTCGCCTGAAATGGTGCGCCAGCTCAACACAAGCCTTTCTGTTCCCGCCGCCACCGCTTTGCCCCAAGTCACTGTTCCCACGCTCTATATCTACGGAGCCAAAGACGCTCTGGTTGGTCGGCAGACCGTCACGCGGGCTAAACAGCTTCTTCCGCATCTTCAGGTGAAAATCTACCCGGTCACTGGACACGCCTCGTTTTTCGAGCAGCCACAAACGTTCAACCGGGACCTGGACACGTTCGCCCATCGGGCCGAGGGCCAGTGACAGCGGGGATATTCACTGCACAGATTCTTGACAGCAGCCTGTATCGGGTACACTCTCTTGTACTGGGGCATTTCTGCCCCGCACTTTTTTTGTGAACGTATTTTAAGAGAGCAGACCTATCATGGCAAAACCGCCCAAACCTAACTTCGGAAAACCCGGCTTTGGAAAGCCCGCGCCCCGCGCTAACCCCACCGGGAAACCGTTCACGCCCCGTCCCCGGCAAGACGCCGATGGTGGTGGGGGACGCCCCCCGGCTTCGGACCGCCCCTGGCAAGGGACACAGGGAGGTCGGCCTGCTGGCCCCCGTCCCGGCTCTGACCGTCCCTGGCAAGGGACACAGGGAGGCCGACCTGCCGGCCCTCGCCCTGACTCTGACCGGCCTCGCTACGGCGCCGATAGCCCCCGTCCCGGTTCCGACCGGCCTCGCTACGGCGCCGATAGCCCCCGGCCTGGCTCTGATCGTCCCCGGCCTGGCTCCGACCGCCCGTGGCCGAGCAAGCCGCCGTATCCGAAATCTGTTCCCGCCAAGCCGACTTTTACCAAGAAATTGCAGGATGCCGCCCGTTCGACGCCCCTGCCCCCCGGCGCTCGTCCCTGGGAGGCGATGAAGCCCCGCGCTGACAGTCCTCGGCCTGATTCTGATAGCCCCCCGCTTGCGCACTCCGCCAAACCGAGGCACACCAAAGCCAAGTCGCCCTTTGTGGCGGCGACTCTGCCCCTGCCCGAAGACGTGCCCGTGGCAGAGCCTGCGGCCATGACGGAGCCTGCGGCCATGACGGAGCCTGCGGCCATGACGGAGCCTGCGGCCATGACGGAGCCTGCGGCCCCGCCCAAGCCAGCCGTGCCCAAAGCAGCTCTCCCGGCGAAAAAGAGTGCCGCGCCGAAACCAAAAGCTGCCCCGCTGCCGACGCCCGAAGCGGAGCCGGTGACGCCGCTGGCGACGTTCGCCGATTTGGAGCTTTCCGAGCCGGTGGCGCGGGCTGTGTCCGATTTGGGCTTCGAAGCGCCGACCCCCATTCAGGCCCGCTCCATCCCTATATTATTGGAAGGGCGAGACCTCATCGGTCAGGCGCAGACGGGCACCGGCAAAACTGCCGCGTTTGCTCTGCCACTCATTCAGCAGATTGTGGCGGCAGGCGGCGCAAAAGAGCCGGTCACGCAGGCTTTGATTCTGGAGCCGACCCGCGAGCTGGCGATTCAGGTCGCCGGGGGCATCCATGATTTAGCGAAGCATACGGGGATGCGCGTCGTGCCCGTCTACGGCGGGCAGCCTTTGGACCGGCAGTTCCGGGCATTGCGCGACGGCGCACAGGTCGTCGTCGGCACGCCGGGCCGCGTTCTGGATCACCTGCGGCGCGGGACGCTGTCACTGGAAAACGTCAAAATCTGCGTCCTCGACGAAGCCGATGAGATGCTGGCACTGGGCTTTTTAGAAGACATGGAAACCATTCTGGCCGAGCTTCCCACGCCGCGTCAGCTTGCATTCTTCTCGGCCACCATGCCGCCTCGTATCGCCGCCCTGAGCGAGCGGTTCCTGAATAATCCGGCGCGGGTGTCCATTGACGCAGGTAAGCGGACGGTGGACAACACCAACCAGACCTATTACGAGGTCGCGCCGGGCCGCAAGCTGGAAGCACTGGGGCGTGTGCTGGACATGGAAACGCCGGGGCCGACCATCGTGTTCTGCCGCACCCGGCAGGAGACCAACGACCTCGCCGATGCCCTGCGCCTGCGCGGCTACAGCGCGGAGTCGCTGCACGGTGACCTCGCTCAGGCGGACCGCGACCGGGTCATGCGCCGCTTCCGCGAAGGGCTGGCCGATTTGCTGATCGCTACCGACGTGGCCGCACGGGGCCTCGACATTGAGACCGTCACGCACGTTATCAACTACGATATTCCCTGGGACGTGGAGCAGTATATCCACCGCATTGGCCGGACCGGGCGGGCCGGGCGGACGGGCGACGCCATTACGCTGGTGGAAGGCCGCGAGCGCCGCGCCCTGCGGGCGATTGAGCAGATGATCGGGATGCAGATCAAGCCCGTGCGTATCCCCACCGCCGCCGACATCGCCGCCCGCCGCCGGGACAACTTCCAGGACGCCGTCCGGCAGACCCTGGAAGCCCGTGAGTTCGACGCCCAGATGGCCGCCGTCGAAGCGCTCTCGGAAGAGTTCGACTCTACCGAGATCGCCGCTGCCGCCCTGCAAATGCTCTGGTCGGCGCGTCACTCCGGGCCGGACGAGGCTGCCGAGGAGCTGAACGCCGACGCCGAGCAGCCGGAAGTCGGGATGACCCGCCTGTTCCTCAGCATTGGCCGCCAGGACGGCGTCCGCCCCGGCGATTTGGTGGGAGCCATCAGCAACGAGGCGAATATCACGGGCAAGTCCATTGGGGCCATCGACATTCTGGACAAAACCTCCTTCGTCGAAGTCCCCGCCCCCCACGCCGCCCGCGTTGTGGATGCCCTGCGAAACGCCACCATCCGTGGCCGCCGCGTTCAAGTGGAGATGACCTCCCCCGCCGGTCCCGGCGCACCGGGCCGCGATGCCAATGGCCGCAAACAAGGCCGCTTCCGGTGAATTCGTTCTTCTCCGGCTCCCTCTCCTTGCCGAAGGAGAGGGCTAGGGTGAGGTTCCGGGCAGATTAAGCGAGGCAACATGAAACTTGCAAGTAGTCTGAGAACATCTGAACAACTATGGCTGGAAGTTCAGGAGATAGCCGATGACTTTGCTGCGTCACTGTTCAACCCCTGCTATAATTGCGGAATACGCCGTATGCAGTGCAGGCAGCGGCCACGGGTTAAAACCCGAGGCTTTCAAGTGCCCAGTGTTCAGGGGACACAAGAGAAGACCCCCTAGCCCCCAATAATGGGGGGACCAGACCAGAGAAGAACACGCCCGTTGTCCGCTCTTCCGTCCCCTGGACGGTGGGGTTTCGGCAGCCTCGGGTTTTAACCCGTGGCGATTTCTAACGACATGGAACGCACAAATCAGACAGAAGAATCGGACGACCTGCGCCCGGATATGCTGGATGAGTATGACTTTCGAGGTGGTCGGCGTGGCGTCTATGCCGAACGTTACGCTCAGGGCACAAATCTAGTAAAGCTGAACCCCGATGTGGCGGCGGTGTTTGCGACGCCGGAAGCGGTCAACACTGCTTTGCGGGCACTGATACAAACCATGCCGCAGGCCAGCCGCGCTGAGGGGACATAACGAAAGATGTAACGGGGTGTCGCCCAGCGGCACCCCGTTTTTAACCTGTCACTGCGCTGCGGGCTTGCCGATTTTGAGCAGCACCACGCCGTGCGATGGCACGCTGACCGAGTAGCTTTGGCTGATCTTGCCGAGGTCCTTGTGCAGCCACAGGTCGCGGACGGGCTGCGGGCCGGTGAGGCCGAGGTCGGACCAGCGGACGGTGATAGTGCGCGGCACCAGGTCAGCGTTGGTCAGGCCCACGGCGCGGGTTCCGTCAAAGAGGGGACGCGCCCAGACTTCGCCGCCACTGCCGTCGTCGGAAATACGCGCCGCCGGTCTGCCCAAGGGGTCCTGATTGATGTCGAGTGCTTCGTCGTTGGTGAGGAGTGCCAGCGTGAATGGGTCCAGCCTGGTCATGTCGCAGCCAATCAGCAGCGGCGAGGACAGCAGGCACCACAGAGAGATATGCAGGATTTGTTCATTGGGCGTCAGGTGCGTCGGATGGGGATTGCCTTTGCCGACAACGCCCACCATCAGCATATCGGGGTCGTTCCAGTGGCCCGGCCCGGCATACTTCGAAAGGCCGTTCTGCCGCTCGTAGATGTCGTGCATACTGGACCAGCTATCTTCAATGTCGCCGGTGGTGCGCCAGGAGTTGCCGCCGGTGGACGCGCCCCATTTCCAGACATCCCCCCAGCCGTACTGGCAGAGACTGTAGGTAATATCACGCGGCTGGGCCGCCAGAAAACCGCCCATGAGGTCATAAGGCTTTTGCAGCGCGGGCAGGGAATGGTCCCCTTTGGCGACCTCTTCGTAGGAACACCAGTCGTATTTGAGGTAGTCAATGCCCCACCCGGCGTAAGTGGCCGCGTCCTGCGCTTCATGCTGGTAGCTGGCGAGGTAGCCGCCGCAGGTGCGCGGGCCGGGGCCGGAATAAATGCCGACTTTCAGGCCCTTGCTGTGAATATACCGGGTCAGGGCGGGCATATCCGGGAACTTTTCGTTAGTCTGAATGCTGCCGTCTGCGGCGCGGCTTTTGCCTTCCCAGGCGTCATCCATGTTGACATACTGGAAGCCGTGCCGGGCCAGACCGGCGGCAATCATCTCATCGGCGGCGTCTTTGACTTTGCCTTCGTCCACCGTGGTGGCCCAGACGTTCCACGAGTTCCAGCCGAGCGGCGGGGTCAGCGCGATCTGCCCTTTGCCGCCCACAATAGTCAGCGTGCGCTTCGCCGTGCCGCGTGGCCCGCGCACGGTCAGCGTCACGGGCGTTCTTCCTGCCCCCGCAAGAGCGCCTGAAATGATGCCTGTTTTGGCATCCAGTTTCAGACCGGCGGGGAGCTTGCTGGCGGCATACGTCAGCGGCTCTTGGCCGGTAGCCGGGATCAGAAACAGAAACGGCTTGCCGGGCGACGCGCCGACGAGGCGCGGTCCATGAATGCCAGGGCGCGGGTCGGCGGGCGGCAGGGTCAGTCGCGGCGGCTCCACTGGAAGTGGCACAGCTTCGGGCCGGGCGGTCGTGCCGGGAGCCAGGGTAAATTGGGCACCGGCCCAGTCTCCGTGGTCAAACATGATGCCGTCGCCGCCGCTGCCGATTTTGAGGACCAGACGCTTGGCCCCGGTCAGGTCCACGGACAGCAGGCGCGGCGCGTCCCCGCCGTGCATCACCGGCGTTTGTGCGGCCACTTTGTCGTCCACAATCACCTGAAATGTCACGGAGCCTTTTCCCGCTGTCTCGTCATCGACGCCGACCTCCGAGGTGAAATGGGTCGCGCTCCCGTTGAGGCTGACCACAAGCACGCTTTCGGCATGGCTGCCGATGCCGTGCGGGTAGACGATGCCGCCCAGTGTGAGCGGATGACCGTCCACGGTTTTTCCTACCCCCGGCTTTCCAAACTCCTGCCGCATAGCGGACAGGTTCAATGTCTCAGTCCACTGGCTGCTGGCGGGTGCGGTCTGTGCCCGCAGGAGAGTGGTCCCGAGGGCGGCAGTGACGGTCAAAGCGGCGGCGCTGAAGCGAATGCGATTTTTCATAATTGGATTTTGTCAAAAAAAGTCAGCGGCGTATCCAGTCAAGTGGCACGAATTGCCGAAATGACCGGATGCGCCGCTTCTGTCAGTGCTGGGTTGAAAAGGTTTACTTGACGCTGTACGTCACCACATAATTGCCGTACTTGCCGCTGGAGACGGCGGTTCCTGCGGCGGTTCCCTTGCTGCTGCTGGTCAGGTTTTCGTCATCAGTGGAATTCGCAGCATTGAACCCTGGTGAAACCACCGATCCCCGAAGCCATTTGACATGCCCATCGGACATCAAGTAGTTGGAATTGTCTGTGTGGCGTGCCTGCTGATAAATAGCGTTAATTCCGCCCGTACCGGTGCCCGCAGGAGCGCCGGTCGCATAATGGGTGCAGATGCCTACTGCGCCGATGTTGATGGCTGTATCCCGATAATCAAGCCCATCCGCGATGGGAGAAACCGTTTCGGTAAGCACAACTTTTCCTGAGGCGGAATCAGTGTAAGGCGTTGTCGAAGGCTGAACGAACTTGCCGCCGCACCCGTGAATCTCGCACAGTAAAATGGTCTGTGTGGGGCTGTTGAAATCCGCCAAAGCCGCCCCCGCTGTAGATGCCGGGTTGAAGTCGCTGCCACCGGTGGGGATGTTCTGGTTGTAGCCGTAGCTGACATAGTCACCTGTTTGCAGCGAGTCATCTGGGCAGATATACACCCCGTTGCTTTTGACGTAAGGATAAATTACGCCCGCCCATCCATTTCCCTGGGTGTAGTAGGTCTCCCCGCGAGGATATTTCTCATCGGCGTCCTGGGTATACTGGACGAAGGCTAGTCCCAGCTGCTTGAGGTTGGACTGGCAGGAGGCGCGGCGGGCATTCTCACGCACCTTTTGGAAAACGGGGAACAGGATCGCGGCAAGGATGGCGATAATAGCGATAACAACGAGAAGCTCGATCAGTGTGAAGCCTGTGCGGCTTGTCTTTCGTTTCATGAATTGACTCTCCCTGGGGTATGAATACAGACCTTTGATGTGGTAAATTGTATCACTTGTTCCTTTTAACAGCAATGTCTGTGACTGCGGGAAACTTGCGATTTATCACTGTGGCAGCAATGAATACAATTACCGATCTTCATTTCGCCGACGCGGCTCAGCTCAATCGCGTCGCTCATACTTATTCGCCGGTCGTGGAGCAGATACTCTGCGGCTATGAGACGTACCAGCCAAATTACAGCGTGTACCGCGAGCGCGGCACGAAAGATTGGCTGCTGCTTTATACCGCGTCCGGTCAAGGGCGTTTTGGAGAGGGAGAAGAGCGGGTTATTCTGGGGGAGGTTGACCTGGCTCTGGTACGGCCCGGCACGCCGCATTTGTATGGTCTGGAAAGCAATCAGGGACACTGGAAGCAGCACTGGTTTCATTTCCACCCGCGCCCTTACTGGCATGAGTGGCTATCCTGGCCCGAGGCGTTTCCGGGCGTCCTGCATCTGCGTCTGGATGAGCCGGTCATCCGGCAGAAAGTGATTGACCATCTCTGGCAGGCCTATCACTTCTCCCGAGGGGGGCTGGCCCGGCAGGCGGACTTTGCGATGAACTCGCTGGAAGGGGCGCTGCTCTGGTGCGATACGCAAAACCCGCGCACAGTGCAGGGACGACTGGACAGCCGGGTGATGAAAGCCATGGATTATCTGTGCCACAACCTGTCTCAGCCTGCCTCGCCTGCTGTGCTGTCTGAGATCAGCGGCCTGTCGCCTTCGTGGCTCTCTCACCTGTTCCGCGCTCAGACCGGGCTGCCTCCGGCCCATTTCCTGGACCAGCAGCGCCTGACACACGCCGAATTACAGCTTAAAAACACCACTCATCCCATTTCCGAGATTGCCGCCGATGTCGGCATGGACCCGGCTTACTTCTCGCACTGGTTCAAGCGTCGCACCGCCGTCAGCCCGCGTGAATACCGTCAAACGCAGCAGTCAGGCACTCACTCGTAGCGGCCTGGCTCGTAAGCGTCGTACAGGGCTGCGCCGGTGGAAGTGCCGATGCGGCTCGCGCCTGCATCCAGCATTTGCAGGGCGATTTCGACGGTTTTGATGCCGCCGGAGGCTTTGATGGCAATGGAGGAGGGGCCGAGGGCGCGGCGGATGCGGCGGATGTCGTCGGCGGTTGCGCCGCCGCCGGCTGTGCCGGTGGACGTCTTGACGAAATCCGCCCCGGCGTCGCGCACGAGACGCGCCGCCCGCTCTTTTTCGTCGTCGGTTAGGTAGCACGTCTCAATAATGACTTTGAGCGAGGCCGCGCTGCCCGCGTGGGAGGCCTCGGCCATGCCCTGCAAATCTTCCTGTACGGCGTCGTACTCGCCGGACTTGAACCGGGACAGGTTCATCACGGCATCGACTTCGTGAGCGCCGTTGGCGACGGCGTTTTTGATCTCATAAATCTTCGAGAGCTTGGTGGCATCCCCGAAGGGAAACGCAATCACGGTGCAGATTTTGACATCGGTTCCGCTGAGGGCGCGGGCGGCGGCTCCGACCCAGCAGGGCAGGATGCAGACACTCGCAAAGTGCCGCTCGGCGCTTTCCTCGCACAGCCGCAGCATCTCGCCGCGTGTAGAAGTGGGCCGCAGGAGCGTATTGTCGATGGTCTTGCCGAACTGTTCTTTGGTATACATGTAGGGTCCTAGTTTGCTTTCGTCGCCGCTTTCCAGCCGCGCACGAGCGCGGCCAGCGTTTCGCTTTGGGCGGGGTCTTCGCGGGTGTGGTGCAGGAAGTCTACCAGGGCACTGCCAATCACCGCGCCGTCGGCGGTCTCAATCACCGTGCGAACGTGCTCCGGGGTGGAGACGCCGAAGCCAACGCAGATCGGCTTGTTCGTCGCCGCCCGGATGCGGCCCAGCAATTCTTTCAGCTCCGGCGGCAGCTCCGTCCGTGCGCCGGTGACGCCGGTGCGGGAGACGCAGTAGACAAAGCCCGTGGTGCTTTCGGCAATCAATGCGATGCGGGCGGGCGTAGACGTGGGAGCCACTAAAAAGATGGTTGCCAGCCCCGCGCCGTCGGCGGCGGCTTTCCACGGGCCGGCCTCTTCGGGCGGCAGGTCGGTCAAAATCGCCCCGTCCGCGCCCGCCTCGGTGAAGACTCTGGCAAACCGCTCCAGCCCGTAGCGCAGGGCCAGGTTGTAGGAGGTCATCAGGACCACGGGAACTTGCGTCAGCGTCCGAATGTCCCGCACCATCCCCAGCACCGTTTCCGGCGTCAGGCCCCGGTCCAGCGCCCGCTGCGACGACGCCTGAATGCTCGGGCCGTCCGCCAGCGGGTCGGAATAGGGGATGCCTAATTCCACGATGTCCGCGCCCGCCGAGGCCAGCGCGGCGACGAGAGCGGGCGTCCCTTCCACGGTCGGGTCGCCCGCCGACAGGAACGTCACCAAAGCGCCTTCGTGGGCCTCTTTGAGCCGGGCAAATGTCGTGTCTAAACGGTTGGTCATTTGGCGTCTACCAGCCCCAGCCGGACCGCGACGGAGTCCACATCCTTGTCACCGCGCCCGGACAGGCAGACGATGATGGTCTGCTCCGGGGACATCTTGGGGGCAAGCTCGCGGACATAGGCGAACGCATGAGACGTTTCCAAAGCCGGGATAATTCCCTCGGTGCGGGCCGTCCACTGAAAGGCGTCCAGCGCCTCGTCGTCGGTGACGGACACGTACTCGGCCCGGCCAATCTCTTTAAAGAAAGCGTGCTCGGGGCCGACACCGGGATAGTCTAAGCCCGCCGAGATGCTGTGGGTCGGCATGACCTGGCCGTAGTCGTCCTGAAGCACATACGACGCCGAGCCGTGCAGGACGCCTTTGGTGCCTGCGGTCAGTGTCGCCGCGTGGTCTGCGGTGTGCGTGCCGTGGCCCGCCGCTTCGACGCCGATGAGCTTGACGCTTTCATCGCGCACGAACGGGTAGAAAATGCCCATCGCATTCGAGCCGCCGCCGACGCACGCCACCACGGCATCGGGCAGGCCGCCGGTGTCTTCCATCATCTGCTGCCGCGCTTCAATGCCGATAACCGACTGGAAATCGCGCACCATCGTGGGGTAGGGGTGCGGCCCGGCCACCGTGCCAATGATGTAATGCGTGTTGTGAACGTTGGTGACCCAGTCCCGCATCGCTTCGTTCAGGGCATCTTTGAGCGTCTTCGTGCCTGACGTGACGGGCCGGACGGTCGCGCCGAGCAGCTTCATCCGCACGACGTTCAGCGACTGCCGGGCGATATCCTCTTCGCCCATATAGACAATGCACTCGTAGCCAAAGAGAGCACAGGCCGTGGCCGTAGCGACCCCGTGCTGCCCCGCGCCGGTTTCGGCGATAATCCGGGGCTTGTTCATGCGCCGGGCCAGCAAAATCTGCCCCAGAGCGTTGTTGATCTTGTGCGCTCCGGTGTGTGCCAGGTCTTCGCGCTTTAAGTAAATCTTCGCGCCGCCCAACTCGCGGGTCATCTTCTCGGCAAAAAAGAGCGCCGTGGGCCGCCCGACATAGTTTTTAGCGTAATACTCAAGCTCGGTCTGAAACGCCGGGTCAGCTTTGGCGGCGGCATAGGCGGCGGTCAGCTCGTCGAGCGCCGGGATAATCGTTTCGGGCACGAACCGCCCGCCGAACTCGCCGCCAAACCGCCCCTGCGCGTCGGCGACATACTTGTCGGGGGTAATGTGTTCAGCGGTTTCTGTAATAGGCCTATCTAGCGTCTGTGCTGCCATCGGGTGTGTTTCTTTTCTAAAAGTGATACGGCAAATCGCGTGGGCCATTGTAGCACCGGCGCGGGCGGGGTGTCAATTGGAGAGCATTCGGAGCAGAAATCACGGGGCTGAACCCCCATGCTTTGAAGAGCAACTCCCCGCCTGTGCGGGCACAAGAAGTTATCTGTCTTGAATCTTCGCCCGTGCAGGCGGGGGCTTGCCCTTTTAAAGATTAGATTAAAGCATGGGGGTTCAGCCCCGTGATTGGGCCTAGCGGCCCCAGTCCCACTCCCGCACAGCCTGCACGAAGGCCCGCAGCTTGGCGTGGTCCTTGATGCCGGGCGACGACTCGACGCCCGACGACACATCGACGGAGTAGGGCCGCACCGAGTCCAAAGCGTCGCAGACGTTGTCCGGGGTCAGCCCGCCCGCCAGGATGACTGGCTTCTTGGTCAGCATCTTTGCCCGCGAAGCCAGCGTCCAGTCAAACGTCTCCCCGGAGCCGCCAAGCAGGGTTTTGTGGTACGTGTCCAGTAAAATGGCCCCGACGGCGTCCGGGTAGGCCGCGATTTCTTTGAGCGACGCCGCGTTCTTCATCCGAAATGCCCGAATGCGCCAGCCCGCGCCGGTCCGCAGAGGCGTCTTCTCGGCGGTGTCCTCGTAGTGCTGCACATACTCCGCCAGATACTCCTCGGCGTCTTCGGGCCGGCGGACGACCACCACGCGCTTGACAAAAATCGGCAGCGCGGCTGACATCGCATGGAACGCCTCCGGCGTCACAAAGCGCGGCGACCCTGGCACGGCAATAAAGCCGAGCGCATCCGCCCCCGCGTCCGCCGCCATCATCGCGTCGTCTAAATTCGTAATTCCGCAAATTTTAATCCGTGTTACAGTGCTCACACTTTCTATATTTTAAGTAATGCGTTATAATTGTGGCAAAGGAACCCCTGCCATGACTGAGCCAGACGCCCTGTCTGCAAAGCCTGCCCGCCGGACTGCTCGCCGCCGCCTTCTTGTGCTGGGAAGCGCGGGGCTTGCGGCTCTGCTCGTCATAGCGGGCGTCGTTAAGTATCGCCAAAGCACGGCCCCGCTCCGGCCTGCGCTGTTTGTGCAGACGCCGGGGACCTTAGATACCATACAGTTTACCCGCGATGGGCGGCTTTTGATGACAACCGAGGGCGATGCCTCAAACCCAATGGTGACATTTCGGGACGCGGACACCGGGCAAATCGTTCGGCAGTGGCCCGGCGGGGCGGGGCAAAAGTGGCTGTCGGAGGATGGAACGCGGTTTTTGGAGCAAGATGACTCGCTGCACGGTCCCGGTCACTGCATCTTGCGTGACGCCCTCACCGGGCGCGTTTTACGTCAGTGGACCGGTCAAATCGGCAGCGTTCGCCCGGATTTTTCGTTGCTGATAACTGCGGACAGTGTTCGATTAATCCCCCGTCCGCCAGGCTCGCCGCTGGGCCGCAGCAAGAAGTTTGGGCCGCAGGACTTTATTCGGCCCAAAGTCGGTCGGGTGGTGGAGGTTGAAACTGGGCGCGTGGTTGGTCAGTTTCCACTGGGAAGCAGCATTCTGTACTTCGGTGACTGCTCTCTGTCGAGTGTTAAGCCGCTCCTGTACCAAACCGGCTACGGCCAGCCAGCGCGTCTGCTGCGCCTGCCGTCGATGACGCCCCTGCTGACCGGCCTGCCGCCGCTGCGCTCTTTGCGAGTGACCTGGGATAGAACCCGTGTCATTGGCATTGATAACAAGGGTGTTCTGCACTTCTGGTCGCTGCCTTCTGGTCAGCATACAACCGTGGCGACAGGTCTGTCCTACGCTTTCTGGGCCTCATCGCTGAAAAACGGCGAGCTGATTGTGGACGGAACCCAGGGACAGTATCCGCATAGCAATCCAGTAATTCAGGTGCGCTCTGCCGATGGGACGCACGTTCTGCATTCGTTTTCAGGTATGCCGCTGGCATTTTCGCCCGATATGCGGCTGATGGCCGTTGATGTATACAACGGGCCGAGCGATGACATGACCTGCGCGATCTGGAACCTGGAAACAGGGCAGCGTCAGGCACTTTTGGATGTTGGAACCGATGCCCAGGGAAACCCCGCCTCTGACAGAAATTTCATCAATGGGAGTTGGGCGATTGGGCCGGATGGGCGGCAGTTTGTCTTTGCCGCCAAAAGCGGCTTGCTGCGTTTTTATCGTCCGGGAAAGCCCTCGCCGGTCGCTCCCTCTTCGCGGATTTCTACCGACAGCGGCAGAACCGTTCTTTCTTTTGGAACGGGCAGCGGTTACTCTCCCGGCATATCGGATGCCATAGTCCTGCCGGGCGGCGGTGTGGCGGCGACGGGCGGGCAGGATATGTCTAGTGATGACCGCCGTGTGCAAATCTGGCAGCCCGGTCAGGATGCCTGGTGGGTCAAAGCTGTGGTTGGCAACGGGAGTGTTGAGAAACTTGGCGTCTCGCCCGACGGTACGCAGATTGTCGGTTCCTCACAGTGGGGACTCTGGATGCTGGATTTGAAAACCCGTGTCAGCACGGCAACTCCCATTCAGAGCTTGGGCGGCGGCAGGCAGGGCTTTTCTCAGTATGGCGTCGGTCAGCCGGTCTGGCTGGACGGGCCGGGGCAGCCGGTGACGGTGGTGTTCATGGGTGACTACACAGACGGCTCCATCTGGCTGACACGCTGGGACTCAGCAGGGCAGTTTTTAGACAAAAAGAAGGTGGTTCCGGTCAATGAAACTCGGGGCCGCCGAACGTTCAAAGTGGCCGAGGCAGAGGTGTCGCCGAATGGCAGAATGCTGGCGGTGTCGTGGAGCGATACAATGAGTCAGGGTGCAGCGGGCGCTGCAATACTGGAACTGCGCGAGACGCGCACCGGGCGCGTACTCAGAACGCTGACAGCGCCGCTTAAAGCCGGCAGTCTGTATGCCCGAAGTTCCGGCGCATGCGGCCATCCGACGTTTTCGCTGGATGGAAAGCGCCTGGCAGCGGCAGATGATATAGGCGGCATTTCAGTCTGGGACACCGAGACGGGGAGCCTGCTGGGGCGGCTGTCGGGGACAGAAAGCGATTCCCACACTCATACGTTCTTCTCCACCGCTTCTGGGGTCAGTGGAGGCATGATACGCACCGCTTTTGCGCCAGACAATCAGCATCTGGCTGTGGGCCGCGAGGACGGATCGATTTATTTGTATTCCCTGAATACCTGGCTGCCGGTCGCCGAGTTGGGGCAGACGGCACTCTGGACGGGCACGCCGGAGCAGGTTCATTTGCCGCTCCGCTGGCTGTCTTTCGCCCCGGATGGGCACACTTTGTACGGCGACACTGTCAACGGTGCGGACGTGCTTTCGTGGCCGGTCCCCGCGCTCAAAGACAATTTTTAAAGACCAGCTTTGACCGCACGCACGAAAGCCCGCATTTTGGCGGCGTCTTTGACGCCTGGCTCGGACTCGACGCCGACGGTGACATCGACGGCGTAGGGCAGGGCGCGGGCAATGGCGCGGGCGACGTTTTCCGGGGTCAGGCCCCCGGCGAGGATCAGCTTTTTGCCGTATTGATGCGTCTCGCGGGCCAGTTCCCAGCCAAACGCATCCCCGTCCGGGTAGCTTGCGGGCGCTCGGGCGTTGACGTTTAGCAAATAGGTCTGCACCGTGCCGCTGAAATTGGCAACGGCGCGTAAATCGCGGTCACTGCCGATATGGAACGCTTTGATTTTGCGTCCCATCGGCCAGTTTTCGCGCACCGTTTCCGCCCACAGCGCGTCGTCATAGTATTGTATCTGGTGGAACACGCCGAATGCCTCCGGCCCCGCCTTCTGCCAGCGCGGGTCCGGGGCGCGGTCAAAGACGCCGACCCGGACAATATGCGCTGGCAGCCGGGCGGCAATCACCGCCACTTCGGCTGGCCCCACCGAGCGCGGCCCGTGAGCATCCCCCCGGAACCCCAGCATATCCGCCCCGGCCTCCACCGCCGCCTCGGCATCGCGCAAACTCGTCACCCCACAGATTTTGACACGCGGCCCCATAAAAAGAGTATACCCCGTGATAGGGAATGGGAAGAAGCCGAGGGGCTGAACCCCCTCGCTGGGGGGCGAAGCGCCTAGAACCCGCCTGCGCGGGTGAAGAGTCAGGAGAAGACAGAGACAGGGGCCAGACGTGGAGGGCAGGCTCTTCTCCTATTCCGTTCCTATCTTGAATCCTTACCCGCGCAGGCGGGTTCTAGGCGTTTGCGCCCCCCAGCGAGGGGGTTCAGCCCCTCGGAAGAGATGCGCCTGCTCTAAGCCGAGGGGTTAAAACCCCTCGCTGGAAGGCGCTTCGCGCCGGGCGGACAAAGATTAGGACAGCAGCCTTCCGTGTGTAATTCTTTGGCTTCCCGGCGTCTGCGCCTCCAAGCGAGGGGTTTTAACCCCTCGCACTTTAACCCCTCGCACTCTGGCTGCCAATTTGGCTTTTATCCCTGTCTCTACGCGTCAGAACTCGGGTACAATAACCGCCATGACACAGGCACTTCTTACAGAAATCACGGTTTATCCCGTCAAGTCGGCGGGCGGCATTACGGTTCAGGAGCGAGAGGTCGAGGCGCGGGGGCTGGCGGGAGACCGGCGGTGGATGGTGGTCGGGCCGGACGGCGGCTTTCTGACGCAGCGAGACTGGCCGCGCATGGCGCTGATTTCGACCGCCCTGGACGCGGACACCTTGCGTCTGGATGCGCCGGGGTGCGAGACGCTGCGTGTGCCGCGTGTGCCGGATGGCGAGAGGCTGACGGTGCAGGTCTGGCGAAGCGTCTGCGAAGCGGTCAGCGCCGGAGCGGAGGCGGACGAGTGGCTGACGGCGTTTCTGGAAATGCCCTGCCGCCTGGTGTTTATGCCCGACGAGACGCGGCGCACGGTCAGCGCAGAGTTCGCGGCGGGCGAGGGCATCGTGTCGTTTGCCGACGGCTTTCCCCTGCTATTGATTGGTGAAGCGTCGCTGGCTGACTTGAACGCCCGGCTGGCCGACCCCGTGCCGATGAACCGCTTCCGGCCTAATTTAGTAATCACAGGCGCAGCCCCCTACGCCGAAGACGACTGGACGCAGGTGCGTATCGGCGCGGTCCTGTTTCATGTGGTTAAGCCCTGCGACCGGTGCGCGATGACGACGGTGGAGCAGACGACGGGCGAGAAGCACGGCCCGGAGCCGCTGCAAACGCTGGCCAAGTATCGCCGCGCTGACAGCGGCAAAGTGCTGTTCGGCCAAAATTTGATCCCTGCCGCGCCGGGCGTAGTGCGGGTGGGGGACAGTGTGGAAGTGGTGGCAAGTTGATCGGTTCTCCCCTGCTGGAAATCAGCGGCGCGACGCTGGTGAAAAACGGCACGCGCATTTTAGACAGCCTCAGTCTGACCATCCCGGAGGGGCAGCATACGGCGATTTTGGGACCGAACGGGTCCGGTAAATCGTCGCTGATTAAGCTGCTCACGCGGCAGCACTACCCGCTTGCCCGCAAGGGGAATGGCCCGCCGGTGCTGCGTATTTTCGGGCGTGAGCGGTGGCATATCACTGAGCTGCGCTCCCTGCTTGGGATCGTCTCTGCCGACCTGCACCGGGACTTCACGGCGGATGAGGCGCTGACCGGGCGGGAGGCTGTTCTCTCCGGCTTCTTCGCCGCGTTGGGCCTGGCCGCGCACCACGAGGTCACGCGCACGATGCAGACGCACGCCGAAGAGGCGCTAAACGCCGTAGACGCCGCCAGCCTGGCCGACAAGCCGCTGGCCCGGATGTCTACCGGCGAGGCCCGCCGCATCCTGATTGCCCGCGCCCTCGCCCCCCGGCCCCGCGCATTGCTTCTGGACGAACCTACGGCGGGATTAGATTTGATTGCCCGCCGCCGCTTCTTAGAATCGCTGCGCCCGCTGGCCCGGTCGGGCGTCACGCTAATTTTGGTGACGCACCATGTTGAAGAGATTATCCCGGAAATCGAGCGCGTGATTTTGATGCGTCAGGGCGCGATTTTTGCCGACGGCCCCAAAGCCGACGTGCTCACTTCGCCGGTGCTGTCCACCCTGTTTGACGCGCCGCTGGTGGTGCAGGAAAGCGGTGGGTATTATAGTGCGGGGTATGAGGGATAGGACCCCCTAGCCCCCAATAATGGGGGAACCAGAGTAGGATAGGAACCAGAGTAGGGGCGCTGCTTGCTGCGCCCTTCTTTTCTTCTTTTAATCCTTCCTTTAGGGAGGACCCTGCGAAGCGAAGAATGAGCGAAGCAAGGTGGTAGGTCTCCGAACGGGGTATCACGATTTTATGAACGGTGTTCTCAACATTGACAAGCCCGCCGGGATGACCTCGCATGACGTGGTCGCCCGCGTGCGCCTGGTGGCGAAGCTGAAGCGGGTCGGCCACGCCGGGACGCTGGACCCGGATGCGACGGGAGTGTTGCTGGTCTGCCTCGGCACGGCTACGCGCCTGTCCGATTATCTCGCGGACGAAGGCAAAGCCTACGCCGCCGTGCTGGCTCTCGGCGCGACGACGACGACGGAAGATGCCTCGGGCGAGGTGCTGACACAGGCCGATGCGAGCCATTTGACGCGGGACGATCTGGCCGCCGTTCTGCCGCGTTTTATTGGCGACATTCAGCAAATCCCCCCGATGGTCAGCGCCGTGCATCACGAAGGCAAGCGGCTGTATGAGCTGGCCCGCGCTGGCATCACTGTCGAGCGGCAGGCCCGCACGATACGCATTGATGCGCTCACGCTCGGCGACTTCACGCCCGGTATTTTAGCCACGGCAACGCTGACCGTGGAATGCGGCAAGGGGACCTATATCCGCACCCTCTGCGCCGACCTCGGGGCCGCGCTCGGGGTGGGGGGGCACATGGCGACCCTGCGCCGCACGCGGGTTGGCGCGTTCACCGCCGAGACCGCAGTCCCACTGGATGCACTCACTCTGGAAGACCTGCCCGAACTGCTGACTTCGCCTGCCGACGCGCTGGACCGTCTGCCCGCGCACACAGCGACCGAGGCCGAGCGCGTAGACATCGCGCATGGCCGGGCGCTGGCGTCCGCCCTGCTGCCGGACACCGTGGTGCGGGTGCTGAGCGCGGACGGAACGCTTCTGGCGCTGGCGCGAGCCGACGGGGAACGCCTGCACCCGTTCAAGGTGTTTCCGAGCTGACACACCATGCAAATTATTCATCCACTGCAAGATGCTTCTGAGACGTTGCAAAATACCGCCGTGGCGATTGGCGTTTTTGACGGCGTCCATCGCGGGCATCAGGAGATACTGCGGCAGACCGTCCGCGAGGCCCGCTCACAGGGGCTAACGCCGCTGGCACTGACCTTTGACACGCATCCGACGGAGCTGTTCGCGCCCGCACAATCCCCCACGTATATCGCCACTTTGGACCAGCGTTTAGCGCTGCTGGACGAGTTCGGCGGCGGCCTCGAAGCCGCCGCCGTAGTGCGCTTTGATGCGGCATTCGCGGGTCTTTCCCCCGAAGCATTCGTTGCCGATGTGCTGGAAGGGGCTTTAGGGGCGCGGCACGTCCTGGTCGGCGCGGACTTCTGCTACGGCACGCGCCGCTCCGGCACGGTGACGACGCTCCTGCGCGATGGCGCCAAAAACGGCTTCGCGGTCACGGTCGTGCCGCCGATTTTGATTGACGGCGATCGGGTGTCGTCGACGCAGATACGCGGCCTGATTGCCGGGGGCGACGTGCCCGCCGCCGTTGGACTTCTGGGCCATCCATTCGTGGTGCGCGGCACGGTGGTCACCGGCAAGCAGCTAGGCCGGACGCTGGGCTACCCGACCGCCAATTTGTCCCCCGCACAGCCCAGGCAGCTTTTGCCCGGCCCCGGTGTTTACGCCGCCTTCGCGCACCTGGCCGACGGGCGCACGGTCCGGGCGGCGGTCTCGATTGGCACGAACCCGACGACCGACACGGACGGCGTCTCTAAAGTGGAAGCGTTTCTAATGAACGGCTTCGCCGAAAACCTCTATGGGCAGCCGCTCGCCCTGGATTTTCGGCAAAAAGTGCGCGATACTCTGCGCTTTGATTCGCTGGATTCGCTTGTCTCGCAAATGGCGCGAGACGTAGATGAGATTGCGGCGCTAATCGGGGTATAAGGGCGCATGGAAAAATGGAATCGTCTTTTGGTACTCACCGCCACCGTGCTTCTGCTGGTGGTTTTTGTCGGTGTCACTGTGCGCCTCGGCGCGTATATTCATCACACGCTGCTTCTGTTCGCGCTGGGCGGGTTGGTGGCCTATGCCCTCAGCCCGATAGTGGAAAAACTAAGCCAAACGCGCCTGTCGCGGCCTCTGAGCGTCGGCGTTGTCTTTCTCGGACTGTTCGCGCTCATTGGTCTGGGCGGATGGTTTCTGGAAGGCAAAATCATGGCGCAGGCCCAGGATATTCAGCAGAACTTCCCCCACTACAAGCAGATGGCTCTTGACCGGGCCGCTCTGGTCGATACCAAGCTGGCCGAGCGGCACGTCAACTTCAGCCTTGTGGACAGCATTGAGCACCCGCCCGCCAATGTCGCCGCCTTCGGCGAAAAAGCTGGCAGAGAGGCCCTGCCATTTTTGCAGCGGTCGTTTACCGATGTGGCTGAGTCCGTGATTGTGCTGCTGATTGCGCTGTATTTTCTGATTTTCGCGCCGGAGATGCGTAAGAAGTTTAATGCGATGCTGCCCACCGATTTGGCCCGGCGGGCGGATTTCTGGGAAACCGATGTCAGCCGCATTCTGGGCGGCTTCGTAAGCGGACAGCTTTTGATTGCGCTGATCATGGGCGCGGCGGCGGCGCTGGGCTGCCTCGCTATCGGGATCGGCCCGTGGCTTTTGATTGGCCTGTTCGTGGTAGTGGCCGCGCTCATTCCCGTGTTTGGGCCATACCTCGGCGCGGTGCCTGCGATTATCGCCGCGCTGGTGGCCCCGAGTCATTTTCACCCGGTCGTGGCGGCAGGGCTGGTGCTGGCCTGGTTCATAATTATCAACGAAGTCGGCGGCAAAATCCTTTATCCCAAGCTCGTGGGAGCCGCATTGGGCCTGCATGAAGTGGTGGTTCTGTTCGTACTATTCGCGGGGCTGGAAATCAACGGCATTGTCGGCACGCTATTCGCCGCTCCGGTCGCCGCGCTGACGATTGTGACCGTGGTGCATCTGTACCGGCTCTGGCAGGACCTGCCCGACGACTTGATTTCCAACGATAACCGCCGCACGGCCAAGCGCAAAGGGGAAGTGTCTCCGTCGCCCGCCCCGCCCGAGCCGGAAACCGAAAGCGGGGTCGTGCCGGCGGAACGTGTTCCGGCAAGCTAAGAGACGGCCCCCCCCGCCCCCAATAATGGGGGAGCCGGAGTGAGGGCAGAGGGGCTGTTTCCTAACTATCCGGCTCCCCCATTATTGGGGGCGGGGGGCAGTCAGAGAAGGCTGAACGTCAGCGCGTGTGTCCCGGCGGCGGTTCCTTCGGCGCAGGGAGCGCCGCCTCGAATGCCCCAGCTATTGACCCTGCATCCCATCGCGGCTTGAGCGTCTGTGGGCGTAAGGGCATTGATGCCCGCGCTGACTTCCGAACCTCTTTTCCTAGCGACGTGTCCGTCAGCGGCCAGAAAATTGGACTCCCCAGAATGCCGCCCCTCTTCCTCCGGGTATTGGTTGAACGGCAACCGGGAATCGTTCCCGCGATTATCCATCAGGCCAGTTGCGTACACCGCGCCGTTCATTTTCCCGCCGGGGCTGACTAAGTTGAGCAGGGCACCATTCAAGCCGTTCCCGGCAGCCGAGTTCTGCGGGACACGGCTGCCCCCTTCATCGGGAAGCGTGACGGCTGCCTGGTCGTCCGCCACCTCAAAGAGTAGAACCGTATGCGAGGGTGCCGTGAGGATTGCCTGCGGGCTGCTTGCCAGATTAAGGTTCAGCGCGTAAGAAACCGACACGCGGGGCGGCGTCCCAGCAGCTCTCCCTGTCGTGTCCGTGGAGCAGTGGAACACCGGGGTGTTTTTGACGTAGGGGTAAACCCGTCCTGCCCAGCCGGAAGTAATCTGAGAGGCGCGAAGCCCGGCATAGGGCAAATTGGCTGTGGCCGACGGATTGCGCTCGTTGTTGTCCTGAGAGTAGGCTTCAAATGCCAGACCGAGCTGATGTAGATTGGACGCGCATACTTTCTGGCGTCCCTTTTCGCGGACGTGAGTAAGGATCGGAAAGATGATCGCCGCAAGCAGCGCAATAATGCCGATTACAATAACCAATTCCATATGGCTGAAGCCTGAGCGGCAGCGGGAAGAACAGTGTCCGTGCATTGCGTCCTCCAAAAATAGTCTCTATGTGCATTCTACCACAACTCCCCGTGCCCCGCTTGACAGCGTCGCGGCGTTTCTGGTATAGTGTGGCGACTACAACCAATTTTAGAACACACCAAAAAGAACACCAGGGAGGACAGAGGCTACATGGCTCTGCTCAAAGAACAGAAAGAAGTCGTCATTGACGGCAACAAAACACACGACGTTGACACCGGCTCGCCGGAAGTGCAGATTGCTCTGCTCAATGCGTCTATCAAGAATTTGACCGAACATCTTAAAATCCATATCCATGACAACCACACCCGGCGTGGACTCATGGTGCAGATTGGCAAGCAGCGACGCCTGCTTAATTACCTCGCCGCCAGAGACATCACGCGCTACCGCGCTCTGGTCGGCAAACTGGGCATCCGCGCCAAGCATTAATTCTTTCAAACATTAATCGCTTCGGCGTCCGGTCCCCCCAATGACTGCGACTGCCTCCCGGCGACTTCTAAAGCGCGGGAGGCTTTTCGTTTTAAAGAGAAACCCCTACACATGGAACATTTTGTTGAATCCGAGTGGTGCGGCGCGACCCTGCGCCTGTCTACCGGTAAGCTCGCCAAGCAGGCCAACGGCGCAATCCTGCTTCAAAACGGCGACACCATCATCCTTGCCACCGCCACGATGGCAAAAGAGCCGAAAGCCCATTTAGACTTTTTCCCGCTGACCTGCGACTATGAAGAGCGCAAATACGCGGTCGGCAAAATCCCCGGCGGCTTTGTCAAGCGCGGCGGACGGCCCGGCGAAAAAGCGACCCTGACCTGCCGCCTCATCGACCGCCCCCTGCGCCCGCTGTTCCCTTACGGAATGCGGAACGAGACGCAGATTATCGCCATGCCGCTGTCCTATCAGCCCGAGTTTTCACCCGATGTGCTGGCTGTCACCGCCGCTTCGGCGGCGCTCATGGTCTCCGACATCCCCTTCAACGGCCCTATCGGCTGCGTCCGGGTTGGGTTAGATGCCGACGGCGGATTTATCTTAAATCCGACGTTCCCCGAGCAGCAGGAAAGCCCGTTAGATTTAATCGTCGCCGCCTCCGATGATGCCATTGCGATGGTCGAAGCCGGGGCCTCCGAGGTCTCCGAAGCCAAAATGCTGGAAGCGATGGACTTTGCCCACGACGCCTGCCGGAAGCTCTGCGACATGCAGCGTGAGCTGGCCGCGAAAGTCGGCAAGGCCAAAGCGGACGTGCCCCTGCATCATGTTCACCCTGAAATTCTAGCCACCATTCAGGAGCGGTTCAATGCCACGCTCCGGGCTGGCCTTCAGGACCCCGACAAGTCCAGCCGCGAGGCCGGTTTAACGCTCTTAATCAATCAGGTGGTCGAAGCCCTGAAAGATGAGTACCCGGACAACATTCCCGACATCAAAGAAGCCGCCGACAAGGCCGTCAAAGATCAGCTTCGGGACCTCATCCTGACCGAAGGCAAGCGGCCCGACGGACGCGGCACGACCGATATTCGCCAGATTGACTGCGAAGTCGGCCTGCTCCCGCGTGTTCATGGCACCGGCCTGTTCACACGCGGACAGACGCAGGTGATGACCACGCTGGTGCTTGGCTCCGGCGAAGACGCCCAGATGGTGGACACGCTGGAAGAAGACGGCGAAAAGCATTATATGCATTTCTACAACTTCCCGCCCTACTCCGTCGGTGAGGCCCGCCCCCTGCGCGGACCGGGCCGCCGCGAAATCGGCCACGGCGCACTCGCTGAGCGGGCGCTCCGGGCAGTCATCCCCTCCCGCGAGTCGTTTCCCTACACAATGCTGTTGACCTCGGAAGTCCTGGAGTCCAACGGCTCGACGTCGATGGCCTCCACCTGCGGCTCGACACTGGCGCTGATGGACGCGGGCGTTCCGATCAAAGCCCCCGTCGCAGGTATTGCGATGGGCCTGATTGAAGGACCCGAAGGCAGCGGCGAGAACGGCGTGGGCCGCAAGTACGCTGTGCTGACCGACATTCAGGGCATGGAAGACTTCTCGGGCGATATGGACTTCAAAGTCGCCGGAACCGCCGAAGGCATCACCGCCTTGCAGCTTGACACCAAAATCGGCGGCGTTCCCCGCGCCGTCTTTGTGCAGGCGTTCCAGCAGGCCCTCGAAGCCCGGCTGTTTATTCTGGGCAAGATCACCGAGGCCATTGCGGCCCCGCGTGAGACCCTGTCCGAGTATGCGCCGCGCATCATCACCCTGCATATCGAGCCGGAGCAGATTGGCCTGGTCATCGGACCGGGCGGCAAGACCATCAAGAAGATCACCGCCGACACCGGCGCGAAGATCGACATCGAGCAGGACGGCACGGTGTATATCGCCGCTGTCGACGGCGCGGCAGGCGAAGCGGCCAAAAAAGCGGTAGAAGACCTCACTCGTACCCTTTCGCCCGGCGATGAGTTTGAGGGAACGGTCGTCCGCTTCCTGCAATTCGGCGCCTTTGTAGAGATTTTGCCCGGCAAGGACGGCCTCGTCCATGTCTCGCAGCTCACCGACTCGGATGAGCGCATCGGCAAGCCCGAAGACGTTCTTGCTCTCGGCGACAAGCTCCGGGTGCGCGTCACTGAAATCGACCCGCAGGGCCGTGTCAATCTGACCGCTCGCGGCCTGGATCAGCCCTTCGACCCGGCGAACCCCGAGCCGGGCCGTCCCCCGCGCCCCGGCGGCGGTGGTGGTGATCGCGGTGGCGACCGTGGCCCACGCGGCGGCGGTGGTGGTGGCGGAGATCGCGGCCCACGCGGCGGCGGCGGTGGCGACCGTGGCCCGCGCCCCGGCGGCGGCGACCGTGGTGGCAATGGCGGCGGTGTCACCGAGCGCACTGAGCGCCCGGTCAGCTTCGAGGCTCCGAAGCCCGAAGCCACCGGCGACGTGGCCCCGACTGCCGCGCCGCTGACGCAGCCCGACGATGAAGCCCCTCGCGCCCGTTTCCGCCCCCGGCGCTGAGCAGCCCAAGACAAGGACAACAAAAAAGCCGCCGCAGAAATGCGGCGGCCTTTTTTAAGCTGGCAGGAGCCTCGGACTTGCCGGATTCGAGGGGCTGAACCCCCTCGCTGGGGGGCGAAGCGCCTAGAACCCGCCTGCGCGGGTAAGGAACAGAATAGCAAAGAAATATGCTCCTGTCTTCAATCTTATCCTGACGCTCCACCCGCGCAGGCGGGTTCCAGGCGTCTGCGCCCCCCAGCGAGGGGGTTCAGCCCCTCGTTCTATTCTATGTTCTGTTCTCCGAGGAAAAGATGTCGTCTGAACGTTACACGCAGATGATGCGTGACAAAAAGCACGTAGAACAACAAACGGATGCAGAGGTCGCTTTCGCCGAGTTACTTGAGTCCCGATGTATTGATTGCACAACTTTTATGAAGCAGTGGAAGCTCTCCCACCATCAGTTTAATACACTGGCTCACTATCTGCACGGTGTCAATGATGAGGAACCCATACTGCCTCCAGCTCTCAGTGTTTTGCTGGGGGCACTAGAAAGACGGCAGGCGGCCTGAACATGGGCCGCGCTGTTTGCATTAAACAAGCAGGAAAACAAAACGGCGGCAGAGAATACCTCTCTGTCGCCGTTTTATGTCGGCTGACTCTGACGCGAGGAGAAAAGATGGCAATGGAAGTCACGTTCACGCTAACGCCGGACGATATTTTGCAATTTGCTCGTCATTATTATCGCACCCGCACGCTGAGAGTACGGCCTGCTCTGCTTTATGCATTTCTTGGACTGATGGTTCTGGTTTTTTCTGCTGATATTTGGATTGCGGTAGGAGCGTGGCGTAAAACTGGAACAGTCGCCTGGGGCATTCTCATTGGTTTGGTTGTGGTTGCTTGTGCATTTTATCTGCTCCTGCCACCTATGCGATGGCGTGTCGTGAAATTTATCCGTAAGCAGCCGGAGCTAGTAATTCCGCACACGATTGACATCAGCCCTGAATGGCTGTCTGCGAAAACAAGCATGAGCGAGTCTAAGCATTCCTGGCAGACCATCTATTCACTCGAAGAAGACACGGATTACCTGTATTTGTTTATTACAAAACGCAGCCCTCACCTTGTTCCCAAACGTGCCTTTACATCTCCAGCTCAAGCGCAGGCTTTTTTAGACAAAGCACGGCTCTTCTGGAACGCAGCTAAAACTGGGCAAGCGGTCTCCAGCGACGCTGCCAAAGAGACTGGCATCTGGCCTCCGCCGCCGCGCCCAGCGGCGGCCAATTAGCCCCTGATAAGCCTGTGCATGCGGCTTCACAGGCAGGAAAAGAAGCGGGCGGCGGAGAATAATTCTCCGCCGCCCGTTTTTGTTTGTGTCTGCTGCCGGAAGAAACCATTGTGGAAGTGACGTTTGTGCTGACGCCGGAAGACCTTTGGACGTTTAACCAGTTTGTGATCCGCCGGACGACCTCGTTCAAGCTGCGAATGGCAGTGGGTTTTGCCTTCGTCCCCCTGTGCCTGATTGTGTTTAGCTCCCTGGCTGGCTTTGCCACTTGGCAGTGCTTTCTGTTTGGTGCCGTCACTGCTGTTGTCTGGGTTCCTTTCTATCTGTGGAGTTTTCGCTGGCAATCCGCCCGCACCGCACGCAAACGACGGGCAGTTCTGGAAAAGCAAACGGTGAGTATCAGCGCAAAGGGAATGCGGCAGGTAAATATACAGTCTGATGCGCTCATCTGGTGGACCGCGATTCTGGAAGTGAGCGAAAGCACCACGCAAATCATGTTTTTCAGCGACAAACACTACGCTTTTCTTGTGCCCAAACGGGCTTTTACGTCTCTGGCCGAAGCCGAAGCGTTCTTGGAAAAAGCGCGGCGTTACCGAGACGCGGTCCTGAACGGGCAAACACTCCCCGAAGAAGCACCTGCCGAAGATACCGGCGTCTGGCCCCCGCCGCCGCGCCCGGCAGCTCATTGACACATAAAGTTGACACACGAAAGGCAGAGTAATTCTTGACGACCCCACTTACCCCCGATACTTATTCCCCCGACTATCTCAGCCGCGCTCAATGGACGCTGGAGCGCCCGCACGTTCTGGTGGTCTGCTGCTCCGACGGGCGGCTTCAGGAGGGAATTGATGAGTTCCTGCACGGGCATCTCGGGATTGGCGACTACGACCGCGTCTATGCGCCGGGCGGGCCGGGGGCGCTGACACCCGGCGGGCCGGAGTTCACACAAGCGTCGCAGTACCGGGACGACCTGGCGTTTCTGGTGCGTGTGCATCAGGTGGAAGAGCTGGTTTTGATCTTCCACGGCAGCGGCCCGGACGGGCCGGATGGCTCAACGTGTGCGTATTACGGGCGCATCCTGCCGGGGGCGAGCCGGGAAGAGATTCAGGCGCGGCAGGCACGCGACCTCGCCGCCGTGCAGGAATTTTTAACGGAGCAAAAGCTGGAAGTCAAAATCAAAGCCTTCCGTGCTGAAGTGCAGGCCGACCGGCATATACAGATGGTCCCTTTGGAAACGACGTACTAATTTGGACTGGCTGGAACGGCTGCAAACGCTGGGGCGTCTTTCGCTTGGCGGGGGAACGGTGGAGCTGCTGCACTGGGCCTGGCAGGCGCACCTGCCGGACAACCGCCCGCACCGGCACACGTTTTATGAGGCGTGCCTCGTCGGGCAGCACGGGCAGGCGGAGTTTCGAACGCCGGACAAGATCAACGCTGTAGGACCGGGCGACTTGTTTGTGGCCCGGCCCGGCGTCCGGCATCAGATTGTCAACACCGGGCAGCCCGAGATGGAGCTGTTCTGGGTGTCGTTTGGCTGGACGCCGGGGAAAGAAAGTGCTTCTGAAGAAGCCAGGCTGATGCGGGCCTTTACAGACGCCGAAGTCGCCGCCGCGCCGGATAGTGGCGGGCAGGTCGCGGCCATCTGGAACGCCCTGCGAACTGCCGCCGAATGCGGCGGGCCGGACCCGGTTGTGACGGCGCTGGCGTCGGCCCTGGTTCTCAGCGTTGCACGGGCGGCGTCAGAGGGGGCGCCGAGACCGGAAATCAGCCTCGGTGCGGCAGGCGATGCCGCCGCCCGGCAGGCGGTGCGCTTTATCCACGACAACCTGGCCCTGCCTCTGGCGCTGCCGGACATCGCCGCCCAGATCAGTGTCTCGCCCCGGCATTTGTCCCGCCTGCTGACGCGGCTGACCGGACAGCCCCCGGCGCGGTACATTTTGCGGGCGCGGATGGACCGGGCGCGAGGCCTGCTGCTCCATTCGGAGCTGCCGATTAAAGAGATCGCCGCGTCGGTCGGCTTCGCCGATGTCCACCACTTCACCCGCGTTTTTGCCGAAGCGTGCGGCTGCCCGCCGGGCGTCCTGCGGAAGCACCCTGAACGGGGCGATGTCCCAAATATCCAAA
Organism: Capsulimonadaceae bacterium; assembly: GCA_965277455.1. Taxonomy (GTDB): domain Bacteria; phylum Armatimonadota; class Armatimonadia; order Armatimonadales; family Capsulimonadaceae; genus JANXMY01. The sequence goes on along the minus strand of OZ255823.1, from coordinate 2,089,758 downwards.
ACGAGGGCGATCTGGTCTAAAGACGCAGGGGCGCGTTTGGTGATACACTGAAAGGGCTTTGTTGCATAATTCCCGAACCATGCTATAAGAACCATGCCTAAGAACCATGCCATAAATGGCACGGCTCACCGGCCTGCGGCCAGAAAGTACCGCTTCGCGGCACTCATTTATCTGCTCCTATGTTCTCTGCTCCTATGCTCTCTGCTCCTATCCCCGCGAAGCGTGGGATTTCTGGCGTCCTCGCCGTCTAGCCGTGCGTTTCAACGCATGGGAGGGATTTATGCAACAAAGCCCACTGAAAGTACAACTAAGCGCACAAAGGAGACTTTTTATGCTCACCCCGGAACAAGTTCAATCGTTTGCCGATAACGGCTTTCTGCATATCAAAGGCCTGTTCACCCCCGCCGAGGCGGCGGCCTACCGGCAGGAATGCCACGACCTTTCCGGGCGCCTCGCCCAAATCCGCGACATCAATGCCGCGTGGGGCAGTGCGGATACGGCGGCGATGGGCAAACAAACGTCCCTGCTGCACTGCCACGACGTTCAGTTCCAATCGGCAGCCTTCCTGCGCCTGCTGGCCGATGAGCGGCTGGGGTCCACGGCGGCGGCGCTGATGGGGCCGAATGTGCAGCTTCACCATACCAAAATGTTCATCAAGCCGCCCGAGAAGGGCGCTCCGTTCCCGATGCATCAGGACACGCCGTTCTTTCCGCATGAGAACCACTCCATGGTCGCGGCGGTTCTGCACTTTGACGACGCTCCCATCAATAAAGGCTGCCTGCGGGTGATCCCTGGCTCGCATAAGCGCGGCTTCCTGCCGCATCTCCCCGAAGGCTCCTGGCACCTGCCGCCCACCGACTACCCGGTGCTGGACGCGATGCCGATTGAAGCCAAAGCGGGCGACGCGATTTTTTTCTCCTACCTGACCATCCACGGCTCCGGCATCAACGAGAGCGACGAGGCCCGCACCACGCTTTTGATCCAGATGCGCGACCCCGCCGACCCGCCGTCGTATCGCACCCACGAATCGCCCGGTCAGGGCATGATGCTGGCAGGGATTGACCCCACCTGTGCCACCCGCCCCGCCGCCGAGCGCGTCCCAAGCGCCGATGGCACACTGACTGCGACCCCCTAGCCCCTTCTTGTCCTCTCCAAATCCGGCTCCCTCTCCTTGCTGAAGGAGAGGGCGGGGGGTGAGGTTCCAAAAGCCCCGGCAGGAAAACTGGCAGGCGGCGGAGAATAATTCTCCGCCGCCCGTTTCTGCGTTCTGAGAGTGAGACGCGGCCAGAGAGCAGGCGACGTGAACACTTCCGAAGATATTTTAAGTGCCGCGCTGCTGGACGCGCTGGATGCGTTTGATAAGCATACTCTGCCACTGGGCCTGTATGCCTGCGATGAGTTCCGCATGAAGGACAGGCCATTCCCCCGGCTGCATCAGGAATGGCACCTGTGTCTGGCCCCCTGTCTGAAGGCTCTGGGCTGCCACATCGGGTACATCAATCTTCGAGACGGGCGAGTAAATTTCAGCCTCCCAGATGGAACCTACACGCACTTGCAGATAGTGCGGACGTCCAAAATCAAGGTGCGAAAGTTTGGCTCGGCCTACCGGGTAGACAGCCACCAAAAATATCACGAACGCTGGCAGGCTTTGCGATTAGACCGGGAACTGAGCGGCCTGTGGAAGCCGTCCGCGCTGGCGGAAGAGCGGATTGGCCTGCGCCTGTTTCTGTTTGTCGGCTTCGCAGCGGAGGCAGAGCCGTTCGGGAAAGAGCTGGGGGCGCTGGACGCACAGCTTGAGTGGGACAAACACGGGACCGGGTATCAGACCAGAGTGTGGGCGGACCGTCAGGACCGCCGCTTCTTTGTCCGCCTGAGCCTTTGGAGCCGGGCCAATCCGCAGGAAGCTCAATAGTCTGGAACCCGGTACGGCAGAGGCGCATTAAAGGTATACTAGAGGCTACACTCAGGACAGCAAAATTACAGAACAAAAATTTCAGAACGAGGATACAAGTTTAACATGATACAACGTGAAGTGCTTCCCAATGGCGTGCGGATTGTCACCGAAAATATTACCTATGTGCAGTCCGTCGCGCTCGGCATCTGGGTCGGGGTTGGGGCGCGGGACGAAGCCGATGACGTGCGCGGCATTTCCCATGTCATCGAGCATATGCTGTTCAAAGGGACGCCGACGCGGACGGCCCAGCAGATTGCCGACCAAATCGACTCCGTGGGCGGTGACATCAATGCGTTTACGTCCAAAGAAAACACTTGCTACTATGTGCGGATGCTGTCCGAACACGTCCCGCTGGCCGTGGACGTTCTCAGCGACCTCTTTCTGAACTCAGTGATTGACTCCGAAGAGCTGGCACGGGAGCAGAATGTCATTCTGGAAGAAATCAAGCGGCGTAACGACGAACCCGATGATCTGGTGCATGACCTGTTCACCGAAACCCTCTGGCCGGGACACGTTCTGGGCAAAAGCGTGATCGGCACGCCCGAAACCGTGGCGGCAATGAAGTCGGACACGCTGAAGGGCTACATGGCAAAACGCTACACGCCGGACAGCATCGTCATCTCGGCGGCGGGCAACTTAAACCATGACGAGATCGTGGAAATGGTGCGCGAGCGATTCGGACACCTCTCCGGCACGCGGGCCGGCTGGCGGCTGCCGGATACGACCCCGGCTTTCACGCCGGGCACGGCCTATGTGGAAAAAGCGATTGAACAGGTCAACCTGGTGCTGGGCACGCGGGGCTATGCACAGCTTGACGACGACAAGTACAAGCTGTCGATTTTAGACAACGTTCTGGGCGGCTCGATGAGCAGCCGCCTGTTCCAGGAAGTGCGCGAAAAGCGCGGCCTGGCGTACTCCATCGGCTCCTATTCGCAGTCCTTCCGCGAGGGCGGCTACTTCGCCGTCTATTCCGGCAGCGGCCCGGCGACGGCGGGGCAGGTGATTGATCTGGTCAAAGCCGAGTTCGCCAACGTCCGCAAAAACAACATCACAGCGGCAGAATTAGACCGGGCCAAAAACCAGTTCCGGGGCGGCGTTGTAATGGGTCAGGAAAGCATGAACTCGCGCATGACCCGCATGGGCCGCAATGAGCTGGTCTATGACCGCGTCATCCCCATTGAAGAGACAATGGACAAGATCAACGCCGTCTCGCTCGACGATGTGGCCGGGGTTGCCGAGTACCTGTTCAGCAGCGATGAATATGCGATGGCAACGGTCGGCCCGAAGCCGGGAGAAAGCGCCGAATGAGCGACACGCAGTTGGGGCAGGGGATCGCGGTGGCCGTCGCCGGGGCGGGCGGGCGCATGGGTCAGGAAGTGGTCCGCACCGTCCTGGCCGCGCCCGACCTGGTGCTGGCCGGGCAGATCACACGCGGGGACAACTTCGAGGCCGCGCTGGCGTTAGCAAACCCGCTGGCGCTGGTGGACTTCACCGTCCCCGAGTCGGCCATGCCCCATATCCGGGCGGCTTTGGAAGCGCGTGTGGTCCCGATAGTCGGCACGACCGGCCTGTCCCCTGCGGATGTCGCCGAAGTCCGCTCCCTGTGCCGCGAACACGAGACGGGGGCGCTCATCGCCCCCAACTTCGCCATTGGGGCCATTCTGATGATGCGCTTCGCGTTGGAAGCGGCCAAATACCTGCCCGACGCCGAGATTATCGAGATGCACCACGAGCGCAAATTAGACGCCCCCTCGGGGACTGCTGCCAAAACCTCCGAAATGATCGCGGAGGGCCGCGCCCAAGCCTCGCCCACACTTTTGCCCGCCGATGCCTTCGAAAAGCTCCCCGGCGCACGCGGCGCAAAGGGGGCAGGGGACGTGCCCATTCACTCGGTCCGCCTGCCCGGTTTTGTCGCCTCGCAGATGGTCATCTTCGGCGGCCTCGGCCAGACCCTCACCCTGCGCCACGACTCCCTCGACCGCACTTCGTTCATGCCCGGCGTCCTGCTGGCCCTGTGTCACGCTCCCATCCTCGCTGCCAACGGCGGCGAGCTAGTGTACGGGCTGGAGCATTTGCTGTAGCTCAGGAGCGGAGAAAGAAGTGGCCCGCCAACTTTTAAAATCGGCGGGCTGTTTCTACTTCTGTGTGCGAATGAGCGGCATAATTAGAGGAGGCACACCCATCCGCAGGCAGTGATCGTGAATCCAAGCTCGTGCGAAAGGTAAGACCTGTACCCGCAGGGAGAGTTGACGGAACTGTTCAAAAAAGTCTTCATTGAACGGCTTTTTACTGTTATAAAGTAGCCGGAACTTAAGGGCAAGCGTAAGCAATTTCTCACTTTTCTCTAGCCCTTCGGCTGCCACTGTAATCTGATAAGAATGCCAGACAATTACCTCTGTGTCATCGCCACAACGGAATTCTGACTTTTCTGTTACAGAAACAGTTCTTTTTACATCGCGTGCAATCATGCGCTTTCTATCAAGAACTTTGCCTGAGAAATCGTCCACATCAATATGGATAATTTCTAAATTCTGCAAGACATCAAAGAAATCTTCTTCTGATATAGGTGGCGTTTTTGGCTTAGGCACTATTAATTCTCCTGTGTGAGCAACCACTCGCCAGTGATACGCTCTTGTGTCAAATGCCTGTCTATTTGAAAAGACGTAACAGCAGGGGCAAACTCAGTCCAAAGATAGGGCATTTTGTGTATGGTGTGGTTGCGCTCTATGACCCCAAACGATTTTCCTGCTGCTAGTGCCGTCGCTCCCGAAGACAAGATAGTCTGCACCAATGAGTTCAGGCTGACACCTTGATCCTCAGCCAATTCGACGAGTTGGGCATGAAGCATTTTGGCGACCCGCACGTTGAACTTGCCGCTGAATTCGTCCCAATCTTTCTCAGGGGCGACCACAGGCAGTATCTGTTCGGTTTTGTCCATTCTTTTTAGAAACAATGGAACAGTAGTGTGGAGGTCAGCAATAGCCGCCTCGGGCGTCGGGCCATAACCGACGATGCCACGTGCCAGCGGGGGAAATAAAGCTTGAAAACCTCCGCCTTCTTCTTCCGCAAGCGGGGAAACTTGAATGGGGTAAGAAGCAACCATAGCTTCATTGTGGCTCATACGAGTTTGCATGGGTTCAGTTGTCTTCATCGTTTTGCTGTTCTCTCTGGGCGGCTCGGATAAGTTTGGCCGCTTTAATAATGTCGTGAATAGCCTTGAAATGGACTTCCCCTTGCTTGCCGTTTGCATGGCAGTTGATCGTAATTGATCCGTTAGGGAATGGCGCACTACCTATCAAAGCCGAATGATATGCTTCGGGATGGTTGTTGTTGTTAATCTCTACATCCATACCCAACCCCTCTAAAACTTTACGCGCATCGCTCCACTTGACGCCGCTAGGCGGATTTTGCAACCAGTTCTTAAGAAGTTTTTCAGCATCGCTCATTGTGTATAACTATAGTACCATATATAGTGGCAGGAATGATCCTAAAATCAATCCCATAAAGAGGATTATTTTGTACTGTTCATCTCCCGCTTCATTGCCCGTGCCCGCCAGCGCAGGCGCAGGGGCATGAGCAGGGACTCCCACACCACCCCTTTGGAGAGCTTGGACTGGCCCGCCCGGCGCTCCATGAAGATAATCGGGACTTCCTCAATTCGGAAGCCCGCGAGCTTCGCCCGGAAGGTCATCTCCACCTGAAATGAATATCCGTTGGACTGCACGCCGCCAAGATTGATCGCTTCCAGGACGCGCCGGTGATACAGCCGGTAGCCGCTTGTGCAGTCGTTGACCGTCAGGGCCAGGACGGTGCGTACATACCAGTTTGCGCCCCACGACAGCAGAATGCGCCGCAGAGGCCAGTTGATGACCGAGATGCCGTTTAAATAGCGGGAGCCGATGACCACGTCAGCCTCTAACGCTTTTTCAGCGATACTGCCTAAATACAGCGGGTCATGGGAGAGGTCGGCGTCCATCTCCACCACGGCGTCGTAGCCGCGCTCTAAGGCCCAGGCAAAGCCCGCGAGGTAGGCGCGGCCCAGGCCCTCTTTGCCTGCCCGGTGCAGGACATGGACACGGTTTTCAGACGCCGGGGCGGCGGCAAGGGCGTCCGCCAGTGCCCCCGTGCCGTCGGGGGAATTGTCGTCCACAATCAGCAGATCGGCATGGACCGGCTGGCGCAGAACATCCTGCGTGATGACCCCCACATTGTCCGCTTCGTTGTACGTTGGGATGACGACCAGCAGGCGGAGCGCGTTTTCACTCGTTTTCGGGTATTCTATCTGCGATAGGCTTTGGGGTTGTTCTAACGGCATAGGGCTGTTTCAATTCACTCTTTCTTTGCTTCAAAATTTGTAGTAACGATGTCGTTTGGCCGCAAAATCGCAAACCGGATCGTGCTGGCCTACCTGGTTCCGCTGGCCTTTACGCTCGGGGTCGGCATCCTGTTCATCCATTCGCAGGGGGACCAGATTCGTCTGCGTGACTACGCCCTCGGCATGGCGCTGGTGCTCATCCCCGCCGCCGTCATCGGGCGGCTGCTGACCGCCCCGATTACGCTGCATCTGGAACAGCTTCGCCGGGGCGCGGAGCGTATCGAGCGCGGCGATTACGGGGCGCGGATCGTGCCGACCGATGAAGACGAGTTCGCCGAGCTTGCCCGCGCCTTCAACCACATGGTCGATGTCATCGCGCAGCGCGAGGGCGTCCTGCGGCGGCAGAACGACACGCTGGCCGCGCTGAACCACCGCTTTGAGGCGGTTTTGAACGCCGCCAACGACGGCATCGCCATGCTGGACCGCGAGGAGACCTTTGTGCTGGTCAACCGCCGCTTTGGCGAGCTGCTGGGCACGCGCTCCGAAGGGCTGCTGCGGCACACTTTGGAAGAAGCACGGCCCCTGTTGATTGACACGCTTTCGCACCGCCTTGCCGCGCTGGCCTCGGAGCATGAGCGCGGCATCGCCGAAGAAATTATCGCGCTGGACGAAGGCGGCCCGGACCGGCGCTTTCTGCAATTTTATACCGCTCCGGTGCTGGGCGAGGACGGACGCGAAACGATTGGCCGCATCGTGGCCCTGCGCGATATTACCCGCGAGCGCGAGCTGGACAAAATGAAGACGGACTTTATTTCCGTCGTCTCGCACGAGCTGCGAACGCCGCTGACGAGCATCAAGGGCTACACCGACCTGCTGCTCTCGGGGGCGACGGGCGAGGTCAACGAGCTGCAATCCGAGTTTCTGGGCATTATTCAGAGCAGCACGACGCGGCTGTCCAACTTGATCAATGACATTCTGGACATCTCGCGCATCGAGTCCGGGACTATCGACATCAAGCATGAGCCGATTGACTACCGGGCCATTGTCACGGACACATTGCGTCTGATGAAGGCCGCCGCCGATGCCAAGCACGTCTCGATGGACGCCTCTCTGCCCGAGTCTATTCCGCCGGTGCGCGGCGATTCGGACAAAGTCACGCAGGTGCTGACTAACCTCGTCAACAATGCCATCAAGTATACCCCCGAAGGGGGCTGGATTAAAATCAGTCTGGAAGTCGCCGGGGATGCCAGTGTGACTACCTGCGTCGCCGACAGCGGCATCGGCATCACGCCGGAAGACCAGAAAAAGCTGTTTCAGCGGTTCTTCCGGGCCGACAATTCCAGCACCCGCGAGGCGGGCGGGACTGGCCTCGGGCTGGTGATTGCCAAAACGATTATCGAGCTTCTGGGCGGAGCTATCTGGGTGGAAAGCGAGGCGGGCCGGGGCAGCCGCTTTTACTTTACCCTGCCGCTGTTTCTGGAGTCGGCGGGGACGCTCGCCCCGCCGCCGGTGGCACTGCCGGACCGTGGCATTGGCCTGATCCTGATTGCCGACGACGATGCTTATGTGCGAAGCCTCATCCGTCATGCTCTGCACCGGCGCGGCTACGGCACTTTGGAAGCCGGGGGAGCCGCCGAAGCGCAGCAAAAAGCGCGTCTGCACAAGCCGGATGCCGTGATTTTGAATATGATGATGCCGCAAATGGACGCCCTGCACGCCCTGCGCGGCCTGCGGACGGACCGCGCCACCCGCACAATGCCTGCGGTGGTAGTCTCGGTGCAGGGCGACCCCTCGCGGGGGGACCTGGCACTGGGGGCGTTCTCGTTTTTGCGAAAGCCGGTGCAGGGCAAAGACATCCGGCAGGCGCTGGCACCGTTCGGGGCTGGCACAACGGCGCTTGCCGTTTGTGCGTCCGGCTCGGAAACGCTGGCGTGCTTTCGGGAGGAAGCCGCCGCGCTGACCGCCGAGGGCACGACGCTGCATCTGGCCGAAACGGCGTCGGATGCTGTGGGCTATGCCATCGCTGCCGCGCCTGCGCTGATTTTTATCGACGAAATCCTGCCCGCTGGCGAGCTGTCCGCCCTGCTGGAAGTCTTAAAAGGCGAAGAGGAAGCGGCGCGTATCCCGATTGCCCTGCTGACCGAGGATTTGGCGCAGGACGGCCTGCACTTCCGGGTGGGCGTCGACGATACCGACAATCTGGCCCTGCTGGACTCGCTGTGTGAGCAGTTGGCGCGGCTGATTGCCGTGCCGATGCCGGACTGAGAGAAAGTTATGTCTAATCATCCTTCTGAATATACCGTTGCCGTGGTCGGCGCGGGGGCGGTCGGCGAGGAGTTGCTGCGCGTGCTGGCCGAGCATCATTTTCCCGCCCGCGAAGTGCGCGTTCTGGCCCGGACCGCCCGGACGATGACCGTCGCCGGGCGCGAATACGCGGTGCAGCCGACGACGCCCGAGGCGTTTGACGGCGTCGATATTGCCCTGTTCGCCGGGACTGAGGGCGACAAGGGCGCGGCGGTCACATTCGGCCCCGAGGCCGTCAGACGCGGCGCGGTCGTGATTGACAATGGCGGGGATTTTCGGATGCGCCCGGATGTGCCGCTTGTCGTGCCCGAAGTCAACGCCGCCGCGCTGAAAGCGCATGAGGGCATCGTCGCAAATCCGAACTGCTCCACTGCCCAACTTGTGCTGGCCTTGAAGCCGCTGCACGACGCCGCGAAGATTACTCGCGTGCTCATTTCCACCTATCAGGCCGTTTCCGGGGCGGGGGCCAAAGCGGTAGATGAGTTGAACGCGCAAAACGGGGCGCTGGCTTCGGGCCTGGCGATCACTCAGCCCGGCCCGGCGTTTCCGGTGCAGATTGCCGCCAATGTCATCCCGCAGATTGGCGGGTTTGACGCTGCCGGGTACACGTCGGAAGAGATGAAGCTGGTGCATGAGACGCGCAAAATCATGGGCGAGCCGACCCTGAAAGTCACGCCGATTGTCTGCGCCCGCGTCCCCGTCGCCGTCTGCCACTCCGAAGCCGTCTATGTGGAGACCGAGCGGCCCGTAACGCCCGCCGAGGCCCGCGCCCTCTGGAACGACGCGCCCGGTCTGGCTGTTCTAGACGAAGAAGGCGACCCGTACCGCGCCTACCCGACGCCCCTGTTTGCGGCAGGCAAAGACACGACGTTCGTGGGCCGCATCCGGCAGGATTTGGATAACCCGCACGGCCTGAACTTCTGGATTGTCAGCGACAATCTCCGCAAAGGCGCGGCCACCAATGCCGTGCAGATCGCCGAGAGCCTTGTGGCTCAAAATCTCTTAAGGCAGTAGAAGCTATGGAACCTCCGATGTTTGGCCGCGTGCTAACGGCTATGATTACGTGTTTTAATACCGATGGCGGTGTGGACTACGCCGAGACGGCCCGGATGGCAAAGTGGCTGGCCGCGAACGGCTCCGACGGCCTTGTCGTGGCAGGCACGACCGGCGAAAGCGCGACGCTCTCGCATGACGAAAAGCTGAAGCTCTTTCGATGCGTCCGCGAATCGGTTGGCCCGGACACGAAAGTTCTGGCGGGAACCGGCAGCTATGACACCGCTGCGACGACCGCCCTGTCCCGCGTTGCCGGAGATACCGGCGTGGACGGCCTTCTGGTAGTGACGCCCTATTACAACAAGCCCTCGCAGGAGGGTCTGTATCAGCACTACAAAGCTGTAGCGCAGTCAACCAATCTGTCCATTGTGCTGTACAACGTGCCGGGCCGCACGCAGGTTAATTTGGAAGCTGCCACGGTCATTCGGCTGGCAGAGATTGACAACATCGTCGGCGTCAAAGAGGCAAGTGGCCTGCTGGCGCAGGTCGGCGACATCGTTTTGGGAACGCCCCCCGAGTTCATGCTCTACGGCGGCGCGGACGAAGTCAATCTGCCCATTCTGGCCCTCGGCGGCGTTGGCAACATCAGCGTTATTTCGCACGTCGTCGGCCCCGATTTGCAGAAAATGCACCGGGCCTTCTTCGACGGCGATTTAGACACCGCCCGCGCCATTCACTTGAAGACGCTGGCAGTCACTAAAGCCATGTTCTGCGCCCCGTCGCCGACACCCACCAAAACGGCCCTGTCCCTTATGGGCGTCCTGCCGAATCCCGCCCTGCGCCTGCCGCTGATTGACGCTACCGACACGGAGCGCAGCCGCATACAAACTGCATTGAAAGAATACGGGGTGCTGTGAGAGACCCCCTAGCCCCCAATAATGGGGGAACCGGAAAGTTAGAAGCTAGCCCCTCTGGTTCTTTATCTGGCTCCCCCATTATTGGGGGCGGGGGGGGCCTCCTGCGAAGCCGCCGACATAAACTACGAAACCGAATTATGACAACAACCAACACAAAGCCCGTCCCCGCCAAAGGGGCACAGGCCACCAAACGCACACAGCCCGCACCCGCCAAGCCCGCCGCCGGGAAGGCCAAGACCCTGCAAATTATCCCGCTCGGCGGCCTCGGCGAAATCGGCAAAAACATGACCGCCATTCGCAGCGGCGACGAAATCCTTGTCATTGACTGCGGCCTCGCCTTTCCCGGCGCGGATCAGCTTGGCGTGGACCTCGTCATCCCCGACATCTCTTATCTGTTAGAAAACAAGGAGATGGTCAAGGGGATTATCCTCACCCACGGCCATGAAGACCATATCGGCTCGCTCGGCTTTGTCTTAAAGCAGCTCAACGTCCCCGTCTACGGCACGCGCCTCACCATCGGCTTCACGAAAGGCAAGCTGAGTGAGCATAAAGTGCTGGACCGGGCCAAGCTGAACACATTCGCTGCCACGGACAGATTTCAGGTCGGCACGCAGTTCGATGTGGAGCCGTTCCGCGTCGCACACTCTATTCCCGACGCCGTCGGCTTTGCCGTGCATACCCCGGCGGGAACGCTGGTTCACACCGGTGACTTCAAGTTTGACCAGACCCCGGTGGACGGCCAGCTTGCTGACATTGCGCGGATTACGCGCATCGGGCAGGAAGGCGTTCTCGTCTTATTGTCCGACTCCACCAATGTCGAGCGCTCCGGCTTCGTGCAGTCCGAGCGGATTGTCGGCGACTCGTTTGACAAGATTTTCCGCGATGCCCAGCGGCGCATCATCATGGCCTGTTTCGCCTCCAACGTTCACCGCGTCCAGCAGGCCGTCGATATGTCCGTCAAGTATGGCCGCAAAGTCGCCCTGATGGGCCGCTCGATGGAGCGCAACATGGACATGGCCCAGCAGATGGGCTATCTCAATATCCCCGAAGGCACGCGCATTCGCGCCGACGAAATCGAAGACTACTTCCCGCAGCAGGTGACGGTCATCACGACCGGCTCGCAGGGCGAGCCGATGGCCGCGCTGTCGCGTATTGCTGTAGATGACCACCGCAAGCTCAAAATCGTCCCCGGCGACTCGGTGATTGTTTCGGCGTCGGCCATCCCCGGCAACGAGGACTCGGTCTACCGCACCATCAACCACCTGTTCCGGCGCGGCGCGGAGGTATTCTATGACGGCGTCTCCACTGTGCACGTCTCCGGCCACGGCTACTCGGAAGAGCTGAAGCTGATGCTCAATCTGGTGGAGCCGCAGTACGTCATGCCGGTTCACGGTGAGTACCGGATGCTGCACCGCTACGCCAAAATGGCCGAAGACATGGGCTGGCCTGCCGAAGACATTATCCACGCCGAAATCGGCGACATCGTGGAAGTCGGCGAAGACGTCGCGGGCGTCATCGGCCGCGTCGAAAAAAGCGGCGCGGTTCTGATTGACGGCACCGGCATCACCGATGTTTCCGAGGTCGTCCTGCGCGACCGCCAGCATCTCGGCCAGGACGGCTTCTTAGTGCTTGTCGTCGGTCTGTCTCAGGAAACCGGCGAGATTATTTCCGGCCCCGAAGTCATCTCACGCGGCTTTGTCTACATGGACGAGTCCGAGGAGCTGGTCGAGGAAATCAAGCAGGTGATTATCAACAAGATCAAGAACCTGCCCGATGAAGACAACGACTGGATGGTGGTCCAGCAGGACCTGCGCGACGCCGTCGGCAAGTTCCTGTATAAGAAGACCACCCGCCGCCCCATCATCCTGCCCATCCTGCTGGATTTGTAGGCTGTTGCTCAGAGGGAACACCGATGCAGGCATTGAAATATGAAGCGGAAGTCGGCGCGGAGGGGGAAATTATCCTTCCGCGCCTCAGTCTCAACCAGGGAACACCGGTAGAAATCATTGTGCTAGTACGCGGCTCGGACGCCGACGATCAAGAAGGTCTGCGCCAACTGGCCGCCAAGACAATGGATTTCTGGGACAACCCCATTGATGATGAGGTTTGGAACAATGCCTAAACAGCGCGACATCGTGCTGATTCCCGTTCCCTATTCCGACCTCAGCACGAACAAAAGACGACCTGTTCTGATTCTTTCTTCGGATGATGCTTTACGCCGCTCGCCGGATATGCTGGTTGCCTCTATCACTTCCAATTTGGGGGCAGGGACGGCAGGAATTATCATTGACGCAGCAGATTTAGAGGTAGGCATTTTGCCGCGTCGGAGCCTCATTCGTGCCGACAAGATATACACATTGAGGCAGAGCGACATCGTGAAGCCCTATGGTGTACTGAACAAAGCGGTGTTTGAGAAGGTCTTGGCTGAGTTGGATATTGTGTTAGGTCGCTGAAAGCCGAAGGCCAAAAATCCCTCGGCTACGCTTTCATGCTGACTTTCATATTGGAGGCTGACCCCATGATTAAACCGACTGAATACGAAGCACTCGGCGGATACCTCGACTGGATTTGTAGGCGAAATAAAAGCGAGCAACACAGCACAGCCCGTGGCGAAAGCCACGGGCTGTGCTGTGTCGGGGGCGACTTAAAGCACCATGCCCCCGGCGACTTCGATGCGCTGGCCGTTGACCCAGCGGTTGTCGTCGGACAGCAGCGAGGCGATCATCGGGCCGATGTCGTCGGGCAGGCCGGGGCGGCCCAGCGCGGTCATATCCGACACCATTTTGTTGACGGCGGTGTTGTCGCGCACCATGCCGCCGCTGAAATCAGTCTGGATTGCGCCCGGCGCGACGGTGTTGACCGCAATCTGGCGCGAACCCAGCTCTTTTGCCAGGTAGCGGGTGAGCACTTCGACAGCCCCCTTCATCGAGGCATAAGCAGCGCTGCCGGGGGCGCTGAAACGGGTCAGCCCGGACGAAACATTGACAATCCTGCCCCCGTCGTTGATCAGCGGCAGGAGCCTCTGCGTCAGGAAAAAAACGCCTTTGAAGTGGACATGGTACAGGCTGTCCAGGTCCTCTTCGGTGACCTGTTCAATCGGGGCATGGTGAGACGTGCCTGCGTTGTTGACCAGATAATCGAACCGCTCCGCGCCCATCTCTGTCAGTGCTTTACGGACTTCGGCGACGAACCCGTCAAAGCGGCTGACATCGCCGGTATCCAGTTTCAGGGCAATGGCCCGGCTTCCCGCCGCGCTGACTTCAGCGACTGCCGACTCGGCCTCTGCCTGATTGGAGTGGTAGGTAAAAATCGAGCTGACCCCGCGCCTGGCGAGGCTGAGGACGACGTTGCGGCCCAGTCCCCGGCTGCCGCCGGTGACAATGGCAATCTTCTGTGTTGGCATTATAATCTCTTTCTAAAGCGCCGCGTTTGAGTGCGTGGCAGTGGTATAATACCTGCCGGTGGCCCGGTAAGAAAATGCCGAAACTGCCTTATTTCCTGCCTGATCCTGCTCGGCAGCCGAAAGCCACCGCAGAAAGAACTCGAAATGCTGAATGCGTTAATCGAAGCCGTGACGCGCTCCACGGACACATACGGCGGGGATAGCCCCTTCCCGACAGCCGTTCCGGGCCTGACCCTGCTGCGCTCGGACCATGCGAAGCAGCCGCACTATCTGGTCTACAAGCCCGCGCTTTGCATCGTAGTTCAGGGGGCCAAATGGGCGATGTTCGGGGACCGGCGGCTGGATTACCGGGCCGGGCAGGCGCTGGTGGTCAGCGTCGAAATGCCTGCGCTGGGAACCGTCTGCGAGGCAAGTCCAACCGAGCCGTACCTGGGCGTGATTATCGAGTTTGACTTGGGCGTGATGCGCGAGGTCAGAGACAGCCTGCCGACCCCGCCAATAGGGGGCGGCGAGCGGAGCCGGGGCGTCTTTGTCACCGACTTTGCCGGGCCTCTGGCAGACTGTGCCCTGCGGATGGTGCGTCTGCTGGACACGCCGGCGGCGATCCCAATTTTGTATCCGGCCCTGATGCGCGAGATTTGCTACTGGCTTTTGTCCGGCCCGCACGGCGGGGAAGTGGCCGGGATGACACTGGCAAACAGCCACACACGCTGCGTCGTCGATGCCATCCATGCGCTGCGGGACCGTTTCGCGGAGCCGGTTCGCATCGAAGAGTTAGCCGAGGTCGCCCGGCTGAGTCCGTCGGCGTTCCATCGGCAGTTCAAGTCGATTACGTCGATGACGCCTCTGCAATACCAAAAACAGCTTCGTCTGGTGGAAGCCCGGCGGCTGATGCTGGCCGAAGAAGCGAATGTCGAGACCGCCGCCGGTCAGGTCGGCTACGAAAGCGCCTCGCAGTTCAGCCGCGAGTATTCGCGGCTGTTTGGAATGCCCCCGCGCCGGGATGTGACCGCGCAGAAAGAAAACTATGCCTCCTCAAACTAGATTTCAGACTAGATTTCAGACTAATCTTGTCCGCGCCATTCCCGACTTTCCCAAACCGGGCATTTTGTTCCGCGACATCGCCCCGCTACTGGCCGACCCGGAGACGCTGCGCGAGGTGACGGAGCGTATGGCAGCGCAGGCGCGGGAGTGGGGCGCGGAAGCGGTGGCAGGCATCGAGTCGCGGGGCTTCCTGTTTGGCGCTCCCGTCGCGCTGTCTCTGGGCGTGCCGCTTGTGCCCATCCGCAAGGTCGGCAAGCTGCCGGGGGAGACGGTGCAGGAAGAATACGAGTTAGAGTACGGCACCGCCATTCTGGAAGTCCAGAAAGACGCCGCGCTTGCGGGGCGGCGCGTGGTGATCGTGGATGATTTGCTGGCAACCGGCGGCACGACTCGTGCGGCGGCTTCGCTGATTACAGTGGTTGGCGGCACGGTGGCGGGCGTCAGTGTTTTGATTGAGCTGGAAGCGCTGGGAGGGCGGGCGGCGCTGGGAAATATCCCCATTCAGGCCCTGCTGACGTACTAGGCAGCTCCAGGCGGGTGTGCAGGCCAACTAGTCCTAAGACAGCCAGAACCGCCAGAACGTAGCGCGGTCCGGGGCCGGGAAACTCCCCGGCCAGCGTCGGCAGCAGCCGGGACAGCCCGCCGCCTGCCAGCGCAAACAGCGGCGGGGCCAGCGGCAGCAGCATTCCCGTGGGCGTTGTGGCACGAAGCACTGAGGCGGCGAGTGCATACAAACCAAGCCAGAGCAGGGTTGGCAGCCAGCGGGCGCGGCGTGTCGGCTCGCTCATTTCCCCGGCCAGTGGCAGCAGCATTGCGATCAGCAGAAGCGCGGCAGGCGCGAATACCCAGACCAGAACAACCGGGCTGACCTGCGCGGTCGGCAGCGGGCCGAAGCCGTGCCCCAGCGCGATGCGCCCGGACCAGACCGCCAGCAGTGGCACGCCGAACACCGCCGCGCCGTACAGCGCCCGCCGCCGGTGCTGTGCCAGCGACAATCCCAGCAGCAGCAGGCCAAGCAGGGCTGTGTCTGGCCGCAGCAGCGCGGCCAGAGCGCACAGCCCCAATGCCGCAAGAGACGATCCCCAGACAAACGCAAGCAGAGCCGTCGTCAGCAGCAGGGTCACCGGCGCGGACTGCCCGGACACGGCCATCGCGTGCAGGAACGGCCCGCTTGCCGCCGCCAGTCCCGCCGCCGTTACGCCCGCCGCCCGGTCCCGTGCTCTCCATCCCAGCCCGTACAGCGCGGCGACGGTGAGTGCCGCCGCCAGCGCCGCGCCGGTATGGGGCGCGGCCAAATCTCCCGTCAAAGCTAAATGTGCCAATGCCAGCCCGGCCAGGCCGAGCGCCCAGAGACCGTCTATTAACTGAAAGGGCGGGCGCGAAGCGCGGCTTTGCGGCGGGCGCGGCACGGGGCGGCGGGGCAGGGGACGCGGCGTGTCGGGGTCAGGGGGGGCGGTCTGGGGCATAGCAAATCATAGCACACGCGGCGAAAGCGTGTCAATGGCGAAAGCGTGTCAATGGCGAAAGCGTGTCAATGGCGAAAGCGTGTCAATGGCGAAAGCGTGTCAATGGCGAAAGCGTGTCAATGGCGAAAGCGTGTCAATGGCGAAAGCGTGTCAATGGCGAAAGCGTGTCAATGGCGAAAGCGTGTCAATGGCGAAAGCGTGTCAATGGCGAAAGCGTGTCAATGGCGAAAGCGTGTCAATGGCGAAAGCGTGTCAATGGCGAAAGCGTGTCAATGGCGAAAGCGTGTCAATGGCGTGAGGCTGATGCAAAGGAGCCACGGGTTGAAACCCGAGGCTGAGAAGTGCCCACCGTCCAGGGGACGTAAGAACGGTGACGCAATGGCCCCATTGTTCTTTGTCTTGTGTCCCCTGGACACTGGGCTTTTTCCAGCCTCGGGTTTCAACCCGTGGCTTTTTCTGTGGCCTCTCGCTCGCTTCGTCGGGTATACTTTCAGCGTAACGCAAAAGACAACTCAGGAGACATCAAATGGCAGAACCAATCAAGACAGCCTCGGGGCTGGAATATGTGGACGAAGTGGTCGGCGACGGGGACAGCCCCGCGACAGGGCAGAAAGTGACCGTGCATTACACCGGCACGTTCCCCGATGGGCGCAAGTTCGATTCGTCGCGGGACCGCAATCAGCCCTTCGTGTTCCCTATCGGGCAGGGACGGGTCATCAAAGGCTGGGACGAAGGCGTGATGGGCATGAAGGTCGGCGGCAAGCGCAAGCTCACCATCCCGCCGCATCTCGGCTACGGCGCGGCAGGCGCGGGCGGGGCGGTTCCCCCGAATGCCACACTGCTCTTTGATGTCGAGCTTCTCGGCGTCGGTTAAAGTGTGAAACAGGAGAAACGAATGCTGAAACCACTGTCTCCCGCCGATTTCGGAGCGGACTATGCCGACAAAATCACGACGCAGGGCTACGGCGGCGGCGTCAAAATCGACGGCGTCAAGCTGATTGACCTGCGCCTGCTGACCGATGACGGCGGCTCGTTCGCCGAGCTGGTCCGCTTTGACGAGACCGGCCATCTGGAAGCCGTCCCGGAGTTCAAGGTGCGGCAGTCATCGTACTCGCTGGTCCTGCCGGGCGCGATTAAAGCCTTCCACCTGCACTTCAACCAAGAAGATGTCTGGTTTGTGCCCCCCACCGACCGCCTTCTGGTGGGCCTGGTGGACTGCCGCAAGGACTCGCCGACGCTGGGCGCAACCATGCGCCTGACGATGGGCAGCGGCAAGGCGCAGGTGCTGTATATCCCACGCGGCGTGGCGCACGGCGGCGCGAACATCTGGCAGGCTCCGGCGACCATTTTGTACTATGTCAGCCAGCAGTTCAATCTGGCCGACGCCGATGAGCGCCGCCTTCCCTGGGACATGGTCGGCGAAGACTTCTGGAAGATTACGCCGGGGTAGGTGATGGAGGCTATAGAACGAGGGGTTAAAACCCCTCGCTGTTACGCAGTCATGCCGCAGGCATCAAGGCGCTTCGCGCCGGGCGGCCAATCGGATGACGGCCAGAGGTTTGCATCTAAACTCTTTGGTTTCTCTTATTCTTTGGCTTCCCGGCGTCCTCGCCTTTTAGCGAGGGGTTTTAACCCCTCGTTCTGGCTCGGGCCGGGGCGGTAAACGCCCCAGCCTGTTTGGGGCGCGGCCCGCCGTTCCCCCCTTTCAGAAAAGAGCACACGATTGGATTTCCCTGCTGTCTACTGGGCCGAATGGGACTCGGACGCCACGTTTTATGCGGGCGAACAGCTTCTCCCTGAAAGCGAGGGGAAGCTGTGGGCCGTGCTGATGTTTGTGTTCTACGGCGACAAAGTGGCCCTCGCCGATATTGAAGGGCGGGGGCTATGTATCCCGTCCGGCAAAATCGAGCCGGGGGAAACGCTGGACGCGGCGGCGGAACGGGAGTCGTGGGAGGAAACCGGGGCGCGGCTGCACCCGCAGCACCGGCGTCTGATCGGCTGCTACAAGCTGACTCAGCGCGGCGGTGACAAGGCGGGGCAGGCGCGGTGGTGCCCGGTGTTTGTGGCCGAAGCCTGGGGGTTTGAGGCCATTCCCGAAAGCTCTGAATCACGTGGGCTGGTGCTGGCGGACTGGGAAGATGTGGCGGATGTGTACTTCACCTGGGATGTGCTGATGGCGGCGGTCTTTGAGTATGCCGAAGAGCGCCGCAACTCGCTGTTCCCGGCGGGGGTGTCTGTGAACGAAATGCTGGGCACGAGGGAATAGGCCGAAGCCTATTTCACCGATTCCAGCACTTTCTTTAGCTCAGTGTCGGACAAATTACCAATCAGCACCAGTTTCAGTCCCGCCTGACGCCCGGCGATGACGCCGCGCCGGGTCCGCTCGGGGCGGGAAGGGCCACCGGGGCGGTTATCCGGGGTCTCAAACAGAGACAGCGCGGTCGCGCCGCCGACGTAGCGCATCTCCACGACGCGGCCTTTTCGGCTGTCCGAAATCGCCCCGCCGCTGAACCGGAAGCCGGAGGGCAGATACGCCGGGGTCGGCACAGCAAACCCGGCCTGCGCCTGAACTTGCTCCAAAGTCAGCGTTGCCGGGGCAAACCCGGTAGCGACGACTTTGCCGCCGGTCGTGGGCACCTGAAACGTTTTTTTGGTGAACGCCGGGGCGTAATTCACCTGGGCGTAATAGGACGCGGACCGCAGCTTGCCGTCCGGGTCGTACTGCTCGATGCGAAGCTGTGCGCCGTTCACGGGGTCAATCCAGAACCGCCGGGCGGCAGCGGGAACCGAGCCGCCGTTCGTGACTTCCACTACGGTGCAGGCATGACCGGCCACGGTGTCCGGCCCGAGCGAGCGTACCAAGAGCCGTCCCTGTTTGATCTGCTTGACAATCTCCGGCACCCGCACCCGCAGGGTTCCAATGCGCGAAGGGCTGAGTTCCAGCGTGTCTTTAGACGGGATATAGTGCGAATAAAACCGGCCATTGTCCACAATCTGCTCCCCGGCGAGACGGGCGGGGCGCAGGTAGTCAATCCGCAGTGCTTTTGCGCCCTGACGCTGCACCTGCTGTTCGGAAGACAGGTCCAGATCGCCGCGTGTGACCGTGGTGATCTGGTCCCCGGAGAAAGACAGCGAGTTTTCTGCTTGCAGCATCTTTTTCAAGAGCGCCTGTGCCGCCGGATCGGAGGGGGCGCTGATACGCTTCTGGAGGCGCAGAGCACGCCGCGCCGGGCCGGCCTGAAGCGGCAGAGTTAGCAAGAAGGACGCGGGCAGAAGCAGCCAGAATGCTTTCATCCTAGAACATCCCCGCATCTGTCGGGGCGCTGTCTGCTGGTGTGTTGTCTGTCGGGGCGGTGTCCAGGTGCCCGGCCAGGTTCTGCGCGGACAGGTCGGCTAGAGGCTCCCCGGCAGCCTCACGGCGGCGCTGGGCAACGCATTCCGCCACAAACGCACGGTCTACGGGGGCGGCCTGTGCGGCATTGGGCGGCAGGGCGGGCGGCGCGGGGGCGGGCAGGAAAAACAGGCCAAGTGCGGCGGCGGCTCCTGCCGCGCCAAAGGCCAGCATGGGCCTCAGACGCCAGACAGGCGGGTTCGCAAAAAGCGTGGCCATCCGGTTTTTCCACGACGCCGTACCGGAAGAAGTGACCGGGCGGCGGGTGAACGCCAGGCGCTCGGCCAGCGCGGCCTCAAAGCCTGCCGACAGCGTCGGCGCGGGCAGGGCATGCAGGGCGTCGCGCAGCTTGAACAGCTCGCGCTGAGTCTGGGCGCAGGCGGCGCATCCGGCGACGTGCGTTTGCACGTCCCAGGCGGTCCGAGCGTCCAGATGGTCGTCCTGAAACTCGGACAGCAGCGGCTGAATTGTCTGGCAGTCGGTCATCATAATCTAGCTACTTAAATAGGGTGTGAGCAGGCCGCGCATCTGCATTCGGGCATTAAACAAACGGGACTTGACGGTGCCAAGTGGGCAGCCTGCAATCTGGGCGATTTCTTCGTAGGGCAGGCCCTCTAAATCGTGCAAAATCAGGGCAGTCCGCAGCTTCTCCGGCAGCCGCCCGAGGGCGATCTGGATTTGAGCGGCCATTTCGCCGTTCTCCAAAAGCCGGTGCGGCTCCCAGGTCTGGTCAGCGATGTCGCGGCCTGCGCTGTCGTCCTCGCCAAACGGCTCATCCAGCGAATACGCCGGGGCGCGGCCTTTGGTGCGCCGGAAACGGTCAATACACAAATTGCCCGCGATGCGAAACAGCCAGGTGTTGAGGCTGGACTGGCCGCGAAACGTGCCCAGAGACGTGTACAGGCGCACGAAGACTTCCTGAGTTAAATCCTCGGCGTCCTCGCTGCTGCCCGTCATACGGAAAATATAATGGTGAACTTTCACCTTGTAGCGTGACACGATCTCACGAAACGCGGCTTCGTCGCTGGCACGGCAGCGCTCCACCAGAGATAAATCGGTTGTCGGCACGCGAACCACCTGAGCAAAACTCATAATATTCTCACAGGACTGATTGCTCCACGTCTCTGCTTTTTGCGGCAATGATACCCGTTCTGACGCCGTCCGGGCCGGAAAGTTCACGGCTTTTTGGGGTATAAATGAAGAAGAAGCAGGAATTGTTTGGGCAGGGGTGTAATTATAAGCCCGGAATACCGTATAATGCGTTAAGCATATTCGGACTAAGTAGTATATTGACGGGCGGACGGAGGATTTTCATGGTTCATCTTCACGGGTCTCAGCGGGCATCTCAGCCCTGGCGGCGGCTGCTTGTCACGGCAGCGGCATTGTCTCTTCTCGCAATTTCTGGCGGGGCGGCTCACGCCGCCGGGGCGGAGCGGTCGCTGGCGGGCATCTCTATTTTTTCGCCCGGCTCCGAGGTGACACGAAAGTTTGGCAACCCGAGCCGCATCCTTGTCGGCGGCATTGCCCCCGGCGACCCGACAGCGGGCGGCACGGGCAGCGGTCCGGGCGGTGGTCCGGGCGGATCGGGAGCCACCTCCGGCTCGCCCAGTCCTTATCCTAGCAGCAGCACTCCCCCCCCTCGCGCCGGAGGCGGCCTTCTGCCGGGCTTCCCCGGTGTGCCGACCAATCAGGGCAGCCTCGGCGGGAGCTATCCCGGTCAGGGCGGCGGGTTCCCAGGTCAGGGCGGCGGCGAGTTCCCCGGTGCACCCGGCCTCGGCACGGGCGGGGCGGGCGACCCGAACGCGCCTGTCGCGCCGGTAAAGCAGCCGGTCACGCTCATTTATGACCGTCAGAACGGCGGCTCTTTAGAGTTCACAATTTCGCCCGACAAGCGCGTCGTTCAGATTCGGGAGACCGGCTACAGCGGGGCCTACGGCACCACGCGGGGCATTCGCCTCGGCACGAGCTACGCGGCGGTCGTCGGACGCTACGGCTACCCGGAAAACACGACCATCACCGGGCCGATCATCAACATTGATTACAAAGACACGCTGCACTGCGGCTTTCAGTTCCTAGATCAGAAGCTCGTGGCGATCATTGTTGCCGCCCCCGATTAGGCAAGACTACCCTCATGGCCGACCGCAGTGACATTGATGAGGTGCGGACCCGGATCGATATCGTTTCGGTGGTTGAAAAGTACGTGACCCTGAAGCGAGCCGGGGGCAAGCTGAAGGGTCTCTGCCCGTTTCATCAGGAAAAAACGCCGTCGTTTGTGGTCAGCCCCGAAATCGGCTATTGGAAGTGCTTTGGGCAGTGCGCCGAGGGCGGCGATGTCTTCAAGTTTATCCAGAAGATCGAGAATCTAACGTTCCCCGAGGCATTAGAGCGACTGGCCTTGCAGGCGGGCGTCACGCTCACCTCCCGCGCCCCGCGCTCCGCGCCTGGCCCAAACGGAGAGGCGGCTCCGCTGTCCGAGGCGGGCGAAAAAGACCGGATTTACCGGATCAATGCGCTGGCTTTGAAGTTCTATCGGGACGTGCTGGGCCGCTCCCCGGTGGCCCGCGACTATCTGGCCGCACGCGGGCTGGCGCACGAGGCCATTCAGGGCTTTTCGCTGGGTTTTGCCGTAGACGAGTGGGATGCCCTGTGCCGGTTTTTGACGCAGAAGGGTATCGCCCTGGCCGATGCTGAAAAAGCAGGATTGGTGACAGTCGGTGAGCGCGGGACATTTGACAAGCTGCGCGGGCGGCTGATTTTTCCGATTTTCGATGTTCAGGAGCGGCCTATCGCCTTTGGTGGGCGGCTGATTGCAGACGCCCGGCCCGGTCAGCCCAAATACTGGAACTCGCCGGAAACGCCGGTCTTCTCCAAAAGCCGGACGCTGTATGGACTGTCCAAAGCCAGAAAAGCCATCGCCGCGCAGGGACGGGCGGTGGTGGTGGAAGGCTATACCGATGTGATTGCCTGCCATCAGGCGGGCTTTGAGAACGTCGTCGCTACGCTCGGCACGGCGCTGACCGAGGACCATGTGCAGACATTGGCCCGGCTGGCCTCCACGGTGCTGCTGGCTTTTGATGCCGACTCGGCGGGCCTGAAAGCGGCGGGCCGGGCCGCGCAGATTTTCGAGGCGCAGGAAGTCGATGTGCGTGTCCTGGACCTGCCCGAAGGTGAGGACCCGGACAGCCTTCTGCGAACCAATCAGCGGCGCGTCTTTGAGCTTGCGATTGAAAATGCCCTGCCGCTGACTGAGTACCGGGTCCGGCAGCTTATCCGCAAAGGCCCCGCTGAGACCGAGCGGGACCGGGTCGCGCTGTTTCGTAAAGCGCTGCCGATTCTGGCCTCCGTGCCAAGCATGGTGGAGCGGGAGCAGTATGTGAAGCTGCTTGCGCCGTACCATCCCCATTATAACACGGGCGCGGCGTTTGCCGAAGAGCATATCCGGCAGGATGTGGCCGCGCAGCTTGCGGGGCAAAGCGACACGCAAAGCGGCGGCTATAGCGGCAGCAGCGGCTATAGTAATAATGGCTACAAGTCGCGCCGATCCGCGCCGGTTCCGATGCCGCCGCTGGCGCTGTCGCGGGGCGGGGCAACCGAGCAGGCCGAGCGTCATCTGCTTCGCGCTCTGGTTTCCGATGACCCTGCCCTGTCCGGGCCGGTCTTGCAGGGCCTGACAGCGGAAGAGTTTGTGTCCGAAAGCGCACGCGGACTTGCCTCTTATCTCTACGACTTTTTGCTGTGGGACGACGCGCTCGACGCCGGTGCAGTGCTGGCTGCGCTTGGTGATGACCCGCGTGCTACGCTGCTGGCGGAGATTTTGATGAACAGCGGCGATGAGCCGCTGACGCCGGAGACCGTGGCCGGCGAGATTGCACACCTGAAAATGCGTGCCAAAGAAGGTACGCTTTCGCGCCTCAAGGCGAAAATTTTAGCGGGAACGGCGGACGCTGACACGATGCAGCGCTTCGCACAGCTTCAAAGCGAGCTGAAAGGGACACCGAAGTCTCTGGCGGCGAGCGAAGGGAATTAACGTGCTGACAGAGGAAGCAAGCGCCGGGATGCCCCGGACGATTGAGCTGGCCGAAGACCGCCCGCGTGAGTCGGACACGCCGCTTGACGGAGAGCGGGCGGCGCTCGACGACGTCCTGCAATTTCTGGACGAAGACACGCCGATTGTGCGCCGGGCGGCGGAGCTGGCCTCTGCGTCGTTCGCCGAAGACGGCGCAAGCGCCCCCTCCGAGCCGGAGCTGACCGCCGATGATCTTGCTGCTCTGGAAGGAATGCCGCTCGATGACTCAGTGCGGATGTGGCTGCGCGAAGTAGGCCGGACACACCTGCTGACGCTGTCTGAGGAAATCCGCCTCGCCAAGCGTATCGAGCGCGGCGACCACGAAGCCAAAGCCGTGCTGACACAGGCCAATTTGCGTTTGGTCGTGTCTATCGCCAAGCGCTACACCCTGCGCGGGATGTCCTTTCCTGATTTGATTCAAGAGGGCAACATCGGCCTCATCCGGGCCGTGGAAAAGTTCGACTATCGCAAAGGCTACAAGTTTTCCACCTACGCGACCTGGTGGATACGGCAGGCGATCACCCGCGCCATTGCCGATCAGGGCCGCACCATCCGCATCCCCGTTCACATGGTCGAGACCATCAACCGCCTTGTCAAAACCAGCAGCCATCTCCTGCAAATCCTGGGCCGCGAGGCGACTGTGGACGAGATCGCCCATGAGATGGGCCTGACCCCCGACCGTGTTTCGGAGATCATCCGCATCGCCCCCGAGCCGCTGTCTCTGGAAACCCCCATCGGCGAAGAGGAAGACAGCCGCCTGTCCGACTTCCTGCCTGACGACGACACCACTTCCCCGACCGAATCCGCCACGTTTATGATGCTGCGCGAGAAGATCGACGAAGCTCTCGGCGCACTCACCGACCGCGAGCGCGACGTCCTCAAAATGCGCTTCGGCCTCGACGACGGCTACCCGCACACATTGGAAGAAGTGGGCCGCCATTTTGAAGTCACCCGCGAGCGCATCCGGCAGATTGAAGCCAAAGCCCTCAAAAAACTCCGCCACCCCTCCAAATGCCGCCTGCGCGAATATGTCGAGTAGACTGTATGGAGTAGGAGGCCCGTCCCATGAGTACCATTGCCCTGCCCGCCCACTTTGACGGCCAGCAGATTGTCTTGGATACGCCCTACGACATTGCGCCAGGCACACGGCTGTTGGTTACTATTTTCGAGAACGACGAAGAGCGGGATGATTGGCTGCGGCTGTCGGCGCAGAATTTGGCAAGAGCCTATGGCGATGACGAGCCGGAATACACAATAGATATGGTAAAGGAAGTCAACCCGGATTACTGGGCGGCACGTTTCTGACTGGCACTGGAAGTACCAGCCTATTTGTAAACGGAAAAAGTCGCTCCGCGACTCAGGATAGAGATGAGGCCAATAAACCCGCAATCTTCTCCTGAGTCGCGGAGCGACTTTTTCCGTTTACAAATAGGCTGGTACTTCCAGTGCCGGGTGATTGGAATCTTATTTCTTGCCCCAAAAATTCAGATCGGCAAAAAATATGTTACACTGTGTTTGCTTATTCACTGCTCCACCGAAAGAAAACATAAATGTCTTTGCCTCAATCCTTCCTGGCGTCTCGATACCCTGTCTCTCCTGTCAACCCAAGACAGCCCACAAAAGGCTTTACGCTGATTGAATTGCTCGTCGTGATCGCCATTATAGCGATCCTCGCGGCAATTCTATTTCCAGTCTTCCAGAAGGTGCGGGAGAACGCCCGCCGCGCTGCCTGTCAGTCTAACCTGAAGCAAATTGGCCTTGCCATCACGCAGTACACGCAAGACTATGATGAGACGATGCCGACGCGCTATGGGTCCTACCCGCCCGAAGTCTCCTGGCGTGCCGCGATCCAGCCTTACGCAAAGAGCAAAGGGGTTCTGCAATGCCCCGATAACCCCAGCAAAGACTTGAATGACCTCGGCAGCGACGGTTACAACCCATCCTATAGTGCTGCCCGCTATGACAGCGGCAGTGGTGGCGCCTTCCGCGACGGCAGCACAGGCCCGGCTCCGGTGGCACTCGCGTCGCTGATAACACCCGCCACAACTTTGATGGTCGGTGAGTCAACATCCCGCTACAGCGAAATCAAAATCGTTGATGCCACAGGGGGACAGCAAACCGCTCTGGGGGTAACCAACAACACGACACAGGCTTCCGGGTGTATCTTTACTGGGCACACCGGCATGACAAATTTTTTGTTCTGTGATGGGCACGTCAAAACGATGCACCCTCTGGCAACTGTGGGCACAGATCAAGGAGGCTCCGGCGCATCTGGCGTAAATATGTGGACGGCAGATAATTCAGCCTTCACTTCAGCCGCCGATAAGACAGCCGCACTCAGCAACCTGAATTATGCCGAAACATCCTGCCATTAGCGTTACAGCGTGTTCGGTGCCGGGGGATAGTGGCCGAAAAGCCTGTTGAAAAGAGGAAAACAGTGCTGAAAAGAGGAAAACAGTGCTGAAAAAGTGGTTTCCGAACATTCTCAACGTTGTTGTCTTTGTGTTTGCCTTTAGCTTTGTGAGCTTCTACGTCTGCGGTGCGGCTATCATGTGCTGGCATGGCACGCATTACAAGGTTCATAAATCTCTGCCCGGCAGAATACCAAATCCCCAGACACCCAACTCATAGACGACTTCGTCAGGATTGTAGTCGTTTGGGAGATAGCCACAGTACTCATCGACAATCATACCGGCGCAACTGTCTATAGCAATCACTGCGGCGCGGTCATTGAAGCTAAATAGGCGGTCAAAATTGCTCCTGACCCAGCCAAACTCAACCCGATAAATTGGCCCCTCAATCGTAGGCCAAAAGAATGCGGGCTGACTGTCGTGCCTGCCGTCACTCTTTTGCACTTCTTCTAAAACCTTGTGCCGCCAGGCAAACTCGGCAAACAGGTAGTCGTCCGGTTTTACGGCCAACCGACCATAGCCTTCGGGGCGCACCAGAAATCGCTCGGAAATGAGTGTGAACTCTGAGATGGGCAGGAAATCACACCCGCTGGGGTCACGACAGAGATCATCCGGCAGTGAGTCAAGGTACTTACGACGCAAATTTCTCTGATGGTTGCCTTGCAACCTTTGTTGAAGCTGCAACGTCCGATCTGCTTTTGTCTCTTCTGGTCGCTTCATGCCGGAAACTCCTCGCGGGCGGCGCGGGTCATCAGGTCTTCAACGGCATTGGCGGGGGGCAGGCCGTGGTGGAGGACGGCATCGATGGTGTCAAACACGGGGACGGGAACGGCGTAGCGTCGGCTTAACACCTGCGCGGCGAGGGCGGTGGGGATGCCTTCGGCGGCCTGGCCGAGTTCGGCGTGGATTTGGGGGAGCGTTTTGCCGGCGGCGAGGCCGAGGCCAACGCGGTAGTTGCGGGACAGTTTGGAGCCGGACGTTGCTAAGAGGTCACCGACGCCGCTGAGGCCGAGGAAGGTTAGGGCCTGGCCCCCGGCGGCAACGCCGAGCTGAGTCATTTCCATCAGGCCGCGTGTCATCAGGGCGGCTTTGGTGTTGTCGCCGAAGCCGAGGCCGTCGGACAGACCTGCGCCGATGGCGAGGACGTTTTTGAGCGCTCCGCCCAGCTCGACGCCTTTGACGTCGGTGTGGGTGTAGACGCGGAAGGTCCGGGCGGTCATCAGCAGCCCCTGGGCGCGGCGGGCCTGGCGCGGGTCCAGGCTGGCGACGACGGAGGCGGTGGGGACGCCTCGCGTCAGCTCACGGGCCAAATTGGGGCCGGACAGGACGACTATCCCGGCGTGGGGCGTATCTTGCAGCAGCCCGGTCAGGGTCTCGGAGACGGTGTCGCCGGTGACGGCATCCAAACCTTTGGCGGCGCTCAGGAGCGACAGGTCGCGGTGCAGGTAGGGGAGGGCTTCGCGCATGACTTCGACGACCCCGCCGGAGGCGATGGCGACAATGGCCCAGTCGGCCTCGGCCAGCGCGGCTTCAATCGAAGGCGTGGCGACCACGGTTTCGGGCAGGGGGACATCGGGCAGGTACTTGGCGTTGACGCCCGAGGCGGCGATGGCGGCCATCAGGACCGGGTCGCGGTCCCACAGGCGCACCGCATAGCCTTTGGTGCCGAGGAGGTGGGCAAGGGCGCTGCCCCAGCTTCCTGCGCCGAGGACGGCCACGCGGGGGCCATCGGAAGTGGTCTCTATGTTCTGATCCATAGGATTATTATAGCGCACGGTAGCGAAGAAGCGAACGGCTTTGTTCCCCCGAAGTCGCCACGGGTTAAAACCCGAGGCTGAAAAGTGCCCAGTGTCCCGGAGGACACAAGAATAAGATAGCCTCCGCGCCTACGGTCTTACGTCCCCTGGACGTTGGGCTTTTGACAGCCTCGGGTTCAACCCGTGGCATTCTTGCTGAAACCCTTTCGGGAACTACTCGCCCCCATTCCGCGTTATATTTATAGAATGCGTTTGTCCTGTGCCGCCGTTGGCACGCCGGGCAGGCGCTTCTTTTACGCCTGACGTAAATTGCTCTGAAAACAGCGCTTGACACATATTCACAATTCATGGTACAATGAGCGTTCGTGTGTTTCCCCAGGAGGTTTAGATTGAAAGAGATTCAGCATACCGCAAAGCAGACCGCGCATGTGGTAGACGTCCCCAACCTCGTCGAACTCCAACTTGATTCGTATCGCTGGTTTTTGCAGGAAGGGCTGAATGAGCTGTTTGACAGCTTTTCGCCCATTACCGATTTTACCGGAAATCATTCCATTTCTCTCGTTGACTTCACCCTCGGTGAGCCAAAATATGATATTAGTGAGTGCCGCGCCCGCGATGTGACGCTGGAGTCGCCCATCAAGGCCAAAGTGCGCCTGCAATCGTCCGGCGCGGAAGTCATTGAAAGCGAAGTGTATCTCGGCGACCTGCCGCTGATGACCGACAAAGGCACGTTTGTCATCAACGGCGCCGAGCGCGTCGTCGTCTCGCAGCTTGCCCGCTCGCCCGGCGTCTACTTCAAGGACACGCTGGACTTCTCCGGGCGGCAGCTTTTTTACGCCACGATTATCCCGAGCGAAGGGGCCTGGGTGGATGTCGAAACCGATGCCACGGACGCCATCACCGTGCGGATCGGGCAGACGCGCAAATTCCCTATCACCACGCTGCTGCGGGCGCTGAACCTGTTCCCGGTCGCCTCGCCGAGCGGCGTGCAGTCCGTGACCTGGGGCGAGCTGGAAGGCAAGCTGCTGGCCGCGCCGATTGTGGACCAAACTACCGGCGAAGTGCTGATGGAATCGGGCACGACGATGAAGACGAACGAGCTGCGCCGGGTTGAAAAAGCCGCCCTGCCTGAGACGTTTGAAGTCGAGCTGCCGTCCACGCCCTGCACCACCACTGCCGAGTTGATTGAGCTGTTCGCCGAGCACGAGACCATCAAGGAACCGTCCCGCGCCACACTGTTTGACCCAACCCGCGTGGATGTGGAAGTCTTGGAATTTGACGAAGACGGTGTCACGCCCGCGCTGAATGCCGACCTGTCGTTTAAGAACGCTGGTCTGCGGAAGCGTGTGCCCTATGCCACCGCCGACATCAAAGACTCGGCAGGCAAGGTGCTGGTCAAAGCCTACGAGAAGCTGGACCGCGAAACGGCCCGCAAAATCGAAGGGCTGGGCCTGGACTCACTCGACGTCATCTACCTGAACAACTATATTGTTGCCACGCTGGATATGGAAGGGTCGGCGGTCTACAACCGGGAAACCGCGCTGATTGACATCTACCGCAAAATCCGGCCCGGTGACCCGGCGACGCCCGAGTCGGCCCGCTCGCTTTTGAACTCCATCTTCTTTGACACCCGCCGCTATGATATGGCAAAAGTGGGCCGTCACAAGATGAACAAAAAGCTGGGTCTGTCCCTGCCGCTGTCGTACCGGACGATCACCAAAGAAGACATTATTGCTATCGCCCGCTACATTGTGAAGCTGGCGGCGGGCAACGGAAACGTCGACGACATTGACCACCTGGAAAACAAGCGGGTGCGTTCGGTCGGTGAGCTTCTTTATTCGCAGCTTCGGCTGGGCTTCCTCCGCATGGAGAAGGTCGCCAAAGAGCGCATGACGTCGCTGGACTCCGAGAACATTCTGCCGCAGGTTATTCTCAGCGTCAAGCCGATTTCAGCGTCCATCAAGTCGTTCTTCGGGTCGTCCCAGCTCTCGCAGTTTATGGACCAGACCAACCCGCTGGCGGAGCTGACCCACAAGCGGCGTCTGTCCGCGCTGGGACCGGGCGGTTTGTCCCGGCAGTCGGCCAAGCTCGAAGTGCGCGACGTTCACCACTCGCACTATGGCCGCATCTGTCCGATTGAGACGCCGGAAGGCCCGAACATCGGCCTGATCGGCTCGCTGGCCGTTCATGCCCGTGTCGATCAGTTCGGCTTTATCGAGACGCCGTACCGGCGCGTCATTGAAGGCAAGGTCACGACTGACCTGGACTGGCTGCCCGCCGATGGCGAGCACCATTACCGGATTGCGCCCGCCAACACGCTGCTGACCGAGGAAAATACATTCCGCGACAAGACCGTGCAGGTGCGAAACAACAACCAGTACCCGGTGATCAAAGCCAGCGATGTGGACTACATGGACGTCTCCCCGCAGCAGATTGTGTCTGTGGCAACGGCCATGATCCCGTTCCTGGAAAACGACGATGCGAACCGCGCCCTGATGGGCGCGAATATGCAGCGGCAGGCTGTCCCGACCCTGCGCCCTGATGCGCCTTTGTGCAAAACTGGCATGGAAAAGCGGGCCGCTGTCGATTCAGGTGCGGTGATTATCGCGCTTCGAGCAGGCACGGTCAAGAGCGTCACGGCGGAAAAAATCGTTGTGATTGCCGATGAAGACGGCGGCGAGGATACTTACCGCCTGCTGAACCTGCTCCGGTCCAATCAGGCAACCTGCGTCACGCAGCGGCCTGTGGTAGATAATGGACAGCGGGTGCGCGAGCATCAGCTTCTGGCCGACGGTCCCTGCACCGACGGCGGTGAGCTTGCGCTGGGGCAGAACGTGCTGGTCGCGTTCACCCCGTGGAACGGCTACAACTTCGAGGACGCCATTCTGCTGTCGCAGCGGCTGGTGCGCGATGACGTGTTCACGTCCATTCATATTGAAAAGTATGAAGTGGAAGCCCGCGACACGAAGCTGGGACCGGAAGAGATCACGCGGGACATCCCGAATGTCGGCGAAGATGCGCTGAAGGACCTCGACGACCGGGGCATTATTCGTATCGGGGCCGAAGTGCGGCCTGATGACATCATGGTGGGCCGCGTGGCTCCGAAGGGGCAGGGCGAGCTGACCGCCGAAGAGCGGCTGATTATCGCTATCTTCGGCAAAAAGGCCGAAGAGACCCGCGACGTTTCCCTGCGCGTGCCGCACGGCGAAAAAGGCAAGATTGTCGACGTCAAAGTCTTCTCGCGCTTCAAGTACAAGGACAAGACGGGCCGGGCGTTTGACTTTTCCAAGCGGCCCGACTCGATGTTCTCCGACGAGTGGGAAGGCGAACTGGAGCGGCTGCCGGGCGATGAGCTGTCGGCGGGTGTCAATATGCTGGTGCGCGTCTATATTGCCCAGAAGCGCAAAGTCATGGAAGGCGACAAGATGGCCGGGCGGCATGGCAACAAGGGTGTTATCTCCCGGATTTTGCCGCAGGAAGATATGCCGTTCCTGCCCGATGGAACGCCGGTCGACATCGTGCTGAACCCGCTGGGTGTGCCGGGCCGTATGAACATCGGCCAGATTCTGGAAACGCACCTGGCGTATGTCGGAAAGGCGCTTGGCTGCTCGTTCGTCAACCCGATCTTTGAGGGCGCGACCGAGGCCGAAATCCTGACCGACATGAGCAAGTTCGCCGAGTTCACGCGCTACGATGCCCTGCGAACGTATGTGGAGAAAGAGCTGCATATCGATCTGGAAGCGGGCAAAAAAGACGGAGTCGCCGAGCTTCTGGTCAAGCTGGAAGAGAAGCTGAAAGAGCTGCCCGCCGCCCGGCTGGAAAAGATCGCGGCGACCGTGGCCGCTCCTCCGGCGGTCATGCTGCCCGAAGATTACGACGGCGCGGCGCTGGACGAAGACACCGAGCTGACGACCGTAGACGGCTACGACTATGCGGCCATTGTGGAGCGGGTCCGGCTGAACGTCTGGCAGCGCGGCGGCATCGACGAGAAAACCGCCAAGTCCTGGGTCCGCGATGGCCTGTCCGGGGACTTCTTCACGCAGCCGGTGACCATCGGCACGATCTATATGCTGAAGCTGGCCCACCTTGTCGATGACAAGATTCATGCCCGCTCGACCGGACCGTACTCACTGGTGACGCAGCAGCCGCTCGGCGGCAAGGCGCAGTTCGGCGGACAGCGGTTCGGCGAGATGGAAGTCTGGGCGCTGGAAGCCTACGGCGCGGCGTATACCTTGCAGGAAATCCTGACGATCAAGTCAGACGACGTGCTGGGACGTGTCAAGACATACGAGTCCATTGTCAAGGGCGATGCGATGCTGGAGCCGGGCGTACCGGAGTCGTTCAAGATTCTGGTCAACGAGCTGCAATCGCTGGGCCTGAAAGTGGCGGTGGAAGACGAGGACGAGCAGGAGATCGACCTCAAGGACAAAGAGGAAGACTACGGCGACAGCGAGGGCCGGGGACGCGGTCTGCGTCCGCGCCTGCCGCGTGCCGAGTCCGAGGCCGAAGCCCTGTTTGGGGCTTAATTGCGGCCTGCGGAATACCACCCCCGACCCCCACTTCTGGGGGCGGGGGCATTCTGCTGTTTCTGTGTGACTGTGTTTAGGGAGCAAAGCAACAATTATGACCGATGCAAGTGCATTTGATAAAATTCGGATTGGGATTGCCTCGCCCGATGAGGTCCGTAACTGGTCTTACGGTGAGGTCAAAAAGCCTGAAACCATCAACTACCGAACGTTCAAGCCGGAGCGCGACGGCCTGTTCTGCGAGCGGATTTTTGGCCCGGTCAAGGACTGGGAGTGCCACTGCGGACGCTACAAGAAAGTCAAGTTTAAGGGCATCATCTGCGACCGCTGCGGTGTGGAAGTCACCCGCTCCAAAGTGCGCCGCGAGCGCATGGGCCACATCGAGCTGGCCGCGCCCGTCTGCCACATCTGGTATCTAAAGGGTGTGCCGTCGCCCCTGTCTCTGCTGCTGGATATTTCGCCGCGTCCGCTGGAGAAAGTGCTGTACTTCGCGTCGTATATTGTCACCTACGTAGACCGGGGCCGCATCAACAACGAGATGGAGTCGTTCAAGATTGCCCTGGCCGAGCGCGTGACCGAGCTGGAAGATCAGCGCGACGAAGACATCGAAACGGCGCGGGTCGAAGCGGGCGTGGACATCAAAGAGAACATGGTGCGCCCCGAAGACCTGCCCGAAGAGGAAGAATGGGAACCCTGGGACGAGGCCCGCATCACCGACCGCAACAAGCACATGGAGGAAGAAATCAAGGACATCGAGAAGGACTCTGCCGAGCAGATTGTCTCCCTTCAGGATGCTTTGGTTATCTTGGACGAAAAAGTCGAAAAGCGGATGCTGCTGGGCGAGGACGAGTACCGCAAGCTGGAAAGCCTGATGGACGTCCTAGCCGAGAAGATGGAGCGCCCCCTGCGCCTCAACGACCCCGAGGGCGAGATCATTCGCGCCGGTCTGGGCGGCGCGGCGGTCAAAGAGCTGTTGCAGGAAATCGACCTCGAAAAACTGGCGGACAGCCTGCGGGCCGAAATTGCCATCACCCAGGGGCCGCGCCGGGCGCGGGCCATCAAGCGGCTGGAAGTGGCCGAGGCGTTTATCAACTCCAAGTCCCGTCCCGAGTGGATGATTCTGGATGCCGTCCCGGTGATTTCGCCGGAGCTTCGCCCGATGGTGCAGCTTGACGGCGGACGCTTTGCGACGTCTGACCTGAACGACCTGTACCGGCGCATTATCAACCGCAACAACCGCCTGAAGAAGATCACGGAAATCCGGGCACCGGAGTCCATCGTTAATCACGAAAAGCGGCTGCTCCAAGAGGCCGTCGATGCGCTGATTGACAACGGGCGGCGGACGCGGCCGGTGGTCGGCTCCAATAACCGGCCTTTGAAGTCGCTGTCGGATATGCTCAAGGGCAAGGAAGGCCGGTTCCGCAAGAACCTGCTCGGCAAGCGCGTGGACTACTCGGGCCGCTCGGTCATCGTGGTCGGCCCCAAGCTGCTTCTGCATCAGTGCGGCCTGCCGAAAGAAATGGCGATTGAGCTGT
This sequence comes from Capsulimonadaceae bacterium, assembly GCA_965277455.1. Taxonomy (GTDB): domain Bacteria; phylum Armatimonadota; class Armatimonadia; order Armatimonadales; family Capsulimonadaceae; genus JANXMY01. The sequence goes on along the minus strand of OZ255823.1, from coordinate 2,055,676 downwards.
TCAAGCCGTTCGTCATGAAGGCGCTGGTCGAGCGCGGCTACACGAGCAACATCAAAACGGCCAAGCGCATGATTGACAAGCTCAAGCCGGAAGTCTGGGACGCTCTGGAAGAAGTCATCCGGGAGCACCCGGTGCTGCTGAACCGCGCCCCGACCCTGCACCGCCTCGGCATTCAGGCGTTCGAGCCGGTGCTGGTAGACGGCAAGGCCATTCAGGTTCATCCGCTGGTCTGTACGGCGTTCAATGCGGACTTTGACGGCGACCAGATGGCGGTCCATGTGCCGCTGTCAGCGTCCGCACAGGCGGAAGCGCGTATCCTGATGCTGTCGACGCACAACCTGTTCTCGCCTGCCGATGGCCGCCCGATTGTGGCCCCGGCGCAGGACATGGTGCTGGGCGCGTACTTCCTGACCGTGATGAAGCCGGGCGATCCGCGCTTTGATGCATTCGGCTCCAAGAATGACGCGCAGCTTGCCTATGCGACTGGCCGGATTGGCCTGCAGGAGGGCATCGATGTCGCTCTGCAAAACGGGGATGGCACGAAGTCAGTCAAGCGTGTGACGGCGGGCCGCCTGCTGTTCTCGGACATTCTGCCGGATAATATGCATCCGTATCTCTATGAGATGCTGGATAAGAAGTTCAGCACCAAAGAGTTCAAGGGCAACGGCTTCGGCAAGAAGGACCTCGGCGAGCTGATCGCGCAGTGCCACCGGACCAACGGCGACACGCGCACCATTCAGCTTTTGGATGAGCTGAAAGCTCTGGGCTTCCAGGAGGCGACCAAAGCGGGCATGACCGTGGCGATCACCGATATGGAAGTTCCTGAGAAGCGCAACCAGATCATTGTGGAAGCCGAAAAGTCGGTGCTGGCGCTGAACAAGAACTATCAGCGCGGCCTGATCACGGGCGGTGAGCGCAAAGAGCGCGTGCTGGAAGAGTGGCAGAAGGCGGCGAAAGATGTCGGCGAGGCGATCTTTGAGACGATCAAGCCGACCAACCCTATCTTTATGTTCACGGACTCCAATGCTCGCGGCACACGCGGACAGATCACGCAGCTCTCGGGCATGCGCGGCGTTATGTCCGACCCGTTCGGCAACATGATTGAGGACCTGCCCGTCAAGTCCAACTTCCATGAGGGCTTAAGCGTTCTGGAATATTTCGTCTCCACGCACGGTGCGCGGAAGGGCCTGGCCGACACGGCGCTTCGCACCGCTGACGCCGGGTATCTGACCCGGCGGCTGGTAGACGTGTCTCAGGAAGTCATTGTCCGCGACGACGACTGCGGCACCGAAGGCGGTATCTATCAGGAAGAGATCAAGGACGGCAACGAAACGGTCGAGCGGCTGTGGGAGCGCATCTATGGACGCTTCGCGCTGGAAGACATTGCTTATCCCGAGGGCCACGAGAAGGCCGGGGAAATGATTGTCGCGCAGGGTGACCTGGTCACGCCCGACATCGCCCGGACGATTGAGTATGATGCCAAGCTGAAACGGATCGGTGTTCGCAGCCCGTTCACCTGTGAGCTTCGCATGGGCATCTGTGCCAAATGCTACGGGCTTGACCTGGCGAACTCCAAGCTGGTCGAGCCGGGTGTGGCCGTCGGCATCATTGCCGCGCAGTCCATCGGCGAGCCGGGAACGCAGCTCACCATGCGGACCTTCCACTCGGGCGGTATCGCGCAGAAGCAGCTCACGGGCGTTGCCAACGTCCGCGCCCGCAAGCAGGAAGCCCTGAAAGAGCTGCACAACGACATCTCGCGGGGTCTTGTCTCGCTGGATTCGTCGAGCGACGAGCCGACGGCGGCAACGACCGCGACCGGGGTAGACCGGGAGCGTGTCCGCGCTGTGCAGGCGGTTCTGAAAGTGCTGGAAGATCAGGTCGGCGGCCTTCTCCGTGTTGTGGAGCTGTTTGAGGCCCGCAAGCCGAAGGGGCAGGCGATTGTTACCGAGTATTCGGGCAAAGTCGCCGAAGTCGAGCTGAAGGGTCTGCGCCGCGTGATTATTCACACGTTCCTGACGCTGGACCCGAACACCAATTCGGGCGTGTCGGGCGAAACGCTGGCCGAGGACCTCTATCTGGGACCGCATCCTGATGCGGACACGCTGAAGAAAATGACTGACACGCAGGCTAAGCGGGCCACGGAAATCCCGGAAACGCTGCCCGCCGGAACCGAGCTGACCGACAAGCACCTGAAGAAAATCCGCGAAGCCGAGATGACCGAAGTGCTGGTCCGCAAGGCTATTTTGGTTCCATATCGCGGTCAGCTGCAGGTCAAAGAGGGTGATGTCGTGGAAGCGGGTGACCGCCTCACCGAAGGGCCTTTGGACCCGCAGAAGGTGCTGGACTTGCAGGGCACTCGCGGTGTGCAGAACTACATCGTCCGCGAGATTCAGGCCGTCTACAAGTCGCAGGGCGTAGACATCAACGACAAGCACATTGAGGTCATTGCACGGCAGATGCTTCGCAAGCGGCGCATCAAGAACAACGGCGACACGGAGTTCCTGCCGGGGCAGATGGTGGACAAGTTCCAGTTCACCGATGCCAACGCAAAGATTCTGGAGATGGACCCGCCCGGCACGGAAGCCACGGCGGACTGGCTCCTGCTGGGCATCACCGAAGCGAGCCTTGCTACCGACTCGTTCCTGTCGGCGGCGTCGTTCCAGAAAACGACCCGCGTCCTGACCGAAGCCGCCGTGCGCGGCAAGAAAGACTCGCTGATTGGCCTGAAAGAGAACGTCATTATTGGCCGGCTCATTCCCGCCGGAACGGGCCTGCCGCAGTACCGCAACATTGAGCCGCGCCTGGAAGGCATCGACTCCAATGACGGCGGTGGGCGCTACGCCGCCGTCGGGGCTTCCCGCTCCGGTGCGGCAGTCGCCGAGCGCGAGCTGGACGCCGACGAGATGGCGATTGTCCGCGAGATGACCGGCACGACGGGCGACAGCCTGTCGCTGCTGGCCGAGCGTGAGTCTCTGGGCGGCGACAGCAATGAGCCGACCATCAACAGCGACTCCGAAGCGGCGATTTAGCCCAAACAACACCGCCCCTGGCACTGAAGAGTGCCGGGGGCTTTTTTCTTTGGTGGTTTCCTCTTGACAGCCTTCCACTCCTCTGCTAAACTGTTGTTAGGACCCCAAGATGTTAGCCATAGTCACCGAAGCAAACGGTGTTTTAACCATCAAGCAATCGCAAGAACCGGCACTGCGCGACCTCCAAACTGCCTTGCTTTTTGGCGTTGGTACGGTTCCGGTTATGTTTTTCTTTTATGATTCTCTTTGGCCTTCGACGGCCCAAAACGCCGCGTTTCCACTGGGAGGATTTGCTGTTTTCTGTCTGCCCTTTTTGTATATGCTATTTCGGGCGCTCAACTCGCTGTTCGGCAAAGAAACCTTTGCGTTTGATAAAAATCAGGATGCGTTTATCCGCAACGGCTTTAATGTTGGCCCCCTCAGCGACATACGCGCTGTGAAGCCGCAGGTCACGCACGGCTCCGAGCAAAACCCCCAATTTCGGCTTGTTCTGGATATGCGTTATCATCTGCCGTTCACTTTAGCCATCACACACTACTTCGCGGCTCCGGGCGACTTTCAATTAAGCCGCAATGGCTTTGACGACCCGAACAAAAAGTTCGCTGTGTTTGAACCCTGGACGGACTGCGATAAGCAGGACTTAATTCCATTTGTGCCGCCGGAAATCACGGATTTGCAGCGTAAGATAGAAAGTTTCGTGGGGCTGGCTCAGAAAGTGCTGTGACGTATGGACATTCCGCACATCTACCAACCGATTAGTTTGTTTCTGGGGCTGATGCTGATCCTTGTCGGTTTCCCAATGCTGCTGAACCAGCTTTTGCGCCTTCGAAAGCAGTCCTTTCAAATCTGGGCAGACAGCGGGGGTTTTTTTGGAAGGGGCATCTGGTTTATGACAAGCGGCCCCTACTATCTGTCTCGCGCCTTTGATCCGCCGCACCAGGAATCGTCATTGACCAGTAATTTGTTTTGGTTAGCGGTGGCAGGATTTGTCACAATACTGACGCTGTATCTTCTTGCACGGCATCTTCAGAAATCTCAGCCGGAGCAGATGACGGCGAAAGTAGAGAAATAGAGGTATTTTACGTAGGTATCATTACTGGTGCGGCTGGCTCATGCTGCGTAACTGGTCTCTGCTCTTTTGTCCCTACTATTAGGAAACCGTAGATGCCGTTTGCTTGGAAAACTCTGCCCGTCCGTCTGCTCTGGTGGGCGCTCTATGCCGCCGCTTTCGGCTATGTGGAGGCGTTAGTGGTTGTTTATGTCCGCCGCCTGACACATATGGGCGAGGGGCTGGATTATCCGGCCATCTGGGCGGCGCGGGGGCTGACGTGGAACGGGGCGACAATTATACAGGAAATGACGCGGCTGGGAGTGCGTCAGACGGAGTATGGGCGCGAAATCGCCACACTTTTGCTCCTGCTTGGCCCTGCAATGGCGGCAGGGCGGGGCGGGCGCGAGAGGCTGGGGATTTACTTATTCACGTTCGCGGTCTGGGACGAGACATACTACCTGTGGCTGAAGTTATGGACGGGGTTTCCGCAAAGCTGGGGTGCTACGGACATTTATTTTTTGGTCCCGATTGCCTGGTACGGGGGGGTCTGGTTCCCGATTTTAGTGGTCATGCCCGCGCTGATTGTGCTGGCCCTGTGGCTGCTCAGTCGGCCTTCTGCTCTTTCCGCTGCTTCAAGTATTTCCGAACCGCCTGCACCCCCGGTGTGAGAAGCAGAACGCCACCGATAGACGCAATCAGGTCCGGTAGCAGGTCTGGTCTGGAAGGAGGCCGCAGCATCACCGCTGCGCCGAGGCACCCAAGAGCTGCCATGAGAATGGCACTCTGAATGACCGTGGGCGTTTCTTTGCGCTTTAGGGCCGACCACAAGACAAACACCTGGGCGAGCATTCCGGCGGCTACGTCATAGCGGCCAAACAAATGTAAAAACCCTGACACCTGCTACTCTACCCACATTTCAGGCATCTCGGTCAGGGAGTATCCGTTTGCCGCTCGAAAGTAAGCGTCTGCACCGCCTTCACATTGGGGATGACGTGCCCGAAATCGGCCACGCCGCGCCGCCCGCGCCCGGTCATCACAAGTGTTGCCGTGACTGTGCGCGTCTGCACCTGGCGCGCCACCTGCCCGCGTGACAGGTCAAAGACAATGCGCCCGGTCTGTGCCGTCCGCGTCGTTTGCAGGAGCGTTCCGTCATGGTCTGGCGTCCGCCGCTCGCCCGTCGCCGCCGGGCAGGTTTGCGTCACAATCGCCAGCCCCTTCGGTCCGCCCCGCAGAACCGTCAGCGTCAGCCGCCTCCCATCCCGTCCGGCCCACGATGCCCCAACCTGCACCGGCCCCGCTGGAAGCCGGGGAAACGCCTGCGTCATCACCTCCGGCGTTTTGACACCCGACATCTCTCCCCGCGCCGTCACCACCGCCGTCCACACCGTCGGCGTCTCCGGGTGCGCCTCGTCTTCGAACCCCGGCGCGGCTATCTGCGTCACTTTCAGCGTTGCCGTCCCGTCCCGCGCCACGCTCTGCACCTCTTCGGTCAGCCGCATCACTACGGGAGCCGCATACGCCGCGTCCGGCTCCGCCGCCGCCAGCGCACGGGCAGGGTCTGCAAAATAGGGGTCTTCCTGCACCAGATACATCATCGTCTGCCCAACTACCCACCGGTAGCGCAGCGTCACGCCAGGCACAGGAGCCTCGGCGGGCGCAGGCAGCAGGGGCAGTAAAAAAAGCGGCACAGCAGCCAGCAGTCGTAAGTTCATAGGTTAAATATCGGCAGTTTGGGCGAAAAGCTCAAAGCGCCGCCAGAAGCTCAAAGCGTCGCCAAAAGCGCAGGCACATCGGCGGCAGACACACTCTCCGGGTTCAGCGTCGCTAGCCCCTCAGCGGCTGCCGCCCGCAGAAGCCGCTGGTCAGCAGCAGCAAGAATACAGGCGGTGCTGTTCGAAGCCTGTGTTCGGGAATAACGCAAAAACGCGGCAAGAATGGCGGCATCAGCCGAGTTGATGTTATGCTGACGCATCAGTGGAATGACTTCCAAAATCAAGTCGCTGCCGAGAGCCAGCAGATCAAATTCAGCGCCAAACAGTATCTCTTCTTCCAAAGCCGTCACTGCCAGATTGAACTTCGTGTCTGTCAGGCTCCCCGAATTGCGGCGGCGCAGCAAAATGGAAAAGGTTTCCGCATAACCCAGAACCGTCGCGGTTTGCTTTGTCATAAGCGCCTCCGTGAACAGGGCATCTACCGTAAGCAGTCTCGCATTGTCTGCATTGACTAACTGCTTTCCCTCAGCACTTTGTCAAAGTCGCGCTCCACAAGTCGTTGCTAAGTTAGCTCCGTGATGATTTCAGACTTTTTGGCCTCCGAAACCGGAACCTGGGTCTCAACCATTTCTTTGATCGCTTCGTTCATGCCCACCTCAGACAGCGCTTGATGATAAAGACGAACAAAATAGTCGAATGAGACTGTCTTGGGCAAAATCTTTGTCCAAAAATGGCTTCCCGCTAAGATCATATCACCCGCGAGATACGACCTGACCGTTCCCGTAAATGGCTTGCCTTCGCCATCTTTGTTATAAATCGTAGCAAAGTAGCCTTGTAGCCCCGACGTTCCAACAAGAGCGCAAGTGGTTAGGAACTTGGCAAGTTGGGCAGGGGCGTTGGAGCTGTCCAAATCGCCGCCAAGTTTGACTTCCATACACAGGCTTTCTGCTTCCGAGACACGCACGAATAGGTCTACAGGCTTTTCTTCCAGCACGATGCTTTCCGTGTACAGATGAGAAAGGATTTCATCTTGTAATATCTGCTGGCTGACGCCGGTGGTTGCGGTACGGCTTTGGCCTCGTCCCTTCTTGCGATGCCTTGATAAAACGCTTTGTGAATGGGCTGTGACTTTGCTGATTTCGACGCGGGTTAAGATGGTTTGCTTGTCTGCACTGGAGGCAAGACGAGATCTTACATCTTCCTCCGTAGCTCCCACTCCTCGGATGACAGAAGGTACAGAGTTCGAGCCATATCTGAGCCGGGCAATAGCTTTAGCGCAGTTTTCTAAAGCATTTCCGCTTTTGGACTCAAAGCTACTGGTAAAAACAGTGTAGAAAAGAACATCGGGGTCAAACTGGGAAAGCAGAAAGTTGTTGGCTTTGCGGCGGAAGTTCTCCGGTGTGTCTTTTTTCAGTGCCGCCAGCATCATTTCTAGTTCAGATGTCAGTATTTCAAAAACGGCTTGTGAGTCGTTGGGCATCGTTTCTCCTAAACAAGTTCTAACTGACTGTACTCTGGCATCAGCGTTGCCGCCGCGAGGGGATAATTGCAAATAATCAAATGCTGTGTGTCCCGCTCATTGCGCCCGCGATTGTTGTATGTGTAGGTCTTATCATAGCGGGCAATCTGGATATTTGGATTAACACGGCGGGCGTCCTGATAGATACTCTGAATATAGTCTGTATCTTTAATAATTGCCATTGCTTTGCAGGGCAGATGAGCGAAAATCTGTGCCAGAGCAAGCTGATCTTTGAGCGTGAAGGCAAAGTTGTCGTAAGCGCTGAACTCGGTGTCGTAAGGCGGGTCCAGAAAACAGAAGCTGTCGGCGTTGATTTGATGACGGTTCAGGTCAAAGAACTGCCGGAAGTCCAGATTAAACAATTGCGTGTCGGCGAACAGGGCGCGGGTTCGCGCTGAAAAAAGGCGGCTTGCTTTGCTACGAAAGTCTTTGCTGTTGTAGCCGATGCCTCCATAGGGGATATTAAACTTCCCGGCTTTGTTGAAACGGAACATGGAGCCGTAGCAGAACTCACGCAGGAAATAGAAGTTGACTACATCTTCCACTTCGGTTCGCGGCCCAAAGCAATCCCGCAGGTAGGTATAAAAACCCGCCCGAACGGCGGTTTCAATATGATCATGCATGAGTGCATCTGAAAACCGAACGCTGTTGTCCCGCTCCAATTTTGGCAGACGGCTCATTTTTGATTTAAGCGAGGCTTCAATACAATTCCACAACAAAGCCGTGTCGCCAAAGAAGCCGGAGAACTCGTAGACGAACTCTTTTTCATGTTCCGTCAGACAGTCTGCAACGTGATTGTCCATTTCTTTCTTTGAGAGGACGTGGTTTCGGACTTCCTCATAAAGCTGCAAAAAAGTAGGCTGCAACTGGTCCACTACAGAGCGCAAGTTTTCCCACCAGCAGACATATTGCCCAATCTTTTCCTGAAACGCCGAGTCTTCCTGTTTGACAAAATGATACAGGCCGATCAGTTTGCCGTTGACATCATTGAGCAGCGAGTGCCGAGGCATCAAGTTGAAGAAGAAAGCGCCGCCGCCGAAAAATGGCTCAATATAAGTTTTGAATGGGGGGATATAGGCTTTGACCTGCTCAAACTCCCTGTTCTTGCCGCCCGGCCACTTTAGCAATGTTTCCATAATGTTCCTCTGTTCCGTGAGTTGCGTCTATTTTCCTGCCGCACCAATCAAACTCTCGCCTTTCAGCACCTTGCCTAGATACCGCCCAGTGTGGGAGGCTTTGATTTTGGCGAGATGCTCCGGGGTTCCTACGCCGACGACTTCGCCGCCGCCGTCGCCGCCTTCGGGTCCCATGTCGATGAGCCAATCGGCGGTTTTGATGACGTCTAAGTTATGCTCAATCACTAAGACCGTGTTGCCGGTGTCGGCGAGGCGCTGCAAGACTAACAATAGCTTCTGGATGTCGGCGAAGTGCAGGCCGGTGGTGGGTTCATCTAAGATATACAGGGTTTTGCCGGTGGCGCGTTTGGCAAGCTCGGTGGCGAGCTTGACGCGCTGCGCCTCGCCGCCGGACAACTGCGTGGCGGGCTGGCCCATACGAATATAGTCTAACCCGACGTCGTGGATGGTTCTTAATTTGCGGGTGATGGCGGGGATGGCCTCGAAGAACTCGACGGCCTGGCCGACGGTCATCTCCAAAATGTCCGAGATGGACTGGCCTTTGTACTTAACTTCCAGAGTCTCGCGGTTGTAGCGCTTGCCGCCGCAGATTTCGCAGGGGACATAGACATCAGGCAGGAACTGCATCTCGATCTTGATAATGCCGTCGCCCTTGCACGCCTCGCAGCGGCCCCCTTTGACATTGAATGAGAAGCGCCCGGCCTTGTAGCCGCGCATCCGGGCATCGGCGGTTTTAGCAAATAAATCACGGATCATGTCAAAAACGCCGGTGTAAGTCGCCGGGTTGGAGCGGGGCGTCCGGCCTATCGGGGACTGGTCGATGTCCACGATTTTGTCTAAGTGCTCGATGCCTTTGATGGCATCATGTGGCTCCCAGACATGGTGGGTTTTGTTGATGGCGCTTTGCAGACGCGGAAACAGCGTCTCTTGAATCAGCGTGCTTTTGCCCGAGCCGGACACGCCCGTCACGGCCACAAAGGCGCCCAGCGGAATAGACACGCTGACGTTTTTCAAATTGTGCCCGCGTGCGCCGACAATCTCCAAAGTCTTGCCGCTGCCGGGGCGGCGCTCGGCGGGGACCTCGATTTTATCTACCCCCGACAGGAACCGCCCGGTGACGCTGTTCGGATCGGCCATGATCTCGGCGGGCGTGCCCTGCGCCACGATATGCCCGCCATGCTCGCCCGCGCCCGGCCCGATGTCGATAATCCAGTCGGCGGCGGCCATCGTTTCCTCGTCATGCTCGACCACGATAATCGTGTTGCCGAGGCCGCGCAGGTGAAACAGCGTGTCAATCAGCTTGGTGTTGTCCCGCTGATGCAGGCCAATACTCGGCTCATCCAAAATATACAAAACGCCGGTCAGGCCGGAGCCAATCTGCGAGGCCAGACGGATGCGCTGCGCTTCGCCGCCCGCCAGTGTCCGTGCGCCCCGGTCCAGCGTTAAGTAGCCGAGACCAACATTCAGCAGGAAGCCCAGCCGGGTGCGAATTTCGCGGACAATCTGACGGCCAATAATCTGCTGCCGGTTGGTCAGGTTCAGCGTCTCAAACCAGTCGTGGGATTTGGCAATGCTCATCGCGCACAGATCGCTGATCGTGATGCCGCCGAGCAGCACCGATAGCGCCTCCGGCTTCAGCCGCTGGCCTTTGCAGACCGGGCAGGGCTTTTCGGACTGAAACTGCCCCAGCCACTCTTTGACACCTTCCGACTCGGTCTCGCCCAGCCGCTTTTGCAGCATCCCGACCACGCCCGCGTAGTCCGACGTAAACTGACGGTTGCGTCCCCATTTGTTGCGAAAGGTCACCGTCACGCTGCCTTTGACGCCGTGCATCAGGGCTTTGTACTGCTCCTCGGACAGGTCTTTAATCGGCGTGCCGATCTCAAACTTGAACCGCTCGGCAACTCCGCCGAACAGCCCGAGCGCCCACTCATTGGTGTTGCCCGAAGTCGCGGCGACATAGGGGGCGATAGCCCCGTCTTCAATGCTTTTGTCTTTGTCGGGGACAATCAAATCGGGATCAAACTCTGTTTTAATCCCCAGCCCATGACACTCCGGGCACGCGCCGTAGGGGGAGTTGAACGAGAACAGGCGCGGCTCGATCTCCTCAAAGTTGAACGCCGAATCGGTGGCCGCGAAGCTCTCCGTGAACTCTAGCTGCTCGCCGCCCGCGACATCGACCACGACCGACCCTTTGCCCCACCGCGCCGCCGTCTCAAACGAATCGGCCAGACGCTTCTCAATGCCGGAGGCTTTGATCACCAGACGGTCCACGACAATCTCTATCGTGTGCATCTTGTAGCGGCCCAGCTCCGGGATTTCGTCCGACGAATAATCGTAAATCGTGCCGTCGATCCGCACCCGCGCAAAGCCCTCGGTGCGTATCTCTTCAATCTCTTTCTTGTACTCGCCTTTGCGGCCCTTCACGATGGGGGCCAAAACCTGAATGCGCGTGCCTTCGGGCAGCTCCAGCGTCCTATCGACCATCTGCTCAATGGTCTGCTTGGTCAAGGGCTTGCCCGTCACCGGGTCATGCGGGATGCCGACGCGGGCAAACAGCAGGCGCAGGTAATCGTAAATCTCCGTGACCGTGCCGACCGTGGAGCGCGGGTTGCGGGAGGTCGATTTCTGGTCAATCGACACCGCCGGGGACAGCCCCTCAATATGATCCACATCCGGCTTGTCCATCTGTCCTAAGAACTGCCGCGCATAGGCCGACAGCGACTCCACATACCGCCGCTGCCCCTCGGCATAGATGGTGTCAAAGGCCAGTGACGACTTGCCTGACCCCGACAGCCCCGTGATGACTACCAATTTATCACGCGGAATATCCAGCGAGATGTCTTTGAGATTATTCTGCCGCGCACCCTGTATCTTGATAAAATCCGCCATACACTACTGTTCCTTACCTAGACTATACACAAACAAAAACGGGCCGCCATTGCGCCCCGCTTTAGGAAAACAAATGTTCTATTAAGTGTACCCCAGTCCGGGGCCATGAATCAAGCCGCCAGCGCCTCCGCCACCGCCGCCGTCAGCCCCGGCAGGGCCACGGACACCACGCTCTCCCCGTCTCCATACACCGCCACGCGCCGCGCCCCATCCGCCGCCAGCGCCAGCACTTCCACCGTTCCCGCGTCAGGCCGCACCACCCAGCACTCGTCTACGCCGATCTCGCAATAATCCGCCAGCTTGTCGCTCAGAATACGCTCCGTCTCGGTGTCCGAGATCACTTCAACGACCAGCTCCGGCGCAATCGCCAGCGGCCCTTTGGCGGGCCGCCCGCCCACCTGCGCCAGCCGCGCAAAGCTGACGAACAGGACATCCGGCTGCCGGGTTTGCAACTTCGGAAAGCGCCGGATCAGCACATCAAACGGCGCGATATTCGCTTTGCCGACGCCGCTAACACGGCCATACTGACGCAGCAACCCCGCGATATTCAGCGCAATCGTCTGATGGTCCCAGGTTGCTCCTGCCATAAACTTTCTCACTCCATTGATAATATCATAGCGCCCTTCCGTCTGCGGCTCCGCAAGATACGCCTCATACGTCAGCGTATCGCCGGGGGCATCTAGGACGGGGGCCAGTGTTAGTGTCGGCATCGGGGTTCCTCCTGCAAAAAGCGTCGTTAAACGTCCACCAGGAATAGTGTACCCGAAGCTGCCAATACTGGTACAATACCAGCACACTCAGAATGCGCGGAGGGCAAACTGATGACAATCACACTGGAGCTGACGCCGGGAATGGAAGCGGCGTTGACCGAAGCGGCGGCCCGGCAGGGGGTCGCGCCGGAGGGGCTGACGGAGCAGGAGAAGATGGAGGCTTTGATTGCGGGCCTGGAAGACCGGCTTGGGCCACAAACGCTCGCAGACATCAAGCCGCGCCGCCTGCCGCCGCCAGGCAAGACGGCGATGCAGATGGTCTACCGGCAGTTTCCGGCGGAAGAGTCGGATGAAGAAGTGCAGGCTGCGCTGAAAGCGATGGGCTGATGCTGGAGGCCCCCCGCCCCCAATAATGGGGGAGCCAGATAATTAGGACAAGACATGAGGGCAGGGACAAGCCACTGTCCTTACGCTTTTGGCCTCTGCTTTTACTCTGGCTCCCCCATTATTGGGGGCGGGGGGGCCTATTCGTACAGCCGGAACGGCTCAGTGCGCTGGAACCATGCCGCCAATTCGTCGGCCCAGCCAGCGGCAATTTCTTCCGCGCTTCTGCCCGCCCGCAGCGCCTCCGACGCCCGCCGGTTGACCAGCAGTGTAGACAGCTTTTCGGGCTGCCAGTTTTCGGGGTACAGGTCGCGCAGGGTGGTGGCGAGGGTAAGGCCAACGGCGACGGCGTTCAGGGCGGCGCGGTCGGTGACGTAAAGCTGCACGCCGCCGCAGCGTTCCCCGGCGAAGACGCTGGCGGTGGGGGTGAAATAGGTGGGGACGACGCGGACGCCGGGCAGGCGTGCGGCGTTCAGCGCGGCGGCGAAGGGGCGGGGGGCGATGTACGGGGCGCCGAAGACCTCAAACGGGGTGTCCGTGCCGCGCCCGACGGAAACATTAGTGAACTCTAAGAGGCCGACGCCGGGGTACAGGGCGGCGGCAGTGAGGCGGCGCATATTGGGGGAGGGGTGGGTCCAAAGCAGGCCCGTGGCGTCGTACCAGTCTTCGCGCCGCCAGCCCTCGCAGGCAATCACTTCCAAGGGGCAGGTCAGGCCACGCTCGGCATGGAGCAGCAGGGCCAATTCGCCCAGGGTCAGGCCGTGCCGCACGGGGACGGGATGGCAGGCGACGAACGAAAGCGCGTCGGCATCGGCCAGAGGCCCTTCAGCAGCCTCGCCGCCAATCGGATTGGGCCGGTCCAGCACGACGACGCGCAGGCTGTGCGCCGAGGCCGCTTCCAGGATATTCAAGAGCGTGCTGAGGTAGGTATAAAAGCGGCAGCCGATGTCCTGAATATCAAAGATGAGTGTGTTCAGGCCCTCTAATTGCTCCGGCGTCGGCTGCGTGCGCGTGCCAAACAGCGAAAAGACCGGCAGGCCGGTTTTGCTGTCCGTGCCGTCGGCGACCGCGTCGTCGTGCTCGCCGCGCAGGCCATGCTCCGGCCCGAACAGGGCGGCCAGGGTGATGCCGGGCGCGGCGTGCAGGACGTCAATGGTCGTCTGGCCGTCCAGGGCCAGCCCCGTGTGGTTGGTGACGAGGCCCGCCCGCGCCCCGCGCAGGGCGGCAAAGTTGTCTCTTGCCAGAACGTCGATGCCGGGCCGGACGCTGTTCGTAACAGGGGGAGTGTGGTTCATAGGGCTGTTGCGGAAGGAACCCCTCCCGCTCGTTCCTCGCTCCCTCCCCTGTTAGGGGAGGGCATAGATAACTCGGATGTAACTTGTAGGGGCAGCGGCTTGTCCCTGCCCTCCGGTCCTGCTCTTCTCTGCTCTTTTCTTTACCCTCCCCTAACAGGGGAGGGAGCGAGGAACGAGCGGGAGGGGTCATCCAGGCCGCAGGGCGTCTAAGAGCAATTCCTGCCCAGTCACTAAGTCCGGGAACAGCCAGGAGGTCCAGCCGTTTGCAGTTGGCAGGCCGAGGCAGGCGGCGGCGACTTTATGAATAGAGCCGCGATGGCCCGATGCAGTAATGGTTCCGTCGGCATGAATTGTCGCCATCATCGGTGTGCTTTTGAGGTGCAGGAGGCTTCCAATAGGCAGCCGCCCGCTTTCTACGAAGCTGACGAATGGCACACGGCGCTTGGGTCCGCCGAGCAGCACCCCGGCCTCGTCGGCACTGGTCAGCAGGGCAGGGGAGATGTTCGCCAGCCGCCTCTCGGCGACGGCGATATACTCGGGTTCGCGGTCAATGGTGAGGTAGCTGCGGCCCAGACGCTTGGCGACGGCGGCTGTTGTGCCCGTGCCGCAGAAGGGGTCCAGCACGATGTCGCCGGGGTTAGTCGTTGCGGCGATGACCCGGTGCAGCAGGGCCTCGGGCTTCTGCGTGGCATGGGCCTTTTTGCCGTCTTTTTTCTCGCGTTCGCCGCCGGTACAGAGGGGAATGTACCAGTCCGAGCGCATCTGCTTGTCGTCATTGCCTGCTTTCAGCTCCCGGTAGTGGAACGTATACTTCTTCTGGTCAATCGACTTTTTGGCCCACAGCAGCGTCTCGTGGGCGTTGCAGAACCGCGTGCCTTTCATCTGAGGCATCGGGTTGCTTTTTACCCAGGCGACATCGTTCAAAATCCAGTAGCCGACATCCATCATCACCGAGCCGACGCGGTAGATATTGTGGTAAGACCCGATGCACCAGAGCGTGCCGGTGTCTTTCAGGACGCGCCGGGCGGCGGCGAGCCAGGCATGGGTGAAGGCATCGTACTCGGCGAACGACCGGAACTTGTCCCAGGGGTCCGTGACGGCGTCCACTTTGGTCATGTTGGGCCGGTACAGGTCGCCGCCGAGCTGCATATTGTAGGGCGGGTCGGCAAAGACCAGATCGACGCTCTTGGGCGGCAGGGCATTCATCACGGCCACACAGTCGCCGAGGAGAATTTGATCACGCGGCGCGTCGGGCGCGTCCTTCCGGGCGGTGCGCCGCCGGGGGGCTGGGGGGGGCTGGGTGGTCATAGGCACGCTATTGTACCACGGCGGACTCAGGAAAACAATGCCCAGGGACTCAACGACTCATAAAGTTTTTTTCGCCGGAGCGGTAAACGCCCCGTCTGTTAAAAGCATCCTTTAGACGAGGATAAGCCATCGTACAGCAGGTTTTTCTTCGTCCGAAGGACGCCTTCCAGACGGGGCGTTTACCGCCCCGGCGTTTGGCTACTCCACCGCCAGAATCAAACACTTCAGGTACTCGGACTCGGGCGCGTCGAGAAGCACGGGATGGTCGGCGGGCTGGCCGTGGACTTCCAGCAGCTTCAGCATCCGGCCTGAGTCGCGGGCGGCGTTCTGGATGACCTCCCGGAACTCCGCCGACGACAGGTGGTGCGAGCAGGAACAAGTTACCAGTACGCCGCCGGGGCGCAGGAGGCGCATCCCAATCCGGTTGATTTCGTTGTAGCCGCGTATCGCCCCGTCGCGGCTGGCCCGGTTTTTAGTGAACGCAGGCGGGTCCAGCACCACCATGTCGGTGGTGAATTTCTCGGCTTCCAAAGCGCGGAGGCGGTCGAAAACGTTCTCGGTGACGACCGTGTGCGGCATCTCTAAGCCGTTCGCGTCCCACTGCTTCGCGCAGACGGCGTTGAAGTCCGGGCTGATTTCGACATCGGTGACGCTCTTCGCGCCCGCTTTGGCGGCGCGGAGGCCGAACAGGCCGGTGTAGGAAAAGCAGTCCAGCACGTCCCGCCCCCGTGCATGACGGGCGGCGGCTTTTTGATTACGAATCTGGTCCAGAAACAGCCCTGTCTTTGCGCCCGTTTTCAGGTCGGCTAAGAGCACGGCCCCGTCGTCTTCGATTTCCAAAGCGTCCGGCGGAGCCTCGCCGGCCAGCACGCCCGACTGCTCTTCCAAGCCTTCCAGGCGGCGCACCGCGCTGTCTGAGCGCTCGTAGATGCCCGTCGGCGAGAGCATCTCTTGCAGCGCGGCCACAATCGCCTCGCGCCAGGGTTCCAAGCCCAAAGCGAGAAACTGCGTCACGATAAACGCGCCGTAGACATCCACCACAAGTCCCGGCAGGCCATCCGACTCGCCATGCACCAGACGGTACGCGGGCGGCAGTGCGCCGGTTAAATCGGCATAATGCGACTTACGAAACTCCCACGCCCGCTTGATGCGGGCGTGCCAGAAGGCGTCGTCCACGGTCACATCGCCCCGGCGCGTGAGGTAGCGCACACTGATTTTGCTGCGGCTGTTCAAATAGCCGACGCCCAGCGTCTTGCCGCGTGCGTCCTGCACGCGCACGAGGCCGCCGTTGGTGAAGCCAATGGGCGGCCCGACCGCGATTTCGTTATCGAAAACCCAGGGGTGGCTCAATCGTTCGGGCCGCTGCGGTTTCAGCTTGACGGGGGGCAGTTTTGCGGAAGGAAGTACCATACCCCTATTGTACCCGGTGGTGTGCCCCCGCCCCTGATGATGGGGGAGCCAGAGACCTCCCTCCTTGTTCGCTTCGCTCACAGGGTCCTTCCTGAAGGAAGGATTAGGACCGGAGAAGATAGGAGAGGGCCTGTGTTAGAAATACGGCTTGTCGGCGTCGCGGGCGCTGCGATACGACTGGGCGCGGGCGGCGGCGTGGATGACGCGGTGGTCTTCGCGCCGGTGCAGGGCGGCGTAGGGCAGTGGGCGGGGCACTTCGTTCCTTCCGAGGAAAGCCGGGTGGGTGCGCGGGTCGACTTCGATGACGGGAACGGGTTCGTTTTGGCAGATTTCGGCCCCCTCCCACTCGTTCGTCGCTCCCTCCCCTATCAAGGGAGGGTTGGGAGTAGGAGTGGCAGAGGCGGGGGCGGGTTCGCCTTCGGGTTCGTTTTGGCAATTTTCTTTATCTTCGTGCGGTGCGTTGTCTAAAGGTGCGGCGGCAAGGCGGGGCAGGGACAGGTCCGTGGCTTTGCGGATGCGGCCCAGGCGGTTTCTGACTTCCATTGAAATGGCGGCGTCGTCTTCGAGGCAGTCGGCGCACTCGCGCTCGGAGAGCATGGCGTCCTCCAGCACGCGGGCACGGACGCGGCGGGCGTAGAGCTGGGGCACGTCTTTGGCAAGCAGCTTGACGGCGGTGTCTATTTGCCGATGCAGGGCGGTCTCATGGCGCAGGGTCTTGTCGAGCCTGTTTAAGAGTTCGTCTTCGGTGAGAGTGTCGTCTTCGTAAAGCTGGGCCTGCCAGCGTTGGAGTCTGCGGAGACGCCAGGAAGCGGCGGCGATTTTTTCGACGTAGTGATGCTCGAGAAGGTTCTGGGGGGCAAGCTGTTTTGCCAGTTCATCGGCGAGTGTCTGGTATCCGGCGGGGTCTTCGCCGAGGTGGGGGAGGACGACGTCTCGGGCGAAGAGTCCGTGGGTGGTGGCGTTGCGGGCGGCGATGGCTTTGCCTTCGGCGGATTTGTTGGTTTTGTTCGCGCAGTTCGTTTCGGCAGTGTCGGTGGTAGGCATGGTTCTGGGTTCCTTTGGTGACACTAAATAGCAATCGGCTAAATTAGTAGACGTATGATTTATTGTGACGGTTTGGGGGAACCTGTGTCAAGGGGAGATGGAGACCTAACCCCCAATAATGGGGGGACCGGAGACCTACCTTCCCTGCTTTGCGGGGTCCTTCCCAAAGGAAGGATTTGGATAAAGAGAGGACGCAAAGGCGGCGGGGCGGTGCTTTGAGATTGGCGGGAAGTGTGATATAATTAGCAGGTAGCAGTCAGCCAGTGGGGCTGGAAGGCGGGTTTCTGCCGAAATAGAACCGAAGCAGAAAGCTTGTTGGGATTGCTTTTGTTTCTTATATCTTTATTTGTGCTAATATCCACGGGAATCGAGAATGATATGCCAGATTGGTTGAAGATTATAGGCGCGTATTGCCTTTCTCTCCTCGGATTGACGCTTTTAGGGATTATATTGGGATTTGTGACGGGTTGGCTATACAAGTTTTGGGAGGCTGACCAAAAGGGGAACCAAAAAGTTAAGCCTTTTGCTGAAATTGCTACTGGATTGTCTTACCTCATTATTTTCGGCTTTTTAATGTTCGCTTGCTGGTATGAGGGACGGTTTCTTTGGCGGAATAATCAACCAATGTTTTGGATCGTGATAGCCGGTGCTACGATTCTTGCCTCTAAATGGTGGTTCACACAGGATAAGTTTGTTGAAAAGCAAGATGACAGAAGTTTTGACGATCTAATCTGTGAGGATAAGTCTTCGAGTTTCTATAGAGTAGAAGGCTATAAAAGAGATGAACTGGCAGAAAAAATCAAGAATAATTTTGCCGAGGGTCTAGCAACCTTCGGCTTGTTTATTCCTATGTCAGCACTAAAATATATGGTAGAGGATATCAAGAGAGCATTCAAAATCCTGAGCGTACATGAAAGGTGCGACGAAGAATATCGGGCAGCACTACGAATGAGTTACGGTGAAATCTCGAACATTTATGCTGACGACGATGCAACTTTTATGCAATCAAGGCTTTCAGGATATGATCCTGTAGCAGAACCTTTTGAAAGAAGCAAGCATTTTAATTTTTTACTTCAACGTAGCAACATAAGATGCAAGATTCTAAATTATGAGTGGGATGAGTGGATGCTTGAAAATGGCATCAAACAAGCAATGTCTACTGATGATATACAGGGTCAAGCCGACGCTCTAAACCTGACTGTAGACGATATTCTTGACATCAGCCCAAGTCAGATACCCACGATGGGTGAAATTGTTAGTAATCGGGAAAAACGAGCCGAAAATTTACCCTCCGTATGATCGCTACTTGTTTGCTGTATCGTTCGTGTAGGCAATACAGAGCGGGTATCGCAGGTGAAGTTTAGCGTTAGTTTGCAACTGACTATTGTGTTCGTGGCGACATCATATGAAGATTTTTTAAAGCCACAAATCTGAATAAGGAAATTTATGGAGCAGCAAAAAATTGTGACTGAGTTGGAAAATATGTTGGTTTCTTTGGAGCAAATGGCGGAACGGTGCAGGCGGGGACTGCTACGACAAAAGGAAGTTAGTGAAGCCATCGAAGATGCTCACAGACGAACTTTAGCGATCTTAATCAAAGATTCTGACCCCTACCGAATCTATGATCGAGCGACAAATATGCAAAACAAGTGGGTAGCGCAGCCTCGACCCGGTTGGTCAGAATCATATGTCAATGCTGAAGACTGCAACAAACTGACCGAACGCATCCAGTTATTGAGAATGGTCGTGAATACAATAGAACCTGAGTTCCTCCGAGCTGACCATCGCAACAAAGATCAATTTTACTTCAATGCAGGCGATGGTTACAATCCTAAAAAGCAGGTATTCGGAGTTATGAAAAAGGCCAATTCGACTCTCTCTATTGTAGACTTATATCTCGACGAAGAAATATTTGGCTACATCGAATCGCTTAGTCCAACACTGTCTATCAAGATGCTGACGGGAACAAACAAGCCAATTTTTAAGAAGCTTTTTAAGGCATTATTGCTCCAGCGTCCTTTACTTGAAGCCAAGTCATTCACTGGCTGTCATGATCGTTTTATTGTCGTGGATGATGTCGAAGTATGGCAAATTGGAGCATCAATCAACGGATTTGGGAAAGCGGCCTTTATGTTCAATAGGATACATGAGCAGACCGAACAATCTCGGTTTTTGTCTGACCTCAGCGACTGGTGGCAAAAAGGCGATGACCTTTCCATTTGACAAACCTCAATTATGATTAAATGCTGACGATTAGTGGTCTAACAATATGCTGCACCCGATGGCATCAATGCAGTTGTCTCTGTCTGTTTAGTAGGCTGTGCTGATAAGTTTTGCCGCTAGGTCGTGGGAGATGCTTCTCGTTCCGCAAGGAGAGGGGGCCGGAGCAAGAGGAGATAGAAGGGCGCGGCAAGCCAAAGAGGGCGCGGCAAGCCAAAGAGGGCGCGGCAAGCCAAAGAGGGCGCGGCAAGCCAAAGAGGGCGCGGCAAGCCAAAGAGGGCGCGGCAAGCCAAAGAGGGCGCGGCAAGCCAAAGAGGGCGCGGCAAGCCAAAGAGGGCGCGGCAAGCCAAAGAGGGCGCGATAAATCGCGCCCCTGCTTAGTGCATCTTGAAGGGGCCGCCTTTTGGTTCGGGGGGCAGGGTGGGGCGGGTGGAGTCCTAGATGACTTCGTGCATCTCCAGGACGTTTGGCTTGGGGTAGGCATCGCGGGGGAGCGTGCCGGACTGGGCATGGCCCTTCTGGAACTCGTCGGAGCGCACCCAATTCAAAAATGCCTCGCGGGTTTCCCACAACGTTAGGACAACGTAGGGGTCGCCGTCGTTGACGGGCCGTAGGACCTGATTGGACAAAAAGCCGGGCATTCCGTCCACCAGCCCGGCGCGTTCGCGGAAGGCAGTCTCGAAAGCGTCGGCAAATTCGGGCTTGACATAAATGCGGTTAGCCACGGTGATCATCGGATTTCCTTCGGGAGCAAAAGTCGCCGGGCGTCGCCTGCGCGACGGCTCCCCAGGCGGCGCGGGCAAGCCGCATCCGTTTTCATGGAACAATTTCAGACCCGCGCCGTCTGTGAAGCAGGAGCGGTTTACGACACACCGTTTTTAACAAAAATTGAACCGAGGAGAAAACCAGTGAACGTTTCTTTCTTAAAAGGGGCCGCCCTCTGCGGCCTGAGCCTGATGCTTGCGGGCATCGGCGGTGCCGCCTCTGCCCAGACCTACCACCATGGCCAGACCTACCACCACACGCCCTACCACGCACACCGCGCCCATGAGCGGGCGGCAATCATGCGGCAGAAAGCTAAGTACGCCCGCGCCGTGTCTCACGGCCATCCCGGCGCTGCCGAGCGTGCCCACCTGCGGGCCAGCGAAATTCGCCATCACATTCGTACTCAGCGGACGATGCATATGGACCACCATCGCTAAACAGCGGCGGGCAAGTAAACAGAGGCGGGCAAGGCAGAGATGCCTTGCCCGCCCTTTTTCTAAACTTTATTCTAAACTTTTTCCATCGCCGCCATCAGGGCATCAAGTCTTGCCGTCGCCAGGGCAACCGTCGTGTCTGCCGCGCCGTAATACATCGAAATGACGCCGTCATTGAGCGTCGTGCCGGTCGGGAAGATAACGCCCGGCTGTGCGCCGCGCATTTCATACGGCTCGGTCGGCCCAAGAACCCAGGTGGGGATTTTGGCGATCAGCTTGCTCGGGTCTTCCAAATCCAGCAGCGCCGCGCCGACCCGGTACAGCCAGCCGTTTTCTTCCAGCATGACCCCGTGAAAGATCAACAGCCAGCCCTCGGGCGTCTCAATCGGCGGCGGCCCCGCTCCCACTTTGCCGCTGTACCAGCCCGGCTGATCCGATTCTTCCAGCACGCAGCGCGGATTACCCCAGTGCCGCAGATCATCGCTCCCCGAAATCCAGATATTTTCCAGCGGCCCTGCCGTGGGCCGGTGCAGCAGCAGGTAGCGTCCATCAATTTGACGCGGAAAGAGCACGGCGTCTTTGTTGTAGGGGTGAATCATCAAGCCCCGCCGCACCACGGTTTGGAAGTCATTGGTCAGCGCCAGGCACACGCCCGCGCCCTGCCCCGAGGCCCCGACATAGACGACCGCCCAGCTCTGGATTTCCTCAATCCACGTCAGCCGCGCATCCTCACATCCCAGGGTTTCGTACCATTGCGGGTCCGAACAGGGAGATAGCAGCGGCTCCGGGTCAAAGCGCCAGCCGTCCACGCCGTTTTTCGAGCGGGCCACCACCAGACTGGAGTGGTCCTCGGGGTCAATCACCCGCAGCAGCAGCAGCGTCTCGCCGTCCACCATTGCGGCGGCAGGGTTGCAGACGGCCTTGCAGGGAAAGGGGATGTCCGCTGCTTTGAGAATGGGGTTCGCCGGATTGCGCGTAAAAAGTTCTAAATCAGCCATGCCGTACTATACCCTCGCCTGTTATCGGCTAATCGCAGCGATTGTTATGCCGACCAATCTTCCGCCCGGAGGCCGGGCACTCTGCCGAAATCTTTCAAGCTGCGCGTCAGCAGCGTGGCGTCATTTGCCAGGCATATCGCGGCAATCCGCAAATCACTTGTGCCAATGCGAATGAAAGCCTTTCGCAGCCGCTCAAAGTGCAGAGAAGCCTCTTCGTCAAAGGCAAACAGCGTGAAATCAGCGAAGGTATCAACGTGTCCACGCAGAAGTCGGTAGGCTGTAATCGTTGCCGCAGGCGTGCTGGACTGTGCGGATTTAGCCAACCATCCTCGCATTTGCTCTTCATAGTTGACGATGGTTGTATCCACTTCCACAACGGGAACTTGGCCCAAGCGCATCTGCAAGGTAAGTGCCGCGCTGCCCCCGCGCTCTAGCAGGGTAAGATGGTCTGTGTCCAAAAACCACATCAAGAAAGGTCCTCGTCATCGCTTGGGGCATCTGACATCCGCCACTCGCGCCCCAGACGCACCGCTTCGTCGAACTCCGGGTCATCTTTGAAGATGCCGACGATGCGTTGCCAGCCGCGTGGGGCGTCCGGCAATGTATCCTGCCCCGACTGCTGCTTGAGCTGTTTAAGTTCGGCTTCCAGTGCGGTGACGCGCTCTTCTAAACTCGGTGCTGCCATGTGCTGCCCTCCCGTGAGTTGATACACCTAGTATACCCCGCCAGAGGCGGGCACGCAAAATGGCCCCGGACACTCTTTCGAGTGTCCGGGGCTTTTGGTCGCGCTTAAGACTGGGACTGATTCTGGTCCCCGGCGGGCGGGGCATCTGCGGGCGGGGCATCGTCCGGCTTGGCATCGTCGGTTTTGGCTTCGCCGGTGAGGCCCTGGTTCTTGGCTTCTGCCTTGACACTTTCGACGGCGTCGTGTGCGGCGGTCTGGGCAACGGTGGTGACTTTCTGGGTCAGGTCCGAGGCGGCGTCCTGAACTTTGCCGACCAGCTCATCGCGCTTGCCGCCGAGGAGCTTGTCTTCGTAGGACGTTTCCGGGACGGAGAGGCCGAGGGCGGCTCCGGCAATCAGGGCCATTGCGCCGATGACGAGCGGGCTGTCGTGAAGCGTTGTTGCCAGCCAGCCCTGCCCGTGCTGGGCCTGCTCTTTGACCTGCGAGCCGAGTGTGCCGAGCGCGGCCTGTGCCTGACCGGCGGCGCTTCCGACTTTTCCGGCGGCATCATTGATGCTGACGGGCGGCTGGGAAGCCGCCGACTGATTGTGCCGCACAAGCCAGATCAGGCTGCCGAGGAACACGAGCGCCTGCAAGGGGGAGCGCTGCACGAGTGTCCACAGCGCAGTGCCCGCGCTTTGTGCGCCGGAGGCCGTGGCCCCACCGACTTTTGACGACAGGCTTTTGGCCTTGTCGGCAGTCTGCGCGGCGGTGTCTTTGGCGGTATCTGCGGCATCGGAAACACTGGCGGCGATCTTGCCGGCAGCGTCTTTGGCCTTGTCAGCCACATCGGCGGCAGTGTCTTTGACTTTGTCCTGCACCTGCGTAGCGGTGTCTTTTGCTTTATCGGCGGTGTCACTAGCCGCGTTTTTTGCTTTGTCGGCGACGCCCTGCACGGCGTCTTTTGTGTTCTGTGCCACGTCTGTTCCTTTGTCTCCAGAATTTAAAGTGCTAAAATCGGGCATTGCGCCGACCGAGCTGCGCGGGGCGGTGTAGTCGGTGGGGTCGCGAGGCCCCTCGCTCAGCGGAACCGGGTCCAGCGGGCCGTCGGCCAGCACAATGACGCCGACTTCGATGGTGTCTTCCAGCGGCGTTTCTTCTTCGATGATAATCGCGGCCACCGACTCATGCCACTGGGGCTTGTTGTTCTTGCTCATAATATACTTCAAGCCTTTCTTTAAGCGGGTGCGCCGGAGCTTTTCAGGAAGCGGGCGGCGGCGAAGCCAAGCAGGGCAGCCACAGCGAGAAAGACGGTCGGCTGGGTGCGGGCAAACTGCTCGGTGTCCTGGATGACTTCTTCCATGCTTTTGCCCTGAATGCCGCTGCCGACTTCGTTCAGCTTGTTTACTGCCATATCGAGATAGGGGGCGGCAAAGACGCCGACGCCCTGGTCTTTAAACGAGTCGCTGTTCTGCTTGAGGATACTGGCAATGTCGGTGATACCGGTTGCCAGGGCGTCTTTCTGCTGGGTGGCGGCGTCCTTGACTCGCGTGCTAATCAGCGCCGCTGCCTGACCGGCATACTGCTGGCCCTGTTCTTTTACCTGGTCCACAATCGGACCGGCTTCCTGCGCGACTGTCTGTAATGGATTTGCTTTATCTGCCATCGAGGGTCTCCGTTGTCTGTGAGTTGGGTCTATAATGCGCCTCCTTTACCCGGCAGAAAGATAGGCTAAACGGAAATCTGTCCGGGGAACCGGTTTGCACGAGTATTTGTTAAGTGTATTGACAATCATACGCTCAAGTGACATACTACTAAAAATAAGATAACTTGCCAGGTACGAGAAGGACACAGCGACAATGGCCGTAGACTACAAAGACTATTACAAGGTTTTAGGACTGCAAAAAGAGGCGACCGAAAAAGAAATCAAAACGGCCTATCGCGGCCTCGCCAAGAAGTACCACCCGGACGTCAACCCTGGCAACAAAGGGGCTGAAGAAAAGTTCAAGGAAGTCGGAGAAGCCTACGAGGTGCTGTCCGATACCGAAAAAAGAGCGCAGTACGACCAGTACGGTGACCAGTGGAAAGCGGTCAGCCAGGGCGGCGGGCCGGGCGCGGGTGGGCGCGGGGGTGCCTCAGACTTTGACTTTGGCGGCACGTCCGGCGGCGGCATGGGCGCGGGCGGGATGGATGACTTCCTGTCGTCGCTTTTTGGCGGCGCGGCGGGCGGCGGGCAGACCAGTGGCTTTGGCGGCTTCAGCGCGGGGCGCGGCGCACGCGCAGCACGGCAGGCCCCGCAGGACAGCGAGTTTCCGCTGGAAATCAGCCTGGAAGACGCCTACAAAGGCGTCACCCGGACATTGACGGTCAATGTCCCCGAAACCTGCGGGCGCTGCGGCGGGGCGGGGGCGGTGACGACCGGCAGGGCCTGCGGGGCCTGCGGCGGCAGCGGCAAGGTCAAGGGCGGGCGCGGCCTGTTCGGCAACAATACCTGCCCGCAGTGCAGCGGCACGGGGCAGGCGACGGACGTGTGCGCGGAGTGCCGGGGCGAGGGCAGCGTGACGCGGCCCCGGAAGCTCTCCGATGTGAAAATCCCCGCCGGGGTGGGCGACGGCCAGCGCATTCGTCTGGCCGGGCAGGGCGCAGGCGGCGGCGATTTGTTCCTCAAAATCAAGATACGCCCGAACGCCAAATACGAGCGCACCGGCGATGATTTAAAAACCGACTTCACGGTTTCGTACACCGTAGCCGCGCTCGGCGGCGAGGCGGGCGTGGAAACATTCGCGGGCCGTAAGACTTTGAACATCCCGCCGGGGACTCAGAGCGGGCAGTCGTTCCGGCTGGGCGGTCAGGGGATGCCCAAGCTCAAAGGCGGCGGGCAGGGGGATTTGTATGCGCGGGTGAAGATCACGGTCCCGAAAGACCTGTCTTCGCGTGAGCGGGAGCTGCTGCTGGAACTGGCAAAGCTGCGCGATGACAGCGTGAAAGTGTAGCAATCATGGCTTATATCAAAGACCGCGACGAGCCGATTTATACCATCAGTATCGCCGCCAAACTGGTGCGCCCGACCGCGCACGGGACCGGGGCAGAGGGCGGCGACGCCAGGCCCATTCACGCGCAAACCCTGCGGATGTACGACCGCCTGGGGCTGGTGCAGCCGCGCAAAGTCGGCAAGAACCGCTTTTATTCCGACCGGGACATCGAGCGCTTGCAACAGATACAGCACTTGACGCAGCACGTCAAGGTTAATTTGAGCGGCGTCGCCTATATCATCTCACTTTTAGATCAGATGCGTCGGGCCGATCTGCTGGCCGGGCAGATGGAAGCCATGCTGCGCGAGGCGGAAGAATGCGCCGGGCAGATCGAGCAGAAGCGCGGCGCGAAGGCAGAGGCCCCCTAGCCCGGAGCAACTGCACCCGAACCAATTCTGGGGGAACTGGATAAAGAACAAGAGGGCCACGGGTTGAAACCCGAGGCTTGGAAGTGCCCAGTGTCCCGGAGGACACAAGAGTAAGATTAGGACCACTGTTCCCTGGTCTTGCGTCCCCTGGACGCTGGGCTTTTTCCAGCCTCGGGTTTCAACCCGTGGCTTCCTCTCCGGCTCCTCTCCTCACTTCTGGCTCCCCATTATCGGGGCGGGGGGGCCTCTGCTCTGACCACCAAATAACGAGAAATAACTATGTTCGAAAAATTCACCGAGCGAGCGCGGAGCCTGGTGCAGCTCGCCCAGGATATTCTGGCACGCTACAAGCACACGCAGCTTGATATTGACCATCTGCTGCTGGCGATGCTGGAGCAGAACGACGGGTTGGCCGTGCAGGTGCTGCAAAGCCTGCATGTCGACAGGCCGGGCCTGACGCGCAGTGTGGAAGATGCACTGGCGCGTGCGCCGAAGGTGCAGTATGCCGACGCCGGGGCGCAAATCTATATCACGCCGCGCATCAAAAAAGTCTTCGATCTGGCGCAGGAGGAAGCGCAGCGGCTTCAGGACAGCCATATCGGCGTCGAGCATTTGCTGCTGGGGCTGCTCAAAGAAGGCGAAGGCGGCGCGGTGCGGATGCTGAAAAATGCGGGTGTGGACGAGGAAAAAGTCTATGCGGCCTTGCAGCAAATCCGGGGCAGTGCGCGGGTCACCGACGAAAACCCGGAAGAAAAGTACCGGGTGCTGGAGCGGTTCTCGCGGGACTTGACCGCGCTGGCCCGCGAGGACAAAATCGACCCGGTGATCGGGCGCGACGAGGAAATCAAGCGGACCATTCAGATTTTATCCCGGCGCACCAAAAACAACCCGGTGCTGATCGGCGACCCCGGTGTCGGCAAAACAGCGATAGCCGAAGGGCTGGCATTGAAGATCGCCAAAGGGGACGTGCCGGAAAACCTGCGCGGGCGGCGTCTCTTAGCATTGGATATGGGGGCACTCGTGGCCGGCTCCAAGTTTCGGGGCGAGTTTGAGGAGCGGCTGAAAGGCGTCATGGACGAAGTCCGCAAGGCCGCCGGGCAGGTGATTTTGTTCTTAGACGAGCTGCATACGGTCGTCGGCGCGGGCGCAGCGGAAGGGGCGATGGATGCCTCCAATATGCTCAAGCCTGCTCTGGCACGGGGGGAACTTCAGTGTATCGGGGCGACGACTTCCGATGAGTACCGCAAGAATATTGAAAAAGATGCGGCGCTGGAGCGGCGCTTTCAGCCCATCGTCGTCGGGGAGCCGTCGGTGGCAGACACGGTGTTGATCTTGCAGGGCCTGCGAGACAAATACGAGGCCCATCACGCCGTCACCATTGACGACTCAGCGTTGGTCGCCGCCGCCGAGCTATCGGCACGGTATATCACCGAGCGGTTCCTGCCGGACAAAGCCATTGACCTGATTGACGAAGCCGCGTCCAAGATACGCCTTGAAAAGTCGTCGATGCCGCAGGCGCTCAAAGACGACGAAGCCCGGCTGGACCGGATTGTGGCCGAAGGCCGCGCCGCCGCCGAGGCGCGGGATTACGAGAAAGCCGCCCGCCTGCGCGACAGGGAAGTGGCTCTGCGCCTCAGCTTCACCGAGGCGCGGGATGCGTGGATACGCGAGTCCGGTGTGAACAGCGTCGTCAGCGAACAAGACATCGCGGAGCTGATTGCCAAAACGACCGGCATCCCCGTCTCGCGGATGTTCGAGGAGGAGGCCGACAAGCTGCTGGCGATGGAAGAAACCTTGCATGAGCGTGTCATCGGGCAGGAAGCCGCGATTGCCGCCGTCTCCGAGGCCGTCCGGCGCGGGCGGGCGGGCCTGAAAGACCCGAACCGGCCCATCGGCTCGTTTCTGTTTCTTGGCCCTACGGGCGTCGGCAAAACGGAGCTGGCCCGCGCTCTGGCACAGTTTTTATTTGACGACCCGGATGCGATGGTTCGCATCGATATGTCCGAGTACATGGAAAAGCACTCGGTCGCCCGGCTGATTGGTGCCCCTCCCGGCTATGTCGGCTACGACGAAGGTGGGCAGCTCACCGAAGCCGTCCGCCGCCGCCCATACCGGGTGGTCCTCCTGGACGAGATTGAAAAAGCGCACCCGGACGTCTTCAACATCCTCTTGCAGCTTCTCGACGCAGGCCGCCTGACCGATAGTTCGGGCCGCACCGTGGACTTCAAGAACACGGTGATTATCCTGACCAGCAATTTAGGCAGCCAATTTATCGAGGCGATCCCGGTCGGCGCGAGCCAATATGAACAAGAGGCTCTGTATGACTCGATGAAAGAGAAAGTGACCGCCGAATTGCGCCGCCACTTCCGCCCGGAGCTATTGAACCGCATCGACGAAACCATCGTCTTCCATGCGCTCAACCAGCCCCAGATCACGCGCATCGTGGACCTCTTGCTGAAGGGAACCGAGCGCCAACTCGCCGCCCGTCATCTTCATTTAGAAGTCACCGACGCCGCCAAAACGCTGATTGCCGAGTCCGGCTTCGACCCGCTCTACGGCGCCCGCCCCCTGCGGCGCACCATTCAGCGGCTGGTCGAAAATCCGATCTCCAGCGGCATCCTGCGCCGCGAATTCCAGGGCGGCGACACGATCCTGGTAGACAGCGATGGCGAAAAAATCACCGCCCGCCTCAAAGTGTAAGCCGCGCCCCGCGAAAGCGCGGCGGTTTAGCAAATTCGCTCATGGGGACGGCCTGATGGCCGCCCCCATTTTTGTTTGGGGCAGGTATAATCTTAGTCAAGCCAATGACACCAACAAACACACTGATTGAAGAGCTGCAAGAATGGTCAAAGAGCAGCGGCCTCATTGAAAAAGCCATTGCAGGCGGCAAAGTTTTTCTGGAAAACTCAATGGAGGAAGACGAAAAACTGGGCTTAACTGGTCGCTGGCAGTTGAGTGACATTCAGTTAATCTTCGATAAGCAGTCGCTTGTCTTCAAAAGCGATACTCTTGACTATCCGTATGTTGACACACAGATTGGACTGTACATCCCGGATGACCGCAAAGTCTGGTTTCGAGACTTAATGCCGATTGGCACGTACCGCTTGATCACAGCCCTAGATGGGGAGGTGATGGACGACTATCTGCAAATGGACGATTTTTACAAATGATCACTCCTGCCCAAATCCAGCGCGTGAGCGATGAGATCGCCCGCAAGTTTCAGCCCGAGCGGATTATCCTGTTCGGCTCCTACGCCTACGGTACGCCGACCGAGGACTCTGACATAGACTTGCTGGTGGTGATGCCCCTGGCAAATAAAGGGCGTGGCAGAGGCTACGACATTCGGCGGCATCTAGACGCTGCTTTTCCAATGGACCTCTTGATCTACGATCCCGACTATTTGCAGGAGCGCATTGCATTGGAAGACTTTTTCGTGCGGGAAATTACGGAGAAAGGTGAGGTGCTGTATGAAGGCAGCCACGCAGGAGTGGATCACTAAAGCGGAAGGGGACTGGACCTCAGCCGGGCGAGAAATCCGGGCACGCAAATCTCCAAATCACAATGATGCCTGCTATCACTGTCAGCAGTGCGCGGAAAAATATCTCAAAGCGCGTTTGCAAGAGGCAAGTATCGTCGTGCCGAAGACGCACCATCTTCCAGGACTGCTGGCGTTGATACTTCCGTTAGAGCCATCTTGGAGTGTTCTGAGTGCAGAGCTATTGAAGCTCGATGATTACGGCACAGACTTTCGTTATCCAGGTCACGATGCCACAAAAGCGGATGCTCAGGAAGCGTTTCGCTGCTGCCGCATAGTCCGCGAAGTCGCCCGCCGCAGTTTTGGTCTTCCGCTATGATTACTGCTGCCCAAATCCAGCGCGTGAGCGATGAGATCGCCTGCAAACAGAACAACAGCCCTCCCGCAGAAGCCGGAGGGCTGTGTTGCATTGGTGCTTACTCCGGCTTCGGAGACAGGGCGCTCAGGGACTCGAACTCTTCGTCGGTCAGCGTCAGCGAGGCCGCCGCTGTGTTTTCTTCCAGGTGCGCCACCGAGGACGTGCCGGGGATGGGCAGCATTACAGGGGAGCGCTTCAGCAGCCACGCCAGGGCAAGCTGCGCGATAGTCGCGCCATGCTGTTTCGCCGCCTCATCCAGCACGCCGCCGGGCTTGAAGAGATCGCCCCCCGCGACGGGGAACCACGGGATAAAGCCGATGTTGTGCTTGGTGCAGTGGTCCAGCAGCGCCTCGGCCTTGCGGTCGGTGAGGTTGTAAAGGTTCTGCACAGACACAATATCCACCGTCTTCTGGGCCTCTGTCAGCTCGTCCACGGTGACTTCGGACAGGCCGATGTGCCGGATTTTGCCCTGCTCCTGCATCTCTTTGAGCGCTCCCAGCGTGTCTTCTTTGGGGACTTTGGCGTCAAAGCGGTGAAGCTGGTATAAATCAATCGTGTCCAGCTTCAGCCGCCGCAGGCTCAGCTCGACGCACTGCTTCAGGTATTCAGGCCGACCGACCGGGTTCCACTCATCCGGCCCCTGCCGGGTCAGGCCGCCTTTAGTGGCAATCACCACACCGCTTTTGTAGGGGGCGAGTGCCTCGCCAATGAGCTGCTCGGAGACTTCCGGGCCATACGAGTCGGCGGTGTCGATGAAGTTGATGCCAAGCTCCACCGCCCGTGTCAGGACGCGCTTCGCCTCGGCGGGGTCCTTCGGGTCTCCCCAGATGCCCTTGCCGGTAATCCGCATCGCGCCAAAGCCCATGCGGTTGACGGTCAGGTCGCCGCCCAGTGTAAATGTGCCGGATGCCGCTGCATCAGGTTTCAAATCTGCCATAGTGTTATACTCCTTGTCACAAGTAGCAGTGTTCCCGGCAACGGGGGCGGGCTAAACGAAAGCGGGAACCCCTCCCGCTCGTTCCTCGCTCCCTCCCCTGTTAGGGAAGGGTTAAGATTAGGAGAAGATTAGGAGAAGATTAGGAGAAGATTAGGAGAAGAAGGGCGCGATAAATCGCGCCCCTAGGGGTCCGGTCCGAATTGTCCTGGCCCTTCCCTAACAGGGGAGGGAGCGAGGAACGAGCGGGAGGGGTTCCTATCGGGTATACTCTCTGCCAAGAGACTCGGTGAAGAGAGAACACAGAGGGAACGTTGTGCTGGAAGATGTCGTCAAAGAAATAGAAGGCGTGGAAGCGCGGCTCGGCAGCCTCAGCGGCCCGCTGGACTTAGAGGGGCGCGGCGTGGAAATCGCCGGGCTGGAAGCGGCGGCGGGGGAGCCGGGCTTCTGGGATGACCCGAGCGCGGCGCAGGCGCAGATGCAGCGGCTGAACACCCTCAAAGACAGCCTCGCGCCGTGGCTGGCGGCCCGGAAGCGGCTCGATGATGCCCGGACGCTGGCCGAGCTTGCCGTACAAGAAGAAAGCCCGGAAGAGTATGCGCCTGAATTGCGCGACGAGCTGACGGCGATCACGACGGCGCTGGACACTTTGGAAGTGGAAACCCTGCTGTCGGGGCCGCATGACGCCGCACCGGCCATTTTAGAGATCAATGCCGGGGCGGGCGGGGCGGACGCGAACGACTGGACTTCGCTTTTGCAGCGGATGTACCTGCGCTGGGCCGAGCGGCACGGGTTCAAAGTGGAAATTCAGGACGAGGTGGAAGGCGATGTCGCCGGGCTGAAAAGCACCACCCTGCGGGTTGAAGGCAAGAACGCCTACGGACTGCTTCAGGGCGAGCGCGGGGTGCATCGCGTGGTCCGTATCTCGCCGTTCAACAAGACCCGCGAAACGTCGTTTGCGGGCGTCGATGTCGTGCCCGAGACCGAGGAAGTGCAGTCTATCGACATCCCGGATAAAGACTTGAAGCGTGAGGCCATTCGGTCGTCGGGCGCAGGCGGGCAGCACGTCAACAAGACAAGCTCCAAAATCCGCCTGACGCACCTGCCAACGGGATTAGTGGTGGCGGTGCAAAATGAGCGGTCCCAGTTTCAGAACGAAACGATTGCCATGAATATCTTAAAGTCCCGGCTGCTGGCACTGGCCCGCCTGGAAGACAAAGCAGGCATTGATGAGCTGCGGGGGGTACGCACCGAGATTGCCTTCGGGCATCAGACCCGCAATTATGTGTTTCAGCCGTATACTTTGGTGAAAGACACCCGGACGGCACACGAGACGGGCGATATTCAGCGGGTGATGAACGGTGAGTTTGATGACTTCATTGACGACTATTTGCGCTGGCAGCAGACGCAGAAGCTTGAGAGCTAATTATGTTTATTCGGCCTTTAGTTATTCTTGTAATTATTCTTGGCGCGGCTCTAGCGCTCACAGCTCCCGTGCTGGCCGCCAGTCCATTAGCCTCCAAAGACCCGGTGCAGGTGCGGACGGCCCTGTCCGGGACGGGCATGGCGTCTCAGGAGACCAACCTGGGCAATCTGGTCGCCGATGCGATGCGTGACACCGGCCACGCGCAGGCGGCTTTGGTTCCGGCGGACGAACTCAACGCGAGCCTGCAAATCCCGGCGGGCAAAACCGACACGGCGGCGCTGCTGTCTGCCCTCACCGACGGCGACGACCCCGGCAGCACCGTGGTGATTTTAAACTTGACGGGCGCACAGCTTCTCAAAGTCGCCGAGCGTTCGGTGTCCCGCGCCCCGGAGCCGTTTGACGGCTTTTTGCAGGTCTCGGGCCTGCAAATCCGCTATTCGCCCGGTCAGTCCACCGGCAAGCGGGTGTCTCTCGTCGGTATCGGCGGCGGCGAAGTCGTGGCCGGTCAGACTTACCGCGTCGCTACCACTCGCTCGCTGGCAGGCGGGAGCCTCGGCTACTTTCAGATTTTTGACAAAAAAGACATCACCGAAGACACCGGCATCCTCCTGTCGCAAAGCCTGACCAACTATTTAGCCAGCCATAAAACGCTGGACGTCAAAACCGAGGACCGGATTACGAGCCGGTAGGACCCGTTATGTTTTTCACACGCCGCCCGCATCCGTCGCTTCTGCTGTCCTTGCTGCCGGTCCTGGTTCTGGCGGGCTGCCGGACCGCCTCCTCGCAGGCTCCGCCGACGCCTGCCCCCGCCGTGCACTCGTCGTTTGACGGCGCGGACGCCTACAAAATGCTTCAGGCGCAGTGCGACCTCGGTGTGCGCCCACCCGGCTCGGCGGCGCACGACAAATGCCGCGCTTATATCCTAAAGCAGCTCACGCCCTACGTGGACAAAGTCGCCACCCAGAACTTTTCCTATTACGACGGTGACCGGAAAGTCAAGCTGGCGCTGACTAACATCATTGGCGTCATCAATCCGAACGCCAAAAAGAAGGTTCTGCTGTTTACGCACTGGGACACCCGCCCGACCGCCGACCAGGATTTGGAGCATAAAGACCGCCCGATTATCGGCGCGGACGACGGCGCCTCCGGCACGGCGGCTTTGCTGGAGCTTGCCCGCGTGTTCCATGCCAGGCGGCCCGACGTCGGCGTCGTGCTGCTCTTCGTGGACGGGGAAGACTGGGGACCGGGCGAAAACCGGATGTATTTAGGCTCGATCTACTTTGCCTCGACCCCTGGCATCTACAAGCCCGACCATGCGATTCTGCTGGATATGATCGGTGCGAGAGGCGTGCCCTTCTACCGCGAAGAATACTCGCAGGAGAAGCACCCGGAGATCAACGACAAAATCTGGAACGCCGCCAAAGTGCTCGGCTACGGAGCGCAGTTCCCGGACACGGCCAAGTATGCCATCGGCGACGACCACCTGCCCTTTAACAATGCGGGCATCCCGGCGGTAGACATCATCGGCTGGGAGTACCCTTACTGGCACACGCTCCAGGACACCGCCGACAAATGCAGCCCGGACAGCCTCAAAGCCGTTGGCGACGTCGTGGCAAAAGTCATCTATGACGAGACGCCTTAAACGAGACGCCCTAATATGCCGGGGCGGCCAGCAGCGTTTCCACGGCTGCCGCCTCAGTCGTGTGACCGACCGACAGAAAGCCGCGCCGGGCCAGCAAAAGGCAGGCGCGGGCCTTTTCCGGCGCCGCCGCATCCCCGGTTTCGGCGGCCAGGGCCAGATACGCTTTCCCTAACCCTTCCTGTGCCTGCGCCCAGTCGGCAGGAAACTTCTGCTCGGGATGAACCTTCAGGGCGGCCTGGAAACACTCCATCGCCTGCCGCAAAATTGCCGGGCGATCCGGGCCGGGCATCTGCGTGTAGGCAATTCCCTGGTTCATCTCGGCCTGTCCCCAGCGTTCGGCGTTGTCGTCTTGAGTCCAGACGCGCTGGGCGGTCTGAAAATAGTCAATCGCACGGCCCAGCATCTCGGCTCGCTCCGAATCGCTCGTTTTCATCAAAGCCATCTCCCGGTGCGTATACCCCAAGCTGTTTTGCGACTCTGCCCAGTCTTGCGGATGGTCCTCCTCCGTGTTGACACGCAGCGCATACTCAAAATGTGTGACGGCACACCGCAGGTTTTCAGGCTTGTCCCCCGCCGCCAGCATGGAACAGACAATGCCCAAATTGTGCTGGTTGCGTGCCCATCCGTAAGGGTCGGCCGTTTCGGTCTGCACTTCCAATGCTGCCTCAAAGCAGGCCGCCGCATTCCGCAGGTTCTCGTCGGGGTCTCCGCTTGGCATCAGAATATAATTGCAGCCGATATTGCTCCGCGTCTTTGCCCACTTTTGGGGCATATCCTGCCGGGTGAAAACGCGCAGGGAGGCCTCAAAACACTCGGTCGCCCTTCGCAGATTGTGCCCCCGGTCGCCGGTCGGCAGGTAGGCATGGGTGATGCCCAGGCGCGTGATGGTGGAGGCCCAGAGAAGCGGGTGCGTCTGTTCCGTGCGGACGCGCATGGCCGCCTCGTAGCAGGCCGCCGCCTGATGCAGCGTTTCCGTGCGGTTCCCCCCTGTCAGGTTTTCCAGAACTGCCCCCAAAGTGTGCTGGGTCCGCGCCCATTCTTCGGGAAAATCCGTCTCTGTCCACACGTTTAGAGCCGCCCGGCAGTGTGAGGCGGCCCGGTGCAGACGCGCCTCATGCGGCGAAAGCGGAGTCTTTTGCAGGGCTTCTCCGAGGGCCAGATGCGTCTGCGCCCACACGGGGTCCGTCAGCAGATGCCGGTCGTCAGCGTCCAGCCCGACTTCGTTCCAGTGGGTCAGCAGCGCCCGTGCTTCGCCCATCCGCAGGGCCTCCACCGCCGCCGTGTGCGCTGCGCCCCAAACCGTAACAGCCTCTTCAGGCCGCAGGCTCCAGCGGTGGTAAAAGGCCAGCGCGGTCTGCTCGCGCCCCTGCCAGTGGCCTTCGTACCAGGTATCCAGCACCTGCCGTGTGGCCTCCGGTGTCCTCCGCCGCAGCACCTCACGCATGGTCCGGTGCATGCGGTAAAACCCGTCCGGCTGCGCCGAAATAAACGAATAGTGCAAAAGCTGTTCCCAGCCTGCGCGGCCCGCATGGAGCTGACGCTCGGTGTCCAGTGCCAGAGCCGCCGCTTCGTCAAAGCGCGGGGTCAGGCTCAGGGCCTCCACCCATAGCTCTAAATTGCGGTTGTGCAGGGACTTCAAAAAACGGGTCGCCAGCGTTTCCGCCATCTTCGCCGGGGCCACCGCCCGGAACAAATCAGGGTCCGGCTGACCGCCTGCCTGGCGCGTGTTGTCTACAATGTCTGCGCTGAGAGCCAGCGCCAGCAGGTGACAAGACGGTTCCGCCTCCGCGTGCGCCGCCGTGTTCGCCCCACGCACAATCGCCGCCTGCAAAGTATCCGGGGGCGATGGCGGCGGAGCGCCGATGCTGCGCCGGGCCAGAAACGTCTGGGCATCCAGGGCGGACACGCCCCCCAGCAGGTGCTGGTCCAGGCACGTCTCCCAGTCCGGGTCGGTGTCGCCCCAGCCGAGGCGGTCCCGTCCGGCAATGACCGGCAGAACGCCCGCTCCCAGCAGGTATTCGGCCAGTGTCCGCACCCACGCATCCAGTTGGCGCGACTGTGCAGCCAGACTGTCGCGCCCGGTCCACAGCGCCTCATAAGTGTCCAGAAACAGCACCCCCCGGCAGGTGCGTCCGGGCCGCGCCGGAAGGGCGCTGCTGAGGTCCTGGGCAAACCGGCGCAGCAGCTCCTCCTGCACGCTCTGGTCATCCCCCGCGAACTGCTCGCTCAGCTCCAGCACCGCTTCCGTGCCGCCGACATGGCGCACCCACTGTTCCAGAGACGCTGAGCGGCTCATGGCCGAGCGAAGCTGCTGCCCGGCCAGCTTCATGCCTGCCCGCAGCACGTCTGGCGTCAATTCCAGCGCCGCGCCGAAGACCGTTTGCAGGCCGGGGCTGATCTTGACCAGCGGCGTCTGCTCGCCGCCTTCCTGCGCCAGCAGCACGGCCAGCGCCAGATCAAACCGGGGAAACTTCAGGTGGAAATCCGTTTCCATCTCCGAGCGCAGGCGGGTCAGGACATCGCGGTACGCCAGCGCCTGCTCGCTGATATTTTCCAGATTGAAGCGGGCAAAAGGAAGCGGGGTGACAGAGACGGAAAGTTCGGCACAGAGCTTGCGAATCAGCGTTGTTTTGCCGATGCCGCCCACGCCGTAAAACATCAGCACGGACAGGTCCTCGCCAGCGGGGGTGTCCCGATGGCGGGCAAAGGCTTCCAGAAATCCTTCCCGGTCGGTAAAGTATTCCAGCGCATTGGGCGCAGAGGGACGGGGCGCGGCAAACGGATCGCGTCTCATGGCAGTCTTCCTTTCGGGGAGGGGTCTTGCAGAGAATGTCTTTTGGTGAGTGTCTTTTGGTGAGTGAACGCGTTCCAGAAAGCTAGGGTAAGGCCACTTTGCAGGGCGTGAAGGACTGGCAGGTGGTCTCGTCGCTGACGTGCTGGATTTATGCGGGAGTGATCATAAAGGCAGACCCAGGCTTAACCGAATAGTCTCGCGCACAGAGCGGCACAACTTCACCGCCGCCCGCGCTTCTTCTTTATCTGCATTGTCGCCGGGATAGCGAAAATCAACGGCATAAATGCTCAATGTGTCAAGAGCGGGCCGCATCGCAGCCCACAGGAAATGTGTCGGCAGCAGTAGGTCAAGCAATTTTCCGAGAGCGTGGGTTTTCGAGGTTGGAATGCTTTCTTCCTGCAACTGAGCTTTGAGATATTTTTCCGCACACTGCTGGGCATGAAAACAGACCGCGTCGTAATTGGGAGCTTTCCTGGCCCGTATCTCGCGCCCGGCCACTGTCCAATCGCCTTCCGCTTTGTCAATCCATAAAATCAAGTAAGGGGACTGCCTCCTTTAGGTGGCAGGTGAATTACTTCCTGTCTGCCGAAGGATCCGTCTCCTATTCCTTTCGTGTTAAATTGCCCCTATTTGGGGTATAATCTTAGTGGCTGTTCGCCCCTTGAATGCGTCTCTCAACTGGACATGGACACTCTGCGCTAGAGTTGACTAGAATGGCAGTGGTACTCCTGACGATGACTTTCACGAACGCCATGCAAACGGTCTTTCAGAGTGGTGACACTCGGCACACAGTTGAAGTTTAACTGTCCAATTTGCGGGTTGTTCTTAATCGTTTGACGTGCTGCCTCCCCGCAGGGAGTACCAACCAGCACCCCGTTGATGAACACGGGTAGGGCAGAGGGCGTAGCCTCTGCTTGAATGTCTCAGCTTACTACTCGATACCAGTTCTCACAGCGAGAGTAGTCAACGCGCTAGGGACAAGCCACTTCCTTTAGGGAGTGGTAGTTGACTCTTGGGTGACCGGCTTCATACAGCACCTTGCCCTTTTCCACCACTTCCCGCAGAAAAAAATCTTCAATTTCTATTCGGTACTTCAGCCGCTCTGGCGTAATCGGGATCAAATCCATCGGAAATTCAACGTGAATGGCGCTCTGAATCTCAATTGATTTTTTTGTTTTGCGGCCCTCAAAGGGCATCACGACTAATAAATCCACGTCGGAGTCTTTAGTGGGCGTGCCGTAGGCGTAGGAGCCGAACAGGATAATCTTGTCGGGGCGGAACCGGCGGGCGATCTCGTCGCTGACGCTCTGGATTTGGGCAGGAGTGATCATAGGAAGCATCCTTTCGAGAAATTATACCTGCCAAACAAGCGTGCGCGGCGCGGCCCGTGAGAAATACTGGATTTTTGGGGGCGCTGGCCTGGTAAACAGAAGGTTACAAAGGAGAAATTAGCAGAAACAGGGGTAGCGCCCCTGAGCCTGACGCGGTACAGTAGGGGAGAGACCTGAGCCGCACGCGGGTTCCTGCCGAAGATGGGTTCATGGCTGAAATCGCAATCTAAAAACAAGCGAAAGAAGCATGAAACATTCGCGGGGTTTGTTCTGTCAGAGAGAGGAGAGACGAGAAATGGAACTTGTCTCTTATCGTCCCTGTTGAATAAATATACGCAATCGTTGTTACTATCTGATCTAGTTTCTGAGGTCTCACCCATGATGAACACTGTCGTTCTTGATACGCCCAACTTAGTTTCTGATCTCAGCTCGCTGGAGATCATCCCGCACACCATCCGCGACTTTGGCGTGGAAGCCCGCAAGCCGGGCCGCGCCTGGGAAGCTGCCTTTAACGGCCCCATTCAGTCGTGGCAGGAAGAGGTCACCGGCGAGACCACTTACGGTGTCACCGTCCGCCTGTCGCGGATGAAGGACCCGGTGACCCGCGAGCTGTACTCGGTGAACCTGCTGTTCTACATGAACGACGACCAGATGCGCGGAATGCACAATGTCTATGACATCGCCCGCCGCCTGCCGTTTACCCGCATTCGCGGCCCGCGCACCCCGGTTCCGGCCTGTCCGGCACGTGTGGGGCGGCTGTGGTACGATGCCAACCCCGAAGGCGTCATCATGGAGGACCTGCGCCTGACCCCGACGACGCTGCCGCAGGGTGGGCCGGGCTTCTTTGTGACCGGGCAGGGCTACCGGGGCAAAGTGGTGTTCCCGGATGGGCGCTTTATCCACGATGTCGGCGTCTACGGCGGCTACCTCGACCCCGCCGCCCGGCCCGGACAGTTGGAACTATCTCACTTGTTCGGCGGCATTGAGTTCAAAGACGGCGCGGAAGAAGGCCTGACCGAGCTGGGCGACGATGTCTGGGTCAAAGGCATCGCCGAAGGGGCCTCCGGCAGTCCGCACGTCGAGTCGTACAAAAACTCGGTGCGCCTGCCGTCGCCCGAAGGCTGCCCCTCCGGGCGCAAAACTATGATCGGAGCGCGGTCCATGAGTGAGACCAAGCAGATCGCGTTCTTCGAGAGCGCCTCGGAAGATGGCCTGAGCGGCTTCCATCTGGGCGGCATCATTGACGGCCTGGGCCGGGCGCTGGGAATGCCCATCTGGGACCGGGTTCACCGGGTCGGCCTCGGCAGCAACTTTGTGGAGTGTCCCGAGCTTGGCGGCTATATTGGTTTGATCCATGTGGTGCTGGAAAAGAACAACCCGAATCATCCCGAGACGCTGGATGCCGCGCATCCGGGCATCGATGAGCAGTATGAGGGCTGGGTGGTCTGGCTGACCTTCGATGCCGAGGGCCGCCCGCAGATCAAGTCCTGCGTCCGGGCGATCACGCCGGACGACGTCCCGGCGGGCTACGAGGGGCTGGGGGAGCTGTTTGACACCAAGCGGGTTGCCTTCCCGGTGTCGCTGTATCGCCGGGGCGAGTGCCTGTCGGTGGGCTACGGCTGGGGTGACCGGGCGCTGTTTCAGGCGGAGTTTGATTACGGCACGGTAACGGCGCAGCTTGCCGCGCACGGGCAGAATTAGAAGACACTAGGCGGCCCGCCGCAGGCTAAATGCCAGCCATCGCAGAGCAAAAGCCGAGGGGTTTTCAACCCCTCGGCTTTTGGCCTGTACTGTCTCAGCGCGTCGCAATCGGAGCCGGGGGCGGCGGGGGCGCGGCGGTTCCGGGCAGCGAATGCGGCGGCATTGGGCGGCCCGTGGCGCTGGTGGTTCCGGTGCGGAGCGAGCCGTGCCGCTCGGGGTTCATCTTGGGGCCAGCTTTGGGCGCACCCGTTCCGGCGGCATGGTAGCCTGCCGCTTTGGCCTCCGCCGTGGAGTGGAAAATCACCCGGTTCTTCAGTGCGGGCAGGGAGCCGTGGTCGCCCGCGACATGGAAGACATGGGTTTTCTTGTTGCCGATGATCTGGCCGACAGGAACCGTTTCGTGGCTCGGGTGCATTGCCCGGTGCATCGGGGCCATTGGCGGTATCTGTGCCAGGGTGGGGGCGGCGGCGGTGAGCGCCAGCCCGGCGGCCAGAAGGAGCCGGAAGGAAGTTTGCATGGTGGATTGCCTTTCAGTGTGGAGTGCTGAAGGCAGTATACCCATTTCGGCCCACCCCCGAATTGGAACCTACCACCTTGCTTCGCTCATTCTTCGCTCCGCAGGGTCCTTCCTAAAGGAAGGATACAGACAATATAAATGGGCCTTCGCCTCTTGACCTGTCCATTCTTAATCCTCCCTTTAGGGAGGACCCCAGCGAAGCGGGGAAGGTAGGTCTCCGGCGGCTACGGGGCATTTCCGGTCAGCTTGCTTTTGTAGACGCGGTCAATGACGGTGGCGGGGGTTTTGCTGAGGTTGCCGTTCCAGGTCACGAAATACGACCAGCGGACGCCATAGCGGCTCATGCGGTCCACATCGGGGACGCCGCCGAACTCGGTCAGGGCCAGCAGTTTTTTGCCGCCATGCGCCGCCAGCATCTTGTCCCACAGGCCGCTCAGCGGGTCCGAGGTGTCTTTGGGGTAGGCATCAGCCCCGACAATATCCACCACGTCGTCGCCCGGATACCAGTCCGGCTTCTGGTCTACGGTCGCCGAATAAACCCAGATCAAGTTGTGCAGGTGGTCCACTGTCGTATAGCGATTATACATCAGCCGCCAGAGCTTTTTGAACGAGTCCGGCCCCTTCGCGCCCCACCAGAACCACCCGCCTTCCGCCTCGTGCAGCGGACGCCACAGCACAGGCACCCCGGCGTCCTGGAACTTCTGAAGCTGCGCGGCAATCGCGTCCATGTCCCGAAGCAGCAGTTTGTAATCTGCCGAGTTCGGATCCGCCAGCGCCTTCTGCACGTCAAACGTCGTCGCCTCCTTGTTGAAGCCCTTGTACCAGAGTAAGTTGAGCGGCTGGCCCTGTGCGTCCGTACTCATTTTGTCCACCAGACCCGACGGGGCGTTCCAGTGCCAGGACACGGTGACAATCTGGCCGGCTTTGGCCCGCGCAATCGCTGCTTGCACCGTGCCTTCGGGCTTTGTGCCGCGAGCGACCCGCGAGGGGGAGTAGTCCATCAGGTCCGTGCCGAAGACGGCGGGTGTTTTGCCAGTCTCTTTCTGCACCCTCTCATTGTCTTCCGCCTGATACTGCCCGGTAAGCGTTTTGTCGCCGTACTGACTCACCAGAGAAGCCAGCAGGGCGCGGGTCGCCGGGGACGCCTGCGCGTCTGCGGTCGCAGCGGGCGGCTTGACCAGTGCCGGGGCGGGCGGGGCGGGCGTGAAGTCAATCGCATCCAGAGCGTAATAGCCCCAGCCGCGCTGCATCTCCACCGTGTTGGCCCCGGCGTTCAGCTCCACTTTGCCCGCGTTCAGGGTGGCAAACTCGTTTTTGGTGGCCGTCAGCATTCCCAAGGACGCTTTACCGTTGACGGCTAACTCATAGCCTTTTGGGCCGGACGGGGCGCTGTACCGGATTTTTACGTCATACAGCCCGGCTTGGGCGCTAGGAATAGTCCAGGCGATTTTCGCGCCGTCCGGCTGGAAGTCGCCGACGTAGCCTTTGCCGGAAAAGCCGGGGATTTTGGTTTGAACCGTGTTCCCGGTCAGCGTGCCGTCCTCGGCTTCCAGATGAATGGGGCTTGCCTGCGGTTGGGGTGTCTGGCCTTTAGCGGCGCAGGAAGTCAGGAGCAGCGGGAGCAGAAAAAGAGGAGCAGTGCGTTTCATAAATTACCTGTCAAAAAAGAAAGCCCCGGCGGACCTTTTTGGCCCGCCGGGTCACTACAAAAAAGCTCAGAGTTGCTGAACGAGAACCATCTGCTAAACCATTTCAGGATTTGCAGTTGAGCAAAGGTTACTTACCCGAAAGCTACTTGGCTCCAGCAGGCGGTGGCGGGGTTGATGGGGGTTGTCCTCCCATCGACGCTGGCGCATTGGCAGGCCGGGGAATAATTACCGCTTTGGGCGTCTCGGAAGTTGTCGGGTCGGTACTCTGTTTACCGTTGCATCCGCTCAGACCAGCAGCCAGGGCCAAAACGCACCCGGCGGCGAGAATACCACGGAAGCGAGAAGAAGTTTGCGGTGTACGCCGCGAGTTTTTTTCAAAAGTAAACACGAACAGTTCTCCTGGAAGTTTATGGAAATTTGAGGTCAGTTAAACGAAAGAGCTGTCCGGCGAACTCAGAACGTGTTCGCCGGACAGTGTGCCTCTTGCTGTGCGCCTCTAAAAGTAACTGTCAAAGACAGACAGTTTAATTGACGCTGAACGTGGCTGCAATAGTGCTGTCGTTGCAATCAGTGGCAGCAGCGGTCGCTCCACCGTTTGCAGCAGGGTTGTAAACTCCACCGCAGTACCCGGCAGAAGTGTCGTTGAGGCCTGCCGACACGGCCTGTGCGCGGAACCATTTGGCATGGTTATCAGCCATCAGGAAGTTGGAGCCATCCGTGTGGCGGCCCGTGGTAGCCAGGAAATTTCCACCTAGAGCGGCGTTTGCCGTCGGAATGCTGTTTCGCATCCATCCGGTAGCGTATACCATCTTGGGGATCCCAGCCCCACCGCCGTCGGTAGCAGCAATAGTGCCGTTGCCATTGCCATTGGGATCATAATCGACGCCAACGCCATAGCCGGAAGGTGAGGCACCGCCGTAGGCATCATCAGCGTTTCCGCTCCCATTAGCATAGATGGGAAGGCCTGTGCGGGAAATGTCATAGCCTCCGTAGGGTCCACCGCTGTTGGCGACCTCAAACAGCATCACTGTTCTGACGGGGGCATTAAAAGCAGCCAGTGCTTGACCAGAAGGCGGTGCCCCTCCTGGATTCTGAATTGCAAAGTTCGCGTTATAGCCGTAGGAGCTGGCGTGGGAGGCAACGCTCGCGTCGTCGGGGCAGTGAAACACGGCAATGCTCTTGACGTAAGGATAAATCTGGCCGGCCCAGCCCTTTCCGCAAGGGTTATACGGGTATTGGCCATTAGGCTCCTGTTCGTCAGCATCCTGCGTGTACTGGGTGACACCCAGTCCAATCTGTTTCATATTGGACAGACAGGAGGTGCGGCGGGCGTTCTCGCGCACTTTTTGGAAGACGGGGAACAAAATCGCCGCCAGAATGGCGATAATAGCAATGACGACGAGCAGCTCGATGAGCGTAAATCCACGACGCTGTTTCATACAGAACTCCTTCTATGAGTAAAAACGGACAAAGTCAAGACAAGGCACGGCAGGATTGCCGCACTTTGAGAGAAACCGGCACTTCCAGAGTGACCGGGGGTAAAGACTCAAGAGACCCTTCCGTGGCACGCAGGCGGGCTTGCAGGCGGCTGACCGCAAGGCTCCCGATCTGCTCCTTTGGCACATGAACCGTCGTCAGCGGCGGCCATGTCTGCCCGCTGAACCCGATGTCATCAAAGCCGACAAGGCTCAGGTCGCCGGGAATAGAGACGCCCAGCGTCCGGCACACCTGCATGACCTGATACGCCTGCCAGTCGTTCGCGGCCACCAGCGCTGTCGGCCTCTCTGCCGACTTCAGCAGGGGGGCAAGTACGCCGGGAAGCGCGGATTCATCGGCGGTCAGCACCAGCGCCGGGTCTACGCTCAGGCCCGCCTCGAAGTGGGCGCAGACAAAGCCGCGCAGGCGGTCCCGAAACGTCGGCACATCGGCGGCATCCTGCAAAAACGCGATTCGTCGATGCCCTAGCTCCAGCAGGTACCGGGTGGCTTCGGCCATGCCGCCCACGCCGTCGGACACCACGCAGTCATGTTGCCCGGTTGGGTCGCGGTGGTCTACCAGAACGATTTCGGGCACGCACTCCAAAAAGCGCGAGAGAATCTCCGGGTCGGCGGTCCCAACGAGAAGCATTCCGGCCACGGTCTGCTCGCGCACCATGCGCGGCAGCTCCTGCGCCAGCGCGTGCCGGTCAGTGGTGTTGACCAGCAGGTGCATCCCCACCGCGTCCGCCGCCCCCTGCGCCCCGGCCATGAGAGGCGCATAAAACGAATTGGCTTGAATCTGATCGTCCGGCGACGCGCTGAAAAACTGAAATCCGAGAAACGTTTCCGCCGCCGCCAACACCGGCGGCGCGGTTTTGCGGCCCCGCACCCGCAGCGGGCTGTAGTTAAGATGGTCGGCGGCTTCCAGTACGCGCCGGTGTGTGTGCGGGGCAATCAGTTCAGGGCTGTTGAACGCCCGCGACACGGTGGCTGTGGATACCCCGGCCTGTTTAGCGACCTCTCGAATGCTATGCATGGCCCTATTGTAACACTGTCTTTGCATTCTGTCAAGGGGAACAACAAATTATTTTCAGCAAGTGTTTATATAAATTTCAGTAATTTACAAACAGATCATCCGTAGAGTTCGAGGGGTTGAAAACCCCTCGCTCGGGGAGGCGTCCTTCGGACGAAAGAAGTAAGGAGTATGCAGCGGCTGGCATTTTCTCTGTCCCTATGTTCCTCCGTCCGCAGGACGCCTCTTCGAGCGAGGGGTTTTCAACCCCTCGAACTCTGCCCGTCGTTACACCTCTTGTTACACCCCGCTTACATTTTTTACATCCGCCTTGACAAAGCCCCGCCGGGGCGGCTATCATACGAATACGACCTACTACAGCATTTTTCCTGACCGACCCGGTCACGGCGCGAACGGAACCACCCTCTACTATGACAGTTCAGACACAAACTCTTGACACCGGCTGGCGCGTGCGCGAAGTGCCCCCCGAGGGCCTGCCCGTCCACAACACTCTGCCCTGGCTCCCCGCCACCGTCCCCGG
The DNA here is from genome assembly GCA_965277455.1 of Capsulimonadaceae bacterium. GTDB lineage: Bacteria > Armatimonadota > Armatimonadia > Armatimonadales > Capsulimonadaceae > JANXMY01. The sequence goes on along the minus strand of OZ255823.1, from coordinate 2,010,787 downwards.
CTGCGTGCATACCGACCTGATGAGCGCGGGCGTCATCCCTGACCCCTTTGTGCGGCTGAACGAACACGGCGTTGCCTGGGTGGACGAGCGCAACTGGGTCTATGAAACTACGTTCACCGTGGACGGCCCGCCGCCCGCCCATGCGTTTCTGAAATTTCACGGCCTCGATACATTGGCGGAAATCGTGCTGAACGGCGAGGCGCTGGGCACCACCGAGAATATGTTTTTCGCCCACGAGTTTCCCGTCGGCGGCCTGCTGAACACCGGTGAGAACACCCTGCAAGTGACCTTCCGGGCCGTGATGCGTGTCGGCGCGGAGCGTTTGGCAGCGTGGAACGAGTCGGGCGAGGACACCTTGCCCTACCATTGGGACAACTGGAACGAGCGGGCGTTTGTCCGCAAAGCGCAGTATCAGTACGGCTGGGACTGGGGGCCAGTCCTGCGCGGCTGCGGCATCTGGCAGCCCGTGGAGCTGATCACTGTCCCTGTGGCGCGGATCACCGACTGGAAGCATTCCGTCGAGTTCACCGAGGGCGGTCAAACGGTTGTAACGGTCACGGCAGACGTGGAGCGGATGCCCGGCGAGGAAGAAACGCCGCTTTGCCTCAACGGTATGCTCACAAAACTGAATGCGCCTCGTGATGCAAGCCCGCCCTGGGTTCAAATGGGCGACGTCCCTGTGCCGACCGGGATGGGTGTAGTAACGGTAAGCGGTGTGCTGACACCCACGGTCACGGAACGCTGGCAGCCGAATGGCCTGGGCAATGCGTGTTTGTACGAGGTGTCTCTCGCACTTGGGAGCGGGCAGGGCAGTTGGGGCCGCTACGACAGCAAAAGAGGTAGTATCGGCCTTCGCACCGTGGAGCTAATCCGCGAAGCCGATGCCGACGGCAAGGGCGAAGGGTTCAAGTTCCGCGTCAACGGCGCGGACCTGTTCATCAAAGGTGCGAACTGGATACCTGACCATGCGTTTCCGTCGGAGATCACGGATGACCGGCTGCTGGAGCGCATCACGCAGGCGCGGGACGCCGGAATGAATATGCTGCGTGTCTGGGGCGGGGGCTTTTACGAGAGTGACGAGTTTTACAAGCTCTGCGACGAAATGGGCATTCTGGTCTGGCAGGATTTCGCCTACGGCTGCTCCTACTACCCGGACACCGGCGCGTATGCCGACCTCGCCCGCGCCGAGGCGACCGCCGCCGTGAAGCGCCTCCGCCATCATGCGTCGCTGGCGCTGTGGTGCGGCAACAACGAAAACCAGACCATGTTTGACGGCAACTGGACCGGCACGCGCCCGCCCCGGCTGCTCGGCGACCATCTGTACCTCGAAGTCCTGCCCGAAGTGCTGGCCGCTGAGGACCCGCACACGCCCTACTGGCCCGGCTCGCCCTACGGCGGCCCGGACGGCGACTCGAACTCCGCCGAGTACGGCGACTGCCACAACTGGGATGTGTGGCACGGACGCGGGGACTGGACGAATTACACCGAAAACGACTGCCGCTTCTGCTCCGAGTTTGGCTTTGCCGCCGCGCCCGGCCTGGCGGCGTGGGACTCGTGCCTAGCCCCCGAAGACAAAACCCCGGACTCCGCCGCCGTCCGCTGGCACGACAAGACGCGCAAGGGCTACGACACGTATCTGGGCTACATCGCCCTGCACTTTCCCGCCCTGCAAACGCTGGAAGACCTGACCTACTACAGCCAGTGCAATCAGGCCGAGGCTTTGAAGTACGGCGTGGAGCATTACCGGCGGCGCAAAGGCCGCAACTGGGGCACGCTCTTCTGGCAGCTCAACGACTGCTGGCCCGTGCAGTCTTGGGCGGTGATCGACTCCGAAGGCGAGCCGCGAGCGGCTTATTATGCCACCAAACGCTTCTACGCCCCCGTGCTTCTGTCTCTGGTGCGGGATGCCGACACGGTGACGGCGCACGTCGTCAGCGACCTGCTCCTGCCGCTCAGCGGCGTCATCACGCTCACGATTAGCACCTTTGACGGCGACACGCTCTCCGAAGAAACGGCCTCGGTGTCCGTAGACGCCAACGCGGCGGCGTCCGGCCCCGTCTTCTCGCTGTCCGCTGCCACGGGCCGCGAGCGTGACGTCTTTGTCCACGCCCGCTTTGTGGCCGACGACCCTGCCGCCGTGGCCGAAAACTTCCTGCTGCTGGCCGAGCCGAAGGACCTGCGCCTGCCCGCGCCCGGCCTGACGCTGACGGTCGCCGACGCCGAAGACGACTATAGCTACTGGGTGACGATCACGCTCACCGCGTTGCGCTTCGCCCCCTATGTCTGGCTGCGCCGCACCGACAACGTGCCACTAGAGGACCTGACCGACAACTTCTTCCACCTGCGCCCCGGCGAAACCCGCACCCTGCGCCTGCGCCGCCCCGACGACCTGTGGAACCACCCGTTCCCGGCCCAGGCATTGCAGGCCCGGCTGACGGCACGGACGCTGTGAGAGTAGGGGGGTGATTCATCGCGCCCTCCTTCCGGCTCTCTTAGAGACTGTATAGAAAGCAGTCCCTGCCCTGAACGGCAGGGCTTTAAAAGTGCAATTCCCCGCCTTCGCGGGCATCGGAAATGCTCCAAAAGAGAAGCTCTTGCCTGCGAAGGCGGAAAGTTGCTTTTTCAAAGCACGGGGGGTTAGCTCTGTGACAAAGTCTCTACACAGCCTCTTAACTCCTTGTCCGAAGGACACCCTCCTTGCCGGGGGGGGGCACACCCCCGCATTCTGGTTCGAGGGGCTGAACCCCCTCGCTGGGGGGCGCGGACGCCTAAAACCCGCCTGCGCGGGTAAAGACAGGGGACGTTTTGTTGACAGCGCCCCCCGCGTGTGTTACCATAGCTCACGACTATGGCGCTTACACACAATTCCTCCAAACCGGCCCCGCCGGAAGATATTCCCGCCGCGCCCCGCCCTGCCGGGGTCTCCGCCCGCGCCGTGGTGCTGGGGCTGGCACTCATTCCACTGCTGATCTTCTGGCTGGAATACACCGAGATTGTGGCCTCGGGGCCGGACCTCGCGGCGATGTCTCTGCCGATGATCGTGCTGTTTGCTCTGCTGGTGCTGGTCGGCTTTAATCTGATCGTCAAGCGCCTGCGGCCCCGTGCCGCGCTGACGCAGGGGGAGCTTTTGACCGTGTATGCCATGACCGCCGTGGCAATCCCCGTCGGCGGCATTGGCATGATGCAGTTCTTGACACCGGAGCTAGTTGGCTGGCAGCACTTCAAGACGCCCGAAAACCACTGGGATAGCTGGGTGCATTACATTCCCTCCTGGGCCGTGCCCGACCCCGCCGTCATCCCCGCCTACTACGTCGGCAAATCGTCGCTGCTGGCCCCCGGCGTTCTGGAAGGCTGGGCGGCTCCCATCGCCGTCTGGACCGGCTTTTTGCTCCTGCTGCTGGGGTGCTTCTACTGCATCAATGCGCTCCTGCGGCGGCAGTGGGTGGAGCGGGAACGATTGATCTTCCCCATCGTGCTGATCCCGCTGGAAGTAACCCGGAACGGCGGGGACACGCCGCTCTGGCGCAGCTCGCTTCTGTGGATGGGGGTGGGACTGGCCGCCGTGCTGGAAACGGCGGCGGTGATCCACTTCACGTTTCAGCCGACGTTTCCGTACTTTCCCATCAAGCCCGAGCCATCTTTGCAGCTTGACCGGGGCCTCACGGCCCCCCCGTGGAACGCGATTGGCTACACGACGCTGTCGTTTTATCCGCTGGTCGTGGGGCTGACCTACCTGCTGTCGCTGGAAGTGTCGTTCTCCTGCTGGTTCTTCTACTTGTTCTCCAAGCTGCAAAATGTCGGCGCGACGGCCTTTGGTTTCCGGGACCCCGGCGCGGGGCCGACCCTGGCGCACATGCCGTATATCGCCGAGCAGGGCTTTGGGGCGTTTCTGGGGCTGGCGCTGTACACGCTGTTTCTGGCCCGCCCGCAGCTTGTGGAAGCCTGGCGCAAGGCATTTGGTCTGCGCGGGTCGGAAACAACCGACGATGCACGGGAGCCGCTGTCGTACCGGGCCGCCTGGCTGGGGCTGATGGCCTCGGCGCTGGGTCTGGTCGGCTTTGGCATCGCGCTGGGCCTGTCGGTGACGCTGTCTTTGCTCTTCTTCGGGCTATTTCTCCTGGCCGCGCTGGCGATGACGCGCATTCGGGCCGAGGCGGGCCTGCCTTGGGGTCCCGGTGGGCAGGGCGGCTGGCCGGGGGCACATACGGTGCTGGTGGATTACGGCGGCACGTCCGCCTACACTGGCTCGGAGCTGACGGCATTAACACTGGTGCGCTGGTTTGACAGCGACCTGCGCTGCCTGGTGCAGCCCGCGCAGGCCGAAGCCATGAAAGCGGGCGATTCGGTGCAGCCCGCGCCGCTGAACCCGCGCCATTTGACGGCGGCGATTTTCGCGGCTACGCTGGTCGCTATCCTCGCCGCGTGGGCCTGCTGCCTGGGGATTTACTACCACTACGGCGCAGACAGTGCGGCGATTAACGCCTGGCGCACGAGTCAGGGCCATGCGGGCTACGATCAGCTCCAAAACTGGCTGACCGCCGTGCGCCCGCTGGATACGGGCCGAATTGCGGGCGCGGGGGTGGGGATGGGCGTCGTTCTGCTGCTAGGCGCTCTCAGAATGCGCCTGCCGTGGTGGCCGCTGCACCCCATCGGTTATGCCGTCGGCAACACGGACACGATGGCCTGGATTTGGTTCCCGGTGCTGCTGGGCTGGGGGGCAAAGTCTTTAATCCTGCGCTACGGCGGCGTCAAAGTGTACCGCCAAGCCCTGCCGTTTTTCATGGGCCTGGTCATCGGCGACTACAGCATCTCCTGCCTGTGGGCCTTGTACTTCCTCGCCACCGGCCACACCGGCTACCGCACGTTCCCGATTTGAGTAAAGTTCTGACCAAGTTACGTTCATATTGCTAGTTATCGTCTGCCTGAACAATGCCGTTTTCAAGGAGATGCTGACGGTAGGCTTCTTCTGTCAGGCGACCGTTCAGCATCTCCAGAAATTGTGATTTTGACAGATTGCCAATCTGCTTGCGCCGAAGGCTTAACAAGGAGTCGCTGAACTCTTTTTCGTCCTGACTGGTGCGCGTTCTCAAAGCCGTCTTGCGGTCTCCGAGATAATACCAGAACATATTGTGGTGCGTCTTGTCACGACGAAAGCCCAGCCGCTCCAAAGCGACCTCAAATTCTGATGTGCGGTAAGTAGGCATTAAGCGAGGACCTGCGCCTGCTGGACATCTGAGCGCAACTTGTCCCGCAGCGCAGCGGCGTCCGGCGTCAGGGCTTCGTCTGGCTCCTCCATGAGACCATTGTACAAAAAAGCAAACTCTTCGCCAAGCTGGCTGAGGGCTTCCTCGCGGCTGGCGGAGAAGGCGGACAGACCGTAAACAGGACACTCAAAAATCCAGAGGCCGTCCTGCCGGGCGGACAGGATTTGGACAGGGTGCTTCAGCAGATAATTGTGGCTGCCCCAGAGAAACGAACACGTCTCAAACGGACGCACTTCGGTATCCGGGTCCAGCACAGATGTCAGGTGCATAATTTGGCTCCTCTCACGCCAGAATTATAGCATATCTGCGAGGGGATAGGTTCTTTCACACGGCGGCTGGGTACATCTCGCTCAAAGACAATGGGAGAATTATGCGATGAGTGAGACAGTTGGATTTATTGGTTTGGGCGGCATGGGGGCGGTGATGGCCGCCAATGTGCTGGCGGCGGGGTTTGGGCTGCGGGTCTACAACCGAACGGCGGAAAAGGCAGAGCCGTTGGTACAGAAGGGGGCGACGCAGGCAGACACGCCTGCGGGGACAGCAGACGGAGCGGGCAGTGTTGTAGCAACGATGCTGACCAACGACGCCGCACTGGAAGAAGTGACGACGGGCAAAGATGGCCTCGCCGGGGCGCTCGGGGCAGGCGGCATCCATGTTTCTATGAGCACGATTGCTCCGGACACGGCACGGCGTCTGGCCGAGGCGCACCGGGCGCACGGCGAGTGGTATGTGGCCGCACCGGTGTTCGGACAGCCGAAGGCCGCCGCCGAGCGGCTGCTTTGGGTGGCGACTTCGGGGCCAAGCGACGCCAAAGCGCGTGTCCGGCCCCTGCTGGATGCGCTGGGGCAGGGCGTCTACGACTTCGGCGAGGACCCCGGCGCGGCGAACACGGTCAAGCTGGCCGGAAACTTCCTCTTCGGCGCGGCGATTGAAGCGATGGGCGAGGCGTTTACCCTGGCGCAGAAGGGCGGCATTTCGCGGCAGGCGGTTTATGAGATGTTCTCGGAAACGCTGTTTGCCTGCCCTGTCTATAAGAATTACGGCGCAAAAATCGCCTCGGAAGACTACCATCCGATTGGTGCGAAGCCGTCCCTGATCCGCAAGGACATGGGGTTGGTGCTGGCCGAAGCGCAGGCCGCGCAGGTCCCCATGCCGCTGGCGAATTTGGTCTATGACCGGCTAACTTCAACAGTCGCCAAAGAGCGCGACGACATCGACTGGTCGGGCTTCGCCCGCGAAGTCAGTGAAAGCGCCGGACTGTAATCTTTTTGGTAGTGGCCCAATTCAGGTCGTTGTTTCAGCATCAAATGTTGTAATTGTGGAGTGACGGCCCGGATTGCCTTCACGTTTACCTAGCTTGGACACTGCTTCCAGGAAATTTGGAAATCTCGAAACAACTTGTATTGGCCCACTACCATCTTTTTTTATTGATGGGCCAACTGCCGCCAAATGCCGGGGGTGTAGAAACCCCCGGCAGGGAAGCACCCTTCGGGTGAGGGAGAAGAGCCATATAAAATTGGCCTTTATCTTTGTCCGAAGGACACTTCCCTGCCGGGGGTTTTTACACCCCCGGCGGCGGCTATCCGGCGATGCCGTTTAGCTCGGCGACGGCGTCTTCCGGCAGAGGCAGCGCGGCCCCGGCGACGTTCTCGTTCAGGTGCGCGACTGACGACGTGCCCGGAATAAGCAGGATATTCGGCGAGCGCTGCAAGAGCCATGCTAAAGCGACCGACATTGGGGTCGCGTTCAGCCGCTCGGCGACGGCGTTCAGCGTGTCCGATTGCAGGGGCGAAAAGCCGCCGAGCGGGAAGAATGGCACGTAGGCGATGCCCTGTGCGGCCAGATCGTCAATCAGGGCGTCATCCTGCCGGTTGGCGATGTTGTAGAAGTTCTGCACGCAGACGACAGGGGCAATAGACTGGACTTCCGCGAGCTGCGCGGCGCTGACATTGCTGACGCCGAGGTGCTTGATTTTCCCCTGCGACTGCAATTCGGCCAGCACGCCGAACGGCTCGGCGAGGGAACCGGCTTCGGGGCCGGTCTGGCCGCCGACCCGCAGGTTCACGACATCGAGGGCCTCTACGCCGAGGTGGTCCAAGTTGTCATGGACTGCCTGCCGAAGCTCCTCCGGAGCCAGCGCTTTGGGCCAGCCGCCTTTTTCGTCGCGCCGTGCGCCGACTTTGGTGATAATCCGCAGCGTCTCGGGGTAGGGATGCAGGGCCTCCTGGATGAGACGATTGGTGACATACGGTCCGTAAAAGTCACTGGTATCAATATGGGTGATGCCCATGTCAACCACGGTTTTCAGGACGGCGATTGCCGCGTCGTGGTCTTTAGGCGGGCCAAAGACATGAGGCCCGGCAAGCTGCATGGCTCCGTAGCCCATGCGGGTCAGCGTGAGGTCGTCGGCAAGCGTGAATGTGCCGCCGGGAAGTGTGGTGGGTGTCATAAAAGTTCTCCTTGCCTCTAGTATACCTGACAGGATTGAAAAAATGTCATTTGTTATTTTGAGAGTGGCCCTGGTCTTTGTTTGTTTGACGGCACTGACCGCCGTGCAGGCCGCGCCGCCGCCGAACGTGCCGCGCTTCGCCAAATTCGAAGCCTCCTGGACGCTAGTCAATCAAACCGGCAACCCCTTTGACCCGGCGGACAACGATGTCGAAGTCACGTTTACGCGGCCCCAAGCCGCGCCGATCACCGTGCCCGCGTTCTGGGACGGCGACCGCTGGCGTGTGCGCTATGCGCCAATCAGCTTAGGTGTCTATCGGCTGAGCGTGACACGCAATGGAAAAGTCGTAACGCCGCCGGATTTAGCCCCGAAGACGTTCCGGTGCGTGCCGTCAGCCCTCATGGGATTTGTGCGGCGGGACCCCAAAACCGTGCAGCGGTTCGTCTTTGACACTGGCGGGACATACTACCCGCTGGGGGTGAACGTGCCGTGGACCAGCACCGAAGTCCCGGCGTTTGGCCCGGTGTTCGCGCAGATGCACACGGACCATTTGAACTGGGCGCGGGTCTGGATGACCTACTGGGATGGCCGCGCTCTGGACTGGTCGCCTGACAGAACCAAAAATCCCAAGCCGGGTTACTTCTTAATGGACGCGGCCAAAAAATGGGATGTCCTCTTGGATGCTGCCGACAAAAACGGCGTCTATGTGCAGATGACCTTGCAGCACCACGGGCAGTACACCGAGAAAGTGGACCCGAACTGGCAAGACAACCCGTGGAATATCGCCAACGGCGGCTTTCTGGCGCACCCGGACGACTTTTTCACTGATGCCCGCGCCCGGCATCTGACGAAGCTCAAATATCGGTATATTCTGGCCCGCTACGGCTACTCCACGCACCTTCTGGCGTGGGAGCTGTTCAACGAAGTCCAGAATATCAAAGAGACAGACAGCCACTTTGGCGATGTCGTGGCGTGGCACAAAGAAATGCTGGCCTTCCTGCGGGCGGACGATGTGAACCATCATCTGGTGACGACAAGTATTACTGGACCCGGCTTGCCGCTGAGCCAAATCGGGCTGGATTTTGACCAGCCGCATGAATATACGCCCGATATTATTTCCTACTTTGCCTCCCAGCGCGGCGGCGATGCGCCGCTCTTTACCGGCGAATGGGGACCGGCGGACTTCAAGACCGGCCTGACTGAAAACTTCGTCCATGATGGACTGTGGGCCAGCCTGATGACGCCGGTGGCGGGCGCGGGCCAGTTCTGGGCGGCCTCCGATATTGTGTCCCACCACTGGTGGCCGCAGTTCGGCTCGGCTGGGGCATTTATCCACACGCTGAATATCGAAACACTGCCGGTAGGCACGGTGCTGACGCCGCAGGTGAGCGCCGACGGCCCGCGTGGCCCGCTGTCGTTTGCGCCGGGCGGGTGGGGAAACTTCACCCGTGACCGGGTTATTTTGCCTGCGTCCGGCGCGGCCCCCGACCTGTCCGGTCTGGCAGGCTTCTTTCAGGGCCAGAACCACCGGGACATGATGCCGAAACCAATCACGTTTGTGCTGGACTGCGCCGCCCCCTGCGAGTTCAAGCTGGCTCTGGGCGATGTCGCCAAAGCCGGGGCGCACCCGGTGCTGACCGTAGATGGTGTCCCCACGGCTGACAAAGACTTCCCGGTGGCGGATGCCGACCATGCGGCGGACCAAACGCTGACCGTAGCCGTCCCTGCCGGGCATCACGAGGTCAGCGCCTTCAACGACGGCCAGGACTGGTTTGTCGTCAAGCAAATCACGGTCACCGACTACGCGCCGCCGGTGGCCGCGCTGGCACGGGGCGGCGGACAGTCGGCGGTGTTCTGGGTCTATGCCCGCGACCGGGCGGCCTCGATCCCGGCGGGTGCGACTTTAACCCTGCCGGGTCTGGGGCATGGAACGTACACCATGCGCCTGTGGGATACCTGGACAGGCCGCGCCCTGCCGCCGGTGCAGGCCGTCAGCCGGGGCGGGTCTGTAACCATCACTTTGCCCGCGTTTAGCCGCGACCTCGCCGGGGTGCTGACGCGGGCGAAGTAGGGTCATCTCGTGCGGGCTTGACGAATCGGGCCAAGACGCTTATAATGGCGGCAAGGCACACGGGCACGGGGCTGAACCCCCGTACTTTAAAAGTGCAATTCCCCGCCTTCGCGGGCGAAGATAAATTAGGAATGGAACTTCTGATGCCCGCGAAGGCGGGGAATTGCCCTTCAAAGCATGGGGGTTCAGCCCCGTGTTCTTGCTCAATTTATGAAACGACTCACTGCTTTTTGCCTCGCCGCGCTGCTGGCCGCTGGCCTCGTTCCCGCCCCTGCTCAGACCCCCCTGCGGGACCTGAGCGCGGACACCTGGGCCGGGACCGATGCGCTGGGCCGCGCCCTGCCGATGGCGGGGCAGGCACGGCCTCCGCAAAAAGATAAATATGTTGGCATCTTTTATTTCATCTGGCATTCCCGCACCGACACGCCGTATGACACCACGGCGCTGCTGGCCGCCGACCCCGCGCACCCGCACTACGGCCCCGTGCCTGCGTTCCACTGGTGGGGTGAGCCGGCGGTCGGGTACTTCCGCGATGACGACCCCTGGGTGGCCCGGAAAAACCTGCAAATGCTGGGCGAGGCGGGCGTCGACGTGCTGTTTCTGGATGTCACCAACGCCGCTACTTATCCCAATGATGTTGAGGCACTGTTTGACACGGCGGAAACCATGCGCCGGGAAGGCTTTCGGACGCCGCAGATTGGCTTTCTGACCCACTCGGCGACCAATGCCGTGGTCACGAAGCTGTACGAGACGTACTACGCCAAAGGGCGCTACCAAAACCTCTGGTTTCGCTGGCAGGGCAAGCCGCTTCTTTTGGGGGACCGGGACAAAACGCTGCTGGACCCTAAAATCGACAGTTTTTTTACCCGCCGCGACTCGTGGGCGTGGTCACCAGGCCGGGACAAATGGCAGTGGCTGGACAAGTATCCCCAAAGGGCTGCGTGGCATAATAATCCCGTCGTGCCCGAAGAAGTCCCGGTGTCTGTGGCCGGACATCCGACGGACAATTTAGGCCGCTCCTACCGCAGTGCGGAAATATGGGGCAAGGGCACGGAGACGCCGTTAGACAGTCAGTATCAAACGCCGCAATCGGGCAGCGGCTCGCAGTTTCAGCAGCAGTGGGACCGGGCACTCCAAATCAACCCGCAGTTTGTCTTTGTCACCGGCTGGAATGAATGGATTGCCCAGCGGTTTCAGAGCGGGCCGGGCGGCGGACCGGGGTTTTTAGGGCGAGTTTTGAAGCCGGGCGAGACGTTCTTTGTAGACAACTACAACGAGGAGTTCAGCCGGGACATTATGCCCATGCGCGGCGGCTATGGTGACAACTATTTCATGCAGCTTGCCGCCAATATCCGCCGCTTTAAGGGCGTTCCGGCCCAGTCTGTGCAGACTGGTTTTCATGCCCCGAAAACGTGGGCGGGCTGGGCCAACATCGGGCCGACGTATCTGGACCCCGTCGGCGACACTGAACACCGGGACCATGCGGGGTGGGGCGGGCGGCGGTATACGGACACCTCGGGACGCAACGACATCACGAGTGCCCGTGTCGCCTGCGACACAAAAAACATTTATTTTTATGTTCACACCGAGGCCATGCTGACGCCGTACAGCGACCCAAACTGGATGCAGCTATTGATTGATGCCGACCATAATCTAAAAACAGGCTGGCACGGCTACGATTTCGTGGTCAACAGCCGTGTGGTCAGCCCGACACAAACCACGCTGAAGCGGCTGTCCGACGGCAAAATGTGGACTATTGATTACCATGTGCAGGGCAATCAGATGGCCGTCACAATCCCCCGCGCCCTGCTCGGGCTGACGGGCACAAAAACCACCACGCTTGACTTTCACTGGCTGGACAATGTCCCCGTGGGGCCGGGAGACCTGGCCGACTGGTGGTATGTCGGCGAAAGCGCCCCGGATGGCCGCTTCAATTATCGTTACATCAATCAGCGCTGATAAACTTATGAAACCAAACACAACACCTTTGACCGCCCTGCTGCTGGCCGGGCTGACCCTCGCTGCCCCGCTGACCGCCGCGCCTGCCAAAAAAACGATTGTCACAACGCCGCTGACGGCCAAAGTCACCGTGGTTCCTGCAACGCGGGACCTGTTCCACTTCCGGCGCGATGATGCCGCGCCCGGCGGGGTGACGCGCATTTATCTGAACGCCACCCGTATGGCCGCAAAGCCGCTGTCGCCGGATGTCTTCGGCAACTTTATCGAGAACCTGGGCAATGTCATCTACGACACGCTCTGGGCCAATGCCCTGCATAATCCGCAAATAGAGCGCACTGACGCCAACCAGCACGAGGCTCCGTGGTGGGATCAAACCGGCGCGGCAACGTGGCAGGAAGCGGACGGAAGCGGCTATCTGTCCAAAAGCTGTGAGCGGCTGGCTGCGCCGGGCGGCACGCTCAGTCAGCGCGTTTTTCTGCCCGCCTACCGGACGCGCCGGTACACGCTGACGTTCTGGACGCGGGCGGCAAATGGGCCAGGACAGGTCATGGCAGCGGTCCGCACCGGCGGCGAAAAAGACGGCCCGTTTCAGGCAGGGTTTGAGGCGGCGGGGCAGGCCATTGTCAGTTCGTCGGTGTCGGTATCAGGAAATGATTGGCAGAAGCAGACGCTGCACTGGGAGCTGCCCGCCGGGTCCCTGCCCAAAGGGCAGGCCTCCCGACTCGTTTTCGCATACACAAGCGGTCAGCCAGTAGATATAGATGACGTGGAGCTGTTCCCGGCTGACGCCGTGGACGGCTTTGACCCGGATACCCTGCGCGTCTGCCGGGAATGGCAGATGCCGCTCCTGCGCTGGTCCGGCAACTTTTCGTCGGGCTACAACTGGCGCGACGGGATTGGTCCTTATGCCGCTCGCCCCACCCTTCGCAACGCGGCCTGGGGCAGTGTGGAGCCGAACGATTTTGGAACCAATGAGTACCTGACTCTCACGCGCCTTCTGGGCACGCAGCGTCAAATCGGGGCCAATGCCGGGGACGGCACGCCGGACATGGCCGCCGCGTGGGTGCGCTACTGCAACGACCCGAAGTTCCCGGCCCGCCGCGTGCCGCTCTGGGAGATCGGCAATGAGCTGTATGGCGACTGGCAGATCGGCCATACGAATGCCGCCGGGAACGCCGCCCGCTTTGTCCGGTTTCGCAAGGCCATGCTGGCCGCCGACCCGACCATTGAGGTCATGGCGACCGGGCAGGGCGATGAGTTTACGCCCGAAGGGCTGGCCCGCGAAAAAATCTGGAACGATTCCGTGCTGAACGCCGCTGTGGCCGACGGCGGCCCGTCCCCCGCCTATCTGACCATTCATCCGCTCGTCCCCCTGCCCGGCGGCCTCGGAGATAGGCCCTATGCCGAGCGCTACGAAAGCGCGATGGCGCACCCGGCGTTCATGGACGACACCGAAATCCCGGCGCTGATTCAATCCATCCGGGACGCTGAGGGGCCAAACGCTAAGACGCGCATCGCTTCCACCGAATGGGGTATTATCGTCGGCGGCGGCGGCTGGCAGGACGGTCCGAACCACAATGTCACGGCGGGGGCGATCTACAACGCGCTCACGCTGAACACGTACCTGCGAAACGGGGACTGGGTGACGCTTGCCAACATGACTGCCCTGCTGCATGGCGGCGGCATCAAAAAAGACCGGGGCGTGGTGTATGTGGACCCGCTGTATTACACGCAGCAGCTTTACACGCTGGCCCATCCCGCGCAGCCGATTGAAACCGACTGGGCCGGGCCGGGCCATGATGTGCCCGGTCGCGGCTTCCTGCCCGCCGTGTCTGCTGTGTCTGACATAGACGTGTTTAGCGCCCTCACGGCGGACAGCCGCAAAGTGGTCGCGTTTCTGGTCAACCGCGAGCAGTCCGACGCCCGCTCCGTGCATCTGAGCGTGGCCGGGTTCACCGCCGCCCGGCGTTCGGCGACTATTCTCACGTCCGCCGACCCGCAGGCGGGCAACGGCTGGGACCACCCGGATAATGTCAGGCCGATGCCGTTCGCCCTGCCTGCGCCCGACAAATCGGGCAGCGTGGACTTCACCCTGCCCGCGCACTCGCTCGTCGTGCTGACGCTGTCGCGGAACTAAACACTGCGTCCGTTTGTACCTGCCTATATTGGAGAACATTGTTTGCGTCACTCTAAAAATCGCGCTTTCACGCTCATAGAGCTGCTTGTCGTCATCGCCATTATCTCGATCCTCGCCGCGATCTTGTTTCCCGTCTTTTCGCGTGTCCGGGAGAACGCCCGCCGGGCGACCTGTCAGTCCAATCTGAAGCAAATCAGCCTGGCCTTTGCTCAGTACACGCAGGATTATGACGAGACGTACCCCTGCGACACCGCCGATGCAGGCCTGTGGCAGGGACGTCACTTCCGCTGGCCGATTATGCCGTATCTGACCCTGGGCCAAACAAAGAACGCCGCCGATTTCACCGCCGTCGGCGGTCCAAATTCAGCGGCGTTCCTGCACTGCCCCTCAGACACGGCGGGGGCCTATGATAACACGTCGTATGCCTACAGCGCGGCATTTTACCTCGCCAATGCCGGGGCCATCACTGACATCCAGTGCCTCTATCCCATCCCCTGCTCCACGGCACTCCAAATCGTGCCGCAGACACTGGCCCGTGTGACCACGCCCGCCAACAAGATTTTAGTGGGCGAATGGCAGAACAACCACGATGGCCGCGCTATCAGTACGTGGTGGACCTCTGACTCAAGTTCTTCGCGTGATTATCTGTTCGCCGACGGCCACGTTAAATATCTCCGCGCCTCCGTGCTGACTGCCGCCAACCCCGCTCCGAACAACTATCCCGACGGCTACCCCGACCCCAACGTCACCCCCGGCGGGCTGTCTGGTACAGACGTGCCGTAGAAACTCTCTGGAAAGCCAAAGGATCGCCCCCTAACCCCAATTCTGGAGCAATTGCACCCGGCGGGGGAACCAGATAATTAGGAGATAGCCCCTCCTAACCTCTAGCTCCCTCTCCTTGCGGAAGGAGAGGGTTGGGGTGAGGTTCTTTCGGGCTTTCTATACAGTTTCTAAGCCATCCCCCGTTTTGCCATCTACTGACAAATACTCGCAGTCCGAAGTCTGGATTGTCGCCCGGCACAAGAACTCGGTTTCCGTTTCCAGAAAGTACCAAACCGGTTGGCCCAACTTTTCTATGATCTTATTCCACCCTGTTTGTGGGTTTGTGTACTTCACCTGCCACGCCCGGTATTCCACGCGCAGAGTGGCGGCCTGAATGGCCTCGGTGGGAATGTGCTGCCGCCGCATCTGCTCCGCCAGCCAGCCCTGCATAACCCCGCAAATGTGCAGCGGCAGAACCGCTTCCTCGGCCAGACACTGCCCGGTCAGCACATTGATTTCCAGTACTACACGCCTGTCCTGCGACAGCGGCGTGAGGATGTCCTGAATATCATAATAGGCTTGATGGCCCACAAACATCTGGCAAAGGTTGTTGGCAAGTCCTTGCAGTGATTTCCGGCGCATCACATCCCCATGCGTCTCTTCCACGGCTCTGATCAGTCCATTCACATTGGCAAGGATAAATCTCTGAGAAAATGTTCCGCCACGCCGCGAGAAACCTGCGCTGCCTCAGAGGGAATTATATTTGCTAGGATAACCACCGCTAGATAGTCATCCCGATAGCATTCGGCGAACGCGGTGAATCCAGGCGCGGCCCCTCCGTGGCCCAGAACGCGCCGCCCCTGATGGTTGCTGATGCCCCATCCAAAGCCATAGTCACTTTTTATGCCACTGCTGAGGGTGGCTGGCATCCACATTTCTTCCCACATGGCTTTCGGCAGGAACTCGCCTTTATTCTGCGCGATGTTCCAGAGAGCCATGTCAAGGGCGGTGGAAACGACAGCCCCTGCGGAGAATGCCCAAGTGAGCGAGAAATACTCGGCGTTCTGCCAGCCGTCACCGTTCCACCGATAGCCAGCGGCGCGGCGAGGAATGACTGCCTCCCAGTCTCCGACCCGTGTGTCTACCATCCCCAATGGCCAAAACACACGGTCTCGCAGGAAATCGGCGTAGGTCTGTCCGCTCACGGCTTCAATGACGTGGCCTAGGAGGTAATAGCCGGTGTTGGAATAGGCGTAGTGCGAACCGGAAGGAAATTGAAGCGGCTCGTCTGCTACCAGCGCGACTACCTGGGCGCGTTCCGTAGGGAAGTGTTGCATCCGTGCGAAATCTGCGTGAGACGTGAAATTAACAATGCCAGATGTATGGTTGAGTAAGTGCCGAGCCGTGACACCTGCCCACGCCTCCGGTAGGCTCTCTAAGCACCGCGTGACCGGCTCATCCAGCCTAATCTTGCCTTCCTCGACAAGCAACATCACAGCCACCGAAGTGAACTGCTTCGTGAGAGAGCCTATTTGATACACGGTCTCAGGCGTTGCGGGAACACCCAGTTCAACGTTGGCAAAGCCATAGCCTCGGGCGGCGATAATCTCGCCTCGGTGTACCACAGCCAGCGACAAGCCCGGAATGTGTTGCCGTTTCAGTTCACTGCGAACGTAATCATCCAGGCTCATTTACTCTACTGCTCCGACCAGTTCATTCACATCGGCGACGCCGTTTTCCTCTAGCCATGTCTCTAAACCATGCACGATGTCGGTGGCGGCGGTAGGGTTGACGAAGGTGGCTGTGCCGATGGCGACGGCGGTGGCTCCGGCTAATAAGAACTCAACGGCGTCGGTGGCGGTCATCGCGCCGCCCATGCCAATCAGGGGGACATTCGGCAGGGCGCGGTGGACCTGCCAGACGCAGCGCAGGGCGACGGGTTTGACGGCGGGGCCGCTCAGGCCGCCGGTGATGTTGGCGAGCCGGAACTTGCGCTTTCGAACGTCAATGGCCGTGCCAATGAGTGTGTTAATCAGCGACAGGGCATCGGAACCGGCGTCCACGGCGGCGCGGGCGATGGGAACCATGTCGGTGACATTCGGGGACAGCTTGGTGATGAGTGTCAGGTCGGTGACTTTGCGGACTTCGCGGACAAGCTCGGCGGTCAGCGCGGGGTCGGTGGCGAAATCGCAGCCGTGCTTGACATTGGGGCAGGAAATGTTAATCTCTAAGCCATGCACGCCGCCCGCCGCCGTGAGCTTTTCGGCCAGATGCACATAATCGCCGACTTCGTAGCCGACCAGATTGACAATAATCGGCACATCGTACTGCCGCAGGAAGGGCAGCTTTTCGGCGATGAAGTTGTCCACGCCCGCATTCTGCAAACCGATGGCATTCAGCAGGCCCGATGGCGTCTCGACGATGCGCGGCGTCGGGTTGCCCAGGCGCGGCTCGCGGGAGGTGCTTTTGACCACCACCGCGCCGAGGGCGTTCAGGTCCACGATGCCCGCCATTTCCGGCCCGAAGCCGAACGTGCCAGACCCCGTCACAATCGGGTTTTTGAGCGTTAGCTTGCCAATTTTAACTGCTGTGGTTACCATTTGATTTCTCCCGCCTCAAACACCGGGCCGTCTACGCAGCAGCGGACGCGGCGGCCATCGGTCAAATCCAGCACGCAGCCCATGCAGACGCCGATGCCGCAGGGCATAGCAACTTCCACCGAGAGCTGACAGGGCACGCCGAGCGATTGGCATAATTCGCCCACCGCCCGCATCATCGGGGTCGGCCCGCAGCAGTAGACGGTCACCGGTTGCCCGGATTTCTCCCGAAGCAGCGGCTCCAAAGCATCTATCACCTTGCCGGGCGTGCCATGTGAGCCGTCTTCCGTGGCCGCACGGGCGTCTATGCCTGCCTCCTGAAGCTCCAGCTCGCAGAGCAGCAAATCTTTACGCCGTGCGCCCACGATGAACGTCAGCCGCGCCGGGTCCGTCCCGGCGGCTTGAAGCTCACGCGCCAGAAACACGAGCGGCGGAACGCCGTACCCGCCGCCGACCAGAACGTGCGCCGCGCCGGGCCGCGTGTCCGGCGCAAAAAGCCGCCCGCCGAGCGGCCCGACCAGGTCCAGCGTGTCGCCGGGCGCTTTGCGGGCCATGCCCTGCGTCGTCGCGCCGACAATCGAATACAGCAGGCTGATGTCGCCGCGTTCTCTGTCCACAGTATAAATCGAAAACGGCTTTCGCAGGAGCGGGTCGGTCCGCTCCGCCGTCAGGGCATTGACAAAATGGCCGGGCCTTGCCTCAGCAGCAATCGCCGGAGCATGGCAGACCAACACTTTATGGCCTTCAATGATCGGCTCATTGGAAAGCACGGGCGCAAATACTTGATAGGGCATGGGCAGAAGTTCCTAATTGTTCGGAGAAGGCAGGGACAGCAAATAATCAGCCATCGCGTCAAGAGTAGTGACGCGGGGGCAGTTGGCTTCGGGAGTGCGGTTCGCGTGGTCAAACAGCAGCGTCTGCATTCCAGCGGCGCGTGCCCCGGCAACATCTAACGCATACCAGTCGCCGACGTGCAGGGAGGTCTCTGCGGGGGTGCTTGCCTGCCGCAGCGCGTCCTGAAATAACACAGGGGCAGGCTTGGTGACGCCGACAATGGCCGATACAGCGAGGGCGTCAAAGCAGGACCGGAGGCCGAGTTCGGTCAGCAGGGCGGGCAGGGTGTCTTCCCAGTCGGAAATCGCGCCCAGCACAAAGCCCCTTACCCTGAGTTCGGTCAGCAGTTCTAACCCGCCGGGGTGAACGTACCGAGTGACGGGGATTTTGGCGAATGCTTCAATGAGCGCCTGCCAGGCAGCGTCACCGAGCGGCGGCAGGCCCTGCGCCCGCCACATCTCGGCCACGTTCTGGCGCATCGAACCGGGGGCATCCCACGGGATACCGCGCAGGTATGCGGTCAGGGCGTAGTCTTCACCCGCTTGGTAGGCGGCGGGATTGATCGGAAACCCGGCGGCCAACGCCAGCCGTGCAGGCAGGGACGGGTCGTCGAAAACCAGCGTGTCGCCGATGTCAAAGAAAATAGCGCGGACCGGGGGCATAGCCTATTGTACCCCGGCTTGTGCGCGAAGAAGAAACATCCCTTGCGGTCGCACAGCCAAAAAGACGAGGGGTTAAAACCCCTCGCTGGGAGGCGAAGACGCCGGGAAGCCAAAGAGTTAGGACACGGGCCTGTAGGTATCGTCTGATTGGCCGCCCGGCGCAAAGCGCCTTCCAGCGAGGGGTTTTAACCCCTCGGTCCTATTGCGTGCCGTTAACTGCTGGCCGCTTTGATGTTTTCTTCCACGGGGTCAAAGAAATGGCCGGTGATTTTCAGCCGTATCGCCATCTGGGCGGCGGCTTCGGACCAATCGGCCTCGCCGAGATGCCCGCGCAGGGTGTCGGCCAGCGTTTTAGCCTCGGGGGAGGGCAGGGGACCGTCGACGAGGCGTGTGACCAGGTCGCACAGCGGCTCCGGCTGCGTCAGGGTCTGCGGGTCCAGAGGTGTGCCTAAATCTAGGTCAGGGATGTTCAGAAATTCGAGGACGGTTTCGGTGATGGAGTTCATGCCCCTGTGTTACCGACAAAGGCAGGGGCGCTAAACGTGATGGGTGGCTTTCGGAGACCTACCACCTTGTTCCCTCGTCCCTCGGTCACAGGGTCCTTCCTAAAGGAAGGATTAGGATTGCGGCAGCGGCCATCTTGTTTTGTCCGTATCCTTCCTTTAGGAAGGACCCCAGCGAAGCGGGGAAGGTAGGTCTCTGGCTCCCCCATGATTGGGGGCCGGGGGATCACAAAACGCGGGTGCGCTTGGAGAGGGCTTTGCGAGTTTGCAGGGCGGGGATATGCTCGCGCACGAAGGCGTTCTCCACGAGCCGGAAAAAAGCGTCGCGCTCGGGGCCGCGTACCACCGCCCGCTCGTGCGCCTCAGCCAGCGCAATCGGGTAGCCCTGCCCTTTGCGGGCCTGATCAAAGCAAAGCTGATGCACCCGGCGTGTCAGCTCCGCGTCTTCGGCCACCCACAGGGGGATTTCGACGCGGGCGATCTCGCCGCCGGCATTGAGGTAGAAAAAGCAGACGCGATGCTCCGCCGGGTACAGGCTGAGGCTGCGGGCACGGCTGCCATAGACCGGCGAGCGGTCGCCGGGGAGGGAAAGCATTCGGCCAAAAAGCTGTGCGTCGGTCAGGTGCGCCAGCTTCGCGCAGAGGCTTTGCGGGTTGTGGTCACAGCCCGGCTCGCAGAGGGTGAGGCGCAGGGCGCCGACCACGTCCCGGTGTGCGGGGCGGCTGACATAGCCCGCGACGGGCGTGCCGACTGTCTGCCCTGCCGTGAGCATCTGGCAGAAACCGTCAATAATACGCCGCTGCTCCGCCTCAGACTCGCCCTGCGGGGTCCAGACAATCAGGGGGTCGTCGACTAAAGCAATCGCGTGGCGGTCCTGGTGCGCTTCAATCAGGGCCGCAAGGGCCGCGCTTTCGGCCAGCAGGCGGCGGTTGGCGATAATTTTATCCGACAGCGGCACCGGGTCACCTGCGCCGGTCACAAACAGGTCTTCGTCGCGGTAGTGCAGGGTCGCTTTCGTCCCCAGGTGTGGCCGCTCGCCGGTGCCGTAATGCAGGACAATCTCGCCGACATTCAGCAGGTAGCAGGGCGCGACGGCGTGCCGGTCCAGCGGGATTTGGGAGCCGTCGGTGGCAAGCGCGGTGTAGATGTCCGGCGTGCCCTCGGGCAGGTGTTCGGTCGCGGACGGCGGCACATCCCGGCAGTCGGCGGCGAGCCAGGGCGGGGCGGGCAGGGCCTCGCGGGCGGCGCGGGTGTCCGCCCAGGCATCGGCATCGAGACGCGCCTGCGTCAGCGCCGCTAACATCTGCGTCTGCGTGCGGTCGCCGCGCTTGCGTGCCTCAGCCCCCATTTTCTGTATGTCGCTGATAACCTGAGATAGTTCGAGCATAGGTTATTATAGCCGACTAGGGCTGCTATTTTGCACCGTAAGCACGCCGTCTGCGTGAGATATAACAAACGCGCCCGTGCAGCCGCACACTTGAAGTGCCGTGGCAGCGGCTTTGAGACGGGCTGGAAAGCGGGTTGGGTCGCTTCCATTCCAATCGGCTTCAAACTCGGTGGCCTCGGCGCTATAAATGGTCACGGTGGCTTGACCGGCATAACCGCCTGCCCCCAGCGGAATCTGAATGACTTGCCCCGCTTCTAATTCTGCCTGTTCTGCGCTGAGTCTTTTCTTGCAGGGAGCCGTGAACTTTGAGCGGAGGGCGTAGGGGATTTTCATAGCTGGTGTTACGCAGACTTTGCCCCCAGAATTTATTCTGGGGGCGAAGTCTGTTTCGGTTTCCTCTCTGAAGGAGGGGCCGGGGGAGGTTCCTACCCCTTCCACCCGACGGTTTCCAAACGCTTGCGGAGGTCGGGGTCCTGCGCCTTCTTGACCAGAATGGCCTCCTGCGCGGCGGCGTCTGCGGTTTTCTTTTCGCGGCCCAGCACCTTCCAGAGACGGTAGCGGGCTTCGACGGCTTCGGTGTCGCTGTCGGCGGCCTGACGCAGCAGCGGCTCGGCCTGGGCATCGCGTCCCTGCCCGGCCAGCGAGACGCCGCGTGCCAGCAGCTCGCCGCTGTCTTCATAGGGGGCCAGCATCCAGAACAGGCGGGCGACGGAGGCGTTTTCCAGAAGGTCCTTGCGATCATCGGCCTTGCGCGTCTTCGCGCCCCAGTTTCCCCAGTAGCCGCCGCCGTCGGCATCGTAGACGTGGGCTGTGGCGAAGGCGGCGTTGCGGCGCACGGCGTTCAGATAGGCGGTGTTGTGGTCCACCTGGTAAAGCTGAATAAGCGATTCACACAAGAGGTGCGTGAACTTGGCGTCGTTTTGGAATCGGCCCGTGTCCGGGTCCTGCCACTCTTTGAGCGACGCATCCGCGAGGCGCTCGGCGGCGGCAAGCTGCTTCGGGTCTTTGGTGATTTGATACATGACCAGGTCAGATTCGATCATCAATGCAGTGTTATAGGTCCACTTGGTTTTTTCCACCGTGCCGTCGAGCCGGACATTGTCCCAGTAGAGGCCGTCGGTTTTGTCCTGCAAATTCGCATTGGTCCAGTCGCGCAGGCGCAGGCCCCAGTCGCGCTGATCGGGTTCATTTAAAAGCGACAGCCGCAGAGCGCCGACCGACGCCGGGGCGGTGACGCAGGTATTTTTGCCGTTGTGCTTCAGGGACCAGTAGATGCCCCCGCCGAGCTTGTCGTCCCAGCCGCTCAGGACAAAGCGCTGCGTCTGATTGGCCCATCTCAGATATTTGGGGTCTTTCGTCTGCTGATAGGCTTCTTCAAAGCCCAGCACCAGCCAGGCGTTGTCGTCATAGTATTTGTCATCGCCGCCCGGCCCGGAGCAGTAGGCATTGAAGCCGGGGTTCGGCCCCACGGGGTCCCAGTAATATTTTTCCAGCGCTTCGGCGAACGCATCCAGAATGGGCGCGTACTTGGCGGGGTCAGAGTGCGCGGCATCGACGAGGGCGCGGAGCTGCACGCCGTTTTCCCACATGAATGAATACGGCAGGCCGCCGGGCTTTTCCGGAGACTCGGCATGATAACGGCCAGAGCTGGCGTCGTAGAAGTGCGCCTGGATATAGTCCATCTGCGCTTCAGCCTTCTGACGGTAGCTGCGGCCTGCATCGGCCAGTGCCGGAAGCGCGGCCCCGAACAGCAGGCAGACGGCTAGTATGAGTACACGAGCAGCAATTTGTGATGTCATAATATATAAGTGTATCACGCGGGGCGGTGTCTGTCAACTTGACACGGTTGAGACGGCTATGGTATACTACCACGTTCCTTAGCCCGCAGGTTCCTGCGGCTTTGGTATACTTTTAATTGCGAACAGCAGGGGGGTGGATTGGATTGACGCAGATTCAGGTTCGGCCTAATGAATCGCTGGACAGCGCGTTGAAGCGCTTTAAAAAGCAGCTTCAGCAGACCGGCATTTTGAAAGAAGCCCGCGAACACGAGTACTACGAGAAGCCAAGCGACAAAAAGCGCAAGGCTATCGCAGCCGCCACGCGCAAACGCATTCGGAACGAAGAAAAAGAGAAAGCCTAACCCGCCGCCTCCGGCGCGTGTCCTGTTTCCCTGTGCGGAGAGTAGGGCACGCGCCTTTAGACTTTCTGGTCTTAGACTTTATGCCCTATGGCAAAAGATTTTCTAAAACTTACCACGACCAATCCCTTCGGACAGGGGACGCGCCGCCGCCGCAGCGGCACGGCGAGCCGACGCCCGGAAGGCACACCGGGGCAGCGCCTCGCGGTGGGAATGGCCCGCCTGCTCCATCGGGACTGGGCGCGGGTGACGCTGGCGCTGGCAGCAGTGCTGGTGCTGACGGCGCTCCTCTCTCTGCGCCTCCTCCCCGACCGCGTTTCCCTGCGCGTTGGCGAGGTCAGCGGCCAGGATGTGCGTGCCCAGCGGTCGGTGCGCTACCTCGACGAAGACACGACCGCCGTGCTCCGGAACACCGCCGTCGCCCGCACCGAGCCGGTGTATTCCTCCGCACACACGGCGTCCGAGGCCGATGAAGCCATCTCCGAGACATTCCTGCGTCTGCGCCGCGATCAGGTGCAGAACACGGACCCTGTCCGGGCCGCACAGGAGATACGCCGCGATGTCGGACTCATTTTGCCCCCCGCCGCGCTGGCCCCGCTGCTGAACGCCGACGCCGGAGGCTACCATCTGGAGCAGGCTGAGCGGCTGACTCAGCAGGCCGTTCATGCCGCGCTGGACCGCGAAATCCGGGGCGATCACCCCGGCGATCTGGCCGAAGCGCGGGCCGTGGCCGCCGCCCGGCTGTCTAATTCCCTCCTGCCGCGCACCCACCTTCCCGCCGCCGCTGCGATCGCCCGCGCCGTCATTCAGCCGAACCGCCTGCTGGACCGCTCCCGGACGCAGTCCGCCCGGCAGGCCGCCGCCCGGCTGGTCACACCGGTCTACGGGCAGGTCTTCGCCGGGGACACGGTCGTGCGCGGCGGTCAGGTGGTGACCCCCGGAATGATCGACAAGTTGCGGGCGCTGGGGCTGCAAAACCCGCGTGTGGAGCCGGAAACGGTGGCGTGCATTCTGGGTCTGGTCGCCTGCATGGTCGGGCTGATGTGCTTCTGGCTGGCGCGGGATTACCCGCTGGTTTTCCGGTCTACCCGGACTATGCTGCTCCTGGCCCTGCTGGTGACGCTGGGGGTGCTCGGCCTGCGCCTCGGCAGCGCGGCGCTGGGGGTGCGGCTGTCGACAACGCAGTTTGGCTATGTCGGGCTGGTCTGGGTGGCGGCGATGGGGATGCTGATTGCCGCGCTGATTCAGCCGCGCATCGCGCTTCTCGTGACCGCGCTGCTTGCCGTGCAGTCGGGCGTCATCCTGGGCGGCGACCTGCGCTTTTCGGTGCTGACTTTGCTTGCGACCTGGGTGGGCATCTTCGCCGTGGCCGACATCTGCTCACGGGGGGATGTCCTGCGGGCGGCGGGTCTGCTGTGCGCGGCGAATGTGGTTTTGAGCCTGCTGGTGGGGCGGCTTCAGGGCGACAGCCGGGCGGATTTAGGGCAGTCTGCCGTCTGGGCCGCCGTATCCGGCCTGCTGTCGGTGGCGGTGTTTACCGTCAGCGCCCCGCTGTTTGAGCGTATGTTCGGGCTGACCAGCCACCTGGGGCTTTTGGAGCTGTCCGACCCGAACCGGCCCCTCTTGAAGCGCTTCTGCGAGCTGGCCCCCGGCACCTACACACACTCGATTTTAGTCGGCAACCTGGCCGTGGCCGCCGCCGAAGCGATTGGCGCGGATGCGCTTCTCTGCCGCGT
Source organism: Capsulimonadaceae bacterium (assembly GCA_965277455.1). Taxonomy (GTDB): domain Bacteria; phylum Armatimonadota; class Armatimonadia; order Armatimonadales; family Capsulimonadaceae; genus JANXMY01. The sequence goes on along the minus strand of OZ255823.1, from coordinate 1,986,289 downwards.
CGGGGCGCTATACCATGACCTCGGCAAGATGGAGCGGGCGCAGTTTTTTGTGGAAAATCAGGCGGGCGGTGACAATGCCCATGACCGGCTGAACCCGTCGCTGTCCGCGCTTGTGGTGACCGCTCACGTCCGCGACGGTCTGGCGATTGCCGAGCGCGAAAAGCTGCCGCCGGTCGTGAAGCAGTTTATCACCGAGCATCACGGCACCAGTTTGATCCGCTACTTCTTCCATCAGCAGTGCCTCGGCGACGACGGCACGGACCATTGCCGCGAGGCCGCGCCGGGTCTGGAAACACAGTTCCGCTATGCTGGGCCGAAGCCGCAAAGCCGCGAAACCGCTATTCTGATGCTGGCTGACAGCGTCGAAGCCGCCTCGAAGACGTTAGACAAGCCGACCCTGGGGCGCATCGAAGATTTGGTGACTAAAATTATGGACGCGCAGCTTGCCGACGGCCAGCTCGACGAATGCGACTTGACTCAGCGCGACCTGCGCGGCCTGCACGGCGCGTTCACCCGCCTGCTGTCTGGGATGCTGCATTCGCGCATTGACTACCCCGAGACGAAGCTCGAGACGAAAAAACCCGATGCTCACACTTTTATTGCAGCGCCGGACGGACTTGTTTCCGTCGCTGAACGCAGCACAGGCGCTGACCGCCCCGCTGACAGCTCTGCTGCGGCTTGAGGGCATCACGAACACCCCTGAAGTCAGCGTCGTGCTGTGCAATGACCCGTTTATCCAGTCGCTGAACGCCGCGCACCGGGGCAAAGACAAGCCGACCGATGTGCTGTCGTTCGCGTTAGAAGACCCCGAGTATCTGGGCGACATCGTGATTTCCCTGCCCACCGCCGCCCGTCAAGCGGAAGCCGCCGACTGGAGTTTGGAGCACGAAGTCGCCCTGCTCGGCGTCCACGGCCTTCTGCACCTGCTCGGCCACGACGACGAGACGGCGGCGGGCGCCTGGGAGATGCAGACTAAAACCGAAGCCGCCCTGCGTGATGCGGGCATCTCCGTCCCTGACGCGGGCACGCACCCGTTTTTCGTGGAGGCGGGGGAGGAATAGCACGGGCTGAACCCCTATGCTTCAAAAGGGCAAGCCCCCGCCTTCGCGGGCGAAGAGTTTCGGCGCAGAAGTTCGGAGCAGAAGCCACGGGTTGAAACCCGAGGCTGCCAAAGGCCCAGTGTCCAGGGGACACAAGAGTAAGAACAAGCCCAGCGCTGCCGCCTGGTCTTAACGTGCCCGGCACGGTGGGCACTTCCGAGCCTCGGGTTTCAACCCGTGGCTCCTTTGGCCTCTTTTGTTTATCTGATGCCCGTTGCAAACCGTTTATGCGCCAAGTACCCAAGCCTAAAAACCCGCTCGACTCGTTCCGCTATGCCGTGGAAGGCATTATTCACACCTTCCGCACGCAGAAGCATATGCGGTTCCACTTTTTCACTGTGATCCTGGTCCTGTCCGTGGGCCTGCTGCTGCGGCTCGGGCGGGTGGAAATGTGCCTGCTGTTTATCGTCGTCTCCGGCGTCCTCGTCGCCGAGATGATGAACACGGCCATTGAAAGCGTCGTGGATATGGTGACGCAGGCGTATCACCCGCTGGCAAAGCTTGCCAAAGACATCGCGGCGGGAGCGGTTTTGATTGCTTCGATCACAGCGGCGATTGTGGGCATGGTGCTGTTTTTTGGCTCTCATTCGCTGACGACGCTGCATCTGGAAATCAAAAACGATCCCAAGCCAATGGTGGTGCTGATGACCGTGGTGGTGCTGATTTTGATTATCACCATGATCAGCAAAGTGCTGGGCGGCAAAGGCTCTATTCTGTCCGGCGGCGTCGTGTCCGGGCATTCGGCCCTGTCATTCTTTCTGGCCTCCACGCTGATTGCCCGGTCGCTGGACATTGTCACCGGCGTCCTGGCCGTCCTGCTGGCCCTGTTGGTGGCCCAGAGCCGGGTGGAAGGCAAAATCCACTCTTTGCAGGAGGTCATTCTGGGCGGGTTATTGGGTATTCTCTTCACAGGCGGCGTGTACTACCTGCATATCTTCCCCGCGCATTAGTCCTGCTCAAAGCCTTCAAGATTTCCTATCAAGATTTCCTATGCAGTCTTCCCACATATACGCTCTGATTGCCTTGCTTCTGCTGACACTGCTGAATGCGTTTTTCACGCTGGCGGAGACGGCGCTGAACACTATCCGAACGGCCCGGCTTCAGGGACTTATGGAGGCGGGCGGCGCGGATTCGGCGGCGCTGGGCGACGCGCAAATGCTCCTGCGCGAGCCGACCCGCGTGGTCGCCACGGTGCAGGTGGGCATCACGCTTGCCGCGTTCGGCGTGGCTGCACTGGCGGCGGCGGCGCTGGCCCCCGACTTCGCCGAGGTGCTGCCACCCACGCTGACCCGGCATCCCAACCGCCTGGCCGCCGTCATCCTGACCGGGCTGGCCGCACTGCTAACCATTGTCGTCGGCGAGATCGTCCCCCGCTCGATTGCCCTGCGCCGCCCCGGCCCCGTGGCCCTGCGGATCGCCCGGCCTCTGCGTCTGTTCATGATCCTGCTGGCCCCGCTGGCGGGCCTTGCGCTGGGGCTGTCCAACCTGCTCGTGCGGCCTTTCGGCCTGACCGCGACCTTTGCCGCACCGATGATTACCGAAGAAGAGCTGCGGTCTTTGCTGGAAGCAAGCGCTCAGTCGGGCGCGATTGAAGAGGACGAGCGCGATATTATCCGCAATGTGATCTCGTTTGGCGACACAGACGTCCGGCAGGTGATGACGCCGCGTATTGATGTCAAAGCTGTGGATGTCGAGGCGGGCCTGCCCGCCCTGTTAGAGATGATTGTGAGCAGCGGTCACTCGCGTATCCCCGTCTATGAAGGCAGTGTCGACCAGATAGTCGGCATTGTCCATGCCAAAGAGCTGCTGCCCGCCCTGGCACGCGGCGAGCGCAACCTGGACATTCACACGGTCATGCGGACGCCGCTGCTGATCCCGGAAAACCATTTTGTCGATGACCTGCTGGATGAGTTCCGACGCTCCAATGTGCATCTGGCCGTGGTGCAGGACGAGTACGGCGGCACGGCGGGGCTGGTGACGATGGAGGACCTGCTGGAAGAACTGGTCGGCGAAATCACCGACGAATACGATCAGGAAGAAGTCCCGCTGACGCGCCTTGATGCGGGCGTCTGGCGCGTGGATGCCCGGCTGGCGATTGACGACCTGAACGAGCAGCTTGACCTGGACCTGCCCCATGACGACTACGACACCGTCGGTGGCTTCGTCTTCGGCCAGATGGGCCATCAGCCTGAGCCGGGCGAGTCGGTGCAGTACGAGGCATTAGAGTTCTTGATTGAGAAGATGGACGGGCGGCGCGTGGACACCGTGCGCCTGACCCTGCCCACCGAAAGCGGCGCGGTGGAAACGGGAGAGGGAGCAAGCGGCGTCGGAGCGGAATAGGGTGAGCCAAGCGGTTTCAGCGGTTTCTCATTTAACGCTGCCTTAACGGTAGCCGGTTACAATGAAATCATCTTGAACCGAATGGAAGTAAACCCCATGAACTTTCGATGCACTCTGCCACTGATGGCTTTTCTAAGCGCGGCTGCCCTCGGAGCGGCTGTGTCCGTCCGCGCCGACACGCTGACCACGGTTGATTTTCCCGGAGCGTCCTCCACAAAATGTGCTGGAATAAACGACAGCGGAGCCGTGGTCGGCCTCTTCGTGGATAGCACGGGAGCAACCCGAGGCTTCGAGCGTTTCCCCAACGGATCATTCAGCGCCGCGCTGATGGCTCCGGGGGACAACCAGCAGTACACACGCGCCCTGGCGATCAACAATGCCGGAACGGTCGCGGGTGATTTTCTGGAACAGGACAGCGGCGGAACAGGCTATGTCAGCTACTTTCTTAAAGGCAACACCTATACCAATTTCACAGTGAGCAGCATTGTGTCTACCAGTGTGTCCGGGATCAACACGCCGGGTGATTTTGTGGGAACCTACGGCAGCAACTCGCAGCCGAACGAGGGATTTCTGGATGTCGGGGGTAAACTGACACCATTCCCCGGTCCATCGGGGAACGCCCAAACGTTAGCGTATGGTCTCAATGACAGCGATGTGGTGGTCGGCCAATATGATGACAGCGGCGGCAACACGCATGGCTTTCAGCGTGACCCGAAGACAGGCGCGTATACGACGTATGACGTGCCAGGCGCGGCCTACACCGGTGCACACGCGATCAATAGCGCAGGAGTGATTGTCGGGTTCTCGGGAGACGTCAACGGCAACACGCATGGCTTTTTCGTCAAGGCAGGCGTCATCACCACGTTCGATGTACCGGGCGCTCAATCCACCACCATCCGGGGCATCAACAGCGCCGGTGTCATTACCGGGGTTTATGTTGACGGCAGCGGCAAGACCCACGGCTATATCGACACGCCGCCCGCCGCTCCGACTCATCTTCTGTGGACCAACACAAACGGCACGGCTTCCCTCTGGAATTATGACCCGGCCACCGGCACCCAGACCAATCACAACTACGGCCCCTTCTCCGGCTGGACCGCCCGCGCCCTCGCCGACGGCGCCGCAGACAGCAAGACGCGCCTGCTCTGGACCAACACCAATGGCATGATGAGCCTCTGGAGCGTAGATAGCAGCACAGCCGCCTCCACCAGCCACGACTTTGGCCCCTACGCGGGCTGGACCGCCAAAGCGGTCAGCGTGGGCACGGACAATACCACACACATCCTGTGGAACAACACCGACGGCACGGCCTCGGTCTGGAATTACAGCACCGCCACGGGCGGCTTCACCCAGAACGCTTATGGGCCGTACACGGGCTGGACGGCCAAAGCGGTCGCCGACGGCCCGGACGGCAAGACGCGCCTTCTATGGACAAACACAGATGGCCGGATGAGTGTGTGGAGTGTGGACAGCGCGGCGGGCAAGTACACGAGCCACGACTTTGGCCCCTACGCGGGCTGGGCGGCCAAAGCGGTCAGCGTGAGCACGGACAACACGACCCATATTGTCTGGAACAACACAAACGGGACGGTCTCGGTGTGGAATTACAGCACGGCCACGGGTGGGTTCACGGCGCAGTCTTATGGTCCTTATTCGGGCTGGTCTGCGGGTTCGGTGGCAGACACGGCGAGCGGGAAGACAGCCTTGCTGTGGTCGAATGTGAACGGGATGGCATCTGCGTGGAGCCTGGACAACAGCACGGGCAGCTTCACCCAAAACACCTTTGGTCCTTACAGCGGCTGGTCGGCGGTCGGCATCAGCGCCGCCCACTGACCGCACACAAAAACAGCCCTCGGCACATTCTGCATAAAATGTGCCGGGGGCTTTCTCTTTCTTGACCTGCCCTCAGCGGATGCGGCGGGGGCGGTCATCCTCGTCTTCTTCCTCGTCGTCGTCTTCGTCATCCCCGAAGCGGTCGTCTTCCATGTCGTCAAGTGCGCCGGAGGAGTCGGTGTAGTTGGAAATCTCCTCGCCCCGGAAGACCGTGACCAGAAAGTCCTCGCGCTCGAAGGAGGGCAGGTACGAAGACACGATGTCGTCATCAATCTGTGCCAGCAGCTCTTCTTCCACGGCGACGGTCAAATCCGCTTCCAGCAGCAGCGTCGCGTGAACGGTGCGGCTTTCAATCGCAAAATGCAGGTCAACCTGCCCGATGCGCCGGTCTTCGTCCCAGATCAGAAAAATCTCCGAGCTTGCGGTTCGCACGAGGCGCGACAAACGGTAGTGATAGTTGGTGTCCATAAGAACTCAGTTTACCCGAAAGCATGGCAAAGACAAAGGGCGTTGCTGCATAAATGGCTGCATAAATGCCTGCTCTTTTCTCGCAGGGCCGTGAGTTCGAGGGGCTGAACCCCCTCGCTGGGGGGCGAAGCGCCCTGAACCTGCCTGCGCGGGTCAGGAGCAGAGCAGCCGGGCCAGCCTCATGCTTAATGTCTTTTCCTAAACTTCTTCACCCGTGCAGGCGGGTTCACGGCGTCTGCGCCCCCCAGCGAGGGGGTTCAGCCCCTCAAACTCACGGCCCTGCGAGAAAAGAGCAGGAAAGAAAAAGCCCCCGCTCCAATGGAGCGGGGGCTTTTGCATAGCACTACGCCGGTTCAGGGCGAAGGTTCGGCAGGCGGCGCGGCTTTTCCGGGGCGGGCGCAGCAGGCGCGTTGCCCTCGGTTGGCGGCGGCGCGGACGGCGCGGCGGGCGGTGCGGCGAAGCTCGGAGCGGTCGCGCCTTCGAGCAGGGCCATGAAGTCCTCGCGCTCCAGCATTTCTTTTTCCAGCAGGACGCGCACGATCTGCTCCATCTTTTCCCGGTTTTCGGTCAGGATTTGACGGGCGCTTTCGTAGCAAGTATCAATGATCTTGCGGACTTCGACGTCGATCTGCACGGCGACCGTCTCGGAGTAATTACGCTCCTCGTTCCAGTCGCGGCCCAGGAACGGGCTGCCGTGCCGGGTTCCAAGAACCACCGGGCCGAGAGACTCGCTCATGCCGTACTCGCAGACCATCGACCGGGCAATCGCCGTCGCCCGCTCGAAGTCATTGGAGGCCCCTGTCGTGACTTCGTTGAAGACAATCTCTTCAGCGACGCGGCCCGCGAGAAGCGAGGACACTTTATCCAGGAACTCCTGCCGGGTCGTCAGGTACTTGTCCTCGGTCGGATAGTGCATGGTGTAGCCCAGAGCCTGCCCACGCGGCAGGATAGACACTTTATGCACCGGGTCGGCATTGGGCAGAAGCTCCCCGACAACCGCATGGCCGACTTCATGGTAAGCGATGCGCTCACGGGTCGTGTCGTTCATAATCCGCGACTTGCGCTGCGGCCCGGCGACGACGCGGTCCACGCTTTCGTTGAAGTCGTCCACGCCGATTTTGGTCTTGTCGTGGCGAGCGGCGAGAAGCGCCGCTTCATTGACCAGGTTCGCCAGGTCCGCCCCGGAGAAGCCGGGGGTGCGGCGGGCCAGATTGGGCGCGGAAACGTCGTCTGCCAGCGGCTTGCCGCGCAGGTGAACGTTTAAAATCGCCTCGCGGCCTCGAACGTCCGGCGGGTCCACCGTGACCTGCCGGTCGAAGCGGCCCGGACGCAGCAGAGCCGGGTCCAGAACGTCGGGGCGGTTAGTCGCGGCAATCATAATAACGCCGGAATTCTGATCAAAGCCGTCCATCTCGACAAGCAGTTGGTTCAGTGTCTGCTCCCGCTCGTCGTGCCCGCCGCCCATGCCTGCACCGCGCTGACGGCCCACGGCGTCGATCTCGTCAATGAAGATCAGGGCCGGGCGGTTCGCTTTGGCGGTGTCAAACAGGTCGCGGACGCGGCTTGCACCGACGCCGACAAACATTTCCACGAAGTCCGAGCCGGAGATATGGAAGAACGGCACGCCCGCCTCGCCGGCAATGGCGCGGGCCAGCATGGTTTTTCCGCATCCGGGAGGGCCAAGCAGCAGGACGCCCTTGGGGATTTTGGCCCCAAGCGCCTGGAACTTCTTGGGGTTCTTCAGGAACTCGACGACTTCCTGCAATTCCTGCTTGGCTTCCTCGACGCCCGCCACGTCGTCAAACGTGACTTTAGGGACGTTTTCGTTCAGCCGTTTGGCGCGGGAGCGTCCAAAAGACATCGCCTGGTTGCCGCCGCTCTGCGCCGAGCGCACGAAGAACATCCAGAAGAAGAACAGCACCATCACGGGCAGCAGCACCATGGATAAAATGGCGCTTAAGCCGTCCGAGATGAGCGGTGGGGTGAACTTGAAATCGGCCACGCCATTTTTGGCGAGCCGCTGGACCAGGTCCTCACGCAAAAAGGAGTTCTCAGGCCCTAAATAGACCGTGAATGCCTGATTACCCTTGGTCAGGTGTCCACTGAAATTATCCTTGTCAATGCTGCCGTCGCTGACATTTTTGTTGTCAATTTCTTTGAGAAACTGAGTGTAGCCAACGGGCTTCGGGGTGTCGCCCATTCGCAGCGTCTTGTTGTTGCTGACGAATGCCCAAAAGACAACAGCCAGTACAAAAACCGAAATGATGAGCGCGATACGATTAACCTTCAAGCAAAAGCCTCCTTCCCCGCCCCTGGGCTTCGCCTGGGACCTGCGGGAAGACTTCTAGTTTCCGCGCCGGGACTGCCCGCCGCAGAATGGATGAGTATAGCACATTCGAGAGTCATCAGCAACTCTTTTCTCCCTGCTCTCCCGTGACTCTACGGAAAGTCGCCGGGTGTCGTTCCCTCTGTGCTGCTATTTGTGCCGCTTCCTGTATAACACATCTCCGGGGGCAGACGTTCCAAATGCCAGCCGTCGCCCGCGCAGGCGTCTGGCACAAATTTCGCCAGCGTCCCCGCCCCCAGTTCCAGCGTGTGCCGCGCCCCGTCCGCCCGCACCAGCCACCGCCCCGGCGGCGTCTCCGCGCACAGCCGCACGGCGCGAAAATCGCTGTCCAGAAACAGCAAGTCCAGGGCGAACCGCACTCCTACCGTATGCACTGACGCCACCCCCGGCAGCCACAGCCCCGCGCCCACGGGCAAAGATGCCCGGCCCAGCACGCCCACATTTTTGGCCCAAAAACCGTCCGCCCGCGTCACCGTCGCCACGCAAACACCCGAAGGCCGATGCACTAATTGGTAGGGGGCGCTCACTCGTATTCTGTCTATCCGTAGCCCGAAACCGTGCTGACCATGACCGCCCCGCGCCGGTCCAGCCGCAGCGAGAGCTTGTTCGGCGAGCCGCACGAGGGACATTCCAGCAGCCGCTCCTCTGGCCCCTCTTCGGCCAGCGTTTCTTTGCTGACTTTGATTGTCACCGGCGTCTCGCAGCAAAAACAGACATAGTCGGCGAATTCCGGCGGCGCGGCCACGGCTTTGGCGGCTTGCAGCCGCTCCCAGCGAAAATGCACAAACAGCCGCCCCCAGTTGTCCCCGTCTTTTTCTATTCGGTGAAACCGGGCGCGAATCTCAGGCTGATCCAGAAACCGCAGCACGGCCTTTTTGAGCTGCCCGGAGCCTTTGCCCGTGATAATCTCCACATCCGTGGCACGGGTGCGCGTCGCTTCGTCCATGATGCCCGAAAGCGCCAGGTCAATCGCCCGGCTGTCGTTATAGATAGGATGCAGGTCAAGTTTCAGCTTCATAGGAATTGCTTGTATTGTAGCACATGGGCTTGCATGGGGCAAGGGCAGGGTAGAATAACAGCCAGTTCGCAGATTACATTTGACACGATACCGGAGGAGGCAACCGATGAGCAAAGCGCGGCGGCTGAAAAAAATGGCAAAGAAAGCGTCCCAACCAGCATTTTATGAGCGGCTTCATGCGGGACTGCTGGAAATGATTGCTTGGGCAAACGACGAGATACCGCTGCGCGTTACGGTAATGACCGAGAACTCGCGGACGATTAAGTTCTGCAAGGCCAGTGAACTGAACCACCATGAAGACAGCCTATGATTGCTGTGCAAAACTTGATCAAAACCTATAGGGAAACAGAATGGGAATAAAAACGTCGATACTTTTGTGGACAGTTCTGCTGTGTGTGCTGACCGGCACAGCGCGAGCGCAGGTCTCGATGCACTTCCCGCTGCCGGAGTTGATTGACCGCTCAGACATCATTTGCGTTGGCGGTGTCATGGGCGCGATGGTAGACAGGCGAAAGGATAACTCTATGGCAAGTGTGACGGCCTCAGTCGGCGTTCTCCGTGCGCTCAAAAAGCCACTGCCTACAGCGCACTTCAATCTGCTCTTGGGAGCGTGGCCTGCTGGAACAGAGCCTGCCGAACTGCCCGCCAACGGGTATTACCTCTTATTCCTGCGAGGCGACACCAAAGATACGGCTTTCTCCCTTTTTAACACTCCGGCGGACTCGCTAATTTTTCTGGGGGACACGCTGCCAGAAGCAATCCCCGCACGGCTTTCGCCGTTTCGCATTTCCGCTCTGCTCGTCGCACGGGCGCTGGCACACACGTCCCCAGACAGGCGGCCCTGGCTATTGGGCATGATTCAGGAAGCAGTCAGCATTGTCATCCCCCAAAACCCGGACACAAAGCGATTGGCGGCACGGCTGAGTGAGGGGCACGGGGCGCGAGAGTTCTTCGCTTCGCAGATTATTCCCTTGATCACACCGTACACGCACGACCCCGACCCAGTAGTCCGGGGGGCGGCCCAGAAGATTATCGATGACACACTATGATCACTGTCCAAAACTTGGTGAAAACCTACAAAACCGGGGCGATGGATTTGACGGTTCTCAAAAGCGTCTCGCTCCATGTCGGGGCAGGGGAGATGGTGGCGATTATGGGACCGTCGGGGTCAGGCAAGTCTACCCTGATGAACATTATCGGCTGCCTGGACCGGCCTACGTCGGGGGACTACACGCTCGACGGCGAGGAAGTGGCGCGGCTGGATGACAACGCGCTGGCGAAGATACGCAACCGCAAAATCGGGTTCGTCTTTCAGCAGTTCAACCTGCTCGCCCGTACCAATGCCCTGCGAAACGTGGAGCTGCCGATGGTCTACTCAGGCCGCGCCGGGCGCACGGCACTCGCCCGCCGAGCACTGACGCGGGTGGGCCTGGCCGACCGGATGGACCACACGCCGTCGCAGCTTTCCGGCGGGCAGCAGCAGCGGGTGGCGATTGCCCGCGCCCTGGTCAACGACCCCGCCCTGCTGATGGCCGACGAGCCGACGGGGGCGTTGGACACGCGAACGGGCGAGGAGATCATGGCGCTCTTTCAAGACCTGCACCGCGAAGGCAAAACGCTGGTAGTGGTGACCCATGAAGAGGACATCGCCCGGCACTGCGAGCGAATTGTGCGCTTCAAGGACGGCGAGATTGTCAGTGATGAGGCAGTGCGAGAGCGTCTGATGGCGGGGTAGGACCCCCTAGCCCCCAATAATGGGGGGACATGATTCAGGACAAGGTGGGCCAATTCCTCACTGTCATGCTCCCCCATTATTGGGGGCGGGGGGTCTCCTACTCATAGCGCAGCGCCGTAATCGGGTCCAGCTTGGCCGCCCGGAAGGCCGGGTAGATGCCGAAAAAGAGGCCGACGGCGACGGCGAAGCCGAAGCCTAGCTCTGTGGCCCAGAACGGCACGAATGTGGGCAAGACCTTGTGCGCGAAGTGGTCAATCAAGGCCGCCAGCCCGTAGCCGCAGGTGACGCCAATCAATCCGCCTAACCCAGACACCACCATCGCTTCCACCACGAATTGCAGCAAAATCGCCCCGCGTGTGGCCCCGACGGCTTTGCGAATGCCGATTTCGCGGGTGCGCTCCGTCACTGACACCAGCATGATGTTCATAATCCCGATGCCGCCGGTCAAGAGCGCCAGGCCGCCGACGCCGCCGAGGACTAATTGGATGCCATTCAGAAGGGTGTCAAGCTGCTTTAAAATCCCTTCCTGCGTGTCCACCACAAAGTCTTTGTAGTTCAGCGGGTGACGCGCCCTCAGCACCGCCCAGACCTGGTCTGCCGCCGCCTCCACACGCGGGATTTCTACGGCCCGCGCCGAAAAGCTGCTGATTTTGTCGTTTCCCGTGAACCGCTTCTGCACCGAGGGCAGGGGGGCGTACACGGCGTTGTTGAAGTCCTGCCCGCCGCCGCCCCGGTCCTTTTCAGACAGCAGACCCACCACGGTCAGCGACACATCCGAGCCGTCACTCGTCGTACACCGGATTTCTTTGCCAAGCGGGCTGACGCTGCCAAATAAATCCGTTTTGACCTTGTCGCCGATGACGCACGCTTTGCCGTAGTCGGCCATGTCATCGGCATTCAAAAATCGCCCGGAGGCCAGCGGCAGGGATTGTGTCTGGTTGTAGTTTTCCAGCACCCCGGTCAGCGTCAGGGAGCGGCGCTTGGAACCGTACTGAGCGACCACCGACGTGTCGGCGCTGGGGCTGACCGACCCAACCATCGGGCAGCGCTCCGCGACTGCTCTAGCATCGTCCATCGTCAGCCCCGCGAAGCCGCCGCGCTGCACGGCATCGAGCTTGGGCTGGTACGAGGCAAAAATGAGATTTGCTCCGTTGCCCGCGAACTGGTCCAAAATCTGCTGCCGGATGCCCTGCACAATCGCAATCATGACGATCACGGACGTGACGCCAATAATCACGCCGAGCATCGTTAGCAGCGCCCGCAGTTTGTTCGCCCACAGCGCGGCCAGGGCGACTCGAACGGATTCTAGCAGGACCATAGAAGGCTAGTTCCCCCCGCCAATCTCCGTCTTGCGCCGTCCGTCCCCGTTTGGCGCGGGGACGACGAGCGTTTCGCCCGCCCGCAGGCCCGCCACGATTTCGACATCGGTATCGTTGCGAAGGCCGGTTTTTACAGTCTGTTTTTCCTGTTTGCCGCCGACAATCACCGTCACCTGCCCGCTATCACCGCTGAACGGCACGGCTTCGAGCGGGGCCAAAATAACGCCTTTTCGCTGCTGACTGATAATGCGAACGCTGGCGCTCATGCCGGGGCGCAGACGCGGGTCGGGCTTGGTGAAGGCCACTTTGACGGCGAACTTGGAAATGGAACTGGTGCTGCTCGCACCGGAAGACGTGTCGGTGAAGGCATTGGTGGACGCCGGGGCGATCTCGGAGACATAGCCCGACAGCGAAACGCCAGGCAGGGCGTCTATGGTGATGGTCGCCGGGGCGTTCCGATGCACCTGAGAGATGTCCACTTCGTTGATGTTGACGCTGACTTCGAGGCGGCTGCCGAGTGTGGCGACAATGGACTGGGCATCGGAAAAGCCCGTGGTCGCGCTTTGGACGATCTCGTTCGGCTCTTTGTACTTTTTCAGCACAATGCCCGGTGACGGCGCGAGAATGCGGGTGTCGGCGATGTTGACCTGAAGCTGCTGAATGTCGCCGCTGATTTGGGCTACCGAGGCGCGGGCCTGCGCGATGTCGGACTTCTTGACCGCATCCTGCCCGGAATTGGCCTGCACGGCCTGCAAGCCAACACGGGCGGCGGCCACCTGCGTCTGGGCATCCGTGACGTCCTGCGAACGCGGGCCTGCTTTAATGAGTGCGAGGGCCTGCTTGGCGGCGTCCAGGGTGCTGGCGGCGGTGTCGAGAGCCACCTGCGCGGCATCGGCGTCGGACTGAGAGACAAAGCCTCGTGCCAGCAGACTGGCCCGCCGCTTCTGCGTCCGCCCGGCATCATCCGAGGCAATCTGCGCCCGTGCGACGGTCTCCCGCGCCTGGGCCAGCTCCTGCGGACGCGCCCCGGCGGCGACGGCGGCGAGATGCGCCTGCGCGGTCACCAAGGCGGCCTGCGCCTGCGCGATAGACGACGCGGTCTGCTTGACTTGCAGGGCATACTCGGCCTCGGTCTGTGTCAGCCGCGCCTGTGCCTGCTGAAGCTGTGCCTGATCGCGCTCTAGTTGAGGATCAATCAGCGAGCGGTCCACGACCGCGATGAGCTGCCCTTTGACCACGCGCTGCCCTTCTTCGATGGGAATAGACAGCAGCCGCCCGGCGGCCTTGCTTTTGATGTCTACTTTGTCCACCGGCTGCACTGTGCCGGTTTCGGAGACGGTCAGCGAAATGTCCCCGGTGCGTGTCAACGCTGTGCGCGGCGCGGGCGGCGGCTTGTGCAGGGATTTGGAGATGGTGCGCCCGACCAGAACGGCCACGACCAGCAGCGCGGCAAGGATGAGCAGGGGTTTGAGAAAACGCTTCACAGGCTGAGTATACCAGATAGGAGCGACGGCTTGGCACGAGGGGCTGAACCCCCTCGCTGGGGGGCGCAGACGCCTTGAACCCGCCTGCGCGGGTACGGAACGGAATAAGAACAGACGAGACTTGTGGCCTCATCTTGATTTATCTTCACCCGCGCAGGCGGGTTCAAGGCGTCTGCGCCCCCCAGCGAAGGCATTTATGCCATCGTTCCTTGACGCCATCGTTCCTTGACGCCACCATCGCTCTCAACATCTGCCCCCGAAACACACTCACCGCGACCGCAGCTTGTACAGCGCCTCGCGGGCGGCCTCGGCCACCTCGATATCCGGGTCCGCTTCCAGCGTCATCAGGGCCGCCCGCCCGCCCAAATCTTTCAGCTCGCCGAGTGCCCAGGCCACCGCCCCGCGCACCGGGGGAGCCTCGTCGGCGGCGAGTGCCAGCAGCAGGGGCAGCGCCTCCGGCCCGCCAATCTGCCCCAAAGCGAGACACGCCGCACCCCGCGCATTCGGCTCCGGGCCGTCCAGCAGCGGACGCAGGGCAGGCACGGCGCTTGGGGCGCGGCACTCGCCAAGCGCCATCGCGGCGGCGACTCGCACCATGTCCGACGGGTCATCCAGAACGCTCATCAGCGCCGCCGCTGCCTCTGGCCCGCCAAACTCGCCCAGCTCTTCCGCCGCGTCCGCCCGCGCCTCTGCCGGACCAATGCTTTGCAGCGAGATAATCAAATCACCTATCGTCAGCTCTTCTTCGGTCACCAGCTTCTCATCTCTAACAATCGTAGGCAGCATACGGCTTGAAAAACTCGGCCAGCGCGACCTTCACCGCCACCTGTGCCGTCCCCGCGCTGCCAATGCCGTCTACGGCGAACGCCCGCGTCTTCGTGTCCCATACCCACACTTTGACGCCCGTAGGTGTGACCGTCACGAACACCACCAGCCGGGCGCTCACCGCCGCGCCCATCTTCGTCAGCGCTTCCGGCGTCGGCGGCGCTTGCGGTGTCAAAGTGACCTTTAAGCTGTCCAGAGCCGCCGTTACCGCCGGCGCAGGCACGACCTTGAAGCCATGCCCCACAAACTGCCGCCCCAGACTGACACGGGCGCTGTCCAGGGCCTCGTCCGCTATCCCATTCCCGCCGACCACGGGCAGCAGCGCCACCCGCGTCTCCTGCGGCACATAGGGCGCTTTAGGCGGAGCGGCGTAAGCGCCAATCGCCAGCATCAAACAAAGCACTGTCAGCAAAAAACGCATCCCATACCTCTTCCAAACACTTATTCGGGGAAACTCAGCGTGACCTGATGCAGAAAAATCTCGTCCAGTTTGATCTGATGAATACGCCCCTGCACTACCAGCGGCGCATGGGGCAGCAGGCCCGCAAGCGGCGGATACTTGCCCCGGCGCACATCAAAATTGATCCAGGGGTAATTGCCCTGGTCCTGACACATCACGCGCAGGCTGAACGGGCCGGTGGAGAACGCCGACTCAAACGAGACCTGCCAGCAGACCGCCGCCCCTTCATACGCTTTGCCCGCCCGCCCCTGCTGCATCACCGGGGCCTGCTGGATCGCCGCCATAATGTCGCCGGGCCGCAGGTCCGACAGCGCCGCACCGGGAGCCGCCGCGCCCCGCACTCCAACACGCCGCGCCTGCGCCCCGGCGGTCAGCACACGCCGCAGTTGGGATGCCCCGTAAAACAGGGCCGCGCCGAGGCCCATAAACAGCCAGTCCGAAGTTGTTACGCTCATAAGAAGCCTCTGTCTGCCAAATAGCTTGGTGCTGAGGCCAAAGCGAACGAGGTAATTCAAACCCGTATCTTCTTGGCTCTATAGTATCCTGCTAGCTAATCACCACTTTTTGTGGAGGGTTGAGTGCATCACAAAACAGCAGATAGGCAAATATATCAGCAATAAAAATTTTACCAAATAATCGCTTCGATGAGTTTATCTAAATCAATTATCAACGTTTCTGCGTTTTTCATTTGGAAAATAACTTGTTCTGCGAGACCTGGAAAAGAATCATGATAGTCAGCCTGAACTCGGCTTTTCTTGAGTCTTTCTCCTGCCGTTCCTACCTTTTTGTAATTGCGCGAGGTGTGGTCTGTAAACCATTTCCAAACTATATAATGGCTTTCATTGCCTAAAGATGGAATGGAAACTGGGTTGTGGTGCTTGTAAACTTTTTGAGCCTTGTGGAATACTGCATAATAGGCTCTGCTAATCGCTGACCTTCTGGCACTGTCTGCGGGAAATTCGGACAGTCCGCTGGCAAGAATATAGAAATCTTGCCAATCGAAAGCTGCTGTGCCCCCCGCCATCAAACAAACTCCACGCCAAAGTTGAGGAAACCATCCGATCTATCAGAGGCATCTAACCACCAACTTTCGTCAAAGTTGCTTATCTGCTCGAAAGCCTTTAACGGATCATCGTTGGTATGAACATTTGCGAAAAGGGTAGGGCCACCGCCGTTTTCATCTGCTGGAACTAACTGAAGACGGAGGGTGATGTTTTTACCAAAGAACTCGGCAAGATAAAAGCGAGCTTCCAAAAGCAAATTGATAGCATTAGGATGCTTGCTTAAAATTGTACGCACCTCATTCGTATCGTCGGCCTGATAGCTGTCGAACACAGATTTTAGGTCATCCTCGGTTCTAGTGTTGGCACGGGTATAAAGCGTTTGGTTGCTATTTGGTCTCTTACCATTTATAGAATCAATACTCAATATAATTGGTGCCACAACAGAGTGGGCATTATCCGCATTATCTTCCGATAGTGAGAAGATTTTTTCCCAATTAACCAAACGCATCCCCGACCAACTAAAATGATGTTCGATAAAATCCGCTGGACGTGTCAAAGCTACCGCCCCCTTGTACAAATCGGGCATTGGCTGTGGCAACGCTTTGGGACGATCCACGTCTGGCTTGCGTGGGAAATCTAAAAGATGAGCGACCCCCGAATCCCGCTGATACAAACGGTTCTGATCATCTGAATTATTCATGAGTTTATCTGTTCCGTTGCGAGTCTGCCGCCTGTGTTCAATAGTGGAAGTGCTTCATTCACTGCTTCTGGATGTGCATCCAAACTAGGCGCTGTACCTTCGTAAGACTGCCTCAAAAAAGCGGAACGCTTGTCCAAAAAATCCATTATTCTAACGAAATCGTCGTGTGTAAAAATCAATCGTACTGACGACGATCCGCTATTCAATTGGAAAAGCGGATCAGTAATACCAAACAAGACTGAGATTTGAGACGGTCCTATATCGGCATGCACAATATTAACAGGAAATGTTGGTACTTGTTGTGTATCAGCGTACCAAGCTGGTATCTCCTGTGTGGTCTGAGACTGAGAGACTTTTAGCTTTTCAATCACAATCTCAGCCAAATGCTGCATTGTCTCGGAATCAATGTCTTCTAATTTGATTGACATAATATTCTACTTCTTTCGGTACATTCCCAAAATTTACGGTGTCTCGCAACACTAGCGAAGCACTCGAATTCAGACATCTTTCATTGACAAAGCATTGGATTTGATGGGCCAGCATTTCAACTATGATAAGCAGTAAGGGCCATAATGTTCTCTTTGCCTAGACTTTCCAAGAGTTCTTGTTGGACGCCCTCAAGCCTCTTTTCCAACTCTTCTTTCACGAAGTTGCCAATCGCGGTGTGGGACGGATAATCCCGCTCGAAAATCACGCCGTCAGCGGCAGCTTTCAAAACGATGGCGTGAATCAGGCTATTGAATGCTGATCGTTCTTCGTCGGTCAAGTCTCCCCAATAGGGGCTGTCTGGCGGCATAATTGTTATCCTTCCATATTCATACGGGCATAAGGGCAGTTTTGTTGGACAGGCTTATTTGTGCTGTGAAACCCCATACACATCCGGGCCGTGGTAGCGAGGCGGGTAAAGAACTTGGGCAACCGGTGTGGGAGTAGATAAAACGACAGGCGTTCGCTGCTTTGTCTGAAGCGTTGGAGAAGTCGAAGTGACATGGAGTAGGGCAGCGTTGATGATAAGAAAGCTGCATGGAAGCAGACTTCCCCAATATCCTGCACCAGCAATCCATTGGGCTGATCTAGCCGAGAGAGGGTTGCCGGGGCCACGAAGCCGGTCACAGACACAGACCAGGAAAAATGCTAACGCAATAGCAAAAAGGATGAGAAGTATGAGACAAGGAGTCGCATAAATTTCTGCTGAAAGAGTTATGCGGGTCAAATTTTGTAGCATTGAGCTAGGTTAAGAGAAAAGTGGACGGTACAAGATTCGAACTTGTGACCCCTTCGATGTCAACGAAGTGCGCTACCACTGCGCCAACCGTCCACGGGGGAGCAGAACACTACTGTACCCGGTGAGTTTGGGGTTTGTCAAGACTTGCCCGGACAGTTTCGTGGGAACTCGGGCGGGACTTGACAGCGGACGCCCGGCGGTTTATACTTAGGCCATGAAAATTTTAGTAACCGGGGCCGCTGGCAATGCCGGACAGGCCACCTGCCGGCTGCTCCACGAGGCGGGCTATGAGGTCCGCCGGGCCGATGTCGCCCCGCCGCTGTATGATGACCTGCCGGACATGGAGTTTATACGCTGCGACACGCGCACCGTCACCGATGTTCAGCGGGCCGTGACAGGGTGCGGCGCTGTCATCCATCTGGCCGCTTGGCACTGCGCCCATCAGCCTCCGGTCAGCGACGACACGATTTTTGCGGTCAACATAGACGGAACCTACAATGTTCTGCAAGCCTGCCGGGCCGAAGGCATCCAAGCATTCGTCTTCGCGTCGTCCATGGCCTATGGTCTGGGAGGCGTCTACGGCGCGACAAAAGTCCTGGGCGAAAATCTGTGCCAGATGTACCACGAGATGACCGGGGCGTCGGTGGCGCTGCTGCGCTACCATGATTTTGTGCCCAAGCCCTACCTGCATTTTGGCCCGATGCTGCTCCGAAATGGCGTGGACCGGCGCGATGTGGCCGCATCGAATGTTGCCGCGCTGCGGGCGGCCCTGGACAAGCGCATCGGGCTGTTCCGCACGGTGGTACACACCAACCACCAGATGCCTGCCGAAGTCGTCGCCGACTTTTGCGGTCTTGGCCCCGACTGGTGCGAATCACAAGTTCCGGGCGCACGGGCGCTGATTGAAAAATACGCCCTGCCCCTGCCGGAGCGGGTGGAGCAGCATGACCTGTCCGAAGCCGAGCGCCTGATGGACTGGACCCCGAAAATCGGGTTTGCCGCGTTCCTGCGCGACTTGAAAGAGCGCGACGCAAGCGGCGAAGATGTCACAAAGCTCTGGGCACCGGGCCAAATCCCGGTCTGAGAAGAGGAACAAAGAGGGAGAAGAAATGGAATATCGAACACTGGGGCGGTCGGGCCTCAAAGTCAGTACCATCAGCCTCGGATGCTGGGCCACCGGCGGGCCGTCGTGGCGCGACGGCAATCCCGTCGGCTGGTCAGGCAATGACGACGCCAAATCGCTGGACGGGCTGCGCCGGGCGCACGAACTGGGCATCAACCATCTGGACACGGCGGATGTCTACGGCGACGGGCACTCGGAGCGGGTGGTGGGGCAGTTCCTCAAAGAAGTCCCCCGCGACAGCATGGTGATTGCCTCCAAAGTCGGCTGGTTTCGGGGCACGGCCCCCAATGCGATGCAGCCCGCGCACGTTCGGCATCAGCTGGAGCAGTCGCTCCTCAATCTGGGCACGGACTACCTGGACCTGCACTACTTCCACAACACCAATTTTGGCCCCGACGACTTGTATCTGGAAGACGCCGCCGAGGTCATGCGGCAGCTTCAAAAAGAAGGCAAAGTGCGCGTGATTGGACAGTCCGGCTATGGCTATTCGGACTTCCTGCGCGTCTGCCCTGTCACCAAGCCCGACGTTCTGCAATTCGGCTACAGCGCCCTCGGCAGCGGCTTCGACAACCCCGACACGAATATCTTCAAGTGGGCGGATGCCCAAAACCTGGGCATGGTGCTGTTCGGGCCGCTGGCGCAAGGGCTGCTGCTGGACAAGTTCGACCCGGAGAACCCGCCGAAGTTCGAGGACGGCGACATCCGCGCCGGCAACTCCGGCTACACCCGCGAAAAGCTGCTGGACTTCCGCCGCCGCTTGTCGCCCCTCAAAGAGCGGTTCGGCGGCGAGGTGCAGGACCTGGTGCGCGTCGCCCTGCAATACGCGCTGGCACAGTCGCCGAATGCCTGCGTCATCCCCGGCTTCAAAGACGCCAGGCAGGTGGAATCCAATGCCGCCGCTGCTGCCCCCCCGCTGTCGGCGGACGATGTGGCGTTCGTGCGTAAAACGCTGCAAGGGTAACTCAGCGCCTGCCGGGGTATGATGGCCTACTATGCCTATTTACTCTGACCCCGGCCCAACCCCCGAGGCCCGCCTTTTGCCGCCGCGTGAGGCGGTTCGCACCGGATTTTATTTCGCGCTTGGCGTTCTGCTGCTGATTGTCGCCGCCTTTGTCGTGCGCCGGTTTGGCGAGGCGGCGCTGGGGATTATCACCCCGTTTGCGATTGGCCTGCTGCTGGCGCTGCTGCTGGACCCGCTGGCGGATTTTCTGGTCAAGCGCGGCCTGAGCCGTACTCCGGCAGTGGGGCTTATTTTCGCGCTCTTTCTTTTGATTATCTTCGGTATCGGCTGGCTGACCATCCCGCCACTGATCAGTCAGGCGACGTCGCTGGCCGAAAACGGGCCGACCTATATCGACGGTATAGAAACTGCGGCCCGCAAGTTTCTGTCGGCACACCACAAAACTGGCCCGTTTACCCTTCCGACTAACCTGAGCACGATCACCGACGAGCTATCAAGCCGGGCGTCCGGGGCAGTGCGTCAGGGCGGCGGTGTGCTGGTCACCTTCCTGCTCGGGTCGGTCACATTCATGGTGGACCTGGTACTCACGCTGATTCTGACGTTCTATTTTCTCGTAGATATTGACCGCCTGCGGGCGCGGCTGCTGTTTCTGACGCCGGAGCGGCATCGCAAGCTGATGGCGCAGATCGGCGGCGATGTCGGCGGCGTCTTTTCGGACTACCTGCGCGGCCTGCTGATTGTCTGCGGGCTGTACGGCGTCTTCACCATCGCCCTGCTGTACGGGCTGGGCGTGGTCCATCATGCGATGTGGCAGTATGCGCTTCTGGTCGGCGCGGCGGCGGGCGTGCTCTATGCCGTGCCCTATATCGGGGCGATTGGAACGGCGCTGATTACGTTTTTGGTGGCGTTTGCGGCGGCCACGGGGGACGGGGCCAGCGGGCTGGCGTTCGGCGCGATTGCGCTGGGGGCGACGCTTTTTCTGAACCAGATTTTTGACAATGTCGTGACCCCGCGTGTCGTCGGCGGCGGGGTCGGGCTGAACCCGATTGTGTCGCTGTTTGCCCTGGTGATCGGCGGGGCGCTGTTTCAGCTTCCGGGCCTGCTGCTGTCGGTCCCGCTGGCAGGCAGCATTCAGGTGGTCCTGTTTCGCCTGTTCCCGCGCCTCACTGAGCCGACCCCTCGGCCCTTTTTAGAGGCACAGGGCGTGCCGCCTGACGAGCGCGAGGGGCCAAAAGTGATGGCGGGTGACAAGTCCGTGACGGCAGAGAATAAGCGTGCCGAAAAAGAGGCTAAAGAATAAAAAACAGCCCCCGCTCATTTGGAGAGCGGGGGCTGTTTTTGTGGGCATCACGCTCAGGACGCGGCGGCGAGGCCCTGCAAATGCCAGCCCGCATAAGGGCCATACAGCAGGCTGCCTGCCGGAGACACGGCTGTGGTGATGTTCCACAAGGCCGTCGTGCCGTCCGGCTGAGACCAGCCGAAATGCAGCGTATTGTCCGCCCCGACCGTCAGGCTGCCGGCGGACCAGTTGGTGTACGGCCCGACATTGGCATACACGAATGCACCGCTGTCGGCGACTTGCCACACCGACACTTCGCCGTCCCCGGCATGGTTCCAGGCAATGTGGCTGAGGCCGTCCGGGCCAGTCGCAAGCGCCGCTGGAGACCACCCGGCGTAGGGTCCATACTCGGCGTGCTGAAAGCTGCCCTGTCCATCCATAACCCAGAAGGCCACCTGTCCGCTGGTGTGTGTCCAGACGACGCGCACGGTGCTGTCCGGGGCCACCGAGAGGAACCGGGCGCTCCAGCCGGGGTAGGGGCCGTATTCGCTGTGGTCAAAAGAGCCGTCGCTGCGGACTTTCCACAAAGACATCTGGCCGTCGGTGCGTGTCCAGAGAACGCGGACCACGCCGTCGCTCCCGGCGGCCACCTGAAGCGCCGTCCACCCGGCATAAGGGCCGTAGGCAGACGCAGGGGCGCTGTTATGAGTGGCAGTCAGACCTGCCATGTCGGCATCGCTGAGGTGCATGGTGCCATCGGAGGCGCTCAGCAGGACATGGACGTGCCCATTGGGTGTCATCGCCAGGGACCGGGCCGTGAAGCCGGGGGCGGCGTCGAAATCGTGCGGAGCAAAGCCGCCGCCTGCTCCCATACTCCAGACTGAGTAAGAGCCATCCGAATTGTCCCAAAGGGCGCCATAACTCGGGCTTCCGGCAAACGCGGCAAAGGCGGGCAGAACGACCAGACCGGCGGCGCTGGACGCTGTGCCGCTGTAGGTGGCGGTGATAAAAACGGTTCCAGGGGCGACGCCCGCCGCAAGCCCGTGGCTGCTGATGGTTGCTTTGGCGCTGTCGCCGCTGGTCCAGGTGGCCGACGCGGTCACATCGGCAGTGGTCCCGTCGGAAAAGTGTGCCGTGGCCGTAAACTGATCAGTCGCGCCGACGATCATGGACGAGGCGGCCTGCATGGTGGTGACAGACAGAAGCGTGACGGGGGCCGCAAGGTCATAGGCTCCAATGCTGGGCGCGGCGGGGCGCAGCGTCCCGTCAAAGTCTGCTGTCGGTGCGCCGGAAGCCGTCCCCGCCGCGAGGCAGGGGGAGCCGGGCTGAAGGTGGAAATCGGTGGCGCCGACAAACAGCGGGTCGGCGCTGAGGCCGCCTGTGTTGGTCACGCCGCTGGGCAAAGCCCCTGTAATATCACAGCTCACGACGGCGCACGGCCCGGAGCCTTCCATCTGGTCAGGGGTGCTGCCGTAAAGAATATCATTGGTGAGCGTGGTTCCCCCGGTGCTGCTGCTGTACAGGCCGCCGCCGTAATTGGCGGTGTTGGCGGCGAGCGTGCAGTTGGTCAGCGCGGCATTGCCGTTGCCGGAAGAGTTTTCGAGGTACGCGCCGCCGCCATAGGAAGCACTGCTGCCGCTCAGCGTGCAGTTGGTTAGCATAACGCTGCCATCGCCGGAATCCGTATAGATGCCGCCGCCGCTGTTTGGGGTGCTGTTGCCGAGGAACGCACACCGGGCAATTGTCACCGGGCTGGTGTGGTCGGCAAACACCATCACGCCGCCGCCATAATTTGCCGTGCTGGTGGAAAACACGCAGTTGGTCAAAGTCACCGGGCTGTAGACCACATAAACGCCGCCGCCATTATCGGCGCTTTCGTAGCCGTTTTTGATGGTCAGGCCGGTGATGCTGACGGTCTCGCCGCTTTGGATATAAAAGCCTCGGTGGTCGGCACTGCTGCTGCCGCCGCAGTCGATAATCGTGCTGGCCGCGCCGTGGACGGACCGGAAGGCCAAGTTTTTGCCGTTCGTGTCCAAATCCACGTTGCCGGGGCCGGTGTAGGTTCCGTCGGCAATCTCAATCGTATCGCCGGACGCGGCGGCATTCATGGCCGCCTGAATGGTAGGCTGGTCCGCAGGCACATGGACGGTGCGGGCGGAGGCCGCGCCCGCGCTGAAAAGCAGGGCGGCGGACAGGACCCACCGGCCCAAAAGCCGACGCGCTCCGAAACTGGGCGAAATATGTTGGGCGATCATCGGATCGGTTGTTCCTTTCGAGGGCAAACAGCAAAGACAGGTTTGGCTCACTGGTAGTATTATCGGTCAGCGTCCCGGTAATCTTGAATGGCAAGCGCAGTGACAAAAAAAGCACCGTGACCTCAAAAGGCCACGGTGCTCTCTGTTGCCGACTTGTCTGTGCGATTAGCGGGTATAAGGACCGAACACGGGCAGGGCCAGGCCGTGAAGCAGGCTGTCCATGTTCCACACAGACATCGCCCCACTGACGCTGCTGCCCAGAATGCGGCTCTGGCCGTCGGGGCCATCTGCCACGGATTTGGCCGACCAGCCTGCCGCCGGAGCGGCGTCGGCATGGGTGAAGAGGCCCGTGGTCGTGTTCACATTCCACAGCGAGACGCTGCCGCTCGCATTGTTCCAAAGAACGTGCGTGGTGTTGTCCGTGCCGACGCTGATGGCGTCCGCCGTCCAGCCCGCATAAGGGCCGTACTCATGGTGGATGAAGCTGCCGTCGATGGTGCTGAGGCTCCACACGGCCATCCGCCCGTCGCTGTTATCCCACAGCAGGCGGGTCTTGCCGTCCGCCCCATCGGCGACTGCTTTGCCAGTCCAGCCCGCGTAGGGGCCATACTCGCCGTGGGTCATGCTGCCGTCAGCGGTGAGGTTCCAGACGGAGACGCTGCCGTCGGCGTTGTCCCAGAGAATGTGGCTGACATTGTTCGCACCAACGCTGATGGCTGTGGCGGTCCAGCCGGCGTAGGGTCCGTATTCCGCGTGGCTGAAGCTGCCGCTGGCGGCGTTGAGGCTCCACACGGCCATTCTGCCGTCGGCGTTGTTCCAGAGAATGCGCGTCTTGCCGTCGGGGCCGTCGGCGATCGCCTTGCCGGTCCAGCCTGTGTAGGGGCCGTATTCACGATGTGTGAAGCTGCCGTTGGCGGTGCTGTAGTTCCAGAGGGCGATGCCGCCGTCGGCATTGTCCCAGAGAACGTGGGTGGCGTTATTTGCGCCCACCGAGACGCTCACGGGCATCCAGGCTGCGGGGCTTTCGTAGGCCCCAATCGTGTGCCGGGTGCTGGTACGGGCAAACCCGCGCTGGTCGAGAGTGGTAGCGAGGTCGTAGTCTGCGCCGATGGCGGGGCTGCCCGCCAGGGTCGCGCAGGTTGGGGTCGGCCCGCCGTTGTCGGCGAGGGGTCCCAGCTTGGCATCAGAAACGCTGGTCTGGTCATGGTTGACGCCGTTAGTAATCCCGTTGCCGTCGCCATCGCCGAACAGGTTGGAGCCGCCCGAAGTGATCGCTCCGTATAGATCGGCATGGATACTGCCGGTAAACAAGCTGGCGGTGACAGTGGCGTCTGCGGGCAACCCATCGTTGTAGAAGTTGTCGCCGTCTGAGGCACTGTTGGCCGAGAAAGTGCAGTTAGTGACGGCCAGTGTATTCTGGCTGAGATTGAGAAGACCGCCGCCGTTTGGAGAGCTGTTGCTCACAAAGGTGCAGTTGGTGATGCTGGCCGTGGCGGTGGCTTCCTGAAAATATCCATTCGCAAATCCGCCGCCATAGTAGGAAGCGGAATTGCCCGAAAACGTGCTGCCGGTGAGAGTCAGTGTGCCGCCTGCTTCATTGCAGATGCCGCCGCCGTAAGAGGCGCTGTTCCCGGACAGCACGCAGTTAGTCACTGTCAGCGCACCGACATTCTTGATGCCGCCGCCGCCGTTTGAGGATATGCTTCCATTCTCGATCGTCAGCCCTGAAATCTGAACTGTTCCCGCCAGAATATCAAAGACGCGGCTGCTGCCGCCTGCATCCAGTGTCAGGAGGCTTGCCCCCGGCCCCACGATGGTCAGGTTCTTGCTGATAGCAAGCTCTGTCCCGCCCAGTGAGAGTATGCCTGACACGCCTGGCGCAAAGGTAATTATGTCTGAGGAGTCGCTGTCAGCCTGGGCCGCTGCGATTGCTCCCCGGAGCGTATCCGCCCCGGCACTGCCGGTGTTTAAAACGGTATAACTCGCCGCCGAGCTGGCTCCCGTGGTGCCGAAGAGAGCCGTCAGCGTCAGTGCGCCTGCCCAACTCGCCCGTCGTAAGAAAGAGGTAACAGTCATTCGAAAAACTCCTATGCCAATCGTACATTAGTGGCAGCGACTCCGTTGGAAGTTCTGGGTTGGAAGTTCTGGGCGTGCCACAGTATTGAAAACATCGGCAGAAACCCTGGTAATCTTAAGGGGAGAGTGCGTGCCCCTTGACACCGCCCGCCGGGCGTGTGTATAATGTCGGCATAATTAAATACTTGTGAACAAAGGCGTGGACGGAGACGAGTACGCCGCGAAGAACCTTCCAGAGAGCCGGGATTGCTGAAAACCGGCAGGGGATACGCGGGGGAACATGGCTCCTGAGCCGGGTGTGGGAACGGCAATTTGTCAAAACGAACTGCTTAGTAGTGCGCTCCGGGGGACTCCCGTGACAGAGTCAGAGTCTGCGGCAGTTTTTAGGACTGCGGCGGGACTTGCGAAGATGGACGCCGCGAGGTATTCATGAAACAAGGTGGTACCACGGAAGCCTGAGCCTTTCGTCCTTGTCTATCGGGGCGGAAGGTTTTTTTGTGCCTGCTCTTTGGGCGGGCCGTGGGAGGAAGAATTATGCCGAAAGTGCTGGGGCTGCGCTGCCGCGAATGCGGCGAGACTTACGACAAAGCACCTATTCATGTGTGCGAGCTGTGCTTCGGACCGCTCGAAGTGCAGTATGATTATGATTTCGGGCCGAAGATCACCCGTGAGCATATCCAGGCTGGCCCGCTGACCATGTGGCGCTACGCCGATCTGCTGCCGCTGGACGGCGAGCCGACCGTGGGCAAACAGGTGGGCTTCACGCCGCTAGTCCGGGCCGAGAATTTAGGCCGGGCGCTGGGCCTCAAAGAAGTCTATGTCAAGAATGATGCCGTGAGCCATCCGACGCTGTCGTTCAAAGACCGCGTCGTGGCCGTGGCCCTCTCCAAAGCCCGCGAGTTTGGCTTTCAGACCGTTGGCTGCGCCTCGACGGGCAATTTGGCAAACTCCGTCGCCGCCCATGCCGCCGAGGGCGGCTTTGAAGCGTATATTTTTATCCCGCACGACCTGGAGCAGGGCAAAGTGGTCGGCACGCTGATTTACGGCGCGAATGTGCTGAGCGTGCAGGGCAACTACGACGAAGTCAACCGTCTGTGCTCGGAAGTCGCGGGCAAGTACGGCTGGGGACTGGCGAACGTCAACCTGCGCCCTTTCTACGGCGACGGCTCGAAGACGTTTGGCTACGAGATCGCCGAGCAGCTTGGCTGGAAGGCCCCGCAGCATATCATCTGCCCCTCGGCGGGCGGCTCTTTGGTGACAAAGATTTACAAAGCTCTGAACGAGTTTGCCAAGCTCGGCCTGATTGACGGCGTCCCCACCAAAATGTATGTGGCGCAGGCCACCGGCTGCAACCCGATTAGTACAATGGTCAAAGAGCGGGCGCAGATTATGAAGCCGGTGCGCCCGAACACGATTGCCAAGTCTATCGCCATCGGCAATCCCGCTGACGGCTACTACGCCGCCGAAGCCTGCCGCAAATCCGGCGGCTGGGCCGAAGACGTGACTGATGAAGAAGTCGTCGAAGGCATCGAGCTTCTCGCCCGCACGGAAGGCATCTTCACCGAGACCGCAGGCGGCGTGACTATCGCCACCACGCGCAAGCTCATTCAGCAGGGCCGTATTCCCAAAGATGAGAGCGTGGTGATTTGTATCACCGGCAACGGCCTGAAAACCATTGACGCCGTGCTGGGCAAGCTGGGTAAAACCATCCCCATTCAGCCCTCGCTGGCCTCGCTGGAAGAGGCGCTGGCCGCCCGCGCCCATGCCATCCCGCCGGGGCGTGTGCCGGGCGGGGCCTCTGAGACCACCGAAGAAAAGACGCTGGTGACGGCGTAGGTCAAGAGGCGTAGGCAAGAAACGGAGCGTCGGAGCCACGGGTTAAAACCCGAGGTTGCCAAAAGCCCACCGTCCAGGGGACGTAAGACCACACATACGGGGCTTCTCTTGTGTCCCCTGGACACTGGGCACTTTCCAGCCTCGGGTTTTAACCCGTGGCTTCCTGTCTGGCATCATCCTATGCCCGCGCAGGCGGGGAATTGCTTTTTCGAAGCATGGGGGTTCAGCCCCGTATGTCATTTAGAAACACGTACTACCTACTATGAGAGCCTACCGAGAAAAACTTGCGCCCGATGAAGAGGCGCGGTATCAGGAAATGCGGGCCGCCGATGCCGCCTCGCCCCGGCAGTTCTGCAACTTTGCCTTCTATAAACTCGACCCTCTGTTTCGCCGCGAGCTGTCCGAAGCCGAGCGGGCTGACGCCGCGCAGGAATTAGCCGCTGTCGTCGAAGACGCCAAATCGCGCTTTCTGGTTTACCCCTACAGCACGCTCGGCATCCGGCCCGAATGCGACTTCATGCTGTGGCGCATTTCGTACCGCCTTGAAGACTTCGAGGAGATGACGGCGGCGATACTTCGAACCCGGATGGGGCAGTATCTGTCTACGCCGTACTCGTATCTGGCGATGACCAAGACGAGTATGTATGTGGACGAGCATGACTTCGACGACCGCGAAGCCAGCCGCAAGCAGATTGTCCTCGGCGGCGGCAAGTATCTGTTTGTGTATCCGTTCATCAAGACCCGCCCGTGGTATCAGATGACCGATGTCGAGCGCCGAGCCGCGATGCGCGAGCATATCACCGTGGGGCACAAATACCCAAGCGTCAAGCTGAACACGACCTACTCATTCGGCATCGACGACCAGGAGTTTGTCGTGGCGTTTGAAAGCGACTACCCGCAGGACTTTTTAGACCTCGTCCATGAGCTGCGCGAGTCCGAAGCGAGTGCCTACACCGAGCGCGATGTGCCTGTGTTTACCTGCCTGCGCCAGGACATTGAAACGACATTGAAGCACGTCGGCGGGGTCGGCTGACCTGCCCTTATTCGCCGAATAAAAAGGAAGCCTAATGCTAGAAAACAACCGAAGCCGTGTTCAAAACCTTTCAGGCATGGAAATCTGGCTCTTCATTGTAGGGCGTGTCCTTGTTGGTTTCGGCCTGGGAATACTGGCTGTCCGATACGCACCTGGCACTTTTGTTCAGTTGGGTTTGCCCCTCACAGTAGTTGGCCTAGTCGTCCTTGTGGTGGCGTCACGGGGGCTATTCCGAAAACGAACATGATGTTATGCCGCTGGCTGTAAGCTGCAACCGACAAGAAAAAGAGTAACAAGGAGAAATCATGCCCGTCAGCGTTCTAATTCCTACCCCGTCCCGCAAGTTTACCAACGGCGAGGACACCGTCAGCGTCGAAGCCGCCACCGTCGGTCAGATGATTGACGCCCTCGATGCCGCCCATCCCGGCCTCGGCAAGAGCCTCAAAAAAGCCGACGGCTCGCTCAATTTGTTTATCAATATCTACGTCAACGACGAAGACATCCGCTTCCTGAGCGGGGCCGACACGGCCCTCAAAGATGGCGATCAGGTGTCCATCGTTCCGGCCATCGCGGGGGGCTTTTAAATATGCCCATACAGCGTTTCAATTTGACGTTCAACAAGCTGATGGCAAATCAGCCGATTATGTATAATCTCAGCAAAAAATACCGCCTGGTGACAATCATTGAAAAAGCCAATGTCGCCGAAGAGGCGGGCTGGATGCAGGTCGCTTTCAACGGCGACATTGACGAGACGCAGCGGGCCATCGCGGACCTGAACACAATGGGCGTGATCGTTACCCCGCTGGAAGTTGCCGTGCTGACATAAAGCGCCGTCGCAAAGCAAAAACGCCCCCGGCCATCGGACCGGGGGCGTTTTTCTGCGTTTATGGCTTCCCTACAGTGAGCTTCCTACGCGTTGCCAGGACAAAATATCGTACTGGCTGCTCGTCGTCGGGAAGAACGGCGGCGGGGAATTAGCGAGCCGGGCATCATAACTGTAGTTGCCCGAAAAGCCGGTCTGCATTTGCAACGTGGCGGAATTGAAGGTTCCCAATGTGCCGCGAGCGGCGGCTATCTCGCCGCCCATACACAGGAACTTGTGCGGCTGACGGACCCAGTGATAGTAGTAAGTGGTGCCGCCGCTGCTGTAGCTGCCGAGGTTATTGGCCGAATTCGTGTCTATGTAGTAAGCACTGTAATCAATCGTTTGCAGTGTGTCCTGCGCCAGCACTGTGGCATTCAGCTCGGTGTCGCCGAGCGGCTGCCCGTTGCTGCCGTTGTTGACAAGCTGCACGGCGCTGGCAACGATGCCGAGCGTACCCGCTTTGCTGACAAAATTGGCGTTGGCGGGGTCCGTTTCCGGCAGGTACTTGCCGCTGGCATCTTTGGCGCGGGGCGTCTGGTAGGTCACGCTGCCGTTGAGATTGACGTTTTTTGATGTAGCATCGGTGGAAATCGTCAGAGACTGGCCGTCGGCGATGGTTCCTGACAGGCCCTTTCCCGGCACATTCATGTTGGTTCCGGGCGGGGCATAATACAGATTGTTGCCTGCGTCATAGCTGGTCGCCGGGTCCTGCGTCGCGCCGATGTTGCCGTCGCAGTAGACGACGCCATTGGTGGCTCCGGGGACATCGGCTTTCGCCACCAGCGCTCCTCCTGCCGGACCGACGGCGATATGGGTAACGGCGGGGTTGGCCTTTTTGTCCAGTGTAAGTTTCGTCCGGGTCAGCGTGCCCGAGTCATTGTTTTGGTCTACGGTGATGACCTGATTGCCGTTGGAGTCGACACTGAGAACCATCTGCTGCACATCATTGACGGGACTGGAGCCGTCTGCCGGAACATCGTTTTTATTCGCGCTGTTTTTGCAGTGAATATAGATGCCGCCGCCGGGCGAAACCGTCACGCCCGTGGGCGTCGCCGCCGTGGGAGCACCGGACGGGGAGCTGCTCGTGCCGTCCACATAGTTTGCGCCCCAGGCGGCGTACTGCTGTTTGAGGCTGTTCTTCGGCAGGTCAATTTTGTCGGTTTTGTTGACGGCGGACGCGCCGATTTGGGCGACGCTCAAATAATCCGAGTTGGAAGACGGCGGCTGCGCGTTGCCGCTGGAATTGTGATACCAGGCAACGCTGCCCGAGTAGGTGAACGCATCCGCGCCATTGAAATTGAACACCGGCTTGCCGTCTGCCCAGACAACGTTGGTGGGATTGCCGTTGGAGCCGTTGAAGTGAGTCGGTCCGTCGAACGAGTTCAGGCCGCCGACCCAGTAGATATTAGACGGGTCATGGTCGGTAAAGAACGCATATTTGCCGAACGAAGTCTGCGTGATATAGGCCCGCACGATCTGCGTAACCCCGCCGTAAGTCCCCGTCGACTGAATATAATACCGCTTGGGCGTGGTGGTGACGCTGCCGAGGCTGCCGCCGCTGACGTAGTTGGCATCGTCGGGATAAATGATCACCGTAAACGTGCCGCCGTTCAGAGTATAAGTCGCCCCCGCGCTGCCGGGAGTGCCGCCGATGAACTTGGGCAGGGGGAAGGCGCTGTTGAGCGCAGGCGGTCCGCTGAGAGTGTGCAGCCACTGCATCGTGACTTCCACGCCCGATTCGGCCAGTGTAAACGCCTGCGTGGTTTGTGTCAGCCGCGCCGCCGAGGTCAGGCCATTGCCGCTGACCGTCAGCGTGCCGCCGCTGCGGTGACCGTTGACGATCTCGCCGAGCAGCACCAGACTGAGCAGTGCCATCAGCACCAGCATTGTGGCGACGACGGCCATGCCGCGTGTGCGTTTTCGAGTACGGCGCAAAGAGGGTTCAAAAGAAGACTGTGACGTGTGCATGGGTTGTCTGTGTGCCTCAGCCCCGGTTCCGTATCAGGGCGCATTTGCCGTACAGGGCGTCTACGCTGGACCCGTCCGTGGCCTCATTGGTCTGTGTGCCGTTGATGGAGGTGATGTCGCCGCTGACAATTTTCACTTCAATCTCCGTGGAGACCCCGGAGGCGGGGCGGCCAAACTGCACGGCATCCGTGGCGGGTGAGCCGTTGGCGTGCTGGGTCAAAATCAGCTTGCAGATAACCTGATAGCGGTCCTGCGTCGCATCGGCGGCCCCCGCCGGGCGGCGGCAGGCCCAGAGAAACTTGCCGTTGTTGGCATTGGGAACGCCCCGCACCGCCGCGTTGAACGTGCCGGGAGCAGGAGCATTACCCCGATAAATCCAGAGAATATCACCCCCGGCCTGCGCCGTTCGGTCATAGCCCCCCGGTGTCAGCGTGAACTTGGAGCCGCTGGCATCGCGCAGCGCATAATTGGTCAGGGCGGGCATAATCAATTCCAGCGCGGTGTTGGCCCCCGTGGACGACTGGTAATCCGCCAGTGCCCCGCCCGGCACAAGGAAAGCGCCCGCGCCGTCGGCGGGCAGGGCAAAGCGCCACGATTCGCGGGCATTGGACAGCACATATTGCAGCCCGATGGCGGCATCCTGGCTGGCCTGCACCTGCACGCCCGTGCGCTGGACGCCGCGCTGCGACTCGGTAAAAAGCTGCATCGTTGCTAAGAATACCAGCGAGATCAGCACGGTCCCAACCACGGCTTCCACGAGTGTAAAGCCGCGCTGCCGCCGTGTTCGTAATGGTTTGGGGTTTGCCATAAGTGTACTCATAAGTGTACTCATAAAATTACTCACGAGTGGGTCATCGCGGGGATCAGCGCGGACACGGTGTAGGTCCCCGGCACTTTGCCGCCCCATGTCAGGGTCACCGTGGCGACGGCAAGCTGCTTTGCGCCGGGCAAGAGGCCGGAGTTCGCTGGCGAGGTGTCGGCGCTGTAATCGCTGATGGTGATTTTGCCGACTGAGTCGCTGGAATAAAAGCCGCCGGGGCCAGTCAGATGGTCCATTGTGGTAAAGCTGTAAGAGCCGTCGGAGTTTTGAGCGGGGTCTATAATGCCGAGCCGGGACAGCTTGGTCAGCGCTGTGCCGTTGACATCATCGTACAGGCTGCCGTACTGCGCCTGCCGAAGCTGGTCCACCTTGCGCTGTGCCAGCAGCGCCGCCTGACTATAGCTGTTGCCCTGCGTCGCCGCCCGCATCGTGAGGGGGAAGACCGCGCCGAACATCACCGTCATCATCGCCAGCACCACCAGCGACAGCATGACTTCAGCGATAGTAAAGCCAGATTGAGAGGTAAAGCCGCCCCGCCGGGAGCGCCCGCGCCCCTTGTGCACTATTTTGAGACTATTCACGCTTCCGATTATCGGTTGAAGCGGGGGAGAACAGGAGGGGAAAGCACACAGCAAAAAGCCCGGCTTTCACGTCTGGAAAGTCGGGCGACTAGGGGTGCGGTCATTTTGCCTGGCAGGGCAGAAAAAATCCAGTACGCCATGCAATGCTGAAGTTTCTACTTTGCGGAGTCAATTATGCCTATCAGCGTGCCTTGCTGCTGCTACAACTAAATCACACTTGAAAGTAGTGTGATGAAAATGAGAACAGAGCTAACAACACAGATACAGCCCATGATTTTCATTTCCAAAATATAATTTCTCCCTTTCAAGGGATCGAGTGCTGCAAACCACTTATGCTTACTGTATTCCTTTTTCATATCTTGTTCCAATGTCGTTGGACGAAGTAGACAATTCAAACCTATCGCTAGGAAACAAATTCCCAGTATCAATCCCGCGAGTGGATGTATTATGTGGTTCGTCATTTTATGGCTTTGATATAGCCAATCAAGGCTTATCTTGTTGGCAAGAAGTCGACTTTAGATCAGCCCGCGCTCTTTGAGGCTGACGAATGTGCCGTCGCCCAAAACGATGTGGTCTAATAAATCAATGCCCATGATCTCGCCCGCCTGTATCAGCCGCTTGGTGACGGCGACATCTTCGGCGCTTGGGGTCGGGTCGCCGGAAGGGTGGTTGTGGGCGACAATCACCGAGGCCGCCGAGGCAACAACGGCGTCTTTAAAGACTTCGCGGGGGTGAACGATGGAGGAAGACAAATCGCCAATGGAGACTGTGCGGATAGCAAGGACGCGGTTTTTAGTGTCCATCAAGAGTGACTTGAGATGCTCTTTTTTCTGGTGACGCAAGTCGGGCATCAGCAGATTAGACACATCACGCGGGCCGCCGATGGTGGGGCGACCTTCTTCGGTGAACAGCGCAAGCCGGTTGCCAAACTCGATGGCGGCTTTGATTTGCCCGGCTTTGACCATGCCGAGGCCCTTGACTTTGGCAATCTGCTCGATAGACGCCGTGGCGACACCTTTGATGCTGCCGAACTCGGACAGCAGAAACTCGCCGACGGAGACCGCCGACCGCTCGCCGCTGCCGGTGCGGATGAGAATGGCAATCAGCTCCGCCGTGGTCAGGGCGCTGACCCCGTAGGTGTGCATCCGCTCGCGGGGGCGCTCCTCGGAGGGCATCTCTTTGATGGTGGGGCTGTAACGGTCGCGCACGGGGCCGGGCGGGGTGGGGGCGGGCTGCGTTTTAGATTTGCGCGTCTTTTGAGGAGTCGTGGCAGCGGGCGGCGTGTCGTCATCGGGAGAGGGCAGCCAGAAGCGCGGGGCGGCGCGGAGGGCGTCCGTGCTGGGTTCGGGAGCGGGTGACATGGCCGGGGGGCCATCGTCCGTGACGGCAGGGTTTGACATAAGTTGGGTAACAGAGAGAGAACCCGGCTCTGAAGAGCCGGTCTATTAGCAAGCAGAAAAAGTGTCTCCGACACTGAAGACAGCCAAATGGGACTGCTCAAATGAGACTGCTCTGGAGTCGCGGAGCGACTTATTCGGATTGCTAATAGACCGGCTCTTCAGAGCCGGTACTGCGGAGCGGGTTAGAACGTAAACACGCCGGAGACGCTGACCGTGTCCTGATCTTTCTTCAGGTTGGTGTTGGTGTCGCCGTTGTAGCTGGTATCCAGAAATGTGTCTACATTGCTGTGGTCATGGCGATACTCAAAGCGGGTCAGGAAGTTGGCCGCTGCTTTGATCTCGTAGGTCGCCGTGATGTCATAGGGTTTGGCGTGAGAAGTGCCAACAGTGGTTATGGTGTCGGGCGCTGTATCCGGGCCAGGCATGATGGATGTGTAGCCGTCGGTCTTAGCGTCGTAGCCGGAGAAGCGCAGGGCGAAGGCGGTTTTCGGGGTGAGCGCCTGCCGGTAGTAGACCGCATAGCCGTTGGTGGTGGTCTTCGGGCCGCCGCTCGGCGTGTTGCGGGCGTACTCATAATCCAGGCCAACAAGCTGATTGGCATTGATGTTGTACGTGAAGTTGTTGTCGTTCAGGATGATTTTGGTATCCGGGCCAGCCGCGTCAATCGTGCCGCCGAGCTTCTGCTTGCCGAGGCCGAGTTCCGAGATAACCGTGAACTTGCCTTTGGGGTCGGTGTAGTTGAGCTGGCCGATGAAGCCGGGCCGCTTGGAATCGTTCTGAACGCCCAGGGTCGGCGTATTGTAGACACCGTTGACCAGGTAGAACGTCGCCGTCAGGCCGTTCAGCTTGGGCACGGGCGTATAAATGCGTGCGCCCGCATGGTAGAAGGGCAGGATGTTGTAGGCCGTGGAGCGCGAATAGTTGTAGTTCGCGTTGGACTCCGTGACTTCATAGCCGAACGGCGTGTAGAACTTGCCGAAGTCCACGCCTGCGCCGTCGCCGCCGAGGGCATACGTGCCATAAAGCTGCTGGACATTCTTGAAGCGAGCTTCGCCGAGGCCCCGGCTTGCGCCGTTCACATCACCGTGGTTGATGTCAGCGGTATCACCGGTGATCAGCGTGGCCTTGAAGCCGAAGCCGGAGGGCTTGGCTGTCTTGAAGACATTCAGCTCGGCCAGAGACAGCGCGGGTGAGTTGTGCTTCGTGTCATAGTACGGCTCCCCGCCGCCGTAGGAAACATTTTTGGGGTTGCGGAAGTTGAACAGGTAGTACCCGTCAATCAGTCCGTTATATTGCACATTGTAGTTGGTCGGCGGCGTTGCGGGCGCAGGCGGCGCGGCGGGAGACGGCCCCGAGGACGTTCCAGGCGGGGTCGGCGCGGCGGGGGCCTGTGTCGGCGACGGCAGGGCGGTTCCGGGAGGGGCTGCCGGCTGCTGCACGGGTCCGGGAGGCGCGGCGGGCGCGGGCGCGTCCTGTGCGAACGCGGACGGGCCGAAGCCGAAGGCGGCGAGGCCAACGCCGAGCGCAAGGGCGGTCTTCCAAGACCGGGGCGTCAAAGACCGGGGCGTTAGAGACCGGGGCGTCATCGTGTGAAGTGTGTTAGGTCGCAAGGTAAGATGTCCTCCTCGTAGATCAGTGGATGTGTGCGTTTGGTCTTGCCAATCGTCTGCTTAAGTTCGTCTGCTTGAATTCGTCTGCTGAGTGCGTGCGCGGTCTGATAAGTGCCAAGAAAAATTGCGTTGAAAAACAGTATGGCTGTCTGTCAGTAGCTTTGAGTGCGCTCGGAGCATTTTGTTTCAGTTTTTTGTTAAATAAGTTTCAAATCCCCATTTCGCTGGCGGTGATAATGGCGCGGGCGATCTCATGGGCGGGCTTTTGCAGAGACTGGCTCTGGGCCTGAATGCGGTAAAACGCTTCCCGCTCGGTCAGCCCGTGCCGCTCCATCAGCAGAGCTTTGGCGCGGCCCACTAATTTGCGGGCTTCCATTTTGTCCCGCAAATCTTCCACATCCGTTTCCAAAGCCTGCCGCTCGCGGTGACGGCCCAATGCAATCGTCACGGCGGGGCCGATGTCTTCGGTGCGGAACGGCTTTCGCAGGTAGGCCAGCACCCCGGCGGCATCAGCGCGGGCAATCATGTCTTCTTCCGCGTAGCCGGTCAGCAGCATCACGGCGGCCAGCCCTTCCTGCCGGGCCAGCCGGGCCGCTTCGAGGCCGTCCATCTGCGGCATCATAATGTCGAGAATCAGCAGGTCGGGCCGCAGGGTTCGGGCCAGCGCCAGCGCCTGCCGTCCGTCTTCCGCCTCGCCGAGCACGCGCAGCCCCAGCCCTTCCAGGCTGTGCCGCAGGTCCAGGCGTGTCAGCGGGTCGTCGTCCGCAATCACCACTTTTACATCTTGCATATCCAAAACTATGTGCGGTACCCCTTACAAACAAAAAAGAGGCCAAGCGAGGACATCGGAGCCGTCCAAAAAGACGGGGATGTCGGCTTGCCTCTAGCGTAGAGAAAGGGCGCGTCAGTGCGCGGGAAAAAGCGGGTCGGTAGCCTCTGTTACGGGCAGCGCGTCAATGCGCTGGCCCAAAAGACCAGAATAAAGAAAGGAACGGGGCTAGTATACACGCCCAAAGGCTGCTTGTCAAGGGAGACAGGCGCTATTTTACGCTTCGCGGCGAAAAAAGCCGGTATTTGTGCCTGCCGCGTCGCCCTAACGAAGCCGCTGATGCCCGCCGATACTTTCTCTGTCACCGGATACGGCGCTTCGCACCCACAGAAACCCGCAGACGCCGCGCACCGGAACGAACCCATTTTGCCCGAACGTGCCTGTCTCAATACAAGGAGTATTCCATGAAGTTCCGCCCGAAGAATAGCAAGACCGGCTTTACGCTGGTCGAGATCATGATTGTCGTTCTCATCATTGGCATCCTGCTTGCCATCGCCATCCCAAACTTTGTCGCCGCCCGCGAATCGTCCCGCGCCAAAGCCTGCATCGGCAACCTCAAGCAGATCGACAGCGCCACGCAGCAGTTCTGCATGGACAAGCAGCTTAGCACAGCCACTTATGTGGCTGGCAAGCCCACCCTGGACGCGACGCCCGCGACGACTCTGGTTGGCGCGAACGCCTACATCCGCGCCACGCCCAAGTGCCCCTCTGGCGGCACGTATGCGGTGGCTACCGCCATCACGGGCAACCCGCAATGCACCATCAGCGGCGACGGCACCGCCGCAGGCAACGCAGATGCCAACTATCAGACCGGTGGCAAGTTCTACCACGGTATGTAAGCCACAGGGCCTTACCAAATCAGGATGCCGGGCACTGCCCGGCATCCTTTTTCTTTGGCACTTCGGAGACCTACCACCTTGCTTCGCTCATTCTTCGCTCCCCAGGGTCCTCCCTAAAGGAAGGATTAGGAACAAGAGGGCGCAGTAAGCAGCGCCCCTACACCTAATGTTCTAATCCTTCCTTTAGGAAGGACCCCAGCGAAGCGGGGAAGGTAGGTCCCGCCTACGGAAAGGCACTCTTTATGTCACACCCTCATAAATCACGTTGTACCGGCTTCACGCTGGTCGAGATTATGATTGTCGTTCTCATCATCGGTATCCTGCTGGCGATTGCCATCCCAAACTTCGTCTCCGCCCGCGAATCGTCCCGCGCCAAAGCCTGCGTCGCCTCCCTGTCGCAGATTAACAGCGCCAAGATGCAGTGCATCATGGACAATCAGCTTTCTACGTCCTCGGGGGCAGTATTCAGCGTGGACGGCGTCACCGCGACTGCGCCCGGCACGAACGGAACATATCAGCTCACACGCGGGGCGGTAAACCCCGGCGGCTACCTGCGCGGCGTCCCTGCCTGCCCCTCCGGCGGCCAGTACACCCCCGGCGGCGTCACCACCGCGCCGATGTGCAGCATCGCCACGAACCCCGGTGCCTCCGCCGATTATCAAGTGGGCGGACGCTGGTATCACGGGTACTGAGACGGGTAATAAGCGGGGTTCCTCTTGCATTTCCCGGCATTTTGGTCAATAATAACGGCAGCCCCGCCAACGATGCCTGAAAGCCGGAGGAACCCGTATGCCTGAGATCGTCCCCGCCGTCCCCGCCGATGTCAAAGCCGAACATAAACCCGAAACAAATCCCTACCATATTGCCCTGTCGCAGCTTGATACCGTCGCCCGCCTGCTGAAGCTCGAAGACGGCGTTCATGCCATCCTGCGCCAGCCCAAGCGCGAGCTGACCGTGCATTTCCCCGTCAAAATGGAGTCAGGCGGGACGCAGGTATTCACCGGCTACCGGGTGCAGCACAACACCAGTCGCGGCCCCGCCAAAGGCGGCCTGCGCTTTCATCCCGAGACCGACATCGATGAAGTCCGGGCGCTTGCCATGTGGATGACCTGGAAATGCGCCGTGGTCAACATCCCCTTCGGCGGGGCCAAAGGCGGCGTCGTCTGCGACCCCCGTTCCCTGACACGCGGCGAACTGGAAGACCTGACCCGGCGCTATACCACGGAAATCAGCTTAATCATCGGACCCGCCAGCGACATTCCCGCGCCGGACGTCGGCACGAACGGACAGATTATGGCGTGGCTCATGGACACCTATTCCATGCACGCCGGGCACACCGTCCCGGCGGTCGTCACCGGCAAGCCCGTCTCCATCGGCGGCTCCGAGGGCCGCTTAGACGCGACGGGGCTAGGGGTTGTCATGGTTACCGAAGAAGCGTTTCGAAAGACGGGGCAGGCGTTAACTGATGCGACCGTCGCCATCTCCGGCTTTGGCAATGTCGGCGGCGCGGCGGCCCGGATTTTCCACAAACGCGGCGCGTCGGTCGTTGCCGTCTCCGATGTTTCCGGCGGCATCACAAACCCCCACGGCTTAGACATCCCTGCTTTGGTGGCCTACGTCAAGCAAACCGGCTCCGTGGTCGGCTTCCCGAACGCCGAAGCCATTTCAGGCGAGGCTGTGCTGGAAGTCCCCTGCGACATTCTGGTCCCTGCCGCCTTGCAGGGGCAGATCACGCACGAAAACGTGGGGCGTATTCAGGCCAAGCTCATCGTGGAAGGCGCGAACGGCCCGACGACCCCCGAAGCGGACGCCATCCTGCGCGACCGGGGCATCCTGCTCCTGCCGGACATCCTCGCCAACGCGGGCGGCGTCACGGTGTCGTACTTTGAGTGGGTGCAGGATATTCAGTCGTTCTTCTGGAGCGAGGAGGAAGTCAATGCGCGTTTAGGCCGCGTGATGACGCGGGCCTTCGCCGAAGTCTGGGCGGCTTCCGAGCAGCACGGGGTCGACCTGCGAACAGCAGCCTACGCCGTCGGCGTCGCCCGCGTGGCCGAGGCGACGCTGACGCGAGGGATTTATCCGTGACCCCTCCCCGTCACTCCGCGCCGACCCTCCCCTGTTAGGGAAGGGTAAAGATTATTCGGAATCAACCCGTGGCGCAGGGTCTTTTTTCTAACCCTCACCCTAACAGGGGAGGGTCGGCGCGGAGCGACGGGGAGGGGTCACTCCGTCCCATACAGCCGGTCCCCGAAATCGCCCAGCCCCGGCAGGATATACTTCAAGTCGTTCAGCTCCCGGTCTAGCCCCGCCGTCCAAATCGGCACGTCCGGGTGTTCGGCATTCAGTCTTGCTACGCCTTCGGGAGCGGCGACGAGGCAGAGCATCAATATCCGGCCTGCCCCGGCGGTTTTGAGGGTGTCAATCGCCTGCGCCGCCGAGCCGCCGGTGGCGAGCATCGGGTCTAAAACCAGCGTCGTGCGTCCGTTCATCTGCGGCGGCAGCTTGGCGTAATAGGCCGAGGCGACGGCGGTTGCATGGTCGCGCTCTAATCCCACATACCCGACGGAGACATCGGGGAAAAACTCCACAATCGGGTCCAGCATTCCCAGCCCGGCGCGTAAAATCGGTACGGCCACCAGTGGGTCGTCTAAAACGGGGCTGTCCATCCCTTCCAGCGGGGTGCGGATAGCGCGGGGGCGCACGGCCAAGTCCCGCGTGGCTTCCAGGGCTAAAAGCACCGTCAGCCGCTTGCAAAGCAGGCGGAAATTGGCGGGCCGCGTGGTCTCGTCGCGCAGGTGTGTCAGAAAATGCCGGGCCAACGGGTGGTCGAGTGTGGTAATGTTCATAGAAGGTCCATTGTCAGCAAAAGTCAGCAAAAGTGCCATGCCATAAGAGAAGCCATGCCATAAATGGTACGGCTATCGGGCGAAGACGCCGAGAAGTACCGCTTCGCGGCACTGGAACAAATTTCTTAGCCCCGCGAAGCGGTGCTTCCTGGCCGCAGGCCGAATAGCCGTGCCATTTATGGCATGGCTTCTCTTGCCGATGCTGCTTGTGCGCGGCTTGCGGGGTATGATACAATAAGATATGAACCTGCTGACCCCTCTCAACCTGCTCTGGGCCGTGCCGCTGCTCGGCGGCATTGTGGCTCTGTGGATGCTGCGGCTGAGGCGGCAGGACGTCACGGTGTCCTCGCTGTACCTGTGGAACGCGGTCACGCAGGAGCGGCAGGCGAACGCGCCGTTTCAAAAACTGCGGCGTCATCTGCTCCTCTTTCTCCAACTCCTGCTCGCTCTCCTCCTTGTGCTGGCGCTGGCCCGCCCCTTTGTCTTCGGGCAGGCACGGACGGGGCATATTATCGTCATCGTGCTGGACACGTCGGCGTCGATGAACGCCACCGATGTGAAGCCGTCGCGGCTGGCGGCGGCCAAAACCGCCGCCGGGGACTTTCTGGGCCGCGAGATGGGCGGCGGCGATGTGGCAACTGTGCTAACCGCGTCTAGCCGGCCAACGTCGGTGCTGCCGGGCTTCACGGGCGACCGGCAGCGGCTGCAAACGGCCATCGATGGAGCCGCCCCCACCGACACCGTGGCCGACATGGCCGGGGCGATGACGCTGGCGCAGTCGCTTGTCGCCGGGCGCGACGGCGCGGAAATCCGGGTGTTCTCCGACGGCGCGTATTCGGCGGACACGCTCAAAAAGCTGGCGGCGGTCCCCTACGGCGGCACGGATGTCAAGCTGACTTCGATTGGCACGGCCTCGACCGACAATGTCGCCATCACCCGCATCGATGGACGGCGCAACGGGCAGACCGGCGGCTATGAAGTCTTCGTGCAGTCTCTCGGCAGCACGCCGCATTCCGGCGGTACGCTGTCGCTGCTGAAGGACGGAAAGCTGGTGGACGCCCGCGCCCTGAACTCCGCCGCCGGGGAGCAGGACGAGACCTTTGACAGCCCCCTGCTCAAAAGCGGCGGCGTTATTACGGCCCGCCTCGACGACGTCAAAGACGACCTTGCCGCCGACAATCAGGCGTCTCTGGTGCTGGCCCCGCCGCAGCCCCGCAAAGTGCTATTAGTCACGACTGGCAGCTTGTTTTTAGAGCGCGGCCTCAATCTGGACCCCGATGTGATCTTAGAAGAATGCGCCCCCGACGAGTTCGCCACCGTCGGTCGGCACGGGGCAGGCTATGCTCTGGTCGTCTTTGACGGCGCCCTGCCCGCCGCCCCTCTGCCGCCGGGCAATTATCTGGTGTTCGATGCCCTGAGCGAGCAGACCCCGCTTTTGGGCGAGGGCACCGCCGACACGCCTTCCTTTGTGGACGAAGACCGGACGCATCCGGTCATGCGCTTTGTAGATTTGACCGGCCTGCATCTGCGGTCGGCGCTGAAAACCCGCGCTCAATCCTGGGGGCAGCCTCTAGCCGAAGCCGACTCCGGGCCGCTAATCGGGGTGGGGGAGCATAACGGCCTGCGCGTGATTTCCGTGGCCTTCGCCCTCGACGACTCGGACTGGCCCCTGCGCGTCTCGTTCCCGATTTTCCTGACCAACGCCGTGCGCTGGCTGTCGGCGGGCAGTGCGCCCGGCGCGGCATCGCCCGAGACCCCGACCGGCGGCGTCGCCTCACTCACCGTCCCGGCGGGGTCCGGGAGCCTCACGATTGTGCGCCCGGACGGCTCCCAAAGTGCCGTGACCGCCCCGGTCAGTGGCGGCACGGTTTTGGTAGACGACACCCGGCAGGGGGGTGTCTACCACGCCAAAACCTCCGCCGGGGCGGACTACCCGTTTGCGGTCAATCTGGACAGCCCCGACG
Organism: Capsulimonadaceae bacterium; assembly: GCA_965277455.1. GTDB lineage: Bacteria > Armatimonadota > Armatimonadia > Armatimonadales > Capsulimonadaceae > JANXMY01. The sequence continues at coordinate 1,944,146 of OZ255823.1, read as the reverse complement.
AGAGCCGTCTGGCCGCGCTGTCTCCCCCTGTGCTGACGCATCCCGGCGCACCCGCCGCCCCGGTGCATCTGCCGCCGTCGCGCCGGGCTAAAAACGACCTGTGGCCGATGCTTGCCGCCGTCGCGCTAGCTTTGCTTTTGGCGGAATGGTTTGTGTTCCACCGCCGTATATAAGAGACCCCTCCCGCTCGTTCCTCGCTCCCTCCCCTGTTAGGGGAGGGCAAAGAGCCGGAGAAGACCAGAAAAGAAAGGCCCTCGTTTGCGGCCTCGTCTTTCCTAACCCTCCCCTAACAGGGGAGGGAGCGAGGAACGAGCGGGAGGGGCTATTCTGTCTGTTCCGATTACACTATGAACCCAAACGAGACAACTGCTCATCCTATCGCCCCCGCCGATACCGACGCCGACCGGCGGGCCGTCGAAGACGAGCTGCGGCGGCAATGGCTGGCCGGACGCCCGGTAGACGGGGCGGCCCCGCCGCCCGCCGATGCCCCGACCGGGGGCAACCCCTATTACGCCGCCCCGCCCCCCTACACCCCGCCGCCGGGACGTCCCCCGACACGGCTGGAACGCATGAAGTCCAAAGGCGGCCTTCTGGGCTGGATTGGGTCCCTTCTGCTGCTGCTGTTCAAAATTGGCGGGCCGGTGCTGGCCGTGGCGGGAAAGCTCAAATTCCTGGTGCTCGGCAGCAAGCTGCTCCTGACCGGCGGCTCTATGCTGGTTTCCATGTGGGCCTGGGGTCTGCTTTACGGCCCGGCGTTCGGCGTGGGGCTGGTCGTACTGATCTTTATTCACGAATGCGGGCACGCGCTGGCGGCGCGGCGGCTGGGCATCCCCGTGGGCATGATGGTTTTTGTGCCGCTGATGGGGGCGTTCGTGACCACCAAGCGCGGGGCAAAGGACATCGTGCAGGACGCCTTTATCGGCATCATGGGGCCGGTCTTCGGGGCGCTGGCGGGCGTCGGCTGTTTGGCGCTCTTCTGGCTTCTGCCAAGCCACTCGTCGTACTGGCTGGCGCTGGCGCAGATGTCCTTTTTGCTAAACCTCTTCAACCTCCTGCCGGTCCTGCCGCTCGACGGCGGCTGGATTGCGCCGCTGTTTTCGCGGAAGCTCCGGGCCGAGGCCACGGCGGCGGACCGCTGGCGCTACGGCGCAGCCTATCTGGGCCTCGTCGCCTTCCTTGCCCTGGGCTGCTACGGCCTGTACACCCATCTCGTCACCCTGCCCCGCCCGGTGGTGTGACGGCTCCCGTACATATGGTGTAGGGGCGCGATAAATCGCGCCCTCTTTTCCTTCTTTTTCCTGTTCCCCATTATTGGGGGTTAGGGAACCTTCTCTTGAGTCTTGCGCTCGGCAGTGTCCGGCATTAGCGGGTCCGTCTGCCTGGTGTCCACCACCGGCGCGGCGGCAGGTTTTGGGATGGGCGGGGTGCCGTCGGCGTTCAGAACGGTCGGGGTTATGAACACAAGCAACTCCTGGTCGTCTGTCGGCTTCTCTTTGCTGAGGGGAATTCCTTCCAGCGCCAGCATTTGGCCGTTCGGAGTCATTTGCGTGGTGCTAGTTCCGGCTTCCGTAACAAGACGTAAAATCACCGAGCCATCGCCGCTGACGTGGGGGGTGATTGTGATGGAGGCTTGAAGGGGCAGCTCTTTTGTTTGCCGCAGCCGGGGGTCCCCCACAGAGGAAGTCGTCACCCGGTAAGGATAGTAGATAACATGAGAATCAGCCATGAACTTCGCCGGTACATTGTCGGGAGTGACAGCGGCAGGCGTGTGTACCACAGTGCCCCGTGTCCGCGTCAAAGTTTGATAAAGCTGGGACACAATTTTGCCTGTGGCTGTTTGGAGGTGTGTTGGCTGTGACATCGCCTGCCCCATGACAAACACAATCGGGTCTGGTTCAAAAAGCACACCAAGATTGTCAATGTCCGACTTACTCGAACTGGCAAAATCCACTTGCAGGCGCACCTGCGGCGGGGCGTCTACAATAGTCGGGGTTATAAAGACAAGCAGCTCCTGGTCATCCGTCGGCTTTTCCTTGCTGGTGGGCAGCCCGCTCAGTACCAGCATCTGGCCGCTGGCAATGGTTTGTGTTACAGTGGCTCTTGGCCCGGCTGGTGAGGCGTTAATGTCTCCCGCCTGCGGCACAAGAGTGAGTGTCACCGAGCCATCGCTGTTGACGTGAGGGGTAACAATCAAAGCCGCTTGAAGCGGCATTGGCACTGTTTCTTCAAGCCGTGGGTCTCCGATAGACGAAGTCGTGACACGGTAGGGATGGTAACGAATTTGAGTGTTGACTGAAAACGTCACAGGCATTTTGCCGTCTGTGACAATGATGGGCGAGGAAACAAGGCTGCCGCGCATCCGGGTCAGGGTTTGGAAAAGCTGTGTTACAATTTTGTCTGTCGACGCTCCAAGCACGGTTCCCTTCCGCAGAGGTTGGCTGGCTGATGTGGTAAGCAGCACCGGACCAAACGCCACCCCCAGATTGTCTACGTCTGTTTTGCTGGCGCTGACAAAATCCACTTGCAGGCGCACCTGCGGCACGGCGGCAGGTTTCGCTGTGGGCGTTTGGGCGCAGGTGAGCGGCGGCAGGCAAAGCAGAAGTAGGCCGAAGCAGAACGCACGGCAGGGCAGTGGCAGCATGGCGGATGTTTCCTTTGGGTGGAAGCGGGATGGCGGCGGCTTGCCCCTGAAGTTTAGTTCGGGGGCAAGCGTGACACTTTCTCAGTGCCTATTTGTCGACAGTCTGCACAAGCCGGATGGCTTCGGCGAAGCTGGCAGTGGTAGCGTGCAGGAGCAGGCTATGATTGCTTTGGATGCCGTAAATGCGCTCAACGCCAGTGGGAAGAGTGGCTGTCGGCGTGTCCCAGTGCAGGGCGACCAGAGCAGCAGCCGGGGCGATGTTGTTCAGTTTAATAACTTGCCAGTGATAAGCGGCGGATGGGGCGGCGGCAGGCGGCGCGGGCTTGGCGGCGGGTTTGGGCGTTTCGGCGACGGCGGGCAGGCACAGCAGCAGGGACAAGCCCAGGGTGCAGAGGCGGGATTTCATGGCCGAGGTCTCCTTTAAACACTACTAAACACTACTCTTAAACACCACTTAGGCGCGGACAGGCGAAAATCCTGCATGGAGAGCGGCGGCGGGAGAAGGAATTGGACAAGCGGGCGGCGAATAACACGGCTAACAGGCGAACAGGGGAAAAGCATGGCGACGAAAGAAACCAATCGGACAGAGGTAGAAGGGGATGCACCGGCGGAGAACATCAAGCCGCTGGCATTGTGGCGGACGCTGATTCTAGGGCTGATCCTCATTCCCATCAATGTCTTCTGGACAACCGTGGTGGAAGTGCGCTGGTACACGCTCGACGGGACCTCGCTGCCGCTGTTTATCACGCCGGTCTTTATGCTGTTTGTGCTGGTGCTGATGAACTTTGCCTGGCGCAAGTTCGTCCCGCGCCTCGCCCCGCTGCGGCAGGAAGAGCTGCTGCTGGTGTATGCGATGCTGGTCGTCTCCTGCACCTTCTGCGGGCACGACACGATGCAGAATATGTTCGGGTCCATCACCTATGCCTACTGGCACGCGACACCCGAAAACCGCTACCGGGAGCTGTTTTTCCAGTACCTCCCGAACTGGCTGCTGATTACCGACAAAGCCTCGCTGACGGCGATGAACCGGGGCAATATCAGCATTTACAGCCCGCAGGGCCTGATTTATCTGCGGGCGTGGATTGTGCCGCTGTTTTCGTGGGGTTTGTTCTTTCTGACACTGGTAGGGATGTACCTGTGCCTGACGATTTTGATTCGGCGGGCGTGGATCGAGAACGAAAAGCTGACGTTCCCCATCGTGCAGCTTCCGCTGGCGATGACGGGCGATGACGCGGGCAAGTCGTTCTTCCAGAACCCGCGTATGTGGATGGGCTTCGGGCTGGCGTTCTCGATTTCGTTCCTGAACGGCCTGCATGAACTGATCCCCTCCATTCCGCAGTTCAATGTGAAGCTGTACGACCTGTCGCAGTATTTCACGACGCCGCCCTGGAACGCGATTGGCTCTACGCAGTCGTCGTTTTATCCGTTCGCGATTGGGCTGGCGTACTTTATGCCGCTCGATCTGTCATTTTCCTGCTGGTTCTTTTACCTGTTTGCCCGCGTGTTCCGGGTCATGGGCAGTGCCTACGGCTGGGACACGGGGCAGCACAATGCGTTTCCATTCTTCGGCGAACAGGCCACCGGCGCGTGGGTGGGGCTGGGCGTGATGCTGCTCTATGCCGGGCGCGGCTACTGGCGGCGGGTGGGGATTGCGATCCGGGAAGGGGCTTCGTCCGAAGACCCCGCCGAGGCGCGGCGGTACCGCTTCGCGGTGCTGGGGCTGGCTGTCGGCATCGGCTGCTTGGCGCTCTTTTCCAGCTTGATTGGCATGAGTGCGTGGGTAGCGATTGCGTTCTTCGGGATCGTGTTCCTGCTGGGCTTCGTGATTACCCGTGTCCGGGCGGAGCTTGGCTCGCCGCATGAGATTGTCTGGGTGAACCCGATCCAGGTCCTGATCACGGTCTTTGGGACGCGGGCGCTGGGGGCACAGGATTTGACGGTCATGTCGGTGCTGTACTGGTTCAACCGGGGCTACCGCAACCACCCGATGCCGAACCAACTGGAAGCCTTCAAGATGCTGGAACACAAGCCGCGTGTGGGCGTCGGGGCTATTTCAGGCGTCTTGATCGTGGCCGCGATTATCAGCCTGTTTGCGACAGACTGGGCCAACCTTCATGTGCTGTATTACTACGGCGGCGAGGGGAAATCTACCGGCTTCAAGGCATTCGTAGGCGGCGAAAGCTATAACCGTCTGGCGGGCTGGCTGACGACTCCGGTGGCTCCGGCAAGCACGGGTCTATTCTTTATTGCCGGGGGCTTTGTTTTGACCGTCGCGCTGTCGCTGCTCCGCTCGTCGTTTGTCTGGTGGCCGTTCCATCCGGCGGGCTATGCGCTGGCGCTGTCTTATGCAATGGAATACTTCTGGATGCCGGTGCTGATTGGCTGGGCCTTGAAGTTTTTAATCATCCGCTACGGCGGGGCCAAAATGTACCGCCTGGCGATCCCGTTCTTCCTGGGGTTGATCTTAGGCGACTACACCATGGGGTCCCTGTGGGCCATTCTCGGGCCGATTATGGGCGTGCCGACCTACAAGATTTATATCTAAACTTCTCCCGGCACCAGCTTGTACCCGAAGCCGCGCACCGTTTGAATATAACGAGGCGCGGCTTCGTCGTCTTCAATCTTGCGGCGCAGGCGGCGGATATAGACGGCCAGCGCCTTGATGCCTTCTTCCGGGGCATTACCCCAGACCTGCTGAAACAGCCACATTTTCTCCAGCGCCGTGCCCGGCTGACGGGCAAGCAGGAGCAGAACTTCATACTCCCGGTCGGTGAGGTGCGCCCGCTGACCGTGCACCAGCGCATCCCGGCTCTTCAGGTCCAGACGCAGGTGCGGCCCGAGGTTAATTGCCTGCACATCTTCCCCCGGCAGGTCATACTCGCGGGAGCGGCGCAGGTGCGCGGCGACGCGGGCCAAAAGCTCGCCGGGGTCAAAGGGCTTGGTGATATAGTCATCTGCGCCTGCCGCCAGTCCCTCGACTTTATCCAGCGCCGCGCTCCGGCCCGTCAGCATAAGCACCGGCTGACGCCAGCCGTCTTCGCGCAGGCGGCGGCAGCAGGCAAAGCCGTCCATGCCCGGCAGGGCAACATCCAGCAGGGCCAGGTCGTAAGCCGGGTCCTCACGCAGATAGCTGACAGCCGCCTCCCCGGTCGCTACGGCGTGCGTGAAGTACCCCGCCCGTGCCAGCAGCCGTGCCAATGCCCGCGCTATCGCCGGGTCATCTTCGACGATGAGTATTTTTCCTGCCATATTTTTTCTATTCCGGCAGCCAGAGCGTAAACTGCGTGCCGCCGCCCCGGCGGGCGCGAACAGCGATTGCCCCGCCGTGCGCTTCCATAATGCGCCGACAGGAAAACAGGCCGAGACCCGCGCCGTCGGGGCGGGTCGTAAAAAAGGGATCGAACAGGCGGCGGCGGGCGGCAGGCGCGATGCCCGGCCCGGTGTCGGCGACGCGCAGGCGAACACCGCCCGCGTGCCGGTCCAGCGTCAGGGTCATCAGTCCGCCCGACGTGGCCCGCATGGCCTGAATGGCGTTCAGCACCAGATTGACCAGCACCTGCTCCATCTGTACGGCGTCCGCCTGCGCGGGTGGCAGGTCCGGCACAGTGCGGCAGGAGAGCGTGACATTCTCCTGCGCGGCCTGCGGCCCCACCAGAGTGAGTATCCGGGCGGCCATCGCGGCCAAATCCGTGGGCACTCGCTCCTGCGTTTCGGGCTTCGCCAGCGCCAGCAGGCGGTGCGTCAGCAGGGCCAGGCTGTCTACCTGCTGCCGGATGGCTGCCAGCGCCTCGCCGCGCCCGGCGGCATCATCCTGGTCCGCCAGGGACAGCTCAATGGTCAGGGGCGTGAGTATATTACGGATGTCATGGGCCACAGACGCGGCGAGGAGGCCGACAGCGGACAGCTTTTCGGTCTCGAAGAGCTGCGTCTGCGTCTGCGACAGCGTGGTTTCTGCTTTGTCGAGCCGCCCCGTGACGGTTTTCAGCGTGGACGCAAGCTGCTTGGACTGCTCCCGAAGCTGCAAAGACTGCGAGCGAATCCGGGCTTCCATGCTGCGGGCGCGGGTGACATCTAAGAAAGTCCACAGCCGCCCGATAATCGCGCCGCCGTCATCATGCACTGGGGTCGTATAACGCCTCAATTTGCGTAGACGCGGCGTGACGATCTCCACTTCGTCTTCCATGATATAGGCCGGGTTGGCATACGCCGCGTCCAAGCTATCCATAAACCCCTGTGGGTCTTTCAGGCGCGGCGCAAGCTCGGTGCGAACAAAGGTAGGCCGTGCGGCCAGGGTATCCACGCTGTCCAGTCCAAACATTTCGCAGAAGCGCCGATTGCCCACCCGGTCCTGCCGGGCGGCATCAGACAGCAGCACGCCGTAGTCGGAGGCGCGAAGCAGGGCACGCAGCAGCAGCAGCTCATCATGTTCGGTCATTGTATATCAAGAAAGAGGCGATCGGTAAGAACGAGGGGTTAAAACCCCTCGCTCTGAGGCGAAGACGCCGGGAAGCCAAAGAATAAGAGAAGCCAAAGAATAATATACAAGCCTACCGCTGTCACTTCTTTGTCCGCCCGGCACGAAGTGCCTTCCAGCGAGGGGTTTTCACCCCTCGTGTGCTCCTTACGCTATTGACGCAGGCGGCTTGATCTGGCTGCCCAGTGCTTTGGGGTCGAAATAGGCCGACGAGCGGCTGACTTTGCCGCCGCTGAACTCAAGAAGGGTCACGCCTGAATACTCGAAGTCGCCGCCCTCAAAGCCGGTTCCGGTCGTCGTCCACTCCAGGGCCGCCCCGGCGTCGGTGGCGAACACATTGCGGAACTCGGAGCGGGCAGTTTCAAACGTGCCCCGATACTCGGTCCAGAACTTCCGGGCACCGTCCATGCCCGAAAAATGGTCGGGGGCCAGCAGGTTGCCGACTTTGGCGTCTTCAGTGTAAAGCGCGGCCAGCGGCCCGGCGTCTTTGGTCTCTTCCAGGGTGTGCAGCGCGTCAATAAAGGTGTGGGCAAGCTGTTCAGACATGGGGCAAGGTCTCTTTCTAATCTTAGCCTATTATACAGGCAAACAGGTAGTCGCTAAACATATAATAAACAAAGGCATGGTTGCCTAAATCGTGGCGGGCAATCATGCCAGAGTACCGGGGGTATCAAACCCCCGGCATTAAGTTCAGCCGCCCTCCGGGCGGAAGAAGAGTTCTGACTGGTTTTTGCGGCTTTTCCTTAGCCCGGCAGGGCGTCTGCTTTTCCTGCCGGGGGTTTGATACCCCCGGCATTCAAAGGTGCTTGGGGTGCAGACATTCATGCCGCAAAGCGCTGATCCCTAAACATAAAAAGCGCCGGGGGCAGTGATGCCCCCGGCGCTTGGTGTGCTGAGACCAGCCTACGAAGGCTTGTACACGAAGCCGTTCGGGCCGGAAATCGCGGGTGTCACGCCGCCCGTCGCCGGGAGGAGGCCCGTGGCGACTTTGCCGGTGGCGTTCAGCACCTGATCCGCCGTCAGCGCGGTGTCCACGCCGGGGGCGTTGCCGACGCCCGTGTCCGTGCTCAGAGGCGCGGTCTGGAGCGTCGCCGTGCCGCTCAGGGCATTCAGCGCATAGGCAAGCGAGGCCGCATGACGGGCTTCCACGCCGAGGAACGACGCCGAAGGGGCCAGGAAGGGCGAATGGACAGCCAGCAGGCCAGAGCCGCCGAGGTAGGCACCGACGCCGATGGTTTCGGCCACATAAATGCCCATCGTCGCCATGGTGCGGTCCAGGGTGTTGATGGCGTAATCGTAGAGATACTGCGTCTGATCCAGGAACGGGTTCGCCGCCGGGCTGCCGTAGAGCGTCGAGGCGATGAAGTCTCGCTGCTGGCCTTCGGTCGCATAGAAGCCGGTCAGAAGCTGGACATCCAGCTCGGCGGAGCTGATGCCGAGGCCGTTGATGGGGTTGCCGAACATATCGGTTCCGCCGGTGGTCAGGCGGGCGATGGTCTGGCGATACCGCTCAGCTTCGATGGTTTCAACAGCCAAAGCAAAGTTCAGGATTTTGACGTCGCTGCTGCCCACCGGGTACTTGGGGGAGGCATTCGGGATTTGCACCAGGTTGGGTGATCCCGCCGGGGCGGCGTCAAAGTAAAGCGTCACATGATTGGTCGGAGTCGCGGCCATAGGGAAACTGCCTTTCAATAATTACATCACAAAGAACGGCTGGATTGCGGCCAGAACCTGCTTGGGCGTCTTGGAGAACTCAGCGGTTCCGGGCAGAATGGGGACATTGGTGTCGCCTGCCGGAATTGCGAGTGGCTGTGCGCCGCCAAAGCGGCCCGAGGGGCCGGGAGCACCAGTCGCGCCGGGGTCGATGATCCCGAGAGACAGGTTAATGACCGCCGAATGGCGCGACTCCGTGGAGTAGATGCTCGACGCCTGCTCCACCAGTGCGGGAACATTCAGGTAGCCCGCCGAACCCAGGTAGGCCTGCACGCCAGTTTCTTCCGCCGTCAAAATCACGGTCAGGATCGTTTTCAGGTCCGCGCCGGGGACAAGCCCCGCCGAGGCTGCGCTGTAGCCCTTCGCATTGGGGGGAACAGGTGTGCCGCCCAGGGTAGGGATGGCTGTCCGCAGGAAGTCGCGGTGCGCGGCTTCCACATAAGCGAACTGCTGCAAGTAGGCGAAGCCCGCTTTTGCCCCGGTCGCATCCAGGCCGCCCGTCGGCACGGCCAGTGCATAGCCAGAAGCGTTGTTCGCGGGCAGGGGGGCGTTGATGTCCTTGCCAGCGGCCACGTTCAGCGCCTGCCGGTACAAATCGGCTTCCAGAGTTTCCAGCGTCAGGGCGTAATTCAAAACAACCAGATTAATGTTCGATCCGGGAATGTTGGGGAAGTTGGCCTGGTCGGCGAAAGTCGTCAGTCCGGCTGTGCCGGGGGTCGTGGCGCCGCTGTTATTGCCGCCGCCGCCGCAGCCTGCCAGCAGGGCCGCTGCCGCCGTACCGAGGCCCGCCGCCGTCATGCGGGCCAGAAATGTGCGCCGGCTCACGGGGTCGCGCAGAAAATCGTCAGTCATAATACAAGACTCTTTCTATAGAAGCGAGAGACTAGGGAAAAGAACAGGGGTTCTACGGGGAGTATTATACTCTTTATTTTCTGTGCTTAAACACACTTCTTGACATACGTTTCAGGGGAAATTTGACGCAAAAAAAGCCCCCGGCTCCCATTTCTGAGAGCCGGGGGCTTAAAGCCGAAGGCTGTAGTTTAGGCGAACACGAAGCCTTTAGCGCCGGAGATCGGGTTGATCTTGCCGTCGTTTGCGACTGTCGTGTCCGCCGCGACCAGCCCGCCGGTGTTCAGGATCGCATCGGGAGGAAGCTGCTGATCCAGGCCGTTGCCGCCAGCGGTTCCCGTGTCACCAGCCAGAGGCGCGGTGGCGAGCTTCGGGTTCTCGTTGAAGATCGGGCCGTTCAGCAGGATGGCAACAGCGGTGGTATGCCGGGCTTCGGTTCCCAGAATGGAAGCTGCAATCGCCAGATACTGGCTGCCGGCAACGAGGCCGCCGGTGGTGATGCCGCCCAGGTAGGCGGAAACGCCGGTCTGCTCGGCAGCATAGACAAGCTGCACGGTCTGAAGGCGGGTCAGCGGGGGAACGCCTTGCAGGTTGGTGTCGGCAAAGCCGAAATCAAATCCCGCGCCTGCTTTCGTGACCCAGTTGCCGCCCAGAGCGGTGGTCAGGAAGTCCCGGTGCTCCATCTCAATCTTGCCGAAGGTGGTCAGATAATCCACATCATCGCCGGTAACATTGAGGCCGGTAATAGTTTTGCCGTAGAAGTCTGTGCCGCCGGTTGTCAGACGGGCGAGGGCCTGCCGGTAAAGCTCGGCTTCGAGCGTTTCAAGAGCCAGAGCGAAGCTCAGGGCTTTGGTGTCCGCCGATGTGCCGGGGATTTGGACCGGCGTGGGCGCACCTGCCGGAGCCGCGCCGTAAAAAAGAGTAATCTGCGAGGGCATGAGAAAATACCTTTCCGTAATCAAGCTACGAAATTAAACGACGAAGAAGGGCTGAATGGCGGCAAGCACCTGTTTGGGCGTCTGCGCGTACTCAAACTCATCGACAGCACCCTTGGCGGGCTGTGCGCCGCCGACATCGCCGGTGGGGCCGGTGGGCAGTCCGAGGATGTAATTGACACCCGCCGAGTGGCGTGCTTCGGTCGTATAGATGCTGGCGGCGATTTGCACAAGCGCCGTGGTCTTCAGGAAGCCTGCCGCGCCGAGGTAGGCAGTAACGCCGGTCTCTTCCACGGTGCGAATGAGCTTCATGATCGTCAGGAGGTCTGTGCCTGTAGCGAGGCCCGCGTTGTAGCCTTTGGCGTTTGCGGGAACGGGGGTGGCCCCGGCCTGGCTGATGGCGGTGCGGAGGAAGTCGCGGTGGGCCGCTTCGACGCCGGCATACTGCTTCAGGTACAGGAACCCAATCTGCGCGTTGTCAGCGCTGAGGCCGCCGTTGCCGACTGCCTGGGTGTAGCTGAGGCCCTTATCGGCGGGCAGGGGGGTGCCGACGGGGAGGCCCGCCGCGATGTTCAGGGCCTGGCGATACAGGTCCGCTTCCAGGGTTTCCAGTGTCAGCGCATAGTTCAGGACAACGACGTCCTCGGTGGCACCGGGGATGCCGGGGAAGTTGGCCTGGTCGGCGAACGAAGTCAGGCCGGTGGTACCGGGGGTGGTGACGCCGCTGCTATTGCCGCCGCCGCCGCAGCCTGCAAGCAGGGCGACTGCCGCTGTGCCGAGACCTGCTGCCGTCATGCGGGCCAGAAATGTGCGCCGGCTCACGGGATTACGCAGGTAATCCGGGGAGGTGATATCCGGCTCAGATGCCGAAATCTCAGTCTGAGGAGACTCGATCATAGTACGAAGTCCTTTCTCGGGACGCCTGGCTTCGAAGCCAGCACTAGCTGTGAAAAGTGTTGGGAGCTAAAGAGAACGGTCTTAGTATACACGAATCAGGCTGCTTTATCACTGAATGCGATTAATTTAAGGTTACAATTTATTTTATTGCTTGCTCTATAAGTATTATTATATTTACTATTGACAAACTAGTAAATATAATCTATAATCATCGCATCACTTCTTCAAGAAAATGGGTCTGATGAAACAGAGCAATTTGAAACAGCCACTGCGGCCTGATGATCGTGGCGCACGGCCTGCGCCGGTTCCCGCTCTCACTGCGGCGGCTATTGCCGAGGCAGTTGCCAGCATTCGGCATGGAGTCGTGCAGATCATCATTCAGGATGGGCGGGTTGTGCAGATCGACAAGACTGAAAAGCTCCGCCTCGTCTGACCATCTCTCTTTCTTGACTATAGTTTGATTATCCGGCTGACTCGTCCACGAGAGGCCCGGCGCGGCTGCCTTCAGGCAGCCATGCCGGGCCTCGATTTGTTTTCGCTTTGCTTTTATTCACTCAGGAGATTATCATGTATCAGACCGCCCGCCGTTCCCGCTCTCTTTCGGGCTTTACGCTGATTGAGCTGCTCGTCGTCATCGCTATTATCGCCATCCTCGCCGCGATCCTGTTCCCCGTGTTCCAGAGCGTCCGCGAAAATGCCCGCCGCACGACCTGCTCTTCTAACCTGAAACAGATTGGCCTCGGCGTGGTCCAGTACCTTCAAGACAGTGATGAAACGTTCCCGCCGACCGTCACCGAGCGGGAAGGACCGCTGGACGCCACCGAGAACACCGACGCGACTGCGCTGACCTACAGTATTCGGGGACGGCTGGCAAGCTATGTCCCGAAAGGCTCTGCCACCGACGGCGGCGTCTGGAAGGACCCGGATGGCGATCCGTGGGCAGGCACCAGCACCGGCGCTGCGGGTCCGCCCAGCACGGCAGTCATTTACTGGGCCAACGATTACGGCCTGAATGTGAACGAAAACCGGGGAGCTGCCACCGGGCCGGGCGTATCAGCGGTCTCCAAAACCTACTTCACCAACAACCCGACGTTCGGGTTCAACGACAGCGTGAGCCTGGCAAAGCTTCAAGCCCCGGCCAGTTTCCTCCTCGCCACCGATGCCGCACGCGGAGACAAGGCGCTGGGCCGTGGCTCGCTGACGCCCCAGTATCTGGACCCGAACAACCCGGCGCAGGCCGTCAGCTACGATACCGACTGGACCGCTGCCAACAGTCAGGCCGCGATTTCGCCCCGCCACCGCAAAGGCTTCAACGCGCTTTACTCAGACGGCCACGTCAAATACAAACAGGTGCAGCAAATCTGGCGCAGCAAAGCCGACAACGACTTCCGCACCGATCCGCTGAACTCCTAGCCCTCGTTCTGGAAAACAAGCCAGAAAAACAAGGTGCGGCACATCATCAAGCAGGGGTTCGCTGCCGGGGCAGGGTATAATCGGTCTATTCAGCCCGCACCTTCAAGGAGCCAACCATGAGTACCAACACCGTCCCGCCCGCCGACACCAGCATCGCCCATGCCAACTGGGGAACCGCCGTCATCCTGCTGCTTCTGGCAATCTCCGCCGTGGTTATCTTTTATGTCGTCACCCGGCCCCATTCGGACGCCCCGCCGCAGGTGATCAGCGCCCCGCAAAGCGTCCCGGTCGCCCGCTAACTGGTCACACACAAGAACGCCCCCGGCACTTGAAGCGCCGGGGGCGTTTTTGGCTACACTTTCTTAAAGCTGTCCCGCCTGCGTGCGGGCTTCTGCGACCACGGGCATCAGAGCGGCGTCAAGGGCGTCGTCCGTGTCAGCGACCGGGCCGGTCTTTGCCAGGAACCAGTGTTCGGTGTGCGTCACCGACCCGCCCGGCTCCAGCGTCGTCAGTGGACCCAGGGTTTCCAACTCCTGAAACGCGGCTTTGGTGAACGTCTCAAAGTTGCTGCCCATATCCACCAGATTGGCCGGGCTGCCCGGCGTGGACGTGATTTGAATAATAAACGCCTGCGTGTCTGTCAGGTGTGCCCCCCAGCCCTGCGCGTTGTAGAGGCCCACTTTCTGGGCAAAGTCCCTGCCGTCGTCCTGCCGCAGCGTCAGGTACTTTTTGCCCCAGCGCCAGCGCGGGTCGGCCATGTCGGTGAACTTCCACAGCACCAGAGGCCGGGCAGGAAGCAGGTTGTCGTCGTGCGAGACAAACGGCTCCTGCGGCAGCACCACGCGCCCGCCGCCGGCCACAATGCTGAGTGCCCACGGGGCCAGTGTGACCGGCCAGACGCCGTCGTTTGTGATTACGTGGTCCACGCGCACGGCAGTCCCGGTGGGGGCGAGGGTGACGTACATTTCTTTGGTTATCCCGGTGGTGTGTTCCGCAGGGCTAACCAGCTTGAGCGTTGTACCATCCCACTGCGGCATCCCGTATGGCTTGGTATCAGGAAAATAAGTGCGCGGCTTGACTTCGGGCGCAGCCCAGAGCCGGTGTCCGCCGTAGGGCTGCCATTCGTCGCCGCCGGACTGCCCGCCCGCACCGGGCATGACATGGAAGGCATTCGGGCCGTCTAAAAAGCCGTAGCGGATGATACGCGGGCCGACCGCCGTGGTAACGATGAGTTCAGCCTCGCCATTGGACAGCCGAACGCTGTCCCAGCCTTCAAATTGGGTTGTGTCTAATGTTGGGGTTGCCATACGGGGGAGTTCGCGGCGGAGCGGGGAAATTCCTGCGTGGGTCTTGAAAAATGAGCGCCAGAGAGGCCACGCCGCCCCAATTCTGGGGAGCCAGAGCAGGACAAGAGGGGCAGGGGCAAGCCCTGCCCTGACACGATAACGGTTCTTTCTGGCTCCCTCGCCTTCCGAAGGAGAGAGCTGGGGTGAGGTTCTTCTGTTCCCCCGTTATTGGGGGCTAGGGGGTCCCAATCTCCTGCACGACGGCATCGTAGGAAAACATCAAGCCGCCGGGCTGAGTGATCTGCACGGTGACGGGCGTGCCATCGGCAAAGTATTCCTTGCGGATAAACGCGAGGGCCAGGGCTTGCCCGCCTCGGCGGGGGGAGGCGACGGCGCTGGTGATGCGCCCGATCTCTCGCCCCGGTTCCGGTCCGTCTTCGGGGACGTGAACCGTAGAGCCTACGGGCGGCACGGGGGCATCGTCCGCGAGAAGCACGAAGCGCAGGCCGCGATTGGCCTGCCCTCGGGCCTGAAGGCGGGCGATAATTTCCTGGCCGACATAGCAGCCTTTGGTGTACGAAACCGCGTCTTCCATCCCGGCTTCGGGCAGCAGAACGGACGGGGACAGCTCATGGCCCCACTTCGGCGTGCCCGCTTCGACGCGCAGCGTTTCAGCCTCGTCATCCGTCAGCGTGGCCACGCCGTGCCGGTCAGGCGAGTCTTCGGCAGCAAGCCACAGATCAAACGCGGCGGGGAAGGGGGCCGAAGAAGGCCGCTTTTCGCCGGGCAGAGTGCCCGCGCCAGCTTCTAACACGGTGACAACGGCCCAGTCGGCAGATACGTCGGTCAGCGTCACGTCTTCCATAATCAAGAACTTGGACAGCGTCTGCGACAGCACTTCAAAGCACGCCGGGTCCGTTTCCACAATCAGCGCGTCGGCAAACGCATGAACGTGCAGGTCGGCCAGAACGTGCCCGGTCGTGTCCAGCAGCGCGGCATGACACGACTGCCCCGGCGCGAGGGCTTTGACGTCGTTAGACACCATGCCCTGCAAGAACGAGGCACGATCTGTACCCCGCAGCTCCAGCAGGCCACGTGGCCAGCGTTCCCAGAGTGTCAGCGGCAATGTGTCCATTAAGAAACCGCCCGGCCCGCGCGGCGGTCCAGCTCATCCAGCACAATAATTTTGACGGCGGCAGCGGCAGCGGCCAGCAAAGCGCCGAGGACAAACCCGGACTTGGAAATGGGGGGCATCGTATATTCTTTCTTTTTGCTTATCTTCACGGTTAATTGTGGCATTTTTCACAAAGTCTGTCAAGGCACGAATACCGGGTTATTTTCTGGGTACAAACCCGGTATTGCTATGACTACAATAACACCTGCCACGGCGCATGGTTCCGCACCCGCCGAAACTAAACAAGAAGTAAAAGCCGCTGGCCTGCGCTATGTCACCGATGCCAAACCCGGTATCCTCCGCGAAGGCGACCCCGAGCGCGGCTTTCACTATATCACCGCCGACGGCTCGCCCATCACCGACGAAACAACGCTGGCACGTATTCAATCGCTTGGCATCCCGCCCGCCTACACCGACGTCTGGATTTCGCCCCATGCCAACGGCTACTTGCAGGCCACCGGCCACGATGCCAAAGGCCGCAAGCAGTACCGCTACCACCCGCATTGGCGCGAGACCCGCGACGAAAACAAATACGAGCGCATGATGGCCTTCGGCGATGCGCTGCCCAAAATCCGCGCCCGCGTTGAGCACGACCTCGCCCGGCACGGCCTGCCCCGCGAAAAGGTGCTGGCGACCGTCGTGCGCCTCTTAGAGACTACGCTTATCCGTGTCGGCAACACGCAATATGCCCGCGAAAACGCGCATTATGGCCTGACCACGATGCAGAACGAACACGTTGACGTCTCCCGGCAGGCCATCCACTTCCATTTTGTCGGCAAAAGCGGCAAGGAACACAAAATCGACCTGAAAGACAAGCGCCTCGCCGCGATTGTTTCCCATCTGCGCGACCTCCCCGGCCACGAAATCTTCCAATACGTCGGCGGCGACGGGGCGCGTCACCCCATCGACTCGTCGGACGTCAACGCCTACCTCCACGAGATTGCGGGCGAAGAGTTCACCGCCAAAGACTTCCGCACCTGGGCTGGAACCGTGCTGGCCTCGTTGGCCCTCTTGGACATGGAAGCGTTCGGCACAGAAACGCAGGCCAAACACAACATTACGCAGGCGATCAAAGCCGTCTCCCAGCGCCTCGGCAACACCCCCGCCATCTGCCGCAAATGCTACGTCCACCCCGCCGTGCTGGACTCGTACTTAGATGGCACGCTCGCCAAAGCTCTAGCGCGGAACACGGCCCAGCGAACTGCGGCGGACACGCTGCACGCCCTGCACCCCGAAGAAGCCGCCGTCCTGGCTTTGCTGTCGGGGCGATTGGCGGGTTGACACGCGGGGCTGAACCCCCGTGCTTCAAAAGAGTAAGCCCCCGCCTTCGCGGGCATAATCAGATGATCACCCGATGCCCAAAGCGGTGCCGGTCAGAACATCGTGGGATCGGCCCGTGCAGTTGCGCTGAACGTATACACAGCCATTGATGGTCAGCCGAGGGTTATTCGGAAATACGCTGCACCAATCCTGCTCCCCGCTCCCCCTGAAGCGCCCCCAATACTGCCGATATAGGATCACGCGCCCTTCGCGGCTAATGAATGCCTCTCCGATTTCTTCGTCTTCGCTTGCCTGCGGCCCAATATCCAGGACACGCAAACACGTAAATACCTTCTCGCCAACTTGGACGTCAAATGTGCCCGCCCCCATATCCTCTCCCTCCTGCATCGTGTACGTGTCAGGTCCGATGGCCTGAAAGCGGCCTGTGTCGGCGAGGCAGCGGGGGCCAACGTCGCCCCATTGCTCATGGAAATCCTCATCTTTGAAGGTAAACAATTCCTTCAAGCTGTCTTGCTGAGTAATGACGGCCAGCCAAATCGCCTGGGACGCAGTCAGCGCACAATACCAGGTGGCCCGATCACACCGCCAGCTCTTGTACATGGACCAGGTGCGTATCGTGCATTCTAGGCAATCGGTCTGGTGAACACGAGCGGCCCCACCACACGCCAAATGCTCAATCATGCTGAGGTCGTCGGTTTCTAGATCGTATTTGAACGCGAGTGCCGATTTACCGGGCTGAGGTACTAAAAACCACCACTGCAACTCATCACATTGGACACTGTCAAACGAGGTATGGCTCGGCTGGATCAGAATTGTCGGCTTCTTCCTGGGAACTCCTGTCACAGAGATTCCTTCCGCGTGGAGCGACTTTAAAACGGCTTCAGAGGACATTTCTCTCTCCTGATAACGCAAGGTTTATCTAGCGTTAGCTTCTCAATGCTTATTAGGTATCTATAATGCTTGCCCACCAGGCTTCACTTCGTCCTTCGTCCAATGGGTGTGCTGATTTCTTAACTTGAAAGTGTCTGTGCCGTAGTAACTATTTTCTCTGTGATTTGCTACTTCGGATATGGCACGATGGGAAACCCAAATTCCCGGCTCACGTCTTCGGCCAATGCCTGTGCCGTTGCCTGAGTGCCGGAGCTACCCAAAACCACGCCTTTGTAGGGAAAGGTACGCCTGTTCATTAAGAGCATCGCTTGACCATCGGGGGAGACACAAACACCTTTGATGTCCTCAAACGAGCCAATCTGTGTCACCGGGTTCCACGGCCACCCGGTTGTTCTTTCGTAGGTTCGCTGGTCGCCGTCGAGGCGAATGTCATTGGGGCCAGACAGATAAACAAGCGAAGTAGGGAGGCAGAAACATATGACCAAATTGAAGGCAAATATAACTGAGTTGTGCCGTAACATGAACAAATTAACAAAGGCTATCACTGCCATAATTCCGGCAATAACGAGTGGAGACCGACGCAAGGAAAGCGGCTTGTGGAACACCATCACTTTGCCCCCTTGCCAGACAAGGTAGCTTTTTGCGGAAGGCGCAGCTTCAAACAAGGAGAATTTCATGGTGGCTTGTTTTACCCACCGAGCCCAAGCAAGGAAACACAAACAAGCCGAGAGCTTTTAAACTCCCGGCTTGCTGTTTATGGATGCGGGGTGATAGCAAGGACGGTGATTACTTTGTCGCCGGGGCCGTAGTGCCAAAAAACGCGGTACGCGCCAGGCGTGTTGTTTTCCACATAGGCTTCCCAGACTTTCTCGCCATTGGCTCCGCTGAGGCCGTGGTACTCGTGGGTTTGCAGGCCAGGATGGCGGATATTGGCTTCCATGCGTCCGAGTGTCCGCTGCACTTTCAGCAGTTTCTTTTCGTCTTCCGCCGCAAGCCGTTCCAGCGTCTCCAACGCAGGCGGCTGTAGAATTAGTTCACGCTGCATTTATTCGTTGGTATCGTCGTCAATATCGGCGTCGGCGAACTCCAAGAAGCTCATCTTCACCCCGCGCCCCGCCGCCGAGTCGGCTAGGCCGCGCTGCACGGCGGCAAGGGCTTCCGGGTTATGGTCCAGCCAGTTGTCCTGCTCTGGGGCCGTGCCGCTTTTGGTTTGGGGAACGGCGGCTGGCCGTCGGGTGTATTTCCGTGTGCCGCCCGTGCTGATATTTTTGCCGGGAAGTGTCTGTGCCATAATGATTGCTTTCTCTGCTGTTTGTTATCGGTAAGGCTACTGAGATAGTTTAGCACAAAAACGAGATTGTCGAACGTGAGTTTCTACTTCGGATATGGCACGATGAGAAACCCGAACTCCCGGCTCACATCCTCGGCTAATGTCTGCGCCGCCGCGCTTGTGCCGGAATTGCTTAATCCTATGCTGCTGTAGGGAAAACTGCGTTTATTCATCAGCAGCATTACTCCGTACCGGCGACTGACCGAGATGCCTTTGATGTCGTCAAATGAACCAAATCGTGTCGTCGGTTTCCACAACCAGCCGGTTGTCCACTCATAGGTGCGCCGGTTGCCATCCAAAAAAATATCGTTAGGGCCTGCCAAATAAACAAGAAACGCGAGAAAAAGAGGAGTATCAAGAAAAAAGAAACTGACAATCAAAATATGTTCGGGGGTAAGCGAAATGTGGCGGTACGCGATCACAATAGCTAACTCCATCAAGGCGACATATCCAGCAATAACCATCATTGATCGGCTTGCTGCATGGGGACGGCGAAACTGCATCACTTCCCCCTCCTGCCGTATCAGATAGCTGCTGCCCTTTGTGGCCTTATCCTGTCGGAGCAGAAAAACCGCCATTCCAATACCATAAAACAGAGCCAGAGCGTAAGCGGTCAGGGAGAAATAATCAGGGGCGGTGTAGTGCGGCATAATAGCATATTCTACCCGTCGCGCCGAAGCAGGCAAACGCAGGGGAAAGCCGCCTTGACAACCCCCCCGCCTATCGGCTAAAGTACCCCTATGGAAAAGATGGCAGAAAAGATGGAATATACGCCCGCGCAGGTGGAAGCGATGACGCAGGATGTCATCGAAAAGTACCAGAAGTTTGTCAACCCCACGCAGGTCGCGCTGCTGAAAGTCGGCGGGTTTGATCATATCGAAGCCTCTGCCGAAGGGGTGATGCTGACGGATTTGGAGGGCAACTCTTATTTAGACTGCCTGGGCGGCTACGGCATCTTTTCGCTGGGGCATCGGCACCCCAAAGTGGTGCAGGCGGTCAAAGACCAGCTCGACCGTATCCCGATGGCCTCCAAGACGTTTCTCAATAAGCCGCTGGCAGATTTGTCGGCGAAGCTGGCCGAAATCACGCCGGGGGACTTGCAGTATTCGTTTATCTCTAACTCGGGCGCGGAGGCCGCCGAAGCGGCTTTGAAGATTGCGCGGATGGCGACGGGCAAGACCGATTTCGTCTCCACGCACGGGGCCTACCACGGCAAGACGATGGGGGCGCTGTCGGTGACGGGCCGGGAAGTCTACCGCAAGCCCTTCGAGCCGATGCTGCCGGGGGCATCGTTTGTGCCCTTCAACGACGCCGACGCGATTGACGCGGCGATTACGGACAAAACCGCCGCTGTGATCTTAGAGCCGGTACAGGGCGAGGGCGGCATCAATGTCCCGTCGGACGAGTACTTCCCGCGTGTCCGCGAAATCTGCGACAAACACGGCGTTCTGCTGATTGTGGATGAGGTGCAGACGGGGCTGGGGCGGACGGGCAAATGGTTTGCGATCAACCATTGGAACGTCGCGCCGGACATCATGGTGTTGGCGAAATCGCTCGGCGGGGGCGTCATGCCGATTGGAGCAACCCTGGCGACGGCGGCGATTTGGGACCGGGTGTTCCGGGAAAACCCGTTTATCCATACCACGACGTTTGGCGGCAATGAGCTGGCCTGCGCCGCCGCCCTGGCTGCGCTGGAAGCCACCTACGACGAGGACCTGCCCTTCCGCGCCGCCGTCAATGGGGCCTATTTTCTGGAAGGCTTGAAGCGGGTGCAGGCCAAATACCCGAACATTCTGGCCGATGCGCGGGGCCTGGGGCTGATTTTAGGCGTTGAGTTCACCGACAGCGACATCGGCAAGCTGGTCATCGGCACGATGGTTCACCGGGGCGTGATTGCCGCCTACACGCTGAACAATCCCAAAGTCATCCGCTTCGAGCCGCCGCTGATTATCACCCGCGAACAAATTGACCACGTCTTAGAAGTCTTCGCGGCGGGCGTTCAGGATGCCATTGACCTGCTGGGAGATTTGATTTAGGCGCAAAATGCTATAGGAAGAGACAGGCCATGAGGAGCCGTGGGACTGGAAGTCCTCGGCTGTGCGGCGCAGACGCCATCTGTCCACCTTCGTGGACACAGAACAAGATACGGGCAGCGACTCCTACTCTGCTCCTTCTCCGCGTAGGCGGAGACTTGGCCGCAGGCCACACAGCCGACGACTTCCAGTCCCACGGCTTCCTACAACCTGCCTATTCGTGTGGCATTTTGCCCGCCGGGTGCAGTGGCTCCGCGAAGGCGGGGAATTGCACTGTTAAAGCACGGGGGTTCAGCCCCGTGTGCCATGCTGTCAATAAAACTAAAATAGCCCCCGCGCCATTGGCGCGGGGGCTGTTTTATCGCAACTCTAGTGCTTTTTAAGCATGTGATGGGCGGCGGCTCCGGCGACGACTCCCGTGGCGATGGGATGGCGGGCGGCGAGGCTGTGGCCGCCATGGGCGGCGGACTTTTTCGCCATGTGATGCGCGGCGAGGCCCGCCGCAGCACCGGAGGCGGTAGGGTGCTTTTGCAAAATGTTTTTGGCCTGCACGGAGCCAGTCAAGAGGGCGGGGGCAAGGACGAGAAGCGCGGAGAGAGTTTTCATAGTTGGGGAGCCTTTCCGAAAAGTGATGCCGGTAAAAGCGTTTCGCAGGGCGTGAAAGTTCCCGAAAGGTTTGCTTGCGGGCCACGCAGGGCATACTTCGAATCTCATGGCATTTTCTCGTTCCCCGTCTTATCCCCTGCCGGTCGTGAAATCCTCGCCTGGCCCGCGCCTGCCGGGGGCGTCGCACGCTGCCGCGCCCAATGTGCCTCGCCGCCGGTGGCAGGGCCGCGCCGCGATTGCCGCGCTAATGTGCTTCGGCGTGTTGTCGGTGGCCGTGTACCGGCACCCGGCCTCGCCGCCTGCCACAATGGCAGTTCGGGAGGCCGCTGCTGCGCCATCGGCGGCTTCTGTGGTTGTCGCCCGCTGGGATACGAGCATCAACGCTGTGCCGCAAAAAGGCCAGTTTGTGCGGTTTTATCGCATGAAAGTGACGGCCTACACGCCCATCAATACGCGCCTGGAAGGCGGGCGGTATACGTCTACTCTGCGGGATGGGCGAGCGGAACATGGCGTCGCCGTGGACCCGGATTTGATCCCGCTCGGCTCGCATTTATGGATACCCGGCTACGGTCATGCGATTGCCGACGACATCGGCGGGGCCATTCAGGGGCATCATGTGGACTTGCGGATGCAGCGGTATGGTAACATGGGGGCTTGGGGCGTCCGGCCTGTGCGCGTCTATGTGCTGGACGAGCCGCCCGCAAAGCCGGGATAGACAAATGCAAGCAAAAATGGCCCCCGCGATCAGTCGCGGGGGCCATTTCTCGTTCACCTGCTTAGTAGGGCTGCACAACCTGGGTTCGCAGCACCACCGGGCGGTCCAGCTTGACGGTCATGGTGTCGCCTTTCTTCAAGGTAACATCGCTGGAATTGTGCTTCTGAAGCTGGTTCGCGCCGTAGCCCGCCGCACCGCCGAGAAGCGCCCCCCCGATGGCATCGCCGAGCTTGCGCTTGCGGAGGAAGCCACCAAGCGCGCCTGCCCCGGCCCCAATGCTGGTATAGTTTGACTTATCGGAGCTTGCCGATTTCCCGCTGAGCGTGGTCGAGGCGACGCCGGTTCCACGCCCGAACTGAATTCGCAGAGTTCCCGCGTCTTTGGAGGTCGCCGGGCGAACTTCGGTCACGCGGCCCGTGAACATGGTGCCGTTAGGCAGGCCGTTCGAATCGCCGCCATCAACTTCAGCGCGGACAGTGTCGCCGACCCGTGCAGTGGCCGAAGTCACCCCTTGCAGCAGCTTAACTTTGACTTCTGTGCCAGCCGCGACTTGACGCCGCGAGGAGGGGACATCAATGCCGCTGTACGTGTCGCTATTGGAGTTGTTATAATTCTGATTGTAGTTCGAATTGCCGTTGTTGTTCGTGCCGTTGTAGTTGGTGTCGCCCTGTGCGAGCGCGGGAAGGCTGAGGCTGGTGATGAGCAGGCCGGCCAGCGCGGTGCGGGCGATTTGTGATTTTTTATTCGTGGTGTTCATCGGTTTCTCCTAAAAGTGTGTCGGCGTCTATAAGTTTACGACGCTGACGCTTACAATTTTGTTCCCTAAGTCTGTTCTTCAGCTACGTTGTTCCAACACCATCCGCATTCCGAAACGTGGGCGCAGGGTGATCATCGGCTGCGTGGCGACGACCTGTCCCGGCGCGAGGCGCATTCGCCACCTGCGGGCCATTGTTGCCAGCGCCAGCGTCAGCTCCATCCAGGTGAAATGTTCGCCGATACAAACGCGGGGACCGCCGCCGAACGGGAAATAAGCGAACTTGGGCCGGATCGCCTCGGCTTCGGGAGTCCAGCGGTCCGGGTCAAACTGGTCGGGGTTCGGCCACCAGCGCGGATCGCGGTGCGTGACTGCCTGCGAGAGCAGCACGATAGACCCGGCAGGCAGGCGGAAGCCGGCAACTTCGAAGTCCGCGAGCGCCCGTCGGCCCACGGCCCAGGCGGGCGGGTAGAGCCGCAGAGATTCGGACAAAACCGTGCGCGTATAGACGAGATTCGGCAGATCGCCCAGCGTCGGGGGGCGGCCCCCGAGCACGGCGTCTATCTCGGCGTGCAGCCGGGCCTCCGCGTCCGGGTGCTGAGACAGCAGATACCAGGTCCAGGCCAGCGCATTGGCCGTGGTTTCGTGCCCGGCCAGAAACAGGGTCATGACTTCATCGCGCACCTGAGTATCGGTCATGCGCGTGCCGTCTTCCTCGTCCGGGGCGTCCAGCAGCAGGGACAGCAGATCGCCCCGGTCACCTGTCTGACGGTGCTCCGCAATCAGCCGGTACACGGTCTCGTCCAGCCGGGCACGCGACCGGCGAAACCGGCGCATGATGGGCAGGGGCAGCCGTTCCACAAAATCGGTATAGGGCAGCACCAGGAGCTGGAGCAGCGCCAGCGTCTCGCCCATCGCGCCGCCGATATCCTCGGCCTCGGCCTCCATCGCCGCGCCGAACAGCGTCTGCCCGACAATATCCAGGGTCAGCCGCATCATTTCCGGGGCCATGTCCCGCGTCTCGCCGTCGTTCCAGCGTGCCGAGACGTTCTCGGCGCAGTCCGTCATGGTCTGGGCATAGGCTTCAATCCGCTGCCGGTGAAAAACCGGCTGTATCTGCCGCCGCCGGACCAGATGGGCCATGCCTTCGCTGGTGAGCAGGCCGTCGCCCAGCAGCAGCTTTGCTTTTTCCAGCCCCCGGCTTTTTTTGAACTGCCGGGTGTGGGTCACAAAGATGTCTTTGATCAAGTCAGGATGGTTGACAAGAAACACCGGGGCGGGACTGAGGGGCAGGCGCACGACATCGCCCGAGGTGGCCGCCCGGCGCAGGGTTGCCAGCGGGTCACGGCGAAAGTCCAGCAGTCTTTGTCCCGGTAACGACTGTGGCATGGTGGGCGGCTTTGCGGTGGGTGGCTTTGCGGTCATATCTGAGACTGTACCAGATTTGCACGGCTCGTGTATACTAGAGGCATACCAAATAGGGGGACAGGCTCATCGGACTGACGCTGGAACGAACGATTTTTTTGCTGATGATCTCGGCGGTGGTCGCTCTGGCCGCCCGGCGGCTGAAGCTGCCGTACACGGTGGGGCTGGTGCTGACCGGCATCGGGCTGACTTTGCTTCATGTGGGGCAGGGGGCACAGCTCACGCCGCATCTGATTTTGGAAGCGTTCCTGCCGCCGCTGCTGTTTGAGGCGGCCATTCAGCTTCCGTGGCGGGATCTGCGTCGGGAGGCGCTGCCGCTTCTGCTGCTGTCCACAGTGGGCGTGCTCCTCTCGGCGGCGGTGGTGACGAGCGGCATGATCTATTTTGCTCACTGGCCCTGGCGGGCCGCGCTGCTGCTGGGGGTTCTGATTGCCGCGACAGACCCCGTTTCGGTGATTGCGACGTTCAAAGAAAGCAATGTGCATGGGCGCGTGCGCCTGCTGGTGGAAGCGGAAAGCCTCTTCAATGACGGCGTCGCGGCGGTGCTGTTTGTGATTGCCCTGGCGGCGGTAGTGGGTGTTGACCCGGTCACCCCTGGCTCGGCACTGGCGCAGATTCTCAGAACAGCCGGCGGCGGCATCCTGACGGGCCTGAGCGTGGGCGGGCTGGGCATTCTGCTGACGTGGCGGACGACGGATTATCTGGTGGAAACGACGCTGACGACTGTAGTGGCATTCGGATCATTCTCGCTGGCGGAACACTGGGGGGCCTCGGGCGTTCTGGCAACAGTGACGGCGGGGCTGCTGATCGGGAATGTCGGTATTCTGCGAAGCAATGGGGACAGTGCGACGCTGACGGAGCGGGGCCGCGAAGTGGTGCTGGCCTTCTGGGACTTCGCCGCATTCGCCGCTAATTCTCTGATCTTTTTGCTGATTGGCCTTGACACGGCCCGGAAATCGTTCGCGCAGCTCGGCTGGCTGGCGCTGGTGCTGGCGGTGATCTTGACTCTTGTGGGCCGGGCCGTATCCGTGTACTCGCTGTGCCTGCCGTTCGCCAAATCCAGGCTTGCCATTCCGATGCCGCAGCAGCACGTCTTGTTCTGGGGCGGAATGCGCGGCGCTTTGGCCCTCGCGCTGGCCCTCAGCCTGCCGGGAACGCTGGGCCACGACCGGGACCGGGTGGTGCTGGCCGCATTCGCCGTGGTGGCGTTCTCGGTGGTGGTGCAGGGCGTGACAATGCCTCTGCTCTTGAAGCGGCTGAAAGTGTCGTGATAACCGTGACCGAAGAACTCGCTGACTTTCTGCTGTCGCCCGCCGGGCGCACCCTGCTCACCGAAGCCGATGGGTTGCTGGCTGGCCGCGCCGACACGCTCACGGCCCTGACCCGCCTCCGCCGGTCCGCGACGCCGGAACAGGCCAGCGCCGCGTGGGAGATGGCTGACCTCCGAAAGCGTGGGCAGACCAAGTTCGGTCCGCTGTCGGCGCAAATGTACTTTGTCCGTGAGGCGCTAGAGCAGGCGTCGGGGAGGCGCGTCGCCGACTACCACGCCGCCCGCCTCAAAGCCGCCGGTCTGCCCCATGTGGCCGATTTGGGCGGCGGCATTGGCGGCGATGCCCTGGCCTTTGCCCGCGCCGGTCTGCCGGTGACACTGACCGAGCGCGACCCCGTCCGCGCCCGCTTTGCCGCCGAAAACGCCGCCATCTGGGGTCTTTCTGAGCTTTTGACCGTCCAAACCGGTGACCTGCTGACTCTGCCGCCGCCGCCCGTAGGCACCGCCGTCTGGCTGGACCCCGCCCGGCGGCAGAACAGCCGCCGCGTCTCCGACCCCGAAGACTACGCCCCGCCGCTGTCGTGGCTCGACACCCTGCCCGCGCCTGCTGTCGGCGTCAAGCTGTCCCCGGCCATTGACCACGCCCTCGCCGCCCGCTACGGAGCCGAGCTTGAGTTCCTGTCCGAAGGCGGCGAGTGCCGCGAGGCCCTGCTGTGGCGCGGCGCGGCCCAAACCGGCGACGCCCTCCGGGCGACTTTGCTTTCCGAAGGCGGTCCCCACACCCTCACCGGCCCCGCCGACATCCCCGGCGACACCGCGCTGGCCGCGTCGGGCCGTTACCTTTACGAACCCGACCCCGCCGTCATCCGCGCCCACCTTGTCGGCACGCTGGGCCGTCAGATTGACGCTCTGCCCGTCGACCCGCATATCGCTTACTTGCTCGGCGACACGCTGATCCCCACACCCTACGCCGCCGCCTACGCAGTCTGGGAGCAGTTCCCGTATCATCGCAAGCGCCTTCAAGCCGCGCTGACCGCAAGAAGCGCAGGCCGCGTCATCATCAAAAAGCGCGGCTTCCCGTTAGAGCCGGAAGAACTCCGCAAATCCCTGAAACTGCGCGGCCCCGAAGAAGTCACCGTCGTGCTGGCCCGCGTCGGCTCCGGGCATCAAGTCTTCCTCTGCGGCCCGGTCAATCCTGCTGAACCTGTGGCGCAAAAATAGTCCTTGACACCGCCTGTAGGCTGTGATACAATGAGGGCATGACGCTGAACGCCGGGCGTCCTTCGGTTGCTTCCGCTTGCTATCTCTGGCCCCTGCCATTTTTTGATCTGCTTGCCGTCGGTTTCTGGGAGGATTGTCATGTTCACTTGTCATCGCCTGTGCGCCTCATCGCCTGTGCGCCTCTGTCTGGCTGTCCTTAGTCTGATGGTTGCTTGTCTAGGGACTTCCACTGTTGCTTATGCGGGAACCTACATGTGGCAGACCACCGACAGCAATGGCACTGTCACTGCCCAAAGCCCTACCTACAGCGTTGGACAAATCTCCTTCCGGGGCGGTCCCGGCCCCGAGTACGACCGAGCTTATACCTGGTCCTATCAGGGCTGCGGCGTCAGCGATGGCCGGGGCCTTGCCACCGACATCAGCTGCTCCGGGGCCAACCAAGCCACCTTCACCTGGCAGCCAGACGCAGGCAAGACCCTGGTTACTGACCCGCCCCCGGATCAGGTCATCGTCAAAGAAAGCGCAAGTGCCTTAACCAATGCCCAAAACTATGTGACCTCACCGCCAACCGGAGGATGCAGTGACGGCTTAGGTGACAGTCAGTCGCTGATTCTGACACCGGACGGCCAGGGCTATGTCTCCGGGCACGCAGCTTGCAGTCGCACCCGGTATAGCACCCATACTGGCGGGCAGATGGTCACGCTGCCTTCGTGCGAGCCTACTGCTCATAGCGCCAACAACAGCAGTGAATCTAGGGTCAGTTATTCTGCTGTTCTTTACGCTGTCACTGTTAATGTCATTGGCTGCAATGCTAACAATCAAGCACTGACAGGCCAACAAATCACCACTAGCTTAAACATACCTTCCGGTTTCACTGATGATGTCAATACATATCAATGGTCTGTAGTTACAACAGCAAGTCCACCGGTCGCTTCCGTTGATGCTTTTGAGACTTATACATCGTCGGCAACAAGTCATCCTTTTGTTTCCCTTTCTGCTGCCGATTTGACAGGACTACATATGAATTTTTACGACAAGAAAAAGGAGACTGTTCTTGTCAAATGCAACGTAACTCTTGTTGCTCCTGATGGAACGACTCGTATAGCAGCGACGGCACAATCTCAACCTATCGCTTTCCTCAAACCGTCTTTGACAAGTTCGAGTATCATCAACGGATATGTTTACAAAGACCCAGTTACAGCTAACAGATGGGGAATGCTGCCAGACCCTACCACAAGTTACAACGATGGGATGGTCTGGAAAGATTTAACAGTTGATATCCCCTCTCCGTTTCCTAGTGGTCAATGCTGTTTGACACAACTAGTCACACCGGATAGAGAAAACTACACGGATGGAGTTGCCGCTGACCGGGTCACCGATAATAAAGTGCTTGGACTAGACAATAGCTTCCAACTTGGCCCACCGCCTGCTCCAGGTGGACCTGATCCCTGGACACCGCCTACGCTTGGTAATGATTCTGACAGTTCTGGTATTTACCAGACCTCTGCTGGTGATCAGCACTTCAACAAGATTACTGTTGCTGATGGCTTCACAACCTGGGTCATGTACCGTCCTCCGGCTGCTACTTATAATGGCAATACACTACAGACAGTTTGGGTTCCATTGGCTAAATCTTCTTGGTCTTGGGGATGCACTTTGGAATGGAAGAACAATGCTTGGGCGCTAACATCTGCCACCCCGCTTTCCGTAAGCACCAAGCCTGCATACGCTTTCTCGGATACTAACGATCCGCCCGACTGGCTTGTGATCCATCATAACGGCAATTGATTTTCTTGGGAAAGGATACATGGAATTGTCAACTAAAATAGCCCTGACAGCATTTTGCGCCTTGATGTCGCTTTTACCCGCATTGGCGAAGGGCATTGAGAGCACCGCACGCCCGCCACAGATTTTTCCCGCTCAGGAACACATCACTGGTAAATCTTTGGGGAACCACGATATGTTCGTAGAACGTCGCCCCGGAAAACCTGATTATGAGCATCTTCAGGCTTCTGCTGAGTGCCATGATCAAAACATGAAAGGCCAGGCTTTTCTTAAACTGGGCAATATGCAGGAGGCTGGCATCGCATTTCAGAACGCTCTCAATGCCGATCCATCAAACATTATCGCACTGCGGGGGCTTGCCCTATGCTATATCAGTCTTGGTGACACGACGCGAGCCATCGAGGCCGAACGAGGGGCAGTTTATGCTAGCAACCAGGGAGAGCAATTTATCCGTGAGACGAACACAGCTAATCTTATGCGTTTCGCTTCTTTGCTAGACAAGGCCGGACAGACAGCGGAAGCCATGACTGTTTACAACCATGGGGCATCACTGCTCAAATATACAGACAATAAACCTAACGACGGCTATCTGCTGCCGTTGTTCGGCGCGGAGCAAGGCCAAATCGCTTATACGCCAGCACGGTTGCAAGCACTGACACAAGTAGGCATGGGTATTGACTCTCTGTATACACAAGAGCTGACGCCTGCCGAGAGGCTGATGCATCTCAAGGAGGCAGCGCGGCTGTACCCGGACTCGCCGGTGGTGCAGTCGTATCTGGGCGATGTGCTGGCCGGGTCAGGCGACGCGGCGGGGGCAAAAGCTGCACGGGCGCAGGCCAACGCGCTGGGGCTGTCACGGGTGAGAGGTCTGCTGGACGCGCAGACGGCGATCATGCAGGAGCAGAAAGGCGTCAAGTGATGCCTCGAAAATGAGCAGTGAGCGCCCGGCCTTTCCACGGAGAGGCCGGGCGTTTTTGCGTCGGGGCGGGAAGGTCGGGTATACTGCGAACCGGAGAACTTTGGCTTCTGCGGGTAGTCAGGTTTGCAAATGCCTAGCCAGATTGCTGGCGCGGTTGGAGAGAGCTGCTTTAGATGCCTGAGTATGGCACATTTTTTAGGGCAGCCTTCACAGTCCTCAAAAAGTGTGGGTCTGTCAATTCAATGTTAAAACCACAAGGGGAAATGTTATGATACTGCGGCTCTCACTGGACCTTCCCGAAGATTCGACTTATATTCGCACGACGCGGCTTCTCAGCCGCTGCCTGCTGGACGACTTGAAAGTGGATAGAGTCACAACCGGCGATGTGGAAACCATCGTTTCCGAGCTGTGTTCCAATGTCGTCCGGCACGCTCAGTCGAAAGAGACCCACTTCCTGGTCACTTTGGAATACTTCAAGCCACAGGTTGTCATCACGGTCACGGACGCCGGGGAAGGATTTTCTCAGGGGGACGTGGCAGCGACCGGCACCTCTCGCAAAGACTTTGACGGGGGGCAGCGCCTGGGAGGCTGGGGCTTGAGCTTGCTCGAAGGGCTGTCGGACAGACTGGATTTCATGGCGACTGACCCCCACGGCACCACAGTACGAGTGGAAAAGAACTTGCACTACGAGACGGAGGTGGCTGCGGACGAGGCTGCCGACCGAGATACAAACAAAGGCGGTGTTGTGACGGCCAGCAAAGAGTGACCGGTGCCGTCCTGGCCCCTGTTTGGCACACATCCTGGCGGCGTAGGCCGTCCGATCTGCCTTCCACAGTCCCGGCCCTCTGATACGCAGAGAGGCCGGGCGTTTTTGCGTCGGGGCGCGGCGGCATGGTATACTGGGGGCCGGAGGACTTTGGCTTATGCTGGTGGTGACAGGCGGGGCGGGCTTTATCGGCAGCGTGCTGGTGGCGATGCTGAACGAGCGCGGGCGCGGGGACGTGCTGGTGGTGGATGAGTTCGAGACGGGGCCGAAGTGGAAGAACCTGCGCGGTAAGCAGTTTTTGGATGTGGTCTCGCCGGAGCGGTTCGCGCACGACCTCACGGCGGGCGCGTATGACGGGCAGATTGATGGGCTGCTGCATATTGGCGCGATCACGGACACGTCGTTCCCGGACATGGACGAGCTGATGGCCCGCAATGTGCGCTACACGCGGACGCTGGCCCGGTGGTGCGCGGCGCAGGGCGTGCGGTTTGTGTATGCGTCGAGTGCGAGTGTCTACGGCGACGGCACGCTTGGCTTCTCGGACGCCGCCGCGCTGACGCCGAAGCTGCTGCCGCAAAACCCGTATGCATTCTCCAAGTGGCTCTCGGACACCGAACTGCTAAGAGGCGGCTGGGGCGGCGCGGCGGGCCTGCGCTTTTTCAATGTATTCGGGCCAAATGAGTACCACAAGGGCCGCATGGCGTCGGTGCCCTGGCACGCCTTCGGGCAAATCCGCGAGATGGGCCAAATCAAGCTGTTTCAGTCCCACAAAGAAGGCTATGCCGACGGCGAGCAGGCACGGGACTTTGTGTATGTCAAAGATGTCTGCGCTGTGGTGCTATGGTTCCTGGACCACCCCGACGCGGCAGGCATCTACAATGTCGGGGTAGGGCAGGCGCGGACGTTCAACGACCTCGCCGCCGCCATCTTCAAGGCGCTGGACAAGCCTGCCGATATTACCTATATCCCGACACCGGAGAACATCCGGGCGGCGTATCAATACCACACCGAGGCCGAGCTGACCCGCCTGCGGGCCGTCGGCTGCGATGTACCCTTCACGTCTTTGGAAGACGCGGTTTCGGACTACGTGAAAGGGTATCTCAGCCATGATGACAACCCGTATTTGTAGGAAAGACCCCCCGGCCCCCAATAATGGGGGAGCAAGAAAAGACAAGAAGGGCCAAATCCTAACTCTCCGGTTCCCCCATTATTGGGGGCTAGGGGGTCTGATCCTCTCCCTGCTGGCCCTGCCCGTGCTGGCCGAAAACCCGGCCTTGCCGAACTTCCACCCGGTCGCCCCCGGCATCTGGCGCGGAGCCGCGCCGACCAACGCGGGCCTGAAACAGCTTAAAGCGATGGGCGTCAAGACGATTATCGACCTGCGGATTTCCCCAAAGCTCGTCAAAAAAGAAGGGGTCGAGGCCCGCGCTCTGGGCTTTCAGTGGATCAACCTGCCGATGGGTGCGGAAGCGCCGACCCCGGCGCAGGTAAAGACATTCTTAGCCACGCTGGACCTCGCGCCGGGCGAGCCGGTGTTTGTGCATTGCCAGCACGGCGCAGACCGGACGGGCTGCATGGTGGGGATTTACCGCGAAGTCAAGCAGGGCTGGGATTTCGAGAAAACCTGGACGGAGATGCGGCAGGACGGATTCAACCCCCGGTGGCACAAGCTGACGGTGGCGGTCAAGGCGCGGGCGAAGTAAAGAGAGGAACACGGGCCTGAACCCCCATGCTTTAAAAGAGCAAGCCCCCGCCTGCGCGGGCGAAGATTAAAGAGAGCTTAAGCTGACTTCTTGTGCCCGCGCAGGCGGGGAATTGCCCTTCGGAGCATGGGGGTTCAGCCCCGCGTTGGCTGTGTCTCCCTCTAATCTACAGTCAGAACAATTTTGCCGTGCGTGCCGCCCTGGGCCAGCCGCTCGTGCGCCTGCCGGGCCTCGGACAGCGGCAGCACCAGGCCGACGCGGGTTTGGACGTGGCCTTCGTCGATCAGCCCGGCGATCTGTCCGAGTTGGGCGGCGTTTGGCTCCACCTCCATCATTTGCGCCCGAACTCCGTGTGCGTTTGCGGCGGCCGCATCGGGCGGGGCCGGAAATGAAATCAGCAGGCCACCGGGTTTCAGCGTTCCCCATGAGCGTTTCTGCGTGTCGCCGCCCTGCGTGTCCAGCACAACATCCATCCCCGACGCGATCTCCTCAAACTTCTGCGTTTTATAGTCAATCACGGTGTCTGCGCCGAGGCTCTGCACATAGTCTTTGTCGTCCCCGGACGCCGTGGCGTAGACGGTCGCGCCCATGACTTTGGCGAACTGCACCGCAAAGGCCCCCACCGCGCCGCCCGCGCCGTGAACCAGAACGCTCTGCCCCGGCGCGAGGTGCGCCACATCGGCCAGCGCCTGCCAGGCGGTCAGCCCGGACAGCGGGACCGAGGCGGCTTCCACGGCGCTCAGGGTGCGCGGGCGCGGGGCGACTTCGGAAGCCCGCACGGCCACAAACTCCGCATTGCCACCGTTGCGGATGGAGTCGCGGTTTGTATAGACAGCGTCGCCGACCTGTGCGTCTTCCACGCCGCGTGCCACTTCGGCGATTGTCCCGGCAATGTCGTAGCCTAAAATCAGCGGCAGCGTATGATACTTGGCAAAGTCCCCCTGCCGGATTTTCGCTTCGCCGGGGTTGACCCCAGCGGCCTCCACGCGGATCAGAACTTCCCCTGCGCCGAGCGTCGGCTTCGGGACCTGTTCATACTTCAAAACGTCCGGCCCGCCGTACTCGTGAACGACGACGGCATTCATCGTGGCATCAGTTGACATGGTGTATTCTCCTGTCAGGGGGTATTCCCGCTTTTGAGTGGTGTCAAAAGAAAGCCATGGGTGTACAGGCTATCCTCTGTAAGCCCTTCTCCTGTAATCTGGCCCTGCGTGTTAATTCCTGTGCCCATTCGCAACTGGGTCCAGTGCGTGCCACTTGGGATGAGTTGCGACAGGTCTTTGATCTTGCCATGATCCCATAAAACGGCGCGGTCTGTGCCGTCGTGGGCAGCGTCTGAGGAGCCGACAACCTGTCCGCTGTCATTGAGGGCGTAGGCGTGGCTTTGCATCCCATCAGGAAGTGTGCCCAGATCACGGACATTACCCTGTTCCCAGAGAAAGGCATGAGCGCCTCCTCCCTCTACTCCTTTCCGCCCAATAATCTGCCCACTGTTGTTAAGCGCGGTCGCGCCAAATTCCGACTCGCTGAGGGGACTGAGCACGGTTCCTTTTTTGTCCCCAGGATGCCAGACAAACGCCTGCTGGCCCTTGCCCATAGCCCATAAGCCTATCACGCTCCCCAGATCATTGATGGCCGTAACTGTGAGTGGCGGGTCGCCGATTTTGCCCTTGTCCAGCCGAGGGCCGGGCAAAAGGCCCTGTGGAAAAAACCAGAGATGAACGCCGCCATTCTGGGGCTGCGGCGGGGAAGCGGCGTAAATCGCGCCGGAGTTCGTCAGGTGGAATGTTTGTACGCCCTCAAAGTGTGGGTCGCTGTTCAAGTTCGTCAGCGTTCCCTTTTCCCACAGACAGTGAGGCGTCACTCCAATTTCGAGGCCCTCACGCCCGGTTAGGTTCGCGGTTCCCAGCACCCGCCCTGCATTGTCGATGCTTTCCGCATCGCTAATTAAGCCGCCCAAAGTCGGCATCTCAGTTCGTTTGCCGTTGTCCCAGAGAAAACCGTGATAAAAAGGGTACGCCCTAGAGGCAGGAGAATATCCGGCGATAAAATACCCGGCAACCTGCCCGTGGTCGTTGATGGCATGAGGTATTCCGCGTCCGAGGTCGGTAATCGTATACTCCGGGTGTGCCGAGCCGGGCAGCGACGTCAACCCAGTGCCGTGATGACAGCCGGTGAGGCTGAGGGCGGCGAGCGCAAAGAGGCAGAGAAGCGGACGAAAGTGTGGCATGGCTGGGTGTCTCCCATGCGTTAGTTCGCCACGCACGGGAGACTGTCCTGCTGTCCACTACTGGCCGCAGTTTACTTGACGCTTGCGGCGGATGACGGCGGCCATGCCTGCCAGTGCCAGCAGCAGGCCGAGCGAAACCGTGGTGGAGGCTTCGGGGACGGGCGGGATGCCGCCGGGAGTGGCCGTAATGCCAAGAAGAAGCGGAGTTCCGCCGCCGTTGTTTGTGAACGTAATTGACTGAAGTGTCTGGCTGGCGAATACTGAACTTAGCAGGAACGTCTGCTCATCCAATCCATAGGTTCCAAAAGCGCCGTTGCTGGAATTTCCACTCCCGCCAGCTCCGGTATCAACAACCTGAAACGCCGTTTGGTCAAAGAAGTTAGGCGTCGCGCTTCCGTTAAAGGCAAAGCTGTTGTTAATGGGAGCGCCCTGGCCGTTGAAGTCATGAAGCTGGACCGCAGTGAATGTTTGCGTTGCGCCGCCGGAGCCGGTGAACGTGACATTTTCATTTGCATTGAAGAAGCTGTTTGTCAGCGTTGAAATACTCGTCACTCCAAATAAATTTGTGGTGACTGTCAGCGGAGTCCCGCCGATCTCGGCAAAATCACGCCCGGAGGCGTCCGAAGTCAGCAGGAAGCTGACGCCGTTGGTCGTTTTGTTCGCCCCGGAAACGGCATTCGGCGAAGTGTATGTCGCCGGGTTGAAGAGAAAGGAGGCATTGGGGACGCCCATTCCTGAGCCAGGGACGCCTGGCCCCGTAGTGGGATACTGCTGGTTGAGATTTGTGAAGATATTGTCGGTTTTGGCGAAATTCGTGATATAGCTGTTCTGAGCCTGGGCAGGAGAAACGGCGGCGAGGCCAAACAATGTCAAAGATGCCAGGGCAAGAATTGCAGGACGCGAGGTAGACATGGGAAAGTTCCTTTCAAGCGAAGCGTTCGAGAAATGGTGCTGATCCAGGGGAACACTGTGCCCTGAACGTCTTCTATGTACCAAGCTACCGTTAAAGTAATGTTAAATGCGCTCTGGCCGCTGTGTCCGCGTTGACTTTAGACTGCCGCCGGTGCTATAATCCGGCGTTCGGCGGCGAAGTTAAGCAGCCGGGCTAAAGGACTTTTTGTTATGGCAAACACTGTGGTCGTCGGAGCGATGTGGGGCGATGAAAGCAAGGGCAAGCTGATTGACTTTCTGGCCCATGATAAAGATGTGGTCGTGCGCTGGGGCGGCGGCTCCAATGCCGGGCATACCGTGGTGGTCCCGAACGCCGATGGGACCGAGGAAGAGTACAAGCTGCATCTGGTTCCGGCGGGCATTCTGCACCCGGACACGCTCTGCGTGGTCGCGGACGGCGTGGTGCTGGACCCGGCCTCGTTCGTGGGCGAGCTGACCCATTTGAAGGGCCGGGGCGTCACCTGCGAGAACCTGAAAATCAGTGGCAATGCCCATGTCGTGCTGCCGTATCACACGCTGCTCGATGAGCTGGAAGAAAAGCGCAAGGGCAAGCGGGCGCTGGGAACCACCGGGCGCGGCATCGGCCCGGCCTATCAGGACAAGGCGGCCCGTGTCGGGATTCGGATGCGCGACTTCGTGGACCCGGCGCTCTTTGCCGAACGGCTGACCGAAGCGCTGGAGTTCAAGAACGAGCTGCTGACCAAAGTGTACGGCGTCGAGCCGCTGTCCGCGCAGAAGATTATCGACGATTTAACGCCGCACGCCGAAGCGCTGAAGCCCTATGTGGACGACACCGCCCTGCGCGTCGCCTATGCCGCCCGTTCGGGCAAGAAGGTCCTGTTTGAGGGCGCACAGGCGACGCTCTTAGACATCGACCTCGGCACGTACCCCTACGTGACTTCCTCGCACCCCTCGGCGGGTGGCGCGTGCATCGGCACGGGGCTGGGGCCAACCCAGATTGACCAGATTATCGCCGTCACCAAATCGTACACCACCCGCGTCGGTGCGGGGGCGTTCCCCACCGAGCAGGACAACCCGCTGGGGGACTTGATCCGCGACCGGGGCGCGGAGTTCGGCACGACTACAGGCCGCCCGCGCCGCTGCGGCTGGCTGGACGGCGTCGCCCTGCGCTATTCATCGCTGGTGAACGGCCTGACCGATCTGTATCTGGGCCACATGGATGTTCTTACCGGCTTTGACGAAGTGAAGATGGCGACGGCCTATGTGCTGGACGGCCATACCATTGAAGACTTCCCCAGTGACCAGAGCCGCCTGAGCCGCTGCGAGCCGGTCTACCAGACATTTGCGGGATGGGCCGAGGACGTGAGCGAAATCCGCGAGTATGCCGATTTGCCGGACAACGCCCGCCGCTATGTGGAAGCCGTCGAGGCGCACGTCGGCGTCCCCGTGACGACCGTTTCTGTGGGCCGCCGCCGCGACCAGACGTTGTTCCGGGAGGCTTGACCTACCTTCCTTTAGGAAGGACCCTGCGAAGCGAAGAATGAGCGAAGCAAGGAAGGTAGCTCGCCTTGTGTTTATCTCGTGTTAAGGAGAATATCAAATGGTCAGCCCGTGTTACAATCATGCGTCCGCGTCGTCCTCGGCTGCCTGCGTTCAGTGCGGAATGCCGTTTTGCAAAGACTGTCTGGAAGTGGTCGCCGGGCGTCCCGTCTGCAAACGCTGTCTGCCCGCGATGCAGGCCCGTGTGGAGCAGCAGATGGCGGCGGCCCCGCCGCCGGCTTATGCCGCGCCGCAGGGCACATATCCGGGGTATGCCCCGCAGACAGCCGCGATGGCCGTCCCTGCCCCGGCAGACGGCGCAAAGGCGCTCTTAATTGGCATTGCCCTGAGCCTGGTGATTGGCATTATCGGGGCCATTGCTATTGAAAAGATTTTGTTTTACAGCGGCTTTGGATTGTCTCTGCTGTATATCGTGCTGGGGTACGGCATCGGCTGGGGCTTGCACCGGATTATGGGGCGCGGTGGGTCCGCGCTGGCGCTGGTCGCCGTGGGCGTGATGGTGGTCTCGCTGGGTGTGAGCCATCTGGTGTATGCTCAAGACCTTCTTAATAAAGTGGCTGCGACCGAGAATCTTCGGGCAGGAATAACCGTTTTTGATGTGTTCCCGGCGCTCATGCAAAGCCTCGGTTTCATGCACTGGGTTCTTATCGCCATTGGGCTATTCTCTTGCTACCGGGGCGTGGAGGCGCGGCAATGACACTTTTATGCTGCCGCCGGTGTGCTGGATTACTGGCTGCTAAATTTGTCAGAACGAACTTTGGAAGTGCGCCGTCAGCCCGAAGGCGGCACATACCACACGCTGAAAGTGTATGAAGAAGGTGGGGCTGTCGCCCCGCTGTCCGCCCCGAACGCGCCGGTGCGCGTGGCGGACCTGCTGCCGCTGTCAGGGGGGTGAAATGCTGAACTGGAACATTTTCAAAGATCGTCTCTGGCTGTGGCTGGCAGGATTGTCGGCAGCGGCGTTGATGCTTAGTGTCATCATGCTTCTTGATTCTCCAATCTTGCAATATCTGCCGCTGATAGCGCTGCTGTGGCTTCCTATTTTGGTGCATCTGCTGGCGAAGACAGACACCCCTGCCGATGCAGGGTGGACCTACTGCTGTTACCTGGTCTTGATACTTCGTGTGGCGGGACCGTCCCTGCCTTCAGGGGGGATTTTAGGCTGGGTGAAGAGTTTGGGGCCTGAGTTTTCAACTCTTGCACTCTTTGCTGTGATAGGGCTGACGGCTCTTTGGATTTGGCAAATCCGGCGGGGCAACGGGGTAAAGACGCCGCCGAAAAATAACGAGAAACAATTAAACATTGGAGAGAAATATGCGTAAACCGATTATTGCCGGGAACTGGAAGATGAACAAGACCGTGGGCGAGGGCGTCGCGCTGGTCAACGAACTCAAACCGCTGGTGGCGGGAGTGACGGGTGTGGATGTGGTGGTCTGCCCGCCGTACACGGCGCTGTATTCCGTGAACGGAGCTTTGAGCGGCAGCGGGATCGGGCTGGGGGCGCAGGATGCGTTCTGGAAGGCCAGCGGGGCGTATACGTCCCAAATCTCCCTGCCGATGCTGCAAGATGTGGGCGTCACCTATGT
Organism: Capsulimonadaceae bacterium; assembly: GCA_965277455.1. Lineage (GTDB taxonomy): Bacteria > Armatimonadota > Armatimonadia > Armatimonadales > Capsulimonadaceae > JANXMY01. Next base: position 1,905,777 of record OZ255823.1, on the reverse strand, counting down.
CATTCTGGGGCACTCGGAGACACGCGGGCGGTTTGGTGTGACCGAGGCGGACATGACACCGGACCTCGTCAACACGCTGGCCGAAACGGACACAGCGGTCAATGTCAAAACGAAGGCTGTGCTGGCCGCCGGGCTGACCCCGATTGTGTGCGTGGGCGAGACGCTGACCGAGCGGCAGAACGAGCATACGGACGTGGTGGTGCGGCATCAGGTCGTGGCGGCGCTCGAAGGCGTGGACGCGGGCGCGGCGGCGAATCTGGTCTTTGCCTACGAGCCGGTTTGGGCCATCGGCACGGGCGAGACGTGCGCCCCCGACGAAGCCGACCGTGTGTGCGGCGTGGTTCGCGCCGCCGTCGGCGAGGCGCTGGGCGCGGAAGCGTCGGGCGTGGTGCGTGTACAGTATGGCGGCTCGATGAAGCCCGACAACGCCGCCGATCTGCTGTCCCGGCCCAACATCGACGGCGGCCTGATTGGCGGGGCAAGCCTGAAAGCGGCAGACTTCGCCGCGATTATCGCGGCGGCGGGGTAAGCGGCTTCTGGCGCGGCACGTTTGCTTCGGCGCGGGGGCGGGAAAGACAAGGGTAAACAATTAAACTTACTTTCCGAGGTGAAACCAATGTCTTTTACACGCACCTTTTCTCAGTTCGCCCTTGTGTCCGTCGGCGTGGCCCTGCTGACGGCGAGCGTCCGGGCCGATACGCTCGACTTAACCAATGTCTCTGCCGCAAGTGCCGCCGCGCAGATGAGCAAGCGCTACGGCATCTCCATCGTCTATCGCAGCCCGGTGACGGGGCGGCAAGTGACGCTGTCTGCCGAAGACCCGGACACGCCCGCCGGGCGGGTGCAGGCGGTCAATGATCTGGCGAACTCGCTGGGCATGGACTTCCAGAAAGTGTATGTCGTCAGCAAAGTAGATGCCGGGGCCGATGTGCCGGATGTCGCCGTGGACACCGATGCTCCCGTGGTGTTCCCCGCGCTGAAGACATCTGCCCGCGACGCCATCAAGCTGGTGGCCGGGGTGGACGGCGCGGAGGCGCAGATCAGTGACTCGATTACCGGCAATGTGACGTTCCCGTCCCGGCGGATGACCGTGAGCAAGGCGGCTGCGCTGATTGCCAGGCAGACCGGGACCGTCTGGAAAGCCTATTACGGTCTGTTCAAGCCCGGAGATGGTCCTGCCCGCTTGCAGGGCAATGTAGTGGGAAAAACGACTGACGGACAGCCGATTACCGCTCTGCCGCTGATCACCTTCCGCAATCAGCCCGTTGCTCCGGCGGCTCCAGCCATCCCCTCCGGGCCGGGTACATCCCCCCTGCCGACAGGGCCGGACGTTTCCTCGATCCCCAACAGCGGTTCGTATGCGACCAACGGCTTCTCGCCCTACGGCTACAGCCCATTTGGCGACGGCTTTGACCCCTATGGCGGCGGCTACAGCCAGTACAACGGCCCCGGCTATTCGTCCCCGGACGGCGGGACCGCCTACCCCGGCTATGTCTACACACCGGGCGGGGGTGTTGACCCGGCTGTGCCCGGCTACAACGCGCCGGGCTACAACTCACCCGGTTACTTCGGCCCCGACTCTTATGGCGGCTACTACGGCAACTATTGAGGCAGGCATTCAAAGATGAAGTCGAAGTCGGCGCGGGAGGTGAAATTATCCTCCCGCGCCTCAGTCTGCCCCAGGGAACACCCGTAGAGATTATCGTCTTAGTTCCTGAGCCGGAGACTGCTTCCAGCGCCTCGATCAAACACGGTCAGGCCATCTTTGAGACCAGTATTGAAGCGCTTTGACAAGCGAAGACCCGAACGACTTCCACGCCAGAGAGACCCTCTCCGGGGACTATGCGATTGACCCCGATGACCTGACCGTGAGCGACCGCTTACGGTCACGTCACCCTGACGCCGTCATTTATATTCGCCTTGTAGGGGACGAGGTGGCCTGTTCCATAGGTGGAGGATAAATAATAGAAACTGCCACGACCAAAGGAGCAAGTGAGTAATCGCCGTGTGGCCTATCTTGAAGCATTTTGTAGAGCCGCTCTGTGCAATTATTATGGTAGCTTATATGATAAGTAGTTCTTCAAAAATATGTTAAAATAGGTTTATGGCAAAAATCAAAAGCATTGCCCTGACCTGCGACCAGCGATCTGCCCTGGAACAAGCGTCTCGGCACGGCAAGTCCCACAGCGTTCGCCAGCGCTGCCTGATGATCCTGCTCAAATCCGAGTGCCGCACTTCCAAAGAAGTGGCAAAGCAAATCGGCTGCTGCGAAGTCGTTGTCAACAGTTGGATGAAACGCTACCAAGAGCAGGGCATCGACGGACTTAAAACCAAAGAAGGGCAAGGCAGACTGCCCATCCTAAACAAAGAAACAGACCTTGCCGCTGTGCGCCTTGCAGTCCAGCAGAACCGCCAGCGCGTGTCTCTTGCCAAAGCCGAACTCATCCAGGAACTGGGCAAAGAGTTCTCCACGCAGACCTTGACACGGTTCCTCAAAAAAACGGTGGGCGCTTCAAGCGCATTCGACGAGCCATAAAGCACAAGCCTAACGCCGATGTCTACGAGTTCAAGCGTGAAGTCTTGGCCGAGTTTGAGGCGCTTTCCCAGCAAGGGCACATCGATGTTTTCTACGGCGATGAAAGCCGTGTCTCTCTCTTGCCATGCGTTCCTTACGGCTGGCAGTTCCAGGATGAACAGGTTACGATGCCCAGTGAGCGCGGCGGCGGCATCAACTGCTTTGGCCTGCTGTCTCGTGATAACCGTTTGCATCTGGCCTTGACGCAGAAGACCATTGATGCGGCGTTCATCAGCGAACAGCTTGACGCCTTTTCCTGGTCTGTGGTTCGGCCCACGGTGGTTGTTTTGGACAATGCGCGGGTTCACACCAAAGCTGTCCGCGAGCGCGGCAAGGTTTGGCAGGAGCGTGGGTTGTTCGTTTGGTTTTTGCCGACGTACTCGCCGCACCTGAACATTGCCGAAGTGCTTTGGCGCAAGCTGAAATATGAGTGGCTGCGGCCCGAAGATTATGCCGACAAAGACACGCTGCGCCTTGCGGTTTGGCAGGCACTAACGTTTGGCAGGCACTAACGGCAGTTGGCAGCACGCTCAAGATTGCTTTTTCTGAGTTCAACTCCGACTTCAAGACGACGCAGAGTGGTTTAACTTAATTCTGCACAACTACTTATCTATGTCAAAAGAATACAAAAGGCTAAAGCAAAGCAGAAGTGACACGAATAAGATCGAGATGCGTATTTGTGTGGCTGTTCTTATACTTGGCATAATCCACTTCGCTCTGCTAATCTTGACGTGAACTCAAGAAAATCCTTTCGCTTTGTGTGGACACAGAGTTATATTTCGGCAAGACGATATTAATGCTGCTTTGACTTATTGGACTGAGAGACAATCGATAGCGCAAAGCGAAGCAAATGCTTACTGAAGACGCCGCCGCGATTTTTGAACTTGCTGCTAAAGGAGATTGCTATGATTGCTGAACCAAAATCGAAATCGCATGATACCGTGGAGCGCGGTCAAGCTCTTTTTGAGGCGCAAATTGCGGCACAGTTGTCCGGGGAGAATCCGGACGACTTTCTTGCCATTGACATTCTTTCCGGCGATTACGAGATTGCCCCGGATGATGTTACTCCGGGTAATAGTCTCTATGCCCGCCATCCTGATGCTGTCATATTCCTCCGCCGTGTCGGGGATGAAGCCGCTTATACAGCGGGCGGGGGCTTTCAGGAGTGATCACAGGCAAAGTAGACCCGCGCCGCCGCTGTTTGGTTTCGCTAGAGGTGCGCGGGCCAGATGGTCAGCAGGAAACTGTTGAGTTTCAAATGGACAGCAGCTTCAGTGGTTCTCTGCTGCTGACCACAGAGATAGTCCGGCGGCTTGCTTTACAGCAGGTGGGAGATGTCGCTATGCGCCTCGCCGACGGCAGCCGCGTAGATGTCCCTCGCTATGCGGCGCGAGTCCTTTGGGACGGGTCAGAAAGAATTATTACTGTTCCTGCCTCCGGCCAACAGCCATTGATAGGAACGGCGCTTCTGGACGGTCATCGCCTGAATGCCGAAATCACCCCTGGCGGCACAGTTGAGATTGAGCCTTTGTGAAGTTCTTTAAATCGCTGCCAAAGGATAGCACTATGATAACAGAGCCAAAACTAAAATCTCCCCCGCCGCTTGACGCTGACCAAGCACCAAACAGCTTTTATGCCACAGAACTGCGCTCATTGCTGGAATCAACGCACTTAGGTCAATATGTGGCTATTCACGCTGACACACACGATTATGTTGTTGAGCGGGGTCTTGGCAAGGCATTTCGGGAAATGAAAGCTAAGTATCCCCACGGGCAAATTATTGTTCACTTTATTGGTCTAGCGGATGCGTCTTATCAAGCAAGACTGCGCGGAGAATGGCCGATAAAATTGAAGGCAGTAGCGGGCAGATCACAATAGAGGCACTCTGAACCAATGGCGCAAAGCGAAACAGATACAGAGCTAGAGACGCTGATCCGGGCACGGTACCCGATCATTTATATTGTCTCCTGGGAAGAAAAGCGTGTCGAGGATGCCCTGCGGGTCATCACCAAAGCACGCGGCAAGAAGATGTACCAGTGGACCGTCACGCAGGGCATGGTGCAGAACGCGCTGTCCCGAGACGACGCCACCCGTGAGCCTTTGGCCGCGCTGGATTTTGTGCTGGAGTCCCGCGATCAAGCCGTCTTTGTCCTGAAAGACTTCCATGCCTTTCTCAATGACACCTCCATTGTCCGCCGCCTCCGCGACCTCGTGTATGCCCTGAAAACCTCCTACAAGACACTGATTTTGCTGTCGCCCGTGCTGAAGCTGCCGCCGGAGCTGGAAAAAGAGATCACGGTCATCGACTATGCTCTGCCGACACTCGAAGATTTAGGCACGCTGCTGGACAGCATTATCGAGTCCGTCCGCGCCAACCCGCAGGTCAAGACCGAGATGACCACCGAGGAGCGCGAGCAGGTCTTGCAGGCGGCGTTGGGGCTGACCGCCACCGAAGCTGAAAACGTCTTCGCCAAGTCGCTCGTGGAGAAGCGCCGCTTCGACACCGATGTGATCTTGTCCGAAAAAGAGCAGATTATCCGCAAGTCGGCCATCTTGGAATACTACCGCACCTCCGAAGCCTTCGCCGATGTCGGCGGCTTAGACCTGCTCAAAGACTGGATGGACAAGCGCACCGTCGCCTTCACCGAAAAGGCCCGCGACTATGGCCTGCCCGCCCCCAAAGGCATCCTCATTCTAGGCGTGCAAGGGTGCGGCAAGTCCCTGGCGTCTAAAGCCATCGCGTCTTTGTGGAAGCTGCCGCTGCTCAGAATGGATGTGGGGAAGATTTTCGGGGGCCTGGTAGGGCAGTCGGAGGAGAATATCCGCAAGGCTATTCGCGTCGCCGAAAGCACCGCGCCGAACATTGTATGGATTGATGAACTGGAAAAGGGCTTTTCGGGGACGCAGTCCTCGGGCATCAGCGACGGCGGCACGACGGCGCGGGTATTTGGCACGTTTCTGGCGTGGCTTCAGGACAAAACCGCGCCGTGCTTTGTGGTGGCGACGGCGAACGATGTCTCCGCCCTGCCGCCGGAGCTGCTGCGAAAAGGCCGCTTTGATGAGATTTTCTTTGTGGACCTCCCTGGTGAGGAAGAGCGCGAAGAGATTTTCACCATCCACCTGAAAAAGCGCCGCCGCGACCCGGCCCTCTTTGATCTGCCCGCGCTGGCTGACGCGACGGAAGGCTATTCGGGGGCCGAAATCGAGCAGGCCGTGATTGCCGCGATGTATGATGCGTTCAGCGAAGACCGAGACATCACGACGGCGGATGTGATGAAGGCGGCGGAGCAGTCCGTGCCGCTGTCGCAGACCATGAAAGAGAAAATAGACATCCTGCGACTATGGGCCGAGACCCGCGCCCGCCCGGCGTCGTCCGCCGAGCCGGTAGAGCCGATGGAGTTTGGCTTGCAGATAGACGATGACCGTATCGTCCCGGTGGAAATGGCCTGATGCTTTCTTTGCCGGAGCTGGTCGAAGCATTCTTGGAAAACAGGCTGTCCGAGCGTGGCTTGTCGGTCAACACGCTGGCCGCATACAGCCAGGATTTGACGCAGCTTCTCGCGTTTTTAGAGACACGCGCTGTTACGCGGGCACGCGACATCACGCCGGGGCTGCTGTACGATTTTCTGGCAAGCCAGCGCCAAGCGGGTCTGCGTCCGGCGTCGGTAGTCCGCAAAAGTGTCACCCTGCGGGCCTGGACCGAGTTCCTGTGCCGCGATGAGCACCTGAGCGATGACCCGATGGCGCGGGTAGACCCCGTCAAGGGCCAGGGTCAGCGCCTCCCCGCGACGCTGTCCCTGCCCGAAATCGAGCGTCTGCTGTGCGTTCCCGACGCGGCTACCCCGGCGGGTCTGCGCGACCGGGCCATGCTGGAAACAATGTATGGCTGCGGCCTTCGGGTCTCAGAATTGGTTGCTTTAAAAGCCGCTGACATCGACCTGCGGGCCGGTCTGGTGCGTCCCTTCGGCAAAGGCGCGAAAGAGAGGCAGGTTCCGATGGGCGACGGTGTGCGCGAGTCTCTGGCGGCGTACCAATCGGCGGGACGGCCTCAAATCATGGCGAAGAAGCCCCCGACGCCCTATGTATTTGTGACCAATCGCGGCGGCCCGATGACCCGCGTGTATTTCCTGATGCTGGTCAAGGCCTATGCCCGGCAGGCCGGGATTGCCCGCACCATTTCCCCGCATACCCTGCGCCATTCGTTCGCCTCGCACCTGCTGTCCGGCGGCGCGGACCTGCGGGCTATTCAGGAGATGCTGGGCCATGTCAGCGTGACGACCACTCAGCGGTACACGCAGGTTGACGTGTCCCGCCTGCGCGAAGTCTACGACCGGACGCATCCGAGGGCCTAAGTTTACGAGTGAGCCGTATTGTGAACGTGTTGCTTTCTTTCTCCGCGAAGGCGGAGACTTGGCCTCAGGCCGCACAGCCGAGGAATTTATTCCCACGGCCTTCTTTCTAACTATGACAATTACTCCTTGGCTCCTCCTATTTGCTGCTGGCATCGGCCTGACCCTGTTCTGGCTCGTGACGCAGCGCATTGTGGAAGGTTTTCTAAAAGCATCTCACACGCCGCAGTCGCCGTATACGATGGTGGGCCGCTGGGGCTTCTTCGCGCTGCCAAGCACCGAGGGCTTTCTGGCGCACTACTTCCGGGTGCGTGTCCGCAGCGAAGCCGCGTTTCTGGCGCTCCTCAAGTCCGGGATGCGGGGAAAAGCCCTGCCGGGAGCGCAGGTGTGGCTCTGGCTGCACGCGGCCTACCTGCCCCTGTTTCTGCTGCTGCTGACGGTCTTAATTTTGTGGACCCCACATACCCCGCATCCGCCCCGGTTTCGCTGAGAGGCTTCTGTTATGAACCGAGTAATCATCATTGTCATGGACGGCTGCGGGGTGGGGGCAATGCCTGATGCCGCCGCTTACGGCCCCGAAGACGCCCGGAGTGCAACCCTGCCGCACGTCGCCGAAGCCGTCGGCGGGTTGAAACTGCCCACTCTGGCACGGCTGGGGCTGGGCAATCTCGCGTCCATTCAAGGTGTGCCGCCGGAAGTCGGCGCGGGCGGGTGGGGGAGATTGGCCGAAGCCTCGGCGGGCAAAGACAGCGTCACCGGGCACTGGGAAATGATGGGCATTAGGACCGAGACGCCGTTTCCGACCTACCCAAACGGCTTTCCGCCGGAGGTGATTGCCGCGTTTGAAGCCAAAATAGGCCGCGAAGTGCTAGGCAATCTCGCGGCGTCAGGGACGGACATTCTGAACCGCCTCGGAGCCGAGCATCAAGCAACGGGGAAGCCTATCGTTTATACGTCGGCAGACAGCGTCTTCCAAATCGCCGCGCATGAGGCCATCGTGCCCCTGTCTCTGCTTTATGAGTGGTGCGCCGCCGCCCGTGCCCTGCTCTCGGCCCCGAACAATGTCCAGCGCGTGATTGCACGCCCGTTTGTCGGCAGCCCTGGCGCGTGGACGCGCACCGAGCATCGCCGTGACTTCCCCCTGCCGCCCCCGACTCCGAACCTGCTGACGGTGCTGCAAAACGCGGGCCGCACGGCGCACGCGATTGGCGTGGTCGCCGACTTGTTCCCGCGTGAGCTGTTCGCACAGGCCAATCGCACGCAGTCTAACCCCGCCCATCTCGCCGCTATTCTGGACGCTGTGCAGGCCGGCCACAATGACCTGATTTTTGCCAACTGCGAAGACTTCGATATGCTCTACGGCCACCGCAACGACCCCGCCGGGTTCGCCCGCTGTCTGGAAGTGTTTGACGCTGGGCTGTCAGTGATAGTAGACGCCCTGCGTCCCGATGACTTGCTCATCATTACTGCCGACCACGGCAATGACCCGACGACGGCCTCCACAGACCACTCCCGCGAGTATGTGCCGCTGCTGACGCTCGGCGGCGGGCGGGCGGGGGATTTGGGGACACAGGGGACGTTTGCGGAGATTGCGCGTCTGACGGCGGCGTGGCTGGGCGTAGAATGGGGTGGCGGGCGAAACGGAAACCGGCACTAAAAGTGCCGGTTCCTCTGTCTTAATCCGGCGCGACCGTCTCCTCGGTATCCTGTCGGTCACCGCTCGCCGAACGCGGAGCGCTGGGCTGCTGCACCGTGCCTTTGCGCTCCAGTTTGCCCCAGCCCACTAATGAGCCGCGCACGGCAAACACCAGGGACTTGACAATCACGTAGTACATGAGCTGACGGTAGACGAACCGCTGCAAGAGCAGCCAGAACAGCAGCTTTTTGTCTTCGCGGTCCAGACGGAACGCGACATATGCCCCCACCATCTCCACCAGCGAGAACAGCAGCCAGTAGCCAATCAGCATGGCCGTGTTCTGATGGCTCGTGTTCGGTGCGATCACATGGCCGTAAATCAGCGACCATACGATGGTCAAGTCAACAACAGGGGCAATCGCCTGGAAGCCGATTTGATACACCCACAGCGACGGCAAAGCCACCGTGCCGAACGCCCCGTAGCGCGGGTTGCCGAAGACTTGTCGGTGCTTCCACAGGCACTGCAAAGTGCCAAACGCCCAGCGGAACCGCTGTTTGGCAAGGTCCTTCAAAGTATCCGGGGCCTCGGTGTAGGCCATTGCGGTATTGTCGGTGACGATGCGGTAGCCCAGACGCCGGATTTTAAACGTCAGGTCCGTGTCCTCGGCCAATGTCTGCGACGAATATAGCCCGGCCAGCACCACGGCGTCTTTGCGCCACGCGCCGACGGCCCCCGGCACGACCGTGATGCAGTTCAGGAGGTCGAATGCCCGCCGGTCGAAGTTCTGGCTCGTGATATACTCCACCGCCTGCCAGATGGTCAGCGGGTTGTGCCGGTTGCCGACTTTGACGTTCCCCGAGACCGCCCCGATAGCCGGGTCGGCGAAGTGACGCACGAGTTTTTGGACCGTGTCCGGGTCAAACACCGTGTCCGCATCGAGGGCTACGATGATCTCGCCCCGGCACTGCTGAATGCCAAGATTAAGCGCCGATGCCTTGCCGCCGTTGGGCTTTTCAATGACTGAGACACGCGGATTGCCGCCGTAAGCGGCCCGGACTATTTCCGCTGTGCCGTCTTTGGAGCCATCGTCGACGACCAGAATATCCAGGTCAGGATAATCGGCGGCCAGCAGCGTGTCAATTGTCTTGTTGATGACTTTAGCTTCGTTGTAGGCCGCAATAATCACGCTGACCGGGGGCGCATACGTGTCATCAAAGACCCGTGCTCGCTCCTGCTTCGCCTGCATCGTCGCCAGTGTGCCCATAAATACCATTCGCAGGATGCCTAGCGCAATCGCCAGCAGGAACAAAAACGTGAACGCGGTGCCGAGCCAGTAGGATGTGTTGAACACCGCCCGGTCCAGCAGGACGCCCCATGCCTGTTTGCCCGTTACCACCGGGAACAGTACGGATTTGGGCTTGCCGACCAGCGCGGACACCGGCACGAATGAGTACCCCTGCGCCTTCAGGGCGGCGAGAATGCGCGGCAGAGCTTTCACCGTCTCTGCGCGGGTGTCCCCACCGGCATCGTGGAGCAGAACTGCGTTGCCGTTGCTGGCCTGTGCCAGAACGCGCTTGACAATTAGATCGGCCTTGATGCCGGGCGTCCAGTCGTCCGGGTCAATCTGGCAGCCGATAAACAGATAGCCCAGTTGGTCGCCCTGATAGACCGGGTCAAAGTCGGCTTCCGTGGAAGGCTCCGAGTCGGCGCGGTTCGGCGAGCGCCACAGGGTCGTCTCATGGCCGGTCACGGCTTCAATCACACGCTGCGTGGCATCCAGCTCCAGCTTCGTTCGCAGGGGCGAAATTCGGTCAATCTCCGGGTGCGTGTAGGAATGGTTACCGATCTCCATGCCGTCGTTCCACTCCCGCGCCAGCAGGCCAGGATGCGCTTCGGCATTCTGACCCACCACGAAGAACGTGGCTTTGATCGGCGAGCCATCGTTGTTTTTCGTGTGGTCTAAAATATCAAGAATTTGAGGTGTCCACTGCGGGTCCGGGCCGTCGTCAAACGTCAGCGCGATTTTTTTGGCCGTGTTCTCGCCCGTCGTCTGGTTCACCAGCCCTGTTCGCCGAATGACCCACTGCGAGGGGTACGTGTCAAACCGCTCACCGATCACCAGATTTGTCTTGGGGTCCATGGTCAGCGTCCGGCTGCCGTCAGTGGGGTGCTGCACGACATCCAGGACGTCGCCTTCGCCGATAAACGTCGTCTCGAACTCCTTGCCGTAAGTGACTTTGCTCAAAGTCTGCGGGTCAAACGATTTCAGCGTATTGATGCTGTCCGTACCAAAGAACTGCCACGTACTCGGGTCTTCCTGCCCTAGCTCCCACAGAGCCGCGCCGCGCAGGTGATCGCCCGCCGTGCCGCGCATCTGGTTCCAGGTCGTCGTCGCGTCTTGCAGCCAGACTGTGTGCGAGACTTCCTTGCTGCCCGCGCCTGTGCCTTCATCGCTGTACGTGAAATAGGGGGACAGGCTCTGCGGGTCGATATGGATCACCCCGTCCTCGCCGAAGCGGTTCTGCTGCGCGATCTGCGCGGCCTGCTGGAAGGACACTCCCGTCGGGTTCGTTGTGCCGTCCACCCAGTCGTAGCCGTAGGACCCGACCCCCAGCACTACCTTGTCGGCGGGGACTTTGTCGAGAACGCCCGCAAGCTCCGACAGGAACCATTTCTGGCCGGAAATCGGCCCGGCAGTGGTGCCGTCCGCGTGCTGGTCGTAAAGCATCGGCATCAGAAAATCGTTCTGCTTAGCCAGTGCGGCCAGTTGGTATGCCCCGCTGTCGGTCTGCACATCCTGCGTCACTTGAAGGCCAAGCGGGTGAAACGCCGTATAGAGCTGCGTCATAAACGCCGTCAGCCCGGCGGCGTCGCTTTCCCGGTCGGTCTCAAAGTCAATATTGACGCCCTGATAGCTGTTGCTCTGTACATACTGCGTGAGCTGCGTCACCACGGCGGCGCGTTTGGCCTGGCTTGAAAGCAGTGTGTGCAGCCAGTCAGGGCGGAACTTCTGGCCGCCCTCGCGCTCCGGGGAATTGTCAAAGTTCTGGATCAGCGGCAGGATGGCGACGCCGTGAGCGCGGGCCGCGTCGCGGGCGACTTCGTCGTTACTGGCCGCGACTTCATCGGTGGCCTTGACAAACTGCCCGATGTCTTTGATGCCGCCGCCGTCCGCGTTCAGCAGCAGCCAGACCGGCATGAAATGGGTGATCTGCCCGACGTGCTGCGTCAGCGAGTCGAGGGCAGGTTTGTCGTCGCCCTCAAAGAAGGCGGCGCGAACGGCCGGGGCGTTCGGCCCGGCGGGCAGCGGCACGGGCAGTGCCTGCGGCGTCTTTTCGGCGGCAATCGCCGCGTTCAGCTTGCGCTTGGCGTCCTGCACAGACTTGTCGCGGCCCAGCACAAACCGAAGCCGCGCCCGCACGGCGGCGGGGACGGCTCCCTGCCCGTGGGCATTCGGCAGCATTTTGGGATGCTCCGGCAGCAGGGACGGTGCGAGGCCGAGCCGGGCGGCCAGCGAAATATCCGGCAGCTTGGGGCTGAGGAAAATCTGGACGGCAAAAAGCAGGCTGATAATCAGGCCCACCACGGCGGCCACAATGAGAAAATAGGAAACCACGCTCCACCGGCGGCGCGATTCATCAAAAAAGATCGGTCGTTGTCCTTGCTCGCTCACGGGCTGTGCCTTGCTCCTTTGGTCGGCTTCAATGCCGCCGCTGTCTGAAACTAAAATCTGAAACTAAAATCTGAAACTAAAATCTGAAACTAAAATCTACCATGCTTTGAGCGTGGTTTGAGGCAAAAAAGTTCCACACTAAAGCGGTTTATTTGCGAAAAAAGGGCAAAGACATTGACTTGCCCCCGTCTCATGTGTTATACTCACCCCTGGAAAAACTTAAAGAACGCCGGAATGAAGACCGGAATGAAGAGTAGAAGGACGCCTGGGAATCGCCCGCGCTGAAGGGGGCTGCAATGGCCGAGGAAAACACGCCGAAACGCATTGAGCCACAACAAACTGACGGGGAAAGCGACACACCGCTAAGCGCGGTTCCTTCGCATGACCCTCTCCCCCTGCCGCCCGTTATCGAATTCAAACGCCCAAACTTGGACCGCCGCTCTTCCCAGCCGTCGCCCGGCGCTTCAGTGACCCCGGACACACAAGGACCCTCGGGACACGGGGCGGGGCTGGCCGCTGGCTTTACCTTTGTCGCCAGCGTTTTAGCGGGCCTTGTCGCGGGCCTCTGGCTGGACGCGCATTTCAATCACAGCCGCACTCCCTGGTGGACCATGATCATGGCGGTTGCCGGCATGGGCGTCGGCTTTACCAATATGTTCAAGCTGCTGTCTCGCGGGAACCGACGCAAGCCATAGACGCAAACTGTAACCAATCGCAACGTATGATCACGACACGACAACCGAGCACGGCCTCTTCGGAAGCAAAAATTGCGGAAACGAACACGGAAGCCGTTCCGTCTGCCGCCCTGCCAAAGTTTCCTCAGATGGCTGGCGTGTGTTCCATTGCGAGCGCTCTGCCGGTTGGTCTGCTGCTGATACTCGGCAAGATTTGGCTCGCTGTCAGTGTCGCGCTCGGCGCGGGCATTAGCCTGGGCATCTGCGGGCTGCTGTTTTTGTTCATCGAGCGCGTCATGCCGCAGTTCTTTCAGACGACGCGAAGCCGGGGCGGCGCGGCGTCCGCGCAGGGGGCACAGCTTCAATTCCTGCTTTTGCTCAGCGCAAAGCTGGCCTTCATTGCGCTGGTCGGCGCGGCCTTTTTGACCCTGCACCAAATTCAGCCGGTGGCGGTTCTTGTTGGCTTTGTTCTGGGCCAGAGCGCCATTGTTTTGTCCGTCATCCGTTTCCGAAAGCCCAGCTAATCTCAGACTGTTCTCACCCAATACTATTATGGATTTATTGCCCTGGCCGGTTTACGCCTTTTACGTTTTTCTGACTTCCCTGCTCACCCTGGCTGTTTGCGCCTGGGCCGCCGCCCCGAAGGCGCGTGTGCCGGGGCGTCTTCAGGCCGGGATGGAGATCGTGCTGGAAGGCTTGCGGGAGATTTTTCTCGGCGCGATGGGGCCGGGCGGAGAGCGCCATCTGCCTCTGGTGTTTGGCCTGTTCTTCTACATTTTGTTCTGCAACCTGCTGGAGCTGATCCCCGGCTTCAAAGCCGCAACGGCGAACCCAAGCACCACTATCGGCCTGGGTATCATCGTATTCTTCTACACGCAGTATGTGGGGATTACGTCCAAAGGGATAAAAGAGTATCTGAAGCACTTTATCGGCCCGCTGCTGATTCTGGCACCCCTGTTCATTGTGATTGAGATTTTGGGCGAGTTCATCAAGCCGTTCTCTCTGGGAATGCGCCTGTTCGGCAACATCTATGCCGAAGATGTAATGAACGATCTGGCAGCCAAAGCAATTCACCTCGGCCCGCTCAATGTTCCCTTGCAGATTATCGTCTACCCGCTGCAAATCTTTACCGGCGTGATTCAGGCGTTCATCTTTGCGATGCTGACCTGTGCCTATATCGGCATCATGTCGGAAACGCATCACAACGAAGACGGCGATTTCGACGTGCCGGATGCTCACGATCACAATATCAAAACCAATATCACCACTAATCGTAACATTAACCGTGACCGCACACCTGCGGCACACTAAGGAGAGAAACACATGGCTGGAATGTATTTTGGACTGCTCGCGCTGGGCGTTGCCCTCATGCTGCCGCTGGCGGCGGTCGGGGTCGGCATTGGAGAAGGAATGGTTTTCGCTGCCGCTATTCAAGGCGTGGCCCGTCAGCCCGAAGCCGAGGGCCGCATTCGTAATTTGATGTTCGTGACCTTTGCCCTTGTCGAAACCCTGTTCATCTTTACGCTGGTCTTCTTCTTCGCTATGAAGGCCATGCTGCCGACCCCCGAACAAGTGACGACAATGATGGGTGCCCACTAATCGCTGAACGCCCACTAGACTCACGAAGGGTGACTCAGATATGAATTTTTTGGACCAAATCGGGGTTACGCCAGCGCTTCTCCTGACGCAGATCGTTGGCTTTCTTCTCTTGATGGTCGCGCTCTGGTACCTGGCGTTCGGCAAAATCTTTGCCATTCTGGACGACCGACGCAACAGCATCAAGGCGAATTACGACCAACTAGATGCCGACCGCGCACAGATGGATACGCTGCGGCGCGAGTATGAGCAGCGGCTGGCAGGCATTGAAGCCGAGGCCCGCGAGAAAATCCAGGCCGCCGTCAAGGAAGCCCAGGTACTTCGGGATAATCTGGTCGCCGATGCCCAGAAGCAGGCCGAAACGCTGGTCGAACAAGGCCGCAGCGAAAGCGAGCGGGAGCGCCAGAAGGCGTTTCTGGAAATGCGTCACCAGATTGTCGCGCTGGCCGTCTCGGCGGCAGGCAAAGTCATCGGCGAAAGCATGGACGGCGAGCGGCAGAACAAGCTGGTCGATGACTTCATCGGCAGCGTCGGCACCGGCCATGTTATGGAAGCCGGGCGCGGCGTGTCTGGCAATGCTATCGGGGACGGTGCAGCCGTTTACGGGAAGAACTAAGCTATGAAAAGAGCGAAGTTATGAAAGACGTTCGCGTTGCCAAACGCTATTCCGGGGCGCTGTTCGCCGTGGCCAAGCGCGACGGCAGCTTAGACGCCGTCACGGCGGACCTGGCACTCATCAGCCGCTTTGTGGCTGAAATCCCATACCTGCGGGCGGCGCTCTTGCAGCCGTTTAGCTCGGATGCCAAGAAGTACAAAATCGCCGACGATGCGTTTGGCGGGCGGGTCACGGCCTCTTCGCTGTCGTTCGTCAAGCTGCTGATTAAAAAGCGGCGCGAGGACCTGCTGGAAGAGTGCATCCGCGAGTTTCGCGTATTGCTGGCCGTACACAACAACACCGTCGATGCCGAAGCCGCGACGGCCATCCCGCTGACGCCGGAGCAGGCCGAGCGGCTGACCGAGAGCCTGCACACGCTGACCGGCAAGACTGTGAACCTGACCACTACCGTGGACCCTGCCCTCGTCGGCGGCGTCGTGGTGCGGATGGGCGACACGGTCATTGACGGCAGTGTGCGCGGCAAGCTGGAACGATTAGAACGGCAGCTCATGGGCACGAATGCCCTGGGAGGAACAACTTAAAGTGGCAATCAAGCCGGAAGAAATTACATCCATCCTCGAGCGCGAGCTGGAAGCCTATAAGTCGGATGTCGAAGAAGTCGGCGTCGGGACTGTTTTGCAGGTCGGCGACGGCATCGCCCGCATTTATGGCCTGAAAGACTGCATGGTCGGCGAGCTTTTGGAGTTCCCCGGCGGCATTCAGGGCATGGCGCTGAACCTCGAAGAAGACAATGTCGGCGCGGTGCTTTTAGGCCGCGAAGCGGGCATCCGCGAAGGCGACACCGTCAAGCGCACGGGCAACATCGTCCAAATCCCCGTCGGCGAGGGCCTGATTGGCCGCATCGTCAATGCTTTGGGCCAGCCTATCGACGACAAAGGCCCTATCGTCGCCGCCGAGTACCGCCTGCTCGAAACCCGCGCCCCCGGCGTCGTCGAGCGGCAGCCTGTCAAAGAGCCGCTGCAAACCGGCATCAAGGCGGTCGACTCGATGATCCCCATCGGGCGCGGTCAGCGCGAGCTGATTATCGGTGACCGGGGCACCGGCAAAACCGCCGTCGCCATTGACGCCATTCTCAATCAGAAAGACACCGATGTCTACTGTATCTACGTCGCTATCGGCCAGAAGTCCAGCACCGTCGCCAACATCGTGCGGTCATTGGAGCAGAACGGCGCGATGGAATACACCACCGTCGTCGCCGCCACTGCCGACGACCCCGCCTCGCAGCAGTATATCTCGCCGTACACCGGCGCGTGCATCGGCGAATGGTTCCGCGACAACGGCAAGCACGCCCTGATTGTCTACGATGACCTGTCCAAACAGGCCGTCGCCTACCGTCAGGTGTCCCTGCTCCTGCGCCGCCCGCCGGGCCGCGAGGCTTACCCCGGCGACGTGTTTTACCTGCACTCCCGGCTCTTGGAGCGCTCCGCCAAGCTGTCCAAAGAACTTGGCGGCGGCTCGCTGACTGCCCTGCCGATCATTGAGACGCAGGCGGGCGACGTGTCTGCGTATATCCCGACCAACGTGATCTCCATCACCGACGGCCAGATATTCCTGGAATCCGACCTGTTCAACTCCGGCGTCCGCCCGGCAATCAACGTCGGCATCTCCGTCTCCCGCGTCGGCGGCAACGCCCAGACCAAGGCGATGAAGAACAAGAACGTCGGCGGCCAGCTCAAGCTGCAATTGGCTCAGTTCCGCGAAGTCCAGGCGTTCTCCCAGTTCGCCTCCGACCTCGACAAAGCCACCCAGGCCCAGCTTGCCCGTGGCCTGCGTCTGGTCGAAGTCCTGAAACAGCCGCAGTACCAGCCCCTGCCGCTCGAAAAGCAGGTCCCAATCATCTACGCCGCCAACACCGGCGCTTTGGACGACATCCCCGTGGACGCCGTCCGCCGCTTTGAGGCCGAGTTCATCGCCTTCCTCGCCGACAAGTACCCGGAAGTCCCGGAAACCATCGCCCGCGACAAGACCCTGGACGACAGCACCATCGACGCCTTGAAAAAAGCCATCGCCGACTTCAAAGGCCAGTTCAAGGCGTAACCAACCAAACCAAAAGCCCCCGCCAAATATGGCGGGGGCTTTTTTGTGCCGAGCGACTTTCTGTTGCATAAATTGAAGTTCTATGCCATAATAAAATCAAATTGCCCTGGTTCCGAATAGTCACCTCCCCGTAAAAACGGGGCGTCCGCTTGTTTCACCCGAAACGAGCTTCGAACGGCGTGTGCGTGGGACACCAATTTCTCTAGGAACCAGGGACACTATGAATTACGGCCATTGAAGCACTGAGTATTCTCGGTGCTTTATTATGTTTCGGTACTCCTGTGCGTCTGCTTCGCCGCTAAAGCAGCGGTAGACCGCGCCGCTTACCATATCCGCTACCTGAATGAGATTGCTTGATTTCGAGTCTTGGGTGCCGATTTTCTTAACCCGCACCCTGTCCCGCCCCTCGTCATTGACTGTGCGTTTAATGTAAGACGCCAATTCTTTTTTCAGTGCTTTTCCGCCGCTGTCGTCAAACTTTACATTTGCTTCTTCCAGCAATGGCTTCGCCGCGTCAAATGCCACCCCACACATGGCTTTGTAGAAAACACTCCCGCTGCTATAATCGGCGTTCGACACTTTTCGTTTGTCCACGACTAAACTCAAAATCGTACTCCTTGATTGCATTGAGAAATGCCCGGCGAATGTGAACGTTGTTTCGGAAGAAATGAAACTTGTAGCCGCTCGGTACTCTCAGTTCCGTCCGCAGAGAATCAATGCGCCGGTTCAGCGTTTCCGCTTCTATGTCGCCTTCAACAAGGACCAAAGTAACTATAAAATAGGTGCTGGAACCCTCAGCGAATTTGAGGCCGACGTCTCCCGACTCATCCACAAAAACAAGCATAAAGTGATTGTACCTGCCAAAGTGCCTCGCACCGACAAGTACCCGGAAGTCCCGGAAACCATCGCCCACGACAAGACTTTGGACGACAACGCCATCGACGCCCTCAAAAAAGCCATCGCCGACTTCAAAGGCCAGTTTAAGGCATAACCCACTCATCAGCCCCCGCCATTTCTGGCGGGGGCTTTTTTGTGCCTGCCTTGACTTTTCTGACGCCGCTTGCTAAACTAATGCTAGATAGAAAACAGAGCGAGGATGTTATGACTTCAACAATAACTCGTGAAGAATTTGATGCAAATCTGGCACAATCAACCAAGCAGATACGGAAGAAGCGCCTGGCTTTGGAAGCGCAGGCGGCAGTGATGGAAGAAGTGGTGGCTATGTGTTCTGCATACTTGAAATGCTCAGAAGCAGGTCAGGACAGAGAGAATGAGAGGCAAGTATGACCGCATACCAAGTTTATGAGCAGGCTATCAAGCCGCTTTCCGCTGAAGAAAAGCTGGTCGTTGCCCGGCTGATTATGGAGGAGGTTGTCCCGCAAAGTCAGCCTGAACCACCCGTGGAAGCACTTCCGCCGCGTCAATTTGGAGCCGGGCGGCACTTGCTGGAGGGTGTTGACATCAACGATCTGCTGGCGACTCCGATTGAGGATATGTTTGCAGACTATATGCCGGAAGACCACTAATGCCGCAGATTATTGACACACATACCTTCCTCTGGTTCGTCCGGGGAGCGGCGGAATTGCCTGTATATGTACAGGGGCTTATCATAGACCCGACGAATACAACGCAGATTAGCATTGCGTCGTTCTGGGAAATCGGGATCAAAGCCAGCACGAAGAAATTGCCGCTGACGATGACCTTGCGGGGCTTGCAGGAATTCACCGAAAGCCAATCTATTGAAATCCTGCCGATTACTGTGGCGGCAATCTCTGTGATGCAGGAAATGCCGTTCCATCACAGGGACCCGTTTGATCGAATAATTGCTGCGACAGCATTAGTGACGGGCAGTGTTTTACTGAGTGCCGACACGATGTTCGACGCCTACAATGTGCCGAGAATATGGCAGGAACGCTGACTGACGACCGCCTAAACCTTTAACGTGCTATGATTTATTTTCTCGGCTATCCCTTCGTGTTCACCCTGCTGCGGCTGATTGTGCGCGTCCTCGGGCGGGTCACAGCGAGCGGCGAGGAAAACGTGCCCCGGCGGGGCGGCGTGCTGCTCTGCCCGAACCATCTCAGCGATGCGGACCCGCCGACACTGTTTGTCACGACCCCGCGCCGGGCGTGGTTTGTGGGCAAGCGGGAGCTATTTGAACTCCCCGTGCTGGGCTGGTTCTTTGCCCGCTTCCATGCGTTTCCCATCGAGCGCGACAGCGCGGACCGGGGTGCTCTGCGCCGTATTGAGCAGTGTTTGAATGCTGGCGATCCGGTGGCCGTCTTTCCCGAAGGCCGCTGTTCGGAGACGGGGCTGTTGCAGCGGGTGCAGCCCGGCGCGGCACTTCTCGCGATCCGAACTGGAGCACCGATTGTGCCGGTCGGCCTGCAAAACACGAACAGCCTGATGCCCTACGGTAAGCTGGTTCCCCGCTGGTCACCCCGCCCGGTGACTGTGACCTTTGGAAAGCCCCTGCGCCCGGAAGCGTTCATGCACCTGCCCCGCAGCGAGGCGGTCGCGGCTCTGACGCAGGCGCTGGCCGAAGCGCTGGCGGACCTCACCCATCAGCCCCCGCCACCCGTCCCCGCCCCGCGTGTGCGCCGCCGTGCGAATTGATTACTGCCTCAGCACCAATGTTTTGGCCGCACGGCCCTTGTCATCGCGCACTGTGACCGTCAGCGGGCCGGCTCCCGGTGGGACGAAGACGCTGAACGGGTGGCCTGCGCGGCGCGTGACGCCGCTGCGCGAGACTTCGAGTGTCGGGGACAGCGTGTAGGTAGAAATCGCCGCGCTCAGGCCGCCGACATACCCCGGCGGCAGGGAGCCGCTAGTTGAGGCGTAGCGATACGGCGGCGCGTCGTCCTGATTGGAGAGAAAATAGGGGTCTTCAATCGCTGACCGAAAGGCTTCGAGCGCCCCGCTGCCGCCCGGCAGGGAATAGTCGTTCAAGCGCCGCCCCGCCCGTGCGGTTTCCAGATTGTTGCGGGTAAACCAGCAGAACATCTTGAGACGCGGGTAGCGGATTTTGATGGCGTCCAGCAGATCGTAAATCCGGGCGGCGGCGTAGGCATCGTTAGGATGGCCCTCGGTCCGCGCCTGCCGGGACACGCCGCATTCCACCAAACAAAGCGGGTGACGGGCGGCGAACTTCTTATAAAACGGGTCAATCAACGACGCCGGGCCATCGAGAGACGCCGGGCGGCTCGGATTGTCGTCATAAAAGCGCACTAGATAGAGGCTGATGCCCACCCAGTCCACCACATCGTCGCCGGGCCAGTAATTGTCTAAATTATAGGTCGGAACTGCGCCCGGTGCCCAGACCAGCGCGATATTACTCGCGTGCCGGTTGATGACGGCATGCACCAGCCGGAACGCCTGCCGGTAGGCTTTCGGGTCGTGGCCCCAGGGCGTCCAGTTGCCGTTCATCTCCCCACCAAAGCGCAGAAATACGGTCGTCCCGCACTGCGCGGCGTCCTCCGCCCACTCGTTCAAATAGGCGTCGTCGCGGACCGCGTGAATATCTCGCGGCTCCCACGCAATCTGCACCATCCGCCCTGCCCGCGCCTGCCGCCGCGCCCAGTCTAAAGGGAACGGCGCTCCGTAGGGGCTGTAATCAAAGCACAGTGCGAGAGGCCGCCCGATGCGGTCCGCGAACTCGTCCGCCCGCAGCCCGCCCGCGTAGTCGTCCAACGCCCCGATGTAGCACCCCGCCACCGGCTCCCCCTTCGCCAGCCTCGGCCCATGCGTCGGCAGAGGTGCGGTAATTGCCAGCGCCACATCGGTTCGCAGCCGAAGCGAGCGCCGATGCTCCACATCCGCCCCCTGCGGGTCCCCGGAGCGCCGCCGGATGACGGCCTCCTGCGCGTAAGCCTCGGCGGCGGCCTCGTTCTGCCCCGCCCGTTCCAGCTTTTCCCCCGCCACCCGTGCGGCGGCGGCGGTCGCGTAGTGCGGCGCGGCGTGCAATGGGAGAAGAACAAAGAACACGAGCAAGACCACGGGGCTGAACCCCCATGCTTTGAAGGGCAATTCCCCGTGGGTAAGGGCATCAGAAGTTAGCGTCCTAGTTTGTCCTCGCCCGCGAAGGCGGGGGCTTGCCCTTTTAAAGCATGGGGGTTCAGCCCCGTGGTCCTTCCTCATTCCGCCCCCCGCATCTGCTGATGCATCACATCCACATCTGCCGTTGGCGCAAAGCACACCGTCCCGACACAGACCGTGGCGTATGCCTTGCCGTCCACATCGGCAGGCAGCCCACTCGCCTGTGCGGCGTCGGGTAACATCATCTGAACTGTCTTCGCCGGGGCGACGTGCGCCCACGCCGCCTGCTGCAACTGCCGCGTTTGGTCGTTGTCCTGGTCGCCGACAATCGTGATATGCAGCCCCGGCGCACGGGCGGCTTCCACGGCACGGGCGTAGGAAGCGGCGAAGTAGCCCGTCTGGGCATACTTGCCCGCGAACAGCTTCAACGCTCTCTCAGCAGCCTGTTTATATTTGGCGTCCCCGGTGAACCCGGACAGTCGGATGAGGGCCAGCGCCGCGTCTGCGTTCTCGCCTATGTCTTTCTTGGGCCGCGCCAGCTCACCGGCGGCGTTTGGGTCAGGGGCGAGGTCAAAGAAGCCGCCTTCGGTCTTGTCTGCCAGAGTGTCAAGAATATACTCCGCAGCCTCAATGGCAACAGCCAGCCCATGAGAATCGCCTATATCTGGAAGGTCAAGAGCGGCGTTGACAACTGCGATTTGGTCGCTCAATAGGCCGATGCTCCCCTGTGCCTGCGCCTGCAAAAAATAGTGGTGGAAGGCAGCCATTTCTTGTAGTGCGGGGTTCTGTGTCTGCTCCATCCGCTGTGTGATAAAATCGAAAGTCGCTTTTGCCGCTTCCAAAATATCCGCCTCACCCGTCACCTTGTACCGGGCTGCAAGGGCAGACACCATCAGCGCGTTCCAGCCGGTGTAGACGGTGCAGTCAATATAAGGCGTTGGCAGGGTGGCACGGATAGCAAGCGGCTGACCGTAGTAGGCTTCCTCCGGCCCGGCGTCCTGACTGCCCGCGAAGGCCCCGGTGTCGGGGCCGCGCATCTCGGACAGGAGCCAGCCCTGCGCGGATTTGACCACGTCCAGATAGTACGAGTCGCCTAACACTTGATAAGCCAGCGCATAGACAGACGTGAGCTTGGCGTTGTCTTCCAGCATCTTCTCGAAGTGCGGCACGGCCCACTGCCGGTCGGTGCTGTAGCGAAAGAAGCCGCCGGCAAAGTAGTCGTACATCCCGCCGTCGGCCATGCCGTGCAGGGTCTTTTCAGCGATTTCTTTGAGCGAATTATCGCCGGTGCGAGCATATTCTTCCAGCACCAGCCGCAGGGCGTCGGGGTGGGGGAACTTGGCGGGGGCGGACGACAGGAAGCCGCCGTACTCGGGGTCAAAGTGGCCGCGCACGGAGTTCAGGACGGTCTGCGTGGTGTTGGGGTCCAGGGCGGAGGGCGTTCGCGCCTCGGACGCCGCCCGCTGCTCCCGCATCTCGGCGATTTGCTGTTGAATGTCGCTTTGATTATTGGTCCACAGGTTAGCGATATAGTCCAAAAGGCCAATCATGCGGGTGGGCGTGACATAGGTTTCGCCGTAGAGCGTGTCGCCGTCCGGGGTCAGAAAGGCGGTGGTCGGCCAGCCGCCCATGTTGTAGCGGGCGTTGATGTCGGGCCGCCGGTCGTTGTCTACTTTGATGGGAATAAAGCCGTTGGCGATTTTTTGCTGCACGGTGGGGTCGGAATACGTGCCGGTGTGAACCGGGTCGCCGTCGATGCCGGTGTCCATGACATGACACCAATGACACCAGACCGCGCCGATGTCCAGCAGAATAGGCTTGTTTTGCGCCTTCGCCTCGGCAAACGCGGCGTCGCCCCACTCGCGCCAGTTGATTTCAGTTGGGTGTTCCATAGAGCCAGTGTACCCCGTATGGTAAAATGTGCGCCAGAGGCTATTTTATGACTGATGTTTTGAAATTGGTGCAGGAACTTGTCGCGCTGCCCGGACCGCCGGGGCAGGAGGAATTGGTGCGGGAGGCGGTCGCGGCGCACGCCGAGCGTCTGGGGTGCGCTCACGCCGCCGATGCACGCGGCAACCTACTGATGAGCGTGCCGGGCGCGGACCGCCTGCCGGAGAAGCCGGACATTGTGGTCATGGCGCATCTGGACGAAATCGCGCTGCTGGTGACGCGGGTGGAGGACGACGGGCGGCTGGCGGTGACAAGCCTCGGCGGCCTGCTGCCGTGGAAGTGGGGCGAGGGTCCCGTGCAGATTTTGGCGTCGGGGGGCAAAATGGACGGCGTGCTGTCGCTGGGCGGCATCCACACCAACGACCCGGCAAGCCCCGCCGTGCAGGCGCGGGAGAGGCCGCTGACGTGGGCGGACTGGCGCGTCTGGACGGGCCAAACGGCGGCGCAGCTCACGGACGCGGGCGTCCGGGCGGGAACGCGGGTGGTGCTGCATCCGTCGCGGCGGACGATGACGACGCTGGGCGAGTTTGTGTCGTCGCCCTTCCTGGATGACCGCGCCGATGTTGCGGCCCTGCTGCTGGCTTTAGAAGACTTGAAAGACATTGACCCGGCGCGGGTCTTGTTTGCGGCAACGGCGGCGGAGGAAGTCGGCGGGCACGGAGCCTTGTGGCTCCTGCGCCAGTATCAAGCCGAGGTCGGGATCGCTCTGGAAATCGGCCCGCGTGTCCCCGACTGCCCGTTCCCGCTGGACGCGCAGCCGACGGTCTGGGTGAACGACGCCTATGCCGCGATGCAGGCCGCTGACATTGAGCTGGTGTCCCGCGCCGCGCAGGGCATCGGGCAGACTCCCCATTTCCAGGCCCTCTCACGCGGCGGCAGTGATGCCTCCTGCGCGGCCTCGCTGGGGCTGGTCGCCCGGCCCATCACGCTGGCCTTCGGGGCGGAAAACTCGCACGGCTGGGAGATTATGCACAAGAACGCCGTGCCAAATCTCGCCTCTCTTCTCGGCGCGACGCTGCGGGCGGTGCTGTGACTATGGAACTTCTCGCCTGCGGTGTCGGTTTAAACACTAAGAGGTAAAAATTATGACACAGACACGCCGGGATTTTCTTCGCAGCTCGCTGGTCGCCGCCGGAGCCGTGGGCGGGGCGCTTTTAGTGGGACGGTTTGCCGGAATGAACGCAGCCGATGCCGCGCCGGTCCATAAGTATCCGGTGATGCACACCGAAGCCGAGTGGAAAAAGCTGCTGACGCCCGCGCAGTTCAACATTTTGCGCGAGTCGGGGACAGAGCGGGCCTTCTCCGGGCAGCACGAATCGCCGGGGCCGGGCACAATGGTCTGCGCCGCCTGTGCCAATCCGCTGTTCAGCACGGCGACCGAGTTTGATTCCGGCACGGGATGGCCCTCGTTCTGGCAGCCGCTGACCAAAACCAGTGTGGTGCAGGACACCGACAACTCGCTTGGCATGACCCGCGACGAAATCCGGTGCGCCCGCTGTGGCGGCCATCTCGGCCACGTTTTCGACGACGGCCCAAAGCCGACCGGCCTGCGCTACTGCATGAACTCGATAGCGATGAAGTACGTCAAAAAGGCGTAACGGATTTTAGCTTCAAACACCGCCGCGCAAAGCGGCGCAGGTGGGCGTTGACCTCCTCCGGGCATTCCAGAAGGCTGAGATGCCCGCAGGCGGGCAGCAGCACCACCTCGGCTCCGGGCAGACGCGCCGCCATCGCCCGCTGCACCGCCGGGGGCATATTGTGATCGCCCTCGCCGGTCAAGAAAAGCGTTGGGACGGGCAGGCAGGGGGTTAGCTCGCGCACGTCAAAGCCGAAGCAGGACAGCGCCCCCCGGCCTGCCGCCCGCATGGAAAACTCCGCGCAGTGCCCCGCCACCAAATCGCAGTCACCCCGGCTGAGATGGCCCACCCGGCCCCCGAACATCAGCGCCAGATGGATACAGCCCAGACGCTCGATAAAGCGCACAAACTCCTCAAACGGGCGGGGCCAGCGGCCCATCGCGTGCCCCAGCGGCTCCCAGAACGGACGGCGCAGAGGCACGAGCCAGCGTCGCCCCCACATCGACTCCAAAATCGGCTCATCGGTCCCGGCCAGCAGGGCCAGCCCGCGCACAGCCGCCATCTGCCGGGGATACCGGGTGGCGAACGGAATCAAAATCATCGCGCCCACCGAATGCCCCGCGAGAACGCAGCCGGCGGGGTGACGCCCGGCGTCTACGGCGTCAAAAACGGCGGCTAAATCGGCGGTGACGGCCTCCATCGAGTAGTCCTCGTCGGCAGGATGCCCCGAGCGGCCTGTGCCGCGCATATCCCAGACCACCACGCGGAACTCGTCCGCCAGCGCCTTCTTCTGGTAATACCACGTATCATGGGTCAGCGACCAGCCGTGTGACAGCAGCAGGCACGGGGCATCGTCCGGCCCGAACTGCTCCCATTCCAGCCGCACCCCGCCCCGGCCAATCGCCGCCCCGCGCCGGGTGGGTATTAGCGGCTTTGGCTCATCGGCGCGAATTGGCCGCAGCAGCCGAAGCCAGCGCCGCCCCGTCAGCAGGACGGCCAGCAGGCCGAGCCAGCCCCAGAACGCGGGACGCCGCAGGTCCCGCACTTGCACCGCGCCCCACAGCACGCCCAGCACTCCCAGCAAAGTAGGCACGGCAAACAAGCCGCTCCAGATACCAAGCCACATGGATCGTTCACCCCCGCAGCACTGCGCTGAACACCACAATCAAACCGAGATCAAACACCAGGCCGTGCCATAAAATCGGCACGATAATCGACTTTGTCTGCCGGTACAGCCAGGCAAAGAAAATACCTGCGACCAAAATTGCCAGCACCGTCGCCTC
This sequence comes from Capsulimonadaceae bacterium, assembly GCA_965277455.1. Classification (GTDB taxonomy): domain Bacteria; phylum Armatimonadota; class Armatimonadia; order Armatimonadales; family Capsulimonadaceae; genus JANXMY01. The sequence goes on along the minus strand of OZ255823.1, from coordinate 1,879,716 downwards.
GGCCCAGCCGGGACGGAGCAGGAGGCGCAGGACCAGATAATGCCACGCGGCGAACGTGAAGGCCGTCCAGATTGCCCCGACCGTCCAGACCGCCTCGTCCGCGCCCCGCAGCTCATTCAGCACGACGCCGCGCCAGAACAGCTCTTCCAGCGTGGCGTTGACGGCCACGAAGTACACCCCGAATGGCAGCAGAAGCCGCGCCTGAAAGCCACGCTCCGTGACCACCGAGCCGATGTCCGGGGCGCTGAGTATCCAGCGCCCGATTTCAGTGTATGTAAAGAGAGACAGCGGCACGACGCACACCAGCGCCCCCAGAAGCCAGGCCCATTGTTTCGTGGTCGGCCAGCGGACAGATTCGCGCCAGAGTCGCCGCCCCCAGAGGGCAGCGGGCAGAAGGCAGCAGCCGTGGTACAGCACAAAGGTCCAGGCAATCGAATCCAGCTTGTACATCCCCAGCCACACGGCAGGCCAGGGCAGCAGGGTCAGCAGAACCACCAGACTTAGGCGGCGCATATTGCGGCGCGAAGTGACATCAGAATGAGTATCGGAAGACATTGCGTTCCAGAGTAACACAGGCGGTGGGGGCCTGTCAAGAGTCCAGGTCAGAGCAGGCTCTAGGGAACCCTGCCCCCCGCCAGTTTGTTATATGTGTGTAACTACGCTATAATACGTTAGATCAACCGAAGAGGCATTCCCGTGACAACTCCGATGACTGAAAATATCCCCCAGACCGAGCCGCGCAACGTCGTCATTATCGGCTCCGGCCCCGCCGGGCTGACGGCGGCCATTTACGCCGCCCGTGCCAACCTGAACCCGCTTGTGATTGAAGGCGGGGCACCGAACCTGCCCGGCGGACAGCTCATGATTACGTCCGATGTGGAAAACTTCCCCGGCTTTGCCCACGGCATTATGGGGCCGGAGCTGATGGACCAGATGCGCCAGCAGGCGGAGCGCGTCGGCGCGGAGTTTTTGACGGAAAACGTCGAGACTGTAGACTTCTCGCAGCGTCCGTTCCACATCAAGACCGATGACAACAAAGAGTTCTGGGCCAAAACCGCGATTGTGACCACGGGAGCGTCGGCCAAGTGGCTTGGCCTGCCGTCGGAAACCGCGCTGTACGGCAAAGGCGTCTCGGCGTGCGCGACCTGCGACGGCTTTTTCTTCCGGGGCAAGGAAGTCGTCGTCATCGGCGGCGGCGACACAGCGTTGGAAGAGGCCAACTACCTGTCCCGCATGGCCTCCAAAGTGACGCTCATCCACCGCCGCGATTCGTTCCGCGCCTCGCAGATTATGCAGCAGCGGGCGATGGACAATCCGAAAATCGAAGTCATCTGGGACAGTGTCGTGAAGGCCATTCACGACCCCGAGGCGGGCAAAGTGACGGGGCTGACCCTGCACAACTTGAAGACCGATGTCGAGTCTTTCTTCGCCACGAGCGGCGTCTTTATCGCTATCGGCCACTCGCCGAACACGAAGCTGTTTGAGGGGCATCTGGAAATGGACGACGCGGGCTATATTGTCACCCATCCGGGCCGCCCGACCACGAATATCCCCGGCGTCTTCGCGGCGGGCGATGTGCAGGACACCGAATACAAGCAGGCCATCACCGCCGCCGGCTCCGGCTGCCAGGCCGCGATGGATGCCGAGCGGTATCTGGAAGAGCAGGAGCAGGGGGAGTAGAGCAAGGCCGGGAACACGGGGCTGAACCCCCATGCTTTGAAAGGCAATTCCCCGCCTTCGCGGGCACAGGAAAAGCCTCTGTTTCTACACTCTTCGCCCGCGCAGGCGGGGGCTTGCTCTTTTAAAGCATGGGGGTTCAGCCCCGTGTTCTTTTCTTTGCCAAAAGCAGGAAAACCCGCCCCCTCTGCCGAACATCACCCCTAACTTGACCCGCCAACCCGAACAGGACACCCACCTATGAAACTGCCCCTTCTTCCTGCCCTCGCCGCCGGATTGGCGCTTGCCGCGCTGACCGTTCCTGCCTCCGCACAGACCACGCCCGCCAAGCCCCAGACGGTTCTGGACTTCACCGTCAAAAACATTGATGGCAAGAGCGTCCCGCTGTCGCGCTACCGGGGCAAAGTGCTGCTGATAGTTAACACGGCCTCCCTGTGCGGTAACACGCCTCAGTATGCGTCTCTGGAAGCCTTGTACCAGAAGTATCAGAGCCAGGGCCTGCGGATTTTGGCTTTCCCTGCCGACGACTTTGCCCATCAGGAACCCGGCACGAACGGCCAGATTTTGCAGTTCTGCACGTCCAAGTACCACACGTCGTTTGACCTGTTCTCCAAAATCTCCGTCAAGGCCCCCGATCAGGCCCCGCTGTATACGTTCCTGACCGACAAAGCCACCGACCCCAAATTCGGCGGTGACATCGAGTGGAACTTCGCCAAGTTCCTGACCGACCGCCAGGGCCATGTCATCGCCCGCATCCCCGCCGGTCACGACCCGCTTTCAGCGGACACCGTCGCGCAGATTGAAGCCGCGCTGAAGTCGCCTGCCAAGTAAATGAACGATGAAACACTGCTGGAACTGGTGCTGGCCCGCGTTCGCCTCATCCCGCCGGGGCGGGTGATGTCTTACGGGCAGGTCGGGGACGCCGTGGGCTGCACGGCGCGGCAGGCGGGGTGGGCGATGAACCAGGCTTGGGACGGGGCGGATGTGCCCTGGCAGCGGGTGGTGGGAAGCGACGGACACCTGCGGACGGCCAAACGCTCGCCGCTGCTGGCGGCGCAGCAAAAAGAACTGCTGGAAGCCGAAGGGGTGACGTTTCGGGACAGCGGCGGCGTAGACATGAAAGAGTACCGAGTTCGTGACACTGAAGATGTGAAGGAGATAAGTGACCGTGGAGCACATTGAGCACGCCAACCCCGACGACGTTTCGCCGGAGATTTATTTGAAGTCGATTGACACCGACCACTTGGAAAACATTGAGGAAAACCGCGAGGCCATCCATTTCCGGGTGCGGCTCTCGGCGGTCCCTACAGCGTTCTGGCAGACCGAGTTTGTGCAGGCGTATGAGCAGACCCCCTACACACTGAAGCCACCGGTGCGGCTGGAAGGCGACCTGCTGCACATCATTTACCTGCCGCGCTATGTGGACGAGCTGCCCGCGTTCTTCAAGTTCCTCGGCCTGATGGCCCGCCGCTCCAACGAGGAAACCCACCGCACGGAAGAGCTGCACACGTCCAATGCCCAGGAGCGCAGCAAAGCCAACTTCCGCGAGGCGCTCAAGCGGATAGAGCTGCCACAAGGATAGGGGATCTATTCCCCCGCAATCTCCCGCGCTGCATTCATCCCCGACAGGGCACACAGCGGGACGCCGCCGCCGGGGTGGGTGCTGCCGCCGACGTAGTACAGGCCGCGCACATCCGGCGAGACCTGCGGGGGACGCAGAAAGCCCTGCCGCCAGCCGTTCGACGACAGCCCGTAAATGGCCCCCCGATGCGCCCCGTAGCGGCTCTCTAACTCCAGCGGCGTCCATCGCTGCTCCACACGGATGCGCTTCCGCAGATCGGTCAGGCCCATGCGCTCCAATTTGGTCAGCACCACGTTCCGATAAGCGCCCGCCTCCCGCGTCCAGTCAAACGCGGGCGAAAGCGCAGGCGGATTGGTCATCACAAACAAATTGGTGCAGCCCGGCGGGGCTTTCGTGGGGTCCGTCACGCTCTGACAGGCGACGCCCACCGTCGGGTCCCCGGCGGGTCGCTGTGCATCGAAAATCGCCGCGAACTCGGCGGCCCCGTCGGCGGCCAGAAACGAATTGTGGTGGGCAAGCTGCGGGTATTCGCCCTCGACGCCCAGCAGCAGCAGGAACGCCGACGTGCTTGGCTCGATCTTTTCCACCCGCGCCGCCGTCCACTTGCGCCGCGCCTCTGTGGGGACTAAAGAAGTCATCGCACCCAGCGCATCGGCATTGCAAACCACGGCGTCCGCGAACCGCCGCGCCCCGTCCGCCGTCTCCACGCCCCGCACCCGGCCCTGCTTGATGATCACTTCCCGCACGGTCGTCCCGGTCTCAATCGTCACGCCTACGCTTTCTGCCGCTGACCGCAGTGCTTCCGCCAGACCGTACAGCCCGCCGCGCACATAGTATGTCCCCTGCCGCCACTGCACATCGGCCACGGTGGCAAAAATCCCCGAGGCCCGCGCCGGGTGCGAGCCGCTGTAAAGCGCATACAGCTCAAAGACCTGCCGCAGGCGTGGGTCTGTGAAGTGTTCGCTGACCACCTGCCGCAGCGACCGCCAGGGCTTCAGGGCCAGAAATTCTCCTAATTGCCCCCACTGCGCCGGGGTGGGGACGCCCTTGACCTGCGCCCCGAAGTCCTGCCGCAGAAACGGGTCCGTCGTCGCCTCCGACACCCGCCGGGCATAGGCCAGAAACCGCCGAAAGCCCGCCTCGTCGCCCGGCGCAAACGCCGCAATCGCACGGGCCGCTTCCTCCGGGTCGCCCGGCGCATCCAGCGTCTCGCCGCTCTCAAAGTGATACCGGCAAACCGTGTCCAGCTGCACCAACTCCAGCACGTCCCCGAGCCGCCGTCCCGCTTGCACGAACACGTCTTCCAGCGCCCACAGCATCGTCAAAACGTGCGGCCCGGTATCAAACGTGTAGCCGCCCTCCGCCCACCGGTTCAGCTTGCCGCCTACACGCGGCCCCTGTTCCAGCACCGTCACCCGCCCCCCCCGCGCCGCCAGCCCAATCGCGGCAGACAGCCCGCCGACGCCTGCACCAATCACAATTACATCGCTCACATCACTTGCCATAGAAAGAGTGTACCCGGCGCTGTTGCCCGGCCCCCGCTCGCTTGGCACAATTCTTGCAGTAAGTACCAAAAGAAACAGAGCGTGAAAGAAAAAGGCTGTATGTCTATCTCTTCCCAAACCCCTAAACCCCTCACGACAGAGACAGCCCCGGCCCAGTCCAGCCCCAGCCCAGCCGAGACGCATCTCGAATCCGCAAAGGCCACAACGGGCCGCAATAACAACTTCAATGTGCTCCGTCTGCTGTTTGCTATGATGGTGGTGCTGTCGCATGCGCCACTAGCTAATGGTCACGCGCCCCGCGAAATCCTGTTGCGTTTCATTGGCACAGCGACTCTAGGAACGGTGGCTGTAGATGGCTTTTTTCTGTTGAGCGGTTGCCTGATTGTGCAGAGCTGGCAGCGCACCCCAGACCTGCTGGATTTCCTGAAAAAGCGCGTCCTCAGAATCTATCCCGGTTTTCTGATGGCTTCTGTTGTGTCGGCTTTTATTGTTGGGCCATTGGCCGCTAATGCCGTTCATTACTTCGCTCAGTTCAACCTGCCAGAATTTCTCAAAAGTGCTTTTCTTTTGCAGCAGCCAGCAATTCCCCCCATTTTTTCAGGCCAAACTTGGGCTATGGTCAACGGCCCAATGTGGACGATCATTTATGAATTTCGATGCTACTTGTTGGTAGCGATTTGGGGCATCTGTGGCCTGTTTCGGTGGAAGTCGGCGTGGCTGGGAATGACGATTGTTTTTCTTGGTCTATCATTGGCCCCAGCATTTGTAAGCCGCACCCATTTTCACGGGGAGCACTTCTTGCGAAACGCTTATTTGATGGACGACCCAGTGCAGACGATACGCCTCACAACCTTCTTTGGCGTTGGCGGCTGCTTTGCGCTATTTCGGGAGCGTATCCTACTCAATCCTCTTTGGGCACTGCTGGCCGCTGTGCTGCTCTTCGCCTGTATGTTTGGTGATAAAACAGCGCCATTCGGTCTAGCCACGTTTGGGGCATATCTGCTGTTCTGGTTTGCGGAAACGCAGTCGCCGCTTTTGGCGCGGTTCCGTCACCTGCCGGATATTTCCTACGGCGTCTACTTGTACGGCTGGCCGGTGGAGAAACTGCTCGTGTGGTATGTTCCCGGCCTTTCGTCCTGGCTAGTATTTGCGCTCGCCTGCGTTCTCTGCGTGCCACTGGGGCTGGCAAGCTGGTTCGGCATCGAGAGGCCCTTCCTGCGGCTCAAGCCTAAAAAGAGTGTGCCAGTCCCGGATGCCGCGCAGTCGTCCTCTCCCTGATTTTTTCAGCAGCACCGCCAGTTTATTTCGCCGCCCGGTTTCTCTTTGGGGAGAAGCCGGGCGGCTGTTTTAGTGTGTACCTGGTCCGAATACGGGTTTATAAGGCCAAAGTCTGCGCCCTAGTTTGTTGGCATGAACCCTGCTTTTTGAGAAAGAGAGCACAGACAACAAAGAAGATGTATGGCATAGCACACAGCAGGAATAATGTCAAAATCAAGCGCGAGCAAGGAACGAAACTGCCGCCGCTGCGGTTGTAAAAACCTACTAGCCTTAGAGATGAAGAGGAACCCAAACCATGTCTACCACCCTTTCTCCCCCTGCCTTTCAGAACCCGAACCGGCCCTCGGAGCGGACATCCAAGCGGCCTTCGCCGAAACTGCCTTTGCGCGAGCCTGCGCTGCCGGAGAAACCGGCAAGTCGCAGCAACAACTTCAATCTGCTGCGGCTGCTGTTTGCCGCGCTGGTGCTGCTGTCGCACGCGCCGGAGCTGGCCGACGGGGACAGTCGCCGGGAGCCGCTGATGCGGCTGTTTCACACGGTCTCGTTCGGGGAAGTGGCCGTGGCGGGCTTTTTCCTCCTGAGCGGCTGTCTGATTGTGCAAAGCTGGCGGCGCACGCCGGACCTCGCGGACTTTCTCCAAAAGCGGATGCTGCGGATTTATCCGGGCTTCATTGCCGCCTCCCTGCTGTCGGCTTTTATCGTTGGGCCGCTGGCTGGCGGTGCCGCGCATTACTTTGCTCAGTTTAGCCTGCCGCATTTTGTCAAAGGGATGCTGTTGCTTCGCACTCCCGTCGTCCCACCTGTCTTCGCCGGGATGCATTACCCGGAAGTGAACGGCTCCATGTGGACGATTGCCTATGAGTTCCGGTGCTACCTGCTGGTGGCGGGTCTGGGGGCGCTGGGCCTGCTCGGACGCCGTGGGGTGTGGCTGGCTTTGACCGGGGCGGCCCTGCTGCTGTCGGCCCTGCCGTCGGTGGTTGCCCGCATTCACTTTCCCGGTGGACATCTGCTGCTGGGGGACATGACCGCGCTGGCCCGTCTGTTGCCGCTGTTTTGCGTGGGCGGCTGCGTGCCCCTGTTCCGGGAGCGCCTGCGTCTGACCAACCGGGGGGCGCTCCTGGCCGCGCTGGGGCTGGGGCTGTCCCTGTGCCTGCCGGTGACGGCGCATCTTGGCCTGGCAACGTTCGGAGCCTACCTGCTGTTCTGGGCGGCGGAAGTGCAGTCGCTGGCACTGGCGCGGCTGCGGAGCCTGCCGGATGTGTCTTACGGCGTCTACCTCTACGGCTGGCCGGTGGAAATGCTGCTCTTGTGGTTCCTGCCGGGCATCGCGCCCTGGCTGGTCTTTACGCTGGCCTGCGTCGTGTGCGCGGGGCTGGGGCTGGCAAGCTGGTTTGGGGTGGAGCGGCCATTCCTGCGGTTCAAGCCTAAAAAGAGCGTGGCGCTGCCCGCAGCCAAGCGCAGCACGGCGGCGGCGTAGCGGCTGTACGGGCTGATTAAAAGACTTGGGATTAAAGGGCTTGCTGTTGGCATCTTTCTTGCAGGGGATATTCAGCAAAGACCGCACAAAGAAAGAAACTATGGCAGCAAGCCCTTCAATAACAAGCCCTCCGGCACGGCAGCACGTCGCTTATTTAGACGGGCTGCGGGCGCTGGCGGCGCTGTTTGTGATCCTCGCGCACTGCGCGTTTCAGATGCAGTTTGAGGAAACGCGCCTGCCGGGCGGTCTTCGTCCTGTGATCCATTTTCTCTGGTTCGGGCATTACGCCGTGGACGTATTTATCGTGCTATCCGGCTTCTGCCTGGCCCTGCCGGTGGTGCGCGGCGACGGCAGCCTGCGGGGCGGGGCGTGGACGTTCTTCGGCAAGCGGGCGCGGCGCATCCTGCCGCCGTACTTTTTTGCGCTGGGCGGCTCGCTGCTCTTGATCTGGCTGGCGATTGGGCATCCCACGGGCACATTGTGGGACATCAGCCTGCCGGTGACGGCCAAGGGGCTGGCGGCGCACCTGCTGCTGCTGCAAGACTTCTTTCAGGACACAACTTCCAAGATCAACTACTCGCTGTGGTCCATTTCGGTCGAATGGCGTATCTACTTTTTGTTTCCGCTCTTTGTCCTGCTGCGCCGCCGCTTCGGCTCAGTTCCGGTCGCCGCTGTTACGGTGGCGGCTTCCTATGGGCTGCTGGTAGTGGGACACCGGACGCTGGGAACCGTGCTGGATTTCGAGGGCGACGGCCTGACGCCGCAGTTTTTGGGCCTGTTTGCGCTGGGAATGCTGGCTGCTGATGCCTCTTACGGCACGCTGCCTGCGCTCTGGCTGCGCCGACCGTCCGCCGGGTCCTGGCTGCTGGTGCTGGCGACGCTGGGCATGGTCGCCGCCTCGGAAGTCCCCCTGCGGCATGGGGCCGCGCTGCCCCCGGCCTATGCGGACCTCTTTGTGGGCCTGTGGGCGGCGGCGCTGCTGGCGGCGGCGGCCACTGCGCCGGGCGGCTGGCTGGACCGGGTGCTCTCGTGGCGGCCTCTGGTCTTTATTGGGACATTCGCATACAGCATTTATCTTGTCCACGCCCCGTTGCTGCAAGTGCTGTGGCAGTATGTCTTCGTGCCCCTGCAGAATCGCCCCGTGCCGATGTTTCTGTCTCTGTCTCTGGTGGGAACCCCGCTGATCGTGGGCGTCTCCTACCTGTTCTTTTTAGCCTGTGAGCGTCCGTTCCTGAACCGGCGCAAGCGCGAGACGATGGCCGAAACGGAGCGCGACGCGGCTTTGTCCCCAGCTCCCTAAGACTGCTTGCCTGCTTGTTGGCATAGATTTTGCAGGACTGTCTTACTGAGTATCAAGCCGCCAGGAGCCGCCAGATGGCAATTCAAGAAATACCCCCTGAAATATCCCCGGTTGATGGTTCCATAGTAACTCACGTCGAACCTGCACAAACCACATCAAGCCGCAGCAACAACTTCAATCTGCTGCGTCTGCTGTTCGCCGCGCTGGTGCTGCTCTCGCACGCCCCGGAGATCACAGACAACGATGGACGGCGGGAGCCGCTGCATCTCCTCTTCAATACCTTGTCTTTTGGAGATGTGGCGGTGGACGGCTTTTTCCTGCTGAGCGGCTGCCTGATTGTGCAGAGCTGGCAGCGCACGCCGGAATTGTTGGACTTCCTCAAAAAGCGTGCGCTGCGGATTTATCCTGGTTTTGTGGTGGCAGCGCTGGTGTCGGCGCTTATCGTCGGCCCGCTGGCCGCTGTTCCCGCTTACTACTTCGGTCACTTTGATCTGCTGCAGTTCCTCAAATCTGTCCTTCTTCTGCGTCAGCCCACTGTCCCGCCTGTCTTCGCGGGGATGTACTACCCGGAAATCAACGGCTCGATGTGGACGATTGCTTACGAGTTCCGGTGCTACCTGCTGGTGGCTGCGTGGGGGATTTGCGGCCTGTTTCGGCGCAAGTGGCTATGGCTGACACTGACAGTGGTTTTTGTCTTGCTGCTGCTGGCCCCTGGTTTTGTGAGCCGGGTCCGCTTCCCTGGCGAGAGCCTTTTGCAGCAGTTTTATCTGATTGACGATCCGGGGCTGACCGTTCGCCTGACTGCGTTTTTCGGTGTGGGGGGCTGCTTCGCGCTGTTTCGGGAACGGACTGCTTTCAAGCCTCTGTGGGCGCTGCTGGCCGCCGGGGCGCTCTGTGCGTGCTTATTTAATTACAAAATCGCCCCGTTCGGCGCAGCTACCTTCGGGGCATATTTGCTCTTCTGGTTTGCGGAAGTGCAGTCGCCGCTGCTGGCGCGTTTTCGCCGCCTGCCGGACATTTCGTATGGCGTCTACCTGTACGGCTGGCCCGTAGAAAAGCTGCAAGTGTGGTTCTTCCCCGGCATCTCGCCCTGGCTGGTCTTCGGCCTGGCCTGCGTGTTGTGCACGGGGTTGGGGCTGGCAAGCTGGTTTGGGGTGGAGCGGCCTTTCCTACGGCTCAAGCCCAAAAAGAGCGTGCCGGTGCCCGACGCCGCCCTGTCTCCCGCGCCGTAAGCGGCAGACGACGAAACAGCCGCCTGGCTTCTCTTGGGGGAGAGGCCGGGCGGCTGTTTCTGGTTTTGGCTGAATTAGCGCTGGTTGGCGGGGTCGCCGTAGGGGTCCTGAGAGGAGCCGAGAATTTGGCCGCCGCCGCCGTTGGCGGGGTCGCCGTAGGGGTCCTGGGAGGAACCCATCACCTGGCCGCCGCCCATGTCCTGCCCGGTGCTGGCGGCGTGCTGACCGAACAGGCCCTCGATGGTACTCATCAGGCCGTTCGAGTCGTAATTATTGCCGGGCTGGCTGGCGTGCTGGCCGATCGCGCCCTTGACCTGATCTAAAAGCATTCCTAACATAGCGCAGTCTCCTCTGGAAGTGTATTCTGTGCCTAACATACCCGCTCGGACGCGCACAGAAACAGGGCCGCGCCGGGCCGCGTTGACTTTGGGACTCGCGGGGGGCTATAATGAGAGAAGAAAGACTTTTTCTTATGGCTGAAGTTATGTCCAATTTAATTCAACTCGAAGTGCTGCCCAAAGCGCCAACGCTTCCCCTGAGTCCCCCAAGTGCAGGCGTCACACGCCGCATTCCCGAGTGGCTGACCATCAAACTGCCCCGAAAGCAGGACACGGCGGAAGTGGAGTCCCTGATGCGTCGCGCCGGGCTGGTGACGGTCTGCGAGGAGGCCCGCTGCCCGAACCTCGGCGAATGCTGGTCCAAAAAGACGGCGACGTTTATGATTTTGGGCGATACCTGCACCCGCTCCTGCCGCTTCTGCGCGGTCAAAACCGGCAAAGGCGGCGCACTCGACCCCGACGAGCCGCGCCGGGTGGCCGAAAGCGCCCTCGCGCTGGGCCTGCGGCACACGGTCGTCACGAGCGTCAACCGCGATGAGCTGGCCGACGGCGGGGCATATCACTTTGCCGAAACGATCAAGCACCTGAAAGCACTGCTGCCGGGCAGCATTGTGGAAGTGCTGACCCCCGACTTCCTGGGGAACAAAGCCAATGTGCAGATCGTCGTAGACGCCAAGCCGCACATCTACAATCACAACATTGAGACCGTGCCGCGCCTGTATCGCCGGGTGCGCCCACAGGCCCGCTATTCCCGCTCTTTACAGCTTTTGCAGTATGTCAAGGACAGCGACCCGTCGATCTACACCAAGAGCGGCCTGATGGTCGGTCTCGGCGAGACCAAAGACGAAGTGGCCGCGCTGCTGGCGGACCTCAAAGAGCATCGGGTGGACGCTGTGACTATCGGGCAGTATTTGAAGCCCGGCAAGAACTATTTGGACGTCGCCGAGTATGTTCACCCGGACGTGTTCGCCGAATACAAAGCCATCGGCGAAGAGATGGGCTTTTTGTTTGTCGCCTCCGCCCCGTTCGTGCGGTCGTCCTACAACGCCAAAGAGTTCAGCGACCGCTTTTTGGGGCTGAAGTAGCAGCCCCCGTTCGCCCACCGCCGAAAGACCTGTGGCCCCCGCGTGGCCCCGTATGAGTAAAAAACAGCCACGACAAAACGGCGGGCGCTCGCGCTCGCGGCTCCCGCGCCGGGTCCGCTGGACACTGGCGGGCGTGACGGCCCTGCCGCTGCTGTCGCTCGGCGTCGCGTCGGGCGTTTACTTTGTGTCGGTCTACCATCTTCTCCGCGCCCACCTCGTTCCCATCGCTGAAGCCGAGCTGACCCGGCAATACGGCCATGAAGTCCGCATCGGCGGCGCGGATTTTGGCACGCATGGCAAGCTCATCCTGACCAATCTCGCCGTGTCCAACAAAGCGACCTTCGCGGCGGGGAACGGCGAGGCGGCACTGACGGCGCAGCGCATTTCGGTTGGCTACAATCTCCACGAATTAATCTTTGACAGCGGCAACGCCGCGCACGCGATAGGCGATGTGTCGATCACGCAGCCGGTGGTCTTGATTGAGCGCTATCCGGGCCGCTTCAACTTCACCGACTTCTTTAAGCCGAGCACCAAAAAGCCCGGCAAGCCCTTTGTGGGCCGTGTTGTTGTTCAAAACGGCACGGTGCGCTTCCGCGATTTTGATGCCCCGGCGCGGGGACTGCGGCCCGCGCTGAACACGCTGGACCACATTGGCGCGACCGTGGACTTCGGCTCCGAGCGGACGATTTACTTCACCCTCGGCGGGGTGGGGGCGGGGGCGACTGCCGCCCGGCTGGCGTCGCTCGGGGTGGACGGCAGCGTGTCGCGCAAAATCTCAGGCCGCTTCAGCGCCCGGATTGATGGCCGCAATGCCGATGCCGCGTACTGGTCGGACTACTTCAAAGCCTTCCCGCAGGCGCGGATTGTCCGGGGCCGGGTCGATGCCGATGTGACCGTGGCAAAGCTCGGCAAAGCGCCGCCGCCCGGCCTGCCGCTGGATTTATCGGGCAACCTCGCCGTGCGCGATGTCACCGTGGTCGCCTCGGACAAAAAGATACTTGCCCTGCCGTTGCAGCACCTCTTCGGCACGGCGGGCTTCACCGGCGCGGGGGCTTCTCTGGATGCCCGCGTCAGTGTCGCCGGGCAGCCGCTCGCGGTCACCGGCACCGTGTTTGATTTCGCCAATCCGCAGGTCGCCGCAACGCTGTCCTCGCCGTCCCTGAACCCCGTCCGGCTGACACGCGCCCTGCCTGCACTGACCGCCCCTGCCGGGCTGACAACGGCTCCCGGCCCGGTGACAGTCAATTTCACCGGCACGGTTAAAAACCCGACGATTACGGTCAATCTGGCGTTTCCCTCGGTCACCTACGGCGGCAACACGGCTACTAACGTCACGGCGCGGGCGACTTACGCGGGCAAAGTGCTGTCCGTGCCGTCGGCCTCGTTTGGCCTCCCCGGCGGCGGGGCGGCGTCGCTGCACGGCACGGTCAATACATCTGGCAAAACGCCTGCCGTGCTGATGGCGGGAAGCGTGTCCGGGCTGAACCTGTCGGCCCTGCGCCTGCCGGCGTCGCCTGCGCTGAAGTCGCTCAATCTGGGCGGGCTAGCCAACGCGCAGTTCGTGGTCGGCAACGGCGGCGGGCCGGTGATGCTGACGGCGAACGTAGAAGCCCAGAATTTGTGCCTGCGGCAAACGCAGTTCCAGTCGCTTGCTGGCCGCGTGGCGTGGAAGCAGGGCGGGCCGGTGATGGTAGCGAAGCTGCTGGTGCGCGGCCCGCAGGGGACTCTGACGGCGGCGGGGACCGTTCCAGTGACGCCCAAAAGCGGCAGCTGGGATTTAGCCGTGCGTGCGGCGGGCCTCGACGTCCCTGCCCTGCTGCGGCCTTATTCCAAACTCGCGCTGGGCGGATCGGCGTCGTTCGACGGCAAAATCGTCGGGCCGCAAGCGGCGCCGTCGGCAGTCGGGGCGGTGCGTCTGGCCGCGCCCCGCTTTGGGCGCTACGCGGCGGACTTTATCAGCGGCAACGTGACGGCAAGCGCCTCGGGTGTACGGCTGGACAGCGTCACCTTGCGCCGCTTCCCGGCGGTGGTCGGCGTCAGCGGCACGGTGCGGCAGCTCACCGGCGGCAACCCGGCGCTGGATTTGAACGTCCGGCTCTCGCAGGGGGACGTCCGGGACTTCTTGCAACTTGCGACGTCCGCCTCGGCGGCTTCCCCCAAAACTGCCAGGACGCTGGCGGCAAGCCTGCCGAACCTGACTGGCACGGCGGACGGGGCGTTTCAAATCACGGGCCGCGCTCAGTCGCCGGTGGTCACCGGCCATGCCCGCGTGCTGGAGGCGACCGTGGCGGGCTACCGGGTCGATGAGGTCGGGGCGGATATTTTGTATGCGGGCGGCGCGGTGCGTCTGGAAAATGGTGTGCTGAAATCCGAAGGCGCGACGCTGCGGGTGTCGGGCGTGTATTCGGCCAAAGGGACGCTTCTCGCGCAGTTTGCCGGGCAGGACATCAATTTAAGCCGGTTCCATCAGTTCGTGGACCCCTATGCCGAGGTGTCCGGCACGGCGGCGCTGTCGGGCCGCGTGGCCGGAACAGTGCAATCGCCGCGTGTCGTTCTCAGCGCACTCACGGTGCCCAATTTAATCGTAGACCGGCAGGAGTTCGCGCCGCTGTCACTGGCGGCGATTTACAACGACGGCGTGCTGACACAAACCGGCCAGCCCTGGCGCTTCGTGGTGCAGGTCCCGCCCGAAGTGGCCGGGGGAAAAGGCGGGCCGGTGGAGTACGATATAAATACTCTCGTGCTCGCCCTGCCGACGCCCGCGCACCCGAAACGCGCCGCCGCACTGACGCTGTCGGCGGCTATTCCCGAGGCCGCGCCCGAGCATCTGTCGCATATTTTCAGCACCATCCGCCGCAGCCCATGGTCCCGTTCGACGGCGGGCAAGCAGTTTTTGACAAAGCTTGCCGCCCTGCCGCAGCCTATCGCGGGGACGTTTGCACTGCCCACGCTTTCCGTGTCCGGCCCGCTGGCCACGCCGCGTGTGCGGGCCGATTTGGTAGCTTCTGGCCTGCTGCTCGGCGAGACGCGGCTGGCCGGGCTGACCGCAAACCTTGCTCTAAACGGTGGTCCGCGCCCGTCGGGGTCGCTGACGGCCAAAGCCGACAACCTGCTGGCAGGCGGTGTTCCTATCGGCGAGCTATCCGCCGATGCGAGCTTCGACAACCGTGTGATTACCGTTCGCAGCCTGCGTGCCCGCAGTGACCGGGCTTTCTTGAACGCCTCGGGGACTGCCGATCTGGACGGACCGATCAATGCGAGTGTCGATGCCTCCAACATCCCGATTGCGCTCATCCGCACCGCCGTCCCGAACGCCGCCCCGTTTCTGCGCCTGCTGCCGCGTGAGGTCAGCACGCTGTCCGTGCAGGCGTCCGGCCCGACACAGTCGCCCAACCTGCTCGGCTCGGTGTCGCTGTCCAACCCGGACACGCCGTTTGGCAAGCCGCTTCCGGCGGACGCGCCCGCCTATGCGCTGGACCGCATCCGTACCGGCACGGTGACGCTGGCTTCGGAGACGCCCGGCGGGCCGAAGGTGCTGACGGTCAGCAATTTGTCCGCGTTCAAAGACGGGCGGCTGGTGGCGACGCTCTCGGGGAGCCTGCCGGTGGTCCTGCCTGGCTTGCTGTCCACGGCGGCCCTGCCCAATCAGGACCTGCGGGCGAATTTGGCCGTGCAGGATTTGTCCGCGCTGGCGGGTTTTAGCCCCGGCCTCCTGGATGCCAAGAAGACAGCGGGCAGCCTGAATGTGAGTGCGTCGTTCGGCGGCGGGGAGCTGTCGGGGCTGGTGACGCTCAAAGACGCGAGCGTGGGGCTGGCCGACTTTGACACGGCGCTGAACAAATTGAACGGCATTATAGTCCTGGGGAATAACCGGGCCACGATTCAGTCGTTTTCAGGGCAGTCGTCGAAAGGCGGCACACTGGCGCTGTCTGGCACGGCGACTCTGCTGGGCGACCAGAAAATGGATTTGAAGCTGACGGCGAAAGACTTCAAAATCGACGAAAACAGCAAGCAGAACGTGCTGTATCAGAAGTTCAGCAGCGGCCTGAAAGCAAAGCTCAACGGCTCGGTCAGCGCGGTTGGCCCGTGGCTCACGCCCCGGATTGCGACGCCGGACGGCTCGCCGCTCGTCATCAGTGATGCGGTGGGAACCCTGCCGGCGGCTTCCACGGCGGTGGCGACGCCCGGCGTCGAGCCGTCGTTCAACCCGTTCTTCGATGTCGCGGTGCAGCTTGGCGGCGACCGCCTGAAGCCGGTCACTGTCCGTTCCTCGCTCCTGAGCGCCGATGCGTCCGGGCTGGTGCGGCTGCTGGGCCGCCTCAGCGCCCCGAAGCTGCAAGCGTCGCTGACCGTCACCAAAGGCAACTTCTTTCTGCCGCCGTCCACGCGCCTCGTGATTGTCAAGCCGACCAACGGCATTGACCGCAACCGTGTGACCCTGCTGTACCCGGTGGCCGACGCGCAGGGCGTGCCGACCTTGCAGACCCGCGTGGATTTGACCGCACAGGCCACCGTCACGACCTCCGAGGCGTCGCTCGCGCAGTACCGCTCGTCGAGCAATACCGGCGGCATCGGCGAGGCCGCGCCGGAGATCGCCACGGCCACGCGGGATGGCAGCACGTTCGGCACCGGGCGGCAGCGGTACACGATTACGGCGCATATCAAAGGGGTCCTGAACTCGCCTGACAGCCTGGATTTGGACCTGACATCTTCGCCGCCGGGCCTGAACCGGTCGCAGATGCTGGCCGCGCTGGTTCCTGCCGGGTCGCTGCTGACGGCGGCGGGAACGGGCGGCGGCGAGCGGGCGTTGGAAGATCAGTTCAAGACGGCGCTGGCGAGCGTCGCTCTGCCGACGCTGCTGTCGCCGATTACGGACTCGATTGCCGGGGCGCTGGGGCTGGAAGACTTCGGCGTGAACTATGACCCCAACCTGCCGCTGTTCGTGACCGTGACCAAGCAGCTTCTGCCGCGCCTTGAGGTGACATTCTCGCGCTCGTTCGGCGCACGCGGCCCGGTGGAGACGAGCTTGCAGCCGCCGCAGTACAACTTGAAGCTGAGCTATAGCTTCACCAATCGCTACCGGGTGGGCGTGTCCACGACCGATCAGCATGACAACGCCGTGACGCTGGAAGGTGTCGTCCGCTTCTAATGGTTTGGCTCTAATCGTCTGGTTCTAAACGCGAAAAAACGTGAAACTTCCCGCCCCCGCTATTGTCCTAAGCAGTGGATTAACCGCTGCCGGCCTGGCCCTGATGCCCCGTGATGGGGCGGCAGGGGAGCGCACTGCGTCGTCCATGCGAGACGAAGTGGCGCTGGTGCAGGACTTTGATGCCCTGTATGCCCGGTATGGCAAACAGATTTTCAATACCATCTATCAATGGATTGGGGATTACGAAGAAGCTGCCGATCTGACCCAGGAAACGTTTCTATCGGCCCATAAGGCGCGGGAGCAGTTCCGGGGCGACTCCAAAGTCCACACCTGGCTTTACCGCATCGCTCACAACCACTGCAAGAATCGCTTCAAGCAGCGGGACCGGCAGCGGGAGATGGAAGGGCCGTCGCTGGATGCTGGAATGGGCAGTGCCGACGAGGGCGACGCGATGGGAACCCGCGAAATCGCCGACTGGAGCGGCTCCCCCACCGCTTTGCTGGAGCAAAAAGAATCGCAGGCGCAGATCAACCGGGCGATTGACAGCCTCGCTCCCGAATACCGGGTCGTGCTGGTTTTGTGCCTCGTGGATGGCCTGTCGTATACCGAGATCGCCGAAGCGACGGGCCTCACTCTGGCCGCCGTCAAAACGCGGCTGAACCGGGCACGGGCGATGGTTCGGCAAAAAGTCGAACCGTACTTAAAGATTTGATTTAAGATTTTGATTCAAGATTTGAAAGACGCAACAAGGAGCGAATGTTTGGTCAACTGGGATAAAAATCGGGCGCGGGGCAGAAATCGTGCCCGCGCCCTCGCTTTGTCAGCCGCGATGGGGCTGACCGGGCTGACGCCTCTTACGCCGCTGTGGGCGCAGGCCGAGCCTGCCCCTGCCGCCGCAACGCCGCCGCCGACAAAGCCGCCTGCCGCGCCGACCCTGCCGTCCGTCACGCAGCCGCCGATTGTCACCCCGCCGGTGGCGACGGCCCCAAATGGCACGCCCACCGCGCCGAACCCCGCTGTGCCGCCGCCGATTCTCGGTCCCAATCTCGCCGTGCCCCCGCCAACTTTCACCACCCCGGAGACAAACACCGCCCCCGTGCCGCAGTTTACCGGGAGCATTACGCTGATCAAAATTGTCGGCAACCAGAATATCTCGACGCCCGCGATTCTGGCCGTCATCAATCAAACGGGGCTGCGCCTCGGAGATGCCTACTCGGCGGGTGTTGCCACCGCCGCCCGCGATGCCGTCAAGAGCATGGGCTATTTCAGCGGCGATGTGGACCTGTCCGGCACGCCGGATGCCGCAGGCGGCATTGACCTGACCTTCACCGTGCATGAAAACCCGCTGATCAAAACGATCAAGTTTACCGCCAACACGCCGAGCGGCGAGCCGACCATTTCCAGCGACAAGCTGAAGTCGCTGATGGACACCAAAGAAGGCCGCGTCCTGAACACCAATGTTCTGGACCGCGACATCGTGAAGCTGTTTGACCATCAAAGCGGCTATGTCCGCAGCCAGGGCTATATCTTCGATGTCAGCAGCGACATCAACTTTGACCCGCTGACCGGTGTGCTGACCCTGCCGCTCGTCGAAGCCCACATCAACTCCATCACCATCAAGGGAAACAAAAAGACAAAGAAACAGGTGATCACCCGTGAGTTCCGCACGCACGTTGGCGACGTATTAAACGAAAAACAGCTTCAGCGCGACGTGACCCGTGTTTACAACCTGGGTTTGTTCGATGAAGTGGGGCCGTTTGATGAAGTTTCTAACGATGTCGGCAAAGTGGATATTATTATCCCGGTGACCGAAAAGCGCAGCGGCCAGGTGTCCGTGGGCGTCGGCTACTCGTCGCGCTCCAAGCTGGTCGGGCAAGCCACGCTTGCCGAAAACAACTTCCGGGGCCTCGGCGAGCGTTTGTCGCTGCAATGGGAAGTCGGCGGCATCAACAGCCAGAGCAGCCTGGAATTGGGCTTTTTCGAGCCGTATCTGGACAAGCGCCATACCAGTCTGGACGTCGACCTGTACGACAAGGCCGTCTACCGCTTTAACTCGGGACAGTTCCAGACCAGCGGCGACACCACCGGCGACAACAACACCTATGTCGAGCGCCGCGTCGGCGGCGTCATCGGCGTCAACCGCGCTTTAAGCGACTTTTTGACGGCGGGGCTGACGTTCCGCACCGAAAACGTCAAAGTGGACGATGTCACGCTGAATACCTCCGATCAGTTTATTCGGCAAAAAGGCGGCGTTACTGGCCTCGGTGTGCGTGCGATTTTCAGCAACCGGGACAACGAAGTCTCGCCTGCCTCCGGCAGCCTGCGCTCGGTCTCGTATGAGATTGTCACTTCCAGCACGCGCCCGGTGGATGACCGGTTCCCAAGTGAGCTGGCTCCGGGCCATCAGAACTTCAGCAAGCTGGGCCTGGACCTGCGGCAGTATACAAGCCTTCAGGGGCCGCGCAAGGCGGGGAACTTCAACCAGCCCAAGCGCGTTCTAGCAACACGTCTGCTCATTGGTGCGACTGCCAAGAACATTCCGTTCTTTGAGCAGTACTTCTTGGGCGGCGCGGATTCACTGCGCGGTTATGACACCGACCGCTTCTGGGGCAGCAGCCTGGCGCTCTTTCAGGGCGAGCTGCGCGTTCCGTTGTCCAGCAAAGACAATAACTTCCAGATTGTCGGTCTGGTGGACGCGGGCGATGCCTGGAACTCGATTTATCAGCAGCAGGGTCTGCGCCAGCACACGAACTTCAAGCTGTCCTATGACTACGGCCTCGGGGTCCGTCTGGTGACACCTATCGGCCCCATTCGTTTGGACTACGCCATCCCGAAAAGCGGCGACGGCAGCGGCCGCACGCAGTTCAGCATCGGCCAGTCGTTCTAATTGATGCAGCGCGGCCTTTGCCCCCAGAATGAATTCTGGGGCAAGCGGCGTCACATCAGGCTTAATTTATAACACGTACACAGAAGGAACCCATGACACTTACTCGCTTGACCCATCGATTTCTGCTCGGCGGCACTTTGGCCCTGAGCCTCCTGCTTGCCGGACCGCATTCGGCCAAAGCCGCGCCTGCGGGCGTGCCCGTTTTCGGCAGCGTCGACATTGGCCGTGTTCAGAACGAGTCAACGCGCAAAGCCAAATACGACACGGACCTGCACGCCCTGGCGGACCGCCTGCAAAGCGCTTTCAAGCAGCAGGCCAACAGCATCATGCTGAATAAAACTGACCAGACCGAGCTTGGCACCCTGCTCGCCAAAACCAACCCCACTGATGCCGACAAGGCAGAGATCACTGCTTTGATTGCTAAATCGGCGACCGCCGGGCAGCAGCTCACCGATTTGCAGCAGAAAAAAGACCCAACCGCTGCCGATACCTCCAAGCTGACGGAGCTGACCAGCCTGTTCCAGAACGGCCAGACCACTCTTCAGGGCGTTCAGGACGATTACCAGGCACAGCTCAAAAAGCTCAACGATGACGACACCACCGAGTTCACCAAGCTGATCAAAGACGCCATCACCACCGTCGCGCAGCAGAAGGGCCTGACGGCAGTGTTCTCGTCCGACGTGGCTTTGTATACGACCAATGATATTACCAGTGAAGTGGTCAAGCGCGTCAATAAGTAAATCAAGTAACTCTGGCAAGCGCCGGTCGGCAGCCCTGCTCCTGGCCTGCCTTGCCGAGGCAGGCTGCGGCAGTCATCAGAAAGCCGCGCCCCAAATAGCGTCCGCCCCGGTCTCGGGCAGCGTCAATCTGGAAACGCTGGTACGCCGACATCCGGGCTGGGACGGGGTGGGGCGCTATGATGCGGCGCTGACACGTCTGGACCGCGCCGTGAGCGGCGTGCCCGGCACGTCCGCGACGCCCGCCGTGACTCTGCCCGCCCTGGCGGCTTTGCCGCCGGACCGGACCGGCGGCGCGGGCGGGGCCGCGCAGGCCGCCGCGCACCTGCGAGCGGTTCAGCAAAGCCTGCTGGCGGGCATCCGTGCCCGGCGGGCGCTGGCCCGCGCTGAGCAGATTGCCCGGCAGCGGTCTCTGTGGCGGCGTGAGGCGCGGCAGCTTTTTCCAGTTCCAACGCAGTCCACGCAAGTCGTGCCCGATCTCAATCTTCAGCTTTTGCGGGTCAATGTCAAGGCACTGACGCAGACTTTAGAAAACTGGAAGCTGTCTACGCCGCCGACGCCCCGGCTGAATGCCCTGCGTGTCAAAGTGGAAGCGGACCGGGACCGCCTGCTGGCCCTGATTGCCTCCCGCGAGAAAGCCGTTCAGGACAAACAAGACACGTATGAAGCGCAGGTGCGGGATCTGAGAACCGCCCGCCTTGCTTATGTGGAAGCGCAGGCCGATGCACTCTCGGCGCGTCTGGGCCGCGAAGATGCCGAGGCGCTGGCCGCGCAGCAGGCACGGCTTTCGGCGCAGCGGGCGGCTTTGCTGACGGCGCTGTCACGGCCCGTGCCGACCACTGTATCCGCCGAGGGGACTTTGGGGCAGGTGACTTTGCCCTCCGCCCCCGGCGCGGCGCGGGCGGCTCTGTCCGCGTCGGCCCTGCGGGCGGCCCGCGCAAGGCTTCAGGCGCAGCGAACGCGCTGGCTGCGCTACCTCTATGATGACACAAAGGCGGCGGCAGAAGACGCCGCCGAGCGGCGGCACTGGACCATCACGTTCGGCCCGCCCTCTGCCGGTCAGCGTGACTTGACCGGCCCCGTGACCGAGGCGCTCAAAGCTGGCCCCTGGCACGTTTGACAGGCCCCTGCCCGGAAGGGTACGGGGCTTTTTTGGGGAATAAATTATCCTGCAACTTTTTTGAAAAAAAGTTCTCAAATGAACCAGGAACCAAGCAAGTACCAGGAAGACCGGACACAAGGCAGCGCGAACACGAGGAAGAGGAGTGACCATGCAAACGACCGTGGGGCAACTGGCCGCACTCATTGACGGAACCGTCGAAGGCGATGAAACCATTGCCATTCTCGGCATTTCCAGCATTGAGGACGCGCAGGACGGCGACATCACGTTCGCCGAAAACGACCGGCTGCTGACGACCGCCGGGCGCTCGCGGGCGTCTGCCGTCATTGCCCCGGCGGGCAGCCCCCGGCCAAGCGGGCACGCCGAAGGCAAGCCGCTCATTCGTGTCAAAAATCCTCGCTTCGCCTTCGCGCAGGCCCTGCGGATTTTCGCGCCCGAGCCGAAAGTCTACAAAGGTATTCACCCGAGCGCCGTCATTGGCGACAACGCGAAACTGGGCCGCAACACTTCGGTTCATGCACTGGCATACCTCGGCGACAATGTGACGCTGGGCGAAAACTGCGTCGTCTATCCGTTTGTGTATCTCGGCGACAACGTGACGCTCGGCGACAACTGCATTGTGTACCCCCACGCGGTCCTGCATGACAACACGGAAATCGGCAACGCCGTGGTCATTCATAGCGGCAGCGTGCTGGGCACGGACGGCTTCGGCTATATGTTTATTGATGACCGCCACCACAAAATCCCGCAGATTGGCCGCGTGATTGTCGGCGACGACGTCGAAATCGGCGCGAATGTCACGATTGACAAGGCCCGGACGGGGTCCACGCGCATCGGCTCCGGCACGAAAATTGACAATCTGGTGCATATCGGCCACAATGTTACCGTAGGCCGCAACTGCGTGATCGTCGCGCAGGTCGGCGTTTCCGGCAGCGTGGACATCGGCAACGGCGTCATTCTGGCCGGTCAGGTCGGTGTCAAAGACCACGTCACTATCGGCGACGGCACCATCGTGGCCGCCAAATCCGCTGTCATCGGGAACCTGGCCGCCGGGTCGTTTGTATCGGGGATGTATGGCCGCCCGCACGGCAACGAAATGCGGGCGCAGGCAGTTTACGGCACTTTGCCCGAGATGCAGAAGCACATCAAAGACCTGGAAGCACGTCTGGCAGCCCTGGAATCGGGCGGGAAAGCAGGCGACGCAGAGTGAGCGAGCGTTCGCGCCAGACACTGGCAGTGCCGAGCGGTTTCTTTCGCGGCGTCGGCCTGCATTCCGGGGCCGACGCCGCTGTTCGTTTTCTGCCCGCCCCGGCTGGTACCGGGCTGGTCTTCAAAGACGCGCACACAGGGCAGGAAATCCCCGCACTTGCGGCGAATGTCACCGATACATCCCGCTGCACCCGCCTGGCAGAAGGCGGGCGCGAAGTGCAGACCGTCGAGCACGTCCTGTCCGCGCTGGCGGGTTTGAACATCGACGACGCCGTCCTTGAGTTTGAGGGGCCGGAAATGCCCGCCGCCGATGGCAGCGCCGCGCCGTTTGTGCAGATGCTTTTAGAGGCCGGGCAGTCTGCCCAATCCGGCCCCGGCGTCACGCCGATTACGCTGAACGCCCCTGTGTTCGTTTCCGAAGGCGTCGCATCGATAGCCGCGTTCCCCTGCGACCATTTTGACGCGACTGTGGTGCTGGACTATCCGCGCCAGGCATACCTCGGCACACTCGCAGCGCGGTTTGTCGAGGGCTGGGGCGATTACACAGACTGGGTGGCTCCGGCCCGGACGTTCGGCTTTGTGGGCGAGCTGGAAGCCCTGAAGGCGCGGGGCCTGGCGTTGGGCGCGACCCGCGACAACGCTGTGGCGCTGGGGCACAAAGATTACGAGACGCCGCTGCGCTTCCCGGATGAGCTGGCCCGGCATAAACTGCTGGACCTCATCGGGGACCTCGCGCTTGCGGGCCGCCCGGTTCATGCTCGCATTCTGGCTCTGATGCCCGGCCATACATTGAACACGCGGCTGGCGGGCCTGCTGGCCGCACAGGTGATAGAACAAGATAAAAGTACGCTGGGACCGCTGTAGGAGATCATTTTGCCTATTCTCGAGATTGACGCGATTAAAGAAATCCTGCCGCATCGGTATCCGTTTCTGCTGGTAGATCGGATTTTGGAACTTGATCCGGGCGTGCGGGCCGTCGGCCTCAAAAACGTCACAGCCAACGAGCCGTTTTTTCAGGGGCATTTTCCGCTGCACCCGGTCATGCCGGGCGTGCTGATTATTGAAGCGATGGCGCAGGTCGGCGGCGTGATGATTTTGTCGATTGACGAAAACAAAGGCAAGCTGGCGTACCTCGGGACAGTCAACGAAGCCAAGTTCCGCCGCCCGGTCGTGCCGGGAGATGCGCTGGAAATGGAAGTTGTGCTTTTGCGAATTCGGGGCAACTCCGGCAAAGTCCGCTGCATCGCACGGGTCGCCGGGCAGGAAGCCGCCTCCGCTGAGATTTTGTTTGCGCTGGTTGCGCCCGCCCAATCGTAATTTTGCTTTTCGTGGAACACTTTTTCCGTATGAAGATTCACCCTACAGCCAGTATTGACCCGACGGCTACCCTGAGCGACGACGTTGAAATCGGGCCATTCGCTGTGGTCGGCGCGGAAGCCGTTCTCGGCGAAGGAACACGCCTGCGCCCCCACGCCGTCGTGGATGCGTATGTGACGCTGGGTAAAAACTGCGATGTGTTCTCCGGCGCGGTGCTGGGCGGCATCCCGCAGGACCGCAAGTTCAAGGGCGAGAAGAGCTTTCTCGTCATCGGCGACAACAATATCATTCGGGAACACGTTACCATCCACCGGGCGGCGGGCGAAGGCAACGAAACCCGAATCGGCGACGACAACCTGCTCATGGCTTACAGCCATATCGGCCACAACTGTCAGCTTGGCAGCGGCATCACGATGGCGAACATGACCGGTATTTCCGGCCATGTTCTGGTGGAAGACCGGGTCAACTTCGGCGGCATGGTCGGCATCCATCAGTTTGCCCGGATCGGGCGTCTGGCCTTTGTCGGCGGCTATTCCAAAGTGGTGCAGGACATCCCGCCCTTTATGATGGCTGATGGCCGCCCCTGCAAAGTGCTGGATTTGAACATTGTCGGCCTGCGCCGCTCCGGCGTCTCCGCCCGCGTCCGCGCCGATTTAAAGCAGGCGTACAAACTTTTATACCGCTCTGAGATGAATATGTCGCAGGCCGTGGAGAATATCGAAGCCGATTTGGAGCCTAGCCCCGAACTCGATTATTTGCTGGACTTTATTCGCAACATCCGTCTCGGGACCAATGGCCGTCAAAACGACGCCCCCCGGCAGTAGGGGGCGCTATGAGCGAGAAGCCGCTGCGAATTGCCTTTGTGGCCGGGGAGCCGTCGGGCGACCGCCAGGGAGCCGCGCTAATCACTGCTTTGCGTGGCCTCGCCGCGCCCCGCGAGGTGGAAGCCTGGGGCATCGGCGGGCATCACATGGCCGAGGCCGGCGTGCGGCTCACCCGCGACAGCGGCCCGTGGGCAAGCATTGGCATTGCCGAGGTGCTGGTCAAGCTGCCTGCCCTGCTCTGGGCACGCGGCGTTTTCAAGCGGGCACTGAAGAAAGACCCGCCGGACGCTCTGGTGGTGATTGACTCGGGCGGCTTCAATGTCCCGCTGGCCCGGTGGGCCAAACAAAACAAAATCTGCCCGGTCTTTTACTACTTCCCGCCCGGTTCGTGGCGGCGGGGGGCAAAAGTGCAGACCGGCAAGCGCAATCTGGCCGAGGCTGCCGATACGATTGTCACCCCGTTCCCGTGGTCGGAGGCGACGCTCAAAGCGGGCGGCGCGAACGCGCATTTTCTGGGCCATCCGCTGCTGGATTTGGTGAAGCCGACGCTGGCAGACGACGACTTTTACACCCGGTTCGGGCTGGACCCGCAGCGCCCGGTGGTGGCGCTGCTGCCGGGCAGCCGCCGTCAGGAAATCCACCATATCCTGCCGCCGCTGCTTGGCGGGGCCGATGAAATCAGCCGACGTCTGCCCGGCGTGCAGTTCGTGATCGCCCTGGCCTCCGAGGCTGTCCGCCCGATGACCGAGGCGCTCATTCGCCGCGAGCAGCGCAAAGGGTGCCGTGCGGCTCTGGTCATCTGCACGGGGCTGACGTGGGATGTTCTGGCCCGCTGCGACCTGGTGCTGACGAAATCCGGCACAGCGACTTTGGAAGCGATGATTTTGAAGAAGCCGATGGTGATCGTCTATCACGGCTCCAAGCTCATGGCGGTAGAGTGGAAGCTGCGCCGCCGTCAGCTCAATCTGGCGCACATCGGCCTGCCAAACATTCTGGCTGAAGAGCGGGTCTTCGCCGAGCTGATGGGCGACGAGGCGACCCCGGAAGCGATAGCCGACCTGTCAATGGACTTCTTATCGGACCCGAGCCGCATTCTGGCCCTGAAAGAAAAGCTGGGCGGGATGGTTTTCGCCAATCTGGGCGAGCCGGGCGGCGTCCGCCGGGCCGCAGAGAAGCTGCTGGAATTGATTGCCGCTAGAATTGATTGCCGCTAGAATTGATTGCCGCTAGAATTGATTGCCGCTAGAATTGATTGCCGCTAGAATTGATTGCCGCTGGAAATGATTGATAGCCTGGTGAGCGGTTCGCGTCCGAGTACGAGGGGTTTTAACCCCTCGCACTTGCCGCCCTACGAAAACCGTTATGATAGACAACCGCACAAACTTATGATCGACACTGAACAAACCATGCCTGAAGCTCCCTCGCCTGTCGGCAAGCCGCCGTTTCTGGTGCGCCGCCGCACCGTCTTTACGTGGCTGGTCCCGCTGCTGCTGCTGAGTCTATCACTGGCGCTGCGGCGCGGGCATACGGACGGCGGGTGGGCGGCGTATGGGGCGGGGCTGGCGCTGGTGGTGCTGGGCGAAGTGGTGCGTTTCTGGTCGGCGGGCTATATCTCCAAAGACGCCGTGATTGCGACCGGCGGCCCCTATGCTCATGTTCGCAACCCGCTGTATTTCGGCTCTCTGCTCCTGTCGCTGGGCTATGGCCTGCTGTCGGGCTTAGGCTGGTGGGGCGTCGCGCTGACGCTGTCGCTGTTCTTAGTATTTCATCTCGCGGCGATTTTGTACGAAGAAAAGTTTCTGACTGCCAAGTTCGGCGCACCCTACTTGGAATACAAACAGCGCGTCCCGCGCCTCCTGCCGTCGCCCTTGCCGCGCACGACCGGCACGGGGCAGTATACATGGGCGCAGGCACTCAACAACCGGGAGCAGACTTCGGCTTTGTTCGCGCTGGCCTTTGTGGCGCTTTTGAGCATTCGGCTATTTTTGCATTAACGCTCTATGGATAACCAGTCTACAAAAATCTGGCAGCGGCTATGGTCGTATCTGCGCCCGGACAAGAAATACCTCTGGGGCGCGATTATCTGCGCGATTGGTGCGAGCGGAGTAGACCTCAGCGTTGCGTTTGTACTCGGCAAGTTTCTGGACGCGATCAAAAATTCGTCGGTCCGAAACGGCGTCAGGACAAGCGATCTGCACCTGCTGTCTCTGGTCAGTATTAGCCTGATCGGGCTGTACGCCGTGCGGGCGGCGTTCAACTACGCCGAAACTATCTGGTTTGCCGAATCAGGGCAGCGGCTTGGCCTGCGCCTGCGCGACGACATTTATCGGCACTTGCAGGGATTGTCCCTGAGCTTCTTCAACCGGCAGCGCACCGGGGCATTGATGTCCACCATCAACAACGATGTGCCGCTGCTGCAAGGCATTCTGGCGGGTTTGAAAGATGTGGCGTCTGCCCCATTCATCGTCGTGGGTGGTGGCATTTATATGTTCATCATTAACTGGAAGCTGTCACTGTCAGTCATTCTGGTGGTGCCGCTGATGGTCTGGACGATCAGTGGCCTGACCCGGATTATCCGGCACATGACCACGCACACGCAGGACAAGCTGGCCGATGTCAACACGCTGATGGAGGAAACCCTGAGCGGCGTCCGCGTTATTCAGTCCTTTGGGGCTGAAGAACAGGAAGTGCGCCGCTTTTCGGCGGAGAACCGTGAAGCCAAAGACCGAGCGATGGCCGCCACCCGGCAGGGCGGCAAAATCAAGCCGATGACCGATATGATCGGAGCCGGAGCGATTGCGCTGGCCCTGTGGGTGGCCGGACATGAGGTGATCACTCACGCCATGACGTTCACGCAGCTTGCCAAGTTTATTTACCTCGTCACGAAGATCG
Organism: Capsulimonadaceae bacterium; assembly: GCA_965277455.1. GTDB lineage: Bacteria > Armatimonadota > Armatimonadia > Armatimonadales > Capsulimonadaceae > JANXMY01. The sequence goes on along the minus strand of OZ255823.1, from coordinate 1,852,107 downwards.
CAAGCGGCGTGAGTGCGCTGGGCAATGTCAAAGTGCTGTGGGAGCAGATGCTGGCGGGCGGGGGCCGCATCATGCGAAACGTCCTGGATGTGCAGTCCGAGATACAGGATGCGCCCGGCGCGACCGAGCTGACTTCTGTAGACGGGCGCGTCGAGTTTGAGAACGTGGCGTTTGCCTACAACCCGGAGACGCCGGTGCTGCGCGATGTGTCGTTTGCCATGAACCCCGGCGAAGTGGTCGCCGTCGTCGGCTTGTCCGGCGCGGGCAAAAGCACGCTGGCCGATCTGATCCCGCGCTTTTATGACCCGCAGGCGGGCGCGATACGAGTAGACGGGCATGATGTCCGCGACGTGACACTGACCTCCCTGCGCCGTCATATCGGTATCGTGCCGCAGGAAACAATTCTATTCGGCGGAACCATCCGGGACAATATCGCTTATGGCAACCCGCTGGCAACCGATGAGATGGTGGAAGCCGCCGCCCGCGCCGCCAACGCCCATGGCTTTATCACTGATCCTGGCGTCCTGCCGAGTGGCTACCAAACGCGGGTCGGCGAGCGCGGCAAGGACCTCTCCGGCGGGCAGCGTCAGCGCATTGCCATCGCCCGCGCCCTCTTGAAAGACCCGCGTATCTTAATTTTAGACGAAGCCACTTCGTCGCTCGACGCCGAGTCCGAAAAAGTCGTGCAGGAGGCGTTGGACACGCTGATGCGCGGGCGGACCACTCTGGTCATCGCGCACCGTCTGTCAACCATTATCAATGCCCACAAAATTTTGGTCATGCAGGCCGGCGAAATCGTCGAGACCGGCTCTCACGACACGCTGATGCGTCGCCCCGACGGCCTGTACCGGCATCTGTATGAGCGGTTCCACGAGAAGAAGCCGGACCGCGATCCGGTTATCTGGGCCGAACCCGCCCTGGCCGCGTCCTGATAATTTTGATAGTTTTATGAAGTACCGAGACACAGCGGCCTGGAAATATCGCACGGTTTCGTTTCTGATTTACTGGTTTGCCCGGCTGACTGGTCTGACCGTCCGACTGCGCGTGGTCGGCGAAGACCGGGTGCGGGCCATTCAGGAGGCGGGGCAGGGCGTGATACTCGTCACCTGGCACGGGCGGACTCTTCTGCCGATAGCCCGTTTTCGGGGCTGGGGCTACTGGGCGCTTATTTCCACCTCCCGCGATGGCGAGTACCAGAACCGGATTTTCCAGCGGTTCGGCTTTCGGACCGTGCGCGGGTCCACTTCGGCACGCGGCGCGGTGCAGGCGGCTTTGACCATGACAAAGCATCTCAAAGCGGGCGCGACACTGGCGTTCACGCCCGACGGGCCGCGTGGCCCAAGTCACGAAGTCAAGCCGGGAGCCGTCTTTATGGCGCAGAAGTCCGGCGCGGTAATTGTCCCCGTCGGCATCAGCGCCTTCCCGCGCCGTTTAGCGCGTTCCTGGGACCAGTACATGATCCCCGCTCCCTTTGCGCGGGCCGTCTGGATTTATGGCGACCCCATTTCAATCCCGGCGGAGGCCACTTCCGAAGAGCAGGAACAGTGGGCGGTCCGTCTCGGCGCGGCAATCACTGCGCTGGAAGCACAGGCCGAGATGGAAGTCATGGCCGCCTGCGCGGCAGGGCGGCGCTGATGGCGTCGCGCTTCGAAGCCTACCTGCACTCCGTGATTGACGAGCCGGGCCGCCCCGGCCCCGCCGCCGAGGCACTTCGGGCAATGCTGGGCGGCCTGGAGCGGTTCTACAGCGCGGGGCTTGCCGCCTATTTGTTCGCCGAGCGGCTGGGTTTGCGGCGGCGCGGGCGTCTGCCCGTGCCCGTGGTCAGCATCGGCAATCTGAGCGTCGGCGGCACGGGCAAAACACCGATGACGCAGTGGCTGGTTTCTGAGCTGCACGCCGAAGGCCGCCGCGTGGCCGTTTTGAGCCGGGGACACGGCGGGTCAAGCCAGAGTGTTCGGATTGTATCGGACGACGCCGGAAACGTGCTGCTGCCCGCATCGGACGCGGGCGATGAGCCGCATCTGCTGGCTGTGACTTTGCCGGGCTGCCCGATACTGGTCGGCAAAGACCGCCGCGAGTCAGGCCGGGCCGCCCTGCGTCGGTTCGATCTGGACGTGCTGGTCTTGGACGACGGCTTTCAGTTCTGGCAGCTTGCACGGGATTTGGACATTGTGCTGCTCGATGCCCGCCGCCCCTTCGCCAATGGGCACGCCCTGCCACGCGGCCTGCTGCGGGAGCCAAAGCAAAACCTGCGCCGGGCGGGTGTGGTGGTTGCGACTCGTGCGGGCGATCTAGACGCCGGTGCCCGCGCCGTGCTGATGGGCGAAGTCGCCCGACTGGCCCCCCGTGCTTCCGTCTTTTTCGCTGACCACCGCGCTGCCGGCTTCGTCCCCGCGCATGATTTGGCCGCCCCACTTATCGCCTTGAAGCAGTTCTGGGGCCGCCCCGTCTCCGCCGCCTGTGCGATAGCCCGGCCTGACTCGTTCCGGCAGACGCTGGAACAGGACGCCGGGGCACAGGTGTTAGGGTTTACAGTGTGGGGTGACCACCATCCGCTGACCTGCGAAGACGCTGCAAAAGTGCTGGCCGATGCGGCACAGGCGGGGGCGGAGGCCGTAGTGATCACCGAAAAAGACGCCGTCAAATGGGCCGCCGTCTGCGCCTCGGACGCCGGACTGCCGGTATATGCGCTCCGTGTGGCGATGGCAGTCGATGATGCCGCCGGGCTAATGGCGACGGTCCGCAAAGTCTTCTAACTCTTATGCGCGTTTCCAAGAAAATCTGGCAGGGGTTCACGCGCCGCGCCTTCGCGGCGGCGTTCGCAGTCCTACGGCGCACACCCTGGCGGCCCGCGCTGGCCTTTGGAACAGCACTGGGGACTTTGGGCTACCACATTTCGGCCCGTTTCCGCAGCGTCGCGGACAAGAATTTGCAAATCGCTTATGGGGACACCCTGACCGAGCATCAGCGGCAGGTGCTGATCAAGCGCGTTTTTCAGCACTTCACCCGAGCGGCTTTGGTAGAGTTCCTGAAGGGCGCGGACTTGACGCTGGACGAGATGCGGCACTTAGTAAAAACCGACTCGTATGCCCCGATGGAGGCGCTGCTGGCTCGGGGCAAAGGGGCGATTGTGGTGTCCGCGCACCTCGGCAACTGGGAGTGGCTGTCCAAGCGGGCGGCGATGGAAGGGTTTGACGTCAAAGTCGTGGCCCGGCAAAGCGAAGATGAGCAGTTCAACGCGCTCACCGACCGGGTGCGCGGCAAAAACGGCTACACGGTGCATCCACGCGGCGACTCGCCCCGTGCGCTCCTGAAACAGCTCCGGGCCAACAAAATCGTGGCGATCGTGCCGGATCAAAAGTCGGAAGATTTGTTTGTGCCGTTTTTTGGCAAGCTGGCCGGGACCGTCGCTGGCCCTGCTGTCTTGGCGCAGAAGACCGGCGCGGCGATTTTGCCGATGTTCTGCCCGCGTCAGCCGGATGGCACCTACAAAACCGTGTTTTACCCGGCGATTTTCGCGGACCCGTCGGTGGATGCCGAGACTGACCGGCACCGGATCATGGCAGAAATCACAGCGGATATTGAAGACATCGTGCGGCAGTACCCGGAGCAGTGGCTGTGGCTGCATGACCGCTGGCGCGTCCCGCCGCCGCCGGGGCTGGACCCCGTGACGGGGCAAGCCGAAAGGAGCCGCGATGCCGAACCCGCTCCCACTGCTGGCTGATGTTCGACGGTTATTGATTGTCAAAACAAGCGCGATTGGCGATGTCATTCATGCCCTGCCGGTGGTGCAGGCGATTAAAGACGCCGCGCCGGGGCTGACAGTAGACTGGGTAGTTCGCGCCCGCTCCGCCGATGTTCTGCGTGGCAATCCCGCGATTGACACTCTGCGCGTCCTGCCGGACAAGCCGGGTCTAGGTAACTTATTGGCCCTGCGCCGGGAGCTGCACGCGGCCCGTTACGATATGGCTCTGGATATGCAGGGGCTGGCTCTGAGCGGCCTGATTACGCTCTTGTCCGGTGCGCCGGTGCGCCTGGGCTGGGACCGGGGGCGCGAGGGGAACAGTCTGTTTTTAACGCATCCTGTTGTGCCCGGCAAAGCGCCCGCACGGCACGAAATTGATTTGCTGTACGGCTTCGCCGAGGCGCTGGGGGTCTACACGGCCCACCCGGAGTTCACGCCGCAGCCGTATCTGGCCGCCGAGGGCGAGGCGAAGGCTGCCGCATGGCTTGAACACCTGCCCCGCCCGCGTATCGCGCTGAACGTCGGGGCGTCTCGCGCCTACAAACGCTGGCCCGCCGCCTGCTGGGGCGAAGTGGCGAGGGGCCTGGCTGAAGACGGCGCAGAACTGGTTTTTATTGGTGACAAAAACGATGCCGCCGTGGTATCTAAATTGACACCGACGTTGGCGGAAGGCAGCTTTGTGGACTTATCTGGGAAAACGACCCTGCGCGAGCTGGCTTCGGTGCTTGCGGCGTGTGATTTGCTGGTCAGCGGCGACAGCGGCCCGATGCACCTCGCCGTTGCCGTCGGAACTCCAGCGGTGGCTCTGTTTGGTGCGACCGACCCGCGCCGCCACGGGCCGTATGGGCGGCGCAATGTGGTTCTGCACGACCCCGCGCCCGGCGCGATGGTTCCCGGCAAGCGCCCAACCGAGGACGCGGGCGCGGCGAGCCTGGCGCGGCTTACGCCCGCGCAAGTTCTGGCGGCGGTGCGGGAGAGGCTGGGATAGGACCCCTCCCGCTCGTGCCTCGCTCCCTCCCCTGTTAGGGAAGGGTGAGGACTAAGACAGTAGGCCCACGCTTGCCGCCTTGCTCTGCTCTTTCTGTGCCCTTCCCTAACAGGGGAGGGAGCGAGGCACGAGCGGGAGGGGTTCCGCAACATATTATGCGTAAATTTTTAGTTGTCAACATGAACTATCTGGGGGACGCGCTGCTGACGACCCCGGCGATTGCCGCCCTGCGGCGGGCGCACCCGGACGCGCAGATCGACACCGTGGTCGGCGCGGGCGCGGCGTTTGAAGTGCTGCAAGGCAACCCCGATCTGAACGCGATTATCGCCCGCACCGACCCCGGCAGCCTCGGGCGAGTGATGCAGACGTATCAGCTTTTGCGCGACGGGCGGTATACCGACGCCGTCATCCTGCCGCCGTTGCCTGCCTATGCCGCTGCCGCATGGCTCGCCCGGACGCCCCGGCGAGTGGGGCAGGGGGGGCGCGGTATGAACCGCTTCCTCAGCGAGCTGCGCTCTACTCGCGCCGTTCACATGGCCGATGCGATGCTGGACACGATGCCTCTGCCGCCGGAGGGAAATCGCCCCCGCCGCCCGCCGGTGGTGACGGTCAGCCCCGAAGCGCGGGGGCGGGCCGAGGCGCTGCTGACCGAACAGGGTGTAGACATCAGCCGGGGATTGGTCGCGGTCAATGTCGGCGCAACCCGCCCGCAGAAACGCTGGTTCGCCGAGTCGTTTGCCGAGACACTGGACTTGCTTGGGGATGTCGCCTGCGTGATTGTGGGAGCAGGCAAAGAAGATCATGCGCTGGCCGACGACGTTCTGGGGCGAACCACCCGTGCTAAACCGGTCAGCCTCGTGGGCCAAACCGATGTCAAGACACTGGCGGCGGTGCTTCAGTGCAGCGATGTCCTGCTGAGTGCCGACTCGGGGCCGATGCACCTGGCGACGGCGGTGGGGACGCCCTGCGTCGCCCTGTTCGGCTCGACGGACCCGGCGGTGACGGGGCCGTTTGACACTAACTCCAAAGCCATTTATAAGTCCCTGCTGTGCGCCCCCTGCGGCAACCACCCGACGTGCGACGGGCGCTATGACTGCCTGCGGGCAATCACCCCGGAGGAAGTCGCGCTGGAAATCAATGGCCTCCTGCGTGCCCGCCGGAGCGGGTTTATCCCCCTGCTGACGCCGCCGAATGGAAGCCTGCCGCCCCGCGTGGAGGCTGTGGTCACCGAGGCCGCCGTTTCCGCCAAGCGCATTCTGATTTCTACCAAGTTCCGGTTTATCGGGGACACGCTGCTGGCAATTCCCATCTTCCGAGCGGCGCGGGCACAGTGGCCGGACGCGCATATCGCGCTGCTGACGGGCAAAAATGCACGGGTACTGCTGCAAAACAACCCCTATTTGGACGAAATTTTAGAGTTCGACCCCTACAAAGCCGACCGGGGAACGCGCTCCTATGCCCATTTAGTCAAGACGCTGCGGCAGGGCAAGTTTGACCTGTCGCTGGCCTTGAACCGCTCGTTCCACTCGGCGCTGACTTCCTGGCTAAGCGGCGTTCAAATCCGCGCCGGCTTTGAGTCCGAAGGGCGTGGGCCGCTGCTGAACCGGCGGGTAGATTACGACCGCGAGAAAAGCGAAGTGGCCTGCTACTTCGACGTTTTGCGGGCGGTCGCGCCGGACGCCCCGGTAAACCCGGCGCTGGAGCTGTGGATTAGCGGCGAAGAGGCTGCCGAAGCGCGGGCGCGTCTGGTCGGCGCGTGGGGCGAGGATGTTCCTCGGGCGCAGCTTGTCGGTGTGCAGCCCGGCGCGAGTCAGCCCGGCAAGCGGTGGGGGACCCGCGCCTATGCGGAGGTTGCGGACGCGCTGGTGCGCGATAACCCGAGCCTCTTCCTGGCTGTGATTGGCGGGCCGGATGAGCAGGACGCTGCCGACGAGATGCTGACGCAGTGCCGCCCGCAGACGCGGGCGCGGGCGGTGTCGTTTGCGGGCCGGTGCGGCCTGCGCGGCTCGCTGGCGCTGGTGTCGGAGCTGGGGCTGTTTGTGGGCAATGACACGGCGATTATGCATTCAGCGGTCGCGCTCGGCGTGCCGACCGTGGCGCTGTTCGGGCCGACCAATCCGCGCAAGTGGGGCAACTACGGCCCCTGTCACCGGGTTTTGGAGTCTCCTGATGGTTTGATGGCGTCATTAGAGGTGGAAGAGGTCCGGGCGGCAGTGCAAAGTCTCTTGACGCAGCCGGCTGAGCCGCGTGCTGCCGCGCCCTATGTTGCAGTGGGGGCCGGAAATCCGGTATAATTCGGCCTGTGATGACAAAACACCCTCCCCGAAGGGCACTATTTATCCGCTTTGGCGGCATGGGAGATATTCTGCTGGCAACGCCTTCCCTGCGGGCGGTGGCGCGGACGTTTCCCGGTATCGAGATAGATTTTATTGTCGGCGGCGGCATGGCGGAGTCTTTAAACGGGCATCCGCTGGTGCGCCGGGTGCTGACCTTTGATAAGCGCGGTGTGGACTCGCGCCTGGATCACTTTCTGCCGTTTTTGTTCAATCTGAGCCGCGAACGCTACGATTTAGTCGTCAACCTGCACCCGAGCGCAAAGTCTTATCTGATGGCCTGGGCCAGCGGGGCCAAAACAAAGCTGACGTTTGTGAAGGACATGACGGTTCACCCGGACACGGGGCGCGTGACGCACGCCGTGGACGATTTTTACAAAGAGCTTTTGCCGCTGGGCGTGGAGCCGCTGACGGACCGCTTGCTGGACTTTGTTGTCCCAGACGCGGCCCACGAAAGCGCGGCGCGTGTGCTGGCAGACGCGGGCATTCGGCCCTCTGACAAGCTGCTGCTGATTAACCCCGCCGCGTCGCGCCCGCTGAACCGCTGGCCGCTGGAACGGTTCCGGGAAGTCGCCGCCTTCTGGGCCGCGCAGCCCGGCGTCGCCGTGGCCGTCACCGGGGCACCGGCGTCGTTCAAAACGGTGATGGACGGCTTGGATGAAGTGAGCTTGGCGCGGGAAGTGGCTTCGGGAGATGCCCGTATCTATAATCTGGCCGGGCGGCTGTCGGTGAAAGAGTTCGGGGCGGTCTTGGAGCGGGCGGACTGCCTGCTGACCTGCGACACCGGGCCGATGCACATTGGCGCGGCCCTGAACACGCCGCTCGTCGTGCTTTCGGGCGCGGCGGACCCGGACCGGACGGGGCCGCTGACGGCAAACAGCACGGTGCTGATTGATCGGACGCTGCCGTGCGTCCCGTGCCGGGACCGGATTTGCGGACGGGGCGATGTCAAGTGCATGGACAATCTGAGCGTAGACGCCGTGATTGAGGCCGTCGCAGCGCGGCTGGGATTGCCGGAAAGGAGCCGTCATGGGCTTGCCCTTCCCGTCCTCGGCTGAGAAAGTTGTTAGTGCCGAGCAGCTCGCCGAACTCGCCGCCCGGCGGCAGGCGGCGGGTGAGCGGCTGGTCTTCACCAACGGCGTTTTTGACCTGCTTCATGTCGGGCACGCCCGCTATTTGGCTGAGGCCCGCTCTCTGGGCGACGGGCTGATTGTGGCGGTCAATGCGGATGAGTCGGTGAAATCATTCAAAGGCGATCTGCGTCCCGTGGTGCCGCTGCCCGAGCGGATGGAGCTTTTGGCGGCGCTTGCCTGCGTGGATTATGTCGTCCCGTTCAGCACCCGGACGCCCGTGCCGCTGATTGAACTCGTTCGGCCCGCGCTCTATGTCAAGGGCGGGGACTATACCGAGGCCGACCTGCCGGAAGCCGCCGTCGTGCGTGGCTACGGCGGCGACGTGCAGATTTTATCGCTGGTCGCGGGTCGCTCTTCGACAAATTTGATCGCCCGCGTGTGCGCGGCGTATGGCGCTTCGGCGTCCTGAAGGATAATTATTCCATGCCTCTTTCCGTGCTGCAAGTCGCGTCTGCGTTTCCGAACTGGGGGGGCGCGGAGCTGCATTGCCTCAACCTTTCGCAGCAGCTTCAGCAGCGCGGCCATGAGGTGACGGTGGCCTGTCGCCCCGGTCATTTCGTGGAGGGGCGTGCCAAAGAAATGGGGCTGGCGACGATCCCGATTACGGTCAGCAGGCAGCTCGACTGGCACGATTTTTCGGCCCTGCGGACCTTCCTGCGGGAGCGCAAAATCGACGTTCTGCACGCCCATTGGAGCACGGACATGATCGTGCCTCCCTATGCGGGCCTGCGCGAGAATGTCCCCGTTCGCATTCTGACGCGGCATATGCCGTACCCGTTCAAGAGCCGCCTTGGGGCGTGGCTGTACAGCCAGGTGCTGTTTACGCGCATTGTCACGGTGTCCGAATCTGTCCGTAAGACCATGCTGGCCTCGGGCGTGCCTGCGGACAAAGCCGAAGTGATTCATCACGGAACCAATGTCGAAGAGTTCGTGCAGGTCACCGAGGACCCGCGTCTCGTTCGGCAGTCGCTCGGCCTTTCGGACGACGTGCTGGCAATCGGAATCGCTGGCCGCATCGCCCCCGAAAAGGGGCATAAAGTGCTGCTGGAAGCGATTGTCCGTCTGCGGGACCGTTACCCCCTGAAGCTGGTGATTATCGGCGACGGCCCCTTTGAGCCGCAGGTGCGGGCGACCGTCAAAGAACTGGGGCTGGAAGACCGGGTGATTTTCGCGGGCTTTCGCGGCGACATCAACAACGTCATCAACGCTTTGGACATCATGACCCTGCCCTCCACCTGGAACGAGCCGTGCGCCGCCGTGGTGCAGCAGGGCATGGCGCTCAGTAAGCCCGTCGTTGGCACGCGGGCGGGCGGCACGCCGGAGATGATTGTGGACGGCGAAACCGGCTTTCTGGTGCCCCCGTCCGACCCTGACGCGCTGGCCGAGGCGATAGGCCGCCTCGCCGGAGACGCCTTCCTGCGCCGCCGCTTGGGGCAGGCGGGGTTCCGGCGCGTCGAGGCGCTGTTCACCCTGCAAGAGATGACCGGCAAAGTCGAAGCCCTGTACCACCGTGAGTACGAGCGGGCGCGGGGGGCAGGGGCGCTGGAGAAAGTGCTGGCATCGTAAGTTATGTCGCTTCCCAAACTCGCTTTGCCGCCTCTTTTTCTCCCGCCGCTTACCCCTGACAATGTACCGCTGCATCGATGCCCCCTGCCCCGCGATCAGGCTTCTCACCGGATTTTGATTATGCGGGTGGGCGCGTTCGGTGATATTTTGATGGGGACACCTCTGCTGGCGGCCTTGCGTGCGGCCTATCCCAATGCTCATATTACTTGGGTTGCAGAACACAGTCAGGTTCAGGCCATAGACGCCAACCCCTACATTGACGAGTACCTGCGCTGGGACGGGGCGTACTGGAAAAAGATGATGCGGCGCGGTCAGTATCCGCTCTGGCTGTCCCGCGCCCTCCGGTTTGGCCGCACACTCCGCGCCAAGCACTACGATGTGTTTATCTCGTTTCAGCCGGAAGAATGGCCCCTTCTGGTGCGCGGCGTCAATGCCCCGGTCAATGTCGGTATCTTTGACACATTTCGCCGCTATTATGGAGCCACTAAATCCAGCCGCAACACCCGTTTATATCAGCACGCCTACACTGAGCCGCACCTGCCCGCCCATCGGATTGACCAGTATTTATTGGTGCTGAAGGCGCTAGGGCTGCCGGAAGACGTTTCGCGGCAGATGAGCATAGGATATACGGCAGAGGACGCAGAAAACGCCGCCGCGTTTCTGGCGGCGCAGGGGGTGGGGCCGGAGGAGCGTCTGGCGATTCTGGCCCCCTTCACCACCTGGCCGACCAAGTGCTGGCCGGCGGATCGTTATGTCGCGCTGGGAGATGCGCTGGCCCGGCAAGGCTGCCGCGTACTTGTCTCGGGCAGCCCCGGCGAACGGGAGGCGGTGGAGGCACTGGCCGCGCAGATGCAGACGCCGCCCGTGATTGCAGCGGGCAATTTATCATTCCGGGAGATAGCCGCTGTGATTGACCGCGCCGCGCTTGTCGTCAGCGGCGACACCGGGCCAATGCACGTCGCGGCGGCGCTGGGAACGCCGCAGGTGGCCGTCTTCGGACCGACTTCGCCTGCATGGTATGGTCCGCGCACGGGCCGGTTCGTATCCCTGCTCCACCCGGTCCCCTGCGGGCCGTGCGACAAGAAGCAGTGCCACAACCTCGCCGACCCGCACCTGTGTATGAACCTGCTGACTGTGGAGGAAGTGCTGGCGGCGGCGAAAAGTCTGCTTCAACCCTCTCTGAACAGGCCATGACGCGCATTCTAATTATCAAGCTCTGGGCGCTCGGCGATATTTTGATGGCGACGCCGCTGCTGACGGCCCTGCACACGCTCCCCGGCGGGGCTGAGATCACCTGGGTCGCTGATGCCGCTTACGCGCCGCTTTTAGAGAACCATCCGCTTCTCAAAGAAGTCGTGGCAGTCGACACCGGAGCCTGGCGGCGTCTGCTTCGGCGCGGGCAGCTTGGCGCGTGGCTCAAAGAGTCCCGCCGCCTGCACGCGGACATGGCGGCACGGCGCTTCCATGCCGCCCTGAACTTTCACCCCGAAAAGTGGTGGCTGCGGATTTTATGCGCCGCGCCGGTGCGGATTGGCCTGTCCAACGAAGCCCACTGGGGGCCGCTGATCCGGCGGCTGTACACGAAAGCCGTGCCACGCACTGTTGGAGACAGGCACAGCACAGACCGCTACTTAGATGCGGCGCGGGCGCTCGGTCTGCCTGGCCCGTTTGACCGGCACATGGTTCTGCGGCCTTTGGCGGATGACGAGACTGCCGCCCGAGCGTTTCTGGAAAGCCGCCCCGAACATCGGCCCGGCCTGCCTCTACTGATATTGCATCCGGGCACAAGCAAAGAAACCAAATGCTGGCCGCCCGAAGCGTTTGCCGCCCTGTGCGCCGCCCTGTCTGCCACGCACAGCATTGTGCTGACGGGAAGCGCCTCTGAGGCTGCCCTCTGCCGCGAAGTCGCAGCCGCCCTGCCGCCCGGCACGCCGCCGCCGATGGTCGCGGCGGGCGCGCTGAAACGTATTGGCCTGACCGTCGCGCTGGTCTCATTGGCACAGGCGGTGGTGACCGGCGACACGGCCCTGCTGCATATCGCGTCGGCTTTGGAAGTGCCGGTGGTGGGCATTTACGGCGGCTCCCGGCCTGGCGACAACGCCCCGCAGTTCGGCCCGCACGTTCTGCTGTACGACGATGCCGTCCCGTGTGCGCCCTGCTATTTGGATCACTGCCCACTGAAAGGCACAGAGCATTTGCGCTGCCTGCACGCGATTACTCCGGCGCGGGTGGTAACGGCTTTGGAAACCCTCAGAGAAGAAGCCACGGGTTGAAACCCGAGGCTCAGAAGTGCCCAGTGTCCAGGGGACACGAGAAAGACACGGAACAGGCCCGCCGCTGTTGTCCGGTCTTGCGTCCTCTGGACGCTGGGCTTTTGGCAGCCTCGGGTTTCAACCCGTGGCTTCCTGGTTGTACCTTAAAGGAACCCCCCTATGAACAACGTCACCGTCCACAATTTCACTATCGGCGAAGGCCAGCCGCTCGCGGTCTTTGCCGGGCCGTGCGTCATCGAATCGCTCGACCTCTGCCGCGAAGTCGCCGCCAAAGCCAAAGCCGACTGCGACGCGCTTGGCCTGCCCTATGTCTTCAAAGCCTCTTTTGACAAAGCCAACCGCACGTCGTCGGGGTCGTTCCGAGGCGAGGGGCTAACTAAAGGGCTGGAAGTGCTGGCGGCTATCAAAGCCGAGTTCGGCGTGCCCGTGGTCACCGACATCCACGAGACCTGGCAGGTCGCGCCGGTCGCCGAAGTCGCCGACATCCTGCAAATCCCGGCGTTTCTATCCCGGCAGACGGATTTACTGCTGGCGGCGGGCGAAAGCGGGCGGGTGGTGAATGTCAAAAAAGGACAATTCCTGGCCCCGTGGGACATGAAAAACGTGGTGGAGAAAATCTACGGCACCGGCAACAAAAACCTGCTGCTGTGCGAGCGCGGCGCGAGCTTCGGCTACAATACGCTGGTTGTCGATATGCGCTCCCTGCCCATCATGCGGGCGCTGGGCTGCCCGGTGGTCTTTGATGCCACCCATTCCGTGCAACAGCCGGGCGGGCAGGGGACGACGAGCGGCGGTCAGCGTGAGTTCATCCCACCGCTCCTGCGTGCCGCTGTCGCGGCGGGTGTAGACGCCCTGTTCTTGGAAGTCCATCCCGACCCCGCCCATGCCCTGTCTGACGCCGCCACGATGCTGCCCTTAGACAAGCTGCGCGGGCTGCTGGAAACGGCAAAAGCGATTGACGCCGTGGTGAAGCCGGGGCTATAAAAATTTTATTGTGTCAGGAGGTTGCAAAATGGCTTCTCAAGAACATAAAGTTAGATCGCTGTACAAAGCATTGTGGGACGAGGCGCAGCCTGCCATTGCTCGCAACGAAGTGGCTGTAGACACCTACTTGTCCGACTATGAGCGCGACACACGGCGCGGGCTGACCGTATTGGCTCGTGTCTCAGCGCAAGTGAGCCTTAACGTTTTCCGGTTCTTGGAGGAGCTGAAACAGTGGGAGCCGCATCTGTACTACCCCCAGCCTGAGGAATTGCATGTTACTGTCTTATCCCTCTTCACGGCCACCGAAGCCTACCAGCCTTACTTCGAGAAGGTAGAAGCCTATCGTCAAGCGGTTCACGATGCCCTTCAGGATGCCCATGAATTTACGCTTACCTTTACGGGCATCACGGCTTCCAAAAGCGTTATCATGGTGCAGGGCTTCCCGGAAGATGAAACACTCAATGTCATCCGGGAGAACGTCCGCAAATCTTTACGCCACGCGGGTCTTGACAGTGGGCTTGACCAGCGTTATCGTGTTCGCGCCGCTCATTTGTCTGTGGCCCGCTTTAACGCTCCGCTCTTGTCCCCACAGCGGACAAGCGATTTTCTGCTGGCGAACCGAGAAACCTACTTTGGGAAGACAGACGTGCAAGTTCTGGAAACAGTTGCCAACAATTGGTATATGACTCGCGGCCATACAACACTGCTGGATACACACCTGCTTGCATAAGGCAGAACATCTCGGCTTATTTTCCGCTTACCCGCACCCGCCGCCCGTCCAAACTCAGCCGACCCGCCGCAAACAGCGCGACGGCGCGGGGGTAGGCGCTATGCTCGGCGACCAAGACCCGTGCGGCAAGCGTCTCCGCCGTGTCGCCTTCTTCCACGGGCACGCACGCTTGCAGCACAATCGGGCCGGTGTCGTAGCCGCCATCCACAAAATGCACGGTGCAGCCGGAGACTTTCGCGCCGTAATCTAAGACGGCCTGATGGATATGCTGCCCGTACATTCCCTGCCCGCCAAACGCCGGAAGCAGGGCGGCGTGGATGTTGAGAATGCGGCCTGCATAAGCCGATACCACGGCGTCGGGCAGCTTTCGCATATAGCCCGCAAGGCAGATCAAATCGGGGCGGGCGTCGGTGAGATGCGACAGCAGGGCATCGCTGTACGCGGCTTCGTCGGAGCGGGAGCGCAGAGCAAGCGTCGGCAGCCCCCCTTCGGCGGCGCGAGCGAGGGCGGGGGAGTCGGCGAAGTTACCGATGACGCTGACAATCTGCCCGTCAATCTGCCCGTCCGCGCACGCCGCCGCAATGGCCTGAAGGTTGGAGCCGCGCCCGTGGCGGCCTGAAAGCATAATGGCGATCCGTATCATAGCGGCACTGTTCGCCGCCCGTGCGCCGTTTTCCTGCCTCTTGACAAACGGGCGCATTTCGTTTAAAGTGAGCGTATGATAAGCACTGTTGCCACGTTTCTCCAAACCCGCCTGCGGGCCATTCTGATTTTTGTCGTGCTGGTGGGCGGGATTGTTCTCTTGGTGTCCTATAACCGGGGCGTGCAGGCCAAAACCGAGGCCGTTCTGGCCGGGACGTCCGCCCCTGCCTGCGATCAGACCGTGCTGGCGCTGGCAAAAAGCGGAAAGCTGGTCGATGTGCTGACCGCAACGCAGAACCCGGACGACACGGACAAAGAGAGTCAGGAAAATGTCCGCAGTCTGCTGATCCGCAAAAACGCCGCCGCGTCGGTCAACCGCCTGGTCGCGGACGGCAAGCTGACCCCCGCGCAGTCGTTCGACACGCTGTTTGGCCTCTGCAAAGATGGGGATTTAAAAGCAACGGCGGAAACAGGGCTGACCGCGCTGGCCGCGAAAAGCGACGCGAACTTGAAAGAAATCACGGCCCGGATGTCCAATGGTGACCCGGATATTCGCGGGGCCGCTGTGGATGTTTTGGCACAGGCTGGCGGCACGAAAGCCGCGTTAGCCGCCGACAGTCAGCTCTTCGTGCCCGCTGCCACCGATGCCGCCGTCAGCGCCCTGCAAAACATCGGCGAGCCGTCTGTGCCGCTGATTTTGGCGCATCTGAACGACCCCGCCAAAGCCAAAGACATCGAGTTTCGGCAGAAGATGGTGGGCCTGCTGGACCAGATCAATTCCCCGTCCAGCGTTTCCACACTGATTACTCTGGCAAACAGCTCCGCGCAGCCCTCGGTGCAGCGTCTGGCACAGGTGGCGCTGGCGGACACGGTGCTCAAACTCTACGGCAATGTCCAGAAGGACGGGGTGGCCGTCACCACGGCGCAGGCGGCGGTGGGCGCGGCCAAAACCGCCTCGGCCCGGACGGATGCACTTAAAGCCGCGACCGCTGCTCAGGCGGCCCTCGCCAAAGACACAGCCATTCTGCCGCAGGCTGCCCCGGCGGAAGCGACCCTCAGCGCCCTGCTTCAGAACACCCGCGCCGACGGCGAATCCCGCGCTCAGGCCGCGCTGGCGCTCGGCAGCTTTCCCGGCCCTAGTGCGGTCCCCACCTTGGTAACGGCTCTGGGCGACTTCGATGCCCGCGTCCGCGATGCGGCGCTCGCCGGGGTGCAGGCGGTCGGTCCCCCCGCCGTTGCGGCCTTGTCCACCGCCCTGCAAAACCCGGCAGCGGGAGCCTACGCCGCGCAGGCGCTCGGCGGCATCGGCACTCCCGCCGCCGTCGCCGCCCTCGACGGGGTGTTTTCGAACACGACGACTCTGCCCACTGTCCGCGAAGGGGCCGTGATTGGCCTGAGCCGCAGCGGCAACCCGAGCGTCATTCCCCTGCTCGTGCGGGCGCTGGGCGACCCGGACGGCAAGATCATCAGCGCCGCGCAGGATGGTTTGATTACGCCGACGCTCGCCAAAACGGCCATTCCCGCGCTGGTTGCCGCGCTCAGCCAGCCGTCCCCGGTTCCCTTCAACGCCAGCCAGACTTTAGGGCGCATGGGCTTTTTAGCCGAGTCGGACATCGTCCCCGCCCTGACAAACGCGGCGACCACCGGCAATGCCTCCACGCAGACCTGGGCCGCCGTCACGCTGGGAACGCTCGGCAGCCGCAAGCCGCTGGTTCTGGACACTCTGCACCGCCTCGCGCAGAGCACCGACCCCCATGTGCAGTATGCGGCCTCGCAGTCGCTGACCGCCCTGTCGGCGGGGACGAGCTAGAATGCCGCGCCTGCATTGAGCCGCGCATCCATCGCTCCCTGCAAGGCGCGGATATGCGCAGCATTGCGTCCGAAATCCCCAAAGCCGCTGCGGGCACGGGCGCGGATAGTCACCCGTGTCTGCCCCCGGCCACTGTCAAAACAATAGACCGTGAGATCGTCGGTCAGTCCAAGCGCCCCCTGTGCCGTCCCTTCCACGGCATCATTCGCCGTGTCCCGGCTGACAAGGGCAAAGCCGGGCAGGTTAGTCAAACACGCCGCCGCCGCGTTCAGCGTTTTGGGGATTTCCGCGTAGTAAACCCGCGAGCGCAGGGTGGGGTAGGCCGCGCTTTCGCCGGTCGTGATGTCGCTGACGGTGAACAGGCGGCGATTGCGCCACGCCCACACGCCGAGGGCCAGCGTGCCGACGCTGACGCCAATGATTGTCCAGGTATTGTTCTTGCTCATAGTTTGGTTTCGGTCGGTTAAGACGAGGGGTTGAAAATCCCTCGCTAGGGGAGGCGTCCTTCGGACGAAGGAGAAGAGCTAGCTACCACTGGCATTCTCTGTGTCCTATTCTGTCACCCAGAGGGTGCCTCCTCTAGCAAGGGTTTTTCAACCCCTCGTCCGCTCTTCGTTCTCTCTATCTAATTTCCAGTCGCGCCACGCCCTCATTGAGCGCCGTCAGCAGCTTTGCGTGCAGGGCCGGGTTGGAAGTCGCCAAAATCGACTGCAAGCTCGGCGCGGACGTGTCCAGCAGAGGCGTTGTGTTCAGCGAGCTGCCGTAGGCATCTGTCACAATCGCGCCTGCTTCCTCCGCAATCAGCGCGGCGGCGGCGATGTCATAGCCAAACAGGCCCAGCGGCTTGCCGCCGCCGAGGGCCGCAAACCGTGCCTGCGAGGCCGGATAATCGCGGTAAATCCGGTTGCCGATGTCAATGCTCGCCGCAAGCTGCCCCGTTACCAGACGGGTCAGCGAAAAGGCCGTGGAGCTGAACACGAACGCCCCGCCTTTGACCGAAGCGGCGTCCACGATCTCGCCAAGCGCCACGCCGAGCCAGTCTAAGGGCCGGGCGACCACTTCAAACGACAGCGGGGCACGGCTGATGTCCTCAATCGGCAGCAGGCGCGGCGCCTTCTCGGCTCCGTCCGCCCCCAGCCAGTGCGCCCCGCCGCCGCGCTCCGCCCAGAACAGGTCATCGTTCTTGATTTCCCCGATGCACCCGACCCGCACGTCGCCAAGCGTCACGTCCGGCGCGTAGTCCGCCCAGGCCACCGAGACGACGCACTGCTCAAAGCCCGCCACCGCAGGCCGCGTGCCGTCGATAGGGTCAATAATCAGGACGCCCTCGGGAGACGTGCCGAACTCAATCAGCCCCTTGTCTTCCGAATAGTAGGCAATAGAGAGTTTTTCGCGCTTGATAAACGACACAATCGCCTCTTCCGCGATGTCATCAATGCCGAACGTCGCATCCCCGGAGGCGGCAATTCCCGAAATCTCCCGCCCGTGCCACGCCCCGAGGTGAGGTCGGACGGTGTGCCGAATATGCCGCGTCATCGCCAGCACGGTTTCCTGTGGTGTCATTATATGCTCCGTATCTGTTTATGGTGTCTGTTTACGGCGCCCGATTCGCCATGTCTGCCCACCATCTCGTGTCACATAAACAATCGTCTCACTGCGGTTGACGTCGTTGTTTCGGTAATCAACCGTCAATGTGCCTTCAAATCGCTGGGGGCCAAAAAAGTGGGGTGGGTAGGTATTTCCATAACCGCCCTGTTTGTACACTGCCGGCTCCGGCAGCTCCTGAAGATGCCATGTCCGTCCGCTATTCCGCGTGTGAAACAGAGGCACATCGGGGTCCCCGTGGTAAGTGGCGGCTATCCAGCCGTTGTGGGCATCGCGGAACGTCATGCCGGTTGGATAGAAACTGTAATGACTGCCAGCATACTCAATGTCACTGTTGACTAACTGCCAGCTTCGATTTCCATCGGAAGTCCGGTACACTCGCTTTTCCATCAGCCCCGCCGATGGCCCGGACAGTACAAGAAGAACGCCGTGCTGGCGGTCAACCCATTGAAGCATAGCTGACTCCGCCCAACCCTGTACTCGAAAGCGCGTTTGTTGCCAGTGCCGTCCGCCGTCAGTCGTCGAAGCAACCCGAAGCGTTTGAGCATTTCCATTGGCGTCCTCAGCCACAGTCGCCACTGCCCCTACGTTTGGGCTGGAAAACGACAATACTGGATAGTTTTTGACCTCTTCCTGCTCACTCAGATCGTCGGGAGTCAGGCTAGGCCAAAAGCCGTGTGGGTCAGCGGACTGCCAGTGCCGCCCACCATTATTTGTCTTTTGTATCCCGTAGCCCTGTGCCCTCCGCTCGACAGCCCATCCCCTTTGCGCGTTCAGCATTACCGTCTGAATCCGGCCAGCGGCAGCCGGAGGTGGGAATGCGCGGGCAGCGTTATCCGGCGTGCTGTCCGCACGAGGTGTCAAGCTCAACAAAGCTGCCGCAAGAACAAGCCCAGCCAAAGAAGGTCGCAGCCGTACAGTCACCATTATGTTTTTTCCGCTGGCCGCACATCGTCCAGCACCAGATGCTCCATAGTTTCGACGATGTGATGGGCTTGCTCCCAGGCGAAATGCCTGGTCAGAGCAGAGGGGACGGCGACGGTGAACATCCCGGCGGCGTGGGCGGCGGCGAGGCCGCGTGGCGAGTCCTCGAAGGCCGCGCAGTGCTCCGGCGGAATGCCGAGGCGGGAGGCGGCCAGCAGGTATACGTCGGGAGCAGGCTTGGGGTGCTCCACTTCATCGACCGTGGCAATCGTGCAGAAGCGCCCGGTCAGACCGGTGATTTCCAGCACGCGGTCCACCCATTCGCGCTGGGCATTAGACGCAATGGCGCAGGGGATACCGGCTTCGTCTAACGCATCCAGGAGAGCCAGCACGCCGGGCAGCGGGGTCAGCTTGCCAATAGCGTTCTGGTAAAACGCGGCGCGGCGGGCCTGAATGGCGGCGCGGTCGTAGCTCGGCCCGAGATGTTCGGCCAGCGGCCCGTGCCAGTCATGCAGGAGTTGCCCCTGCGCCGCGCCGATATTCTGCGCCCATTGCTCCACAGGAAAGTGCAGGCCCTGCTCCTCGTAGATTTCGCGCCAGGCATGGTAATCGGGGGTCTCGGTGTCGGCCAGCAGGCCGTCGCAGTCAAAAATAGCGCCTAATAGTGTCACAACGCTTATTTCGGGAGAGGGCACGGGTTTTCCTTCCTAGATTTTCCTGCTCTTGCTCTGGCTCCCTCTCCTTTCGGAAGGAGAGGGTTGGGGTGAGGTTCGTTCGGGGCCGTGGTTCGAGGGGCTGAACCCCCTCGCTGGGGGGCGCGGACGCCCAGAACCCGCCTGCGCGGGTAAAGACGCAAGATTAAGACAAGGCGCGGAGACCTCTTCCTTCTATTCCGTATTTATCCGTACCCGCGCAGGCGGGTTTTAGGCGTCTGCGCCCCCCAGCGAGGGGGTTCAGCCCCTCGAAACACGGCCCGCGAGGAACGCCTCTTTTCCAATCCCGCCGCATCTGGTACAATGCTTTTATGACTGACACGCCAAACACAAACCCGCCCGCCGTGCGCCGCGCCGCGTCGGGAGACTTCCTTGATGTCGCCACGCTTCTCGCCGAACTTGGACGGCCCGGCCTTACGCCGGACACAACGGCCAAAGCGCAGGCGGTCTATGAACGGCACGCTGCCGACGCGAATACGGCGTCGATGGTGGCTGAAATCGACGGCGCGATGGTCGGCTTTCTGTCGCTCGTCTTTCGGGAGCGGCTGAACTGTGTCCATCCGCAGGCGTGGATCCCGGACCTGATTGTGACGGAAGCGGCACGCGGGCGCGGGGCGTCGAAGGCGCTTTTAGAGGCGGCCTTCGACGCGGCGCGGGAGTTTGGCTGTGACCGGGTGACCCTGGAATCGGGCTATGCGCGGACCGTGGCGCACCGCGTCTACGGGGCGGCGGGCATGAACAACTGCGGGTACTTTTTTGAGAGGGCGCTTTGAACAAACTACTTGCCTGCGGGCTGCTTGCTTTGATTTGCTTGGGGCCGGTGCGGGCACAAAACGTGCCGGGGCTGACGCGGACACTGGACAAGATACTCGCCGCGCCGACGCTTTCGGGCGGCATCACCGGCGCGATGGTCTGCCGGGCAGATAACGGTGCCGTGCTCTATGCCCACGACGCGGACACACGGCTGCTGCCGGCGTCGAACCGCAAGCTGTTCACGGCGGCCTCGGCGCTGTGCCTTTTGGGGCCGAATTTCCGGGCGCGGACGGAGGTATCGGCGGCGGCAAAACCTGACGCCGCAGGCACGGTGCGCGGCACGCTGTATCTGCATGGCGGCGGGGACGGCCTGCTGTCCCCGGCGGATTTGGACACGCTGGCGGCGTCGCTGGCGGGGCAGGGCGTCAAACGGATTGACGGAAACGTGGCCGGGGACGGCTCGCGCTTCACGGGCGGGCCGTATGGGTTTGGCTGGGAATGGGACGACTTTTCGGACGAAGAGTTTCCGCAGATTTCGGGGCTGGAAGTCAACGAAGGCGTGCTGGCCGTCCATGTCGCGGCGGGTCAGGCGGCGGGCGACCCGGTGACGGTGACGCTCACGCCGCCGGCAGATTACGTGTCTCTGGTGGTTTCGGCCAAAACGGGCGCGAAAGAATCTGCCAGCACTTGCGCGGCGGAGCGGCCCTGGGACAAAAATTATTTTCGCGTCACCGGCACGCTCCCGGTGGGGCAGACACTCGACATCAACGTCCCCGTCAAGGACCCCGACCGGCTGGCCGCGACGCTGTTTCGGGCCGATTTAATCCACCATGGCATTGCGGTCAGCGGCCCGGCGGTGCAGGGACAGACGCCCGCCGGGGCGGTAATGCTGGCCTTTCACGACGGCCTGCCGCTGTCTGAAATGCTGGCAAAGATGAACAAGCCGAGCGACAACCTGCTGGCCGAGTGCTTTGTGCGCCTGCTGTCGCCGGTGGGCAGCTACGACGCCGGGCACGAATTGGAGACGCCGGTGTTCCAGAAACTCGGTGTGGACACAGAAAAAATTGCTCTTGTAGACGGCTGCGGGGTGGGGCGGCGGGACTTCGTGACCGCCCGCGCCGTGACTGCTTTGCTGGTCGGAATGCACCGGCGGCCCGACTGGAAACTCTACTATGACTCGCTGCCGATTGCGGGCGTGGACGGCACTTTGAGAAATCGCTTCCAGGGTACGGCGGCGGCAAACAACATCCACGCCAAGACCGGCACGCTCAGTCAGGTGCGGGCGCTGTCGGGCTATCTGACCGGCAAAGACGGGCACTTGTACGTCTTTTCCCTGCTGATGAACAACTTCCCCGGCAAGGCCAAAACGGCGGGCGATGTGCAGGATCAGTTTGTGGAAGCGCTTGCCAATTCGCTCTAGCGAATGGCCGTAGAAATGAAACAAAGTCGAAACAAACCAAAAAACATACGCTTTGAGGCTTGACATTAGTTCCCGCTCTGTGCTAAAGTAAGACACTCCAGGCGCAGATGCCTGGCAGGCAGCCATCCGGCAACCGCGATGAAGCACCCCGGAAAATATTTCGCAAGAATTATTGTTCTCTAGGAGGATGTTTTTTCGTGAATTCCAAATCACACGCCCCCAAACTTTGGCGCAGCGCCCTCGCCGTGCTGGCTCTCCTGCCGCTGTCCCTGACAGTTTTGGCCCAGACCCCGACCCCCGCGCCGCCCGGTCCGGCGGCGGCAGCTCCCGCCGCCCCTCCGGCTCCCAAAGCCCTTGACGGGGCCGCAGCGGTCATGGACAACACGGCCACCCCGCCCGCGTCTGTAGGAACACTTACAAACGTCAGCAAAGCATCACTTACCCCCGAGGGTGCTGGCAAAGCCGACACCGCCTGGATGATTGTTGCCACCGCGCTTGTCATGCTGATGACGCCCGGCCTCGCGCTCTTTTACGGCGGCCTGGTGCGCTCCAAGAACGTCCTGAATACACTGATGATGTCGTTTGTCGCGCTGGGCATCATCACCATTCAGTGGATGCTCTGGGGCTACTCAGTCGCCTTTGGTCCTACCCCCGTCAATGGCCCTCTGCATCTCATCATTGCCAGTCCCCTCAGTTGGCTGGGATTGCAGGCAGGCGCAGGAGCTGCCCCTGTTTCCAATGCCCCCGCTATCCCTGGCGCGATCTTCATGCTCTTCCAGATGACGTTTGCGATCATCACCCCGGCGCTGATTTCAGGCGCGGTAGCCGAGCGGATGAAGTTTGGCGCGTACTGCCTGTTTATTCTGCTGTGGGCGACATTCTTCTATGACCCGCTGGCACACATGGTCTGGGATGGCGGCCTGATTGGAACCGGCGGCATCCACGCTCTGGACTTCGCAGGCGGTACGGTTGTTCATATTTCCTCTGGCGTTTCTGCGCTGACCCTGTGTATTATGCTCGGCAAGCGCAAAGGGCATGGCGGCGAAGAGATGCGCCCGCACAATGTCCCGATGGTTCTGATTGGCGTCGCGCTGCTGTGGTTCGGCTGGTTTGGCTTCAACGCCGGATCGGAGCTGGCGGCGGACGGCGTGGCAACAGCGGCGTTTATCAACACGCACATTGCGACGGCGGCGGCGGCGATGTCGTGGACAGTGATTGAGTGGGTTAGGTTCAAGAAGCCCACGGCGGTCGGCTTCGGCTCCGGCGCGGTGGCAGGACTGGTAGCAATCACCCCGGCCTGCGGCTTTGTCAACGCGATTGATGCGCTGCTGATTGGCCTGATCGTTTCGCCGATCTGCTTCTTCGCCATTCAAATGAAGGGCAAGCTCAACAAGTACGACGACGCGCTAGACGTGTTCGGGGTCCATGCCTGCGGCGGAATGTGGGGCGCTCTGGCGACCGGCCTGTTCGCCAACGGGGCGGTGAACTCACTGGTCAACTCTGGCGGGGCCTCGCAGCTTGGCCGTGCCAATGGCCCCTTTTCTGGTCAGCCCAATGCCACCTGGCAGCAGCCGCTGGCCCAGCTTGAGGCGATTGCACTGACGGTCATCATGGCGATTGTCGCCACGGTAGTCTTCGGTACGATTACCAAGCTGGTCTGCGGCGGCCTGCGTGCGCCGGAGAATGAGGAAGAAGACGGCCTGGATGTGACCGAGCATGGCGAGGAAGCCTACCACGGCGACAACGCCGGTATCCCCGCGCTGGCCGGTATTGATTAGGCTTCTATGATTAAGCTTCTACAAGGAGAAACACGTTATGGTCCGAATTGAGGCAATCATCCGCCCCAGCCGCCTGGATGAAGTCAAAACCGCGCTGGATGAACTGGGAGTCCACGGTATCAGCGTCACCGAGATCAAGGGCGCGGGCAAGCAGAAGGGCTACACCCAGCACTACCGGGGGTCCGAGTACCAGGTCAACTTGCTGCCCAAAGTGCAGCTCGTGGTCGTGGTCGCTGACAGTATGCTGGACGGCGTGGTCGGCGCGATTGAAGGCGCGGCCCGCACCGGGGAGATCGGCGACGGCAAAATCTTCGTCACGCCCGTGCTGGAAGCCATCCGCATCCGCACCGGCGAGCGCGGCGACCCCGCCGTTTCGTAACCCGGACTGTCATTAGGTATAATAAGGCCCTGGGGGAAACCCCCAGGGTCTTTTTTGCTTCATGCTCTGGATGGCAGAGCTTTCAAAGCTTTATCGTTCAAGGCGAGAAAGAGAGAAACTCCTATGACCGTCCGTGAGATGCACCAATCCAACCGAGCCGCCTGGAACGAGGCGGCGGCGAGTTACGCCGAAGACCTGCAAGAGCGTATCGCGTTTCTGCGTGCGGGCGGCACGGACTTCGGCGACGCCGAGCGGCCTTACCTGCGCGACCTCAGCGCGTGGTGCGGGCGGGCGATCCATCTGCAATGTGCGGGCGGCACGGATACACTTTCGCTTTGGAACCTCGGCGCACAGGAAGTGGTCGGCGTGGACATCAGCGAAGATATGATCGCTGTCGCCCGCGCCAAGACCGATGCTCTGAACGCCCGTGCCTCCTGGTTCTGCTGCGACATCCTGGAGACGCCGCATGAACTCGACGCAACTGCTGACCTCGTTTACACCGGGCGCGGGGCACTGTGCTGGCTGCAGGATATGGATGCCTGGGCGGCAGTCGTCGCCCGCCTGCTAAAACCCGGCGGCCGTTTGTATATCTTTGAAGGCCACCCGGTAAGCTGGATTTGGGACACGGAGGCGGCGGAGCTGCGTCTGGACCCGGTCTACGGCAACTACTTTCAGCGAGCCGCGCAGATGGAACAGGGCTGGGGACCGACCTACATTGGGGAACTCTCCAAGCCGAAAGAGGAGCTGTCGCGCAAGTATGAGAGCCAGAAAACCTTCGGCCAAATCCTCACACCACTCCTCGAAGCGGGCCTGCGTCTGGAAAAACTGGACGAACACGCGGAAACCTACTGGGAGCAATTCCCGAACCTGCCGAAAGAAACTGTTTCCAAACTCCCCAACACGTTCTCTCTGCTGATGCGAAAGGACTGACCCCAGTGGCCTTTCGTCCCTGCATTGACCTCAAAGACGGCAAAGTCGTTCAGATTGTCGGCGGCACGCTCACGGATAGCGGCGCGGGCGTCGTGACTAACTTCACCTCGGCGCAGTCCGCCGCTGAGTTTGCTCGATTGTATCAGCGTGATGGCCTGCGCGGCGGTCATGTGATTTTGCTCGGGCCGGGCAGTGAGGATGCGGCGCGGGCGGCGCTCGCAGCGTATCCCGGCGGCTTGCAGCTTGGCGGGGGCGTCACGCCCGACAATGCAAAACGCTGGCTAGAGGCAGGCGCGAGCCATGTGATTGTGACTTCGTATCTGTTCGCAGACGGGGCGCTGTCCCTGCCGCGTCTGGAAACGATGCGCGAGGCCGTCGGCAGAGAGCGGCTGGTCGTTGATGTAAGCTGCCGCCGGGGTTTGGACGGGCATTATTATGTCGCCACAAACCGCTGGCAGACGGTGACGGAGACCCGGCTCGACGCCGCACTGTTTGGGACTTTGGCCCCGTATTGCGCTGAGTTTCTGATACACGCCGCCGATGTGGAAGGCAAATGCGAGGGCATTGACGAAGAATTAGTCAGCCTCCTGGGAGGGTGGGTAATCCTGCCGACGACCTACGCGGGCGGGGCGCGGCGGCTAGAAGACATCGCGCTCGTGGAGCGGCTGTCCGGGGAGCGGGTGGATTTAACGATAGGCAGTGCGCTGGATATTTTCGGCGGGTCGGGAGTGCGCTACGAAGATGCGGCGCGGAGTGGAGGCCCCCTAGCCCCCAATAATGGGGGAACCGGATAATTAGGATGCGGCTCCTTTTATCTTACTCTGGCTCCCCATTATTGGGGCGGGGGGGCCTCCTACAGCCGCAAATAATCAACGCGCTTGACGCCGTATTTCAGCCCTGCGCTCCGGGCGGTCACAAGGGCCGCGACGCGGGCGGCTTCCGCGCCGAACACCGGCATTGGCTGGTAATTGTTTAGCAAAGCACCCGCCGCGCTGGTCGCGTGCGAAGACGTAATCAGACACGGAACCAGAGCCGCACTCTGAAAAGCCACCCTGCCGCCCCCAGTGCCGAAGCGCAGACGCCAGAGGAAGGTTTCGGGGCGGCGGGCGAGCGAGTTGCCGCCGAAGGCGAAGTTTCCGAGGCTATACGCAATCGTGCGGCCTTTGTAAAGCTCAATGCCCTGCACGACATGCGGGTGATGACCGACCACGGCATCGGCCCCGGCGTCGATAAACTGCCGCCCCAATGCCTGCTGCCAGGGCTTCGGGGTTGTGTCCAGCTCACTACCCCAGTGCATGACCACAATCACCAGCGTTCCTGGCTTCTTGTATTGCTTGATTTGACTCAAAACGCGCTGCGGGGCCGCGCCGATTTGCGTCGTGTTTTCGCCGACCACGGTGCAGTCGCCAATCAGCACCACGGGCACGCCTTTGATGGCGGTCACATAGGGCGTGTTCTGATAAAACGCCGGAACATGGGCGCGGCGAAAATTGGCGGCGGTGTCGTCGAACCCGGCCTGCAAATAGTCGTGCGAATGGTTATTGGACAGGCCGACGGCCTCCACGCCCCCGGCGGGGAAGATCGCGGCGTAGCGGGCGGGACCTTTGAAGTGCCACTGCTTGTCGGCGGTTTTGGTCGCGTTTGTCAGTGTGCATTCAAAGTTGACGACGCTCAGGTCATCGGTGCGGAGCCAGGGCTGCATCAGGGCAAAGGGGTAGTCCAACTCTTGGGCGCGGCGGTAGACGGCGGGGAAGCGGGGGGCGCTGCCGTCGCCGTTGACCGTGCCAAAGGTGCAGTCGCCCGCGAACGACAGCGTAATCTCGTCCGGTCCCCGGTCCGCCTGCATCGCGCAGGCGGCGGCGGCGCGGTCCGCCAGCGGGGTTGGCAGGGAGGTATTTTGGCCCACACGACAGGCCAGCACGGCGTTCAAAGTCCGCCCTGGCGGGGCCGCGCCGAGCCGGGCGGCCAGCGTCCGCGCTTCGGCCACGGCGGCGGGGGACGCGCCGGTATCGGCCAGCCTGTGCAGGCAGCGCCCGGTTTGTGCCCGCGCCTCCGACCTGGTGAGGGGCGGAAGCGTGGGTGCTTTGACGGCGGCGGTGACCAGGGCGGGACGCGGCGTTTGCCGGGCCGGGGAACAGCCCGCGAGTGCCACAAGCGCCAGCAGCGGACACAAGAGTCTTATGGCAGTGCCTCCACGGCGCGGTCGATCTCGTCGGTCGTGTTGTAAAAATGCGCCGAGAAGCGCACCCGCCCGCCGCGCACGGCGGCGCTGACACCGGCGTCGGTCAGAGACTTTAGGACGTCTTCGTTCGTGTGCGCCGGATGCCGGAACATGACCAGCCCGGAACGCGAAGAGTCGTCACGGGAGGACGTCACTTCGTAGCCGCGTGCGTCTAAGCGGTCAGCGGCGTAGGCCGACAACGACAAAATCTGCGCGCCGACCGCCTCAATCCCGGCCTCCTCAATCAGCGACAGGCCCGCGTCCAGACCCACCATGCCGAGGGCGTTGGGGACACCTTCCTCGTAGCGCTGAACGCTCGGCTTGACATTGAAATCCAGCGGGTCGAACTTCATGATGTCTACCACCGCGCCCGCACCCATGTTGACCAGCCGGAGCCGGTCCAGTGCGTGCGGCGCGACATAGAGCGCCCCGGTGCCGCCGGGCGCAAGCTGCCATTTGTGAACCCCGGACACGGCCATGTCCGCCCCCGCCGCCGTTAAATCCAGCGGCAGGGCGCAGAGGCCCTGAATGACATCCACAACCAGCAGCGCCCCGTGCGCGTGTGCCATGTCCGCAAAGGCTTTCAAATTTGCCCGGAAGCCCGTGCCGAACTGCACCCAGGACAGGGTGACCACTTTTGTGCGCGAGTCCATCTTGGCGGCTAAATCGTCGGGCGTAAAGCTGCCGTCGGCCCTGGGTGTCGCCAGCCGCGTCTCGATGCCCCGGTCGGCCTGGGCGTACCACGGGTACACCACGCTCGGGTACTCGCAGTCGACGCTGACCACGTTGTCACCCGGCGAAAGTTTCAGGCCGTCGGCAATGAGTGAGAGGCCGTGCCCGGTGTTTTTGACAAACGCCAGGTGCTCGGGATTGACTCCCATCAGCCGCCCCAGCCGGGCGCGGGCGCTGCCCTGGGCGGGAAAAAAGCGCTCCATAAAAAAGCCAAGCGGGTCGGCGGCAGTCAGTGCGACGGCCTCCTGCACGGCCTTCACGACGCGGGCGGGCGCGGGGCCGACCCCGGCATGATTGAGGTAGACGCCGCGCTCGGTGACCGGGCTAAACTCCTGCGCTCGAAGCGTGCTGAAATGTTGGTGTTCCATGCGGGTATAATACCCCTAATTATCCGTTAAACTCGAAACTTGGAGGACCACTATGACACCGGAAGATGCAGAAGTCGCCCGCAATGTGCGGCGCGAGTTGGGCAAGCGGGCGCTGGACTCGACGATGATTGATGTGCAGGTCAAAGGCGGCAAAATCACGCTGTCAGGCCGTGTGCAGCACCTGCGCGATATGAAGGAATCCAATCTGCGCTCGGAGATCGACTTTGTGCAGAAGTCCGTCACCCGCGACCGTCTGGTGAAGGGCTTTTTCGATCAGCTTCACTATGTCATCGAGCATCAGGAAGAAGACAAGGACAAGAGTGGCCGGGGCCGGATGCGGACGTGAGCGGAGGCCCCCTAACCCCCAATAATGGGGGAACCGAACTAAGAACCAAAACAGCGCTGCCCTTCAAACCATGCCATAAATGGCACGGCTATTCGGCGCGGACGCCGAGAAGCACCGCTTCGCGGCACTCGGAGTAGAATTAGAATGGCCTGTGTCCTAGCCCCGCGAAGCGGGGCTTTCTGGCCGCAGGCCGGTTAGCCGTGCCATTTATGGCATGGTTCGTAAGGCAGGGTTCCTGATAGCCCCAGGGCAGCGACATAGACAGCAGTGCTTTGACAGATTATCATCACACACGATCATTATGGCTAACAGCAATCTCACCAGCGCCAAACGGGCGAAAAACGACGAGTTTTACACGCAGTACCCCGACATCGAGAAAGAAATCGCCGCGTATGTGGAGTTCAACCCGGACGTGTTTCGGGACAAGGTCGTCTTTTTGCCCTGCGACGACCCGGAGTGGAGCAACTTCACCAAGTTTTTCGCGCAGCGGTTTCAAGAGTATGGATTGAAGAAGCTCGTGAGTACCAGCTACGCGGCGGACAGCAAAAAACTGGAAGCGTATCAGCCCACTCTGTTTGAGACGGCCAGCGTGAAGTACGACACCGGCAAAACCACGGTCAAGGGCAAGATTTACACGCTGACGGGCGACAAAACTGGGGACGGCAAGGTGGACGTGAATGACCTGGACTGGGACTACCTGGCTGGCGACGGTGATTTCCGCAGCAGCGAAGTCCGGGCCCTGCGGGACGAGGCCGACTTCATTATCACGAACCCACCGTTTTCCCTGTTCCGCGAGTTTCTGGCGTGGGTGGTGGAAGCCGACAAGCAGTTTCTCCTCATCGGGAACATGAACGCCATCACCTATAAAGAAGTGTTTCCGCTGATCAAGGCCAACAAAATGTGGCTTGGAAATAAGACGAGCAGCCAACAAATGTTTCTAGAGGGAACGCAAGAATACACTGAAAATGTTATGGCAAGCAAACCACAAGGAATGTGGTGGAGAATGGTTGACGGCAAGCCGCTAATCGGAATACATACTGCGCTTTGGTTCACTAACGTTGACCACGGCAGACGGCATCAGCCGCTTCAGCTTATGTCAATGGCGGATAATTTGCGGTTCAATAAGAAACTTAAAGGCAAAGAGAAATATGACTGTTACCATAACTACGACGCGATTGAAGTGCCTTTTACCGATGCCATACCCAGCGATTATGAGGACTTGATGGGCGTGCCGATTAGCTATTTGGACAAGCACAACCCAGACCAGTTTGAGATTGTTGGCTCAAGCCGGACACTCGGAAAGCAGATGTCAGAAATCGCAGCAGCAGGTTCCTATATGCAAGGTGGCCCGCGTTTTTACCTTGACAATGGCAACGGCACATACGAGCGTTTATATGACCGGATCGTTATCAGGAAACGTAAATAATGGAAACAACGCTCAGACAATACACGGTCAAAGAAGTCTGCGAGGGCTTTGTTTACAGAGTGCGCTTCTGCCCTTGATTGTTGTGGCGAAATATGCCATCATGCAATAATTGAACATACAATTACTTGAAAATGATATGAATGAGGCAAATCATGCTTGATACTCGCCAGATACACCCCATGAGCGACTTTCTCAGGAACCACAAGGCACACATTGCGCGGCTCAAAGAAACCCGCACCCCGGAAGTGCTGACGGTCAATGGCCGTGCCGAAGTCGTGCTGCTGGACACGGAGAGTTATGAAACGATGGTGGAACAATTGAACCAGCAGCAAGAGAAGGAAATCGCCGCCGCCTGCGCTCATATGGCGCTGGCCCGGAAAAACGCACCGCCCGTTCCGGCCATGACAGAGACCGAACGGGAAGGGGAAATTCAGCGCCGACAGGCAGTAATGACAGAGCTTGTTGAGGAAACGGAACGGCTTGGCTTATATAAAGATTAAATCCCAGGAGTAAGCCGCCGTGATGCCTGATTTCGCTTCAAGGGCGGTTTCCGCGCCGACCGTCGCTGTTCTGGATGCCTGCGTTCTGTACCCGCCGTCGCTGCGCGATCTGCTGATGTGGCTCGCCACCGTCCTGATCTACGAGCCGCGTTTGAGCGAAGAAATCCACGCGGAGTGGATACGCCATGTGCTTTCGGACAACTCCAACATCACACCGACACAACTGAACCGCACGCGCCGCTTGATGAATCAGGCGGCCCCGAATTGCCTTGTGTCCGGCTATGAGAGACATATTTCGTCTCTTCATCTGCCGGACGAAGGCGACCGTCATGTCTTGGCAGCCGCCATCGAGGCCGAAGCCTCTGTGATCGTCACCTATAACCTGTCCGATTTTCCGAACGCTGCCTTGCGTGACTATGGCATTCAGGCGCTTCATCCCGATGTATTTTTATCCACGCTGTTTGACCAGGAGTCTGCTCTGTTTTTACGCGGAGTGCAGGCGCACCGGGCCTCGCTGAAAAATCCGCCCAAGACGGCGCAGGAGTACCTGGCAACGCTGCGGGTCACTGGTCTGAAAAGACTGGCGCTGCGCCTGGAAGCATTTCTGTCAATGATCTAAAAATATAAATCACTGATGTTATGCTGCGCTACCCCGGAGGAGCCGTGGGATTGAAATCCTCGGCTGTGAGGCGCAGACGCCGGGTGTCCACCTGCGTGGACAAAGACAAGATGACGCTTGCTGTTCTTTCTCCGCGCAGGCGGAGACTTGGCCGTAGGCCGCACAGCCGAGGACTTCCAGTCCCACGGCTCTTCTGGCCTGCGGCTGCTCTGGCCAGCGGCTGCTCTGGCCAGCGGCTGCTCTGGCCAGCGGCTGCTCTGGCCAGCGGCTGCTCTGGCCTGCGGCTGCTCTGGCCTGCGGCTGCTCTGAGACGGTCATGCGTAATGTCAGCAAATAAAGACAAAATTATGGAAACAACGCTCAAGCAATATACGGTTCAAGAAGTCTGCGAAGGCTTTGTCTACAACGAAAGCGAAGGCAAAGGCTTGTTCGGACTGTCCGGCAGACTCACCATTCAGCCCGAATACCAGCGCAACTATATCTATGCCGACGGCAAGCGCGATGTCGCCGTCATCGAATCGCTGCTGAAAGGCTACCCGCTCGGGCTGATTTATTTTAACACCCTCCCCGGCGACAAACTGGAAGTGCTGGACGGCCAGCAGCGGATCACCAGCTTTGGACGCTACGTCACCAACAAGTTCGCCGTCAAAGACGAACACGGGATGCAGCAATACTTCCACAGCCTTGCCGCCGACAAGCAGGCCCGCATTCTCGACGCGCCGCTCCTGATGTACGAATGCGCCGGAACCGAAACCGAGATCAAAGACTGGTTTCGGACCATCAACATCGCCGGGGTTCCCCTGAACAGCCAGGAGCTTTTAAATGCGGTGTATTCCGGGCCCTTTGTGACGCTCGGCAAAGCAGAGTTCAGCAACAGCCAGAATGCCAACGTCCAAAAATGGAGTGCCTACATCAA
Organism: Capsulimonadaceae bacterium; assembly: GCA_965277455.1. Taxonomy (GTDB): domain Bacteria; phylum Armatimonadota; class Armatimonadia; order Armatimonadales; family Capsulimonadaceae; genus JANXMY01. The sequence goes on along the minus strand of OZ255823.1, from coordinate 1,820,273 downwards.
GGGCAGTGTCAACCGGCAGGAGTTCTGGGAACGGGCGCTGGAATGGGTCAGCCGGGGCGCTGTCGACGGCTACCTGAGCGGGCATCGCGCCGACACAAGTATCAGCGAAGTCAAGACCTATTTCAACAGCGTGATTGAGTGGGTGTCGGGTGTGTTTACGAATGTGGAAAGCGAAATGCGCGGGCTGGATTGGGGCAGTCTGTACGAGACCTATCACACGCAGGGCTACGACCCGGCAGTGGTCGCGCAGCAAGTGCGAACCCTGTACGCAGACCCCTTCGTCAAAAAGCGCAGCGGGATTTTCGAGTATATCTTAGGCGGTTCGATGGACACGAAGCTGCTGGACGTGCGCGTATTTGACGACGCCACGAAAAAAGCGGTGTACGAAACGCAAACCGCCGCCGCCAAAACAAACGGCACTTCCAACTGCCCCCTGTGCGCCGTCGGCAACAATGCAAACAAGAGCAAGCTCTGGAAGCTGGTCGAAATGGACGCCGACCATGTCGCGGCTTGGAGCAAAGGCGGCAGCACCGCGCCGGACAACTGCGAAATGCTATGCATCACCCACAACCGCGCCAAAGGGAACCGGTAGGAACCCCCGGCACGGGCCAATCCGGTTCCCCCATTATTGGGGGCGAGGGGGCTGCTCTTGACCCGACCCACCGATTGCGTTATAATAAATCATGCCCCTTCCCTCTGACACACCGTTTCAGCCCCTTCGCGTCGTCTTGTTTGATCTGGACGGCACGCTGGTCGAGACCCACATTGACTTTCCGGCGATGACCCATCTCACCGAGGCGCTGGCGCGGGAGGCGGGCGTGCCACCGGAAGTGACGGACGGCAAGGATATTCTGGGTACGATAGACGCCGCTGTGGACGACCTGACGGCACGCGGCGGCGACGGCCCCGAGTGGCGGCGGCAGGCATTTGACACTCTGGAGCGGCTGGAAGTGGAAGGCTGTGCCCATCCCGTGCTTCTGCCCGGCACTTTGGAACTCATGGCAAAACTGGTGGCGGACGGCGTGAAAGTCGGCGTCGTCACCCGCAACTGCCGCCGTGTGGCGGTGGGCCTGCTGGCCCGGTTCGCGCTGCCGCATCACCTCCTGCTGTCGCGGGACGATGTCGAAAAGTCCAAGCCGAACCCCGAGCATCTGTGGGACGCTTTGCGTCTTATGAATGCCCGCCCCGACGAGGCGCTGATGGTAGGCGATCACTGGATGGATGTGCAGGCCGGAGAGCGGGCCGGGGTTGCGGCGACGCTGGGAGTGCTGGGCCAAAACGACGCGGACTGGTTCGCGCCCTGCCCGCCGACCCGCCTGGTGCGTGACCTCGCCGAAGCCGCGCCCCTGTTCGGACGAGGCTGAGCTATGCGTCTCTCGGTCTGTATCGTGACCTGGAACACGCGGGACTTCCTGCGCGACTGCCTCCGCTCGCTCTGCGACTACCCGCCCGTGGGCACGGAGCTGGAAATTATCGTCGTCGACAACGCGAGTGCCGACGGCTCGGTAGAGATGGTGCAGGCCGAGTTTCCTGACGTTCGACTGATCGCCAATGCGGACAATAGAGGCTATGCCGAGGGCAACAATCAGGCTTTGGCCGCCGCCACCGGCGACTGGCTTTTACTCTTAAACCCCGATGTGACTGTCCACCCGGACAGCCTGACCGGGGCGCTGATGTGGATGAGATCGCACCCCGACGCCGCCGTGCTAGGCTGCCGCCTGATTGGCCCGGACGGGGAGACGCAGCGGTCCCTGCGCGGCTTTCCCGACCCCGGCCCGGTGCTGTGGGAGTTCCTGGGCCTGTCCCGCCTTCTGCCCCGCTCGCGTATGTTCGGGGCCTACCGGATGACCTGGTTCGCCTACGACGAGACGCGGGAAGTCGATCAGCCGATGGGGTCGTTTCTGCTGCTGACCCGTGCGGCGTATGCCAGCGTCGGCGGCCTGGACACAGCGTTTCCGATCTTTTTCAACGAAGTGGATTGGTGCTGGCGGGCCAAACGTCAGCACCATCTGAAAATCTACTTTACGCCCGACGTGTCCGTGACCCATTTCGGCGCGGCCAGCACCCGGCAGGTGCGGGCGAGCATGATCCGCGAATCGCACCGCTCCCTGCTGCGCTTTTACGACAAACACTTCCCCGCACTGGCCCCGCCCCTGCGCGGCCTCCTCCGAGCGGCGGTGCGGCTGAACGAATGGCGGCTGCTGCGCGGGGCTTGAGAAATCTATGACTGACATTGCCGTCATCGTTGTCAACTGGAATGCCCGCGAGGACCTGCGGCACTGTCTCCAATCGCTGTACGCCGTGCCGCCTAAAGTCGAGTTTGCCGTGTGGGTCGTAGACAATGCCAGCACGGACGGCTCGGCGCAGATGGTGGCGTCCGAGTTTCCGCACGCGCATCTGCGGGTCAACACAGACAATCTAGGCTTTTCCAAAGCCAACAATCAGGCCATCGCCGAGGCCCTGGCGGAGACGGGCACGCGCTCGGTGTTTCTGCTGAACTCGGACGCGGCGGTGCATCCAGGGGCTTTAGACGCGCTGGTGGCCTGGGCCGATGCCAACCCGAACGCGGGGATTGTGGGGCCGAAGGTGCTGAACCCCGACGGCACGCTTCAGCTCTCCTGCCGCCGCTTTCCGTCGCTCGGCGCGGGCTTTTTTCGCAATACCTATCTGGGCCGCCTGTTTCCCCAAAACAAGTACGCCAAAGATTATTTGATGCAGGACTTCGACCACGCGCACACCCTCCCGGTGGACTGGGTTTCCGGCTGCGCGATGCTCCTGCGGCGCGATTTGATTGACAGCATCGGCGCTCTGGACGAGCGGTTTTATATGTACTGCGAAGACGTCGACATTTGTCAGCGGGCCTGGGCCGCCGGGCGCGAAGTGGTTTACTTCCCCGACGCGGTCGTAACACACACCATTGGGCGTTCCAGCGACAAAAACGCGGACACCATGATCGTAGAGTTCCATCGGTCGTGGTACGAGTTCGACCGCAAGCGTCACCCGAACTCGCCTCTCCTGCGCCGGGCGGCGGTCTACGCCGGGCTGTGGCTGCGGGCCGCCGTCCGCATCTTCAACCGCCGCCGCGCTCTGCGCCGGACCGCCTCTCGGAGCAATTCCCATTGAATACAGCCGTCGCCGTGGTACTGGGCCTGGTCCTCCTGCTTGCGCCCATTGTGGCTGCCGTTCCCGATGAGCCGCTGTGGTCGTCGTGGCTGATGGCCGGGACGCTCGGCATCGCCGCCGTGGCCGCATGGGGCGGGGCGCTGTGGGCGCGTCCAACGCGGGCCGAGAAGGCGTTTTTGCTGCTTCTGGGCGTCGCGTTCCTGTCGATTTTATGGCGACTTGTGGCACAGGGCGGCACGGGCTTTTTCGGGCCGATGCTGCGCGGGTGGGCGACACTGGGCACCGACTTCGCCCTGTTCGCGCTGGCCCGCCGCGCTTCGGCGGACAGCCGGGTGCGGCTGGGTCTGATTGCCTGCGCCGTGCTGGGCGCGGTGATTGTCGCCGACATTGGCGTGCAGGAATACGCCGTTCACGTCAAGGCCGGGCAGGCGAACTGGCGCATTTTTGCGACGTCTACCCCGGACTATCTGGCGGGCTACTTTGTCATCACCCTGCCACTGACGCTGGCTTTGCTCCTGCAAGCCCCGGCGGTGCGCGGGCTGACGCCGCTGCTCCGGGCGCTGACCCTGCTGCTGCTGGGTGTCGCGTCGCTGTTTCAGCTTGCCGCGCTTCTGTTCACCGGCTCCCGCTTCGCGCTGGTGTCGCTGGCGGTGTCGCTGATTGTATTCGGCGTGGCCCTCTGGCGGGTGAGCCGGGCAGGGTACGCTCTGCCAAAGGCGTCACGCGGGCTGATCATCGCGGCGGGCATTGTTTTGGTGCTGGGCGGAGCGGTTCTGGCGCGGCCCGTGCTGGCGCGTCTGCACAATTTAAACGACAACTCGGCGGCGTTCCGGGTCTGGACCTGGCGCGGGTCGGCCAAAATGGCCGCCGCCAACCCGGTGCTGGGCACAGGCGTCGGCATCTGGGTATACACTTACCCGCGCTATGCCCTGACCGGCTTCACGCGGGTCGCGCACAATTCGTACCTGCAAATGGCCGACGAATGCGGCGTGCCGGGGCTGGTGCTGCTGGTCGGAACACTTGCTCTGCTGGGCGGGACTCTCGGACGCGGGCTGGTTCTGCGCCCGCCCGAAGACGCGCCGCTGGACCCGCGCCTGCTGCTCTGCGGTTTGCTTGCCGGGTGCGCGGGAAGCGCGTTGCAGAACTTGATTGACTCGGACTGGTACGTGTTTTTTCTCGGGACGACCTTCTGGACGCTGGCTGGGCTTGCCGTGAGCATCGCCGCCCCCGAGGCCGCCGTGAATGAGACCAAGCGCCCGGCGCCGCCCCTTGTGCTGGCCGTGAGCGGCGTTGCCGGGGCCTTCGCCCTGCTGACCGCCGGGCAGGGATTAGCCGCGCTGTCGGCATCGTCCACGCCGCCGGATTACGCGGCGGCCCGCACCTGGGACCCTTTGAACGCCAAGTATGCCCGTGGGGAAGCCCTGCGTGTGCTGGCTCCGGCGGGAAACGTTGCCGGAGCCGAGGCGGCCCTGCGCGTGGCCGTGGCTTTGGAGCCGGAGGCCGTAAACTGGTGGCGGCTGGGCGATATTCTCAAAGCGCAGGGGCAGACGGCGGGGGCGCTGTCTGCCTATCAATCCGGCCTGCGGACGGACCCGAACTCGCTGTTCCTGCTGCAAGCGGCGGCGCAAACCGCCCCGCCCGCACAAAGCCTGGCCTATTACCAGAAAATGGCTGATGTAGAGCAGTCCCCCGTCGGGACCGTCCGGGCACTGGGCGAATCGGTGGAAACCCGCTTTGCCTACGCCGATGCCGCCCTCGGCGACGCCGCTGCCAAGACCGACCCCGCCCACGCCCTGACTGACTACGCCCATGCCGCTGACGTGATTGAGCGGTTCGTAGACGCGGGCGGCAGTTTGAACGTGCAGCAGCAGGCGCTCTCTGGCTTTGAGCCGGACCCAAAACAGGATGCCGCGATGCGCGATTTATATTTGCACGTCATGGACGCCCGCCTTGCGCTTGCCCCGCCCGCCGACAAACCTGTGCTTTCGCGCCGCCGCGCCGATTACAAACAGAAATTAGAGGCCGTGCTGGCGAAGTCTTCCGGGAACAGTCAATAATATATACCAAAATAGGGTATCATAACGGGCACTTGCCCGGCAAAAAGCATTTAATACTAATTTCAGGAGATACGCATGAACATTACCGTCCAAAAGCGCGGCCATCAGACCAAAAGCGAGCGCAAGACGCGCCTAAAACAGGGGTTTATTCCCGGAGCCATCTACGGCAAGGGCCTGGAACCTGTCAACATCGAAGTCTCCTCCCGCGCTATCGCCGAGGTGCTGAACACCGCCACCGCGCTGAACACCGTGCTGGATTTGCTGATTGAAGGCGACGCCAAGCCGCACACGGTTCTGGTCGACAACCTCCAGCGCAACGCCATCACACGCGGCTTTGAGTCGGTCGGCTTCCATCAGGTCCGCAAGGGCGACAAAGTCACCGCCCAAATCCCCATTCAGCTCATCGGCGAGCCGGAGTCGGTCGGCACAGGCGAAGCTGTTTTGGAGCAGACCGCCGAAACCATCACGGTTCACGCCCTGCCCGGCGACTTGCCCGCGCATCTGGACGTCGATGTGTCCGGCATGGCCCCCGGCGATATTCTGCACGTCGCCGACCTGCCCCACAACGCCACCCTGGAATACACGGCGGGCGAAGAAATCACCATCGCCGCCCTGCATTACTCGCGCACCGCTGCCGCTGTCGAAGAGGCGGACACCGCCGTGGCCGAGGCCGACCTGACCGGTCAGGATGCCGTCACCGAGCTGCGCTCGTCCGACGATCCCTCCACGGATACGATTACCGAAGCCTAATCAATTTGACAGAAAAGTCCCGGCTCGTAAGAGCCGGGGCTTTCGTTGGTTCAGGGAGGCCGTTCAGGTACAATAGGCGTATGACCGAGCGCATTACTCCTGACCGTATTTACCTGGACTACGCCGCCACCACCCCCCAACGCCCCGAAGTCCGCGCCGCGATGGAGCCGTTCCTGTCGGCGGACGCCTTCGGCAACCCAAGCTCACTCCACGCCGACGGGCAGCGGGCCAAACGCGCCCTCGACACCGCCCGCGACATCCTCGCCGGTGCCCTCGGCTGCGCCTTCGCCGAAGTGACCTTTACCGGCGGCGGCACCGAATCGGATAACGCCGCCCTCGTTGGCATCATGCTTGCCAACCGCGCACGCGGCGACCACTTTATCACCACGCGCATCGAGCATGAAGCCGTCGGTGAGACCGCCCGCTTTCTGGAAACACTCGGCTTCCGCGCCACCTACCTGCCTGTGGACCCCGAAGGCCGCGTGTCCCCCGAGGCCGTCGCCGACGCACTGACTGACCGCACGGTTTTGGTCTCGGTCATCCATGCTTCCAACGAAGTCGGCACCATTCAACCCCTCCGCGCAATCGCCGACCTCGTTCACGCCAACAATTCTCTGCTTCACTCCGACGCCATCCAGACCTTCGGGCAGCTCCCCGTCACCATAGACGCCCTCGGCGTCGATTTACTCACCGTATCCGCCCATAAAATCTACGGCCCCAAAGGCGCGGGGGCACTCTATGTGCGCGGCGGGACGGCCATCGAGCCGCTGCTGCACGGCGGCGGGCAGGAACGGGAGCGGCGCTCCGGCACGGAAAACGTCGCCGCCATCGCGGGCTTTGGCGAGGCCGTCCGCTGCCTGCTCCCTGAACGCGCCGCCGAAGCCGCCCGCCTCACAACACTCCGCGACTTCCTGCTGGCTGCGCTTCGCGCCGCCCTCCCCGGCGTCGTCCTGAATGGCCCCGAAGGCGACAGCCGCCTGCCGAACAACTTGAACCTCTCCCTGCCCGGTTTGGACGCCGAAACCCTGCTGCTCGCCCTCGACCGGGCGGGCGTCTCCGCCTCCTCCGGCTCCGCCTGCGCCTCCGGTTCCATCGAGCCAAGCCACGTTCTGACCGCGATGGGCCTGCCCGATGACCATATCAACAGTGCCCTGCGGCTGACACTCGGACGCGGCACAACGCAGGAACAGCTAGAACGTGTGGTGGAAATACTCCGGGGAATTGTGGGGCGTCTGCGCGGCAGCTAACGGCGGGGCAGGGGACGGCTGACGCGCACGAGAAATCAGCGTCAACAGCGCATAAGGTGCGGCCAAGCCAATCAACGTGAAAATGCCAAAGCCTATTCCCGCTATTGCAGAATACTCGAATGCTGTTCGCGCAAAACTTGTCATGTTGCCAAGCTGTGCGAGACCCTGCGGGCTTGAAGCCGCACGGGCAAAGGTCAAAGCCATCTCTGAAAACATAACCAGAAACCCTAACGCCGTCCCAATCAGTATTCCGACGCCGAGGTTTTTGAAGTGCATCCGTGCTTTTTCCGGCACTTCCGTTTTCAGCAACAGCCACAGTGTCAGTAGAGAACCTGTTATGGCAACCGTCAGACCGAATAAAACCGCTTTTTGGAGCAACGCAGGCTGCTGAAGACAAGCTTGCATCCAGACTGGCTGCTGCCCAAGCGGCATCATGCCTCTCTGGCCTACAATCGCAACAAAATCGCCGATGAATGTGATGAAATCAGCACAGAGCGTCACAAACAAAGCCATTGCCGGTAACAGAATGTATTTGGCTTTCATAAGAGCCTCACAAGAACACGGGGAGGCACGGGGCTGAACCCCCGTGCTTTAAAAAGGCAAGCCCCCGCCTTCGCGGGCGAAGAGATTTGGAAGCCACGGGTTGAAACCCGAGGCTGCCAAAAGCCCAGCGTCCAGAGGACGTAAGAGCGAAATACGTGAGGCCGTATTGTTCTTCTCTTGTGTCCCCTGGACACTGGGCACTTTCCAGCCTCGGGTTTCAACCTGTGGCTTCTGGCGGCGACGTAAAACAAGCCTGCACGGCATGAGCCGGGGACGGCAGTTCAGCCCCTTATTCCTATCTCTCTGTTACGCCGCCGCCGCGTAGTTGTCGGCTCCGCCGACATCGTGGAAGACGGGCAGGTAGTCGCGCCAGACCTCGTTCTTGGTGCCGTTCAGGTACTTGGTCAGGCTGATATACGGCACGTAGCGCGGGCGGCGGGGCGGGCGGGCCAGCTTCATGCCGCTATTCGAGAGCATTTTGTCCCCCTTGCGGGCATTGCACCGGCGGCAGCAGGCGACGAGATTATCCCACTGCATCCCGCCCCCGGCACGCTTTGGAACGATATGGTCAATCGTCAAATCGCGTGTCTGCACCCCGCAATACTGGCAGGTGTAGTTGTCGCGGGCGAAGATCGACCGGCGGGACAGCTTCAGCTCGGGCAGAGGCCGCCGGACATGGTGGCGCAGGCGCAGGACCGACGGCGCGGCAACGACCACGCCCTCTTCCGTGACCAGGGCAGGCGTGTCGCTCTCGCCGTGCTGATGCAGGACGTCCGCTTTGCCCAGATACAGCAAAATGACGGCGCGGCGCAGGTTGCACACATTCAGCGGCTCGTAGTCGCTGTTCAGAATTAACACCTCATGGCTCATAACTTGGATGTCCGGTCCTTTCCCGAGAATAAAACTGTCATAAACAAGAAAACCCGCTCTGTCTCGGGCCGTCAGGGGACGGCAAAAGTCAGGAGCGGGTCAGGCAAGGCACACAGGTTGACAGCGCCCAGGTCCCGAGGGACTGGGCACAGTACAGTGCGTGTGGGCATGATACACCGCGTGACGATGCCGCAGCGCGTCTCCCCCCGCCCGCCGCTCTCGCGCCGGTCGATGACTATTAAAATAGCTGTTTGCGTGTTCGTACATGACAGAAAGATTGTAGCCGCTTTACCCCCCCTTTGTCAACAAATTAGAAAAAAGAAGGAAGGAAATTTACGGGGGCCGCAACCGGGTATACTTTCCGTGTTATGATTTTTGATTCACTGCTGCTGGCTTCGGTGCGGGATGAACTGGGCAAAACACTGGTCGGGGGCAAGATTGACAAAATCACGCAGCCGGACCCGCTGGAAATTGTTCTGCGCGTCTACCACGCCGGACACAAACACGACCTGCTGCTGTCCTGCGACCCGGAAGCGGCCCGCGCCCATCTGACCATGCAGCGCCGGGAAAACCCGCCCTCACCGCCGCCGTTCTGCTCGCTTCTGCGAAAGCACCTCGACGGGGCCTGGATGGACGATATTTCCCTGCCCTCGGGCTTTGGTGAGCGCATCCTGCACCTGCACCTCAAAGCGGTGGACGGGGCGCGGCTGACCCTGATTGCCGAGATCATGGGCAAGCACAGCAATCTGATTTTAGTGACTGAAGTGGGGCTGATTTTAGGCGCGGCCAAGAACATCGGGCGCGGCATCAACCGCTTCCGGCAGATTTTGCCCGGTTTAAACTACATCGCCCCGCCCCGGCAACGCGGGCGGCGGGACCCGTTCGCTCCCTGGACACCGGAGTCCGACGCGCCGATGACCGAGGGCGAAGCGCGGGAGTGGCTGGGCGAAACCTGGTCGGGCGTCTCGCCGCTGCTGGCCCGCGAAGTCGTCTTACGCGCCAACACCCTGACGCCGGCGGCCCTGTATGAAGCCCTGACGCTGACCCTGACCGTCGTGCGGGTGGGGGACTGGGCACCGCGCCTCTGGACCGACCCGGCGGGGGCGATGCAGGGAGCCTATCCGATTGCCCTGCGCTCGGTTCCGGCGGCAGATCAGCACGCCCGCGAGTCGATTTCAGTGGCCCTGGACCATGCGGCGACGTCGCTTATTCGCCGGGACACGTTTGCGCGGGCCAAAGAAGCTTTGCTGGCCGCCCTGCACCGAGCGCGGCGTCACCGCGAGCGGGAGGCGGAGGAGCTGGGGCTGGGGCTACGCAATGCCAAGCGAGCCGAGGAATACCGGCAGACGGGGGACTTGCTGCTGACCAATCAGTCGCAAATCGGGCGCGGGCAGGCGCTGGTGTCTGTCCCCGACTACTACGCCCCGCCGCTGCCCGACGGCGAGCCGACCATGCGCTTTATCGCTTTGGACCCTTCCCTGAGCGTCCATGAGAACGCCGAGCGGTTCTATAAGCGCAGCCGCAAGGCCGAAACCAGCGCTCTCACCCTCAAAGAGCGCCGCGCTCAGGCGCTGGAAGAATCGGTCCTCCTCATGCAGGCGGAGCGGGAAACGACGGCGGCCAAAACTTCGGAGGAAGTCGCCGCCATCCGCACCAGTATGGCCGAATCGCTGGCACGCGGGCCTCAGCAGGCCAAAGGAGAGCGGGCGGGGGAGGCGAAAAAACCCGCGCTGCCGGACTTCGAGGGGCATCGCATCAAGACGTTCCGCACGCTCGACGGCTGGGAAATTTTGGTGGGCGAGAACGCGACCTCCAACGACTACCTGACCACAAAGCTTGCCGTCTCGTCGGACATCTGGCTTCATGTCCGCGCCGCGACGTCCGCGCACGGTATTATCCGCGCCCAGAACCGCCCCGCCGCCGTCTCCGCGTCGGCCTTGCAGCAGGCGGCGGAAATGGTCGCCGCCCGCAGCGAGTCCAAGCATTCCTCGCTGATCCCCGTGGACTACACGCTCAAAAAGCACGTCCGCAAGCCCCGCAAAAGCGCACCGGGCGCGGTGACCTACACGAACGAGAAAACGCTGTTTGTGGCTGGCATTCATGGAGAGTAGACATTGGCAATTCCATTGCTGGTGGCTTTATTTGTCCAGGGATACACACATTACAAGGAAACACAATGAAAATCTGGTTTATTACAGGAACGTCACGCGGCTTCGGGCGCGAATGGACAGAGGCCGCCCTTGAGCGCGGCGACAAAGTAGCAGCAACCGCCCGCAATATGGATACGCTTCAAGATTTGGTGGAACGCTTTGGTGACAGCATTCTGCCGCTCACGCTGGATGTCGCCAAGCACGACGACTGCTTCGCGGCGGTGAGAACGGCCTTTGAGCATTTCGGAAGACTCGATGTGGTGGTCAACAATGCGGGCTACGGTCATTACGGCATGGTGGAGGAAGTCACCGAGGCCGAAGTGCGGGCGCAGATGGAAACCAACTTCTTCGGGGCCTACTGGGTGACGCAGGCTGCTCTGCCGTACCTGCGTCAGCAGGGCAGCGGCTACATTCTGCAAGTGTCCAGCATCGGCGGCATCGGCGCATTTGTCAACCTGAGCCTTTACCATGCATCCAAGTGGGCGCTGGAAGGCTTCAGCGAGTCGCTGTCTCAGGAAGTCGCCGAGTTCGGCATCCATATCACGCTGATTGAGCCGGGCGGCTTTAGCACGGATTGGAGCGGCCCCTCGGCGGCCCATGCCCAGCCGATAGCCGCCTATGACGGTGCCCGTGAGCGCCGGGCGATCCGGCCTCCCGGCTGGAAAAGCGGCGATCCGAAAGCGACTAGCGCGGCCATCTTTGCCGTCGTGGACACCGATAGCCCGCCGCTGCGCCTGCTGCTTGGCGAGTTTGCCACAAACTTTGTCGGGCCGCTGTACGCCAAGCGCCTGGAAGTGTGGGACGAGTGGAAAGAAGTCAGCCGCGCAGCGGACGGAGAGTAGTCACGGCAGAAGACGCAGAAACTCCGGCGGCACATGGTCTGTGAGCCAGACGCCGTTGTCGGAGCGGTAAAAGAGATGCCCGGCGTCGGCCATCGGCGCGGCCAGCACGGTGAAAATCACGGGGCGGCCATGCCGGGAGCCGACGGCGCGGGCGGTTTCGGTGTCGGCAGACAGATGTACATGATGACGGCGCATCTTTTCCAGGCCCAGTTGCGCTATCAGCGGGGCCGCCAAATGGCCGGTTCCATGGTACAGCAACTCCGGCGGCAAGGACGGTTCGAGCTGCAAATCCACCTCGACGCTGTGGCCCTGATTGGCCCGGATCAGTGTCCCCGTCGGGTCATACGAAAACCGCTGCTTGCTGTTCTCAGCAACCACTTCGTCTAAGTCAGCCCGTGACACTTCGAACCGCTGACGGGCGCAGGCGGCCAGAAGGTCGCCCACACCCACCCAGCCGCCGGGGGCCAGCGTCAGCCCCAGCCCCTCGGGGTCATGCCGCAGGTGCTTACTTAGATATTTGCTGATTTTGACCAGACGTGCTTCGGTCATCGGAAACTTTCCTACACAATCGAGTCACCCGTTTCGCGGGAAACCACGCGGGCATTCTCCGCCGCGACGGCGCTGTCCGGGACGACCTCCCAGGAGGGCAGAGCCTCATCGACCGTCCGGCCCGTCGTTGGTTCCAAACGGCGGGTGACATCGGTGTCTTCGTCCGGGGTCAGGGCGTTCACGCGGCCTGCGGCGGCGGCGTTGATGTCCACGCCGACCGCGTTATATTTGAGCAAAATCTGCTTGATGTCATCGTAGCGCACGGGGTCTACCTGAATGGTCAGCAGATAATCGCCCTCGGTCATCCGGTCATGGATGCTTTCCGCCGCGTGTTCGGACATTCCCATGTCGCGCAGGTAGCCGGTGACGCCGCCGACCGCCGCGCCCGCTGCCGTCGTGGCCGCCGCCGCGCCTAACGCGGATGCCAATACGCCGCCTGCCATGACCAACCCCACGCCGGGGATGGTCAGTGCTGCCGCCGCTGCAAGAAGTCCTCCTACCAGGCCAATTCCAGTGCCAACTGCCGCTCCGGCGGCGGCATCCTGCGGCGTCGTGGTGGTGATGCCTGTCTTGCCGACAGCGTCCACATTGGCGGGCGTGTCCACGAAGTTTGCGGGCTTTTCCGTCGTGCCAAGCGTGACCGGGGCAGTCGTGCCGGGCATGGCTTTGTAGGCGACTTCCGGCTCGCCGAGGCTTCCGGCAGGGTCATCGGTGACGCGGGTGAAGTTCTGCCGGACGCGGTTGGTCTCGCCCTGCTCCGCCCCCCGCCGGGTGGCGATACCGATATGGTCCGCGGTGACCCCGTGGTCGGTCAGCGCCCCGATAGCCCGTTCGGCATCGGCGACATCCTGAAAAAGAGCATATATTGTTTGCAGAGCCATAGTTGTTTCTCCTGTGTTGAGGCAGTTTACCCCGCAGGCAGGCAGGCGCAAACACTCGTCGAATGCTCGCACGGTTTAAGCTGATTTTTTGTCCGGGTATCAGTGCGAAGACACTTTACTTTTAGACAGGACTATTGACCGATGGCTACCCCCAACCCCGCGCAGGACCCCCGAACCCAAGAAGCGCAGCCGGAATACGATGAAAAAGCCCAGGAAGCCCCCGGCTCCTCGGCAGAAATGAACGTGACGCCCAACTACGGTGAAGACATTTATGTCGGCAGCGGCAAGCTCAAGGACCGCGCCGCTATTATCACCGGCGCGGACAGCGGCATTGGCCGCGCTGTTGCCCTGGCCTTCGCCCGCGAAGGGGCCGACGTGCTGATTTCCTACCTCAGCGAAGACGAAGATGCCAGAGAAACGGCCCGGCTCGTGGAGTCCGCAGGCCGCAGGGCAGTTTTGATGCCCGGTGACATTTCGGAAGAAGCGCACTGCCAGAAGATCATTCAGACGGCTTTGGATGAGTTCGGGAAGCTCGATATTCTGGTCAACAACGCGGCGTTCCAGATGCCCCGCGAGACCATCATGGAAGTGCCGTCCGATGAATGGGATAAAACGTTCCGCACCAATGTCTACTCGATGTTCTATCTGTGCAAAGCCGCCCTGCCGAAGATGCCCAAAGGCGGCAGCATCGTCAACTCGTGCTCCATTGAAGCCTTCCAGCCCGATTACAACCTGCTGGCCTATGCGGCTTCGAAGGGCGCGATTGTCAACTTCACGAAGGGCCTCTCGGGCAGTGCGATCAAGCTCGGCATCCGGGTAAACTCCGTTGCCCCCGGTCCCATCTGGACCCCGCTGATTCCCTCCACGCTGCCTTTAGAGATGGCAAGAACGTTCGGTCAGGACACGCCGATTGGCCGTGCCGGTCAGCCCTACGAGCTGGCCCCGGTCTACGTCCTGCTCGCCTCGCAGGAAGCCAGCTACATCACCGGCCAGACCTACGGCGTCACCGGCGGCGACCCGCTGATTTAGACAGTCCGATTTAGACCGCTCGGGGCAGGATTTCCGGCCCCTTTCGGCGAACAGGGCGGCATGAATACTTTTCATGCCGCCCGCTTTTTTGTCATGCTTGCCGCGCTCTCTTTGCCGGGCGCGGCAGCCGCGCAAACACTCCCCGCGAACTCCGTGTGGCTGGACACGCTGGACTTAGCCCCGTTAGAGCAGGGCTACGGCAGCCCGCAGGCCAATCAATCTGTGGACAAGCACCCGCTGACGCTGGGCGGCAAAGTCTACGCGCACGGCGTCGGCTCCCATGCGGCGGCGACGCTGGTGCTGGACCTGCACGGCGGCGCGACGCGCTTTGTGTCCACGGCGGGCGTGGATGATGAAACCAAAGGCGGCGGCTCGGTGACGTTTCAGGTGGTCGTCGATGGCCGCGTCCGAGCGTCTACGGGCGTCCTGCATGGCGGCGATGCGCCGAAGCTGCTGTCGGTGGATTTGACGGGCGCGAAGCAGCTTGTCCTGCGCGTGGGCGACGGCGGCGACAACCAGGACAACGACCACGCGGACTGGGGCGGGGCATACCTGACCCTGAAACCCGGCGCGGCTCCGGTGCAGACTGTCTCTGCGGACAAAGAGATGTTCCCGCCCAACACGATCCGCCCCGGCGCGGTCTGGCGGGACACGGCAGGCGGCGTCATTCAGGCGCACGGCGCAGGATTGATTAAAGTCGGCGGCACCTATTACTGGTTCGGCGAGGACAAGACGAATGGCTATGCGTTCCAGAACATCAACTGCTATGCGTCGACGGATTTAATTCACTGGACATTCAAAGGCCACGTTTTGAGCCGTCAGCCTACGGGCGATCTGGGGCCGGGCAGCGTCATCGAGCGGCCCAAAGTGCTCTACAACCGCCGCACCAAAACCTATGTGATGTCTATGCATCTGGACAGCGCGAACTACGGCAAAGCACAGGTCGGGGTCGCCGTCAGCCCCCGCGTGGACGGGCCGTACACGTACAAGGGCGGGTACTCGCCCTCGGGCCATCAAAGCCGAGACATGACGCTGTTTCAGGACACGGACGGGGCGGGGTACCTGGTGTATGAAGACCGGGCGAGCGGCGTTCGGATTGCCCGCCTGTCCGACGACTATCTTAGTCTGGCGCACGAAGTCGCGCTGATCCCGCAGTCGTATGAAGCCCCGGCGCTGGTCAAAATCAGCGGCGTCTACTACCTGCTCGGCTCCCGGCTGTCGGGGTGGGACGCCAACCCGAACCAGTACGCGACGGCCACGGCGCTTGCCGGTCCGTGGTCGGCCTTTCAGGATGTCGCGCCGCCCGCGACCCGCACCTACACGTCGCAGACGGCGTCTATTCTGCCCATCTTCGGCACGAAGCAGACCACCTATCTCTATCTCGGCGACCGCTGGAAGCCGAACAATCTCACCGACTCCCGCTATGTCTGGCTGCCGCTGATGGTGGACCCCGCGAAGCGCACCCTGTTCCTGCCCTTTGACGACCCGTGGACGCTCAACGTCAAAACCGGCATCACCGCCCGCGTGCCGTAAGCCGCACAAAACCGGGTAAACTAGGCGTAGGAGATCGTTCTATGGACCGTCGCGTATTTCAGGCTGAGACAAGCAATGGGCGGGTGCATCGGCGCAACGCTCTGGTGCTGTCCGGGGCGGTGCTGCTGGTGGGCGCACTCGGGCTAGTCTTTTTGAAGGGCGGCCTGCGGCACATCTGGGGGGCCGTCGCCTTCGGGGCACTGCTCACCGTGTACCTGTATGCCCGCCTGCGTCTCACCCGCGCCAAGCCCACGCCCCCCGAGAAACCTGCCGTCCGCCCGCGCCGCCGGGGCCGCTTCCCCGCCCTGCCCCCGGAATAGAGTGCTGCTATGACCCCCTTTCTGCAAGAGCTAACCAAAATTGTCGGCTCCGACGCCGTGCTGTCCGGGAAAGGCGAACGCGCCGCCTATGAAGGCGATGCCTACCCCCTGGAAAAGGCCGCGCCGCTTGCCACGGTGCTGCCAAAAACCACCGGGGAAGTCGCCCGCGTGGTGGAGCTATGCGCCGCACGCGGCGTCCCGTTTGCCCCGCGTGGAGCCGGAACCGGCCTGGCGGGCGGAACCCTCTGCCCCGACGGGATTTTGATCGGGCTGGCCCGCATGAACCGCATTCTGGACATCGACCCGCGCAACCGGCGGCTGACGGCGCAGGCGGGAGCCATCAATATCGCGCTGACGAAAGCTGTGGCTGACGACGGTTATTTGTATGCCCCCGACCCATCCTCGCAGGGGGCAAGCACCCTCGGCGGCAACATCGCCAACAACGCGGGCGGGCCGCACACGCTCAAATATGGCGTCACCGTCAACCACATTCTGGCGCTGGAGATGGTTCTGCCCGATGGCAGCATCGTAAACCTGGGGGACAAGACCGAGGACGTCAACGGCTACGATCTACTGGGCCTCGCCGTCGGCTCCGAAGGGACCTTCGGCATCGTCACCCAGGCCACCGTCCGCCTCGTCCGCGCCCCGCTTGCCGTTCGCACACTTTTGGCCGTCTTCGACACCATCGACGACGCCAGCGAAGCCGTCTCGCAGATCATGGCCGCAGGCATCGTCCCGGCGGCTCTGGAAATGATGGACGCCGTCATCTTGCAGACCGTTGAAGACGCCTTCCACTTCGGCTTCCCCCGCGATGCCGGGGCGATTTTGATTATCGAGATCGACGGCCCCGGTGCGGGCCTGGACACGCAGGCCGCCCGTATTCAAACCGTCTGCACCGCCTGCCGCGCCCGCGAAGTGCGGTTGGCACAGACCCCCAAAGATCGCGCTAATTTGTGGGCCGCCCGCAAAAAGGCCGTCGGTACGCTGGGCCGCCTCGCGCCGTCCTGCGTCACACAGGACTGCGTCATCCCCCGCGCCGCCCTGCCGTCCGTTCTTCGAAGCATCACTGCGATCAGCGCCAGGCATAACATCCGCGTCGCCAACGTCTTCCACGCCGGGGACGGCAACCTGCACCCGGTTCTGCTGTTTGACGAGCGCGAACCGGACGACGTCCGCCGCGTTCTGGCCGCCTCGCACGACATTCTGGGGTTGTGCCTCGGCGTCGGCGGCACGCTCACCGGCGAGCACGGCATCGGCGTCGAAAAGCGCGATTATATGCCGCTTTTGTTCTCCTCCGAAACACTCTCCACAATGGAGGCCGTCCGCGCCGTCTTCAACCCGGACGGCCTCTGCTCCCCCGGCAAAGTCCTCCCCACCGCCCACGGCTGCGCCTGGGAAGCGAACATTGGGAGAGCCAGCCCCGGAGGCCGCGCAGCGGCAGTGTAACAAAAAAAGGAAGGCTGATTTTCATCAGCCTCCCCGTTTCATCAGCCACTTTGTTCTTAGCGCCGACCGCCGCCGCCATTCGAATGGCCCTCACCCCCAGAGCGCTCCCCGCCTCCATTGCCGGAACGGGTCCCGCCGCCCCCGTTGGAGCGGCTCCCGCCGCCTCCGTTGGAATGGTTGCTGCCACCATTAAAAGAGCGACCGGTGGCAGTGGCGTGGCTGATTTCCCCGCCGCTGAAGGTATGTCCGCCTGCGCTGCCGTAAGAGCGTCCGCCGCCTTCACCATTAAAGCTGTGCGTACTGCCTGTGGAGCGTTCGCCGCCGCCGAAAGTGTGTGTTCCGCCGCGAGCGCCCTGCGAGTCGCCGCCGTAAGAGCGGACACTGTTGCCGCCGCCGCCCGCGCCCCGGAAGGTGCGATGGGCATAATAGGAATGGCTTGCCGTCCCGCCTCCGAACGAGTGGTTTGCCCCCCCCTCTCCGCCACCATGAAAGGTCCGCCCGCCGCCAAAGGTCCGCTCGCCGCCAAAGGTCCGCCCGCCGCCAAATCCATGGTTTGTCGAGTACCCGTGGCCTGCCCCGTAGAAGGAATGGCCGCCAGAGTGGTAGTGATAGTTGTTGACAATTGTGAGGCGATACGGGGCAGGGTGCCGATCATAATAGTGGTGGTATTCGCTCCAGCCGTAATAGGGATGCCCGCCGATAAAGATCGACAGCCCCAGCGTCGGCAGGAAAACATCGCCGCTGATGAACGCAGAACGGCTGTAATATCCGCCGTAATATTCCATCCCCGGATACCAGCCCATGTCGACAAACTCGGGCCAGCTGGGCGCGACGCCTAAAAAGACCGGCTCCTCATAATGAAATGTCTTCGGGAAGGGATACCAGCGGGTTCCCGCCGCCGAGGCATTCTCCAGGTAACCATTGACCGGGACATACAGCACCGGGAAACCACCCTCGTTCTCGAAGTAAGTCGTGCCGTCAGTGGACTGGCCGAACTTCATCACGTACAGGTTTTGATTGGTGAACGGGACGATGATCGTCTCGCCCACGGTGTCATAAAGCTGATAGCCGCCTCGGTCAAAGACAGCGCGTGTGAGAGGCACCCGCTGGTTCTGCGGCACATCCTTCCAGTTGAAGACGCTATCCTGGCTCGGGGTGGTAGAAACTTGATCTAGTGCCGGGTCGCCGTACTGCCCGTCTATTGGCTGCGAATACTCGGGCTGAACGGGGGGAGCGATGTCTTCCGCGTCATCGGCCCGCACGCCTGCCCCGGCCAGGACCAATCCCAAAGCCGTTCCCACCCCAATGGCTTTGCCAAAGCCCGCCGCCCAGTGGGAGCTTTGGCGCGTTCGTGTATTTAGTTTTTGAAAATTGTTCATGTTCAGATGTTCCTTGCTTCTTTTTGCGGTGTCACCCCGCTAAACTTGCGGTACTATTTAAACGACGCAGGTCCCCAAATTGTTCCAGGCATCCAGCAAAAAAGCCCCACGCTTCTTTGTGGTATAATTGCACTCTATGAAATACTCTTTGCTGCCGCTTCTCGCCGCCGCGCTGGCGCTGGCCGTTCCCATCTGGGCGCAGGCTCCCGCGCCGCCGCTGTTTCCGTTTGTGATTCCGTGGGATGATGCCTCACCGGGGACGGCGACCGATGTGTCGTTCCTAAATGTCAAGCCCGCAGGCGCTCACGGGGCGATTAGGGCTAAAGACGGGCATTTTGTCGAAACGAACTCGGGGAAGCGGGTGCGGTTTCTAGGCGTCAACCTCGTGGGACAGGGGGCGTTTCCGACCCACGCCGACGCGGACAAAGTGGCGGCGCGGATGGCGAAGCTGGGCATCAATCTGGTGCGCCTGCATCACATGGACAATCCGGGGTGGGGACCGCACTCGAACCTCTGGGACGCGAAGTTTCCCGACCATCAGCACATCGACGCGGAGCAGCTCGACCGGCTGGATTACTTGATCGCGCAGCTTAAACAAAACGGCATTTATGTCAACCTCAACCTGCACGTCTCGCGGCAGTTCACGCCCGCCGACGGCTTCCCCGAGAGCGTGGGTAAGCTGCCGGACTTCGACAAGCGCGTAGACGAGTTCGACCCGCGCATGATTGCCCTGCAAAAGAACTTCGCCCGCAACTTGCTCACGCACATCAACCCCTACACGCACCTGCCGTACACCTCGGACCCGGCGGTGGCGGTAGTGGAAATCAACAACGAAAACTCCCTGGTCGGCGACCCGTGGGCAACGCTCGGCGCGGGTCTCGACACCCTGCCCGCGCCGTTCCGGGGCGAATTAGTCGGCCTGTGGAATACGTGGCTCACGAAGAAGTACGGCACAGACGCGAAGCTCAAAGCCGCCTGGCGCGTGGGCGTCACCCCGACCGGGCCAGGGCTGCTTTCTGAGACTTCGGCGTGGAGCATGGAGCATCAGGGGACTTCTGAGGCCGCCATGACACCCGAGGCAGGCGGGGCACAGCGCGTCACCGTCACCAAAACCGACGGCACTGGCTGGCATATTCAGGTGCATCAAACCGGGCTGGATTTGAAGAGCGGCGACACTTACACCGTCACGTTCCGCGCCAAAGCCGATGCCCCGCGCCCCCTGCCGATGGGGGCAAGCATGGACGAAGCCGACTGGCACAACGTCGGCCTCGACACCACGGCGGCGCTGACGACCGAGTGGCAGACATTTCACTTTGTCTTCGCCGCCCATGACGCCCTCCCCAATCACAGCCGCCTGGCGTTTACCCTGGGTGGGCAGACCGGGATCGTCTGGATTGACCGCCTGCAAATCCACCCCGGAGCCGACGGCGCGGGGCTGACCGAGGGGCAGTCGCTCACGACGCGCACCGTCGACATCCCCGTTTCCAGCACCCAGGCGCAGCACGCCGACTGGCTGGCATTTCTCGCCGACACCGAGCTGGCCTATGCCAACGAGATGCGCGGGTATCTCCGGGATACGCTGCACGTCAAAGCCAATGTCCTCTGCTCGCAGATTTCGTGGGGCGGCCTGACCGGGCTGGGCCGCGAGGCGGGCAGCGACTTCGCCGACAACCACGCTTACTGGCAGCACCCGGCATTCCCGCACAAAGCCTGGGACCTCGTCGACTGGACCATCCCCAACACGCCGATGGTGACGGATTTAGCGAACGGCGGCGGGGGCACATTCCGCGACTTGGCCGAGAACCGCGTCATGGGCAAGCCCTACTCGGTGTCCGAATACAACCACGCCGCGCCGAACGACTACCGCGCTGAAACCCTGCCGTTGATTGCGTCGTTTGCCGCGTTTCAAGACTGGGACATGATCTATCTATTTGATTACGGCGAGTATGGCACAAATGCTCAGAACGACAAAGTCAACGGCTACTTCGGCATCGGCAGTGACCCGGCTAAAACGGCCTTCCTGCCCGCCGCCGCGCTGATTTTTCGAGGGGACGGCATCCCTGTGTCTGTCTTAGACGACATACTCTATAATCCTGCCGCCGGGGGTACTCTCGCCGCCGGAGCCGCTTGGAAACCATTCAGCGCACCGTTCTTTCTGCGACGTCTTGCTCTTACGACAAAGCCGCTTTCCAATGGGGAGAAAAATACAGTCGTGGCGAGGCAATTACCCAAAGGAACTGTGCTGATACCGTGGATTGGGAGCCGGATATTGCCGAAAGTACCACCCCAAACGCACACGCTCACTGTCAGCAAAACAAGTGCTGGCGGCCAATACCGCGCCGTCAGCCCGAAAGCCGCCTCTGTCGTCGGCTTCGTCGGCGGGCAGACGGTGACGCTGGGAGACTGCACGCTGACGTTCCCGAAGTTCGGCAACAACTTTGCCGCTGTGACGCTGACGCCGACCGATGGGAAGCCGCTCGCACAGTCCCGACGCCTGCTCTTGACGCTGGCGGGCAAAGTGGAAAATCAGGATATGGGCTGGAATGCAGATCGTACCAGTGTCGGTGACCACTGGGGGCACGGGCCGACCGTGGCCGAAGGCATCCCAGCGACCGTGACATTCCACACAACCGTCGCCCGCCATGTCTGGGCGCTCGACGGCACGGGCAAGCGCGTTCAGGAAGTCCCGGCGGCGTTTGCCAATGGGGTGCTGACGTTCACCGTCGGGCCGCAATACAAAACGCTGTGGTATGAAGTGGGGGAGTAGGCGGCTCCCGCATTTCAGCAAACCTCCCCCATCCCCTCCTCCAGAGGGGGGCTAGAGCAGAAGAGGACGAAGACGCTCCTAATCACTCTGGTTCCCCCATTATTGGGGGCTAGGGGGTCTGAAATCCGACTCCCCAGAATTGAGGCGGGGGGCCATCTTGCCATATCCGCGCCCACTGTGCCATAATAACACCATAGCCCGTGCTGCTCACAGCACACAGACGTAAACAGGAACCCTTTGCCCCTATGGACACAGCAGTAGAAACACTCGCGGATGGCACAACCGAAGACGCCAAGCCGCTGCGCGTCGGCATCATTGGCTGCGGCGGCATCTCGCAGACACACATCCGCTATCTGACCAAGAACCCCGGCGTCTCAATCGTTTGCGGCGCGGACATCAACCCCGCCGCGCTAGAGCGCATGACCAACACGCACGGCGTCACGCGGGTGTATGCCGACTACAAGGAAATGCTGCGCGACATGGGCGATGAGGTCGATGCCATCAGCGTGTGCGCCCCGAACGGCATTCATGCCGAGGCCGCCATTGCCGCCGCCGAGGCCGGAAAGCACGTCCTGTGCGAGAAGCCGATGGCCCTGAACGCAAAGCTGGCCCAGACAATGGCCGATGCCGCCAAAAAGAACGGCGTCGAGTTCGTGATTGGCTTCCAGCACCGCTTTGAGCCGCGCTCGCAGGTCCTGCGGGACATGGTGCAGTCGGGAGCGCTCGGCGATATTCTCTATGTCCGCGCTCAGGCGCTGCGCCGCCGGGGCATCCCCAACTGGGGCGTCTTCGGCCAGAAAGAGCTTCAGGGCGGCGGCCCGCTCATTGATATTGGCGTCCACATTCTGGAAGCCTCTCACTCCATCATTGGCACGCCCAAGCCTGTCAGCGCGACGGGGAACACGTTCACGTACCTCGGCAATACCAAAAGCGACGTGGTCAGCGAGTGGGCCGGGTGGGACTACAAGACATACACCGTGGAAGATTTGGCTGTCGGTATGATCCGTTTCGACAACGGCACCATGCTCACGCTGGAATCGTCGTTTGTCGCGCATATCCCCGACAACGTCTTCAACATCCAGATTATGGGCACCAAAGGCGGCGCGATTTGGGACGGCTCCCAGATTTTCACCGACTTCCACGGCTACATGGTAAACACCGAAGTCCCCTTCATCGGCAAGCGCGATATGTGGGACTACAAGCTGAAGCATTTCGTCGAAGTCGCCCGCGATGGCCGCACCAATGAAGCCCCCGCCGAGCACGGTATCATGGTCCAGAAGATGCTCGACGGCATCTACGCCTCCGCCGCCGCCGGCAAAGAAGTGGCGATTGATTAGCATTTGCCAATCTGCCACGGGTTAAAACCCGTGGCAGGGCGAGCGCCTCTCATTCGCGGCTGGTTTTTCGTTGGCCGTCCGAGTTCGAGGGGCTAGAGTTCGAGGGGTTAAAACCCCTCGCTCGGAGGCGAAGACGCCGGGAAGCCAAAGAAGAAAAGTCATAGGGCTTTATTTGTTATTCCGTTGGCCGCCCGGCGCGAAGCGCCTTCCAGCGAGGGGTTTCAACCCCTCGAACTCTAGCCCCTCGAACTCGGACGGCCTTGTGGACAAAACATTGACAACTGTGTCATAATAGACACCAGAAGTGGCCTGCTGCCCGAATTGTCGCCTCCCCGTCCGGGGCCTGGTGTGGATGTGTGCGTGAGACACCCATTTCTCTAGGGAGCAGGCCAACCGCTTTTGCTACTCATTTCCCCGCCTTGACGCGCCCTCTGCTTTTCGCGTATAATAACCGCTACGCTTGCACAGCGGCAACTATTATGCGAACAATTACAGCTTTCAAATTTACAACCACAGTGACGGGACCGGCGCAGGCGCACACGCGCCTGCGCCGCCTGATTGGGAACCTCTCGATACCCCGGTAGGCGCTCTGCCTGCCTGACGCCGATTTTCACACGAGAGGAACCCCCATGTCCGAAGTTTATCCCGATACTACCACTGTTGCGCCGCTGCCTGATTACAGCAAGACGCTCAATGTCCCGAAGCCCGATGTCAAAAATGCCGATGGGCTGGACACGAACCCTGATTCTATCCCGCAGCGGGCCAACCTGGCGAAGCGCGAGCCGGAAACGCTGGCGTTTTGGAAGACGCACCGCGTCTATGCCCAGTCGCTCAAAGGCAAGACCGCGCTGGGGACGTTCCTCCTGCACGACGGCCCGCCGTTCTCCAACGGCGACATCCACATCGGCCATGCGTTCAACAAAATCCTGAAAGATGTCGTCACCCGCTTTCGGACAATGGAAGGCTACACCTGTCCCTACGTTCCCGGCTGGGACAACAACGGGCTGCCTATCGAAGTGCTGGTCGCCAAAGAGTTCCGCGAACAAAAGCGGACCCCGACCCGCGCCGAAATCCGCGCCCGCTGCCGCGAAGTGGCGACCGAATGGGTGGGCAAGCAGTCTGAGCAGTTCCAAAGACTGGGTATCCGGGGGGACTGGGACCATCCCTATCTCACCATGTCCAAAGAGATGGCCGCGAAGGAGCTGGATGTGTTCGCCGAGATGGTGGACCGGGGCTATGTCTACCGGGACCGCAAGCCGGTCTTCTGGTCGTTTGCCGACCGGACCGCGCTGGCGGAGGCCGAAATCGAGTACGCCGACCGGACCGACCCGTCGATCTATGTCCGCTTCCCGCTGCTGCGTGACGACGCCCGCGTGTTTGGCACGGCAGACCCGCGCCGGTGCTACACGATCATCTGGACGACGACGCCCTGGACCATCCCCGCGAACGTCGCGCTGGCGGTTGGCCCGGAGCTGGACTATGTCGTGGTCGAACATCAGGGCAATTACTATTTAGTCGCCGAAGCGCGTCTGGGCGCGGCGATGGCGGCGGCGAACTTTACCGGCTGGTCGGTGGTGCGGACGTTGAAGGGGTCGTCGCTCCTGGCGCCGGGCAATAGTTTGGAGACGCTGGTCTTCCAGCACCCGCTGACGGAGCGCGAGTCGCCCGTCCTGCCCGCCGACTATGTGACGACGACCGACGGCACGGGCGTGGTGCATACGGCGGGCGGGCATGGCAAGGACGACTACCAGACGGTTCTGAAGCGCAACACGCGCTGGGCTGCCGGGGGGCACAAGGACGGCGGGCAGGCGCTGCCTCTGCTGCAAGTGCTGACCGATGACGGGCATTTCAACGAGGAGGCCGGGCCGGAGTTTGCGGGCGAGACGCTGAAAGGGGGGCAGGAGAAAATCCTGGCGCGGCTGTCCGAAGCCGGCGCTCTGCTGTCGCAGGAAGAATACACGCACTCGTACCCGATGGGCTGGCGCTCGTACGACCCGCTCGTGCAGCGGGCGACCCCGCAGTGGTTTGTGTCTATTGACAACGCCGGGCACCGGGCCAAGTGCCTGAAAGCCATCGACGGCGTTCGCTGGTTTCCCGAGGAGTCCAAAGCGCGGATCACGGCGATGGTCAGCGGTCGTCCCGACTGGTGCATTTCCCGGCAGCGGGCCTGGGGTGTCGGCATCCCGGTCTTCTACGCGCAGCCCTCGAACACGCCGCTCTTGACCAAAGAAAGCATCGGCTTTGTGCGGGCGCTGGTTGCCGCACAGGGCACGGACGCCTGGTTTGATACGCCCGTCGAACAGATTTTGCCTTCGGGCTACGCGCACCCGGACACGGGCGAGACCGAGTTTGTGAAAGAGACCGACATCTTTGATGTCTGGTTTGATTCAGGCTCTACCTGCCGCACGGTATTGGAGCAGTGGCCGGGTCTGAGCTACCCTGCCGATCTGTATTTAGAGGGCGGCGATCAGCACCGAGGCTGGTTCAACTCGTCGCTGATGATCGGGGTCGCCACCAAAGGCGAGGCTCCCTATCGTCAAGTCGTGACGAACGGCTGGACTTTGGATGATCAGGGCATGAAAATGTCCAAGTCCAAGATGAACGGGGTCGCGCCCAAGCTTGTGGTAGACAAGTATGGCGCGGATGTTCTGCGGCTCTGGGTCTGCTCCACGGACTACTTCGGCGATGTGCGCGTCGGCGACAAGATTTTAGAGCAGACGGCGACAAGCTACCGCACCCTGCGGAATACGCTGCGCTTTACGCTGTCCAACCTGTACGATTTCGATCCGGTGCTGCACGCGATGCCGCTGGACAAGCTGGAAGAAATTGACCGGCTGGCCCTGCATACGCTGAACGATGTGGTCCGCAAATGTGTTCAGTCGTATGACATTTATGAGTTCCCGCGTGTGGCGCAGACGCTTCTGGAATACTGCGCGTCCGACCTGAGCGCGTTCTATCTGGACGTTCTCAAAGACCGGCTGTATTCGTTTGGCGCGGCCTCGCCCGAGCGGCGCTCGGCGCAGACGGCGCTGTACGAGATCACAAGCTGCCTGACCCGTCTGCTGGCCCCGATTTTGCCGTTCACCGCCGAGGAAGTCTGGCAGAAGCTGCCCGTGCCGCAAAAGCCGGTGTCGGTCAGCCTTGCTGCCCTGCCGTCGTTCCGCGCCGAGCTGCGAAGCCGGGAGCTGGCGGGCCTCTGGGCGCCTCTTTTGGACGTACGCGAGCAGGTCAACAAGGCCCTCGAAGGCGTCAAAAAGCGGCTGCTGACGGGCGTGACGCTGACCGCTGACAAGGAAACTTACACGGCTCTGCACCCGTATCTGACAGAGCTGCCCGCACTGCTTCTGGTGTCCCGTGTGACTTTACGCGAGTCCAAAGTGCCCGGTTTGCAGATTGAAAGCGACGGCCCCGCACCGGGCGTCCGCTGCGCCCGCTGCTGGATTGCGGTCATGGACGGCGCTTCGGTAGACGGCACGACCGATGATCCGGCGGCGTTCTGCGTCAATGGCTGCGCCCGGCAATGGCTGTCGTCTTCCGACGGCGAAGTCGCCTCACGACGGCTGGCGTAGACTTTTGACCGGCACTTTTAGTGCCGGTTTCCAAATCCTGAAAGGCTCACTGATGACCGAAGAGAAACTGGCGCATTTTAAACAACTGCTCCAAGACGAAAAAGCGCGGCTGGAAAAAGACCGCACGCAGTATGCCGATGACGACCGCGAAAATATGCGGACCGATGCGTCCGGCGAAATGTCGCACGGCGACATGAATAGCCCTGCCGATGAGGCGACCGAGCTGTTCGACCGCGAGCGCAATCAGGCCGCCATTGAGAACTTCGACCGGATGCTGGCGAAAGTCAACCGGGCGCTGGTCAAAATGGACGAGGGAACCTATGGCCTGTCCGATTTCGACGGCACACCGATCCCCGAAGAGCGCCTGGAAGTGGTCCCGTATGCCGCGCTGACCGTGGCTCAGGAAGAGAACACGCTTGAAGCGTAGAGACCTAATTGGCCGTTCTTGCCTGGCTCCCCCCAAAGTCGATAGGTGTTGGGGCGGGGGGGCCTCTTGACACGCCTCGGTTTGTACAGTTTAGCTCTGCTGGTTCTGCTGGCCGACCAGGCGAGCAAAGCCTGGGTGCTGCACGCGCACGTTTTCTGGCCGGATGACGGGCTGGAAGTGATTCCCGGCTTTTTCGCGCTGTGGTTCAATGTCAACACCGGCGGGGCATTCGGCATTTTGCCGCATGGGACGCAGCTTCTCGCGCTGGCCGCTGGGATTGCCGCCGTGGTAATTGTGGTTTATAGTGTCCGCGCCCCGATGCCTCTGCCGCGCCTGCTGGGAGTCGCGCTGGCTCTGCCGCTCGGCGGGGCACTGGGGAACCTGCTGGACCGGGTGCGGCTCGGCCATGTGATTGACTTTCTCGCGCTCTATGCTGGTCCGCACCGGGCGTGGACATTTCCGATCTTCAACCTTGCCGACACGGCGATTTGCACCGGGGTTGGCCTGCTCGCGCTCTTTTACGGACGGCAGCCGACGCCGCAGACAGCAAAACCGAAAGCAGAAGTGAAAGACTAATGTTTCCTGAACTGTACCACCACGGCTCGTTTATCATCCACACCTACGGCCTCGTGCTGATGGTAGCGTTTCTGGTTGCCCTGGGCCGCGCCTACACCGTCGCCAGGCGGCAGGAAGACCCCAAGATTAGCCCGGACAGCATTCTGGATGTCGGCATCTGGATGATCGGCCTCGGCGTCGTCGGGGCGCGTCTGCTGTTCGTGCTTCTGGAATGGTCGACTTACCGGGCTGACCCGGCGAGCATCGCAAAAGTCTGGGAAGGCGGGCTGTCGTTCCACGGCGGCCTGATTGGCGGCTTTGTGGCGCTCATCGGCTACTGTTTAATCAAGCGTATTTCTATCCTGAAAGTCGCCGACATCTTCGCGCCGTCGGTAATGATTGCCTATGCCATTGGCCGTGTCGGCTGCTTCCTGAACGGCTGCTGCTACGGGGCACCCACGTCGATGCCCTGGGGCGTCCGGTTCCACGACGAGAACATTCTGACCGTCCCAAGCCACCCCACGCAGCTTTACGCCACGGCTCTCAGCCTCGTCTTTTTCGCCGTGCTGGTCCGGCTGGAAAGGCGCCGCGCCTACCTCGGGCAGATTTCGTGCTGGTACATTTTGTTCGCGTCTATCGAGCGCTTCATCATGGAAATCTGGCGGGCGGGCACGACTTCCGATGTCGTCGCTCATGTGTTTGGGGTTGAGCTAACCGATGTGCAGCTACTCTGCCTCGGCATGGCAGCCGTGGCCGTGGTCGGCATGGTCATCCTGCGCCGCCGCCCCCGGCATGACCTGACCACCCCACGCCCATTGGAAGCGGCGGTGCGGTGACACGAACACTGGTGAAATTATTCCTCTGGCTCCTCATGGCGGCGTGTTTTGTGGGCTGGTTTATGGCTTTTGTGCTTTTGACAAATGCTTCTGCGACACCGCATTTCCCTGCACCAGGATGGAGCCAGGCACGAATGGATGAGTCAGCCCATCGGGTTCATGTGGCAGTGGGGCTATTATCTCTATTGCCAGCAATATTCATTGCGAGTGGCCTGAGCCTGTTTTTGCTCCGCGACAGAAATAAGGTCACAGATGCCACGGATTGAAATCCGAGGCTGCCAAAAGCCCACCGTCCAGGGGACGTAAGAACGCTGCCGCAATGGCTGTACTGTTTTTGTGTCCCCTGGACACTGGGCACTTTTCAGCCTCGGGTTTCAACCCGTGGCCTCTCTCTCGTCAAACTAACTATTTTGAATGAAACACTGCATATAGAAGACGAAGACGTGGATATGCGGCTGGATGTGTACATCTCCGAAAAGATGGCGCATCTGTCCCGTGCCCACGTTCAGCGGCTGATCGGGACGCACGCCGTTCTGGTCAACGGCACGCCCGGCAAGGCGAGCTACAAGACGCGGCGCGGGGATGTGGTCACCGTGTCTGTGCCGACCGCGAAGCCATTAGATAAGGCCGAGGCGGAAGACCTGCCGGTGTCGGTCATCTATGAAGACAGCGACTTGATTGTGGTCAACAAGGCCGCTGGCATGGTGGTTCACCCCGCGCCGGGGTCCGAGACGGGCACACTGGTCAACGCCCTGCTGGCGCACTGCGGCGGGACGCTGTCCGGTATTGGCGGGACGCTGCGGCCTGGCATCGTGCATCGGTTAGACAAAGACACGACGGGGTGCTTGGTCGTCGCCAAGAACGATCTCGCGCACCAAAGCCTGTCCAATCAAATCAAAGAGCGGACGGCGGTTCGCAAATATCACGCGCTGCTCTGGGGGCGGGTGCCGTTCAAGCACGCCGTCATTGATGCCCCGATAGGGCGGCATCAGGGCGACCGCAAGCGGATGACGGTGGTGGAGCAGGGCGGGATGGGCGAGGACCTGCCGCCGGGGGCACGGCAGGCGGTGACGGAGCTTCGGCTCTTGGAGGCGCTGGCCGAGTTTAGCTGGACCGAAGCGATTTTGCAGACGGGCCGGACACACCAAATCCGGGTGCATACGGCGTTCGCGGGCTACCCGGTCGTTGGCGATGCGACCTATGGCGGGGCGCACAAAGTGAGCGCAGACTTGTTCCGAGGCGCTCCCCTGCAAACGCTGAACGCGCTTTTAGGCCGCCTGCACGGGCAGGCTTTGCACGCCCATTCGCTGTCGTTCGACCACCCGCGCACGGGGCAGCGGATGAGTTTCCACGCGCCCCTGCCCGATGAAATCGGGGAGCTTCTGGACTTCCTGCGGCGGCTTGACGAGGCTTTTGAGTTTTAAGAGCGGACAAAAGAAATGGCTCGCTTTCCTTTGTGGAAGGCGGGCCGTCTCTGGTTAAGTTCAGGGCTGAATCAAAACCTGAATTTTCTCGTACATCGCCTTCTGGGCGGGCGTCAGCATTGCCAAATCTTTGGCCTGCGCCTGCTTCGCCAGGTCACTTAATTTTTGACCTTTGGCTGCCTCGGAGAGCGTTTTGTCCGCGCTGACGGCCTCCGCTTTGGCCCGCACGTCGGTCATAGTCTCCTCAAACTGCTTCTTCTGGGCGGGCGTTTCCGAATTTTCGAGCTGCACTTTGAGGCCCTGCGCCTGCTCCTGCTTTTGACGCCGCTGTAGGACTTGTGCCCGCTGTTCCGGGGGCAGGGTTGCCAGCGTGTCTTTGTCCGCCTGAGCCGCAAGCGCAGCGAGACGCTCTTTTTTCTGGGCTTCCGTGAGCGTTTTGCTGAGTTGAATGACGGTGGCGTCCTTCTGGAACTTTGCGCCAATGGCCCGCTGTCTGAGGACGATGGCTCGCTGCGCGGGGGTCAAAATCGCCAGCATATCTTTATCCATGCTCAGCATCATGGTTTTGTAACGGGCCTGCTTCTGGGCTGGCGTCATTGTTTTGTCCGCCTGAAGGGCCGCCGTGTCCTGTTGAAACTGCGTCTGCCGCGAGGTGACTTTTGCCTTCTGCGCGACGCTCAGCGAAGAGGAAGCCGGCACGGCGAGCGCCGCACGCGGGGCAGATACGATGCCAAAAGACAGACCGAGGGCCAGCAGGACGACAGGCCGGAGATGGGTGCGGGGGCGAAGTAGGGATATCACGTTCTTGAATCCTTCCAGACCGAGTGGGAGCTGACTGTGTTTTTTGACTGTGTGTTTCAAACGAAAA
This sequence comes from Capsulimonadaceae bacterium, assembly GCA_965277455.1. Classification (GTDB taxonomy): domain Bacteria; phylum Armatimonadota; class Armatimonadia; order Armatimonadales; family Capsulimonadaceae; genus JANXMY01. The sequence goes on along the minus strand of OZ255823.1, from coordinate 1,789,771 downwards.
AGGGGCGGGACTTTGTTCCCGCCCCCCTGCTGACTAGTATACCCGCTCCGTGAAAAATTACGCGAGATTACAATTACGCGAAATTATACGGTTCCGGTCGAGTTGTTTACCGAAGACACCGCAACCTGCGGAATCAGGCTGAGGAACCGCTCGGCGGTCTGGTGCTTCTCGCTGATGATGGATTTCGCAAGCTGCGCGGTCTCGGTATCGCCCACCGCCGACGCATAGGCTTCCAGGGAGGTATAGGCACCAATCGCAAAATGCTCAAACGCATGGGACTTGATCAAATCCTGTGTCTGTTTGTCTTCTTTGGAATGGAAAATGTTCAGCGCCCCGCTGGCCTTTGCCAGAAAGCTGTTCAGGACACCCTTCGGCTCAGACTTGCTGCCACCGAGGGCCTGAATGCGGGCTTCGATCCGCTCTGCCTGGGCCTGACTGGAAGTGACGGCGGCCTGCGCGGCCTGCCGCACATCGGAGTCGGTGGTTTCAGCGGCGAGGTCTTTAAGCGAGGTCATCCCGCCGGTCTCGGCGGCATGGGAGTCGTTGAGATAGCGGATAATTTGGTCTTTGGTTTCTTCGGCCATGAGGGTCAGTCTCCTGTGAAATAGTCAATATCAGGGCGTTTATACCCCGTCTTCTGCCGCACTTAATCAGCAGCAGTTAATCCGAAGTTAATCCGAAGTTAGTCCGAAGTTAGTCCGAAGGGGGGGTGTTGCGTAAATACCCTATGCCGGGTGCCGGGGGTATCAAACCCCCGGCATCGAAAGCAGACGCCCTGCCGGGCTGAAGAGTGAAGAAGGCCAGATATACTTGTCCTCCGCTATGTTTGTCCTCCGCCCGGAGGGCGGCTGAACTCAACTGCCGGGGGTTTGATACCCCCGGCATTCTGTCTGGCAATGACGGGCCAGCATTTATGCAACAACGCCATCCGAAGTTAATCCGAAGTTAGTCCGCGAGGGGTCACGTCCATATCTTTCAAGCCGCCGGGGCGGAAGGCCACAAACAGCGTGGTCAGGAGGGAAATCACGGCGCAAATCACGATGGTCGCCGGTGCACCGACCGATCTCAGGGACGCCAGCCAGCCCGCAAACAGCGAGCCGAAGGGGACCGTCCCGATAAACATCAGCGTATAAATGCTCATCACACGCCCGCGCAGACGGTCCGGCACATGAAGCTGCATCAGCGTATTGGACGTCGCAAAACACAGCACGAAGCCGTAAGACACCACCGCCATTGTCGCATACGCCAGCCACAGCACGCGGGTAAAGCCGAACACGACAAGCACCACTGTTGCCAGGAGGCTGCCGACTATCAGCATCGTGCGCTGACGTGCCGGGTTTCCCAAGAGTGCCACCGTCAAGGCCCCCCCGAGCGCCCCAATCCCGCGCACCGTCTCCATGAAGCCGAACGACGCCACCTGCACTTTGTCTGAGGCATCCGGCAGCAGCGTGTAGCGCACGAACACCGGGATAAGCACATTGAACGAGAACGCGAACAGGCCGAACGAGCCGACCAGAATGACCAGATTTCGCACCGTCGGCGTCGCCGCCACATAGGAAAACCCCTCGCGGGTGCTGCTCCAAACGCCGCGCAGGGTGTTGTCGGCTTTGGAGACAAGGGGGATCAATCGATCCGTGCGGATCAGCAGCAGGCTGACAATCACCGCCAGAGACAGCGCGGCATTGCCCAGGAACGCCGCCCCGAGCGACACGTTCGCCGCCAGCAGCAGCCCGGCTACGGCGGGGCCGAGCGCCCGCGCCGCATTGAAGATGCTGGAATTGAGCGCGACCGCCGAGGGCAGGTCCTGCTTGCCCACCATCTCCGCCACAAACGACTGCCGGGTCGGCATATCGAAGGCCGCAAAGAGGCCGGACAGGGCCGCGAAAAACAAAACGTGCCAGATTTGGACATTGCCCGACGAGACTAAAATGCCCAGCCCCACCGCACAGCCAATCAGGCCGCTTTGTGTTACCAGCAGCATTTTGCGCTTGTCGACCCGGTCGGCGACGACCCCGGCCAGCAGGGTGAAGAGAAAAATCGGCAGACCGCTCGCAAAGTTGACCCAGCCGGAATAAAAGTTCGCCGCCGCTTCCACCGCCGGGTTGTGCGGCCCGGAGGCCTGCCCGACGGCGCTGCCGCCATGCCGCAAAAGCGCGGCGGCGGCGGGGTCCACAAGCAGCACGATCAGCCAGCCCTGCGCCAGATTTTGCGCCCAGGTTCCGATCAGCGACACAAGCTGACCGGACCAGAACAGGCGAAAATTGCGGATGTGCAGGGCGCGAAACGGCCCGCCTTTGGCCGCCGGAGGCTGAGGGAGGGAGGGGACTGTAGCCAGCGGGGGAGTTTCTGTGGGCGTCTCGGGTAGTGCATCTGACATATCCGAAAATCATACCCCAAACGCGCCAAAATCTCCCGGATTACATTGATTACCCCTGCGGTTAGGGCGCTTTTTTGCCGACACTCTAAGTATCTCGGCTGTTCTTTTTTCGGCTGTCCTCTTTTCTCTGCAAGACTCTATGCCCAACCCTTTGCCAGCTTTGAACGGCCCGTGGCCGGAAGATGATGCTCCGTTTCTGTTCCAGGACAGCCCGCAGCCGATGCTGATATACGACGCCGGGACGCGGCAGGTTCTTCGCACCAACACGGCACTGCGCTCCGAGTTTGGCTACCGGGAAGAAGAGCTGTCGTCGGCTTTGGTCGATGTGCTGTTCTGGCCGGAAGATCGGCCGGCGATGCAGGAGAGCATCACGCGCCTGAAAGGCGTCGCGCAGGCCAGCAGCCTCTGGCGGCTCTGCCACAAGAACGGCAGCCCGCTCTGGGTGCAAATTTTGTCGCACTCGCTGCCGTACCAAAACCGCTCCGCCCGCATTGTCGTCCTGAAAGACATCACCGAGCAGCAGGAAACCGAGCGCAGCTTCCGGGCACTGTTCGAGAACGCGCTGGACGGCATCTTTCAGACATCTCCCGAAGGCCGCTATCTGCGGGCGAACCCCGCGCTGGCCCGGATTTACGGCTACCCGTCCCCGGAAGCACTTATGGAGAGGCTTCAGGACATCTCGGGGCAGCTTTACGTGGACCCGACCCGGCGCGAGCAGTTCAAATCGCAGATGGATACGGCGGGCGAAGTCGCCGATTTCGAGTCGCAGATTTATCGCCGGGACGGCAGCATCGTCTGGATCAGTGAGCAGTCGCGGGCGGTCCGGGGCAAAGAGGGACAAATCCTTTTATACGAAGGCTCCGTGCGGGACATCAGCGCCCACAAAGAGGCGGAGCTTGCGCTGCGCCGGGCGGAAGCAGATTTTCGCGGTATTTTTGAGCAGGCCGCCGAGGGCATCTACCGCACTTCGCCGGAAGGGCGGCTGCTGCGGGCTAACCGGGCGCTGGCCCGGATGCTGGGGTTCGACTGCGCGGAAACGCTGCTGGAAACCGTAGTCGAGACCAGTCAAAATTATGTGGACCCGACCCGCCGCGAAGACTTTTTACGGCTGATGGCAGCGCAGGACAGCGTCACCGGCTTTGAGTACGAAGTGTGGGGGCAGGGCGGGCGGCGGTGGCTGTCCGAGAATGCCCGCGCACAGCGCGGCGACGACGGGGCGATCGTTTACTACGAAGGCACGATTGAGGACATCACGGGCCGCAAGCGGCTGGAAGCCGAGCGCGAGCGTCTGCTGGCCGAGGCTTTGGAGCGGGCGGACCATGATCCGCTGACGGGGCTGCTAAACCACCGGGCCTTCCAGAACCGCTGCGGCGAGGAAGCGGCGCGGGCGGCGCGGGAAGGCACACCGCTGGCCGTGGCCGTGCTGGATTTGGACAACTTCAACTTTTTCAACGACTCGTATGGGCACGGGGTCGGCGACGGCGTTCTGCGGCAGGTGGCCGAAGCCCTGCAGACTCACTGCCGGTCGTATGATACGCTGGCACGCTACGGCGGCGATGAATTTGCCCTGCTGATGCCGGGGGCGACGCCGTCCGAGGCAGTGCAAATGATGCAGCGTCTTCAGGCAGTGGTGTCGTCGTTGACCTGCCGCCCGGAAGGTTCCACGGCTGCTATTCCCCTGAGTGCTTCGGTTGGGCTGGCGCATCTGCCGGAAGACGATTCCGAGGTGCGGGGCGCTCTGGAAACGGCGCATGCCCGCCTGGACCGCGCCAAAACCGGCGGCAGCGATGACCTGGCATTGGAAAACCTCCGCACCCTGCTGACCGAGTCGCTTCAAGGCTTTTCCATGCTGGATGCACTGGTGACGGCGGTGGACAACAAGGACCGCTACACCCGCCGCCATTCCGAAGACGTGATGCGTTACAGCGCCCAGATTGCCCGCGAGCTGGGCATGAGCGAAGACGAGGTGCGCCGTATTCAGGCCGCCGCGCTGCTCCACGATGTCGGCAAAATCGGCGTCCCGGACCGTATTCTGCGTAAGCCGGGGGCGCTCACGGACGAAGAGTTTGAGACGGTCAAGCACCACCCCCTGATGGGCGCGGTCATTGTCGGGGCGGTGGCGGGTTTTGAGGGCACGCTCGACGCTATCCGTCACCACCATGAGCGCTGGGACGGCGGCGGCTATCCGCACGGCCTGTGCCGCGAGGAAATCCCGCTGGACGGGCGCTTGATGGCAGTCGCTGATGCGTTCTCGGCGATGACGATGGACCGGCCTTATCGCAAGGGCAAGCCGCCCGCTGAGGCGATGGCAATTCTGGCGGCAGGCGCGGGCAGTCAGTGGGACCCGGCCTGTGTGGCCGCGTTTGAGCGTGCCCGCCTCGCCTGGCCGTTCCCGCTCACGCCTCTGCCAGAGCTTACGGCGGCGTAGGTGCCCCCCCCGCTCCCAACAATGGGGAAGCCAGAATCAAAGCGCGAACCAAATCGTAGGGGCAGGGCTTGCCCCTGCCCTTCTTTCCGTTCCCGCCCTCCTTTTCCCGGTCATAGAAGGGGCCGGAGGGTAGGGGCAAGCCCTGCCCCTACAGCAGCCTTGTCCCGTACCCCTGCGCCGTCAGCCCCTCCAAAATCAGCGGCAGCGCCTCGGCGGTGACCGCCTGTGCCGGGCCATCATGGAGCAGCACGATTGCGCCGGGACGCAGGCCGCGCCGGACAGTTTCCGCGACGCGCCCGGCGTCGGCCTCCCGGTAGTCGCGGGAGTCGAGGCTCCACGCCGCCAGACGCCAGCCTTGCCTGTGGGCCAGCCAGAGCAGCCGCAGGGACTTGAAGCCGTGCGGCGGGCGCACCCAGTCCACTGGAGCTGCGTCCGGGCAGGCGCGAAGGATAGCCGCCCGCGTTCGCTCCACTTGTCTCTGGATGGCGCGGGAAGGCAGCCGCACAAAAGGCCGGTGCTGGTAGCCGTGAATGCCGATTTGGTGGCCGTCTGCCATAATCTGACAGAGTAGTGCGGGGTGACTCTCCGCCGCCTCGCCCAGCACGAAAAACACGGCGCGAACATCAGCACGACGCAGGGCATCTAAAATCAGCGGCGTCACTTCGGGCGAGGGGCCGTCGTCAAAAGTCAGCACGACTTCTTTGGAGCGTGTCCGCAGGCACGTCAAAATCGGCAGGCCCCAGGACCACGGGGCGACAAAAACGAACACAAAGTAGGCGCACAGCAGCGGCGTCAAAACCAGCCCGAGCGCGTGCGGGCCGGTCAGCGGCCAGCCCAGAAGCCAGTGACAGAGCAGCCCGGCGGCGCTCGCTTCCAGCGTGCGCCGGATGATAATCCCGTAAACCGGGTGCTGCCACAGATTGTTCAACGGCGTACAATCCGCGCCTTCATGGCCGACGCGACCAAAGGCCAGCCCATCATGCGCGGACACAGATACTCGCCGATGCCCTGCCCCTGCTCCGTGTTCGCTCCCTCCCGCACCGTCGCCCGGCACAGGGCGCGGACATAAAACGGGGCGCTGTCCAGCCGCCCTTCCAGCACAAACTCCGTTTGCAGGTCGCCCGCCGAGGCCGTCAGGCGCGTGGCATAGAGCGCCCCGAGGCCGCTGAGAGTGCGGCGCGAGAGCGTCACTTGGCAGTCGGTCTCATGGCGGCGCAATTCGCCGTTCTCAAACAGCAGCAGGTGCGTGAGTGCGGCCTTGCCGCCTTTCGGGCGGACATGGTACAGCACGGCGGCGCGAGTCCCGCCGAGTGCCGCCCGCGCCCAGTACCAGTCCTGAATGGCGGCATCAAACGGCAGCCGCCCCCAGTTGTGGTCATGGTAGCCCGTGCCCTCAAACCGAATCGTTTCTGCACCGGGGTTGTGCGCCTCGCGCAGCGTGATTTGCCCGATGACCGTGCAAAACGGCGCGGCGGGCAGCCAGGAATGATCGGTGTCAAAGACATCACTTTCGGTCACGGCGCTTACAAGCGGTGGCGCGGTGAACGACAGCGCGGCGTCCAGATGCCGTCCGTTGGCGTTTTCATCGGTCAGCCTCATCTGCCACTGTCCGTTGGCGAGCGTGAGCGTGTTTGGCCCAAAGCGGAGGCACGTCGGCAGGGAACCTCCCACATCTACCCCCGCCTCGAACTGACTGAAATGGTAGGCGTGCAGATGGCCTTCTTTGTAGAGAGCAAAAAAGAGGGCGGGCGCGGCGAAGGGGTCGCCGCCCTGCCCGCGTGCCGCCTCGGCGTAGTAGGGGGAAAAAGGGTTGCCAAGAAACCAGATGCAGGCCAGCGCCCATTGCCCGTCGGCGGACCGGGCATCAAAGTACCACCATTCGTAGGCCCCCGGCGTCTGTTTCAGCCAGGCCGCGTGCGCGGCTTCTTCGGCAGGGTCCAGAATTAAACGCATACGCCTATTATACCTGTCATCTATGATAGCGGCTCACGATGGGTATACTCACGGTGCAATGTCGTTTTCTCTTCCATCCCCGATAACACTCTATCAGCTTGCCGTCGCGCTGTTTGCCCTGGCGTGGACGGGAACCGCCGTGCTGAACTTTCTGCTGTTTCGCAAGCCCCGCGCCCTGCTGCCCGCGACTGACGGCCCGGACGACCTGCCGCTGATCTCTATTCTGGTCCCCGCCCGCAACGAAGAAGCGAGCATTGAAGCCTGCGTCTTGTCGCTGCTGGCCCTCAATTATCCCCGCTTCGAAGTCATTGTGCTAGACGACCGCTCGGACGACGACACGTATGCCATTTTGTGCCGCCTGCGGGACCGGGACCCGCGCCTGCGGGTGCTGATTGGCGCGGAGCTTCCTGCCGATTGGTACGGCAAGCCCTGGGCCTGCTGGCAGATGGCACAGGCGGCGAAAGGCGAGCTGCTGCTGCTCACCGATGCAGACTGTACGTTCGCTCCCGATGCTCTCCTGCTGGCCCTCGGCGCAAAGCAGGAAACGCAGGCCGATGTGGTCTCACTTGTGCCGGACCTGCGGGCCGAAGACTTCTGGGAGAAGCTGATTATTCCGCTGCAATACTATGTCATCTTCGCGTTTCTGCCGACGTGGCTGATCCGCCCGACATCCTATCCATGGTTTGCGGCGGCGAACGGGGCGTTTTTGTTCCTGTCCCGCGAAACGTACTTTGCCGTAGATGGGCACCGCGCCGTCCGTCAGCAGCTTGCTGAGGATGTGAAGTTCGCCCAGCACGTCAAGCGGTGTGGGCGCTCGCTCTGGTATGGCGACGGCTCGCGCACTTACGCCGTGCGGATGTACCACGGCCTGCCGGAAATCTGGGCGGGGTTTTCCAAAAACTTGTTTCCGGCGTTCTCCAAAAACCTGCCGCTGCTGCTGTGGATCGTGTTTCTGCTGGTGAACGTCTTCGTGCTGCCGCCGTTTTTTCTGCTGTGGGGGTGGGGGACCGGGGCGGGGTGGGCATGGCTGCCGCTGCTGTCGTCTGTGCTGCTGGCGGGGGTGCGTCTCGGGCTGACGGCCCGGTTTGGGCGCGACGGGGGCGGCTACGCGCTGCTGAACCCGCTGGCCTGGACGCTGGTGGCGGCAATCGCGCTGACTTCAGCGTGGCAGGGGCTGTCGAGGCGCGGCAATGTCTGGAAGGGGCGCGCTTACGGGAGGGGCTGACGCAAGCAAAAAACACAAACAAAAATACGGAGACCGCCGAAGCGGCCTCCGCTGGCTTGGAGGCGTACATCTGAGCATAAACCGAAATTACTGGGCAGAAACTACTGGAGCAGCTTGAGGATGGCCTGAGGAGCCTGATTGGCCTGAGCCAATGCGCTGGTTCCCGCCTGCACCAGAATCTGGTTCTTGGTGAAGTCCACAATCTCCGAAGACAGGTCTGTGTCGCGGATCGTCGATTCCGACGCATCCGTGTTCTGCTGGGCGACAGCCAGGCTGCGCGAGTTGGATTCCAGAACGTTGCTCTGGACGCTTCCCAGTTTCTCGCGGGTGGCCGAGATGTCGGCAATCGCTTTGTCGACAACAGCGAGGGCTGTCTGCTGGTCTGTGCCGGTCGTGTCGCCCAGGTTCAGCGAACCACCGGCAGCCAGGGAGGCCAGGTTGTTGCCGCCGACGACGCCGATGGCCGTGGAGCGAGAGTCGCCAATGGCGACGTTTACTGTCTGCCCGGCATTCGCGCCGATCTGGAACTGAAGGCCCTGACCGGTCGTGTCCTGCTTCTCCGAGAAGGTGCCCAGAGTGGCGTTGGCGCTGGGCAGGCTCTTGACGTTGATGACGGTCCCGTCGAGTGCGCCGCCGGTGTTGGCCGGGAACGTGAAGTTGTAGGAGCCGCCGGGGCCTGCCGTCGCCGCCGCGCTGGTGACTCCAGCAACGGTAATTTTCTGGGTCGTAGAATCGAAGGTGATGTCACCGCTCGGAACCGAGCTGGCATGGGTCGTGGACTGGGTGGCGACCGAGACATTGAAGCCTGCCGCCGAGGTCACGTTGTCTGTGCCGGTAATCGTTCCGCCGGTGGCCGAGCCGTCCAGCAGGTTTTTGTTGTTGAACTGGGTCGTGCCGGCGATCCGGTCAATCGAGCTGATCGCAGAAGCGACCGCATCTTTGTCGGCCTGGGATGCCGTGGCATCATTCGCACCGACGTTGGCGGCATGGATGACGAGCTGGCGAACATTGATCAGCAGGGACTGGACTTCGTTCAGAGCGCCTTCTGCCGTTTTGACAACGTTGATGGCATCGTTGGTGTTGCGGTTGGCCTGGGTCAGACCGGCGGACTGGGCACGCAGGCTCTCAGAGATGACGAGGCCGGAGGCGTCGTCGGCAGCCGAGTTGATGCGAAGGCCCGAAGACAGCCGCTCGATGTTCTTGGAGACGGCATCGCTGTTGATATTCAGGTTGCGGGCGGCTTCGAAGGCGGTCGTGTTGGTGTTGATGCGTGTGGACATGAAATTTCTTCCTTGACGCTCCCGGTTGTGTCCGGGAAAAGCGTGCTGTAAATCGGCATCCTGCCGTGGTGTCCGACCGGCTTTCCGGGGACACTTTTATTATGGGTCGCCCGTGCCGGTTCTTTAGGGCTGTTTTTGCGGGCAGCACAAATAGGCGGCAACGTTCGAGGGGCTAAACCCCCTCGCTGGGGGGCGAAGCGCCTAGAACCCGCCTGCGCGGGTGAAGACAAAAGAGAAGGCATGGTATGCAGGGCTGGTTCCTGTCCTATTCTGCTTCGTACCCGCGCAGGCGGGTTCTAGGCGCTTCGCCCCCCAGCGAGGGGGTTTAGCCCCTCGGCTCAGGCCCGAATTGACTCAAGCCCGAATTGACTTTTGCCCGGCACTTTGGTACACTCTGAGTCAGAGGTACTAGAAGAGGAAAGACCGTGAACGACGCCCTGCCTCCTATTTTCGAACCTGTGCCTGCTAAAAATCTGCCCGCCGAAGACACGCTGCGGGCGGCGCTGGACGCCCTGCGCTCGGCCCCCGTCTCGGGGCTGCCCATCCGCGACCCGTACACGGGCGAAACGCTGGCGGTGCTGACCCGGCCGCCGCCCCTGCCGCCGCCGCGCCTCGGGGGCATGGCGACGCCGCTGGGGGTGTACCTTCATGATGGAGAATCGGGCGGCGGGGCGGGCGCGTGGGGGCTGATGCTGGCGGGCGCTCTGCTGTGCGGGCTGGCCCTGCTGGCGCAGGTGATTACGTTTGCCCTGCTCCAATTCGCCGCGCCGCGTTTGCCGGGGCTATCGCACTGGGCGGCGTCTGCGCCTTCGGGCCTGCGGGAGTGGCTGTCTTCAGCGGCGACATGGCTGCCGCTGCCGCTGGTATTTGTCTTTTTGCGGCTGATCCCGCTGTCCGGGACGCACGCCGCCGAGCATCAGACGGTGCATTGCATTGAGCACGGTTTGCCGCTGACCGTGCCCAATATCCGGGAGATGCCCCGCGTGCATCCGCGCTGCGGCACGAACATTTTTGCGGGCTGGACTCTCTTTTACTTTATCTTTCTGGCCGTCTTCTGTGCGTGCCAATCGAACGGCTTCGCAGTGAGCGAGACCGTCACGCTGGCGCTGATTGTGGCCGCGCCACCGACTTTGATTTACTGGCGGCGGGTGGGCGGCTGGGTGCAGGAGCATTTCGCCACGCGCCCGGCGACGGACGCGCAGATACGCGGCGCGATGTTCGCCGCCGAGCAGGTTTTGTCCCGCCGCGAAGCCCGCCTTCTTTCGGGCGATAACCGCTTTTTCGCCGCTCGCCGCGCCTGGGCAATGGGTTTTGTCCCGGTTTTGCTGGGCTACGGGGCCGTGATTGGCCTCCTGACCCTGCTATCTTTGCGCTGGCCGATTCTTTTAAATTGGATGGGGTAACCGTCCCAAAGTCAACAACTAACACCTATGATTAAACAGCATCTCGCACAACTCATCGAAGACGCCCTGAACGCCGCCAAAGCCGCCGGGGACCTGCCGGACGGCGTCGCCGCGCCGACCATTACGCTGGAAATGCCCAAAAACCGTGCCCACGGCGACTGGGCGACGGGCGTTGCACTGGCGCTCGCCAAAAGCGCCGGGATGCCCCCGCGTGACGTGGCCGCGAAAATCGTCAGCCACCTGCCGATAGGCGACGACGCGCTCATTCAGGGCGTCGAAATCGCCGGGCCGGGCTTCCTAAACCTGCGCCTGCGGCCCGGCTGGCTGGGCGACATTCTGGCCCGCGTCACTGCTGAAGGCGAGGCGTTTGGACGGACAGACGCGAACACCGGCAAAAGCATCGTGGTCGAGTTTGTCTCGGTCAACCCGAACGGCCCCGTGACCGTCGCGGGCGGGCGCAACGCGGCGATTGGCGACACGCTTTCTTCGCTCCTGGCCGCGACCGGCTGGCGGGTGTCCCGCGAATACTATATCAACGATGCGCTGAACTCGGTGCAGATGAATCACTTCGGCAAGTCCGTCTTCTTCCGCTACCGGGAGCTTCTGGGCCATCCCGGCGAAGAGTGGGAAGATATGTACCGGGGCGAGTACGTTGCCGACGTCGCCCGCGCTGTGCTGGAAACCCACGGCAGCGCCTTCGAGAACGCCGATATTGACGCCCCCGCGACCACGCGGCAGTTCCGGGACCTGTCCGAGCAGGGCATGATTGCCCAGCAAAAGGCCGACCTGGAGGCTTTCGGGGTCCACTTTGACACCTGGTTCAGCGAGGCCAGCCTGCACGCCGACGGGCGCGTCACCCGCGCTATCGACAAGCTGACCAAGCGCGGTGACACCTACACCAAAGATGGGGCGCTCTGGTTCCAGTCCACGAAGTTTGGCGACGACAAAGACCGCGTCCTGCTGCGCTCCGATGGCACGCCCACCTACATGACTGGCGACCTGGCCTATTCCAAAGACAAACTGGACCGTGGCTTCGACAAGGCTTTGAACGTCTGGGGTGCGGACCACGCGGGCTATGTCGCCCGCACCAAAGCGAGCGTGGAAGCCCTCGGCTACGACCCGGCACGTCTCGAAATCCTGCTGTATCAGCTTGTCAGCATCATCAAAAACGGCGAGACCGTGCTGTCGTCGAAGCGCAAAGGCAACATCTTGGAGCTGAAAGCGGACCTGATTGACGAAATCGGCAAAGACTCTGCCCGCTTCTTCTTTCTGATGCGCTCCCCGCACTCGGCGCTGGACATCGACATCGACCTCGCCCGCAAGACCGAGCGCGACAACCCGGTGTTCTATGTCCAGTATGCCCACGCCCGCATCGTGCAGGCCATCGACAAAGCGCAGTCCGAAAAAGGCGTGGCCGTCCCCGCGCCCGCCGACGCCGACCTGACTCTCTTGACCGAGGAAACCGAAACCGACCTGATCAAAAAACTCGGCGACCTGCCCGGCGAAATCGAATTGGCGGCGTCCGAATACGCCCCGCACCGTCTGACCCAGTACGTCCGCGACCTCGCCGCCCTGTTCCACGGCTTTTACGACGCCGGGAACCGCGCCCCCGCCCTGCGCGTCGTCTGCGACGACCCCGAAACACTCAAAGCGCGTCTCGTCCTCGTCAACGCCACCCGCATCGTCCTGAAAAATGCCCTCGCTCTTTTAGGCGTCTCCGCCCCGGAGCGGATGTAGGTGAAACTATGACTGACCAAAATCTACTCGCTCGGATTGTCTCACGGCCAACCGTTCTGTCTGGCAAGCCCACAGTACGCGGGACACGCCTGAGCGTGGAGTTCATCCTGAACCTGCTGGCGCATGGCGTAGCGCAGGCCGAAATCCTGTCGGAATACAAGGGACTGGCCCCCGACGATTTGACGGCCTGCCAGATGGCCCCCATGATGGGGAACCGAATTGGTGAATGTAGGGGCGTTGCTTGCTGCGCCCTCCTCGTCTTCTCCGGTCTTAGTCCTGCTCCCTCATTATTGGGGGTGAGGGGGTTGCTTGCGCCGACAGAGGGCAGATAGCACGTCGCTTTTTATTGTGTATCAACCCTACTTTGAACCTAGTCCCCTACACATACGGCTTCAGCAAGCCGCCCTGCGCCTTTATGCTCAGGCGCGTCAGGCAGTCGGCTGACTGTTGAAATATAGCAGCAGGAGACTTAATTATGCCTGAGCCTGATTTGCTTCGCGTTGATGATTTCGTTTCTGCTTCTCAAGAGTTGTATAACGCGCTGGTCTCGGAAGTCGCGTGGGAAGAACACATTAAAGCGCGGAAGACAGCGAGTTTTGGCGAGGCGTATAACTATTCCCGGATTACTTACGCCGTGAAGCCGATGCACACGTTGCTGGTTCCCATTGTTGACAAGCTGGAACAGACGCTCGGCTTTCGCCCAAACAACTGCCTGCTCAATTTTTACGAGAGCGAGAACTCCAGCATGGGCTATCACTCGGACTCGACGCAAGAGTTGACGCCCGGCACCGGGATTGCGATTGTGTCGCTGGGCGCGGAGCGCAGTCTAACGTTCCGCAACATCGCAAACTCTGAGGAGAAGTATCATTACCCGCTTCTAAGCGGCTCGCTGCTGTATATGTCTCAAGCGGTGCAGCATGAATGGAGGCACGCGATTTTGAAACCGGGGGCGGTTACTCAGGGCCGAATTAGTTTAACATTCCGGTCGCTGAAACCGTCCGACACAGAATAACTTTACGGAGATTTGATTACTTATGCTCGGCAGTGAATTACGACGGCTGTATTTGGAGTTTTTTGAGGCGAAGGCGGCGAAGCGGCTGCCTTCGGATTCGCTGGTCCCGAATGACCCGACCCTGCTGTTTACCTCGGCGGGGATGGTGCAGTTTAAGCCCTACTTTTTGGGTCTCTTGACGCCGCCCGCGCCGCGTGCGACGACGGCGCAGAAGTGCCTGCGGACGACAGATATTGAAGATGTCGGGGACACGTCGCACTGCACGTTTTTTGAGATGATGGGCAACTTTTCGTTCGGCGATTACTTCAAAGCCGAGGCGATTGCCTATGCGTGGGAGTTTTTGTTTGACGTCCTCAAGCTGGATATTCAGAATATCCGGGTGACGGTCTTTGAAGACGACGACGAGGCATATGATCTCTGGCGCAAGGCCGGGATGCCGGAAGAGAAGATTTTTCGGTTTGACGAGCATCAAAACTACTGGCCGGGCGGGGCGATTTCCAACGGGCCGAACGGGCCGTGTGGGCCATGTTCGGAGATTTTCTTTGACACGCAAGCGACCCTGCCGCCGACGCCGGACGGGGTGTGGGACGACGGGCGCTGGCTGGAAATCTGGAACCTTGTCTTTATGCAGTTCGACCGGGGCGATGGCGGGACGCTGACGCCGCTGCCGCGCCGCAACATCGACACCGGCATGGGGCTGGAGCGGACGGCGGCGGTGCTGGCGGGTCTGCGCGGGCCGTTTGAGACGGATTTGTTCGCGCCTATCCTGCGGCAGTTGGAGTCCCTGTCCGGGCTGACCTACACGAGCAGCGATACGGACCCCAAAGACGTGGCCTTCCGGCGGGTGGCCGACCATGTGCGGGCGACGGCGTTCTGTATTGCTGACGGCGTCCTGCCGTCGAATGTGGGCCGGGGCTATGTCCTGCGCCGCCTGATGCGCCGGGCGATTTTGGCCGGGCGGCGGACGCTGGGTTTAGAGAAGCCGTTCCTCGCGGACATGATGAACACGGTGATTGACCAGCGTTTGGGGGACTACCCGGAGCTGGCCGAACGGCGCGAAACTATTCTGCGCTACGCGGCGATTGAAGAAAATCAGTTCCGGCGCACGCTCGAAGCGGGCACGGCGCGGCTGCAAACGATTTTGGACAGCGGCGCGATCAGCGGCGATGAGGCGTTCACGCTGTTTGCCACCTACGGCTTTCCGGTGGAGATGACCGTGGAAGTCGCCCGCGAGGCGGGGCTGACGGTGGACATGGCCCGCTACAACGCACTCTGGGAAGAGCATCTAAAAGTCTCCGAAGGCGGCAAGACACGCGAAGTCTTCACGGACAGCATCGTGCCCGCCCTGCGGGAAGGCGGTGTGGAGAAGACGCTCTTCGTCGGCTACTCGGAAGCCAGAACGCAGGGCAAAATCACGGCGATTGTGAAGGCTGGACAGCTTGCCGAAAGCGCCGCCGAGGGCGAGACGGTGCAGATTGTCTTAGACCAGACGCCGTTTTATGCCGAGGCGGGCGGGCAGGTCGGCGACACCGGCAGCCTGCACGGCGCGGACGGCACGGCGCAAGTCACCGACACGCAGAAGGACAGCGGGTACTGGTTCCACACGGCGACGGTCACAGCGGGCGAGCTGCGGGTCGGCGAAACTTTGGAAGCCGAAATCGACAGCGGACGCCGGGCGAGTATTCAGCGCAACCACACGACGACGCACCTCCTGCATAAAGCCTTGCAGCAGGTGTTAGGGGCGCACGTTCAGCAGCGCGGCTCACTGGTTGCCCCGGACCGCCTCCGCTTTGACTTTTCCCATGACAAAGCCATGACCGGCGAAGAGGCGCGGCAGGTAGAGGGTCTGGTCAACGAGAAAATCTTGGATGACCTGCCCATCCATACATTCGAACGGCCCATTGCTGAGGCCAAAGAGATGGGCGCGACGATGCTGTTCGGCGAAAAGTACGGCGACATCGTGCGCGTCGTGCAGGCAGGCGACTACAGCCTGGAGTTCTGCGGCGGAACGCATCTGGCGCACACGTCGCAGGCGGGCCTGTTCAAGATTGTCTCCGAAGGCTCCACGCAGGCGGGCGTCCGACGCATTGAAGCTGTGACGGGCAAAGCCGCGCTGATGCGGACTTTAGACCAAGAGAGGCTGCTGTCGGACATCGCCGCGTCGCTGAAAACGTCGCCGATGTCCGCCCCGGCGTCGGTGGAAAAGCTGCAAGCGGATTTAAAAGCCAAAGACAAAGAACTGGCGGCCCTGCAAAAGGCCGCGACCGGCGGGCAGGTGGAGCGGCTGGCCTCCGAGGCACAAACCGTCAACGGCTTCGCTTTGGTCAGTCAGTCGCTCGGCGACGGTGTGGACGGCGAAACCCTGCGCGTGCTGGCCGAAGAGCTGGCGCAGCGTTTGAAGTCTGCTGTGGTGATCTTGGGCGGCACGAAAGACGGCAAAGTCGCGCTGGCGGTGCGCGTGACAAAAGACATGGTCGGACGCGGCCTGAACGCGGGCGCACTGGTCAAAGCGGCGGCAGGGATTGTCGGCGGCGGCGGCGGCGGTCGTCCCGATGCCGCGCAGGCGGGCGGCAAGGACCCGTCGAAGCTGGCCGAAGCGCTGGCGGAAGCGGCGCGGCTGGCGGGTGAGACAGGGGCGTGAACGAGCTTGGCATAGACTGTGCCCGGTGGGAGCCACGGGTTAAAACCCGAGGCTGGAAAAAGCCCAGTGTCCAGGGGACACAAAAAGGCCCGTCGTTACCGTCCGGTCTGACGTGCCCTGCACGATGGGCTTTTCCGAGCCTCGGGTTTCAACCCGTGGCTCTTGTCCTGCTCTTTCTCCTCTGCCTCCCCCTGCACGCCCGCCCGCATACGCTGGTGGTACTGGCCGACGGCCTGACGCTGGCGGACATCACGCGCCCGGACCTGCCGGGGCTTGTGTCTTTGCAGAAAACCGGGGCGCTGGCGCTGATGTCGCCGGGGCTGGCGCGAAAACCAAACCCGGTGGCGAATGTCTATGCGACGCTCGGCGCGGGCGACTCGGTGCGTGTCGGCGATGTGTCGCAGGGACTGCTGGAGGAAACGCTGGCCCGCGCCGGGGTTCGCACGGCGCTCATCGGGCAGGATATTGGGCTATCCTCGCCCGTTCGGCTGATTTTGCCGAACCCGGCTATTGCCGCCGAGACCGCCGACCCGGCCCGCGCCTGGGCGGTAACGCAATCCGCGTTTGGGGCGTGCGATTTAGTCCTTGTGCGCTTTGCGGACACAGACAAAGCCGCTCTGACACGGAGTCTGGATGCGTTCTTGCGGCTCTCGCAAAATGGTCTGCAATCTGGGCCGCAAACGATAACACTGCTGGTTGTGCCGACGCCGCCGCTTCTGCCCGATGGGACCTGGAACCGGCTGACGCCGTTCGGGGAGTCTGTGAATGACTCCTCTTCCGGCGCCGAGTCGCCGACAACGCAGACCTATGGCCTGGTCGCGGCCCGCGACTTTGCGCCGACGGTGCTGTCTTCGCTGAATATCCCGGCTCCGGTGCAGATGACTGGGGCCGTCATTATGCCGTCGCCGGCGGGCAACGGGGAAGAAATTATACCGCGTCTGCGGCGGGTGGACCGGATGGTGCGGCTCAGTCAAGAGGCGCAAAACCCGGTGTTCTGGACCGTCGGCCTCGGCGCGTCGGCGATTACGTTCAGTACGTTGGGCCTGCTGCTGGCCGGACGCATCATGGGGCTGGGCGGGCGTGTCTCGCGCTACGGGATGCGTGTGATTGCCTCGTGGACTCTGGCCCTGCTGCTGGCTCCGCTGTGGAACCCGCTCACCTTGCACTCTTATTTGGTGGTGATTTTGGCGACAACGGCCCTGCTGGCTTTCCTGCCCTCGCCGCCGGTGATTTTTGGCCTCACCGCGCTGGTTCTGGTCGGCGACGGATTGACGGGGACAACGCTGGTTTCCAACTCGGCTCTGAGCGAGTATGCGCTGTCGGGCATCCGGTTTTATGGTATCGGCAACGAGTATATGGGTGTCCTGATTGGCGGGGCGCTTTTGCTATGTCTATGGATGTGGCCCCCGGAGACCTACCTTCCTTGCTTCGCAGGGTTCTTCCTAAAGGAAGGGTACGGACGAAACACGCGGGCCTCTGCCTCTGTTCCTAATCCTCCCTTTAGGGAGGACTCTGTGACCGAGGGACGAGGGAACAAGGTGGTAGGTCTCCTTCTAGCCTTTTGGTTTTCCCTCGTGACCTTTGTGCTGTCGTTCCCGGCGTTCGGCGCGAAGGCAGGCGGGGCGGTGACGGCGACGGCGACGTTTGTGATTGCGTGGCGGCTGCTGCAAGGCAAGAAAGTAAACTGGAAATGGGCGCTTGGGGGCTTGGCGGCAGGCTTTGCGCTGGTCTTCTTATGGGCCATCCTCAGCCATCTCCTGCACCTGCGGCGGACGCACTTGGAAACGGCGACGGATGCGCTAGGGTCGGGACGTTTCGGGTATATTATGGGGGTGAGCCTGCGGAAGATTGGGCTGGCGGCACGGGTGGCCCTGCATCCCGGCACGCTGCTGGGCCTGCTTGCCTTTGCGGGAATGGCTGTGATTTTGCGCCGTCTGCTCTGGGGCCGGGTGCAACGCTATCTGGCGCAGCGCCCGCGTGAGCGAGGGATTTACAGTGCCGGGCTGTGGGGCTGCCTGGTCGCGCTGCTGTTCAATGACTCGGGGATTGTGGCGGCCATTTTGATTTTGCAGTGCCTCGCCCTGACCCTGCTGCATGGCCTGTACGGGCAGGCCTCGGAGGAGCAAAATGCGTCTGCTGGGACTTGATGTCGGCAATGTCAAAATAGGCATCGCCGTCTGCGACTCGCTGGAGATCGCGGCGTTCCCGGTGGGCCTGTTCCGGCGGCTGGGGAGCCTGAAGCGCGATGTGGCCGCGATTGCCGCGCTGGCCGTGGAGCAGGAAGCCGAGGCGGTCGTGGTCGGCCTGCCGCTGTCTTTGGACGGCGCGGAGGGCCAGCAGGCACAACTCACACGCGGCTTCGCCCGCGCCCTCACTAACAGTCTGCCCCTGCCAGTGGTGCTGTGGGACGAAAGCCTGTCGAGCGTGGAGGCCGAAGAACTACTCATCGCGCAGGGCGTCTCCCGCGCCAAGCGCCGCGAAAAAATTGACCAGACGGCGGCGGCACTGATTTTGCAGAGCTACCTGAACCATCGCCGCGATACCAACGCCCCGCGTGACGGGCTTGCGTAACATTTATCTATGCCTTCACAATCGTCTTCTAATCTCACACAAACACCCCGAAGGGTGCGGCGAAGCGCGACGCTCTTAGTCATCCTGCTGCTGCTGGCACTGGTTATCGTAGCGGGCGTGCTGTATACGCTTCAGCTTCTCGCGCCGGTGTCGGGCAATAAAAATGCGCGGGCGGTGCTGATAACCATTTCGCCGGGGCGGACAGCGCGGCAGATTGGGGATATTCTCTACAAAAAGGGGCTGGTGCGCCGCCCGCTGTCGTTTGTGTTTGCGAGCCGCCTCGGCGGGCTGTCCGGGAAAATGCGGGCAGGGCGCTATGAGCTGTCTCCGGCCATGCCGCCGCGTCAGATGGCCGCGCTGATGGCACTGGGAGAAACCGCCGAGAATGTAGTGACGGTCCCCGAAGGCTTCACCATCCGGCAGATTGCCCATCGGCTGGCCGAGCAGAAACTCGTGAGCGAAACGCAGTTTTTGACGCTGGCGCAGACGGGGGGCAAGACGTTTAAAGTCAAAGGCTGGACGCCGCCGGACGTCAACTTGGAGGGCTATTTGTTCCCCGATACTTACACCATCCCGAAAGGGGCGACGGCGCGGGACATCGCGGGACAAATGCTGGATAACTTCCACACGCGGGTGGTCGTGCCCGACGGGGCGGCGGCGGCGAAGCTGCCAGGAGGGCTGCCGGCGGTGGTGACGCTGGCCTCGCTCGTGGAGCGGGAGGCCGAAGTGGACCCGGACCGGCCTTTGATTGCCGCTGTGTACTGGAACCGGCTCAAAACCGGAATGCGGCTGCAATGCGACGCGACGGTGCAGTATGCCCTGCCCGACCATCGGAGCCGGTTGTATTACGTCGATTATCGGGTAGACTCGCCGTATAACACCTATCTGCACAAGGGGCTGCCGCCAACACCGATTGCAAGCCCCGGCCTGCCCTCGATTGAAGCTGCCCTGCACCCCGCCGCCGTGGACTACCTCTTTTATGTCGCCGGGCCGAATGGGCGGCACGTCTTCAGCAAAACCTTCGCCGAGCATCAGAAAGCCGTCGCCCGAAGCCGGGCGGCAAGGCCCTAAATTACCAATTATGTCTATCTGGAACACATTAACCCCGTCGCAAGTCGTCGAATCGGTGCGCGAGCTATCGCCCGAGTCGCTCAAAGCTAAAGGGATTGAAGCCGTCATCACCGACCTGGACAACACGCTCGTTCCGTGGCGGCATTACGAAATCATGCCCGGCGTCGTCGAATGGCTGGCCGCTTTGGAAGTCGCGGGCATTAAAATCTGCATTGCGTCCAACACCATTCACACCGAGCGGCTGAAGCAGCTTGCTGAGACAATGAACATCCCGTTCGTGGACCGGGTGCAGAAGCCGCGCACCGGGGGCTTCCTGCGGGCCATGAAGCTGATGCGCTCCACCCGCAAAAACACGGCAGTCTTTGGCGATCAAATTTTCACCGACGTTCTGGCGGGCAACCGCCTCGGCCTGCACACGATTTTGCTGCGTCCGCCGCTGTCCAAAGAAGAGTTTATTTCGACGCAGCTTGTGCGCTACGTCGAAAACGGCGTCATCCGCAAGCTCCGCGAGCGCGGGCAGTGGCCCGCCGCCGCCGCCCTGGAAGCTGCCCTGGAAGCCATCCCGGACCCGCGCACCCCGCTGGCCCGCCGCCGCTCGACTCTGGTTATCTCTCTGCTTGCGGGTCTGGCCGTTTGGCTGGTCCTGCGCGAGCGGCGGGCAAAGTAGGACCCCCTAGCCCCCAATAATGGGGGAACCGGACTAGGATAGGACAGGCCATCTCCTAACTTTCTGGCTCCCCATTATTGGGGCGGGGGGGCCTCTGGTAAGTATCTTTGACAATCACCGGGAAAACAAAAGTTGTTGGTGTCTGGGGGCATCCGGTGGGGCATTCGCGCTCGCCGCTGATGCACAATGCCGCGCTGGCTGCGCTGGGGCTAGACTGGGTGTACGTGCCGTTTGACGTGGCCCCGGAAAATGTGGAAGCCGCGCTGGCAGGTATTCGGGCGCTGGGTATGGTCGGCGTCAATGTGACCGTGCCGCTGAAAGAAGCGGTGCTTCCTTACTTGGACGAATCTTCGGACACGGTGCGGCAAATCGGCTCGGCCAACACGGTTATTTGCCGAGACGGTCGGCTCTACGGGGACAGCACGGACGGGGCGGGCTTTCTGCGGGCGCTGCAAGACGCGGGGCAGAGTCCTGACAACCGGCAGGCGCTGGTACTGGGCGCGGGCGGCTCGGCGCGAGCGGTGGCATTCGCGCTGGCCTCGCGGGGTACGTACTGTAAAATTACAAATCGCACGGCAGAGCGGGCGGAAGCGCTGGCCGCAGACATCAGCCTCTGGTTTCCGGGCATGGCTGAGGCAGTGGGGTGGGGGGGCGACGCAGGCGTGTTCGAGCTGATTGTCAACACGACGAGCCTCGGAATGCAGCCGCGTGAAGCCGAGATGCCGAGCCTGCCGCCGGGGGTGTTTGACGGCAGGCCGTTTGTGTACGATTTGATTTATGCCCCCGCGAAGACCCGTCTGCTTCAAGCTGCCGAAGAGGCCGGATGCGCGACGGCGAACGGGGTGGGAATGCTGGTGCAGCAGGGGGCAATTTCGCTTTCGCTCTGGACGGGGCTGCTTATCGAAGACATTCCAACAGTGGTGATGGAAGCCGCTGTGCGGGGCAGTTTGTGAGCCAGGCAAAGAAGGCAAAAGGAACCCCTTGCGCGGATTTGGCGTTTATGATATAATAAGGAACAGTGCCTGGACAACTCGTCTGGCGCTGATTTTGTTCTTACTTTTCCGCTCCGCGCTGCTGCCCCCAATTTTTTCCCGGTGTGCCCGGTGATTGCTATTTTGTGTTATTTATTTCGGCTGTAAACGAGGCAGGACTGCGTAAGGAGGCAGACTTCCAACATGGTAATGCAGGCAAAGAAAAATATCGGCGAAGTTCTTGTAGACAAAGGGATCATTACCCCTGACCAGCTTCAGCAGGTGCATGAAGTTCAGAAAAGTGCGCCGGGCGACCTCGGCAACATCATTCAGGACCTCGGATTTGCCTCTGAGAAAGATGTCGCGGCGGCCCGAGCGTCGACGCTGGGCATCCATTTCGTAGACGTGGCGAAAGTGGCGATTGATCCGTCGGCAGTCAAAGCCGTGCCGGAGCATCTTGCCAAGCGCTATAACATTCTGCCCATCAAGCGGGATAGCTCGACGACGCCGAACCGGCTGATGGTGGCGATTGGCGATGTCAAGTCCGGCTCGGTGGGATTGGATGACATCAAGCTGGTATCGCGCTGCAAAGTGCAGACAGTGCTTGGGACCAAAAGCGATATTGAAGAAGCCATCATCCGGGCCTACAGCGGCTCGAACGGCAAGCCGCGCACGGGGCCGCTGAACGGCAGCGGACGCGACGGCGGCGGGGGCGTCCCGGCGATTATCAAGGGCGGCAACGGCAGCCAGTATCCGGCAATTATCAAGGACGACGACGGCAACGGGACCGAGATGACGATGGGCGGCGGGCGTGGCGGCGGCATGGAAATGATGCCGAATAATGGCCTGTCCGAAGCTATCAAGGGCGATCTGGGTGAGCTGGGCGGCACGAGCATTGACGAAGACGATGAAGGCGGCCTGGAGAAAATCTCTGAGGAAGCGCCCATCATTCGTATCGCACACGCCATTATGATGCAGGCCATTCGGGAGAAAGCCTCGGATATTCATGTAGAGCCGGGCATCAAGGGCGTTCGCATTCGGTACCGTATTGACGGCGTTTTGAACGAGACCATGACTGTGCCCAAGCATATTCAGGCCGCGCTCATCTCGCGCTTCAAGATTATGGCCGAGCTGAACATTGCTGAGCGGCGCGTCCCGCAGGACGGACGCATCCCCGTCCGGCATGAGGGCAAAGACTACGATATGCGCGTGTCGTGTCTGCCGACCATGTTTGGCGAAAAGATCGTCATGCGTATCCTGGACAAAACCAGCGTTTTGCTGGGCCTCAACAAGCTGGGCTTCACCCCCGAAGTGCAGGCGAAGCTGGAAGAGATCGTCGCGCAGCCGCAGGGAATGTTCCTGACGACCGGCCCGACGGGGTCTGGTAAGACGACGACGCTGTACTCGGTTCTGCACAAGATCAATTCGGTCGAGAAGAACATCATCACGGTCGAAGACCCGGTCGAGTACCAGTTGTCTGGTGTTTCGCAGGTGCAGATCAACAAAAAAGCGGGCCTGACCTTTGCCGCCGCGATGCGGTCGTTCCTGCGGCAGGACCCAGATATTATTATGGTCGGAGAGATGCGCGACCTTGAAACCGCGCAGATTGCGATTGAAGCGTCTCTGACCGGTCACCTTGTGCTGTCCACGCTGCATACCAACGATGCGCCGTCGGCGGTAATGCGCCTGGCCGACATGGGCATTGAAACTTATTTGATCGCCGCCACGGTACAGGGGATTATGGCGCAGCGTTTGTGCCGCAAAATCTGCAACAACTGCAAAGAGCCGTATCGCGTTCCCGCAAGCCTGCTGACCTCGTTTGGCTACAAACCTGAGGACCCGAACGCGCAGATTACGCTCTACGAAGGCAAAGGCTGCGAAGAGTGCCGGGGCAAGGGCTACAAAGGCCGCGTCGGCCTGTATGAGCTGATGACGATCAACGAAGAAATCGCCGAGCTTGTCGTGCGCCGCGCCCCCGTTGCCGACATCCGCGACGCCGCGAAGGCCAACGGAATGCTGGAGCTGCGCGAAGACGGTCTGATGAAGATTCTGGAAGGCTTGACGACCCCCGAGGAAGTCCGCCGCGTCGTCTTCACCGCTGGTTTCTAATCTGAAAGAGGCAATAGAGATGGCCGAACCAACACAGCCGAGAACCACCATGGGCGGAGCGCCGATGCCCGCCGCCCCCGTCGCACCGGGAACCGCGCCCGCCACGGGAACTCAGCCCGTGCCGCAGTTTCAGGCACGTCCGGTCGCCAAAGTGCAGAAGAAAAGCGTTCAGGAGCTTCACATTGATGAGCTTCTGGAGCTGATTATCGCCAAAAAAGGCTCGGACCTGCATATCGCGCAGGGTATCCCGCCGTGCATCCGCACCGACGGGGAGCTTGAGCCGACCAACTACGAAAATATGTCGCCGCTGGATATTCAGCAGATGATGTATGCGATCCTGACCGACGAGCAAATCCAGAAGTTCGAAAGCACCTGGGAGCTGGACTTTTCTTATGCCCTGCAAAAGAAGGCCCGCTTCCGTGTCAACATCTTCAAGGACAAAGGCAGCGTCGCCGCCTCCCTGCGTTTGATTCCGACCAAGATTCCAACGCTGGAAGACATGAATATGCCGCCCATTTTGGAAAAGCTGACGCACACGCGGCGCGGCCTGATCCTGGTGACCGGGCCGACGGGGTCGGGCAAGTCCACAACGCTTGCCGCGATGATTAACCATATCAACCTGACCCGCTCGGAGCATATCATCACGATTGAAGACCCGATTGAGTTTGTGCATAACCATAAGATGTCCATTATCAATCAGCGTGAGCTGGGGATGGACACCAAGAGTTTTGCCAATGCCCTGCGGGCCTCCCTGCGTGAAGACCCGGATGTTATTCTCGTGGGCGAAATGCGCGACCAGGAAACCATGCAGCTTGCGGTGTCCGCCGCCGAAACCGGTCACCTCGTCTTTGGCACCCTGCACACCAACTCGGCGGCGTCTTCCGTGGACCGCATCGTAGACAGCTTCCCCGACGGGGCCAAAGAGCAGGTGCGCTTGCAGCTCTCCGGCAACATTCAGGCAATTATCGCGCAGCAGCTTGTGCCGACGACGCCCGGCTACCTGGCCTCCTCGGGCCGGGGCCGCGTGGCCGCGCAGGAAATCATGCTGGCCTCACCCGCCATCCGCAACCTGATCCGCGAAGCCAAGCCGCAGCAGATCACGTCCATGATCCAGACATCGGCCAACATGGGCATGATTACGACCGATGCGTCTCTGCGTAACCTATATATGCAGGGGCAAATCTCGTATGAGAACGCGATGTCCCGCGCCCAGAACGCCGAAGAACTGAAGCGGATGCTGGCCGGAGAGGGCGATGCCGCGCCGCGCCCCGGTGCCCCGCGCCCTGCCGGACGCTAAACGCTCAAAAATAACGAAAAATAATTTCGCTCGTCCCGAACCCTTTGAGTGTTTGGGTACGTTAAAGAGTGCAGCAGCACTTACGCTCGCTAAAGGAGCAGTATACAAATGGCAACTTACGCATACACTGTCCGGGACGCCGCTGGAACCATGCGAAGCGGGACCTCCGAGGCCGAAAACCCCGATGTTCTCGCCAAACGCCTGCGCGAGCAGGGGTTCATGATCTCGGAAATCAAGGCCTCCAAAGTCAAAAAGGCAGGCGGCAACTGGTTTGAAGACATTCAGAAGATCAAGCTCACCGACCTTTCTATCTTCTGCCGCCAGTTTTCCACGATGATTGACGCGGGCGTCTCGCTCGTCCGCTGCCTGGATGTTCTGAGCCAGCAGCAGTCCAGCCCGCGCTTCAAGCGCATTATCATTGACGTTCAAAAAGAAGTCGAGGCCGGAAATACGCTTTCCAAAGCCCTGGCGAAGTACCCGAACGTCTTTTCCAACCTGTTTATTGGTCTTGTCCGCGCCGGCGAAGTCGGCGGCGTTTTGGAAGAGACCTTGCAGCGGCTGTCTACGTTCCTTGAAAAAGACGTGGAGATGAAGCGCAAGATCAAGTCGGCCATGACCTATCCGACGATTGTTATGAGCGCGGCAGTCATTATCGTCGTCGGCCTTTGCAAGTATATCGTGCCGACATTTCTGGGATTGTTCGAGACGATGCTGCCCCATGGCCGGGCAGACTTCCCTGCGCTGACGCTGGGCCTTGTCGCCATCTCTGACTTCCTGACCGGCCCCAAGTTCTTTATCGTCATCGCCGTCTGCGTTGCCGTGACGGTCGCGTTTAAGGCGTTTATCAAGACGAACTTCGGAATGCACGCCTGGGACCGGTTCAAGCTGAAAGTGCCGGTCTTCGGCAAGCTGAACCACAAAGTCGCCCTGGCCCGCTTCTCACGGACACTGGGAACCCTGCTGACTTCGGGCGTCCCTATCTTGCAGGCGCTGGAAACGGTGGCTGGCACGGTGGCGAACTCGATCATTTCGGACGCCATTCTGGAAGCCCGCGCCCGCATCCGCGAAGGAGACCGCATCGGCGACCCGCTGGTCAAGTCCAAGCTGTTCCCCCCGATGGTGGTGCAGATGATTTCGATTGGCGAGGAGTCCGGCTCGCTGGATGCGATGCTTTCCAAGATCGCGGACTTCTACGAGGACGAAGTGGACGCCGCTCTGGCGGCGCTGGCCGTGGCGATTGAGCCGCTGCTGATCTGCTTCCTCGGCGTGGCCGTTCTGCTGATTATCCTCGGAATGTTTATGCCGATGATTGTTCTGATCCAGTCGCTTTCGGGCGGCGACGGCACGGAAAAAGGCCAGAACGAATAAGAAATCGTCCCCGCCTCGCACTTTGGGGCGGGGACTTCTCTTGTGACCTGTTTTGTAACCTCACGTATGCTCACACTCTGGCTGGTTGTCGCAGGCGTCTACGGCCTGTTTATTGGGTCCTTTCTGAATGTCGTCATCTGGCGTCTGCCGCGTGGCGGCTCGGTTGCCACTCCCACCTGGTCGTACTGCCCGAACTGCAAGCACCAACTGACGGCACTGGACCTGTTTCCTGTGCTGTCTTTTTTGGCGCTGGGCGCGAAGTGCCGGTATTGCCGCGTCCCGATTTCGTGGCGCTACCCCGGTGTCGAGGCCCTGACCGGGGCGCTG
Source organism: Capsulimonadaceae bacterium (assembly GCA_965277455.1). Classification (GTDB taxonomy): domain Bacteria; phylum Armatimonadota; class Armatimonadia; order Armatimonadales; family Capsulimonadaceae; genus JANXMY01. The sequence goes on along the minus strand of OZ255823.1, from coordinate 1,763,334 downwards.
TTTTTGCTGGTGACGTTTTTTGCTTATCAGCGCGGCGGCCTCTGGTACGACGCTGTGTTTGAGTGCCTCTTCGCGGCCCTTCTGGTCTGCGTCTTCTTTATTGATTTAGAGCATTTTATTATCCCGGACGGTCTGTGCGTCCTGGGCTGCCTCCTGGGGCTGGCGCATGGGCTGGTCGCGGGCCGGTTTCTGGATTCGCTGTATGGAATGCTCGGCTACGCCGCCGTGCTGGTGCTGATCGGTCTCGTGTCTTATGTGGTGCTGGTGTCGCTGATAGATAAGCGCATCCCAGCGGGGCGGGCGACGGCGGAATACCTGCGCGATACGGTTTCGGACACCGTGTATGTATGGACATACAGCTTCGGCGCGGCCCTGCCTCCCTTGCGCCGCTGGGCGGTCTCCCGCTGGGGTGAGCCTGCTCCCGTTGAAACCTACACCGCCGACGACATTCAGGAAGACGAAGACGCCGGGGGCATGGGCATGGGGGACGGCAAGCTGGCGGCGGCGATTGGGGCCAATCTGGGCCTCAGCCTCGCCCTGGGTTCGCTGGGCTTCGCTATTTTCGTGGGAGCCGTGGCCGGGGTAGTCGTCATTATCCGTCAGCGGCGTCGTCTCGGGGAGCGCACTGCAATTCCGTTCGGCCCGGCGATGGCGGTCGGGGCACTGCTGGCCCTCTTTTACGGGCATCCGCTGGCGGCCTGGTACGTGAAAACGCTGTGGACTCCGGCTACCCCTGCCGCTGCGGTGACTACGCGGGCTCCGCGCAAAACAAACTTAAAAAATAATTCCAAATCTGGGAACATTACCGGGAACCCGGTCGTCACACAGCAGAGACCCCTGCGTGTCCACCCGGCGGTCCCGTCTTTGCTCCATCCCGCAGGCTGAAAAAGCTGGTCTCTTGAACCGGCTCGAATGAAGGAGACTTTCATGGCAACCCCGCGCCGCCGCGCTATTCACACGCTGACTACTCGCGCTTCTACTACTCGCGCTTTCACTTTGATTGAACTGCTCGTCGTGATTGCAATTATCGCAATTCTCACTGCCATCCTGCTGCCGGTATTCGCCTCGGTGCGCGAAAACTCCCGGCAGAGCGTGTCGATTTCTAACATGAAGCAGATTCAGCAGTCTCTCGCGCAGTTCAAGCTGGACAACCATAAGAACCCCGACGTGCTGTTTGGCTATTCGGATGGCAACGGCGATATGAAGGGCGCACTGGGACGGGCGCAGACCGCTGGAACCGCCTCCGCTTATTTTCCTGGCCTGTATCCGGCGTATATTAAAGACCCCGAAGTGTTTACCGACCCTAACAACCAAGTCAACACCGGCGACACAGGCAAAAATACGGGCTTTCTTGATGCCAACATCGTTGCACCCTGCAATGCGACCACCGATGCTGGCCTGAGTGGGCAGGCGTCCGGTTGCACCGGCGCGGCACTCGGGAGCGTCGTGTCGACGAAGCGCAACTTTTACATGGCCGACGCCTACGACAGCAGCCCCGTCGTGACGGGGACTAACTCCATCAGCGGAAACTTTTTGGTGCGCTATCAGCTTGCACGAGAAGCGACTATCTCCCCGACCCCGACCGACCCGGATTACCGGCGGCAGATGCGGTGGCAGAACCCACCCGCCGATACGCTAGTGACGGCGACCACCTACCATGTCAAGAACGCCGACAAGGTGCTGGTGCTGTTTGAGAGCGGCACGGTCAAGAAAATCAGCGGTACGGACTTTGCCACACTCGGCGACTCCGCCGGGAACACTAATTTCTGGCGCGTCGGCACCTGGCCGGCTACCCTGAAGCCTTAATTTTGTTTCGCCGAACTCGGCAAAGGACTATCTCTCGTGCAGTCAATGGCAGACAGCAAAATTAGGGCCAAACAGACAGGTCGGCGCGGCGTCTCGCTCATTGAGGTGCTTGTCGTTCTGGTCATCCTGGTGACAGGCATTCTGGTCATCATCCGGTTGTACCCGAGCGGCTTCTTCTCGGTGCAGTCGGTGGGCAACGCCGCCGTCGCCGACAGCCTCGGCACGGCTGCTTTGCAGGCCGCGCAGCAGAACCTCGGCAGCCTGCCCGAAGCCATTCAGCCTGGCGGCACGAATGCGACGCTCCCCGGTGCGGCTATGGATGCTTATGGGCGCCCGCAGGCGACCGCCGCCGATGCCTCGTATGACCCGGACTTCAATTCCACGGTTCAGCCGGACTATTCGGTGACGTTAGACCGTGCCCGGTTAGTGGTCAATGAGACCACGACAGTTCCGACGGCGTCCGGCAGCTCGCGGCAGTCGGTGTATGTCACCAAGTTTGGCCCGATTGTGATGAATGCGGCCCCGGCGGGAGGCGGAACTCCAATTCCAACGCCGGAGTATTTGTCTGTCAACAGCACTAACTGGCAGCCGGTCACGGGCGATTCGACTTCGCCGGTTCCACCGCAGGACAGCGCCCCGGTCAACACGCAGCAGTTTGTGGTGGATGTTGTCCATAAAATGATTGCCGTGCCGTATGCAGACTACTCTGCCCCGCTGCCGAACCCGGCCACCTCGTATGCTCAGAAGATGGTGGTTTACATTCTCGGCTCGGACGGCGTCACCTATCCGCAGTACCTGAACGTTCCACCTGCAACCCCGCGTGATACCTCCAACACCAGTGCCCCTTATCTCAGCACAGGAACAGCAGGCGTCGGAACGATATATGTGGCTGACACGGCTACCAATTATCAGGGTGGCTGGTTTGACCCGACGACGGCTTACGGCGACACAGGAGCCGGAGTGCATACGATGGTTCCCTCTGCCGTCAACTGGGTCAGCGTGTCTTTGTTTCGGCCTTTTGTCGGCACAGCGGCGTTCACACAGGACCCGTATGAGTTCAAGCTGACTTCGCCTAATCTGGGAACGACCAACAACAATCTGGGCGGCATCGCGTTTAACCCACTGGCCGGGGGCGGAGTCGGTTACAACGCGCTGAAAGCGCGAATTTCGTACCGGGTGGCAAGCTGGCAGGTCATTCACGAAGACCGCGACGTTCCTGCGCTGTCCACTGGAAACACAAGCGTTCTGCGCCTGTCGCTGAAAAACCTGAAGCGGGCTGGGGACGAAGGGCCGAACAACTCGATTGATCCGGGCCTTCTCAGCAGCGCTCATAGTATGTATATTCTGGATTTGGACACCGGCACTCAGGTCGCGCCCGCCGCAAGCGGCGCGGCGGACCCGACCAACCCGGACCTGCCGATGATTGATGAAGACGTGCAGGGAACGAGCACCGACCCGGCGGCGATCAACGTCAGCTACGCCATTGGGCGTCTTACATTCGCCTCCAACTCGTTTGGCGACAACAGCAGCGGAAATACGCCGCACGCCCATCGGATTCGCGTCTTCTACACAGGTGACTTGAACTGGACCGTCGCAGTGCAGAAAGCCCCGGCGTACTATGTGGTGGACAACTTTACGCAGACGGCGTTTCCCACGAATGGCATTTTGCCGGGACACTGCTACTATGACTCTGCCAATGGTCTATTGTTTCCGCAGTCCGATGCAGGCAAAACGGTGGAAGTAGACGGCTCCCCCGACCAACCGGGGCAGACGGCGGCGATTGGAAACGCCGTGACAACCATGAACGACATTAACTATGTCAGCCTGCCGATTACGCTGGACCCCACGAAAATCACCGCCGTGCGCGGGCTGTCCGCACGGGCCGTGGTCGCGTGGCAGGAGCGCGGGCAGTGGAAGTCGCACAGCGTTGATACGATCTTAAACCGCACGCCGTAGTGCCGCCGGGTAGTAATTTTATGAACACACTGCGTCCCAAAACTAGTTCAAATACCCGGCGGGCCTTCACGCTGATCGAGCTGCTTGTCGTCATCGCCGTGACCACGGTGCTGTTTTCGCTGCTGCTGATTCCCCTGATCAGCGCTCTGCGCTTCAACACGCAGGCGCAGTCTGTCACGGCCTCGCAGGATGCCGCCCGGACCACACGCGAGGCACTGACCCGCGAGCTGGGCAGTGCGGTCTTTGTGTTCGATGGCACGAGCCATCCGTTTAACATCCCCGCTGGCACGGTGGTCAGCCCCGGCGATGACCGCTACACGAACTTTCTGGATTTGGAGATACCGGGCCTCAACGGCGCGGGAAATTATGCCTCCACGATTGCTCACGCTTACAATGCCAAGCTGGATTTCGTACTGCCCAAGCCTAACACCACCGGCACCACGGACCCGACGACCGGCGATCAGGTGACCTACCGGAAGTCTGATAACGGTTCAGCTATCATCAGCAGCCCCGCGCTGGTGTTCCCGCCTGCGCCTGGCACGACGATGGTGCGCTACTGGGTGGGTCTGAAAAACCCGGATAACGCTTACTATAATAGCCGCGAGCGCCTCGGCACGGGAAACACGGATAACACCTATATCTTGTACCGCGCCCAGTTCTCGCCTTACCAGAAAGACGCAAACGGCAATCTGACCGTGAACACGGACCTGTTCGCGGCGACGGCGGCAAACGCGAACCTGCCGGAGCTGGATGACCCCGACTTCTTCCGCACGGTTACCACAAATGATGTCAACTGGCTAGACCCGGCCCATGCACTTTATTTAGCAGCCGATGTCACCGCGCACAATAACCGCGTGCAGCAGTGGATCGCCATTGCCAAGCCTGTCATCCCTGGGCCAAACGTAGATTTGATTGCGCTGCCGCACAAAACGGACAACACGCTGGCCTATGACACGACGCAAGCCTTCAATGGTGTGAACACTGCCCACAGCGGTACGGCGAGGGACCCAATCACAGGAACAACGTACCCGATTGTCAATACGACAGTGACGTTCCGCCCCGGCACGGTCAGCGGCGACGCGACGCCCGGCACGACGGCAAGCTACACCAACCAGGGCGCAGTTTCGGTCAGCGAGACCGGCCTCGGCTATATCCCGACGGTTTACACGACGACCAATAAATCGTGGTCTCTGCCATACCATGTGAGCCTCTACCCGGCGAACTTCGATGGAGCCAACACCGCCGATGACCGGGGCGTCTATTACGACACCCAGCTTGCCCCCCGCAGCGGAGCCTTTACGGCGGGCGGCGGTACGCTGACCGTCTCTGTGGGCGATGTCATGGAATATCGGCACATCGGCAGCGCGGACACCACCGGAACGCTGGTATACGACGTGACGCAGGGCTTCGCCGTGCAGGACACCGGCAATGGCGTCTACGGGCTGGGGAACACAAAATTCGTGCCCATGTCCATTAGCCCGGACACGGGAACCATCAACTTTGCCGCCGCGTCCCTGCCAAACGGCCCCGCTGACCGCTACACCCGTACCTGGATATATCCCACGCCGACCGGTACGGTGAGTGACATCGACTTGACGCAGCCCATCAACGCGACGGCTCCACTGGCAAATTCGCCGCTGACGGATACCTACACCGACGCGGACCCATTGCCGCCGACCATGACCGGAGTTGCCAACGCGCACATCGCGCCCGGCAGCCTGCGGGTCTTCGGACCGGACCAGACGCCCGGCCCCGGCAATGGCCTCAGCGTGGCGTACCAAGAAGTCCAGCCGAATACGACCAACCCGGAAGGAAATCTGGGAGACAACCAGTTTTCGCTCAATTATGCGAAAGGCCTGCTGAGCGTGAAGCCGGGGATTTCGGACCCGAATGCCGTCAACATCTCTGTCATCTACGACTATCAGGCCAACATGACGCTGACAACTCCGCTTGACAGCAGTGGTAAAGCCGTTCCGCTCAGCGTAGACAACCCGTATCAGCCGATGCAGGTTAAAGTGGATTATCAGACGCGGGACCTGATTGATGTCAGCCTCGGCATTCGCATCTACGATGTCACGACAGGCCGGGCACAGATTTTGCCGTCGGACACGCGCATTAAAATTGGCAACAGCAACCGCTAACAGATGCCGCACCTAAAAACAATGAAGTTACTCAACACACAGGCTACTTATAGAACAGCAAACCGAGCAGCGCGGCGGCAGGCGGCGCGGCGCGGGCAGTCGATTATTATCGCCCTGCTCGTCCTGCTCCTGCTCGGCATTGCGGGCGGCCTGTTTATCACGATTGTGGCGCGGAACCTCATCAACGCCCGCCGGTCCGCACGGGTCGGCTCGGCGGACGCCTACGCCCGCGCCGGCCTCAGCTTTGCCGATTCGCGCCTGACCAACAGCCTCGAAGGGGCCGATTGGCGGCCCCCGCTACAGTTCCAGCTTGACCCGGCCTATCAGCCCGCCGCAGGCACACGCGAGCTGGCCCGCTATCAGGCGTCTTTAATGCCTCCTACCAGCTTGCCTGCGGCCAGCACGGATGACCCCGATTACAAGTATCTGACGGCGGGTTATGCGAAATATAACACCGGCGCGGGTCGATTCCTGCTCCGCGTGACCTATGACCCGGTGAATACAATTGGTCAGAACAACCAGCTAGGCGCACTGCCGCCGGGCAAGTACCTGAAAATCGAGTCTATCGGCCGCGAAGGCGTCGTTGACTCAATGGACCCGACCACCTACGCCAACAACCGGACCACTGACCGGCTGCAGTCGTATCAGGTCGCGTACAAGCCTATCGGCATCACCGATTTTGCCCGATTTGAAACAAACCCCGACAAGCGCTCCGACATTGCAAACCTCGGCGTCATCAGCCGTCAGTACGACGCAGACCCGGATGGTGGCATCGCCACGCCCGGCGTCTACGATTTCACCTCGCCCACGACGCTTCAGCTCTACCCGGTGCTGACCACCTACGGTGCGGCGGATGCGTACCTGCAAAATACTACTAGCGGCAATCTGTTTCCCAACCCGATGGCAGGGACCGGGCAGGCCGCACCGACGGGGGACACTCTCGTGCCCGGCGGCGGCTCTCTGCAAGCCAACATGTCGACACGCTTCTTCGGCAAAAACGTGTTTTACCTGAACCCCAACGTGAACACCCCACCGCTGGGTCAGGACACCCTGGCTGTCGCCGGAGACATTCTGCTGGATAATTACAACCAGAATGCTTCCCCGGATAACAAAACGCTGGACGCCAATGGAAACGGCCAGCAGGCGGCGGTGATGGTTGACCCGCCGCCGACAACCACTGACCCGACCGGTCTTACGGACCTGACGGCGTCCGGCACGAAGTTTGTGTACCCGAGCGCCAGCACCACGGCTTTTAACACCTATAATGGCCTTGTCCGCGACAGCTCCTCCGGCAACGATGCCGCTGGCCTGCCGCGCTCGATTTCGCGCCTTGACCCGCCGGTCACGGACGGACAGGACGCCGCGACGCAGCTTCCGCGCTACAAAGCACTGGCGATGACCTCCACGCCGCGAACCGTTTCAGCAACCAGCACGGCATTCCCGCTTGGGTCCGCGCAGTACGGCTACGGGCGCGACATTTATGTCGACAACACTGCCGATGTGCAGTCCGATAGCCAGTCCGTCGGCGGCGGCTCCAACTTGACCGATGAATGGCTGCACGGCGCGGCAAATGCCGACTCTGGCGGCATCGGTAAAGGCGGCTGGGTCGGCCAGCTTTACAGCCCCCCCGGTGTCAGCATCACCCTGGGTGCAGTTGTTGCAGTAGATGCAAACAACAAGCCGATTTATGGCATCTCGCTGGTGCGCGATACTGCCGCTGGCAAATGGAAGAACCCGGATGGCACGGATGGCGATGATCCCACTTTGCGGATTCCATACAGCGATCTGGACCAGGACCGCACGGGCATGGCCTCCGATAACAACATTGTCATCTATGCCGAAGGCAATGTGCGTGTTCACGGCGTCCTTTCGCCCGATGAGGGAACCGCGCAAACGCCGCCGGTTGCCGCCCGGCACATTACAATTGTCAGCGGGGCGACGGCGTACATCGAAGGCAATCTGCTGAAAGGCAGTCCCCAGTCCAGCATCAGCGTTCTGGCCCACGATTATGTGTGCATCAACACCACGCAGTTCCTGGCCGGGCCGCAGCCGGATGCCGCGACCACATTCTCGCCGACGCCGAATGACACCACCGGCGATTACAACTTTGAAAATTCAGACACTCTGACGCAGGACGTGAGCTTTGGCTTCACAGGCAGCGTGCCTTATCTGGGAAATACGGCACTTTATATCAGCGGCACGTCCAACACGACAGACACTACGGGGGACCCTGCTGTGGCAGACTTCACCCTGCAAAGCGCAACCCTGTACAATCTCAATATCAATTTCGGGCAGGGGACCGAGACGCACATGACTTATCCGGGCATCTCGGCGGCGACCACTGGACTTGCCTCGGGCGATATTGCACGGCTCACTCTTAAGCGCGACACCAACGGCACCGGTGACCCGCAGGTAGAGCGGCTGGCTATTCTGCCGATGGACATTCGGATTGAAGCCGTGCTGTTTGCCCAGACCCGCTCGTTCTTTGTGATCCCTGGAGAGTGGTTCAATACGGACAAGAGCGACAACCTGGACACATTCACTCACGGGATAGGTGCCCGCGCCGCATTTAACAGCACCGGAACAAGCGACGACGACAAAAAGCGCTATCCGCTGTATGGGCAGCCGATTGACCTGAAAATCACGGTCTACGGCTCGGTGTCCGAGGCGCGGCCCGCCGACATCGCCGCGCAGTCTGAATGGATGCGGAAATGGGGCTGGATACCGCAGTTCCACGGCAGCCTATTTGCAGCAAACCCACCGGAGATCGTGGGGCATCCGGCGCTGACTGCCGGGAACGGGGCGAATAGTCATGTCGTGCAGGCGATTGGCCTGCAAATTATCTACGACCCGGAGGCGGGCTACCCGTATTCGACCACCGGAACAGCGGGCTACCTGCGGAGCGATCAGTTTGGGCGGCCTCTGCCGTTCACGCCGAACCTGCCTGTGTCCACCGGCCTGCTTTATTCGGGCGAAAGCGGCGAGCCGCCGCTTCTGCAATAATTAGTCCGCAATAATTAGTCCGCAATAATTAGTCCGCAATAATTAGTCCGCAATAATTAGTTCTGCAATAACGGTTTTCAATAGGACCTATTCGCTATGATGCGCTTCCAAAAAACTGGCAAACTCGGACCGGCCTTGCGGGCACTGCTTCCGCTGACCGCGCTGACCGCCGCCGCCGTGTGTCTGCCCGCCGCAGGCCGGGCGGCGACGTACAGCTACGGGTCGTCCGCCCGGACCGTCAATGCCGGGGTTCTCTTTCTGGGCCACGCGCAGGATGGCGTGCCAGACCCCGCGCCGTATCTGTTCTACACGCTGAACCTGCGGCCTGACATCAAGCCGTTCGGCTGGAATATCGTCAACCCGCTCGCTCCGCGCAACGTCACGCAGTCTATCACAACCCGCTGGCCGGGCACTCCCAACTCAACGCCGCCGGGCTATGCCGCTGGGCAGAATGTCACGCCCGGCATGGCGGCGTACTGGGAGGTGCCGCTGAGTGATACGTCCGCCGATCAATTAGGCCGCTTCGATGTGCTGTTTCTGCCCCTGCGTTCCAGCCAGAATGTGACGCCCGCTGATAACGAAAAGCTGCGCCGCTTTGTGGACAACGGCGGGACACTGTTTGTAGAGTATTATGGCACCGGAAACTCACCCAGCCCGCCAAACAACTTTTTTGCCGCCTTGAATGCGGGAGCCGTGCCAGGCGTTCTTGACCTGCCCGCCGTCGGGTCGCTCTACCTGCGGACGCCGCTGCTCTCAGAGCCGTATGCGTTCGACCGCACGGACTTCAGCACGCTGGGCGTCGGGCCGAACCTGATCCCAAATAGCCTGTCGTTTAGCTTTAGCTCCTCTTCCGCCTACTGGGGACAGGCGCTGACTGGCCCCGGCCCCAAAAGCATGGCGATTTATGCCGGGCAGGACGGCGCGGGCGTCCTGGTTGCCAGCGGCCTCGGCATCGGGCCAAAGCTTAGCAACCCGACTGACCCGGCCACGGTCAGCGCGTACTATTCGCAGAACCAGCCTGCCACAGCCGACAATGCCCCCACGCCGGAGCTGAAGTTTCTCGCCAACGTCATCACGTATGCGGACTCGCACCCGAACGAGAACAAGACGCCCCGCCAGAACGGCAGCGCCGCCGACCTCGCTTCGTTCGCACCCGCCTGGACCGCGCCGCTGACGGCGGGGTCGAACCCGCCGCCTGCGCCGGGCGGGGCGGCCATCTGGGGCAAGTACGTGTTCGTGACGGATGCTTACGGCGTCCTCCGCGCCTTTGATGCCGTCCCCGGCGAGGACCTGACCGGCAGCGGCAAGGCCGACGACGGCAAGGCCGATTTGAGCTTGGGGTCCTCCTTCGACGAAATCTGGGAAGCCACAGGCCCCTATGCCTCCGCGCCAACCGTATTCAGCTATGGCGGAAATACCTACGTCATGGTCGCCGACAACAAGGGGCATGTCTTCCGCTTCAGTGTCACTGATGGCGCTCCCTCCGGGCCAAACCCATATCCCGGCGCCGGAGGGGCAGCGTTCCCCGGTACGACCCCTTCGCCGACCTATTACGAAGGGCGTATTTACCAGGCACAGGCTGACGGGAAACTTTATGTGTATGACCTGAATGGCGGCACGACAAGCGCCGCTGGCGGCAAGGCGTTTCCGCTGAACCCGGCCACGGTCAGCGCGGGCGTCACAAGCACCGAGTACGCGACGGGCGCACCTGCCGTGGGAGTCATTGCGGACGGCGAGGTGACAAACGACATTGTCGCCCTTGTGCCGACGAATCAGAACCTCTATACCGTGTTCCTCGGCGCACGCGCTGACCTGCTTCGGACGACTAACGGGTCGAGCAGTATCAACACAGGGCATCTGGGGCTGCCTATGCTAACGGCTGACCCCAACTCCGTGCCGGGGCCGCTGGCCTACACGCTGGATGGTATTGGTGTAACGTTCGACGGGACAAATCCCGCTGTCGGGCCGGTAGGAGCCTCTCTCTATGCGACTTACGACGCCGATTTTGGCAATATCCCCAAGACGCTGACTTCGAACTTTGTCAGCGCCTTCAGCTACGGCACGGCATCGGGCGGCGGGTCAACGGCGAACGCCACCGTGTCCTCGCCCGCCGGGGACCGCAATGGCAATTTCTACTACACCGTCAACACGCCCGATAACCAGAGCTACCTGATTGGCATGAAGCCCGATGTCTTGACACGCGACGTGCATCTGACCTTCCGGTTCCGAATGCCACGCGGCGACGGGCAGGGGAACGACCCGGACGGCGTCAACTGGAGCACACTGGACGGCTACAGTTTCGTCGGTGCGCCCGTCGTGGACTCGCGGGGCCATGTCTACGCCTCCGCCTCGAACGGGACAACGGCCACCGTGCTCTGCTTCGACTCCACGCAGGACGTCTATGCCGCCGCACCGGGCACTGATTTCAGTCAGGTCACGGTCACGCAAACCGACGAAGGGGCCGGTGCCACGGCGGCCAACACCATTCTGGCCGGAGGAACCATCACCAACCTTCCCGGCGTGGGCGCGACCGAGTTCGGGCAGTATCTGGGCGGGGATGGACGGGTTACGTTCTTCAACTTCGGGCGCTCCGTACCCACTCAGCAGGGCCAGATTGCGGGCAACCTGTCCGAGCCGCAGCCGGTTCAGGTTCAGCCGAACGCCAACGGCAACACGGGAGTAGTGGCCTCCGCGACGACCCTGCCGCTGCACACCAACCTGACGTGGTATATGACGCCGTTCACGGTCAACGGCGCGATTACCGGCGTTTCCAAAGTCGGCGACACCGTGCTCTTTGCCGACAGCGGCACCCTCTCGCCGGTCGTCAAGACCAACACGCTTTACAAAATCAACGCGGCGATGGCGGTTGGCACGGGCAAAGTCCTTCCACCCACCGCCTTTTCCAGCACGCCGCTGGATACGCCGATTGGGAATGTGCGGGCCGCGCCGAGTGCCAGCGGGAGCGTACTGGTGGTCAACGGCACGACGGGCATCAGCGCGTTCACCCGGCAGCTCACGCTGATTGCCGACAACAACCGTATTCTGGAAACCGACTCGGACGGTCAGGCCGTCTGGTCGGCGGATGCGACGGTGGGCGACGGCGGCGCGAAGGTGGACTTCAGCCATCCCGCCGGGCTGTCCGCCGTGGCCTCCAATGACTACCTCGTGGCCGACACCGGCAACAACCGCTGTGTCCGCTTCGACCGGGGCGGCAAGGTGCTGTGGGAGTTGACGCGCTTCTCGGACCCGAACCATCTGCTGGCCGCTGGCTCGCCGCTGGCGCTGTCTGCCCCCACGAGCGCCCAGATTTTGCGCCGTTACAGCGGGGCCACTGTGGCTATTTCGTACCTTGTCTCCGACACTGGCAACAGCCGTATTTTAGAAGTGACCGACATCTACAACCCGCTCACCGGGACTTTTTCGGCCTACCATGTTCTGACGGCGGCGACCAACACGTTTGACCAGCAGGGGCGGCGCTACCGCTACACCAGCGCGTCGTACTTCCCGACAGCAGCCCCGGTCAGCATTCTGGCTTTGGTCACCAATACGCGCATCGCCCCGCTAACCGCCACCAATGCCCTCGGCCCCGTCAGCGGCGATGCCCCCGGCGGCAGCATGGTATCACTGTCCTATGACCCCGCCGCGCTGGTCGCCAGCACCAATGGCATCACCGGCTTCCGGGCCGTCTACACGTCGTTCAAGGCGGAAGCCGCCACGCAGGTCACCCGCGATCCGACCACGGGCGCTATTACAAGCACAGTGGGACCGGCCACCTTCCAGGTGCGCTCGCCGCGCTTCCTGAGCGTCTTCAACCCGCCCTCGGGCAATGCCGCTCCTAGTCTGCTTTATGCCGACGCCAACGGAGCCTTCGAGCTGACGCCGGGGCTGGATGCACCTCTGGGTTCCTTGCAGTTCACGACGCCGGATTATCAGACGATGACCACGACGGTCAACAGCGCCGTGATTCCGTTCCCCAACAATTTGGGCCAGGCGGTAGACCGGACCAGCACGCCGTTTGTGCCGACCAGCATCCAGCGGCTCGACAGCGGCGGCTCGAACCCACGCTACCTGATTACGCAGACGGCGGGGCAAAGCGAGCTGGGAACGCCGCCTACCATAATTGGCACCCCCCCAAATACTACTTTTGGGCCGAGTAGCTTTGGCGGGGAGATTTTCGAGATTGATTACAGCCTGATCACTGTCGCACCGGGCTATACCCGGCAGATCAGCGGCTACGGGTTTGGCCCGCTCAGCCGGCCCAAGCTCACCGGCCCGCTGACCCAGCCGACGGCGGCGATCCGGCAATGACCCCTCCCGCTCGTTCCTCGCTCCCTCCCCTGTTAGGGGAGGGTGAGGATTGAATTAAGATTAAGACCCAGCAGGCGGGGGCCGCTCCCAACTCTCTGTGCCCTTCCCTAACAGGGGAGGGAGCGAGGAACGAGCGGGAGGGGTTCCTTCCTTTCTGACATTGTATCAACGCAGCACCAAGCCATGAAACCAAACGCAACAAATTTTCGCCGCCTGCTTCGCCCGGCACTGCTGCTCGGCGCGGCCCTCGGCTTCGTTTTCGGCCCTCTGCCCGGCGCATCCGCGCAGACCGGCCCGCAGCAGGACTCGCCCGCCGTGCCGACTCCCTACCAGTCGCCGGTATTCCACGGCGGCGGGGCCGAAGACCCGCGCCAGGGCGCGGTCACTGCTACCCCGCTTTCCCCTCTGCCGCTGTATGAAGGCCGCCTGCAAGGCACGCCCACGACCGTCGTGAACGTGGCGGGCATCCCCACGCCGGTTCAGGTCCCCAGCTTCCTGCTTGGTGCGTATCTGCCGAGCCTCGCGCCCGGCAATGGAAATCTGACGACCGGTGGCTACTACCCGGACCATTTCGCCGACGGCGGCTTCTACCAGTGGGTCGCGCCGTTTAGCTATGTCTCGCAGTCCGCCCAGCAGGTTCTCGTGGACGACAACGATCCGAACAATTTCGTGCCTACAGGCAACTTTACTCAAACCATTACCGGGACCACTGCCGCCGGATTGGCGACTAATCAGGAATACCGCCGCCTGGATGCCGGAAACTCGGGGACCGCGACATGGACGCTTACCGTGCCGGTGACCGTCCCCAATGGAGCTAATCCCGCAGCGCCAAACGTTGGCGGCAACTTCTCGGTCTACTTCCACATTCCCGACAATGTGCCGGACCTGACTCAGACCCCAGCGGTGAGCGAGGTTCGCAGCACCACGGTTCGGTATACTATCACCAGCACCGGGGCGAACGCGACTACCACCACGGCCACGGTGAGCCAGACCGAAGCGAACTCATTGCAGTTTCTCGCCGGGCCATTTACGCTCGCGCCGGGCAACAGCGTGCAAGTGACGCTGTCCAGCTCCAACAATTCCAGCAGCGCGGTTTTAATCGCCGACTCGATGACGCTTCAGCCGACCATTGGCGATGTGCAAAGCACGCCGACGGCGGTAAACTACACGGCGTTCCCGGCGGACTTCCAGAACTTCAAATACTGGGGCATCTATGTGCCGCCGGGCGTCGTCACCGTGACCTCGACGCCGCCGCCGCCGAACGGGTTTGCAGGGACGACTGCTATCTCCCAGAATGCGGTTCCCGACAATACCAACGGCCTGACCGGCACCGGGCAGGGCGGCAATGGCACGCCGCTATATCATTACGGCAACCCCGCCAAAAATTTCGATGAAAATGGCGCTCTCTCCCCGGCGCGGCGCATTCGTCAGGTGGTCTACTTTGGCCGCTCGGAGCCGACGGCGGTTTCCCGGGTCCCTTCGGACAGCCCCGTTCCAACCGGCAACGGCGTGAGTGATGCCAGTGCGACTAACGGCTCTTATTCCATCTACGGGGCGGCTAAAGTCCCCGTGGGAACCATCGGCAACCCGGCGGCATCCTGGAGCGTGGTGGCTCCCGCGAGCGGAAACTACTTCGTCTCCGTTCACATTCCCGGCAATGTCGTCAACGCGGGCCGCACTGCGGCACCAGACGTTCGCATTGGCGATGCCAGCTACGTGGTTTCCTACACCACCGGCGGCACACTAATTCAGCGTATGGCGACCCTGAGCCAGACCACCGGGGGAGATTACACCCTGTCCACCGGGGCGGTCCCGCTGCTGAGAAATCAGACAGCCACGATCACGCTGTACTCCGGCACGCAGAGCACTGTCACCAACCCGTCCGTTGTCGCCGACTCGGTGACGCTGACCACGGGCAGTCAGGTCGGCGCGATTTATTGTGTCGACGGCTTCAACGGCGAAGTGATCTGGCGCTTCGAGACGCCCTCTTCGACACGCGGCCCTTCGGCGGCAGTTTTCTCCGCGCCCGCCATCAAGCATATTCATGTCCTGACCGGCTTCACGACGGACCCTAACAGCGGCGCAGTCACGCCGAACTATGCCGACAAACTGGTAGTAATCGTCGGAGACAACAGCGGCCTTGTCTACTGTCTGGACGCCGTCGGCAACGGTGATGGAACCAGCAACGCGAACGTCATTGACACGACCACCGGCCAGCCAATTTACCTGCCCCAGCCGCTGTACGGCTCCACGCCGCCCATTCAAGTGGATGCGGCGAACTACGTGCCCCATGTCGGCACGACGCAGGCGTACTGGATTTACCGGCCCGACGCCAACCTGCCCAAGAAGCTCCTGCAAGCCGCCGGTGTGGCTGAAGAAGCCCCTCTTGGCCTTCCCGCCGGGCTAGTGCGCCGGACGCCCGCCCCGACCGGCGGCATCGCCGGAGCCGCCCTGCACCTGTATGACCGCGACCTGCCCATCCCCGGCGCGTTCAATAACGCTTCGCCCAACGTCTTCGTGGACCCGGCTGTCCCTGATGTGACGATGAACAACGCCGTCGTCTACCTGCCGAACTCCAACGGCGTCCTGTATGCCATTGACGCCCTCGGCGTGGCGGTGACGACCGACCCGGCCACCGGCAACGAAACCAGCGGCGACCGGTTCAACAACAGCATCGACCTGACCACGAGCGAGGGCGATGTGCCGACCCCCACCACGCGGTGGTGGTTCACCCTGCGCGGCGTCGCCGGAGCGTCCGGCACGGGAGACTCGGCGGCAGCGTTCACCTCCGCCCCGGCGCTGTATGTGGCCCCGGTCCCCGTGCCCGCCAATCCCGTTACCGGTGCAGCCGCGACGACCGCTTATCTGCCGTCCGTCTATGTCGGCTCGTCGTCCGAAGAAGGCGACTCGTCCAATGTCGGGCGCGTGTATGCCCTCGACGGCCTCGCGGGGCCGTCCGGCAACGGCGGCAAAACCCCCGCCTCGCTCACCGCCCCCGGCACGCCTAACTATAACCTGACCCAGCGGCCTCAAACCGCTCTCGCCGATACCATGCACTGGAGCTTCCCGGACGCCTACGGCACGGACGCCTATGGCACGGGGCAGAGCCGCGATCCCAGAAAAGCAAACAATCTGGGTGGCCCCCGGCCCGCGCTCGGCGACGTCACCGGCTCGCCTGTCGTCTTCACGAACCTCAACCGAACCGCCGGTGGAACCGTTGGCGAGAACGCGCCCACGCGGCAGACCCGCATCTACTTTGCCGCGAACTCTGGTCTGGAAATCGCACCCGGCTCCACGGACACCGTGGCCGCCGCCCGGCCTGATGACACCGCGACGGGCCGGGTCTGGGCCGTCAATCTGGACGGCTCCGTCGGCACGACCACCAGCACCCTCCCCGTAGCAGGCAACAGCACTAACACTTGGGCATACCCGCTGGCGAACGACCCGAACGATGCCAGGTTTGATAGCGTGCAGGAGCCGCAGCTTCCCATCGGCTCGTTTCTGACTGCGACCCCGGCCATCGGCTTCGTGCAGTTCCCACAGTTTATCAATAACGGCGACGGCACACCTTATGCGCCTGCCGATGTACTGCGCGGCTCTCTGAAAAGCGCGTTCGTGCCGATGCTGTACGTCGCCACTCGCGGTGTTGACGACACGGCCCTCTACGCGCTCGATATTGACGGCGATGGGACACAGGGACCGGCCAATGTCAATGGTGTCACCACCGGCAAGCTGATCTATCGACAGCCTTCGCCCGACGGCTCGATTTTCCAGTCGTCCCCCGCGCTTGTCGCAAACTCCAGTACGGTGGGCGGCAACGGCGGCGCGGTGTATGCCGTCACCGGCAACACGCTCTACGATTTCAGCGCGACGCCTATCACGAACCCGTTCCCTACGCAGGGCTACCCGCTGATCCGGCAGAACGCTGCGTTCACCGGCTTCGGCCCGATCTCCTCGCCGACAATCGCCGCCGCTGATGTCAGCGACCTGACCGCGACTGCCCTGTTTAATGGCCTTTATGGCGGCGCGAACGTCACCGACTGGATTTATATCGGCGACAGCGCCTCGGGTTTCTGCCGGGGTATCACGCCGCAGGATGCCAATGACGGCGGCATTCCGGGCGAGCTGGGTTTCATCGTGCCTCCAAGCGTCAACGGCGCGGGGCAGGTGGACCTGACTTCTCTGCTGCAAACCTATCTGGTCAACAATGCCAACGCGGGTAGTGTCAGCGCTGCCGACGGCCTTGCCGTTGGGGCCACCGCGCCGCTGCCGGTCTACGAATGGGGCCAGAACGTCTACATTCGCATCAAAAACATTGTGCCGCCCGGCGGTGTTGTGGTGTACGACACGACAACCGTTCCGAGCAACGGTAATCCTGTCGCTGCCTACCGAAATGGCAGCGCGATTACATTCACGCTGTCCGACCCCAGCCCCGGCGGCACGCCCGACAGCGGGACTATTCCTAACGTCCTGCTCACGCCTCCCGCCAATGCGTCAACTCCGCTTGCCAACGGCATTTATCGCCGCACCGACACCGATACCGTGACCAACATTAAGGACCCGAGTGCGCCCAAAACCGGCTATATCGGAGCCTTCACCTATCATATCAGCGACGGCTCGGACCGGCTGAACACGCCCGGCTCGCAGCGGAAAATCATGAGTGCCACGCAGACCGTGGAGTACGGCACCTACGACGGCGCTAATTTCACTGTCACCGATGCAAATCACAAACTGGTTGCAGAGGTTACCAACGGCAACCTGGTCACAAAACCCGTAGGCGGACAAAACACACTGGCGCAGATCGCCCCGGTGGACCAGCCGACGTTCGGCATCCTGAACCCAATCGGCGTTCAGGGCGGCGGCGTGCCCCTGCCGCTGACGACGACATACAATCAAGCATTCAATATCGGAGACACTCTGGGGCCATTCCGGGGCGTCGCCTCGCCGATGCCCGCCAACCCCAGCTTCAATGACCTGGAAGCGCTGGCTAACGGCAACCGGATTCCCCTGTCCGCGCCTCCGTCTACGAGCGGCAGCGGGACAAACCCGACCGTCCGGCAAGCCACTGACCTGTCGACGACGCCCACTTCGAACATCAAGGTTGTCGTGACCTCCACGCCGCTGATCCCTCATAACGGCAGCGGCGACAACACTGATCCGACCTCAATAACAACAGTACCGCATACTACTGATATTCCACCAGACCCGCCCACCACGGGAACCGCGCCGCCTAACAACACGACGGGCCTTGGCACACAAACCAACTTCGGCACCGTCGGCCTGCCCTATGCGCTGGACTTTTTCGACCGCAGTGCCCTCGGCGTCGCGGGCCAGACGCTCAATGTTCGCATGAGCGCCACGCCGGGCGGCGGCGCGGGCGGCGGGCTGGCCTGGGTGGACAACACCGTGCTGACGTCTCAGGGCAACATCACGGGCCACGATTCGGTGGTCAACTACCTGCCCTGGGAAACCGCCCCGCTCGGCGTCCGCGCTGGCCCCAACACCAGCGCCGACTACCCGAACATCTCGGCGGGCAATGTCACCGCCACGCTGTATGGCTTGGCCGGCTCGGCGGACCTCGGCGCGGGGCAGGCAACGCCCACCCCGGCGACGCCCGGCACGGGGACCGACACCGTCCTCAGCCGCATCGTCTACGGCAGCCCGGTCCAGGTCCATATCCGTGTGCCGATCCATCAGCCCGCCAACCAGCAGGTGTATGTGGATACGGCAACGGGCGGAACCGGCTACAACGCGGCGGGCGAAATGACGCCTTACGGTCTAAACATCAGCCAGCGGGCATACCCGATGGGCTACTACTCCACCCGCCGCGTGTATGTCCCAAATTCCAACGGGCTTTATCGCCGGGGCGCGGCCTACCGCAACATCCGCATCTATACCGGCGTCCCCGTGGACATGAGCACCAGCATTGACAACCCGACCACCGATGTCGGGCGTGTCCCGAGCGCTTTGGGCGTGCAGACGGACTCGTTTAGCCCGCTTGGTCTGTTCGCGCCGGTGAACCCGAACTACAACAGCTTCTTCCAGCCGGTGACCGTGCATAACGACGGCAACGTGAACCTGCTGAATGTTCATCTGGACCAGAAAGAGTATTACAACGGTGCCGCGCACACGCTGCGGCTGAACTCGGACTCGCTGGACCCGCTTTCGTATATTCTGGGCTACGATGACACTGGCCTGACTGGTCCCCGCGCCAATCTGCCCGGCGGCATCACGCAGCAATCTTATCTGCTGCGGTCGTCGCTAGATACCGATCTTGTGGATGCCTACGGGCGCAACCCCGCTATTGTCAGCGATGCGAATCTGGATGTCCGGTATCCCGGTGCGACGTTCCACAAGGCGCTTCCCGGCAGCGATAACCCCACAACGCTGACCGTGCCGGACTCGCCCGAAGATACGTCCACCGGCTACTCGCTACCGGCATCTCCCAATAACCGGCCCTTGCTGAATGCAAATGGTGTGCCGCAGGTGGCCGCGCCGCCGTATGTCAGCCTCGCCGTGCCATTCGGCACGCCTGTGGGGACATACTCGCAGACCGTGCGCATCTTTGAGGGCCTGGACACACAGGGCTACAACACATACAATGGGAACGGATCGGGCTATAACCCGCTGTATCCGCCCCAGTATGGCGGCGCACCGGGTGGCCTCGGAACCCCAAATTATACGTCCGCCGCCATTCCTAGAGATGTGTACCAGTATGGCCTCCAGCCGGTCAGCACGACGGGTACAATCGTCAAAGGCAGCGTAATTGAAGACCGGATGACCGACGGTCTCACCTTCGGCGCACTGCCGCAGGTTGACCCGGCGGCGACGCCCGGTGCGGTCAGTGTGCCGGACTTCGGCCCCGCCGCCTTCCGCGACCCGCAAAGCGGGCGGCTATCGGTTTACTGGACTTCTGGGGCAGGACCCAGCCGTACTGTGCCCGCTGCTCCTGCGACCCCGTCCTATGACATTTTTGGCTACAACGTCAACTACAACACTCCGGCGTTCGTGGCCGCAAACGGCGGTCAAACATGGTGGTCACCAATTCCCGGCGCAGGGGCAACACCTGGCGCAATCTTCAACGATCCCGCAACCCATTCCGGGCTGACGATTGCCCAGAACGGCAATTCTGTCTATGCGTTCGATGTCGCCGTCACCAACGCGCCCCTGTATGCTAACAAGCTCTATGCCTATCCCGTCACGGCAAACACGGGCGTCATCGGCAACGGCATTCTTCTGACGCAGGACGACAGCCAGGTGAAATACGGCATCAAGGGCCTGCTGACCGGCAGCACCAACACACCTGAATTTGCTTTCTGGACCGCCTCCACACGCGGACGGACGGCGATTTATTACACTGCCAACTTCACAGGCACGCCGACCCCCGCGACAACGTTTGTGCTGCCGGTTCCTGCCGGGCTGACCGCTGTGGCCGACCCATCCCCGGTGCTGATGCCCGCAGGAAATAACCAGTCGCAGGTGGAAGTGACGTTCAGCGGCACGGCTCCCGATGGCAGCGTGGACCTCTACAACTGCCGCTACCTGATTGACAGCAGCAACACGGGCAAGCTGAACCTGACTTCGTTCGTGGCCGTCCGCGAAATCATGGCCCCGGTCGGCGGCGGCTACCAAGCCCGCGATGCCGCGTGGGACCGCACCGGGCAGCTCAATCTGTTCGCTATTGATACAACCAAAGCACCCACAGCGGCAGGCTACGAAACGCCGCTGCTGTACAAGACGGTCGGCGGTGTGCTGACGCCGCAGTTCAACCGGGCGATTGTGGATAAAGCCAGCGGCCAGCTTGTACTGACCGGCCTGCCGGTTCCGAACGGAACCAACAAGATGACGGCCTATATCGACGGCGCGGCAGGCCGCGTCCGGTTCGTCCCGGCCCTGCCGCCGACGATGCGCGTGGAAGGGCTGTTCGTGCCGCAGGCCAGGCGCATCACCGGCGCGGGGAGCGACAGGCGAGCCGACACCGGCCCGGTGACGTTCCTGGACCATACGATCAAGCCCAACGACAGTCCTAACCTGCCCCCGGTGGCTGCTGACCGCCGCTGGTACCTCTGGCGCAAGTCGGCGGCAGGGCAGGCGGCTCCGGCGACGCTGTTCTTCAAAACCCAGCGTTTGACGGCGTATCTGCCCTCCGCAGTCGAGACCAGGACTATTTTGCCTGCAACCACCGCACCCCCAATCACGATTACGGTGAACGGCGCAGCGTACTCAGGTCCTTATGACCTGTATAATGCCCCGGCGGGACAGAACCCAAGTGCGCGGCTCTACTTCCCAATCGACTCGGGGGCAGAAGGACAGGCATATCAAGTCACTTACACACCCTATGGCTCGACTTCTACTGTGACCGTCAGCGACGTCGTGCAGTGGCAGGACGAGCGGCTCACGAGCGACATCTCCGCACCGCCCATCGACACCCTTCAGGGCCTGCAAGCGGCGGAAGGCTACGCCGTGCCGATTGACCAGCCCGTCAACGAAAATAACGTCGCGGCGTTCCTTGACTCCTACGCGGGCCAAGACAGCACCGGCGCATTCCAGTCCCACAAGGTCTGGCTGTTCTGGAACAGCACCCGTAACGGTACGGCGGACCTGTATATGGAGACGATTGACCCCCGGTTCGGGCCGTAACCCCTCCCCGTCGCTGCGCGCCGACCCTCCCCTGTTAGGGGAGGGTTAAGAGTAAGACACAGACTGGGACAAACAGGGATGAGGCCAGCCATTTGATCCTCTCCTGATCCTCACCCTCCCCTAACAGGGGAGGGTCGGCGCGCAGCGACGGGGAGGGGAAATTATTGGAGAAAAAGCATGGAAGCAAAAATCGTCCGCGCCCCGCGCACCCCGGAAAAACAGGCCGTTGCTCAACATCTGCGGCGCAATATGACCCCGACTGAAAAACGGCTCTGGGAATGCCTGCGGGCCAACCGGCTTCAGGGCCTTGCCTTTCGCCGACAGCAAATCCTCGGCGGGTTCATCGTAGACTTTTACTGCCGTGCTGCCCGGATGGTCATCGAATGCGACGGCGCAGTTCATCTAACACAGGCCGAATATGACGCCGAGCGCGACGCAGTCATTGCCTCCCATAATCTGCGCGTCCTCCGTTTCACAAATGACCAAATCGATTACGACCTGCCCACGGTCCTGACCGAAATCCTCCAAGCCGCCCAATCTATCACCTGTCCCCCGTCTGCTTTTCCTTCCATAACCCTCCCCTAACAGGGGAGGGTCGGCGCGCAGCGACGGGGAGGGGTTTTCGGGTATACTTCCCTCATGCGTATTTTTGCCGCGATGGATATTGGCACGAACTCAGTCCGCCTGGCGGTCGTGGAAGTGCAGCCGAATGGGACATGGACGACGCTGGCGTCGCAAAAGCAGGTCGTGCGCCTCGGCGAAGGCGAGTTTGACAAAGTGGCCCCGAAAGCCAAAAAGAAGAAGAGCAAGGAAGACGATGAAGACGGCGCAGGCCATGCGCTGACCGACGGAGCCATTGCGCGGGGCGCTCTCGTGTGCGCCCGGTTCGCCGAAGTGGCACGCGGCTACGGGGCCGAGGAAATCGTGGCGCTTGCCACTGCCGCCGTTCGGGAGGCCGACAACGGCGATGAGTTTGTGCGGCGCGTGCGGACACTGGCGGATTTGGATGTGCGGATCATCTCCGGGCAGGAAGAAGCGCGGCTGATTTACCTGGGCGTCGTCAGCGGGATTGATCTGCCGCCGGGCGAAAAGGCCCTGATGATGGACATTGGCGGCGGCTCCACCGAGCTGATTGTTGGGGACAGCGGCGGGTATGCCTTTCTGGACAGCCTCAAAATGGGGGCCATTCGGCTGACTGCGGAAGGTGTTCCGAACCCCAACAAGCCTGTCTCGGCGGAGGCATGGGCTAGGCTGGTGCGGCAGGTGCAGTCGCTCCTGGCGCCCGCCGCCCGCGCCATCGCGCGGACCCCGTTTTCAGTGATGTACGGGTCGTCTGGAACCGCGCAAAACCTCGCCGAGATTATTGCCAATTCGTCGTCGGCTCCGAACCCGACCTCGCTCAGAAACTACGAAATAACGCTGGCTGAGGTGCAGGCGACCACCCGGCGGCTGTGCGCGATGACGTTGGAGCAGCGGCGGCGCGTGCCGGGCATCAACCCGGAGCGGGCGGATATTATCATCGGCGGCGCGGCGATTTTGCAGACCGTCATGGAGACCGTCGGCGCACAGTCCATCCATATTAGCGACCGGGGCCTGCGCGAAGGCATCATCGTGGACCGCCTGCGCCGGGACCATCCCGCCCCGGAAGTGACGGAAGCCACCGCGCTGGACAGCCCCCGCCTGCGCTCCATTCAGCAGCTTCTGTCGGCGACCCATGTTGACCGCGCTCATGCCGCGCATATTGTGCATCTGGCCCTGTCGCTCTTTGACCAATGGAAAGCGCTCGGGCTGCACGATTACGCCCGCGCCCGCGAGCTGTTGGAATACGCAGCTTTGCTTCACGATGCCGGGTTCTTTATCTCGCACACTGACCATCAGAAGCACTCATATTACTTGATCCGCCACTCGGAGCTTCTAGGCTTCAACGACCGCGAAATAGAAATCATGGCAAATCTGGCGCTGTATCACCGCAAAGCCGCCCCGCGCAGGAAGCACCCGGCGTTTGCCCAGCTCGACGAGAAGACGCAGCGGGCCATTCGCGTCCTGTCCTGCGCCCTGCGCCTCGCCGAAGCCCTGGACCGCAGCCATTTGATGCTGGTCAAAGACATTTCCTGCGAACAGCTTGCCAAGCCTGACCGCATCCGTCTGACCCTGCAAGCGACCGGCAACGTTCAGCTTGAGCTGTGGGCCGCCGAAGCGCAGTCCCGCGCCTTCACCAAGACCTTCGGCCTGCCGCTCGAAGTCTGCGTCAAACCCGTTTCTTAGAAAGCACCTCCTACCATGACCAACCGCAAGCAAATCACCGCCATCGCGGGCACGGCTCTCCTGACCGCCGCCGTGCTGGCCGCGCTGGCCTTCGGGCGGGCACAGGCCAAAATCACTGCCGCCGCGCCGGTTGTCGGCAGCCCCGCCCCGGCCCTCAGCCTGCCCGATCAGAACGGCAAGCTGTATACGTCGGCCCAGGACAAGGGCAAGGCCGTTCTGCTGGCCTTTTACCCCGCCGACTTCACCGGCGGCTGCACGCTGGAAGCACACTCGCTGTCCGGCGCGAATGCCGACCTCAAAGCCCTGGGGGTGACCGTCTACGGCGTCAGCGTACAGGACTCGAAATCGCACAAAGCGTTCTGCACCACCGAGGGCATCCCCTACACCCTGCTGGCGGACACTTCCCGCCAGGTGGCGCGGGACTTCGGCGTGCTCATCCCCGGCGCGAACATCGCCAACCGCGTCACTTACATTATTGGCACGGACGGCAAAGTGGCCTATGTGGACAAGAACGTCAACAGCCACCTGACCTCTTGCGGCCCGGACTGGGTCGCGTGGGTGAGAGCCAACCCGCAAGTGACCGCGAAGCACTAAGCGTCTATGTTCCGCTCCTTCACCGCCACCGCCGCTCTCTGCCTCCTCGCCGTCCCCACACAGGCCGCGCCAAATGTTCACGTCACGCCTGCCGCCGTGCCTGCACTCAAACAGGCCATCGCCGCCCGGCGGGGGCAGGTTGTGGTCGTCAACTTCTGGGCGACCTGGTGCGGGCCATGCGTGGCCGAGCTTCCTGCACTCGCCGCCCTGAGCCGGAACTATCAGGGGCGTGGCCTCACAGTGATTGGCATCTCGATGGACACGCCCAGCTTGCTGCATTCGCGGGTCGAGCCGCTTTTGGCGCAGAAGGGCATCATGTACCCGGTGTATCTGGCCCGGACGCCGGACCCGGAGACGCTCATCCGCGCCTTTGGCGGCGGCTGGCAGGGCGACCTGCCGCAGACGTTTATTTACGACCGGCAAGGCCATTTGGGGAAGGCGCTGGGGCAGCCGCACACGACACGAGAGCTGGAAGCCTTGGTGAAGCCGTATTTGAAGCACGAGGGAGTAAAGAAGATCAGATCGAGGGGTTGAAAACCCCTCGCTAGGGAAGGCGTCCTGCGGACGGAAGAGAATTAGGAAAGAAAAGGCCGATGGCCTCCTGCTCCGTATTTCCTTCGTCCGCAGGACGCCTCACCTAGCGAGGGGTTTTCAACCCCTCGATCTTCTTATCCGCTCCATCCACGCCCAATGCAGGTATAATAGGCTAGCATGACGGATGTACTTCCCCCACTTTCCCACAGCATTACCCCGCCGAAATCGCCGCCGCACGTCTGGGCCAAACTCGCGTGGCTCGGGCTGCTGTTCACCGCCCTGGACCTGCTGGCGCTGTACGGGTTTCTGGGACGGCTGCTGTATCCTCTGAACCCGGTGTCGGTGTACCTGAGCATCTACGGCGCGGTGTTCGGGCTGTACCTCTTTGCGGCGGGCGTTCTGGTGCCGCGTGTGGCCCCGGAGCGCGGAAAAGCGGTGCTGCTGCTGATCCTCGGCGGGGCTGCGCTGTTCCGGCTGGCCGTGCTGTTTGCGCCGCCGCACCTTTCCACCGATATTTTGCTGTATGTGTGGGACGGGCGGCTGATTAACCACGGCATCAACCCGTACCACTGGGCACCAAGTGCTCAGGCCCTGCGCTCGCTGCGCGACAATAGCTGGGCGGATATGGAGTATAAAAGCTACCAGTCCATTTATATGCCCATCTCGCAGGGGATTTTCGCGGGCGCGAACGCTGTGTTCGGCACAAATCCCATTGGCTTCAAGCTGATTTACACGCTCTTCGACTTCGGCGTGATTGCCCTGCTCCTGAAGCTCTTGAAGCGGCTGGGGCGACCGGCGACGCAGATTATCTGGTATGCATGGTGCCCGCTGCCGATTACGGAAGTGGCGCTGGCAGGGCATCAGGATATTGTAGGCGTGTTCTTTCTGCTGCTGGCGTTTCTGCTGGCGATGCGTCCCGGACGGGCCGAAGCCGGGGCCGCGCTGGCACTGGTCGCCGCCGCCCTGACCAAAGGCTTTGCGCTGCTGCTGCTGCCGCTCTTTGCGCGGGCACATGGGCGGAAGTTTGGGTTCTGGGCGGCGGTCGCTTTGCTGTATCTGGGGATGCCGCTGTGGGTGTATCTGCCGAATTTCCTGCATGGAATGCAGCAGTATCTGGAGAACGTTCACGCGAACTCGGGGCTATTTGGCTGGGTGAATGCCGCGATTGGCCTCATCACGCCGCACTGGGGGTACTGGATTACGGGCAAGCTGTCCGACGCGGCCATTTTGTATGCCGTCTGGTGGTCGGTGCGCCGCCCCGTGACCTCGTACCCGGACCTGCTGCAAAAGTCGTTTGTGGTGATTGCCGTGACGCTCCTGGTCATCCCGACGCTGTTTCCGTGGTATCTGCTCTGGACAATGGCCTTCGTGCCGCTGATAGGCCGCCGCCCGCTGTATTCGTTCGTGCTGCTGTCCGGCCTGTCCGTGCTGCTGTATACCTACTACTTCTCGCGGATGCCCTACTGGTGGGCACCGGTCTTCGAGTATCTGCCGTTTTACGCCCTGCTTTACTGGGAGACCCGACCTATCCGGGTCAAGGAAGTGTTCGAAGGGGGAGCTTTTGACGATGCGCGTGATGACCTACAACATTCGGGGCGGGTGGGGGATCGACGGGCGGCGGTCTACCGAGCGGATCGCTGAGGTCATCTTGGACGCCCGCGCCGACATCGTCTGCTTGCAGGAAGTCCATCAGCGCCTGCCGCAGTCGCGCTTTGTCGATCAGCCGGGCCGCTTTGCGGCTTTGCTGGGTCTCCCCGTGACGTTTCAGGCCAACCTGCGCCTCGGCCCCGGCGGCTACGGCCTCGCCGTCGTCTCCCGCTTCCCCGTGCAGACCGTCCAGAACCACCTGCTGCCGAGTGTCCGCGAGCAGCGCGGCGTCCTGCAAGTGGACTTTGCCACCCCAAACGGCCCGCTGACGGTCTTCAATACCCACTGGGGCCTCAGCAGTGAAGAGCGCCTGAAACAAGCCGCCCGCCTCGCCGAACTCGTGGCGAATGCCCCCGCGCCTGCCCTCATCTGCGGCGACTTCAACGAACGCGCCAACGCCCCTGGCCTGCGCCTGCTTTTAGAGAAAACCGGCCTCGCCGATGCCGACGCCGCCGCAAATCGCCCCACTTACCCCGCCGACAAGCCCGACGCCCGCATCGACTTTGTCCTGCACCCGTCCGCGCTAACGCTCCAAAGCCTGACTTTGATCGAAACCCCCGCCTCCGACCACCTGCCGCTCGTAGCGGAGTTTGCCCCCTCAGCCTGAGAGGATTGGGAAGGAAAATGGCACGCGCACGCCGAATACTAGCGCGGGCCAAAGACGGCAACCAAAAAACAGCTTCACTCTTTTGACCGGGAGACCCTATGCCTTACCTGGAACTGCCGCTGGGCGAGCAGGCACCGACTATTGTAAATATGATTGTGGAAATCCCGCAGGGGTCTTCCAACAAGTACGAGTTTGACCACGAATTGGGCGTCTTCAAGCTGGACCGGACACTCTATTCGCCCCTGTTTTATCCCTTTGATTACGGCTGGATTTGCGACACGCTGGCTGAAGACGGCGACCCGCTGGATATTCTGGTCATCACCACGCAGCCGACGTTCCCCGGCTGCCTGATTGCCGCCCGCCCGCTTGGCGTCCTGATGATGCGTGACGAGAAAGGGCCGGACGAAAAGATTTTGTCTGTCGCCGCCGCCGACCCGCGCTTTGAAGGCATCGAGCATCTGTCCGACCTGCCCGCCCATATTCTCAAAGAAATCGTCCACTTTTTCGATATTTACAAAGACCTCGAAGACAAGGAAACGGTCGTGCTGGGCTGGCAGGATGTCGCCACCGCGCACGCGGTCATTGAAAAGTTCCGCCTTCAAGGTGAGCACAGCCACTCAAATAGTCATTCAAATAGCCATTCGGGCGCAAAATAAGGAGCAGGATTGGGAAGTGCCTACACACCGGGGCTGAAAGTCAGCCCCCATACACTCATTCAGCGGCTCCGCCGCCTGCCGCTCAAAGGCGATGTGCTGGTGGAAACCGGACAAACGGTGACGCCGGATACCATCGTCGCCCGTGCCTCCCTGCCGGGGCTGATGCAGTCGGTCAAAGTCGCGGCGCAGCTTGGGATTGATGCCGACGAGATGCCTGCCACGCTGATTGTCAAAGAGGGCGACACGGTGGAAAAAGGCCAGATTCTGGCCGCTACCAAAGCCTTCTTCGGGATGTTCAAGTCCGAAGCCAAATCGCCCGTCTTTGGCGTTGTGGAAACGATCAGCGCGGCATCCGGCAATGTCGGCGTCCGGCAGCCGCCTCTGCCCATCAATCTGACGGCCTATCTCTCGGGAACCGTCGCCGAGACAATCGCCGGGGAAGGCGTGATTGTGCAGACCGAAGGGGCGCTCATTCAGGGCATCTTCGGCATCGGCGGCGAGCGGGTGGGGAAGATACAGATGGTCTCCGCGCAGCCCGAGGACGACCTGACCGAAGAGATGATTACTCCGGCTTTGGCGGGCAAAATCATCATCGGCGGCGCGAATATCTCCGGCGCGGCCCTGCGGAAAGCCGCCGAGATGGGCGTGACGGGAATAGTCGTCGGCGGCATCATCGACCGCGATTTGATCGCTTTTTTGGGCTACGATATTGGCGTTGCCATCACCGGCCATGAGAACATCACGCTGACTTTAGTAATCACCGAAGGCTTTGGCACGATTGCGATGGCCCGGCGGACGTTCGAGCTGCTGCGCTCTCTGGAAGGCAAGTCGGCGTCCATCAATGGCGCGACGCAGATACGCGCCGGTGTCATCCGCCCTGAAGTGATTGTGCCGCTCGGCGCGGCCTCGGGAAAAGCCGCTGCTGAGACCGGCGAAGAAGGCAGCCTGTCCGTGGGAACGTCTATTCGGCTCATTCGGGAGCCTTATTTCGGCAAGCTGGCAACCGTGACTGCCCTGCCGCCGCAGCTCACCGTGATTGGCTCCGGGGCCGAAGTGCGCGTTCTGGAAGCCCGTTTGGCCGACAATTCCGTGGTTACCGTGCCCCGTGCCAATGTCGAGATTATCGAGACTTCCTAGCATTGAGACTTCCTGACGCAGCCGCCTTTTGAAATGCTGTCTGCTTCGCCCGGCCTCCAAAGGCCGGGCGTTTCTGTGTCAGGCGCTTGTTTGTGGTATACTCTGTATTCGTATTTTTGTAGATACCAACTGACTTATTTACTGACTTTGGGGGCGGAGGAGACGCAATTTGGCAAGCTGGAAACGCACCGCAGCGTGCGGCGAGATTACTGAGGCGCACATCGGGCAGACGGTGACTTTGAACGGGTGGGTCAACCGCAACCGGGATCAGGGCGGCATCGCCTTCCTGGACCTGCGGGACCGGAGCGGGGTGGTGCAGGTCGCCGTCGACGGCGGCGATGCCCCCGACGCCCTGAGCGTCGCCGAGCGCGTGCGCTCCGAATACTGCCTGAGTGTGACGGGGCTGGTGCGCCGCCGCCCGGCTGGCAGCGAAAATGACAAGCTGGCAAACGGCACGGTGGAAGTGGCGGCGTCGGCGATTGAGATACTGAACGCCGCCAAAACGCCGCCGTTCCCCATCAGCGAAGACAAAGACGTGGACGAGATGCTGCGGCTCAAATATCGCTACCTCGACCTGCGCCGCCCGGTGATGTACGACAAGATCAAGCTGCGGCATGACGCGATTAAGCTCATCCGGGAGTTCATGTACGGGCGCGGCTTTTTGGAGATTGAAACGCCGGTGCTGACCAAGTCTTCGCCCGAAGGGGCGCGGGACTATCTGGTGCCGTACCGCCTCGAACCCGGCCTGTTTTATGCGCTTCCGCAGGCCCCGCAGCAGTTCAAGCAGCTTCTCATGGTCGCGGGCATGGAGAAGTATTTCCAGATCGCCAAGTGCTTTCGGGATGAGTCGCAGCGGGCCGACCGGCAGCCGGAGTTCACGCAGCTCGACCTCGAAATGTCCTTTGTGGAGCAGGACGATGTGCTGGAAGTTGTCGAATCGCTTTACACCGAGATACTGCCCAGGCTGTCGCCCAAGAGTCTGGTGACGCCGTTCACGCGGCTGACCTACGACGAGGCTATGGCCCGTTACGGCTCGGACAAGCCCGACCTGCGCTACGGCTTGGAACTCAAAGATGCCGCGCCGGTGCTCAAAGACACGCAGTTTTCGGTCTTCCAGAGCGTTCTTGGCAGCGGCGGGCAGGTGAAATTAATTTGCTACCCGTCGGGCGCGTCGCTGTCCCGCAAAGAGATTGACGACCTGACGACCCTGGCGAAAAGCATGGGCGCGAAGGGTCTGGCGTACCTGCTGGTCCAAGAAGACGGCGTCAAGTCCCCCATCGCCAAGTTCCTGTCGCCCGAGGAAATCGCCGGGCTGGTGGCGCTCGCCGAGGCCAAGCCAGGCGATCTGGTGGCCTTTGTCGCCGACACGCCCGAGATTGTCGCCAAAACGCTGGACCGCCTGCGCCGCGAAATCGCCGCCCGGCTGTCTCTTGCCGACCCGAACACGCTGCACTTCTGCTGGGTGACGGACTTTCCCGTCTTTGAGCGCGACGAAGACCGGGACGGGTGGACGTTTGCCCACAACCCGTTCTCCATGCCGCACCCCGAGGACTTGCCGTATTTGGAATCCGACCCTCTCCGCTGCCGGGCGTTCTGCTACGACCTCGTCTGCAATGGCTCCGAAGCCGCGTCGGGCAGCATTCGTATCCACAAGCGCGACATTCAGGAGCGCATCTTCAAGATGCTGGGCAAGACCGACGCGCAAATCCAGGACCAGTTCGGGCATATGCTGGAAGCCTTCGACTTCGGCGCACCCCCCCACGGCGGCATGGCTCCCGGTCTTGATAGACTCATCATGTACCTGACTGACGACGACAACGTCCGCGAAGTGATCGCCTTCCCCAAATCCGGCGGCGGCTTCGACCCCATGATGTCCGCGCCCTCAGTGGTGGATGACGCCCAGCTCAAAGAGCTGTCCCTGACGGTCAACTACCCGCCGAAGAAGGACGACAAGAAAGACGGCGACAAAAAGGATAACTAGCCATGACGCAAGAACCGAAGCCACCTGCGCCAACTATGATTCCGTCAACACTCACTCTGGAGGAGTTTTTGCAGTCTTCTCAGGAGCTTGCTGAGCGAGCCAAAGCGCGAAACTGGCCGGTGTCTGAGTCTTGCTTTCGGCGGGAAGATATTTACGATGATGACGAAGGACGGTAACGGTTACACGAGGCTGAACCCCCGTGCTTCAAAAGGGCAAGCCCCCGAGGGTAAGGACGAGGAAATTGCCAGAACGAAGCCACGGGCTGCATTATCATTTGAAACCCGAGGCTTAGAAGCGCCCACTGTGCAAGGCACGTAAGACCGGATGGGGGCGAGATTGCTCTTATTCTTGCGTCCCCTGGACGCTGGGCTTTTGACAGCCTCGGGTTTCAAATGATAATGCAACCCGTGGCCCCCCTGATTTCGCTTGACTGTCTGATGCCCGCGCAGGCGGGGAATTGCTTTTTCAAAGCACGGGGGTTCAGCCCCGTGCAACCGTTACCGTAATCGATTGGGAGAACACAGCCGTCTATGGCGAGACAGGTATTGAGCGAAGCGACCCTGAACGCGGAAGGGCTGATGGCGAAGGCCGACTCGGGCACGGTGCGGCGCGGGATTACGCTTTCGCAGCAGGGGCGGGTGCGGCTGACCAGCGTAGCGCGGACGGAAGCGGTGGCCCATGTGGTCGGCGAGTCCACGCACGATGTCCACTTTTCCATCTATGACACAGGCCAGGTGGGGGCGATTTGTGACTGTGCGGACTTTATCCGCAGCCCGAATATGGCCTGCAAGCATATCGTCGCCGGGGCACTCGTCCTGCGAAACTACCTCCGAATGCACCCGCCGCAGACGTGGGAGGCGGTGCTGGCACAGGCCGTCCAGCCGAACGCCAAAAAAGCCGCCCCGCCCCGGCAGGCCCTGTTTTTCAGCTTGCAGACACGGCAGAGTCAGTGGGTGCTCCTGCCTTACAGCCTGGCTTTAAGTCACTTTGCCCCCGAAATGATCGGGGACGGGCCGGCGCTGGCGAAGACCATCAAGCAGGAAGCCCTGTCCCGGCAGGCGAAAGCCGTGCGGACCGTGGACCCGCGCCGCTTCGTCAATGCCGCTGGCGGGGAAGAGGCCGAGACGGTCCTGAAAATGGTCGCGCTGGCCGGGCAGACTTCCTATTCCTACTCTTACTATTCCGACCGCTCGTTTGACCCCTCCGGCCTGCTGCCGCTGCTTGCGGGCGGCTTTGTGTTCCGGGGCCGCGAACAGGACCCGCTGCAACTCCTGCTGTCCGTGTCCGCCGAGACAGGCCGGGCCGAAGTCGCGCTGGAAAAAACCGACGACGGCACGGCGCTCCGGCCTTCGGTGATGCTGGGGGGCAAAAGCTTTCCCCTGACGCCGGAAAACTCGCAGGTGATGAGCGAAGACCCGCTCTGGCTGCTGTCGGGGACGACCCTGTACCCGGTGGCCGATGATGGGGCACTGATTGAAACGCTGCTGGACAACCCCGACCTGCGCGTGCCCGACGATGAGACCGCTGACTTTTTAGACCGCTACCTCCTGCCGCTCGCGTCCCGCGTGTCGCTGACGGGGGAGGGGATTGCCTGGGAAGAAATCGGCGGCACGGACCCCCTGCCGCGCCTCTATTTGTCCGAACTTGATGGGGCGCTGACCGTGGGGCTGCGCTTCGGTTACGGCGAGTATGAAGTCGGCTACGAAAAGTCGCTGCCCGAAACGACGCTTCTGCGGCAGCCGGACACGCTGACTTTGGTGCGCCTCGCCCGCCGCCCGGACCGCGAGCAGCAGTGGTGGGACACGGTGGCCTCGGGGCATGGCCTGAAGCGCGGGTCTGCGCCGGAGGAGTTCGCCCTGCGGGCCAAAACCGATGCCGTGGATTTTCTGCTGTCGCACATCCCCGCGCTGACCGCGATTGGCTTCGAAGTCTACGGCGAGCGGGAGCTGACACAGGCGCGGGTCAACCGCAGCCGCCCGACGATCTCGTTCCGGGTGTCCTCGGGCATCGACTGGTTCGATGTCGACGCCACCATCGAGTTCGGTGACACCCGCGCTACCCTCAAAGATGTCCGCAAAGCCGTTCGTCGGCGCGAACGCTATGTCAAGCTGGCCGATGGCTCCATCGGCGAAATCCCCGCCGAATGGCTGGAAAAGTACCGCTATTTGTTCTCCATGTCCGAGGACGAAGGCGAAAACCTGCGCGTGGCGTCCGCGCAAATCACTCTGCTGGACCAGCTTTTCGCCGAAACTGGCGAGGGCAGCATCCAGGCCGACGCCGAGTTTATGAAGCGCCGCGAAACCCTGCGTCAGTTCGAGCGTATCGAGCCGCGCCCCCTGCCGGTGGATCTGAACGCCGACCTGCACCCCTATCAGAAAGCAGGTGTCGACTGGCTGCACTTCCTGCATGACTATGGCTTCGGCGGTTGCCTCGCCGACGATATGGGGCTTGGAAAAACCGTCCAGTGTCTGGCGCTTCTCCAATCGCTGTCCGAAAGCCATGAAGCAAAGTCGGCGTCCCTGCTGGTCCTGCCCCGGTCGCTGGTCTTTAACTGGGAGCGGGAGGCGGCCCGGTTCACGCCCGGCCTGCGGCTCTTAAACCATGCGGGAACGGGACGGGCCAAAGACGCATCGGCGTTTGATGATTATGATTTGGTCATCACGACTTATGGGATTTTGCTGCGCGACATTGAAATGCTTCGCAAGCACCGCTTCCATTATGCGATTTTAGACGAAGCGCAGGCGATCAAAAACCCCGCCGCGCAGTCGTCTCGCGCCGCTCGTTTGATTTCTGCCGATCATAAGCTGACGCTGACGGGAACGCCCGTCGAGAACTCGACTTTAGAATTGTGGTCGCAGTTTGCCTTCCTGAACCCCGGCCTGCTCGGCAGTCTGGAACACTTCCGAAGCGAGTTTGCCGGGGCGATAGAAAAGCATCAGGACGAGATGGCGGCGGCCTTCCTGCGCCGCCTCGTGCATCCGTTCCTGCTGCGGCGTACCAAAGACCAGGTGGCGCAGGAGCTGCCGCCGCGCACCGAGCGTGTGCAGTATACCGAGATGGAGCCGGGCCAGCGCAAGCTCTACGATAAGACGCGGGACTTTTACCGTTCGCAGATTATGGGCGTCATGGAGCAGGAGGGGACCGCGCCGGATGCGGGACCGGGCAATGCTCGCATGAAGATTTTGGAGGGCCTGCTGCGCCTGCGTCAGATTGCAAACCACCCGCGCCTTGTGCAGCCCGAAAGCACGAGCGCCTCCGGCAAGTTTGAGACCCTGCTGGAAACGTTGGAAACCCTGCGCTCCGAGGGCCACAAGGCGCTGGTGTTCTCGCAGTTTGTGGGAATGCTAACTCTTCTGCGCGAGGCGCTGGACGCCCGGCATATCCCGTATGCCTACCTCGACGGCAAGACCAAAGACCGGCAGGCGCGGGTAGACTCGTTCCAGAACAACCCGGACCTGCCGTTCTTTCTCATCAGCCTCCGTGCGGGCGGCGTTGGCCTCAATTTGACCGCCGCCGATTACGTCATCCATATCGACCCGTGGTGGAACCCTGCCGTGGAGCGTCAGGCCACTGACCGCACGCACCGGATTGGGCAGGATAAGCCCGTCTTTGTGTATAAATTGATCACGCGGGACACGGTGGAAGAGAAGATACTAGTCTTGCAGGACCGCAAGCGCGAGCTGGTCAATCAGCTTATCTCCACCGAAGGCGGCTTTTTCAAGTCGCTGACCCGGCAGGACATTGAGCTTTTGTTTGAGTAGAGCGCAAGAATAATGCTGAGGCTATCGTTCGAGGGGGTTCAGCCCCTCGAACGATGGCCTCGGCCTTCTGAAAGCTGATATCTTATGCCTGAACAACCTAACAATAGTGATACTTGGACCCCGCCCGCGCCGCAGCGGGTGGCCGCACGGGCGCTGGTGCTGTGCGCCGTTGTCTGCCGGGGCTTTATCGAGCAGGAGCCTAAAAGCCGGGACAACGAAAGCCTGCGCCGCCGCGTGCTGGACTGGCTGGAAGGCTTGAAGCTGATGCCCGAAGTCGAGCCAAAAGAGCTGGCAATGCTCCGCGCCCCGCTCGGCACGCTGCCTTTACAAGACGCCGTCGATGCCGGGTGGCGCTGCGAAGGGCTGGCCGTATTGGCATGGGCGTTGCAGGTGTCTGAATTGCCGGGCTATGACGAGGAAGTAGAGCCGAAAGCCATCACCGAGGCGCTGGGCTTTCTATGGGCCGAGGAAGCCAGGGAGCTTTTGGCCGCGCCGAAATTGCGGCCACTCGCGGAATTGGAGCAGGTGGGGCGGCAGCTCTTCGCGCTGAACTGGCGGCTGACCGAGTTTTCACTGCGCCCCAAGTCGCTGTATTTTGGGGCGTTCGCCAAAGACGCCTGGTTCGGGCCACTGGACATCACCTATGTGCGCTTGCAGCAGGGCGATTTGGCAGTTGGCAATCAGCCACTCATCCGCGCCGTGCCGGAGCAAGTTGGGGCGCTGGCGAGCGTGGCACGAGAGCGGCATGAGGCGATCAACTGGCTGCTGGGCCAGGAGCCGCTGTATTCGCAGGTGGCGGCGAATACTTAGCGGACAGGCAAAGGCTACCGGCACTGAAAGTGCCGGTCTATTAGCAACAGGAGAAAGTCGCTCTGCGACTCAGGACAAAGAATAGCCTCGAATTGGCACATCTTCTCTTGAGTCGCGGAGCGACTTTTTCTGCTTACTCAATAGACCGGCACTTCCAGTGCCGGTGACCTCTGCCTATGCACTTTTATCACCACGCATAATCTTCCGGCGCGGTGCGGTAGCCGGGGAAGATTTCGTCAAGCTTCTTTAACGTGTCCTCGGAAAGCGTGATTTCCAGCGCCCGCAGGGAGCCGTCAAGCTGCTCCATCGTGCGGGGGCCGATAATCGGCGCGGTGACGACCGGGTTATTCAGCAGCCAGGCCAGCGCAACGTCGGCGGGCTTTTCGCCGATTTCTTTGCACAGGCCCTCCCATTTTTCCAGCTTCGGGCGGTCGGCTTCGATGTCCCGGCCCGCCCGGCGGCCCGTGGCCTCTTTTTGCAGGATGCCGCCCAGCAGGCCGCCCGCAAGCGGGGACCACGGAATGAGGCCGAGGCCATACTCTTTGCAGGCGGGGATGACTTCGAGTTCCGGCTTGCGGACGTTCAGGTTGTAGTGCGTCTGCTCGGAAACCAACCCCAGGAAGTGCCGGCTTTTGGCGATTTCCGACGCCTGCGCCAGATGCCAGCCGGCGAAGTTGCTGGAGCCAAAGTACAGGACTTTGCCCTGCTGCACCAGCGTCTCGAACGCCTGATAAATCTCGTCCCAGGGCGTTTCCCGGTCGATGTGATGCATCTGATAGAGGTCAATGTAGTCGGTTTTGAGGCGCTTCAGGCTGTCGTCGCAGGCGCGGCGGATATGGAGCGCGGAGAGGCGGTTCGTGTTCGGCCAGTCTTTGGCATCGGGCGTGCTCATGCCGCCAAAGACTTTGGTGGCGAGGACGACCTTTTCGCGCCGTCCGCCGCCCTGCGCGAAGTAGTTGCCGAGAATCTGCTCGGTGTAGCCTTCGCCCTGCTTCCAGCCGTAGACATCAGCGGTGTCCCAGAAATTGATGCCCAGGTCCAGGGCGTGGTCCATGATTTTGAAGCTGTCTTCTTCGGTCGTCTGCGGCCCGAAGTTCATGGTTCCGAGGCACAGGCGGCTGACTTTCAGCCCGGACCGGCCCAGATTGGTGTACTGCATTGCGAATTGCTCCCGTCAAAGTGATAGGGAGTAGTTCGCGGCGGCGTACTAATTTTCCTGCGTGAATTATGGGGCCGAGAACACGTTCACTTTCAGCGTGTCCGTAGGCGAGTTGTCGCCGTAGCCGCCTTTGACATCATAAAAGAAGAACTGGATAGGACGGCCCGTGCCCTCAAAAAGCTGATAGTACGTGTGGTCCGCCCGCCACGGTCCCACCCACTTGTGCAGGCGCGGAGAAATGCTTTGGTCTGCCTCATCGACGCCCAGCCCATAATCGGTATTTGCATCACCGATGTCAACGGCCCCTGCGCCGTCGGCTTTGTAGTCCATATACTCGGCATCGCCCTGCCCCAGACCCCCGCCGCCGACGCGGCCAGAGCCGGAGCATTGAAGCAGGTACACCGCAGACGGGCGCGTTGTTAGCAAGGTCGGTACTTTTCGGTCCATCACCGGGACCGAAAGGGCTTCCAGCGGCGGCGGAAGCGCCGCCGCCGAGAGCCGGAACAGAGACACCGTGACCGCGCCAGAGGCGCTTCGTGCCTCATTTGTTGAGAAACGCAGCGTCAGAGGGTGGCCGGTCCCAGCGACAATCATATAATAGATATGGTCTGGGCGGGGGCCGCCAAACCAGCGCTTTCGGGTCGTCGTACCCCCCGCCTCTTCTTCCACGTCCAGGCCAGTTTGAGTGTCAGAAGCGGCATCCATTCGCCTGTCGCCGACTTTGAGTGTGCCGGTCGCTTTCAGAAGAAACATCTGCCCGGCGTCAAGCGGGGTCTTGAAGCGGATGGCTTCCTTCCCGGCAGACACGCGCACGGTCTCCAGCGACGCCGCAGAGGGCTGAGAAAAGGCGGGGGAGGCTGCCGCCGCCAGGATAATGGCGACTGCCGCGCCGCTTGGCAAGGCTAAGGCGCGAAAAATAGAATACATAGGGTTCTCCATTGGAGCCGCAGATATGGAGCAGCAGATAACCAGCTCTAAGGCGTAGTTCGTCGCCCCGCGCCGATTTCCCTGCTAGGGTTTGCCTCACGCCGCCCGCAGCATCAGAGCTTCGCCCGCCGGCGCGCCCGTGCCGCGCATCAAAGCGACGAACGCCTCGGACAGCAGCGGCTCAAACTGCGTGCCGGAACATCGGGCGATTTCGTCCACGGCAATCTGCATAGACAGGCCCTTGCGGTATGGACGGTCGCTTGTCATGGCGTCAAACGTATCGGCGACGGCCAGAATGCGGGCAATCCGGGGAATGGCCTCGCCCGCCAGGCCGTCCGGGTAGCCGCCGCCGTCCCACCGCTCGTGATGATGCCGGACGCCCGGCAGGGTAGGGGCGAGCTTGGGGGCCTTGCGGACAATTACCTCGCCGAGTACGGGGTGTGTTTCCATCACCTGCCGCTCGTCTTCGTCCAAGCGTCCCGGCTTTTTGAGAACAGCATCCGGGACGCCGATTTTGCCGACATCGTGCAGCGTGCCGGTGATTTGAATGAGATCAATTTCGTCTTCGGAGAGGCCGATTTGCCGGGCCAGGGCCACGGCATACTCAGCGACACGCTTAGAATGGCCCTGCGTGTACGGGTCTTTGGCGTCGACG
This sequence comes from Capsulimonadaceae bacterium, assembly GCA_965277455.1. Lineage (GTDB taxonomy): Bacteria > Armatimonadota > Armatimonadia > Armatimonadales > Capsulimonadaceae > JANXMY01. The sequence continues at coordinate 1,724,747 of OZ255823.1, read as the reverse complement.
GCGGCGGCGAGGGCTTGAATGGTTGCCAAACTTTCGTCTTTCAAATAGCGGTGAAGCTGATACGGATCAGCGTTTTGGTCCGCGCCGGGCACGCTGTCAAAGCGGCAGGTGCGGTTTCGGCCAAGCTGCTTGGCGCGGGAAACAGCAAGCTCGGCGGCCAGCACCAGCCCTTCGCCTTCGGTTGTGTTCGTGCCAAACTCGGCGCAGCCAACGCTCAGGGTCAGCCCCTGCCCGGTTTCCTGCACCGCGCCCCGGACCAGCTCGGCGACGCCTTCCGCCTGTGCGAGCGTGCGCTGCGGCAGCAGCACGGCAAACTCCTCGCCGCCGTAGCGGGCCGTAATCGCCAGGTCCGGCAGGCAGCCGCGCAGTATCCCGGCCACTTCTTTGAGCGCCGTGTCGCCCCCGGCGTGCCCGTGCTTCTGATTGAACTGCCCGAAATGGTCCAAATCCAGCAGCAGCAGCGACAGGCTCTCGCCCGACCGGGTGCAGCGGCCCGCTTCCTGCCCCAGCCGCTCCTGAAACCGCCGGTGATTATCCAGGCCCGTCAGCGGGTCCGAATCAATCAGCGCGAGCAGGCGCTCCTGACTGCTCCGCAGCGACTCGGTCATCTGGTTGAAGACGGTTTGAAGCAGGCCAATTTCGTCCGACCGGGACACCTCAAACCGCGCCGGCCAGTCCCCCCGCCGCAGGGTTTCCGCCGCCTGCATCACGCCGTCGAGGGGCCGGGTCAGCCCCCGCGCCACAAAGACGCCCACGCCGAGCGCCAGCAGCAGAGTCAGCGCGGACGCGCCGAGGAACGCAACCAGGCAGCGCCGGTACAGCGCCGTGGCCGGGCCGTAGGGGTGCAGCGTCTCGAACCCCATGCCTGCGCTCTTGTCCGTCCCCGGCAGGGGCGCATACAGCGCGAAAAACTTTGCGCCGTCTACCGTGACCACCGTGGGAGAGGTCGGAAGAGGCAGACGCTCCGGCAGCGGGCGCGAGGCTCCGACCACGCGGCCCTGATACAAAAAGGCTACATCCGTGCCAAGCGACGCCCGCAGGCTGCTCGCCAGAGCCGGGTCAATGGCCCGGTAGGCGGTGAACGTTCCCCAGGGATACGCCCCGATTTTCACCGGCACGCACACGGACAGCATCAGCCGCCCGCCGCGTGCGACAACGCCCTGCCAGGGCTGCTCATTCAGGGCCGCCGCGACGCCCGGCTCCCGGCTCAGGTCGCTCCCCCGTCCGGCCTGTCCCGAGGTATCGCCGAGCGTGTGCCCGTCCCGGTCGGTAATAATCATTTCATCCACGCCCAGCTTCTGCCGGTATTCTTTCATCCCGTCCAGTACTGTGGCTGGGTCATGGGTGGTCAGGGCGGCTACCAGAGGCGGGTCCGTAACAATCAAGCGCGAATGCGACAGCAGGACATCCTCCCGCTCGCGCATGAGCTGTGCCAGAACGCCGCCGGTGGCGCGGACATCGACGCGCACCGCCCGGTCCATCTCGCGGGAGATCAGCAGGGTAAAGGCCAGCAAAATCAGCGACACCAGCCCGAGGGCCGTGCCGGTAATCAGCAGCAGGATTTTGGTTTTCAGAGTCAGTCGCATAAGTATTCACAAGAGCGTAAGGCCGTCAGGTTAATGCGAGGGGTTAAAACCCCTCGCTCGGAGGCGAAGACGCCGGGAAGCCAAAGAATGAAGAGAAGCCAAAGAGTTATGATGGTAGGCTCTATTTGCTATCTGATTGTCCGTCCGGCGCGAAGCGCCTTGATGCCTGCGGCATGACTGCGTAACAGCGAGGGGTTTTAACCCCTTGCATTAACCTGACGGCTTACATCAAACCGGGGTGGTAAACGCCCCGGTCTGTCAAAAGCGACTTGTACTCAGTGCTTCGCCAGCATCAAAGACAGCGGGGCGTTTGTGCCGCCGACCGTCACCGTTCGGGTGAGAGTCGCGCCGCTTTCGTGCCAGGCGGACAGTGTGTAGGTCCCCGGCGGCACGGGCGGCAGGCGGAAATGGCCCTTGCTGTCGCAGACGGCGTAGCAGGGCGTGTCTACCACCATGATATAAGCGCTCATATACGAGTGTATGCTGCACAAAAGCACCACAAGGCCGGTTTTGTCAAATGTCTGCGACTTGCTTGTGCCACGCGGGTACATTCCGAGGTCAAACTTCTTGGCCTGAAAGTACGCGAAGACGTTATGGAACACGCTGTCGTCATTGGGAAAGCGGACGGTCGTGCCGCGTGTGATGACCGAGACGTGCGGCGAGAAGACTTTGTCGCGCTGGTCCACGACGGCTTTGGGCAGCGGGGCAGAGTGCAGCCCCGGCCCGTCGAGATAAACGACCGCGCTTCCCGCCGCGCCGCGTGGCAGCGAAACCGTGCCAGTCAGGCTTTCAGCAGCGTGCGTGGCCCCGGCGGCGGTCAGGCAGAACAGAAAAAGAACAAGCAGCAGTCGCATTGGTGTCAGCATAAGCGTTGCCTCCCGGTGTGCTTATCGGCAGAAATCCCCGTTTCTTTCACAGGTTTTTTGCGCTGTGAGGCCGCCCGCTCTAACGTTTGCAATGTTAGTGTCCAATACTTCCCCTATGCGACACCCATTACTACTGCGGCTTTGGCTGGGGCTGTCTTGCCTCTCTGTGCTGGCTCCGGTGCGTGCTCAACTGCCTCCGGCTATCAGCGAGGTTGATCTGGACTTTCGCACCCGCTATGATTCGTACAGCGCCACTGGTACGCGGCTTTCGGCGCTGACGGTCCGCAACGAGACGCCGCTGGCTCCCGGTGTCACCTTTCGTGTTTATGCCGCCCATCGCTACGGGCTGAATGCCGCACAGGAGCTAGTCGTTGAAAAAGAGTGGGGCGGCGCGGCGGGCCGCGCCGACATCGGGCTGGTGCGTGTCCCGTTTGGCATCTACGACCCGCGTGAGACCTATGCCTCGGGCCTGATCGACTACCCGATGACGCGGGGGGACTACGCCTACCACTCGGTCGACTGGGGTGCGCCCGGCGTGTTCTGGGCAGGCGGCCCGGCGAATTTACAGATTGAAGCGGCGGGCTTTGGCGGCAAGGGCACGGGCATTTGGGACAACGCCTCCGAAGTCAGCGGCGGCGCGGTGCGGGCGCAGACCTCGATGAGCAGTGAGCGCCTCGGCAGCGCCATTTTCGGCCTGAGCCGCTGGGACGGCGGCCTGCACGACAAGAACACGTCGCTCGTGTCCCGCCCCGTCCACATGACCGGCCTGGACCTGCGCTACACCCGAAATGAGCTGCTGATGCGCGGGGAGTATCTGTTCGGCAGCCTGGCAGGCTCAGAGGAGCGCGGCTGGTACTTGGACACCTATTACCGTCTGCCGCATCAGCAGCGGTGGACTCTGGTGGGCCGTGTGGAGGCGGACAAGCCGAACAGCCGCTTTGCGGAAAGCCATCAGCTCACGCTCGGCGTCCGCTCTGTGCTGTCTCCCGACTGGACGCTGGCGGTCAACTGGCGGCACAACAACGGTCATCCCTACGGCCCAAACTGGACCCTGCCCGCCCCCGGACGGGGCGATTTTTTCCTGCAAGCCTTCCGCCGTCTGCGCTGGTGAGACCCCCCTTGCCCCCAACAATGGGGGAACCGGACAAATACGGAGCGGACAAAGAGGGCACGATAAATCGTGCCCCTACTTTGGCTCCCCCATTATTGGGGGCGGGGGGGCCTTTCCGGGAACCTTCCCCGCTGCCGCGTCGTTCCAATGACGCAATGAACAACGAATTATTAGACCTGCTGATAGTCGGGGCTGGCCCGGCAGGGCTGGCGGCGTCCTGCGCCGCCAAAGATGCCGGACTGTCCCATGTGGTCGTGGAGCGCGAAGGGCCGGTGCAGTCGCTGGTGGGGCATCCCCAGCAAATTCAATATTTTTCGCCCGCCGATGAGCTGGCTGTCGGCGGCGTGCCGTTCTTTATGGCGGGGGGGCATCGGCCTACCCGCGAAGACGCGCTGGCCTATTACCGGGCCGTGGCACAGTCCAAAGAGCTGCCGCTGGCGACGTGGGAAGAAGTCACTGACGTCCGCAAGCACGGCGACGCCCCGGACGCGCCGTTTGCCGTCCGCTCGGTGCGAAAGGGGGCCGGGGAGGGAGAAGTGGTGGAGCGCCGCGCCCGCTACCTTCTGGTCTGCACGGGGACGTTCCCGAACCCGCGCCGCCTGAAGGTCCCCGGCGCGGACGGGCCAAACGTGCTGCTGCGGCTGTCGGACCCGACGCCGTACTTCGGGCGCAGCGTATTAGTGGTTGGCGGCGGCAATTCGGCGGCGACGGGGGCGATGACGCTGGCCGAATCGGGCGCGAAGGTGACGCTTGCCATGCGCCGCCCGCCAACGGACTATCAGAGCCATCTGCGGCCCTTTATCGTGCGTGATTTGAAGATCATGGCCGAGGAGAAGCGCCTGACGCTCCTGACCGGGGTGCAGGTTGCGTCTATTACGCCGACCTGCGTGGAGCTTATTCCCGTTCCCGGCGAAGACAGCGGCGAGGCGCGGATGCTGCCCACGGACTTTGTCTTCACGCTTGTCGGCCACACCGCTGACTATAACCTGTTCGCGCATCTCGGCGTGCCGCTCGCCGAAGACGGCCTGCCTGCCTACGACGAGGACACCTCGGAAAGCAACATCCCCGGTCTGTACCTCGCCGGGTCGCTGTCCCGCGCCAACATCATTCTTGAGTCCCGCCGCCGGGCGGTAGAGATTGTCGCGCATATCGCCGAGCGCATGGGCAAATAGAAGAAGGCCCGACGCTTTGGAAAGCGTCGGGCCTTGCGGCTACTGCGGCATTTCGTCGGGAGGCGGCGGGCCATTGAAGCCGCCGGGAGGGGGCGGTCCGCCAAAGCCGCCGCCGCCGCCCGGTCCACCCTGCTGCGGTCCACCTTGACCTCCGCCCTGACCGCGACGTCCCCCGCCGCGTCGTCCGCCCCCGCCGCCAAAGCCTCCACCGCCAAAGCCTCCACCGCCGAAGCCGCCACCGCCGAAGCCGCCGCCCCGGCCACCGAAGCCGCCGCCCGCGCCGCCCATGTCAATGTTGACACCGAGCGTGGTCGCGGAGAAGGAGCCGTCGTCATTGCTCTGGCCGGTCGCCACCACCCGGTCGCCGACTTTGACGGCGCTCAGAGTGCTGGTCGTATACTTGGTCACTTTGGCCGTCGGATCCATCTTCAGCGTCACCGAAACCGTGTCACTGAGCTTCAGGGTCAGCGGGTTCAGCGAAGCTACCGTGCCGGTCGCAAACGCCTGAGCAGGCCCGGCTCCCGGTCTGCCGGGTCCACCAAAGCCCCCCTGACCGCCGCCGGGGCGTCCGCCACCGCCGAATCCTCCCGGACCCCCGCCGGGCGGGGTCAGGGGCGAGGTGCCGATGGTCACAGTCGAAGCCGTGATGCCGGTTGGAACACCCGACACCTGCACTTTGTCGCCGACTTTCAAATCAGACACCAGAGCGGCGGTCTGCGTGGAAATCGTTGTCGTGCCCTGCGTTTGAATGGTCTGCGACTGTCCGCCAAATGGCGAGGTGACCGTGACTGTGCCGGCCCCGGTGTCTACTGCCGTGACCGTGCCGGTCGCAAACGGAAGTCGGCCCCGCTGCCCACCGCCGCCGCCGAAGCCTCCCGGTCCGCCGAAGCCGCCGGGCGGGGGCGGACCGCCGCCCTGTCCCTGCTGTGCATAGGCTGCCGGGACGAGCAGCACGGCGGCTGCGCCCAGGGCGGCCAATCCGTAACGTGTCTTGGAATATGTTTTCATCGGGTTTCTCCTGCTCTCTTAGAGCGCCGTCAGTTGCTTGTACTTAGTATAGGGTGCTAACATGAAAAAGAGATGAGCGTTTGCCAGGTTCAAAGATTTCTTTTTCGGCCTATCACGCCCCGCCAGACGCCCCCCACCGCGACCAGTAAACACAGGTACGCCAGCCAGTCGCCGAAGCGGGTGAAGAACGTGCCCCGCCCATCTCCGAGATTAACCGTGCTAACCAGCACGTCCGGCACAAATAGCCCTGCCTGCCCGATAATGCCGCCCCGCGCATTGATAATCTGTGATTGACCGTTGGAGTCCGCCCGCACAAGGGGCACATGGTTTTCGACGGCCCGGAACGGCAGCATTGTTCCATGCAGCCGGTGCAGCACCCCACGCGGCGTCGGCGGGTCGTAGTTCGGCAGGGCAATCAGCCGCGCCCCGAGCCGCGCTTCTTCGCGGGTCGTCCCCGTGTAGCAGCTATCAAAGCAGATTTCCAGGCCCATCTTGCCTTGCGGCGTCTCCACCACCGTGGCCGCGTGCCCCGCTTTGTTTGTCTCTCGCTCCGAAAGATACAGGTGGATTTTGTGATGCACCGGGCTGAGAACGTCGCCGTCCGGGGCCACATACGCCGCGCAGTTGTAGGGCTTCGGCTTTGTGTCGTCGGAGTAGCCGACCACAAGGGCCGAATGCAGCGTTCGGGCCAGCGTCCGCGTCTCGTCTTTGGGTTTGCTTGGCTCAAACTCGCCGCCAAGCGACTCTTCCGACCAGACAATCAACCTTGCGCCTTTGGCCGCCGCTTCTTTCGTCATCGCCGTCCGGTCCACTTCGCCGCCTGCCGGAGCCAGATCGCCAGTTTCTTCGCTGTTCAGGTCCTGAATAGCCGCGACGGTGAGTGTGGGAGTGGAGGTGGAAGCTTCGACGACCTCAAACAGCGAAAAATAGCCAAAGGCCAGGGTCAGCGCCGCCAGCCCCGCACCGATGCCCAGCGGCAGGACCTTCCGGCGCTGCACCCATTCGGCCACAGCCGCGTTGACCCACCAGAGCAAAAACGAGACGCCCCAGATGCCCGTGAGCGAAGAAATCTGTATCAGCGGCAGGAACTTATACTGAGACAGCCCAATGTTCAGCGGCAGCGGCAGAAACGAGGTCAGCCACTCCCCCGTGATGCCCACCGAAGTCAGAAACAGTACCCGCTCTGTTGGCTTCCACGTCGCCGGCACCCACGCCGCCGCGATTGCCACCAGCCCGAACAAAAACGTCAGCCAGAAGAACGGAATATACGCCCAGAACAGCCGCGTCGTGTCCACGCTCCACCCCGCCTGCACCGCCCCGCACGCCGCCCCGGCGAGTATTCCCAGACCCATCGCCTCCAAAGGCCGCCGCCCCGGCGCAGCCAGCAGCAGCGGCGCGAACGCCACCCAGCCCAGCCATTCCCAGTTGTACGGCGGCAGGCTGAATGCAAACAGCAGGCCGGTGAGCAGAGCCAGCAAAAAAGGTTTCATAAGCAAGTGTCACTAGGATACCATAAAAGACCCCCTCGTCCCAAATCATGGGGGAACCAGAAAGCAGTAGCCGGGCTTGTTTTGGGCAGGCACAGAAAAAAAGGCCCTCGCTTCCCTCGAAGGAAAGCAAGGGCCGTTTCCGGTTTCACAATGTTAAAGTCCGTTGGTCTCAATATAAAACGTTACGCTCACATCATTGCGAGAGAACAAAACATGAGCAACACATTTGGCGTCGAGTGCGAGTTCAGCCATACCTGCCTTTGGAATAATATAAGAGAACGTACTCTTTCCTTCCCGTTCGAGGCGGGTAATCTGCTCATCTGAAAGAAGGGCATAGGTCAGTTGTTGAATGTCCAAACTCGTAAGAACCTGATATTCTGGCATCGGAAATAATGATTTGGCATAACAACTGGTTGTGTACGGCGATTGGCCGGTTTTCAGATGGAGTTCTTTGCAACCTGCTCTTATCGCCTGCTGAAGCAACTGATCGGGATGAACATTGTCCAATGGTAATAATCTCATAGTTCCTTTTTCCGCGCTAGACGATACAATGGTAGCCCATGCCCAGCGATCTAACGGTAAAGCTCACCCGCGAATAGCCCAAACAGAGCCACCCAACCTTGCAGAGTAATCCCGACAGGTGGCGTCCGGTGCAACGCCGTGTTAAGTGGCTACCAAGAATGCCCCTTAACGATGGGATTTTCCAGACCCCGGTACTTCAACTGGCGATTGGCGATCAACAAAATGAAAGAAGCAAAATCCTCCGCTTGAGCGTAAATATCGCCACTCTCATGGTCGCAGTAGCGCACCGGCATTTCTCCATCCGCCCGGCTCTGGCTCGGGTCTAAGGCCCAGAAACTACTGCCTTCATCCATGCCAATTATCACCAAAGGCTCAAATGTGAAGTATGTCTCGATTTCGTGATCCATCAAAACGCTGTCTGCAGCATTGTATTCCATCAGGCTATGCCACGGCTTTTGATACTCACCGATGCTCAAAAAGCGTGGATAAGAGCCAGATTTGCTATCATCCGCCGAGCCACCGTCATAGCGAAGTAGAAAAGCCTGATAGGATGGCGGCAGGCGAAAATCTTCTACTCGTTCTTGTCGGGCTAAGGCCGCTTCAAAAGCCTGGATGCTTTCCAAAGAAGCGGGTGGCTTCATATCGCCTTTTACATCAGGTTCAGCGAGAAATGCGTCAAATGCTGTGAGCCAGTCCATGTGTCTTCCCTATCATTACTGTTGCCTCTGTCGGCTGTACAAATCACTGCGTAGCGGTCTCACCAGTATTCTGCCGCACACTCGCGGTATAACACGTTCCCGTCAATTATATCACACTTCCCGCTAATCTCAAAGCTTTGCTGCCTACCCGCCATGGCCCTGTCTCTCCGCTGCTAATCCTTCCCTTGGGGAGGACCCCGCGTAGCGAAGGAGGAGCAAAGCAGGATAGGGAGGTCTCCGGTTCCCTCATGATTGGGGGCTAGGGGGTCCTCCTCCGGCTTATGTCGGGACTTGCTTGTGGTTGTGCTCGACCCGCTTGCCGTCCACGAACGTATCCACACCCAGAATTCGCTCCTGCCGGATGAGCCACTTCCCGCTTTTCTTGGTCCAGAAGCACCGCAGGGTGCTGTCCCGATGAGTCACCGCCGCCGCCGCTCCGTCCACAGGCGAGCCGCTGATTGTCAAATGATGCACGGCCAAAACCGTCGCCCCCGTCCCGGCTTTGTTGACCGTGACTTCTTTGATCTCGTGCCGGGCCGCAGTCAGCGTCTGGTGCGGCATCTGGAAGAACGTCACCCAGGCTTTACGCGCTCCCGCAGCGCCCACATCCTGCTTGCCTTTCAGGCTGTCAAAAAAGACCACATTAGGCGTGTACATTGCCATCACGCCATCCAAATCATGCGCCACCAGCGCCGTGTCTTCCGCGTCATAAACAGCCTGAATCGCCTCCGTTTTGTCCGGCGGCGTGGCCGGGGCAGTTTTTGGCAGAGCAATTTTTGGCGGCGCGGCCATTGCCGCTGGCATCAGACCGCACAGGGCCACTAGAGGCAGCCATTGCCGCACACATATCCTCACTGGGAAAAAAAAGAACATCAAATTAGCCTCCTGGCAGTCATAAAGCCTCGGTGAAAAGTATACCCTGACCTGGTGATTCTCTCCTAATTATCTGGTTCCCCCATTATTGGGGGTTAGGGGGTCCTACTCCGGCAGGCTTACCGTCACCGTCGTGCCTGTGCCCAGCGTGCTTTCCACCGTCAGCGTGCCGCCGTGCGCCTCGGCGATGCTGCGGCAGATGGCAAGGCCCAGCCCCGTGCCGCCCTGCGCTCCCGAACGGGCGGCGTCCGCCCGGTAAAACCGCTCGCCCAGATGCGCCAGATGCTCCGGCGTGATGCCTTCGCCGGTGTCCGCGACTTGCAGCAGGACCCGCCCGCCTGCGGCAAAGCCGCGCAGGGTGATTTGCCCGTTCGGAGGCGTATGCCGGGCGGCGTTGGCAATGAGGTTGCCGAGCAGACGGCCCAGCGCGTCCGCATCGCCGGACAGGGTCAGCGCGGGGTCGGGCGTCTCTAGCACGACAGCCAGGCCGGAAGGCGGGGCCGTCTCGGCGGCCTCCGTCAGCAGGTCTCGAACGCCGAGAGGGACGCAGGACAGGCGCATCTCGCCCGCATCGGCACGGGCCAGCAGAAGCAGGTCCTGCACCAGCCGAATGGTCCGGTCGGCGGCTTTGTCGATGGCTTCCAGTGCTCGCCGGTCGGTGTCGGAATGCGGGGCCAGCAGGGCCAGACTCGTGTTGGCTTTGATGGTCGTCAGCGGCGTTCGCAGCTCATGCGAGGCATCGGCGGTGAACCGCTGCTGCTGCTCATACGCCTGCGTCAGCCGCATAAAGGCCTCTTCCAGACGCCCCAGCATTCCGTTGAATGTCCGGGCCAGCTCCGCCATCTCATCCTGCCCCGTCACCGGCAGGCGTTCGGACAGGTCGCCCGCGCCGATCTGCCCCGCTGCCTGCGTGATCTGCCGCACCGGGCGCAGGGCGCGGCTTGTTAGAAACGCCCCGCCGCCGCCCGCAATCAGCAGGGCCAGCGGGATCAGGGTCAGCAAAGTGCGCGTCACCCGCCGCACCTCGGCGTATTCTTCGGTCAGAGGCCGGGCAATCTGCGCGACCCCTATAATTCTGCCGTCGCGCCGCAGGGGAACCGAATAAATCCGCACCGGCTCGCCGCTGAGTGTTCGCGCCGAGTAAACCGATTGGCCCTGCACCGACAGCGCAAACGTCTGCGGGTCCCAGGGCGTCCCGGCAGTCAGGGAAGGGAGCGGCTGCCCGGTCACGGTGAAAAAACGCGGCCCATAGAGGGTGCGGTCCGGGGGCGGACGCAAAGGGCGCGGCAGTTCGGACGGAAGGACGGTGGCAAGCTGCTGTGCGCGGTCGGCAAATCTGGCGAGGTCTCGGTCCGCACCGCGCATGAGATTGGCCCGGAGGGTATAGTGCAGGGCCGCGCCAAGAACGCCGAGCGTCAAGGCCAGCACGCCGACATTCCACAGGGTCAGCCGCCACCGAATTGAGCCGCGCTGAAAAAAGTGCATAGGAAAAGTATGGCGGGCCGGGGTGAAAAAACGATGAAAACCCCTCCCGCTCGTTCTTCGCTCCCTCCCCTGTTAGGGGAGGGTCAAGAGAAAATGAAGACAAAACCCGTAGGGGCAGCGGCTTGTCCCTGCCCTCTTCTCCGGCTCCTTCTTTGCCCTCCCCTAACAGGGGAGGGAGCGAAGAGCGAGCGGGAGGGGCCTACGGCAGCGTGATCGTGCGAATGCGCTTGTAGGGGAAATCGGGGGCCTGTTCGTCTTCCCAGCGCCGGTAGACTCGGAGGGCTTTTTTGTGCTGAACGACGTACAGCACCTCGCCGCCGCCTGCAAACCAGCCCCAGCAGGCGGTCAGCGCCAACGCCGGAACTTTTTGGTCTTTGAATTCTTTGCGGCTGACAGTATTAAACTCAAACTCAGCATTCGGCTCAATCAGCACCCGCTTTGTGCCAACGCGCAAATAAACTTTGCTGTGCGGGACAAACTCCTTATCTTGATGCGTGTCAAACACCCAGCTTAGCGCCGGGGCGCGGGGCGAGGAAGCCGGCGCGGCTATCGCGGCGCTTTCCGAAAGGACCAGTATCAGGAGGCAGACGAGAAGCCTGAACATGAGTATATCCTCTCTAAGACAGGGAAAGTGCCACAGGAAAATACGGGTGGTAGGAAGCCGTGGGACTGAAAGTCCTCGGCTGCGGGGCGCAGACGCCCATTGTCCACCTTCGTGGACACGGAATAAGATACGGGACAGATTATTCCGAGTGTCCTACTCTTTCTCCGCGAAGGCGGAGACTTGGCCGCAGGCCGCACAGCCGGGGACTTCCAGTCCCACGGCTCCTCTTAGCTCTGACCTTATCTGACCTTCCGCGCCGAGCGGCGCTTGATCAGCTCATCGGCGGCGACCCCCAGCAAAATCACGACGCCGACCACAATGGCTTCGGCAGACGACGGGATGTTATGCCCGCCAATCTGCACCAGGTTGACCAGGTTGCGAAGGACTTGCAGCAGAGCCGTCCCCAGCAGAATGCCGATAATGGACCCCTCGCCGCCGCGCAGGGAGCAGCCGCCGAGAACCGCCGCCGCGATGCCATACAGCTCATACGACTGCCCGTGCGTCGAAGGCGAGATCGAGTTGGTGTAAAACGCGATCAAGATTGCCGCCACACCGGCCAGCAGGCCAGAAATCACATACGCGCCCGTGATAATCCGGTTGGAGTTGACGCCTGAATACCGGGCGGCTTCCTCGTTGCGCCCGACGGCATACAAGTAGCGCCCATAAACCGAGCGGTGCAGGACAACTCCCATAATCAGCGAAATCACAATCAAAATCACAAACGAGTTGGGAAAGCCGAACACAAAGCCCGTCGCCAGATGCTGCAATGGCAGAAAGCCCTGGGCAGTGTCAAAGCCGACGGTGTTGTCCCCGGTAATCGTCCGCGCCAGGCCCCGATAGGCCAGCAGGCCGCAGAGGGTGACGATAAACGGCTGCAAATTGGCTTTGGTAATCAGCGCCCCGTGAAACAGGCCGATCAGTGCGCCGCCGACCAGCACCGAGAGCACTGCCAGCGGCCAGGGCCAGTGCCACTGTGTCAGCATCATCGCCAGCAGGACGCCCAGCAGGGCAAACAGCGAGCCGACCGACAGGTCAATGCCGCTCGTGATAATGACGATGCCCATGCCGATAGAAAAGATGCCGTACTGCCCGATAATCTGTGATGTGTTTTGCAGGTTATCGACATGGAAGAACGTGCCGCCCGACATCACTTCCACAAAAATGCACAGGGCCACCAGCAGGATAAAAATGCCCAGCTCCTTGCGCCCGGAGGTAATCGGCAGGCGCGGCCCCTCGGGCCGGGTGGGAAGGCGGGGCGTTTCGCCTTCCGGCTTCGTGTCTTGATTGATCATTGCTTTCTTCTCGTTCTCACTTATTAAAACGCTTAGGAATGGGGTGTTTGGCCGACGGCAAGCTGCATGACGGCCTCCTCGGAGGCATCGGCGCGGGACACAATCCCGCTGATGCGGCCTTCGTGCATGACGGCGATCCGGTCGCTCTGGCCCAGCACTTCTTCCATGTCGCTGCTGATCATCAGCACCGCCACGCCTTTCGCTGCCAGCCCGCGCATCAGATCATAAATCTCGGCTTTCGCGCCGACATCAATGCCGCGTGTCGGCTCATCAAAAATCATCAGCTTTGGCTCCAGCGACAGCCACTTTGCCAGCACGACTTTCTGCTGGTTGCCGCCGGACAGATTACGCGCCAGAAACTCCACCGTCGGCGTCTTGACGCGCAGCGACTGCGACGCCTCCTGCGCGGCGGCCTTCTCGCGCCCGCGCTGAATGAGGCCCCCCGGCGCATAGCGCGGCAGGGACGGCATGGTGATGTTGTCCTTGATGCTCATATCCACAATCAGGCCCGACCGCCGCCGGTCTTCCGGGGCCAGATAGATGCCGTGGTCTATCGCATCGCGGGGCGAGGTGATATTCAGGGTATCGCCATCCAGCGTCAGGATTGATCCCGCAGACGGGTCCACGCCGAAGATCGCCTGTGCGGTCTCCGACCGGCCCGCGCCGACCAGACCAGCCATGCCTAAAATCTCGCCCGCGCCGATGTCAAACGACACTTCCCGGTCCGGGTAGCGGCTTGTGCGAAGGCCCCGCACGGAGAAGCGCATCGGTTTGGGAGTCGTGTCGGCCACATGCTGGAACTTTTTCAAGTCCCGCCCGACCATCAGATTGACCATGTTGTCGTGTGTGATCTCGGATTTTGCCAGCTCGCCCGCGTTCTGCCCGTCGCGCAGGCCGACCGCCCGGTCGGCGATTTCTTTGACTTCGCCAAGCCGGTGCGAGATATAAATGATCGAGACGCCCTGCGCCCGAAGCTGCTTGATAACTTTGATTAAACTTTCGGTTTCGGTTAAAGTCAGGGACGAGGTCGGCTCGTCCATGATCAAAATACGCGCCTGAAGCGACAGAGCTTTGGCAATTTCCACCATCTGCTGCTGTGCCAGCGAAAGCTGCGACAGCGGCGTCCGGCCCGAAACCGCCAGCCCAAGCTGGTCCAGATACGGCTGCGTGTCACGCACCATTTTGGCCCGGTCCAGCAGGCGCAGGGGGCCGCCCGTGGTCGGCTCGCGGCCTAAATAGACGTTCCCGGCCACGTCTACATTGTCCACCACGTTCAGCTCTTGATGAATAAAGCCAATTCCTGCCGCGCCGGAGTCTTTGACGGACGTGATGACCGTCGGCTGTCCGGCGATTTTAATCACGCCCTCGTCGGGCTGATGTACGCCGCCGAGAATCTTCATCAGGGTGGACTTGCCCGCGCCGTTTTCGCCGATGAGCGCCACGACCTCGCCGGGCCAGACCGAAAGGCTGACGTCTTTCAAAGCCTGAACACCGGCGAACCGCTTGGAAACGCCTTCCATTTGCAGCAGAGGGCTTGCGCCCTCTGCTTCGCTCGGGGCCATGTAGACCTCCGCCATCGCTATGCCCCCAGCTTTTTCTTCTGGTCAGCCAGATACTCGGTGATATTGGCTTTTGTGATAGCCTGCGTCGGCACGATAATCAGATTGTTGGCAGGAATGCCGCTTTTGTCACCTTTGGACAACTGATCCAGCAGCTTGATGGACTTGTAGCCGAATGTGTACGGGTCCTGCACCACGGCCCCGAAAATGGTTCCGTCCTGAACGCCGGTCATGGTGTCGGTTTCCTGGTCAAAGGCGACAATCTGCACTTTCCCAACTTTGCTCGCACCCTTAACGGCGCTGTAAATCGCGGGGCCGTTGTAGCTCCAGATACCGACCATGCCCGCCAGAGTCGGGTTTTTCACCAGCGCATCGGCGGCGTTCTGCTTGGCCCGCGTGTGGTCGCCATCGTCGGTGCGGACATCCAGCACCTGGATTTTCGTGCCCTTGATCGCATCTTCCAAACCAGCAATTCGGTCATGGGCGTTCTGTGCGTCTTTTTTGCCGACAAACAAAATGATATTGCCGCCATTGGGCAACGCTTTTTTGAGCAGATCGCCTGCCATGACGCCTGCCGCATGGTTGTCCGTGCCGATATAGCACAGGCGGTTGCTGTCGGCGGCATCGCTATCCGAGGTGATTAAATTGGTTTTGGCCGCCACGGTATTCAGGAACGGTGTTTCATTGGTCGGGTCCACGGGGCTGATAGCGATGCCTTTCACGCCTTTGGTCAGCAGGTCATCGACCTGCGATTTCTGGGTGGCGGCTGTGTTATCGGCGGGCTGCACGAACTGCACCTGCACAGTGCCCAGCTCTTTCGCGGCGGCATCCGTGCCTTTCTGGCAGAGGGTCCAGTAGTCGGATGGGCCGTTGGTCTCAAACGCCAGCAGCGTTTTGCCGGATGTCGCGCCGCCTGTGCTGCCTGTGCTCGTGCCGCTGCCGCTATCGGATTTAGGGCTGCATCCGCCAAGCATCAGCAGGGCGCAGGTCCCGGCCAGAACGGACGCCAGGGCGGTGGGGCGCGAGGCGAAAATTGTTTTCGTCAAAATTGTTTTCGTCGATGATGGTGTGGTCAAGTGTAACTCCTCTGTTGCTGTCAATTTCAAATGGTTGGTGCGGTCTTGCGGTCCAGGGTCCAGTGTAGGATGCCGCCGGAGAATCCGTCCTGAAGCTGTGCTTCCAGCCGCAGGGCGGTCGCGGCCAGCGCCGGAAACGTCACTGTGTTGTCGGCATCCCGCGCCGTGCCATACGCCGAGGCGTTCGGGACAGGCTTGAACTCGGTGTCGCCGGGTGCTTGGTACAGCAGCCGCCAGGACTTAGGCACGCGGCACTCACCGTGCCCGGTGTCGTCGAACCAGTAGACCGCCGCGCCGGACACCGTCTGCGGCGTCTTGAAGTCGTACTGCACCCATTCTGCGCTGCCTCTGTGGTCCCACCATGTAAAGCGGGGCACGTTCTCGCCCAGCGAAGACGCGGGCGCTTTGGTGTTGGTCAAAGCGTCCAGGTCGTCGCTGACGTGCGAGGCGGAGGCTTTGAATTCGGGCACAATCGGGGCCACCCAGTCGTGGGCCTCCGGGCCGTCGCCGACGGTCGGGAACGACGTCAAACGCAGGCGCGTGGCTCCCATCGGGAGGAGCGAAACGGTTTCCAGCGGCTCGGTCGTCCGCGCCGGGGAGGGCTGAAGGACGGTAATCACATCTTTGGAGTCGGCCTGCCAGTTGGGGATTTTCCGCGCTTTCGCCCGCAGCTCCACCGGGCTGTTTTCCGGTGTCCACGGGTTACCCGTCAGCGGACCGCCCTTGCGGACGATGTCAAACGCCGCGTTCGGCTCCAGGCCATAGTTCCAGGGCGTCGTCGCATAAACGGCGTATTCCGGCCAGCGCACCGTGCCGCCGTAGCGGGTGTATTTCTCGCCAATCGCCAGCGAATAGGACAGCGGCCCGTGGTTCACCGAGACCGAGTTCTGGTTCTTCTCCCATTTTTGCAGGGAGGTCGTCATCGGCAGATGCAGGCTCACCGTATCGCCGCTTTTCCAGGTGCGCGGCACGATGAGGTACGAATTCGCGTCGGCGCTCACCGCGACCGGCTTGCCATTGACCCGGACGGTGGGGGTTTTGCACCAGCCCGGCACGCGCAGATACAGCGGGAACGCGACCGGGGCCGCCGCCGCGACTTTCATTTCCACAGTGTCGCTAAAGGGGTACTCGGTCGTCTGCGTCAGCGTGACTTTTTGGCCGCTTTTGCCGACTTTTGCCGTCACCGTAGATGCCCCGTAGAGAGACGCACACAGGCCGCCGTCGTGGGTCGCCTGCCACATTTCCTCGGCGTAATAGGGCCACGCCATGCCGTAGTTGTGCGGGCAGCAGCGGTAGTCATGGATGCCGGGCTTCAGCGCCTGCATCGCAAAACCGTTCTGAAAATCGTTACCCTTTGCCGTGTCGTCAAGCTGAACCGAGTTTGCGCTCGTGATATAGTGACACACTTTGCCCATCGGGTCCAGCGCGGCGGGCAGGGAGTTGAACGCGATATACTCGCAGCGGTCGGCCCAGATTGGGTCTCCGGTAAAGCGCGACAGCAGCTCGAACGAGTGCATCAGCTCGGCGATGCCGCAGGTCTCAAAGCCCTGCCGGGGGTCGGTATAACCGGGCCGGAAGTTTTCGTCGCCTGCAAACCCGCCGCCCGCGAACTGCCCGTATTCGCCCATCAGCGTGTCGTAATCGTGGTAGGTCGCGGCCAGATGTTTGTCGTCTCCCGACTGCATCCAGTACGTCGCCGGCTCCCGGAAACCCTGCGACAGGTCGACATTGTGCCGGTTCGGGAGGCCCGCCGTGTAGTCGGCCATGTTTTCGTGCATCTTCCGGGCCAAAGGCAGCAGGGAGGCGTCCCCGGTGCGGTTGTAGGTCCAGTAAATACTTTCAATGTTGTCGCCAAAGCGCTTGCCCGCCCAGCTTTTCGCATACTGCGGTCCGGGCACGGCGCTTTGAAACGCGAAGTATTTGGTCAAAAACGGCAGCACACGCGGGTCTTCGGTGCGCTCATAAAACGACTGCAAGGCGTTCAAAGCGGGCATATGCGGCCACATATCCGGGCCGCCATCGAGTGAGGTTCGCAGGTTGGCGGGGCCAAACCAGCCGTCGGGCTGCTGACTTTCCAGAATGCCGTCGATCCATTTTGTCGCCTGCGCGATCACGCGCCTGTCATCCAGCACGTAGCCCAAATCGCCGTGGCCTTTGAGCCAGTAGGTCACTTCTTCCCAGCCGACAGTGGAGCCAGGGGTCACCCAGCCGTTGCCTTCATACACCAAATAATCTGAGACTTCCGGCATCCGCCCGTTCAGCCCTTCGGCTTGCAGCAAAAGCTGTGTTCGCAGCCAGCCCTGCGGCTTGATCGCGCCGGGGGGCAGCTTGGAAAAGGGGGTGGGGCGCAGGGGGGCACGGTTCGGGTTATACCAGCCGCCCGCCTGCATCGCCGACACTTTGGGGACAGCATGGGCCGCCTCGGCTTTTGCTTCCACTTTTGTGCCGGGCAGACTAGCCAGGGCCGCGCCGCCCGCCGCCGCCAGTGTTGTTTTCAAGAAATCTCTTCGTTTCATGGAGTTGCTTGCCTCTATTGCTATGGTAGTAGATTCTGCGCGTTTTGTCAAGCCAGCACGCAAAAACCCGCAAAAAATGCTACTGCCAGAATTGGTACGTCGGGTTCTGCGTGAGGATGCCCCAGATATTCAGCACACTGCCGGGGATAAACTGCCCCAGAATCAGACCGTAAAAGAACGGCATCGCGCTGTTGAAGCTCCGTATGCCGCCGTAGCGCAGCAGAAGCGACTTAATCAGCCAGGCCAGCATCAGCGGCAGCCAGAGCAGGTTCATTTCCCACGATCCGCTGACCGCATACGCTAATGGGTGAAACGGCCACCAGAAGAAGCGCACCCGCATCGCCTGCAAGAACGCCGCAAACAAAAACCCGAATACCGAGGCCTCCAGCGCCGTAAAGTTCGGCGGCTTGGGGGCTTTCAGCCAGCCTGCATACCGGTCCCAAACGGAGGGGTCCTGCCACTGCACGCCGTAAATGTACTGATTGTGCAGCAGTGCCCAGCAGGCACACAGCATCCCAAAGCCCCCGGCCAGCAGCAGCGTCCAGAACCAGCCGCGCATCTCCCGCCCCATCTCGCGCCGCGCCCCGGTCTGCTCGGCCATCTTAAACGCCTCCAACTGAAACGGCATCGGGTGACACCGATACGCCCGGTTGAACCAGAAAAACAGACTGAATGCCGCAAGCCCCGCCGGGCCAATCGCCCGAGGCCCCAGCAAATCCGACAGCACCCAGTCCGGGCCGGTGAAATGCAGGTCGTGAACGGGCGTGCCAAGCTCTGCCCGCATCCGCGTAATCGCCAGTGCCAGCGCCAGATACAGCACGAAAAACAGCACCCCCAGCCAGAGAGGCAGGCCCAGACAACTGGCAAATACGACGAGCGCCGTTAGACCCCCGGCCAGCCCCAGAAAGGCCCAGCGGTAGCGCAGCGGCTCGTCGCTGTCGTCGATCTCCGAAGGCCGCCCCAGGGCGCAGGCCACGACCTGCTTGAAGTACCCCCGTGCCAGCCAGAGCG
The DNA here is from genome assembly GCA_965277455.1 of Capsulimonadaceae bacterium. Lineage (GTDB taxonomy): Bacteria > Armatimonadota > Armatimonadia > Armatimonadales > Capsulimonadaceae > JANXMY01. Next base: position 1,705,878 of record OZ255823.1, on the reverse strand, counting down.
TCGACGCGAAAAACAGCAGGTACGCCCCGAGCGCCTGATAGTTGGCATACGGCATTCGCGGGTCGGCGTCCCAGGCATTCGCCACCACCACCACCGATTGCAGCTTCCAGACCAGATAGAAAAACCACGACGAAAACAGAAAATCCAGCGGCATCAAGAGGCCGATGCCCACCATGAATGGATAGTAGGTCAGAGGCGTCCACCCAATCGCCGTCCAGGGCTTTGTGGTAAACGACTGCCCTAAATCGACGGTGTTGGACATTAGCACGGCAGGGACGCCGGGGAAATAATAGTGCAGCGAGTTCATCAAATCCAGCCCCGCCGCCAGCGCGAAGCCAATCCAGAACAGCGGCGTTTTCGTGAGGGGCTGCGAGGCCCGGCCCCGGCCAAAGGGCTGGGCATCGGTGATTTCCAGCGGGATTTTGGTCAGTGGGTAGCTCAGCCTTTCGCTGTCGGTCCACTGCTTGCGGATGAGCACATTGACGCACTGCATGGTCCATAGCAAAACGATCACGAAGCCGGTCCAGACCAGCACCGGCTGTGCCCAGACCCGCAGGGCATCGCCCCGGTACAGGCTGCCGTGGCCCAGATAAAACGCCGAGCGGGTCTCCACGCCGGGGGCCATCGCCCAGCGGGGCAGATACTGCCCGAATAGCGGCTGGTAGCCGTTGCGCGTCGTGGACTGCGCGAAGGGGTGGGCGAGATTAGGGATGAGAAGCTGCGCGAAATCGTGCCCGGCCATGCACGAGCCGATGCAGAGCATGGCATACACCAGCAGCAGCTCCCCCTGACTGAACGCAAAACGCGGCGCGGCGCGGGCGACTAGCCCGTTGATCCCGGTCAGCATAACCAGAATAAAAATGCAGTTGAAGAACAGCGAGATCGTCGTCGGGTGAGCCGAGTAACGAATGTTCTCCATCATCACGACCCAGTAGGCATTGACCGGCAGGAGAAGCATTCCGAGCAGCACGGCGCGAACCGTCACGCTGCGCGGGCGCGGCGGGGTCAGCGGCACGGGCATCGTCTCGATGTCAGGCTTCTGCTGCGTGTTCATGGCTGAATAGTTCCCAGGCCCGGCAGGGCGTTGAAGTGGTCGTCAAACAAAGCGTTCGCGTCACCGAAGTGCGGCAGGCCGGGAACCCCAATCCAGTCCGGCTCCCAGTAGACGACCCCGTGCCCGAGGCCGCCGGGCGTGGCCTTGACGAGGGCCAGCAAGTCCGTCAAGTAGCGTTTCTGCCCGTCGGGGGTGCGCCCGTACTTCTGAAGTACAGGCTGGCTTTCGCTCGCCGTGCCAGAATGCGGAAAGCCGGTTTCGACAACGACAATCGGCTTCTTGCAGGTGTCCGCCAGATAGGCCAGCGATGTCTTCAAGCCGTCCAGCGTGTCTTTGCCGTCCGGGTAGTAGCTCAGGCCGACCACGTCAAAGTCAATGTTTTGCTTCTTGGCGTTTAAATTCTCAAAGAACCAGTGCATCAGGCCAGGGCTGCCGCTGTTGGCGACATGAAGCATAATGGCTGGCACGCGGCCCGGCTTCGCGCCTTCGCGGACACCTTCGGCCCCGGCTTGGAAGAGCGTGCCGAACTTGATCCAGCCGTCCGGCTCTTCCACTTTGCCGTCCGGCCAGAGCATCCCGTTGGTGGTCTCGTTGCCCACCTGCACAATGTCCGGCATCGCCCCGGCCTTACGGAACGTGGCGATGGTGTCCCGGCTGTAGTCTCGCACCTGCACTGTCAGGGCATCAAACGGCAGGTCCTTCCAGGCGGCGGGCTTAGTCTGATGGCCGGGGTCCGCCCAGGTGTCCGAATAATGCAAGTCCAGCAAAAGTCGCAATCCTGCCGCCTTCACTCGTTTCGCAAGGGCCAGTGTATAGGGCAGATTATTGACGTTCATGCCCTGACCGTCGGGATTGACCCAAACGCGCAGGCGGACGATGTTCCAGCCGTGTGCCTTGACGATTTGGAGCGCGTCTTTTGGTTTGCCGTTGTCTTTGTAAACGGCTCCGCCTTTCTCTTCGGCGGCCAGAAAGGACAGGTCCCCGCCGGCCAGAAAGGGCGGCGGGGTAGGGGCGATAGGCTTTGCGCTCACGGGGGCGAGAAGAAGCAGGACAAGCAGCAAAGAAAGCAGGAACCCCTCCCGCTCGTTCCTCGCTCCCTCCCCTGTTAGGGGAGGGTTAGGGATAAGCCCCCAGAAGGCCGGGCGTGGTCTTCTCCGGTTCTTTTCTTTGCCCTCCCCTAACAGGGGAGGGAGCGAGGAACGAGCGGGAGGGGTCCTCATCTACTTCGCCTTCACGATGCCCACGTCGACGCCCTGACCGCCGGTAGTCTGATGGCAGTGGACAGCAATCACGTTTGCACCGGGCTTGAGGGCGGCACGGCCCGCGTCTGACATCGGCAGGGCCACGTAGTCATCGGTGTAGCCAGTGGCCGAGGCGGCCAGAACGCCGTTGACATAGATTTCCACGTCCTCATCATGCCGAGCCAGCACGTTCAGCTTGGCGGGGATGTCTGCGGGCAGCGTCACGGTGCGCCGAATCCAGATGTCGCCGGGCGTGTCCGACCAGTTCGTGTTCATGCCGCTCATGTCATGCCCGAAGGGGGCAGGGCCGGTTTTCCACGCGGACGCATCAAACGTCGGCGCGGCCCAGTCATCGGCAGGCTTGGCCGTCGTGTAGGCCCATGTCTGGGGGGCGTTCTCCGAAGTCGGCACGAGGTCGCGGCTGACCGGGGCGGGCGGCAGGGCCAGGGTCATGCCCTTGTTGGCGGCAGCGATGATGTTTGGCAGCGGCTTTATGATCGCCCGGTCATAAGTGAGCAGGCCGTTGGTCTCGCGCTCCACATCCACGATCTGCGTATAAATCACGGCGCTTGCGCCGTTGGTCTGGCGCAGGGCGTAGCCCTGTTTCATGAGTTCCTGGTAACGCTGCGTCAAATGCCAGCCGTCGTGCAGGATCACGCCGTAGCCAAAGTTGCCTTCTTCCCAGACATGGCCCGGCACGCGCACACTGACCCCGCCAAACTCGCCGCAGGCCAGAGCGCGGGTGGGATCGCTCGCCTCGGTGGTCGGCTCCGGGTAAGCGTGGGTGTCGTTGATGTCGCCCAGCCCTGTCGGGGTGGGCAGGCGAAGCTGGCTTAGTTTGCCGTCGACGACCTGATTGTAGCCGCCGCTTGCGCTGTTGAGCAGCCGTGTCGGGTCCAGCGTCCGGGCCAGCGCCGTGATCGCCTCGGTGTCATGCTGCCCCCAGCCCTCGTTGAACAGCGTCCAGACGATGATTGATGGGTGGTTCTCATGCGTGGCGATCATCGCCTTCATTTCGGCTTGCCATTGGGCTTTGGTCGCATCGGCAAAGTTGTCGCCGAATGCCTGGGGCATATCCTGCCAGACCAGCATCCCGAGCTTGTCGGTCCAGTAGTACCACCGTTCCGGCTCCACTTTGGCGTGCTTGCGAAGCAGGTTAAAGCCAAGCGACTTGGCCGTGGCGATGTCCGACTTCAGGGCGTCATCGGTGGGGGCCGTGTAGATGCCATCAGGCCAATAGCCCTGATCCAGTGCGCCCACTTGAAAGACGAACTTGTTGTTGAGCAGCATCACCGTCCGGCCCTGCGCGTCTTTGCCGAGCGAGATTTTCCGCATGGCAAAGTAGCTGTTCACACTGTCGCCGCCCGCTACTGTGACGTGCAGGCCGTACAGGTGCGGGTCTTCCGTCGTCCATAAGTGCGGGGCTTTGATCGGCAGCGTCAGCGTTTTGCCTGCCGTGCCGGAGGCTGTAGCGACTGTGGCCGCCCCGTCGGTCGCCGTGACTTTGACTGTGACCGCCGCGCCGTCGTCGGTGCTGACAGTCAGCTTCAGGGTTTTGGCGTCTATGTCCGGCACAATTTTCAAGCCACTAATATGGGCGGCAGGCACAGGTTCGAGCCAGACGCTCTGCCAGATGCCCGTCGCGCCGGTATACAAGACGCTGATCGGATGGACGCGCTGCTTGCCAATGACCTGTGCGGTCGAGTTGTCCGAACTCAGCGGGTTCCAGGCGGATACGATGATCTCATTGTCACCGGGCTTCAAGGCTTTGGTGACATCGTAGTCAAATTCGTCAAAGCCGCCTTTGTGGTCGCCCATGCTCTGCCCGTTGACGGACACGGTGCTGTCCCAGTTGACCGCGCCAAAGTGCAGCAGCACGCGCTGCCCTTTCCACGCGGCGGGCACGGTGAACGTGCGCCGGTACCACAGCCGCTGATTGACGGGGCTGGCCTTGCCGACGCCCGACAGGGGGGCTTCGTAGGGAAACGGCACCAAAATCTTGCCGCCGTCAAATGCGGCAGGCGGGGTAGTGGCATCGCTGTCTGTGAGCGCATAGGTCCACGCTCCGTTGAGGCTCTGCCAGCGGGTGCGGGTCATCTGCGGGCGCGGGTAGTCCGGCAGGACATTGTTGGGGGAGACTAATTTAGCCCAGCGGGTTGGCAGCCTGCCGCCGGAGATGTCCTGCGCGGCGGCAGGCCGTGCGGCGGCCAACGTCCCGGCTGCGCCGAGCGCAAAAAGCGCGGTCAGCATCACTGCTTTGTGTATGCGTGTTTTGTTCATAGTTGCTTTCGTCTGTAAAAAATAGGTCATCGGAGAGGCCCCCCCGCCCCCAATCATGGGGGAGCCAGAATTAAGACAGGACGGGCCAAATCCTAACTGTCTGGTTCCCCCATTATTGGGGGCTAGGGGGTCCTTATCGCCTGATGCTCAGCCGCATCACTGCTGGTTTCAGGCCCGGCGCACGGGCGGTCAGTGTGAGGCTCCCCGGCGCGTCGTTCGCGCCGACAATCACCAGGCATTTGCCGTTAAACGCCGACCGGGAGGACGCCTGATCCGGCTCATGACAGCTTGGGTCGCCGTTGCCGACGCCCGCAATCCGGCCCGGCCCGGTCAGGGTAAACGAGACCAGGTTGCCCGCCGTCGGCACGAGGCGGCCCTCGGCGTCGCGGACGTCCACTTCGATCATGGTCAGGTCTTCGCCGTCCGCCGTCAGGGTGGTGCGGTCGGTGGAAAGCGACAGGGCGGCAGGAGCGCCCGTCGTCTCGACGCTGTCCTGGGCCATCAGGGTGCCGGCAGCATTATAGGCACGGGCGGATAGTGTGCCCGGCGCATAGGGAACAGACCACGACAGATGCCCATTCTTCGGCATCTCTTTGACGCCGAGGCTTGTGCCGTTCAGGAACAGCTCCACGCGGGCGGCGTTGGAATAGGCCCAGACATCAATCGGCTGGCCTTCTTTCCCGGCCCAGTTCCAGTGCGGGAGCAGATGCACCATCGGCGTGACGCCCCAGACCGATTGATAGTAATAGTACACGTCCTTCGGGAAGCCGCACTGGTCCAGAATGCCGAAATTGGAGTTGACATCCGGCCACTGAAACGGCGTCGGCTCGCCTTTGTAGTCAAAGCCGGTCCAGACAAAGCCGCCGAAGACATAGGGCCGCTCGGCAATCGCCGACCAGGCCACTTCCGCCGTCTGCGCCCAGGGCGGGGCGTGCAGGTCATACGCGCTGACCCAGCCTTTGGCCTCGTCGCCCAGATAAGTGATATTGTCAAGTTTGAACGTGTCCGGGCCATAAACGCCCCGCGTGCCGACCTCGCTGCTGGTCTCGCTGCCGTACAGAATCGAGGCTGGGTGGGCCGCATGGTACGGCGCATACGCGCCGGGACCGTAGTTGAACCCCCGCAGGTCTTCTACCAGCGCAATCCCGGCGTATTCGCCGGTGTTCATGGCGCAGGTGACAGGCCGCGTACCGTCCGCATCGTCCACGACTTTCTTCATGGCCGAGAAAATCCGCGCCCCGGCTTCCGTGGTCTGGATCGGCTCCTCGTTGCACATGGACCACATAATGACGCTGGGGTGGTTGCGGTCCCGAAGCACCATGCTCTGCACTTCATGCAGGTCGGCATAGGGGGTGTTGGCCGAGGCTTTGCCGTCTTCGGTGTCGCCGAGATGCCGGTTTTCGTCCATCACCAGCATTCCGAGCTTGTCGCAGGCATCGAGCAGCTCTTTGGTGGGCGGATTATGAGACGTCCGGTACGCATTGCTGCCCATTTTCTGAAGCTGTTTGATGCGCCACGTCAGCAGGCTGTCCGGCATGGCGACGCCGACGCCCGCAAAGTCCTGATGGTTGCAGGTTCCTTTGACTTTGACGGGTTTGCCGTTGAGGAAGAAGCCATTCTCGGCATCATAGCGGATGGTGCGAATGCCAAACGGCGTATCCTGCGTGTCGATGACGTTGTCAACGCCGCGAACTTCCGTGTGCAGGGTATACATTTGGGGTGTCTCAACGGACCAAAGCGCGGGCTTTGTCACCGTGAGCGTCTGCGTGTAGGAATAGAGCGTATAAGGAGAAAGTCCTACGTCCGTCGTGACTGAGGCGACGGTCTTGCCGGATGCGTCTAAAATGGTTGAGACGAGGTAGGCGCGTGGAGCAGCTTGGGGCGGAAGGACAAGGTCCGTTGCATCAAGCGTTGTCTTAATCGTCACCACAGCAGGCGCGACAGGCTGACCGGGGACCGGCTCGGGCATCTTGGTCGTCACAAACACGCCCCACGGAGCGACGTGAACGGCAGCGGAGGCTTTGTTCAGCCACACATGACGGTAAATGCCGCCGCCTTCGTACCACCAGCCTTCGAACTTCTGCGGGTTGACATGGACAGCCAGCACATTCGCCGCGCCGTAGTTTGCCGCGCCGCTGATGTCAAACCGGAAGGGCGTATAGCCGCAGGGGTGCGTGCCCAGCTTTTTGCCGTTCAAATAAACCGTGCTGTCCCGGTACGCCCCGTCGAAGTCAATCCACAGCGACTTGCCTCGGTCCGACGCAGGCAGCGTAAACGTTTTCCGATACCATGCGGAGGTCGGCACGAGGAAGCCGTGGCTCGCATCGCCCGTGGGGTCAAACTTGCCTTCCACAACGTAATCATGCGGCAGATGCACCACGCGCCAGGCGCGGTCGTTGAAGCCAATCTCCGATGGGTCTTCCCCGCCTGCTGCCGCCACCGGGGCCATCCCCAGCGACGCGCTGCCGGTGATGCCGCCCCCACCCGCCGTGTTTTCCACTTTCACCGTCAGCACATTTGGCCCACCGCTGACCCACGCACTGTCGAGAGGCACATCAAAAGGGGCGTTCCACCCGCTGTGCGTCGCCAGCTCTTTGCCGTTCAGAGAGACCACCGCGTTGTCATCCACTCCGCCAAAATGCAGCGTCTTCCCGCGCCCGGAAAGCGCGGGCAGAACGGCCCGGTATACCGCAAAGCCGACGCGGCCTGCAAAGATGTCGTCGCCTGTCTTTGCGTCTTTCCAGTCTGGCCCCTCCGTGCCCGTGCCGGAGACATCCTCACCAGAGCGCCAGCGCCAGGCTGTGAGCGCTGCCGCGTTCCGCAGCACGGTGGGGGCATCCTGCTTGAACCGCCAGCCAGCGTCCATCAGAAGATGCTCCCGCGCCACCGGCGCGGCAGTTGCGGTCAGGGAAAGGCCAGTCAGGACCAGAAGGCCAGACGCAAAAAGAAGGGCTGTTTTCATAGGTTTTGCTAATTATAAAGCAATCATGCCAAAAATGCAAGCGGAATTGCTCTACTCAGGCACATACCGCGTGTCCTGCCCGAATTGCACCATCAGTGTCACCTGCACGAAGTAGCCGCTCGTGTCGATAAACCGCGTCCAATCCTCCGCCGTGTGCGGCTGGGTGGTCCCGTCGCGCCAGTCTACCAGCCCGCCCCCGTCTTTAGGCCGCCACAAGTCCGAGTACCGGCTCATTGCCGCCCAGCACAGGCGGCGCACGGCCCGTGCCCGCATCTCGGCATCGCCGGTTTTACTGGCGTATTTCCACTCGGCTTTGGCAAGCTGCAACCCAGGGCCGGGGTACAGATAATCGTTCTCGGGACGCGGCACAAAGTAGTGATGCCAGTGCAGGCCGAAATAGCGCCAGTCGGCGGGGTCCGCCGTCTGCGGGGTCATCGAAAACTCGTTGCCGCCATAAGTCCACCAGTCGCTGATACGCTTCGTGTACGGGTCACCGGCGGGCAGGATGTCCGCCTCGGAGGGCAGAAAACAAATCTGGTCCAGGCTGTCCCCGTAGCCCGCCCGGAAACCCTGGCTCTGCTCCCGGACGCGGTAAAAACAGCCCCAGTCCCCGCGCTCCTTCATCGCCAAAATGCCCGCCGTCAGCCGGTCGGCGGCGGCGAGATAGCGCGGGTCGGGACGCTTCAAATCACCCGCCCAGCGGCTCAGGCAGCGCAGGCCGTCGTCAGTGGCGACGGCATCAGTCAGCCACAGATCAGGGCTATTGGCCGGACCATTCATCAGCCCGTATTTCTTGTTTTCATGGGCCAATAAATACTCGCCCAGTGCCGCCGCCTGCGGCCACGCCTGCTGTTTCCACGCCGCCGCCGCCTGCCCCGCAGGCAGGTACTCCGCCCGCTTCCACAGGGCTACCAGTGTCATGCCTGCTGCCGCAGGCGTTGCCGGGTCCGCCCGCTGCTGTTTGCCTTTGGCGTCGTAATAAACGCGGGCTGAAATCCCATTTTTCTGCCGGGCTACCCAGCCAAAATAGCCGTCCAGCACGCGGTCAGACGCCGATACGTCCCGCCCGCGAGACTTCAAGAACGCCGCCGCCTGCATCAAGCTAATCGCCCCGACCGCGCTTGCCTCGGGGGCGACCCAGTCTGGTCCGCGCTCGCCAATCCGCACATCATTGAGCGCCCCCTGCGCGTCGCTTTTCGGCGTGTACGCGCACGACGCCATGTACCCCGCCTCGGTCTCAATCGCCGCGACCGCCTCTGCGTCGGTGAACGGAAACGCCGCCTCGCCCGCCCGCGCTATCTGCCCCGGATGCAGGGCCAGCCCGGTCATGCGCCGCAGGGGAACACCAATCCAGAGGGGAATCAAAATTGCCGCAAGAAGTAGCGTCAGCGCTCCGAGCAGCCAGAGCCGGAGCGTATGTGGTCGGGGGGCGGGGGGTGTTGCCATACGCGATTATAACACGACGGGGGCGGCGGGTGCAAGCAGTTTAAACAATCGCTGAACACGCTGAAACGCGCCCCGCTGTTCGATAGCCCGTCCTTCGGGGTCTGGAAACCGGCTCGGGGCGGCGACTGAGACCGGCCCCAGAGCATTTATTGAGCCGAATGCCTCAGCAATTCCCTCCAAGCCTTCCTGCACAAGATCGTTTGTGCGATAGATGTCTGTTTGCAGGACACGCGCCAGGGCATCAATGCCGCCCTCGTAGCGGCGCAGGATGTAATCAATATCGTAGGCATCCTTGTCTTTGCCCCGCACCCGGTCCCGGATGGCAATGCCTTTCATCGCCAGCAGGCTGGCCGGGGAACAGACCTGAATCTCTGTCTGACAGGGGCGGCCATTCGGCAGAATACCAGACAGTGCCATGCGGTGCGGGTCAAGAAAAGCCAAATCCAGACCGCGTAGGACGCTGGCAAACACACCCTGCACTTCCCGTGCTTCCGTATGACGGCGGCTGTCGTCATATTCTCCCGAAAGCAAGTCTATTTTGACGTCAATATGCTGATTGTCAAAAAGCAGCGTCCGTATCCATCGGTACTTTTTCCCCGGCTCCTGCTGATACAGACCATATATCAGACGCTCTTCCAGCGTGTCTTCGCCACGTTCTGCCAGAGCCGCCGGGTCCAGCGCGACATCGACATCAATCGTGCCTTCGTGAGGATCGCTGTCCTGCGGAAACAGCAGCGCACAGGCTGTGCCGCCGACAAATACAACATTGTCACGTTCGTCTTCCAGAAGATAAGCCAGCTCCAGCAGAACTTGCCGGGCCGCGACAATCATCTGCGGCTGATAGCTGTCTCGCGTGTTTACCATTCGGGAAATATCTCCTGCTGCCGCAAAACGTCGGCGGCTTCTCGCCCGCGCCCGCCAGTGCTTTGCAGGTCCAGATAGGTTTGCAGGGGAGAGGCAAGTGAAACGCCCTGCCTCTGCTGCGCTCCGTAAAAGACGCCGTCATCGTAGGGCGACAGCAGGACAACATTGGCTCCGGTTTGGACGGGAGCCAGGTCCAGCAGTTCCCGGAGGTTTGTAATGTCCCAACTCACATAAGCCGTGACCTGATGATAGGTAGCATACGGCGCGTAGTGAGCGGCGGCGGCCAGTGAAGTGATGGCGCAGGGACTGTGAAGGTCGCGGCATATGCGCGACAATTCTGCTTCAAATGCGGGCACACCCAGCAGCGAATGAAGAAGCACGGGCTGATGTTTGCTAAACCGAGTGTGCTTTGCCCAGTCATCCAGCAGGTCTTCTGGATTAGTCAGCAGAAAGCCATGCTCGGTTTCCGTCAGCCATTCCCGCTCCCGCAATAGTTCTTTGACTTTAAACGCTTGTCCCACGCTGACTTTCGCCTCCTCGGCGAGTGCCTGAATACGCCAGGGTTTAATCTGGCCGGTCAGCAAAACGCGCAGAACACGCTCCGCTTTTGGCTGATACAGAGAGCGCAGGGAACGAGGGCGCACGAACAAGTTCGGCTTGCCTTCAATGTGGATATACACATCGCCAAAGGTGATTTCGCAGTTGCCGGACAGATCAAAATAGCCGACGTTTTCCCGGCGGCAAAGAGTGGCGGTCTCCGGGGAAATATAAGGCGCGGCAAAGAGGGAGAAGGCTCTCGGGTCTGCCTGGCGATAGTTCCGGAGCTGACGAAACGCGGTATGAGCGTATTGAGGCTCGCCTAGACGCTTCACCTCCACCACGAAGGCAATGTGCCGACCATTATATGTCAGCCGCACAGACATATCGGGCACTCGCCCATTCGACAGGCGGGGATGCTCGATAAAGCTGACTTGGGCATCTGGGAGACGACTGAGGATTTGCCGCAGGGCTTCCGCCGCCTCCGGTATGATTTCACTCTCAGTTGTGTGCATTTTCACTATTTTGCCCGATTTCACCAGATGGTGAAAATGATTATAGCAGTGAAAATATGTCCTGTCAAGCCGTGCCCACCCATCGTTCTACGGCGACGGCGGGGCTTTTGTCGTGTGGACAGACTGGCCTTCTTTCAGGTCGTCCGAGGGCGTGGCGACAATCTGCTGGCCCACGGACAGGCCCTGCGTCACTTCCAGCGTCTTGCCTAAATCGCGCCCGAGTGTGATCGTCTGAAAGTGCAGCTTGCTGTTTTTATCGACCAGAACGACCTGCGTGCCGTCGGCATTGGTCACAAGAGCGCCGCCGGGGATAAGGACCGTGCCGGGCGGGTGGGGGACGTGCAGATGCACCTGCGCGAACATTCCCGGTGTCAGCGTGCCGTTGGGATTGGCGAGGCGCACCTCGGACACCAGCGTCCGCGAAGAGGGGTCCAATGCCCCCGCCGCCCGCGAAATAGTCCCCTTGAACTTCTGCCCCGGCAGCTCCTGCACGGTGATATCGACCGGCTGGCCGGCGCTGACGACGCCGATGTAGGTCTGCGGGATATTCACATACACTCGCAGGGCCGTGGTCTGGGCCAGTGAAAACAGGCTGCCGCTCTGGCCGCCGCTGCCGCCGGGTGACGACCCGCCGCCGAGCGGGTTGCCGCTGGCCGCCGCGCCCTGTGTGCTGGTCCCTGCCGTCGCATCCCCGACACTGCTCCCGCCGCCGAGCGGGCCGCCGCTGGATGAGATAAACGCGCCGGCGTCGACGTTGCGGGCCGTAATCACGCCGCTGAACGGGGCCGTGACGCGGTTGAAGCCCTGCAAAGAAGCCAGCCGGGCGACATTGGCCTGCGCGGCGCGGATGTTGGCCTCGGAGGCGTTCGCGGCGGCGCGGGCGGCCCGCACGTTGGCCGCCGCCGCGCCCACCGCCGCCTCCCCGGCACGGATGCCGTCGGCATAGGCTTTGACATTGGCCCGGCTGGAGCCGACCGCCGAGGTGAACGCCCGAACATTGGCGAGCGAGGCCCGAAGCGACGCCGACAGCGCCTGCACATTGGCCTGATTGGTCTCATACGACGCGACGGCCTGATCGGTGGTCTGCTGGTCTATCGCCCCTTCGGACAACAGGTTTTGGTAGCGCCGCGCCGTCACCTGCGCCAAATTGAGATTGGCTTTGGCCTGAGCAAGCTGGGCACGCTGCTGGGCGGACGCTTCCTGCGCCTGCGCGAGCGCCGCCTGAGCGCGGGCAAGGTCCGTTCGCGCCTGCTGATACTGCGCCTCGCCGCGTGAGGCGTTGGCCTGCGCCTGCGCGAGATTGGACTGCTGGCTGCTGACTCCCGCGAGCGCCTGCTGCGCCGCCGCCTGCGTCTGGGAGACCTGGGCGCGAGCCTGCGTCACCTGCTGGTCTACATCCGGCGTGGAGATGGTGGCAAGAAGCTGCCCGGCCTTCACTTTGTCGCCAATGTCGGCATACCACCGCTGCACATAGCCGGATGCCCGCGCCACGATGGCGGTCTGCTGCACGGCCTGAATGTTGCCCGGCAGGTCCAGGTCATCGGACGCCTCCGCCGCCTGTACCCCGGTGACGCTGACCGTGGGCGTGGTGTTTTTGGCCTGCTTCGTGTCTTTTTTCATCTGCGGCCCGCGCAGCAGGCGCGGGACAAGGCCAATCAGCAGCAGCACGGCCAGCACGGCGAGGATAATCAGCGCGATGCGCCAGAGCCGCCCCCGGCTGCCCTTGTCGTCTTTTTTGTCTTTTGGCTCGTCTTTAGGCGTGTCTTTGTCGTCGCCAGGCTGCCGGTAGACTTTGGCGGCTTCTTTGTCTTGGGTTGTATTTTCAGGCGGCATAGAGTTTTAGTTTCGTTTTTAGAGTTAGGTTGTGCCATCAAGGCTTTATAACCCCTCTCGCTCGTTCCTCGCTCCCTCCCCTGTTAGGGGAGGGCACAGAGAGTTCGGAGCGGAATCGCAGGCCAAACCCGTAGGGGCAGCGGCTTGTCCCTGCCCTTCTTTCTGAACCCTCCCCTAACAGGGGAGGGAGCGAGGAACGAGCGGGAGGGGTTCCAGTTCTCACGCCCCCGCTTCCACTGGCTCTTCCACCGGATGACGGTGTTTAGCAGGGCGCGTTTTCGGCGCGTCTTCATCCTCGTCCTCTTCACCGCCGAGCGGCTTGGAGTCGGCGCGGCGCAGGACAGTGTAGGAAATCGGGACCATGAACAGCGTGGTGATAGTCGCTACCAAGAGGCCGCCGATGACGGCGCGGCCCAGCGGGGCGTTCTGCTCGCCGCCTTCGCCAAAGGCCAGCGCCATCGGAATCATGCCCAGAATCATGGCAAGCGCGGTCATCAGCACCGGACGCAGGCGGGTAAAGCCCGCCGCAATCGCGGCGTCAACTGCGTTCATCCCCTCGGCGCGTCTCTCGTTGGCGAACGTCACAATCAAAACGCTGTTGGCCGTAGAGACGCCAATCGTCATAATCGCGCCGGTCAGCGACGGCACGTTCAGCGTGGTTTGCGTGGCATACAGCATCCACAAAATCCCTGCCAGCGCCCCCGGTGCGCCGGAGACCACGACCAGCGGGTCCAGCCAGGACTGGAAGTTGACGACGAGAAGCAAATACACCAAGACGACCGCGCCAATCAGGCCGAGCGACAGGCCGGAGAACGACGTGTTCATGCTCTCCACCTGCCCGGCAATCTTGATAGTCGTGCCTTTGGGCGCATTCTTTTGAACATCAGCAATGATTTTAGAGATGTCGCCGGAGACGCCGCCTAAATCGCGGTTCTGCGTGCTGGCGTAAATGTCATAGGTCGGCTGAATGTTGTAGTGGTTGACAACCAGCGGCTGCGTGTCATGCGAGAGCGTGGCAAACGGGGCTAAAATTAGCGGACTTGTCTGCCCTGGCGCGGTTAGCGGCGTGTTTAAAATCGACTGCGGCGTATCCAGCCGGTATTGCGGCGTTTGCACCACGATGTTGTAGACGACTCCGTTTTGTGGGTTCAGGAAGTAATTGGGCGAGGCGGTCCCTGTTCCAGCAAGAGACACGAGCAGGCTCTGGGACACGTCTCGCTGCGTCAGCCCGACCTGCGCGGCCCGCGTCCGGTCAATATCCAGATGCAGGGCAGGGGCATCGGTAATCTGCTGCAAATGCACGTCCGCCGCGCCAGGAACACCCGTAATCTTGGTCTGAAGCGTCTTTGCCAGCGCGAGATTGGCGTCGGCATTCTTGCTTGGACCGGACACCTGCACGTCGATAGGGGCAGGCAGGCCGAAGTTCAAAATCTGGTTGACAATGTCGGCGGGCTGGAAAAAGAACGTCTCCTCGGGGAACTGCTGCGGCAGGCTCCGGCGCAGGGCCTCCACATACTGCTGCGTCGCATGATGACCAGGTTTCAGCGTCACCAGAATCTCGCCGTCGGATGGCCCCGTGGTCGCGCTGTCGCCATAGGCCAGATTGATAAAAACCGGCTCGCCGATGTTGTCAATGATCAAACCCGTTTCACTGGCCGGGACGGTTTTGCGGATGGCGGCTTCCACGCGGCTGAACGTTTTCGCGGTCTCTTCCAGCCGCGTGGAGGGCGGGACGCGCACATGGAGGCGGAACTGCCCGGCGTCGACCTGCGGGAAGAAGTCGCGCCCGATAAACGGATACAAACAAAACGACAGCCCGCAGAAGGCCAGAAACAGCACGCTGACACCCAGGCGGTGGTTCAAAGTCCAGGTCAGGCCGTTCTTGTAGCGGCCCCGCATCTTATCGAACTGCTTGTTGAACGCGGAGTGAATGCGCCAGACCAAGCCGCTTTTCTGCTTTTCTGCGCCCTCGTCCGGCTTCTTTTCTTTCTTTTCGTACGGCTCGCTTCCATTTTTGCCGTTGGAATGGCCGTTCATCTTTGCAATGCCGTCCTGCGCGTGTTTGCCCCGTGCGCCATTTTTGCTGTCTTTGTCTTTGCCGCCGTCCTCGCCCGAGGCTTCGTCGTGGCCTTCGGCGGCGAACAGCGCGACTTCTTTGGGCAGCAGCACCATTGCCAGCGCCGGCGTCAGTGTTCGGGACAGCAGATAGGAAGCCAGCATGGCGAAAATGACCGCCTCGGCCAGCGGCAGGAACAGATACCGGGCGACGCCGGACAGAAATGCCATCGGGATAAAGACGATACAAATCGACAGCGTGGACACGAGCGCGGGCAGGGCAATCTCCGCCGAGCCTTCCAGAATCGCCTGTCTGAGAGTCCGCCCCTGCCCCAGATAGCGGTTGATATTCTCAATCGTTACCGTGGTGTCGTCTACCAGGATGCCAACGGCCAAAGCAAGGCCGCCGAGCGTCGTCGTGTTGAGCGACTGCCCCAGCGCATGAAGCACGGCAATGGACGTCAAAATGGACAGTGGGATAGACACGGCCACAATCAGCGTGGAGCGCAGGCTGCCTAGAAAGAGCAAAATCATCAGAGCGGTCAGACACGCCGCGATGGTCGCCTCGCGCACCACGCCCTCAACGCTGGCTTTGACAAACACCGACTGGTCGGCGATGAGATTAACTTTCAGCGCATCCGGCAGCGTGGCCTTGATACGCGGGAGAGCGGCGCGAACGCGCTTGACGACATCCAGCGTGGATGCCGCGCCGCTCTTGTTGATTTGCAGCAGCACGGCGCGTTTGCCATTGATGTCCACGATGTTCTGCTGAATAGAGTAGCCGTCGCGGACATGGGCCACATCGCGGACATAAATCACCGTGCCGCCGACGCTCTTGATGGGCAGGTCGTTCAAGGCTTCAATGGTATCCGGGCTGGCGTTGATCGAGACGGGATAATCGTGGGTGCCGATTTTGGCATCACCGGTGGGCAAAATCAAGTTCTGAGCGCTGATGGCATTGGACACATCGTAGGGCGACAGGCCGTGCGCGGTCAACGCTTGGGGGTTAATATCGACATTGATCACGCGCCCGCGCCCGCCGTAAGGGGCGGGAATCTGGGCACCCTGCACGGTGGTAAGCTGCGTCCGCAGGAAGTTGGTGCTGAGGTCGGAAAGTGTCTGCTCGGGGAGGGTATCGCTGCTGACGGCGGCCTGAATGACGGGCACATCGCTGGCATCATAGCGCAGGATATACGGCGGCTGCGTCCCCGGCGGCAGAATGCGCTGGAGTGTCTGCGAGGTGGCGACAACCTGCGCGATGCCCTGCGCGACATCCGCGCCCGGCTGGAAATAAATGCGAATGACGCCGACGCCTGCGACGGACTGTGACTCGATATGCTCGATGTCGTTGACCGACGTGGTATAGCCGCGCTCGCTTTGGGTCACGAACCGCTTTTCCATATCGCTCGGCGTTAGGCCGGGATACGACCAGATGACGGTGACGACCGGTAGGTCAATGGCCGGGAACACGTCCGTCGGCATCGTGAAAATGCTGCCAATGCCGCCAAGCAGCATCAGCAGAGCGAGAACAAAGAACGTGTAGGGTTTGCTGAGTGCCAGCTTGACGATCCACATGGGTGCTTACTCGTTTCATGCCGCCGCGTCAGGGGCGCGGCGCAGGATGATCAACATAAAAGCGAACTCAATATCAAGCTCAGGCAGGGCGTTCAAGCCCGCCCGCGCCTCGTCCGCCAGGTGCCAGAAAGTTGGCGTCATCTGAATCAAGCGCAAAACGTCTTCCGGCGGCAAGTGCCGCCGGTATCTCAAAATCTCGCTATGGCTTGGGACAAGCGCCCCCTCAAAGTCGGCGACGGCCCGCCGCTCCTTATCGCCGTTAATCCGTGGCAGGCCTAGCGCGTCATGCAGCGCGGCCAGATGTTGCGCGGCAGGGACGACCACCAGCGCTAGACTGCCGGGGCGGAGGACGCGTGCGAACTCGGCCGGGTTCCGGGGCGCGAACACGTTCAGCACGACATCCAGCGACGCCGCAGCGAACGGCAAGGGCTGATGGACGCTCCCGACCACGAAGCAGGCACCCTTGTCCCTCGCTGCCAGACGGATGGCCTCTTTGGAAATATCCAGCCCGTACCCATCACTCGGGGCGGGCAGCGCCGCCAATAGCTGATGCAGATAATAGCCTTCGCCGCACCCGGCGTCTAGAATCCTCAGCCCCGCCGCTTCGTTCCCGTGCCTGCCCTCACCGACAAGGGCGACGATCCGGTCCAACAGCGGCGCATAATAGCCCCGGTCCAGAAACGCCCGCCGAGACGCCGCCATCGCCTTCGTGTCCCCCGGCGACTGGGACGCCTTCTGATTGGCGAGCAGCAGGTTGACATAGCCCTCACGAGCGATGTCATAAGAGTGGCCCTGCCCACACCGCAGGGCATTTCCGGCCCGCGCCAGCCCTCCCCCGCAGCGGGGACAGGTCAACAGAAGAGACGAGCGCATCACCGCCCGCCCATCGCCCGCACAAGCTGGGCGAGCGAGGTCTGGTAAAAATACTGGGCATTCTCTAAATTGGTCCGCGTCCGGGCGAGCTGTGCCAGTGCGTTCAGCACGTCTAAAAATGTCCCGAGGCCGTCTTCATAGCGCAAATAGACCAGCCGCAGGGCTTCCTGCGCCTGCGTGACGCCCGTTTGCGCCGCGCCGACCTGTGCCTGCGCGTTGCGGACATTCAGCGTCGCTTCCCGCACTTCTAACGCCACATTGAGGCGGATTTGTTCCAGCGTCAGAGTCTGGGTGTCCACATCAGTTTTGGCCGAGCGGACGCGGGAGCGGGTCGCCCCGCCGTCGTCGAGCGGCACGGCAAGCTGCGCGGAGACGGTTCCGTAAGAGCGCGGAACGGTGGAGGATTCGGTCCCGGAGCCGACGCCGCTGGCCACAAGGCCGAGCGTCGGCAGGAGGGGCGAGCCGGCCAGCTTGACGAGCCGCCGCGCTTCGCTGACATTTGCACCCGCCTGTTTGACTTCCGGGCGGCGGGCCAAAGCCGACGCCGTGCTGGCCCGAAGGTCAATCGTCTGGGTCAGGGGCGGCAGGGGCGGGGCCTGCAAAGTCAGCGGCGTGTCCGGGTCCGTGCCGAGCAGGTAGGCGAGATCGGCCTGTGCTAAATCGCGTCCGTTCTGCGCGGCGATGAGCTGCTGCTGCGCGGTGGAAAGGGCCGTCTGGGCGGTCAGCACATCGAAGCGGGAGACGATGCCCTGCTGCAAACGTGCCTCGGTAATCCGCACGTTTTCCTCGGCATAGCGCACCTGCTCTTCCTGCGTCGTCACCTGTGCTTCGTTGAGCAACACGTTGAAAAACAGATTTTTAGCGGCTAGTGCCGTTTCGTTGCCGAGGCGCTCGATGTCCAGGCTGTAAAAGTCGCGGACGTTGTCCTGCACGTCTCTGGCCGCAGGCAGGAGGCCAAACAGGTCAATCAACTGGCTGGCCGATACCCGCGCCGCGTAGTTATTGCGCTGCCCGCTGAGGACGCCGCTGCGTCCCCCCGTTCCGGTGACCGGGTTTGCTGTGCCTCCGCTGCCGCCCGTGGTGTCATCGCGGGGCTGCCGCGCCGGGGCCTCCGCCTGCACGACCTGCGTAGGGCTGTTATCCGTGCTGTAGCCGGTGGTGAGAGGCGGCAGAAATGCCCCTGTTATGGGTGCGGCAGGAGCCGCTGGTGCAGCGGGGGAAGCCGGCCCGACCGGCGGCGCCGGGCTGACCGGGGCGGCGGGTGCGCCGGGTGATGCCGGGGCCGCCGTGGAAGGAGCCGTGGGCAGGGGCGACGTGCCGCCGGTCCCGCCAATGCCGCCGATGCCGGTCGTGCCAGTGGGGCTGACGGCGGGGCCGCCGACGCTCGGCCCGGCCGTCAGGCCGGTGGTGGGCAGGGACGCGCCGCTTGTCGGGGCATTGCCGCCGCCCCCGCCGCCTAAATAGGACGTCGAAAAGCCGTTGCCATTGTCCACGACGACAGGGATTTGCCCGCCGCCGGGCAGGGTCGGGTTGGTGACAGTCGGGTTCGGGAGGGTGGGGGCGAAGGCATTGTAGGTGGTGTACGTGTCAGCGGCATCGGCGCGAAACTGCGGGCGGCCCTGCGCCTTGACCTGGATAATCAGCTCCTGCGCCTTTTGCAGCCGCTGCCGGGCCAGCACCAGCCCGGAGTTGCCACCGACCGCCGTGTTGACGACATCGCTTAGCGTCAGCGGTTTGCCTGTTGGAACCGGCGCGTTTGGCACGCCGCCTGCGACACCGGGCGCGGGCGCGTTTGGCACGCCGCCTGCGACACCGGGCGCGGGCGCGTTTGTTCCCGGTGCCCCGCCGCCCGGCGCGGCCCCGCCGGTTGTGGCAGGGCCGCCCGTCGCCGGAGTCTGGGCGCGAGCGGGCAGAGCAGCGGCGAGGGGAAGCGCAAGCAAAAGCAAAGTGTGGACGCGGCGGGAGCGGTGCATAGAACTATTTCTAACGGGTGAGACAGCTAAAATCTGCGAGCTATCAAAATCTGAGGCGACCTTGCCACCGGCTATTATACCTGCTTTTGGGGCGTTACGCTCCCAATTTACACGATTATTAGACGCTGCGTTTCATAAATCCCGCCAGCCGAGCAGGCTCACACCCGAAGCCGCCGTCCGCGCTTCCGGCGAACACAGCGCGTTCATCTCGCCCTCCCAGTCATAGCCCCAGTCAAACGCTTTGGTCAGCGCCGCATTGTCCGCGCCGGGATGACAGACAATCTCGGTGACGCCCGGCTTCGCGTCCGTCAAATAGGCGGCCAGCGTCTCCGCCGTCAGATGCCCCGAAACAGCCATGCCCGCAAAGTGGTCGGTTGTCTTCAGTCCGTAAGCGTCAATATAGCGCCGCGACAGTCGTGCCATCACCGCGAGAGCCGCCGCCTGCCCGCGCCGGGCAGGAGGCACAGACGCCCTCGGCGGTCCGTCAATGGGGGAGCGAATAGCCCGGATGCCGTTCTGAGACGCGAACCGGCAGACGACGCGCATCACGGATGGCAGGGCGTGGAGGTGCTGATGGGAATCAATGTGGCTGAGGGAAAAATCGCGCACGGCGTCAAACTGCACTCGCAAAGCGGCTTCGACCGCCCGCGCCGGAAAGCGGCCCCCCGCGTAGGCTTTCAAAAATGTCCCCAGAGTCGCCGGGGCATCGGGAACGCCGACCAGCGCAAAGTGCAGGCCCAAATCCAAGTTGGGCAAGCCCGCGTACCGCCGCCGGGCGTCTTCGAACGCCGCTCCAAGTGGCATCAGGCTTGCCGAAGTCACCAGACCCTGCCGGTGAGCGCGTTCAATGCCCTCGTTCAGCGCCGGGTGCAGGCCAAAGTCGTCGGCGTGAACGATCACGCGGGGACGGCCCCCCCCGCCTCCAATAATGGGGGAGCCAGAAGTAAGGGCAGGGCTTGCCCCTGCCCTCCTTCCGCTCTTCTCCTGATTATCCGGCTCCCCCATTATTGGGGGCGGGGGGGGCCTCTTAGTCATGGCGCAGGAGCGGCTTCCGGGCCGGGCGGCGGGCAGCGGCGCGGCGGTAATCGGCCATTTCTTTGAGTATCTTCGTCACCACCGACCCCGACGCCAGTGTAGAGACCCCCGCCGTGCGCTCATAGTAGCGCAGGGGGATTTCGGCAATCGTAAAACCCGCGTTGTGCGTCTCAATCAAAAGCTCGGCATCAATAAACGAGCCTTCACTTTGCAGCGTAATCTGCTCCAAGATTGCCCGCCGGAACAGCTTGAATGCGAAGTTGACATCCCGCACGCTCAGCCCGAATAGCACGCGGATGAGCCGGTTGTAGACAAACGACATCACCTCCCGCTTGATGCCCTCGGCCCGTCCATGCCGGTTGCCAATCACCATGTCGGCGTTCTGCGCCGGGGGGAGGGCTGTCAGCGCGTCGTCCATTTGAATGGGCAGGTCGCTGTCAATATACAGCACCCAGTCTTTGGTCGCCGCCGCAAAGCCCGTCCGCAGGGACCCGCCCAGCTTGCGGTTTTTGACGTGGTGCATCACTTTGACTTCCGGGTGCGCCAATGCCAATTTGTCGGCCAAAGCCCCGCAGCCATCAGTGGAAGCGTCATCGACAACGACGATTTCCAGGTCATCGGTCATCATCCGCCCGACGCGCAGGCTCTCGGCGACACACATTTCAATGTTGCCGATTTCGTTATACATGGGGTACACAAACGACAGCCCGGACAGCTTCGTCCCGGCGTTCGGCGCTCCCGTTTCGCTAGTTGTTGTTTTGTCTGCCATTGCTTGTTGTCCCAAAGACCCCCTAGCCCCCAATAATGGGGGAACCAGAATAAGACAGTACCCGTAGGGGCGCTGCTTGCTGCGCCCTCTTATCCTAATTATCAGGTTCCCCCATTATTGGGGGCTAGGGGGTCGCCCGCACCAGCACCGTCTTCCCGTACCGATACACTTCCTGCAAATTCGTCACACCAAACTTCTGCCGCATCTCGTCCAGATCGCTGGTCCGCAGGGCATACACGACGCCCGGATGGGCTTTCATATCCGCTGCCGCCGCCGCGTGGTCATCGGTGTAGACCACGGGCCGCGCCGAATAAAACCGCAGGCTCGGGTGCTTGAAGCCCAGCGCATGAACCACCCCGTCCGGCGGCGTCAGCGTGTTAGCGACCCGCGCCATCTGCCGCTCCGAGACATCCGCCTCGCGGACATTCCAAGTCGGCGAACACCACAGGAAAACTACAAACAAAGCAGTCGCCGCGCCAGGAAAAAGCCACCCGCTTTCTTCCCTGCGATTTCGTACTGCTAGAAAGCCATATATAAGTAGGAGCGTTATCCAGCTATTTATTGTGCCCAAATCAACGCCATACTTGTGCCCGGCTGTATAGATGACAACTGCCAGTACCAGATTCAGCCCGGCATACACATATAGAGGCCAGACACGCGCAAAAGTTTCAATGGGCTTCGCCAGCCATGCGCCAACAAGCACGGCAAGGGCCGGGTACAGCGGGAAAATATAGGTGACGAGCTTGCTTTGCGAGGCCGAAAAGAACACGAAGACCAGCACCACCCACAGCGCCAGAAACAGCACGGGGCCGTCCGCTGCCTTTGCGCTCCACTCCTCGCGCCCCTGCCGCCAGAGCATTGCCAGCGTGCCGGGCAGGGCCAGCGTCCACGGCAGAAACCCGGCGAGCAGCACCGGCAAAAAGAACCAGAATGGGCTAGTCTCGGCGTGTTCGGCCTGCAAATAGCGCGTGACGTTGTTCGCTTCCAGAAAGCCATTGATAAACAACTGTCCGTGCTCGTGAACCATCAGCAGAAACCACGGCAGGCCGACCACGAGGCACAGCAGGAAGCCGCCCCACAGCGCGGGCGACAGCAGGCGTTTAGCCTGCCGGGTCAGCAGCAGGTAGCCCACCGCCTGCACCCCGATTAAGACCAGCGCCACCGGCCCCTTCGCCAGACAGCCCAGCCCCGTCATCACCCCGCACAGCGCAATCCACCGGCCCTCCCCTGTCTTCGTCCAGACATACAGCGCCCAGAGGGCCAGCGTCAGGGTCAATACGAGCGTCATGTCCGTGACGGCGGCGCGGGCGAGTATCAAGAACTGCACACACGTCGCCAGCACAAACCCGGCCCATAGCCCGGCGCGAGGCGTCTCCGGGAACGCCCGCCGGGCCAGCGCATAGGTGACGGCCACCAGACCAACCGCTTCCAGGGCCGACGGCAGCCGGGCGGCGAACTCGGACACTCCAAACAGCCGCATCGAGAGCGCCGTGAGCCAGTAAAACAGCGGCGGCTTGTCAAACCAGGGCTGCCCGCCCAGCCGGGGCGTGAGCCAGTCCTGCCAGTCAGAATGGGCCATCTCGCGTCCCACCTGCCCGTAGACCGGCTCGTCCACGTCAATCAGCGGCAGCGCCCCGAGCGCCCACAGCGAACACAGCGCCGTGCCGACCAGAAGCAGCCAGAACCACCGGCGCTCGTGCGGCGCGGCTAAAATTGTGGTGTCAGTACGAATGCGGGAATTATACCGGGGCAGGGGAAGGGAAGTCAAACGACCTCCCTTCCTTGCTCCTTCGTCGCAGAGTCCTTCCTAAAGGAAGGATTAGGGCACAGCACGGGGCCGAACCCGTAGGGGCAGCGGCTTGTCCCTGCCCTTCTTTCCGGTCTTGGTCCTCACCCTTCCCTAACAGGGGAGGGAGCGAGGAACGAGCGGGAGGGGTCTCCTACCCCGGCGGCCACGTCAGATGCCGCCCGCCTAAGATGTGCAGGTGCAGATGCTCCACGGACTGCCCGGCATCGGGGCCGGAGTTGATGACGACGCGGAAGCCGGTTTTGTCCAAGCCCTCCGTCCGGGCAATCTGCGTGGCGGCTTCCAGCAGACGCCCCAGCAGGGCGTCGTCTTCGGGGGCGGCGTCTAAGAGGCCCATGAGCGGCTTTTTGGGGATGACGACAAGGTGAACGGGAGCCTGCGGGCTGACATCGCGGAAGGCCAGCACGTCGTCGTCTTCGTACACGATGTCGGCGGGGATTTCGCGCCGGATGATTTTGCCGAAAATGGTGTCTGCCATAACGTTTCCTTTACACCGAGCGGACCCCTCCCGCTCGTTCCTCGCTCCCTCCCCTGTTAGGGAAGGGTAGGAAAATGGTCAGGAGGCTTTCTGCCCTAATCTGGCTCCCCCAGAATTGGGGGCCGGGGGGCGATCTGCTCCGGCTCCCGATTGCCCTCCCCTAACAGGGGAGGGAGCGAGGAACGAGCGGGAGGGGTCCTAACCCGCCAGCACCCCAAACGCATCGCCGCCTGGCAAAACCTCCGTCAGGCGCACCGGGACAAGCTGGCCGCGCAGAGACGCCGGGGCCGCGAACTGGACGCGGATGTAGTTGCCGGTGTAGCCGGACAGCCAGCCGTCCTGGGCACCTTTGGCTTCCACCAGCACGTCCACGGTCTGGCCTAAATCGCCCGCCGCGAAAGCTTCCTGGGAGGCGACGCAGACGGCGGACAGCGCCCGGTGGCGGCGCTCTTTTTCCTCGTGCGGCACGTCATCCACCAACTGTTCGGCGGCGGTGCGCTGACGGGGCGAGTAGCGGAAGACATGGGTGCGGGCGAACTGCATCTTCCGGGCAAAGGCCAGCGTGTTTTCGAATAACTCTAATGTCTCGCCGGGGTAGCCGACAATCAGGTCCGTGGTCAGGCCGATGCGCGGCATCCGGGCACGCAGCTTGGCGACGTGATCGGCGAAAAAGTGCGTGTCGTAAGGCCGGTTCATGGCTTTCAAGATCGTGTCGTCGCCGCTCTGCAAAGACAGATGCAGGTGCGGGGCGATGTTCGGGTGCGTCGCCATGACGTCGATAATCGCATCCGGGATTTCGACGGGCTGCACCGACGACAGGCGCACACGCTCCACGCCGTCGATGTCGGCGACGCCGGAGAGAACGTCTACCAAATGCTCGCCGCCGCTGCCGGTTTCGGGGCCATACGCGCCGACACAGACCCCGGTGACGACAATCTCTTTCGCGCCGGTACGGACCATCTGCCGGGCTTCGGCCAGCACATCGGCGAAGGGGCGGCTTGCCATGACGTTCCGGGTATACGGAATGGAGCAGAAGCCGCAGAAGTATTGGCAGCCGTCCTGCACCTTCAAAGTCGCCCGCGTCCGGTGCAGGGGTTTAGCCACCAGCGATTCGGGCGAGATCAGCCCGCCTTCGGCGGCTTCGGGAAAGACGGCAGGGGCCGCGTTTGGCGAGGGCACGGGAGACGCGGGCGACGACGAATAGGCAATCAGCTCAGGAAACATATCCAGAACGTGCCGCGCCGTCCGCATTTTGTCGCCGTTCGGGACCAGCAGCGCCGCGCCGTCGACCGCCTCGCCGGTGTCCAGCGCCATCTGCGCGAAGCAGCCGGTCAGCACCACTTTCGCGCCCTCTTTTTGACGCGCCGCCCGGCGGGCCATCTGCCGCGATTTCCGGTCGGCATCGGCGGTCACCGAACAGGTATTGATGACATAGACATCGGCAGGCTCCCGAAAATTCCCAATCGTGAAGCCCAGGGCTTCAAAGCTCTCCGCCAGCCGTTCGGTCTCGTAGCCGTTGACCTTGCAGCCTAAATTCGCAAATGCAGCAGTTGGCATAATAGCCTGAGTGTACCGTAAAGCGCCGAAAAGTGTCAAGAAACCTGCTTTGAAGAATAACCCCAAAAATAACCTCATGCCTGCCGCGTTTGCCGCTATTTTTGCCGGGGAAGAAGGGGGTGGCGCGGCAATGCCGCCCGCCGCGCAATCTTTTCTCCAACACAGGCGCGGCTAAACTCTAGACCGATCTACTAGAAAGACCAAACCAATGGCAGACATGAACGATGCGTTCGTCAACGGGCTTTCCGCCCTCTACAACACTGAAAAGCTGACCCTTCAGGGGATGCCGGACATGATGAAAGCCGTCACCAACCCCGAAGCCAAGCAGGCATTTGAAAAGCATCAGGCCGAAACCCAGCAGCAGGTACAGCGGCTGGAGCAGATTTTCCAGCAGATGGGCACGACCCCGAACGACATTCAGCCCGACGGCATCAAGGGCATCTTAAACGAAAACAATAAAATCCAGAGCCAGGGCTATGACGACAAAACGCTGGAAGCCGAAGTCGTTGCCGCCGCTCAGCGCATCGAGCATTACGAGATTGCTGGCTACGGCACGCTGATTGCCCATGCGAAGCAGCTCGGCCACAACGACGTTGCCCAAACATTGGAGCAGTCGCTTCAGGAAGAAAAGCACTCGGACCAGACGCTGACCCAAATCGCTGAGTCTGCCTCCAACCCGCAGGCTGCACAGGCGGCCTGAAATTAGGCTGAAAATTAGGCTGATATCACACGGCAATTTTGGGTAGAACGCCCATACGCAAGCCGCTCCGCGCTTTTTGGCGTGGGGCGGCTTTTCTGCCAAAAGGAGACTATACAATGGACACGCAGGAAGTAGCACACGAAGAGTGGGAAGAGTTCTTGGACGACCTGAGCCGCGAGTTTGAGGAAGGCCTGGTCGATGTGACGGTGCGGACCGACACGCTTTCGGATGCCCCGGTCATCACCGGTCTGCCGCTTCTCGGCATTCAGCTTAACACCAAAGGCGGCGATTCGGGCAGCATCACGATTATTGCCGGGCAAAGCGAAGAGGACGCTGTCTCGCACACTATCCCCGCCGTCACGCAGGTTCATGTCATGCGAACCGCCGACGGCGACATTGAGGCCATTCAGATTGATGCCCCCGACCCGGCTCAGACCATCGTTCAGTTCTTGTCATCCATTTAATTGGCTCAGTTGGCTATCGTGAACAGGCCCAAAACGCCGAGCGCATACAGCACCAGCACAATCAGCGAATCCGCCCCCATGTGCAGGAACAAACGGCGGGGGCGGAAAATCAAGCCGTAAATGTACACCGTTGTCAGCAGGACGCCGAGACCGGCCAGATAAATATCGGTTCGGTGCGCCTGCGGCAGCACGGCCTCGCCCGACAGCAGTGTTGCCAGCAGAAACAGCGTCGGCAGAAACGCATTGCCGCCGAAGATGTCCGACATCGCAAGCTGATAGTCCCCCAGCTTGATTGACGCCAGCCCGGTCGATAGCTCCGGCAGGGATGTCGCCGCCGCCAGCACCGTCGCCCCAAACAGTACGCCCGTCATGTGCAGATGCCGCGCCAGGCCATCACCGCTTTGCTCCAACGCCACCCCCGCCGCCAGCGTCACCAGCGCCGCCGCACCAAAGGTCAGCCCGACCAGTGCCGTGCTTTTGCCTTTGTTTTGGTCTTCGGACTTTTTCTTTCGCGCCTTCATTGCCTCGGTCTGCTCCCCGCCCGGCGCATCGCCCTTGTCCTGCCACGGCAGGTCCTTCCGCGCCCGGCTGAGAAGCCACAGGCCCGCCGTCCACAGCGCCACTAATGCCAAATCTTCCGGCGTCAGCCGAAACTTGATGAGCGACTTCGGAAGCTGCGTGCCCATCATCACGACCACCAGCACCGCGCAGACCAGCACCCCTTCCAGCACCAGTGTCAGCGACGCCGCCTGCCAGGTCAGTGGTTTTTTGCCCGGCACGGATAAGTCCAAAGCCACCAGCACCACCGTTTGCAGCGCAATCCCGCCCAGAATGTTGCCAATCGCCACGCCAATATCATGGTGCAGGGCCGCCGTCGCCGTGATGGCGATTTCCGGCAGGTTCGTGGTTAGCGCCAGCAAAATCAGCCCGCCCAGGGCCTCCCCCAGATGCAGCCGCGAGTCCAGCACATCCGTGGTGTTGGACAAAAAAATCCCCGCCACCCAGACGGCCCCCGCCGCGAGGGCGAATACAACAACAAGCCACAGCAGCGGCAGGGTAGATAAATCAGGCATAGCCGCAGTGTACCAGATACAAGCAGGAAAGCACAAAAAGAGCCCACCTCACGGCGCTTGGGGATAAGCGCGGAGGCGGGCTAGATTGCCCTAAACGTCAGGCGGCCTGCATGGCTTCAATCTCCGTGGGCGTGTAGGTCAGCAGCACGCCGACTTGCTGCGCCTCTGCCCCCAGTTCTTGCTTTAGCCTTTCGCGGACTGTGGTTTGCCGGTCTACCTGATCTTTGCCTGTAAACCCGTCCCAAACGATCCTCCCCTGCACACGCGGCCCCCGCGTTTCATCCAGGTCAATCGTCATCCCTGGAAAAGCCTGCGTGAGTATTTGCGCTATCTGCTGTTCCATCTTGCTTCTCCTTGATTGCGTCATTCAACTCTGGAGTATACAAATTAAATCTCGTTACACGAATGATAGGCTATTGCAAAGTGGCAATAACGATTTCCCAAATAACGCGGCAGACTCCAGCGTCAAGTGTAATTCCTTGCTCGCGCTCCTTATTAGGATGCACAAAATTGCGGTAATGTCTCACAATAACCGAGAACTCTTTCGCGTCCCTCTTTATCCATTCGCATTCGTGGGCTACTTGAATTAGGCTATCCAACCCCCACTCACGCAATAAAAGGACTTTACCATCTTTTTTTGGTGAACTTGACGCCCGGTTTGCTTGGCTAATATTTTTCTCTGCCGTGTCCAGCAAAGCCCCTTCAAGGATGCTACCAAGCAGAACTACTGTTGCTAGATATGCGCCCGCACTGAATGTCAAGTTAGCCTCAACCCATCGATGCGCTAATATCTTTGATAAGTCAGCATCATGGACCAAATTGCTAAAATTAGGTGTGGCATACAAGACAGAGCGATCTGGAATTCGCGGTAAATTATCGTGAAGCCTTCTCCGCGCCTGATGTCGTACACGCATCAGTAAATTTTTCAGATGCTCAGGATGCAGTCTCGTCATTAAGTTTGGGGAGCTAAGTGCAGATGCCACATTAGGGAAACTGACTGTCATACCTTTGTCTGCGTAGCCCTCAATTTCTAGCACACCGTTTAAGATGGGCATTCTGTTATAACAAGTTGCATCACCAAGAAGAACAGCAGGCCGATTATTGGTATCCAGCCACTGGACAGGAATTACACGGTAAGAAAGGTCTTGATTTGCTTTCTCTGTGGTTAAATTATGGCCGTAATATCCCTCCGCCTCCAACTTACACCATTCGGTAAGAGAGGTCAGCCCATGTGCCTCAGCAAATCGCTCCATTTTATATAATGCATCACTGAGGAGCCAGTCATGCTGGTCTAAAGCTACTTCCACTTCTTGAAGGCTATACATAAAATTGATTGTACCTGATCTATTCATACTGTCGAACGCTGCTCTTGCGTCTCGACATCTGCTATCAACAAAAAAAGCCCGCCTCGCGGCGCTGGGGGATCAGCGAGGAGGCGGGCCGGGGGAGGGGAGTTTTGGCGTCAGCGACTAGGCATCGTAGTACAGGAAGAACTCATACGGATGAGGCCGCAGGGCCACGCCTTCGACTTCGCGGACGCGCTTGTAGTCAATGTAGGTCTCAATCAGAGACTTTGAGAACACATCGCCTTTGAGCAGGAACTCGTGGTCGGCTTCCAGGGCGTCCAGCGACTCGGCCAGTGTGCCGGGGGTCTGCGCGATGCCCGCTTTCTCCTCGGGAGCCAGCTCGTAGATATCCTTGTCGATAGGGGCCGGCGGAACAATCTTGTTCTGGATGCCGTCAATTCCAGCCAGTGCCATTGCCGAGAACAGCAGGTAGGGGTTCGCGGTCGGGTCCGGGGCACGGAACTCGACGCGCTTGGATTTGGGCGAGCCGGCGATAGGGATACGCACGGCGGCGGAGCGGTTCCGGGCCGAGTACACGAGGTTGATCGGGGCCTCGTAGCCGGGCACGAGACGGCGGTACGAGTTGGTGGACGCCGCGCCGAAGGCCAGCAGGGCGCGGGCGTGCTTCAGGATGCCGCCGATATAATACAGAGCCGTCTCGGACAGGGCACCATATCCCTTCTCATCGTAGAAGATATTCGTATTGCCCTTCCACATGGAGACCGAGCAGTGCATCCCGGAGCCGTTGTCCTGGAAAATAGGCTTGGGCATGAATGTCGCCGTGTAGCCGTTCTGCGCCGCTGTGTTCTTGACAATGTACTTGTGCATCATCAGCTTGTCGGCCATGGAGACGAGCGAGTCAAACTTGATGCCGATTTCGCACTGCCCGGCATTGCCGACTTCGTGGTGATGGACGTCTACTTCGATGCCTGCTTCCAGCAGCGTCAGCACCATCTCGGAGCGCAGGTCGGCCAGGGTGTCCGAAGGGGGCACGGGGAAATAGCCTTCTTTGGTCCGCATTTTGTAGCCCAAGTTGGGCTTCTCGTCGCGGCCCGTGTTCCAGGCGGCTTCGTCGGAATCAATGGCATAAAAGCCGGAATTGGCCGACTGCCCGTAGCGGATGTCGTTGAAGACGTAAAACTCGGCTTCAGGTCCAAAGTAGGCGACATCCGCGATGCCTGTCGACTGAAGGTAGGCTTCGGCTTTCTTGGCGATGTTACGCGGATCGCGGGGGTACTTCTCGCGGGTAATAGGGTCTTCCACATCGGCGATAATCGACAGCGTCTTGACCTCGGTAAAGGGGTCCAAAACAGCGGTGTCGGCATCGGGAACCAGCAGCATATCCGATTCGTCGATGGTCTGGAAGCCGCGCACCGAAGAGCCGTCAAAGGGCAGGCCGTCGGTGAAGACTTCTTCCTCAAACCGATGCGCGGGCAGGGTGAAATGCTGCCATGTTCCGGGGACGTCAATAAACTTGACATCCACGAATTTGACGTCGTTGTCCTTGATCATCGTCAGGACATCCTGGGGTGTTTTAGCCATGAAGAGCGTCTATCTCCTTTAGATAAGTTCGTACAAAAAAACAGGCACAAAGCAGGCACAAAAAAACGCCCCTCCGCAGCCCGTGAGAAACACTCCTGCTGATGCAGGTGTTCCCAACGAAAGCCGCACAGGAACGTCAGTGTTCTGTTTGCCAGTGTTAGCACCAGGGCATAGTATACAGAAAAAACAAGAGCCTGTCAAGCCCAAAGATGCCTCAAATATGTATGAAATCAGGCTGTCTTTGTCCGAGTCTTTGTGCTATAATAAACAGATTGTAAGTAAACTCGGTTTTGGGAAGCGGGCAAGTCCGTTGCTGCTTTTGAATTGCCGGATTTTAGGATTGTTACTGACCAGGATGTGGAGAAATTATCTCAATGCTTTGTAACTACACTTTGCTGATGGGAGGGAATGCAAAAAGAGCCAATCCGCTCCTGGCTGGCCCGCTTTCTTTCTTTTTCTTTTTGTTGATGCTTGCTTCTGGCTCGGCCGCCGCCCCGGTGCAGGCCGCTGACCCGGCCAAATCTCCAGCGAATGCCGCCCCGCGCCTCGACCCGTATAACACCGCCCTCAGCAATTTTAATAAAGCGACCCAGGCGCGGGGGGCGGCCATTGACCCGGCCTCGCGTGAAGCTGCGGATACTCTGATTGATGCCAACATCCAGGAACTACAGACCGTCGCCGCCTCGCCTGCGCTTCAGGCTGACAAAGAAAAGCAGGCGACCCTCCACAACCTTGTCGGCTACCTGTACCTCTCGCAGCAGCAGCCGGAGCAGGCCATCCCGGAGCTTCAGCAGACTGTGGCTCTGAACCCTGGCAACCTGGAAGCTCACAACAACCTCGGCAATGCTCTGCGCCAGACCGGACGCTTCGAGGAAGCCGCCACCCAGTATGGCTACGTGCTGGACCACCGCACTCCCGATTCCACCACGCCTGATCCGACCCGAGTGAAGTTCAACCAGGCGACGGCTCTGGGGCAGGCCGGCAAAACCGAAGAGGCGCTAGCTCTGTTTGCACAGCTCACGGCAAATGGAGCCGGGGACGCTGCGACTTACAAAAACTACGGTTTCTTCCTGCAAAAAGACGGGCGCGGCCCGGAAGCCGCTGCCGCCCTGCACCACTCTGCCGTGCTGAACCCCAAAGACGGCTCCGCCTGGCTTGGCGCAGGCGAGCTGTATCAGCGGGCCGGCCAGAATGACGAGGCTATTGACTCACTCACTCATGCGCTCGCTCCCACCGTCAGCCCGGCACAGGACGTTGCCAGCCAGTACGATGCCCATTTCACGCTCGGCGAAGCCTATGCGGCCAAAAACGACACGAACGAGGCGATCACGCAGTTCGACACGGCGGCGGCTTTGCAGCCGAACAACGCGACACCGGTTTACAACAAGGGCGTGATGCAGGAGCAGGCGGGGCTTAAAAACGAGGCCATCGCCTCCTACCGCGAGGCACTGGTCCGGGACAGCAGCAATCTTCCGGCGCAGACGGCCCTTGGCCTCCTGCTGGCCGACCTCGGGCAGAACGAAGAGGCCGCCACAGTGCTGACGCAGGCTTCTTCCCGGCTGCCTCAGGACGCGCAGGCGGCTCCTGTGTATGCCCGCCTCGGCGATGTCCGGGCCGCGCAGAAAAACTACGCGGGAGCTAACGACGCCCGGCGCGAGGCTCTGGTCTTGAACCCTGCCGATGTCCAGACCCGGCTGGCCTGGGCCGACTCGCTGATGATGCAGAAACAGTATGTCAGCGCCCTGACCCAGTACACCGCCGCCGCTTCGGCGCGGCCCGACGATGCCGGGATACAGAACCAGCGCGGCGTCGCCTACCAGAAGCTCAAGCAGTATCCGAAAGCACTGGTGGCCTTCAAGAAAGCGGCGGCCCTGAACCCGCAAAGTGCCCAGGCACAGAATAATATCGGGGTCATCTACGAAAACCTGAACCAGAGGCCGCAGGCCATCGCGGCCTACAAAAGAGCGCTGATGCTGGACTCGAACCTGGTGGTCGCCCGCGACAACTTGAAGCGGTTTGCCCCAAAGTAAGTCCCGAGCAAGAGACAAAAGCAACTTATGAAAACGCTGGGGATCATGGCGAACGCGGGCAAGCCGGCGGCGCTGGAAGTGGCGGCGCAGGCGGACGTCTATCTGCGGGAGCGCGGCGTGTCGGTGCGCCTTCAGCGGCGGGTGGCTGACGAGCTGGGCATCCCGGAGAGGGGCCTGTCCGATGACGGCGTTGCCGATTCAGAGGCCGTGCTGGTGCTGGGCGGCGATGGAACTATCCTTGCCACCGCCCGCACCTGTGCCTCGCGGGGAACCCCCATGCTGCCGGTCCATGTCGGCCATTTCGGCTTCCTGACCGCCGTGGCCCCGGATGCACTTGGCAATGCGCTGGACTGCCTGCTGTCCGGGGACTACACCGAAGAAACGCGCATGATGCTGCTCTGCGAAACCCGGCGGGGCGGGGTTTTGCAGGATTCGGGGCTGGCGCTGAATGAAGTCGTCGCCGCGAACGGCCCGCTGTCGCGGGTGCTGCATTTGCGGACGTTTATCGACGGCAAATATGTCACGACCTACGCCGCCGACGGCATCATTATCGCAACCCCCACCGGTTCCACCGCCTACTCGCTGTCGGCGGGGGGGCCGCTGGTTCATCCCGATTTGCAGACGCTTCTGGTCGTTCCCATCTGCCCGCACACGCTGACTGCCCGCGCCCTCCTGGTCCCGCCAAACTCCGAAGTCATGGTCGTCATCGAGCGCGACCCACACGACATGGTGCGCGTCACCATTGACGGTCAGCTTGGCTTTCCTTTGCAGGCCGAAGACGAAATCCATGTCCGCCGCGCCCCGCATCAGGCCAAGTTTTTGTCCGTCGGCGGCGCGGACTTCTATGACAAGCTGCAAAGCAAGCTCCACTGGGGCGAGACGCTGTACTAGCGAGAAGCCATAACGCCGCGTATTCAGCGCGAATTGGGTATCCTAGAGTCATCCATGTTAGTTGAACTCCATGTCACCAATTTTGCCCTGATTGACCACCTCGATTTGACGTTCGGGCCGGGCCTGAATATGCTCACCGGGGAAACCGGCGCGGGCAAATCCATTATTATTGACGCTCTGGGGCTGGCCCTCGGGGGCCGCGCCGGGGCCGATCTCGTCCGCACCGGCGCGGCCAAAGCCACCGTGGAAGCCGTTTTCGACCTCTCCCATGCTCCCGCCGAAGTGCGGGCACGGCTGACCGAGGCGGGCTTGGACGAGGGCGAAGAAGGCGATACGGACACGCTTCTGGTCACCCGCGAGCTGGCCCGCAGCGGGGGCAAGTCGCAGTGCCGGATCAACGGGCGGCTCATGCCGGTTGCCAGCCTGCGCCAGATCGCCGAAGGGCTGGTAGACATCCACGGGCAGCACGAGCATCAATCGCTGCTTGCCGCCGACCGGCACGTTGACATTTTAGACCACTGGGGCGGCAAAGAAGCGCTGGCCCTGCGCCAGTCGGTCGCCGCCATTTTTGTCGAAACGAACTCCCGGAAGCGCGAGCGTGAACAGCTTCGGACCGATGCCCGCGAGCGTGCCCGAATGCTGGATTTGTACAAGTTCCAGCAGGAGGAAATCTCCGGCGCGGCGCTGACCCCCGGCGAAGAAGAAGAACTTGCCGCCGACCGCCTGCGCCTCGCCAACAGTGAAAAGCTGAGCGCGGCGGCGACCGAAGCCTACGATACCCTCTCTGGCGGCGAGCGCGGCACGGGCGGCGCGACCGATGCCCTGAATGCTGCTTTGGTGGCTGTGGAACACGTCGCCGCCCTCGACGACACGTTGAGCAGCCTCGTGGAAACGCTCACCAGCGCGGTCTCGTTCGCCGAGGACGCCGCCCGCGACCTGCGCGTCTATCAGGAAAGCGTCGAGTTCAACCCGGAGCGCCTGGAAGAGATCGAAGCCCGTCTGGATTTGATCCGCACCCTGAAGCGCAAGTACGGCGAGACTTTAGACGAAGTGATTGCTTACGGCAAAGAACTCGACGAAAAACTGGACGCTTTAGAGAACTCCGAGGCCCGCGAAGAGGAATTGACGCTGGCGATTGCGAAAAGTGAGGCGGCGCTGACGGCGGCGGCGGCGAAGCTGACCAAAGCCAGAAAGAAAGCGGCAGCGGACTTCGCAGGCGGCATCAAGCGCGAGCTGACCGATCTGGGAATGGCCGCGACCAAGTTCGAAGTGTCGCTGGAGCCGCAGACGATCACGAGCAAAGGCGCGGACCGGGTCGAGTTTCTTCTGTCTCCGAACCCCGGCGAGCCGCTGCGGCCTCTGGCAAAGATCGCTTCCGGCGGCGAAATGTCGCGCATCATGCTGGCGATGAAGTCCGTGCTGGCAAAGACCGGCGCGATCCCGACCATGATTTTTGATGAGATTGATGTCGGTGTGGGAGGCCGCACCGCGCAGACCATCGGCGATAAGCTCGAAGCCCTGGCCCGCGAGGCGCAAATTATGTGCATCACGCACCTGCCGCAGATCGCCTCCCGGCCCGGTACGCACTTTTTTATTGAAAAGCGCGTGGAGAAGAGCGGCGATGCTGACCGGACCGTCGTGTCCGTATCCGCGCTTGACCCCGAGGCGCGGGTGGAGGAGATTACCCGGATGCTCGGCGGCGTGAGCCGCTCCGAGGCCGTTGTGCAGCACGCCCGCGAAATGCTGGCAGGAAAATAGTGTGCGGGCAAGTAAATCTGTTCAGCGATACTTTAGCGATACTTTGAGGGATAGAAACCGTGTTTTTCAAGCGCGACGTATTGCTGGCCCAGGAATACCTGGCCTTTTTGCTGCTCAACCTGTTTGACCTGTTCCTGACCGGCTACATCTTTAACCTCGGCGGTATGGAAGCCAATGGTCTGGCGGGCTGGATTTACTCGCACTACGGGCAGCGCGGCTTTGCGCTCTACAAGTTTGGTCTCGTTACAATCGTAGTGCTCGCCTGCGAGGGATACTCGCTTAAAAACGTTCGCATCTCGCGCATTATCGTTACCGTCGGCTGCCTGCTCTACCTTTTGGTCGTCTTCTGGGAAGTCTTTTTAATCATCACACATGGCAATGGCATCCAGTTCTGACACGCCCTCCCACTTCTTCCGCCCGGCCCGCGAGGCGGACCTGCCCGCGCTGACGGCCATCTACAACGCCGCCGTCGCCGGCTCGGACTTCACCGGCCACTTCGCGCCGCTTACCGTCGACGACCGCCGCCCGTGGTGGCAGTCTCATCTTGCCCCGCGCTACCCCATCCTCGTCGCCGAGGACAGTGCCGACCAGACCGTCCTCGGCTACGCCTCCCTGACTGCGTGGTCCGAGGGCTTCCCCATCTACGCTCGCACCGCCGAGTCATCCCTGTACCTCGCCCCCATTGCCCAGGGACGCGGCCTCGGCACGGCACTTATGCGTGCCCTTTTGGACACCGCCCGGCAGCGAGAGTTCCACGTCGTCCTGTCCCGCATCTGGGCCAAAAACGCCGCCAGCCTCGCCATGTGCCGCAAATGTGGCTACGAGGAAGTCGGCACGCAGCGCGAAGTCGGCTTAAGAAACGGCCAATGGGACGACTGCGTTCTCCTGCAAGTCATCCTGTAGAGGCGATGCTTGCCGCGCCCTCTTGTCCTCTCCTTGCTCCTAACTTCCGGTTCCCCCAGAATTGGGGGCTAGGGGGCTTCTTCTTTCCCCGTCATAATCTTGACGTGCCCGTCGCCCATCAGTGTCACCTGTCCACAAGGCAGCGTCGTTGTCCCGATGACTGTAATCGCCGGGC
Organism: Capsulimonadaceae bacterium; assembly: GCA_965277455.1. Classification (GTDB taxonomy): domain Bacteria; phylum Armatimonadota; class Armatimonadia; order Armatimonadales; family Capsulimonadaceae; genus JANXMY01. Next base: position 1,670,142 of record OZ255823.1, on the reverse strand, counting down.
TTTCCATCGCCGCCAGACTCAGGTTTTCCGGGGCATGATAGGCCCAGTGAATTGTGCCGACACTGAACACGGTGCGGTCTTTGATGTACGGGGTAATTGCTTCTTCTACACCAGCCGCCGCCGGATAGTTTTCGTTGTGGTCCTGCGTATACATAATCAGCCCCAGCCCAATTTTCTTCAAGTTGCTTACGGCAAGCTCCCGCTCCTCCGGGCAGGTCAGCGGCAGTCCAAGCGCGGCTTTCTCGTTTCCCAGCAGCTCCGATGTCGGCACAGGGGCAAGGTCCGTGACATACAAATCGCCGTGATTGAGGAACGCAAGTTGTTTGCCGCCCGGCGCCCAGACTGCCAGCGGGTCATCTTTGCCCATCGTAATCCCCGCGCCGACCGCGCTCAGGGGTTGTTCTTGGCGCGGCTCACAGCGTACCCAGACGATGCGCGACGGGAACTGTCCGCTTCCCTTTGGGTCTGGCTGAGACTTAGCTTCCACATCCACCGTCAGGTCCGGGTACTGCTTGGACGCCATCGGGTCATCACTGGTTTGAGTGTTCAGTGGACTAAGTTGCCCCGTGACGACGTCCATTTGTTGCTGTTTTTTGTCTTTGCCCAGCCGGACAACGAGATGTGTGTCATCTGTCCATTTCAGATAAACCCGCACACCAGCCGGGCGGGGCAGGGGACGCACGGTATCCTGCTCGGCGTCGTAGACCAGCATGGGCGAATGCGTGTTGTCGTCAAAAAAACTCGAGTCAACCAGTAGCACGCGGCGGCCATGCAGAGAGGCAAAGCGGAACGTATCCTGCACCCGTGCGCCCTCCGGCAGCGTAAAGGGGGCATCCACCGGCCTCAGTTTCGGTGGGTCGGCGCTGAGGTCCCATCGCACAAGGTCGGTAACGTTGTCCCCGGATCCATCCTCGTCAGTCTGTGTCCGTTCCAGCAGAAGAAACTTGCCGCTTGGCGTCCAGCCCAGGATATTAAACCGGGCATCCGGGATTGCAAGCCGGTGCAGTTCTTTTCCGGTGCGGGCGTCCAGCGTTTTGACAAAGTACGTTGTCTGGTCCCCCTGCGTCTCGGAGCCGGTGCAGGCCACTTCCAGCCCCAGCGGGTCGTAGGCAAACTTATCAATGTGGGCGTTCAGCGTGAGCTGATGGGCCGGGCGGACCTGCACGAACTCTTTGCGGGTCGTATACAAAATATCCGGGCGCGGGTCGGCGGCGACGGGCAGGGTCAGCAGCGCAAGCGAAAGCAGGGGCAGGGTGAAGCGGCGGCGCATAGCGAGTTCTCCTTTTGGGAACCTGGCTCTGAAGAGCCGGTCTATTAGCAAACGCAAAAAGTCACTGCGCGACTCAGGACTAGGTGTTCGTATTCTGGTCCTGAGTGTCGGAGACACTTTTCCGTTTGCTAATAGACCGGCTTTTCAAAGCCGGTTTCCTTCAAGAACGCGCCCGCGGCCCAAAAGGGTTCGGTCAGGGGAAGACTATTTTCACAGCACGGTGTAAGGGGTGGCCGAGATGACGCCGCCAATCGCGCCGAGGGTGGACAGGAGGGCGGCGAGCGTGGCGTCATCGGTGTCAAACGTTACCAAAACGTGGCCCGGCCCGGTGACAAGGTCGAGGGAGACGTCCCGTGCGGCGCAGGCGGCGGACAGGGCGGCGACGAGGCCGGCACGCTCATCAGTTTCCAGCAGGACGACGCGGCGGGGCAGGAGTTGAGACGGCAGAGTTTGGGGCAGAACGGGCGGCATTCGGGTCTTCTTTCGGCAGTGTAGAACGGTAGAAATGAGAGTGGCTGTAGTAGTAAAAGCCGGTCACAAGAATTAAGATGAACCCGGCGGCGTAAAGCGTGGCAAAGACCTCGTCGCGCTTCAGCTTGAAGAAGCGGAAGTTCGCAATCACCACGGCCAGGCCCATCGGGATTAAGGCGGCGACGTTGACATCCGTGAGCAGCACAATCAGCATGGTCGCCGTCAGCAGGCCATAAGTCCACCAGAACGTGCCGCGCACATTCAGCGACAGCCGCAGGGCAACGGCGAAAAAGAACGCCATAAACAGCGCATCGCCGGGTCCAATGAACGCGATAGGCTGCAACACTCCTGCGTGAGCCGCCCCGCCGCCGACCGCCGGGACCGGCACCGACAGAGCCTGCACCAGCTTGGGGTTCTGCGCGACGGCGTTCTGCGTGAAGCCAATCGGGGTCATCGCGCCGAGGTAGTCAATCGGCATAGCGACCAGCGCGACCGGCAGCAAGACGTTCGGCTCCCGGATAATCCGCGACAGCAGAATGCCGAAAAACGCACAGCCCAACGTGATACACACGCCCATCATGAGCTTTTGGAGGACGACCAGCGGAATGTTCACCGCCAGCGGCCAATCCCGATGCGGACGAATAAACGCAAACGTGATGCCCAGGCCCAGAACAAACAGCACGGTCAGCAGGGCCGCGACGACCGAACGCGGGCGGAGCTGCACCGTTGCCAGCGCCAGCCAGCATTGCAGCAGCATAAACGCTGCCGTAGACACAACGACAATGCTCAGAACGACGGCCTGTGGTGGACGGTGCGCGGGCAGGGGAACCCAGGGCAGCAGCAGGTTGAACGCCAGATACGCCAGCAGGGCCAGCCCGAAGGTTAGACCCGGCGAGCGCGGCGGGCGGGCTTGCGGCGGCTCACCTGTCAGCTCACTTGTCAGCTCACTCGTCATCGCGGTCCTGTCTGTGATGATGCTCCCGCCGCAGGAGGGCCTCAATCTCGTCGATAGTAGCCGCCTGCACAATCAACGACCGCAGGGCGGAGACGCCGGAAAAGCCCTTGAAATAGTGCGTAATCTGTCCGCGCATCTCCTTGACCGCCCGCGCCTCGCCGACGGCGGGGTCGGCGGCCATGGTTTTGAGATGGAACAGCGCGGCCTCCACGCGGTCCGCCAGTGTCGGCGCGGCCCGGCGCTCGCCGGTTTCTAAGTAGTGCCGAATATCCCCGAATAGCCACGGGTTGCCGTAAGTCGCCCGGCCCACCATCACGCCGTCACAGTTCGTTTCGGCCAGCATCCGCGCCGCGTCTTCGGGCGTCTCCACATCGCCGTTGCCGATGACGGGGATAGTCACCGCGTCTTTAACCCGGCGAATAATGCTCCAATCCGCGTGCCCCGTGAACCCCTGCGTCGCATACCGGGCATGAACCGCAATCGCCGACGCCCCGGCATCCTGCGCCCGCTGTGCGAACTCAATCCCCGTCGTCTGCGACGGCTCCCAGCCTGCTCTAATCTTGACCGTGACCGGGATTTTGACCGCGTTCACCATCGCCGCCACCACGGACTGCGCGAGGCAGACGTCTTTCAGAAGCGTCGCCCCCGCGCCGGTTTTGGCGACTTTGGGGACCCAGCAGCCCATGTTCAGGTCCACGATGTCCGCGCCCGCCGCCTCCACCACCAACGCGGCTTCGGCCATCAGCGCCGGGTCGCCGCCGAAAAGCTGCACCGAAACAGGCCGCTCAGCATCGTTCCAGTCAAACATTCCAAACGTCTTGGCGTTCTTGTAGTGGATCGCGTGCGACGACAAAAGCTCCGTCACGACGAGGCCCGCCCCGTGCTGCCGGCATAGCAGCCGGAACGCATGAGACGTGACCCCCGCCATCGGAGCCAGCACCAGCGGCGCATCCAGCGTAATCGGCCCAATCCGCAGCGGCTTCAGGGTCTTTGTATTTAGTGTGGGTTCATCTAACAATGTCATAACGCGCTTATTATACCTCTATCAGACTGGCCCCGTCTCCATTTGCTTTTTTGGCGTCTGCCAGCCAATCACCAGGGCCAGGGCGAGAAGCACCAGCACGCCCCCGCCAATCTGCGCGGGGGCGAGCCGCTGACCGAGCAGCAGCCAGGCCAGCAGGGCGGCGATGACGGGTTCCAGAAGGATAGCAAAGCCGATAAGCGAGGAAGAAAAATGGCGCAGAGAAGCGTTCAGCAACGTGTGGCCAACAATCTGCGGCCCCAGCGTCATTCCGAGCAGCGCCTTCCAGACTGAGACCGAGTAGGAAAGTGTCGCTCCGCCCTGCGCCAGCAAAGCCGCCCAAAGCAGGCAGGCGGCAACAGAGTAGGCGACTGTTACTTGCCGCTGAGAGGAGAGTTGGACGTGCAGGCCCTCCATCAGCAGCAGGTAGCAGGCAAATAGCAGGCCCGCCGACAGGCCGAGTGCATCGCCGAGCAGCGTGGCCCGTGTCGGCGTCTGCGCGTCACCCTGCGTCACTAGCCACAGGCCAAGCCCCGCCAGCAGCAGGGCGGCAAGGTCGCGGAGCGCGGGGCGGCGGCGGCCCAGCAAAAATGCGCCCAGCGTCGCCCAGAGCGGGGTCGTGCAGGCCAGCAGCGTGGCCCGTGCAACCGAAGTGCGGTCTAAAGCCGCAAACCAGGTCACAAAATGCAGAGCCAGGCACACCCCGCCAGCAGCCAGGCGCACCCGTACCGACGGGGACAGCGGCAGGGCAGGGGGCAGCGGCCCGCGCCTGAACTGCGAGACACCAATAAAAAACAGCGCGGCGAGGCCCAGACGCCAGGCCGCGACCGCCAGCGGTGTTGCTTCGACCAGCGCCTGATGGGCAAATAGCCCCGCTGTGGACACCAGAAACACAGCCAGCAGCAGACGGCTCATCGGGGCGGGTTGCGCTCAAACAGCAGGCGCAGGCCATCCAGCGTCAGATTTGGCTCCAGATGCGTGATGCTGACGCTCTGCCCGGCCATCAGCTCGGAGGCATAGCCGCCGGTGGCAATCACCGGACAGTCCGGCGCGGCCATCTCGGCCCGGAACCGGGACACCATGCCGTCGACCAGCGCCAGCGTGCCCAGCACGATGCCCGATTGCAGGGCGTGCGCCGTATTGTCCGCGATAGCGCGGGGCGGCAGGGCCAGCTCCACACGGGGGATTTTGGCGGTTTTGGCGAACAGGGCATCGAGCGACAACCCAATGCCCAGGCAGATCGCGCCGCCCAGATAGAGGGGCAGCGCGTCTGGCGTCCGCCCCGCCGCGACGGCGTTGAACGTGGTCGCCGAGCCGAAGTCGATCACGAGGCACGGTGCCCCAAACTTCTCCACCGCAGCGGCGGCATCCACCAGCCGGTCCGCGCCGACCGCGCTTGGCGGCAAATAGGCGATTTCCAGCCCTAAATCGCGCTCCGGCGTGGCTTCCACGGCCGCCGTGCCGAACGTCTCCTGAGACAAGCGACGCAGGGCAGGCGTGGCTTCCGGCACGACGCTGGCAAGCGCACTGCCGCTGATGTCCCGGAAGCCGAGGCCGCAGGCGGTCAGCAAGGAGCCGAGGAATGCCGCGTATTCGTCGGTTGTCCGCCCGGCCACCGTCTGAATGCGCCAGCGGTGTTTGAGCGTTTTGCCGTCGTAGACCCCGAAAGTCACGTTGCTGTTGCCGACATCAATCACTAAAAGCATGAGCTATTGTAGCACACTCCTGAAAAAGCGGGGCCAGAGGCAGATGCCTCCGGCCCGGCAGTGCCAGCAGTGCGCTAGAGAGGGTTAAACGTAATGATGCTGGTAGGGCTAAGGGAACTTGTTGCGGCGGCAGTTTCGCCCGCGCCCTGGGTAACATTCTCAAACCTGATATACTTGACGTGCCCATCTGCCATCAGGTACATAGAAGCACCTGCGGGTGTATTGGCGGCGCGGGGATCATGCCGCGCCCCAACCCCCGCCGTTGCCGTGTTCACCGTACTGTTGGTTTTACTGTAGACGCAGGGTTGCGTGCCGCAGTTGACGCCATTGGCTTGGTCCACGGCATCGGGGGCCGTGTTGCTGTAATACCAGCCCGTGCTGACCGGGGACATAGTGGTGACACCTGCCGAAGCGCCTTCATCTATAGCAGTAATCTGCGCCCGAGCGTTTGTGACTTCGCACGAGAGAACTGTCAGCGCCGGGGCATTGAACTGTGCCAGCGCGATGCCGGGGGCGAACTCGTTCATTGCATACGAGACCGGAACCAGATTGCCAGTGGCTGATGTAGAATCGTCGGGGCACTTGTAAACGCCTGTCGCTTTGACAAAGGGGTAAATCTGTGCGGCCCAGCCCTCGCCTGCTCCGGTGGCATTGTTGATCGCCGGAGGCGCATTGAGCGGTGGGACGCCGCCGATGAGGCCACCGGGATATTTCTCGTCGGCGTCCTGAACATACTGGGTAAATGCCAGCCCAAGCTGCTTCATGTTGGACTGACAGGACGAACGGCGGGCGTTCTCCCGCACTTTTTGAAAGACAGGAAACAAAATCGCGGCAAGGATAGCAATAATAGCGATCACAACAAGCAGCTCAATGAGCGTGAAGCCTGTGCGCGGACGTAACCTCAGCATGAAATTTTCTCCTGATGGGAAGTGTGTGCTGGCCTTCGCCGTCACTTTATGATACGAAATCACTATAACAGAGTTTCGGCGGACTGTTAAGCCCGTTTTTCTGCCGGTTTCCTATTTCCTATGATTTTTCATTGACACACGCCAAGGGAGGTGCTACAATAAGCCATCTCCTGAGCGCCGTTTTTTGGGCGCCTTTTTTCGAGAGGCCCCTGCCCATGTTATCTCGCCTGCTTCTTTGCGCCGCCTTCTGCGGGGCGGCGCTGCCCGTGCTGGCGGCCCCGAAAGCTATCCCGAAAGCTATCTCGAAGGCTGCGCCTGCCAGTGCCTCTCAAACTACAGCTTCCTCGCAAATCCAGGTGGACGGCATCACCGCCCGCGTGGTCGACAAGCTCTGGAACCAGACCGATGACTACTGGCACGACGGCGACTATCCCCGCATTGTCGCGCTGGACCGGGTAATCACGCAGGCGGACCCGCAGTTTCTGGAAGCCTACTCTAATGGCGGCTGGCTGATGGACAGCCTCGGGCGCACCGGCGATGCGGAAGCGTATTATAAGCTGGGCATCACCAACAACCCGCACGCGGCCTATGCCTACTGGAACCTCGGGTTCTTCTATTTCAATACCACCAAAGACTACGCGAAAGCCGCCCATGCGTTTGTGATGGACACGCGGCAGCCAGACGCCGATTTGAACGACTGGAAAATGCGCGGACACGCCCAGGAAAAAGCCGGGCAGTGGGATGAGGCTGTGGCGACGTGGCGCACTGTTAAAGCCAAATGGCCCAATGGACTTGGAGTGGACCACCAACTGCAGGAAGCGGAACAAAAACGGGCGGCGGCAGTTGGAACAGAGAGTGGAAAAGACAAGCGATGACTTCGGCTCCGTTCCGCGTGGCGAAAGCCGACCGCCTGCCGCTCTGGGTGATTGCCCTGCTTGTGCTGGCCCTCGCCCTGCGTCTGGTATCCCTGCGAAACGACTGGGTCGCGGCGCATAGCTCCCGGCTGTCGCAGGCCCTGACCGGGCAGATTGACGACCAGACAATGCAGGCGACCCTCAATGCCAGCTCAGAAGCTAAGGGGGCGTATGCCTCGTCCCTGAGCCGCCCCGGCGGCCAGCCGGACCCCAAAGCTCTTACAAGCGCCCTGAAATCCGCCGAAATCCTGGAAAAAGGCGCGGCCAATGCCCCCAGCACTGCCCGCCGGGTCATCGTCCTGCGGGCACTTTTGCACCAGCCCCTCTTTGGCCCTGGCTCCAATAAATTAGACCCGCGTGCCGCGTTCCAGCCCGAGGCCTTGAAGGGCCTGCGGCCCGAAGACCGGGCGCGGTATCTGTCTGAGGGAAAGCTGTGGGAAGAGGTGGCGCGGGGGCCGCACCTGACGCCCGCCGAGACTGACTCTTACGCCCGTCTCCTGCAAACGACGCCTGGCATTCGCTGGTGGCAGTACCCCGCGCTGTCCGTGCTGTATGGGTCTCAGGGCAACGCGGCAGCGGCGAAAAGCTATGCCAAACAGGCGCGAGGCCGGGCGATTTTGACGCTGGCTCCGGTCACTGTGTTCACCCTGGTGTGGGTTGGGCTGGGATTTGCGGGCCTCGTCCTGCTGATCTATTTCGGCCTGCGCCATTTCGGCTTCCTCTCGGACCCGCCCATACCAGACCCGGTGTGGCCGACCCTGCGCGACCCGGTTCCCCCCGAAGAGCGCCGCCTGCGGGCGGGGGACTTGCTGGGCGTCTTCGCCCTGTATCTGCTCATGCCGGACCTGCTCGGCTGGCTGCTCGGCGGCGTCCATCTTCCCCATCTCTTATACTTCCAGGGACTGATTGCCCCGCTCCGGGCGTCTCTGGAACACCAGCCTGCGGCCAGCCGCGTGGCGGCAAATGTCGGGCTGACGACATTGGGCTACCTCGTCAGCGCGGGTGTTCCCATCGGACTTCTGGTGGGGATGGCCCGCCGCCGCCGGGCGGCGCTGGGCGAAGAGCTGGGCTGGAACACGCACCGTCTCGGCCAGAACCTGCTCTACGGCGTGATGGGCTACGCCGTCGCACTGCCGCTGATGCTGCTTGCCACTGTCCTCGGCTCGCACATCCACACGCCGGACCCCTCGAACCCCGCTATTCCGCTGCTGGCAAACTCCACCTCGTTCTGGACGCAGGCCATGCTGGTGCTGCTTGCCACCGTGGCCGCGCCGCTGACCGAAGAGCTTCTGTTCCGGGGCGTCTTTTTGCAGGCCGCCAAGCTGCGCCTCGGCGTCTGGCCCGCCATTGTGCTGACCGGCTTCGTCTTTGGCTTTGTCCACCCCGTCGGCCTGTCCGGGATGCTGCCGCTCATGGTCCTGGGCGGCGTCTTCGCCTGGATGGCCGAGACGCGCCGCTCGCTGGCCCCCTCCATGCTGGCCCACTGCCTGCAAAACACGTTCGCCACGCTTATGGTCCTTCTGGCTTTGGCCGGATAGCGGCGCTTCGCACCTTCTTCTTAATCCGTAGAGTCCCGAAGAGAGCCTGCCGCCGTGAAGGCCGTTGGAGCTTCCACACCGCATACTTGCCGCTCGTCGTGAAGGGGTTCGGCAGCTTCGCCGCGCCATCCTCCCAGGCCCGGCGGCGCGGGAAACACCGCCTCCAAAAACTGCCGATAAGCAGCAGCATCAGGCCAATCATTCCCAGCTCTACAATGAGTTGACTCCCCGCATAGGCCGCTGCCAAAGTCCCACCCGGCGTCATACTCTGCCAGTTCTTGATCTTGTCTACCACATCCCACGCGCCAAACGCGGCTGCGCCGACCAGAAACGGCGTCACCAGCACCGTGCCGACGAGACGAATGCGATCCATCAAGGTTTTATTCTTCATGCCGCTTTCCTGATGGCTTTCTGTCAAGAGTGTAATAGGCTGCCCGGGCTATGCCTGTGAGAGCCGCGCCCGTAGGAGCAGGGCTTGTCTCTGCCCTTCCTATCCAAAATCTGGTTCCCCCAGAATTGGGGGTTAGGGGGCAATCCGGCGGCTACTTGCTTGACAGCATTATAGAGCGGCTTTGGCACTGTGTCAAGCCCGCGTTGACAGGCTTAAAGGGCTGGGGAAAGGATAGGGGCCGGGGAGGACGCACGGGCGAGGCGGACGTGGGCCATCATGCGGGCGAGGCGGGCGGCGCGGAGCGGGGGGAGGGCGGTCAAAACTTTGGCCGCTTTTTTGTCGTCGAGGCCTGTCAGCGCGGTGATGGCGTCGGGGTCGGTCTGGCCGCCGAGGAGCTTTGCTAAATCGTCGGGGGACATGGCAGCGTAGATGGACGCCAACTTGGCGGCGGTGTCGGGCGTTGCCGCAGACGCGGGCGCGGCGGCGGGGTCGCCGGGAGAGGCCGGGCTGGGCGGGGCGGCTTTCTGGGCGGCAAACGCGGCGCGGTCTTTGTCGAGTTGGGCGCGGTCAGCCTGAAGCTGCTTTTTCTGGGCGTCCAGTGCCGCTTGTGCGGGGTCGGATGCGGCGGCGGCTTTGGCGGACGCCGCAGAGACGGGCTTTTTGAGAGGGACGAGGTGCAGGGCGGCGAGCGGGCCGCGCAGGGCGGGGGTCTTGTCGGCCATCTTTTTGACGGGGATGACGCCGAAAAAGGCCGCGCCGTAAACGCCCCCGAGGACGACTAATAAGCCCAGAAATCCGAAGACAGCTTTCACAGGTTACTTCTCCTGGCCCATTATATTTTGGCCCATCGCGGCACGGACGCGCTGAATATAGTGGCGCGTCTCAGTGAACGGCGGCACGCCGCCGTACTTGTGCACATTGCCCGGCCCGGCGTTGTAGCCTGCCAGGGCGAGGTCCAAATTGCCGTGATACTGACCAAGCAAATCGGCAAGCTGCTTGGTCCCCGCCGAGATGTTCTGCTCCGGGTCGAAGGGGTCGGAAATGCCTGCTTCTTTGACGTTTGCGGGCATGAGCTGCATCAGGCCCATCGCCCCGGCCCGCGAGACGCAGTGCGGGTTGCCGTCGGACTCGGTCTTAATCACGGCTTTCACCAGTGCCGGTTCCAGCCCGTGCTGCGCGGCGTACTTCTGCACGAGGCCGTCAATACTAACAGACGCGGACGCGGGCATAACGGGGAGCGGGGCCAGCGGACCGGTCGGCACAGAAGCTGGAAGCGGGCCGAGCGCGGCGGGCGGTGCGGGCACATTCGAGCCGGAGGGCAGCGCGGTCGGGCCAGTCAGGACGGGCAGGGTGGGGGCCGTCGCGGGCGCGGTGGAAGCCGTAGAAATAGACGGTGTTTGCGCGGTGTCTAAAGCCTGCTGAAAATTGGCGGCGGGGGCCGTTGGCGGCGCGGGCGGCGGGCCGCTGAGGGCGGCGATGCGCCCCTGAATCTCGCCGATGCGGGCGGTGATGCTGCTGATTTCGTCTAACATAATTTTTTAGCCTTTAATTTTTAGCCTTTGTGGTTGAAGCGCGTGGTTGCCAGCTCGTCCATCGCGGCCTGTTCGATTTTCAGGCCTAGACGGGTATGCGCGAGCTGATGCCGGTCCCGCACCGAGACCAGAGCCTGTTTGTCGCGGGCGGTTCCGATTAAATGAAGCTGATGGGCCGCGCACGACGTTTGCAGGGCGCGGATGTCGGCCTCCTGCTCGGCGATGCTCTGCGTAATCACCTGCATATAGTCTTGATAGAGGCGCGTTTCAAACGCATCGAACGCGCCCGCCCGCTGGCGGCACAGCTCGTCGAGCAGTGCCTGCCGGACGTCCCGCATCTCGGTAAGCAGCTTTTCGGCACGGCCCAGGGCCGCCTGCGACTCGGCCAATGTCTGCTGCGCCAGGGTCTCGCGCCGCGCACGCTGCTCCAGGACGGCCTGCAAACGAAACTTAAATTTCATCGGCAAAAATGCTTTCTAATGCCGCTGTCGTGTCTTCCAGAGAAGACTGCTCGTGGACGCCCTGCTTTAGAAACGCACGGGCGGGTTCAATCAGGGTCCGGGCCTCATCAATGCGCGGGTTGCTGCCTTCCACATAGGCCCCGATATTGATTAAATCTTCGGCCTCTTTGAACGTCGCCAAAGTTTCCCGGAGGCGCGTCGCCGCCACCCTCTGCGCGGGCGGGGTAATCTGGGACATGACGCGGGAGACGCTGCGCCCCACTTCAATCGCCGGGTAATGCCCCCGTGCGGCTAAATCACGCGATAGCCAGATGTGGCCGTCCAGGATGCCCCGGACGGTGTCCGCGATTGGCTCGTTTTCGTCGTCGCCCTCGACAAGCACCGTATACAGCGCCGTAATTGTGCCCTTGTCGCTCGTCCCCGAACGCTCCAGGACTTTCGGCAGGAATGCAAACACGCTCGGCGGATAGCCCCGCGTCGCGGGCGGCTCGCCGACAGCAAGCCCCACTTCGCGCTGCGCCATTGCCAGGCGCGTGACCGAGTCCATCATTAGCAAAACGTCGCGGCCCTGATCCCGGAAGTATTCGGCAATCGCCGTTGCCACGAGCGGGGCTTTCAAGCGCACCAGCGGCGGCTTGTCGCCAGTGGCAATGACCAAAACGGAGCGGCGCAGGCCCTCTTCGCCGAGGTCATTTTCCAGAAACTCGCGCACTTCCCGCCCGCGCTCGCCGACGAGGCAGATGACATTGATGTCGGCGGTCGTGTTGCGGGCGATCATGCCTAAAATGGTGCTTTTGCCGACGCCCGACCCGGCAAAGATGCCCATGCGCTGCCCTTTGCCCACGGTCAGCAGGCCGTCGATGGCCCGAATACCCAGCGACACCGGCTCCGTAATCCGCCGCCGCGTCATCGCATCCGGCGGGGCGGCATTGATGGGATAGTGCTTCAGTCCCGGCCCCAGCAGCGGCCCTTTGCTGTCGGCGGGCGCTCCGAGGCCATCCAAAACGCGGCCTAACAAGAAGTCGCCGACGGCGACCTGCTGCATATCGCCTGTGGCAATTACTTCCGAGCCGGGCTTGATACCCGCCATCTCGCCGAGCGGCATCAGCAGTACCCGGTTGGCCTTGAATCCGACAACTTCGGCTTTAATCGTCGGGGAATTGCGCCCGCCATGCCGGATTTCGCACAGCTCGCCCACCTGCGCCGCCGGGCCGATGCTTTCCACGACCAGCCCGATCACCTGCGTGACCAGACCGTTCGCCCGCACCGTGTCCAGCCGCTGCACGAGGGCGCGGTAGCGGGACAGGTCCACGGAAGGGAGGGAGGCCCCCCCCGCCCCCAATTCTGGGGGAGCCAGATGAGGAGAAGATGGGCTTATTTCCAACTGTCCGGTCCCCCCAGAATTGGGGGCTAGGGGGCAATCTTCACTCATTCTCCGTCACCCCCAGCGCCCGCGCCACTTCGGCCATCTGCGTTTCGATTTTGGCGTCAATGCTCCCGGCGTTTGTCTCAATCACGCACCCGCCGTCGCCGACGCGCCGGTCATCGAGTATTTCTAAATGCCGCAGGCCGTCCACGACTTCGAGCAAATCCTGACGCATTTCTTTGACGCGGGGGGCATCGCCGACGGAGACGCGCACCCGCACATTGTCTTTGTCGGTCAGCCGCCGCAGGGCGTTGGACAGCACCGCTTTGACGACTTCCGGGTTCTGCGTAATCTCTGTTTTGACCACCTGCCGGGCGATGTCCAGAACAAGCGCGACCATTTCTGGCTCCTGCTGCCGCCAGAGCGCTTCCCGCGCTTCGCCAATCTGCCGGGTCAGCGTGTCTATCTCCTCGCGCAGAGCCGCTTTGTGCGCCGCCCATTCGGCCTGCATCTCGGCTTCCACCTGCACGCGGGCTTCCACACGCCCGGCGTGCAGCCCTTCCTGCCAGGCCGCCTCGCGCAGTGCCCCAGCCTGCACATGGGCATCGGCCATTGTCTCGGCGGCATCGGCCTGAGCCTGCGTCAGCACCGCTTCCACTTCCGCCCGCAGGTCTTCGAGGTTCAGCGGCGCGGCATCCGGCAGGGTGTCTTCGGGCAGAGTCGGCTCCGGCTCGGCCAGCGGTTCTAACAAGTCCAGCCAGGAGGCCGTTGGTTTTGCGGTGGTGGGCTGTGTCATGGACATTCGTTGGTTGCTTTCCAAAAAGGCCGAGGGGCTGAACCCCCTCGCTGGGGGGCGAAGCGCCCTGAACCCGCCTGCGCGGGTAAGGAATAGACCGGAAAGAACCTGCCCCCTGCCGTGTCTGCCTCTTGTTCTTCGCTTTGTCTTCACCCGCGCAGGCGGGTTCAAGGCGTCCACGCCCCCCAGCGAGGGGGTTCAGCCCCTCGGCCTTTGGTCCCTTTTTCTCTACGCAATCATCTCTTCGCCGCCGCCGCGTGCCACGATAATCTCTCCGGCTTCTTCCAGCTTGCGGATAATAGACACGATCTTCTGCTGGCTTTCTTCGACCTGCTTCAACCGAACCGGCCCCATGAACTCCATCTCTTCCTTCATCATCGCCGCTGCCCGTTCGGACATATTCTTGAAGATACGCACCTGCGTTCCCTCGCCAACGCCCTTGAGCGCGACCGCCAGCTCTTTGGTGTCCACTTCTTTCAGCACGAGCTGAATGGCGCGGTCGTCCAGGAGAATAATGTCCTCGAAGACAAACATATTCTTCTTGACTTCGTCGGCGATTTCCGGGTTGCTCTCCGACAGCGACTCCAAAATGGTCTTTTCGGTGGAGCGGTCCACATAGTTCAGCACTTCCACGAGTGCTTTGACGCCGCCCGCGTGGCTGAAATCGGTGGAGACCACCGACGACAGCTTCTTTTGGAGGACGCCTTCCACCTCGCGGATGACCTCGGGAGGTGTCTTGTCCAGCGTCGCAATCCGCCGGGCGACCTCGGCCCGCAAATCCTGCGGCAGCCCGGACAGGATCGCGGCACTCTGCGCGGGGGCGAGATAGGCTAAAATCAGAGCGATAGTCTGCGGATGCTCGTTCTGAATAAACGTCGTAATCTGCCCCGCGTCGGCTCGCTTCAGGAAGTCAAACGGCATAACCTGCATGGCTTGCAGGACGCGCCCGACAATCAGCCCGGCTTTTTCCTCGCCAAAGGCGCTCATCAGCATCTCGCGGGCAGCATCCATGCCGCCTTCGGCGATAAACTCCTGCGCGATACACAGCTCATGGAACTCTTCAATCACGCTGTCTTTAATCTGCGGATTGACCCGGCCCATGCGGGCGACTTCCACGCTGATGACTTCAATCTCATCGGGCGTCAGGTGCGGAAAGAGCTGCCCGGCGGCATCGGGGCCGAGGGCGACCATGAGAATGGCGGCTTTTTTACGATTGGTGAGCGGCTGTTGTCGGAGTGCCATAGGGGTTCTTTCTTAAGAAACTTTCGTGTCGTCGGCCATCCAGCCCTTCATCAGCAGGGCGACACTCTCGGGGTGGGCATTAACCATCGTGCGGATGCTTTCCATCTTCAAGTCCTGCTGCTCCTCAATCGACGGGGCGCGGGCGCGGCGGCGCGGGCGGCCCTCGGGTTCGGGCATCTCGGACAGCACATCTTCCACCGTCAGCGGGCGGTCGTCGGCCATCTGCGCCAAATCCCGGCTGCTCGGACCGGTGTGTCCCAGAATGGCCGCCATCTCTAAATCAGGCGCTTCGCCATCAAAGTAGCCGACATTCGCGCCGCCCCCGGCTAGCGCAAGCTGCGGCTCATTGGCCGTGAGAGCCGGAGCAGCCACCCCCTTGCGGCCCGCGCTGCCCTTTGTCAGAAGGACCAGAAGCACCACAGCGACGACGCACACGGCGAGAGCGCGAGCGATGTTGCCCATCAGGACCTGCGACGCCTGCGCCTTCATCTGGGCATCCTGCGCCTTCTGAGCGCTGGTGTCAAAGGCGATCTGCTGGACGGACACGAAGCGCGACGTGTCGCCGGGCTGTGCTAAAATCGCCGAGCCGATAATGTCTTTGATCTTGGCGATGTTGTCGGCGGGAATGCTGGTGTCTACAAGCGCCGCCACGGACTCTTTGCGGACCGCGCCGGGGGCGACATTGGTGATCGTGTGAGAAACGTTGGTTTCGTGGTTCTCTGTGGTGTCGGTCTTGGTGTACTTGCCGCCGCCGCTCGCCGTGCCGCCGGTCTGGTACGACGGCGCGTTCAGGTTGCTGCCCGACCCGGCGATGCCGCCGACGGCGGGGGGAGCGCCCCCGCCGGAGTAGTCTTCTTCGGAGGTGCGGGTGCTGACTATCGTGCCTGCCGCCTGACCGGGCGCGACGGGATGGTCGGTTTCGTCTTTGTGTATCTGGTCAAAATTGAGTTCGGCGGTGACGGTCACGACAGTTTTGTGCGGGCCAAATGTGTTGTCGAGCATGGCCTGAAGCCGCTTGCCTTCGGTCTCGCTGAACTGGGCATTCTTTTTGGACGGCTCATCCGTGCCGGGGTCGCCGGTTCCGTTGTCGGTCCACAGCGGGAGGCCGCTCTGGTCGGTCAGCGTGACATTGGCGGGCGTCAAATCCGTCACCGAATGGGCGACCAGATTCACAATGCCCTTGACCTGCAAGCTGGACAGCGTCTCGCCGGGCTTCAGCGTGAGCAGAATTGCCGCTGTGGGTGGTTTGTCGGTACCGAATAAGGCAGACGTGCTGGGGAGGGTGATGGACACGACGGCGGACTGCACGGGGTCAAGACGCATCAGCTTCCGGGACAGCTCGCCTTCATTCGCGGCGAGTATCTGCTGCGCCTCGTTCTGCGACGAGATACCAAAGCCTAAGTTTTTAAGAGACTCGATCCCGACCACCTCGCTGTCTTTGGACAGGATGTTGGCCGACTCGATATACATATGCGCGTTGCCCTCGTCCTTGCCGGGAACCGAGATCGTGCCGTCCTTGTCATCAAAGCGCATCTGAATAGAGTGGTCACGCAGCACCGTTTCAATCGCCGCCGCGTCCTTGCCGCTGACCCCATGGTAGATAGGCCGGTAGTCCGGCGACGCCGCAAGCGACGCCGCGACGCCCAGACCGACCACGACCAGCAGCGCCAGCCCTGTCGCTATTGCCCGCGTCGCCGGCGTCGCCGCCGCCCACCACGCTTTTAGCCCATCCATTCCCTGTGTTAGTATCGGCACGATTTCGTTCTCCGCTTTCCGTCCCTGTTCCCGTCCCTGACTACATACTCATCCGCATGATCTCTTGGTAAGCGTCCACCGCCTTGTTGCGTATCTGCGTGGTCATTTGCAGGGCAATCGTCGCCTGCTCTGAGGCAATCATCACGGAATGCACATCGCTGGTTTTGCCTTTAGCGAACGACTGCGCCATGTCGGAGGCGCGGCCCATCTTGTCATTGACCGCCCCGAACGCGCTTTCTAATGTCGCCGCAAACGACGGGCTGTTAGCCCCGCCCGCTGCGGGCGTGTCCAGTGCATCCCCAATCGGGTTCGCAAAGCTCATCGCCCCCGAGGTCACGGACGAAATGGGAGAAATCGGCAAAGAAAATAAGCTCATCAACTGTCTCCTGTCAAATATATACAAAAATCGCGCCCAGCTTGAACACCCGGATTGTTCCACACGCCCCCGCAAGAATCACAGGTTATTTTAGGAGGCAGACTTGACAGGGAAGGTGAGTTATTGTAAACTCTTTACAGCCGGATAAACATGGATTAATTAGGAAGCAACCAATGGGCACAAAAGTTTTACGGGTGCGAGCCGAAGCGTATTCGGGCCACGGCTACGGAACTTTGCGGTACAATTTGTTCAAGCACGCAGAGGAACGTATTGAGCAAAGTATCCAGGAAGGCTACTATTGCGAAGCCATCGCAATCATCGAAAGCGTTATCACAGATCGCCTGGAAAGTCGGCTGTCTCATCTCAAACAGCAAAATGTTGGCTTTCAAAATCTGGGGCCAGCAATCACAAGCCTCCAAAAATGTGAAACCAATGAGACTATTATGCTGCTTCTGTCAGACTTGGATAATTGGAGAGTAAAGCGCAATACCGCATTGCATGAATTAGTAAAAATAGAGGCAGGAAAACCTGTGTTGAAGTGGGAACAGCGTCTCGAAGATTTGTCTGCAAGCGCGAGCGAAGGATACGAATTGCTCAAAAAACTGTATCACAGTGTAGCAGACCTCAATCCCCGCCATTTCAGCCGTGCGTTCAAACGGTCAGTGGAAGTTTAGTGGAAGTTGTAAGAGTTAGAAAGCGTGACGCTGACGGATTATTTTGATGCTCTGGCGGTCTGAATTGGGAGGCGGCAGATGAAAACTTTGACGGAGCAGCAGGCGCAGGCGGATTTGCCGCGCTTGATGGAGCAAGCGGCGGCGTCCCATGAGCCAGTACAGATTATGGGGACGACGGCAAGTGCTGTCCTCGTTTCGGCGGAGGACTGGCGCTCGATTGAGGAGACGCTGTATCTGCTGTCGGTTCCGGGGATGCGAGAATCAATCTAGCAGGGAAGGTGAACACTCGTGGAGCAGTGCAATACGGAACTGTCTTGGTGAGCAGTACAGAAACTTGGACTTACGCAGTTGACTTGGTTTTTCAAGTCCGTACTGCGTGTAAGGCGCAGAAGTGCCACATTTTACTGTCTTTACGGGCGTTTGTGCGGATGGAGACACACCGCCTGCTGACGGGCATCAGCGGCTACGCCGCCAAGATTGACCTCATTCGTGAGGTTATTCGCCTGTACCTCAAGCAGCGAACCATTACGCTGAAAGCAACTGCGTAAGTCCTAGATATATTAAAACCCCTGGCAATCGCTTGCCTAACTTGGTCTTTACAGGGCGGCAATGAAGCCAACAAAAGAATAGATCGACTCACAGATATGCCTAAAACATTACAAGACCAGACTGCTTTGAACAAACGCTGGGTCTCCGGCTTCCTGCCTCGCTTGATCCTTGTTTGCTCATTGCTTGGCTGGATGGCTCACGCGGTTGTTGCTTCCACACCACAAACGCTTATTGCTAGTAATCCTACTGATATAGAGCGATCACCTATCGGAAATGGAGATTCCAACTTTGCGTCAGGGGAGGAAATCTTAACAAAAATATCACATCTCGACGAGTTTCCAAAGGATTGGATGCAGCACCCCTGGTCAGCTCAAGAAAATCAACCGTATCATCTCATTCGGTCTGAGGTCGATGCACTCCTTCGAAGCCAAAAGCTTACTTCTGAAGCAATCCAGCGGTACTTTTTGGCATATAAAGCACATCCCGATGACCCCAAAGCCGTATTCCGATGGGCTTATACCTCTGTATCTCTGGCTCGCGCCGGGCAACCAGTTTTGTTAGCTTCTACGCCGCATCTTTCTTCTGTCAACATTCCGCTTGCGCCTTGGTCTTCTGTCGAGTACTGTCGTCTCGCGTTCCTTGTTGCGTCGGCTTTCAGGCCAGCACCCGCCGTCATGAAGCCTTTGGCGAAACGCTTAATTGAGAATGATCCCGATGATTTTGCAGTGGTACAATGCTTCGCAAATCTTCTTTTATTCACAGGTGTCCCGGAAGATAAAAAATTAGCGTTTCAACTGATAAACAGACAGATCAGAACTCATCCCTCAGACACGCGTGGCTATGCAGAGATGGGGAATGCCTATTACATGAGCTGGAAAACATCTGGGTCAAAGGCAGACGCCGAGAAGGGAATATTGTACATGACGCGCTTCTCCAAGATGACGTTTAAAGGCGACCCAAGCATCGGTTATCTGAACGATTATATTCAAGAAATGCGCCGAGGGTTACAGCCACCCACTGTAGCCCCGACGCAGAAAACGAGCGCACCCTAGCGTTTCTGAGCCTCGGCTGATAGCTCTACTGGTATCCTATTTGGCAATTTTCGCTCTTACTAACACGCTGAACCGCTCTTCAACTGCGTAACTTCTGCAACTGAAGAAACCAGCGATTGGCAGGTTGTGTTCACGCAGCAGGCGCAAAAGGACGCACACAATCTCGCCTCATCAGGACTGTGCCCCAAAGCAGAAGTCTTGCTGGACATTCTGCGCCGGAACCCGTTCCAGACGCCGCCGCCTTATGAAAAGCTAGTGGGCGACCTTGCCGGAGTCTACTCCCGCCGCATCAATATCCAGCACCGGCTGGTCTATGACGTAGATAAAGCGGCGCGGATTGTCAAAGTATTCAGGCTGTGGACGCACTATGACTAGGTGTGAGGTCCGGCCAAGCTCCAACGCGTTGCCTGTCGGAGGCAAAATCAGTAGAATTAAGAAGGAAAAACGGGGGGCGGCGGCGAACGTTGGCGGCAGACTGTGAAACGAAAGAGGGCAGGCGTATGATTGCGGAGTATCAGAAAAAATCGAACATCGGTGTCGGTGTCGGGTTTGCGATTGCGGTTGTGGGACGGGTAATATTGCTGACGGGCGGCTCCGCCGGGGGAAGTGGGGGGCAGGGACTGGCGGGTCTGGGGTATCTGATTAGCCTGGTCGGAACCGCTGTTTTCATTTGGGGGTGCGTCAACTATGCGCTGGGCAAGGGGTATTCGCCCTGGCTGGGGGCGCTGGGGCTTTTGAGCTGTATCGGGCTGATCGTGCTGGTGATTTTGCCAGATAAGACAAAGCAGGCTGGCTACGGGGGAATGGGCGGGCCGGGCGGCTATGTGCCGCCGCAGGCCGGGTCCTGGCCGCCCCCGCCAAACAGCACGCCGCCCCCTGCCGGCGGGTATCCGCCGCCGCAGAATCCTTCCAACACTCCCCTGCCTCCGGGCGGTGAGCCGCCTTCGGGCCGGAAGACGCTCGGCGGAGACGATTTGTAAAAGACAAATTGTAGAAGACAAATTGTAGAAGACAAATTGCAGGAAACGCCCCGGCACTTCCAGTGCCGGGGCGTTTCAGGCATTCCCCTGTGCCGGGCGATTGAGAGCGCGGGGGCAGTGGAAGAGGGCGTTTATCGCTTCCGGGGTGTTTTCATTGGTCAGGAAGTTTGTCCAGATCATAAACCAGGTCCAGAGAGGCTGCGCGTCCAGCAGCTCCGGCGTGGGCACGATTCCGACTTCGCCCAGCGCCACGGGGCGGCCTGCTGCCAGCGCCACCAGGTCGTTATATGTCTCCGGCGTATATTCGTTGCGGTAGACGTCCGTTGCCAGCACGTCCACCCTGGCATGACCAGGATAACAGTCGGCATAAGGCAGGACGGTCCCGCCCAGCCCGTTGGCATTCCAGACCCAGAGCAGGTTATGCAGCTTGTGGACACCGACGAACCGCTCGTACATCTGCCGGTACAGCGCCACGTAGCCGTTCGCGCCGCCGCGTGCCCCCCACCAGAACCACGGCCCGTTCATCTCGTGGTAAGGCCGCCAGAGGACGGGAATACCTGCGTCCCGAAGCTGCGCGAGCAGAGCCGCGATCACGTCGCTTTGACGCATCCAGCGGCTGTGCGTTTCCGTGCCGGGCGTGACTAAGTCCTGCCAGTCGGTATCATCTAGCTTGCCCTTGCAGATGCTGCCGTCAAATGTCACCGGCTCTTCTTCAGTGGGACGAACCGCGTGCCACATCAGCGTGATCACCGACCCGGCGGCGTGCTGCCGCTTGGCTTCTTCCACAATGCCCTGCCGGAAGTTGATGCCGTCCATGTCGCCGTCGGCGGAGAATCCGAAGTCCTGCCCCCAGACTGCCGGATACTCCCCGGTAATTTCGGCGGCCTGAGCGCTGTACTGCGACATCTCGCGGGGCGTGTTATGCTGCCCGGTGAGAGTGCGCGTACCGGGCAGGGTATACAAGAACTCTAAAAGCTGACGCGCTTCCGGCGTAGCGTTCGGGTTGACGGGTGGGAACATACCAAAGTTATACCCTGTCGAACCAAAAACTCGAATTCAGGCCCGGCCAATTTCCATCGCTTTCATCGCCATGCCTTTGACCGC
This sequence comes from Capsulimonadaceae bacterium, assembly GCA_965277455.1. GTDB lineage: Bacteria > Armatimonadota > Armatimonadia > Armatimonadales > Capsulimonadaceae > JANXMY01. Next base: position 1,649,081 of record OZ255823.1, on the reverse strand, counting down.
GCCGACGGCGGCGACATTGGCTTCGTAGGCGCGGGTCGCGCCCATCATGTCCACCATCTCGGTGACGGTGTCAATGTTTGGCAGGTTGACATAGCCTTTGGCGTCGGCATCCGGGTGGCCGGGCTGGTAGACGCGCTTGAACGGGCGCATATCCGGCACGATGCCCGCGACCTGCACGCCGCCGTGGACCGTGCCGTCTTCGCTGTCGTCGCCGGAGAGGCCCGCGAGTGTTTGCCCAAACGTTGTGCCCATTGGTGTAAACGACACCTGTTCACGCCGGAATGGGCCGCCACCGGGGGTGCGCGTCGTGTTGACATTGGCGAGGTTGTTCGCCACCACATCCATTCGCAGCCGCTCGGCGGTCATGCCCGAGGCGCTGATTGCCAGCGTGTCCATGTATCCCATTGATTATTTCCCCCCGGCGATTACATATTTCATCGCCGAAAACTGCCCGCTCATCAGTTGTGCCGCGCCCTGATAATAAATCTCAGCGGCGGTCAGGCGGCTGGTTTCGGCGTCGATATCGACGTTGTTGCCGTCGGCTCGCATAGAGCCGCCGCTTTGCGTCGTCATCGCCGGCCCCGCGCTGCCATTGCCGGGGTCATCGTCGAACGTCAAATGCCGGGGATCGGTGGTCTCCTGCGGCAGACTGTCCGGCGAAGACGCATCCTGAAGCAGCGCGGCAAACGTCGCATCCTGCCGCTTGAAGCCGGGCGTGTTGACATTGGAAATGTTGTTGGAGACGGCTTGCAGCCGAGCCGAGCCGAGGTCGAGCGCCCGCGAGAGGGCTGTAAACGTGCTGGTGTCCATCATACTGGTACTATCGGCAGGTTGGGGAGAAAACTTTAGGGGAAGTTTTACGGGGTGATCATCGACCGGGGGCGGGCGTCTACCATTTCCTGAGCGCGGGCGTCGCCGACAATAGCGGCGGCGGCGTCGCGGGCTTCGCGCAGGAGGCCGGGGGAGCGGTCGCGCAGGTCGTGGGAGTCGGAGGCGATGACCAGCGGCCAGTCCCAGGCGCGGTTCAAGATCGCCAGCGCCGTCGCCTGAGCACGCGGGCCAAACCGGCCCAGCAGGCTCCCGCTCGTGAGCTGGAACGCGACGCCGAGCGGGGCGCAGGCTTCCAAGTACGCCAGGCTTGTCTGGATTTCCGCGCACCGCTCCGGGTGGGCCAGCACCATCTGGAACCCGGCCTCAATAATGGCTTTCACGCTGTCCAAAGCGTCCTCGGGCAGTTGGTCAAACGGCGGCTCCACCAATGCCCAGCGGCCTGCGTCGCCGAGCGTGCCGATTTCGCCTTCCACGAGGTCGCGGGCCACACGCGGCCCCAGTTTGATTTCCAGACCCGGCACGACTCGGAGCGCGATTTTCGCCCGGTTCAGCGACTCCTGCAACGCGGCGACGTGTTCGCGCACGGCCTCGGGCCGGGAGGTCCGCCGCAGATACCAGCCGCGATGGGGGGTTGCGACCATCGTATCCGTGCCTGCCGCGACCGCCTGCCGCGCCATTTTCAGGGCCTCGGACACGCTGCGTGCGCCGTCGTCCACACTCGGCAGCAGATGGTTATGAATATCAACAAACACCGATTTATGCTCCGTCCCTCTTAGACTCCGTCCGGCGGCGGGGAAGGTTCCAGCGCAAACAAAATCTGCGCGGCCATCACCAGCGCCGCCGTTTCCGTCCGCAGAATGCGCGGCCCGAGAGACACCACCGAAACCCCGGCTGCGGACGCGGCCTTGACTTCATCAAACCCAAAGCCGCTTTCCGGCCCAATGATGATTAGTACGCTTTTCGGCGGCGTCGATTGTGCGGCCAGCGTGTCTTTCAGAAGCGTCTTCGTCCCCTCGGCGTGTGCCAGCAGGGTGAGGTCATAGTCGGGGGCCGCTGCCAGAACATCGGAGAAAAACCCGTCCGCCCGCAGGGTGGGCAGCACTGCCCGGTGCGCCTGCTCCGCCGCTGTTTTGATGATCTCCGCCCACCGCCCCAGGCGCTTCGTGTGCCGCTCCCCGGTCAGGTGCGTGAGGCTGCGGGCGCTCTCAAAGGCCCAGAAATGGGACACGCCGACTTCTGTGCCGCGCTGCCAGACCTGTTCGCTCTTGTCGCCGACTTTCGGCAAAGCCTGCGCCACCGTGATTTTCGTCACCGGTTCCGTCGCCAAAACCACCGGCTCCCGCATCTGCGCCAGCGACTTGGTTTTGCCCACTTCCATCAGCACCGCAGGCCATTCCCGCCCGGAGCCGTCCAGCACCGCGATTTTGTCCCCGGCCTGTGCCTTCAGCACCGCCCGCAGGTGGTGGGAATCGTCGCCGTCCAACGTCACCGAACTGCCGGAAATCTGTTCCGGGCGCACAAAAAATCGAGTCATAAGTGGTTAATCAAAATCCAAAATCCCTCGGTAGGCTTGGCAGCGCAGGCACTGGAAAGTGACAAGATTATTTCCAAAGCGCGGCGATTTGCCTTCCGGCCAGAGGGCGCGGTCATCGTGGTCTACCATCTCCAAAAACACTTCTCGCGCTGTGTCCGGCGAAGAGACAGCCGTGACATCCTCCGGCCCCCAGATACCGAGGTAGGCCATAAAATCATCGTGGTGAACCAGCCACGGTATGTCTTGAAACGTCGAGAAATTGGGCGTGCGCTTGAGTTCGGCAATGGCTTCGTCCAGCACTTGAGGCTGTGGCGGATAAATCAGAGGCGTCGAAGCCGCCGCCGTTTCGCCGCTCCCCGACACGATGAAGATTTGCTTCGGAGATGCATCGGGCATAAATAATTCGACCTCCGTATCATGCGAAAAGCCGAATCCATCTTGGCGGAGGCACTCCAAACAGCCCACTTTGCCCGCCCGCTCCGCCTGACTTAATCTGGTTCCTAAAGCAGAGCCTAAGTCGAAACAGCGGCCAGTTTGCCCGCAGAGAGAGCAAACACGAGTGCCGGGCTGGAGCCGTCTCATATCGGCCTCTGGCCCTCGGAAATAGCGGAACCCCAGCGTCATTGTCTCTGTTTACGCTTTCTCAAACACCAACGCGACCCATTCGGTCTGCCGGTGCGTTTCTTTGGATACAAAGCCTGCGGCTTCGACGGACTGCCGGACATTGGCTTCGCGGGTGTCGATAATGCCCGATGCAATGAACGTGCCGCCGGGTTTGGTCAGCGCGGCCAACTCCGAAGACAGGCCGATAATCACGTCGGCCAGAATGTTGGCGACGACGACGTCATAGCAGCCTGTCGGCAGGGCGTCGGTGACTTCCACCGTGACGCCGTTTTCGGCGGCGTTTTCGCGGGCGATAGTGACGGCCAGCGGGTCGTTGTCATTGGCACGCACCGGAGACGCGCCGAGCTTGGCGGCGGCAATCGCCAGAATGCCGCTGCCGGTGCCGATGTCGGCAACGCTTGCACCCGGCTTGACGTAAGTTTCCAGCGCGACAAGGCAAAGCTGCGTGGTGGGGTGGCTGCCCGTGCCAAAGGCCATGCCAGGGTCTATCACGAGCGGAATGTCTGTGTCGGATAGTTCCGGCGTCTCCCAGGGAGGCGTGACAAGCAGATGCTGCCCGACGCGGAACGGCTTGAAGTACGCTTTCCAGGCATTCGCCCAGTCGGCTTCCTCCACATAGCGCAGGGTCAGCTCCGTGCCCGCCCCACTCACGCCAAAGCCGGGTAGGGCGATGAGCGCCTCCTGAAGCTGACTGAGGCGGCCTTCCAGCCGGTCATCCACGGGCAGAAAGCCCGCGACGGTTGGGGGTGCGGCGGTGTCGCGCACCTCAAAGCCCGCGCACCCCACGTCTGCCAGCGCCGCGCCGACGGCATCGGTTGCCCCCGCTTCCGATTCTATGATAATTTCTGCCCAGCGCATCGTGTTTACTTCTTCGCCCCTTTCAGCTTGCTGAAAAAGCCACGCTCCTCAGGCGGCGCGAGTGTCTCGCCGGAGGCGGCTGCCAGCTCGCGGACCAGACGGCGCTGGTCTTCGGTCAGCTTGGTGGGAACCCGGACCTTGACGCTCACAATCTGGTCGCCGCGCTCTGCGCTTCGGGCATTGACATCGGGAAATCCCTTGCCGCGCACGCGGAACTGTGTCCCGGTCTGTGTCCCTTCGGGAATGGTCAGCCGCTCGGTCCCGTTCAAAATGGGCACTTCAAACGTGTCGCCAAGCGTCGCCTGCGCGAACGAGACCGACGCCTCGTGCAGCAGGTCCATCCCGCGCCGAGTGAACTGCGCGTGCGGCTTGACCGACAGCACCACATACAAATCGCCGCGTCCGCCGCTGCGCGGCCCCGCATCGCCCTGGCCGGGGTCCACCAGCCGTGTGCCGGTGTCGACGCCCGCCGGGATGTCCACGGAATGTTCCACTGTCTGCCGCGTTCGGCCCTGCCCCCGGCAGGTGGAACACGGGTCGGTGATAATTTTGCCTTCGCCCTTGCAGCGCGGGCAGGGGACCACGGTGGCGAACGAGCCGAGAATGGTGTTCTGGACCTGCCGCACCTGGCCCACGCCCGCGCAGGTGACGCAGGCTTGCGGGTTTGTGCCGGGCTTCGCGCCGCTGCCGTGGCAGGTCTCGCAGGACTCCAGCCGGGTCAGGCGCAGAGATTTGGTGATGCCAAACGCGGCTTCTTCGAGCGTGATCTCTAAATCAAAGCGCAGGTCATTCCCGGACTGTGCCTGTGCCCGCCCGCCGCCCGCCCGTGCGCCGCCCGCGCCGAAGAACATATCGAAGATGTCGCCAAAACCGCCTTCGCCGCCGCCGGGGAAGCCCTGCTGCGGGCCGTCGTGGCCGTACTGATCGTAGACCTGCCGTTTTTCGGGCGACGACAGCACTTCGCGGGCCTCGTTGACTTCCTTGAAGCGGTCTTCTGCGGTGTGGTCGCCTGGATTGACATCCGGGTGATACTTCGCCGCCAGCTTGCGGTAGGCCGAGCGGATGTCGGCGACGGAGGCATCGCGGGAGATGCCTAAAACTTCATAATAATCGCGTTTGGTTGCCATAAAATACCGAAAAAAGTCTATAAAAGAGTGCCACAGAATAAAGAAGACGGCCCAACTGCCTCAACTCGGAAACACCGCCGTTGGGGCAGGAGGTTCCAGGGTCACAGCAGTCAGGCCGTCAGTCAGGTCAGCAGAGGATATCAAACATCGCGGAAATCGCTGCCGCTCGCGCTGCCGTCGTCTTTGAGCAGGTCGTCCATGTCGATGCGGCTGCCCTCGTCAGGGTCCGGGAAGTCCCCGGCGGTGGCAGCGCCCGCCATGTCGTCTTCCGCCGGTGCGGCAAAGGCCGGGAGGGAAGCGGCGGCAGCGGCAGGTCCGGCATAGCCATTGCCATTGCTCTGGGCTTTGGCTTCATAGTAGGCCGTGCTGAGGGCCATCAGCGATGTGTTCAGCTCATCCATTCCGTGCCGTGCCCCGACCGTATCGTAGTTGTTCGTGGCGGCGGTCAGGCGGCCTGCGGCCTGATTGACGCTTTCAATCAGATCGGGCGCGACCATACCCCGCGCATCGGCGGCGATCCGCATGGCAGTGTAAATCTGCTGGTCGGCCTTGTTTTTGATTTCCTGCTCTTCGCGCCGCTTTTCGTCGGCCTTGCGGTACTGATCGGCATCCTGCACCATCCGCTCGACTTCGTTTGTGGCAAGGCCGCTGGAGGCCGTGATGGTCACTTTCTGCGTACTGCCCGTTGCCGTGTCTTTGGCGGACACATGGACGATGCCGTTCTGGTCAATGTCAAACAGCACTTCGATCTTGGGAACGCCTCGCGGGGCCGCCCCGATGCCGGTGAGCTGGAACTTGCCGAGCGGCTTGTTGTCCACAGCAAAGTCGCGCTCGCCCTGCAAAACATGAATATCGACCGCGCTTTGATTATCGACGGCGGTGGTGAACATCTGCGCGGCGGAGGTGGGAATGGTGGTGTTGCGCTCAATCAGCTTGGTGAACACGCCGCCCTGCGTCTCAATGCCCATCGACAGCGGGGTAACATCCAGAAGCACAATGCTGGTGACCTGTCCGCCCAGAATGCCCGCCTGCACGGCGGCTCCCACGGCGACGATCTCATCGGCATTGACGCCCTTGTGCGGCTCCTGCCCGAACATCTGCCGGACGCGCTCCTGCACAGCCGGCATCCGGGTCATGCCGCCGACAAGCAGCACTTTCTGAATATCGGATGGCTTGAGCTTGGAATCGCTCAGGGCCTGCTCGGTAGGGGCGATCATTCGTTCCAGCAAATCGCGAGTGATGTCTTCAAGCTGCGCCCGCGTCAGGGACAGCTCGAGATGCGCCGGGCCTTCGGGCGTTGATGAGATAAAGGGCAGGTTGATCGTGGCGGTCAGCAGCGTGGACAGCTCGATTTTGGCCTTTTCCGCCGCTTCTTTGAGGCGCTGCATCGCCATCCGGTCCTGCGTCAGATCAATGCCCGACTCGCGCTTGAACTCGGTCGTCATCCAGTCGATAATCCGAATGTCCCAGTCATCGCCGCCGAGGTGTGTGTCGCCCGAAGTCGCCCGCACTTCAAAAACGCCGTTGTCCAGCTCCAGAATAGAGACGTCAAACGTACCCCCGCCGAGGTCCCAGACCAGCACCGTCTGCTCGCCGGTCTTGTCCTGCCCGTAGGCCAGGGCCGCCGCCGTCGGCTCGTTGACAATGCGGACGACGCTCAGACCCGCAATCACGCCCGCCGCTTTGGTGGCTTCGCGCTGGGCATTGGAAAAATACGCCGGGACCGTGATGACGGCCTCGGTGACGGCGTCGCCGAGGAACGCTTCGGCGTCGGAGCGCAGCTTGGCAAGGATCATCGCCGAGATTTCCTCGGGCGAATACTCAACACCGTCAATGCCGACCCGGTAGCGCGTCCCCATCTGCCGCTTGATCGACGAAATGGTCCGGTCGGGGTTCGTGATGGCCTGCCGCTTGGCAAGCTGTCCGACCAGGCGCTCTCCGGTTTTGGAGAAGCCCACGACGGAGGGGCAAAGGCGGCTGCCTTCTGCCAGAGTGATGACGACCGACTCGCCAGTCTCGTCGATGGCCGCAACGACGGAGTTGGTAGTTCCCAAGTCAATACCCACTGATTTCGGCATCTGTTTTCCTGCTCTCCTGTGTTCGCTGCTCTCGTCCTTGAGAGAGTTAAATAATGGCGATGAATACGATCACGACAACGTAAAAATAACCTAAAAACTAAGCGGCGTCTTCGTCGGCGCTGCGCGTTGTTTCCAGCGGGGCGGCGGGCATCACGGTCGCAGGGACGATCTCGCCCTCGACTTCCACGGCGGTGACCATGCCCGCTGCGATTTCTTCCAGCGCCACGGTGAGCGGGTTGGTCGAATCCGTGTCAATGAGTATTGGAGCGCCCTCCTTGATTTGCTTGGCCCGTTTGGCGGACAGCACGACAAGAGAGTAACGGCTCTTGACCCGGTCTTCAATGGTATCAGCGGATGGATAAATCAACGAATAGTGTCCTTTGTGCAGCGCGTCTGCCGATAAGTTTATCTGCGAAATTTTATATATGAAATCGAGCGACTAAAAAGAGTGCAGGCAGTCACGAAGAAGACTGAGTCTCCTCCGAAGAAGCCAGCCCTTCCATTTCCAGGATCAGCCGAACGCCGTTCATGTTGACGCCGCGCTCCTCGGACAGATACCGGATGCGGGCCAGCAGCGCCAGATCACGGTCGGAATACAGCCGCCGGTCTTTGGCGGTGCGCTGCGGGCGCACGATCCCTTCTTTGTCCAGGACACGCAGGGTCCAGGACGGCAGCCCGGCCAGACGCGCCGCGATGCTGATCACATACACCGGCTCCTCGGAGGCGCTCCGCAGCCGCTCCCGCAGCGTTTTTTCCTGCTCCCCGGCAGACATGGAACCTCCCGGCCTGCCCAATGCGATGCAGTCTGTTTCTAAAAGTCGTTAAAACCTGTTGCTCCTGCTTATTATAGGATATAAATACCCTCCGCGTCAAGCGGTGTTTTTCGCGGGTGCGCGAAATACACGATTATCTGCTGTAATCGGCCATAATACAGGCATGAATAGGACTCTGGATGCTCGCCGTCGCCGTCTGCTGACCGCCGCTGCTGTGCTGCTTGTAGCCGGAATTGCCCTCAGCGCCTGGGTCCTGAACCCCCGCCGCAAAGTGCCCCTGCGTAAAGTCTTCAACCCCGCCGAATGGGTTCGGCACTGGCAGGGCATCGACCATTATGACCCCCATCAAGCCCTCCTGTCCGAAGGCGACCCGAACGTCCCCGAAGTCGCGCTGACCTTTGACGACGGCCCGGACCCCACTTACGGCCCGCAGGTCGCGGCCATCCTCAAAGCAAAGAACGTGCCCGCGACGTTTTTTATGGTTGGCAAACGTGTCCGGCAATTCCCCGAGGTCGCCCGCCTGCTGGCTCAGGATGGCTTTGAGCTGGGAAACCATACCTACGACCACAAGAGCCTGCCCGCACTGAAGCCCCATGAAATCGCCAATGAGCTGCGCCTGTGTGACAGCGACATCTTCTGGGCGACGGGGCAGCATACGGATTTGATGCGCCCGCCGGGCGTGCAGTATAATGACAAAGTGCTTCATGTCGCCAAAGCGCTTGGCTACGTTACCGTGTCCTGGACCGTCGGCGCGAAAGACTACGATAAAGACGTCGGCCCGGACTTCATCCGGGAGCGCGTTCTGGACCGCACCGCGCCGGGGTCGATTATTTTGCTGCATCAGGACACGGCGGCGACAGTGGCTGCCCTGCCTGCCATTATTGACGGACTGCGAGCGGATGGGTACCGATTCGTGACAATTAGCCAGATGCTGGCGCGTCTTGGCAAGAAAACTTGACAACTTTCTTCTGTGTGGGTAGAATACTTCACTTTCTGTTTGTTTATATGCTGTTTATATAAATCGTTAGCGCTATGAAATCCAAAGATGTATCCTCCATGCCTATTCTGAAACCCGTGACGCTCAAAGATGTCGCCGAACGGGCCAAAGTCTCGCAGTCCGTTGTATCCACGGTGCTGAACAGCCGTCAAAACGGTATTTTCGTTTCCGAAGGCACACGCCAGAACGTTCTGGCCGCCGCCGCGACTCTGGGTTATGTAGCCCGGCACCGTGCGATGCCGTCGGTCCGCAAGCCCCTTGTCCCGCGTCGTCCCACCGGAGCCGCTTCCGAGTCGCATCTGGTCGGTGTTCTGCTGGGCCGCCGCTTTGGCGGCAGCCTGTTCACAGACATCTTTTACGGAGTCAATGAGACGCTGTCTGCGGGCGGCTTTCATCCTCTTGTGCTGGACACTTATGCCGACACCTATCAGAAAGCCGCTGAAAAAGAGGCTGAGGGTCTAAAATATGCCCAGGAAAGCGGCTTTGCCGGGGTTGTCCTGTGGCATGAAGGCGGTCATGCCAACGTGGAGCTGATTCGGAGCCTGCAAAGCGTCATGCCGGTCGTCGCCATTGACCGCCGTGTGCCGGGTCTGGATTTGGACTTTGTCGGGACCGACAATTTTCAGGGCGCGTATGATGCCACTCGGCATTTAATCGAGCGCGGGCACACGCGCATCGCCCATCTGACCCGCATGGAAACCACCGATGCCTCGGCGGAGCGTCTGCGCGGCTACCAGGCGGCGCTGCGCGATGCGGGGCTTGAGTTTAACCCGCGTGATTTGATTCTTCTCCACGGCAGCAGCCTGCGGCTGGACCCCGGCGCAATGCGGGCGCTGTTCGGTCAGCCGGGTGCCCCGACCGCCGTGTTCCTGCTGGCTGACTACTGGGCACCGCCCGTGGTAGCGGAGCTGCGCCGCCTGGGCCTGCGCGTGCCCGAAGACGTGGCGCTGGTGGGCTTCGATGATGTGGTTCCGCCGGGCATGGACGAACTCGGCCTGACGACGCTGGCACAGGACTTTGACGGCATTGGCAAAACCGCCGGACAGCTCATCCTGCGCCGCCTCACCGATGCCGCCGCGCCTGCCGCCGCTGAAGTGTACCCCGCCAATTTAATCGTGCGATACTCCACCCTCGGGTTTGGTCCCGGCGCGGCTCCGACGCCTGCGGCTCCGCCTCTTCCTGCCGCCGCCCCGGCTTCCCGCCGCCGCTCTCTGGTCGGCGTGTAACCGCCCGCCCTCAAGATATATCGCTTCCTTCCGACAATACAGCTAACCCGCTGGCCCCGGCAATTATCCGGGCCGGTAACTGTTTCAGTGTTTGCCGTGTTATGTAGTATGGAAGGGAGTTATCTTATGTCTGTGCGCCGCTTTGCGGGATATTTTCTTGCGCTTGTCACCTGCGCCACCGTCGCGTTTTCGGTGCTGCCGTACCCGTCCGACCCTCCGCCTGCCCCTCCGCCGATGACCCGGCCTCTGCGTCTGGCGCTGGCGCGTTAGCCTGAAACAAATCTCGCTTTTTTGTGTCTATCAGGGGTATACTGGTAAGCCGTGCGGCTTCCCACTACCAAGATGAGAAGAGACGCCAGCGAGGTTTGTTTATGCCCCCCGACGGATGGTTTCGCCGAAAATCCAAGTTTCCTGTTGCCCCCGCCGCCGAAAGCGCCGCTCTCGTGCCGGATGGCGTGGCGACCAAGTGCGCCCACTGCGGCGAGATTTTATTTACCAAAGAATTTGAAAAGAACCTGAAGGTCTGCCCGGTCTGTGGCTTTCACCACAAGCTGACGGCCTTTGAGCGCATTGCCTATACCACCGACGAAGGCTCCTGGGAGGAGCTATCGGAAGGACTGCGCTCTTTGGACCCGCTTGGCTTCGCCGATTACCCCGCCAAGCTGGCTAAAAGCGTGGCGGTGACCGGCCTCGGCGACGGCAGCGTCATCGGGACGGCGACCGTGTCGGGCGTTCCGCTTGTGCTGGGCGTCACCGACTTCCGCTTCATGGGCGGCTCGATGGGGTCCGTCGCAGGCGAGAAGATCGTTCGGGCGATGGAAGAGGGCATTGCCCGCCGCCTGCCCGTGGTTCTGTTCACCGCCTCCGGCGGGGCACGGATGCAGGAGGGACTGCTGTCTTTAATGCAGATGGCAAAAACCTCTGCCGCCGCCGCCCGTCTGGCCGAAGCCAAACTTCCCTACATCGTCGTGATGACAGATGCCACGATGGCTGGCGTTCTAGCTTCCTATGCTTCTTTAGGGGACGTACACCTCGCCGAGCCGGGCGCGACCATCGGCTTTGCCGGGGCACGGGTGGTCGCGCAGGCCACTGTGCAGAAGCCCCCGGAGGACTATCAGACGGCAGAATGGCAGCTTGCTCACGGTCAGATTGATGCCGTGGTCGCCCGCCGCGACCTGCCGCAGACGCTTGCCACGCTTCTCTCCCTGCTGACGGGCCGCCCCGCCGATATTCCGCTTCACGCCTCCACGTCCGGCCACAATGGGACCAACGGCACACTGGCGATTTCGGGTCTGGGAAATTCGGGTCTGGAGGCGCTGCATGGCTAGTCTGAGCGTTTTGGATTTCGAGAAGTCTATTGCCGAGCTGGACGACAATCTTGCCAAGCTGCGTCAGGTGGTCGCCGACCGGGACAACCCGCAGAACAAGCCTGACCTGCCCGCGCAGATTGCCGATCTGGATCAGCACCGGACGGCCCTGCTGTCGCACTTCTTCGCCCGGCTGACCTCCTGGGATAAAGTGCTGCTGGCCCGGCACCTCAAGCGTCCGTACACGCTGGATTATATCGGCGCAATCTTTGAAGACTGGACCGAGCTGCACGGCGACCGCCTCGGGGCCGATGACGGCGCGATTGTGGCGGGCCTTGCCAAGCTCGACGGCCTGCCGGTGGCAGTGATTGGGCATCAGAAGGGCCGGGACCTTAAGCAGCGCCAGTTCCGAAACTTCGGCTCCGCCCGCCCCGAAGGCTTCCGCAAAGCCGGACGCATCATGGCAATGGCCGCCAAGTTCGGCATCCCCGTGGTGACATTGGTAGACACTGCCGCCGCCGCCGCCGACATTGCCGCCGACGAGCGCGGCATCTCGGAAGCCATCGCCCGCTCCATGTACGAAATGTCGGTCCTGCCCGTGCCTATCGTGTCCGTGATTATTGGTGAAGGCGGCAGCGGCGGGGCGCTCGGCATCGCTGTTGCCGACCGCGTCTTGATGCTTGAACACGCGGTCTATTCGGTCATCCCCCCGGAAGGCTGCGCCGCGATTTTGTGGCGCGACCCGGAGCGCAAGGCCGATGCCGCCGAAGCCCTCAATTTGACCGCCCAAAGAGCCTCTGAGCTTGGCATCATCGACTCGATTATCCCCGAGCCGCTGGGCGGTGCCCACCGTGATTGGGCCGAATCGGCGGTGAACGTCAAGTCGGCCATCCTGGACGCTCTCACGCCCCTGCGCGACGTGCCGACGCCCGCGCTTCTCGCCCGCCGCTACGAGAAGTTCCGGCGCATCGGCGAATACACGGAAGGCGGGGCGGGGGACTAACCCGGCAATTTTTCATTATGCTCGCCCCCGTGCCAACGGACGAGGGGTTGAAAACCCCTCGCTGGAAGAGGCACCCTCCGGGTGAAGGAGAATGCCAATGACCACAACCTTTGTATTTCTTCCGTCCGCAGGACGCCTCACCTAGCGCGGGGTTTTCAACCCCGCGCCTTTCGGATGCTCATTAAAAACCGCTATGCCTCTCAAATATCCACGCCCCAAAGGAACGCACGACCTCTACCCCGGCGCTGCCGCCTGGGAGGACGACAGCCACAAGCGGCAGACGCTGGAAGACCGCTTCCGCGCCCTCTGCGGGCTGTATGGCTACGGCGAAATCCGCACGCCCGTCTTCGAGGCCACCGAGCTGATTACGCGCTCCGTGGGCGAGGAAACCGACATCGTCTCCAAAGAGATGTACACCTTTGAGACCAAAGGCGGCGACGCGCTCACCCTGCGCCCGGAAAGCACCGCGCCGGTCCTGCGGGCCTATGTGCAAAACTCCCTCTACGCGCAGGGCGGCGTCTCCAAGCTCTTTTACTGCGCCTCGCACTTCCGCTACGAGCGCCCGCAGAAGGGCCGCTTCCGGCAGCATGAGCAGTTCGGTGTCGAGGCCCTGGGTACGGACGACCCGGCGTTGGACGCCGAGGTGATTGAGCTGGCCCTGGCCTTCTTCCGGGCTATCGGTATTCGCAACTTAACGCTCAAAATCAACTCGGTCGGCTCCCCGGAGTCCCGTGCGGAGTATCTGGTCGCCCTGAAAGCCTACGTGCTGCCGTTCTTGCCCGAGTTCAGCCCCGAGGGGCAGGCGCGTTACGAAACAAACCCCCTGCGGCTTCTGGATACCAAGAACCCCCGCGAGAACGAAATCTTGGCGAGCGCACCACTGCTCTCTGACTACCTGACCGACGACGAGCGCACGCACCACGCGGCGCTTCTGGGCTACCTGACTGACGCCGGTGTGCCCTTCGTGTCGGACCCGTTTCTGGTGCGCGGCTTTGACTATTACACCAAGACGGCGTTTGAAATACAGTCCCCGGACCTCGGCGCACAGAACGCGCTGGGCGGCGGCGGGCGCTACAATCAGCTTGTCGAGCAGATTGGTGGCCCGCCGACCCCCGGTATCGGCTTCGGGCTGGGTGTCGAGCGGGCGCTGATTGCCTTGCAGGCACTCAATGTCGAGATGCCGCCGCCGCACTCGCCGACCGCGCAGGTGATTACGCTCGGCGACGCCGCCCGCCCGGCGGGTGTCAAGCTGCTGGCCGAGCTGAGGGCGGCGGGCATTGCCGCTGAGACCGAATACGGGGCCAAGTCCATGAAGTCGCAGATGCGGGCGGCGGGCCGCTCCGGCGCGGGCTATGCCATTATCATTGGCGAGGATGAGATTGCAGGCGGCATCGTGCAGCTTAAAAGCCTGCGTGACGGCTGGCAGCACAAGGTCCCGCTGGCCGAGGTGGTGGAGTGGATGGACGGCGACACGACCCGCCTGCCGCCCTCTTCGGTTCCCCAATCGTGACGGCGTCCGCCGTGCTGACAATCGCCGCCCGCGCCCTGCACACAATCGCGCTCGGCCTCTGGCTCGGCGGCCTGATTGCGATAGGCGCACTGGTCGCCCCGACGGCCTTCCATTTGACCCGGTCCCTGCCTGCGCTGGCTGGAAACACGGCGGGGCAAAACGCCATCGCGGGCGGCGTGGTCGGCGGCAGCTTGAAGCTGTTTGTGGTGCTGTGCTACGTCTGCGGCGTTCTGTTATTGCTGACCGGGGCCGTGCTCTTACGCACGACACCGCGCCGCCCCGCGCTGGCCTGCCTTGTGGTGTCTGGTTTGCTTCTGCTGTCCTCGCTGTATCTGGGCCTGTTGCTGACGCCCGCGCTGGACGCCGCGCAGGCGCGAAACGACTTCGCAGCTTTTGACGGCCTGCACCACCAATACGAGCAGATTTCGTCGCTAGGGCAGATGCCGCTCCTGCTTCTGCTGGCCGTTCTGGCGGCGTGGCGGGATGGGGCGGGGCAGAGACCGGGGCGGTAAACGCCCCGTCTGGTGAGTACGTTCTTCGGACGAAGAAACCTCTCGCACGCAGTCTCATCCTCGTCCGAAGGACGCCTTTCCAGACGGGGCGTTTACCGCCCCGGTCTCTGCCCCGTGAGTTTATCTATGACCATCACCGAAGACACACCCGTTGACCTGCCGACACCCTCCGGGCCGATGCGGACGTACATTTTGCGGCCCGCTGCCGAAGGCCGCTTTCCGGGCCTCGTGCTGTTCTCGGAAATCTACCAGCTCACTGCCCCGGTGCGCCGTCTGGCGGCACTGTTTGCCGGGGCGGGCTATGTGGTCGCTATCCCCGAAGTCTATCACGAGCTGGAGCCTGCGGGGACCGTGCTGGCCTATGATGCGCCGGGCACGGACCGGGGCAACGCGGACAAAACGGGAAAGTCCGTGGCCGCCTATGATGCCGATGCGCGGGCCGTGCTGGACTTTCTGAAATCGCATCCGCACTGCACCGGCAGGCTGGGGTCGGTCGGGATGTGCCTCGGCGGGCATCTGGCGTTCCGGGCGGCGATGAACCCGGACGTGCAGGCTGGGGTTTGCTTCTACGCCACCGATATTCACTCGCGCACGCTGGGACTGGGGAAGTCCGATAACTCGCTGGACCGGGTGGGGGAGATTGCGGGCGAGTTGCTGATGGTGTTCGGGCGGCAGGACCCGCACGTCCCCCGCGAAGGCCGCCGCGTCATCTATGACGCCCTGGCCGACGCGGACGTGTCATTTGAGTGGCACGAGTTCAATGCCGCCCATGCCTTCCTGCGGGACGAGGGCCAGCGCTACGACCCGGCGCTGGTTCGCGTGTGTCTTTCGCTGGCGTTCGACTTGCTCACGCGGCGTCTCGGAGCTTAACTCCCAGGGTTGACAGCGAGGCCGCCCGTGTGCTACACTCTCGGCTAATCACTGAATTAGCAGATCATGTAGGAGCAGATATTATGGCAAGAGTATGTGACATCACCGGGCGCAAGGCCCAGGCAGGCCGCTGGACCCGCCACCCCCACTCCGGCTCGTGGGCACACCGTGCCCCGCAGAAGGCCCGCCGCTTTCAGGTCAACCTTCAGACCGTGACCGTGCAGACGCCCAAAGGCAAAAAGAAGCTCAAGGTTGCCGCCCGGATGCTGACCTCCAAGAACTTCATGGCGATGGTCGCCGGTCAGAAGCAGCTTCCGGCCCACCTGCTGAAGTAGGCTTTACAAAGACATAAGAAAAGGGCGCGGAAGAATTATCTTCCGCGCCCTTTTTGCGTTTGAAGCCACCTCGCGGCTTCTGCCGCCCAGGCGTGGGCGGGCTGGTCCGGGGGCAGACGCAGGCCATAGCCGTGGCCGCCGTGGGCGTAAAACGCAGTTGTGGTGGGAACGCCGACATCGCGCAGGGCGGTGGAGTACGCCGGGGCGTCTAAATAGGGGTCGTCCTGCGTCTGCATCAGAAACAACGGCGGCATCCCGGCGTGCGGCCTCACTTCCGGCGCGGGCAGACCGGCGGCGTCGAGCAAATAGGCGGGGTAAATCAGCGCGGCGAAGTCCGGGCGAGCAGGAAGTGGCCCCGACGCGCAGGCCAGCCGGGCGCTAAGATGGCCGCCCGCCGAGAAGCCCAGAACGCCGAGATGGTGCGGGTCGATGCCCAGCTCTTTCGCACGCGAGCGCAAGAGAGAGAGCGCCTGCTGCCCGTCCTGAAATGCCCCCTCGCGCTTGTTCGGCACGCGGTATTGCAGCACGGCAGCGGTGAAGCCGAGGCCGTTGAGCCAGTGCGCCACTTCACTGCCTTCCAGGTCCATTGCCAGCATGGAATACCCCCCGCCGGGGCAGACCATGACCGCCGGGTGCGGCCCGCGTCCCGCCGCCGGGTACAGCAGCAGCCGGGGCTGCGTGACATTGCTCAGGCGCGTGACGCCGCCAGAGGTCTCGCTTTTGCCCGGCTCGCGGGTCGTCTCCCCCGGAGCCAGACCGGACCAGACGTCAATGACTGTCGGCGCGGCCTCGGGCGGGGCCGCTCTGGGGTGGGGAAGAAGTGTCATTAGAGCAAGCACCGACAGGAGTGGAAAGAGTAGGCGAAACATAGGGGTTCTCTTTTAAAAACGGGAGCCAGAGGAGCCGTGGGACTGGATGTCCTCGGCTGTGCGGCGCAGACGCCGAGTGTCCACCTGCGTGGGCACAGAACAGATTATTCCGCGAGTATCCTCCTCTTTCTCCTTACCCTCGGAGACTTGGCCGCAGGCCGCATAGCCGAGGACATCCAGTCCCACGGCTCCTGATTGTCCACAGCTTCCTTACGCCGTCTTCTCTTTCGTCCGGCTGCCGCCCGAAGGCCGCTTGCGCCAGTCGGCGGGCAAAAGCTGTTCCAGCGTGTCGTCAATCGTGATAATGCCCTGCAAGGCGTCTTTGTCGTCCACCACCGGCAGGGCCAGCAACTTGTAGCGCTCGAACTTGTGGGCGACTTCTTCCACATCAGCATCTAAACGGACACTGCGGACTTTGGGGATCATAAATTCGGCGACGAGCCGGTCGGGGGCGGATACAATCAGATCGCGCAGGGAAATGACACCCACCAGCTTTTCGTCGTTGTCAATCACATAGACATAGTAAATCGTCTCGGCTTCGGGTTCCAAAGCCCGAAGATGGTCTATCGTTTGCTGCGCCGTGAAGCCTTCCACGATGGCGACATATTCGTTGGTCATCAGGCCGCCCGCCGTTTTATCGTGGTATTCCAACAGCTCCTCGACGTCCTCGCGGTCGTCGGCATCCATACGTCCCAAGAGGTCCTGCCGGGAGGCGCGGTCCATGTCTCCGAGCACGTCGGCGGCCTCGTCAGCGGGCATCTCTTCCAAGAGATCGGCGGCAAACTCGCTGTCCAGATGACGCAAAGTTTCCACCTGCACATGGTCATCGGCTTCCGCCAGAGCATCGGCGGCGGTCTCGACATCCATCGATTCCAGGACTTCTTTGCGGTGCGCCAGGTCCATCTGATTGAGGATATCGCCGATGTCGGCGGGGTGCAGCTTGGAGATTTTCTCGTGCGAGACTTTCAGCTTCAGCGGCTCGCCCGCGTTGTGCGTCGGCAGCGATTCGACATCGTTCCAGGCAATCAGCGTGTCCGACGGCGTCCCCAGATGCAGCGCCCGCCCGATGCCGTGAATGAGCGTGTCCATGCCCAAGCGCCGCAAAAGGCCGCGCACGCCGGGGTCTACGCCAATCAGCGCCAGACGGCCATCAGGGAGCTTTTCCAGACGAATATCGTTGACGCGCACGACGCGGTAGTCATGGACATCGACAATTTGTTTGTCCAGCACATCCCGCACCAGCGAAAAGTCCTGCGCTTGTATCTGATAGGGCCGGATTTGGGGAATGGGGCGGTTCAAGCTGAACTCGCGGCCATCGGGGTTGAGTGTGAGGGCCTCATAGGGCACAAACAGTGCCCCGTCTTCGGTTTTGACCTGATAAGCGGCCACGAGCGGCAGCGGCTCGGCGGGGGTGATGACGACTTCCACCAGTTTGCCGAACCGCTCGCCGTCGCTGTCGTCCACGACCTTGCCAATAAGCTGTGTGAGGTATTCCATGCGTGTGGCGGCATTATACCTGAAAAGACAGGCGATGGCCTATCGTACCGGAACCGCAATATTGGAGGGCGGGAGGCACTGACGGTCACTGCAAAGCTGATAATGCAGCGTCACCGGCGCAGCTTTGCCCGCCGTCAAGGGCTGTGTCAGCTTGAAGCGGCGCGTGAACGTCGCCGTCTTTTCATGGTAGCCCACAAGCGTGCCGAACGTCTTGTCCCTCTTCCTGACGGGCTTGTTCTCCGCCGTTGTGCCCGTCGGCGTACCGCCCGGCCAGGAAGCAATCCCCGTCGGCACCGGGCCGACGCCGGACGGAACCACGGAGTAGATATGCCAGCGCGGGTCTATCTTTGCCCGCACTGTGACCGTGACAATCTTGCCCGCCGCCGCCGTGCGCGGGCTAATTGTGGCTGTGAACCTGGCCGGAAGCGGCGGGACGGCCTGCGCCGCCGCCGTCAGCAGAAACAGGCCAGAAGCGGCAAGAACATGAGCCATGTGGTGTTGAGTAAGCATACTTTTCTTAACCCGTGAAGGCTTGCGATTGGTTCCGTTGGGCCCCCCCCCCCGCCCCCAATAATGGGGGAGCATGAAATTAGGCAGGGCCTTTGCTCTCACTCTGATTCCCCCATTATTGGGGGCTAGGGGGTCCTATTCTTGTGTCCCCTGGACACTGGGCACTTTCCAGCCTCGGGTTTCAACCCGTGGCTTCCTGTCCGGTTCCTTCCGACATCCGGTTCCTTCCGACATCCGGTTCCTTCCGACATCCGGTTCCTTCCGACATCCGGCTCCCCATTATTGGGGGCGAGGGGCCTAATTCATCCCAAATAGCGCCCGCGCCGTCTGCGTCGTGGCCTGCGCGACTGCCTCCACGGGAAGCCCCTTTGCTTGTGCCACAGTCTCGGCGACGGCGGGCAGGTACGACGGCTCGCTGCGCTTGCCGCGCCGAAACTGCGGGGCGAGGTACGGGCAGTCCGTTTCCAGCAGCAGCCGCCCAAGCGGCGCGAACGCCACGGCGGCCCGGACGTCCTCGGACTTCTTGAACGTCGCCACGCCGCCGATGCCCAAATAATAGCCCGCGTTCAGGCAGAGCCGCGCTGCGTCAGTGTCGCCTGTGAAGCAGTGCATTACTACCGGGTTTGGCGTTTGGGCGTCGCGCAGCACGGCCAGCGTGTCGGTCAGCGCGTCGCGGGTGTGAATTATCAGCGGCAGGGCGGGGGACAGCATCCCGGCAAAGGCGATCTGCGCGGCAAAGACTTCCCGCTGACGCGCACGCGGCACGCTTTCCCAGTGGTAATCCAGCCCGATTTCGCCGTAGGCCGTCACTTTTGCCGCGCTTTCCGCGTATAGCTGATTGAGTTCCTGCGCGGCAGCCTCGCTCCATTCGTCGGCAGACTCCGGGTGAATGCCGACGGCGGCGTAAATACCGCTGTCGCCTGCGGCCAGCGCCGCCGCCCGGCGGCTGCTCGCCCGGTCCCACGCGATGCACAGCAGGCGCGTGACCCCTGCCGCCGCCGCCCGCGCCCGCACTTCGGGCAGGTCGGCAGCGTAGGCCTCATGGTTCAGGTGACAGTGCGTGTCTACAAGTTCTGTTGCTATCATGGGAACAGTATACTTTATGCTATACTTGAAACAGGGTGCAATACAAAAAAGCCACAACCTTGAACGCCGCCGCCGGGCCGGGGCTGCATGGAACCGCCCGCGCTGACCGGCGGACGAAAGCTCTCGTCAAGCGCCTTAAACCCGGCGACATTGCTGTCATCGACCATGCCGATTTGGACGCGCTGGCCGCGCACTCGCTGGCCGGGGCCGGGGTGGCCGCCGTCATCAATGCCCAGCCATTTATCAGCGGCAAGTATCCCAATCGTGGCCCGGCGGTGCTGGCGGCGGCGCAGGTTCCGCTGTTTCAACTGGGCGAGCCGGAACACTTTGGCCGTGTCCGCGATGGGGCCGCGCTGACCCTCGGCCCGGACGGGGCACTGTTTCAGGACGGCAAGTGCATTGATGCCCTGACCCGCTGGGACGCCGCCCGGCTGACCGAGGAAACGGCGCTGGCGCGGGCCAATCTGGGCGCGGAGCTGGAAAAGTTCGCCCGCAACACGCTTCAATACCTGGATGCCGACAAAGACCTCCTGCTGGACCCCACCGATGTCCCGGCCCTGCGCCGGGTGAAGATGGCCGGGCGGCACGCGCTGGTGGTCGTGCGCGGCGAGGGCTACAAAGAAGATTTGGGGAGGCTGCGCGGCTACCTGCATGACGTGCGGCCCGCTGTGATTGCTGTGGACGGCGGCGCGGATGCCCTGCTGGAAATTGGCCGCCGCCCGGATATTATTCTCGGCGACATGGACAGTGTCTCCGATGAGGCTCTGCGCTGCGGGGCACAGCTTATCGTTCATGCCTACAAAAACGGCCACGCGCCGGGGCTGGCACGGGTGGAGGCGCTGGGCCTCACGGCGGATTTATTTGCCATTCCGGGCACGAGTGAAGATGCCGCTCTGCTCCTGGCTTATGAACACGGCGCGGATTTAATTGTGGCGCTCGGGACGCACTCCAACTTGGAGGACTTCCTGGACAAGGGCCGGCAGGGCATGGCAAGCACATTTCTG
The DNA here is from genome assembly GCA_965277455.1 of Capsulimonadaceae bacterium. Taxonomy (GTDB): domain Bacteria; phylum Armatimonadota; class Armatimonadia; order Armatimonadales; family Capsulimonadaceae; genus JANXMY01. The sequence continues at coordinate 1,628,530 of OZ255823.1, read as the reverse complement.
GTGCGCCTGAAAGTAGGAGGGCGGCTGATGGATGCGCGGGGCGTGGACAAAATCTATCAGCCTAAGCCGCCGTTTGGTTATTTTGTTGCTTTGCTATTATGTATTTTGTTTCCGTTCGTCGCCGTGCTGGCTTATTCGCCGACCTGGCGCAACATGGTGGATTTGGCCCGCCTCTGGTGGCGGCTGCACCTGCCGTAACACTTTTTTTCACCTATGCTTGATTTTCGCTACCATATCTTTTATCTCGGCCTGATGTTTTTGATGCTGGGCTTTGGCATCTTCATCGGGGCCTCGCTGACCGGTCCGGCATTGGTACGTCGACAGACCGACGCCATTATCAACCTGCGCGGGGAGACCAATCAGGTCGTGCAGGAGCGCGACCAGACCCGTGACCGCGTTCAGAAAGACGAGGAAGGGCTGAATGCCCTGCGGCCTGCGCTGGTGCATGGGAAGCTGAAAGGGCGGCGCGTTGTCGTTATTCAAACCGGCGACTATTCCGATGCCACGGAAGCCGCGAGCAGCGCCCTCAGTGATGCCGGGGCGACGGTGACGGCCACGGTGGTGCTGCCCGATAAATGGGAGGCACTCAGTCCGGGGCAGCGGGCGACGCTGACGCAGTCGCCGGACGGAGAGGCCGACCCTGTCACCCTGCGAGCGGCGATGATGCAAAACCTGGCTGCCACGCTGGTTCATGGCACGGCCTCCGGGCGCGGGGCCGTCGTCCTGCCTGCCTTGCAGTCGCAGGGCCTGATGACGGTTTCCGGCGACATCGCCGCGCCCTGTGCGCTCTTTGTGCTGGTCGGCGGGCACACCGACGACGGCAGCGGGCTGGACAAGGCGGTTCTGGATGCCCTGACGGCGCTGTCCCCCAGAGTGACGGTCATTGGCTGTGAGCCGTACACAGCGGCGGCCTCTTCGGTTCCGGCGTTTCAGGCGGCGGGTATTCCGACGGTGGACTGTGTGGACCTCCCCCTGGGCCAGATTGCCCTGCCGCTGGCAGTGCAAAGCGGCAAGGGTGATTACGGCCTGAAGCCGACGGCGTCTCAGACCCTGCCCACGCTCCCGGAAGCCGGGGCGGCGGCGCAATGATGGACACGCCGCGAGTCTGCGCTCTGCTGCCCGCCTACAACGAGGCCGACCGGATTGGCATCACCGTCGCCGCGCTGCTGGCGCGGCCCGAGATCGACGCAATTATTGTGGCCGACGACGGCTCGACGGACGGCACGGCAGAAGTCGCCCGCCGCGCCGGGGCCGCGCACGTTCTGACCGGCCAAAACGGCGGAAAAGGCGCGGCGCTGGCCGCTGCTTATGCTTATGCCCGCGACCGGGCCAACCTCTTTTTATTGCTGGATGGGGATTTGGGCGCGTCTGCGGGTGAGGCGGTCAAACTGCTTTCTCCAATCTTGGCCGGGGAAGCCGACATGACCGTGGGCCTGCTGCCGCCCGACCCGGCGTTTGCCGCGACGGGTCAGTCCGGCGGGCGCGGCTTCGTGGTGCGGCTGGCCCGGTGGGGCATTCAGCGGCGCACCGGGCAGACCTTCGCGCAGCCGCTTTCGGGGCAGCGGGCGGTCCGCCGGGAGGTTCTGGAAACCCTCGGCGGCACGTTCGCGGCAGGCTTCGGGGTAGAAGTAGACTTAACCGTCCGCGCCCTCCGCGCAGGCTTCCGCGTGGTCGAAGTCCCCACCGAATTCCGCCATAAAGTCACCGGCGGCGACTGGGCCAGCATTTGCCACCGTGCCCGGCAGTTCCGCGACGTTCTGCGGGTAGTGGCAGGAAGTGAGCGAGGGGTTAAAACCCCTCGCTGATACGCAGTAATGCCGCAGGCATAAAGGCGCCTCGCGCCGGGCGGACAAAGAGAGCGAAAGCTGGCTTCGCGTATCTTGTCCTTTGGCTTCCCGGCGTCTTCGCCTCCCAGCGAGGGGTTTTAACCCCTCGTCTTTATGGCCTTCTGCTCTCTGAAACAATTATGAGCCTCATTGGCAGTGTAACACTCTGGGCGCGGGGACACTTCGCCCGCGCTCATCTGCGCCTGGTAGACGGTTCGCATCGGGGGCGGGTTTTCCCCCTGACGCAGCGGCTGACTGCGCTTGGCGTAGGCGGGGATATTCGCCTGCCGGACACGCCAAAGGGCGTAATCGTGGAGGCCCTGCCCGCGCACGGGCGCTACCGTTTGCGGGCGGCGTCGGCGGCGGGTGTTCGCGTCAATGACGCCGCCGTAGAAGGCGAAGTCTGGCTGTCGCCAGGAGACCGCATTCAGATTGGCAGCCATACGCTGCGCTTTGAGACGCAGTCGTCTCCGACCAACCACCGCGCTGCTCTGGCAGTCGCGCCGCCGCAGGCCCCGCGTTCCGGCGAGCCGCCGCGCTTCGTGGGGCAGGAGCTGTCTGCGCCCGCGCCGCCATCCGCGCCGCTCCCGGCCCCCGACTATTTGCCCGACGGGGGAAGGGTTGGCACGCGCCTGGTGTGCCTTTCGGGGCCGTACACCGGCCAGTCGTTTCCCCTGAGCCACGCGCCGACGGCGATTGGCTGCGTGTCTACGGCGACTATTTCCCTGCCCGCCGACCTGTCCCTGTCACGCACACACGCTGAGATTATCTATGTCGGCGGGCGGCATCTACTGTCCGACAGCGGCTCCGTCAACGGCACGGCAGTTAACGAGGAACCGCTGACGGACCCCCTGCCGCTCGTGCCGGGGGATGTGATTGCGCTTGGGGACACGACGCTGCGGTATGAGTAGATATTAAATCTGCCGCAGGCTGTCCAGAAACTCCAGGCTTTTCAAGTCCCGCTCCAGGCGGGCGCGGAGGGAGCGGCGCAGGGCGAGGCGCACCTGATCCAGACTTTTCGGCCCGGCGGTTGGGAGCGAGGGCAGGGCGATGGCCCCTTCAGGACCCAGCCGCTCCAGCGTTTGCAGCAGGCGCACCGCCCCTGTGCCGAGGCCGCTGTGGTCGGCATTGGCTTCCGGGTGCGCGTGCCGGGGACAGAGCACGCCGCCCATCTGCACCGACAGAGCAAACAGCTCGTCGCGGGCAAACTCGCCCGGCACAGGGGTCTGACACACAGCGCAGTGAGTCAAAAGCGGAGCGTAGCCGAGGTCGCGCAGAAGCTGCACCTCGAACCAGCGGGCGGCGGTTTCGGGGGCAGACAAAATCGCGGTCTGATGCAGGCCCGCCAGAAGCATCTGGTACAGCAGCGGGTTTGGGACGTGGTCTTCGACGGAGTGGTCCAGTAAATCGGCGAGATACAAGCCGTGCGCCAGCCGGGGCAGGTCGAGGCGCAGGGCGGGAAACGACTCCGAGACCTCCGCCTGCGTCACGATTTCCAGCGTCTTGCCGCTTGCCAGTCCGAATCGCGTGCAGGTCAGCACTTCGGTGGCCCCGGACAGGCGCGAAATGGCTTTGCGTGCCCCTTTGGCAATGGCCGAGAACCGGCCAATCTCCGGGGAATACAGGGTCAGAATGTTGTCGGTTTCACCGTATTGCAGGCGGCGCAGGACAATGGCTTCTGTGGTGTAGGCAGGCATGATACAAAGTATACCCGGACGCCGATATTGACAGCGGCTTGGCAGACTACTATAATAGAAACACAAACCATGAACATTTTCAATCGCCTTCTGCCTGCCGCCGCGCTGCTGCTTGCGCTTGCGCCGTCCGCTGCCGCCGCCGGTTGGCCTGGCTTCAATGATTCTATGTTTCCCCCGGCCCCGTCTGCCCGCTCGGCGATTAACATTGACGGCAAAGGGTTTATTATCCACGGCAAACGCACCTATATCGTCGCCGGAGAGGTGCAGTATCCCCGCATCCCGCGCGCCCTGTGGCGGGACCGGCTGCTTCGCATCAAGCGGGCGGGCTATAACACGGTTCAGACGTATCTCTACTGGAACTACCATGAGCCGCGTGAAGGGCAGTTCGATTTCTCGGGCGAGAAAGACGTAGATGCGTTCTTCAAGCTCGCTCACTCGCTGGGGATGTATGTCATCGTGCGCCCCGGCCCCTACATCAACGCCGAATGGGACACGGGCGGCCTTCCGGTGTGGCTGCGCTTCAAGCCGGGCCTTCTGCCGCTGACCGACAACGCGCAGTTTTACGCCGCTGTCACGCCCTACTGGAACAAGATATTTCCAATTATCGTGAAGAACCAAATCACGCAGGGCGGGCCGATTATCATGGTGCAGCTTGATAACGAGCACACGCACGATGCTCTGGGGCGCGGTATCGGCAGCGGCACCGACCTCCCGGATGCCTTCTACCGGCACTACCGGCAGGTGGCCGTCAAAGCGGGCGTGGTGGTTCCCTACTTTTTCAGCGGCCTGAACCATAGCGACGACCCGGCGGGCTACGGTCCCCTGGATACGTCTGACCGGACGACCCCGTGGTACAGCACCGAGTTCTGGACCGGGTGGTATGGCTGGTACGGCGTTTCCCCCGAAAAGCAGCGCAAATTGGTTCGGGCGACCTGGAAGATTATTGCCTATGGCGGCGCGGGCTACACGCATTACACGATGGCGGGCGGCTCGGACTTCGAGACGTGGAATAACAACGAACAGGCCGCGTCCTACGACTTTGGCTCTCCTATCGGGCAGGCGGGGGACTTCCGCTCGGACTATTACCCGCTGAAACGCGCCGCGCTGTTTGCCGCCGCGTTCCCCAAAGTGCTGGCGGATTCGACGGCCTCCGCTGGCAGTGGCGGCACGGCCACGCTGACCAACGCGAATGTCAGCCTCACCCGCCGCACGGGCAAAGCGGGCAGCATTCTGTTTTTAGACAACCCCGGCTACCGCCCTCACATGGTGCAGCTCAAAGCCGCCGACGGGACGCTGACGCCTGCCGCCGGGCCAATCCGCATGGAACCAGGCGAGATTGTCCCGGTCGTCACCAGCTACCCGCTCCTGCCGACGGTCACGCTGACCCTGGGCGCGGCGCGGGTTCTCGGCACGGCGACGCAGGGGCGCACCACCACACTTGTCATCTACGGCGCTCCCGGCGAGCCGGGCGAGCTGCATTTCCGCGTCCCGGCGGCGGGCGTTACCCTGGCCCCAAGCGCCGGGGCGATGACTGCCTCTCAGGGCACCCTCACGCTGAAAACCACGTTCCCGGCAGGCGGCCCGCATGTGTTCTCGTTTCAAGTCGGGGCGCAGACCGTGCGCGTCCTTGCCGAGCCGTCGGCGCTGGCCGACCGGACCTGGTTCGTGCCGGTCGGCGGGCAAACGGAAATCGTCTGCGGCCCGGATTATGTCGGCGAGGCCGGGCTGAGCGCGGGCCGCCTGACGCTTCAAAGCGAGCAGACCGGCCTGATCGGCCCGCCCCCTGGCGCGAACTTCTTATTCACGGCGGACAAGCAAATCATGCTTGCCAGAACGCCGACGCCGGGCAAGCCAACTGCTTCGGCGACGCCACCCGCGCTCGAACCGTGGCAGGCGGACACCGCCGTGCCACAGGCGCAGCCGGGCTTCAATGACACGAAATGGCGGGCGGTCAAAGAGCCGCGCCCGATGGGGGCCGACGGCGACATCAGCGCTTTTGCGTGGTACCGGACGACACTGACCGCGCCCACCGCCGGAGAGTATCAGATTGATGTCAGCGACTATTCGGACTGGGTGACGGCGTTTGTCGATGGCAAGCGCATCGGCAGCGGCGAGGTTCACCGTACCACGAGCGACGACATGGTGCCCCGCCCGCAGAGCGCCCGCCTGAACGTGACACTCTCCGCTGGCCCGCACACGCTGGCCCTCTTCGCCGCCCATTATGGCCGCAACAAACTCGTTACCTACTACGGGCCACTGGACACGATTGACTCGAAAGGGGTCACCGGCCCGGTCACGCTGGCCTCGGTCTCGGGGCAGTCGCAGGACCTCCCGACCTTCCGCTGGAAGGCGGACGACGGGGCCGTCTTCGATGCCGACACGCAGGCCGCGCCGACGCTGGACACCACCGGGGCCGACTGGCAGGACGCCCATGCCTACGACGACGTGTTCCACGGCAAGCTCGGCTCGGCCTGGTTCCGCGCCGCTCTGCCGGATGTTCCCGGCCCGCATCGGCATTTGGTATTTGCCAGTATCGACGACCTCGGCACGGTCTACCTCAACGGCAAACAGCTTGCCACTGGTATCGGCATCAACGCCAATGCCACGGTCGATCTGGACGCCGCCTGGCACGAGGGCGGGCCGAACGTGCTGGCGGTGCTGGTGCAGAACACGGCAGGCGGCGGCGGTCTGGGCAAGGTGACTTTAAGCGGGGGGATTACCGACGGCGTCGCCCTGACCGGCTGGCGAATGCACGGCGGCGAACCCGTGCCCGCCTCAGCGGCCTGGAAGCCGCTGGCTGCCGGAGCCGCGCCTGGCGTGCCGTCCTGGTATCAAGCGGAGTTCACGGCGAACCCGCCCGGTCCGAACGGCCCGCACCCGGTCCTGCGCGTGCAGACGTCGACGCTGACGCGGGGGGAAGTCTGGCTGAACGGGCACAATCTGGGCCGGTACCCGGAAGTCTCGCGGGACAACTCCGGCGGCGGGCAGCTTGTAGACGGCGTCTACTTGCCTGAATGCTGGCTCAAGCCAGGCCTGAACACACTGATGATTTTCGACGAAGAAGGGTCTGCGCCCGCCGGGGTGAAGATAGTCATCGAGCAGGCCGCCAGCCGCCGCGACGTATTTTTGACCACTCCGACGGCTTTGCCAAACGACGGGCGATAGGAGAAAAAACGATGTCAACACTAGTCAAGATGAATGTCGGGAAGAGAACTATTCTTGTCGAGGCTGCCAACGACAACCTGCGGCTCCTCGACACGGGCGAGGACGTCACAGGCGCGGTGGACAAAGCCTATGAGGAGCTTGTTCAGAACGAGATCGTCGAAAACTGCCGCGTTCTCGTCGGCGCGTTCGAAAAGCTCGCCGAACTGCCTCTCGCTCCCAACAAAGGAACCGCCGAGTTCGGGCTGCAATTCACGGCAGGAGGCGATATTTATCTGGTGAAAGCGTCGGCACAGGCCAGCATCACAATTACATTGGAGTGGACGCTTTTCCCTGTCCCGGAAGCTCCTCGATGAACATGAGCCTGCATCAAGCCATCTGGAAGGGCGAGGAGGCGTTGGTGAACAGCCTCCTGGACGCCGGGGCAGACATCAACGCCCGCGATCCACACGGCTGGCCGCCCCTGTCACGCGCCATTGAGCGCCGTCAGCCTGCAATCGCGCAGCTTCTGCTGGAAATCGGGGCGGATGTCCATGTCCGCGACCAGCGAAATCGTCAGCCGCTTCTGTGGGCGAGCGAGTACGGCATGGCTGACCTCGCAGCGGACCTGCTCCGCCGGGGCGCGGATGCTGCGGCTGCGGACGACCACGGCAGAACGCCTCTCAATCAGGCCATTCGCCACGGGCGCACAGCCACGGTGCGAACGCTGCTGAAACAGGGGCAGTGGCCGGCAGTGAGCAAAAAATATTGCTGGTCTTCTGGCTTTTTTCTGGCGATCCGTCAGCGTCGTTTTGGCATCGTCAAAGTTTTTCTGGACGAGGACCAGAGCGCGAACAGTACGATTCATTCCTGGAAGAGAAATCAGCTTTATGAGCCGACAGCCTTGATGGAGGCTGCCGCCTCTGGGGACCTGGGCATTGTTGAGCTGCTGCTGCGCCGTGGAGCCGATCTCTTAAAGAAATCCCTGCGCCATTCTGCGCTGACGGAAGCTTTGACTCATCATGGCAGGCAGGCTCCGGTCACACAGGCACTGCTTGACAGAGGAGCGCCTCTTGGCCTCGAGGAAGCTGTCGCTGCCAATGACTTGGTGCTGGCGCAGCGATTGCTGGCGGAGGGCGCGGACGCTGAACTACCCGATGCCAGGGCCAGACCCTGATTGCGTGGGCGGCGTTCTGGGGAAAGCCGGACGCCGTGCGTCTGCTGGTGCAGTTTGGGGCCGATCCGAACGCCCGCAGTCAGTACAGCCCGGATGCGCTGATGGGAGCCGCCGCCACCGGAGATATCGCTCTGGCGGAGTTTTTGATCGCGCACGGGGCCGACACCGATGACGCTGCTTCCTTCCGGCAGGAGGCGGCGCTCGCCTCGGCGGCGGGCGCGGGACATGTTGCCGCCACGCGCTGGCTTCTGGACCGTTTCGGTCTGGGCGCCGACAAAGGCGCAGCGGCCCTGATGGCAGCGGCACATCACAATCATCTTGACGTGGTACGTCTTCTGCTGGATGGCGGCGTGGACGCTGATGCCTATGCCCATGATCGTTTCTCTACTGATCCCACTTCTACTTACTACGGGCGAACAGCGCTGGTGTATGCCGCCTGGAAAGGGGGAGCCGCAATGGCAAGACTGCTGCTGGAACGCGGGGCAGATGTCAACACAGCTTTGGCGCGTCCTTCCGCCGCTGTGTTCGCGGCGTGCGCGGGCCGGAAGCAAATAATCCCCCTGCTGATCGAGTGGGGCCTGGAACCTAAACACAAAGATGCGGCGCTGCTGGCGGCAATATCGGGCAGACATAGCAGCACGGCGGAACTGCTGCTGCAAGGGGGCGCAGACCCAAACGCCGTGGGTTACGCCCAGAAAACGGCCCTGATGTATGCCGCTGAGTACGGAACACCAGCCCTGATTCAGAGCCTCCTCAACTACGGGGCAACTGTGGATGCGGTGGATAAAGAGGGGAAGACTGCTCAGATGTGGGCGGAATACGCGGGGCAAAGCGAAATCTCGGCGCTTTTTGTTCGGCTTCAGTACGACAAAATATAAGATGAAGCCTCAAATTGTGCACGGGCCATTTATGATCCCATGCTGAGCTTGTACAGGCTTAGTGTCCCATCGCTTGTATAGACGAGAAGCATCCGGCCATCGGCGGAGAGCTTCGTGTCCCGAATCTGGCCTGGCAGGGGGTAGTTTTGACCGATGCGGCCCTCGCGGCTGAGGCTGTAAAGCGTGTGCTGACCGTCGGAGACCAGTACGGACCCATTTAACTCCAGCGCCACCAGCGTCGGCGAAAACAGCAAGCCGCCACGCTCCCAGAGGATGTTGCCTTCGCTGTCCAGCAGCCGCAGCTGGTGTTCGGAGAGTGTCTGGCCGCCCCGGACAAGCTGGCGCAGATAAGAAACGGCGACAAGCTGGCCATCGCGGCTGATCTGGGCGCGGGGAAAAAAGACATCCGCGCCGAGCGCTGACTGCCACTGCGGGCTGCCGCCGCCGTCGGAGCGCCACAAGAAGAGGGTGGGGTCACCTTCGCGGATGTTGCCCGCCGAAACGCCCAGAATGTAGCGGCCATCGCCGGAAATCTGCGCGGTAAACAGCTTGTCGGCCATTTTCTGCTGGCTGACGGCGTTCTCCGGGTAGGCCCACAGGCGCACCCCACGCGGCGTGTAGCAGGACACACCGCAGACATCCCAGGTTCCGGTCACGAGGTACGAGTGCGCCGTGGTAAAGTCTACCGAGGTGCCGATGCCGTCCAGCGGCCATTTCTGAATGCGCTTGTCTTTATCTTTGTACGGCTGCTCACTCAGGACATAATGGTACAGGGTTCTGCTGCCGGTGACGACGCCCGCATAGCAGCCGTCGGCGGACAGCTCCGCATCCCATACCGCCCCGTCCAGCGTCCGGTGCGAGAGTGTGCCGCCATCAGAGCCGCGCAGGAGCGTGAAATCCGGCTGCGCCGGGTCCAGCGGGGACCATGCCGCAACAAACGCCCCCGAGGCGCTGACCGCGACTTCAGAAGCGTTCGCGGCGGCGTGCACCCAGAGCGGCTGCCCAGGCTGCGTGCGCCAGTGCCAGAGCGAGACTGACCCTTTGCGGCCGCTCGCCAGCGCGACCAGCTCCCCCTGCGGCGACAGGGCCGCGCCGCGAAAATCCGCCACCGGGCGGCTCCATAGCAGGGTCAGCGGCGCGGCAATCGGGGCGGCTTTGACTACCGCTGCCTGCGTTCGGTCAGGCCGCACGAGGGCCGCCGTCAGCCCCAGCACTCCGAGCGCCCCCAGCGGCGGCACAATCAGCCAGCGGTAGATTTTCTTCATCCTAATCTTTTCATAACAGACTCAGGAATAGCTGATGCACCCGGCTGTCTCCCGATAGCTCCGGGTGAAAGGCGCTTGCCAGGATTTTCCCCGAGCGCACGAAAACCGCCCGCCCGTCGTGCACGGCCAGTGTTTCCACGTCCGGCCCGACTTCGGCGGCATAGGGGGCGCGGATAAAGACCGCCCGCACCGGCTCCGGTCCCAGCACAGGAACGTTCAGCGCGGCTTCAAACGAGTCCACCTGCCGCCCGAACGCATTGCGGGCGACGACAATATCCAGCAGCCCGAGGGTCGGCTGCCCGCCGCGCTCGCCGGTCCCGGCCTGTATCTGTCTCGCCAGCAAGATCATCCCCGCGCAGGTTCCGTAGATCGGTTTGCCTGCCCGCACTGCTTCCTGAATAGCTGTGTCCAGCCCGTAGCGGGCCATCAGCTTGCCGATGGTGGTGCTTTCGCCGCCGGGCAGGACTATCCCGGCGGCCCGTTCAATGTCTGCCGGCATCCGGGCCGCGTAGGCATCCGCGCCGAGACTTTGGAGCATGGCGATGTGCTTTGCAAAGTCGCCCTGCATGGCGACAACGGCGATTTGGGGGGCAGTCTTCGGTGGAGTGTTCGCGGCTATCTCTTCTGGCATGAGGCTATTATAGCATATTGGGAGAAACCCGGCACTGGAATTGCCGGGCTATTAGCAAACCGAGAAAGTCGCTCCGCGACTGAGGATAGGCCAATATAAGCTGTTCCTGAGTCGCGGAGCGACTTTTTCCTGTTACTATTAGACCGGCACTTCCAGTGCCGGTCACTCCTAAAAATGCTGCGTGTCTTTGTCCCAGGCGCTCGTCTGCCAGTTGTCGGGGGTGTCGGGCGACGGCAGCCAGGCGGGGATAGGGAACATCAGAAGGCCGCCCAGGGAAGTCACATACGGCTCATACAGGACGCGAAGGTCGGTGAGTTTCTGGTCGTCCTCGGGGCCGTCGCAGAGGGGCAGGCCCGCGCCCGCAAGTGTCCGCCGCAGGGTCAGGAGGTCGTCCGGGGGCAGGCGGTCAGGGACGTCTTGGGTGGGCGGGTCGTTGACCACATACGCCAGATCGATCACTGCATGACGGCACATCGCAAGCGTCATGCGGGCCTGCCACTGCACTTCGCACTGCCACGCGGGGCTGCCCGGCACGCCTACCAGCAGCAGGGCGCAGGTGTCCATGATGGCGGTCAGCGCACTCAGCCACGATTGATGGTCATGCTGCGACCGATAATACATTAAGACAGGGTAAGAAAGATGTGATTCCAGCAGCTCCGACGCCCATCGCTCCCAGTCCGCCAGCAGCGGTGTCAGCCCGGCCATGTGGCCGCTCTCGGCATGACGGCGCAGCATTTCGGTAGCCGACGGCGGCGACGAGGCGCGGGCATCTAAGAGCGAAATAATCGTCTCCCGCCGCGAAAACGCCTGATACAGCACCGGCAGGTAGCCGATCACGACGGCCAGAAAACCGAAGCCGACGCCCGCCTCGGTCACAGCCAGAAACCGCGCAAAGTTCGCGTGCGGCAGAACGTCCCCGTAGCCGAGTGTGAAGAACGTCACCCCACTTTCATACAGCGCCGTCTGAATGCGCGTCATGCCCCCGAGCCGCGTCAGCGCGTGGGGGATCGCATACTGCATCAGCCCAAACCCCAGCATCAGCAGGCAGGCCCAGAAGACCAGCAGGAGCGGCAGAGACAGCGGCCCAAAGTAGGCCAAAAGCTGCTGCCGCCTCCCGTGCGGCGTCCGCCGGGCAATGGCGGCAAACCCCGGCCACAGAGACCGGTAAAACCCCCGCGTCAGCCGAAAGCCCCGCGTGATAGAGCGGGGCAGGATGATCGTCTCAAACCCTTCCCAGATCACCACCAGCACCAAAAATAGCCCAAACAGGCCGACCAGCCCAGTCAATAAAGTCATGCCTCTTTGAATGCCTGCTAGGGGAGAAGGTTCCCAGCGGCTTATTTCACCCGCACCGTGCGCGAGACCGTATACGGGCGGCTAAAATTGTCCCAGTAGTGGGCGGTCACGGTCACGGCGGACTGGCCCGGCGGCATATCGCCCTGCCAGCCGGAGCGGAGGGGGTCCTGGCTGACTGTGATGAAAGTCGGGCTGGTTTTGTCCAGATGGCCCGCAGACGTGGTCCAAACTGTGCCCGGCGCGGTGGCGCGGAGGCTGCCGCCCAGAGCGCGGTAGGTGGCCGTCCACAGGACCCGCGTGCCCGGCACGACGGGGCCGGGCGGGGCGGCGGTGAGGGTCAGCGTGCCACGCGGAACGCCGTCACCGTCGGCGCGGAGGCGGTCGCCAATGCCCAGCACCAGTGCGGCGGCCAGTGCGCCCGCGAAAGCGGGGGCAAGCCGGGATGCCGGGCGGGGGGCGGCGTCTGTGTCTCGCAGAGACAGGGCGGCGCCAAATCCCAGCCAGACCCACCACAGCGACGACACGCCGGGAAACGTGTAGGACGGAGCGCCAATCATATCGACGGCCCCCGCCACCACAGCGGCCAGCGCGGCCATCAGCCGGGGGCGGTCTTCGCGGGGGCACACCCGCAGGGCGGTCAAAATCTGCCCGATAAACGCCGCCAGCACGGCGATTTGCAGGGCCAGCCCGACCCCGCCGGTTTCCGCCGCCCACTGCACCCAGAAATTGTGCGCGAGGTTGGAATGCCCCGTCCCAGACGCCAGCACTTCGGGCGTATCGTCGCCCTGATGGGTCCAGCGGCCTTCGATCACCGGCCACGCGCCGAGGCCCCATCCCGTGATTGGCTTCTCCGAGGCCATCCGACAGGCCGCTCGCCAGCGGTGCAAACGGTCGGCAAATGAGGTGTCTTCGACGCCCTTTGCCAGTGTCGCCGCCCGCGTCGAGACCAGTGGAGCAAGCTGACTGACCCCCAGCAGGCCGATAAACGCCAGCAGGACAATCAGCGCCGGACCGATCAGCAGAGCTTTGTTGGCGCGGCTGAGCTTGATGGGGGCATAGCGCAGGGCAAGCAGCGACAATAATACGCACCCCGCCGCCGCGCCTGCCCACGCCGAGCGCGTCCGGCACAGCAGCAGGGCCGCGCCCAGCACAAGAGCCGCGCCCTGGAAAAACAGCAGGCGTTTATCGGCCTGCCGCGTGTCCAAAGCCTGCGCCAGCGCGGGCACAAACAGCAGGGCCAGAAACGACCCGAGCTGTTCATGGTTGCCGAAAATACTGGTCACCTCGTCGCCCCTTACCCCCAGCCCCGCCCCAAATTGAAACAGTCCCCCGGCGGCCACCAGCGCCCCCGCGCCAATTAAAGCCAGCGGCAAAGCGCGTGCCTCGCGGGGCGTCAGCACATACGCCGCTGCAAAGTAGACCCCCGCCCCAAGCAGCAGGCGCAGGCCCTCGGCCACCGCAAATGCCCAGTACGGACTGAGCAGGGCGTAGACGATGCTCCATGCCAGCAACCCCAAAATCCAGATGTTCAGCCCGCGCCCGTAGGCCCGCAAGGGCCGCGTCTCAGCCAATCCGGCGGCGGCGATGCCCGTAAACAGCCCCACCACGGCGGCCTGCAAAAGAAGGGGCCGTAACGGGCGCGGCACCCAGGGCATCTCGGCCAGCAGGGCCACAAGCAGTACAGTGAGCAGGCCAATCAGCCGTGCATGGTCCACGGCCCAGCGGCCCGGCCCGGTAATTGCGGTCGGCTGCCGCCGCCGAGTGCGTGTTCGGTCAATGCTTCCTCGTTCGGAGTGTCGTAAATCGGGCATGGGCGATACCTTGTTGGTGCAGAAAAGCCACGGGTTGAAACCCGAGGCTGGAAAAGGCCCACCGTCCAGGGGACGTAAGAACAGAACACGCGAGCTATGCTTTGTCTTGTGTCCCCTGGACACTGGGCACTTCTGAGCCTCGGGTTTTAACCCGTGGCTTTTCTGCACCCATTCTACCATAAGCCTGGCGGCTTGACACCGCCCTGCCTACCCGGCTACAATAAACGGCTATTATGAGCGTTTTATTATGAGCATTCTCACAGTCACCAATTTAGAAAAAAGCTACGGCACGGACCTGCTGTTCTCGGAAGTCAATTTCGGCGTCGCGGCGGGCCAGAAACTCGGCCTTGTCGGGCGCAACGGCTGCGGCAAGACAACCCTGCTTCGGATACTGCTCGGGCAGGAGCTGCCGGACACGGGACGCGCTGCGCTGGCCGCCGGGCACACGCTCGGCTATCTGCGTCAGGAAGCGCCGGTTCACCCGGAACATTCCATCATTGAAGAGGCCCGCTCGGTCTTTGCGCCGGTGCGAAAGCTGGAAGCCGAGCTGCAAGGGTGGGAAGAGGCGATGGGGAATGCCGAGACTGACGCCGCTCTGGAAGCCGCGATGGAAGCCTATTCGCACGCCCGCGAAGCGTTTGAAGCAGCGGGCGGCTACCGGCATGAGGCGGATGTGCCGCAAGTCTTGGAGCATCTGGGCTTTTCCGCTGCCGATTACGACAAGCGGGTGGGGGCCTGCTCCGGCGGCGAGCAAACCCGGCTGGCACTCGCCAAAATCGTGCTGTCGTCGCCGGATTTGCTCATTCTCGACGAACCTACGAATCACCTGGACATCGCGGCGACCGAGTGGCTGGAAGGGTTCTTGAAGTCTTACGAAGGGGCAATTTTGCTGGTCAGCCATGACCGCTATTTTTTGGATGCCGTTTGCGACACGATTGCCGATGTGGAAAATCAGCGGCTGACCGTCTTCAAGGGCAACTACTCGCACTTCCGGCATCAGAAGGCCGAGCGGCAGGCGCGTCAGCAGGATATGTACGATCAGCAGCAGGCTGAAATCGCCCGGCTGGAAGCGGTCATCAAGAAGAACATGGGCGGCGATTCGGTGCAAAGCAAGCTGCGGCTGCGGATGGAGACGCGCATTGGCCGCATGGACAAGGTAGACCGCGTGTTCACCGACACCCGCGCTGTTCGTGCCCTCTTTGATGCCGACGCCGCAGGCCGTATCGGGCGCGACGTCCTGCGGGCCGAGGCGCTGACCAAGACCTACGGCGAGCGAACGCTCTTCGACGACCTGAACTTTCTCATCGAGCGCGGCGACCGGGTGGGGTTGGTCGGCCCCAACGGCGCAGGCAAAACCACGCTGGTCAAGCTCATCCTGGGGATGGAGCAGCCCACACGCGGCTCGGTGGGCCTCGGCCACAACGCCCGCGTCGCCTACTTCTCGCAGCACGCTTCCGATGCCCTCAGTCCGAGCGTGTCCGTCATTGATTCCATTCACGCCGTCGCCGACATGACCGAAACCGAGGCCCGCAGCTATCTGGCCCGCTTCTTATTTATGGGCGACGACGTCTTCAAGAGCGTCGGGATGCTCTCCGGCGGCGAGAAAAACAAGCTGGCCCTGGCCCGCATGATTCTGGAGCCGTGCAACCTGCTCATCCTGGACGAACCCACCAACCACCTGGATATTGCAAGCTGCGAGGCCCTGACCGAGATGCTGTCGTCGTACGCCGGGACCCTGCTTTTGGTCTCTCACGACCGCTACCTGCTGAACGCGACCGCCACCAAAACGCTGGCCCTCGACGGCGCGGGCGGTGGCACGCTTTTCGAGGGCAACTACAACGCCTGGCGCGAAGCCCAAAAATCTCCCGTGCCGCCCAAACCGGCCCGCAAAGCGCCCCCGAAGGCCGCCCCCCCCGCCCCCAATAATGGGGGAGCCAGACAAGATATACCTAAACCTGCCGCGCCCGTGCTGAACGCCCGCGACCTGTCCAAAGCCCGCGTCCGCACCCGTGAGCGCGTGCTGACCACCGAAAGCGCCGTCAACGCTTTGGAAACCAGAATCGC
Organism: Capsulimonadaceae bacterium; assembly: GCA_965277455.1. GTDB lineage: Bacteria > Armatimonadota > Armatimonadia > Armatimonadales > Capsulimonadaceae > JANXMY01. The sequence goes on along the minus strand of OZ255823.1, from coordinate 1,612,744 downwards.
CGACACCGAGGCCCGCCTCGCCCTCCCCTCCGAAAGTGTGGCCGACATGGTCGCTCTGGCTGCCGACCACACCCGCCTGCAAGACGCCCTCCTCGCTGCCCTCGCCGATTGGGAAGCCGCCGTCGCCGAACAAGAAGCAGTGGGGCTGTAAGAGAGAACAAATCGAGGGGAAGCGAGGGGTTGAAAACCCCGCGCTAGGTGAGGCGTCCTGCGGACGAAGGAAATACAGAAAAGCCTGCGACTGTCGGCTCCTAACTCTTCCACCCGGAGGGTGCTTCTCCTAGCGAGGGGTTTTCAACCCCTCGAAATCTGCGTCCTCGTCAAAGTCGTCCAGCGGCGCATCAAAGTCCTCGGCAATGTACGTGACAATGCCCACCGCACTTCCTGGCTGCCGAGGTAGGTGAGGCTGCGAAGGGGAAATTAAAACCGTGTCTCCTTGCTGGCTTTCTGCTTCCGGTTGATTTGTTCGCTTCATAAAAGAAGTGTACCCGCACAACAGGAAGAAATTATGGACCTCAAAATAACCGCCGAGTGGCTTCAAGCAAAAGTTGCTGAGTACGATTACGAGCCGTCCGGCCTGATGACGCCCCGCGACCGCGCCGAGTTGGAACGCCGCAAAGCCGCCCACCTGTCCGCCGCCTCTTCCGAGCACCTTGCAGACAAAGCTGGTGACGCCGAAAACCCTGCTGCTATCTCCTCCGGCAGCTAGGTTTGCAGCAATACGCAGAAGAACAAAGGCCGCCCCATCGGGACGGCCTTTTTGCGGTTTGTACTTCCCTTTGGCCGTGGCGGAGTTGGCATCAGGCAGGGCGGGGGCAGAAGCCAAAAATTTCTCAATGGCTAGACTTATTCGCTTTCACTGCCGCAATCTGCTGGTCTATCGCGTTGGTTATTATCAGCAAGTGGAGCTTGTCACCGTAGTATTTGGCAAGGGAAAGCATCATGTTTTCTCTTGCATCCATTTCTTGGCTGTCCAAAACTATTATGTTTTGATTGTTATCCATCACTTTAAGAAAGAATTGCTGTTTACTGAGAAGCACATCCAAATGATTCTGTGCCGAAACGCGATCTGAATTTTGCGGCGGCAAATTGGTGTAATGGCGAACCCTGCTCCGAGCGGCGTCAATCTGTTGCTCAAACTCTTCTCCACGGGGAAGTGAGCGAATGCGACGGATTTTAGCAGCGGTTGGGGTTACATATGTCTGAGAATACATCAGTTTATGTGCTTCATTCAGTATTTTTCGCTGCATTATATAGAGTATAGCCTTCGATGTCTTGACATGGGCTTCATCATTATTGAGTTGCGATATGAGGTGATTGCGCTGGGCGAGGAGCGCGGCGCTAACCCCTTTCATCTCTGCGCCCTGTTTTGTGCCTGTGTTAGCCTCGTTCTTCGTTTGGATCAGTTTGCCGTTGTCATAGATGCGAAAGGTGACTGATTTCCCCTCGGCAGTGATGGGAACCATTATATTCGCCCCCGGCTTGCCTATTTTGTCGTAGACAGAACGCTGGCCTGTATCATCGTTGACAAAAACCTGAATTCGATGTGTGCCCGGACGGGGTACGCGGAAATTGACCTCAAACGTTCGATGCGACACCACTGCTGGGATTGCTTCCTTCGCCGAGGCCGGTTTTGCATACTGCGGCGTGGCTGTTCCCGAATACGCTGGCAGCAAAAGTGGCTTGGGGGAAACTTTGGTCGTGAACATTGCTGGGTCATAGGCCCGAATGCTTTTGGTGACGCCGCCGGGCAGCTCAACTCCTGATAGAAGCGTTTTTGGGTTGCCGATGGCCTGTATGACAAACGGTGCGGCCTGGGGGGTGGCGTTAATTAAAATTGCCGGGCCGACGCTGCGAATTGGGCTGGTGGCGACGAGGCGCTGGCCGTTGACCGAAATTGCTTCGGCCCCGGAGGCTTTCAATTCGTTGACCACGGAGTTAATATCGCTGTCATGGATGAGATTTGGAGGCGTGAAACCGGCGGGCAGGGGAACCGGCGGCAGCTTGCTATCATTCAGCGTAACGATAATCCCTGGTCCCTGTACGGCTGTCAGCCCGGCGAGAAAGTCAGTTCGGGCAATCGAGGAAAGCGCAGGAGACGTGTCAAACTGCGGCCTCATAGTTCTCCCATAGGCGGGCAGCGTGAGCGTCTCTGCTGTTTGGACGGAAAGCATGGCTGGGTCGTAAGTGCGAATTTGTGTGGTAATGCCGCCAGGCAGATTGACCTTTGCCAGCAATGTTGCTGGACTGCCGATGGCTTTGATGACAAACGGTGCGGCCAGAGGCATGAAGTTGACCATCACATCCGGGCCGACGCACCGCACGGCGCTGGTAGCAACGAGGCGCTGACCATTGATAGAGATAGCCTCAGCCCCAGCCGCTTGCAGCTCATTGACCACAGCAGCGATGTCGGTGTCATGGATGATATTGGGCGGGGCAAACCCGGTGGGCATATGTAGCGCGAGTTTCTTGCTGTCGCGCAGAGTCACGATAATGCCCGGCCCCTGCACGGGCGTCAATCCCGCCAAAAGCTGGGCTTCGGTGAGTGAAGCAAGCGTCGAGCGGCCATGCATAATAACGGTGGCTGGCTGGGCATCAGTTGCAGTCAGCATCTTTTCCACGAGGCTTGCCTGCGCGGCATCAGCAACCCGTTTGCCGGAAGAGTCTTCGATGGCGTCGTGGATTGTCAACATATTTTTTCCGATGTCGAAATGCAGCACCGTGGGCAAATCGTTTGTTCCCTGGTCTTTCATTTTTTCTGTTAATTCATTGCCGTTGACACGGTAGTTGAAGTAACTATGCTCTGCCTCATGCCCATCTGTGCCGGGGGCAATAAACTCTTCCTGACCATCGGCGCGGTAAATCAGCAGGGCATCTTTGCCTCCGCTAATTGGCTGGTCCTTGAAAAGCCACATTCCAACGAGGGGGTTTCGGAGGTCCGCAGAAACAGGTTGCCACGAAGCAAGGGGAGCAGGCGCGGCAAAGAGCAGTGTCCCGCCGAGGGCGATAACGATGGTGGCGGCGGCGATAGCGAGACGCAGGCGGGCGGTGACGGCGGGCATGGGTGGGTTTCCTTTGACAGTCAGGATGTGCTGGATGCGGCGGGCAAGCTGGGACCGGAAGGGGACGAGGCCAGCGGTGAGCGGCGATGTGCGGCGGCTGAGGGGGCGGCGCTCAGCGAGCGTCAAGAGGCAGTCGGCATAGATGCGGGGCGGGCAGGCATAGGACAGCACGGCGAGGTCGCAGGCGTCTTCGGAGACGTGGTCTAGCGTGCGGCATAAAAGCCACAGAAGAGGCTGCGGCCAGAGCAGGGCGCACAGAAGGCGCGAGGCCAGTGTCCAGCGGGTGTCGTGGCGTTCGGCGTGGGCGAGTTCATGGGCCAGGACGGCGCGGAGGGCATCGGGCGAGAACGTCTCGGCGTGGTCGGCGGGCAGGTAGATATCCGGGCGCACAAGCCCCGCGAGGAACGGGCCGTCAATGCCGGGGCAGGCGTAGAGGCGCGGCGGGTTTGGCGTGAGTGCGGTCAGCGCGTCAAAGGCGGGGCCGTCGGTAAGGGGTATGGCGCGGCGGTGCAGTTGGATCAAATGCCATTGGCAGATGGCGAGCCAGAGCAGGAGCAGGGCGGTTCCAGTGGCCCAGAGCACCAGGAGAAGAAGCCCCCCGGCCCCCAATAATGGGGGAGTTGGAGTTCGGACAGGAGCAGGAGGCGTTGCGGCAACGGTTGGCGTGGGCGGTTGTGCATCGGTAGGGGCAGGGCTTGCCCCTGCCCTCTTTCCGCTTGCCTCCTCTCTGCTGATTTCCAGCGGCGGCAGAGGCGTTGGAGCGAGCGTCACAATGGGAGCCGGAGCCACCGGGCGCGGGGCGGCGGGGGCGGGGATGTGCCACAGGGGCGGGACAAATTTGGTCAGCGGGGCGGTCAGCAGAAGCAGGGCGACGGCGGCAAGGGCGGCGCGTCCGGCCAGTGTGTGCACGGCGGGGCCGCGCAGGAGGCGGACAGCCAGCAGAGCCAGGCCGAGTAGAAACGTGGTGCGGATCAGCAGGGCGAGAGCGGGAGAGGTCAAGAGCGTCATCGGGGGGCCTCCGTCTCGGCGCTGTCTAATAGCTGACGCAGGCGGCGTAGCTCGTCGTCAGAGACGGCTTCGTGCGCCAGCAGGTGCGACACCAACCCGTAGACGGAGCCGCCGAAGACGCGGGTGAGCAGGTCGCGGGCGGCGGACTCGCTGACGGCGGCCTCGGCGGCGAGAGGGCGGAAAACAAACACGCGGTCGTCTGCGCTGTGCGTGATCGCGCCTTTGGCTTCCATTTGCCGCAGGAGCGTCTGCACGGTGCTGTGGGCGATGGGAGAGTTCTGAGCCAGCATGTCGGTGATCTCGCGGGCGGTGGCCGTGCCGCGCTCCCACAAGACCTGCATAATTTGAAGCTGCACTTTGCCGAGATTGGGGGCCGATTTTGCCATGAACACTCTCCGTTTACAATGGTAGATGATGCGCTAAGTTTACCACGGTAAACGATGGCTGTCAAGGCCCACGAAAAATAATTCTAAAATTATTTTTCGTGCTGTTTAGCAAAACGGCGGCAGGGTGCGATATAATAGCAGTAATCAACTATTCAGGCCGAAAGGAGGCGCGTTTTCATGTTTGTGACCCTCACCCATCCCCCATATTCTGTTTCATACCGTGACTGCCGCGCTTCGGCCTGTTTCCCTGCCTGATTTCCCTTAATTTTTAATCTGGCTTCTTGGAACACGCCCACGCCCGGCAGCTTTGCCCGTCGCGTTGTTTTGTTTTGAGGAGACCGAAGAATTGAAAAGTGCGTTTGCGCGTGCCCGGCACGGCGACCCGGCGGCAGTGGATGCCGTCGTCGAGTGCCTGCGCCCGCGCCTGACCCGGATGGCGCTCTTTTACGCCCGTCGCGTGGAAGAGGATGCCGATGACTTATTGCAGGAAGCCTGGCTGGGTCTTTTGGATGCCCTGCCTGCGCTGGACTTGGGGATTGGCTCGCCCGAGCAGTATCTCATTCAGCGTGCCCGCTGGCGGCTTTTAGATGCCGTCAAGCGGGGCCGCGTGCGCCGCTGCCTGCCGCTGAATGAGTCGGCGCATGAGCTGCTGCCGGACCCCCTCGGCGATGCCGCGCACGGGCGGGCGGCGGTGGCGGAGTTTGGGCGCTGCCTGAAGCCGTCGCAGGCGGCCATTTTGGAGTGCCTGCTGGCGGGGCTGACCTGGCGCGAAGCCGGAGAGCGGCTCGGCTGTTCGTCGGCGAATGTCGCCTACCATGTGCGTCAGATGCAGGTGCGGTACGGCGAGTGGGCAGGAGATTAGCCAGGAGACGAGGAAAAGACGAGGGGTTGAAAACCCCTCGCTAGGAGAGGCACCCTCCGGGTGAAGGAATTCAGGGAAAAGCCAGCAAATGCAAGCTCTTCTCTTTCGTCCGAAGGACGCCTCACCTAGCGAGGAGTTGAAAACTCCTCGTATTCTCTCGTTCTTTCCTTTACCAAACCGCCCCGCTCAGGCGATAAGAAAAGGGAAGGTGGATGCAGCAAAGCAAGCTGCCTTCTCAAAGGAGGACCCCGGCCATGAAGAGCCAAGTTCTCGCCCCCGGAGCCAGCCTCCGGTAACGGCGAACACCGCTCACGGAAGCGCCCGCGATTGCCAGAAGAGTTAGCTCTTACGGCGTCGCGGGCGTTTCCACGTTTTTATCTAATTTCTTATCCAGCTTGTCGGCGGCACGGCGGGGCGGCAGGCAGATATGCAGGTCGGCGAACCGCTCCCGCAAAACGTGGGCCAGGGTACGCAACGCCCATTCCTCGCTGCGCTTGTGGCCGACCACAATCAGGCCGAGGCCGGTGTCAATCAGCGCCTCGCGGCCCGGCGCACGCATCTGGCCGGTGACGTACACTTCCGCCCCGCGCCCGGTGACCTCGTGCATCAGCTCCGGGGTCATCGCGCCGACCACGGCCACTTTGGTAACTTCGTTGCGCTCGCACGTCCGCGAGTCCTCGCGGCCCCCGAACACTTCAAACGCCGAGCGATAGAAGGCCGCCACGGTCTGCGGCGGCACGTCGCCGAGCATTCCCAGCGTCCGCCCCCTGCGCTTGCCCAGGGCTTGCAGATTGGTCATGCCCAGCGCATCAGCGAGGCGCGGGTTGTAGCCCAGCGTCAGCTTTTGCTCGAAGGGCAGGTGCGACCCCAGCACCCCCACGCCGTCGGGGAGGCCGTTGGGATCGAGTTTGAACGGGCGATGCAGAAAGAGAGCATCCAGCTTTTCGCGGGCGACCCATTCGGCAAGGCCCGGCCCGGCTTCCAGGGCCAGCCCGAGGCGGCTGACGGTGCGGCCAAAATGACGCAAAACAATGGGCGGCTCGTCGGGAAATCGGGAAGTTTCGAGGTACTGATCCAGAAAGTTCGCAAGATTGTTCGGTGAAATCATACGCTATTATGCCCCAAAGTAGCCATACTCAATGCTTTGCTGGAAAGTTCGTCAAAAGTTTGACTTTGGACCGGCAAATATGCTATAATTAGAGCGTAATTTCACCAAACAACTATCAAAAACTGATAATAAACCAACCCATAAATCGACCAACTGGAACAGGTGTAGGAGAACCGCATTGGCTAAGAAGATTGAGAAAAGCACGCCCAAAGAGAACCCGAGTCTGCTGGACGTGGAAACCGAGCGTACCGACCCCGTGGCCCTCGACGGCGTGGGTATCACTGAAGGCGGCGAACACGCCGTTCTGGATACGGCGGGCAAGCAGGTCGTGACCGACATCGTCGGCGAAGACGGCGAAATCGATGCCGCCGCGATGGGGCACGTCTCCGAAGAGTATACCGCCGACACGATCCGCCTGCTGGAAGGCGTCGAGCACGTCCGCACCCGCCCGGCTATGTACATTGGCGACACCGGCGCTGGCGGCCTGCACCACCTGCTGTTTGAGGTCGTGGACAACTCCATCGACGAAGTGCTGGCCGGTCATGCCACTGAAATCTGGGTGGTCCTGAACCCCGATAAGACCGTGACTGTCCGCGACAACGGACGCGGTATTCCGAGCGACATCAACACGCAGACCGGCCTGTCCGGCATCGAGCTTGCGATGACCAAGCTGAACGCGGGCGGCAAGTTCGGCGGCGGCGGCTACAAGGTCTCCGGCGGCCTGCACGGTGTCGGCCTGTCCTGCGTCAACTTCCTGTCCGAGTGGTGCGAGGCGGTGGTCGAACAGCGGGGCAAGAAAGTCAAGCTGCGCTGCGTGCAGGGCATCCCGAAACCGAAGGGCCTGAAAGATTTGGGCGCGTCCGACGCGCACGGCACAACGATTACCTGGCTGGCGGACCGGGAGATTTTCGGCGAGTACACCTACAAGCCCGACATCTTCGAGTCGCGTATCCGCAACACCTGCTACCTGAACCGTGAGGTGACTATTCACTTCCACGATCAGCTTACGCCCGATCAGGAACCGGTCACCTACCACTACGAGCGCGGCATTGCGGAGCTTGTGGACCACCTGAACGAGAACAAGATCGGCATTGGGAACACTATCTACTTCCTGAAGAAGCGCGAAGACGTGCAGGTCGAAATCGCCCTGCAATACAACGACAGCTACTCCGAGACCGTGCTGTCGTTCGCCAACAACGTTCACACCAAAGAAGGCGGCACGCACCTGTCCGGCTTCCGCACCGCGCTGACCCGCGTGATCAATCAGTATGCCCGCAAGACCGGGGCGCTGAAGGAAAAAGACACCAACCTCAGCGGCGACGACGTCCGCGAGGGCCTCACAGCGGTGATCTCCGTGCGCCTGTTCAAGCCACAGTTCGAGGGTCAGACCAAAGCCAAGCTCGGCAACTCCGAAGTCGAAGGCATCGTCAACTCCATCATGGGCGAGGGCCTGACGCAGTTCCTGGAAGAAAACCCTGCCATCGGCAAGCGCATCGTCGACAAAGCCCTGACTTCTCAGCGTGCCCGCGACGCCGCCCGCAAAGCCGCCGACCTGATCAAGCGTCAGAGCAGCCTGGAGAACTCCAACCTCCCCGGCAAACTCGCCGACTGCACCGAGCGCGACCCCAAAAAGTGTGAGTTGTTCCTCGTGGAAGGGGACAGTGCTGGTGGAAGTGCCAAGCAAGGCCGGGACCGGCGGTATCAGGCGATTTTGCCGCTGCGGGGCAAGATCATCAATACGTCGAAAGCCGCGCTGGACAAGACGCTGGAAAACAATGAAGTCCGGTCTCTGATTACGGCGCTGGGCATCGGCATCAAAGTGGACAGTGACGGGGACGACGAGGGCGAGTCGTCGTCCAAGTTCGATATGTCCAAGCTGCGCTACGACCGCATTATCATTATGACCGACGCGGATGTCGATGGGGACCATATTCGGACGCTGCTGCTGACGTTCTTCTTCAGCTATATGCAGCCCTTGATTGAGCAGGGCCATGTGTATATCGCCCAGCCGCCGCTATATTCGATTAAAAGCGGCAAGGACACGCGCCTGTATGCCCGGTCGGATGAAGAGCGGGACCGGATGGTCAAGGAGCTGAAGCGCAAGGATGTCCAGGTAGGCCGCTTTAAGGGCCTCGGCGAGATGAATGCACAGGAGCTTTTCGAGACGACCCTGGATATTGAGACGCGGACGCTGGCCCGTGTGACTCTGGAAGATGCCGAAGCGGCTGCCGAAATGTTCTCGATCCTGATGAGCGACAAAGTCGAGCCGCGCAAGCAGTTCATCATCAAGTACGCCCGCGAGGTGTCCAACGTAGACTGGCACTGTTAGGATGCGTTCAAGCGACTGGTCCAAAACGCAAGACCGCGAAACGCGAGGGGGCGAATTGCGAGGGGTTGAAAACCCCTCGCTAGGTGAGGCGTCCTGCGGACGAAAGAAGTTTGGAGCCTGCGGCGGCGGGTTCCTGTCTGCCGTCCGCAGGACGCCTCACCTAGCGAGGGGTTTTCAACCCCTCGCGTTTCTCTTGCTGCTGACCGGCTGCACCCCGCGTCCTGCCCATGTCGCGCCGACGGTGTCTGCCGAGACGCCCGCCGCCGGGGCCACTACGGAAACGCTCGCGCCGGGCGTCACGCACCGGGCTATTCCTGTCGGCGACGGCGGGGTAGATGTGGTTGACGTAGACCTCACACGCACTCAGGCCAGGCTGACTGTGCAGACTGAAGGCATCACGCGGGCGGGGGGTGTCGTGGTGGGGCAGGCATGGACGCCGCACGAATGGCTGTCAAAAACTGGTGCTTTGGCCGCCGTCAACGGCGGCTATTTCGGGCCGTACCAAGACAGCACGAGCCGCAAAGACTTTGTGGGCCTGCTGGTCCAGAAAGGCCGTGTGCGCCATGCCGCACCGCCGCTGCACGGGGCGGGGAGCGCGGTCATCAAGCACGGGCAGTATATCCGCAGCGCGTTCGGCGTAATGCCAGACGGCACGCCGTCCATTGTGTGGGCCGCGACCGCTCCTGGCTCGCCGCAGTCGCTGCACACCTACGATGCCCCGATGGGGCAGCGCGGGGCAGTCTGGCCGGTGTGGGATGCCGTGGGCTGTGGTCCGATGCTGATTTCAGCGGGCCGGGTCAGCGTCACGCAGTCCTCCGAGCGGCTGGCAAGCCCCGGCGCTCGCCCGCGCACGTTTGTCGCCTACGACGGCTCGCCCGGACACCCCAGGCATTTTGTGTTCGGCATCGCGTCGGGCATGACGTTCCAAACGCTGGCCGCCTTCCTGCACGACTACTTCCCCCGCTATACGCAGAGCGTCGCACAGGCGGCGATGTGCCTTGACGGCGGGGCGTCCACGCAGTTGTCGTACCGCCTGAACGGGGAGGTGCAGTCGCCAATGGAAACCGGCGTGACCGTCCCTGATGCGCTGGTATTGCTGCCGGGCAATTAGACGCGCTGCTCGGTGTCGCCCAGCAGTGTCTGAATGTAGTTGATCTGACCTGTGTGGTACACGAGGTTCCAATAGGCGAGGAACAGCAGGTCTGCCGTTGTCACCTGCCGGTCTGAGTCCATCGGGTGCGGCTGAACCTCGCTCAAACGCGCATCGGGGACGGCTTCGAGCGCCTGGCACAGTTCGGCGAATGTCTCTCTCGCCACGGCTTCCATTCCTTCCAGGCCCCGAGAAGCTTCCGAACGTTTTCGCCAGAGCGCTTGCGTCTCGGCATCAGGGACAAGCGTAGCGAACTCCCGCATCCTCCCCCGAGCCGCAGCGGCGTAGAAAGGCGTGGTCAGGGCGCATTCGTGCAGCAGTGCGTGTACCGACCGTGCTTCTCCCATCACTGTCCAATCACGTTTGTCTTCGGGCATATGACGCGCCGCCGAGAAAAGAGACTTGAGCGCTTCCTGCGTCATCCGGGACGCTTGCTGTTGAATCGTTGTCACTGTAATTTTCCTGTGAGATTTCCGGGTACACTTGTTTTTTGCGAACGGGAGGGCGACACAATGCGACGTTACAAGCCGGTGCTGTCGGATTATGAGGGAATGCAGGCGTGCCTGGACCAGCATTCGGAGCAGGGGTGGCAGTTGTTTTCAGTCACGCCGGATACGTTCCGCAAGTCCGAGGGCAGCGGGAGCCAAACCGACACCTCCCCCTTCGAGGAGCTGAACGTGCATGGCAGCCAGGCCGATGAGCTGACCGCTTCTTACTACCTGCTCGTGTTCCAGCGCGAGGAAGGCCGCGAAACCCGCGAGGCTTACGCCGAAGCCGAGGAGTCGCTGCCAATGGCGGGGTCTATGGCATCGTCGATGATTGGGTTTGAGGATGAGCCGCGTGGTTAGTCAGCCGTCGCGGAACCGCTCGATGAGCTTCTCGAAAATATCCGGTTCACGGCGGCGGGCATAGAACATTGCTGTGTTGACGCCCGCCCGGCGCGGGCCTGCGTTCAGCCCTGTGTCGCCCTCGACCGTCGCCGCGACTCCAGCCTGACGGAGCGCCTCTGCACATCGAGCCACAAACCGCGTCAGGTCCGCCCTTGAGTCGCGTATGGCGGCCTGAGCGCCCGGTGTGCCAATCGCTGTCAGTCGGCGCAGGGCGTCCTCGCGGACGTATTCATCCCCGGCCTTCAAGACCGCTATGATTTCGCCAAGCTGATCCCCTGACAGTAGCCACATTCCGAAACGATAAGCGTCCCCCTGCTCGACGTCTTCCATACTTGGCGCAAGAGCGATCAGTTCTCGGCCTGCCGTAAGGTCCGCCGCCGTCCGCGCCTCGCCTGCGAAGTCGGACGGCAGTTCGTAGAGGTCCCGCCCGCCCGTTGCGCCGCCCTGGGCAGCGAGGAAGCTTTCCAGACTACGGAACTTGATCGCAGCACTGTCATCGTGGGATACCAGTACGACATAGCCTATGAGTGGAGAAGCACAACAAACACAAAACGGATTAGAGTCGTTGTTGTCTGTAAAGGGGAAGTAACCCCAACGCTGTGGAATGCCAAAATTGCGAAATCCGTAAACGTATCCCCGAACACCCTCTAGTGATAGAATTCGCTGTATTCCCTTACTAAGTGACGCGCCGTTACAATTTTTATACAACAAACGGACGTTTTCAGGAAGCCGCAGCCCTGTTGCAGTCTCGAACGTGTCAAGATCGGCTCCGGTGACACCGGGAGCAGTCTCGGCATGGAGTTTCGCCAGCAGATCAGCAATGCCACTCATAGCGTCGCCCCGCAGTTTGGGCAGAACACGAACGCTTTGTACGGAACCGACGCCCCGCAGTTGGGGCACGTCCGGCCCTCGCCGGAGGGCGCGTCGTCAGCCGGAAAGTCCGTGGCCGGCGCAGTGTCGCTCGAGGAGTGCGGGTAGTCACCGCGCAGGATGGCCGCGTATTCGTCGCCTTTGGCCCAAGCGTCGATCTCCATTGCCCGCACTGCCGGGAACGGGTGCGTCATAGAGAGCGTCTGCCCCAGCTTCAGGAACGAGTTCAGAGCGTCTTTTCCCATCTCCTCGTAGTCCCGGCCCTGCTGCAAGAACGCCTCTTGGTCCATCTGCGCGTACATCTTGCGCGAGCCGCCCGCCAGCTTCATTTCCGCGTTCAGTACCGTCGTGATGTCCTGCGTCGCCAAAAGCCCCGCCCGGTCCGCCGTCAGCTCGCTCTGCCGGTACCAGTGGAAGAACGCATAAAACAACCCCATCCCGATCCCTGATGCCAGGCCAAAGGTGCGTCCGCCGAGCCTTAGAAGCAGGTTCGCCAGAAACTCCGCAATCTGCCGATACAGCACATGGCCCGCTTTGATATGCCCCAGCTCATGCCCCAGCACCACGCGCCATTCGTCCTCGTCCAGCAAATCCAGCAGCCCCGAAAACACCACGATAATCGGCGCGTCTACGCCGAATGTGTAGGCGTTCGCAAAAGGCCGCTGGTCGATGTAAAGCTGCGGCACGGGCATATCTAAAATCGCGCAGCAGTCCACCAGCAGTGCGTGCAGGTCCCGGCACTGGTTTTCGTCCACCCGCAGCATATCCGACAGGCAGTAGAGCCGCCCCGCCCGGTCGCCGCCATACTCATTGAACTTGCGGAATATCCAGTCAAGTCCCGGTGCTTTCCGCAGGGCGGCCAGAGTGGCTTTGTCGGTGGGATGCTCAAAGGCCGTCGACGACAGGCCCGGAAATCGCTGACGCTCAGACATGGGGGGTGGCTCCTTTGGACTTACTGCGGTGAAACGGAAGTGACAGAAAAATAGCCTGTCTAGGTATTATAGCGTCTAGCAGCCAATTTCTGAACAGAAACCTATGGAAACTTCAATTACCAAAGAACAAGCAATAGCGCGGCGCAAACGTATGGGTGGCTCCGATAAAGGCCCGTTTCATGTCTCGCCTTGCCCTGCACCGGACCGTCTGCCAGCCCCGCCCCTAATTTCGGGGGAGCCAGAGAAGAAAAAGATAGAAGAGGAAGCCACGGGTTGAAACCCGAGGCTGAAAAAAGCCCAGCGTCCAGAGGACGCAAGAGTGGGCCGCAGGTGCCTCTCCTGTTCCCCCATTATTGGGGCTAAGGGGTCCGCTCTGTGTCTTCTCTTGTGGTCTCTTGGCTGCGGGGGCAAAGAGGGCGGGGGAACCTCGCCCCTAAGTTGAAATTACTTTTCCAGCGTTATCGCAACAATTTTTATGTTCGGGTTGCTCGGCAGCATCAGCGCGGTCAGCTTGCGGGCCGGGTCGAGACGCAGGGTATAGTCGCCGAGGCTGACGGGGATGGCTTTGACGCCTGCGGACGTGTAGTGGTACGAGAGTGTCAGGCCGGGCGTGACGGACGCGCCGGACGGGGCCGTACCCCAGTCGGCGATGGTGACGGGGGAGGTCTGCGTGTCTTTGTCGTAGACAAGCGTAAAGGCTGCGGTCAGCGGCTGATTGTCAGCGGCGGCGGCGGCCATGAGCAGGTGAATGGCTTTGTATTTGCCGCTCGGCAGAGGAATGGTCTGGCTGGTGCAGGCAACAACGTTCGGCTGACCCGCACGGGTGGGCGGGAACAGGTACGAAATCGCGTGGTTAGACGCCGCGCCGGTGCCGACCTGCGCGGTGTAGTAGCCGGAGGGGTACAGCGGCGGTCCGGGACGGCCCAGCACAAAGGGGTTGACGTCGATTTCCGCCGTGCCGTCGGGCGGCATCAGCTCCACCGGCAGCGTGCTTCCCTGACCGTCGAAGCCGCCCGTCCGAGACGCATTCGTGCCCGAAATACCGACGGCATTGAACGCTTTGGCGAGGTCGAGCGGCAGGGTGTCGCCGCTCTTCAAATCTTTGCTGCCAACGCTGATAAGAGCCATTGAAGTGGAGTCGCCCGCCGAGGCCGGCAGGGTGGACTGCCAGGGGCCGTCGCCGACCCGCGCATCCCAGACCAGCGCGTAGCGGCCCGGCTGCGTGGGCGTGCGGAACGTCGCCGCGACCGTGCCGTCCGCACCGGGCGGGAGGGCCAGCAGAAGCGGTGTGACTATGCCGCCGTCCCACTGCCGCTCCGTGCCGTCCAAATAGTACCAGTGGTAGCCAAAGCGCGTGGAGGTGATCGGCAGGGCGTCCGGGCTGACATTGCGGATGTGCAGCGTCGCCGCCGCGTCTTTGCCGGGGTCAACGGTGCGCGGCAGATCCACCAGCGTAAAGGCGACAGGGGGCAGGGCGGCGGCGACCGTCAGCGGCTCGTCATAGGCCCCGGCAATCGCGGCGGCCTGCCCGGCGGGGCGCACAAACCAGTGAATGCGGTAGTCGCCCGGCAGGAGCGGCTGTTTGGCGCTGTCTGCGGCTGGAACGGACACGGCGACGTCGGCAATCTGACCGGACGCAATCGGGTCCGCGCCCATTTTCTGACTGCCTTCGGCCACGGTTTTTGGATTGCCGCCGTCGGGGTCGGTCGTTTGCAGCTTCCAGCCGAGCGTGTAATCCGGCGTCCAGGGCGCGGGGCCGTCGTTGCGAAGGTGAACGAGTGTGGCGGTGTCCCGGCCCGGCACGGCGACGGCGGGGGTGTCTGTTCCTAAAAACCGGGCTGAGGCCGCCGCCGTCGTGTCAGCGGCGGCGGCTACGGTGACGGCAACTTGCAGAGGCGTGTCGCCTGCGTAGGAGAACCAGCGGTCTTGCCCCTGCACCATGTCTACGACCAGCACGTAATCGCCCGGCTCTAAATCTTCGCCGAAGTTATTGCGGGCCACTAATCCTACCGAGAGGGTCACGGTCTGGCCGGGCAGAACGTCCCGGCTGACAGGGATGCGCGGGGCGCTGTCGTCAAACAGCTTGCCGTCTTTGTACCAGCGCACCGAGAGCGAGTACCCCTCGCCGGAGCGCCAGGGAAGCGTCCCGGCGTTTTCCAGATGCACGGGGACTTGATACAGCGTCTTGGGATAGACCGTGTGCGGGACTGTGTTCCACAGATACTTGGCGTGCCAGGGGCGGTTGCCGTCAAACCCGATCACATTGGCGCGGGTGGTGTCGGCGTACTGCTCGCCGTACTGCCGCGAGGCCGCGACTTCCGTGCCGTGCGAAAAGTCATTCCAGCTATCCACCACCACCTGATCGGGCGTCTGCACGAGCGCGACCTGCCAGGACGTGTCATACGTCTGCCCGCCTTTGCGGGGAACGACGCCGTTGCGGTCGGTGCGGCCCGGCGTGACTGAGGCGATCCCGGCATTGTAAAAGATGCGGGCAATCGGCGTTCCATCGGCCAGCGCCTTCGGCGCATCGACGCCGCCGAGGCTGAGGTCGTACACGATCACGCCGGACTGTCCGGTGCCGGGAATATCCTGCACGGCGCGGAACTCGGCGGGAATGTGGGCAAAGATCACGTCTAAATCGGGCTTGCCGGTCGTCGCGTCCACGCCAATCAGCGGGTAGTCCTGCCCCGCACCTTTCAGCTCTTTGAGGGCCTGCACCAGTGCGTCTAGCTCCCGCCCGAGCAGTGGGTCGCCGGATTGCGTTCGCAGGAGGGCAATATCCATGCCCGCCCGGCGCATTCCAGCCATCTGCTGCCGCTGCCACGCGGGGCGCAGGCCGGAAAACCACGGTCCGGCGGCATTCATCGGCTGATCGGACAGCAAAGTTGCCCCGGTCGGAGACCAGACATTCTGCGCCGCGCCCTGGCGCGGGTCGGCGTTGTAGTCGATTCGGTAGATACCCATGACAAACGGCGGCGGCTTCGTCTGACCCAGCGTGAACGTGGCGCTGTTGACGACCACGTTTTTGCCCAGGTCTACCTGTGCGACTTGCTGCGGCCCGCCGCGTTTGGGCGGCGGTGGGGTAGGAGGCAGGGGCGGCGCAATCACGGGCGGCTCCAGCCCTGCCGGGACTTTGATGCCGCCGGGCACGATCTTGATGGAGCCTTTGCCGCCGGGCAGGTCGATAAACCCGGTCGCGGCACTCGCCGTTCTCGTGGGGGCCAGCCCGGCAGGGTTATCAAAC
The DNA here is from genome assembly GCA_965277455.1 of Capsulimonadaceae bacterium. Lineage (GTDB taxonomy): Bacteria > Armatimonadota > Armatimonadia > Armatimonadales > Capsulimonadaceae > JANXMY01. Next base: position 1,596,903 of record OZ255823.1, on the reverse strand, counting down.
GGGGACTCTGTGGTGTTTGGTTCCTCAGCCACCGTCGGGGCGGCGGCGCTGACGGGGGTGTCGCCGAAGGCCAGCTTCGTCTCGGCGGGCCAGTCGCCGCTGACAATGGCTCCGTTGACGCGGGGGAACGCGCCGACGACTTTGGCACAAATGACATCCGTGGTTGTGGACGCCAGCCCGCCGTCACTCGTGACAAACGTGATTTTGGACCATTTGGAGGGGTTCTGCACATCGTTCTTGCCGCGCACATTTTTGGACAGCGAATACAGCCTGTCGGCGGGGGTACTCTCGCTGTCGCGGTCGCGGGAGATGACATTGAAGCCCCAGACCGCACCCGGCTTCGGCGGCCCGCTTTGGCCCAGCTCCGACCACGGAATGGCGATTTCCACCTCGTAGCCCGTGTCGGTGTCGGCGGGGTTGTTCAGCGTCCCGTTGACCGTCGCGGCGTATTTGTAGGAATAGACCGCCTTGCCTTTGGGGATTTTCGTGCCGTCGCCGACGCTGAAATATGCCCCCTGCGCCGCCGAGACGGCCATTTGATACGTCTGCGGCGTGCGGACTTTGTCCCGGTCTGTGCCCGTGTCAAAGAAGACTTCGACATCGTCGTCTTCCTGCGGCTGCGAGGTCGTGGTGGTGTTTTTGCCCAGCACATTGCTGTCGCGCACCCGGAACGCCGCATAGAAGTAGTAGTCGTCCCACGTCGTATACATGGTAGACACACGCGGCCCGCCGGTCACATCGGGGGCGGCCTGCGGCGCGGCGAGGCTAGGCGCGGCTATAAACACGGCGGTCACAGTGGGCGCAGTCAGCAAAAGCAGAGAAGGCAGCAGGCGAGCGATGCGGGTGCCGGAAAGTCGTTTGGGCATACGGGTACTATACTCCCGGCAGAGTCAGAATGTCAAGCAAACAGCGTATCGCAGTTCTACAAATCGACTGCAACCGAACGAAACCCCGTGCCGCTCGGCGGCTGTCCGGCGATACCATTCAGGTCAAACCCATTGTACACGTATAACGCATACTCTCCAAACTTGAACAGAAGGCCGTTTGGCACCCAGTATTTGCGGACGAACTTTTCGGAGATAATCGTCACCTCGGCCTCTATCATCTCCATGCCGGTCAGAACTTGCCCGATAACTTGCCCGAGAACTTGCCTCAGCTCTGGGAGCGCATTTTCTTTCCATACGCCCGGCAACTCTTCCAAGCCATAGCAAAAAAACAGCTCTTGCGTGTTAATCAAGTTTTGACTGAGCGTACACTCCGCCTCTTTCATCCAGCAGATTTCGTAGTGAATGCCGCCAATCTCCAGGATAACCGGCAGGTCCTCACACCAAGAATTGTCCCTGTCATTCCAGCCTACCCAGGATGCCATGAGAGGCTTTCCAAGAGTCTGACGCAGAATGCGGCGGCATTCCAACAGGATTTCGTTCAATTCTTCAGACACTTTAGATAAATGCTCGCTGGGCGTCGTCAAATAAAATGGCCGCAGGCAGTGCAGCTTCGATCTGCATCAGCACGCCGATGTAATCGTTAAAGTGCCGCATCTCTGGGTCAGCCTCCGACCAAAGCTCAATGCGGGAGCCGCAGCGGGCGATTGTCTCTCGATCCGGGCGCTCCGCGCCATACTCTTCGGCAATCTCCCGCGCTTCTTGCAGCACGTCCGGGTTTTGACTGTACGCCAGAGACAGCCGCCAGCCTTCCCACGCTCCGCTCGTGCTGCTTCCCGCCGCGTGCCTGATAATTTCGGTCGCCCCGGCGCTTTCCAGAAATGCTGCAAGCATTGCTTCCGAAGCGCCTGCCGGGTATCCTTCGGGCAACAAGGCAAGTGCCGTGTATCTAGGCGTCATTTCTCCATCGCTCCCTCAGCAGTCAGGTCATCCTCTGTCAATGTCTCCAAAGCAAGCGTGATGCCGTCCTCGTCGCAAAACTCGACCTCATACGCCTGCGGTAAGTTCGGGGTGAGGTGCATTGGGTAGACCATGACCACTGTTCCCACGGTTCCGGCACACAGAGTCATGTCCAGCAGGTCGCGGCGGAGTGCGACAACTTGGTTATCAGCAAACAATTTATGGCCCATTATTCCTGTGGCTGCAAAGAGAAGAAAAACTCCCCGAACGAGTTAGCGACAAACGAAAGGTTAGAGTCGCCCGGCTCCCAATCTTTGGGGGTGGCACAGGGGGCATCTCCTCATAATCGTGGTTCCAGAAAAAGACCTTGCCGCGCCGCCCGTCCTTTATTCCCAGACAAACGATATTAGCACCGGGGTCCTGGCCAATCGGCAGCAAGTCTGACGGAATGCGCTGCCTGTAGATGTCATAGATCGTGGCGAGGTGTATCTAGAGGTCATCTGGACGAAGGCCATAAAACTGCTCAATGCTGTCTTGACTAGTTGAGTTATTGCCCTTTTGAAATGTGAATGTAGGGCTAGACAACAAACAGACCCCGCCGAAATCTGTCAAAAACTCCCGGTAGTCGGCGGGCAAGGTGGTTCCGAGGCGCGTTTCCACTTCTGAAAGCGTATCTTCAAAAACCATCTGAGCTGTTTTTCCTTCGCCATAATACGGGTCAAGTTCTGTGACCTGCTGTGCATATTTGTTCATTCAGGGTACCTCGGAATCGAATTCAACACGGAGAAGCCTAAAGAAATGGTCACTTCTTCCAAAGGCATCAGCCAGCATTTGGCATCTTTTGCCACACTCCCTGCCACATTTCCCCAGGCAGACAATGCAGTCAGCCCAACCTCTTGAAACAAAGTCGAAAACAACGAGAGTCTGGAAACGACGAACCACACTTCTGACGCTGTCTGGAGTTTATCCAGGTCAGCAGGAACAGAGCAAAAGACCGTCGCTTCATCAAATTGGAACCCAGTCAAAGATTTCAGCCTATTTATATCCGATTGGCACACAACAAAAGCGTCAGGCATCATTACTCCTTTCAGTGACTGTCTCGTACTCCTTGCGAGTGAGGACTGATATTTCTTTTACACCTTGACTTGCCATATATTCTAACACGGCATGAAATTGAGGATCATCAGGAACGCCTTGAAGCACAACTGATGGCTCCTGTTTGTGGTGACAAGAGATAACTTGGGCTACCTGTGGCGTGTCCTCATACCGCCTTATGGTGTATACAACATCATCGAAGTCAAAATCATATATATCGCCAGTATAGTAAAAGTCGTAGTTGCCTGCATCATCTTGTTGCCCAGTACCTTCGAAGGGGCGACGTGTCAAAGAAAAAATAATATCCATTGTCCCTGCCCTGTTTGGTACGGCTTGCCTCTATTGTAGAGTTTGCCGTTGCCGCTGTCAAGCCATTCACAAAACAAAAATCGCCCCGGCTTCTTTTCAGTAAGGCGGGGCGCAGAAGTGCGATTTGGGGAACGTTCAGGGCCGCTCACGGGTTTTGATCACGGGAAAACATTTCGGTGACCCAGAACTCGCCTTTCGCGTTGCGGTAGACGCCGAGGCCGATCTTTTGAAAACGCGGCTCTAAAATGTTGGCGCGGTGACCGGGGCTGTTCATCAGGGCGCGGTGACCGTAATCGACGTTGTAGACGTCGCTGGAAATGCTGCAATAGTAGATGTTCTCGCCAACAAGCAGGTAGTCCGGCGTGTCCGCGCCGATGTCATTCAGGGACGACAAATAGCGGTCCATGGGGGTAGACAGCCCCGGCGTCGGCGAGTGGTGGTCGAAGTAGTCGCGGTCGCACATTTCGCGGGAATGGGCGCGGGCGGTGCGAACCAGCAGCGGGTCCACGGTCAGCGAGCAGAGGCCGCGCCGGGTGCGCTCGCCATTGACTAGCTCGACAAACGCCTGCTCCTCGGCGGTCAGGCCACTGGAAGACGCGGCGGGCGGGGCGGGCATTTCCACGACGGGCGAAGACAGGTCCCAGGTATAGGACGCGCTCAGACCCCGCAGCGAGGCCGGCAAAGACACCAGAAGGCGCGGCGCACGGGCGGCAGGGGGCGCGGACAGCGTGAAATTATTGAGAGTTGCGGCCCCCGCAGGCAGGGCCGTGGCAGGTGTTATATTGAGAGTCAGACCGGCGGCGCACAGCAGACCCACCGCACAGACGGAACGAAAGAAAGACTGGAACATTTAAGCGCGACCTCTCCGCGAAGACTTGAGAGCCGTTAAAACAACGACAGTCTTATCTTCGGGCGGCCCGGCTTGTTTTGCAGGGGAAACGGCGGAAATCCGGTACGTTTACCACGTTTCGGAGGGGTTAAGCCCGCACAATTTGCAGGAGTGCGTGCCGGGAAATCTGGAACAACTGCTGGCAGAAGCGGCGCACAAATACAACCAGACCCGTCCCGGCGACGAGCAGGCAGACTGAAAGCCAGCTCAAAGCCACCAGCGGGGTCAGCAGCGTGTATTTCATGTCGCCAGTCAGTTCATTCATAGTGTGCCTTCAGATGACGCCCGTGCCTGACATCAAGTAGTCAGCAGTATTACATTCCACAGTTCACGGCAAAAGTAACAGACTCGTTTGTGCCGGGTCTGTGCGCCCGGCGAAGTCGTTGACAAAGGACCGGTCAGCGGGTACACTATTTACGACATATTTTGTCGTATACACAGCGATTAAGAAACACAAGTTAGAAACACAAGTTAGAAATACGAGGATTGCCCATGTCTGCGGCTACCGATACCATTGAAGAGTTTGCGAGCAAAGAATATCAGTACGGCTTTGTCAGCGATGTCGAGTCCGAGACCGTTGCGGTCGGGCTGAGCGAAGACACCATTCGCATGATTTCCGCCAAGAAGGAAGAGCCGGAGTGGCTTTTGGAATGGCGCTTGAAAGCCTACAAGCACTGGCTGACGATGGAAGACCCGCTGTGGCACAACGTCGATGTCAAGCCAATTGACTATCAGGCCATCGCCTACTTCTCCGCGCCTAAGCCCAAGAAAGTCTTAAACAGCCTCGACGAAGTGGACCCGGAGATGCTGGCGATTTACGACAAGCTCGGCATCTCGCTCAAAGAGCAGAAGCGCCTGTCCAATGTCGCCGTCGACGCCGTCTTTGACAGCGTCTCGGTCACGACCACGTTCAAGGGGGCACTTGCCGAGAAGGGCATCATTTTCTGCTCGTTCTCCGAGGCCGTCAAGGACCACCCGGAGCTTGTGCGGCAGTATCTTGGCTCGGTCATTCCCTACTCGGACAACTACTTTGCCACCCTGAACTCAGCGGTTTTCACCGACGGCTCGTTCTGCTACATCCCCAAAGGTGTTCGGTGCCCGATGGAGCTGTCTACCTACTTCCGCATCAACGCCGCGAACACCGGGCAGTTTGAGCGGACGCTGATTATCTGCGACGAGGGCGGCTACGTCTCTTATTTAGAGGGCTGCACCGCACCGATGCGCGATGAAAACCAGCTTCATGCGGCCTGTGTCGAGCTGGTAGCCATGAAAGATGCGACGATTAAATACTCGACCGTTCAGAACTGGTACCCCGGCGACAAGGATGGCGTTGGCGGCATCTACAACTTCGTCACCAAGCGGGCTATCTGCAAGGGCGACAATGCCAAAGTCTCGTGGACGCAGGTGGAAACGGGAAGCGCGATTACATGGAAGTACCCGTCGTGCATCTTGCAGGGCGACAACTCCATCGGCGAGTTCTACTCGGTGGCGCTGACCAACAACCGTCAGCAGGCCGACACCGGCACGAAGATGATCCACCTGGGCAAGAACACGCGCTCCACGATTGTCTCCAAAGGCATCTCGGCGGGCCGAGGTCAGAATACCTATCGCGGCCTTGTCAAGATCAACCCCGGCGCGGAGAACGCCCGCAACTATTCGCAGTGCGACTCGCTCCTTCTCGGCGACCGCTGCGGGGCGCACACGTTCCCGTACATCGAGGTCAAGAACCCGACCGCGACCGTGGAGCATGAGGCATCGACATCTAAGATCGGCGAAGACCAGATTTTCTACTGCAACCAGCGCGGCCTATCTACCGAAGACGCCGTCTCCATGATCGTCAACGGCTTTTGCAAAGAAGTCTTCCGCGAGCTGCCGATGGAGTTCGCCGTTGAAGCCCAGAAGCTCCTCGGCGTCAGCCTGGAAGGCAGCGTAGGGTAGGATGCACGGAGCGAAGGAGAACAAGCGATGCCGTACCCGGAACAAATGGAGCTGATTAGAGACTTGGTCTTGAACGACCATGTCACATTCGAAGACACACCGCTGGCCCTTGCGATCTATTTTCAATCGCGTCGCTTTCCAAACGAAGAGTGCGTCTTTGAAGTCTTACATCACTTTGGCTTTGACGAGGTAAGCGAGGAAAAGTCCGTGTTCCAGGTGCAGTTTGGGCCAACGCGAGCATTTCCGTTGCCCGAAGGGGATCGCTTGCATCTTTTTCTCTCAAATCCAAACGAGGTGATGTATGCGATAGAGCATGGATGGCCGGAGATCAACGATTTGGTTGACGCAATCAAAGCAGGCGAAACAATTGGCTATGATATAATTTATAGCCGTCCTGCCGATCCGTCTGTTCATCGGATTATGACCAGTCTTAAAGGCTTTGCTGATGCAAAGCTGTTGGTTGCTGTCTGATGAAGCAATCAGAAGCATGGATTGTTCAGGTGAAGTCAGACTTTGCGGCAGGTGAAGTGATGTTTGACGAAAACAGTTCTGAAAGTTACTGTCAAGCAATTGGGAAGTACCAGCAGACTGTCGAGAAGTCCGTGAAAGCCATGATTGCTGCTGTCAACGATTTGGGCAGCAATCTGGCTATCACGCGCTCACATTTACCGACTGACGAAATCACTGCTTTGCTGGGAATAAAAAGCAAAATAGACAACGCTTCAACTGACTATCTCGCAGCAACTTTTAACAGACACAAACTCGAAATCGAAGAATTATGCAGGCTGGCACCAAAGTGGCCGAGTGACGGTGTAACATTCGCAAGAAACACTGAGTATCCGTTCCTGATAGCAAGCGAATATGTCGCTCCCGCCAGTCCAGATGCGTTTACGTTGCAAGAGGTCAAAAACGCTCGCAGCACAGCTTGGGTGGTTCACCGTCGAGCGATAACATTTGTTCAAGCGGTCAAGCTTGGCCGCTATTGACATTTACCAAAGAAAGATTTAAGACATGGCAAGTAAGTATGTAATTCAGATCAGCGGATGGCCGGACCATGCACACGAAGTCGTGACGCACACCGAGCAGGAGGCGCAGGTCAAGGCGATGGAACTAATCAAGAAGTCCAACGCTGAGGGCGTCACCATGCACGCGCACGGCGGGCGGCACGACGGCAAGGACCACCACTGGCAGGGCAAGAACGAGAACGGCCACCCACGCGAAATCAAAATTGTCGTCGGCGAAGGCAAAGTGTCCTAAGACGGCAAGGAAAAAAGCAAATTATGGCATTGTTAGAGATCAAAGACCTGCATGCGCGGGTCGAAGAAAAAGAGATTTTGAAGGGCATCAGCCTGACGGTCAACCCCGGCGAAATCCACGCCATCATGGGGCCGAACGGCTCCGGCAAGAGCACCCTGGCGGGCGTTCTGTCCGGGCGCAGTGCCTATGAAGTTACGGGCGGCGAAGTGGAGTTTCAAGGCAAAGACCTTCTGGAGATGGACCCCGAGGAGCGGGCACAGGAAGGGCTGTTTCTGGCCTTTCAGTACCCGGTCGAGATACCGGGCGTCAACAACACGTACTTTCTGAAAGCCGCGCTGAATGCCATTCGTAAGCACAAAGGCGAGGCAGAACTCGATGCGGCTCAGTTTCTGCGTCTGGTGCGTGAGAAGCTGAAAGTGCTGCATATCGACCAGAGCCTGCTGAACCGGCCGGTCAACGAAGGCTTCTCGGGCGGCGAAAAGAAGCGCAACGAGATTTTTCAGATGGCGGTCCTGGACCCCACGCTGGCAATTCTGGACGAGACCGATTCGGGCTTGGATATCGACGCTTTGCAGGCGGTTGCGGAGGGTGTCAACGCCCTGCGGACCCCCGAGCGGGCGGTAATAGTGGTCACGCACTATCAGCGGCTTCTGAACTATATTATTCCTGACTTCGTTCACGTTCTGTCCGGCGGGCGCATCGTCAAGTCTGGCGGCAAAGAGCTGGCGCTGGAGCTGGAAGAGAAGGGCTACGGCTGGCTGGAAGGGGAGGCTGCTTAATGACCGCTACTGAAACCTCCACCGCCGCCAACAGCTACCTGCGCGACTTTACCGGAACGGACAGTGGCAGCGATGCCCCCGGCCCGGACTGGCTGAGGGGCCTGCGCGGCACGGGCGCGGCTTCGTTCGCCAAGACAGGCTTTCCCACCCGGCGCGATGAAGAATGGCGCTTCACCAATGTCTCGCCGATTGCCGAGACGCCGTTCACGCTGGCGACCAAAGCGGGCAGCACGCTGACATCAGATGCGCTGGCCGCGTACACCTATGACGGCATGGGCGGCACGCAGCTTGTCTTTGTCAATGGGCACTTTCAGGCCGATTTGTCGTCTGCCGAGTTTCCCAAAGGCGTCACTGTGTCCACGCTGGCACAGGCGATGACGGGCAATGCGGCGGTCGTCGAAGCGCATCTGGGCAAATATGCCGCGCCGGACTCACAGGCGTTTGTGGCTCTGAACACGGCAGCACTGGAAGACGGCGCGTTTGTGCAGATCGCCCGCAACGCTGTTATCGAAGACCCGATTCATCTGCTGTTTGTGTCCGCGCCCCACGGCGGCCCCACCGTGTCGCACCCGCGCACGCTGATTGTGGCTGAGGAAAACAGCCAGGCGACGCTTGTGGAAAGCTACTCCGGGACAGCAGATGGCGTGTATTTCACCAATGCCGTCACTGAGATTGTGGCCCGCGAAAACTCTGTTTTGGACCACTATAAAGTGCAGCGCGAAAGCCTGAAAGCCTTTCATGTGGCGACAATGGCGCTGGATTTGGCGAAAACCACCAACTTTTCCAGCCATTCGGTCGGCCTCGGCGGGCTGCTCGTCCGCAACGATGCCAACGCTTATCTTGGCGGCGAGGGGATCGAATGCACCCTGAACGGTGTTTATTTAGGGAAGGGCAAGCAGGTGATCGACAACCACACGGCGATTGACCATGCCCTGCCGCACTGCAACTCACACGAGATTTACAAGGGCATTCTGGATGACCAGTCGCGGGGCGTCTTCAACGGCAAAATCTTCGTCCGCGAGGATGCCCAGAAGACCGATGCCAAGCAGACCAACCAGACCCTGCTGCTGTCGCCGACCGCGCAGATTGACACCAAGCCGCAGCTTGAAATCTTCGCCGACGATGTGAAATGTACCCACGGCGCGACCATCGGCCAGTTGTCTGCCGAAGCGCAGTTCTACTTGCAGGCGCGGGGCATCCCGAAAGACCAGGCGCGTGCCCTCCTGACCTATGCCTTCGCCAGCGACATTGTCAGCCGCATCAAAATTGACGCTATTCGCGCCCAGCTTGATCAGGTCCTTCTCGCAGACCGGGCGCTCACCGGGGTGGTATGACCCCTCCCGCTCGTTCCTCGCTCCCTCCCCTGTTAGGGAAGGGTGAATATTGAAGACAAGAAGCGGAAGCCGTTGCGCCAACGCTCTGCTTCTACTCTTTCTGTGCCCTCCCTTAACAGGGGAGGGAGCGAGGAACGAGCGGGAGGGGTTCTTAGAAACAAACGATTATGTCTACCGACACGCCCTCACTCAATACACCCTACGATATTCAGCGCGTCCGCGAAGACTTCCCGATCCTGCACCGGCAGGTGCATGGAAAGCCGCTCGTGTACCTTGATAACGCCGCCACGACTCAGAAGCCGCAGAGCGTGCTGGATGCGATGGCGGAGTATTACGCCGACTATAATTCCAACATTCATCGTTCCACGCACCTGCTGAGTGAGCTGGCGACGCGGGCGTATGAGGCGGCGCGGGTCAAAGTGGCGCAGTTTATCAATGCCGAAGACCCGCATGAGATTATCTATGTCCGCAACGCCACCGAAGGCGTGAATTTGATCGCGCAGACATGGGGCCGCAAAAATATCACAGCGGGGGATGAGATACTCATCTCGGCGATGGAGCATCACTGCAACATCATCCCGTGGCAGATGCTGTGCGAAGAAAAAGGCGCGGTGCTGCGCGTCATCCCCTTCGATGCCGACGGCGTTCTGCAAATGGACGCTTACGCCGCCCTCTTAAACGACCGCACCAAGTTTGTCGGTATCGTGCAGATGTCCAATGCCCTGGGCACGGTGAACCCGGTCAAAGAGATTATCGCTCAGGCTCACGCCCGCAATATCCCGGTGCTGGTCGACGCCGCGCAGTCGGCCTACCACCTGCCGATTGATGTGCAGGAACTCGATGCCGACTTTCTGGTGTTTTCAGGACATAAGCTCTACGGCCCCACGGGGATTGGTATTCTCTACGGCAAACGGGCCTTCTTAGAGGCAATGCCGCCCTGGCAGGGTGGGGGAGATATGATTGCGACGGTGTCGTTTGAGAAAACGACCTACGCCGAAATCCCCTACAAGTTCGAGGCCGGGACGCCGCATATCGCCGGGGCGATTGGCCTCGGCGCGGCGGTGGACTATCTGACCGCCCTCGGCATGGACAATCTGGCCGCTTACGAACACGCGCTGACTGCCTATGGAACCGAGGCGCTGGCCGCTGTGCCGGGCCTGCGGATGATTGGCACGGCCCCGAACAAAGCCAGCGTGTTTTCGTTCACGCTGGGCACTGCCGCCGCCTATGATGTCGGCACCCTGCTGGACACGCAGGGCATCGCCGTCCGCACCGGACAGCACTGTGCCCATCCGGTGATGCAGGAGTTCGGCGTCCCGGCCACCGTTCGCGCTTCTCTTGCGCTCTACAACACGCCCGCCGAGATTGACGCCCTCGTAACCGGTTTGCACAAAGTCAAGCGGATGCTGGGGGAGTAAGACCCCCTAGCCCCCAATAATGGGGGAACCAGATTTCGACCAAGACCCGTAGGGGCGCTGCTTGCTGCGCCCTCCTTCTTTGCAGCAAAAGTAACCATGCCCAAGACAATTAACGAAGCGCAGGACGAGATTGTTGAAGAGTTTGAGCTGTTCGGCGACGATGCCGATATGCGAAACCAGTATATAATTGACCTCGCCAAAAAGCTGCCGCCGATGCCTGCCGATTTGCATATTGAGGCAAACAAAGTGCGTGGCTGTCAGTCGCAGGTCTGGGTGCATTCCCGCGCCGAGGCGGACCGGCTGTTTTTTGAGGCTGACAGCGACGCGCTGATCCCGAAAGGCTTGATTGCCCTGGCTGTGGGCGTCTATTCGGGCCGGACCGCCGCCGAGATTGCCGGAACGCCGCCCGACTTTATTGAACGGATTGGCATGAGCCATCATATTTCGCCGGGCCGGTCCAACGGCCTGCAAGCCGTGATACAGCGGATGCGCGGCGATGCCAAAGAGCTGCTTGGAGAATAACTATGAGTGCGACTGCTGAAAAAGTGTACCCTCTCGTGATCGAGGCTGAAGTCATCGAAGCCCTGCGGGAAGTCTATGACCCGGAAATCCCTGTCAACATCTATGAGCTGGGGCTGATTTACGATATTCATGTCGACGAATACGGCGTCGTCGATATTGACATGACCCTGACTTCCCCCGCCTGTCCTGTCGCGGGAACCCTGCCGGGCGAAGTGGAACAGGCCGTGCGCGGTGTCCCCGGCGTCCACGATGTCACGGTGGAGTTGATCTGGGAACCGGCGTGGAGCATGGACCGCATGAGCGAGGAAGCCAAGCTGGAACTCGGCTTCTTCTGAAAGAGAGCGAACTATGGAACAAGTTTTAGAAACATATCCCGTCACGCTGACCCCGGCGGCGGTCGCGCAGGTCAAGCGCCTGCGGGCCAAAAAGAACGACGACACCCTCAACCTGCGCATCGGCGTCAAAGGCGGCGGCTGCTCCGGCCTGTCCTATGTCTTAGGGCTGGAACCCGCCCCGCGCCCGACCGACACGGTCTACGATATGGACGGCGTGACTGTTTTAGTGGACCCGCGCAGTGCCGAGTTCATCTCCGGCATGACCCTGGACTACAGCACCGCTAATTTACTCGAAGGCGGCTGGAAGTACCTCAATCCCAACGTCCAGAAAAGCTGCGGCTGCGGGACCTCGTTCACGCCCAAGTAGCAAGCCGCCTAGCGGCAAAGGCCGCGCTTCTCACCGAGAGGCGCGGCCTTTTTGTGTGGTCGCAGAGAGCCGCAAAGATTACGACGGCACAAATACCGTCGTGATTCATATTTATTCATGGGGTGGGGGAGGCCAAACTGTGTCATTCTCTTGACTGTCTCTTTGCCCCAATGGGGCCGGGCTGTCTCTGTGGCTGCTCTGAAGCTGATGCCAGCCTACGAGGGCGAAACCCGGCGTCGCGCAGAAAATCGCCGCTGCAACTTCCCACCCGTCAAGTACCCCCTGGTAGCTCTGCTGGCTCATGCGCGGTTTATGCGTCGCGTCATAATCGTAAACCAGTGTACTGGCTGTCAGTCCGCCCAGAAGCGCGGCAGGAATAACAGCAACCCCATATAAGATGAGCCAGGCATAACCGTTTTTCATAAAGGCTTGTATTCTACTTCCTGCAATGATTATCACTCAGGTAACCGGCTTTGTCAACCACTGCTATCCTCTGACAGCACCTTTTCAGGTATAATAACGGCGTTATGATCCCTATTCGCTTGGAACTCAAGAACTTTATGTCCTACGGCGAGGACATCCCCGCGCTGGATTTCTCCGGGATGCACACGCTCTGCCTGTCCGGTGAGAACGGGCACGGCAAAAGTGCGCTGCTGGATGCGATCACCTGGGCGCTCTGGGGCGAAAGTCGGGCGGGCAAGAACAAGCATGATGAGCTTGTCCGCATTGGCGCGGACGAGATGAGCGTGCATTTTACGTTTGAAATGGACGGCCAGAAGTACCGGGCGGTTCGCAAGTATTCCAAAAAAGCGACGGGGCGCATCTGGGAGTTGCAGTCGGAGACCGAAGACCAGGGGCTGGGCACGGGATGGCGCTCACTCACCGGCAACAGCGCAGGAGAGACCGAAAAGGCCATTCAGAAGCTCCTGCGGATGTCTTATGACACGTTCTTGAACTCCGCCTATCTGCGGCAGGGGCAGGCCGACCAATTCGTGCGGCAGACGCCCGCCAAGCGCAAAGAAATACTCGCCGATATTCTGGATTTGTCGCGTTACGATCAACTGGAAGCCAAAGCCCGCGAGCAGATGAAGGCCGCGCAGGCCGAAGCGACCGATTTGGAGCGCGATGTCAGTCTGATTGAGGCCGAGCTGAAAGCCGAGCCGGAGCTGCGGGAGCAGATTAAGGATTTACTGTCGCGGCAGGACATTTTGCAGGCGCGGCAGGCCGAGCTGCGGGCCGAGTGGGACACTTATACCGAGCGCAAAAATCAGGTCAAGGGCCAAAAGCAGTTGGTGGACACGCTGACGGCGCAGATTTCCACGCTGGACAGTGAAATCGGCGGACTGTCCGAAGAGCTGGCCGGGCATCAGACCGAAGCCGACCGGAGCCGCGCCCTGCTGGCCCGGCGCGATGAAATCAGCCGCAGCTATGACGCGCTTCTGGCCGCCCGTGTGCGCCTGACCAAGCTTGACGCCGATTTAGAGACCTTCCGGCGCGGCCAGCAAATGCTGGCGGCGGCGGACAAGGAATGGGCGGCGGCGGAAAATAAAATGAAGCTGCAAGTGCAGCAGGCTGTCGCTGACCACACGCAGGCGCTCGCTGTTGTCAAGGACTATGCTGTGCTGACAGAGCAGCGGGCCGAAGTTGCCCCGCGTGTCAACGAGGCCGACCGCGAGGAAGCCGGCATCCCCGACGCCGAAGACGCGGTCACCGCGCTGCGAGAACTGTTCGCCACCCTGCGCGAAGAAAACAGCGCTTTGGACTTTCAAGTTGGCGACTGGAACCGCAAGCTGACCGCGTTAGGTAATCAGCAGGGCATCTGCGACGTCTGCGCGGCCCCCCTGCCGCCAACCAAAGTCGCTGCTGTGCAAACAGATTATTTGCGCGAGCGCGACGATGTCACGGCCCGGCAAAAAGAAGTCAAGTCCGAAGCCGCCCGCGTCAAACAAGAGCTAAACTGCGCCGAAGCGCTGCTCAAAGACCTCCGCACCAATCAGCGAGCCGCCCGCGCCGACCGTGAAAAACTGGCACAATTAGTACAGTCGCTCTTTGTCATGGAAGAGCGGCGCAAGACACTTCCCAATCTGCAAGCCGTCCGCGAAGACGCCGAGCGGGCTTTGGCGGCAGGCGAGTTCGCGCCTGAAGCGCGGGCCAAAATCGAGAAGTACGAGACCGCGCTCCAAAAGTACAGCACCATCGAAACTGACCACGCCGAAGTTAAAGCCGAAGCGGCCCTTTTGGAGCCGTTCGAGCGGCAGCAAATCGCGCTGGAACACGCGCAGGCGGCGCTGACCACGGCAGAAGCGGGACTGGGACGCACGCAGGCGTCTTTGAAACAGCGCCGGGCGAGCCGCGACACGGCCCAGGCACAGCTCGCCGGTCTGCCCGATGTCGGCCCGGAGCTGATCCGCCTGGAAGCGCAGGGGCAGGCCATCCGGGGCAGTGAAAAGCAGCGGGCGGCGGATGAGCAGGCAGTCCATCAGGAAATCGGGCGGCGCGAGCAAACGCTGACCCGTCTGGAAGAGCAGAAAGCGGTCCGCGAAGAGAAGTCCAAGCGCCTGAGCGATGCCAAGTACACCGCCGAGGTGCATGGGCAGCTCACGCAGGCATTTGGCAAAAAGGGCGTGCAGGCTCTGATTATCGAGAACGCCATCCCGGAGCTGATGGAGGAAACGAACCGGCTTTTGGACCGCCTCACGGATGGCGGCCTGTCCCTGTACTTTGAGACCATCCGGGAATCCAAGTCCAAAAGCGCCGGGCCGATAGAGACGCTGGACATTAAAGTCAGCGACAACCTCGGCACGCGGCCTTTGGAGATGTACTCAGGCGGCGAAGGCTTCCGGGCGGCATTCGCCCTCCGCATTGCCCTGTCCAAGCTGCTGTCCCGCCGCGCCGGGGCCAAGCTGCAAACCCTGATTATTGATGAAGGCTTCGGCTCGCAGGACGCCAAAGGCCGCGAAAAGCTGGTGGAGTGCCTGAACGCCATCAAAGAGGACTTCGAGCGGATTATTGTGATTACGCATATTGACGAGCTGAAAGACGCATTTGCCACCCGCGTCGAAGTCATCAAGACGCCGACGGGGTCACAGATTACAGTCATGGAAGGGTCGGCAGGGTGACGCGCCCGGTCCGCTGGCTCCTCGCCGCCGGCCTCGGCCTCGGCCTCTTTCTGGCGCTGAACCGTGTCGGTCTGTGGTGGCTCGGCGCGACCCTGTTCACCGCCGATTCTTTCTACGACGGCTGCGCGGCGCTCCTGACGCTGACTCTGCCTGCGTTCTGCGCGGGCCTTGTGATTGGCTTTTTAACGCGCCGGGACGCCCTGACCGCCGGGGCGGTGCTATTTCTGCTGTTCTGCCTCGCTGGCTTTGGGCATCCATTCTGGCGTATCCCGGAAGTGTCGCCGCACTCGGCCCATTCCGGCGGGATGCACTACTTTTTGCACAGCCCGCTGGTCGCCCTCGCCTTCGGCACGCTGGGAGCCTGGGGAGCCGGGCAGTTTACGACAGGGCAGTGGACGCTGGCTGACCGCGAGCCGGTTCAGCCGCCGGGATAATATGATTTCAAGGAGCTTTCTTATGGCTTGCCGCGCTGTGCTTTTTGCTTTGACTGATGCCGACGCAAAACAACTTTTGGAGACGCAGGGCGATGAAGCGTTGGAAGAATTCCTGCAAGGGGTTGAAGAAGTTTGGGACAAAGAGTGGCTGTGTGAACTCGACAAGTCGTGGGACGGTATCCACCGAACCTTGACAGACGGAGAGCTAGACTGGGACAACGGCGAATACCCACTCAATCACGCGATTTTAGGCGGTCAGCAGCTCTATCAGGGCGACGACTATATTTATACGTTCGTTCAAGCCGGCCAGGTTGCCGATGTCGCAAACGCTCTGCAAGGTGTCACAGACGCGCAGTTTCGAGAACGGTACTTCAAAATCAACCGTCAGAACTACGGGGCCGCCCCGAACCAGATCAGTGAAGAGGACTTTGAATATGTGGCGGGGTGGTTTGAAGAACTCAAAGTGTTTTACACAAAAGCCGCTGCCGCCCGGCGAGCCGTCGTGTTCACGGTCGATCAATAAAATGGCCGGATTAACAAGAGGGTAGGGGCAAGCCCTACCCCTACAAGTAACGGGCGGGGTCTGTGCAGGGGCGGGGCTTGCCCCCGCCCGTTTTTGCCCTCACTGGAGAACTCAGTGTTATGAAGACAAACTATGCCGGACACGACAAGCAGTATCAGAATCGAAGGGCGGCTGAAAAGACTGGCTGGGCGGATGATGACGTGATCGCCGAAAACTCGGCGATTCTGGCCGAAGTGTTTCAATCGCTGCACTTCCCGCGCACAGGTCGGCTGCTGGAGATGGGGTGTGGGGCGGGCGACATGACGCTCGGGATGGCGTCTTTGGGCTACACAGTCTCCGGGGTAGACATATCACCTACAGCAGTAGAATGGGCGCAGGACAAGGCGCGGGAGCGCGGCCTGAGCGCCGACTTCCGCGTCGGCAGCGTTCTGGATTTGGCGGACTACGCCGACGGCAGCTTTGACATCGTTTTGGACGGTCACTGCCTGCACTGCATTATCGGGGCCGACCGGGCGAGCTTTCTGGCGTCTGCCAAGCGCGTGCTGAACCCCGGCGGCGTGCTGCATATCAATACGATGTGCGGGGACCACTCGGCAATTCGCTTCCCGGAGCAGTTCGACCCCGAAAGCCGCTATCAGATTTGGAACGGTGTGGCGGTGCGCTATACGGGACACGCGGAAGATATTGTGGCCGAAGTTCAGGCAGAAGGTTTCGAGGTCATTCAGTCCAAAGTTGTGCTGAGCGTCAGTGACAACGCCTCCGATATGCTGCTGATTGACGCCCGCCGGGCGCAGTAGCAACGAGAGCAGAGAGTAAAGCAGGTGAACCAATGATATTTGTAGATGAAGTAGTCATAGACGTAAAGGCTGGGGACGGCGGCAACGGCTCGGTGTCGTTCCGGCGCGAGAAGTATGTGCCCAATGGCGGGCCGAATGGCGGGGACGGGGGCAAGGGCGGCGACATTTATATGGAAGCCGATTCCAACCTGTCTACGCTTTTGGACTTCCGCTATCAGCGGCACTATGAGGCCCTGCGCGGTATTCACGGCACGAGCCGGGATATGCACGGCAGCAATGCCGGGGACGTGACCCTGAAAGTGCCGCTTGGCACGACGGCGACGGACGTGGAGACGGACCGCGTTCTGGCTGACCTGACCAAGCACGGCGACCGGGCGATGGTGGCACGGGGCGGCATTGGCGGACGCGGCAACGCGCACTTTACCACGTCCACCAAGCAGGCCCCCAAGTTTGCCGAAAACGGGGAGCCGGGCGAAGAGCGGCAGCTAAAACTAGAGCTGAAGCTGCTGGCGGATGTGGGCCTGATTGGCTACCCCAATGTTGGCAAAAGCACGCTGATTGCCGCGCTGTCCGCTGCCCGGCCCAAAATCGCCAATTATCCGTTTACCACACTCGTGCCGAACCTCGGCGTCGTGCGCGTCGATGAAGAGCGGACGTTTGTGATTGCCGACATTCCCGGCCTGATTGAAGGCGCGAGCGAGGGCATCGGACTGGGCCATCAATTCCTGCGCCATGTGGAGCGGACCCGGCTGCTGTGCCACCTGATCGACGTCTCCGACACCACCGGGCGAGAGCCGATGGACGACTACGCGATTATCAACCGGGAGCTGGCAAACTACAGCGACACGCTGGCGAAGCTGCCGCAGATTGTGGTCTTGAACAAAACCGACATCGCCGACCCGGAAATGGTGGAGCTGCTGCGAGCGGAGCTGTCCGAAGAAGACATTCCCGTGTTCGCCATCTCCGCCGCGACCCGGCAGGGACTGGAGCCTCTCGTTTACTATCTGGCCGAGCGGCTGGCCGAGATGCCCCTGCCGCCGCCGTTCGACGACGGCATCATGCGGATTACCGCCAATACTGTCAATGGCCGCCGCGTCACCGACCGCCGCTGGGAAGCCCGTTACAACCCCGCGATTGAGACCTACATTGTGGAAGGCCGGGGCATCGAGCGCCTTGTCGCTATGACGCAGCTTGAAAACGAAGACGCGGTGCACCGCCTGCACCGGACAATGGAGAAAAGCGGCATTATCAACAAGCTGCGGACGCTTGGGGCCGAGATGGGCGACACCGTGCGAATTGGCAAAGCCGAGTTTGACTTCTTCGACGAGTACGCTGCCGACACGCCCGAAGACGCCGACGCCGCAGATGCCGAGATAGAGGCGGTGGGGACGGAGGCATAGACCCAGCGATTCATGGACAGTCCTATCAAAAAACTGGTCATCAAAGTCGGGACCAGCACGCTCACACGCGGGGGCGGGCCGCCGGACATGGACTATATCGCGGACCTTGCCGCGCAGATTGCCGTCCAGCAGGCGGCGGGGTGCAGCGTTGTTTTAGTCTCTTCCGGGGCCATCCGGGCAGGAATGGATCGGCTGAAGCTGCCGGGCCGCCCGCGCTCTATCCCGCAGAAGCAGGCCGCCGCCGCCGTCGGACAGGGGCTACTGATGCATACCTACGCCCAGGCTTTCGCCGCCCATGACGTTACCGCCGCGCAAATCCTGCTGACCCGCGAAGACCTGCGCGACCGCACCCGCTATCTCAATGCCCGCAACACGTTCCATGCTCTGCTCGGCCACCGGGTCGTCCCCGTGGTCAACGAAAACGACACCGTGGCCGTGGACGAGATCAAGTTTGGCGATAACGACACGTTGGCCGCGCTTGTGGCTTCACTGATTGGAGCCGATGCTCTCTTGCTGCTGTCGGATGTAGACGGGCTGTTTGACCGGGACCCGACACAGTTTAGCGACGCGCAGCTTATCCCCGTGGTGGAAACCATTGACCGGGCGACGGAGCAGCGGGCGGGCGGGGTGCAGACGGGAATGGGGACAGGGGGCATGACGACCAAAATTCAGGCCGCCAAAATCTGTGCCAATACGAACGTGACTATGCTGATTGCCAATGGCCGCCGCCCAAATGTCGTCCGGGATGCGCTGGCCGGGGAGTGCGGCACGCGCTTCGTGCCCAAAACCAACGGCCTGCGGTCCCGTCAGCGGTGGATTGCCTACGGCGTCCTGCCACGCGGCACAGTAACGATCAACGACGGCGCTTGTCAGCGGCTTTTAGACGAGGGAAGCAGCCTGCTTCCGGCAGGCGTGACGCACGTTTCCGGCCATTTTGAGGCAGGCGATCTGGTGCGACTGACCGACCCGAGCGGCACGGCATTCGCGCAGGGCTTTGTGAATTATGGACACGCGGCGCTGACTAAAATCATGGGCTGCCGCACCGATGATATTTTGACGCTGCTCGGCTCTAAAGGGGCCGACGAGGTCATTCACCGGGACAATCTAGTGCTGGGGCTGTAGGCAGTCCTGGGGCCAGAAGACGAGGGGTTAAAACCCCTCGCTGGGAGGCGAAGACGCCGGGAAGCCATAGGATAGTAGCCGAGAGGGGCTTTGTTGCATAAATCCATACCATGCCATAAATCCGAATCATGCCATAAAACCATGCGTTGAAACGCACGGCTAGACGGCGCGGACGCCAGAAATCCCACGCTCCGCGGGGATAAGAGTAGAGGATTGAGTGCCGCGAAGCGGTACTTTCTGGCCGCAGGCCGGTGAGCCGTGCCATTTATGGCATGGTTCTTAGGGCATGGTTCGGGAGTTGTGCAACAACGCCGCCGAGAGGCTCTATTTATTGTCCGATTGTCCTCCCGGTTATTGTCCGATTGTCCTCCCGGCGCGAAGCGCCTTTCAGCGAGGGGTTTTAACCCCTCGTCCTCTGGCCCCAGGACTGCCTACAAATTCATATGCACCTGCGGGCGCTCGATAATCTGCACGCTCTGGGCCTCGCGCCCGACTTCCTGCCCGTTCAAATACGTCACCAGATAGGTCACCCGCTCTTTCCCGGCGACGGCGGCGGGAGCGTTGGGCTGCACTTTTTCCTCCCTCACGACAACTTTGCGGAGCCGCACGGTCAAGACCTGCGGCATTTTCTGGATGTGAATGACATCGCCAGGTCGCAGGCGGTTCAGATTGATATTCGGGTTCGCCGTAATCAGCTCGCCTAGCGAAAGATGGTTCCGGGCGGCGATACGCGAACCGAGGTCTCCGGGGCGAACGGTGTAGTTTTTAGCGGGCGGCGGCGTCCAGTAATAGGCGGCGGCGGCTTCCGGGGTGGGCCGGAGCTTGTCGGTGCTGATCGCCCGCTTTTCCACCGTCACCGTCTGCACAAACTGCGGCGTTCCTTGCGGCGGCGAGGCGGGCGGCTGATTAGCCCAGTGGTCTTTGACCATCTGCAAGGTGCGCGTCGCAGCGTCTACGGTAGGCAGGCCCAGGGAAGGCACGCCGTTGACGAGAATCACCGAGGCATGGACTTTCAGCGTGAGTGCCTGCGTCAGCCGCGCCTGCACCGCCGCGTCGGGGTCCTGCGCCGCGCCTGCCCCCGCCCGCTCCAGACGCACTTTTTGCAGACGGATCGGCTCGGCCTCGGCAAACGCTGGGCCGAGTTTCGCCTGCTCCACGGCAGTAATCAGACGGTTTGCTGTCGCGGCATTTCGCACTGTTCCCACGGGCCTGCCGTCTACGAAAACGGTCACCGGCTGACCCTGATGGCGCAGGTAGAAGAACGCGCCGCCGCCAACGACCAGAAGACCGGCAAGGCACAGGGCCAGCGTCCGGTACAGGCGCACCTGACGAACCAGCGCATCCGGGCCGGGCGGCGGGGGCGCTTGAGGCGGAGTGGTTGGCGGGTTGGACATAGAAAACCCCTGAGAAAGCAAACAAAAAGGGCGCGGCAGTGCCGCGCCCTTGTGCCGAGAAAAGGCCGTTACCAGGGCTTGACGCTGGCAACCTGCATCTTCTGTTTGGCCTGTGCCAGCGCGGTTTGGAGCTGCGTGTCGTACTTCACGTCATAAATCGCGTCTGGATTGTCCCGGTAGAAGGTCGCTTCTTTACGCAAATTGGTATCGGAAATCGTCACCGGCACGTTGGGCAGGATGCCCTTGTGGTTGATGTCGTTCTTGTGCGCCGTGAAGTAATGCTGCGTCGTAATCGCCACGCCGGAGCCGTCGGGCAGGCCCATGATGGTCTGCACCAGCCCCTTGCCGAAGGTCTTCTGGCCGACCAGGGTGCCGACGCCGGTATCTTTGATGGCCCCGGAAACGATTTCGGCGGCGCTGGCACTGTCGCCGTTGACCAGCACTACGAGCGGCAGGCGCATCCCCATGTGCTGGCCGGGGTCGACGTCCAGATGCTCCATCGTGCTGGCCGTCTCGCTTTTGTCTTTGATCCAGACAATCGGGCCGCTGGGAATAAACCGGCTGGCGATCATCTGGGCTTCAGTCAGCAGGCCGCCGGGGTTCTCGCGCAGGTCGAAGACCAGCGAGCGCATTCCCTGCGCTTCCAATGAGGTCATCGCCTTGCCAAGCTGCTCGTCGCTTTCCTCGTTGAATACGGACAGCTTGATATAGCCGATCTTATGCACCGGATCGATCATCGACGACTGCACGACTTCCTGATGCACCAGAGCGCGGGTCATAGAGATCACTACCGGGCGCGGGGTCCCTTTGCGGAGCAGGGTCAGCGTGACCCGCGTGTCCGGCTCGCCCCGGATGAGCTTTACGACTTTGTCGGCGTCCATGTTGAGCGTCGATTTGCCGTCTACCTTCAGAATAACGTCGCCGGTGAGGACTTTGGCTTTGATTGCCGGGCCGCCGGGCAGGGGCTTGACGACATAAATCTGCTTGGCCTTGTTGGTTCCAAGCATTGCGCCAATGCCGACGAACTGACCCTGATTGTCCTGCTCCAGCGCTTTATAGGCGGTCGGGTCCATGAAGCGGGTGTAACGGTCATGGCACGCACCCATCAGCCCCCGAATACCGTTGTAGGTCATCTGGCGGCTGTCGATGTCTTTGCCATAGTAGCCCGCTTTCAGCGTCGTCAGCACATCGGCATAGGTCTGGAGCGGCGAGTAATCGCTGTCCTGCCCGTGTGCCGCCGTCATCACCGCCTCGGACAATCTCTGGGGAATTAGCCCCATCACCGTGGTCAGAGAGTCGGTATTATGCACCCGGCGCAGGTCGTGGAACGTCACGCCGCCGATAAACGCGACGCCGAGCAGTCCTACCGTTCCCGCCGTCCGGCCCAGTATTCGTCCAATTCGCATTGAGTAACTCTTTCTTAAATCTAGGCTTAAAGTGTGCCAGCCGGGAGGCGAGCGACGCGGCCAGACAGGACGCCGACAGCGCGGTCCAGCACATCGCTTCCGGGCGTGTCCGGGGCGGCGACATCGGGCTTGATGCCCAGGCCGCCGAACTCGCCGTGCCCGGTCGTCAGCAGCTTGCCGACGGTCATCGTGAAGCCCGCACCGTCGCGCAGCAGGATCAGCTTGACATCCGTAGCATCGCCAAAGGTTTTTGTGCCAACCAGCTTTGCGCCGCCGCTTTGCAGGGCCGCCGCCAGCATCTCGGCGGTGTTCGCCGTGCCGCCGTTGACCAGAACCACAATGGGGCAGGTCACTTTCGTGCCGGGCGTGATGGCGACCGTCTGGATTTTCTTGCCTTTGGTTTCCACATACCCGAGTGCCGGGGCCGAGGTCAGACGGGCGGCAATCGCCGCGCCTGATTCTAGCAGGCCGCCGGGGCAGTCGCGCAGGTCAACCACCAGCCCTTTCTGGTCCGTGCCAAAACCAGCCAGTGCCGCCGCAAATTCTTTGTCGGCATCGGTCGTGAACTGGTTAATTTTAATGTAGCCGATGCCGCCGGGAAGGCTCCGCGAGGTCACTGCCGGAACGGTCGTGACCGCCGTGGTATCCAGAGTGACGGGAATGGGCTGGGCCGATCCGGCGCGGGTGACAGTGAGCGTGATGCTCTTGGCCGTGGCGTCTTCCAGCTTCGTTTCCGTGTCGGCCAGGGATACCGAGCCGTCAATTCTCTTTTGCAGGGTGGTGACGAGCTTGTTGAACGACACAGGATCGTCTTGAAGCGCTTTGAGCGCTTTCGTCTGCGTGTAGACCCACTCGTCGTTGTAAATCCACTGGCCGCCGATGCTGGTAATCGTGTCGCCCGGCTGAAGTCCAGCTTTTTCGGCGGGGCTGCCGGGCAGGGGGGCTACCACCGTCAGCCGGTACTCGGTGTAGGCGGGCAGGTCGGCGGTTTTGATGTGCGCGATGCGCCGGACGGCAAGCGCCGCGCCGAGGCCGTGGTAGGTTCCCGACGACTGCGCGTTCAACTCTGAAACTTCGGGGGCTTCCAGAAAGCGGGAGTCGGGGTCTTGAAGCGACGCCACCATCGCGGCGGCGGCTCCGTGCCCGAACTTAGCATCCGTGGGCAGTGGGTCTACATAGTGACGCTTGACAAGCTGATATACCTGCTGAAACGTAACTGCCGGGCTGTCCGCACCAAAATCGCCGGTGGCGTCGGCGCTGTCGTCCGGGGTGGTATCCGCCCCGTTCTGGGCCACTTTAGCCGAAGATTTGGCAGAAGTCAGCGTCAGCGGGTTCCGTGCGGACTCTGCCGCTGACGGCTGATACAGATTATGGCCCTGGGGCCGAGGGACGAGGTGGGTTCCGGCGGCAAAGGCTCCGACGGTCAGTGCCCCGACGGCGAGAACTCCGGCGGCTCCGGTCGCGTTGATTTTCAACGAAATCTTTCCTATTCTGGCCCGCAGCGGGCAGGAGACTACTTGGTCTGGAATGTTCTATTATTCCCACTATTATTCTCGCTATTATACCACCCGCCTCGCCTGCCGTCAACGCGGCCTATTTGCCGTGAAATAAGCGGTTTTGGGGTATTATAATGGTGGAATGCGTCTTTAGTTACGCAGAACCGCTGTGCCGTGTTCCCGACTTGCAGGAAGGACCGCAGAACGCAATTTATGCCCGAGCAAACCTTAACCGAGACCCAGGCAGACGCTCCCAACACTTTTACACCTATGAGTTTTACAGACCACCGCGACGAGGCTTTTGCCGACCTGCGCGACCGATTAGCCGCCGATGATGACGATGTTTCCCTGCCCACGCCCGAAACCGTCCCCCTGTCCGCCAACCAGATGCGGGTCACCGACAATCTGGAACAGCTTCTGGATATTCTGCCCCTTGACATTCGCGCCGCCGTGGAAGCGGGCGATGTGTCCACCGGCCTGATCGAGATTATCATGGACCTCGGGCGCGATGCCGAGGCCCGCTTTGCCGACGGCAGCGTGGAATGGCTGCGTTCGGGCATCCCCGTCACGACCGATGACATCGACTATGTCACCGCCCGCGTCGGCGCGTTCGGCAAAGACAACCGGGCGGGGATCGAGCGCACCCTGCACCGCATTTCCGGCATCCGCAACCGGCAGGGCCGCGTCGTCGGCCTCACCTGCCGCATTGGCCGCGCCGTCTACGGCACCATCGACATCATGCGTGATGTGGTCGAGTCCGGCAAGTCCATTTTGATGCTTGGACGCCCCGGACGCGGCAAAACCACCAAGCTGCGCGAAGTCGCCCGCGTGCTCTCCGATGAGTTCAAGAAGCGTGTCATCATTGTGGACACGTCCAACGAAATCGCCGGAGACGGGGACATCCCGCATCCTGCGATTGGCCGTGCCCGCCGGATGCAGGTCATTGAACCCGATTTGCAGCACGCGGTCATGATCGAAGCCGTCGAAAACCATATGCCGGAAGTCGTCGTCATCGACGAAATCGGCGTGGAGCAGGAAGCCTTTGCCGCCCGCACCATCGCCGAGCGCGGCGTGCAGCTTGTCGGCACCGCCCACGGCAACTCGCTGGAAAACCTGCTGATGAACCCGACCCTGTCGGATTTGATCGGCGGCATCCAAGCCGTGACGCTCTCCGACGAAGAGGCCAAAAAGCGCGGCACCCAGAAGACCGTTCTGGAGCGCAAGGCCCCGCCGACGTTTGAGGTGATTATCGAAATCATGGAAGTGGACAAGCTCGCCATTCACCATGACGTGACCCGCACGGTGGACCGAATGCTGCGCGGCGGACAGCCCCGCCCGGAAATCCGCGTTCGCAATGCGTCCGGTCAGGTGGAGGTCATCCAGAAATCAGACTTAGAGGCCCCGCGTCCGACGGACCGGGATCAGACGGCGAACCTGTTTGATGACGGCACACGCGGTCGCGGCAACTTCGGCAGCGGCACATCGTACCCGGCTCCCACCCGCGATTCCTCGCGGCAGGACCTCTCCGCCCCGACGGCTCCGGCTCCCTCACGGGTGGCCGCGCCAACGGCAGAGGGGGAGACATTCACGCCCGATGCCGCCCCGCCGAAGCTGTCCAACGGCAAGCCGCTTCCGCAGACCCTGCGCGTCTTTCCTTACGGCGTCAGCCGCAGCCGCCTGGAGCGGGCCATCCGCACCCTGCGCGTCTCGGCGTACATCTCGAAAGACGTCAAAGACAGCGACGTGATTATCGCCTTGAAGGCCAATTACCGCAAGGAGCCGGCCAAATTGCAGGAAGGCATCACGCGCAACCTGCCGACGTATGTGATCAAAAGCAACACCTACGTTCAGATTGAAAGCGTCCTGCGCGAAATCTTCCGTATGCCGCAGGAAATCTCCGAAGAAGACATCGCTGTCTCGCAGATCGAAGAGGCGATTGAAGAGATCATGAACGACACGTCGGGCGGCTTGAACTCGTTAGAGCTTGCCCCGCAGAACTCGTTTCTGCGCCGTGTGCAGCATCAGATCGCGGAGAACTACAAAATGGTTTCCGAGAGCATCGGCCAGGAGCCAAACCGCCGGGTGCGGGTGAGCCGTCCCTGACCCCCCGCCCCCAATAATGGGGGAGCAGGGCAAAGAAGGGTGGGGGGACCCCGCCCCTACGCGTCTTTCCTGACTTCTGGCTCCCCCGTTATTGGGGGCGGGGGGGCTTCTGAATGCCTATGTTTATCACCTTTGAAGGCGTCGAAGGCGCGGGCAAGACCACCCAGATTCGTCTGCTGACTGACCGCTTGCGTCAATCAGGCCGCACTGACATTTTGACCACCCGTGAGCCGGGGGATGGGCCGCTGGGAACTGAGCTGCGCCGCCTCGCCCTGCACCCGCCGGGCGGCATTCATGTGGCCCCTCGTGCCGAGCTGCTGATTATGCTGGCCGACCGCGCCCAGCACGTCGCACACGTCGTCCGGCCCCATTTAGAGCAGGGCGGCATCGTGGTCTGCGACCGCTACGCCGACTCGTCGGCGGCCTATCAAGGCTATGGCCGGGGCTTGGACATCGACGAAATCAAGTGCCTGAACACCTGGGCTACCGGCGGGCTGCTGCCTGATTTGACCGTGCTTTTGGACCTGGACCCGGCGATTGGATTATCCCGGCAGAATGAGCGCAACGTCATGGAAGCCCAATCGCTGGCCTTCCATACCCGCGTCCGTAAAGGCTTCCTCGCGCTGGCCGAGGCCGCCCCGGCGCAGTGGCGCGTCTTAGATGCCGCCCGTTTGCCGGACATCATTCATGCTGAGATTTGGTCGCTGATTGAAGAACGGCTGAAGGAAGGTGTGGTATGCGAAAACAGTTTGTAGCTATTATTCTTTTGGGCTGCTTCGTTGGTCCCTGCGTGTTCCTGCCAAATGCGGCGGCGCAAACCCAGCCGCGCAATGTGGTTGATTACTTCAATCTTTTGACCTGGCTGGGAATTGGCTACCCGGCAACGCAGCAAAACAAGCGAGAATTGTTGCAGACTGAAAATCACCCAATTATTGATACTCGCCATGATTATCTGCTGGTGCATCCCGACTCCTCACCAACAGAACAACTGGCTGTATTCCGGGCACGCGGCAAAGCTGATTTGCTGGCCGTCAGCCTGCCCGATTACCAGAGTGACTATAACAACTTTGTGCTGTATCGCTTGGAAAACGGCACACTCCGAGATGTCACCCGCCAGACGCTGCCAATGCCTGCTCAGATTGACCGCTACCTGTATGAGCTTCCGCAGAATGGCACGACAATACGTGTGTTCAGGTTCAATATGGAAACACAATCCCGCTGCCACGCATTCGATTTGCAGTGGCGCGGCGGTCGCTTTGTCAAAGTTCAACAAAAAGTTCAATGAAACTCATTATTGCCATTGCCCATGAACGCGACAAGCACAAGCTCGGCGACGCGCTGCTGCAAAACGGCCTGACCTTTACCAAGCTCGGCAGCAGCGGCGGTTTTCTGCGTCAGGGAAATGTCACTGTTCTGATTGGCGTGGAGGACGACGACGCCCCGCGTGTGATGGCGATTATCAAAGACGCCTGCCAGTCGTCAGAAGGCTTTGTCAATGTCCCCCCGGAGATGTCCGGCCCCGCCGCCATCCTCGGCGCATTGTCCCCGCAGCCTGTCCGCGTGGAAGCGGGCGGCGCGGTGGCCTTTGTGGTCAATGTAGACAGCTTCGAGCGGTTCTAGAGCAGTTTCAGTATAGCCACGGGTTGAAACCCGAGGCTGATAAAAACCCACCGTCCAGGGGACGGAAGACCGGTGAACGACGGGCTTTTCCTACTCTTGTGTCCCCTGGACACTGGGCATTTCCTAGCCTCGGGTTTCAACCCGTGGCTGCCCTTGTTCCTCAACATCATGCTTCAAGACATCCTCGGACAACCGTATGCCGTGCGCGTGCTGGAAAACGCGCTGACCCACGAGCGTCTGGCTGGGTCGTACCTCTTTGTCGGCCCCGATGGGGTGGGGAAGGCCACGGCGGCCCGGCAGTTCGCCAAAGCCCTCTGCGGCGCGACTTCTGACACCGACCCTATCGCCCGCGCCATTGAGGCCGGGCGCTCCCCCGATGTCCGCAGCGTGGACCCGCCGCCGTCGCGGATCACGAGTATTGCCCAGATTTGGCCCCGGCAGGGGCACAAAGAACATTCCCCCGACAATGCCCTCCTGCGCGACCTGCAATACGAGCCGATTTCCGCTCCAAAGCGCGTCTTTATCCTGCACGACGCCGAGGCGCTCGGGCGGGGCGGGGCGGATGCCGGGAACAGCCTCTTGAAGTCCCTGGAAGAGCCGCCGCCGTATGCCCATTTCCTGCTGACGGCAGGCTCCATCGGCGGCGTCATGCCAACCATCGTGTCCCGCTGCCAAGTGGTGCATTTCGGCCTCCTGCCTGCCGCCGACATTGAGCGGGCACTCGTATCCCGGTTTGACGTCCCTCCCGCGCAGGCCCGGTTTCTGTCGGCGTACTGCGAGGGGCGGCTGGGCCGGGCCGTCGCGCTGTCCCGCTCGCCCGCGCTGCTGTCAGGCCGCGAGGCGCTGCTGGATTTGGCCCGCGATCTGCTGACGGCTCCGGCGATTAAGAGCTTTAAGTTAGGGGAAGACTTCCGCAAGCTGGCTCCGAAAATGAAAGCGGGCGAAGAGGAGGGCGCGGACGCCGAAGGGGAGAAAGAGAAAACAGGACGGGAGCCGCTGACCCGTGCTCTGGACCTCCTGGCGGTGTACGTCCGCGATGTGCTGGCCGTGGCCGTGACTGGCCCTGCCCGTGCGTCTCTGGTGAATGTGGACCGGCGCGAGGAGATTGTGTCGCTGACGGCGTCCTTGTCGCCCGAGCGACTGGAACGGGCTTTGGGGCTGATTCTGGACATCCGGCAGGCAGTGGAGCGCAACGCCAACAGTCAGCTTGCATTGGAAGTGCTGTTCACGCAGATGATGGGGTAGACGCAAGAGTCGAGGGGTTGGAAACCCCTCGCTAGGTGAGGCGTCCTGCGGACGAAGGAAATACGGATGTGACCATGTGCCTTCCCTCTTCCACCCGGAGGGTGCTTCTCCTAGCGAGGGGTTTTCAACCCCTCGACTCTTGCTTGGCTCTTGCGTGCTAACGCCGAATGACTGCCCCGCCCAACGCGACTTTCCCCAACTCCTCCGACGCCGCTGCGCGAACCGCCGGGTCCGGGTCCCGTGCCGCCAAACTGGAGAGCGTCGCTTTGGCCGATAGGCACTCAATAGGTATCCAGTAGTTGATACCACGACTACGCAGAATGGCTCCGATCTGCCGGACTGCGGGCACACGCGTATCAGAATTGCGATCCTGCGCTCGCTCCTCAAGCAGGGGCAAAGCGTCGGCGGTGGGCGCGGCGGCGAGCGGCATAACGCTAAGCTCCCAAGCATATCTTTGCTCACGCGGCTTGTCTACGGCGTAGTATTTAATCGCGTAAAACGTTGGGGTCAGGAACAGCAGCATTGTGATTGCGAAAGTTACTCGCATCAGCCCTTTCCAGAAGGGCGGCAGGGATGGCTTCGGTGGCGGGGCGGGTTTGGTGGCGGGTGCAGGTGCGGACATGAGGCAGTATACCCGGTGCGGCTTAAAAGAGACGGACCGGAGCGCGGGGCGTTTACCGCCCCGTGTCTCTAAAACCGCAGCAGCACTTGAAACGTCAGCCGGTGGCGGACCTGACCGCCCTCGTCGCGGGGAACGTCGCGCAGGTATTGGTACAAAGCCCGGAACGTCAGGCTTTTGCTGGACGCATAGGTGAAGCCCGCCGAAAAGCGGGAGGCGCTGCTGTTGCCGAGTGGATACACAAAGAGCGACTGCGAGAGGGCCGCGCTCAGGCGGCCTCCAAAGCGGTAATCCCCTTCGGCGTAGTAGCCCAGAATGCGCTGGTCGCCGTCCGCCCCGGCCACAATTTCCCCCCGCGCCGTCGTGCGCTTGAAGCCATAGGAGGCATCTCCCCCGATCCGGCTTTTGCTGACGAACCCGCCCCGGTCAGCACGCACCCGGCCCGAAGGCGGAAGCTCGGAAGCAAACGGGTCGTCTTTGGTGATGTCTGTGATGGGCAGACGGCCCTGCAGCAGCGAGCCGCCGACATTGACGACGCCGTTGCGGGTCGTAAACGTCCGGCCCAGGCGAAAGGTGACCACGCGGCTGGGAATACCATACAAATGGTCCGGGCCGGTTCCGGTCGTCACGGCGAGGTCGTAGTTGAGGAACCCGTAAGCGCGGCCCGACACCGCCGCGCCGAAGTCGGTGCGGATGCCGAGCGACTGCGAATAGAGCGGCTGTAAAATCAGCAAATGCGGGTCGTACACAGCCAGCAGTCCGAAAGGAATTTGGAACTGGCCGATCTTCAGATAGGCCGTCGAATCGAAATCAGACTCGATGGGCAGGCGGTAAATGACATACGCTTCGCCGAGGGCGATGTCTCGCTTGCTTCCGCGCTCAATGTCCGAGGGGTCTTCGGCGAGAAGCTGCACGTAGACATTGCCGTGGGCTGTGCCGCCTTTGGTGATGGCGTGCTGAACGTCAAGCTCTATGGTATTGGCCCAGATACCCCCGGTGCGCCCCGTGTCCGCCGTCCGCGTGCGAAGGTCGAGTGCCCCGCTGACCAGAAAGCCGCGTCCGAGTGGGATGGGGTCCGGCAGCGGCACTTCCGGCGGCGGCTGGTCCGTCGGCGGCGGAAGCTGCGCGGGGTTCGTCAGAGGTGTGGGACTTGTCAGAGGCGGCGTGACCGGAGCAGCCGTCGGCATCTGGCCGTGCGCGGCAGGCAGGGCAAGACCCGCCAGCAGCACAGAACAGGATATAAACAGGCAGTGGGAGCGGGGCATAGTCTCTCTTGACAATGTATTGACAGCAGGGCGTGATTGTGGCACAATGCAAATGATGTCAGCCGGGTGACTGGTCTTCTGAATGGACTTCAATGAGTCAACAGACAGTAAATGACCGGGTGATGTTTCATCAATTTTTATCCGAACTCCAACAGACTGGAAACAGGCCCCGCTTTTGATGGACCCCGTCTCTCTTCAGGACCCCGCCGCCATGCCGCCCGCAGAGGCGACTCTGGACCCACATCTGGTGGCCCTGCATCAGATTGTCGGCGCGACGGCTCGGCAAAACGACCCCCGCGCCACTCTGAGACTGATCGCGGAAAAAGCGCTGCTGCTGACCGGGGCGTCCCGCGCCGCCGTCTGCCTGCTCGACGATACGCGGACGCTTCTGGACTTTGCCGCCGTGGCCGGGGCCGATGCCGCTGAGATAATCGGCCAGACCGTGCGCGTCGAAGATGCCCTCGCCGGGCGCACCGCCCTGTCCGGTGAGCTGCTCCTGACCCATGACCCGCTTCCCCCCGGCACGGAACCCGACGAAACCCCCTCCGCCGACCCGACCGTCGAGCGCGGCGTCGGCGTCCGCTCCGCCCTTGTCGTCCCTCTCTTTTTGCACGACCGGCCCGCCGGGGCGCTGACCGTGCTGAACAAAGCGGGGGATAGCGCGTTCGGCGGCGGCGACCTGCTGCGCCTTCAAACGCTGGCGGATTTGGCGGCATCTGCCCTGCGGACCGACGCCCTGCGGCGGGAAGCGGCGCAAAAGCAACGCGAGCGGGATATTTTGTTCCGGGCAGCCCGCACCACGTCGTCCTCGCTGAACGTGCAGGAAGTCCTCGGCAGCGTTCTGGCAACTGTGGCGGGCAGCATGGAAATGACGGCGGGCGCGGTGTTTCTGCTCTCCGATGAGCGGACGCGGCTGTATATCGGCGCGGCGCACGGGCTGGCCGACGAAGACCAGGACCGGCAGCTCGCGGCGGAAGGGCCGGGGCTTGCCGCCCGCGTGCTGGCCTCCGGGCAGCCATTGCGCCTGAATGTTTCCCCGGAAGACGGCGAAGACGACGACGACCCGCCCCTGCCGGGGATGCGCTCACTGCTGCTGGCCCCCATGATTGCCCGTGCCAATCCCGAGGGCCTGCTGGTGGTCGGCTCGCGGCAGGCGGGGGCCTATACCGAGGCCGAGGCGTCGCTGCTGTCCGCCGTCGCCTCGCAGGCCGCTGTGGCCCTTGAAAACGCCTGGCTTTACGAAGACGCCACCCGGCGGGCGCAGGAAGCCGCCGCGCTCTATGAGCTGTCGCAGTCGGTGGGGGCCACTCTCAGTCTGAACCGTGTCATCCACTTTGTCGCGGACAGCGTGCTGAACCTGCTTCATGTCGACAAGTTCGCGCTGTTTCTGCTGGACGCTGCCGGGGAGCGCCTGGAAATCAAGGTCTCACGTAACATTCGCGGCGACATGGCGCAGACCATGCGGCCCCGGATGGGTGAGGGGATTGCCGGGTGGGTATTGGAGTTTGAGACGCCGACGGCGGTGCAGGACGTCGCCGCCGATCACCGGAACCGTTCCTGCCCGATTGACAGCGAGGGGGTGACGTCATTGGTCAGCGTCCCTCTGCAATCCGGCGACAAAGTCATCGGCGTTTTGCACGCGATGAGCAGCCGCCGCCGCCTGTTCACGGTCGGCGAGATGGAGCTGCTGTATACAATCGCTAACCAGGTCGGCGCAGCTATCGCAAACTCGCAGATGTACGAGGAAGCGCGGCAAAAGTCCGAAGAAATCCGCAAAGGCGTCCGGCGCATCGCCCGTGCCCTCGGGTCGTCGCTCGACGGGCAGCAGACCGGGCAGACTATCGCTGACCTGGCCGTGGAAATGACCGGCGCCGACCGTGCCCTGCTGTATGCTTTGGACGGCGCGGGGACCCTGACGCCCCGTGCCGCCGCGAACTTCAAGACGCCGCTGTCTGGCCTGTCGACGCTCACAGTGTCGGAGGCCAATGGCCGCCCGCCGGAGACGCCGACGGTGTTTGTGGCCCGCCGGGGACGCTCGCTGACCCTGGAAGATTTCTCTAAAGACCTGCGCTTTGTCCTGCCCGCCTTCGCGGCGCGGGAGCGCGTATGCGGTTACCTCGGAGTCCCGCTGAAGCTCGGCAAAGACGTTCTGGGCGTGCTCGAAGTTTACACACGCGGGCCGCGCCGGTTTTCGTCGGATGAAATCCGCCTGCTGCTGACCTTTGCCTCTCAGGCGAGTGTGGGCCTCCAAAACGTTTTGCTGGTGGAGCAGGCCCAGCACCGGCTTCAGGATTTGGAGATGCTGGAAGCCCTCGGGGTGCTGCTGGCCGCACGCACCGAAGCGGCGGAACTTTTCCCCGCTGCACTGCGTCTGGTAGCGGATGCGGTCCGGGCCGATGGCGGTATCCTGCGCGAGTTTGGACAAGGCGCGGCCTATGAGTTCCGGGCATCCCCGGCGAACCCGGAGATGGAGTCGCGGCTGACGGACCTGGCCGCATTGGCGGAGACCGGGGAAGTGACCATTGGCGAGCCGCCCGCGCTTGTTTTGCCGCTGCCGGGCCGGGGCGTTCTGGTGCTGGGACGCGGGCCGGGGCAGGCGTCGTTCAACCGCCACGAGCGGCGGCTGGCCGCGACGGCGGCAAACCTGCTGTCGCCCCATCTCGCCCCCGACGTGTAACGTTTTGCGAGCCGACTGCCGATAACCACTTGTTAGTCAGAAAGCGCGGCACTATTTACTATAAAATAGTATTCTTGCTTTCTATTATTCATAGAACATTTTTTGACACGCTGGAAATGGATTGATACTTATGTTCTCGCCAATCACGCTGCCACCCAGCTTTCATCTTGAAATGCCTGCCCGCCCGGAGCAAGTTGGTCCGGCCCGCCGCGCCGTCGCCGACTTCATGCGTTCTCAGACCTGGGAAGGCGACGACGCCGATGACCTCCTGCTGGCAGTCGGGGAAGCGTGCAGCAATGCCGTCAGCTACGGCGGCAGGGGCAAGTCTGACCCGCACTTTTCCGTCTCCTGCTCGTGCCTCGAAGGCGGCAGCCTGCAAATCGATGTGCGTAATCAGGGAAATGGCTTCCAGCCTGATATTGAAGCTGTCGGCCTGATGCCGGACACCGCTGAGTTTGCGATACACGGGCGTGGGTTTGGCCTGATGCTGGCGCTGGTAGACGACGTGCAGGTGCTATCCGAGGGCGAAAGTACGACTGTTCGCCTGCGGAAAGCAAAAACTGCCTCATAATTTCCTCCTGACCGGGTATAATCAGCCGCACAAGTTCACCCGCGTGAGGTGTTATGGCTGACCCGACTTCTCCTAATTCTGACCCGATTTCTGACAATCCTTCCCCCGGCCTCAATACGCCCCGGCCTACCGGGCGGCCTGTCTACGAATCTACCTTGCTGCCGGAGCGGCGTCGGCGGCGCTTCTCGCCCTGGCTCATTGTGCCGGGGCTGCTTGTTCTCCTGCTGGCGGCCCTGTATTACCTGCTGTTCGGGCCGCGCCCGCGCCGCGCTGTGGCAACAGCGGGGCGGCTGATTTACACTGCCGCTGTACCGGGCGGCGGCAGTCGTCTGTGGAGCCTTTCCGGCACACCGGGCGGGGCAGCCATCCCGCTGACCGAAAGCAAGGACGGCGACTCCCAGCCGACATTCAGCGCCGACGGCAATCAGATTGTGTTTCTGAACCATGCGCCGGGCGGCATCAATCAGGTCTTTCTGGCCGATGCCGACGGCAAAAACCGCGTTCAAATCACTCGTACCTCCGGCGCGAAATCCGCGCCTGAGTTCGCGCCCCGCTCCAACACGCTGATTGCGTACCTCTCCGGCCCGACACTTGCCGTGCAGAATGCCGACAAAAGCGATGCTTCTATCCTCCTGCCCGCCCGGCCCCGGCAGAGCGCACAGACCGATGCCGCCGACCAGAATCAGACGCAGGACGCCGCTGTGTCTGTGGCTTCCTACTCCTGGCGTCGCGGCCCGGACACTGACACGCCGGGACTGGGCGCGACTTTGGACACGAGCGGTGTGGAAACCCTCGCTATTCTGCCGACGCTGGCCGCCGAACCGCTGCTGACACGCGGCGGGGACCCGAAAGGGCCGCCTCTGGTCACCGCCGACGCGCTTTCCTGCGCCTGGTCCCCCGACGGCTCGCATCTCGCGGCGGCGCTGCTGCGGGCGTCAGGCGGGCCAGGCGGCTCGCGCATTTCGGGCCTGTTCCTGCTGGACCCATTGGGCAACCCGCAGCCGCCGCTGTTTCTGACCCCGCCGAATGCCCCGATTGGGCCGGAAAACCCGGTCTTCTCCCCGGACGGCCAGTGGATCATGTTTGAGCTGTGGCGTCAGCCGGACCTCGCCAGCCGCGTGCGCCTCGGCCTGTGGATTATCCCGGCGACCGGCGGCTCGCCCCGTGAGCTGGCAAAGGGAGACGCAGGAAGCGCGGCCTTTTCGACCGACAGCAGCACCGTTTACTTTCTGGCCCCCCGCCCCGGCGGCGGCCATAATTTGAAGCGGATTGGCACCGACGGCGGCGGTCTGGCCTCCCTCTCTGATGGGCAGAGCGACGTAACCGGCTTTGCCGCCTCGCCGCAGACGACAGACCGTTAAGATTTCTTGCAAAGGACCGGCCTGTGTGGTATACTGGGAAACATTTACCGGGAAAGAATCTTTAAAAGCACTGCTAATGATTTCTTCTGCCGAACGCCTGTGAACCTTTTTGCCGAACGCCTGCCGTGGCGGATCGCCGCCCTGGCAGGCCTTCTGGTCGGGGGCATCAGCCTTGCTTTCGGGGCCGATCCGTGGGTCTGTCTGCTGCGCGTGGGCGTCGCATTTGCCCTGTTCGGCGCACTGGGCCTGGGCTTGCGTGCCGTTCTGCGCTCCGGCCCGCCGCCGCCCGAAGCCGATGGCCGAGGTCGGCATTTTGATGCGACCACACCGGATACGCATCCACCGGATGATGCTTCTTAGAACAATGTCTCCGAGCAAGACTTCTGGACGATAGCTAACCACTTATGACGACTACCGCTGCCAACCTTCCCGACCTTTGGAACCGCTTCAAGAAACGCAAAGACCAGAAGGCGCGGGACGCCATCATCAACCATTACGCCTACCTCGTGAAAATCACGGCGGGCCGCGTCGTCACCAGTCTTCCGCCCAATTTAGAGCGCGACGACCTCGTCAGCGCCGGCCTCATGGGCCTGATTAAATCCGTAGACCAGTTTGATTTTGCCCGGCAGGTCAAGTTTGAGACCTACGCCATCGCGCTCATTCGCGGGGCCATTTTAGAGATGCTGCGCGAAGAAGACTGGGTTCCTCGCTCGGTCCGCGACAACGTCAAAGCGCTGGAGCGCACCTATTACAAGCTCGAAGTCAGCCTCGGGCGGCCTGCGACCGAGGAAGAAGTCGCCGCCGAGATGGGCCTGACCGAAGCCGACCTCCTGAAGATTTTGGTTAATACCAGCCGCGCCAACGTCCTGTCTCTCGATGATATGCTTCTCGGCGGCAGCGACGGCGATAGCATGAGCCGGGGCGACGTCCTGCCCGACGAAAACGCCAATGTCTCCGCCGATGTCGAATCGTCGGCCATGAAAGAGTCGCTGATGGCGGGCATTGACCGCCTCCCCGACCGCGAACGATTGGTGATCTCGCTGTACTACTACGAGGGCCTGACTTTCAAGGAAATCGGCAAAGTCCTGACCGTCTCCGAATCCCGTGTCTACCAGCTCCACACCCAGGCCGTCCTAAGAATGCGCGGCTACCTTCAGCGCGACACACCTTTGTTCCAAAAAGGCTAGATTTCAAAAAGAGGTCGCATGGCACGAGTAAGTTGGCGAGAAACCACCCAACGCTTTTCCCACATTGATGCCCGTGCTGTCCGCTGCCAGCTTAGCTTGCCCTCCCCTGACAGTTTCTTCACCGTAGCATTTTACCCGTGGTGGGAGCATCCGCTGTATCTGAAAGCCAAAGAGGAAGAAACTGAATGGGGCTTCACAGACTACTTTGAGGGCGAAGCCGAGGTGACTGTGTATCCAAAAAATGTGCGCCAGTTTCAGATTTCTGAGTTGGGCAGCGTTATTGATTGGAACTTCACTCAGCAGCACCCAATTCTGTGGCAATATGAAGCGCAGGGCAAGATCATATGCAATAGCCCGCTGACTTTGGATCAGTGGATGAAAATTGCTACACTCACTCAAGAAAGTCTCATGGGGCCAGCCCGTCACACGGATGTGGCCGGGTACGCGCTGAAGGAGGTTTATTGGTGGGGGCGTACTGGTTCTTTTTGTTTGGGTAGTTTTCCACTTCCTCTATTTCAGGCCCTACTTCCTGTTTTAGATGGTCAAGGCATCCGCTGTTTTCTTCCGTTTGAGCCGAAGCCGACTTCCCTGCCGGTGCTGTTCGTGATTGACGGTGGCGATTATATCATTGCGGATGATTTTGAGATAGACGTGCCGAATTTCCAGCACAAGACGGAGTGGTTTCAGCCACATAAAAATCACAGATAGAGATAACATAATCCTTTACCGACCTGTCGGTCTGTCTGAACTGAAACTAATCGCGGAGGCTGACTACCGCGCCTTCCCGCCGCGCCTGCCGGAGCAGCCGATTTTTTATCCTGTCTTGAACTTTGACTATGCCGCGCAGATCGCCCGCGATTGGAACACGCAAAGCCACCCCTTTGCCGGGTTTGTAACCAGGTTTGAGGTGGCACATGAGTACGCCCGCCAATTTCCTGTGCAGGTCGTCGGCGGGCGTGAACATCAAGAATTGTGGGTTCTGGCGGAAGAGTTAGGCAAGTTCAACCGGCATATTCGAGGCCGAATAGAGATTGTGGCGTCTTATTATGGAGCGCAGTTTGAAGGGGAAGTAGACCCGCGAACCAACCTGCCCACTGAATTCTTAATCACTGCTTTAGTCCTTGATAATAATGCCTAGAATGCGCTCATACCCTCGGCAGTAGTGCAAGTCACAGCAATTAGGCCCCTCACAGTCGCCTGGGCGGCCAAGAAGAAGCCCATTTTTCCAGGGCATCTTTCATGGCAAAGGTGCTTGCAATCCGAAAAGCGCGGTTGTGAGAATCGATCTCATGGTAGCTTCCGCCAGTAACGGTGACAGAAAATCGCTGGCTGTGGTGTTCTTCCCATTCGCCAAGTTGTTCTTTTATACCTTCTCTGACGGCACTTTGGAAATCGGCTGGTATCTGGTCAGGCGGAACCTCCCAATGGGGGGGAAGGTCTCCCGGGAAGCCCGTGGGTTCAATTTTAAGCACGACATGGCCGTAACTGTCCGCAGAAGACGACTGGCGAATATATCTTCCCACACCGACGACAAACATAATTTACGACACCCGACCGAACACGAGGCACGCATTGATGCCGCCGAAGCCGAAGGAGTTAGAGAGGACGTAATCCACGCGGGCGTCGCGGCCTTCCGTGCCGGGGATGTAGTCCAAGTCGCAGGCGGGGTCGGGGACTTCCAGGTTTTGCGTGGGGGGCAGCCAGTTGTCCTGCAAGCAGAGCAAGGAAATCGCCGCTTCCCAGGCTCCGGTGGCCCCGAGGGCGTGGCCGTGAAAGCCTTTTGTGCCGCTGATAGGGAGCTTGTAGGCGTAATCGCCGAAGACCTGCTTCAAGGCCGCCGTCTCAGTGCTGTCGTTCAGCGACGTGCTTGAGCCGTGGGCATTGACGTAGCCAATATCTGTGGGAGACAGGCCCGCCCGCTCAATCGCCAGAGACATACAGCGGGCCGCCTGCGTGCTGTCCGGGCGCGGCTGAGTCATGTGGAAGGCGTCGTTGGTGGAAGCGTGCGACAAAATCTCGCCGTAAATCCGTGCGCCCCGCGCCTGTGCGTGTTCGTAGCTTTCTAGAACTAGAATCGCCGCGCCTTCGGCCATGACAAAGCCGTCCCGGTCCTTGTCAAAGGGGCGCGAAGCATGCGCGGGGTCATCGTTGCGATGGCTCATGGCCTTGATAATGGCAAAAGCACTGTAGCAGAGGGGAGCCAATGGGGCTTCGGAGCCGCCCGCCAGAACGACATCGGCCTGCCCGAGACGGATCAAATCCACGGCCCGGCCAATCGCTATCGGGGAGGCCGCGCACGAGTCGCCGTTTGCCGTCACCGGCCCGGTCGCACCGACTTCAATGGCAATGCTGCATGACCCGGCCCCGTTGAAGACCGACAGAGCCAGAAGAGGATTGACCCCGCGTGGGCCTTCCGCCATGAATGCCGGGTACTCCTGCTCGGCAAAGCCGACGCCGCCGAGGGCCGTCCCAAGGCAGACCCCGACGCGGTCCTGATCTTCCAGGCGCAAATCCAGTGCCGCATCGGCCAGCGACATCTTGGCGGCGGCGACCGCGAACTGCGAGAACTTGTCCAGACGCTTCAGCTTTTTGCCGTCTAGGTAGGGGATCGGGTCAAAGTTCTGTACCATTGCGGCATTGCGGCTGACCAGTGCTGATGTATCAAAATAATCCAGTGTGCGGACTGCCGATTGACCAGACCGCAGCCCCGCTCGCAGGCCGTCCACCCCGATACCGATAGGGGTAATCGCCCCAATGCCTGTCACTACCACACGTTTCTGCTGTTCGCTCATAGCCCGGCCTCTTTCTCCACCTTCGCTTTAATTGTCGCCAGTGTCCGCCCGGCAATCGCATGAACAAACTGATCCCCGACTAACTCCTGCGCGAACCAGCCGTTGAGCAGGGGCAGGGGATAGGTCAAATCGTGCGCGATAGTCACCGACACACCGCGCCCGAAGGGGTCGTCGGCAATGGTCCAGACCACCCACATCCCCTGCGCGATGCCGAAGGTGTGCTTGAAATAAATACGCCCCGTTTCCGGCTCGCAAAGCTGTACGCTGCGCCAGCGTACCGGGAATGTGACGCCGGGCAGGGGAAAATCGTTTCGCACGGCGGCCATTTCCACCACTTTGCGCCGACCGTCGTCAGTCTGCTCAAAAACCAAAACCTCTCGGTAGTGCGGCAGAAGCTCCGGCCAGTCCTGAATGTCGGCGGCGAGCTGGAAAATCCGCGCTTTATCGCCGCGCATATAAACGGTGTTTTCTGTGTGCATAAGAGTTTAAAGAGACGCCAGCGCCAGGCGCAGCGTCGAAAAAGACAGCAGATCAGCGGGCCGGGACAGGTCGCCGATGGTCTGCAAGAGCATCTCCGTCAGCGGGGCCGAGCGCCGCAGCCGTCCCGCCGCCCAGGCGAGTGCAGGTGGCGAATGCACCACGCGCTGCACCAAATCGCAGAGGTGGTAGCGCGGCAAAAGCTCCCGCCGCCGGGCGGCATCATAAGAAGACAGCGCACGGGCACTCGTATCGCCATTTGCCAAAGCGGCAGCAATGCTTTCAGCGGCCATCTGCCCGCCGCGCAGGGCAAAAAAGACACCTTCGCCGGTGAAGGGGTGAATAAACGTGGCAGCGTCGCCGACCAAAACTGCGCCGTTCGCCGTCGCCCGCACCG
The DNA here is from genome assembly GCA_965277455.1 of Capsulimonadaceae bacterium. GTDB lineage: Bacteria > Armatimonadota > Armatimonadia > Armatimonadales > Capsulimonadaceae > JANXMY01. The sequence continues at coordinate 1,556,811 of OZ255823.1, read as the reverse complement.
TGTGATGCCCGAAGCACCCGATGGAGTGCAGCGGCCCGACCTGTACCGCGCCTTCCAGCATTTCGGCGACGGCGGGAAAAGAGCGGCGCAGGCGCTCTTCAAAGTAAACTTCCCGGCGGCCTGCCATAAACGATCCTTCGCTCAGAGGTACCACAATGTTGACGTTGCGAGTTCCCTCCGGCCCGCAGGCCGCGCCAACGCCGCAGCATATATCGGAGCCGTCGCGGGGCAGGTGCATCGTGACAGCCGCCTCACTGCTGCCTTCTCGGGTCTGAAAGTGTGTGATAAGAGCCAGCTTTTGCAGGCGGGGCAGGGGGCGCACCACTCCCATCTCGCGGGCCAGCAGAGACTTTGTGCCGTCCGCGCCAACCGTTATCCGCGCTGTCAGAGTTTGTGTTTCGCCGTTGCGGTCCGTGCCGGAGATGCCGACAACGCCCGCATCGCCGCGCAGAATGCGCCGTACTTGAAAACCTTCCACAACATGAACACCGGCGGCCTGCGCGGCGTTCCGCAAAACGCTGTCGGTCACGGTGCGCGGACAGGCCAGGGCTGAAGTGTGCCCGCCAAACGACGCAGTCCGATGTGGCACGACAGTTTCGTGCGTCAGCGGCAGAGCGCCTTGTTCAAACAGAGCAGGCAGGACGCCGATTTCGTCTCGCAGGAGCCGCACCGCGCCCGGCGTCAGATATTCGCCGCAGGGCTTGGGGCGCGGGAAGACAGCCCGGTCAAGCAGAGTCACGGCGTACCCCGCACGGGCCAGAAATAAAGCCGTGGCAGAACCAGCCGGTCCTGCGCCAATCACAACAACATCACTCACACAGTCACTTTTACTTGCAGACACGACACAGCCAATCTAAACAGCCAATATAACCCAATGGGTAGTTCTTTCTACCCGTTTTTGTCTTTCACCAACGCCACGCGGAAATACCAGGGCGTGCAGACGCGCACGCCCGACACGCCGCTAAGGCCCACCATCTTGCGGTATTCGGGTACGGTCCATGCCCGGCGCACGCTTGCCGGGCCGTCGTGCCGGGTGACCGGATGAGCGCCGAGCAGGGCAAATGTCGCCTGCACTCCGCTGAGTGCCAAGCGGTCCCGGCGCAGGTCGCTGACCACAAAGCCGCGTGTCGTCAGCCGGTCCATTGCCGCCAGCACCCGCGCCGAAGCGTCAAACCCGAAGTGATGAAACGCCAGAGCGCACAGGGCAATATCAAACGAGCGGGGCGCGAAGGGGAGACGCAGCGCATCGGCCTTCACCAGATGAATGCCCGGCGCGGCCTTGCGGGCCATGCAGAGCATCTGCGGGTGGTCGTCCACGCCCACAATCGTCATCCGCAGGCCGCGCCGCTCGCCCCACGCTTGCAGGGCGCGGGGGATGTCGGCGGAGCCGGTCCCAATGTCCAGAACGCGCACGGCAGTTCCCGGCGGCACATCCCGCAGCAGATGGGCTGTGTGAGACAGCACCGTCTGCGTGCCGCCAAACAGGCGATTGGTCAGCGCTACATCCCGCATCGCTTCGGCAATGTCGGCATAGGGCAGGGTCAGCGCATCAATCTTTTCCGGCTCGTCCACGTAAGCCACATCAAGAGAAAAAATATCAAGCCACGTCATGCAGCGCCTCAGAAACTATTTGCGCGGTCTGCGCGACGACTTCGTCGGTGTGTGCCGTGCTGAGAAATGCGGCCTCAAACTGCGAAGGGGCAAAATACACGCCGCGTTCCAAAAGTGCCCGGAAGAACGCGCCGTAACGGGCGGTGTCGGCGGTCTTGGCGGTGGCAAAATCAATGACTTTGGTGTCGGTGAAAAACAAAGTCATCATGGAGCCGAGGCGGTTGATGCGGTGCGGGATGCCCTCGCGCCGGGCGGTGTCTTTGGTGGCCTGTGCCAGCGTGTGCATCCGGTGGTGAAGCAGCGGGTACAGCGTGTCTTTTTCGGCTTCCAGCCGCGTGAGCTGTGCCAGCCCCGCCGCGACAGCCAGCGGATTACCAGACAGCGTCCCCGCCTGATAGACCGGGCCGACCGGCGCGACCGTGTCCATGATGTCGGCGCGGCCCCCGTAAGCCGCCAGCGGCAGGCCCCCGCCAATGATTTTGCCCAGCGCCGTCAAATCGGGAATAATCTGAAACAGCTCCTGCGCCCCGCCGTAGGCCAGGCGAAAGCCCGTAATTACCTCGTCAAACAGCAGCAGCGCCCCGTCTTTCGTGGTCAGCTCGCGCAGGGCGTGCAGGAAGTCCGCACGGGGCGTCACGACGCCCATATTTCCCGCGACCGCTTCCAGCATGACGACGGCGATTTCGCCGGGGTGCGCCCGCATCGCCTCCCGGAAGGTGTCCGCGTCATTGTAGGGCAGCGTAATGGTATCCCGCGTCAAATTGACCGGCACGCCAGCCGAGTCGGGCAGGCCGAGCGTCGTCAGCCCGGACCCGGCTTTCGCCAGAAAGCCGTCCGAATGGCCGTGGTAGCAGCCCTCGAACTTGATAATCTTATCGCGCTTGGTGAAGCCCCGCGCCACGCGCACCGCGCTCATCACGGCTTCGGTCCCCGAGGACACGAGCCGCACTTTTTCCACCGACGGCACGGCGGCGACAATCTTTTGTGCTAATCGGACTTCCGCTTCGGTGCTTGCTCCGAACGATGTCCCGCGCACGGCGGCATCGGTGACGGCTTTGATAATCTCCGGCGGCGCGTGTCCGAAGATCAGCGGCCCCCAGGACATGACATGGTCCAGGTAGCGGTTGCCGTCCACATCAAAGATGTACGGCCCCTCTCCGCGTGTCATAAACAGCGGGTGTCCGCCCACGCTTTTAAACGCCCGCACCGGCGAGTTGACCCCGCCGGGAATAACTAACTGTGCCTCGGCAAAGAGCCGCGCCGAGTTTTCGTGAGACTGCATAACAAGAGTATACCCGATACTTTCCCGCCGCCGGAGGGTATATCTTTGTCATGGACATCCAACGAAACGGCTCCCGCCCTTCCGGCAAAGGCCCCGACGAGTATTTCACCGGCACGGTGCGCGTGGACCCTCTGTTTCAGGCTCCCGAACCGGCACGCGGCAGCGGCGCGACCGTCTCCTTTGAGCCGGGCGCACGCACCGCCTGGCATACGCATCCTCTGGGGCAGACCCTGATTGTCACCGCCGGGTGTGGACGGGCACAGCGCGAAGGCGGCCCCATCGAAGAAATCCGCCCCGGTGATGTGATCTGGTTCCCGCCCAGCGAAAAGCACTGGCACGGAGCAGCCCCCACCACAGCCATGACGCATATCGCCATCGCCGAACAGCTTGACGGCAAAGTAGTGGACTGGCTGGAAAAAGTCAGCGATGAACAATACCAAGCCTGACCTCAAGCAATCAAGCCCCGGCACTTCTTGTGCCGGGGCTTGCATTCAGCCAGACCGCATATCAACAGTAGCCATGGAACTGTTGTCCAAGTCAATCAGCATTGCGTCTCCGCCCGCGTAGTACAAGATTTTGTAATTCTTGGCCTGGGATGCTTTCCAATTCGCAGGGGGAAAATTCAAATCATCTGGGGCTTGAAGTATCCAGTCCCGGCACTTTTTTCTTTCCTTTTGACTTCTAACTGTTCCAGTGCTTTGTTTGTACAACTGGCCCAAGCGACTTTTAGGTACAGTCACAACAGCGTAAGCGTAAGAGGTAGGGTAGAAGCTGGAAGTTTGACTGACGTAGCCTCCCTCAACAGGAGCCGTGCCGGGAGGAAACCATAAATCAACCTTTTCGCCTATCTCCGAGACTGTGGTGATTTTTGTGGGGGTTGGGTGCAAGGTCCGGTATACATATATGACCAGGATAGACAGCAAGGACAAACAAAACACAGCGACGTAGACCCCTGCGCCTACTCCGGGATTTTTAATGTTCATGCGAATGCGCCCCAATCTATTTGCTATCGTTCCATGCCATAAATGGCACGGCTACCCGCGCCCGCGCCGGAAACTACCGCTTCGCGGCACTCAAATAAGACAGTCTTAGCCCCGCGAAGCGGTGCTTCCTGGCCGCAGGCGGACTAGCCGTGCCATTCATGGCATGGAGAAAAGGCTGTGGCAAACAAAAAGAAAGGCCCCCGGCGCATTGCACCAGGAGCTTTCGAGTCATTCCTAGACCTGCTCTACCAAACCCATCCCTGCGGCGATGAGGGCGGACACTTTTTCCTGCGAAGCAGCTTCGGCATAGACGCGGATAATCGGCTCAGTGCCCGACGGGCGTAAAATCAGCCAGGCGTCGTCGTCAAAGAAAAACTTCGTGCCGTCGAGGCGGTCGATTTTGTTGACTTTCAGCCCGGCGATTTCCGTAGGGTTCTCTTCGGTGAGCGCCTGCTTAATTGCGGGCATTTTGGCGGCTTCGGGGTGCAGGTCCACGCGCTGATATTCGTGGGGGCCAAATTCGGCCATGAGTTCTGCAATCTGCTCTTCCAGGCGCTTTTTGCGGGTCGCCATTGTCTCCAAAAGCATCAGGGACATCAGGGGGCCGTCGCGCTCGGGGATGAAGCCGTGAACGCCGATGCCGCCAGACTCTTCGCCGCCAATCAGGACGTCTTCTTTCAGCATCCACTCCACGATGTTCTTGAAGCCGATGGGGACGACGTGCAAAGTCAAGCCATACTTGGCGCACAGCTTGTCAATCAGCGTGGTCGTGGAGACGGTCTTGACGACGCTGCCGCGCAGGCCCTTGTCTTCGACTAAATGCCGCAATACTAACGCGAAGATGCGGTGGCTGTCCACGAAGTTGCCGTCGGCGTCCATCGCGCCCACCCGGTCGGCATCGCCGTCGACGGCAAGCCCCACATCGGCGCGGGAGGCAAGCACGGCGTCCTTGAGCGGGCCGAGATTCTGAGCGATTGGCTCCGGGTTCAGACCGCCGAACACCGGGTTGCGGTCGCGGCAGATTTCTTCAATCTCCACGCCCGCACCGCGCAGAATGTCAGTGAGGTAGCCGCTGCCGCTGCCGTGCATCGGGTCCGCAACGGCTTTGAAGTTCGCGTTAGCGATGAGTTCCAAATCCACCATGCCGCGCAGGCCGTCAAAATAGGCGGGGCGCAGGTCGCGGGTCTCGATCTTGCCGGCGGCGTCGGCGGGCGGGTCTACCGTGTACGTCCCGGCATCTATGAGCGCGTTTAGCTCTTTGACGACCTCGTCAACATCGCTTGGCAGGGCGGAACCGCCGTAGCCCATTTTGATCTTGACGCCGTTGAACTCGGGCGGGTTATGCGAGGCGGTAATCATAATCCCGCCTTTCGCCTTGCCGTGGTAGGCGTTGTACGAAATCGCCGGGGACGAGCAGGAGCCGTCGGACAAAATGGCTTTTAGGCCGGACGCCGCCACAACGAGCGCGGCCTGCCGGGCAAAGTACTCAGACTGCGAACGGTTATCGTAGCCAATATAGATCGTCGGCTCGCCGGGCACGCTGCCGCGCTTCAGGTAATTGACAATGGCCTGCGAGACCAGCCGGACATTCGCACCGGTAAAGTTGTCGGCAATGATGCCGCGCCATCCGTCCGTGCCGAACGAGATATTGGGCCTTTGTGCTTCGGGCATGGGGGTCAGTTTCTCCTTCAAATCCAAGAACAACCCGGCACTAAAAGTGCCGGGCTATTAGCAAACGGAGAAAGTCGCTCCGCGACTCAGGAGCAGAGCAAGACCAGGTGGTACAAGCCATCCGTAGTCGCGGAGCGACTTTTTCCTCTCACTAGTAGACCGGTACTTCCAGTGCCGGTTCCTCTTGCCGTTATCAATCCAGCGTTAAAAGCGCCTGATGGGCCAGGTGAATAGACAGCACCGATTCGGCCCCCTGATTGCGGTTCAGGGCATGGCGCGTCAGGGCATCGGACACGCCGCCGGTTTCCGGGTTATGCACCGGCAAGCGGTGGCGGTTCGCACCGTTGTACCACTCATAAGCATCAGAAGCGGCCTGTCGGAAGTGCGGCTCGCGGGTGGTGTGCCAGGCATCGACGCAGCATTCCACCAGCGCCCCGGCATCTACGGGCTGCTGATCAAAGAGGGGAGGGTGGGCGTCGTGGCGCGTGAACCATCCTGCTTCGGTCATCCGGTCGTTGCCGACGGGGTCATAGCTGCCATGGTCGTTGCGGGTTTTCAGAAGCAGGAAGTCCAGCGACTCGGTGGCGATCCGGGCATAGCGTGTTTCTTCGGGGAACAGCCGGGCGGCGACAAAGAGCGCCTGCGGCAGACGCGGGTTGCAGTAAGTCATCTGCTCTTCAAACCACAGCCACTCGGGGACGGCCACTTTCTCGTATGCATCGCAGATATAGTCGGCAAGCTGTTTGATCGTGTTGTCAGCAATCCGGGCTTCGGCCAGCCCTAAAATCACGAAGGCGCGGGCACGCAGATAGTTCCACTTCAAGGTGTCAATCTGTGGCAGGGAGCGCCGCAGGAGCGCCTCGACTTCGACACGCGGCGCATAGGGCGCATCGGCGGCGTGAGCGACGCCGAGGCCCCACACGGTCCGGCCAAACGAGTCGTCGCTGCCCACCGAGTCCAGCCAGCGGCCTTCGGTATCGCAGAAGTTGTGGTAGCGGCCTGCATCGGGGCCGTCGGTAATCGCGGCGTCGGCGATAAATCGGAAGCAGATGTCGGCCAAGCGGTCGTAGAAGCGCGGGCTGTGGCCGGTCTTCCGGTAGCGCAGGCCGACAATCAGCCCCCGCGCCTCGTCGTCAATCGAGTAGCCGTGGCGCGGGTTCGGGGCCGTGCCTTCAGCGTGCTGCCAGAGGCCAATATCGGTCAGCATCACGCCCAGATGGTCCGAGCGAAGCTGCTGCCTCGGGGTCTCAAGTCGGTCAAACTTGGCCTGCCCCAGGGCAGGCCGCTCTAAAATTGAAGGGGACATCGGGTTTCAGTTTCTCGCCGCTGCCTGCCGGAGCAGGTCAGTGAGCGGGGGAAGCGACAACCGAGGCGCGTTCGCTCTCACGGATCATGTCGCTGAGGCCGGGAATAGCGATGGCGTCCATCGCGGCACGGTGGTTCACCCACCGCTCATCCAGCATCTCGGTAAACAGCTTGGTATATTGCACGCCAACAGACTGCCAGGTCATCGTGCGGCCATATTCGTAGGCTTTACGCCGCGTGGCCTCAAACAGAACGTCGTCGGTCAGCAGCCGCCCGACTACTTCGGACAGAACTGCCGAGTCGCGGAACGGATACAAAAAACCGCGTCCGTCGGCCAGCAGCTCTTCGGCATACAAATAGGGCGTCGAAACGATCACTTTGCCCGTCACCATCGCATAGGCGAGTGTACCCGAAGTAATCTGATGCGGGTTGGCATAATACGGCGTGATATAGACGTCGGTAGCAAGCAGGTAATCCAGCAGCTCGTGCAGCGTCAGATACTTATCCACGAACTTGACGTTGTCAGCCAGCCCGAGGTCCTCGACCTGTTTCACAAGACTTTCACGGTACCACTCGCCCTCGTTGCGCTTGATGACCGGATGAGTCTGCCCCAGAACCATGTAGGTGGCCGTTGGTTCTTTTTTGACGATTTCGGGCATCGCCGCAATCGCGTCTTCGATGCCCTTGTTCGGCGAGATCAGGCCGAACGTAGACAGCACGCGCCGTCCTTCCAGCCCCATTTTCGCCTTGGAAGACTTGTCGGCGTGATAGGGGGCATTGGGTGCGCCGTGCGGGATGAAGCGTATCTTGCTCGCGGCGATGCCGTAGACATCGACCAGCAGCTCCACGGCTTTGTGGGCCATGACGACGAACGAGGCGACGTGCTTTTCCATCTCTTTCAAGATGCGCCGCTGCGCGTCGGACGGGTCCGGCAGAACGGTGTGCAATGTGACAGCCACGGGGACAGTGACGGCTTTGATCAAATCCAGAATATAGTCGCCGTGGTCGCCGCCATAAATACCGTATTCATGCTGCACCGACAGCAGGCTCACACGGTTCTTTTCCATGAGCTTTGCCGCCCGGAGGTAGCTCGCCCGGTTTTCTTTTTCTATCGTGAAAACAACTTTGCTGTCCGGGTGCGGCTCTTCGGGGACGGCGTCATCGACGGCAAAGACAATCGAGCGCCAGCCGGATAAATCTGTGGAGTTGACGACGTCCAAAGTAAACGTCGCAATGCCGCATTCTTTGGGCGGATACGTGCCCACATAGGCGATTTTGTGGCGACGGGCAAGGTTCGGGTAAGCGTTCATGAAAGGTGACCTCCCTTCGTATAAAACGCAGGTGCTCAGAAGCACAGCTTACATTTTACAGAGAAGAATTGCCCCTGCCGCCGGGTAGGAACAAGATGTTCATGGGCTGCGGAGGCAACAACGTGGGCAAAGGCGCAGGTGCTTCGAGGCACACTGTACACTTTTGTTATATCCCATCCGGGGGCAAAATCAAACACAGTATGCCAGACCCCTACTTGAGATCAGGGTCCGTTATTTGAGGTTGGGGTCCGTGGAGCCTGTCGGACGCTCATCCGGGTTGATTCCCTGCCCGCCGCGCCCAGACGGGATATTGGTGCGGCCCGGTGACTTGTCGTTCAGATAAAACAGCGTTCCGGCCAGAACCACAACGATCAGCCCGATCAGTGCAATCCGCAGCCAGTAGCCCGCCTGCGAGGCGGGGACAATCACTTCATCTTTGCCGCGTACATCTTTGCCGACGGTGTTGAATTTGGGGCCACCCCCTAAAAATTCCGGGTTTTTGCGCTCATCTGCCATAATAAAATTAAGATACCCCACGGCGCTAAAAAACGCGCACAAATTGATGAAACATTTCGGCCTCGTCGCTGTCAGAGAATGTGTAAATAGCGTATAAATCACGGCTGTCAGGAAAGGCACTACTTCCGCATGGAATGGCGATTTTGGGCGCGGACACGTCCGGCACAATTAGATGCGTTTGGGGACGATTGCGAGGCCATCGAGCCGTTGCTTTCGCTGTATGGCGATGGCATGGCGTCCCCTGCCGAAGTGCGTCTCGTCGAGGCCCATCTGCCCGGCTGCGAGTCCTGCCGGGAGTCGCTGGCCTGGATGCAGGCCACCCGCCGCGCCCTGTCCGGGCGGCCCGTCCTGTCGCCGCCGGTGGACCTGCACGCCCGCATCGCCGAGGCTATCGCCGCCTCTGAGGCCGCCCCACTGCGCCTGCGCCCTGCCCGCACCTTTACCACGCGCCCCGCCTTCGCCGCCGCCGCGTCGCTTGCCGCTGTGGGCCTGTTTCTGGGCTACAGCCTGACCCATCTGCCCCATCCCGGCACTTCTATTAAGCCTGCGCCGCCCGTGAGCGTCGCCGTCGCGCCGACTACTCCGCCTTCCGTGTCTGTCGTCCCGACCAAACCCGCTGCGCCGACCGTGACCATTAAAAAGCACCCGTCCGCGCCTCTGATGGCTAACCGTGACATCGCCGACACGCCGCCTACGCCAGACCTGACACCCGCCCCGCGTGTTCCCACAAAGAGCACAGAGCGTCGCATGCCAACCGTCCTGCCGGTAACCGTGCCCGCTGTGGCTCTGCGTCAGAAGCTAGTCGCGCCGCGTCCGACTAACCTTATGGCCGTCAAGTCGCCAGTCATTGCCAAGCATACACCCGCCCCGCTGCCGATCAAATCTTCAGTTTTAACCGCCAAGAATGAGACACGAGAGCCGGATGTGAAGGTGCTTCCATTTAAAGTTACTCCGCAGGAACCGGTAGCCCCGGTGGAGACTGCGTCGGCACCGACCGAGCCGCATATTCAGACTGTGGACTTCGTCAGCGAAGTCCGCGCCCAAATTAAAGCTCGCGCTCACCTACCCCTGCCGCAGGCACAGATTAGCCGCACCGTCGGGCTATCCCTGCGCGGGGCGGCAAATATGACACAAACCTTTGGCGAAGACGGTAAGGCAGCGCCTATTGGCGGTATTCACAGCCCCAATTTTTAATTTGGGGGAGAGCAAAGTGAACTATTTGCTCCCCGTCTGCGTATGATGAAATAATGGGTGCTTGCTCCGTCTTGTCGGCTCAAAACATTTCATACGCAATCATTGAAGGACACTCTCCACATGAAAATACAACGTACACAAACACGGGCCGGGTTCACTTTGATTGAGCTACTCGTCGTCATCGCCATTATCGCGATTCTCGCTGCGATCCTCTTTCCTGTCTTTCAGCGCGTCCGCGAAAACGCACGTCGCACCGCCTGCCTGAGCAACATGAAGCAGCTTGGGCTAGCTTTTACTCAGTATACGCAGGATTACGATGAGCGGTATCCAGGGGCCGTCAAAGGCGCATCGGCGGCAGGTGTAACGGGAGGCTGGAATTATTACACAACCTTCGGGAATGGAACAACCCCGCCTGTGTTTGATATGAGTCTGGGCAGCGTCTACTCCTACACCAAAAGCAAGGCACTTTACCTGTGTCCCGATGACAGCCCAGGTCAAGCCGCTGGGGACTCGTATGCACTCAGTTCCTGTGTTGCCTCCTCGCCGGTGGGAACGGCTCTGGCTCCCGGCAAGGCCCTGGCGCAGTTCGATAACCCTTCCGGGACTCTTCTGCTGACGGAAGAAGCCGCTGGTGTTACAGGCACCACCAATGATGGCTATTTTCTCTACGGAACGGATGTCATTTCATTGCGGCACACCGGCGGCGTGAATATGCTGTTCACGGACGGTCACGCCAAGTATTCTCTGCTGGACAATAATGGGGCTACCACAGCCACGGCGGCGGACAATCAGAAGGTCTACAACTTGCAAAACGGGGTCGACATCAACAACTCGCAGGGTGTCACTTTGCCGACGCCCATTTGCGTTGCTCCTTAGTTTTCTTTGTGTCCCTGAATCAGAAAGCCCCGGCACCCATACAGTGTGCGCCGGGGCTTTTTTGCGCCGCAGGGAACCCCGGCCCGCCCGCCGCGTGTTATGCAGTTAGTTTTGGACAGTGCGGGAGTAATTGGCTTGACAGAGTTGACGCAGGCGGCGATTGAAGACGCATACCGGGATGTGCTGGCGTTCGTGGGCGAGGACCCGGACCGAGAAGGGCTGCTGCGGACGCCGCACCGGGTCGCGGAGTCGATGAAGTTCCTGACGCGGGGTTACGACCAGGACGTCGAAACCCTGCTGAACGGGGCCATCTTTCACGAAGACTATGACGACATGGTGGTCGTGAAAGACATCGAGTTCTATTCGATGTGTGTGCCCAGCAAGCAAATCGTTAATGTCGCGGACGGGGCGAAAGCGGCACGCGAAGTTCAGGTTGATGACCAGCTTTGGACGCTCCATGAGGGGCGCGTTGTTCCTACCCGCGTTACCCACATTACTAGTCACAAAACGCGGGCGTTGGTCAGCGTAGAAACTGAACAGGGAACACTGCGTGTCACCCCAGACCATCCTTTTGCTACACCTGACGGCTGGGTAGAAGCCAAAGATTTGGAAGGCTGCTACGTTGAGTGGACGCGGCCAAAAAGTCTGTGTCGAAAACGTCATCCACCTAAGATGGGGAACGCTTTTGGCTATGCTGTTGGAGCAACCTTTGCAGATGGGACTGTTGGAAACAGGTGTCTATCCCTTGTTGTGAACGAGCATGATTTCGCGGCACGCTACGCATCTGCTCTTGCTGACAGTTTCGGAGTGGAAACGAGGATCGAACCGGTTGAGCGACCATCGGGGTTTCTCGGACGTCCACTTGCGGGCTACCGTGTTCGCATTGTTTCTTCTTACCTCGCCGATCTGTTTCGCCAGTATGCTGGAGGCGATGCCCATCATATGCGCCAGCATTTTCCGCGTGTTGTGCTTAATTCTTTGGACACTTTCCACGGTTTCCTTGATGGATATGTTGAGGGAGATGGCTGGCGCTATAAGAATTGTGATGGACGAGGCGTAGTAAGTGCCAACATTGCGTTATTGCAGGAGTTCGCAGGCATCGTAGGCGCACGCTTTACGCCTCGGCCTGACCGCCCTGCTTCCCGGCTTTATGTCGCGGACAGTTGGTTGAGAAAACATGGTTTTCGTCAAGAAGAACATCGAACAGACCTGATCGAATCGCACTGGGTGAAGGTTCAGCGAGTCATTCCCTGCCATGCTGGCGGTAAAAAACCTTACACTGTCTACAGCTTCCAATGCGATCCTTACCCGACATTCTTGATAAATGGCCACTTATCTCATAATTGCGAACACCACCTATTGCCGTTTTTCGGCAAAGTCCATGTCGGCTATATCCCGAACGGCAAAATCGTGGGCCTGTCCAAAATCCCTCGATTAGTAGATATGTTCGCCCGGCGCCTGCAAGTGCAGGAGCGGCTGACGACGCAGATTGCTGAGGCTTTGGAAGAAGCTTTAGAGCCGCAGGGCGTGGCCGTGGTGGTCGAGGGCCTGCATCTTTGTATGCTGATGCGGGGCGTGCAGAAGCAGAATGCCAGCATGATTACATCGCACATGATGGGGGCGTTTCGGGCAGACCGCGCTACCCGTGCCGAGTTTATGGCCTTTACGCAGAGCGGCGGGAACCGATGATGAGTGCCCTGTGTTTTGGAAACAGACACGATTTCAGGAACAGATTGAATTTCAGGAACAGACTGAAGAAAGAGACTGAACGCATGAGCGCAGCCCCCGCCGTCACCACGGCAGACTTTGATACGCTGGTTCTGGAAGCTGAGACGCCCGTACTCGTCGATTTCTGGGCCGTCTGGTGCGGTCCCTGCCGCACGATTGCGCCCGCTGTTGATGCTGTGGCCGAAGAGTATGCGGGCCGTGCCCGCGTCTTCAAGCTGAACGTGGATGAAAACCCGGAAATCGCAGGCCGCTACAGCGTGCAGAGCATCCCGACGCTGATTGTCTTTAAAGACGGTCAGAAGGTCAACGAGCTGGTCGGCGGACAGAACACCAAGCAGACCATCGGGGCCGCTCTGGCTGAACAGCTTTAATACTTACCATAGATTTGCTACAGATTTACACACTCAAGGAGATACGAAATGAGCAGCGCCCTCGCCGTCAAGACGGCTGATTTTGAGAAGGAAGTTTTGCAGTCCGACGTCCCCGTCCTCGTGGACTTCTGGGCACCCTGGTGCCCGCCCTGCCGCGCCATTGGGCCGACCCTGGACGCGGTCGCTGGCGAGTACGCTGGCAAAGCCAAGATCGTCAAGATAGATGTGGATGAGGAGCCGGAAGTCGCCGCCCGCTACGGCGTTTCCTCCATTCCCGCCCTGCACCTGTTCAAGGGCGGCGAGCCGGTGGGGCAGCTTCTCGGGGCACACCCGAAGGGTAACATCACCAAGCTGATTGACCAGGCCCTTTAGGACCGACACACGAAAGCCTCCGCGCCAATGGCGTGGGGGCTTTTTTGCGTCTCGATCAGCCTGTAATCCACTCAATCAGCGCCCGGCTGACGGCGTCCGGCTGTTCGAGTGTCGCGCTGTGGCCGCACTCCGGCACGATGACAAGCCGGGCGCCTGGAATGGCCGCCGCCATTTCTGCGGCTTCTGTGGGCGTCGTCAATGGGTCGCTGTCGCCGGTTAAAACCAGCGTCGATACCGATATATTCGCCAAATTGGGCCGGCTGTCCGGGCGCGTAATAATCGCCTCGGTCTGCCGGGCCAGAGCGTCGAGACCAACGGTGAGCGCCATACGCCGGTTCGTGCCCCGCACAAACGGGTCGTCCCGGTGCGCCGGATGCAGGGAAGACCCTTTTGCCGCTGCCAGCACTTCGGCAAGGCCGAGGCTTCGGGCACGCGCCAGATAGACCCGGTGCGACGCCGCCTGCTCCGGTGTCGCCGGGCGGGCAGACGTACTCAGGAGAGCCAGCTTAATGACCCGCTCGGGGGCCTGTCGCCAAAGCTCAAAACAAAGAAAGCCGCCCATCGAAATGCCCGCAAGGGCAAATCGGGGCGGCGCGGTTTCTAAGATGGCCGAGGCCATCTCGGCCATGGTTTCGCCAGTCAGTGTGGAGGCGATTGTGACCGGACCCTGCGGCCAGAGAGCGGCGATTTGCGGCGCGAATACTTCGGCGGTGCAGAGCTGACCGGGAATGAAGACAATCGGTGTCATGGCGCTCACTCGCCGGGCTTGGTGTCCCGCGTCTGGTCTGCGGGCTGCTGACCCTGACCCTGATGCCGCAGTGTAGAGCGCATATCATTGGCCTCGACGGGCGGAGACAGCGTCTTGAACGGGTTCGCGCTGTAGCCTTCCTGGAAGCCCTTGACGCCGTAAGTGGGGTAGGGGGCGTCTTTGGAGGCTGTCCAGGCGTCCGGGTTGGTCTCGTCCTGAACGGCTTTGCTGCCTTTCAGGCTGCGGACATAGGCAACCATCGCCCATCGCTCCGATGGCGTGGTCCAGTGCCGGAAGCCGGGCATCTTGCCCTGGCCCATCGTGATATGCCAGAAAATCGCGCCATCAGTGATATGCTGCACCAGAGGCGCGGCAAGGTCCGGCGGATGGGGAAGCAAATACTGGCCCACCGTGCCGTAGCCGTAGCCGCTCGGGTTGTGACACTGCACGCAGCGGTTGTAAAACAAAATCTGGCCGGACCGGACCAAACGAGGATCGTTCGGAAGCGGATTTTTGAGCGCGTCTACCGAGGCCGGGGCAGGCTCATACCGGGCATTGTCCGAGAGGTTCGGCGGCGGCAGAACCGGCTCTTTAGACGGGAATTGCGTCAGATGAACGCCGCCAGCAGCCTCTGATTTGGTCTCGCCCGGCATCTGCACCCGAGCACCGTAGGCGATGGAGGCGACCGGACGGGCATCCGTCGGCAGGATAGACGGGTCCGCAGAAACAGCCTCCTGCGGCGGCGCGGCGCGGGGCGTGTCCAGCGGCGTGTAGTTCGGCTGCCGGTACATCTGGTTGCCGCAGCCAGCCATAAAAACGGTCAATGCGCTGCCAGCCAGCAGGGTTAAATAGGAACGTGTGTTGATCACTTGGTTTCTTCTAGTCACTGAGTCTAATCAAAGCTGCGGGCATCGCGGCGCACATCCGCCGCGCCCGCTTCCTGGCAGAAACGCTCAGCCTGCGCGGCCTGGTCTTCATTGGCGCAATGCGCGGCAATCCCGATCAAGCCCTCGGAAATGCGCGGGTCGTAAACTTTCGCCCGCCACGATGGCAGGCGCATCTCGAACAGGGCATAGGCGAAGGCCCCGGACAGCGCGAACAGCATCATCATCTCATAGGCGATAATCGCTGACGGCGGCACCGCAGTAATCGGCTTGCCGCCGACACGGATGAGATAAAGCTGCGGCGTGATCGCCGCCAGAAACGTGCCGAACGCGATGCCGACAATCGCAAATACCAGTGTCGCCAGCGGCAGGCGAATAGGCGAGCGGTCCGCTTCCAGAACGCCCTCCGGGAAGGGAACAGACGACATGACCATCAGGTCCTGCGACGCGGTCTTGCCTTCACCTTTGAGCCGGTTCAGGGCGCTTGCCGCGTGGTCTAAATCTTCGAACAATCCTAGCACAGTCGTTTCAGCCATAATTTTTTCCTGAGTCTTGTCTAGCCGATAGCATCTTCGCGGACGGCGATGGGCAACTGAACTGCGCCGACCTGTTCCAGGCCCTCGGCATGCTCACCCTCGCGGAACTCCCACATAGAGACAATCGGGATGAACTTGGTCAGCAGCGTGTACAGCATTCCAAAGAGGCCATACGCGCCTATCGTAATCGTGATGTCGGGCCACGCCGGGGTGTAGTTGCCCCAGGTCAGCCGGTTGTGCGCGACGGGCGGCACGACCACCAGAATACGCTCGGTGAACATGGCGATATTGACGCTGACACCAACCGCCAGCATCGCCCAGGGCGAGCGGCGCACCTGCTTGAACGAAAGGGTGATCACCGGCACGGCAATGGCGAACACCGGCAACAGAAGCATCATCCACTTGTAGCCACCGAACAGCATATTGACATAATACTCATGGTCGGCGTCGTTGGAGAACCAGTCCGACCAGAGGTCATTGCCGAAAAAGAAGAACCAGAACAGCGAGATAAACAGCAGGATTTTCCCGATATTATCAAAGTGCTGCGGCAGGATATACTTCTCCAGATGGAATACCCAGCGCAGGAGGCACATCACAACGCACACCGCGCCCGCCCCGGACAGCAGCGCTCCGCAGACGAAATAGGGGGCGAAGACGCTGGAATGCCAGCCGGCGACCAGGCTCATACCGAAGTCCCAGCCGACAATCGTGTGCAGGGACACGAAGACCGGGATAATCATCACGGTCAGGATGCCGAACAGCACCTTCAAGCGCCGCCACTCGCGGTCCGTGCCGCGCCAGCCGAACGCCAGGATCGTGTACATCACACGCCGCCAGCCGAAGGTGCGCTCCCGAAGCGTCGCAAAGTCCGGGATAATCCCCGAGAACCAGAAGATGACGCTCGTGATCAAATACACGCCCAGTGCCGTCGCGTCCCAGATCAGCGGGCTTTTGTAGTTCGGCCAGAGCTGCCGCTCATTCGGGAACGGGATAAAGTAAAAGAACAGCCAGTTGCGCCCGATATGCAGCAGCGGGAAGACGCCTGCGACTGCCAGAGCGCAGACCGTCAGCGTCTCCGCCAGGCGTGTCAGCGACCGCCGCCAGCCCGCGTGGAAAAGCCGTAGGATCGCCGAGATCATCGTTCCCGACAGGGCGACGCCCGCCCAGAAGATGAAGTTTGCGATGTCCAGACCCCAGTAGACAGGCCGATCCATGCCCCAGACGCCCATGCCCTGATACACCTGCCAGCAAAAGGTCAGGAAAGCCACGCCAAAAACCGTCGCAAAGAAGCCGAGAACGGCAAACCAGCGCCAGTTGGTTTTCAGAACCGCGTCGGTCAGGTCCGTGTTGACCTGCGGGCCGGGCGGCATCGGGTGCGGGCTGTCGGAGACTTCGCGCAGAGGATTCTCACGCTGCGTCTCTTGAAATTTGTTTAGCTCACGTTCAATAAGTGCCATAGTCGTATTTCTAGAATCAAGTTTCTAAAGCCCGGTCAGCCTCATGTCTCCCACACAGGCGGGTCTTCCACCATGACGGTCACAGTCGCGTTGCCCATCTTGTGCTCCATCGTTCGGGTGCGGCCCTTGCCCATGCCCCACCACGAGAGGACAGGGATAATCTGAACGGCAATCAGATAAGTCAGCACAAACAAGCCGCCAATCCCCACAAAGACTGCCAGAGCCGGAATCATCGGGGCGAAGGGCAGAATGCCAAACTTTGGAGAGAACGTCGGCACGGTGTCCAAAAACCGCTGCGAACCGACCCCGATCAGCACAAATACGCTCGTCGTACAAATCAGCCAGACGCGCTTGCGGAGCGACGGAAAGAAGTTCGCAAAGACTGGCAGCAGCAGACAGCCCAGCAGCATCAGGCCAGTCTGCACCGGGTAATAGACCGTCCGGCTCTGCTGAATTCGCCACTCTTCGGGGGTGTGACCGTACCACGCCGTCAAAAAGTCGCAAATCCGAAAGTACGTCCAGACCAGGCCGATGCCGACCATCACTTTTCCGACGTTGTCGTACTGGTGGGAGGTAAAGAATCCCTTGCCCCGTAGTGCTCCGCCCGCCACCGTAATCAGCAGAATGCACGCGGCTAGCCCGGCCAGAAGGCTAGAGAGCGTATACAGCGGCGCAAAGATGCTCGATTCCCAGTTGTGCGCGGCGGCAAGCTGAAAATCCCAGCCCAGACTTGTCTGGGAGCCGACAAAGGACAGCAGGATAACGACGACTAAGACGCCTTCCGCCCGGCGCAGAACGCGCCATTGCCGACTGTCGCCGCGCCACGCTCCGGCCAGCATTCCGTAGAACTTGCGGTCTTTAGATTTTTCCGCTGCTCGGTCCCGCAGCATGGCGAAGTCCGGTCGAGAAGTCAAAAACAGCAAAGCCCAGCCTGCCGCAAACGACGTACCCACCGCCAGCGCGTCCCATACCAGAGGATTGCTCAGACGCCAAACGTTGTCTTGAAACAGCGGCTCGGAAGCGCCGTTCGCGTAGATAAAGTACCGGGCGGCCCACAAAATCGGGAACAGCAGGGGCATCCACAGGCCAAACAGCGACCCCATATCTAAAATTCGCGTCAGCGGGTAGCGCCACGATGCATGGGCAATTCTAAGAATGGCCGAGAGGGCGACGAGACCCTGCGCGACACTGATCCAGAACAGCGTGGACACCAGCGTAATATGCCAGAAACTCGCCTCCGCCTCAACGCTCGTGGAAGCGCGGTGCGTCAGAAACGCCGCCGCGCCCAGCACAGCTACCACTACGCAGAAGAACGCCAGCCCGGTCATTTTGACACGGTGCGTTTTACTGCCGCCTTCCAGCAGCAGCCGCAGCGGCTCGGCATGATCGGAGCCGTCGTCCATCGCCCGATTGACGGATAAAATTTTGTCTTCGTCAAACATAATTCTTAATCTCTAAGCCGTTGCGGCTTCCTGCTCCACGGTTTTCAGATACACGACGGCGGGGGACGTTCCCAAATCTTCGAGCAGCCGAAAGCGGCGCGGGTCGTTCCACAGTTTCGCCACGGACCACTGATCGTCTTTGACATTGCCAAAGGTAATGGCTTTCGGCGGGCACGCCTCGGCACAGGCCGTCGTGAACTCATCGGGGGCCAGCTCGCGGTCCTCGGCTCCAGCCTTTTCCTCGGCCCGGCGGATGCGCTGAATACAGAACGTACACTTCTCCATGACGCCTTTTTCGCGCACGGTCACATCCGGGTTCAGGTGCTGGTTCAGCGGCTCGTCCCACGAGTGCTCAAACCAGTTGAACATCCGCACGTCATACGGGCAGTTGTTGCCGCAGTAGCGCGTGCCCACGCAGCGGTTATAGACCATCGCGTTCAGCCCTTCCGGGTTGTGGTAGGTGGCATACACCGGGCAGACCGGCTCGCAGGGGGCATTGTCGCAGTGCTGGCAGGGGATCGGCATGAACCGGGCTTTGACATTTGGGAACTCGCCTTCCCAGTACCGCTCGACGCGAATCCACTGGTGCAGACGGCCCTGATGGGCCTGCTCCTCGCCGACCACCGGGATATTGTTTTCCATCGCGCAGGCGGTCTCGCAGGCGTGGCAGCCGGTGCAGCGGTCCAGGTCAATGACCATCGACCATTTGCGCGTTTTGATCCCATCTACGCTGTCTAAGATGTAGGGGGTGGCCTTTTCTTCGGAGGGGCCTTCACCGCCGCTGTCGGGGCCACCAGCCCGTTCACGCTTTAATTCTTCCGCGTTCGGCATTGTGTGTCTTTCTTGTTTATCGCTTACTGGGCGGAATGGCCGCTTTCGGTTCCCTGCTCCACAGAGCCAGGCATCGGCTCGTTGGATTTTGGCGGTCCGGTGACGCGCTTGGCCGTCTTCCACTCTTTGGCGGTAGTGTGAATCAAGTCTTTCAGGTCATCAGGCTCATGTCCGCCGGGGCGGTCCTGCACCAGTACCAGCGTCGTGCCGTCGGTATTGTAGCCGCTCTTGGCGCTCGCCACTTTTTCAATTTTGACTGTCGTGGCCCCATAAGCCAGCGCCCCGGTGACGGGGTCAGCGACGGGTTCCAAAATAGGCAAAGGGTTGTAGCCGCGTCCGGCGGCGTTGCGTCCATAGACGTCATGCCCCTGCCCGATAGGCATAGCAATGACGCCGGGGTGCAGGCCGGGGTAGGGGATGGCGCTCAGGGTGATGGACTGTCCGTTGGACGCCGTGACTTTGACCATATCGCCCGTGCGAATATCTAAGTCATGCGCGACCTGCATATTGATTTCCACCCACGAGTTCCAGACCGCCATCGTCATCGGGTCCGGGTTTTCCTGCGAGAAGCCTAAGTTCGCGTGCCGCCCATCCTGGTTGTAAATCTGCGGGTATAAGTGCAGGGCAAACGTCCCCTTCGGCAGCGGCGCGGGCGCGGCAATTGGCGCACCTACCCCTCCGGCTCCCCCATTATTGGGGGCGGGGGGGGCTTTCTCATACAGCCCGCCCACCGAGAGTGCGTTCACCCAGGGGCGGTCGTTCTCGGTGGTTGTCGCGGACAGCGTTGCCTGCCCCAAACCCGCCCAGGTGCGGCGGACGGCTTCGCGGCTGTCCGTGTCCTGAAAGGCTGCTTTCGCGCCGGAACGGGCCGCGAGGTCGCGCAGGATGTCGCCGAGTGGTCGGGTGTCCATCCAGGGTTCGTGCAGCTTGGTATTATCCTGCACCTGCCCGTAGCCGCCCACGAACTGCGGGTCAATAATGGGCTGGCGCAGGGTTGCCATCCGCGCTCCCGCCGGAATAACCGGCGGCACATGGTCGCCCCAGTCTTCCAGAAACGAGCGAATAGGCAAAACGACATCGGCATAGGCCGTGGTCTCATCATCAAAGACGGTCAGCGCGGCAATCGTCGGCACTTTGGCAAGCGCGGACGTGAAGCCGACTTTGGACGGCAGCGAGAACACGGGGTTCATACCGCCGGCTAAAATCAGCATCCCGACCTGCCCTGCCTGCATCTTACTCACTAATTGCTGCACGCCCCGTAATCCGGCTCCGCCAGAAGTGGGGGCGGGGGGGGCGAGCGCCGCCGTGCCGAAGCCGACACACTGGCTTTTTGTCTGCGTGTTCAGCGCTTCAACGGCGATAAATGCCGCCGTCGTGTTGGCCGAGGTGAGGAGGCCATTTCCGGCGACAGCCAGCGCACGAGTTCCCGCAAGGCGCATTTCGTCGGCGACGCCCTGAATCTGTGCTTCGGTCAGCCCCGAGGCCGAGGCCGCCTGAGCCAGCGGCGTTCCGGTGCCGCCAAGCATGCCGCGAATGGCCGAGGCGATGACCGGCTCCGTGCCAGGGTTGCAGGGCAGCCACTGATCGGCATTGGCCGCCGTCATGCTCATACGGGGGCCGATGTAAATAAACCGGCCATGCTCGCCCTGCGTTCGGCGCGGTCCCTGCCGGAAGGCTCCATAGAGACGGCCATATAGGACGGGTGAGGGCCAGGCTTCCAGAAAGTCGCCGCCAAAAGACACCACCACATCGGCCTCATCGAGTTGATAAGCTGGAATCTGATCTTTGCCATAGACCGCTTTCGCCGCCGCCCGCCACGGGGCGTCGTCCAGAAGCGAGTAAGTGGTGATGGTCCCGCCGACGGCAGACGCGAACTCGGTCAGCATCTTCATCTGTGTGGGGGAATGGCCAAAGTCCTGCGCGTCGACAAGAATAGCGACGCGGCCTTTCGCGCCTTCTAGGCCAGTGGCGACTTGGGAAAGAGCCGTTTCCCAGTCGGTGGGGGTCGCGGCGATTTCCTGCACCGTCTCGCGGCTGTCGGGTGGGTTGGCGTCTTTGGGCCGGTCACGGGTGAAAAAGTCGCCGCGCTTGGCGTGGAGCGTCGGGCGGCGCAGGCGGTCCGGGTTATACAGGTGCTGCATGGCCGTCTGGCCCCGCGCACAGGACGCGCCCTGGCTGATAGGATGCTCGGGGTTGCCTTCCACCTTCAGTGCCCGTCCGCCCATCGTGCGGATGAGCAGGCCGCACCCGGCGGGGCACATCTGGCAGACCGTGGCGAAATACTGCGGCACGCCGTCCATGAGGCCATCGGGCTGGTTCAGGTAGGGGTAGACACGGTTGTCGTAGCCGCCGTATTGCCCCGTCACCTCGGCCCGATACAGACCGGGGCTGTAGCGGGTGAGAGGGCGGCAGCCGGTCGCGGCCACGGCGCTGCCGACCACGGAAAGCTGGATAAATTTACGCCGGCTGATGTCGGTCATAGAGGAAACGCTCTTCTATCCTAAGATCAATTTAGTAGTGACACGTATAGCAGTCCACGGACGCCTGATACGGCTGGAACTTCTTTTCGTACTGTCGGTGACAGGTAATGCACCAGCCCATGTTCATCTCAATCGGCTGATACACGACAGCCATGCTGCCGACGTTGCCGTGACAGGTGGCGCAGGCGATGCCGGCGGCGACGTGCGCCGAATGGACAAAATGGACATAGCCCGGCTGCTGATTGACACGCACCCAGGGGATCGGCTGGCCGGACAGGTAATACTGACGGACCCGCGCAATCTGGGGGTGCGTAATGGAGATATTTTTGTGGCATCCCCAGCACAGCTCCACCGGCGGGTAGTTGGCGTAGCGCGATGTCGCCGCCGTCCAGTGACAGTAAGCGCATGGGATGTGCAGCTCATTGACGTGAACGCGGTGATAAAACGCAATCGGCTGGGTGGGACCCGGCGCACCGACCCAGTTGGTCTTGCGCTCATGGGTAGTCTCCGGCCAGAAGAAAGCCATCGTCAGCAGGGCCAGCAGCAGAATGCTTGCGACTGCAAAGAGTCGGATAAGTACGGGGCGACTCACGCCTGTCGTTCCTTCTTGCTAAAAGATTGAGTGTCAACCCAAAAAGTGAGTGTGAACTCAGAGGTGGTATCGAATAAGACAGCTAATAAGACAGCTTTTGTCTCGCGTGTCTATGATACCCCCAAATATGCGCGGAAAAGTCAATTTGTGAAAGATTGCACAAATAGATTTTTTAAACCTCTTTTCTTGCTGAGTTTGGGGTAAACTAGACGCATTATGGATATGACACCCGCGCACGTAATTACTGTTCTCAGTATTTTCATCGGCTTTCACATTCTGGCGCTGCCTCTCTTCGTCTGGGCGCTGCGTCACCGGCAGTTCAGCGGAGCCGAGCAAAGAGCCTGGTCTCTGGACGAGGTGCAGGAGACCACCACCGCTCCGGCGGCCAAGTCCACTCTGAACACCCGTCAGTCCCGCTGGATGGTTGGCACGCTCAGCACGCTGGCAATCGCCATGCTCGGCTCCATCGTGCTGGTGCTGGGCGTTGCGCTGCATGGAACCGCCCCGGCGGTCACTCACCCGACCACGGGAAGCTGCCCGTTCAAGTTCTAGTTTCTTTATATTTCTAGTCTCGTTATTAAGAAAGCAAAAACCCTATGGCAATCATGCAGGGCGCGGATACCTGGTTCTGGATGTGGACGGCGGTGATTCTCACCATCGCTACCAGCCTGGCGACCTGGTATTTTACCGTTATCGGGCGCGACCGGCCCAACCGCAAGCAGCGGCGCGGCGAGGAAACCATTGAGCGCTACGGAACCATTGAAGAGGACCGTGCGCCGCTGCCGAAGTTTCTGGTGTGGACGTATATCGGCCTCGGCGTCTGGGTTCTCGTGTATGTGATCTGGACCGGCATAGAAGGGATTGGCGTGTAATGGCAAATGAGCTTATCCGCTGGCATGGACGCGGCGGCGACCACTACCATCAGTTTCCAGGGGGCGACACCGAAGACGAGAACGAGCAATGGGACACGCCTCCCGATCAGCCGGGCCGCAATAATCCCAACTACAAAACGCAGCGCCGCTCCAAAGAAGGGTATGTTGCCGAGTCCGCTGACCGCGATGCCGCCGATGCGCGAAGCCGGGGCGACGGCAGCTTTGCCTTTATCCGCGAAACGGACGCCGCCGAGCATCGTCAGACCCGCTGGGACTGGGGCGATTTTCGGACCTGGGCCATTATCTTTTCCATGTGTGCGGCGTACCTGCTGGTCAGCGCCCTGATTTATTTTCTGCCGCAGGGACGCCACAACCAGAAGGACGGCCCGGTTTCGACGCCGACCATTCGCGTCTATTAGCCACGTTCACTAAATTTGTGCGGAGAGCAAGAAAGTTTCTATGTCCCCCATCGCTTCTATGTTTGTGTCTATTCAGCGCTTCTTTGCGTCCCCGGTG
Source organism: Capsulimonadaceae bacterium (assembly GCA_965277455.1). Classification (GTDB taxonomy): domain Bacteria; phylum Armatimonadota; class Armatimonadia; order Armatimonadales; family Capsulimonadaceae; genus JANXMY01. The sequence continues at coordinate 1,533,234 of OZ255823.1, read as the reverse complement.
CGCCCGACGCGGCTGATCTACACGCGCCGCTTCCGCCTGTTCGCCGCTGTAGGGGCGTCAAGCACCGCTGCGCTTGTGCTGGTCGCTTTGTATTACCTGACGCTTGGCCTGATGCCGACGGCGGTTGGTGATCCGGTGACGTCGTATCCCAACCCGATCTTGGCGGCGCGGTTCGACATGGCGCAGTTTTTTGGCGTGCTGGTGTACCCGCCCCTCCCAAACGCGATTACATGGTGGATTGGTTTGGCGCTCTTCTTCGGCAGCTATGTCGGCTTAGGGCTGGCGTATGCCGTGATTCTTGCCTGGGCGATGGAGCCGTCGGATGTCGTCAAGGGTATCGGGGTAGGGGTGCTTCAGTTTATCGTTCTGGGACTGGTAATCAGCACGGCCAACGGCATTCATCCGGGCATCATGCGGAACGTTGTGCCCGATACTGGCCTGTACTTTCTGGGCTGGTCGCCGCTGGCAACGCTTCAATTCGGCGTGTTGAACCTGCTGTTCGGCGGCATTCTGGGCGGCCTGTACCGGTACTGGTCACGCGAGCAGTAAAGCTGAGAAAAGCCAAAGTCAGTAAAGCCAGAGGGCGCGGCTCCAGAAATGGAACCGCGCCCTTTATGTTTCAGAAGCTAACTTAGTAGCGGTCGTTGCCATAGCCGCCGCCGGAGCCGCCGCGACCACCACCGCCGCCGCCGCGACCACCGCCACCGCCGCCATAACCGCCGCCACCGGAGCCGCCGCCATAGCTGCCGCCACCACCGCCGCCATAGCTGCCGCCGCCACCACTGCCGCCGTAGCTACCACCGCCGCCGCCACGGCTGCCGCCGCCGCCTCCGCCTTCACGCGGGCGGGACTCGTTGACCACGAGGGCGCGTCCGCCGACATTGCGGCCATTGATGGCCGCGATTGCCTGCTGGGCCTCGTCTTCGGAGGCCATTTCCACGAAGCCAAAGCCGCGAGACTGGCCGGTGTAGCGGTCGGTAACGACCTGGGCGCTGGAAACGTTGCCCGCCTCGGCGAAGAGGTCGTTCAGTTCCTGATCGGTCATCTGGTAGGTCAGATTGCCGACATAGAGTTTGGTTGCCATTGAAAAATGGCTCCTTTCAGTAAGTGACGCGCTCCCAGGCTGAGAAAAATAGGACTGGGAAGCTGTTCGGACAAAGCCTTCTTCTCGTCGGAAAAAACAGCCATCATTCGGAGGTCACGGGCACGGCGGCATCACTGAAGGAGATCACCGAGAAAACCGGATCGACACGGACGCGGGCGGCGGATCGGAAGCGAAAAAGAGAGGCTACCGGGACTTTTCCCGGCATCATTGTCATTATACCACGCCTTTAGGATAGCGTAAAGCATTTCGCGGCGTGCGTTCAGCAAAATTTTCAGGGCAATTTTCGTGCTGATATGCCGTTAGCCCTTGACAAAGCTCCCCGTCAGGCGGTATCATTCTGCCTGCATTCAAGTCGCAGTCCAGCCGTGCCGGAGTAGCTCAGTGGTAGAGCGGCTGTTTTGTAAACAGCGGGTCGCGGGTTCAAGTCCTGTCTCCGGCTGCGTGCTTTTGTAATTTGCTTTTGTAATATGGGGGTCGGTGTCCGAGTGGTTAAAGGAGGCGGTCTGTAAAATCGTCGGCGCAAGCCTACACAAGTTCGAAACTTGTCCGGCCCATACAAAAACAAGCTTAAAAAGCCCCCGCATCTGCGAGGGCTTTTTTACTGTTTCAATGGGCGTTGTTGCATAAATCGTGGCAAGCAATCATGCCAGAGTACCGGGGGTATAAAAATATATTAAAACCCCCGGCATTGAGTTCAGCCGCCCTCCGGGCGGAAGAAGCGTTCTGACTGGTTTCTGCGGCTTTTCCTTAGCCCGGCAGGGCGTCTGCTTTTCCTGCCGGGGGTTTTATACCCCCGGCATTCAAGGGTGCTCGGGACAAGGGTGCTCGGGACGCGGACATTTATGCAACAACGCCGTTTCAATTTGCTGATTTAAACTTCGATTACCCCGGACGCATCGCCAAAGTGCAGCCTTGCCCCGGTGGCCAGAGCCGCGCTCTTGCCCGGTGCGACTTCCCGGACAGCTCCGTCTGCGGTTGTCAGCGTCCAAGTTTCCCCGGATTCGTTCTTCAGGCCCCAGCGGGTGCGGTCCAGTGGATGCCGGGCCAGCGTCGCCACCGGCGCGGAAAAGTCATACGGGCGGTTGCGGTCCGTGTGGTGCGCGAAAAGCACGGTCTCCCGGTCCAGCAGAACCGTGGCCCGGCCAATCGTGATATGAGGCGGCAGGACCAATGCCGCCTGACAGGACCAGCAGACTGCGGGCGGGCCGTCTGAAGCGCCCAGTGCCGTGCCCGCATAGGAGAGCGTCTCGTCCAGAAAATTCTCCGCCCCGCAGGACGCACACCCAAATAAGCCGTCCCGCGCCCGCGCCAGTGCAGCCCGCCACTCGCTTTCACGCACACGCCGGTTCGGCGCGTTCAGCCCTTCGGTGAAGGAGCGCATCCAGAGGGCACGCAGAAAAGGCGGATAAATCGGCCAGAACAGAGTTACATTGTCATGCAGGCCCGGCACCGGCGCATTGGCGCTGTCCAGCGGGTCAAACACAAACAGCGCCTCGGTCCCATACAGCCGCGTCATCGCGGGCAGGTCGAAGCAGCGAATCGCCGCCTCTTTTGCGCCTTCCAGCGGGTGATGCACCAGAAACAGATAAAACAGCAGCACCGCCAGCGAAAACAAATCCGTCTGCGTGCCTGGCTTTGCCTCGCCCCGGACCACTTCCGGGGCCATAAAGCGCGGCGTGCCCAGAATGCCCCCCGCCGCCGCGCCGTCCGGGGCGACATTGTCGTTGTCGCAAATCAGCACGTCTCCCGTGTCCGGGTCAAAAAAGACGTTGCCAAACGAAATATCCCGGTAGCACAGCCCCCGCGCATGAAGCTGCAAGAAACCGTCCGCAAGGCCAATGCCCGCCGCCAGAAGCGCCCGAAACGACGGCTCTACGCGCCGCGTCATCACATCCGCAATGCTGCGGTAACGGGCCGGACGCAGGGCCATAATGTAGCCGAAGCCCGCCGTTTCGCCGCTGCGGGCCAAATCCAGCGGCCACAAAAACCGCCCGGACGGAGCGCCCTGCGCCGATAAGGCGGCCAGCGCGTCCCGCTGCTGGGCCGTCGCCGCCTGCGGGAAGTACCACTTCAGGGCCACGCTCTCGCCGCCAAGCACCGCCTCGTACACCTCGCCCTGCCCGCCGCCGCCGAGAAACCGGGACACGGTGCAGGGCAGTCCCGCCGCTTCGGCATAGACCGATTGCCCCGTCTTTAAAAGCTGATTCATGGAGCCACCGACCAGACTGCAACTGTGTTTTTGCTGCCGCTTGACATCGTGCTGCCATTGCCACCGGCGACGAGCGTTCGCCCATCCACGCTTAAAGCATAGACGCCGGGCGAGGCATCAAATGTGGAACCCATCATGCCGCTGCGGCTCTGATACGAATAGGTGTGCAGCACGGCTCCCGTTTTGCCGTCACGCAGGGTGATGCCGTTACCATTCTGCAAGGAAACGAGTGTGCCGTCAGACCGCAGGGTAAGCGCATCCACCGGGTACGTGCCGGTCGGCAGAACGCGTAGCGAAGCTGCCGTGCTCACGTCCCACAGGCGAACATTATCTTCACCCTGATAGGCGGTTGCCAGCGTTTTGCCGTCGGGGCTAAACCCGACAGCATTGACATTCGTAAAATACTGCGCGTGCCCGTAGGCGTCCTCGGCGGCACTTTTGCTGACAGTCCGAATGGCTTGCTTTTGCCTCCCTGTGGCCGCATCCCACAAACGCACAACGCCGTCGGCGTCTCCGCCGGCCAGCGTTTTTCCGTCCGGGCTGAACGCCATCACGGTAGCGTCTGATTTAGCGAGCAGCACGCGCCGCTGCCCGGTCGTCCCATTCCAGCCTGTGACCGAATCGCCGGTATCAGCGGCGAGAGTGCTGCCGACCGGCGAAAACAGCAAAAAGTTCTGGTTCTTCAGAGGAACCTGTCGGACCGTCGTGCTTTGCATGGACCCGCCTGAGCCAAACCCGATGTCTGTATCTGTTTCACGCTCCGTCGGCAGAGTTGGGGTTGGCAGTTTTTGGCCGGTTTGGGTGTCCCAAAGCGAAATCACACTATAATCTGTGGCCGCCAGACGTTTGCCATCGGGGCTGAAACACAGCCGAGCGACTTCGCCCGGTTGGGGGCCGCCGAAGCCGCCAGGCTCTTCATATTGACCAGGCGGCCTCGAAGGCGGCGTGATGGAGATGCTGTGTTTTTTCAAGCCGGTGGAGGCGTCCCACAAAGTAATGTTCTTGAAGCCGCCAGTGGCGACCGTCGTGCCATCCGGGCTGAGGGCGATGGCGGAAACCGGGTGGGCCGCTTCCCAGTGCCGGGCCGGAAGCGCCAGTCCTGTTGGCTGCGAGCTGTCCGAAGCCGCTGTCCCGCCAGCCACTGCCTTGCCGTACTGTGTTCCCGATTGGGACGTCGAAGATTGGGACGCCGCAGAAGGCGAATGGTGCCCGTAGTTGAAGAACGCGACCACGGCCACAAGTATCCCCGTGCCCAATGTCACTCGGGTAAGGCGGCGCTGCATGCGTGCCTGTGCTGCCTCACCCGGTAAGCGCTGCGACGGCGGTGGGTACAGGGGCTGACGCGGCGGCGGCTGATAGGGCGGCTGCTGATACGCGGGCGGCGGCGGAGGCGGCGCGGGCGGGACATAGGGTGGGGGAACGTAAGGCGGCGGGGCAGCGGCGGGTGCGGGCAGGTCGGCGGCGCTTGCCAGGCCGAGCGCCAGCGCCCAGCTTCCGACCGCCCAGCGGGCTGCCGCCTCGTTTAGTCCCAGCGTATCGGACAGCCGTTTGCCGAGACGTGCCGCCAGCACCGCTATCGGCTGACCCGGTCCCGCCGCAACAAGCTCCTCGGGAATGCGCTCACGCAGAGCAGTCAGCAGCAGGCTGATATCGCGCTTCTCACCGGGGCACAGGTCCCGCAGCAGGCCCTCGCACCGGCGCGGGTCGAGGCACACCTCGCGCCCGTAGGTCTCCACCATCTGCCGCAGCGTTTCGCGGGCATCTGTCACGCCTGCACCGCTTGCGGCTTCCTCCGGCTCGCTCATGCGTCTTCCCCTGCTTCCAGGCGGCTGATGCCGCCGCCGCCCGTCCGTACCTGCCCGGTTGTCGCGCACCACGGACAGGTATAAACCAAGTTTTCGCCGTCATAGCAGCCGACGCGCCCGCAGGCACAGCGCACATAATGGGGCCACTCGCAATAGGGGCAGCCGGGATAAGTCGGGCCGCGTTTGAACGTGCCCTGAATGACCGCCCGGTCGTAGCCTTCGCGCCGCGCCGCCGTTTCGTGCATGGGAAAGGCCCAATCCGCGACCCACTGGTCCGGGAGGGTTTCCTCATAGCGTATGCCGAAGCTTGCCTCGCGGCGGCTGCACCGGGCCAGCACGATGACGACGTGCAGAAGCGGCTCTGGAAAAGGATCGTTGAGAAGAGCAGTATCCGGCATGGAAGAACCTCATTTCAGAAAACAGGCCGGGCGATACAGCAGGCCCAGGGTCACATCGTCGCCGCTGCCCGCCTCCGAAGTTTCACGGAGCCACTCCGGGAGGCGCTCCTGAACTGCCTGTGGCCCTTCGGCCCGGAGCAGGTTCCAGAAGTCGGTGCCCGCCTGAGCAAAGGCTTCCTCGGAGGTAAACGACGTCCCGTAGCCGTCCGTCGCTGCCAGCATCAGCGCCGGAGGCGGCCCGGACAAACGCTGAAAGCGGGTGCGAAACTGGCTTTTTGCATTGGGGCTGCACAGCGAAATGGTGGCAACGCCGAGGCAGCGCGGGTCGGGCGGCAGGGGGCGGCTGACTTCGCCCGTCTCGGAGACCGCCAGCATCTCGCCGTCCCCAATTTGCAGATGCACCAGAAACCCCGGCGCGGCCAGCACAGCCAGCAGCGTGGTTCCGTACAGCGTCTCTGCGTCGGTCTCCGACGCCTCTGCCAGCGGATGCGCGTCAAGATGGGCGCGGACGGCTTCCGACCAGTGGCGGGCGAGTTGGGCGGGCCATTTCTGCGCGGAAATGCGGCTGACCCCGGACGGGTCCAGCGAGGAGGCCGCCCCTTCCGCCAGCAAAAAATCGGCGGCCAGGCTCGCCGCGATCTGTGCCCCTTCGGCGCTGCGGCTATGACGGGCGCTGCCATGCCCATCGGCGACGGCCAGAGTGGCCGTCCCCCCGGCGTCGGCTCGCCAGGCGATTGCGTCCTGATTGGGCAGGCCGCGCCGGATGTGCTGCGCCCCGCGCACCGAAGCGCCCAGCGCCCGCCATTCTCCCGCCTCTTCGGGCAGCTTACCAGACATCGTCCGCTCCCGCCGGGCCATCGTCCACACGCGGCGGGGGCGGCAGCGGCACATTGCTTCCCGGCGGCAGGGTGTCGGTTTGGCTTGCCGGGGAAGACGCCGCCGACAGCACTACGGTGGAGACCCACTGAATGTAGTCCACCAGCGCTTCAGGATTGTTTGCCCGGAGCGGGCGGATTTCAGGGTTGCCGATAAAGGCTTCCATGCACTCCGGGTCTGCGTCTTCGCCAATCGCAATCGCCAGACGAACCGCTTTGCGGCCCCAGGGCTGCGCCTGAATTGCCCGAATGCCGCTCCTGTAATCGTCGGTCGGCTGCCCGTCAGTGACAAGCACCAGCACCGGGGGAAGGGCACGCTCCGGCATGGGCGGCATCTGAAGCTGCCCGGCGACCAGATGCAGGGCACGGCCCATATCGGTGACACCCTCGGCCTTCAGATCAGGCCATTCAAAACTGTCCAGGGGCATGGGATCAGGAACGTGCCACTGCGCCCCGCTGGAAAATCGCACCGCACGTACCAGCACATGCGCGTTTGGGTTATCGCTCGCCACGTTCCTCATATGCGGGACTGCTTCGCGGATTGCTGTATTCAGGGTTTGAATTTTGCCGTCCACCGACATCGAGCCGGAGCAGTCGCAAATCCAAATAAAATGCAGGGGCCGAGCCGCCAGCCCCCCGCCGGGGCGCTGTACCATTTATGTTGCTTCCTTTCGCCACTGCGTCTCTTTGCGACAATTATACCCAAAAAAATCCCGCTGCCTCTTGCAATTTAGACGTAATTCATGCCATAATGAAAACCAAACCGCAAGACAAATCAAATTGCCGCCGCTGCCAAGCAGCGTTTGCGCCCACGTAGCTCAGTGGTAGAGCACTTCTTTGGTAAAGAAGAGGTCAAGGGTCCAATTCCCTTCGTGGGCTGTTTTTCTTCCCCCCGCTCCAGTATTCTCCCTGTTTTGCCCATCCATTTCTTTGACCGCCAAAAAAGCGTAGAGGGAGACCGATGAAATCTGGGCGGCGTTTCCTTACATCTTTGTGGCGCATCTAACTAAAGCTTTGGAAGCGGGTGGGAGGCTGATTTGCTGGAACACCGAACTCAGCGCCGACGAGTTTGTGCTGGCGGGGGGCGCTTGGTTCCCCCCAACCGTGTGCGGCCTCGGCCTGCGCCTGCCGATCCAGGCGGGCAAAGGCTGCATCCTTACTCTGCCGAACCCGCGTCAGCTTCCCCGTCTTTGCTCCATTGTCAGCTTGGCGGCATGAGGGAGATCACCGGGCTGGACACGTCGGTCAGCCAGTCCCACGTAGACGGCCTTTTGAAAGCCATTCCCCTCTACTTCCCCGATTTTACAAGCTGATGGTGGATGTCCTGTCCAGCAAAACACCGTCGATTTCGCTTGCCGCTCTCAGCCCGGACCGGTTTGGTGAGTAACTATGCAAAAACACATCTCCCGCCGCACGTTTCTAGCGCAGGCCGCCGCCGTCAGCGGGGCGTCTCTTCTCGCGGCCTCCGGGGCGGCCCCCGTCAAAGGCGCGGCGCGTGGCAAAGGGCCGCGCCCCTACCGCCCGACCCGTGCCGAAATCGCGCAGTCTTTCGCGCAGCAAAGCGAGTACGACGCGCTCAATCGGCTTCCCGTCTATCAAGCCACGCTGACGCCGCACTGGTTCGCGGATAATACCGCGTTCTGGTATCGCACGAATTTTGATCAGGGGAAGCATCGGTTCATGCGCGTAGACGCCGCGCAGGGAGTGCGTGCGGCGGCGTTTGACCACGCAAAGCTGGCCGCCGGACTGTCCAAAGCGGCCGGGGAAGCCTACACCGCTGACCGTCTGCCGCTGACGGCGTTTGAGTACGCGCCGGACGGCAGGGCAATCACATTTGACGCGGGCGGCAAGTTCTGGACGTGCGATTTGCACACGTCTGTCTGCACGCCGATGGCGAAGCCTGCCGAGACGCCCGCGCCCAAACAAGAGGCTCCGAAGGAAGACCGGACCGAGGGCGCTTCGCCGGACGGGGTGCGGACGGTGTTTGTCAAAGACCATAACTTATGGCTGCGCGAGGCTAAAACCGGGCGGGAAACTGCGCTGACGCAGGGCGGCACGGAAAAGCACCCGTTTGTGCAGCCGGAATGGTCGCCCAACTCGCGCACGCTGGCGGCGTATCAGAGTGTCCCCGCTGAGATTTTGCCAGTGTATCTGATTGAGTCGTCGCCGAAAGACGGCGGCACGCGGGGCATCCTGCATCAGCACGAGTACGCACAGCCCGACGACCCCCTGCCGCTGTATACGCTGTGGACGTTTGACGCGGCGGCTGGCACGGGTGTCAAGGCAGAGATGGAAACGCTCAACTTCGGCAGCACGCCCAATCTGCACTGGCGCGAGGATGGGCAGACGTTTTTATTCGAGCACCGGGACCGGGGGCATCGGTTTTTCCAGATTCTGGAAATTACGGCAACCACAGGCAAAGCCCGCGTGATTGTGGATGACCGGACGAAGCCGTTTATCAACACAAGCAACATCTATACCCATTACACGCCGAACGCCGCCGGGGTGATTTATGCAACGGAAGTAGACGGCTGGCGGCATTTGTACTACTACGATGCTGTGGGTACGAACCCGCCTGTGCTGCTGACGCCCGGCGATTGGGTCGTGCGCGGCGTGGACCGTGTCGATGATGACGCCCGCCAACTCTGGTTTCAGGGCAGCGGTCGGAACCCCGGCGAGGACCCGTATTTGATCCATCACTACCGGGTCAGCTACGATGGCACGGGGTTTGTCGCGCTCACGGGCGGCAACGGCACGCATAGCGTTCAGTATTCGCCGAACCGCGCTTATTTGATTGACACGTACTCGCGGGCGGACCTGCCGCCGGTACATACGCTTCGGAAAGCCGCCGACGGCAGCCTGGTTTGTGCGCTGGAAACCACCGACATCTCGGCCCTGACCGCCGCCGGGTGGAAAGCGCCCGAAGTCTTTTCGGCCAAAGGCCGGGACGGTGTCACGAACATCTGGGGCATCGTGTTCCGGCCCGCAGGCTTCGACCCGGCCAAGAAGTATCCCATCATTGAAAACATCTATGCCGGGCCGCAGGACTCGTTTGTCCGCAAAACGTTTGCTGTCCGAGACTCGATGCAGTCGCTGGCAAATCTCGGCTTTGTGGTCGTGCAGTGCGACGGCATGGGAACGCGCAACCGCTCCAAAGCCTTTCACAATGTCTGCTGGCATAATCTCAAAGATGCTGGCTTCCCGGACCGGATTTTGTGGATGAAAGCAGTGGCCGCGAAGTACCCCTGCTGCGATATTGAGCGCGTGGGCATCTACGGAACCTCGGCAGGCGGGCAGAACTCGACCGGGGCGCTGCTGTTTCACCCGGATTTCTACAAAGTCGGCGTCTCGTCCTGCGGCTGCCACGACAACCGGATCGACAAGCAGTGGTGGAATGAGCAGTGGATGGGCTACCCGGTCGGCCCGTGGTATGCCGAAAGCTCCAACATTGACAGCGCCGCCAAACTGCGCGGCAAGCTGCTTCTCATCGTCGGCGAGATGGACACCAATGTCCCCCCCGAATCTACCATTCGCCTGACCGATGCGTTGATGAAAGCGGGCAAAGACTTTGAGCTAATTGTGATAACCGGCTCCGACCACACCGGCGGCGGGCCTTATGGCGAGCGGCGGCGGCGCGACTTCTTTGTCCGGCACCTGCTCGGCGTCGAGCCGCCCGACCGCAACGTTCCCGTTCCGCCTCCCGCGCCTGTGATACTTCCGGTGCGGCCCATCAGTGATGAAAGCCTGGCCTCGGGCGACGGCGGCGCGGACACGACCGTTGAGTTCCGCAACGGAACCCGCAGCCCGGTCGCGCTGTCCTGGCTGCCCGGCGACGGCACGCGCAAGCCTTACGGCGAAGTTGGCCCCGGAGAGAGCCGCGAGATGCACACGTACAGCGGCCACTGGTGGCTGGTGACGACCGCGAGCGGCAAGCCGCTGGCAGTTTTTGTCGGCGAAGACCACCCCGGCATCGCTAACATCCCGGCAAAGCCAGAGGAGTAACCAACTTGAAGCTATGTTTCACGAGGCTACACCCGCTGAACTCGATCAGTCTTACTCTGGCACATCTGAGATGGCGGGCCGGGCCATTCTCGACGCTCCACGGCGGCGCAGAAATGAGTTTGGCGCTTGTGCGGCATCCCCAAATTACCGCTGTCGGCTTCACCGGATCGCTCCAATCTATGCCGAAATAGGCCGCGTCAACCCGGTGTTCGTCCTTCCTGGCGCAGTCAGTGACGCTCGGGGTGGGGCAGTTCTGCACCAACTCTAGGGTGGTCGTCGGCCTTGACAGCGACGGCCTGAGCGCTTTCCAAACTGAAGTCGCGCAGCCTGCGACGCAGGCCGGGCGCGGCTCGAACAAACCGCAGGCGTGCCTCTCGAAACAAGCGACTCCCACGCGGCGGTCTTTTCCGTCCCTTCCGACATTTTTCTGAACACGCCTATACTGGCTAAGGAAGTGTTTGGGCTGTTTACTCTGATAGTCGCCGGCCACGGTTCACGGCACGCCCGAAGACTTCGCCGCGTTTGCCGACGTCATTACGGTTCTCGAAACCCGCATGGGCCGTGTCGTACCCCGCTTCCATCGACAGCCGCACGACTTCGGTAGGCACGGCGGCTCTGCTTCGATTTGTCCGCCCCGTCTGCTGGCAGGATGCCCCCGAATCGCTTCTGCCGACGGCCCTGCAAGATGCTAACCTGGACGGCCTGTGGCGTCTGGTCAACAGTCGGTGGACACAGCAGAGGGAGCCAGAATAGGAAATGATAGGCTTACTTCTAACTTCTGGTTCCCCCAGAATTGGGGGCTAGGGGGCGATCTTCGGGCTTTCTGAGCAGTCTCACGCAACCACAGGAGCCTCCAGATGCCTTTTCTGCGCTTCCAAGACGGCCAGCGCGGCCAGATTGACGATGTCTTTCACCTCGTCGTCGCGCTGAAGGACGTGAACCGGCTTTCGCATTCCGACCAGAATCGGGCCGATGACTTCGGCCTGCGCGAGCTGCTGCACCAATTTGTAGCCAATGTTGCCCGCTTCCAGACTCGGGAAAATTAGAACATTGGCTTCGGCCCCCAGACGGTTGAAGGGGTACGTGCCATTCAAAATCTCGGCAACCAATGCTGTGTTCGCCTGAAGCTCACCGTCGACCGGTAAGTCGGGGGCGCGGGCGGCCAGCATCTCGGCGGCGCGGCGCATCTTGTCGGCGCGAGGGTGGCGGACGCTGCCGAAATTTGAGAAACTCAGCATGGCGATACGCGGCTTGATCTCAAAGCTGCGTGCCAGCCGGGCCGTCAGCAGGGCAATTTCTACCAGCGTCTCGGCATCGGGATCGATGTTGACCGTGGTGTCGGCGAAAAACAGGACTTTCTGGCGTGTGGCAACCAGATACACGCCGGCAACGGTGCGCCCGCCCGAGGCGGCCCCAATAATTTGGAGTGGCGGGCGCAGGCCCTCCGAATAGTGCGAGGTCAAGCCCGTCACCATGCCGTCGGCCTCGTCCATATCCACCATCACTGACCCGAAATAGTCCGGGCGCACCACCATTTCATCAGCCTCGCGCCGCGTCACCCCTTTGCGCTCCCGGAGCAGCATCAGGTGCGCGGCGTAGTCGTCGCGGCGGTCGGAGCGGGCGGGGTCCACCACCTGTACGCCCTTCATATCCAGCAGCATCGCGGCGGCTTTGGCGGCAATGACACTTTGGTTTCCCAGCAGAATCGGTTTGGCGAGACGTTCTTCAGCAAGCTGATAGGCCGCCCGGATCATCTTTTCGTTCTCGCCCTCAGACAGCACAATCCGCCGGGGATCGCTTTTGGCCTTGTTCAGCACAATCCGCATCATTTCGCGGGATTTGCCCAGCCGCGCTTCGAGCTGCTCGGGGTACTTTTCTAAGTCAATCGTGACACGGGCCACACCCGAATCCATCGCCGCCCGTGCCACGGCCGGGGCAACCCAGAGCAGGACGCGGGGGTCGAGCGGCTTGGGGATCAAATAATCCGTGCCAAAGCGCAGTGTATCCAGGCCGTAAGCTTTGGCGACGGCGTCCGGCACGTCTTCCCGCGCCAGCGCGGCCAGAGCGCGGGAGGCAGCAATTTTCATGGCCTCGTTGATCTCTGTGGCCCGGACATCGAGTGCTCCCCGGAACAGAAACGGAAAGCCCAGCACATTATTGACCTGATTGGGGAAGTCCGAGCGGCCTGTCGCCACAATTGCATCGGGCCGGGCCACCTGCGCCTCCCGGTAGCCGATTTCGGCGTCCGGGTTCGCCAGCGCAAAGATAATCGGGGAGGGGGCCATCGCCGCGACCATCTCAGCGGACACAATTCCGCCCGCTGACAGGCCGATAAAGACATCCGCGTGGGCTAGAGCCTCCGCCAGCGTGCGTGCGTCGGTATCCGCCGCGAACTCTGCCTGAATGCTGTCTAACGGCGGCTGCCGGTCCAGGCGCAGAACCCCGTGAATATCCACCATCACAATGTTTTCGCGGGCCGCGCCAAGCTGCGAATAATAGCGGGCTGAGGCAATCGCCGCCGCTCCGGCCCCGCTGAACACGATTTTGACGTCGGCCAGCCGCTTGCCGACCAGCTCCAGCGCGTTCAGAAGAGCAGCGCCGGTGATAATCGCCGTGCCGTGCTGATCGTCATGGAACACCGGGATCGCCATTGACGCCCGCAGCCGCGCTTCAATCTCAAAGCACTCCGGGGCTTTAATATCCTCCAAATTGATGCCCCCAAAGCTTGGCTCCATCAGTTTGACGGCCTGAATAAACTGCTCCGGGTCCTGCGTGTCCAGCTCCAAATCAATCGAGTCCAGATCGGCAAAACGCTTGAACAAAAGCGCCTTGCCTTCCATGACCGGCTTGCTGGCAAGAGCGCCGATATTGCCCAGCCCCAGCACAGCGGTTCCATTAGTAATCACGGCCACCAAATTCCCGCGTCCGGTGTATAAAAACGAATCTTCGGGCGTCTCCTGGATGGCAAGGCACGGCGCGGCGACGCCGGGGGTATACGCCAGCGCGAGGTCCTGCTGCGTAAAACACGGCTTGGTCGGGACGATTTCCAGCTTCCCATGCGGCGCTTTCCGGTGGTATTCCAGCGCATCAATATCAATAGGGTTCATACCTCTATGATAACACATTTCTTTGCGCTCTACGGAGACAGTGACAATTTCCGAAATCTGTGCTATAATATATGGCAGACTATTTTTAAAAAAGACTACCAAACTGACAAGGAAGCAGCACTAAATATGGGAAAAGCGAAATTTGATCGTTCGAAGCCTCACGTCAATATCGGGACCATCGGGCACGTCGACCACGGCAAGACGAGCCTGACGGCGGCCATCACCAATGTCCTGGCAAAAGCCGGCGGTGCGACCGCCCGCTCCTATGCCTCCATCGACGCCGCCCCCGAAGAGCAGGCACGCGGCATCACCATCAACACCGCCCACGTCGAGTATGAGACCACCGCCCGCCACTACGCCCATGTGGACTGCCCTGGTCACGCCGACTACATCAAGAACATGATCACCGGAGCCGCCCAGATGGACGGTGCCATCCTGGTCGTGTCCGCTGCCGATGGCCCCATGCCCCAGACCCGCGAGCATATCCTGCTGGCGCGTCAGGTGGGCGTGCCGTCCATCGTCGTGTTCCTCAACAAAGCGGACATGGTGGATGACCCGGAGCTTGTGGAGCTGGTGGAGCTTGAGGTGCGCGAGCTTCTCTCCAAGTATGAGTTCCCCGGCGACGACTGCCCGATCATCGTGGGTTCTGCGGTGAAGGCACTCGAAGGCGATCAGTCGGAGATCGGCGAGCCTGCCATTCTGCGCCTGATGGAAGCGGTGGACTCGTTCATTCCGACGCCGGAGCGGGATGTGGACAAGCCGTTCCTGATGCCGGTGGAAGACACGATGACAATCACGGGTCGCGGGACGGTTGCGACGGGCCGTGTGGAGCGGGGCGTCTTGAAGGCGGGTGAGCAGATCGAGATTGTGGGCATCCGGGAAGCGACGAAGACGACGGTTGCGACGTCGATGGAAATGTTCCGCAAGACTTTGGACACGGTTCAGGCGGGTGACAACGCGGGCATTCTGCTTCGGGGCGTGGAGCGCAAGGACATCGAGCGGGGCCAGGTTCTGGCGAAGCCGGGGAGCATCAAGCCTCACACGAAGTTCGAGGGTGAGGTTTATATCTTGTCTAAGGAGGAGGGTGGTCGTCACACGCCTTTCTTCAAGGGGTACCGTCCTCAGTTCTACTTTCGGACGACGGACGTGACGGGCAATCTGGACCTGCCGGAAGGTGTGGAGATGGTGATGCCTGGGGACAACGTGACGATTGGGGGGGAGCTGATCTCTCCGATTGCGATGGAAGAGGGTCTTCGGTTTGCGATCCGCGAGGGCGGCCACACGGTCGGCGCGGGTGTCGTCACCAAGATCATCGCTTAGTCATCGCTGAGTTTCTTTGGTGAGGGCAGACTAACTGCCCTCACCTCTTTGAGTTGGGAAAATTATCATGGCAAACGAAGCGCGTGTTATCATCACGCTGGCGTGCAGCGAGTGCAAAGAGCGCACGTATGCAACCACCAAAAACAAACGTCAGCACCCGGAGCGCCTGGAGCTGAACAAATACTGCCCGCGCTGCCGGGTTCACCGTCTGCACCGCGAAGCGAAGTAAGCACCGCGAAGTAGACATTTCTGTTCGGGACCGGGTATAACTGCTCTGTCCCTATGCTGGGAGTTTAGCACAGTTGGTAGTGCGTCCGCCTCCAAAGTGGAAGGTCGCGAGTTCGAGTCTTGCAACTCCCGTGCAGACAGCCGCCGCTCTTAGATAAGAGCGGCGGCTTTTTATTTGACCTGAAAGTGTCGCGTTTTGCTAATACTCTGTCGCCGATTGATGGTGTCCCTGTCTAGCCATTGTTCTATAATCTTCTGAAGACCTCCCCTGAATAGGCAGTGGCGAGACATCAACAGGAGATCAAGAACATGAGCAAAGTTTGGCTGATCACAGGAAGTTCTCGGGGCCTTGGCCGCAGCATCGCCGAGGCCGTGCTGGCGCATGGCGATCAAGTTGTGGCGACGGCCCGTAAGCCGGAGGCGCTGAATGCTTTGAAGGAGCAGTACGGGGATGCCGTTCTCACGGTCGCGCTGGACGTGCGGAGCGCCGATCAGGCGCGGGCGGCGGTAAAAACGGCGGTCGAGACCTTCGGCAGACTCGACGTGATCGTCAACAACGCAGGCTATGGCAACATTGCGGCCATCGAAGAAGCGACCGAGGAAGAGTTCCGCGACCAGATCGAGACGGACCTTTGGGGCGTTATCAACGTCACCCGCGCAGCGCTGCCGATCTTGCGAAAACAGCGGTCAGGGCATTTCCTCCAAATTTCGTCCGTGGGTGGTCGGATAGGTGCCGCTGGCTTAGGGCCATATCAAACGTCCAAATGGGGCATAGAGGGTTTCTCAGAGGTGCTGGCGAAAGAAGTAGAGCCGTTCGGTGTCAACGTTATTATCGTTGAACCTGGTGGTATGGCGACTGACTGGGCTGGCTCTTCCATGAAAATCAGCCCACCCAGCAAGGACTATCAATCTTCTATCGGCTGGCTGCTGGGGATGCATGAAAAGATTAACAACTCTGACGGCCCAATGGGCAGCGACATCGCCAAGGTGGCACAGGTGCTTTTGAAGCTGGTGGATGAGCCGACTCCGCCGCTGCGCCTGTTGATGGGCAGCGATGCCTATGGGTACGCGCTGGCAAGTGATGAAGCCCGTCTGGCGGAGACCAAGAAATGGGAGTCCCTCAGCCGATCCACCGACGCGACTTAAAGAGGAACTGAGATTGCTGGATCGTATCAAAATACCGAGCATCTTTGCCGCACGCCTGGAAGGGCAGGGGATATCGCCCGGCAGTGTTTTGCGGCAGGCGCATCTGCCGCAAACATTGCTGAGTCAGGACAAGATCACTCTCACTACGGCTCAGTTGTTTGCGATTTGGCAGGCGGTAGGAGAACTGAGCGGTGATCCTGCCATTGGCCTGAAGATCGGCAGTGACCCGCATATCGAGCGCTACGATCCGGTCACTATTGCCGCACTGTCCGCACGGTCGTTCCGAGAGGCACTGACGCAGATCGCTCGCTATAAACAATTATTCTGTTCGGAAGAAGTGCATTTGACCGAAGCAAATGATGCCGTGACCATAGAGTTTGCCTGGCCGCTGGCGACTGCCTCCGTCCCGGCTCTGTTGCTCGACGCGGCCTTTGCTTCGGTGATGGCACTAGGGCAGCATGGTACGGGCCGGGCGCTAGTTCCAAAATTGGTGCAGCTGACACGAAAATCAAAGAACCGAATGCTGTATGAAACGCATTTTGGCTGCCCGATTGAGTTCAGCGCGTCTGCCGATGCGCTGATTTATAGTACACAGGCATTGGAACACATCTTTGTCACGTCAAATCCTGATCTTCTCGCCATGCTTTTTCCCTCACTTGAAGCGGCTCTCACGCAGCACAAGGGTGAACAGACCTTGCCGGAACAGGTCAAAGCCATACAAAAACGGCGGCTGACTCTCCACCAGTCTGGCATTCAGGAGGTCGCTGCCGAATTGAACATGACGGCTCGGACATTGCAGCGGCGCCTGATAAAAGAGGGGTATCGCTACCAAATTCTGCTGGAAAATGTCCGCAGCGAAACGGCGCAGGAGTATTTGCTCCAGCCTTTGCTGGAACTGGAAGAGATCGCCTATTTGCTTGGTTACGAGGAAACCAACTCATTCCACCGGGCATTTCAGCAGTGGACCGGCCTCCCGCCGGGGAAATGGCGGATGGCTCAGCAATGAAAGCAGGAAAAGGCGGGGGCGGGCGCGAAACAGTAGGGCATGAACATACGGAGCAAGCAAATCTGGCTGGCGGCGGCGGTAGGGGTGGGACTGGGAAGCGCCCTGCTCGGGGCGGGGTGCAAGACGAAATCCGATGGCGGGGACGGGGCGCGGGTGCGTCTCATCAACGCTGCCCCAAACGCGGATGGGCTGACGGTGTCGGTGAATGGCGACCGGGCCTGGAAGGACGCGGCGTACCGGAGCAGCTCGGGCTATCAAACGATTGCCGCCGGAACGTATCCCGTGCGGATGGATGCCGCGAAGCTTGGCGCATCTCCGGCGCGGTCGCTGTCATTTGACAAAGGGCACGCCTACACGGTGCTGGCGCTGGGCGGGGCGGTGGGCGGAACGCGGCTGGAAGTGCTGGAAGATGCGGCGACGGCAGCGCCCGAAAATGGACGGGCGGGGGTGCGGCTGATTAACGCTTCGGTGAACGGCAAGCCGCTGGATTTGGTGGTCAACAGCATTGTCGCGGCCAAGTCCGTGCCTTACGGTCGGCGCAGCGGCGTTCTGGCGCTGGACGGCGGGACCTATGACCTGCAAATTGCCGCCGCCGACACGCCGAATATCCTGGCCGGGCCGGTGTCATTGCGCCTGGAGCCGGGCCGCACCTATACACTGGTAGCGATGGGGGACCCGGACGACGGCAGCCTGAGCCTTGAAGCCTACCCGGACGCAAAGTGAGTCCTATGACTACTTGCCGCGCTCGATGTAGTCGCAGGCGCGGCGATAGGCGGTGGTCAGGTAGTCGGACATCAGCAGCTCGCGGCTGTTTTCGTAGTACCATTTGACGCGCTCGCCCAGATTTTCGTCAGGGTCGCCAATCTGGTAGGTCCCAATCTCGCGGGGCAGGACATACGCCCGGTCGGTCGCGGTGTCAATGGCTTTGAACGTGATCTTGAAGATGTGGTCTTTGTCCTTGAAGTTCTCGTCCCACGCCATCGTGACGTTGTACTCGCGGCCATCAATGCAGTGATACAGGCTTTTCTTTTCCATAAGCTCCCAACAAATAACGGTTAATTTTGATCGTAGACAGTTTGCAGCAGCACCATCAGGCACGGGCCGCCGGATACGACCGCGATGCCGTGCGTATGACAGGCGGCGACGGCGGCCTCGGACTCTGCGCCCGGCTGCATCCAGATATTTTTAATCCCCAAATGGGCGCATTCGCCCACCACCGACTCGCTGACGGCGGGCGGCACAATCAGCACCGCAACCTCGGGGACGCCGGGCAGAGCGTCGAGCGCGGGGTAGCAAAAATCGCTGTCCACCTCCGATGCGCTTGGGTTGACCGGCCACACTGTTTTGCCCGCCGCCTTGACGGCTTTGTACACCAAAAAGCCGTATTTTGCCGGGTCGTGGGACGCACCGACGACGGCAAAGGTCTCGGCATTTAGCATGGCGGTCATTTCGGGTGTCATTAGCGTTGGCGTCTCCCCGGCAGGAACGAAACTCATCCCTGTCATGGTATCCTTTTTAGGGGGGCGCTGTCAAGCCCTCCACAGGAGTATGTTATCATGTCCCGTCTCACGCCGTCCGCTCTTCTTGTCGCCGCCTGTGCGGCCCTGCTGCCCGCCGCCGTCCTCCCCGCCTTCGCCCAGGAGCCTGCTCCGCCGCTCGCCCCCGGCACGCACGCTCCGGCGTTCTCGGCGAAAACCACCACCGGCAAAACGCTCAATTTAAAATCCCTGCGCGGCAAGGTCGTTCTGGTGGACTACTGGGCAACCTGGTGTGGCCCCTGCCGCATGGCGACCCCGACCCTGCAAGCCCTCCACAAGCAGTTCGGCCCTAAAGGGCTGGCCGTGGTTGGTATGAGCGTAGACGATGCCCGCTCCGTCGCTCAGGTCAAGCCGTTTATGAAGTCGTTCGGCATGACGTACACAGTCACGACCTCGCCCGACGCCAATTCGAAAGCCGCCAGCGCCTACAAAGTGGATGGCATCCCGTCGCAGTATTTGATTGACAAAAAAGGCGTTGTTCGCTGGAGCCAGGCGGGCTACTCCGACGGCGAGAAGGTCATGCTGTCCGCGATGATCAAAAAGCTGCTGGCGGAAAAGGGTTAAGACCCCCTAGCCCCCAATAATGGGGGAACCAGATTAAGAGGGGAACCGGACAATTAGGAAACGGCCTCCCTTAACTTCTGGCTCCCCCATTATTGGGGGCGGGGGGCCTCCTCTCCTTCTTAAACCAAATTGGCTCAAGCGGCCCGGCGTTGACAAAACAGGCCCTAAACGGTATCATAGCCCCAGATTTCCCGTTTAAAAACTCACGTTAAGGACCCACGATGGCAACACCCCGTCAGGTTCGAGGCCGCATCCGTGTCGCCAAGAACATTCAGCAGATCACCAAAGCGATGAAAATGGTCGCCGCCGCCCGCCTGCGCCGCGCTCAGGAAGCCGTCGGCGCGGCCCGGCCTTATGCCGAAAAGATGCGCGATGTCATGGCAAGCCTCGGCACGAGCGGCGGGAGCAGCTTGCAGCATCCGCTCCTGCGGCGCACCGAAGGCGAGCCGGCCCGCATCGGCATTCTTCTGGTCACCGGCGACCGGGGCCTTTGCGGAGCCTACAATTCCAGCGTCATCCGCCGCGCCTCTGACCTCGTGCGTCCTTACGGCCCCGAGCGGGTCAAAATGGTCTGCGTCGGCAAAAAAGGCGCGACTTTCTTCCGCCGCCGGGGCTACGACATCGTCGCCGAGCATCCTGTCCCTGCCACCGGCATCAGCTTTACCGAAGCGCAGGCCCTCGCCCGGACAGGCCGGGACCTGTTCGCCGGGGGCGAGATCGACGCCCTGTACCTCATCTACACCCAGTTCCTGTCCGCCATGAGCCAGCGCCCGCAGACGCTCGCCATTCTGCCCATTCAGCCCCCCGAGGTCGACCCGAATGCCGCCCCCAGCGGCCCGGTCGCCGACTACGACTTCGAGCCAAACCCCGAGCAGATTTTGGGCAGCCTGCTCCCGCGCTATGTAGACACGCAGGTCTATCAGGCCGTCATTGAAAGTGTCGCCTCCGAACACGGCGCTCGCATGACATCCATGTCCGCCGCCACCGACAACGCCGGGAAAATGATTTCCAGCCTGACCCTCATCCTGAACCGCGCCCGGCAGGCCGCCATCACCAAAGAGATCGCCGAAATCGTCGGCGGCGCTGAGGCGTTGAAATAAAATGCCGCTTTCGGCTATTGTAGATGGTCAAGATATAGTTGCTCCTTTCCTCGACGATGGCGAATGGGAAGCCCTCAAATCCGCTGTCTCCCGAAAAGAAAAGTCCGTAATAATGCCCTGTTGCGATGCAGCAGGGCGTTTGCGTGTCAGCAAGCTCGGAACCAAGCACTTTTACCACGCAAAAACCGCAGACTGTAACTGGAAGCCAGAAACCCCGGAGCATTTAAGGGCCAAAGCTGAAATACTTATCGCTTGTAGAGCCGCTGGTTACTCTGCAATGTCAGAAAAGTCTGGCTTCGATTGGCGGGCTGACGTTTATGCTGAAAAGGGCAAACTAAAAATAGCTTTTGAGATTCAGTGGAGCAGACAAACTTTAGAAATTACAGAGGAGCGTCAATCAAAGTACGAACGTGATGGTGTGAGATGCTGTTGGTTTTTTAGAAAACCGCCATTCGATTTGTGGGAGTGGAAAACAAGCAACAAACTACCTATTTTCAAGCTATCAAATGGTCAAACACTTGATGAACCTTTCTTGATAAATGCACCATCGCTATATTCGCCTGGCAAAGAAGCAATTCCTTTGCAAGAGTTTGTCACGTCTTTGCTCGATCGGAAAATACGTTATCGTACTTTGATGACTTCGCACCATACACAGCGCATTCAAGTAAATTATGTTCTTGAGACATGTTGGAAGTGCCACAAAACTTCCTGTGTTTTCTATGTCAAAGAACCCTTCAAAAGTCAGTGTGGCGAACAGATGAGAGACGAGCAACTTCTTAAGCTTTCAGGCGAAGCCGACAATGGATATTATGAGTTTTTGCCAGAAGTCATTTCCGCTGTCCGCCAGCATTTAGAAACTAACAGCACAGACGGAAACTTCTGTAATGCTGGATAACAGACATAGACAGGTATCCTTTCCTTGACACCCTTCCGGCTTTTCGGCTATACTTGAAAGCAAGTTAGCGGATTTTTTCACGATTAACAAACGGTTACAAGATTTAAACCGTATCAACACATATCAGAACTTATTCAGAGCTTATTTTTACGCAAGTTTCCCCCGAAGGAGAGAGAAATCAACATGGCTGTCGGTAAAATTGTGCAGGTGCAGGGACCCGTGGTGGACGCGAAGTTTGCGCCGGGCGAGCTGCCTAACATCCTCAACGCGCTGCTGATCGAAAACGCGCAGACGAAGACGGAGCTGACCGTGGAAGTCGCGCAGCATCTGGGCAACGATGTGGTGCGCTGCATTGCGATGTCCTCCACGGACGGCCTGACGCGGGGCCTCGATGTCACCGACACCGGTGGAGCGATCTCGGTCCCGGTCGGCACGGAGACCCTGGGGCGCGTGTTCAACCTGCTCGGCAAGCCCATCGACGAAAAAGGGGACATGGCCCCCGGCCAGTTGCGTTACCCCATTCACCGACAGGCTCCGTCGCTCGAAGATCAGGCGGCGACGATTGAAATTCTCGAAACCGGCATCAAGGTCATCGACCTGCTGTGTCCCTACCCGAAGGGCGGCAAAATCGGCCTGTTCGGCGGCGCGGGTGTCGGCAAGACCGTTACCATTCAGGAACTCATTCGCAACATCGCCGTCGAGTTTGGCGGCGTGTCCGTGTTTGCCGGAGTAGGCGAGCGCACCCGTGAGGGCAACGACCTGTGGCTGGAAATGTCCGAGACCGAGTTCAAGGACGCTGAAGGCAAGACCGCCCATGTTATTGACAAAACCGCAATGGTCTTCGGCCAGATGAACGAGCCGCCCGGCGCACGCCTGCGCGTTGCGCTGTCGGGACTGACGATGGCTGAATATTTCCGCGATGAGCAGAACCAGGACGTCCTGCTGTTTGTGGACAACATTTTCCGCTTCGTGCAGGCCGGTTCCGAAGTCTCCGCGCTTCTGGGCCGGATGCCCTCTGCGGTTGGCTACCAGCCCACGCTGTCGTCGGAAATGGGGGCGCTCCAGGAGCGCATCACCAGCACCAAGACCGGCTCGGTCACCTCGGTGCAGGCGGTGTATGTCCCCGCTGACGACCCGACCGACCCGGCCCCGGCCACGACGTTTGCGTTTTTGGATGCCACCACGTATCTGGAGCGCAGCCTCGCCGCCATCGGCATCTTCCCCGCTGTGGACCCGCTTGTTTCGACGTCGCGCATTCTGGACCCGAACATTGTCGGGCAGGAGCATTACGATGTGGCGCGGGGCGTTCAGCAGATTTTGCAGCGCTACAAAGAGCTTCAGGACATCATCGCCATTCTCGGCATTGATGAGCTGTCCGACGACGACAAGCTGATTGTCGCCCGCGCCCGCAAAATTCGCAACTTCTTGGGCCAGCCCTTCTCCGTCGCCGAGCAGTTCACCGGCCTGCCCGGCCAGTATGTGCGCCGCGAAGACACCGTGCGCTCGTTCAAAGCTATCCTGAACGGCGACCATGACGACCTGCCTGAGCAGTCGTTCTTGAACTGCGGCGCGATTGAGCAGGCGGTGGAGAAGGCAAAGGCGATGGGGGCATAACGTCCCTAGGCACACTGAACAAACACATTATGGCAGCAACTTATACGTTAGATGTTGTGACCCCCGAGCGCATTCTGCTCTCGGAAACCGTCACACAGACCATCGCTCCCGGCGCGGACGGCCAACTTGGCATCCTTGCCGGGCACGCCCCGCTGATGAGCGATTTACTGCCCGGCGAAGTGCGGGTAGACCTGGCCGATGGGCGCACGACAACCTCTATTATTATCTCCGGCGGCTTCCTGGAAGTCGCCCCCGGCGGCGGGCGCACTACCATTCTGGCCGACAGCGCCGAGCGTTCGGATGAGATTGATGTGACGCGGGCCGAAGCGGACCTCGCCGCCGCCCGGCAGATGCTGGCCGACGCGGGCGGTGACACCGACAAAGAAGCAGAGGCCCGTCAGGCCGCCGCGTTTGCCGAAACCCGTCTGCGTGCCTCGCGGGGCGGCAGCGGGACGTCCTAACCCGGTGCGTCATTGAAAAGGGGAACCGAGCCGTTGGCAGCCCAAAATACAAATAATTTGAACACTAACACAACGGCGCTGAAAGTCTGGCGCTTTCTTTTTGTCGGCGGCCTGTTGATTTTGGGCGGCATCCTCGGCTACAATGCCGGACAGCAAATCGGCACACTGATTGGAGAGTCTACCAGCAGCAACCAGTTTGCCGTCGCCGCACGGGACAGCTTCACGACGGGAAACGGTCGCTGGGCCTTCCCGGCGGCGTTCACGCTGCTGGGCGTGCTGTTCGCCCGTCTGGTGTCCACACCTGCCTTTCGGTGGCTGATGCACTCGGGGGACCGGCTCAAGGAAATGAAGCCCAACGAGAAAGTGGCAACGTTCGCCGGTGTTCTGATAGGTCTGCTGCTGACAATCATGCTGGTCACGGCGTTCCGTATCACTGGCCCGTGGGGTTATTTTCTCACTGCCGTAGTGGGTGGCGTCCTGATTTATCTCGGCATCGTGGCGACATGGAGCATGAAGGACGAGCTGCGGTTCTTTCTTCCCGGCTCTGCGCCGCTCCCCGCCGATGCCGCCGAAACCATCCCCGAGCAGTGCAAGATTCTGGACACCAATGTCATCATTGATGGCCGCGTCGCCGACATCTGCCGCACCGGGTTTATCGAAGGCCCCATCTATGTGCCCGGCTTCGTTCTGGATGAGTTGCAGCACATCGCTGACTCCGCCGACAGCCTGAAACGGGCGCGGGGTCGACGCGGTCTGGACATTCTGAACCAGATGCGGACCGAGCTGAAAATGATGATCCGCACCTACGACAACACCGATCCGACGGACCGGGACGAAGTCGATGCCAAGCTGGTCAAGCTCGCCAAAAAGCTGGGCGGCAAGATTGTCACCAACGATTACAACTTAAACAAAGTCGCCGAGCTTCAGGGTGTGCCCGTCTTGAATATCAATGAGCTGGCAAATGCCGTCAAGCCCGTCGTGCTCCCCGGCGAAGAAATGCTTGTGACTATCATCAAAGAGGGTAAAGAGCAGAACCAGGGCGTCGCGTACCTCGATGACGGCACGATGATTGTGGTCGAAGGAGCGCGGCGGCGCATCGGTGAGACACTGCCGGTCGTCACAAGCACCGTGCTTCAGACGGTCGCGGGCAAGATGATTTTCGCCAACATTCGCGGCAGCGAGGCCGAAGAGGAAGAAGACGGTTATGACCGGGGTTTACGCGCTTATCCCCGCAGCGGGCCGCGCCGCAAGGTTCAGTAAAGACGGCAGCACGTCGGGCAACAAGCTGTTCGCGTCTCTGCTCGGGCAGCCCGTCCTGCGCTGGACCGTGGAAGCGTTTGCCGGGCACCCGGACGTAAATGGCGTCGTCGTTGTCGCCGCGCCGGACGAAGTCGCGTTATGCCGCGAGGCGCTGACTGGCCTGCCGAATGTGCTGGCGGTCGTCCCCGGCGGCGCGACCCGGCAGGCATCGGTGGCAATGGGCCTGTTTGCGCTCGGTGGCGCAGCCGACGACTTGGTTTTAGTCCACGACGGCGCACGGCCTTTGGTGACTGCTGATGTCATCAGCCGCTGCCTGGAAACCGCCCGGTTGCATGGAAACGCTGTTGCCGCCCTGCCTGTGGCCGATACGCTCAAAGCCGTCGATGACGCGCAGACAGTCCAGCGCACCGTAGACCGCGAGGGCCTGTGGGCCGTTCAGACACCGCAGGTGTTCCCCGTTTCTGCCCTTTACGATGCCCATACGCAGGCACGGGACGCAGGCTGGCTTGGAACCGACGAAGCCTCGCTGGTAGAAATGTTTGGCGACGCGCCCGTGCATCTGGTTTTCGGCGATCCCGCGAATTTTAAAATCACCCGCCCCGAAGATTTGGCACTGGCTGAAGCCGTCCTGTCCGCCCGTGCGAGTACCCCCATGCCCCAATCTCCGCAAACCCGGATCGGCTTCGGCTACGATATTCATCCCCTCATTGAAGGCCGTCCGCTGATGCTCGGCGGCGTTTCTGTCCCGAGCGAGCGCGGCCTCGACGGCCACTCCGATGCCGACGTTTTGCTCCACGCCCTCTGCGATGCCCTGCTCGGTGCGGCGGGTCTGCCGGACATCGGCCACCTGTTTCCCAACACCGACCCGGCCTACAAAAACATTTCCAGCCTGCTGCTTCTGCGCCATGTCGCCGCCCGAGTAGCCGAAATGGGCGGCACTGTGGTCAACGTCGACATGACGCTGATTGCCGAAGCGCCCAAAATCGCGCCTTATGTGGCCCAGATGCGGCAGGCTATCGCCGAAGCGTTAGCCATAGACCCATCCCGCGTGGGCATCAAAGCCACTACCAATGAGGGCCTGGGGTCGCTGGGCCGGGGCGAGGGCATGGCTGCCCATGCCGTCGCCTCCCTCACAATGAGCCAAGTTTGACCGAACGAAAGGGGATCATACCATGAGCATAGATGTCCGTGTCAAAGGTAAGCACCTGCAAGTCACCGAGGGCCTGCGCGAGCACGCCGAAAAGCGCCTGCAAAAGCTGGAAGTCTACTTTCAGAATATCCGCGAAGCTGTCGTTGTCGAGAGCGTCGAAGGAGCAATGCACCGCGTCGAAGTCACTCTGGAAGGCGACGGCCTCCTACTGCGCGGCGAAGAGCGCACGAGCGATATGTATGCCTCGCTGGACCGTGTGGTGGACAAATTAGAGCAGCGCCTCAAAAAGTTCAAGGCCAAGCACACCCACCTGCGAAACCATCAGCAGAGCCTCCGCACCAACATCGCCGCTGTGGACAGCCTGGGCATCTCCGGCGTCCTCCCCGTCGAGACCGCCCCGGACGACGACCCCGGCCCGCGCATCGTCCGCACCAAAGCCGTTACCATGAAGCCCATGGGCATCGACGACGCCGTGCAGATGCTGGAATTGACCGACCATGAGTGGTTCGTTTATTTAGATATGGACACTCACATGACTCAAGTAGTCTACCGCCGCCGCGACGGAAACTACGGCTTAGTTGTGCCCAAAATATAAGTTCAGAGGCGGGAAGCAGGTTCGCAAAAAACCTGCTTCCTGCTATACTAAACTCAGAGAAAGTCACATGAGCGAAACACCAAACAACAAGCCTCTTAACATTCCTGATGAACTATGAGAGGAAGCCGCCGAGACAATCAAGCAAACCTTTCAACTATTCTCAGACCATAACAAGCGTATGGCCGAAGGACTGGCTGTCTTTCAACAGATTCAGTCAGAAATTAAGGAAAGAGTAAAACATGGAGCAAATCGAACAAGCGGACGAATTGTATAATTTTCTTGCTTTGTTCCGCAAGTTGTTTTAGGCCAAGAGAAAATGTTAGAATTACGGGCGCGGCTGACTAATCAAGTGCTGGATGCAACAACGCTGCAAGAAATCAGCGCAGCACGTCAAGCCCTGCGGGATTGGATCAAGAGATACCCAAAAGAAGAGGGCATGAGTGATGCGTTTGAGCAGCTTTCCCTGCTGGAAGACATCGCACGAGAAGAAGCCAAGCCTCCTGCCGAGCGGGCCGTATGGCTTTGCGCTCATTAACACACAATGCTAACTGATAAAACTCTGGAAGAACTGGACGGAGTTGATTGGGGCGAGCCAGATGTTCCGTGGAGTCTGGTGATTGATTGTCATCGTCTGCGGCGTGTGCCGCTAAAAGAGTTCACGGATGGCGACCTCTCGCGGATGATTCGCCAGAAGTTCAGTCTGGATTATCTGGTTCCTATCGCAGTGGCGCGATTGCTGGACGAGCCGTTTGCCGGAGACATGGGCGATGGCGAGTTGATGAACGCTACCACTAACATACCGACCAACTTCTGGCAGGGGCATCCCGATTTGGCAAAGGGATTTGATATGGCTGCTGCAAATGCCCTTGTAAGCGCTCGTGACATTCTGCAAAACGAAGAAGATCAGCCAGTGTTTATAGACCAAGAAATGCTTGATTTTCTGCAAAATTATCAGCCTAAATATATTATTACACGCTCAGGAGAAACACAGACGTTATGAAAATTGGAATGCTGACCGGCGGCGGGGACTGCCCCGGACTGAACCCGGCCATTCGCGGCGCGGTGCTGCGCCTGCTGGACTACGGCGATGAGGTCATTGGCTTCACGCAAGGCTGGAAAGGGCTGGTCGAAGGCAACACCGAAGCCCTGACTTTGGAGCGCGTCGAAGGGATTATCAGCGAGGGCGGGACCATCCTGCGCTCGTCGCGCACCAACCCGTTCGCTAAAGGCAAGGAAGACCAACTGGAAGCGGTGCTGGCGAACCTCAAGAAGTTTGAGCTGGATGCCCTGATATGCCTCGGCGGCGAGGACACGCTGGGCGTTGCTTCCAAGCTTTACACGGAGCATGGTGTCAAGACTGTTGGTGTGCCGAAGACGATGGACAACGACCTTGATTTGACGGACTACACGTTTGGTTTCGACTCGGCGGCTTCGGTCGCTTTGGAAGCTATTGACCGCCTGCGGGACACGGCGAAGTCGCATGACCGCGTGATTGTGGTCGAGATTATGGGGCGTCACGCCGGATGGACCGCGCTGTGGGCGGGTGTCGGCGGCGGGGCGGACTACATCGCTATCCCCGAAGTGCCACTGGATATGGATGCCCTGTGCGCCCATCTGGAAGCGAACTACAAGCGCGGCAAGACGTGGGGCATTGTGTCCGTCAGCGAAGGCGTCGAAATCGCAGGCGCACAAAAAGCGGATGACGCGGCGCTGGATGCCTTCGGCCATCATCAGCTTGGCGAAGTGGGCATTGGCCCGGCGATTGCCAAAGAGATTGAAAAGCGCACCGGCATCCCCACCCGCGATGTGGTCCTGGGCCATGTCGTGCGCGGCGGCTCGCCGACCCTCTTTGACCGCATCCTCGGCACCCGCGTCGGCATCAAAGCCGCCGAGCTGGTGCATGAAGGCCAGTTTGGCGTGATGGTGGCGCAGCAGGGCACAAGCATCGTGGCCGTACCCATTCAGGATGCCGTGAAGCAGTGGAAGCTGGTCTCGCCCGCGCTGTATGAAGAGTTCCTGACGACGTTCAACAAGTAGTAGGAGACCCCCTAGCCCCCAATAATGGGGGAACCGGAACAGGAACGGATAAGAGGGCAGGGACAAGCCCTGCGCCTACGGGCCTTTCCTAACTGTCTGGTTCCCCCATTATTGGGGGCTAGGGGGTCTTTTCGCTGGTAACCACCATGCCTGACCTCATCACCCTGGGCGAAGCCCTCATTGACCTGCCCGCCGGGCAGTCCGGCGTCTCGCTGACCGACGCCCGCACGTTCGCCAAAGTCCCGGCGGGGGCAACGGCCAATGTCGCGGCGGCGGCGGTGCGGCTCGGCCTGAGCGCGGCGTTCCTCAGCCGGGTCGGGGATGACCCGTTTGGCGAAGCGATTATTGAGACGTTCGGGGCGCAGGGTGTAGACGTGTCGCACGTTGTCAAAGACGCCTCGGCCCGCACGGGTCTGGCGTTTGTCTCGGTGCTGCCGGACGGCGACCGGGACTTTTTGTTTTATTATGACCCCGCCCGTGACTTGCCCCTGCGGGCCGAAGAATTGGACAAAGACTGGCTCCGCACGGCCCGCGCCCTGCATTACGGCTCCATTTCGCTGATTGCCGAACCGGCCCGCAGTGCGACACTCGCCGCCGCCGGGATTGTACACGGCACGGCGGGCGCGATCTGCTCCTACGACCCAAATTTACGTCCCTGGCTCTGGCCGAGCGAGGACGTGCTGCGGCAGGGAGCACTGCTGGGGTTCATGACAGCCGATATGGCAAAAATCAGCGCGGAAGAGCTTGTCTTTTTGTACCCCGCCGCTGCTGATGAAACGGAAGCTGTTCGGGCGCTCTGGGCTGACTTCCCTCATCTGCGGCTGGCCGTCATCACCGAAGGCGCGGCGGGCAGCCGGGGCTACACACGGGCAGGCGAGTTCGCCGACGCACCCGGTTTTGCCGTAGACTTTGTGGATGGAACCGGGGCGGGGGATGCGTTCACGGCGGGCCTGCTGACGTTTCTATTTCGACAGGGGCCGGATTTGAGCGCAGCGTTAGACGCGATTAGCCCACGCCTGCGGGACGCTCTGCGCTTTGCCAATGCCTGCGGGGCGCTGGCAACGACGACGCTGGGCGCGTCGGCATCGGCGCTGACCGAAGCCGCTGTTACGGCACTTTTGGAGACTAACCCATGATTACGATAGACTTATTGGGCAAAAACGCCCTCATTACTGGCGGCACGCGGGGGATTGGCCGGGCCATCAGCCGCCGCCTGGCCGAAGCGGGCGCGAACACGCTGGCGGTCTGGCGCGGCGATGCGGAGACCGCCGAAGCGTCGCTCAAAGAGCGGCAGGCATTCGGGCGAGGAACGCACGCGAACGTGCAGGCAGACATTGGGGACGAGGCGCAGGTGGACGCGCTGATGGCCGATGTCAAGACAACTTATGCCGACGGCCTGGACTTTCTTATTTTGAACGCAGGCATCGGGCTGGGCGGCAAAGTCACCGAAATCGAGCCGGAGCAGTGGCGGCGAATGCTGGATGTCAACCTCGGCTCGGCGTTTCTGCTGTCACGCGGGCTGGTTCCCACCATGCGCCGGGGCGGCAGTCTGGTCGCCATCGGCAGCGGCTCGGGGCATGACCCCATTCCGGGCCTGGCGTTTTATGGGGCGAGCAAAGCCGCGCTGAATATGTTTGTCGCCGATTTGGCCCAGGAAATTGGCCCCGAAGGCATCCGCGCCAATGTCGTCTCGCCTGGCTCCACAGACACGTCCTATCAGGACAATGCTCCGCTGCCCACGGCCCCGCGTGGCACGAAAGAAAGCAATGCCCTGCGTCGTCAGGGCGTCCCCGACGACGTGGCAGGCGTGGTGCTATTTCTGTGTTCCGACCTGTCGGGCTTCGTCACCGGGCAGGCTATTCGGGTCAACGGCGCGGCGCTGTAAACCCGGCTACTCTTTCATCTTCGGCATCTTTATCGCGCCCGGCTTTGTGCCGGGGGCGGCTGGGGTCAGATGCGACAGGGTGACCAGCG
The DNA here is from genome assembly GCA_965277455.1 of Capsulimonadaceae bacterium. Classification (GTDB taxonomy): domain Bacteria; phylum Armatimonadota; class Armatimonadia; order Armatimonadales; family Capsulimonadaceae; genus JANXMY01. Next base: position 1,502,845 of record OZ255823.1, on the reverse strand, counting down.
TATAGCCCTGCCCGCGCAGGGCGGCGACGAGGCCCGGAATGGCGGCGGTGGTGACATCGGGGGCGTTGTGAAGGAGAACAATCGAGCCGGGGTGAACGTGCGCCATGACATAGCGCACGAGGCCCAACGGGGAGCCTAAATCTTCGGAGTGCATCGCGTCTATGGTCCAGTAGGCCAGTGTCAGGCCGTAGGACTGCGCGAGGCGCTGCACGGCGGGGTCGGCATTGCCGCCGGGCGGGCGAAAAAAGCGCGGGCTGCGGCCTGTCAGCGACCGGATCATCACGTTGTTTCGCAGCATCTCGCTTTCGGCTGCCGACGGGATAATCAGATTCATGTTCGGGTGCGTGTACGAATGGTTTTCGACTTCGTCGCCGAGCTTTGCCATCCGGCGCACCAGATCGGGAAATAGCTCGGCGCGGGAGCCGACCACAAAGAACGTCGCCGGGGCGTCGGCTTTTTCTAAAGCATCCAAAAGTGCGGGCGTTTTAGTCCCGTTCGGGCCGTCGTCAAACGTCAGCGCCACCTGCCGCCCCGCCCCGCTTCCAGTCCACAGGACGACCGGCTGAGAAGACGCGACTTGGCCTGCGACCGTCACGGCGCTGGAGCCAAACAGGACGCGGGCAAACCGACGCCCGTCTTTGTAGGTCGGGTCTAAAGCCGCCGCATTGGCAAGGTGCGCGTCCGCCCCGATTTTGTCTCCCCCGGCCAGCATCGCCTGCGCCAGCGTCCATTCCGCCACTTTGCGGGCCGGGCGGGGCCGCAGCAGGTTCCACAGCCGCGTTTCCAGCGCCGCCGTCTCCGGGTCCGCCGTGCCGGTGTCCGCCGACAGACCGCCGAAGTTTGCAACCCGCACCGTCTGCGTCTGCGACAGCAGCGCATTCCCGCTTGCGTCAGCGGCGTCCACGCGGACGGTGTGCGTTCCGTTCGCCACTTTGCGGCTGTCCCACTGGAACGTAAACGGCGCTCCCACCATCGCCGCCATCTGCCCGTCTACGGCATAGGACACCAGAGCCGTGCCCGCCGGAAGCGTCTCCGTGGGAGCCAGCAGCGTCGGCCCCGCGCAGGCCCGAACGATGCCCACGTTCTTGGCCGCGTCGTTCAGCGCCCCGTTGATGCGGTCCGCATACATCGTTTGCAGCTCCGGCTCCGTCACCGCCGCTTCGAGGGGCCTGTCCGCCTCAAACAGCAGCCGGACGCCGTCGTCTTCGCTGACACGTGGCACTCCGGTTTTGGTTTCCAGAAATGCCCTTAGTGGCCCCGCCCCCGCCTTTGGGTCTGCCCGGTACGCCGCAATCGCTGCGATTTCCGCCCGCGCTGATCCGTCCGCCGCCCCTTTGCCTGCAATCGCCGCCGCGCCTGCCGGGTCGCCGCCCAGAAGCTGCACATAGGCCCGCAGCGTCTCCACGTCGGCGGCTTCCTCCGGCAGCAGCTCTTTGTCCTTCGCCGCCGCCGTCAGCGCGGTTCGTGCCGCCGCCGACTTGTGCCGTGTCAGCAGGGTGAGCGCCTGCCCGTAGAACGCGACCGGCTCGCCGCCGATACCTGCTGCCCGGTCAAAATCCGCCTGCGCCCGGCTCATGCTGCCGACATACAGCGCACAGGTCCCGCGCAGGGCATAGGGCAGGGCGGCGTCCGGCTGCGCCGTCACCAGTGCCTGCGCGGCATCCGTCGCCTCCCCGTACCGCCCCGCTTCCAGCAGATGCAGGGCAAAGCCGATCTGCGTGTCATAAGTCGCCCGCACATCGTCCGCCCGCGCCGCCGTGCCGAGCAGGCAGGCTAGGGCTACGCTTGTGAGTGTGGTTCCAAGTTTACTTGCGAAAAAAGGCATCCGTCATTGGTCCTTGCTTGTGTGCTGAGAGTAGGAGCGGACCCCCTAGCCCCCAATAATGGGGGAACCGGAAATAGGAAAACCGGAGAAAAACGCGCCTATCGTCGGCTCTTGTGTCCCCTGGACACTGGGCTTTTCTGAGCCTCGGGTTTCAACCCGTGGTATGAAAGCTAGGTTTTAGTTACAGCGTCAACGATAGCCGCCATATACGACAGGTTTTGATCGTTGGGAAACTCTAGTGCCAGACGAGAGGGGGTCAGGTCGCTTATATGTAAATTCATCCCGACGACCTGCTCAATCCACTCCCGCCCAATCCATCGCTGCGTTCCGTTTCCGCTGACAGGAACAAACTCAATCCTGTCATGCTGAACGCCAATTATCTTGAAAGCCTTCCCCTGTTTAAGAGTGTGCAGAGTGGTTCCGTTGAGCTGCCGTACACGCTCCCAGATGGTAGCCATAATTTCCTCCATAAAGTTTCCGTAAAAGTAGCTGTCCTCATCTTACCACACCTGCCCCCGGTGCGTCAAAAGCCTTACGCAGCATTTCGCGGCAGACGGGGGCGGCGGAGCCGCGCCCGGAACCGGCGTTCTCGACGATGCAGGCGAAGGCATAGGTGGGATTGTCGGCGGGGGCGTACCCGGCAAACCAGGAATGCGTGCGGCCCGCGCCCTGACTGTTCTGGGCGCTCCCGGTCTTGCCCGCGACGGACACGGAAAGGCCATCGAAGACGCCCTGCGCGGTCCCGCCGGGCTGCGTGACGGCGGCCAGCATCGGGCGCAGGGCGGCGGCGTTGTCGGGGGTCAGGGCGGGTGTCGGCATCGGGGCCGGGGCGGATTTGACGAATGTGGGGGACAGCCGCTGGCCGCCGCCCGAGACAGCCTGGGCGACAGTTGCCATTTCCAGCGGCGTGACCAAAATCTGGCCCTGCCCGTAGGCGCAATCGGGGAGGTCTTCGCCGATTTTTGACAGCGGCGGCAGATGGGCCAGCGCGAAGTTTTGCCGGGCGGTGTCGTCCAAATCGCGTGCGCCTAAATCAATGCCGAGGTTGGCGAAGTAGACATTGCAGGAGACTTGCAAAGCTTTCGCCAGATCGGTAACGCCGTGTGGGACGAAGCCCTCTTCATCAGTGATACGCCGCTGGGAATAGCGTTTGCCGTCAAAGCGCCAGGAAACGTTGTCGTCGGTGTGGTGGCAGATGACCACGGTATTGCCGAGGCCGTGTGACAGAGCTGAGGCGGCGGTCACAATCTTGAACACCGAGCCGGGCGGATAGACGCCGTTTATAGCGCGGTTCAGCACCGGGCCATCGGCTCTCGCGGCCAGCGCGGTCCACTGCGCTGCCGTGAGCTTGGCCGGGTCAAAGGTCGGCTCCGAGGCCAGCGCCAGAACTTCCCCGGTGTGCGAGTCCAGCAGCACAGCGGCCCCCCGGTCTTCGGGGCGGCGGGAGTTTTTAACAAGCACCCGCGTGGCGTACTCGTGCAGGGCGTCCGACGCGGCGGTTTGCAGGGTGCTGTCTAAAGTCAGCACCACTGCCTGTGCCTGCGGCGTGCGGTGGAACGGCAGAAAGCGCGTCCGGTAGGGCGTCAGCAGGTCGGCATAACTGGCAAAGCCGCGCAGGCGACCATTCTGCCCGAGCGGGTTGCCGACCGAGTAGGGCCGCTCGACGGCGGCGACAATCTGCCCAAAGGCCGCGCCGCCAGGGTAAATCCGCCCGCGTCCGTCGGGCGTCAGGAACGATACCCCGGCGGCGTCCTCCGTCGGGGCGGCGTCGCGGGCCAGCACCCGCCCGGCGCGGTCAGTGATGGCCCCACGCGGCAGGGCCAGCGCGAAGCCCAGCAGGCGCGGGTTGACGTGCGGCGGCGGGGCTTGCCCCGGCAGGGTGTCCCGGTCAGGCGTATACAGCGGGCGCGTGGCAAAGTACATATCTTGGACGCCCTGCACTTCCATGAGGCGCACCATGCCGACACCGACCAGCAAATAGACAGCACAGCCCAGCGCCAGCCCCCGTGCGGCGCGGGTCCATTCCGGCGGCGCGATGTCGCGGGCCTCGGCGGGGACGATTTTGCCCGAAAGATGCAGCAACAGGCCCACGGCGAAAAAGCTGCACACGAGCGACGACGCCCCAAACGACACAAACGGCAGGGTCACGCCCGTGAGCGGGATCAGCCCGGACACGCCGCCGAGTATCAGCATGGCCTGAAAGCCGAGCAGCAGCGTCAGCCCCGAGGCCAGCAGCCGGTCAAACTCCGTCCCGGCATTTTGGGCAATTCGCAGCCCGCGTGCGATAAACAGTGCATAGACGGCCAGCACGACCAGCCCGCCCACCAATCCTAATTGTTCGCCGAGCGTCGCAAACACCGAGTCCGACCCCGAACGTGGCACAAACTCCGGGTGGCCTAATCCGAGGCCGCTCCCCCACGTCCCGCCCGTCGCCATGCCCCACAGGCCCTGTGCGAGCTGTGCGCCGTTGCGGTCACTGTTGTCCCACGGGTGAAGCCACATCGTCACCCGCGTCGCAAAAAAGCCGAAGTGAAGCGCATTGCCCACATACGCCGCTGTGCCTAGCAGTGCCACGCCCAGCAGGGGATACCAAGCCTTTCGCGTGGTCAAATACAGCAGGGCCAGAAAGACGCCGAACAGCAGCACGGCAGGGCCTAAGTCTTTGACCAGCAGAAACAAACTTAAACCAAACGCATACACACCGGCCAGCGGAGCCAAATCTTTGAGGGGCCTCGAGACGCTGCCGCCGCGCTCCGCCAGATATGAGGCCACAAACAGCACCAGCAGCAGCTTGATGAACTCCACCGGCTCCACGCCCAAAAGCTGAATATGCACCCCGCCCGGCCCGTGCCCGAAGAGCAGCAGCCCCAGCATCAGCGCCACCGCCGCGCCCGCATAAGCGTAGCCGTAGCGCCGCAGGGGCAGACGCCCGAAGGGCTTCGTCAGCGGCACGAGCAGGGCCAGCGTGCCGTACAGCGCGACGCCCCACGCCTGCGCCCCGAAGGCAAACGTGTCCCGGTAGGGGTCTTTCACGCTGTACACCAGCATCAGCCCCAGCCCTGCGAGAAGCATCACAAGCGGCAGCAAAAACGGGTCGGCGCGAACCGCCGCCGTCCGCAGAACGCCGTGGACGATCCAGCCCGCGACAAGCAACGCCAGAACGCCGCCCCAAAAAGCCCGCGCTACGTCCTTCTGTGAGCGCACCAAGAAGCCATCGCCAAACGCCGCCGTGCTGACGTCTTTCAGCGCCTTCGCATGACGCAGGGCATAGACCGACGCCCAGTCGTGCCCGCGTTTTTCGACAAGCATCTGTCCCACTTGGGCGTCCACCGCCAGCGCCGAAGACAACTGCCGCGCTGTCGCCGTGTTGACATTGACCGCCCCCGCCGGGGAGGGAGTCGTGGCCTGCTTACCGAAGTAGACCAGTGCCAGCCCGCAGAGCAGGACAATCTGCACGGCGGTTAGGAGCAGAGCTTCAAGTTTTCGGTTTTGGTGGTGTTTCATAGCTTGCTGGGAATACTTGTGGGCAGAGGTCGCAAGAGCCACAGGTTAAAACCCGAGGCTTGCAAAAGCCCACCGTCTAGGGGACGGAAGACCGGAAAACGCTGGGCCTATTCTTTCTTGTGTCCCCTGGACACTGGGCACTTTTTAGCCTCGGGTTTTAACCCGTGGCTTCTGGGTCTTCTCTCTGCTTACAGGGTACAATACCTCTATGGACGCACTCGCCCAAAAAATCACGGACTTTATTTTATCGCCGCCGCCTTCGGAGGAAGACGCGGCGTTTGACACGCTCGCCCTCGCGCTGTTTGCGCGGCAGTACGAACTCATCGCCCCGTATCGACGGCTGTGCGACGCCCAAAACCTGTCGCCGCAGACGGTCACCCGCTGGCAGGACATTCCCGCCGTGCCTGCCGCCGCGTTCAAACGCTTCGCCCTGTCTGCTGTTCCTACGGAAGAAGCCGCCGCTGTGTTTCATTCGTCGGGCACGACGGGGGCACAGACCAGTCGGCACTACTTCGACCGCGCCGGGCTGACGCTCTACGACCTCAGCCTGCGGGCCGGGTTTGACGCCGCCCTGCCCACCCGCCCCGCGCCGATTTGGGCCATGATGCCTGCCCCGGACGCCGCCCCGCACTCATCACTCTCACATATGCTGGGGTCGCTGGGGGCCGAGCGGTTTTTCTGGGACGACGATGCGGCGCTGGCTTCGGCATTGTCCCAACGAGACAGCCCGGTGACGCTGTTCGGCACGGCGTTTGCTTTTGTGTCGCTTTTTGACGAAACGAACACGGATATTCATCTGCCGCAGGGCAGTGTCGTGATAGAAACTGGCGGCTTCAAGGGCCGCACCCGCGAAGTGCCCCGTGCCGAGCTATACGAGATGTTCGGTGCGCGGCTCGGCGTCGACTTAGACCATTGTTACAGTGAATACGGAATGTGCGAGATGGCCTCGCAGTTTTACGGGCAGGGCCTGAACCCCGAAAAGCGTGGCCCGCATTGGGTCCGCACGCGCACGATTGACCCCGAGACAGGTGAGGATACGCAAGAGAACGCAGCGGGTTTACTGCGCCATTATGACCTGGCGAACTTCAATTCGGTTCTCGCTTTGCAGACGCAGGATGTTGGGACGCTGACGCCCGGTGGCTTCCTGCTGGCGGGCCGTGCCCCCGACGCCGAAGTGCGCGGCTGCTCGCTGACGGTGGAAGAGCTATGGACATCACGGCAAGTCTAATCTGCGAAGACGCCTCCCGCCTGCGCCAAGCGCAGGTCGCGCTGCCGCCGCAGGCTGAGATAGTCAACGCCCTGGCCGCGCTGGCAGACCGCTGGCGCGACCCGGCTTATCCGTGGCGTCAAGAGGCCGAAGCGCTTCAAGACCCGTTCCCGTTTGCGATGGTATGGGTCAGCTTGGAAGCTATCCTAGACTCGCTGCGGCCCGCCGAACTTTGGGCCTTAATAGACGCCGAGCACTGCCGGGACGCGCAGGGCTACCCCGTCGTCGGCCATGTCATCGCTGCCAACACGCCATTATTGGCCTGGGTAAGCGTAATTCGCGCCCTGCTCGTTCGCAGTGCGTCGCTGGTCAAGCTGCCTTCGGGACCGGCGGCGGAGTGGGGCCGCTTATTTCTGAGTTCGCTGGCAGATATGTCGCCAACGCTGGCGAATGGCGTTGCTTTGCACCGATGGCCCGGCGGCACGGCAGAATTGGACGCCGCGCTTTGCCAAAATGCCGACGTAGTGATGGCCCACGGGAGCGACGGCACGATGCAAATCCTGCGTGGCCTGTGCCCGCCCGGAACGCCCTTTGTCGGCTACGGGCACCGGGTCTCGCTGGCCGTGCTGCCGCGTGGAACCGCGACGCCCGAGGCGCTTGCCGGGCTGGCCCACGACGTGCTGCTTTACGATCAGGGCGGCTGCTTGTCCCCCCAGACACTGTTTGTCGAGGGCGGCTGGGCCGAAACACTTCAAATCGTGGAACAGTTCGCCGCCGCCCTGCGTCAGACGGCTAACACTTTTCCGCTGCCTGTGCGCTCCGCCCGCGCCGCGCCCGCCGTCCGGGAGGCCCGCGCCCTGGCCTCCATGGAGCCGGATTGCCAGCTATGCGCAGGTGAAGATTTGCGCTGGACCGTCATCGCCCGGCCCAGCTCAGAGTTCACGCCCTCGCCGACCTTTGGCGTCGTGTCTGTGCAGCCGCTCGCGTCTCTGCCCGATTTGCCGGAAGCCGTGGCCGCCGTGGCCCCTTTTTTGCAGGGCTGCGCGGCGGCGGGGGAGGGGACCGGGGGTTACCTGCCCGGCGTCTCGCGGCTGTGCCCGCCGGGGCAGCTTCAAGCCCCGCCGCTCGGCTGGCGACAGGATGGACGGGACGTTTTGCGCGTTCTCCTGCCGCCGGGCGAATGCTTATGAATTATGCTTATGAATTTTTAGAGTATTATCTGGTATAATCAGCCGACTGTCCAAATTTGGGGGCTATGAACTATTGAATGCAGCGCAATTAACCGTTTCCCAGCGTCAGGAAACGCAGGGGATACTTATTGAAGCCGTGGGTGAGGTCGACTTGACCACCGCGCCGCTCCTGCGGGAGCCGCTGATGGCGGCGGTCAACAGCGGGGAAAAGTCGCCGGTCATCGTGGACCTGAGCAAAGTGGATTTCATTGACAGCGCGGGGCTGGCCCTGCTGGTGGAAGCCCGCAAAAAGCTGTCCCCCGAAGGCCGCAGTCTGAGCGTCTTGCTCACCCCGAGCCGTCAGCCCGAGCGCGTTCTCAAGCTGGGCCGCTTTGATACCATTATGACGCTCGCTTACAGCCTGTCCGATCTTTAGGAATTATCCCAACTGATATGCCAAATGATGACCCCCAATTTGTGACCGGAACCGGTGCCGGAACGACGGGTACAAGCGCCCAGAATACACTGGCCCTGCCCGACCACGACAGCATTATCGGCTACGTGGACCCCATCGTAGGCCGCACCGCCTACCGGGACGTGCTGGGCTACTTCGGCTTCCCGCTGATCCGCAAAGGCGAAGTCGTGACCCCCGAAATCATGGCCCGCGCCCAGAACTTGTCCCGCCTGTTTGAGCTGCAAGCCGCCACCGAAGCCGAATAATCAAGAAGCAGTAATACCTATGGACTACGACGATAACTCCCGGCGCGGCGCAGGCGCAGGTCTGACTGCCCTCTGCCTTGCCGCCCTTGCCGGAGCGGCGGCCTACCTGCTGTCCACCGAACAGGGCCGCAAGCTAATGGCGCAGGCCGAAGCTCGCGCCGACGAGTGGCAGACCCGCGCCGCCGCCGTCGTCGCCGAAACCCGCGAAAAAGTCGTCTCCTCCGTCGAGAGCCAGTCCCCTCCGCCCCCCGACGACCCCGGCGGCGCCCATGTCCGCGAACGGCTGTAATGGCTCATCTTTAGGTGGCGGAGCTAACGGCAAATATGATACTGGCACTGATCATCATACTCTATTTACTTGCTGCGCTGGTTTTGGGCTGTGTCGGAATTGCTCAGGGACAGCTTATGGAGTTTGTTGAACCAACCTCAATCCGCTTCCGCAAGCCCTGGACCGTGAGATTACTTGCGGGTATGCTGGGATGGCTTTTCCTGTTAAGCCCGTTCCTAATCGCAACGGGTACTCGCCCTTCTGATCTTGTGTGGGCGTGGTGTATTTTGGCGCCGATATTTTTCCCTCTGGCTGCACTGCTCCTCTTTCTGTCAGGACCGCAAGAGGTCTCCCTCAATTCCGAAACAAGAGCTTTCCAGGCAGCTCAAGGCTGGCCGTTTTATCCAAAAAAACAGCAGGGTTATCTGGCGGAAGAAGCATATGTGGCTGTTCAAACAAATGGCTATATCTGGTATGTGATGCTGCGAATGGGAGGGAGAAGGCAGCCTGCTTATTTGTTAGCCAAACCTATCACTCAAAGCGCATCCAGAGCATTTGCTCAAGAAATGGCAAACAAGCTTCATCTCCCTGTCAAAGAAATGACGCTGCAAGAGTTAAAAAAATTGAAATAGCAACACGGGAATATGCGGGCACTTTTGATGCCCGCTTTTTTCATGCCCGGCTCAGTTTGGAGATCATGTAGCCGAGGGGAGACTGGACGCGCAGGGTCAGCGGAACGGTGACGTTCTGACGGGGCGGGGAGTGCAGGATGATCTCAGCGCGGTACTCGCCCGGCGGCAGGTCGGTGGAGGAAACAGCCACGACAACAATGAGCGTCTGTTTGGGGCCGAGTGTGCCTGCTGTAGGGAAAAGCGTCAGGCCGTCAATGCCGCTGGCTTCTATTTGAAAGTCCAGAGGCAGGTCGCCTTCGTTTCGCACGACAAGTTCGCCTGATGCCTTTTGGCCGCGCCGGGCGGAGAGCACCAAAGCTCCCCCCGCATTCTCGACGTGCAGCAAGCCAGGGGCGGCGGCGACGGTCAGGCTGCATTCCACCGACCATTTATCGCCTGTGAAGACCGTGCCATCAGTATTCGGCTGGTCATCGCTTGTGATGTCGAGGCGGCCTGTCAGCGGCTTGCCCTTCTCCGGGGCACGGGCGGGGTCTACGGTGACGGTCACCTGATGGCTGTTGCCCGCGAAGCGCGTCTCGGACACGGACAGCCAGGCGGTGCGGGACAAAATCGTGCCCGTGATCTCACCGCCGCCTGCATTGTAAAGCGTTACCGTCATCGGCGGCGCGGGGCGGCCCGGAGTCAGCTCGCCGAACCATAAATTTTTCTTGTTGACCAGCAGCACCGGCGGAGCGATCTGCCGCAGCTCTTCCAGAAAGGCCCCCGCTGTATTGTAGCGGTACTCGGTGTTATAAGAAATCGCTTTGTTAATCAGCCGCACTAAATTCAAATCGGCGTTGGGCTGCTGAATGAGAGAGTTGGTGACATACATCGACCGCTGATTGATCTGCTCCTGATCGGGGGCGACTCCGGCGACCATCTCATACATGACGCAGCCCAGCGCAAAAATATCGGTGCGGATGTCCGCGACCCACTTGCCGTCGGCTTCTAATTCCGGCGGCAGGTAGCCCTCGGTCCCGTACAGCTCCACCGGCTTGTTCGTCTCATGTCCCTTGCCGAAATACTGCGCCGCGCCGAAATCCAGCAGCACCAGATGCCCCTGCGGCGTGATCCGAATGTTGGCGGGCTTCAAATCGTGATGGACAATCTGCCGTGAGTGCAGAAACGCCAGCGCATCGCACAGCGACACCGACCACTTTAAAACCCACGCCCGCGCTATCGGGTGACGCCGGGCGATAATTTCGTCCAGCGTCGTGCCGACAATAAACTCCTGCGCGATATAGTAATGCCCATCGCTCTGGAATGCCTCATAGAACGTCGGCATGAGCGGGTGCGAACTTGCCTGCATTCCGACCGCTTTTTCACGGTCAAAGAGCGCCTGCAAGGGGGCCTGATCGCGGGGGTGACGCGCCGGGAAGAACTCTTTCAGGGCCACCTTGCGGTCCGGCGTCCTCACATCATGGGCCGCATAGACTGCCCCGTAAGCTCCAGTGCCGACCATGCGCTCGATGACATACCGGTTCAGGTGCCCCGGCACTTCCTCGCCCGCCGCCAGCAGCATCACATCGTCATATCGCTTCCGCTTCGCCACTTTTTTTGCCCCTCGCCGGCAGTCTTGTCAGAAAGTATTGACAACCGCTCCCTACCGGGGTATTATACCTGTCGTAACCTAAAACAACACGCTCGCTGTGTTGTGATTTGGTTGCGATTGCAAGTCATGGCGCTATCGTTTAACGGTTAGGACATCGCCCTCTCACGGCGAAAGTCGCAGTTCGATTCTGCGTAGCGTCAGATATATGTCTACTAAAAGCCTTCCCAAGTGCATCGCGCTTGCGGAAGGCTTTTGTTTTGAGCGGAGACCTACCACCTTGTTCTCTCGTACCTCGTTCACAGGGTCCTTCCTAAAGGAAGGATACCGAAAAGACCCCCTAGCCCCCAATAATGGGGGAACCAGAGGGACCAGCAGAGGGGCATTGGCTTGTCGCTGCCCTCGTTTTCTGTCCTAATCCTTCCTTTAGAAAGGACCCTGTGAACGAGGTACGAGAGAACAAGGTGGTAGGTCTCCGCCATTCTGGGTATGCTCTTTCTACAACTAACCATAACGACAGAAGGGCAGCAGAATGGCGGAAGCGGAACGGGAACAAAGCGTAAGCGAGCCGAGCGTGAAGACGCGGCAGATTTTGGAGATGCAGCAGCAGGCCAGCACCTGCCTGGCGTGTGATCTCGCGCAGACGCGGACGAAAGTAGTCTTCGGCGACGGCAATGCGGACAGCCCCCTGATGCTGATTGGCGAAGGGCCGGGGGCCAATGAAGACGCGACCGGGCTGCCGTTTGTAGGACGTGCCGGGACGCTTCTCGACGAATGCCTGCGCGAAGCGGGGATGTTGCGAAAGCATATTTATCTTACCAATGTCGTCAAGTGCCGTCCGACACTCGAAGAGGCCGGGCGTATCAAGAACCGCCCGCCCCGTGCCGACGAGTCGGGAACGTGCGTGCCGCTGTGGCTGGAAAAGCAGATTGCGATTGTGCAGCCTTCGGTGATTTTGTGCCTCGGTGCTCCCGCCGCCAGCACGGTAATCCACAAAGCGTTCAAAATGACACAGGAGCGCGGGCAGTGGTTCGAGAGCAAATACGCCCGCTATGCGATGGCCGCCCTGCACCCGGCCTACATTCTGCGTCAGGAAGGCGAAGCCTATGACCAGGCCAAGCAGTTTTTGATTACCGATTTAATGGCCGCCCGCGACAAAGCCAAAACGGCCAAAGACGAGCCAAAGATGACGCTATTTTGAGTAATATGAAACTTGCTGCTATTGACCTCGACGGCACGCTTCTGGGCAGTGACCATGCCCTCAGTGAGCGCAATTTGCAAGCCGTAAAGCGCGTCGCGGATAGCGGCAGTCACATTGTATTAGCCTCGGGGCGGCAGTGGCATACGATTGTCAAGTTCGCCGAGCAAATTGGCCTGCCACCGTCGTCACCGATTATCGCGTATAACGGCGCGATGATCCGCACGGTGGGCGGCGAGCTGCTGTACCATCAGCCCGTGCCTGCCGAGGCGGCAAAGCAAATCGTGCGTAACTGCGTCGCGGGTGGCTATCACCTGAACTATTATCTGGACGACGTGCTGTATGTCCGCAAGGAAACACACTGGGCGCGGCTGTACGAGAAGCGCACAGGCACGACGGCGATAGTGGGTGATTTGATGCGCTTTGACGGGCGGGAGCCTACCAAGCTGCTCTTAATCGACACGCCGGAGACGACGGACCGACTCCTCAAACACTATCAAGATAAGTACGGCAAGAGTTTATATATCACCAAAACCGATGACGAGTATCTGGAGTTTATGAACCCTGCCGTGTCCAAAGGCGTGGCATTGGCCGAAGCCGCCAAACGGCTAGGCGTGTCTGCCGCAGAGTGCGCGGCGTTTGGGGATTCGTTCAACGACCTTCCAATGCTGGAATGGGCGGGGGTGGGGGTAGCCGTAGAGAATGCCAAGCCGGAGCTGAAAGCCGTCGCGGACCTAATCGCCCCGGCCAACACCGCCGACGGCGTGGCCGTTATTTTGGAGCGCCTCTTCCCGGTCCATCCACAGGACAAGTAAGAAGTGCGGGAACGTCAGCGCGGCAATCAGCGACAGGTACAGATAGACTAAACTGCCGACGCTGACATTGGCCCGCCCGTGCCACAAATACAGGCCGCCCAGCATCGCCAGTGCCCCCAGCGTCATCGGCAGAGCTTCCCAGGACACGCGCCGAAGCGGCGGCCCTAGCTTATCCCGCGTCAGGGACGCCGTGTTGGCGTCGTCTAGTACCGCCAGCCGGGCCAGATGCCGCGCCGCGTGCCAGACGCAGAAGTAGAGGCCGACCGCGAGTATCGGCGGCGTCAGCCAGAAATAGACCCCCAGCAGCGCCACTTCCCCGGCATCCTCCCAGAACCCCGCCCGCCCCCGCCGCCACGATAACCAGAGATACGCCGCCGTCAGCGCGGCCAGCAGAACCAGACCGGCCAGGCGCACGCGCTCATCGAGCAGCCAGCCCCCGGCGTGCCCGTACCAGCCCAGAATGCCGCCGGTGAACGACGTCAAAATCGCCGGGTGCGCCAGCACCGGCAGCACAATCGGCAGGCCGCCGCGCACCGCCCAGACCAGCAGCCGCCCGGCGCGGGTCGTCGGCACAGGCCGTCCCCCGAAGGTGTGCAGGTAATAGGCGTCCCCTTGCCCCCAGTGCAGCCAGGACAGCAGCAGGAACCCCAGCAGCGCCCCGGCGGGCCACACCTGCCAGAACACCAGGTACAGCAGGGCAAGCGCAAGGTATGCGGGCACAAACACAGCCAGCCACCGCCACGAAAACTTCCGCCGCAGCACGAACAGCGGGGCCAGATGATCTAAAGCGCCGTGCGGCAGGCCCAGAAAGAACATCCCCGCCACAAACGGCCAGAACTGCCAGCGCAGCGCAAACGCAGGGAAAAGCACAGACAGCGTCAGCGTTATTAGTAAACACACCCACGCAGGCTTAGTCAGCCACGGGGAAAGAGCCGCCGCCGAGCGGCCTTTAAGAAGGGGAGCGCGGGCAGACCGCGCACCACCTGAAACTCGTCGCGCCAAGTGCTTGTCTCCGAAAGAAACCGCGTCAGCGCCTCCGGGGACACCCGCGCAAACAGCCGCTGAAAGTAGCCTGGGAACGCGGCGGGATCGTCCCGAAGCGCCTGCAAAAAGACGGCATCAAAGAACCGGAACCGGGCGGGCGGCCCCAACTCCCGAAATGTTTCCAGAGTCCCCGCCGCCGCTGCATCCGCAATCTCACGGCACTGCTCCTGGATACGCGCAAACGTGTACCCGCTCGAAGGCTTGGTGCAGCCGCCCGCCGTACCGATATTGAGAATACGTCCATCGCGCTTCGGGAATGGGCGCGTTGTCATCGGAATGGCCCCGGCTTCTTCGCGCTGGGTGACGAACACCGCGCCGGGGTAGCGTTTGGCAAGATAGGCTTGCAGAACGCTTTCAGTGTCCGCCGCCGTCGGCGCGGGGGCCTCGGCAGGGAGCAGATAGGTATCTTCGATCAGCGCGTGCGTCTCGGAGAACGGCAGAATGTAGACAAAGTGCGGGCCGGGTGTTTGGTCCACTTCAAAGTCCATTAGCGTGCAGCGGGATGGGGTGAAGACAGGCCGGTCGGCGCGGACAAAGCAGCCCCGGAACCGCTGTAGGAAGTCGCCGGGGGCGGGGTCAAGACAGGGCGGGCGGCTGTCAAAGGCATAGTCGGCGCGGTAGACGCATTCCCCGGCGCGGACTGTGACGGCGTCGGCTTCTTGTGTCACACTGTCGGCGGCTTGGCCCAAACACAAAGTCACGTTCGGATGAAGGCGGATGTCCGCCAGCACGGCGTCGTAAAAATCGCGGCTTCGCAGGCAGTGGTAGGCCGTGTTCTGGGAGGTCTGCACGGCGCGTTTACCAGACGCATCCCGCACTTCCCACTCATGCCAGCCGTGCGAGGCAAGAGGCAGAAAAGGGTTTGGGCGCGTGTCCCAGAAGCACCACGTCCGGTCGTCGTCAAAGCACGGCTTTGGGTCCAAAATCAAAATTGGCTCGGTCACGCCCCGTGCCAGCAGGGCATGACACAGGCTTAAACCCGCGCCGCCCGCACCGAGAATAACGTAGCGGGCTACCATGACAAACTTTCTAGTTCAGCCCGGACAGGCGGCCTAGCGCCTGCGTGTCTACCGGCAAAATCAGGCCCGATTCGCCGTCATCGGCGTTTGATACCGAGCGCAGGGCGGTCTGCCCTTCAATCTCAATTTCCAAAAGCTCCGTTTCGCGGGTCAGCCGCGCCGTCGTGTCGGTCAGCTCCAACAGCTTTTGCTTCTCGCCGAGCGGCACTTGCAATACGCTCGCTATCGCAAATGACAGCGCCTCCGGCTCACCCGGCAGTTGCAGGGCTGACAGCGAGCGGCCCGTCATCGCCAGCAGGGCACGCAGGTAGGTCTTGAAGAGCCGGGCGACCGTGTCATAAGCCTCTTCGACACCCGGCGTTGGAGTCTCATCTTCCCCAAACGGCGTCACTTCGCCGGACAGAAACGGGTGAATCAGCCGGGTGCGGCTGATATGAAAGCGCGTGTCGCCAAAAACCAGAAGGTTCATACGCCCATCTTCGGTCTCTTCGTACTGCGTAATTCGCGCCGTCGTCCCCACCAAACTTGGCACAGCCTCGCCGCCCGTCTCCGGGCCACTTTGAATCTGCACAATGCCGAACGGGGAGTTCTCCTCGCGGCAGCGCAGGATCATTTCCCGGTAGCGCGGCTCGAAGATATGCAGTGGCAGGGGCATCTCCGGGAACAGCACCACATGGAGGGGAAACAGGGGCAGATCGTCATAATTTACCATAACATCTCTCCGGGCAATTCTACTCCGGCAGCACGGTGATATAGCCGAGGTCCTGGCCCAGCCGGAAAAACTCGTCCGCCGTTTGGGGCGAGGCATACGTCGTCTTGTGGGCGCTGTTGTACAGCTCCACCGCCTTCTGCGCGAAGCCGAGCGGCGAAAGGGCGTTTAGAAACAGCCCCTTCCAGCCCAATTCCTTCGTCACCCGCGCTTTGGCCTGCGCCAACACATCGTCCGCATTCGGCCCGGCCATCGTCTCGTCAATCGCCCGGCCCGCCACCGTCATTGTTACCCGTACCTTCATATGCCTAGTATACCCAGTTCCGTCCGGTACATCGGGCTTACGGAAAAGATCGGGGCAAAGTTTCCGGCCAGCCTCGCCTGCACGTCTGCCAGCGCCGGACACTCCGCCCCCAGACACTCCGCCAGCGACGTCACATCGCGGTCGGTGATGCCGCAGGGCACGATGTCCCGCCGGAACACGGACAGGTCGTTCGAGACATTGAGCGCCCACCCATGCGTAGATACCCAGCGCGAGACTTTGATTCCAATCGCGGCGATTTTGCGCCCGTCCACCCACACTCCGGTCAGACCCGGCACGCGCCCGGCAGTCAGCCCGTAGTTAGCCAGCGTGTTGATTAACACTTGCTCCAAATCGCGCAGATACCGATGCAGGTCCTGCCCATGTTCTCGCAGGTCCAAGATTGGGTAGCCGACCGCCTGCCCCAGCCCGTGCGCCGTAATTTCGCCGCCCCGGTCCACGCGCTCCACGGCAATGCCGCGCTCCAAGAGCATGGCTTCCGGCGTCCGCAGGTCAGCCTCATCGGTGCGGCGGCCTAATGTGATGGTCGGCGGGTGCTGCAACAGCAGCAGCGTGTCCGGGCATTCGCCCCGGCCCCGCCGGGCAGCCATCTCCGCCATTGCAGACAGTGCGGCAGGGTAGGGGACGGGTTCGGTGAGCGTGATAATATCGCAGGGCAGCATAGCGTTGTTTTTCTGTGTGCGGAACGGCTTTTTTTCCGGCCAAGTCAGGAAGCCACGGGTTAAAACCCGAGGCTGGAAAGTGCCCGCCGTCCAGAGGACGTAAGAACAGAACACGCGAGCTATGCTTTGTCTTGTGTCCCCTGGACACTGGGCTTTTCATAGCCTCGGGTTTTAACCCGTGCCCTCTTCATATCTGATGCTTCTCCGATGCCCGCGAAGGCGGGGAATTGCACTTTTAATGATTAGACTTAAAGCACGGGGGTTCAGCCCCGTGTTGTCAGCCTGCTATATCTGGTATAATTGCCCACATGGCACGGCCCAATCTTTCGTATCTCAAAAACCTGATCTTGTTTCTGATTGGCATCCCGCTTGGCATCGTCGCCGGGCTGACCGCGATGGCGGCCAGCGTTTTCGCCGTGCCGGTGGTGCAGCCCCTGCTGGGCCTGCGGGCCGGGCGGGCGGCGGGAATTGGCCTGACAGCCACGTTCTTTGCCGCGCTGGCCGGGCTGTTGTCTTACGGCCTCAGCGGGCGCATTTTGTGGGGTCTGGCCCTGATTTTGGCAGTGTTTCAGGTCGTCGGTGCGGCCTGGGGCGAGCGCCTTGTGGGGCGCTTCCCGGTGCTGGACCGGCTGCCCTGGCTCTGGGGCACGCTCATCGTGCTGGGCGGTCTGGCGATGGCGGCGCAGGCATTCGGCCTGCTGAGCGGACCGGTGTCGCTGTCGCACATCACGGTCAAAACTCTCTGGCTGTACTTATGGGCCGTGCCGGTCGGAATCGGCGTCGGCGTGGTCAGCCGCGTGCTGAGCCTCGGCGGGGTGCTGCTGGTTCCTGCCGCCATTTATGCGCTCGGGCTGCCGCCGCAGACCGCACAGGGGACGGCGCTGGTCGTGCTGGCCCTGGCCTCCCTGCCAGGAATGCTGCTCCGGGCACAGCGCGGCGAAGTCGAAGCGCAAGGGGCGACCTGGCTGTCCGGCGGCGCGGTGCTGGGCGGGCTGGCCGGAGCGCTGTTCGCAGTCGGCAATTCCATGACCGAGGCGCATACGCTGCTTGTGTTCGGCGCGGTGCTGACCCTGGTTGGCCTGTCTATGCTGTGGCGTCCGGCTCCTCGCCCGGAGAGCGCCTAGACCGCGCCAGCCACCAGCCGCCTTCAAGAGACGCATATGTCGCCGTCTGCGCGGCCTCGCCGGGCACGGCAATCTCGGCGCGGCCCGGCCCCGTCAGCCGCACTTCGAGTTCGCGCAGAGCGCGGCCCCAGGGCAGACGCCGGGCTTTAATCGCCGCCTCTTTCAATGCCCATAGCAGAAGCAGCCCATTTTCCAGAGGCTCGGTCTGTGCCTGTTCCTCCGCGCTGAACACCCGCGCCGCCAGCCCCCGATGCGCCGGGCGGATGCGCTGCACATCCACCCCGACCGTGCCTTTCGCCGCCGCGCACAGCGACGCCGCCCCGAAGCCGCCGCTATGCGACAGCGACACGGACAGCCCTGCCGGGCATTTCCCCCGCACCACCGGCGCGACGCCTTCCCGCGCCACCTCGCAGGCCAGGGGGTCCGTGCCGTATATCTCCATCAATAGACGCTTGACCGCCAGCCGCCCCGCCAGCCATTCCGCCCGGCGCTTGGGGGACACAAAGCCACCCCACACTTTCTGCTCGGACAGTGTAAGCCAGTCAGCGGGGTCCTGCGCGGCCACCCACTCCGGCGCGGCAATGATTGTGTTCGGCAAAAGCATTTGTAAAAGCATTCGTGCGCTCAGTATACCCCACACAAAAAAATGCCCCCGCTGTGAGGCGGAGGCGAGGGATACAGGAGAACACGAACCGAAACCAGAAAAGATCAGCGAAAAAAGCTAAAGCGAGTGAACTGCCAGCGGCGTGGCCGCCGATGCGCCGTAAGGGCAGGTCGGCAAAACGGACATGGGCTGGTAGTCGTAAGCCAGCCCACTGGCGGGGCAGACCGGGCCGGTCGCGGGGGTTCCCGAGGGGACTTTGATATAGGGCTGTATCTGCGGCCATGTCACATGGGCCGAGGCGGCAGTGCCCGCCGGGATTTTGTTGTCCATCGCATACTGCTCTTTGGCTGTCGCAAAGTCAGTCAGGTTTTTGACGCATGACCTCGCCAGCGACTTGTCCCGCGATGCCACAAACGCCGGAGAAGCGATATTCAGCAAAACGCCGATGACAAGGACGACAATCATAATTTCAACCAGCGTAAACCCGGCGCGGCGGGGCCTGCGGCGGATCGCGGAACGGCTGACGAATGGGCGGGTCTGCATGACGGGGGCCTCTCGGACTTCACAAACGCAGGATGGCAGAACAAAACAGAGAACAAATTGCAGAAAAGAATGACAGGCTTAGTATCGGCGCATTACTCCGTGTTCTTTAGCCCTCTTTACGCGTCTGATTATTGCCGGAGCGTATGCTACAATAACACAAAGATGCCCACTCATGCGCTGCTGATTGTCAACCCTATTGCCGGACAGAGCCGCCAGCGCGGGCCGCTCCCGGCCCTGGAAGACGCGCTTGCGCCGCTCGTGCGCCGCGTCTGCATCACGCAGGGGCCGGGCGACGCCCGAAACGCCGCCCGGCAGGCACGCGCCGCCGGCTTTGATTCCGTGCTTGTCGCAGGCGGTGACGGCACGGTCAACGAGGCTGTCTCCGGCCTGCTGGCGGCGGACGGTCCGCCCCTGCCGCTGGGGATTATCCCGCTCGGCACGCAGAATGTTCTCGCGCAGGAGCTGGGCCTGCCCGTCGGCGACCTGGCCGCGACCCGCCAGGTATTGGAAGCGGGCCGCACGCGCCTGATTGACGTGGGCCGTGTTGCCGGCCCTTCCGAAACGCCGCGTGTGTTCCTACTGATGGCCGGTTTCGGCTTCGATGCCGCCGTGGTTGGCGACACCCGGCGCCCCATCAAAAACCTGCTCGGCCCGGCGGCCTATGCGCTGGCAACGATGGGGGCGCTGGCAAAGTATCAAAGCACGCAGATGACGCTCACGCTCGACGGGCAGCAAGTGCGGACGCGGGCGTATTTAGTCGTCGTTGCCAACGCCGCCTCGTATGCCTACGGGCAGATCAAAATGGCCCCGTTTGCCGCCCTGGACGACGGCTGGCTGGATGTGTGCGTCTTTGAGCGTGCCGCGCTGGACCGCGTCGGCTTCGCCGGGCAGCTTGTGTCGGTGCTGGCCCGCCGTCATCTGAACGACCCGCGTGTGCGCTATTACCGGGCCAAAACGATCACGCTGGCCTCGGACCCGCCGGTATCGGGTCAGCTCGACGGTGACGGCATCGGGGAAACCCCCGTTACCATCACGCTCCTGCCCCGCGCCCTGCCGGTGCTGGTTGCTTAAGCAGACGACTCAACTTATGTGGAACTCACTCGCGCTCGCCCTGCAAACCTTGACCGCCCTGCCGCCGCTGGCGGACGGGACTCCCACCCGTGACGCCGCCCGCCGGGCTGTCATGCTCTTCCCGCTGGTTGGGGCGCTGCTCGGCGTTGCGGCGAGTCTGGCCTGGCTGCTCGGCAGCCGCCTGTGGCCGGGGCAGCCGCTCGTCTCCGCCGCGCTGGCACTGGCTGCGGGTGCGGCGCTCACCGGCGGGCGCGGCCTCGGCGGACTGGCACGCGGGGCTGACGGGCTGGCCGCGCACGGCGGCGGCGGGGACCGGGCGCGGGCCTTTGCCGTGATGCGCGACCCCCGGCGCGGCACGGCGGGCCTGGCGGCGCTGGCCGTGACGGTGGCACTTCGATTGGCGTTTCTATCGGCCCTGCCGCCGGAGCGAGCGTGGACGATTTTGCTGCTGGCCGGGGCGCTCGGCGGCTGGGCGGTGGCCTTCGGCTACAGCGCCTTTCCCGTGGCCTCCGCGCCGGGCGGCGGCGAGGAGGCAACCGGTCCGGGAATAGGCGCGGCAGGCGGCAGTGAGTTCCTGGCCGCGACCGTGCTGGCTGTCATCGCGGGCGCTCTGTGGCCTCCCCGCGCCCTGCCTGCCTTTGCCGGGGCTGCGCTTGCGGCGGGCCTCGGTGCGTGGCAGTTCAACCGCCGGATCGGCGGCCTGAACCGCCCCCTGTGTGCCGCACTTGGCGAGATCGCCGAAATCGCCGCGCTGGCCTGTTTGACCATTCGTACTTAGTTTCTCTGATTGGATTTCTGAAAGGCTCTTTTTTCTATGTTCACACCCAAGCTCAATGCCGCCGGGCAGTATCAGATTTATTTTGCCGGACAGTGGCAGGACTCCGAGGCCACCGAATTTCTGCCCAATGTCGTCCCCGCGCACACGTCGCAGGTGCTAGGGCAGGTCGCCGAATGCCCCGACGCCGAAGTGAACGCCGCCATGGAGGCCGCCGAAGCCGCGTTCCCGGCGTGGCGGGCGGTCAACGGCAACATAAAGACGAAAATCTTCCTGCATCTGGCGCAGGTCATGTATGCCCGCTTTGACGATTTCCAGCAGACCATGAGCCGCGAGATGGGCAAAACGCTCTTTGACTGCAAGCTGGATTTGGACGAAGCGATTGGCGTCATCGAGTGCGTCGCCCCGCAGGGCCTGTCTTTGAAGGGCGAGACTTACGCCAAGAACATTGACGGCGTCGTGATGGAGTCGCGCCTGGAGCCTCGCGGCGTAGCAGCGATTATCACGCCGTTCAACTTCCCCGCCGCCATCCCCATTGCCCAGATTATGTCGGCGCTGGTCACGGGCAACACCGTCGTCTGGAAGCCCTCGCACCTCATCCCCGAGTCCTCGCAGGCCGTCGCGGCGGCTTTGGATGAGTGCTTCCTCTGGGCCAAAGAAACGCTCGGCGTCACCGTCCCCCCCGGCACGTTCAGCCTCGTCTCGGGCGATGTCGGGCCGGGGCAGGCGCTGATTCGTCACCCCCTCGTCAAGTGCCTCTCGTTCACCGGCAGCAAGGCCGTCGGCGACGCCGTCGATGCCACTGCCAGCGGCCTCGGCAAGCGCGTGATGAAGGAAGTCGGCGGCATCAACATCTTCTATGTCCACAAAGACGCCGACATCGCCCGCGCCGCCAAGAACTTTGTCTACGGCAAGACCATCACGGCGGGTCAGCGCTGCACCTCTATTCAGGAAGTCCTCTGCGACGCCTCCGTCTACGAGGCGTTTGTCGCCGCTGCCCTTGAAGAAACCAAAGGCATTGTGATGGGCGACGGTACTTCCCCGGAGCTTGCCGCCGTTGACGCCGCGCCGGGCCAGTATTCGCTTCCCCCGGTCGTCACCGATGAGCAGCAGTCGCGCATTCTCGGCCTCATCACGCAGTCCGTCGGCGAAGGCGCGAACATTCGCCATCAAGTCCCCGTCCCCGAGGGCCTGTCCGCCGAAGGCTGCTACGTTCCGTTCACGCTGATTGAGAACGTCGCCCCTGGCAATATCCTCTACACCACGGAACTCTTTGGCCCCGTCGGCGTGCTGACCCAGGTGAAAAACCTCGCCGAAGCGATTACGATTATCAACGCCAAAATCGGCATCGTCGCGTGTATCGACAGCGAAAACAAAGACGCCACCGAACACTTCATCCAGAGCGTCCTCCGCACCCGCGTCGACGACGGGCGGCACGGCACCGGCGCCTTCTGGGCCACTCGCTTCGGCGGCGACCGGGGCGCAGGCTCCGGCAACCCGGCCCTCGATGAAAACATGGTCATGGGCTACGTTTTGTGGAAAACCATCTACCGCGCCTACAAACCCTTCGCCGAGCCAGCCGACGACGACGCAGGAATTTGAATTGAGGCAGGTGAGAAATGGCATTTACAACCACATTGTGGAAGATTAATCAGAATAAGCCAGAGGCCGTACCTTTGGCACGCATCGGTTTAGAGAAGAACTTAGAGGATTGGATTGAGGCTGACAGTTCTATACTCGGCCTTGACCTTATGCTCATCGGTCGTCAAGTCACGACCGCCTTTGGTGGTTTCATTGATCTCCTTGCGCTTGACGAAAATGCCAATCCGGTCATCTTGGAACTTAAGCGCGACAAAACACCAAGAGAGGTAGTGGCGCAGGTGTTGGATTATGCCAGTTGGGTGAGGGGGCTAACTGAAGTTGATCTTGACCGCATCTACCAGAATTACAAGAAGAGTAAAGGGCTGGCAGATGCGTTCTCTGACCACTTCGAGGCGCAACTACCAAATGCGGTCAATACCTCACACAGCATGATTGTAGTTGCGTCACATCTCGATGATTCCTCTGAAAGAATAGTTCAATATCTTCAGTCTGAATACAGTATCAACATCAACGCCATTTACTTCAATTTTTTTGTGGTTGATAATGGGATTGATCTGCTGGCAAGGTCTTGGTTGACTGACCCTCAGACAGCGGCAGAGCGTTCAGAAACGAGAAAGCAAGCACCGCGTTCGGAATACTGGTTTGTCAACGTAGGGGAGCCAGAGCGAGACTGGGATGATTGTTGCAAATATAACTTTGTCAGTGCTGGTGGTGGCCCCAAATGGAGCGGTCGGCTGTCAAAGCTCTCCATAGGAAGTAAGGTCTTCGCGTACCTAACGAATGGCAGACAAAAAGGGTACGTCGGATACGGCACTGTTACAGAGACAGCTATAATGGTCAAGGATTTTGTTGTCAATGATCAGGGAGACACATTGGCAACAGCGCCGACGAAGCAAACCTTGAAAGACACTGATAACTCCATTCTATCCGACTATGCAGTCAAGATTGACTGGCACAAGACATTTGACAGAAGCAACGCGCAGTGGCAAAAGAACGGCTTTGCCAACCAAAACAATGTATGTAAAATGCCTGTAGGAGATACAGTGAGTTTTCTCGAAAAGCAGTTTGATGTCGATCCAAGTGAGTGATGAAGCACTCTTTAGAGTAAGGGCCAATGCGTAAATCCAAATATGACATTGATGAACTGATGGACAAATTCACTGATGAGAATATGCACCCGGCGTTTGACTGGGGGCCGGATGTCGGCAAAGAAAGCCTGCCGCCGCAGATTGTCTACGGCACAGGGGATGCGACCCTGCCGCTGGGCACGGGCCGGTGCATCATCGCGCATATTTGCAACGACATTGGGGCCTGGGGCCGGGGCTTTGTGGTCCCGCTCGGCAGGCGCTTCCCCGAAGCCGAGGCGCAGTACCGGACCTGGTATCACCGCCAGTCCGACCCGCCGTTTGCGCTGGGGCAGGTGCAGTTCGTGGCCGTCCGCGCCGATGTCTGGATCGCCAACATGATTGGGCAGCACGGCATCTACACTCAGGGAGACGTGCCGCCCATCCTCTACGACGCCCTGCGAGAATGCCTGGGCCGGGTTCGCGCCTTCGCGCAGGCGGAAAAAGCCAGCGTGCAAATGCCCCGCTTTGGCTGCGGCCTGGCGGGCGGCGACTGGGCAGTCGTCAGCCAGATTATTGACGACGAGTTGGTACAGCACGGCTTGTCGGTGACGGTTCTGGACTTGCCTGCGGCGGGTGGCATAATCTAGCAGATGTTATGAAGAGTGAAAATATGTCAGACATAAGTGCGCTCCGTGAACTCGTTCCCCAAAACAAAATAGATATGGCGCGGGCTGAAGCGATTGTCGCACTCGGTTACCCCGTTGTCGCGCCGATCCTGCCGGAACTGATAGAATGGCTTCAGGACTGCAACTGGCCGGTGGCTACTGTGTTATCGCCTTTTCTGAGCGGGATTGGCCTGCCGCTGCTGCCGCACATTCGTCATGTTCTCAGCACCGACGACGAGATTTGGAAGTACTGGGTATTGTCTCGTCTTGTGGGGCCGTCGCCTCCGCTGATTGCCGCGCTTCGAGCAGAGTTAGAACAACTGGCAGAGAGACCAACCGTTAATCAAGTCGCTGAGGAGTTGGACGTAATGGCACGGGAAATACTGGACAGTTTGAAGGCGGCTTGAACACAAGAAGGAAAAACGGCATGGCAGATAACGACACTCAGATAGAACAAGATGACGATGCGCCGATTATGCACACGCTGGATGATAACCCGTGGGCGAAGAAGTTCAAAGCGATTTTGGACGGGCATCAGTCGGGCAAGTACACGCAGGCGGAGTTTGAGCGCAAGCACCGGGGGCTGATGGTGGAGCTTCAGGCGCAGGCCAATAAGGAGCGGGAGAAAGTGAAGAAGTGGGCCATCGAGTCGCATAAAGTACGCGACGAGGCCGACTACAAGCGGCTGTGTGCCTATTACCATGATGAATACGGCGACTCGTTTCACCACTTTTTGACGTCTATTCGGGTCAATGCCCACTTTCTCACGATGAACCCCAAAATGCTCGACGACGCCCGGCTGCTGGAACTCAAATACGGGGGCAAGATTTTGTCGCCAGAGCAGGCAGTCGCGCTTTCGGACAAAGAGAAAGCCGAAGAAGAAGCCGCCAAAGCAGCAGAAGCAGCCAGGCAAGCAGAAGAGCCGGAAGCCGGAACTAACGAAGTCGGCGAATCGTTGTCATAATAAATAAAGAGAAGGCAGCAGGCGAACGAAGGGAATCAGGCAAGATTGGCGCAGACCGAAGCGGAAATTTTGGACGGAGGCGAGGAGGCAGGCCGGGGGCGCGGTGCCTCCCTGTTTACGCGGGTACTGACACAGTACGGGCGGCGGGTGCGGCCTGCCGCGCCGCCTGAGCCGGCGGAAGTGTCGCCTGCACAGACGCTCATCGACAAGGCGCGGGTGTACCATCCGAACGCGGACGCGGCCCTGCTAAGCCGTGCCTATGCCTACGCCGCCGAGAAGCACGCCGGGCAGACCCGCCGCTCCGGCGAGCCGTATATTATGCACCCCCTCGCGGTCGCCGAAATCCTGACCGAGCTGGAGATGGACGACGCGACGCTTGCCGCCGGGCTTCTCCATGATGTGGTGGAAGACTGCGGCATCTCCCGCGATGAGCTGGCGAAAGAGTTCGGCGACGAGATTGCTGATTTAGTGGACGGCGTCACCAAGCTGAAGCTGGCCGATTTTGAGGCCCGCAATGAAGGTGAGCCAGGGGCACGGCTGAGTATGCCAGCCGAAGCGATCCCCGAAGCCGAGGAAGTGATTGCCCGCAAGAAGCGGCATGGCGAAACCAGCAAAAGTGCCGCCAACCTGCGTAAAATTTTGCTGGCGATGGCAAAAGACCTGCGCGTGATGGTCATCAAGCTCGCCGACAGGCTTCACAATATGCGGACGCTGTCGGCGATGCCCGAGCACCGGCAGCCCAAAGTCGCGCAGGAAACACTGCAAATCTTCGCCCCGCTGGCGCACCGCCTCGGCATCTGGCAGGTCAAGTGGCAGCTCGAAGACCTGGGGTTCAAATATACGAACCCGACCGCCTATACCGAGCTGAAACAAAAGCTGGACAAGACGCGGTCGCAGCGCGAAATAGATATCGAAACCGCCACCGAAGTGCTGAAAACGCGGCTGGCTGAAGAAGGCATCAACGCTGAGTTTCAGGGCCGCCCCAAACATCTCTACTCCATCTATAATAAGATGAAGTCGCAGGGTCTGGAACTCGAAGAGATTTATGATCTGATCGCCCTGCGCGTCATCGTGCCCACGGTGGCCGACTGCTACCATACGCTTGGCATCGTGCACCAGGTCTGGATGCCTCTGCCGGGGCGCTTTGATGACTACATTGCCAAAACAAAGTCCAACGGCTACCAGTCCCTGCATACCAAAGTGATTGGCCCCACGGGAGAGCCGCTGGAAATCCAAATCCGTACCACGGAGATGCACCGGACGGCGGATTTTGGCATTGCCGCGCACTGGCAGTACAAGGAGGGGGGGGCGGCCGGCAAAAAGCGGGCGGCGGGGGACAAGGGCTTTGACAAGAAAATGACCCTGCTGCGCCAGCAGCTCTTTGATTGGCAGTCCGATTCCAAAGAACCCGGCGAGTTCCTGCGGAGCGTCGTCGGCGATTTATTTACCGACCAGGTCTTTGTCTTCACCCCCAAAGGCGACGTTCTGGACTTCCCCCTCGGCGCGACCCCTGTGGATGCCGCTTATCGTATTCATTCCGATTTAGGACAGCACTGCGCCGGAGCCAAAGTCAACGGCAAAATTGTCCCGCTGACCTACCACTTCAAGAACGGCGATATTGTCGAGATTTTGAGCCGCACCAGTGCCAGCCCTTCATTGGACTGGCTGGCGTCAGCCAAAACCAGCCATGCCCGCACCAAAATCAAAGGCTACTTCCGCAAGCTGCGCTATACCGCAAATGTCACCCGTGGCCGCGAGCTTCTGCAAAAGGAGCTGGAGCGGCTGCATCTGGACTGGCGGCTTTTGCTGGCCCCGGAAACACTGGCAAAAATCGCGGAGGGCATGAACCATCACAGCCCCGATGACCTGCTGGCCGCCATCGGCTACGGCGATGCCGCCGTCGGCTCGGTCGTCACCCGCCTGCGCGGGCTGACCCCCGAAGCGCCGCACGAGGAAACCCGCTCGTTTGACCGCACGGCGGGCAAGCCCGTCAACACCGGCAAGCTGCAAGTCGGCGGCGACCTGGAAGACGTGGCGATTGTCCGCGCCAAGTGCTGCCAGCCCGTGCCCGGCGACGACGTGGCAGGCTACATGACACGCGGCAAAGGGATTGCCCTGCACCGTCATGGCTGCGCGAATGTCGCCCATTACCAGCAGACCGAGCCGGAGCGGCTGATTGAAATCGACTGGCAGCCCTCAGACCCGACGCAGCGCTATTCCACGGACATCAAGATTGAACTCGTGGACCGTCTGGGCCTCCTCGAAGACATCGGCAAGCTGTTTTCCGAGGCCAAAACGTTTATTCAGGCCATCCGCACCCGCTCGCACCCGGACCACACCGCCGTCATGCAGATTTCGTTTGACGCCATCAACACCGACCATATCCAGGCCATGATCGTCCGCTTGCAGCGCCTCACCGACGTCATGGACATTCACCGTTTAGGCGCAAACGAAGACCCGGTGGATTAGCGTTGTGAGCCTTCTAAAATGAGCCTTCTGCATGGCATTATTCACAGCTTCGAAGGCATTTCTCACGAGAGATGGCGGTGAATTGGCATTGCCATTGTGTTCTTCTTTGGCAGACTCCTGATTCGGGGTCTGGCACGGCTGCTCGGGCGCGGTGTCGGGCGGATTGTCCGCAACCGGCGGGGCGGGAACGGAACACCCTGAGAAACTTCGTCTTTCGCATCCAGGACTGCATAGCCGCGCACAGGTTTATCGTTCCGATGTGATTGAAGAATGAAAAAATATGCCGCAAGCATTCGTGACCACCGCCATTTGGGAGGGCAGTATGCTTTATGAAAACTAGCTCAATCGCCCCTCATGCCACGGGTTTTAACCCGTGGCTTCTTGCCACATCGTAGTTCTCGGAACCGTGTGCGTTTCCTCGTGCGTAACAGCAGATAGCCTATGAACCTCAAACTTCTCGCGCTGGCCTGCATTGCCGCAGTCGGCGTCTTTGTTGTCTCTTCTGCCGCCGTTCCCGCATCGGCGGCTCCCATTCTGGACAAGCAGAAACAGCTTGACCGCTTCCACTTTTGGGACAACAAAGACTGGGGCTGGTACAAAGCCAACATTCCGTTCTTTGAGTCGCCCGACACCGCGATTGATGAGACGTATTACTACCGCTGGGAGCTGCTGACCAAGCACCTGACCTACGGCTCGCCGGAAAGCGGGTACAGCTTCACCGAGTTTGTCAACCGTCCCGGCTGGTCGGGGGCTTACGGGGCCATCTCCTGCCCGCTCGGACATCAGCTTTACGAGGCCCGCTGGCTGCGGGACCGCAGCATCCCCGAAGACTTTGCCCGCTACTGGTTCCACACCCCCGGCGCACAGCCGCGCTCGTATTCCAACTGGTACGGCGATGCCGTCTGGGCAAACTATTTAGTGACCGGCGACAAGCCCTTCATGGTCGGCTTGCTGCCGAGTATGGAGACGCAGTATTCGGGCTGGCTTGCCGAACACTGGGACCCGGCAAAGCAGATGTTCTTCTGGAGCGGGATGCACGACGGTATGGAGTTCAATATTGAAAGCCGCCAGACTTCTGAGGAATTCGCCGGGGCAAATAACTTTCGCCCGACGCTGAATAGTTATGTCTACGCCGATCTGACAGCGATGGCAAAAACGGCCCGGCTGGCCGGAGACACCGCGAAATCCGCCGAGTATCAGGGCAAAGCCGATGCTTTGAAGACTCTGGTGCAGTCGCAGCTCTGGGACCCCAAGCGGCAGTTTTTCTCGTCGATGTTCGCCCATGACGAGACCAAAGACGGCGCGACCGTTCACGCGGGCACGCTGGTCTATGACGACGGCAAGTACACAGGCGACCCGCACGGGCGGCAGCTCACGGGCTTCGTGCCCTGGGAATTCAATCTGCCCGACAAAAACAAAGGCTACGAAGCCGCCTGGAAGAACGTGGCTGACCCCAGCATGTTTCTGGCCCCCTACGGCCTTTACTTCACCGAAAAGAACGACCCGCTGTTTGAAGTCGCGCAAACAAGCTGCGTTTGGAGCGGCAACAACTGGGCCTTTGCCGACTCGCAGACCTTGACCGCGATGGCGAACGTGCTGAACAACTACCCGCAGAACGTCATCACGAAAGCCGATTATAACAAAGTCTTTGACTCGTATACCCTCTGTCAGCGCAAGGACGGCAAGCCCTATGATGCCGAAACGTCCGACCCGAACACTGGGCGCTGGACACAGGATGTGCCTGACAGTAGTGATCATTACTTCCATTCGTCGTATGTGGATTTGGTGATTACGGGGCTTGCCGGGCTGCGCCCCCGCGCCGATAACATCGTCGAAATCAATCCGCTGGCCCCGGACACCTGGGCCTATTTCGCGCTGGATGACGTGGCCTATCACGGGCATACGCTGAGCATCGTCTGGGACCGCACCGGAAAACGCTACGGGCGCGGCAAAGGGCTGTCGCTCTGGGTGGACGGCAAGAAGCTGGCCTTGTCGCCGTCGCTTGGCCGCTTGACAGCGGCTCTTCCGAAGACGTCTCTTGCCGCCGGATACAGCCATCGGCCTATCGTCAACTTTGCGGTCAACAACGACGGCACCTACTTTCCGCGTGTCCGCGCCTCCTTTACCGCCCCCGGCACATCGCTGGGCAATATCAACGACGGCACGTACTTTTACCATGCTGTCCGGCCCGTCAACCGCTGGACGACTGAGGGAGCGCCCATTGGGCCGCAGTGGGTGACGGTCGATTTTGGCATCGCTCGACCTGTGGAACAGGTCAAGCTGTATCTGCTGGACGACGGCGCAGACAGCCCTGTCCGTGCCCCAAAAGCAGTGGCGCTGGACTTCTGGGATGGCAAAGCGTGGCTGCCAATCCCCGGCGTGAAAATGCCTTCTGTCATTGAAGGCCACAAGGCCACCGCGATTGATTTTCCGGCTCTGCCCGTCTCGCGCCTGCGTGTCACGCTGACCCCGCAGGCGGGCGCGGCGGTGGGCCTGACCGAGCTGGAAGCCTGGGGCAAAGCTACTCTCCCCTTGCCTGCGCCGCCGACCCCGGCGGGCAATCTGGCGCTGGGCGCGACAGCGAGCGCGTCCTATACCAGTCCCTTTGACAAAATAGAAGAAATCAACGACGGCGTCACGGCGATGGAAGGCGGGCGCAATCGCTGGACGGCGTATCAGTCGCCAAACCCGATGGACTGGGTGCAGCTTGACTTCGGCAAAGTCGTCACCGTGGGCCGCATCGACCTTTCTTTGTGGGCCGACGGCGGCGGGGTACGCGTGCCGAAGAGCTATGCAGCGCAATACTGGGACGGCACGACCTGGCAGCCCGTCATGGAAACCGGACGGGACCCGGTGGCTCCGGCGCTACTGGTCCCCAATGAAATCACCTTCAAGCCCGTGCAGACGCAAAAGCTGCGCGTCACTTTCACCCATAATGCCCCCGGCTTTTCCGGCGTCACCGAATGGTCGGTCTGGCCTCAATAATCCCTGAAAAACTATTTTAGGAAAACGCTTGACAAGCAGAGGCTTCTGCTTTATAATGACTTCGTAATCAGGTGAAGCGTTTCACCAAGCTAGATAAACTTATGCGGACCCGTACCCTTAAAGATGTGGCCGCAGCCGCCGGGGCAAGCGCTGCCACGGTTTCCTATGTGCTGAACAACAGTCCGAAGGCGATCAGCCCCGAAACACGGGCGCGGGTGCTTCAGGCGGCACGGGACCTCGGCTATCAGCCCAACATGGCTGCACGCAGCCTGGCCGCACGCCGCAGCAACACGGTTGCCCTGTGGATTGCCAACGCCCACGCGCCGTTTTTCGCGCAGGTCATTCGTGCCTTTCAGCAGCAGGCGCGGGCAGGCGGCTATGAAATCATTATCCGGGAAATGGCGGGCGACCCCACTCAGATGCGGAACGGGCTGTCTGGCTGGCCGGTAGACGGCATTCTGGCGTTCCAGGGTGCGGCCTACGTCCATGCGTTTCTGAAAGCCAACCCGTCTTCTTCGGTTCCGTTTGTCAGCCTCGGCGCGTACCACGAAGACTGCTCGGATTTTGTGGCGATTGACCTGTCCGCCGGAACGCGGGACGCCGTGCGTCATCTTCTCACACACGGACGGCGGGTGGCTTTCCTTCTGCCGGAAGGCGGCACGGTTCCCGGCGAAGCCCGGCACACGGCGTATCACGAGGTCATGGCCTCGGCGGGGCTGCCGCCGGAAATCATTACGGTCCCGACCAAGCAGCGGGCAGACGTGCGGCAGACTCTCAAAGATTACGTCGCTCGCCACGGCTGCCCCGAAGGGCTGTTCTGCTACAACGACGACATGGCGCTCGGCGCCTATCGCGGCCTGTGCGATCTGGGCCTGCGCGTTCCCGAGCAAGTTGCCCTCGTCGGCTGCGACGGCATCGAAGACACCGAGTATTTAGAGCGGCCCCTCAGCACTATCGTTCAGCCGGTCGAAGAGATGTGTCAGATCGGCTGGCAGTTTCTGCAAAACCGAATGCGCGACCCGGAGCTTCGGGCGCAGCGGGCAAAAGTTACGCCGGTTCTCTCTGTCCGCGACTCATCTTGATTCATGTTGGTCTTGACTGGGATTTTATCTGACTGCTCATTACGAAAGGGCATCGCTACCATGTCTGTCTCAACCCGAAGCCGCAAAGGCTTCACGCTCATCGAGCTTCTCGTCGTTATTGCCATTATCGCTATTTTGGCAGCAATTCTGTTCCCCGTCTTCCAGAAAGTGCGCGAAAACGCCCGCCGCGCTTCCTGCCAGAGTAACCTCAAGCAGCTTGGGCTTGGCCTGACACAATACACCCAGGACAATGACGAACAGTACTGCGGCGGCTGGCGAGCTTCTTCCATCAACGGAGCACGTATGGGATGGCCCCAGATGATATACAGCTACGTCAAAAGCACCGATGTGTATCTCTGCCCCGACCGCACTGTTCACCTGACTGGTGCTCCCTACTACAACGACCCCATAGCGAACCCGGACACTGTCAAAAAACAGACAGATTACACCTACAACTGTATCTGTATTTCGCCGGGCGGAAACGTCGGCGTTGGTGTCACTAACACAAACAACAATGATACCGAAGGGGCCAATTTAGCGATCATCTCTTCGCCTGCCAACACATTTCTGCTGTCTGAGGGCAACCCGGACAATGGTGGCTACCTCAACAATTACACCACTGCCGATACAGATTATGTCGGGACTTTCCCACCTACCGGCGTAACCGGTTCCACATCCTGGGGTGGAAACACAGCAAAGAGAGCATCGGCTGTGGATTTGCGGCACACCGACGGCTGTAACTTCCTGTATTACGACGGCCATGTCAAGTGGCAGCGCACCAGTCTGGATGGCAACAGCAATCCCTGCGGCTGGTACCTCATCAAGCCGCTTTCCACGACCGGCGCGGCTCTTTGCCAGTAAATGCCGAACACTGGGGGGCAGGAGACGCAAACCGCTTCTGCCCTCCCGGCCTGCCTTCTTTAAAAAATAGACAGGGAGGCGTTCAGTAATAGGTATTTTCTTTGGTATAATGACTTCGGTGGTTTTTCCACCCGGCAGCGCGGACGCTGCTGTTCCTGCCCACAAACATAAAGAAAGGATCATAAAAAATGATCACTTCGCAGCGAAGCCGCAAAGGCTTTACATCCGGTTTCACGCTCATTGAGCTTCTCGTCGTCATTGCTATTATTGCTATCCTTGCCGCTATCTTGTTCCCCGTCTTCCAGAAGGTTCGGGAGAACGCCCGCCGGGCCTCCTGCCAGTCCAACGAGAAACAAATCGGGCTTGCTTTTATTCAATACTCACAGGACGCTGACGAGCAGTACCCGGCGGGTGTCACTCCTCTGGGATACGGAGTTGGCTGGGGTGGAGAAATCTATCCCTACGTTAAAAGCACCGGGGTCTACAAATGCCCCGATGACGCCACCACTTCCCGCGCAGGCAACCGGGGTACGACACTCTACCCGGTGTCCTACTTCTACAATGGCGGTGTTCCGTACTACACAAAAGGCGCTTTGTCTCAGATGAACGCTCCGGCGAGTACGATCCTGCTCAGTGAAGCGGTCGGCAATGTCGGCGACATCGTGGATCAGGACGAGGGCTATGCTGCCCCTACCAGCAACACCACGTTTTCCGCGTCTGCCACCGGACTTGGCCCCATCGCAGGCGTGGACGCTACGATTACCACCACGGCCTTTCACGCCACCGGCTACCAGAACGGGATTGTTCTGGCAATGGACAAGAACTACTACAACAACCAGCCTCTGGGCAGACATACCGACAATTCCGACTACCTGATGGCCGATGGTCATGTCAAGTGGCTTCGGGCAATGAGCGTATCTCCCGGCAACACACCGCCCAACGCCACTGACAACCAAACTGTCGGCAATGGGGGAGCTAATTGTGCCGGAACGGCTGGCAAGTTCTCTGACAATGTGACAACGCCTGTTGCCACCTATAGCCCGCGCTGAGGATTTAACGATTGACTTTGGGGAGCAGGAGCCGCCCCGGCTCCTGCTCCTTTTTTGATACTAATTTTCACACAAAGATATGATTGGAGACAGCGATTTGACACAGATAAAACGCCTCTGGCGCGGCGCGGCCCGCCTGGGAACCGGACTTTTGCTGACAACCCTTCCCGCCTGCGCCCAGCCGCATTCCACGGTGAAGGCCGCTGCCGCTCCGGCTGGCCCTGTTCCCGCTGCTGGACCGATGCTGCCCGATACGTTCCGTCCGCCCGCCGTGCCGTTGGTGACGTTCAACCCTTACCTGAGCATCTGGTCCGAGACGGACCGGCTCGCCGATGACGTCACGCGGCACTGGACGCAGTCGGCGAACCCGCTGACGAGTTTGATTCGCATTGACGGCAAAACCTACCGGCTCATGGGCGTCACGCCGCACCAACTACCCGCGTTCCCGCAGGTCGGCCTCACCATTACGCCAACGCGCAGCATTTATGACTTTGAGGACACCGGGGTTCATGTCACGCTGACGTTTATGACCACGGCCCTGCCCGATGACCTCGATGCCCTGTCCCGGCCTCTGACCTACCTGACATGGAGCGTGCGGAGCGTAGACGGGCAGGCGCATGACGTCTCGCTTTACGACGCCACCAGCTCGCTGCTGACAGTGAATGAACCCACCGAGCCTGTGACGGCGTCCCGGTCCACGATGGGGCCGCTGACCGCCCTGCGGGCCGGGGCGGATCATCAGACCCTCCTGCGGCCTGCCGGGGACGGGGTACGCATCAACTGGGGCTATGTCTATGCCGCCGCCCCGAGCGATCAGTCCACGGCGGCCATTGGCGGGGCGGAGGCGCTTGACGCCGGGTTTGCCCTCAGCGGCACGCTGCCGACCGCCGACGACAGCAAGCTGCCGCGCCCGGCTAACGAAGATACGCCGACCCTGGCCTTCGCCTTTGCGCTGGGGCAGGTTTCAGCGGCCCCGGTCACGCGCCACATGATGGTGGCCTACGATGAGCTGTATACCGTGGAGCTGGCTGGAAAAAGGCTGCGGCCCTACTGGCGGCGCGATGGGGCGACCCCGGAAACCCTGCTGCCGACGGCTGACAAGGACTACGACAGCCTGGAAAAACGCTGCGAAGACTTCGACACACGGCTCACGGCGGACCTGACACAGGTAGGCGGGCCGAAATATGCCCAGACCTGCGCCCTCGCCTACCGACAGTCGCTGGCGGCCACGGGGCTGGCGGTGGATGCCAACAAGCACCTGCTGGCGTTTACCAAAGAGAACACCAGCAACGGCGACATCGCTACCGTGGACGTGCTGTTTCCCACCTCGCCGATCTGGCTGCTTCTCAGCCCGACGCTGGCGAAAGCTATCGCCGTCCCGGCCCTGGCCTATTCCGCCTCGCCGCAGTGGAAGTTCCCCAATGCGCCGCACGATCTTGGAACCTACCCGATTGCCAGCGTCTCCGGGGATGCCGGGGAAGCCATGCCCGTCGAAGAGTCCGCCGATATGCTGCTGCTCTGCGATGCGATTTCCCATACCGACGGCAGCGCCGACTTCGTGAAGCCGTACTGGCCCGTACTGACAAAGTGGGCCGAGTATCTGGTGCAGTACGGATTGGACCCCGAAGATCAGCTTTGCACCGACGACTTCATGGGCCATCTCGCGCACAATGCCAACCTGTCGGTCAAAGCGATAGTCGCACTCGGCGCTTACGGCGATCTGTGCAAGAGGCACGGCGACAAAGCCGGAGCCAAAAAATACAGTGCTCTGGCCCACACCGATGCCGCGCACTGGATCAAGGTGGCCGACGGCGGGAATGCCTCTCTGCTGGCCTTCGACAAGCCGGGAACGTGGAGCCAGAAGTATAACATGGTCTGGGACAAAGTCCTGGGCCTGAATATCTTCCCCCCCGAGGTTTCCCGCAAAGAGATCGCGTTCTACAAGACTCAGCTCCAGCCTTACGGCGTTCCGCTGGACTCGCGCACGATGCTCGGCGACCTCGACCACTCATTCTACGCCGCATCAATGGCGGGCACCAAAGACGACTTCATGGCCCTGACCGATCCGTACTATGACTATGCGAACGCGACACCTGACCGGATCGCGCTCACGGACACGTACCCCACAAACACGCTGATCAGCACCGGGCCTCTGCTCCACGCCCGCTCCGTCGTGGGAGGTGCCTTTATGAGAATGCTGACCGAGCCGGTCCTCTGGAAAAAATGGGCGAGCGCCGATCCCGTCCGCGTCAGCAGCGGCTGGGCACCCCTGCCCAAGCCGCCCGTGGTGATGACTCTGCTGCCCGGTGCCGACACCAGGCCGACGGTGTGGTCGTACACGACGCAGAAACCCGCCGATGGCTGGACACAGCCGGACTTCAACACGCCCACCTGGAAAAGCGGCCCGAGCGGCTTCGGCACCGCCGGCACGCCCGGTCTTGTGGTCGGCACGGTCTGGAACACGCCGGACATCTGGCTGCGCCGCACCGTGACCCTGCCAGACACACCGCTGAAAAACGCCGCGTTCCGCGTGCTCCACGACGAAGACGTAGAGATCTATGTCAACGGCACGCTGGCATCCAGCGAAACCAGCTACAACAGCATCTACGCCCTGCTGCCCATCACCCCCGCCGCCCTGGCGCTCTTGAAGCCGGGCACGACCGTGACGCTGGCCGTCCACTGCCACCAGACGACCGGCGGGCAGAGTGTAGACGTAGGACTGGTAAACGTCACCGAACAGTGACAGCTCAGACGCACAAAAACGCCCCCGGCCATCACTGGCCGGGGGCGCTTTTCGGACGTTTATTCGGACTTCTTCTTCTTCAAGATTGGCAGGCCAGTCAGCGAGTTTTCCGAAACCTCGTAGCCTTCCGGCAAAGCGTCCAGGGAACCGTCTTTTACTTCTTTGGAAAAGAAATACAGGGTCGTCTTGCCGTTGGCGGCAGCCCGCCCATGCAGGAAGTACTCGGTGCCGTTCTTGTTGCTCTTTACGCTGTAAGCCATGTGTGTGTCCTCTCCCGGTCGGGTGTGTTTGTGGGGACGCTTTTGCGGGCGTCTTCTGAGGCGCATTTCGGCATAGCGACGCGGTTTTCCTTCTTAGACGGCAAACTTTTTTTCTATGCTTACCAGGCGGACTTTGTGCCCGCCATCAGCTTCTTCCACGGCAGGCGGTCCAGCACGGCATCAAAGCGCAAATCGCCGCCAATCAGCCGCCCGGCGAGGTGCGTGCCGCGTGGGTGCTTGACCCCCATTGTGTAGCAGACGCGGGGAAACTGATAAAAGAACTTGGCGATCTTCAGCGCCGCATCATGGCTCGCGCCGATGTCTGCCCGCAGCGTTTCGGTCCACAGCGCCGCCCGGCCCGCCGCCACTGCCCGCCCCGCCAGTGCGCCCGAGCGGCAGGCATAGGAAATGCCGTCGCCGAACAGCGGATTGACCAGCCCCGCCGCGTCGCCCGCCAGCAGGATGCGTCCGTTCCAGGCATCCACCGGCTCCGCGCCGCCCCAGATGGGCAGCGGGTGGCCGTGAAACTCGATCTCTTCGCGCTTGACCGGCACGCCGAGTGCTTCCAGGTAGCCGACAATCCAGCGCGTCAGCTCTTCCTTGTTCGCCTCGCCCTTGCCCTCCGTCGAGCGCCGCCCGAAGGTCCCCGCGCCGACCGACAGATGTCCGGCTTTGGGGAAGACCCAGGCATAGCCCGCTTTGACGGCGTACTCCAGATGCCCGATCTCAGGCCGCAGGCTCTCGTGTCCCTGCCCCCATTCGTGCGGGATTTCCGCTTCCAGTGCGATTGCCAGCAGCCGCTTTTTCCGCAGGTCGGCCATGCGGGCCACCACGCCGTTCGCCCCGTCGGCTCCAATTATATGCGAGGCCGTGTAGACTTCGCCGTCCGCCGTCGTCACCCGCACCCGCGTGTCGCCGTCCGGCTCCACAGACTTCACCGAAACACCGTCGCGCACATCGCACCCGACCGCCGCCGCCCGCTCGGTCAGGGCATTGTCAAAGACCGACCGCTGCACCATCCACAGGCTCACCGAAGGCGCGTCTGCGTCCGGGTTCAGCGGCGCGAGGTGGGCGTCGCCAAAGTCCCACGTATGCCGCAGGTGCGTCACCGTCGCCTCCACAAACGCCTGCGGGACCAGCCTCGGCAGGTCGCCGCCAACGGACACCGGCACGCCGCCGCCGCAGGTCTTGTAGCGCGGCAGGGTTCGCTTCTCCAAAATCAGTGTTTTCAGCCCCGCCGCCGCCGTTTCGTAGCCCGCGCACGCCCCCGCCGGACCCGCCCCGCAAATAATCACATCGTACACAGTGTTCATAGCTCTATTGTACCCGCAGACGTATCTCGCTCGGACTTGACCTGACTCGCTCGGACTTGACAGGGCCGCGTATGCCTGTTATAGTGCTATATCGCCTGTTTCAAGGAGAATGCCCATGTCATCCCGTCTTGCACCCGCCCTGCTTCTATCTGCCCTGCTTTTTGCGCCCCTTGTATCCGCACCCGCTCCGGCACAGGAAGCCGCCGCCCCGGTCCTGCTCGCCCCCGGCATAGTCGCGCCGAACTTCACGGCCCACACCGCCGCCGGGAAGCCGGTTCACCTGTCCGACTACAAAGGCAAAGTGGTCGTGCTGGATCTATGGGCGACCTGGTGCCCGCCCTGCCAGGCATCCCTGCCGCACACCAACGCAGTCGCCAAAAAGTTCGGCCCTAAAGGGGTCACTGTGCTGGCCGTCTGCGTCTCGGACAGCAAAGAGGCGTTTGACGCCTGGCTGCCCCAGCACAAAGCTTACAGCTCCATCAAGTTTGCCTTCGACCCTTCGGGCCGCAGCAAGCCGAGCGTGGTCAACAAGCTCTACCATGTTTCCGGCATCCCAACGCAGTATATCATCGGCAAAGATGGCAAAGTCGTCACCAGCTTTGTTGGCTATGGCGGCCCGAACTCTGACCTCGCCAATGCTATCACCAAAGCCTTAGCGGCTCACTAAACAGCCCGCAGACAGAAAACGCCCGCCGCGCTTTGATACAGCGCGGCGGGCGTTTTTGGCTCTGCTACTCCCGGTCGTGCAGGGCGAACAAAATCTCCCGCAGGGAGGGGCGGGTCCAGCGGACACGGTGCTGCCGGGCCATCTGCTCGGCCCAGCCGGTCACAGCGAGGTCGTCAGTTTCAGCGTCGGCATTCAATGCCCTTGATACGGCACTGCGGCTGACGATTGCTTCCTGACCGCGTGCGAGCGATTGCAGGATGGTGGTCTCAATGCTATGCAGGGCAGGAGCAGGCCGGGGGTCGCGGGGCAGGCGGGCAAACTTTCCCCGCTGCTCAATGTTCGGCTCTTTCATAGGAAAACTATTACCCCGCCGCCCCGGCAGAACAAACTTGATAGCACCTCTAAACAAACTTCAGGTCCTCGTAGCGTTTGCCGAGAACTGCCTCGCTGTTGGTTCCAAGCCAGCGGTCCAGCACGGTCGCATAGACGGCCCGGAAGTCCGTGGTGTACTTCAAGTCCCCGCTGTCCAAGTTGGTGAGGCTGGGGTACGCCCCGTACAGGCCGCCCTTGACAGATTTGCCCAGCAGGAACATCTCGGAAGCCGTGCCGTGGTCCGTGCCGCCGTTGGCGTTCTCATGCACACGCCGCCCGAACTCGGAAAAAGCCAGCGTCAGTACGTCGCCGCCCTTGCCCATGCCGTCCAGATCGCTCTGGAACGCGGCCAGGGTGTCGGACACGTCTTTCCACAGAACGCCGTGGCGGCGGATTTGCCCGGCGTGGGTATCAAAGCCGCCGACCGTGATATAAAAGACCCGCGTGCCTAAATCAGCCGCGATAAGCTGTGCGATCTCCTGCATTCCCGTTCCAAACGCCCCTTTGGGATAGGCCACGGTGGAATGATACTGCTTGATGCCTGCGCTGATTTTGTCCGCGCTGCTGTAGGTCTCCGCCGCCGTCTGCTGGAAGAACTTGCCGTAGGGCGTCTGCGAATCGCCCATTTGAATGCGCTTCAGCGCCTCGGTGTGGGCATCGCCTTCCGCGCCGCGTGGGAACACGGCCCCGAAGTTTGCCAGACCGCTGATACTCGGCACGGCGGCGTGGGCATTGGTGAACGCCACGCTCGCCTCATTGCCGATATTGATGCCCGTGAGCGGCGAAGTGCGGCCCGATTGAATGGCATCCAGATAGCGGCCCACCCAGCCTTCCGCCGCCGGGCGGTCTGGCTCCGCCGTCTGCCAGATTTCCATCGACCGGAAGTGGCTCCGGTTCGGGTTCGGGTACCCAACCCCCTGCACAATCGCCAGATGCCCGGCATCGTAGAGGGCCTTCATACCGGTCATTGACGGGGCCAGCCCAATCGTATCGGTCAGATGCAGAATATCTTTGTCCGAATGCCCGATGGTAGGCCGGGCTGTGTGATAGGCCGCGTCGGCATAGGGAACCACGGTGTTCAGTCCATCGTTACCGCCGGTGAGCTGAATGACGACCAGCGAGCGGCCCGTCGTCTTGCCGCTCGTGGTGAGGGCATTGTCGGTGACCGAGTCGGCCCAGACCATTTTCGCCAGCCAGGGCGGCACGGCCAGCCCGACGGCCACCGTGGTGGCGCTTTTTTTGATAAAATCTCGACGTGTGACAGACATAGTTCTTACCTTCCTCCGCAAAGTTAAGTCAGCAAACTTGATATTCGGGCGTTGCCATCAGCAGGGGCAGGACGCCGCGCAGGCGATCTTCCAAAAGGCCGGGGCCATTGACATAGCCTACCAGCGTCTGCCGCGTCGCCGGGGACAGCGGCAGAGGGCCAAGCCGGTAGGCCAACAAGTCCACGAATGCCTCCGGGGTCAGGTCGTTCAGCCGCAGGTAGCCCATCAGGCGCAGCGTCTGCCCGCCCAGCAGATAGCGCGAGCGCGACACCTGATCGGCAAACGCCACGCGGGCGAGCAGGGTAGATGTATTGATCCAGGCTTCCCCGCCGTCCCAGCCCTTGACTGTGGGCGGCGCGAAAAGCTCCTGCCCCATTGAGCGCATGGCTGTAGGCAGGCCCGCCAGGACGCCGATCCGCCGCCCGATAGCGCGTCGACTGCCTTGCTTTGCCGTCACGGCGGGCGGCGCGGCAGGGTTCGCGGCCATGTCGTTGGCCGGGGTAATTTCAGCGGCGGGCAGCTCCAAAGCCTGTGCCATGCCCAGCATTCGCACCGTGCCGGCGACATACAACGCGGGGGATTTGATCACGGCAAATCGTGCTTTGGGCGAATAAAACGCCTCGGAGTGAAAAATACGGCTCATCACGGCCCGAATATCGTAGCCGCTTGCGTAGTACGTTTGGATGAGCGCATCCATCACGGCAGGTTCGGGGTTTGGGTAGGCGAACTGCGTGAAAAGCTGCGTACACAGCCGCCGGGCCGTGGCGGGGTGGGCGACCAGAATATCGACGATGTCATCGCCGTTCCAGTTGCCGGTTTTGCCCAGGAACGTCTTCAGGGTGTTGTCATGCTGTGCGGGGTTGAAGCGGAAGTCGTCGCGGCGCAGGTTCCAGCCTGAGAACGCCCGTGCGGCGGCTTTGACATCCTCTTCGGTGTAATTGCCGATGCCGCAGGTGAACAGCTCCATCAGCTCCCGGCCATAATTTTCGTTGGGATGATCTTTGTAGTTCTGATTGCCATTGAGATAGCGCAGCATCTCCGGGTCTTGCGAGACAGCCAGCGTCAGCGTCCGAAAGTTTCCCAGGGCGTGCTTGCGAAAGAGCTGGTTTTGCCGCAGCAGCAGGTCCCCGCGTGCATTGCCGTCTTTGGATGTAAAGTGCCCATGCCAGAACAGGGTCATCCGCTCTTCCAGCGGGCGCGGCGAGGCGACCATCCGGTGCGCCCACCACATCCGCACAGCCTGCATGGGCAGGCCGCCGTTTTTAGGTTCCGGGAGCAGGGCCGCAAGGCTGTCAATAAACGCCGTGTCATTGAGCGTGTCCGGCGTCCGCTCCGGGTGCAGCAGCGAGTCGGTGGTGGCAGCCAGGCCAGTGGCCGCCGCTGCTTTCACGGTCTCGGGGTCTGCGCCAAATCCGGCCCGCCGCAGCAGATGCGCGGTGTCTGTATACGTTTGATCCATCATGTTGAGAGAGACGCAGGGGGGGCGGGAAAGGTTCAAAACGGGCCAGAAATCAAGGGGTGGGAGGCGAGGGGTTAAAACCCCTCGCTATTAGGCGAAGACGCCGAGAAGCCAAAGAGTGAGACACAAGTGCCGCCCGCCGCCGTTATCTTTGTCCGCCCGGCGCGAAGCGCCTTCCAGCGAGGGGTTTTAACCCCTCGTTTCCGGGTTGCTTCAAACCTAAAAAAGCCGGGACGATTTCTCGTCCCGGCGTGGCACTTCGCGTTTCCCATCTGCGCTTTATGAGCGCGGGGTGGAGCGGGGCTTGGTTTTCTTGGCCGGCAGCGTCGCCTCCAGAGATTTCAGGTCGGTCATCTGGTCCAGCTCAAAGTGAAAATCAATCACTTCGCCAATCTCGATGCCGCCCTGCGTGGCAAACTGTTCTTTTTCCGTGTGCGACAGCTCCAGCGGCTTGTCTTTCAGGATGCCGTCTTCCCATTCCTCCTGCTTGACAAACTGCTCGCCCATCTTCTTGCAGTGAGAGCAGCGGAACTTGACATACACAAAGCTCGGACCGAACAGACGCAGGTAGTGTCCATGCTGAACCACGTCTTTGGCGATGACGCGCTGACCGCAGTGGCACTTGATTGATGTCCGCATATTGCTCATAAATGTTCCCTCCGATATGTGAGCGGCACGCTCCGAACCCAAAGCAGGCAAATTAAGATAAGAGCTTCTAAAAGCATAACGGGTGCAGAGCGTTTCAGACAGTGCTATTATATCACATTATGGCGCGTTCGCGTCTGTCCTGTAATTTTTTATTGGCCTTTGGGAATTCCCCGCTCCGTCTGCCGGGCCAGCTCTTTTCGCAGGCGCAGCAGGGCTACGTCTTTGGCCTTCGCTTCCAGCATAATATCAAAGGGCCGCAAGCGATCCGCGCCGACGCTTTCCCAGAACAGCACAAACTCCAGCGGGTTGATAAAGTCCGCGTGCGCTTTTAGCCGGGGCGAATGCAGCTTGGTGACGGTCCGCTCCCGGCCTGTTTCGCCTTTTTCTTTGGTCACGCTCGTCTCGAAATCCGTAGACGGCGACGAGTAGTGTATCTTCGGCGTCACCCCCTCGTGCCAAGTCGCCAGCGCCCGCCGCAGGGCGTCCGCCATCGGCAGCCCCTCCGGGTTCAGGCAGAAATGGTGCAGGTTATCAAAGACCACCGGGCATCCCGTCTCGTCGTGGATACGCAGCACCTCCGCCACGCTGAACGAAACATCGTCGTTTTCAACCACCAGCCGCCGCTTCGTTTCCTCAGGAAGCTCTTTGTAGCGCCGGATAAACCGCTTTAAGCTCTCCTCGCGCTCCCCGTAAACCCCGCCGACGTGCGTGACCACTACCGCCTCCGGCCCGCAGCCCAGAGCATCTAAAATCCGCGACTGCGCGTTCAAATCGTTGACGCTTTTGGCCGCCACGTCTTCATCTCTCGCATTCAGCAGGATATACTGCGACGGGTGCAGGCTCAGGCGAATATCATACTTCCGTGCCAGCGCCCCCAGATCGGCCAGCTCCTCTTTGGCCTCTTCCAACTGATTATGAAACTGCGGCATCTCGGGGTGCGTCAGATAGGGCGCGAAGTCCGACGACATCCGGTACATATGAATATCCATCTTGTGCAGGTAGTGGAACACCTGCCTCACATACTCCACCGACTGCCGGACGTGCGGCCCGCTCTGCCACTTCCGCGCATCGTTCGACGGCATCCCCGTCTCCGCCTCAATCGTCGCCAGGTTGCCTTTGTGCCCGATCACCTTCACTGCAAATCCAAACCGCATTCCAAAACACTCTCTTTCTGACCTGCTTATACCCAAACCGGCGGCACATGGTACAATAGCAGAAAGGAGAACGCTATGGACCCGCTGCAAGGCGAATATCCGCGCCCGCTGTCCGAAATAACTGTTCGTGCGCTGGCGCTTTACCGCGATCTGCAAGCGGAGCTTGAGCCGGAGCAAGTCGGGCGCGGCCTGGCAATCCACCCTGACTCTGGGGATTATCTGGTCGCCGACACACCCACCCACGCAGGCCATGCCATGCGCGTTCGCCACCCCGAAGGCGGCACGGTCACACTGCGAATCGGCCTGCTGCCAGACTATGCTCTGCTGGGGCGGCTGGGACCTGAGCCTCAAAGGAGAAATATATATGTCTCTGACGTCTATTAGCCCGTTGATTTCTGAAGCCACTCTTGCCGAGCTTTCCGACCGGGGGCAGGCAATCTACGAAGCCGACCTGCGGCAAAAACTTGAAGCGGAAGCACGTACCGGCTTTGTCGCTATCCATATTGACGCAAAAGAATACGCGGTCGCCCGCACGTCCGCCGCCGCTATGCGCGAAATGCGCCGCCGCTTCCCTGCTGACGGACGCCTGTTTGTCCGCCGCATCGGCTCCGAGCCACAGTATAGCCTTGCCTCCCGCATTATCCAATCAGATATGATTGAGGGCAAACTGTGACAATTCAAGGCTATGTCCGCGATGATTTCGCTTACGTCCTTTTGTCTCTGCCTGGACAAGAGGGGGCGCTGCCGGTTGAGTTTATTGTTGACACGGGCTTCAACGGGGAACTAGCCTTGCCGGGCAATATCCTGAGACAACTACAATCCTCTTTCAGCTTTGAGGAAGACGTTCAGATGGCTGACGGCTCCCGCCGCAAAAGACCTTACTCTGAGTTGCTACTGGAATGGGATGAAGACGCAAGGCTGACAGAAGTAATGATGCTGGAAGGCTCGCCGCTACTCGGCAATGGCTTGATTACGGGCAGCTTGCTTCAAATCGAAATGACAGACGGCGGTGAAGTGCTGATTGAACCGCTGTGAGATAACCATTGGGTTGCTGAAACAGAAACCGCCCCTGCAAAGCAAACGCTTTGCAGGGGCGGTTTTGTGTGTGTTTCGGAGTGCTGACTACCTGTGGGCCGTCAGGCCGGGGGCGTCGATGGCGCGGAGGGCGAACGCGCCGGACAGCGACTTGCCTTTGACGGCGTGCGTTGTGTGCTCCGCGACCCACGAGCCGCTGAGGCCGGTGTCGGCGGCAACTTCGCGGCTGGCAAACAGCGTCGTGCCGGTCGCATCGGCGTTGGCACGGCCCACAAGCGGGGTGTCTGCCGAGGGCATCAGGGCTACGCCCCGGCCCATGCTATCCGTGAGCGTCAGCCAGTGCAGGCCGCGCTTGGAGGCGCGGAATTGCA
The DNA here is from genome assembly GCA_965277455.1 of Capsulimonadaceae bacterium. Lineage (GTDB taxonomy): Bacteria > Armatimonadota > Armatimonadia > Armatimonadales > Capsulimonadaceae > JANXMY01. Next base: position 1,458,012 of record OZ255823.1, on the reverse strand, counting down.
GGTCATCCGGCCCCGCTGTGCCCGACGGCTCGCCGATGTGTCCGGCAGGGTAGTCGGTGAAGTACGAGTCGCGCTGCCACGTCATCCGGTTCAGCTTGGACGGCACGGCAAGCGTCAGGCCCTGCTCCCAGAGCAGCGTGTCAGCGGCAGTCCAGTTCAGCGTCCAGTCCACCGTCATCTGCGCGTCCGGCGTGACGTCGTAAGTGGTAGTCAGAGTGCCAAGCGTTGGCCCGGCTGCCGCCGTCTGCACGGTGCCCGTCACAGTGACGCGCATCGCGCCATTTGCGCCGGGTGCGGCGCCGACCTGAGCGCCGGTCAGCACGGACGCCTGCCTGGCGGCGTAGAAGCCCCGGTCGTCCCCGGACTTTGTTTTTCCCTCGCCCAGATTAAGCTGCGAGCCGCCGCTGAGGCGCTCCTGCCCTCGGACGGTCCAGGACTGAATGGCTCCGGTCTGCTTGTTAAACACAACCTGCTGAAGGCTGTTGCCGACGGTCAGCGTGCTGGCGTCGTTCTGCGCGGTCAGTGCCGCGCCTGCCGTCAGCGCCGGGGGCGCAGCGGGCAGGGGAATACCGGCGACCGCCAGGTTGTAGGCAATTACCGAAGAGCCGTCCGGGTGGAGGAATTCCATCCGTACCAGCGTCGTGCCCGCCGGAGCGGGAACGGTGGCGGTCACCGTCTGCATCGGTCCGCAGTTAATGGGCAGAACGCCGCTTTTGAGCTTCGTGCTGCCGCTCATCGCCGTCCACCGGCAGGTCAGCTCGCTCAGATTAGTGAACGAGTAATGGTTCGTGACGGGAACCGCGCAGACGCCGTCCGCCGGGCTGACCGTGCGCGTGCTGACCACAACCGGGCTGTAAACGGTCTTGACAATCCACAGCTCGGGCTTCGGAACGCGGTAGGCGCTGACGATGCCTTTGTTGTTTTCCTGACGCATCTGGTCAGGGCCATAATAAAAGTCCGTGGTCGTGTCGGCGTTCTTGTCGGCAATGCCCTGGCTCTGCCATTCCCAGATAAACGAGCCGAGAATGTTCGGCGCTTGCCAGAGCTTGGCCCAGGTTTTGATCAGCGTCTCCGACCAGACATCGTGTGCGCCCGGATCATAGGCCAGCAAGTTTTTCTCAAAGAACGTATGCGGGTGTTCGGTCAGGTTCGTGCCCCAGCGCGTGTTGGCCGCATAGCGGTCAATCGAGTCGGGGCCGGGGTAGTGGTCATCCTTCCAGAGCTGGCCTTTCATGCTTTCGGGGTCCTGCCCGGAGACAAACGCCGGGCGGGTGGGGTCCATTTGCCGCACCAAATTGAGCACGTCCTGCGAGTCCTGCCCGGCGGGGTTTTCGTTGCCGAGGCTCCAGGCCAGAATGCAGGGGCGATTTTTGTCCCGCGCCACGGTTTCGCGCCCCCGCTGAAGCAGGTAGGGGGCGTAAGCCGGGTCTTTGGTCTGATCGTTGATCCAGCAGTAGGGAACCTCGTCTAAGATGTACATTCCTTTTTCGTCGCATAGCTCCAGGAATCGCTGAGCGTGGTTGTAATGGCTTGTTCGCACGGCATTGATGTTGGCGGCCTTCATCATGTCCAGGTCTTTGACCCAGTTGGCTTCGGTGAGCGCAAAGCCTTTGTCGGCCCAGTAGTCATGGCGGCAGACGCCGGTGCATTTGATCGGCACGCCGTTCCACAGCACGATGTCGTTCTTGACTTCGATCTGTTTGAAGCCGAACCGCTCCTCCACGTTCTCCACTGGCTTGCCATTGGCAGCCACCGAGAACACGACATAGTACAGATTGGGCTTTTCTGCCGACCACAGTGCGGGCGCGGCGACCGGAGAACTCATGGCGACAAGGACGGTTCCGTCCGCCTGCACAACGCCTTTACCGGACAGGCTGACGCCTGCCGGACGGCCATTGCTGTGCATCAGCTTTCCGGTGACAGCGACCGTCTGCCCCGGCACGCCGGCGACGGTCATGTCGGTTTCCAGCGTGGCATCTTTGTAGTTCGCGGCCAGCGGCGTTCGCACCACAATATCGGCGGCATGGGTCTCAGGCACGGCAATCAGCGAGGTGTCGCGGTAAATGCCGCCCATCGCCTGAAAGTCGCCTGTTTCGCAGTCCGACGACGGGGTGGTTTTGGAGACTCGCGCCGCGAATAAATTGCGCTCGCCCGGTTTGACCAGACCCGTCAGGTCCACATCAAACCCGGTGTAGCCGCTCTCATGGTAGCCCGCTTTTTTGCCGTTGACAAAAATCTCCGTGCCGTCGAGCGCCCCATCAAAATGCCAGTAAATGCGCTTGCCCGCCCAGGTCGCCGGGACGGCGACGGTGCGCCGGTACAGGCCAACCGTCGTGTCCACGCGGTCGTAAGTCGGGAGCGAGTAGCCAAGCATTTCCCAGTTGAAGGGAACGACCTGCGTGTCCCACTTGGCATCGTTGTAACCGGGCTGCGTGAACGCATCCCGCACTGCCACAGAGGTGGTAGCGGGGTTTGGAACAGGCGGCTTCCAGGCGACTTGCCGCCCGTTCTGCGTTGTCATGATCTGGAACTCTCGCAGAGAAGCCCAGTGTGCCCCGGAGGTTCCGGTCACCGTGATACGGACATAGCGGACATCGGCGGGCGTCACCGGAACCGCGCCGTCGCCAAATCCTGCGCCGGTAGTCCGGTCGACCAGCGTCGTCCACGGGTCCGAGCTTTTGACGCGGCCTTCGATTTTATACTGGTAGCGGTCAGTGCCGTATTCCCAGGTCAGGTTCGCGCCGGAGACGCGCTGAGGCTTGCCGAGGTCGGCTTGAAGCCACTGCGGGAAGTCGCCGCTGGTCGCGCACCAGCGCGTATCCAGTGTGCCGTCAAAAGCATTCTGGGGCGGGTTCTCGGCCTGGCTGTTCAGAGCCGACATTCCTACCTGCGGCGGTGCGGCCACATGAAATTGTCCGGCGATGATTTGCCCGTAGGTGAGCTTAAACTTCCACGCGCCGGTCATCGGCAGGTTCCACGGGTTCTGGGCACGAAGCAGGTTTGGCGGCATCGGCGCGGAGGCAGGAAGGGGCAGGGGCAGCGCGGCGGGTGAAACCCGCCCGACATCCTGCGCGGCCAGCGGTGCAGCTGCGGTGGCAAGCAGCGGCAGCAGTAAAAGTGAGAAGCGTCGTGATTTCATAATCGCCTTTCATGCGAATGGTCTAAAAGTGTCTGATTTCCGGTGTGCCCAAAAAAAGAGGCTCCGCTCCCTGCGGAAACGGAGCCTCCTGGCACAAGTAATTTGAGAAGCATAAAAACGCGGCAGCTTAGATGGGGCTGAAGGTGACCGCCCGGCCTGTTGTTCCCAATGCGCCCGTTCCGTCGGCATTGTATGGACCGTTGTTGCCTGATTGGGTCGACGTTGCAGTGGGTGCTGCCAGACCAGGAGAGACGGCAGCGCCACGAAACCATTTGACATGGCCGTCGTTCATGAGGAAGTTTGACCCATCAGTGTGCCGTCCTGTCGTCGGAAAGCATGTTGCTCCCCCAGCACCAGCGGAGCCGCCTGACATGAGACCTGTCGCATAAAGACTGATATTGGTGGGAGCGCCTCCGACACCGGTCCCTGTCCCACTTGCAATGTTATTTCCGCCATCCCAGCCGTCTCCCCAGGGAGACAAAGTCTCCGCTGGGCTGGTCACATCAAAAACTTTGCTGCTACCAACTTCAAAAAGTAGCACTGTGCTGGCAGGAGCATTGAATGCTGGAATCGCGGCTTTCCCAGAGTAACCGTTGAGAGGGTAGTACAGCCCCTGATTGACGGCATAGGAAGTGGTTCCTGTGCTGCTGTCATCTGGGCAGCGGTAAACGCCAGTGGACTTAACATAGGTGTAAATCTCGCCAGCCCAGCCTACTGGAAACGTTGAACTCCCGCCACCGCCGGGATACTTCTCATCGTAGTCCTGAGTGTACTGTGTGAAGGCCAGCCCTAGTTGTTTCATGTTGGACTGACAGGAGGCGCGGCGTGCGTTTTCGCGCACTTTCTGGAAGACGGGAAACAAAATCGCGGCGAGAATGGCGATGATGGCGATAACAACGAGCAGTTCGATGAGCGTGAAGCCTCGGCGCTGAGAACGATTTTTCATGATGGATAAGCCTCTCTTTCAATGGTGTCTTGAGTAACAGTTTGGAGCCATTGCAGATAAATGCTTTGTGAACCAATACCTGTCCTAACGAAGACAAAAGCAATATATCATAATTTGGGGCCTTTGTCAAGCCATTATGTAACAAAAAAATGGCTCCAAAATAATTATTTTGGAGCCATTACGCAAACACAATTCATAACAATTTTGCTCAGGAGGCCAAAGTGCTGGCTCGCACCATGAGTGGCGCGGGAATCTCGACGCTCTCCGGTGGTCCGGTAAAGTTCGCCCGGCGGCGCAGGAGCAACGTCGCAGCAGCCATGCCCATCTCTTCATAAGGCTGTGCCGCTGTGGTCAGTCCCAGCCCATTTGGAAGCGTGGGAACAATTCCGTCAAAGCCCGTCAGCGCGACATCCTCCGGGACTGAAAGCCCCAGCGTTTCCAGACGCTCCGCGAGATCGACCGCAAGATAGTCCGTGTAGCACGCCGCCGCCGTGGGGCGCTGCCCTTCCGGCAGGCGAAAAATGGCATCCACAACCGTCCAGGCGGGGTCATCGCGCTGACTGAACATCGTCAAAATCATTTCCCGCTGCTCCGGGTCGTTTATGCCGCGTATGGCATCAAGGTAGCCCATCACTCGGTCCTGAACCGGCTGAATTGGCTCGTAGCCGGTCAAATAGGCAATCCGGCGGTGTCCGAGCGCCGCCAGATGCTCGGTAATTCGCGCCAGCGAGTCGTGGTTTTCAGTCCCGACAAAATCAATCTCCACCCCGGAAATCTTCCGGTCCAGCAGAACTAATGGGACGCTCCGGCTGACTTCTTCCACCAGTGCACGGTTGTGGCGGTAGGCATACGGATAAAAAACCGCCCCGCCAAACCCCTGGTCCCGGATATAGCGCAGATGCTCGGCCTCCTGCGCCGCAATCTCTGCCTCCGGGCGCAGCACATCGCCAATGTCCAGAAACACCGCATGACAGCCCGCCTTTGTCAGCGCTTCGTTCATGCCCCAGAATATCCGCTGCTGCGATGTGCCCGCGTGCTCCAGTGGCCCGCCGCCATGCCACATAATCAGTGCGATCAAATTGGATGTGGAAATGCGCGGGGACCCGGACAAAGACGCTGCCGCCGTGGCGATGCGGCGCGGTCCTTCGACGGTCGGTCGGCAGTTCGGGCGATGCGAGAGGAGGCCCTCTTCCACAAGCTGCTCAATCGCCCCCCGCACCGAGCGCCGATGCACCCCGAGGTCGGCGGCCAGCACACGCTCGGTGGGGAGGGGAGCGCCCCGGCGGTAGACGCCGGACCGGATGCGTTCGGCAAGAGTCGCCGCAACACGCGCTGAGGCGGACTGCCTCGTTGTTTGCGTAGGTGTCAAATCAGAGCCTTCCAAAGTTCAGCATCGAACGGCAGGTCGGTTTGGGCGCGGAGGGTGGACAGGTAATCGGCGCTCTGCGCGAAGGGCAGCGGACGAGACGCGGGCGCAAACGTGTCCCCGACCAGCACAATCTGCGCGGCAGGCAGGTCACCCCGGCGGTTGACCCGGCCTGCGCGGCGGAGGAGATTCTCAGGCGGGCAGAGTGTAGACAGCAGTGTGGTGGCGTCTAAATCGCTGGTTTCCAGAGCGTCGCCAGTGGTCAAAAGCAGGTAACCTTCGCCCTCTTTTTCCAGCTCGCGCACCTGAGCATAGACCCGACGCCGGGCGGGGGCAGGCAAGTCGGGGTGGTACAGATAAACGTTGTGCGGGTACGACGGCGCAAGTTTTGCGTGCAGGGCCTCGGCGCCGGCCACGGTTTCGGTGACGCCGAACACGCGGGAGTTCTGAAAATAGGAGCGCCGTATCTCCGACTCAATCAACGCCAGTGGGTCGTCAGTGGGTTTGTAAGAAAGCGTCAGTGGGCCGTGCGGCAGGCCGCCGGGTGCGAAGGGAAGCCGGTCCAGAAAGTCCATTTCATCCACCCGTGCCGGCGGCAGGGTGCTGGACGCCACCAGAACGTCCAAATCCTGCGCGTACAAAAACTCCACGAGCCGGTGGAACTCGGCGAACGCCTCGGGGGCGTAGGAATGGGCCTCATCAAAGAAGAACAGGTCCCGGCGCGGGGCGTCGTCGCCGGTCATGGTCAGCGGCAGGGCATGGACTCCGCCGCTGCCGAAGAACAGCTCCCGGAAGCGTGAAAAGGTGGTCAGCACCACATCCACATCCGCTTCCAGGGGGTTCGTCAGGAGATGCGGGTCCTCGGAGCCGTCCGGGAAAAAGCGGCGGCACTGATTGGACACGTCATCGGCCTCCTGAGCATCCAGGCAGAGCGTGCGCGGCGTTTCATCGGCCTGCACGGAGGCTTTCAGGTAAGGAACCAGCCGGTACAAGTAGTCATCGAGCGGCGAGACGTCCGGGCCAATCACAAACAGGCGGCGCGGTGCCCCGCCCCGGTGCAGGCCGACCGCCGGGATAACGACCCCTTCCAGCTTGCCCGCGCCGGTCGGGGCGAGCAGGAGGCCGCCCATGTCCTCTTCGGGGTTGGAAAGCCGCGCATACAGCGCCGACTGCCAGGGCCGCGCTTGCGGCAGCGCCCCGTCGGAGGTGAGCCGGTAAGAAGCTGCCGCAATCTCGGCGGCATCGGGAGAGAGTGTCATCGGTGGTGTCATTGTTTGGTATTATAACACGACTTAGTCTCACTTAACACCTGTGCAGGCAAACGCCGGGGTATGGTATAATTACGGTAACACGACAATTTTGTTCCCGACAAAAGTTCCCAAGAAAGTTTCTACGAAAGTTTTATATGATTACTGTTCAGGACGTTTCCAAATCTTACGGCACGCGCACCCTTTTCGACCAGGTTTCCGTGAAGTTCACCCCTGGCAACCGCTACGGCTTGACCGGCCCCAACGGCGCGGGCAAGTCCACGTTTATGAAGATACTCACCGGCGACATCGAGCCGACCAACCGGGGCACGGTGAGCAAGCCCCGCAAAGTCGGCGTGCTGCGTCAGGACCAGAATGCCTTTGATGATACCAAAATTTTAGACACGGTGATGATGGGCAACCCGACCCTGTGGAGTGCCCTGGCCGAGCGCAATACGCTCTGCGAGGCCGAAGAGTTCACCGACGCCATGATGGAGCGTCTGGGCACTTTGGAGTCCACCATCGCCGATGAAAATGGCTACGAGGCTGAAATCGAAGCCGCTGAAATCCTGCGCGGCATCGGCATCCCCGATGACCGGCATCAGGATTTGATGGCGACCTTGCCCAATGACTTCAAATTTAGAGTGCTTCTCGCACAGGCCCTCTTCGGCGGCTCCGATGCTTTGCTTCTCGATGAGCCGACCAACTACATGGACCTGGAGACCATTCACTGGCTGGAAGAGTTTCTCTTGGACTACAAAGGCACGCTGATTGTGATCTCGCATGACCGGCACTTTTTGAATGCCGTTTGCACCCATATCGCCGATATTGACTACGACACCATTATCAACTACCCCGGCGGCTATGACGACATGGTGGAGCATAAAATGTCGGCGCGGACGCGCATTGAGAGCGAAAACAAAGACAAAGGCAAGAAAATCGCGCAGCTTCAGGAGTTTGTCAACCGCTTCGCCGCCGGTCAGCGGTCGTCGCAGGTGCAGTCCCGTCGCAAAGAGATGGCCCGGCTGGCCCCGACGGAGATGAAAAAGTCCAACATCACCCGTCCGTTTGTTCGCTTTGAGCAGAAAAAGCCCTCGGGCCGCGAAGTGGTCACCGTCACCGGCCTGTCCAAGTCGTTTGGTGACCTGCACGTCCTGAAAAACCTCAGTTTCGAGATCACGAGGGGCGAGAAGATCGCCATTATCGGGCCGAACGGCGCGGGCAAAACCACGCTTATCCGCTGCCTTGTCGGCGAGCTTGAGCCGGATGCGGGCACCGTCAAATGGGGCACGGGCCAGACGTGGGGCTACTATTCGCAGGACTACCGCGCCCAAATCCCCAACGATACCACGGCTCTGGACTGGATGATGAGCTTTGACTCCGAGGCGCAGGGGCAGCAGTTTGTGCGCGGCCTGCTCGGCCAGATGCTTTTCAAGGGTGATGAGAGCCTCAAAGAGACACAGGCGCTTTCGGGCGGCGAGGCGGCGCGTTTGCTGATGGCGCAGCTCATGCTGGAAAAGAACCCGGTGCTGATCTTCGATGAGCCGACCAACCACCTGGATTTGGAGGCCGTCTCCGCGCTGGCCGAAGGGCTGAACGCCTTTGCCGGCACGGCATTCGTGGTCTCCCACGACCGGGATTTGATTTCCGAGGTCGCCACCCGCGTCTTTGCATTCACCCCCGATGGCCTGCTGGACTTCCGAGGCACGTATGACGAGTTCCTGGAAGCGCACCCCCTGCCGGAGCGTGCCAAAACCGGCGGCTGGTAGCCGCCGGTTTGTTCTGAAATAGACCCCACTATGTTCCGTGACCCTCCTCAAAACAGCCCTCAAAATAGTCTTCAAAACAGTCCGCGCACCGCGCTGGGAGCCTCGCCCGCCACACAGCTTCGCCTGGATGCCGAGGAGCAGAGCAAGCTGCTGGAAACTCTGCTGGGGCAGACCGACGACGCCGTGCTGCTGGCCGAGTCGCGCTCGTGCGACTTGGATTCGTTTCGCCTGGTCTATGCCAATGCCGCTTTCGCGGAGCGATGGGGCAACGCGGTTCGGGGGATCACGCTGGCCTCGGCGCTGCCGCTCTTTCAGGAGGCGCTGACGAGGCCGGAGCTGAAAAGCCACATTCGGGCAAGCCTTGCGGCGGGGCTGCCGGTGCGCGGCGAGCCGCTGACCGGCACGCTGGACGGGCAGGTCCGGCACGCCCTGATTTCTGTGGCCCACTTTCCGCGTCCTGGATGCGCCGGGCTGTCCTGGCTGGTGACCCTGCGCGATGTCACCGATACCCACCGTTTGGAGGCTGACCTGCGGCAGACGCAGGACCGGTACCGGATGCTATCGGACTCAATGGCCGATATCGTCAGCCTTCACGATGCCTCGGGAAAGTTTCTCTACGTGACACCTTCGGTATACCGTTTGACTGGCTTCACCGTGGAAGAAACCCTCGGCAAGAGCTTCTTTGAATTCGCCCTGCCGGAAGACAAGTCTGCCCTGCAATCCGGCGCAAGCCGAACTTTTATAGACGCCGACACATACCGGGTGGAATGGCGGCATCTTCGCAAGGACGGCACGCAGTTCTGGATGGAGACCACGACCACGCACGTTCGGGACGCGCAGGGCGCGGTGCATCGCCTGGTCTGCTCCTCCCGCAACATCGAGGACCGCAAGCAAGCCGAAGCGGTGCTGCGCGAAGAGCGGACGCTGCTCCGAACACTCATTGAAAGCCTGCCGGACCAGATTTTCGTCAAAGACCGGGCGGGCCGCTACCTCGCCGACAACGACGCGCACCGGCGCTTCTGTGGCCTGACTGCGGTGGACATCATTGGCCGAACGGCTGCCAATCTGTTTGCACCGGACCTCGCCTCCCGATTAGAAACCGAAGACCGCAAGGTGCTGGACACAGGCCGCCCGCTGCTGAACCTGGAACGTGCGGCCCGCGACGCGGACGGCGGTGAGCAGTGGCTGTCCACCACGAAAACGCCGCTGGTAGACGCCTCCGGGGCCGTCGTTGGTCTGGTCGGCATCACCCGCGACATCACCGGCCGGCGCGAGGCCGCTGAGGCTCTGCGCCGCAGCGCGGAAACCTACCGCCTGCTGTTTCAGGCTAACCCGCAGTCAATGTGGGTGTACGACACCCGCACGCTGGCTTACCTGGCGGTCAACGACCAGGCCATTGCCTCCTACGGCTATAGCGAAGAAGAGTTCTTGCAGATGACACTGGCCGACATTCGGCCTTCCGAAGACCTGCCGCGCCTGATGGAAATGCTTACCTATCTCACAGCGGACACGCAGAACCTCGGCGCGTGGCGGCATCAGCGCAAAGATGGCACGGAGCTGTGGGCGGAAATCTATTCGCACCGGCTTGACTTTCATGGCCGCGAGGCGAGGCTGGTGGTTGCCAATGACATCACTGACCGGCGGCGGGTAGAAATGGAAGCGGAGCGCCTGCTGGCGCAGACCAAAAACCTGCTGGCGCAGGCCGTAGACCGCGCCGACCGGGACCCGCTGACGGGCCTTCTGAACCATCGTGCTTTCCACAAGCGCCTTGACACCGAAGCCCGGCTTGCCACCGAGACCGGGCAGCCGCTGGCGATTGCGGTCATGGACCTGAACAATTTCAAGTTCTTCAATGACGGCTACGGCCATGCCGTCGGCGACGACGTCCTGCGCTCTATCGCCTACACGCTGGAATCCGCGTGCCGCCCCGGCGACATTCTGGCCCGCTTCGGCGGCGACGAGTTCGCCCTGCTGATGCCTGGCCTCGGAGCCGAGGCCGCTGTCAAACGTGCCGACGCTCTGCTTCATGCCCTGAAAGGGATCGGCTTCCGCCCGCCCGGCGCGGATACGCTTATCCCGCTCACCCTGTCCCTGGGTCTTGCCGTGTTCCCTGACGACGGCCCGACCCGTCTGGACGCGCTGGCAGCCGCCGACCTGCGCCTGCTGCGTGTCAAAACCGGGGGCACGGGCCGGGGTGAGCTGACCGAGCGCCTGCGGGCGCGTCTGACCTGCTCCCCGGCAGACTTTTCTATGCTGAATGCTTTGGTGACGGCGGTAGACACGAAAGACCGTTACACGCGGCGTCACTCCGAAGATGTCATGTCGTTTGCGCTGGGGATTGCCGAAGAGCTGGGGCTGGATGCTGAGACCCGGCAGACGGTGCTGCTGGCGGGTTTGCTGCACGATGTCGGCAAAGTCGGCGTCCCCGATGCCGTCCTGCGAAAGCCGGGCACACTGACCGCCGAAGAGTTTGAGGCCATCAAGCAGCACCCCGCGATGGGGGCCATGATTGTCGGGGCCGTTTCTGGCTTTGAGGCCACGCTCCCCGCCATCCGGCACCACCACGAGCGCTGGGACGGCGGCGGCTACCCCGCTGGCCTGGCCGGCGAAGAAACCCCGCTGACTGCCCGCCTGATGGCCGTCGCCGATGCGTTTTCGGCTATGACCACCGACCGCCCCTACCGCAAAGGCATGGCCGAGGCGCAGGCGCTGGCTATTCTGGAAGCGGGCGCGGGCGTTCAATGGGACCCCGCCTGCGTCCGCGCTTTCCTCAAAACCCGCCTGCGTCTGGACAACTGGGCAGAATGAGTCTTTATCACGTCGCCCCGCTCCACTACCTGCCGCATATCCTGCAAAGCGGGGCACTGTATCCGCAGAGTGTTTTGGCCGCTCGCGGCATTTCGCCGCGCCGGACCGCCGCCCGCCGCGACCGGATGCTGGGGCTTCAAGACTGGGTGCATTTATCCCTTGACGCCGATACGCCCCTGCTCCGCGACAAGTTTGCCCGAGGCTACCCCCACGCCCTGCTCGTCTTTGACCGCGCCACCGTGCTGTCTCTGCCGCACGTCGCCCTGCTACCGTTCAATACCAAAGCCTGGCGCTCCCGCGCCGCCAATCAGCCGGTCACAGACGCCGCCGAGATGGCCGACTTCCTGCGCCGCCGCGCCGAGGCAGGCCGCTTTCCCAGCCTCGAAGTACTGGTCCGCTACGGTCTGGGCTTCGAGGCGCTGACGCAGATTGCTTTCCCCGATGCCGCCTCCTGCGAAGCCGTCTCCGCGCTTGTCAGCACGCTTGCGCTGTTCGTTCCCGCGCCGCTGACGCTTGCTCCCGCCCTGTTTCCCGCCCTGCCGCCTCCGCCGTTAAGCGAGGCGCTCCTGGAGTATTTTGCCGCCTGCCGTGTGGCAGGAACGCTGCTGCCGCCGCCTGATTTGCCGTTTGATTAGGACCCCCCCTGCCCCCAATAATGGGGGAGCCAGAGAGTTAGGAACACCCTCTTCCTGTCCTATTCTGGTTCCCCCATTATTGGGGGCTAGGGGGTCCTCACAGCGTCAGCGTAAAGGTCACAAACGGACGCGGCTTAATCTTGCCATGCAGCAGCGGAAACTGAACGCCGACGCCGGAAATCAGGCCGATGCGGGCCTGCGCGGCAAGCGACAGGCCGTGCAAAGTCAGCATCCCGTCCACCGTATACCGGCCTGGCCCGTCGAAGTTAATCAGCGAAGTCGCAAGCACGGGTGAAATGCCTTCCTGCCCGCCAAATAAGATGCCGCCTTTGATGGTAGTGGACGGCAGATGGTCCGGGCGATGAAACGCTGCCGTCTCGCCGTAGAAACGGGCGCGGAGGAATCGGACGCCCAATTCGGCGGCGGGCTTGGCGCTAAACAGCGCCCCGTAATGCCCCGAGTTCAGCCAGACAATGTGCGTGCCGCCAAAGTCGCGGGCCAGTGCCTTGCCCTGCTCGGGCCGGATGACGAGGTCGTAATGCCCATTGATCATCAGCGCGTTTTCGGGATTAAAATCGCGCTGCGGCAGCCAGTTTTTGGCATCGACCGGGGCCATCGCATCGGAATAGGTCTGGTACGTGTAGCCGTCGCGCTTGATCTGCTGCCGGTACGGGCGCGTCAGCAGGCCGTTCCAGAAGCCCCGCGCAAAGTCCGCGCCGCCCACCAGCGTCAGCGCCACCTTGACACGCGGGTCCGCCCCCGCCACGAGGCCGGATAGGACGCCGCCGAGGCTGATGCCCGCGACGCCCAGACGGGTCGGGTCGACGTCGGGGCGGCTGCTGAGATAGTCCAGCCCCCGGCGCGAGTCCAGCACCGCTTGACGCAGGGCGCTGACCATGCGCGGGACATTGCCCGACAAAATCTGCGCGTCGCCCGCCTCCGCGCCTTCGCGGACTTTGTCCGGGTGACGGTTCAGCGAATACGGCTCCACAATCATCAGCGCCGTGACATTGGCGGCAGCAATGGCCCGGCACAGCCGGAAAATCCCCTCGGGCGAGGACGGGTTCCACTCGTGCAGCACCACCATCGCCGGGCGCGGGGCGGGGCCGCTCGGCACGAACAAATAGGCTGTCACCGTGTTGTTGACGGCATAGGGGGACTGCACCACGCTTGGAAAAGTCAGCTTGGTGATGGTCACACCGCTCTTTTTGTCTTCCTTTGTGCCGGGGTAGGGCGTCTCGGTGACGGGGTAGGGGGTCGTGCTATCGTAGTCATAAAACTGCGGGTCGACGACCGGCGGCGGGGCGACCTGCGCGGGCGGCGGGGCATCCCCGGCGGCAAACCGGGCCAGCAGCAGCACGGCAACACACAGGCCGCCGAGCGAGATCAGAAATTTGTTGATACCAGTAATAATAGGGCCTCAGTTTTCTTGGGGGACAGATTGGGTATTCTTCGGATAGGCATAGAGCCGTAGAAATTATAGAACAGAGAAGGATTACCCAAACATGGCTGATCATACCCAGCATGAAGACCACGTCAAGAAAATTGCCGCGCTGATCAAAGAAATCGACTTCGGGATGCTGACCACCACCGACGCCGAAGGCCGCCTGAACTCCCGCCCGATGTCCACCAACAAAAACGTCGAGTTCGACGGTGACGTCTACTTTTTCACCTATGGCGACACGCCCAAAGTGCATGAGCTGGAAAAGAAGCCCTACGTGAATGTCGGTTTTTCCGATCCGAAGTCCCAGACTTACGTGTCCCTGTCAGGCCGCGCCGAACTGAGCCGTGACAAAGATAAAATGGCCGAGTTGTGGGAGCCAGCCCTGAAAGCCTGGTTCCCCAAGGGCCTCGACGAGCCGGACATCGCGCTGATCAAAGTCAATGCCGACCGGGGCGAATACTGGGACTCTCCTTCCAGCCCCGTCGCCCACGCCATTTCCCTGGTCAAGGCGCTGACGACGGGTAAGCCCGCCAATCCCGGCGACAACCAAAAAGTAGACCTGTAATCATTTGCTGGCACGTAGGGGCGGGGCTTGTCCCCGCCCCTCTTTTTTTGCCTTCCGTGGTACAACAGGGCAGGAGACTGTGGATGGAACAGCCCCCTCAATTTATCATTATCGGCGGCGGCAACGGCTCCGGGAAGTCCACCAGCGCAGCATTCGTCCTGCCCGGCGTCATTCCCTACATCAATGCCGACGAGATTGCCAAAGCTCTGCCCGAAGCCGAGGGCGAAAACAAAGACGTCCGCGCCAGCCGTATTCTCATCAATGCGATGGGCGAGTACGAAGCTCGGCTCGATGACTTCGCCATAGAAACCACTCTGGCAAGCCGCTCCCTCGCGCCTCGTGTTCGCCGCTTGCGGGAGAATGGCTACCAGTTTCAACTGTTGTTCCTCTGGCTCAACAGCCCGGAGCTTAACATTCAGCGCGTGGCAGAGCGCGTTCAAAACGGCGGGCATCACATTCCCGAAGAGGTAATTCGTCGCCGCTATGTGACCGGGCTGAAAAACTTCTTCTCGCTCTACTTGCCGCTGGCTGATGACTGGCGGGCGTTCGACAACACCATACGCAACCAATCTGTGCTTGTTGCCGAACACCGCTTGGGGCAGGCCGAGAGAGTACACGACTTGCAGGCATGGCAAACAATGAAAGGAATTGCAGACAATGGTTAGCACCTTAACTCAGGAACCCGCAATCGCTTCCCAGACAGAAAAAATGGAGGCCCGCGCCGAACTCATCCGCCGCTTTTCGGACAGTGACTTGCTGCTGAAGCTCATCCGCAAAGGCGCTCGTGCGGCCATGATTGAACACAAGCGCAATGGCGTGACCGTCTCAAGCTGGGAAAATGGCAAACTCGTCATCACGCAGCCGGAAGACATTGTCATCCCCGACGAAGAAGACTAGCCTAAAGCCGAGGGGTTAAAACCCCTCGCTAAGAGGCGAAGACGCCGGGAAGCCAAAGAGCCAGCGGTGCGGGCCTGCATCTATCGTCCGATTGGCCGCCCGGCGCGAAGCGCCTTGATGCCTGCGGCATGACTGCGTAACAGCGAGGGGTTTTAAACCCTCGTTCTAAAACCCCTCGGCTCCCTCCTCGGCCTCTCCGTTCTGCCTTCGCCTGCCGATAATCAGGCCGGAGGCTTTGCCGTGAAACCGTTTTTGTTCCTGTCCCTCTGCCTGCTGATTGCCGGAGCCGCTCATTCTGCCGCGCCGTCCGCACCGCCGCCTGTCACAACCTTGCCCGCCGTCACCTTGACCGGGCAAGCCGTAGACATCGGCACGCAAAAAGGCTGGCGCGTGGTCTATTTTTGGAGCGCCACCTGCCCCTGTGTCCGCGACTGCGAGCGCCTCAGCCTTGTCCCCCTCGCCGAGCGCTACAAAGGCCGCGTCACGTTTTACGCCGTCGAATCCGGCCACGCTGACCTCACCGGCGACCGCCGCGCCCTCGCTGAAAACGTCTCCCTGCACCATCTCCCGTACCCCGTGCTGCTGGACCCGCACCACGCTGTCGCCGACGCGCTTCACGCCGTCTCCACCCCGCAAACGTATCTCCTCGACCCCGCAGGCCGCATCGTCTTTCAGGGTGCACCCGACGACTCGTGGGACTACAAAAATCGCACCGGCAAATCCGGCATGACCCGCGCCTACCTCGCCGACGCGCTGACGCAGGCCCTCGCCGGTCGCCCCGTCGCCCGGCCCTACGTGCTGAACATGGGCTGCGGGATTGATCGGTAAGCCGAGGCTGCTAATCCGGCTCCCTCTCCTTGCTAAAGGAGAGGGCTGGGGTGAGGTTCCTCTGCGCTTCCTCCAGGGCCTCTTTTGCCTCCCGCAAACCAAGCCCGGTTTCCTCGCGGTGGACCCGGATCGCGTCTATCTTCCTGCCCCGTGCGAGTAAATCTAGGACCCGTGCCAATGGCTGTTCTTTGTTCAAGCTGTCGGGGGCCGGGCGGGTGCGGCGCGATCTCCAAAAGACTTCTCCGACGAGAGTGCCACCTGCCGTGAAAATCAGCGTGATGGCTGCATAAACCAGCGGCTTCCACAAGAAGGCGGGCCGGATTGGGGAAGGAATAGACGTATAGGGTAGCAAGAAGCAGGCTGAGGCCGCGAGGCCGACGCCGAGCAAGACGAGCAGCAACTTGAACCGAGCAAGCTTTGCCGAAAAACGATATGCCAGCCATGCCCCCGCAAACCCACTTGCACTATCTAACGCCAACGCTGCCCAGTGGTTCATCTTAAACCCTCCTTCTTCGGACCCCCTAGCCCCCAATAATGGGGGAACCGGAATAGAAACCTCACCCCAGCCCTCTCCTTCAGAAAGGAGAGGGAGCCAGAGATATGCGTAGGGGCGCTGCTTGCTGCGCCCTCTTTTCTATCCTGATTATCCGGTTCCCCCATTATTGGGGGTTAGGGGGTCCGAAATCCGGCTCCCCAGCATCAGGGGGGCTACAATCCTACGCCCCAAACTCTCCCGGCGGGCGCTGTTTGTGCCAGTCGGTGAGGCCCTGATAGGCCATGCCAAGCGACAGCAAAGTCATCTCGTCGTAGGCCGCGCCGACGAATTGCAGGCCGAGCGGGAGGTGGTCCGGGCCGAAGCCCATCGGGACGCACAGGGCGGGGACGCCGCACAGGTTGCCCATTCCCGAAAGGCCCTTGTCGCTGCCGACAAAGTAGGAGTCTAAAGAGTCGGACAGAGGCGGGGCGACTTGCAGCATTCCAGGGGCCACCAGCGCATCGTACTTGCCGAAGAAGTCCGCCATCGCCCGCTGCGCCGCCGTGCGGAGACGCAGGCTGCGGACGTAATCCACGCCGGGGATAACCAGTCCGGCCAGCAGGCCGCCCTGCTGTTCTTCGTCCACCAGTTTTGTGAGGCGCGGCTGATCCCGGATCATCTGCTCAAAGGCCCCGGAGCCTTCGACGCTGATAATCGTGCTGGCCGCCGGGTCCATTGGGATGGGGGGGATCGTGGCATCGGTGAGAATCGCGCCGAGGCCGGTCAGGACGCCGAGCGCCCCTTCAAACGCCGCTTCGGTCTGCGTCTGCGCCTTGTGTTCGGTGTCTCCCGAGCGGTAGTCCGGGCGAATAATGCCGAGGCGCATTCCCTTGACGGAGCGCGGTTTGCTGCGCTTGAAGCGGCTGTCGTCCGAAGTCGTCAGGTCCCCGGAGTCTTGCCCGGAGATGGCCTCTAAAATAATCCCGCAGTCTTCGGCGGAGCGGGCCATCGGGCCGAGCTTGTCCATCGTATAGGACAGCGCCATCGCGCCGTGCCGGCTGACGCGGCCAAAGGTCGGACGCAGGCCGGAGACGCCGCAGAACGACGACGGACAGACGATGCTGCCCCAGGTCTCGGAGCCTATCGCAAAGCCGACAAGGCCCGCCGCCGTCGCCGCGCCCGGCCCAGACGACGACCCGCCCGCCCAATGCTCCGGGTTCCAGGGCGTCCGCCCCGCGCCCGTAATCGACGCATTGCCGTAGCGGTACCCGCCGCCGCCCGCAAGCTCGATCATGGACAGCTTGCCGAGAAGCACTGCCCCCGCCTGACGCAGCTTGGTGACGACAAACGCATCGTAATCAAAGATTTGGCCCTTATGTGCCGGGCTGCCCCATTCGGTCGGGTCATTCGCGGTTGCTAATAAATCCTTGACGCCAAACGGGATGCCGTGAAGCGGTCCCCGCGCCTTGCCCGCCGTCCGTTCTTTATCGGCCTGCGCGGCCTGCACCAAAGCCAGCGGGCGGGTGGCATAGGCCAGTGCCCCCAGCTTCGGCCCCAGCGTTTCCAGCCGGTTCAGATACAGCGTCGTCAGGTCCACCGACGTCACTTGCTTCTTTTTGAGGGCCGCGCCTAGCTCGGTGACTGTCATAAACAGCAGGTCTGTATCGCTCACTTGCTTGCTTCCTTCCGGCGGGGCGGGGCATCGGCGGCAAAGGCCGGGCCAACGTCATCGGGCAGCACGTAAGCACGGGCTTTGGCGAACCCGCCTGGATAATCTTTAAGCTGCGCGGCCACTTCTTTCGCCTGCGCGTCAGACAGCGTATAGCCCGCGTTCAGCGGGACTATTTTGGTTAAATACGTTCCTTCGGTATCAGTCACGGGGGTCTCCTGCGGGGGAGGGGGCGGCGCGGCGGGCAGCGGCAGGACGGGCAGGGGGCCAACCGGCGGCGGGTCAACCGCCTGAGCACGGGCGGCAGGCGCAAGCAGCGCCCCCGCCGCGCCTAGCACGGCCAGCTTGCCTAATTCGCGCCGCGAAAGCATCGGCTCAGACGTTGGCTCAGAGTTGAGTTTAGACATAGAGGGCAGTTCAACGCCGGGCTGCTGAAATCCTGCATAGGTTGGCAGGGGCTTTCGGGTAAACTTCTTCTATGACCGAGATGCTTTTGGAAGAAACCCGCGCCCCGAGTATTCGCCCCGCTGACTTTGACGCTTTCTGGCAAAGTGTTCACGCGGCACTGGCAGACGTGCCGCTGGAATGGGAGCGGCTGCCGGGGGCGGGGGGCGAGACGGCGACACACACAGTAGACTGGGTGCGGTTTTCGTCGCTGGACGAGTTTCTAATTTACGGCTGGCTGGCCGTGCCGAAGAAGGCTTTGGAAAACGAAAGCCGACGCGGGTATTTGTGGCTGCCGGGGTACTCGCACGGCAATCCTCCCCCCGGCCCCGAGAGCCTCTACCCGGACACGGTGACGCTGGGGCTGAACCTGCACGGGCACACGCCGGACACACCGTACACGCATCCGAGTTTGGCGAACGCGGACTATATCACGCAGGGCATCCAGACGCCGACAACTTATATCTACCGCAGAATTGTGGCCCACTGCCTGCGGGCGCTGGACGTGCTGGCGGAGCAAGCGGAAGTCAGCGCCGATAAGCTCATCGTCGGCGGCATGAGTCAGGGCGGCGGGCTTGCTTTGGTGACGGCGGCGCTGGCCCCTCAAGTCAGGCTGTGCCTGGCGGATATGCCCTGGCTGGGCGCTCTGGATTTGGCCCTGTCACTTTTAGATCGAAGCAAGTATAAGCGCATGGGCGCGGCCCGCTACCCCGACGGGCGCGGGCTGATTGCCGACTATGCTGAGGCGCACCCGACACTCACGGCGCAAATTTATCAGACGTACCGCTATTTTGACCCGCTGATGCACGCGCCGAGTATTCAGTGCCCCACACAGGTTAGCGCGGGTGGGCGGGACCCCTCCTGCAAGCCGCCGACCATTTATGCCGTCTACAATGCGCTCACCTGCGAGAAAGAAATGCTGTACCTGCCCGGCACCGGCCACGAAATTGTGCCCGCCATGTACGCGGCGCACCAAAGCTGGGTACAACAAGTGTAACAAAGAATTATTGGAGACCATTATGTCAGCAGACAACATTCAGGACCATATCGGCGTGACCCAGAGCGATGCGTTCGAGCAGACCACCGACGGCGAGGTCGAAACCGGCAAGCGGCTGTTCGCCGACGGCGGCGATGGCAAAGAAAAAGAGGCCACTGTGCGCTCTCACCACGCCGGAGCGAGCAGCGAAGCCCCGGCATCGAGCGGCATCCCAAGCGCTATGAAGCAGCACGGCAATGTCGGGGATGCCTTTGACGAGCAGGACGAAACTGCGATGGGCGGCCACACGCAGCCCGCGACGCAAAGCACGCAGTAAAAGCACTCAGCAAATTATTTTGCTGAATGGCTTGACAGGAGCCGTAACTTGTGTTACGATAAGTTCAAACCGGACAATCTCCGGCTGTGCATGGGACTCTCTGAATAGAGCAAGCCCCGCACAAAGAAAAGCCGTCCTGAGCCAGCATCCGCTGACCGGCACGGCTTTTTCGCTGTCTTTCTCAGAAGTTCTTTCTCAGAAGTTCTTTCTCAGAAGTTCTTTTTGTAGCCGTTTTTACCGGACAAAACCCGTGTCCGGGTGCGCTGCCATTTGCCTTCAGTTTTGACCCAATGGTCACGGGACGTGTCATTGAAGTTAAATTTGATCGCACGGCCATTGGCATTGTTGGCAAAGCCAATCACGACATGGTCTTTGACCGTCACGGTCGCTTCAGTATCAGTCCCCGAGAAGCCTGTAATGCTGGTCACAGCTCGAATCGTATCTGCTTTGTCCAGGACTTGTTCGAGGTCCTGCCGCGCCTGCGAAGGGTCCTCGGTCTGACCTTTTATGCCAATCAGCGTGTAGTCGTCACTGTCGTACTCGTACAGGCCATCCACATTTCGCTGCGCCGCCTCTGTATTCATGTGGTTGTAAATCGCTTGAAGCTCGCGCCGGGCGGGCGGTGTTTTCGCGGCAGGCTTGTGAGAAACAGGCTTCGCCGAGGCCGAGGCTGGCAGAAGAAGCGTGAGCAGAAGCCCGTGGCGTGGTTGAAAAAACATACTATCCTCCGCTCTGCGTGTTCGACAGGCAGGCTCAATTTTCCTGCTTCCTGGCATCTCGGGCGTAAGCGGCGACTTCGAAGCGATTGTTGTGGTATCCGTCGCGGGTCCGAAGATACTGCCAGAGCGACTCTAAAACGTAGGCAGGTAGAAAAAACGGTCCCCACACGCGCCCCTGCTGGACATGAACCATTTCATGGTCATGGATAAGCGCAATCAGCGCGGCGTCCGCATACAGCACCACATCGCCCAGCGTAATCGCCTGTGCCCAGCCCCGGCGAACCAGCAGGCCAATCAGCCAGCCGCCGCTCACTTCCAGCACTTTTTCCTCGCGCCGCCATGCCCCGCGCCCGCCAATGGCCCCCGCCAATCCAATCAGGCTGTTGCCTGCATTCCACAGGCGCGGAAGCAGCCCGGCAGTGCCCTGTCCTGGCCCTTGTTCCTCGTTGTCAGGCATGGTATAATGCTTTCATACTTGCTCTCACGCGCACCCCCGAAGGAGCCTTATGCGAAGCGCCCGTTATTCCGTCCGTCTCCTGGCTGCCGCCCTCGCCGCCGCATCGCTGTCCGGCTGCCACCTGCTGCATCGAAGCAAGCCCGCTGCGAAGCCTGTCGCCCTGCGTCCGGCGGGACCGGCTCCCATGCTGCCAGTGGACCTGACCAAAGTGCAGCCGAACGAGGCCGGGCTTGTCCCTATCCTAGAATACCATGATTTAGTGAAGGGGACCAAAACCAAAGGCTATCAATATCCTGCGTCGGCGTTTCGGGCCGATGTGCAGTGGCTTTACGACCACAACTACCGTCCCATCAGCCTGACCGACTACGTGCAGGGCAAAATCGACTGCCCGGCGGGGATGTCCCCGGTGATTATCACGTTCGACGACGCCCTGCGCGGCCAGTTCAACTACACGCCCGACGGCAAAATCGACCCCGACTCCGCCGTCGGCATCTTAGATGCCTTCCATGCCCAGCACCCGGACTGGCCGCTCCGAGGCTCGTTTTTTGTGCTGACAGACATTGGAACGACCCTGCCGCCGCCGTTTTACCAGAAGCAGTACGCGCAGGGCAAGATGGAGTATCTGGTCAAAGAAGGCTTTGAGATCGGCAACCATACCATCCATCATCTTGCGGGCATCCGGCACTGGCCCGATGCTAAAGTGGAAGCCGAGTTCGCCGGGGCCGTGAAAAACATTCATGCCTACCTGCCGACCTATCCCGTCAACACGCTGGCTTTGCCCTACGGCGTGTACCCGCATAACAAAAAGCTGGTGATTTCCGGCGCAAGCGGCGGCATAACGTACCACAATCTATGTGCGTTAAAAGCGGGCGCGGACCCGGCGGCCTCGCCGATGGGCAATGATTTTTACGGCAAGAAGTTCGACCCGTATTACATCCCGCGCATCATTCCCGGTGCTGAAAACTACACCATTCATTACTGGCTGGAGCTGATGGAAAAACAAAAGACGCTGAAGTTCGTCAGCGACGGCGACCCGAACACCTACACCGTCAACACCATCGCCAAAGGCCAGCTTAACCAGGCTCGCCTCAAAGCCGGGCACTTCCACCTGCGGACCTACAACGGCACGCAAATCACGTCAAGCAATTAATGTATCAAGCAACTCAAAAGGACAAATCCATGCGCCCACTTCATGCCCTGCCGCTTGCCCTGACACTCGGGGCATTTGCCTTCGCCCCTTCCGCGTCGGCACAAACGCCGATGCCTGCCCCTGTACCGGTCTATACGCCCGCGCCGGTCTACACATCCGCCCCGCCGCTGTCGCAGCTTGTTATCCCGCCCCCCCCCGGCGGCAAGCTGCGGGTGGAAATGGATGCCCGCTCGGAAGACATTCTGGGCGTGCTGAAATCGTTCCTGAAAGGCATTGGCGAGACCAACGAAACGGCCCGTGCGGTGGACCCGGTGCATCCCCTCAAGCCGAACCCGGTGGCCGATGCGCTGGCCGGAGGCGATCTGGCCGACATCCTGAAAGACGTCAACCACGTCCATTTTGTCGTCTACGAGATGCCCGGCGCGAAGCCGCCAATGGTCACACAGCGAGCAGTGTTCAAACCGGCTGGCAAGAAGGGCAAGGCGCTGCTGGCCGCCCCGCCGGTCGTCGTGGTTCGGGCCGCCCCACCCGCGCCCGCGTTTGACTCCAATGCGTTCTATGAGACGGCCTTTGATGCCGAAGGCGCGCACCGCATTGTGTTCACCGACGCGGATGAGTACAAGCTGATTATGGTCGGCTTCCCGGACCGCAAAGGCTACGCTTATGCCGTCTCCGGCGGCGGCTACGTGATCGTGTCCCGCACCGACGGCTATCCCAATATGGAAGCGCTAACCGCGTTTCTATCCCGCATCACCGATGCCGCGCTGCGCTCGCAGACGATGAACAAGATGATCAAAGACGGCATGAAAACAGGCGGGGATTTGCCCGGCGCGGACTCGCCTGGTCCCGACCCGGCGGCCTCGTCGCTGAAGAAGTAACGCGCAACTAGAGCAAGCCAAGAGTGCGAGGGGTTAAAACCCCTCGCTGGAAGGCGCTCCGCGCCGGGCGGCCAATCGGACAATAAATACAGGCCCATGTATATTGTTCTTTGGCTTCTCTTATTCTTTGGCTTCCCGGCGTCTTCGCCTATTAGCGAGGGGTTTCAACCCCTCGGCTCTTCTCGGCCTGCGCCGCCGCTTGCCCCCGCACCCCCATCAGCAAAACTAGACCCACAATCCCCGTCAGCAGGCTAATCCACTGCCCGTCGCTGAACGGCCCCCAGTACGTGTCGTCGTCGCGGTAAAAGTCCGTCAAGAACCGGAAAAAGCCGTAGGTCGTCAGAAACAAAAACGACAGCCGGCCCGCCCTGTCTTCCACCCAGCCCGAACAGCGGCGCGACACAGCCAGCAGAATGCCAAACAGCAGAAAATGCGACGCCGACTCGAGAAGCTGCGACGGGTAGCGCGGCTGAAAGTCCGTGTCGGGAAAAACAACGCCCCAGTGCGCGTGGGTGGGCCGCCCAATCAGCTCCCCGTTGGCGAAGTTTGCCAGCCGCCCAAACGCCAGCCCCAGCGCGGCGGGGAACACGGCTACATCCGTCAGCGCCAGAAACCGGCAGCCGTACTTTCGGCCCACCCACAGCAGCGCCAGCAGGCAGCCCAGCAAACCGCCAAAAAAGGCCATCCCGCCTTCCCAGATACGCAAGGCAAACACGGGGTTCCGCAGAAGCTCATGCGGGTGCTGCACCACGAACCCCAGACGGCCCCCAATCACCACACCCAGCGGAACCAGCCCGGTCAGCACTTCCAGCGCTGCACCGTCAAACCCCGGCACCGTCCCGCGCCGGGCGGCGCGGCGGAAGTAGAGAAACGTCAGCAGAAACCCCAGCCCATAAGACAGGCCGTACCAGCGGATGTCAATGGAGTGGCCCAGAACGTGCCACTGAAAAAGAAACGGCGAAAGTCGGTCCACATAAATCGAAGGGGTCATAAGTTACTTTTCAGAGGCTGGCGAGGGATTGAAAATCCCTCGCTAGGTAAGGCGTCCTTCGGACGGAGGGCGAGGCGAAAGCGCCTGTTCCCATCCGCATTCTCTTTCGTCCGAAGGACGCCTCACCTCGCGAGAAGTTTTCAACTCCTCGTTCTTGATCGATTATTTCTCATCCAGCAGCCGTGTCACCTGTTTTTGCAGAGCCGCCTCATCCAGCTCCCCCACATAAGCTCCCGCGACACGGCCCTGCCGGTCAATCAAATAGGTGGTGGGGTACGCCTGCACCGTATAGGTCAGCGGCGACAGCGGCGCGGGCAGCAGGATGGGGTAGGGGACTTTATACTCGGTGGCAAAGCCGCGCACTTTGCCAATATCGCTGTTGTCCATCGAAACACCCGCCACATCCAAGCCCCGCGCCCGGTTGGCGGCGGCAACACGCACCAGGCCCGGTGTTTCCTCCCGGCAGGGTGGGCACCAGGTCGCCCAGAAGTTCAGCAGGACGACGTGCCCTCGATGCTTGGACAGTCGCCATTGCTCTCCCGACAGCGTTGGCAGCGTGAAGTCGCCCATCGCCTCCCGCTGATTTGTCGGCATCGGGTCCGGCAGCGGGCCGGAGCTTTGCGGGCGGCCCAAAATTACGGCGGCGGCGACCAGAACGCAGATAGCGGCGATGATTTTCAGCACCCGCCCACGCGGCGGGCGAGTCTTGGAAAGCTCCAAACGGTTGCTCTTTCTCCAAACCGGGTACGCTTGAAAGAGCAATACTCGGGCTTTCTGAGTCTACGCAAAGTTTACCCGCTGCGTTTCGCGGCCCCAACTTTCATCTGCTTTCACACGGAAACCAACCATGTACGATTACGATTTGATCATACTCGGAGGCGGCTCGGCGGGCATCGTCTCCGGCGTCATGGCCGGGGCACTTGGCCTGCGCGTGCTGCTCATTGAGCGGGGCAAAATGGGCGGCGAATGCCTGAACACCGGCTGCGTGCCGAGCAAGGCGCTCCTTCATGCCGCCAAAGTCGCCCGCACCATTCGGGACGCCGACAAAGTCGGGCTGACCAGGCAATCGCTGACCCGCGCCGATACGGCGGGCGTCATGGCCCATGTCCGGCAGACGATTACCAGCGTTCAGGAAGCCGACGCGACCGAAAAGCTGCTGACGGACAACGGCGTCCAAATCAAGCACGGCAGCGCCAGGTTTACTGACCCGCACATGCTGTCTCTGGACGGCCGGAGCGTCACAGCGGCGAATTTTATCTTAGCGACCGGGTCAAGCCCGAAAACGCCCGATGTGCCCGGCCTGCCGGACGGCAGCTATCTCACCAATCAAAGCGTGTTTGATCTCCTTGAAGTTCCCGAGCGGCTCCTCGTGGTCGGCGGCGGACCCAACGGTGTCGAAGCGGCGCAGGCGTTCGCTTTGCTCGGCAGCCGGGTGACACTGGTGCAGCGCGGGGACCGGCTCCTGCCGCGTGATGACGCCGAAATAGGGCGGCTCCTGGAAGCCTATCTGCGGGAGGACGGCGTAGATGTGCGCCTGAACACGACCCTCGCCGAAGTCTGGCCGGGCGGGGCAGGCCGCGTTGCCGTGCTGCGGCAGGATACCCAGACCAGCGAAGTCGGCTTTGACCAGATTTTGTTCGGCATCGGGCGGCGGCCCAACACCGAGGGCCTGGATTTAGAGCGGGCGGGCGTCACTTACGGCGACAACAGCGTCTTTACCGATGAGCAGCTTCGCACCTCCGCGCCGCACATCTACGCCTGCGGCGATTTATTGGGCCACGACCAGTTTTCGCATTTGGCCGAGTATGAAGCCAAGCTCGTTGTGCGAAATATCGTGTTCCCCGGACAGTCAGCCGCCTCCTTTCGCCTGCGCCCGTGGACGACGTTCACGGACCCCGAATCGACGCATATCGGCCAGACCGAGGAAGACTTGCAGGCCGAAGGCACGGCCTACGAAGTCTACAAACAGCCCTTCGCGCAGAATGACCGCGCCATTACCGACGGCGAGACGCGGGGGCTGATTAAAGTCTTAACGCAGGGGCCAGCCGGCAGGATTTTAGGTGTCCATATCCTCGGCTCCCGCTCCGGCGAGCTGGCGCAGGAGTGGATACTGGCGATGGAGCAGGGCCTCTCTATTCGGACGATTGCCGACCTGGTTCATATCTACCCGACCCTGTCGCTGGCCTGCCAGCACGTCGCCCAGCGCTGGTACGAGCGCAAGGCGTCGGAGCCGGTCGTCAAAACCGCTCTGAAGACCTATGTACAGACGGTGCGCCCCCGCGAAAACAAAATCGCGGCGTGTCTGTTCGGGGTATTGGCGATTGGTCTGGGCCTGAGCGTCTGGAAACAAACGCGGGAGTGAAGGACGTAGAAGAATAAGACCCCCTAGCCCCCAATAATGGGGGAACCGGAATAAGACGCCGGAAAGAAGGGCGGGGCGACCCCGCCCCTACGGGCCTGTTCTTAACTTCTGATTCCCCCATTATTGGGGGCTAGGGGGTCTCCTTCGCGCCGCAGAAAGCAATTATTCTATGACAAGCTATTATAATGAAGAAGACCTGGCCCGCTTTGCCCAGATGGGCCGCGAGCGGCCCGATTTGATGGAAAAGTTCTTTAGCTACTACAATGCAACGCTCGAAGAAGGGGCGCTCACGAAGCGCGAAAAGGCGCTGATCGGCCTTGCTGTCGCCCATGCCATCCCCTGTCCGTACTGCATTGATTCGTTCGCGCAGACCTGCCTTGAAACCGGCTCCAATTTAGAGCAGATGACCGAGGCCATCCATGTTGCCAGCGGCATCCGGGGCGGGGCGACTCTGATACACGGCCTGCAAGCCCTGAACTCGGTAGACAAGGTGAGTATGTGATGCTGACCCTGCCGCTGGCCCGGTCGGCCTTTGACACCGCGCTCACGCAGGCCGGGCAGTTCCCGCTGTCTGCCGTGCGCGTAGACACCCTGCAAATCAATGTCGGCAAACGCTGCAATCAAGCCTGCAAGCACTGCCATGTGGACGCCGGGCCGAACCGCACCGAAGAGATGAGCCGCAAAACGGCGGAGCTTGTCATAGACGCTTTGCGGCGCAGTCCGGGTATTCGGACGCTGGACATCACGGGCGGAGCGCCGGAGCTAAACGCAAACTTTCGCTACTTGGTGTCGTCGGCACGGGAGATGGGCCGCTCTGTCATTGACCGCTGCAATCTGACCGTGCTGTTTCTGCCTGGTCAGGAAGACACCGCGCAGTTCCTCGCGGACAGCCGCGCGGAGGTCGTCGCCTCGCTGCCGTACTATCTGGCTGACCGCACCGATGCCCAGCGGGGCGGAGGCGTGTTCGCGCAGAGCATCGACGGCCTGCGGCTTTTGAATAGTCTCGGGTACGGTCAGCCGGGCACAGGCTTAGAACTCAACTTAGTCTACAACCCGACCGGGGCATTCCTGCCGCCCGACCAGGGTGCGATGGAGGCCGAATACAAAACCGAGCTGGCGAAACGCTACGGCATTGTCTTCAATCACCTGTTCACGATTACGAATATGCCCATCGCCCGCTTCAAGCACTTCTTGGAGCGCACCCACAATTACGACAAATATATGGACAAGCTGGGGGGGGCGTTTAATCCCACGGCTGCCGAGAGCGTCATGTGCCGCACGCTCGTCAGCGTCAGCTACGACGGCTACTTGTACGACTGTGACTTCAATCAGATGCTGGAATTGCCAATCGGCCCAGACGCCCCGCGCCATCTCCGCGACTTCGACGCGGCGGCACTGGAAACGCGCCGCGTAATGACCGGCGACCACTGCCTGGGATGCACCGCCGGGGCCGGGTCCTCCTGCGGCGGTGCGGTCGCATGAGCCGCCCCGTCGTTATTGTCATGGTCAAAGCGCCCATGCCTGGCACCGTCAAAACACGCCTGCTTTTGCCGCCCGAAGAGGCCGCCGCGCTCGCCACTGCCTTTGCCGTCGACGTTGTGCGAAATGCCCACACCGTCGCCGAGGTGCTGATCGCCTATGCGCCCGCCGAGGGCCGCACTCTTTTGGAGCCGCTCCTGCCCGACGGCTTGTATTGGACCGAACAAAGAGGCCGGGGACTTGGCGACCGCCTTGCAGGCGCAATGGCCGACGCCCACGCGCTCGGCTTTGGGCCATTGCTGGTTATCGGCACGGACAGCCCGACGCTGCCCCCGTCCTCTCTAACACTGGCGCTCACAATGCTGGCCGAGACCGATATAATTCTAGGGCCGACAGAAGATGGAGGCTTTTACCTGCTCGGCACGGCCCGCCCCCAACCGGAACTGTTGGAAGACGTGGCATGGAGTACGTCCGAAGTGCTGGCACAGACCGCCGAAAACGCCTGCGCTCACGGCCACACTATCGGTTTCCTGCCCCCGTGGTACGACATCGACACGCCCGAAGATTTGGAGCGCCTGCGCCGGGAGTTGGACAATGACCCCGAGGCGCGGCGGCTGGCTACGGCGACGTCGCGGATAGGACCCCTCCCGCTCGTTCCTCGCTCCCTCCCCTGTTAGGGGAGGGCATTACAGAGCAAGAGCCGGAGAGGATTGGCCCCCGTTTGCGTTCTGGTCTTTCCTAACCCTCCCCTAACAGGGGAGGGAGCGAGGAACGAGCGGGAGGGGTCCTATCCTGAGTGACGGGGCCGCACATCCACAAACCACCGCTTTAGCGTCTTTGGCGCAGCCCCGCACCTGTAGCCCACATACAACAGGCACATCAGGAGCGACGCCCGCCAGACACCGTGCGCTTCCCACCGGCGCGGCGAGATAGTCACGGCGGCAGGCAGCACGCGGAACCGGCCCAGCCGCTTCACTTTGGACACCAGCGCCATGTCCTCAAACAGCGGCCATTCGGGAAAGCCGCCAACCGCCTCAAACGCCGCCCGGCGCACGAAGATGGCCTGGTCCCCGGTCGCCTCGGACGCGAGCCGCGAACGGAAATTAATCAGCCGTGCCAAACGATGCAGGGACGGCATAGATGCCTCGAGAAAGCGGACGCCGAAGGCCCCGCCGACGGTAGCTGGATCGGCCAGTGCCGAAGCAATCTGCGGCCCCGCTTCCGCCGGCAGCAGGCAGTCCGCGTGCAGGAACAACAGGACGTCGCCGCCTGCCGCCTTTGCCCCGGCGTTCATCTGCGGCCCGCGCCCACGCGGCGCGTCTGTCAGCAAGAGGGCAGGGTGCTCCAAAACCCACTCCCGCGTGCCGTCCGTGCTGCCGCCGTCGGCCACCACAACCTGCGCTTCCGGCAGACACGCCGCCGCCTGGGCCACCGTGTCCGGCAGGCCGCACCGCTCGTTGAGGGCAGGGATTATCACTGTCAGTGTCATAGGAAACAGAATACCCGCAGCGCAAGGCAAAGACGCGCAAGGTATACTGGTGCCATGACACGAGCCATCTGGACACACGGAGTCTGGCACGAGGCGCGGGGCTTTTTCTGGGCCGCCGCCGGGGTGGGGGCGGCCACGGGCTGCTTCTGGCTGGGGCGGGGCTTTCTGGATAAAGGGCAGGCATCGCTGCTGTACCTGCCCGTGGTGCTGGCCTGCGCGGTGCGCTTCGGGTTCGGCCCGGCGGTGGTGGGCGCGGGTTTGAGCTTTCTGTGCTGGAACTTCTTTTTCCTGCCGCCGTTCTACACGCTCATTGTCGCCGACCCCCGCGACTGGCTCTCGCTGCTGGTGTTTCTGGTGGCGGCAGTGACGACCGCGCAGCTTGCCGCACGGGCGCGGGAACAGACCCGGCAGGCACAGGCCCGCGAAGCGGAAATCGCCACGCTGTTTGAGGCGAGCGAAACCCTGAGCCGCGAGGTCCGCGCCGACCGGCTCCTCAGCATTCTGACCACACAGCTTGAAACCCTCTGCCATGCCACGCACTGCCGGGTACTGAAGGCGTCTGGTACATCGCTTCTTCCCGACCCGGATGTCCCGCTGCCGGTGCGGCGTCTGGCAGAAGCGGCGTTTGACCATGACCAGACCATCGGGTTTGGCGACAGCCGCCATCTCTGGGCGCGGGCACTGGCCGCTGACACGCAGACGCTTCCGGGCGTCTGCGTGCCGCTGCACACGGCCAGCGGGCGGGTCGGCGTCCTGTCTGTCGGGCCGCGTGATGACGGCAGGCCCTATTCGGCGCTGGAAGAGCGGCTGATTTTGACGCTGGCAAATCACGCCGCCGTGGTGATTGCCCGCGACCTGCTGGCGGCGGAAGCGGCGCAGGCGACGGCGCTTCGGGAGGCGGACGTGCTGAAAGACTCGCTGCTGTCTTTGGTCTCGCACGAGCTGCGAACGCCGCTGGCTTCCATCAAAGCCTCCGCGAGCGGTCTGCTTCAGCCCGGCTCGGATTGGGGGGAAGACGCCCGCCGGGAGGCGCTGCGGGCGATTGACACCGAAGCGGACCGGCTGGGCGGCTTAGTTGGCAGCCTGCTGGATTTGTCCCGGCTGGAAGGCGGGGCCTGGCAGCCGCG
Organism: Capsulimonadaceae bacterium; assembly: GCA_965277455.1. Taxonomy (GTDB): domain Bacteria; phylum Armatimonadota; class Armatimonadia; order Armatimonadales; family Capsulimonadaceae; genus JANXMY01. Next base: position 1,427,815 of record OZ255823.1, on the reverse strand, counting down.
CAAAGATTGGTGTGACCTGCTGGAAGTCGTCGGCACGGCCCTGGACCGGCTTCCCCCGGCGGAGGCGGCGCGGGTCACTGTCGAGGCCCCCGCCGACCTGCCGCTCCTGCAAGCCGACTACACGCAGATCGCGCTGGTGCTGACAAATTTGCTGGAAAACGCCGTCAAATACACGCCGCCGGGCAGCCCGATAGCGCTCTCTTTGACCACCGCTGCCGAGACACCGGGCGTGACCGTCCGCGTGCGCGACTTCGGCGCGGGGCTGGTTGCAGGCGAGGAAGCACGGCTGTTTGAGCGGTTTTACCGCAGCCCGCACCACCAGAAAAGCACGGTGCGCGGCACGGGTCTGGGGCTGGCGCTGTGCCTTGCCGTCGTTGAGGCGCACGGCGGGCGGGTTTGGGCGGCTAATGCCCCGGCGGGTCAGTCGCCAGGAGCCGTCTTTTCATTCTTTCTACCGCCGGGGGACACGCTTTGACACCACACTCTGACACGATTCTCGTTGTTGACGATGAGCCGGAGATACTCCGGGCCGTCCGGGCCGGGCTGACCGCGCAGGGCTACCGGGTGCAGACCGCGACCGACGGCGAGGAGGCATTACGCTCGGCTTCTGCCGCCGCGCCTGATCTGGTCATTCTGGATGTGATGCTGCCGGGCGGGACCGACGGCCTGGAAGTCTGCCGCCGCCTGCGGGAATGGAGTCAGGTCCCTATTCTGATGCTGTCCGCGCTCGGGCAGGAGCGGCAGAAAGTGGCCGCGCTGGATGCCGGAGCCGATGATTATCTGACCAAGCCTTTCGGCATGGATGAGCTGACGGCGCGGGTGCGAGCTGCCCTGCGCCGGGCACGCGGGGCCAAGCCCGCCGCCGAAGCCGCCGCGTTTGTCTGGGGCGACCTGTCGGTGGATTATGCGCGGCGTCTGGTTATAAAGGCCGCGCAAGAGATCAAGCTGACCCCACTAGAATATGATATTCTGCGCTTTTTGACACAGAACGTCGACCGTGTGGTGACGCACCGCCTCCTGCTGTCGAGCGTCTGGGGCGCGGAATACTCCGAAGACACCCAGCTTTTGCGCGTTCATGTCGGCAATCTGCGCCGCAAAGTCGAAGACAACCCCGCCCGTCCCCGCCTGATTGTCACCGAACCCGGCGTCGGCTACCGTATCCGCAGCACCGATGCTCCTGCCTGACTTTTCTGCAATCTTTACGAAGTCTTTATACTTTCCCAAGCTGACTTTACGGCGAATTTATATCGGTCGCCGTATACTGTGCCATGGCTTTTCTGGATCGAGTTTTAGGGCGGCGTCTGGCCTCGCATGAAGAAGAAGGTCAGAAGATCGGCCCATTCCTCGGGCTGCCGCTTCTTGGTCTGGACGCGCTGGCTTCGGCGGCTTACGGACCCGAAGCCGCCCTGACCTTGCTGCTGCCTCTTGGCATACTCGGGCTGGCTTATATCGAGCCGATCACGCTGGTGATTTTAGCCCTGCTGGCGGTTCTGTACTTTTCTTATCGGCAGACGACATCCGCGTATCCCACTGGGGGCGGATCGTACACGGTGGCGCGGGAAAATCTGGGTGTGCAGGCCGGACTTGGCGCGGCTGCGGCCCTGATGCTGGATTATATTTTAAACGTGGCTGTCGGGATCGCGGCGGGCGTTGGCGCTCTCGTGTCCGCTGTTCCCGCGCTGCACCCCCATATTCTGGGCCTGTGCCTGCTGGTTCTTGCGCTGCTGACCCTGATGAATCTGCGCGGCATCCGCGAGTCAGGGGCGGCCTTTGCTCTGCCGACCTATCTGTTTGTCGGCTGTCTGGGGCTGACGCTCGCGGTGGGGCTGGTAAAGACAGTATTCAGCTCCGGGCACCCCGTACCAGTGCAAGCTCCGCCTGTCCTGCCGCCTGCCATTGAGGGGGCAACGCTGTGGCTGATCTTGAAAGCCTTTTCCAGCGGCTGCACCGCGATGACCGGCGTGGAAGCCATTTCCAACGGCATCTCGGCATTCGCCAGGCCAGCGGTTCGCTCTGCCCAGATTACGCTGACACTGGTTGTCGTAATTCTTGGGGCGCTGCTGGCTGGAATCGCCTACCTGTGCCGTGTTTACGGCATCGGGGCGACTAATCCTGCCGGGGCGGGATACCAAAGTGTTCTTTCGCAGCTTGTGGCGGCGATCATGGGCCGGGACCTCTTCTACTATGTGGCGCTGGGGGTGACGCTTTGCGTCCTCTGCCTGTCGGCCAACACCAGCTTTGCCGGATTTCCGCGCCTCTGCCGACTGCTGGCGGAAGATAATTTTCTGCCGCACGCCTTTGCCATCCGGGGCCGCCGATTGGTCCATTCGCTGGGCATCCTGATCCTGGCGGGCTTTGCGGGTCTGCTGCTGGTTGCCTTCGGCGGCATTACGGACCGGCTCATTCCCCTGTTTGCAATCGGCGCGTTCGGCGCGTTCACGCTTTCTCAGGCGGGCATGACTGTCCACTGGAAGCGTCACCCTGGCGAGACGCCTGCCGAGCAGGCGAAAGCACGTACCGCCCGGCTGGTGAACGGGGTGGGCGCACTGGCAACGGCCCTGGCGCTGGCGGTCGTTTTAGCCACCAAGTTCCGCGACGGTGCCTGGATCACGCTGCTGCTCGTTCCGGTTCTTCTGCTGATGTTCAGCCGCACTCGGAGCCACTATGCTCATGTGACTCGGGAAATCCTCTGCACTCACCCTATCGCGCTTCAGCCGCCGCTGCCCCCGGTCGTCGTGATCCCGATGAAAGACTGGACGACAGTGACAGAACAGGCGCTTCGTCTGGGCCTGTCCCTGTCGCCGGAGGTCATCGCCCTGCATATCAGCACGGATACGGAAGATGCGGAGCGGCTGCAAGCGTCGTGGCGGCGCTATGTGATGGAGCCGATGGACACCGCAGGAGCCACGCAGCCGCATTTGATGATCCTGCTGTCGCCTTATCGGCGACTCCTGAACCCCCTGATGGACTATATCCATCAAGTAAAGCTGACCTACCCGGACCGCACCATTGCCATCATTATCCCGGAGCTTGTCGAATCACGCTGGTATGAATATCTCCTGCACAATCAGCGGGCGACCTACCTGAAAGCGGCTCTGCTTTTGCGGGGTGATCCCAATGTCGCCGTGATCAATCTCCCGTGGTACCTGGGGCGCCAGTAGTTTTCGGCAGCTTTTAGCAACTTTATTAAATCTTTATATCCCCGCTTCCTTCCTTTACATCGTCTTTATGCGCGTTCGGCTATTATTATCCTGTCATAAACGAAGGATGAAAGAGCCAACGATGAAACTTATTCAGGACCCTCTTGTGCAGCGCCTCGCGCTGGCGACCGCCGTGTACGCAGCCCTCATTACGGCATGGGCACATGGCTAATCCAAACGCGCTGACGCCTCGCCCCCCGACTCAGTGGGAGCCGGAAGCGGCGTCCAAGACTGCCGCGTTTCTGCGGCGCGAGTTTGGCCTTTCGCCAAGCGACGCCGAGGCGGAGCGGCACGACGGCGTGCTGACGATCTGCCTGCCGCACGCCCTGTCGCCGCTGGGCCGCGTGCTGGCCCGCACTCCCGAGGGTGTGGAGGCGCTGGAAACGGTCTACGCGCTCCTGCACGAAGTGCATCACGCCCCGCTGGAGGCGCTGATTTCGCGCATTGCCGGAATGGAAGCCGGCCAAAGCCGTGTGGAGCTGGACTGCCGCAGCGGCGATGTCCGGGTTCGTTTTCGCCTGAGCGGGCAGGCCAAGAAAGATTGACGCAGAAAGAAAGTTGACGCAGAAAGAAGATTAACAATGCAGGATAGTTTGTTTCTTGTGGTCGTGGTGGTGTTCTTTGCACTGGCCTGGGGCATGGCCCGTGGCTGTGCGAGGCTTTAAGGAGAGAACGCAATGCTGTTTGATTACTGGCTGGCCGGGGCGGCGACGGTGGGCTTGTTTGGCTACCTGATGTATGCCCTGCTGCGGCCTGAGAGCTTTTGAAATTGTGTTTTTAAAAATTAGGAGCTGACGATGACAGTATTAGGCTGGGTTCAAATCCTGGCGTATTTTTTGATCCTGCTGGCGCTTACCAAGCCCATGGGGATATACCTGCACCGCGTTTTCGAGGGCGAGCGAACGTGGCTGTCGCCGGTGCTGAAGCCCGTAGAACGGCTGATTTACCGGATGGGCGGCGTCCGCGAAGACGACGATATGCCGTGGACGACCTACACGCTGGCCCTGCTGGCGTTTAGCATCGTGACGCTGGTGATCACGTTTGGCCTGCTGCGCTTGCAGGGGCATCTGCCGCTGAACCCGCAGGGGTTCGGCACGAAAGAGATGTCGCCCGACCTGGCGTTCAACACCGCCGTTTCGTTTACCACCAACACCAACTGGCAGGCCTACACCGGCGAAAGCACGATGTCGTACTTTTCCCAGATGGTCTCGCTGGCCTCGCACAACTTCTTCTCCGCCGCCGCCGGAATGGCCGTGGCTGCAGCGCTGGTGCGCGGGCTGGCCCGGCGCTCGGCAGAAGGGATTGGCAACTTCTGGGCAGACATTACGCGGGTAACGCTGTATGTGCTGCTTCCGCTGTGCGTGGTGCTGGCGCTGGTTTTCGTGCAGCAGGGCATGGTCCAGAACTTCCATGCCTACAAGACGGTGACGACGATAGAAGGGGCCACGCAGAGCATTCCCGGCGGCCCGGTGGCCTCGCAGGAGGCGATCAAAGAGCTGGGCACAAATGGCGGCGGCTTCTTCAATGCCAACTCCGCGCACCCCTTCGAAAATCCGACTCCCTTTACGAACTTCTTGCAGCTTTTGATGATCTTTGTGATAGGCGCGGGGCTGACTTACACGTTCGGCATTTATGTCGGCAATGTCCGGCAGGGCTGGACGCTCTTCGGCGCGATGTCGTTCCTGTTTCTGCTCGGTGCCTCGGTGGCCTATGTGCAGGAAGCGCGGGGCAACCCGCTGATTGCCGCACAGGGGGTCGAAACCCGTGCTTCGGTGATGGGCGACGGCGGCGGCAACATGGAAGGTAAGGAAGTCCGCTTCGGCGAGGCAGGCTCGACGCTGTTTGCCACGGTAACCACCGATGCAAGCTGCGGCGCGGTCAACTCCATGCACGATTCGTACACGCCGCTCGGTGGGCTGGTTCCGATGGCGAACATCCTGACCGGCGAGGTCATCTTCGGCGGGGTCGGCGCGGGGCTGTACGGGATGCTGATGTATGCTATTCTCGCGGTCTTTATCGCCGGGCTGATGGTGGGGCGGACGCCGGAGTATCTCGGCAAAAAAGTGGAGGCATTTGAAGTCAAAATGGCGATGCTGGCCGCGCTCATTCTGGCGGCGTCTATCCTCGGCTTTACGGCGGTTTCCAGCGTGACGCACGTTCCCAACGCGGCGTACTGGAACACGGTCGGCGGCACGGCCAATTCTCTGGCGTCGGCCAATGTCAACAACAGCGGGCCGCATGGCTTTTCGGAGATTTTGTATGCGTTTGACTCGGCCACCGGAAACAACGGCAGCGCCTTTGCTGGCATCTCCGTCAATACGCCGTACTGGAACCTGACGCTGGGGATGGCGATGCTGATTGGCCGTTTCCTGATGATTATCCCGCTGCTGGCGATTGCGGGCAGCATGGCGAAAAAGAAGCGGGCGCAGGTCAGTGTCGGCACATTCCCGACCGATAACACGCTTTTCGCGGGCCTTCTGGTCGGCACAGTGGTAATTGTGGGCGCACTCGCGTACTTCCCCGCCGTCTCGCTCGGCCCGGTGGTGGAACACTTTTTGATGCACAGTGGAAGGACGTTCTAATGGCAGTGATTGTGAATGACCCGCAGAGAGACCCCGTGAACGCGCCCGCGCCGACCCCGGCGCCGGGGACGAAACGCGCCCGGCCTCTGTTTGACCCGCCCATTGTGCGCCGCGCCATTGGGGATGCGTTCCGCAAGCTGGACCCGCGTGTGCAGGCCAAAAACCCGGTCATGTTCGTGGTCTGGGTGGGCAGTCTGGTGACGACGATTTTGTTCGTGCAGGATTTGTTTGGGCGCAGCGGTGGCTGGGAAACGGCCTTTGTCGGGCAGATCGCGCTGTGGCTGTGGTTCACGGTGCTGTTCGCAGGCTTTGCCGAGGCCATTGCCGAAGGACGCGGCAAGGCGCAGGCGGATGAGCTGCGAAAAACGCGCACCACGACGCTGGCGAAAAAGCTGGGCAAAGGCGGGGTGATTGAAGAAGTCCCGGCGCCGTCCCTGCGCCGGGGAGACATCGTGGTCTGCGATCTCGGCGATGTGATCCCGAGCGACGGCACTGTGGTGGAAGGCATTGCCAGTGTAGATGAATCGGCCATCACCGGCGAGTCGGCCCCGGTCATCCGGGAGGCAGGCGGGGACCGTTCCGCCGTGACCGGCGGCACGAAAGTCATCTCCGACAGCATCAAAGTGGAAATTACGGCGAACCCCGGCGAGACCTTTATTGACCGCATGATCGGCCTCGTGGAAGGCGCGTCGCGGCAGAAAACGCCGAATGAAATCGCGCTGAACATTCTGATTGCCGGACTGACCATTATCTTCCTGCTGGCGACAGTGACGCTGCTGCCATTTGGTTTGTATGCCGGGGTGCATCTGTCGCTGGCGGTTTTGATTGCCCTACTCGTGTGTCTTATCCCGACTACGATTGGCGGCCTGCTGTCGGCGATTGGGATTGCGGGCATGGACCGGGTGATGCAGTACAACGTGCTGGCGATGTCCGGCAAGGCCGTGGAAGCGGCGGGCGATGTCGATGTTCTGCTGCTGGACAAAACCGGCACGATTACATTAGGCAACCGGCAGGCCGCCGAGTTCCTGCCCCTGCCGGGTGTTGATGTCCAGGAACTGGCCGATGCCGCGCAGCTTTCGTCTCTGGCCGATGAGACCCCCGAAGGCCGCTCCATTGTCGTGCTGGCAAAAGAGCAGTACGGCCTGCGCGGGCGGCATCTCGACGAAGCAACGACCGAGTTTATTCCGTTCACGGCGCAGACCCGGATGTCCGGGATTAATACTCCCGGTCAGCGTGTGCGAAAAGGGGCGGTGCAGGCCGTCATTGATGCCGTTAAAGCGGCGGGCGGCACGGTCCCGGCGGCCTTGCAGGAAAGCGCTGACGAGATTTCGCGGCGCGGCGGAACCCCGCTGGCTGTGGTGCTGAACGACCGGCCTCTGGGGATTATCTACCTCAAAGACGTCGTCAAAGGCGGAATGCGCGAGCGGTTCGACCACCTGCGGGCCATGGGCATCAAGACGATTATGATCACGGGCGACAACCCGCTGACCGCCGCCGCGATTGCTCAGGAAGCGGGCGTAGATGACTTCATGGCGCAGGCCAAGCCCGAAGACAAGATGGCTCGCATCCGGCAGGAGCAGGCCGAGGGCCGCCTGGTAGCGATGACCGGCGACGGCACGAACGATGCCCCGGCGCTGGCGCTGGCCGATGTGGGCGTGGCGATGAACTCGGGCACGCAGGCCGCCAAAGAGGCGGGCAACATGGTGGACCTGGACTCCAACCCCACCAAGCTGATTGAGATTGTCGAGATCGGCAAGCAGCTCTTGATGACACGCGGTGCGCTGACGACGTTCTCGATAGCCAACGATGTCGCAAAGTATTTTGCGATTATCCCGGCCATGTTTGCGACGCTGTATCTTGTGGCCGGGCAGACGCACGGTCCGCTCTGGGCCTTGAACTTTATGCACCTGCATTCGCCGTATTCAGCGGTGCTGGCTGCGGTCATCTTCAACGCGCTGGTGATTGTCGCGCTGATTCCTGTGGCGCTCCGGGGCGTCCCGTACCGCCCGATGGGGGCGGCGCAGGTGCTTCGCCGCAACCTGCTGGTCTGGGGTCTGGGCGGCATTCTGGTCCCGTTCCCGTTTATTTACGTTCTGGACTGGCTGCTGGTCCTGCTGCACTGTGCGCCCGCACAGTAAACCGACACAAAATCGACCGGCACTGGAAGTGCCGGTCTACTCGCAAACGGAAAAAGTGTCTCCGACACTAAAGACACGTCCCCGTTTGTTAGTCTGTAGTCGCGCAGTGACTTTTTCCGTTTACTAATAGCCCGGCACTTCCAGTGCCGGGCTGACCTAAAGGCAAACACAATGCTTAAACAACTCTGGATTTCGGCGCGAATGACTTTGGTTTTGCTGCTGCTGGTCAGCGGCCTGTATCCCCTGATCGTGTGGGGGCTGTCGCAGGGGATTTTCCCGAAGCAGGCCAACGGCAGCCTGGCCGTGAATGCAGGCGGCACCGTGGTTGGCTCCAGCCTGCTGGCACAGGGCTTCACGAAGCCGCAATACTTTCATCCGCGCCCTTCGGCGGCAGGAAGCGGCTACGACCCGACTTCGAGCGGCGGCACGAACTTAGGCCCCACTTCGGCCAAGCTGCTGGCGGGAGTGCACAACCCCAAACTCGCCGACGGCAAAGATGACCCGGCGAACTTTGACGGGGTAGGGGACCTGGCGAAAGCCTACCGCACTGAAAATGGGCTGCCCGCCGATGCCCCCGTGCCGGTAGATGCCGTCACGCGGTCGGCGTCCGGCCTGGACCCGGACATCAGCCTGCCTAATGCCGAGGCGCAGGCGGCGCGAATTGCCCGCGCACGGGGTACAACAGTGGGGGAGATACAGCAGGTCATTCACACAAATGCGAAATCGCCGACGCTGGGCATTCTTGGCGTCCCTCGGGTTAATGTGCTGGAACTCAATCTGGCACTGGACCGAAAGCATTCTTAAAAACACAAGCCGCTGTCATTACGAATCAATGCCCTCGGAAGAAACACCCAAAAAAAGCACCCCGGAAGAGATACTGGCCCGCGTGCAGCGTGAAGAAAAACAGCGCGAAGAAAAGCACGCGGGCCGAGGCCGTTTGAAGCTGTTTCTGGGCTTCGCGGCGGGCGTGGGCAAGACCTACGAAATGCTGTCTGAGGCCAACCGCCGCAAATGCGAGCGCGGGCAGGATGTCGTCATCGGCTTCGTGGAAACCCACGGGCGGGCGGGCACACAGGCGCAGGTGAAAGACCTTGAAATTGTCCCGCGCCGCCAGGTCAGCTACAAAGAGGCGAAATTTGAGGAAATGGATCGGGACGCGATTCTGGCCCGCGCCCCGCGCTGGGTGGTCGTCGATGAGCTGGCCCACACCAATGTCCCCGGCAGCACCCATGCCAAGCGGTATGAAGACGTGCTGGATTTTCTGGCGGCGGGCATCAATGTCCTCTCCGCGCTGAATGTGCAGCATCTCGAGTCGCTGAGTGACACGGTGCAGCAGATCACAGGTATCAAAGTCCGCGAAACGGTCCCGGACTGGGTGCTGGGCGAGGCGGACGAGATTGTCAGTATCGACATCACGCCGCGCACGCTGATCCACCGCCTGGAGCGGGGGGATATTTACGCACGGGAAAAAGTGCCGCAGGCGCTCTCGAACTTCTTTACCGAAGGCAATCTGTCCGCCCTGCGTGAGATCGCCCTGCGCGAAGTCGCGGGCGAAGTAGACCGCTCGGTGCAGGCGTTTCGCGCCGAGAACGCCGTCGCGGAACCCTGGCAGACCCGCGAAAAAATCATGGTCTGCATTTCGCCCGACAAGTTTTCGGACCGCCTCCTGCGCCGGGGCTGGCGCATTGCCCGCTTCCTGCGCGGAGATATCGTGGCGGTTTATGTGGCGACCGACAAAATCACCCCGGATCAGCAGCAGGTCTTAGATGCCGATTTCGCACTTGCCTCCCGCCTGAACATTCCGATTGAGCAGGTGTCTGGCCCTGATGTCGCGCAGGCGCTCGCCGCTTTTGCGCTCGAGCATCAGGTCACGGAAATCGTCATCGGCCATTCCGCCCGCACCGGCTGGCAGGAATTCGTGCATGGCTCTATTATTAACAAACTCATTCAGCGGGTGCGCGGCATTGATGTTCTCGTGATTGGAAACACGGAGTGACCTTCCCCGGCCCCTCCTTCGGAGCGGAGCCAGAAAGTTAGGAGCAGGACCCCCTAGCCCCCAATAATGGGGGAATCAAATAATTAGGATTAGGCCCTTCCGTTTCTATCTGGCTCCCTCTCTGAAGGAGAGGGCGGGGAGAGGTCAAAGCCGCGCTGTTTTGAGCCGCAGGGAGTTTGTCACCACTGTGACGCTCGAAAAGGCCATTGCCAGCGCGGCCAGCATCGGGTTCAGCAGGCCCGACGCGGCCAGCGGGATGCCGATGACATTGAAGATGAACGCCCAGAACAAGTTCTGCCGGATGATTTTCATGGTGCGGCGCGATAGCAGGAGAGCCTCGGCGACGCCGCCCAAATCCGCCCGCAGGAGCGTGATGTCGGCGGCTTCCATCGCGGCATCGGTGGCCCGGCCCATCGCAATGCCCAAATCGGCCTGTGCCAGCGCAGGGGCGTCGTTGACCCCGTCGCCCACCATCGCTACCGTCTGACGGCCTCCGTCCTGCCACCGCTTCACAGCCTCCGCTTTTCCGGCGGGCTTGACCCCCGCCGCGACTTCCGTAATGCCTACTTGCCCGGCCACGGCTTCGGCCACGCGCTCGCCGTCCCCTGACAGCAGGGCCACGCTAATGCCCATGCCCTGAAGCCGCGTGACCGCCTCCCGCGCCCCCGGACGCACCGTGTCCGCGACGGCCAGCAGGCCCGCGACCGTGCCGTCTACGGCCACCAAAACCGCCGTTTTGCCCTCGGCTTCCCGCCGCGTCAGCGCGGCAAGGGCGGCTTCGGGAACCACGATGCCGGCGTCTCTCAGTAAAATGGGCGTCCCGACCATCACCGCCCGCCCGTCCACACGCGCCCGGATGCCGCCCCCGGCGATGCTCGTGAACTCTTCGGCCCGGCCCGGTAAGCCTTCCGCGCCCGCCACAATCGCCGCCGCCACGGGATGCTCCGAGCCGCGCTCCGCCGCCGCCGCCAAACCAAGCATCTCGGTTCGGCCCAGAGTGCCCAGCACCACCACGTCCGTCAGCGTCGGGCGGCCCGAGGTCAGCGTGCCCGTCTTATCGAATACCACGCGCTTGATCTGATGCGCCCGTTCCAATGCCTCCCCGTTTTTGATTAAAATCCCCAGAGCTGCGCCGCGCCCTGCGCCGACCATGATGGCCGTCGGCGTCGCCAGCCCCAGCGCACAGGGGCAGGCAATCACCAGCACCGCCACGGCAGGCGTCAGCGCCCCGGCAATCCCGGCATGAAGCGCGAAGAACCAGGCCAGGAATGTCAGGAGCGCCAGGCCCAGCACGGCGGGGACGAACACCGCCGAAACCCGGTCCGCCAGCCGCTGCACCGGCGCTTTGCTGCCCTGCGCGTCCTCGACCAAACGCACCATCTGCGCCAGCGCCGTGTCCGCCCCCACCGCCGTTGCCCGGTAAAGCAAACTGCCCGAGGCGTTCACGGTGCCGCCAATCACGCTGTCGCCCACCGCCTTTTCCACCGGCAGGCTTTCGCCTGTCAGCAGGGATTCATCCACAGCAGACGCGCCCTCTAAAACCATGCCGTCCACGGCCAGCTTCTCGCCGGGACGCACTCGCAAGGTGTCCCCGACTCGAATGCCGCTGAGGGGCACGTCCTCCTCGCCGCTCGCCGTCACGCGCCGGGCCGTCCGGGGGGCCAGCGCCATCAGCGAATGCAGGCTGTCCGCCGCCCGCCGCTTCGCACGCGCTTCCAGCCAGCGGCCCAGCAAAATCAGCGTCACAATCGTGGCACTTGTCTCGAAATAGACCGCCGGACGGGCGGCCCAGATCAGCTCAGAGAAGCTATAAAAGTACGACGCCGACGCGCCGAGGGCAACCAGAGTGTCCATTGTCGCCGCGCCGCCGTGCCGCAGGGCGCTCCACGCGCCCTCAAAGAACGATCTGCCGAAGCCGAACACGACAAGGGCTGTCAGCGCGGCAAAGACCCATTCCGTGCCTGCCGAATGCCCGCTCATACGGCTCATCGAAATCAGCAGCACAGGGACTGTCAAAATGGCCGCGCCGACCAGCGAGATCAGCGCGGCGTCCCAGCCCGCTGCGGGTGCTTTTTGAGACCGCTGCGGCGTCACTTCCGCCGCGCCGTAGCCCGCTTTCACCACGGCGGAAACCAGCGCCGCCGGGGTTACCAACGCGGGGTCGTAGACGACGCTCGCCCGGTTTGTCGCCAGATTGACGTTCGCCTCGGCCACCCCGGCCACTTTTTTCAGCGACCGCTCGATCCGGGCGACACAGGACGTGCAGTGCATTCCGTCCAGGTCAAAGTTTGTTTGTGTCTCAGTCATGGTGTCTTTCAGAGGCCCCCCGCCCCAATTCTGGGGAGCCGAATAAATACGCAGAGGGTAAGAAGACAGGAAGGGCAGGGGCAAGCCCTGCCCCTACGGGTCCGGTTCCCCCATTATTGGGGGCTAGGGGGTCCTAGTTCTGTGCCGACGCCTTGTAGCCTTCTTCTTCGACGGCTTCGGTCATCTGCGGCAGGCCGACGACGGCGGGGTCGTAGGTGACCACGGCGGTCTTTTGCGGCAGGCTGACCGCCGCCGACTGCACGCCGCCCAGCCCTGCCAGCGCTTTTGTGACGTGCCCAACGCACATCTCGCAGGACATTCCTTCGATATTCAGTGTCATGGATTCCATCGTGTGTTTTCTTTCCTATTTCAAAAACCCGGCCAGGACTGTTCGCACTTCTTCCAAAAGCTGCTCCCGGCTCATCGCCGCTGTGTCGGCGTGGGCGGTCGGCGTGCCGTGGCCCAGAACGCACGACTCCAGATGCTCGGTCAGCAGCTTCAGGCCCAGCGCATCCAGCGCGGAGCGGGCGGCGGCGATTTGGTGCAGGATGTCCACGCAGTAGCGGTCATCGTCAATCATGCGTCCGATGCCCGCGACCTGCCCGGAGAGACGGCTGGCGCGGGCCTTGATGTCCCGCCGCGATTTATCAGTCATCGCTTAATATACCCCCCAGGGGTATCTAATAAACCCATATCAGTTGACAGACCAGCCCAAACCGCCGTATACTAGGGCCTATGGCCTCCACAATTGTTAGACCGCCTGCCGCTGCCCCCGATGGGGATGGCAACAAGTCATCCAGTATCGCAGGAGCGACCGCGCTGATGATGGCGACGGTGCTGCTGTCGCGCATTCTGGGCGTGGCGCGGGACGCCATCATTTCGCATTATTTCGGGCGCGGCCCGCAGACCGATGCCTACAATGCGGCGTTCACCGTCCCCGACCTGCTGTTTTACCTCCTGCAAAGCGGGGCGCTGTCGTCCACGGTTGTCCCTATTCTGACCGAGTTTCGGCAGCAGGGCCGGGACAAGGCTGCCGATAAGACTGTATCGGTGGTTGCTTCGGCGATCTTCGTCTTTATCGGGCTGCTCATCTGCATTATGTGGGTCAATGCCCGTGCGCTGACGATTATGCTCAATCCCGGCTTTGATGCGCCTACGATTGCGCTGGCCGTGCCGCTGACCCGCGTTCTGCTCCCCGCGCAGCTTTTCTTCTTTCTGGGCGGCCTGATGATGGGCGTTTTGTATTCCCGTAAGAAGTTTTTGATCCCCGCGCTTGGCCCGGTGATTTACAACTCCGGCATCATCATTGGCGGTGTTTTGCTGCGCCCGATTTTTGCCCGGCTTCTTGGCCCGGATCGCGCTATTGAGGGCCTGGTTTGGGGCGCGATTGGCGGGGCGTTCTTTGGAAACTTCCTGCTGCCGTACCTGGCCGTCCTGCGCCTGGGCGTGAAGATACGCCCGTCGCTCGATGTGACACATCCCGCCGCCATGAAAGTCTGGCGGATGCTGCTGCCGATTGGCCTGGGCGTCTCGCTGCCGAATATCGACCAGATGGTGAACAAAGCATTCGCGTCGTATCTGGGGCACGGCGACACGACGGCGATTATGAACGCCTACCGGCTAATGCTCCTGCCGATTGGCCTCTTCGCGCAGGCACTGGCTCTGGCCGTGTTCCCGACGCTGTCCAGTCAGGCCGCCGAGAAGAACCTGGGCGCGATGCGGAAGACGATGAACCAGTCGCTCCGCAACATTTTGTTTTTGACCGTCCCGGCTTCGGCGCTGATGCTGCTGCTGGCCGAGCCAGTTGTCACGTTTCTGCTGCAAGGCGGCAAATACACCCATGCCGACACGCTGGTCACAGCCCCTGCGCTCCGCGCTCTCAGCCTGGGCATCTTTGCGTGGTCCTGCCAGAGCCTCTTGACACGCGGCTTTTATGCTCTGCAAAACTCCAAAGTCCCGGTCATTTCGGGAGCGATTGTGTCCGTGCTGTTTGTCGGCATGAACGTCTGGGTCGTCAAGCCCGTATTGGGGGTGAAAGCCCGCGTCGAAACCTACACCCGGCAGGCAGGGATGCTCGATCAGCAGGTGTTCCTGCTCCAGCCGCTGGTGCAGTCGACCCTGAACGCTCAGACGCAGGTAGGGGAGGCGCAATCCGCGCTGACCGGTTCCGGCGCGGGTCAGTCCGCCGCGCCGACTCTCAGCACTGCCGGAGACAGCATCTCGGCCCTGGCTTTGCAAACACAAACGGCGCTCACCGACGCGCAGACACGGCTGGATGCCCAGAATCTCGCTGTGGTCGCCGCCGAGAATGAGCTGGAAGTCCGGGCAGACCGCGCCGTCTGGGAGCTGGGGCTGACGACGAGTTTAGCCGCCGCTATCCACATGACCGCGCTGTTTTTCCTGCTGCGCCGCCGTCTGTCTGGCCTGCAAACACGCCGCCTGCTGGCAAGCGTCGGCGGCATTCTGGCCGGGACGCTGGCCCTGTCCGCTGTGACCTGGCTGGTGCTGGCGGTCTGCAAAACGTTCTTTGAGGACAGCGCCCTCCCGGTCAAGCTGACGGCGCTCCTCACTCTCAGCGCGGCGGGCCTCTGCGGCATTGCCGCCTATGCGCTGGTGGCAAAGCTGCTGAACCTCGGCGAGCTGAAATCGGCCATCGGACTCATTCGGCGGCGGCGGGGGTAGGTCTGTCATAGGAAGCCGTGGGACTAGAAGTCCTCGGCTGTGCGGCCTGCGGCCAAGTCTCCGAGGGTAAGGAGAAGGAGCAGAGTAAGAGCCGCTGCCCGTATCTTGTTCTGTGTCCACGAAGGTGGACAATTGGCGCCTGCGCCGTACAGCCGAGGACTTCTAGTCCCACGGCTTTTTAGCCCACAGCTCTAGCAAGTCTACTCACTACTATGGACATTTTAGAAAAGTTCAACAGCAAATTCGGCGGCTGGTACGAGGGCCTGTTCGGGGCAAGCGGCGGCGAGCTGCGGCCTAAAGACGTGCTGCGGAAGATTTTAGCCGCGATGGAAGACGGGCGCAAAGAGGGCTTGGACGGCAAAATCTATGTGCCCAACAAATACACCGTCGAGATTGCCGTCGATGACCCCGAGGAGCGCGAATACCTGCTGTCGTTCTTAGACGAAGACGAGCTGGCCGCGACTCTCAAGAAGTTCATGGCGCAGAACGGCTACAAGACACGCGGGCCGCTGGATTTTACCATCGCCGAAGTCCCCGAAGAAGAGCGGGCCGAGCGCCGTGACAAGCTGCGTGTCCGGGTGCGCTACGAGAAGGGGGACATGGCCCCCCCTGCCCCCAATTCTGGGGGAGCCAGAGCAGTCGCCGAAGACGATGACCTGCCAACGGTGGCCGGGGTGCCCGCGCCGGATGACGACGAGGCGGGGACGGTTCCTGCGGTCGCATGGGCAGCGCTGAACGTCACCGGCCCCGATGGACGCCCCCGCCGCGTCTCGCTGACACGGCCCACGTTTCAGATGGGGCGCTCGCGCACTGTTGGCAATGATTTGGTTTTAGACGCCGATGACCAGATTTCCAAAGCCCACGCCCGCTTAGAGCGCGAGAGGGACGGCTCCTGGACGCTGTACGACCTTGCCAGCACCAACGGCGTGCGTGTCAACGGCGCACGGGTCGACGGCAACCGCGTTCTGCAAGACGGCGATACCGTGACGCTCGGCAGCACGGCGCTGGCCTTTGAGCAGACGCCGCCCCGCGCCCCGCAGGCCGGCCCTGTCAGCGCCGGAGGCGTCAGCCGCGCTCTGGATGCCCTCGAAGCCCGCCTCGCCGCCCCGCCTCGCCGTGCCCGCCTGATTGGGGCGGACGGCGACACGCACGTTCTGGCCTCCGAGACCCTGATTGGCCGCGCCGTCACCAGCGACATCATCCTGCCCGGCCCCTCGGTTTCCACCAAGCACGCCCGCATTATCTCGCCCGACGCCGCCACCTACCTGCTCGAAGATTTGGGCGGGCCGGGCGGAACCCGCGTCAATGGCCGCACCCTGCCGCCGGGCCGCCGCCAGCCGCTTGCCCCAGGGGACGTGCTGCACTTCGGCGACGCCGAGATGCACTTCGAGGCCGCTCCATGACAGCACTGCTGGGCCTCCTCCATTACGTCTTTCTCGCCTTGCTGGTCGCCCTGCTTGTGCTAATCCTGCTGCTGGTCCGCAAGCATCTGGATTAGCAGGTATACTATGGACTTTACTGCCGAAAGCTATCGGAGTGCCGCGCTGGAATACTTTCAGCGGGCGCAGGAGTTTCACCGCGAGGCGCGTTATTTCTTGGCGCACTACTTTGCAGGCGTCGCCGTGGAATGCCTGCTCAGGGCGTATTTGCTCAGAATTAGCCCTGAGTTTGACGCCGGCCACGACTTGTACCAACTGGCCCGAAGTGCCCGTTTCTTGGACTTGATTCCACCTGCCCTTCAGCAGGAATATGGGGCAAAGTTTACGACCCTCAACCTGCGCTGGCGGAGCAGTCACCGTTACGCGACTGAAAAGCAGTGGCGTGATTATCTGGCAGATTTGAAAGCCGACTTTAAAGACAAGGGCGACCGCGCCAAAAACAACAGCCGGACGCTGCTTAATATCGCGCTTGCTATTGTGAATTTAGGAGACAGCAAATGGAACTCTTGGAACAGGTAAAGATACTGCTGGAAGAACGCTTTCCCAGCGCGACCGTGGACCTGTGGCAGGATGCCTATTCAGGCAAAATCAGTGGGCATCTTGTTTGGGGCGGGTTTGATGGAGAAGAACAGCTTGACCGTCAGCAGCAGGTTTACTCCTGGCTGCATCAAAACCTCGGCCCGCGCACCCAATCTTTGTCTGCTATACTCACTTACAGCACCCAGGAACATCAAGTGATGAGCCTGGCCTGAGCAAGAGCCAGCGCCCATGTTTGGATTGCCCAAAGGCCGCGTCTTTGTCGTTCCTTATGACGACACCTGGCCCGCCGCGTTTGCCTCCGAGGCGGCGCGTCTCTGGCCGCTGGTAGCCGGACACGCCCGCGACATTCAGCACATCGGCAGCACCGCTGTTTCCGGCCTCGCCGCCAAGCCTATTCTGGACATCGCCCTCGCCGTAGATACGGACGAAGCCGTCCAAGTCTGCCGGGAGGCGTTAATCAGCATCGGCTACGAGTTCTACGACGCCGACTCCAACGGCCCCGGCCACACCTATTTTGTTCGCGGCAGGCAGGTTCGCACCCATCAGGCCCACATCTGGCGGCTGCCGACCGACGGCTGGGTCAACCACCTCTACTTCCGGGACCGCCTGCGGGCCGACCCGTCTCTCGCTGCCCATTATACGGCCCTGAAGCGGCGTCTGGCCGAAGAGTACGCCTCGGACAAGATCGCCTACACCGCCGCCAAAACCAACTTCGTGCAGGCCGTTCTCAACGAGCGTTGATTTGGCCCGAACACTTGTCCGCTCTTCGGGTATAATTGGCCTATTATGGCAGTTTCTCCCACGCTCGAAGAAAAGCTGAAGTCGCTTCCCCAATCCCCCGGCTGTTATCTGTACAAAGACGACAAGGGCGAGATTATTTATGTCGGCAAGGCCATCAATCTCAAAAACCGCGTCCGCTCCTATTTCCAGAAAAGCGCGAACCACTCAGCCAAGACGCGCAAGCTCGTGTCGCGTATCGCTGATTTAGACATTGTCGTCGTAGACAGCGAGCTGGAGGCCCTGGTGTTAGAGTGCAATCTCATCAAGCAGCACCGGCCCCACTACAACGTCCGGCTGCGCGATGACAAGCACTATCCCTACCTGATGCTGACGCTCAACGAGCCGTTTCCCCGGCTGTTAGTGACGCGCCGGGTGGCGCAGGACGGCAACAAGTATTTTGGGCCGTTCACCAACTCCCGCGCCGTCTGGGACAGCCTGCGGCTGATTTACCGGCTGTTTCCCCTCGTTACCTGCCGCAAGCGGTGGGAGAATACGCCGGTGCAGCGCCCGTGCCTGTATCACCACATGGGCCGCTGCCCCCATGCCCCTTGCGCGGGGCTGGGCAAGCAGGAAGAATATCGCCGAATGGTGGACGACGTCGCGCTCTTCCTGGATGGCAAGCAGGACAAGCTCCTGAAGCAGCTCAAAGACGAAATGGAAGCCGCCTCCGAGGATATGCAGTTTGAGAAAGCGGCCCGCCTGCGCGATCAACTCCGGGCGGTGGAGACCCTGGTGGAGCGGCAGAAAGTGGTTTCCACCAATCAGGCCGATCAGGACATTGTGGCGCTCGTCAACGATCAGGGCAAATCCGCCGTGCAGATGTTCTTTATCCGCAATGGCAAGCTCATCGGGCAGGAGCATTTCCTGCTGGACGGCATGGACGGCGAGGAAGGCATCGAATCGGCCACGGCGGAGTTTGTCAAGCAGTATTATCAGGAGGCGACCTATGTGCCCCGCGAGATCGTCCTGCCCGCGCACGTCGAAGAGACCGTGATTATCGAGCAGTGGCTGCGGCAGAAGAAAGGCGCGAAAGTGACGCTGACGGTCCCGGAGCGCGGCGAGAAAAAGCAGCTTCTGGATATGGCCTCGCAGAACGCCAAGCTGGCGCTGGACCAGATGCAAGCCACCGCTGCTGCCGAGCATGACCGGACGCTGGGGGCGCTGATGGAGCTGATGGATGCACTGGGGCTGGACTCGCCCCCGGAGCGCATTGAAGCCTTTGACATTTCCACCATTCAGGGCAGCAACTCCGTCGGCGGCATGGTGGTCTTCCAGGACGGCAAGCCGCTGAAGTCCGATTACCGCCGATTCAAAATCCAGAAGCCCACGAACACCGGCGAGCCGAACGACTTCGCCATGATGCGCGAAGTCCTGACCCGCCGCCTGAAAGAAGCGCAAAGCGGCAACCCCAAGTTCAGCACCCTGCCGGATTTGATGGTCATCGACGGCGGTAAAGGCCAGCTCGGCGTCGCCGTCAATGTCGCGCAGGAACTCGGCTTGGAGCTGAATATGATCGGCCTCGCCAAGCAGTTTGAGCTGGTCTACAAGCCCGGCCACTCCGACCCCTTAGTCCTGCCGCGCAACTCGCAGGCTTTGTTCTTACTGCAAAGAGTCCGCGACGAAGTCCACCGCTACGCGGTGACGTACCACCGCACCCTGCGCGGCAAAAACGCCACCATGAGCGTTCTGGACACCATCCCCGGCATCGGTCAGGTCCGCCGCCGCGAGCTATTGAAGTTCTTCGGCAGCGTCGAAAAGCTCAAACACGCCAGCATCGAGCAGATCGCCCACGCCCCGGCGATGAACAGCAAACTGGCCGCCACCATCCACAAAATGCTGCACGGGGGGGCGGCGTAGCCATGACGGAAGAACTCACGCCGGAACAGGAAGCGCGTTTGGAAGACGCCCGGCGTCTTCGGTACGATGGCATCAAAGCCGCCAAGAAGCAGGACAATCAAAATGCTGAAACCTTATATCGACAGGCATTACATCTGCATGAGCAGGTGCTTGGCGCATCAAATCCGGCTATCTCAGACAGCCTGAACCAACTGATCTACTTCTGCGCCCGCTCTGGACAAGATGCTGAGGCAAAAGCATTGATAGAACGCGCACTCGCGCTGCTGCGCCAGAAGCCAAAGCCTGAGCACAGAGGCATTCTGCGGACGCTCAACGTGCTGATTACTTATTATCACGAGCGCGGAAGCAACGAGCAGTCTAAATGGTGCTGTGAACAGGGTTTGCTGGCACGGGAAGAGTTATTGGGGCCGCATCACCCAAGTGTTGCGCTGACTCTCACTAAATACGCGGAACTTCTGCGGGCGCAGGAACGTCTATCGGAAGCTAACGCACTGGAAGAACGTGCGGAGGCGATACGCCGTAAATGGAACATAACGTAACAATCGCAGTTTGAAGGAGAGGATACTATGCCACAAGCAACATTGGATGCAGTCATCAGTCAGATTAACGCACTCGAACCCGACGAGCTGCGGCGCGTGGAAAACGCGGTACAAGAGCGGCTGAAATCTGTGCTGGATAGAGAGAATTCCAAAGAAGAAAAAGAAACAGCACTAGATCAAGCCCTGCTAGCGGCAGGATTGATTACGCGCATTCCCCCGCCGCGTGACCCAAGCAAAGCGGAGCGTCCCACATTTCAGGTTTCCGGCGAACCTTTATCAGAGACAATCCTGCGGGAGCGTCGCTAAATGCCGGATTACTTTTTGGACAGCAGTGCCGCTGCGAAACGGTATCTCGCCGAAACTGGTTCGCGCTGGATCAAAGGGCTGTTTGCACAGTGGCCGCGCAATAGATTTTACACCGTTGCAACGACTGGAGTGGAAGTGGTTGCAGCCATTAGCCGTCGCGCACGCGGCGGAACGCTTTCAGCGAGCGATGCCGCAAACTTTCGCACTTTGTTCTTGCTGGATTTGAGGGCGGACTACCGCAACGTGCCAGTAACCGACGGTCTTCTAGACCAGGCAATTCATCTTGCACAAAAGCATAGTCTGCGCGGCTACGATGCTGTGCAACTGGCCGCTGCTACAGAGATTAATAACTTGCGGATCAGAGCTGGAGCCGCCACGCTCATCTTTGTCTGTAGCGACAAGGAGCTGAATGCCGCCGCCCAAAGCGAGGGGCTAACAATAGACGACCCCAATATGCACCCATAGCCTGAGAGCAAAGCAAAAAGGCCCCGCGACTGTCAAAGTCGCGGGGCCTTTTTGTGTGAAGTTATTTGCCGCCGGGCGCGGCGGCTTGCAGAACAGCGGCGATTTTGTCGCCGAGTAGCTTGTGGCCGGCGGGGGTGGGGTGGACGTGGTCCCGCGAGTCTTCCGGGTGGGGGGCCAGGGTGGGGGCGAGGTCAATCAGGCCGCAGCCCGTCTCTTTGGCCGTGGTGCGGATGACCGGGCGGATGGACGTTTGCAGCACGCCTTCGGTGATGCCCGCGAGGCCATCGCCGAAGACGGGCGGGGGCAGGACGAGCCAGACTTTCGGGTGCGTCGGCAGTGCCTTGAACTCGGAAATCATGTCGCGCAGGTCCGGGCCGAAGTCGCCGGGGTGGGCAGGCAGGTTCTGCGGCTTGGAGTCATTGGTTCCGAGCATAATCAGCACGATGTTTGGCTTGGAAGCCAGCGCATGGGTCAGCGCATTTTGTCTCCAATAGGAAGAATCGCCGCTTTTAGTCAGCGTCGTGCCGCTGACGCCGAAGTTCTGCACGTCGTAGCGCGGGCCGAGGTCGGTTTGCAGCACAGAGGTCCAGCGCACGGCGGGGTCGACAAAGACGCCTTCCGTGATGCTGTCGCCGACACAGGCGACGGTGACTTTGCCAGCAGCAGGTGTCTGGGCGGCGGCAGGCAGCAGCGGGATGGCGCAAAGCAGAAGGGCGCTGAGGGCGTATTTAGGTGAAACTATCAAATTAACTCACTTTCGGCAGCGGTGGACAGAAGGGCGTCGCGGGTCTGCTGGGCAGGGTAGGAGGCGCAGCCGACGCTCAGCGGGCAGGGGTGGGGGAAGGTCGCGGTCAGCGCAGCCAGGCGGGCGTGGAGGCGGCGGATGACGGTTTCACGGGTCGCGCCGGTGTGCGGCAGCAGGGCAATCAGCTCCGTGTCATCGTAGCGAGCCACTAAATCCGAGCGGCGCATACAGTCTTTGACGGCCTGTGCTAAAGCGGCAAACAGCGCGGCTTCGGGCAGTGCGCCCTCCACACGCATACGGATGACCGAAAGCTCCAGATGGTGACGGCGGGCGCGGGACAGCTCTTCGTCGAGGCGGCTGTCAAAATAGGCGCGGGTGTACAGCTCGGTGACGGAGTCCACAATGGTCGGCCCGTTATCCTCGGTATCGGCGGCGAGGGCGGCGGGGCCGTGCGTCTGGTAGCGGCGGCGGAGGCGCTCGTGCTGCAAGGCAGCCTCGCGGACGGCATCGCTGCGGAACATCTGCTGCAATTTGCGGGCGGAGTTTTTGAGGATGTGGGAAACGTAGTTGTTGGAGACGCCCAGAGCGCGGGCGATTTCCGTCTGGCTGTGGTCTTCGTAATAAAACGAATACAGCACTTTCTGCTCAATATCTTTGAGGCGGGCCAGAGCCGCTTCCAATACTACCTTGTCTTCAATCGGGAATGCGGCGCGTGAGGTCTGGGCATCGCTTTCGGCAAGCTGCACCCGTGAGGCCCCGTTTTCCTGGGCTTCGTCCAAAGACTGCACGGCAAAGATAGAGCGTGTCGAGCGGATTCGGGCGACTTCCGGTTCGTTCAGACCCAGTGACGCGGCAATCTCGCCGTCGGACGGCTCCCGGCCCAGCACCTGTGTCAGCGCCTCGGCCTCTCGGCGCACCTTCTGCGCCATCTCCTGAAGCCAGGCGGGTTCCTTGATAATCTGCGTCCGGTCGCGCAAAAAGTGCCGCAGGTGCCCGTCGATATGGTGCGTGGCAAAGGTAATCAGCTTGACCCCGCGTGTCGGGTCATAATTTTCAATGCCGTTGATGAGGCCGAGGAAGCCTTCCTGCACCAAATCGTCCAGCGGAATGGCGGGGGACAAAAACTGCCGGGCCTGCTTTTGCACCAGTGGCCGGAATTGCAGCACCAGCGCCTCGCGGGCGGCGGCGGACCCCGCCCCGCCGTCACGGTATTCGCGCAGCAGACGCCGAGCGCGAGCCTCGTCATCCTGCCGGTCTGCGCTGCGCCGCTCCCGTCCCGTGTATTCATTTGTTTGCGTTGTCATAGCCTGCCCTGCCTCCCCGTGCGCCGGGAAGGCGGACGGGTTTCTTAATGAATAGAACTGACCAGCTTGAAAATAGGCGACATGACCGAGATGGCGATGAAACCGACCAGGACGCCCATGAACACCATCAGCAGCGGCTCGATGAGTGAGGTCATTCCCTTGACCATCGCGTCTACCTCGTCGTCGTAAAAATCGGCGACTTTGCAGAGCATCTCGGACAGGCGGCCTGTCTCCTCGCCGACGTCAATCATGTGCGTGACCATCGACGGGAACAATCCCGAAGCGGCCAGCGGCTGACTGATTTTCGCGCCCTCCCGGATGGAGGTCCGGGCATTGGCGATGGCCTCGGCCAGAACCGCGTTGCCGGAAGTCTCGCCGATAATCTCCAGCGAGCGCATCATGGGCACGCCCGACGCAATCAGCGTACCAAACGTGCGGCAGAACCGCGCAATGCTCATTTTCAGCGACAGGTCGCCAAAGATAGGCAGTTTCAGCTTGACTTTGTCAATGTTGTAGTGCCCTTTGGTCGTTTTGTCATACTGCTTAAAGGCGATAAACCCGCCGATGCCGACGCCCAGCACCACAAAATCATGCCAGGGGACTTGCAGCCAGTCTCCCATCGCAAACATGATCTGCGTGGTGGGCGGCATTTCCACGTCCATCGAAAGAAAGATTTCTTTGAAGCGCGGCAGCACGAACAGGAACAGCGCCAGTACCATAAAGCCCGCGAAGCACAGAACGATGATCGGATACATCATCGCGGACTTGATCTTGCCACGTATTTCCATTTCCTTTTCCAAAAATCCTGCAAGCCGGTCCAAAATGATGTCCAGAATACCGCCGATTTCAGCGGCCCGGATCATGTTGACATACAGCTTGGTGAAGGCATTGGGGTGTTTGGCAATGGCATCGGTCAGCGACAGGCCGCCTTTGACATCTTTGCGCGTGGCATTGATGACCGCTTTCATGGCCTCTTCTTTGGTTTGTGACTCCAGAATATCCAGGCACTTGATGATAGGGATACCCGCGTCAATCATGGTCGCAAACTGCCGCGAGAAGATCACCAGCGTTTGCAGCTTGATCTGCTGCGCTTTTCCCGCGACGCGGCCTTTCAGGCTGGTTTTTGATTCTGACACCGACACGACATGAAACGACTGCTCATGCAGCCGTGCCAGCACGGCCTGTTCATTGTCCGCTTCCAGCTTGTTCTTGACAATCTTCCCGCTTGTGTCGATTGCCTCATAGGTAAATGTCGCCATCGCTCGCCCCCCTGCCGTCTGCTAAAATAAAACTATGCCGTCTTCATTGTCGGCAGGCGACGGGGGATGCGTTAGGGGCTGTTCTTCTTCGGTACTCCTTCGAGCCGGCCTTGCGAGGCTGACTCCGGCGATGGGCTGGTCCAGGCGGATCAGTCGCGGGGGTGTTCTGGAAATAGTTTCCGACGAGTTGTGTCGGAATCGGGCGAAATCGGGTATCATTATGCACCGTTATACACAAACTATTTGCGCCGTGGCCGACGATGACCCGCAGGCGCTTGACTCTTAGAGTTCCACGATTAGAGAAGGATTGATTGATCTTCCATGACCGCTAACACTCTCCCAAGCTCTCTCAAAAAGGACCCTCGCCCTGAGACACCTGTTTCCATGGTTGATGCTATCCTGCCGCCGGACCCGCTCGAAGATGCGCCGGGGCGCAGTGGCAAAGACGAAGGTACGCCGGTGACGCTGCTCAGCCGCGAAGAGCGCGAGCGGCAGATGGAGCGGGCGTTTGCCGGGCTGTACCGCTGGTATGTCGCCCGCTCGCAGAAGATGCGGAACTGGAACCCCGACTCGGAGTTCGCGTGGCGGGAGATGCGGCAGGACCATTCCGCCGACGCCATTCAGCTCATTGAAGGCTTTTTCGCCGTGGAGCAGTACACGCCGGATTACACGAGCGAGATTTTGCAGATCGTGCGCCGGTCGTCAGGCCGCTCCAACTTCCAGCTTCGCTGGGGAGCCGAGGAAGAGCGGCACGCCAATACCTGGGAGAATGCCCTGCTGTTTTCACGTGGACGGACGCCGGACCAAATCGAGCATTACAAGTGGCAGCTTCGCAATAACCACTGGACTCTGCCCTGGGACACGCCCCTGCACATGATGCTCTACACTGTGTTTCAGGAGCGGGCGACGCAGATTAACTACCTGAACTTTGCCAAGATCGCACGCGGCGAGTCCGACAACCCGGCGCTGGCCGGGGACGCCGACCCGGTCCTGGCCCGTGCCTGTACCTTGCTGGCGGTGGATGAAGCCGCGCATTATGCGTTCTTTCTGGAGGGTGCCCGGCTGTACCTGTACTACTTCCCGGAAGAGACGCTGGAAGCCATTCACGACGTCGTGACACACTTCGCCATGCCCGCGCAAAACATCATTCCGAACTGGCCGCAGGTGGCGGAAACCATCTACAAGGCGGGTGTTTATGGCCCGCGTGTCTTCCAGCGCGATGTGCTGGGGCCGGTCTTCGACAACCTGACCGTGGCCGGGCGCAAGGCCCTCGACAACGGCATCAAGCGTGCCCGCGCTATTCCAAACGATCAGGGCGTGATGCGGAACCCGGCGCTGTGGGACGTATTCGACACCGGCGAGGCCGAGCGGAGCGTCATGCGCCTGCATGGCAAGATTACCGACTACGAGAAGAGCGTGGGACGCGCCGAGCTTGATCCGTTCCCGTTCCAAAAGAACCCCGATTGGCCCAGAGAGACAACTGCCTAATGACACTGAACAAACCGCTCGCCGTATTTAGCACGCTTGCCCTCGCGGGCGTGCTGACCGGCTGCCACTCCATTTCCACCGCCGCCAATGCCGCGTCCAAGTCCCCGGCGGTGGGTGCGTCTGCTTCCAGCGCCGCTGCCGCCGACCAGTCCAATTTGCCCATTCTGCCGGACCCAAAGCTGACGCCGGGGGCCGTGCTGCCCGTCACCAAAGCGGACATCTGCGTGCCGGGCTACACCAAAAAAGTCCGCAACGTCCCGGCCAGCGTCAAGCGTCAGGTGTACGCCGAATATGGCATTACCAGCCACAAAGCGGGTGACTTTGAGGTAGACCATCTGATTAGCCTGGAGCTGGGCGGCTCCAACTCCATCAAGAACCTTTGGCCGGAGTCGTACAAAACCCAGCCCTGGAATGCCCGCGTCAAAGACGCGCTGGAAAACGAGCTGCACGACGAAATCTGCAACGGCACGATTGATATGGCAGTGGCGCAGAAAGAGATTGCGACCGACTGGATTGCCTCCTATAAGAAGCATTTTCACACGCAGGTCCCGCTGACCAAAGGTGGCAGCCGCCGCGAGGGCCGGATGCCTCACCCCCTGACCGATGATGACAACGCGGCCTCGACCGGCAAATCGGCAGCGCCCGTTCCGGCAGCCACGGCCCCCCTCACGCCCCTGGCGTCGAGCGGACAGGTCTGGGTAAACACCAAATCGGGCAAGTATTTCCAGCCCGGCACGCGCTACTACGGCAAGACCAAAGAAGGCAAGTACCTGAGCGAGAAAGACGCCAAAGCGCAGGGCTTTGTCGCCGCCGGGGGATAGAACCCCTCCCGCTCGTTCCTCGCTCCCTCCCCTGTTAGGGAAGGGCAAAGAGAAGAGCCGGAGAAGAGGGCAGAGACAAGCCGCTGTCCCTACGGATTAGGCCCAAATTATCCTTTCCTAATCCTCACCCTTCCCTAACAGGGGAGGGTCGGCGCGGAGCGCCGGGGAGGGGGTTGCCTCCGTTCAGAGGCGACCGCTTAGAAAGCATCCATGACAAGCAACCACAAGCTCACCACACTGATCAAAGGCCGCACGATTTCCGGCACGGCCAATGCCGACAATGTGCTGACCATCTCGTTCACCGACGGCTCGCAGATGACCGTGCAGACGCAGGGCAGCACCAACAGTGCCTCGTCCGGCGGGATAATCAAGGCTGTCCAGCAGTCCGGCACAACTCTGGAGCTGCTCTGCGAGGACGGCTCGACGCAGACTATTGAAACCGCCGAGGAAACGTCCAGCGTCATGGTGCGGGGCAAAGACCACACGATGGAATACGCGGACTAGACCCCACAAACGAAAGCCCCCGGCACATTTTGTGCCGGGGGCTTTTTTGTTAGCTGTCTTTGTCTTGTGCCCGCCGCTTGGCATCCAGCAGGCGATTGGTGTAGCCCTGCTCTCCCGTGCCGGACGCGGGCGGCGGGGACGCAGGCGGGCGCGGCTTTGGCGGCAGAGCGGCGACGTGCGGGAACGGGTTGTCATCGTCGGTCTCGGCGGTACGCGAGGCGCGGCGAGACAAAAGCTGCTGCGTGGCGGAGGACGTTTCGGCGGCGTCTTGCGGGTCCTGCGTGCGGACGGACGTTTTGCGGGAAAGCAAACGGTCCATCTGCGGCGTAGAGGGGGCTGACGTGACCGTCGGGCGGGCTGCCGCCTCGCGCCAGGCGGCGGCGCGGGCAGAGGCGGTTTGTGCGCCTGCCAGCGCCTTTTCGCGCACGGCGGCGGGGCGCAGGAGCAGGCGGCGCACGGCCACATCGACTAGAAATAGCAGGGCTGCCAGAGCCAGCAGGAGCGGACCGATGTCGCGGACGCCCACCACCCACGACAAGGCATCGCGGTAGACCTGTGCCGGGTCATTCTGGATTTTGCCGCCGGTGCCCTCAGCAAGCTGAGTCAGCAGCGGCAGATTTGGGCCGAGCGTCCGGTATTCGGGCGAGTACGGAACCACGAGGCTGACCGTCTGCGACGGCGGTGCAGGGCCGCCGGGGGTCGTCGGCGTGTCCCCGCGCTTGACGTTGACCAAATACGGCCCCGTTTGGTCGGCATCAAAGCTGCCTTCGTAGCGGCCCGGTCCGGTCTGAGTCAGCGTCACAGGTTTCAATGTCAAGTCGGGGGCGACGACGTTCGCGTTCAGCTTGGAGCCGTTGGCGAAGCCGCCGCCTGCGGTGAAGGCATCGACGATGAGATGGCCTTTGCCGTTTTCGTTGTCCACGGTGGTCTGGAAGTCGGCGTCGGTGCTTTGGCGCAGGGACCAGCGCAGGGTTTGTGCCCAGAAGCGCGAAAAGCCCGGCCAGCCCAGCCAGCGGACGGCCCAGTGCGGCTGATCGTCGGAGGTGAACGCGAACGTCCGCCCGAGGCCATAGCGCCAGTAGGCGAACACCGGGTCGCGGTGGTCCGGGGCGGTCAGCGCGACGGTCGCGCCGGGCTTCGCCGAGGCCACATCGTAGCCTAAAAGCGGCGGCTGGGAACCCCAGTCAATGCCCGCAATGACTTCGTCGTTCGGCAGGGGGCGGGCCAGAAACGGGGTTTCAATCACGCGCAGCTTGCTCACCGACTGCTGATCTTTTCGCAGGAGCCGGGGCAGGTCCTCGGGCTTTTCGGCGACATAGGCCGTGCCGCCCCCGATCTGCGACAGCGAGGCCAGAAACTGCGCCCCCTGCGCGTCCGCCCCGGTCGCCACGGTGGAAAGCGTGATACCCCGGCCTTTCAGCGAAGTCAGCGCGGCGGCGTTCTGCCCGCTTTCGCCGACCGCGTCCCCGTCCCCCAGAAAGATGATATGCTTGACCTGCGCGGACGTCGTCGACAGCACGCGGGCGGCTTCCAGAATGTACGGGTCGTACTGCGGCGGGTCGTTCATGTTTTGCAGGCCGTCCATCTGGCTTTTCAGTTTGGCGCGGTCCTGAACGTGCTGCATGGGGATACGCCAGGTGCCGTTGCAGTCCTCCACGCCGATCTGATCCTGCGGGTCCAGCAAATCTACGAACGACTTGGCGGCTTCGATGGACATATTGACATTGGTTTGCTCTTCCAGGTCTTCAATGACCAGCGCCACAGCCACAGTCGGGAACCGTTTTTTGTCTTTAATATCCATTGCTACGGGGAGGGCGGTTTCGATAGGCGTCCCTGCGTACTGCCCGGCGGCGTAGCTATTCTGCCCGCCAATCATGCCGAGACCGACGCCAAACTCTTTGGTCGCAATCTCTAAAGCGTTCATCTTGTCCGGTCCCAGCTCGCTGGAAGGGACATCGGACAGCACCACGGCATCGTAGGAAGCCAGCGCGGCGACGCGGGCGGGCAGTGCGCCGGGGGTCTGCACGTCCATATCAATGCCCTGCGCGGCCAGCGTGCCGCGAATGCCCGCGACGCCCGGCGAGGGGGCATCGGTGACATACAGAATGCGCGGACGGCCCTGCACCGAGACCAGACCGTAGCCGCTGTTGTTCTCCGGCAGGCTGTCCTGCGGCGCATTCAGCACGGCATCGTAGCGGTGAAAGCCCGCGCCGTGCAGCGTCTGCGGGAAGACAAACGCATTCTTGCCCGCCTTCAAATCTACCTTGTCCGTGCCTATTGCCTGCCCATCCCGCGTCAGGGTCAGCGTCCCGTGCTGCGCCACGGTGGACGACACCACGACGCGCAGGTCGAACGGCGAGTCCTGCCGGGCGCGGGCGGGCAGGCTGACGTCATCCACCATCGCCTCGCCTGCCGCCGCGCCGCCTTCGGTCTGCCCCAGCGCCGTCGGCGCGATGTCTACCCGCACGCCGTCTGCCCGCAGGCTTTCAATCTCGCTCCCCGCCGCGCCGACGGTTTCGTTGCCATCGGACAAGATCACGATCTTGCGCCCCAGACCGCTCGGGAACGACGAGGCCGCCAGCCGCAGGGCATCCGCGAGGTTTGTCGCATCCCCGGCCACCGTGGGCCGCCCCTGTTCCAGCGACTGCATCGTTTCCGACGGGGCTTCGTCCACCGTGGCCGTCCGCCCGAACTCCACCACCCCGCCCTGATCCCCGGTCCGCTTGTTCGCCAGCGCCTTTGAGATATACTCCCGCCCGGCGGCCTGCCGGGCATTGGGGACGGACTTCGAGACGTCCAGCAAAAAAATCGTCGTCAGCTTGTCCGAGCGGCTGACGATGTGCGCCCCCGCCAGCGCCAGCACCAGCAGCGCCGCCAGTGCCGCCCGCACCCCCAGCGCCAGCCGCGCCGTCGGCAGCGGCAGCCCGGCATACGAGCGCCGCCCAATTCCCCAGAACGCGAGGAGCGCGGCGGGCAGCAGGAGCAGGAGCCAGGGATGGTCAAAAGTGATAGGGCTTTGCATAGGTGATTACTTTTGGACAGGGAGCGGCGGTTACTCGGACAGCAGCTGACGCAGGGCATTCTTCATCTTATACGCTTGAAACGAGGCTGGAATTGCCAGACATCCCCAGAGTAACAAATCGCGTGCCACCAAGAGAGGCAGTACGACGCCAGCCAACACTCTCTCCCAACTGCCGGGTGTCATCAGTTCGTGAAAATCGTAGGCTGTTATCGCCAAGCAGAAGCAAAGGCCAGCGCAGACCGCGAGCAGGCCAGAGACACTTGGAAAGACCTGCACGACCATATCCGTGCCGCCAAACGCAGGCTGAAACTTACCAGAAATCCAGAACGGCTGCACTCCCCGATACTTCCGCAAACCGCCCTCCCCTTTATTGTCCACGGAAACCGCAAAGAACCCCGTCCGCGTGACCGTTCCCTTCAACAGCAGGTGTTCCTCAGGCGAGGTTCGCGCTGAAAACAGTGTCGGCAGCGTTTGCGGCTGCGTGACTGCTCGAAGCCGCGCCGCGCACTCTTCCGGCGAGAGCCGCGTCTGCACCCGAAAGTGTGCATAAGGGACGAAGGTAATGCCCATCTCTCGACGCACTTGCAGCAGTGTGGCTAACTTTGGCATAAAATTGTTATTCAGGAACCCGTGCCATGAATGGCACGGCTATTCGGCCTGCGGCCAGGAAACACCGCTTCGCGGGGTTAAGAGTTTTTGCCGGGCCGCTCCCAGTCAGCGGCGCGTTCCATTTTGGGCGACAGTCTGCCTGCGGCGTGATGGGCCTTCTGGCGGTCAATATAGTGGGTGACACGCGGCAGGCCGTCCGAAGCAAACGTCAGGCAGCCGTAGCCGTCCTGCCAGTGCAGGCAATAGTCCTTGTCAGGCAAATGGTTGGTGAAATGCCCAGACGCGCCTTTGATAATGTGCATAAAGTCCGCCGGGGCTACTGTCGCGGGCAGCGTGACAGCCAGATGCACATGGTCAGGCATCCCGTTCAGCGCGTGGACCTTGACGCGCAGCGTTTTGCACCGCTGCCGAATATACGCATACAGAATCGGTTCGATTTCTTCTGTAATCATTTCTTCGCGCTGATAAGTCGCCCAGACAAAATGCTGAAATGCTTCCATGTAAACGCCCATTGGCTTGCCCTCCTGGCTTGATAAAACTTATATAGCACCCATTCGAAGCCATGCCATAAATGGCACGGCTAATCGGCGCGGACGCTGGGAAGCCCGCGCTTCGCGGGGCTAAGAAAAGCCATCTTGTCTTTCCGAGTGCCGCGAAGCGGTACTTTCTGGCCGCAGGCCGAATAGCCGTGCCATTTATGGCATGGCTCCAAATGGCAGAGGCTAACAGGGCTTGTTTTGTTCCCCTTCCAGTATACCATGAGGTACACTGTTCGGTGTAATGCAAGACAATCAAAACAACTATGATGTTATCGTAATCGGCGCGGGCCATAATGGCCTTGTGTGCGCCTGCTATCTGGCGAAAGCCGGACGCAAGGTTTTAGTGCTGGAGCGGCGGCCTGTGGTCGGCGGGGCGGTGGTGACCGAGGAAGTGTGGCCGGGGTACAAAATTGACCTCGGTTCGTCGGTGCATCTGATGATCCACCGGACGCCGATTGTGGCCGATTTACAGCTTGACAAGTACGGCTTAGAGTATATTGAAATGGACCCGTGGGCGGCCTATCCTCTGCCCGATGGTCGGGCGATTTGCTTTCACCGAGACCTCCGAAAGACGTGCGAGAGCATCGCGCAGGTGTCCGTGAAAGACGCGGAAGCGTATGAAGAGTTTGTCAACCGCTGGCTGCCGGTCTCGCGGGGCGTCTTTGAGGCGTTCCAGAAGCCGCCGACAATGGCAAACTTCGGGCGGCACGTCATCTTTGCCAAGTCGCCGGGCGATACCACGAATGAAGCCCTGCGGATGATTGTGTCGAGCTACGGGCGGCTGCTGAAAGAGACGTTTGAAACGCCCGAAATGCAGGCGGCGATGGGCTGGCTGGCCGCGCAGTCCGGCCCGGCCCCCACGGAGCCGGGCACGGGGCCGTTTGCGGCGTGGTGGGGCGCGGTGCATGAAAGCGGGGCGAAGCGGGCCAAGGGCGGCTCCGGGATGCTGACCGTCGCCCTGCGGGCGGCATTTGAAGCGATGGGCGGCACGGTGCTGACCGATGCCCCCGCCGAGCGGATTGTGATGAATGGCGGATCGGCGACAGGCGTGGTGGCGCGGGGCGAGACGTTCGCGGCCAAAGCAGTGGTGGCGGCGTGTCATGTGCTGACGACGTTCCAGACACTGCTGAAACCCGAAGACCTGCCAGGGGATTTGGGCACGCGGCTGAAAGCGCTCAATGTCGGCAACGGTTTCGGCATGACCGTCCGCTGCGCGGCCTCGGAACTGCCTGACTACGGCGCGGGCCAGCCTAACATCGTGCATCAGGGGATGCAGCTTCTCTGCCCAACGCCCGAGTTCCTGACCGATGCCTACGCGGACTACGTCGGCGGCTATCCGTCCCGCCGCCCGCCGGTGCTGGCGATGACGTTCACGGCTCTGGACCCGTCGATTGCGCCGCCCGGCAAGCATATCGTCCAATTATGGGCGCAGTATTTCCCCTACAAGCGCCGCGACGGACTCTCGTGGGACGACACCCGCGAAGAGGTGGCCGACTCCATCTGCGAGACGCTGTACGCCCACGCGCCGAATATGCGCGGGGCCATCGAGAAGCGCTTTATTCAAACGCCGCTGGATTTGGAGCGAACGCTGGGGCTTCTCAACGGGAACGTCATGCACCTCGAAATGTCCCTGGACCAGATGTTTGCCTTCCGCCCCCTGCCCGAGCTTTCTGAGTACAAGACTCCCATCCCCGGCCTGTTTCTGACCGCCGCCAGCACCCACCCCGGCGGCGGCGTCTTCGGAGCCTCGGGCCGCAGCACGGCTCTGGTGGTCGGGCAGGCACTTCGGAAGCGGCGATAAAGAAGCGGCCTCTAGGCCATTCAGCATAAAAGGCGGTTCCCACTTTCGTGGGAACTGCCTCCTTCTGTGAGGAAGTAGTGGGCGTTACAGAGGGTTGATAGTCACTGAATAGCTGCCGAGGCTGTTGGTGTAGGCTGAACCTTGCCCGCTGGACACCGCTGAGGTTCGGAGATACTTGACGTGGCCATCCGCCAGCAAGTAAGTGGAAGAACCGGCGGCGTAGCTGGACTGCACATCGTGGCGTGCATACTTCCCGCCCGTCGCTGGCAAAGCGCCCTGGTAGCCAGCAATGGTGCAATTGCCATAGCCGCCGCCGGGGCATTTTACGCCGCTCACTAAATCATTGGTCCCGTACATCGGATCAGGATAGGCATCGCCGACAGCAGAAGCCGTCCAATTATCTACTCCATTGCTGGTCCCCTCGTCCGTGGTGTCAATATGGGCGGTGTCCCCCGTCACCTCAAAGCACAGGATGGTGGAGGCCGGGGCCGCCAGGAAAGCGAGACTCTTCGCAGGCAGATACATATTCATTGCATAAGAGCAGCCGATGACTCCGACGGAGCTGTCATCGGGGCACTTAAACAGTTGGTTGCTCTTGGTGTAGGGTACGACCGTCCCGCCCCAGCCGGCTCCGGCGCCGTGGCAGTTCTCGTAGATGGTCGAGGAGGGAGTCGCGGCACTGATCAGGCCCTGTGGGAACTTCTCATCGGCGTCCTGCGTGTATTGCGTAAGAGCAAGTCCAATTTGCTTCATATTGGACAGGCACTGGGTGCGGCGGGCATTTTCGCGCACTTTCTGGAACACAGGGAACAAAATAGCTGCCAGAATAGCGATGATGGCGATGACAACGAGCAGTTCGATGAGCGTGAAGCCTCTGCGGCTTCGGAAGTTGGAGTGTGACATGAGAAAGTCTCCTTTGTTAAGTCGTCGTACCAGCAAGAAAACGAACGGGAAGCAAAGTTTCTGTGGGCACTGCTTGCCCGGCAATAATATCAATCAGCAAGTCAACAGCACGGCGGGCGACCTCCACCCAGGGGGCCTGAATCGTGGTCAGAACAACCCCGCCGCCCCGCGTCGGAGCCGCGCCGTCGAAGCCCACTACGGCCAGGTCTTCCGGGGCACGCAGGCCAAGCCGGTGACAATGGTCCAGCAGGCTAAATGCTGTCAAATCGTTCCAGCACGCCGCCGCCGTCGGGCGCAGTCTTTGGGGCAGTTCCAGCCAGTCTAAATCCAGCGCCGACACAGTTTCATGCCCGCTCAGGGTCGGGGATTCGGTCACGGTCATCCCCAGCGCCTGGGCATACTCGGTGAATGCGACCCGGCGGCGCTCCACTGACGACGCTGACGCATTGCCGGGCAGATAGACCACGCGCCGATGGCCCCTCTCAGCCAGATGCTCGGCCAGCAGACGCGCCCCGAAAGCGTCATCCGCTCCAACCATTGGCAGACTGGGCTGCGCGTCAATCAAGTTGATAACTGGCAGGGCGGACTCAATCAGCAGAGCCGCCAGGGGGTCGGATGCCGAGGTATACAGCACCAGACCATCAATCATCCCCCCGGTCAGCTCCGCGTGAATGTCTTCGGCAGTGCGTCCCCGGTCCATGCCATGCAGCAGCAGGTCTTTGTGGTGAGCATCGCACCCCTGGTGCAGCCCGCCAATAATCTGTGATGTCAGCGGCACAAACGGGTTCAGATGGCCCCAGGCCGTATAAACCCCAATCACATTTGTCCGCGCCGAGCGCAGGGACCGT
Source organism: Capsulimonadaceae bacterium (assembly GCA_965277455.1). Lineage (GTDB taxonomy): Bacteria > Armatimonadota > Armatimonadia > Armatimonadales > Capsulimonadaceae > JANXMY01. Next base: position 1,393,141 of record OZ255823.1, on the reverse strand, counting down.
GCTGCCCGGTTGGGCCGGTATCGCAGGTCATGGGCCGCTTTCAGAATGCGGACGCGGGTTTCTTCAGACACACGCACATGGCGCGTCTGCGACTGACTCAGCACTAAAGACACCGCCGTGCTGCTGACCCCCGCCCGCGCCGCCACTTCTTTCAATGTAATCGGTTTATTCATAAGCAAAGCCACAAACTGGACAGCATTTGATGCAACGCTAAACTTAACCCATCATATCACGGTTTTCGCACTCCGTCAAGCATTGTTTTGCCATATTCGGGATTTGATTTGACCGCCTGGCAAAAGCAGCGCCAGGCAGACTGCTCGTGGCCGAGCCGGGCGTGCGTCGTCGTCAGAAGGCCCCAGGCTTTGTAATACTTTTTGTCGGCCTGCACGGCCTGCTCCAAAGCGTGAATGGCGGCGTTATACTGCCGCAAGTTTGCCTCTGTGGCGGCCAGATTGTACAAATCTTGGGGCTTTGCTGTGTCATCTCGCGTGGCGGCAGTCAGCACCTCTCGCGCCTCAGTATAGCGACCGAGAAACAGCAATGTCCGCCCCAGGTAGCCCTGAATATAAGTAGTGCCAGGCTGTTCGCGTAATGCCGTCTCGAGGTGAGTCAGCGCTTGTGGGTAGTCTTTTTGCTAGCTGGCCCGCAGGCCGAGGAGGGTCGGACAATCAGGTGCGTCCTCTGGCAACTGGCTGATAATCTCTTGCAGTGCTGGAGCATTGCTGATTCCACCAAGCGCGTCAAACAAAATACTTTTCAAGTTTGCAATGCTATCGCTGTCAGGCGAAAGACGCACGGCGGCTTGCAGTTCTTCAAAAGCAAGGACTAACTGTCCTGTGTCGTGGTAAGCGAGAAGCAGATCATGGTGCGCGTTGAAGTTGTGTGTCAAGGCGAAGCGCCGCTTGATAATCGCGGATCGCTTCCGCGTAACGGCTTGCTCGGTGATGGGCATAGGTACTTTGGAGCAAAGAGGCTATTTCGGCTTGCTCTGGCATAATTGTAGGAACCTCACCCCGGCCCTCTCCTTTTGAAAGGAGAGGGAGTCCGCGAAGACGGGTCAAATGCCGCTCATGTGTCGTTTCTGCTCGGCCAGATAGGCGGCGATGTTGGCCCGCGTGACGGCGCGGGTCGGCACGTAGCGCAGTTTGCTGGTCGGGATGCCATGCTTATCCCCGTGGGCGAGCTGTGCGAGCAGCAGCACGCTCTGGTAGCCGAACTGGTACGGGTCCTGCACGACGGCGGCATAGACCGTGCCGTTCTGGACGCCTGCAATGGTGTCCTGTTCCTCGTCGAAGGCCACGACTTTGACTTTGCCCAGCTTGCCCGCGTCTCGGAGGCCGCTGAGGATGGCCGGGCCATTGTAGCTCCAGATGCCGACCATTCCGGCGAGGTGCGGATAGCGCGTCAGCGTGTCCCGGACATTGGCCGCAGCGCGAGTATGGTCGGCGTCATCGGTGCGAACGCCGAGCACCTGAACGCGGGAGCCGCGCAGGGCATCCTGCATCCCCGCAATCCGGTCATGGGCGTTCTGGGCATTTGCCCGGCCCACAAACAGCATCACCTGCCCGCCGTGCGGCAAGGCTTTTCGGAGCAGACGCCCGGCCATGACGCCCGCCGCATGGTTGTCCGTGCCGACATAACAAAGGCGCTTGCTGCGTGGCGCGTCCGAATCGGTGGTGATGAGGTGAGTCTTTGCGGCCACAGTGTTCAAATAGGGCGTCTCGTTAGCGGGGTCTACCGGGCTGACAGCGATGCCTTTGATGCCTGCGACCAGCAGGTCGTCGATTTCGGATTTCTGCTTGGCCGCCGTGCCATCCGGGGGCATCACGAACTGCACCGACACCGTGCCCAGATGCTTCGCCGCCGCCTGCGTTCCCTTCTGGCACAGGGTCCAGTAGTCCGAGGGGCTGTTGGTGACAAACGCCAGCGGCGTTTTGGCCTGTGCGAGAGCCGCCGGGGCCGCGCTGCCGAAGACAGCCGCCGCTGCGAGAGCGAGAAAAAGTTTGTGCATGGCGTTCTCCGTGTATTGGGACTTCTCTAAACAGTTTCTAAGGGCGTTGTTGCATAAATCGTTGTCGCTGCCAACAGGGACATCAGGAACCATGCTATCAATGGCACGGCTAACGGGCCTTCGTCCAGCGAGCACCGCTTCGCGGGGCTAAGAGTTAGGATAGATCTGTCTGAGTGCCGCGAAGCGGTAGTTTTCGGCGTCCTCGCCCTTTAGCCGTGCCATTGATGGCATGGGTTCTTGGAGCATGGTTTCTTGGGGGAGGGACAGTTAGGCAACAACGCCCTTGTCGAGTAAAATTACCTGCACAAAGCCGCCCTGATGTCTTCTTTAATCCGTTCGATGAGCCGCCTGCATGACCGTCTCGCTCACGTAAAGCGGACATTTTGCCCGGAGCGCCAGAGCTACGGCGTCGCTTGGGCGCAGGTCAACTTCATGCCGCTGTTCGCCGACGCGCAGGGTGAGGACGGCATAAAACACTTCGTCGCGCAGGTCATTAATGCAGGCTTCTTCGACTGTCGCGCCTGCCACTGTGAGACAGTTTAGCATGGCGTCATGGGTAAAGGGGCGGTCCGGCGGCGTCCCTTCCAGTGCCAGCGAAATGGCCCATGCCTCAAACTGCCCCACGAAAATTGGAACACGCCGCTTGGCTTCGTCTTGAAAAATAACGAAGTGGGTGACAACAGCTTCTTCGTTGCCATTGCCTTTGTTATCCTGGGCGAAAACGCCCATCACTTTGACCGGCACACGTTCATCGAACATAGGAGAAACCGCCTTAACAAATAACCATGCTTTTTAATCTTGTGGAGAGAGGCCGTCTATCCATTCTGGGACAAAACCCGCAAGGTGGGCATGAACATTAATCAATGACTGAGCGGCCAAAACCACCTGATCTTCGCTGTCAATCGCGTAGCGAGCGAGGCTTCCGAGGCCGTACAGTGCGAACAGACTGAAAGTTTGAGGCTGAAGAACCGTTACCTCGCCTATCTGGTATTTCTTAGGCATGAGACCGAGATTGACTGCATCATCGCGCTTCAAACGGAAATGGTAGCGAATTTCTGTCCCCCACGTCCCGCCCATGTCAATTTCCGTCGAGAAACACCAATTACCGAATTGCTCCTGGTAATTCCATTGCAGGCTGGCAAACTTGCTGGGTTTGACGCCGAACGCCGCTGTGAGCAGCGGCAAAAGGATTTTCTCCACCCCCGCCCGCTTGACCGCGAACACTTTTGTTATCTCGCCCCTGGACAACTCCCCGAACTGAATCTGGCTCATAGCCACTCGGGACTGGTCATGCCAAGCTCTGTCGCCTGCTGAAAGGCTTTCTCCCAGAATGGCTGCCGCTAGAGGTTGATAAAGCTTCTGCCTCGCCGAGATAAACCGCAAGCAGTCCTCCGAGGATAGGCTTTTGATATAGACGAGGCTTATTTGCAGAGCGTCATCGAGTACCGGCGTCAGCAGGGGGTAGCCTTCACGCCGCTCACGCTCACCGTCTCGTTGTCCCCAACGGTAGAGCCGAACGGCGCTTTCCTTCTCGGCGGTCTCCAAGTCCATAGAACGCCTTTCTACGACAGCGCACTCTTCATATAGAGCAGGCGGGCGTTTCGGTCCATTTTGGCGTTGAAAGGGTCCAGGCGGCGGGCGCTTTCATAGTGGCCGAACGAGTCGGCATATTTGCCCTGCCGGTAGCAAACGTAGCCCAGCAAATCGTGCGCCTCGCGGTCGTCGGGCAGCTCGGCGCAGCAGCGGCGCAGGGCGGCTTCGGAGGCGGGGTAGTCGCCCAGCAGGTACAGGTCGCGGCCCAGGTTCTTGCGGGCTTTGGCCCAGCTTGGGCTGACTTCAAGCACGGTTTCATAAGCCGTAATCGCCTGCTTGGGGTCGTCCAGATAGTCGTGGCACAGGCCCAGCGCAAAGTGTGTGTGCGGGTCGTCGGGCCAGTCCAGCCGGACGCGCTCCAGATGGTGCAGGGCCTCGGCGTAGCGGTCGGCTTCAATGTGGTGGCAGGCCAGAAAGAAATTGGCCCACGGGTTCTCTAAATCAAACTCGTACAGCGCCCGCGCATGGGCGACGGCGTCTTCCAGGCGGCCTTCCTCATAGGCCGCCCGAACGGCGCTTTCCTGCTGTGCTGCCTGCCAGCGCTGCGCCAGCCGGGTAAAAAGTTTCATAGCAAATAATTCCAACTCTAAATCAAATAAAACAAGAACAAAGACAAGAAAGAAGATGCGCCCATTATAGGCTTCTTACCCACTTCTGTCAAGCAATTTTTACAGGAGAGGACAGGGCCGACAAAACCCTCTTGACTTTATTCTCAATTCGCGTTATTATGTATATTGTAACGAAATGATAACAACGAAAGGAGAACGAAACAATGTGGCAGCGGTTTACCGAACGCGCCCGCAAGGTCGTGTTTTACGCGCAGGAAGAAGCCCAAAAGTGGGGGAAGAACTCTGTTGGCCCCGAATACCTGCTGCTAGGCCTCATCCATGAAGACGACAACATGGCAGGCCGCGTTCTGGGCCGCCTCGGCGTGAGCCTTCAGGCCATCAGGGAGGGAGTCGAAGCGCAGCTTCAGCCGAGTGAAGCCGGGCAGGGAAAGGATATGCAGCTCACACCTGCCGCCAAGAGGGTTATCGACTTCGCCTACGAAGAGGCGAAACAGCTCCGAAACAATTACATTGGGGCGGAACATCTGCTGCTCGGGATGCTCCGCGAACCGAAGGGCATTGCGCTTGACGTTCTGATGGGCCTCGGCATCACAGTGTACGCCGCCCGCGACGTGGTGCAGCAACTTCAAGACGAAGGAAACGCACGCATCATAGAGGGTGACAAGCCCGCCGAAGAGCTGCTGAGCCTCGATGAAGCCGTCAAATTCCTGGGGACCAGCAAACCTACCTTGTACCGCCTGCTTGGACAGGACGAAATCAAGGGCCTCAAAGTGGGCCGCCAGTGGCGGTTCCGCAAGGCCGACCTCACCACCTACATGGAGCGCGGCCCGGTGGCCGTCGCTGCTGCGCCGAAAGAGGATTTAGACATGCAACTCGCCTTTTTTGCAGAACAGCTTGGGCAGGAGGTCGCCGACACGGCGGCGGATGCCGAAGCGAAAACAGTCCGGCTGGCCGACAGCATCCTGACGCTGGCAATCCAGACCCAGGCCAGCGACATTCACCTGGAGCCGCACGCCGAGGATTTCCTGCTGCGCCTGCGCGTCGACGGCGTGCTGCACGAAACCCGGCGTCTGCCAGCAAGCATCCGCGAGTCGCTCACGGCGCGTTATAAAATGATGGCCGAAATGGACCTGAATGAGAAGCGTCTGCCGCAGGACGGGCGCATTCCCGTGCGGCATGAGGGCAAAGACTTCGATCTGCGGGTCGCGGTGATCCCGTCGCTGTACGGGGAGGCGTTCACCATGCGGATTCTGGCGAAGCAGGACATTCTGGTCGGCCTTGATGCTCTGGGCCTTGTCCCGGAAGACCTGCATCAAATCCGGGACATGATGCACCAGCCGAACGGCATCGTCATCGCCACCGGGCCGAGCGGCGCAGGCAAAACGACCCTGCTGTATTCCTGCCTGCAAGACGCGGTCAGCACCGAGAACAAGGTGCTGACAATCGAAGACCCCGTGGAGCTGGCCCTGCCCTATGCGACTCAAATCCAGGTCAACAAAAAAGCGGGCCTGACGTTCCCAACTCTCCTGCGCTCGTCTTTGCGCCAGGACCCCGACCTGATACTGGTCGGCGAAATGGGCGATGGGGAAACCGCGCAGATTGCCGTGGAAGCGGCCCTCAACGGCCATCTGCTGCTCACGACCCTGCAAACCGGCGACGCGCCCTCGGCCCTGCTGCGCCTGCTGGACTTAGGCATTGAGCCGCACTTAATCTCCGCCACCGTGGCGGGCGTCGTCGCCACCCGCCTGGCCCGCCGGGTCTGCGAAAGCTGCAAGCAGCCGCAGGACCTCTCCGCCGACCCGACCCTGGGAACCATCACGGCCCTGGCTGCCGAGGGCGGCTACGAAATCCCCGAGGGCGTGGTCTTTATGCGCGGCGCGGGCTGCGAGCAGTGCCGGGGGCGCGGGTACCGGGGCCGGATTGGGCTGTACGAAGTCCTGACCTTGACCGAGACGCTCACCGAAGCCCTGCTGCGCCGCGCTCCTGCCGAGGAGCTGCGGGAGATCGCCGTCGAGAACGGAATGCGAACCCTGTTGGCCGACGGCATCCGCAAGGCCGCCGAGGGCCAGACCACGCTGAAAGAAGTGCTGCGGGCGGTGTCGGTGACGGTTTAGGGCTGGCAACAGGACGAGGGGTTAAAACCCCTCGCTAGGAGGCGCGGACGCCGGGAAGCCAAAGATACGGACAGAACGCGGCGGGCTATATTTGCTGTCCGACTGGCCGCCCGGCGCGAAGCGCCTTGATGCCTGCGGCATGACTGCGTAACAGCGAGGGGTTTTAACCCCTCGTCCTGCTCCTCGTTCCTACGGGCACTCTGCTTGAAGTAATCTCTGCCGCTTTGGATACACCATCTTGACAGCGGGCGCGGGAAGGGGCTATAATAACGCGGATTTCCGAACACGAACACGGCTTGCGCTCAGACCGACAGGTCAGAGCCGCAAGAATAATTTATGATGACGAGAGGTTACCCCCTATGGCCGCAAGCCCCGCCGCGCCTCCGAAGACTGCCCCGATAACAGAGACCCCCCAGACGAATGCCGCTCAGACGAATGCTCAGAACGGTAGCGCCACCGGGGCCATGCCCCCCGCCCGGTACGATGCTCATTCCATCGGCCTGGAGCCGACGGATGCAAACGCCGTCATTGAAACGCTGCATCTGACGGACGACGACCTGCTGCACACCTATCAGCAGATGCTTGATATTCGCCACTTCGAAGAGCAGTGCAACCGCGCCTTCCGTGCCGGCAAAGTCGGCGGCTACCTGCACCTTTATATCGGGCAGGAAGCCGTTTCGCTCGGCACACTGCACCCCGGCAAGACGGGCGACCAGGTACTTTCCACCTACCGCGACCATGCCCACTGCCTCGTTCTGGGCAGCAATCCCGACGCCATCATGGCGGAGATTTACGGCAAAAGCACCGGCGTCTCACGCGGCAAGGGCGGCTCGATGCACCTGTTTGACAAGGCCGTCGGCTTTGCGGGCGGCTACGGCATCGTCGGCGGCAATGTTCCCCTCGCTATTGGTATCGGCTGGGCGCTGAAGCATGCACCGGAGTACCGGGGCAAAGGCAATATCTGCGTCTGCTTCCTCGGCGACGGCTCCATGAACGCGGGCGGCTTCCACGAGGCCATGAACATGGCGCAGCTCTATGAACTGCCGGTGCTGTTCGTGCTGGAAAACAACAAGTACGCGATGGGGACCTCGATTGAGCGCTCTTCCGCGAACACGGATTTGGCCTCCCGCGCCGATTCCTATGCGATGGCGCACTCTAAAGTCGACGGGCAGGATTACTTCGCTGTCCGCGCCGCCGCGCAGGAAATCGTGGACAATATGCGCGAGCATCCCGCCCCGTACTTCCTCGAAGCTATCACCTACCGCTATTCCGGCCACGGAGCCGCCGACGGAGCCGAGACGCAGGGAACCTACCGGACGCCCGATGAGCTGGATGAATGGAAGGGCCGCGACCCGCTGGATATTCTCGAAAAGAAACTGCGTGACCGGGGCATTCTGAATGACGGCAACAAAGAGGCGATGGACAAAAAGGCTATCGACATGGCCCGCGCCGCCGCCGACTTCGCTGAAAGCAGCCCGCTTTGCACGCTGGAAGAGCTGACACAGGACGTCTACGCGGACTAATCTGCCTCCCACTCACTGGGGGCGGAACGCCCCCGCGTCTGAAACAGAAGGAACTTATGGCTGAAGTGATTATGCCCAAAATGGGCGACGCAATGGAAGAAGGCACCCTGCTTCAGTGGATGAAGCAGGACGGCGACACCGTCAAAAGCGGCGAGGTTATCGCTGAGATTGAAACCGACAAAAGCAATGTGGAAGTGGAAGCCGAAGAAGACGGCGTCCTGCACATTCAGGCCGAGCCGGGGGCTATTTTGCCCGTCGGCAACGTGATTGCCTTTATTGGCGATGCCCCTGCCTCCAATGGCACAGCGGCGAAGTCCAATGGCACGTCGGCAAACGGTTCTGCACCCCAAAACGACGAGTACGCCGTGCTGACCGGCGGCGAAGGCACGCAGTACAAAGCCGACACCAAAGACGACAAAGATATTCTGGCCCTGGCCCCCTCGGTTCATGCCGTCGAAATCAGCGGCGAAACCGAGAACATGACCTATGCCGATGCCATCCGGCTGGCCTTGCAGGAAGAACTGGACCGCGACGAAAAAGTCTTTTTGCTGGGCGAAGAAATCGGACAGTATCAGGGCACGTTCAAGATTACCAAAGACTTCCTGACCACTTACGGCCCGGAGCGCATCGTGGACACGCCCATCTCCGAGGCGGGCATGGTTGGTCTCACGGTCGGTGCGGCCATGATGGGCCTGCGGCCTGTGATCGAGTTTATGACCCTGAACTTCGCCCTCGTGGCATGGGACGGCATTATCAACCATGCCGCGAAAATCCTTTATATGAGCGGCGGGCAGTACAATGTTCCCTGCGTCCTGCGCGGCCCCGGCGGCGTCGGCGTGCAGCTTTCGGCCCAGCACTCGCAGGATTTGGCACACTGGTATGCCAACACCCCCGGCCTGAAAGTGGTCGCTCCGGCCACCCCCGCCGATGCGAAGGGCCTCCTGAAAGCCGCCATCCGCGACAACAACCCGGTCGTCTTCAATGAGCACGCGGGCCTGTACCGCACCAAAGGCGACGTTCCCACTGACCCCAATTTCATCGTTCCCATCGGCAAAGCCGACATCAAGCGCACCGGCAAAGACGTCACCATTGTGTCCTACTCACGCGGCACAATGCTGTCTCTCGCCGCCGCCGAGCAGCTTGCCGCCGAGGGCATTGACGCCGAAGTCATCGACCTGCGCTCCCTGCAGCCGATTGATCTGGAAACGGTGATTGAAAGCGTCAAAAAGACCCACCGCGCCGTAGTCGTACAGGAGCAGTGGCTCTTCTACGGGATCGCCGCCGAGTTCGCCGCGCAGATCAGCAACGCCGCGTTTGACTACCTCGACGCCCCCGTGGAGCGCGTCGCCGGAGCCTTCGTCCCGATGCCCTATGCGCGGGTCTTGGAGCTTGCGGCCACGCCGCACGAGCCGGAGATCATCGCCGCCGTCAAGAAAACACTGGCACGGGAGGCTTAGGAACAACCATGCCAGAAGTGATTATGCCCAAAATGGGCGACGCGATGGAAGAAGGCACCCTGCTTCAGTGGCTGAAGCAGGACGGCGACACGGTCAAAAGCGGTGATCTGATTGCGGAAATCGAGACCGATAAAAGCAACGTCGAGATTGAAGCCGAGGACGCCGGGGTGCTGCACCTGAAAGCCGAGCCGGGGGCCGTCCTGCCCGTCGGCACGGTGATCGCCCTGATTGGCGATGACGCCGCCATAGCCGCCCCCAAAGCCGCTGCCGCGCCCGCACAGGCCGCCGCTTCGGCGGGATCGGCAAGCCGCACCAACGAAAGCGCCGCCGAATACGACACGCCCATCGGTCAGACGGAACAGTCTGCCGCCCCCGCGCCGTCTGTGCCCTCGGGCGCACGCGGCGGCAATGGAAGCCGCCTGAAAGCCTCGCCGCTGGCCCGCTCCGTGGCAAAGCAGCGCGGATTCGACATCGCGCAGATTACGGGAACCGGCCCACTCGGACGGGTGATCGAAGCTGACGTGCTGGCCTTCGCTGGAAGCAAAATGGCGACGACGGCTGTGAAAGACAGCGTACTTTCTACTGCCGTGCGCTCTGACCTGCCGCCCGCATTGGCGACTGCCGCCGCGCCGCAGAAACGCGCCAGCAGCACGCCGGAGCCGCTGACCACGCCCACCGAGCTGTCCGCGATGCGGAAAGTCATTGCCCGGCGCATGGTGGAGAGCAAGACAACCATTCCACACTTCTACCTCACGGCGGAAGTGGACATGGCCGCCGCGATGGCCCTGCGCGAGCAGCTCAACACCTACGATGAGACGCTGACCAAAATCACGCTCAACGACATGGTGGTCAAAGCCACGGCCAAAGCGCTGGTCAAGTTCCCGGCGGCGAATGCCCTATTTCGGGACGACAAAATCTATCCCGGCGCGGGCGTTCATGTCGGCATCGCCGTGGCGCTGGACGACGGCCTGATTGTGCCGGTCGTCCGCGACGCCGACGCGCTGCCCCTGCGGAAGCTGGCCGAAACGAGCAAAGCCCTGGTTAAGAAAGCCAGAGACAAAAAGCTGGCTCCAAGCGAATACAGCGGCGGCACATTCACCGTGTCCAACCTGGGGCCATTCGATATGGAAAACTTCATCGCTATTATCGACCCCGCGCAGGGTGCGATCCTGGCGGTCGCTTCGATTATCAAGAAGGCCGTTGTGCTGGCCGATGACACTATTGCTGTCCGCCCTCGTATGAACGTCACGTTCAGCGGCGACCACCGGGTCATGGACGGCGCGACCGGGGCGAAGTTCCTGCAAGAGCTGAAGCGCCTGCTTCAGACCCCACTGTCGCTGATGGAGTAACGCCGACCTATTCCCGCCCGGCACGAAAACGTGCCGGGCTTTTATTTTAAGCCCGTTCTGGGCATATCTCTGTGAGGATAAAATTTATGCAGCATCGACAACTGGGACGCACCAAAATTGAAATCAGCCCGATTATTTTCGGCGGCTGGCAGTCCGGTAAAAAAGAATGGGTCGGGGTCAGCGACGACGAGACAATCACCGCGCACCGGGCGGCGTTTGACGCCGGGATTACCACGTTTGACACCGCCGAAGCCTACGGCGAAGGCCACAGCGAGCAGATTTTAGGCAAAGCCCTCGGCGACAAGCGCGCCCAAATCGTGATTGCTTCCAAAGTCTTCACTGACCATCACAAGCGCGAGGCCGTCATTGAAGCCTGCGAGCGGTCCCTCAAGAACCTCGGCACGGACTACATGGACCTGTACCAAATCCACTGGCCTGCCGGGATGTTTGGCACGGAAAAAGTGCCGATTGAAGAAACGATGGGCGCTCTGGTCGACCTCAAACAGCAGGGCAAAATCCGGGCCATCGGCGTCTCCAATTTCAGCCGTGCCCAGCTCGAAGAAGCCGCTGGCTTTGGCCGCATCGACAGCATTCAGCCCCCGTACTCGCTCTTCTGGCGTCAAGCCGCCGCCGATGTCGAGTCCTATTGCGTCGCCAACAAAATCTCCATAATTGCCTATTCCCCACTGGCCCAGGGCCTCTTGACCGGCAAGTTCGGGCGCGGGCATACGTTTGAGAAGGGCGACAACCGGGGCGGCAACCGGCTTTTTCAGGGCGAGACCTACGAGCGTGCCCAGAATGCTTTGGACAAGTTGCGTCCGATGGCCGACAAGTATGGCGTCACCGTGGGGCAGCTTGCGCTGGCCTGGCTGATTGCCCAGCCTATGAGCAGCGCCATTGTCGGCGCACGTAACGCCGAGCAGGCCACGCAGAACGCGGCGGCAGGCGATGTCGAGATCGACGAAGATGACCTGGACGCGATTGACGAGATCGGCCACATCGTCACCGACCGGCTGGACAAAGGCACGATCATGTGGACCTGGGGCGGCTAGCGAGAGTTCCTGAGCACAACCAGAAGTGAGCCGTAAATGTTGAGCTACAGCGATGCCACCCTTTACTTCTTTTTCGCCTACGGCGGCATTGTTATCGCCGTCGGCAGGAGGGCACTGAGCGGCAAAGTAAAGTTGCCAGTCACGATTAACTCTTCCGGGTTAGTCGCACACGGCTCCTCCACGTTGCTGTGGTGTTTTGGGCTTCTCATGTTCCTGCCACTGCTCATGGGTATCTCAATTGTCCCTGAGCAGTGGTCCGACCTTTACCGGCAAAGTCGTCACCCCTCAAATATCGATATAGGCTTTACCCTCGCCAACTGTGCCCTGTTTACGATCTTGCCTGCCCTTCTCATCGTGGCTTTATTGTATTCCCTGCCGGTCGTACAGGAGCTGACGCTGGACAAAAACAAGCGCGTTTATCACCTGCGCTCCGGCACACTTCGACAGCCCAAAATGCGCTCTGGGTCGTGGGATGACATCCGAGGGGTATATGTCAGGCCAGTTCGGGCCAAAGGCTCGACGGCGGCTTATGGAGTCTATGTAGCCTGGGAGCGCGACCTGTCCGGCGGGCCGCCGCTTGGCTTCGCCGGGCAGCAGGATCAGGCTGAACGCATCGCGGCTGGCATTGCTACGGACTTAGGTCTTAGAGTTGTGAATCGGCTTGATGGCTAGAACAAAATGACACGCACTTTTCAAACGCATAGCGCCGAAGAGACCCGCGCCCTGGCAGAAACGCTGGGGGCGCGGATCAGCGCGGGGGATGTTCTCTGCCTCGTTGGCGACCTCGGCGCGGGGAAAACCACTTGGACGCAGGGCCTCGCGCTGGGCCTGGGCCTGCCACCTGACGAACCCGTCAACTCGCCGACGTTCACGCTGGTCACGGAGCACCCCGGCGGGCGCGTCCCTCTGTACCATTTCGATGTCTACCGCCTAGCCGACTCGTCCGGCCTGTACGACCTCGGGTTTGATGAATACGTCGACGGCGACGGCGTGGTGGTGATTGAGTGGGCCGATAAAATCACCGACGCCCTGCCCCCGGAGCGTCTGGAAATCACGCTGAAGGCGGATGGCCCAGACACGCGGCAAATCGTGCTGACGGCGCACGGAGCGGGCTGGATTGATCGGGTGTCTGCATTATGACTTTCTTACTCATGGACACAAGCGGCACCTACTGCGTGCTGGCGCTGGCGGATGAGGCGGACGGCACGGTGTCGGCGGCCTCAATTTTTGAAGGGCGGCGCACCCTGTCGCGGCGGCTGATGGGGGAGATCGACGGCCTCTTAACGCGCAATGGCTTAACGCTATCAGACGTGTCGGCATTGGCCGTGGGGCTGGGGCCGGGGTCATTTACAGCCGTGCGCGTGGGTGTAACGACGGCCAAGACGCTGGCGCAGGTGACGGGGAAGCCGCTGGTCGGCGTCGGCACGCTGGATGCTTATGCCGCCGTGTGGCCGTCTGCGGGGGACACGCGGCTCGTGCCGGTACTGCCGTCGCGCAAGGGGGAAGTCTACGCGGCGGCGTATCAGAAGGGAAAGTGCGTGGAAGCGCCTTTTGCCGAGAACGTAGACACGCTGGCGGAGCGGCTGATACAAATGGCGGGCGCGACAGTCTGCGGCCAATCGTCCCTGCTGACGCCGTGGGCCGGGCCGAGTTTAGCGCAGCTTTGGACGCCGCCGGAAGGGCTGGCCCGGCTGGCGGCGGCGCGGCTGCAATCCGGGGACACCGACGACCCGTTAAGCCTCGTACCGCTGTATGTGGTCGCCCCGTCGATTAGCACGCCGAAAGCGCGGCTATGATAGGAGGCCGCTACCAGTCGTTTGAGCCTGTGGCGGGCAGCTATGACCGAACGCGGGTTATTCCAGACAAAGCGCGGGAGGAAATAGCGCGGGTGGTGGCACGGGAAGCGCGGCTGGCTGGGGGCGGGCTGTTTCTGGATGCCGGGGTGGGAACGGGGCGGCTGGCCGTGCCGCTGGCCCGGCGGCATCCGGGGCAGGTGGTCGGCATAGATATTGCGCCCTCCATGCTGGCAAGAGTGGGGGACAAAGACGGGGCGGCGGGCCTGTCGCTCGTGCGCGGCGATTTGCAGCGGCTGCCGCTGGCGTCAGGCATATTTCAGGCGGCCATGATGGTGCATATCCTGCATTTGATCGAGCAGTGGCCGCTGGTGCTGCGTGAAGTTCAGCGTGTGCTGACTCCGAAAGACAGTGTGCTGTTTCTGGGCGTCGAGCAGGGCGGGCGCTCCCGGCTGGTGGATTTCTACTATGAACGCGCTCGCGCCCGGCGTCTCTTGGCCCCAAGTGTCGGCAGTGCGAGTCTGGCCCCGGTGGTGGCTTCCCTGCGCCGTCCGGCCCACAGCGGCGGCTTCGGGGCTTCCGTGTCACAGCTTTCCACCCCGAGCCTGCACTGGAAGCGCGTTGTGCCGGTCTCGCAAACGTATGACGCGCTGGCCTCGCGCACTTATTCACAAATGTGGACTATCCCCGATGCCGCCCACACGGAGCTGCTGTCCGAGCTGACCGACTACGCCGCCCGGACCTTTCGCGGCGACACCCCCACAGAAACACTGGCCTCGCGCCTGCTCCTGTACGCGGTTCATTTCTAGGGAAGCCCGCGCAAAAGCGCATTCCCTGCCGATTCGAGCCATTCGCGGTCCGCCTCGCGCAGAAACTCTCCAATCTCTACCGCCTCGCCCCGGCCTTCCACTGTCAGCGTTCCCGCTTTCAACCCCTGTGGGTCCCGCCGCAGCCGGAAGCCACGCACGTCGCCCCGCGCCAATGCCCACTCCCGCGCCCGCCCCCACTCGGAATGCCGCACCGTCAGCCAGTCCGGCCCAATTTCCACTACTTCCCAGGCCGACAGCGGGCGCAGAATGGCCCAGAGCGTGCCAAAGCCCAGCGCCTCAGCGGCGAGGAGGCCCAGCCCCAGCAGCCACGTCCAATGAGCGAGCGAGACTGGCAGGCCGCTCGGCGAGACCTGCGCCATGAACAGCACGCTTTTGTGGAAAATCACGAGAACCAGCCCGGTGTAGAGCGTCACCAGCAGATTGCCGAGCAGAACCAGAGCGAAGAACAGCACAATCGGGGACACGCCGCGTGGGGGCAGTGTCAGACGCACCGTGCCGTCGTCTTCGCGTGTCACCGCTACAGGGCAGCCGCCGGGCCGCTCCCGTGCGCCGGGGACCTCGTCCTGCGTGGTTGTCACAGCGAGCCGCCGCCGCCTAGCAGCCGGGCCAGAGTGCGGTAGTCGGCCTCCTGCGCGGCGTGGGTGCGTCCGGTGGGGCTGACGACCACCTGCGGCGAGGGATGGTACAGCGGAAACAGCACGAATCCGTTCCAAAGTTGCGGAGTGGCGGCGTGTTCGCGGAGCGTGTACGCATGGGGAGCAAGCAGATGAAGCGCGGCCAGTGCTTTTGTGCCAAGCGTGACCACGACGGCGGGCTGAACAACGGCCAGGGTGCGAAGGAGAAACGAGGCACAATTCCGAAGCTCTGATGCTGACGGCGGGGCATTCGTGCCGCGTGGGGTGCGCGGGTTGCAGAGGGCGGCGTTGGTGACAAACACGTCTTCGCGCCGCATCCCTGCCGCACCTAGATAGCGGGTAAAGTTGCGGCCCGACGCATCGCTGGTCAGTGGAATACCGCCTTTGTCGCCGCCGAGTCGCCCCGGCGCTTCGGCGATAAAAAGGACGCGGCTCGTCAGCGGGCCATTCGCGGTAGACAGCACGCGGCGGCGGCCTTCCATGCGTGGGCAGGCCCGGCAGTTTTGAGCGTCCCGCACGAGTTCAGCAAATGCGGCGTCGCAGCTTACTAGGTTCTCTGATTGGCTTCGCAGCATAAATCGCTCCTCGTCGGGCCGGGGCGGTAAACGCCCCGTCTGGTTGGAACGTCCTTCGGACGAGGAGGGGGACACTTGGCTGCTCTTCATCACTCTGCTCTTCGTCCGAAGGTCAGCCTCGTGTCACGCCAAAGATTTATATTCCGCAGTGCCTCAGATTTCCAGCTTATCGAAGCGCCCCGCTTTGGGGTCCAGCGTCGTCTGCAAGAGTTGATAGGCTTCTTCGACTTTTTGAAGCACATTTTTCGCCCGCGTCTGCTCGGGCGAGCCTGCCGGAAAGCGTTCGGGATGACACCGCTCGCGCAGGGTGTTGGCGGCGGCCTGTATAGTCAGAAAATCCGCGCCGGGGGCGACGCCCAGAATGCGATAGGCGGTAGCGACCGGGTCTGTAGAAGCGGGCGGCTCGGGGGCGAATGTTCCTGGCGACTGCTCCCGCGCAAGCTTGGCTCGTCCCTGCGCGGCGGCAAGCTTGGCCTGAGCGCGTTCCATCGGATCATCGCTGGCCGCAAGGCCCTGCTTGATGTCGTCGCGGTCCAGGGCGCGGGACAGCTCCTCCGACGCCTGCGTGCTGAGTTCTTCCACCCGGCCCCGCGCCTCTTCGTAATAGTTTTTGGCAAGGCGGACGGACCGCCCGAATAAGTCGCTCATGATAAATCGCTCAGGGTGCTTTCTCGCTAAGAGGTCCCGCCACTGCCGCCGACGCGCTGTTCCAGCTCTTGAAGCTGACGGTCGATTTCCGACGTATTGGCGGGCGTCGCCGGGGTGGCGCGGGGCGTCACCGAGGGCGCTTCGGCAGTGGTCTTCGGGGCTAATCCGAGGCGCTGCTCCATCTGGGACAGGGCATCGTCGGCTTCGCTGTTGGCCTGTGCGTCATCCAGCCCGGCCAGCTTGCCGGAGATGCTGTCGCGAGCAAGCTCGGTGCGGGCCTGCCCTTCGCTGCGGGCATTGGAGATTTTGGCGGCGGCCCGTTCAAAGGCTTGGTCGGTTCCGTCGGCGGACATCCCTTCCAGCGCCTTGTTCATCGAGTTTTCGATCTGCGCCTGTTTCCACTGGGCCTTCATCGAAAGCGCCTGCGCGGTCTTGGAGCGGATGCGGTCCTCTTCGCGGCGCATGGCGACTTTGACGGCCTCGGTGGTTTGCATGGCCTGGTCGAGCGAGCCGTTGAGGGAGGTAAGCGCGGTCTCGTACTGGCCTTTTTCCACCAAAAGCTGCCGGGCCAGATCGCGGTCGCCGCCTTTGAGGGCAAGCTCGGCTTTGGCCTGCAAGTTGTTGACCATCTTTTGCGTTTTGTCGACTTCGGCCTGAAGATTATTCTTGGCGGTGATTGCCTGCACAGCCCGCTCGCGGTTTTTGGCCTGCGCTTCGCGCATTTCCTGCTGGGCCTGGGCCAGCAAAATCTCCGGGTCTTCGAGCTGGTCCAGCTTGAACCCGAGCAGGCCCTTTAAGTAGCGGATAATTCGATCAAACATGGACGGTCTCCCTTTGGACGCGGGTAATTAGGCTGGTACTGTGTTCCGTATTTTCTTTTGACACGCGGGCGTGTGAAAAGTTGCAAAATCCGTGCCTGTATTATAGCACGCTGTGAGCGATAGTTTGCCCTTCTGTTCTACGCACAGAGGTATAATCCCTGCATGGCAGGCGAAAGTAGCTCAGATATTCTGGAAGACACGATTTGTGCGCTGGCGACGCCCCCCGGCACGGGCGGGGTGGGTGTCATTCGGGTCAGCGGCCCGGAGGCGTTCGTGGTTGTGGACCGCGTCACGTGGCGTCCCAATCACACCCCCTGCGCGGCCTATGCGGGGTATACCCTGCACCGGGCCGATGTCGTGCAGGCGACGGGCGAAGTCATTGACGACGTCCTGCTGGCCGTCTTCCACGCCCCGCGTTCCTATACGGGCGAAGATGTGGTAGAAATCTCCGCGCACGGTGGGCCGGTTCCTCTCCGTCAGATTTTAGGCCGCCTGCTGGGAGCCGGAGCGCGGATGGCCCGGCCCGGCGAGTTCACGCAGCGAGCCTTCTTGAATGGCAAAATGGATTTGGCGCAGGCCGAGGCAGTCGGGGATTTAATCGCCGCCCGGACTGAGCAGGCCCATAAACTGGCCCGGCGTCAAAAGGGCGGCTATCTCAGCCGCGCCGTCGGCAGCATCCGGGATTTGGCACTCGGCGTGCTGGCCCGGATTGAAGCGACGATTGATTTCCCGGAAGACGTTGGCGAATTAGACGCCGAGGCGTGCCTGGCCGATCTGGCCGAAGCCGAACGGGCCGCGCTGGCCCTGCTGGCAACGGCGGACGCGGGCATTCTGTACCGCGAGGGGCTGAAAGTGGTTTTAGTGGGGCGGCCCAATGTCGGCAAGTCGTCGCTCCTGAACGCGCTTCTTCGCACCGACCGGGCCATCGTGACGCCCGTTCCCGGCACGACGCGGGACACGCTGGAAGAGACGCTGTCCCTGCGCGGCATTCCCGTCCGCGCCGTGGACACGGCGGGTCTGCGGGACACCGACGACGCTGTGGAGCAGATGGGGGTGGCCCGCTCCCGCGCCGCACAAGCCGATGCCGATGTTGTTCTCTTAGTGCTGGATGCCGAGGACGGCGAAACCGCCGAAGACGCCGCCCTGCGGGCCGAACTTAGCGAAACGCGGCATCTTGTAGTCTGGAACAAATGGGACCGGATGCCGGGCCGGGACCTGCCAACTGAGGGCATTGTGGTATCGGCGGCGACTGGCTGGAACCTGGCGGTGCTGGAAGACGCGCTGGCGGACCTTGCGCTGTCGGGGCATTCAGCGGACACGGAAGACACGTTTGTCACCCACGCCCGTCACCGGGAGGCGCTCCTTGCCGCCCGCGCTCATCTGTCCGACGCGGCGGTGTCGCTGACCGCAGACCTGCCCGCCGATTTCGCGTCGATTGACCTGCGGGGGGCATTAGATTCGCTCGGCGAGATCACCGGCGAGACGGCCCCGGAGGATATGATCCATGAAATTTTTTCACGCTTTTGTATCGGCAAGTAGCTTGCTTGGTCTGCTCCTGCCGGCGCTGGCCGCGCCGGAGCCGCCCGTGCCTCTGTACACGTATGACCTGACGCCGACGCTGCGCTATGATCTCAAAACAGAGCGCGGCAAAAATAACGCCTGGGCCGAAGCGCACGCCGTCGCGGCTTTGCAAGGGCTGGTCAATCGCGCCAAGCCCCAATTATATATCACCTACGTCAGCGACGATGGCGCGAAGCCGGGGCGCATCGACAAGTTCTGGCTTGCCGAAATGCGAACGAGTGGCGGCTGGCTGGCGCACACGCCTCTGCGCCCCGTAGCAACGCTGCCTGCACTGGTGCAGACCTTCCGCGCCGACATCAAAGGCGTCGTACTGTACGACCTGCGCGTGCCCGCGACGACCAATGTCGCCTCCACGGCGGCGGGCTGCGAGAGCCTGCTGCCTATTCCCTACGACCCCGCCCCCGGCTCAGTCTATGACCGCCTTGTGGTCCACGGCCCGCGCCTGCCCGTGAAGCTGCGCCTCCTGCACTCTGACGGAACCCAACTGTTCACCGGTGCGGAGACCGGCAGCGCGAAATGCGATGCGTATTTGTGGGCCAAGCGCCGCTATTTAGACACGGGCCGGTGCGACCCGACTTTGCTTGGCTATTATTTAGACTCGTTCTGGCTGTCCGCGCCCACGAAAGACGCCCCGGACTGCCACGGTCTGTCTAATCACGACTACTTTATCGCCCGGCGCGGCTTCTTTTTTGACCTCTCCCCCTGGGATGACGAGGCCCCGCAGGATGACAGGGAGCAGCCTCTCGGCGCGGACTTCCGCACGCTGACGGCTATCCTACACTCCGCTTACGCCCGCACCGGCGGCAAGAAAATGATCCACGTCGGCGGCTTCGTTCCCTGGGCCTGGAAGTACACGCAGACCGCTGGCGGTCGGCACGGCGATGTCTCGACCGAGTG
This sequence comes from Capsulimonadaceae bacterium, assembly GCA_965277455.1. Taxonomy (GTDB): domain Bacteria; phylum Armatimonadota; class Armatimonadia; order Armatimonadales; family Capsulimonadaceae; genus JANXMY01. The sequence continues at coordinate 1,373,693 of OZ255823.1, read as the reverse complement.
GCGCTACGCCGCGATTTTATCCTGCTTCAATGCCTATATGGACGCCGACGCCCTGAGTTTGAACGCGATGGCGAACGCTTCGGTCTTCTCGCTGATGCCCCTGAAGCCGCTCTACGCCCAAAAAAAGCCCACTGTGGCCGAATGGACCAAAGCGGGCTTTGTGAACGCCGCCGGGCAGGTGCAGCCCTACACCTATGTCAGCTTCTATGTGGGCGACTATGACTCCGCCGCCTGGCTGTATCAGCGCCTGCCCGCGCTCTGGACCGACCCGGCACGCGGCACAATCCCGCTCGGCTGGGCCTTTGACCCCAACCTCGCCGCCCGCTTCCCGGTCGGCCTGGAATGGACCCGGCGCACGGCGACGCCCAACGATCATTTCATCAGCGGCGACTCCGGCGCGGGCTACCTGAACCCCGGCTATCTCGACGGTGACCGGCCCTTTTCGCACCTGCCGCCCGGCCTGACAACGTGGGAAGACCATTGCCGCGCCGATTATGCACAGTGGGATATTACGCTCACGGGCTTCATCATCGACGGCGACGCCGCCCCGATGTCTGCCGCCATGCGTCAGGCTTACGCACGCTTCTCCCCGGACGGCCTCGTTGCCCAGAAGCTGCCTGCGTATTCTGGCCTGATTGACGGCACACCAACACCGTATCTCAGCATGGGAGCCGATCTACCGAACCCGGACCAGACCACGGAGGCGCTCACGCGCATCCAGTCTCAGCTCAACAATGACCACGGGCCAGGGCCGCACTTCCACATCTTCCGCACCATCTTGTGGTCGCCCTCGGCGCATAAAACGCTGTTCAGCCGTCTGGAAACCCTGCCTAATGTCCGCGTCGTGGACCCGTACACGCTCATGGGGCTGTTAAGATTGCAGCAGAAAGAGACCTCCTAGCCCCCAATCATGGGGGAACCAGACAGTTAGGATTGGCTTTCTTTTCCTCATCGGATTCCCCCATTATTGGGGGCTAGGGGGTCTTCTCCGGCTCTTCCTCTGACTTCTCCGGTTCCGGGGGCTTGGGAATACGCTTGCTTTCGGCGTCTTCGATCTCCACGCTGCCGTAATAGGCGACGGGGCTGCCGACACGCAAGGCCCAGCCTTGATCGCCGTAGGACCAGTGCCACCATTCGCCGACGTAATTGGTCAGTCCGGCGGCTTCCATAACGCCAATCAGCAAAAGGCGGTTGGCGCGGGCGACATCAGAGATTTTGCTGGAATAGGTCGGCGCGGCGCTCCAGAAGTCTTCGGCGGGGGAGGAAAAATCCAGACCTTCGCCATTTGGGCCACGAATGCCGACATCAAGAGCGCCCCCGGTCGTGTGCGGGGGCGGGGAAACATCGTCGGGCGGGGCGACCATCCGGTTCATCATCCGGGCCGCCGTGGCTTTCGACCATTCCGGGTGCTTTTCAGCCATATCTTTGGTGACATTGTCCCGGATGCCCCGCTGCATATTCAGCGTTCGCATTCCCGTCCCAATCGTCAGCGTGTGCCCTTCGGGCAGACTCTCCTGGACCCGGTTGACCATGCCCGCGACGGTTTCCCGTAAGTAAGGCAGGCAGCCGGGCAGCAGAATGACGCCGGGGCAGAACTCGCGCAAATCCACCACCGGCTCTCCGGCATCGCGGATGGGCACGGCCCGCAGCGCTTTCAGCGGCTCGCCAAACGAGCGCAGGTCAAAGCGTTTGTCAAAGCTCGGCTTGGCCGAGAGGGGCTTGGGAACGTAGGGTTTAGGCAATGACGGGGTCTCCGTAGCAAGATAAGAGGCACACGGGGCTGAACCTCCGTGCTTTAAAAATGCAAACCCCCGCCTTCGCGGGCGAAGCGTCAAACACGGAGGCTTTTCCTAATCTTATGCCCGCGAAGGCGGGGAATTAGAATTTGAAGCATGGGGGTTCAGCCCCGTGTTCCGCGTGTTCTTTTCTCAGATAATCCCGTCAAACACCACCTGTGCCGGGCCGACCATGTCCACCGAGGAATCGCCGCTGGCCCAGGTAATTTGCAGAATTCCGCCTTTAGAGACCACCTCAATCGGCACGCCGGGCGCACTCAGGCCGTTGACCACAGCCGCGACACCCACCGCGCAGGCTCCCGTGCCACAGCCCCAGGTTTCGCCCGCGCCGCGCTCCCAGATACGAACGGCATAACGATTATCTGTTTCGGGCGTCGCCCAGAGCACCGAAGTCCGCTCGGGAAACAGCGGGTGCATTTCCAGAAGCGGGGACACGCGCTGAAAGACCTCTTCCGAGGGCGGCGGGCCGAAGATAACCGTGTGCGTGCTGCCCGTGCTGAGCGCCGTGAGCGTCAGCGCCTCGCCGCCCACTGTCAATGGATAGCGAGTAATCGCCGTCGTCTCAGCGGGGGCGCGGAACGGGATTTCAGAAGGCGCAAAGCGCGGCACGCCCATATCCACTCCCAGCAGGCCGTTTCGTCCGTCCGGGTCGGCGCTCAGTACGCGCACCGCCCGGAAGCCATCTTTGACGGCCACGGCGAACTCGGTTTCCATGCCGAGCCAGCCCGCCCGCGAGGCCCACAGGGAGACGCAGCGCAGGCCGTTCCCGCACATATCTTCCGAGCCGTCGGGGTTGAACATCCGCATCCGAAACAGCGCGTCCGGCCCGGTCTCCGAAACGACCAGCAGGCCGTCCGCCCCGACCCCAAACTTGCGGTCGCAGAGCGTCACCGCCAGGTCCGAAAGCACCACGTTCTGCGGCATCTCTGCCGCATCCAGCACCACGAAGTCGTTGCCGACTCCCTGCATCTTCGTAAATCGCATACTTTCCCAAACTCACAGGGGGGGCGTCCGGTTCCCGCCGCGCCGGTCCAACCTCAAAAGCAGCACGGCCAGCAGCGCCATTGACGCTGGAACCAGCGCCAGCGCCCCGTGCCAGCCCCACGGCCCCGTCAGCTCGCCTATCGCCCAGGGCACGCCCGCGCCGCCGACTCCGCCCGCCGCCACGACCGCCCCGAACACTGTCCCCGACGAACGCGGAAACCGCTCCCCGGACTCCGCCAATATCAGCCCGAAGATGCCCGAAAAGAACAGCCCCGTGCCTAATACGCCCAGCAGAACCAGCCCCGGCGCGTCCGGCAGGAGTGTCAGCGCGGCCAGTGTCGCCCCGCCCACGGCCAGACCACCGGCCAGACGCGGCAGAGACAGGCCGCGCACACCGCTTCCGACCACCGCCCGGCCCAGCGTCATCGCCGCCCAGAACGCGCTGACCACCAGCCCCGACCACGCCGCCCCATGCGGCAAGTGGTCAAAATAGCTCGGCAGCCACGACGAGAACCCCGTTTCGGCTCCCACATAGAGCGCCTGACACGCGCACAGGGCCAGAAACACCGGCTGCTTCACAATCCGCCCCAGAGCCGCCCCGTCCAAAGCCTCGCTCTTATGCGTCACCTTCGGCACGGTCAGCGCACTCAGCGCGGCCAGCAAAACAAAATTCGCCAACGCGGCGGCCAGAAACAGCGCGTGCCAGTCCGTCCCCGCCGCCAGCAGCCGGTGCGCCAGCAGGGGGCTGACAATGGCCCCCGCGCCAAACGCGACCTGAATGCTGTTCAGAATCGCCGCCCGCTTTTCAGGAAACAAGTCCGCCGCGAGGGCGCTCGACACCGTCTCCATCGCCCCGCCGCCTGCACCAATCAGCGCAAACGCGACCAGCAGCCAGTCGAACGAATGCGCCAGCCCTGCCATCCCCAGGGCCAAAGCGAACAGCGCTATCGCTCCCAGCAAAACCCGCTTGCGTCCCAGCCGGTCCGACAGAAAGCCGCATAGCAGAACGCCGACAATGAACCCGCCAAAGTTCGCCGGGAACACCCGCCCCTGCACGGCAGGCCCCAGCCCGAACGCCTTGCCCAGCACCGGCAGGAACACCCCAATCGCGCCCAGATACAGCGCAAACAGGAACAGCGCCGCACAGCACAGCGCCGCCACGGCCCCGCGCCCGGTCTTGGTCACAGCACCTCCGGCGAAAGTGCAGGCAGCGTCGCCCGCTCCAAAATCTCCAGCTCATAGCCGTCCGGGTCGTATAAAAACACCTGACGCGCCCCATCCGGTCGCGGTGACGGCCCCCGCAGATTGGTGACACCGCGCTCCCGCAGCATTTGCGCCCATATTCCCGCGTCCTCCACCAGAAACGCAACGTGCATCACGCGCCGGTCTTTGCCGACGCTTTGTGGGTCTTCGATGAGATGCAACTGCTGCGAGCCGAGCGCAAACCACGCCCCGCCAAACGAAAACTGAGGCCGGTCCAGTTGGGGCAGCCCCAGCACGTCCCGATAGAAATTCACGGACACAGCCAAATCGCTCACATGAAGCGCGACATGATTGAGTTCCAGAACAGACAGCACTGTGAAATCCTTTTGGAAAAGCCGAGGGGTTAAAACCGCTCGCTGGAAGGCGAAGACGCCGGGAAGCCAAAGAGTTTAAGACGCGGGGGCTTTATTCAGTGTCCGATTGGCCGCCCGGCGCGAAGCGCCTATTAGCGAGGGGTTTTAACCCCTCGGCTTGCTTGCTATCTCTCAGCCGGTCACCCCTCCGGGTACGAGCCAAGCACATTGACATAGATGGACTGCTTTCGCAGGTCGTCCAGGGCCAGCTTGACGGGTTCGTCTAATTCATGTCCCTGGAAGTCGGCGAACTGCACATATTCCCAGGCGGCGTTTTTGGCGGGGCGGGAGGCGATCATACTCAAATTGACGCCGTGCGCCTCGAAGGCCCGCAGGGCGCGGCCCAGGGACCCCGGCTCATTTTTGACCGCAAACAGGGCGCTGGTCTTGTCCCGCCCGGTCGGCGGCGGCTCGTTGCGGCCAATCACCAGAAAGCGGGTGCGGTTGTGCGGGCTGTCCTGAATGCTCTCAAACAGCATCGGGATCGCGTAGACTTCGGAGGCGCGGCGCGGCGCAATCGCGGCGGCTTCGGGGTCGGCGGCGGCCCGCTCGGCGGCTTTGGAGGTCGGCTGGGCTTCCACAATCTCGACGTGCGGCAGGTGGGTGTCCAGCCAGCGGCGGCACTGTCCGATGACGATGGGGGCCGAATAGAGCCGCTGGATGTCGCGCACGGATTTGGCGTGGGTGAGCAGGTTCTGGACAATCGGCACGAAAATCTCGGCGCAGACTTTCAGCGACGTTTCGTGGAACATATCCAGCGTGTAGGTCACAACGCCGTCGGTGGAGTTCTCCACGGGGACCACGCCGTAATCGGCCCGCCCGCGCTCCACTTCGCCGAACACATCCGGGATGGAGCGGCAGTCGTGGTACAGGGCCGACGCCCCGAACCGCTGCAAGGCCGCCATTTCGGTGAACGTCCCCGGCGGCCCCCAGTAGGCTACAGTCATGGGCTTTTGCAGGGCAATGGACGCCGACACAATCTCCCGGTAGACGGCGACCAGAGCGTCTTTGGGCAGAGCGCCACCGCCGTGCAGGGCCAGGAGGCGGTCCACCAAATCCCGCTCGCGCTCGGGGGCAAAATAGCGCGTGCTGTTGCTGGCGGCCTTCTGCTGGCCGACTTGCAGGGACACTTCGGCGCGGGCATTCAGCAGGCGCACGATTTCGGCATCAATGCCGTCAATTTCCTGTCGTAAATCTTCTAAGCTCATGGTGAGGCCCATTTCGGCACAAGGGCAGGCAATTCCTTCTCGGCTTGACTTCGCCCCCTGCCCGCGTGCTACAATGGCTTACTGAGAGAGTGGTTAGGGAGATTGGCTTGAGCGAAGACTTAACGGGCGAAGACTTAACGGGCGAAGAATTGACGGACGATGCGGCGCTGACGGAAGCCGTGCGGCGGCTGGCCGGGCTGGTGGCGCAGCACGGCCTGTCCGAGCTGACCGTGGAAGACGGCGGCGTGAGCGTGACCGTGAAAGCCGTCGCGGAGCCGGTCGCTATGGCTGCCTCTCCGGCAGTGGCTGTGATGGCGCACCCGCAGGTGCTTTCGGCGGCGCAGTCGCCCGCGTACTCGGAAACTGTTGTGACCGCGCCGCCCGCGCCCGCCCGCGCCGCGACCACCGTGGCGCTGGAATCGCCGATGGTGGGGGTCTTCTACCGCTCCGCCTCGCCCGATGACCCGGCGTTTGTGTCGGTCGGCGACATCATCAAAGTCGGTCAGGCGATTGGGCTGATTGAGGCCATGAAAGTGTACAGCGAAATCCCCGCCGAAGTCGCGGGCCGGGTCACCGAAATCCCCGTCGAAAGCGGCAAGCTGGTGCAGCAGGGGCAGCCGCTCATTTATGTGGAGCCGTAGTGACAAGTAATTCCGTGACAGATAAAAAACAGATTAACGTCGGCCTGCTCGGCTTTGGCGTCGTCGGCAGCGGCACACTGCGCGTGCTGACCGAGAATGCCGACGCCATCACCCGCAAAGTCGGCCTGCCCGTCGTCGTCACCCGCGTGGCCGTCCGAGATAAGTCCAAAGCGCGGGAGGCCGAGATCGACCTGGCGCTGCTCACCGAGCGGGCCGAAGACATCACCGATGACCCGGACATCGACATCGTCTGCGAGCTGATTGGCGGCGTAGACCCCGCGCATGATCTCGTGCTGCGGGCGCTCAAGAACGGCAAAAATATCGTCACCGCCAACAAAGAGATGATGGCGAAGGCCGGGCATGATCTGCTCCAAGAAGCCGAAGGCCGCAATTTGGACTTCAACTTTGAGGGCAGTGTCGGCGGCGGCATCCCCATCATTCAGCCCCTCAAACAAGCTCTTGCCGCGAACCACTTTACCGAAGTGATGGGTATTGTCAACGGCACGACCAACTACATCCTCTCCAAGATGACCGCCGAGGATGCCGATTTCGCCGATGTGCTGGCCGAAGCGCAGGCGCGGGGCTACGCCGAATCGGACCCGACTAACGATGTGGAAGGCTACGACGCCCAGTATAAAACGGCCATTTTGTCGTCTATCGCCTTCACCTCCCGCGTTCTGCCCGAGCAGATTTATGTGGAAGGCATCACCAAAATCACGAAGCGCGACATCGAGGTCGCCAAAGACCTGGGCTACGTCATTAAAACCGTCGGCATCGGGCAGGATTTGGGCGACGCCCTGCAAATCCGCGTTCACCCTGTCCTGCTCCCGAAATCCCATCCGCTCGCCTCCGTCAGCGACGTCTACAATGCTGTTTATTTGAAAGGCGACGCCGTCGGCGACGTCATGTTCTACGGGCGCGGCGCGGGCAGCCTGCCGACGGGAAGCGCGGTGGCGGGCGACGTCATTGAAATCGCCCGCAACATCCGCCGGGGCGCGACGGGCCGCATTGGCTGCACCTGCTACGACGAGAAGCCGACGCTTTCGATTGACCGCCTCCGCACCAAATACTACATTCGGCTGATTGCCCACGACCGCCCCAAAGTCCTGGCTTCTTTGGCGTCCGTCTTCGGCGACTTCAACGTCAGCATTGAAAGCGTCGTGCAGCGTGCCCTCCCCGGCGGCGACGCCGAAATCGTCTGGATTACCCACCAAACGCTGGAAGCCAACCTGCGCTCGGCGTTAGACGTCATCAACCGCCTGCACATCGTCTCCGCCATTGAAAACTGGATACGGGTGGAGGAGTAGATTGTGCCAACCGCCCGCGAGTTGATGAGCCTGACACCGGAAGAGCGGGAGCCGTTTTTGGCCGCCGCCGTCACCGACGCGCTGCCGTTATATAAAGCTGACCGGCAGAAGCCCGAAGCCAAGCCGATATGCCTACCATAAACGACCACGAGTTTGCGGCAGTTACCAAGCTGCCTGCCCAAGCGCGTTACGAACACTTTCTGAAACAGATTGCGGATTGGGAAGAAGTTTGGAGCCTGAAAACAGCGGAGTGTTGGGCTTTGCTCGGGGATCAACAAGGGCAGGAGATGGTTCCTGTCTGGCCCCAAGAGCGTTACGCGGCGGCGTGTTCTGTGGATGATTGGAAAGGCAGCGAGCCGCGCTCTATCCCACTGGCGGAGTGGAGAAAAATCTGGATGCCGGGAATTGCACAAGACGGACGATTGATTGCTGTATTCCCGACGCTGGATAGCAAAGCGGCTGTGGTAACAGCGGAGCGACTGACAGCAGACTTAGACGAAGAACTTGGAAATTACGAGTAGATATGTACTACAAAACAGAAGACATCCCGCGTGAGGTGAACGGCAAGATTTGGGCGGCGCTGATTGCGCCCCGGCCTATCGCGCTGATTTCGACCGTGGACGAGGGCGGCGTGCCGAACATTGCGCCGTACAATTCGTTTGCCGGGCTGGCGACGTACCCGGCGATGCTGGGGGTATCGTTCTCGCAGCGGGACGGCGGGGACAAAATCACGCTGGCGAATATCAAGGCGACGCGGGAGTTTGTGATTAATCTCGTGCCGCGCTTTCTCGCCGAAGAGATGAACAAGTCGGCGGAGGGAACGGAGAAGGCCGATGATTTTGCGCGTCTGGGGCTGACGAACGTGCCGTGCGAGGAAGTGAACTGTTCGCGCATCGGGGAAAGCCCGGCGGCGATTGAGTGCCGGGTGACGGATATTCACGGCCTGCCGCCCTCCAAGTGCGAGTTTGTGGTCGCGCAGATTGTAGGCGTTTACTTAAGAGACGAGTTTGTGACCGAGAGCGGCGGCTTTGACCCGATGGCGGCGGACTTGCTGGCGAGTGTCGGGGCCGAGGACTATCTTTCGCTGAACGGCGACACGCTGCACCTGCCGAAAACGTGGGGGTAGGGGAAAGCAGGCAAGCGTGGAGGGACACGGGGCTGAACCCCCATGCTTTGAAGACCAAACCCCCGCCTTCACGGGCGAGGAAATTGCCAGAGCCTGCCACGGGTTGAAACCCGAGGCTTGGAAGTGCCCGCCGTGCAAGGCACGTAAGATCAGACGAGGGCGGTGGGCGTGCTCTGTTGTTTTGTGTCCCCTGGACACGGGGCTTTTCATAGCCTCGGGTTTCAACCTGTGGCTTCTAGCTTGCATTGTATTATCTGATGCCCGCGAAGGCGGGGAATTGCCCTTTTGAAGCACGGGGGTTCAGCCCCGTGTTTTTTTCTCTAATGAAACAACTTATGCGACACGGAATTATTAATCAGTACCGCGCCTATCTGCCGGTCACGGACGCGACCCCGGTGGTCACACTCTCCGAGGGTGACACGCCGCTGCTGCCCGCGCCCCGACTTGCGGCGGCGATTGCGCCAGGGCTGAACCTCATGCTGAAGTTCGAGGGCATGAACCCCACCGGGTCGTTCAAAGATCGGGGCATGACAATGGCCGTCACCAAAGCCGTAGAAGACGGGGCCAAAGCGGTCATGTGCGCCTCCACCGGCAACACGAGCGCGGCGGCGGCGGCGTATGCGGCGCGGGCGGGGATTGAGTGCGTGGTGCTGCTGCCGAACACGGATGTCGCGCTCGGCAAGCTCTCGCAGGCGCTGATTCACGGCGCGAAAGTGCTGGCGATTGACGGCAACTTTGACGACGCCCTGCGCCTGACCCGGCTCATCTGCGAAAAGTACCCGATTACGATAGTCAACCATATCAACCCCTATCGCATTGAGGGGCAGAAGACAGGGGCCTTTGAGGTCTGCGACGTGCTGGGCGATGCCCCGGACTTCCATGCCCTTCCGGTCGGCAACGCGGGCAACATCACGGCGTACTGGCGCGGCTACAAAGAGTATCAGGCGGCGGGCAAGTCGTGCCGCCTGCCCCGAATGCTCGGCTTTCAGGCGGCAGGCTCCGCGCCCATTGTGGACGGAGCGCCGGTGGCTAACCCGCACACGATTGCGACTGCCATTCGCATCGGCAACCCGGCGTCGTGGCAGCACGCACTGACCGCCCGCGACGAGTCCGGCGGCGTGATTGACAAAGTGACCGACGACGAAATTTTAGCCGCGTACCAACTGCTGCCGTCGCTGGAAGGCGTTTTTGTGGAACCCGCCTGCGCCGCGCCGGTGGCGGGCATCAAAAAGCTGTACGACGCGGGGTACTTCAAGGACTTTGACGGCGCGACGGTTGCTATCACGCTGACCGGGCACGGGTTAAAAGACCCCGACCGGGCGATTAAGACCGTCCCGCACCCGGCCACTTTGCCTGCGACATTGGACGCCGTAGTGGCGGCGCTGGGGTTTTAAGGCCCCCCCCGCCCCCAATAATGGGGGAGTCGGGTAATTAAGACAAGAGGGCGCGATTTATCGCGCCCCTACTTCTGGTTCCCCCATTCTTGGGGGCTAGGGGGTCTTTCCGTATCGCTCACCGCCCATGACTAAACTCCGCAAGCAAACCTGGATCGCACTCGGCATTCTGTTCCTGCTGGCCCTGCTGCTGAGGCTCGATGTCCGGCAGGGGCGCGTCACCGGGCCATCGATGTCGCCGACCTATGAAAATGGCGAGACCGTGCTGGTCTGGAAGACGGCCCCGCGCTCAGTGTATAAACCCGGCGCGGTGATTATCTTCCGGGACACCAACGGCGATGAGCTGATCAAGCGCATCGCGTTTATCCGTCCCGTCTGGGACCCAAAGCCGCCGCCCGGCGACTTCCAATCACCAGTCACGGGGCGGATGATCCCCTACGGCCTGCTGTTCGGCCCATATTTCTCGAATGTTCTGCTCGACAAAACGCCCCGTCCCGCGCCGGACCGCACCATCTACGTGCTGGGCGACAACCTGCCCGAAAGCGACGACAGCCGCCATATCGGCCCGATTAGCCCCTCCCAGATTTTAGGAAAAGTCATCCCATGACCAGTGCATTGCTCCAATCCGACATCCCCGGCCTGCCGAAGTTTCTTCAGGGCAAAGTGCGCGACGTCTACGACCTCGGCGACACGCTTTTGATTGTCGCCACCGACCGGCTTTCGGCGTTTGACGTCATCCTGCCCACCGGCATTCCCGGCAAAGGCCGCGTGCTGACCGCCCTGTCCCGCTTCTGGTTTGATAAGACCGCGCACATCGTCCCGAACCACTTTGTCACCGACAGCCTGGACGCTATTGGTGCCCGCCTGCACGACCTCGGCGTCACCGTCACGCCCGAATTGGTGTCTACGCTGGAAGGCCGGACGCAGCTTGTCCAAAAGTGCGCCGCCCTGCCGATTGAGTCCGTCGTGCGGGGATACTTGGACGGCTCGGCCTGGAAAGACTATCAAACCCTGTTCGGCCACGGCGGCGAAGTCAAGCTCTATGACATCCCCGTCCCCATCGGTTTGCGTCAGGGCGACCCGTTCCCGGCTCCTCTCTGGACCCCCGCCACCAAAGCGCACTCCGGGCATGATACGAACGTCTCCCCCGCCCGCGCTGCCGCCGAGATTGGTGAAGACCTGGCCGCCGCCGTCGCTGAGAAAAGCCTGGCCCTCTATACCTTCGCCCGCGACTACGCCGCCGAGCGGGGCATCATTATTGCCGACACCAAGTTTGAGTTCGGCCTTCTAGACAACAAACTTATCTTAATCGACGAAGCCCTCACCCCCGACTCGTCCCGCTTCTGGGAGGCGTCCCTGTACAAGCCGGGCCGCTCGCAGGCGTCGTTTGACAAGCAGTTTGTCCGCGACTATTTGGAAACACTGGACTGGGACAAAACCGCCCCCGGCCCCGCTCTGCCCGCCGAGATTGTAGAAAAGACGGCGGCTAAGTACCGCGAAGCCTATGAGCGGCTGACGGGTGAGGAACTCTAACGTGTCCGCTCTGGATGATCGAATACAACACTACATCGCGCTGGCGAATGTGCTTGAGGAGCATAAGGACACTCCGCTCATCCAAGCCTGTAGGCACGAAGATTACGAGGCTGTTTCCGAACTCCTTCGCAATTATGATGCTGTTAATGATGCGGATAAGTTCGGTTATACAGCCCTGCATGCCGCTGTCAGGTATGCTTATAAGAATAAGGACGGTGCGGCTCAAATAGTTGCTCTGCTCCTTACCAATGGGGCAAACATTAATGCTCAGGAATGTGTCGGTGAAAGTCCGCTTATGTACACTGTCTACTACAACTATCCTGACCTTGCACGTTTGCTCCTTGAGGCTGGTGCGGACGTGAACCTTCGACGGACTGATGGGGACACAGTTATCTCTAGTCTGGAAGCCGCCCCATCGCTTGTAAGGAAGCGAAAAAGGATGCTGAAAATCATGGAAGAAGCGGGAGGGATACGATAGTAGAGGAACACAATCCAATTCCTAAAGACGTGACGCTAACAAACAATGAGGCGCAAATTTATGGATATGCAATCAGTAAGTGAAGTTGAACCTCTCAATCACGAAACACAACGGCGCATAGCGGAGCTGCGGCAGGAAGTTTCAGTTGGCCTTGAAGAACTCAAATTGGGAAAATCGGTTCCCGGTGAGCAGGTTTTTGAGGAACTTCGCCGCCGGAGCGAAGCAAAAAGCCGCTGATGCTTTTGTAGGAGCAGAACGTATGGACTTAACACAACTTATCACGCAGTATGGGGCGGCGTCTTGGGACAAGCAGATGTGCCTGGCGGAGGCGATTGGCGACGGTGACTGGCAGCTTAGTCTCAGCGCGGGTCAGATTACATTTGGCGGCACGCAGTCGTACCCGGTGCAGGTGCTGGGTAGCGAGGCGGAGGCAGACGGGACGTGGCTTTGGGCGTGGGCGAACACCGAAAGCAATCTGCCGCCGGCGCTCTTGCAGGCGGCGGCGCAGATGCGGGCGTTCGGAGAGCAGCAGCGGGTCGCGGAGCTTGTCGCACCCGCGCTGAACCTGGAAGATGCCGACGGCCACAAACTCAGCCTGATTGCCTGCGGCGTGTGCGGTGCGGATGCCTATTATTGCGGGCCGTATGCGGGCGGCGCGGTATTTTTGCTGCTGACAGCACCATCCCTGCGCCGTTTTGCCGACGATACGCCAATGCGCTTTATCCGGGTGTTCACCGAGTTCATCAGCGCGTTTGCCTGCGATCACCGGCCCGCGCTGGCGGCGTATGCGGCCTACAAAGGGTATACACTGACAGGGGAAGCGAGCGCGGATGTCATCACTCTGCCTGCCGGGGCAGTGGTGCGGGCAGAGTTTGACGCGCTGGGGCGCGTGTCCGGCCTGAGCAGCACGCTGACGGCGCAGAACAGCGCCTCCACGCCGGAAAAGAAGCCGTGGTGGAAGAGGGGCGGCTGATACAGAGGAGATTAGCACAATGGCAATTACACTCGATTTAGCGCCGGAACAGGAAGCGCAGGTGCGCCGCAAGGCACTGTCTCAGGGGCGCAAGGCGGAGAACTATGCGGCGGAAGTCGTGATGCGGGACATCAGCATTTCGGCAAGCGAACCAGCGGTTCCCTCGCTGGCGGAAAGCCTGGACGGTTTGATTGGTGTTCTGAGCAGCGCGGACAAAAACAATGGCCGCCAATCCCACGTCGCGGAAAACACGGGTGCGGAGTTTACGCAGGCGCTTGGGGAAAGGCATACAGCGGGGCAGTTATGATCTTGACGGATACCGGGCCGATTGTGGCACTGATTGACACCAACGAAGCGCAGCATGAGCCATGCCGCCTTGTCCTGCCCCGTTTCAAGCCGCCGATGGTGATGCCATGGCCGTGTTATGTCGAAGCGATGTACCTGCTGAGACGAGAACTAGGGTATCCCGGTCAAAAAGCGTTATGGCGACTGCGCTCTTCCGGGCAGCTTGTCCTGCATGAAAGTTCCTCGGCAGAAATAGACCGTATGGAAATGCTGATGGACAAATACCGCGATCTGCCGATGGACCTGGCGGATGCGTCTCTGGTTGCGGCCGCAGAAGCTCTGGGATTGCGGCAGGTGTTCACACTGGATCGTCATTTTTATGCCTACCGTTTAATGGACGGCACGGCTTTGGAGGTGTTTCCTTGAAATATATTATGCTCATCCCCGATGGGATGGCCGATCTGCCGATGGCGGAATTAGGCGGGCAGACGCCGATGCAGGCGGCGAAAACGCCGAACTTTGATGCGCTGGCCGAGCAGTCTCTGGTGGGCGGCGTGCTGACTGTGCCGGACGGGATGTACCCCGGCTCGGATGTGGCGAACATGGACCTGCTGGGCTATGACCCGCGCCGCTACTACACCGGGCGTGGGCCGATTGAAGCGGTGGCGATGGGCATCCCGCTGGACAAGGGCGATGCGGCCTATCGGTGTTCGCTGGTCTATAGCGACGGCGAGCGGCTGCTGGACTATTCGTCGGGCCATATCTCTACCGAGGAGGCCCGGCCGCTGATCGAGCTTTTGGACAAAAAGCTCGGCGGCGGGCGGCGCAAGTTCTATCCGGGCGTGCAGTACCGGCATATCATGGCCGAGCGGGGCGGGCCGGTGGACCTGAAAACGACGCCGCCGCATGACATGGCGGACAAGCCACTGGCGGACTTTTGGCCGGAAGGGGACCGGGCGGAGCAGCTTCGTCAGCTCTCGTATGATTCGCTGGAGCTTCTGGACAATCATCCGGTCAATATCCGCCGCCGCGAGGAGGGCAAAGCGCCGGGCAACATGATCTGGCTCTGGGGGCAGGGCTACGCCCCCCAGATGCCGAACTTTTTGCAGACGTTCGGCAAAACCGGCGGCGTGATTACTGCCGTGGACGTGGTGCGCGGCCTTGCCCGTGCGACGGGTCTGCGCGTCATTGACGTGCCCGGCGCGACGGGCTATATCGACACCAATTATGTCGGCAAAGCCCAGTATGCGCTGGCGGCTCTGGACACACTGGATTTTGTCTATGTTCATGTCGAGTCGCCCGACGAGTCCGGGCATGAGGGCAACTTAGATCACAAAATGCAGTCCATTGAAGACATCGACAAAAAGGTGCTGGGCACGCTGCGGGAGGGCATGGTCGGGCGCGGGCCGTACCGCCTGGTGATTGTGCCGGACCACAAGACGCCGGTTGCGCTCAAAACGCACGAAGCCGGTCCGGTGCCGTTCCTGCTCTACGACTCAGAAAAGCCGCACACGGCCTCGCATTTCCCCTTTGATGAGCGGGCGGTTGCGGAAGCGAACACACAGGTGGAAGACGGCACGCGGCTCATTCAAATGCTGTTTGCTTAGAAACTGTATAGAAAGCTTCTCGACAAGCGCAGATCACCCCCCCCCGCCCCCAATAATGGGGGAGCCAGACAAGGAACAAGAGGGGCCTTCCTCTCATTATCCGGTCCCCCCATTATTGGGGGCTAGGGGGTCGTCAGGGGGCTTTTTACACAGTCTCTTAGGCTGAGTTCTTAGAAAGACAAGAAATTTGCGCGTTTTGGTGACGGGGGCGGCGGGCAAAATCGGCTCGCACGTCGTCTTGGAATTGGCGCGGCACGGGCACAGCGTTCTTGCGCTGGACCGGAGGCCGGTGTCCGCCGAAGTGTCGGCGGTGGCGGAAGTGTTATATGCGGACATCACGGACCCGCTGGCATTGCTGAACGCGGCACGCGGCTGTGAGGCGATAGCGCATCTGGCGGCGATCCCGCACCCGCATCTGCCCGCCGACGAGGTGCTGCGGCTGAATGTGCTGGGCACGCAGAACGTTCTGGAAGCGGCTCGCGCCCACGGCATCGGGCGCGTCGTGCTGACCAGCAGCGTCGGGGCGCTCGGCTTTTCGTTCCCAACCCATCCCTGCCAACCGGACTATCTGCCGATTGACACGGCGCACCCGCGCCGCCCACAGGATGTCTACGGCCTGTCCAAGCTGATAAACGAGGAAAGCGCGGCGGCGATGACGCGGCTGACCGGAATGACTACAATAGTGATACGACCGCCCGCCGTCTGGGACCTGCGCGAAGCGAAGGCGCAGGGCTGGCTGGCGGACCGGGCGCACGGCGAGCGGTACGACCCGTCGTTCTGGGGCTATATCGACGTGCGCGATCAGGCGGTCGCTTTCCGGCTGGCGCTGGAGTCGACGCTGACCGGCCACCACGTTTTTTTCACAATGGCCGACGATTTGAGCATCAACGCCACGGTTCGGGAACTCACAGAGCGGCATCTGCCCCGCCTTGTCCCTGATTTGGATAAGCTGACCGGGCAGACGTTTTATGATTTGGCCCCCGCCCGTGAGCATCTCGGGTTTACTGCTGAGTATACGTGGCGCTCCGTACTCAATGCGCTGGAATCGGACTAATCCGGGTATAACGCCTGCATCACCTATTCCGAAGCAGCCAATCACGGAGAACCCGACTTATGAACCCATGCCTGCCCAAAACTGCCCGCCCGCTTGCGCTTTTGCTTTGCGGCCTGCTGACCCTGCCCGCGCCCGCCGCGCTGGCACAGACACCGCCGTCTGGCGATTTTGCTTCGGTGCTGTCCGGTTCCAGTCGTCCATTGACGATGAAAATCAAAGACCTGGACGACACCTGGCGGCAGGTGTCTATCAGCAAAGTGGGAGGCGCGGACCTGCTTTCGCTTTTCACCGCAGGCACACGCGGCGCGGCTCCCACTCTGGACCAGTATTACACCCACGGCGAAACCACAACAGTTGGCGGCGAAACCTATTTAGTTGCCTATCGCTACGCCCTCAAGCTGTCCGATATGAACAGCAGCAGCACAGATACCGCGCCCCAGATCACGCCTGACACCACACTCACCTTGTCTTTGATCAATGTCCGCCAGATTGCCAGTCTGGACGGCATCCAGCCGTTTGTGCCGGTCTCGGCTGTGCAGGCTCAGGCCGATGCCACCAAGAATGCCGAAGCGCAGTCCGTTACCAATCTCAAGCAGATCGGCCTCGGAATGGTGCAGTATGTTCAGGACAACGACGAAAAGTATCCGCCGATGCAAAGCGCCGCGATTGCTCAAAAAGCGATTTACCCCTATATTAAAAGTGACGCCATCTTCCTGAACCCGGCCACCCATGAGCCGTACCGGGTCAATACGTCGCTGTCAAATCAATCGCTGGCCGTACTCGATAACCCCTCCAACTTTGTGCAGTATTACGAAGCCGACGCGGCTGCTGACGGCCTGCGGGCGGTGCTGTTTGCCGACGGCCATGTCAAGCGCCTGCCCGACGCCGAGTGGCGGCGTCTGCTGGCCGCCTCGCATCTGCCGCCTCCCACCAAAGGCTTGTACTAAAAGCTCGTAATATGGACACTCCCACGCCGTCCGCTCCTGAAACCGAAGACCATCTTGGCATGACTGACGCCCAGTGGGCACAGTGGCAGGCCTACACACGCGGCTACGGCGAGCAGGATGAGAACGGCATAGACATTTCGCTGCTGCGCGAAAATTTGAAGCGGACGCCGACGGAGCGACTGCAAAAACATCAAAAAGCTTTGCGGCTCTTCCAGGGGGTGCGCCGTGCCGGAGACAGTGCCGAATTTCTTGGCCGCCCTGACAGCGCTTGGCACGGCGCGAGTGCGGTTTGTTCTTGTCGGCGGCCTGGCGATGGTCGCGCAGGGCAGTGCCTCTATCACGGACGACATCGACATCTGTTACGCACCCGGACCCGGTCATTTGGCCGCCTTTGTCACCGCCTTAGAGCCGTTTCATCCGCGCCTGCGCGACGCCTCCGAGGGCAGTTTATTTCAGGTGGAAGCAGTTCAGGACGCACTCAGTCTGGCGCTGACAACGGACTTGGCCGACATCGATTTTTACAGCGATACGCCAGGCATCGCTTCTTTTGACACGCTCTGGCAACAGTCCGTCACCGTTGACTTGAACGGGACTATGGTTCACGCCGCCTCTGTGACCGACCTAATCGCCATGAAGCGCATCCGGGGCACTGTCGGAGACAATCTGCATCTGCTGGAATTAGAGGCTCTGTGTAAGTTACAGGCAAACAGTCAGGTATAATACGCCCATGTGCCGAATACTTGTTGTGGATGATGAAGAAGAAGTGCGCGAGGCTGTGAAGCGGCGGCTGGTGCGCGAGGGCTACAAAGTGGAAGCGGCCTCGGGCGAGGAGGCGGGCATCGTGCAGATGCAGACGGCTCCCCATGCGTTTGATATTGTAATCACCGACATGAGCATGGAGGACTCCGGCTCAGGCATCCGTATCTTAGAGAACGCCGTGGCCCGCGATGTGTTTACCGAGGTGATTGTGCTGACGGCGTATGGCAATGTTGCCAACGCCGTGGAGTGCATGAAGCGCGGGGCGTTTGACTACGTCGAAAAGAATATGCCGGGCGTTGATGTGTTCGAGCTGCTGTGCCTGAAAGTCGCGCAGGCCGTCGAGCGCCGCCGGGCCGCCGTAGACACGGTGCGCCGTTTGGAAGCATTCACGCAAAGCCGCGCCGCCCTGCCCGTATAGATTTTATAAATTCCCCTCTGACGGAGCGTGATATGACACAATTAACCGGCGATGTCCTGCAAAACTGGGACGACGCTTCGCGGCGCGAATGGCTGACAACAAACGGCCTCGGCGGCTACGGCATGAGCAGCGTCGCCGGGGCGAACACGCGCCGCTACCACGGCCTGCTGGTGCCTGCCTTTTCGCCGCCCCTGGGCCGCGCCGTCCTGCTGTCCAAGCTGGAAGAGGAAGTGCGGGTGGAAGATCAGCTGTATCAGTTGTCCGCCAACAAGTACCCGAGCGTCGTGCAGCCGCAGGGCTTCCGGCACCTGACCTATTTCAGCACGCGCCCGGTGCCGACATTTACCTACATCTTCCACGAAGAGACCGTGGTGCTGGAAAAGCGTATCTGGATGGCGCACGGCAAAAACACCGTTTACGTGCAGTATACGCTGGTCAAGGCTCCCGAGCCGGTGCGGCTGGCGCTCATCCCCCTGCTGGCCTACAAAGACTACCACACCGAGCAGCACCGCTGGGATGGCTTCACCGCCGATTTGGTGGCCGAGCCGACCGGGCGGCTTCAGTTCACGGCCTTTCCGACCGCGCATCCGCTGTTTCTGGAAACACAGCCGGCACTTGCTTTTGATGACCACAGCGGCTGGTTTTACAACTTTGAGCATCCCCGCGAGCAGGAACGGGGGCTAGAGTTCACCGAGGACCTGTATTCCCCCGGTCGGTTCAGCGGCGTCCTGTCGCCGGGGCAGACGATCACGCTGACGGCCACCGTGGAAACCGAGCCGCCTGCCGCGCCCGCCGAGGCATTCAAGGCCGAAACCGAGCGTCAGGCTGCGCTCCTGCGCCGCGCTGAGGTGGTCGCAGGCGACGACGCCCACGCGGCGCTGGTGCTGGCCGCCGATCAGTTTGTGGTGGAAAAATCGGACGCCGTGGCCCGTGCGACGATCCTGGCGGGCTACCCGTGGTTCACGGACTGGGGCCGGGACACCATGATTGCCCTGCCGGGCCTGTGCCTCTCGACGGGGCGGCATGACGTCGCCCGCGAGATACTTACGTCATTTGCCGCCGCCGTCAAAGACGGCCTGCTGCCGAACCGCTTCACCGATGGCGGCGACGGGGCGGAATACAACACGGTGGACGCGAGCCTCTGGTTCTTTCAGGCCATCTATGCTTACGCTGAAACGTCTGATGACTGGGCCTTCGCTGTGGACACGATGCTGCCTGTTCTAGAGACCATCTTGCAGGCACATATTGAAGGCACGCAGTACGGCATCGGAGTAGACCCTGCTGACGGCCTTCTCCGGGCGGGTGAGCCGGGCGTGCAGCTTACCTGGATGGACGCCAAAGTGGGGGACTGGGTGGTGACGCCGCGCACCGGCAAGCCCGTCGAAATCAACGCGCTCTGGCACAATGCACTCTGCATCACGGAGGCGCTGGCGGCGCGGGCGGGACAGGACGCACTGGCGGCGGACTGCCGGACGCGGGCCGCACAGGCCAAAGAATCGTTTGGGAAGCTGTTTTGGAACGAAGACGCGCACGGCCTCTACGATGTGATTGCCCCGGACGGCACGCCCGACGGCTCCCTGCGTCCGAACCAGATTTTCGCCGTCTCCCTGCCCTTCCCCGTGATTGAAGGTTCGCAGGCTATGGAAGTGGTGACGCTGGTAGAAAGCGCTCTGCTGACCCCCTGGGGCCTGCGGACGCTGGCTCCCGGCTCGCCGGATTTCCACGCGCATTACGGGCCGGGTGACCCGGCGGCCCGCGACGCGGCGTATCATCAGGGCACGGTCTGGCCCTGGCTGCTGGGGGCGTTTGCCGAGGCGCATCTGAAAGTGCATGGCGACAAAGCGAAAACCCGCGCTCTGCTGAACACCCTGCTGACCGAAGGCTTCGCCCGGTACGGCGTCGGCAGTGTGGGGGAGATTTATGACGCCGAAGACCCCTACGCTCCGAACGGCTGCCCGGCGCAGGCATGGAGCATCGGCGAGCTGTTGCGGGCGTACCTGCTGGTGAAGTGAGGGGAGACAAAAGCAGGATTAAAGAGCGAGGAGTTAAAACCCCTCGCTCATGGGTTCACTCCGACTGTCTACCCTGGATGCGTATGGGTGTCGTCCTGAAGGGTCTGCCGGTACTTCAAGCGCCAGCCCTGCGGGGTGGAAACCCAGAAATCGCGCACATGGAGGTCATTGGTGAATGTGCCGCGAATGTGAGCAAACAGAATGCGCTTCTGGCCGGTCCCTTCTGAGTGCATCTTCATCTCCGCCCATTCACCGCCTCGGACGGGTGTGACGCTGATCAGGTCAAATGTGGTTCGCATGGTGCTAACATCGCGCATGCTTTCCCGGTAGTGCTGCGTGGCCTGAGCGCGGTTCAGTTTTCTTCCATTTTCATCAGTCAGCGTGTAATCCGGCGTGAACAGCGCCATCGCGCCGTCCGAGTTCCGCTGCTGAAGCTCCTGGTTGATCTGGCCGTACACGGTGCGGATGGCGTCTGCTGTGCTGGCGGCGGTGGCGGGACGCGCCGCCCCCGCGCAGAGAGACGCGGCGGCAAGCGCACAGAGGGCGGCAGGGCGGGGCATAAAAGGCATGGCGAGGGTCTTTCTGCAAAGTCGTTACACTATTTTCCCATAAACTGCGCCCAAAAGCAAGAGCGAAGCACACACTCTCACGCAATTTTTTCAGGGGTCGGGGCCAAACTCATGGTATGATATACCGTGCCTCAACCCTCTTTACACCGAAACGCAAAGTTTGCGTTCCTGAAACCGCGCCTGCTTCTGGCGGCTGCGGTCGTTTTGCTGCTGCTCGCTGCCGTCGCCCTGAAAGCCTGGCACGGGCACGGGCGGCTGCACGCGCTGGCGAAAAGCGTGTATCTCACTGCCAAAAAAGAAGCGAAACGGGTGATCAAAGGTGAGTCGGTGCAGGCCGCCGTGCCCGCCGAACGTGCTGACGCACCGCTGGTTATCTATGACGATGCGCTGGGTGACGGCTGGCAGGATTGGTCCTGGGGCAAGCATACGATTGTTAGCCCGATCACGGTTCACGCGGGAAAAGCGGCCATGCTGATGCCCCCCGGCGGCAACCGGGGGCTGTACCTGCACCATGACAGCCTCGGGACCGGCGGCTACGGAACCCTGCAATTCTGGATGGCTGGGGACACCACCGCCCGCACCGCGCTGGCGGGCGATGATCTGAAGTTCAGCGCCTTCGCGGTCCTGTCCAAATATCTCAAGCCCGACCCCGCCCGTCGCCCCGGCTGGCATCTGGTCCAAATCCCGCTGTCCGTGTTCGGCGCTCCCCGCGAAGGCGAGAGCTTCACGGGCATCGTCTTTCAGCCTGATGCCGCCGCCGCGTCGCCCCTGAGCATCGACGAAGTTTCCCTGCTGCCCGACCTGTCCCTGGCACCCGCGCCGACGCAGGCGACGGTGGCGGTCACGGTGAATGTTGGGGGCGGGCGGCATCCGATTTCGCCGTTTATCTACGGCATGGCCTTTGCCCCCGATGACTATTTAGCTGATTTGAAGCTGGGTGTCAACCGCTGGGGCGGCAATGACAAATCCCGCTACAACTGGGTCAACGGCAACGCTGACAATGCGGCGCGGGACTGGAGCTGGCGCAACCGCTGGGCCACCGACGGCAGTGTGCCGCCCGGCCCATCGTCCGCTGCCGACCGCTTCGTGTCGGGCAACAAAGCACGCGCCGCCGCGACCCTTTTGACCGTGCCGACGCTAGGCTGGGTGGCCGCCGACTCGGACAACACCCACAAATCGGACGGCGTCCCCTCGGCGGGCGGTGCGGGGCTGAACGGCTCTGATGGGGCCATCAAAGGCTACGACCCGGCGGCGAACCGCGCCCTCACTTCGGTTCCGTCACGGGCCAGAAAAGGCGCACCATTTACTGACCCGCCGGTGCTGACGGGAACGGTCTCTCAGGACGAATGGGTCGCGCACCTGAAAAACAAGTTCGGCGATGCGTCTCACGGCGGCGTGCAGTTTCTGGCGATGGACAACGAGCCGGACCTGTGGGATGCGACGCAGACGGATGTTCACCCGGCCCGGATGGGCTACGACGACGTGCTGCGAAACTTTTTGGACTACAGCACGGCGGTCAAAGACGTCGACCCGAGTGTTCTCGTGACCGGCCCTGTTTCCTGGGGCTGGCCCGGCTATATGTACTCGGCTCTGGACCGGGGCGACGACAATTTTAAAGCCCACGCGGACCGCTCCGCACATGGTGAGACGCCGTTTCTGCCGTGGTTTCTGGCGCAGGTTCACGCCCACGACGCCAAAGCCGGGCGGCGGACGCTGGACGTTCTGGATGTCCACTACTACCCGCAGGAAAACGGCGTTTACAGCGGACGGGCGGACAACCCGACCCGTGCCCTGCGCCTGCGCTCCACGCGCTCCCTGTGGGACCCGGCGTACACTGACGAGTCGTGGATTGGCACGCAGGTTCGTCTCGTGCCCCGGCTGAAAGAATGGGTCGCTCAGAATTATCCCGGCACGCGGGTCGGCATCACGGAATGGAACTTTGGCGGGGACAATGACATTACCGGCGGCTTGGCGACCGCCGATGTGCTGGGCATCTGGGGCCGCGAGGATGTGTACCTGGCGAACTACTGGGCATATCCGCCCAAGAACTCGCCGCCGTATCTGGCCTTTAAGCTGTTCCGCAATGCCGATGGGGGGGGGCACGGCTTCGGCGATGTGGCCTGCGCGGCCTCCTCGCCCGACCCGGATAAGCTTTCGGTCTATGCCGCGACCGACAGCCGGACGGGCGACTTAACTCTGGTTCTCCTCAATAAAATGCCCAAAGCGACTGTCACCGCGCCGCTGACACTTGCGGGCGGCAAAGCGGGCGGCCCGGTAAAGATGTGGCGCTTCAGTGCCGATACTTTCAAGGCGAGCAAAGATGGCAAAAGCGGAGCGCTAACGGCGTTCCCGCCCCGCGCCCTGCCGAAAGCGCTGACCCTGCCGCCCTATTCGGTCACGCTGCTGCGTGTGCCGCTGGCTCGTTGACACACAGTTAATTGTATGCCTTCACTTCTGCAAAAACCTTCTGAGCCTGCGCCTCCCGCCGGGGAGGCCGCGCCGCTGTACGCGCCGCCGACGGCGGACGACTACGAGGCCGCCGCCCGGCGCCGCTCCGTCTGGCTGGGATTGGGCGGAACGCTTCTAGCCGCTGCGGCTGCGCTGCTGTTCGCGGGCACGGGCGCGGACACGATCCTGTTGCCGCTGGTTCTGCTGCTGGGCGTGATAACTCCGGTGCTGCTATGGCGCTTTCCCCGGCTGTCGCTGTTTACACTTCTGGTGGCAGTGTGCCTGTTTGAGCTGAACCCGCTGAGTGATGCTGATGGGCTGCCCTTCAAAGACGCGCTGACTGACCGCGTGCCGTTCTTCTGGAACATCAACACGATTTTTCAGCAGTACGGCCACATCAACTTCAAGGGCTTTCCGCTGAACTTGATGGAGATGTTTGTGCTGACCGCCGGGGTCTGTTCGACGCTGCGGGCGGTCTACACCGGCACGACGCGGCTGCGGGCCGGGGCGCTGTTCGTGCCTATTTTGATTTATATGGCTTTTGTCGGGATGGCCGAGGTCAACGGCGTTTTGAATGGCGGCGACTTTAAAATCTCGCTTCAGGAGATGCGTTCGCAGGTGTATTTATTGCTGGCCTATTTGATGGCCGTGAACATGGTGCGAACGCGAAAGCACCTGCTGACGATGCTCTGGATTTTTGTAGTCTGCGTTGGCTTCAAAGGGCTGTTATATACAGTTCGGCGCTATGTGACTTTGCACGGTCTGCCGCTGCCGGATCAGGGCGTCGGGGCGCACGAAGAAGTGTTTTTGTTTGACCTGTTCGCCCTCCTGCTGGGCGTGCTGGCGCTCTGCCGCGTCCTGCCGAAGATGCAGTGGCTGATGCTGACGCTGCTGCCGCTGGTGATCGCGGGGAACCTGGCCTGCAACCGCCGGGCGGCGACGGCGGCGATGCTGCTGGCCGTGCCGGTGCTGCTGGCGGCGGCCTATCAGGGCCTGCCGGAGCGGCGGCGTCTGGCGGGCATCGTGGCGCTGGTGCTGATCGGCGGCTTTTCGCTCTACTACCCGGCCTTCAAAAACAGCGACAGCCTGATCGCGCAGCCCGCACGGGCTATCCGCTCGAACTTTCAGCCCGACGCCCGCGATGCGTCCTCCAATCAGTGGCGCGATGCCGAAAACTTCAACTTGATGGCGACGATTCACAGTGCGCCTGTGCAGGGAACTGGCTATGGTCGGCCCTACCTGCATATTGTAAAGATGGCCGACATCAGCGGGGCGTATGGCTTTGAAGATTACATTCCCCACAACCAGGTGTTATGGGTCTGGGAGCGTGTCGGAACATTCGGCTTTCTGGCATTCTGGATGATGATTGCGGCGTTTTTTATCTTCGCCGGGCAGCAGCTTCGCCTCCCGTCCGCCGACCCGCTGCATAAGGCGATGAGCCTGTTTGCGATGCTCTGTACGCTCCTGCTGGTGATTTTTGGAATGCTGGACTTGCAGCTCACCAACTTTCGGGATGTGCTGTTCACGGGCCTCTGGGTGGGGGTTCTGGCGGCTCTGCCGACTCTGGACACCGAGAGGGCCGCATGAGCCAAAGCGCACGGGTCGCCCGGAACGTGCTGGCGACAGTGGGAACACAGCTTCTTTCCTGGGGCCTGACGTTTGCGGTGACGCTGTTTCTGCCGCGCTATGTCGGCGATACTGGCCTCGGCAAGCTGGCCTTCGCGGCGTCGTTTGTAACGGTACTCGGCGTCATTGTTCCGCTCGGGACGTCTACGCTGCTGGTCAAAGAAATCGCCCGTGACAGCGGGCGCACCGGGGAGCTGCTGCTGGCCGCGCTCCTGCTGCGCCTGCCGCTGGCGGTGCTGATGACCGGGGCCGCGATAACCCTCGTGGCCCTGCTGGGCTACCCGCCGCAGACGCGCCTGCTGGTGACGGTGGCGGCGCTTGGTATGGTGGTGTATACGCTGAACGATGCGCTGTCGGCGGCCTTGCAGGGGCAGGAGAATATGCCCCGGCAGAGCGTGGGCCTGCTGGCGGACAAGTTTCTGGCCTCAGGGCTGACTATTTTTCTGATTTTGCGTCACGCCCCGCTCTGGGCGATTGCGTCGGTCGGCATCTGGACCGGGGCGGTGTCGCTGCTGGTGAATGCCTCGGCGTTCCGCCCACTGCTGCCGACGCTGCGGCTGCCAAACTGGCTGACCGTGCGTGGCGTGGCCCGTGCCGGACTGCCGTTTCTGGGATATACGGTTTTTCAAACCTTGTACGGGCAGACGGACCCGATTGTCCTGAGTCTGGTCAGCAATGATGCTACGGTAGGCTGGTATGCAGCGGCGTTCCGGCTGGTGGGAACGACATTTTTCTTCCCGACAGCCCTGACGATGGCGCTCCTGCCGACGCTGTCGCGGTTGCACGGGGAAAGTCAGGCGGAGTTTCGGCAGCTCGCCCGCCGGATGCTTGGCCTTGTGACGGTCTGCGCCCTGCCGGTTGCACTGACTTTGATTTTGCTCCCAGAGGCGCTCATCGCCCTGCTGCATTACCCGGCAGGCTTCGCGCACGCCGTTCCGGTGCTGCGGGTCGGCGGGGTGGGGGTCCTGCTCTGGTTTGCGGGAAATGCGCTGGGCACTTTGATTTTCGCCTCCGACGGGCAGGGCCGAATGTTCCACACATCGGTCGCGGCGACGCTGCTTGGCGTCCCGTCGTGTTTTCTGTTTGCGTATCTGGGCAACCGCTATTTGCACAACGGCGCGGTCGGGGCGATTGCTTCGGACGTACTTTTGGAGGCTTTCCTGCTCTGGGCCTATGTGCGCCTCCTTCCCAAAGACACGCTGGGCGGGGCGGCCTGGGCCGATGTGGGCCGGTGTGCGCTGGCCGCCGTGCCAATGGCCGCTCTGGTTATCCTGCTCGCGCCGCGTGGCTGGGGCCTGTGGAGCCTCGCTCCGGCGCTCGCGGCTTACGGCGTCTCCGGCTGGGCGCTGGGCTGCTTTGGCCTGAAAGATGTGGCGCTGGCCCGGCAGGCCCTGTCCCGGCGGGGGGCATAGCGAGCTTACTATGACCACGTTTACAACTACAACGGATGCCCCGGACTCTTCGGCCCAAAGCCTGCCCGCCGACACGCCGCCGCTTGGGCTGCGGGCGCTGGCGCGGGCGGACATGGAGGGCTGGGTCAAACTCTGGCGCGGGCCGGACGCTCTGCAAAATGGCCTGCGCTGGCAGGACGCCGCCGGGCTGATCTGGAACCAGCCGGGGCTGCGGGCGACGCTCCTGCTGCGCCTCGCGTATGCCCTCTGGCGGGCGCACGTCCCGGCCCTGCCCGGCATGGTAGCCCGGTACAATTTGAGCAAGCACGGGCTGGACGTGCCGCCGTCGGTGGAAATCGGGCCGGGGCTGTATGTGCCGCACCCCGTTGGCACGGTGGTCATGGCGCGGCGGATCGGAGCGCGGGTGAGCCTGATTAGCGGCATTACGATTGGAATGCGGCAGACGCATGAGTTTCCCACACTGGGCGACGATGTCTTTGTCGGCGCGGGAGCGCGGATTCTGGGAGCCGTCACCGTCGGCGACGGGGCAAGCGTCGGCGCGAACGCTGTGGTGCTGAGCGACGTGCCGCCCGGAGCGACCGCCGTGGGCATTCCCGCACGTATCAAGCTGCCTAAATTGGAAGAGGAAACTTCGTGAGCCGTTTGCGGCGCGTGATTGCAGAAGAAATAGGCGGCTTGACCCCGCGCCGGGCATTGCTGGGGCTGATTAACGCCGTGCTGCCGCCTCGGGCATTCGGGCGCGTTCGGGCGCTGCTGTACCGCCGGGTCGGCTGCCGCCTCGGGCCAGGGACCATTCTGGCCGGGCCGATAGAGGGCGTGGAGGCCCGTCCGGGCAATTTGACAACGGGAGCACACTGCTACTTAAATAGCCCGCTGTTTATCGACACGACTGCCCAGGTAACACTCGGCGACGGCGTCTCGCTGGGGCATCATGTGGTGATTGTGACCACGGACCACGCGGTCGGCACGGCAGGGTTCCGGGCGGGGGCGCTTTCTTCCAAATCAGTGAGTGTCGGTGACGGGGCCTGGATTGCTGCCGGGGTGACGCTCCTGCCGGGTGTCACCGTTGGCGCGGGCGCGGTGGTAGCGGCAGGCGCGGTCGTGACCCGCGATGTAGCCCCGCACACCCTGGTCGGCGGCATCCCCGCCCGCGTTATCCGTGTGCTGGACGAATAGTCTTGTGCATCCGGCAGGACACGGGGCTGAACCCCCGTGCTTTAAAGTGCAAGCCCCCGCCTTCGCGGGCGAAGATTTAGGAACGCTTTCATTCGGCTGTCTGATGCCCGCGAAGGCGGGGAATTGCTTTTTCGAAGCACGGGGGTTCAGCCCCGTGAAACCACTCCTATGCACCCACCGTTTCTGTCCGTCATTATCCCCACTTATAATCGCAAAGACAGCCTGCGCCGAACGCTGGACGGGCTGGCACGGCAGACCTATCCCGTGGACTGCTTTGAGGCCGTGGTGGTCTCCGACGGCAGCACCGACGGCACGGAGACTGCGCTGGCAGACTATGCCCAAACGTCCCCGTTCTGCCTGCGCCCCTTCACGCAGGCCAATGCCGGTCCCGCCCGTGCCCGCAATCGGGGCATCGACGAAGCGCGGGGAGACGTCGTTGTCTTTCTGGATGACGACGTCGAACCCGCTCCTGACTTTCTCGCCCGTCACGCTTCCCACCACCAAGACGACGGCCAAACCGTCGTCATCGCCCCCATGCTGCCCGACCCGGCCCTGCGCTGGCGCGAACCCGTCTGGATTGGCTGGGAACACGCGATGCTGGAAAAGCAATACACGGCCTGGCGCACCGGGGAATGGGCGGGCTGCGGGCCGAACCATTTTTATTCGGGGAATGCCTCAGTGCGCCGTGAGCATCTGCGGGCGGTGGGCGGCTTTGACGAGCAGTTTCCCCGGCAGGAAGATGTGGAGCTTGCGGTGCGCCTGGAACGAGAGCGGGCGGTGCGCTTTGTCTTCGACCCCGAAGCGCGGGGCACTCACCGGCCCTTGCGCCGGTGGCAGTCGTGGCTGGCTGTGCCGGATGCCTATGGGGAGCTTGACGTGGTCCGTGCCCGCCGGGGCGATACCCCGTGGGAGACGGTGCGGCACGGCTATCAGGGCCGCAATGGTTTGACCCGCTGTTTGGCCCGCCTCGTGCTGACCGTCCCCGCTCTCAGCGCCCCCGTGCGCGGCCTCCTGCGTCTTGCCGCCCATGTTGCTTACCGCCTGCACCGCTCCGGCCCGGCTTTTGCCGCCCTGAGCGCGGTCTACAACCTGCGCTACCTGGAAGCTGCCCGCCGCGAAATCGGCTCCGCGTCCGAAATGCGCCTGCGCGTGCTGACATAAAGGCGCGATTGATCGCGCCCTCGGAAAACCTACCTACCTTGCTTCGCAGGGTCCTTCCTAAAGGAAGGTAGGTCTCCAAAAAACCCGCAAATATCCCCTGAAGAAACCAGACACTTCCGCCGATAATAAACGCAGGACGCCTTTTGCACGGAAGCATCATGGAGAACCTGCCTTATGACCCGTGGAGTTTATACCGCCGCCGCCGGAATGCTGGCAAACCAGGCGGCGCAGGACACAATCGCTCAGAACCTCGCCAATGCCGGGACGACCGGCTACAAAGAAGACATCCCCCGCTTTGAGTCGTTCCAGGAAGCCCTCGCCTCCCGCCTGTCGCCCGAAGGCAGCGGGGCGATTGGTCAGCTCGGAAGCGGCGCGGGGCTGCGGGATACGACCACGAACTTTGCCGACGGCGGCGAGGTCCGCTCCGGCAACCCGCTGGACGTCGCCCTCACCGGCGATGCCACACTGGTATTGCAGACCCCGAACGGCCCCCGCCTGACCCGCGACGGCTCGCTGACGCTGGACACGGGCGGCAGAATTGTTACCACCAACGGCAGCCTGCCGGTTTTGGGCGACAGCAATCAGCCAATCACGATCCCTGCCCAGACCAAAGATATTGTCATCAGCCCGCAGGGCGAAGTGACGGCGGACGGCGTGCGCGTGGGCCGCCTGCGGCTGGCGGGACTGTCCGCCGCTGACAACCCGGTCAAAGTGGGCGACAATCAGTTTACCGTCGCCACGCTCCGCCCTGCGTCGGCCACCGCCTCGGTGCGGCAGGGCTATTTAGAACAGTCCAATGTCAGCATCGTCAAAGAAATGGTCTCCATGATCTCGGTCATGCGGGCCTATGAGACCAACCAGAAAATGATGCAGGCCGAAGACGACGCGACCGGCAAATCTGTCAACGACGTCGCTAAATTGTAACGACAATGAGACGAGCAGTTGAAAACTGCTCGCTGGAAGAGGCGTCCTTCGGACGGAAGAACACGGGGACGAAAGCTCTTCTCCTTCGTCCGAAGGACGCCTCACCTAACGAGGGATTTTCAATCCCTCGCACACCGACCACAACCTATTGACCCGGCTGGACTGTCTGCCATGTTCCCCTTTACAGGGGGCTGCTGACGGAAGCCGACGACCCCGCAAGGAGAACCCCGCATTATGATGCGCTCACTGTACACTTCGGCAACCGGCATGATGGCTCAGCAGCTTAACATGGACGTCATCGCCAACAACCTCGCCAATGTCAACACCGCTGGCTTCAAAAAAAGCCGGGCGGACTTCGAAGACCTGATCTACCAGCAGATGCGGCCCGCCGGGTCCACCGTCGCACAGGGCGCGACCTCACCGACCGGGCTGGAAGTCGGCCTCGGCGTCAAAGCCGCCGCGACCCAGACCCTGTTTGATCAGGGAACCATCGCAAACACCGGCAATCCGTATGACGTTGCGATTGACGGGGACGGCTTTTATAAAGTTTTGCTGCCCGATGGGACCAATGGCTACACCCGCGACGGCTCTTTCAAGCGCGATGTGCAGGGCAAGCTGGTCAACTCCGACGGCTACGCAATCCAGCCCGAAATCACTATTCCTTCCGATGCCACTAATTTCAGTGTTGGCAAAGATGGCACGGTTAATATCACACGCGGCAGCTCCAGCACCCCCGAAAGCGTCGGCAAGATCACGCTGACCCGCTTCTCCAACCCGGCGGGTCTGGAGCATATCGGCGGCAACAACTTCCGCGAAACCGCCGCATCCGGCTCTCCCACGGACGGCACGCCGACGCAGGCGGGCTTCGGCAGTCTGTCGCAGGGCCTGCTGGAAATGTCCAATGTCCAGATTGTGCAGGAGATGGTCAACATGATCACCGCGCAGCGGGCCTATGAAGTCAACTCCAAAGCCATTCAGACGTCTGACGAGATGCTGCAAACGGCGAACGGTCTGAAGCGTTAGGGGACTGACCATGATCCACGCATTCCTATTGCTTGCCGCGCTTTCATCTTCTTCCCCCGTTCATGTCGCTCTGCGGCCTGCCGCCACGGTGACGGCCACAGCCGAAGGCTTTGTGACTTTGGGGTCCGTCGCCGATTTGACTGGCGGCGGAGCCTCCGCCCGTGCCCGGCTGTCAGCCGTGGTGGTCGCCCGCGCCCCTTTGCCCGGCGATGTGCGCCGCCTGACACGCGGCGATTTGTGCCTGAAGCTGCGGCAGGCCGGGTGCGACCCGGACCACGCCGCTGTGCTCGAAGGCGCGGCGGCCTCGGACGTGACGACGGGCGGCCTGCCGTCGGCAGACGCCGCACCGCTGCCCGCCGTGCCAATAACCGCCGAAGCCGCCCCGCCCCGACCGGCCTGCGTTGTCCATCGCGGCGACGCCGTCACCATCCAAATCAATGACGGGGCGCTTGCCATTACCGCCTCCGGGACCGCCCGTGAGAACGGCGGGGTCGGGGACACCATCCGGGTCCACCGCGACGGCGTGATGACCGACCTGACCGTGCGCGTGGTAGACGCGCAGACCGTTCAAATGGAGCTTTAACCCCCATGTCCCAGCGCAAATCAATAATTCACGCCCTCGCCCTGCTGACCATCGCGTCCACGCTCGCCGTCTCGGCGCAGGCGGACTCGCTCTTTCCCGGCAGCTCCACCGATGTCAACCGGAACAGCTCCGCCGCCCGGTCGCTGTTTTCAGATAACAAGGCCCGGCAGGTCGGCGACACGCTGACCGTGCTGATTAACGAAAACGGCTCGGCCAACTCGCAGGCGGCCACCAAAACCTCCAAGAACGAAAGCCTCAGCTACGGGCCGGGCTTCGGGCCGCTCCTGTTCAATCTCAAAGCCTTCGGCGTCGGCGGCGGTATCAGCAGCACGGCCAGCGGCAACACCAATCGCACGGATGCCCTGACGGCGTCTATCGGTGTGGTCGTCACCAAAGTCCTGCCCAACGGCAACCTGGAAGTGCAGGGCAATCGTAAGGTCGGCATGAACGCCGAGACGCAGGAGATCACGCTGACCGGCGTGGTGCGTCCGCAGGACATTCAAGCGGACAACACCATCGCCTCGCCGCTCGTGGCTGACGCGCAGATCAAATACGGCGGGCGCGGCCCGGTCGGTGACAAGCAGCACGACGGCCTCATCTCGCGCCTCTTCAAGGTGCTGTTTTAGGAACCCCCCCGCCCCCAATAATGGGGGAGCCAGAGTCAGCGCAGGAACCAAACCCGTAGGGGCAGGGCTTGCCCTGTCCTTCCTTCTTCTCCGGCTCCCTCATTATTGGGGGCGGGGGGCTTTCCCCTAAAGTTTCCCGCCCCACCACCCGATAAAAATACCAGTATGATTAACCAAAATGCTTTCCTCGGTTTTCTCGCCGTCTGCGGCCTGTGTGCCCTCGCCCCCAAAGCCCACGCACAGGCACGGCTTAAAGACATTGCCAGCGTGCAGGGCGTGCGCGGCAATCAGCTTGTCGGCTACGGCCTGATAGTTGGGCTAAGCGGGACCGGGGACGGGACCGGGGCGACGTTCACCCCGCAATCGGTCGCTGCCATGCTGCAAAAATTTGGTGTCACTGTGCCGCCGGGGGCACTTAAATTAAAGAACGTCGCGGCGGTGATGGTCACGGCCACCCTGCCGGCGTTTGTCAAAAACGGCAGCGCGATTGATGTTACCGTCAGCAGCCTCGGCGATGCCACTTCGCTTCAGGGCGGGACGCTTTTGCAGACGCCGCTTCAAGCCGCCAACAACAGCGTTTATGCTGTCGCACAGGGGCCTATTTCTGTGGGCGGCTTCCTCGCAGGCGGTGGGGGCGGGGGCGGCGTCACCAAAAACTTTGTCACCGTCGGGCGCATCCCCGGCGGCGCTCTGGTGGAGCAGGATGTGCCGACGACGTTCTCAGGCCGCGCTTCCGGCTCGCTGGAAGTGACCCTGGACCGGCCCGACTTCACCACGGCGGCGCGGCTGGTCAACGCCATCAATGCCCACCGCCCGCCCGGCGCAACCGGAGCCTCCGCCGAAGATGCCGGCACGATCCGCGTGGCCTTCACGCCCGGCACGGAGCCGGTCGCGCTGATTGCCGCGCTGGAAAGCGTGCCCGTCGAGACCGACGAAATCGCCAAAGTCGTTATCAACGAGCGCACCGGAACCGTGGTCATGGGCGGCAATGTGGAAGTGTCCGCCTGCGCCGTCGCGCACGGCAATCTGACGGTGTCTATCGCCAATGCCCCCATTATCTCGCAGCCCGCGCCTCTGAGCCGGGGCGGCGTGACTGTGGTGGTCCCGCGTAAAGTCGTGACTGCCACCGAAGGCGATATGCGGCTCATCCCGCTCCCGGCCAGTGCTTCTCTGGATAAAGTGGTGCGCTCGCTGAATGCGCTTGGCGTGACGCCCCGTGATTTGATCGCCATTTTGCAGGCCATGAAAGAAGCGGGCGCTCTGCACGCGGAGATTGAAATCCAATGATTTTCCAACTCAAACGACTGGAAACACCCGCGCCGCCGCCGACCGACAAGAAGCATTTAGACCTGCAAAAAGCGACCCAGCAATTTGAGGGCTATTTTCTGAATGAGATGCTGAAAGAAATGCGAAAGACCGTGCCCGATGACAAGCTGCTCGGCGATACCGGCAACGGCCAGCAGATTTTTCGGGACATGATGGACCAGACACTCTCCGAAAAGATGGCAAGCCGGGGCGACCTCGGGATGGCCCGAATGATGTACAACCAGCTTGCCCCCGGCCTCGGCCCGGACGCTACAAATACCGATAAGAAAGGCTAACACAATGCCCGATACTAAAAAGATACTCAAAGTCCTGCGCGAAGACCTCGCGCTGCAAACGCGCCACTGCAAAGTGCTGGAAGCGCAGGAGCTGGCGCTGCTGACCTGCAACCGCGCCCTGTTCACCCAGACGCAGGAGCAGCACGCGGCCCTGGTCGCCAAGCTCGAAGTGCAGGACACCGCCCGCCGGGCCGCACTGGTGGACGATGACGGCAAACCAGTGACGCTGTCGGGCCTCAAAGAACTGTCCCCGGAAGGCAGCCTGCGCGGTCTCGGAGCGCTGGAAGACGGCCTCAAACATATTCTGGATCAGGTGCAGGTGCTCACGCGCCGCAACCGGGCGCTGATACAAAATGAGCTGGATTATATCGCGTTCTCGCTGGACCTCTTTGTGGAGGCGGGACGCACAGCCGGAGACGGCTACGGCGGCGCGGGGATTGCGGCAGGCCGAATGCTGATGGACCGCCGCGCCTGACGTTCGGCAGACGCACACACGAGGAACACTTATGCCGGGAACATTTTTTGGAATTGAAATCGGGCGCAGCGGCCTCGCCGCCGCGCAAATTGGGCAGAACGTCACGGGGAACAATATCGCCAATGCTGGAACCCCTGGCTATTCAGTGCAGTCCGTGAATCAAGTCGCCACAGACCTGGTGGCCGGAGCCGGGCATGAAACGCCGCTGCCGGGGCAGTCCCTGGGTTCCGGCGTTGCCGTTAGCCGCATTCAGCGGGCCAATGATCAGTTTCTGGACACGCAGGTGCGCGATGCCACCTCCAGCCAGAGCTATCAGTCCGGGCTGGCGAACACACTGGGCCAGATTGATGACGCTTTTGGGGAGCCAAGTGATACCGGACTAAATTCCGCGATCAGCACGTTCTTCAATGGGTTTCAGGACCTCGCCAACAATCCCGAAGACCTGGGGGCGCGTGCCGCCGCCGTGCAGAACGGCGACGCGCTGGCCCGCATCTTTCAGGGGACGCAGGCCCGGCTGACCTCCATCGGCTCGACGCTGAACCAGAACGTGGCGCTGGATGTCAAATCCCTTAACGATAGCGCCACGCAGATTGCCGCGCTCAATGTCACCATCAAGCAGGAAACGGCGGCGGGAAACCCCGTCAACGGGCTGCTCGATCAGCGCGATCTGCTGGTGGACACTATCTCGAGTCTGTCCAATGTTACCACGCAGAACAATTCTGATGGCACGGTGAACGTCTCTATCGGCAATCAGGGCCTGGTGGTTGGCACGGACGCCTATGCCGTCACCCTGTCCAGCCTGACCGCGCAGGGCGATTTGAAGCAGGGGGCGCTGGCGGGTCTGGTCGAGAGTCAAACTCAACTCGGTGCCGTGCAGGGCAAGCTCAACTCCCTGGCCAGCTCGCTGTCTTCCCAGGTCAATGCCGTCCACAGCGCCGGGGCGGGCCTCGACGGAACCACGGGAGAAAACTTCTTCACGGTCACGGCGGGCAAAGAAGCCGCCACTCTTGCGGTCAATTCCGATCTGGAAGCGCACCCGGAGCATCTCGCGGCAGCGGCCCTGCCCGCGCCCCCTGCCTCGTCTGTGCCGCCCCAGAGCGATTCCACCAATGCCGTGCTTCTGGCGAACTTGAAAAACCAGACTATTGTCACTGCTGGCGACCCGCTGGCTGGCAGCAGCATTCAGGGCTTTTACCAGCAGATTGTCACCGACACCGGGGGCCGGGCGGCTTCTGCGACATCCGCCACTGCCAGTGCGGGAGCCGTGCTGACGCAGCTCACCCAGCAGCGCAGCTCCGTCACCGGCGTTTCCACCGACGATGAAATGGTTAATATGCTGAAATACCAGCGGGCTTATCAGGCGTCTGCCCGCGTGGTGCAGACGATGGATGATATGGTCGGAACGCTGATCAACAATTTATTCTCCAGCAATTAGTCTCCAGCAATTAGTGATTGTGACTCGCAATTCGCGGGAAAGTAGAAACCAATGCGTATTACTGAAAGCCAGCGTTATGGCAGCCTGCAAGGGAACATTGAAACCAGCCTGAACACGCTGAACACAGTGCAGGGCCAGATTTCCACCGGCAAAAAGCTGACCACGTTCTCCGATGACCCTGCGGGTGCCTCGCAGTCGCTCGTGGTACGGGCCGCTCTGGATGACAACAAGCAGTATCAGCGCAATGTCACGCAGGCCACATCGTTTCTGTCTGCCAGCGACAGTGCCCTCAGCAGCGCCTCCAGCCTGCTGGTTTCGGCCAAGCAGATCGCCGTGCAGGGGGGGAACTCAAATCTGACACCGGACGACTACACTGCGCTGGGGAGTCAGGTGGATGGTCTCACCCAGCAGCTTACCCAGATTGCCAACAGCGATATTCATGGCAAGTATCTGTTTGGCGGCACCGCCACGAAAGCGCCGCCTTTCGATGCGTCCCAGAATTATTCGGGAAACGCAGCGGCCATCACCTCGACTGTGGGACCAAACTACCAGATCACACTCAATTCGTCTGGTGCGGCCACCTTCGGCCCAGCCTTTGATGCGCTCAAAGCACTGAAAACAGACCTGACTTCGGGAGATGCCAATGCCATCTCGGCGGACATTGCCAAAGTAGATGCCGCAACTTCCAATATCAGTGCCCAGCGCGCCTCCGTGGGGGCGAAGCTTGACAATGTGAATGACGTACAAACGCGGCTCACACGGGCGCAGGGGGATTACGGAGATACGATTTCCGGGATAGAGGATGTTGACCTGGCGACGGCGTATGTACAGCTTCAGAGTGCCACCAATATCTACCAGGCATCACTTTCTACGACCGCCAAAGCGTTCCAGTACAGCTTGGCAGATTTCTTGCACTAACTTTCTTTCGGAGCATTTGCTTTTATGACAATCACCACAACCCGCTTTGGCGCCCTCGACGTGGAGGAGCGCAAGACCCTGACCTTCCCGGACGGAATGCCTGGCTTTGAGCATTTGCGTCAGTTTACGCTGGTCCCGCACCACACCGGCGATGAGGCGAAGGGCAGTCCGTTTGTCTGGCTGCAATCACTCGAAGACGGGGCGCTGGCGTTTCTGGCGATGGAGCCGCATCAGTCGTTCCCAGACTACGCCCCGCGTGTGCCTCGCGGCGAGATGGAGGAGCTAGGGCTGAATGAGCCGAACGCCCGGCCCCGTTTGTATACGCTGCTGACTGTGCCGCCGGGCGAGCCACAGGGCATCACAGCTAACTTGATGGCCCCCGTGGTGGTTAATACCCGCGCTCGGCTTGGCAAACAGATTGTTCTGAACACCGATCAATACGGTCTGCGCCACCGGCTGCTGCCTTTGGAATAAATAAAAAAGTAATTTTAATTACACAGAGTTTAAAAAGGGTTGACTTGGGGAATGAAAGAGGCGTAAAATAAACGCATCTTGCACGCGCTTTCCCAAAATCCAAGCGCCGTGCCAGGGAGGGCCAAATGTTAGTTTTAACACGTCGATTAAACCAGAGCATCAAAATCGGCGACGATATCGAAATCACTGTGGTCGAAGTTCGCGGAGATCAGGTTCGCCTGGGGGTTAACGCTCCGCGTGATGTTTCCGTTCATCGCAAAGAAGTTTACCTGCAAATCCAGCAGGAAAATCGTGCGGCTTCTGCCGCCCCCGAAGGGTCCAGTCTGGACAGCCTCGGGGATGCCATCACCAGCCAGGGCCGTGCGAAATAGTCCTGTCAAGCGCCCGCTTCGTTTTACGAAGCGGGCGCTTTTTGCGTCTGTGCCCTGCGGCTTGACAAAGCGCGTTCCAAACGCTTATACTATGGACATCTTAATTTGCAAATGATGGAGGACGACGATTTGGCGCATCAAGTGACTTTGATTCGGGGCGACGGAACCGGGCCGGAGCTGGTGGAAGCGACGCGGCGCGTGCTGGAAGGCACGGGCGTAGCGTTTGAGTGGGACGTCGTGGAAGCGGGCGTAGACATCATGGAGACGGCGGGAACGCCGCTGCCGGACAACGTTCTGGCCTCGATCCGCAAAAATAAAGTCGCGCTGAAAGGCCCGATTACGACCCCCATTGGAACCGGCTTCCGCTCGGTCAACGTGGCCCTGCGAAAAGAGCTGGACCTGTATGCGTGCATCCGTCCCTGCAAGTCCTATGTCGGCGTGCGCTCGCGCTATGAGAACGTCGATCTGGTTATCGTCCGCGAAAACACCGAAGACCTCTACGCGGGCGTTGAGTACCCGGTAGACAGCGCCGAGGCAGCCCAGATTATTGGCATGGCAAACGGCAAAATCCGGCAGGACTCGGCGATTTCCATCAAGCCCATCTCGCGCACCGGCAGCCGTCAGATCGTCAAGGCCGCGTTTGACTACGCCATCGAAAACGGGCGCAAAAAAGTCACCGCCGTTGCCAAAGCGAACATCATGAAATACACGGACGGCCTCTTTTACGAGATTGCCCGCGAAGTCGCCAAAGAGTACGAAGGCCGCGTCGAGTACGACGAGTGGCTGGTGGACGCGATGTGCATGCAGCTTGTGCAGAAGCCTGAAAACTATGACATCATGGTCATGGAGAACCTCTACGGCGACATTCTCTCCGATCTCTGCGCGGGCCTGGTCGGCGGCCTCGGCGTCGCGCCGGGGGCCAATATCGGCGTAGACATGGCGCTGTTTGAGGCCACGCACGGCTCGGCTCCCAAGTACAAAAACCAGAACAAAGTCAACCCAACCGCGCTCATTCTGTCGGGAATGCTGATGCTAAAGTACCTCAAGGAAGACGCCGCCGCCGCGAAGCTGGAGAAAGCCGTCGCGGACGTGATCGCCGAAGGCAAAGATGTCACCTACGATATGAAGCCCGACCGCAACGACCCCACCGCGGTCGGCACGGCAGAAATGGCCGACGCTATCATCGCCAAAATGCAGGCTGGCTAAACGCATTATATGCACATCAATGGAGTAGACTGTGGGCGAACTCAGCGGCCTCGTATTTGACTTCGAGTGGAATGACGCAAAGGCCGCTGAGAACGTCCGCAAGCACCGTGTTGACTTCGAGGAGGCATCCAGCGTTTTCGACGATGAACTGATGATCACTGAGTCTGACTGGGCACATTCTGAAGAAGACCGCTATGTCAGCTTGGGTTTGTCAAACAAAGACCGACTGCTTGTCGTAATCTACACGGAGCGAGTGCGAACTATTCGTCTTATCAGCGCCCGCGAACCGACATCGCGAGAAAAATATGGCTATGAACACAGCAATTCCTGAAAGCCCTAACCCCGCACACCCGGAACTGGAAACTGACCATGAATACGATTTCAGCAGCGGGGTCCGTGGCAGTCAGCAGCAAAAGTACGCGCTAAACCTTGCAGGAGAGTTTTATGTGGCTGCCGAGCTGAACCGGCGCGGCCTCTTTGCCTCGGTGACTTATGGCGCGGCAAAAAACGCAGACGTGTTGGCGTTTGATCCGCAGAGTCGGCAAACAGCCGTGATTGAGGTTAAAACGACTGCCAGCCCCAACAAAAAGTGGGTGACTGGTCAGCACTCCATTGATAAAAACAGCATTAACCCGCAGATATTCTGGGTGCTAGTTTTGGTTCCCGACAAACAAGACACGTACTCTGCCCCGCGCTTCTTTGTATTTACATCCCAGGAGCTTGTAGAAAAGGTTTCTGCAAATCACGCTGTTTACTCCGCTAAATACTTGGAAAAGCATCGTGTTCCATTTCAAGACAACACAGGGGTTTATAGCCTTTCCCTCCAAGAAGCCGAGGCGATGCAGGCCGAAGGGCGGTGGGGAAAAATTGCCAACGGCCTGGCCCGCAAGTAAAAGAACTTCGATGAAAAACACTCCGCTGCTGAAAGAATAGTGACAATGGCAGTTTTGACTAAAACGTCTCCTAAACTTCCCAAAGTGGGAAGCCGCGTTTCGTTTCTCTGGGGATTTAGCCCGCTTGAAGGCAAGATTGTGGCAGACCGAGGGGCAATTGGAGTAGGCGGGCGCAGACTGTACTGGATTGGAGCGCTTCTCAGTCTTGGGGATCAAGTTGTAATTGAACTTTCTGAGAGCAAGTTTGAACTCAAGGAAGGCTAGTCTTATGGCTGTTGCCGAGCGCGAAAGTGACATTCTCCGAGAGGGCTTATGGCGTTTCAGCAAGGATCAGTACCATCGTCTGGCAGACATGGGCTGGTTTTTAGACACCCGCGTCGAACTTATGGACGGGGTGATTGTTGAAAAGTATCCTGATACGCTGACCGGTGAGCCGCGCCCGCTTCCGTGGACGGTGGTTCAATACCATCAAATGGGCCTGATGGGCTGGTTTGGAGAAGCGCGTGTAGAACTCATAGAGGGAGATATTCTCACGATGCCACCGATTGGAACACGGCACATGACGGCAGTGATGCTTACCAGTCAGGCACTGCAAGCTGTCTTCGGGGACGACCATGCGGTGAGTATCCAAAACTCCTTTCGGGTCGGGGTTCGGGCGGAGCCGCAGCCGGATATTGCAATTCTACCCGGCCAAATCCGGGAATACGCGACTCAGATGCCGACCGAGGCTCTGCTGATCGTCGAAGTTTCGGACACGACGCTTGCGTATGACCGAACCTGGAAGCTGGCGCTGTATGCTCAGGCGTACATTCAGGACTATTGGATCATCAACTTGGATCAGCAGCAAGTGGAAGTCTATCGCAGGCCAGAGCTGAAACCCGAGGGGAATCCAGCTTTTAGCTACACGGAAATAAGAACTTACAGAATGGGTGAGTTTATCGCACCACTTGCCGCCCCGGAGGCTTCCGTGGCCGTGGATGATTTGCTTCCCTGACCGTAGCACACTACATCATAAAGAGAGAGAACACAACTTATGGCTTCGGGAAAGAAAAAAGTCAGCGTCATTGGCGCAGGCAATGTCGGTGCAACGGTGGCGTTTCATGTCGCACAGCAGGGGTACTCGGATGTGGTCCTGCTGGACCTGCCGGACGATTTGACGGCGGAGCGCCCCCGCAAAACCGGCTCGATGGCACGCGGCAAGGCGCTGGACCTCAATCAAGTGTCGCCGATTGTCGGCTACGACGGGCGCGTGCTGGGGACTTCGGACTACAGCGACACCAAAGACAGCGATGTGGTGGTGATTACGTCGGGCCGTCCCCGGACGCCGGGAATGTCCCGCGAGGACCTGCTGGCGGTCAACGCCGACATCGTGCAGAGCGTCGCCGCGCAAGCCGCGCAGGCAAGCCCGGACGCCGTGTATATCATTGTCTCCAACCCGCTGGATGCCATGTGCCATGTGGCCCTCAAAGCCACGGGGCTGCCGTCGGAGAAGGTCATTGGACAGGCGGGCGTTCTGGACAGTACGCGCTACCGCAACTATATCGCCGCCGCCGTGGGCGTCTCGGTGGAAGACGTGCAGGCGTATGTGCTGGGTGGGCATGGCGACCAGATGGTTCCGGTCCGCAGCCTGACCACCGTGGGCGGTATCCCCGTGCAGAAGTGGGTGGATTTGGGTAAGCTGACGGCGGAGCAGCTCCAGAAGATTGAAGATGACACCCGGCAGGGTGGGGGTATCCTAACGGGTCTGATCGGCACAAGCGCCTGGTACGCGCCCGGCGTGGCGACGGCGGAGATGGTGGAAGCCGTTCTTCTTGACCGCAAGCGCATTCTGGCAACCACGGTGCTGCTTTCTGGTCAGTACGGCGTCAACGACCTGTACTTCGGTGCTCCTGCCCTGCTCGGTGCCTCCGGCGTGGAAGCCATTTATGACCTCTCGGCACTGGCCCCGCTGACCGATGTGGAACTGGCTGGGATCAAAGAATCGGCGGCCAAAGTGCAGGGAACCGTGGACAGCCTGAAAGATCTGGGCAAGCTGTAATTTCCAGCCTTCTGCTGGCGGAGTGTGATGGAAACAGAGGACTTACTCAAAAGTGTCCGCCGTCAGCAGAAGGCTGAAAAACGCACGATGCGCTTCGCTCGCATTGTGATCATACTGTTTTCAGCAATCATGCGCTGCTTAGAGCTTGTCGGTTCACCGAAACAAAAACAAAAAAGGCATCAGATTCGAGAAAAAATACAAGGACTGAATACCGAAGGAAACTCGTTGCTTCACACTGTTGATAATGCTTTCAAAAACGGCAAAGGGTTTGACGGTCTGGAAGCGGTCTATGAGTTTCGGGCACGGCATTCTCGGGGTGACGATGACCCGAAACTGGCCGACGATTATGCCAAGTTTCAAGCGATGCGGCAGGAAAGTGAAACCCTGTCTGGTATTCGCAAAGACGCTGGGCAGGATTTGGCCCTTGCCGCACAGTGCTACCGAGAG
Organism: Capsulimonadaceae bacterium; assembly: GCA_965277455.1. Lineage (GTDB taxonomy): Bacteria > Armatimonadota > Armatimonadia > Armatimonadales > Capsulimonadaceae > JANXMY01. The sequence continues at coordinate 1,332,149 of OZ255823.1, read as the reverse complement.
TATATTGCAGCTCATCCAGAAAGCTCCTCCGCCCATTCTTATCTCGCAGGGGTGCTACGACAAATGGGTGATTTAGAGGGTAGCTTAGGTCAATACCATGAAGCTCTGCGGCTGGCGGAAGGTAAAGCTATTGAGTGTGCGTCCGACCGGCTTCAAATAGGCGAGGTCCTGCGGAAAAAAGGTGAAACCGATTTGGCGATTGCCGAGTTTCAGGCTATTATTGCAGAAGCAACATTGGAAACAAAAACTATCGTTCCTATGGCGTATTTCTACCTGGGAAATACGCTCAATGAAAACGGAAAGCGGCAGGCGGCGCGGGACGCCTGGAAGCAAGCTGTTCATTGGGACAAAGCAGGTATAACGGGTAAAAAGGCGCAGGAAATGCTGAAAGCCAATCCATAAGTTCAGCGATTGAGTTTGCATGGAAACAACAAGCGACAAATGAGAGTATACTTAAACAACGTATCATGCCAGTAACACTCAAAGACATCGCACAGCAGACCGGGGTTTCGCCCAGCGTCGTTTCGACGGTGCTGAGCGGGCGCGACAACGGCACGTTTGTCAGCGAAAATACGCGGCGAAAGGTGCTGGCGGTTGCGGAGTCGCTTAACTACACGCCGGTGCGGGCGGGGCGGCCACGGGGCAGCCGCCGCCTGCGACGGCAGCATACCGAGCAATTTATTGGGGTCTGGGACCCGGAATATAGCCCGCACACGGCGTTTCTGGTGCAGAACCTGCAAGTGGCTTTGCGTGACCATGCTCAGGCAAACGGGGCCGAGGCGGAAGACGACTTCGGCCTGCGCCTCCTGACGGCGGAAGACCTGCCCAAGTTGGATGCCCTCGGGATTATGGGCTTGGTGCTGCTGTCTGACAGCCTGCCGCCGCGTGAGGCGGCGATGGCGAGCATTCCCTGCGTGATGATCGGCGAAACGAACCATCCATCGAGGGATTTAGTGCAGGTGCATCTCGACGGCAAGGATGCCGGTCGGCAAATGGGCGAGTATCTGTGGGACCTCGGACACCGGCGGCTGACCCTGCTGGCTCCTGCCGCCCCGGCGCAGGTGACGCAGGAACGGCTGGACGGTCTGCGCGGAGTTTGGACCGCATATGAGGCCGACCCGGCTGCCGTGACACTGGCGGCAAGCGATACATTTAAGACGCTGGGCGAGCGCGAGGGTGTCCGCCGGGCCGTTCAAAGCCTTTTCGTAGCAGAGGCTGAGGCGAAGCCGACCGCGCTAGTTTGCCACAACGAAAACATCGCTGCCGTAGCCGCACAAACGCTGGCTGAGATGGAACTGGCTGTGCCGCTGGCCGTTTCTCTGGCCGGTTTTGGTGATACGCCCCGACTGGCGGAAGCCTTGACCCCACCGCTGACGACAATCCGCCCGCCCGTGCCGGAGCTGGCCCGCCTTGCGGTTGCCGCGCTGTACGGCATCCACGACACGCCCGACGCGGCCCGCGAGACGGATGTGGCCCTGCCGGGCCGCCTGATGGTGCGCGGCTCCTGCGCCCCGCCTCCCTCCTAATTCCTATGTCTGAGCGACACCCAAATATCCTGCGCCTCGAAGATACGGCTCTGGTTGTGATTGATATGCAGGAGCCGTTCCTGAATGTCATGCACGACCGGGAGCGGCTTGTTGTCAATGTCCGCCTGCTGGTGCAGGCAGCGATTGTTATGCAAGTCCCCGTGGTGCCGACCACGCAAAACGAGAAGCGTCTGGGCGGGGTCGCGGCTGAAATTACGCAGGACTACCGAGATTTTGCCGTGGCGGCGTCGCAGGACAAAATGGCCTTTTCGTGCGCCGAAGCCGACGGCTTTTTAGACGGTTTGAAGTCGCTTGGGCGTCATCAGATTTTGCTGTGCGGGCTGGAAACGCATATTTGCGTGTCGCAAACGGCGCTGGATTTGGCGCATCTGGGCTATCAGGTCCATGTCGCCGCTGATGCCGTGTCATCGCGGTCTCTGGAAAAGCACAAGCTCGGGATGGAGAGGATGCGGGACAACGGCATTCTGCCCTGCGCCGCCGAAGCCGCCGTCTACGAATGGCTGCGCGAAGCAGGCACGCCCGCGTTCAAAGCCGTCCTCCCCCTTGTCAAATAACCCTCTTGATCCTCTCTGTTTCTGCCGATATTATCCGTAGAAGATACACACAGGAAATGGTGACAGGCCGTGCCGACACTCATGGAAACCAAGCTGAAGCAGGAGCGCCTGCTTCGGATTATTGAAGACGAATTGCAGGACCTGCCGCCCCTACCGGCGGTCATCATGCGCGTCATGCAGACCGTCAATGACCCGACAACTTCCGCCTCGGACTTGAACCGGCTGATTTCGACCGATCAGGCGCTGGCCTCCAAAGTCCTGCGGCTGGTCAACTCGTCGTACTACGGCTTCCCGCGCAAGATCGCTACGATCACCAATGCCGTGGTCATTCTTGGCTTCAACACCGTCCGCAATCTGACGACTTCGCTTGGCGTCTTCAATGCCTTTGATGCCCACGGCCAGAAAACCGCCCTGGACCGGGATGCTTTCTGGGCGCACTCTATGGCCGTCGCCGTGGGGGCAAGTGCGATTGCCAAACGCAAGGGAATTGGAACGAAGTCGGTGGAAGAAGTCTTTATCGGCGGCCTGCTGCATGACATCGGCAAGCTGTTTCTGGACCAGTATTTCCCGGACCAATATGCCATCGCCATGAAGCTGGCGAGCGCGGCCAAAATCTCCATCTGGGAAGCAGAAAAGACGGCCCTGGGCGTAGGCCACGCGCTGGTAGGCAAGCGCATCGCGGAAAAGTGGAATCTGCCGCCGTCGCTGACGGCGATGATTACCCTGCATCATCAGCCTGCGTATGCCAAAGAGTATTTTGAGATCACGGCCACCATTCAGGCCGCCGACCGCGTCGCCCGCCGCCTCGCGCTTGGCAGCGGCGGCGACCCGCTCGTTCCCAATTTGGCCCCCGAAGTGGAGCAGTGGCTTGCCTTCAATCCGGCTATGTGGGAGGCCGTCGAAACCGAAGCCTGCCAGAAGTTCGATGAGTCCCGCGACTTCCTGAACGTATTATAAACGGGGCAGCTTACAAGCTGCCCCATTCCCCTTTGGCCTTTGCCCCGGCGGCGAAAAACGCCTCAATCGCCGCCGCGTCACCCTCTTCTACCGCCGCTTCCAGAATATCTAACTCCGTCCGAAACCCGCGCAGGCTACCTAATAGCGCCTCCCTGTTCGTCAGGCATACGTCCCGCCACAGCTCCGGCGACGAGGCCGCGACCCGCGTGGCATCCGCGAAGCTGCCCGCCGTGAGCCGCTGCGTCTGCGGGTGCCCGGCCTGCGTCAAAGCCGCCTGACGCATCAGCGCCGAGGCCAGAACGTGCGGCAGATGGCTTGTGACGGCCAGCATGGCATCGTGTGCCTCCGGTGTCAGTGTCAGCGTCGTTGCCCCCACCTCGCGGGCCAGCGCTGTGATGATCCCCTGCGCCTCCGGGTCCGTCGCGCTCGTCGGCGTCAGCGCCCAGGTTGCTTCCTCAAACAGCAGCGGCGTCGCCGCTTCTACCCCGGTCTGCTCCGACCCCGCCATCGGATGCCCGCCGACAAACCGCCCCGCGCCGCCCGCCGCCCGCACTATCGCGCCCTTCGTGCTGCCCACGTCTGTCACCACCGCGCCGGGACTGACTTGTGCCAGCACGCCCGGCAGCGCCGCCACGATATGCCCCACCGTGGTACACAGCACCACTATATCCGCGTCCGCCAGCCCCTCTTCCAGATTTGTGACGCCGCTGTCCACCGCACCGAGCGCCACCGCCGTTTCCAGCCGCGCCGCGTCCCGCCCGATGCCGACCACGCGCCGCGCCAGCCGCCGCGTCTTCAGCGCCATGCCGAGCGACCCGCCAATCAGCCCGACCCCGACAATCGCCACGGTCCCAAAATGCCCCGGAAAATGTGCGTCCTTCGTCATAGTGAATGCTCTCTAAATGGTCTTGGCAGAAAGTGTGGCTTGGCGCTTTTTGCGTTGGTCAAACCAAAAGAAAATTACAGGGGTCAAAAAGAGTACAGCAATTCCCGCGATAAGCATCCACAGCTCTTGATGATGCCCTGCCATTATGTCTGCTGTATATGAGTTGTCAGGGTCTAGCTGTGCATCAGTTTCGGCTCGACCACGCTGAAGCTGCCATGTGGTTACAGATAACACAGCGGCGGTTCCCCAAAAGTAGATAAACGACACTATCAAGGCGGTTCGTCCCTTGAGGCTAGAACTTAGGGCTATGTATAAAAATGTCGCAACCAGCATCCAATTCCACAGATTGTGCATCGTTTGTCTCCTTGACTGTTACTCCCCTAAGTCGATAGTTGCATACACGTCTGACAGAGCCAATTCTACGCTGATAGACGGCAGATAAATGCTGCTTTCAAGCCCCGTCACACTCTGTTTCTCCCAGGTTCCATCGCGGCGAGAAAAGAGTTCTACCCTCGCCTCATCTTGGGTTACAAGCAGATAATCTTGCAGTGATGCAACAGTTTTATAATGCTCAAACTTCTCGCCCCGGTCGTAACCTTCCGTGGAGGGTGACAGCACTTCAACGATGAGCAGGGGATTAATCGCCACGTCAGTTTTGCCCATATAGAACTGACTTTGGCCGCAGATGACGAAAAGATCAGGGAACGTGTTAACACCGTTCCCGGTGTGTATCTTGGCATCCGAGCCGTAGATGCGACAGCCACGCGGAACCAGCACGTTTCCCAATGCCCTGCCAACGTTCATGCTGATTGCGCTGTGGTCAAGTGTGCCGCCACTCATAGCGCGGATTTCGCCGTTGACATATTCCCAGCGCCCGACTGAAGTTCGCTCAAACTCAAAGTATTCGGCTTCGGTATAATGGGTTTTTGCTTTCTCTGCCGTCGTATACCGATGTGCAAGTTCCATAAAGGTTTCCTTTCACTTTTCCTGCCGCGCTACTCCTCCATTGCCAAACTCAATTTTTGCGTACACATCTGCCAGCGTCAGCGTCTCCTGCAAAGACGGCAGGTAAATGCTGCTATCTTGCCCCTCCGCCTCACGCATCTCCCAGTGGTCTTCGCGGCGGGTATAAAGCAGGATGCGGGTGCTGTCTTGGTCTACCAGCAGGTATTCTTCGAGGGCGTGGATTGTTTTGTAGTGATCAAACTTGTCGCCCCGGTCGTAGCCGCGTGTGGACGGCGACAGCACTTCGACCACCAGCAAGGGATTGATAATGACATCTTCTTTGCCGAGGTAATACTGCCGCTCGCCGCAGACCACCGCCACATCGGGAAACGTGTTCACGCCGTCCCCGGTATGGATTTTCATGTCTGAGCCATACACCCGGCAGTCCCGTGGAGCCAGCAGATTGCCCAATGCCCGTATTATGTTGGCAATAATAGCGTTGTGGTCATCCTTGCCGCCTGCCATCTGGCGTATCTCGCCGTTGACATATTCCCAGCGCCCGAACGATGTGCGTTCGAACTCGAAATAGTCGGCTTCGGTGTAGTGGGTTTTTTCTACAAACTGTCGGGCCAGCGCCATTATTAACTCCCAAACTCGCGGCAAAACAAAAGCCGCAGAAAGCAGCGTGTCTTATCAACGCTTGTTCTCTGCGGCCTTGTCTTTTTCCTGCCTGCGCCTGTTTGCTAAACTAAGCCGCGTCATCAATTCCGGTCACTGTCAGGGGGCCGCCTTCTTGGAAGCGGACGTACAAATCGTGGTCGTCCAGCAGTGCCGTTCCGAGGAGCGGACGGCGGCCTGTTGCCAGAACGCTGACTGGTTGTTCTTCTCCGTCCCATACAATCTGTGCCTGATGCACCGGAACCATAATGGCGCTGCCATCTGCTAGGCTCATCCGACGCTCATACAGAAGTGGCAGGCGGAGGGCTGCGACCGCCGCCGGAGGGAGTGTCAAAAACTCCGTAAAACCCGTGTCAACCATGAACTCCAACGAAAGGTCAGGCTGACCCGGTGGGCGTAGCGTAATCATCAAAGTCGCCCGCTGGCGAGATATTATGCCCTGCATCATTCAGGCAGCCGCTCCATTGAACCAGAAAAAGCCCCTGAAACGTCATAGCCGATACGCATTCCAAAGGGAGCCGCATCCGGGTGGCGCTGACGCAGCGCAGCGACCGCATCAAAGCCGAGGTCGTCATCGGCAATCTGATAGTCGCCGCTGTTCAAGTCCAGCAAAAGCAACTTGCCGATGGTTTCCGGCGTTTCAATCTGCGGACGCAGGCGAAAGTAGATTTCCCAAGAACGGTCGTTTGTCTCCTGCGCCGACCTGTGCGGCTGTGCCGGGACTTGGGTTGGAAGGTCTTGGACGATACTCATGGGAAGCCTCTTTCTTGGAGATGTCTACAAATGCTTGCCCACAGCCTTGGCGATGGGGGCGATGTCGTGCATCAGCTTTTCGAACGCTTCGGGCAGGAGGGACTGAGCGCCGTCTTTGAGCGCTTTTTCCGGGTTCGGGTGGACCTCGATGATGATGCCGTCGGCTCCGGCGGCGATGGCGGCGCGGGTGACGGCATTCACGAGGCTGGCCTTACCGGTGGCGTGGGACGGGTCGGCGATAATGGGCAGGTGCGACAGCTCTTTAATCGCCGCGATGGCGTTGACGTCGAAGGTGTTGCGGGTGTAGGTCTCAAACGTGCGGATGCCGCGCTCGCACAGCATGACGTTTTTATTGCCCCGGCTGGCGATGTACTCGGCGGCTTGCAGCCATTCTTCGATGGTCGCGGACATTCCGCGCTTGAGCATCACGGGGTGGTTTGTTTTGCCGATCTCGGTCAGCAGCGGGTAGTTCTGCATATTGCGCGTGCCAACCTGCAAAATGTCGGCGTAGCTGCACACCAGCTCCACATCGCGCACGTCCAGCACTTCTGTGATAATCGCCATGTCCAGCTCGTCGCGGGCGGCGGCCAGCATCTTCAGCGCGGGTTCTCCGTGGCCGTGGAACGAGTAGGGGGACGTCGAGGGCTTGTAGGCCCCGCCGCGCAGGATGTGCGCCCCGGCGGCCTTGACGGCGCGGGCGGCTTCCATGAGCTGCGGCTCCGTCTCGACGGTGCAGGGACCGGCCATGACGGCGACAAACTCGGGGTCGCCGATGCGGATGCCGCGCACTTCGATCACGGTCGGCTCCGGGTGGAACTGCTTGGAGACAACTTTATAGGGCTTCGTGACGGGCACGACTTTGGCGACATAGGGCAGCGCGGCGAACTGCTCCATGACTTCGGCCTTGCCGGAGGGGTCGTTCGGGACGCCGACAGCCCCGACAATAGTGGTCTCGATGCCTTCCGACAGGTGAACGCCGTAGCCGCGCTCCTCAAGCATTTGTGTCACGTGCTGCAAGTTCTCCTTCGTCGCCTCTGACGAGAGTATAATAATCATAAAAGCCCCTTAAAATCGCAAAAAGTACCTACGAGTGTACCTATCTGCCTGCCTCATTGTCAAGTTCTTATCTGCGTGGGTTGACACTTGTGCCACGTTCCCAGTATAATGAAGCTGTTGGCCGAACATCCGTTGCCGAACGTTTGTGCTTCTATGTTTGTGCTTTTATGTTTGTGCCTCATTCGGGAAGGAGCCTTTCATGCCGAAACCATTATCCATCCGCCAGAAACAAATCTTAAACTGCATTGAGCAGCATATGTCCCAGCACGGCTACCCGCCGACCGTCCGCGAAATCGGGTCCGCCGTCAATTTGTCGTCGTCTTCCACCGTTCATGCCCACCTGAAAAGCCTCGAAGAAGGCGGCCATATCCAGCGCGATGCCGTGCTGACCCGCGCCATCAAGCTCGTGCCCGGCAGCCGGGGTGAGGACTACACCCGCACAAAGCCTGTCATCAACGTTCCAATTATCGGGACCGTGGCCGCCGGGAAGCCCCGGCTCGCGCAGGAAGACATCGAAGACGTCTTTCCCCTGCCCACCGACTTCATTTCCGGCGATGGGTTTATTTTGGAAGTGCGCGGGGACAGCATGATTGACGACGGCATCCACGACGGGGACTACGTCGTCGTGCGCCGTCAGCAGACCGCCGATAATGGCGAGACCGTGGTGGCGATGATCACGCACGAAGAAGTCACCGAAGCGACCGTCAAACGGTTCTACAAAGAAAAGCAGCGCATCCGCCTTCAGCCCGCCAACAAGCGCATGAAGCCGATGTATTTTGATGACATTCAGATCGCCGGAAAAGTCGTCGGTGTCGTCCGCCGCATGGCCTGACTAACAGCCGAAAAGTAGGGGGATTTCATGCCAACACAGCAGTCTTTTCTGGCCGCCGCGACTAAAAAAGCCGCCGCCGACCTCGCCAAAGCGTTTGTGGCACTGCCCGGAGACAAGCGCCTCTGGCAGCCCGCCGAGTCCGCCCGTTCCGCGATGGACCAGGTGGCCGAGTGCGCTATCCTGACCGGTTACATGGCGAACCTGCTGCATACCCGGCAGTGGCCGGATGGGCAGTTTGACCTGTTCTTTGCCGAGAAAGCCGAACTAGTCTCGCAGGGGTGGGAAGAAATTCATCCGCGCCTTGTGGAAAGTGCCGGGCGCGTCGCCGCTGCGATTGCTGTGCTCACCGAAGACGATCTGGCTGTGGAGATCGAAACGCCCTTTCGCACACAGACGATTGAGGGATGGATGACTTATCCGCACTGGAATATGATCTACCACGAAGGCCAGATCAACTATATCGCGTCTTTGCTTGGCACTCTGGAATAAATCATGCCCCATATTGAAAACACCGTCACGGTCAACGCTCCGCTGGAAAAGGTCTTCGCGCTGGCACGGGACCAGGAGTCGTTCCCGCAGTTCATGCCAGACGTGGAAAGCGTTGCCATCTCTGAGCGGAGCGAGGACGGCAGCCGGACAGTCTCGGATTGGGTGGCGGTGGCCTCGGACTTCAAGCTGAAAGTGCGCTGGACCGAGGAAGACCTGTGGGACACCGCCGCGCATACCCTGCGCTTTCAGCAGCTCAAAGGTGACTACACGGCCTACGGCGGAACATGGACATGGACCGAAGAGTCACCGGGCGTGACCCGCTTCGACTCCGCGATTGACTACGACCTCGAAATCCCGCTGATTGGGGCACTTTTGAAAGCCGTCGTCGCCCGGCTGATGCGTGACAACACGCAGAAGATTTTAGAAGCCATCAAAACCCGCGCCGAGGCTTAGTTTGTGGCAGCGCCGCGCTGACTGTGTTCAGCGCGGCCAACTGTGTGCCGACATAGTAGTGCTTCAAAATCTCCTGATAGGTTTTGCGATACGGCAGCCCGGCCATCGAGACCGCGCCGTCCTGCGACATCCCCAGTCCATGCCCCCAGCCGCGCCCGTCAAACTTGTATTCGCCCGCCGCCGTCCGGATCAGCGTCAGCCGGGTGGAACGCAGCACGTCATACCCCAAAATCTGCCGCATCTGTGGCCCGGTAATTGTTTTGGAAGCCCCGCCCGCGCCCCACACCGTCGCCGTCGTCACCCGCCCCGACGCATCCAGCCCGTCCACCGTCAGCGAGGCAAACCCGGCTACGCTAGAGCGCGGGTCTCGGCCCAGCAGCCCGGCGATTTGCGCGGGCGTGAACGTTTTGCTCCAAGTGTGATACTTGCCGCCTGCGGCGTAATCTTCACCCCGGACATCGCAGTCTTTGACCGCCTGCAAGTACGGGCAGTCGCCGCCTGTGTCGCACGCCGTCATGCCGCCGCTGTCCGTGGAGTAGGGAGCATCAATGAGTGTCCCCTGCCACGTCAACACCTGCCCGCGTGTCGCGTCCACGGCGGCATTGGAGGCCGCCGTTTCGCCGTCCACTCCCTCATACCCCTCGCAGCGCGTCGTGTCATCTAAATCAAAGCCGTCTTTGCTGCACTTGCCCCGGTTTTTCAGCGCATAGGTCCGGGCGGCCACGGCCTGCGCTTTCATCGCCTCGGCAGGGACTTTGGTGCCGATTTCGGCGGGGATGACGCCGTAGAGATACGGCTCCAGCGCGACGGTGTTAATTACCCGCAGGTTCCCGTCGGCGTCCCGGCGCACCGTCAGCGTGCCTCGGTAGCGGTGCGTTTCTTCGGCTTTGCCGCCGACCCGCGCAATCCGGCAGAAGCCCCCCGCGCCGGGAACGAGCAGCACGGCGGCGAACTTGCCTGGCACAGCGCTCTCTGAGGCCCCCACGCGCTCTGCCAGCGCGATACCCGCTGCCGACACTGTCACCCGGTACTCCGTCCCGCCGTCTGCCTGGAACAGCGTTTTGCTGGTGAGCGGGTCGAGCAGCACAAAAGGCCGCTCGCTGCCGATCAGCACCGAGCTAGAGTGCCGGAACGAGTGGTCTAGCCCAATCCGCAGGGGAGCGGGCATCACGGGCGCGGCCTCCGCCGTTGGCACCGTCAGCAGCAGAGGGAGCAGAAAGAGGGCGGAGGTCAAACGCATAGTTTCTCCTGAAATATGTTGCTGGCTTCGAGGGGCTGCCAGACGGACAAGACCCCCCAGCCCCCAATAATGGGGGAGCCAGAAAAGAGCCTTCGTCATTCATCAGGCTCTATCTTAGCGCACATTGCCACAAAAAGCAACAGCCCAGGCAATGCCTGGGCTAAAAAACTCAATGTCTTTGCTCATAATGCTCAATCTGATGGCAGTTGGAGCAAAGAACGATGCACTTCTCTATCTCGCGCAAAATCGTCGCTACGGAAAGGCCACGCCCGGCCATATCGGCGACATTGCCTAGCTTTGTGTGCGTTTCTTTGTGGTGAAATTGCAGGGCACGAGAGTCGGGGAAGCCGCAGCGGGAGCAAACAAGAGCGTTCTTGTAATCGTCCAGCCATGAGCGAAGGCTGCTTTTGCGTAGGCGGCTGCCAGAGAGCTTGCATTGACGGCACTTGAGCCGTCGGTAAACTTTGCTGCCGGCAATTTTGCAGACCTCGAAGGCGTCTTCAGGCTGTTCAATCAAGCAGTATTTACAAAACTTCACGGCAATCATCCATGATTAACAGCAATTAACAGCAATCAATCGGGGTGACAGGACTTGAACCTGCGGCCTTCCAGTCCCGAACCGGACACTCTACCAAACTGAGCTACACCCCGTTGTGCGTCGCCGTATTATCTCAAAGACTTGCCCGGCGGGCGCAGTTATAATAGCCGATTGAGGCCCCTGCTGTCAAGTCTTACACAGACTAAATTAAAGATTGGGGCGCAAAGTGCCGAAGAAAGAATGTGAAAGGCTTTTTTTATGACACGCTTGCCGCTGATTGTAGTTGTTTTACCCTGCTTCGCTGCGCTTGCCGCCGCGCAGGTCTTCGCCCCGACGGTTCGTGCCGAGACGGCGGCAAGTGTGCCGGACTACTCGGTGCGCGTCCTTAGCCAGAGCGTCCGGCGCGGGGTGGGGGGATTGATCGTTCAGGGGCGGCTGCGGAATATCGGGCGCAAGCCGCTGGCCTACACGCAAGTTATCTCACGTCTGACGGACGGCAGGGGACGGCAGATTTTCGAAGGGCACGGCTACCTGACGATTAGCCCCCTGCCGCCGGGTGCGGCGGCGGAGTTCCGGGTGTGTGAGCCAAATGCGCCGACAGCAGGGCAGGTCGTTATAGCCTTTCGGGAGCGGGGGCAGTTTGTTGTCGCAGAAATGCCCCGCACCACGCGGACGGCTCAGGTGGTCAGCCAATCTATCACTGTGCGGTAGTCATATTCGGCTTGAAACAGTGCCCGGTCGCCCCAGCCGTAGCCGACTTGCAGAGTGTCGCCCTCGCGGTACAAGGAAATGGGAAAGGCCACGCGCTTGGTGTCAAACAGCTCCCCGAGGCCGTGATAGCAGCGCGGCACGTCGTCCGGGGTCAGCGCCCGGACGCAGGATTGAATGGTTGGCAGGCCCTCGTCGCCCTCGTAAGTTAGCCACACGAACCAGCCTTCATACTGCTCTTCAATTTTGGGGTGCTTCGGGTCGCGGGTCTCCGGGAAGTCCGGGTTGTTGCGGTCCAGAACAACGTGAATGAGGCCCAGATAGCCGCCGAGTTCGGGGCAGGGGACAAAGTTTGTGCCGAGGCCGACCCGGTGGACGTGCGGCCAGACCTCGCCGCCGATGGCGTTCGGCAGGCCATCGATAAAACCGCACAGCGTATAGCCGTGCATCGCGTCTTCCTGACGGCTCTCAAAGTAGGGAAGCAACTTGGTCTCGCTCATGGAACGTGCCCCGATGCGTGTCCGCCCGTGGTCCCGCTCTGGCAGGCGCACCGAGTTTTTATAAGACTCAACGTGCAGCTCACTCGGCAGGCTGCCGATAATTCCCCGCACCCAGATGTCGCAGCCAAGCTCCGTCAGGAACATATCTTCCTGCGTGCCGGGCTTCTGCGTCATAAACTCCAGCCCGCCGAAGAGGTGCGTTAGCTCTAATGTCTCAGGCCGCTCGCGGGGGTCCAGATAGCCGCCGTAGACGCCGACATCGTGGATAAACTCGTCATCGGGCATGACCAGCTTTCCCCGGTAGCCCTGCCCGGTGATGAAGAAGCCGGGGTAGCCATCGGGGAGCGTTATCGGGGCAAGACGCACATCTTCCATGATGATGCCTTCCGGGTTAGAGTCGTACCAGAGTTCGCCGTGCCGGGCCGGGCAGGTTGGGGCAGGCTTGCGCGGGCCGCTAATATGGGTGCAGGGAAATTGGCGGGTCATGTCGTAGACAGTGTGCATCCCGTACATTTCGGCGTCGGGAACATAAAACAGCAGGATTTCCGAGTACAGCTCGCGTGTCACCGGGTCTTTCATGCGGGCCAGCCGGACGGTGACGGCGTGTGTGCGCTGCCCCTCGGCGTCGGTCCAGACCTGAATGGGACCGTTGAACGCAGCCTCCCAGGAGGCGTCGGGGTAGCGTGCCTCGATGCCAAATTCATGGACGGTATGGGGGATGACCGGAAGGTCAATCAGGGGTTGTATCGGCAAATCCAAAACGGCAATACTCACGCGGCGAACCTTCTTTTCGAAATAAAATTTGAGGATAGGAAGTAAGTGTTACCGGGTTCTCGGTTCATTCTGTTCCCAGCGTTATGCTTTAGTTTTGCCCCCTGCCGCCAGTCTTAAACGTTCTCGGCGTCTTAGGCAACAACAAACGCAAAAAACAAACGCAAAAAAGCCGCTGTCCCCGAAGAGGCAGCGGCTTTGTCAGCAGTCGTGAGATTAGCCGGTCACACGCACTTTGCGGCGCAGGCAGACGCCGCCAATCACCAGCAGGCCGGCGGCCAGGCTCAGGGCGGTGCTTGCTTCGGGCACGGGGGCGGACTGCGGGGCATCGCTGACACGCGAGACGCCATCGATGTTGCCGAGACCCGTGAAGCGCACATACGAAATGCCGGTTGTGGCAAACGGCGTTCCGGCCAGTGAGAACGAGAAGCCGCCCGCCGAGCCGTTATAGACCGTGTTTGCGACATCCGCAATGCTTTTGCCGTCAAAAGCCGCCGCCGTCAGCGACGGGTCGATGGGCTTAGAAAAGTCCTGCAGATTACCGGGCGTATCATCCCAGCCGCTCGGGTTCTGCGTTGAGATGCCGACCCACTTGTACGGGTTCTCCGGGAACAGGAAGCTGTCCGCCGAGGTGAGCGTGACAAAATCCGTGCCATTCGCGCTGACGCTGACTGTCGGTGTCGTATTGATATAAGGGACGCCACCAGCGGTGACAAGGTACTGCGTCATGTTTGTATTCGGGTCGACGTACTGCTGCTTGGTCACGCTATTCTGGCCCTGAAAGAACGAGTTGCTGTAAACGATAAAGTCCTGCCCGAACCAGTGCTGGTCGCTGTGGACAATCGGGGCCTGGTCAAACTTGACCGTCAGGCTGCCCGACCCGGTATTGCCGAGCGACACCAGCAGATTGTTTCCACTGGTGTCCACACCGTAAGCCGAATAGCCTGCTGAGGTATGGTACAGGTCTCCAAAGCCGTCATCTGCCAGCGTGGCGGGCTGCCCGAGCGCGGCGGTAGGGTCGCTGTACAGGCTGTTCGTGCTGAGGTTGCTGGAGCCTGCGACGCTGGACGCGAACTGCTGGGCATGAGCGCCGGGAGCCAGAGCGAAAAGTGCTGTCAAAGACAGCAGGCTGAGGGCGGGTTTGAGGGTGTAAAGTTTCATAAGTGTTCCTTTGTGTGGTTCGAAGCGGCGGACAGAGCGAGGGATTGAAAATCCCTCGCCAGGTGAGGCGTCCTTCGGACGGTGGAAAAGGGCCAGACGTGTAGCCCTGTCCGTGTGTCTTCCGTCCGCAGGACGCCTTTTCCAGCGCGTAGTTTTCAACTACGCGAACTGCGCGAAAGCATTTCAATAAAAGCATTTCAATAAGCGTAGGCGCTGGCGGGCTGCATTCCCGGCCCGTAGGCGGAATCGTCTGCCGACAGGCCCCCAAACCGGGGATACTTGGGGTCAAAGGGAAAACTGTCCTGCACTGATTTGACGTGCCCATCGGCATAGCAGACGGTGGCCGTGTCGTTGTGGCGAAAGTCTACCAGTCCGGCCCCGTAACTGCCCGTAAATACGGTATCGCCGGGGGCACGCAGGAAGTTTTCCGGCTGCGGGTATGCGCCGCCATAGCCGCCATCCGCAAAGGCGGCGGTCTGCGCGGGCACGACAATCTGGCCGAGATGACAGGCGGGATCATTTCCCGTCGGCAACCCCAAATCGCCGCCGAGATAGGTGGCGTTGTAGGCATAGCCATTGTACGGGCGATTGGCCGCGCCCACTGCAAAGGGGTTATCGGGGCAGCCGTTGATCTGACCGTTTGTGGTATACGCGCCGAGCAGCCCGAGGCCCCAGAGGTGCGTGGTGCGGTTGAGGTGAAAATCCCAGGCATCGTCGGCGTCGCCGCCAAAGCGCGTGGCATTGTACGAGGGGCAGACCTGCTCGTCGTAGTCATTGGCGTACATGAGCCAGGCCAGGCCAAGCTGTTTGAGGTTGGACTGACAGACCGTGCGCCGGGCATTTTCGCGGACTTTGGAGAAAACGGGAAAGAGTATCGCGGCGAGAACTGCGATGATGGCGATGACGACGAGCAGCTCAATCAGCGTAAACGCCTGAGTCAAGCCGCGTCGGGGCGGGGACGTGCCGGGATAAGTCCCGGCATCAGGGCAGGGCATGGGTGAGGGTCCTTTCGCCTGTCGCACGCAGGCAAAAAAGTTCCGAAAGACGAGTTTGTCTTTCGGGCACGTTTGGCTGGTAATCTGGCTGAACGGCCAAAGGCCGTTGTCACAGTTGCGGGACAGCGCCGGAATTGCCCTGCGTATGACGCAGGACGCACCGGACTTCCCCATTTAAGCCACGCGGTTGAGGCGCAGCACCAAACATGTTGGGCACGAGATGTTTTGTGGGGTGAGTATAGCCGAAGGGAGCAGGCGAAGTCAAGCGGGGCGGCGTTACCTCGCCGCCGCCTCCCCTGCGACCCAGCCGGTACTCCATGCCGCCTGCAAGTTGTAGCCGCCCACCGGCCCGGCGATGTCCAGCACTTCGCCGCACAGAGACAGGCCGTCGATGAGCTTGGAGCGCATCGTCTGCGGGTCCACTTCGTCCAAAGAGACGCCGCCCGCGACCACCTCGCCGCGCTCGAGCGGCACATGACGCACCGCGCCGAGCGGCCAGCCTTTGAGGGTCGTCACCAAGCGGTTCAGGTCTTTGGCTTTCAGGGCCGACCCGCGTGTCTCGCCCGAAATGTTCGCGGCCAAAAGCAGCGGCTCTAGCAGCCGCGACGGCACAAAGGGCGCGGCGAGGGCGGACACCGTCTTGCGCGGGGCGTCGGTGGCCTGACGACGAAGCTCCGCTTGCAGCTCTTCCCAGGTCAGCCCTGGCGCGAGGTCCGCCTCCACCACATTCTCTTTCTCGTGCCCGTGCCGCTCGGCCACTTCGCGGGAAACCCCCAGCGCGGTCGGCCCCGAAACGCCTTTGTGCGTGAACAATAGATCGCCCTGCCAGCGCATGAACTCCTTGCCGCCTGTTCCCGCCCGTGCCCGCAGGGTGCAGTCGCGCAGGGCTACGCCCGACCAATCGGAGGCCGCCGTGTGGAAATACAGCGGAGCCAGCGCGGCCCGGAGCGTCACCAGCGAATGCCCCAGCCCCGTCAGCCAGGGCCAGCCGTCGCCCGTCGTGCCTGTCGCGGGATAGGACGACCCGCCGGTAGACACAATCACTTTTGAGGCCGTTAGCGTTTCGTCGCCCACCTGCACGCCTGTCATGCGCCCGCCCTCGGCGACCAGACCGCTCACCGGCGACGAGTACCGCACCGTGACGCCCGCCTCTTCCACATAGCCCGTCAGCAGCGCCGCTACGTCTTTGGCATTGGCCGGTTCCACGGGAAAGACACGCCCGTCAGGCCGCACATACGTTTTCATGCCCCGTGCGTGCAAAATATCTAAAAACTGCGTGTTGGTAAACCGATAAAACGACGGCTTCAGGAACCGCGCTTCATTGGGCCGAAACTTCGCCCGCACATCCTCCATCGGCCCATCATGGGTCAGGTTGCACTTGCCGCCGCCGGAGATAAGTATCTTCATCCCCAGCCGCTCATTCTTTTCCAGCAGCGTGACGCTCGCGCCAAGCTCCGCCGCCCGCCGCGCCGCCAGCATCCCCGCCGCCCCGCCGCCAATCACGATTACCTTCGCTGTCATACCTTACCACTTTTCCCACGCATGGCTGTCCAGCGTCGCGTTTCGCACAGACATTTGTGCTATCGATCCCTCTGATCCCACTCCCCATTGCAGACCATAAGAAGGGTTGAAATCTGCTTTTAAGGTAATTTGTAGGGGAGTGATGCCTGCATCAAACGAACGTGGGTCTGCATGAAGGGCCACGGGCCGCTTCTGTGCCTGCGCGTCCGTAAACTTGGCGGCGATCCAGCCCCGAACATACAGATTGCCGTCGTGCTTGATGAGCGTCCAGGGTGCTTTCAGGCCCGGACGGACATCGAATGACTGGTCGGATTTTGCCAGCGCCGCCGCGTCCAAGTGGCGATCCATGAAGGCGTCAATGCTTCGCCTGAAACGGCTCGGGTCAATCGGCTCAGCGAGCAGTCGCCGCCCCTCACTGCTGAAAAGCTGCCGCAGGCTGTCGCTGCTGCAATGTACCGACTGATTATTCGGCACGGCAGACAGCGGTTTCAGCACGGAGCTTGCATTGAAGCCACCTTCGTTCATCTCCTGCCCCGTCACTCTTGCCCCCAGATTGAGCGGCGGCGGCATCAATGAGGCCCGGTTAGGCATTGAATACGGACTGCCTACAATGAAAGAAGGCGGATAATTTGTGACACTGGGCTGCCTCGGCGAAACGGGGTGAAACAGCAGGCCGCCGAGAATGACTGCCGCCAGCGGAACCAGCACAATACCAGTAATCAGCTTCGCATGGGCACTTCTCAACGGGTCTATCGGACGTTCCAGCACTTCTTCCTGCGGCTGCCCGTTCCGCAGGGCTTCAATCTCGTGCAGAACCTCTTCGGCGGGCACATTAATCTGAAGCTGCTGAAGGACATCGCCAATAACGACCGTGCCTTCCTGCGCCTGTGCTTCCGCCTGCCGCCGGGCTTCCAGAATGCTGATGGCGCGGGCCAGCTCTTCTTTTTTGACCCGTACTTCCCCTGCTGCCTGCTCGTGCTGGGCTTCTTCACGTTTCAGCATCGGTTAGATTCCTCCCAACGAGGCTTGAGACGGCTCCCAGGCATGAGAGTCCAGGTGGACTGGGCTGCCAGGTGGGACATCGAACAAATTGGTTCCATTTGTCATAAATCCCGTAAGGGGACGCGTTTCGGAAAGGCTGTCTTTGGCGATTGTCACGGGAACGAGTGCCTCGTTCTCGTCAGGGTGGGTCAGGACTGGAGCCAGGTAAAACTGAAAACCCTGCCCGTTAAGCATCCGCGATATATCACTTTTTTTGACCCAGCCGCGCCTGTAAATGGTCCCGTTATAAGTGACCGTAGCCACTCTGTTCCACCGGGGGGCTGTGTCGGTGCTAATGAACTCAATCGACGCTGGCAGTCCTATATTTGGCGGAAAACTCACATGTGAGGAAGCAATGTCTTCATAAATAGTGGAGCCATCCGGGAGCCAGTACCGGGGGAACATTGCCATTGTCCCCACATTTCGGCCAGGGCTTTGGAAGAGCGAAACCGCGCTGATGATATAGCTGGGATGAGACCCCTGTGTTAGCGCAAAGAGCCGCTTGAATTCCTGCGCTTGATTTGTCGCTGTTTTCGCCTCCTGCTGAACCTGCTGAGTCTGCTGCCAGGCGGGGTTGTAGAGGGTTCGCTGAAAGCCGAACAGCACTAGAAAGCACAGCAGCGCCGAGACAATTTCGGCTTTCAAAATCAGGCTCAGCCGCCGCTGACGCTGCTTGACCCCCTCCTGCACGGCGTCGACCTCGCGGAGCGTTTCAATCTCCGCGTATACCTCGGCGGGGGTGGCCTCGACATCGGTATCTTGCAAGCCCTCGGCCAGCGTGACCGTGCCGACCCGCGCAAACGCTTCGCGGGTGCGGCGGGCGTCGATAGAGGCCAGCGCTTCGGTCAGCGTGTGCGTGGAAACGCGGGTATCGGCGGCACTTGTGGGGGTGGGGTCACTGTTTTGTAGCATAGCATCTGACCATCATGGAGAGATCGTCTGCGGGCGTCGGCTTATACGCTATTCTACCACTTTTCGTAAGCGTGCCCGTCAAGTTGAATGTTCCGGGCATGAAACCGGGCATCATCACCGCTGGGCGTACTGACAGTAAAGCCGCGCACGGGCAGCGTGATGCGGATGGCATTATTTGAATCGCCGTTAGCACTGACGTCTGCGCCGTCCTGGGCAAGCACAGCGGGTGACATTTTGGGTATCCATCCGCGCACATAAGTCTTGCTGTCGTGCTTGATAAGCGTCCAGTATACGCCATTACCGGGCGAATACGCCTGGAAACCGCCCCAGTAATCACAATGCACCGGCTGGTTGTCGCCGACTTCTGATAGTAAGACCATCTTTCCGGCGCGGTCACTGACCAGCAGGCTGGGGTTCAGCGAAAGGTGCTGGGGTGGGGGGCTATAAGCAGCTATTGGGCTAATTGTATCGGTGTTATTCTGGGCAACAGGCACGCTGAGTCTTGCCCAAAGAGCCGTCATGCCGACAGAAATGAGAGCCGCCGCCGCGTAGAGGCGCAGGCGCTGACCCAAGGGCAGGGGCCGCCGGGGCTGGATGGCCTGCGGCTGACTTTGCCCCGCCCGCACTTCGGCCAGCACTTCTTCCGGCGTGGCGTCCAAAGACAGCTCACTGACGGCGTCGCCGATAGCGATTTTGCCATCCGCCCCGGCGCGGCGGGCTTCCAGGCGAGCGACAGCGGCGGCAAGCTCTTCCGGGGTGACGCGCACCTGTGCGGCAGGTTGGGAAAGTGCCTCTTCAGAGGGTTCGTGTTTCAGCATGGTGTTAGCGCCAGGGGGTGAGCGTGGTCACTGGGTCGGGCTGGAAATTAGGCAGGGTCACTTCGGAAAAGTCATCATTGCCGTTGGACTTTTGCAGGGGAATGCTGTCCACTCGCACAGTGAGGGCACATGTTTTATGGTCTTCCAGCTCGCCTACGTCGTCGCCATTGTAAATGCTGAGAGGCTTGCCGGTGAGGGTTTGCAGGCTGTCCGTGCTAGGAATATAGCCGCGCAGGTAGACGTGCCCACCGCGCTTGAAGACCGTCCAGGTGTTGCCGCCCCGCGTTTTGTCTACGGAGACGTTTGCCAGCGGCTTGCCTTCGGAAAGCTGCACCAGCACGGCGCTGTCGGCATAGGCTTCCGTGCCGTCGGGGATTTGGGCCAGCGTTGTCATCTGCGCCTGGTGTACGGCGGTAGGGTGGTGGCTGAAAATGTTCGGGAGGATGCCGAAGTGGAACAGGGTCCAAATCCCCAGGAGAGGCAGGAAAATCCGAAACCCACGCCGCCGTTTCTGGCGCGGGGGGGCGGCGACCCACGACGCGGCCTGGGGCTGCCGGAACTGCTGCTGACGAAACTGTTCCTGACGCGCCTGCTCCTTCCGGGCGGCTTCGGCGGCGTGGGCTTGCTCGGCCTGTGCCTGCTCAGTCTGTACTTTGGCGCGGCCTGCCTGCACTTCGGCCCAGATTTCTTCAGGCGACGAATCTAAATGCAGCTCGGAGACGGCCTGCTCAATCGGGATAGTCCCGGCGAGGCGGCTGGCTTCGGCCTGCTTGCGAGCTTCAATCGCCGCCAGGGCTTCCGACAGCTCGGCGGGTGTCACCCGCGCCTGTGGGGCGGAAACGGGAACGGCGGCAGGCTCCAGGTCTTCTTGATGCTTTAGCATGGGACAACTCTCCTGCCATTACTTACGAAGCAGATACGGGAACCGGTTCCGGGGCGGCTTCGCTGTCGTGCCGCGTGAACAGCAGCCGCCGGATACGTCGCCCGGTGACCTCTACCACAGATACATCGAAGCCGTCCAGCCGCGCCGTCGCCCCGTGACGCGGGGGCAGATGCAACTCGTGCAGGGCATAGCCGCCGATGGTGTCGTAGTCGGCGGGGTTGTCAATCGGGACGCCCAGCGTCTCGGAAACTTCGTCCAATGCCACGGTACCGGCCACCGAATAGGCGCGGCCTATCTCATCCAGAGACAGCAGGGGTACGGGCTGGTCGTGCTCGTCCTGAATTTCCCCGATCAGCTCTTCAATAATATCTTCTAGCGTCACGATGCCCGCTGTGCCGCCATACTCGTCCACCACCACGGCCTGGTGTGTGTGGGTCTTTTGCAGCTCTTTGAGCAGCTCGTCGATAGGCTTGGTTTCAGGGACACCAATAATCTCGCGCTTGATCGTGCGGACATCGGCCTCGGGGTCGCCTGCGATTGCCAGCAGGTCCTTGATATGCACCATGCCGATGACGTGGTCCCGGTCACCCTCGCAGAGTGGGTAGCGGGTAAAGCCGCTGTCGACGGCGACTTCGACGTTGTGCCCGACGGACCATGTCGTTGACAGATAAATCATATCCACACGCGGAACCATGATCTCTTTGGCCTGCGTGTGGGCGAAGTCAAAGACGTTCCCGGCGATCTCGATTTCCGACGGCCTCAACTCCCCCTGCCGCTGCGAGTGCGCCATAATCGCTAAAATCTCGTCCTCCGAGTGTGCCTGCTCATGCCCGTCGCCCGGCTCAATCTTGAGTGGTCTCGCAATGGCTTTCGCTGCGTGTTCCAGCACAAAAATCAGGGGGTAGCCGACCGTCAAAAACAGCCGCATCGGGCGCGACACCGCCAGCGCCGTGGCTTCGGTATTGGCAATCACCCACCATTTGGGCAATAGCTCCCCGAACACGATATGGAAGAACGTGATGATCACGAAGCCAAGCGCGACAGCGAGGCCATGCGCCAGCCCCGAGTCCGGGCTGATGCCAACGGCCCGAAACGCGCCGCTCATCAGATGGGTGAGCGTTTCCTCGCCAATTGCGCCGAGGGCCAGCGACGCCAGCGTGACGCCAAGCTGCGTGGCGGACAGGTACGTGTCCAGCCGCTTCAGGAGGACCAGCACCGCCGCCGCAGGCGCACTGCCGCCCTCAGCCAGTTCCGCAATGCGCGTCTGCCGGACGCGGATCATGGCGAATTCAGCCGCGACAAAAAATCCGTTCAGCGCGACCAACAGCAGGGTCAGCGCAAGCATAAGAAGGGGTTGTGAGTGAGGGTTCATAAATCTGCCCGCATTGGCGCTGCGGGCCGCGCCCCCGCCCGCACGATTTACGTGCGGGCGAGGCTGAAACTATCCTTTGGTTTTTGCGGCTATTGTACCCGGTAGGGAAGGCTTTCGGAACGTGGCTGCGGGGCAGGGAACCGGCACTAAAAGTGCCGGTCTATTAGCAAACGGAGAAAGTCGCTCCGCGACTCCAGAGAAGAACACAGAATAGCTGCTTACTCACTAATCTCTCCTAAAAGAAGGTTTTTGCCTTTGACGCTGAGTGTTTCCTTCTCTCCCTCTAAAGCCCAATACTCTGCTCCATTGATGCTGATGACGCTTCCACCAAGATTTTCGCAAATGGCTTTCGTCAAGGCTGAGATACTTGTGTATTCCTTTTGGTCTTTGTCCCATTTAAATGCAATACCATCAGTGAACTCGGCCCCTTTCAGTTCTGAGGCGATGTCTTTAATGTCTATATCTCTCTTTGGAGAACGGAGCATATGAATGCGATCACCCGGCTTTAGAGTACCAGCGTTTACTAAAACTCGGACACTATCTGGCAAACGCTTGCTCGTTGCACTTTTTTGGATGGCGTCTGTCTTTGCTCGGATTTTGAATTGGTAATCGGCAGCAACAGGAAGAGGAATGACTTGCTCCAAATCCAAATATCGTTGCCCCTGTAACACATACAGTTCGACCTTAATGCATCGAATATCTAATCCTGCTGTGTTTAGCCACAATACAGTGGTTGCAACCTCTTTAGGAAATCCAGGCGCAACAAGCACAATACGTGGTACATTGCTGATCTCTACGTCCGGGTCCAAAAACTGCCTGATTTCTTGGCTTGCAACAGCCGCATCCTTCTTGTTATGCGTTGCATAAATACCGATTACTTGGTCCATATCCAAGTCAGATAGCATAGCGGCATAGCGAACTGCCTGAAGCTCCATGTGGTTGCCGTCTGCAACGCGCTTCAACTCAATGACAACAAGATTCCCTTTTTTATCCAGTGCAAGTAAATCCACCCGCCTGTTGGCGTCCTGAAAGCGATCAAATTCTTCGGCTAGAAGCAAAATATCAGGGTCAATCACTTCCAGTGCGTCGCGGAGCAGGGGCTGCAAATCTTTCCGTTCCAAAACATTCTCTGTGACAAAACTGCTTGATTTAATCTCCGTCATCGTGTGCTTGGCACTGTCTGTCTCGTAAAGTGGCATTGCGTGTTCCCCTAGCCCCGTATTGCTTCTAAATCCTGAGTCGCGGAGCGACTTTCTCCATTTACTAATAGACCGGCACTTCCAGTGCCGGTCTCCCTCACCCCGTTATTTTCAGCGCACGGCGAACGATGGTCATGGTCTCCGAAGCCGCTGCGCGGGCTTTTTCAGCGCCTGCTTTCAGGACGGCGTCTACAAACGCCGGGTCGGCTTCGAGGGCGGCGCGGCGCTCGCGGACGGGGGCGAGGTCGGCGTTGATGATCTCGGCCAGCTCTTTTTTGGACTGCCCGCAGCCGCGCTCACCGGCCCGGCATTCGTCCCACTGAGTCGTATAATGATCGGGGTCGTAGACGCGGCGCAGCTTGCAGGCAACACAGCCTTCGGGGACGCCCGCATCGGCGATGTGGATTTTGGTGGGCGTTGTGAACGCCGAGTTCAGCTTTTTCGCCGTCTGCTTGGGCGTGTCCGAGACATAAATCGCGTTGTCATACGACTTGCTCATCTTGCGCCCATCCATGCCCGGTATCTCGCCGCTGCCCTCGCTGATGACGGCCTCGGGTTCCGGGAATATATCCTGCTCGACGATATGATTGAACCGCCGGGCGATCTCCCGCGAAATCTCGATGTGCGCGGCCTGATCGCGCCCGACCGGGACGGCATGGGCGCGGTAGATAATAATATCGGCGGTCTGCAAGACGGGGTAGCCCAAAAGGCCGTAAGAGACCTGCGTGTCGTTTTCTTTGACTAATTCCCGTTTCTCTTTGTAGGTCGGGACGCGCTCCAGCCAGCCCACGGGGGTGACCATAGAGAGCAGCAGGTGCAGCTCGGCGTGTTCGGGCACATCCGATTGACGGAAAATGGCGCATTTATCCGGGTCCAGCCCGGCGGCCAGATAGTCCATCGCCGTTTGCCGCGAGGCCTCGGCGATGTCCACGCGCTTTTCGCCCACCGTAGTCAGCGCGTGCCAGTCGGCGATAAAGCAGAACATCTCATACTCGTCCTGCAACCGCACCCAGGGCCGCAGAGCGCCCTCCAAATTGCCCAGATGCAGCCGCCCGCCGCCGGTCGGCTGCATCCCCGAAAGTAAGCGTTTTTTAGTCATAAGTTTAATGAGGAACACGGGGCTGAACCCCCGTTCTTTAAAAGTGCAAGCCCCCGCCTTCGCGGGCGAAGAGTTCTGAGACGACGTGTTTGTCTGATGCCCGCGCAGGCGGGGAATTGCTTTTTCGAAGCACGGGGGTTCAGCCCCGTGTTCCCCTCTGCCTCCTCACGCCAGACGCACCGCTGAAAACACCGTCGCACCCACAAGAAGCACCAGCGGCACGGCCCAGACCCAGTGGCGGCGCAGCGTAAAAAACAGGTAGCCCAGGCTCAGGCCCAGCAGAAAGCCGCCGCCGTGTGCGCCGTTGGCGATGTCCATAAAATGGAAATACGTTCCGACCACGCAGAACAGGCCCCACAGCACAAACAGCCGCAAGTTATCCGGCGTCGCCACCGAAGCCCAGCTTGCGTAGGCGCTGCGGCCTGCCCACATCAGCCCGAACATCGCATAGACCACGCCGGACATCCCGATACCCGTGGCATGAGGCGGGATCAGCAGCTCGCACCCGGAGCCGACCGCTGCCGCCCCCACAACAAGCCCCAAATAGGCCAGAGGATGCAGGGTGTTTTCCAGAATACGCCCAAGCTGTATCAGCCACAGCATATCAAATGCCAGATGCAGCCAGCCTCCGTGAACAAACACCGTCGTGATCATGTTCCACGGCGCAGGGACAGTGAAGGCAAACTGTCCCAGATTGGCCCACGCCGGGCTGTTGACCAAATCCGGCTGCAAATAGGGGACCGTCGCCACAAGGCTGAGTGCCACCAGAAGATAAGTCATCAGCGGCATCTGCGGCCCGGTGTCCACGATCCGCCGGGGGCGCGAAGGCTTTTGCGAGAAATCCCAGTTGTCGGGCATCGGCGATCTTTCTCTGTAAACTAGCGCAGTCGTTCGGGCACAATATCCAGCCGCACCACGTCGTCCAGCGTCTCGCGGCGGGAGACCAAGTCCGCGTGGCCGTCCTGCACGAACACGCAGGCAGGCTTGGTAAAGCGATTGTAGTTCGACGCCATCACATAATTGTATGCGCCGGTAGACTGCACGGCGAGAATGTCGCCGGTCTCTAACGGCTGCGTCTGCGTTTCCTGGATGAGAATATCCGTCTCGCAGTGCCGCCCGGCGATCCGCACCGTCTGCGTCTTGGGCTGCCCGGCGCTGCCCGCCGACAGCACTTCATAGACGGCATCGTAAAGCTGCGGGCGCGGGTTGTCCGACAGGCCGCCGTCGATAGACACATACGTCCGCTCGCCCGGCGCCTCGGGGATCAAGACTTTTTTGATGACTCCGACTGTGTACAGCGTCGTGCCCGCTTCGCCGACCAGCGACCGGCCCGGCTCCTGCAACAGATTGGGTTGAGGGACCCCGTACTTCTCTAAGGCCGCCGTCAGGGCCGAGACAATCGTGTCCGCAAAGTCTTCATACGAAGGCGGGGTCTGACTCTCCAAATAGCGGATGCCGAGGCCGCCGCCGATGTCCAAATCTTCCGGCATCCAGCCGGTCGTGTCGGCGACCTTTCGCATAAAGCCGACCATGACATCAATCGCCTGCTCGTGCGTAGTCGCATCCAGAAGCTGTGACCCGATATGGCAGTGCAGGCCCGTAATCCTCAAATGCGGGGCCGCGCCGAGCGCCTCGGTGACGGCTTCCAGCGCCGCGCCCGACGCCACACTCAGGCCAAACTTGCTGTCTTCCTGTCCGGTGCGGATGCGCCGGTGTGTGTGCGGGTCAATGCCGGGGGTGACACGAATCAAAATCGGCTGAACTTTGCCCTTTGCTTTTGCCAGGGCCGTCAGCGCCCGCAGCTCCGGCAGGCTGTCTACGACGACATGGCCGATGCCATAATCCAGCGCCATTTCCAGCTCTTCAGCGGTTTTATTATTGCCATGCAGAAGCACCTGCTTCATCGGATAGCCTGCGTTGATGGCCGTGTACAGCTCGCCCGCTGAGGCGACATCGAGGCTCAGCCCTTCCTGCTCGATTACTTTACAAACCGCAGTCGTCAGAAACGCTTTCGAGGCAAACGAGACTTCGTTCTTGGGGTAGCGTGCCTCAAACGCCGCCTTGTAGCGGCGGCAGTTGTCCCGAATTTGCCCTTCGTCCATGACATAAAGCGGCGTGCCGAACTCCCGTGCCAGCTCCACCGTATCGCACCCGGCAATCTCCAAATGTCCCTGCGCGTTGACGCGCTGGCTGCCCAGCAGCATAATTTACTCTCCCCTAAACCCAAAACAAAAAACAGCGATAAAAAAGCCCGCGCCACCAAAAAAGCGGGCGGGGTTACGGCGTTAAGTCTAGCACATTGGGAGCCGTCAAGTCAAGAAAATCGGTGTTTTGACGGGTATGCTTCTTGCCGCTGCCGCCGAAAATGTAATGGGGAGAACTTCCATGTCCATCACAGATACTATCGGTCAGGTCGCCGCTACAAACCCGGTGGTTGGTGTCGCGGTTGCCACGCAGAACACGAAAAGCGCCCTTCTGGCCGGGCTGCAAACCGGGGATACGCAGACGGCGTCTCTGCTTGGCGCGATTACCGGGCGGGCACTGGAAGCCAATCAGCTTCTGGCAAGCCTGACGCCCAATCTCGGGCAGAATGTCAACACGACCGCCTAATACGCTCACACACAGAGAAGACCATGCCTCACTCAGTTTCAACTATCCCTGCTGCCGTGCCTGCCCCGGACACCGCATCCGACCCGCCGAAACCGGCGGCTGCCGCGCCAGCATCCGCCGCACCGCCGCCCGTGCGCCCGCCGTTTACGCCGACCGAAGTGGCTTACGTCAGGTCCCTGATGGGCGTGATGCCCGCGCAGAACCTGGAAATACTGCTGCTGAAAACAGGTATTCCCCTGCCGGTCAATCTGGGCCATGGCGCGGATACGTCGGCATAACAGGTCACTTCGCAAACACCACGCTGCTGACTGTCCGCTCGCCTTCATTTGTGAGCGTGAAGCGGCCCAGCAAGTCGCTGCGCACCAGCGACTCGACAATCTGAAGGCCCAGCGAGTCAGTCTGTTTAAGGTCAAAGCCGTCGGGGAGCGGCGTGCCGTCGTTGGCGACGTGCAGGGTGACGAACTTGGCGTCCTCGCCCAGCGTGATTTTGATCTCGCCCTCGTCCATCCCCTCGCCAAAGCCATGCTCGACGGCGTTTTGCACCAGCTCGTTGAGAATCAGCGAGATGGACGTGGCCTGCGCGGAGGGCAGCAGAATATCCGGGCCTTCAATGTTGATCTCAATGTGCTTGGCCGGCGAAATAATGCCCTGTGCGGTGGCGAACACAATCTGCTCGGCGATTTTCTTGACGCTGATAATGTCCAAATCTTCGCGGGCCAGAAGCTCATGCACCGAGGCAATGGCAAGGATACGGTTCAGGCTCTCGGAGAGCACCTGCTCGACGCTCCGCTCGCCGATATAGTGCATCTGAAGCCGCAGGAGTGACGCGACCTGCTGCAAGTTGTTCTTGACCCGGTGGTGCATCTCCTGAATAATCGCCGATTTGACCAGAAGCTTCGCGTGTTCTATCGCAATCGCCGCATGGCTGCCGAGGGCGGTCAGCACCGAGATTTCTTCCTCGCTGAACCGGTGCGGCTTCTCCGTATAGCAGTTCAAGACGCCCACTTTTTTGTTTTTGACCCGAAGCGGCACCGAGGCCAGCGAAGCCAGGCCCTCCCGCCGGGCCAAATCGGGCGTCGCATACTCGTCAGACGTTTTGAGGTCGTAGACCGTGATGGTGCGGCCTTCTTCCAGCGCCCGGCTGGCAACCCCGCCGCCGAGCTTCAGGCTGGTTTTCTTGGAGTATTCCCGGTCTCGGCTCTGCGTGGCTTTCACGACAAGCTCCTGCTTGTCTTCGTCTAAAAGCATCAGTGAGCAGACTTTGAACGACATGGAGTCAGCAGTCGCGGCCACGATAAGCTGGAGTATTTCTTCTAAGTACAAATCACTGGTAATCGTCTTGCTGACTTCGGACAGCGCCGAAAGCTGCGACGTCCGCTTTTCCAGTTTGCGGTACTGCCGCGAGTTTTCCACGGCCCCCGAAATCTGCGACGCGATAGATTGCAGCAGCCGCACCTGTGTCTGCGTGTAGCCGTGCGGCTTTTCAGTGCGGACGTTGATGACGCCCAGCACTTCGCCTCGGTAAATCAGCGGCACGCTCAGAATGCTCTGGTACTTGTCTTCCTGAAGCTCCGGCACGAACTTAAAGCGGGCGTCCGAGCGCGGGTCCTGCCCCAGCATGACGGCTTCTTTGTGCTGCGCGACCCAGCCGGTCAGCCCCTCGCCGACTTTCAGCCGCAGCTTGCCGATGACCTCCCCGGAGCCGTCCGTGACCGCCCGCAGCACCAGCGTGTCGTGGGCGTCGTTGAACAAATACACCTGCGATGAGTCCGTGCCAGTCACCTGCACGGCGACCCCGGCGACCGCTTGCAGCATTTCTTCCAGGTCAAACAGCGACCCCATCGCCTCGCCGATGCGCCGCAGGGCCTCGCCTTCGGCGTTGCGTTCATCGTGGGCACGCTCCATTTTAGCAATGCGCCGCTGCGCCTCTTTCAGCTCCCGCCCCCGGACATCCAGGGCACGCGCCAGCCGGGCGACATGAGCTTCATGGGTATCCTGCCGCTGCGCCTGCTGCCGCGCAAACAGCGCTCGCCGCCCATAACCAATACGGGCGGGAACGCGGGAAGTCAGTTGAGGTCGTTTCATGGCTGCTTTCTGTTAAATCTGGTCCATACCAAAAGCCAGCACGAGGGCGACAGCCTGCGCCTCTGCGCCAAGTTGCTCCCGCAAAGTGTTTCCGATGAGTGTCTGTTTCTCGCGTTCCTCCATACCATCAAAGCGGTCAGAGACAAGGCGTACATAGACCTGCCCGTTTTCCCCTTCTTCGGTGCGAACGGCGGTGTTTGGCCCGAATGCTTCCCGCAGTATCTCCCGTACTCTGACGCTCATCTGCGCGTAATTAAACTGTATGATTCGCATTTTTTATCCTCCACTGACTTTCGGTGTCAGCCAGTTGACACTTGCCTGCACGTCGTCCAAAAACTCGGTGGCCCTTATTCGAGGCACAGAATCAGTTTCGTACCGCCAGGAGGAACTCCACTGAGCTAGTCTTCCCCACAGTTCGCGGTCAAAATCCGGGAATTGTGGCAAGTTGGTAAGCTGCAACAGATACTCGATTTTATGGCCTGCGGCGGAGCGTGCTATATTCTCAATTCCCGCCAGACCCCGCTGCATCCTGCGCTGATTGATCGCTTCCACTGCGGCTTTGAGTGTTTGAGCCTCGTTAAGCTGAATGAGATATGCCTTGAGCAGGCACTCCACGGCATATCCTGCCAGGTACATTGCCCCGCGCAGGTGACGACGCTCGGCATCGGAACGCTGCGGATCAAAAGTCGGCACTTCAAAAAGCTCTCTGGCATCTTCGAGCCGCCGTGCGCCACTGTGACGGTACTCCTGAACTGTATCCCGAAAAAGCATAGATAATACCATCTTTATGAGAGAAAAAGCCGCCGAACAGCCTTTGCAGGCGGCTCGGCGGCTTCTTTGCCGCGTGCTATTTTCGGAGGCCATCCCGTTCGATTGACCGATAAACCATGACTGCCGAAGACTGATCGAGTGAGTCTTTGCTATTCAAGTAGGGACTAACCGCAGACCTCGTCTGCGCTTCTCGGGCAGGCGTCATCGGGTAGATATCGGATAAAGCTGTCATAGCACGCGCCCGAGCAAGTGGGCTATTTGCTTTTTTAAGCAAAGACAGTGTCCACGCGAAATCTTCATCCGACATCTGATGCGTCCTGCTTGTTTTGTGTTGCAGGTCAACTACTCTGATATAGTCTTTTTGAGACATCACCCCTGCCTGCTCCATCTCCGCACCAAGCTGCGCTTGAGTCATGTGCCGCCGGGCGGGGTTTTTGTTCTGCGAGCCAGCACTTTTCGGCGAGCAGCCAGCAAGGACACAGGCAAGCAAGACCAAAACAGCAAGAGACTGAACTGCTGTTCTCGGGATCATTTGATCTGTCCTCAGACGTTGTGCGCGATAATAATGGCTTCGGCGATTTCGCGCATGGACTTGCGGGTGTTCATGCTCTGAATCTGGATGCGCCGGAATGCTTCCTGCTCTTTGAGGCCGTACTGGTCCATCAAAATGCCTTTGGCGCGGTCCACGGATTTGCGCGTGTCCAGCTTGTTCTCCAAATCGGACACTTCGTTTTCAAGTTCCACGAACTCTTCGTAGCGCGAGATAGCAATTTCCATCGCGGGCAGCAGGTCCGCTTCCTTGAAAGGCTTGACCAGGTACGCAAAGACGCCTGCGTCTTTGGCCCGGTCCACCAAATCTTTCTGGGAGTAGGCAGTGAGCAGCAGCACCGGGGCGACGCCTTCGGTGGTCAGCATTTTGGCGGCTTCAATGCCGTCCATTTCGGGCATTTTGATGTCCAGGATAATAATATCTGGCTTCAGCTCCCGTGCGATTTCCACGGCTTTGGCTCCGTCGCCCGCCTCGCCGACGACCTGATGGCCCATGTTTTCCAGCGTCTTGCGGAGGTCCAGCCGAATAATCGGCTCATCGTCCGCAATCACAATCCGCAGTGCTTCCAGTTCCTTCGGTTCCATTGACGTTCACAATCCTTCTTTTTGAACCGCGCTCAGTGCGGCGTTTTCTGCTATAATAGGGTGGAAAATTATCTCTGCTTCTATGATAGCAAATTTCGCGCCAAAAAGCAAGCCGGGGCGCGGGGAAGACTCCTCTTTATGAAACGTATCACCTCTATCAGCCTCGGCTCCTCGCGGCGGGATAAAGCCGTCACCACCACCTTTGCCGGACAGGAATTTCAGGTCGAGCGCATCGGAACCAACGGCGACATGGCCGAGTTCCGGCGCAAGCTGATTGAGCTGGACGGCGTCTCCGATGCCTTCGGCCTCGGCGGCACGGATATGTATATTTATGCCGCCGGGCGGCGCTATGTGTTCAAAGAGATCGAAAAGCTGGCCTCCGCCGCCGTCAAAACCCCGGTGGTGGACGGCAGCGGTCTGAAAAACACACTGGAGCGCGAGACGGTCAACCGCCTGCAAGCCGATGGCATCGTCAACTTCCACGGCGCGAACGTGCTTTTGGTCAGCGGTGTAGACCGCTTCGGCATGGCCGAGGCGCTGGACGCTTTGGGCGCGAATGTCGTCTACGGTGACCTCATGTTCGCGCTGGACCTGCCCATCCCCCTGCGCTCGTTGAAGTCCCTCTCCACCGCCGCCCGTTTGCTGGCTCCGGTTGTGACCCGGATGCCCTTCAAGCTGCTCTACCCGACCGGCGAAAAGCAGAACACTATCACACCCAAGTTCGGCCCCTACTACGCCGCCGCCGACATCATTGCCGGGGACTTCCCGTATATCCGCCGCTATATGCCCGATGACCTCAAAGGCAAAACCATCCTGACCAACACTATCACGGTTGATGATGTGGAGCAATTAAAGCAGCGCGGCGTCAAGACGCTCATCACCACCACGCCCGAAATCGACGGACGCTCCTTCGGAACCAACGTCATGGAAGGGGTCCTCGTCACCGTCTCAGGCCGCAAGCCCTCCGAGCTGACCCCCGACGACTACTTAAAGCTACTGGGACAGCTCAACTGGCAGCCCCGCGTGGAAACGCTGAACCCGTGACGCGCTCAAACGCAAAACGCACCGCCTTGACCAAAGTGGCGAAAGCCGTTGTCATCCCGCCGCACCCGCTCAATAGCAGGCTGCAAAAGGTGCTTGAAGCCATCGACTCTGTCCATTCGCCGAAGAACCTGAAGCTGTCGCGAGTGTTTTTTGACCGGCGCGTCGCGGGCGGCGAGTTTGTGGCTCACGGACCGCTCGGACCCTACAGCATCTACATCAATCCCGGAGGAAACCATCCCGAACTTTCGCTTCTGCATGAGATAGGGCATCTGCTGGACTGGCAGAGCATTCCTAAATCTGTCCCCGGTAACCGAAATTTCAATGAAGCCCCTTTGTTTTATGATTGGCTGGACGCCGTCTTGGACAGCGGCAATGTCCAGCGCCTTATCTCCCTGCGAGACCAGCAGGCTGCGGAGTCTGATACCTACGAAGACATTGGTTACTTGCTCCGTCCCGAAGAGCTTTGGGCCAGAGCCTACACGCAATATGTAGCAAGGAAGAGCGGCTTGGAGGCGCTTAACCAGCAGATTTCAGCAGAAAATAAGACTGCCTTGAATGGTATACTATACGCACCTTTCTGGCCGTCAGACCAGTTCCCTCCCATCGAAACGACGATGGATGTCATTTTCCAAAATCAAGGGTGGACCAAATGAGAACACTGTCAAGCCTGTCTCCTCAAAAAAGCCTTCTGAAAAAGGCAAGAAATTTCCCTGCCAACACTTCTGCCCGCCGTACTTTGACACTTTCCATGCAAAAATCCGGCCTGGCTCATGCGGAACTGCGCGAACAATCTTTTCATCTGCGCTATGGTAGATTCCACAAACAGCGGCATTCGCCCTGCGTGGAACTCGCGGACGACGTTATTGTGCTGGACAAGCACGGTCGCCGAGTACCAACGCCTGACTACGCTAAACTTTCTATCGACAAGTTGCCGCGCTTCCAAAAAAAGCTTTCCTGAACTGTGGAAACATCGAACCTATGAAACTTTTCCTGACGCTTGCTGCTGGCTTTATCCTGCTGGCTATGTCTGCCCATGCCCAAACCCCGCCTCGCTATTCTGTCACTGATCTCGGCACGCTGGGAGGCACGGAGTCGGCGGCGGCGGGGATCAATAATTTGGGGCAGATTGTGGGCGGGGCGGATACCCCGAAGAAGGGGCCGGGGGCGGAGCTAATCACGAATGTCTTTGTCTGGCAGAACGGGCGCCTGAAGGCCGTGCCGGGGCTGGACGGCAGCCGGGCCTATGTAGTTGCGGTCAACAGCCGGGGGCAGATGGCGGGGGCATACAGCCCGCAGCATCTGCTCGCCAAGTTCGCCGCCGCCCGGTTTAAGCCGAATGGGTCTGCCCGTTTGATTGGCAACTTTCCCATCAAAGAGCGGGGCTACTCGCTGTCGCAGGCGGACGCGCTGAACGCGAAGGGGCAGATGGTGGGTGTCTCCAACAATCAGGCGTTCTTCTGGGACGGCAAGACGCTCACAAAGCGCCTGCCGCCGCCGGGGTTTCGGACCTCAGAGGCGCGGGCGATCAATGACAGCGGCCAAGCGGCGGGCAAGGCCGACCGGGGACCGGCAACGGCGACCCGCACCCGCGCCCTGTTCTGGGCAGCGAATGGCAAAGTCACTGATTTAGGCGTCCTGCCAACCTACACAGACAGCGTCGGGCGGGGGATGAACAATCGGGGGCAGGTGGTCGGCTGGGTCAGCGCGGCGGGAACGGGGGCGCACCGGTTCGCGTTCCGCTATCAGGCGTTTGTCTGGGAGAACGGCAAGCTGCGCGGCCTGGGGTCTATTCCCCGAATTAAGGACAGCAAGGCGGCGGCGATTAACGCGAAAGGCCAGATTGTCGGCAATGCCTATTACAAAAGCGATGAAGCGGCGCTGCTGTGGCAGGGCGGCAAGGTGTATGAGCTGAACAAGCTCGTTCCGCCGGGGTCCGGCTGGAAGCTGCAAAATGCGCTCGGCATCAATGACCGGGGCTGGATTGTCGGCAATGGCATCCACAACGGTATTCGGCGCGGCTTCATGCTGAAACCGCGCTGAGGGCAGCGAAGTGATAAGATGTTTGTCGGGGGCAGGGGGGAGCCGAGGGGCTGAACCCCCTCGCTGGGGGGCGAAGCGCCTTAAACCCGCCTGCGCGGGTCAGGAACAGACCGGAAAGAACCTGCCCCCTGCCGTGTCTGCCTCTTGTTCTTCGCTTTGTCTTCACCCGCGCAGGCGGGTTTAAGGCGCTTCGCCCCCCAGCGAGGGGGTTCAGCCCCTCGGCCTCTGTGCCGTTTCTACTCGTAGATGACTGAAGGAGATCATTTGGAAAAGTTTGCGTTTATTATTCATCCGTTTGATGTCCGGCGGGATGTTGCCAAAAAGGGCGGGGTGTATACGGTTGCTAAATACCTGCCTGAGCCGGCGGTGGAGTGGGGGATCAAGTTCAAGTCGCCGATGGTGATGTCGCATATCACGGGGCTGAAATCGCCGACGGGGGCGGAGGCGGAAGGGTGGTTTATCGGCTGTCCGCTGACGCCGACGCAGCTTCTGACGCTGCCGCAGGAGTTTGTCTATAAGCGTCTCATTCAGTGCGGCAAGCTCGCTGAATCGCTGGGCGCGGGCATTATCGGGCTGGGCGCGTTTACGTCGATAGTCGGCGACGGCGGCATCACGGTTGCCAAGAATTTGGACATTGCCGTGACCACAGGCAACTCGTACACGACGGCGACGGCGGTG
Source organism: Capsulimonadaceae bacterium (assembly GCA_965277455.1). Taxonomy (GTDB): domain Bacteria; phylum Armatimonadota; class Armatimonadia; order Armatimonadales; family Capsulimonadaceae; genus JANXMY01. The sequence continues at coordinate 1,297,879 of OZ255823.1, read as the reverse complement.
GAGGGGGGCCTCGATGCGGCGCGTCGCATGGGCATAGATATTCGCCATGCCAAAGTGGCCGTAGTCGGCGCGACCGGCTCTATCGGCAAAACGTGCGCTCAGATGCTGGCCCCGCAGTGCGCGGAAATTGCGCTGATTGGGCGCGATGTGAGCCGCCTTCAGCCGGTCGCCGACTCGCTCTCGGGCGCGTGCGTGAAGCTCTACGACGACGTGCATCTCGGCCTGCGCGATGCCGATTTGATTCTGACGGTCACAAGCGCGACCGACGCCGTCATTCATCCCGAAGATTTGAAATCCGGCAGCGTCGTCTGCGATGTCGCCCGCCCGCGTGATGTGTCGGTGCGTGTGGCAAAAGAGCGCGACGATGTGCTGGTCATTGAAGGCGGCGTCGTGGCCGTGCCCGGCCCCGACGCCGATTTTCACTTCACGTTCGGCTTCCCGCCGCAGACGGCGTATGCGTGTATGTCCGAGACTATGATGCTGGCGTTAGAAGGCCGCTATGAGTCGTTCACACTGGGCAAAGACGTGACCGTGGCGCAGGCCGAGGAGACCTCTCGGCTGGCGGAAAAGCACGGCTTTCGGCTGGCCGGGTACCGGTCGTTCGAGAAGTCCGTCACCGAGGAAACCATCACGCGGGTGCGGGAGCGGGCGGCGGCAAAAGCTTCACGCACTCCGCCGGCGGGTCACAATACGCCTTCGGTCGTATAGTCGCTGTAGGCATCCTTGAGTTCTTTGGTATGCTGCCGGGTAATCTGTTCGAAGTTCTGATTTTGTACCATGGGGTGAACCGAGCCGCCCTGGGAGCGAAGCGACAGAAAATCCGCCTCTGCATCGCGGTACTTCAGCCAGGCCAACTGCGCTTTTTTGAGGGAAGCTCGCTCGCTGATGCTCAGCACAGCCATCAGCTTTTTGTACTGGACATTCATGGCGGCATCGGCGCTTTCAGCGGCTCTGCCTGCCGTTCGGTTCATCGCGCCCTGTGTCTGACCCGAAGCGCTCAGGGAGCCGGTCAGCAGCAAAGCGGTGAGTAAGCCCACCGTGACTCGGTTTTTCTGTGTTCGCATTGGTGTTTCCTATTCTCCGGCCATGATGACCGCCACCGGACGCATCCGGGCGAGCGGCGTGAGCAGCCCGGCCTCCACCTGAAGATTCAAGACGCGCTCAATGTCTTTGTAGGCCGCCGGAGACTCGTCGGCGCTCAGGCCCTCTACTAGAACGTCCAGCCGTGCCATCTGCCGCCTGGCATCGGACAAGCTGATTTGACTGCGGGCTTCGGCCCGGCTGCCCACCCGGCCCGCCCCGTGCGAGGCGCTGTTTAGTGATTCGGCGTTCCCGAGGCCGTGCACCAGATACGAGGCCGAGGCCATACTGCCGGGAATGATCCCCCAAACCCCCGGCCCGGCGTGTGTCGCCCCCTTGCGGTGGATCACACGGCCCCCGTCGTCCTCCCAGGCAAAGTTGTGTGGGCTGTCCACGGTCAGCAGGGGCGTCAGCCCAGCCCGGCGGGCGAACGCGGCGTGCAGCACCTCATGGCAGGCCCGCGCATAGTCCCCGGCCAGCGTCATCGCCTGCCAGTATTCCCGGCCTGCATCCCCATCCAAATCCAGCCATTCATACCGCTTTGGAACCCGCGCCGTTCGGGCCGTCTCTGAGGCCGCGAGGCGCATATAGTGTTCAGCGATGGCGTAGCCGACCCCGCGTGACCCGCTATGCGTCAACAGGCCGCAGAAGGCTTCCGGCAGGCCGCCGTCCGTGCCCATCCGCTCCCCGGTCACAATCTCCGCGAAATGGTTGCCGCTGCCGCTCGTGCCAAGCTGCCGCCGCGCTTTGGAATACAGGGTTTTGGTCTGCGCGGTCAATGCCCACCGTTCTTGATCATCTAAGAGGGGATGCTCCGGGCGGCCTGCCGTTTCCGCGCCGAGGCCGAACGCCGTCACGGCCCGCAGGTCACCAAACAGTGCGTCCCGGCGGGCGGCCATCTCAGCGGGCGGCAGGGCATAGATACTCAGGTGCATCCGGCAGCCGATATCGACACCGACAAGTGACGGCGAGACGGCCCGGTGCAGGGCCAGCACGCCGCCGATGGGCAAGGACTGCCCGACGTGCGCGTCCGGCATCAGCGCCCCGGCCACGGCCACGGGAAGCCGCAGGGCAAGCTGGAGCTGTGCCAGCGCAGCAGGGGCAATGTCGGCGTCCGGGCCGACCTCGCCGCAGACGAACGCCGGGGCTGGGGACTCGCGCAGGCTGCTCAGAGCCGCCGGCAGGCCGTAGCCCGCTTCCAGCGCGGCTGAAATCTCGGCTGGGGTGCGTCCGGCCTTTTTCCAGGCCGCCGCCCGGCCCGACATCTCGGTCCAGCGCGGGTCGCCTTTCCACGGGCGTAGTAAAACGTTGATCTTCATAGCGTTTTATCGAGTGGCGGCAGGTATTTGGCAAAGAAAAAGCCTCCCGCCAGAATGGCGGGAGGCAGGTCTGTGAAAACACTCCTGAGAGAAGGACCTCAGAAGGCAGTCAAATCGGCAATCAGGTTCGCGCCGTTAAACGTTCCCAGGCCCGTGGCATTGTCAAATCCGGGTTCGGCGATAAACGGGATGTTGTTGCTGCCGTCGGCAATGTCGTGGAAGTCAGATGTATACCGTGCGGCGCTGGCCCCGCCGGGGCCGAAGCTATACAAAGCCGGGTTGGGAAAGCCAATCGTCCCTTTGCCGACTTTGGCGCGGCTCTGATTCACCAGTGCCGTGAAGCCTGCCCAAAGCGGCGCAGAGGCGCTGGTTCCACCATAAGTATAGTAACCGGTACCCGCTGAGGGGTCGGTCACATAAATCAGGTAGCCTGTGTTCGGGTCTGCATTCAGCGAAACATCCGGGACGTTTCGCATGGTCGCCGAGACACCAGATTTGGGGTAAGCCTTGGCGGTCAGTGTTGCCGCTGCCTTCTGGTAGAAGGGTATCGGCCAGTAAACGCTGACGCCGCCACCGCCCGCGCTGCTTGGACCGTCATTCCAGGTGGTTTCCGAAAGATAACTTTCGTTTACACCCGAACTTTTCACCCGCAGAGTTGTGCCGCCGACGCTGCACACAAACGGCTGACCGGAAGGGTCTCCCGCAACAACGTTACCGGTGCTGCGATTGACGCCGCCAGTGTCGCCTGCCGATGTGAAGATCGACTGACCCTGCAAGGCCATCTGCTGGAACGCCACGCTTTCGCCAAACAGGGCTGTGCCGCTGACCTGGTCTTCAAACGTCGCCCAGGAGGTGCTAATGGACTTCGCCCTGTTGTCGGTAGCAATCTGCTGGTAGCAGTCTACCACACCTTGATCGGTGTTCGGCGCGATGTAAACAAGAACTTTGGCCGCTTTCGGAGCCAGCGCGATTTGCAGATCAATATCCAGGATCACTTCTCCGGTGCCGCCCCCTGGGTAGAGAGGGAAATCCGGGTCCGTGGGGTCTACGAGAACATTTTCCAGAGGCACAACCGGCAGATTAAAGTTGCGCTCGTACCGCAGTACATCTTTGGAGGTATAAGTGTCCAGCTCGAAAACAGCCAGAGTCTGCCCGGTGCCATCCAAACCTGTTGAAGTCAGGTTGTAGGCGGTGCGAATGTCGGTGGGAACAAAACTGCCGTTTGGGCCGGTTCCACCGGCATTGGGTGCATCCAGCATACTGCCCGCGTCGCGCCGCTGAAGCTGAGGGTAACGGATCGTTGCGCTGTCAAAGCCAGTTACGGCACTGATGCGTCCCTGCATGGCGGCAGGAATCGTGGGCGGGGTCACTGCTGCCTGGAAGATAGCGCCATTCGGGCTTTCAAATTGGCGCAGGCTGACGCCGAAGGCGGCCTGAACCGCCGCCGCTGGACCGGTGACATCCAGCAAAGTACGCTCGGGGTAGGTGCGGGTGACTGTCAGGCCATTTGCTTTGGCAAAAGCAGCTACGGCAGCATAATCTGCCGTGGTTGGGCCGAATTGTGCGGCATACTGAGCGGGCGTCAGGTACTGGCCGAAGCTACTCGATGTGGGATCATACAGATCATGCAGCATTTGCTGCATCAGATTCTGATTTCGCAGCGGCAGTGAAATTGCCAGCGAGACTTTGGCTGTGGGGCTGACGGTTCCCAGCGGCTCGGAAACGGCGGCCAGCGGCGAGAATCCGCCGGGCAGAGCCACACGCGGCTGTGCCGGGGCAGCCATCAGGGTGGAAGAAAGTGCGGCCAAAACAGTGGCGGTCAGCACAGAGATTTTAAGCGACATCAAAAAAGTCCTTTCGTACTATGAGCCTGTAAGCAAAGCCTATGAAGCAGAGCTTATGAACGGGCGGCGGCGCGGCGGCGTTTCACGGCCATCAGGCCCAAAACAAAACAGCCGAGGCCAGTGCTGACCCAGGTAGAGGCTTCGGGCACAGCAGCCGGATTGGGCGAACCGGCGTTGAACGAGAAGCCGAGGAACGAGCCGTCATCACCCTGATCGCTGTCTTTCAACGAAAGGGTCCAGTCTCCGCTCAGGCTGAGGCCCTGGAAGGCACTTAAACTGCCCAAAGATTTGTAGGTGTTGGTTTGGCCGCCTGCCACTGTGCCGGGGTCGGCAAAGGAGCCAATTGGAGGCTCCTGTGCTGCCGCTGCCGCTGCAAGGTCCAGCCCGGAGTCGGAGAAGTAGTAGTCACCGCTGAAGTTTGCCGACGATCCCTGGTTGTAGTTGCTTGGGTTCGCACCAGTTTGGTTAAACAGATTGACCGAGACGCCATTGTGGGTGAGTGTCGCCGTCAGGCCGCCCAGATAGGTCTGGTTTAGCCCGGCAATAAAAATGCTGTTGAACGAGGTAACAGGGCCGCCGCCGGAAAGCGTCAGCGTCTGGGAGACGACACCAGGATTTTGCAGCGTGTCCGCCTGGGGAATCGCCTGCGTAGAGCCAGCATTGTATTCGTCGATGTTGGTTGTCACGCTCCCCAGGCTGTTCTGAGCGCCGGTCTGCGTGCTGTTATAGCGTCCTCCATTGACAAACGTGTACGCCTGTCCGGCATCCAGGTTCGTGGTATAGCTGCCTGTGGCTCCGCCGGGATTGTAGGCGAGCTGAGCATTCGCAAACGTTTTGTCGGTTGGGTCAAAAGCACCCGTGTAAAGCACCTGAACTAGGTTGCTGGAGCTGGCGGTAACAGCATAGCCGCTGCTGATGGTATTTGTGACGCGATACTGGTTACTATCGGCGGCTGTATAACTTTGCACCGCATAGCCGACGCTTGTGCCGATCCCGGATGGGCCGAGAGGAGCATTTGTAACACCTCCGAGATTGATTGCAGGCCGCGTGAACGTCGGCGAGGCGGTAGTTGTCGTCGTGCTGAAGTTGGCGACATTGGTGTAGAAAGGACGCACGATAGGAGTGCTGTAGTCTTTAGACTGTGCGAAACCGGGCTGCGTACCAGCAGCAAGAGCGAGAAGCGCAAGCGCAATAGCGCCGCGAAAAGCGGGAGACATAATGCAGAGGAGCCTTTCTGGAAACGGTGCAGGCATAATGCCTGCATCAAGCAGAGAAATCCGAAAGCGCTGTCAGAAGGCGGGGCGAGGGAACAAGCCGCACCACGCCTTTCCTGCCCCCCTAACCAGCCGCCGGAAAAGCGGCGGCTGAAGGGCAGGGCTGAAAGCGCATCGCGGCATTGCGAGGTGAGGTATCTTAACACACTTCTGCAAAAAATGCTAGTGTTTTGAGTTGCAGTTTAAAATCATATCAAAATATCTTTGCGGTGTGGTATTTTGAGTTCTTTTACTCTTGTTTGTACTTTTGTTTGTCCGCTCAGGCGCTTAATTGCGTGGGGTCCTGCCCCTTCGACGTTAGGCATCGTTGCCGTTTTGCCCGGCGGGACCGGACAGGGCTTTTTTGCGTTTTTTCTGTTAGCACTCGCTTGACACGAGTGCCAATTTTGGAGTATACTCCCTGCCGTCACACTAAATTAAAGACACCCACTGAAGGAGGTCATGTCATGTTGAAACCATTGGGCGACCGCATTGTCGTCAAGGCCCTGGAAGCCGAATCGCAGTCCGCTGGCGGCATCATCCTGCCGGAGAACGCCAAAGAGAAGCCGCAAAAGGCCGAAGTGCTGGCGGTCGGACCGGGCAAGCTGCTCGATAACGGCAAGCTGAGCGCCGTCGATGTACAGGTCGGCGACAAAGTCGTGTATTCTAAGTACGGCGGAACCGAAGTGAAGGTCGACGGCGAGGATTTGATTATCCTGCGGGCCGACGACATTCTCGGCGTTTTAAACAACTAGAACATAGTTAAGAGATTTCACAGGAGAAACACAGATTATGGCAGCCAAAGAATTGCTGTTTGACGAAGCCGCTCGCCGTGCGCTGGAGCGCGGCGTCAACACGCTGGCCGATGCGGTCAAAGTGACCCTGGGACCACGCGGGCGCTACGTTGTTTTAGAGAAGAAGTTCGGCTCTCCCTCGCTGGTCGACGACGGCGTCACGATTGCCAAAGAGATTGAAGTCGAAGACAAGTTTGAGAACATGGGCGCCCAGCTCGTGCGCGAAGTCGCCTCCAAGACCAACGACGTGGCCGGAGACGGAACCACTACCGCCACTGTGCTGGCACAGGCGATTGTCCGCGAGGGCCTGAAGAACGTCGCCGCTGGCTCGAACCCCCTGGCCGTCAAGCGCGGCATCGACAAGGCCGTGGAAGCTGCCGTCGCCGAGATCAAAAATCTGGCTGTGCAGGTGCAGGGCAAAGAGTCGATCACGCAGGTTGCCACAAACTCCGCGAAGATTTCGCAGATTGGCGAGCTGATCGCTGACGCGATGGACAAAGTCGGCAAAGACGGCGTCATCACCGTGGAAGAGAGCAAGGGCACGCAGACCACGCTGGAGCTTGTCGAAGGAATGCAGTTCGACAAGGGCTACATCTCGCCGTACTTCGTCACCGACGCCGAGCGTCTGGAAGCCGTGCTGGAAGACCCCTACATTCTTCTTTTTGAGAAGAAGATTTCCAGCGTGCAGGACTTCCTGCCCGTGCTGGAAGCCGTCGTGCGCTCCGCCCGCCCCCTGCTGATTATTGCGGAGGACGTGGACGGGGAAGCCCTGGCAACCCTGGTCGTCAACAAGCTGCGCGGCACGTTCAACGTCGTCGCCGTCAAGGCTCCCGGCTTTGGCGACCGCCGCAAGGCCATGATGGAAGACATCGCGGTCCTGACCGACGGCAAGTTCGTCACCGAGGACCTGGGCATTCAGCTCAAGAACGTGGATGAGACGTTCCTCGGCTCCGCCAAGCGTGTCACCATCACCAAAGACGATACCACTATTGTTGAGGGCAAGGGCAGCGCGGCCTCCATTCAGGGCCGGATCGCCCAGATCAAAGCCCAGATCGACAAGTCCGACTCCGATTACGACAAAGAGAAGCTTCAGGAACGGCTCGCCAAGCTGTCCGGCGGCGTCGCCGTCATTCAGGTCGGCGCGGCTACCGAGACCGAGCTGAAAGAGAAGAAGCACCGCATCGAAGATGCTCTGTCGGCCACCCGTGCGGCGGTCGAAGAGGGCATTGTCCCCGGCGGCGGCACGACCCTCATCAAGATCATCACGGCGCTGGACGCGCTGAAGCTCGAAGGCGATGAGCAGGTGGGTGTCAACATCATCCGCCGTGCTCTGGAAGAGCCGGCCCGGCAGATCGCCAACAACGCGGGCGTCGAAGGCTCGGTCATCGTCGAGAAGATCAAGCAGACCGGCCTCGGCTACAACGCCGCCACCGGCGAGTTCGGCGACCTCGTCGCGCAGGGCATCGTGGACCCGGCGAAAGTCACCCGTTCCGCCTTGCAGAACGCGGCTTCCATCGCGGGCCTGATCCTGTCCACCGAAGCGCTGGTCGCCGAGCGCCCCGAAAAAGCCTCGGCTGCCCCGGCAGGCGGCGGTGGTGGCATGGGCGGCGGAATGCCCGGCATGGGCGGCATGGGCGGCTTCTAAGCCGTTCATACCAAGTCAGACAAAGACAGAGCCGGGGGCCAAATGGCCCCCGGTTTTTTTGTTTGTGTAGTTTCACATGATAAAATATTGTTGCCATAGTTCAGGGCTTAATGTAGAGTAGACTTGCGCGAGGCCAGCGGGTATAACTCCCCAAATCTTAATGGAAGAAATCATCTTAGTTTGTTGCTTCTTGGTGTGAAATCATGATTGAACCAGGTGTCCTCGCAGAACTTGAAGAAAAGCTTGTTGTAGAGCAGGCTGAACTTGAGGAACGATATGCAAGAACTCGCCAACTTTTCGAGTTGTGTGGTTCCCCACTTGAGCAAAAATTTCTTCTGAAGTTCCTTGAGGCTCGTGGTACTCTGCTCGACGGCTATCCTTGCGATTGGAACGGTAAGCATATTCTCATTAGCAACTGGGGTGAGCCTCATTTTCTTGGGTTCGACATGAGGGTATATCCTCAGTATATCATTCCAAAAGTTGTCAGCCAACCTCAGAACAATAAAGTTGTAAAATACCGGGCTGACTTCCTTTTTATGCTTACACGATGGAATGACAGTGCAGGCAAAACAGAGGAGTTGATGCAACTTGTCGTCGAAATCGACGGACATGATTTTCACGAGCGGACGAAACAGCAGGCTACACATGATAAGTCGCGTGATCGTTTTATGACAGCGAGTGGGTTCACTGTATTTCGATTTACTGGTTCAGAAGTATATCGGTTGCCGGAGCAGACAATAGACGAAATTGTAGATGTTTTTGCTTCTGAAATGTTTAAGGTGTCGACTAGCAAAGGGCTGAAGTTCTAGCCACTTTGCCTATGAGACAAAAGACAGCGAGAAAGGTTACCGGCATAATACCAGAGCTTTATAACGTGGTGACACTCGTTCACGATCTGCCGGAGCATCGGCTTGTCCGGGGGCAGGTTGGCACAATCGTGGAGCAGTACGCGCCGAATGCTTTTGAAGTAGAGTTTGCAGACCAAGAAGGGCGCACCTATGCGCTTGAGACGCTGAGTGCCGAGCAGTTGCTGGTATTGCATTACGAGCCTACTTTCGCGGTTTGAGACACAGGACAGGATTAGGAAAGTCGGGGGCCTTGCGGCCCCCGGCTTTTTTGCGTCAAGCGGGTATAGTCCCTAATACAGACACAGGAGAACACACATGGATTTAAGACTAAGGGGCAAAACGGCGCTGGTGACTGGCTCGACGGCGGGCATTGGCTATGCGACGGCGCGGGCGCTGGCCCGCGAAGGGGCGGCGGTGGTGGTCAATGGCCGGACGCAGGCGCGGGTGGATGAAGCCGTAAAGAAGATAAAGGCCGAAAGCGGCAGCGCAGCGGTCACAGGCGTGGCGGCGGATTTGGGCACGGCGGCAGGGGTGGCCGAGCTAATCAAGCAAGTGCCATCGCTGGACGTGCTGGTCAACAACGTCGCCATCTTTGAGCCGAAGGACTTTGGCGACATCACCGATGACGACTGGCTGCGCTTTTTTGAAACCAATGTGCTGAGCGGCGTTCGCCTGTCGCGGCAGTATCTGCCACTGATGAAGGACAAAAACTGGGGCCGGATTGTATTTGTGTCCAGCGAGTCGGCCATCAATATCCCCGCTGAGATGATCCATTATGGCATGAGCAAGACCGCGCAGCTTGCCGTGGCGCGGGGACTGGCGGAGACGACGGCGGGGACAGCGGTGACGATCAACTCGGTCCTGCCCGGCCCGACTAACTCTGAGGGGGTCGGCACGTTTATCAAGCAGATGGCGGAGGCGAGCGGCAAAGACGTCGCGGCAGTCACCGAAGATTTTTTTCAGCACGTCCGCCCGTCGTCCCTGTTGAAGCGGTTTGAGGACGTGGACGAAATCGCCGCGCTGATTACTTTCGTCTGCGGCACCGTCTCGTCTGGCATTAATGGCGCGGCCCTGCGCGTGGACGGCGGCGTGGTGCGCTCGGTGGTTTGAGCGTGTCCGCGAAAACAGGGCAGGGGAGTCGGGGGCGGGTGGTGAATAGTACGCCTGTATGACCACAAAAGCAAATCCGGCGGCGGCCTCGGGGCAAGGCAAAGGCAGCAAAGGCGAAGGGGGCGGCGACCGCGTGACGGGAGGGGTGACCTTCCTTGTCGGCGCGTGCGTGGCTGCCTACCTGTTTCTGACAAACCCGAACGCCAAGTCCCCCGAAGCGTACTGGATGATCAACACGGCGCTGTGCCTGTGGGTGCCCTTAGTCACTATTCTGCTGGTGCTGAAAGGCGAGCCGAGTCAGTTTGGGATGACACGGGGGGACCGGCGGCTGGGGCTGAAATGGACGCTGATTTCATGGGTCGTCATGGTGCTGGTGCTGGCGGTGGTGCTGAGTATTCCGTCGCTGCATCAGCAGTTTCAGGGACAGTATTTGGACGGGCGGCTGTCGCACTGGTACCTGGACGGGGTCGGCTTGGTGTTTTCGAATGGGCACGTCAACCCGAAAGCGCTGCTGTATTTCGAGCTGTATACCGGCTATTATATGTTCTGCTGGGAGTTCTTTTTTCGAGGCTTCCTGCTGTTCGGGCTGCAAAAGAGCATTCTGAAAACGTGGGGCGCGGTCATCGTGCAGGCGCTCGTGTTTATGCTTCTGCACTGGTCGCTGGACCCGAGCGCGTCCAAGCCGATGGCAGAGGTGTTGAGCGCCCTGCCCGGCGGCATTGTGCTGGGCATTCTGGCCCTGCGGACACGCTCCTTTGTCTACGGGTTTCTGGCACACTGGGCAATTTCGGTGACTTTGGATATTATTCTGCTGGCCCCGTTTATTTTTCGCCATCCTGGGTAAATAACAACAGACTATTTTTACGCCTCACCCCTTTCAGGAGAACTTGTGCTTATGGAGACCATGCGGATTGAAACCAGCCTGCGAAACCGCGACGGCGTCCCCATTCTGGACGTGACCGGCGAAATTGACATTTACACGACCCCGCAATTCAAAGAGGCCGTCAGCGCGGCGATTGATGAGAACAATCCCGCGATTGTCATCAACATGGCAAACGTCACCTACATGGACAGCAGCGGTTTTGGCACGCTTCTGTCGGCCACCAAGCGCCTGCGTCCTGTCGATGGGGCGCTGTATCTGGCAAACTGCAACGACTCTATTCAGCGGATGCTGCAAATCACACGGCTCAATACCATCTTTGGCGTCTATCCGTCGGAAGACGATGCTTTGACCGCTGCCAAGTCCGGCGCGTCAGCCCCGGCGGCGTAGCCTCCCTGTCCCGGCGGCGGCTCCGAATGCCGTCGCCGTTCCCAGTGCCAGACACAGCAGATACAGCCCAATCCGAAACGCCATTGGCTCATAGCGCATTTCAGCGGTGCCATTCGGCGTAGCAACACTGCGGAATATATCCGGCTCTTTGACAATAGGCGCTTCCTGCCCTTCGGCGAAAGCGTGCCAGCCCGGATACCACTGGTCGGACACAATCAGCACCGCCGGCCCCTTCAGTCGCAGGCGGTTTGGCCCGTCCGGTGTCAGTGTCGATCCCAGGGCTTGCACTCGGGGGGCAGCCTCCGTATCTTCGTACACAAACACCCCGCTGTCCTGAAACCGTGAAGCCAGCCGTGTATCCGTCAGTGACTCCTGCGAGACGATAAACCGTGCTGACGCTTCGCGCGCCTGCCGTGTGCCGTAGCCATTGGTGAACACCATATTGCCGTTCTGTGGCGGTGCGGGGGAGCCGCCGTCCATTTGCCCGGCGAACTCGAAATACTGCTTCGTCAAGAGCGAATCGTATCCCTGCGTGTCGTACAAACCGTACACCATCGCGGCGTTTGGGGGCAGCACGGCGGGGGGCGGCTCATTAAGAGGCCAGAGTTTGTTGAGCGGCATGATACGCCCTTGGTCTTTGTGGCTCTGCAGCCAGGCGATGACCGGCGTTACCGGGTACACTTCATCAGGCCGGGCCGTGCGGTTAAAGCCCAGGCCCGCGCCCAGCAAGTCCAGGGCGGTCAGAGCGCCCAGCAGGCCGCCCAGCGCAGGGGTTTTCAGACTGCCCCGCTGCCGGAACCAGAGAGCCGCGCCGAAGGCCAGCAGAATGCCGACAAGCACGCGCAGGCCATCGCCGAGGTCCCCGCCGTGCGCCGCCAGCGTCCCTGCCGGGGCGTTCGCCCCAATCCACCACACTGCAAAACCAGCCGTCGCCAGCGCCAGCCCCACATAGGCCCCTGCCGCCCGTGCCAGCACCCGCCCCGGATCAGCCGCCAGCACCCGCTGTGCCCCCACCGCTGCCAGCACCGAGACGCAGAACGACCACAAGACTAAAATGCGTCCCGGCGAACCAGTCTGCGCGAAGCCCGGCAGACCAAAAAAGGGCAGGACGTTCAGCGGCGTTCCCAGCGCCAGCAGCAGGACAGCCAGTGCCGCTCCCGCGAAAAAGCGTGTCTCGGCCCGCGTTCGCCACGTCCCCACCACAGCCAAGAGCGCCAGCAGAAGCGGCAGGATGCCCGCGTAGCAGGCGTTTTCAATATATGCCCCCGGCCCACCGTTTGTGCCAATGCCCCAGAATGTCCCCCGCGTTGGATTGCCGTAAAAGCCGGGCAGGAACAGCGTCACCAAGTCCGCAGGCGGCAGGGCCAGCCGCACATAGCCCGCGTAGGCCGCCCCCGTCACCGCCCCGCTCGCCCGGTGCGAGAACCGGGACAGCTCGACGGCGGGCAGAAGCTGCGGCGCGGCCAGCCCAAAGGCCAGTGCCAGCGCCAGACCTGTGCATCCGGCCAGCGCAGGCCAGTGTGCCCGCCACAGCGACCGGAGCCGGAATAGCGCATACGCGCCAATCAGCCCGAAGCAGTACAGCGCGATTTGCAGATGCCCGGCCAGCAGCATCAGCCCCAGCACTAGCCCCAGCGGCACGGCCCTTGCCGGGGTGGGGCGGTCCGCTGCCCGGTCCACCAGAAGCAGTGCCAGCGGCAGCCACGCCGAGACGCACAGAAACGTCGGCAGCTCCAGCCACGCTACCTGCCAGTGACACATCTGCCACGCGACCGCCCCCAGCAGCGCGGCGGCGCGGCCTAGCCCTATCTTCGGCGAGCGCAGAAAGCGGTACTGAAACAAGCCTGTCAGCCAAAGGTGCAGCAAAACGCTGACGCCAAAGGCACGGGCGACGGGCATCACACAAAAGAGCAGGTTGGGGGGATAAAAAACAGCGGACTGCGAGTTCGCCACAAAGGGCGTTCCGCAAAACTGATGCGGGTTCCAGAGGGGAAGAAAACCAGCGCGGAGGGTCTGCGCGGCGAACAGCCGCCACGGGTAGAACTCCGCGATGCCATCCCAGTGCAGCGGGTTCCACGGAACCAGCGTCTTCGGGTCGGCGGTGCGCCACGGGGCAATGTCGTGCAGCAGGTCAGCGGGCAGAAACACCGCCCCGCCAAAGACCACCGGCCAGAGCAGTAGGCAGGGCAGAAGCAAAAGCACACCCAGTGGCAGGAAACGCTGCCAGCCCGGAGCAGTTTTCAAGCCGCTTTCCTCTCTTGCTAAAAAGTTAGCCGAATGCTTTGTCTGTCGCTGCGAAGACGAACTGCAGAGCCGTAAGGCAGGCAGATTTGCGGGTGCGTATGACCAAAATCTAGGTTTTGAACCACGGGAATATTGGTGTTATAGGAACGGATAGTGGCAAGCGTGGTCTCAGCCTGAAGTATCCGATACTCTTGCTTTTCCGTCAGCGACCGTTCCTTGCCAAACTCCCAGGCTTTGGGGCGGCCTACCAGCACGGCCCGCACTCGCTCCAGAATGCCGCGCTCGCCGAATGCCCGATAGACCCGGCGGACATAATCATGCTCCGGGATTTCTTCCGAGGTTTCAGTGATCAAAACGATGTCCTCAAATTGCTTAAGGCTTGGCATTCGGACGCCGTGCCGCAGTATTTCGTCCAGCGACTCCAGACAGCCGCCCCAGGTCACGCCGGAAGCATCTGCTGTTCCATCCCACTGCCAGCCGGGGTTCGGCTCGAAAAATTTCGCTTTCGTGAAATTGTCGGGATCGTCCCAGCTTACACCCATATCGTTCAGAGCTTGGCTAGCTTCAATCTCGACGTCTCCGCCTTCAAACAACGCTCGCCACAGGTAATTCTCCGTGAACGGGTCCATTTCGGGGGTCTGGGCAAATTGTGTAAATAGCGCCCCGCCATAAAACGACGGCACACCGTTGAGCCACAAATGGTTCATAAAATGCGTGTTGTCACTGTAGCCGAAATAGGGCTTGGGGTGGCTGCGAAACGGATCATTGGGCAGATTTTTGACGTAGGTGACTTGGTCGTCCCCACCGAGCGTGCTGATAACGGCTTTGATACCTGGGTCAGCAAATGCGGCGATCAAATCCGCCGCCCGTTCCTGCCCGGAGGCTCCAAGCTTCGCGGTCGCCGGAAACTCTACGGGGGTAAGGCCAAAGTTATCGCGCAGGCGGGCCAGCCCGAGCGCATGAACGTGCGGCCATCGGGCGGGAGCGGCAAATGAGGGGGAGAGGATCGCCATTTTGTCGCCCGGCTGAAGTTTTCGGAGAGGCTGAAATTGTGGCAAATAGGTCATCGGCACCAGCATCATCTTACTGCAGATAGGTCAGGTTGCGGCGGGCAACGTCGTTGCCGACATCCTGCGCGAGAACGCGGGCGAACTCGGCTTTGGCCTCGTCGTACATTCCCAGCATGGTATAAGTCAGGGCTAAATCGTTGCGAGCCAGTGTGTTGCTGCCGTCCAATGCCACCGCCCGCTCCAATGCGGCCAGCGAATCATCGAACTGCCCCACAAATCCTAGCACCAGACCTAGCTGATGCTGCGCTTCGCCGTAGTCGGCATTTTCTGCCAGCAGCGCCTCCAGCTCGACCGCCGCCTCGCCGTAGCGGCCTTCGATTTTGTAAGCGATACCGCGCTCCAGCCGGTCCTCCTGCATTCCCATTGCTTGTCCCGTTTCTGCGTAAAATCTTACTCAAACTTCTGACCGGAAGCCAGCCGTGCGCCGCGTGCCCAGGAGCCAGCGTCCATTCGGCCCTTGCTTTCCGGCTGCACTTCGAGCAGGCGTAAAGCACCCTTGCTTGTTCCTACTGTTATACCACTTGCGCCGACGGTTTCAATCACACCCACCTCGGCAGCACTGTCTTCCACGACTTCCGTTTTCCAGACTTTGAGGCGCTTGCCCGCCCAGAACGTGTATGCGCCGGGCTTCGGCGTCACCCCGCGCACGAGGTTGTGCAGGTCGCGGGCGGGCCGGGTCCAGTCCAGTTCTCCGGTGTCGGGGGGCAGCGAAGGCGACAGCGTGACCTCAGCGGCGTCCTGCGGGAGGCGCGGGCAGTCGCCGCGCCCCAGCGCCTCTAAGGTCTGCATCAGCAGGTCCGCGCCCAGCAGTGCCAGCGTCGTTTCCAGCTCGCCCAGATTTTCGATAGTATCCAGCGGCAGGATGGCCTGCTGCAAAATATCGCCCGTGTCCAGCCCGGCATCCATCAGCATCGTGGTAACGCCGGTTTCGGCATCGCCCGCCATGAGCGCATACTGCATCGGGGCCGCGCCGCGCCATCGGGGCAGGAGCGAGCCGTGGACATTGAGGCAGCCGTGCGGGGGAATATCTAAAATCCGCTGCGGAATAATCTGCCCGAACGCGGCGACGACAATAATGTCCGGGGCCATCTCGCGGACGACGGCGACGAACTCTTTCGCCCGCACCTTTTCCGGCTGATGCAGCGGCAGGCCGAGCGTGAGCGCCGCGTCTTTGACCGGCGATGTGCTAAGTTTTCCGCCGCGCCCCTGCGGGCGGTCCGGCTGGGTGACCACAGCCAAAATGTCATGTTCCGGCGACGCCGCCAGTTGGTTCAGGCTAGGCACGGCGAACGGGGAGGTTCCAATAAAAATCAATCGCATAATCTGAGTCTACTCCCGCGTCTGCGGGCCGAGGCCGCTTTCTTCTTCGTCTTCTTCTTCCTCGGTCGTGACCCAGTGCAGGTCCGTCGGGTTGCGGTCGATAAACAAAATGCCGTCTAAGTGGTCGTTCTCGTGCTGGATCACACGGGCGGTCAGGCCCTCGCCGCGAATGCGAACCGGCTTTCCAAATTGGTCCATGCCCTTGACGACGACTTCGTTGGCCCGCACGACATCGCCCTGCAAGCCGGGGATCGACAGGCAGCCTTCGATGCCAACCTGCTCGCCTTTGCGGCCTAAAATCTTCGGGTTGATGATCGCCTGAAAGCCGTCCCCGGCATCATAAACAAAAATGCGCTGCAAGATGCCAAGCTGCGGCGCGGCAAGGCCCACGCCGTTCGCGGCCCGCATGATCTGCTCCATGTGCGCGACCAGCGCCACGACATCTTCATTGACCGTCAGCACCGGCTTGGAGCGCTGCCGCAGCAAATCCGCGCCCTGCGTGTCGTCGTATCTGACAATCGGGTCGTCTTTGCGAATCAGATCGGTCAGCTTGCCCATAGTTCGCGCCATCTCATCTCTACTCCTATCACTCATTGCTTTGTATTATAGCACAACTTGACTGACAAACTTAAAGCCTAATCACAGCATCGTCAGCGGGTCAATATCCAGAATCAGGCCCGCCCGGTCGGTGTCGGTCAGCGCGGCCACGGCCCGCCTCAGCAAAGCCAGAAGATAGGGCTTGTTCGGGGCACGCAGGGCCAGATGCCAGCGGTAGCGGCCCCGCAGGCGCGACAGCGGGCAGGCAACCGGGCCAAGCACCTGCACGGCGGGGTCGTCGCCGAGAGCCGCCCGCAGGACGTTTGCCAGCCGGTACGACCGCTTCCGGGCCTCGTCCTCGGACTCGTCGGTGAAGACGCAGTTCGCCATGTGCGCGAACGGCGGGTAGCCGACCTCCTGCCGCTGCTCGATAGCATGGGCGTAGAAGCCTAAGTAGTCATGCGTGGAGGCAAACTGCACGCTGTCATGCTCCGGGGAGAATGTCTGCACAATGACGCTCCCGCTGACTGCCCCGCGTCCGGCCCGTCCCGCCACCTGCGTGAGAAGCTGAAAGGCCCGCTCGCCTGCCCGAAAGTCCGGCACGTTCAAAGCGGTGTCCGCGCTGACGACGCCCACCAGCGTCACATTGGGGAAGTCTAAGCCTTTGGCGACCATCTGTGTGCCAATCAGAAAATCCGCCTCGCCGCGCTTGAACGCCCGCAAAGTCTCGGCGTGTGCGCCTTTGCGGGACATCGTATCCCGGTCCATGCGAAGCGTTCGAGCCGCCGGGAATTGCTGCCGGACGGCGTCCTCCACTTTTTCTGTGCCCAGCCCGAACGGGCGCAGGCGCAGGCCCTGACATTTGGGGCAGACATCGGGGACGCGCCGCTGAAAGTCGCAGTGGTGACACTGCAAGTATCGCCCGGCGTGGTGGTAGGTCAGCGAGACGTCGCAGTTCGGACACGTAAACGTAAACCCGCAGTCCCGGCACAGCAGGAACGACGCAAAGCCGCGCCGGTTCAGGAACAAAATCGCCTGCTCGCGCCGCTCCAACGTCTGTTCCAGTGCCAGTGACAAATCGGCCCCGAAGACCGACCGGGGCGGCGGCTCCGGCTTCGGCTCGCCGGGGACTCTCAGGACAGGCTTCGGCTTCATTTCGTCGCGCAGGTCCACCACTGATACCGGCGGCAGGGGGCGGCGGCTGATGCGCTCCGGCAGCTCAATCAAGCCGTATTCGCCGGTCTGTGCTTTGTAGAAACTTTCGAGAGAGGGAGTCGCACTGCCCAGCACCACCGTCGCGCCGGTCAGAGAGGCGCGGTACTGCGCGGCGTCGCGGGCGTGGTAGCGGGGCGTCGAATCCTGTTTGTACGAGCCGTCGTGTTCTTCGTCTAAAATAATCAGGCCGAGGCAGGGCACAGGGGCAAAGACCGCCGACCGTGCCCCGACCACCACCCGTGCCTGTCCCTCGCCGATGCGCCGCCACTCGTCGTGCCGCTCCCCGAGCGACAGCGCCGAATGCAGGACGGCCACTTCATCTTCGCCGAAGCGGGCTTTGAACAAGTCCAGGACTTGCGCGGTCAGCCCGATTTCGGGCAGCAGAATCAGCGCACTCCGGTTCTGATGCAGTGTCCGCGCCACGGCATCTAAATACACTTCGGTTTTGCCGGACCCGGTGACACCGAAGAGCAGCAAGGTCTGCCCGTTGCGGGCATTCAGAGACTTCCCGATAGCCGCCGCCGCCTCGGCCTGCGCGTCGGTCAGCGGCGGGGCATCGCCGGCCACAAAGCCGAAAAACTGGAACGGGTCCCGGCGGCTCGGCACTTCGGTGTACCGCGCCAGCCCCTTTTCCGCCAGTGCTCTGCCCGCCGCGCCCGCGCTTGCCCCAACAGCCAGCCCTGCCGATGGCAGCTTGGCGTTCTGCGCTTCGCTTTGCGCCGCAATCAATGCCCGCAGGAGCCGTGCCTGCCGCGCCGCGCCGGATCGTTCCAGCCGCAATGCTTCCTCACCTGCCACATCCGCGTCTACCGCGAGAGACAGCAGGCGAACCAGCTTGCGCCGCGCCGGGGGCAGCTTGATTGCTCGCTCCTCGGTGACGATGCCCTTTTTGCGAAGCTCCGCTAGTGCCGGACCGGGCTTCGCCTGCCCCAGCGATTTGGCGAGCTTCCCCGGCTCGGCAGCGCCGCCGAGGGCGGCCAGCGCGGCGGCTAAATCTTTCTGTGAGGCCGCCCGCGACCCGGCCAGCTTTTCTTCCCAGTCGTCTGACAGCCGCAGGGTAGTCTTAATCGACGACGACAGCACATCCGGCACAATCAGCCGCAGGGCGTCGCGCCAGTCGCACAGCGTTTGCTCGGTGACCCACTGCGCCAGCGCCCGAAGCTCGCCGTCAAAGCGGGGGGCATTTTCGATTTTCGCGGCAATCGGCTTGATTTTCGCGGCCATGTCCGGGGGGCAGGTATTTGAGAGGCCAATCACGTAGCCGACCGCCTGCTGCGAGCCAAAGGGGACTACAACGGCTTCGCCAACAGCGACCGTGAGGGTGGGGGGAATGGAATACGTCAGCGACTGCGGCAGCCCGGCGACTTCAATCTGAACAACGACATCGGCATATAAAGCAGCACTCATCGGAGTCCATTATACACCCTATGGGCTGAGTCTGCGGACTCGGATGTGCTGAAAAAGCCCCCGCCTCCAAAGTGGAGGCGAAGACGCCGGGAAGCCAAAGAATTTAGAGGCGCAGGGTTTGCATTCGGTATCCGATTGCCCGCCCGGCGCGAAGCGCCTGCCAGCGAGGGGTTTTAACCCCTCGTCCTAACATTTCTTCGAACTATTTACAGCCGCTCCGCCCGCATCTTTGCCACCTCTGCAGCCCGTTTGCGGCGGGCTTGATTTTTTTGAGCCACCCGGCGCGGGTCCATGTCCGCAAAGCTCACTTTGGCCCCCTTGCCGTTCCGCAGTGTGCCGAACGTCAAATCCGCCAGCGGCATAATCACGTTCAGATTACTCAGCATATACTTGTGATGAACCCGGTGATGGGCATCTAAGTAACGCCAGGTACGGAAGCGGCTCAGAAACTTGGACGCACGGGGGACATGCATCGCCCAGTGGAAGCTCTCGTACAGCGTGAAATACACCGTAATCGCCGCCACACCGCCCCAGACGCTAGGAATGCCTGTCGCCCACTGCACAAAGAACAGCAGGGGTAAGTGCCCCAGCACCATCAGCGGCAAAGCCCACCAGTCCATCGGCACTTTGTCCGGGTGGTCATCGTGTGTATGGTACGTCTCGTCGCTCTTGTAAATCTGATGATGCACCAGCGTGTGCTCCCGAAATGTCCGGTAGACATACTTGGGGGAGTGAAACAGGTAGCGGTGAAACGCCCACTCAAAAAAGCTGGCATACACGAAATAAACCGCGAAGGCGAGTGCCTCCCAGAGAAAAGAATATAGCAAAAACAAGTTCCTAACTAACAACCGATAAAGCCGCGTTCTTTCTGTATACCCAATTTAGTGCTAAAACGTTCCGCGTTTGACAAATCTCGTACCCGGCGGCTATACTCTCTGCACTCTTTAGTACGGAGACGCACTGTGGCAAACACTCTTAACACATCTGAAAACAACGCGGCGGAAGTCAGCGACATCTGGAAAAAGCGGCATACGGCAGCGCACGTCATGGCGCAGGCAGTGCGGGAAATGTTCCCGGACGCCAAATTCGCCATTGGTCCGCCGATTGAGGACGGCTTTTATTACGACTTTGACCTGCCCCGGAACCTCACGCCCGAGGACCTGACGCAGATTGAATCGCGCATGAAGCGCTTGAAGCGCGAGAACCATCCGCTGGTCCGCTCGGAAAAGCCCCGCGCCGAAGCGCTGGCTTACGAGCAAGAGCAGGGGCAGAACTACAAAGCCGAACTTATCAACGACTTGCCTGAAGGCGAAGCGATTTCGTTCTACACACAGGGCAATTTCACGGACCTCTGCCGGGGGCCACACGTTGCGTCCACGGGCGAGATTGGCGTGTTCAAGATCGACCGCCTCGCCGGGGCGTACTGGCGCGGCGACGAGAAGCGCGAGCAGCTCCAGCGTGTCTACGGCGTTCTCTTTGACACTAAAGAAGAATTAGATGCCTACTATGTGCGTCTGGAAGAAGCCAAAAAGCGCGACCATAAAGTGCTGGGCAAGCAGCTTGGCCTGTTTATGAACTCCAGCGTAGTCGGCGCGGGCCTGCCGCTGTGGCTGCCCAAAGGCGCGACCGTGCGGCGCGTTCTGGAGCGCCATGTGCAGGACGTGGAGCTTGCCAATGGCTACCAGCACGTCTACACGCCGGACCTGGCGAAAGTGGAGCTGTACAAGCAATCGGGGCACTGGGAGCATTACAAAGACGGCATGTTCCCGGTGATGAAGATTGAGAACGAAGAGTTTGTGCTGCGGCCCATGAACTGCCCACATCATATTCAGATTTACAAGAACGAACTTCATTCGTACCGCGACCTGCCCATCCGCCTGGCGGAACTCGGCAAAATGTATCGCTTCGAAAAGTCCGGGGAACTCAGCGGCCTGTCCCGCGTCCGGGCCATGACCCTCAGCGATGCTCACATCTTCTGCACCGAGGCGCAGGTGGTGGAGGAAGTCAAAAAGTGCATTTTGCTGATTGAAGAAGCTTACCGCAAGCTGGGTATCATCGAGTACTCGTATCGCCTGAGCCTGCACGATCCGAAGAACACAGAAAAGTATGTGGACAACCCGGCCCTGTGGGAACAGGCGGAGGGCGAGCTGCGCGAAGTGTTCGAGGGCCTCGGACTGCCGTACTATGAAGCTCTCGGCGAAGCGGCATTCTATGGCCCCAAGATCGACATTCAGCTTAAAAACGTTTTGGGCCGCGAGGAAACCGTCTCCACCGTGCAGGTAGACCGGCATCTGCCCAAGCAGTTCGGGCTGGAATACATCGGCGAAGATGGGCAGACACATCAGCCGGTGATGATCCACCGGGGCTATATCAGCACGATGGAGCGCATGGTGTCGTTCCTCATCGAGCATTACGCCGGGGCGTTCCCGACGTGGCTGGCCCCCGTGCAGGCGATTGTTTTGTCCATCGCTGACCGGCACAAAGAATACGCCGAGGCGGTCAAAGAGATGCTAATCAAGGCGGGCTTCCGGGCCGAAGTGGATGGGCGCAACGAAAAAGTGGGCAAGAAGATCGCCGAAGCCGAGTCGCAGAAAATCCCCTATATGCTGGTCGTCGGCGACCGCGACGCCGCAAACGGCACAGTGTCGGTGCGTCAGCGCGGCGGCACGGATTTAGGGGCATTGTCTCAGGAAGATTTCCTGAATCGCCTGCGCGACGAGACCAAAGAATAAGAAACTGAAATCTGCCGCAAATTGTTATCTGTCAGGCAGCTATGGTTGACATCTGCCCCAACAATACGCTATACTATAGACCGG
Organism: Capsulimonadaceae bacterium; assembly: GCA_965277455.1. GTDB lineage: Bacteria > Armatimonadota > Armatimonadia > Armatimonadales > Capsulimonadaceae > JANXMY01. The sequence goes on along the minus strand of OZ255823.1, from coordinate 1,276,107 downwards.
TCGGTGTCGGCATATGCACACCGATAGTTTTTCGTGGGCAAGGAACCTAAAAATCAACAACAGAGACTTTCGCAGAGACCCGCGTGAGCCGCGAGTCAACATGAACGAGCGCATCCGCGCCCGTGAAATCCGCGTCATTGATGACGACGGAGGCCAGCTCGGCATCATGACGCCGCGTGAGGCCCTTTTGATCGCCCGCGAGCGCGGCATCGATCTGATTGAAGTGGCCCCGCAGGCACAGCCGCCCGTGTGTAAGATCATGGACTACGGCAAGTTCAAATACGAGCAGGCGAAAAAAGAAAAAGAGTCCGCCAAAAAGCACAAGCAGAGCGAATTGAAGGACATCCGGCTGGACCCGCGCTACGGCACGCTGTCCGAGCACGACCTGATGACCAAAGTGAACCATGCCCGCAAGTTTCTGGAAGACGGCGACAAAGTTAAAGTCACGTTCCGGTTCATCGGCGGTCAGATTCGTCACCCGGAAGTCGGGCGCGGTCAGCTTGATACGTTCATTCAGCGCGTGATGGACGTCGCGCAGATTGAGAAGGCCCCCTCAATGGAAGGCCGCTCGATGTATGCCGTTCTGACACCGAGCAAGTCCGGCGGAGCGCCCAAGCCTCCCAAGCCAGCGGTTGTCAAGAAGCCTACTCCGACGCCCGCTGCACCAGAGCCTTCTGTCACAGAAGCCGCACCAGAGCCGCCTGCGGCGGAAGCTGCGCCGGAGCCGCCGACGGCAGAATAAAAGTATTTCGGGACCTGCCAGCGAACCCGGACACACCCGTGCGCCGGGTTCGTGCACGTATAACACAGCAATTATAAGACTTAAGACTAGTGTAGGAGACAACCATGCCCAAGATTAAAACCCGCAAGACGGCGGCCAAGCGCTTCAAGATGACCGGAACCGGCAAGCTGATGCACGGTCATGCCAACCATAACCATTTGAATATCCACAAGGGCAAGTCCAACCTCCGGGTTCTGAACTCGGATGCTCAGTTGTACCCCGGCAAGCTAAAGTCCGTCCGCCGGATGCTGCCGAACGGCCTGCCCAAGTAACCACAAATGTTTTGAGCGAGGGATTAAAAATCCCTCGCTAGATGAGGCGTGCTGCGGACGACGGAGAATGCCGTTTTTTGTGGCTTCCTCCGTCCAAAGGACGCCTTTTCCGAGCGAGGAGTTTTCAACTCCTCGACATTTCTCACACCCAAAGGATAACAGACAATGGCTCGTGTCAAGCGCGGCGTAATGAAGCATAAGCGCCACCATAAAATTCTCAAAGAAGCCTCTGGCTACTGGGGCGGCAAGTCCCGTCTCTTCAAAAGCGCCAATGAGCAGCTCATGAAGTCCGGGCAGTATGCCTACCGGGACCGCCGCAACCGCAAGCGCGAGTTCCGGCAGCTCTGGATTGCCCGAATCAATGCCGCCTGCCGCGCTCAGGGCGTGCAGTACAGCCGCTTCATGGCGGCTTTGACCGTCAGCGGCGTCGAGCTGGACCGCAAGGTGCTGTCTGACATGGCAATCCATGACATCAACGCTTTCAATGCGCTGGTCGCCTCGCTGAACATCACCGTGGTCGCGCCGACGCACAACTTCGCGGCGGCTTAATCGCTGGCCTTGTTCTTCACTACGCCGGGGGCTTATGCCCCCGGCTTTTGTATTATCACACGCTTATGACCCCGACAGAACAGCTTGCTCAAGTGGCCGCCGAAGCCCAAACGGCGCTCAATGCCGCCGCCACAGTGGCCGAACTGGACGCGGCGGAAACGCTGTATCTGGGCCGCAAAGGCCGCCTCACCGGCCTGCTGCGTCTCGTCGGCACGCTGCCGCCCGAAGAGAAACCCGCGTTCGGCGCGTCCGTCAACGCCCGCAAGGACGACCTGACGACTGTGCTGACCGAGCGGCGGGACCACCTGGCCTCCGGCGAGCGGGCGGCACGTCTTGCCGCCGACGCGATTGACGTCACCTTGCCTGGGACGCCGTTCCCCGCCGGGACGCAGCACCCCATTACGCGGCAGATGCAGGCGGTCAAAGACGCCCTGATTGGCATGGGCTATGCGTTTGAAGAGTGGCCGGACATCGAAGACTACCACTACAACTTTGAGACCCTGAACTATCCCCCCGACCACCCGGCCTTTGATGAGCAGATGTCGTTCTATGTGGACAAAACCCATCTGCTTCGCACCCAGACCACGGCGTTTCAGGCGCACATTATGGGCAGCGGCGGCCAGAAGCCGCCGATCCGGGCCGCGACCATCGGCAAATGCTACCGCTACGAAGCCGTGGACGCCACGCATTCGCACACGTTCCATCAGGTGGACATCCTGGCTGTGGACGAAGGCCTGACGCTGGCGGACCTCAAAGGCACCTTCGCCGAACTGGTCCGCCGCCTCTTTGGCGACGTCGAAATCCGCTTCCGCCCTGACTTCTTCCCCTTTGTGGAGCCGGGCGTGGAAGTGGCGATCCGCTGGGGCACCGGCTGGCTGGAACTCGGCGGTGCGGGCATGGTCCACCCCAATATCTTAGAAGCGATGGGCGTTGATTCCGAGCGGTACACCGGCTTCGCCTGGGGCCTCGGCATCGACCGGATGCCGATGGCAAAATACGGCATCGACGACATCCGCCTGTTCACCGAAAACGACCTCCGCTTCCTCCGGCAGTTTTGAGTTCAGCGGTTCCCGCGATAAAGTGCCGAGGGGGTGAACCCCCTCGATTCCTCGACCTATCCTTTTATGCCAAACGCCCAAACAGCCCTGGAAGCGTTGACGCAGGACCCCGACCTCGCCCGTCTGGAACGCCTGCTGCAACGCTTCAACCTGTTTGAAGCTGTCGGCGTCCTCCGCCAAGAACTGCGCCATTCCGACCTGCTGGCAACGTTTCTCGATCCGCGTCAATCCCACGGCCTCGGCACACTCTTTCTCACCGAACTGCTCCGCGTGGTTGCACCGAAATTAGACACCCCACAACTGCGTGACGCCTGGGCGGAGCGCGAATGGCACAATGTAGACATCCTCGTCGTTGACGACACCCACCGCCTTGCCGTGATTATTGAAAACAAAATCGACACCGCCGAGCATTCCGGCCAGCTTTCGCGCTACTATGCCGACGTTCGCAGTCACTTTCCCGACCACAAAATTCTCGCCCTTTTCCTGACCCCGGACGGCGATGCGCCAAGCAATGACCGCTACATTGCTGTCAGCTACTCGCAGGTCTGCCAAGTTATTGAGAAGATCATTGCCGAGCATCAGAACACGTTAGACGCCGATGTCGCCGTCGTTCTGCGGCACTACGCCCAAATGCTGAGGAGGCATATCGTGAGCAATTCAGATGTTGCCGAGCTATGCCGGGAAATCTACTACAAGCATCGGCAAGCTCTTGACCTGATTTTAGAGAACAGGCCAGATCAGCGAGAAAAAATCAAACAGTATGCGAAGTCTCTAATACAGCAATGCAGTGACCTGTATCTTGGTACGGTCGCAAAAAGCTGGGTGGTGTTCTGGCCCAACGAGTGGGATGCGTCACAAGTTCTTGCCAATGGCCCGCCTCATCTATATTTTGAGTTTCACAACCGACCACATGACTTGAACCTGTTATGCACTCTCAGCCCTGGCGGCGATACAAAGAGGCGTGAAGACATCTTTGAGATGGCGCGACGGCATCACTTTACTGGCTGCCCGACAAAATTGAATAAAAGCCACTGCCGACTTGCCACTATCTTGGTATTGCGTGCTGAGGACTATGACAAGCCGCAGGAAGAGATTGAAGCGTTGATCTCGGAAAAATGGGCTTCGTTTCTGCGTGATGAACTGCCGCGTATGGCGCAGGCGGTTCGTGAAGAAGTATGGCTGTGGGAGCTGCCATAAAACGCGCCGTAACGTCTCCCGTGGTATAATAGGCTTAAGATAGCGTTGAGGAGAACACATAATGGAAACAAGTGCAACTTTAAACACAACACCGACTTCGGACAAAGAATACGAAGCGATTAGTGAACATTATTTGGGCAAAATAAATTTGCTTCAGCAGCAGATGGACCATGATCAGCATGATATTGAAGCAATGCGTATAGAAACAGATGCAATGTTAGCCAGAGTGATGCAGACATTAAAGGCGGCGTAATCATGTGGCAAAAAATCGCGGACATGACAAAATCGCTGTTCAATTTCGGCGAGATATTGCAGCAAAACAAAACTGATATTAAAGAGCTTCAGCGCGAAGTACGGCAGCTTACGACTGCCGTACAGCTTTTGGCGCAGGAATTGCATCATGTCCGCGAAAACGAAGCACACGAACGCGAAAAGATGGCTTTACGTCTGGAAAACACGCTGCTGAAAATGGAAAAGCGCCTGGCTGCCCCTAAGAGTGAAGAAAACGAATGAAATTACCTGTAGAATGGCTGCGTGAGTATGTGGAGACGTCGCTGGGCGACGATGCTTTGGCGGATGCGCTGACGATGGCGGGGCTGGAAGTGGAGGAAACGACGGCGTCGGACGACGGGCCGGTGTTCCATACCAAGATCACGCCGAACCGGGGCGACTGGCTCTCAGTCGTCGGCACGGCCCGCGAGGCCGCCGCCGCGCTGGACCGGCCCCTGCGCTGGACCGCGCAGCCCCTGCCCGAAGAAAAAGAAGAAATCACGCGCTGGGTGGGTGTCCGGGTAGAAAATCCGGCGCTGTGCCCGCGCTTCACCGGCAAACTGGTGCGGAATGTCGTGTTTAGGCCCTCCCCGGACTGGATGCAGGCACGTCTGCTGGCGGTCGGGATGCGGCCCATCAACGTCGTGGTGGATGTCACCAATTATGTCATGCTGGAAATGGGGCAGCCGCTTCATGCCTACGACTACGCGACCCTGCCGGAAGGCCAAATCGTGGTGCGGACAGCGCGGGACGGCGAGGTGCTGAAGACGCTGGACGGCATGGAGCGTGTGCTGACGCCCGAAATGCTGGTCATCGCGGACACGCAGAAGGCGATTGGCCTGGCGGGCATCATGGGTGGCGCGGATACGGAAGTGTCCGGGACGACGAAGCACGTTTTCCTGGAGTCAGCCCATTTTGACGCGGGCAGTATCCGGCGCACGTCTAAAGCACTGGGGCTGTCTACCGAAGCCTCGTATCGATTTGAGCGGTTTGTAGACCCCGACTTGGCCCCGCAGGCTTTGGAACGGGCCTGCGACTTGTTGGCGGAGCTGGCCGACGGCGAGGTGGTGCTGGGGCGTGTAGACCTGTACCCGCAGCCGACCCGCCCGCGCACGATTACGCTGCGGCCTGCTCGCACCAATGCCATTCTGGGCACGGACTTGGACGAGGCCGCCGTGGCGGGGAGCCTGCGGCGGCTGGGACTGGCGGTGGATACAACCGCCGAGCCGCTGTCGGTGACGGTTCCGCTGTTCCGGCCCGATCTGGTCCGCGAGATTGACCTGATTGAAGAAGTGGGCCGTATGGTGGGCTACGCCACGCTGCCGGAAACCCTGCCCCCGGCGGCAGGAGGCGGCGGAAGCGATGCCCCGCACGGGCGTCTGGCGGCGCGTCTGCGAACGCTCCTGGTCGGCGAGGGCTTGTCCGAAGCGATGACACACTCGCTGGCCGCGCCGTCGGCGTTCGATGACCCCCGCGCAGAAGCAACGCGGGTCCAAATCCGGCAGGCCTTGTCTGAAGAGCTGTCCGGCCTGCGGCAGTCTCTCGTGCCTAACTTGCTAGACGCGCTGGCCCGGAACATCCGTCAGCGGCAGACTGATATTCGGCTGTTCGAAGTCGGCAAAGTCTTTTTGAAGGGGGCAGGGGAAGGCGAGTACACCGAGCCGCGCCGGGTCGCCGCCGTCTTGACTGGCCCCAACATCGACTTCTCCACGGCAAAGGGCTTAGTGGAAAGCCTGGCCGCCGCCCTGCACCTGCCGCCGCTGGCGTTCGCCGCCGAAACACGCCCCGCGATGCATCCGGGCCGGGGCGCGTCTGTGTCCCTCTCAGGACAAGTGCTGGGATTTGTCGCCGAAGCCGACCCCGATGCCGTGCAGTCCGCGCTGGACGTGCCTGCCGGGGTAGGCCGCGTGGCCGTCTTTGAGCTGGACGCCGACGCCCTGCTGCCGTATCTGGACCCGGCCCAACGCTATCATACCCTGCCGCGCTTCCCCGCCGTTTCCCGCGATCTGGCCGTCGTGGTAGACCTGCTGACGCCCTATGCCCTGCTGGAAAGCACCGTCCGCGAGGCCGTGGATGCGGGGCTGACCGAGGCCATCGCCCTGCAAAGCGTCTACACCGGCGAGCGCATTCCAGCGGGTAAAAAGAGCGTCGCCCTGCGCCTCACCTTCCGCGCCCCCGACCGGACGCTGACCGATGCCGAAATTGAGGCGCAGGTGGCCGAAGCGGCGTCCCTGCTGGCGACGCGGGCGGGGGCGGAGCGGCGATAAAGCAATCAAGCTCGCAGAAGCACCCTCCGGGTGGAAGAAAATGCCAATGGTCTTCGGCTCTGTCGTCCGAAGAACGCTTCACCGAGCGAGGGGTTTTCAACCCCTCGAACTCGCGCACAGACAATTTAGCCAAACCACAGGCTGATTTCGGTCTGGGCGTTTTCCACCGAGTCGGAGCCGTGGATGAGGTTCTCGGCGACGGTGTTGGCGTAGTCGCCGCGAATGGTGCCGGGCATCGAATCGGCGGGCTTGGTGGCCCCGATGAGCTTGCGGGAGATGGTGACGACGTCGTCGCCTTCCCAGACCATCGCCACGACGGGGCCGGAGGAGATGAAGTTCACGACGCCCGCGAAGAACGGCTTGTCTTTATGCACGGCGTAATGCGCCTCGGCCATCTCCCGCGTGGGGGTCAGCATCTTCATCTGGGCCAGCGTGTAGCCTTTGTTTTCCAGCCGCCGGATGATCTCGCCGACGAGCCGCCGCTGAACCCCATCGGGTTTAATCATTAAAAAAGTCTGTTCCAAGTCGTCATTTCTCCTGTGAAAAGTCTATCTAAAGTCGGGCGGGGAACTTTATGCCCCTCGCGCCCGGTTATTATGCTGTATCTCGTCTCTCAAAGTCAAGGAGCCACGCCATGATCCGTTGCACATTCCTCGCCGCCGCTGCCCTGCTGACACTCGCCGCAAGCGCTTCCGCTGCGCCCGTTAAAGCCAAAGCCCCGACGGCAAAAGCCGCCGCGCTCATCTGCCCCGTCACTCATGAAAAGATCGCCTCGGTGAAAGCTGCCGCCGGGTCCAGCACCTACAAAGGCAAAACGTACTACTTCTGCTGCTCGGGCTGCAAGCCGATGTTCGACAAAACCCCCGCCAAGTACGCCACGCCTGCCAAATAGTTTTTGCTTATGTCTCTGACAGACCCACTGACACAACTGCTGACTATCCGCGCCCGCCCCATCAAACCGGCGGGCGCGACTCTGCCGGGAATCATCGTGCCAGCCCGGCGCTACCTGTGGTACTACGTCGCTTCCTGGCCGGATGGCACGCCCGCCGCCTCCCTGCATCTGGGGGAGGGGATTGTGCCCGCCGGAGAAGCTGCGCCCTGGCGCGTGATGCGCCGGGACCGGACGCGAACTCTCCTGCGGCCTCTGCCGAACGGAAGCACAGAAGCCGCCGCGAGCTACTACCCCGGCGGGTCGGGTGTGGGGGGAGAGTTTTTCCGAATCAATGACGGCGAGGCGCGAACGGGGGGCTTTGACGTTCTGGGGCAAGGCTGGCGCGGGGGCGTCCTCCTGAGCCGGGACACCAAAGAGCGGACGCTGCTGCTGCGCGGCGACGGCGACCCGCCGGATGTCTACTATGTCGAGCCTTTGCCCCGCGCCGCCCTGCTGCCCTCCCTGGCCTCGGTGCTGCTGCTGGCCTATGTGCTGACCGAGCGCGAAGTGCGGCAGGGAAGCTGGATCAAGCGGCCTCAAAGCGTTTAGCCTAGTCAAACTCCATCCGCAGGACGCCTTCTTCGCCGGGGACGGGGCGGACGGGCGGGCCGCCGCCGCCACGCGGGCGCGGCTTGCGGACACGGCGCTGGGAGGCGCTGACATAATCCTGGTCGGCGGAGTAGCGGCGGACCTGGTTGCCCCCGGAGCCTTTGGAAAAATACATGGCGGCGTCGGCGAAGTCAATCAGCCCCGCGACTGTGTCCGCGTCGTCCGGGCAGAGGGCAATGCCCACGGACAGGCTAACTGGCAAGTCCATTTCCCGCAGTTTTTCCTGAACCTGCTTGCGGATACGGTCGGCGACGGCCAGCGCGGTTTCTACCGTAGTTCCTGGCATCAGCCAGGCGAACTCATCGCCGCCGTAGCGGGCCACCACATCCGTGTCGCGGGCCTGGGCGGCCAGCAACTCGCCGACCTGACGCAGCGCCAGATCGCCCAGCCCGTGCCCCTGCGTGTCGTTGATCTCCTTGAAGCCATCCACATCAATCATCGCCACCGCCACCGTGTCCGTGCGGCGGCTGGCATACTCAATGCGCTGGCGCAGGGCGGACTCAAAATGAGCGCGGTTGTAAAGGCCGGTCAGCGTATCCCGCTGCGCCGCTTCCAGCACCGACTCAAGCTGGCGGTTTAGCCGCATCAGTGTTTCGCGCACCGAGGAATGCCCATCCCCTTCGCTCCGGTAGCCCTGCTGAGAGAGCACCTCGGCGGAGGCAATCAAAAACCGGCATTCGCCGCCTTCATCGGCGATGCACCGGGTTTCCACGCATTGCAGCGTGCCTGCCGGGTACCCCTCGGTCGGCGGCAGAGCCTCGGCGATGCCGCGCAGAAGGCCGCGCAGGTAGTCGCAGGCGCTGGCCGAGCGCGTGCCATGCTCCCGTGCCATTTCCCCTTCCACACTGCGCTCCGCCCGAATCGAAATCTCGCCCGAACGGGGCCGCGCCTCGTCCAGACTAATCCGGCCATAGCCCGACTGCGTGAGCAGTGACAGGGCCAGTTGCAGGGCTTCACGTCCATCGGCGGGGCTGCGAGAGGACACATAGCCCATCAGTCGCTCCGCCGCCGCCGCCCCGGCGCGGGATAATATCTCGGCGGCGTGCTCCGGGCCAATCTCACGCACCATCTGCTGGCGCAGCGTGTGGAACCCGCCGCCCGCGTCAATGATAAAGACGCGCCCGCCCCAGAAATCCAGGCTGTTTTCCTGCACTGTCGCCGGGGCTTCGCGTCCATCGTTACTGCTGTCTGTCCGTGGCATCTGTCAATTACTTCCTGTGATCTTGTCTTGACACTCTAACAAGCATAGAGCGTGCCAACTGTGCCTGTTGACACGCACGCACTATTACCGGATTGTGTCTGCCCGCTTCAGCGGGCGGCGGCGAAGCGCAGGTCTTTCATAATCCGAAGCTGGTAAATGGTGAAGCCAATCAGCAGTGCGCCCATTACCCACGCCGCCGCTGTGGCGTAGCCGAACTTCAAGAAAAGGAAGGCGTTGTACCAGATTTCCAGCCCCAGCGTCTGCGTCGCATAAGTCGGCCCGCCGCCGGTCATGACCAGAATGTTCTCGGTGGCCTGAAATGTCCCGATGACCGCGCCGACAAGCTGAATAATCAGCAGGGGCCGCAGGGTCGGCAGGGTGATCTTCCAGATTTTGGTCCACACGCTCGCCCCGTCGAGATCGGCGGCTTCATACATTTCTTCGGGGATCGAGCGCAGGGCCGCCTGATAAATCAGGCTGCCCGGCCCCGCCGATGCCCAAACCCAGGGCAGAATCACCGACAGCAGGGCCAGATTCGGGTTTTCCAGCCATTTCACCGGGTCCGGGTGGCGTCCAAAGAGACCTGCCACCGAGAAAATCAGTGAGTTAAACAGCCCGTTCGGCGTGCCTTCCTCGAACCATTTCCACATGAAGGTGATCGCAATCGACGCCGTCACGGCGGGCAGGTAGTACATCGTTCGGAAGAACACTTTGCCGCGTGGCACCTCGGTCAGCCCAATCGCCACAATGAGCGGTAGGAAGAAGCCAAGCCCAAGTGCGATGATCGTGTACAGAAACGAATTACGCACGGCATACCAGAACGTGTCGGCGAGAAACAGGTCAATAAAGTTGTCCAGCCCCACAAAGCCGCCGCCGCCCAAAATCCGAAAATCCTGGAAGGCCATCACCAGCCCGCGCCCGAGCGGATAATACCGCCAGACCACCGCCGACAGCAGGGCGGGGATCATAAACAGCCACACGGCAAGATGCACCGAGGCCGGCAGGCCCGCCGCTTTGTCCGTATATATCCGCTCCGCCCGTGCTGCGGCCCGCTCCCGCCGCCAGCGCAGCGCCAGATTTGCCAGATACGTGCCCGTACCCAGCAGCAGCACGGCGAAAATCGACCAGGCCCAGACCCGCCGCCGGTGCATCACTTCGGGGGCGACGAAGCCCGTCAGCTTGGCATCCACCTCCCGCGCCGCTTTGTCCAGCAAAACTTTCGGGTTGGCGTGCGGATTCTGCTGTATTTCGCCAAGCGGAATACCCAGCAGGTTATAAATCTGGCTCATGTTCTCGCCATACGGCTCCGGCTTGCCGTGGGCGAACAGCGTCTTATTGGTCTGAAGCCAGATGCGCGACTGCGGCGTCGTGTAGTCGTCGTACCCATATTTTTCCAGCGCAACGGGGTTTACCGTGTTGCCGAGGCCTGACTCGACATAGGCTTTGGTGCGGATGCGCTCGGCCTCGTCGCTGCCCATGAACTTGACAAACTGCCACGCGGCATCGCGGGTGCGCTGATCTTTGATCTGCGTGGAAATGCCCCACATATAGGCATTGATTTCGTTGGCCGTGATGCCTGTCGGGCCTTTAGGCATCGGCGCGATGCCGACGACGCTGGGGTTAATCAGCGTCGCGTCGGCCTGATTGGCGATCACATTGCTCTGGTACTGAAACCACATGGCGACTTTGCCGGTCGCCCGATCCTGCCCCATATCGCTGCTGTGGGTTGCCACGCCATAGTACGTTTTGCCGTCCGGCCCGGTCCACGGGTCGGCCACCAGCTTACGATAAAACTCCAATGCCGTGACCCCGGCGGGGGTGTTGAATGCCGCCCGCCAGCGCCCGTCCGGTCCGCGCTGAATGACTTCGCCCCCGGCCTGCCACAGAAAGTTGATCCACCAATAGGCCGAGGCATCGGAATCAGTCCCGAACTCAAAGCCCCAGACGCCTTTTTTCTGGTTGGTGAGCTTCTGCGCGTCGCTGTAAAACTCATTCCAGTTTGTCGGCGGGCGGTCCGGGTTCAGCCCCGCCGCCTGAAACAAATCTTTGCGGTAGTAAAGCGCCTGCACGGCGGCCAGGAACGGAATGCTGTAAATATGGCCGTGCCCGGCATCGCGCAGGATAGGCAGCAGGCTCGGCTCAATGTTTTTCAGCACCTCGGGGTCTTTAGCGAGATAGTCGTCCAAAGGCCGTAGAAATCCCTGCTGTATATACGAGGCCGACGACCGAAAGTTGACATAGACCACATCGGGGGCCGTGCCGCCGGCAAACGCCAGCAGGATGTTGGACTCCGCCGCCTGCCCCTGGATTTGCAGCCCCTGGGCGCTTTGAAGCTGAATATCGGGGTGGGCACGCTCGAACGCATCCACAATGGCCCGATTGGCGCGGGATTGCGGGTCCGTGGCGTTCTTGTCCGGCAGCTTGAAGCCGCCCGCACCGCCGACGCGCACGACGACCCGCTCCTGCGCGGCGGCAGGCGCTAGACAGGAGAAGAGTAAGCAGACATACAAGAACAACACGCAGGCGATTTTTGCGAACGGGGATTGGTTTGACACTGCCTTTAATATACAAAATTTAGTGCCATTTGTCAAGGTGAGTTTTCAGGGGCGATGCGCTGACGACCTACCTTCCCCGCTTCGCTGGGGTCCTTCCTTTAGGAAGGACCCTGTGACCGAAGAATGAGGGAACAAGGTGGTAGGTCTCGGGTATAATCCCCTCATGCTTGCTACCCGAATTATTCCCTGCCTGGATGTCCAAAATGGCCGTGTCGTCAAAGGCACCAACTTTCTGAACCTGCGCGATGCCGGTGACCCCGTCGAGAGGGCCGCGCTCTACGACGCCCAGGGCGCGGATGAGCTGGTGTTTTTGGACATCACGGCCTCGCACGAGCGTCGCGACCTGATGTTTGACTACGCCCGCCGCGTTGCCGAAGAAGTGTTTATCCCGTTCTGCGTCGGCGGCGGCATCAAAACCGTGGAAGATTTCCGGCGCATCCTAAAGACCGGCGCGGACAAAGCCAGCATCAACACCGCCGCCGTGACCAATCCCGCGCTGATTACGGAATGCTCCAAACACTTCGGGGCGCAGTGCGTCGTCGTCGCTATAGACCCCAAAAAGACGGGCCGGACGCCCTCGGGCTGGGAAGTGCATATCCACGGAGGCCGGACGCCGACCGGCATAGACGCTTTGGACTGGGTGCGGGAGATGGAAGACCGGGGCGCGGGCGAAATCATGCTGACGTCAATGGACGCCGACGGCACGCTGGCGGGCTATGACATCCCTCTGACGCGGGCCGTCACTGATCTTGTCTCCATCCCCGTGATTGCCAGCGGCGGCGCGGGCAGCCTGGCCCACATCTACGACGCCGTGACCGAAGGCGGGGCACAGGCGGCGCTCGTGTCCAGCATTGTTCACTTCGGCACGCACACAGTCGGCGAGATTAAAGACTATCTGGCCGAGCGGGATATTCCCGTGCGCCGGGTGTGAGTAACTGCTCTATTATGGGCCGAAGGAGCCGTGGGATTAAAATCCTCGGCTGTGAGGCGCAGACGCCGAGTGTCCGCCTGCGCGGACAAGGATTTGTAAACGTGTCCTACTCTTTCTCCGCGAAGGCGGAGACTTGGCCGCAGGCCGCATAGCCGAGGACTTCCAGTCCCACGGCTTCTTGCGCCCTGCGGAACCAACGCGCCCTCCTAAAGCATTCTAGGAGTATGACACTCGCACTTTCCGTCCTGGACCTGTCGCCGATCCCCTCGGGCGCGACGGCTTCGCAGGCGCTTGATAACACTCTGGAACTCGCCCGGCACGCCGACAAACTGGGCTACCACCGCTACTGGCTGGCCGAGCATCACAATATGGGGGGGCTGGCAGGCTCGTCCCCGGAAATCCTCATCGGGCAGGTTGCCCGTGAGACGAAAACCCTGCGGGTCGGGTCGGGCGGCATCATGCTTCCTAATCAGGCCCCGCTCAAAGTAGCCGAGTCTTTTAAGACGCTGGAAGCCCTGTTTCCGGGCCGGATTGATCTCGGCATTGGGCGTGCCCCTGGCAGCGATTCGCGTACCGCATTGGCCCTGCGCCGGGGCGCGGGCAGTGAAGACCTGCCGGAGCAGCTTGCCGATTTGTTTGCCTTTGCGGGCGGCGGCTTCCCCGAAGGCCACCACTTCGCGTCCGTTGCCGCCGCGCCATTCGAAGTCAGCCTGCCACCGGTCTGGCTGCTGGGTTCCAGCGACTTCAGTGCCCGTGTCGCGGGGCGGCTGGGGCTGGGCTTTGCGTTCGCACAGCATATTAATCCCTATGGCGCTCACGAAGCGATGGATGCCTACCGCGCTGAATGGGCGCACGCCGGGCACGCCGCCGCGCCGCGTCCACTGGTGACGGTGTCTGTTATTGTCGCGGACACCGATGCCGAAGCGGACACGCTGGCGACCTCGATGGACCTGGCCTGGCTGCGGCTGGCGGCGGGCAAGTTCGGGCCGTTCCCGAGTGTCGCCGAGGCACAGGCGCACCCGTACACCTTCCGCGAGCAGATGGCGGTGCGTGAGTCGCGTCAAAAGATGATCAGCGGCAGCCCCGAAACTGTCCGCGCCCGCCTGTGCGCCCTGTCTGGCGAGCTGGACGTGCCCGAGGTGATGGTGACAACGATGGTACACGACCACGCCGCCCGGCTGCGCTCGTATGAACTACTGAGGGAGGCTGTGCATGGAGTTTAATTATGGAGTTTAATTATGGAGTTTGACCTTCAGGGCGCGGACAAGTCCCGTGCCTATCAGCTTCTGGCAAGCGTCGTTGTCCCGCGCCCGATAGCACTGGTGACAACGCTGGGGCCAAATGGCCTCGTCAACGCCGCCCCGTTTTCGTTCTTCAACCTCATGGGCGGCGACCCGCCTGCTGTGGCAATTAACATCGCTATGCGCGACTCAAGTGTTCAGAAAGACAGCCTCGGCAACATTGAGGCATCCGGGGAGTTTATCATCAATCTGGTCAGCGAAGCGCTGGCCCCGGCCATGACTGTCTGCGCGATTGACTTCCCGCCGGGCGTCAGCGAGCCGACCGAGGCGAAGCTGTCCCTGCTGCCGTCGGTTAAAGTATCCCCGCCGCGTCTGGCCGCATCGCCGGTGCAGCTTGAGTGCCGCCTGTATCAAGTGGTGGAAATGGGCGAGAACCGTATTGTGCTGGGCGAGGTGGTTTTCCTGCACGTTCAGGATGAGTTTGTGGACTCCGACACGAAGCGCATTCATGCCGAGGCACTGGGCTTGATTGGCCGAATGCACGGCGGCGGCTGGTATGCCCGCACCACCGATTTGTTCGAGATGCCGCGTATTCCGTACAGCGAGTGGCAGGCCAAAATGCAGGAGTGAGCGGGTATCATAGGGGCGTGCGACAGCGACCAACAATTTTCTTGCGGCTGGCCTTCTTCCTGACTCTGCTGGTGGGGGCCGCTCCGGCCCTGCCCGCCGCCGGGGTCTGGCAGTGCCGCTATGCCTCCCAGGTGGTTACGGCTGCCGCCGCCGTCCCCGGCGCGATGCCCTGTCATTCGATGCCGATGCCCGGCATGGGCCGAATGGCCTGCTGCGCCGCCCGGCATAGCGTCACGGGACGCGGGCCGCACCTCGCTGCCCCTGACTGCCACCCGACGTTTACGCCGCTGATTGCCGTGTCGGCAACTCTCACAGAGCAAGGCCGCGTGGCTCTGCCGCCTCTGGCAGTTCCTGGTACGCCCTCACGCGGCGCGGCATCTTTTGCCCCCACGCTTCTCACCCTGCCTCTGCGTCAGCGTCCCCCGCCCGGCGCATATCTCCTCCACACTTGCTTCGCCTCCGCCCACCGCCTTCGCGGCCCCCCGTCTGCCTGACACTTCCTACTCTAATTTTTCACACGCTTACGCCTCTTTGACCGAATTTAACAAGGAACCCCTATGAACGTCACGTCTCTACGTGCCGGGCGCTTCGCGGCGTCGGCACTATTTTTCGCGTGCCTCGCGCCCGCACACGCCGACCCGGCAATGACAATGCCGATGGGAAAGACGCCGCCGTCCGGCCATCTACGGGCAGCGGATACAGCGATGCCCGGTATGGCTGGCATGAGCCAGATGAAGAGCCAGATGAATATGTCCTCGTCAATCGATCTAAACGACCCCATGAGCCAGGAGGCGAGCGGAACAGCCTGGCTGCCTGCGTCGTCGCCCATGTATGGCAAAATGACCATGCGGCCCAATGGCGATATGCTGATGGTTCACGGGGCACTCATGGCCCGCTACACGGATACGGGAAGCAAGCGCGGGGACCGGCGCTTTGATGCGCCGAACTGGATTATGGCGATGTACGGGCATCCGCTGGATGCCAAATCGCAGATCGGCTTCCGGGGAATGTTCAGCCTGGACCCCATCACCGAAGGCGGCGCGGGCTATCCGCTGCTGTTTCAGACCGGCGAAAGCTGGCACCATGAAGCGCTGCATGACCATCAGCACCCACACGATCTGGTAGATGAGCTGGCCGTGTCCTATTCGCGGCTGATTGGCGGGGGCAAGTCCGTCTCGCTCTACGGCGGCTACCCCGGCGAGCCTGCTCTGGGACCGCCCACGTATATGCACCGCCTGCTGGCTTACGACCTTGCCGATGCGCCTATCGGGCATCACTGGCAGGATGCGACCCATATCACCTTTGGCGTCGCCACGGCGGGGCTGAACTTTGGGAGCAAATTCAAAGTGGAAGGCAGCGTCTTCACGGGCCGCGAACCCGATGAAAACCGGTACTCGTTTGACAAGCCCCGCTTTGACAGCCAGAGTGCCCGGCTGTCCTACAACCCGAATGCTGACAATGCGTTTCAGGTCTCGCACGGCTTTATCAAGAACGCCGAAGGAGACGGAGCCGATCAGCACCGGATTACGGCTTCCTGGCTGTATAATCGCCCGCTGAGCGAAGACAGCAACTTTACGACGGCGCTGGTGTGGGGTCAAAATAACCTGACGACCGAGGGAAAATCCAACTCGTACCTGGCCGAAGCCGACTATCAGCGCGGACGGGACACGGTGTTCACCCGGATTGAGAATATCCAGAAGTCCGGGCATGAGCTGTCTTTGCCCGAGGACAGCCTGCAAGAGCGCAAGTTTACGATAGGGGCCTACACGGCAGGGTATGTTCGTGATTTAACGCACGGCACGGGGATAGACACAGGGCTTGGCCTCGCGGTCACGGCCAACACCTACCCCTCCGCGCTGAACACTGACTACGGCAGCGGGACGCCGCTGTCGTTTCAGGTCTACCTGCGCTTCCGGCCCTCGCGCAGCCGGAATATGTCTCTGGGCGCGAAGCCAACGAAGAACACGGGCATTTCTATCACTGCCGCGCTTGCCCCGGACCCGCCGCAGGCCGGGCAGGACAGCACGCTGACCATCACCGTGACCAGAGCCGACGGCCTGCCCTTGCCCGGCGCGACTGTGACCGCGAGCGTCGCCATGACCACAATGGACATGGGAACGACCCACCCGGCGCTCACGGACAGCGGCACGGGCCGGTACACGGGGCCGGTACAGTTCTCGATGGCAGGACCCTGGCGCGTGACCGTCAGTGTCACCCCGCCCGGCGGTGGTCCGCCGACGGTGCAGGCGTTTAACTATGCCGTCAAGCCGCGTTAAAACGCATTAAAAACAAAAAAAGAAAAACCCGGCCCGGAGGCATCTGCCTTCGGGCCGGGTTGCTGTCAGCGGTGCTTTGCTTTGTGATGCGGCTTATGCTTGCTGTGACTGGAAGCAAGCCCCAGGTCATGCCATTCCACCGGGAAATTATCCGGCGCACCCCGGCCCGACAGGCGCGATGAGCCGCCGCGTGAAATGTCCACGTTGCCCCGTGAAAACCTTCCCAGATCAGACACCAGAAAGATATGGCTGCGCCCGTTATTTTTGTTGACGACTCTAATACGGTGGTTCAGCAGCTCGCGGTGCGAGCTGTCCACGGCGCAGAACCACGGCCCGGAACGGCCATAATAGTCACCATTCGCCAGGTGCGGGTTGCTGTCCCCCCGGCTGAAATAGGTGGCTGTCGAGCCGCCGCTGTGGTGGTGACTATGCCGCGCCGCCGACGCGGGCAGTGCGGCAAGGGCGGCAAAAATGATGAGGGGGACGGTTTTGTTCTGGAGACAACTCTGGCTAAGAACACGCATAGGCGTACATTGATCCTATCTTTTAGTAGTGAAAGTTCTACCAGTATACCTCAAAAACCGAACAGATAGTCGTAGGGACGCTTACGTGTTGAACGCCTGCTGCCAGGCGGCGTCAAAACCCGTTCGGCAGTCTTCAATCAACTGCGTCAGGTCGCTTTGCCAGAGCGCGTTTGGCACGCCGTCGGAGAAAATCTCGACGACATACGGTCCGGTGTAACCGCTGTCATGGGCGGCGCGTAGCAGGGCAGGGAGGGGGATTTTACCCTGCCCCGGAACCAGACGGTCCAGAAAAGAGCGGGGGGTGCGCCAATCACTGACCTGCACGAGAAAGATTTTGTCGCCGCAGGCATGAATGGCGGCTTCTAAATTCGCGTTCTGCCAGACGTTCCAAAAATCCAGACAAAGTCCAAATGCCGGATGGTCCACCGCTTTGATTAGCTCCAAGCCCTGCTCCACAGTCCAGATAGCCGTCTCGATATTGACGATAGAAGCATTCAGCGGTTCCACCGCCACGCGGACGCCGTGATCGGCGGCGAACTCGGCCAGCGCTTTGTAGTCTGTCGCCGCCGTGTCCAGGGCCTCCTGCATATTCCCGTTCGGCGCGATGCCCAGATTAGTCACAAAGGGCACGTCTTTAGCCCACGGCCCCAGGTTTTTGATAGTCTGCCGGAACCGGGCCAGGCGCTCTTCGAGCGGCTTCGGCTCCGGCTGAGACATACTCGGGTAGAGCGTGCGGGTGACCGGCTGCACGGAGCTGATGCCGAGGCCGTGCTCGCTGATGAGGCGCATCTGTGCGTCAATTTTCGTCTGGTCCAGCTTGGCTTCGCAGACTTCAATCGTATCCACATCGAGGGCGGCGTACTGCGCGACGTCTTTTTCAAACGGCCACGGATTGGTCGTAAACTCACTGATACCGAATTGATAGGGGGGAGCGGGCATCGCTTTTTATACTTCCTGGGTCAGTTCCAATAGATTGAACCCTTTGCGCTCGATTTTCAGGACGCTGCCCTGCGTGAGATGCTCGGCGGAGACAAGGCCGCCGTCGGCCCAGCGCCCCAGCAGGCTCTCATAAACGCGCATCCGGTACGACCCGGACAGCGGTATTGAGACGCGCAGAGAAGTGTTCACGGCCTGCTCGCTGGTATTACCCGCGAACAGCACCAAACGGTCGTCCTGACGCAGTCCCAGAGCGCATACGGCATCGAGGCCGACATGAACATCTGCGCTAATATCCTGCGTGAATGCCTCGTAGTTTTCCGGCCCGGTTTCCAGCGACTGCTTGGGGTGGAAGTTCGCATAGATTTTGAGGTCCGGGGTGCGGACGGCAAAGTAGGTCAACGACTGCCCCCGGTAGGGCAGG
Source organism: Capsulimonadaceae bacterium (assembly GCA_965277455.1). GTDB lineage: Bacteria > Armatimonadota > Armatimonadia > Armatimonadales > Capsulimonadaceae > JANXMY01. The sequence continues at coordinate 1,257,455 of OZ255823.1, read as the reverse complement.
TTTTGCAGGCCAAGCCATTTCCAGTCGCTTGCCGGGCGCGGCGTCAGCGTCACGCCGTCGCCCGAAGGGTCCAGACCGCCGACACCTTCCACGGCAGCCCACAGGTAGCGCGGTGAGTCCCAGGGGGACAGCATCATGCCTTCATTGGTCAGCGTCTCGCCGTGCAACCACTCGGAAAACTGACCGGGCACGGTGTTGTTGCGGCGCGGGTCCCGCGAGAAGTTCTGAAATGAATCCGACAGGGCGCGGTCCATAAACTCCGGGTTGTATTTGGCGGCGGCAAAGGCGAACCAGAACGAGCAGCCGAGCCAGACGCCCCCCATCAGGCCATAGGGGCCATTGTTGGAGCCGTCCGGGTCGTAGTCCGGCGCGTCGCGGGGCGTCGTGCGAATGCCCGAGGTTGTCCAGAAATCGGCGTCGCTAAGGCGTCCGATAATCCGGGCGGCGGTTTCTTCGTCGGCCACGTCGAACATAACTGGGAACACCAAATCCGAGGTGACGCTGCTGCGGGGGAAGCCGTCGACGTCAATGTTGAGATAATACAAACCGTTGCCGGGGTTCTTGAGATGCGTATTGATGGCGATTTTAAGCGCCTCCGAGGCGTCCAGAAACTCCGCGCTTTCGTCGTGATTGCCCAGAATACGCGCCATGTGCGAGACGGTCCTCAGAGCCGCGCAGCATTCCGAGTTGACTTCGGTGCTTGCCCCCGACAGCCGGTAGTTGGCAATCACGTTGCGCCAGCCAATAATGCCCCAATCCGAGGTCCCCGTGGCCGTACACCAGACCAGCCCTTTGTCATTGCGCTGAGACAGCAGGTAGCGCACGGCTTTCACGGCGGCAGGGTAGACGTCGTTCAAAAAGTCTTTGTCGCCGGTTGTGTTATAGTGATGCCACAGGCCCAGCACCAGCAGCGGCGTGTTATCGTTGACGTTTAAGTTATAGTCAGCGGTTTTGCCTGTCCGAATATCGTAGTACTCAACAATCAGCCCATCGTCTTCCTGATTATGCACATAGGCCAGCAGGGATTCGCGCACGAACGCCGGATTGAGATAATCCCCGCCGTAGGCGAACCAGGCGGTGTCGCGTCCGACGCTGTTATTCGAGCGGGTGGGGTCATTGACAAACGCCCAGCCGGTTTCGGCCTTTGCCAGCGTTCGCATCATGTTGGCTTTGGCCCAGAGCACCCCCCGGTTGACCTCGGGGTTCGGCGTCAGCAGTATGGACTGCCCCAGAGCCTCCGTGTAGTGCGCCTGCGTCCGCGTCAGCGCCTCGGCGGCAGGAGGGCAGGCTTTATAGTTCGCCAGGGCTTCGTCGCGGCCCAGTCCAAACGACATCTGGTAATATGATTTTACCGTCTCGCCGGGGGCCAGGGTGCGCGTGTGCCGGAAGGAGCCGAGCGGATCGGTTGGCGCATTCACGGTCCCGGACATCTCGCCGGGATCAATGTTAGCGACAGCCTTGCCGTAATCCAGGGTTGTCTCGTAGCTATTCGGGGCGTCCGAACAGCCTACGATCCGCACCCAGTCCGGGTTGGCCTTGTTCCAGGCGATGAGTGCGTGCAGGTCCGCGTCATACTCGGCCAGAATATCGTGCCCCGTGCCGCCGCGCAGGTCGGCATAAAGCTCGGTGACAATGTTCGCCGTTTCCGTGCCCTCATTGATTAGCTCCAAACACAGGTAGACAGCGGGCGGGTCCACCGTGCCGTCGGCATTTGGCTTACCGCTCAGCACAAACACAGTTTCGTGGGTGCTGATCTTGCGCGGCATCCAGAATAAATGCTCCTGGTATTCGGGATGAATAATAAACTTGCCGGGCTGCTCCTGAGACAGATGCATTCCGGTGTCGCCGTCATAATGCCGCAGCAAAACAGTTCCAAAGACGGCCTGCCCGATGTCAATCGAGTAGACCGTCTGAAGCGCCCCGGTGGCCTTGATAATACAAACGGCCTTTGGCCCGGCCAGGGTGCTGCCGATGGCAAGCTCATTATCAGGGACTTCATAAATGCCACCCCGATAGCTTGGGCCGACCTCGCGTGTGACTTGCATTTAAATTTATTCCTTTAAATTTATTCCCTAAAGGCTCCCGGCCTGACGCAGCATGCCGCCGTCGATAAAGTGCGTACTTCCGGTGATATACGCGGCTTCGTCGGAGGCAAGGAAGGTGGCAAGGCTTGCGATCTCTTCCGGCTTGCCCCAGCGTCCCAGGGGGATTTCAGCCATCAAGGCCGCTTCCTGCTCGGGATGGGACTGAATATCGGCATCAATCGGGGTATAAACCGCGCCCGGCCCAATGTTGCTGACGGTGATTTTATGCGGGGCCAGCTCCACGGCCATTGTCCGCATCAGCATTCGCAGGCCGCCTTTGGAGGCGCAGTAGGGGGCATTGGTAGGCATCGGCAGGTCTTCATGCACCGACGAGATGTTAATAATCCGGCCCGGCCCGCCCTGCTTGATCATCTGATTGGCGGCGGCCTGAGCGCATAGAAACGGCCCCGTTAAGTTGACCGCAATGATCTTGTTCCACTGATCTAGGGGAAACTCGGTGACGGGGTGCTTGTATTCGATCCCGGCGTTGTTAACCAGAATGTCCACACTGCCAAACTGCTTGACGGCTTCGCTGATCAGGTTCGCCACCTGATCGGGCTGCGAAACGTCTGCCTCAACTGCCGCTGCTTTGCCGCCCGCGCTCGTGATTTTCTGGATGGTATCATCGGCGGAGCCAGGCTTGCCGACATAGTCCACGAGGACGGACGCCCCCTCCTGCGCGAAGCGGATAGCGATTGCCTGGCCGATTCCTGTGGCCGCGCCGGTGACAATCGCCACTTTGTTTTCCAATTGCATTGTGTGTTCTCCTGGTAATCAGTCTCTTTGATGTATTACCCAAACGGCGAAAACACAAACAGCCCCTGCATCGCACAGGGCGACGCGGGGGCTGAATGGGGGGGAGGGAGAGAGGACCCCCTAGCCCCCAATCATGGGGGAACCAGAGTATCGCGTCAGGGTCTTCTTATAGAGTCTTCTTATTCTGGCTCCCCCATTATTGGGGGCTGGGGGGCAGGCTTCTCCAAGAGCGCCAGCGGCAGAACTTCGTCGGCGTGGGCGACCGGGTGGAACGTCATTTCGGCCCGGATATTCGCGGGGAGGTCTTCTAAATCGTTCTCGTTTTCCAGCGGCAGAATAATCGTGCGGATGCCCGCCCGGTGCGCCGCCAGCACCTTTTCTTTCAGGCCGCCAATCGGCAGGACGCGCCCGCGCAGGGTAATCTCGCCGGTCATCGCCAGGTCCTTGCGGACCGGGCGGCCCGTCAGGGCGGACGCCAAAGCCGTCGCCAGCGTGATGCCCGCTGAAGGGCCGTCTTTCGGGACGGCTCCGGCGGGGACGTGAACGTGTATCTCTAAATGCTCGTTGAAGTCCGGGGCCAGCCCCAGCAGCGCGGCGCGGGAGCGGACATAGGACATAGCCGCCTGCGCGGACTCTTTCATCACGTCGCCAAGCTGCCCGGTCAAAATCAAGCGCCCGTCTTTGCCCTTCATGGGCGAGACTTCAATGGCGATCACGTCGCCGCCCGCCTCGGTGTAAACTAACCCCGTGGCCGCGCCGACCTCGTCCAGCTCTTCCATGACGCCGTAGCTGTTCTTGCGTGGCCCTAACAGCTCGCGCAGCTCGGCGTCGCCAATCGTGGTTAGCTCAGTTTTGCCGGACGCCACGCGGCGGGCAATCTTGCGGCACAAGGCCCCGATCTCGCGCTCAAAGCCGCGCACGCCCGCCTCCCGCGTGTGCTCGCGGATAATGCGCCGGACGGTCGCCTCGGGAATGACGATGTGTGCGTCGGTCAGACCGTGGTCTTTGATCTGTTTGGGGATCAGAAACTTCTGCGCGATCTGCACTTTTTCGTCTTCGGTGTAGCCCGAGAACGTGATGACTTCCATCCGGTCCCGCAGGGCAGGCGGGATCGGGTCCATCAAATTGGCCGTCGTGATAAACATGACGTCGGACAGGTCAAATGGGGCCTCTAAATAGTGGTCGGTGAACTCCGAATTCTGCGCCGGGTCCAGAGCCTCCAAAAGCGCCGAAGACGGGTCGCCCCGGAAGTCCGCGCCCATCTTGTCGATTTCGTCCAAGACGAACACCGGGTTGCGTGTTCCTGCCTGCTTCAAACCCGTAATAACGCGCCCCGGCAGAGCGCCAATATAGGTGCGCCGATGCCCCCGGATTTCCGCCTCGTCGCGGACGCCGCCCAGAGACACGCGCACGAACTCGCGGCCCAGAGCGCGGGCGATGGACTTGCCGAGGCTTGTTTTGCCGACACCGGGCGGCCCGACAAAGCAGATAATCGGGCCTTTCAGCGTCCCCGCAAGCTGCCGGACGGCCAGAAACTCCAAGATGCGCTCTTTGACTTTAGACAGCCCGTAATGGTCTTCGTCCAGGATAGCCTCGGCGTCGTCGACGTCCAGCGTTTCCTCGGAGACTTTGGACCACGGCAGGGCCAGCAGGGTGTCCAGATAGTTCCGTATGACGACGCCTTCGGGGACGCCGAACGGCATCTTTTCCAGCCGGTCGATTTCTTTGGCGACCCGCTCCTGCACCGTCTCCGGCAGCTTCGCTTCGACGGCTTTAGCGCGGTAGTCATCCACCTCGCTTTGCCGCTCGTCGCGCTCGCCCAGCTCCTGCTGAATGGCCTTCATCTGCTCGCGCAGAAGGAACTCGCGCTGCGTGTCGCCCATTTCTTTTTCGACGCGGGAGCGAATGTTCTTCTGGATTTGCAGTATCTCGAACTCTTTAGACAGCAGCACAGACAGCTTTTGCAGGCGCTCGCCCGCGTCCAGAGTCTCCAATAGCTCCTGCTTGGTCTCAACGCGCAGGGAGGGCAGATGCCAGGCGACGTGGTCCGCCAATGCTCCCGGCTCTTCGATGTTCAGGAGCGTGACGACGACCTCGGGCGGGATGTTCTTGGCGGTGTTTGCGATCTGCTCAAACTCGGCCATCACCGAGCGCATCAGGGCCTCGGCTTCCAGCGGCAGGGTGGGGGGCAGGGGCAGGCGCTCCAAACGGACCTGAAAGCAGGGGTCGGTTTCCAGCCATTCGGTGACCCGGACGCGCTCTTTGCCTTCGAGCATGACGCGCACCGTACCATCGGGGACTTTGAGTATCTGAATAATCTCGGCGACGATGCCGATGTCGTTCAGGTCTTCGGGGTCCGGGTCCTCGGTCGCCATCTGCTTCTGCGAAATCAGCAGGATATGCTCGCTGCCCGCCATCGCTTCATCCAATGCCCGGACGGATTTTTCCCGGCCCACAAAGAGCGGAAAGATAATGCCGGGAAAGTGAACGTTGTCCCGGATGGGCAGCAGCGGCAGGACATCGGGAAAGTCGGCAGGCGGCAGCGCGGGGGCGGCGGAGCGCCGCCCGGTGGTCTTCTTGGCGCGGGGCGTGGAGGGCGTGGTACGGGCCATAAATAGAATAGTTACCTTTAGAGGGGCTAGCTAAGACGCCGCCCGGAGCGGGGCCGGGGCGGTGGTCGTCACGAGGCGGGGCAGGACGCGCTCGCGGACCATCTCGGCAGTGATGAGAACTTTCTGGATTTCGCGCTGTGACGGGATTTCGTACATGATGTCGCCCATGACCTGCTCGATAATCGTTCGCAGGGCACGCGCCCCGGTGGAGCGTTTGATCGCCTCATCGGCGATGGCATGAAGAGCATCTTCGGTGAACTTCAAATCCACGCCGTCGTACTCAAAATACTTGCCATACTGCTTGACCAAAGCGTTTTTCGGCTCGGTCATAATAGACACCAGAGCCGCGTGGTCCAGGGAGCGAAGCGTGGTGACGACCGGCAGGCGGCCAATAAACTCCGGGATGAGGCCGTAGCGCATCAGGTCTTCGGGCAGGACATGGCCCAGCAAATCCCCGGCCCGCCGGTCGCGCTTGCTTTCAATCGTGGCCCGGAAGCCGAGCGATTTCTGGTGGATGCGCCGCTCAATCGTTTCTTCAATGCCGTCAAACGCCCCGCCGCAGATGAACAAAATGTTGGTGGTATCCACCTGCACATATTCCTGCTGCGGGTGCTTGCGCCCGCCCTGCGGGGCGACATTGGCGACGGTTCCTTCTAAAATCTTGAGAAGCGCCTGCTGAACACCTTCGCCGGAGACATCGCGGGTGATGCTCTGGCTTTCGGACTTGCGGGTGATTTTATCAATTTCGTCAATGTAGATAATGCCGCGCTCGGCGTTCTTGATGACGTTGCCGATTGGCCCGCCGTCGTCGGCGGCTTGCAGAAGCTTGAGCAATATATTCTCGACGTCTTCGCCCACATAGCCTGCTTCGGTCAGCGACGTGGCATCGGCGATAGCAAACGGAACGTTGAGGATTTTGGCAAGGGTCTGCGCGAGAAGCGTTTTGCCGCTGCCGGTGGGACCGAGCAGGAGGATATTGCTTTTTTGCAGCTCCACATCGCCGCCGGGCGAGTTGATGCGCTTGAAGTGGTTGTAGACGGCGACGGCCAGCGAGCGCTTGGCTTCATCCTGCCCGACGACGTACTGCGACAGTATCCGGTAGATGTCTTTCGGAACGGGAATTGCGCCAACAGGGGCCAGCGTATCTTCCGGTGGGGCTGAGTCGCTTCTCACAATCTCATTGCACAGCTCGACACATTCCAGGCACACGCCGCCGTGAATACCCAGAATGAGCTTTTTCACCTGCTCGCGTCCCTTGCCGCACAGCAGGCAGCGGCTGTCGTTGCGCTCGTTCCCAAGTCTCGCCATGTGTGTCTTTCGTGTGCCTTTTAGGAAATTGCGTTTGCCGATTTTGCCGAGGGGTTGAAAACCCCTCGGCATTCAGCTTGGTCTCGGTGTTTGTCTGCTGACTTAGCGGGTCAGCATCTGGTCGATGATGCCGTAGTCTACAGCTTCCTGTGCGGTCATCCAGTAGTCGCGGTCCAGGTCCTTCTGCACCTGCGAATACTCGCGGTCGCAGTTTTCGGACAGAATAGATGTCAGCCGGTCCTGGAACGACATGACGAGCCGCATATAGATTTCCATATCTTTGGGCGTGCCCTGCGTGCCCGCGCTGCCCTGATGAATCATCACGCGGGAGTTCGGGAGCGCCGAGCGCTTGCCCTTCGTGCCGCCGGACAGCAGGATCGCGCCCATCGACGCGGCCATGCCGACGCAGGTAGTGGCGACATCCGGCTTGATATGGCGCATCGTGTCGTAAATCGCAAGCCCCGCCATCACATCGCCGCCGGGCGAGTTGATGTATACTTCGATGTCCTTGTCGGGGTCCTCTTTTTCCAGAAAGAGGAACTGCGCGACGATGACGTTTGCCATCGTCGAGTGGACCTGATCGCCGATAAAGACGATCCGGTCTTTCATCAGGCGTGACCACAGATCGTAGGCACGCTCGCCGCGTGGGCTTTGTTCAATCACTGTCGGGATAAAGGTCATTCCGCTGCTCCCTCTGTTGTTTCCTCGGTTATCTCTTCGTCCGTCTTTTTGGACTTCCGAGGTTTCTTTTCTGTTGGCGCTTCGGTTTCGGGGGCGGCTTCCACGGTGTCCGTGTCCAGACCGTCTTCCTCGTCGTCAGCGTCCATTTCGCTGTCTGCGGAGACCTCTTTCTCTTCGATTATGGCCGATCCCCGTAAAAAGTCCAGCACTTTTTTGGCCTGTGCCCGGTTCCGCAGCTCATCCATGCCGCTGCTGTTCTCCAGCATGGCCCGCACGGCGGCAGGCGTCGTCCGCTCCTGCGCGGCCCGCTCGGCCAATGCGGCATCCAGGTCGGCGTCGGACAGGGTCAGCGTCTCGGTTTCGGAGACTTTGCCCAGCACGAGGCCAATCTGAATGCGCTTTGCGGCGGCTTCGGTAAACTCGCTCACAATCTGCTCGCGGGTTTTGCCAATGCGCTCCAGATACTCGTCAATGGTGACATTCTGGCGTTCCAGGCGCTCTAAAAGCTGCTTGACGTCGTCGTCCACTTCGGTTTCCACCAGCACGGGCGGGAACTTGACCGTGGAGCCTTCGATAATCTGGTCCAGCAGGCTGCTGTCCGCTTCGCTGTCGCTGTTTTGGGCCAGCGATTTTTCCATGTCTGCCCGCAGGTCGGCCCGGAGCGCGGTCAGCGTCTCGTAGCGGCCATTGGAGAGCTTCGTCGCCAGCGCGTCGTCCAGCTCCGGCAGCTTCTTTTCGTGGAGTTCGTTGACAACAATGGTGAACTCGACGTCCTGACCCGCAAGCTCCGCGTCCGGGTAGTTGTCCGGGTAGGTCAGGGCAAACGTCTTTTCGTCGCCCTTGTTTATTCCAATCAACTGCTCATCGAAGCCGGGGATGTTGTCCGCGCCAATTTCAATCATGGTCGGGCGGGCTTCAGCGGCTTCGGGGCGGTTGTCCACGAGGGCGGACAGCTCGGCGACGACGAGATCGCCGGTCTGTGCGGGGCGCTCGGCAATCGGATACTCGGCGGCCCGCTGCCGCATCAGGTCAAGCTGCGTTTCGACGTTCTCGTCGGTCAGCGTGTACTTTTTCTTCTCCACGACTAGCCCGGTGTACGCTCCCAGCTCCACTTCGGGGCGCAGGGGGACGACCGCTTTGAAGATAAACGGCGTGTTGTCGGGGGCAAGCTGTACCAGTTCGAGCTTGGGCAAGGCGAAGGGGTCAATTCCTTCCTGTTCCAGCGCACTGGCATAGGCGGGTTCCACCAGCATTTCGGCGGTGCGCTGCCGGACATCGGCTTCGGGAACGCGCTGCTTGACAAACGACAGCGGCGCTTTGCCCTTGCGGAAGCCGGGAACGCTGACATACTTGCCGTACTCGCGGTAGGCGCGGTCGAATGCCTGACCGACTTTGTCCGGCTCTACTTCAATCGTGAGGGCGACTTGACACGGGTCAAGGGCCTCTTTGGTCACCTGCATGATAACGCTGCTCCTGTGTGCATGAGTATAGTTCTGAGTATAGTTACATTCGAGAAAACGTTAGGTTCAATCGGGGAAAACGCGGCTTCTGATTGACTATTGATCGTCTATGGATTGCCAGAGAGTGTACCCCAGTCGGCGAAGGGTTGTCAACGAGAGTGCCGCACGGCCACGGCTCCCAGTGCCGCCGATACCAGCGCCGCGCCGGTCAGCACGGCGAGGTCCACGCCAAAGCCTGCTAAATCAGGATAAAAGAGCGTCTGCCGAAGGCCGTCAATCGCATAACGGGCGGGGTTGAAGGCGCTGATAAGTCGCAGCCACGCGGGCAAAAAGGCAATGGTCGTGAAGCCGCCGCCGAGAAAAAATAAGTAGGTCGTAAAGATGGAGGCCGCCAGCGCAATCACACGCGGGCCGCGCAGCAGAGTTCCCAGCATCGCACCAAGCCTTGACGCAAACAGGGCCGTCGCGGTCAGCAGGGCAAGGAGCGGGAGCCAATGGCCGGGCGGCGGCGAGATGACGCCTACGGCGGCGCACAGCAGAACGGCGGGAACCAGCACGGTCAGCGAGGCCAGCAGGCCGCCAAGCAGGCGGCCCGCAGACACCGTCCAGGCGGGCACCGGGGCCAGCGTTAGCAGGCGTGCCATGCCACGCTCGTCGTCTTCGGCGCATCGCAGGGCGGTTCCGAGCAGGCCGATGTTCAGAACAAGCAGTACCAGAACGGGCAGCACCTGATAGCTCAAAAACGGCACATTGGTCTTCCGCAGGTCGTGCTCGTCAATGGCGATATGGTAAGGGTTGATCGCTGTGCCAGCGGGGGCCGTGCCGGGCGGCGGGCCATCATGGTCCGGGTGAGCCGGGTCCTCGTCGCTGTCAATGTTCAGGGGCAGCGAATCAAATCGGCCCACCGAGCGGTCCACTGAGCGCCGGATGTCATCGGCGAAGTCAATGTCGACGTTGTTGAGCGTCAGGTGAACCCGCGCTGTGTGGGTCATCACGGCGGCGTCGAAGTCCGGCGGAATAGTGATCACGGCGGCGATTTTCTGGTCCGCCAGCATTTTTGCGGCAGTGGCAGGGTCGGTCACCGTGAGAAAATACGAGTCGGTGTCCTGCTCGATAATCTGACGCATTTTGACGGCTTCCGGGCCGTGTGCCTGAACGACTAATGCGACCGGCTCCTGCGTCACAGCCAGCGACAGGACGACCAGCAGCAAAGCCATCCCCAGCGGCGGCAGGAGAGCACTGACAATGCCCAGCGGGCGTCGGCTCCACAGGCGTAAATCCAGCGCGGCGACGGCCCAGATGGCGCGGAGCTGTCTCATCGGAGCTGCCTCCCGAGCAGGAGGCTGGAGACCACGAGCATCCCCAAAGCCCAGCCGCCCAGAATCAGCCAGTCGGCGGCGATAGACTCGGGCGTGACCCGGAAGCCGTGGAAAGCGTGTTCTAAAATGCCCACAGCGGGGTAGGCAGGCGACAGGTGCGCCAGCAGCCAGATTTTCTCGCCGTCAAACCGCTGCGGCTCCAGCGCCCCGCTGCACAGGTACAGCGGCAGAGACAGGCCGACCACCAAAGAGGCCACCGGCAGGGTGCGCTTTAAAACGGCCCCCAGCGCCGCGCCGACACAGCCAAACACCACCACGCTCCCCAGCAGCGCGGCAATCGCGGGCAGTGGAGATAAGGGGGCGACGCCGTAGCCCCAGACCACAATCGCGCCGGGCAGCAGCAGGGCGGCGGCGGAAAACGCCATCGTCGCCGACACTCGCCCGGCCATCGGCACAAGGGCCGGAATCGGGGACACTGTTAGCAGCCGCCCCGTGCCGCTCTCGAACTCCCGCGCCACGGTCAGGGCACTTAAAATGCCCGCGATCAGAAACGCATCCAGCACCAGGCCGCTGACGACCAAGTACGGGATAAACCCGGTGTCATGGGCAAGCAAATCCTGCTCGGCCACATGGACGCGCACGCCGGGGAAGGGGACCTGACCGCCGAAAGCGACAATGGCCGAGGGCAGGGCACGCTGAATGTCTTCGGTCATGTCGGCGTTGACATTGTCTACTGTAACTCTAAGCGTCGCATCCGCCCCGCGCCCGATGGCGTCCGAAAAGTCCGCCGGAACCGTGATAATCGCCACGACAGCCCCGCGTTTCAGAGCGGCCTGCGCCTCAGTTTCGGTCATCGGCTTTAGCGCGAACGAGTGGTGAGCAGTCTCTAAATTATGGACAAACTGTTTGGCATAGTCGCCGTTGTCCAGCAGGACCAGCGCTGTCGGGGCACGGCTGCCGGTCAGGCCGAACAGGCTGACCAGAAACAGAAACGTCACCGCCTGCACCACGGTCAGCGTGACCAGCAGCCGCGCCCGGCCTAGCTGCAATGCTTCGGCCCGGAAGCCGCCCGCAAACGCTCGCCCGAGTGCTTTTATCCCGAGTGCTCTCATGGGGAGTCCTCCCCGAGCGCGTGAAAGACTTCCGCGAGATCGGCCCCGCGCAGGCGGACGCCCTGAATCGCTGCCGCCGTCAGCACCCGCTTGATGATGTCCTCGGGGACGGTGTCGCCATTCAAAAATACCGTGACGCCGCTCGGGGTGGGGGTGACGCGCAGGACGCCCTCGGTCTGTGCCAGCACACCGGCAATCGCGGCTCCGGCATCCGCCGTGCATTCCACATCCAGACCGCTGCCCGCACGGGCGACCAGCGCAGCGGGCGTATCCGTGAGCAGCACCCGGCTCCCGCGCAGGACCGAAACCGTGTCGCAGAGAGCCAGCGCCTCGTCTAAATAGTTGGTGGAAACAATCACCGTCGTGCCGCCCGCCCGCAGGAGCCGCAGGTGCGCCCAGAGGGTATGCCGCGCTTCGACGTCCACGCCCAGCGTTGGCTCATCAATAATCAAAAGCTCCGGGGCGTGCAGCAGGGCGCGGGCCAGCGTCACCCGCCGCCGCAGGCCGCCGGACAGGTGGCCCACACGCTCCCGCGCCCGGTCCGTCAGCCCCAGCAGGTCCAGCACCTCGCCGATACGTTCTTTAGGATATGCGATGTCATACAGCGACGCGGCAAACTCCAGATTCTCCGTCGTCGTCAGCTCGTCATGCAGGGCCGTTTCCTGAAACACGACGCCCATCCGGCGGCGCAGGGACAGCTCGCGCCCCGTCTGCCGCTCACCCAGCACGGTGACTGTGCCGGAGGACGCGGGACGCAGGCCGGAGACGGCCCCGAGCAGCGTGGTTTTGCCCGCGCCATTCGCCCCCAGAATGCCTGCCACGCTGCCACGCGCAATAGTTAAGTTGACCTGTTCCAGCACGGTCCGGGTGCCAATGCGGCAGGTGACAGCGGCAAACAGGACGGCGGGCGACGCAGCATCGCCGGGCAGGATTACGTTTTCTAATGACATTCTGAGGGCATTATACCTTCTGGTCGGGAGTATCATCAGACTATCCGATTGCGTTCCTCCAAAAAGCCCTCTGGCAAGTCTGCGAGAAACTATGCGCCGGCATTTCGGCTGAAAAACTCTGACGGCTGAAGAAAACTAAGTGCGTTTGTACAACAGATAAGACTATAATCCAGGAGTTGCAGCGTTTGCGGGATGCCTGCGTGCCGCAGGTGACAGCCGCAGACTAGAGCAGAGTAGAAGGGATACGACATTGACTACAGAGCAAACCGTCGCCGCCATTCAGGCGGCTCCTTACCGCGCCCAGACACTTCCTCGGGAAGCCGTGCTCTCCCTGCCTGTGCCTGTGCTGGAAGGCAGCCAGGTACTTCTGGTCTTCTTCTGGTGTTCTATGGGCGGCCCCATCCAAAACCGGACAGTCAGTACACCCTACTGCCGCACAGTGGCTGATTTGCAAGACCCGAGCGGACTCGCCTTTCAGCCTGTTGAGCCGCACGAGTTGGGAATTGAACTGCCCCGCACCGCAGCGTTTGGCAAGACGAATATCGGCGGCAGTATTCCCGCCGCCGAGATGAAGCAGACACGGGCCGACTTTTACTCGGCCACAGACAGGATGCTGGCGCTCTATGCCCGCGCAGCAGCCTCCCCCAACACCTCTCTGGATGAGCGCGAATTGGCCGAGACAGCGGCCTACCGGGAAGCGTTCCACCGCCTCGCCGTAGTCGCGCTGCTCCCGGTATACCGCGCCCTCAGTCCCGGTTTTTTCGCCTGGCTGGACGGGGTACTGGGGCCACGAACGGGGGAGGGTATTAACTAATTTGTTCCTGGGCGGCGCTCTTAAACAGTCCTTCAGTTGGCAGTTGACGAACTGGGGCAAATTGGGCTATGATAAGGCACGCAAATCGTGCGCCTCTCTTTACGGAAAAGACCCCTGCTGATGAAGACACCATTGCTCCACAAAACGGCTCGCTTTGTCACTCTTTTGGCCCCGCTCGCCCTGCTTTCCGGCGCGGCCCTGCTTCTGACCGGCGGAGCGCCGAAATCTGCTGTGCCCCTTGTCGCCCCGGACACACAACGCGGGACAAAAGCGACGGTCTATGTGTTTTTATCGACGCAGTGCCCCATCTCCAAAGTCTATGCGCCGCGTCTGAACACGCTGGCGAAGGACTTCGGGAGCCGGGGCGTGCGCTTTGTGGGCGTCTTTTCCAATATGCAGGAAGGCACGGCGGAGATGCAGGCGTTCGCCAAAGGACGCGGCTTCGTCTTTCCCGTCGTCCGCGATGCCGACGCAATGCTCGCCCAGAAGTTCGGTGCCCGCATGACCCCGCAGGCATTCGTGGTGGACCCGAGCGGGGCCGTGGTCTATGCCGGGCGCATTGACGACAGCTTCGACGGGGCCGTGGTCAAGCACCCCGACCTGCGGCTGGCGCTGACCGATGTGCTGGCCGGGCGACCTGTGGCGCACCCCAAAACGCTGGCCTTCGGCTGCGTCATCCGCCGCCCCGCCGCTGTGCAAACGGCCTCGGCGCAGATTGTCACCTACACCCGCGATGTCGCCCCCATCTTGCAGCAGCAGTGCGAAAGCTGCCACCGGCCTGGGCAGATCGGGCCAATGGCATTGACCAACTACGCGCAGGCGGCGGCCTGGCGCGGGGACATCAAGCGGTACACGCAGAGCCGTACCATGCCCCCGTGGAAGGCCGACCCCGGTGCGGGGGACTTTCAGGACTCGCGCCGTCTGACCGCAACGCAGGTCGCTACGCTGGCAAAATGGGCTGATGCGGGCGCTCCTGAAGGCGACGTCAAAGACCTGCCCCCGGCCCCGCATTTCCATGAAGGCTGGGCTTTGGGCGAGCCGGATATGCTCATTCAGCCGTCCCGCGCCTACCACGTCGATGCCGATGGCGCGGATGTCTACCGCTGCTTCGTGGTCCCCACGGACTTCGCACAGGACCGCTACGTTTCCGCCGTCGATGTGCAGCCCGGCAACCGCGCCGTGGTGCATCACGTCATCGCGTTCATCGACGGCGACGGTGCTTCGGCCAAACTCGACGGCCACGAGAAAGAACCTGGCTACACCAGCTTTGGCGGCGTCGGCTTTACGCCTACCGGGGCGCTCGGCGGCTGGGCACCCGGCATTCAGGCGCATTACCTGCCGCCGGGCGTTGCCACGCTGGTTCCCAAAGGCGCACGGATCGTCATTCAGGTCCATTACCACAAGGACGGCAAGCCTGAGACCGACCTCAGCCGCGTTGGCATCTACTTTGCCAAAGGCGAAGTCACCAAAACGCTGCATATCGTCCCGCTTATCCACGGCCTGAATATCCCCGCCGGGGACGCGAATTACACCGTCACCACCACGATGCCTGCCTCGCCCGTCGGCTATCACCTGCTGGCCGTCACCCCGCATATGCACCTGCTGGGCCAGAAAATGGCCCTGACCGCGACCTTGCCCTCGGGTAAAAAGCTGCCGCTGATTTCCATTTCAAGCTGGGACTTCAACTGGCAGTATATGTACTTCTATAAAAAGCCGCTCGCCCTGCCCCCCGGCACGCGCATTTCCATGACCGCGACCTACGACAACTCGGCCAAAAACCTGCGGAACCCGAACTCGCCGCCGAAGAACGTCACCTGGGGCGAGCAGACCACCGACGAAATGTGTATTGCCTTCCTGCACTACACCCTCGACCGCGAACACCTCACCGCCCGCGACCCCGGCAGCGTGCCCGCGAAGGTGGCGAATAGATAGAAATACATGGGGCTGAACCCCCATGCTTTAAAAGAGCAAGCCCCCGCCTTCGCGGGCGAAGATAAATTAGCAACGAAACCTCTTGTGCCCGCGAAGGCGGGGAATTGCTTTTCGAAGCACGGGGTTCAGCCCCGTGTTCTCCTGCCTCTCTATTACCTATGCGCCTTTTTCTCTCCACCCTCGCGCTCCTCTGGCTGGCGGCGGAATGGGCGCTGGCCCTGCCGCCGCTGCTCCACGATGGCTTCTGGCCCTGGCATCTGGCGGCACTGCATCGCCTGCAACGCGACGGGGCGTTTCAACTGGTGACGCTGGATTATGTGCTGTGCTACGCCGTCGCGTTTGGCGTCTCCGTGCGCGATGCGCGGCGGCAAACCAAACGCTGGGGCTGGTGGGCTGGGGCGTTTCTTTTGTTCACTGCGCCTGCGCTGCTGCTATACTGGGCGAACAAGTCCTGGGGTACAATGAAAAAAGAGACGAAAAAGTGACGTAATAGGGAGACGCTGCTTTGCTTTCCAGGGGTGAAACTGGTTTTTTGATGATGGCACTGATGGCCGTGCTGACGGTGCTGCTCATGGGGAGCAGTGTTGCGGCCAACGGTCCGGGAGGCCGTATGCGCCGTGGCTTAATGGTCTTCCGCGCATCCCTGTTCACAAAGATTTGCTGCGCGGCTTTTGGGCTGTGGGTTTTAGCTTTTATTCCAGATTTGATTTCAGAGGGAAACCGACTAGGCAATAGCTGGGGTATCTGCGGCTTTGTGATTTTTCTCATAGGGAGTTTCGGGACCCTGTTTTTGGCAACAGCGGCTCGCCGCAACGTGTTGCAATTAGACTTGGAGCGGCGCACCTATCGCCTCCGCTGGGGCTGGCTTTTTTGGATGCGGGAAATTGCCGGGGGCTGGCAGGATTTCTCTGGTGTGTTTATTCAAAACGTTGACCTCAAAAACAGCCGGTGGTTTTATGTCCGTCTGAAGTGGCAAGGCAAGCAGTCGTGTCTTCCCTGTCTGGTCCAGTTTACTGACTTAAATCACGCAGCAGAGTATGCCGCGCAAATGGCCCAAACGCTGAACATTCCCGTGGTTGCATCACCCTATCTTTCTTGAGACCAATAGAACTGCTGGTTTAGGCCACGCGGCATCTTTTCTTGTTACAACTTATTACACACCGAGGAGCATCATAGATTTGCAGCGTGCCAAACGATTAGGACTCATCCCGCCGTACCTGTTCGGCGAAATTGCCCGGCTCAAAGCGCAGGCGCTGGCTGACGGGCGCGATTTGATTGACCTCGGCATCGGCGACCCCGATCAGCCGACCCCCAGCGATATTATTGACAAGCTGACCGAGTTTGCCCACGACCCGACGACGCACCGCTATGACGAGTCCACGATGGGCCGGGCGGAGTTTCTTCAGGATGTGGCAACATGGTTTCAGGGGCGCTTTGGCGTCACACTGGACCCGGCCAGCGAGATTTTGGAGCTGATCGGCAGCAAAGAGGGCCTGGCCCATGCGCCGTGGGCGTTTATCGATCCCGGCGATGTCGCGCTGGTTCCTGACCCGGCCTATACCGTGGTCAAGGTCAACACGCTGCTGGCGGGCGGCACGCCCTATGAGTTCCCCCTGCTGGCCGAAAACGGCTTTTTGCCGGACTTCTCGCTGATCCCCGGCGATGTGGTCAAAAAGGCCAAGCTGATGTACCTGAACTACCCGAACAACCCCACGGGCGCGGTGGCGACCCCGGAGTTCTTTCAGGACGCCGTCAACTTCGCCCGTGAGACGGGCATTTTGATTATCCACGACTGCGCGTACTCCGAAGCGGGTTTTGAGGGCTACATGGCCCCCAGTATTTTGCAGGCGGACGGCGGCAAGGAAGTGGCGATTGAAACGCATTCGCTGTCTAAGACGTTCAACATGACCGGCTGGCGCATCGGCTTTGCGGTCGGCAACCCCGACGCCCTGCGGGCGCTGAACACCATCAAAGGCAATGTCGATTCCAAGCAGTTTGCCGCGCTGGCGCTGACGGCAGGCTGGGCCTTGAACCATGCGTCCAATGAACCTGCCCGCGCCCTCTTGCAACGCCGCCGCGACGTGCTGGTCGATGGCCTGAATTCGCTCGGCTGGAACCTCGAAAAGCCCAAAGCGACGTTTTATGTCTGGGTCCCCGTGCCGCCCGGCTACACCTCGGCGACATTCTCCCGCGAGCTGCTGGAAAAAGCCGATGTGCTGGCGATCCCTGGCCTGGGTTACGGTCCGCACGGCGACGGCTATGTGCGGATGTCGCTAACCGTCAGCGGCGACAAAAATGGCGAGCTTCTCGAAGAAGCCGTGCGCCGCATCAAAGCAAACGTCGCGCTGGACTGGGGCAGTGCGTCTCCGTCCGTCGCCTCCGATGCCCCCGCCGCCGTCGCCTCCGGCGCGGCCCTGCTGGGCGACGCGGCGGGGTAAGCAAGAACCGGCACTGGAAGTACCGGTCTACTCGTCAAAGGAGAAATTCGCTCCGCGACTCAGGAGCGGACAGCGTTGGTGGCTCTTTTCTTTAGTCGCGTAGTGACTTTTTCCGTTTATTCAATAGACCGGCACTTCCAGTGCCGGTTCCTCTGCTTATGCCAATCCAAGCTGTCTTTTTAGACCGGGATGGGGTGCTGAACCCGCACATTCCCGGCGGTTACCTGCAAAGCACCCATGAACTTGTGGTTCTTCCCGGCGTCGCACGGGCCGTCCGGCGGCTCAATGACGCCGGGCTGCCGGTCATACTCATCTCCAATCAGCAGGGGGTCGGCAAGGGGCTGATGACACTGGCGGACCTGTCCGCCATTGAAACGCGCATGGCGGAGGTGCTGGCGCATGAGGCTGGAGCATGGCTTGACCGCTGTTATTACAGCACCGAGTTAGCTTCGGAGAACTCACCGCGCCGTAAGCCCGGACCGGGAATGCTGCAAGAAGCCGCCCGCGACTTTGGGCTGACACTTGTTAGCACTGCGTTTGCGGGAGACTCGCCCACAGACATTGCCGCCGGACACGCGGCGGGCGTCGGCGCGACGGTGCTGCTGCTGTCCGGCGGCATACGCGCCTATACGCCGGGTGATTTCCAGCCTGCGCCTGATTTCGTTTTTCCCGATTTGCCCCAATTCGTCAACTGGATATTGGAGAACTTATGATTACTGCGACTGCGCCGGGCCGCTGCGGGCTGGTCGGCAACCCGACGGATATGTATGGCGGCAGCGTGCTGTCCTGCTCCACCCGTGAACGCGCCCGCTGTACGCTTTCGCCCGGCGGCGACGGCCTTGTCGTCAGTGTCGGCGGTCACTCGGAAACGCTGCGGACAACTGCCGACCTCACGCTGCAAGACGGCAGCTATTTGAACGTCGCCCGCGCCGCGCTGAGGGCGCTAGAAGTGGACCCCGCCGATACGCCGCCGTTCGCGCTGTCCGCCGACACCGATATTCCGATGCAGGCGGGGCTGGCCGGGTCTACCGCCATTCTGGCCTGTATCACGGGCTGCCTGCTGGCGCATCTTGGGCTGAAGCTGAACCGCTACGAGACGGCGGAGCTGGTGCGTCAGATTGAATACGACGTGCTGGGCATCGTCTGCGGCTTTCAGGACCACCACATGGCGGTCTTCGGGGGCCTGAACTTTATGGACTTCCGGGGCCGCCGCAGCGACGCGACGCTGGACACGGACACACCGTTTGTGGTGGTCGAGCCGCTGGCCTCCTACCTGACCGCGCCGCTGCCCTTCGTGCTGGCGCACACCGGCGTTCGGCATCATTCCGGGTCGGTGCATACGTCCCCCCGCGAGCGCTGGCTGCGCGGCGAAACGGCAGTCGTGGAGGCATATGAAGAAATCGCCACCCTGGGACGGCGTGCCAAACGCGCCCTGCTGGCCTGCGACTGGGACGCTCTGGCACAGTGCATGACCCGCAACCACGCCCTGGTGCGCGATTTGGGCGGCAGCGGCCAGGCCAACGAAGCCTTAATCGCCGCCGCTTTAGAGGGCGGGGCACTGGCCGCCAAGCTCGCCGGGGCAGGCGGCGGCGGAACTATTCTGGCGCTGACTCTGGACCCGGCAAAAACCGTCGCCGCGCTGGAAGCCGCCGGAGCCGAAGCGATTTTGTTCCCCGCACCCAACGCCGGGCTGGTGGTAGAACAAGTGTAGCATCAGGGAACCCGGCACTGGAAGTGCCGGGCTAATAGTAAACAGAAAAAGTCGCTCCGCGACTCCAGACTAGCCTGCTATTGACACATCCTGATTCGCGGAACAGATACGCAGTAATGCCGTCCTCGACATACTTCCTCCTTTTACGAGCAAACCGGCACTTCCCAGTGCCGGTTCTTGCTTACCCCGCCGGGTATAATGCTTCTATGGAAACCCCCAATTTAACCCCGGCACTCATCCCTACTCTCACGCACCGCTCACGGCGGCTGCGCGGGACGGCGGGCTTGCGCGGGATGGTGCGCGAGACGACGCTGTCGCCGCTGGATTTAATTGATCCGCTGTTTGTCGTCCCCGGCGCTGGCCGGGAACGGCGGCCTATCCCGTCCCTGCCAGGCGTCTTTCAGCTCACCGTGGACGCCCTGCGGGACGAGGCGGCGCAAATCGCTGGACTTGGCCTGCCCGCCGTGCTGCTGTTTGGTCTGCCGGAGAGCAAGGACGAGCAGGCGACGGGGGCCTATGCCGAGGACGGCATTGTGCAGCGGGCCGTCCGGGCGCTCAAAGCTGACAACCCCGAGCTATTAGTCTTCACCGATGTCTGCCTGTGCGAATATATGTCGCACGGGCATTGCGGCGTCGTGTCCGGCGAGCGGATTCTCAATGACCCGTCGCTTGATTTGCTGGCCCGCACCGCCGTCTCCCACGCGGCGGCGGGCGCCGATGTCGTCGCGCCGTCGGATATGATGGACGGGCGCGTCGCCGCCATCCGGCACGCGCTGGACGCGCAGGGCTTTACCGACACGCCGCTGCTTTCCTATGCCGCCAAATACTCCTCGGCCATGTACGGCCCCTTCCGCGAGGCCGCCGACAGCGCCCCGCAATTCGGCGACCGCAAGACCTATCAGATGGACCCGGCCAATCGCCGCGAGGCTTTGAAAGAAGCCGCGCAGGATATCGCCGAGGGGGCGGATATGATCATGGTCAAGCCCGCGCTGTCCTACTTAGATATTGTGCGTGAAGTCCGCGACCTGACACATTTGCCCGTCGCCGCTTACAACGTCTCCGGCGAATACGCGATGGTGAAAGCCGCCGCGCAGAATGGCTGGATTGACGAGCGGGCCTCCGCACTTGAGATTTTGACCTCCATCAAACGCGCTGGCGCGGATATTATCCTCACTTACCATGCCAAAGACGCCGCCCGCTGGCTGCAGGAGGCATAACAAAGACGCCCCCTCGCCCCCAATAATGGGGGAACCGGAGTAGGATGCCGGAAGGGCGGGGGACCCCGCCCCTACGACTTTCTGGCTCCCTCGACTCTCCCAACCACTTTGTCAACAAGAAAGGCTATTTATACATGGCAACCCCCAAAGAAATGCTGATGACCTATCTCCTGGAAGAAGGCTATAACCCCCTGCCCGACGGCGAAGGGATTGCATTCAAAAAAGAAGGCCGGACCTTCTCCACCTTTCCCGACCCCGGTGATCCAAACTTTTTTAATCTCTATTGCTACTTTGATTTTGAAGGCCGCGTTCCGTCGCGTGAGGCTGGGCTAGAAGCCGCGAACGACGTCAACCGCAGCGTCAAGGCGATCAAAGTCACTCTGTCCGACCCCGCAAACCCCAGCCGCGTCGGCTTCGGCGTCGAGGCCCCCCTGCCTCTCATGGAAAGCTTCCGGGGTATATTCGAACGCTGTCTGCACACTATTGGCTACAGCGCCGAGCAGTTTATTGAGCGGCTGGGGAAAGCAGAATAAAAAAGCCATGCCATGAATGGCACGGCTAATCGGCCTGCGGCCAGAAAGCCCCGCTTCGCGGGGCTGCGACCATTCGCCGGTTTTTATTCCGAGTGCCGCGAAGCGGTACTTTTTGGCGTCCGCTCCGAATAGCCGTGCCATTCATGGCATGGCTTTCATGGCATGGCTCTTTTCTGGAAAACTAATCACTATGGACACCCCGGAACCACCTGCCGTCTGGCCGCCCGCGCCGACCCTACCGCCGCCGAAACAAAAGATACCAAAACCTTTTTGGTCGTAAGCATGGCTGATCCAACTAATCATCAGCAGCGTTTCGTCGTATGTGTCAATCATAGTTTTGAGGGTAGTTTTTAGCCTCAAACCTATGACTTGGCAATTAAACTTGTTCACGGCTGTTATGGCAGTGGCAATAAATGTCCTGAGTATGTGGATAAAGGCAAGGCGGCAGCAAATGAGGGGACGGTGGAAAAAGAGGCGGCTATGACTTGGGCAGGGTGAAGCTGAAGACACTTCCTTTGTTGTATTCGCTATCTACGGCCACCGTACCGCCGTGGCTTTCGACGATGTGTTTGACGATGCTCAAACCTAAGCCGGTGCCGCCGGAGGCGCGGCTGCGGGCTTTGTCGGCGCGGTAGAAGCGCTCGAACAGGCGGGAAATATCGTGGGACAGAATGCCGATGCCGGTGTCGGTGACGGACAGGGTGACGGTCTCGCGGGTCTCGGAAGCGCTCAGGGTGACGGTGCCGCCGGGCGGGGTGTAGGCGATGGCGTTGTCCAGCAGATTGACCAGCACCTGTGCCATTTCGTCGCGGTCGGCGGGGACGACCAGCGGGGCGCGGAGGGTGTTGACCAGCGTAAGGTCGGCTTTGTCCGCCTGCGCGGCAAGGCGGGCGGCGACATCAGCGGCGAGGGCGGCGAGGTCTATCGGGCTTTTCTGAATGCCGACGGCTTCCACGCGAGAGAGGTCCAGGAGGTCCGAAGACAGGCGCACCAGGCGGTCCGACTCGCGCATGATAGTCTGCAAAAAGCGGGGGGCCACCGCTTCATCAGTGCGGGCGCCGTCTAAGAGCGTCTCGGCCATCGCTTTGATAGACGTCAGCGGGGTGCGAAGCTCGTGCGAGACATTGGCGACAAAGTCCCTGCGGACGCGCTCCAGTCGCCGAAGCTCGGTGAGGTCGCGCAGGACTACCAAGTATTCGCCTTCGGTGACGGGCGTGATGCGGGCGTGCAGGGTCCGGGGGGCAGGGCGGCTGAGGGTGACTTCGCGCTCGACGGGGACCTGCCGCCGAATGGCCTGCCGGTACAGGTCTTCGAGTTCGCTGCTCAGGGTGTGCGCCAGCAGCGTTCCCCCCGCAGACGTGCCGAACAGGGCGGCGGCAACGCTGTTGGACTGCTTAATCTGCCCCTCGCCGTCGGCCACCAGGACGGCGTCTTCGGTGGTTTCCAGCAGGGCATTCCAGCGGGCGGCGGGGCCAGGGTCGGAGCCATCCGGTAGCGGGTCTTCGCGGGGCGGGCGGGGCCAGGAAAAGAGGCTCAAGAGCGTCAGCCTTTAAACTTATAGCCGATGCCGCGCACCGTCAGCAGCGTTTCCGGGCGGGAGGGCAAAACTTCCAGCTTCTCGCGCAGCCAGCGGATATGCACATCCACCGTGCGGTCATCGACATAGCAGTCTTCGCCCCAGACCCGCGACAGGAGCGTCTGCCGGTCAAAGACGCGGCCCCGGTTTGCGGCCAGCAGGTGCAGCAAATCAAACTCTTTGCGGGACAGGGTGAGGGGCTGATTGTCCTTTAATATCTCGCGCCGGTCACCGTCAATCACCAAATTGTCCACGGCCAGAGCCGCTGGCTTCGATGCCTCTTCTGCTTCGGCGCGGGACCCGGAGCGGCGCAGGAGGGAATGCACACGCGCCATCAGCTCGCGCATAGAAAACGGTTTGACGACGTAATCATCGGCCCCGGCATCAAAGCCGCGCAGGCAGTCGGCTTCGGCGGCGCGGGCGGTCAGGAGCAGCACCGGCAGGGCGGCGTTGTGCTTATGCAGGCGCTGACACAAATCCAGGCCGCTCCCCGAGGGCAGCATGACATCGAGCAGCACCAGGTCGGGGCTGCCGGACAGGTATCGGCTCATGCACTCATCGGCATCGCCCGCCGTGTCCACCGCAAAGCCCTCTTTCTTGAGGTTGTACGAAATCGCGTCTACAATCGGCTCTTCGTCATCCACCACCAGAATTTTTGCCATGTGCCTGTCTCCTCGCTGAGCTTGACTATGGTATCAGTATACCACTCGCTTTGGATGCTGTCTAGTGCCGCTTGACAGCTTATGATTTCAGTGTTACACTATTCCAGTTTAGGAAAAAATATGGATAAACAAACCAAAGAAGCCCTGAAGCAAATGCAGGCCGAGATGCGTCAGCTTCAGGCACAGCTTACCGACCGCCCCGCCGAGAAAGCCGCAGTGCCCGAGCCTGCCCCGAAGTCTAAATCCGACGCGGTTGTGCAGTACAGCGTTCAGCGGCCCGCGTCTGGCGACGACGACACGGCCTTCAAGACCGGCACACTCTCTGTTAGCGCCGCGCAGATTGCCGCCGCCACGGATGACGCCGCCGCGCAGCTTGGCTACGCGCTGTCGTCGCCGCAGAAAGTAGGTTTGCTTCGCGCCCTGCTGGGGCACGACTCAGAGAGTGCGTCTGCCCTCGGAGCCGCCGCCGGGCTGAGTACCGGCAGCCTGTACCATCACCTGCGCGACCTGATGCACGCGGGCCTGCTGATGCAGGCAGGCCGCTCGCGCTATGCGATTACCCCGTTGGGGCAAAAAGTCTTGCTGGTTCTGCTGGCACTGACGGTGGAGTAGAGGCAGCAAATGAGCGGCACTGAAACGAGGGATTAAAACCCCTCGCTAACAGGCGAAGACGCCGGGAAGCCAAAGAAAAAGAACCGGAAGGCTGCTGTCCTAGTCTTTGTCCGCCCGGCGCGAAGCGCCTTCCAGCGAGCGGTTTTAACCCCTCGTTCTTTGGCTTCTAATTCAGCTTTAGCAAACACTATGATTAACTATACACTCACCCACGAACTGATTGCCGACGGCCTGCCGGGCCTGTCTGTTGCCCGCGCCGACCTTGCCGTCGATGCGCCGCTGGCCTTTGTCCTGCACGGGCTGGGCAGCCACAAGGAGCGGATGCTGACAGGGCTGTATGATCTTGCCCGCGCCGGTCTGCGGGCCGTCGCCATAGACCTGCGTTTGCACGGCGAGCGGCCCGGCGCGGACACCCGCGAGGGCCGTTCGCAAACAGATTTTTTCGGCATGACCACGGAAATTATTCTGGGGACGGCGGCGGATATTACTCAGGCGATTGACTACTACGCCGCGAAGTTCGCCCCGGCTAAAGTGGGCATCCACGGCATCTCCCTGGGCGGCTACGTCACATTCGCGGCCCTGCTGTCCGAGCCGCGCCTCCTCGCCGCCGCCGTAGCCCTCGGCAGCCCGGACTGGCTGGCCCCTTTGCGGGCGTTCGGCCTCGGGCCGGGGCATCCGGCGTATGACCTTGCCGCCGGGCAAAGCCCGCTGGAAGTGGCGGCGGAGGTTTACCCGCCGCGCCCGCTCCTGATGCTGCATGGCACGGCGGACACGACAGTTTCGGTGGACGGGGTAATTGCGCTGGAAGAGCGCCTGCGGCCTGCGTATGCCGCCCACCCGGAGCGGCTTTCTCTGGTGCTGTTCCCGGAGCTTGGGCATTCGTACACGGACGAGATGCAGGCGCGGAGCGTGGCGTGGCTGGCGGAGTATTTAGAAGCGTGAGCTATTTCAAAAAATACAGCACATAGTAATAGCCCAACGGCGCGGCAAATAGGAGCGAATCAATCCGGTCCAGAACGCCGCCGTGGCCAGGCAAAATCGCCCCGAAGTCTTTGACGCCGAGATCGCGCTTCAACGCGGACTCGCACAAATCCCCGACTTGCCCGGCAATAGCGCACAGAGCCGCAAGGCCGAGCGCGTGTACCCACGGCATTTGCAGCCAGTGGCCGAGCAAGGCTCCGGCGACCAGCGACGTCAGAACGCCCCCGATGGACCCTTCCCATGTCTTGCCCGGACTGACGCTTGGGGCCAGCTTATGCTTGCCGAACGCTTTGCCCGCGAACAGCGCCCCGGTGTCGGAGAGCATGGTGGCGGCGGCGACAAAAATTACCAGCCACTCCCCCGGCGTCGTGTGCGGCAGCGGCGGAACGAGCACTGGCGTCTCTAGGCCACCCACACCGCTCAGGCGGATCATGCCCGGCTGCATTCCGTGCAGCAGCGTCAGATACGACAGCAGCCAGCCCACATACACCGCCCCCAGCAGCGTGGAACCGATGGTAATAATCGGCTTGGGCCGCCGCTTGCCAAGCTCTGACAGCAGCGTCGCCAGAACCAAAAGCAGCATTAATGGGGGGAGGTACGGCGCGAATTTTTGTCCGTAATACGCCCAGGCCGAAAGCTGAAACCCTAGACACGCCACGCACCCCAGCAGCTCATTGGGCGCTCCACCCTGCTTTTTCACCGCGTAGAACAGCTCCATCACGCCGATGACCGACAGCAGGGCGACAAAGAGCGCAAACGGCAGGCCGTTGGTGGCGAACACCAGAAAGATAAACAGCGCGGCCAGCAGCAGGCCAACCACGATGCGTGTCACCATGCCGCGCTCGCTCATAAAGCCGCCGCGCCGGGCGGTGGGGGTGGGGGTTCAGTCAGATTTGCCATAAATGCTGTGTCGCATACTCGTAATCTTCGGCAGTATCCATATCATAAGCCAGCGTGGGGTCGGTGTGGTCCACGACCTGTACGGCTGCCCCCAGAAGTGTCTCAGCGCGGGCGGTCAGCGCGGACAGTGTCAAACGGTGCGTCAGCCAGGCCAGCAGCAGGCGCGGGCCAAGTATACCCGCCATCTGTGCCTGCGATTTGCGTGCCCCGAAGAGCGAGTCTAAAAGCGCCTGCCGCTGAAACAGGGCCTCGGGGCGCACGGCGAACAGGCCCGCCAGCGTCACCGGTCCCGCGTCGCGCAGAGTTACAAACGTAGACGGCGGGGCGTCCGGGTAAGCAGCATTGTAGGCGTCGGCGCGAACCATTCCCACCGCTGCGGCGGCGTCAGGGGCCAGCGCGGACACGAAGCGGGCGATGGCGTCGGCTGTCATCAAGGGCAGGTCAGACGTGCAGACCAGCGCCAATGCGTCAGGCGGCAGCGTCCGCAGACCGGCCACTATATTCTGCGGGCCGCTGCCGCTGTTGGGCAGCCAGACGTCTACGCCGTCAGCCGCACTTTGCACGGCCTCCGGCGCGGCGCACACAATTTGGCCGACTGCTCCCGACGCCCGCAGAACATCAACGACGTGCTGCAAAACCGGCGTTTTCTCAGGCCCGAGCGGGGAGAGCGCCCGAAATGGGGAGTCGATACGCGCAGCGAAAGCGGCGTCAATCGTGCCGCCTGCCGGAATGACGACATCAAACACACGTTCAAACAGGCTCATGGCGCGGGGACCAAGAACGG
This sequence comes from Capsulimonadaceae bacterium, assembly GCA_965277455.1. Taxonomy (GTDB): domain Bacteria; phylum Armatimonadota; class Armatimonadia; order Armatimonadales; family Capsulimonadaceae; genus JANXMY01. The sequence goes on along the minus strand of OZ255823.1, from coordinate 1,231,013 downwards.
CAGCGCCCCCGGCAGCAAAGACACTGTCGCGGGCGTCATGCCGCATACCTCGCCGTCAATCAGCAGCGGCTGCGGCGGGTCGGCCTCGACGCGGATTGTCCGCGCCCGCAAAAGCGTGACAGCGGGGTGCTTGACATGGTTTCCCGAAAAGACCTGCGTGAGCTGATACAGAAGCGTCAGCTTCGAGACCGCGCCGACGAGGCAGATGTCCAAACAGCCATCGTCGGGCCGCGCCCCCGGCGCGATTCTCATGCCGCCGCCCGTCGTCTCGACATTGGCGAACGACACGAACATACACCGAAGCTGACGCGGAGCCTCGTCGTCCAAAGTCAAAGTCAGCGCGAACGGCGAGAACGTGCGAAGCGTCTGCACCGCGCCCCAGACATAGGCCAGCGGGCCGGACAAAAAGCGAATGCCCGCGTTGACCGTCTGCGCCGTCCGCGCATCAAACCCGGTGCCCGACAGCACCAAAAAATGCTTTGGACCGTCCGTGCCGACGCCTTCGATCACGCCCACATCCATCGGGCGGGTCACCCCGCCCGCCACCGCCGCGCAGGCCCGCTCCAGGCTGCCATGCAGGCCGATGCCCCGCGCAAAATCGTTGCCGGTTCCAAACGGAATCAGACCCACGGCGGCCCCCGTTTCCAGCACGCCGTTGACCACTTCATGCAGCGTGCCGTCGCCGCCGACCGCAATCACCCGCTGCACGCCCGCCTCCGCCGCCTCGCGGGCAAGACGCTGTGCATCGCCGCTTTTCTGAGTGTGCTGCCATTCCCAGCCCGCGCCCCGCTCGCCGAGCAGGGTGCGGATGGCGTCCTCCGAGCGTCCGGCCTTGCCGCGTCCCGCCGTGGGGTTGATAATCAATACCGCTTCGGGCGGGCTAGACATAAGATGCGTTCTCCTGCCGCGATTATATCACACCGCAGGCGCTTAGGGATAGGTCTTTAAGAGCGTCTCGGCGTTGTATTTCTCTTCCGGGCTGCCCATCGACCGCGCTTTCTGCCACGCCCGCCGCGCCTCGGTCCGGCTGCCGGACAGGTACAGCGACGTGCCGAGGCTGACCAGGGCGGCGGCGTAAGTGGGTTTCAGAAGCAGTGCCGTTCGGTAGTGATGCCAGGCGGCGGCCTGCTGCCCGCTGTCATCGAGGGCCAGCGCAAGGCGGTAGCGGGCAACAGGGTCATTCGGCGCGGCGGCGACGGCCTGTTTCAGAACAGTAATTGCCGCCGGGACATCGCCAGCGTTGTAGAGTGCCGTGCCCCGTGCCAGCCGCGTCTGAACCGGGGCAGGAGAGGGCAGAGTGGGAGCCGTCGGCGGGGGAGCCGCCTGGGCTTCGCGGGCGGCCTGCGCCTGCCGGGCCAGCCGGTCGGCTTCAGCCAGCCGGGCGGCGCGGGAGGGGGCGGGCTTGGCCGAGGCCGTTTTCTGTCCTGCCTGCTGCCTGGCAACCGCTTTGTCGAGATAAGTCTGCGCCAGAAGCAGGTGCGGGCTGGTTTTCAGCGCCGTGCGGTATTCGTGAATGGCGGCGGCGGTCTGGCCCTGTGCGTCTAATGCCAGCCCTAAATTATAATGAGCCAGCGCGAAACCGGGTCGGGCACGCAGAGCGGCGCGGTACTGCTGCGCGGCTTCGGCATGATTTCCCTGCACGTCCAGCACATTGCCGAGCGCGTTGTGGGCGTCGGCGTTCTGCGGGTCCAATTTAAGTGTTTCGCGGTACTCGGCCATCGCTTCCTCGTGCTTGCCGCTGTCGTCGAGGGCGTTCGCCAGAGTATAGTGGGCGGGAACGTAGTCGGGTTTCGCTTCAATGGCGGCGCGATAAGCAGTAATAGCGCCGTCGCGGTCGCCCTGCTTTTCCAGGAGCCGCCCGAGCATATACTGGGCGGTGTAGAACTTTGGCCGCAGGGTGGTGGCTGTCTGCATCTCTTTGATGGCGTCGTCGGTCTGCCCGCGCCGGTCCAGGGCGACGGCCAGGTTGTAGCGGGCATCCGGGTTGTCCGGGCGCAGGCGCACGGTGGTCTGGAACTCGGCCAGCGAGTCGGCGTACTTTTGTTCGGCATCGTAGACAATCCCAAGGGCATTGTGCGCGTCGGCATTGTCCGGCGTGAGCTGAATGGCGGCGGCAAAGTCGGCTTCGGCCTCGGGGTAGTGTTTGGCCTGGAACGCGGCCACGCCCGCCTGAAACTTGGCGCGTGCCGGGTCGGGGGCGGCGTCCTGCGCCCGGACCATCCCGGCGGCGGTCAGCGACAGCGAACAAGAAACGAGTGCGGCAAGGCGAAGAGCGGCATTCATTGACGTGGCCTTTCAGAAATTTACGAGTGGGTTGTGGTTAGTTTGGCACACGGGGCCGATTTTCCTGCTTTTTTGTTTTGTGCTGCCCCTCGAATTAGGGCCAACAGATTAGAGGCGTTCGCCCAGCCTATCCCGTGCAGCCTTGATTATTCCCCGCCAAACTCTGTATAATAACGCCATGACCGAACAGGAAGAATGGCAGGCCGAGGGGCGGCGGGTGCTGACCGAAGCGGCCCGCGCTCTGGATACCCTCGCGGCGCGTCTTGACGGCGCGGCGTGGGCGGAGGCCGTCCGGCTGATTTTGGCGACGCCGGGCCGGGTGGTGGTGACGGGCATGGGCAAAAGCGGCAAGATCGCCGAAAAGATGACCGGCACACTCGCCTCCACCGGCACGCCCGCGCTGTTCCTGCACGCCGCCGAGGGCGTGCATGGCGACCTAGGAATGCTGCAAGCGGGCGATGTCGTGCTGGCGTTCTCGTACAGCGGCGAGACCGATGAATTATTAGCCCTCCTGCCCGCTATTCGTCAGCTTGGGACGCCCCTGATTGCCCTGACCGGCGGGATGCGCTCGACGCTCGCCCGCGCCGCGCAGGTGGTCTTAGATGTGTCCGTAGACCGCGAAGCGTGTTATTTGAATTTAGCGCCGACGACAAGCACGACCGCGATGCTGTCCCTGAGCGATGCGCTGGCTGTCTCGGTCATGGGGGCGCGGCGCTTCACGCCGGACCAGTACGCCCGCCTGCACCCGGCGGGGACGCTGGGCCGCCGCCTGACCCTGCGCGTTGCCGATGTGATGCGGACCGGCGAGGCCGTGGCCGTCGTTGCCGAGCGCAGCACCGTCATGGAAGCCATGTTCGCCATCACGAATGCCCACGCCGGGGCGGCGATTGTGACCGACGCCGCAGGCCGCGTCTCGGGCCTCATCACTGACGGCGACATCCGCCGCTACCTGCTGAACACTCCGCTGCTGACTGGTGCTGCTTCCGACGCCATGACCCGTGCCCCCGGTGTAGTCCACCCCGAAATGCTGGCGACCGAGGGCCTGCGCCGTTTGGACGAGTTCCACCCGCTCCCCGGCCAGAAAGCGGGCGACGCGCCGGTGGTGGACGACGACGGCAAGCCGCTCGGCCTGCTGACGCTGAAAGATTTGGTCAAAGCGGGGATTGCGTAAACGATGCCCGAAATCTGGCCGCCGCCGCCGGAATATCAAACGCCGCCTGCCCCGCCGCCGCCCGCGCCGGACCGGGACGTACTGATCGCCGCCCTGAGTGCCGCCGCTCTGGTGCCGGTCAACGCCGTGCTGGTCTTTGTCATTCCCGGCCCGCATTCCGCGCCGCCGTCGTGGCCGTATGCCTTCGCCGCCGCGCTTGGCGGCCTGCTGATGTGCTGGATGTATAGCGTCTTTGGCGGCCTGCTCCACTGCCGGTCGCGCCTGGCCCGGCTGGGTTTGGTCGTCTCGCTGGGCACGGCGGGCTTCTGTGTGCTGACGTATCAGATCACGCACTGGTTAAAGCTGTAAGTCTATGCAAAATGTGCGGAGTGTAAACTATGAGTGACATCTGGCCGCCGCCACCGACCAACCAGTCTAAGCCCCCACTCTTACAGAACGCGGAGGAACCCAACGAGCGGCTTGGCCTAACCGCTTTCCTGTTGACGGTTCTAGGCATGGCACTGCTTTGTCTTGCGGACCTTTCTCGGATGCACATCATTGCGGCCAGCCGACACAGTCCGAAACTAGGCCACCTCTTTGATGGACTAGGATTGCTGGGAGTTTTAATACTCTTGGCGGGCGGCGCACTTGGGACGAAAAACATGAACACGAAATACGGCCCGAACGCCGCTATCATGTCGTTCTTTGTATTATTATCGCTAGCAATCATCATCGCTATTCTTGCCTTTCAGGGGCAGCTTTAGACCAATGCAAAACGTCAAATTGATAGCCCTTGATGTGGACGGCACGCTGACCGACGGCACGATGCTGTACGGGCCGGACGGGGCGCATTCCAAAGCGTTTCATATCGCCGACGGCCTCGGTATTGTGATGGCACAGGCAATGGGTCTGCGCGTCGCGGTCATTTCAGGCCGCTCGAGCCGGGCCGTGGAAACGCGGATGGCGGAACTCAAAGTCACCGACTTGGTACAGAACTGCGGTGACAAAGCCGCCGCTTTGCGCGAGTTACTAGAACGCTACGGTCTGACGCCTGCTGAAGCCGCCTATGTGGGTGATGACATCAATGACCTGCCCGCGTTCGAGGTGGCCGGGGTCAAAATCGCCGTCGCCAATGCGTCGGACAGTCTAAAAATGCGGGCAGACTGGGTGACGCCCCGCCCCGGCGGGCACGGCGCGGTGCGCGACGCGATTGAAGAAATCCTGCGCCGTCAGGGGCGGCTGGAAGACGCCGTGGCCGTGTACGTGGAAACCAACCGGGCGGGGCAGCAATAGTAGAGGGTCACGGGGCTGACCCCCCGTGCTTTAAAAGGGCAAGCCCCCGCCTGCGCGGGCGAGGATTCAGGAACGCTTAGGGTAGGTTGTCTGATGCCCGCGAAGGCGGGGAATTGCTCTTCAAAGCACGGGGGGTCAGCCCCGTGGTCTCCGTGCTCTGCTCTTTCCACAAGCCTATGCCAACACTCACTTTGCTGCACACCAACGATTTTCACAATCACCTGTCCCCGGTACAGGCGGCACGCATTGGGACCGAGAAAGCCGACCGGTTGGCGCGGGGCGAGGACGTCCTGCTGCTGGATTCGGGCGATGCCATCTCGGCGGGAAATGTCGGCGTCCGCCCCGGCGGCGAGCCGATTTTGACCCTGATGTCCGAGACCGGCTACGATGCCATGACCCTGGGCAACCGGGAGTTCCATGTCGCGGACACCCTGCTGCGCCACAAAATCGGCAACGCGACATTTCCTATCCTGTGCGCCAACATCCGCTGGCGCGAAGACCAGGGCGAGACACTGCCCGTGGTTCCCTCCCACATCTTCACGCTGCCGAGCGGCCTGCGGGTGGGCGTCTTCGGCGTGACCGTGCCGATGGTGACGCCGCGCATGACGGCCCGGCTGGTCAGCGCGTTTGTCTTTGATGACCCGGTGGCCGAAGCGCGGCGGCAGATTGAACTGTTGCGCCCTTCGGTGGATACGTTGATTGCTTTGACCCATATCGGCCTGCGCGAAGATGAGCGGCTGGCCCGCGCCTGCCCGGAGCTGGATTTAATCATCGGCGGCCATAGCCATAACAAGCTGTTCGAACCGTCTGTGGTCGAAGGCGTCCCGGTGATGCAGGCGGGCTGGTTTGGGCACTATCTGGGTGTCACGGAGCTTTCGTGGGACGTGCCGGGGCCGGGATTGTCACAGAAGCCGCGTGTGTTTGGGCGGCTGGTGGAGATTTAGACCTGCCACGGGTTGAAACCCGATGCTCGGAAGTGCCCAGTGTCCAGGGGACACAAGAAAAAGAAACAGCCTCGTGTCCGTTCTCTTACGTCCCCTGGACGGTGGACTTTTTCAGCCTCGGGTTTTAACCCGTGGCAGCTTTGCTTTCTATGCTAAACCTCATCCTATTCCTTCTGACCGCCTGGGCGGCGACGGCTTCCGGGCGCACTCTGCTGGCCTGGCGGCGGCTCGGCGGCGAATGGACGCGGCTGGAAATTAACCTCATTGCCTTCGGTCTAGGGCTGGGCCTGCTGGCGGCGGGGATGCTGACGCTGGGGCTGGCGCACGCGCTGTACCCCGTTTACGGCTGGGGGCTGCTGGCGCTGCTCGGCGTTGTGGGGGCGCGGCAGCACAGAGTTATGGCGGGAGAGCTTCGCACGTTTGCCGCAGACCGTCCGCGTTTGACGGTGGGCGGGTGGGGGTTGACGCTGTGCTTTGCGGCGTTTGCCGTGATTTCGCTGACCGGGTGCTTTGCGCCGCTGACGCTGCTGGAATGGGACAGCATCGCTTACCATTTAGCCGACCCGAAGATGTATTTGTTGGCCCATAAGATTTACTACATCCCGTGGGAGGACCATTCCAACTTTGGCTTCACGGCGGAAATGTGGTATCTGTGGGCGATGCTCGTGCGCGGCACCGACGCGGGTGTGCCTCTGGCAAAGCTGTTCCATTTTGCCTGCGCGGCGGGGGCGTGCCTGGCGGTGTATGCCTTTGGAGCGCGGCATCTGTCCCCGGCGGTCGGCAAAGTGGCCGCGCTGACGTTTGCCGCGACGCCGTTTGTGTTATGGGAGGCAGGGACAGCCTATGTGGATTTGGCGACGGTGTTCTACACGGCCCTGACCGGGCTGGCTCTGGCACAGGGGATAGTCGCCCGCGACGACAAAACTCTCCGCTTGAGTGCGGTGCTGATGGGCTTGACGCTGTCCACGAAAGCCACCGCGCTGGGGACGCTAGGGCTGCTTGGCCTCGGGCTGTTGGTCTGGCGTCTGCGCGGCCTGCGTCAGCCGGTGCTGCCTGCACTGCTGGCAACGGCGGGGTGGGGGGCGCTGGCCCTGCTGGTCGGCTCCCCGTGGCTCATTAAATCAGCGGTCTACACGGGCAACCCGGTGTATCCCTTCGCCTACGGCCTGTTCGGCGGGCGCGGGTGGAGCACGTTCGCCGCCGATTTTTACACCACCTGGAATGCGTCGTTTGGCATGGGGCATAGCCTGACCGATGCCGTGCTGGTTCCGTGGAACATGACGCAGTTTCTGGTTCCCGGTCACCCGGTCCCACCGCGTCCCTTGCTTCCAGTGCATCAATCGTTCAACGATTATCAAACGCCCCTGCAAAGCTGGTCGCCGCTGCTGCTGGGGGCGCTGTTCTTCCCGGCATTCCTGCCCAAAAACGGCCCCAAAGTGCCGCCGATGGTGCTTGCGTTAGGTGCCTTTGCCCTGGGTTCGGGGCTGCTCTGGCTGGTGGAGGCGCAGTATGCCCGCTACCTGCTCCCGGTGCTGCCCGCGTGCTGCCTGCTGGCGGCCTGGGTGCTGGTGCGTGCTCTGCAAGGCCGCTGGTTGGCGGGCTACGCGCTGGCTGGTTTGGGCGTGCTGTCGCTGGGCTTTTCGCTCTTTGTGGGCGGCTTGCTGCTGGCCGATCAGGCCCCCGTTGTGCTGGGGCAGGAGACGCGGGAGGCCTATATTACACGCGGCTTTGCCCCATATCCGGCCATGCAGTACGTCAACACCACGCTGCCCGCAAACGCCAGGCTGGTCTTTTACGGCAATCCGCTGGGCTTCTACTGCGATAAGCCGTATGTCTGGGGCGAGCCGTCGCACGGCACGTTTATCCCCTATAGTTCGTTCCACTCCGCCGAAGACCTGCGGCAGTTTCTGACGGCACACGGCTATACGCATTTGCTGGTCAACACCACGAACTTCCCCCTCACGCCCCCCGCACTGGGAGCCAACGACTACACCGCCTGGGTCTACGCGCTCACACAGGAGTCCGGTCCACCGCTGTATTCCAATCACGGCGTCGGCGTCTGGGTTGTGCCGGAGAGAACCCCCTAGCCCCCAACAACGCCAAACTTTTGGAGATTTTTATGCCGCCCCCCTATACTGAACTGATTGAACTACTCAAGGCAAAAGGCGACTTCTGGTCTCCCTGGATGGTAGGAGAAAAAGGCTGGTTGGTCGGCTACACCGATGACAATTCCGACCGGTATTCGGATCAATGGGAAGAGTGGGTCACAACAGCAGACATCTCCTGGCTGCCCAATCTTCTCGTCATCGCCAATCACCCGCCGCTCGCCGAGAGCATGACCAAATGGGGAGGAACAACCCAGGAAGAATGGCTCTGGACCGTCAACGATCTGATAATAGCCATTACTAAGAAAGACCCAGTGGCTGTGGTAGACAAACTACTGGAAGCAATGGATGCTGACGGTGAACCGAGCGAGTTCCTGTTTTTCTTCCCCCATGTTGCAGGCGGAGTAAGAAATGCTTATCATATCCCCATCGGTCCTGACAGCGAGACAGGAGTGGCATTGATCAATCGGCTCTTAGATCGTCTGGCTTCTTTGGTAAAGTTGATTGTTGAAAAACCGGATGAGTATGTGTGTAACTTATGCTCAGTTCTTTATGGGATTTCAGGACATAAGCAGATAACAGAAGAAACTGCTGTAGCGGGAGAGGATGGTCTGAGGAAAAGAGTGCATCAGTTGTTGGAGCAAATTGCCAATGCTACTCCGCCTAGCCGTGTCAAAGTTTACACACTAGTCAATGATTGTCTGCATCCGCCTCTGACCCAAGACTACAGAACTACTCAATAACTAGCTAACTATGGAATGGGGGCTAGGGGGCCATTTCAGTGGGTATAATCACCTGTATATGGCCCATTCGTCTAGTCTGGCCCAGGACGCTGCGCTTCTCGGCGCGGAAACCGGTGGTTCAAATCCCCGATGGGCTATCATTGACGAACTTCCGTCAATCGGTTATAATAAGACAGAAGTGTGATAAATGACACTTCCAAAGGCTGTTTTTACCCATGCGCCGAACGAAAATTGTATGTACCATCGGGCCTGCGACGAGCAGCCCGGACGCTCTCCGTCAGCTTATTCAGGCGGGCATGAATGTGGCCCGGCTGAACTTTTCTCATGGCAAACAGGCACAGCACGCGGAAGTGGTTGCCAATCTTCGGGCACTCGCCGAGGAGATGCAGCAGCCGCTGGCGATTTTGCAGGATTTATCCGGGCCAAAAGTGCGGGTCGGCACTATTGCGGGCGACGGCGTGGTGCTGATGCCTGGGGCGCAAATCACGCTGACAATGGACGATGTGCCGGGGGATGACCACGAAATCAACCTGCCGGTCCCGGAGATTTTTGAGGCTGTCGTGCCCGGCACGCATCTGATGCTTGATGACGGACTTCTGGAGCTTCGAGTCAAATCCAAGCGGGCCGGGCGGCTTGTCTGCGAAGTGATTGTTGGGGGACGGCTGACGTCGCATAAAGGCGTCAATGTCCCCACTATCTCGCTCCCGATTGCTGCCGTCACCGACAAAGATTTAGAGGACTTGAAGTTCGGCATCGCGCAGAAAGTGGACTATGTCGCGGCGTCATTTGTGCGTACTGCGTCCGATATTGCCGTCCTGCGCGGTGTCTGCGAGGCGGCCCGCGCCAAAATCCCGATCATCGCCAAGATTGAAAAGCATGAAGCGGTCGATGCCATCGACTCGATTATGGAAGCCGTCGATGGCATCATGGTGGCACGCGGCGATTTGGGCGTCGAAGTGCCTATCGACGAAGTGCCGATTATCCAGAAAATGCTGATCCAAAAAGCCAACCGGGCGGGCAAGCCAGTCATCACGGCCACGCAAATGCTGGACTCGATGATCCGCAACCCGCGCCCAACCCGCGCCGAAGTCAGTGATGTCGCCAACGCCATTTTTGATGGGACCGATGCCGTCATGCTCTCCGGCGAGACGGCGATGGGGGCGTATCCCTTTGATGCGGTGCGGATGATGGCGAAAATCGCCACGCATACCGAATCGTCGATGGATTACGGCAAGATTCTGGACGAGAAGATGCGCTTCGACACCGGCAAGTCCATCACCGGGGCTATCGGACAGGCGACGTGTGATATTGCCCACGACCTGAGCTGTGCGGCCATTTTGACCGCCTCGGCGACGGGACGCACCGCCCGCGTCGTTTCCCGCTATCGCCCCCGTGCTCCGATTATCTGCGCGACCAACCGGGCTGACACCTATCAGCGCCTCGCGCTCGTCTGGGGTGTGCAGTCGGTGATGGTAGAAATCGCCGATGACTCGGACAGCATGATGCAGGCGTGCATCGACGCCGCCGACAAGACCGGGCAGGTGCAGACTGATGACATCGTGGTCATCACCGGCGGCGTTCCCGTGGGCCGCCCCGGCAGCACCAATTTTATTAAAATCCATCGCATCGGCCAGCCTTTGCGGCCAGAATGAGACTGTTATGGCCCGCGACTTTTCAGACACTGATACGGCCAAAGACACGAGTCGGGACTTTGCCGGACGTGCGCCGCGCCGCGCCAAGCCGAGCCGCAAATCGCGGTGGAAAAAGCCGCCGCGCATTTTAGGTGTCTGGGCGCGTGTCGCCCTGCTTTTTTGCTTCCTCGCTGTGATGGTGCTCCTGGCCGTAGCGCTGGTCGCCAAAGCCGTTCGCCCGTACCGCGAGGCGCAGGGGCAGAGTGTTCAGCTTGCCCGAACGCAGTCTGAAAGCAGTGCACTGGCCGCGCAGAATGCCCTGCTGACGCGCCATATCGCGTACCTGAAGACCTCGGACGGCGTGGCCTCAGAAGCCCGTAAAATGGGTTACCTGCGCCCCGGCGAAATCCCGATTGTGGTGGAAGGGCTGACGACCCCGGACGCCCGGCTTGCCCCGGACCCTGTGCCGAGCGCCGCCGCGCCTTCCATCAAGACCCAAATTGCCCCTGCCGCAAATAGCAGCGCCGCCCGCCGGTTCTGGCGTCATCTGACGGGGCATTAGTTGATTTATGCCGGGCGCGGCCCCAAAGCCCCCTGGCCTTTCAGAAAGAATAACACCCAATGGCAAAAGAAATCATTGTCAATGTGGGGCAGCGCGAAACGCGAATCGCTGTCCTGCTGGACAAACAACTGACCGAGCTGCATGTCGAGCGCGAACAGCGCGTCGTCGGCAACCTCTATAAGGCAAAAGTTGACAACGTCCTGCCCGGCATGGACGCGGCGTTTGTGGAGATCGGTTTAGAGCGCAATGCGTTCCTGTATGTCGCCGACATCCTGCCCGAAGAGGACGAAGACGGCGCCCCCCGGCGCAACCGTCGGGACCTGCATATTGGCGATCTGGTGCGCCGGGGCGATCAGCTCCTGGTGCAGGTCGTCAAAGGGCCGCGTTCCACCAAAGGCTCCCGCGTGTCTTCGCGGGTGTCCCTGCCGGGCCGCTTCTTGGTGCTGATGCCCGACGCCAACAATCTGGGCGTCTCGCGCAAGATTGAAGAAGGCAAAGAGCGGGACCGGCTCAAAAAGATCGTGCAGAAGTTCCGGCAGTCGGGCACGGGCGTCATCGTCCGCACCGAAAGCGAGGGGCGGACGGCTTCCGAGCTGAAGCAGGACTATTTGATGCTTTTGGAGACATGGAATAATATCACGGCCAAAGCCAAAGTGACGCCCGCGCCCGCACTCATTCATCAGGATATGGGGCTGGTGCTGAAGATTTTACGGGACGCCTTCGGCTCCGATGTCAGCCGCCTGGTCATCGACTCGCCGACCGACTACGAGCAGGCGCATGAGATTATCGCCCGCCTGTCGCCCGATCTGGAAGACCGGATTGAGCTGTACGACGGCGACAAGCCCGTCTTTGAGCAGTTCAAGATTGAAGCCGATGTGCAGCGGCTCTTGCAGCGCAAAGTCCCGCTGCCGTCGGGCGGCTCGCTGATTATTGACCAGACCGAGGCGCTGGTCTCGATTGACGTCAACTCCGGCAAGTTCACGGGCACCGTTGGCCTGTCCGACACCATCTTGAAGACCAATTTAGAGGCCACCGAAGAGATTGCCCGGCAGCTTCGCCTGCGCGACCTGGGCGGCATGATTGTGCTGGACTTTATCGACATGGACAGTGCCCGCGACAAGAAAGCGGTCATGGATGCGTTCGTCAAATCGCTGAAAGACGACCGTTCGCGCACCAAAATTTCCAGCATTTCCGCGCTCGGTTTAATCGAGATGACCCGCAAGCGCACCGGCGAGACCGTAGACACGGCCATGACCGAAGTGTGCCCCTACTGCCACGGCCTCGGGCGTATCGACTCGGCGGAGACCGTCTCGCTGATGGTGGAGCGCGAGCTTCGCAAGATGGCCGCGACCACGCCGCACGAGGCATTTGTGGTCAGCGCCCACCCGGACGTCTGCGCCCATCTTATCGGCGCACAGGGCGAGGATATTGAGGCATTGGAGCGCGACCTGCGCCGGTCTATCTACGTTCGCTCGGTGCCGTCGTGGCATCACATTGAGAAGTTTGATATTGACGGCGGCGGTCTGCAAAAGTTCGAGGCCGCGCTTGCCGGGCCGCGCCGGGGGCAGACGGTGGAGTGTCAGGTGGGCCGTGACGATCCGCAGGGTGACCGCGCCCCGTGGGCGACTTCGCACCTGCTGCCGCAGCGGGCTTTGCAAATCGAGCTGTCCAACGGTGCCCGCTTCCAGGGGCAGAATGTCAAAGTGCGCCTCACCGATGTCCGCCGCTCCGTCGCCATCGGCGAAGTGGTGCAGACGGCCAAAGGGCAGAGCGTCGACCGGAACAATTCCGGTCTAGGCCAGAACGCCGACCAGGGACGCGGTGCCCGCGAGCGGGTGGGGGCGTAGAAGGAAACCGGCATCGGATAGGAAACCGGCATTGGAAATGCCGGTCTATTAGCAAGCGGAAAAAGTCGCTCCGCGACTCAAGATTTGGCTATTGTGTGCCTATCCTGAGTCGCGGAGCGACTTTCTCTTTTTGCAAGTAGACCGGCACTTCCAGTGCCGGTCCTCTGTCACCACACCGGCCCCGCCTGCGTGAGCGTGTCGCAGACTTGCCCGGCGACCTGCTCAAAGTCTTCCTCGGTCAGCCCCAGCATGGTCAGCGCCTCGGGGTGCAGGGTGTAGGCAAGGCCGTCTAAGCCCAGCCCAACGCCCAGGGTCAGACAAATCGCATCGGCGAGATGTACAAGGCAGGGCAGGGACGGGTCGCCGCCCGCCTCTAGCGGCTGATGATGCCAGCGCACGGCGGATACCAGCGGGGCGGGCAGGTTCCAGCGTTCCAGCAAAGCTGCCCCGGCTTCGGCATGGTCAAAGCCCAAAATCTCTCTCTCGGCCTCGGCATAGGTCACCTCGCCGCCGGCGACACGGATCAAGACACGGATAAACTGGTCTTTGCAGTAGGTGTTCAGCACCACTTTGCCGATGTCGTGGAGCAGGCCCGCGACAAAGGCTTCCTCGGACTGACGGAAGCCCGCTTTCTGGGCCAGCGCCCGCGCCGCCGAGGCACAGGTCAGCGAATGCCGCCACAACGCCCCGGCAGGGAGGGCGTAGCCGGGGACGGGCCGGTCAATCACATCCTGACAGCCGGTGGCTAAGACGAAGTTCCGGGTGGTCCGCATTCCCAGCGTCACCACCGCCTCGGAGATTGTCGCCACGCGGCGGCTGACTCCGTAGAAGGCCGAGTTTGCCAGCTTCAGGGCGCGGGCGGTCAGCGCCTGATCGGAGGCCAGAGCGCGGGCAACTTCACCCGCCCCGGCTTTGGGGTCCTCGGTCAGCCGCAGCACCTGTGTCACGGCAGTCGGCAGGGCGGGCAGGTCACGCACCTGCCGGACCAATACGTCCAGGGGAGAGCTAGTGTCCATACGCCACCTCCCGTCCCAGCGGCTCAGCCAGGGACATCTGCCGCAGTGTAAATTCTTTCGGCTCGGGGCGCAGTGTGGCGAGAAGCCGCTCGGGCAGGCCCACCGGGCGCACCCAGACCTGCCCGGTTCCGGCGTCTATCGCCACCGTCCGGCCCCCGTGTCCGCCGGTCTCTTCGGCGCACAGCGCGATCCGCAACCGGCGCAGTTCTTCTCGCACAGCCAGCACATTTCGTAGGCCAATTTCCAGCCGAGAGGCAGAGGCCGTGGACGCCGCAGGGGCGGTGAAAATACTGGCCCCGCCGACCATTGCCGCCACTGTCCGGGCGGGGCTGCCACCCCGGCGCTCCATTTCGGCGAGGGCATGACCGACGGCAGTGTCGGCGCATTTGCCCGGCGGCGGCGTCCACGACGCCCCGCTGACCGGGGGAAGCGTCTGCGGCAGGACGATATGCACCAGCACGGACAGCCGCGCTTGCGGGTCATACAGGCACAGGCCGACGCACGCGCCGAGGCCGCACGCCTGCAAGCGTCCTTCCGCTGCCCCGGCCACGCCGGTTTCTCCCATTTCTACTGTGTGTATCGACACCATAATTCAGAGCAACCTCTGTGCTTGATTATGGCGCGTGTTCCAATGTAGCTTATAGCGCGGGCATTAATTTCTCACTAATCCAGCAAAAGCACGGTGACAGACGCCCCCGCCGGCAGGTGTTCGGTGTCCGCAGGCAGCACCAGAAGCGCGTTGGCCTCAGTCATCGGCAGCAGCATTCCCGACCCCTGCTTGGTGAGCGCCCGGACTTCGGCCTGCCCCTCGGCGGCACGGCTGACCACGGCCCGCTGATAGCTTCGCCGGCCCGGTGTGTGGCTGACGTCTTCAGTCAGCGTCGCCGTGATTGTGGGCCGCGTGAGCTGCGTCTGCCCGGCCAATCGGCGCAGGGCGGGGCGCACAAACAGCTCAAACGTGACCATCGTAGACGACGGGTTGCCGGGCAGGCCGAAAAAGTGTGTCCGGCCCCACTGCCCGAAGGCCACCGGCTTGCCGGGACGAATGGCGACCTTCCAGAAGTCCACCGTTCCGCGCTCGGCAAACACCGATTTGACATAGTCATAGTCGCCCACGGAGACGCCGCCGCTTGTGATTAACACATCGGCGTCCCCGGCTTCGTCAAACGCCTCGCGCAATGCCTCGGGCGTGTCCCGTGCGTGCAGGCGGTGCGTCACCACCCCGCCCGCGTCGGCCACCAGCGCCGCCAGGGCGTAGGCATTGGAGTTGTAAATCTGCCCAAACCCCAGCGCCGACCCCGGCGCAACCAGCTCGTCGCCGGTGCTCAGAACCGCCACACGCGGGCGCGGATACGTCCGCAGAGTGCCTCGCCCCACCGTCGCCGCCATGCCGATATGCGCGGGCCGCAGGACCGTCCCCGCCCGCAAAACCAAGCTTCCCGCCGCCGCTTCCTCGCCCGCAGGCCGGATGCACTGCCCTGGCGTGACCGCTTCCAGAAACGCCGTGCCGTCCGCCCGCGCCTCGGTGTCTTCTACGGGAACCACGGCATCCGCGCCGGGCGGCACGGGAGCGCCGGTCATAATCCGCAGGGCGTGTCCGGGCAAAAGCGTGGGCACAGCCGTCGCCCCGGCGGCAATGTCGCCCGCTACGGGCAGGATTGTGGGCAGCGCCGTCAGGTCAGCAGCCCGGACGGCAAACCCGTCCATGCTGCTGTTGGCAAACGGCGGCAGGGGGAACGGCGTCGTGACCTCTTCGGCCAGCACCCGGCCCAGCGCGTCCGTCAGCGGCGTGTCTTCGGGCGTCAGGGGCGCAATCTGCGCCAGAATGCGGGCGAGGGCGTCGTCGTAAGTCAGCATAGAATGTGTGCTTTCAGGGAGCAAAGAGACCCCCTAGCCCCCAATAATGGGGGAGCCAGAAAGTAGGGGTGGGGTTTCCCCGCCCGCCAAAGGCAGGCCCAGGAAGGCAGGCCCAGGAAGGCAGAAGCAGGAGGGCGGGGGGACCCCCCCCTACACAGCTGGATGCCCGGTTTCGCGGACGCGCAGAACGTCTACCGCGTGTGGGAGCAGGGGCACGAGGCTGGTCGTGTTGTCTTTTGCGCCCGCCGGGCTGCCGGGCAGGTTGACAATCAGGGTCGCGCCCCGGACGCCCGCCGCGCCGCGTGAGAGGGCCGCGAACGGTGTCTGTTTGAGGCTTTCCCAGAGCAAAAACTGGCTGATGTTGGGGGCGTCCCGCTCCAAAACTTTGCGCGTCGCTTCCGGGGTCACATCACGCGGGCTGAAGCCCGTGCCGCCGGTGGTCAAAATGACGTCGCACCCGTACTCATCGCACCAGCGCTTCAAAGTTTGGGCGATGACCCGCTTGTCGTCGGGCACGATGGCTTCCAAAGCTACCACAAAGTCCTCGGTCGGCAGGGCCGCTTTGACGGCAGGGCCGGACTCATCGGTCCGCTCGCCCCGGCTGCATCGGTCGCTGACCGTCAGCACGCCTACCCGGATTACTTCTCCCATATTAGCTCTCCCATGTAAAATCCCCGCTCTTTCCCCCGGTCTTGGTGACCAGATGCACCCCTTCAATCCCCATGCGCTTGTCCACCGCTTTTGCCATATCATAGATGGTCAGCGCCGCCACCGTCGCCGCCGTCAGCGCCTCCATCTCCACGCCCGTCTGCGCGAGTGTTGTGGCCGATGTCTTAATTATTAGCTGCCCTTCGCCAAACTCAAAGTCCACCGACACATCGGATAGCGGCAGGGAGTGGCACAGGGGAATGAGTTCATCCGTGCGCTTCGCGGCCAGAACCCCGGCCACCCGCGCCACCGCCAGCGCATCGCCTTTGGCAAGCTCGTTTTGACAAATTTTGGCTAACGTTCCAGGCGTCATCGTCACCACCGCCTGCGCCGTCGCCACCCGCCGCGTGGTGTCTTTGCCGGACACATCCACCATCCGCGCCTTGCCATGTTCGTCAATATGGGTCAATTCAGACATTCAGAGTTTCTCTTTAGCGGCCTGCAAAGCTTGCAATATATTGTCTATCTCGTTTGGCTGGAAGTAAATGCCTTTGACAACGTGGCCTGTGTCTTCATGCAGAGTGTTAATATAAACACAGCGGGTTCCGCTTTTATTATTTTTGACTGTGACTTGGCACTGAGAGTTTGGCGTCCGACTGCTCGGCCAGGGAAAGACAGCAATCACTTCCTCGTTTTTGTTTGTCATCACTTTTTATCCCATTCGCCGCGTAGCTCGTTGACGTATTCCTGCGCGTCAATCAGCTTGCCACTTTCGTCCTTCCAGATTTCAGCTCCGAGTCCGTGCAGTTCCATAATGCTGTGCTTAAGCTTGTCCTCGGCTTCCCCCGCCTGCACGAGTTTTTCCACGGCTTGACGCACCATCTCATCGGTAGGCAGGCCGCGCTTCCGGGCCAGTGTGTCCAGCCGCTGTCGCATATTCGTTTCGAGTTCAACTGCTAAAAGGCTCATTTTAATCTCCTTACGGCTCTGGGAACAGAGAGCGCTCCCCGCTGTCAATTCTGTTTCTATTCAGGCTAAACATTAACTCTTTCAGATCGGCTTCCGCCTGACGAATTTCCTCCGGGTCATCTGTGGCTTCTTCTCTTCCCCATGCTTGAATCTGGGCAATCGCGGCGGCGTTCTCTTCATCTATCACTTGAGCAGGTGTAGTGACGACAATCGGCAGGTGTTCCTTCACAAGTCTCTTCAAGTAGTCCGCCGGGGCCAGCCCGGTTTGCCGGGCAATCGTTCTAATTTCCGCTTCTTCGGTGGGCGTCAGGTCAAGAGCAATCATATTTGGGTTTCCTTCCAGTTATTCTAACTGCCGCTCGCTATGCAGCAGGCACGCTGCGGTGGACTAGCGAACGATCTCAATCACCATATCACCCGGAGAGAGTTCAAGATGATACTTGTCTATCGCCAGTTCGGACCAATGCGCCTGATTATCGGTTTCGTGGTCTTCCATGACTCGATAGGAGCAAGACGGTGACATCGTCCGCAAGTCGGGGAGAACAGTCACTTTTGCGCCGGGTCTGATTTGAAACTGCTGGCACAGATCAAGGCAAGCGAGGGCATCGTCGAGTTGGCGTTTGAGCCTCAGTGCCGCCGCGTGCGTTTCCGGGTCGCGTAGCTGCATGAGGGTCTCTTCGTGCCAGGCTCTCAGTTTGCCGGAAACTTCCGTGAAATCCAACCGATGACATTTGGTGTGCATGACCCATTATACCACGCGCTACTCGTGCAAACGCGCCGTTGATGGCTTGACATAAATAGTAGACATTTGCTATAATCAGCCAGCTTGATAGTAGAATGGAGTCTACCTCCGATGTCTCTGAACTGGCTGTTTTTAGATATGAACTCGTTTTTTGCGTCGGTGGAGCAGCAGCGGCACCCGGAGCTGCGGGGGCGGCCTGTTGCCGTCGTGCCGTTACTGGCCGACACCACTTCCTGCATCGCGGCGTCGTATGAAGCGAAGGCGTTCGGGGTCAAGACGGGCACGAATGTCGCGGAAGCCAAGCGGCTGTGCCCGAATATCATATTGATTGAGGCCATGCACGGGCCGTACCGGGACTATCACACACGGATTGTGGAGGTAGTCGGGGCGTGCCTGCCGGTGACGGAAGTGTGGTCGGTGGATGAGATGGTCTGCCGATTGTGGGACAACGAGCGTAATTTGTGGGATGCGATGCGGCTGGGGGAGCAGATCAAGGCGAAAATCAAAGCCGAGGTGGGCGAGTGCCTGCACTGCTCGGTGGGGCTGGGGCCAAACCCGTTTCTGGCGAAGGTGGCCGCCGAGCTGCACAAGCCGAACGGGATGGTGGTCATCAGCGAAGAAGACCTGCCGCATAAGCTATTTAAGCTGGCGCTGACGGACTTTCCCGGCATCAACACGCGCATGGAGGCGCGGCTGGCGGCGGTGGGGGTGCGGACGACGGAGCAGATGTACCGGCTGACGCGGGAGCAGATGCGGCGGGTCTGGGGCGGGGTGGGGGGCGACCGCTGGTGGCATCAGCTTCGGGGGCACGAGGTCTGCCTGCCGCCGGCGGAGCGGCGTTCGGTGGGGCATTCGCACGTTCTGCCGCCTGAGCTTCGGACCCCGGCGGGCGCGGCGGCGGTGGTGCGCCGCCTGCTGGAAAAGGCGGGCGAGCGGATGCGTCACCTGGGCTTCTCTGCGCGGGGCCTGTCGGTGCACGCACGGGCGGAGGACGGGCGAACCTGGGCCGCGAAGTCCCGGCTGACCGCCTGCGCGGATACCTGGACGCTGATGGAAAGCCTCGTCTCTCTCTGGGAACATCCGTTCCTAAAAGTGCATCAGGTAGGTGTCGTGCTATACGATCTGCTTCCGCTTTCGGGGGCAACCGTGTCCCTGTTTGAGACGGACACGCGGCGGCTGGACGCAGCGTGGGCGGTGGACGCACTGAACCAAAAGTACGGGCGCGGCAGTGTCTCGCTGGCGTCAGTGGTTCCGGTGCGGAATACGGCAGAAGATAAAATTGCCTTCGGCAAAATTGCGGAGATGGGGTGATTTTCTAAGACTTGTGTTGACAAAACGATCTTGCCGTGATATAGTCAATCGTTCTCCTGACGGCACTCTTCTTGAGTTTCGTCCTTGTTGAGTTTCGTCTCTTGGAGACCGAGCGCACCTCAAAAGCAAGCACCTGAATAGAAATCATCCTATGCCTCACACCTGGAAGAAAATATCACGCCTGCTGGGCGTCGGCCTTTTGGCGTCTCTGGCTTTGACCGCCCGCCCGGCATCGGCTCAGACCGCCGATGTTCTGAAATCGCACAATGACCTGGCGAACACCGGCCAGAACTTGCAGGAGAGTCTACTGACCCCCGCACTCCTGCGCTCGGGGCGGTTCGGTCTGCTGTTTCGCATTCCCGTGGACGCGAGTGTCGGGCCGAACGCTGCCCATAACCTCAGCGGCTCGGAAATCTATGCACAGCCTCTGTACCTGGCCGGGATGCCGATGCCCGGCGGGGGACGGCGCAATGTCCTGTTTGTCGCCACCGAGCATGACAGCGTTTATGCCTTCGATGCCGACACCGGGGCGACGCTCTGGAAGCGGACAGATTTTGTGGATGGGAAGACGCGCCGGCCCTTCTGGGGCAATTCCGACTTGCAGCCGGAAATCGGCATCACCGGGACGCCCGTGATCGACCCGGCGACCGGAACGTTGTATGTCGTCGTCGCCACGATGGAAAACGAGGGGACGAAGCCGTCCGATTTTCACCAGCGCTTGTATGCACTCGACTGTACAACTGGCACCAATAAGTTCGCACCCGGCTTTCCGGTGGAGATCACCGCGACCTCCCAGGGCACCGAAGGGCGGCCTGAGACCGGCCCGATTACGTTCCGCCCGGACCTCGAAAATCAGCGCCCCGGCCTCGTCCTGAGCGCGAACAAAATCTATGTCGCCTGGGCCTCTCATCAGGACCAGGGACCGTACCACGGCTGGCTGATCGCCTATGACGCCCGGACCGGAGCAGTGCGGGCCACGCTCAATGATTCGCCAAGTGTGGACCGCTACGGCGCGGGCATCTGGCAAAGCGGCGGCTCGCCGTCTGTGGATGCCGCAGGAAACGTTTTTATCAGTACCGGCAACGGCGTCTTCGATGCCCCAACGGGAAACTGGGGCGAATGCTTCCTAAAACTGGACGGCGAAACCCTCAAAATCAAGGACTACTTCTGCCCGTTCAACCACGAGGGTCTGGACCGGGGAGACGCCGATCTTGGCACAAGCGGGATGCTGCTCCTGCCGGACTCCGTCGGCAGCGCAAAGCACCAGCACCTGATGTTTTCCGGGGGCAAAGTTGGAATGCTTTCCCTGGTGGACCGCGACGCGCTCGGCGGCTTCGATGCCGCCAAGAACAACGTCGTGCAGGAGATTGAAATCCCCGCCGACGGCGACGGAGGCACCAGCAAGCACTGGTACGGCCTGTATAGCGTCCCGGCGTACTTCAACGGCGCGGTCTACTATCTGCGAACGGGCGAATATCTCAAGCGCGTGCCGATCTCGAACGCGCATCTGGAAGAGTCGCAGACGGTCGCCAACAAGTCGCAGCGCTTTGGCTTCCCCGGCGCGACCCCCAGCGTTTCGGCCAATGGCGCAGCCGACGGCATTGTGTGGGCGACGGAGTCCTATTATCCAACTGGTCTGAATATGCAGGACCACGCTGATCCGGGCCGCCTGCGCCTGCACGCTTACGACGCCCTGACGCTGGAGGAACTCTACAGCAGCGGCGACACCGCCCCGACTATTGATGGGGTCGTCTACCGGAACTTCATGAAGTTCAATGCGCCGACCATCACCAACGGGCGTGTCTATGTGGCGGCGGCGGGCAGCATCCTGGTATACGGCGTCCAGTCCCCCGCTTCGGGAGTGGACGTCACGGCGAACGTCAAACTCAAGCGCGGCAGAATCAAAGAAGACAAAGCCACAGGGTATTTCAGCCAGAGCGTCACCCTGACCAACACGGGCACAGCGCCTCTGTCCGGCCCCGTCTCTCTGGTACTGGACCATCTGAGCGCGGGACTGCGGCTCACCCTGGACAGCGGAAGCGGCAACGGCACGACCAGCGTTTCCAACAGCGTTTCCAATTCGTCCGGTACGTTCTACCACAATTTCACGACCAGCACGAAAGTGATGCCGAAACAAAGCATCAGCGGCGTACTGACGTTCGTGCCGTACCCCCGGAGGGGATCACAAAAAATCAGTGTGGATTATACGCCGCGTGTTCTGGCTGGCGGGGAAGCGCGTTAGGAAAAAATAGGAATACGAAGCCATTTGGCTTGTGAGCGGCGTTGTTGCATAAATCGTTGTCGCTGCCAACAGGGACATCAGGACCCATGCCATCAATGGCACGGCTAGTCGGCCTTCGGCCAGGAAGCACCGCTTCGCGGGGCTAAGAGTTAGGATAGATCTGTCTGAGTGCCGCGACGCGGTAGTTTTCGGCGTCCTCGCCCGAGAGCCGTGCCATTTATAGCAGGGTTCCTGGGTCATGGTTTTTTGGGGCAGGGTTGTAGGCGGGTGCATTTATCCAACAACGCCATACGAAGCCATTAATAAAGGCAAAGTCATCTGGACCTCCGGTACAGGCCGTGGGCTAGAGTTCGACGACGTGTGGATGCTTTTTAACGGCAGCATTCTCTTTACCCGCATGAGCTACATCGCTGAAATCCCCGGCCAATCGGAACACTGAACATCTGGAAGCGGGATACCCGTCTCACCGTTTTACCGGGCCGTTTCGCGCCTGCCGCTGTTGTGCTAGGCGCTTGCGGAAGCCCTTGCCTCGCCATTTTTTTGGTTGAGACGCGCAGATGAGTCGCCTGGAGGCCGCAGAAATGAACTCCTCCGGCGTGATGAAATCAATCACCGCATAAGTGGCTATCGTTCCCCCCAAACTTCGCAGCTCTCGCTCGCTCACCCCAAAGTCGTTATCAGAGGCGATCTCCGTCTTGACACGGCTCTTCATCTTCAGAAACAACTTCCAATTCATGCCCTCCCGGTAATAACTGCGCTCAAGGCAAACACTTTGCAGTTCTGCCATCGAATGCACGGGATGCCGGTTGACTATCACCTGCCCCAGAACGCGGTCAAAAATAAGCTCCTGCCGAAACAGGAAGAAAAATGACCGGCCCAGCCAAAACAAAAGGGCCGCTGCAAAGGGAAAGAGAGCAAATTTGAGTTCTACGGGTAACTTGAAGTGATTTGGCAGTGGTCCGAAAAACACACAAATAAATCCGATGAGGCTGGCAGTGATACCAACACACCACACAATATCTTTGGACCGGCTGCGCTTGATGGTCAAGCGCTGCTCGGTGAGATCAATGGAAAATGTTTGCATCTACGGAAGCCTGAGAGTTACCTTTAGTTTTGCCCCGAAGTGTCGCTTGACGGGCAGCGGCGCAAAGGTCTGCGGGGAACGTATAAGAACAAATCAGCTATATCAAGAAGAAGCGGTAGCCCAACAAAAGCATCAAATAAATCGTGTCTAGCGTGATGACCCCAATCAATAGCTTCTGATTGGCACTCGAATTGGCCTGTGGATTTCCACGTTTCGCCGCGAACAGCACCGCAGGGATAGTCGTCGCAACCACGGCAATCCCATAAACAAACAGAGCCGTCGTCCACTGTGTCGCCGAATGCTGCATAAGTTCTCTTTCGCCCGGCCCGCTCGCTCGCTACAAGTGCATTATACTCGCTCACCGCCGGAGGATTCAACGCTCGATTTTTCGCAGCTCGCGCAGAACCACGAAGTTGCCGGGGTAGCCGTCGGCGGTGAAGCGGACGACCCCGTCGGGGCCGATGATGACGACCGTGGGAACGTGGCGGACGTGGTAGCGGGTGGTTACTTGTCCGCCGACATCCATCAGCACCGGGAACGGGACCGCGCCCGTCGTACGGCGCTGAAACTCGGACAGGCGGGTGCCGTCGACGCTTGCCGCCAGCAGCGTGAAGTTCATGTCCTGCTGCCGCCCCGCCAGCTCCTTCAGCGAGGGCGTTTCGGCTTTCCACGTATCGCACCAGAACGCCCAGAAGTTCAGCACCACGGTTTTGCCCCGGTAGTCGGCCAGCCGAAACTGCTTGCCGTTCACATCCAGCAGGCTCCAGTCCGGGGCCGCCGTGCCGACGGGCGGGCCGCCGGTTACTTTGGCGGGCGCGGCGGCGTGAACCGAACCCGCGCCCAGGAGCAGACAGGCCAGGCAGGACAAGACAAACTTGGTCATGGGCGTTCTCCAATGTTGGTTTTTACCAATCCGCTGTTGCCCCGGATTTCCGGGAAGTAGGTCAGCGACGCGATGCCAGGCAGGACCTGATACGAGCCGGGCGTCTCGGCGTGCAGGTGGTAGGTCACCCGCGTCCGACCTTTGGGCAGGGAATCAAAGAAGAACACAACGCGGTTGTCCCGGATTTCCTGCCGGGTGTACCCGAGGCTGCCGTCGGAGAAGTCGGCGGGGTAGCTGCCGTTCGGGTTGTCGTCCCCCGCGCTCCCGGCCACTTCGCAGCCCGCCGGGAGCGGGTCTTCCATCTGCACATAGCGATAGTCGGCGTCGGCGGTGATGTCCAGCGACACGTCGATGTCCGTTCCCGAGGCCACGGTGTCCGCTTTGGACGGGTCTTCCGCCGTGACCCGGTACACACGATGAACGGCGATGCCGTGGCTCTGCGGCACGGCCAATGCGGGCGGCAGCAGGGACGCCACCGTCTGGCTCAGATACAGCGTCCCCGGCCCGTCTTTGCTGATTGTCAGCGCCGTGTGGCCTCCAAGCTCCTTCGGCGTCAGTGTCAGCGTGAGCGGGGCATCTAAAGCGGTCTGCGGGCGGGCTGTCAGAGTGCCGAGCGGCTTGCCATCAAGTGCAACATTGGCAGTGTAGCTTGGTGACAGCTCCCCCGTGGTTTCCAGGTACTTCGCCAGTGCTTGCACCACTTCCGCGCTGGTGCGCGTCGTGCCCCAGGCATCGCCCTCCCGGTTTGCCATCAGCCAGCGGACCGCCGACGGCAGCAGGGGGCTGCTGGGCCGGGCTGCCAGCAGTGCCCGCAGAACGTGCGCCGTCACAGCGGCAGTGTCATTGCGCCAGCTATAGCCGCCCGCGTCGTCGGTCCAGAAGGTCAGGCGGCCCGACGTTTTGGCGCTGGCTTCCAGCGTCTTTGCCAGCGTTTGGGCCAGAGCGGCGTTTTTCGCGCCGCCCATCTGCGCGAAGGCCAGACAAAGTGACGCCTGCCCATAGGTGTCCAGATGGTCGCGCTTGGTATATAGCTCCGTGAGCGGCCCGGCGGCGTCTTTCGGGCTGACCTGTGCCAGCGTCAGGAGCCAGTCCGCCCGCCGTCCCAGCTCGGTTTCGCTGGTCAGCAGGCGCTTCAAAGCCTCCGTACCGCGCAGGAGCCGCTGGTCATCCACCAGAAAGCCCGCCTGCCGGGCTTCCACCAGCCCGGACAGCACATAGGCGGTCATGTCGCCGTCGGTCTGGTCGAACTCCCACCAGTTCCAGCCGCCGTCGCTGTGCTGATAGCGATACAGCTTTTGCAGGCCCAAACTTACTGACGCCGCCAGCCGGGGCCGGGGGGAACTCGCCGCGCCGCGTGCCTTGAAGGCGCGGGCGACGGCGATGTCAGGCAGCAGAGAACTCATCGTCGCCTCGGCATTGCCGGATGGGTACGAGGCCAGATAATCCAGTGCCGGGAACAGCGACGACGCCAGCGAGGAGGCCAGTGTCAGCGTCACGGTGGCGTTTGGCGGCAGGCTGCTGATGTCTATTTTCTGGCTGGCCGATGTGTCTGTCAGCGTGTCCGCCGAGGCCGTCACCTGTTTCAGACCCGGCGCGGAGACCGGCAGGGCCGTTTCCGTGGCGTCCTGCGCCCCGTCCGCGCCATCGGCGACGACCACGAACCGGACCGTCGGCAGGTCGGTGATTGTCGCCGACCAGCTCAGGCGCGTCTGCCCCCCGGCGTCTAAAGTGACTATCCGGTCCACGTCGCCAACAAGAGTCGCCCCATGCGGCTCCATGTGGACACGAACGATGCGTGTGGCCCCGGAGAAGTTCTGCACGATGGCTGACACAATCGCCTGGTCCCCTTGCACATAGAAGCGTGGCAGGGCGAGGCGCACGATCAGTGGCAGGGAGGTGATGACTTCCTGCGTCGTGCTGCCAACGGCGGTGTTCTGCGTGATACCCCGCGCCGTCGCCCGCCAGGTCGTCAGATTG
This sequence comes from Capsulimonadaceae bacterium, assembly GCA_965277455.1. Classification (GTDB taxonomy): domain Bacteria; phylum Armatimonadota; class Armatimonadia; order Armatimonadales; family Capsulimonadaceae; genus JANXMY01. The sequence goes on along the minus strand of OZ255823.1, from coordinate 1,205,726 downwards.
TCCGGCAGGGCAAACGAAACGTGCGCCGTGCCGTCCGCGCCGGTCTCCACGAAAGGGTTCCAGTAGGCGGTGTCGGCGAATGTCTTGCGGACCCGGATGCCGCCGCCGGGCGAAGGTGTCGCCGCGACCGGAACCGTCTGATACGCGCCGCCACTGTACTGAGCGGCAAATGAAAACTCGGTGTTGACCCGCACTTCCTGGCCGCTGTAAAAGAAGCCTTCCATGTCCGGCGCGGGGTCCGGGGCTATCGCATAAATCGACGCATCCACGACGCCCAGCGACAGCTCGGCAGGGACCGGCTGGCCTAAATAGTTGCGCGTCGTGACCGTGTATGCCGCCGTTTCGCCCGGCTTGTAGCGCTCTTTGTCGGTGGCAACGCGAACGGTCAGCGTTTGGTCCCGCCGCAGCACCGAGAGCCGCGCCTGCTGCTCATAGACCTGATGGTCCTGAATAATCGCCACGTTGATGCTGACAGACGGGAAATCCTGCACAGTCAGCGGGATTTTGATTTGCGCGGAAGGGCCGGTCAGGTGAACGACCTGCTGATGCCCGAGGCGCTCCCCTTCCACCGTGACCAGCGCCCAGGCATCGGGCCGGGCGGGCTGTGCGGGGCGGCCTTTGGCGGCAGGAACAGCCTGCCTGCGGACCAGCGAGGAGGTCAGCGTCAGCGTCGCCGTCTGCCCTGGCGCGTAGTCGTTTTTGCCTGCGGTCAGGCCCAGTGTCGGGTAGGTCTGGATGTCTTCGTCATCTCCGGCGACATGAACCGAGCCGCCCGCGACAATCTGGTTATCCAGCGTGTCGGTGGCCTTTGCCTCCAGTTCCAGATCGCCGGGCCGGAGGACGGCAAACACCGCCGTGCCTTTGCCGCTTGCGCCGACTAGGACTTCCCGCGTCGTTGTCAGCTTATAGGGCCGGTTCAGGCGGTCCAGCTTGGTTTCGGTCAGTACGACGCGCACTTTGGCACTGATAGGCTTGTCGTCGTAGTCTGACGCCGTCACCGTCACCGTGACCCGCTGATTGGGGCGGTAGACGTCTTTGTCGGTGCTGAGTGACAGCCGGAACAGCCCGGCGGCAATCAGGGTGCTGCTGTCTCCGGTCTGGCTGCGGCGGCTGAGGTCCGTCACCGTCGCGCTGACCGACAGCATCCGGTCCTGCGTGCGCCGCTGCGTCGGGATTTCCAGATGCAGCTTGCCGTCGCCGTCGGTGACGCCCTGCCCGTCATAGGCCGGCTCGGCATCGCCGCCGCTGAACTCGACATGGTAGGTCACCGGGGAATGCGTCACGGGCTGACCATAGTAATACGCCGCCGTGATGGTCACCGGCACTTTGTCGCCGTTCAAATAGTGCGGCTTTTCAAACGCCACGCTCAGGGTCATCTCGGGCTTGCGGTAGGCTTCCACGCTGAAGCTGCCGTAGTAATGCCGCCCGTCCAGAGTCACCACAATCTGCCAGCGCCCCAGTGGAGTCTCCGGGGCCAGCGCGAGCTGACCGGCTACCGAGCCGCTGGCATTGGTCGTGAGCGTCTGCCGGGACACCAGCGCATCCGTGCCGTCCCGGATTTCCACCAGGGCAGGCTTCTTCGCATACGCCGCCAGATGCAGACCGGCGGGGTCCGAGGCGGGCTGACGTGCCCGAATAATAATTTTGTACGACACCGTCTGACCGGGCCGGTAGATGGGCCGGTCGGTGAACGGGTACACGCTGTACGGGTCGGGCGCTTCGGGCTTGGCCGCGAGGGCAAATGCCGGGCTGCCGCCGCGCTCGCCGTAGAGCCACACCGGGTCCGGGCTGCTATCTGCCACGCGCCCGACGCCGTTGGCATCGGTCACGAGCCGCCCGGTCCGCCCGTGCAGGCCGTAGGTCGTCAGCGCAAGGCCCGCCAGCGGCTTGCCAGAGTCTGCCTCGGCGGCATAGACTAACACTTCCTGCCGGGACCGCTTGACCAGAAGGGCGGCCTCGGTTATCGCCAGCCACGTCCGCTTTTCCACGCCGCCCGCCCGCGCCGAGATGAGGTACACGCCGGGTTTCAGCGCGGGCAGCGTCACCGCCCGCTCCGCCCATTGGTCCGGGTATGTCTTGCCCACCGGATAGCGCCACGCGGCGGCAGTCGGCAATGCCCCCAAATTGACGGTTTTCAGCGTCTTGCCGAAGTCGGTCAGCCCGGCGCTTGTTTTGACCACGGCGGGCAGGTTCATCCGGTACGCCGTAAACTGCACGGCGGTCAAATTGTAGCTGCTGAGGCGCACCTGCACCTTCTCGCCGGGCGTGTACGAGCGCCGGTAGACATACAAGTCCAGGTTCGGCTTTGCCACCACGGCAGGCCGCTTCGGAGCCGCCAGCATCGGCAGTGCCGACAGAAAAAGCAAACAAAACGCAAGCAGCGTGCGTGTCCCCAAAGTATCTGTCCAACGTGTCATGGCCGTATTTTCTCCATTAGGCGAACATCCGAAAGCGCGAACCACTGCACCGGCTCCCCCGGCTTCGCCCCGGCGCGGACTTTTGCCCACGCCCGCATATTCTCCCGTTTGGCCGTCTCGCCCGACAGCACCACGCCCCACCGCTCGCCGCATTTTGCCGCCAGCCCGTCCCGCACCGGGTCCAGCGCATCCGCCTCGGCCTCGGTGATAGGCCGGGGGCGGCTGACAATGCTCACAATCAGCGTCAGGTGCGCCAGCTCTTTGGGCTGAATAGGCGAAAAGCGCCGGTCCCGCCCCGCCGCCGCCACCGCACTGTCCACGATCTCCTGAGCGCAGTTCAGATGCACCGGATACAGCGTCCCCATGCAGCAGCGCGGAGCGCCGCTGCGCTGGGCGCTCACAAACACGCCCGCCTGCTGCCCCAGCACCGCCGGAAACGCCGCCGGGGTGTCTACGACTTCACGCCGCAGTGCATACGCCTCAAACGCCCGCCGGGCCAATTTGAGAACATACTGCTGCGTCCCTGGCTCATTCCAGCGCGGGTCCGCCGCCGCCGTCTGCGCCCGTGTGGCTTGGGGCAGGAGGGCGCAGACGCACAGCAAGCACCCCAGCGCGGCTTTAGCAAAACTACTCATGTCGTCATTATAAACCCTCTTGAGAAATAAGTCAAGTCATACGCAAACAGGACCTCCGCACTCTTCCCCGCTTTCCTGGGCCGAATCTTTCGTGCCGACGGTCTCAACCAGCGGGAGGGGCCATTCTGGGTACAATCTGCGTATGCTTTTTCTCGGCTTAGACCTGGCGTGGGGACGCAAGAACACCTCCGGCGGCGTGGTGCTAACGTGCGACGCCCGGCCCGGCAGCCGGGCCTCGGTGGTCAATGTCACTGAGGCGCTGGGAGATGATGACGCCATCCTAGACTGGCTGCGCCGGTGGGATGCCGAGGCGGGCGGAGAGGGCCTGCTGCTGGGAGTGGATGCGCCGCTCCTTGTCCCGAACGAAACCGGCAAGCGGCCCTGCGAGACGGAGCTGGGGCGGCGGTTTGCGAAGTATCAGGCGGGGGCGCACCCGGCCAATCGCACGATTTTCAAGAACGATGTGCGCGGCGAGCGGCTGGTAAAATTGCTGGCGGAAGACAAAATTACGGACAACCCGTATTTGAGCAAGCCACGTCAAACAGGCGTCCGGCAGATGATGGAAGTGTTCCCACACCCGGCGCATATTGTGCTGTTCCGCTTGGCGCGGACGCTGAAATATAAAGCGAAGCCGGGGCGCAATTACGCAGGCCGCTGGGCGGCAATGAATGAGTATACGCGGCTCCTGCGCGGGCTGGCGGACTTCGACCCGCCGCTGGATTTGCCCCCGGACTGGCCGCCAACGGACGTTTCAGGAACGATTGGCGGGGCGCTGAAGCGGCTGGAAGACGGGCTGGATGCGCTGACCTGTGCCTATATCGTTCTGTGGTACTGGCGGCATGGTGCGGCGGGCGCGGAGGTGCTGGGCGACTTGACCGCAGGCTATGTGGTGGTTCCCCGGCGCTCGGAACAGGTATAATAGCAGTATGTCTGCTTCGTCCCTGCTCCCAATTCACACCCTGCGACTGACCCTCCGACCAATTACCGCCGCCGACGTCCCGGCGGTGGACGCCATGATTGCCGCTTCCCGCGAATCGTTTGCCCGCTGGTTCGGCTGGGCACGGGGCAGCACCCGCGAGTCGGTGCGCGAGCACACGCAGCAGTTGGTGGACGCGATGGCGCTCGGCACGGCACGGCATTATGTGGTGCTGACAGGCACCGAGGGCCTGATTGCCCGCGTCGGCCTGTATGACATCGACCCGGTGAATCTAAGCGCCGAGCTTGGCTATATGCTCCGCACCGAATACGAAGGGCAGGGCGTGATGACCGAAGCCCTGCGCGGCCTGCTGCCAAAGGCATTCGGCACCGACGGCCTGCACCGCATCACGGCTTATGTGGACACCGAAAACGTCGCCAGCCAGCGCGTGTTAGACCGCCTCGGCTTCCAGCGCGAAGGAACTGTGCGCCATGCGATGTGTCACCCCGAGCGCGGCTGGCGCGACCACTACCTGTATGGGCTTCTGGCGGGGGAGCTGCGCGGCTAATCGGTCATAATTGGACCTAATCGGCTCTAATCGGTCAGGTTTGCGGACATCGTTCCTGCCCAAGCGCAGTCCTGAACATTCACTGTCAGACACACACGAAAGTGAGGCAACTATGAAATGGCTTTTCGTGCTGGTGATTGCTGTGATGGTGACAGGCGGCGTGAGGGCCGCGCCGAAATCTCAATTTCTGTACGCCGCCACGAATGTGGGGACCTTGTACCAGTTTAAGATTGGGGCAGAGGGAACCCTTCATGCGCTCAATCCGCCCAGCCTCAAAGTCTCGTCGGGGGCCGTTACTCTCGCCCTGCATCCCTCTGGCCGATTTCTGTATGCGGTCACTGTCCATGAGCCAAATTCGGGACATGACCTGGCACAAGTCTTCACCTATCGCATCAGGCCGAACGGGACGCTGGCCCCGCTAAGGTCTAGCCCGCGCACCCTCTCCGCCCCGGCGGACAACGCGCTGATGGACCCCAAAGGCCGCTTCTTATTTGTCAGCGGGGAAGATGACCACCTGTTCACGTTCCGTATCCAGCATGATGGGGCGCTTGTGCCTCTTCCCGACAACAAGGACGTGCCGACGTTCCAAATAAACACTTCGGGAGATGGTGGGGGTGAGGTCACCAGAACGTACAACTACACCACTTTAACGCTTGACCCGACAGGCCATTTCTTGTATTCGTACAGCGTTCAGGATGGATTTGATTCTATTTCTTATCAATTCTACTCATTTCGCCTAGACGCGCACGGGGTATTTCACTCCTTGCAGACCCCTGGGGGCGACGGTAATGGGGGGACAGGCAGTGTCGGCCCCTGCTTTTTCACACCTTCGGGCGATCTTTTGGTGGCTCACGATCAGGGTGACAAAGTTGGTACAAATGAGTTTCACATTGGCCTTCAAGGGAAGTTCATTCCTGCCCGAACGCCGTTTTTGCCTGAACAGTTTGCGCTGACGGTGACGCAGGGGGTGGATGGTCTGACTCTCTGGACCTATTCAACCATCTCCAAAGTTTATCAGCCTATTAGCATTCGCCTCGCGTCCTACCGCGTTGGCCCCGGCGGACGGTTCACCTTGAAAGCGGCAAACGCGGCGTCACTTCTTTCTTACCGAACCTCGGCGGCGGCGGACCGCACAGGCCGGTTCCTGTATCTGACGCAGACTCACCAAGCGGAAGCTTACCACAACGGCTACGACACACTGTTTTCCTACACCATTACGGCGAAAGGGACGCTGAAGGCACTCGGCAAACCAATACCGCTAGACGGCTTGTGCGGCAATCCCCTGATCGTTGTGTCCAGCCCGACAAAGGCAGGCCGATGACGTTACAGTGTCTCGCCGATGCCGGTGTCGAGGGCCTGGCCGTACTGGCCGGTGGCGAATGGCTCGTAGGCGGGGAAGGCTTTGAGGCGGAAGTTGAGCGTAAACGTGGAGCCGGGGCGCAGGCCGTTCGGGGTGTCCTGGTAGATGGCGGACAGCTCGTAGTCGTGCCACGAGCGGGTGAGCGCGAGGCCCTTGTAGTCGAAGCGGCTGGTGATGCCGTTGTAGCCGCCGATGGCCCGCAGGCGGTAGCCGGCCTCTTCGCGGGGGTTCGGGTCCCGCAGGAAGGGCAGGCTGAGGCTGCCGTTGATGGTTGTGTACCGGTGCAGCGTCGGCGAGAAGCGGCCCGAGGCGTCTAAGGACAGGTCATTCGTGCCGCGTACCCGGAGGGTGTTGGTCAGGTCCAGCAGGCGGTTCGTGTTGAGGTCATACGACGTTGTCGTCCGAAAGGCGAATGCCGCTGAAGGCGTGTACAAGGCCTGCGTGGAAAGCGTCTGGTACGGCGACGCCCGAAAGCCCTCCGGGGCATGGAGGCGGTTCAGGTCATAGCCCGTGCCCACCGTGAGCCGGAACGACCGCCGCTCCTGCACAGCCAGATTGAGGCCAATCAGATTGGTGCTGCCCGCGTAGTCAAATTGATAGGGCGTGTACCCATAGGGCCGCAGGTAGGTGTAGGTAGCTCCCAGCGTCGATTTGCTGCCGACGCGAAGCCGATACGCTGTCCGGCCATTCAAAACATACTGCGCGGTGTCGTCGCCGTAAAAGCCCTGCTGAAACGAGCCGCCGTAGTCAAACGTGCTGGTTTTGGATAGCTTCTGCGTGGTCGTGCCGAGGTCGATATTGAAGCGGGCACGCTGCGTACTGGTCTGCGACGACGGCTCATTGAACGCCCCGAGCGACAGGTCGAGGCGCGTGGTCTTCGGCAGGAACCGGCTCAGAGCCGCCAGACGAACGGCATCGGTAGCGATGCGGAACTCCGGCAGGCGCTCCAGGCCGCCGAAGAACTGCGAGGAGCCTCCCGTATCCTTAAGCTGCGTATATTTGGTTGCCAGCAGCTCGAAGTCGGCGACGCGGCCCGTCTGCCGGTAGTCTAAATTGGAGTCAAGCTCCTGCCGGTCGGTGGCTCCGAGGTTGCCGATGAAGCCGGGGGACTGGTTTTCGGAGAAGTCGAACCGGGTTTCCAGCGAAGACAGCCCGGTGGGCCGAAACGTGTTGTCCAGCGACGACGTGAGGGTCTGCGAGCGGCCCTGACCGAACGAGTTCTGCGTCAGCGTGCTCAAAAGCGATGTGCTCAGATTGCCGACGGCCCGCGACAGGTTCAGCGACGTGTTCTGGGACAGGCTTTTGCTGAGGCCCGCGTAGTACGAGTTCTGCTGGAACTGCGAGTTCAGCACGGCGCTGATCGTGCCGAACTGCTGAACATGGTTCAGACTTCCATTGATGTCTTCGACGCCCCGGCTCTGGTCGTACAGCCGGTAAATCGACGCCGTGCCGCTGCCGTGTGCCGGGCGGGACGAGTCGCCGTAAGACTGGTCGAAGCCCAGCCCCGTGCCTTTTTTCTGGAACTCGTCAATTCTTAAAATGCCCGGCAGGCTGGCCGCCAGCGCGTAGCCGAACGCAAACTTGATGAAATAGCCCTCATCGGGCGTCTGCCCCACCTGCGGAAAAATGGTCTGCCGGGCCAGACGCTGATCGAGCGGCGCGACGAAGTAGGGGATGGTGAACAGCCGCCGGTCTTTGCGGTAGAACGAGACATTGCGCCCGACAATCCGCTTGCCGGGAATAATATAAATCTCGCGTGCGCCAAACGCATAATGCGGGTCCAGAAAGTCGCAGGTGGTGAACCGCCCGCCCCGTGCATCAATGAAGCCGGGCCGTCCGCGCACGACGCCGCCGTAGACATAGACCGGCAAAATCAGCCCAATCTGCGTTTCCTCCGGCTGCACCACCGACCGTGCCCCGGTGAGCGTGTACGTCCCGCGCCGCAGGTTGACGCGAAGAACACCGCTTTGCCCCGCGTCCGCTTTCTGCCCGTTCGGGGCCAGCAGATGCACATTGCCGGTGAACGTCGCCAGCCCCCGGTCGGTGTCCACATCTACCCGGTCGCCGGTGAGCGTGTACCCCTGATAGCGCACTTTGACGTGGCCCTCGCCCGTGAACTTTCCCTGCTCGGTCTGGCTGAACGTGTCCGCGTTGTCCAAAATCACGGAGCGGTCCACATCGACCACAGTGCCAGCATCGCTGGGGTTTGCGCTCGGGACAAGCCCTGGCAACGCCTTTTCGGACTGCGTCGGCGGCAGAGGGCTGACGCCGGGCGTGCCAATGGGCGGCGGGGTGGTATTGGTGGAAGGCGACGCCGACGCGGGAACCGGCGGGGCCAGTACCGGCCCGGCGGCAGGCGCAGGAATATCAATGGGGGCGGCAGGCTGCACCGTCGGGCCGGGCACAGGAATGGCCGTGGGACTTGGTGTGGGGTTGGCAGGAGCAATAGGCTCCTGCGCCTGCCCTGTGCCGACGGTGGCAAGGAGCAGGCCGCAGGCAAACAGGGGCAGCCGGGCAAAACGCATAAGGCATTATAACACGGAAACGGGCACACGGGGGTATTAGAGAAAAGAACTCGGCATGGGAAGTACCTGTCTGCTCTACTTTGGTTTGTCTGACTTCACGATGATGACGACGGGATTGGAAGTCACTGTCACATACTGACCGGGCTTCTCTCTATTCGGAAATCTTCGAGAGGCAACGATTTTGTACTTGCCAGGCGTCGACATCTCGTAGTATGTATTGATGTCTGCTTTGACATACCGCTCGTCGCCCTGACTCAGAGTATCAACGGAATGCGATCCACCCTCTATTGCATCAAATACCTCATGCCCATAGGTCGTATAACCAACTTTCTTTCCATCAGGTCCCCCAATATCTACTTGGAAATCGCTTAGGTTTGCACCAAAACCTACATTCACTTTGGTCTTAATCATATTTCTTATAGTCAGCGCAAGGCCAATACCTTCACCATGATAATAAACCGTTTTATTGGTTGTGGCAGTCACTTGGTAGCCATAGGTCACTGGGCCGACCTGAGCCGGAACTGGTGCTTTTGACAAGCCTGCCAATCCTTTAGCATATATATTCGGTGTGACCAACAGCACAAACCCGATGCAGATTAAACTGAAACTGGTTCTTTTCATTTTTCCTCCTCAGCCTCGGTGTTCGCTGTTTTGTATTTGAGCTGTTTCAGCACGCAGTCGCCCGCGTCCAGGTCGTCGCGCTCGCCCAGATAGGCGGCCTGATACAGCGAGCCGCCGGGGTAGGCATACAGGTAGCGCACTTCCACCAGAGCGCCGACGGACGGAATCGTTTTGTTGGCCGGGATGGTGACATTGCCCACGCCTACCGGCTTGCCCGCCGCGTCCCAGAGCGACAGGCGGACGCTGCGCTGATCGTTCTGCGCGGCGACCACACACGTACAGGTGGCGTAAAATTTGCATTTGACCTGCGACCCGCCCGACGCGGGCCGACCGGCGATGCTCGGCGCATCAGCTTTCTTGAACACGACGCCTTCGCCGCCCGCGCCCGCGATTTTTTGGTACAGCGCCTGCTTTTGCCCCGTGCCCCAGGCCGTGTCTGCGACGCGCACGCCCGGCCCGAAGCCGGGGCGCAGCCGGTCCCGCAGGACTTCCTCGCGGACGCGGTAGGGGGAAGCCCGCAGGTCTGTCGTGTCCAGCTTCAGCAGGTCAAAAACGACATACTCCCCGCCCAGCAGCTCCCCGTCCATCTCGCAGTCTGGCAGGTGCATGAGCGAATCCGCGATTTCCTGCGGCAGTGCCACGCACAGCCCCTTGCGATTCGCGCCTTCAGCCGCCCCGCCCCGGACGGCGACCAGGATGCGCCGCCCGTCGAACTTTTCCTGCAAGCACCACGCTTCATCGGTCAGCAGCCGTCCCGCCTCGTCCTCCCCGATAGAGTTCAGCAGTTGAGGGACGAGTCCCGACACGCGCTTTTCGTAGTCCGTGTCCGCAAACCGCGTTCCTGCCCCGGCGGGGGTGTAGCCTTTGGCCGTCTTTTCCGCCAGCAGCTTGTCATAAATCTGCGTCGCCCGCTCCAGCGTCACCGGCGCGGTCGTCTTCGTGCCTGCCGTCAGCGCACTGCCGCGCCGCCCGTAGGCAAACGTTACCGTGAAGCCGCCGTCCACGGCATTGATCGCGGCATGATACTCCTTGTCGGAGGAGCCATCGCGGTAAAACAGGCGCGTGCTGGCGGTTTGGTTTGGCATGAGGGTTGTCTCCTGAACAGGTGTTACTGCCAGGAAGTGTACCGCAGGCACGCCGCGTCCGCCCGCCAATGGACAGGCCAAAGGCGGCGGATTTTGCAAAGTTCTCATTTGGTGAGAAAAGACACAGCACTGCGTCAGTCTTCGGAGTCCCCGGTCTCTTCTGGGAGAGGCGTGTTCCACAGCGGGGACAGCGCGAGGACAGCCGCAAAGGCGGCATAGGAAATTAGCACCGAGCGGTGCGACAGCCGCGCTTCAATGCCGGGCGTGTACTGTTTGGGAACGATTTTATAGTCAATGAAGTAGGCCGCGCCGGTGGCGACAAGCGCCGCGAAAGGGCTGCTTTTGCGGCCCAGCAGACCCAGCGCCCCTTCATACAGCACGCCCCACGCGCACATGGCGCTGCCGTTGATAAAGACCCCGATAGCCGACTCGCGGGGGGCATAGTCGATGGGCTGCACTTTGGCGTCGCCGTCCACGATATGCGCGACGCAGTTGAGCGCGGCCCACGGGGAGCCGGTTTCGCGGTCGGAGGCCACCATAATGGCGGCATTGGTGGCGGCAGCAAGGACAACGCCGGTTTTCAGCCCACGTGTCAGGCTTTGGAGAATGAGCTTTTTGAACATAGTAAGCACAGTGTACCCGATGGGCAGGAAGAAGACCCCATACAGAGACCTACCACCTTGTTCCCTCGTCCCTCGGTCACAGGGTCCTTCCTAAAGGAAGGATTAGGACAAAATACGCAAGCCCTCTGCCACAGTCCTAATCCTTCCTTTAGGAAGGACCCTGCGAAGCGAAGAATGAGCGAAGCAAGGAAGGTAGGTCTCCGGTCCCCCACCGGGTACAATCCACCTATGGAAGCTATCGACACCGAAACCATCCTCGACATTTTGCGGGACGCGACACGCGGGACCGAATACGACGGGCGGCTCTTTTTGGTCGGCGGCTTTGTCCGGGACCGCGTGCTGGGCAAGCCGAGCGCCCACGAAGACATTGACCTCGTGCTGGAAGGCGACGCGCTGGCGCTGGCCCATTTCTTCCGCGAGCGCGGCGCGGCGGACTTCGAGCCGGTGGTCTACCCGCGCTTCGGCACGGCCATGATTGTGGTGCGGGGCCGCGATGTGGAGCTGGTCACCGCCCGCATCGAATCCTACGCCGCCGACAGCCGCAAGCCGGACACAGTGCGCCCCGGTACGCTGGCTGAGGACGCCACCCGGCGCGACTTCACGCTGAACACCCTGCTGCAAAACCTGCACACGGGCGAGATTATGGACCCGCTGGGCCGCGCCTATGCCGACCTCGAAGCGGGCATTCTGCGGACGCCGACCGACCCCAAACTGACCTTCGAGGATGACCCCCTGCGAATGCTCCGGGCCGTCCGCTTCGCCTCCCGCTTCGGCTTCACGGTGGAGCCGTTTAGTTGGAAAGCCGTCCGGCAGTCCGCGCCGCGCCTCGCTATCATCTCCCAAGAGCGTATCCGGGAAGAGTTCTCCAAAACCCTGCTCACGGACCGCGCCCCGCTTGGCTTGAATCTCTTGAAAGACAGCGGCCTCTTGACCGAGTTCGCGCCAGAGCTTGCGGCGATGGTGGGCGTGACGCAGAACGAGTTCCACGCCTACCCGGTCTGGGAGCATACGCTGATTGCGCTTGGCAACCTGCCCGCCGATGCTTCGCTGACCCTGCGGCTGGCAACGCTCCTCCACGATGTCGGCAAGCCGCCCACCAAAGCCGTCGGTGAGGACGGCAAAGTGCATTTCTACGGCCATGCCGAGCGCGGGGCCGAGATCGCCCGGCGCTTCTTGACCCGCCTGAAGTACCCGAACGACATCATCTCGGCGGTTTCTACGCTGGTCGCCCAGCACATGAGAATTGGCGACTACCGCCCGACATGGACCGATGCCGCCGTCCGCCGCCTCATCCGCGATCTCGGCCCGTACCTCGACGACCTGTTTGAGATCAACCGCGCTGACGTCTCCGCCCTCGCCCCCGAGCGCACCGGCATCTCGCGGGGCGTCGAGCTTCGCGCCCGCATGGCCCCCATTCAGGAAGCCGAAGACATCAATGCTCTTACCTCCCCGCTGGACGGCCAGGAGATCATGGCGCGTCTGGGCCTCAAACCCGGTCGGCAGCTGGGGCAGGTCAAAGAATATCTGACGGGCGAAGTCGTCGAAGGCCGATTGGCCCCCGATGACAAAGCCGGGGCGGAGCGGCTGGCACAGGCATTTGTGAAGAGGAAATAATTTGGAGACCTACCACCTTGTTCGCTCGTTCCTCGGTCACAGGGTCCTCCCTAAAGGGAGGATACAGACAATGCCACAACTCGCAAGCCATCCATCTCTGTATTCTAATCCTTCCTTTAGGAAGGACCCTGTGACCGAGGAACGAGCGAACAAGGTGGTAGGTTCTTAGGGGTATAATGCCCGCAAGCTTTAGCCACTGGCTCTATCCAAACTCAGGAGACACTATTAACTCGTGCAGCATTTAATTGACTGGGTCACGCATTTTATCGCCGCGACGGGCTACCCCGGCGTGCTTTTGCTCATGGCCCTCGAATCCGCGTGTATCCCCATTCCCAGCGAGGCGATTATGCCGTTTGCGGGGGCGCTGATTAAAATTGACCCGGCGCGGGGGTTCAACCTGCACGTTCTGGCGTTTGTCGGGGCATCTGGCAACTTGCTTGGTTCCATAATTGCGTACTGGGTCGGGCATATCGGCGGTCGGCCTTTTCTGGAAAAGTACGGCAAGTTTGTGTTAATTCGCAAGCGCGATATTGACAAGGCCGACCACTTTTTCCAGAAATACGGGGAATGGACGGTGCTGGTCAGCCGGGTGCTGCCGATTGTGCGGACGTTTATCTCGCTGCCAGCGGGCATCGCGCACATGAACTTCCCCAAATTCTGTGCGTACACATTTGTTGGGGCGCTGCCGTTCTGCTATCTACTGGCCTGGGCGGGGACCAAACTGGGGGACCACTGGGAAAAGGTACGGACATGGCTGCACTATGCCGATGTGCCTATTATCATTGCGCTGGTGGTGCTGTTTGGCCTGTGGCTCTGGCATCACCTGCGGCCCGACCCGACCGAGGCAGAGACAAGTTGACATGGAAACGAATTGCCTGGTGATCCCGTAAAAGAAAAAGAGCAGAACCAAAAAAGCATGGTACAATAGAAATACCACTCTCCCACGCACATACCCTAAGCTCGCCGAGCCAGCGTGCCCGACGACAAGGCAGGACACACGGACAATGACAGTCTGTCGTACACAATTTATGCACCTTCACAGGCGGATCATCCGAGGCAACGCGGGCGGATCATAGTCACACTTCACGGCACACGGTTTATCTTGCGGCCTCGGCGACCTCGTAGACAGCTACGAGCGCCGGGGCCTTGTCATTTTAAATATATGAGACGGGGAAAGGACAGACAATTGAGCAACTGGGACATTCTAAAGCAGGCCGAGCAGCATCGAACCCTCGTGGATAAGCTCCACTGGGAAGGCACGTTCAAAGACTATCTGGACATCGTGGGCGCAAACGCCCGCGTCGCCGACCTTGCCCACGCCCGGATGTATGACATGATTGCCGCCGCCGGGTCCGTGCCGGGCGTGGAAGGCAAGCCCACCACCTACACCTTCTTTGAGGGCGAGCTGTTTGGCATGGAAAAAACCTTGCAGCACCTCGTCGAAGAATACTTCGCCCCCGCCGCCCGGCGGCTGGACATCCGCAAGCGGATTTTGATGCTCGTCGGCCCGGTCGGCGGCGGCAAGTCCACGCTTTCCACGCTTTTAAAGAAGGGCCTGGAAAAGTATTCCAAAGCCGACGCCGGCGGCATCTATGCCATCACCGGCTGCCCGATGCACGAGGAGCCGCTGCACCTGATCCCCGAAGACCTGCGGGGCGACTTGAAGACGGAGCTTGGCGTCTATGTGGAAGGGGATTTGTGCCCCGTCTGCCGCTATCGCCTGTCGCACGAATGGGGCGGGCGCATTGAAGACGTGCCCGTGCAGCGCATTACACTCTCGGAGCGCGAGCGGCGCGGCATCGGAACTTTCAAACCCGCCGACCCGAAAAGCCAAGATGTGGCCGAGCTGACGGGTTCCGTCAACATTCAGGCCCTCACCGAGTACGGCTTAGAATCGGACCCGCGTGCGTACAATTTCGACGGCGAGCTAAATATCGCCAACCGGGGCGTCATCGAGTTTATCGAAATGCTCAAAGCCGAAAAGCGCTTTTTGTACGAGCTGAACACCGTTGCAGGCGAGCAGACCATCAAAGCCTCCCGCTTCGCCCTCATCTATGCTGACCTAGTGGTGCTGGCCCACACCAACGAGTATGAGTACAATTCCTACTTCGGCAACAAAGAAAACGAGGCCATGATTGACCGCATCTTCGTCGTCCGCGTCCCGTACAACCTGCGGCTCACCGAAGAAATCAAAATCTATGAGAAGCTGATCGGGCAGTCGCAGCTCTCCGACGACCGCGCCGATTTAAGCGCCGTGCATATCGCCCCGCACACGCTCCGCACGGCCTCCATGTTCGCCCTGCTGACACGCCTGAAGCCGTCCAAAAAATCGGGGCTGTCCCTGATGACCAAGCTGAAGCTCTACGACGGCGAAAAGCAGGTGGGGGACTGGGACCAGAAGCACATTCGGGAATTGCAGGACGAGTTCATGGACGAAGGCATGAACGGCGTTTCCCCCCGCTTCGTCATCAACCGCCTCTCGGCGGCACTGGTCAAGGGCGGCAAAGGCTATGTCACGCCTATCGACGTTCTGCGCTCCATGCGCGACGGCCTTCAAGAACACACGACGAACGAAGAAGAGCACCGGCGTCTGCTGGGCTTCATCGACGAGACGCGCAAAGACTACGATGAGCTGGCGAAAAAAGAAGTCCAGCGGGCCTTTGTCTACTCCTACGAAGAGTCCGCCACCACGCTCTTGGACAACTACCTGGACAACGTAGACGCCTTCTGCAACCGCACTAAAGTCAAGGATCCGATCACCAGTGACGATGTGGAACCCGATGAGCGCCTGATGCGCTCCATTGAAGAGCAGATCGGCGTCTCCGAGAACGCCAAGCGCGAGTTCCGCGAAGGCATCATGCGCTCCGTCGCCTCCGTCTCCCGCCGGGGCGGGGCGTTTGGTGTCGGCTCCGACGAACGGCTCAAAGAAGCATTGGAGAAGAAGCTGTTCGCTGACTTGAAAGACATCGTCAAGATCACGACCAGCACCAAGACGCCCAATCAGGAGCAGCTTCGCCGTATCAACGACGTGGTAGACCGCCTCGTCAAAGACCAGGGCTACACTGAACAGTCCGCCAACGAACTCTTAAAGTACGTCGGCACACTGCTGAACCGCTGACGCCATGACCAAAATCACCGTCTCTATGCAGGATTTTCTGCGAACCGGAGAGTTTGGCCCCGTGCGTTTGGGAATGTCACGGGGCCAGATTCGAGGCTTGTTAGGCGAGCCGGAGGAGTGGGGACCATCCCCACGAGCGAAGCATAATGCAGGCATCTGGAAGTACGGCGACATCGAATTTTACTTCCACCACAAGGAAGACACGCTGGTAACGATCTTTGCCGACCATGTGGAAGAACTCAAAGGGGGCAGGGCTATCGACATAGACCCGTGGATTTTCAAGGGATCCGCGACAGTCAGACATGTCCTCAGAGATTTAGAAGACGCAGACATTGCCTTCCAACGCATTGACTGGAAGGCCGATGACACCACGGAGCGGTTCCAGGTTGGGGCGGGGGTTGATCTGCTGTTTTGGGACGAAGTTCAATACGGGCCGAACGAAGACGACTTGTCTACTCTTGCTCGGCTTGACATGACTTTTTGCGGCTTTTCGCACAGCGCGACAGAAAAAAAGGAGTGATGAATGGCGACAGCACTGCTTGAACAACCGAAAGTTAAAGAGCCGCAGGAAAATCAGTCTGAGCCTGACCCCGTCCCTTACCACTGGACGGTGGATGCTCTCGAGCGGGCGACCGAGGCGGGCGTGTTTGACCACCCGGAGCGGCTGGAACTGGTTCATGGAAGGATTATCGAGAATGTGCTACAGAGTGCGCCGCATACCTCCCTGCGCCGTCGGATTGGGCGGCGGCTTCAAGGTGCAATGGAGCCGACGTATCTGGTGATGGAAAAATGCCCGCTGCGCCTGGCGCTGGACGGAGAGCCGGTCCCCGATGTCATTGTCGTCAGCGGCAGGGAGGAAGATTACGCGGAGAAGCATCCGACGCAGGCGGTGACTGTGCTGGTGGTAGAAGTTTGCAACTCTACGATGGTTTATGACCTGGGTGAAAAAGCGGTGCTTTACGCACAGGCAAATATCGCGGACTACTGGAAGGTGCTGGTCAATGAAAACGCCGTGGTGGTGCATCGGGACCCGACGCCGAGCGGGTACAGTAGGGTGACGCGGCTGGCGGGAGCGGATACGCTTTCGCCGCTGGCTCTGCCGGAAGCCGTCTGGACTATCGACACACTGCTGGGGCGCGAGAATGCGCCGGAGGAACACTAACTGGAACACGCTCTTTTTCACAATCTCTTTTCGATTCCGTGGCATGAGATGCTGCTGCCCAAACCGTCGTGGCTGGAAAAAATCCTCCGCCCGATTCTCGTTTATGTCGTTCTGCTTTTGTTTTTCCGGTTCCTGTCCAAGCGGGACCTGACGCAGAACACGACGTTTGACCTGCTGATTGTGCTGCTGCTCTCCAACATCGTGCAGAACGCGATGATTGGCGAAGACAACTCCGTTTTCGGCGCACTTGCCGGGGCGCTCACACTAATTTTTATGTCCACCGGCCTGAACCGGCTGTCGGCGAAAAGCACGAAGGCCAGACGCCTGTTGGAAGGGCAGCCCATCCTGCTGGTGCATAACGGCAAGCTGCTGGAAGACAATCTGAAAAAGTACGCCGTCTCTCGGCCCGATTTAAACGCGGGCCTGCGCGGCCAGAATATGATCACGCTCGACGATGTGCGCTATGCGTTCCTGGAGCTTGACGGAACCATCAGTGTGATTCGTAAATCCGAGCAGTCCGGCACGCCCGACTGTATGCCGCCGGAGATGGCGGAAAAGTACGCGGAGTAGGGAAAGCACGCAAGAACACGGGGCTGAACCCCCGTGCTTTGAAGGGCAATTCCCCGCCTGCGCGGGCACAAGATAAAGCCACTGTCAAAAACTCTTCGCCCGCGAAGGCGGGGGCTTGCTCTTTTAAAGCATGGGGGTTCAGCCCCGTGTTTCCGTGGCCTATCCAGAAACAACACTTATGCCAGACCCTATCAATCAATCGACCAATGCGCCCGGCAATCAGCCCCCGCCGCCCGCGTCCGGGGGGCTGTCTGCGCCGCGTATTGCCACCGTCGCCGGAATACCCATCCGGCTGCATTTTACGTTTCTGCTGTTTCTGCTCTGGATTTATGTCGCCAGCCCCGCCAATGCGCGGCTGGTTGGTGTCGGCTACGTGCTGGCTGTCTTTCTGTGCGTCGTTTTGCATGAGCTGGGGCATAGCGTCGTCGCCCTGCGCTATGGCATTCCCGTGGCCGACATCACGCTGTACCCGATAGGCGGTGTGGCGCGGATTGAAAAACGGCCTGCCGCCCGGCAGGAGCTGGCGATTGCCGTCGCTGGCCCGGCGGTCAATGTCATCATTGCGCTGATTTTAGCTATCGTGCTGGGGGTGCAGGGCAAGCTGCCGCTGGCCTCCGATCTGCTGCACCTGAATGCCGGGACCGGGATTGGCTTTGTGGCAAGTATTCTCAAAGCCAACGTCTGGCTGGTGCTGTTTAATTTGATCCCGGCGTTTCCGATGGATGGCGGGCGGGTGCTGCGGGCGGCACTGGCATTAAAGATGGCCCCGGAGAAAGCCACGTCGATTGCGGCCTCTATCGGCCAGAGCATTGCGATTGTCGCGGGCGTCTGGGCGATCTTCAGCGGGCAGTGGTTTTTGATGTTTATCGCCTTCTTCATCTACATCGGCGCGGGGCAGGAGGCGTTTGTCTACAAGCAGGCCGCGCTGATTGAAGGCGTCCCGGTGCGAAAGGCCATGATGACCGATGTGCGGACGCTGACGACTGGGAACACGCTCAAAGAAGCCGCCGATGTGCTTTTGGACACGGCGCAGCACAACTTCCCGGTGCTGGTCGGCGAGCAGGTTCTGGGCCTTCTGACCCGCGATGGCCTGCTGCGCGGGCTGGCGCAGGAAGGGCCTTCGGGCTATGTATCCGGGTCCATGTCCCGCGAGTTTGCGCGGGCCGCGCCGGACGACGATCTGGCCGACACGCTGCCGCTCTTGCAGGCGATGAACGGCGGGGTGCTCTTAGTGCTGGACCCCGCGCAGGACGACAAGCTGGTGGGCGTCGTGACAAGCGACAACATCTCCGAGTATTTCGCCGTCAAGCAGATTGTCGCCGCCCGTGACGGCGCGGCCCCGCCCGACACGCGGGGAGGCGGAGACTGGGGCAGGCGGGCGTAGGAAAGCCGTAGAAAAGAACCCGGATCGCCCCCTAGCCCCCAATTCTGGGGGAACCGGAAAAAGAGCAGGAGGGGCCTGTTCCTAACTGTCTGGCTCCCCCAGAATTGGGGGCGGGGGGGGCGATATGGACGTTCCTTGTTCGCGTCAGAAAGAAGGTAGCACCGATGGCCGACCCGCTGTATTCGCTGTCCACGGACCCGTGGGACCTGCACCGCCGCGCTGACCGGGACCGGGCGCGGCACAACGAAAAAATCAAGGAAGTCATCAAGGAAAACCTCGGCGAGATCATCTCGCAGCAGGATATTATCACTGCCGACCGGGGCAAGATCATCAAAGTCCCCGTGCGCGGTTTGGAGCTGCCGCGCATCCGCTTTGACCCGCATGACCGCGAGCGGGTGGGGCAGGGCGGCGGCGGTACGAAGCCCGGCGACGTGCTGGGCCGTGCTCCGTCGGACAAAGACGGGCAGGGGGTCGGAAAGCAAGCCGGGCAGGACCCCGGCGTGGACTATTATGAGGCCGAGTTCACGCTCGACGAGCTGGCGCAGATGGTCTTTGAAGACCTGTCCCTGCCCGATTTGGAGGACAAAGGCGTCAAGCAGATTTTGTCCGAACACGTCGAGTTCAACACGATCACGCGCCGGGGCATCGCGTCCAATCTGGACCGCAAGCGGACCCTGCTGGAAGCCTACCGGCGCAACTCGCGGCTCGGCAATGAAAATAAGTGGGAAGTGCGCCCGGAAGACAAGCGCTTCAAGAACTATGAGCTGGTGACCGAGCCGCAGCGCAACGCCGTCGTCTTCGCCATGCGCGATGTGTCGGGGTCGATGGGCGAATTTGAAGCGTACATCGCCCGCTCGTTCTACTTCTGGATGACGCAGTTTCTGCGGACCAAGTACACCAATACCGAGATTGTCTTTATCACCTGCCACACGGAAGCCAAAGAAGTCAGCGAAAGCCAGTTCTTCGGCCTCGGCGAAAGCGGCGGCACGCGCATGAGCAGTGCCTACCGGCTGGCGCTGGACATCATTGACAAGCGCTATAATCCGCGTGAGTGGAACATTTACCCGTTCCTCTTTTCCGACGGCTACAACTGGGGCGATGCTGAGTGTGTGGACCTGATGAAGCGCATGAGTAAGCTGTGCAACTTGATCGGCTACGGCGAAATCGGCAGCGACGCCTGGCAGTCGTCCTTCGGCTTCGCTCCTTTGGGA
The DNA here is from genome assembly GCA_965277455.1 of Capsulimonadaceae bacterium. Classification (GTDB taxonomy): domain Bacteria; phylum Armatimonadota; class Armatimonadia; order Armatimonadales; family Capsulimonadaceae; genus JANXMY01. The sequence goes on along the minus strand of OZ255823.1, from coordinate 1,185,917 downwards.
CAAGCCTATGAAGAAGCCTTCAAGACCGATCCCCGCGTGGTGCTGGTCAAAATCAACGACAAAGAAGACGTCTGGCCCGCATTAAAGAAGTTCTTCGCCAAAGGCCACCCGGAGATTGCACATTAAGAGAGTTATTTATGGCCTACAATGAGTTTACGTTGGACGGGATGGTTCGGCTATTCGGCTTGCGTGTCGAGTCGCACCCGAACGCTTTTGGTGAGGCTGCCTCTGTCGCACTCAGTACCTTGTTGCGGGAGACATTGGCGGAGTCTGTGCCGCTTGCTCTAGAAGTCAGCACGGAAAAGGCCCGCTCGGAGTTTATCATTGCCCCGATGCTGGCGGAAGTGCGGCGTCAGATGGGAGGGCAGATTAGCCTTTTCTCGGGGGTGGATTTCACGGTGGATACTGAAGCGGGCTTGCGCGGGGTCTGCGACTTTTTGTTCAGCCTTTCGCCGTTGCAGCTTTACGTTCAAGCCCCAGTCCTTGCGGTTGTCGAGGCCAAGAACGAAAACATCAAGTCAGGCATCGGGCAATGCGTCGCCGAGATGGTGGCTGCCCAGCGGTTCAACGCCGCTCGTGCGGCGGCCCTGCCGTCTATCTACGGTGTGGTTACGACCGGTAGTAGCTGGAAGTTTCTGCGGCTGACGGATAAAATGGTCACCGTGGACGAGACGGAATACTACATTGCCCAGCCGGAGCAGATTGTCGGCATACTGGTTGCTATGATCCGCGAAGCACAAGAGGCGTTTCAGAGATGATAGCCTCCGCCCAGAGAACTGCCGGGGGACTGGGGATTGTTTGAACAGTCATGCGAAAATCTACTCAGAAAAAGCAATTCACGACACGCGAAACGGTACTCGTTGGCTCTGTTACAACTGCGTTTCCCCTGATGTTTTTGTTTGCTGGGCATCACCCGCTTATTCGCAGCCTTTCTGATCCTGCTTCGGATCGTTTCATGCCTTACTTCGGATTTGCGCTCGTTGCCTTGATGTTTCTCGGTTCAGCCGCTTTCTGGGTGTGGGGTATCCATGGGTTAATCGTTCGGGCCGCGCAAGCGCAGCCCAACATGAAGGACAAATAGTTATGTCTTTTTCTTCTGCCGAGGCGACGGAACTGGAAGGGTGGATGGAGACAATCTGGGCGCAGGCGCGTGAGTTTGGCCTGGACCCGTATCCGACCCACTTTGAGGTGGTGCCGCAGCACGTCATCTATGAGCTGGGGGCTTACGGGCTGCCAGCGCGGTTCTCACACTGGACGTTTGGCCGGGATTATCACCGGCAGAAAACGTCGTATGAGTACGGGATGTCCAAGATTTATGAGATTGTTTTCAATACCGATCCGTGTCAGGCATTTCTGGTGGAAGACAATTCGATGCTGTCGCATAAGTTCGTGGTCGCGCACGTTCTGGGCCACTGCCACTTTTTCAAGCACAACACCTATTTTGCCCACACCAGCCGCCGGATGGTGGAGCAGATGCGGCTCCATGCCGAGCGGATACGCGGCTATGAGCAGGAGTTTGGCTGGCGCGTCGTCGAAGAGTTTCTAGACACGGTGATGACGATTGAAGAGCATTTCGACCCCACCGCGCCCGCCCTGCGGCGCAAGACGCCCGAGCAGCACGAGGAAGACCGCCTGCGGGCGGGTCAGCCGGGACGCACCGACTACGACGACATCTGGGAAGTCGCCGGCGCGGGCGAGCGGCCCCGCCCTCGCGCCCGTAAGTTCCCCGAAGAACCCGAAAAAGACCTGCTGCGGTTCCTGATTGAGTATGGCCGTGACCTCGCCGAGTGGCAGCGGGACATTTTGCAGATCATCCGCGAGGAGATGCTGTACTTCCTGCCGCAGATGCGAACGAAAATTATGAACGAAGGGTTTGCATCGTACTGGCACGAGAAGATTCTGGAGTCTCTGGACCTGACCTCCGAGGAACACTGGGAGTTCCGGCGGCTGCATTCGTCGGTGCTGTCCCCGTCGGGGTCCAAGATGCAGATTAACCCGTACTATGTCGGCTTCCAGATACTCAAGGACATCGAGCGCCGCTGGGACGGCCACGCGGAGCCGGGCGACGAGGAAGACTTAGACTGGATGGGCCGCCCCATCGCCCGCCCCGAAGGCCAGGGCCGCGCCAAGATTTTCCAGGTCTGCGAAGAAGACAACGATGTGACATTCCTGCGGAAGTATCTCACCGAGGGTCTGGTCAAGAAGCTGGACCTATACACCTACAAATTGCAGGAAGTAGACGGCGAGGAGATGTGGGTGGTGCAGGACACCGACTGGCGGCGCGTCCGGGACAGCATTGTGGATTCGATGACAAACTTTGGTCAGCCGGTGCTGACCGTCGAAGACGGCGACTGGCGGCGGCGCGGCGAGATGTATCTAAAACACGCCTATGACGGCAAGGCTTTGGACCCGGACTACACCGAGCGCGTCCTGCGTAACATCCAAAAGCTCTGGTCCCGCCCGGTGCATTTGGAGACCGTCATGGAAAACCGCCCGGTGCTGTATTCCTGCGACAACGAAGGGGCCGTTGGCGTGGCTGATTTGTGACCTACCTTCTTTTAGGAAGAACCCTGTGAAGCGAAGAATGAGCGAAGCAAGGTAGTAGGTCTCCAAAGCCTCTCTGCACAAACAAGGGCCTCTCTGTTTGAGGTAAACTCGTGCTATGACCATTCGAGACGCAACGCCCTTTGACGCGCAGGCCATCGCGGGGGTTCATGTGGCGACCTGGCGCACCACCTATCCCGGCATCATGCCGCAGGAGCATTTGGACGCCCTTTCCGTCGGCCAATTCGCCGCCGACTGGGCCAACCGCATTGCCGACGGCAAAACGCGCATTCTGGTGGCCGAAGACGAAACAGGCCAGATCGTCGGCTTCTCCTCCGGCGGCCCCGAGCGCACTGGCGACGCTGACTACCCCGGCGAAATCTACACCCTGTACCTGCTCCAATCCCTACAGGGCCGTGGCCTCGGACGCCGCCTGATGACTGTCATGGCCCGCCGCCTCCGCGACGACGGCTACCCCGCGCTGATGCTCTGGACCCACATCCGCAACCCCGCCCGCGCCTTCTACGAAGCCCTGGGCGGCATCGCCGTCCGCACCACCCAGCGCACCGTGACCGGCATCGTATATGACGACGTCGGCTACTGCTGGAACGCCGATGCGCTGGCACGGCTAATCAGCGCGGGCACTTACGAAGGCACAGAGCAAGCATGACTGATACGACTACAACCTGTGATGTTTGCGAGACGCCATTAATGGGCGGGAAAGACACGTTCGGCAATGTTGGGCACAGCCTTTGCTATAGGTGCTATTTTGCACAAATCCAGCCAGAAATCGACAACACGTTTCACATCAACAAAGCAATTTTCCGCAAGTCCACCTACCGTGAGCAAAATGGACAGACGAGCATGTCGGCTGTGTCGGACGAAGACAGTCCACCAAGTATCCATACACAACCAGTTCCTACAGAGAATTTTGTTTCTCGATTAGAGCGTGTCGCTGCCTTGCATAAACAAGGGGCAATCTCAGATGATGAATACGCGCAGGCTAAATCAAAGCTGCTAAAATGACGGAGTAGAAAGATGACCACACAGAACAGCAAAATCGAGATTGTGTCCGGGAGTGTTTTGGAGCAGGATGTGGATGTGGTGGTGAACGCGGCCAACACGGCGATGCAGGGCGGGAGCGGGATTGACGGGGTCATCCACAGGGCAGCGGGGAAAAATCTGCTGGTGGAACTCCGAAAAATTGCGCCGCAGGGGGCCAAGACGGGGGCGGCGGTGCTGACGAAGGGGCACAACCTGTCGCAGCCGTATATTCTCCATGTGGCCGGGCCAGTGTGGAAGGGCGGCGGGGCCAAAGAAGCGGAAAAGCTGACGCTGTCGTACCGGTCGTGTCTGGAAAAGGCGGACGCGAAGGGGCTGACAAGTATCGCGTTCTGCTCGATTTCCACGGGCGTCTACGGCTATCCGCTGGCGCTGGCCGCGCCGATTGCGCTGTCTACGGCCACTGAGTTTCTAGACGCGCACCCGGACACGTCGCTGGAGCGGGTGGTCTTCGCGCTGTTCCAGAAGCCGGAGCTGCTGGCGTTCCAAAAGGCGTGGAAGGAACTCGGCAGCGCGGCGGCGAACGAGAACGCATGAGCATTTTTGACGGCACGCGAATCAAAGCCGATACGTTTAAATTAGACACAGAGCGGATGCGGCGCGGGTGGTATTCGGACAAGTATTTTGACAATATCGTGACGCTGCTGACGGCGCTGTCCGGCGAGAGCTACACCTATGGCGGGGCGGAAACGGGCGACCTGGAAGTCGAAATGCAGTGGTTCACCCGCCGCGCCCCGTTCTCGGTCGTGGTCGGCGTGGACAAGGCGCTGGCGATGCTCAAAGCCTGCACGGGGCACTTTGACGATGCGGGCGTGTGGGTCCCGACCTATGAGAACTTAGAGGTGACGGCGGTGCAGGACGGGTTCATAGCACCCTATGCGGGCGACCCCTACATGGTGACGCCGGTGCTGAAGGTGCGGGGGCGCTACCGGGACTTTGCGCCGCTGGAAACGCCGACGCTGGGGGCGCTGACACGCGGAACCCGTGTGGCGACCAATGTGTACGAAGTCCTGCACGCGGCGCGGGGCAAAGAAGTGCTGTTCTTTCCGGCCCGCTTTGATGCCCATGAAGTGCAGGCCAGCGATGGCTACGCCTACCACGTCGCCGTGCAGCTTTTCAATCACACGGCGGGGCACACGGTCACAAGCTCCGTGTCTACCGATGAGCAGGGCGACTGGTGGGGCGGCGCGGGCGGCGGCACCGTGGCACACGCCGCGATTGCTTGCTTTCTGGGCAATACCGCCGAGACGGCTTTGCAGTTCGCCCGCATCCTGCCCGCGTCCGTGCCGCGTATCGCGCTGGTGGACTTCAACAACGACTGCGTCGGCGACAGCCTGGCGACAATGCGTGTGCTGTTCACGCGCTACATGGAGCTGACCAATGCCGGGCAGCATGAGGAGGCGCAGAAGTACGTGCTGTATGGTGTCCGCCCGGACACCAGCGGAACCCTGCGCGACAAAGCCTTAGAGCCGCTCGGCGACCGGCGGCTGGACAAAGGGGTCAACCCCCGGCTGGTCTTCACCCTGCGCCGGGCGATGGACAGCGCCTATGAAAGCTGGCAGGTTCCCTTCGGATGGCTGGACCGGGCGCGGGCGTACTGCCGGAACGTCAAAATCACAGTGACGGGCGGATTCACGCCGCAGAAAATCCGCGAGTTTGAGGACAACGATGTCCCCGCCGATGTCTACGGCGTCGGCTCGTACCTGTTCAGCAACTCGGTGGAAAACGGCACGAACAACGACTTTACGGCAGACATTGTGCGCGTCAAAGTCGGCGGCGTCTGGCGCGACCTCGCCAAAGTGGGCCGTCAAGCCACCGACAACCCGGCCCTCCTGCCGGTGGACTGGGTGGAGATTTAGCGAATAAGAGAGCAGCAAGAAGCCACGGGTTGAAACCCGAGGCTCAGAAAAGCCCACCGTCCAGGGGACGTAAGAACGCTGACGCGATGGCCTCATTGTGCTTTATCTTGTGTCCCCTGGACATTGGGCACTTTTGAGCCTCGGGTTTCAACCCGTGGCTTCTTGCTGCTCTTTTTCAAGTCGCCCCACGCTTCTCCCCCGCCTTGACTTCCCGCCGCCGGTTCGGCTACAATATCGGCAACGTTTAATTGGCATTTGTGCCGCCCGGAGAACTTTTCATGTCTACGCCGCCTCAGCAAAAAATGCTGTCCCAGCGTGCGCTTCACGCCGCTCCTTCGCCGACCCTTGCCATCACCGCCAAAGCCAATGCCCTCAAAGCCGAAGGCAAAGATATTCTCAGCTTCGGCGCGGGGGAGCCGGACTTCGACACGCCCCAGAATGTCAAAGACGCCGCCGTCGCTGCACTGGACCGGGGCGAGACCAAATATACGCCATCGAGCGGGACCGTGGCGCTCAAAGAAGCGATTATCGCCAAGCTCAAGCGCGACAATGGGCTGACCTATTCGCGCAATGAGGTGATTGTCTCCTGCGGGGCAAAGCATTCGATCTATAATCTGATGCAGGCGATGCTCAACGACGGCGACGAAGTGGTCATTCCCGCGCCCTATTGGGTCTCCTACCCGGAGCAGGCGAAGCTGGCGGGTGGCGTGCCGGTGATTGTGGAGACCGACGAGAGCACGGGCTTTCTGGCGACGGCGGCACAGATTGAAGCCGTGCTAAGCGACAAAACAAAGCTGGTCGTCATCAACTCGCCATCGAACCCCACCGGGGCCGTCTATGCGCCGCAGACTTTGCGCGAAATCGCGGAGCTGTGCGCCGGGCGGGGCGTCTACCTGATGTCCGATGAGATTTACGAGAAGATACTCTACACGGGCAGCGAGTTTGTGTCGCCCGCGTCGTTCTCGGACGAGATTAAGAAGTACGTTATTACGATTAACGGCTTCTCCAAAGCGCATTCTATGACTGGCTGGCGTCTGGGCTACGCGGCGGCGGATTTGGATATTGTGGCTGCCATGTCCAAAATCCAGGACCAGAGCACGTCTAACCCGACTTCCATTGCACAGGCCGCCGGGGTAGAAGCGCTGAACGGCCCGCAGGACGCCGTAGAAACCATGCGGCAGGCATTTGAAGAGCGACGCAATTATATTGTTCCCGCCCTGAACGCGATTGAAGGCGTCACCGTGCAGCAGCCTGGTGGGGCGTTTTATGTGTTCCCTAACGTCTCCGCGCTGTATGGCCGCTCGTGGACGCCGGAGGGGGACACGCCCCGGACCATTGGCGGCTCGGACGACTTCGCGGCCTACCTGCTGGAAGCCTACGGCGTCGCCGTTGTCCCCGGCTCTGGCTTCGGCCTGGACGCCAACATACGCTTGTCCTATGCCACTTCAATGGATAACATCAAGCGCGGCGTCGCCCGTATCGCCGACGCCGTGCAGGCACTCTCGTGATTACGATAGACGACGACAATCCCGAAGAGACGCTGGCCGACCGCCTGCGGAACGAAGCCGAAGCGCGGCGCCTGCCCCTCAGTGACCTGACCGCGCTGAAGCAGGCGCTGACGCACAAGTCGCTGGTCCCCGACCACACGTTAGACAGCAATGAGCGGCTGGAGTTTCTGGGCGACTCGGTGCTGGGAATGGTCGTCGTCGAGTTTCTTTATGACCGTTTCCCCAAGCGCGGCGAGGGCGAGCTGGCACAGGCGAAAGCCCTGATTGTCTGCAAAGACGCCCTCGCCGCTGCCGCCCGCCGGATGGACCTTGCCCCCCTGATGCGCCTGGGCCGCACCGAGGAAGCGATGGGGGGCCGCAACCGGGACTCGATTATCGCCGACGCCGTCGAGGCTTTGATTGCCGCCGTCTACCGCGAGCGTGGCTACCCTGCCGCCCGCGACTTCATCTTAGAAATACTCGCTCCCGAAATCGCCGCCGTGGCCGAAGAGCGCGACTGGCGCGACCCTAAGACCGTGCTGCAAGAGCAGCGTCAGGCGGAACACCTGTCCTCGCCCGAGTACGTTCTCACTGCCGAGCGGGGCCGTCCGCACGACCGGACGTTCACGATAGCCGTCAAGCTCGACGGCGTGACGGCGGGAACCGGGCAGGGCAAGACTAAAAAGGAAGCGCAGCAAGCCGCCGCCGAGGCGGCGTTAGGCATACCGGCGAAAGGGCAGAAGGCCGAGGGGTTGAAAACCCCTCGCTAGGGGAGGCGTCCTTCGGACGAAGGAAATACAGACGTGCGCCGCAGGGTTTCTCTCCTCCACCCGAAGGGTGCCTCACCTAGCGAGGGGTTTCCAACCCCTCGGCCTTCCGCAAAAGATCAACTTATGACAGACACAGCACACACCGCAGAAATCGGCATCTTTGGCGGCAGCGGCTTCTACGACTTTGCCGAGGGCGATGTCGAAGAAGTCTATCTCGACACCCCCTACGGTCCTCCGAGCGACAAAATCGCCCTGATGACCGTTGCCGGGCGGCGCGTCGCCTTCCTGCCCCGGCACGGCAAAGCGCATACCATCCCGCCGCACAAAGTCCCGTACCGGGCCAATTTATGGGCACTGCAAAGCCTCGGCGTCACCCGCGTTCTCGCGCCAAGCGCCGTCGGCTCCCTGCAATCAAATATCGCGCCGGGCGACATTGTCATCAATGACCAATTTGTAGATCGCACCACCGGCCGCACGGACACGTTCTACGACGGCCCCATTGTGACCCATGTTTCCTCGGCCAATGTCTACTGCCCGCAGATGCGAGAGCTTGCCGTGTCGGCGGCCAAAGAAAACGGCGTCACCGTCCACGAGACGGGCACCGTTGTGGTGATACAAGGCCCGCGCTTTTCGTCGAAAGCCGAAAGCCAGTGGTTCACGCAGATGGGCTGGAACATTGTCAGCATGACGCAGTACCCGGAAATGATGCTGGCCCATGAGCTGGCTTTGTGCTACACCACGCTCTCACTCGTCACCGATTACGACGCCGGGCTAGTCGCCGATGTCGCCGCCGTGCAGGCCCACGACGTTCTGGAAGTCTTGAAGCAGAACACCGTCAACGCCAAGCGCGTACTCAAAACCATGCTGTCGCAGATGCCCACCACCCGCGACTGCGACTGCGCCGACGCCCTAAAATATGCCCGAATGTAATACACACTGTAGGAGACACACGCCCTCATGAAAGCATTGCTGCTCGCCGCCGGACGCGGCACCCGCCTCGGCCCGCTCACGGCCAATCAGCCCAAGCCCATGATCCCCATCGGCGGCGTCCCCATGATCGAGCGCATCATGGGCGGCATCGCCTCCGCCACCCCCATTCGGGACTTTGTGCTGATCACCGGCTACAAAGCCGAAGTCTTAAAAGATTACCTCGGCGACGGCTCCGACTGGGGCTGGAACATCGAGTATGTCCCGCAGGAAACCCCGCGTGGGGTGGGGGACGCCGTCAATACTGCCCGCTTTGCCCTCGCCGACGCGCCGTTCCTGATGACCTACGGCGACATCATGCTGGACCCCATCAACTATGGACGCTTCGGCGATGCCTACGTGGACACCGGCACGCGGGAAATCAAAGCCTACGTCGGCCTGAACTACGTCGATGACCCCTGGGCGGGCGCGGCGGTCTATCTCGACGAAAACGACATCATCCAGCGCATTCAGGAAAAGCCCCCCAAAGGCACCGCCACGACCCACTGGAACAACGCGGGCCTGTTCATCTTTGACCCCCTGCTGTTTGAGTACACCGCCAAAATCGTTCCCTCCGCACGCGGCGAATACGAGCTGCCCGACGCCATCACCGCCATGATCAACGACGGCTACGCCACCAAAGGCATCCCTCTGGAAGGCACCTGGCGCGACGTCGGCACCCCCGAAGACTACGCCGCCATCAACGCCGAGTACGACGCGGCAGAGGCAAGCACGGCGGAGTAGTACGCTATGACCCGCGAAGATAAACGGGACCTGCTTGAATTCATTGCCGCCCTCCTTCTATGGCTGGTGTGCCTCGTCACGCCCTGGCTTATCTTTCATCACTTTGGCCCGATCTGGGGCCTCGTCAGCGCAATCGCAGCCTTTGGTCTGTATGTCTGGCAAGGACCGCGCCCCTTCCCCGGATTTCTGCCCGGCATCATGTCCACTTGGATACTGTTCGGCTCGTTTGGCTGTTTTGGAATGGGCCTGATCGTGATTGTCAAACACGCACTTCATGGGGGGCATTGACATCAGCTTGAAAGACAGATAAACTATTTCCATGAGCCTCCCAAAAATACAGCAAGCTATAGAACATCTTTTGCCGATGGAACTTGCTGAATTTGAGGTGTGGTTTGAGGAGTTTCAAGCCGAATTGTGGGACACGCAGATTGAGCAGGATGCTCTGGCGGGACGTCTCGATGCGCTGGCAAATATGGGTGCAGTCTCGCTGTGGAGAATAATACATGAGTGCTAACCAAAATGCTGAGTTTATCGGCTACGTCAAGTTTATGCTTTCTGGCCCGTCGTTGAAAGCTGGCCGAGCGGCCAAAAGAGGATTCACAATTCTGTTTACGCTTCTAAACGATGACCATCAAAAGATTGCAGATGATGGAAAAGTAGATGTTGTTATCAAACATTGGAACAACAATCCATTCAGTAAGCAAAAATATATTTTTCAAATATCAGCCAGTGACTTTTCTATGGTCAAGGTTACAAATTATGGGCCTCGTCTCGGCGAGATAGAACTGTTTGGTTGCTTGTTGCGACACGATAAACCTGTCTTTATTGATACTGACTTTTGGATGGCAGAGATATGGTTCAACACAACGGATGGGCGAAAACTCTATGGGAAAAGCCGATAAAATCGCATCAACAAATCGCAAAGGAGCAAGTATGTCAGCGACAAAACAAAAGGGTTCTGAGGCAAACACATACGGACGGCTTGAGGGCCAGCGCATTGCCCGGTACTTAAATGCTACCCATACGCGCAGTAACAGTAATGAGTGTACAATCAATGCTATCCCTATAGTCATCAAGTGCGCCCATTTAAGAACCGGAAGTGTTGGAGTTTCTATAGCAATGCTGAAAAGACTTCACTCTGTGATGGGAGCTTTTGAAACAGCTAATGGTAACTATAATCTTTACCGGCTTTGTTGCATAAATCCTGGCAGGCAATTGCCGGGCCACAATGCCGGGGGTGTAAAACCCCCGGCAGGGAAGGCAAACGCCCTGCCGGGCTAAAGAGTGAAGAAGGCCAGATATATTTGTCCTCCGCCCGGAGGGCGGCCGAACTTAATTGCCGGGGGTTTGATACCCCCGGCACTCGGCGTCGGGGTATTTGTGCAACAACGCCATCTTTACCTTCTAAATGTTGTATCGTTTACACAACATATGCGCCATCGTGCGGACAAAAAAATAGGCATAGTGGATAAAGCAGTTTTCATCAATCATGGTCAACTGATCCAGACTATTCCATCAGTTACAGCCTTGCCTTGAATCGTGCTTTAACATTTCTGTTCATCTGCCGCTAATCGATACGAGCCTGATATAGCGTACAAACAGCATCTGTTGTCATAAGTAGTTGTGCAGAATTAAGTTAAACCACTCTGCGTCGTCTTGAAGTCGGAGTTGAACTCAGAAAAAGCAATCTTGAGCGTGCTGCCAACTGCCGTTAGTGCCTGCCAAACGTTAGTGCCTGCCAAACCGCAAGGCGCAGCGTGTCTTTGTCGGCATAATCTTCGGGCCGCAGCCACTCATATTTCAGCTTGCGCCAAAGCACTTCGGCAATGTTCAGGTGCGGCGAGTACGTCGGCAAAAACCAAACGAACAACCCACGCTCCTGCCAAACCTTGCCGCGCTCGCGGACAGCTTTGGTGTGAACCCGCGCATTGTCCAAAACAACCACCGTGGGCCGAACCACAGACCAGGAAAAGGCGTCAAGCTGTTCGCTGATGAACGCCGCATCAATGGTCTTCTGCGTCAAGGCCAGATGCAAACGGTTATCACGAGACAGCAGGCCAAAGCAGTTGATGCCGCCGCCGCGCTCACTGGGCATCGTAACCTGTTCATCCTGGAACTGCCAGCCGTAAGGAACGCATGGCAAGAGAGAGACACGGCTTTCATCGCCGTAGAAAACATCGATGTGCCCTTGCTGGGAAAGCGCCTCAAACTCGGCCAAGACTTCACGCTTGAACTCGTAGACATCGGCGTTAGGCTTGTGCTTTATGGCTCGTCGAATGCGCTTGAAGCGCCCACCGTTTTTTTGAGGAACCGTGTCAAGGTCTGCGTGGAGAACTCTTTGCCCAGTTCCTGGATGAGTTCGGCTTTGGCAAGAGACACGCGCTGGCGGTTCTGCTGGACTGCAAGGCGCACAGCGGCAAGGTCTGTTTCTTTGTTTAGGATGGGCAGTCTGCCTTGCCCTTCTTTGGTTTTAAGTCCGTCGATGCCCTGCTCTTGGTAGCGTTTCATCCAACTGTTGACAACGACTTCGCAGCAGCCGATTTGCTTTGCCACTTCTTTGGAAGTGCGGCACTCGGATTTGAGCAGGATCATCAGGCAGCGCTGGCGAACGCTGTGGGACTTGCCGTGCCGAGACGCTTGTTCCAGGGCAGATCGCTGGTCGCAGGTCAGGGCAATGCTTTTGATTTTTGCCATAAACCTATTTTAACATATTTTTGAAGAACTACTTACATGAAAAAGCTGAAACTATGCCACTTTCCATAGAGACTGAACAAGAACAAGATGGCCGCTGGCTATGTGAGGTTTCTGACCTGCCGGGCGTATTGGCCTATGGTGCGACCCGTGCCGAGGCGATCACTCATGTTCAAGCGTTGGCGGCACGGGTAATTGCAGAGCGGATTGAGCATGGAGAGTGTATTCGCAATTTGTAGGGAAAGCCTGGCGCGGACCGGGCGGAAATGAAGGAAAAGTAATGGGACTCGTAGATGAGGCCGTCGCGGCGTATGAAAAGCGGTTTGGAGCGCGGCCCACTACCGCCGCGCTGGCTCCGGGGCGGGTGGAGATTATGGGCAACCATACGGACTACAATGGCGGCTTTGTGCTGCCAGCCGCGCTGGACAAAGGCACAGTGGTGGTCGGCAGCAAGTCGGACGACGATGTGGTGATGCTGGTCGCCTCGGACTTCGGGCGCGAAGCGATGTTTTCCGCGATGGGTGTCACGGCTGACCCACGCAGCACATGGGCCAGCTATATGCTCGGCGTTGTGGAGCAGCTCCAGAAAGAAGGCATTCCCATTGGCGGGTTCACGGCGCTGATCCACAGCAACGTGCCCGGCGGGGCGGGGCTGTCGTCGTCGGCGGCTTTGGAAGTGGCGACGGCCCTGTTTTTGCAGCAGCTCTTTCCCTTTGACAAGGACAAGATGCAGATTGCGCGGCTCTGCCAGAAGGCGGAAAATGAGTTTGTCGGGGTGCAGTGCGGCATTCTGGACCAGTTTTCGTCGGTCTTCGGGCAGGAAAACAGCCTGCTCTTTCTGGATTGCCTGACGCTCGAACACACGCCCGTGAAGATGGGCCGCGACGACATTGCGATTGTGATTTGCGACTCGAATGTCAAGCACGCGCTGACCGGTGGGGACTACAACACGCGCCGGGCGGAGTGCATGGCGGCAGCGGCGCATTTCGGCAAAACGCTTCTGCGCGAAGTCCCCTGGGACGAGTTTGAGGCCCGTGCCCATGAGCTTCCGGCAAATCAGGAAAAGCGGGCGCGGCACGTTCTGGCCGAAGACCGGCGGGTGCTGGAAATGCGCTCGGCGGCGGAAGTCGGCGACGCCGAAAAGATGGGCCTCCTGCTTTTGCAGGGACATTCGTCGTGCCGCGATTTGTTTGAAAACTCTACGCCCGAGATCGACACGCTGGTAGAGATCGCCAAGACCTTGCCCGGCTGCTTCGGGGCCAAGCTCACCGGCGGCGGCTGGGGCGGCTGCACGGTCAACCTGGTGCAGGCGGAGGCCGTGCCGGAGTTCTGCCGCGCTCTGGCCGCCGCTTACAAAGAGAAAACCGGCAATGAAGCAAACGTTTACGCGACCCGCGCCGGGGCCGGCGCACACGCCGTCAAGATATGAGTGACCTGCGACAACTGACCCCGGACGACGATGCCGCGCTGGCCCGGCTGGAAGCGGAAGCTTTCTTCGCAGGCCGCCGCTCCGAGCCGCCCGCGCCGGATGTGGACACACCCCGAAGCACCGTGCTGGGCGTCTTCGACGGCCCGCGCCTTGTCGCGGCGGCGACGATCCACGACCTGCATCTATGGTGGGGTGAGCGGGAAGTGCCGATGGGCGGCATCGGAGGCGTCGCCTGCGCCGCCGATGCACGCGGACGCGGGCACACGGGCCGCTTGCTGACCGAGGCTCTGCACCTCATGCGCGACGCCGGGCAGTACACGAGCGGCCTATACCCGTTCGCCTATGCCTTTTATCGCCGCTTCGGCTGGGAGTGGGTGGGGGAGAAGCGGCAGCATTCGGTTCCCACCGCGCACATTCCCGCGTTCCCCGAAAGCCGCGCCGTGCGCTGCTACGACGGCCTCGAAGCACTGGAAACTATTCGGCCCGTCTACCACACGTTCGCCCGGCGGCATCGCGGCATGGCGACACGCATCGACGCGGACCCCAATTTCTGGGAGCGGGCGCTGGCACATTCGGACAACCGAACCACCTACGTGCAGGTCTACCACGACCCGGCCACCGACGCCGCCGAGGGCTATCTCACCTTTCGTTACCCGGACGGTGGCGACACAGGCCACGTCGGCGAGTTTTTCGCCAACACGCCCGCCGCCTATCGCGGCTTGCTTTCTGTCCTGCACTACTACGGTACGCAGGTCGAGCGCGTGAAGTTCTCCGCCCCCGCCGACAGCCCCCTGCCGCTTTGTGTGATGCACCACGACTTGGAAACGGAAATTGGCCCACTCTTTATGGGCCGCGTTGTGGACGCTGCCGCCGCTCTGTCCGCGCTGCCGTCCGTCCCTGCGCTGGCCGGGACTTTGACCCTGCAAGTTTCCGACCCCACCTGCGACTGGAACAACGCCGCATTCATCGTCACCATCGAAGCTGGGCAGGTATCCGCCCTGCCGACGCCGAATGTACCAGGCGTAACGCTCGATATTCAGGCGCTCACGCAAGCCTACTGGGGGCAGCCCGCGCTGGGTCTCCTCCGCGCCGCAGGCCGGGTCACCGTCACCGACGAGGCACAGTACGATCTGCTGTCCCGCCTCCTGCCGCCCGCGATTTGCTTCTTGCAGGATGGATTTTAGAAGAACCCCGGCACTGGAAGTGCCGGCCTAATAGTAACAGGAAAAGTCGCTCCGCGACTCAGGAATAGATTGCGTTGGCTGCTCTTCTCTTGAGTCGCGTAGTGACTTTCTCATTTTGCTAATAGACCGGCACTTCCAGTGCCGGTTCCTTTGGCCTGACACATTGTTAGAAAGCAAGTATTTTTATGTCCAACAAACCAATCGCCGTCGTCACCGGAGCCAGCAGCGGCTTCGGGGCGGCTATCGCTAAAACGCTCGCTGAAGCGGGCTATGACCTCGTTCTCGGAGCGCGGCGCATGGACAAGCTCAAAGCCGTCGCGGAGCCGCTGGGCGCACAGGCCATTGCGCTGGATGTCACCAATGCGGAGAGCGTCAAGGCGTTCTGCCAGCAGGTTCCGAACGTACATATTCTCATCAACAACGCGGGCGGGGCGGTCGGCACGGAGCCGATTGCCGACGCTCTGGATGACAAGTGGCAGACCATGTACGACACGAACGTCTTGGGCACGCTGCGGATGACCCGCGAATTATTGCCGAAGCTGGAAGCCTCCGGCGACGGGCAGATCATCAACATCGGCAGCATCGCCGGGCTGGAAGTCTATCCCGGCGGCGCAGGCTACACCGCCGCCAAGCACGCCCTGCGGGCACTGACCGAGACCCTGCGGATTGAGCTGGTTGGCAAGCCCCTCCGCATCTGCGAGATTGACCCTGGCCTCGCCGAAACCGAGTTTAGTATCGTCCGCTTTGGCGGCGACACCGAAAAGGCCAAAAAGCCCTATGTCGGCATGACCCCTCTGACTGCTGAAGACATCGCCGAGGCTGTGCTCTGGGTGGTTTCCCGCCCTTCGCACGTCAACATTGACCAAATCCTCATCAAGCCCCGCGATCAGGCGACGGCGACTCTCATCCATCGCAAATCCGAGTAAAGGCTTATTTATGTCCAAACTTGTCATCCACGCCGACGACACCCTCGGCACGATCTCGCCCTATGTCCACGGCCACTTTGCCGAGCATCTGGGCCGCTGCTGCTATGACGGCCTCTGGGTGGGCAAAGATTCGCCGATTCCCAACACCGGCGGCTTCCGCACCGATGTCATCGAGGCCCTCAAAGTCATGGGCGTGCCACAGCTGCGCTGGCCCGGCGGCTGCTTTGCCGACTCGTACCACTGGCGCGACGGCATCGGCCCCGCCGAGTCCCGCCCCCGGACGTGGGCGGAAAGCTGCGGGCTGAACGTCGTCGATGACAACGCATTGGGCACGCATGAGTTTATCGCGCTCTGCCGGGCCATCGGCGCGGAGCCATACTTCGCGGGTAATGTCGGCTCCGGCTCCCCGCAGGAGCTGGCCGATTGGATTACCTATTGCAACGGCACGGCGGACACGACCCTGGCCCGTGAGCGGGCCAAAAACGGCCACCCCAATTCGATGAACGTCAAGTTCTGGGGTGTTGGCAACGAAAACTGGGGCTGCGGCGGCAACTACGACGCCGAAACGTATGCCAAAGAATACAAGCGGTTTGCCACATTCCTGAAAATGGCCGACATGTCTGTGGAATTAGTCGCCTGCGGCCTCGAAGACCGCGACTGGAACATCAAGCTGATTGAAACCCTGCGTAACCACCTCGGGCTGATGGACCATATCTCGGTGCATCAGTATTGGAACGCTGGCCCGGCCTTAGATTTCAGCGATGACCAATACTACAGCACGTTTAAAGCCACGGCCTCGGTGGACGAAGACATCCGCTTCACCGATGAAGCCCTGCGCTTCTATACGTCGCACCACTCTAAAACCATCGGCATTGCCTTCGACGAATGGGGCATTTGGCATCCTGAAGCCGTCACCGCCAACAACTACGAAGCCCCCAGCACCCTCCGCGATGCCGTGGCCGGGGCGGGCGTCCTGGACATCTTCCACAAATGGGCCAGCCGCGTTTCCACCGCCAACATTGCCCAGATACTCAATGTCTTGCAGGCTCCCATCCAGACGTTGGGTACTAAAATGTGGCTGACCCCCACCTACCATCTGTTTGTGCTCTATGCTCCGCACCGCGCCGCGCAGTCCCTCCGGGTGCAGGTGGAAGAAGCCCCGACCCACACCGTCACCGCAACCGATATTGCACTTCTGTCCGCCTCTGCCTCGAAGCGCGACGGCCAGCTCATCATCAGCCTGAGCAACCGGGACAAAGACAACGCCCAGGAAGTGACCCTGTCCCTGCGCGGCGGCACACTGGGAAATGGCACGAGGCAGACGCTATCCGGGGCCGCCAATGCCCACAACTCCGCCGACAATCCCGACGCTGTGGGCGTCACCAAAACCGACGTGTCCGCCTCCGGCGACACGCTGACCCTGACCCTGCCGCCCTGCTCGGTGCAGACGCTGGTGCTGGGGCTGGGGTAGAGGGAACCGGCACTGGAAGTGCCGCTCTTGTCCTGAGTCGCGGAGCGACTTTATCCGTTTGCTAATAGACCGGCACTTCCAGTGCCGGTTCCTTCCGCTGCACAGACGTTAGATTTATGCTCTGCTACTACATCACTGGCCACGGCTTCGGCCATGCCATCCGCACTACGCAGATACTCAAAGCACTCCCCGCTGACCTGCCGCTGCTGCTCAAAACCACCGCCCCGGAGCGGGTCTTCCGCGAAGAGCTGCCGGGCCGAGACTTTGAGTATATCAAGGCCGAGTACGACTGCGGCTGCCTGCAAAGCGACAGCGTTCATGTCCTGCGGCGCGAGACGCTGACCCGCTACGCTGAGATCGCACGGCGCAACCAGAGCCTTCTGGCCGAAGAAGTGGCCTTTCTGAAAGAGCGCGGCGTCCGCTGTGTTGCCTCCGATATTCCCTCGTTTCCCCTGAGAGCTGCCCGCACGGCGGGCATTCCGTGTGTGGCCGTCGCCAACTTTACATGGCACGATATTTACTCCGAGTACGTCGAAACGCCCGAAGACGCCGCCCTGCTGGCACAGATGGCCGCCGAATACGCCGAGGCGACGCTGGCCTGCCTGACGCCGCTTTCCGTCCCCACCGCTGGCGATGTGTTCCCAAGCTCAGAGCGCGTCCCACTCGTCGCCCGGCGCGGGCAAAATATCCGCATTCGGCTCACCGAGGTGCTGGAAATACCGGACGGCAAACAGATGGCCCTGCTATATCTCGGCGGCTGGGGCATGGACATTGACTTTGCGGCGCTGGAACGCTGGACTGACTGGGTGTTTCTCACCGATGCGCCGCTCCCAATATCCGTCGCCAACGCCCGCGCCTTTGACCCTAAAGTTCTGCGTTACGCCGATGTCGCGGCGTCTGTGGATTGCGTCGTCTCCAAAGCGGGCTATGGGACGCTGACCGAGTGCATTGCGGGCAGTGTGCCGCTGATTTATCTGCCTCGCCACGGCTTTGTGGAGCATGAAGCGCTGGTTCTGGGTATGAACGATTGGGGTGGGGGCGTCGAAATCAGCGAACGCGCCTTTTATGCCGGAGACTGGGGCGAGGCGCTCACGCGGGCGCAATCCGCGACGCTCAACCCGGAAGCATTCCAAACGAACGGTGCAGACAGTATCGCCCGCATACTCACCGACTACCACAGAAAGCACAGTACACCATGAGCCAGCCAAAAATTGTTATGTATACCCGACCGGGCTGTTCCGACTCCGCCCGCACCACCGAGGACCTTCAGGAGCGCGGCCTGACCTGGACCGAAATCAACATTGACGAAGACAAAGAAGCCAACGACAAAGTCGTCGGCTGGGTAGGCCGCGCCGCCACCCCCACACTCTTCATCGGCGATACCATGCTGGTCGAGCCGTTTGCCCCCGAACTCGACGCCGCGCTTGCCGCCGCTGGCTAATTGCCGTAGGGGCGGGGTCCCCCCGCCCTTCTTTTCCGATGTCCTACTCCGGTTCCCCCATTATTGGGGGCTAGGGGGCTTCCGTCCGGTTGCACCACTCCTTCCGATATGCTATACTAACCCGTGCCGAACGAGCCGCAAGAGATACCTATAACGCTGCCCGAAGGCTGGCAGGAGCGAGTCGCCCTGATCGGCCCGACCGCCTCCGGCAAAACCGCTGTCGGCGTGTGTCTGGCCCGGCAGCGAGGCGGCGAAATCGTCTCCGCCGACTCCATGCAGGTCTACCGCCGCATGAACATTGGCACGGCCAAACCGACCGCCGAAGAGCGCGAGCAGGCCGTCTTTCACGGCGTTGATGTGGCCGACCCAAACGACGAGTGGACACTGGCCGATTATCAAGCGCTCGGCGAAGCGGCCTGTGTGGACATACACGCTCGGGGGCAAACCCCACTGATTGTCGGCGGCACGGGGCTGTATGTGCGGGCGCTGACAACGCGGCTGGAAATCCCCGCCGTCCCGCCCGATGAAACGTTTCGCACGAAATGGCGCGAATTTGCGAAAACGAACGGCCACGATGCCCTGCTCGCCGAAGTCGCCAAAACCGACCCGGACACCGCCGCCCGGCTCCATGTCAACGACATCGGGCGGCAGATACGCGCTTTGGAAGTTTATGCTGCCACCGGGCGAACGCTGACCGAGCTGCACAAAGGCAATCAGGCCCGAATGCCGAAGCAATCGCCGCGCCTGTTTGGCTTGACATTTGCCGACCGCGAGGCGCTCTATCAGCGCATCGACACCCGCGTAGACGCTATGCTTGCTGAGGGTTTGGCTGACGAAGTGCGGGGGCTGATTGACGCTGGCTATGCGCCAACGCTTAAGCCGATGCAGGCACTCGGCTACAAACAGATTTGCGCCTACCTGGCAGGCGACACCGACTTAGACACCGCCGCAACGCTCATCAAACAGGAAACGCGCCGCTTCGCCAAACGCCAGCTTATCTGGTTCCGGGGCGACCCCCGCGTGCAGTGGATTGAGGCCGATGGCAAGACGCCCGCGCAGTTGGCCGAAGAGATTTCGCAGCGTTTAAGTGAACACCCAAAGGGAGCATTAGTCGACCTATGAACAAACCGCAAGTAAACCTTCAGGATACGTTTCTCAACCAGGTCCGCAAAGAAAACGTCGGCGTGATGATCTATCTCATCGGCGGCGTCCAGCTTCGCGGCAATGTGCGCGGCTTCGATTCGTTCACCATTTTGCTGGACAGCCCCGGCAAGCCCACCCAGCTTGTCTACAAGCACGCCGTCACCAGCATCGTCCCCATGCGGCCCCTGCAAAACCTGTACGCCGAGAGCCAGCGCGAAGCCGGGCAGACCGCACAGCCTGCCCCGGCCAGCAGCCCAACTTCGCCGGGAACTGTCCCTGCCGCCTCGGCCCACCCGGACGCCACCGTGACCATTCAGGAGCCGATCCCTGCGCCCGCGCCGGAGACGCCCGCAGCGGCAAGTGTGCCGCCAATTTCGTGAATAGGCGAGCGAGGGGTTGAAAACCCCTCGCTGGAAGAAGCACCCTCCGGGTGGAAGAGGGAAGGCACATGGTCACGTCCGTATTTCCTTCGTCCGCAGGACGCCTCTCCGAGCGAGGGGTTTTCAACCCCTCGCCTTCCGCAGAAAGTTTTCCCTATGCACTTTACGAAAATGCACGGCATCGGCAACGACTTTGTGATGGTCAATTGCCTCGGCAAAGACGGCGAAGACCTGTTGGCCGAAGCACAGAAGCGGGCCGTCTTTCTCTGCGACCGCAAATTTGGCGTTGGCGGCGACGGCGTGATCGCCGTCCTGCCTGGCAAGTTCGCGCCGTTTGAGATGCGGATGTTCAACCCCGACGGCTCCGAAGCCGAGATGTGCGGCAACGGCATCCGCTGCTTCGCCAAGTTCCTTTTTGACCGGGGCCTGACACGCGGCGAAACCCACATCCCCACGGAGACCGGCGCGGGCTTGCTGCATCTGGAAGTCACCCCCGGCCCCGATGGCAAAGCCGCGATGGTCAAAGTGGATATGGGCGAGCCGGTGCTTGTCCCGTCGCTCGTCCCCACAACGCTGGGCGAGGGCGACGCCCCCGCCGTCAGCGTGCCGCTGGACCTGGGCAGCCAGACAATTTACATCACCGCCGTGTCGATGGGTAATCCCCACGCGGTCACGTTTGTAGACGACGTCAAAGCCTATCCTATTGAAGCGGTCGGCCCCCTCGTTGAGAAGCACCCGGCGTTCCCGAGGCGCACCAACACCGAGTTTATCGAAGTGCTGTCCGACCGCGAAATCAATTTCCGCGTCTGGGAGCGCGGCGCGGCGGAAACCCTCGCCTGCGGCACCGGAGCCTGCGGGGCGGTCGTCGCCTGCGTGCTAAACGCCAAAACAGGCCGTCAGGTGTTGGTGCATCTGCCCGGCGGTGATTTGGACATTCATTGGTCCGAAGCCGACAACCATGTCTACATGACCGGCCCGGCCACAGAAGTCTTCGAGGGCGAGATTTGATGACGCTCGGCGAAATTGAAGAGTGGATCGGCCAGCCGCTGCCGGAGCCGTACCGGACATTCTTGGATGGCTTGCCGGTAGAGCGTTCTATCGGGGATTACGTTTTGCTGTACGGACGCGAGATTTTTGTGGACAAGAATGAGTTGACGGAAGCCAAAACCTACTGCCCCGGCTTTGTCACCGTGGGCGATGACAGCGGCGGACAGCAGTTTATTCTTTCCCAGACCGATGGCCGCCTGTCTCTCGTAGATGCCGGGGCCATGACGCCGGACTGCTTTCACCCCGTCGGAGACGACTTCGGCTCCTGGCTGTCCTCCGGCTGCCGCTTCGACGGGGACGACGAATAAACGTAACGTTTCTATCGACGGCGCTTTATCCTCAGTGTCGCAGACACTTTTTTCGTTTACTAATAGACCGGCACTTCAGTGCCGGGTTCCACTATGCACACACTTGATATTATTCACAAAAAACGCCTCGGCGAAGCGCACACAGAGGCCGAACTCGGCTTTCTGATAGACGGTTATGTCGCAGGCCGCATCCCCGATTATCAAATCAGCGCGTGGCTGATGGCCGTGCTGTGGCGCGGGCTGACCGACGCCGAGACGTTCGCGCTCACGGACGCGATGGTGAACTCGGGCGAGACGCTGGACCTCTCCAGCCTGCCGGGGCCGTGCCTGGATAAGCATAGTACCGGCGGGGTGGGGGACAAAACGACGCTGGCCGTTGTGCCTATTCTCGCCTCGGCGGGCGTGCAGATGCCCAAGATGTCCGGGCGTGGTCTCGGGCACACCGGCGGCACGCTGGACAAATTAGAGGCGGTTGGGGCGCGGGTTAACTTCACGATAGACGAAATACTGGCGCAGGTGAGGGCCGTCGGCGCGTGCATTTGTGCCCAAACGGAAACCCTTGTGCCTGCCGACCGCAAGCTGTATGCGCTGCGGGACGCGACCGACACGGTGCAGTCGCTGCCCTTGATTGCGGCCAGCATCCTATCCAAAAAGATCGCGGGCGGCTGCCCGGCCATTGTGCTGGATGTCAAAGTCGGCGGCGGGGCCTTTATGAAGACCCTCCCTGAAGCGCGGGCGCTGGCCGAAATGATGATTGCCATTGGCGAGGTGCGGGGCCGGTCAATGGCCGCCGTGCTGTCCGATATGGACACTCCGCTGGGCCGCGCCATCGGCAACCGCCTGGAAGTACGCGAAGTCGCCGCGCTTCTGGCAGATACCTCGGACACGGACCCGCGCCTGCGGTCCCTCGTGCTGACACTGGCCGGGGCGAGCTTTTTATTGACCGGCCAAGCCGCGACGCTTGACGCGGGCCGCGCCCTGGCACTGACGCAAATCGAGTCCGGCGCGGCGGCGGACAAGCTGCGTCAGATTATCACGGCACAGGGCGGGGACGCGGGTCTTTTGGACGCCTCCCCAAACGCCTCCATCGTCCGCGAGGTCCAAGCGACACGCGGCGGCTTCGTCGCAGGTATCGACGCCGAAGCCATAGGCCGTGCGGCGATGCGCCTCGGCGCGGGCCGGGAAACCAAAGAGCAGAGCATTGACCCCGAGGCGGGCATTCTCCTGGGCCGCGTCGTTGGCGAGGCTGTGGCGGCGGGCGACGTGCTGGCAACCCTCTATACCGAGCGCGGCGGCTCTGCCGATGCCGAAGCGGAGGCCATTCTGGGCTGCTTCATGCTCACTGACACCGCCCCCGCCTCGCGTCCCGTGCTGCTGGAAACGATTGGCCTTGATAGCCCCACACAAAGCAGGCACTAAGCAACCACACTCTCACTTTGCGTTTGACTTTCTGGAAAGCTGGCCCCCGATGATCCTGCGCCTGTCCCTGGAACTGCCCGAAGACCTGGCTTATATCCGTATCACCCGCGTTTTGGGCCGCTCCCTGCTGGACCATTTGCAGGTGGTGGAGGTGGACATCAATGACGTAGAAATCCTTGTCGGTGAGCTGTGTGGCAACGTCATCCGGCACGCGCAGTCCCATGAGGACCGCTACCAAGTCGTTCTGGAATACTTCAGCGACCACGTCAAGCTGATTGTGCGGGATCAGGGCACCGGTTTCTCGTTCAAAAGCGTCCCGCAGGCAGGCACGACCCGCGCCGACTTCGACGGCGGCGAGCGCATCGGCGGCTACGGAATGCAGATCATTCAGGGCCTGTCCGACAAAATCGAGTTCCGCCGCACCGACCCCCACGGAACTACCGTCTGTGCCGAAAAAGCCCTCCACTACAAAAGCGAAGCCGCCGCCAATGACGCCGCCGCCCTCGACCGCTCCGACGGCAAAGCTGTCGTCACCGTGAGCTAAATCAATAACACCGCATTGAATATGACGAAGAACAAAGTGCTGGACCTCTCAGGCAGAGAGTTAGACGAAGCTGTCAATGACATTGTTATGGGCCAACCGGGACGCGGTCCTGACTACAAGATAGCCAAAACGCTTCCCGCCCCTGCATTCAGTTCTGACGCCAACGCAACCCGGCAAATGGAATATCAAATGGGTGTTTTGGGTCTAGGATATGAGTATTCCGATGAGCTGCTGCGTCTCGTCGGTTACATTGACCCCGAAGAAGAACATGCGTCGTCAGGCGTATGGCTGGGAAGTCAAGCCGAACTCTCACAAAAATGCCACGCAGCATTGCTGGCTGTACTCAATGAACTAGAATTGAATGAGAGGCTTTACGGAAAGCCTCTAACTCAGCCCCCGCCCATCTTGTCTTCTCCGTAATTCAGTTCCCTGTTGAAGTCGCGCCCTCGGGTCGGGTATACTTTCCCGAAACATTTAAGAGGGTACACCAATGGAACAGACGATCTCGCTGGGGGGAAACAAGAAGGCGCGGCGCGTCTACGGCTTTGATGAGGTGTCGCTGGTTCCATCGGCGCTGTCCGTGGACCCCCGCGATGTGGACATGGGCTGGACCCTGGGCCGTCACCGTTTTGAAATCCCCATCGTGGCAAGTGCGATGGACGCCGCTGTGAACCCGCGCATGGCCGCCGAGATGACCCGTCTCGGCGGCTTTGCCGTATTGAATGGCGAAGGGCTGCAAACACGCTACGACGATGCGGAAGCAATTCTCCAGGAGATCGCGGAGACGCCCTCCGAAGGCATCATTGAAAAGATGCAGAAGCTCTACACCGCCCCCGTCCGCGAGGATTTGGTCGCCCGGCGCGTGCAGGAAATTAAAGCGCTCGGCGGCCTTGCCGCCGTCGCGGCCATTCCACCGACCGCCCCGCGCCTCGCCGCCGCCGCCATTGAAGCGGGCGCGGACTTTTTTGTGGTGGCCTCGCAGGTCGCCACCGCCCGGCACTATTCTACCCACGCCGAGACGGTAGACCTCGCCAAGTTCTGCCGCGACTCGCCCGTGCCGGTCCTTGTCGGCAACTGCGTCTCGTTTCAGGCCGCGACCGAACTCATGGAAATGGGAGCCTCCGCGCTTCTGGTTGGCGTCGGGCCGGGAGCTATCTGCACCACCCGCTCTGTGCTGGGCGTCGGCGTTCCGCAGGTCACCGCCGTCGCTGACTGCGCCGCCGCCCGCGACGCTTTCCAAAGCAGCACCGGCAAATATATTCCTATCTTAGCCGACGGCGGCATCCGCAACGGCGGTGACCTTGCCAAAGCCATTGCCTCCGGGGCCGACGCCGTCATGCTCGGCTCCTCCATCGCCGCCGCCTCCGAAGCGCCCGCCCCCGGCTACTCGTGGGGCATGGCGATGTCCAATGCCGACCTGCCGCGAGGCACACGCATCTCCGTCCCCATAATGGGCACACTCCGCGAGATTTTGCTTGGACCCGCCCACAAAGACGACGGCACGATGAACCTTGTCGGCGCTTTGCGGCTCTCGATGGCAACCTGCGGCGCACGCACGCTTTCCGAAATGCAGCAGGCCGAGCTTGTCGTCGCCCCGCAAATCAAAACCGAAGGCAAGTCCCAGCAGCGTGCCCAGGGCGTCGGCCAGGGAAGATGAAAGACGAATACGATTTCAGCAAGGCCAAGCGCGGCCCGGTTGTCCCGCTACCGTCGCACCAAACGGAAATCAGACTGCGGCTGGACACTGACACGTTAGACTGGCTTAAAGAGCGCGTCAGCACAGTGGGTGGGGGCAGCTATCAGGAAATGCTCAACGCTATCCTGCGGGCCTATATTAAAACGCAGGAGGATGACACTCTACTCAAAGCCATCACCGAAGGCGTCCGGCAGGAACAGGATTGGTTGTACGTTCCGGTGCGCCCGTCGTTTGAGCCAGCCCACCAATATGAGTATTACGAAGCCCTCGCCGATGCCAAAGGGGAACTCGAAGACACCGAGCATCTGACAGTGCTATTTATGCCGACCGCGCCGGAAGAGAGCCACAAGTAGAGGATAGAGAAACTATGATAAAATTTGCGAAAATGAACTTGTCCGCCGTGGGCAGCAGGGGGAGATTGATATGTCTTTGACCCCCCAGCATCAGGATCAGCCGATCTTGACCAATTATGAGCCGCGTGGCGCGGATGTCTTTGACCCAGTGCTGACGCCGGAGCTGGTCATCGTGCTGGACTTCGGTGCACAGTATACGCAGCTCATCGCCCGACGCATCCGGGAGTGCCACACGTACTGCGAGATTTTGCCCTATGACACGCCGCTGGAAACGATCACCGCCCGGAACCCGGCGGGCCTGATTTTGTCCGGCGGGCCGTCGTCGGTCTATGACGAAGGCGCTCCCAAAATTGATCCGGGCGTCTATGGTCTGGGCCTGCCGGTGCTGGGCATCTGCTACGGGATGCAGACGATGGCGCATGATCTCGGCGGCAAGGTCACGGCGGCGACGCTCAAAGAGTTCGGCAAAACGCAGCTCGAAGTGCTGGACCCGAGCGTCCTATTTGAGGGCCTGAACCCGGATTTGATCTGCTGGATGAGCCACGGCGACACCGTCGAAGCACCCCCGCCCGGCTTTGTCGTTTCTGCCATGACGGAAAACTGCCCTGTCGCGGCGATGTACGATGCTACGCGGCGCTTTTATGCCGTGCAGTTTCACCCGGAGGTTGTGCATACCCCCTGGGGCACGGAGGTCATTCGCGGCTTTTTGGAGAAGGTCTGCGGGACCCAGGGCCTGTGGCAGATGGAAAGCTTTGTCGAGCAGCAGATACGGCTCGTGCGCGAGCAGGTCGGCAGTTCCAAAGTCGTCTGCGGCCTGTCTGGCGGCATTGATAGCTGCACCGTTGCCGCTTTGGTTCACAAGGCCATCGGCGACCAATTAGTGTGCATCTTCGTGGACCATGGCCTGCTCCGCAAAGGCGAGGCCGAGGACGTGCAGCGCCGCTTTGCCGCCGCCCTGAACATCAATCTCATCACCGTGGATGCCGAGGTGCGGTTCCTGGGGCGTCTGGCGGGCGTGATCGACCCGGAGGAGAAGCGCAAAATCATTGGCGAGGAGTTTGTGCGCGTCTTTGAGGAAGAATCGAACAAGCTGACCGATGCCGACTTCCTGGCGCAGGGCACGCTGTACCCGGACGTGATTGAGTCGGGCACAGGCAAGGCCGCCAAAATCAAAACGCACCACAATGTCGGCCTGCCTGAAGACATGAAGTTTAAGCTTGTCGAGCCGCTGCGGTATCTGTTCAAGGACGAAGTCCGCGCCGTCGCCGAAGAGCTGGGCTTGCCCTCCGACCTGGTCTGGCGTCAGCCCTTCCCCGGCCCTGGCCTTGCCATTCGCATCACCGGCGAAGTCACTAAAGAGCGCCTGGACCTGCTGCGCTCCGCCGACTGGATCATCATTGACGAGATCAAGCGGGCGGGCCTTTACCGCAAAGTCTGGCAGTCCTTCGCCGTGCTCGTGCCCACCAAAAGCGTGGGCGTCATGGGCGACCAGCGCACCTATGCCTACCCCATCGTCATCCGCGCCGTCACCTCCGAAGATGCTATGACCGCCGACTGGGCACGCCTGCCCTACGAGGTCCTGGACCGTATTTCGAGCCGCATCGTCAACGAAGTCCCCGGCGTCAACCGCGTCGTCCTGGACATCACCAGCAAGCCCCCGGCCACGATTGAGTGGGAGTAACATTAGAAATGACCTGCGAAAGTTTGCAAGTGCCGCTAAACCGTGCTAAGTTTCAGAAATACCGAAAACTGAATGTCACCCTTGCGATCATGGGTTTTGGAATGGTGACACTGTTCTTTGCGGATTTCGTCTTTTCACTCTATAGCACTTTTTTCGTTACTGTTTTGAAGGGCAGTTGGGTTCTTAATGGTTTTCTTAGCTTGTGGCTTGTCGTATTTATCAGTCTAGCGGCGTGGCCTGCTTTGCTCGTGGCAAAGTCTCTGACAAAGACGCTCAAAGGAAATTTTCCTGCGCTGGTAATCAACAATCAGGGCATTCAGGATAATGCCTCTACATACGTTTTTGGTTTCATTCCGTGGAGCGAGATTGAGACGGTAACCACCAGCAGCCGCTATGGGCGAAATATCAATAAAACATTCACCGGCGTGGCGATTGTGCTGAAGAACAAAGAGCTTCTACTCAAAAAGAAGCCGCCTGTTCTGCGAATGTGGCTTGAAATGGATGGCGAGATTAAAAACAGGCGTTTGGTTTTTGTTCCGCAAGGGCGAATTGAAATGCCGGTGGAAGAAGTGGTAAAATTGGCAAACGAAATCAAGGAAGGGAAATAGTTATGACAATCACACTGGACTTGCCGCCGCAGACGGAGCTGCGGCTAGAGGATGCAGCCACGCGGCGGGAGAAGCCTGTCAAGGAGTATGCGCTGTCTCTGATTGAAGATGGGCTGCCCCCTCCCGATTCGATGCCGGAACTAAAGACCGGAGCGGATGTCATCGCTTTCTGGCAAGCTAATGGACTCATTGGCGACTGGGCGGACAGGGAAGATATTGGAGACAGCTTGGAATATGCGCGGGAACTGCGGCGTCAGGCGGAAACGCGAGGGCACGGCTGATGCGGCTCTTAGACACGGATGTTTTAGTGGATATTCGGCGCGGCTTCGCCCCTGCTGTTTTCTGGTACAGCAGCTTGATCGAGCGACCGAGCGTGCCTGGATTTGTGGCAATGGAATTGATCAACGGCTGCCGCAATAAAGCGGAACTCGCCCGGCTGCAAGTTTTTCTTCTGGGCCTGCCCATCCTCTGGGCGTCCGAGGCGGATTGTCAGCGTGGTCTGGAATTCTTGCGCGACTACCACCTCAGCCACTGTTTAGGCTTGGTAGACGCGCTGATTGCCGCAACCGCGCTGGGGCAGGGGGCGTCGCTTTGCACGTTTAATGTCAAGCACTTTGCCGCTGTGCCGGGGCTGACGACGGAGCAGCCATACGGGCGAAGCTGAACTGATAGCCGACTAGTGCGTTGCGCCGTTCGCCTGCACGATGCCGACGAGGAGGCAGACGTCGTCGCGGAAGACGCCGTTGGAAAAGTCCTCGGCTCCGTGGACAATGTGGTCGGCGATCTCGCGGGCGGTGCGGGCGTCGTCCGCCATCAGGGCAGCAAGGCCCTGAACGCCGAGAAGGTTGATGCGGTTCGGTCCCGCTTCAGTCAGGCCGTCGGTGTAGAGCGCGAAGGCATCGCCGGAGACCAGTGACAGGGTTTCTTCGGTGTATAAGGCGGTCTCGGTCATACCTAAGATGGGACCGGTCGGCGGCAGCTCTTCTACAAGGCCGCCAGCGGTGCGCCGCAGCAGGGCAGGCTCCTGGCCGCAGGAGACATAGGTGAGCGTTTTCGCGCCGAGGTCAAAGGTGCAGACCACGAGCGTCGCAAAGCCGGACAGCAGGTTATTGGTGATGAGAATGTTATTTAGCCGCGTGACGCCTTCGGCAATCGTGCGCTCCGTATAGACGGCGTAGCGGAGCATATTGCGGACCACGGCCACCTGCGCGGCGGCGGCGAGGCCCTTGCCGGACAGGTCGCCGACGACGAGGCAGTGGCAGCCTTTTTCGAGGGGGAAAACATCGGAAAAGTCGCCGCCGACATTGGCTTCATGCAGGGCCGCCCGGTAGTAGGAGGCCAGATCAAGACCTGGCACGCCTTCGGGCAGGATGGGCTGCACGGTCCCCTGTAAGGCTTCCGAGATGGTGCGCTCTCGGCGGGAGACTTCGGCAAGCTCTAATTCGGCCCGCTTTTGGTCGTCGATGTCTGTGCAGGTCCCAAACCAGCGGGTAATTGCACCTTCGCTGTCGCGGATGGGTTCAGCGCGGACTAGAAACCAGCGGAAAGCACCGTCAGAAGAACGGCGGATACGATACTCGATTTCATACGTCTCCCCGCTTTGGAATGCCTCTTGCCATCGTGCAACGCTTCGGGCCACATCGTCCGGGTGCAGCACGGCGGCCCACTCCGCACCAGGACTTTGTCCCAGCGTTTGGCCGGTATAGTCGTACCAACGGCGGTTGAAATAGTCAGGCAAGCCGTCAGGCCGGGCACTCCACACAAGCTGCGGCATCATGTCGGTCAGTACCGAGAACCCTTCCGGGCTGTTGGCAAGAGTAGTGGCAAAAGGCGGTTGATAAGACAGTTTCATAGAAACTTAGTATAGCCGATAAACACACAGAAATGACACCGTAAATGCCCGATTATTCGCCCGGAATTCGCGTCGTGATGGACAAACTGGCCGCCACCTACCACGGGCGCGGCTCAGTGGAGTTGGGTGACCCTTATAAAGTCCTGATCGCTACCGTTATCTCGCAGCGCACCCGTGAAGAGCAGACCACGGCTGTCTCCGCCCGCGTCTTTGCGGAGTACCCGGTCGCCGCCACGCTGGCCCTCGCCGACGAAGCGCAGCTTTACGATCTCTTGAACGGCAGCGAGTACCGCGCCGAAAAAGCGCCCCGGCTCATCGCGCTGGCAAAGATTTTGGTGGAGCAGCACGGCGGGCTAGTTCCCGATGACTTGGACGCTTTGCTCGCCCTCCCCGGCGTCGGACGCAAGACCGCCAACTGCGTGCTGATTTATGCGTTTGAAAAAGCCGCCCTGTGCGTAGATATCCACTGCCACCGGATTACAAACCGTCTGGGGTGGGTGACGACAAAAACGCCGGACGCCACTGAGAAGGCACTCGAAAAAGTCATGCCGCGTGATTTATGGGCCGGTTCCAACCGCCTCTTCTTGCAGCATGGCCGCGCCCTCTGCCTGCCGTCCGTTCCTATCTGCTCCCGCTGCCCCGTGCGCGAGTGGTGCGCTTATGGGCAGGATGAGGCGGCAAAGAAAAAGTGACAAAAAAGAGGTGACGACATAGACACTATCACAACGGCACGGCTGCTCCTGCGCCAATTTGCGGAAAGCGATCTGGCGGACGTGCTGGCGTATCAGACGGAACCGATGACCGAGGAAAAAGCCGTCCAGCTTCTGGCACGGCAGGCAGACCCGGACACCTGGGCGGGTCAGGGGTGGCTGGCCTTTGCAGTAGTTCTTCCCGGTGAGAACCGAGTGATTGGGGAAGCCGGAGTTTTTATTAAAGAGCTGCCCAAAAGCGAAGGCGACATCGGCTGGATGCTGCACCCGGAATTTCAGGGGCGGGGTTATGCCACAGAAGCGGCCCAGGCACTGGTCCGCTATGCGTTTGAAGAGCGCGGCCTGCACCGGCTGACCTCCGGGTGCGAGGTTCGCAATACAGCCTCCTGGCGGCTGATGGAGCGGCTTGGAATGCGGCGCGAAGCGCATCATCGGCAAAGCCAGTGGGCACAGGACGAGTGGCAGGACGAGTATCTCTACGCTTTGCTTCGTGACGAATGGCGAAGGCCAGTGACAGAAACGGCTCCTTCGGCATAAGCCGCCTAAGCGCTATGGCTTCATCTCGCGCTCAGAGTTTCGTTGACAGTCACAGTGGCTTTGTGGAATACTCAACATAGATGGTCAAAAGCCCAGCAAAAATCATAGGCTACCCCCAGCGGCTACTCCAGGCAGCCGCCCTCGCGCTGCTGTGGGGCCTCGACGCCTTGCTGGGGGCATCCGGCCTGAGTGCCAGCGTCTTCGCTCCTACGACTCCTCCTCCGGCCTGTGCGGTGAAGGCTGCGGCTTCCGCGCTGGTCTGCCACTGCAAAATGTGTCGCGGCATAATGCGCGGCGGCAAAATGGTGTGCTGCTGCGGCAATTCCCACGTCCCTGAGACGCGGGCTGTGATCACCGCCCGCTGCGATCAGGGAGCGCCTGCCGCTCTCGCCACCATGACCTCCTGGCCTGTTGTTCAGCCTGGGCTGACGGCTGCCCTCCTTGTCTGCCTTTCCGGGCGGCGTTTTACCCGCCCCGGTGATACGCTCTCAGTTTCCCTTTCCCATCTCCCCCTGACTCCGCCTCCGTCCTTTCTCTGAGTGGCTTTCTGCGCCCCGGAGCGCACAGCAACCTGTCCTGCCGCCCGGCAAGCCCTGCGACTCACTCGTGAGTCTCGCTTCGTGCTGCCTGTCAGAGAAAGAAAACCAATGAAACGCACCTTCCCTCGTCATGGCTTTACCTTGATTGAGCTGCTCGTCGTCATCGCTATCATAGCGATTCTCGCCGCGATACTTTTTCCAGTCTTCCAGAAAGTCCGGGAGAACGCCCGGCGTACCGCCTGCCTGTCCAATCTCAAACAGATTGGTCTTGCCCTGACCCAGTATGTCCAGGACAGCGACGAAAAGTATCCGCAGGAGCATCCCAGCACGAGTAACCCGGCGGTGGATGACAACAGCGGTCAGCTTGAAGTGGATGATTATGGCTCGCCGTTCGAGAAAATCATGCCCTATGTCGCCACCGAAAATGCCGCTGGCACGGCCAGCCTGACTCAGCAGCTTTTCGTCTGCCCGGACGACCCCGACCCGCACGGCGCAGCTCTCGGAGTCACCTGCACATCCACCGCGCCTCTGCCCGGCATCACATCGTATTTGGTCAACGCTTACTTCCTGTTCGGTGCAGGTTTGGCCCAGGTGCAGGAGCCGGCCCAGACGATTTATGTGGCCGAGCGCGACGCCAAGTTCTGCGATGTTCACATTCATCCCTGGCTCGGCGAAATCTACAAAGGCGCACCACCTACCGCCGTGGCAAATTGCGTTCCAAACCCCGATGGTCTCTACGCACCGGCTTCGGAGCGCCACACCGAGGGCGCAAACTACGGCTTCGCCGACGGCCACGCGAAATGGGAGCATTACCCCGTAACGGTGCAGACTACAACCGACCAGCCCTGCTTTGGGCAGTACCAGGCGTTCTAAACCAAGTCCAAAGTTTCATTACTAAAGGCAAAAAGCGCCCCGGCAGCACTGCTGCCGGGGCGCTTTTCTGTGCCGCTTTCAGGCAACGCTCCATGCTTCCGGGAAGAAGTGCTGCCGGAACTTCATGGCGGCATAGCGGTCGGTCATGCCCGCAATGAAGTCGGTGACGCGGCGGGCGCGGTCTTCCACGGACTGCTCCTCTTGGTCGGCGGGCACAAAGCCGTCCATTGGCAGGCTCATCTGCTGAGACCCCATATACAAACGAAACAGCTCTTTAAGCATAAACTGCGCTTTGTGCAGCTCAATGTTGCCGCGTGTGTCCATCGTGTAGACATTGGCGTACATATAGTCTTTCAGACGGTTGGTGGCTTCCAGAACTTCGCCGGTCATGCGGACCTCGTTTTGGCCGACGCTGGATTCCAGCACGTTCATCACCATTGTGCCGATGCGGACCGAGTGCGAGCGGCCCAGAACATCTAAAGAATCCTGCGGCAAGTCTTCAATTTTCAAGACTCCCGCCCGGACGCTGTCGTCAATATCGTGGTTGATATAGGCAATCCGGTCAGCGATGCGAACGCACATCCCTTCCAGCGACGTCGGCAGGTTGGTTCCTTCCACAATACCTAAGTCCTTGCTGCCTTTGGAGTGGCCGAGAATACCGTCGCGCACTTCCCAGGTCAGGTTCAGGCCGCGCCCGCCGCGCTCCAGAACATCCACAATCCGCAGGCTCTGGTCATAGTGCTTGAAATCGCCACCGGGGACATACTCGCGCAGGACTTCGTCCAGCGCCTCTTCGCCGCCGTGCCCAAACGGCGTGTGGCCCAAATCATGCGCCAGCGTGATGGCTTCCGCCAGGTCCTCGTTTAGCCGCAGGGCGCGGGCGAGAGTCCGGGCAATGCCCGCGACTTCCAGCGTGTGCGTCAGGCGTGTTCGGTAATGGTCCTCTTCGGGGTCAATAAATACCTGCGTTTTGTGCTTCAAGCGCCGGAAGGCTTTGGAGTGCAGAATGCGGTCCCGGTCCCGCTGAAATTCGGTGCGGATGGGGTCCGGGTCTTCGGGCAAGGCTCGCCCGCGTGTCTGTGCGGCCTGAACGGCATAAGGGGAAAGCGTCTGTGCTTCGAGGGCTTCCTGATGCTCCCGAAACTGCGTCGGGGCAAGTGTGTCTTGGCTCATAGGCATATTGTACCCTGTATTGTGCCCTGAGACTGTGCTTTGCGGGTACAATAAGTGTATGGGAATTACTTTAGATGCCCCGCGCCCCACGGCTGATGCCGTGCCCGCCGGGATTGACGACGCCGTCAACACTGCTATTCTGGCCGTATCCGAAGATACCATTCAGGGCTTTTTGCCCGACCCGCTTTCCGAAATCTCCCGGCAGTCCGGCGTTCCCGTGAATATTGTCATTGAGCGCATTCAGGGGATGCTCCGCGCCGGAACGATTCGCCGGGTCCGGCAAACCCTGCTGGCAACCAATCTGGCCCACGGCTCCCTCGTCGCCTGGCAGGTTCCCGCTGACAGGTTAGATGCCGCATTTACGTATCTCTTTGAGGAAGACCCGTTCTCAGGCCACGTCGTCATCCGCTCCACTGACAGCGCCATCGCTGGCTCTCAGTACAAGCTGTGGACGACTCTGAAAGTGCCGCAGGGCTACTCCATCGCTAAATACGCGGACTTCCTGGCCGCCAAAATCGGAGCAGACGCCTACCGTCTCATGCCCGCCAAACACCTTTTTGCCCTCGGCGTCGGCCATATCCGCCGCAAGGGTATCTCTATCGGCAGCCTCGCCCCCGTGCCCGCCGACGTTCTGAATACCAACATCGTCGAGCTGTCCGACCTAGACTGGCAGGTGCTGACCGCGTTAAAGCGCGAATTCGAACCCGAAGAGCTGATCCAAAATCTGTGGCAGGCCCGTGCTGTCGAAGCAGGCGTCTCTTTAGACACGTTCCTGGCTGTCGGCCATTCGCTCCACGAGCGCGGCGTTATTGGCCGCTTCTCGACGTTCCTGGAACACGTCAAGCCCGGCGCAGGCGATCAGCGCGTCACCCGCTACAACGCGCTGTTCCACTGGGCCGTCCCGGAAGGCCGTGAGCTGGAAGCGGGCCGCGAGGTAGGCCGCTTCCACATTATGACCCACGCCTACTGGCGCGAAGGTGGCCCGGAGTTCAAGAACGTCAATATCATGGGCGTCGCCCACGGCCTCGATAAAGCCGTCCTGCTCGCCCACAAAGCCGCCATGGACGCCCATTTAGAAAGCCTCGGCATTCCCGTTGCCTACACCAACGTCTTCTGGGGCGGTCGCAGCGAAATCAAGCCCTCCGAAATCGCCCCCGCCGCCTACCGGCAGTTCTGCCGCGAAAACGGGCTGGACCCGGACGCGATGCGCGGATAGGCTACTCTACTTCAGTTGGAGTGGGTGGTGTCTTTGTTCGCTCTAGTTCCAAAATGAATGCCTCTAAGCTTGGGTTTGAGGAATATAAGGCCATGAGCCTTTTGTGCTTGACATATTCTTTGGAGATGTCCTCGTAATAGGCAGGTTTTTTGTTGTGCGGATCAATGGAATACTGCCGTTTCGATTTGAGGCCCTGATTTAAAGTGCCCATGCAGTTGATAATTTTGCTCTGCTTCTTCTTGTCACTGAACACAAGCGGCAGCAGCCAGCATTCTA
This sequence comes from Capsulimonadaceae bacterium, assembly GCA_965277455.1. GTDB lineage: Bacteria > Armatimonadota > Armatimonadia > Armatimonadales > Capsulimonadaceae > JANXMY01. Next base: position 1,150,988 of record OZ255823.1, on the reverse strand, counting down.
TTGACTGCACCGCGACCGCAAACAGAATATGACTTGCGTAGATTTCGTAGAAGTCCTGACCAATACGTGCTGTCAAGGCTGCTTTGACACGCCCAATCATTTCCTCGACTGAAATCTCTACACCATTCTCGTTCCTGTCAGTGATGCCATATTCAACGGCTACGTCGGTGTCTATTTGTATCACCACGTAGTCATTGAACTGGAATGCCCCTCGAAACTCGTCACTGGCACAGTATTCAAGTACCTTGTGCCAGTTTCCGGGGGTTATGGCCCGATGCCTGTCGGTCTCATCCCGCAAAGGCTGAAGCGGGTTAATGTCAATGTTGGGGTCATCAAAGAAGCCAACCAGAATATTTTCGATGATTATTTGGTCGGTGATCCCTTCGGTGACAAGAGCAAAAGTAGGTGTAGGCATTAAAAGTTTCCCGGCAAACCGCCCAAATAACCCCGCAAGAAAGCTTCCGAGAGACGCACAGGCTTTTGGTCCGGCAGCGTCTCAGGCTTTATCACTCTTTTGACTTTGGTGTGCCCCAGCTTGTTGCGAGAAACGACATACAAACGCTGGTCGTCATCGCTTAAATCCAGCCCATCCAGAACAGCGGGGTTGTGAGTTGTTACAATGGCCTGCTTGTCGTGCGTCTTGGCAAGATCAACCATCTCCGTCAACAACTGACGGCATAATTTTGGATTCAGCGAGGCATCAATGTTATCTATGGCAAAGAATGACGGAGTCTCCCGGCTGATAAAAAGCGTGAAGTAGAACAGCAAAAAGAGAAAACCTTCATTGGCACTTTTCTGAGTGAAATAGGACAGGCTTTCATCTAGATACTTGTCTTTAATACTCAGTGTTCTCTCGCCGGTTGACGAGCCATTCACGACTTCAAAGTCATCAAACCAATCCAGCAACGCCAAGCGACTTTTGATTTCTATTAGTCTGTCTTGGTCCTGTTCACGGGACAGCACCGTCAGCAGCTTAAACAAGCCTTCCCCTTTAATCCCAAGCGGCTGAATTTGCGTTTCGGCTTCAAACGTTCTTAGCGATGTATTTTCTGGTGAATAAATTAAGAAATCTTCGAAGCTGGATGTTACTGGCGTTATCGCCATTAACTCGTTAATCGTGCTTATAAGTTCATCCAAATCGGCACGGATCGATTGTAGTTCATTGCTTAGACGTTTGTCCCAACTAGGATTGCTTTCGATTTTTTGTATCCTTTGATACATATTTTTGGCGTTAGATATATGGTCTGCGGCAATACTAGGCACAGTAACAGATACATCTGACCAACCTGAATACGGAGTGTTAGACTTGTTTTGCAAAATACAATGGAAAAATCTTGTTCTATTATCCTCAGGAGAAATATTTTCTTTATCAGAAGGGCAAGCAACTGCAATACTAATATCCTTTTCGGTTTGTTTTGCCTCAAATGCCGAACGCATAAATTGGGGGCTATCAGGAATACGGATGCCGCGTGAGACCAAGAACTCATGATCCAATTTATTGCCAGCGGCGGCAGAACACAAGGCAATCGCTTCTAAGATGTTGCTTTTGCCACTGCCGTTCGCGCCGATAAGAACGGTGATTCGTCCGAGTTCAATATCTAGTTTCTGGACGGATTTGAAGTTTTCAATCGAAATTTCGCTTATCATAATGGGTACTGTCCTGAAAGAGTTACGTTACCTATTTATACCTGATTGTTCATGCTTTCATTCGGCACGCTTTTCTCTAACTCTTCCAGCCACACGGTTGCGACCGAGTCGGAGGGCGCACGCCAGTCGCCGCGTGGGGAGAGGGAGCCGCCGGAGCCGACTTTGGGGCCGTTGGGGACGGCGGTGCGCTTGAACTGGCTAGTCTGGAAGAAGCGGAACAGGAACAGGGCCAGCCATTTTTTGATGGTCGACAGGGTGTATTCGTTCTTTTTATCCTCGGGGAATGGGTCCGGCCACGCGCCGCTCGCCTTGTCGCCCCAGGCTTCGTGGGCTAAGTAAGCGACTTTGGAGGGGCGGAAGCCGTAGCGCGTAATATAATAGAGGTGGAAGTCTTGCAGCTCGTAAGGCCCGATTTTCTCCTGCGTGGATTGCAGCGGCGATTCGGAAGGGTCGCCGGAGTGGGGGACGAGTTCCGGGGAGATTTCGGTGTCAACGATGGCCTGTATGATTTCCCCGGCGGCGGGTCCGAACTGATCGGTGGCGATGACCCAGCGCAGAAGGTACTGGATGAGCGTCTTGGGCACAGAGGCGTTGACATTGTAGTGCGACATCTGGTCGCCGACCCCGTAAGTGGCCCAGCCCAGGGCCAGCTCGCTCAAATCGCCGGTGCCGAGAACGAGGCCATTCTGGAAATTGGCAATCCGAAAGAGGTGCGAGGTGCGTTCGCCTGCCTGCACGTTTTCAAAGGTGATGTCATAGAGCGGGCTGCCGTCGGCGGCGAAGGGGTGGCCGATGTCTTTGAGCATTTGCAGGCACGACGGGCGGATGTCGATTTCGCGGGACGTGACGCCGAGGGCCTCCATCAGTGCCAGGGCGTTGGACTTCGTGCCGCTGCTTGTCGCAAAACCGGGCATGGTGTAGCCGAGAACGTTGGTGCGCGGCTGGCCCAGCCGGTCCATCGTGCGGGCAGCGACAATGAGGGCGTGGGTGGAGTCGAGGCCGCCGGAGACGCCGATGACGATCTTTTGAATGCCCGTGCTTCCTAGCCGCTTCATCAGGCCATGCACCTGAATGTTGTAGGCTTCGTAGCACCGCTCATCGCGCTCGCGGGCACTGTTCGGGACGTAGGGAAAGCGTTCCAATGGTCGCCGCAATGGGCCGCTGACGGTCGGCGCTTCAAACGTAAATGGCACACGGCGCAGGGTTTGGACGGCGGCTTTGTAGTCGCCTATGGTGTCATGGAACGATGTCAGCCGCATCCGCTCCTGCGCCAGTCGGTCCAGGTCAATGTCTGCCACGATCATCTGTTCATCCGCTGGGAACCGCTCGGACTCGGCTAGCTGCTCGCCGTTCTCGTAAATCAAAGCGTGGCCGTCCCAGGCTAAATCGGTGGTGGACTCGCCCGGCCCGGCGGCGGAATAGAGGTAGACGGCGACGCACCGGGCGGACTGCCCCGCGCAGAGAGTTCTTCGGTAATCGGCCTTGCCGACGGTGATATTGCTGGCCGACAGGTTAGTGAGCACTGTGGCCCCGCCGAGCGCGGCGAGGGTAGACGGCGGCAGGGGCGTCCAGACGTCCTCGCAGATTTCGGTGTGCAGGGCAAAGTTTTCTACATTGTCTGCCGTGTAGATTAAATCATTGCCCAGTGGAACCGTCTCGCCGAACAGAGTCACGTCGCGGGAAATCGCCTCGCGGGCCGATGCGAACTGCCGCTTTTCGTAGAACTCCCGGTAGTTCGGCAGGTAGCTTTTCGGCGTCAGGCCCAGCACACGGCCCCGGTAAACCGCCACAGCGCAGTTAAAGAGCTGCCCGTCAAAGCGCAGGGGCGCACCCACCAAAAGCAGCGGCGACAGGGTTTGGCTTGCCGTCACGACGGCCAGCAACGCTTCGCGGACGGCGTCGAGCAGTGCGTCCTGATGGAACAGGTCTTCATTGGTGTACGCCGACAGGCCCAATTCAGGAAACAGGGCCAGCGCCGCCCCGGCGTCGGATGCCTGCCGGGCCAGCGCCAGCGTCCGCTCGGCGTTGTAGGCCGGGTCGGCGACGCGCAGGTGCGGCACGCAGACAGCGGCCCTGATGAAGCCGTGGGCGAAGGGTGAGAAAAAGTCGTTCATGAATATCCTCAAAGTGAGCAGCCAGTCGAGCAGTTGAAAACTGCTCGCTAGGAGAGGCGTCCTTCGGACGAAGGAAGTGTAGACTTGGTCTATATGGCTCTGCTCTGCCGTCCGAAGGACGCCTTACCTAGCGAGGGATTTTCAATCTCTCGTCTTCGTGTGCGGTCACACCCCCGCCGCCGCGAAGGCCGCGCTGACAATCTCCTGTGCCTCGGCCTGTATCTGATGCAGGTGTGACTCACCTTTGAAGCTCTCTGCATAGATTTTATAGACCGGCTCTGTGCCGGACGGACGGGCGGCGAACCAGCCGTTTTCGGTGGTCACCTTCAGGCCGCCGACGGGCGCATCGTTGCCGGGGGCGCGGGTGAGCTTGGCAGTAATTGGCTCCCCGGCGAGTGCGGTCGCCGTGACCTGTTCGGGCGAGAGAGCGGCCAGCATTTTGGCCTGTGCCAGCGTCGCGGGGGCATCCATGCGCTCGTAGACCGGGCTGCCATATTTGGCTTCCAAATCCTGATAATGCAGGCCAGGGTCGCGGCCTGTGACGGCGGTGATTTCGGCGGCCAGCAGGCACAGAAGCAGGCCATCTTTGTCGGTGGTCCACACGCTGCCGTCTTTTCGCAGGAAGGATGCCCCGGCGCTTTCCTCGCCGCCAAAGCCGTAGTCGCCGCAGAGCAGGCCGTCCACGAACCACTTGAAGCCCACGGGGACTTCGGCCAGCGTGCGGCCCAGCCCCGATGCCACGCGGTCAATCAGGCTGCTGGAAACCAGCGTCTTGCCCACGGCGGCATCGGCTCGCCAGCCGGGCCGATTTTGGAACAGGTACGAAATGGCGACGGCTAAATAGTGGTTCGGGTTCATCAGGCCCACCGAGGGGGTGACAATGCCGTGCCGGTCGGCGTCGGGGTCACTCCCAAACGCGATGCCGTAGCGGTCCTTTAGCCCAATCAGCGAGGCCATCGCGGAGGGTGAGGAGCAGTCCATACGGATTTTGCCGTCTTTGTCCACGGTCATAAATCCAAATGTCGGGTCCGCATTGGGGTTTACGACTTCCAAGTTGAGCTGATAATGTTCGGCAATCCGGCTCCAATAGCCGAGGCTCGCGCCGCCCATCGGGTCCGCGCCGATTTTCAGGCCCGACTGTGCGATAGCCTCCATATCCAGGATGCTGCCCAGTGCAGCGACATAAGGCGTCACAAAATCATAAGGCCGCGTCGTCTCGGCGGCGAGTGCCTGCGCGTAGGACATGCGCTTGACCCCTGCCAAACCGCCCCGAAGCAGAGCGTTGGCACGGTCCTGTATGCGCTTCGTCGTGTCCGTCCCCGCCGGGCCGCCGGAGGGCGGGTTGTACTTCAAACCGCCGTCGCCGGGCGGGTTGTGCGAGGGTGTCAGCAGCACGCCGTCCGCCTCCCCGCCTGTCTGCGCCGCGTTGTGGGTCAGGATTGCCAGCGAGACGGCGGGGGTCGGCGTGTACCCGCTGCCTTGTTGCGGCCTGACAGTGACGCCATTCGCCGCGAAGACTTCCAGCGCCGTCCGGTGGGCCGGCTCGGAGAGGGCGTGCGTGTCCATGCCCAGAAACAGCGGCCCGGTGATGCCGTCCGCCGACCGCTGTTCGGCAATGGCCTGACAGATCGCCAGAATGTGGCTCTCGTTGAATGTGCCAGTGAGCGATGACCCGCGATGGCCCGACGTGCCAAACGCGACGGCCTGCGCGGGGTTGTCCGGGTTGGGCGTCTCTGTGTAATAGGCCGACACAAGCTGCGGTACATTGACAAGAAGGCTGTGCGGGGCGGGTTTTCCGGCAAGCGGGCTGAGGGCCATAAATGGGTTCCTTTGGCAATGAGTGAAGATTAATACGTTTAATTTACCCTGAGATGGCCCGAAATCCTGTCAAATGGGGATGATTTTTCTCACCGACTGGAAATTATGCTCCTCTTGACAACTAGCCCTATCTCTTGTATACTGATTTTTAAGAAATAAGTAATACCACAGTGACCGGTGGGCGGCTTCTCTTTGCGCGAGAGCCTCCAAGACCTGCCGGCGCTCCGCCCCGATCAGGAGGTCACGCATTTGCAGAAAATTCGCACCGTCGGCGGACGACGCCTTGAGGGAGAAGTGCGCCTCAGCGGCAGCAAAAATGCTACCCTTGCCATCCTTCCCGCCGCCATCCTCCCCGCTTCGGGCTTGACCGTTCTTACCAATGTTCCCCGGATTTCAGACGTTTTGACCCTGCTGGAGCTGCTCCGGCACCTCGGTGTTGAGGCACAGTTTACCCCGGACGGCACCGTCACGCTCGATGCCGCCAATCTGACTTCCCACGAAGCGCCCTATGAGCTGATTCGGCTCATGCGGGCCTCGTTCTCCGTGCTTGGCCCCATGCTCGCCCGCTTTGGCACGGCGCGGGTAGCTCTGCCCGGCGGCTGCGACATCGGCGCACGGCCTGTGGACTACCACCTGAAAGGGCTGGAACGGCTTGGCGCACAGATTAGCGTCGAACACGGCTTTGTGCAGGCGGACGCCCCGCGTGGCCTGCGCGGCGCGGCGATTTATCTGGATTTCCCCAGTGTCGGCGCGACCACGCACCTGATGTCGGCGGCGGCTCTCGCCGACGGCACGACCACGATTTCTAATGCCGCCGAAGAGCCGGATGTCGTCGCCGCCGCCGACAGCCTGAACCGGATGGGCGCGAAGATACGCGGCGCAGGCTCCAAAGAGATTTTGATTGAAGGGGTCGCCGCCCTGCACGGCTCGGAAAAGAAGATCGATGCCGACCGGATTGAAGCAGGGACGTTCGCCGTCGCCGCCGCCATTACGGGCGGCGATTTGTATATCCGGGATGCGATTAAAGAACACGTTCAGCCGGTCACGCGCAAGCTGTCCGAGGCCGGGGCCGAAGTGCGCTTTGACGACGACGGCGTCCGGGTCTGGGTCCCACGTGGGCGCACTCTGAAAGCCGTCAATGTCAGCGCCAGCCCGCATCCGGGCTTTCCCACCGATATGCAGCCGCCGTTTGCGGCGCTGATGACCCTGGCGGCGGGCACGTCGGTCATCACCGAGACGGTCTATGAGCGGCGGTTTCGGTATATTGATGAGCTGTCCCGGATGGGCGCGGACATCAAAGCCGAGGCGGCGTCTGCGGTCATCAAGGGCGTGCCGCGCCTGACCGGCGCTCCGGTCGCCGGGTCGGACCTGCGGGCGACAGCGGCGCTGGTGCTGGCGGGGCTTGCCGCCGAGGGCGTCACCGAGATTACCGGCGTGCAGTATCTGGACCGGGGCTATGCCGGGTTCGAGGAGAAGCTGCGCGGGGTGGGGGCCGAAGTAGAGCGGCTCGACGACGGCAGCCTGCTGACGTCGGAAGTGCTGGCCGCCGTTGTGGGAGCCGCCACTTGATCCGTTTTTCTCAGGACATCGGGATTGACCTCGGCACGGCGAACGTGCTGGTTTACGTCCACGGCAAAGGCATTATCATGCGCGAGCCGTCGGTGGTCGCCAAGAACGTCAACTCCGGCAAGGTCATGGCGGTCGGCGAAAAGGCGCGGGAGATGCTGGGGCGCACCCCCATGAATATCGTTGCTGTGCGCCCCATGACCGACGGCGTGATTGCCGACTACACGACGACGCAGCAGATGCTGGAACACATTCTGCAAAAGGTCTGCGGGGTCAAGCGCCTGTTCAAGCCCCGCGTTCTGCTGGCCGTGCCTTCGGGCGTGACGAGCGTGGAGCAGCGAGCGGTCAAGCAGGCGGCTCTGGCGGCGGGTGCGGGCGAGGCGCTGACAATCGAAGAGCCGATGGCAGCGGCGATTGGCGCGGGCCTGCCGATTTCCGCGCCGGGCGGCAATATGGTGGTGGATATTGGCGGCGGTACGACCGATATTGCCGTGCTGTCGCTCGATGGCATCGTGCTGTCCCGGTCGCTTCGCATCGGCGGCATGAAGCTCGATGACGTGATTATCCGGCACATCCGCACGAACTATAACCTGCTGATCGGCGACCAGATGGCCGAGGAAATCAAGCTCGCCATCGGCAGCGCGGTCCCGCAGCGCGAGGAAGCGGCGCGGGAAGTGCGCGGGCGGGATTTGCTCAGCGGCCTGCCGCAGACTATCACCGTGACCTCGGAAGAGATACGCGAGTGCATGGCCGAGCCGATAGCTCAGATCGTGCTGCGTGTCAAAAACGTGCTGGAAAAGACGCCGCCGGAGCTGGCCTCGGACATCATCGAGCGCGGCATTGTGCTGACTGGCGGAACGGCCCTTCTGCGTGGTTTGGACCAGCTCATCGCCGAAGTCGCGCAGGTGCCCGCCTATGTGGCCGACGACCCACTTTCCTGCGTCGCCCTCGGCACAGGCCGCGCTTTAGAGCAGCGGCGCGGCATCACTGAAGATATGTTTGCGATTTCCTGATTTTGCGATTTCCTGAGAGGCCACCTATGAAGTTCCTGCCCCTGACTGCCCTCTTAATCCTTGCCGCCGCGCCTCTGGCACTGGCGGCTCCGAAGCCTGCGCCTCTTCCGAAAGACGTGCCTGCCGGGCATTATGCCGCCGGGGCGGTGGGGCGTGTGACCCATGAGAAAATCATGGGCCGGGACGTAGACGGGCGCTTTCAAGGCAACAAGCCTGTCACCCGCTATGAGCTGGCCGTCACGCTGGACCGTTTCGTGCGCTATATCGAAGCCGCCCGGAAGCCGCTGCACCCCGCCGAAAAGCCGGTGTCAGTCACTGTGCCCGCCCGTGCCTCCGCAGCCGAGGCCGCAGCGCTGAGCCATCTTGTGTCGCAGGGCTTCCTGCCGACAAGCAGCCCGCTTCTTAAAAAAGACGGCCATCAGCCCGTGACGGCGAATGAGCTGGCCGACGCGCTGGCTTCCGTGACTATCCGCCTCTCCGACCGCGCCGAGCCGCCGTACAAGAATTAATGTCAGGCAAGAATTAATGTCAGGCAAGAATTAGCGTCAGACGGGAAAAAGCGGGCGGGGAGCAATCCCCGCCCGCTTTTCTGCGTTTCTGTCACTGGTCAGTTACAGGCTCGCCGTCTTTTCCGAGCGCAGCAGCACGACCGGCTGACGGCGCAGGGCGACGATCCTCTCATGCTGAGTTTTCGCGGCGGTGTAGGCATCCGGCGCGATCTCGCCGGGGTGCGAAGAGACCGCGAGATGCTGAGTGAGCGTGTCGCCGCTCACGGTTGTTGTCGCCAGAACGTCGCCAATGGGCGTCGTCTCGCGGATGTCTTCGGGTTTGTCTTCCAGCGCATAGCCGGGCGGCAGGGTGATCACCGTGTCGTCAGTCGCGCCGCCGGTTTTGCTTTCGTAGATAGGAAACGTCCGGTCTGAGCGGTCATACGGGGCCGCCGTCATGTCTTTGCCGGTCAAAATCAGCAGGTGACTGGTGTGGGTTGCCCACAGCGGCGCGTGATATTTGAGCGTGAACACGACGGGCTGATCCCGGTCGCCGAGGTCCGAGAGCGTGTAATCGGTCAGCGTGGCATTCGGGCTAAAGCCGCTCACCATGTTCTGAAAGCCGGGGCGCACCTGCGCGGTTTGCAGGCCCCGGAAGGAGATACGCGCCCCGAGGCCCGCGTCCCCGTTCAGCGTGATTTTTGTCACACAGTCCGCGCTGCCGTCGGCGTGCAGGTCTACGGTCGTCAGCGTTGCCTGCGAGTTGTCGGCGGCGGCGCCCAGCGGGATTTTCTCGAATGTCCCGACACCATTGCGGACGACAAGGGCATCCACGCCCCGGTCGCCGCCGGGGATGTCGCCGAAGGGGCACATTTCCGCCGTGGAGTCCAGCCAGTACGGCTTGCCGTCGATGTCCGCCCGAACAATGGCATGGTTAAAAAACAGCGGCGCGGCCAGATAGCTGCTCACCGGCTGCTGACTGTCTGCGCCGAGCAGGACCGGCCAGGCGGTTTTGATGCCCGCCTCATGCAGCATGGTCACCAGCAGCGTCGCCATGTCCTTGCAGTCGCCATAGCGGTTGCGGCAGACGGCGGCGGCGGCGTGCGGCTTGAAGGCCGACAGCCCCAGCTCCAGCGCCACATAGCGCGTTCGGCCCTCCACCCAGTAATAAATGGCCCGTGCTTTTTCGGTGTCCGTGGTCTTGCCCGCCGTGAGCGTTTTGACGGTCTCTTTGATCTCGGGAGACACCACCATCTGGCCGGTGGCGAGGCCCTGATACCATCTGGAAATCGCCTGCCACGAGGGAACCGTCGAGATTTCTACCGACGGGATGATCGTGTTGGCCGGAGGCATCATCGGCTCGGGAACAAGCGGCGGCAAGCTCGCCATCTTCCACGTATAGGTAATTTTTTTACCGTCTGCCGAGGCTTTGCGCGTTGTGGTCATACTGGCCGCGTTGTGCGGCAAAGTGCTGATCTTCACAGACGCCGGGGCGTACAGCGTCATTTTGCTGAACACGACGGGGTCCACGCCGTCGCGGAAGCTCCACAGGGAGCTGAACTGGCCGGGCAAAAAAGCTTTGGTCGTGCGCCGCGTGTAGACATAATCTACGATCACGCCGTCTTCAATACCAGGCATGGAGATGCTGATGACTTTGGCGTCATCATACATCGCAAAGTCCGAAAACGGGGCGCTCTGATGAATATCGCCTGGCTGCGCGGTCAGCACCGAGCCGTCGGCACGGATGGTGCGGGCGTGCAGGTTGGTGATTTTCTCGTTGGAAGCATTAAACGGGATAGAGACTTCGCCTTTGTCGTGGCCGCGCTGATTGAAGATTTTGAACGTTTGGTGCGTGACATCGGTGCTGGTCCCGTCGGCATTCAGGGTGACGACGCTTTCATCGCGCAGGGTGATGGCCGAGGCATCGGGAAAGGCCGTGGCGGCGGGCGCTCCTTTGGCGAGTGCGATAGGGGCAGAATCGAATACGGGCGGAGTGAGGGCCGCCTGCGCCGCCAGAGGGGCCGATAAACAGGCCACAGATACGATCAGGGCCGGGGAGCATTTGTGCATGAGGCAGCCTTTCGTGTGCTGATAAGAAAAAGAGGGCGTATCTTTTGATACGCCCCCGAAGAGCAAAGTGTTACCACCTAGTGTCCGCCGCCCGCGCCGCCAGGCGGGGCCTTCTTGACGGGATTGAGCAGGAAAATAGCCGGGATGGCAAACACGAATGTCACACCGAGCAGCAGAAACGCATCGTTATAGGACATCACCGCCGATTGGGCGCTAATCGTTCCGTCCAAAGCGTGAAGTGCCGCTTTTTGGCCGTCGGCCATGCTCATGCCCGCTCGCTGCACCATGCTGGCGGTAATCGCCGCGAGCCTCTGTGTGTAGACTTCATTCCCGGCATACAGGTTTTCCACCAGGTTGGCCCGGTGGTATGCTCTCATGTTGGCGATATACGTGTTCAGAACCGCGATGCCGAACGAGCCGCCGAGCTGCCGGGCCAGATTGATGAGGCCCGAGGCTTGCTGTACTTCGTTTGGCTTCAAGGCGGCAAACACGACGAAGTTGATCGGCGTGAACAAAAAGCCCAATCCGAAGCCGCGAATAATCAGTGCCACCCGCGTGTCCGGCTCACCCGAATTGATAGACAGATGCCCCAAATCCCACATGGACCAGATAAAAAGTGCCATGCCGATCATAATCAGGATGCGGGGGTCCACTAAAGGCTTCTTGCCTGCTGTCGCCCGCCCGCAGATCATCGCGGAGACGCCGGTAGCAAGGCCGCCAGGCAGCAGCACCAGACCGGTGGAAGTCGGCGAAAAGCCGAGAATGTTCTGCGTGAACTGCGGGAAGATAAAAATCGCCCCGTAAAGCCCAAAGCCGAGTGCCAAAAACAGCACGAGGCCAGCGGTCAGGTCCCGGTTTCTCAGAACATGGAAATCAACAACCGGAGACTTGTTGCGCGGCGACAGCTCCCAGGCGACCATCGCTGTCAGCGAAATCGCGGCCAGGATAGACAGGCGTACAATCCAGGGGTCTTGAAACCAGTCATCTTGCTGGCCTTCCTGAAGAACGTATTGCAGCGAGCCGAGGCCAACGGTCAACAGAGCGATGCCGGGCAGGTCTATTCGGCCTGCTTTGGCTGCCGTCGGGGCATCGTGCAGGAACGTCGCCACCAGAAACAGGGCCACCAAGCCAATAGGGATGTTGACAAAGAACACCCAGGGCCAGTTGTAGTTGTCCGTGATGTAGCCGCCGAGCGCCGGTCCCAGAGTGGGGGCCATGATGATGCCCAGAATAAAGATAGACTGGACCAGACCCTGCTGCTCACGCGGGAAAATCTGCCGCAGCGTCGCCTGTGCCGTAGACAGCAGTGCCGCCCCGCCCGCGCCCTGCAAGATGCGCCAGAAGACGACCTCGCCCAGCGATCTGGACGTCCCGCAAAAGAACGAAGCGAAGATAAACAGCCCGATGGAGAAGCACAAATAACGTTTGCGCCCAAATCGCATCCCCAGCCAGGCGGTCATGGGAAGCACGATCACGTTGGACAAGATATAGCCAGTGGAAACCCACGCGATCTCCTCAATCGTGGCGTTGAGGTTGCCCGCCATCTGTGGCAGAGCGACATTGATAATGGTGGTGTCCAGTACCTCCATAATCGCCGCCGTAATCAGACCAACAAGGATAATCCATTTGGTCGAGTCGCTGGCCGCCTGCACAGCTCCGGCTTTCGGAGGACCGCCGCCCTCCCCGCCGCCTGAAGGCGGCGGCTTGTCGGGACGGCGGCCCCGGTGATCAATGACCTGTGTGGACATAGAGAGTGACTTTCTGTGAACTAATGCCGTCCGGTGCTGACGTCAATCGTGGCGACCACGGACATTCCCTGGCGCAGATTGTGGATGTCCTGCTCGCTGGCATACTTTTTGCTGTCGTTGTTGTTGCCCGCCTGAAGCTCGATACGGACGGGGATGCGCTGGACAACTTTGGTGAAGTTGCCCGTCGCGTTGTCTGGGGGCAGCAACGCCTGCGACGCGCCGGTGGCTTCATTGATGCTGCGAACATAGCCTTTGAAGGTTAGGCCGGGGAACGAGTCCACTTCCACTTCCACAGGCTGGCCCGGCTTGACATTGCGAAGCTGGGTTTCTTTGAAGTTTGCCGACACATACACATAATCGCCCTGCGTGATGGTCAAAATGGTCTGGCCGGGCGAGAGCGACGCGCCGACGTTGACCGTCTTTTTGACGACTGTACCGTCGTTCGGCGTATACAGATAGGTATCATTGAGCACAACTTGTGCATTTTGCAGGGCGGCTTTGGACGAGTTCGCCTGGGCCTGATAAGTCTTGATCTCATCGCGCCGCACACCCACCTGCGTTGCCCCGGCCTTTGCGGTGGACAGGTCCGCCTGGGCGCTGGCATCCTGGCCGAGTTTGTTGACGACGTTTGCCTGCTGGACGCCGACCAGCCCCAAATTGGCGCGGGCGATGCCAAGCGTGGCCTGAGAAACTGCCACATTCTGCTGGGCGGCTTCAGCGGCCCGCAGGGCGGCCTGGTATTGGGCCTGCGCCTGGGCGACATTGGCGCGGGCGGCATTGACCTGAGAATGGGCCTGCGATGCCTGGAAGCGAACGGCATCTAAATTGGACCGGGCGCTGACCGCGCTGGCGGCGGCGGAATCGTACTGCTGGGGCGTGACCGCTTCCTGCTTGACGAGCACCGCATATCGCTTCTGGTCATTCGCGGTGCGGACCGCATTGGCGTCCGCCCCAGAAATCTGGGCGTCGGCGGCATCGGCAGCCCGCTGGGCCGAGCGAACGTTCTGACGCTGAGAGTTGACGGCGGCGAGGGCGCTCCTGGACTGCGCCTGAAACTGCTCGGCCTGCCGCCGGGCCTGCTCGACCTGGCTTTCCGCCTGCACGACCTGGTTCAAGACCTGGCCCCGGCTGAGGGCGACCTGCTGCTTCGCGCCTGCCGTGGCCGCCCGCTGGGAAGCGAGGTCGGCCTGCGCCTTGCGGATGGCGGCACCGGTGGCCTGCTGCTGGTAAAGCAGGTTCTGCTCGGCCTGCGGAAGCTGTGACAAAGCGGCTTTGTAATTGGCCTGTGCCTGGGCATAGGAAGATTGCTGGCCGCTGGCTTCAAGCCGTCCGACAAGCTGGCCTTTTTTGACGGTGTCGCCTTCGTCCACGGTCAGTGTGCTGAGCGTGCCGCTGATCAGCGGGCTGACATTGACGAGGTTGCCGTTGACCTGGGCGTCGTCGGTGCTGACATGGTTCGACGCATACGTGAAGTACGCCGAGCCGTAGATGATGGCGACAATCAGCAGGGCCAGAACAGCCGCTCCGATCAGGAACGTCTTAAGCGGATTGGCAGGCTTTTTGCCGCTGCCTTTGTCATCCCCCTTGTCGTCGCCGCCTTTATCATCGCCTTTTTTGTCGTCTTCTTTCTTCTCGGCATACTTGCTGCCATCGTGCCCGTTGTGGCCGTTCTGATTGGTGGCCGGGAACTTGGCGGCGCTCTGGCCGTCCTGATTTGGTGCTTTGGGCGGGTCGGCTTGGTAGACCTGCGACCGTGATTGCTGCTCTTCTGGCATGATCTTCTCCTGAATTCTTAACAAAGCGATACTTAACGGACCTGTGGGGTTCCCACAGCATTCTGGAACTGGGCGCGGGCCACCAGATAATTGTAAACGGCATCCACCTGATTGTTTTCGGCCTGCACGAGAGCCGCCTGGGCGTCAGTGACTTCCAGATACAGCCCGACCTGCCCTTTATAGCGCAGCTCGGCAAGCTGGCGAGCGCCAATCGCGGACTGTAGGGCGGCGTTCGCGGCCCCGATCTGCTGGGCGGCGGTGACTAAGTTGAGATACGCCTGCCGGACATCCAAAGCGACATCCGAGCGGGTGGAGGCCAGACTGGTTTCGGCATTCTGTGTTCGCAGCCGCTCTTCCTGCACCCGGTCCCGCGTCGCGCCGCCGTCGTACAGCGGAATAGTCAGCGTGGCCGTGAGCTGCGCCGTCCGCTGACGGGGAAACTGGAACGAAGGCGTAGGGTAGTAGTTCCCCGCCGCGCTCAAACTAAACGTCGGCTCCAGCCCGGCCCGTGCCAGCTTGATACCCGTCTGTGCGACCCGAACATTGACCTGTGCCTGCAAAATCTCGGGACGCTGACCGTTTGCCGTGATGAGGGCCTGATTGACGTCAATCGCGCTGACTTCGGCGGGCGCGTCAGGCAGCGGGGCCGCGTCATTGGCGGTCGGAGCGCCGACACTGGTAAAGTCGGTGATCGGCTGCTGCAAGACAACGCCGGGTGGGTCGGCGAGCCGCACCGGGGCGTCGAGCGGGCGTCCCACAAGATCGTTGAAGCTGATGATGGCGATGCCAAAATTGTTCTGTGCGGTTTGCAGGTTCTGCTCGGCGGTTGCCACCTGTGTTTGTGCCCGGAGAACATCGATTTTCTGGCCGACCCCCGCCGCGTTCAGATTGTTGGCATCCGTGAGCTGCCGCTGGAAGTTGATCAGCGAAGCGTTGGCAACATCGACCTGATGCTGGGCGCGGAGGGTGTTGAAGTAAATCGACTGCGCCCGCAGGATACGGGCATTGCGGATTTGACCGAGAATAAACTGGTCGGCGAGGCTTTGCAGGCGAAACTGGCTGACAGCGGCGCGAATCTGGCCGGTCAAGTCAAAGCGGTTGGAGACGTTGAGCGACAAAATCTCCTGATGGGTCGGTGTCACCTGAATGGCCGGGCCACTGCCGAGGGCGATTTTGGTGGCCTGATCATAGCGAATAGCCGTGCCCGAGGCATCCACATTGGGCTTCCCCGCCGCGCCCGCTTCGTCGGCACGCTTGCGGTCGATTTCGACATTGCGTGTCGCCGTCTGTACATCGGCGCTGCTTTGCAGCGCGGATTCGATGGTGCGCGGCAGGTCGTAATCCTGCAAGCCGCCGTTGGCTCCCGGCCTCGGCAGGCTGCCCTGCGCTCCGCCGATGCCCGCCGCGCCGGTCGTCCCCGTGCTGCTTGCCGCGCCATTCGTCGCACCCGTGCCGCTGACGCCGCTGTTCGTGCCGCCGAGGCCGGTCTGTCCGTTTGCTGTGCCGGTGTTTGCTCCTGTGCCGTTGGCGTTGCCGACCCCGGTGGCCGTGCCGGGGGCGGCGACTCCGCCGCCAACTCCGGTGGTCCCACCAACATTACCCGTCGCACCGGCACCGACCCCCGTGCCGCCAATGCCTGCGCCGCCGACTCCAACTCCGCCCGTGCCGTTCGCGCCGGTCCCCGCCGTGCCGTTCGCGCCTGTGCCGTTCGCGCCTGTGCCGGCGGCTCCGGTCCCTGCCGCGCCAGCGGCTCCGCCTGCGTTGCCTGCCGCGCCGCCTGCGGCATCACCCCCGGCGGCTCCCGCGCCGCCGCCCGCCGCCTGACCGATCCAGACAAAGCCGGGGGTCAGAGGGCTGGAGGCTGACGGGCTGGCGGCAGAGGCGGGCAGCGTTGTCAGAGAAAGGAGAGCCGCCGTGATGGCAGCCCGTCGCCGGGCGCATATTCGGTCAATCATTTGCGAAGTCCTCGTGTCGTCAAGTCTACGATATTATCAATTTCCGGCGTGATTTCCTCAATCGAAGTCACGCAGGGGTAAGGGGGCAGAAAGCCCAGGCACATGGTTTTCAGGGTCTGCGCCGCCCGCAGGGTGTCGGGCACATCAAACACGCCGCTCTGGTTGCCTTCATCCAGCACCGTTGCCAGCAGCGCATATTCCTGTTCGGAATAAGGCAGCAGGAATTCGCGGATATTCGGCTTGATGGCAACAATCAGCTCCAGAGAGGCCGGAGACTGCAAACATTTCGTATAGGCATCTACCAAAGGCTGCCGCAGCATTTCCTTGAGCTTCGCTTCGGGCGATTTGGTGCTGTCTTCGGCCACAGCCGCCATTTTGTCAAGGCTTTGCTGTTTGTATTTTGCCATAATCGCCAGGGTGATGTCTTCCTTGCTGTCAAAATGCAGGTAGACGGTTCCCTTGCCGACACCGGCATCGGAAGCGATTTCGTCAATCGTCGTCTTCTTAAAGCCGTAATGCCAGAGCCGCTGCTCGGCGGCTTCAATAATTCGTTCGCGGACATCTTCGTGCCGTGCCATAGTTTCCTGCTAGCAATTAGAAAATTGACTGATTTAGTATTCTGGTCATATTCTACCTCGCTAACACGGCTTTTGGCGCTGCTGTTCCCCACTTGCCAAAATTATTTTTTTGGGCCACACTAGGCGTAAACCATCAGGGAGATCATTCACTATGCCTACGGCCCCGCTGCCCGTCCCGTTCTTTGTCGCTGACTCGTTTACCCGCACGCGCTACGCGGGCAACCCGGCGGGTGTGCTGCTGCCGGACGCGCCGTTATCTGACGCACAGATGCAGGCCATCGCGGGTGAGCTGCATTTAGAGTCGGCGTTTGCTGTGCCCTCTGTGATGCCTGATGCCGACTTTGAAGTCGCCTACTACACCGGGGCCAAGCGCATTCCGCTGTGCGGCCATGACACCATCGCTCTGGCGACGGTGCTGGCGCAGACGGGTCGCCTGCCCGAGTCCGGCACGGTGCGGCTGTCTACGGACGTGGGGATACTGACTGTGACAGTGGATGAGGGAGGTGTGGTGACAATGGCGCAGGCGCTGCCTGTCTACGGGCAGACGGTTCCGGCGGCAGCCGTGGCTGACGCGCTGGGGCTGCCGGTGTCCGAAATCGAAGACACGGCCCTGCCGGCGCAGGTGGTCTCTACGGGAACGCCGTTTGTGATTGTGCCGGTGATGCACCGGGCGGCGCTGAATGCGCTGGCTCCGAACGCCGCCATGCTAACGGCGTTCGGCGACAGTCTGACCGACTACGCCGATGGCTTTTATGTGTGGTCCTCTGAGACAGAAAGCAGCGATGCCCTGCTCCACGCCCGCTGCTTCTGCCCGGCGGCGGGCCTGCCGGAAGACCCGGTGACAGGGACGGCAAGCGGCGCAGTCGGGGCCTATCTGGCCCGGCATGGGCGGCTCACGGCAGATGCCGAGGGCATCGCAAGGTTCCGCACCGAGCAGGGGTATGTGATGGGCAGGCCGGGAAATGTGGGCGTTCAAATCAGTATGGCGGCGGGCGAAGTAACGGGGGTATCCGTCAGCGGCACGGCGGTTCTTGTGGGGCAGGGGACGCTGTGGGTGTGAGGGAGGCCGATTACGACAGCTCGCGGGAGCGACGGGCGGCGGCTTCGACGGCGTCGATGAGGGCGGTGCGGATGCCAGCGCGTTCGAGGACGTGCAGCGCGGCGATGGTGGTACCACCGGGGGTGGTGACATTGTCTTTGAGCTGGGCAGGGTGTTCGTGGGACGACAGCACCATCTGGGCGGCCCCGGAGACGGTCTGCGCGGCCAAGAGGCGGGCGGTGTCGCGGGTCAGACCCTCTTTGACGCCGCCATCAGCGAGGGCTTCAATCATCAGATAGACGTAAGCCGGGCCGGAGCCGGACAGGCCGGTGACGGCGTCCAAGAGCCGCTCAGGCACGACGACGGAGACACCGACGGAGGCAAAAAGTAACTGCGCGAGAGACAGATGTGCGTCGGTGGCGTGGAGTCCCTGCGAAATGGCCGTCGCGCCGTGGCCCACGAGGCAGGGGGTGTTCGGCATAGTGCGGATAACCGGCGTGCCGTCGGGGAGCAGGGACTCCATCGTTGCCAGACGGATACCGGCGGCGATAGACAGCACAAGCTGACCGGGGCGCAGGGCCGGGGAAAGCTCGGTGAGAACACCTGCGACCATCGGCGGCTTGACGGCCAGAAGCACAATATCTGCCCCGCTTATTGCCTCCAACGCTGACGCGGCGGCGTGTGCTCCGTCTCCCAGGCTTTCGGCGAGGGCAGCGGCTTTTGCGCCGTGCGTGTCAAACAGGCGGATGTTGGCGGGGACCATCGCGCCGCAGCCGACGAGGCCCCGTGCCAGCGCCCCGCCCATCATGCCCGCGCCCAGCACGGCCAGCGTTTTTTCGCGCAGCATTACCAATTATTCCCGCGTGAAGATCGCGGCGCGGACATTGGAGGCCACGGGCTTGTCTTCAATATCAATCACGACCGAAGCCGGGGTGAACAGGTAGACCTGCTCGCCGATTTTCTCCACGCTGCCGTCAAGGGCGTAGGTTGCGCCGTTCAGGAAGTCGGTGATGCGCTCGGCCATTTCGGGCGGCGTCTGCTCCAGATTGACGATCTGCTGCTGACCGTCTTTCAGGCCGTCGGCGGCGCGGCGGGCGTCGTCGAACGTCTGCACGGAGCGGCGGACGGTGATGCGGGTCTGGCGGGCCTGATCAATTCGCAAGGTATTTCCCCGCTTCAAAGGGCTGTATGAGCCGCCGGTCGCACGGGTCTGGGGGGGAATGGGCTGGGTCTGGTTTTCGGGAATTGCCACGTCTTCCTGCTCTTCCTCATAGTCGTCATTGCCTCGGAAATGACTCATCAGGCGGGATACAAATCCCCCGTCTTTAGCTGTGCCGTTCTCGTATTCTTCCGCTTCCGCGTGCTGGTTCATGCTGCTGCGTGCCTCCCGTCGTGTCTGAGTGTCTGAGTGTCTTGCTTTTTGTCTTGCTTTTTGTCTTGCTTTTTGTCTTGCTTTTTGTCTTGCTTTTTGTCTTGCTTTTTTTGTCTTACTGTCTTGCGCCGAAAATTGCGGTTCCGACCCGAACAAGCGTTGCGCCTTCTTCAATGGCGGCTTCGTAGTCCCCGCTCATTCCAAGAGAAAGCGTCTGCCGGTTGGCCGGGGGCATCTGCTCAAAAAGTGTCCGCGCCTGCACAAAGTAGGGGCGCGGGTCCATGCCGAGCGGCGGTACGCCCATCAGGCCGCGCAGGTCCAGGCCCTCAATCTCTGCGAGTGCCGCCGCCGCGTCCAGCACGGCTTCGGGCGGAAGGCCGGTTTTGGTTTCCTCGTCCCCCAGATGCACTTGCAGCAGGACAGCCTGCGTTTTGTCAATGGCCTGTGCCTGCCGTCCAATCTCGCGGGCCAGCTTGAGGCTGTCCACGCTTTGGATCAAATCAAAGAGTGTGACTGCCACTTTGGCTTTATTGCTTTGCAGGTGACCGATTAAATGCCAGACGCCGCCGGTGACCAGAGCGCGTTTGTCGGCGGCTTCCTGCACATAGTTTTCGCCGAATTGTGTCAGCCCCGCCGCCAGCGCCTCGGTGACGGCGTCGGCGGTCTGCCGCTTGCTCACGGCAACCAGCGTGATGTCTTGAGGCGAGCGTCCAGCGATTTTTGTCGCCGCCGCGATTTTTTCACGCACCCGCGCAGCGCTGTCAGCAATATTACTCATGCGGCAGGGCGCTCACCCCGGCGGCCTAGAGGCTTGCGCTCACCGGTCTCGATGTAATAGACCCGCTCGGCAATGTTTGTGGCGTGGTCGGCGATGCGTTCCAGATAGACGACGGCCAGCAGCAGGTAGGACGCCGGAAAGACATAAGACGGCTGCTCGGCGGTCATTGTCAAAAGCTCCTCGCGCAGCACTTTAAATGCGTCGTCGGCCATGTCGTCGTCGTCGCACACTTTGGAGGCCAGCGTGCTGTCGTGACGCACCAGTGACTCCAGGCTCTCGCTCACCATGGTCTGGGCGATCTGTGCCAGGGGGCCAATATCTACGAGCGGCGCTTTCTGGTAAAACTCCTGCGTCAGCTTGCGCGAAATCTTGGCGATGTCTACGGCGTGATCGCCGATGCGCTCTAAATCCGTGATGACTTTCAGGGCGCTTTCAATCAAACGCAAGTCGCGGGCCAGCGGCTGCTGCAAGGCCAGAAGCCGAATACACTGTGCTTCCAGCTTGCGGTCCAGCTCATCGACGGCGTCATCCTGAACCAGCACCGCTTCGGCCAGCGGCATATCGCCGGTCTGCACGGATTCGACAGCCTGCTGAAGCATAGTCGTGGTCAGCGTGCCCATGTGCAGAAGCTCCTGCTCCAATGCGGCCAGCTCATCATGGAAACTTTGTCGTGTATTAGGCATCGATGCGTTTTATTCCGAGATGTTACGAACTTTGCCCATTATAGCACAGCTATTGCTATTACACAAGTAAAGTTTCAGTTTTTTCGTCTATATGTACGATTTTTTTTGTAACACAGCTACTAAATGTAGAAGCGTGAACGCAAAGAGGAAAAGAAGGAGGCGGCGGGGAACTCTGGCTTATGAAACTTGGAATATGCACCGGTCCCGCTCAGTGGGCCATTGTGGACGACGCCAAAGCCGACTTTATCGAGATGACCGTAGCTGCTGACCTTCGCCCCGAGGAGCCGCAAGAGGCCGTGCTGCCGCCTCTGCTGGCTGATGCCAAGACCTATGCCCCGCAGGCCGAAGCCTACAACGTCTTCCTGCCCGGTACTCTCAAAGTGGTGGGGCCGGACATGGACGCCGCCCGGCAGGAGGCGTATCTGGACGAGGCTTTGTCCCGCGCCGCCGCGCTCGGCGGCAGCGTGATTGTCTTTGGCAGCGGCGGCTCCCGCACTATTCCCGGCGGCTGGACACTCGACGACGCCCGGCGGCAGACGCTGGAGTTTCTGAAGCGGGCGGGGGACGCCGCGCAGAAGCACGGCCTTGTCATCGCCATTGAGCCGCTGAACCGCAAAGAGTGTAATTTTATCAACAGTGTCGCTGAAGGGGTGTCACTCGCGGCTGAACTCGGCCACCCGGCGGTGGGCGTCCTCAGCGACCTGTACCATGTGACTGAAGAAGGGCAAAGCTACGATGAAACCCGCGACGCGCTGCCGCTGCTGCGGCACGTCCATGTGGCCGGGCAAGGCCGCCGCGCCCCGATTGCCGCCGACCATGAGTACCTGCGGGGCTTTTTGGCCGTCCTGAAAGCAGCGGGCTACACAGGCCGCGTCAGCATTGAATGCAACTGGCAGGATTTCCCCGCCGAAGCGGCGGAGTCTGTCGACATCGTGCGGAGAGCGTGGGAGGCGGCTTAATCCTCACTATTACCGGCAAACGGAGTTCGAGGGGGTTTAGCCCCCTCGCTGGGGGGCGCGGACGCCCTGAACCCGCCTGCGCGGGTGAAGACAAAGCGAAGATTAAGAGAGGATAAGACACGGGGGCGGGTTTTTCTCCTATTCCGTTCCTTACCCGCGCAGGCGGGTTCAGGGCGCTTCGCCCCCCAGCGAGGGGGTTTAGCCCCTCGGAACAATGGCCCTGAAGTAGGGCTATTAGCGTTTTTGCCTGTGAGCCTTGATTTGTGCGGCAAAACCGTCCTGAACTAATCCCATTCCCCGTGGAACTGGCCCCGCGCCATTCGTTCCCGCTCTTCGGCGGACGACAGCACGGGAGCGCCCGCCTCCCGAAGCTGACGCAGACGCGCCGACACCGTCCATGCCGACAGCCCGGTTTCTTCGGGCATGGCGTCGCGCCCGAGCGCCCGCCATTGCACCCAGGTCAGCCACAGTAGGTCCGCCTGAGTGGGGTGGGGGATAGCGGCAGACAGCTTGGCCCGGACGGCCTCCGCTTCGGGATGACGGCAAATCGCGGCGACGCGCCCGGCGGCGGCGCAGGGGTGCGGGGCTTCGGCGAGAACAGACATGAAAATAGGCTCACTTTCGAGTAGTGAGCCTATTATCGGCAGTTGTATGGGGGCCGGGCTATCGCAAAAATACGGGATTACAGAAATGCGGGATTAGGCCAGCGGAGCCACTTCAATCTTGTCCTCGGACAGCGTTAGGCCACGCGCATTCGCGTCGCCTTTGTTGATTAAGAGCGTCGGCACGCCTGCCTGCGCGGCAAGCTGCGCGATGACCGGGCCAGGCAGGACCACGGCATTGCGTCCCGCGCCTGCGTCCCACGCCCGCAGAGCCTCGTCGGAGGTGAAGCAGAGCAGGGCGTCGTCCTCGGTCAAAAGCTCCAGCTCCTGCGGCGTCTCCGGGGTATCTTCGGGAGCGCCAGTGCTGAGAACCACGCACTCGGCATCCTCGTCCATATCGCCCGCGACGGGAATACGGCTGAACTCTTCCAAAAATGACTGCACGACGGCCCCTTTGGTTTCGGGTGTCTCTTCACTTGCCAGCGCGGCCAGCGCAACTTCCAGTCGCTCGTTTTTGCCACTGGCCTGCTGCTGCATCTGCTGCATCATCTGCGCGGTCTGCGCGATGGCCCGCATCTCCTCGGGAGACACTTCGGCGTGAATATCCGGGCCATCAATAAACAGCCGGTGCTCGCTGTCGGCGAGAATGCCGCAAAGCTGAACGCCGTTCAGGAACATCCCATGCTCAAGCTGCGGCAGGGCAGCCCGCAGGATGCCAAGCTGCGTGAACGCCGGGACGCCGGAGGTGCCTTCGGGGTTGGTGGCGATAATAAGCTGAATGTCGGCATTAGGCGCGATAGCCCCGTCGGGAGTGGTTTCCACGGGGTTCATGGTCGGGACGGCCAGCACGCTCTCGCGCAGGATGTCCAGCATCTGCCGCCGCGTCTCATCGGCCTCTTCATCGGTGAGGGCCATCTTCATGCCCATCACCGCAGATTCCAGAGCGGCGTTCTTCAGAGGTTCTTCACTCGGGTCTTGTTGCATAAGTCTTCTTTCGTCAGATAAGTTTATGAGGATGTCGTAAGATAGGTTCAGCCCAGCGGGTCACGCGGAGCGCCGTTTTTATTCTGTTTGCCGAGGCGCTTCAGGCGGCCCAGAATGCCGTGGCGGGCTTCTTCCTGGATGACGGCTTCGAGTTCAGAGCGCTCCTGCCGGTCGCGCTCCAATCGGTTCTGCGCGGCTTTGGTCTGATATTCCGGGTTGTCGATTTTGGCCCCGCACCAGTTGCAGAGGGCGCTCGTCTGGGTCAGCAGGCGGCGCTTGCAGGTGGGGCAGACGGCGATGTCGGCATCCCCTTCGGCAGAAACGGGGGCATGATGCGGACCCGGCGCGGGGGGCCAGACTTCTGGGTTATCTTCCATAGTTACGACTGTCTCAGCGCCCGCAGGCGGGCGACGGCAACGGGCAGGGCGGTCAGTACGCTGTCAATCTCGGCCTCGGTAGTAAAGCGCGACAGGCCAAAGCGCACCGAGGAATAGGCCCGCGCATCGTCGAAGCCCAGTGCTTTCAAAACGTAGCTTGCAGACAGGGATTCGGACGAACAGGCCGATCCTGTTGACAAGGCTATGTTTGGCAGGGCGGTCAAAAGCGCGTCGCTTTCGATACCCTCGAACGCCATATTCGCGTTGTGCGGCAGGCGCTCGGTCCGGTGACCGTTCAGCACCGCACCGGGCACGGCTGACAATAAGCCGTCAATGAGCTTGTCGCGTAAATTTGTCAAATATAGCTGCTCGGCGGCGAGTTCGTTTTGACAAATTTCGCACGCCCGGCCAAAGCCGACAATGCCTGGCACGTTCAAAGTCCCTGAGCGGCGGCCCTGCTCGTGCCCGCCGCCGTCCATTTGCAGCGCGAGCCGGACACGCGGGTCCCGGCGGCGCACATACAGTGCGCCGACGCCCTTCGGGCCGTGCATTTTGTGGGCGGTGAAGGACAGCAAATCAATCGGCAGGATTTGCAGATCAATCGGCATTTTACCGACGGCCTGCGTCGCATCGCAGTGGAACAGAACGCCTTTGGCGCGGCAAAGTGCGCCGATCTCGGCGACGGGCTGCAGGGTCCCGACCTCGTTGCTGCCGAGCATGATGGACAGCAGCGTCGTGTCTTCGGTCAGCACCTCTGCCAGCGCCTCCAGAGACAGGCAGCCTTCATTGTCTACGGGCAGATACGTCACGCGATGCCCCAGCCGTTCCAGATGCTTCGCGCTGTCCAAAATAGCTTTGTGTTCGGTCACACACGTAATTAAGTGTCCGCCGTCGGGGGCGTACTGCTCAAAGACGCCTTTCAGGGCTAAATTGTCCGACTCGGTGGCCCCGGACGTCCAGACGATCTCGCGGGCGTCCGCGCCGATCAGCGAGGCGACTTGAGTGCGGGCTTTCTTGACCGCCGCTTCGGCGGCCCAGCCGAACGCATGACTGCCCGAAGCCGCGTTGCCGTAGACTTCGCCGAAATACGGCAGCATGGCCTCCACGACACGCGGGTCGGTGCGGGTCGTGGCGTTGTTGTCTAAATAAATGGTCTCAGGCATTACAAGCTAACTCACACGACAAACTAACTGACTCGCAGACCCGCCGCAAAACTGCGGGTGGAAAAATCCGGCAGGGCAGGCCAGTCGCTATTTGGCGGTGGGGCCGGGGCCACACCACTGACATCGGCCAGCGTCATTTCGTCGAGCAGGCTTTTGACGCGCCGCTCGATTTCGGCCAGCGGGTCCCGGATGGTGCAGTGGCTGAACTGCTTGCACGTCTCCCCCTGACCGTTGGAGCAGGGCAGGATGGACAGGGGGCCATCAATGGCTGACAGCACTTCGGCGATGCTGACCGCTCGCGGCGCTCGGAGCAGCTTGTACCCGCCCGTGGGGCCGGGGTGGGAAGCGACAATGCCGTTGCGGGCGAGTGTTTGCAGCAGCTTTGCCAGCAGCTCACCGGGGATTTCGTACTGCTCGGCGATTTCTCGAGTGTTGACCAGCCGGTCCGGGTCGGTGGCCTGAGTGACGGCCAGATGCGACAGGGCCAGCAGGGCGTAGTCGGCCCGCTTGGATAGGCTTAACATAATCTCGTCACTCCTTTCTCCGACCACAGTGGCCGTGTGTTTCCAAATAGGAATTGCAGAGAGTATACCGAATCCGCGTTCGCCCTGTCAATCACAAACGTGCCTTAGAACGGGTCGACGGTAACAGCGGCTGACTTTTTCGCGCCGGGGGGCGCGGTCCAGGTGAAAGTGTCGGGGGGAACAGACGCCGGGATACTCAGGCTAGTCAGCGTCTCTTCAAATGCGATCTTCATACCATCGGTTTTGCCGGTCAGGTCAATGCGTTTCAGGACATTTGTTTGCGAGTCCACGTAGAACACATAGGCCAAACCCTGCTTGCCCAAGTTCATCTGGTAGACGAAGTAGTCCACGCCGCCCAGGGACTGCGGCCTGGCGGTCAATGTGACGCCCGTGTCGGACAGGGCAGACAGCACCGCCGCGCTGTTGCCTTTTGTCACATCCCGGAAGGCCACGGCCAGCTCGCGGCCATCACCAATAAAGAAGCCGCCGACCGCAAGGCCAAGCGCCGTGACATCATTGTCGGCGTCCACGAACGCCTGCCGGGACACCACGGAATAGGCCCGCTGACCGGGTTTGTAGGTCCACACGCGCAGGCCGTCGGAGACCACGACCAGCTTCGGCCTCGGCGTGCCGTCCGTCCCGACCGGGGACAGCTCGGCGCAGAACCGTCCGGGAGCGCGGGCCAGAATATGCGCGTTCTGGCGGAATGTGAAACTCGCGCCGCCCCGGCTGCCGGTCATCTTGAACGAAGACCGTGTTTCCAGCAGGCCGCTCCCGGCCAGAGGGGCCAGTGCTTTTTTAAGCGGCATCAAGTCGGGGAGTGTCGATTGGACGGCTACGGGGGGTGCGGGGGGCGTATCCGTCTGTGCAAGCGAAGGCGCGGCGGCAAGCGTCATCAGAGAAAGTGCCGAAAGCGGCAGTGCAAAGCGGCGGGATAACAATGGGAAGCCCTCCAGATAGTGCGAATTGGCTCCATTGTACCCCAAGACTGCCCGCTTGCGAAGTCAATTTGAGAAGTCCGTTTGCGAAGTCAGCTTAAACCGGCAAGACGGGTCAGCGTCCGGCTGAGGGCGCGGGAAAAGAAGCCGACGGCGGGGACGGCGCGGTCGTAATCCATGCGGGTGGGGCCGACGACGCCGAGCGTGCCGCGCCGCCGCGTGCCGACATAGTAGGACGCGGTCACAAAGCTGCACTCGCTCATGGCCGGAATGTGGTTTTCCGCGCCGATGACCACCGAAACGTCTGGCCCGAGCAGCACCCGTGACAGGGTTTGAAAGACCAGCGTGCCGCGCTGAAGCGTTTCCAGCACGCTTTCAATCTTGGCGACATCGCGGAACTCCGGCTGACGCAAAATCTCGCTCGCGCCTTCCAGGTAGACGCTGTCTTCCTCGGCGGCGGCCTGTGCCATTTGCCGGATGGCTGCTGTCAGCAGGCCGTAGAGCGTCCGCAGGGCGGGGGACAAAGCCGTCGGCGCGTCCAGCGTCAGAGCAGACAGGGTATCAAGCTCCTGCCCGCCCATCGCTTCGGTAAGCGCATTGGCAAGCAAAACGGCCTCAGCGGGGGAAACAGGCGTGGCGGCGTCGGCATCCGGGCAGAACAGCCGGTTTTCCATCTGTCCGGTGGAAAGCAGCAGGACAATCAGAAGGCGGTCGTCACCGGCGGGCGTCACAAAGACCTGCCGCACCTGCGTATCGGCGGGGCGGGGCGGCGTGGCAACGGACGTATAGGAAGTGGCCTGCGTGAGCAGGGCGCAGGTGCGGCGCAGCAGCCGCTCCATTTCGAGCGCCTGCGTGTCTTCGCCCGACAGGGTCGGCTCATCAATCTCCCGCGCCGTCAGCAGATGGTCCACATAGAACCGGTAGCCGAGGTCCGACGGAATGCGCCCGGCGCTCGTGTGGGGCTGACGGAGCAAACCCAGTTCGGCAAGCTCCGCCAGCTCATTGCGGATAGTCGCGCTTTTGATGCCCCACTGATGCCGGGCCGCCAGCTCTTCGCTGCCAAGCGGCTTCACGGTTTCGACATAGTCCCGCACCACCGCGCCCAGTATCTTTTGTTTTCTTGCGTCAATGTCCATTATACCGACAACAGTATACCTTTTTGACGGCCTGACTGTCAATCCAGACGCGGCGCGGCGCGGCGTCGCCGACGGGCCAGAGCCACCCCGCCCGCGCACATCAGCAGGAGGCCCAGCGAGACCACCGAAGAGGCTTCGGGGACGGGGGCGGCATCACCAAACACAACGCCGTCCATCGCGGTTCCTCGCGGGCTTGTGCTGTTCACAGACATAAATGTAATCGGGGCGCTGGACGTAAACCCGACAAACGTGCTCCCCGTGCCAAACGTAAACAACTGGTCATTGACGTCCAGCGTGAGCGGGCTGCCGTCCAGACTGGCAAAGGTTGCGCCGAACGCTGTCGTACCTATCGGCAAGCCCCAGGAAATCTGGTTAGTGCGTCCGCTGGTCGCGGTTTTCAGGCCGACCAGAAACGAGTGCCCGCCAAAGAGGTCTCCCTCGCCGCCGGCTGGGGTGAGTACTTTCAGCGACGAGCTGGTAAATCCGACGCCGTCGAACGAATAGCTTGGGCCATAATAAGAGGTAGAGCCTTGCGTCGCCAGACTGTCAAAATAAAAGGGAGTGGTGGTATTGACCGACGCCGCCTGAAAGGCGCTGGCCGACGTATACGCCGTGATCTGTGCCTGCGCGGCCTGCGGGCCGAGCGCCAGACCGCCGAGCGTCAGCATCGCCCAGGACAGCCGACCGTAAATCCCGCGTGGGGAAAGAAGCGTGTGCATGAGTAGCCTTTCCATGAAAGCCGGTACCGTGGAAGCAGCGGGTCTCGCGCCCGTTTGCTTTCTATCATACAGCATATCGGCGTTTCCGTCTACACTTCTCGCCTTTTTTCTTGTTTTCCGGTAGAATTACGAGCAGGAAGGGATGGTTATGCAAGTTCTCCTCACCGGGGGCCGGGGATTTATCGGCCTTGCCGCCGCCCATGCCCTGCGCTTACACGGCCATGCCGTCCGCCTCCTGTCCAGCACCCAAGCAGGAACAGTGGAAGGCTTCCCCGTCGTCCAGGGCGATGTCCGGGACCCGGACAGCCTGCGCCTCGCTGCGGAAGGCATAGAAGCCGCCGTTCTGGCCCATCAGTTTTCGGGCTTCCCTATCGAGCGCCCGCGTGAGCGGCAGACCTTTCAGGCCGTGGACGCCGACGGCACAAAGAACGTCCTGTCTGCCCTGCGTACCTATGGCGACTTGCAGCGCGTCGTCTACCTCAGCGGTGCGGCGGTCGGCGAGCCGTTCGCCGGGCAGCACCCTGGCATTGATGCCAAGCTCTCCGCCGAGCGGCACGTTCAAACCAGCGGCGTTCCGTGGACTATCCTTCGCGCCTCGATTGTCTATGGCCCCGGCGACCACTACTTCTCCGCCCTCGCCCGTTTTATCAACTCTTTTCCGGTCGTGCCCGTCCTCGGCAATGGCCGCACCCTGTCCGCCCCTATCCACGTCGCCGACCTCGCCGCCACCATTGCGGCGTGCTTCGAGAAACCCGCCGCCCGAAACGCACTGTGGGACGCCTGCGGCCCGAACATCCTCAGCACCAATGCCACGCTGGCCCTGCTGATGCAGGTCTTGCGCCGCCGCCGTCCCCTCATCCACCTGCCCCTGCCACTGGTCAACATCGCCGCCGCGCTTCTGGAGTATCTCCCGCATCCGCCTCTCACACGCGGCTTGATTGCCTTCACACAGTTTGAGAACATCAGTCGCGGCCAGAACGCCGCCGCCCCGCTCGGGCTGACCTACCGCTCCGTAGACGCCGGCGTGCGGGAAGTATATAGCCCCGGTAAAGAGAACAGCCGAATGCCGGGGCGGTAAACGCCCCGTCTGGACAGCACCCTTCGGGTGAGGAACAGAACTGTAGGGGCAGGGCTTGTCCCTGCCCTCCTGCCTTACTCTGGCTCCCTCTCCTTGCTTAAGGAGAGGGTTGGGGTGAGGTTTTTCCGGGACGGGGAGACAACTGTGGCTGGGCCTGCAAAACCAGTACGATCTGGAAAAGTCCGAAGCCAAAAACTGGGTGGAGTACGAAAATATCCGCGCTCATGGGTGAACTTGGGTGGAAAAAATTAAACGTTCTGCTCCTAAGTGGGCAAGGACAGAGCCAGGGAAAACTCGTGGTACACTGTCGGAAGGAGAAATACAGTTTTATGAGCCGACCACTTTGTTCGTCCACACCAGAAAAGGCCCGCCGTGGCTTCACTTACGGCTTCACATTAATTGAACTGCTCGTCGTCATCGCTATTATCGCTATCCTCGCCGCCATTCTCTTTCCTGTGTTTCAGAAAGTGCGCGAGAACGCCCGCCGCGCCTCCTGCCAGTCCAACGAAAAGCAGCTTGGGCTGGCGTTTATTCAGTACAGCCAGGACAACGAGGAAAAGTACCCGGTGGGCTTCGGCAACCATCGCGGCGGCGGATGGGCCGGGCCGATTTACACCTGTGTCAAAAGCACGGGTGTTTACAAGTGTCCTGACGACTCGACAACCGCTGACACGACCGTCAATCCCGCTCGTGTTCCGGTTTCCTACGGCTACAATCTCGACATCGCGGAGGTCTCCCGGACAGGCTCTCCTGGCATTGAGCCTGCTGCCGTGGGGTTAGGCGGCGTCGACGGGCAGGTAACCTCTCCCGCGCAGACAGTGCTTCTGTTTGAGCTAAGGGGCAGCCGCGTCGCGCTCACGGACCCCCTCGAAGGCGGAACGACCCGTGACCGCAGCTCCGTGTCTGGCGACGGGCTGAACCTTCTGTCGTATGACAGTGCGGACGCCGAGCAAAGCAGCAACTCAGCCCTGACCGGCGGGGCAGCGCCGGGCGGAACCCAGTACAGCATCGGTCATATCGTGACCTGGACAGCGACTTTCCAGCAGCAGCAATGGGAGACGATGGGCCGCCACACGGACGGGGCGAACTACCTGCTCGACGACGGCCACGTCAAGTATTACAGGCCGGGCAGCGTCGCCAACAGCCAGAATGCCGTGCAGGCCATTTACTGGTCACAGCAGTAGCTCTCAGGAGTGCGAGAAAATCCGCGCTTCGGTTTGAGCTAGGAACGCTTCCAGCGGCTGATTACGTCGGAGGGGCTGTCCGGGTCGTGGGAGGGGCGTGGCATTAGGAATGCGCTGACGGCCATCGGCCCAAGCGTAATCAGCGCATAGAAAGAGCGCATCGGCTCGTGGGCCGCGACCACGCCGTAGGAGACGGCAAGGCCAACCAGAGCCAGCCCGACATCGCTGATACGCTGAAACGTACGACAGGCTAAATACAGGCTGACGAGCGCCCCGGCTGCCAGCCATAAGACGGAAAAGAGCGTACTTTGCCACCCGAAAAACGGCACATGGACACGGGAAAATCCGAACCAGCTTCTCGGAAACAGGTCAAAGCACAAATGAACCGCTGTGGCGAGGCAGAAGCCCATGAAGGCCAGGCGCAGCCGGGGGTCCGCCTGCTTGCCGATAATATGCGGCCTGAGTGCGGCAAACAAAGCCAGCGGAATAATCAGGCCATGCGTTAGCAGAGAGCGGTGCATAATCAGCGGCCACCAGCGAAACACAAGGTCAAAATCAGGCAGCTTCAGCCCGACAAACGCCCCCACAACGAACAAAAATAACCCGGCAAGATAGCGCATTACTTTTCCATAAGCACAGCCGGGTCGGCTCCGAGGAAGCCTTTGAGGCTGCCGGCGTAGTCGGGGCGCTCGGCGCGTTCGCACTGGGCCTGGGCGCGATGCAGGCGGGTGGTGACTTCCTGGCGCAGGGCAGGCGACAGGGGGTTCGGGGTGTTCAGGAAGCCGCGCAAGTAGGCGACGTGCCGCCGCCACAGGCGGACATCGATGGTCTGCTGGGTTTGCAGGCGCTCGGCATACCACGCGCTGTCCCACAGGGCCTCGCGGGTGAACAGGGCGCGGAGGGCGGGGTCGCTGACCGATTTGCCCTCGAACTCGCCGTCGCGCATGATGTGCAGCAAAGCCTGAAGCGGCGGGCAGGCGAGGGAAACGGAGCCGTCTTCGAAGTAATAGGCAGCGATCTTTTTCTGGGTTTCCACGATGTTGTTGATGCCGTCCACGAACGAGGGCAGGTCCTGGTCTTCGGGGTGCAGCATCGCATTGGTGAACACGTCGTTGGGGTTGTCAAAGACGATGCCAAAGTACGTGCGGACGCCCTGCGGGGTGATTCGGGAGCCGAGGCGGGAGGCGAGGATGGTCTGGCCTTCGTACTCGAAATCTTCCAGCTTTTCGAAGTGGCCGCTTGCCAGAAGGGCGGCGGGGTCGCGCTCCTTGACCTCCATGCGGGACCAGATTTCGGGGATGAGCAGGCTGATGTCGTGGTCGACGCGCAGATGCGGGCCGACAAAGCCCGCCGCCGTGGCGAAGGCTTTTTCTTCGGTCAGAATATGCGACACTAATGCATTGTTCAGGTCGATAATGGGGGGGAGCGCGTTGAACGGTCCTTTCGTGAGCGCCCCTTCGGAACCGGCCCCGGTGGTGGAGGGCGATTTGCCCGTCAGGCTGCTGATCAGCTCCATGAAAAGCTCAGGCGTCTCCTGATAATGCACCGGATTGTAGACGGCCAAAGACCGGATGCCCGGCTCAGGCGGGTTCAGGCGGCGGCCCGGCAGGACGGCGTTGACGGGCGTGGGCAGCGGCTCGGTCCACGGGGTCTGCCGGTACAGACGCATCCCGACTTCGGAGAGATACGAAGGGCCGGGGTCCTGCAAGTCGGCGCGGATTTGCAGGAAGCGCGGGTTTTTCGTGGCCTTGCCGTCGACGATGCGCGGGTGGGCCGACGACACAAAGTAGCCCGGCGTCTCGGCGGCCTGCACGACGATCTTCTGCATCGCCGGGGTCCATTCGGCCAGCGAAATGGGCTGTGCCACCAGGGTTTCGGCGTCGCCCTGCGTCAGCGGAGCGTAGTTCGAAAAGAAGTTGTCGGGTTGGGCAAAATGCGCCTCGGTGACTTTGTCGTAGCCCCGGTGAATGGCGTCATCGGGCCGCTGAAACAGGCGGCGCTCGGTGTTTTCGACGATTTTGTAGGCGACAGGGCCATCATAGCGCGGGTTGCGGTTTGGGAGCCGCCCGGCGGGAACGACGATAGAGGCCGTGATGTCATCCTCGCGCTGAAGCTTTTCGGCGGGCACAAAATCCGAGCGCAGGGTGAAAATGCGCCAGTCGCCGCCGGGCGTGAAGCCGACCCGTGCAAAGTGCGCCACCAGCTTTTCGCCCCGAAAGCGAAGCTCGTTGCCGGGCCGTCCGTTGACCACATCCACGCTGAACTGTCCGCGCCAGTCTTCGCCCATTTCGGGCAAATAGAAGCGCTTAATCAGATAGACTAGCTCGCGGATGGGGTGGGGGATGGACTCCAGCCACGAGTTATAGGCCGGGGTATACAGCGGTGACGACGGCGTGAGCAGCTTGATGACTGATCCCAGCGACCGGTCGGGGCTGAGGATAGGGCGGCTCTCGGACGGCGGGCGGTTCTGAAAGCGGTCCGAATAATCGTGGTTCAGCAGCGCGGCGGCGGCGTCCATGTCTTTCTCGAAATCGGCCACAAAGAACGGCGCGTGCATGACCGAATCCGCGATAGACTTGGAAATCTCCGACTTGCCGCCGCCCGACACCGTGGACGGCTTGTGGCAGAGCGTTCCCTCCGCAGTTGTGCCAATCAAGCGCCACTGCCCCGAATCGGCCTCTTTTTCCAGCCGCACTTTGTAGCCCGCCGGGACCACATAGGTTACTGCCGGGTCGAGCGGCAGCGAGTGCTTCCCAGAGAGGTTACGCCACATCACCGTCTGCGTGTTCAAGTCAATCTGCACCGTCTCGGGCACATAGTAGATGTTGGAATAAGCGCGGTCGACCCCGTAGCCTTCCGGCATAAGATGCATCCGCTCGCTAAACAGCCGCTTGACGCCTTCAAACGTGTGGGCGCTTTTTCTGAGGTGCGTCGCCATGCTGAACGTTTTGCCCAGATCGTAGCGCGGATGCACCAATGCCCCGCCCGCGTGCTCTTCCTCCACCCCGCCCAGGAGGTTAGCCGCAAAGCTGATCTGGGTTTTGACTTCTTTCTTGCAGTAGCCGTAATAGTTGTCCGCGATAATTGTCACCATTACCCCGCGCCCGTCGCGGGCGGTGACTTTGAACGCATCGCCGTTGTTGTAGCACTCATCGGGGGACGCCCAGCACATCCGGTCCGACTTCTGCCGGTCGGTGGCATCGTCGAAATGCGGCAGGCCAAGCGACTTCTTGGTCAGCGTCGGCAGGTGCGGGGCTAAAATCACATAGCCGGTGTGGCCGGTCCAGCCGTCAATATCCAGCCCGGCATCGCTTTCCGGCAGGTGCGGGTCCCCGGCATTGCCGAAGATACGCTCGACAAAATCCAGATTGCTGACCAAGTTGCCCGGAACCATGAACCGCACTTCGGTGGAGCGGGCGGGGGTGACGCCGGGGACAGCGGGGACAACGAGGGGCCGGAGCATAAGCGACACGAACGACGCCATCGGCGCGGCGCTCCCGGCAGTAAACGGCAGGGTCAGGAGGCTCTGCGGCGGGGCCAAAGCGGCCCGGAGCAGGCCCGCAAAAGCGGCTTTTGGCACAGCCACTTTGTCGTTTGGAGTGGGAGCGCCGCCCTCGGCGACATGGAAGACGCCCTGCGTCGTCCGCCGGTCGCTTTTCGGGTTATGCAGGACGCCCTGCCCGTTGCCGAGGCGGTACGAGCTGACAATATCCGACTCGAACTTGTTGCCGCCTTCGGGCAGCGACAGCTCGCGGGCCATATTGGGCCGGTCCAAAATCAGGCTTTGCCCGAGGCCCGGCAGCTTGATAGGCGCTTCGCCGCTGACTTCCGCGAGGTAGCTGTCTAAAAAGTCCTGTACACGCTTGTCCAGGGGGCTTGGCTGACCGTAAGACAGCCGGATGCGCTCTTTGAGATGTGCGACGACTTCTTGGGGAATAGTCAGCCGGGTGATAAACTCTTCGTTTCCCATCTCGCCGCCGAGGACCATCAGCTTGAGCTTAAGGTAGTCGGTAAGTTCCTGCACATTAACGTTGAATTGGTTGTCAGTCATAGGTGTATGTTCCATAAAATAGCCCCCCCGCCCCAATTCTGGGGAGCCAGAGGTGGGGTAGGGGGGCTGCATTGCCGCCAGAAAAGACGTGTTGAAAAAGACGTGTTGAAAAAGGTTACGGCAGGCTGGTTTCGCCCATCAGGTAGCGGTCGCATTCGCGGGCGGCGGCGCGGCCTTCGTTGAAGGCCCAGACGACGAGGCTCTGGCCGCGCCGGGCATCGCCCGCCGCGAAGACGCCGGGGATGCTCGTGGCGAAATGGCCGTACTCGGCCAGCACGTTGGAGCGGGCATCGCGGGCGACACCCATCTGGTCTAAGAGAGACTGCTCCGGTCCGAGGAAGCCCATCGCCAGAAGTACAAGCTGCGCGGATGTCACTTTCTCTGTACCGGGCACTTCCACGGGCACGAAGCGGCCCTTTTCGTCGTGCTGCCAGTCGATACCCACGGTATGCACTTCTTTGACATGACCGTTCTCGTCGCCGACAAACTTCTTGGCGGTGGTGCAGTAGACACGCGGGTCGGAGCCGAAGACGGCCAGAGCTTCTTCTTGTCCATAGTCCAGGCGGTAGACTTTCGGCCACTGCGGCCACGGGTTGTCTGCGGCGCGGGACATCGGGGGCTTGGGCAGGATTTCGAGCTGCACCAGGCTGTGGCAGCCGTGGCGCATCGCGGTCCCCACACAGTCCGTGCCGGTGTCGCCGCCGCCGATGACGACGACATCTTTGCCGCCCGCCGTCACAAACTGGTCGTTCGGCGTGCCGTCCAGCACATTCTGCGTGTTGGCAGTGAGAAAGTCCATCGCAAAGTGGATGCCCTTCAAATCCCCGCCTTCGATGTCCGACAGGCCGCGTGGCTTGGTCGCGCCGGTGGCAAGCACCACGGCGTCAAACTCTTTGAGCAGCCGGTCAGCGGGGTAGTTCTCGCCGACGGTGGTGTTTGTCAGAAACGCAATGCCTTCCTGTTCCAATAAATCCACGCGCCGGTCTACCAGCTCTTTAGCCAGCTTCATGTTGGGGATGCCGTAGGTGAGCAGGCCGCCGACGCGGTCGCCGCGCTCGAAGACGGTCACCAGATGCCCGGCTTTATTAAGCTGCGCGGCGGCGGACAGCCCGGCAGGGCCGGAGCCGATGACGGCAACTTTCTTGCCGGTGCGCCGTGCGGGCGGCTCGGCGACGACCCAGCCTTCTTCGAAGCCCTTGTCGATAATCGCGCACTCAATGTTCTTGATGGTGACCGCCGGGCCGCTGATGCCCAGTACGCACGCGCCTTCGCAGGGGGCAGGGCAGACGCGGCCTGTGAACTCGGGGAAGTTGTTGGTTTTGTGCAGCCGGTCCAGCGCCTCGCGCCACAGGCCCCGGTAGACCAAATCGTTCCATTCGGGGATCAAATTGTTGACCGGACAGCCCGAGGCCATGCCGTTCAGCAGGGTTCCCGTGTGGCAGAACGGAATGCCGCAGTCCATACAGCGGGCACCCTGTTCGCGGAGCTTCTTTTCGCCCAGGTGCAGGTGGAACTCTTTCCAGTCCCGGATGCGCTCGGTGGCGGTCCGGTCCAGAGGCAGCTCGCGCAGGTATTCAATAAATCCGGTGGGTTTTCCCATGTGTAGTCTCGTGTTCTAAAGGGTGTGTCAAGAGTTCGAGCAGTTGAAAACTGCTCGCTGGGTGAGGCGTCCTGCGGACGAAAGATATACGGAGCCGGAGGCCATTGGCCTTTTCCTGATTCTCCTCCGTCCGCAGGACGCCTCACCTAGCGAGGGATTTTAATCCCTCGCCAGAGGCGCTTATAATCTGCCTAACCCCCGCCCGCACGGGAGGTGCTGCGGGCGTTCTCCTCAAAAGCGGCAAGCAATGCTTCGTCGCCGCTGAGGCCCGAGGCTTCGACGCGGGCGATGGCCTCGTTCATGCGCTTGAAGTCGTGCGGGATGACCCGGACAAACTTCGGCACGGACACTTCCCAGTCGGCCAGTAGCTCGGTGGCGTGCGAGCTGCCGGTGTATTCGACATAGCGCCGGAGCATTTGCCGCAGCTCTTCGATTTCGGCCAAATCAGCGAGCTCCTCCAAGCCCACCATCTGCGTGTTGCAACGGGTGGCGAAGTCGCCCGCGTCGTCTAAGACATACGCGATTCCGCCGGACATTCCCGCCGCGAAGTTGCGGCCTGTCGTGCCCAGCACCACCACGCGCCCGCCGGTCATGTACTCGCAGCCGTGGTCACCCACAGCTTCCACAATGGCGGTTGCCCCGGAGTTGCGGACAGCGAACCGCTCACCCGCGCCGCCGCGAATATAGACTTCCCCTGCCGTCGCGCCGTAGAGCGCGGTGTTGCCGATGATAATATTCGTCCGGGCCGCGAATGTCGACCCCGTCGGCGGCTGAATAATCAGCTTGCCCCCGGACAGGCCCTTGCCCACATAGTCGTTGGAGTCACCGGAGAGCCGCAGGGTCATTCCGGCGGGGACAAAGGCCCCGAACGACTGCCCTGCCGAGCCTTCGAAGTTCAGCTTGATGGTGTCTTCGGGCAGGCCCTGCGCCCCGTAACGGCGGGTCAGCTCGCTGCCGACAATCGTGCCGACCACGCGGTTGACATTGCGGATAGGCACGGTTGCTGCGACGGGAGTGCCGTCATCGAGCGCAGGCGCACAGATTTCCAGAAGCGTCGTGTTGTCCAGCGCCCCATCAAGGCCGTGGTCCTGCGTCATCTGCTGATAACGCCCGACTTCCGGGCCAGCCTCGGGCCGGTAGAACAGGTTCGTGAAGTCCAGGCCCCGCGTTTTCCAGTGGTCCAGTGCCCGCTCCGCTTCCAGAATATC
Organism: Capsulimonadaceae bacterium; assembly: GCA_965277455.1. Lineage (GTDB taxonomy): Bacteria > Armatimonadota > Armatimonadia > Armatimonadales > Capsulimonadaceae > JANXMY01. Next base: position 1,113,821 of record OZ255823.1, on the reverse strand, counting down.
GGTGCGGCCAATCATCTCATTGATGGTGCGAAAACCCAGCGACGCCATGATCTCGCGGGTTTCTTCGGCGATAAAGCGCATGAAGTTGACCGCGTGCGCCGGGTCCCCGGTGAAGTTCTTGCGAAGCTGCGGGTCCTGCGTCGCCACCCCCACCGGGCAGGTGTTCAGGTGGCAGACGCGCATCATAATGCAGCCCAGCGACACCAGTGGGGCAGTCGCAAAACCGTATTCTTCGGCTCCAAGCAGCGCGGCGATAATCACATCGCGGCCCGTTTTGAGCTGTCCGTCAGTTTCCACCACAATGCGCGAGCGCAGGTTGTTGAGGACCAGCGTTTGGTGTGTCTCGGCCAGCCCCAGCTCCCAGGGCAGCCCGGCGTGCTTGATGGACGTCTGCGGGGAGGCCCCCGTGCCGCCGTCGTGGCCGGAAATCAGAACCACGTCGGCTTTGGCTTTGGCAACGCCTGCCGCAATCGTGCCGACACCGACTTCCGAGACCAGCTTGACGCTGATGCGTGCGCCGGTGTTGGCGTTTTTTAGGTCATGGATCAGCTCCGACAGGTCCTCAATCGAGTAGATGTCATGGTGCGGCGGCGGCGAAATCAGGCCGACACCAGGGGTTGAGAAGCGCACTTTGGCGATCCACGGGTAAACTTTCGAGCCGGGCAACTGTCCGCCCTCGCCGGGCTTCGCGCCCTGCGCCATCTTGATTTGCAGCTCTTTGGCATTGACCAGGTAGTGGCTCGTGACGCCGAAGCGGCCCGACGCGACCTGTTTGATGGCCGAATTGCGCGAGTCGCCATTGGCATCCGGGATGAACCGGGCCGGGTCCTCGCCTCCCTCGCCGGTGTTGGACTTGCCGCCGATGCGGTTCATGGCGATTGCCAGCGCTTCGTGCGCTTCCTGACTGATCGAGCCGTAGGACATGGCCCCTGTCTTGAACCGCTTGACGATGTCCGTCCAGGGTTCGACTTCGTCCAGAGGCACCGGCGCGGCATCCGACTTCAACCCGAGCAGGCCACGTAGAGTGGCTTTCTGCTCGAGCTGCTCATTGACGAGCGTAGAATACTCGCTGAATACTTTGTAGCTGTTGGTGCGGACGGCTAATTGCAGCTTGTGAATGGTCTGTGGGCTAAATAAATGGTACTCGCCATCCGAGCGCCACTGATAGTTGCCGCCGGTAGGCAGTGCGCCGGGCTGCTCGCCGCGCTTGGGGAACGCGGCATCGTGCCGGATTTCCGCCTCACGCGCCAGAACCGCCATGCCGACGCCCCCGATGCGAGACGCCGTCCGGGTGAAGTAGTGGTCAATCACCGATTTGTGCAGGCCGACCGCCTCAAACTGCTGTGCGCCGCAGTAGCTTTCAATGGTCGAGATGCCCATTTTGGAGGTAACTTTGACGATGCCTTTGACGACCGCTTTGACATAGTTTTTGCGGGCGTCATAGGGCGTAATCTCGCGCAGCAGGTTCTCCCGAATGGCATCATCAATGGTCTCAAAAGCCAGATAGGGGTTGATTGCGGCAACCCCATAGCCCACCAGCAGCGCGAAGTGATGCACCTCACGCGGCTCGCCCGACTCCAAAACAAGCCCGATGCGCGTGCGCGTGCCCTGACGGATCAAGTGGTGATGCAGACCCGCTGATGCCAGCAGCGCCGGGATGGCAGCACAATCGGCATCGATACCCCGGTCGGACAAGATCAAAATGTTCTTGCCATCGGCAATCGCTTGGTCCGCCGCCGCGAACAGAGTGTTCAGGGCTGCAACCAGCCCCTCCGCGCCGCTGCCCGCCGGGAACAAGATCGGGAGCGTGACCGACTGAAAGCCGGGGCGACTAATCTGCCGCAGCTTGGCAAGCTCTTCGTTGTTGACAATCGGCGAGTCCAGAGAGATCAGATTGCAGTTCTCAGGGCCAGGCTCGAGCATATTGCGCTCGGTCCCGATAGTCATGCCCGCTGACGTCACAATTTCTTCCCGGATGCAGTCAATCGGCGGGTTGGTCACCTGCGCGAAGAGCTGCTGGAAATAGTTGAACAGCGACTGCGGCTTATCGGACAGCACGGCCAGCGGCGTATCCGTACCCATCGAGCCGATGGCTTCCGCGCCCTGCCGGGCCATCGGGGCCATAATAATCCGCAGGTCTTCAAACGTGTAGCCGAAGGCCTGCTGCCGCTGCAAGACCGTTTCGTGTGTGGTGGTCGGCACGTCGGTCGGCGTCGGCAGGTCGGCCATCTTCACCAGATGCTCGGCCAGCCATTCGCCGTAGGGGTGCTCGCGGGCGACATTGTCTTTAATCTCTTCGTCAGACACAATCCGGCCTTCGGCGGTGTCCACTAAAAACATCCGGCCCGGCTGCAAGCGGCCTTTGGACAAGACGCGCTCCGGGGCGATGTCTAAAACGCCGACCTCAGAGGCCATAATCACCAGATCGTCTTTGGTGACATAGTAGCGCGACGGGCGCAGGCCGTTCCGGTCCAGCACCGCGCCGATTTGAACGCCGTCGGTGAAGGCGATAGACGCCGGGCCGTCCCAGGGTTCCATCAGGCACGAATGGTACTGATAGAACGCTTTGCGCTCCGCCGACATACTCTCATGCCCGGCCCAGGGTTCGGGGATCATCATCATCACGGCATGGGGCATGGACCGTCCGCTAAGCGTCAGAAACTCTAGGCAGTTGTCAAACATCGCCGAGTCGCTGCCTTCGTCATTGATAATCGGCAGCATCTTGGGCAGGTCGTCGCCGAACAAATCCGACGCAAACTGTGCCTGCCGCGCCCGCATCCAGTTGACATTGCCGCGCAGGGTATTGATTTCGCCGTTGTGGGCAATCATCCGGTAGGGGTGTGCCCGCTCCCACGAGGGGAACGTGTTGGTGCTGAAGCGCGAATGCACCAGCGCGAGGGCGCTCTGCATCTCGGGGTCGGAGAGGTCGGAATAGAACTCTTCCACCTGCTCCGGGGTCAACATTCCCTTGTAAACCAATGTCCGCGAAGAGAGGCTCGGAATATAAAACTTTTCGCTGCCGCCAACGCCTGCTTGACGCACTTCATGGGAAGTGCGCTTGCGGATGACGCACAGCTTGCGCTCAAAGTGCGCCGTCCCGGTGACGCCTTCGCCTTTGCCGACAAAGAACTGCCGAATAACCGGGGAAGCCGCAATCGCGGTGTCGCCGAGCGTTGACGAATCGGTCGGCACATCGCGCCAGCCTAAGAACGTCTGCCCTTCTTCGGCGGTGATGCTTTTCAGTTTGCCTTCGGACAGCGCCCGGTCGGCGTCGTCCTGCGGCAGAAACGCGGTGCCGACGGCGTACTCGCCGGGTGCGGGCAGGGTGACGCCCGCCGCGCTCATCTCGCGGCTCAGGAACGTGTGCGGGACTTGCAGGAGGATACCGGCTCCATCGCCGGAGTTTTCTTCGCTGCCGGAGGCGCCGCGATGGGCGAGATTCCGCAGGATTGTCAGCGCCTGGCTGACAATCTCATGCGAGGCGTTGCCTTTGATATTGACCACGAACCCTGCGCCGCAGGCGTCGTGCTCAAAGTCCGGGTCGTACAGCCCCTGCTTAGGGGGCAGGCCAGTCGATCTCATGGGGACAGCGTTCCTCTTCTAAACTTTTCGAACTCAATGGCGGGATCAGCAAACAGCAGTATTCGTAAACTTGCGGGAGAAGATTATAGCATATCGCCCCCTGCCTCGTCAATTCCTGATCAGGCGAACTTGCGCGGCCCCTTTGTGGGTAGAATAGGGTATGCTCGCCCCGATTTCCCTGCCAATGCTGTCTGATTTTGTGCGCGATACCTACAATCGCCCCCTGCGCGACCTGCGGATTTCGGTCACGGACCGCTGCAACTTTCGCTGTACCTATTGTATGCCTAAAGAAGTCTTCGGACGCGACTTTCAATTCCTGCCCGCCGCCCAGATTTTGTCGTTCGAAGAGCTGGCCCGGCTGGCCCGCCTGTTCGCTGATCTGGGCGTCCAGAAAATCCGCCTGACCGGCGGCGAGCCGCTCCTGCGCCGGGACCTGCCTAAGCTCGTGGAAATGCTTTCGCAGATTGACGGCATCGAAGAAATCGCCCTGACCACCAACGGCGCTCTGCTGGCAAAGTACGCCCGCGCCCTCAAAGACGCCGGGCTGTCCCGCGTCACCGTCAGCCTAGACTCGCTCGACGACGCCGTGTTCCAATCTATGAACGATGTCTCGTTCCCCGTCGCCCGCGTCCTGGACGGCATCGACGCCGCCCTGGCCGCCGGTCTCGGCCCGGTCAAAGTCAATACCGTGGTCCAGCGCGGGGTCAACGACGAGGGCCTGACGGCGCTGGCCCGGCATTTCCACAACACGCCCGTGATTTTACGCTTCATTGAGTTCATGGACGTCGGCGCGACGAACGGCTGGCAGTCCGAGTCCGTCGTGCCTGCGTCTGAAATCATTTCGCGTCTCTCCTCCGAGCTGCCCCTTGTCCCGGTTGCACCGAACTACCCCGGCGAAGTCGCCACCCGCTTCCGCTACACCGACGGCGGCGGCGAAGTCGGCGTGATTTCCTCCGTCACTCAGCCCTTCTGCGGCGACTGCACCCGCGCCCGCCTGTCCGCCGAGGGCAGCCTGTATACGTGCCTCTTCGCCGCCAAAGGCCGCGACCTCCGCGCCCCCCTGCGCTCCGGGATAGACGACGCCGAATTGTCTACCCTGCTTCGCGCCGTCTGGGAAGGCCGCACCGACCGCTACTCGGAAGTGCGGACCGAAGAGTCGGCCCGGCGGCCCAAAGTAGAAATGTCGCATATCGGGGGATAGGGAACCGGGCATCAGACAGCCCAGCGAATTTAGAGAAGCCACGGGTTAAAACCCGAGGCTAAAAAAGGCCCAGTGTCCAGGGGACACAAGAAAATAAACAAGGCCGCCGCCATTGTCCGTTCTTACGTGCCCTGCACGGTGGACTTTTCCGAGCCTCGGGTTTTAACCCGTGGCCGTTTCTCGATCCATATGTCAACACCACCCACTACGCAGAGAGACGCCCTCCGTGCCCTGCCTAAAGTCCACACGCTGCTGGAAAGCGACGCGGCGCAAACCCTTCTCGCGGGTTGGCCCCGCGCCTCGGTGCTGGCCGAGACGCGAGCCGAGATAGACGCCCGGCGTCAGCAGATTTTGGCCGGGGAGACGCCGACCGTCACCAATGATGCCGTCTTGGAAGCAGTCACGGAGCGGCTGAAAAAGGAAGACCTCAAACGCCTGCGCCGGGTGGTCAACGCCACGGGCATTGTCATTCACACTAACCTGGGCCGTGCGCCGATGGCTGAGGCGGCAGTCAAAGCAGTCACGGAAGCGGCGCGGGGCTACACCAATTTAGAGATGGATTTGGCGACCGGCAAGCGCGGCGGACGGGGCGGGCAGATAGAGGAGCTTCTGCGAACGCTCACCGGAGCGGAGGCGGCGCTTGTGGTCAACAATAACGCGGCGGCGGTGCTGCTGGCACTGGGGACGCTGGCAAGCGGCGGCGAAGTGGTCATCTCACGCGGGGAGTTAGTGGAGATTGGCGGCGGCTTCCGGGTTCCCGATGTTATCATGCAGAGTGGGGCGCGGCTGGTGGAAGTGGGGACGACCAACAAAACGCGGCTCGCCGACTATGCGCGGGCGGCGGGGGCAGACACGAAAGTGCTGCTGAAGGTGCATCCGAGCAATTACAAGCTGATCGGGTTTGTCGAAGAGACGGCAATCTCGGAACTGGCAGGGCTGGCACAGGATCGGGGCTTGGTGCTGATGAATGACCTCGGCAGCGGGGCGTTGGTAGACCTGACGCAGTACGGCCTGCCGCCGGAGCCGACTGTGCCGGAGACGCTGGCGGCGGGGGCAGACGTGGTGACGGTCAGCGGGGACAAGCTGCTCGGCGGGCCGCAGTGCGGCCTGATACTGGGCAAGCGGGAGCTGATAGAGCGCCTGGGAGCGAACCCCCTGTACCGCGCTTTGCGGGCGGACAAGCTGACGCTGGCGGCATTGGAGGCCACCCTGCGGCTGTATCTGGACCCGGCGCGGCTGACCGAGACGGTTCCCGTTTTAGGAATGCTGGCGGCTGGCAAAGAGGAACTCGCTCGCCGCGCCCGGCGTCTGCGAACCCTGCTGGCAAAAGTGGACGGGCTGGAAACGCGGCTGGCGGACGGCGACGGCTTCACCGGCGGCGGGGCATTGCCGACTGTGCCGCTGCCGACAAAGCGCGTATTGGTGCGGGCGGCAGGAAGGAGCGCGGAAGTGCTGGTCGCTGTCCTGCGCCGGGCCGACCCGCCGGTGATTGCCGTTATCGACGACGACTGGCTGGTGCTGGACGTTCGCACGGTGCGCGAGGATGAGTTCCGGCTGATTGCGGACGCGCTGCGCGGGGCGTCAAAGAGTTTATGAAGCACCTCACCCTGGGCGTCGCCGGGCATATTGACCACGGCAAGACGGCGCTGGTGCGGGCGCTGACTGGGACGGACACCGACCGGCTCAAAGAGGAGCGGGAGCGGGGGATGTCCATTGTGCTGGGCTTCGCGCACCTGATCCTGCCCGGCGGCGAGATTGACCTGATTGATGCGCCGGGGCACGAGAAGTTTGTCAAAACCATGATCGCCGGGGCGACCGGTCTGGACGGGGCGCTGCTGCTGGTCGCGGCGAATGAGCGTATCAAGCCGCAGACGGTGGAACACGCGGCCCTGCTGGGGCTGCTCGGCGTGCCCGGCGGCGTGGTGGTAATGAGCAAGTGCGATTTGGTCCCTGACGCTGAAGGCCGTGCCCGTGTGGCTGCCGAATTGCGCGAGTTTCTGGCCGGGACGTTTCTGCGCGATGCACCGCTGCTATTCGTGTCGGCGGTAACGGGCGAGGGCATGGATGGCTTGCAGGACGCGCTGGCAGCGCGTCTGGCATCGGCAGCGGAGCCGCAGCCGGGGCCGTTCTGGACGCTGCCGGTCGACCGGACGTTCACTTTCACCGGGCAGGGGACCGTAGTGACGGGAACCCTGCGGCGCGGCATCTTGAAGACCGGGCAGGCGGTCGAGATTTGGCCGTCAGGGCGGATGGCAGCGATCCGGGGGCTGCAAGTGCATGGGCACGCTGTGGCCGAAGCGCGGCCCGGTCAGCGCGTGGCGGTCAACCTGCGCGGTGTCGCCAAAGAAGACATTCCGCACGGGAGCCTGCTGGCTGCGCCGAGGGCACTCAGGCCTACGCGCCTGCTGGATGCGCCGCTGACCGTCCTGGCGTCAGCCTCGCGTTCGGTCAAGCGCGGGCAGGTGCTGACCCTGCATTGCGGCACGGCGGAGATAGCTGTGCGGGCGTTCCCGCTGGGCGTCTCGGAACTCGCGCCGGGGGAGAGCGGCCTGGTGCAGTTTCGTCTGGCGGCTGACTTCGCCGTGCCGGAAGGGGAGCCTTTCGTGGTGCGCCTGCCGTCGCCGCCGGAGACGCTGGGCGGCGGGCGGATTGTGGACCCGTATCCGGTGAAGCACACGCAGTCGAACTCGCCAACGCTGGCGGGCGTCCGCGTGATGGCTTTGGGAACGACGGCGGAGAAAGCCGCGCACAAGCTGCTGGAGGCTGGCCCTGCCGGGCGTGACTGGCGGCAGTTGTTGAGCGACCTCGGCCTTTGTGAGCCGCCCGCTGACGTGCCCACAATACTTTGTGCGGGTGGCCTGGCGCTGCACGCGGACGTGTTCGCCGAGCTTGCCGGGCAAATCGAAGCTGCCGTCAAGGCCTATCACGCCGCGCACCCCCTGCGGCTCGGAATGCCCGCCGATGACCTGCGCCGCCGCCTGCCGCGCACCCTGCCGCCTGCCGCCCTGACGCGCCTGCTGGAAACCCTGGCCGAGCGCGGCACATTGGAAACGCGGGACGGCTTGACTCGCACAACCGGGTATAACCCGGAAGCGCACTTGTCAGACGTTGAGTACGGTATCGCCCGCGACATGGAAGCGGCGTTCCGGGACGGCGGCCTGACGCCGCCGGATTTGGACACGGTGCTAAAGCGCGACCGCCGCCGGAAGCGTCTCTATGCCTATCTCACCGAAATCGGAGCGCTGGTTCCCGTCACCGAGCGGCTGTCAGGCCACGTGGTTGTGTTTCACCGCGACGCACTGACAGACGCCGCCGTGCGGCTGGGTGCTATGCTGGCCGACGGGGCGGGGCTGACGGTCTCGGAAATCAATGCGCGGCTGGGGCTGACCCGTAAGTTCTCCGTGCCGCTGCTGGAACATCTCACAGCCACCGGCGTCCTGCGCCGCGTCGGCGATCTGCGTTTTTTGCCGTGAACGGCAAAAAAATTACGGGGGCGTTGTTGCATAAATCCCGAACCCTGCGTTGAAACCATGCGTTGAAACCATGCGTTGAAACCATGCGTTGAAACGCACGGCTAGACGGCGAGAACGCCAGAAATCCCACGCTTCGCGGGGATAAGAGTAATAAGAGTAGAGAATTGAGTGCCGCGCAGCGGTACTTTCTGGCCGCAGGCCGGTGAGCCGTGCCATTTATGGCATGGTTTTATGGCATGGTTCGGGATTTATGCAACAACGCCGATTACGGGGCTGAACCCCCGTGCTTCGAAGAAGCAATTTCCCGCCTTCGCGGGCACAAGACAGCTGACCAGAGGTGTTCCTAAATATCTTCGCCCGCGAAGGCGGGGGGTTGCACTTTATAAAGCACGGGGGTTCAGCCCCGTGATCCCCGTGGTAACGGCCATAGAAAGACTCCCAATGACCGAACTGCTTGCTGACTCCAAGCCCCGACTGACACAGATGGTGTCCTGCGCCGGGTGCGCCGCCAAGCTCAGCCCCGCCGCCCTGAGCGCCGCCGTCAAAGGCTTGTTCGTGGACGTGCCGCCGGACCCGAATGTGCTGGTGGGCTTTGGAATGCTCGACGATGCGGGGGTTTATAAGCTCTCCGAGGATTTGGCGCTGGTACAGACGACGGACTTCTTCCCGCCGGTGGTGGACGACCCGTACTTGTTCGGCGAAATCGCCGCCGCCAATGCCCTCTCGGATGTGTATGCAATGGGCGGCACGCCGCTGACGGCCCTGAACATTGTCTGCTTTCCCTCCACGCAGCCGATCTCGATTTTGTCCGACATACTTCGGGGCGGCCTCGCCAAGTGCCGCGAGGCAGGCGTCGCGCTTCTTGGCGGGCATACGGTGGATGACCCCGAAATTAAATTTGGGCTGGCGGTGACGGGCACAGTTCACCCGAAGCAAGTGTGGAGCAACGCCGGGGCACAAGTCGGTGACTTGCTCATATTGACCAAGCCTATCGGCATCGGTACGATTACGACGGCAGCCAAGTCGGGCCTCGCCCCGACAGAGGCTTTAGACGCCGCGATTGAGACGATGCGAACGCTGAACAAAGGGGCGCGGGACGCCGGGGCGTCGGTCGGGGTTCATGCCTGCACCGATGTCACGGGCTTTAGCCTGATGGGCCATCTGACACAGATGCTGCGAGCATCTGGGATGAGTGCCCGAATTGAGTCATCCCAAGTCCCGCTGCTGCCGGGTGCGTTAGAGCTTGCCCGAGCGGGTGTCGGACCGGGCGGCACGGCCCGCAACCGCGCTCATTTTGGCGGGGCTGTCTCTTTGCCGAACAGCCTTGACCCGGCGTTAGCTGCCCTGCTGTTCGACCCGCAGACGTCGGGCGGTTTGCTTTTCAGCGTGGCCGGGGAAAATCAAGCGGCACTGCTGTCCGCGCTGACAGCCGCCTGCCTCGCCTCCGCCGTCGTGGGCGAGGTTACCAAGTTAGGTGCGGACGTCGTGACGGTGACCTGATGGAAGCGTTCGGGGTCTGGTGGCCCCCCTGGTCTTCAAAACCTGTGACCCGCCTCGTGCGGGTGGTGGGTTCGATTCCCATCCGCTTCCGCCAAATTGACGGGGAAATGCTTTTGCTTACTGACGGCTCCCACAAAACAAAGCCCGTGACGCGCCTGCGCCACGGGTCTTTTGCTTCTTTCCCGGACACGCTCGTGGTCGAAGAGCCGCTGGAAATCCGTCTGGGGGCCGAGCGGTTCACCGTGACCATGCGAACGCCTGGGGCTGACCTGGAACTGACACGCGGCCTGCTGCTCACCGAAGGGGTAATTAGTACAAACGCCGACATCGGCCAGATACGCCACTGCGACGAAGGCAATGCCGGGGAGGCTGACCAGGCTAACATCGTCACTGTGCGCCTCAAAACGCCCCCGCAGGCCGAACGCCTCTGGCAGCGAACGCTCATGGCAGGCACAAGCTGTGGCCTGTGCGGCAAAGCGGCCCTCGACGCCGTCTCCGCCCACGCCTGCCCCCTGCCCGCGCCCTCCGCCGCGCCGGTTGTCATCCCCGAAACACTGCTGTCCCTGCCGCACGCCCTGCGTCGCCGTCAGCCGCTCTTTGAGCAGACCGGGGGCCTGCACGCCGTTGGTCTGTTTGATGCCGACGGCACCTGCCGCTGCGTCTTTGAAGACATTGGCCGCCACAACGCCACCGACAAAGCGATTGGCTTTGGCGTCGGGGAAGGCTGGCTCCCCTGGACCGGCGACACTCCATTAATACTGCTAGTCAGTGGCCGCGCCAGTTTTGAGATCACGCAAAAGGCCCTCATGGCTAGTATCCCCATTGTCTGCGCTGTGTCTGCCGCCTCCACACTGGCCGTGGAGCTGGCCGAAGCAAACGGTCAAACCCTGGTCGGCTTCCTCCGCGACACAGGCTTCACGATTTACGCAGGCGCGGAGCGTATTGGCCCCCCACCCCCAATAATGGGGGAGCCAGATAGTTAAGAGTAGGGGCGCTGCTTGCTGCGCCCTCTTCTCCTGATTTGTCCTGTTCCCCCATTATTGGGGGCGGGGGGGGGCCTCTTACTTTGGCCGCCACACGATCTTAACCGGCGTTGGACTGGCGTAGGCGTCGGGAATGTTCATCACTTCGTTGCTTTGAAAGAGCGCCTGCCCACTGTCCGGCGCTTCCCCGTGCCGGCAGAAGCGCAGCTTCAAGCGCTCACCCACCACAAGGTTGGGAACTCGGAAGCTGCCCTGCGCGTCGGTGACGGCAGCCGAGATGCCGGTTTTATCGCCGGTCACTTCAGCCAACACTCCCACCAACGGCTTCCCTGCGGTGTCTACTACTGTGCCAGTGAGAAAGCCGTCCGCACGCAGAAGATGAATTGTGCCGAGGTCTGTGGGTTTACCCGCCGCGACATTGAGCGGCTTGTCCGAAACCGACACCTGGTTGAAGCCGTCTGCCCGGATGTAAGCCTGATACTGCCCATTCGGGGCAAGTGGGAGGCGAAACGCCCCGGCGATATCGGTTTTTGTGACCGTGCTGCCCAGACTGTAGCGGCTGCTTGGGGCAGTTTCATAAATCCGCACCTGTGCATTGGGGATAGGCGTCCCATCTTCAGACACGACCGTCCCTGTGACCGGCGAGGTTGAGCTAGGAAGCAGCTTGATAATGTCAAGGCCGTTTGGGCGGGTGTCCTCTTTGCCGTTGACTTCAACAATCAGTGGGCCATCGGGAGACCATTGGAACGTCCCCGAAGCCGCGAGATCGTCCTTGATAATGCTGAACGTGCCGCTTTCAGGGTGCGGCTCGCCTATTCTTTGCCCTGCCACAACAGCCCCCGAGGCGTCTGTCGTGGCCTCGGTGATCGACCCGCCCTGCGCGAGATTGCCCGTGATCAAACGGATCGGCGTTCCGGCAATCGGCTGGTCATCCGGGCCAACGAAAACTAGCATCGGGAGCAGCCGCACGCGCAGGTTCGGGGCGACCACCGACTTTCCGGCAGGAGCGGCGACCAGAGACACGGTTTTCAGTACGCGCTGGCTGGTCGCGGAGGACCCAATAGAGAGGCCCACCCCGACAAAGACTTTGCCGGGCATGACACGGATTTGATAGCGGCCCTGCGCGTCTGTTCTTGCCACCGAGGTCGTCGGCCACTCTTCCCAGTGTGCCGCGTTCCCGCCGGGCGGGACAGGTCCCGCGCCAATAAACACGCCTGCCACCGGCTGCCCTGTCTTCTTGTCCACGACTTTTCCGGTAAGCAGAGACCCGTGGGAAAGAACAACGCGGAGTGTCTTCTGCGTGTCCCCGGCACCAATCACGAGCGGGCCATTCTGCATGACATAGTCGTTCGTCATGGAGTACACGGCGTAGCTAAACTCTCTCGCGGGCAGATGGCGGAACACAAACCGCCCCTGAGAATCGGTGGTTCTCTGCGCCGCCGGGCCGGACCCTGAAAATACCGTGCCGTCTTTTCGTGTCACCGACCATTGCCAGCCTATCTCGACGACGATGCCCGCCAGAGGCCGTTTTTGTTCATTGACCACAACGCCTGAAAACTGCTTGCTGCCAGCGGGCAGGGGCGGCTCCGCGAAATCGCCAGCCCCGGCTGACAGTGCCGGTGTCTGAGCAAGCGCCGGCGTCAGTGTCAAAAGGGGCAGAGCCGCGAGTGCGGCCAGTACGAGTACCATACGATTTTTTGCTGTCAAAGTATTTTCCTTTGGGACATTATGGGTGGCTCGCCAGTGCCGCCATTGCGGCGTAGTAGCCGCACATGCCGTGGACGCCGCCGCCGGGCGGGGTGGACGAGGAGCAAAGGTAGACGCCGGGCAGGGCGGTGGACCAGGGGGTCCAGCGGGGGAGGGGGCGGGTAAAAAGCTGCGCCCAGTCCTGCACGCCGCCGTTGATATCGCCGCCGATGTAGTTGGCGCTGTACCGCTCCATCGCCTGCGGGGTCATCACGGCGCGGGACAGAATGCGGTCCTTGAAGCCGGGGGCGAACCGCTCCACCTGCGCTTCAATCCGGGCGGTCATGTCTTCGTGGGAGCCGTTCGGGACATGGCAGTAGGCCCAGAACGTGTGCTTGCCTTCAGGGGCGCGGGCGGGGTCAAAAAGGCTTTGCTGTGCGGCCAGAACATAAGGCCGCTCGGCAATCTGCCCCGAAGCCGCCGCGTGTTCGGAAGCGGTCAGCTCAGCCCGCGTCGCGCCCAGATGCACGGTGGCGGCTTTGCCGACTTCGGGGGACTTCCACGGTACGGGGCCGTCCAAAGCATAGTCCAGCTTGAACGCGCCCATGCCGTAGCGGTAGTGCTCTAATTTTGCTTTGTAGGCGGGCGGCATCTTGTCCCCGGCAATAGCAATGAGCTGACGCGGGGTGATGTCGGCGAACACCAGCCGCGAGGGGGGCAGTTCATCTAAGCTGCTGACGGGGCAGCTTGTTTCGACCTCGCCGCCCAGCGATTTCAAGTGTGCGACCAAAGCGTCAATAATCGCCTGCGAGCCGCCGCGTGGGAACGGCCAGTTCAGGGCGTGCCCGGCCAGCCCCAGCGCCATGCCGAAGGCCGCACTCGGGGACTGTGTCAGCGGCAGCATCGAGTGCGCGGCCATGCCGGAAAAGAAGGCTTTGGCCCGCCCGTCCGTGAACGCCGCTTCGGTGAGCGCCTGCGATGACAAAATGGCCCGGAGGCCAAAGCGGGCCAGGCCAAAGGGGTAGCGGGCGAGACGCAGAGGCTCCCGCAAAGCGCGGGCAGCTTCGCCCCAGTTGGGGACCAGCGGCCCCATCAGACGGCGGTAATTGTCCCCGTCGGCCCCCAGCGTGTCCGCTGTGTCGTCCACCGACGGATACAGCAGGGCGGCAGGGCCGTCGTCAAAGGGATGGGCCAGCGCGGCGGGCGGAAATATCCATTCCAGCCCGTAGCGTTCCAGGCCCAGCGTCTGATAGAACGGTGAGCCGTAGCCGAGCGGGTGAATGGCCGAGCAGACATCGTGCCGGAAGCCCGGCAGGGTCAGCTCTTTCGTGCGGCAGCCCCCGCCAGGCGTGTCCGATGCCTCGCGCACCAGCACCGAGCGGCCTGCCTGCGCGACTTTAATCGCCGCCGCCAGCCCGTTCGGCCCGGCCCCAATCACAACGGCATCATACTTTGCTTTACTCACAGGGTCGTTCTTTCTAATAGGTCGCGTACAGCTTGCCCAAATCCGTCAGCGAGCCGTCTTTGTTGAGCAGCGCGGAAGCCCCGAGGGCAGCGTCATCGGGCCAGGCGGAAAACCAGGCGTAGCGCTGCACGTAGTTCAGTTTGTCCATCGCGGGCAGGACAGTCTTCATAAACGCCGCCGACTGCGCGGGGGAAACGCCTCGCTTGCCGGACCAGTCGGCGGGGGCGAACTCGGTCACCCACACGGGCTTGTGGTACAGGTCATGCACTTTTTGGAGGTAGCCCAGAAAGCCGGGCGCATCCGCGCCGCCGTACCAGTGAATAGTCACGAAATCTACGCGGTACTTCTTTTGCGCCGCCCCCGCCATGAACTGCTGCATCCAGGGGCCGTCGGCGTGAACTGCCGCCGGGCTGCCGAGCGTCAGGCCAGTGCCTTCCAAATAGGGCCAGCCTTCCAGGGCCTTCTCAACGCTGAGATTGGCCTGGTCTTTGCCGTCCGGCTCATTGAAGCCCAGCAGAAAGCGTGTGTTCGGCTGCGCTTTGACTTTATCCAGCCAGTTAACCAGATTGTTGTCTTTGTTGCCATAATAGCCCCAGTCCATCGGCACGAACGAGACGCCTTTGGGGATATTGGCGGGCCGGTCGCCGCCCCAGCTATAAAACCACTGCGCGTTCAGGGCGGTAACGTCGTGCTTCCACTGACCATCAGGACGGACGACTACGCCGAAGCCCTTTTTAGGACTGGGAGTCGCTGAGACGCTTGCCCCTGCCATCAGGCACAGGGCGACGGCCCAGATAACGACTCGCTGAAGTATATTTGTGTTTGCCATAATTACCTCCCAGAAGACTACCCGAGTATACCCCGCCTCTCCCGGTTCCCGAACGGCGCGGGGGAGGGCTTGACTTTGTGGCCGTTCGGGTGTATCCTAAAGCCTGGCTTATCGAAGTTTGCTATCAGTTTGTTTAGAAATCAGCAGGAGCAGTATGCCTCAGAAAATAGTTATTCTCGGCTGCGGGCGGGTCGGGTCGACGCTGGCCCGGCAGATGTCCGCCGAAGGCCATGACGTTGTCGTCATCGACTTCACCAGCGATGCCTTTCGCCGCCTCGGCACGAAGTTCAAGGGCCAGCGGATCACCGGCTCCGGGCTGGATCAGGACCTGCTCCGAAAAGCGGGGCTGGACCATGCCGACGTCTTTATTGCGGTGACGCAGGGCGACAACACCAACATTATGGCGGCGCAGATTGCCCGCGAAGTGTTCGGGGCGACCCGCGTGGTGGCGCGGATTTATGACCCGAACCGCGCTCAGGCATACCGGGAAATGGGCATTGTGACAGTCTGCACCACGACTCTGGCAGCGGGCTTAATCCATGACTCTGCGCTGGACGTCGGGGATGCCGCTGCCCTGCAAACGGCGGCGCAGGCGTGGGACGCCCAGTATTTGGAGCAGCGCGGCATTTAGAGCAGCGCAGCATTTAGGCAAAGTGGCTTAGGCAAAGAGGTTTTTATGTATGTGATCGTTGTGGGCGGCGGCAAGATCGGCTTTTACCTGTCCAAGCAGCTTATGAGTGAGGGCCACGAAGTGCTGCTGCTGGAAAAAGACCGGCGGCGGCAGGCAATGCTCTCCGAGCAGCTTGGCGAGGTAGTGGTGCAGGGCGATGGCTGCGAAGTGCGGATCATGTCCGAAGTCGGCTTTGGCCGCGCCGATGTGATTGTGGCGGTGACCGGGGATGACGAAGACAATTTAGTGATCTGCCAGATGGCGAAAAAGAAGTTTCAAGCCCCGCGCACCGTGGCACGGGTCAATGACCCGAACAACCTGACGCTCTTTGAGAAGCTGGGCATTGATACCACGGTGTCGTCCACACAGATTATCTTTAATCTCCTGGACCAGCAGATTGAAACGGGAGAGATCGTGCCGCTCGGCGCTCTTCGGAACGGCAACATTGAAGTGGTGGCGATCAATTTATCCGAGCGCTCGCCGGTGCTGGGCCGCAGCATCCGGGACCTGCCGCTGCCGGGGCAGGCTTTAATCATTTCGGTGGTGCGCCGGGACAACGCCCTGCTGCCGCAGGCGGACACGCGCTTTGAGGTCGACGACACGATCATTGTCATGGTCGCCGCCGCCGAAGAATCGCAGCTCCGGCACGTCTTCGCCGAGGCGCACACCTAGACTGGGGGGGGCCGCACGCGATGAATAAACTCCCGGCGGTCTTTCTCGGAAGCCTGTTTCTCGTTTCCACACTGGGCGGCTACCTGTTTTCTGGGCTGGGGACTGCCCCGCCCCCGCCGGTGGTGCCGCATCCGACGGTGCAGCGAGTGGCGCAGGCGACGCACCGGCTGGAAACGCTGTTTCAGCCCGAACCGCCCGCTGCCGGGCCGCACGCCAAAGGATTGCAGGCCAAAGGCCCGCACACGCCCCCAAAGCCGCGCACCCTGCGTGTGTCTGAAGATGACATCAACGTCTATCTCGCCGGCAATGCCGCCGCCCGTGCTCTGCTGAAATCACATGGCGTGCAGGCCGTTCAAGTGGTGCTGACCCCGCCCAATGCGATCACTCTCCACGCGATTTTTATCCTGCGCGGACAGCCCCGCACCGTGCTGATCAGCGGGATCGTCACCCCAAACCCGACTCAGGGCGTCAACTTTGCCGCAACGCAGGCGCAGGCCGGGCACTTTCCCCTGCCGCCGGGTGTGGTGTCTTCGCAGGCACAGACCATCCTCCGGGGCTTCATTGTTCGCTCCCATCACCGCCTGCCGCTGACCGTGCAATCGCTTGACATTGAGGGGAAAACATTGGTGATTACGGGCGTGCCGGTGTCCCCGGAGAATCCACCACCAGCGTCACTGGCCCATCGTTAGCCACTTCTACAAGCATATCCGCGCCAAACTCCCCGGTTTGGACGGCAGCACCCAAGCGGCGCACTTCGCCCACAAACTGCTGATACAGCGGCTCCGCGATTTCCGGCGGCGCGGCGCCGGTAAACGACGGGCGGCGGCCTTTGCGGGCATCCCCGAGGAGCGTGAACTGCGACACAATCATCATCGCTCCGCCCGTCTCATCCAGAAGCAAATCTGTCAATGCCCGGTTCATCTTCCCGGCATCGTCTTCAAACACCCGCAGGCCGACCACCTTCTCCGCCAGCCATTTGGCCTCGCTGAGTGTGTCGCCCGGCGCGACCCCGAGCAGGACCATCAGCCCCGGCCCGATTTCCCGGCGCTCACCCGTGGCTCTTAGGGTGACGGCGGCGCGAATCACTCTCTGCAAAACGGCTCTCATAGAGGAAGTATACCGCAAGTGGGCAGGCAAAGAAAAAGGGCAGGGGTAAGCCCTGCCCCTTTGGATTGGGTTAGTGTTCCGGCGAGCTGCCCCAAATGATGTTGTTGGGTCCTGCGCCCAGCAGGCTTTTTGCCGCCGGGGACAAGTCTAGCGAGGCAGCGGGGGCGGTCTCTGCCGGGGACGATGCCGCCGGGGCAGGCGCGGGCTTATCGGCCTCCGGCGCGGCGGGCAGAACGGGCAGGCGGGAAGAAGAGATGTACGTCATGGGTGTCTCCTAGAATGAGTAAGATGGAAACCCGGTATAACTACCGGCTGCTAAAATTATCGGGTAGACTGAGCGAAAAGAAGAGGCCTGCCATGCGCGTTCCGAAATTATCTGAGGCTGAGAGTGAGCGGTGCCTGATGGACCTGCCCGGATGGGCACGGCTGGGCGATACGCTGCGGCGCACGTATGGCTTCCCGAGCTTCCGGGCCGCGATTGCGTTCGTGGATGCCGTCGCCGACGCGGCGGAAGCCGCCGACCATCACCCGGACATTGATATTCGCTACCGCAAAGTCGCGCTGACGCTGACGACGCACGATGTCAAGGGGCTGACCGTCCAAGACTTTGCCCTCGCGGCAGACGCAGATCGGCTGGCCCAATGAAACTCTGGATTACGTTTTTGCTCGCGCTGCTGGCCGCCGGTCCTGCCGGGGCGGACGGCTGGGCCAAAACCGTGAACACCATGTCCGACCCGCGCTGGGCACCGGCGTATACGCTGCTGGCAGGCGGCATACGGGCACTGATTGTGGGTGGGTACTCGTTTCCCACAGGCCGCTGCGTCGCCACCGCCGATGAATTTGACCCGCAGACCCACCGCTTCGTGCCCTGTGCGGGGCAGATGGCCGTGCCGCGCAACTTTGCTCAGGCCACTCTGCTGCCCGATGGTCGCGTGCTCATTTCCGGCGGCTACAACACCATTTTGGGCACGCTGAAAAGCGCCGAAGTGTACGACCCGAAAACGCGGACGTTTACGCGCCTGCCCAGCCGTATGACCGCGCCGCGTGAGCTGTATACGGCCACGACGCTGACGGACGGGCGTGTGCTGCTGGCTGCCGGGTTTGATACGCACCGGGGCAGGACTTTGCCGACAGCGGAGCTGTATGACCCGCAAACGCAGACATTCACGCCGACCGGGTCTCTGGCGACGGACCGCTTCGGGCAGGATGCCGTGCGTCTGCCCGATGGCCGCGTGCTGGTGGCGGGCGGGCAGCACTGGTTTGTCGGAAAGCCTGGCGTGCCGCTGGCCTCGGCAGAGATTTACGACCCGGCGACGGGCCGCTGGCACGAAACGCATTCGCCGCTGCATTTTGCCCGCGACCGGCCCACGCTGAGCCTTCTGCCGGGCGGCAAAGTGCTGGTGGCAGGAGGCCAAAACGGGACGACGGAGCCAGGGGCGGCGGAGGTGTTTGACCCGCAAACGGAGACGTTCACTGTCCTGCCCGGCGCTTTAGGAACCCCGCGCATGGCCCATTCCGCCGCCGCACTGCCGGACGGGCAGGTGCTTCTGGTGGGCGGATGGAGTATTGCCGAGGCGGCGACCACACGGCGCACCGAAATGTTCGACCCGAAAACGCAGACCTTTCTGCCCGCGCCA
Source organism: Capsulimonadaceae bacterium (assembly GCA_965277455.1). GTDB lineage: Bacteria > Armatimonadota > Armatimonadia > Armatimonadales > Capsulimonadaceae > JANXMY01. The sequence continues at coordinate 1,095,016 of OZ255823.1, read as the reverse complement.
CTGCTGCCCGCAGGTGCTCATGACGAGGCTCTGCTGGTCTTTCCGAGCGGCCTGGTACTGGCCGCCGGGGGCAAACAGGCCGGGAGCGGCAAGGAAACCTCACTGGCAGAGGGCTGGACCTGGCTGTCAAGCCCGTAATTTTCCCGTCAGTAATTGTTTCAACAGCAAAAACACCCGAAACCCGGTATCTCTTGCAGTGTGTGGCCCCTGCATTCACGCCGAAGATAGGGGTGTAAGAAACTGCTACGGAAAACTAAATACGGAAAACTAAATACTGACTACCTCTTAAACTTCTACAGCACGCTGTATGAACTGATAATCTCTCAAGACGCTGAAGACCCGACGAACCTGCCGCCTCCCGTCGGGTCTTTCCTTGTCCCGCTCCCTTCCCCCCGTTTTTCTCTTTTTTCGCGTTTTGTTCGCTTTTTTCACCGTTCGGCCATATAATACTGACAGGCTGATTTCGGCACGGAAGGAACGGCGGTGGACGACGGCAAACTGCTGACAGTATATGTGCGCGATGGGTCCGAGGCCGCTTTCGGCCAGATCATCACGCGCCACCGGGCGCTGGTCTATGCGACCTGCCTGCGCGAGATTGGCTCGCCGTCGCAGGCTGAGGACGCGGCGCAGGTCGTCTTCCTGCTGCTGTCGCGCAAGGCGAAAGGGCTGCGGCCCGGTCCCAGTCTGGCGGGCTGGCTGTTCCGAACGGCCCGCTTTGTCGCTAAAGACGTTCGCAAACAGGAAGCGCGGCGGCAGCGGCGGGAGGAAATCGTGCAGGAAGAGCTGGCCCTGCGTCCCCAGTCGCCCGCCCCCGAGTGGCAGCGCGTCGAGCCGCTGCTGAACGGGGCACTATCCGCCCTGCGTTCCGCCGACCGCGAGCTGATTTTGCTGCGCTTTATGGACGGCCTGACGCTGTCCGAAACCGGCACGGTGCTTGGTCTGTCCGAAGACGCCGCCCGGATGCGCGTCACCCGCGCCGTCGAAAAAATGCGCCGGTGGCTCGCCGCGCACGGTGCGTCCGTGACGAGCCTTGCCCTCGCCGGGCTTTTGACTGCCGAAGCTGCCCGCCCTGCCTCCGCTGAGGCAGCTACAACTGTTAGTATCCCACCCAATGTCAAAGTCTCTCAACTCTTGGAAGGAGTTACTCGAACCATGCGGATAATTAAACTCAAGGTCGCAACCCTCACCGCCGCCACGCTGTTAGGAACGGCGGCCCTGCTGACACTCACTCATGCTGCGCCGCCCCAAGCGGCCCCGTCAGCCAAACAGGCCGCTCCGCCGGATACGCCGCAGACCGTGCTTGCCCTGCTGAACAAGGCACAGGCGGCAGCGGACAGAGACAAAACGCTCACGGCAGATTTTTCCTATGTGGTGAACGACCCGGTCGGCGGTTTGAGGAAAGACATCGGGACGGTTCGCCTGATGAAGCCAAACTATGCGGATATTGCCTACAACACCGGGCTGCCGACGGCCACTGAAATCCATTCTGATGGTCAAACAGTCTGGAAATACCACCCGGCAACGCATCTGTACGAGCGCAAGGACGCAGACCCGCAAGGCAAAAACGTCAATGTCTGGCGCTTAATCACCGTGGGCGCCTTTTTCAGCGTGTACACCTGGGTACGTCAGGGCATCTACGCGGACCCGAGCGAGTTGCATTATCGCGGCAAAGAGGTCATTGATGGGGAGGACTGCGATGTTTTAGAACACACGATGACTGGCGAGATGTATGACAAGCCGGTTCCTTTTGACCAGAAAATATTCTTCAGCCCGAATGGTTTAATCCGCCGCTTCACGATGAGTTTCACGATTGACGGAAAGCCGGGAACGGAGTATGCTGACCTGACCAATATGCGATTAGGGACACCTATGCTGCCCACCGAGTTCGCCTATGCCCTTCCGGTCGGTGCGTCCCCCTCTGCAAAGCAAAACTAAAGAAACGGGTACAATCAGGGCATGGCTGATTTTAGTGTCCATGCCCTTGCGTCCGGCTCTTCCGGCAATGCCACACTCGTTCGCGCAGGCGATGTGTCCGTGCTGATTGATGTCGGCATCGGCCTTCGCAAATTAGTGGCTGCGCTCGCCAAGCAGGGCCTGGAGCCGGGCGATTTAAGCGGTGCGGTGATCACGCATGAGCATTCCGACCATGTGCAGAGCGCCCATGCGCTGTCCAAACGCTACGGCGTCCCGCTGGTGTCTTCGCCTAAGACGCTCGGCGCATTCTTTCGGCGCAAGACGGAGACGACCCACATCGCCCTGCCGCCCGGCGACCGCTGGCGGGTAGGGGAGTTGGAGTTTGAGACGTTCCCCATCCCCCATGACGCCGCTGACCCGGTGGGCGTCAATGTCGTCCATGTCCCCACGGGCCAGAAAGTCAGCCACCTGACCGATTTAGGCCACGTCACCGACACGGTTCGGCAGGCCATACGCGGGGCGCACCTGCTGGTGCTGGAAGCAAACCACGATGTCCACCGCCTGCGCGGCGGCGATTACCCGCCGCCGATGAAGGCGCGTATTCTGGGCAGTTACGGCCACCTGTCCAACGAAGCCGCCGCCGCTCTGCTCTGCGAACACGCCCTGAACCACGGCCCGCACACCGTTTGGCTCGCGCACCTGTCCAAAGAAAACAACACCCCCAAGCTCGCCCTGGGCTACGCCAAAGCGACCGTGGCTGTGGAAACCAACTGCCCCGTCGTCTTTGATGTCGCCAAGCGTGATGTCCCCTCCGCCCTCTGGACCCCCGGCCACACCGCCCTGCAGCTCTCTTTGTTTTAAAACTTTTCCCGCCCCATGAACAAAACGCCTGCCCCACGTATCCAACTTAACAGAGGGACACTGATGGGGGAGCAAGGGGAATGCTGGAACAATTGGTGGCAAAGAAGGCAAGCATGGTAAAACGCCCTGCCGACCGCGCCGCGTTTGAGCGGTTCTGGATGCCGCACCGGCCCCGCGTCTGGCGGCTGGTCGCCCGGCTGGCCGGGAATTCGGACCTCGCCGACGATTTGACCCAGGAAGTCAGCCTGCGGGCGTTTCAGGGCTTCGGGGCCTTCCGCCGCGAGGCGTCGGCATATACGTGGCTCTATCAAATCGCCGTCCATGTCGTCTTGCGCCACCGTGAGCGGCGCGTGCTGGACCTCGTCCCCTGGGACAGTGCCGCGCACACGCCGGACCCAGCGCTTTCTCCCCATGAGGCCGCCGAGCAGGCGGAAATCCAGCCTTTGGTCTGGGCCGCCCTGTACCAGCTGCCTGACGAGCAGCGCACGACGCTGATCCTCTCGGTCTACGAAGAACTCAAGTACCGGGAAATCGCCTCTGTTCTGGACATTCCCCTCGGAACCGTCAAATCCCGCCTGCATTCCGGCATGGCCCGTCTGCGAGAGGAGCTGAAAGATGCGCTGTGACACTACCCGCGCCGTCCTGCTGGATTATTTGAATGGCGAGCTTGGCCCGCTCCAAGCCTGGGCCGTCCGCCGTCACCTGGCCGCCTGCGCTGACTGCCGGGCCGAGCTTGCCAATTTGCACGCTTTCACCGACACACTGCGCCGGGCTGACCTCGTGCCGCCGGAGCCTGCCGCTGCCTTGTCGCCGCACCGGACGCCTCCGCGCCGTCGCGTGCTGGCCGTCGCCGCTGCCCTGCTGCTTGTCGCCGCCCTGCTGCTGCTGCCCGCCCTGTACCAGAACCACCAGGCCGCGCAGAACCCCGGCGCGGCCATCGCTGCCGCGCTGGGGCGGGTCAACACCTGGCACTTTTCCGGCTGGAAGCTGATTGACGGCCAGAAAGTTCCCTGGGAGGTCTGGGGTCGCCGCACTCCCTTTCTCTATTACGAGCGGCTGGGGGATGTCGTCACCTGGTCGGACGGCAAGCAGCTTGTGCGCGTCTTTCCGCCCAACGCGGCTCTGAATCGACCGCAGGGGCTGATTATCAAAACGACATGGGACCAAACTGCCGGCGTCGGGTTTTTCGCAGACCCGGCATATCAGACATTGGCGGCTGTGCAGCCCATGCAAACAAACTTTGGCGACGGCTTCACTAAGCTCTATGCCCAGACGCTGACTGAGGCGCGGTTCCGTGATCAGTATCCTGAAGGTGTTGGAGCCGGGGTGAATGCTAACAAGCTGTATGTCATCAGCAAGCGCGACTGGCTGCCGACGACCTATCAGTTGCATTATGACAGCAAGACGTTTGTGCGGGATACGGAGTTTCTGACCGTCCGCTATGGAATGGAGTTGTCGGACGCCGTTCTCTCGCCGCCGACTGCGGGCGGCTACGCGGTGGTGGACCTGTCACCGTCTGCGCCGCCGTCCAGCAGCTTCCGCGTGACCGCCGCCCCCGTTGCCATTGATAAATCCGGGAACCTTGTAGTTGCGGCGCGTGGCTGGCTGGGTGAAAACCGGCTGCTGCCCGGCTCACAATTCAGCCTGGACGTACAGCCATACAATGGCACATTCTCGGCGACGCGAGGCGGTCAGTCGATCAAATATCTATACGCGACAAATATCTCATTACTGCCAGGGGCGGATATATTGATGCCGTTCGCGCCGTTGGAGCCGTCCGAAGTCGCCTCCGGCCCGCCCGACACGTTCTCGCTGACGATGCAGGCGACGCCGCAGATTCTAGTGCGCGGATCCGATGTGGTTGTGTCGGACGGAACACTTCGCCCCTCTACGCACCCTGAAAACCTCTTGGCGAAACAATTTACCTGGCGACTGTCTCTGCCCAAACCCGTTGCCATGCTGCCGGTCAAGTTCCCCTCGGCCATAGATATGGCCGGTGTAAGGCGTGTCTATTACTATATGGGTTACGACTATGATTATACGGCGCTAAAACAGATTGACCCGCAGCTTGCCCAGACGGGAGTGCTGACCACGCGGGGTTTCTGGACCACTGACGGCCCGACCTCAAAGGCTCTGGAAGCCCTGCAAAAGAAATACCCCGCTGTCTTCCTGGCGGCCAAGCACAAGTTCCGGGCGCGGGCCGCGTACTGGCAGGCGCAGACATTGGCGCTGATGTCACAGGGGGAGGCTTTAGATTGGCAGCGCGGCAATCGGCGTGCTCATTACGCTTACGGGTTGCAGCTTTTAGCCCGCTGCTACCAAATGGCGGGGGACACGGCAAACAGAAACCACACGCTCCGGCGGCTTCTCGCGCTGACTCAGGGGGATGCCTCTTTAGCGGTGCTTCGCAAGCAGGCGACTTATTCTCTGCAGACCGGCAGTTTCCCCGATGATCGTGGCTACAAGGGTCCATGAGGGCACGGGCATAAAAGGGAACGGCTTAGTGTTCGCCCTGCCGCAGCTTCTTCTCGGCGACGTCTAAATTGTTTTGGTACTCGGCGTTGCCGGGGGCCAGGGCGACGGCCTGACGGAAATAGCCTGCCGCTTCGGCGATGCGGTGCTGCTCGCCGAGGACGGCTCCCAACCCGTCCAGCGTGTCGGCATTTGACGGGGACAGAGCCAGCGCAGTCCGGTAGGCGGCTTCGGCTTCTGCATTTTTATTCATCTTGGCAAGGCTTGCCCCCAGCCCCGATTCGGAGGCGGCATTAGAGGGGTTGAGGGCAAGGGCGGAGCGGAAGAGCGCAGCGGCTTCCTGGGGCCGATTCAGGGCCAGCAGAGTGTCGGCGACATACTGCTCATCCCTCGCGCTGCCAGGCTCCAGCCGCATGGCTTCCTGATAGGGCGGCAATGCCAGCACATAATTGTTCTGGGCGTAGTAGGCATTGCCCAGATTGATGTGGTAGGCCGCCTCTTTCGGCTGCTCCTGAACTGCCAGCAGGGACTCGCTTTCAGCGGCGGTGTAATTCCCGGCGTCGAAGTCGCGGCGGCCCTGCCGGTCGTGCCGCGCAGCGGCGGACGCGCTGGAACTCAGCGAAGGCAGGTGCGTCACAGCCAGCCAGCCTAGCCCTCCCAGAACCAGCGCTGTAATCCCCCCGCGCACGGTGCGCCGCGCATTCACCGCCCGCTGACGCAGGGCGTCCGCACGAAGCGCTTCCTCGGCACGCACGGAGGCAAGCTGCCGGGCGACTTCTTCGGGCGGCATTCCGTAAGCCTCGGCGATGTCTTTGACCGTCGGCTCGGACTGCTCGGCGACCTCCTGCTTCTGCTGGTCCTCCCAGCGCTGAAACAAGACCTTCTGCTCGTGTTCCGTCAGATGCTGAGAATGTTTGTCGGGTTCCATGCCAGAGATAGTACCCGGATTTTTCGTCCATTGCACGAAGCAGCATCCGGCAGGAAAACCACGGCGCGGCGGCGAAAGTAATCCCAGCACTCTTTCATCACCGGGGGATTTACTTTTGACACCACTTTCTACCGACACCGTGCGCTGGGGCATTCTTGGCCCCGGTTCGATTGCTATTTCGTTTGCGCGGGGCTTAACCTCGGCGAGCGGCGCGACGCTTCAGGCGGTTGGCTCGCGCACGCAGGAAAAGGCTGACACGTTCGGAGCCGAGCATAATATCCCGAACCGGCACGGCTCCTATGAGGCCCTTGCCGCCGACCCCGAAGTCGATGCAATTTATATCTCCACGCCGCATCCCTTCCATAAAGACGCCGCGCTGCTGTGCCTGCGGCATGGCAAGGCCGTTCTGGTGGAAAAGCCGTTTGCCGTGAACGCCGCTGAGGCCGAGGAAATGATTGCCGAGGCCCGCGCCCAGAACGTCTTTCTGATGGAAGGAATGTGGTCGCGCTTCTTTCCCGCGATGGATCACCTCCAGAAGATTCTGGCCGACGGCGTCATCGGCCAGCCCCGGATGCTGCTGGCGGACTTTGGCTTCCGCACCGGGGTCAACCCAGAAGGCCGCCTGTTCGCCCCCGCGATGGCGGGCGGCGGCCTGCTGGACGTGGGCATTTACCCGTTGTCCTTGGCGTCGTTCGTGTTCGGCGAGGCTACGCAGGCCGTCGGCGTCGCCGATATGGGCGAAACAGGTGTAGACGAGCAGGCGGCGCTGTCGCTGCTTTATAAGAACGGCGAAGTCGCCGCGCTGACCTGCGGCACGCGCACGAATACGCCGCACGGGGCTACTATTTTAGGCACGGAAGGCTCCATCAAGCTGGAAGAGCCGTTCTGGAAGCCGTCCAAATTTATCATCAAGTCGGGCGACAAGAGCGAAGAAGTCACCATTCCCTATGTCGGCCAGGGCATGAATTACGAGGCCGAAGAAGTCGGGAATTGCCTGCGGGCGGGCAAGACGGAAAGCGACAAGCTGCCCCTCAGCGAGACGCTGTCCCTGATGGAGACGCTCGACTCCCTGCGCTCGCAGTGGGGCCTCAAGTACCCGATGGAGTAGAAGAACAGGACCCCCTCGCCCCCAATAATGGGGGAACCAGATAAAGAACAGAAAAGGCCAAATCCGAACTGTCTGGTTCTAACTGTCCGGTTCTCCCATTATTGGGGGCTAGGGGGTCCTAAGCTGGCGATTTTTCAGCCCGTCAGCGATACCCAGCAAAAACCAAATCCCGCCGCGCCGAGACTGAACAATTTAACAGGAGACTTTGCACCGTGGCAGACCAATCAATCGACAAGACATTCCCGCCCTCGCCCGCCTTTACCGCGCAGGCTAATCTAAAGGACCCCGGCATCTATGACAAAGCGGCGGCTGACCCGGAAGGGTGGTGGGCAGAGCAGTCCCAAGAGCTGCTGGAATGGACAAAGCCCTGGGACACCGTCTGCGAATGGAACCCGCCGCACGCGAAATGGTTTGTGGGCGGGCAGCTCAATGTCGCCGCGAACTGCCTGGACCGGCACCTGACCGACGGGCGACGCAACAAAGCCGCGATTGTCTTTGAAGGCGAGCCGGGGGACACCCGCGTTTTGACCTACTGGGACCTGCACCGGGAAGTCTGCAAGCTCTCGAACGTTCTGGAAGGGCTGGGGATTGTCAAAGGGGATCGGATCACGATTTACCTGCCGTCCGTGCCCGAGGCCGTGATTTCCATGCTGGCCTGTGCCCGGATTGGGGCGGTGCATAATGTCGTCTTCGCCGGCTTTTCGCCCGATTCGCTGGCCGAGCGGATCACGGACAGCGGCTCCAGGCTGCTGATTACCGCCGACGGCGGCTGGCGGCGCGGGCAGCCGGTGCGGCTGAAAGATTTGGCGGACAAGGCGCTGGAAGGGACACCGACGATTGAGAAGGTGATTGTTCTCAACCGCACCGAGGACGCCAAGCAGGTCAGCATGAAGCAGGGCCGGGACTTCTGGTGGCACCGGCTGATGGCGGAGGCGAAGCTGACGCACACCGCCCTGCCGATGGACGCCGAGGACCCGCTGTATATTCTGTATACGTCCGGCTCCACGGGCAAGCCGAAGGGGATTTTGCACACGTCGGGCGGCTACCTGACGGGGGCGGCGACGACGACCAAGTACATCTTTGACCTCAAAGACGACGACGTCTACTGGTGTACCGCCGATGTCGGCTGGGTCACCGGGCACTCGTATGTTGTCTATGGCCCGCTGGCGCTGGGCGCGACGGTATTTTTGTACGAAGGCGCTCCCGACTGGCCGCAGCGAGACCGCTTTTGGTTGCTCGTCGAGAAGTACGGCATCACAGTGTTATACACCGCGCCGACTGCGATTCGGGCCTTTATGAAGTGGGGGACCGAGTGGCCTGAAAAGCACGATTTGTCGTCCCTGCGCCTGCTGGGGTCGGTGGGCGAGCCGATTAACCCGGAAGCCTGGCTCTGGTACCACAAGAATATCGGCCAAAACAACTGCCCGATTGTGGATACCTGGTGGCAGACTGAGACCGGCGCGATTATGATCAACCCCCTGCCGGGCCTCAGCACCTTGAAGCCTGCGTCGGCGTCCCGCGCCTTCCCCGGTATCAGCGCCGAAGTGGTGGATGAAGCGGGTGAACCCCTGCCACACGGGACCGATCAAACCGGCATTCTGGTCATCACGAAGCCCTGGCCGTCCATGCTCCGCACGCTCTGGGGCGACGATGCCCGCTACCAGAGCACGTATTGGAGCAAGTTCGAGGGTAAGGGCTACTACTTCCCCGGCGACGGGGCGCGGCGCGATGCGGACGGCGACTACTGGCTGCTGGGGCGGGTCGACGACATCATGCTGGTCGCGGGCCACAACATTTCCACCATGGAAGTCGAGTCGGCGCTGGTGGATCACCCGAGCGTCGCCGAAGCCGCCGTCATCGGGCGCACCCACGAGATCAAAGGCCAGGCGATTGCGGCGTTCGTGACCCTGAAAGACGGCGTCCCGAACACCTCGGAGCTTGCCGGGGAGCTGAAAAGCCACGTTGCCAAGAAAATCGGCGCGATCTCCCGCCCCGACGACATCCTGTTTTCCGCCGAGCTGCCCAAAACAAGGAGCGGGAAAATCATGCGCCGCCTCCTCCGCGACATCGCCGAAGGCCGCGCTCTCGGCGACACATCCACCCTGGCCGACCCGACGGTCGTTGCCAGCCTGAAAGAAAAATACGCCGAGGAGGGATAATAGCCATGACGGTAGTTCTTGATCTGCCCCCGGATATGGAACTCAAGATGCGTGAAGTTGCACAGGCGGAGGGCCTGGATGTGTCCGCGCTCGTGCGTGAAACAATGACGGCTCGACTGCGTCAGTATGATCCGTCCCGCGCCTTGACGGAAACTGAGCTGCTGACCCGGATTAACCGAGGGTTTCCCGAAACCTTCTGGAACCGCTTCCGCGATCTTGTCGCCAAGCTTAAAAGCGGATCGCTCACATTGGAAGAGCAAAAAGAACTGATTTCCCACACCGATCAGACGGAGAACCGCGATGCGGAACGCCTTGTTTATCTGCTGGAACTCTCCAAGAGGCGCGGCATGACTGTTCCGGCTCTCATGGAGCAGCTTGGTCTGCGCCCGGTGTCACTGGATTAGCCAATGAGTGCTGCTGAAACTAGGCGGTTTGTTGCAGAACGAGCCAACCACCTCTGCGAATACTGCCGGTGTTCTTCGGATTTTTCTTCCAGCCCCTATGCTGTTGAACATATCAGCCCGCGCATTGGTGGTGGCACAGAAAACTTGGACAACCTCGCGTGGTCCTGCCAGGGTTGTAACGGTCACAAACTTGCCGCGACTGAAGCCGACGATCCGCTGAACGGGGCACGAACGGCGCTTTATCATCCACGCCAAGAGAAATGGGAAGCGCATTTTGAGTGGAATGCAGAGAAGCTGATACTGCTCGGTATAACTCCGATTGGCCGCGCAACCGTGGAGCGCCTGCAACTTAATCGCCCAAGCGTACTTAACCTGCGCCGAGCGCTGTTGGCCTACGGGGTACACCCACCATATGAGCAAGCGGACGATAGATTATGAAACATAGGCACACTATGACTGAATTAACTTTCCTCGTGGAAGAAGCCCCGGAGGGCGGCTACACGGCCCGCGCTTTGGGGCAGTCCATCTTCACGAAAGCGGACACGCTGGATGCTTTGCGCGTCAGCCTCCGCGAAGCGGTAGAGTGTCATTTCGAGCAAGCCCACGCGCTGGCTGTGCGCTTACTCCCAGTCAAATAAGTCTTCCACACGGCAGGAAAAACCGGGCAGCAGGTCGCCTGCGGTCAGAGTTTCTTCCTGCCCATAGGCTACCGTCTCAAATGGGGAAAGGTAGACCGTGACCCGCTTGGTATCCGGGAACAAGTGCCAGACCTGTTCCGCGCCTGCGCCGAAATACTCGGCGACTTTGCGGGCCATCTCGTCTGGCACTTCGGAGGGCGAAATAATCTCTACGGCAAGGTCCGGTGCAAAGTCCTCAAATCCCTCAGAGGGTTCCCCGCCGGGCATTCGCTCCCGGCGGGTGAACGACACGTCCGGCGAGCGGACATTGCCCGAAGCCATGCGAAACCCCGCCTGTGCCCCGGCGACCACACCGCGCCCCCGCGTGAACGGCTTCAGCAGCGTCGCCACCTGAATGCCAATGGCATCATGTTTGTGTCCTGCGGGCAAGGGCCTAGCCTCCCCCTGCACAAGCTCCCACTTGCGCCCATCTTTCGGCAGGCGCAGGAACTCATCTTCCGTCATCGTCCCGCGAAGCGCGGGCAGCATTTGTGCGACAGCCATCGGCATTCTCCTCGTGTCAACAATCAACGGCTACTCTATACTAACACTGATTGTGTCTAGCGGAAGACCTACTACTTTCATTAACATCATTAAGCAAGCACAGATATTAAGTGTACTTCGATTCGTGTCAATAAAAACACGTTGCGCCCCAATAGTGGCAATTCGATGGCTTTGCATTTTTTTGTCATTGGCATGGGTTGCAGTAGAGTTCAGAAAATAGTTCTTTCCTTTACTTCCAGCGTTATAGGGCAATGTGGGAAGAGAAGAGTATTCGCCAATATAAGCAACAACTTGGAGTGCAACATCAGCCCATGTTTTCACTTCTTCTATGCCTGTGGGCGATTTGATTGCTCGTGGTTTCCTGTAAGTTGCCAGCGACATATCTCTTGCTATTTCATCGAAGGTGTAGAAGACTTCGGCATTTCCGGCAGGCTGTGTTTGCTGCCCCTGGCTCATTACAGAAACGCTTGTTTGTGGCTTCGTTGGTACAGATTTGTTATCTTGTTTAGCCGAGGAGACCAAAGCAGCAGGTGCTGCAAACAATAGCACTTTTCCAACAATTTCATCCGTGATGTCAATTTTTGTTGCCTCACTGGCTAATCGCCGAATAACGTCTCGAACCTCCGATTGCGGCGTTTTTAGTTGTTCGTCAATGAGTTTGGTAATCTGCTGAAACTGCCATGCTTCTTGCAAGTCATTGTTCAAAATTGATGTCTTTGACAAGAGCAATAATATCCGCAAGGACTGCTCATCGTCAAACAAATCCTCAATTTGTAGAACACGCTTTTCTGGCAAAGGCTTGGGCAAATGGGCATTGTAGATATACCATTTGCGCCCATTCGTGAGAACAGCCCATTCGGCTCCCTGATTGTTTGCATAGTTGACTGCTTGCGCTGCTTCTCCATCCTGAAGGTTCAGGTCAAGGCGTTTCGCTTCAAGAAACCATTGCTGCTGTTTGCCGGGAAGTATTGTATAGTCAGGAAAATTGTTGGTGACCCCATCGTGGCTTCGTTTGAGAACTTCAAGCGGGCCATAGCCGAGTTTCTTCAACAGTGGATCAAGAACTATAAATTCAGTTTGTGCCTCATTTAGTGTTTGCCCACTTGCTTTTGCCTGGTCTAACGTTGCTTTAATTGCTTTAACTTCTTGTGTTAGCGCCTCCAATAACTCCGCTTCGCTCAATGTATGCTCCTGATAAAGTCTTTGCTGATTGGAAGTTCTACAACGAATGGTAAAAATCCTGTTTCTATTTTCTAAGGCAGGATACGGGGTATCATAAATTGAATAAAGCGCCGAGGCGCGACATTTTGAGGAGAAAACACAATGAAGATTCATGAATATCAGGCGAAGCAGTTGCTGAAGCAGTATGGCGTACCCGTCCCCGACGGGCAGGTAGCAACCACTCCCGATGAGGTGCGGAGCGTGGCGTCGGCGATGGGGCGGCGGGTGGTCATCAAGGGGCAGGTGCATAGCGGCGGGCGCGGCAAGGCGGGGGCGGTCAAGCTGGCGGCGGATGCCAACGAGGCCGAGGCGATTGGAAAAGATTTGCTCGGCAAAACGCTGTTCTTCGCGCAGGCGGGGGCGGACATGAAGATCAACCGGCTGCTGGTGGAAGAGGCCGTGGACATCGACCGCGAGATTTATGTCGCCATCACGCAGGACCGGGTGCGGCAGAAAGATGTGCTGATTGTGTCCACGCAGGGCGGCATGGATATTGAGGAAGTCGCGCACAACAACCCTGCCGACATCGCCAAGCTGTTTATCGACCCCCTGCTCGGCCTGCCCGATTACGCCTGCCGTCAGGTGCTGTTTGATGCGGGCTTTGACAAGACGCTGATTGGCAAGGCCATCCCCGTGCTGAAGGCGCTCTATGCGGCCTATGTCGGGACCGATGCGACGCTGGCGGAGATCAATCCGTTGGTCATCACGAAGGCCGGGACGATTATCGCGGGCGATGCGAAGTGGGATTTGGACGAGAACGCCCTGTACCGGCATCCCGAGTTCGCGGCGTTCAAGGACGAGGCCGAGATGGACCCGATTGAGGCCGAAGCCGGGCGGCGCGGCATTCAGTATGTGCGGCTCGAAGGCGGCGACATCGGCATCATCGGCAACGGGGCGGGGCTGGTGATGACAACGATGGACGAGGTCAAGCGGGCGGGCGGTCAGCCTGCCGACTTCCTGGACATCGGCGGCGGCGCAAAGGCCGAGGCGGTCACGGGCAGCCTGGAAATCGTGCTGTCCGACCCGAATGTCAAGGGCGTTTTGTTCAACATCTTCGGCGGCATCACACGCGGCGACGAGGTAGCGAAGGGCATTATCGAAGGCACGAAGTCGCTGGACATCAAAGTCCCTATCGTTATTCGTCTGGCCGGAACCCGCGCCGCCGAGGGGGCCGCGCTGCTCAAAGACACCAACCTGGTCCCCGCCGAAACCATGCAGGAAGCGGCAGCCAAGATCGTGGAACTGGCTTACGCGAAGTAAGGGTAAACCGTGCCTGTTGAAAAATGGCGCAGTAATTACTTTGTGCTGAACGCCCCGAAGCGGCTTTTGACGGACGAATTGCTGGCGCGTTTCAATGCGCTTAACAAAGAGACCCGTATGGAGCGCACCGCCGAGGGGCACTGGCTCATCATGCCGGGCGTCGGCGGGACGCTCGGCATCGCCAATATCCGCCTGACAACGCGGCTGTATGTCTGGAATGAAGTGGAGGCGCGGGGCGTTGCCTTCTCGTCCTGCATTGGCTATCATTTGCCCGATGGGGCAGTTCGTTCGCCGGACGCTTCCTGGGTCAGCCGAAAACGCTGGAAAAAGCTGACCAAAAAGCAAAAGAAAGGCTTTCCGCCCCTTTGCCCTGATTTCGTGGCAGAATTTGTTGGTCCGCCGCAGGGATTGCCCGAAATGCAGGACAAGATGCGCGAGTATCTAGAAAATGGCGCACGCCTCGGCTGGCTGATCGACCCGCAAAGCAGCCATGTGGAAATCTATCGGCCTGGTCAAGAAATCGAGATACTGGATGCCCCGGCAACGCTGTCAGGTGAAGACGTACTGCCGGGCTTTGTGCTGGATTTGAAAGACATTCTAGAGTGATCATTGATACCGAGTATTTGACCGAGTTTCTGGCGGGTCTGCTAAACACGCCCAGCCCAACCGGGGACGCAGAGGCAGGGATCGCCTACACCGAGGCCGCACTGCGTGAACTGGGGCTGGAAACGCGGCGGACGGTCAAGGGGGCGCTGCTGGCGACGCTTGCCGGGCGGTCGAGCGCGGAGCCGCGTGCGGTGACGGCCCATGTGGACACGCTGGGGGCGATGGTCAAGGAGATTAAAGCCAACGGGCGGCTGACGCTGACGCAGATTGGCGGGTATGCGTGGAACGCGATTGAGGGCGAAGGGGTCACGGTTCGCACGGAGGGCGGGTCGAGCGTGCGCGGGAGCGTGCAGCTTGTCAAAGCCTCGTCGCACGTTCACAGCGCGGCGGTCAATGAAACGAAGCGCGAGGCGGGGACGCTGGAAGTGCGGCTGGATGCGCGGACGGTCAATGCCGAAGAGACGCGAGCACTGGGGATTGAAGTCGGGGACTTTGTGTATCTCGACCCGCGTGTGGAGTGCGGCGTCGAGGGGTTTATTCGCAGCCGTCACCTGGATGACAAGGCGGCGGTGGCGTGCGTGCTGGCGGCGGTGAAGGCGATGCAGGAGGCCGGAGAGACGCCCGCGCAGACAACGACGCTGCACTTCAGCAACTATGAAGAAGTCGGGCACGGCGCGGCGGGGGGATTTCCGGCGGATTTGGTGGAGCTGCTGACGGTGGACATGGCCGCCATCGGCGACGGGCAGGCGTCGGATGAGTTTCACTGCACGCTGTGCATCAAAGACAGCGGCGGGCCGTATCACCGGGAGTTTGGGAGCCGATTACGCAAACTGGCGGCAAAGCACAGCATAGACTTGAAGACCGATATTTACCCCTATTACGGCTCCGACGGTGAGGCGCTGTGGCGAGCGGGTGCCGATGTGCGGGTTGCACTGATTGGGCCGGGTGTAGACGCCTCGCACTCCTATGAGCGCACGCACACCGACGCGCTGGTAGACACAGCGCGGCTTATTGGGTACTATCTGGTAGAAGATTAAGATTTCGAACACACGAGGAGACACGAATGGCAACTATGTTTGAGTACAAGATTATCGTCAGCGATTCCGACGATGAGACCGACGAAGAGACCCTGAACGGGCACGGCGCACAGGGCTGGGAGCTGGTCAATGCCGTTGCCGATGTCCGCGCCAACGACGAGGCCGACGACGATTCTGAAGACGAGAACGTGCCTGTGACGGTGTTTTACTTCAAGCGAGCCAAAGACTAGAGCGAAAGACTAGAGCGAAAGACTACAGGACACCGAATGGCAATTCTTGTTGACAAAAACACCAAAGTCATTGTGCAGGGCATCACGGGGCGCGAAGGCGAGTTCCACACTACACAAATGATCGCTTACGGCACACAGGTCGTCGGCGGGGTCACGCCCGGCAAGGGCGGAATGACCGTGCAGGGCGTGCCCGTCTTTGACACCGTGCGCGAGGCCAAAGACGCGACGGGAGCGGATGCGACCTGCATTTTTGTTCCCGCACGCGGAGCCGCCGACGGCATCATGGAAGCGGTGGATGCGGGCATTGACTTCATCGTCTGCATCACCGAAGGCATCCCGATTGAAGACGAGATCAGAGCGGTCAACGTCGTCAAATACTCCAAGTCCCGGCTGCTCGGCCCGAACTGCCCTGGCATTCTGACCGTGGGCGGCGCGAAAATCGGGATCATTCCAGCGTCCATGTTTATCCCCGGCCCCGTCGGCATCGTGTCCCGCTCGGGCACGTTGACCTACGAATCGGTGGACGCTCTCACCCGTGCGGGCCTCGGGCAGACAACGTGCGTTGGTGTCGGCGGCGACCCCATGCCCGGCACGCGCTTTATCGATGTTCTGCCGCTCTTCGAGGCAGACCCCGAAACCAAAGCCGTGGTCATGTGCGGCGAAGTCGGCGGCTCGGACGAGGAAATCGCCGCCGAGTATATCAAAACGATGACAAAGCCTGTCATCGGATTTATCGCCGGTCTGACCGCCCCTCCCGGCAAGCGGATGGGCCATGCAGGCGCGATCATTTCCGGCACGTCCGGCAGTCCGCAGGCCAAAGTGGATGCGCTCAAAGCCGCCGGAGTGCATATCGCCGAAAGCACCGCCGACATTCCGGGCCTCGTCAAGAAGGCTCTTGGGGCATGAGTTCGGCGGCCTTGAAAGCTGGCTTCCTTGTGGTCGGCATCGCGGCGGGGGGCGGTGTGGCGTGGCTATTGCAGCCGCGTCCGGCTGCCCCGCTGCCGCGCCCCCTTGTTTCCCCTTCGCCTGTGCCGAGCGTGTCTCGCGGCGCCGCCTCACCTGTTGTGTCGACTGCGGGGCATCGAATCCTTCCTCCCGCCGCCACCCCGGATACGCCGAAGCAAATCCGCATAGAGAAATGGCAAAAGAGCTTTCCCGGTGAAGCCCTGCCCTATTCTTTGTCAGGCATTGGACCGAAGCCGGGGCCGCCGACACAGCAGATTGCTGGTTTTACAGTGATCGCACAGGCTTCCGATGCGCTGGGCGCTCTTGGCCCCCCGGTTTCGTCCTATGAGCGCAAAGAAAAGCCGCACATCACAACGATGCTGATGGCTACCTCTACCACCCCTTCGGGCAAAAACATTTTCTGGGAGCTGGACCAGAATGGCCTCAGTGCGGAAGGCAGTCCCGCAACGGGAGAAAGCTTTGCCAGCGTCGGTTTGCAGCCACGCGGGACCGTGGGGCAGGAAGCGGAAATCATTCAGACCCCACACACCAATGGGAAGCACCCGAAGTTTCTGATTTTGCATGGCCTGCTGCGTCAAGCGGAAGACTACGAAGAGCCGCTGACGTTCCAGACACCGGAAACCACCGATGGGGCCGGGAGCAAACTTCAATCACAGCGAACGCCCAGTGGGGTCACCGTAATGCTGCCGCCTCAAGGGCTGTTGGCCTCCGGGGGCAGCTCCGGCGACAACAGTGTGCTACGCCTTAGCTTCCAAATGCAGCCGGTTGGGCCAGTTGAACTGCCGCAGTCGCCGCTGTTCCAGAAATATCACAAGCCGGTGCTAGTCCGTGTGGGCGCAATGACCCTGACCGGCGGCTTCTATGATTATCCCTTCTCCCAACCTAACCCGCAGGGTTGGATGTCGATTTATAACCAGCCAAACCAGCCCTGGCAGTATGGCCCAAACCTGAGCATACTAAATCTTGTGGTTCAGCAAAGAGTTTACACCCGCGAAATCCCCTTTGCCCTGCGTGTCCCCGTGACGCATAAGCCGTTTTCTGCCTTTGGGCGGCGTTAGTTTTTCGAGCGAAACAGCTTGCTGTGGTGGCGGCTGTAGCCGAAGTAGACGATGAAGCCGATTAATAGCCACACAACCAGACGGAGCATCGTGTCTAAAGGCAGGCCGCCGATGAGGCACAGGCAGGCCAGAATACCTGCAATCGGAACATAGGGTAAGCCGGGGCAGCGAAAGGGGCGCGGCAGGTCCGGCTGCGTCCGGCGCAGGTAGAGGACGCCCGTGCAGACCAGTATAAACGCAAACAGGGTGCCAATGGAAACCAGTTTGCCCAAAAGAGCCAGCGGAACAAGCGCGGCGACGATTCCAACGATACCGCCCAAGAGCCAGGTGGCGTAGACCGGCGTTTGGAACTTGGGATGCAGGCGGCTGAAGACGGCGGGCAGGAGTCCGTCCCCGGCCATCGTGAAGAAAATGCGCGACTGCCCGTAGAGCAGAACCAGCATCACTGAAGTCAGGCCCGCGATGATGCCTATTTTGACAATCAGCGTCAGCCAGGTCAGGCCGGTCGCCGCGACGCCGATGGCAATGGGGTCGGCGACGTTTAATTTGGGATAGGGGACCAGCCCGGTCAGCACCGCCGAGACGGCGATATATAGCACCGTGCAGAGGGCGAGTGAGCCGAGAATGCCAATCGGCATATCGCGCTGCGGGTTTTTGGCCTCCTGCGCCGCCGTCGAAACGGCGTCAAAGCCGATATAGGCGAAGAAGATCACCCCCGCGCCGCGCAGGACGCCGCTCCAGCCGAACTGCCCGAAGTGGCCTGTATTTGGCGGCACGAACGGATGCCAGTTGGCTGGATGCACATGGCCGACGCCGAAAGCGAGAAATAACGCGATCACGCACAGCTTGACAGCCACAATCGCGGCGTTGAGGCTGGTGGATTCGCGCACTCCGAAGGCCAGCAGGGCGGTCACGCCCAGCACCCCAAGCAGAGCCACCCAATTCAAGTGAGCCAAAATCCCGTGCAGCACAGGCAGGTGGACCCCGAGGTCACGCAGAAAGCTAGAGACGTAGCCCGCCCAGCCGACGGCGACCGTCGCCGTGCCAATCGCGTATTCCAAAATCAGGTCCCAGCCAATCACCCAGGCAACCAGCTCCCCGAGCGTCGCATACGAGTAAGTGTACGCGCTCCCGGCGATAGGAATGAGCGCAGCGAACTCGGCATAGCATAGGCCCGCAAACGCGCAGGCGATGCCGCCCAAAATAAAAGACAGCATGATGGCAGGACCCGCGTACTGCGCCGCCGCCGTTCCGGTCAGAACAAAAATCCCTGCGCCGATAGTCGCGCCGACCCCGAGGGCCAGCAGCCGCCAGGGTCCCAGGGTGCGCTTCAGGGCCGTGCCGTCCGTCCTCTCTGTTTGCAGGTCCGCCACGCTCTTTTTTGCCAGATACTGACTGCCGCTCATCGTTTTTTTCTGCTCTTTCTTACTGCCTCAGTGTACCACGACTTTTCGTGGTATAATGGCCCTATTAACCAGACAGGGATGCTATTCTATGCGTATGCGTTTCGCCCTTTATTCTTGCTGCCTGCTTGCCCTTTCAGTGCTGCTGTCCGTCCCGACGCACGCGGCCCCGGCAGCAGAGACGGTGCATGAGCAGTTTGCCCAGAAAGACGCCACGATTGCCGACCTGCGGCGGCAGATTGCCGCTCTGACCGCTCAGGTGACGGCGCTCAAAGCGCAGGCGGGGGCGTCCGAAGTCAACGCCCCCAACGCCGACGGCATGACCCCGCTGATGCTCGCTATCCAGAATCACAATCTCGAAAGAACCGAACTGCTGCTGGCTCAGGGCGCGGATGTGTCCGCGCTGGACAAAGGCGGCAACTCGGCCCTGATGCTGGCCGCGCAGTGGGGGCAGATTGATGTGGTGCGGGCGCTGCTCGACAAAGGCGCGGCGGTGGATGTCAAAAACCAGCACGCCCCCGGAGACAACGGCGGCGGCGCGACAGCGCTCATGTGGGCGGCCCGCTTCGACCATGTGCCAGCAGTCAATTTGCTCGTAGACCGGGGGGCCAGCCTGACGCTCGGCGACAACGGCGGACGCGGCGGGGCGCTCTTCTGGTCAGGGTCCTACGGCCAGGCGGCGGCGACAAAAGCTCTGCTGAATCGGGGCGCACCCATCAACGCCAAAGACAAAGACGGCAAAACGGCCCTGTACTGGGCGAAGCGTCCTTATCCAGGCGTCCCTGACGGCGCCCGCGATGCGACCGTGGCAGTTTTGGAGAGCGCCGGAGGCAAAGAGTGATTCACAAGTAAACTAGCCCCGCATGGCTTCCAAAAAGGCCCGCACCGCGCCGCGCCGGGCGCGGGTGGTTTTCAGAAGCAGGCCGGTGGGCCGGGTGAAAGCATCCAGCCCGGCCAGTGGAACGGCGCAGAGCGTTCCGGCGCGGACCTCCTGCCGCACCGTGTCGGCGGGCAAAAGGCTCAGGCCGGTGCCGATTTCCACCAGATTTTTGATCGTCTCGATGTTGTCAAAGGTCGTCACAACCTTGACACGCACCCCTGCCGCTTTCAGCTTTTCGTCCACCAGCCGCCGCGTCGGGATGTCGTCGGCGAAGCCCACAAACGGCTCGCCGTCAAGCCGCGCCAGTGTTGTTTCGGTCTGCCCCGCAAGCGGATGCTCCGGCGCACAGACGACCACTATGTCTTCCTCGGCAAACGGGATAACTTCCAGCCCGCGCCGGGCAGCGGGGCAGGCGACAATGCCCACATCGACAAGCCCTGCCGCCACATCGTCGGCAATACGCTGTGTTTGGGCATACTCCAAGTGAACATTGATACGCGGGTGCGCGGCCAGAAACGGCTTGAGGCGGGGCGGCAGGGCATGGAGGCCGACCGAATAGACCGTGGCAACCCGAACGGTCCCCGCCGCGTCATCGGATAGCTCCCGAAGCTGGGCGTCCAGCTCCTGCGCGGCCCGCAGCAGAGGCCGAGCGCCTGCGTAGAGTGCTAGCCCGGCGGGCGTCGCCGTCACCTGCCCGCGCCCCTGCCCCCGGTCTAAGAGCACCTGCCCGTACTCCTGCTCCATCACCCGGAGCCTTTGCGAGACGGCGGACTGCGAGATGAAGCTCTTGTCCGCCGCCCGCGAAAAGCTGCCGGTGTCCACAAGGTCCACGAACAGCCGTAATGTGTCCAAGTTTATCATAAGTTAATCATAAGCCTGCCTTATGATACCCGCAAACACAATTCATTTTACTTTCGGTAAGCAAGCGGGTATACTGGGCTATCACTGAAAAAGTTTGAGTTGAGGTTTTGTCTATGGCAGTTGCCCCCCCCGATCCAACATCCCGCGAAAACGAAACAAGCCATGTCAAGAGCCGAATGCATGACTCCTACCTGTGGCACCGGTTGCATTCGGCGTCCGGGATTTTTCCTATCGGCTTCTTTTTGATCCAGCATTTGATCGCCAACTCCTATGCCCTGCGCGGGGAGCCGTATTACAACGGCGTCATCAAAGTCTATGGCGGTCTGCCGTTTGTGGCCGTGCTGGAAATCACACTGATTTATCTCCCCATCTTGTACCATTCCATTTATGGCTTCTGGATTACCGCCTACGGGCAGGCCAACCTGGGCAAGTACAAATATGGCCGCAACTGGAATTACGTCATGCAGCGGGTCAGCGGCGTGGTGGCGTTCTTCTACATCGGCTACCATATCTGGAACACCAGCCTGCACAAGTATATTTTGCTGTGGAACCATGTCCCGCACCCGGACCAGGTCATCAGCTATGCTGCAATGGCGCAGCAGATGGCGGACCCGGCGCATTACATCATTCAGGCCATCGGGATTATCTTCACGGTGTTCCACTTCACCAACGGCCTGTGGAACTTCTGCATCCGCTGGGGCATCACGATTTCGGCGCACGCCCAGCGCATGAACCAGTACGTCTGCTGGGGCCTGTTCGCCCTCTTCACCGGTATGGGCTTGTGGACCATTATCAGCCTGCACAATGCAGGTGTGAACCATCTCTATACGCCGACAACCGTCGCATCGTTTGTGAAGCATTAAGTTTTCGGGAGGGCCGGACAGTGGCAATCGCAGAACGTGAGCTTGCACCGCTGACGCATAAGCGGCTTTACACAGAGGCTGAATATCTCGCACGGGAAGAAACGGCAGAAGAACGGTCAGAGTATATCAATGGAGAGATACGGCCCATGTCTGGTGGAACCTATTATCATGGCGCGATTTCGGGACATTTGATCACTGCCTTGAACGTAGCACTTTCCGATACAGAGTGCGTTGCAGCATCCTCTGATGTGAAAGTGCGGGCAGCGGGAAATATGTTCTACCCTGATGTGAGCGTCGTGTGTGGTTTGCCAGTCTATCATGGCCGGAGCCGCGTGGTAATTACAAACCCTATTCTGGTCGCGGAAGTTTCGTCGCCAAGCACGGAAGGTTTTGACCGCAGCGAGAAGATGCGGGACTACTTGCAGATTGAGACGCTGGAAGTTTACATTTTGGTGACCCAGAGCGAACCGCGTTTGGAGATGGTTTCGCGTCAGGCCGACGGAAGCTGGAAAACTGAGACGGCGACCGGATTAGATGCGAGTTTAGCGATACCGGCCCTGTCAATTTCGCTAAAGCTGGCGGATGTGTACCGGCGGGTTGTGTTTGAGGCCGCTGAGGAACTGTGAGTAGTTGGCGGTTGTTAATAAGATAAGAGGCATTTATTATGGCGACAGTAGCGAGCAATACGAAACCGAAGGTGATTGTGGTGGGCGGCGGGCTGGCCGGCCTGATGACGAGCATCAAGGTCTGCGAGGCGGGCGTCCCCGTTGATTTGTTCTCGTTCGTGCCCGTCAAGCGCAGCCATTCGGTGTGCGCTCAGGGCGGTATCAACGGGGCGGTCAACACCAAAGGCGAGGGCGACTCGCCGGAGGAGCACCTGGATGACACCGTCTACGGCGGGGACTTCCTGGCAAATCAACCGCCGGTCAAGCACATGGCGGACCATGCGCCGGGGATTATTAACCTGCTGGACCGGATGGGCGTCATGTTCAACCGCACCGGCGAGGGCCTGCTGGACTTCCGCCGCTTTGGCGGGACGCAGTACCACCGGACGGCCTACGCCGGGGCGACCACCGGGCAGCAGTTGTTGTATGCTTTGGATGAGCAGACGCGGCGCTTTGAGGTTGAAGGCAAGATCAAAAAGCACGAGTTCTGGGAGTTCCTGGGCGTCGTCAAGGACGACGACGGCACCTGCAAAGGCATTGTCGCGCAGGACCTGCGGACGATGACCATTCAGGAGTTCAAGGCCGACGCCGTCGTGCTTGCCACCGGCGGGCCGGGCATTGTTTACAACCGCTCCACCAACTCCGTGATGAACACCGGCACGGCGGCGTCAGCGGTCTATCAGCAGGGCGCGGCGTATGCCAACGGCGAGTTTATTCAGGTGCATCCCACGGCCATTCCAGGTCTCGACAAGCTGCGGCTGATGTCCGAATCGGCACGCGGCGAGGGCGGGCGCGTCTGGGTTCCCCGTGAGCCGGGCGACAAGCGGCGCGGCGAGAACATCCCGGAGAACGAGCGGTTTTACTTCCTGGAAGAAAAGTACCCGGCTTATGGCAACCTGGTCCCCCGCGACATTGCGACCCGCGAGATTTTCTCGATCTGCGTGGACGAAAAAATGGGCGTCTTCGGCGAAAATCAAGTCTATCTGGACCTGACGCACCTGGACAAGAAGCAGATTGACATCAAGCTCGGCGGCATTCTGGAAATCTACGAGAAGTTTGTCGGCGAAGACCCGCGCACGACCCCGATGCGGATTTTCCCCGGCGTTCATTATTCGATGGGCGGCCTGTGGGTAGATTTCGCCAAGAACGAGACGACGGGCGGCCTGACCGAAGGCGACCCGCGCAACCATCAGACGAGTATTCCAGGTCTGTTTGCGGCGGGCGAGTGCGACTATCAGTACCACGGCGCAAACCGTCTCGGGGCGAACTCGCTCCTGTCCTGCCTGACCACCGGGCAAGTTTTGGGGCCGGGCGTTGTCAACTATGTCAAGCACCTGCCCAAAAGCGTGGATGATCTGCCGTCATCGCTGTTTGAGCGGGAGCTAAAGCTCC
This sequence comes from Capsulimonadaceae bacterium, assembly GCA_965277455.1. Lineage (GTDB taxonomy): Bacteria > Armatimonadota > Armatimonadia > Armatimonadales > Capsulimonadaceae > JANXMY01. Next base: position 1,071,547 of record OZ255823.1, on the reverse strand, counting down.
AGCAGACTAAGTACGAGGCTCTGGCGTCATCAGTGGGGACAGAGAACCCGTACCGCATCCACGAAGAGCTGGGCGATACGATGACCGAAAACGTCACCGTGGTCCGCTACAATGATCGCCTGAAGGCCACGGACGCCAAAATCCAGGAGCTGATGGAGCGCACCGAGCGGGTGTCTATCGCCGACAGCTCCAACTGGACCAATCAGCTCATCCCGTTCACCCGGCAGCTTAAAAATATGCTGCACCTGTCCCGCGCTATTGTCAACGGGGCGCTGGCCCGAGATGAGTCACGCGGCGCTCACTACAAGCCGGACTTCCCGGCCCGCAATGACGAAAAGTTCCTGAAAACGACGGTGGCTCAGTGGACCCCCGACGGCCCCGTGCTGTCCTATGAAGCGGTCGATACATCGCTGGTCAAGCCGCGCCTCAGAAACTATGCCGCCGAGAAGAACGAAGGGGGCACGGCTACCCCGACTGCCGAAGCCGCTAAAGAAACACTGATTGTGACCACCAACGGCAAGAACGGAAACGGCTCCAATGGCAACGGTAACGGCCATTATGCGAATGGTAACGGTACAAACGGCAAAAATGGCGTTCTGGCAATGGGTGCGGGCCTGACCGGCGCGGCTGTGCAGGAGATGCAAACAGCGGCAGGCGCAGGCGTCAACGGCGGCGGCGATCAGCTTTCCACTCGCCCCCCCGAGGCCCGCCGCGACACTGCCTATGACAGCGACAAGGCCGAAGTCAAAGAAGCCGATGACAACTGGCTCACGGGCAAAAACGACGCCGACGACGCCGACCCGGTGAAGAAGTCCAACCCGGTGGCCGTTGCGGGAGAAAAAGATGTTAACGCACAATAAGCTGGCGGTGATTGGCGCGGCAGGGCTGTTTTTCGCGGCCCTGCCTGCTTCGGCCCAACCGGCACAGTCGGCCACGATCACCAACAGTGGCTCCACCAACACGGCGGGGTACAAGATTTCTGTGACGCTGACGGGGAGCAAATACTCTATTGCCGCCATTTCGGATGATGGACAAACCCGTAACCATGACACCGGCAACCGTCCGGCAAGGCTGGCAAAAGTTCGCAGGCTGTTCACTGATTTAGATGCAGCCAAGCCGCTGTCTGCCCTGCCGGTGCGGCACGGAATGCGGAGTGTATCATTTGGAACGCGAACCACAATTACATACAAAGGGCAAACTTCGCCGGATTTGACGTTTGCGTCTGACCCGCGAACTGTTGCGCTCAAAGCGGACATGGTCGCGCTTACGAAAACAATGCATATCGGAAATGCGCCGAAGCGCCCGATTGTGATCCATGCAGACCGCTAACGACAACGCATTAGAAAGACAGCACCCATGTCTGACAAGAAGAACATACTCATTAAAATCAAGCGCCAGAAAGACCAGGACTCGGCCCCGTATTGGGAAGAGTTCGAGCTGCCCTGGCGGCCTGCCATGAACGTCATCTCCTGCCTGATGGAGATTCGCAAGAACCCCGTCACCCGCGATGGCACGCAGACCTCGGCCCCGGTGTGGGAAATGAACTGCCTCGAAAACGTCTGCGGCTCCTGCACCATGCTGATGAACGGTAAGGTCGGGCAGTCCTGCGCGACGCTGGTGGACAACCTGCCGCAGCCCATCACCCTGGAGCCGATGTCCAAGTTCCCGGTCGTCAAAGACCTCGCCGTAGACCGCTCGCGGATGTTCGAGAACCTCAAGAAAATCCGGGGCTGGATACCCATTGACGGCACTTATGACCTCGGCCCCGGCCCGCGCATCGCCGAGCGGGACCGGCAGGAGGCGTATGAGTTCGCCAAGTGTATGTCCTGCGGCTCGTGCCTCGAAGCCTGCCCGCAGGTCAACACGCACTCCAACTTCATCGGCCCGGCGGCTATTGGTCAGGTGCGCCTGTTCAATAGCCACCCCACGGGAAGCATGAACAAGGAAGAGCGCCTGGAAGCCATCGCCGGTGCGGACGGCGTCACAAGCTGCGGCAACGCGCAGAACTGCGTCAAAGCCTGCCCCAAAGAAATCCCTCTGACCAAAGCCATCGCCGAGATGAACCGGGACGTGACTTTGTATAAGTTCAAGCGGTTCTTCCGTGGCAAGTAGCCCGGAAGACATCCGCCCCGTCAACCTGGCCGAAAAGCTGGCACAAATTGGTGATTACTGGTACCCGCGTGTCGTCGGCGATGTGAACGCGATGCAGGTCAAGCTCGTCAAGCTGCAAGGCGCGTTTGACTGGCATCACCACGAGACCGAAGACGAGTTGTTTCTGGTCCTGTCCGGCACGCTGACGATGCGCCTGCGCGACCGGGACATTGTGCGGGAGATTGTGGTAGAGCCAGGCGAGTTTGTGATTGTGCCGCACGGTGTTGAGCATATGCCGGTCGCCGATAGCGAAGTGTCCGTGCTGCTTTTTGAGCCGGGGACGACGCTAAACACCGGCACAGAGCAGACCGAGCGGACGCGGGCCGTCTTAGAGCGATTGTAATACAAAAGAAAGGCTGGGGGCATTCGTCCCTGGCCTTTTGTGCTGAGTTATACTACGCTCGCAGGAGCCGTGGGACTGGAAGTCCTCGGCTCTGAGGCGCAGACGCCCAGTCTCCACCTGCGTGGAGAAAGAGCAGGGTAGGCAGAAGGTCTTTGTCTCAAATCCTTGTCCGCGAAGGCGGACAGTTGGCGTCTTCGCCTCAGAGCCGAGGACTTCCAGTCCCACGGCCTCTGTAGTCCACGGCAGAGGAGTTGAGGGCGCAGCAAGCAGCGCCCCTCCGGTTCTTTTCTTACTTCTGGCTCCCCCATCATTGGGGGCGGGGGGGCGGTTCAGGGCTTCTATAGATTCTATTCTGGCACGGGCACTTGGAAGGCGTTCAGCACGGCGCAAGTCATCAGGTAGAGGCCGGACAGCATGACGATGTTTACCACACCTTTGTCGCCGAAGGCGGCTTGGGCCTGCGTGTAAGTCGCTGCGTCTACGCGGCGCGTTTCGGAAAGCTGGCGGGTGAACTCGTAGGCGGCTGCTTCCGGCTCGGAGAGGCCCTCGGGGGTCTGCCCGGCGATGATGGCGTCAATGATGGGCTGGGAAAGGCCAACGCTTTTGCCGACGGCGGTGTGGGCGTATAGCTCGTAAGCCGCGCCCCACGCCGCGCCGACGGTGAGGATGACGATCTCATGGACGCGCTGGGAAAGGCTGGTGTGCTTCTTCTCGGCGGAGAAGTAGTCTAAATAGGCGCGGCCTACTTCGGGGCTGTAAAGCAGGGTGTTGAATGGGCCAAGCAGCTTGCCGTCGGGTGTTGACGCTTTGAACCCGGCTTTCTCGGCCCACGGGATTTGCTCATCCATCATTTGCTGATGCAGGGTCTTCTGGGCCGGGGTTAGTGTATCCGGGGTCAGCAGGGGCAGGCGGTTGTCTTCGGTGTACGGGGTGTCGCTCATAATAATCCTCTGAGAATGTTGTTGCCGAAGTGGCAGGGCTTGAAACGTGGGGAGCATTCAGTGGTGACAGAGTGGGCGGCGTATGGGCGAGGGCTGGGGCTAGGTGCAAGCCTGATTGTGGCGATTGGCGCACAGAATGCGTTCGTGCTGCGGCAGGGATTGAAGCGGGAAGGGCGGCTGACGGTCGCGGCTGTCTGCGCGGGCTGCGATGCGATTCTGATTGCCCTCGGCGCGGCAGGCTTCGGCGGTGTCATCGCCCGGCTGCCGTGGCTGACATCGGGCGCTCTCTGGCTGGGGGCGCTGTTTTTGTTGTGGTACGGTTTCAATGCGTTCCGCCGTGCTCTGCGGCCCGAGACGCTGGCAGAGGCATTGCCCGTGACAGGAGCAGGGCTGCTGTCGGCGGCGCTGGCTCTGAGCCTGCTGAACCCGCATGTCTATCTGGACACGGTGGTGCTGATTGGCGGTTTGTCTGCACAATATGCGTTCCTGCCCCGCGTGTGGTTTGCGCTGGGGGCTATCACTGCCTCGGGGGTGTGGTTTTTCGGGCTGGCTTACGGGGCCGCGCTACTGGTCCCTCTGTTTCGCCGCTCGGTGACGTGGCGTATTTTGGACACGCTGATTGGCGTAATTATGTGGAGCCTTGCGCTTTCGCTGCTGCGGACGGCGTAAGCAGGGGGGCAGATGGGTACAGTGGGGCTAGAGGAGAAACTATTATGGCGCTGCCGATTTCTTACGACTATGGTTATTTAGCCCCCGATGTGGATTTAGAGGAAGTGCAGGCGTTTCAGGCCGATGTGGACCTGGCACACCGCAAAGTCACGCAGGGCGGGGGACTGGGCGACGACTTTTTAGGCTGGGTAGACCCCGGCAAAATTGTCAGCGAAGGCGAAGTGGCGAAAATCAAGACGCTGGCGCAGCAAATCAGGGACGACTCGGACGCGCTGGTCTCTATTGGTATCGGCGGCTCTTATTTGGGCGCACGGGCGGTGATTGAAGCCCTGAGCGAAGGCGACGGCCCCGAAGTGCTGTTTTCGGGCAATTCGCTGTCCGCACACGATCAGAAAAAGACGCTGAAAGCATTGGATGGCAAGAAGTTTTCGATTAATGCGATTTCCAAGTCCGGCACCACCACCGAGCCTGCCGTGGCCTTTCGGCTCTTCCGCGATTTGCTGGAACAGACGGCGGGCAAGGACGAGGCCAAAAAGCGCATTGTGGCGACGACTGATGCCAACAAGGGTGCCCTGCGGAAGTTCGCCGAAGAAGAAGGCTATGCCACTCTGAACATCGCCGACGACGTGGGCGGGCGCTACTCGGTGCTGTCCCCGGTCGGCCTGCTGCCGATAGCTGTGGCGGGGATTGATATTGACGCCCTGCTGTCTGGCGCGAAAGACGTGGCGGCGGCCACAGACACCGCAGATGTGACCAAAAACCCGGCCTACTTCTATGCCGCCGCCCGCAATTTATTGTACCGCAAGGGCTACAGCACGGAGATTTTCGCGTCATTTGAGCCGCGCCTGCACTATATTGCTGAGTGGTGGAAGCAGCTCACGGGCGAGAGCGAAGGTAAGTCGCATATCGGCCTGTTCCCGGCGTCGGTGGATTTGACGACTGACCTGCACTCGATGGGGCAGTGGATACAGGAAGGGCGTCGCAACATCATTGAGACATTCGTGATTATCGACGGCGGCGAACCGGACCTGAAGGTGCCAAGCGCCGACAATGACCTGGATGGCCTGAACTACTTGCAGGGCCGCCCGGTGGCCGACGTTAACAAGGCGGCTTACACAGCCACTTCGCTGGCGCACCGCGACGGCGGCGTGCCAAACGGGACCATTCATCTGGAAACACTGGATGCCTATTCGCTGGGCGCTTTGATTTACTTCTACGAGCGGGCGATTGGCGTGTCGGGCTACTTGATGGGCATTAACCCATTCAATCAGCCCGGTGTGGAGGCATACAAGACGAATATGTTTGCCCTGCTTGGCAAGCCGAAGTTTGAGGAGGCGACAAAGGACGTCAAGGCGCGTCTGGAAGCGCAGCCGAAGGACACGACGGTGAAGTTCTAATCGGTAGAGGGTGGGGAAGCCCCGCCCTCTTTCTTTGCGCGGGGGTGCGCCCCCGCGTAGACCTCCTGAAGCCGCTCAGTGGTAACGTGCGTGTACCGCTGTGTGGTGGCGACGCTGGCATGGCCCAGCAATTCTTGGATCAACCGTAAATCCGCGCCATTCGACAGCAAATGCGTGGCAAACGTATGGCGCAGGACGTGCGGGGTGATCTTCAGATGCTCCGACGCCGCACCGCAGTACCGGTCAAACAGCTTGCGAACACCCCGGTCGGACAGCCGCGCTCCGTAGCGGTTGACGAATAACGCCCCGTCGTCTTTCTCGGCGAGGGCGACCAAAACGGGCCGCTCTTTACGGACATACCGCCGCAAGGCAAACACGGCCTGACGGCCCAGCAGGGTCATCCGCTCTTTATCCCCTTTGCCGATGACTCGGATTATCCCCTCGTCGTAGTTCACATCCCCGAGTGACAGCGTGACCAACTCGCCCGCTCGCATTCCCGAGGCATACAGCGTCTCGAGCAGTGCCCGGTCCCGCAGGCCGAGGCGCTTGTCCGGGTTTGGCGCGGCGAGAAGGGCATTAATTTCATCGGGCCGCAGGAACTTGGGCAGCCGGTGTTCCTGCTTGACGGTCCGCAGGCCGACAGCGGGGGAGCGGGGAAGAAGGGAGCGGCGGGTAGACCACGCAAAAAACGAACGCAAGCAGGCAGTCTTGCGGGCACGGGAAGATCGGGCGAGGCCCAGTTCCTGCAAATGGGTCAGGAAGACGCGGAGCAGGGGCGGGTTGACAGCGTGGATGTCTGTGACGCCGCGTGTTTCAGCCCACGCGATAAACTGTCCCAAGTCTTCCGCGTAGGCTTTGACGGTATGGGGGGAGGCTCCCTGAATGGTGTTCAGGGAGTGCAGAAAGGCATCGCGGGCGGCTTCAAGCATGGCAGCCCCACAGCGTCGGCAGCATGGCATCCAGTGCGGCCAGGCCGCGCTCGGCCAGCAGGGTGTTCTTTTCCTTCTTGTCGCGGATACGGTCTGGCAGAGGAGGGACGATGCCCCAGTTGGCGTTCATCGGCTGGAAGTCTTTGCCATCGTAATGGGCGACATAGGCGGACAAAGCCCCCAGCATGGTCGTCTCCGGCAAGGTGATAAGCGGCTGCCCTAACAGATGCCGGGCGGCGTTGCGGCCCGCCAGAATGCCCGACGCGGCGGACTCGACGTAGCCTTCCACGCCGGTAATCTGCCCGGCGAAGAAGACATTCGGGTACTGACGCATTTGGAGCGTGTCGTTTAAGACCTGCGGGGACTGAATATAGGTGTTGCGGTGGATGACGCCGTAGCGCACAAACTCGGCTTCTTCCAGGCCAGGGATCATGCGGAAGACTCGCTTCTGCTCGCCCCATTTCATGCGGGTCTGGAAGCCGACCATCGAATAGAGCGTCGCCGCCCGGTTTTCCTGCCGAAGCTGCAAACACGCCCAGGGACGGTGCCCGGTGCGCGGGTCGTTTAAACCCACCGGCTTCATCGGTCCGAACGACAGCGTTTTGGGGCCGCGTGCCGCCAGCACTTCAATCGGCAGGCAGCCTTCGAAGTAGGGGACTTTGGCCTCATGGTCGCCCAGCGGAGCCATCTCGGCGGACAGCAGGGCGGCGTGGAACGCCTGATACTCGTCTTTGGAGAACGGGCAGTTCAGATACGCCGGGTCGCCCTTGTCGTAGCGGGAGGCTTTGAACGCAATGTCTAAATTGATCGTGGAAGCATCAATGGTCGGCGCGACGGCATCATAGAAAAAGAGCTGCGATTGCCCCGTGAGCCGCCCGACATCCAACGCCAAAGCATCTGAAGTCAGCGGCCCGGTGGCGACAATATGCACCCGGCTTTCGTCGATGCTCTCAATCTCGCCGCGCTCAATCGTGACGTTTGGGTGCGACTCAAGTTTATGGGTGATTGCGGCGGCGAACAAATCCCGGTCCACGGCCAGTGCCTCCCCGGCAGGGACGCAGGCGGCATCTCCAGCAGCGACAATCAGCGAGTCGAGCCGCCGCATTTCTTCTTTCAGCAAGCCCGCGCCGTTGGTCAGCAGGTTGGATTTCAGGGAGTTGGAGCAGACCAGCTCGGCCAGCTTGTCGCCGACATGAACCGGGGTCGGCTTGACCCCGCGCATCTCCCACAGGCGCACTTTTGCGCCCGCATTCGCGGCCTGCCACGCGGCTTCGCTGCCTGCCAGCCCGCCACCGATAATTGTAATTTCTTCTGTCATTCTGTTTCTTTCAGCCCGACAGCCCGAAAATTCTCGCTCGTGATAGGCTTGTCCGCAAGTACGCATTCGGCACAGTAAACCGCCACGCGCTTTCGCCAGAGCCAGCGCTGCACTTGCGGACTTTGCAGGTCATCGGGTTTTTCGTAACTCAGTGCCCAGATTGCTTTGAGCATGAAAAAATCGTCATAGTGTATAGACAGGGCTGGGAGGCCCTGCTTTGCGAAAATCGCGTCGGCCTGAGCGAGAAACGCGGCGACCTGCTGCTGATTAAAATCCCAAAGACGCATTGTCCCGGCACCGTCAGGCATGGGGTGGTCCCAAAAATGATGAAATGCAATCGCGGTGACGGCATCCAGCCCGGCAGGGGCCACAAAACGCTCCTCGAAGTCAATCACGCCGCCCGGCAGCATATTGAGCAGGGATAAATCACCATGCGTCAAAACGAGTGGCAGCTTTCTAAGACGCTGCTCGGCCAGTGCCACCGCCCGCTCAAACAAATTGGCTAACTCCGGGTTTTGATGCCCGACATTTGCGAGTTGAATACCTGTTCGAAGCTCTGACGGCCCGTTTTGGCGGCAGAGCGGGTTTATCTGAGCGGTCAAGAAATTAAGGCTGACTCTCAGGAAAACATCAAAAGCCTCGCCACTGATGCTGCCGGTCACGGCATATTCGCGTCCAAACGAGTCTGCAAAGCTCTCGGCCCCAGCGGACCTCTCCACGAAATAGCCTAAGCCACCCGGAAGCTGTCCGATTTCTGTCACTTCTGGCACCGGGAAACCGCTCTGCCCTGCCATTGTGACGCACTCCGCCTCACGGCGAATCGCAGTCTCTTTGCCCGTCCGCAAGTAGAGGCTGCCGTCGAGGGAACGGTAAACATCTCCGCTATGGGCAGTCGCCCCACGCTGTTTGACAAATACCCAATCTTCAAGATTTTGCTCGGCGTGCGCGATCACAGGTCATACTCGTCCACGGGCGAAAAATAAACCACAGTGCAGATGTCGTCGTCAGTGACTTCGCGGCCATAGATGCGGCCTAGCAGCGCGATGACTTCCTCTTTGGTGCGAAGATCGGGGTTCTCCCGCTGCACATCGCGGGGGGACAACTCGCCGCAGGGCTTGACTTCGACGGCGTCCAGAATGGCGCAAAACATTTTTTTGCGGCGGGCGAACCGCTGCCCGACCGTGACCCAAACAATTTGGCCGTTCTGGTACTTGTCGCTTTTGTCCCCGAGGCGAATGGTGGCCGACTTACGGCCTTTTTTGAGGGCATCGCCATAGAGTTCCGAATAAAAGTTCAACGCTAACATAACCGTGTTTTTGTTCTTTCTCAGTCCTGTCTAAACTGCTGCCAGCTCGCGCTCGGCGGGCGGGGCGTCGGCATCGGTGCGCTCGCCCAAGTCGTTGCCGTCAATGTCCTGCTTTTTGGGCGGCGCGGCCTCTTTGTAATCGCACTCGCTGTTGTGGCACTTGATACCGGAAACGCGCCCGCCCCGGAAGGTGTTTTCGACTAAGACCGATTCGCATTTGGGACAGTTGCGGCCCACGGGCTTGCCCCAGGCGACGAAGTCGCACTTGGGGTAGTTGTTACAGCCGAAGAAGACCGCGCCTTTTTTGCTGCGCTTCTGCACGATCTCGCCGCCGCATTTGGGGCAGGGGACATCGACGCGCTGCGCGGCGGGCTGCTTGGTCGTTTTGCACTCCGGGTAGTCGGTGCAGGCGATAAACTTGCCGAACCGGCCCGCCCGCTCCAGCATCGGCTTGCCGCATTTGGGGCAATCGCCCTGGGATTCGGTCGGCTCCGGGCGCACAATCGTTTTGCATTTGGGATAATCCGAGCACGACACAAACTCGCCGTAGCGGCTTTCGCGGATGACCATCGGCTTGCCGCAGGTGGGGCACTCTATTCCAGCCTCGCGTGGCGGCTTTTTGACAGTCTCCATGTCCGTGCCCGCTTTTTTGACGTCGATGGCAAACGGGTCGTACCAGCGGCGCATCATCTGCACCCAGTCCTCTTTGCCTTCGGCGACGGCGTCAAGCTGCGCTTCCATACCGGCGGTGAACGTGACATCTAAAATGCCGGGGAAGTGCTTGACCAGCAGATCGTTGACCGTCAGGCCAAGCTCGGTGGGCTTGAACTTCTTCTCCGCCAGCTCCACATACTGCCTATCTTGGATAGTAGCAATAATGGACGCATAGGTGCTGGGCCGCCCGATACCTTTTTCTTCCAGAGCTTTCACCAATGTCGCCTCGGTGAAGCGCGGCGGCGGCTCGGTGAAGTGCTGCTTGGGAGTCAGTGCCAAAAGCTTCAGAAGCTGCCCGTCGGTGAGAGGCGGCAGAGGCTGCTTTTCTTCGTCCTCGACTTTGGCATCGTCTTTACCCTCGGAGTAAACACGCAGGAAGCCGTCAAACTTCACTGTGGACCCGGTGGCACGGAACGTGTAGCCCGCTGCCCCGATGTCTACCGTAACTACGTCGAAGACCGCCGGGGACATCTGCGACGCGACAAACCGCTGCCAGATGAGCTTGTACAGCCGGGCCTGCTCACTGCTGAGAAGCTGCAAAACACGCTCCGGCAGGCGGCGCACGTCGGTGGGGCGAATGGCCTCATGCGCGTCCTGCGCCGCGCCCGCTTTCTTGAACTGCTTCGCTGTGCCGGGCGCATATTTCGGGCCGTAGGTCTCCACAATAAGCTGCCGGGCGGCGGCCTGCGCCTCGTCGGCGATGCGCGTCGAGTCGGTCCGCATATAGGTAATCAGGCCGACATGGCCTTCGCCGGGGACGTCTACGCCTTCGTAAAGCTTCTGGGCGACCTGCATGGTGCGCTTGGCATTGAAGCCGAGCTTGCGGGAGGCTTCCTGCTGCAAGGTGCTGGTGATAAAGGGCGGAGCGGCATTGCGGCGCTTTTCGCTGCGCTTGACGGTGCGGACTTTGTATTCCGCGCCGTCCAAATCTTTGAGAATGCCGTCGGCGGTGCCCTGGTTGGAAATAGTCAGCTTTTTGCCATCTAAACCCAGCATCAGCGCGGCGTCAAACTTATGCTTGGCCGTGTCGGGCGTGAGATTGGCGGTGATAGACCAATACTCCACCGGCTTGAACGCTAAAATCTCGCGCTCGCGGTCGGCAATCAGCCGGACGGCGACGGACTGCACGCGGCCTGCCGAGAGCCGGGGCCGGACTTTCTTGGCGAGGATCGGGCTGATCTTGTAGCCGACAATCCGGTCCAGCTCGCGGCGTGCCTGCTGGGCATTGACACGGTCCATATCAATCTCGCGTGAGTTCAAGAGCGCGGCCTGCACGGCGGGTTTGGTGATTTCGTTGAACTGGATGCGCCGGGCGTTTTTGAGGCCCAGCGCCTCCTGCAAGTGCCACGAGATCGCTTCGCCTTCGCGGTCGGGGTCAGAGGCGAGGAACACTTCGCTGGCGTTTTTCGCCGCCGTCATCAGCTTGGCGACCACATCCTTGCGCTCCGGGATGATGACATAGGTGGGCGCAAAGTCGTTTTCAATATCAATCGACAGTTTCTTTTCGGGCAAGTCGCGGACGTGCCCCATGCTTGCTTCCACTTGATAGTCGCTGCCCAGAAACCCTTTCAGAGTTTTTGTCTTGGCGGGCGACTCAACGATGATCAGCTTTTTTGCCATAAATTACTACTTCCCGCAGTTTGCCGGCGCAGAGTGGCCGGTGCTAGTCTCTATTATAACACTCAATGCAAGGTTTTTGTTACCGCCGTTATGTGTCGGTGAAGAGCTGGTACTTTGGCATAAAACTTGCAGTGATATATATCAGGAAACAAAATTGCGGGAACATATTAAATTTTATCAAGTCTGAATGCTAAGACACAAATAAATACTGCAACTTGTGGTATGATTGTGATTGTTATTGACTTTGATTACCAACACGGGATGTGAGAAACCTTATGCCACGAATCTTTGCCACGTTTTCTCTGCTGGGCCTGACCGCCGCTGCTTCATCTCTGGTCGCTCCGGTGATGGCGCTTCCCCATGCTGTTGTGCCGCCGAACTCGTTTATTAACTATCACGCGGCCACGGTCAACGAGCTGTCACAGGAAGTCAGTCTGGACCCCGCCGTGCGCGTTCGTCTGGCGCACCACTTCCATGTGACTCCCGAGCAGATGAAAACCTATGTGAGCCAGAACCTCGTGCTCACCCGCCTGAAGTCTGCCAATTCTTACCGAGTCGCCTGCGTTCGCCCTGACGGCTCCGAGTACTGGGTGCAGGAGCGGCTCCCGGCGGGAACTCCCATCTTCGCGTCTCGTGCGACCGGTCAGCCTATTCTGAAGCTGGCCTGCGGTAATCCGATGGTTAGCGCATTGCCCGCCACCACCAAAATCGCTGACAGTCAGACGCAGTACACAAAGCCCAGGCTGGCCGCCGTGCCCTCGACGCTGGCAACCCCGACATCCGCCGCGCCGGTGCTGGTCGCCGATGCTGCCCCGCAGTTTGCGTTCGCCACTGATGGACTGAGCGTACCGCCCGTTGTGCAGGTTGCGGATATTATCCAGAGCCTCCCACTTCGGGGCGGCGGCGGCTTCCCGCTCGGCTACCTCGCCGGTATCCCGGTCCTTGCCGGGATCATCGGCAGCGGGCACGGCAGCAATGGCGGCGGTGGCATCCCCAATCTTCCAGATGTTCCGGCCGTCCCCGAGACCTCCACAGTCGTTTCGCTCGGCCTGTTACTCACAGCGACCGGCGTGGTCCTGCTGCGCCGCAAGCGGCCTGTTCAAGACTAAGTTTCATCAAAAAGCCCCCGCCCTCTGGTGGGGGCTTTTTTCGTCACAGCACCCGCACAAATGTATTGCCGGGGAGGCGCTTGGCGAGACCACGCATTTCCAAAAGCGTCAAAATGCCCATCACCTGCGGGGCGGCGAGGCCGCTTTCGCCAATCATTCCCTCAAGCTGCCGGGGCTGAAGCGTCAGCAGGTCCAGCACGCGCCGCTGCTCGGGCGGCAGCGGCGGGGTGGGAGCCGAGACAGCAGGACGCTCTTCCGGCGCACCCAGCGTGAGCACACCCAGCTCAGATAGAATGTCGTCGACGGTTTCTACCAGTTTTGCGCCTTCCTGAATGAGCTTGTGGCAGCCGGTGTTGTGGCCCATGCCAACGGGGCCGGGGATGGCGAACACTTCGCGGTTTTGCTCCCCGGCAATGCGAGCCGTAATCATCGAGCCGCTGTCGGCGGGGCTTTCTATGACGAGTGTACCAAGAGTCGCCCCGGAAATCAGCCGGTTGCGGGCGGGAAAGCGCCAGGGTTCCGGCTTCGTCCCCATCGGAAACTCGGAGACGACCGCCCCGCGCCCCTCGGTAATCTCCCGAAACAGGTCCCGATTGGCGGGTGGATAGCAGATGTCCACACCGCAGCCAAGATAGGCCACCGTGCGCCCCCGGCCTTCCAGCGCCCCGCGATGGGCTGCTGTGTCTACCCCGAGCGCCCCGCCGGAAACGACGCTGAACCCCCGCGCCGTCAGCTCGCGCCCGAACTGCCGCGCCAGGGTCAGGCCGTAGTTGGTCGCCCGCCGGGAGCCGACAATCGCTACGCTGAACTTGTCTTCGGGGACGAGCGTGCCGCGCACCAGAAGGATCGGCGGCGCGTCGGGCAGGGTGCGAAGATTAGCGGGATAGTGGTCATCGGCCACGGAGACAAGAGCGGCCCCACTTTTCGCAAGATCGCTCAAGTCTTTGCTGATGTCCCGCGATTTTGCCTCGGCCAGCTTCTCCCGGCGCTTGTCGTTCAGCAGAGGCAGACGCTCGCGCCAGCCGGTCAGCGTGTCGGCGAAGAGAGCTTCCAGATCGCCGCCGTAGGCTTCCAGCATGGCGTGCAGGCGGTGCGGGGCAAGCTCCAGCGAGTTCAGGCGCAGCCAGAGTTCGGTGTGGTCTGTTGAGGTGTAGTTAAGCGTGTGATGGGGGCAGGGGCCTTCCGTAGCCATAGTCGTCTCTTTCCGTGGGTTAAGTTGCTGATGTGAAATCGTTAGAACGGTGTAATTGGCGGCGGGGGCGGCGGGGCGTTCGGATCGCGTCCCCCGCGTCCGGGATAATCCGGGCTGAAGGGATTGAATCCCCCTCCCCCTCGACCGCCGCGTCCCCCACGATCAAAGCCGCCGTTGTTGTCCTGCACGCGGAAGCTCCACGTCTGCGTGGATTTGTTGCCGCGCCAGTCGGTCGCGGTGACGGAGATTTTGTGATCTCCTTCTTTCAGCGGGGTTGCCGGGGTGTCTGAGAGAGATCCGGGACCGGCTGCATAGACCGCTTTTGTGTCCGGCTGGCCGTCCACGCTCAGGCTCAGTGTCGCCGGGTTGATGCCGGAGCCTTCATCCACGAGCAGTGCCCCATAAGTCAGGCCCTCGCTTGGGACCGTCTGTCCTTCCGCCGGGACAAGCTGGGGGAACTGCGGCCCGATGTTGTCCGGGGTGTTGGTGCGGAAGGCGCTGAGAGTGCCGTCATCACTGACTACATACAGCGTGCCGTCGGCCAGCATGGGCGCGGCGCTGACCTGCACCGTCTGCGCTTTGGGCTGGCTGTCGGTGGCGCTTGCCTGCACGGCGTACTGCCAGACCAGCTTGCCCGAACCAGCATCATAGCCTGAAACGACGCCGCCCTGTGTGGGGACTAAAATCACGCTTCCCGCCAGCAGCGGCGGCGCGGAGGTCTGCGAGTCCAGAGTCGCCTTCCAGCGAACCCCGCCTGTCGGCGCGAGAGCGTAAAGCACATTGGACTGCGTGATCGCATACAGCCCGGCGGCGCTGACAGTCGGCGGCGCGGCCAGCAGTGTCGGCAGGGTCACAGTCGGGCGGCGAGCACCGCTTCCGGGGTCCAGGCGGGCCAGCACGGCTCCTGAAGTCACATAAAGGTACTGCCCGTCATACGCCATTGCCTGCGTGCTCGGATCGGGGTCAAACGACTGCGACCAAACTTTGCGGCCATCGCGTGCGCCCAGACCGTACACATTGCCGTCGGCGGCGGCAAAGGCTACAATGCCGCCAATCACAATCGGGGCCGTCGTGACCGCGCCTGCGGTCTGCTGATCCCAGATCGTTTTGCCGGTGTCCGCGCTCAGGGCGTAACAGTGGCTCGCGCCGCTGCCCAGATACACCGTGCCGCCGCTGACCGCCGGCGACGAGCGAATGGCCCCTTCGAGCTTGGCGACCCAGACGGCTTTGCCCGTGGCCGCATCCAGACGGGTTACCTGTCCGGTGTCATCGGCCAGATACAGTGCCGTGCCGTCGAGGGTGGGGGTCGCTCCAAAGTTTGACTGCGGCTTGCCATCGGCGGGGTATTGCCAGCGCGTCGTGCCGTCCGCTGCATCCAGGGCATAAGCGACACCGCCGGAGACGAAGTAGACCATTCCCTTGCCGTAGACCGCCGAGGCCGGATTGTTCTTGGCGGCGCTTGCCGTGTGCCGCCAGAGCAGCGTCAGCGGCGCGGTCAGCGACTCTTTGGAAGCACCTGTATGTCCGGGATCAGCCCGGTAGTCGCCCACCGGGGCCGCAGCCGGGGCGGGGGGGACCGCCGGGGGCGTCTGCGCGTAAGCCGCCCCAGTCGTCAGCATCAGCAGGGCCATTGCCGTATAACTTTTCAAGACACTCATTCTCGCTCCGTTCTTCCGCGAACAGATATATTCGCTCTTATCGGCATCGTTCTTATCGACGGCGCTTTTCGTCATCGCGCCACTCCGGCTCCGAGCCTGACAGCCCGGAGTTCTTCCACAGTTTTTCCAGCCGCCTCCGGTCCTGCCAGTCCCGAATGCGCCCACGGACATCAAACGCGCCTCGCTTCTGCGGCGAGCCGTCCAGCGTCGTGCGAAATGTGGGCCGGGACTTCGCCGTGCCCGAGCGCGGCTCGCCTAAGTCCGGGCCACGAAACGTCTGCCGGGGGGCACTGTAATAGCCAATGCGGTCCCAGGGCCGCGCAAACCGCACATACAGGTACGCCGCCAGAATGCCGCCGAGGGCAAATAGTCCCAGTTTTGGCCCGAGCAGACTGCCATAGTTCAGGTAGGTCCAGATTGTCACACCGACCGCCAGATATTTGGCCTTGACGGGGAAAAAGTAGACCGTGACCGACTGCTCCGGGTTCAGCATACAAAACGCCACAATCAGCCCGGTTAGCGGCAGGAACACATCTGACAGCGGCGGTGTGCCCATATGCAGCAGAAGACTGCCAAGAAGCAAAGACAGCGCCGAAAATGCAGTCAGTCCCAGAAAAAAGACCCCATACCGCGTGCTGCCCCAGCCCCGCTCCAGGCTGCTGCCCGTGAGCCACAAAAACAGCCAGTTCAGGATAAGCCAGAAGGAGAAAGGCGGGATCGACACCAGCGGATATGTGACCAGTGTCCAGGGCGCATGAAAGACATTGGCGACACTGAACGCGACTTCGTTCACCAAAAACGGGACAAACAGAGACGGCGAAAAAAACGCCGCCAGAAAAGTCACGATATTGACGACAAGAATCGTCATTGTCACGGGAGCGCCGCCGCGCCGCACAAAGTCCCGCAGTTGATCTATCGGCGTATTCGGGGTGTTATAGCGCATCAGAGTTTGCTTTCCAGAAAAGACCACGCCGCTGCTCAAACGCTGCGCGGCATATCCCTATTGTACCCCCGTCCCGCCCCCTTTGTTCCCTTCATCTGCGTCTCTTATCCCCAGAGCTTGCGGTCCAGTGCCCGGTATTGAATGGCCTCGGCGACGTGGGCAAGCTGAATGTCGGGTGCGGCGTCTAAATCGGCGATGGTGCGGGCGAGTTTCAAAATGCGGTCGTAGGCGCGGGCGGACAGGCCAAGCTGCGTGATGGCGGCGCGGAGCAGGTCTTTGACGTCGTCACCGACGCGGCAATGTTCTTTGATTTGCCGCGCTCCCATGTGCGAGTTGGAATGCAGAGGGGTTCCGGTGAACCGCTCGGCCTGCCGCTGCCGTGCTTCCATAACGCGGCGGCGGATGCTGGCGGACGGCTCGCCAGGCTGACCGCCGTGGATCATTTCGTCCTGACGCAGACGCGGCACTTCAATATGAATGTCGATGCGGTCCAGAAGCGGCCCGCTGATGCGCTGCAAGTATTTGGCGATGGTCGAGGCCGAGCAGGCGCAGGTCTTGACGGTGTCGCCAAAATAACCGCAGGGGCAGGGGTTCATCGCGGCAACCAGCATGAGCTGTGCCGGGTAGGTCATGGTGCCTGCCACCCGTGCAATCGTCACATGGCCGTCTTCGAGGGGCTGACGCAAAACTTCCAGCACGT
Source organism: Capsulimonadaceae bacterium (assembly GCA_965277455.1). GTDB lineage: Bacteria > Armatimonadota > Armatimonadia > Armatimonadales > Capsulimonadaceae > JANXMY01. The sequence continues at coordinate 1,054,557 of OZ255823.1, read as the reverse complement.
CGCGCTTGAACTCGGGAAGCTCGTCTAAAAAAAGGATGCCGTGATGCGACAGCGAGACTTCGCCGGGGCGCGGCACGCTGCCGCCGCCTGCCAGCGCGGCATTGGAAATGGAATGATGCGGCGACCGGAAAGGACGCTGCGAGACCAAAGACGTCTGCGTGCCGAGCAGGCCGCCGACGGAGTAGATTTTCGTGACGTCAAGCGATTCTTCCAGCGAGAGCGGCGGCAGGATGGACGGAATGCGCCGGGCCAGCATGGTCTTTCCCGAGCCGGGCGGTCCAACCAAAAGTATGTTATGGCCTCCGGCGGCGGCGACTTCCAGGGCACGCTTGACGTGTTCCTGCCCTTTGACCTCGCAGAAGTCGGTGTCGCTGCTGCTCGCTCCGGCCAGCAGTGCCAGCGGGTCAGCGGTCAGCGGCGTCAGCGACTCGGGGTCGTTCAGCAGCATGACGGCTTCGGCCAGCGATTTGACGCCATAGACCTGCACTTCGCCGACAATCGCCGCCTCACGGGCATTGGCGGCGGGGACCACTAGAAAGGGCCGCTGATCGGCGCGTGCTTTAATCGCCATCGGCAGTACGCCCGAGACTGAGCTGACGCTGCCGTCCAAAGCCAGCTCGCCAACAAACATTCCCTCACTGATTCGGTCGGTGCAGACCTGCCCGGTCGCGGCCAGGATACCGATAGCAATGGGCAGATCAAACGCGGGGCCTTGCTTTTTAATGTCGGCGGGGGCCAGATTAATCGTAATCCGGCGCAGGGGAAACTCCAGCCCCGTGTTTTTGATCGCGCTCCGCACCCGCTCCCGCGACTCCTGCACGGCGGCGTCGGGCAGGCCAACAATCGTAAACATCGGCAGGGCCGATGAAATATCCACTTCCACGCGCACGATGTACGCATCAATGCCGAGAATGGCACTGGAATCAACCTGAGCAAGCATCTCTTGTTCCTCCTAAACGACGGGCAACATCCTGTCGTGCTTCTTATTCTGGCCTGTTATTCTCTAAGCGGCCTTTCAATTCCTTCCTGCTTTGTTTAATTTGTGGTTGAATTTCGCAAAAACTGGTAATTATGGACTAACGAAGTTTCACGCAAGCGGCATAATTACGGGTAGACGGCCATTAAGCCGTTATCCTTCGCAAGCGAACAGGGCAAACCGTCCGAAAGGGCGGGACGCAAAGCCACGGACCTGTCTCCCATTTCTTTAGTGTAAGAAGCGGGGCAAGGCCGCCGGGCTACCGAACTGCGAGAACTACGAAGGAACAACCATGCAAGTAAAGACCCTCGGATACCTGATGACCGCCCTGACACTATCCACGCTGGGAGCCTCCGCACAGGCCGCCCCCAAAGCGGCATCTGTGAAGGTAACAGCCCCGCAAGCTGTAGTCGTCAAACTCGGTGCGCCCATGCAGGAAGAATACACCGGCGGAAACCCTGCCGCACGGACGACTACCTACCTGACCGGCGCGACGGTCCAGAAGCCAGTAACTGGCAAGACCGCACCCAAGCCGCAGGGCTAATCGCGCAGTAAGTGCAGTCAGTAAAGATAAGGGAGGCCATAAGGCCTCCCTTTTTTGCGTCATCCGTTCAGCGGCAGGACCAGAGACGGGGTGGGGATCGTGTGGTCGGGCCGGGTGGCAATAATGCTCGTGCCGACGGCGAAATACTCAATCACATGGCTGCCCCAGCCGTGCGAGCTTTCCTTGAGCGTCGCGCCCACAATGCCGTCTGCGCCAATCTGCTCGGCTTCCGCCTGCATCCGGGCCAGAGACAGCTCGCGGGCATCGTAAATGGCCTGCGTGTAAGTCGGCATTTCAACGTTCTGCCCGATCTGCGAGAACCAGGCTTTGACGCCCTGATAGCCGACATGATAGACGCAGTTGCCCATGACGAACGACACGGGCCGGTAGCCCGCCTTGGTGAGTGTCCAGAAGTCCTGCCCGCTCAAATCGCTTGTGAAAGGACGACCATTGGGGGCGCGGTGGCTTTCGCCATTGCGAGACTTGATAGCCGTGCCGATAGCGATAAACTCCGCCAGATTCTCGCCCCATTCCTGCCGCCCGACTTCGAGCCGGACGCCGACGATGCCGTCCGCGCCGATGCTGTCCGCTTCCTCTTCCATCCGGGTCATCGCCAGCTCGCGGGCATGGTACATGGCCTGCGACAGCGTTTCCAGCTCCATGCTCTGGTTCATGGCGGGCTTCTGCCAGCCAATATGATAAATCGACGAGCCGACCACTAACCCCAGCGGGTCAAACCCGGCTTCTTTAACAAGCAGAAACTCGTTGACCGAAAGGTCGCTGGTAAACAGCCCCTTCTGGTTCGCGCCGGGGCGCATGGCGGCGAGGCGTCCTCGGGCATGAGCGGGAAGGCCATCCTGGGAGCCTGGGGTGTACGGATTGGGCATGATCATTTCTCCTTTACTGAGACAGAAATAGCGAATGTGTGACGGACGGTGTTTCTTCGGCGATAGGAACCACCGCAGTTCCGAGGGCGGTAAACTCAACGATCATACCCTGGCTGACGCGGCCTTCACGGCGCAAAGTGCGCTCGGTGGTGACGGTGATGCCCAGCACTCCGGCGGCATTCAGTGCGGTGGCCTCGGCTTCCAAAGCGGTCATCGCGTTGTGCCGGGCGGTATATAGCCCGCGTGTGAAGTCGCTGCGCTCCACGTTTTGCCCGGTGCCGATGATTTTCTGCTGCACGCGCTGATGAAACTTCTGGTAATAGACGCAGACACCCAGCGCGATGCCGACCGGGCGATACCCGGCGGCGGTCAGAGCAAAGTAATCCTGCCCGGTGAATGTCGTCAGAAACGGCCGGCCGCCTTTCGCCCGTGCCGCGCCGGTCTGCACCGCTGTTCCCTGCACTGAAAGCTCCCACACTTCGGGAGCAATCTCGCGTCGGACTTCATGCAGGCCGATCACCCCGGACGCATTCATCCGCACCGTCTGCGCTTCCATGCGGGCGTAAGCGTCACGGATTAAATCCCTGCGCCGGCGCGTCAGCCCTTTCAGCTCCCGGCTGACCTCCGGCGGCTCTTCGTCTTCCCCGGCATGATACGCAATGCTGCCGCTGACTGTGCCCAGAACTATTAGCTCGGGGTGCAGGACAAACTCACTGACGCTCAGGCGGCTGACAAACACAGGATTTTCTTTCAACTCACCGGCAGGGCGTATTCGATGGCGGTGACATTGCTGCCGGTAGACACAATGGCGGTCCCGTAAGCCGTGAAATCCACAATCAAATCGCGCCGTTCCTGGTCGTTGACCTTTACTTCATAGAGACGAATGGTGTCCTGAATAGTCATGCCGACAACGCCTTCCGCCCGCACCTGTGCGGCTTCATCGGCGAGGCGGCTGGTCGCGGCATGGCGGGCGATATAAGCTGCCTGCGTGTAGTCGGTCATCTCCATGTTCTGCATCGCGCCGCCGCCAAAAAAGCCGCCCTGATTGGCCCATTGGGTTAGATACGAGGCAACGTGATAATAGGTGCAGGTGCCGAACGCGAAGCCAACCGGGAAAAAGCCGCCGCGCCGCAGGGCGTAAAAGTCCTGCCCGGACAGGGCGCAGACAAAGGGGTGTTCGGGAACGGGTTGGTCAGTCAGCGCCACAGCGGTTCCCTGCGCGGTGAACTCCAACAGATTTTCGCCCCATTCATGGGCCTTGCGGATAAGCCGGACGCCGATGACGCCGTGTGCGCCGAGGAGCCGCGCTTCCTGCTGCAAGCGGGAAAGGGCCAGATGCCGGGCCTGATACTGGGCATGGCTAAGAGTAGTCAGCTCCGTGCTCTGATAAATCGGCGTGTACTGCCATCCGACATGGAAAATAGTGCTGCCCATCACCTGACCCAGCGGGCGGACGCCCTCGGTGGCGGCGAGGGCAAACTCATTGACGCTGAGGCTGCTGGTGAAAAACGGCTTGCCGCATAGCTCCCGCAGGCGCGTTTCCGCGCCACGCGGCAGTCCGCCCAACGCGAGTCGCTGCTGGTCTTCCTGATCTGCGCGGGCCGCTTCCTCCTGCACCGGGTCTCGTTTGCCAAATAAAGCCATCGTGTACTCCTTATCCGCTGAGAGGAACTGCATAGTCTAAAATCGGCCAGCGGTCGCGGTGTGCGACTATCGCCGTGCCGAGGGTCAGAACCCGGACAATCAGATTGTACCGGCCATAGCTGCTGTCGGTATCCGCAGAAGCTGCCGACAGCCTGGTGTCCAGATATAGCCCCACGACGCCTTCGCCCAAACCCTGCGTGGCGTCCTGCCGCAGCCGGTCATTCGCAAGCTGGCGCGTCTCCTGCACCGCCGCCGAATACTCTACAAACTCCATGTTCTCTACCGGTCCGCGCCCCATCCGCGATGCCCGAAGCTGCCGCAGTGCAGGGGTGGCGACATGATACCAGACGCACGCGCCCAATGCTATTCCACAGGGACGGTAGCCCGCCCGGCGCAGGGTCCAGAACTCCGAGGCGGTCAAATTGCACAAAAACGGGCGCGGGGGCGGTTTGCCCTGCGTCATCCGCACGGCGGTTCCTGTGGCTGAATACTCCAAAAGCTCCCCGCCGCCCTCGCCGCTGACCGGGCGCGTGCTGAACTGCAATTTGACGTCAATCACGCCATGCGCCCCGAGCAGCGCGGCCTCCTGCTGCACGCGGTTCAGCGCCCGCCGCCGTACCTGCAAATGCGCCGTGGTTAGTGCGGTCAGCTCCGCGCTTTCCCCCAGCGGCGGCCAGACCGTGCCGACATGGAACACGCAGCTTCCGGTGACAATGCCGACCGGCAGAACGTCGTCCCCGGCCAGCAGGGCAAACTCCCGTGCCCCCAGCGTCGCCGTGAAGCCGGGCGTCTGTGCATCATGCCGCAGCCGCTGCTCCGCGCCGAGGGGCAGCAGGCCGCGTGCCAGCCGCTCCAAATCCTGCGCGGCATTGGTATTTTGCGTCTTGCTGCGGCTGCCGAACAGGGGCATAATGTTTTCCTTTTGAGGCCAAGAGCGAGTTTCCGAGGAGTTGAAAACTCCTCGCTAGGTAAGGCGTCCTTCGGACGAAAGAAGTAAGCGCACATTTGACAGGGGCCAACTCTTTCACCCGGAGGGTGCCTCTCCGAGCGAGGGGTTTTCAACGGCGTTGTTGCATAAATCCCGAACCCTGCCATAAAACCATGTTGAAACCATGCGTTGAAACCATGCCATAAATGGCACGGCTCACCGGCCTGCGGCCAGAAAGTACCGCTGCGCGGCACTCAATCCTCTGCTCCTATGTTCTCTGCTCCTATGCTCTCTACTCTTATCCCCGCGAAGCGTGGGATTTCTGGCGTCCGCGCCGTCTAGCCGTGCGTTTCAACGCATGGTTTCAACGCATGGTTTCTTGGGGCAGGGACAGTTGTGCAACAACGCCGTTGAAAACCCCTCGAAATCTTTTAGCCTTCCAGCAACTTTTGCAGGGCGAAAAACGCCCGCTCATTCTGCCCGGCGCGGGCGGAGACGTGTGCGCTCAGTTCGGTCAGCCATTCGTCGACGGGCACGGTTTCCGTTTTCAAGACAATACCGCGCACGACTTTAATGCGCTGCGCGGACAGGGGGCCGCGCCCGGTGTCCTCCATCGCATAGGTGGTGTCGCCGAGTGTGACCGCGACTTTTTGGATCGGCTTCTGCCGGACGAACAGGCCGCCTTTACGGGTGATTTCCGTCTCTTCCGGCAGTGCCCCTTCCAGCACTATCGCCAGCAGGGGCAGGAAGCCGCGTGTGTCGCGGGCATAGGCCGAGGCTAAGGCCCCGGCGACGCCCAGTGGAGAAAACTCTTCGCCATCACTTGCCAAAGGCTGTCTCCCATCGTATCCAGAAGTCCGGGAACGTCTTGGCGACGCAGCCGGGGTTGTTAATCACGACGCCAGGTATCTTTAGTCCCGCTACGGCAAAAGCCATCGCCATTCGGTGGTCGTCGTAGGTGTCTATCGCCGCGCCCGTGTAGGCTCCGTTGATAGCCGGGTAAATCGCCCAGTCATCGCGGCCTTCGTCCACGCGGACGCCGAGTTTGGGCAGCTCTTTGGCAATCGCGGCGACGCGGTCGGTTTCTTTGACACGCAGGCTGGCAAGATGGGTGAGATGCGAGGGGCCGTCGGCGAACGCGCAAACCACGGCCAGCGTTTGTGCTGTATCGGGAATGGCCTCCATATCGGCCTCAATCGCATTCAGTTTGGCCGGGCCAGTCAGCGTAATCTGTGGCCCGCGTGTGACGGTGCAGCCCATGCGCTCCAGCACGTCTACAAAGTTCACATCGCCCTGTATCGAGTCCGTACCCAGGTTCTCCAGCGTCACCGTGCCGCCTGTGACGGCGGCGGCGGCGAGGAAATAGGAGGCATTCGAGGCGTCGGCTTCCACGGCGAACTCCCGCGCCGCGTACCGCTGCCCTGCCCGCACGGACAGCCGCTTATAGCTGTCGTTCACCATCTCCACACCAAACGACGCCATGACCGACTGCGTGATGTCGACATAGGGCTTCGAAATCAACTCGCCAACAATCTCGATTTGAACCGTGTGCCTGGCATACGGAGCCACTTGCAGCAGCGCCGTCAAGAACTGCGAGCTGACATCCCCGCGCAGGCGGCACGCGCCGCCGGGCAGGCCGCCGCCGCGCACCCGTACTGGGGGACAGCCGCCGCCGTTCAGGCATTCGGCCTCGACGCCCAGCGTCAGCAGCGCCCCGACCAAATCCCGAATAGGCCGCTCCCGCATCCGGGCGACGCCGTCCAAAACCACGTCTGCCCCGGTGGGGGCCAGGCAGGCGGCGGCGGTGAGAAAGCGCACGGTGGTTCCCGAGTTGCCGATAAAGAGCGTCTGCGTTGGGGCCGAAAGTTCCCCGCCCGTGCCGATGACCAGAAAATCGCCGTTTGGCTGTTCGTCTACCGAGACGCCGAGCATTCGGAGTGCCTGCGCCATGTAAAACGTATCTTCGGAATGCAGGGGGGCGACGAGGCGACTCTGGCCGTTCGCGAGGGCGGCTAATAACAGCGCTCGGTTGGTGATACTTTTAGAGCCGGGAAGCCGCACGGTGGCAGAAACAGGGTGAGAGACAGGCGTGAGGGGAAGTTGGTCAGGATAGGAAATAGAAGATGCCGAGGAGTGCGCCATGCCGCCATTCTAGCACACACGGGCAGGCGGCGTCAATCAGCAGCATGGAAACCGGCACTGGAAGTGCCGGTCTATTAGTAAACCGAGAAAGTATGCCGAAGACGGCATTACTGCGTATCGCTACGCGACTCAGGATTATAACACGTTACGCTAGGCTGTCTTCAGTGTCGGAGACACTTTTTCCGCTTACTAATAGACCGGCACTTCCAGTGCCGGTTCACTGCTCTGTAGCTGCAAACGCATCCCGCAGGAGCCGAAACCGAGGCGGACGGGGCGGGGCGTGAACAACTTCCACCACATCAAAGCGGCAGTCGACGTCGTCGAGATTGTGCTTGGCGAGATAGGCAAACGCCAGCCGCGTAAGCTGTTCCTGCTTGCGTGCATCAATGGCTTCGGCAGGCGTTCCCTGCGCTCCGTGGGCTGTCCGGCGGGTCTTGACCTCGCAGAACACCAGAAACGTGCCGTCCCACGCGATCACGTCAATCTCACCCCGCGCCCGCCCGCCTTCGGGCCGGACATTGACATCCACGACCCGGTAGCCATTGGCTTCCAAGTAGGCTACCGTTTCCGCCTCGCCCGCCGCACCGGCTTCTTTGTTGTTCATGGAGTTACCCTCCACAAGCATTCAGTGTGCTTCGCGGAGTGCGTTCGATAATGCCGTAGCAATAGAAAGGGCCGCCGCCATGCAGACAGTCCATTGTGCCTGTGCCAAAGCTCCATTCGCTCGGCCCAAGTAGACGCAGGCGGTCTCCCTTCGACTGCCAGTGTTTGCCGAGAATGACAGAGAATAAGACCAACACGATTAGCAGGAGGCCGATGCCTTTCCAGACGTTCGGCCAGAGGCGGTTTTTGGACGCTTCATAGAGGGGCATGGGTTTGTACCTCAGAGGGTTAAGACCCCCTAGCCCCCAATAATGGGGGAACCGGACAAATTAGGAAGGTCCACCCTGGCTCCCTTTCCTTTCTGAAGGAGAGGGCGGGGGTGAGGTTCCTATTCCAATCCTAATCCGGTTCCCCCATTATTGGGGGCTAGGGGGTCCTAATCTCGCACGCTTGCCGCGACCGGCGCGAAGGAGCGGCGGTGGATCGGGCAGGGGCCGTGTTCCCGCAGGGCGGCGAGGTGTGTGGCCGCGCCGTAGCCTTTGTGACCGGCAAAGCCGTATTCGGGATAAATCTCGTGGTAGGCGACCATGAGGCGGTCTCGGGCGACTTTGGCGACGATGGACGCGGCGGCGATAGAGACCGAATAGGAGTCGCCCTGGACAATCGCTTTCTGCGCCGGGCCGGGGAAGTCGCGGACGGGCAGGCCGTCAATCAGGACGCAGTCCGGGGGCGGGGCAATCTGCGCGTAAGCCTGACGCATCGCGGCGTGCGTGGCCATCAGGATATTAATTTTGTCTATTTCGTCGGCTTCGATAATCCCGAGGCCCACAGACAAGGCTTCGGCGCGGATGCGGACTTCGGCCCGCTCCCGCTGCCGCTCGGTCATCTTTTTGGAGTCCCGAATGCCGTCCAAATCAAAGTCCGGGGGCAGGACCACGCAGGCGGCCATCACGGGACCGGCCAGAGGGCCGCGCCCGACTTCATCGATGCCGGCGACGACGCGATAGCCTGCCGCGAGGGCTTCCTGCTCGTAAACCCACAGAGACATTAGTGGATGACCCCGAAGCGGGGGATGGGCCAGAAAATAAACTGGGCACGGCCCACGACCCGGTGGGCTTCCAGCGGTCCCCAGACGGTGCTGTCTTTGCTGTCGTTGCGGTTGTCACCCATCATCATGTACCGGGCGGCGGGCAGCGGCTGCGTAGGACCCGCCCACAGCGCATCGAACTGGGCTTTGGAGATCGCCTGACCGTCGAGACTCCAGGCTTCCGAGTCTGCGAAGTCATGCTTCAGTGACTCGCCATTGTTGATTTTCAGATCGTAATCCGGGTCTTCGGCGATAAACGGCTCATTGAGCGTGACGCCGTTCAAGATCACAATGCCGGGATGTACGGAGACCTCAGAAGGTTCGACATTGAAGATTTTTGCGAGCTGTTCTGGCGTGACCAGATGCGTGTCCGCCATGACGCCACCGGGAACATATTTGGCATGGTGATCGGCCTGATCAACCTCGCCCCCCTGCGCCTGTGCCTCGGGACCAAAGACGCCGGCCCCTGCCAGAGAGCGCCGCAGCTCCGGGTGATTGATCCGCTTAGTGCCCGCCATCATGTACCCGCTATGAACTTCCAGCCGGTCGCCCGGCAGGGCAATCAGGCGCTTGATAAACTCTGAGTCAGGCGGCAGGTCCGGCTCAGTTGCGGCCAGCGGCGCGAGAAAGACGACGACATCGTCGCGGTGCGGCTTATCCAGGCGGTACTCAAATTTGTTGACGAGTATTCGGTCCCCCGAATTGTCTTTGCCCAGCAGCGTCGGCTCCATCGAGGGGGAGGGGATGTAAAACGCCTGCAAAATGAACGGGCGAATAATCAAAAACACCAGCGCAACGGCGATCATGCCTGACTCAAGTATTTCAGCCACGGAACGGGCCAGGGGATTACGGAGCGGGACCAGCGCCAGACGCAGAACGGTCAGCACCGCGACAATCGCCAGGATGTAGAAGATGTTGAGGTTCGCTAGCGTTTCCGCCACACCGGGCGACGCGGAGGCTTCAGGGGGCATAAAGTTACCTAAAAGTAGTTGGCAGTCAAAGACAAAATGGCAAAAAAGAAAGCCGCCGGGGGATGGCCCGGCGACTTGTTTACGCGGAGTCTACGAAGAGAAGTTCCTACGAAGAGAAGTTCCGCTTTTCCTTGATGCGGGCCGCCTTGCCCACCTTCTTGCGGAGGTAGAATAGCTTGGCGCGGCGCACGAGGCCACGGCGGGTCACTTCAATTTTGTCAATGCGGGGGGAATGAATGAGGAAGGTTCGCTCCACGCCGTAGCCGTTGCTGATCTTGCGGACCAGAAACGCCGAGCGGGACATCCCTTCTTTACGGAAAATGACGGTTCCCTCAAAAATCTGGACGCGCTCTTTGCCGCCTTCCACAACTTTGACATGAACGCGCACGGTGTCGCCCGGTCCAAAGTCCGGCACGGACTCCTTACGCTGGGCTTTTTCAATCTCCTGAATTAACGGATGCATCGGGCAGGGTCTCCTGAGCGCCGTCCCTGTCGGGGACAGGCGGGTGTTCGTCTCGAAGCTGCGTCAGCAGCTTGAGGTCGGACTTGGACGGGACAAATTCCGCCCAGAGGTCGGGCCGACGCGACTGCGTGCGGCGGAACTGCTCCTTGCGTCGCCATTTGGCGATCTCGGCATGATGACCGGAGAGCAGAACATCGGGCACGGCCCAGCCGCGAAAGTCGGCGGGGCGCGTGTAATGCGGGTATTCCAGAAGGCCCTCGGAGAACGTATCGTCTTCCGCGCTTTCAGAATTGCCGAGCGTGCCGGGCTGAAGCCGGGCCACGGCGTCTATCACAATCAAAGCAGGCAACTCGCCGCCGGTTAAAACGTAATCGCCCACCGAGATTTCCTCAGTCGCCAGATGCTGCCGGACCCGCTCGTCGAAGCCTTCATAGTGCCCGCACAATAAGACTAAATGCGGACAGGCGGACAGCTCCCGCGCTTTGGCCTGCGTGAATGTCTGCCCCTGCGGCGTCAGCAGGGCCACCCGCGTTTCCGGGGTGGGGGACAGACTCGCCACGGCATCAAAAAGAGGGCCGGGGCGCATGACCATCCCGGCACCGCCCCCGAAGGGAGACTCATCGGTGGAGCGATGCACGCCGGGTGCCCAGTCGCGCAGGTTGTGGACGCGTACGTCCAGCAGCCCGGCATCCCGCGCCCGCTTCAGGATGCTGTATTCCAGCATGGCCTGCACCATGTCTGGAAAGATGGTGATGACATCAATCTGCATCGTCACTCGGGCGCATCAGCCGGGAATAGGCCAGGCACGTCGCGGACTTTGATTGTTTTGGCGTCTAAATTGACATCCAGGATAAAGTCCCCGGCGGCGGGGATCATCGCACCCTGATCGGTCACATAAACGTCGTGGGCAGGTGTCGTCAGTACATCGGACAGCAAGCCAAATGAGCGGCCCGTGTCGCCGGTCACGGGGAAGCCAAGAATCTGGTCCACGTAAAACTCGCCCTCGGGCAGCGTGGCCCGCTCGCCTTCCCTGATATACACCGCGCAGCCTTGCAGGCCCTCAGCCCCGGTCCGGTCGGTGACTTCTTTGAAGCGCCCGATCCAGACGCCTTTTGGCTGACGGCGCAGAGCCGCCAGTGTCAGCTCGGTTTCAAATCCGTCCGTATCGCGGCGCAGACGCACCTTACGCCCCGGCTTGAGTGACCGGGCGGCGGCGTTGTCTTCGCCGGTGTCCTCGCCGGGCTTCGATGCTCCGACAAGGCGCATCCGCAGACTGCCGCTGACGCCATGCGCCCCGGCCAAATCCGCCGCCAGAACGGTGTAATCGTCTGTGATCTCAGGAGAATTAGTATCAGACATAAGCAGCTAGGCTACGATTTCGACGTAGACCTTTTTTTTATCTTTCATCGCCACGGCTTTGGTCACAGTTCGCAGAGCGTTCGCAATCCGGCCCTGCTTGCCAATCACTTTGCCGAGGTCGCCCGGCGCAACATGGACTTCATAGGTGGTAGTGTCATCGCCGGGGATTTCAGTGACGGTCACCTCGTCCGGTTCGTCAACAAGTTCTTTCACCAGATACTCAATCATGGGTTTCAATAAAACTACCCCTTCACTCTCTTTCGCCGCCTTGCGGAGCACCCTTCGGGATAACATGGGCGCACAACCGGCGAAAGTCTTACACTTTGTTTACTCTGGCTTATCCCGGCCAGAAGCTGCAATCCGACTAAGCGGCGGCTTCCACAGGCGTACCAGCCTTCGCGGCGGCCATCTGCTCGTAGACGCCCTGCTTCTTCAGCAATGCCTCGGCAGTCTCGGTGGGCTGTGCGCCGCAGCCGAGCCAGTAGGTGGCGCGGACGCCGTCGATTTTCAGCTCGGCAGGCTCCACGCAGGGGTTGTAGTAGCCCAGGGTCTCGATGAAACGGCCATCACGGGCGCGGCGGCTGTCGGCGACGACGAGGCGGTAGAACGGGCGCTTTTTCGCGCCCATGCGGCGGAGACGGATTTTGACGGACATTGTTGCTCTTTTCTTGGTCAGTGTGTTTGATAGTAAAAATTATCGGCGTCCGAACGGCAGCTTGAAGTTCGACGGCTGTTTTTTCTTGTTCTTGCTGGCGGCGTTTTTGTTGCTGCCTGCGTGCTTGCCGCCCATGCCTGCCAGCGACGGCATCGCGCCGGGTTGTAGATTAGTCAGGCCACGCATCATCTTTTTCATCTGCTCGAACTGCGTCAGCAGACGATTGACATCTTGAATGGTGCGCCCGCTGCCGTTGGCAATGCGCCGTCGTCGGCTGCCATTGATGATGCTCGGATCGCGCCGCTCCCCGGTCGTCATCGACAAAATCATGGCTTCGATATGCGCCAGATGTTTTTCGTCGATATTGATGTCTTTGAGAGCCGCCGCGCCGCCGAGACCGGGAATCATCTTGAGAATATCAGCGATTGGCCCCATCTTCCGCATTTGGCGCATCTGATTGAGGTAATCTTCAAAGTCAAATTTGTTGGCTTTGAGCTTCTTTTCCAGCTCCTCGGCCTGCTTCTGGTCTATCGCCTGCTCAGCCCGCTCAATCAGCGTCAGCACATCGCCCATGCCCAGGATGCGCGAAGCCATCCGGTCCGGGTAGAAGACTTCCAGCGCGTCCATCTTCTCGCCGACACCAACGAACTTGATGGGGCGGCCTGCGACGCTCTTGATGGACAATGCCGCGCCGCCGCGTGTGTCGCCGTCGAGCTTGGTAAGAATAAAGCCGGTGACGTCAAGCGCGTCGTTGAAGCCCTGCGCGACATTGACCGCTTCCTGCCCGGTCATGGCATCCACAACCAGCAGGATTTCCTGCGGGCTGACTGTTGCCTTGATGCGCTTCAGCTCGTCCATCAGCGCTTCGTCGATTTGCAGACGCCCGGCGGTATCTAAAATAACGACGTCGTGCCCTTTGCGGTCCGCTTCGGCGACGCCTTCACGGGCAATCTGCTCGGGCTTCGCGTTCGGCAGGGTGAACACCGGCGTCTTGACCTGTTCGCCCACAATTTGGAGCTGCTTGATCGCCGCCGGGCGGTAGATGTCGGCAGCTACCAGCATCGGGTTCTTGCCCTGCTTGCGAAGCCACTGCGCCAGCTTCCCGGCGTGGGTCGTTTTGCCCGCGCCTTGAAGACCGCAGAGCATAATGACCGTAGGCGGGCGGGGCGAAAAGACCAGCGGGGCCTGCTCGCCGCCGAGAAGCGCGGTCATCTCCTCGTCCACGATCTTGATGACCTGCTGGGCCGGGTGCAGCCCTTCCAGTATGTCGACGCCGACGGCGCGGTCCCGGATGCGGGCGACAAAATCTTTGACGACTTTGAAGTTGACGTCCGCTTCCAGCAGGCCCAGGCGCACTTCGCGCATAGCCTCGGCGACGTCCGCTTCAGTCAAAGCGCCTTTGGCTCGGAGCTTTCCGAACACGTTCTGAAGTTTATCTGCGAGGCTTTCAAACATAGCAATTCAATAGAGGAGACTACGGAGTATACTTCGCCGGGAGCGAAAAAGTCAAGTTCTGCCGGGCCGGAACCTAGAGAAACAGCGCTATACCGGCAATAATAAGAGCAGCAAACGGAGTGCAAGTGTTTGTCAGATTATGGGTAGAAGCTAATCGACACTCATGCCTTAGAAGGACTACGGACTTGAAGACATCAAAGTTACATAATAAGTCACAGAATAAACAACTCACACAAGACAGCGTCAAGCTGTGTGCGCTATGCGGGGCGCTGAACCATAAAAACAACGGCGAATGCTGGACCTGCCGCTGGCACGGAGTATTCTCGGAAGACCCTTCCCTGCGGGCGATGGCCTGGCAGAGGCTGGAACAGCAATTTGAGGAAGTGCGCCTGGAACACGTCACCTCCCGCCGCCTGCCCGCGCTGGACGAGCGCGGAGCGCCCTGTCCGGTGTCAGGGTGGGGGAGGATGACTGCCCGCTGCCGGGCGGCGTGGGCCAGTTTCCAGACGGCGCGGGACCTGCGGATGGCCCAGAGGGCTGCCCGTCTGCACTCACGGACGACGTCCAAACCGGACAGCCTCGGCGTTTGATTCAAGCACTCAGGAACCGGCAATTCGCAGCCAGTCATGGAAAATATAGTACATCCGGTCGATTAAAAGCGCCATCCGCGTCATAATCGTGGAGCCGAAAATCGCGCCGAATGAGAACATCAATACCCAGCGCCCAAACTGAGCCGTCCCCAGGACAGCTTTGTTTTTTTGCTCGAATGCAAACAAGAAGTAGACGAGTACGGAGACGACGATCACCAGAAAGAGTGTGTTGTTCAGCACAAACGACATCTGATGCAGAAACGGGAAGGCATCGCCCGCCGTAGGCGGCGGAGGGATCAGCGATTTTTTGGGCGAAAACGACTCGGTGACCTGCGGGATAGTCCGCCCGGCGAAATCCTGAAACACGGTTCCAGCGGCCAGGCCGAAAAAGACACCGAAAATGAGGCGGCTCATCCACTGGAACCTCTGCGTGTAGACGCCGTAGAACATCAGGCCCACGGGAACGGCCATAATCCACGCCCACTGCCCCCCAGAGGTCATTGGGTCCCAGAAGTTTGGCCGTAAAACCAGTGTCCATGTGGTTTCTAAATCGTAGCCCAGAGCCAGTCCCAGAAAGATATGCTCAAAGAGCCGGTACATCCGGTTTTCTTTAAACACGAGCGACAAAATTGCCACTGTGCCCAGAGCGCCGAACAGCAGAATGGGGTTGAACAAATGATGCAGGTAGTCGGCCATCAGCGCTGTGCCCTCCGCCGTGCGGCCCGCGCCATGTAGTAGCCGAGGTTGCCCAGAACAATCAGCAGGACAATCAGCGCATAGACCACAGAAAGCGCCGCTGTCGCCTGCGTCCCGAAACTCTCCGTCCCGAGAAGCTGCTCATAATCGCCTGCGCCTTTGATGCCGGTCAGCATCCCCGCCATTTGCTTGGAGTCGAGATAGGGGTAGTACGTTGGTGCTCCCACAGCCGTCAGGGCAACCAGAAAGGGTGGGTTGTTGTTCTGCTCAAACAGGCCAATCCAAGTTTCTGGGGACTTGACTGGCGTGATGTCGATGACTGCCGCCACATTGCTGCGTGCTTTGATGGTTTTCATCACCGGAATTTGCGTCAGCGGTGTACCGTTGGCATCGGTTTTCAGCGTGCCCGGAATATCTGTAACTAGCCCCTTTATGGTGAAAGAGGCCACTGAGGCCGGTTTGAAGCCCCAGTTGACGTAGTCACGACCATAGACATAACCGTACTTTTTTGCCAGCGGCTGCACCACTGCATTCTGCATGACGGTGTTGTTTTGAATATCAAAGGCCAGGGTGGCAAAATGGATATGGCGGCGCATCAGGTGCGTCACGATGGCTTCCGCCTGCCACTGATTTTCGCCCCGCGTACTGGGCGACCACCATCCATCAATAATGACGATCTTGTTAGCCGAAGCCGGGTCATCGCCGATCTTCTCGATTGTGTCGTAGAAGTCAATAGACTGCTTGGCCGGATAGTTGGGCAGACTGAATTTCAAAAACAGGGGCACCAAAATAGACAAGAGCAGCGCGGCATAAATGATACGCCGGTCGATAGTCTGCATTCGGTCCCAAAAAGTAGGTTTCATAAAACTCTTAAAGCTCTTTGTCGAAGTAAGCGCCACGCTCTAAACTGAGCCAGTAGCGCAGGGAGGTTGCCAGGAGGCCCAAATCCAGGCCGAACAAAATGCCGCGCTGCGCGGAGGCATTGACTTCCACCAGCAGCCATTGCGCGATGTTTTCCAGCCGCAGGTTCGCCCACGGGTTGTCCACACCGCCGGTCAGCGTCGTTGGAATAGCATGGGTAAGCCACGTCCCAAAGCCGACCGAGCCGAGCATGACAATCAGCGCAGCCACCATCAGCAAGGTGGCTTCCAGCGAGCGTATCCGAAAGGCCCGATAAGCCGCTGATGAAATATAAAATGCGATCATGGAAAATGTCGCCGCGCCGAGGTTAACCAGCCCGCCAGTGAACAAAAATCCGAACATCCCATGCGCGTTCTGCGAGGCCCACAAGCCCGGTACCGCAGGAATGATGGTTGTCGTGCCAGAGTACGCATTCATCAGCCCAAACACGGCCATTGCGACAAACGACACCATCAGCACCAGGCTGTAGCCCCAGCCGGGACGGGCGCGGACAATGGTTTTTGTGTGAAGCTGTGCCAGAGAGACGACGCCGAGGCCGATAGCGAACGAACTAACGACAGCGGCAACATTGGCGACAACCGGCTGATAGGGGGACAGGAAGTTTTCACCGGTGGCTTTGCTCGCAGGCCAGAAGAACTCGGCGGCGTAGTACAAGCCGCCGAGGAACGTAAACACGGCGATAATGGTCTTGCGGGACCGGCGCGGCGCGGCTTGCAGGGCGGCCAGGACGACTAAAACAATCACTACGCCAAGAACGAGGTGGCCGTAGTAGCTGCCGTTGTGGGCTTTGATGGGCGCGAAAAATGCTCGGAAAAATGTTTGCAGGGCGTTCAGTCTTGGCTCCTCACTTTACTTTCAGGAAACTGGTAATCCAGTGCAGAACCGGCAGGAGCGGGCCGCCATGCACCAGCGCCTGAAGGCTGATGCTGACGACGCCCAGCAGGATAATCCCCAGCAGGAGCAGCTTGCAGTAGTCCTGCCCGACAATGCTGCCCAGCAGCGTCGCGTCCCGCGAGAGATAGGCGGACGCGGCGTAAAACTCATCGCCGATAATGACATAGTCGCAGGCGGCGATTAAGAAGGGGATCTGGTTGGTTTCCGTCGTTCCCGCCACCTGAATGGCCCCGACCTGCTGACCGACCTCGGCGAAAATCAGCGACTCGGCGAAGAACGCGCCGAATAAGAACGAGGCGGCCACGCGCTCCCGAATCAAAATGCCCGCAACGCCCGTGGCAAACGCAAACTGCTGTCCTGTCAAATAGCGCACATCGCCGTCGTCGAACAGCTCCGGGCGGCCCGCGTCGGCGTAGGCATCGCGCAGGGTTTCCTGCCCAATCCCGGTCACAATCGGGTCAATCGTCGCCATGATGGACTTGTTGCCGAAACGGGCCACGGCCCGGCCCACATAGCTAAAGATGGAAAGAGCTTGCAGCGTCACCACGTCCAGACCGCTGATGCCGGGGACCATCAGCACAGGGCGGCCCATCTCGGTGGCTCGTCCGACGGCCTCGTCGATAGCATTCAGGCCGGGAATGCGCCGGATATAGGGCAGCTTGCCGCGCTGTGCGGACAGGACCTTGCCGATAATGATGAGCGACAGCAGCACAATCAGGCCGCTGACCCACCAGTTTTCACTCGCGTGCTGCATTTGACTCCATATTTAATTCTGTGTTCGTTTCTGTGTCCATTAAAAGATCAATCAAGCGCCGCAGGTTTTCAGGCCGCTCCAATAATTTATGCAGCCGCTGCACATCGGCGATGCCGCCGGGCAGAGCAGGGGCCACAAACGGCGAAAATGCCACAAGTCCCTGCCCGGCGATGCGCCCGAGCGGGGCACTCGACTCCAAAAACAGCGCGACCGGTACTTCCAGCCGCCACTTCCGCACGGCTTTGACGGCACCGTTTAAGAGCTTGTCGCGGTCTTCGTCGGGCAGCGGCGCATCCCAGTCAAATTGAAGCAGCCCGTTAGACATCTTTTTTTTCTACTTGCGCCAAGTCGCGCAGGCGGCGCACAGTGTCGATAATCTCGTCTTTGTCTGAGTCCCCAAAGCGCAGAAAGACGCCGCGCAGCGGCTCCCACCGGGCACTGCGTGAGGCGAGGGGACTGAGCTTGATGCCGTCCTCAGCCAGATACGCATGGCGCACATCACGCCAGGCGATTTCCAGCGTAGTCGCTCCATAGCTTGCTTTTGCGGACTGCATTGTCAGCGTGTAACGGGCGGGGAAGAGGAATTCGGACAGCGAGAATACGGTTGCCAGAGAGGGCAGCAGCGCCAGCCAGGCGGACCGAAACAAAATCAGACCCAGAAAAAAGACGCACAGTATGGCCGCCAGGAGGCGCGGCAGCCGCCGGGGCTGCTGCCGAAGCAGGTGAACGCGCCAGGTCAGCACAGTCTCCGTTGTCAGCACAGGTTTGGTCGGCACGGTTTTGGTCGGCACGGTAAGGCATTATAACGATTTATGTCTCTTTTGTCAAGAGACTTGCCGGCAAAGCCAGCCTTGTCAGAGTTCGCGCTTTCGGGTATAGTAGGCTATGTCACTGCTGGAAGTGCGCGACTGCGTCAAAAAATTCGGGGGCCTGACCGCAGTGAACGGCTTTTCGCTGACGGTAGAGCAGGGTGAAGTCGTCGGCCTGATTGGGCCGAATGGCGCGGGTAAAACGACGGCATTCAATCTGCTGACGGGTGTGTATGCACCGACAACCGGCACGATTGAGTTCAATGGGCAGTCTCTGCCGGGCAAAAAACCGCATCAGATCGCTCGTGCCGGGATTGCGCGAACGTTCCAGAACATCCGCCTGTTTCCCTCGTTGTCCGTGCTGGATAATGTCCGCGCCGCCGCGCATCTGCATTACAAGCCCTCAGTGGGGGCAGCGATCTGGCGCGGAGCTAAGTTTGCCGCCGCCGAGGCCGAGGCGGAAACGGAGGCGCATCAGCTTTTGGCCCGGTTTGGCCTGGACAAATATGCCGAAGAGTCGGCCCGCAATTTAGCTTACGGCGAGCAGCGGCGTCTCGAAATTGCCCGCGCCCTGGCAACCCGCCCGCGCCTGCTCCTCCTGGACGAGCCGGCGGCGGGGATGAACCCCCAGGAAAAAAATGATTTGATGGCGCAGATACAAAGTTTGCGTACAGACTTGGGGCTGACCATTTTGCTGATTGAGCACGACATGAAGGTGGTAATGGGAATCTGCGAGCGGCTTCTGGTACTGGATCAGGGCCAGGTCATCGCGCAGGGGTCGCCCCGCGAGGTGCGCGAAAACCCGCGTGTGATTGAAGCCTATTTAGGCGAGGCGAGCGCGGCCTGATGACACATCCGCCAATGCTGTCTCTGGAAGACGTCGATGTCAACTACGGGGCCATCCGTGCCCTGCAAAACATTTCTCTGGTCATCAACGAAGGCGAGATTGTGACGCTCATCGGGGCCAACGGCGCGGGCAAAAGCACGACCCTTCGCACGATTTCGGGTCTCGCCCCGGCGCGAAAAGGGAAGATACTCTTTCGCGGCGAGGACATCACAGCACGTCCCGCCGACAAGATTGTGCGCCTCGGAATCGGGCATTCCCCGGAAGGCCGACGCGTGTTTGCCAATATGTCGGTGCGCGAAAATCTGGAGCTTGGGGCCTATACGCGCCGTGATTCACGCGGCATCCGAGAGGATTTGGAGCGGGGCCTGACACTATTCCCGCGCCTGCGGGAGCGGATCGGGCAGAACGCCGGGACGCTGTCGGGCGGCGAGCAGCAGATGCTGGCAATGGCACGGGCGCTGATGGCCCGGCCTTCGCTCCTGCTGTTAGACGAGCCTTCTCTGGGCCTGGCTCCCTTTCTGGTGCGCGACATTTTCAGTATTATCAAAGACATCAATGCACAGGGAACCACGGTGCTTCTGGTGGAGCAGAACGCTCACATGGCACTTGGCGTCGCCCACCGGGCTTATGTTCTGGAAACGGGGCGTATTGTGCTGGCTGACACCGCTTCCGCGCTGCTCTCGAACGAAGATGTGAAAAAAGCGTATCTGGGCGAGTAGGGCAGGGGACCGGCAAAAAACTTGTGACGCAAACGCCGCGCTTGCGGTATGATACACTAAGTTCCGGCAGTGGAACAGAGGAGCAGCGAGGAAAACTCATGGCGCGGAAAATTTTAACGTGTGACGACGAAAAGCATATTGTCCGCTTGATTCAAGTCAATCTGGAGCGTCAGGGTTACGAGGTCGTAACCGCCTACAACGGCGCGGAATGTCTGGAAAAAGTTGCGGAAGAGAAGCCGGACCTGATTGTGCTGGATGTGATGATGCCCGAAATGACTGGATTTGAAGTGCTGGAAGCACTGAAAAAGAACCCGGAGACAGAAAATATTCCAGTCATCATGCTGACGGCCCGTGCTCAGGACGCCGATGTTTTGCGCGGCTGGCAGTCCGGCGTAGAGTGCTATTTGACCAAGCCGTTCAACCCGATGGAGCTGATTGCGTTTGTCAAGCGGATTTTCTCTATGGAAGAAGGAGTTGTGGATGAGAAGCGGATCGACCTTTAGGCTTCCGAGCCGCCTGGTCATGGTGGGCGGCGAAAAAACCCCTGATTTGTGGGACGACGCCGCCGTGGACTCCCGCGAAGCGCGGGCAGCCGTTGCGGATGTCGCAGACGACGTGCAGCGAATTGGTACGACGATTGCGATTATGGTTTCCATCAGCGCCGCCTGCGCGGCCACCGCCGTAGCAACCGGGGCCTATGCCCTGTGGCTGTCCCGGCATCAGGCGACGCGACGAACACTGACAGACGTGGACGATATTTTGCGCTCTTGCCAATCGCGGATGCAGGAGCTGGAAGCGGACCTTCAGCGCCAAACTGGCCGCGAGGGCTGATAATCAGTTGGTGATTAGAAGAGAGGTTATATTTACAAATATAACCTCTCTATTTTTAAGTGTTTTTGGTTCCGATAATGGATATTATGATAAGTTAAGTCGGATTTTACTTCGTCTCACCTTTCTGCAACAGTTTCAACCAGGGACCCACGATTGCGGAAATTAGGTACACGAATATACCTGCATCCAGAAAAATATGCCCACCCCTGTCCATTAAATACGCACCGCCCCACAAAGCGATCAGCCCATACAATAGCGGTGCAATAAGATATGTGTAAGCCATGCTGGGCCGTTTGTCCTGCGATATTTTCAACTTCCCACACCGTTGCCCTATGAAATACAGCGTGGAGAGTAAGCCGTAAACTATTGTCATCAAAA
The DNA here is from genome assembly GCA_965277455.1 of Capsulimonadaceae bacterium. Lineage (GTDB taxonomy): Bacteria > Armatimonadota > Armatimonadia > Armatimonadales > Capsulimonadaceae > JANXMY01. The sequence continues at coordinate 1,033,404 of OZ255823.1, read as the reverse complement.
AAGCGTCCCCTACCATGAGCCATAGCAATCCGGCTGATACCCGGTGAGGCCAGGGCACACGCCACCAGTGGAAATCAAGACTAGTTCCCAATACGATAAATAATAGGACGGGCAGACCCGCTACTACACCAAAAAAGCGGCGGAAACGGCCCATAAGAGCTTTCATGGGTGTGCCAACAGTCAAGATAAATTGGTCCATTTTTCTATCGATTTGTGCTTTCAACCATCACACCCCTCGTTCAGTTTACCCTATTTTAGTTGCATGAAGAACCATATCATAATTAGCATAGCTGTCAGTAGCGGACGCCGAAAACTACCGCTTCGCAGTCCTTGGATAAAGCCATTTTATGTGGTTTTTTTGTAATTTATATTAACTTCTATATTAATGTTAGAAAGCTATAATAAGAATAAAAAACGGCGTCATGCTGGTGCATGACGCCTTCTAATTTAGATTAGTGATGAAACAGCCGCAGGCCGGTGAAGGCCATAGCCATGTCGTACTCGTTGCAGGCTGTAATAATGTCGTCATCCCGCAGGGAATGACCCGGCTGGGCGATAAAAGACACGCCGCTCTGGGAAGCCCGGTCGATGTTGTCCCGGAACGGGATAAAGCCGTCTGAGCCGAGCGAGACGCCGCTGAACCCGGTCAGCCATTCGGCCTTCTCGTCGGGTGTCAGACGCTCCGGCGCTCGGTCAAAGAGCGGCAGCCAGGCGGCTTCTTCGGCGGGCGATAAGTTGTCCAAGAGGTACAGGTCGATGCCGTTGTCCCGCTCCGGGCGCGACAGCTTTTCGCGGAACGGCAGGGCCAGCACTTTGGGGTGCTGTCGCAGATACCATTGATCGGCTTTGCCGCAGGCAAGGCGCGTACACAGGATGCGCGACTGCTGCCCGGCTCCAATCCCGATCATCTGCCCGTCCCGTGCCAGACCGACAGAGTTTGACTGCGTATATTTGATGGCGATAAGCGCCACCAAAAGATCGCGCTCGGCCTCTGGGGACAGGTCTTTGCGAGCCGTCACCCGCTCCTGCAACAGCGCGTTAGTGATCGGCGTCTCATTGCGCGTCTGCTGAAACGATACGCCGAACACTTCCCGCGTCTCGGTCGAGGGCGGCGTGTGGTTCGGGTCCATTTCCAGCAGAAGGTACTTACCGCCCTGCTTCTTTTGCAGAATGGTCAGCGCCTCCGGCGTGAAGCCCGGCGCGATCACGCCGTCGGACACCTCGCGCCGCAGCACCTGCGCCGTCGCAGCGTCTACCACGTCGCTGAGGGCCGCGAAGTCCCCAAACGATGCCTGCCGGTCCGCGCCTCGCGCCCGCACATAAGCGGTCGCCAGCGGCGATAGCTCCGCACTGCCCACAGCATAGGACTGCCGCAGCGCATCGCTCAAAGGAACTGCCACAGCGGCCCCGGCGGGGCTGACGTGCTTGAACGACGCGGCAGATGCCAAACCCGTCGCCTGTTTCAGCTCGCGGACGAGCTGCCAGGCATTCATCGCATCCAGCAGGTTGATGTATCCCGGTGCGCCTTGCAGGACAGTAAAAGGCAGGTTGCCCTCATTCCTAAAGACCCGCGCCGGGGTCTGATGCGGGTTGGTCCCGTAGCGGAGTATTAAATCTGTCTGGCTCATTTTGCTTCCTTGTGGTCACTCAAATACGCAGCAATCGTGGTGTCATAGGCCGCCGTGTGGGCGAACGCCGCCGCCGCCAGGCGGTTGCGGGTTCCCTGCGACACTCCCCCACCCTGCTGCTTCATTTCGTCCAGCACCGGAGCGTAGTCGTCAGGCGAGACAACCACCGTCACTGAGGCATGGTTCTTAGCCGCCGAGCGGATCATAGACGGCCCGCCAATGTCAATGTTCTCCACCGCGTCTTCTCGGGTGACATCGGGCTTGGCAATCGTGGCCGCGAACGGATATAAGTTGACGACAACAAGATCAATCGGCGTGATGCCGTGTTCTTGGATGGTCGCCATGTGCTCCGGCTTGGAGCGGTCCGCCAGCAGCGCCCCGTGAACCGCTGGATGCAGTGTTTTGACCCGCCCATCCATCATTTCAGGAAAATTCGTCACGTCCGAAATGCCGATGACTTTCAGCCCGGCTTCTGTCAAAGTCCTGGTCGTACCGCCCGTCGAGATGATCTCTATGCCCATCTCAGCCAGACCGCGCACGAACTCAACCAGCCCGGCTTTGTCTGACACGCTGACCAGCGCTCGTTTTATTGGTGTTGCCACTTGTGTTTCTCCTGCTTACTCTCAAATTTTACGCACAAAAAAAGCCTGTCACCCCACCCTCGTAAAGAGGTCAAGATGCCCAGGCGAACGGCGATTTCCAGAAGAGGCTTCCTCAGAGTTGAGTCTCTGTACGCCAGTCGCATCTCCACTTAATTTGTGCTTCTATTATAGCACGGCGCACATAGCAAGTCAATTCAGAAAAATAGCGGACAGGCAAGGAAGGAATTGTTTGTGTCGACGGAGAATACACGTTGTATCCCACAACTCGGATCGAAGGAGATGCCCGCGTGAATGGCAGCCTGACGGTACATACATCACTGAGCCACCCCGCTGTTCCCTCGAGTCAGTATCTCGAGGACTCCCTGTACGCCCTTTTGGACGTGCAGCCGGTCGCGGACCCTCAATCCACCAGCCGACCGCCGCTCAATCTTGTTCTGGTGATTGATGCCTCGGCCACCATGCATCATTTTCATCTGTCGGACGAAGAACAGGAATACTGGCTCGGCGTCGCCATTTCCCGTGACGAATTGCAGCGCGGCGAGGCTGACGAAGCCGAAGCCGTTTTCTGGACCGGCCAAACCCTGCTGGAAATGCAGAGCGTCGCCCGTACCGCAATGGCGCAGGCAGTAGACGCGATCAAAACCCTGCTGGACTCGCTCAAGCCGGAAGACCAGATTACGCTGATTGCTTTTGCCGACCGGGTTCATACCGTATTTACGCGGCAGGACTGGGCAAACTTTCCCGACGGCTGCCTCACGCAACTTGACCTTCTCAGTGAGCGCCGCCTGCCCGTGGACATCGGCTCGGGAACCCACATGGCGGAAGCGCTCCGGCAGGCCCAGACGGCTCTCAGCCAGGGGCAGGGCGGTCAGAAAATCAGCCGCCTCATCGTTATTTCTGACGGCATCGTGCAGGACGCCGAAGAAACAATACTGACGGTGGAAGAAGTGCAGTCAGCAGGCACGGCGATTACCACCATTGGCGTCGGCGAAGAGTTTGACGAAGAGTTTCTAACCCGCGTGGCCGACATCACACGAGGCGAGTATCATTATGCCCCGGTGAGCGCCGATATTGCCGAGCGTCTTACACAGGAAATGGCGACACTGGCAACGACTTCTATCACAGACCTGTACCTCGCCGTGCGCGGCCTGGAAGGGGCGGTTGTGCAGGACGTTTTCATGGTCCGCCCGGCGATGACTATGTTTGAGGAAGTCCACACCGAAGACGGCTGGCTTCGAACCCGGGTCGGCGACATTTCCAGCACCGCGCCTGTGGGTATCATCGTACAGTTTGCTCCCCCTATTCTCCCAAAAGGTGCCCACGAGCTTTTAGAAGCCCTGCTAACCTGGACCGGCCCCGGCGGCAATGACCGCGTTGTGGTCAGCGCAAAGTTCACGGACGATGCCGCCGAATGGGAGCAAGTCAATCCGGCAGTGCAGGATTTGGTGGACCGCTTCAGTGTCTACCGCTTTGAGCGCGAAGCGCAGCGTGCCCAGGAAAAAGGCGATCTGGAAACGGCCCGCGAAAAGCTCGGGGCCGCCACCCGCCAGCTTCACCAACTGGGAGAAGACACGCTGGCACAGGAGATGGAAGGCCAGCTTGCCGACCTCGGAACCAGCCGCCCCGGCGACGGAGCACGGGTCAAGCGCATCAAAGCGACCACACGCCGCCTTGCCAGTCCGCCCCCCGCACCATTCCAGGCCGATACGCCAAGCACAACTTCTGTGGGGACACAGGACTGATCATGACTGATTGGGAACTCGGACTGCAAGCCTTTCGGGAGGGTCGGACCAGAGAAGCCGTAGACCGTCTTCAAGCGGCCTCGGCAGAGACGGAGATGACGGTCTCGCAGGAAGTCCGGTTTGATACGCTTGCCTATCTCGGTGCGGCCCTGTATGCCCTCGGGCGTCCCTCAGACGCCGTCGGGGCCTTTGAAGGGGCCAGCCAGATCAAGCCGGGCCGCACTGCGCCCGCCGAGCTGCTGATGAACCTCACGCACGCCTATCTGGCGTCGGGAAGCCGCCCGGAAGCGCGTCAGACACTGATTGCCCTGCTCCGCGATTACCCCGGCCATGTGGCCGGGAGAATGCTCCTGCACCGGCTGAACAACATGCCTTCCAGTCAGCCTGTCACCGGCGCGGTTCTGGGCGACTCCGTGGAAAGCGTGCGCCGCTACCTGCACACGCTCACGTTTGAAACGGTCAGTACAGGCGGCTATTCCCCGGCTCAGGTGCGCGAGGCGCTCTCTCAAATGGAGCGCTATATCGACTCAATAAACCAGCAGATGTCTCGTTCCGAGGAAACCGTTCGCCAGCAAAAAGAGGAAATTGTTCGCCTGCGCCAGACCGAAGAAGCCCTCATTCAGAACATGGTCAACGCCCAGCAGACTGCCAATGGTGTTACCTCCGACCCCGCCCCCGGCAGCGAGTCTCTGACTCCTCTGGAAGCCCTGTTCCAGCAAAAGCCATGAAAGCCCTGCTCTTCTTTGGAATCATAAACGCCGTCTGAGCCTTCTCTTTCCCTCCCCTGCCCCGGTCCCCACGACGCCCTGGCTTGCCCCCGGCTCCGACACGCAGAGCGCCGCTTCTTTTTCTACCCCCTCTCCTTCCGAAGGAGAGGGGCGGGGTGAGGTTCCTTAAGGGTCTACAAAAGTCATTGATCACGCTTTGGTGACATGGATACGGTCCACTTCTTTGCCATTCTCATCCACCTGCGTCAGCAGGAGCGACGGACCGTGGATGTCGATGACCGTGAACGAATGCACGCTGGACACGAAGCGGGCGCAGTAGGCGATGTTGTTATCTTCCGGGTGCAGCCACTTTTCAGGGGCGTCGTCGAAGCCGGGGTCATACAAATCCTTGCCGCCCGCACCGGTGGTGATATAGATAATCCCCTGCGGGCGTGTGTTCTTGCGGCCATCAAACGCCCGGTCAACGGTGAAGACGCCGGGGATAAGGCGGTCAGAAGCAAACTCCGGGGATACATGAGAAAGGTCCGTGGGCCGGAAGCGGAGCGGCTGCGTGCGCTGGTAGGTATGCTCGTGCCCGTGCAGGCAGATGTCAACGCCGTGGGCCTCAAACAGCGGCGACAAGGCCCGCATATGCTGCTCGGTGTAATGGTTCGGGCCGACATTGAACGCCGGATGGTGATACACCACAAACTTCCAGAGCGCATCGGTTCCCGTCAGGTCCTCTGTAATCCATTTCCGCAGCTCGGCGTTCATAGGGTCCACATAGGTGTTCGAGTCGAGGCACAGGAAATGGGCGTCACCGTGGTCAAACGAATAGTTTGCCATCGACGGGTAACGGGAGCCGCAGGCCGTCTTGAAGTCGCTCACCAAAGCCGGGTCGCCGAGCAGGGGCGTCGGATTTGGCGCGGGGCCATTGCGCGGCAGGTGCATCGCCGTGTAGTAGGCCAGCGAATCCCGCGCCTCATCGAAGTCGGCGGCGGGGTGATGGTGGGCATCCCGGCGGCGCACGTCATGATTTGCCAGGACCGTGTAAAACGGAACCGAGCGCAGGAGGGGAGCGCCGACGGCCGGGTCAGCTTTGTCGGCATTGTATATGGGGAAAAAGTATTTGGCGTACTCGTGGTCCAGACCGCCATCATAGACGTTGTCGCCCGTGTTCATGATCAAATCGGGATGCGTCTTGTAGGCGTAATAGGCCACCGCCCGCTCGCCGGGCTGTCCGAAGGCATTGTCCCCAAAGGACACAAACTGTGTCCGCTCGCCCCGTTTTTTGCGGGTGGAAAAGTACCCTTCGGCGATGGTCGTGCCCGCCCCGCGCAGGCGGTAAAAGTAGCGGCGGCTGAGGCGCAGGCCGGGCAGGGCGGCGGCGTAGCCAAAGCGGCGCTCATCGGCGTTGCCCCACCGCTCGGTGCGGGTCACTTTGGCTGTCTCCCCGAGTGCCGCCGTGGGTCCGTAGTCCAGCACGAAGTCAGCAGGCTCCGCTTCGGTCTGCCACGCGATGACGACAGCCTCGTGCCCGTCGATGAGCTTGCTGGACGTGCCCGGCTGCACATAAGGCAGCGCGGTAAAGGTGGGAAGGGCCAGGCCGGGCGCGGCAAACAGGCCACGCCCAACAGGTATCAGGGCCAGAAAGGTGACTCCACCAGCGGCTCGTAAAAACTGCCGTCGGGATATTAGATTATCTGAGTTATCGTTTTGAGGTGTATTCACCTCGCTATTATACTGGAAAATGGGCGCGTGTTGTGTTAAGCCAAAATTAAATCTCTCAGCAATCAAACAGCCGCCGATACAAATTGGTTTGGAGCAAGTTGTCCGGGTCATGCTCGCGCTTCAAGGCCAGGAACTTGTCCACACGCTCCGTCCCCAGTGCCTCCCGCGCCGAAATCCGGTGCAGAGCGCTATCTTTGGCGAAGTAGAAGCGGCCCCCGGCCTCCAGGACCAGCCGGTCCATCTCGGCGGCCAGTGACAGCAGGCCGCCCTGCCTGGCAGGCGTCACGGCGAAGTCTAAAGCCAGCGAGTAGCCGTCTACCGCGTGGGTCATCAAGAAGTCATCAGGCCGGTGACGTTTGAAAACGCCCAGATACGGGACAATCCCATACGCCTGCGCCAGCTTGATTTGTTCGGTGAAGACCGCCTGCGCCTGTTCTTTCGGCACGAAGCTCTGATACTGAATGAGGCCGCCGGGCTTGTACGTGTGCTTCCAGTTTGGGACGTAGTCCAGCAGAAACGCAAAGCCCGCGTGTGACTGCGTGTGCGTATGCCCATCGCCCAGCGTCGTCGCACTCAGGGATTTGGCGACGTTCAGCAGGCGCACACCAGGGTCATTGACCAGCGGCTTCATCAAGCGCCACATGAGCGACTTGGGAATGACGCCGAAGAGGCTGTCCGGCAACTCCTGATTTTCCACCCGCAGCGTCTGCGCCGGGGACAGGTCTTCGCCGGGTTTCAGATAATTCGCCTGATGGATTTGCCCCCGCCCCAGTGCCTCCCCGGTGGCAAAGCAGTCCAGCCAGCCGACCAAATAGTCCGCTTGCGGCAGGCACTCTTCGAACGTGCTAAACATTTCGGCCAGGTTACGGACGCCAATCGGCGTCACGTTCAGCAGGCCCGAATGGATTTTCTTGAGCTGCAAATCCAGCCGCGTGATCACGCCCAGCATCCCAAAGCCGCCAACGACGGCATGGAACAAGTCGGCGTTCTCGGTGCGCGAACAGATTTTGAGGTCGCCGCGCACCGTCAGCAGCTCAAACTCCGTAATCCAGTCCCCAATCGGCCCGGCTTTCCAGTTGTTCTTGCCGTGAATGTTCATCGCCGCCGCGCCGCCGAGCGTCGGGAACATCGTGCCAGACACGACATTCGGCCACCAGCCGTCTTCAATCACATACTGCCAGACCTGCTGAATGGTCACGCCTGGCTCCACGCGGATGAGGCCCATCTCCGGGTTCCAATCCAGAATGCGCTTCATGCGCGTCAAATCCAGCGCAATCCCCTCGGCATTCAGCGAGGCATCCCCATACGAGCGCCCCGCCCCGCGCAGGCCCACGGACAGGCCGGACGCCCGCGCCCGGTCAAACACCGCACACACGCCCTCGGTGTTGACAGGCCGATACACATAACTGAGGGCGGAGGAAGACATCCCCCACCCTTCCAGACGTTCTAAATGATCTTGCGGCAGATGCATAGTTTCACTTGCTAAATGTTAAGATATTTGAAGAGAGGGGCGGGGATGGCGCGGATGACGGCCATAATCGGCTTCCATTTGCCGGGCACGTAGGCAACGCGCACGCGGTCTTTGGCGGCCCGCAAAATCTCCGCCGCCGCCTGTTCGGCGGAGATCATGCCAGGCATTTTCAGGCCCTCTGTCATGGGCGTTTTGACCGGGCCAGGCTTGATAGTAACCACAAACGCCCCGCGCCGCTCAATACGATTGCGAAGCGATTCCAGATAGGCGTTTAACGCCGCTTTGGTCGCGCCATACGCGGGGTTACCGCGACGGCCCCGGTCCCCGGCAACGCTGGAAATGCCGACAATCGTGCCGGTCTGGGCTTTCTCGAAGCGCCGGGCGGCTTCGTTGAGCCACGCGACAGCCCCGGTGAAGTTGGCGGCGATAATCTCGGCATCTTTGGCCGTCGCGTACTCTTCGGGGCCAACCGGCGGCATAATCCCGGCGGCATAGATGACTAAATCTAAGCCGCCCAAATCACGGGTGATGGTCTCAAAGAGCGGCGCGGCGGTCTCCGGCTGTGTTACGTCATGCGCGTAGGCGCGGGCCAGCGGCATATCAGCGTTCGCGTTGAGCTGCGAGGCCAGCGCCTCCAGCTTGTCCTGCCGGCGGGCGACCAAAGCCACCTGCGTGCCGTCGGTGGCGAGAGCGCGGGCCAGCGCCTCGCCGATGCCGGAAGACGCCCCCACGATAATCGCCCGTTTCCACTGCGTCATCAATTAGCTCCGCTTCGCGCACCACAGCACGGCGTTGTGGAGGACGCGCTGAACGTTCTTGTCAAAGTAGGTCGGGAATGCCTCGTGGCCGGGACGGAAGTAGAACACGCGGCCTGCGCCCTTGCCCCGGTTCGCCCCGCCGCCTGGCCCGCAGGTGAAGGTCGGGTCGATGCCCTCGCCCACCGTGGTAGTAAAGGACGGGAAGTACTCGCCGCCTACGGGAAAGTAGGACTGGAAAATGATAGTCTCAGGAAAGGGGATGCCAAAAGGTGCTCCGTACATCTCTTCTGCGGGCAGGGTGAAACTGCTGACACCCTCCACGATAGGATGATTCGGAGCGCAGATAGTCAGCTCTTCGGTATCCGGCGGCTCCCCTTCACGCCAGCCGCCATTCAGGTCGCCGGTGCAGTTCAGAACACGCTGGAACGGCTTGGAATAGTGGGCCGAGTGCAGAGGGATAAAGCCGAGGCCCTTGTTGATGGCCTCTTTAATCATGTCGGCTTTCTCGTCGGCGACTTCGCCGTGCCGGGCATGGCCCCACCAAATCAGGACATCAATGTTTGCTAGCACCTCAGCGGTGATACCCTGCTCCGGGTCATCGAGGTTAGCAGCGGTAGCCGCGATCTTGCCGCCGCCCATTTCGTTGAGGCCTTCGGCAATCGCGCCGTTGATAGACTTCGGGTAAATTGACTTCGGAGCATGGGTCGGGGCTTCGTCCCACACTAAAACGCGCACAGGGTTTTCAGGCATAGTTTTCTCCAATAATTTTTATTCGCCGCCCGCACCAACGCCAGGCTCGGTCATCTTGCGGGCATTCAGCAGGTCGTCAAGCTGTTCGGCGGGCAGGATGTGTTCGGACACGCACAAATCGCGCACCGTGCGGCCTTCGTCCACCGCCCGCTTGGCAAGTTTGGCGGCGGCATCGTAGCCAATCACCGGGGCAAGGCTCGTGACCATGCTCATGGACCACTCCACAAGGCTTTCTGCCCGCTCTTTGTTGGCCGTTAAACCATCCACGGCCTTTTCGGTAAACACGGTCACCGAGTTTGCCAAGAACGTGATGCTCTCTAAGACATTGCGGGCCATCACAGGCAGCATGACGTTGAGGTCCAAGTTGCCGTGCGTGTTGGCCGTTGTCACCGTCACGGCATTTCCAATGACCTGGGCGCAGACCATCATGAGCTGCTCGCACATGACCGGGTTGACCTTGCCGGGCATAATCGACGAGCCGGGCTGCACGGCGGGCAGGGACAGCTCCCCGAGGCCGCAGCGGGGACCGGAAGACAGCCAGCGGACGTCATTTGCGATCTTCAGAAGACCGCTCGCCACCGTGGAAAGCTGATTTGCCATCTCCACTGCGCCGTCCTGACTGCCCTGCGCTTCAAAGTGGTTCTCGGCTTCCACAAACGGCAGGCCAAAACGGTTCGCCAGCTTCGCGGACACCGCCGCGCCAAAGCCTTCGGGGGAGTTGATGCCCGTGCCGACGGCTGTGCCGCCGATGGCAAGCTCCATTAAACGCGGCTTCACGCTTTCCAGTCGGGCAATCGCAAGCTCCACCTGCCGCGCCCACCCCGACGCTTCCTGCCCCAGTCGAATGGGCGTCGCGTCCATCAGGTGCGTGCGCCCAATTTTAACGATTGCGTCCCAGTCCCGTGCTTTGGCGGTTAGCGCCGCGTGCAAACCGCGCAGGGCGGGCAGCAGGCGCGTTTCGAGTTCAGTGGCCGCCGCGACGTGAATAGCCGTGGGGATGACATCGTTGGACGACTGGCTTTTATTGACATGATCGTTTGGATGCACTGGCGACTTGGAGCCGATGACGCCGCCCATGATCTCAATCGCCCGGTTCGAGATCACCTCGTTGGTGTTCATGTTGGTGGACGTGCCCGAGCCGGTCTGGTAAATGTCCACCACGAACTGCGGGTCGAGCCTGCCGTCGATGACTTCATCGGCAGCGGCATAAATGCCGTCGGCGATCTCGGGGTCCAGCAGACCCATCTCGACGTTGACTTCCGCGCAGGCGCGTTTGATTGCGCCGAGGGCCTGTATAAACGGACGCGGAAAGCGGACGCCGGAGACCGGGAAATTCGCGGCAGCGCGGGCCGTCTGTGCCCCGTAGTAAGCGTCGGAAGGGACCTGGAACTCGCCCATCGAGTCTTTTTCGGTTCGTGTGTTTGTCATAAGTTAAGTTCTGTCATTTGGTGATTTCACGGGATAAATGATACGAAAGCACCGCGAGTTCCTGCAAGAAAGACACGTTGCGGACCACAACCCGCTCCGGGACACGTAAAATCAGCGGCGCGAAGTTCAAAATCACGCGCACCCCGGCGGCAATAGCCTCGTCGGCGACCGCCTGTGCGGCGGCGGCAGGGACACACAAAATCGCCATCCGTGCCCCAATCTCGGCATTGCTGCGGCGCAGGTCGGACACATTTTGGATCACCAGCTTGTTCTGCTTTTTGCCGATTTTCGCCGGGTTGGTGTCAAACGCCGCCGCAATATGAAACTTGTGGTCTCCGAGGCCGGGATAGCCAATCAGCGCACTGCCGAGGTTGCCCGCGCCGATGACTAAAATTGGCTGCATCTGATCAATCTTCAAAATCCTAGCGATCCGATTTTGCAGCTCCAAGACATTGTAGCCGACGCCGGGCTTGCCGAACTCGCCGAAGTACGACAGATCTTTGCGGAACTGCGCGGCGTTGATCCCCGTCTGCTTTTCGACGTCCGTGGAAGAAATCGTCTCCACGTCCGAGGCCGCCAGATCAATCAGATAACGCAGATACGTTGCCAGGCGCTCCAGCGTAGGAGTAGGAACCTTTGGACTAATACTGTTCACGGTGAGGTTCTCCCAGCAAGGTTAAGACGGAACCGACAAGGCCCACCACGAGTTTGTGAACAGCGTGTCCACTTGCGCGTCGCTGAGGGCCGCCGGTGCAGCAGGAAGCGACGCACGGGCAATATCGCCCACAAAGACCAGCGTTCCCGCACCATTAGCGGCGGGCAGAACGCAGCGCACCGTGAAGTCAGACGTCGTTCCCGTGGCCGCCGCCAGTGCTGAATCCAGCGCCGCTCGCTCGATACCCGCACGCCCCGCCGCCGGCGCAGCCAGCCCGATGGTCAAAGTGTCCCGTCCGCTGCGCGGGTCAATCTGCACATCGAGCGCTGTAAAGCCCTGCCCATCGAGGGCGGGGGCCGCGTTCAAGCTGTCCAGAAGCGTCTGCTCAGCGCTGTCGCGCACCGGGGCAGCCTGCCCGGCGGCGGACGCGACGACGACCGGCGCGGATTTGACTTCCGAGTCCAGCGGCGGTGAAAGCGCATGACGGCGGGCCGCGCTGAACGCCAGCACCGCGACCAGCAGCACCAGCAGCACGGTAGCCAGCACCAATGCACGAATGATCCGCTCCGGGGCCGCCGGGCGCGGCGGCACTGCGGCGAGGCTAATGGCTTCCAGAGGACCAAGCAGACGGTCCAGCTTTATCCGGTCGGCGGCGCTGTCCGGGCTGCTGTCGAGCGCCATCCGGTACCACAGCGCGGCCTCATCGCGGTCTCCCTGATTTTCGTAAATATCCCCCAGCAGGCTTTGCGCCGCTGCGCTTTCCGGGGCCAGCCGCAGGGCGGCGCGGCAGGCGTCTACCGCTTCCGGCCAGCGCCCGCGTACCCGCAGCAGGTTGGCCTGTGCCAGCAAGGCATATGCCTCCCGCGACAGATCGCCGTCGCCGGAGGGCAGCGGATCGGGACCGTTATTTATCTGTTTGACCTGCTCCAACACCGGTTGATCCAAACCCTCCCGTGCTTCGCTCCGTTTCCGTGAGCGTCTCAGTTTCCTGCCACGCGACCCGCATAACCGGCGCGACCACAAGCTGTGCGATCCGGTCGCCGCGTGTCAGCGTCACCGGCTCCTGTCCCCAGTTCACCAAAATCACCGAGACAAGGCCACGGTAATCGCTGTCTATCGTGCCGGGCGCGTTTAAAAGCCCCAGACCCAGCCGCAGGGCCAGGCCGCTCCGGGGCCGCACCTGTGCTTCATAGCCTTCCGGCAGGGCAATTCGAATGCCGGTAGACACCAGCGCCCGTGCCCCCGGCAGCAGGGTCAGCGTCTCCGGCAGGGCAGCATACAGGTCCATGCCCGCCGCACCCGCCGTCGCATAAGAAGGCAGAGGCAGGTCACGCGCTTCGGGGTCACGCTGAAGGAATATCTGCATCGGCCTCTTCATCCGTCAGAGCGTCATCGCTGACCGCACGGCGGATGGGAAACGTCAGCACAAACGTCGTTCCCCGGCCCGGCTCGCTTTTTTCTACTTTAACCGTGCCACCAAGTCCCTCAGTCAGGGCTTTCACCAGTGCCAGGCCAATGCCGGTCCCACCGATTTCGCGGTTGTCCCGGTTGTCTACCCGGTAGAACCGGTCAAAAATCTTTGGCAGATGCTCCCGCGAGATGCCCATACCCTCATCGGAGACGCGCACGCGCACCGACGGCGACGACATTTCCGGCAGCGACTCCCCAAACACCCGCACCGGCCCGCCGCCGGGCGCGTACTTGATAGAGTTGTTGACCAGATTGGTTAAAATTTGCTCGATCTTGTCCGGGTCGGCGTCAATGTGCGGGAAGTCTTCAGGAAAGTCTGCGGTCAGCACATGATCACGGGCGTAGGCTCGCTGCGCGGTCAGCACTTTCTCAGCCAGCGCGGCGATGTCTACTTCGGCCCAGTTTATCTGCATGGCCTGGCCCTGCTCAATCCGCGAGATGTCCAGGAGGTCTTCGATGAGCCGCTTCAAGCGGTCGCACTCGGCGTCGATAATGCCGTAAAATTCATGCCGCGTTTCCTCGTCGTAGTAGCCTTCCGAGTCAGCCAGCAGAGTAGACACAAAGCCTTTGATACTTGTCAGCGGCGTTCTCAGCTCATGCGACACGGTCGAGATAAACGCCGTCTTCATCCGCTCGACGCCGCGTATCTCTGTGATGTCGTTGAAGATCGCCACGATGCCCGCCTGCGAGCCGTCGTCTTCGCGGACTTTGGCGCACTGCACCTGATAAATCCGCTCCTGAAACTGATCTTCCGGGGCACTGTCCACCACCGGAAACGACACTTCGTCGGCCACTTCCCCGCTTTTGGCAACGAGGGCGCGGGCGAGAATTGCCCGGACACGCGGGTCCTGTATCGCCTGCGTATACGGGGTGTCAATGAGCGGGAGCGAAGGTGCAATGCTGAGAATAGCGCGGGCCGACGGGTTGATTTGCAGCACCCGCCCGCTGTTGCTGACCATCAGCAGGCCCGCATACAGGCTGTCAATGGTGTGCAGAAGCTCCTGCTTTTCCTGCACGACCTCCCGGTACATTTCCGCCGAGGCGATCACCGCCGCGCCTTGACGGGCAAGCTGCTCCAAAAGCCGAACGTCTTCCTCCACAAATAGCCCATCATACTTCTTGTTGAACACATGAAGCACGCCGACCGTGGTGCGGTCTAGCACGCGGTTGTCTTCGTCGCGTTTTTCCACAATCAGCGGCACGGACACCGCGCTGCGGACACCGTACCGGGCCAGCCCTTCGGCGGCAGCGCGGGGGTCGAGCGCGGCATCGTAAGTAATTTGAGACGTAGTCGTCCGAAAAACTTCATTGGAAACGCCTTCCGCCGACACGGGCCGCTCCATTGCCGCCATCTGCTCCTGCGTCAGCCCCAGTGCGGGCGACGTGGCATAGAGCGTCCCAGCGGCGGCGTCATGGAGAAAAAACACGCACTTCTCCGCCTGCAAAATCTTGGCGATTTTATCCACGAGGCGGCGCAGGATGTTTTCGAATTCGCCGGGCGACGGCAGGGGCAGTGCCGACGGCGGCAGGGGGGGCGGCGGAACGGGCGGCGCGGCGGCCTCCACGTCGTGAATGCGCTGCTCCAAATGAATGTTCGCCTGCTCTAGCTGCTCAATATACAACCGGCTATCTTCATAGACAGGCGCAAGCGGAGCAGGGGTGGCCTCGGGCTGACCGGGCTGATAATCGGGCAAGTTCTGCGACATTGGGAGCAGCGTACCTCATCGGCATTATAGCACGCCCCGCGCCGCCGCGTCAATCGACAGCCTAGCCAATTAATGCACGTCAGGCCAGCAGCATTCGCCCGCAGTTTTCGCACGTCTGAATGGCGGCGTTCTCTTTGACCGTTTTGATCACCGTGGACGACAGCGTCATGTGGCAGCCGCCGCAGGAACCAGCTTCAATTTTGGCGATGCCGACCCCGGCGAGCTTCGCCCGCAAGGTCTCGTATCGTTTCAGCGCCGATTGGTCTTCCACCTGCGAGGCCGCCACTTGCCGCTCGGCGTTCAGACCCACGAGTTCCTGCTCCAGAGTGGCATAGCGGGCTTGAAACGAGGCCACCGTCTGCTTGTGATGCTCCTCGGCCTGCGCCGCTTTGGCCTCGGCCAGCGTTTGCGCCTCCCGCGCTGATTCGGCCTCTTCCATCAGCTCCAGCACGCGCCCGTCCAGGTCGGAGCGCTGACGGCCCATCATCTCAATCTCTTTCTCCATATTCTCCAGCTCACGCGAATTGGTGATGCTGCCCTGATAGAGTTTTTGCTGGTAGTTTTTGCGCTTGGTTTCCAGCGTTTCCAGCTTCAGCTCACTGTCTTTCAGCTCGCCGGTCAATTTATGCGCGGCAGAGGTGAGCCGGGCGGCTTCGGCGTGTGCCTCCGTAGATGCGGCGGCGGCAGTCGTGCCGTTGTCAAGCGCAGACTGCGCTTTTTTGGCCCGCTGTATTTGTGTATCTTTCAACTGCACGGCATACAGCGCATGCAGGGTTTCGGGAACGGTTGGCATAGTAGGTTGATTCTAGCAGACACAGCCTCAGATGTCAAATAAGGTACAATAAAAGCATAATGCAAAACGCGGCCACGGGTTGAAACCCGAGGCTCAGAAAAGCCCAGCGTCCAGGGGACGCAAGACCGGCGGACGGTGGGCAGGTTCGATGTGTTCTCTTGTGTCCTCCGGGACACTGGGCACTTAAAAGCCTCGGGTTTTAACCTGTGGCTCCTTGAAGCTGACTGGAAACTATGGCAAAAACGCTGACACGCTTTGTCTGCCGCAACTGCGGCTACGAAAGCGGTAAATGGTATGGCGACTGCCCGCGCTGCCACAACGGAGAGCTGGAAGAAACGCAGACGCTGGCGACGCCCAAATCCGTGCAGGCTCGCGCCGCCGCGCCCACGTCGTTTGTCGGGCGCACCAGACCGCTGCGACTCGATGAAGTCCCCTCCCCCGCGCAGGAAGGCCGCCTTCTGAGCGGCATCGGCGAGTTTGACCGCGTGCTGGGCGGCGGCATCGTGCGCGGGGCGCTGACGCTCATTGGCGGCGAGCCGGGCGTCGGCAAGTCTACTCTTCTCTCGCAGGTCGCAGGGCATCTGGCGATGCACGGCGGCAAAACACTGTACGTCTCCGGCGAAGAGTCGGCCACGCAGATCAAGCTCCGCGCTGAGAGGCTGGGCATCACCGGAGGCGATTTGCTGCTGCACAATGAAACCGACGTCACGCTCGTGGCCGGGGCAATCTTGGCCGAGCGGCCTGCGTTCGCCATTATTGACAGTATTCAGACCATGCAGCACCCGGAAATTGAGTCGGCTCCCGGCAGCGTCTCGCAGGTGCGGGCGTGTACGGCGCAGCTCGCGCAGGTCGCCAAAGGCGACGGTATCCCCATCTTTCTCGTCGGCCATGTCACCAAAGAAGGAACGCTGGCCGGGCCGCGTGTGCTGGAACACATGGTTGACACGGTGCTGACGTTTGAGGGCGACAAGAACTACACCTATCGCATTCTGCGGGCAGTCAAAAACCGCTTCGGCTCCACCGATGAACTGGGATTGTTCGAGATGCACGAGGAGGGCTTAGTGGAAGTCCCGAACCCCTCCGAGATGCTGCTGGCCGAGCGGACGCAAAACACGGCAGGCTCCGCTATTCTTGCTACCGTCGAAGGCACGCGCCCTATGCTGATTGAAGTGCAGGCGCTCGTAGCCCCGTCGTTTCTGGCAAACCCGCGCCGCACCGTGGCCGGGGTAGACACCAACCGCGTCAACTTGATTCTGGCCGTGCTGGAAAAGCGTGTCGGCATCAGCCTTGCCAATCAGGACGTGTTTGTCAACCTCGCGGGGGGCGTCCGCGTGGAAGAGCCTGCCGCTGATCTGGCCGTCGCCATCGCCGTCGCGTCCAACTTGCAGGAGCGGCCTGTGGACCCTTCCACGGTCTTCGCGGGCGAAGTCGGTTTGGGCGGCGAGGTACGGGCCGTCGGGCAGGTGGACCTGCGCCTTCGGGAAGCCGCCCGGATGGGCTTCAAGCGGGCGATTATCTGTGCCCGCAGCAAAGCCGCCCTGCGGCGGACGCCGGATTTGAACGTCATCGGCGTAGACACCGTCCGGCAGGCGCTCGATGCCGGGCTGTCTCGCGCATGAGACGTAGGAGCATGAGATATTGGCTGGTTCTGCTGTTTTTGCTGGTTTTGCCGATGTCCGCACAGGCCGCGCCAAAGCGCGTAGTGGTTGTCGTTCTGCTGCCAGGAACAAGCCTTGCCGAGTGGCGCACGGCGAATGCCCCCACCCTGCACCGGCTGATGGCAGGCGGGGCGCTGGCCGTGATGAACACGCGCACGGCCCGACTGCCGAGCGACCGCGCCCGTGAGACGCCCGCAAGCGCCCTTCTGACGCTGAACGCAGGGTCCCGCGCCGCCGCGCCGCCGGGGGCTGATTGGGCCGAGTGGATGCGTCAAAATCAGCGTCTCGGCTATGATGTGCATTTGGGCAATTTGACCGACGCGCTCACTGCTGCGGGTGTCGGCGTCTATGCGGGCGGTGGGCCGGACGCCTCGCTTCTGGCCGCCTCCGGCACGGATCAGCTACGTTCGGCTTCGGCAAGCCTCTCGCCGGGTCTCACCATCTGGGATGCCGGGCCGGACCCTGCCGCCGCCGAGGCACTTGTGGCCCGCTTTGCCGCCGAGGTCCAAACCACTGGCGGCACGCTGGTCGTGCTGTCGCCGTATGCAGGCGACGCCGACTACCGCGCAGGTCGCCGCCTGACGCCCATTTTGGTCTGGGGGCCGGGCGTCCAGCCGGGGCTGCTCTATTCGCCGTCGACGCACCGGGCAGGTCTGGTCACAAACACCGATTTTGCCCCATCCCTCGCCGCTGGGTTTGGCCTGACCCGCGACGGCTTCCCAAGCCGCCCGTTTGGGCAGGCGTGGACCACTGAAGCCGCGCCGGATGCCGCCGGGACCGTGGCGCGTCTGGAGGCTGAAGCCGTCCGACAGGCACACAATCTGGCGATTTTGCCCTACGTCGCTCTCGGGCTGGCACTGGCCGTCGCGCTGGGAACGGTGCTTGCCCGGCGAGGGCGGCTGCCTGCGCTGTGGCCGCTGGCTCTGGCCGCCTTTCTGGCGGCTTTGCTGCTGGCTGCGACGCCGACGCAGGCTTTTATTTTCTTTGTGCTGCTGACGGCTGCCGCCTGGCTTGGGGCGCGGCGGTTTGGCGCACAGGCGGCGCTGCTCGCGCTGTTTGGCGTTATCGCAGCGGCCCTCTGCGTAGATATGCTGACGGGAAGCCATTTGATGCACCGAAGTCTGTTAGGCTATTCGGCTATCGAGGGCGCTCGGTATTATGGTATCGGCAATGAAGCAATGGGCCTGCTGATTGGTACGCTGCTGATAATGGCCGCCCGCCTCTGGACTCCGAAGCGAGCGCGGCAGGGAGCAATCATAGCCGGGATGGCGCTGGTCTGCCTGCTGCTCGGTGCGCCAAACGCAGGCGCGAAGGCGGGAGGCGTACTGGTGTCGCTTCTGGCGTTTGGCACACTGCTCTTGATGCTGCGGGGAAGGCGCTGGTCTGCCCGGATGGTGCTGGGGCTGGGGCTGGGCGCGGCGGCCCTGCTGGCCGGGGCCGTCGGTCTGGACCTGCTGCTGGCGCACGGACACGCGCACTCCCATCTTGGGGAAGCGGCCCGGCGCATCGGAACAGGCGGCTGGGGCGAGGCGGGAAGTATTATCACGCGCAAACTGGCCGTGGAAACGCGGCTGGCCTGGCACAGCGCCTGGGCCGCGCCACTTTGGGTAGGTCTCGCCTGTGTGCTGGTCCTGCGGCAGTCAGGAACAGCCTCCGACCGGGCGCTGCTTGGGGCAGGGCTAACCGCTGTGGCGGCGTGCGTGGCGCTCAACGATGCCGGGATTGTGGCGGGGGCGCTGTGCGTCCTGCCTTTGTGGTGCGGTTCGACGCTTGGGCGGGCAGACACAGAAAAGCCCCCTGCCCGCCGAAGCGGACAGAGGACTTAGACTGGACCGCTTTACTGAGCGGGCGCAGGTGCGGGCGTGGTGCCGTCAGCCGAGGGAGCCGCCGGTGCGGGGGCAGCCATCGGCGCAGTGCCGTCGGCGGGGGCAGCCGTCGGGGAAGTGCCAGCGGCGGGGGCGGCCATTGCATCGGGCGGCAACAGCACGGTGTCAATGATGTGGATCACGCCATTGGTGGCCCGGATGTCGCCTTTGGTGACCTTCGCGCCGTTGACCATCAATTGGCCTTTTTTGCCTTTGGTCACTTGCAGCGTGCCGCCTTCCACAGTGGGAGGCGAAGTCGGGTCGGTCATTGCTTTGGCATCCGCCGCCGTGATCTCGCCGGGGATAACATGGTAGGACAGGACAGACTTGAGCATCGCGGGGTCGGCCATCAGGGCATCGAGCTTGCCTGCGGGCAATTTGGAGAACGCTTTGTCATCGGGTGCGAAGACGGTGAACGGGCCAGCGGTTTTCAGCGTGTCCACGAGGCCAGCCGCTTCCAGTGCCTTGACCAGCGTGGTCAGGTTCTTCGCGGCCATCGCGGTCTCGACAATGTCCAGGGTCGCCGTATTTGCCATCGGCTTGCTGTTCATCGGCTTCGAGTCCATCGGCTTGCTGTCCATCGGCTGGGTCATGGGCATCGAGGAAGTATCGCCGCCCATCGGCGTCATCGGGGGCATCATGGCCGACTTCAGGCTGGCAGCATCATAAGCCGCCATATATTCGGCGATCTGCTGCTTGTACTTGTCGTTTTTGTAAACATCAGCCAGCTTCAGGTTGTACTCACCGGCAAGGTACGGGAATGTCTCACCGCGCTCCACCGCCGCTGAAACGAAGGTGAAGGGCACTTCGGATTCCGAAGCAATTTTGGCAATGGTTGCAATCTGGTTGTCAGAAAGGCCGCGAGCCTTTGCCTGCTGCAAATCAACATAATTGTAAGTCATATTGTTAAGCAGAGAAAAGTCCGGCGTCGCTGTGTCAGACATGGAGCCACTCATAGGCATCGAGTCCATTGGCTTGGCGTCGCTCGTGGGTGTCGACATCGGCTGGGCCATTGGCATGGGAGCCGTTCCCGTGGTATCAGATGTTCCAGGCGTCGTCACCGCGCTAGGAGCCGGAGGGGGCATGGTCGCGTCCTGTGCGCGAACACCAGACTGGGACGCCGCCAGCATGGCGGCAACAGCGGCGGCAAGTGCCAGTCCGCTAGACTTTCGAAATTGCATTGGGAAATGCTCCTTTTCACTGAGAAACGTCATGGATGGGAAGGGTGCTGCGTAAATTGTCCCGGCATCGCTTACCCTGTTATACCTCGCAACACGCTGAAACAAAACCAACAAAAGCACTTACGAAAAAATTCTTTATGTCTACACGCCCCTATCTATCTCGCTATCTTGGTCCCAAAGGACTTCTGCAAAAATCTTTGCCCGCGTTTACCGCCCGCCCGCAGCAGCTCGCGGCGGCAGAGGCTGTCGAAACGGCCCTGTCGCAGACGGGCGGCGTGGCGCTCATCGAAGCGGGCACAGGGGTCGGCAAAACACTGGCTTACCTGCTCCCTGCCCTGCGTCATGCCAGGCCCGATGCCCGCATCGTCGTCTCCACGCACACGCTCGCCTTGCAGGCGCAGCTCGCCGACAAAGACGTGCCGCTTGTGCAGTCTATCTGGAAAAGTCCGGTAGAGGCCGCCGTCGTCAAAGGACGCGGCAATTATCTGTGCTTGCAGGACTTCGACGCCGCACGGGGCGACCTGTGGACTGTCGGCGACCCGCAGTTCACACAAATCAGCGACTGGAGCCGCCGGACAGGCACGGGCGACGCGGCGGAATTAGAGTTTACCTACCCTGGCTGGGCCGACATCCGGGCCAACGCCGACACCTGCAAAGGCCAGGAATGCCGCTTTTTTGATCGCTGCTTTTACTACCGGATGCGCCGCGAAGCGCAGGACGCCAGCCTGCTTCTCGTCAACCACGCGCTGTTTTTCTCGGACCTCGCCGTCCGCCGCAGCGGCGAGCCGGATGCCAAGCTGCTGCCGGACTATGACTTTGTCATCTTCGACGAGGCGCATCATCTGGAAACCGCCGCCGCCGCCGCGTTTGGAGTCGCGTTTTCGTCGTCGCGCCTCCCCACCCTGCTGGACAAGCTCCGCCGCACCGCTCGCACTCTGGATATGAACCTAGACCGCCTGAAAGCGATTGAGGCGCAGTCCCAAACGCTGTTCCAGCCCTTTGTGGCGGGCGGGCGGCCCGAGTTCTTTGTCTCGGACCTGCTGCGGACCGATGGCGAGATGCAGTCCGCCCGCGCTCAGGCAGCGGGTATTGGAACTTTGCTGGATTCCGTTGCCACCGAGCTTTTAAAACAGGACACCGGCGGGCAGCCTGCCCTGAAAGACCGCATCGACGGTTTGCGCCGGCAGTGTGTCCGCGCCAAAGAAGAGCTGGCCCTGTCGCTCGGCGGCGATGACGAAAACTTTGTCCGCTGGGGTTCTCTGGCACGCGCCACCCGGCGCGGCCCGCAGGCAACAATCCACTGGACGCCGATTTCGGTCGCCCCCATTTTAGAGGCCGCCCTCTGGAAACAGCCCCGCAAAATCGGCGCGGCTCTGGTCTCCGCAACCCTCTCCACCGACGGCGGTTTCGGCTACGTCCGCACGCGGCTGGGCCTGCCGCCTGAAGACGCGAAAGTGACGGAAACCATCGTCGGCTCGCCGTTTGACTATGCCAAAAACTGCCTGCTATACATCCCGCGTCACCTGCCGGTGCCTTCCGACGACCCCGGCTATGCCTACGACACCGCCAATGAAATGCTGGCCCTCATCGAAGCCTCGCAGGGGGGCGCGTTTCTGCTGTTTACGTCCTACCGCGCCCTGAACGCCGCCTATGACCATCTGACGCAGTCCGAACTCCCCTACCCGCTTTTGCGGCAGGGCGAGATGCCGAATGCCCGTCTGGTACAAACATTCAAAGAAGAGAAAAACGCCGTTTTGCTTGGAACGCAGTCCTTCTGGGAAGGGGTAGATGTGCCGGGCGCGGACCTGCGACTAGTGATTATCGACCGCATTCCGTTTGCCGTCCCGGACAGCCCGCTGCACCGCGCCAGAGTCGATGAAATCACCAAAGCGGGCGGAGACTGGTTCGGCGACTTCGCGCTCCCGCAGGCACAGCTCAAGCTCAAACAGGGCTTCGGGCGGCTCATCCGCACTCAGGAAGACCGGGGCGTGGTGGCGATTTTGGACACACGCCTCGTGCACAAGCGCTACGGCGAGCGGTTCCTGAAGTTCCTGCCCCCGGCCCGCCGTGTGTTCGATCTGGCCGAAGTGCAGGCATTTTTTGATGCCGACGGCGGGGAGGATTTCCCCGGCCCGGCGGCGAATTAGTTTATTACGACCAAACAAAGGAGTCACACCCACTATTATGGCATTTGAAGTCCCCGCACTCCCCTACGCCTACGACGCGCTGGAGCCGCACATCGACGAAACCACTATGCATCTGCACCATGACAAGCACCATCAGGCGTATGTCACCAACCTGAACGCCGCGATAGACAAGCATCCCGAGCTTGCCTCGCACTCCCCCGAAGACTTGGTCAAAAATCTGGCGACCCTGCCCGAAGACATCAAAGCCGCCGTCCGCAACAATGGCGGCGGGCACGTCAACCACACCATGTTCTGGGAAAGCATGGGGCCAAGCGCAGGCGGCGAACCGACCGGCGCACTCGCCGAGGCCATCACCTCGACGTTTGGCTCGTTTGATGCGTTCAAAACGCAGTTCAACGACGCGGGCGTGAAGCGCTTCGGCAGCGGCTGGTCCTGGCTCGTCAAGGGCGCCGACGGCAAGCTGGCGATTGTCAGCACCGCCAATCAGGACAACCCGCTCACCGACGGGCACACGCCCCTGCTGGGCAACGATGTCTGGGAGCACGCCTACTACCTGAAATATCAGAACCGCCGCCCCGAGTATCTCGCCGCGTGGTGGAATACCGTCAACTGGCCCGTCGTCGCAAAGCGCTTCGACGCTTCTTAATCCCGTTAGCCCCGGCCCCGCAAGGGGCCGGGGCAGGAACTCCGCCAATGGCATTTGACCACAGCATCATCCCCGCAATCTCTTCCGCTGTAGAGGCCAGCCCGGACAATGTCCCCCTGCGCCTGCATCTCGCCGCGCTGCTGCTGGAAGCCGGTCGCCCCGGCGACGCACACGCGCAGTGCGCCCAAATCCTCAGCCGCGAGCCGGACAACCGGGACGCCCTGCAAAAAGCCGCTGAAGCCGCCTTTCAGCTTGGCGACACCGTCAAAGCGGTCGGCTATGGCCGCCTGCTCGATGCCCTCGGCGCAGACTTTCCCCCCACACCCGCTCCGCCGCCAATGCCTTCGTTCCCGGAACCTCCTCAGCGTCCTGCCGAGCGAACTGCCCTGCCCGTTTCGGCGTCGGAGGACGACGGGCCGGGCAGCGGCGAGGGCCTGGAATGGGAAACAGAAAAGCCCTCCATCACCCTGGCCGATGTCGCCGGAATGGAAGCCGTCAAACGTCGGCTCAATATGGCGTTTCTTGCTCCGATGAAGAACCCGGATATGCGGAAGCTGTACGGCAAGTCGCTTCGCGGCGGCCTGCTGCTGTACGGCCCGCCCGGCTGCGGGAAAACCTACATTGCCCGTGCTGCGGCCGGAGAGCTTGGCGCGAAGTTCATGGCGATTGGCCTGTCGGACGTGCTGGATATGTGGATTGGCAGCAGCGAGAAAAACCTGCACCAGATTTTTGAGACGGCCCGCCGTCAGGCCCCCTGCGTCCTCTTTTTTGACGAAATCGACGCCCTGGGCCACAAGCGCAGTCAGATGCGAAACCATGCCGGGCGCAATGTCGTCAACCAGCTTCTTGCGGAAATGGACAGCGTCAACGGCGGCAATGACGGCGTGTTTATTCTGGCCGCGACCAACCATCCCTGGGACATCGACACCGCCCTGCGCCGCCCTGGCCGTCTGGACCGGACACTGCTGGTGCTGCCCCCGGACGCCCCCGCCCGCGAGGCGGTCCTGCGGATGCAGTCACAGGATCGGCCGCTGGACGCGATCAATTTTGCCGACCTTGTCGCCAAAACAGAAGACTATTCCGGCGCGGATTTGGCCCATCTCTGCGAGTCCGCCGCCGAGCTGGCAATGGAAGATTCGCTGGCTTCTGGCCGGGTCCGGGCCATCAGCGGCAATGATTTCAAGCGTGCCCTGAAAGATGTCCGCCCCAGTGTCCGCCCCTGGTTTGAGACCGCCCGCAACTATGCGCTTTACTCCAACGACGGCGGCATCTACGACGAGCTGGTGGACTATTTGCGTGCCCGCCGCCTGCTTTGACCCGCAGAAGTATTTTCAGAAAGCACTTTCAGAAAGCCATTTGCGTATGACGACTGACCTCACTCGCGCCCATCTGCTGCTAGAGCAGGGGCGCTTTTCTCTGGCGGCGGAAGAGCTTGGGCGGCATCTTGCCTCAAACCCGGACGATGCGCTGGCACACTGCCTTCTGGCCCTGTGCCTGTCCCAGATGAAGCGGCCTGACGACGCCGTGCGCGAGGCGCGGACGGCCACCGCCCTTGCCCCCGACCTTGCGTATGCCTACTACATCCTCGGTCGAGTGCTGAAGGCTGTGCCTCGCCTGAAAGAAGCCGAAACGGCGGCGCAGGAAGCACTCCGGCTGGACCCGGAAGATGCCGATACATTCGCGCTTCTGGCGGGCATCCAGATCAGTCAGAGCCGCTGGGCCGAGGCCCTCCGCTCGGCAGAGCAGGGGCTGGCCTGCGACCCTGATAACCTCACCTGCGCCAACTTTCAGGGAATTGCCCTGACGCAGCTTGGACGGCGCGGCGAAGCCGTGGCGGCCATTCAGGGCGCTCTGGCGCGGGACCCGGAAAACGCCACCGCCCACGCCAATCAAGGCTGGGCCGCGCTGCACGCGGGCGATCACCGCATGGCCCTGGTCCACTTCCGCGAAGCCCTGCGCCGGTCCCCGGACATGGAATGGGCGCGGCAGGGACTTCTGGAAGCCCTCCGCGCCCGCAACCCGCTGTACCGGCTGATGCTTCGCTATTTTTTGTGGTCATCCAGGCTGTCACGGCAGGGCCGCTGGATTTTTGTGATCGGCTTCTGGTTCCTGCCGCGTGTTCTCAACAGCGTTGTTCCGCCACAATCTCCGCTCAAGCCGTTTACGGCGGTCGCAGTGGCCCTGTATATCGCTTTTGCATTTCTGACCTGGACGGCCAAGCCTCTGGTCAACCTGACCCTGCGCTGGGACCCTTACGGACGCTATGCATTGACCCCGCGCCAGATTCTTGCCTCCAACTGGGTCGGCAGCACTTTTGCATTGGCCGTTCTTGGACTCCTCGTGTGGCTGCCCACCCGTTCGGACACTGCCATGATTGCCGCGATAGGATATGCGTTCCTCACCGCCATTCTGGCCGCCACATTTTCGGGCAGCACGGTCGGGGTTCGGCGATTGACAGGAACGCTCTCGGCACTCACAGGTCTGCTTATCAGCGGCTTTATTATCACTGAGGTATTCAGTGCCGCCCCTGCTCTCGGCATCACGCTGACGGCGCTGCTGTTTGCCCTGCTGACGGCAAACATCACCGCACAAGTGCAAAGTAACCGGCAGGGGCTGCGCTGAAGCCGTCCGGCGAAAGCTCAAATGGCCCCCGGACAGTGTCCGGGGGCCGTTTCTATTTGCTATGGGCGAGAGACCGGCCCGGTTTGCGACGTCCGAAGCTGAGACAGGAACAGCGGGTCACTACAGCGCAGGTCTGCCCGGAACTGCCATTCCCCGCCGCCCTGTACCACCTTGACAACGAAGTGATTCCAGCCCCGCTGAAGCGGCATTGTCTTGCACTGAATGGAGCCGGGAACCAGCGGGTGCGTCCCCCGGTCTTCCTGGATTTCTTTGGAATTGAGCCAGACCTGGCAGCCGTCGTCCGAGCCAATCAGCAGGTCCAATTTAGGCATATTCGGCTCCAAAAGCAGGTTGTCCAACGGACGCGGACTCCATATCCAGAAGCTCAAATACACCGCTGCGTTCTGCGAAGGACCGGGCAGGTCCAGATGCAGGAAGTTGAAAATCCCGTCACCGCCCGCCGATTTTACCTGCCACTCGCGCTCGCCCGACTTGTCCCCCGCCTTCGGCTGGAGCGCCGGGCTGATGCCAATGGCGTCGGTATCATAGGCCGTCTGGGGATTGGCCGCGCCAAAACTGCCGCAGACCAACGCGCTTTTCAGCGTGCCGAATGCATCAAACGCCTCATTGGCCTGCATCTTGCGCTCCACCAGCACGACCCCTTCATTGGTCAGCATTTTCTTGAACAGCGCTACTAAATCGGGAGCACCGGAGTTCGTGTCCAGAGCGCTCACCAGATAGTGCCCCTTGCCCTGAGCGTAGCGCACCAGAGCGGCCCCGCCGGGCTTGGCCTCGCGCTCGCTCCGCAGCAGTGCTGCTGTTTTGAGCGGCTCCGCCTGATAATTCCAGCGCCGCCAGTCGGCAAGGCAAGGCATAACCAGCGTCTGCCCGGCGTCCACGAGCGGCCCGGCCAGACCATGCTCGGTGACCGTGCCCGGCTCGGTTTCCGTGAAATAGAAGTCGGCATTGGTCAGCCCGGCTAAAATCGGATCGGCGGCCTGCACCACATAGGAAGATGCCGTGCGGGCGGTCAGCGTCAGCGGCTTCGGCAGAACCGCGTTGATGCCCGTTAGCGTCTGCGGGGACGCTCCCCAAACCAGGCAGGTCGCGCCGCCATTCACCCAGCGCTTGATCTTCTGCTGAACGGCTTCGGGAACGGTTGCGGGCAGATTGGTTCCGTCTACCACGACAAACTGCGCGTCGTCTGCGCTGTCAGCAGGCAAGGCGGCTGCGCCGAGGGCGCTGAGCTGCGCCGCCAGCACGGAGCCGGGTCCGGCCAGCACGGCGATCTGCTTGATTGTGGGCGGCAGAGGCGTCGCCGCTGGCCCCGTGTCCGTCATAGGATGATCCCAGGGGGACGGCACCGGGCCAGTCGGCACGTAAGCCGCCTGGATGGCCTCGAACAGCGGCCAGGGCCGGTACAGCGGCAGGCGCGGGTCGTAGCCAGGGTTCAGCGTGGAGCAGTACGGCCCGAGGCGCTCCGGCTGCACACCTGGCTTGCCGTCTTTGTAAGCTCCAAAAAAGACGCCGTCGGTGAGTTTGTAGGGCCGGGACGTGTCGGGCAGCCCCAGCTCCAGCGGCTGCAAGCCGTACCATACCAGATTAAACACGCTGGCATAGTCGGTTTTCTGCTGACGCTGCGTAGCGATGAGATCATACGCCTGCACGGCCACGCCTTCCATGCGGCCCCGGTCGGACGCATAGGCAATCGGACCGGCATACTGTGCCATCTGTTTGGGAGTGTCCGAGTACGCTCCGCCCGTCTCGCCCATACCATAAGGCTTGCTGCCGTGTGAGGCCCCTTCCAGATTGGCATAGTGCAGGACATCCGTGGGCATGATGCCTTCGGCATCCCCATCGCCGTCGGTGGACACCCAGGGCCGGGTCGGGTCCAGCCGGTGCGCGGTCGCCAGCCAGTCGCGCCAGCCCTGTTTGAGCCGGTCAAACTGCTCCGGGTGCTTGTCGCGGTTGATAAACCAGGCAACTTCATTGCTGAGGCTCCACCCAAATACCGACGCATGATTGCGGTCCCGCAGGACCAGCCGCCCCACCTCGTCGTCGGCCCGTGTCCAGAAGTCCGGCGTATCGTACTTGTGCTGACCATCGCTGCCCCAGTTGGCAGTCTCGTCCAGCACGCACACGCCCATCTCGTCGGCCATGTCCAGATAGAGCGCCGGGTACGGCTCGGCGTGCAGGCGGACGGCGTTGCCATGCGCGGCTTTCAGGGCCGTATACCACGCCCACGCATAGCGGCGCGACATCTGCGGGATGCCTAGAAAGTGCCACGAGTCACCGCGCAACTCCAGCGGCTTGCCGTTGAGCAGCTGCCGGTTGCCGGCAAACGTGAACTCGCGCCACCCGAACCGCGTATACTTGCTGTCCACAGGCTTGCCGTTTTGACTGACCCCTACCGTCAGTCCATACAGGCGCGGCGTGTCGGGCGACCAGAGCTTCAGTGTCCCGCGAGTGGGAGCGGCCAGGGTCACGCGCTGAGACGCGCCGGGAGCCAGACGCACACTTTGGGCGGGCAGTGCCAGCACGGCGGCTCCCAGCCGCCACTTTGGCTCGGGGGCTTGCGTCACGGATTTGCCTGCGAGGTTGATCCACGGGGAAACCGTGCCGCCGACACGTACTGTCTGCGTGGCCGCAGTGTCATTTCGCAGAGTGACTTCGGCTTTCAGTATGCCCGATGAAACCAGCGGCTCGATTTGGACATTCTCGGCGCGGACCGGCGGCAGGGCCAGCAGGAACACATCCTGCCAGATGCCCGCAATCGCCTGTCCCCAGAACGAGCCGCCGGGATACGGGCGGCTGCCACCGGTGCGCGTGTCGTTGAACAGCGACGGCTTGCGGACACCGACCAGCACCGTGTTGACGCTCCCAGAGTGGACGGCCCCGGTGACATCGCATTCAAACGGCAGGAACGAATCAAAGTTGTGTGCGACTTCTTTGCCGTTGACCCGCACCACAGAGTCCCCGGCTACGGCCTCGAAATGCAGCCGCAGCCGCTTTCCCTTCCAGGCCGCCGGGACGGTAAACGTGCGCTCCATCCAGCCCATCTCCGCCGTGTCCCATGCCGCCGGGTAGCTCGGATAGCACCGAAAATCGCCGCCGTCACCCCGGTTGAAGGCATTGACGTTCCAGGGGGAGGGAATTTTAAGAGGCGTCTTCGCCCACCCTGCCGCTCTTGGTGGCGTCAGAGCCGGGGCCAAGCCCCGATTGGGGACATAACCGGGCGGCAGGGCAACCGGCTGAAAGCGCCAGCGCCCGTTCAGGCACAGCTCTTCGCGCTGCGGCTGTTCGGCGAGGGTGACCATCCCTTCGGAGGGCGCGAAATCACGGGTAAATTTCGAGGCGGCCTGCGCGAACGGGCCGGGCAGAGTGAGAGCAAACAAAACGAACGCGGTCAATAAGGGTTTAAGCATGGCAGTTCAGGCGAGAAAAAAGCGGCCCCGTCGGCACTGTGCGTCCGGCGGGGCCAATTCCAGGAAAGTGCAGAAAGGCCGTTAGTGTGCCTGCACATAAGCGTCGTCGGCTTGCAGGGCGGCCAGCAAATCCGCCGTCGCCGGGCCGGGGGCGCTGTCGCCGGGGGCGGTGGTGTTGTTGACATTCCACATATTCATGGGTGTTCCCGTGGCGATGGGATGCATGGACTTCACATGGCCGTCGCAGAACAGGTAGTTGGAAAACCCGGAATGGGGCTGGGTTCTCATATCTTCGTTGTTGGTCCAGTAGTCCGGGTCACGGCGCGGATTTCCAGCAGCGACCCCGGAGTTGGTCTCACCGACCTGAATGCAGGACGCCGGGTTAGAAATCTGGGCCAGAATTGTCGCAGGCGTGGGGTTGCCGTTGGTATTAAATGGCATTGGCCGAACGCCGCCGAACCAGTGCCCGGCACCGTCGAGTATGCCAACATCGCCACCGTTTGCGACATACGACACGGGAATACCGGGAACACTCAGTGAGGCGACTGGCGTGTTATTGAGAAACTTGCTGTTGCCGGGATTGTCCGGGCAGGAGAAGACGCCGGTGCTTTTGACATACGTGTAGGCTTTTGCCTGCCACGGAATGTCATTATCGGAGTCGTCGCGGCAGTACATCAGCTTCTCGTCAAAGTCCTGGGTATACTGCGTCAGAGCCAAACCGATTTGCTTGAGGTTGCTGACACAGGCGGTGCGGCGGGCATTCTCGCGGACTTTCTGAAACACGGGGAATAATATCGCTGCCAGAATAGCGATAATGGCAATCACAACGAGAAGCTCGATGAGCGTGAACCCTCGGCGGGGCAAGCGGATGGCGGGCATAATGGAACATCTCCTTTGTCGAAAAATTCGGCTTGTCAGCAATGAATAATAGCCGTGTATAATATTATCACTCATCGAGAGTTACCGCAAGAGACGTATTCACTGACTGGCTAGGAAAAAATCACCATGCCTACACTCCAATGGCAGCAGCTTGCGTGGCCGATCCCACTCGGCAGCAAGCCCGAAGCTGTCGAGATGGTACAGGGTCTGCACGGCCCCAATCGCACGGAATATCATACCCTGCCCGATTTATGGTCCCTGCATCTGTGCTGCTACACAGCAAGCATTACCATCAACGGTATCGAGGCTCCCATCCGCCCCGGCTTTGTGCGAGTCCTGCCGCCTGGCACGGCGACAGTTTGCCGGTACACGGAGCGGGCGCTGCATTTATGCGCCCACTTCGCCTTCCCTGCCGAGGCCGCCGACAGCGGCGTGACTATTTCGGCTATTCAGGATTTGGGCCATGACTTTGGCCGCATGGAGCAGGCATTAGAGGAGGGAATTGCCTGCTTTGCCGCAAACCGGCGGCGGGCAGAGGTGCGGCTATGGGATATTCTATGGCAGCTTTGCCGGGAGCCGGTTCCGCCGCGACTGCCGCTTAAAGCGTACCCGTCCGCCTATGAGAAAGCTAAAGACATCATTAAAGAGCGTCTCGCCGAGCCACTCAGCATCGCCGCGCTGGCAGCAGAAGTCGGCGTGTCGCACAATCAGCTTACCCGGTTTTTCCGCTCCCACGACCGGCAGACCGTGGTGGGCTATATCCGTGACCAGCGGATGCAGCAGGCCAATTATCTTCTCCGGCACACAACCCTGCCGGTCAAAGTGATTGGCGAACAGGTCGGCTTTGAAGACCCCAGCTTTTTCAGCAAGACATTTCATACCACCTTTGGCATGACGCCGTCCTGCCTCCGCAACACAAAAGAAACGCCGGGGGCATAGCCCCCGGCGTTTTTGACGGTTGATTGTTTAGTTGATTATTTGGCCGACGCCACCTGCGGCGACCCGGTTTCGAACTGATGCTCCCACGGATATTTGGCGCGGGCCAGCTCTTCGTAGCGCCCGCTGTATGGCTCCATCTTCCAGCCCATGAAGGCCCAGCCGACGTAGTTGCCGACATCCCAGATTTTCTCCGAGGGGAGCTGCCCCTTGAACTGCGGCATCGCACTTCCGGGGATGCCGTAAAGAACGACCTCGTAGATGGCCCCATTAGAAATCGACGATACCTGGTTCTTGCGGTAGTTGTAATGGTAGCCGGGCTGGCCGCCCTGCGGGTTCGCGCCCGAGGCCTGCACTAACGTGAAGTCCATCGGCGGCGGGTTCAGGTAGACCTTCGCCGGGCCGCGTCCGTCGCCATGCTCGCCATGACAGCCCGCGCAGTAGGCCACATACAGCACACGCCCGCGCTCGATAGACCCCTCAGTCAAAGGCTCCGGGTTCGGCATATCCAGCCAGCTTGACGGTATAGTAGAGTTCAGGTACGCCAGGTTCGCCGCCGGGCCTTTTTCATAGTATTTTTTCAGATTGACCTTGAGGTCAGCCTGCTGCTTGGCCCGCTTTTGGCCGTCTCTGCCACCGAGGCACTGAACGTAGGCAATCAGGTTCTTGCGGTCCTCACCCTGAATGTAGCTGTACGACGGCATGAACGACTGCGGGCGGGTGTAGCGCGGGTTCTGGAAATGGGCATCGTGCCAGTCATCTGTGTGGTAGCCGCCTTCGCGGAGCAGGTCCGGGCCGTTGCGCGAGGAGCCGATCTCATGTGGCGAGTCGAACGCATAATCGCCCGGCTGTGCTGCCAGGCCGCTGCCCTCGCCCCAGTCCATCGCACGGGTGGCCTGCGAATGGCAGTAGACACAGCCATTCTTGACATAAAGCTCGCGGCCTTTGAGCTGCTGCGATGTATAGGCGATGGCGTTCGGCGTCGGAGCCGGATGAAACACGGCGGCGGGCAGGATTGCATTCAGGAAGATAAACGTGAACGCAATCGTGGCCGAGCCGAACAGAACGGTCAGCGGGGTCATTTTCATAGCAAGTAAAAGTTTCTAGTCTTCCTGCTCTCGCTCAGGAGGCCACCCGGTCGTCATAGTTATGGATTGGGGCAGGCATCTCTTGCAGATCGGCGATGGCTTCGCGCCGCTTGTCTGCCAGATTTGGCTTCGGCATCCGCACGGTCTGAATCAAATTGATGAGCTGCATCACCACGCCAATGACGATCATGCCGCCGAACATGGAGCGCAGGATGAAGTAGAACTTTAGAATCGGGTAGGCTTTGACGACCTGCTCACCCAAAGTCACCCAGGCGCTTGCCTGTGCCAGACCCGCCGCCGTGATGTCCCAGAAGTAGCCGTTGATGCCCAGCAAAATCAGCCAGTACGTCGTGTCCGCAAGGTTCCGGCTCCACAAAGGCCGCTTCATAATCTGCGGGACCATGTAAAGCTGTGCAGCCAATGCCACAAAGCCAAAGCCGCCCAGGAGCGTAATATGCGAGTGCGCGATGGTCCACTGCGTAAAGTGAACGAAGCGGTTGACCGACATGAACGACTGGATAGACCCCTGGAACGACCCGGCTCCGTAAAAGAATGCCCCGGTCAGCACGAACCGCAGAGGGATATTTTCCAGCATCTGCCCCCACTGCCCGCGCATGGTCATCAGGATATTGATGCTGAACGTGAACACCGGGATAAACAGCGAGATGGAGCCGATAATGGAAATGACTTTCAGCCAGTTCGGGATCGGCGACTGCAAAAGGTGATGCTGTCCGGTACTCGTGTAAAAGAGAGCAATAGACCAGAAGCCAATCAGCGACATCAGGTGCGAATACAGAGGCTGGCGCGAAATCTTCGGCACCAGATAGT
The DNA here is from genome assembly GCA_965277455.1 of Capsulimonadaceae bacterium. GTDB lineage: Bacteria > Armatimonadota > Armatimonadia > Armatimonadales > Capsulimonadaceae > JANXMY01. Next base: position 1,000,688 of record OZ255823.1, on the reverse strand, counting down.
AGATAATCGCAATGCCGCCGGTCGTGATAAACAGGCCGAAGACGTTGTGCCCGTAGAACCAGTTCCAGACCGCGTCATCGAGGCCGATAAACGACCCGGTGCGCTGGAAGTCCATCGCGCCCGGCGGCAGGTTAGAAGCGTTGTTGTCCCACAGGATATGGCTGTGCCCGTCGGCGGTCAGGTACGTCGTGAACGGGTGCCACATGACATTGCCGATGAAGTACATCATGGCAATCCAGACCACCGAGCCGCCGATGTACCAGAGCGACACAAACAGCTTCGGCTCGCGCCGGGCAGCAATGGTCTGGAAGATAATCACGCCGTTGACACACATCAGCATCAGGACCGGCCAGTCCACCCACCAGGGAAACTCGGTATATTCTTTGCCCTGCGTGTCTCCGCAGGCAAGCGCGATGGCTCCGGCGATGACGGACAGGTTCCAGAACAGCAGCAGCAAATTCGCCATGCGGTTGGAGCGCAGGGGCGTTTTGCACAGGCGCGGCACAATAAAGTACCAGCCGCCGTACATGGCCGTGGACAGAAAGCCAAACAGCACGATGTTGACGTGCGCCGGGCGCAGGCGGCTAAACACCAGTGCCGGGATGCCGGAGAACAGGTCCGGCGCGACCAGCTCATTCGACATAAGCAGGCCATACAGGACGCCGACGACGAACCAGGCCGCACCGCTCATCAGCCCATGCAGGGCAGCGGAGTCGGGTCGGTCGAGCTTTTCCCAGAGCGTCTGGGCAGGGGAATGCCCGGAGTCCGGGTCATTCGGACGCGACGGCATCAATGAGGTGATGGACATAGCGGGCTTGACTTCCTAAAAGGATCAGGGAAAGAGTTGCAAAATAAGCATTGCGAAAACAAAGCACTGGGGCAACGCGGGAGCGTTTCCTCTGCCGCTATTGTACCTCATATATTCGTGTGTTTTACTTATCTTGTGATTATATTCACAAACTTATTTGGAAGAGTTTCACCCTGCCGGGTATAACAATTCCTATGAGCCTTATTCGATTAAACAATGTGTCCCTCCGCTACGAAGACCGGACTGTTCTGCGCGGCGTCTACTTTAAACTGCGTGCCGGGGAGCGCGTCGGCCTCATCGGCAAAAACGGCACGGGCAAAACCACCGTGCTGAAGCTGATTTTGGGCTTGCTGGAGCCGCAGTCAGGAACCGTGGAAAGCGAGCCATCGCTGAAGCTCGGCTACTTTTCGCAGTTCTCCAAACTCGACGGCACGCAGTCGGTGCAGGAGATTTTGGAAGACCTGTTCGCCGACCTCAAAGCACTTGAAGCCGACCTGGAGACGATTGGCACTCAGCTAGAAACCGTGGAAGACCCGGACGAAATGGACGCCCTGCTGACGCGGCAGGCGGCGGCTCTCGACGAAATGACCCGGCGGGACGGCTGGGAATATCCGCGCCATATTGATACGGTGCTGACCAAGCTCGGCTTCCGGGCCGAAGACCGCGCCCGGCCCGTCGGGCAGCTTTCCGGTGGCTGGCGCAACCGGGCCGCACTGGCAAAAATCCTGCTGGAAGCTCCCGAGGTGCTTCTTTTAGACGAGCCGACGAACTTCCTGGACGTCGAAGGACTGGCCTGGCTGGAAGGCTGGCTGTCGCAGTTTGGCGGCGGCCTGCTGCTAGTCTCGCATGACCGGCAGTTCCTGGACGGCGTCGTGACACGTATCGTCGAGATAGAAAACTACACGTTTCACGACTATGCGGGCAGCTTCACCGACTATATCCGCGACAAGCAGTTTAAATTCAAGACTTTGGAAAAACAGTTTCAGCACGAGGAAGAGCTGCTGACGCTCGAAGCCGAGGCGATCACCGACCGCGATGACCTCAAAGCAAACCCCGGCGCGGCCCGCAAGCTGGCCGACATCAAAAAGAAGCGGACGCCCCGGCCCACCGATTTAATCGTCTCCGCGCTCTACGACTCAATCCGTATTCCCGACCGGATGCTGTCCGCTACGCATCTCACCAAAGCCTACGGCCCGCAGACACTCTTCTCGGACCTCACGTTCGAAGTCGGCAAAGGCGAGCGGCTGGCGATTGTCGGCCCCAACGGCAGCGGCAAATCCACGCTCCTGCGCCTCCTCATCGGGCGGGAAGCCGCCGACACCGGCGCGGCGCAGTGGCCCGGCGGCACGGCCTGGGCGGACTTCAACGTTCTTCTCGCCGCGCTGGACCCGAAAGATACCGTCACGCACGCTGTCAATACGGCAGGGACGCTGGCGACCGGGGCGCGGCGCAAGCAGATCAACCATTTTCTAAGTTTGCTTCAGTTCTCCGAAATGGACTTAAATCAGAAGATTGGCACATTGTCCGGCGGTCAGCAGGCCCGCGTCGCTCTCGCGCAGTGCCTCCTGTCGGGGGCGCAAACGCTGGTGCTGGATGAGCCGACCAACCACCTAGACCTACCCAGCACACAGGTCATGGAGCGGGCATTGGTCAACTTTCCCGGAGCCGTGATTGTGGTCAGCCACGACCGGTTCTTCCTGGACAAAGTCGCCACTCGGATGCTGGTCTTCGGCCCTGGCGGCACCGTCACTGACTTCGGCGGCGGCTGGACTCAGTGGGAAGCGGCACAGAGCCAAAAGATGTAGGGGAGGAGGTCTCTTTAGGGCTTAATCGCCCGAATAAAGGCCCCCATAATACGCCCGTCAAGCGCGACCTTCTCCGAGGCGGGCAGCGCGGCCACGGCGGCGGTAGAGCAAGTCGTCGCTTCCAGATCGGCGAATAAATAACGCCGGGTCGGCTCAATCGTGATCTCAGCGAAGCCCGCCGCCGCCAGCTTTGCCCGGTAGTCGCTGACTTCCAGAGCGCCCGCGACGCAGCCGACATAGGCTTCCATGTCCGCCCGCACCGCGTCCGGCATCTCGCCTTCCACCACCACATCGGAGACGGCGAACCGTCCGCCGGGCCGCAGCACCCGGAACGTTTCCGCCAGCACACGGTCCTTGTCGGCAGACAAATTGATGACGCAGTTGGAAATTACTACGTCCACACTGGCATCGGGCAGCGGAATGGCTTCGATATGGCCTTTGAGAAAACTGACGTTCTCTGCGCCCGCCTCAGCTTTGTTCCGCTCGGCCAGCGCCAGCATCGCCTCGGTCATGTCCAGCCCGTAGGCAAACCCCGTCGGGCCAACGCGCCGGGCGGACAAAAGCACGTCGATGCCGCCGCCGCTGCCGAGGTCCAGCACCGTCTCGCCCGCCGACAGCGATGCCAGCGCGGTCGGGTTGCCGCAGCCAAGCGACGCCAGCAGCGCCGCCTCGGGAATGGCTCCGGCTTCGGTATCCGAATACAGGTCGCCCGTGATCACCGTGCCCCCGCAGCAGGAGTCCTCTGCCCCGCCGCCGACGTTGCCCCCGCAGCAGGCCGCGCCTTCGCCGGTAAGCACTGTCAACGCCGCCGCGCCGTATTTTTGACGCACTATTTCGCGCACATCGTCCCGGTCAGTCAGCACAGCAGTTAGTGTTTCCATTAATCTCTTTCATTCCTAACGACGCTGCCAGGGCAGCCACGGCGTCATAATTGACACCGCAAATCATATTTTTTCCGCGCCGCTCCACCGTGATCAGTCCGGCCTGCCGCAACTCTTTCAGGTGGAACGACACCGAGGACGTGATCTTCTCCGCCCCCGTCACCCGGCAGCAGACTTCGCCCACAGTCGGCCCGGTCACAGGGCGCACTTCGCCGCTGTCTTCCACCGCGACCGGGGCGCAGCAGGAGCGCAGAAACTCAAAAATCCGCAGGCGTGTTGGATCGCCGAGTGCCTTGTACATCGCGGCTCGCTCTGTTTCGGTGAGCGTGCAATTCAATGTTTCCATAATTATAGAAATGATACCCCTCTAATTACTCCGTGTCAATCCAGCCACAATTTTATATTCGGGAAGGACAATGCCGCCGCCGCCGAGAACTACACTCACAGACACAGTTTCAGGAGGCTAGTTCATCGAGTGAAAGAAACACTGCTTATCGGCATCATCGGAACCGGCGGCATCGCCGGGGGAAAACATATGCCCGCCCTGTCCAAGCTGGACGGCGTGGAAATGACCGCGTTCTGCGACATTGAAGAGGGCAAAGCCCGCCGGGCGGCGGCGAAGTACGGCACGGCGGACGCCAAAGTCTATACCGACTACAAAGAGCTGCTCCAAGACCCCAGCATTGATATTGTTCATGTGCTGACGCCGAACGACACGCACGCCGAAATCACCATCGCGGCGCTTGACGCCGGAAAGCACGTTATGTGCGAAAAGCCGATGGCGAAGAAAGCCGCCGACGCCCGCGCTATGCTGGCCGCCGCCAAGCGCTCCGGCAAAAAGCTCACCATCGGCTACCAGACCCGGCAGTCCGCCGAAAGCCAGTACTTGAAGAAAGTCTGCAAGGCGGGCGACCTCGGCGAAATCTACTTCGCCCGCGCAAACGCCCTGCGCCGCCGGGCCGTCCCCACCTGGGGCGTCTTTCTGGACGCCGAAAAGCAGGGCGGCGGCCCGCTGATCGACATCGGCACGCACGCCCTGGACCTGACCCTGTGGATGATGGACAACTACGCGCCGAAATCGGTCATGGGCAATGTCTACCGCAAGCTCGGCGACAACGAGGGCGCGGCCAATGCCTGGGGACCCTGGGACCCCAAAAAGTTCACCGTCGAAGACTCGGCCTTTGGTTTCATCACCATGAAGAACGGCGCGACCATCGTGCTGGAAGCCGCCTGGGCCATTAACCTGCTGAACACCACCGAAGCCAACTGCACCCTCGCCGGAACCAAAGCCGGGGCCGATATGCAGAAGGGCCTGCGGATCAACGGCGAGAACAACGGCCAGATGTATGTGCAGGACATCCAGACCGACGGCGGCGGCGTCGCCTACTTCGACTCGGCGGGCGTGGACCTCGCCTATGAAGAAGCCAAGCAGTGGATAGACGCTGTCCGCAGCGACACCGACCCCACGGTTCTCCCCGAGCAGGCCCTCGTCGTCTCCGAAATCCTGGAAGCCATCTACGAGTCCGCCAAAACCGGCCAGCCGGTGCTGTTCGACTAATGTGTCATGGGGCGCGTCCGGGGAAACTTTCCTCTGACCCGCCCCTTTTTCTCGTCGTCGGCCTTCGGTAGTCCTCTGCACAACAGAGGGGAAACCGACGACTCTTTTTGGCTTGAATACGAGATGGACGGCTAGATAAAGCTACTCTCATTGATGTTGGGAAATTATCATGCTACAAGTTTTCATGCGAATTAGCTTGGCACTCATCGGTCTTGTTTTAGGTTTATTGCTTGGATGGGCTGGCGCGGTTGGCGTCATCCATCTTGCAGGAGTAGACGATACGAATTCGGCTATGGACCTTGTCTTGCTGCCGGTCATCATTTTAAGTATCATCGTGGGCGGCGTTCTTGGTCTGGTTGCCGGTGTACTCGTGCCCCCTTTCTGGAAGCGAAACAGGCTGTTACGTCAGGCAAAGCCTTTTAGCAATGAAAACTCACCGGATAGCGTCTGGCCGCCCGCACCAAAGCTGTAATGCTGTAATAGTGAGTGGTTTAACACTTTTGCATCAAACCCGATTACCAGCCTAAAACCGGTGTTCACTGCCTGGTAAGTGGGGCGGATTGGTTCGCCTCTTGAACGAACAGCGAATAAAAATTGGAGGCAATAATAAAAAGGGCTGATTTTGACAAGCTGTTCAGAGATTACTGGAAACGTGAGTACCCGTTGCCACCGTTTGTCGCAAAGAACGATCTTCATGCCGCCGATGATATAATCCAGGATATTAACGAAATGAGCCAGGTAAAGATGTACTTGCTAAAGTATGCTCAACAAGCGCAGGAATGCGGCATTTCTCGCACCAAGAATAACAAGGCGATGCGGCTGTTTGAGGCGCTGGGCGTTGATCCCTTATCTCTTGAACTTGGCGAAAGATCATCGTAGTAGGTTTTCTGAACTACGCCCTAGCTTAAGCGGTTATATCTCTTGACACCGGCCCCCGCCTTCGTTATAATTGGGCATGAAGCAATTTTCCCGCCTTCGACTGCCCCGCCTGCTCCCCACCCTGCTGCCACTGGCCCTGATGGCTTTGCTGCTGGCCCTGCCTGCCGCACGGACGCAGGCGTTTGGGTGGCCGAATAACAACGACAGCATCTTTCCGCCGCTGCCTGCCGCGAAGCCGTATATCAACTTTGACGGCAAAGGGTTTATTATCAAAGGCAAGCGCACGTTTATCGTGGCCGGGGATATGCACTACCCACGCACGCCCCGTGCCCTGTGGCGGGATCGGCTGCTTAAAATCAAGCGGGCGGGCTATAACACGGTTCAGACCTATGCCTTCTGGAACTACCATGAGCCGCGTGAGGGGCAGTTTGATTTTACGGGCGAAAAGGACCTGGATGCGTTCCTGAAAACCGTGAAGTCGCTGAATATGTACGCCATCGTTCGGGCCGGGCCGTACATTAATGCTGAATGGGACACGGGCGGCCTGCCTGTCTGGCTGCGCTTCAAGCCGGGCCTCCTGCCAATGACCGACAATCCCCAGTTTTATGCCGCCGTCACGCCCTATTGGAACAAGCTGTTCCCGATACTCGCCGCCAACCAGATCACGCACGGCGGGCCGATTATCATGGTGCAGCTTGAAAACGAACACGTCCTGCCCGGCGGGGTCGGCGGCGGGACGGACCTGCCGAACGCCTATTACAAGCACTATTACGCCAAAGCGCGGGCGATGGGGCTGACTATTCCCCTCTTTTTCAGCGGCCTGAACCACAACGACGACCCTGCCGGGGACTCCCCGTTTGACACCTCTCAGCGCACCTCGCCGTGGTACAGCACCGAGTTCTGGACCGGCTGGGTCGCCCGCTACGGCGTAGACCCCGAGCGCGGCAAAAAGCTGGAGCGGACGACATGGAAAGTAATCGCGTTCGGCGGCGCGGGCTACACGCACTACACGATGGCGGGCGGCACGGACTTTGACACCTGGAACAACGACGAGCAGGCCGCGTCCTACGACTTCGGCTCGCCCATCGGGCAGACGGGGGACCTGCGCGACGATTACTACTTCTGCAAACGCGCCGCGATGTTCGCCACCAGCATGGCCCCGGTTCTATCAAACTCCCTCGCGGCGGCAGGCGGCGCAGGCGCGGCTCCGACCGACCCGCGTTTGCAAATCACGCAGCGCACCGGCAAAGCCGGGCAGATTTTGTTTCTGGATAACCGCACCGGCGAGGCAATCAAAACGCAGATCAAGATGCCAAACGGCAAGGTTTACCCCGTTGCCGGACCGATGACGCTCGCGCCCGGCGAAATCATGCCGGTGGTGAAGGGCTTCCCGGTGACGCCTGGCGTCAATTTGACCCTCGGGGCCGCACGCATTCTGGGAATTGCCCAAAGCGGGCCAATGACCACGCTGGTGATTTACGGCCCAGCGGGCGAGCCTGCCGAGCTGCATTTCGCCGCCGCAAACGCTAAAATCATGCAGCAGACAGCGGGCAGTAAGGCACTGACGGCGACGACGGATAGGGTTCTCTGGCGTGGTACGATCCCCGCCGCAACGCCATCCGCGAGCGTCTTCAAAGTCGGCACACGACTCGTCCGCGTGCTGGCAATGAGCACGGATAGGGCCGACCGGACATGGTTCCTGAAAGATGATGCGCTGATTGCCTGCGGCCCGGACTATGTCGGCGAGGTGAACGAAACGCCGCAAGGTCTTCGGCTGGACACGGAGCGGCGCGGCCTCGGCCCGGCGAGCGCCCGCCCGGCGCTCCTTTACACGGCGACCGTCGCCGCTCCGGCCAAGCTGATTTCCGTCCCTGTGCCCGGCACGCGCCCTGACCCGGCGACTGCCCCGGCACTGACCCCGTGGCGCGTGGATGCCGCCAATCCCGAAGCGCAGACGGCGTACAGCGATGCAAAATGGAAGACAAGCCCCGAGCCGCTTCCGATAGGCGCGGATGGCGATTTCAGTAATTATGCGTGGTACCGAACGACGGTGACCGTGCCGAAAGCGGGCGACTATCAGCTCAACCTCAGCGATGCCGGGGACTGGGTTTCTGCCTTTGTCAACGGCAAACACGCCGACAGCAATGGCCCCACTACGCGCTACCAAAGCGCAACCCCACGTCGACTGCTGGTTCCGCTGGTTGAGGGCAAAAACACGGTGGCGTTCCTGACCGCCCACTATGGCCGCAACAAGCTGTTCAACTATTATGGCCCCTTAGATACGATTGACGCCAAAGGCATCTCCGGCCCTGTCAGCCTGTCTCCGCCCTCGGGCACGGCTGGGGCACAGGTGACCAAGTTCCGCTGGCAGCTTGATCCGCAGGCTCCACTGGATAGCGACGCCAAAGCCTCCCCCACTCTGAACACAACGGGCGCGGACTGGCAGGACACCGATAACGACAAAGATGTTTTCAACGCGACCGCTGGCTGGGCGTGGTATCGGACCACCTTGCCTGATATTTCCGGGCCTCATCGGCACCTGCATTTCAGCTCTATCGACGACTACGGGATCGTGTTTTTGAACGGCAAACAGATTGACCCCAATGTGCCCATCAACGCCGACCGGGACGTCTCGCTGGACGAGGCGTGGAAAGAAGGCGGGCCGAATGTGCTGGCCGTCGCCGTTCACAACACCGGCGGGCCAGGCAATATCGGCGCGGTGCGTCTGGACACGGACCTGCCCCCCGGCGAGAACATCTCTGGCTGGAAAATGCGCGGCGGCGTGGTCCTGCCCGCAGTAAGCTCCCCCGAGTGGACCGCCGCCGTTCCGACTGCCGCCGCGAATGCCCCGGCGTTCTACGCCACGACCTTTGAGGCCGTCGCCCCCGGCCCAGTTGGCCCTTATCCGGTGCTTCGGCTGTCCACTCAGGGAATGTCTCGTGGGTTTGTCTGGCTCAATGGCCGCAATCTGGGCCGCTACCCCGAGAAGTCTCCCGTGGAGGGCGTTTACCTGCCCCCATCGCTCCTGCGCTCCACTGGCAACCATCTGGTGGTGTTTGATGAAGATGGAGCCGCCCCGGCAGGAATGCACATCATCGTGGAGGCTGCGGCAAGCCGTGTCGGCGTGGTGCTGGCTCCGGCAAAATAAAAAGAACCGGCACTGGAAGTGCCGGTTCTTTCTAGTCCCCGTTAATCTCAAACTCCACTGCCGCCGCCGGGCCGTGAAACGTTTCCGCTTCCATCTCGGCGGCCTCCCCGGAGCGGGGGTGGGTACAGGGGAAGTCCTTCTCAATATAGTAGCGCGGCCTGCCCGGCGCATCGGCTCCAAAGTAGACGCCCTCGGCGTCGGGCTTGGTGAGGGCTTCTAAATCGCCCGCCGTTAGCGTAATTACGACGCCCTCCCCTTCGGCAGTCAGCGCCGTGCGCGGGGCGCTGGGCCGCACCGTCACCGCCCATGCGAACGACTCCATCACCCGTAGACACTGCCCAATTTCTTCACCCTTGCCCAGCGCAGCCAATTCCGACGGCGTAATCCGCAGGCGCAGGCTTGACTCGTTCCAGCGAACTTTCATCCTGTACCCCCGCGCTCACCCGTGGCAAGCCGCGCCAAATCCGGGTCATTGCCCGCCGGTTTACCCGCCGCCACAAACGCCAGCCGCAGGGCCAGACCTCCCGCCAGAGACAGCAGACCCGCCGCGATTGCCAGCCGCCGCTTGGCGGGCTTAGACACTGGCAGATGGCTGAAAATCTCGGGCAGGACGACACCCGCCCCAATCGCGCCGAGCAAGTATTGATTCTTATACTCGCCCGACGTCAGCGGCTTTGCCAGCGGCCCGGCCTGCGCTAGAAAGCCCGCGTGGCAGACCGCTTCGGCGACGTGAGCCAGCGTCTCCACTTTGCTCAGTGCCTCCGTCGAAGCCCCCTCCTGCCCCAAAGCTTCCAGCGTCAGTTTGATGGCCCCTGACCCTGCCGCCACGGCGCTCGCGCTAAATAAAGCCCCTACCCACGAGTTGCGGCTCCATAACGGGTTTGCTGTGGTGGACAGCAGAACGCCGGTGTAGCCTGCCAGGACAAGGCCGAGCGGGACGCCCACACCGTCAGCCACAAGGCCCGCCGTTTCGTCTACGATCTTCGCCGTCCCGGTCAGCGCGGCGTCTTTGCGGAGGGTTCGCAGAAGCTCACGCAGGGCGGCGATACCGCCCATCAGCGTGTAAATCGTGAGCGTCCAGCTTCCGAGGTTCATCGGCGACGACGGCTTCCAGACCCGCAGCATATGCAGGAACCGCCGCCGGTCGCCGAGGTCCCAGATGAGCAGCGGCGCACAGGGGAGTGCGGCGGCGGCGGCCAAAAGCGTGCCGTACTGCGTGATATTCCGGTAGCGCCCCCGCCCGAAGCGGTCCGCCATGCGGGCCAGGCTAAAGGCGCTCGACGACAGGCCGCCCAGAAAAAAGTACGTCCCGACCTCGTGTGTCCAGACCGAAGCTTTCAGCAGGGAAATGTCATAATAGGCGGGCGTGCCATCTTTCTTGTCGCCGGTGCTGAACGACGGCAGGCCCTCAGTGAACGGCTTCTGCCTCAGCGTCTGCTCCAGCGGCGTCTCCGTGTCAAGCATCTTGTTGACGGGCGTGTCGCCCACGGCATCCCACCGTCCGCGTGTCTCCACTTCAGGCGGCATCCGCGCCTCCTTTCGCCAGCAGCAGCCCGGCCAGCGCGGTCAGCGCCAGCCCGGTCAGGAGGCTTGCTGCGTAGCGCTTGTTCTGAGTCTTTAACGGCTGCGGCGGGGCTTCCGGCAGGTTGTAGCGATTTGGGTGGTCTTCTAATAAAAAGAACGAGTTCAGCGTGCCGTAATCCCCTACCGAGTCGGCCCCGTAGAGATACGCACTGTCGTTGCCCTGTGCTTTGAGGACTTCCACCCGCGCTTTGGCGTGTTCTCTTAACTCCTCGATGGGGCCAAATTGAATAGACGCCGTCGGGCAGGCTTTGGCACAGGCGGGTGTCATGTCCGCTTTCTGCCGGTCATAGCAGAGCGTACACTTGTGCGCGTGTCCGTCTTCCGACGACCGCCCGATGACGCCGAACGGGCAGGCCGAGATGCAGTACCCGCAGCCATTGCAGATGTCGTCCTGCACATAGACATTGCCGAACTCGTTGTAAATCAGTGCTCCTGTTGGGCAGGACTGGACGCAGGGCGCGTCAACGCAGTGCTTGCAGACGTCGCTCATCATCAGCCACCGCGAGGACTCTTCGCCGATTTGCTCCTGAAACGCGACGTGCCGCCACGTCGTCGCCGACAGCGCCTCGGTATTATCGTAAGAGTTACCGGTGAACTTGAGGCCGTCCGAGGGAAGCTGGTTCCACTGCTTGCAGGCCACTTCGCAGGCTTTGCAGCCGATGCACAGGCTGGTGTCCGTGAAGAACCCCTTTTGCCCCTGCCCCTCCGGGCCGCGCTCCGGGACTGCCGTGCGCTGCGGCGGGAACGCATTTTGCAGCGTTTGCAGCATTTCGTGTTGCAGCATTTCGAGTTGGATCATAATTGCTTGCTTTCGAGAGAAAGAGGCCCCCCCCGCCCCAATAATGGGGAGCCAGATAAAGAACAGGAAAAGAGGGCGCGATAAATCGCGCCCCTACTCTGGTTCCCCCATTATTGGGGGCTAGGGGGTCCTACGTCCTGCCGCAGATGCTTTCCCAGATGCCCTTCGGGCTGTGCGCCTGCCGGGGTGTCGGGAACCGGCTCACGGTTCGCCCACCGCTCTTCTTTCTGGGTCGGCGCGGTCGGCTGATTTTCGGCGCGGCCCGCCCCGACGCGGCAGGCAAAGACTTTGGCTTCGTGCATGGAAACGTTCGGGTCCGCGACCAGCGAAGTCAGGTCATTGGCACTGCTGCCGACCACCTCCCCGGCAAAGCCCCACTGGAACGGGATGCCAATTTGATGGATCGTTTTGCCGTCAATCACCATCGGCTTGATGCGCCGTGTCACCATCGCCCGCGCCTCAATCTGGCCGCGCTTCGATTCGCAGGTCATCCAGCCTCCGTGTTCAATGCTGTGCTTTTCGGCAAGCTCCGGGCCGATTTCAATAAACATCGACGGCATCAGCTCATTCAGCCAGGAATTGAACCGAGACATCGGGCCGCTGAGATACTGCTCGGTCACGCGGAACGTACACGCCACCACCGGGAAATCGCTTTCCGGGTAACGCGCCAGTTGGTTTCCGGGCAAATCGGCAAAGTACCGCGTGGTCGGGTTGTCCTGCGTAGCGTTGTAAAGCAGATTACGGACCGGCGACTCGACCGGCTCGTAATGCGTCGGCAGAGGCGCATCTTTGGTTCCGCCCGGCGCAAACAGCCAGGCCAGCCCGTCCGGGTGCATAATGAACGGCTGATTTCCACCGATGGCTTTCATACCGACCGCGCCTTCAGGGGCACGGTACGACGGGTCTTTGTCCGGCTCAAAGTCCGGCTCGTCCAAGCCCACCCATTTGCTCTGGTCTTTGTCCCAGTAAATGAGCTTCTTGCGCTCCGACCACGGGTTGCCCTCGGGGTCAGCGCTTGCCCGGTTGTAGAGTATGCGCCGGTTATGCGGCCAGGCGTAGCCCCACTCGGGGTCCAGCGGGTTGTCCGGGGTGCGGACCCGGCTGCGGGCGCGGTTGATCGCGGCGGCGGGCGTGACGCCGGAATAAATCCAGCCGCCACAGGCGGTCGTGCCATCGTCCTTGCACTCGGCAAAGCCGGACAGCAGCTTGAATTTACCCGTCTCCGGGTCAACTTCGGTGGTGTGCCAGCCGTTGATCTCCTGCAAGATTTTCAGCGCGTCCGGCTCGCCTTCGATTGTGCTGAGCGTGCCGTCGGGCAGGCGCGGCGTCTCGTCATGGTCGTAGTCCCACGTCAGATGCAGCAGGGGCTGATCTTTGGGGGCCGTCGAGCCAGCATACAGCTTTTTGAGCCGTTTGCCCAGATTGTACAAAAACCAGAGGTCTGAGCGGCAGTCGCCGGGCGGGTCGATGGCCTTGTCATGCCACTGAATCAGCCGCTGCGTGTTGGTCAGCGTCCCTTCTTTTTCAGGCGACGAGGCGGCGGGGATGAAGAACACTTCCGTGGCGACCTCTTCCGGCGGCGGCCCGGTCAGGTCGTTCTTCCAGAAGACGGCGCTTTCGGTCTCAAACCAGTCGGCGACCACCAGCCAGTCCAGCTTTCGCAGGCCCTCACGGGCGACTTTGGCATTGACCGACCCGGCGGCAGGATTCTGGCCGAACAGGAAGAAGCCTTCGAGATCGCCTTTCGCCATGCGCTGAAATTCGACCAGCATGGAATAGTCGTCGTCGATTCGGGGCAGCCAGTTGTAGCAGAAGTCGTTTTCGGGGGTCGCCGCCGGGCCGTAATAGGCTTTCAGCAGGCTGACCATGAATGCCTTGAAATGCACCCAGTAGCCTGTCGGCAGGCCCTCGTATTTGACATACGAATCCAGCGTGTCATGGGTATGCTCCGAGGTCGGCTGCGGCAGGTAGCCGGGCAGCAGGTCATACAGCGTCGGGATGTCCGTAGACCCCTGAATGCTGGCATGGCCGCGCAGGGCCATGATGCCGCCGCCGGGGCGGCCCATGTTGCCGAGCAGGGTTTGCAGAATACTCGCCGTGCGGATAATCTGCACACCCGTCGTGTGCATGGTCCAGCCGACCGCGTAGCAGATGGCGCTCGTGCGCTCCCGGCCCGAATTGTCGCAGAGCGTTTCGGCGACTTGGACGATCTGCTCGGGCGTACAGCCGCAGATTTCGGCGGACATTTCCGGCGTGTAGCGGGAAAAGTGGCGGCGCAAAAGCTGCATGACGCAGTTCGGGTCCTGCAAAGTCTCGTCGGTGACCACCTGCCCGGCTTTGGACTCGGTGGCCTGCCCCTGCGGCGTGCTGTGGGTGCTGGCTCCGCCTTCAATCCCCGGCCCGTGCAGACCGCTGGATTTGGCTGAACTTTTGCCGCTCGTCCCGCCACTGTTTTCCTCGGTGCCTTCTTTGTGCTGGTAGCTCCAGTGTCCTTCCGAGGGATTGTACGCCCGCTCCCCCGGCTTATAGCCGCTGAACAGGCCGCCTAAATCCTCAGTGTCCTGGAAGCGCGGGTCGATAATCGTGGAGGCGTTGGAATAGGCCAGCACGTAATCATGGAACCACCGCTCGTGCGTCAAGACGTAGTTGACCAAAGCCCCGAGGAACGCAATATCGCTTCCGGCGCGTATCTGAACGTGCTGGTCGGCCAGTGCCGACGTGCGCGTGAAGCGGGGGTCGACATGGATAATCTTCCCGCCCTTCGCTTTGGCCTTCATGGGCCAGCGGAACCCCACCGGGTGCGCCTCGGCCATGTTGGACCCCATGATGAGAACCGCGTCGCTGTTCTGTAAATCCTGCTGATAAGAGGTGGCCGCACCGCGACCAAACGTTGCGCCCAGACCGGGCACAGAAGCAGAATGTCAAATGCGAGCCTGGTTCTCGACGGACAGGACGCCCAGACCCGCCGTGAACAGCTTTTTGATCAGATAGTTTTCTTCGTTGTCGAGCGTCGCCCCGCCGAGTGTGCCGATGTTGCGGACGGCGTTCAGCGTTAGCCCCCGGTCATCGGTCTCGGTCCACCCGCGCTCACGGGCGTCTTTGACCTTCTGCGCGATCCGGTCCATTGCCCAGTCCAGCGGCTTCTGCTCCCATTCGGTGGCATAGGGAGCGCGATACAAGACGGTTTTAATGCGGTGTGGGTTTCGGGCTAATTGGAAAACGTTCGCGCCTTTGGGGCAGAGCGTGCCTTCATTGATGGGCGAATGCGGGTTGCCTTCGATGTCAATAATCTGACCGGCTTTGGTGTAAATATGCTGGCCGCAGCCGACCGCGCAGTAAGGGCAGACACTTTCCGTGACCGTTGCCCCGTCGAGGCGCGAGGCTTTGGTCAAGGTCTGCTTGCTGAACGGCTGGGGGCCATGCTGCTTTGGGTCCGCTTTGCGCGATCCGAAAACGGGCAGGTTGAACATGGAGCGTAGTCCCTTCTTAAATTGCTAAAGGAGAATAAAAGCGAGTGTTTATCTTGTTCGCCGTTGTACCCGGTTATTCCTGCGTGCAATCGGCACAGGGGCATTTGGTTTTTTCTTTTTTGTCCCGCAGGGATATTTAGCCAAAGGCTCCTCATCCATGTATTTTAATACGTGGGCGTCATACATGGCCGTCAGCAATCCGCCCACCGGGTATAATTTGTTAAATCCTTCTGGAAGAAATGCCCCATGAACCTGCTCGGAATTGAAACGTCCTGCGATGAGACCTCCGCCGCCGTCCTACGGGACGGGCGGAAACTGCTGTCGAATGTCATCGCCTCGCAGATTGACCTGCACGCCAAGACCGGCGGCGTCGTGCCGGAAGTAGCGTCGCGGCAGCACGTCGCGCAGATCGGCGGCGTCATCGCTGAGGCGCTGGAACAGGCGGGGATTGGATTTCAAGATTTGGACGGCATCGCCGTCGCCAACCGGCCCGGCCTCTTGGGGGCGCTTTTGGTGGGCGTCTCGGCGGCGAAGTCGCTGGCCTATGCGCTCCATATCCCATTGATGGCGGTGCATCATATCGAAGCCCATATTTATGCCAACTGGCTGATCGACCCGGACATCAAGTTTCCTGTGGTGTGTTTGGTCGCGTCAGGAGGGCACAGCGAGATATTCCTGGTCAAAGGCCACGGCGACTACCAGATTCTAGGCCGCACCCGCGACGACGCCGCCGGGGAAGCCTTCGACAAGTCCGCCCGCCTGCTCGGCCTCCCCTACCCCGGCGGCATTCTCATGGACCGAATGGCGCGGGAGGAGCACGGCAACCCGAAGGCCATCCCTTTCCCCCGTGCCCAGCTTGGGCCGGACTCTTTAGATTTCTCGTTTTCGGGCCTCAAAACTGCCGTGCTGAATGCCCGGCGCGGCACGGACTATGCCGACGTCTCCCTGCCGGACTGGTGCGCCTCGGTGCAGGAAGCGATTGTGGATGCTTTGGTCACCAAGACTATTAAAGCCACCAAATACGCGGGTGTCAATCATATTCTACTAGCGGGCGGCGTCGCCGCGAACTCCCGACTGCAAGAATTAATGCGCGAGACCTGCACCCGCGAGGGGCTGACGCTCACGGTGCCTCCGCCCCGGCTCTGCACGGACAATGCCGCTATGATCGCCTGCGCGGGATTTTACCACTGGCAGGCGGGCAAAATCGACGGCTTAGATATTGACACGCTGGCCTCGGAACGGCTGGCGTGAGAAGAGACGGTGATACGTGAGCGTGCACAACTTCTGGTACAGCTTCTGGCACAGCTTCGCGCTCGAGTTCATCCTCTTGGCCCATTCCCGCGACGGCATAATGGCGGGCCGGATGCTGCTGACTCTGTTCCTATGCGGCGGTGTCGGCCTGGAGCGGTCCGCCCACGAGCGGGCGAGCGGCTTCCGCACGCACGTCCTGGTTGGTCTGGGTGCCTGCCTGATGACGCTCGCGGGCGGGTATGGTTTCCATGACCTGGCGGGGAGCGCCGTCCATGGGGCGGACCCGATGCGGGTGGCGAGCTATGTCGTATCCGGCATCGGATTTCTTGGCGCCGGGGCGATCCTGCGGCATGGGACAAGCATCCGGGGGATGACCACTGCCGCCAGCCTGTGGAGCGCGGCGGGAATCGGGATCACAGCCGGCGCAGGTCTGCCCGCGCTGGCGGCAATGGCGGCGGGCCTGATCCTGTTCACTCTCGTGCCGCTAAAGAACTGGGAGACCAGGCTGCGGCTGGGTCAGGAAGCGGGCCGGTTAGAGATTCATCTGCGCGACGACCGTGAAGCGGTTGGCAAGACGCTGGTAAACTTGACTCGCATGGGCATCACCATCCGGGGAGCGACCGTCTTGCAGGGGGCGGGCGAGGCGGCGCTTTTGCGCGTGGAGCTGGCCCATCCGCTCAAGACCGAGGAAGCGTCTCGCCTCGTGCGCCGCCTGGTGGCGTTCAAATATGTGTCCCGCGTAGATACGCGGAGTTTGGACTTGGAAGTCGATGTGGACGCACCCGCCGAGGACGCTGAGGATTTGCTTGAGGAGACCGTCGGCATAAACGATTCTGACAGGTTCGAGCCAGAAATGCCGCCTCAGCGAGCAAAGAAGCGGCGGAGCAAGAGCCGCCGCCAGAAAACCCCGAACAAAGCAGCGAATGGCCCCTCGAAAGATGCAGACACTCCACAAACAACGCCGCCCTGATCGCTTGTGCGGGCTTTGATCACTGGCGGGCGGGCAAAATCGACGGCTTAGATAGTGACACGCTGGCCTCGGAAAGATTGACTTCGGAAAGATTGGCTGAATGAACTACAAAACACTGCATTCGTGGGATATGACGGCGGAAGAGGCGCGGGCGCAGCAGGCGGCGATGCGGCCTCTGGTGTCGCTGGAAGACGGCTTTGGGGAGATGTCGGACATTAAGCACGTCGCGGGCGTGGACCTGTCGTTTAACGAAGAAAAGAACGAGGGCTACGCCGTGGTCGTCGTGCTGTCGTTTCCGGCGCTGGAAGTCGTGGAAGCGCGGTATGCGACGGACGCTTTGAAGATGCCGTATATCCCCGGCCTGCTGTCGTTTCGGGAGTCCCCGGTCGCACTGCAAGCCTTCGCGCAGATCGAGACCGTGCCAGATGTGATCATGCTGGACGGGCAGGGACAGTCGCACCCGCGTCAGTTCGGCATTGCGTGTCACCTGGGCGTGCTGCTGGATGTGCCTGCCATCGGGGTCGCCAAGAGCTTTTTGTACGGGGAGTATGACCAAACGGCGGTCGGCGAGGCGGGCGACGAGACGCCGCTCTGGGACCGGGGGCGGCAGCATATTTTGGGCACGGTGATGAAGACCAAGCCGCGCACGAACCCGCTGTATGTGTCGCCGGGGCACAAGATGAGCGTGGCGTCTGCGGCGCGTTTGGTGAAAGAGTGCCTGCGTGGCTACCGTCTGCCGGAGCCGACCCGGCAGGCGCATAACTTGATTACGGCCTACAAAAAAACCGGCGCGGAAGGCAGTCTGCCCTCCGCGCCGGTTCCAAAAACGCTGACGTTTCCTCTTTAGTGAGTGCGCTTTTTAGTGAGTGCGCTTTTTAGTGAGTGCGCTTTTTAGTGAGTGCGCTTTAGAGAGCGGCGGCGGGCGGCGGCCATCAGTACGCCAACACCTGCCGCGCCAATCAGGAACGCTACCGGCGTACCCGGCTCAGGAACCGGCGTCGTGCCTGTGTTTCCCGTAATCCCAGTTGTTCCATTTGTGCCCGTCGTTTGCAGCCCATTGTTTCCTGTGCCGGTGTTGCCATTAGTCCCCGTCGTGCCCGTTGCCCCAGTCGTGCCCGTGGCTCCTGTCGTACCAGTGTCACCAGTGTTACCCGTTGCTCCCGTCGTGCCGTTTGGCGTGTTGCCGTTGCTGCCGCCGTGGCTGAGGATGCCTGCGATAATCGGGATGCCTGCGAGGAAGCCTAGTGGAAAGCCTCCGCCGCCTCGGGTCAGCACAGTCGGCAGGAAGGGAGACACCTTCGTAATCGGCGTAAACACGCTGCCGGGCACATCGTTCATGGCAACCACCACCGGGCCGTTCGGAGCGAGTGTGGGAGCGCCGGTCAGACCCTGCGTGGAAGGCGTGGAGGCCAGTTGAGGCGTTCCTTCAATGCTGGGAGAGACTTTCACTTCAGGCGGCAGGCTGGCGACCATCGGGTTGCCGCAGGCGAGCTTCAGAACCGGCTTGCCGGTGAGCTTTGAGACGAACACCGGCGTTCCCGCCGCGAGATGCGAGTTGACCGTGTATTCGTGCCCGTCCGCCGAGATGCAGTACACTTGATAGGTGCTGGCAGTTTGCAGCTTTTTCAACACCAGGTTGTTCTGGATATAACGCACCATCGCCGGGCCGGACGTGTGAAAATGACGGGCCAGACGGCGGCGCACGACCGGGTCCAGTGTGATCTGCTGCCCCATCTGCGCCTCGGTGTCAACATGCTGATTGATAAAGGAATCAGCAGGGACAACGGCGTTTACGGGAGCCGCATGGGCCGCGAAGGGCAGACCGCTTACAATGGCAGCAGTGGCAAACAGGAAATGGCGTGTCATAGGTGTCATAAAAATTAAGTCCTGGGTATTGAAATCTGCGGGACACATATATTCTGTGCACGAACCGTGCCAACTTAGCGTTCAGCACTAAACCACGTAATTATTTGAGCGTGATCGCGGGCACTTCGGAATGGTTGATCATAAACGCGGCAGATTCGGCGAAATAACGGTCCAGATCAGCCCGGAACGGCGCAAATTCCGGTACGGCATCCAGCGCGTTTCCCATGTGCTTTAGCCAGGCTGCGCTTTCCGCCGGGCCGATGCGAAACGGGATATGGCGCATTCGCAGGCGCGGATGGCCGCGCTCCTCACCGTAGCGAGTGGGGCCGCCAAACCGCTGAATGAGAAACCAGGCCAGATGCTCTTTGGCATCCGTCAAATCGCTCGGGTACAGCGGGCGCAGCACCGGGTCGGCGTCTACCCCGGCGTAGAAGTGATCGACCAGCACATAAAACGGGGCATCGCTGCCAACCTGCGCGTAAATCTCGGCGGTCTTATCTTCCATTTATACCATGCCTGCCTGTGCCTCTGCTGTTATCTTCGGCACAGTTTCTCTATAATTCACCGTTAATTTCAAACAACTTCAGAATCCAGCACAACAGACAGGCTTTCAGGTGTCACGGAAATCCGGGCCGTCACTGTGCCGCGTGCCAGCCGGGACAAATCCGCGCCGACCGCTTCCGCCCGCCAGCCTGCCTCCAGCGCCCCCGCGTCCTGACCCCGTGCCAGTGCCAGCGCATCGGCTTTAGTCAGCACCAGCTCCGACGCCAGCCCCCGCTCCAGACACAGCACTTCCCCGAGGCCGTAGAGCAGGTCGCCCAGCGCCCGCTCACGCGGCGTTTCGTCCGGCCCCGATGGCGACAGCGCCGGCGGCCACTGCTCTTCGGGCAGGGAGCGGGCCGCGTTCAAAGCATCCAGCAGGGGCGGTCCCAGCGTGCCTTCCTCGCCTGGCGGGAAGCCGCGCAGGCGCGTGAAGTCAGTGAGGCGGCGCGGCGGACGCTGTGCCAGCTCAATGACCAGTTCGTCGCGCAGAACCGACCGGGCAGGCACGTCGCGCCCCCGCGCCTCGTCTTCGCGCCATGCCGCCACGGCTCGCAGGAGAGCGGTTGGGCGGGCGCTGAACCCGCGAGAGTTTCGCAGGCGCAGGTAGGCTTCCTCGGGAGCCGTCTCGTAAGTGCGCGGCTCAGAAAACCGGGCCATTTCCTCGGTCATCCACTCCGTCCGCCCCAGCCGTGCCAGCAGCGCCCCGATCTTATCCTGAATGGGAAGCAGGTAGCGCACATCATCGCGGGCATAGTCAAGCTGCGCGGGGGTTAAGGGGCGGCGGTCCCACTCGCTGCGCGTCTCGGCTTTAGACAGCTTGACGCCCATAATCGCCTCGGCCAGCCGGGCATAGGAGAGCGGGTACGACGGCAGGCCAACCAGCCCGGCGGCGACCTGCGTGTCAAAGATGTTGACGGGAATGCGGCGGCCACTGCCGAAGAAGGCAAGCCGCAGATCCTCCCGCGCCGCGTGCAGCACAATGGTGATGTCCGGGTCACAGACCAAGTCCCAGAGCGGGGTCATATCACGCACCGCCAGCGTGTCCACGAGTCCGATCACTTCAGTCGTTGCCACCTGCACCAGACAGAGTCTTGGAATATAGGTGCGCTCGCCGACAAACTCAGTGTCCAGGGCAAAGCGGCCCGCCTCGCGCAAAGTCTGACACAGACTTTCGAGGGCTTCGGGGGTGCGTACGGTCTCTAATTGTTGAAGGGGCATAGTTTTAGTGTGTTTCGGTTTCCACCGCGCCGTCGTAGACGCTCATTCCGCCGGTCATCGTCGCGGCGTTCGTGTACCCGGAGGCGGCCAGAAACTGCGCGGCGGCTTCGCTGCGGACGCCGTGTTCGCAGAGGCAGATAATCTCATCGTCAGGGCTGAGCAGCGCGGCGTAGTTGGCGGCAAACAGGTCCGTCGGCAGAAGCAAAGCACCGGGGATGTGAGAGTGTGCGTATTCCCAGGGCTGACGGACATCGACAAGCGTGAGCGTTTCGCCCGCTTCCAGCCGCGCCCGCACGTCCTGCGGGCTAATTTCATAAAAGGGCATGGCGCATTGTACCTGAAAATGGTACGCATTGATGAAGCTGTGGGGTTAGAAACTGCCGATGGAGAACGTCCACGGCGCCGTCAGGGCCTTCGCCTCTAATATCCCCCTAAAGAAAAACGCCCGGCCTGCCGATAGTGACAGTATGCCTGAGCCAGCGATTACCATCCAGAACTTTTCCAAAGAATACCCCGTGCCGCGCCAGAAGGCGAAGCGCGTTGCCGTGTCCCATCTCACCCTCGGCGTGCCGGAAGGCAGCCTGTTCGGCTTTCTTGGCCCGAACGGCGCGGGCAAAACCACCACCATCAAGATGCTGCTCGGCTTTATTGCCCCCACCGAAGGCGAGGCGTGGCTGTTTGGCAAGCCCGTCAGCGATGACCGGGCGCGGGCGCGGGTTGGCTACCTGCCCGAACAACCCTATTTTCCGAAGTTCCTGTCCGCGCTGGAAGTCGTTCGCGCCCATGCCGGGCTGTCCGGGATGCGCGGCAAAGATATCAATCGCCGCATCGAGGAGTGCCTGAAGCAGGTGGGGATGTGGGAAAGCCGCTTTCTGACGCTCGCCAAATGTTCCAAAGGGATGACGCAGCGCGTGGGCCTGGCCGCCGCTCTGGTGGGCAGCCCGGATTTATTGGTGATGGATGAGCCGTCGTCCGGGCTGGATCCGGTCGGGCGAAAAGAGCTGCGGGACTTGCTGCTGGCATTGAAAGCCGAAGGCAAGACGATTTTTCTGTCGTCGCACCTGCTGACTGAAATGGAGCCGGTCTGCGACCGGGTGGCCGTCATGGCACGCGGCACGCTGGTGGCCTGCGGAGCGCCCGCCGAACTCACGTTGGAGCGGAGCGATGTCCGGGTGCAGATTGCGCCGGGCGAGCGGGACTCGGTGCTGGCCGCACAGGTGGCTGAGTGGGGCGGGACGACGGAGTCGCTGGAAGGCGGCGGGATGGCCCTGCGCGTGCCGTCTGGGTTAGTCTACAATTTGATGCAGCTCATGGAGCGGCGGCGGGCGGTTCTGGTGGGCGTGTCGCCGGGGCGGGAAACGCTCGAAGATGCGTTTCTGCGGCTGGTGGGAGAGTAGGTAAAAATGCAGGCTCTGCGAAACATTGGCATCATCGGCAAAATCACGATGCTGGAAGGCGCACGCAAGCAGGTCTTTCATGTCCTGATGCTGTTCGCCGTCTTTTTGATCTTCGGGTCGGCGACGCTGGCAAAGTTCGACAGCCATGTACAGGCCAAAATGCTCAACGACCTGTGCCTTTTTTCCGTGTTTCTGGTCAGCGCGATTATCGCGATCACCGTCACGGTGACGGGCGTTCCCGGCGAAGTGGAGCAAAAGACCGTCTACCCGGTGATTGCCAAACCCGTGGCCCGGTGGCAGTTTATCTGCGGCAAGTACGCCGGGGCAATGGGCACAGTGGCTATCGGCATGGGGGTCATGGGGCTGACCGTGGCGTTTTTGCAGGTCTTTTATCTGGGCGGGATCAACTGGTCGCTTTTATATGTTCTGCCCTACCTGTTTCTGGAGACGGCCATTCTCGGCGCGATGGCGCTGTGGCTTTCCACGCTGACATCCTGGCCGCTGGCGTGGTTTCTGAGTGTTCTGCTGTGCCTGCTGGGCAATGCCAAGTTTCCGCTGTATGAGTCGCTGATGGCGCGGCCTCAGAACGAGTTCAACCGGCTGACGATTGGCCTGCTGTATCACCTGCTGCCCAATTTCGAGTCGTTCAACTTCAAGGATGCGATGGTTCACGGCCTGATTGTCCCGAACGCCTACCTCTGGCAGACGGCGGCTTACGGGGTTTGCTACACTGGCGCGATGCTGACGCTGGCCTCGCTGTCATTCGCCCGAAAGGAGCTTTAGCGCCATGTCAACCGCCAAGCATGCCCCGTGGGCACTCCTGCCCTGCGTTCTGCTGACGCTGTCGTCGGTGACGCTGCTGGCCCCGGCCCGCCCGGCACAGGCGGCGGCCCCGGCAGCCTCTTCTCGCCCTGTGGTGCAGGTCTATGATGACGGCGACGGCGATGAGCTTCTGGAACACTGGGGCGACCCAAAATACAGCCGCGAAGAGCGGGTGCAGATGGCGGGAATGGCGGTGCTGCTTGTTCCGGTGCTTTTGCTGGCCCGGCGCGGGCGCATCGTGCGAAAGGCAGCCCGGCAATGAAAAAGCAAGTCAGGAAAAAGCAATGGCGGCGCAGGCTCCCTGCTCTGACACTCTGTGCCGGGTTTCTGGCGCTGGCAAGCGGCTTTGAAGCGGCTTCCCAGCCCGCCGGGCAGGCGCAGGGGTATCTGGTCACAAGCGCCGCGCAGGGGCGCAGTGCCGCGCTGGCACAGGCCGGCGGGGAGTTTCGGATTGTGGCGGCGAACATCATCTGGGACAAGGTCATTGACCACTACCATCATCAATTCATGGCAACCGGGGGGGATTGGTCCAAGAACGAAAGCCTGCTGCCGCTGCTGCAAGCCATTATCACACTGGACCCACATTTCGTGCAGGCGTATGAGATTATGGGCGGGGAAATCCTGCCGCGCACGGGCCGGGTCGCCGAGGGGGAGCGCGTCCTGCGGGACGGTATCAAAGCAAACCCCGGCGAATGGGAGCTGAACCGGGAAATGGCGATGCTGCTGTCCTACACGGAAAATCGACCCGCCGACGCCCTCCCGTATGCCGAAGCCGGTTTGGCCCGCGCCAATGACGACTTTTCGCGGAATCTGATGACCCGGCTTTGCCACACGCTCCGGCGCGAAATCCGGGAGGCAGACGCCGCGCCGCGTGTCAGCGTGCCGCCATCGCCAGCTTCCGCAGCCGCGTCAGGCTCCCCTCGCCCATCAGGGTAATATTCAGCGACTGCGTGTCCCAGTTCAGAGTCGTCAGTGCCCCATGCTGCATGAGATGGGTGGGGGTTGTTCCCAGCCTGATCAGGCGGCCTGGAACAGCGGTAGGCCGCCGGGTCTGCGTGCGCTGCTGCTCAAACAGCGACACTAAATTCAGCCCGTCCGAGTAGCGAAGATGCAGCAGGGGCCGCCCGCTAACCACGGTTTTCGTCGCCCCGATCAAACGATAACCCGCAAGCTGCGGCCAGGCCTGCGCCCTCCCCCCAAATTGCTGACCCGCCGCCGAAAGCGCCACCGGTGCTTCCCAGGGGGAGGGCAGCTCGACCACTTTCATCCCTTTTTTATGCCCCAGACTTGCCAGATCGAACAGCGCGGGACTAATCTTAGGGTGGTAGGCAATCTCGGTGAACGCCACCGTGATAGCAAGGCGGCCATCTTCCCCGTAATGCTCGCGCTTTAAAATCAGCCCGCTTCCAGCATCCACCCACAACCGCCGTGCCAGGGACAGCGAGCCGGGCCTTTTGATACTGACGAGGTATGCCTTGCGCTCGGCCCAGGTCACGGGGCGGGGGCTGACGGATAGGACATAGTTGGCACGCAGGAGAGTGTAGCTGAGGTAATCGTCGTCGTCGAGCGCCCCCGGCGTCAGGCGGCGGTGTCTGAGGGTATGGCTGTGCGGGTCATACTGCCATTCCTGATGCCCATCGCTGACCAGCAGGCGTCCGCGCTGCGCCACCGGGTCGAGGTATTGAAGACGCCCGTACTCGGCAGGAAGGTGAAACACTTCCACTTCGTTTGCCATGCCGCTGCGCCAGGAAGTGGTTACCTGCTTGCCTTTGTAGGCATACTCTTCGGAATGCAGGACGCTGACAAAAATGGCTTCCGCCGTCGGCGGCTTCGGAGCAGGCTTTATAGCGGGAGCGTGCTTCGGGGACAGATGCCGCGCCGGGGATGCGGCAGAAGCCGGCCCCGACAGCAGCAGCACGCAAAGCACCAGAGTCATCAACGATAATTTAGAAAGAGCCATCAGCACTGTCCGCCGGGTCCGGCAGGTCGGCATCCTGACGAACATCGGCAGCAATCATCTTTTGCCGATCTACATCGGCCAGCGGCAGGCGTGAGACCGAGTCTGTGTGCGAGGCGACCAGCGCCGCGACATCCGGGGACACGTCCTGCGACACCGGCGCAGGAGCTACAATCGCCGTCTTCTGCGGAATGGTCATTGGTGCGTGTGTCAGCGGGGAAAACACCAGACCGACCGCCACGGCGGCCGCCGCCACGCCCGCCGCCCAGCGTCCGGCAGGCGCAAATACGCCCCGCCGGGGCCGCGCCGTGCGGGTGTGCTGCTCCACGCGCAGGCGGCGGTAGGCATTGCTCCAGAACTGCGGGTCCTGCGGCGGCACGGGCAGGCCGCGCAGGTGAGCGCGAAGCGACTCAAACCGCTTGACCTTCTGCGTGCATTCCGCGCAATGCCCCAGATGAAGGCCGATGTCGCGCATCCGGGCCACATCCAGCCGGTGGTCGACATACGCCGAAAGATATTCCCCGTGGGGGTGCTGTGTCGTGTTGTTCATTTTCTGCTACTCGTACAACTTATTCTTGTCGCCCAGAGCCTGCCGCATCATGGTTCGCGCCCGGTGCAGGCGGGACCGGACGGTTCCAATCGGCGAACCCATCATTTCCGCAACTTCTTCGTAAGAAAACTCTTCCACATCGGCTAAGATCAGCACCATGCGGAACTCCGGCGGCAGAGAATCCAGCGCCGCCTGCAAGGGCGCATGAAACAAACCCTGCTCCGCCTGCCGGGCCGGGTCGGCTTCCCAATCGGCAATTTCCCGCCCGCCGCCCGTCTCGTCGCCACCGACCGGCGCATCCAGCGACTCGATGTACCCCACCCGCTTGCGGTGGCGCTGCCGGTCAATGAACGTGTTGGTCATGATCCGGTACAGCCACTTGTCGAAGTAGGTTCCGCGCTGAAAGCGCTTGAACGAGCGGAACGCCTCCACGAGCGCGTCCTGCACCAGATCCTGCGCGTCGTCGGCGTCCCCGGTCATGCGAAACGCAACGCGATAGAGTTTGTCTTCATGCGCGGCCAGGAGGCGGGCAAACAAATCGACATCATCTTCCGTTGTATCCCCATCGCCGGAGCTTTCGGGGGAGCGTGAAAATAATCTCATAGCCCCAGGCGCGTCCCCTGCTGCTTTGAGACGCTGTTATAGTGGAAAGCGTTCATTGGCGGAAAAAAGTTCCATACCTGAGTTCGGCCCTGGTTTTGTTTGTAACCGCACGTTAGCATAACGCGATCCTGAATAGCGAATAAACTTGTCATACTTTGTTTGACGGGAACAAACGATGCACACTGTATCGAGAAAAGCAGGAACCGTGAAGACACTCTCACACAAAGCTCGAATTGAGCTGACGCTCACCCGTTGGCTGGCAAAGCACACAATGCGAATTGCCAGTATTTCGCTGGGAATTATTTATCTGTGGTTCGGACTGCTCAAGTTCGCACCAGGGACCATCCCGATCAAACTCCTAGCGGGCAACACGATTGAGAAGCTGACGTTCGGCCACGTTCCGCCCTCGGTGGGTCTGCTCATTCTGGGAGTCTGGGAATGCCTGATCGGCCTCGGGTTTTTGACGGGCTATGCGCGGCGGGTAACGCTCTTTTTGTTCTTCCTGCAAATCCCTGGCACGCTTCTGCCGCTGCTGTTTTTCCCGCGTGAGACGTTTATCCACTTCCCCTACGAGCCGTCGATGGACGGGCAGTATATTCTTAAAAACATGGTACTTGTCACCACTGCGCTGCTGCTCATCGTCGCCTCACGCGGGGGGAAAATCCATGCCGGAACCGAAGCCGTCCGCCGCGAGGAAGCCGTTGCTAAACACTAAGACAAAGGCCCCCTCCTTCGGTCAGAAGAAGGGGGCCAGTGATTTAAGAAATCGTCACCGTATTGATGCGGTCGCCTTTTCGCAGTTTCAGGACGTTGTCCAGGCCCTCCGTCACCGTACCGAAGGCGGCATAGCCACCGTCGAGGTGCGGCGCGGGAGCCAGCGTAAAGTAAAACTGCGACGAGGCGCTGTCGGGGTTTCCCGAGCGGGCCATCGACAGCACGCCGCCCTTGTTGTGCTTGAGCGTATTAGGGACGCCGTTAGACGTGAACTCGCCCTTGATGTTCTTGCCGGAGCCGCCGGTGCCATTGCCGCTCGGGTCGCCGCCCTGAATGACAAAGCCGGGTTCATAGCGGTGGAACGTCAGTCCGTTGTAGAAGCCGCGTCCGGCAAGCTCAACGAAATTGGCGACGGTGAGAGGCGCGTCGTCCTCAGCGAGCTGTGCGACGATGACGCCCTGTGTGGTGTCGAAAGTGGCGGTTTGGGCCATGGGGAAATCTCCTTTGATACGGTCGTTTTTGGTTCGGTCTTTTTTGGTTTGGGTTGGTCAATAGTCTCTGCGTAAGTCTCTGCGGGCACGGCGGCAGGAACGCGGAACACTTTCTTTTCCGAAGGCAACTCGGCGGTCAGCGCTTCAATCTCACCTGCCGTCAGGTGACGCCACGCGCCGGGCGGCAGACCGGTAAGCTGCACTGAGCCGATGCGGACGCGGGTCAGGCGGGTGACGCTATGGCCGAGCGCCTGCATCATGCGGCGCACCTGCCGGTTGCGGCCCTCATAAATGGTTAATTCCAAAGCGGCCCGTCCGGTTCCGTCGGCGTTCTCTTTGCCCCGCAGCAAACGCACATTCTCCGCAGGCTTACTCATGCCGTCGTCCAGCATAATCCCCTTGCGGAGCCGCTGCAAGGCCTCAGCGTTGGGCACGCCCTGCACTTCCACGCGATACGTCTTCGGCACATGATACCGGGGATGGGTCATCTTGAACAGAAAATCGCCGTCGTCGGTCATAAAAATCAGGCCGTCGCTATCGGCATCAAGGCGTCCGACCGGGCGCAGCATGGGCTTTCCGCCAATGTCCACCAGGTCCGTCACGAGCCGCCCGGCGTGCGGGTCCGAGCGCGACGACACTACGCCTTTGGGCTTGTTCAAGGCTAGATAATAGCGCCGTGCGGGCTGCCGAATGAGCTGCCCGTCAAACTGTACTTTGTCTTTGTCTAAATCAACTTTCGTGCCCAGTTCGGTCACGACCTGCCCGTTAACCCGGACGCGGCCCTGAGCGATCCACTCCTCGCACGTCCGCCGCGACCCGATCCCCGCCGAGGCGAGCGTCTTTTGCAATCGTTCTTCCATATTTTATTTTACCGTAGACTATCATGCCTCCCAGCACGAGGAGGGCCAGAGCGCCCAGCGCCCCGGCGATTTTTGCGAGTGTCGTCCCCACCGCCCGGCCCGTTAGTGCCAGCGCGGCCAGCGGTTTTACGGGAGCTTCCCGCGCCGCCAGAACCACGCCTGTTGCCGACGGCTTGCCGCCGATCAGCACCGTCACCGTCCCGAGCGGCGTCCCCGCCGCGACGGGGGCTGAGGGCAGGCTTGCCAGTGGCTTCACTTTCAAGGTCCAGCGGGGCGCGGGACGGCGCTTCGAAACCACCACGAACAGGCTTTTGGCGCTTTTGACCGCCACCGGTGCCGCCGCCGTCGGGACGTTCACCGTGCCCACCAGATCATTTTTGCTGAGAATCGGCTCGGGCTTGAAGTTATCAAAGCCGTAATCTAAAAGCGACTCCACATCTTCGCGGCAGGACGGGCTGTTCAGGGCGACGGCAATCAGCCGCCAGCCGCCCCGCGTCGCCGAGCCGACAAAGCAGTGCCCCGCTGCCCGAATATACCCGGTTTTGATGCCGTCTGCGCCGGGGAACTTCGCCAGATACGTCCGGGAGGTGTTTTTGACCCAGACATCCTTGGTGTCTACCGAGCGCTTGATTTTATACACCGGCGTTTTGACGATGGTATTGAACAGCGGAAACGTGTTGACGCCGTAGCAGGCGATGATCGCCAGGTCCCCTGCCGTCGAGTAATGCCCCGGTGCCCCGAGGCCGTTCGGCGTGACAAAATGCGAATGCGTCGCGCCAATCTCTTTGGCCTTGCGGTTCATGTCCTCGGCAAACTTCGGCACGCTGCCGTCCAGATAAACCGCCCCGGTGACCGCCGTGTCATTGGCCGAGCGCAGGAGCATCGCATACAGCAGGTCACGCAGGGTCATCTTCTCACCCGGCTTGAGGTGCAGGCTGCTTTCCGGCAGGTTTTGAATGCCCGGCGGCGCGGTCACGATGTCATCTAAATGCCCGCGTTCCAGCAGCAAAATCGCCGTCAGCATCTTAGTCGTCGAAGCTATCGCACGCGGCTTGTCGCTGCCCCGCTTCCAAAGCACTTTCCCGGTCACGGCGTCTACGAGAATGGCATACTGACTGCGGCACACGGGAACCAGCACCGGCGGGCGCGGCGTATTCGGCGCGGGCAGGGCCTTTGCCGGCGCGGCAGGCGGCAGGGCTTCTTCAGTGGCTTCGGGGTCGGCAGGAGCCGGGACAGGCGCGGCATGAATGGCCGTGGGCAGAAACAGCAGCATGAGAAGCGCGAATAATTTCAGGTGTTTAGTCATAAAGTGTTGGTCGTCGGAGACAGCGGCCAGAAGTTCGAGACAGCGGCCAGAAGTTCGAGGGGTTGAAAACCCCTCGCTAGGTAAGGCGTCCTTCGGACGGAGGAGATACGGACATACGCCATCTGGCTCCTCTCTTCCACCCGGAGGGTGCTTCTCCTAGCGAGGGGTTTTCAACCCCTCGTCTTGTCGATCTTTAAGCCTCCCCTAGCCCGACGGCTTCCAGGGCGTCGTGGGCCGCCGCCGCGTCGGCGTCGGAGGGAACGAGGTCGTCGAGTGGCGGCAGGTCTTCCAGCGTGTGCAGGCCGAAATAGTGCAGAAACTCCGGCGTCGTGCCATATAAAATCGGGCGGCCCGCGACTTCTTTGCGGCCCGTCTCCACAACCAGCCCCCGCTCGGACAGCGTTTTCAAAACGCCGTCGGCGCTGACGCCGCGCACGGCTTCAATCTCCGCCTGCGTGACAGGCTGCTGATAGGCCACAATCGCCAGGGTTTCCAAAGCAGGCCGGGACAGGCGCGATTTGCCGCCCGGCGCGGCCAGCAGCCGTCCAACGCCTTCAGCCAGTGCGGGACGGGTCGCCATCTGATAGCCCCCGGCAATGCGGACGACGTGCAGGCCGGAGTGAATGCGCCGGGAATAGGCGTTGACAATGTCTTCCAGCGCTTCTTCTACGGCGGCGGCGGAGACGCCCAGCAGGCGGCCCGTCTCGGCAGGGGTCACCGGGTCCGAGGCGACGAACAAATAGGCTTCTAAAAGCGGCGGCAGGTCTGACTCAGATAGCGGCGGGGGCGGCTCAGGCAACAACGGTTTCCTCCGACGGCGTTTCCTGTGACAGAAGCCGGATGCTGCCCAGATGGTCTTCCTGCCGGGCGTCCATGCGCCCGTGCCGGAGCAATTCTAAGAGAGCCAGAAACAGCATCACCACTTCCAGACGTACCAGCGGGAAGCGCAGGCATTCTTCCAGCAGAACACCTTCCGCGCCCGCCTCGCGGACCCGGCTCCACAGCGCGGCCATTGCCAGCCGCAGGGTCA
This sequence comes from Capsulimonadaceae bacterium, assembly GCA_965277455.1. Lineage (GTDB taxonomy): Bacteria > Armatimonadota > Armatimonadia > Armatimonadales > Capsulimonadaceae > JANXMY01. The sequence goes on along the minus strand of OZ255823.1, from coordinate 970,178 downwards.
TTTTCTGGCGGCGCACGCTCGTCACGCCCGCCCCATCGCCGTCCCCGGCTTCGGTCAGCAGGCGGTGCAGTGCTTTTAAAAGAACGTTCGGGGACAGCGAGCCGAAGCCGGGCGGGACTTCGTACAGGCCACCATAGTCGGTTTCAGGACGGAAAAACAGCGCCCGCCGCTCGGTTTCCCACTCGGTCAGTGTGCCAATGAGTAGCTGATACCGCTCATACTCCTGGAGCCGCTGAATCAGCTCCTGCTTGGGGTCCACGCCTTCCTCGCCGTCATCCACACGCGGGGGGCGGGGCAGGAGCATCCGGCTCTTGATTTCCAGCAGCGTCGCCGCCATGACCAGAAACTCCCCGGCGACCGTCAGGTTCATCGCCTCCATTGCCCGCAGATACGTCAAATACTGATCAGTGATTTGAAGGATGGGGATGTCGGCAATATCTACCCGGTGTTCGCGGATGAGATGCAGCAGCAGGTCCAGCGGGCCTTCAAACGCCGCCAGCGCGACCGGAGGCAGAGCAGAGACAGTCGTGGAGGGCATAGGGTTATCTTACAGCCCCCACGCGCCCTTTGTCAACCCTTGATGCAGAGGAAGACACGCGGCGGGCCGCTTTTCGGGTACACTGTCAGCACATTAACGGAGGGGAACACAGCATGGTTGGTGAAACAGTCAGCGCGGGGCTGTCGGAAAAAGTCAACGAGTACCGGGTGATGAGCGCCCCGCTGGAAACTGCCATGCGGGAGCTGGAATACGCGCAGACCCTGCTGAAAGCACGGGCGGAAAGCGACATTGCCCAGACCGTTCCGGCTCTCGGTGCCCTTGCCGATATTCTGGATATTTCCAGCCTGGATTTGCTGATGGCCCCTGACCGCCTCGCGTTCGTCCACGCCGCCATGCAGCGGCAGGGTCTCACCGAAGGCGAAGTTGCCCAGCAGATGCGCTCGCTCGTCGCCCCCGATGATCAGTCCCGGCGCGACTTGAAAGCCCTGGGCATCGGCGAAGAGATGGCCCCTTAACTTCACTCGACCGCCAGTTCCGCCGCGTAGTGGCGGCCCTCGCGCTTCCAGGTGCGGGTGCAGAGCGGCAGGAAATCGCAGTGCGGGCAGACGTGTGGCAGGGGAATAGGCCGGACAGCCTCGAAGTCTTTTTCCAAAATCTCCATGCCAATGCCGCGCAGGTCCTCCTCCAGTGTCAGCATCTCGTCCTCGGTGAACGACGCAGACGCCGTCACGCCGCCGCGCAGGGCGTGAATGGTGGCATACACGCGCCGGTCCGGGTTGTTGCGTTTGGCGAGAAGCTGATAGACCGACATGGCAAGCGCCGATTTGACATCGTCCTCGGTGACACCCAGCCGCCCCGATTTGTAGTCGACTATCTCCAATGCCCCGTCGGCTTGATGCTCGTCGATGCGGTCTACCCGTCCGGTCAGCACAAACGGCCCCATATCCCATTTCAGCATCTTTTCAATCAGAAACGGGCGTGTCGCCTCGGCCCGCTCCACAGCCTGTGCGTGGTAGGTTTCTAAAATCCGTGCGCCTTCGACTTTATGTTCCAACTCCGAGGCAGCATCGGTGTAGCCCTGCGACTGCCAGACGGTTTCCATGCCTGCAACCAGCGCTTCGGGGGTGACGGATGCCGCCCCGCCCTGCTCATGGAATGTTTGCAGGGCCTGATGGAGCGTGCTGCCGAACGTGAACCCGGCGCGGGCACGGTGGTAAATCCGGCCCAGCTTTTCGACATAATCCAGCCGGTACATCATCGCGCACGACAGGTACGTGCGAAGGCGGGTCGGGGAAAACTCAGGCTTGCGGGGCTTTTTCGGCGGGGCGGGTGTGCGAGGCATACGATTATTATACCCGCCCCGACTTCGCTACTTGAGCACGGTCTGTTCGAGCTTCTGCACCGTTGCCTGCAATGCTTCAATCTGCTCCTGCTGACGCGCCAGTGCTTCTTCCAGCGGGGCGCGGGCCAGCGCGGCAATGCGCTCAATGGCATCATTCAAGGCCGCGCTTTGAACTGTGGATTGGAACGCTTTAGGAACCAGTGGACTGGGATTCCAGTCGGTCATCCCCTGCTGTAATCTTTGACTGATTAATTCAATCTCGGTGAAGTGTGTCATTGGAACCCCTTTCCAGGGAGCGAAAGTGCATTTTGTATGCTAAGAGATAGTGGACAGCGAGCGAAGATGTTTCTAGGACGGTTATCATTCGACAGCCCGCACGACCACCCGGCTGCCCTGCACCAGCACCACTTGAACCCGCGTGCCGAGCGGGACGAAATCGCCCTCGGAGACCACCGACAGCCGGACGCCGTCAATCTCCGCCACGCCCGAAGGCCGCAGCAGAGTCGCCGCCACGCCGTACTGCCCCAAATAGCTCGTGTAGTCGTCGCCGGACACATACCCCGCCAGAGCCGTCTGCCGTCCCGGCATTCCAAGCCGCTTCCAGACGCCTGACCGGGGCAGGTACACGAAGAACCCAGCCAGCACGGCAAGCGTCGCGCCCAGCGAAATCGCCATCGGGTACAGCGCCCCGCCGCTTTGCCCGCCGAGCGCAAAAAACAGCCCGGCAAAGATCAGTGCCAGCCCTAAGAATGCCGGCCAGCCATGCCCCGGCAGCACATGGGTTTCCAGCAGCAATAGCCCCGCGCCCCCCAGAAATAGAAGCACGCCGATAATTGTCGCCGCGCCAACGGCAATATACGCCGCGAAAATCGCCGCGATCACTACGCCGCCAATAATCCCCGCGATGCCCCACGTATGCAGCGTCAGCAGCTCCACCCCCACCAGAGCCAGTCCGATGACCAGCAGCAAAATTGTTGCCCAGGGCTGAGTCACCCACAGCGCCGCCGCCATCCACGGGCCGAGTGACACCGGCACAAGCTGCGCCCCCGTCAGCCCCGGCCCCATCTTCGCGGCCACATCCGATGGCAGGGCAGTCACGATGTCCGCATAGCCCGCGCCCTGCGCCTGCTGGGTCGTCAGCGTCAGGCTGTCCCCGGCTTTGACACCCAGCGCCGGGATGTCCGAAGCTGCCGCCGCAAACGCCGTCGCCACGGCGGGGTTGCGTCCCGTCGCTGTCGCCGCGCCCGCCAAATCGGAGGGCGATACACCTTCCGCCGCGCCCAGCGTCGCCCCCGGTGCGAGGGCCAGCGTCTTGCAGGCCACCGCAATCAGTGCTCCCGGCCCCAGGGCGTGGTCATGCACAAAAGCCGCAATCGGGAACGCCCCGGCGTGGTCCAAAATCGCCTGTTTGATCTCGTCGGCGGCAGCGGCAGAGCCGCCGGTCGTGTCTAAATCTAAAATCACCCCCGCTGCGCCGTCTTTGTACGCCGCGTCAAGCTGCTGCTTCACGAATGCCGCCGTGCCAGGCCAGACATTGCCGTGGACCTGCACTACCACCACACGCGGCGGTGCGGCCTGCGCCGGGTGCATCAGGCACAGAAATAAGAGCAAGGCCAGGAGAGGCCCCCCCCGCCCCCAATTCTGGGGGAGCCGGATGTCAGGAGAGAACCAGAAACGTAGGGGCAGGGCTTGCCCCTGCCCTCTTTGTCCTGCTTCTCTCATAGCCTCCCCGCTTTCAGATCGGCATAAATCGGGTTCGGCCACGGGGCGTCATACGGCGCGTCGCCGTCCAGGCCGAGGGCGAAAAACAGCGTGGAAAACTGCCCGTGCTTGTAAATGCAGTTCTGAATCATGTGGCAGACAAAATCGCGCCCGTTCATCGGGTAGCCATTGAACTGACGGCGCTCTTCGGCAAACTGTTCCGGGGTCATGGCTAAAATCAGCACCCGCCAACGCTCGGTTTCCTCGGCTAACGCATCGCACAGGGCGGCGGGGCCTTCGGGCGGCTCCGGCACGGGCGGATGTAGCAGTGCGTCCGGCTCGGCGAGGTGCTGCCGGTCACAGAACAGCCATTGCAGGGCATGAGAGGCTAAAATCCGTGCCGTCGGCGCGGGCGGCGCAGGTGTCCAGTCCCATTTGCCCTCGGGCAGCAGGCGCAGGCGATGCACCATACCGTAGAGATGTCCGCACAGCAGGGACGCATACGCTTCAGTTTCGGTTTGCAGCATGGCGGCTAGTCTTCCGCCCGGCGGGTCTCGGGAGGTTGCCGCCCCCAGCGGCGGCCAGCGCGGTCGGCGAGGGCATGGGTCCAGAGCAGGATGCCGTCGCCGAAGCTTGCGGTGACCAGCTCCCATTGCAGGCGCAGGCGGGCAGCGAGCGGCAGGCGGCGCTCGGTTTTGTGGGCGGCGGCCAATGGAGCGAACTCACGCCACAAATCCAGCGCCGGCTCGCGGGGCGGCAGGCGATGCAGCAGCGACAGGGTCCGCTCCAGCGCCAGAAGCTCCGAGGCCGCGTCGGAGTCACCGGCGAGGTGCGCCTGAAAGTCGGCGCGGGCGGCAGGGTCCAGCGCGTTTTCCAGATAGTCCGAAAACTTGTCTCGTGCCTGCTTACGTGTCATCGGCGTTCCTTCCCTTCCAAGTTTTGTTCCGGCTCCCGAAGCGCGTCCGGGTCAACCATCTCCAAGTACGGCTGAAACTTTGTCTTGAAGGCCAGCCGCGCACGGTGCAGCTTGGACTTCACATTTGCCAGCGACAGCTCGGTAATCTCAGCGACCTCTTCATACGACAGGCCCTGCAAGTCCCGCAGGGTCAGCAGAAGCCGCTGCTCCGGGGTCAAAAGCGCCAGCACGGAATCGACAACCCGCTGCAATTCGTGCGTCTCGGCAATCCGCGCCACATCCGCGCCGGGGTCAGACGGCTCCGGCACAGAGCCAGGCGTCTCCGGCTCCGAGTCCAGGGACCCTTCGGTCAGCCCAAGCCGAAGCCGCTGCTCGCGGATATGGTTCAGGCAGACATTGCGGGCGATGGTCAGCAGCCACGTCCGAAACCTGGCGTCTCCATGGAAGCCGCCCAGTGAGCGCATGGCCCTCACAAAGACCTCCTGCGTCAAATCATACGCTTCTTCGCCATTGACCATCCGGTGTACCAGGCTGAATACCTGCGTCTGATACTTGCGAAACAAAATCTCAAACACCGCCGGGCTTGCCGTCGCCCGGTACTGCCGCACGAGAGCGACATCCGGGTCCAGGCGCGGCGGCAGCGGGCGTGTGCTGTCCCTAAACATGACGTAAGCGATGTCCTATTGAGTTTCTGACACATGGAAGCCGAAAAAGTTGCAGTCAAATTTTTGGGGCCATCAGAAGGCTTCGCCCCCAGTTTGAAATCTAGGGCTACCTGTTGTAATTGTCCGCCTGCGCGGACATAGGAAAACAACCATAACCCCTTTTATATCCATGCAGGTGGACAATCGCCTTTTGCAGCCCCGGATTTCACTCCGGGGGCAGAGTCTATCAGCAATCGCATCACGCACTCAGCGGAATCAGCCAGCAATGCCGCCCCACCGCGCAGGGCATCGCCAAGCGCCATCGGACCGGGCGCAATCGGAAACGCCGCTTGCAGGCCCATCTCGGATAATGCCCGCGCTGCGGCGGCATCCACGGTGCCGCCAAAAGCTAAAACTGGCACGCCCCGCGCACTCGCCCGGCGCAGGACGCCGGACACGGCTTTGCCGCCGAGCGTCTGCGCGTCAATGCGCCCTTCCCCGGTCCAGACCCAGTCGGCGTCTTCCAAGTGCGCGTCAAAGCCTATCGTGTCCCAAACCAAGTCAATGCCGCTTTGCAGTTCGGCCCCCAGAAATGCCATCAGCCCCGCGCTGAGGCCGCCTGCCGCGCCCGCGCCGGGACGCTCAGCGATACCCGGCGGCAGCAGAGAGGCCAGCCGCTTCAGGCCCGCTTCCAGTTCTTCCACGAGAGCGGTTGTCGCCCCCTTCTGCGGCCCGAAGAGGCGCGTCGCCCCGGTCGGTCCCAGCAGCGGATTGGTCACATCCGAAGCCAGCAGGAGAGGCAGTCCAGGCAGACGCAGGCCCGAAGCATCTACGCGCCCCAGCCGCCCCAAATCGCCGCCCGTAAACGGCGCGGGCAGCAGTCGCCCCCCCCGTATTAAAGAACTGCACCCCGAGCGCCTGCAAGGCCCCTGCCCCGCCGTCGTTGGTTGCGCTGCCGCCGAGGCCAACAATCAGCCGCCGCGCCCCCGATAACGCGGCCTGTTCTATCAGCTCCCCCACCCCGTAAGTCGTCGTCCAGCGCGGGTCGCGTTGTTCAGGCGGCACAAGAAGCATCCCCGCCGCCAGCGCCATTTCCACCACCGCCGTTTCGCCCGACGGCCCAAGCAGGCCAAACGCGGCCTCCACCGGACGGCCCAGCGGCCCCGTGACCGTGACCGGCACGCAGCGTCCCCCGGTGCCCGTGACCAGCGCGTCCAGCGTTCCTTCCCCGCCGTCCGCCAGCGGCAGGCGAACGCACAACGTCTCCGGCGCGGCCCGGCGAATGCCCGCCGCCATTGCTTCAGCGGCTTCAGCGGCGGACAGGCTGCCTTTAAAGGAGTCAGGAGCCAGCAGGATTTTCACAGGTTTTCTCAAAAACACGAATAGCCGCCCTTTTCAGGGCGGCTATTGAGGAAGCGGGAGACCAGGCTCGAACTGGCGACATTCTCGTTGGCAACGAGACATTCTACCACTGAATTACTCCCGCAGTGGAGCAATACGTTCTGAGGAACGCTTACGAGGGATATTATGGCCGGACGCGCCGCGTTTGTCAAGAGGTTTGACAACAAAAATAAAAATTTAACGCAGACAAAGTTAGAATGGCAAAACTAGCACTTGACACACGCGATAAGCCGTGATACAATAGAACATGACGCTGAACTTGGAGCGTCCTTCCGTAGCTTCCGCTGGCTGTGACCTTTGCCTGTCGTTTGACCTGCTTGCCGTTGATGTCTAGGAGGTTCGTCATGTTCACTGCTCATCATCCGTGCGCCTCATCATCCGTGCGCCTCATCATCCGTGCGCCTTCTGGCTGGCTTTAGCCTGATGTTGGCTTCTCTGTTATCCTCTCCCGCTGCGTTTGCTCAAACCCACGGCACATACACCGTGGGGTACAGCGGCGGCAGTGCCAGCGCAAACAACGGCACGACCAATGGCTTTGGCGCGGGCGGCGGGCAGTACGGAGCCTCTGGCAGTGCCTCCGCCAGCACCGACAGCTCCGGCAATGCTCAGACTTGCTCCGTCAGTGTTCCCGACCCCACCTTGTCTTCCCCGCCTCCGCTGACAGCCACGTTTACCTGGCATCCTGATCCGAACAATCCCAACGAACCCCCGCCCGCAGCAGCGATTGTTTCTCAGACCTGTCAAGCCTCCTGGATGCTCGGCGGCAGCTACTCTGGGGCAACCGGTGGTGGGGATGCCAACAACGGGCTGGGCACGGTTGCTCCTGCCAGCACGACGGGAGCCGATGCCGAAGGGACAAAATACACGGCCTGGTCTGCACCAAACCCTTCGCACCCCCCGATGACTTTTATGGTGCAGTGCAGCCCTTCGGCTCACTTTTCCGGGGGCAGCGGTTCGGTCGTTCATGCGGGCGTCAATGGCTCTATCCAAGTGACGTACTACGCCTCGGCCACGCCAGTCTTCGTCGACCTCGGCGGCACAACTTTGGTCAATGGGGTACAAGAGGCGCTGACCGGGCAGCCAATCGCAGCCATCCTTTATACGCCGAACGGCCTGCCTTCGGGCACAAAAATCACAAGCTACACTTGGTCCTTTGACGAAGCGCCAGTGCCGCATCCTATTAAGTACTGGGATGGGCATGGTGTCGCGGTAGACGGAACTCCCCAGCAGCTTTTTCCTTTGACCCCCTCTGACCTGACAGGAACGGACACGAGTGACAACGGTATTTCTGTCAATCCGGTCAGCTTTTACGACCAATATGCTGAAAGCTTGTCAGTCAAATGTGCGGTCAGCTTGAAGTTCGCCGATGGCACGACTGCCACCGTCAACGCCAAATCTATGCCGGTTACGTTTATAAAGCCGAGTGTGACAGCATGGGGTGTTAACACACATACCGGCTCTCAGCAGGGCATTCCATCTGGTACTGTTCAGCCTGGAGTTGGTACCGATGCCAATAAAAACAACTTTTACACAATGTTTGCTGACGAGATTTGGGGACCAATAACTATTAGCGTGCCTCTTCTCGGCACAACAGCAGTCGGCGGACAGGGGTGTATCGTTCAGGTACAAACAAAAGCCGGTGATAGTGCGACTCGAACTCCAGTGGGTATCGCCTCCAGTACGTTCATTGACGTGGTAAAAAACGCGAGTGGAAACTACATTGCACAGCCGACGCCCGCATTGGATTCTGGGTTTCCTTTTCCTTTTGGATACAACTTAGACACACGAGGGATTATAGTTCTTTCCAACACTGGATCGTCGATATGGGACGTCTCCAAAAACGGTTACTCTGGCGACGAGCCGACCACTCCTGTGTTTCCAACAGGTAACTACAATGGAGGCAATAATTGGACACAATCCGTGTTTTCTTCAGCCTTCGATACATACATCATGTACAAGCCGCCCAGTGGCATTTGGGTTCCGCTTCAAAAGTTGAGTTGGAGTTATTCACTCACGGCGGGGCCAACCGCAGGCGGCCCGATTGTTGATCCCTATGACAATCAGCGGTGGAATGTTTCCAATCCGGTGTTTTCTGGTGGGACACCGTCTAATACAGATACCCCGCCATCATGGTCTTCGGTGGCAGTTCGTCCTTTATATTTTGGAGCAGTCACAAGTCCTTAATACATTGGTTGAATGAAACCTCTCAACGAAAGTAAGGAGTAATCTTGTGAAAAATCTCTGTTATTCTCTCGTCCTTGCCGTTCTCATATTGTCCGCGACTGGGGCAGCAGGCACTCAACCTGGGTCAAGTGCCAAAACGCCCTCCGCAAACCTTGTTCAGCCAGAAGGCACAAGTCAGGACAAATTCGTGTCTGTCGTCAAAGGGGGAGTGCTTGGAGTAAATCATCCCCTTCCGGGTTCTCCTGTCCCCCCGGTCTCACCGGTAGGACCGGAAGAGGTGGTGGAGAGCAACGCCCTCTGTCTGCTTGGTGAGGGGCAAGCCAAAAAAGGCGAATGGGCTACCGCTCTTGTTAATTATCGTCAGGCATTAAACCTGTGGCCTCAAAGTAAAAATGCGCTTTACGGGGCCGCAGAATGTGCCGCCGGTTTGGGGGATGCGGTTTCAGCCGCTAGTTACTTCCGCAGTGCCGTTTACACTAACGATCCGACACGTTATGGCTTAATTCCCGGAGACGGCTTCCAAGAGAACAATGCCATTAGGCTGATGCAGTTCGCGTCTCTGCTGGACAAGACAGGGCAGACAGCGGAGGCAACTACTATTTACAACCGTGCGGCCACGCTGCTCAAATACATGGATGACAAGCCGAGCAGAGGTTATCTTTTGCCGCTGTTCGGTACAGAGCAAGGACAAATTTCCTACACTTCAGCGCGATTGCAAGCACTGGCGCAGGTGGGGCTTGGGGTAGACTCGCAAGATACACAGGAGCTAACGCCTGCGGAGCGGGTGGTGCATCTCAAAGAGGCGGCGCGTCTGTACCCGAACTCGCCGGTGGTGCAGTCGTATCTGGGCGATGTGCTGGCCGGGGCAGGCGATGCGGCGGGGGCGAAGGCGGCACGGGCGCAGGCCAACGCGCTGGGTATCTCGCGGGTGAAGGGCCTACTGGACGCACAGACGGCGATCATGCAGGAGCAAAAGGGCGTCAAGTAGCGTCCAAAAATGAGCAGCGCCCGGCCTCGATTGAGGCCGGGCGCTTTTCTGTCACTGCTTAGGGATGCCCCCCATCGGATTCGAACCGACACTGTATGCGGCCTAAACGCATTCTCTCTACCAGTTGGAGTAAGGAGGCTTTTTATCTTTCGTCAGCCTAAAGTATAGCGAAGACGGCAGGCGATTGTCAAGCCCGGCGCGTTGCGTGCGGCCTCGGGTATAATTGGAGAAAGATCAGAGAAGGAAAACGGCGACTGCCCGCCGAATAGAGGGCGAAGAGAGCAGGCAAACGCCGAAAGCATGATTTTGTAAGGAGCGATTATATTTCTTATGGCCGAAGAGAGAGACCTTGATGACGGCATGGACAGCTCCCTGGAAGCTGCCACTGCCATTCCCGTCGTGATGGACGACATCGACGATGAAACCAGCGGACGCCAGCCGATTGACCTGGACGCGCCCGTGGCGGATACCAAACCCAAAGCCGCCGCGCCGGAAATGTCCGGGGCCAGCGCCCAGGAAGTCGAAGACCTGAAAGCCCAGCTTGCCCAGGCAAAAGACAACCTCCTGCGGACACAGGCCGACACCCAGAACTACCGGCGGCGCAGCGAGGAAACGCAAAAGCGCCTGATCGCCGATGCCAATGAGCGGCTGATTAAAGAGCTGCTGCCGGTGCTGGACGACTTCGATCTCGCCCTCGATGCCGCCCGCAAAAGCGAAAGCTATGAGCAGCTCATCGGCGGCGTCACCGCCGTCAGCCGCAAGTTTCAGGAAACGCTGACCAAGCAGGGCGTCATCGCCATCCCCGCCGTCGGCGAGGCGTTTGACACCGATGTTCATGAGGCCGTGATGCTCGATGAAGAGAGCGATCAGCCCGATGAAACCGTCTCCGGCGAGCTGCGCCGGGGCTACACCCTGAATGGCCGCGTCATCCGGCCCTCGCTGGTGAAAGTTGCCAAGAAAAGCTAACGGAAAAGCGAGAACGTGGGCATGAACGGACAGCGGCTGCGGCCTCTCGGTGTCGGCGATATTTTCGACGAGGGGTTTGATCTTTACAAGCGCAACTTTGTATTTTTGCTGCTGACGGCGGCATTGATCCTGGTTCCGCTCGACTTCGGGGTGGCGCTTGCCACCCCGCGCCTTCTGCCGCCGCTGTACGATCTGTTCGGGGTCTCCACTTCCGCCGCCGACGCTTCCGGGGCCACGGCGCTTCGGCTGCTGCTGGATATCGTGTTTGCCCTGCCACTGTCACTGGTGGCTTCCGCGCCGCTGGTCGCCGCCTGTGCGGCGCTGTATCTGGACCGGACAGTGACGCTGCGGCAGATATACGGACACTGCCTGCGGCGTCTGCCGGGCCTGTTAGTTGCGGTTGGGCTGGGCTGCATCGCGCTGGATGTCGGGCTGGCCTTTTGCCTTGTCGGCGGCGCGGTCGTCGCCACGCTGTACCTGTTCAGCCTGCATGCGCTGCTGATGGAAGGCCGCAGCGGTGTCGGTGCCCTGAAACGGTCGGCAGCGCTGGTCAGCGGCCACGGCAGCCGCATCTTTGGCTGTCTGATTTTACTGAATTTGATTAGCGGGGCCATCAGTTTGGGCCTCAGCCTGCCGCTGGATTACTTCTTTTCTTCGGTGCTAAAGTTCGCCCCGGCTTCGCTGGGGCCGCTGGGAGATGCGACGACGGACACGACGACTCGGGGCCTCCTTGTTCATGCGATCACGAGCGGTCTGGGCGACCTGCTGCTGACCCCGTTCCTGGTGTGCGTCGTCACCGCGCTGTACTACGACCTGCGGGTCCGCAAAGAAGGCTACGATGTGGATTTGATGGCCGAGGACCTAAAATACCCACCGCTTACGGCGCTGGGGCCATTCCTGCCGCCGGTGGCAGTGTATCTGCCGCCGCGTCCTATCGTCACAGGTCCCCCGCCGCCGCGTTCAGTTTGGCCGGGAGGGCCTCGATGAAGCCTCTGCCCTTCTTGATACTGTTTTCGCTGACGTTTTGCCTGACTGGCACGGTGCGTGCCGAGACGCCGGGCGAATACAGCCGGGCGCTGGCCTCGGTGCAGGCGTCGCTCTCGAACGAAGCACAGGCCGTGGCCGCCGAAGAAGTTCCGACCGGCGATGCAGCTTCCCTTGTCGCAAAACGTGTGCTCGGCCCCATTCACAGCGTCAGTGCCCCCGGTCAGCCGCCGCGCCTTGTCAGCCCGGATAATCTGGTCGCAGATATTGCCGCCGCCGAAGCCCTGAAAGACACCGATGACAAAGCCGACGCCCTGCGCGTTCTGGGCACTCAAATACAGCTTCTGCGGGACTCGCTGGACACCGGCAAGCCTGCCGTGGACCCTGCCACCGTCCGGCAAAGCGTCCGCGAAACTCTGGCCCGCCCTGAGTTCGCCGCCGACCCGCCCCCGCCGCCGTCGTTCACGGAAAAGATCGCCGCCTGGATCGACCGCCTGCTGGCACGGCAGCACCCGGCCAACACGCCAAATGTGCCGAACTTCAATCCTGAGATTATTTTCTGGATATTTATAGTGATCCTCGCCGCCGCGTTTGCTGTTCTGGTGGCGGTAATCGTGCAGGCAATCACCAAGCGCGGGGCGCGGGCGAAGCCGCTGGAGCTTGATACCGCTGAAGTAACTTTGATGGAGGCCCGCGACAATGACAGCCTGCTGGCGCTGGCCGAAAAGCAGGCGCAGGCGGGCGATTACCGCCGTGCCTTCCGGCTGGTTTATCTGGCTGCCCTGGTGGCTCTCGACACCGGCGGCGTCCTGCGCTTTGACCGTTCCAAAACTAATTGGGAGTATTTGCGTGCCCTGCGGGCGGCGGGGCGCGGGGACATCTATTCGGCCCTGACGCCGCTGACCCGCGAGTTTGATCAGGTCTGGTACGGCCTCGGACTCGCCGATGCCGGGCGCTATGCGCGGGCACGGGCACAGTATGACGCTTTGCTGTCTGTGGGCAAGCCCGCGTCACCGGAGGCGGCGAGCGTATAAATGCGTAACGGACGTGAACTGCTGGCAATAGGTCTTTTGCTGCTCTTATTTCTCGGTGGCACTCTGTTTTTGAGCGGGCACGGGACAGCATCCTCGCGTGTGCCCGGCGCGGAGGATCTGCCGAACCCATCTATCACCAATGACCGGGGCACGGGCAGCAAAGGCGTTTTTGAGTGGGCCGCGAAACGGGGCTACCAGCCTCTTTCCTGGCGGCAGCCCTGGGATCAGCTTGGCACTCGGGGCGACGCCAGCGACGTTTTGGTGTGCATTGACCCAGGCGTTCAATCCGATGCCGCCCCGCTGACCGGCGGCAGCGGAGCCGATAAAACGCAGCTTGGCCCCGCTGATGCTGGCGTTCTTCGCCGCTGGCTGTCGTCCGGGCACACGGCCATTCTGCTGGCGACGCGCCTCGGTAGCGGGTCGAGCGGCACGACGCCCTCTGACGACGACACGCAGACCTTTGGCGACGCATTGGATTTGATCGCGGAAACCGCCTCGCCGCAGACAAACCGCACCGAGTTTGCCCCGCTTCAGCCGGTGCAGGACACGGAAGGCATACTCAGCATTTACAGCCCGTCGCAGTCGCGCCTGAAGCGCGTGCGCCCGGATGCGCTGGCCCTGTTCGGCGACAAGACCGGGGCCGTGGCAATGGTCATTCCTGTCGGGAAAGGAAGGCTGGTTGCCGTGGCCGACTCGACCCTGTTTTCGAATTCCAACTTGCCGCGCTCGGAAAACGCGATGTTTCTGGCAAACATTCTAGCCCATTACAGCCGCCCCGGCGGGCGGGTGCTCTTTGATGAGTACCACCACGGCGAAGTTGATGGCGGCACCGGGGACACGGTTTGGACGACGCTGGGGCGGCCTTTGCAGCTTGCCTTGATCCAGCTTGGGCTGGCCGCCGTCGCCCTGCTGGTCCTGCTGTCAGGCCGGTTCGGTCCGCCGGTTCCGCTGGGACGGCAGGCAGCGCGGACGTCTTCGGACTATGTGCTGTCGCTGGCAAGTTTGTACCGCCGGGCGGAGGCCGCGCCGACGGCGCTGGATACGCTCTACCGGCAATTCCTGCGCGATGTCTGCGGCCGGCTCGGCCTGCCCCCGGATGTGAGCTTAGAGCGTCTGGCGGAAGTCGCCGCCCGGCGCGGGCAGGTGGACCGAGCCAGAATGCGCGGCCTGCTGGCCGCCTGCGAACAGCATTTAGACACCGGACAAGTGACGGAAGCCGCCCTGCTGGATTTGACCCGGCAGATGGACGGTATCAGAAAGGACATCGGTATTGGCTGACGATTTGACCGCTCCCGCGCCGTCGTGGGAGCCGCCTTCGGAGAACTTTTTCACGCCCCCGCCCCGCGAGACCGAAAGCACGCCGTCGTATCAAAGCGGCGGCGAGGTACAGCGCGTGGCCGACGCCATCACCCGCGAAGTGCATAAAGCCGTGGTTGGGCAGGATGAAACCATCGAAAACGCGCTGGCGGGATTATTGGCTGACGGCCATGTGCTGCTCGAAGGCGTCCCCGGCACGGCCAAAACCCTGCTGGTCCGCGCCCTCGCCGCCGCCGTGTCCGGCGAGTTCAAGCGCATTCAGTTCACCCCCGACCTGATGCCTTCGGACATCACCGGCACGCGCATTTTCGATCAGCAGGCGATGGAGTTTGTCTTCAAGCCCGGCCCGATTTTCACGGGCCTGCTTTTGGCCGACGAAATCAACCGGACGCCCCCGAAAACGCAGGCGGCTTTGCTGGAAGCCATGCAGGAACACCGCGTCACCGTGGATGGCGAAACCCACCCCCTGCCGCCGGTCTTTATGGTCTTCGCCACGCAAAACCCGATTGAGTTCGAGGGGACTTACCCCCTGCCGGAAGCGCAGCTTGACCGGTTTCTGCTGAAGATTTTAGTCGGCTACCCCACGCAGGACGCCGAAGAGACCGTGCTGAAACGCTACCATCGGGGCTTTGACGCGAACGATTTAGAGACGGCAGGCGTTCGCCCCGTCGCCGATGTCGCCGCCATTGAGCACTGCCGGGCGCTGATTAAAAAGGTCCGCGTCGAAGAAGATATGTTCCGGTATATCACCAATCTGGTTGCCGCGACCCGTGACCACCGGCAGCTTGTGCTGGGGGCCTCCCCCCGTGCCTCTATCGCCCTGCTCGGCGTCGGCAAGGCATTGGCCGCCATGCGAGGCCGCGACTTCCTGATCCCCGACGACGTCAAAGCCATCGCCCCCGCCACCCTCCGTCACCGGCTGCTCCTGCGCCCCGAGGCCGAAATCGAAGGCGTGACGGCGGACCGCGTGATCGAAAATATCCTGGACGGTCTGGAAGTGCCCCGATAGCCCCCTTATGAAGTTCCGCATCAGTCATCTGACCCGTTACGATTACGACGCCCCGCTGCTTGGCGAGTGCTTTATGGAGGTCCGTCTGCGGCCTCTGACAGTGCCCGGCGAGCAGTTGTGCCCGGAGTTCCGCGTTACCGTAGACCCCTCCGCCCCGTTGTTCGGCTACGATCAGCCGGGCGAGATGGGCTACGTCAACCATTTCGTTCTGCGCGGCGATACGCACCACTCGCTCTGCGTCTCCGCTCATTCCGAAGTGGAAACCCAATCCGAAAACCCTTTCGAGGGGCTGGACCTGCTGGCCCAAGACTGGGACGGCCTCGCCGACCCCGCCCTGCGTTCGTGCTGGGCTGAGTTTCTGTCCCCCACCCCGCTGACCCAAACCGATGCTTTTTGGCCCGCCGCCCCGCCGCCCGCCCGCAGCGTTTTAGAGTACGGGCAGGCCCTCTCGACAGCTATCTTCACTGGCTTCGACTACGTCCCCGGCTCCACTGACACCACCACGCCCCTTGCTGACTTTATGGCACAGGGGCGCGGCGTCTGCCAGGATTATGCCCATTTAATGCTCTCACAGGCCCGCGCTCACGGCGTTCCCGCCCGCTACGTCTCCGGCTACATCTACGCCGGGGCGGATGGCGGCACGCACGGCGCGGGGGCCACGCACGCCTGGGTGGAGCTGTTCCTGCCCCACGCGGGCGTCTGGAAAGGGTTCGACCCCACCAACAACATTCTGGTCGCCGACCGGCACATCAAAATCGCCGTAGGCCGCGACTACGCCGACGTGCCCCCGACCAAAGGACTGCTCCGCGCTGCACCCGGCGAGGCATTGCCGCTGGAAACAAAACTGGAAGTGGTGGTGAGTGTGGAGAATTTAGGCTGAGATGAGGCTAATGAGTGCAGAAGAAGCAAGAGTGCAACAGGAAATCAGTGCCGTCGTTGATGCTCTCAGTGAGCTGACAGGGTTATCGTCTCGCTGGAACGGCGACGTGGAATTGTCACAGGACACTCGCATCTTCGGGCGCAAGCCATTTTCCTGCCGAATTGTCCTTAATCAGCAGCTTGCGGATAACCCAATCCGCTGGCGCACGGTCATCCATGAAGCTCTGCATTCGTTCTCTGCGGGGTACAACAGTCAAGACTACCAGTTGTGGCGTGGCTGGGAAGAAGGAGTGGTAGAACAGCTTCAGCGTCTTTTGCGTCCTTCGGTCTTAAATCGTCTTGACATCCGTGTTAACGAGGCCACTTTCCAAGAGGCGGAGGTAGACTATGTCTTCAACCGATACATTGTAGAGTTAGAACACTTGCGCGAAGCGACAGGGACAACTTCCTTGAGAACGTTCTATTTAAATCTTCTTTCGACAAAAATTAAAGACAGAGCAGGTTTTATCCTCAGCAGCCGTTTTCAGCTCCCACGAGAAGAGCAGGCGGCGTTTGTTAGACTTTTTTCAACAGCAAATTCTGTATTAAGGGAGTTCATTTTATGAAATACGCAGATGATGTAGAACGTAACCGTATTGCTCACCAGGCATTGCGTGCAACAACTCTTGAGGAGGTAGATTTAGCAACCCGTGAGCTTGATCAATGGGTAGACGACCACCCGGATGATTGGGGCATCCGGGATGCCTATGAAGTGCTGGAAAACATGGCTGAAATCGCCCAGGAGCAGCAGGCAGGCAAAACTGCTCCCAGAGAAACGGCGATTCTCGTCTAGTTCAAGATCGCTTTCGCCGCAGCGGAGGGCGTCCGCTCGACGACGTGGACCTTGCGGCCTACGCGCTCCTCGAACTCCGCGAGCGTCATGTCGTCCAGGAAGATGTCCCGATCGGGGTCACGGAGCATGATGGAGGGCAGCACAACGCGCTCGCCCAATGTATCGCCCATTTTTGCCAGAGCCTCGGCGATGTCGTGGCCGGTCAAGAGGCCCGCGACGCTGATGTTGCCTTCGAAGAACGTGTTATGCACGGCGCAGACGTTGACGGTGAGGTTTTCGACGCGGTTCAGCGTCGCGGCAAGATCGTTCAGGAACGGGGCGGCGAGTTCCCCGGTGACCAAAGTAGCTGTGCGCGGAGACGGCAGGCGGGCGGGCAGCTTGCGGGCAACTTTCTGGGCGTCGTCCAGGAACATACGCACCAAACCGACGCCGTCTTCTAATTGGGGAAAGCCTTCGTACTGCTTCATGCCCGGCACGGGCAGGCCCGCACTCAGGTAGAACTCGTCGCTCAGAAAGGCAAAATTAGTTCCTAGCTCGCGCCGGTAGCGGGTGCGCCAGCCTTCGGCTTCTTCCAGAAGAGAGCGGCAGAAGTCGGGGGAGCAGGTTTTGAGAGCGGCCAGTCGGTCCCGAAACTGGGTCAAACCAACCGGGACAATCGCCACGGACAGTACGCCGCCGTAGGTCTCGCGGGCGTCCGGGTGCAGAGCGGCCAGCTCGCGCACGGTCTGGGCAAGCTGCGGGCCGTCGTTGTAGCCGGGACACAGCACCACTTGCCCATGCACCTGGATTTTGGCGTCGGCCAGCATTTGCAGGCGCGGCAGAATCGGCTCCGGCCCTTTGCGCCCCAGCATCCGCCCGCGCACTTCGGGGTCGGTCGCATGGACGGACACGAACAGCGGTGACAATTTCTGGTCGATGACCCGCTGAAACTCGGCTTCCCCCATGTTCGTCAGGGTCAGATAGTTGCCATGCAGAAACGACAGCCGGTAATCGTCATCCTTGATATACAGCGAGGGCCGCAGGCCCTTCGGCTGCTGGTACAAAAAGCAGAACACGCATTTGTTCTTGCAGATATGCACGCGGTCAAACAGGTCGTCGCCGAACTCAATCCCCAAATCTTCATCGTAGCCTTTGGAAATCTCAAAATGCAGCGTGCCAACGCCTTCGCGCTCCACATCGAGCGTGACGTTCTCCCCCGCCGACAGAAACGCGAAGTCTACGATGTCCAACACGGGCTGTCCGTTGACGTGCGTGAGGGTATCCCGAAGCTGCACCCCGGCAAGGACGGCGGGGAAATCCGGCTCCAGTGCCAGCACCCGTGCTCGGTCCGCCTTGACCTGCTTGGTGACGACTTTTTCATCCGCCATCGGCAGAGCGCGAAAGTCGTGGCGGACTGTACTTTCAGAATTCATTGCCATAAGTTCTAGTATACCCGAACACAAATCGTGCAGTCAGGGTTCCGTCGGCGTGTTCGCAAACAAAAAGAGTACGCCATTGCTGACATACTCTTTTGTTTGTTTAGTGCTGATCAGCGGCTGTAGTCCAGCGAGGCCGGCCACTTGTAATCGCTGCGGAAGGGCTGGCCCTTTTGCACCGTGCCATCGGAATTGTAGACAACGCGGTTGAACGTGCCGACGTAATGCCGCTCGCCCACGCGCCGGTGTGAAGAAACCAGCTTGACGCGGCGGCCCGGTGTGCCTTTGCCAAACAGGGCCACAATGGCGTGGTTACGGGTGGTGCGGTAGGAGATATACAGCGGCGTATCGGTATTGTTTTGCAGCTTGAAATCTTTCTGGCCGTGGTAGATCGTGGCATCGCGGCCCGGATCGACATACGGCACGGTACGGACGTGCTGATGACGCTCCACAATCTTCAAGTCGGCCAGCATGGCGGCGTTGAAGATCGTCGTGGCGACCTGACACATCCCGCCGCCGCTTTGCAGCTCCATGTGACCGTCGATAAAGACATGGCCTTTGCCATTGAAGCCGTGCGCGGGATCACGCGGGCCAACCACTTTGTCCACCGAGAAGATGCCGCCGGGCGGGACGACCGTGCCGTCAATGATGTCAATAGCGCGGCGCACTGTGTCGGTGCGGCCTGCGTCGCCGGGGTTAAAGCGTGTGACAAAGTAGCCGATGCGCGAATTGATGCCCTGCAAGCTGGCCGTCGTAACGGCGGCAGGCTTGGTTTTCAGTGGCAAAACCAGATGGACCGTCGCGGGGTTCGCTTCCAGCGACTTCTGCACCAAATCCACGGCGGCATCGATATTCAGCACCGCGCCAGAGTAGCCGGGTATGATCTTCGCGGCGACTTCTTTATCGCCGTCATCGCCAGAGGTCGGGGCTGCAACTGCCACACGGGCATCTTTAGGAGCGCGGCGGACGTAGGGCGCGATGCCGTCAAAATAGGCGCGGGCCTTCGCCCGGTTGACGGTGAATTTGAGCTGACCAAACGGAGTCGCCTCACTGCTCCCGGCGGCAAAGGTGACACCAAGCTGAGCGCGGGTCGGGTGCCAGGTCTGCTTGCCGTCGCCGAGGCGCAGGCGCTGGGACAGGCGGCCCGTCGGCACGGGCTTGACGGCTTTTTTAGCGGATTTAGTGTGCTTCTTGGCCGCTGGTTTTGCCGTCTGGGCAAAGATGGGCAAGGCAGACGCGGAAACAAGAGAGACGGTGAGCGCCCCCGCGAGAAGCGTGGGCAGCAGGCACCGGGTAGAGCGAGGCATGGGACGAAATCCTTTCGTGTCCGGTTGGGGTACACTCCGTATTACTGACTTATCTACTGGGTTAGACAGCGATTAGCGCAAAATGTTTCCAATTATGAAGAAAATAGAAGCGATTATCCGGCCCCTGCGGCTGGAACCGGTCAAAACGGCGCTGGCTGAAGCTGGTCTGTCAGGAATGACGGCAAGCGACGTGCGCGGCTCAGGCCGCCCCGACGGCGGAGCGCTCGGCGGCTTTCGCAGTGAGCAGTATGTCATGCACCTGCCGCCAAAAGTAAAACTGGAGCTTGTCGTACGCGACGAAACCGTGGCCGAAGTCATTGAAATCATTTTAGAACAGGCACGGACAGGCGAGGAGGGCGACGGCAAGATTTTTGTCCTGCCCGCCGGGGACGCCCGCCGTATCCGCACCGGCGAAAACGGAAACAGTGTCCTCTAGCTGCCCCTTACGGCACGTCCGGGATGGGCAGCCGCACCACTTCAATCGCCTGCTTGACGCGCTGATACAGCTCTTTGCCTTTGTCATCCCCGGCGGCACGCAGGTTCGGGGAGCGGACGCCGCGATAGATGACGTACACCTGTGGGCCGGTCACGCGCCCTGAATTGCTCTGCGTCTGCGTGCGATTGCCGAATCCTCCGCGCCGCCCGCGCCGGCCCTGCTGACCGTTGTTTTGAGGCGCGGCTGCTCCACCGTTTGCGCTCAACCGATCCAGCGGTTCGGCGTCTTTGAGGTCCTGAAAGAGACGGTCCCGAGTTGGAGCAATCATCTGGTCGCGGCGGTCTATAGTGATTTTGCCACGGCGGGTCCGCACGACGCCGTGAACGGCCCCGGCGGCGGTGACGGTGACACGGTAGCCCGGCGAAAGCCGGTCGCCGGAGTTGATAATCGTCAGAATGTCGCCGGACGTCTTCGCCGGTGCTCTCTTCTGGGCGGATGCGCCCGGCAGCAGCACGGCACACAGCGCGAACGTGGCGGCGGTCAGCGTGAGCGTGGAAAATTTCAGGGTTTTCATATTCCGTAGGGTGTCCTTGACGGTAAGTTTACCCAAAAAAAGCCCGCATTTAACAGGCAGGCGCGTTAAGTAAGCGATGCCTCGTAATTTTATGGGGAATTTGGCGCAGGCCGTGGAATAATCCCGGCGTGACACTTCAAACACCACCTTTGGCCGCTGGCAATGCAAGCGGCGGCGGCGGGCTGATGGGCTTCTTTGCCAAAGCCGCTAAACAGTCCGACATCGGCATGGCGCTGGCGCTCATCGGCATGATCGCTATGCTGATTTTGCCGCTCCCCGAGGCGCTTCTGGATTTAGGGCTGGTCATAAATCTGGCCGGGGCCGTGCTGATTCTTCTCACCTCGCTTTACACCACCGAGCCGCTACAATTTTCGGTCTTTCCTGCTTTGCTTCTCGTCACAACACTGTTCCGGCTGGCGCTGGAAGTGTCGGCGATGAAGCTGATTATTGGTACGGGCAGCGCAGGTCATGTGATTGCGACCTTTGGGCAGGTGGTGATCGGCGGCAACTATGTGGTCGGCATTATCGTTTTTCTGCTGCTGGTCGTCGTGCAGTTCGTGGTCATCACGAGCGGCGCGGGGCGCGTCGCCGAAGTCGCCGCCCGGTTCACGTTGGACGCCATGCCTGGCAAGCAGATGGCGATTGATGCCGACCTGAACGCCGGGGTGATCACGCAGGATCAGGCCCGCGTCCGGCGCAAAGCGGTCGGGCAGGAAGCGGACTTTTACGGCGCGATGGACGGGGCCAACAAGTTTGTGCGCGGCGATGCGATAGCCGCTATCGTGATTATCGTGCTGAACATCATCGGCGGCTTTGCGATGGGTCTGAGCAAAGGCGAAGATGTGCTCAAAGTTGTGCAAAACTACACGCTGCTCACGGTCGGCGAGGGGCTTGTCGCGCAAATCCCTGCGCTTCTCATCTCCACGGCGGCGGGCCTGATGGTCACGCGGGCGGCCTCGGACACGGCGATGGGCGGCGACATCGCCCGGCAGCTCTTTACCTCCCCCCGCCCTCTCTTTATCGCCGCCGGTCTGGTCTGCTTGTTCGTTCCCTTCGGCTTCCCCCTGCCGCAGACGGTGCTGGTCGCAGGCGTTCTGGGCGGCATCGGCCTGATACTCACACGCTCACAGAATCAAGCCTTTGCCACCGAGCAGGCTGCCTCACAGGCGGTTGCCGCCCGCCCCGCCCCGCTGGCAACTCCCGAAAGCGTTCTGCCCCTGCTGCACGTTGACGTGCTGGAACTCAATTTCGGCTATGGCCTGCTGACGCTCGTGGATCAGGCGGCGGGCGGGGACCTGCTGGACCGCATCACCGTCATCCGGCAGAAGACGGCTTTGGAACTTGGCCTCGTCATCCCGACCGTGCGTATCCGCGACGACCTGCATCTGAAAGCCAACGACTACGCGATCAAGCTCAAAGGCGCGACCCTGGCAGCCGGCACGGTTCACCCGCAGTCGATCATGCTGATTGACCCCGGCAGCGTGATCGACCCTATTACCGACGGCATCCCCGCCCGCGAGCCGGCCTTTGGTGTCCCCGCGCAGTGGGTCAGCCGGTCGCACCGGGAGCGGGCCGAAATTGCGGGCTATACCGTAGTAGACCCTTCCTCGGTCATCACAACGCATCTCGCCGAAGTCATCAAAGGCCATGCGTCGGAGATTATCACGCGGCAGGATACGTCGGCCCTGATTGACCATATCAAGCAGGCCAACAGCGCGGTCGTCGAAGAGCTGATTCCGGCGCTGATGACCGTGGGCGAAGTGCAGAAAGTCTTGCAGCACCTGCTCCGCGAGCGCATCTCGGTCCGCGACCTTGTCACCATTCTGGAAACTCTGGCCGACCATGCCGGGCGCACCAAAGATGTGGATATGCTGGGCGAATGGGTCCGCGCCGCGCTGGCCCGCTCCATCTGCCGTCAGTATGTAGACGATGCCAGCGGCGCACTACAGACGCTCACGCTGGACCCGGCGCTGGAGCAGCAGCTCTTGGAAGCCGTCACGCCCGGCCTGCCCAACCTGACTTTGGAGCCGTCCTCGGCCCGTGCCTTTATTCAGGACCTCAGCGGGCAGATGGAGCGCATGGTGGCTTTGGGCTATCAGCAGCCGGTTCTCCTGTGTATGTCCGCCCTGCGCCTGCCCCTGCGGCGGCTGACCGAGCGCACCCTGCCCAATTTGGTCATTCTGTCGTACAATGAAATTGTCCCCAACACCGAAGTCCGCGCCGTCGGCGCGGTAACGGGCTAGAATTATTCAGAAAGAACTACCTATGAGCAACGTAACTTTGATGGGAAATCGAGCCGTGATGCCGCCTGTGCCCGATGAGCGCTACGAAAAGACCGGTCGGTTTAATCTGCGGACCAAGACCTACACCGGGCGCACCGTCACCGACTGCCTGCTGCAAGCCAAAGAAGAGCTTGGCGCGGACGCGATTATTGTCAGCCGCAAGACGTTCAAAAAAGGGGCATTGTTCGGCAAATGGGGCGGCAAAGAAGTCGTCGAGATGACGTTTGGAACCTACCTGCCGCCGACGCACCCGGCGGCGAACCCCGGTCTGCGCTACGCAGGCGGAGCCGGGGAGGTCAGCCCAAGCGCCGCCGAGACAGCCCGTATCGCCGAGCTGGAAGCCAAGATCGCCCGCTTGACCGTAAGTGTCAAAGGCATGGAAGACGCGCCCGCGCCCCTTGAAAAAAAAGCCGCCGCCCGCCGCCCCGAGCCGTTCATCCCCGCCGCGCTGCAAGCGGACCCATCGCTGTCCGGGCAGGAGTCCGTCGCCCGCCTCGTCGCCGAGACCCCGCCCGCGCCCCGTTCCCGCCGCCGCAAAGATGTCACCCTTGCCATGACGGTGCCGCCGCCCGTCGCCGAAGGCTACCCGGCGCTGATGCAGCAGCTTCTGGATGCCGACATCGCTGCGCCTTTAGCCCGGCAGCTTTTGGCTGAAGTCCCAAATGGCCTGGCTCCCGCCGATGCCGCGACCTTTCTGCGGACGGTCCTGTCGCAGCGCCTTCGCATTGCGGGCGGGATTGATGCCCTTCCGGCGCAGGGCAAAATGCGCCTGCTGGCGTTTGTCGGGACCACCGGCGTTGGCAAAACCACGACGATTGCCAAGCTGACCGCCCGCTTTGCCCTGATGGAGCGCCGAAAAGTCGGCGTCATCACGCTGGACACGCAGCGCATCGGGGCCGCCGAGCAGCTTCAGAAATACGGCGAGATTTTGCGCGTTCCCGTCAAAGTTGCCCACGACAAATTGGAATTAATTCGGCACCTGGAAGACTATGCGAAAGAGGGCATGGAGATCGTGATGCTGGACACGGCGGGCCGCTCCCCGAACGAAATGATCCCTCTCGGCGAGACCGCGCACCTGTTTGATGGCGTCGGAGCCGTGCAGAAGTATCTGACTGTGCCTGCGACTCTCGGGCAGCGGGACATGGACAACATTGTCACCAAGTTCCAGAACACGTTCACGCCCGACGCCGTGATTCTAACGAAGCTCGACGAAGCCTCCGACCACACCTGCTTCGGGCGGCTGATGACCTTGCAGGCCAAGTTCGGTCTGCCGCTCGCATTTGTCACGACGGGGCAGCGCGTTCCCGACGACATTGTGCTGCCGGACTCCCACGCCATCGCCTCCCGCATCCTCGCCACGCCGCTGCTTTAACACAACAGAACGGGCGCGGCTTACGCCGCGCCCGTTTTTGTCGCTACTTTTTATGCCGTCGCCGGAGGCCAAAGAGAAGCATCTGCCAGTACATCCGCGCCCGCGATGCCGCCCCCCGTGCCCAGCCCAGTTTCTCTTCCTTCATTGGATGCGTCACGCCCCGCAGTGTCACGTCCTTGCGGACAAAGCCCTGTGAGTGAACGTAGTCGTTGATGGCAAGCTCAATGCCGTAGCCGACCGAGGCGAGATCGGGGACTTTGAGGAAAACATCCCGGCGAATGGCCCGCTGCCCGGTGATGGCCGGGGCGAAAAACTGCGCCATATCCGTCCACAGCCGCCCGCCCTTGAAGATGCCCATTGCCATAACCGTCTCTCCCGCGCAGACCGGGGCCAGCAGGTCGGCGATATGCTCGGGTTTCAGGCCAATCAAATCCGCGTCAAAAAATAGCAGGACGTCGGCCTCGGTGCGGCTTGCGCCTTCCTGCATCGCGCCGCCCTTGCCCCGGTTGCGCGGCAGGGACACAACCTGAACGCCGGGGACGGCCCGCGCCGCCGCCGCCGTGCCGTCGGATGAGCCGTCGTCCACCACAATCACCTCTCCGACCAGCGGACAGACGATGAGCGTTTGAAGAACCGCCGCGATGCGGCTTTCTTCATTGTAGGCCGGGATGATGGCGGCGACACTCATCGGCAGGCCCCGGACAGAAGAAGTCGGCGGCGCGGCGGCGCGTTTAGCTTTCGGTTCAGTCGTGGCAAACGGCATTCTCTTATTTGGTAGTATTGGTCGTGTCAGCAGTTTTGACGTCGGTAGTTTTTGTGTCGGCAGTTTTCTTGGTATCGTGCATAATGGCAGCAGGCGAAGGCATCTTGGTCGACAGCACCAGGGCATTATAGTCAATGCCGTTCTTTTCCGCTGCAAGGCGGTCTTCGCCAGGGTGGTAATCCTCGGTCAAATAAGTCCCGTGGTTCGCCCGCAGCTCCCGAAGTTGCTCTTCGACGCGCAGAATGCGGTTTTCGTTGATCGGGTGATCCTGAGCATAGGCCGCTGGCTGCTCGCCTCTTTTTTCTTCGTCCTCGAATATCTCAAACGTGCGAACCATGCCGGTCGGGTCGTAGCCCGCGTTGTAGGCGAACCGCTCGCCCCAGCGGTCGGCTTCAAACTCGGCGATGCGGCTGTAATGAAGCTGATCCAGCTCAAAGAGCGCCCCGCCGACCTGCCCAACCCGGTAGTCGCGGCTCAGGAGCGAGGCGACATCGACCAGCAGCCCTTTGTTTTGCGAATCGGAAATGGACTTGGCGACATGGCGCCGGACGACGTGCGAGGCTTCATGGCCGATAATGCAGGCCAGAGCATCGTCGTCCGTGCCGATTTTATCCAGCAGGCCCCGGTAGATATAAATGTAGCCGCCGGGGATGGAAAACGCATTGAGGTCCGGGCTGTCAATCACCCGCACGCGGAATGACAAATCGGGCCGGTCTTTCTGCGCCTGCGCCAGCACGGGAGCCGCCACATCCAGAACGTGCCGGTTGATTTTGCCGTCCTGCACAAACTTGACCTGCGAGTCAATCTGACTGGCATAGTCGCGTCCCAGAGCATTCTCCTGCTCGGGACTCATCATATTGTTTTTGATCTGTCCGCCCTGACAGCCAGGCAGCAGGCCGAGGCCCAGCAGGGCACAAAAAGCCAGTGCCGGGCGGCATAATGCGCGATAAGAGGATAAGTGATAAGAGTATGACATGGAAACTACTTTCTTTCCCGCAGCGATTTGGCGCGATGCCAGAGCGCGTCCGCCTGCCTCTGTAAGTCCAGTAAAGTATGCAAGCCCCGGCGCGTTTGCGGGGACTGCACCGCCGCCCGCACCCCGCTTTGCAGGTCCTGAACGCCCTGAGTGAGGCCGCGCTCGGCCCCCGACCAATCTGAGCGGCCCAGGGCAGCACGGGCTGTCTGCGCCTGAGCATTGGCCCGCGCAATCCAGTCGGCCTGCTCCCGCACCTGCTTGGCCTGCACGATCTGCCGGGCTTCCAGGTCGTCCACCTGCGACTGAAGCAGCCGTGTCTGCACCCAGTTGTAGCCGCAGAAGCCGATCAAAATGACAAGGAGTATGCGGGTGAAAAAGCGCCGTACCATCGTTTATTTCACCCTCACTTGCGTTTATTTCACTCTCGCTTGCGGCCTGTCTCGGGCTTGCGGTGCATCCACTCTTTGCCGCGCCGCTCTATTGTGTCTTCCCAGACCGAGACACGCCGGGCCATCGGCGTGGCCGGAGACGCCGTGCGTGTCACAATCCGGCGCAGATTGGCGCGGGATGCCCCGGTCCATTTGGCCTTGTACGGCTCATCGCCCCGCAGAAAATCGAACACTTCCCGGCCCTCGGCAATCGCCGTCTGCATGGCGCGGGCGGTCAGCACCGTGCCGAGGCTGAGACGCGAGAGAGTCGGCTCGAACCCCCCTTGATAATAACACATCCGGTCGCCAAATGCAAAGCAGTACAGCGATGCCTGCGTGATACCGTCCAGCTTCAGCGAAAACAGCCGCAGCCAGCCGCGCTCTAGAAGCCTTCGGGCGGCTTCGCGGTGAAACGCCTGCACGCGCTTTCCCCCAAACACGCCGGGCAGCCACCGCTGGTTCCACCGCCGCTGATGCAGCTCAAACAGACGACTCATTTCGTCGTCGAGCGCATCGGGGTCCCGCACCGGGTCGGCATCCACGGCGTACACTTTTTGCAGGCCCCGGTCATAATAGCCGATATTGGCCCGCGTTTTCTTGCCCAGCCCCTGGATCAGCATTTCCCAGCTTCCCGGCAGGGCCAGAAAAGGGCACGCTTCGCCCGGCACATCCAGCACTGTCAATACGCTGTCCGGCGGCGGCAAATACTGCCGAAGCAGGCTGCCTTCCCGGAGCTGCTGAAAGTCCGCGATCTGCCAGCCGCCCGTTGTTTCCAGGAAGTGATACAGCGCCTGTGCGACTTCCTGTTCCCGGCCCGGCAGGGCGAGTATATCTAAATAGTCCGAGGTCCCCGTGCCCAGAAACGACAGCCGCCGCAGGGGCGTCGCATACCAGAACGACGTCATCAGCGGGGCCAGCCCCACCAGCGTTCCCGCCGCGTCCCGAAACGTCACAACCCGAAGCGCCCGCCCCGGCACGCGTCCGAAGTGCTTCCACCACGCCGCATTCCATTCAAAGGTCTGAAACACCGTTGCCGCCGGGCACGCGGCGGCCAGCGCCTGCCATTCGGCTTCCAGCGCGGCCAGCCCGGACTTCCGCCGCGTTGTTTCTGCCGTCAGTTCACTGCTTGTTTTGTCTGCACTCATTTCGGCCACTGCCACGCGCCCATTGTAGCACATTCGCGGAGGCAAGTAAAGTTGCGCGGAAGGCAGACGGCAGATTATGGTTTGAACACGGCGGGAGAAATTGGCTTATTCAGTGCCCATCCCGTGTAGACCGTCCGCGTCGTCGCGTAGTTCTTGCCCTGCCAGGTCATAAACATCGTGTCTTCCAGCGGCAGGTGGGACTTGGCATCGTAGAGGGTCTCCACGCGGTTCCCGGCATCCGGCCCCATTACCCGCACGGCCAGCAGGACTTCGCGCCCCCCGCGCACCGTCGGCACGGCGGAGACGCGGCCCGGCAGGTTCAGCAGGCCCATCAGCGGATACGGCCACTCCCACCCCTGCGTCGGCCATTTTTTCGTCTGCTTTCCCTCTTTGTAGACGAGCCACTTTCCGTCGGAGACGTAGAGCGTCGGGGGCGACGACTTGCTTTGCGTCATTTTGCGTTGTGTCATCTCCACGCGGAACTTGTCCGGGCGGGTCATCCGAAACGTCATTGTCCCGCCTAAGTGGAGCGGGCCGGGTACGGCCCCTTCGCCGCAGTTGTAAAACGTCTCGGTGACCTGGAACGTTTTCGCGGCAGCGATGGGCGAAGTAATAATCGCCGCGTTCTTGCCGGGCGCGGCGGGCGCGGGTCCGCCGGTCAGGGCAAAAAGCAGAGGGGCGAGGGCGGCAAAAAGCGGGAAGCATTTCATCAGTCAGCCTCTTTCGGGTGAGTTCTATCTCTCGCCCGTTCGGCACTGCCTGGCAGTATTCCTGCTTACGCCAAAGCAGGAATATCTAAGGCCAAACGCGAACATCCTGGCAAGTACTTTTGCGGAGGTGTTTTTTGGAAAAGCTGATCAAATGCAAAGTGGAGCCGGGCCGGGTGGCCCTGCAATGGCTCGGGCAGAGCGGGTTTGCCCTGAAAGCCCACGACGGCGCGGTGATTGTGGTAGACCCCTATCTGTCGGACAGCGCCAACGGCGGCGGGGACTCGCCGCGCCTCGCGGACATCCCTGTCAAGCCCAAAGATGTACGCCTGGATTATCTGTTCCTGACCCATGACCACGTCGACCACACCGACCCGCTGACCGCCCCGGTGATCGCCCAGAGGAACCCCGATTCCCCGGTCATCTGCCCGCCGTCGTCATGCCATCATCTGACCAAGCTCGGCGTGCCGTCCACCCAAATCCAGACCGCCATGCCGGGCCAGACTTTGGAGTTTCCCGGCTTCGCCGTTCATGTCGTCGCCGCACAGCACTCCGAAGACAGCGTCGGCTACGTCTTTGAGTGGAGCGATGCGTCTGAGGGCAGCAGCGCGGACACCGTGAGCGTCTACCATGTCGGCGACTCCGAATACAACGACGCGCTGGCCGCCGCCGTGGAAGAGTTCGGCCCAGACGTTCTCCTCGTCCCCATCAATGGCCGCTGGGGCAACATGGACGCTACGCAGGCCGCAAAACTCACCGCTGAAATCGCCCCCCGCGAGGTCATTCCGATGCACTACGGAATGTTTGCGGGCAACACCGCCGACCCCGACGAGTTCGTGTCCCTGCTCGCCGCCGCGACCGGTTCCGATCCCGAAATCGCCCCGGTGGTCTTGCATCATAACGCCTGCCACATCTTCTGCCCCGCCGAAGCCGCGCAAGGCAAACACGCCCGCGCCGATGCCCGCGCCGCCCGCGCCAACGCCGCCCGTGCCAGCCATCAGCACCGCGACGGAATGCGCGGCGGACGGCACTGAGGGAGACCTACCACCTTGCTTCGCTCATTCTTCGCTTCGCAGGGTCCTTCCTAAAGGAAGGATTAGGACCGAATACGGGGGCCGAACCCGTAGGGGCAGGGCTTGTCCCTGCCCTTTTTTCTTCCACCTGCCCTTTATCTGATACATCAGTTTAGCGCAGTGACTTTTCAAAGCGTTTATTGCTAGCTGTGTCGCCGCTTGAACTCACAATGGCATAGCTCGTTCCCCCACGATGCCCGATGGAAATTTCTCCATACTGGCTGCCAAGAGGCTTTGTGAAATATCCTGCTGCAGTAATCCAATCCATTCCGTACCAGTTGGCATTGACCGAGTAATTCTTCAGATAAGGTGCTTCCAGAATCAAGCGTTTGGAGTTACCTTTGAGCATCACCGCGATTGCCTGGCGGGACGGCAGACTGGGGCCGGGATCGCTTCCAGCTTCTGTCTTCACGGTCTTAATCCAGTTCAAATAGAAAACGCAGTCTTTTCCCTTCCAGCTTTGCAGCAGTAGGATAGGGAAACGTGCCTTCTTGAGCGCGGCCTGATAGCTGACAGGCTTCAATCCCCAGCCTCCGTTGACAGTTATATCAGCCCCATCGGCAAGGCAGCGCGGAACCGTGCAAAGGAGAGCTGCCAGCAGCAGGAGCGTCGAATACATAACTTTTATTTTGTTCATGGTTTTGTTCCATAGGCAGAAGCCTATTTCTGAAAAGGGCCTGTCTCGCTGAACAACTGTACCAATGCTGGGATGGAGCGTGGCGGTGCATCGAGCCGTTGTCAGAACGCTTCCCATTGCTTCGGCGGCAGACGAAACTCGTTCAAGTCCGCTGAAGCGGCATCGGATGCTTGCTCCGGCATCGCCTTGTCGGAGGTGGAATAGTCGCTGGGCGGCAGAGTTTTTGGTGTGTGCATAATCAAGCCTCGTGTCATTGTACCTTGCTTGCTATCCTCCCGTCAGCCGCCGGGTGAGGAACACGGCCAGGAGGGCTTCTTCGGCGGAGACGGGGCCGGGGCGGGCGGCGAGGGCCAGCAAAATCTCGCAGGCGGGCAGGGACGGGTCGGAGGGTAGCAGGCGGGCGAGACGGGCTAGACGGGCAAGGCACAGAGCATTGTCGCTGACGGTGTAGGCGGCCAGCGCCCGGCCCGCATAGACTGAAATGCGGGCGGCGTTGGGTTCGCGCTTCTGTGAGGCGCGGGAGCGGTAGCGGCGCTGGATGTTCAGGAGGATTTTGCCGACGGTTTCATCGCGGGCATACGAGTCCAAAGCCAGGTACGGATAGAAGGCATCCCGCCCGCCGCCGAGGCTGCCGATGGCGTTCAGGGTCTCGCGGCGCACCGTCTGCGACTGCGTGCGGTTCAGTGCGGCCAGCAGCGGCAAGGCCGCTTCCGGCTCGCCGAGACGCCCCAAAGCATCGGCCAAGACGGCCAGATTGGCCGGGTCCGATTCGGCGGCAAGCTGTGCGATGAGTGCGGGCAGGCTGTCTAGGTCCTCGCGCTCGGCCAAAGCGCGGATGGCGGCGGTGCGGACAGTTGTTTCGCGGTCCCGCATCAAGCTGGCTAAAATCTCGGTCACCGAGGGGTCCGCGAGGCGGCCCAGAGCCTCCATCGCGGCGAGGCGGCGCAGGGGCGGGCCAAGCTGCGCGGCGGCGGCCAGCGACGGCAGGGCGGCCCGGTCGCCGATTTTGCCCAGCGCCGTCGCTGCCGCGCCGCTGATACCAGACGCCGGATCGGTCAGCTTCCAGACCAGCGGCATGGTCGCCCTCGGGTCGCCGATTTCCCCCAGCGCGGCGGCGGCCTGTTCGCGCACCGGCAGGGCGACATCGTCGAGTGCCCGCACTAATTCTTCCACAGCCAGCGGCGTTTTCAGCCGTGCCAAATCCTCTGCCGCCTGTGCCCGCGCCGAGGCAGTCGGTGCCTTAGAGAGCTTTTGAATGCCCGCAAACGACCCGACGGGCCTGGAGGCCGTGAGCTGTTTCAGGACATACCCGGCTTTGCGGCTGCCGACCTCCCGGATGGGGCTGACCAGCAGCAGGGCCGCCCCACGCAGAACCGTGGATAGCACGAACAGCACATGGTAGTTGCTCGTGATAAAGCCGTGCGCCGGGAACGTCAGCCGCCCCAGCACCTCCATCAACGCCCCGCCCACAAGCGGGGCGACGCCGCCCGCGAGGCCGTTCATCGCCGCGATAGCGCTGACATAAACCGTCCGCGTCTGGCTCGGCGCGGAGCCGATCATCAGGTTGAACTGCGTCAGCCCCACCCCCGCCCAGCCGATGCCCGCCAGGGTGTTCAGGCCAATAATATCCAGCTTGGTCAGCGAAATCCGCAGAGCGCCGTCGGCGGCGTGCCCCCACAGCCCGGTGATGCCATCCGGCACGGCCAAAATCCAGAGCAGCGGCGGGGTCAGCACCAGCCCGCAGCAGATGACTAGGATCGGCTTGTTGCCATACTTGTCGGCCAGGTAGCCCCAGAGCGGCATGACCGCCAGGCTTGCCAGCGTGGACACCGCCGACAAAAGCTGAAACGCCGTGTAGTTCAGATTGAGATATTTGAGTTGATAGACCGTGATGAACTGCCCGGCCACGGACTGCGCGAATACCATTGTCGCCATGTAGGCCATGATGCGCCGGAACGCCGGGTCCGCAAACGGAGCGCGGTAATACGATAGCGCCCCGGCTGCGCCCGACCCGGCGGGCCGGTCATTGGCCGTCGGCACATCCGGGCTGCGCGTCCCCAGCAGAAAGGACAGCGTGCCAAACACGGTGGCAATGCCAAAAATAATGGCAAACGCTTCGCGGGAGGAAAAGTGATGCCGCACGGCGGCGTCCAGGAAGAAGCCGCCGGCGACGGGGACAACCATGCCGACCCAGCCGCCGAACATATTCTTGCGCCCGAAATACCGCCCCCGGTTGTCTTCGGGGACCAGGTCTGTAATCCACGCCGTCCAGAGCGGCGCGGAGATGTTGGCACAGAGGGAAGAAAGAAACGTCAGCCCCAGAAACGTCCCCACCCACAGGGAGCGTGGCAAAACAAAGGGGATAAGCAGTAGCGGCAGCCAAAGCAGCCGGGAGAGGTACGAAAACCAGAGGGCCAGCGGCTTGCGCTGCCCGTAGCTCTGCGCGAGGTACGACGAAACAAGCTGAATTAGCCCGGCAAACGCCGGAATGCCGCCGAGCGCCCCGATCCAGAACGGGCTGCATCCCAGCAAGAGTGCGAAACCGGTTTGGAACCCGCCGCCCGTCAGCGCGATCTGCACGGTAGCAATGCAGCCTTCGACGGTCCAGAGCTTCAGGGCACGGCGCACTTGCAGGCGGGACAATCCGGGAATAGAGCCTGAAATAGTATCAGAATCAGTGTTTAGGTTGGCGTCAGTCACGCTTTAAGATACGCCCCCGAACGCCGTATTCCTGCGTGTCTTTTAGCCAACATCTGCGGCGTCGAGCGCGGCGAGGAAACGAGGGGTTAAAACCCCTCGCTAAAAGGCGCTTCGCGCCGGGCGGACAAAGATTAGATCGACAACCTCACGCCACCTAACTCTTTGGCTTTCCGGCGTCCTCGCCTCCAAGCGAGGGGTTTTAACCCCTCGTCCCTTTGTTGTACGCTCTCATTACGCCCGATAATCGGGCCGCTCGCCCGGCAGCCAGCCCTGTGGCTTGCCCGCGAAGTAGTAAATAATCGCCCCCAGCAGATGCAGGAAAATAATCACGAGCA
Source organism: Capsulimonadaceae bacterium (assembly GCA_965277455.1). GTDB lineage: Bacteria > Armatimonadota > Armatimonadia > Armatimonadales > Capsulimonadaceae > JANXMY01. The sequence goes on along the minus strand of OZ255823.1, from coordinate 937,332 downwards.
GCCAGATCATCTTGGTTGTCTGATCGGTGAACTGCCGCCGGGCGACATCCACAATCTCCACAATCCAGAACGCGGTCGCCGCGATACCAACAGCGGCGAGAAAGCCAAAAAACAGAAAAACGACCGATATTCCCAGCCAGTCTCCGGTAGTTGAGTGCATCACACGCTCCTTTTCGGACCTAAACCATTAAATCGTGCAGGCGCTGCACATTGACTGCGTGCATCGTCTCGCCATCGGGCGTCTCCACAATCATCGGCAGGCCCGCCAAGCGGGGGTCATTGACCAGCAGGCGAAAGGCTTCCAGTCCAATTTCGCCGTCGCCGATATGCGCGTGCCGGTCGGCATGGCTGCCGAAGGCTTTTTGGGAGTCGTTGGCGTGGATCACTTGCAGCCAGCGCAGACCAATTATTTTGTCAAACTCCGCCATCGTGGCCGCGTAAGTCTCCGGGGTGCGGATGTCATAGCCCGCCGCGAAAACGTGGCAGGTGTCCAGGCACACGGCCAGACGCTCGGGGTTTTTGACGCCCTGAATAATCCGTGCCAGATGCTCAAACCGCCCGCCGAGGTAGGTGCCCTGCCCCGCCGTGGTTTCCAGCGCGACCCGCACGTTCGCCCCCGCCGTCTCGGCATGAATGACGTCGAGGCTCTCAATCAGCCGGGCAATCCCCACGTCCTCCCCCGCCCCAAGATGTGCGCCGGGGTGCGACACGAGAAAGTCCACGCCCAGCATCTCGGCCCGCTCGATTTCGGCTTTGAACGCCGCCCGCGACTTTGCCTGCGTCTCGCTGCCCGGCTCGGCGGCCAGATTGATGAGATACGAGTCATGTGCGACGGTCTTGGTAATGCCGCTCTCTTGAACGACTTCTTTGAACTTCGCGGCCACATCGGGGCTAATCACAGGTGCTCGCCACTGCCGGGGCGAGGCCGTGAAAATCTGTACCGCCCGGCAGCCGATTTCGACGCCATTGGTGATGGCATTGTGCGGCCCGCCCGCCGTCGGCATATGCGCTCCGAGGAGCGGTTTCATCAAAGTCGTCACGGTCTGGTCCAGCGCCTCGCCGAGCAGGGGGGTGTTAGGTGTTGTCATAGGTGGTCTCACGGATAGAGAAAGGCGGAAAAGAGAACGAGGGGTTAAAACCCCTCGCTGGAAGGCGCTTCGCGCCGGGCGGCCAAAGAGAGCTAATAAGGTCATCGCGTCCTAATTCTTTGGCTTCCCGGCGTCTTCGCCTCCTAGCGAGGGGTTTTAACCCCTCGAACCCTGCGGTGTTCATTCGCAGGCATCCTCCTCTACACCCTCGCGCATAAATGAGCGCAAGTTGTCCGACGTTACTAAATCAACGCGGCAGCCTAGCACGTCTTCAAGCTGGTCGTAAAGGCCCGCATAACGGTCTAGCGTAACCTTGCCTTCAAACTCCACCAAGACATCTACATCGCTGTCCGGCCTGGCCTCGTCGCGGCCAACGGAGCCGAACAGCGCGAGGCGGCGCAGACCAGAGGCCGAAAGTTCTTCCTGATGGGCCGTGAGTATTTCTAAAGCCTCATGCCGCTTCATGGGTACCTCCGCTTAATTTCGTTTGCGACCGAACAAACGCCCAGACGCCGCCTACAAGAAGGCCCAGCACAAATCCAATGAGCGCCCTCGCAATGTAATAAACGCTGTCGGCTAACGTAAACATCATTCCTGGGTTATCAGCGTGCATCAGGGAGCAATACCACAGGCCGCACAGGTATCCGGCAACAGCCCCGGCGAGGCCGATCAGGGAAACAATTTTCAGCACTCTCATGGTGTTCTCCTTGTGTGCGGAGCCTGCTAATCCCCGCTTTGCTTGACTTGCGAGAGGCCCCTGCTCATATCCAGCATCCGCTGGACGGGGCGCAGGGCGGCGACGCGGATGTCTTCGGGCAGGGTGATTTCCGGCTGCTTGTCGCGCAGGCACAGATACAGCTTTTCCAGCGTGTTCAGCCGCATATAGGGGCAGGAAGCGCAGTCGCAGCCGGAGTTTGGCGGGGAGCACAGGAACTCGGCATCGGGCCGGGCCTGCTTCATTTGATGCAGGATGCCAACTTCGGTCGCCACGATGAACCGCTTCTGCTGTGTGTTCGTTTTGACATATTTCAGCAGGGCCAGTGTCGAGCCGATGAAATCGGCCTGATCCAGCACGGCTTCTTCGCATTCCGGGTGCGCGATAAGCTGGGCATCGGGGGCGGCAGCCCGCAGACCCGCGAGCTTTCGGGCGCTGAACTGCTCATGCACGATGCAGAAACCGGGCCACAGCACCATGTCGCGGCCCGTCTGCTTTTCCACCCACTTGCCGAGGTGCCGGTCGGGACCGAACACAATCGGCTCGTCTTTCGGCAGTTGGTTGACAATGTCGGCGGCATTCGACGACGTGACTATAATATCCGAGACGGCTTTCACAGCGGCTGACGAGTTGATATAATTGATGACCGTGTGCCCCGGATACGACTTGAGCCATTCGGCGTACTCGTCAATCGGGCAGCGGTCGGCCAGCGAGCAGCCTGCGTCGAGATCGGGCAGCAGCACCAGCTTATTTGGGTTCAAAATCTTGGCGGTCTCGGCCATGAAGTGAACGCCGCAGAAAACAATCACTTCGGCATCCGTTGCTGCCGCCGCCTGTGCGAGTGCGAGGCTGTCGCCGACATGGTCCGCCAAATCCTGAATATCGCTGTCCTGGTAGTAGTGCGCCAGAATGACGGCGTTCATCTCGGTTTTGAGCCGCTTGATTTCGGCTTCCAAGTCCAGCCGAGGGTCCAGGGAGCGGACGCGCAGGGATAAATCCGTAGCCTGCCCAAAGCTTTGCGCCGGCGGATTGGCGGGGGTAAGTGTCAACGTTTGCATACGCCCAGTATACCCAACTTTGCCGGGCAGGCGGAAGCCTCAGTTTGGCCCCAGCATTCCTCACAAAAATGCCGTGCCTTCTCAACAAGAAGGCTCGGCGGTTTGTCTAAATCCCCCATTGTTGTTTGATAAGCCAGGGCCAGAGAAGTATATGCCTCAGCAATGCTTGACTCTCAAGAACATCAACGGGGCATCATGTCTTTCCAGGCATATTTTCCCCGATAAGGCACAACTCCGTGTTCTACTCTTTTCTGAAAAGTCCGGGCGAGGTCGGCTTCTTTAGAATTTACGGGAATTCGTTGCAAATACTCATGCAAGGCTGCCAAAGTATCTTTCTGAGCTTGTGCATTGCCTGTGGCATAGTAACTGCTGGAATAAACTTCGCTCAGGACTTCGTAGCCAGCGGGGCTTTGGGGAAAGCGAGCGATGTATTGTTTTGCCAGCGACAATGCTTGTTTTCGATCTGAAAGAACCCGGCTTTTTGGTCTTTCCAAATCATCCCAGCTATCATCCAGGTCTCTGATAAGAAAGAGCATGAGTTGTTTGTTGTTTGGATCACGTTTTAACAGGCGGTGGCCGAGGCTAACCATATGATAATCATAACCATTGCCGGTTTGATGCGACAGCAGGTATCTCAGCCGATCATAGTAGTAGCTGTGCGGCGACACCGCCCGGCCGAGAGCATCTAAACTCAGCCCAACGGGATCACTTGTCCCTTTCAGCACCGACATTTTATAGGCCAGATAGGCCCAGCGGAACAGGGGAACCGGGTTTGTGCTGCTGTCTTTGGCAAGGTCTTTGTAGTTCCCCAGTAACCGGTCTAAGTTTTCGTGTTGAGCGATGGATTTGTCAACTTCTGACATGATGCTTTGATAAGTCGTGTCGGAACCAGTCCAGGCTTCTCGTGTCCAGGCCCACTCCTGCAAGAGGTGCTGGCGGTAAGCATTGGCTGTGCTATCGCCAGCGTGAGCGGCATTCTGTGGCCCGGCCAGAAGAAACGTCATCAGCGCAGATGTTGCTATGAGCCGGAAGATTTTGTTTGAAATCAGGGGCAATGTTTTTCCTCCTACCCTGTGGCGTTTTAAGGCTGGCCTTGCGGGCCAGTAGAACCTGTGAAGCTCCAAGTCTCCACATAGAACACATCTTTATCGCGTGTTTGTGTGTTCGTGGTTTGCCCATTGTAGCCTTGTTGGTTGTATGCATCTCCAATGTATGAGTTGATTTCTCGTTGGCGACCACATTGAGCTTTTACGCGCATTTTCGACCCGTTTGACTGGCTAAACATAGGGTCTTCCTCCCAATGATCTTCCCAGTTTTCAGGGGCAGGATATTTTGCTTGAAGCATTGCAAAATTCTTTAATGCCGCGTCAACATTGCTAGGATCAAATCGCTGCACACCCTGGCCAGTATCGTCCACGATTTTTTGCTGGTTGACGGCATAGATGTAATCTTTGTAGCTTGTATGACCAACATCCTTCCCCGGATCAGGAGGCACAAGAAAAGCAGCTAAGACAGAGCCACCAGCCAGAGCTGTAGCTGTTGCGATTCCAATTGGCCCAGTCGCAATGGCCTCTGGCAAAATCAGCGGAGCTGCGGCCCCTGCACCGGCAAGAAATACTGAAGTCGTTTTGAGGAGAGGACCGGCGACATCAATTTCGGGGGTTGGAATGGAGTAATTCACCGTCCGATTAGGCTCAATTTCTGTGCTTCCATCGGCATCAGTTGCGAGGTCTGGGTACAACCTATTCGTTGTTGGCACTGAACTGATTAGCTTCCAGTTTTCCGCTGGCAAGTGCCAGTGGACACCATAAGTCGTGGCCGCAGTCGCATTACCATGTCCATCACGGACAGTCAGTTGCAGTTGGCTGAACTTTGGGAAGCCATCTAGGCTTGAGCCAAAATACAGGTTGAGGAGAATCTCTTGAAATTGGTCACTCTCAACGCCAAGATAATGCGGAGCGTAAAGCCCCAACTGACCATCCACCCCCTGGAATGCCCAGGTGTAGTAAGGATGTGAAAAGTTAGATGCTTGCCCGATAAAACGGTCCCCGGCGGGGCTGGCGGAAGCGACGTAATCCCCTGCGGCTCGGGTGACAACGGTGTCTACACTGATATTGCCTGTACCAACGTCTCTGACATTCGGCCACTTGCCATCTTGATGTGCCGAGTCGACGTAGCTTTTCCAATACGATATGGGGGCTTCAACCTCCGGGCAGGTAATCTCCACCTCCCGAGTATCTAAATTGACCCCGCCGGACACACCGCTTGCGGCATAGGCGCGGGTGGGGCCGTTCGTCACCGTTTCCCCCCCAGCTTCCGGGTCACCCGATATTATCTGATACGGCACGCTGTTACTGGCCGTGTAGTGCATCGTCCCATCCAGAGATACCGTTGCTATGTGCGTCACCGGGTCTATCGCCGAGCGCACCAGATGGTAGCCTGTCACCAGAGGAGTACCCGACAGACCCATGCCTGTCCCCCCGTCGTCCAAGCCTATACCGGCGGAGGCCGTCTCCCCGAACGGCGAACCATCGGAGGCCGTCGCCTGCGCCCACAGCCCATCACTTTGGAGGGACGTGCCCGGATCAATCAAGACATCCGCCGACACGTTCGTTCTGAGCAGCAGGGTGAGGTGGTCGGGCATCGGCGCGGGGTTGTCCGGGTCTGACGGAGACCACGTTACCTTGAGGTACGAGACCAGATGCCCCGTCACATCCACCGTCACCGACCCGTTGACCAGGCCGGTGTGCGACACGCCGTTGGCGTCATACAGAGAGTACGTGTAGGAACTGCTGTCGTAGCCATTCAGGGCCTCTGCCTCGTGCGCCTCATCAATGCCGGCATTGCTGCCCAGACCGTGGTAGAGTGTGTCCGGGTCGGGGTCGGGGTAGGCGTTGAGGTAGACCGGATAAGCTGCCCCGAGCCAACTGGACTGGTAGCCGTTGGGCCAGGCGGCTAGTCCGGCGTTGATCATGTCAGCGGGGTAGGTCGTGGTGATGGTGCGGTGCTGCGTGCCGGTCATGGTGTAGAAGCCTTGCCCATCCAGAGGGGAGGTGTTGGTGAGCGGCTGGCCTTGTGCGTCGCAGAGGTCAGCGGCCAGATAGCCTCCGGGCAACTGTTCATTGAACAGTCCCTCGGTGGGGCGCGCCGTAGTCAGGCTGGGGGCGGTAAGAAAGAGGGCGGTGAGAAAGAGAGCTTTGACAAAGCCTGCCGGGGACGCCGAGCGGGCGTGGGCAGGAACGAAAACGAGAAAGAAAATGAGAACATCGCAGTCTCCTTTGCAATCCGTAACCGGGGAACGTACAGCGTTTGTATCTATAAGAACAGTATAAGGCAACTTACGATTTCTGTCAAGAGGGCGGCGGAAATTATTTTATAAGGCAGGAAAACGGGCCGTCCGGGGCGAAACAAAGGTCTATGGCTGAATTTAATACACCGACACTCACACTGGACGAAGTCACGCGGGTTGGATTTCTTGCCCGGCTGGAGCTTTCCGACGACGAAAAACAGCGACTGACCGGCGAGCTGAACGGCATCCTGGGGCAGTTTGCCCGCTTGCAGGAGCTGAACACCGAGGGCGTTGCCCCGACGTCGCACTCGCTGCCGCTGCAAAACGTCTTCCGCGAAGACAAAATCCGCCCGTCCCTACCCCGCGAGGAAGCGACAGCGAATGCTCCCGAAACCCGCGACGGCAGCTTTATCGTGCCTCAAATTATGGAAGATTGACAGAAGGCGAGCCAAAGAGAAGGGCGGGGACAAACCCCGCCCCTACACTGATTGGCCCCGTTCACACAGACCCGTAGGGGTAGGGCTTGCCCCTACCCTTCCTTTCTCGCTACCCTCTTGTCAGCAGGAAACTTATGCAACTTTACGAACTGACCGCCCACGAATTGTCCGAACAGCTTGCCGCCCGCACAGTGTCCGCCCGCGAAGTCACCGACGCCGTGCTGGCGCGAATAGACCAGACCGAAGAGCGCGTCCATGCGTATGTCACCGTCACGGCAGACGCCGCACGGGCGCAGGCGGACGCCGTCGATGCCGCCCGAATGCGCGGCGAGAGCCTGTCGCCGCTGGCGGGCATTCCGCTGGCCGTCAAAGACAACCTGTGTACGACGGGGGTGGAAACGACCTGCTCGTCACAAATGCTGCGCGGCTTCAAGCCGCCCTACAATGCCACGGTCGTGGAAAAACTCGACGCGGCAGGCAGCGTCTTTGTCGGCAAGGCGAACTTGGATGAGTTTGCGATGGGGTCCAGCACCGAAAACTCGGCCTTTGGCGCGTCGCACAACCCGTGGGATTTGAACGCCGTGCCTGGCGGCTCCTCGGGCGGCTCGACTGCCGCCGTTGCGGCGGGCGAGGCCATCTGGGCGCTCGGCTCGGACACCGGCGGCTCTATCCGGCAGCCCGCCGCCTTCTGCGGCGTCGTGGGCCTGAAACCCACCTATGGCCGCGTGTCCCGCTACGGCCTCATCGCGTTTGCCTCGTCGCTCGATCAAATCGGCCCCATCACCCGCGATGTGCGCGATGCGGCACTCCTAATGAACGTATTAAGCGGCCATGACCCGATGGACAGCACCAGCGTCGTGCGCGACGTTCCCGACTACACGAAAGCGCTGACCGGCGACATCAAAGGCATGACGCTGGGCGTTCCCGCTGAATACTTCGCGCAGGGTGTGTCTGCCGAAGTGACGGCCTCGGTGCGGGCGGCGATTGACAAGTATGTGGAGCTTGGCGCGATTATCAAAGAAATCAGCCTGCCGCACTCCGAGTACGCCCTGCCGACTTACTATATTATCGCCCCTGCTGAGGCATCGTCCAACTTGGCCCGCTATGACGGTGTCCGCTTCGGCCACCGGACGGGCCGCGCCACCAGCCACATTGACCTGTTTGAAAAGTCCCGCGAGGAAGGGTTCGGCCCCGAAGTCAAGCAGCGCATTATGATTGGAACCTACGCCCTGTCGGCGGGCTACTACGATGCGTTTTACTTGAAAGCCCAGCAGGTCCGCACGCTGATTAAGCAGGACTTCGACCGCGCCTTTGAGAGCGTAGACGCCATCATCTCGCCGACCGCCCCGACGGCGGCCTTCCAGATGGGCGAAGTGTCTGACCCGCTGGCGATGAAGCTGAACGACGTTTTGACCATCCCCGCCAACATGGCCGGCATCCCGGCCTTGTCCCTGCCCTGCGGCTTCACCGAGAAGGGCCTGCCCATCGGCCTTCAGCTTCAGGCCCCCGCCTTCGCCGAGGAGACGCTCCTGCGCTTCGCCCACGCCTACGAGCAGGCCACCGACTGGCACACGCGCCGGGCACAGCTTTAATATGGCTTCGCTCCTGATGTGCCTGGACAAAGTATGGCAAATCCTATGAGATCAATGAGACCCGGTGATCAGGCTTTACTTGAGGCTCTCGTGGCTGCTTTCTCGGTCGAAGAGACTGACATCTATGGTCAAGAGAACTGGCAGCCTATCACCTGCCAGACCGATGCAAAGTTCCTTGAATCGCTTTATGCTGATCTGCCCGGCAGGTTCCCACCGCTTTACGAGCGGCTGATTTTGTCTTACCGCTGGCCTACGGCTGAATTACCAGAGGTACCAGTCGAGAAGAACACATGGCCTCCGTCGCCAATCCTGCTGCCCAATCCATTAGGGAGGGATTTGAGTGGTTTCCTAGCAGCGATCCGTTCAGACAGCGGGCTTTGGGAAGAACTGGCACCGAACGGGTATGTGCAGTTCGCCCGCGCCTGGGGCGGCAGTTACGACCCGGTCTGTTTCGATACCAGCCGCCGCCAGTCGGACGGCGACTGCCCTGTGGTGCAGATTGACCATGAAAGCATCTTATGTGACTTTCATATCAAGATTACAGCAGAGCTTGCGGATAGTTTCCGAGAACTGGTCCATATCATTCTGCGGCATGGATGAAGAGCCATGTGAAAAGATAAAAGCGAGGAGCCATGACACTTATTTTAGACCTGACACCCGAACAAGAACGGCAGATTGAAGACGAAGCCCGCGCCCGGAACATGGACACGCGCTCGTATGCACTGGCGCAGATTTTCAGGCAACACGAAGAAGAGGACAGCGAGGACTTGCTGCCATCGGTTGGGCTACTGCCGCCGCTGAACGGCACGGGGGCTGACTTGGTGGCCTACTGGGAGCGGGAAGGCTTAATCGGCACGCGCCCCGACATCAGAGACAGCCAAAAACGCGCCCGGCAAATCCGCCGCCAGGCGGAAAGGTGCACGAATTTCACGTCAAGTTTTCATGTCTGAGCAAGTCACCGCCGCACGGGCCGTGCCCTCGTTGGGTCGGCGGCTCTGGAACCACCCCGCCACGCGGATTTTTGCCTATTTTGGGCTGTCGGGGCTATTTCTGCTGAGTCTCGGCGGGGCGGTCTGGGGCGGGCTGACGGCGGCGCGGGTACATCTGTGGCCGGATGATGAGTCGACGATTGCACTGAGTTACGCCGTCGGGGCGGCGGCGGTGGTGCTGGCGTATGTGGTGATGGTGCGGCGCGTGGACGGGCGCTCGCTGGCATCGGCAGGGCTGGCACTTAAGGGGATGCTGACGGAAACAGGGGCGGGCCTGGTCATTGGCGGCGGGCTATTCAGCGCCGTGATTGCGGTGATGGAATGCTTCGGGAGTTACCGCGTGGGCGGGGTTAATCGGCACTTTGAGCCGCTTGTGCCGCTGAGTTTGTTTCTGGCACTGGGTATTTTTCAGGAACTGCCCATGCGCGGTTACCTGCTGCAAACGGTGGAACGGCGCTGGGGAACGGCGTGGGCAGTCGGGGCAGTTTCGGCCCTGTTCGGCCTGCTGCATCTCGGCGCTCCGGTGGACGGCCTGACGACGGCGCAGTGGCTGGTGGGGCCGGTGCTGATTATGTTTGAGACGGGCCTGCTCTTTGCAGGCGGTTATTTACTGACCCGCCGCCTGTGGCTGCCGATAGGGCTGCACTGGGGATGGAACTTCTTTGAGTCCTCTATCTTCGGTCTTCCTAACACCGGGTCGTGGGGCGATGCGCCGAATACGCTGTTTCAGGACCGCACGAGCGGCCCGTTTCTCCTGACCGGCGGCGCATTCGGCCCCGAAGCCTCCCTGCCCTGCTTCGTCGTCGGCACGGCGGCGGGCGTGCTGCTGCTGTGGCTTGCCTGGCGGCGAGGACAGTGGCAAAGTCAGCAACATCAGGTAAAATAACGGCATGACTGTCAAATCGCTAGCGCGGTCACAGGTGGATGCTGCCCTCCGGCAAGACTGGCTGGACCAAATAGGAGAATTGGCTGACCAAATCAGAGGGTGGGTAGCGCAGGAGCCTGAGTGGATTATAACGCCCTATGAGGAAAATGAGATTGAGGAGCAGATTCTCGGCACTTACTCCGTCACTGTCTGGAAAATTAATACTCCCGAAGGCGAAGTACGTCTAGAACCGATTGCTCGTAATTATCCAGGCCGGGGCATTGTGGAACTGTATGCGTGGCCGACCCTGCGACGGGTTCATCTGCTGCCAGGCAAGGATGCCACCTGGCAGGTACGTGTGGACTCAGGCTTTAATCTGCGTCAGCCCTGGAACCGTGAGCATTTCACTCTGCTGGTGCAGGATTTGATCGGTGCAAAGGACCTACTTGAAGCAGAATGAGCGACATCTATATTCAGCGTCTGCGCCGGATACAGATGGAGCAGACCGCAACGCGGATGGCCCTTGCTTATGTCAAGCGGAACTGGCAGAGGCACAGCATCTATCACGAAACGGAGATGCTAACACCAAGTAATTTTGCGTTGGCCGCTCGAAACGCAGAGGCAACATACTATATCAGGCTGTACGCAGAGTTTGAAGGCATTCTAAAAGATCACCTGACTACGAACTTCGCACAAATCACTATGCCTGATAAGCCAAAAGTGGATTGGCTGATTAGCCGCGTCGTACCGGCGGAAGGCATGGCTTTGGCACACCCATTACGCTTGAAGATGGATGCAGTTCGTGACTACCGCAATTTGATTGCTCACCACCACTCCCGGCCAGTTCTTTTTGTTCCGTTTGATGATGCTCTTTCTATCCTGAATACATTTCTCGCAAAATTGCTCGACCCACTCTCTTAAAACTATGACTAATTATGAACCTGTAATCGGGATGGAATGCCATGCCGAGCTTTTGACCGAAAGCAAAATGTTTTGCGGCTGCGCCAACTCGTTTGGCGGCGCACCCAACACCCGCACCTGCCCGGTGTGCCTCGGGCTGCCCGGCTCGCTGCCGGTGATGAACGGGGCGGCGGTGCAGCTTGTTCTGCGGACGGCGCTGGCCCTGCACTGCGAGATTTCGCGGGACTGCCTGTTTGCGCGAAAAAATTATTTCTACCCGGACCTGCCCAAAGGCTATCAAATCTCGCAGTATGATAACCCGATTGGGGTCGGCGGCTACCTGGATATTACGCTGGAAAACGGCGAGTCCAAGCGCATTCATATCCGGCGCGTACACCTGGAAGAGGACACCGGCAAGCTCACGCACGTTGGCGGCAGCGAGTCAGAAGTGGACTACAACCGCAGCGGCGTTCCGCTGATGGAGATTGTTACCGAGTTTCCTCCCGACTTGACCTCCGCTGAAGAGGGCCGGGCCTATTTGGAAAAACTGCGCTCGATCCTGGTCTATCTGGACGTTTCCGACGGCAAGATGGAAGAAGGGCATCTTCGCGCCGAGCCGAACGTCAGCATCCGGCCCGTAGGCACGACGGGCGTGGGCGTCAAGACCGAGATCAAGAACCTCAATTCCTTCAAATCTGTGTTCAAGGGCGTCGGCTACGAAGTGGAGCGGCAAAGCGAGACCCTGAACGCTGGCGGCACGGTGCGGCAGGAAACGATGGGCTGGAACGACCTGCGCGGCGAGACATACCATATGCGCTTCAAGGAAGAAGAGCAGGAATACCGCTACTTCCCCGAACCTGACCTCGTGCCCCTGCACTTCGAAGATGCCGATGTCGAAGCCGCCCGCGCCGCTCTGCCGGAACTGCCCGATGCGAAGCTGTCCCGGTTCGTCTCCGAATACGGCCTGCGCCCCTACGATGCTGCCGTCTTGACCGCCTCGCGCCCCGTCTCCGACTACTTCGAGCAGGCCGGTGGCGGCGGGGCAGACCCCAAAGCCGTCGCTAACTACATCACTGGCGATCTGGCCCGCCTCTTGAACGCTTCCGGGCAGGACATCACGGAAACCAAGATCACGCCCGAAAGCCTGCGCGGCCTGCTGGCCCTGCGCGATGCCGGGACTATCACCAACAACACGGCCAAAACCGTGCTGGCGGAGATGTTTGAGACAGGCGACTCGGCCAAAGCCATTGTGGATGCCAAAGGTCTGGCCGCCGTCTCCGACGACACGGCTTTGGGCGCGGAAGTGGACAAAGTGATCGCCGCCAACCCGGACATCATCGCCAAAATCAAAGGTGGCAACGACAAAAGCAAAAATGCGCTGACCGGCCAGGTAATGAAAGCCATGAAAGGCCAGGCCCGCCCGGATGCCGTGAACCGCTTGATTGATGAAAAACTGGCGGCGCTGTAAGGCATAGAAAAGGAAAAAATTCGTAAACGGGCCACAACCTTCTGCCACGGGTTGAAACCCGAGGCTGGTTAAAGCCCACCGTCCAGGGGACGTAAGAACATCGGCAGGTGTCTATCTTGTTCTTTGTCTTGTGTCCTCCGGGACACTGGGCACTTTCCAGCCTCGGGTTTTAACCCGTGGCAGACCTATCAAGAAGGAAATGGCAATGACATTCCCGCAGCGGCTTTGGCTTCTGTTCTGCTTCTGTTCCATGATTGCGGCCCCGGCGTGTCAGGCGCAGGGGGTCTACTATACGGCGCATACAACGCCGGGATGCAAAATCGAGGCGCGGGCGTATATTGACCCGTCTGTGTGGGCATCTTCCCGTTATGACATCACGGTCGTGAATGCAAAGGACAGCCCAACGCACTGGGACATGACGGAAGGGTGGCAAGACGCGGATGCGACGAACTTAAACCACTACAGCGGCGGCCTCTCTCACGCGCAAAGCCGACTTCCCTACGGCAAAGCCAAAGAAACGACCATTAAAGTCACGCTCTGGCAGTACGCAACGCTGGAAGAGCGCGTTACGTTTCACAATCTGGACCTCGCACCGCTGGCGGACGAATACAAGCTCACGCCGGATGTCTCCCCACGTTTCCTCGCGCTGGACTCGGCAGTAACCGCAACGACACCGAGCGGCATCACAATCACTTTGCCCGCGCAGCATGAAACTTTCCTTTCGATGTTTCATGATTTCAACGGCAACCCCAACGCCCTGTTCATCAAAATTAAGACTACGCCCAATCAGCGCGAAACAGCTCTGCCGCTGTCTCCACTCTACCAGAAGTACCAGAAGCCGCTTCAAATCAAGCTGGATTGCGCCCCGCCCAACCTGAGCGGATTTTATGAGGCTGACAACACTTATGATACCATTGCGATTATCTTGCCGAACCTGCGAACGGCGACGCATCTCGACACGCTGACACTGATCGTGCGGCAGCGGGTCAATTTACAGCGGCTACCGGTGAGCCTGCGCCTGCCGGTTTTCCGGCCTGCGGTTTCTGTCAAAAAAAGGACAGAATAGAGGAGACAGCAAATGCGGTCGTTGACGAAAGAAGAGAAACAGGGACTTATGCAGGGGCTGGGTGGGTCGCTTGTTTTCAGCATAATCCTGTATTTGTTTACCAAAGATTTTGTGTTTGCCCTTGCTCTGCCGTTTGGATTTTACCTGCTTTGGACTGTGATGAGCATGGCCATCGGCCAAAGTTGGCAGGTGCGATTGAACAATGAGGAAGCAGTATTCCGCAGGCCTGCGGCGGCGCGTGCCGTTTACGGCGTGTGGACACTGGCTATGGGAGGAATCATTGCTGAGTGGGTTCACCTATGTCTTCCCGGCAGGCATCCACAGGACACAGGAATAGGCATCTTCGGGCTGGTATTCCTTTTGCTTGTCGAGATGGTGTTTCTGCTCGGGACTGGACCGATGGATACCCGCTTTGAATTTGGGAAAGGGCGCGTTTTTTATCGCACGGGCTTTCCTTTGCTGTCGCGGACGCGCAGTGCGGACAAATCTGAGATAGCGTGTCTGCGCGTCACGATCTCCTCTCGCCGGGGCAGTTCTGTGTACCTGAAATGGAAAGGCAAAGGCAGACATTCTGGAAGCATCGCGCAATTTGGAACTGTCGAGGAGGCGCGGGCAGTGGCGGAGCAGATTGGCAGTCGGCTGGCTCTGCCTGTTGAGGTACGCGATTTACGAAGCGTGGGCGGATAGAACCTGTTGAAGAAGCCCGGAAGAACCTCACCCCAGCCCTCTCCTTCGGAAAGGAGAGGGAGCCGGAAGGGAGACGAAAACTCTTATGCCGCTTTCCGATAAGCTCCGCTGGTCTTTAGTGCCGCTCGGCAGCACGGTTCTCGTCGCCATATCCGGTGGGCCAGATTCACTGGCGTTGCTGCACGCTCTTTGGACGGAGGGCGCGGCGCATGGGCTGGCGGACGTTTCGGCGGCGCATCTGGATCACACATTCCGAGGGGCAGAGTCGGCGGCGGAGGCGGCGTGGGTGGCGGCGTGGTGCGCGGAGCGGGAGATTGCGTGCGAGGTCGGCACGGCGGATGTGGCGGCGCGGGCGAAGGCAGACAAGGTCAGCAAGCAGGAGGCGGCGCGGGCGGCGCGGTATGCGTTTCTGGAAGAGGCGGCGGCACGGGTCGGGGCGGACTGGATTGCCACAGGGCACACACGGGACGATCAAGCCGAGACGGTGCTGATGAACGTTCTGCGCGGGACGGGCACGGACGGGCTGGCAGGCATTCCGGCGGTGTCGGGGCGGGTGGTGCGGCCCCTTTTGGACGTATCGCGGGCGGAGGTGGAGGCGTACTGCGCGGCGCACGGGCTAACGCCGAGGCGGGACCCGTCGAACCTGGAAAGCAAGGCGTATACGCGGAACCGGGTGCGGCTGGAACTGCTGCCCCAACTGGCGCAGGAGTATAACCCGGCGGTCGCCGACGCGATGGTACGGCTGTCGGTGATTGCCGGGCGAGACAGCGACTATTTAGAGCAGCAGGCGGCGCGGGAGTTGGCGCAGGTGACAGCGAGCCGTGTAGCGAACGCAATGGTATTGAGGCGGGCAAAGCTGGCCGCTCTGCATCCGGCGATGCAGCGACGGGTGCTGCGTCTGGCGTTTGCCGAGATGCGCGGGACGGATGCAGGCGTGACGTTTGAGCATATTGAGGCAGTGTGCCGGGCGATAGAAGACGCGGCAGGGCCGCCGTTTGGGCTGACATTGCCTGTCCCGTCGTGCAGGCTGACAGTACGCAGTGTCGGAGTGTGGATAGCACGGGAGGCCCGGCAGCCGCTGGTTTCGGGGGTGGAGGCTCCGCTGACGGTTCCCGGCACGGCGATGCTGTCGGGAGGCGGCGGGGTGGTGCGGGCAAGCTGGGAAGATGGCCCCGAGTCAGTGGGGCTGGATGCCGACGCGGTGGACCTGCCAGCACTGCATCTTCGGTACTGGCGGGCGGGCGATAAAATTGATCCCGTGGGCATGGGCGGGCGGCACAAGAAGCTGTCTGATGTGTTTACTGATGCCAAAGTGCCGCGCTCAGTGCGGCACACACTGCCGCTTGTGGCCGATAGTCGCGGGCTGCTCTGGGTTCCGGGACACTGCCTCAGCGAACGGGCGCGGGTGACGGCCACGACGGGCAGGCGTCTTTTTCTGTTCCGGGAAGGTATTATAGCAGAAGACGGCGAATAAGCACGTTAGATGTGGAAAAGAGTATGACCCAGAGCAGACAATCAGAGAGAAGTCAGGCAGCGTTTACGCTGATTGAGCTGCTCGTCGTCATCGCCATAATCGCCATCCTTGCCGCGTTCCTGTTTCCTGTATTCCAGAAGGTGCGCGAAAACGCCCGCCGCGCTTCCTGTGAGTCCAACTTGAAGCAGCTTGGACTGGCCCTGACGCAGTACACGCAGGACAGCGATGAGCAGATGCCGCTTCTGGCCTATACGCCAAACGGGACGACCGTTACCTGGCGCGGGGCCATTTATCCGTATGTCAAAAGTCAGGGTGTTTACCGCTGTCCCTCTAACTCTCTGAACACGCTCCAGACGATAGACAGCCCGCTGGTGTTTGATGTGTCTTATGGGGCCAACGACTCCGTGTTCTCCGCGCTGCCGCAGCCGGGGCTTGGCATCGTGGGTCAGGTGGTCACGCTGAATGATATCCAATCGCCTGCCCAGATGTTTATGGTAGGCGAAAGCGACAGCCTGGGCTATCGGCTGAAAAACCCGCCCAATTCGCCATTCTCTATGCCCAACTGCGCTAATTGTGACTTGCAGGCGGGGGATGCCCGCACCGATTTGTTCGCCGGGCACACAGGCCGCAGCAACTGGCTCTTTGCCGACGGCCATGTCAAGGCCCTGCGCCCGACCCAGACGTGTCTGGACACGGATGCCTGGGACCTGGCAAACAGCAATGCCAGCCAGCCGTGCAGCGCCGGCCTGCAATTCGCCCTGCTGGAAAACGAGCATTACTGGAGCCAGTCCAGCACGCCTTAACTGACTGAAATGACCGGAGGCAGCCCGCGCCATGATTTACGAATGCCCTCATTGCCATGCCCCGCAGGAAGCGGGCCATACCGCCTGTCCCGAGTGCGGAGCCGAGTTCGACGGCCCCGTCCCCGAGGATGCCATTCTGCCCGCCGTCGCCAGCCCCGCCGCCGCCGTAGTTAACACGGCGGAGCCTGCCGCTGTGGCCCCGGAGCCGCAGCCCGAAGCTGTCTTGGACACGCCCACCGAAGCATCTGCCGAAGCCGGGCCGGTGATCGATGTCGCCCCGCCTGCCGCCGATTTCACGGTCACGCCGGCTGAGCCGGTTCTGGAAACCGTGCGCCCGCCCGCGCCTGCCGAAGAGCTGCCGTATCAGCAGTCGACCTATCAGCCGCCGTCTTATTCGACGACGCCCGCCTATTCCCCGCCGCCTCTGCCGACCAGCGGCGCTCAGGCCTATACCACGCGCCGGGCACCGGCCAGTCCCCTGCCCAAAATTCTGCTGATTGCCCTGCCCTTCGTGCTGCTGCTGGTTTTGGTCGGCTACCTGGTTTCGCGCAGTTCGGACAGCGGCAGCGATACGGCGTCCACCGCTTTGCCGGTCACCGCCCCGGTGCCGCCGACACCTGCCGCCGCGCCGATTGGCAGCCCCACGGTTTTGCCGGGCGGCACGACGACGGCGGCAGACGACACCCGTGTCAAGTGGCTAGCCGGTCGGTGGCAGGCCAGCAACTCAGACTTTTACGTGTTTAATCCCAGCGGCAGCGGCTCCCAGGGAAGCGTCTCCGGCAAGCTGCCCACGCAGGACTTTCTGTGGCGGATTGTCGGCAATCAGCTCATGCTCTACGGCGCTCCGAAAGACCAGGAAGTGCGCTTTAGCGTCGGCCCTGACGACAACACCGTGTACCTGCGCGACAGCGCCGGGAAGCCGGTGCAGTTCAGCCGCGAAGCGCAGAGCGAGGCAAAGACCCCCTAGAGAGTAGGAAAATAGGAAAAAATGGAAACCCCACAACTTCAGCAGGACAGCATGGCTTGGCGCTTCTTCGTGCAAGCCTCATTCGTCATCTCGCTCAGTCTCATGGCTGTAGGCATCTGGGAATTGCCCGTCAATATCTGGATGCGCGGTTTCCTGGGAATGGGATTGTTTTTTACAGTCAGCTCTACCATTGTGCTGACAAAGACCATGCGGGACGATCACGAAGCCCAGAAGCTGATCAAGCGTTTGACGAATGCCAAAACCGAGCGGATTTTGCAGGAGTACGAAATCAAGTAGGAGGTTCTACCATCCATCCTGCCATTTTTGACGATTGTAACCCTTGAAGCCGTAGCAGCGAACGACCTGTACGGTGCGGATCGGGGCGGTGTAGGGCGGGTTGCGGTACGCCAGAAACGGCGGCTGCACTTCAACGCGGGTAAACACGGCCCGCAGGTCATCGAAATGGTCCTGCGTGTCGGTGTCGTTCAGGAAAATCGCGTCGCGGCCGTTGAGTTTGCTCGGGTTCTCCCAGAACAGATACTCGCTGGCCTTGTAGTTCAGAAACAGGGCATAGGTTTCGGGATGGTCCGGCAGATAAAACGCCGCTTCCGACGGCATCCGGTAGTTGATGCCGAACACGAACGGATCCGTGCCCATCGCCGACCGCTCCGTTTGCACCCGCGCCGCCAGTGTTTTCCAGCCGTGCAGCTCATTGGTGCGGTCATCAGCGGCGTGTGGGAACTTCAGCCCGGCGCTGTAAAGCAGACTTGGAAACAGCGCGGCACCAGCCAGCACGACGGCGAGGCTAATTCCCACGCCAACCCAGGCGCGGCCTATTGCCCTCCCCCACCCCGCCCGCCGCTCCCACAAACGCACCCACACCACGGCGACGGCAATCAGCCCCGAGATATAGGCCGCGACTGCCCAGTTGCCTTCCACTTTGGAATGCAGGGCCGTGGCGACTACCGCCGCGAACGGCACGGCGCTGGCACACCACAAAAACAGCGCGTTATCATTGCCGGCTTTTGCTTCTTTAGCACCGCGCCATACTCCGTCGTATAAAGTGTATAAATAGGTCAGAAACACAACCGGGGACAGCAGCAGAGCCTGATCGCCGAGAAAGCGCCCCACCCACTTCAGGCCATCATGCCCGGAGCCGCGTGAAGCCATCGCGTGCGCGTGTATCCAAAAAGCGTTCTGATGCGTGTGGTTCCACCACAAAAATGGCGCAAAAATGGCAAGGGCCAGCAGCCCGGCCACATACGGCTGCGGGCGAAGGAGCCAGCGGGCGCGGGCAGTTGGGGACAGCAACACAAACAAAAAGATGCTTGCCAGCAGAGCCAGGGCGTTAAGCTTCGCCTGCGCGGCCAGCCCCGCCAGCAAGCCTGCGCCGAGCCACCAGCCCCACGAAGGTCGGTCGGTCAGCGCCCGGTGCGTCACAAAAAGCGCCGCCGCCCACAGGGCAAGCTGCACCGGGTCCTGCGTCATCAGCACCGCCCCGGCGGCAAACAGCGGCATGACAGAGGCAAGCACTACCGACAGCAAGGCGACTTTGGCTCCGTACAGACGCTTGGCGAGCAGGTAAATAAAGACCGAGGCAATGAGAGCGCAGACTGTCGCCCCGGCACGAACGCCCAGTTCATTCGTGCCAAGCAGCCTGGTAAAGAAGCGGACAATCGGGGCCATCAGCGGCGTGTTGTCGTAGTAGCCCCAATCCAGGTGCCGGGACCACTGCCAGTAGTAGGCTTCGTCCTGCACCAGCTCATGCCGGGCGTCGTACCAGAGCCGAAAGGCGGTCAGAAACAGGAGCAGACCGCCCGCGACGAGATCGGAGCGATCCCCTCGGCGGGCGGCCTGTGTCTGCGGGTTATGGGTGATATTGTGGGTCATAGATGATGCTGAGGATGCCAGGGCGAACGAGGGGTTAAAACCCCTCGCTATGAGGCGAAGACGCCGGGAGGCCAAAGATACGGAGAAAAACCGCAAGCCTACCGCCATTGTCCGATGGGCCGCCCGGCGCGAAGCGCCTTGATGCCTGCGGCATGACTGCGTAACAGCGAGGGGTTTTAACCCCTCGGCCTAAACGTCGCTATTGTCGCTCTGACGAAAGCTAAATCTTAAACAGCGAGTCGCTGAGGGGCTGGTTCACACGGATGTTTTGGTAGACCGTCGCCCCGGCCAGCTTGTTCTGCGCGTTGTATAGCTCCACGCGGGTCGGGACATAAACGCCGGGCGCGGCCAGCACGGGGTTCTTGTAGAGGAACCACTTGACAAACTTGCCCTGCCGGTCGTAATTATACCGCTGCGTGGTGATATGTGTCTTCGGGTCGATCCAGATTAAGTCGTAATTTGTTTCGCTGGCCTGTTTTGGCTGCACTTTGTAGCACAAGAGGCCGCTTTCCCGGCGCTGAAAGGTGATCGTATAATCGTTCAAAAGCTCCGGTGGGACCAGTCCAAAATCAAGCAGGCTTTGGCGCTTGCCGGGAGCGCCGGTCGTGTCCTGCACTTTATGGACAAACGGGGCGACGGTCAGCTTTTGATTGCCATTGATGATATAATACCCGGCAGCGATGTGCGGAATGCTCGCTTCAATGCGAAGCATCCCCGGCTGCTTGTAGGCCAGCGTCCCCCGATGCAGGCGGTAGGCAAGCGCGATGTCGCCGGGGATTGTCTTCAGCTCGTCTTGATTTTCGGTCACAATCTCGCTCGACGCTTGCAGCGTTTTCAGGTTGTTCGAGGTCAGCGTATGGATGTCCGGCGCGGCCTGTGCAGACAGGGCAGGCACAGCGAGCAGCGTGGGCAGTAAATAAGGGTAAAAGCGGAAAGCCATCGGGAGTGTTCTCCTGTGAATAGGTGTTTACACTGTATACGACACCACTGCCCCTGGTTTGGTTCCCGTGCGAGACAAATCGGCCTGACCAGACCCTGTCCTGAAGGGCACGGCTAGCGGGCGCAGACGCCAAAAACTACCGCTTCGCGGCACTTGGAACAATCTTCGTCTTAGCCCCGCGAAGCGAGGGGTTCCCGGCGTCCGCGCCCGTTAGCCGTGCCATTTATGGCATGGGGCAACAGACACATAATGAGCCTTTTTTGAGTCGATGAACTACAGATTAATACTATGACAATGATGGACACACACGCGTTGCGCGTTTTGGAATTTGAGGCGATCCGCAAACAGCTTGCGGCGCAGACGGCCTCGTCGCTGGGGCGGGAACGGGCTGAGGAAATGATGCCCTCGGACTGGCTGCCGCAGGCGCAGGCACGGCTGGATGAAACCACCGAATGCCGGACGCTCATCAATGCCCGTGGCAACCTGCCGCTTGGCGGGGTCACGGATATTCGGCCCCTGCTCAAAGCCGCCGACATCGGAGCGACTTTGGACCCGCACGGGCTGATTGATATTCTCGGTGCGGCCTCGGCGTCGCGCTCCTTGAAGCTGTACCTGCAAAAGCTAGGCGTAGAGTACCCGATTATGGCCGAGCGGGGCAGTGGCCTCGGGCAGTTCCCGTCGCTGGAATCGGAAATCAGCGCCTCTATCGGCATCAACGGGTTTGTGCTGGACACCGCCTCGCCCGATCTGGGGCGGATACGCTCGCAGCGCAAGACGGCCTCGCACCGGATGACCGACCGGCTGAACGGCATTTTGTCCGGTTCGCTCAAAGCGATGCTGCAAGACTCGGTCATTGTGCAGCGCGGCGACCGCTACTGCGTCCCCGTCAAGGCCGAGCATCGGGGCGCGTTCGGCGGCATCGTGCATGATACGTCGTCCTCGGGCGCGACCTTGTTCATGGAGCCGCAGGTGGTGGTGGACATCGGCAACGAAATCCGTGAGCTGACCATCAAAGAGGAGCAGGAAGTCCAGCGCATTCTGCGGCGGCTGACCGAAAGCGTAGCGCGGGTGTCTTCGGGGCTTTCGGTGAGCATTGAAACCCTGGGCGAGATTGATTTTATTGCCGCCCGCGCCCGGCTCGCCGAGGTGCACCGGGCCATCGAGCCGTCGCTGAACCAGAACGGCCTCACCCGGCTCTTGTCTGCGCGGCACCCGCTGATTGACCCGGACAAAGTCGTGGCGATTGATATTGAGCTGGGCACGTCCGCCAACCATGTGCTTCTCATCACCGGCCCGAACACCGGCGGCAAGACGGTGAGCCTGAAAACCACGGGCCTCTTGACGCTCATGGCCCAGTGCGGTTTGCACGTTCCGGCGGCGCGGGCGGAGATGAACGTGTTTGACCAGGTGTTCGCGGACATCGGCGATGAGCAGAGCTTGCAGCAATCGCTGTCGACGTTCTCCGGGCATATCACGAACATTGTACGCATCCTCAAAGACCTGCGCCGCAATGCTTTGGTGCTTTTAGACGAAGTCGGCGCGGGGACCGACCCCGGCGAGGGGGCGTCTCTGGCCCGTGCGCTTCTCGATGACCTGCGTGCCCGCGAGGCCCGCGTCATCGCCACCAGCCATTACGGCGAATTAAAAACCTATGCGTTTACCACTGAGGGCGTACAGAATGCCAGCGTCGAGTTCAACGAGGAGACCCTCTCGCCGACCTATCGGCTCTTGCAGGGCATCCCTGGCTCGTCCAATGCGTTCGCCATCGCGGGGCGTCTGGGCATCCCGCAGAGCGTTCTGGACCATGCCCGCGCCGAGCTGACCGGGACCGACGACACGGCGGGCCTGCTGCGCGAGCTGGAAGAAGGCCGCCGCAAGGCCGTGGCTGAGGCCCGCGCCGCCGAGCAGGCCCGTGTGGAGGCGCAGATGCTGCGCCGCCGCTATGCCGAAGAGCTATCCAACCTGGAAGCCCTGCGCCGCGAAGCCCGGCAGAAGGCGCAGGAGGAAGCCCGCGCCCTCCTGAAACGCGCCGGGGACAAGCTGGACAATACGCTGGCCGAGCTGCGGCGCGTCAACACCGAAGGGCGGCAGACCGAGCGGGCGCGGCAGAAGATTAAAGACATCGGGACCGACTTGCAGGCCGCCATTCAGGGTCGGCTCACGGTGGACACACCCGCCTACGTCGAAAGCATTCCCGACCGCCCCTTGAAGCGCGGCGACAAGGTGCGTATCACGACGCTCGGCATGGCCGGCGAGCTTCTGGAAGATGCCCACGGCAACACCCCCGTCCCCGTGCAGGTCGGGGCCATGCGCGTCTCCGTCCCGCCTGCCACGCTGATGCTGCTGGGAGCCGAAGAGAAAGCCGTGCCCAAGCCGTCCGGCCCACGCACCATGCCCTCGCGCCCGCCTCTCGTGGAAGCGAGCGCCAAAGACGGCGATACGCAGTCTATCCCGATGCAGAAAGCCGTCGGCATCACACCCCAATTAACGCTCCTCGGCCAGCGTGCCGAAGAGGCCGTCCATAACGTCGAAAAGTATTTAGACGACGCCTACGCCGCCGGTCTCAGCCGCGCCCGGCTCGTCCACGGCAAGGGCACCGGAGCCTTGCGCCGCGCCGTGCAGGAATATTTGCAGGACCACCCGCTCGTCGATGCCTTCGCCACCGCCGACCCCGAAGAAGGCGGCGCAGGAGCTACCGTCGTTACGTTGCGGGCGACGTAGCTGCTTTGTGCATACTTTGCGGAGTAGTTAAAAGAGACAGGCAGCCTGCCTGTCTCTTTCGTGTTATAATGGAGGCATACAGACTGATAGGAGTCGTAGGGAAGGCATGACTATGACACCGGAACGTCGTCAGGCAGTTCTCGGCACACTCAACCGCGTGGTTCGGAAGTGGCCTGTCCGCTGGGGGCTAGGAGCCGTGGTTCTTGTGAATAGGCTGCTCCTCGCTGTGTTGACGCTGACAGTACAGCTTCGCTGGCTGCCGCCTTTCTGGCCTCTTTCAATCACGCGAATACTCTTCCAGATTTTTCTTGTCACATCCATCTTTGACTTGGTATTATTCGGGCTGACAGGAATCGTGTCGGCAGTGCTTTTATACCGACGCCGCACCAGAGACAAACCGGCAGACCCAATGCTCCTGCTCCGGCGGGCACTTATTGTTCCGGCCACTTACATCCTTTCCATCCTTTGGGGCTGGTCCTGGCTGGCAGGCCATCGTTCGCGCCTTTTTGGGGCAGCACTTGTAGCAATCTGGATCGGATCGCATACCGTTCATTTCATTTATGTTGCCGCCCGCGCATTTTGTCAGGCCCAGGCAGCGCGAGGCGCTGGCGCTCGGACAATGAGGCAGGCACGCCTTTTTGGCCCCGCTCTTTCCAGCATTCTCAGGACTCGAATACAAAAGGTGAGGAGCACTTTTGGCCTTCGCTGGTGGCTGCTGACACATCGAGATTATATGAATCGGCTGTCGGTACCCGACCGCGCCCTATTTGAGAGTGTAGTCGAGGGCGTCACACAAAACGTTGAAATCCTTCTCAAACGCGGAGCCGATCCAAACCTGCGCCTGATTTATGGAATGCCGCTCATCGCCTTCTGTGCCAGCTTGGGGCGAAACGAAGCCGTTCGTCTGCTGCTAGAGGCGGGCGCGAGTATCGACGCGGCAACATCCTCTTCCGGGTTCAACGCCCTGCTCAATGCGGCGGAAAAAGGTAATCTGGACTTGGTTCGTCTGTTGGTTGAGCGTGGGGCAAACATCGAAGCCAGCCTCTTTACAGGGATGACACCTCTGATGCTGGCCGCATGGAAGGGTCAGAGCGAAGTAGTGGCCTATCTGCTGGAAAAGGGAGCAAGAAAGGATGCGAAAACCCCGAAGGAGGCGACCGCCTTGATCTTAGCGGTTATCGGCGGCCACTCAGAGGCGGCGAGGCTGCTTGTGAATGCTGGCGCGGACTTATCGGTGAGAACCACGAGCGGCAGGACAGCCCTTGACTACGCTGAGAAAAAGGGCCACTCGGAGATAATTAAGATGTTGTCGGGGGTACAGGACAAAAACAAACGTGGCGAGGCGGTGCTGTGAGGCAACAGACAGTAACAGCAAAAACGCCGCGCCCTCTTATTCAGAAGGCGCGGCGTTTCTTGTGTCAGGTGGTGGAGGCGGGCGGATTTGAACCGCCGTGTCAGGCAGCGAATACTCAGGCGTCTACAAGCATAGCCAGCCATTTGATGTTTCGTGCGGGAGCCGCCGGTTGGCAGGCTGCCCGTCGCACTAGCAGTTCTTTAGTTCCCGCGTGCGCCGATCCGCAGCTCGCACGCAGTAGCCCAAATTGGTGACATCCTGCATCCCGCCGATGGGCGTGGAGGGAGAGGACGGGCCGCCCGTAGGCGGCGCTTTTACTGTTTAGTTAGGCCCTTGCGGGAAAAACTAGGCAGCCAGCGCATAAGAGCGCTGCGTGGAGAACGAGGTGTTCTTCGCGTTTGTTGTTTTGCCGCTTTTAACGAGGCCAGCGGCGCCTCGGCTCGCAACCCAAGCGATCAATCTCCCGATCGAAACCAATCGCCCCCGTGTTGTCTCTGACAGTTGTTATTATAACCTATTTTTTGTGATTTTTGTTCCCGGTCAGGCGTCTTCGTGCTCTTTTTCGATAGTTTCCATTAAAGTCCGGGCATCGCTGAGAATATCGGCCAGGACTTCGACCGGGGTGCGGCCCGTGTCGATACGCCGCACGATGTCCGGCGGGTAGAAGTCCAGCACCGGGGCTGTCTCGGCCTCGTAGACATAGAGGCGGGCCTGAATAGTCGTGTCCGAGGCATCGTCCAGGCGGTTTTCGTGCAGGGCGCGGCGCTTCAGCCGCTGATGGATTTTTTCCCGGTCAGCGCAGTCCAGATAATAGAGCCGCTGCACATCAATATGCTCCTGCATCAGACGCGCCTGCGCCACAGAGCGCGGAATGCCGTCCAATATCAGCAGGTCGCTTTCGGGGTCGTAGCGGCCCAGCCCGACCAGAGCCTCAACGTGTTCGCGCCAGAGCTGCACCGTGAAGTCATCGGGCACAAGAGCGCCGCGCCCGCTGTAGTCCAGAAAGGCCCGCCCGAGGGGCGTCCCAACACGCAGGTCCCGAAATATGTCTCCGCAGGCGATATGCACCATTTGCGGGATGCTGCCGAGAATTTTTCCCTGCGTCCCTTTGCCGCTGCCCGGCGCTCCGAAGAGCAAAATTGTTTTGTATCTCATGCCCGCTGTCCTTTATGTGTGCCCGGTTAATTATGGCACACGGCCCGGCAGGTGTCAATACAAACATAATCACAAAGCCCCCGGCTTCTTTTCAGAAAAGAGGCCGGGGGCAGGGCCGCTACTTGGGAGCCGGGCCGGTGGGCGTGGTCATGGGCGAGTTTGCCGGCGGGGCCGGAGGCGTCCCCGAGTTCGTGGTGGCGTCGCTCGGGGCGGCGGGGCCGGTTGTCATCGGGGCGGACTTATCGGACGGCGGGGAGGCCATTGCCTTATCGTGAACGACCACAGTTTTGGTATTTGTAATCACCACGGGCTTCGGCTTCGCACCGCCGGTGGTGACAATCATCAGCTTGTTTTTGACACTGGTGACGCCCGACGTCTGCGTGGCCGCTTTTTCGGCCAGTGCCTTTTGCTGCTGGTTCTGGACCTGTCCATTGAGCGTGGCGACGCCGCCCGTAACGACGGCTTCGACGCGGGAGCCGGTCATCTGCTTGTTCTGAACGACGGCTTTGTTGATGGCGGCGGCAGTGGCGGTGTCGGTTCCGTTGGAAGTCCCTGCCCCGGCATTGGTGTTAATTTTGGTGTCTGGTCCGGGCGGCGTTACTACGGTCGTGGTGGAAGCGGGCGCGGCAGGCGTGGTAACGGTAGTCGTGGGCGGCGGCGTCTCATCTTTGGAGCAGCCGGTGGCAAGCAGACCGGCCAGCGCGGCGCTTCCGGCGATCACGGCCAAACGGCTTGAGTTCTTCATGCGAATCATTTTATAGGTTCCTCTTTGGTGTTCGTTGTACCCGGCGTCAAACTTGAAGAAACCTCGCTTGCATGCCGCTCCTGCACGAGCTTCAGCACGAAGCGGGGGTTGTAGCGGCGGTCACAGGCCGCGCAGGAAGCAGCAGTTCGCATTTGGCGGCGACGCTCGGTGCGTTTCCCGCAGCTTGGGCAGGCGTAAACATAGATTTTGCCGCGCCGACTGACAGGGTGCGATGCGTATTTCTGCGTCACCCCAAGCTGATGGGCCAAAGCCCAGAACTGCGGGCCGTGGTTGCGGTGCGGAATGTGCGCGACTTCATGCCGGAACGTGTTCAGCGTCTCGGTCAGGCCGTGTTCGACGTGCGCCTGCCAGCTTACCACGATCCGGTGCTTGCCGGGCTGGTAGTAGCCGCCGTAAGTCTTGCGGCGCGAGACGACGATTTCGGGCGTCGTCAGGCTGCCGCCAAAATGCGCGGCATTCAGGCGGTCGAACTCCGTATGCAGCCCGGCAAGCAGCTCTTCTGGCGTTTCCATAGGTCGTCTACCGAACGCCGAGCAGCAGGTCAAACACAAGCTGGTCCAGTTTTTCGTAGGGCTTCGGGCGGGCAGCGAGGGCGTCCGCATCAAAGGCCCGCTCTTTGAGAGCCTGCGCGTTTTCGGGGGTGAACTTTGCCCCGAGCATCGACTCCAGCGCGGCGTCCCCGGCGTTGATTTCGGCCAGCAGGCTCTGGATTTCGGGGTCGGCGTTGTACAGTTTGGCTTTCTCTTTGAAGATCAGATAAGAGCGCATACAGCCTTTGGCGAACTCCCAGACATCGGCAGGGTCCGAGGTCCGCAGGGGGTGGGCGTCAAAGTGCTTGGGGCCGTCGTAGCCGTAGTCTTCCAAGAGCTTGACGAGGAAGAAGTTCTGCTTGTAATCTTCCTGCCCGAACCGGAAATCCTGGTCGTAGCGGCCCGGCTTCTGGCCGTTGAGGTCAATATGGAACAGCTTGCCCGCGTCTATCGCCTGCGCGACGGCGTGGTAAAACGACAGCCCCGCCATTGTCTCGTGGGCGAACTCGGGGTTGACACCCACCATCTCCGGGTGCGCCAGGGTGCTGATAAAGCCCAGCATCGCGCCGACCGTGGGCAGGTAAATGTCGCCGCGTGGCTCATTGGGCTTGGGTTCCAGGGCAAACTTTAAGTCATAGCCCTGGGCTATCGA
Source organism: Capsulimonadaceae bacterium (assembly GCA_965277455.1). Classification (GTDB taxonomy): domain Bacteria; phylum Armatimonadota; class Armatimonadia; order Armatimonadales; family Capsulimonadaceae; genus JANXMY01. Next base: position 909,926 of record OZ255823.1, on the reverse strand, counting down.
GTATTCGCAGAGAAAGTCCAGCGCGTCCCGGAAGCGTTTGGCAGCGACTACCGGGTCTTTGCTGGCTTCCACTTCCACGCCTTCGCGCCCGCCCCAGAAGACATAAATAGGTGCGCCCAGCTCGACGCCGAGATCAATAGAGCGCATCGCTTTCTGACGTGCCAGAGCGCGGACGTCGGGGTCATTGGCCGTAAACGCGCCGTCTTTGAAGACGGGGTGCGTGAAGAGATTGGTGGTCGCCATCGCGCAGACCATGCCACTGTCGGTAAGGGCTTGTTTGAACTCTTTCACGATGGCGTCCCGCTCGGCGACTGTGGCATCGAAGGGGACAAGGTCGTTATCGTGCAGGTTGACTCCGTAAGCGCCCAGCTCGCCCAGCTTGCGGACGCGCTCCACCGGGGAGACGGGCACCCGGACGGGGCCGCCAAAAGGGTCTGCGCCGGGGTTGCCGACGGTCCACAGGCCGAAAGTAAACTTGTCTGATTTTTGCGGGATATAGTCTGTCATAGTAGGAGGCAGTTCGCCGCCGCCCCACCGCATTCCTGCTCATATATGACAGAAACCGGAAGGAATCGAGGGGCTGAACCCCCTCGCTGGGGGGCGAAGCGCCCTGAACCCGCCTGCGCGGGTAAAGAATCAAGACAGCTTACGACGGGAGACTGCTTCGGTTCCCGTCTACTCCTGACCCGCGCAGGCGGGTTCAGGGCGCTTCGCCCCCCAGCGAGGGGGTTCAGCCCCTCGATTCCTTCCATCCGCCGCCCCACCGCATTCCTGCATAGCGGCATCTTAGGAAACACATTTACCCTAAGCAGAATGCAGAGCATCGCCGATAGTACCCTAGCAGTCATTGACACTACCACCAGAAAGTTTTATCCGATGCGACCACTGCCACGACGCGCCGCCTGCTCCGGGCGCGAAGACTCCTGCGCCCGTTGCCAAATTACCAAGCAGGCTGAGACGAGCCAGCCGACTTACCTGCTGCTCGGGCCGCACAATGCCCATGTCCGGGAAGCCATCACGCAAGCGCTGGAAGCGGCTAACACTCCCTATCTGGTGCGGGACACTGTGCTGGCACTGCCTACCCTGCGTGCCCGCGTGTCCGGTATGACGGCGGCGTTTTTGCAGCATCTGCCGGACGCAACCACGCAGGACGTCCACGGCGTCTTCTTTTCCGGCGACCTCGACGACGCCGCTTCGGCCCTGTCGGCATTCGTGCGAGCCGAGCCGCTGACGGCTTTGATTGAGCGGGCGAAGCATGACTGGGTGCGGGATGCTTTGGAAGACGACTGGCTGTTTAGCCTATTTCATCCGATTGTCCACGCCAACACGGGAGAGGTGTTCGCTCACGAGGCACTCATCCGTGCCCGGCACCCGCAGACCGGGGAAACTATCGGGGCGGGGCCGATTATCGAGGCCTCCATCCGGCTTGGAATGCAGCATATTTTGGACCAGCAGGCCCGAAAAGCCGCCATTCGCAATGCCGCCGCGCTGCGAATGGCCGGTACGCGGCTGTTTATCAACTTCATGCCGAACACGATTTATGACCCGAAAATTTGCCTGCGAACCACAATAGAAACCGCGCAGGAGTGCGGCACAGACCTGTCTTCTCTCGTATTCGAGGTAGTGGAAACCGAGAATATCCCCGACATGAAGCGGCTGCTCACTATTCTGGACTATTACCGCTCAAACGGCGTCGGCACGGCGGTGGACGACATGGGCGCAGGCTTTTCCAGCTTAGAATATCTCACGGCCCTGCGCCCGGATTATGTCAAGCTGGATCGGGATTTGGTCGTCCGCGCCGAGCATAACAGCAGTGCGCGGCAGACGCTGGATTTGATTGTCGCGCAGGCCAAGCAGCTTGGCATTCTGGTCATCGCCGAGGGGATTGAAACCGAAGGGCAGATGCGGCTCTGCCAGGAAGCCGGGGCAGATTTCCTGCAAGGCTTCTTATTTGCGAAGCCTGCCAACCCGCCGGAGACGGTCCGCCCGCTGCCATCAACCACCTCCCCGGCCCTGCGCCTGGCGGCCTAGCATTAAAGCTCGCCGGGTCGCACTTCACCGATTTCGCGGCCATCCGCGTGCAGGCGCAGTGCCCCAAGCCAAATCTGGGCGACGGCACGGGGGCGAGTGCAGGACGTCTGAATAGTGAGAGTTCGGGCGGCGAAGTCGATGCGCTCAATCAGGCCGATGTCCAGCAGTGCGCCATTCGCGGCCACGAGGCCGACCAGAAGACGCGCAAATCGCTGGGCGGGAACAATGGTGATAGAGCGCGTGCCAAACTCCCGCTCCAGAGAAGCCATCTCCGCCGTGTGCCAGCCGTCGCCATGGACCACCACATACAGCCCGCCGTCGCCCATTTGTTCGGCGTGCAGCACGGGCCGCCCGAGTGTCTCCCCCACAAACCGCATCAGATGATGCGGGACCGGCTCGCCCAGGCCGAGGCCGGTGTTCGTCAGGGCGACCTCGTCCAGAGTGAATGTCTGCGAGCGTGCCCCGTCCATTGTAGACAGGAAGCGGGCGGCGCGGCGGGTGGTGCGCGTCGCCGGGGTCTTGCGCCGCGCTTCGGGCGGCACGGGAACACGCCAGACTTCGGGAGCGTCCAGATGAGAGAACAGCGCCAGCAGCGGGTCCATCTCACTTTTCCGCGTGAGCGCTACTACCACCTGCGGGAGCAGCAGCTCGGCCAGCTTTTTTTTGTAGGCACGCGCCGCGCCGCCAGTCACCATGCCGTCGGTGTCTACCAGCACAAGGTCAGGCTTGGCACGTTTGGCGACGCGGGCCATCGACACGGCCCCGGTACAGACGGTCAGAATTTGGCGAACGGGAGAGACGGCCCCCACGAAGTAGCCGCCGAGCGGCGGCAGATCGCGCAGGCTTTTAAATTCAGTTCCGGCGGCGGCAAAGGCCGCACCGACAGTTCCAGGCGGGCCGATTTCGCTCTGGCCGATGTCGCAGTCAACGACACCAATGTTCAGTCCTCCGGCGGCGAGGGCCTGCGCGGTATCTTTGACCCAGGTGGTTTTGCCGTGGTCGGTCCCGCCCAAAACCAGCACGACAGCCCCGCGTGGCAGTGCCCGCAGGCGCGGCAGGAAGTCCTCAAAAAGCTCTAATGGAGAAGGCTCAGGCATAATGGCGGGGTATAGAACGAATGCAGTTTGCCGACAATAGATAAAAGAATAATAGATAAAAGAATATCTGGAGAATGTGTAAAAATGTATGAAAACGAGTAAAATAGAAAAGGAACCGGCAATGTCGCCGCCCACACGCTCTTATGCTGTAATGCACTGCGACGAGGAGGTCGTATGAAGCCATTGATGTCCATCCCGCCCGCACAGGCGGAGGCCCTGTTCGACGCCTACCCCAGCGTTTTTCCCGCTTATGCCTCGCCGGAAGAGACCTGGCTGGATGAAGATACCCCCGACGACTTTGTTCTCTTTACCCTGGACAAGGACCGGCTTATCGCTCCGCAGCTGCGCGGCCAGCAGGCGGCGTAGCGTCTGCGGTGAACTCGGGGGATAGTGCCCAGCAGACACCCAGCTCTTCGAATAGCTCCCGGTGAAAGTCCTGCGAGACCTCCCACAGCCGGGCATACCACCGCTCTAAATCAGCCAGACTCTGGCAGTCGGTCAGCACGACGTTCAGCTCGGTTAGGTGCGCCCCGCCGCTCATGGTCAAGTTGCTGGAGCCGACGATGGCAAGGCCGCCTGACTGCCCCGGCGGGCAGGTGACGAGGCTGACTTTGGAATGGATGCGCCCCTGCGTATAAAGCCGCACTCGAAGCCGTCCGTCCGCAACCATCGCGGCGAGTGTCAGCAGCAGGGCGCGGTTTTCTTCGGTGCGCGGCAGGGCGTGAACCGTTTGACGCAGGTTCAGCGCGGTTTCCGCCGCCGCCCGGTCATGGCTGTCCCGCAGGGTCTCCGCCACATCCTCCCCGCCTTTCACCATTCCCCCGCGCTCCCGCGTGCCCGCTTCCTCGCGCACCTGCTCCTCGGTCAGCCGGTTGACGACATTGCCAATCAAAATATCCACGGAAGGTGTCGCGGCAAGCCCCGCCCGCAGGGGTGTCAGGCCATCCAGAAACAGGTAGCCGACGGCAAACCGGGCGCAGGCTGCCCCGGCTTCCAGTGCCTCCTGTACCCGACGCCCCAATGCGTCCGCTCCTGTGTCCAGCACTTCGCTCATAGGTGTCTATTATACCAAACGTGCGGGCCGTTTAGCTGCCGACCAGAAAGGCCGCACAGCAAGCCACAAAATCCCGAGCGACAGGGTGCCCCAGAGCACCGCCCAGACGACCGGCGGCAGGGGAATCATCTGCGACATCAGCACGGCATCCGACACCGGCCCGCCCGGCACGGACAGGCCCACCAGCGTTTTCAAATCAAACAGGGCGTTTAAAACGCACTGAACGCCCAGAAACATCGCCGTCAGCTCCGCCGCCCGTGCCGGCAGACGGTACGCGGCCAGAAGCAGACCCGCCGCTATCGCTATCCCCCACCCCAGCCCGAAGCCGTTTCGGACCAGCAGCAGGTCCAGAAGCGCCACAATCACGCCGGACAAGCCGAGCGCCAGACGCGACAAGCCCGGACGCCGCGCCAGCGTCAGCAGCAGCGCTCCGTAAGCCGTCGCGCCGAGGTAGCCCGCCATCACGATCACAACGCCCCAGCCTCCTGCCGTGAGTGTCATCCCCGAAGCGTCCGGCTGAATGAGTATCTTCTGGGCGACGCCGCCCGTAAGCGTCGCCGCGAGGGCATGGCTGCCTTCGTGAATAAACGTCACAAACAGCCGCAGCGGATACAGCAGGTTGGAAGCATAGGGAACATACGACAGCGCCACGGAGGCCGCGCAGGCCAAGAGCAGCGTGGTCAGGGCAGGCCGGGACGGCGTGGGTGTTTGAGCGGGTATCATTAGAGCAGGATACTTTACTTATGCCTTCTTTTGTTCCGCGCTTTGTTCCCCCGGACTTTCTGCCGCCCCGGCTCGCGGGGCGGCAGGAAATTGTCGGCATCGGCGGCGAGATGACCGTCTCCACCCTGCTGACCGCCTACCGGCAGGGCATTTTCCCGTGGCCGCACGCCGACTATCCCCTGCTCTGGTTCTGCCCAACCGCACGGGCCGTGCTGGACTTCCATCGCCTGCGCGTGCCGCCGCGCCTGGCCCGGCTGCGCCGGAACACGCCGCTGACGTTTAGCATAGACCAAAACTTCGGCGCCGTCATCCGTGCCTGCCGCCAGACCCCCCGGCCCGGCAGCGCCGGGACCTGGATTACCCCGGACATCGTGGCTGCTTACGAGCGGCTTCACGCGGCAGGCTACGCGCACAGCGTCGAAGTCTGGAACGAGGCGGGAGAGCTGGTCGGCGGTTTGTACGGCGTCGCGGTGGGCGGCGTGTTCGGCGGCGAAAGCATGTTTCACACCGTCGGCAATGCGTCCAAGCTGGCCCTGCTGTTTCTGGTGGAGCATCTGTCCGCACGCGGCGCAGCGTGGATAGATATTCAGCAGCTCACGCCTCACATGAAGGTGCTGGGGGCGCATGAGCTGCCCCGCAAGGTGTTTCTGAACCGGCTGGCCGCCGCGCAGGTAACGGGCAGAGAATTGTTTTCTAATTAAGCGTTTATTGCGGTACACTGTGAGCGTGAAATCAACCAAACTTTGGCGCGTCTTCCCCTGCGCCGTTCTCAGCCTTTTCGTCTTGATGCCAACGCAGGCCGCCCCCGCTCCGGGGCTGACTTTGCCGCAGCTTTTGGCCCGGCATGACAACGCCGCGCAGACGCCCGAATCCCGCAAAGACAAACGCGCCCACCAAGTCGTCTATACCGTTGCGGCGGGCGGGCTGACCGGAACGCTGACGACCTGGGACGCTTCGGGGCACCGCTCACGGACCGAGATGCTCATGGGGCCAATTGCCATGACCACCGGCAGCGACGGCAGGCGGCGCTGGCAGCAGGACGGCACGGGAGAGGTGCGGATTCTGGGGGGCGAAGAGCTGTCCGAAGACAGCGCCGACGCGGGGTTTTCACTGGAAGACTACGACGCTCTCAGCACGTCTAAATCCGGCACGTCGGTCAAACTCAGACCGGGCCGGGACAAGGCCACGGGCTGCTACGTGCTGGACGTTCTGCCGAAAGGCGGCTCCGGGCAGACAATTTTCATCGACCCGAAGACCTACCTGGTGCGTCAGACCACGCAGCACAAGAGCGGCATGGACAGCACGGTCAAGTTTCTGGCCTATCGCAATGAGTACGGCACGCAGATACCAAGCCGCATGGAAATCGGCTTTGGCGGCCTGCCCCTGACGATCACCGCCAACCTGGCCTCGGCAGCGGCGCTGCCGCAGGTGAGCGCCGCGCTGTTTGAGCCGCCCACTGTCACCCGCGACTGGAAGTTTCTGTCGCCGGGCGTCCAGGAAGCCACCCTTCCCTTCACCAATGAGGCCAATGAGGTTGTCGTGCCGGTGACCGTCAACGGTCATACCCTGCGGATGCAGTTAGACAGCGGCGCGGGGAGCGCGTTTGTGACGGCAGAAGCCGCCCGGACCGCCGGGCTGACCACCGAAGGCGACCTGCCCGCAATAGGCTACGGCGGCTCGACGGCCACCGGCCTTGCCAAAGACGCCACGCTCGAACTCGGGTCGGCGGTCTCCCTGTCGCATCAGGTGATCCACGTTATCAAAGACGAGGGCGTCACCAAGCAGCTTTCCACACTCGGCGTCGACGGCGCGGTGGGCTACGAGATTTTCTCGCGCTTCACGGTGCGTATCGACTACCCCGGCAAAACGCTCACGTTCACCGACCCCGCCCACACCCAGGCTACTTCCGGCAAAGCCGTGGTGCTGCCCTTGAAGCTGGAAACGCGGACGCCGACAATCCTGGCTTCGGTCGACGGCAAAGCCCCTGCCCGCTTCCTGGTAGACACCGGCGACTCCGGTGCCGTGCACCTGTACACAGCCTATGCGATGGCGCACGGCCTGCTGCCGAAAGACGGCGATTTGACTGTCCTGAAACAGCAGGGCGTCGGGGTCGGCGGTGCGCTGAATGAGCAGGTGTCTCCCGGCCACACGCTGAAGCTGGGCACATTGACGGCCCGTAACGTCCCCATAGCGACGATGACCGGCGGCGGCATCAGCGGCATTTCCAGCCACGCGGGCGGCCTCGGCAACGATATTCTGAACCGCTTCGTGGCAACGTTTGATTACGCGCACGGGCGGCTGACACTGGCGGAGGCCAAACCCGGCCCCGTGTTTCCGCATCGCCGGTCAGTACTGCTGCGTCCGGCGCTGGATGTTCCCGCTGCCCCGCCGACGCTGGCCGAGCTGCTGGCACATCACCTGGAAGCGCTTGGCGGCAAAACAGCCGTGGAGGCCATCACGAATACCCGCGTCACGGCGAATGTCGAAACGGGCGGCATCCAGGGAACCATTGTCACCGTGTTTGCCGCGCCGGACAAAGAGTTTGAAGAGGACAAGCTCGGCATCCTGCATATCACGCAGGGTTACGACGGCAAGGTCGCCTGGCAGCGCGACACCAACGGCAACATTCGCCCGCTGGCAGGGGAAGAGCTGAAAGACCTGCGCGTGCAGCTTTATTTTGACACCAATTCCTATGTCATCCCCGGACGCATCCCCGGCAAGATGACGCTGCGGCCTGTCCCGGAACCCGTCACCGGCAACTGGATTGTGGACGCCCTGCCCGAAGGCGGCAAGCCGACCACACTGTTCTTTGACCCGAAAACCTGGTTTATCGTTAAAGAGCAGCATCTGGACGACGATGTGACTGCGACGACGACCTATGACGACTACCGCACAGTCGACGGTGTCCGGTTTCCGTTCCTCACCAAAACAACCAATGGCACGCCCCGCTACGACATCACGGGAACCGTTACCAAAATCGACAACAATATCGCGCTGCCACCCGGCCTGTTCACGCCGCCGACGGACACTGACAAGAACTTTGGCTTTGTGACGCCCGGCAAGACCTCTGCCACCGTGCCGTTTGATATGGACGACGGCGAGATTGGCTTTGATGTCAAAATCAACGGCACGACCGAGCGCGTCTTTCTGGACAGCGGCGCAAGCGGCATCGCCATCTCGCAGCGGGTCGCCACGGAGCTTGGCCTGAAAAGCAACGGCGTTCTGGAAGCACGCGGCTACGGCGGCTCGGCGGACCTGCACCCCATTTTGATCGACACGTTTGAAGTGCCCGGCGCGGTGAAGCTGACCAATATCGCGGCGATTGCGCTGGATTTGCCCTCCTCCCTTGACTCGTATTTCACAAAGCCTTCGGCGGGGTTTGTGGGCTATGACCTGCTGGCACACTTCGTGGTTCGGATTGATTTCGCCCGCAAGAAGCTGACATTTATGGACGCCGACACGTTCAAACCCACCGCCGCCGATGGCAGGAGGGTTCCGATTGAGCTGGACAACAACGTCCCCTCGCTGTCGGCTCATCTGGACGCTCTGCCGACGGCGCGGTTTTTGATTGACACCGGCGACGAGTCCCACCTGCGGCTGTACAGCCCGTTCGTGGCGAAATATGGCCTGGATAAAAAGTACCCGCACGGGGCATTGACCCTGGGCGGCGGCATTGGCGGCGTATCCCGGTCCCGGCAGACCCGCATCGGGTCATTCACCGTCGCGGGCGTGACCCTGGAAAATGTGCCCACGGACTTCTCGCTGGACACCAAAGGCGGGGCCTCGAATGTGCTGGCCGGGTCGCTCGGGTCGGGGCTGCTGTCCCGGTTCGTGCTGACGCTGGACTACCCACACTCCCGCGCCTTCTTCGCGTCGACGGCGGGCACGAACGCGCCGTTTGAGACGCGCACTTCGGGCATCAGCCTCCTGGAAACCAAAGACCCACGCGGCGGGACGCATCTGGCGGTCGCCGACCTGCGGCCTGAAGCGCCTGCCGCGAAGGCGGGGCTGCACGTTTTCGACGAGATTTTGTCGATTGACGGCAAGCCGGTCAAGGGCCTGAATCTTGCCGCCGCCCGCCGCCTGCTGTCTCCCCGCGCCGGGGTGTCGGCACACATTCTGCGGGTGCAGTCCACCGTGGGCGCACCGCGTACCGTCCGCGCTGGCTTTTACGACCCGCTCGGTAAGCCATAAACGTTTATGCCTGCCTCTTAACCGGGTATTATCCCGGCAAGACTATGCTATTCTTAACTGGTCTCAAGGAGCAAATCATGCGAACACTGAATACGAACAAAACAGGATGGGCCGTGCTGCCCGTAGCGGCCCTTCTGCTGACCGGCGCTCTTGCCGGATGCGGCAAGAAGGCAGATGACACAACGCCGCCCCCGCCGCCGTCCGCGACGACCCCAACCGCAGGCGGACCTTCCACACCCGGCATGAACCCCGCAGGCACTCCCGGCACGGCTCCCGGTGGACCCGGCGGCACGATGATGAACAAAACCTCGCAGAACCCGAACGGCGCGACGGGTGACGCCGTCATCACAGCCAAAGTCAAGAGCGCGATCATCGCGGACACCAAAGTCGGTGCAACCGGCGTCAATGTAGACACCAAGAGTGGAACCGTCGTTCTGAAGGGCGAAGTCAGCAGCGCCGCCGCCAAAGACGCCGCCGTCGCCGATGCCAAGAAGATGCAGGGCGTCAAGAACGTCATCGACCAGTTGACGGTCAAGCCGTAAGCGTCCCAGGAGATTTCCATGCCCTATACAATCAACGGACAGCCCGGCTTCATCACCGAAGAGCCGCATGACCAGAACGGGACGATTTACGTCCCCTTCAAGCAGGTCACCGATGCCCTCGGCGGCAGCGTGACGTGGGATAATGACAGCAAGACTGCCACCGGAACCGTCGGTCAGTGGACCGCAACGTTCATGCTGGCCGCCGACACCGCCGATGTCAACGGCACGACGGTGAACTTCCCCGCCCCGTCCTATGTGGACAACGGCGAGCTGTATGTCCCCGCCCAGTTCTACAATGCCGCCTACGGCTACACTGTGACCGCCAATGGCACGGATGTCAGCATCGGCCTGTAGCTCAGACAATGGAAAGCCCTCCCCGCTGTACGGGGAGGGCTTTTTTATTTCAGCGCATACGCGGGCAAAGGCTGGGGCGGCGGGGCTGGATAACGAAAAACACTCTGTTTCATCGACGGCTGTTCGCCGAGTATGCCGCCGCTGAACTTACCAGTAGGGCCGACGCTGTAAACCACAAAGCCATTTGTACCCTCGCGCCGGTAGCCGAGTGATTTGCCCGTGTACGGGTCCGTGAACCCGGCAGGCAGAGCTTTAGGAAATGCGCCAGTCTGCGCCTTCACCGCCAGTACGGCGGCTCCGGCGGCAAGAACAGCGTGGCGGGCCGGAACGGCATCGATATGGTCGCCCAGGTCTTTGCCTGAAATGCCCGAAATGTCAGCGAGGCTCACAACCGGGCTGACCGCCACGCTCAGAAGACACACCGGGTCGTCGCCCGTGTCCTTTGATGCGGCAAACAGGCGCACAAACGCGGCATTGCGGGCGGCACGAGGCAGCGCGGTGGCTTCGAACAACCCGCGTATCTGCGTTAGTGTGCGAGCTTCGGCGGCATCGCAGAGCGCATTGACGGTCTGCTGTTCGGCGGGCGTAAAGCGAGCCGCAGTGGTGACGACTCCGCTGCTTGGAAGCGTCCCCTCAGAGAAAGCCCCGGCGAATTTGGCGGGCGAAGCACGGCGCAGTTGGGCCAGTGTGCCATCGGTCATTGCTCCTTCGCCGCGCAGGGACTCCCGGAAAGAGAAGGACGGCGCGGCGGTGAGCGCCGTCTGCACTTGCGTGTCCACGGCGGCATTCGGCTCCGCCATTTGCAAAATGCCTTGCATTCCATCAGTGGTGATATTATCTATCGCAGAGGCCACCAGGAAGCCAACGTCATCCGGGTCAGTATCCGCCGCGTGCCGGGCAATGACAAACCCGCGTGCCTGTAGAGTCACGGCCTCGGCAAAGCGGCCCTTTCTTGCCAGCAGGTAGCTTCGAGCTTCGTCGGTTCGTGCCCCCTCGCGCAGTGCCCCCATATAAATGAAACTGTCCGTGTTGGGATATTTCGTCCATTGGGTGACAAAAACGCACCGGGGCCGGTCAGTGGCGCGGTCCAGCAGGACGGTGTAATCCGGGCGGGCGGCAAACAGGGCACGCACCTCGGCATCCTGCGCGGGGGTGTAGGCAAGGTGTGAACTGATCGGCCAGGTTGACCCGGCGAAACGGGGCAGGAGGAGCGGCTTTGCCTTGCGGAGAGTGTCCCACTGAACGTAGAGCGGCGCGGCGTTCGCGGTGGGCGGCACGCTCTGATTAAGCTGAGACAGCGTTGTCGGCAGCCCCGCTCTGGCACAGATAGCCCGCTCGCGGGCGAGTGCGGCGGGGCCGTTCGCAATTTCGCGCTGAATGGCCTGTGCGGCAGGAGTGCGGGAAGCCTTCAGCGCCCGCAGGTACGTCGGCAGGTCGTTGAAATTGGGTGCAGGTGTGGTGCTGCGGGCGCATCCACCGGATAAAAGCAGGGCGAGCGCAGGGAATATGAGTGCAGAGCGGTGCTGGGTCATCGAAAGTGTCCTCCACTACGGAGGACACGCGAAGCCCGAAAAAGTTGCATCAAGAAGTCGGGGCCAGAATGCCGGGGCGGTAAACGCCCCGGCGCTCTGGCTGCAATTACCCAGCCTTTAGCGTGTCGGCTGCCTGTGCGTACAAATCTAGGTCACTGTCGCCTGTGATGGTGCGGAAGGCATCACGAATTTGGGTGCGGCCCGAAGCCAGCAGAAAGTCGCCGGGCGGGGCGGACTGCTCGCCGATGACATATACCCCGGTCTCTTCGGGGGCCAGCACGCGCTCATACGACGTCGCATCGCGGCGGTAGCCGACCATTGAGACCACGGAATCTACCGTCAGCCGCTTGGTTTCGTGGTTGACCTGCAGCGTCACATGGAAGCAGTTGTTCGCCAGCGAGTGCCGGACGGCGTCAATCTGCGTGAGCGGGCTAAAGCGCACCTGCGGATGGCTGCTCGTGACCAGCAGATTGGCTTTCTTTAGGATCGTGTCCCGGCGCGAGAGCAGATCGCCGGGGATGACCGAAACGGGAAGCGGGTCGCGGGATGGGGACACCCAGATGACCTGCCCGTGCGGCTCCTGCGCGGCCACTTCGGCCAGCAGGACAGCGGCAGAAGCCGCCGAAGTGCCATTGCCCACAAGCAGCGTAGTTTTGCTCCGAAAGTGGATGCGATCCCGGCCTTTGATGTCGGGCAGGACATGAAAGATAGGACGGAAGCTGCCCATCTCGCCGAGCGCGGGCATCCCGCCCGCGCCCATCCAGCGCGGGGAGCGGGTGATGCCCGTCGCGTCGAGGACGTAATCCCCGGTGTAGATTTTCTCTTCCAGCGGCGAGCGGGTCAAAAGGCGAAAGCGCCGAAACGTGCGTTTTTCGGGGGCGTCCGCGTGTTCGTCGGGAAACAGGTACGAGCGGCCCAGCGACACGGCACGGGTTTCCCGGCGAACGTTCTTGCCCAGCAGATGCGCGAGAGGGTCCAGATAGTAGTCTACAAACTCGCCGCCAAGCGGGTAAAACCGCTCTTCGGGGAACTTGGGAACCGCCAGGGTGCCGTCCCGAATGGCTTCTTTGAGGGCCAGCTCGCCGAGCGGACTTCGGAGGGAGGCCCAGGGGGTGAACATGGAAACGTGCGCCCAGGTCCGCACCTGCGGGGCGATTTCGGTGCCCTGTTCAAAGAGCGTGACGCTGTGCCCGAGACGCTGAGCATACAGCGCGGCTTCGAGGCCCAGTGGTCCGCCCCCCAGAACGAGAGCGCGGGGCGGCTCTTCCAGCCGTTTCTGGCGAAACGTGGGCAGCTCAGTCGGGGCCAGATCGGCGGTGTTGTCTTGGCTGTTCATGGTATGTATGATACCATACACGCCTCGCAAGCGCCAGTGCGGGTTGACTTTGACTCCCGAAAACGCCTATACTCTTACGGTTTCTGTAAACCGGGGAGAGTTTTTTTGCCTTATCGAATTTTTCTGTGCCTGCTGGCCCTGCTGGCGGTTCCGGCCCATGCGGCAGGCGCATTTCAGCCGCGCATCGGCGCAAAATCCTATAGCACGCCACGCGGGCAGATCGCCCGCGTTTTGATCAATGATGAGCCGGTTGCCACGCTCCGCACCACGGCGGGCGGGCAGACAGCCGCCCAGCGGGCAGTGGGCATCAAGCAGCGGCTGGCAAACATGACGGCGGCGGGGCTGACCCCGGCGGGCATCAGCCTCGGCCCGGTCGGCAGGCGCGGCAAAGGCGGCTGGGAAATCCGGGGCCTCGGCGGCCCGCTCCTGATGGTGACGCCCGCTGAGGCCCGTGCCCAGAAGCAGACCCCGCGCCATCTGGCGATGCAGTGGGCACGGGCAATTAAAGCCCGTCTGGCTGAGCCGGCGCTGAGCTTGTCGGCCCGGCCAGCGCTCATCCCCTCCGGCGACCGCCGGAGGGTGACCATTGGCGGGGCGGCCCGGAGTGCGGACATTTCGGTCACTTCCAGTGATACCACGGTGCTGACGGCGACGTATGCCCCGGCCACCCGCACGCTGATTTTGAATGCCGTCGGCCCCGGACAGGCGACGGTGGCCGTGCGTGTCGGCGGCGATGCCCTGCCCTTCCCGGTGTCCGTGCGCCGCTACGCCGCCCGCGTCGCGCCCCATGTGACTGTGCGCGTGACAGGCCGCCCTGAGGCCCCCGCCGCGCTGGTGCAGACTGCTATCTATCTGGGATTGAAGCACGCGCTGAACGCCGAAGACGGGGCGCAGGTGCGCCTCCTGAAGACGCCCCGTGCCGGGGCCGCCCTGCGGGCGGGGGCGTCGCTCACCCGCCGCCTGACGCTGCGGGTCGCCGGGCCGAACTTGATTTCCGTGGAAGCCGCGCCCATCGTTACGGTCATCAATCAGCCGCTGCCCGCTGAAAAAGCGGAGGCGATGTATTACTCCAACAACCCGGAAACTGTCAAAAGCGCCCAGACGCTATTCACCGGGCCGCTGACGCCGTTTCGGTCGGTGCGTCTCGACTACCACCACATGAACGGCACCGCCGCCCCGCTGATTTTCCATGCGGACGTGGTCAATCAGAGCGGCAAGCCTGTGTCGGTGCATCTGATGTCCGGCGTCTCGCCGCCGCTTCTGGACACGGTGCAGGTCGGGCTGCTGGCGGGGTCCAAGTTTTTGACGGCGCTGGACGGCGGCATCGGGCTGGTAATACAAGTGCCGCCGCATTCGCGGGTCCCGCTGGTGGTGCAGTCGTTCGCGCCGGGTCTGACGGTCAGCGGCATCTTGCAGGTGCGTCAGACCGACGGCCCTGCGGGAGCGGCAAGCCTCAGCGTGGTGGCCGACGGCGACCGGCAAGTGCTCGTTTCTTCGGCGATGCACCTGGCGAAGACGGACGTAGATGTCGCCCCTGCCGCGCCGATGGATGCCGGGAGCGTCCGCGAAACGTCGCCCTACGTCTTCGGTGCGCCGCTGGTTTTGCTTTCGGGCCAGTATGCGGTGGGTGGACAGTGGCAATATCTGCGCCTCGGCAATGCCGAGTCTTTAAAGAACGCCGACGGCTCAAAAACCCTCTGGGGTAACTACGGCGTCTCGTATTTCGTGACCCTGCACCTGACGAACCCGACCAGCAAAGCCCGCACAGTCGGCGTTTATTTCGCCCCCGAAGCCGGCTTCGCCGCCGGTGTATTTCAGGTCTCTGGGGAGGCCCGGCGCGAGTTCCCTCCGGGCTTGCCGCCGCTGGAAAGCGAAGTGACGCGGGTGCGCCTGGAGCCGGGGCAGTCGCGCTCGGTGCGCCTGCGGACAATTTTGCTGAACGGCTCCGCCTACCCGGCCTCGCTGATTGTACACGCGCTGTAGCCTCTTTTTTCGAGACGCCCTATGGCAATCCAAACAAAACCTGACAATGCAGCAGGCACGCAAAATGGGGCAAAGACCGGGGCAGTATGGCTGAACCTGTGGCTGCCTGCCCTGCTGCTGTTTCTGGGCTTGGGGGCCATCTACCTGCTGACGCAGACGCGGGCCAACACGTTTGATGCCGTCTCCTATGCCAATCAGATTGCCCACCTCTACCCGCGCACGGGCAATATCCGCTGGCTCTTTCACCCGCACCACCTCTTGTTTAATGCCCTCGGCTGGGTCCTGTGGCGCGGGGCTTCTGCCCTCGGCTACGGCGGCGGCAGCCTGCCGGTGCTGCAAACGCTGAACGGTGTGCTGGGCGCGGCGGGCGTAAGCGTCTTTTATCTCACTCTGCGCCAAATCGTGCAGCGGTCGCATACCCTGCCTCTGCTGGCGGCGCTGGGGCTGGCAGGGTCGTTCGGGTACTGGATTTGCGCGACGGATGGCCGCGTCAATATGCCGTCGCTGTTTCTAATGCTGTGCGCGTTCTGGGCGCTGACCCGGACGATGACCTCCCCCACGCTGGCACGGGCCATCGGAACCGGGGTGCTGGCGGGCGGCGCGGTGCTGCTGCATGAAAGCGCGGGGCTGTTTGTGGGCGTGGCGCTTGCGGGCGTGTGGCTGGCCGAGGCGAACCCCCTGCAAACCGCCGCCGAGGTGCGGCGGGCGCGGTGGCTGCGAACGGGGGCCTGCGCGGCGGCATGGGGCGTGACCGTGGCTGTGCCGTACCTGCTGGTGGGGGTCTGGGGGCTGGGGCTGCATTCGGTCAGCAGCTTTCGGGGGTGGAGCAATGAGTACGCGGAGCTTGGGTGGTGGTGGGATTTTCGCATCTTCCACAACCTGCGCCTGGATTTGTATGCCCTGCGGCACGCGGCGTTTGTGGAGCCGCCGGGCAAGGCGGGGACGTTCCATCTGACGGCCCATATCCCCTTTGCCTTGAAGGGCCTGTACTTCGTGTCCCTGCTGGGCTGGGGGGCGGCGGTGTATGCCTGGGCGGCGGCTCTGCCGCTGCTGTGGCGCTCGCATAACCGGCCTATGATGGTTGTCTGCGTGATTTGGGCGGTGCTGTACGGCCTGTTTTTCACGGTCTGGTCGCCGGGCTATTTCGTGTTCTGGGTCCCGGTGCTGGCCCCGACGGGCGTTCTGCTGGCTCTCGCGCTGGCGCATTACCGGGCGCGGCACGGCGGCGTCTGGGTGAACGGACTGCTCGGTGTCTGGATCGTGCTGTATACGCTCCTGAACTGGCAGGCGGGCATCCAGCCGCATCTGTCCCCGGCGTCGGACCCCTTCCGGCGCATCGCCGCCGATGTCCGCGCCCACACGGCCCCCGGCGATGTGGTCTTAGTGGCAGGCGCGGGCGACGGCGGCCCTGTCGAAGTCGCGCTCCCCTACTTTGCCGACCGCGATGTCGTGTCCCTGCACGGCCTGCTGACCCGCACCCGCGACGACCGCCCCGCCGCGATGGCTTCCGCACAGGCGCAGATGAACGCCGCGCTCACGGGCGGCCACGCCGTCTACGCTTTAGACGAAGTCATCCCCGGCCCCGCCCACAACCGGCACACGCAGGCGGCGCTCCTGCACCGGCACGGCCTGACCACCGCCGACCTGAGCGGCCTGCTGCGGCCTTACACGCGCACGCTGGCCTGGCAAAGCGGACGCGGCCCGGTGTGGCGTCTGACCCTGAAGTCCGCCGCCCGGCAAAAAAATAAGCAAACGTTTTAGACGCTCGCCCGCTAAATCTCCAATTTATGCTGTATAATGCCTAAAGAAAGCCGGCCCGACACCCGATACTTTCCCCAACACCGCAGGGCTGCGACCTACTCAGCAACTTACCTCCCACCAACGGCGGTGCGTGATCCAACCCTTCTGTTCAAGGAGAATTCGACCATGTTGCCGACCGTCACCACACCCGTCCGCTTCAATGACCTGCCCACCCTGCTCGGCCCCTACGCCCGCACCGCCCCGGTGTATGTGTATTTAATGAGCTGCGGCAACATCAAAGCCACTCGCTTCCCCCTCCCCGGCGACGCCGAGGACCTGATGCTCGTCCTGCGCCCACGCGGAATGTTTTCCCCTGACGCCGCTTCGGCGTAGGAGGCCCCCCGCCCCCAATAATGGGGGAGCCAGAAAATAAATTGTGGTAGGGGCGCTGCTTGCCGCGCCCTCCCCTCTTGTCCTAACTTCCGGCTCCCTCTCCTTGCGGAAGGACAGGGTGGGGGTGAGGTTTCCGGGGGCGCTCAGAAAGCCAGTTGATACAACGCCAGGCGATAGCGTGGGCGCGGGATAGGCGTGTTGGTGTCCCGCGCCGCCTCCAGCCAGGCTTCTTTGGCAATCTGCACTTCCCGCACCGCCTCTTCGGGCGTCTCTCCAAAGGCCGAGCAGTATTTCAGGTCCGGGATGTCCGCGATGTAGCCACCGTCGGCCTTGCTGTAAAAAACGTTGATATGATAGTGTGTCATGGCTTTGTTGCCTAAATCTCAGCCAGCAATCGCCAGCAAGGATGCCGGAGGTATAAAACCCCCGGCAATCAAAGCAGACGCCCTGCCGGGCTAAAGAGAACAGAGTTTGGCTCTTCCGCCCGGAGGGCGGCTGAACTTCACTGCCGGGGGTTTTATACCCCCGGCACTCGGCAGAGTGACACTTATGCAGCAACACCGTCTATCATCGCCCTACCCTTCCCCCTGCACCAGCGCGATTTCCGCCGCCGTCAGCCCGTAGAGCGCATACACCAGCGCGTCAATCTGCGCGTCCATCCCCGCAATCTCCTGTTCCAGCATCGCCTTCTCCTGCGCCAGCCGCCGCGTCGCCTTGTCCTTGTGCAGCGTCAGCATCCGCTCCACCAGCGATACCATCTGGTCATGCTTGGCTTTGTTTAAATTTGGCAAAGCGAATTGCAAAATGTCTCTAATCAGGATTTGCGGAAACGTATCTTCCGAACTAATCTGGAACTTTTTCTTGAAGTACCAGCCAATCAGCTTTGAATTCAAAATGCCCAGCAGATATTGATACCTCAACTCACTATCGGGCTTTATTTTCAATACGGATAGAAGTGTATTGCAGTATGAAGTTGTTGGAATGTAGGTTGCCACAAGCGTTTCGCCGACAATTTTGCGGATTAGGATTTTTTCTCCCTCATACTTTTCTGGCTGTCGCGGTTCTGCAAGCCAAGAGCCATATTTTAGCCAGTTGTTCTCGCGCCACAGCAGTTCATATCTACCGATGTGCTTGCCGTCAAAAAAGGGGGAATAGCTGTCGTCTTCTTGCAGATGAGAAGTGAAAGGCTTGGTATCGACAATCTTTCTTGTCTGGGCAGGTTTGCCTTTGCCAACCTGATACGCTTTGATACCATAGAACATTTCAGCGACTTCTGATAAGCGTACACCTTTGCTTTCTATCGCCGCAAGCAGTTTTAGTTCACTAGTATCGCTTAACAAATTGAAAGCATTTTGCTGATGCCATTCTTTCGTTGAAACCTCAAACTGACGAGTGGGTTCATCTAAAGTGTTTGTAGTCTGATTTTTGTTGAAAGTTTTGACTGTAACAGATGTTTCATGGAAAGTCGTCGAGAGTTCCGCTCGCTCCGCGAACAGCAATGTTGTGTCAACAACTGCGGCCTCAAATACCCTTGAAGGCAAAGCAACGATTTCTTGTATCTTTGTGTTTTGCAAAAGCAAGGTTCGGACTGTTTGAGTAAAGCCGAGATTGAGATAAGTGTCAGGGATAATATAGCTGAACTGACCGCCAATCTTCATTAGCTTTGCGGCCTGCTCAATAAACGTCAGGTAGCTTTCTCCTCTCCAAACGAATGTTACGAAGTGAGCTTTGAGGTATTCTAACGTGCTTTCCGGCATTTCTGCACCATACGGCGGGTTACCGAGGACGGCGTCGAAGCCACCGGAGTTCATAGCCACAGGGAAGCCTTTGTGCCAGTCAAACGTGTTGATTTTGAGCCGGGCGTCCAGGTCAAACAGGGCCGGGTCTTTGCCGGTGTAGAAGTCCGGGCCAATCAGGGAGTTGCCGCATTTGATGTTGCTTTCCAGGTCCGGCAGGGCGCGTTCCTGAAGCAGCTTGAGAGTGTTGTCAATCAACTCCGCCGACTCCGCTTCCAGCACCTTCAGAAGCAGAGACAGCTTGGTCACTTCCACCGCCTGCGTGTCAATGTCCACACCGTAAATGTTGGCACGAAGAATCCGCTTCTTTTCCGTCGTCGTCAGCCGCCAGAGATCGACACCTTCCGCGTCCTTCTTGAACTGATAAATGGTTGCGTTCTTGCCCCGCGCCCACTTCGCCCGGTCACTCTCCGTATAGTAGCGCAGGTGCCAGTCCAACAAAAACTGGTAGGCACCGATCAGAAATGATCCAGAGCCGCAGGCGGGATCTAAAATGGTCAGCTTGGCGACTTGCGCGGGCGTCTTTCCGGCCACGAGCTTGCCGACGGTGTTCTGAACAATGTAGTCCACAATATAGGTCGGCGTGTAGTAGACGCCGCCCGCTTTTTTGACTTCTGGTTTGTCTTCCACCTCCGCTGTCCGGCCCGACACGCGGATGACCTTGCCTAAAAACTGCTCGTAGACTTGGCCGAGAATGTCGGCGGGGAAAACGGAAAACTCAAAAGGGCTTTCCGGGTAGTACACGCTGGCAATGATTTCTTTCAGCGGGCGGTCATCGATCTTCAAATGTGGCGTGACATCATCCGGCCCCTCCCGGCCCGGCTCAGTCTGGAAATGGAACAAGCCAGAGTTGTAGCGGGCATCAGCCCGGTGGAAGATTTCCAGAAGGCGCGGATAAACCGGGCCGCCTTTGTTGATCATGGGCTGAAGTAAATAGTCCGGCTCCGCGCCCCGGTCTTCGCTAATCCGCAGGAAGATCAGGCGGTCAATAATCATCTGCACGGCGTAGTTGAGTTCGCGCTGGCCCAGTCCCGGATTGTTTTGAACGATGTTTTTTGCCAGCTTGTCCCGCCAGCCGGAGATTTCCTCAAGAAACTTGACATCCACCGGCACGGAGATGCGCTTGTCCCGCGCTTCCTCCGCATACCGATCAAATGCTCCCGAAAGCACGGCTTCCTGGGAGAAGCGGGAAACAATCTCCTCCCACCGATCTGAGTAATCCGTGTACTTAAAATAGTCCAGTCGCGCCCTCTTGGCCGGGTCCTTCTTATCTGGCGGAATGCGCGTGTCGTAAATGGCGAACTCCTCAAAGTTCGTCAGGATACTCAGCGGCATTTTAACCGTCCAGGCATAGCGGCGAAGCTGAAACGCCGGAGCTTCCTTCAGATACAGATTAATGTCGGGCTGCTTGGTCTCAACAAAGAACTTTCGTGCCCCACCCACGCGGAAGCTGTAGTCCGGGGCCTTGCTCGTGCCGCCGATCTTGACAACGTCTTCATGAATCACCTCCCGGTGAAGCTCCGACAGGCCCTTCTGGTTGTTGATGTCCCAACCGAGGGCAGCGAAAAACGGATCAACATAGTCAATCCGGGTCATCTTCTCGTTATAATGACCTTTATGGTACTCGGACTGGTTAGCGGCAAAGTTCTCAATCAATCTCGCAACGCTGTCGGGCAATGGCATGGTGGTTATCCTTAATTTATTATATCAGCCCCTGCAAGCGTTCTTTGAGGCGCGTGTGCCGCCCGATGTCGCTTTGCTTCTTGACGGCCATCGCAATCGCCCGCTGCGGGCCAATCAGGCAGGCAAACTTGCGGGCACGGGTCAGGCCCGTATAGAGCAAATTGCGCTGCAACAGCATATAATGCTGCGTGTGCAGGGCCAGCACCACGGCGGGATATTCACTTCCCTGGCTTTTGTGTACGCTTGCGGCATAGGCCAGTGTCAGCTCGTCGAGGTCGGAAAACTCGTAAATAACTTCGGTGGTTCCGGCGGCGTCGGGGAAGCCGACGGTCAAAATCTCGTCGTCGTGGTTGACGGCCAGCACCGCGCCGATGTCGCCGTTGTAGACAAACTTGTCGTAGTTGTTGCGGACCTGCATCACGCGGTCCCCCACCCGGAACAGGCGTGAGCCGCGCTGAATCTCATCGACGCCGGGCCGGGCCGGGTTCAGGGTCTCTTGAAGGCGAGTATTGAGGTGCGCCGCGCCCGCGCTGCCGCGCTGCATGGGGGTCAAAACCTGAATATCGCCGGGGGCGTAGCCGCGCTTAGGCAGGCTGCGGGCGACCACGGCCACCACCTTGTCGGCGACTTCCTCGGCTTCGCCCGCGTTCAGCCACGCACAGTCCCGGCCCGCGCTTGGCGGGGGCAACTGCGGCATTCGGCCCGCGTTGATGGCGTGGGCATTGGTGATAATCAGGCTCTCGGCAGCCTGCCGGAATACCTGCGTCAGACGGGCCACGGGGACCGCGCCGCTGTCGATCAAATCACGCAGAACGTTCCCCGGCCCCACCGAAGGAAGCTGATCCACATCGCCCACGAAGAGCACCTGCGCGTCTTTCGGGATGGCTTTCAGCAGCGAATAGGTCAGCACCATGTCCAGCATGGAGCTTTCATCCACAATCAGGACGTCGCACTCCAAAGGCAGGTCTTCGCCGCGCTTGAAGCCGCCGCCTTCGGGGTTGAACTCCAGCAGGCGGTGAACGGTTTTGGCTTCCCGGCCCGTCACCTCGGTCATGCGCTTGGCCGCCCGGCCCGTGGGAGACGCTAAAAGTACGTCTTTCTTCTGCGCCTCAAACGCCGCGACAATCACGTTGGTAGTGGCGGTTTTGCCGACGCCCGGCCCGCCGGTGAGCACCGAAAAGCGCGACGTGAGCGCGGTTTGGACGGCGTCCCGCTGCTCGCCCGAGAGCGGAAACTCGTGGGCATCCATCAGGTCTATGAGCCATTTTTTATTGGCGGGAGCGGGCGGCGGCGAGGCAATCAGCGCGTTCAGCTTTTCGGCCAGGCCGATCTCGGTCTTGTGCAGCGAGGGCGTATAGATAGCCGTTTCTTCGACTCCCAGCAGCGTCTTGGTTTCGGCAACCACGCGGCCTGAAATCGCCAGCGCGGTCATGGCGGACGCCACATCGCCGACGCCTAAAATCTCGTTGGCCCTGTCTTCCAGTTCCGTCTGCGTCAGGAACGCATTGCCGCCGGTGTCTACGGCTTCGTTCAGCACATACACCACGCCCGCCTCGATGCGCCGGGGATCGTCTTCGGCAATGCCAATCGCACGGGCGATTTTGTCGGCGCTTTTGAAGCCGATGCCCCAGATGTCTGAGGCTAATTGGTAGGGATTGCGCTCCACAATTTCAATCGCCTGCCCGCCGTACTGCTTATAAATCTTGACCGCGTAGGCGGGAGAAACGCCGTGCGACTGCAAAAACAGCATGATGTTTCGCACTTCGCGCTGATCTTTCCAGGCCTGTGTGATCTTCGTCAGCGTCTTTTCGCCCAGCCCCGGCACTGATAATAATTTACGCGGATGCTGCTCGATAATATCCAAAGACTCGGCTCCGAACTTGGCGACAATGCGCTTCGCCGTCACTGGGCCAACGCCTTTGACCATGCCGCTGCCCAGATACTTCTCAATCGCAAACGCCGTCGCGGGCCGGACCACTTCGTAGCGGGCCACCTGCATCTGCTTCCCCCACTGCGCGTGGTTAATCCACGTCCCGTGACATAGCAGCGACTCCCCAACCACAGGGTTAGTAAAATTACCGAGGATAGTGATGACGTCGCGGGCATTGGGCGGCAGAAGGCGGGCCACGGTGTAGCCGTTTTCCTCGTTGTGGAAGGTGATGCGCTCGATGACGCCTTCCAGCGCGTCCAGCGGCGGGCCGTCTTCGGAGGAAGAAAGATTAGAAGAAGTCAGTGGGGATTTGGGTTGAAAGGCAGACACACAGACAGTATACCCGGCGGGGCATGAGAAGCAGAGGAGGCCCCCCCGCCCCAATAATGGGGGAGACCTACCTTCCCCGCTTCGCTGGGGTCCTTCCTAAAGGAAGGATACGGACAACGGTGAGAGGCCCCCACCCTTCATTCCTAATCCTTCCTTTAGGAAGGACCCTGTGACGAAGGAACAAGGTGGTAGGTCTCTGGTTCCCCCATTATTGGGGGCTAGGGGATCCTACGTCTTCGCCGTCATCAGCCGGGTTGGGTCCACGATGACGGCATCAAACACGGCGACATTGGACTGCACCTGTGCGTTGGAGCCGACGATGCACCGCTCCAGATGCGTGTTCTGGCTGACACGGGCATTGTCCCAAAGTATTGTGCTGATGAGCGTCGCGCCGTCTTCAATCACGCTGCCGTCGCCGACAATCACGTTCTCGCCGAGCGTCGCGCCCGCGCCGATGGTGACGTTATTGCCCAGAGCCACTAATTTGCCCAGTTTAGCGGTGGGGTCAACAGTCACGTTTATGCCGTGCCAGGTGCCATCCGCGCTTTGCGTGAGCGGCAGCTCGACATGAACTTTCCCGGCCAGCGCATCAAAGTTGGTCTGCCGATAGACCAGTGGGTTGCCGACATCCTGCCAGTACGACTCGGTATGGAAGGCATACACAGGCCGCCCTGCGGCCAGAAGCTGCGGGAAGACGTCGTTGCCGAAGCCGTAAAACTTGCCCGGCGGAATGAGGTCGAAGACGCCCGGCTCAAAGATATAAACGCCGGTGTTGGCGGTGTTGGAAAAGACGTCGCTGCCTTTGGGCTTTTCCAGAAAGCGCGTGATGCGCCCGT
The DNA here is from genome assembly GCA_965277455.1 of Capsulimonadaceae bacterium. Classification (GTDB taxonomy): domain Bacteria; phylum Armatimonadota; class Armatimonadia; order Armatimonadales; family Capsulimonadaceae; genus JANXMY01. Next base: position 886,372 of record OZ255823.1, on the reverse strand, counting down.
CATCCTCGGTAATCACGATGCCGAACTGCGAGGGGTCTTCCACCCGCGTTGTGGCAAGCGTCGCCGCCGCCTTCTTATCGCGGTGCAGGGCCAGCAGACCCGTCAGATCAATGTCCGAGATGTCATCGCCGCCGACCACTAAGAATGTCTCGCCCGCAAAGAAGTCTTCAGACAGCTTGACGCTGCCCGCATCGCCCCAGAGCTTTTCTTCCAGTGAGTAGGTGACGTTGACGCCAAGCTGCGAGCCGTCGCCGAGGTGCTTCTGCACGACATCGCCCAGATAGTGCAGGTTGACGCGAATATCGGTAAAGCCGTGCTTCTTTAAATCCAATACGATATGGTCAATCACGGGGCGGTTGACAATGGGAACCATCGGTTTGGGAATGGCGCGGGTGAGCGGGTCCATGCGGGAGCCAACCCCCGCTGCTAAAATCATTGCTTTCATAGGTGCGTGTGTCTCCTTCATCTTTGGGTTCGACACCCGGCAGGCTTACTCCTGCCCAAAATACGCACGGACGGACGCGGCGACGTGCTGCGCCTGTGCTTCGGAAAGCTCCGGGTGGACCGGCAAGGACAGCACTTCGCGGGAGGCTCGTTCGCTTTCGGGGATGTCCCCCTCGGCGTAACCGAGGAACGCATAGGCTTCCTGCAAGTGAATGGGCAGGGGATAATAAATCGCGGACTGCACGCCCCGTGCGGCTAAGAACTTTTGCAGGTCGTCGCGCCGTCCGTCCACAACGCGGACAGTATATTGATGGTAGATATGGCGGCTGCCGCTTTCAGCGCAGGGCAAAACTAGCCCGGTGAGGTCCGTCAGCGCGGCCTCATAGCGGGCGGCATTGGCGCGGCGCTGCTCGTTCCAGTCGTCGAGGCGGCGGGCTTTGACACGCAGGAGGGCCGCCTGCATTCCGCCCAGACGGGAGCAGTAGCCGATTTCCTTGTGGAAGTACCCTTTGCCGCCGGAGCCGTGGAAGCGCAGCAGCTTGATTTGTTCGGCCAGTTCGTCGTTGTCCGTCAGCACCATGCCCGCGTCGCCGCAGGCTCCCAGGTTCTTGGTTGGGTAAAACGACAGCGTATTGGCATCGCCCCAGAACCCGAGCGGCTTGCCCTGATGGGTGGCCCCAATCGCCTGCGCGGCGTCACCTAAAATCTTTAAGTTGTGGGCGCGGGCGATCTGTTCAAAGCGCGTCATGTCGGCAATTTGGCCGAACAGATGCACCGGCAGGATGGCTTTCGTCTTGTCTGTGATTTTGGCCTCGGCGGCTTCAGGAGACAGATTATAGGTCTGCGGGTCGATGTCGGCGAATACCGGGGTCGCGCCCGCGAGGCAGATGGTTTCGCCGGTAGCGATAAACGTAAACGGCGACGTAATCACCTCATCGCCCGGCCCGATACCCATTGCCAGCAGCGACAGCAGCAGCGCGTCCGTGCCGGAGTTGACGCCGAGGCCATGCGTCGCGCCGCAGGCGTCAGCGATTTCGCGCTCCAGCGCCGTCGTGTTCGCCCCCAGCCCGCCAAAGTCGCAGGTGTCCATCACCTGTTCAAACGCCTCGGTCAGCTCCCCGCGCAAAGCCTGGTGCTGTGCCTGTAAATCCGCCATCGGGACTGTCATCTTCTCAGTCATGTCCCCAGTGTTCTGTGCCAAACTTGGTTCCGCCCTGCTAAATAAGTGAATATCACTGACTTTGACAACGTACAAAGCGTTTTGTTGCACCGGGAATAGAACAAAAATGTGACGGGCAGGCGCAAATCCGGGTACGCTAAAGGGACGCGAGAAAACGCGGCACAAGGAGACACACACCAAATGGCAGATAAACCAAATTTTGGACTGACCGGGCTGGCAGTCATGGGGCAGAACCTCGCACGCAATGTCGCCCATAAAGGATTTCCCATCGCGGTGCATAACCGCACCACTGAGAAAACAGACAAGTTCATGGAAGAGCATAGCAGCGAGGGCGCACTCGTCGGCTCGAACAGCGTGGAAGAGTTCGTGAATGCTTTGCAGACGCCCCGCGCTATTATGATCATGGTCAAGGCGGGCCAGCCCGTAGACGACGTGATTGCCGAACTCAAGCCCCTGCTGTCCAAAGGCGATTTATTGATTGACGGCGGCAATTCTCTGTTCACGGACACCGAGCGCCGGGTCAAAGAACTCACCGGCGACGGCTTTTTGTTCCTCGGCGCGGGCGTTTCCGGCGGCGAGGAAGGGGCACTGAACGGCCCGTCCATCATGCCCGGCGGCAGCGAAGAAGCCTATAAGATTGTCGAGCCGATTTTCACCAAAATCGCCGCACAGGTGGACGGCACGCCCTGCTGCACCTATATCGGCGACGGCGGCGCGGGGCACTATGTCAAGATGGTGCATAACGGCATTGAATACGCCGATATGCAGCTTATCGCCGAAGCCTACGACCTGCTAAAAAATGGCGCGGGCCTGACCAATGACGAGTTGCACTCGGTCTTTACCAAATGGAACGAAGGCGACTTAGATTCGTTCTTAATTGAAATCACCGCCCAGATTTTCGCCAAAAAAGACGACTTAGATACGGGCGACTACCTCGTTGACCGCGTTCTGGACAAAGCCGCGCAAAAGGGAACCGGCAAATGGACCGCGCAGAGTGCTTTGGACCTGAGCATCCCCGTCACCGCCATCACCGAAGCCGTCTACGCCCGCGCCCTGTCCGCGTTCAAAGACCAGCGCGTTGCCGCGTCCAAAGTCCTGCCCGGCCCCGACGGCAAGTACGGCGGCGACCGGGAAGCGTTCATCAACGACATCCGCGAGGCGCTGTATGCATCCAAAGTCGTCGCCTATGCCCAGGGCTTCGAGCAGATGCTGGCCGCCGCCAAAGAGTTTGCGTGGACCCTGCACCCCGGCGAGATTGCGACCATCTGGCGCGGCGGCTGCATCATCCGCGCCCGCTTCCTGGACCGCATCAAAGACGCCTACGACGCGGACCCGGACCTTGCCAACCTGATGCTGGCCCCGTACTTCACCGACGCCATCAAAACCAGTCAGGACGGCTGGCGGCGTGTCGTCGGCACAGCGGCAACGCTCGGCATCCCCATCCCGGCCTTCTCCTCGGCCCTCGCCTACTACGACGGCTACCGCCGCGAGCGCCTGCCCGCGAACCTCATTCAAGCCCAGCGCGACCTGTTCGGCGCCCACACCTACGAGCGCATCGACAAACCCGGCGCGTTCCATTCCCAGTGGGCCGACGAAAAGCAGGAGCCGAAGAACCAGGCGCAGCACGGAGTTCAAAGTACGGACTAGTGAATAGAGCAATAGCCGCCGATATGTCATCTTTTGGTTGAAGTCGGCGGCTTTGTATAAGGCTTCAAGGAAAACATGAGTACCGACCTATACGCTATTATCAGCAATAGTCTTGACGATTCCAAACTCAGAGAGTTGCCTGTTCTTCTTGGTGAATACTCGTGCGCCAATGCGGGTTCACTTCGGCTGCGCTTCAGGCATGGTTATTCTGGTGAGTTACAGGAACAAGGAGATGGTTGGTCATGGCAAATGGAAGCTGATGAAGTAGATTCCAAGTGGACACTAGAGCAGGGAGTTCTTGTGAGCGAGGAGCGTTGGTCATGGGACTGGAAGCCAGAGCACGATAAGGATTTTGAGCAGTGGTTTCAACAAAGCATCAGTTATGGTTATTTAAGAATGACCAGTACTTTGTCAACAAGCCTCTCCGTTGGACTACGGAGTGCAGTTGTGTCACCACCTATACGGTGGCGGAACCTTTTTGATCCTGTCGTACAGGCTGATTTTCGTCGTTACACCAACTTCCTAACAGGCTTCTTTGGTGGAAATTCTGCAATCTATGTCCCTGATGATATTGATCCTGGATGCGAAGCTAGTAGCAAAATTGACGAAGGCTGGAGCCTCGATCAGATTACAGACTGGTTGTACAGCCAAATGGCTCCGGCAACGGCTATATCTACAGCAGAGATGATAGAAACAACGCATTTTCGTGGAATGAAGGGGTTTCAAGCACGAGGATATTATTATGACAGGTTCGACGACTTGGACGTCAAGTAGTTTCTGCCGCTCGCAAACAGCATCAAAGAAATTACAATAGGAAGAAACCAGCCCATGAATACTAAAACAACGCCTGAGCATCTTCACGATCAGGCAACACGCAGCGGTGTGCCGATAGAAGCCGAACCGGCGCGGTTTGGAGGTTGCAATCATTTTCAGACGCTTCCAAAAACGTTCTTCTGACGGCTGAATGCCGAGGGGCTGAACCCCCTGGCTGGGGGGCGCAGACGCCTTGAACCCGCCTGCGCGGGTAAGAATAAATAAGGAGCAGAGCAGGAGACAAGCCTACCTTCGTATTTGGCCTTGTCTTGACTCTTCACCCGCGCAGGCGGGTTTTAGGCGTCTGCGCCCCCCAGCCAGGGGGTTCAGCCCCTCGGCATTCACCGTCAGGAACACACTTGATAAAATCCCAACATCTCGCTTCATCTGTGTTGATTGCACTGTCGCTTCTGTCCCTGTTCGGCACGGCACAAGCCGCGCCGCGTCTCAAAGTCGTGGCCTATGTGCCCAACTGGAACGACCCGGCGGGGCTGGCGAAGACGATTGACTATGGCAAAGTGACGCACCTGAATATCGCGTTTGAGAACCCCACGAATGACGCCGGGGACCTATCGTTTGTGGCGGGCGATGCGGCGCTGATTGACGCGGCGCACGCGCACCATGTCCCGGTGCTGCTGTCGATTGGGGGCGGCAGCGTTCCGGGCGACAAAGTGCTGCTGGTTCGTTATATGCTTTTGCAGAGCGCAGACCGGCGGGCGGGGTTTGTGGCGAAGATGGCGGCGTTTCTGACGGGGCACAAGCTGGATGGGCTGGATGTGGATTTGGAAGGCCCGGCGATTGGGCCGGACTACGGGGCGTTTGTGCACGAGTTGGCGCTGACGCTGAAGCCGTCGGGGAAGCTGCTGACGGCGGCGCTATCGCAGGGCTACGGGGGCGACAGCGTCCCGGCATCGGTGTTCGCGGATTTGGACTGGGTCAACATTATGGCCTACGATGCGACCGGGCCGTGGAACCGGGACAAGCCAGGGCCGCATTCGACGCTGGAGTTTGCCGAAAGCAGCACGGTGTACTGGCTGGGGCGCGGCCTGCCGAAGTCCAAAGCCGTGCTGGGGCTGCCCTTCTACGGTTACGGCTTTGGACCGGCGTTTCGAGCGAACGGCTACACGTATGCCGAGATCGTGGCGGCGCATCCCGGTGCGGAGAACACGGACACAGTCGGACAGACCATTTATTACAATGGTCTGCCGACGATCCGGGCCAAGACGCAGTATGCACGGGCCAAAGGGCTGGCAGGCGTCATGGTATGGTCGGTGGATCAAGACGCTGCCGGGGACCGCTCCCTGCTGTCAGCGATTGACGGGGCGCTTCGGACCCCCTAGCCCCCAATATTGGGGGAACAAAGCAGTTAGGATTTAGCCGTTCCTGCTTTTACTCTGGCTCCCCCATTATTGGGGGCGGGGGGGCCTTCTAGTCCGGGTCTGCCTGCACGGTGAACGGGGACAAGAGATTGAAGCCGTTGGTGTCGGTCAAGTTGCTTTTCTGGGTGGACAAAACATCTAGCCGAATGGCCTTCACATGGCCGTCGCAGTAGAGGACGTTGCAGCGGCTCGTGTGGCGTGCGACCAGATTGCCGAGCTTGGGGTAGCCGTGCCACATATTTAGCGCCGGGGCGGTGTCGCTGAACTGCCCCGCAGGCTCGCCGAGTGAGACGACGCCGAAGCCGTCGGCGGAAAATGCGCCGTCGCTGTCAGCCACCCAGATGGTCGTGCCAGGGGCTTCCAGCCGGGCCAGGCTATATGTGCTTGGCGGATAGGCATCGCTAACCGGCGGGCGGCCCGCGCCGTGGAACGTGTTATAGAATGCCGAGTTCATGCAGTACGAGCCGGAACGGATGGTTGGGGTGTTGTCGGCGAGCTGCGTCCAGGGCACATAGGTTCCAAAAGACACCGGCCCGGCGGTGCGCGGCCCCGCCGGGGTCGAGCCGCTGAGGCGCGTATCAGCGGGGTCCAGAAAATCGCCCTGCCCCGTCTGGTCTGGGCAGTTGAAAATCTGGGCGCTTTTGGCATAAGACTGAACCGCGTCCATCCACTGATAATGCTGGCCGTTGGCATCGCCCGCCGGGGACATCCGCGCCCCGCCCATCCAGGTTCCGATGTAATGGTTGACCATCGCCTCGTCGTTGTCCTGCGAATACTGGGTCAGCCCGAGGCCGATTTGCTTCAAGTTGGACTCGCATGAAATAGCGCGGGCGTTTTCGCGCACTTTCTGGAACACGGGAAACAAAATCGCCGCGAGAATCGCGATGATGGCGATGACGACGAGCAGCTCGATCAAAGTGAAGCCAGCACGTTTCCGGGCGGCGCTTGGGGAAATAGCAAACATAACAGCAGCAGCTTTCTAAGAATACAGAGAAATCAGGTCGTATCCCGGCGGGCCAGAATAGCACGCGGGATCAGGGGCAAAAACAGCAGGGACAGCGCGGTCGTCCCGGCACTGATCCAGATGAGCGGTGGCAACGAAGAGTGCAGGCGTTCGAACAGCCACGCGCCGCCGATGTCCGCCCCGGTATTGCCGAGGTTGGCCGCGCTCATGAGTAGCGAGTAGGCCATCGCTTCCGCGCCAATCGGCGAGGCGCGGGCGGCGAGGTCCATGAGCGCCACCGAGACAAAAACGCCGAGCAGGCCGCTGAGGGCCTGAATCACAATGGCGGAATTGTGGGAATGGTAGCCGAGAAACAGCAGCGAGCCGAAGACGCTGAGAAGTATGCTTCCTGCCAGCAGAGTTTTGAGCGGGACGCGGGTGCAGAGGATGCCGTAGAGGAGTGCGCCGACAATCGCGCAGCCGTTATAAAGCCCGCCGAGCCAGCCGAGGAACACCGAATCAAAGTGCAGCACATTGGTCTGGTAATAATACAAAGACGTGCTGATTTGCCCCAGACCCGGCGACAGGTCTTTCAAAAAGATAAACAGCGCCGCCAGCCACAGCGCCCGCGCCGCGAAGACCGGCTTCAGACGCGCCTTGATGTCCGCCCAGGTGGCACTTGGATAGATCACATCAGCAGACGTCACAACACGCCGCTCCGGCAGGAGCAGCAGGGCCGCCGGGACCATCCCGAGAAACAGGGCCGCGCTGATGCCGCAGGTCAGGCCGAACGCATGGCCGACCATATAGCCGCCGATAGGCTGTGCGACCAAAATCGTCCCGGCAATAATCGTCTCCCGCAGGGTCCCGAGCCGCCCCGTCCAACCCCGCAGACGCCCGGCTTCCACCAGCAGGCCGCCGGACACGCTGCTTGCCAGCACCGCGAACGCATTCGCGGCCACCAGAGTCCACACCAGCGGCTCCACATGACGCGGCACCAGACCGAGCTGGCCCCAAGCCGCGCCCGCGCCGAGGCCGCTCAGGAGCAGGTAGTTGCGGCGGCGTGACCCCCAGAGCGGCAAGGCATCGGCCAGCAGCCCGGCGACCGGCTTGAAGTACCAGGCGAGGCTAGACAAGCCAAAGAACGCAGCCATGTGAACGGGAGATAAATGCAGATTGTCTTTAAGCAGGTGCTGAAGCGGCAGCTTGGCGAGGCGGCTGTCACTGACAAAGGTGGAAAGAAGCAGGCCCACCACCACCATTCCGAGCAGTCGCCGGGTGGAAGTGGGAGTAGGAGAATTTTGCGTATCGGGCGCGGACGCGGTCAGGGCCATTGGTCAATGGTTTTTCTAAGGTCAAGTTTCCGAGAATGCAGGGTGATTGAGACATCGGAGTATACCTAGGAGATAATCTATAAATCAACTATTTTTGTTTCCCAAGACGGCCGCTTAAAAATGGCCCACAGCAGGATTTGCGGCAGGCAGCGCAGAATATCACGCTGCTCATCAAATTAATTCTGAGGGCACGGACCCGGCATTGGATGCCGGCAAATAAAAAGACGACGAGAGTGAAAGGAAGCTTATGGAACACGCCTACGGCCTCGAAATCCCCGGAACACTGGAAGAAGTCTGCAACCCGCGCAAAATGGCATTGCTGGTTTATGATATGCAGGTTGGCATCCTCAGTCAGATCAAAGGCGGGGACCGGATCACAGCGAATGTGCTGCGGGTCCTTCACACCGCCCGCGCCGCCGGGGTGCGCGTTTTCTTCTCGCGGCACTTATCCTTGCCTAAAGAAATTGCTGGAGTGTACCAGCTCAGAACGGCAATGGCCTGGCAGCATGTCGATACCGTGCAGGCAGTCAATCCCTGGTTCCTGCGCGATGCCCCCGGCTTTCAGCTCATTCCAGAGATGGCCCCGCTGCCGAGCGAAGCAATATTTGATAAGATCACTATGTCTGCCTTTGAGGGGACATATTTGAATATCGCTCTGCGCGACTGCGGGATCAATACTTTGGCCGTCGTCGGCGTCGCCACCGAGATTGGCATTGACCCCACGGTGCGCCACGCAGCCGACCTGGGTTACCTCCCTGTTCTCGTCACGGATGCCTGCGGCGCGGGCCATGCCGAGGCGGCGGCACGTAGCCTGGAAAGCCTGACCTTCTCCGGGGACACGCTGATGACGGATGTGGACACGCTTTGTCGATTGCTTTCCCAGAACGCAGACGCCGTCTGATCTGACTAATCTGGCAGGTACACTCTCGCTATGAAAATCGTGCAGCTCGACATTCAAGGCTTCCGCTCCCTCAAAGACGTTTCCTGGCGGCCCGGTGATTTGAACGTCATCATCGGGCCAAATGGCAGCGGCAAGTCCAACCTGCTGAAAATGCTGGAACTGATTTCGGCGGCGGCACAGGGAAAGTTAAGCGATTACATTCAGCGAAGCGGCGGCATGGGCGCGATTGTCTGGGACGGGCAAGCAGGTGACGTTCAATTTTCAGTGACAACTTCTGGCACTGGAATAGGAGTGGCTGCAACGGGTTTCATCTATAAAGTGGATTTAGAAAAAAGGCTTTTTATTTCGTCACCGGATTACGGAATTGAAAGCGAGACATTTATAGCAACAAAGGACGATCTTGTTGTCATTGACAGTGATGGAAGCGACGTTAGAATTCGGGGTCGGCAGGATTCTCAATACGCTGAGGCTGTTACTTCTCCAACGGAGACTATATTGTCTTCTTTGGACACTCCATTTGTCCCGTGGATAAGACTTATGGCCTTACCATTTTACCAACAGAAGATTGCGAATTACACTATTTATCAGGACCTCCGTACCGATAAGAACGCGCCGATTCGCCAAGCACTCGTTACACGTCTGGAACAGCAAGTCGCGCCTGACGGCCAAAACTTAATCAACGTTTTGCATACGCTTTATACCAGCGAACGGCAGTTTAAGCAGGACATTAACGATGCCATGTCGGCGGCGTTTGGACCCGATTTTGACGAACTAATTTTCCCCCCTGCCGCTGACCAGCGGATACAAATGCGGGTGCGGTGGAAGACGCTAAAACGCGAACAGTCCACGGCGGATTTATCCGATGGTACGCTGCGATTTCTGTTTCTGATGACGGTGCTGGCCTCCCCCAGCCCGCCGCCCCTGATTGCGATTGATGAGCCGGAAACGGGTTTGCACCCCTCTATGCTGCCGATTATCGCAGAATTTGCGGTGGAAGCGGCCCGGCGAACGCAGGTAGTTTTCACGACGCACTCCGACCAGTTTTTGGATGCATTCCGGGACGCCGCGCTGACAACGACCGTAGCGAATTGGGAAAACGGAGAAACGACGCTGAGAACGCTGGACCCAAATGCTCTCGCTTATTGGCGGAAAGAGTATTCTCTGGGCAGCTTGTTTCGGTCCGGGGAGTTGGAGAGCATGGGCGCATGAAATTTGTTCTCTTTGTAGAGGGTTACACGGAGAAAGCACTTCCGGCTTTTCTTAAACGCTGGCTGGATGCACGGACGGAAAATCCAGTGGGCATTCAGACAGTACGTTTTGAGGGATGGGCGGAACTTGTAAAAGACTCACCAAAGAAGGCCGGGCTATATCTTCAGGCAAACAGCAGCGATGTGATTGCAGTGATAGCCCTTCTGGACTTGTATGGGCTTCAGCTTCCCTATCCCGCCGATCAGATGACGCCCGGAGACAAGTTCGCTTGGGCCAAACAGCATTTGGAAGCCAAAGTGGGTCACGCTCAGTTTCGCCAATTTTTCGCTGTCCATGAAACGGAAGCCTGGCTCCTCAGCCAAGTCAGCATATTTCCTGCGGACATTCGCAGCAGCTTGATCACAAAATCAGCGCAGCCAGAGACGGTCAACTCTACCGAGCCGCCTGCCAAACTGCTGGATCGGATTTACTTGAGCAAACACAGACGGCATTACAAGAAAGTAACGAATGGCGAAGAATTATTTGCCAAGCTGAACCCGGAAGCGGCCTATGCCAAATGCCCCAGCCTGAAAGCACTGCTGGACGAAATGCTGCGGCTGGCACAGGAGGCGCGGCCCGCGCAGTAGCGGGCAGGAAATGGGCGGGTTAAAGGCGAACAGTGTCCGGGTAAGAGCACCAAAGAAATAAAATTATTCAGGGGCAATAACCCCGAGGAGTGAACGCATGGAGATCGCAATGGTGGGCCTGGGCCGTATGGGCATGAATATGCTGGAGCGGCTGGCAAAAGATGGGCACACAGTCTACGGGTTTGATACGTCGCCCGATAAGATGCACGAAGTCGAAGAGCGCGGCGGGGTCGGCGTGACCGATCTGGCAGAGGCGATTTCCAAGCAGAACCAGACGCCGAAAGTGGCATGGATTATGGTTCCGCAGGGCAAGCCGGTCGACGAAACGATTGCCAAGCTGAAAGCGGTCATGTCGCCCGGCGATATTATCATTGACGGCGGCAACTCGTACTTCAAAGACTCGGTGCACCGGGCCGGTGAGCTGGAAAAAGAGGGCATTCACTACTTGGACTGCGGCACCTCGGGCGGCGTCTGGGGGCTGAAAGAAGGCTACTGCCTGATGTATGGCGGCACGCCGGATGCGGCCAAGTTCTGTGAGCCGGTCTTCAAGACGCTGGCCCCGGAGGACGGGTACGTTTACTGCGGCGCGTCGGGGTCCGGGCACTACGTCAAGATGGTGCATAATGGCATTGAATACGGAATGCTGCAAGCCTACGGCGAGGGCTTCGACATTCTCCATGCCAGCGAGTATAAGCTGGACCTGACGGCCATTGCCGGGGCATGGCGCTATGGCAGCGTGGTCCGGTCCTGGCTGCTGGACCTGCTGGTGCTGGCGTTCAAGAGCGACGAGAACCTGCAAAAAGTGCGCGGCTATGTCGAGGACTCCGGAGAAGGCCGCTGGACCATTCAGGAAGCGATTGATCATAACGTACCCGCGCCGGTCATTACCGCCTCGCTGTATGAGCGGTTTCACTCGCGGCAGCCCGAAAACTTCGCGGCCAAAGTCATTGCCTCCTTGCGGAACGAATTCGGCGGGCACGCAGTCCTATCTACCGAAGGCTCGGTGCATGACGCCACGGGTTCGGGCGACGGCGTGGTGTATTCCGGCACGTCGGAGAGCACTGCCGACCAGATTCAGCCGGGCGCATCGGCTTCGGAGGCCGCTGAGACGATTGACACGATTGATCACGCGACTGATACGACAAAGGCATAACTTTGGACAAACTCTGGGCCAACTTGCATGGGGGAAGCACACATTTTCCAATTGCCTTGATGCTGGCTTCGTTTCTGTTTGACACGGCGGCCTACTTTTTGCGCGAGCCGTACAAACGGGACTTGCACGCGGCGGGCTTTTATGCGCTGCTGCTGGGCGCGGCGGCCACATTTGTGGCCGTTGTGTCCGGCTTGGTCATCTCGGCGTGGGTCTTTTTTGGAAGCGGCAAGCTGGCCGCACACCATGACTATGTCTGGCCCGCGTTCGGCCTGATAATCGCGCTGGCCGTCTGGCGGCTGGTTGTAAAGAACACCGCCTCCCGGCCTGCGTTCGCCGTTTATCTGGTCTTAGCGGCAGTTACCACGGGCCTGACGCTGACGGCTGGCTACTGGGGCGGTGAGCTGATGGGAAGTTAGGAACATATACAATGGCAAAAGAACTTAAAGGGCTTGCCCTCGGGTTGGCCGCAGGCTTGGGCGTCGTTGGACTGGCATATATTTCGTCCGCCGCCGTCACGCACGCGCAGACGGCAGAAAGTGCCGCCGGGGAAGCCAAGCAAGCCGCGCCTGCCGCTCCGGCAGGAGCAGTTGACACCACGCACATGGTCGCACAGGGCAGAACGCTGTATCTGGCTCAGTGCGCGAGCTGCCACGGGCAGGACGCCGAAGGCAAAATCGGCCCCACGCTCCATGCCCTCGGCGACCCGGACCCCAAAGTCTACCGGCATATCGCCAATGGTTTTACCGGCAAGATGCCCGCCTACAAAGACAAGCTGACCAAAGACCAGATTGATACTCTGGTCGCTTATATCCAATCTTTAAAATAGACCAAAAACAGACCAAAAACAGACCAACTTAGGGAGGCTTTATGCCCGCGACAGAACCGACCGATCAAGGCTTATCGGACACACAAGCCACCGCCGCCGACACACTGCTGATCGAGCGGCCTATCCCTCCCTGCTCTCTCGTCATTTTTGGCGCGACCGGGGACCTGACCCACCGCAAGCTGATCCCCGCGCTGTTTTCTCTGGAAGTGCAGGGGCTGCTGCCAGACCACTTTAAGATCGTCGGCTTTGCCCGGCGCGAGTATTCCGACCACTCATTCCGCGACGAGCTGCAAAGCTCTGTGGAAGAGTTTGCCCCCGATTTGTGGAAAGAATCGCACAAAGACTGGGCCAAATTCGCCCGCCGCGTCGTGTTCCACCGCTCGGATTTCGACAACGCGCAGGGTTTTAGCTGGCTGAAAGAGCGCCTGGACAAGTTCGATGCCAGCGAGGGGACGGCGGGCAACCGGCTGTATTATCTCGCCACACCGCCCAGCACTTACACCACCGTCATCGGGCAGCTTGGCAAGGCCGGGCTGGTCAAAAGCGGCGATGCCCCGGACAGCAAGGGCTTCACGCGCATTATTGTAGAGAAGCCATTCGGCTCGGATTTAAGCAGCGCCCGCGCCCTGAACGCCGAGCTGAAGCAGGTCTTTGACGAAGATCAAATCTATCGCATCGACCATTATCTGGGCAAAGAAACCGTCCAGAATATCTTTGTGTTCCGGTTTGCGAATTTGATGTTCGAGCCGCTATGGAACTCCAAGTATGTGGACAATGTGCAGGTGACGGTCGCAGAGACGGTTGGCGTCGAGCAGCGAGCGGGCTATTTCGACAACGCGGGTGAGCTGCGCGATATGGTGCAGTCCCACGCTCTGCAAATGCTGGCGCTGATAGCGATGGAGCCGCCGAACACGCTGAGCGCCAACGATATCCGCGACGAAAAGGCCAAAGTCCTGCGGGCTATCAAGCCGGTTCTGTCAGACAACTGCGAGGAGTGCGTCGTGCGCGGGCAGTACGGCGCGGGCAAGATGAACGATAAAGACGTTCCCGCCTACCGCGATGAGCCGAACGTGCCTAAAGAATCGGTCACGGACAGCTTTGTGGCCCTGAAGCTGGAAATCCAGAACTGGCGCTGGGCCGGGGTTCCCTTCTATGTCCGCGCCGGAAAGCGGATGCCGGAGCGTGTCACGGAAGTGAATATCACGTTTAAAGACGTGCCCCGCGTTCTGCTGGCAAACGAGAAGGACGACACCGCCGAGCCGAATGTAATCACCATTCGCGTTCAGCCCAACGAAGGTATCTCCATGCGTCTCGGGGCCAAGCCCCCCGGCCAGAAAACCGTCGTGCGCCCGGTGGACATGAACTTTACTTATGGCACGAGCTTCGGCCAGCGCATTCACGACGCTTACGAGCGCCTGATTATGGATGCCTTGATTGGCGACGCCGCGCTCTTCACCCGCGACGACGAAGTGGAAGCCGAGTGGAGTTTAATTACACCCATTCTGGAACACTGGGCCAACACGAAAGCCCCGGAATTGCCGAATTATCCGGCAGGCTCCTGGGGACCCGAAGCCGCCGACAAGATGGTGACCGACACAGGCCGCAAGTGGTGGAACCGTTAGAAAACACACAACACAGAAAGCACCTATTATGCCCACAGTTGCCATTGAAGGCCAGGATACGTTTGAGGTCGAGGACGGCACAAAGCTCGTCCTCGCCATTGAAGATTCCGGCTACGACATCCTGCACCGCTGCGGCGGCGTCGCCCGCTGCACCACCTGCAAAGTGCATTTCCTGAGCGGCGAGCCGTCCGAGATGAACGACGCCGAGCGCAAGACGCTGACCGAAGACGGTCTGCTCGGCGAGTATCGCCTGTCCTGTCAGGTGCGCGTCACCGGGGATATGACCATTGACCCGCCGGACCGCGCCGGAGAGCGCGGCATCCCGGCGGGCAATCGCCCCGAGGATTAAGCCCGCTGGTACTGGAAGTGCCAGCCTACTTGTAACAGGAGAAAGTCGCTCCGCGACTCAGGAACAGCTATCGTAGCCAGTCCTCAGTCGCGGAGCGACTTTTTCCGTTTGCTAATAGACCGGCTCTTCAGAGCCGGTTTCATGGAGCTACCCTATGCCAAACACCCGCCTCGGCTTCCTCTATGATCCCGCCGTGTTAGACCACCGCCCGCCCAGCGGACACCCGGAGCGGCCCGCCCGCGTGCAGGCCGTCATGGACCTGCTGGAACGCGAAGGAATGCTGGAACGGGTCACGCGCCTGCCCGTCACGCCTGCGACGCGGGAGCAGCTAGAGCGCGTCCACACGCCCGACTATCTGGACTTTGTGGAGGAAGTAGTCGCCGAAGGCGGCGGTTATTTAGACCGCAGGGATACGTTTGCCTCGACGGGTTCGTGGGCGGCGGCCACGGCGGCGGCGGGGGCTTCTGTCGGCGCGGTCAATGCGGTGATGACCGGGGGCATGGACGCAAGTTTCGCATTGGTGCGCCCGCCCGGACACCATGCCCTGTTTGACCGGGCGATGGGGTTCTGTATCCTCAACAACGCGGCGGTCGCCGCCGCTCATGCCGTCGAAACTTATGGCCTCTCGCGGGTGTTATTGGTAGATTTTGATGTGCATCATGGCAACGGCACGCAGGACCGTTTTTACGGCTCGCCAGAAGTCTTATACTTTTCCTCGCATCAATCGCCCGCGTATCCGTTCACCGGGGATGTCCATGAGACTGGCGAAGGGGCGGGCATCGGGTACACCGTCAATGTTCCCCTCCCGCCGGATGTTGGAGAGGCGGGGTTCTTGCAGGTGTTCGACCAAATCCTGCGGCCCGTGGCCCATCGCTTCCAGCCGGAGATGGTGATTGTGTCGGCGGGCTACGATGCACACTGGCGCAATGCGCCGTATGTAGAGCGTATCCGGGAGCGGCTGACGGTGCGCGGGCTGGCGGCGCTGTCGCGGTCACTCAAAGAAATCAGCGACGCTTATTGTCCGGGCCGCCTGGTCGGCATTCTGGAAGGCGGCTACGATTTGGACGCCCTTGCCTGGGGCGTTCTGGCAACGCTTGGCGTGTGGCTGGGCGACATCGAGACGCCGGACCCGCTCGGCCCGCCCCCCGGCGATGTACGCGAGCCGGACATTACGCCGCTGCTAGAGCAGATCAGGCGGGTGCATGGACTGGAAGGGGCCTGAAGAAGCCCCCAAAGTGTGCCGATAAAAAGTGCAGGAAACACTTCGGAACACTCTATGCCTGCTCTCAATTCTGATAAAAACACGTCTGATACAAACCCGCTGCCCCTTCGCTTTGAGTCTGTCGCCGCCTCGGGCGGGGCGGATGTGGCGGCCACGATTCTGCTGGGCGAAGACGGCGCGGTGGAGTCGTTCGACTCAGAGGCTGAGCGGCTCTTTCACTGCCGGGCGGGCGATGCTGTCGGCCAGACGGTGTGGTCGCTCCTGCCCGGCTTTCCCCGCGCCCTGCTCCGGCAGGCGCCCGATTCGACCAGCCGCCTGCTGCGCCTGGAAGCCTGCCCGAACGACGGCTCCCGGCTGTCGGTGGAAGTGGCGCTGACACGCCTGCGGATAGGCCCGCAGCGGTTCTGGGTCTGTGCGCTCACCGATGTCGCCCGCAGGCGTCCCGAGGAAGATACCCTGCGCCGCTCGGAGGAAAGCAGCCGGGGGCTGTTTGATCATGCTTTGGTGGGCCTGTACCAGATGACGCCCGACGGCCATTACCTGCGGGCAAATCTGGCACTTGCCCGGATTTACGGCTATGATTCGCCGGAAATGCTGGTCGCGCAGCAGATCAGCGCCGCCCGCAATGTGTATGTGCAGCCCGGACGGCGCGAGGAGTTCTTTCGCCAGCTCGAAACACAGAAAACCGTCCAGGACTTTGAGGCAGAGGTGCGCTATCAGGGCGGCGGCACGGTCTGGACTTCGGAGAATGCCCGCGCCGTCCGGGGTGACGACGGCACCCTGCTCTATTACGAAGGAACCGTGCAGGACATCACGGCCCGGCGTCAAACGGAAGAGTCCCTGCGGCGGAGCGAAGAGGAAAACCGGACGGTCTTTGAGGCGGCGGGAGTCGGCATTGTCCGTCTGGACGCGGAAGGCAAAATTACCCGCGCCAACCCGGCCTTTGCCCGGATGCTTGGCTATGCGCCGGATGAGATGGAAGGCATGGCCGTGGCGCGGCTGACGCACCCGGACGACCCGCCCGCAAACGCGCAGCTTCACTGGGATATGCAGGAAGGCCGCAGCGAAAGCTACTGCACCGAAAAACGCCTGTGCCGCCGCGACGGCACTCTGTTTCTCGCGGATTACACGCTGACAATGGTGCGCGGAGGCGCAGGGCAGCCGCGCTTTTCTATCGGCATCGTGGAGGACGGCGAGGAGCGGCGGCGGGCACGGACACGCATTCTGGCCCTGAACGCGGATTTAGAGCGGCGCATCGGGCGTATCGCGGCCCTGCACAAGATTGACACGGCGATTATTTCCGGGCAAACTCGGGACGCCACTTTGAACACACTTTTGGAGCAGACCCGCGAGCAGCTCGGGGCCGAAGCCGCCGCCATTCTGCTGCCTGACCCGGCGGGCGGGGACGGCCTGCCCTGCGCCGCCGTTTCGGGATTGGACTGCACGCCCGAAGGCCGCGCCGCGCAGACACGCGGCTTCGGCTACGCCGGGCAGGCGGTCCGCGAGCGGCGCACCGTCGAGCTGCGGCTGACATGGACCCCCGAAGTGTTCGCGCACGACCCTGCCGTGGCCCGTGCGGGCTTTGCGGCGTACTGGGCCGTGCCGCTGATCGCGCACGGCGAGGTGCAGGGAGTGCTGGAAGTTTTCCGCCGCTCTCCCGAAGAGGTCGGTGATGAATGGTATGAGTTTCTGGAAGTTCTGGCCGGGCAGGCGGCGATTGCTTTAGACAGCGCGAGTCTGTGCCAGGACTTGCAGCGCACCAATGCCGAGTTGGTGGCCGCGTATGACGCCACGATTGAAGGCTGGGGCCGGGCGCTGGATTTGCGCGATCAGGAGACGCAGGGCCATTCTGAGCGGGTCACCGCCATGACCTTGAAGCTGGCGTTGGCGATTGGACTTACCGGCGACGCGCTCGTGCCTTTGCGCCGGGGCGCTCTGCTGCATGACATCGGGAAGATGGGCGTTCCTGACCGCATTCTGCTGAAAACCGATGAGCTGTCCCCGACCGAATGGCGGCTGATGCGCCGCCACCCGGAAGACGCCCACGCCATGCTGTCCCCGATTGCCTTCCTGCGGCCCGCGCTCGATATTCCGTGGTGTCACCATGAAAAATGGGATGGGACAGGCTACCCACGCGGCCTGAAAGGCGAACAAATCCCGCTGGCCGCCCGGCTGTTCGCTATCGCGGATGTCTGGGATGCCCTTTGTTCGGACCGCCCTTACCGCGCCGCCTGGCCCGAGGCGCGGACTTTGGACCATATTCGCGGCCTCGCCGGAACCCATTTTGACCCTGCGCTCGTCTCCGTCTTTCTGACTATGAGGGGCGCGTTGTCCGCCCCACCCTCGCCTTCCGAAATAGGCCTTCTCCCCTTAGACGACCTGATGCCGCTCGATGACCTCATGCCCCTCGCCGCGTGACCTCTCCCCTGTTCAGGGTGAGGGTAAGAACAACAGGAACAGGAACAGACAAGGCCCCCGCTGGCAAAGCGGGGGCCTCATTTCTGGTCTTATTCTTAACCCTCACCCTGAACAGGGGAGGGGTCACGCCGCTGTGACGCTGATC
This sequence comes from Capsulimonadaceae bacterium, assembly GCA_965277455.1. Taxonomy (GTDB): domain Bacteria; phylum Armatimonadota; class Armatimonadia; order Armatimonadales; family Capsulimonadaceae; genus JANXMY01. The sequence continues at coordinate 868,161 of OZ255823.1, read as the reverse complement.
TTCGAGAACGCGGCGCTGATCTTGTGCGAGTCCGGGTAGTAGTGCCGGACGCCAATCGCGCCGCCGGGGAACGTCGCATCTGTGATGTCGAGCACCGGCTTGGTCATATCAGACACGAAGACCTGCAAATGCGGGCCGATGGCACGAACGCGGACCGGGTACGCCGTGTCGGCTTTGAGGGCCATCGCAGCCTTTGCCAGCGATGTCCATGCTTCGCTGGATTTGCCGATTTCTACCATGCCCGTTTCCGCGCTCAGGCCGACGTAGTAGCCTTGATACGAATCAGGGCCGATACTCGGCAGGCTGACCCGGAACAGCAGCCCGGCGTTGCCCTGCGGGCCGACGGCGACCTGCGCGTCATAGACAAAGTCTTTGAACTGCGTCTCCGTCTGCACGGATTTGACGCCGGGCGGGCCGGAGCCGTCGTTCGGGACCGGCTGGTACGCTGCGTTTTTGACCTGCCAGCCGCCGCCGTACTGCACCCAGCCGTCGGCATGGCCGCCCGCGAAGGCATCGGTATAGGTCGTTTTCGGCGCGGGCGGCGTCCCGATAGTCGGGAAGTCGGTCAGGCGCAGCATCTCCGCGCCGAAGGGAATCAGCGTCACTGTTTCGGTCGGAGACGCCGAGGCGACCGGGCTGAGCGGCGGGTCATAGGCCGCGTGCCCACTCGGAATCAGAGTCCAGTTCTCCAGCTTTTTGGCCTTCGCCGTCAATGAGACCGGCGTAGACGCCTGCTCATAAGGGTTCGCGGGCATCGGCTTTTGATGAAACTCGAACCCAGATTCCGGCATCAGCGCGTAGTTCCACGGCGAGGTTGGCGTGACCGTGTACGCCGCAAAGCCCGGCTTCGGCCCGGCGTCGACCTGCTTCCAGTCTTCGGCGATCTTGAGCGAGTAGACCAGCGGCCCGCGCCGCACCGACACCGAGCGGCTGACGCCGCCGGGGATCACCCGCGCCGTCATGGGCAGACGCACCGTGACGGTGTCCCCGGTCTTCCATTCACGGGAGACTACGGCGAACGTTCCCGCCTTCGGTGTCGGTTCTTTTTTGCCGTTGACCAGAATGGCAGGCGATTGACACCAGCCCGGCACGCGCAGAGACAGCGGGAAGCGGGACGGCTTATCCACCGCCATCTTCAATGTGACTTCTTCGCCGAATGGATAGTTCGTCTCGGTCGTGACGGTTGCTTTCGCCCCGCCCGCAACGGGGGCCGTGACGACGGACGGCACATAAGTCATCAGCGCCAGGCCGCCGTTTGGAGCGCTCGCCCAGGCGTTCTGCACGAGTTTCGGCCAGCCCATGTGGAAGTTGTAGCAGCAGCACGGGAAGCCGGAGCGCGGCGCAGGCGTCCGCGCATCATCGTAGTCCTGATTGTAGCCGAGGCCGCCGCGAGGGGCGGTGACATTGTTCGGCAGCGTAAAGTAGACGTGCTGATGAATGTTGGCAGACAGCGCGGCAGGGAGGGCGTTAAAGGCCAGCGTTTCAATGTCGTCGCCAATCGCCGCATTGCCGAAGATACGCAGGGCGGTCTCATCGGACAGCATCCGCTCCACGATGGAACACAGCTCAATGCCCTGCGTCGGCGAGCGGCCCGCCAGATGCTCCGTGCCGGACTCGATGCCGACCGACAGGCCGTGGTCGCGCCGCAGGTTTTCGATGCCGGCGTAATAGGCCCGCGAATCGGCGTCCATCCCGGAGCGCTGATAGTACACAGCGGGCATTTTAAGCGCCTGCGGCACATTGACATTGTGCTTGGGCTGGTAGTCGTTGCCGAAATCCAGGAAGCGGTTGTTGGTGAAAATATCGCGCCAGTCATACGCCTGCGTGTGCAGGGTATCGGCCAGCGGCAGCAGGAAGGCATCGCCGGTGCGGCGATACAGCCAGAAGATGGTGTCAATCTGGTCGCCCGCCCGCGACTTGCCCCAGTCCTTCAAAGGCCGGGCAACGATGTCCTTTGCCATATACTGATAGTACGCCGTCAGCAGAGCCACCGGACGCGGGTCACCCGTCGCCTCGGCATGGTCCCGCAGAATATACGTGGCGACCATGCGCGGCCACCAGTCGTCATTGGAGGGCGGGCCAAACGAGCCGTCCGGGCGGCGCGTCGCCAGAATGCCTTCGACCCAGTGGTTCGCCAGGGCCTTCATGGCCGGGTCATTGAGCGTGTAAGCCAGTGGGACGAGGCCCTTGACGTAATACGGCCCTTTTTCCCAGTCTTCGCCCTTGCCGCCGAGCCAGCCGCTGTCTTCGGTGACGGCGGGCAGGACGCCTTCGGCGTGCCCGGTCAGCCCGTCGCGCTGAAGCTCCAGTTGATGCTTGACCCATCCGGCGGCTTTGATGCTGCCGAGCGGCAGCGCTGCGTAAAGGGGATCGCGCAGCGCAGGCGTCTCCCCCTGCACTTCCCCCAATACTTCTTTGCTGGATGTCTCTTTGGCCGCGCAGCCTTCGGCGGCAAACATCGCCGCCACCGCTAGTCCCAGTCCGGCTTGCAGCACGGATCGTCGTGTCATCATAATTTTAGTCCCTTCGCCCCTATCCCGTTTCAACCCGCCAGCCGCCTACGGAGTTCCCTTTGCGGCTTTCTGCGACTGCCGGTACAGGCCGTCAAGCTGCGAGGGCGTGACGGCGACATAGTCCGGCCCCAGAGAGTCCAGCATTTTCTTCAAGTCGCTCGGGCGAGCGCCCCAGTTCTGAATAAACGCATTCACGAACGCGGGCCGCACCGTCCCCACCCGGTCACGCACGGACTGCGCCAGCTTTTCGCCGCCGCCGTCATAAGCCACTGCCCGGAAGACAGACTGCCCGGTTGGCAGGGTGTATGTCGCCTCGGGGTAGGTTTTCGAGCCACGCGGGCCGTAATCGGGCAGGATAAACGGCACTTGGGGCAGGTCCGCGCCGACGGCGGCGATGGTGTCCCGCATCGGGTCGGTGTCAACCCCCATAATTCGCAGGCCGCGCAGGTCCATACGGTCCATATACGTTTGTGTCAGCTTCCAGTAGTTCTTAAACGCCTCGTCGCGGTTCGGCAGCGCCGTCGCCCAGTCGCGGGGATAGATATAGCCCGCGCCGGAAACGTCGCAGAAGAACTCATCGGTCGGTGCGGAGTGCTCGTAATACCACCGGGCCATGGTGGGGGCGAGGTCAATCAGCGTCGGGGCCATGCCGTAGCCCAGCGGGAACGTGCCGTGCAGCGGATCGTCGAAATACCCGCGCCAGAAGCCGCGATAGGTGACTAAATTGTCGCCGTCAGACATCGTCAGCGCCACATAGACTTTGGTGGGGTCGAGCTTCGGCACCGGCAGCGCGGGCTTTTGCTTCAATGCCGTCTGCTTGACACCGCTCATCACCGAGAAGTTGGAAACGTAATCGGAGACGGTGGTGATTTTGCCGTACTGAGACGCCAGCTTCACCCCTTCCATCTCGCCCAGCCCCGTGCCGTCGCCCGCCCACCAGTAGCCGCGCACGATGCCGTCGGTGGGGGTTGCCAAAAACAGCGCTTCCACTTCCGCCTTTTCGGCATCGCTGTTCGCGCCGGGCTTGCTCGCCTCATTTGGCCCTGTCACCCAGAAGCACATCCCTTTGGCCGCGATAATATCATCCACCTGTAAGCCGAGCAGGCGCGGGACGAGGCACAGGCTCAGGCGCGGATTCATACGTGGCAGAAGTGTCGTCCGTGCAAATTTCAGCGCGTCGGTGTCGTCTTTAAACCGCCCGCGCATATCGAACTTGATGGGGATGTTGTACTTGGTGGCAAGCTCAGGCGTCGCAATCAGCAGGTCATCGGCTCCGGCCACATCCACGGCCACGTTGGGTGAGACATAGATATTCGGGTCAGCCACGACCGCGCCTTTGTAGACATCTTTGAACGTTGTCAGCAGGCTCATTGGGTCTTCAACCGTTTGGGGCGCATCCGTATCGCCCTGCTCCTGCATGACTTTGAGCCAGAACACCTCGTCGTCGCCGCCGATCAGGTACAGGCGCGGCTTGCTGCGGTTGACCAAGCCTTGCAGCGAGGCCAGCAGAAGCTGCTGATCTTTGGGCAGATAGCGCACATCGGCCACCAGCAGATGCCGGGCGGGCGTCGCCCGCTTGGGCTGCAAGGGCATGGACGGCGGCCCTGCCGCCCGCGTTTGACCGACGGTAGCCAGGCCAAGCGCGGCCAGCACGGCGGCGGTGAGCAGTGTTTTGGTGTGTTTCATAAGGGTTCCTTTGTGGTCTGCATTGAGCCTACTTCGCCTTGTAAACAGCAATCTCGGACAGCCCGGCGTTCTCCGAGCTTGGCGTCATCGCCAGCACTTTGAGCGTCAGCGAGGTGACGGTTTTAGCCGGGAAGCGCAGCATCAGCGGCGTCTTGCCATCGTTCGGCAGCTCGCCGACGGCCAGCGTGGAGCCGTCACTGAATGTGATCTCTCCCGAGGTGATCTGATCGTTCAGATTGGGCCGGTCATAGAGGGCTATACGGTCAATCGTCTGCGGCGCGTTCCATGTCAGCGTCAGCGTCGCGCCGACTTTGGACCCCGCCGACCATTCCTCGTTTGCGTTGCCGGGATAGCCGCCGAGAATGCCGTCCGTCGCACCGTCAGGAGAATAGCCCCCCTGTGCGCCGCTTGCCGTCACTGTGGCAAACTGCGTGAGGTTGTCTTCGGTCAGGACCTCGCTGCCCAGCGGCAGCGTTTCCGGCAGGACGTAATGCTGACCGTTAATCGAGAACGCCACCTGCGCGGGGGCATACAGGGTCCGGCCCCGCCAGGTATGCGACGTGCCGGGGATGACCAGTGGGTGACCGTCTTTGGGCAGAGTAATGTTCCCGCCGCCGACCACGCGGATTTGGTTAAAGTCAATCACGCCGGGCGGCGCATAAAACGTATCTTTTATCGTGCCGTGATACAGGTACGCGCCTTCGTTCTTGCGAACCAGCCCGATTCCCTGCGCCGCCAGCTTTGTTTCTTCGGAGGCCGCGCCGAGAGAGTGCCGGGCCATCGCTTTTGCGTGCAGATGACTCAGATCGGCGGGGACGGCGGCGGCAATCACCACGGACGCACTGCTTGCGGGCCGGGCCGGGAGCGTGATTTTGTTGGTCAGCAGCGCGGCGTCATAGACGCACGCCGAGGCGGGAAGCGGATTGCCGTTGAACGACACTTTTTTGGCTTTCGTCGTCCCTGGCAGCTCGACAACCACCGTGCGGGCGACGGGCTGATTTTTGTAATGGCCTTTGGCCGCGCCAACCGTCACTGTCACCGAATTGCCTGAGCGCGAGTAGGAAAGCGGCGTGGTCGCCGATTGTCCGCGTGTGTACGCCGTCGTTTCGCCGTCGTCTTCGTAGAGCATGGAGCGGCCTGTTTTGCCATCTGCGCCGGGCCAGCAAACCACGCGCAGGGTCGTCAGCGGGGCCGTCGCCATCCGTGCCCGATACGGCTGCATCGGGACAGGGACGCCGCCGCGCATATACAGTGGAAACTCGTTGATGTCGGCGGCGACTAAAGCGTCCGTGCCGCCCGCATACTTTTCGCTGGTGAAGACGTTGTACCACACACCGGATGGGAACCAGACGGTCTGCGTGCCGACCCGGTTTGGCCCATCGCCTGCCGCCACAATCGGCGCGGCCAGCACGTTATCGCCGAGCAGGAACTCCTGCGCGTTGTGATAGGCAGGTTCGGAGTTCGGGTAGTCCACATAGAGGGGCCGGTCTAAGGGGATCGTGTCGCGGGCGGACTGCGCCGCGCTCGTATAGAGATACGGGAACAGCCGGGAGCGCAGGTGAAACGAGTCGCGCATCGAGTCTTCGGCCCATTTCGGGTACAGCCAGGGGCGGCGGTCCATCGTCGCATCGCGGGTAGAATGCGAGCGCAGGGCGGGCGAGACGGCCCCGAACTGGACCCAGCGGGTGTACGATTCTTCGTTGCGGCCCCGGTTGTGCCCGCCAATATCGTGCGACCAGAAGAAGCAGCCGACATTGCCAGCGGTGGACGTAAACGGCACTTCAAACGCCAGCATGGAAAAGCTGGTGCTGGCATCGCCGGAGAAATGGATCGGATGCCGGTGGTCCCCCCACCCCGCCCAGCGCGAGAACGACATCCCGCGCTCGCCGCCTGCCGCCGTGTGGTCGTAAATCAGCGTGTTCAGCCAGAACAAGTTGGTCAGGTCAGGGATAGAGCGCGTGTATTCATACTGCTGCCAGTCCAGCCACCAGAAGTCGACGCCGCTTTGTTCCAGCGGCGCGAAGACGTCCGAAAACAGCGTCGTCATGTACTGTTTGCTGCCCGCGTCAAAGGGCAGAGTTTGTTTCGTGGCGGGGTCCGCGCCCATGTCGCGCATGAACTTCGGGTAGGCGTCCTCCTGCGGCCCCACGCCGTCGGCGGGGTGCAGGTTCAGCGTGACATGGAGGCCCTGCGAATGAAACCACGGCAGCAGCGTCTCGGCATCGGGCAGGAGCGTCCGGTTCCATGACCACCCGGTCCAGCCGTCGCGGTGCCAGTCCATGTCCAGCACGATGTTGTCCAGCGGGAAATCGTGCTGCTTGAACTCATCCACAATCGTGTGATAGTCGGTGCTCGAATACGGCCAGTAGCGCGAGTACCACGACCCCATCGCGTACTTGCGCGTCAGCGGCACGGGGCCGCCAATCGCAGTCAGCGACTTCAGGGCCGCGTGAAAGTTGTGCCCATAGCCAAAAAAGTACCAGTCTGTGCCGCTGCCACTAGGCCGGGACTGCACCCAGCCATTCGTCTGCAAAGGCGATTTGGAATCGTCGAGCAGAAACCAGCCGTCACGGGACAAAACGCCCTGCCCCAAATCCTCCGGCCCATCCGCCCCATCAAGCGTCCGAATGGTCCCGCCCAGATTGCCCGCGTTGGGCATCCCCGGCTTCCAGTTGACTGTCTGCGCCCCATCGCGCACCGCTGCACTGAGATTGCCCGGCGAGAACGGCTGCCCATTGGGCGTGTAAATCAGCCTCACCGCGCCGGTGTCAATCACGGTTTGCGCTGCGCTGCGGGTCACTTTTGCCCCGGCATCGCGGGCAGTTCGCTCCACGGCAAACAGCGAAGGCGCATCGATGAACTTGCCTGACGGCGCGTATTCCAGGCGCACGCAGTTCGGCGTAATCACCGTAAAGCGGGCCGCCCCAACGACTATCGGCGCGGGCGGCGCGGCGGCGCGGGCTGTGGGCGACAAGCCGAGGAGGCCAAGCGCAAAGGCGGCAAGAGCGAGCAGCGAGCGTGTGTTTGTCATCAATGTAGTGTCCTGAAAAGAAGGCAGAGGCTTTCTATTTAGCAGTCGCATCCAGCTTCACCTGAATGAGCGCCGCGATCTCTTTGCGGTTCTGGTTTTGAGCCATCTCCAGCGGCGTCTGGCCCCAGGTCTTTTGGCGTGGGTCTGCACCGGCATTCAGAAGCACGGCGACCACGTCTGTTTTACCGCTCTGGATCGCCTGGCCGAGCGCACCGGCGCTGCCGTTCATCGAGACGGCGTTCGGGTCGGCCCCCGCTTTCAGCAGGAGGGCGACAGCCTCTTTGTCGCCGTTCCCGGCGGCGTTGGTCAGAATGCTTTGCCCGCCCCAGCGGGCGTGGGCGTTCGGGTCCGCGCCCGCTTTGATCAGTTGGGCGACAATAGCAGTATGGTGGAAGTCGGGAACAGTCATCAAAGGCGTCTCGCCATTCTCGTTGCGGACATCGGCGGCGGCTTTGTGGGCCAGAAGCAGAGCGACGGTGTCCTCGGCCTGGGCGCGAACGGCATAAAAGAGCGGCGTCTCGCCCGGTCCGCTTTCAGCGGAAACGTTCGCCCCCGCCGCGATCAGGTCCGCCGCCGTCCCCTGGGAGTTTGGGGCACGGCAGGCATAATGCAGGGGGCACAGAGCATAGCCATCGCGGGCGGTCGTCTCGCCGCCGTGTTTCAGGAGCCAGGCCAGCGACTGCCGGGCATTCCACAGAGCGGCGACATGCAGCGGGGTCGCGCCATTGGCGGCCCGCATCAGCGGCAGGCCGGGGCTGGCATGAACCAGGCGCGTCAATGTCGGCACGTCATCCAGAGCCGCCGCCTGAAAGAACGCCGTGAGGGTGTCCACAGGTGCGTGGTTTTTCAGCAGCAGCAGCCGGTCCGCATCGTCTCGATTAAGCAGCGTGTAAAAGAGCGGCGTCAAGCCGTATTGGTCGCGCAGGTCCACTTTTGCGCCGTGGGCGATCAGCATGGCGACAATGGCCTTGCCGGACGGAGCATCGCCGCCGCCATAGGAGAAGCCGCCGAAACTGCCTCCGTGGGAGGCGGCGGGGTTGCCGGTCAGGCCCGCTTCGCGCAGGGCGAGGTGCAGAGGCGTGTCGCCGCGCCCATTGCGGAGGTTCACATCGGCCCCGGAATTGATCAGGGCGGCGACGGTCTTGGGGTCCCCGGAAAAGACGGCGGCATGGAGCGGCGTATCGCCCGACCCGGCCCGCAGATTGACCGAGACGCCGTGCGCCAGCAGGCGGTTGACGGAGTCAACGTTGCGCTGATAGGCCGCTGCGTGGATGGGTGTCAGTCCGTCATTGCCCGCCGCCGTCAGGCTCGCGCCTTTGGACACCAGAAAATCAAACACTTTGCCGTCCTGATCATTACCCCGTGACAGGTCCAGCACCAGCGGCGTCTGCCCCTGCGAATCCGAGGCGTTGACATCCGCCCCTCGGGCAATCAGAAGCGTCAGCATCCCCGTTCTGTCATCGCCCCAGTTGTTCTCAACGGCCTCGGTCAGCGGCAGGCGGCTCTGGTTGTCCGACATTTTGATAATCTTGGGGTCGGCCTCTAAAATCTTGGTCGCTTTAGCGACGTCATGGCTGCGGATGGCATCCGCGAGGCTTTCCCGGTCGGCGGCGGGGTCTGACGCAGCGGGAGCGGCAGGCGGAGGAGGAACAGGCGACGTCTGCGCCCGCATGGGGGCGAGGCAGGCTAAGACAAGCGGCAGGGCAAGCAGGCGATACAAAGTTGGCATAAGTGTTAGTTCCCATTGGCAAAGCAGGCTATTTTGCGGTTGTGTCGAGTTTGGCCTGAATGAGCGCGGCAATTTCTGTATGGTGCATCTCCTGGGCAAGTTGGAGCGGCAGGTTTCCGTAGCCTTTCTGCCGGGGGTCCGCGCCCGCGTTCAGCAGCAGAGTGACCATTTCTTCCTTGCCACTCTGAACTGCCTGAACCAGCGGCGTACTGCCGGTGCTGCCAGGAAGATTCGGGTCTGCGCCTTTTTTAAGAAGCAACGTGACCGCCGCCACGCTGCCACTGTTGATGGCATTGGAGAGAACCCCTTCAGGAATGTTGTCGTCACTGTTCTGGCGGTAGGGAAGGTTTGCATCCGCGCCCGCTTCCAGCAGGTAGGAAACCACGGTGAGGGGGTCAAAGTCTGTCACGACCATCAGCGGCGTTTCCCCTTTGGCATTGCGGACATTCACGGCGGCGTGGCGGGTCAGCAGCAATGCCACGGTGTCATTAGCCTGAGCGCGGACGGCGCAAAAGAGCGGCGTTTCCCCGGCGGCGCTTTCGGCGGATACATCTGCCCCGGCAGCGATCAAATCCCTGGCGGCCCCTGACGCATCGAGGGCGCGGCAGGCATAGTGCAAGGGGGTGAGCGCGAAAGCATCGCGGGAATTCGGCGCGCCCCCGTGTTTCAGGAGCCAAACAACGGCCCGGCGGGCATTCCACAGGGCGGCGACGTGCAGGGGCGTTGCCCCCGAAGCCGCCCGCAGCGTCGGCAGGGCCGGGTTTATACGGGTCAGCCGCGTCAAAGTCGGCACATCGCCGAGCGCGGCGGCCTGAAAGAACGCCGTTTGCGTGTCTGCGGACGCATGGTGTTTCAGAAGCAGCACGCGGTCGGCGCTGTCGCGGTTCAGGAGCGCATACAGCAGGGGCGTCAGGCCGAATTGGTCCGGCAGGTCCACTTTCGCGCCGCGTTTGATCAGCAGGGCTTCCAGGGCCAGGCCGTCGTTGCGGTCGGTGTCCTCCAGAGATTGTTTGGCGGTCCCGACATCCGGCACGGGAACGGCTCCGCCGGGCAGACCCGCGAGACGCATGGCAAGGTGCAGGGGCGTGTCGCCGCGTCCATTGCGGAGGTCGACATCGGCCCCGGAATTGATCAGGGCAGCGGCGACCTCGGGGCTTCCGGCGGCGACGGCCAGATGCAGCGGCGTGTTGTCGTAGGCATCGCGGGAGTTGACGGAAACGCCGCCGGACAGCAGGCGGCTGACGGCATCCAGATCACCCTGCGCGGCGGCATGGATGGGGGCCTGCCCATCGGCGTCGGCTTTGGTGAGGCTTGCGCCGTGACCAACTAAATAATTAAACGTTTTGCCGCCAAAAAAGCTGTCGCTTTGAAGAGACTGCGTGAGCGGCGTCTGCCCCTGCGGGTCGGAGGCGTTGATGCCCGCGCCCCGAGCCAGCAGCAGGTCAAATAGCTTCAGCTTGCCTTCCCCGTGGTCATTTTCAATGGCGTCGTTCAGAGGCAGCCGCCTGTAATTGTCCAGCCGTTTGATGAGGGCCGGGTCAGCATCCAGAAGCGCAGCGGCTTTGGCAAGGTCATCGCTCTCAATCGCCTGCGCCAGCACCTGCCGGTTGGCATCCGGGTCCGGCGCGGCGGGCGGCGTCTGCGCCCGCACGGGGGCGAGGCAGGCTAAGACAAGCGGCAGAACGATTAGATAGCGATAAAGCATAAAAACTTTTCTCCAGGAGCGGCTTCATTTCCCGCCCGTTTTATGATTGCGGCGGGGCAGGCGGCGGCGGATTGCCAGCACGGCGACATCGTCATGGAACTTGCCCCGGCAGTAAGCGGACACGCGGCCCAGCAGGCGAGCCACGAGGCGGCGAGGCGGCAGGGAAGCAAAGCGGGCGAGCAGGGATTTGAGACGGGGCAGGCCGAGCCAGTCGCGCCGGTTTTCCGGCGGGCGGGCATCGGAGACGCCATCGGTATAAAGAAGCAGCGTGCCGCCGGGGGGCAAGGTGGCCTCGTGCTGCTCGAAGCGGGCCATCTCGGGCGGGAACGCGCCCACGGGCGGGCCGGTTCCGTCGAGTTCCTGCACGGCTTCGGGATCGCGGGAGGATGCAATCAGCGCGGGTTCATGGCCGCCGCTCGCATACGTCAGCCGCCCCGTGCCCCGCGCCAGCGTGCCGATAAAGACCGTGCCGAAGCCCTCAAAGTGCGGGTCCGGCTCGACCAGCGCATTGACGGCGGCCAGTGTCTCGGCGGGGGACAGCCCCGCCGTCAGGCAATCGGCCAGCATCTCGCGCATCAGCACAGCCTGCGCGGCCTGTTCCGGCCCGTGCCCGGCAATATCGCCAATGACGACGGCGATGCTCCCGGAGCCGTCTTCGAGGGAGAATGCCTGATGAAAGTCCCCGCCGGAGGGCGGCGTGGCCGGGTAATCCGCATGGGCGGCGCTGTATTCGGGAGACAGCTTTTGTGAGGGCAGTGAGTTGGTTTCAGGCTTCATAGGTCAGACTTCGATGTCGCGCTGACAGTATATCACGGATTGCGCGATTGTACCAGAGCCGTCAATTTGCGGGAGCGGCCTCAGAGTGGCACTCAATCACAAAGCCGTCCCAGGAATGGTTTCTTCCAATCAACTGAAGCGGAGTCGCCCATTTGTCCAGCACTGCCGCCTCCGACAAGGGACCCTCTATCGGCAGCGACACAACGGTTGTTTTGGAGATTGCCTTTGCCTGCAACTTCTCAGGCGTTGAAGTGCTTGAATAGGGCCGAAAGGTCGGCAGGGAGACTGCTCTCCCGTCCCAGCTTCCATACCAGGAACTCGGCGGAGGCGCACCCCGCTGCTGAACCAGCAGCACCGGATTTGCGGAAAGCCTTTGAGTGTCCGTAATGAATTGCTGGTAAAGGCTCTGCAAAAGCGATAGATTGGCGTTCACACGGAATAGGTGCCACTGTTCCAGCAGCGACGCCTCCATTGCGCTGTTGTCGAATGCCGGAAGAGACGTGTCGGCCTGTCCCGCAATTTCAGAAGGGAACAGGTCGACGGGGTCAACGTGCGCTTTCCGCAGGAACTCGCTGCGGGCGGGCACTGTGTAGCCCAGTGACTGGATCGCCTCGCGTGAATGGTAGTTGTCGTCTTTGTCGTAGCCCGGTGCTTCAGTCGTCCGCCAAACGATCCCCGCAAGGCCAGGGGTGAGCGCTAAAGTATGCGAGACATCTAAAAGCTGTTTTCTGACGCTCTCCGAAAAAGGACTCACCGGCGAAGTTTTCGGCACATTTGAGCTAGTACCGAGTATGTCTAACTCGACTTCGCTCTTTGCGGCACCTACGGGTCTTGTCAGCAAATCGACAACGGCATACACAGAAATCCCGGTTCCTTTTGTTTCCTGTAAAGCCTGTGGCAGCATTCCGGGGTCAACAGATACGGGTAGCCAAAGCTCGTTCAAGCCGAGGCGTTTCATCTCTGCGACAAGGCTCTTGACTTCACCCACAGTGTTCGGAGAGTCAAGAACAGCGCGTTCCTGGATTGGCTGTATCAGCGTCGACAAAGTTACCCCACTCGGCAGAGGAATGATTGGCTTTTCAAGAGGCTCAGACGTTTCCAGGGCTGGCCCAGGTGATTGAAACAGGGCATACAGGGTCGTAAACAGGCCCGCGTCAAGGGGCTGATCTAACGTCGGGATGATCAGATCAAGCGTCGGAACCTCCTGCACAATCATAGTGCCATTGACGTCTGGCGTGTGCGTAATTCCAGTGTTATCTGGGTGGCTTTGAAGAGCTTCCACAACGGTTTGCTGCTCCGGCGTGAGCTGACTGAGCGTCTGAGTGACACTGGAGAAGCCCGATTGTGAGTAAAAGTCCTGTGCTGACTTTCGCTGGCTCGTGCTATATGGGATAGAGTTGGCTTCTGGACTCAGCTCTGCTTGTGTATGCGCCGCCGTCAGGGCGCTCCCCGCCGCCACGAGGGCTTGTTTTCGCTTCAGGGCGGCATCCGCCTCAAACTCGGCCCAAAGTGCGCGGCGGGTGCCAATTCCAACCATATCATCGGTTAAGACATAGGCCATCCCCACCTGCCGATAGGTTCCTGTCAGGCAAAATGCCAATGACGCCAACAAGTCTGACGCAGGAGCCGAAGTTGCCGTGGAGACGAGCGTGACGAGGCGGTTCTCGTAGCGCGGATCGGCATAAAGCTCCATCCCGGAAAGATGCCCGATCCGGCTGACCAACTCCCCCACGGTGTTTGCCCCCGCGAACGGGACCGCGACTTGCAAATTTTTACCGTGCAAGTCAAGCGCACTTGGCTTGGGGACGTTCGGAACTTCGGCCTTGACAGGAACCCCATAGACGGAAGATTTCGGCGCGAAGTAAGGGTCTGAAACGATCTTGTACCGCTCTGACTGCCCGGTATCGCGGGTGGCTCCCGCGAGGAGATAGGAGGTACTGCCTGCTTCCGGCACCATGATTTCAACCCGCCGATGGAGGCAAAGCCGGACCTGTAGCAGCAGGCTCGTCAGGTCACGTACCCCGGAACTTGCCGCCGCCGCCGCTTCGGGAGCGACCTGGAGCGTTCGCGGCAGGACAGCGGCAAACAGGCTGCTTTGTGTTTCACTCGCCATGTCCGAAAGCCCCAGGCCACTTTGGCTGGTAAGCTGCTGCCACTGCGCCTCAGTCAGAGTGGCAACCAGAAACTTCAAGGCTTCCTGCGGCGGCATCCCATCATAGATATTGGGGTTGACGGGATGATTATTTAACGCTGTCATCGTGGGCGGCGCGATGGCTGTGACCGCGCCGAAGGCACGCACCGTCTGGTGATAGGTAGTTGCGACGACTTGGAGCGAAGCCTCTGGACTGGGAGCTGCTTCTCCCACAGGCAGAAGGCACTGAGCCGCACTCACCGTCAAGACAACAGTATCTGCCGTCGGCTTCATTTGCGTCAGCGAAGCCGCTAAGTTCGGTTGGGGAGACAGCGGGGCAGAGGCCACCGCGTTTGCAAGAACAAGCGTTAGGAGAGCTAGGCCAGAGGATAGGAGCGAACAGCGCAAATGAAGCATTTTGACGATTTCCTCCGAAACGTGCTGCCTCAGTGTAGCACAAATTATCGCGGCGACAGCAGGTAGGCGCGGGGCTTGCCGTTGAGATGGCCGGTGCCGACAATCTGCCCGGCGGCATTGGTGCCGGTGGCGGTTTCTAAAATCCAGCCGGAACCGGCGGGGAGTTGGGCGTTCAGGTCGCGGCCTGCTGCGCCGTGCCAGAGGACGGCGCGGGTGCGGCCCGTGGCGGCGTCGGTGGAGGTACCGACGACGTCGCCGGCGGGGCTGAGGCCCCCGGCGGCGCTGTCGGTGTCACCGGGCAGGGGCGGCAAATCGGTCATGCGGCCTGTATCCCACAAAAACGCATGGCGGGTGGGGCCGTCGCTGACCTCCGAGGTTCCGGCAATCTGCCCCTGAGCGTTCACCCGGTCGGCCAGGCTGTTCGCGCCGCCGAGCGTGCCGAGGTCGGTCATCGCGCCGTTCTGCCACGAGAAGGCATGGGTCTGGCCGAAGGTTTCCGTGTCCGCTTTGCCGACGACGACGCCCGCATCGCTGACAGCATACGCCGCGCTGTAAAGTCCGCCCAGCGTACCGAGGTCGGTCAAATGGCCGCTGTCTGAGAGAAAGGCACGGGCAACTAATGCGTGCCAGCGGTCCCGCGTCCCGGTCATCGCCCACCCTGCCGCCTGCCCGGCGTCATTGATGCCGTGCGCCTCTGAGTACGGATAGCCCGGCAGGGAGCCGACCCGGTGCGGCGTGCCATCCCAGACAAAGGCCCGGCCCCGGTTCGGGATATTATACGATGCCCCTGCGACACGCCCCCCGGCGCTGATGGCGTTTGCCAGGCTGAACCGCTGCCGGGGCAGTGCGCCAAGTGCTGCCGTGCCGCCGGAGGCCCAGACTTCGCCGCGTGAGGCGGCGTCATCGGTCATCGCCACCTGCCCGGAATTGTCCAAACCCGACGGCAGGCCGTCGCCCAAATCGGTGATCGTATAGCCGGGCGCGGCAGAAGACGCCCGGAGCAGATCGTGCGAAGATGCCGCCGCCGTGAGCCGCCAGGGCAAAATCGCGGGCACGGTCAGGGCCAGCAGCCAGGCCAAACCGCGCCGGGCAGGGGCCGAGCGCAGGCCAGTCAGGCGGCGGCGCAGGGTCCGAAAGCCCGGCGACAGCCCCAGCGCCGGGGCGGCGGTTTCGCCGCCGGTTAAGCGAAGCAGGAGGCGTCCATAGAGCGCGGGCGAGGCTCCGGTGACTTGGAGCGCGAGCGCATCGCAGGCTTCCTCGCGGGCGGCGGCCCATTCGGAGGCCGCCCACCAGGCCAGCGGGTGAAAAAAGAACAGGGTTCGGGTGAGGGTCGGCAGCGCGGCCTGCCGCAAGTCCCCGCGCTTGACGTGCGCCATCTCATGCGCCAGCATCAGCCGCATCTCGTCGGCAGACAGCACCGAAGACAACCCGAGCGGCAGTAAAATCACAGGCCGCAGACAGCCCGCGACGCACGGCGCAGTGATTGCCGCGCTTTCGCGCACATCCGGGGCGCGGCGCAGCCCCAGCGTTCGGGCCAGAGCGTCAACGTCTAGGCCAGGGAGCGTCCCCGAAACGGCCCCGCGCATTTGCCGGGCCAGACGTCTCCCCTGCCCTGCTAATATGGTTATCGAGGCCAGCACGCCCAGCCCCCACAGCGCCATCAAGGCCAGCGGCCAGACACTCGGCGCAGCGGTGTCGGCCTGGCTGATTGCCGAGGGGGATTGGTAGGCCGCAGGCGGCGCGGCAGGCACGGCTGCTGCCGTCGTCACGAGGTGCGGGGCAGCCAGAGGGGCGAGAACGGGGGGTTGGGTCACGGCAGGCGCGGGCAGGACCGCCAGGGACACCGGGGCCAGCCAGCACAGGTCCAGCACCAGCTTCAGACAGGCCAGCCACCACAGCGACGCCCGCAGGCTTCCCGGCAGGCGCGGCAGCAGGCGGCAGACGAGGCCGACAGCCAGCACAGCCAGCCCGCCAGTCAAGGCGGCATGACCCAGCCGGACGGCCCCGACGGTCGCCAGCCCCGCACACATATTCAGCACAGACAGCAGCGCGGCAGGAATGCTCAAAGCCTAGCTCCCTTCGGCAGCAGTCTCCAAAGGGTCGGCATCAAGGCCGTCGACCAGACGTCGAAGCTCGGCCCGCTCGCGCTCGGTCAGCGTGTTCGGCTGGCTGAGATACGCCACAAATGGCGACAGCGAGCCGCCCAGAGACTTCGCCACGAAGTCCGAGACGAGGCCCTGCATCAGCTCGGTTTTGGCGACAACCGGCGTATACAAAAATGCCCCGCCGTCTTTGCTCCGTGCCAAAAAGTTTTTCTTCCGCAGGCGCTCCATCATGGTCAAAACCGTGGTGCGGGCCAGGTTATGCGACTCGCCAAACTGCTCGGCGACTTCGCGGACAGTAATGGGAGCGCGGTCGGTGACATAGTGCAGCAGGGCGAGTTCCTGATCTCCGAGCGAGGGTGGTTTATTCATGCGCGGCGTATGCTTTCTGCGTGTGTAAATGGAAACGAATTGGTGATATTGCCAGTATAGCATAGGACTACACCCGTCGTCAAGAGGTATCCTATTGATTCCTAAGTGCCAAGCGGGTACACTGAAAGCAGCTTTATGAAATACGCACTGCCCCTGTTGATGATCCTGACCGCCGCCCTGTCGCCTGCCGCACACGCCGTTTCAATGGCGTCTGCCCTGCCGAAACTGGTTCCAATGGCTTCCCTGTCCTCCCTGTCGCCAACGCTTGCCGCATGGAGTCCGCCGCCGCTACTGCTGTGGGGCAACACCCCGGACCCGAGCCTGTCCCTGACTCCCGACTGGTGGCGCGTGTTCGATGTCGCCGCCCTCGGGGCCTTTGATGTGCCCCTGCGAAACGACCCCGCCGAGCGCACCAACATTCTGCTGTCTGCGTCGGCGGTGGACAATCTGACACTGGCCCCCGGCGCGGAGTTTTCGTTCAATGACACCGTTGGCGAGCGCACCCCGGAGCGCGGCTACCAGGACGGGCTGATGTTCGATCAAGGAAAAATCGTGCGCGGGACCGGCGGCGGTATCTGCCTTGTCGCCACGGGTCTGTATAACGCCGCCCTGCACGCCGGGCTGCCGATTGATGAGCGGCATCCGCATTCGGGCGTCGTCAGCTATGCCCCGCCCGGCTGCGATGCGGGCATCTACTACGGGCAGGAAGATTTGAAGTTCCGCAACACGACGGGCAAGCCGCTGACGATCCGCGCCGTGCCGGAAGGCGACCGCGTGGCTGTACGCCTGTTCGGGCGGACCCTGCCGCCGGGTCGGGCCGTGGTGGTCAAGCCGCTGGCGCTGACAACCCTGCCGTGGAGTGTTAAAACTTCTGTAGATGCAAGTCTTCTGTCGGGGCAAGTGGTGGTCGATCAGAAGCCGCACGCGGGTTACGATGTCACGCTGGCTCGGTTCTGGACCTATAAAGGCCGCGTCGTCAAGCGCGAGATTGTGACGCAGGAACACCGCGCCCCGCGTCCCGAAGTCCGGCGTGTCGGCCCCGTGCCGGTGCTGCCGACCTTAACGCCGACGGCTGCGGTCGCGCTGGCCCCGGCGACGACGGACGCGGAGCCGGGGGATTAGAGGACCACGGGGCTGAACCCCCGTGCTTTGAAGAGCAATTCCCCGCCTGCGCGGGCATGAGAAGTTAGCTTTCTTTAATCTTCGCCCGCGAAGGCGGGAGCTTGCACTTTTAAAGCATGGGGGTTCAGCCCCGTGGTCTTATCTTTTCCTATGACAAACACCATCACCCTATCCTCCGAACAAGCCGCCGCCGCACGGGCCGAAGACCTGCGGGCGCAGCTCTCGCACGCCAACTATCTGTATCATGTGCTTGACAGGCCAGAAATGGCCGACGCCGAGTATGACCGGCTGATGCGCGAGCTGACCGACCTGGAAGAAGCGAACCCGGCGCTCGTGACTGCCGACTCGCCGACGCAGCGGGTCGGGGCCTCGCCGCTGTCCGAGTTCCAGCCGCACACGCACCGTCAGCCGATGCTATCTTTAGGCAATGCCTTCAACGATGACGAGCTGCGGGCGTTTGACGAGAAAGTAAAGCGCCATCTGGGGCTGGCCGACGACGCTTCAGTGGAGTATGTCACCGAGCTTAAAATCGACGGGCTGGCGATCTCGCTGACCTACGAAAATGGCGTGTTTCAGACCGCCGCCACACGCGGGGACGGGCTGACCGGCGAGGACATCACGGCCAATATCAAGACGGTGTCGAGCCTGCCCCTGCGCCTGCGCGGCTCGTTCCCGGACTTCGTGGAAGTGCGCGGCGAAGTGTATCTGGACCACGGCGAGTTTGCGCGAATCAACGCCGAGCGCGAGGAGGCGGGCGAGCCGGTGTTTGCGAACCCCCGCAACGCCGCCGCCGGGAGCGTGCGTCAGCTCAACCCGGCAGTGACGGCGAAGCGCCGCCTGACGCTCTTTTTGTATGCGCTGGGCGAAAGCAGTGCGCGGGTCGCCGAGTCACAATCAGGGCTATTAGAGACACTTAAAGAGTGGGGAATGCGGGTCAACCCGAACGTTCAGCGTTGTGCCAATATCAACGCCGTGCTGGCCTATGTCGCCGAATGGACCGAGAAAAAAGCGTCACTGCCCTACGACATTGACGGCATCGTGGTCAAAGTCAATGCGTATGCACAGCAGCAGGATTTGGGGGCCGTGGCGCGGACGCCCCGGTGGGCGATTGCCTATAAGTTTCCCGCGTCGCAGGGCCGCACCAAAATTATTGACATCATCGCGCAGGTCGGGCGCACCGGGGCGATAACGCCTGTTGCGTTAGTCGAACCCGTCACCCTGCCGCCGAACTCGGTGGTGCAGCGGGCGACCCTGCACAATCAGGCCGAGATTGACCGCAAGGATGTCCGCGTCGGTGACACCGTGGTCATCCAAAAAGCGGGCGATGTCATCCCCGAAATCGTGCAGGTGGTCTTGGATGCCCGCCCTGACGGCACGCAGCCCTACACGCTTCCCGTTACCTGCCCCGCCTGCGGCACCCCGTTGGTGAGGCCCGAGGGAACCCCGGTCACGCGCTGCCCGAATGCCCCTGGCTGCCCCGGTCAGACCGTGCAGCGGATTATTCACTTTGTCTCGCGCCGGGCGATGGATATTCAGTGGCTCGGCGAAAAGCACGCCGCGCAGCTTTTGGAAGCGGGGCTGATTAAAGACGCCGCCGATTTATACACGCTCAAAAAAGAGGATTTGCTGCCGCTGGAGCGTATGGGCGACAAGCTGGCCGACAACATTCTGGCGGCGATTGGAGGCAGCAAGCAGCCGCCCCTGCCCCGGCTGATTTTTGCGCTTGGCATCCGGCTTATCGGGGAGCATTCCGGCGAGATTTTGGCCCGGTACTTCGGCTCTCTGGACGCGCTGGCCTCGGCCACTGTCGAAGAGCTGGCCGCCGTGCATGAAATCGGGCAGACCACCGCCGAGGCGATTGTGGCCTACTTCGGGCAGGCCGAGACGACTGTGCTTCTGGACAAACTGAATCAAGCCGGGGTACAGCCGGTCACCGAAGGCTTCGCGCCCGCGTCTGACTTATTCGCCGGGCAGTCGTTCGTCTTCACCGGGTCCCTGCAAACGATGACCCGCGACGGGGCGGAAACCACAGTCAAGCAGAAGGGAGGCCGCGCCGCGTCGTCGGTGTCCAAGCAGACCGACTACGTGGTCGCGGGCGAAAGCGCGGGCAGCAAGCTGGAAAAAGCGCGGACGCTGGGCGTCCCGGTGCTGACCGAAGCCGAGTTCCACGCGCTGACGGCGGGGCAGGTCCCCGAGTGGCTGACGGCGCAGCGCGAGGAAGCTGCCGCCAAAAAAGCCAAACGTATCAAGAAGCCTGCCGCCGACACTCAGCCACTTCTGGCAGGATTTGACGCGCCGGACGGCGAAGAGGCCTGGCATGACTCAGGGACCTGACACAGACGCCCAGCTCGATGATGGACGCCCGCCCGCTTTGGTGAAAGAGCGGCTGGCTGCGCTGGATGTCTGCCGGGGCCTTGCCATTCTGGTCGTCGTGTTTATCCACGTTTCCGGCCACTTCCTGCCCGCCCTGCACCCTCGTCATGCCGCCCCTTACCCCGGCTGGTGGTGGCTTGCCATCCCTAATCAGGCCGCGCAGTGGGCGGTCCCCTGCTTTTTAATGCTGAGCGCTCTGGTCAATGCCCGCAGCGTGGCCGGGGGCGTGCTAGGCCGCTACGCCCGCCGCCGCGTTCAGACCGCCCTGCTGCCCTATGTCTTTTGGAGCCTGTTTTACGTCGCCGTCGGCGTGGCAGTCAACCATCAGCCGCGCCCCGGTGTCCATACTTTGCTGACGCTTTTGCAGACTGGCAAGGCGTGGTATCACCTGTACTTTTTCGTGCTGGTGCTGGAAATGTACGTCCTCCTGCCCCTGCTTGTGCCCGTATTTAGACGCCGCCCGCCATTCTGGGCCGTAGTTCTGGGCGCAGCTTTTCTCCAAACCGGCGTCTATTTATTAAACCGCTTCGTCTTCCTGCATTCGTTCCAAAGCAGCATTTTGTGGGACATTGTGCCCGTCTTCCTCGGCCTCTGGCTGTGGAGCCGCCCCCTACCCCTGCCTAACGTTCTGAAAAAAGCCCTGTGGCCGTCGCTGGCGGTCGTTGTTCTGGGGCTGGCGGTGTATTTGCCGCCCGCGATGGCATTGCAGCTTCATCAGCCGCTAAACACGGCGACCTATCAATTCGGACAGTGGGGCTACGCGGCGGGGATGAGCGTCTTTGTGCTGGCGCTGGCCTCCGCGCTCGGCATCAACCGGCTCTCCAAAATACTCAGCTTTCTGGGCGCGGAGTCGCTGATTATTTACGTGCTGCACCCGCTGGCAATTCTGGCACTGGACAAGCGCGGCGTCAATCACCTCGTCGGCACGGGGCCGGGGCTGATTGTTTACTATGCCGCCTGCCTTGCTCTGCCGCTGGCGGCGGGCTGGGTGTGGCAGAAAATCGGGCGTCCAAAGCACCCTTGACAGGACAAATAATCTGTTTTATAATAGCAATGCCACGCTTGCTGACTATGCTGGATAAATCGATATTTTTGCCAGACAGTCATTATTTTTGAAGTGTGCCTTGACAAACAAAAAATTGTGCCCTATAATGCTTTTATTCAAGGGTGAATAATTTATACGAAAACGCATTACACCAAAGACAGGGAGACCACCATGACTCAGCCCGCACGTCGTTCCAATGCCGCGTTCACCTTGATTGAGCTTCTTGTCGTCATCGCCATCATCGCGATTCTCGCCGCTATTCTCTTTCCCGTGTTCCAGAAGGTGCGCGAAAACGCCCGCCGCACCTCCTGCACCTCCAACCTCAAGCAGATCAGCCTGGCCTGCATTCAATACACGCAGGATTCAGATGAAATCATGCCCCGTGCCCTGGGGGCGGCTTCAGGCATTGGAACCTGGATGTTCATCAACGGCAGTGCACAAGCCACAACCTCGACGGGCACGGCTATCACAGATTTTGATCCTACGCAGGGATGTATCTATCCCTACATCAAAAGTCTGGGTGTGTACGTCTGCCCGGATGACGCTTCAGGACAAAAGAACTCGTATGCGATGAACCGCGCTGTTGGCGGCGTCAACAACCCGCTCCCCGGCGACCCGAATTTCACACTTGCTCAACTGACCGCACCCGCTTCAACCATTCAGTTCCTAGAAAACAGCGATGGCCGTAAGGGATCAACCGACGATGGGTGTAATTGCAGCAGCGGTTTTGGGACGGGAGCGTCAGGATTTGCGGATGGCATCTCAGATCGCCATAATGGCGGGTCGGTGTATGCATTCTGTGACGGCCATGCCAAATACTTCCTTAAGAGCCGTATTCCTTTGCCGACGCCTGCGGACGGCGACCCGCGCTTCCAGCCATAAGCAGCCAGTCCAAAGCCCCCGCTTCCCAGAGAAGCGGGGGCTGTTTTTTGTTCTGATTTGCGGGTTTAATCGGCTACATAGCCCGGCGTGAACGGCATCAGCCGTCCGGCCAGCTCGTGAGCAATATCGGCGTGAACCGTGATTGTCTCCGGGCCGTAATCCACCGAATGCACCCGGCCCATCTCGTAGCACTGCGCGACCACATCCGAGCGTCCGTAAGGCAGCACCAGGGTTACCGTGGCGAGGAGCGACTGAAGCGTGTTCTCCATCCGGTCCATCAGGAACGGGATGCCCTCGCGCTTCAAGGCCGACAGGTAGCACGAGTTCGGCGTTGCCGCAATCAGCTCCCGCAGCTCATAGCTGTCTATAACAGTGTCCGCTTTGTTGAATGCCGTGATAATCGGCTTGTCAGCGGCCCCAAGCTCCGTCAAGACTTCCATGACCGCCCGCATCTGCCGCTCGCGCTCCGGGTGGCTCGTATCCACGACATGCACCAAGAAGTCCGCTTGCACCACTTCTTCGAGAGTCGCCCGGAACGAGGCCACCAGATGATGCGGCAGGTTCCGAATAAAACCGACGGTGTCAGTCATCAAGACGGACCAGCCGCCATGCGGCAAAACAACGCGCCGGGTGGTCGGGTCCAGCGTGGAAAACAGCATCCGGTCCGCCAGCACTTCTGCCCCGGACAATAAGTTGAGCAGCGTGCTTTTGCCCGCCGACGTGTAGCCCACCAGCGCGCAGGTCGGAAACGGCAGTTTATGCCGTAATTGCCGCTGCTGAGACCGCTGTTCTTTGATTTCGTCGATCTCATGGCCGAGCAGCGTGATCCGCTCTTTGACCCGCCGCCGGTCGCTTTCCAGCTTGGTTTCGCCGGGGCCGCGCCCGCCGATGCCGCCCTGCTGCCGCTCGAATTTGGTATACAGCGACGACAGCCGGGGCAATAAATAGTTAAGCTGGGCCAGCTCCACTTGCAGCTTGCCCTCACGGGTGCGTGCCCGCTGCGCGAAGATGTCCAAAATGAGCTGCGTCCGGTCCAGCACCCGCCGCTCCAACGCATTGGTGAGGTTGCGCTGCTGCGTCGGCGACAGCTCATCGTCAAAGATGACAAGCTCAGTGTCGGTCGACGCAATTTCGCCTTTGAGGTCCTCGACCTTGCCCGGCCCGATATAGGTTGCCATATCCGGGGCACGGCGGGACTGGAAAAACTCTCCCACCACCTGCGCCCCTGCCGTCATCGCAAGCTCCGTCAGCTCCGCCAGCCGCATCGTCCGGTCGTCTTCGCCGCCCGCCAGAGACAGCGAGACAATCAGCGCCCGCTCCTCCGTCGCCGTGTCATAAGAATGTTGTGCCATAGACAGACAGTATACCCGGCAGGGTCATTTGCTAACAGCGCGGCCTTGAATGTGATGCGGCGGCACAGCTTCCAGCAGCGCCCGGAGCGCCTTGTTGACCTGCTCCGAGGTCTGAAACACCTCGGCACTGTCATCCTCCAATGTAATAGAGTGCACAGATTGGCGGCGTGCCGCCTGTGCTGCATACGGATTAAACTTTTCATTCATGCTGCTAAAGTCATATTCAGGAAGCAAATCATCTTCCAAATCTTCGTTTGGGTCTTCGTAAACTCTAATTTCATGTGCCATAAGTTTTGTATTCACCTCTTGTCGCGGGCCGGGCGCTAATGATTCGAGTAGCATCAATACGTTCTGTAAAGCTCACGACCAACAGCCGTCCCCTGTTTCAGCCACCGCGAACCCTTTTGGCTGCGTGTTCCGTTCAAGAGTCAACTCTCCTCAAAGGATACTTCTGATGCCGAACTTGCCGAACTTCTCTGTGGCCGAGATAAATGCTATAGGCATCATCGCCGCAACAATTATGCTTGCCTTTCCCATCCTGGTGCTGGTGTATGGCATTTTGTTGGGCCTCGCTCGCCGCCGCCCGCCGCTAGAGGAACGGACAGCCCGGCGTGGGTGGATTGTTTTGAGTCTTTGCCTGGCAGCTATTGGGTTCGCTGTCGGTGGCAGTGCCGTCGTGCGGGAAGCCGAAGTCGCAGGCTACGTGCTTTACGGCGTACTGGAGCTTCTTCTGCTGACTGCGTTTATTCAGATAATTTTGTTGCGGCGGCAGCCGCTTGGCCGTCCCCTGCGTTTTGGCTCCGGCGCACTGCTGGCAAGCTCGCTGCTGTTGGTCATCTGCGTGCCGTTCGGCATTTACCTGGCCCGTATTTCTCTGGAAATAACCGCTTACAGCAACTTCGATGAAGCCGAAGTGCGGGCGGTGCTGGCAAAGAATCCGCGTGATCCCGCCGCGCATTCCAGTCTCGCGCAGATTGAGAGCCTGCGCAATGACCATGCCGGGGCAATTGTCGAATGGCAGCAGGGGCTGGCGGCAGAGCCGGACAACGAAATGGCGCTGTTTATGCTTGGCTCAGAGCTGACCCGCGCCCATCAGCCGGAGCAGGCGCGGCCTTTGTATCAAAAGCTGGCCTCGGGGAATGGAGCGTTCCGGGATAGTGCCCAAAAGTGGCTGGCGCGGCACGGCGGGTGAAAAAAGAAGGGCAGGGGCAAGCCCTGCCCCTACGGGTGGAAAGCCGCGCCGGAACGCCGTTAGCGCCGGGCATTGAAGATCACCTTTGTGCCGTCGCGCTCCAGGCCAAAGGGCAGCTCTTTCATATCGGCCAGGACTTCGCGGACGGCGCTTTGCCGGTCGGGGGGGCAGTAGAGAAGCAGGAAGCCGCCGCCGCCGGCCCCGGCGATTTTGCCGCCGGTCGCACCAGCGTCTAAGGCGCTCTCGTAGAGGGCGTCAATGTCGGGACTGGTAATCCGGCCCGCCATCTGCTTTTTCCACTCCCAGCCAAGCTGCATCAAGCGGCCCACTTTGTTGTGGCTGCCTTCGGTCAGCGCTTTTTCAACCTCGCCGACCTGCCCCTTGATTTTATCCAGCCACGCCCGGCGGCTGTCGATGTTGGCGGTCTGCTCGCTCAAAATTGTGTCCGCAGACCGCGTGATACCTGTGTAAAACAGCATCAGAGCCTCGCCGAAGCGGCGGCGCTTTTCTTCGGACATCTCGACCGCAGACGCCGCCACGGACCCATCCGGGCAGAACTCAAAGCGGCGCAGGCCGCCGTAGGCGGCGATATACTGGTCCTGTTTACCAATGGGCTTGCCCAGAATCTCAATCTCAACCGCGCACGCCTGCGCGGCCAGCGTTTCCGCCGTCACCAGAATGCCCCGGTACGCATACATGGCGTGCAGGAGGCCGACGGTGACGGTGCTGGACGAGCCGAGGCCGCTGCCTTCGCTCGGGATGTCCGCCATCGTGGCAATCTCGACGCCGCCTTCGATGCCCGTGAGGGTCATACACTCACGCACCAGCTCATGCTCAATCTGGGCAACGGTGTCCACCATCTCGGTGCGGGTGTAGCCAACGCGGATTTTGCCGTCGAACCGCTCCTTGATGACGACATAGATATACTTGTCGATAGCCGACGAAATCACCGCGCCGCCGCCCTCGGCATAGTAGCCCTTCATGTCCGTGCCGCCGCCCGCGAACGAAATCCGCAGGGGTGTTTGTGTGATAATCATAAAATAGCTTCCTCAGCAGGAAAGGTAACACGCAGGGCAAGGCCAGGAGCTAGTATTGTGTCCCGCACCCGGCCCCCCGGAGCTACCCGCGCTCCGTCCCAGAGTATGCTTTCGGCGACGGTGGCTCGGTCACCGATGGTGACACCCGCGCCGACAATGTTTCGCCCGACAAAAGAGACATTATGCCCCACTTGAGCCGTTGGGTCCACCCACAACTGCGTGTTATCAAACGTAACACCTACATGGCCCGCCAGCATATCCCAGTTCGCCTGCCGGTAGCTTTGGGGCGTGCCAGTGTCCTGCAAATAACCGCCAAGCGGTGTCCCGTAGAGAGCCTTCCCTTCGGCTAGCAGCCCAGGGAAAATGTCACGGCCAAAGTCCGAGGGAACGCCAGCGGGAATGGCGTCCAGCACCGAAGGGTTGAGGACGTAAACACCTGCGTTAGCCCAGTTGGAAAAGATTTGGTCGGCAGGCGGCTTTTCCACAAAGCGCGTGATTCGGCTTTCAGTGTCCAGGCCGACAATGCCCGCCGCCGTGGGGTTCGGGTGCTCGAACAGAGCCACCGTGCCGACCCCGCCGCGTTCACGGTGGAAGTCCCACAGCCTGCCTAAATCCGCGTGAATGAGATTGTCGCCGTAGATGACGAAAAACGGGGCGTCCGAAAATAACGCAGCGGCGGCTTTGACGCCGCCCGCCGTCCCGCGCAAGGTGTCTTCAAAGAAGTAGTGCAGGCGGATACCCAGATATTCCGTGCCGAACGTATCGGGGATAATTTGAGGCCGGTGGAATAAATTGATCGCGCACTCGGTCACGCCCTGCCCGGCCAGCCAAACCAGCGTTCGGGTCAGTAGGGGCACGCCGACAATCGGGATCATCGGCTTGGGAAGGGTCAGGGTCAGCGGGCGCAGGCGGGTCCCCTCCCCGGCGGCTAGAATCATCGCTTTCATGCGCCTATTATAGCAGGCGTGTCAAACAGGGCACGTCCGCGTGCTACAATAGGCTATGGAAAAAAAAGCTGTCTTTACCGATGTTGGCCCGCTTCAGGGCGCTCCCTACTCTCCCGCCGTGCGCGTCGGGCCGTTTTTGTATATCTCGGGCCAGATACCGATTGACCCCGCGACAAGCCAGATCGTGGAAGGCGATTTTGAAACACAGGTGCGCCAGTGCCTCCGAAACCTCGCGGCACTCTTGAAACAGGAAGGACTGGGGTTAGACAGCGTCGTGAAAACGACGATCTTTCTGAAAGACCTGAATAACTTCGCCGCGCTGAACACCGTCTACGGCCCCTACTTTAGCGGCGTCAAGCCTGCCCGGTCCACGATTGAAGTGGCCCGTCTTCCGATGGATGTCATGGTGGAAATCGAAGCCATTGCTGTTGCGCCGGACGCCTGACAAATTGAAGCCCGGAAGAGTTTCTCTTCCGGGCCTTATTGACTTACTCAGTCGGGGTTTTGGCGGGGCGTCCCCGGCGGCGCGGAGCCGCCGGAGGCGTCGTCTCGCCGCTTGCTGCCGCTCCGGCCCGCAGGGCCGCCGCACGCTGACCGCGCATTTCGCCGCCCCGGCGTCCGATCTCGGCATAGAACTCTGTGCCGCGCTCACGCTTGACTGTCTCGCCGCCCTTTTTGCCGATGCTCTGGTAGAAAGATGCGCCGTAGCGGTTCTTCACCGTTTCGCCGCCCTTACGTCCGGCTTCGCGGGCAAGCTCCGGGTTTGCGGCAAAGCCGCCTTCTTTGTCATGGTCGTGTGAGCCGCGATGGGCCTCCGCAATTTTGCGTGCCCCTTCGGAGCCTGCCACGGGTCCTGGTTTCGCCATGGGTCTTACCTCTATCTCTAGTTATGTTTTAAGGAAGGTTCGATTTGTGTTCTTAGAGTGTGGACGGCTTGGTGTCGTCCGTCGTCACGGAGGCTTCCAGCTCCGCTTTCTTTTCCCGCGCAGCCTGTTTGCCGGCGGTGACAGCATCGGCGACACTGGCTTTTTGGTCTTCGACCAACGCTTTGCCTTTGTCTACAAGGCTCTGAGCGCCTTCTTTGGCCGTGTCGGCGGTGTCCGAGGCTTTCGCACTCAGATCATTCGCGGTAGATTTTGCGGTGTCAGCGGCTTCGGCGGCTTTGGCTTTCACGGTGTCGGCAGTTTCGGCGGCTTTGGCCTTGACCGTGTCGGTCACTTCGTCCACTTTCGCTTTCGCGCTTGCCACTGTATCGCTGGCCTGGTCAGAAATTTCCATTGCCTTGAGCTTTGCGGTGTCGCTCAGGTCAGCGGCTTTGGTTTTTGCCAGATCAGAGTAATCGTCGGCCTTTTGCTTGATCATGTCCCGCGTGTCGTCGCCCTTATTAGGTGCATACAGCAGGGCAAGCAGTGCGCCCAGAGCGCCGCCCAGAAGCAGTCCGGCGAAAAATCCGCCCCCGCCCGATTTCTCTGTGTTGTCGTTGTCGGCCATTGGTGTCTCGTCTCCTTCGGAAAGTTACTTGCTCGAAATCGGCTAGTTCAAATATCTTCGTAGCGCCGGGCATTCCCGGTCGTCTCTGCTTTTACTTTGGCCCGCGTCGCTGAGGAGTGTGTGTACACGGAAAATCCTTTGGAGATTCCCGTAATCAGGCTGCTAAGGCTGATAAGAGGCCCGGTCACAGACTTTTGCAAGACATCTGCGGTGCGCTCGGTTTTCACCGAGAGGCTATCGGTCAGAACTTCACCTTTGGTCAGGATAACGTCGGCCTTTTCGCCGACATTGGTGGTAACACGCTGGACGGTTTCGATGGTATCCGTGGCTTTTCCAAGCACCGGCTCTATTTTCTCTACCAGCGTGTCAACAAGTTTAACTAGCTTGGTTAACGCGAAAGCTGTTATGCCAAAAAGGACTACAGTGGTAATGGCAAAAAGAGCAACAAAAATCCACAGGGCAACCGTCGCAAGGTCATACACAAACATTTAAGGCTCCGTCAAAAAGTATAACAACGCTATACCCGCCTGCTCGCTCAAGCCAAACCGCTTATTTTCAGAAGCATCGGCACAAGCCGGGCGATTGCCTGCGCCCGGTGACTGCGAACGTTTTTTTCGGCATCGGTCAGTTCCGCCATTGTTTGGTTCAAGTCGGGAAACAAAAACAGAGGGTCGTAGCCAAAACCGTTCCCGCCGCGCCCTTGCTGCAAAATTACGCCCGCGCAGTCTCCTGACACCGTCCAGACTGTGCCATCGGGCAAAGCCAGCGCCACGACGCAGACAAACTGCGCCGTCCTTGCCTCGCCCGGCACCTCAGCCAGCGCGTCCAGCAGCTTGGCGTTCCGGTCTGCGTCCGTCGCATCCAGCCCGGCCCAGCGGGCAGAATAAATGCCTGGTGCGCCGGCCAGGGCGTCCACACACAGCCCCGAATCGTCGGCCAGCGCGGGCAGATTTGTGGCCGCCGCCAGCGCGGTGGCTTTCAGACGGGCGTTCTCGGCAAAAGTTCGCCCCGTTTCCTCCACCTCCGGCAGCGGCTCCGGCCAGTCACGCGGCGTTCGCAGTATTAGACCCGCTCCCGGCAAATATTGGGCCAGCAGGGCGCGGAACTCAGTCACTTTGCCCGCATTGCCGGTGGCGAGGAATAAAGGGAGACCCCCCCCGCCCCCAATAATGGGGGAGCCAGGATTAGAGAAGCCAGCTCCTAGTTGTTTGGTTCCCCCATTATTGGGGGTTAGGGGGTCTTCTCCGGCTGCTGTCTTTTCAGCCATCACACAATCCCCGCCAGCACTTCGCGCTGTTTGGCGAGCATCTGCTGCGTCCCCACCCCGGCCAAATCCAGCAGTCGGTTCAGGCGGTCGCGGTCAAACGGCGTCCCTTCCGCTGTGCCCTGCACCTCTACGAAGCGGCCTGTGTCGGTCATCACGACGTTCATATCCACCGATGCCTGCGAGTCTTCTGCGTAGGCTAAATCCAGACGCTCTTCGCCCAAAACGACGCCCACGGACACGGCGGCGACCCACTCCGTCAGCGGCAGCATCTTAATCTGCCCCTTGCCGCGCATCCAGTCCAGTGCCTCCACGAGCGCCACAAACGCCCCCGAGATAGCCGCCGTGCGCGTGCCTCCGTCAGCCTGAAGCACATCGCAGTCCAGCGTGATTGTCCGCTCGCCAAGCGCTCCCATCTCCACCACCGAGCGCAGGGAGCGGCCAATCAGCCGCTGGATTTCGACGGTGCGCCCCCCGGCGGGCTTGCCGACGTCGCGGCCCGAGCGAGTGTGGGTGGCACGCGGCAGCATAGCATATTCGGCGGTCAGCCAGCCCTGCCCTTTGCCTTTCAGAAACGGCGGCACGCGGTCTTCCACACTGGCGGTGCAGAGAACGCGGGTTTCGCCGACTTCCACGAGGCAGGAGCCTTCGGCATGGCGGGCATAGGAGCGGGTGAGTGTAATGGGCCGGTACTGGTCCAAAGCGCGGCCATCTTCGCGTGGCATAGGGGAACCTCGGTGTTTAGAATAGATTTTTAATTTGGTGAGGGGAGTATACCCGCTGGGAACCCCTCCCGCTCGTTCCTCGCTCCCTCCCCTGTTAGGGGAGGGCAATATAGAACAAGAGCCGAAGAGGATTTGCCCCCGTCCGCGTCCTTGTCTTTCCTAACCCTCCCCTAACAGGGGAGGGAGCGAGGAACGAGCGGGAGGGGTTTTACAGCCGCAGGTGCTCGACCGGCGGCAGGGCTTCACCGAGCAGGGCGGAGGCATAGCGGCGGAAGGCTTCGGGGTCGCCGGTGGCGGCGAAGCGCGGCGGGGCGGCGGGGGCGTCTGGCAGGGGCAGCAGAAGCGGCAGAGCGCGGCGGACGGCTTCCTCGGAGGGGTCCACGAAGACAGGCCGAAACTCAGGGTCAGCCAGCGCGGCAATCGCCCGGTGCAGGACGGGCAGCAGAAATGGAAAATGGGTGCAGCCCAAAATAATTGTCTGAACACGGGCCGCATACAGGGGGGCAAGATACTCCTGGGCGGCGTCTTCGGCTTCCGGGGTCTCGGCGCGGCCCGATTCAACGAGCGGCACAAAGCGCGGGCAGCCCACTTCGGTGACGACCCGCGCCGGGTCCAGGGCATGGACGGCGGCGGTGAACGCGAGGCTTTGCGCGGTCGCGGTGGTGGACAGGACGCCGATGGAGCCATCGCCGCGCTCGACAGCGGCCTGTGCGCCGGGCACGATGGTTCCAACAATGGGCAGGCCGGGATACGCCGCACAGGCGGCTTCGAGGCCCGCGACGGTGGACGTGCCGCTTGCCATCAAAATCACTTTGGCCCCGGACTGTACCAGATGTTCCGTCAGGCGCAGGGCCAGGTCACGCACCACGGCCAGAGGCTTGTCACCGTAAGGCACGTTGGCGGTGTCGGCCAGATACAGCACCGAGGCGTTCGGAGCCTGGCGGCAGACTTCGCGCAGCACGGATAGCCCGCCGAGGCCGGAGTCGAAAATGCCGATGTCGGGGGATTGGGGCAGCGTCATGGGGTCGTTTTTGCCTCGGCGGCGCGGGTCACGGGGATGGGGCCGTCGGTCGTAAACTCGCCGAAGGTCGTCACCGGCGTGCCTTTGACCTGTATCTGATAGCTGTTGATCTCGGGAAACTGCCCGAGCGTGCGCCCAAGCGCCGTCAGTGCGTCGGTTTGGTGGCCTTCGCCGCCGGTTTCGTTGACGGGGCTTTCGGAGAAGTCCAGCGTCGCCACACCGTTATCTAGAGACAGGCCGCGCAGGGCGACGCCTTTGGGCATCGGGCTTCCGGGAGCCTTCAAGAGCGCATCGACGGCGGCGCGAACGGGCGTCTGCGGCGTCGCCAGTTTGACCGTGCGCGGCATGAGGGCATCGTCATTGCCCTTTGCTCTGGGGTTGACGACATAGACCGTCGCTTTTTCACGCGGCGCAGGCGGCGTGCTGACCGTGGGCGTCGGGCCGGACACCGGGCGATGACAGCCGGACAGGAGAAGAGCCAGGCAGAAGGCCGCTGTAGTAGAACGAGGGGCTGAGTGCGAGGGGTTAAAACCCCTCGCTGGAAGGCGCTTCGCGCCGGACGGACAATCGGATAGCGGCGATGGGCTTTCGTCTCTTACTCTTTGGCTTCCCGGCGTCTTCGCCTTCCAGCGAGGGGTTTTAACCCCTCGCACTCTGACCTCTCGCATAAACAGTCTCAGCAATGTTTGCACGCTTAGAACGCCTTCCGGGGGCTTGTCTCATCACGGCTGGCGGAGCGGGCCTGGTTGGCCCGGTCCTGCATGAAGTCGCGCAGACCAGCCACGATGCCCTCGGCGATCTTTTGCTGCGCGTCATCCGTTCGGAGAGTAGCAAGGTCACTATCGCAGTTCATATAGCCAGTTTCCACGAGCACGGCAGGCATGAGGCTCCCGCGCAGGACGCCGAAGCCAGTCGGGAAGCGCACCGTGTCTGACCGGGTTCCGAGACGCGGGATACCGGAGACTTCGGCGACGCGGCGGGAAATATCAGCGGCCATCAGCTTGCAGACCGGGTTCTGGGCATGGTAGTAGATCGTGGTTCCCGTATGCGAGTTCTGCCCGCCGCTGGAGTCGGCATGAATACTGATAAAGAAATCGGCATGGCGGTCGTTGGCAATCTGCGGTCGGCCCATGACCGGGATAAACGTATCATCGGAGCGGGTCATCACCACCGTTGCCCCGTTCTGGGTCAGCAGGTCGCGCAGGCGGCGTCCCACCGAGAGCGTGATGTCTTTCTCAAAGACTTTCCCGGTGCGGAACTCATCCCGCGCCCCCGAGTCTTTGCCGCCGTGGCCGGGGTCTATGCAGATAATTTTGCCCGCCAGCGACGTGCTGAGCGGGTTCAGCGGCGGCGTCGGGCCTTCGGAGACCAGCGGCGCGGCGGGCGTCCCCGTGCCGCCGGTCAGCACATTAATCGTGTAGGTCATACCGCTGCCGACCGGCTGCGAGTCCACGGTGAAGCCGACGGCATGGGACAAATCCAGCACGACGCGCCCGAAGTTCATCTGCGAGGTCAGCAGACGCCCTACCCGGATGGCCTTGATAAAGGGGCTGCCGACCGCCTGCGCCGCCTGCACACTGCTTTCCGGCACCGCGCCCGCCAGATCAAAAGCCAGACGGTTCGGGCTGTCTAAAGTCTCGGTGCGGTACTTGGCGGGGCCGGTGGTGGACACCAGAACCTGTGTCAGTGCCGGGCTGACAATTTTATACGTGACATTGGTGATGGTCACCGGCCCGGCATTCAGCGGCAGTCTGGGGGGCGGGGGGTTGACCACCACACGCGGCGGCGGGCTGACCGGCAGCGGCGCGAGAGGTGCGGCGGGCGGCAGGCTTGCCGCCACTTCCGGCTCTGCTCCATCGCCAAGCGCGACTTTGACTTCGCTGGACTGCACGCCGCTTTCGACGCGGAACGGCATTCCCTGCTTCAAATCAATGGTAATCCGAACCGTCTGGTAGTCAATCTGCCCGCTGCGTATCTGCGTCACGCCACCGGACTGGCTGGGGATGCTCGCCGGGGTCGTCGCCAGGTCCAGCCCGTACAAATCCACATACAGCCGCTCCGGATTGTCGATGCGCTTGACAGTGTAGTAGACGGGATACGACGTATAGATCGTCAGCGATTTATCGTCCTGACGCACGACTTGAAGCCGCGCCCGGACGGTCAGCGTCGCCGTCGTCGGCTGCCAGTCCGCCGTGCCGCCGAGGGCCTGCGCGACGCGGGCAAAGGGCACGCACATCCGGCCGTCGACCGCCGTAAACGGGCTGCTAAAGCGCCGCCCCGCCGCCGACGTAATCAGCACCGTGCCATCCGTCTGCCGCTGAAATTTCGCGCCGAGAAGCTGCACTGCGTCCACCGGTGCCCGCACCTGCCCGTCCGGCCCCACAAACGGCTTGACCTGGAAAGGGACGACCCGCCCCCCAATCAAAATCGTGGCCTGCGTCGGCTCCGCCAGAACCGGCAGAGCCGTCGCGGTAATTAAGGCAAACGCGCCAAACGCGCAGGTGAGTGTCCTCATAAGCAGTGTCTCCGGGCTAACATCATAAGCAGTAAAGAAGAAAGATAAGCAGTAATACCGGCATTCTAACACAGGTTTGCGCGAATGGTCAAGGCAAATGCCGAAAAAATGCTTGAAATTGGCCGGAATCGTGCTGAGGTGAAGCCGTTTTTCTCTGCGTTTGCCCTATGGTATACTTGTGGCAGCAGGTTCGAAACGATTCGGACGTTTGAGCGGGGGACCTCTTATCCGCTTTGGAGAAGAGGGGAAGCAGCGATGGTAAATACATTAGCCAATAATCAGCAACCAGCCGAAAGGCAACTACAGATTTCAGTAAGCCGCACCTTTGAGCCGGAAGAGTTTGAGGCGGACACGGACGAGGAGCGAACTGTAATTCTTCTTGCAGAGCGGCGGCGGCTAGTTTTGATGAAACTCAACACGAAGCAGCTTTCTCCAGCGCTGCTCCCACTTTAAGGCATACTGCTTTCGTCGAGCCAAGCTTGTAAATACTCACTCAGTGAATAGCCGGACGACCAGCGTATACAATCATTATCTGGCCCATCACAATCTTCATAAATGATGGGCAGAGTTGGCTCCATGTAATTGACGTAAGCATCAAAACCACAACCATAGCTACAGAGGAAAATGAGATTGCTGGGCCATCCGATTTGTGGGTATGCTTCCCTGCTCTCAACGATGGAAACAATGCCGATGTCAGGGATGCTAGCGAGCAAAGGCTGAAGACCATAACCCGGTCCCCAGAAGCCGTCTGCCACTTCCAAATAGAGACGAACTATAAGAAGCGGAAGGCGAAATCCTAGCTGGCTCTCAGCCTGTTCTATCTGCTCAGGCACAAGTGGTGGTCGAGCAGGACCCGGATAATAATAATCTGCACTTGGGTGGTTGAGATGCTCTTGCACACGCTTTTTCAGGCAAATAATTAAATCATCGTACTGGTTCATTAGTTCTCCTTCACCAGCATCTCCACATTCCCAGCTAGAAATCATTTTCTGTCAGGCCAGCCTGCTTCAGCAAATCGGCAAGCAAACCCGGCTTGAGGTCACGATTGCCATGTACCGGCACGGTTGGAACAGCGAACTGCCCCTTCTTTTTGTAAATATGATGGCTGCCATTGATACGGGCAAGTTCCCAGCCGTTCTGTTCCAGCACTTTACAAAAATCTTTGCCTGAAATTGATTTCACGCGGCCACCCGCAGCCGACCTTGACTGCCTGCCGTCAGGGTTGTTGTTTCTTCCACGGGAAGGTCCAGCAGAGGGGGTGTTGGAGTAATTCCCAGTTTTGCAGCCATTTCTGGATCAGTCACCAGCATCCAGCCCTCAAAAGCTTCCTGAAGGTTTTCGCTGAGTTCCTGCATCGTGTCGCCCTGCGTCACCAAACCGGGAAGGCCGGGCGCTTCCACCCAGTAACTTCCGTCTGGCTCCCGGTGAACTTTCACCTCAAATGTGGGCGGAGTAAATTCTTCAGAGTTTTCCATCACTGTCCTTTCTGCACAAGCGTGGGCTGCATATCAGTCTGGTCTATTGTATCATAGAAGCACTATGTTGTTTATAGTCTCCCCTAGATCATCCGCATCATCATCATCCACCGGCGTGACTTCCCACCAGTTGTGGCCGGATTTCACTTCTACTCTCAGGGGCACGTCTAAGGGGTAGGCGTCCTGCATGGCCTCGCGGACGAGGGCGGACAGGGGGCGCACTTCGGCTTCGGGGCACTCGAACAAAAGCTCGTCGTGGACTTGCAATACCATCTGGGCTTTTAGATTTTGGGCGGGGAGGGCACGGGCGACGCGCAGCATGGCGAGCTTGATGATGTCGGCGCTGGTTCCCTGCACGGGCATATTGGCGGCCTCGCGCTCGGCGGCCTGGCGGAACTGGAACACGCGGGAGTTGATGTCGGGGACGTAGCGGCGGCGACCCAGCAAAGTCTGGACGTAGCCCTTTTCGCGGGCGGTTTCCATGACGGTCTCCAAATAAGCGCGGACGCCGGGGTAGAGGTCCAGATAGGCTTTGATCAGCTCCGAGGCGCGGGCCTGCGGGACGGCAAGCTCGGCAGAGACGCGGAAAGCACTGGCCCCATAGATAACGGCGAAGTTGATGGTCTTGGCCTGACGCCGCTGGTCGCCCGTAACCGGCTGGTCATCGGGTACCTCGAAGATGCGCCGGGCGGTCTGGGCGTGAATATCGCTGTCACTATTAAATGCCGCGACCAGGCCGGGGTCTTTGGTGATGTGGGCGAAGAGCCGAAGCTCGATCTGCGAGTAGTCCGCCGACACCAGGACATGGCCGGGGGCGGCGACAAAGCCTTTGCGGATTTCGCGGCCTATCTCGGTGCGGATAGGGATGTTTTGCAGATTAGGGTTCGACGACGACAGCCGCCCGGTGCTGGTGACGGTCTGGTTTAGCGACGTGTGCACTTTGCCGGTCTCGGCATTGACAAGCGCGGGCAGGGCATCGGCATAGGTGGATTTCAGCTTGGAGACTTCGCGCCACTGTATGATTTTCCCGGCGATCTCGTGGCCTTTGGACTCCAAATCTTCCAACACATCGGCCCCGGTGGAATAGCCCGTTTTGGTCTTCTTGCCGACCGGCAGCTTGAGCTTCTCGAACAGCACCTCTTGTAGCTGCTTGGTGGAGCCGACGGAAAATGTCTCGCCCGCCAGTTCAAAAATACTCGCCTCCAAAGTCTCAATCTGCCCGCCGAGCGTTTTGGCGACGCCGCGCAGGTAGTCGGCATCAATCGTGACGCCCGCCCGTTCCATGTTCGCCAGGATGGGAGCCAGCGGCAGCTCGATGTCGTCCAAGATGCCGCGCAGGCTGTCGCGCTCTAAGCGTGGTGCAAGGGCGATTTCGAGAGCCTGCACCGCCGACGCCTCATCGGCGGTTGTCCCCGCCGGGTCTTCAGGGTCGGCGATCAGCTCTAGCCCTGCGTTGTCGGAGGCCAGATTTGCCAGCGGGTAGGACGACCGGCCTGCGGCCAATAGGTAAGCGGCCAGCAAAACGTCGAACACGCCGCCGCGCAGGGTGACGCCGTGCCGCCCCAGAACGCCGACCATGAGCTTCAAATCATAGACGGCTTTGGCGCAAGCTCCGTCTTCTAACCACGGCGTCAGCGCGGTCCCCCACTCTGCCCAGTTCGCGTAAAAAGCTCCGTCCGGCAGGGCCAGGGCAAGGCCTGTGATCTGCGCGTTCATCAGCGACAGCGCAGACGGTTTGACGCCCTCGGGGGACGTCAGATGAAGCTGCACGGCCACGGGAGCATCGGCTTCGGCCAGCCGCGTCAGGAGCGCGTCCAGTTGCGCGGGC
The DNA here is from genome assembly GCA_965277455.1 of Capsulimonadaceae bacterium. Classification (GTDB taxonomy): domain Bacteria; phylum Armatimonadota; class Armatimonadia; order Armatimonadales; family Capsulimonadaceae; genus JANXMY01. The sequence goes on along the minus strand of OZ255823.1, from coordinate 831,429 downwards.
GTACTGATGACCGCCGTGTTGTGCGTGGGCGTCGGGGCTTCGGGCACGGCTTCGACTTCGCCGCCCTGCTCGATAGTTTTGGCCCGCTGCTCGCGCTCCAATGTCGGCACGCGCTTCAGCAGTGTCTTAAACTCTAAGCGCTCGAAGAACTCTTTGATGGCCTCGAAGTCTGGCCCGACCGTCTGATAATCAGAGGTGAGCGCGACCCAGTCCGGCAGGGGCACGTCGCGGACGATTGTTGCCAGACGCTTGCACTGCGTCGCCGTGTTCGTATGTTCAATCAGCGCGTTTTTGGTCTTTCCGGGCAGCTCATCCACATGAAAGAGTAGCTGTTCCAGCGTGCCGTAATCTTTGAGCAGCTTGGATGCCCCCTTTTCGCCGATGCCGGGGACGCCGGGCAGGTTGTCCGAAGCATCCCCTTTGAGTCCCTTGAAATCAGGGATTTGGGCGGGCGTCAGGCCGTAGCGGGCTTTGACTTCGGCCTCGTCGTAGACGCGGACGTCGGTGACGCCTTTGACGGTAATCATCACGCGCACCGTGCCGCGTCCCTCCAAAGGGCTGCCGTCATCGACGAGTTGGAGGGCATCGCCGTCGCCGGTGACAATCAGCACGTCGTAGCCCTGCGTTTTGCCGATTTCCGCCAGCGTCCCGCAGACGTCGTCGGCCTCATAGCCGGGGACTTCGACATTGGGGACCCGGAACACCGCTGCCGCCTCCCGCGCCAGCGCCCGCTGCGGCTTGAGGTCGTCGGGCATGGACTTCCGCGTGCCTTTGTAGGACTCCAGCTCTTTGTGCCGGAACGTGGCGACGGGCGGGTCAAACGCGGCAAAGATAGCATCGGGCTGCTCCCGCTCTAAAATAGTCATCAGCATCAGGACGAACGAATACACGGCATTGGTGGGCAGCCGGTCCGAGGTGGAAAGAGCACGCATGGCAAAGAAGCCGCGATACAGGAGGCTGTTGCCGTCTAAAATCACAAGTTTGGGCATGATACAGTGATTATACCCGCACCCGTTCGCCGCCTTCATGCGGGCAAAAAAGGAATTATAGAGGAATTATAGCTGCTGAGCGCGAATGACTGCCGACACAGGTATACACAATGTCACTGAGAACTCTTGTCCGCAAACTGCTCCCCGCCCCGCTGCGTCAGAGCGCCCGTGCCCTGGCCTAGTCGACGGTAGATGCCCGCTACCGTCTGCGGACCGGGAAAGCTGGGTTTCCACCCGCTTACCTGCGGGTCAAGGTCTACGGCCAAATCCCCGTGGAAGCGTACTTGAAGAGTCAGGCGTCCTGGAGTCAGGCTTTGCTTGATGCCTTGAAGCGCGTGGGTGCGGACCCGGCGCAGTTCACCGATGTTTTGGACTTCGGCTGTGGCCGCGTCCTGCTTCCTCTGCGAGCACATCTGCCCCAGGCGCGGTTTTCGGGGACCGACACGGACGCCGAGCAAATTGCGTGGAGCCAGAAACATATCCCCGATGTATCGTTCCACTACAACAGCCCGGAGCCGCCGCTGCCGTATGCCGACGGCTCGTTTGATCTGATTTATGGCTGCTCCGTCTTCACCCATCTGGACGAGCGGCTGCAATTTTTGTGGCTGGCGGAGCTAAAGCGTGTGGCCCGGCCCGGTGCGCTCTTGATTCTGACCGTTCACGCTCTGAACCAGACTGAGGACGCCGCCCCGGCGGAGGGCTTGCGCTTTGTCAACGACGGAGCCTGGGCGGACTTCTTCCCTGACTTTTACCAGACGACCTACCATTCGCGCCCCTATCTGGAAGCCGTCTGGAGCCGCTATTTCACCGTGCTGGATTACGACGAAAGCCGGATTGAAGCACTGCGCCAGGCCGTCGTCGTCCTGCGCCGAGAATAAATAGCCCCTGTGCTCACACTGCCTGCCGCTTTTGGTATTCTTTCAGCCCATAGCGCCCCAGCAGCAGGGCCGGTATCCAGAGCGGTGCATAGGCCAGCAGCCAGATGGCAGAGGTCAGCACACTTCCTACCATGCCGATCAAAGACTGCACGGCATCGTGGGTCGTGACTTTCAGCCCGCCCCAGAACCCAGTGGTGATGGGTACAGCGGCTGCATCTTTGGGTGACTGCTCCAAAGTCAGCGTGATCGTGGATAGTGCCGCCATTTTTTTCAGCAGCACCAGCCGGGCACGGGACTGTGAAAGCTGGATACGCAGGTCACGAGCGTTCTGCTGGTCGTTCCATTGTACTTTTGTGCCGAGTGCCTTTAGCCGGGCGGCACTGCGGGCAGCATCGCCTTCCAGCACATTCTCTTGGGCAGCAGCATTGGCTGCCTGCTCGGTAATATCCTCGCCGGTGACGTTTTTGGCCTGTATACTGCCGAGCTTGCTGATTTGAGCAAGCACGGTCTCAAACTGCGCCACGGGGACTTTGACGACCAGTGCTGCGTTTTTGAGGCCGTCTCCTGACGTGTTCAGCGTATTGGAGGCGACAAAGCCGCCTGCCTCTTTGACCATTGTTTCCACGTTGTCACTGCCCGCTTCGGGGTTAGCAAGCTGCACGGTCAGCGTCGCTTCTTTATGCACCTGCCGTGTCAGAGCATCAGCTCCTGCGTCCGTAAACTGCCCCGCGTCAGGATTGGCTGCCATTGATGGAGCAGCAGAAAAGGAGTGCGGTGCGCCGGGGGCGGATGGCTTTGCAGCTTGAAACATCGGCGCGGCCCCGACTGAAATGGAGGCAGGCATCCCGGAACGCGTTTTCTGAAGGGCAGGGAATACAATCAACCAGCCCAGTATAACCATCCCGGCCAGCGCCCATTTCAGCGAGGGACTGAGAGGCCGCCGGGACGGGGCGGGGCGGCTGCTTACCGGCGGGGCATCCAGAATGCGGGCGCGTAAATCGGCATCAAGCGGCTCGGACGTTCGCATGTCTTCGGTGAGCTGTGTCATGGCGGCAATCTCCTCCCGGCAGGCCGGGCAATGGGCTAAATGGCGGCGGACGGCATAACGGCGGAGCAAAGGCAGCTCGCCGTCGGCATAGGCTTTCAGGTCATCGGCAAAGCGGGTGCAGTCGGTGGTCATGGGGTGGCCTCCTCCCCATCGGAATGGACATAAGCGGTCAGGCTGCCGCGCAGGCGGCGGAACGCATAAGACAGGCGGGACTTGACGGTCCCGAGCGGGACGTTCAGCACGGCGGCGCACTCGGCATACGTCAGTTCGTGCAGCTCATGCAAAATCACCACCTCCCGATGCTCCGGGGTCAGGGCGTCCAGCGCAAGATGTACTTGCGAAGACAGCTCGCCGACAGCGGCACGGTGGGCAGGGCCATAGTCGGCAGCTTCGGGCAGGTCATGGGTGTCGTCTAGCGTCAGCGTGGGGACGGGACGGCGTTCAATATGTTTGCGACAATGGTTGAGAGCGACCCGGTATGTCCACGTAGACAGGGTGCTGTCGCCGCGAAAGTTTGCCATGCCGCGATAGAGGGCCACGAAAATCTCCTGAACTAAATCCTCGGCGTCGGCTTCGCAGGCGGCGAAGCGGCGGGCGAGCCGGAGCAGGCGCGGGCCGTGGGCATCCACGAACGCCGCGAAGGCGTCCCGGCTCCCTGCCGCAATCTGCTTGGCTATTTGTCTGTCGCTCTGCACTATCTCTGCCTTTGCTGCCTTGCTCTTCTTAGTTTGTTCCAATTGGCGACCGAAAGGTTCAAACCAGAGCAAACAATTTATAAATTTATTTGGCGGTGTTGCATAAATCTATACCATGCGTTGAAACGCACGGCTAGACGGCGAGGACGCCAGAAATCCCATGCTTCGCGGGGATAAAAGCAGAGAATATAGACGCAGAGAATATAGGCGCAGAGAATTTGCAAATAATTGAGTGCCGTGAAGCGGTACTTTCTGGCCGAAGGCCGACTAGCCGTGCCATTTATGGCATGGTTTTCAGGACATGGTTCTTATAGCATGGTTCGGGGAATATGCAACAACACCATTTTATTCACTAGTTTGTTTATAGACAATTAGAAAAAGAGCGGGTATGATAGGAGCCGAACAATAAATCACTACCTTTGCACTTGCATTAGTCGAGAATATTTGGGTACTCTGTCCCCAGCGTTTTCTCAACACGGAGAACATTATGAATTTGCGCCTGATCCAGACGACCGCTCTTGCCGCTTCGGCCCTTGTCCTATTGGCGGGCTGCTCTACACCGAAAACCGCTGGACCGGGTGGCAGCGCTTCCGGTAAAAACACGCTACTAAATGTCTCGTATGACCCAACCCGTGAGTTATATCAAACATATAACGCGGCGTTCACAAAATACTGGCAGACCAAGTCCGGGCAGACCGTGACTATCACGCAGTCGCACGGCGGCTCCGGCAAACAGGCGCGGGCAGTCAAGGATGGGCTGGCCGCCGACGTAGTGACTCTGGGCATCAGCACCGACATCGACGCTCTGGCGGATTCGGGGCTGGTCGCCAAAGATTGGGCCAAACGCTATCCCGATAACAGCACTCCGTATACGTCCACCGTAGTGTTCCTGGTGCGAAAAGGCAACCCCAAAGGCATCCACGACTGGTCGGATTTGGTCAAGCCGGGCATCTCGGTGATTACGCCCAGCCCGAAATCATCGAGCGGCGGGCGGTGGAATTATCTGGCCGCCTGGGGCTACGCCTTGAAGCAGCCCGGCGGCACAGCGGACACGGCCAAAGCCTTTGTAGGGCAGCTTTATAAAAACGTGCCTATTCTGGACCCTGGCGCACGCGGGTCCACCATCACGTTCACCCAGCACAATGTCGGCGATGTGCTGCTGGCGTGGGAGAATGAGGCGGATTTGGCCCTGAAGCAGCCCGGCGGCAAAGACAAGTTCGACATTGTTTATCCGAGTGTCAGCATTCTGGCCGAGCCGCCCGTGGCCGTGGTGGATAAAAACGCCGATGCCCACGGCACACGCGAGCTGGCGACGGCGTATTTGCAGTATCTCTACTCGCCCGAAGGACAGGAAATCGCCGCGCAGAACTTCTACCGCCCGCGTCTGGCGGCAGTCGCCAAAAAGTACGCCGCGCAGTTCCCGGCCGTGAAGATGTTCACCGCACAGGAGATTGTGGGCGATGCGGACGCCGCCCAGAAGACCCATTTCGCCGACGGCGGCATCTTCGACCAGATTTATGTGAAGAAGTAGAGGGAGGCCCCCTAGCCCCCAATAATGGGGGAACAGGAATAGGAGCGGATAAGAGGACGCAGCAAGCCGCGCCCCTACGGGTCCTGTCTTATTCTGGTTCCCCCATTATTGGGGGCTAGGGGGTCCAAACGACCGCACACCGTTATGACCGTCACCACCGCACAACCGAACTCTGCCCGCGTAAAGACAATCCGGCCCCGCCGCATCCTGCCCGGCTTCGGGCTGTCGCTGGGCTACACGCTGTTCTACCTGTGCCTGCTGGTGCTCATCCCCCTGTCCACGATTTTTGTCAAAGCGGCGGGCATGGGAACGCACACCTTCTGGGCCGCTGTCAGCGACCCGCGCACCGTGGCCGCGTTCAAGCTCAGTTTTGGGACGTCCGCGCTAGCGGCGGCTTTGAACGCCGTGTTTGGCCTCGGCGTCGCCTGGACACTGGTGCGCTATCCGTTTCCGGGGCGGCGACTCATTGATGGACTCGTAGACCTGCCGTTCGCTTTGCCGACTGCTGTGGCGGGCATCTGCCTGAGCGCGGTCTATGCTGACGACGGCTGGATTGGGCGCTTTCTCGCGCCGCATGGCATTCATGTGGCCTACACGCCGCTGGGCATTCTGGTCGCGCTGGTGTTTGTCGGCCTGCCGTTTGTGGTGCGGACCGTGCAGCCGGTCTTGCAGGATTTGGAGACCGATGTAGAAGAAGCAGCGGCCAGCCTCGGCGCGTCGCGGGGGCAGATTTTCGCCCGCGTCCTGCTCCCCACCCTACTGCCCGCAACGCTGACCGGGGCGACACTGGCCTTTGCGCGGGCGCTGGGCGAGTACGGCTCGGTGATTTTTATTTCCAACAACCTGCCCCTGAAGGGCGAAATCGTGCCGAAGCTGATTATGGACAAGCTGGACAGCTTTGATTACGCGGGTGCGACCGCGATTGCCGTGGTCATGCTGCTGGCCTCGTTCGGCCTGCTGCTGGTCATCAACCTCCTGCAAGGCTGGAGCCGCCGCCGACTGGGGATGAGCTAGGCAAGAACACACGGGGCTGAACCCCCGTGCTTCGAAAAAGCAATTCCCCGCCTTTGCGGGCATAAGACTACCGACCGTAAGCGTTCCCAAATCTTCGCCCGCGAAGGCGGGGGCTTGCACTTTTAAAGTACGGGGGTTCAGCCCCGTGGCTTCCCTATAACCGATGTCAAACACACAAACCACTCCCGGCCTCTCGCTGGCTCCCACCCTGCCGCCAACCAGGCGGCCCAAGCTGGCGACGGAGCCTCTGCCGGTGCGCCTGCTGCTGATCGGGGGCACGCTGGCGTTTCTGACGCTGTTTCTCGGCCTGCCGCTGGCCGCCGTCTTCGCGCAGGCGTTCAGCAGTGGTCAGGCGGCGTACTTCATGGCGCTGAAAAACCCGAGTACGGTCACCGCTATCAAGCTCACGCTGCTGACGGCGGCGGTGTCTGTGCCGCTCAATGTCGTGTTCGGCATCGCGGCGGCGTGGGCAATAGCGAAGTTTGAGTTTCGCGGCAAGAATTTACTGCTGACGCTGATTGACCTGCCGTTTGCCGTATCCCCGGTGGTCTCCGGGCTGATTTTCGTGCTGCTGCTGGGACGCTTTACGCCGCTCGGCGGCTGGCTGAACGCCCACGGTATTCAAATTATCTTTGCCGTGCCAGGGATTATTCTTGCTACCACATTTGTGACGTTTCCCTTCGTGGTGCGCGAATTATTGCCGGTGATGCAGGCGCAGGGGGTGGACGAGGAGCAGGCGGCGATTGTGCTGGGGGCGACGGGCTGGCAGACGTTTACCAAAATCACGCTCCCGAATATCAAGTGGGGCCTGGTGTATGGCGTGATTCTCTGCAATGCCCGTGCGATGGGCGAGTTCGGCGCGGTATCGGTGGTGTCGGGCAAAATCGCGGGGCTTACCAACACGCTGCCGTTGCAGGTGGAGGCGTTCAACGACGACTACAACCTGGTCGCCGCCTTCGCCGCCGCTTCGCTGCTGGCTTTGCTTGGGCTGGTGACACTGGCAATCAAGTCGTTTGTGGAGTGGAAGACTGCGCACCGGGAGGCGACTGAGTGAGTATCGAAGTCCGTAATTTGAACAAGACATTCGGCGCCTTTCAGGCGCTCACGGATGTCAATTTGACGGTGCAGACCGGCGAGCTAGTGGCTTTGCTTGGGCCGTCCGGGTCGGGCAAAACGACGCTGCTGCGAATAATCGCCGGGCTGGAGTTTCCAACGCAGGGGTCGATCCTGTTCAACGAAGAGGATGTCGCCCGGCGTGATGCCCGCTCGCGGCAGGTGGGGTTCGTCTTTCAGCACTATGCGCTGTTCCGGCACATGAGCGTCTTTGAAAATGTCGCGTTTGGCCTGCGCGTCCGCCCTCGGGCGACGCGGCCTGCGAACGAAGTCATCAAAACGCGGGTGATGGAGCTGCTGCATCTGGTGCAGCTTGAGGGAATGGCACAGCGGTACCCCTCGCAGTTGTCCGGCGGGCAGCGGCAGCGGGTGGCGCTGGCGCGGGCGCTGGCGGTCGAGCCGGATGTGCTGCTTCTCGATGAGCCCTTCGGCGCACTCGATGCCCGCGTGCGGCAGGAGCTTCGGCAGTGGCTGCGGCGGCTGCATGATGAGCTGCATATCACGAGCGTTTTCGTGACCCACGATCAGGAAGAGGCTTTGGAAGTGGCCGACCGGGTGGTAGTGATGAACCACGGCAAAATCGAGCAAATCGGCACGCCGGATGAAGTCTACGAGGAGCCTGCTAACCCGTTCGTCATGAACTTCCTGGGCAATGTCAATCTATTTCATGGCCGGGCGCACGACGCCGCCGCGCAGGCGATTGGCTACGTCCGCCCGCATGAGCTGGAGATTGCCCGCTCGCACAGCGGCGGCTCTACTGTGGAGGCCGTCGTGCGCTATATTCACGCCGTCGGTCCTACCGTGCGCGTGGAATTAGAACGCGCCGACGGCGGCGGCTCGGTCGGCGCGGAGCTGACCCGCGAGCGCTTTGCCGCGCTGGCCCTCAAAACTGGGGAGATGGTTTATGTCACCCCGCGCAAGCTGCAAACGTTTCAGGAAGATTATTCGATTTAGCGCTGCCGCTTCAATGCCCGCAGCCTGCCGCGTGCGGCTCTAGCTCGCACAGCAAGGCCGGACCAGACTGACGGCAGGCGTTCCCGTCCGCCGTCTCGGTTTGGATGGTGGCGTGACCGATGCCGAACTCATCGTGCAAACGGGTGTTGACTTCGGAGACCACTGTATGCGCCTGTGTGACCGTTAAGTCGCCGGGCAGAACGATGTGGCAGGACAAAAAGTGCAGACCGTCGCTGACTGTCCACACATGAAGGTCATGGACGCCGCACACCGGCTCGATGTCCCGGATTGCCTGCGCGACACTCTCCACAGCCATCCCTTTCGGAGCGCCTTCCAGCAAAATGTTGGTGGCCTCGCCGATAATTCCCCACGACGAATATAAAATAAAGCCCGCAATCAGCACCGACACCAACGGGTCCGCAAGGCTCCATCCCGTCAGCTTGATCACGAGACCGGCAAGGACGACGCCGAGCGACGACAGCGCATCCCCCGCCATGTGTATATAAGCCGCACGGGCGTTCAGACTGTGCTGGCTGTCCGCGTGCAGACGCCAGGCAATAACGGTGTTCAGAAAGACGCCGAACGCAGCCACGCCCATCATCAGGCTGCCCGACACCGGCTCGGGTTGCCGGAAGGAGTGCCAGGCTTCCAGCAGAATGCCGAGTGCAATCACTACCAGCGCAGCGGCGTTTCCCAGCGCGGTCAGGATGGCGACACGGTGGTAGCCAAACGTCTTGCCGGAGTTTGCCGGGCGTCGTGCGACCCAGACGGCATACGCCGCCAGCCCCAGCGCCAGCGCATCGCTTGCGTTGTGCCCGGCGTCAGACAGCAGCGCCAGCGAGCGTGCCCGCAGGCCAAAAAGTATCTCAGCGCTCACGAACGCTAGGGTCAGCCCCAGTGACAGCCACAATCCCCGCCCGCTTGTCGCGCCATGTGTGTGTCCAGCCATGCCCCTATTATACCACGCAGGGTTAGCACCTTCCCATTTTGGGCAAATCTTTCGGGGAAGCAGGAACGCGCATGATTTTGAGAATTGCACTGGATTTGCCCGGCGACGGAACCTATTTACGGATTGCGCGGCGCATTGGACACACCTTGATGGAAGACCTCGGCGTCATTCCGCAGGACATCACCGACATTGAGTTTATCATTGGCGAGCTTTGTACCAACGTCGTCCGCCATGCCCGAACGGCGACAGACAGCCGCTACACGGTGACGCTGGAATACCATGCGGACCGCGTGGCGATTATCGTCGAAGACACTGGCATCGGGTTCTCTGAGCGCGAAGTCAACACCGTCGGCTCTGTCCGCCCCGACCGCGACGGCACAGACCGCCTCGGCGGCTTTGGATTAGAGTTGATCCGTCTGATGGCCGACCACATCGAGTTTCATCGCTCGGAGCCGCACGGAGCCACCGTCATCGCCGAGAAGACTCTCCATTTCAACACCCCCGCCGAAGCCCGTCAGGCTGAAGAACTGGAAGAACACCCCGGCGGCGAAATGCGTGTTTCCGCCCCTTAATTTTTTCTTGAAGGACAAACTTTAGTTATGAGTGACAAGACTATTTCCACAGAATCAGAACAATTACTGGCCGATGTGCATTGGAACCTCGGCGACCTTTACAGCGGCATGGATGATCCGCTCATTGACGATGCCATTACGGACGGCATGACGCGGGCGGAGGCATTTCAGGCGCAGTATCGGGGCCAGGTCAATGCGCCGGACCTGACGGCGGCGACGCTTGGGGCGGCCCTGCACGAAATGGAAAGCATTCAGCAGTCGGCGTATAAGCCCATCTCGTATGCGTCCCTGCTGTTTGCCACAAACAACGGCGACGCGGCGCGGGGGGCTTTTCTCCAGAAGATGCGCGAGGCGGCAACGCGCCTCAGCCTGCCCATGCTGTTTTTTGATTTAGAGCTTGCCGCCGTCCCCGACGACACGCTGACCCCGCTTATGGACACGCCCGAAGTGCAGGGCTACGCCCATTACATTGGCACGGTTCGCGCACAGCGGGACCATCTGCTGTCCGAAACCGAAGAGACGCTGATGGAAGAGCTTGCAAACACCGGCGGGCGGGCCTTCGGGCGGCTGTTCAATGAGACGACTTCAACGGCAGTGTTTATGCTCAATGGCGAAGAGATGTCGCAGGCGCAGATATTGGCGGAGCTGATGGACCCTGACCGTGAGCTGCGCCGTCAGGCCGCCGAGGCGTTTACCGCCGGGCTGAAAGAGCAGAGCCGGACGCTGACTTACATCTTCAACACGCTCATGCAGGACAAGAATGTCAAAGACCGCCTGCGCCGCTATGCGACGCCGGAGGAGTCCCGGCATCTGGCAAATGAGCTAGATGCAGCCACAGTCAGCCTCGTGGTGGACACCGTGGTTCAGAACTATCCGGTCGTCGCCCGCTATTACCATCTGAAGCGCGAGATTCTGGGCGTGGACACTCTGACTCATTACGACCGCTATGCGCCGCTGTTCCAGGCCGAAGAAACCATCACCTACCCGGAAGCGCAAACGCTGGTGCTGGACGCTTTTGGCGACTTCGCGCCCGAGATGCGCGAGCGGGCCGCCGAGTTCTTCGACAAAAACTGGATTGATGCCCCCGTGACGAAAGGCAAAGTCGGCGGCGCGTTTTGTTCGTATGTCACCCCCGACGCGCACCCTTACGTCCTGATGAATTATCTAGGCCGCATGAAAGACGTGATGACACTGGCGCATGAGCTGGGGCACGGTGTTCATGCCTCGCTGTCCCGAAAGCAGTCTCTGGTGAACTTTCAGGGAACCCTGCCGCTGGCCGAGCTTGCATCTACGTTCGGCGAGATGCTGGTCTTTGAGCGCGTCACCAAATCGGCCAATTTGAAAGACAAACTGGCGCTGTATGCCGAAAAGATTGAAGGCACCTTTGCCACTATTCCCCGGCAGACGGCGATGTACCGCTTTGAGCAGGCCATTCACGGTCACCGGCGCACGCAGGGCGAGCTGACCACAGAGCAGTTCGGGGAATACTGGCAGACGGAGCAGCAGCTCATGTTCGGTGACTCGGTGGCGCTTGGCGATGACCACCGGCTGTGGTGGTCCTACGTCGGGCACTTTATCGGATCGCCGTTTTACGTCTATGCCTATTCGTTCGGGGAGCTTCTGGCCCTGTCTTTATATCAGCGGGCGCGGACCGGCGGGGAGGCTTTCGCTAAAAACTACCTGGAAATGCTGTCGGCAGGCGGCAGCCTGACCCCGCGTGAGCTGATGGTGCAGGTGGATGTAGACTTGCAGGACCCGGCGTTCTGGCAGGGCGGCTTCGAGGTTCTGGGGGGCCTGGTGGATGAGTTTGAGGCGCTGTGGCGGGAGTACCAGAAGGAGATGTAGCTGTCTTAGGGCTTTAAGTAGTGGTAAGCGACAATCAGCATTGTCCATGCTACCAAACCAGCCCAGTGCAGCGATGTCACGCGGCGGGCGAAGAGACCCACCCCAATCGCGGCGAACATGATGGGCAAAATCAAAGTCATCGGGAAGCCGTCTCCACCTCGGACGCGGGCAACTCTGCATCGGCGGGCACGGCAATTCGCGTCGTGCGAACCCAGTTCGGTCCGCGCCGACGCCCGGCGAGGCGCAGGCCGATTTTCCAGACCGCATAAAAGGGCGCACGGGCCAGCGCGGCATACGCGGCGCGGGACGCCCCGGCGGCCCGCAGCCCGCCCAGAATGTAAACCAGCAGGCCCGCGCCCGTGAGGCCCAGTGCCTTTGCCCAGTGGCCTGCGTGCGGCAGGATGCCCAGCACCCCGCCGCCGCCGACCAAAATCACCCACGCGCACAGCAGCGCGCCAAGCTCCGCCAGCGGCGGCGTCAGCAAATCGACTGCCATATCCAGCAGCAGCAGGTTCCGCCCGCGCAGTCCCTCCCAGAGCAGGCGCAGGCCGCGCTCACGGGTCAGCCCTGCCCGCCCGCGCTCCCAGCGGTCCCGCTGCGAAGCCGCCTGCACCGCCGTCGCGGGCATCTGCGCCCGGACGCGGGCCTCGGGGACGTAGCCAACGCGCACGCCGAAGCGACGTGCTAAATCCAGCCCATAGTCTAAATCTTCCGTCAGGCTGCCGCCCGGCCAGGGCAGAGCCGAAGCCAGCGGCCAGGTAAATGCCATGCCATTGCCCTTGAGACCCGCGCTCAGGCCCAGGCGCTCCCGGCCCAGCGGCTTGATATGGTTGACCAGGTCAAACGCCCCCGCCATCAGCGCTGCCCGCCAGCCGTCCCCGACGTTCAGGACGCCGTAGCGCCCCTGCACAGCCCCGAAGCCGCGCTCGTCTCGGGCGCGTTCCAGGCTTTGTCCGATGCGGGTCAGAAAGTCCGAGGCGGCATACGTGTCAGCGTCCACGATAACCACGCCGTCGGGCCGCTCGGGCAAGGCATGAAGGTACGCCATCGCAAAGTTCAGCGCGTAGCCCTTGCCGCGCTCTTCGGCGCTGATACGCTCCAGAACCGTGATGCCCCGAACGCGGGCAATCTGCGCCGTCTCATCGGTGCAGTTGTCCGCGACCACAATCAGCTCCCGGCACTCGGCGGGGAAGTCCTGCGCCAGCAAACTGTCCAGGGTCGATGCCAGCACCAGCGCCTCGTCGTGGGCAGGCACGATAACGGCCAGCGCCAGCGGAGCGGCTTTGGTGCGGCCCACACGGCGGCGGGGCAGGAGCGCGGCCACAAGCAGCGTCAGCAGAGACACGATGCTGAGGACGCAAACGGCCCCGATCAGAGAAGTCAGCACGGTTAAGAAAACGGTTAAGAAAGCGGGCAGGAGCATCAAACTAAGCTTTCTGAAGACTAAGATTTCTGAAGGCGCTTTCGCAGCCACGACGGCCCGGCGGACTTGATGCGATTGAGGGTCACCCCGATCACCTTGTCCCGGCCCAGCGCATCGAGCGCCTGCGCCACCACATCACGCGGGGTCACGCCCGCACGGGCGACAACGAGCAGGCCGTCCATGTGCCGGGTCAGCGGCAGGGCATTGTCCGTCGCCACCGCAGGCATATCCACAATCACCACGTCAAAGGCCATCCGGGCAGAAAGAATGAGCTGCGCGACACGCGGCGAGCGAGCCAGACGAGCGGCATTGGCGGGCGCTTTGCCCGCCGGGATGACCACGAGGTTGTCGGCCCCGGCGATCTGCAAGGTCGGCACGACATTGGCGCTGTCTTCCAGCACGGGAATGACCCCTTCGCCGCGAGCGGGCACGCCAATCCGCACGGCCAGATCGCCTTTGCCGAGGCTCATGTCAATCAGACACACGCGCTTGAACGTGTCACGGGCAATGGTCAGCGCCAGATGTAGGGCCACGGTGGTTTTCCCCTCCCCGCCGACCGCGCTGGTAATTCCCAGCACGTAAGGCCGGTCCGCGCCGAGCGTTTCGCCGCTGATGAGCGTCACATCGCCGACGCCCGCGATCTGCCGTTCCAGCGAGGCATACAAATGGCTGAACTCGGCAGGCGTCTTTTCCACGCGCAGATTGATCGGCGCAGTGGCGGGAAGGTCGGGGAACTCTTCCGGGCGCAGCGTCCGGTTGGGCCGAGGCAGGGTCGCCCGGTCCATGATGATAGTTGTCTCAAACTCCTCGTCCGCGTATCTCTCTACATCGGCGCTGGGCATGGCTTCCGGGTGCGGGCGCAACCGGTTTTCCTGGGCCTGACGCAGCAGTTCGGCCATTTCATCGGCTCTGAGGGTGCGGCTCTGCCATTCCGGGACAAGTGTGGTTTCCGGCTCTTCAAGTTTATCGGTCAATGGTTCGGGCATAAGAGCGTTATCCTTCCGGGCCGGGCCGGGCGGCGTGTGTCAGGGCACGTCGGGAGCTTGAGGGGCGCAGGTCGGCGGCATCCGGCAGGGAGGCCAGCACGGGAACGCCCAAGAGGCGCTCGGCGTCGGCTTCGTAGCGCAGGGAATGGTCGGCCCATTCGCTCAGAACCACCAGGATAAAGCCGACCAGCATCCCTAAAATCAGGCTGCCAATCAGCATCCCAATCAGCTTGGTACGGCCCGTGGTCGGCAGGGCGTAGGTGACGCCAATCGGCAGCAGGCTGGACGTGGAAGTTAATCGGTCCAGATCGGCTTTGGTCTTGACTTCGCGCCGCTGTTTTTCGATGCTTTGATAGCCGTCCTGAAGACCGCTGTAATCGCGGATTTTGTCGGCAAGCTGCCTCTGGGCATTCGGGATTTGATTGACAATCGCCTGATATTTGCCGATTTGCTGATGCAGGTTTTGCATCAGCTGCTGATCGGCTTCGGCGGCGATGCTGGCTTCCGCGATCTGCTGCTGCAATTCTTGATACTGCGGGTTTTCGGCAAGCGTTGTTTGCGTGTTGTGCTTGTTTTCCGGCGCGGCAGCCTGCCGCTGCTGTGCTTGGAGGGCCTTGATACGCTCGTCGATGCCTACGATGATCGGGTGCTCTGGGGTCAGCGGCCCGTGGTCAGAGCCGCCGGCCATCTCAGCGTCACGCTTTGCCAGCAGAGTCGCCACCTCTTTTTCCAGAGGCGTCTGGTCAGAGACCGTCTGCCCGGCAATGCTCATGGGTTTGATCGTCTGGAGCTGCTGCTGCAAGAACGCTTTTTTGTGCTGGCTTTCGCCAAGCGTTATTTCTTTATCGGTCAACTGGGCTTGCAGGCTGTTGAGCTGGTTGCTGTAGGACATTCCCGCGTCGGAAAGCTGGCCGCCATAAGAGGCTTTGAAATCGGCCAAAGCCTTCTCGGAAGTCCGCATCCGGCGGGCATAATCGGCAAGCTGGCTGTCCAGAAACCGCACGCTGGTCGTCGAGGTCAGGCTTTTGTCCGCGCCGACCTCTTCAATATACTGTGCCTGCAAGGCATCCAGAATGCGCTTGCACTCATCCGGGTTGTTCCAGGTCAGCGACAGCGAAAACTGGTTGGGGCTTTCCACAGCGGCGACGAGGTTTTTCTGAAGCGCCCCGTAGCGCGGGTCATCGGCCTGCGGGTCGACATTGATCGGTGCAGCAAGCTGCGCTTTTTGCAGGGCCGAGGCCAGAAAGCCGCCCTGCTGATTCTGCTTGACGAGGTCATTGAACTGGTCCACGCTTTTCTGCGCGGGCGTGACCCACGAGCTGCCGTCGTCCTGCCCCAGCACATTGGCGACGCTCTGCGTCTGCACCTGCGTCATGGCAACCGCATGGTATGTTTTGGACCGGGCATAGAGCACCGACATGGTCAGGCCGCTGACGACGACCAGTGCTCCCCAGAACAAAAGCTGGTGACGGAAAAACGAATCCACAATTCGGAAAAGGATCGGAGTGCGACGGTACATAAGTTAGAATTGTCTCTCGGTGTTTGGCTTGAGTATCGGGGATTTACCCCGCGTTCTTTATCCCTCAAGACGCTGGGGGCGAGAGCATCAATAAGCGCCTTCCGCACGCAGGACGGCGGGGACAGTCATGACCAGAATGCGGAAGTACAGGAGAATAGACTGCTGCTCGATATACAGCAAATCCAGCTCGATGGACCGCTCAAAGCTCAGGCTGGCGCGGCCTGACACCTGCCAGAGACCAGTGACGCCCGGCACGCACAGCAGGCGCTGCCGCTGGCGGGGGTTGTATTTAGAGGTCTCACTGGGCAGGGCGGGACGCGGACCGACCAGGCTCATTTCGCCCTTGATGACATTGAGGAGCTGGGGAAGTTCATCCAGAGAAAACTTACGCAGGACACGGCCCACACGGGTCACACGCGGGTCATTTTTCATCTTGAACACGGGGCCGGAGCGCTCGTTGTGCATTTCCAGCAGGTGCCGCTTGGCTTCGGCATCGGTGACCATGGACCGAAACTTGTAAAACCAGAACTCTTCGCCGTCCTGCCCGACTCGCTTCTGTTTGAACAGCACCGGGCCGGTGCTATCCAGGCGGATCAGCAGGGCGATTACGCCGAAGACCGGCCAGATCAGCAGCAGCAAAAAGCCGCACAGAATCAGGTCCAGCAAGCGCTGCGCGTTTTTCACGCCGCTGCGCCGGGCGGAGACCCCTTGCAGCAAAATCACGTTCTGGCCGTTGTTCTGATTATTTTGATTATTCTGATTATTTTGAGGAGCAGCTTCCGGGCGCGGCCCGTCACCGCCCCGAAATGTGCGTCCGTCACCGTAAGTGGGAGTTTCCATACATTCTGACCTCGGGCGCTCCGGCCCTGAACTAAACGATCTTGTGTTTATGACTTTACGTGCAAGATTCATGCCAAACCGGCCTTCGCCGTGAGGGAACTTCCCGCCCCCGTTTGTCGTCTGTCTTTGCAGAAGCGGCAGTCAGGAGCGAAAGGCGCGTTGTCATGGATAATCTTCGGGAAATTATGCCGAAAACTTCAATCATTGGCCCTTATCAAATTCAGGAAGAGCTGGGGCGCGGCTTTTCATCCGTAGTTTATCTGGCCGCCGACCTGCGGCACGGGCGACAGGTGGCGCTGAAGGTGCTTACATTCGCGCCGGACCTGCCGCCGACGCTGCGGGCGGACCTGACCGAACGGTTCCGGCGCGAGGCACGGGCGGTAGCTGGCTTGACGCATCCGCAGATCGTGTCCGTGTTCGATTTCGGGGAGACGCCGGACGGGCAGCCGTTTCTGGCTTTGGAGCGCCTCTGCGGGCAGACCCTGCGTCAGCGCCTGCGCTCGGCGGGCCGCCTGCCGCAAGCGGAGGCTCTGCCGATTGCCCTGCGCGTCGCCGAGGCGCTGGAATACGCGCACGGGCGCGGCATCGTACACCGGGACATCAAGCCCGATAATATATTTTTGTGCCTCCCCGACGGCACGGCCTCCGAGGGCAGCGCGGCAAAGCCGAAGCTGATGGATTTCGGGATTTCGCGCACGCTTTCCGATCAGGAGCTGACGCAGGACGGCATGGTGGTCGGCTCTCCGGCCTATATGTCCCCGGAGCAGATCAGCGGCGAGCCGGTGGACGGGCGGGCGGATGTGTTTTCGCTGGCCGTGATGCTGGCGGAGATGCTGACCGGCGCGAAGCCGTTTGAAGCGGACACGGTTCCGGCGGTCATGCAGCAGATTCTGCATCAGCCGCCGCATCTTGCCGGTCTGGACAGCCCGCCTCTGGAGCGGGTTCTGCGAAAAGCAATGGCGAAGCGGCCCGGTCAGCGTTATGCTTCGGCAGCGGCTTTCGCCGAGGCTCTGCGCCGGGCGGGGCCGCTTGCCGCGTCGGCCCCCTCCATCGCCACACAGTTCGCGGACAGCCTCCCCCCGGCGCGGCCCCGGCGAGTGTCGACAGGCCGGTCCGGGCGAAGTCTCTGGCTGGGGGCCGCTGCGCTGAGCGGGGTGACGCTGGGGATCGGCGGCGTACACCTGTGGCCGCACGCGCCGGTCCGCACGGCTTCTGCCGCCGCCGTCCACACTGTCCCGGTCTATGTGTACCGTACCCGTGTGGTTAAGACGCTTGTGTCTGCGCTTTCGGCACCTGTAAAACCGGTCCCGCCGCCGGTTCCCGCGCCGCGCCTGGCGGTGGTTCGTGTCAACGCGGCCCCGGCCATCCTGACCCCGGTTCCGGCGGCTCCCCGTCCGGCTCGAAAACCGGCTGTTCTGGCGCACCGACCCCTGCGGCTTGCCCCGTCGCCGCCGGTCGTCATGCACCTGGCGGCAGCCGAAACCGCCCTGCCGGTAGTTCGCGTCAGCGATTCGCGGGAGGAGATGCCGCCCCGTCCTGAACCGGAAGCTGTCCCGGACGGCCCGCCGCGCCTTTTGACCCAGACCGCGCCGCTTCTGCCGCCCGGCGTGACTGGGGGCGGTGCACAGGTGACGCTGCACCTGCGCGTCAGCAAGCTGGGCGAAGTCACTGATGCCAGCGTCGTCCAATCCTCGGGCGATGACGATCTGGACGATGCGGCGCTGGACGCCGTTGGCGGCTGGACCTACACGCCTGCCCTGCATAACGGACGGGCCGTGCGCGGTGAAACCGATGCCGTGGTGTCGTTTCCCGCGCCGTAACCGGGTAGAATGTCTGCACAGACATTTTTCCGAAGGAGCAGAGAGACACACTATGGGAGCGATTCTCGTTACGGGCGGAGCCGGCTATATCGGCAGCCACACCAGCAAGCTGCTGATCCAAAAAGGGTACGACGTTGTTGTTCTGGACTCGCTGGAGCTGGGCCATCAGCAGGTTATGAAGTACCTGCCCGGCGCAAAGCTAGTGCAGGGCGACATCGGCGACGGCGCTCTGGTGGCCCGCACCATTCAGGAAAACGACATCGACTCGGTGATCCACTTCGCCGCCTATGCGTCGGTCCCGGACAGCGTCGCCAATCCCGTCAAGTATTATCAGAACAACATCGTCAAGACGCTGGCTCTGCTGGATGCCATCAACTCCCAGGGCGTCAAGCACGTCCTGTTTTCGTCCTCGGCGGCGACTTTCGGCGAAACCAAGTACGTCCCCATCGACGAGCAGCACCCGCAGTTCCCCACCAACCCTTACGGCCAGACCAAGCTCGACGGCGAGCATATCCTGCACTGGTACGATGTGGCGTTCGGCATCAAAAGCATTTCGCTCCGCTACTTCTGCGCCGCCGGGGCAGACCCCGAAGGGGAACTCGGCGAGGACCACACGCCCGAAACCCACATGATTCCCCTGACCCTGTTTGCCGCGCTGGGCCGCCGCCCGGATATTAAGATGTTTGGCACGGATTACCCCACCCCCGACGGCACCGGCATCCGCGACTATATCCACGTCACCGATTTGGGCCAGGCTCACATTCTCGGTCTGGAAGCCCTCAAAAACGGCGCAGACACCAACGCCTACAACCTCGGCAACGGCAAAGGCTACTCCGTCCGCGAAGTCGTTGAAACAGGGCGCAAAGTCACCGGCAAAGAGATCGTCGCCGTCGAGTCCCCCCGCCGCCCCGGCGACCCCGCCGAGCTGGTCGCCTCCGCCGCCAAGATTGAGCGGGAGCTAGGCTGGAAAGCGCAGTACGGCGACCTGCCCACCATCATGCGGACCGCCTACGAATGGTTTGAGGCACACCCCAACGGCTACGAGGGCTAGAAAGATGTCCGGGGCGGTAAACGCCCCGTCTGGACAGCACCCTTCGGGTGAGGACCGTAATTGTAGGGGCAGGGCTTGCCCCTGCCCTCTTATCCTCGTCCAAAGGACGCCCTCAACAGACGGGGCGTTTACCGCCCCGACATTGGCTCTTATTTCTGTCTGCGAAAGGCAAGGGTTGTGAAGACATTCCACAAATACTTGAGCGGGTTCGCCCTCTGCGCGTCAGTGTTTGCACTCGTCGGCTGCCCTCAAAAACAGGCACGCGCGGATGACCCGAAACCCGCGCAACAGGTATTTATCGTTCCTTACACACCGCTGAAAGGCTGGCAGGTGCCTTTGGTTGGCACACGGCTGGACAAGAAACTTCTCTGTACTTTCCTTGTGGATACCGGCTCCAACAACGACATTATGACCGACAAAGTGGCGCAGCAGCTTGGGCTAGTTCCAAAACCAGCGGTCCGGGACGGAAAGCCATTTAAACTCAACGGCAAGCAGGCGCAGTATGTAATTCCTGCTTCCAATGAGATAGGCCCCCTGCGATTGTTGCACCCCCTGTTTCTCGTTATTGACCAAAAGCAGTTTCTTGCCCCGCTGGACCTCTCCGCGCCTGTTCAGGGATTGATCAGCGGGAATAATTTGAGTGAGTTCAGCGTCCTCTTTGACTGCCCGGTGCATCAAATCAAATTATGGTATCCCGGCAGTTTGCCTGACGCGGACATTCGCGCCGCAGGCTTTGATCCCTCTCAGTCAATTCCACTGACGATTGAACAAGACGACGTACTTTGCTACTTGAATGCCCGCTTCCAGAATGGCAAGGAAAGTGGGGAGGAAAAAATGTTAGTGGATACGGGAGCTGACTATACCGTGATCTCTTCCGCTCTGGCGCAGCGGCTCAAGTTGAAGCCGGACAAAGAGGAAATAGACAGCCAAGTGTTGAGTGGACCTCTTCGTCTGAGGAGAGCGATAGTGCCGATTCTGACGATAGGAGGGATCACGGCTAAAAATGTGGAGGTTGTGTATGCGAGTGATACAAGCGGCGGTCCCAATGAACCAAAGGGTAAAAGTGCTGTGAAGCTTGGGATGCATTTTTTGTCGCAATACCGTTTCCTTATCGATTACGGCAGCAAACGGCTGTTTCTCGCAGCGGCTAAACCCTAACTTTTAGCATACAATGAGCAGTTTGAAGAACACCCCAGCGGCTACAAGGGGTACGCGAGTACGAAAGGCAGGCAAGCACAGTGTTTTGTGCTTGTAAGGGCAGGGTTTGTTCTTTCCCTTCTCAGACACACCACCGGAACTGATTAAAGCGCGTGCTGTACTGCCTGCTCGAAATCAACCCTGGCTCAACTTCTCTAAGAACGCTGGTAGCCCTTGACAGCAGCCCCCATATGTAGATACAATGTGTTTACAGGAGCTTTATCTATGACTGGTATTGTAAAAACACAAATTGTAAAAATCGGAAACTCACAAGGCATTCGTATCCCGAAGCTCCTCTTGGAGCAAGTCGGCCTGAGCGGCGAGGTGCAGATGGAGGTGGAAGCGGACCATCTGGTGCTGCGCCCGGTGCGGTCTGCGCGTCAGGGGTGGGACGCGCACTTTCAGCGCATGGCCGAGAACGGGGACGACCGGCTTCTTGACGGCACGGACGCACTGCCGACCCAGTGGGAAAACGAGGAGTGGCAGTGGTAGTCAAGCGATTTGAAGTTTATCTCGTCAACCTTGACCCCACCATCGGCAGCGAAATCCAAAAGACCCGCCCCTGCCTGATTATTTCCCCGGACGAGTCAAACCGCAATGTCGCCACAGTCATTATCGCTCCCATGACCAGCAGCAGGCGTACCTACCCTACCCGCGTCACCTGCCGCTTTGCAGGCAAAGAGGGTTCAATCGTTTTAGATCAACTGCGGACGGTCGACAAAACGCGGCTCGTGCGGCGGCTCGGACGAATCACAGCCCCGGAACAAAAAGCAGTGCTGACTGCATTGGCGGAACTGTTCGCCGAATAGTGCCACCCACGGAGCAGGCTGTTTGAGTATGCAAACTTATCGGAAACAGCGCTGGCGATTGCGGAGTTTGTCGGCATTGGTGGAAATAATGTGTTATCTACGAATCAAGTCGCTGCCGAAGAAATTGAGCGGCAGATTTCTGGCTTGCTTATAAATCCCGGAACGTGGCCGGTTAATCAGGGAGGCCGGGCGGCTCCGCTCAGATTTTTATGCTCAAATCTCAATACTTTGGCGGGGACGGACAGGCGGCGGCGGAGGTGCCGACCGAGAAGATCGACACGCAGCTCAAAAA
This sequence comes from Capsulimonadaceae bacterium, assembly GCA_965277455.1. Taxonomy (GTDB): domain Bacteria; phylum Armatimonadota; class Armatimonadia; order Armatimonadales; family Capsulimonadaceae; genus JANXMY01. Next base: position 809,904 of record OZ255823.1, on the reverse strand, counting down.
CCGGGAAGACGGCGGGGTGCTGTGGCTGGATATTGTGGACCCGGCAGACCACGACTTTGAGATGCTGGCCTCCGAGTTTGGCTTTCACCCGCTGGCGATTGAAGACTTGCAGCAGCGGGACCAGCGCCCCAAAGTGGTGGAATACGGCGACTATTTGTTTGTGGTCGCCCATGAGTGGCAGCCTGCGCCGGAGCGAGCCGATCTATCCAAACCCTGCGTGGAGCGCTGTACCGAGCTGCATATTTTTGTCGGGCCGAACTATCTGGTCAGCCTGCACGACGGCGATTCGGAAGCTATGAAGACAGCCCGGAAACGCTGGGAATCTAACAAAGATATGCGGCGGCAAGGGCCATATTTTCTGCTGTATCTGATACTCGACTCGCTAGTAGACGACTATTACCCGGCGCTCGATGCTTACGATGAGCGCACGGATAAGCTGGAAGAGATTATTTTGAAGCCGCTGTCCAAGGAGTTTCACCTATTCGGGCCGCAAGACGCGGACGAAGCGCTGGTGAACCCGCTGGAAAGCATTCTGGACCTGCGCCGGGAGCTGCTGGAAATGCGGCGTTACGTCGCCCCCCTGCGCGATGCGGTTAATGTGCTGCTGCGGCGCGTCGAATCGGTGGAAGACGACGACGCCGCCGCCCCGCGCCGCCGGGACCGGGCACGGGCGCTGTTTGCGTACTTTCAGGACGTGTATGACCACACCATCCGCGTGGTGGATACCATAGACACGTACCGGGATTTGATGTCGGGGACGCTCGACGCGCACCTCGCGGTGGCGTCCAACCGGCTGAACGAGATTGTCAAGGTGCTGACCTCGGCGTCGATTATCTTGATGACCTGGGCGACCATCAGCGGCATCTACGGCATGAACTTTACGAATATGCCCGAGCTGCACTGGCGCTACGGCTACCCCTATGCGCTGGGCCTGATGGCCGGGCTGGGGCTGCTGGAAGGGGCGTATTTCCGGCGGCGCAAATGGCTGTAAAAAGCGAATCGAGAACGCATAGAGCGAGAACGCATCGAGGGGTTGAAAACCCCTCGCTAGGTAAGGTGTCCTGCGGACGAAAGAAATACGGAGCAGGAGGCTATTGGCCTTCTCTTTCCTAATTCTCTGCCGTCCGCAGGACGCCTGCCCTAGCGAGGGGTTTTCAACCCCTCGATTCTGTGGCTATCGGGTACACTGACCGCATGATGTCTTTGCTTCGCTGGTTTCGCGGCCTCAACTCGCTTTTTATCTTTCTTCCCATTTCAGTTTTCCTGCACTATGCACACGGCATCAACCCGCTCTGGGTCTTTGCCACCGCCGCGCTGGCGATTGTGCCGCTGGCGGGGCTGATGGGAAAGGCCACCGAAGAGCTTGCCAAGCACCTCGGCGCGGCCTGGGGCGGGCTGCTGAATGCGACGTTCGGCAACGCGACGGAGCTGATCATTGGCCTGTTCGCCCTGCATCAAGGGCAGATTGCGCTGCTGCGGGCATCCATTGTCGGGTCAATTATCGGAAATTTGATGCTGGTGCTGGGGGCAAGCATTCTGGCGGGCGGACTGAAATATAAAATGCAGACGTTCAACCAGGATCAGGCGCAGTCCCACGCCAACAACCTGCTGGTCGCCGTGGTGTCGCTGACCCTGCCCGCGATTTTTTCTATTTTCTATCAGCAGCCGAACAGCCCGGCGAACCCCGATGTGCAGCACCTTTCGCTGTGGGTCTCCGGCATTCTTCTGACGGTCTATATCGCCTCCCTCTTTTTCTCCCTGAAGACCCACGAGGCCCTGTTTCGTGACTGCGAAGCGGAAGCCGAGGATGAGCCGCCCGCGTGGAACAAGCGCACGGCGATGGCGGTGCTGGCGGCGGCGACCGTGCTGATTGCGGTGGAAAGCGAGTATCTGGTTTCCAGCGTGCAGGGCGCGGCGGCAAGCCTCGGCGTCAACGAGGTCTTTATCGGGGTCGTGATTGTGGCGATTATCGGCAATGCTGCCGAGCATTCCACAGCGGTCTGGATGGCGATGAAGAACAAAATGGACATCACGATGAACATTGCCATCGGGTCGTCCACGCAGATTGCGATGTTTGTGGCCCCGGTGCTGGTGCTGGCGAGTGTGTTTCTCGGGCATCCAATGACGTATATTTTTACGGTCCCTGAAATTAGCGCCATTACGGTCAGCGTTTTAATTACGGCGTTTATCGCCAATGACGGCAAGTGTCACTGGCTGGAAGGGGCGCAGCTTCTCGCGGTCTATGCGATTATCGCGCTGGCATTCTTTTACCTGCCGCCGGGCTGAGTTTCTGTTCTCCCAGGGGACGGGTACAACGGAAGCAGGAGAATAAACGCTATGAACCGAGTCTCAGTCGCCGCCATCCTTGCCGTCTCTGCCACGACCCTGCTGAGTGTGCCGCTTGCCGCCGGGGCGCAGGCTCCCGCCATCAAAGTGCGGGCCGCCAAAGCCGCCGAGCGGGCCTCCGCGATTGCCTCGGTACAGGGACAGCTCAAAGCCTTTAACCGCAACGATTACAAAACGGCCATTACGTTCCAAAGCGCTGGGCTGCGCCGCAATTTCGCTTCTCCCGCCGCGTTCGCCGCACTGATTATGCAGACCTATCCGCAATTTGCCCATTCCAAAAGCGCGGTGTTCGGCCCCGCGCAGTGTGACCTGACCGGCAGCCACATGACCCTGCCCGCAACCGTGATTGGAAAAGACGGCGTGACGGTCCATGCGCTGTATCTGCTGGTGCGGGAAGGCAAAGCCTATCATGTCGAAGGCGTCGGCGGCGGAATGCGCGTTCTGCCCCCGAGCGATACGCCCGATGCCGATGTGTAACCCTGAGTTCTTGGTGTTTTCTTAATGTTTTCTTAACATGGGACGTGTATACTGGCGTTCTATTTTTGCGATGGAAGCAAAGGAGAGAACATGAAGTATATTGGCATGGGGGGCATCGCACTGGCTGTGGCAGTCGCGCTGCTGGGAACGGGATGCGGCAAGCAAAGCGGCAGCGGCGGGACATCGTCGTCCTCCGCAGCGACCAGCCTGAACGGCGCGGGGGCGACGTTCCCGCAGCCGCTCTATCAGAAGTGGTTCCAGGAATACGACAAGAAAACGGGCGTCGCCATCAATTATCAGCCCATCGGCTCCGGTGGCGGCATCAAGAACATCACGGCCAAATCCGTAGACTTTGGCGCATCCGACGCCCCCATGAATGACGATGAGATGAAAGCGGCGCCGGAAGTCCTGCATATCCCGACGGTTGCCGGTGCGGTCTGCGTGGCCTACAATGTCCCCGGCGTCCCCGCGCACCTGCACCTCAGCGGCGAGGTGATCGCCAATATGTTCCTGGGCAAGATTACCAAGTGGAATGACCCGGCGATTACCAAGCTGAACCCCACCGCCACCCTGCCCGCCACCGGCATTCAGGCCATGCACCGTGCCGATGGCTCAGGAACCACGAACATTTTCACGACCTATCTCAGCCAGGTCAGCCCGGAATGGCAAAAAAGTGTCGGCGCGGGCAAATCGGTGAGCTGGCCGAACGGTCAGGCCGGCAAGGGCAATTCGGGGGTGGCACAGCTTCTCACGCAGAACGCCGGCAGCGTCGGCTATATCGAGCTGGCCTATGCTGAGACCAACAAAATTGCCTACGCCGATGTAGAAAATGCCAAAGGCAACTTTATTGCCCCCTCGGTGGCGTCGGCCACGGCGGCGGCGCAGGGTGTTACTCTGCCGCCCGACTTCCGCAAAGTGATCACCAACACAGACGACCCGCAGGGCTACCCCATCACCGGGTTCACGTTTCTGCTGGTCCGCCCCGATGCCAATCCCGCTTTGAAGGACTTTCTGAAGTGGGCACTGACTGATGGACAGAAAGACGCGGCGGCGATGTACTATGCCCCCCTGCCTGACGACGTCCAGAAGAAAGCGATGGCGGTCGTGGACGGCTTGAAATAGCGGCGAATGCAAAAAGGGCGAAATCGGGGTATAACTAACCGATTTCGCCCACACAGGCTCATTGGAGAACCTCATGCCCACACCCACACAGACCACCACTGACCTTGCCGTCGCCGCGCCTTCGGCGGATTTCATTCAGGCCGTTTCGCAGTTTCTGGACACGGACCCCAGCGATTTGCTGGTGGAACTCGGCTACTACAGCCGGGAGACAGACAGCGCTTCCAGCGAGTGATTACTCCCCAGCTATAAATGGCAGGGCTTCTACAGGTATTACCTGACGCTCTGTAATTTCAGAGCGATTGATGTTGAGTGCAAGGTTCAAGATGTTGACAGCCGCGTTTGTGTCGCGGTCTAAAGAAGCCGTACACATCGGGCAGTTGTGCCAGCGGTCAGACAGTTTCTTTTTTGTGCGGCCTTCCATTCCGTCAGGGCGGTAGCCGCAAACCGAACAGTCTTGGCTTGTGTACGCAGGATTGATGGCAATCACCTCACGATTGGCACTCTCAGTTTTATGCGTGAGGACAGAACGGAACATTGACCAGGAAGCATCCGAAATAGACTTGGCAAGGCAGTGGTTTTGCACCATGCCTTTGACGTTCAGCTTCTCGACAGCAATGACTCCGAAGCGATTGACCAGCCGCCGCGCTGTTTGGTGAACAAAGTCATGGCGGCGATTTCTAATGCGCTCATGGATACGGGAGAGAACCTTGTTGGCTTTGCGTCGTTCAGGGCTTCGCTTCTTTGTCTTGGCTTGTTTGCGCCCTGCCTTTGCCAATGCCTTCTCATCACGGCGAAAGAAGCGCGGGTTGTCAATGAACTCACTGTTGGAAAGAGCCATAAAAGAGTTCAGCCCAGCGTCAAGGCCGACAGCGTCTGTGCAAAGCGGCAGGGGGTTCTCTTCCTGCTCTACAGAAAAGCAGACAAACCACTTTTGTCCAGAGCGACGAACGGTGCAGGTCTTAACGTTGCCGACAATCGGGCGGTGTAACTTCGCCTTGACTTGTGTTTGTTTGCCTTGCAGAGACAGCCAGACGGAAGACTCGCCGAACTTGAACCCGCTTTGTGGGTAGGTGATGCTGTCGTACTGGCCTTTTCCTTTCAGTCGTGGAAACCCAGGTGTTTTGCCTCCTTTCACTCTTTGAAAAAAAGCGCGGAAAGCCAGGTCAACGCGGACGGCGACGTTTTGCAAAACTTGGCTGTGAACGGCTTTGACTTCGGGAAAGTCTTTGCCCCACCTCGGGAACATCTTCTGCTGTTCGTAGCGGCTCACAGACACTTTTGCCGTTTCGTACTGGAACACGCGATCAGCAACGAGCGAGTTATAAACAACGCGGCACGTTTCCAGGATGTCTTCCATCTTGTGTGTTTGTTCCCTTGAGGGGAACAGACGGTATGTTAAGCAGTGTCTGCACGACCCTATTAACATATGCTTTGTGTAAAACGCAAGGCGTCAATATCATGCCTTTGGAAAGGCATGGAGCCTTGTATCCCCATCAATAAATTGAGGGGCCTTAAATTGAGGGGCCTTACGGCTCCTTCGGTAAGACAGCAAAGAATTTGTATCTTCGGGGGCCGCAACCTGGTTGCGGCCCCTTGTTTTTGCTTCATAAAGCAGCCGGTCAGCATCGGTCAGCAGGCTCACCCCGTCCCCGTGACAGGGGAGCAGAGAGGCGACGCCAAGCGATGCCGTCACAGCGCGGTGCTGCCAGTCCGCTTCTTCCAGAGCCGCCCGGCACCTCTCAGCGATCTGCACCGCCCCGTCGGTGTCCGTCTGCGGGAGAATTAAGACAAACTCCTCGCCGCCATACCGGGCCGCGTAATCACTTTCGCGGACGGCCTCACGCAGTTTTTCCGCCACTTTGAGCAGGACTTGATCCCCGGCGGGATGGCCGAACGTGTCATTGTAAAGCTTGAAATGGTCCACATCCAGCATCACCAGCGACAATGGCGTGTCATAGCGGCGGGCGCGGGCGACCTCGTCAGCGAGCCGGTCCTGAAACGCCCGGTGGTTCTTCAGACCTGTCAGACCGTCCTGCGTCGCCAGCGCTTCCAGCCGGGCATTGACCCGCTCTAGCTCGTCGTTTGCTTTCTCCATCTCCCGCTTCTGAAACTCCAGGACTTCGTTGTAGTCCAGCAAACGCTGCTCGGCGGCGCGGCGCTCGGTAATATCGTGTATGCTGCCTTCCAGAATGATCTCGCCCTGAGTGTTCCGGGCATGGTGGATATTGACCGACACCCAGACCGCGCTGCCGTCGCGGCGGCGCAGGGGGGTCTCAAAGCCGCAGACGGCTCCGACGGCTTCCAGCGCACTCAGCAGAGCGTCGCGGTCTTCCGGGCGGTGGTAAAGATGGCTGGCAATATCCGTAATCTCGGCCATCATCTGCGCCGGAGACCCATAGCCGAGAATCCGGGCGAATGCCGGGTTGGCGCTCACGAACCGGCCTTCGCGGACCGTCTGAAAAATCCCCTCGGTCGAGTTTTCATAGATGCCCCGGTACTTTTCTTCGGTTTCGCGCACGGTTTCCAGCACCCGGCGGCGCTCCGTCACATCGCTAAATGTCAGGACCACGCTGTGCGGGCGGTTTTCGCCGGGGTGAAAGAGAGGCGCGGCGCTTGTCTGTATCCAGGTCAGAATGCCATCCGGTCTTTGCACTCCCATCACGACCGACGGGGTTGGCAGGCCGGTGTCCAGGCTCTGACGGGCGGGCAGCTCGGAAAGCGGAAACTCTGTGCCATCCTCGCGCAGCAGCGGCCAGCCGCCGCGCAGGGCATTGCCACCCACCAGCTCCTCAGCGGGCAGCCCCAGCATCTGCTGTGCCCGTTCGTTGCACAGCGAGATGACGCCGTCCGCGCCATGCACCAGCAGGCCCTCCTGCATCGCGCTGATCACCGAGCGGAACTGCGACTCGCTTTCCTCCAGCGCACAAACATTGTCCCGCAGCTTTGCCTGCACGGACAGCAATGTCGCCTCCGCCTGGCGCTGTGTGCGGCAGAACTTGCAGATCAGCACAAACGCCGTCAGCAAAGTGACACCCAGAACGAGGCCAGACACGCTGACGGGCTGCACGACCAGAGCCAGCAGATATTTTACGAGAGCCATTCCCGTCATTCCCGCGCCCCCTGTGCATAGAGGTAGCGGGCCAGACGCGGCACAAACTGTGCGGCTTCCTCGCCGCGCAAAAGCTGCACAGCGCACTGCCAGGCACGCCGCCCCGGCAGGGCGACAAACTGCCCGCGCCGGACGACAGCCTCCACAAAGTAGGTTTGTGCGCCCAGCATCATCTGCACTTCCAGCCGCGAGCCGGGCAGGTAGGTATTCGAGGAGTAAAATGTCAGCCCCGACAGGCTGATGTCCGTGACCAGCACCATGGAGCGGCGCATCCATCGCCCGCGCCCTCCTGACGGCAGCAGCGGGCAAACGACCACCGGCAGGCTGACAGGGTAGCGCCGGAACGCCCGGTGTGGCCGGGCGTTCTCACTTGCGGGCGGGGCATCGCGCATGGCCTCGTTAAGCGGCAGTCTCATATCCGTCATTATTGGCAGTTTGCCGCCCGGTTTGCAGGGCAGGCCGCGTTGACCCCCACCCTCATTTCCGGGTATACTGTCAGCGTGTTACAACAACAAACAAAACTATCAAAGAGCCTCTTTGGGATGACCACAGAGGAGATACGCACCGATGTCGCCGCGAACGCTTCCCTGCCCGCCTATCGCGGGACGCAGATTGCCGAATGGCTCTATCGCCGTCCCCTGCCGGGCGAAGGCGGCGGCTTCCACGCAGATTTTGCTGCCATGACCGACCTGCCCAAAGACATGCGAGCAGCGCTCGGCGAGATTTATTCCGGTCCGCCGCTGACGCTGGTTCAGCAGCAGCTAGACTCGAAAGACGGAACCGTGAAAGCGCTGGCCCGGCTGACCGACGGCGGGCATCCGATTGAGTGCGTTCTCCTGCCCGACACCAAGCGCGTCTCGGTCTGCCTCTCCTCCCAGGCAGGCTGCTCGATGGGCTGCACATTCTGTGCGACCGGCACCCAGGGCCTCACCCGCAACCTGACGACGGGCGAGATTGTGGCCCAGTTTTTGCTTCTGCAATCGCTGTCAGAGCGGCGCATCACCCATATTGTGCTGATGGGCATGGGCGAGCCGCTTTTGAACTACGACGCAACGCTCAAAGCTATTCGTATTTTAAACGCCGAATGCGGCCTGGCAATGCGCCATATCACGCTGTCCACGGTCGGCATTGTGCCGAACATCGAAAAGCTGATGGCGGAAGACTTGCAGCTTACTCTGGCCGTCTCGCTCCATGCCCCGAACAACGAGCTGCGAACCCGGCTGGTCCCTGTCAACAAAACCTATCCGCTGGAAAGGCTCCTGCCCGCCTGCCGCGCCTACGCCCAGCACACCGGGCGGCGGCTGACGTTTGAATATGTGCTGCTCCGGGGCGTCAACGATGAGCCGGAGCACGCCCGCGAGTTAGCCGCGCTCTTGAAGGGCATGGGGGCCGCTATCAACGTCATTCCCTACAACCCCACCACCGTCACCGAGAGCTTCGGGCGGCCCGAGCCGGAGCGCATCGCCTTATTCCGCCGGATACTGGAAGACGCCGGGATGGTGGTAACTCAGCGCAAGGAACGCGGCAAGCAGATTGCCGCCGCCTGCGGGCAATTAGTCACCGAGGCCCGGCGGAGCCGCCCATCTGTACGGACGCTGCCGGTGCTGCCTCCTTCCGCTGCTTTGGCAGGAGTCCTCTAGCTATGGCTGAGGAGACCGCGACGCCGGACCCTGCGCTGCCCGAAGTCTCCGAGGTGCTGACCTGGCTGTCGGCGACCAAACCTGCCGCCGTGCTGGCCCTGCTGAAAGACCCGAAGCTTGCCGCGCCCCTGCTCAAAGCGTTCATCGGATTTCGGGCCGATGCCTCCGGGTACGCGAATACGCTGGTCCGCAGCCGTCTGGCGCAGGCGGCGTCCAAAGACGAAAAGCTGGCGGAAAAGCTGAAATCGCTGTCCGAGTCTTCCCCCCTTCCCGCATTTGTGAAAGCGCCCCCTACCCCGCCCATGTCGACTGCCGCCCAGACCATTGCCAAAGACCCTACGCTGTCTCTGCGGGCCGAGCGCGACACCCGCCGCCGTGAGCGCGACGATGCCCGGCAGGCGCTGGCATTGGCCGAAGCCGCACGGGCCGAGGCAGACAAGGCACGGACGGCGCTGGAAGCCGAGCGCGACGAAGGCGTCAAGCAGGCCAAAAAGCAGGCAGAGCGAATAAGCCGTCTGGAACGGCAGATTGAACGCGCCAGACAAACCGAAGTGCGCCTGCACAAAGCACTCGGCGAAGACAAATCCCCACCGCCCGCCGCACCCGCTCGGGCGTCCGCAAGTCCTGCCCCGCCCCTCGCTGAAGACCTGTGGCGCGAGGCGGTTCGTCACCTGCTCTCCCGCGCCAAGTTCGACGCTGCGCTGTCACTCGCTGAAGACGTACTGAAAGCGGATGCCGCCGAGCCGGGAGCGCTCGATATTGCCGCCGCCGCGCTGGAGGGTAAAAACGAACCCAAAGCGGCTCTGGGTTATGCCCGCCATCTGCTGAGCGTGCAGGCCGGACGCATGGACACGGCGGGGGCCGCCGAGACACTGGGGCGCGTGTTCCGGCTGGCCGTGACGCCCGGCGCGGCGGAGCCTCAGGTGCGTCAGTTTTTGCCCCTGCTGTCGGCGCAGGACACGGCGGGCGTCACGGCGGCACGACTGATGCTGGCCCGCCTGCGCGGCGCTTCGCCGGACGCGCACGCCTGGCTGACCGACTATTTGCAAAAACGAACGACGCTGGCGGACCTCCTGATGCCCCCGCCAGGGGCGCTGGGGCCAGATGACACCCTCCCCCTGCCAAGCCACCCGCCGGTGACGGCCCGGCAGCTTATGAATGCCGTAGACACAGGAAAAGAGCCGCGTGTGACCGCCGCCCGCGCTGCGCTCACCCGGCTGCGGCCCGAGGAAACGGCGCGGGTCTGGGCGGTTCTGGAACAGGCATCTTCCGAAGAGCCGACGCGGCTTCTTCCCCTGCGGCAGACGCCGCGTGGGCCGGTGGTAGTGGACGGCAGCAATGTGGCGTGGTTTGACCAAGAATCGCTGGTGCAGGGGCAGCCGCGTTTGCGTCACCTGACGGCTATTCGGCGGACGCTCTGGGCACGCGGCTATTTCCCGGTGGTAATGCTGGCAGACGCCAATTTGCCGTACCACATTGATGATACGCCCGCTCTGCGGCAAATGCAGCTGCGGGGCGAGCTGTCTCTAGTGGACGCCGGAACCGTGGCGGATGACCCGCTGCTGCGCCAAAGCAAGCACCTGAGCGCTCCGCTCGTGACCAACGACCGCATGACCGACTGGGACCCACATGGCGAAGTGGTCAAAATCCGCTACACGATTTCGCTCAGCGGCGAAGCCCTGCTGCTTTCTGAGGTTTAGGCGTAAAAAGGAACGGATTAGGACGAGGGGTTAAAACCCCTCGCTGGAAGGCGCTTTGCGCCGGGCGGCCATAAAAGAGTAGAGAAGCCGTCGTGTTTCGTCCGTTGGCTTCCCGGCGTCTGCGCCTCATAGCAAGGGGTTTTAACCCCTCGTTTCAGTCCACCAACAGGGTACGCTTATGACACTGGAAGAACAATTTTCAAGACTAATCCAGATTTTGCAGCTCATTGATAGCGAGCCGTACACCTGGGACGCAACAGGGCTGGAAGCGAAATTTGAGGTCTCGCGGGCCACGATTGAGCGCGACATTGCCGTGCTTCGTCAATGGGGGCAGGTCAAGCGCAAGGACGGCAAGTTCGGGCTGGCCGAGATGAAGTTCCTGCCGACTTCGTTTACGCCCCCCGAGGCGCTGGCCCTGCGCCTGGCAGGAAGCGCGTTCGCCGAACACGCCGGGTCGGGGTACCGGGGGGCGCTGTCGTCGGCCCTGAAGAAGATCGACCGCGTCCTGCCCCGGCGCACAGCCTCGGAGCTGAAAAAGGCCGGGGAACGTGTCTCGGTGGCCCTGCCAGTCGTGCGGGACTTTTCCGCTGATGTCTACGAGAGCCTGCACGGGGCGATTATCGCGCATCATCCAGTGGACATCACGTACCTGTCGCGCACACGGCCTGAGCCGACCAAGCGGCAGGTGGACCCGTATGGGCTGACCTACAAAATGGGCGCGTGGTACCTGGTCGGCTTCTGCCATCTGCGGGGGGGCATTCGGACGTTTGGACTGGACCGCATCAAGTGGATGCGTGTCCGCGAAGATGCCCGGTTCGCCTACCCGGCTGACTTTGACCTGTCGGAATGGCTGGCAAAAGGCTGGCAGTTACAGGCAGGCGGGGAGCCGACTGAGGTGGTGATTTGCTTTGACAAAGAAATCGCCGGATGGGTCGGCGGGGCAAACTGGCATCCCTCGCAGCAGATGGAAAAGCATCCCGACGGCAGCCTTCTGTTCCGGGTGACGGTGCATGGCTACGAGGAAATGCTCTACTGGGTGCTGTCGTTCGGCGCACAGGCCAAGGTCCTGGAACCCCTGCCCCTGCGTGTCGCCGTCGCCGCAGCCGCCAAGCAGATGGCGGCAAACTACGCTATTTCAGACGACAAAACCGCCCCGCTCGAATGAGCGGGGCGGTTTTCGCGTTTAGCCTGCCAGACTTGGCTTGCCGAGGAGCTTGTTCCAGATTTCGTAATCCGTGCCCTTCTTGGGGACCAGAAGCTCCTCGTGAATTTCTTCCTCGCCGTGGGCCACCAGCTCGCCGCGCTCGACGAAGCGCAGGTCGCAGAAGACATCTCCCATCGTCAGCCGCGTGCCGCGCTCGACGACCGGGAGCCGTCGCAGCTCATCTTTGTGCCACTCGGGAAGCAGATCATAGCTCTCTTTGATGGTGTCGGCAGTCACCGTGCCGCCGCCGACGGGAAGCATTCCGTTTTGGCCCGTGTGGTTGTCGGCCTTCAGGGCGGCTTCGTTCAGGGCGTCTTCCCCGACGGCTTCAGCGCGGGCCTCTTTTTCCATCTTGGCCGTGTGTTCGTATGCGTGTTTTGTGGTGTTGTCCTGAGACATAAAAAGTATCCTCCGTTGTTGAGGTACTTTACCCGGCTCAGGGCTAAGGCAAACGGAACGCTATTCTTTCAGCAGCGTGTCCAGCACCTGAGACAGCTTCTTTTCTAAATCCTCGCTTGGATCGTAGCCGTCTTCAGCGAAGCGGAGACGGTTGTTTTTGTCAACCACCACTACCAGGGGAAACTCATCCGCACCGTAGGCAAACGCGGCAGTGTGATGTGCATCCAGCAGCGTCGGGTAGGTCATCCCGTTTTGTTTTTGGTAGGCGCTAATCGCGGAGGCGGGGTCGCTCGGGTTAACGCCGAAAAACTGTACACGGCCCTTATATTTGTCGGAAACAGCGACCAAATGCGGCAGCTCATTGTGGCAGGGGCCGCACCAGGTCGCCCAGAAGTCCAGGACTACCGGGCCGTGCTTTGTCTCCGAGGCCAGCGTCACCGTCTGCCCGGTGCCGACTTCCGGCAGCGTGAAGTTTGAGGCCGGGTGCGCCTTGTCGGCGGCATTTATGATGCCCCGGTCTAAATCAGAGACCGTGGATTCGTGGACACTCCAGAGGAGCGCTCCCAGGGAGGCGATCACAAACAGCACAGCCAGCAGTATTTTGGAGCGTTCCATAAATAATAAAATTCTAATAAAATTCTAAGTGAACACAAGGCGCACGCGGTACGAAAGGTAGTCAACCAAATTGACCAGAATAATCAGCAGCGCAATGACGACGCCCGCATCTAATAGCTTGAACTGATTGATGTCGATAAAAAGCTCATAGCCCAGTCCGCCTGCGCCGACGATGCCGACGATAAACGAGTCTTTTAAATTGAATTCCAGCGAATACAGGATGGTAGACACATACGACGGGAATACCTGCGGCAGCATTCCAAACACAAACACCTGCGCGGCGTTGCCGCCAGCGGCACGGACCGCCTCAATCGGCCCGGCGGACACCGACTCCAGCGCCTCCGCCCAGAGCTTGGAGAGCGACACAAACGTGACGAACGAGATCGCCAGCGCCCCGGCGGACGGGCCGAGGCCAATCGCCGAAACCACAATCAGCGCATACACAATCGTGGGGATGGCGCGGGAGACGTTCAAATACGTTTTAATCAGAGCGCTGACCGGGCGCGGGATGCTGCCAGTCCGCGCTGCCAGGAACGACATCGGAAATGCCAGCAGACCGCCCAGCACCGTGCCAACCACCGCCATCTGCACAGTGGTCAAAAACGGCGACCAAAGGTCTTTTAGAATCCTGAGGTCATAGTGCCAATCGGCCTGCTTATGGGGGAACATTCGCCCGACATAGGCTTTTCCCGCGCCAACTCCCGTCTGGAAATGCGTGAAGTCGAATTGCAGGCCGATGAACGACCAGACAATCAGCGCAATCGCACCAAGCGTGAGCAGGACGCGCAAAACAACGGCTAATTGGTCTCCGGGACGTGCCCGGAGATCTATCAGTGGCTGCTTCGGCTCTAAAACAGGACTATTATTATGTGTAGACATAGGCAGTTGATGCAAAAATTAGTGTGATGCAAAAATTAGTGCGAGCGGCGCTCCAAAACATCGGAAATTGCATCGTCGCTCAGGGCATCCGGGGCGGCGTCAAACGTGATGCGGCCCTGTTTGAGTCCCACAATGCGGGTGCAGTAGCGCTTGGCAAGGGGAAGATCGTGCATGGATAAAATCATGGTCGCGTTGCGGCTCTGCGCCAGGTCTTGCAGGAGCGCCATGATATCGTCTTTGGTGAGAACATCCAGATTGGCCGTGGCCTCATCGGCCAGAATAATTTCCGCGCCCTGCGCCATCGTCCGGGCAATGGCGACGCGCTGTTTCTGCCCGCCGGACATATCCCGAACGCGCCGCTCTTCCATGCCTAAAAGCCCCACCTGCTGAAGCGCCTCGCGGGCTAGACGCACATCCGACGGCGCGAAGAGATGCAGGCACGAAGGCAGCGTCGGCGTGTAGCCGAGGCGCCCGATCAGCACATTCTTCTGGGCCGTCAGCCGGTCCATCAGATTGAACTCTTGAAAGATCATGCCAATCCGCCGCCGCAACCGCCGCTTCTGCTCCTCCGGCAGCGCCTCCACGTTCTCCCCGAGGACCCGGCACGTCCCGCCGGTCTGCCGGACCAGACCGTTGATGCAGCGCAGCAGGGTGGATTTGCCCGCCCCCGACAGCCCGATCAGGCCGACGATTTCCCCGGCCTCAACGTGCAAATCCACGCCCCTCAGCACCGGCACTCCCGCTTTATAGGAATGCGTCAAATTGTCTATGGCGATGACACTGGGCATAGCGGCTACTTCTTCTTCTCATCGAGGGATTGGATATTCAGACCGAACAATTTGGCGTTATCGCGGACGGGGTCGAAGATTTTGTCGTCGGCGGGGACGATTTTATTCCAGGGGATCGCGGCCAAAGCCGCCTGCCCGTCCGGGGTCGTGTTGATGCTGACCAGCGCGGCTTTGAGCTTCGTCAGCGTCGCCGGGTCCAGATTGCCCCGCACCACAATCATTCCATTGGGAATAGGCGCGGTTGTAGCGATGATCCGAAACTGATCCACTTTGGACATATCCACTTTTTTGGTAACAGAGTCCGTAAATGCCTGCTGGATGCCTGTTTCATAAATGGCACCCGCATCGACCTGTTTGTTGAGAACGGCCAGAACGCCTGCCGTGCCACTGATGTTGACGGGCTTCAAATCTTTATTTGGGTCAATCCCGGACTTTTTCAGCAGGCCCGCCGGGTACAGAAAGCTGGATGTGGAGGTCCGGTCACCGAACGCGAAGCTTTTGCCCCTTAAATCCGCCAGCGTTTTGATAGGCGAATCCGCCCGCACAAAAATAATTCCCTTGTAGGTCAGGCTGTTGTGGAAATAGGGCATCGCCAGCGGAATTAGCTTTTCGGGGGTGTTCTGAAATTGCTGCGTCGCCAGCACATACGACAGCGGGTTCAAGTAGGCGCAGTCAATTTGATCGGCCTGCAAGGCTTGCAGCACGCCCGCATAGGACGGCGTCACAAACACGGTGCCGGAGGGTCGCCCGGAGTTTTTGCCGACATAGGTAGCGAACGGCTTAAAAGCGGTCGTGATTGTGTCCGCGCTTTCAAACGGAATAATGCCGACTTTGAGCGGCTGAGACGTGTTATCCCCACTCCCGCCGGTTTTCCCGCAGCCGGTCAGAGCAAAGGCAGCAAACGAAGCAGCGGTTAATCCCGCAAGTAGTCGGCGTTTAAGCAAAAGGTACTCTCCAAAGGTGGGTTCGGTCTATTATAGCACGGGGAAGGCGAAAGTTCGGGCCAAATAAAAGCTCACAGCAAAACGCCGACAACGCAGGCAGTCATCAGGGAGGCAATCGCGCCGCCCCACATGGCGGTCAGGCCCAGGCGGGACAGGTCGCCCCGGCGCTCGGGGGCCATGCCGCTGATGCCGCCAATCTGAATGGCGACGCTGGAAAAGTTGGCAAAGCCGCACAGCGCATAAGTCGTCATAATCGCGGCGCGGGGGGTAATAAATGTCTGGTTCTGGCCTAAACTCTGCGAAAGCTGCAAGTAAGCCACGAACTCATTGATGGCCGTTTTAATGCCAATCAGCGGCCCAACCCGCACGGCGTCATGCCAGGAAATGCCCATCAGCCAGGCAAAGGGTGTGGAAATCCAGCCCAAAATCTGCTGGAACGACAGCGACGGCAGGCCGAAAAAATGGCCTACCCAGCCGACTAAAGCATTCAAAAGGGCAATCAGGCCGATAAAGACAATCAGCACCGCGCCGACATTCAGCGCCAGATGCAGACCCTCTAACGCCCCGCGTGCACTGGCATCGACAGCGTTGGCGTCGCCGTGTGCCACCTGCACTTTGACTAGCCCCGCCGTTTCGGCCAGCTCAGACTCAGGCAAAATCAGCTTGGCGACCACCAGACCCGCCGGGGCGGAAATCAGCGACGCCGCCAGCAGGTGCCCGGCAATGTCCGGGAAGAAGCCCGATAACATCCCGACATAAGCCGCCAGAACCCCCGACGCGATGTTGGCGAAGCCGCCCACCATAATCGCCATCAGCTCCGAGCGCGTGGCTTTCGCAATAAAAGGCCGCACTAAAAGCGGCGCTTCGGTCTGCCCCAGAAAGATGTTCGCCGTCGCCGAGAGCGTCTCCGCGCCCGACGTTTTCATGGTCTTCTGCATCCCCCACGCCAGCCCCTGCACCACCAGCGGCAGGACGCGCAGGTGATACAAGAGCGTAGAGAGCGCGGAAAAGAAGATAATCGTCGGCAGAACATTGAACGCAAAGTACGAGCCGACATTGGCGTAGCCCGTCGGGTTCAGAATTGGCCCCATTAGCGGCGGTCCAGCCGGAGCGCCGACAGGGACATTGTTGCCGAGCGACAGGTTGCCGAACACAAACGACGCGCCTTCTTTGGCGTAGCCCAGAAGCGCCTCCACGCCGTCGTTGGCGAGCCGGAACGAGGCCGCGCCCGGCCCGGTGTCCAGCACCAGAAACGCGAACACGAACTGTATGGCGATGCCCCACCCCACGGTATGCCAGTTGACCTTGCTGCCCCGGTTCTGCGCTTTTCCAATGGCGAACGCAATCAGAGTGAACACGGCAAGCCCGAGTAGAGATTGGAGCTTCAGCAGCAGCGGCCCATGCTCCGCCGCCCGTGCGGCGGCATCCGTGGCATAGCGCGGCGCGGCGGGGTCCTGCGCCCCGGCAGAGGCAGTTACTGTCAGCAGTAGGATCACAAAAAACGGAACGAGAGGTGAAAATTGACGTGGCAAAAGACAGG
This sequence comes from Capsulimonadaceae bacterium, assembly GCA_965277455.1. Lineage (GTDB taxonomy): Bacteria > Armatimonadota > Armatimonadia > Armatimonadales > Capsulimonadaceae > JANXMY01. The sequence continues at coordinate 793,141 of OZ255823.1, read as the reverse complement.
GCACTCCTAAAGAACGAAAGAAAAAGAGAGGCGGCACTGCCTTGCAGTGACTAAGTTCGGCACGGCCTTTGCGTTTTCCTGCCGCGCCGGGGTATAATCAGCCCGATTTTATCAAGATATTTTTGAAGGAGCCACTTCCCAATGATCGTGACCACCAAGACACTGTTTGAACATGCTTACGGCAAATACGCCGTCGGCGCGTACAACATCAACAACGCCGAGCAGGCCATCGGACTCTTTCGAGGCAGCATGGATTCGCAGGCTCCGTTTATCATCCAGATTTCCAAAGGCGCTCGCTCCTACACCGACAAGCGCATCCTGGAAGCGATCATCCGCGCCTGCGACGAGATGTTCCCCGATGCCGTCTTTGCCGTGCATCTCGACCACGGCGACGAAAAGACCTGCTACGAGTGTATCGACAGTGGCTTTTATTCGTCCGTGATGATCGACGCCTCGCATGACGAGTTCGCCGAGAATGTGGCGATTACCAAGCGTGTCGTCGCCGCCGCCCATGCCAAAAATATCAGCGTGGAAGCCGAACTCGGTATGCTCGGCGGCGTGGAAGAAGACATCGCCGTTGATGAGAAAAATGCCCTCTTGACCGACCCCGAAGAGGCCAAAGACTTCGTGGCACAGACCGGCTGCGACAGCCTCGCCTGCGCGATTGGTACTTCCCACGGCGCGTACAAGTTCTCCGGCGGCCAGGGCCTGCACTTCGACCGGATTAAAGCCATTCAGGCCGAGCTGCCTCACTTCCCGCTCGTTATGCACGGCTCTTCGTCCGTGCCGCAGGATGAAGTCGCCCGCATCAATGCCGCCGGGGGCAAGCTCAAAGAAGGCGCGAAGGGCGTCGACCCCGAGCAGTACCTGCCCGCCGCCAAGCTCGGCGTCTGCAAAGTCAACATCGACACCGACGGTCGCCTCGTGTGGACCCGCGTTCACCGCGAGTTCTTCCAGGACAAGCCCGAGGACTTCGACCTGCGCTCCCCCGGCAAGGTGTTCATCGCCGAGTACGCCAAGTTCATCGTCAGCCGCTCCAAGTACCTGGGTTCCGAAGGCCAGCTCGCCTCGGTGCGCGAGTACGCCCAGAGCAAGTAGCGACACGCGGCCCCGGCACTCATCGTGCCGGGGCTGTCTTTTGGAATGGCCCTGCTGCCCAGCCTTCGTTCGAGGGGCTGAACCCCCTCGCTGGGGGGCGCAGACGCCTAAAACCCGCCTGCGCGGGTGAAGATTGAGATAGGACGAGGCACGAAGGGCAAGTTCTTTTTCTATTCTGCTCCGTACCCGCGCAGGCGGGTTCAAGGCGCTTCGCCCTCCAGCGAGGGGGTTCAGCCCCTCGAACGAAAGGCCTCAAAACCAAGCCTTTTGGAGTAGCCCGTGTCCCCTCTGCACCCTCGCCTCGGCGTTTCCACCTGGAGCCTGCACAAATCACTCACCGCAGGCACGCCTCTTTTAGATATTCCCGCACAGGTCGCCGCGCATGGCCTGAGCAAGCTGGAAGTGTGCCATTTTCACTTTCCCGAGACGAGCCAAGCCTATCTCCATCAATTTCGGGCCGCGCTCGAAAGCGCGGGCGTCGAGTTTTATACCCTGCTGATTGACGAAGGCGATTTGACGCACCCGGACCCAGCCGAGCGGTCGCGGACACAAACACTGATCACGCACTGGCTGGAAATCGCCGTCGCCTGCGGGGCGGGGCGGGTGCGCGTCATCGCCGGAGACGCCGCGCCGAGCGCAGAGGCGCTGGCACTGAGCATTGAAGGCCTGACCGAAGTGGTGCGCCGTGCCGAGCTATTCGGCATCCGCGTGGTTGTGGAAAACTGGCATCCCCTCTTGGAGCACCCTGCCGAAGTATTGGCGCTGCTGGAAGCGCTGCCGGGGCAGATCGGGCTGAAGCTGGATTTTGCCAACTGGGACGCGCCGCGCAAGTATGCGGACATGGTCCAAATTGCCCCCTGCGCCGAATGCACCCACGCGAAAGCGCACTTCGCCGCGCCGGGCAAGATGGACCGGGAAGACTTTGCCCGCTGCCTGACTCTCTGCCGCGACGCCGGGTTTGCCGGGCCGCATATTTTGATTTTTGACAGCGCGGGCGACGAGTGGCCGTCGCTCGATGTGATGGCTGAGGCTGTCCGCCTTTCCCTCTAAGCAAAGACGTGGTATAATCGCCTGTATCGTTTTTCAGGAAGTGAGATGCCATGTTATCCGATAAACCTTCCCTTGACCTCGCTGCCCCTTCGGAAGCCGCCCGTGGACGCATAGGCCGCATCCGGTGGACCATCTGCGCCCTGCTGTTTTTTGCCACGACCATCAACTACATTGACCGGACGGTGCTGGGCATTCTCGCCCCGGATTTGCAGAAGTCTCTGCACTTTGGCGAGGAAGCCTACGGCAACATCGTGGCGGCGTTTCAGGCGGCCTATGCGATTGGGCTGATTACCTTCGGCGGCATCATGGACCGGGTCGGCACGAAGCGCGGGCTGACGGGCGCGATTGTCTTCTGGAGCCTGGCATCGATGGGGCACGCCCTGGCACGCTCGGCGGTGGGTTTTGGCGTAGCGCGGTTCGCGCTAGGCCTCGGCGAGTCCGGCAACTTTCCGGCGGCAGTCAAAACCGTGGCGCTCTGGTTTCCGAAGCAGGAGCGGGCGCTGGCGACGGGCATTTTCAATGCCGGCAGTAATGTCGGCGCGGTGGTAGGTCCGCTGCTGGTTCCGTGGATCGCCATCAATTACGGCTGGCGATGGGCCTTTATTGCGACCGGGGCACTGGGGCTGATCTGGCTCTTTTTCTGGCTCACACTCTACCATAGCCCCGAGGAGCACCCGCGTCTGTCCGCCGCCGAGCGGGCGTATATCGGAGCCGCGCCTCCGCGAGAATCGTCCCTTCCCTGGGTGAGCCTGCTGGGAAAACGGCAGACCTGGGCGTTTGCGCTGGGCAAGTTTCTGACCGACCCGGTGTGGTGGTTTTATCTGTCCTGGCTGCCCAAATACTTGAACAAAGAGCATGGGCTGACACTGAATAAAATCGGGCCGCCGCTGATTGTGATTTACCTGCTGGCCGATTTCGGCAGCGTCGGCGGCGGCTGGCTGTCGTCGCTTCTGATACAGCGCGGCTTGAGCGTCAATCAGGCCCGCAAGACGGCGATGCTGGTGTGTGCCTTGCTGGTGACGCCGATTATCTTTGTGTCGTCGGTGTCGAGTCTCTGGGGCGCGGTGTTCCTCATTGGTCTGGCGGCGGCGGCACATCAGGGCTGGTCCGCGAATCTCTATACGCTGGTGTCGGACACATTCCCGCGCCGGGCGGTCGGCTCGGTCATCGGCATCGGCGGCATGGTCGGGGCGGTGGGCGGGATGTTTGTGGCGGTCGCGGTCGGCGTTCTGCTTCAGAAAACCCACGGCAACTATGTCCCGCTCTTTATCATCGCAGGCTTTGCGTATTTGTTCGCCCTCGGGGTTATTCAAATACTGGCCCCGCGCCTGGAACCGGCTAACGTTTCATGATTTACGCGATTGGTGACATTCACGGCGAGGCGGACGCCCTGCGTCAGATGCTTCAAAAACTGCCGGTGCAGCCGACGGATTTGGTGGTCTTTCTGGGCGATGCCATCAATCGCGGCCTCGACTCTTACGACTGCGTGGAGCAGATACTCGCGTTTGACCGCTGCCGCAAAGTGTTTATACAGGGCAACCACGAGGAGGCCATGCTCCTGTTTCTGGAAGACGGCGAGGAAGCGGGCTTTCTGGCACTCGGCGGCCAAACGACTCTCGACTCCTACGCCCGTGCCGGGTACGCACTCACGCCCGGTAATCCGCAAAGCCTGCCCTACGCGCACGCCGAGTTCTACGCGCAGATGCTCCCGTGGACGCGGCCGCTGCATATCACCGACGACTACATTTTCACGCACGCGGGCTTCAACCTGTCCCTTCCCCTTTCTGCACAGTCCGTGGCCGCGTTTCGCTGGGGCAAAGTGACCGGGCAGGAGCAGCCCGTCTGGACACAGACCGTCGTGCGCGGGCACACACCGTTCCCTAAAGTCATGTTCGCGCACCGCAAGCAGTATATTGGCGTGGACACCGGCTGCGGCTTTGGCGGCTTTCTCAGTGCCGTCGCCCTGCCCTCGGGCGAGACGTTCACCGCACGCCCTGCGTCCTCCCGCCCCGGCTGGCAGCCGGAATGGACGGGGAAAGTTTGGCGGGTGGGTTGACACTTCTCTTGCCCTGCGTGTATACTAACCTTACGATGCAGAACGGTATGACAGCTTTGGCGTGGTGGTGGCGGGCTTCCAATCTGGAAAAACGCTGACCCTCCGTGTCGCTGACTGCTGACACATAATTTGACACAGGGCCGGGGCGTTTTTTCTGTAAAAACTGCCCCGGCCCTTTTGCTTTGTCCCGAAAGGGAATCGAAAAGAGAACCGAAAAGAGAACCGATATGCCCGCGACTACGCCGACCCGTGAAGAGTTTATCGAAAAAGCCGCCCTCGGCAATGTCATCCCCGTCTGGCGCGAAGTGCTGGCGGACATGGAAACCCCCGTGTCTGCCTATCGCAAAGTGGCGGGCGGGCGGCCCAACTCGTTTCTGTTAGAAAGCGTGGAAGGCGGCGAGCGTGTAGCCCGGTATTCGTTTCTAGGCTCCGACCCGTTTTTAATCTTTCAGAGCAAGGGCAGCGCGGCCACAGTCACCGAGAACGGGCAGACCGAAACGATTGCGTTAATCGCAGGCACACGCGACCCGCTGCACGTCCTGAAAGAGCTGCTAGGCCGCTACAAATACGTTCCCTCCCCCGCCCTGCCGCCGTTTGTGGGCGGGGCCGTCGGCATGATTGCCTATGACACGGTGCGCTTTTTCGAGACGCTGCCGACGCTGGCAGCGGACGACTTGCAAATGGACGATTGCCTCTTTTTGTTCACTGACGCGCTTTTAGTTTTTGACAACGCCAAGCACAACGTTCTGGCCCTCTGCAATGCCCGCATCGCCCCCGGTGCGGACCCCGGCGCGGCTTATGACGCGGCAGTGCTGAAAGTCGAAGATTTGCTGGCCCGCCTCAAGGCTTCCTCTTCTCCGAGTCCGGCTCCCCCATTATTGGGGGCGGGGGGGGCCTTCGTCTCTAACCGCACCGAAGCCGACTACAAAGCCGCCGTGCTCAAAGCCAAAGAATACATCGCGGCAGGCGACACGTTTCAGGCACAGGTCGGGCAGCGGCTGTCCAAAACCCTCAACGCCGACCCCTTTGATGTCTACCGTGCCCTGCGCTCCATCAACCCGTCGCCCTATATGTTCTACTTAGATTTCGGTGACACCAAGCTCATCGGCGCGTCCCCCGAGATTTTAGTCGGCGAACACAACCGAGAAATCACCATTCGCCCCATCGCCGGGTCCCGGCACGGACGCGGCGCAACCCCTGCCGAAGACGACGCCATCGCCGCCGACCTGCTGGCCGACGAAAAAGAGCGGGCCGAGCATATCATGCTGGTGGACCTTGCCCGTAATGACATCGGGCGCGTCGCCAAATACGGCACGGTGACGGTGGATGAGCTGATGATCATTGAAAAATACTCACACGTCATGCACATCGTCTCCGAAGTCACCGGCACGCTCCGCGACGGGTTAGATGCCTTCGATGCCCTCCGCGCCTCGTTCCCGCACGGCACGGCCACCGGCGCTCCCAAAGTCCGCACGATGGAGATCATCGAAGAGTTAGAGCCGACCCGGCGCGGGGCGTATGCGGGCGGCGTCGGCTACTTCTCCTTCAGCGGCCACATGGATTTGGCGCTCACCATCCGCACCGCCGTCGTCAAGGGGAGCACCATCTACGTCCAAGCCTCCGGCGGCGTCGTCGCCGACTCCGTCCCCGAGTTCGAGTACCGCGAAACTCTCGCCAAAATGCGTGCCCTGACGCGGGCCGTGGAATGGGCGGAGGGGGGGTTAGAGTAGAGGAAGACGAGGGGATGCGAGGGGTTGAAAACCGCTCGCTAGGAGAGGCGTCCTGCGGACGAAGGAACATATGGACAGAAAAGCGACAGCCGCCATCGGCTCTGAACTTCTTCCGTCCGCAGGACGCCTCATCTAGCGAGCGGTTTTCAACCCCTCGCATCTTCGCACTCGCATCTTCGCACTAACGCGAAAAGTATCACATAACAGACACGGAGGTTGCCACATGAGACGAAGCAAAGCAGAAATCTATCTGCACTTGATCTGGGCCACGAAAGAGCGGCAGCCGCTGCTCACGCCTGCGCTGCAAACGCAGGTATACTCCTGCCTTCGAATGGAGGCAGCTCATCTGCGATGTCAGGTGCTTGCCATCGGCGGCACCTCAGACCATGTCCATCTGGCACTCCGAGTGCCGACGACCGTTTGTCCCGCGCAGATTATGAAGCAAATCAAAGGAGCCTCTTCGACGTTTGCCAACGACCTGCTTCAGCGAACGCCTTATTTTCGCTGGCAGGAAGGCTATGGCGTTTTCAGCTTCGGGCGGTCCTCTTTGCAGGCAGTAATTGCCTATATCGAAAATCAGGAACAGCATCACCGCTGGGGAACAGTAGACGAAGAATGGGAAGAAATCGACGAGGCTATGGCGGAATAACGGCAAGCCACACACAAGTAAAAGGGGGCGAGGGGTTGAAAATCCCTCGCTAGGGGAGGCACCCTGCGGGTGAAAGAATAAGACGAAGAGAATGCCGACCAACAGAGGCTCTTCTCTTTCGTCCGCAGGACGCCTCATCTAGCGAGGAGTTTTCAACCCCTCGGCCTCGGTATGTTCAGGAAAAGTTATGACCAAAGTTCTTTTGTCCGGCTTTGCGCCCTTCGGTGGCAACCAGTCTAATCCGTCCCATCTCATTGCCGAGCGGCTGCACGGCGAAGTGATCGGCGGGGCGCAGATTGTTGGCCTGACTCTGCCCGTACACATGGGCGAGGACGCCGCGCAGCTCATGGCGGCGATTGCCGAACACAAGCCAACGCTGGTGCTGTCGCTGGGGCTGGCGGCGGGGACGCCGTGCCTGGACGTGGAACGATTTGCGGTCAACCTGCGCTTTACCGGGGAGGTAAACCCCGATGAGCCGGTTCCTGCTGATTTGCCGCAGTCGGCGGTGGTGGAAGGCGGTGCGGGGGCGCTGCTGGCGACCATTGACACCGAGCGCGTGGCACGGGCCATTCGGGATGCCGGGGTTCCGGCGCGGGCGCACGGCTATGCGGGGGCGTATGCCTGCAACCACATTCTGTACCAGGTCCTGCACGCGGCGTTGGCGCAGGAGCTACCCTACAAAGCCGGGTTTATTCACCTGCCGCTGTCGTCGGCACAGGTGATTGAAGAAAACAAGCTGCACCTGGCCTCCCTGCCGCTGGAACTGATGACGGCAGGCGTGCGTGCGGCGATAGAAGAGGCACTGTGATGAGTGATCTTTTGAAGCACGCCCAATCTTCGGCGCTTAAGTTCGGCGGGCAGCCCACCGACTACCTGCGTCTGCATGAGTTTCTGGATTGCTCCAAACTTTTTCTGGGTGACTGGCGGCATCGTGCCCTGCTGCACACAACGTTTGGCGTGTATCTGGCGGAAAAGTGGGTGTTTGGCCCCGCTTACCGCCGTGACTCGGACGGCGAGGAAGTGGCGACCCGCTCTCTGGTTGAGCAGCACCTCATTGAAGACCTGAACGCCCTGCTCACTCCTGCTGAGTTCCTGCGGGAAATGCCGGTGCGTCTGTGGATGAACGGGCTGACCGCTAAGCAACGGGAACGGCTGCGGAATTTGACGATTGAGGATGAAGTTGAGCGCCGGGAGGCTGGGCATGAGTGAACAGAAGATAAGAGTGAGCCAAGACAAAAATGCCCTGCCTGCCTGGCCCCCGGAGGAAGGGTTTTATTTTTCGAACGCAGCCTCTCTGCTCTGCATTGACGGAAAACAATTCGTCCTGTGCAATGGAAATAATACTCTTTTATTTCGTTTTATAGACCGGAATGTTGCTGGCTGGACTTATTTTGTGTACGATAGCGCCGACCACAACGCTTATACCCTCGACGCGGCATGGTTTGCGAAACAGTATCAGGCGAAGCAGTTTGGGCGGGTGATTGCGGTTCCCGTTACCGCCGAACCGGACTGCGAGCGGTTTGAGCGGCTTTACTTTCGCACGGACGGAACCGGGTTCATTTGGCCCGGCAAGGGACAAACCGAATTTTCCTGGGCTGAACTCTGGGAATGGCCGCTCAATGTTCTGAATGAGTCGACTGAATTGATGTCTTACCTGGGGCGTATTGTATTTGACAAGTTCAACGCGACCCTCAAAAATCCGATCATTGATCCTAGAGCGCTCAAAGATGAACCATTAGAGTTTATCAATGGCTCACGCGAGGAGCTTGAAACGATCACGCGCTGGATATGCCATTCGGGCGTCGGCAGACCTGATGGTCCTTCCGACTGGAATATTGACTACTCTGCACCTGACATACTTCTTGGCAGGGACGGCGGGATTTCGCAGTGGCAATTCAACAAAAGTCCAAGCCTGCAAGAACTTTTTATACTGGCCTATGAATACAATTCGTTCACTGGATTTCACTGGGAATACAACGATAATAGGTCAGGTCACCGGGACTCCTATGATCCAGAACCGGTCAACATTGAGTTTTCTTTTCCACTGGCTACGCACGACGAACAGAGAGCAGCAAAGCTGGAACTTCGCCGGTGGCTGGGCGGCAAGATAACACAAGAAGAGATACAGCATCTTCTGGGCCACGCTGACACGCCCTAGAAAACAGAGAATAACTATGATACTAGTCATTGACAACTACGATTCGTTTACATATAATCTGGTCCAATACTTAGGCGAGATGGGTGCGGATCTGGAAGTGCGGCGCAACGACACGCTGACACTGGCAGACATAGCCGCACTGAACCCGGAGAAAATTGTGATCTCGCCGGGACCGGGAACGCCGGATGATGCGGGCATCACGCTGGACCTCATCCGAGAGTTTGGGCCGAAGACGCCCATTTTCGGGGTCTGCCTGGGGCAGCAGGCCATCGGGCAGGCGCTTGGCGGGCGGGTGCTGCGGGCGGAGCGCCTGATGCACGGCAAAACGTCGCCGGTCTACCACACCGGGCAGGGCGTCTTTCGCGGCCTGCCGTCGCCGCTGACCGCGACCCGCTATCATTCGCTGATTGTGGAGCGGGAAACGCTGCCGGACTGCCTGGAAATCACGGCGCAGACGGAAGACGGCGAGATTATGGGCCTGAAGCACAAATCCTGGCCCCTGGAGGGGGTGCAGTTTCATCCCGAAGCGGTGCTGACCGAGCATGGCAAAGAGATGATTCAGAACTTCCTGAAGGGCAGTGAGTAACCTATGAACCTCTACGAAAAGCGACTGATTCGGGTGCGGACAGCCATGCAGGAGCAGGGACTGGACACGCTGATACTCACGCCCGGCGCGGCGATGCGCTATATGTCGGGGTTTTCGGAACCCGGCTCACGCTTTCTGGCACTGGTCGTCCCTAATGACAAGCCCTGTGTCCTGATTGTGCCCACGCTGAATGCCGGGCAGGCGCGAGAGAACGCGGCAGGCATCACCGACATCCGCCCCTGGGACGATGCGGACGGCTGGGAGGGCGTCACCGGGCCGCTGGCAAAGGACCTGATGCTGGGCATCGGGATTGTGGGCGTCGATGATGAGATGCCCGCCCGGTTCGTTTTGAAGCTGCAAGAACTGCTGCCGACAGCGCTGTTCCGGCCTGCGAGTCTTGCGCTTGCCCTCCTGCGCTCGGTCAAGGACACGCTGGAACTGGCGACGCTTCAGCGGGCCGCCGACGCCACGGACGCGCTCATACCTGTGGCGTTTGCCGCCTGCCGGGAAGGGGCCACCGAAAGCGAGGTCAGCTTGGCGATTGGGCAGGCTATCGCATTGGTCGGGCACGAAGACTCGTTCCCGCCCATTATCGGCGCGGGACCAAACGGAGCGTCGCCGCACCACGCCACAGGCCGCACCAAGCTGAGGCGCGGCGATGTGGTGGTCATGGACTTTGGCGCGAAAGTAGACGGCTACCACGGCGACATCACGCGCATGGCGGCAGTCGGGGAAGCCTCTGACGAAGCGCGGCGCGTCTACGATGTCGTGTACCGTGCGTACAGTGCCGGCGTGGCCGCCGTGCAGCCCGGCGCGACCGGGCATGACGTGGACGCCGCCGCCCGCAAGGTGATTACCGACGCCGGGTACGGCGAGTTTTTCATCCACCGTACCGGCCACAGTATCGGGCTGGACGACCACGAGCCGCCCTATATGATCGCGGGCAACTACGCCAAGCTGGTTCCCGGCAACTGCTTTTCGGTCGAGCCGGGAATATATCTACCGGACAAGTTCGGCATCCGTCTGGAAAACATTGTGACCGTCAAAGACGACGGCACAGCGCACGTTTTCAACGAAGCCATCGCCCCGAAGCTGCCCGTGCTATGAGTGAGCTTCTAAACAACAGACTGCTGCCGGAGGATTATCCCGCCCTGCTCACTGACCTGAAGAAACGCATTCGGGCGGCACAGGTGCGAGCCGGGCTGGCCGTCAACCGGGAGATGGTTCTGCTTTACTGGCAGATAGGCCGCGAAATCTTGTCTCGTCAGGGGGCCGAAGGCTGGGGAGCCAGAACGATTGACCGGCTTTCCTCAGACCTGCGTTCGGCATTCCCAGAAATGAAAGGCTTTTCACCGCGCAACCTCAAGTATATGCGGGCCTTCGCGCAGGCATGGCCGAACGAGGCATTTGTGCAAGCACCGCTTGCACAATTAACCTGGTATCACAACATCGCTATTTTGGAGAAGGTCGCGTCCCCGAAACAGCGCGAGTGGTACATCCACAAAACGCTGGAACACGGCTGGAGCCGCAATGTGCTGGTGTTGCAAATCGAGAGCCGGTTATTTGAGCGTCAAGGGAAAGCGCCGACTAACTTTGAGCGCACCCTGCCCGCGCCGCAGTCCGATCTTGCCCAGCAGATTTTGAAGGACCCGTACAGCTTTGATTTTTTGACGCTGGGCACAGAGGCGCATGAGCGCGATTTGGAGCGCGGCCTGCTGGAACACCTGCGTCAGTTTTTGCTGGAGATGGGAGCTGGGTTTGCCTTTGTGGGCAGTCAGTATCACCTGCAAGTCGGGAACAGTGACTTCTTTCTGGACTTGCTGTTTTATCACACGCGGCTGCATTGTTACGTCGTGATTGATTTGAAGATGGGCAAGTTCACCCCGGCAGATGCCGGGCAGCTCAATTTTTATTTGAGCGCCGCTGATGACCTGCTGCGAACCGAAGGCGACGCGCCGACGATTGGGCTGCTGCTGTGCAAGTCCAAAGACGCCACAGTCGCCGAATATGCCCTGCGGGACATGGGCAAGCCGATGGGCATTGCCGAGTTTCGGCTGGAAGAAGCCCTGCCGGAGACGCTGCGCGGGTCGCTTCCCACGATTGAAGAGCTAGAAGCACAAATGGATGCTGTGACCGTTTTAGAAAGCAAACCCACTTGAAACTGATTGCCGATGCCCTGATTGACCTGCCCTTTACGCTGGACTTCTGTGCACGGGGGCCGGATGTGGAGCCGCTGGTCTGCACGCTGGACGGCCTTTCCGCCACGCTATTTTTCCCGCCGTCCCTCAGCGAAGGCACAGACGGGCAGGGCATCTTTGGCGAATGGGCCTGGTGGACCGGCAAAACCCTACGCCTGGTGATGGAGCAAACCTTAGAGTTTGACGAGGACACCGAGGTTCTGCGGGCGCGGGTGCGGGCGACCGGGCAGGAGATTTTGCGCCGCTTCCTGAATGCGTATCGGTGGCGGTTCAGTCAGCCTGAAGTACATCCGGTTGTCCTGGATGCCCGCGCCCTGACGCTGTCTATTCAGCACGACGATGGCACTGTGGAAGCCCTCACCGAGCCTTTAGCCTCGTTTTTCTACCAATCTATGCCGAGCAAGCCGCCGCTGGAAACATCCGTCAACGCGACCACGCTGGCAACGCTGGCGGCAGACATCGCCTCCGGCATCGCCCCACCGCTGGCCGGTCAGCTCCGGTTAGACGCCGAGGCATTGGACGCGCAGGGCGAAACCGAGCGGGCTGAACTCATTCGAGGCTTAATTATCAGCAGTGGGGACACTGCATGAGCCAACTGGCCGCAACGCCCGCCCCGCCCTACTACGCCGTCATTTTCACGTCGGAGCGTACCGAAGTCGGCGATGGCTACGCGGAAACGACGGCGCGAATGCTGGCACTTGCGGCCGTTCAGCCCGGCTATCTTGGCGTCGAATCCGCCCGCGACGGCCTTGGTATCACGGTCTCCTACTGGGCCAGTCTGGAAGCCATCGCTGCCTGGAAGCAAAACACCGAACACCTGGCGGCTCAGGAAGCGGGCCGCACGATCTGGTACAGCGCCTACAAAACCCGCATCTGCCGCGTTGAGCGCGATTATGAATTTTATTAAAGGCACAGCGCAGGTAATCATGCATTTTGGCGGTTGGCCGACATTCCATAATGCCGACTATCTCCTCATATACCTAGACATGGATGGGCCGACTGTCAGCATTGACTTTCGGCTCTATAACACGAGCAAAACAACAGGCATAGCTTACAGCCCAAGCATTAGCCTCGTCTGGCATGAGGTGCAGGAATTTAACTTATCGGGCGTTCGTGCGTTAGGGCAAAACTCGGTTAAGCAGATGCATTTCACAAAAACAGACGAAGGCATCACGACAACGATAGAGCCAGCCGGAGATGGGACAACTGTAACACTCCGCGCTAAGTCTGTTGAAGTGACTAACTTCGACCCGATTGAAGAATGGGACTATGAAAAAAGCAATACAGCATCTGATTGAGGGAAACCATTTGACCGAGGCGGAGGCGTCGGCGGTCATGCGGCAGATTATGGAGGGGCAGGCGACGGACGCGCAGATCGCCGCGCTGGCCGTGGCCCTGCGGATGAAGGGGGAGACGGTGGAGGAAATCACCGGATTTGCACGCGTCATGCGCGAGTTTGCCGTGCCCATCACGGTTCAGACGGACAAGGTGGTGGTGGATACCTGCGGCACGGGCGGGGACTCGCTGAAGACGTTCAATGTCTCCACAGCGGCGGCGCTGGTGGTGGCCGCTGACGGGCGGCTGGCGGTCGCCAAGCACGGCAACCGGGCGGCGACGAGCAAATGCGGCAGCGCAGACGTTTTGGAGGCTCTGGGGGTCACGCTGGACCTGCCGCCGGAGCGGCTGGGGCAGTGTATCGATGAGGTCGGCATCGGGTTTCTATTCGCGCCGTCGATGCACCCGTCGTTCAAGTATGCCGCCGGGCCGCGCAAGGAGATCGGTATTCGGACCATTTTCAATTTATTGGGGCCGCTGACGAACCCCGCCCATGCCCCGGTGCAGCTCATCGGGGTCTATGACGGCAAAATTTGCGAAACGCTGGCCCATGTGCTGAAGAACCTGGGCAGTCAGCGGGCACTCTTGGTACATGGGGTAGATGGGCTGGATGAGCTGTCGACACTCGGCGAAACGATGGTGAGTGAACTCAAAGACGGCGAAGTGAAGTCGTACACACTGGACCCGGAATGGGATTTAGGGATTGCGCGGGCGACTATTGAGCATCTGGCTGGCGGCGAGAGCGCGGCGGAGAACGCGGATATTCTGCTGCATATTCTCAAAGGCCGGGACCGGGGGCCGCACCGGGATATTGTGATGCTGAACGCGGCGGGCGTGCTGTATATCGCAGGCGTCGAAGAGACGATAGAAGCAGGTATGGAGCGGGCGGCGGCCCTCATTGACAGCGGCGCGGCACTGGCGACACTGGAAACGCTGAAGGAGTTCACGAATGCCTGAGCCGACGATTTTGGATAGGATTCTGATTCACAAGCAGGACGAGGTCACCGTGCGCCGGGCCGCTCTGCCAGATGCCGAAGTGCAGGCGGGGGCGAAAGATGCTCCCCCACCCCGCGACTTTCTGGCCGCTCTGCAAACACCCAAAATAGGCCGCGTGGCGCTCATTGCCGAAGTTAAGAAAGCCTCACCCTCGGCTGGCATCATTCGGGCTGATTTCGACCCGGTACAGGCTGCGCGGGTCTACGAAAAAGGCGGCGCGGCGTGCCTATCGGTGCTGACCGACGAAAAGTTTTTTCAAGGCCACGACGACTATTTGGAAGCGGTCCGCGAAGCCGTCTCGCTTCCCATTATCCGTAAGGACTTTGTGGTCAATGACTGGCAGATATATGAGTCGCGGGCGCTCCGTGCGGACGCTGTGCTGCTGATTGTCGCCGCACTGTCGCCGGCGCAGATCAAGGACTACGCCGCGCTGGCCGCTGAACTCGGTATGGCAGCCCTGGTGGAAGTCCATACTGAGGCCGAAATGCAGATCGCTTTGGACGCAGGCGCGGCGCTCATCGGCATCAACAGCCGCAATTTGAATACGTTTCTGACGGATTTAGGGACGGTTGCACGGCTGGCCGCGATGGTTCCGGCGGGCGTGACCCTGGTGGCCGAAAGCGGCCTCAAAACGCCTGCCGATGTGCATCAGGTGGCCGATGCTGGGGCAAAGGCCATTCTCGTGGGCGAAACGCTGATGCGCTCGGCGGATATTGGCGCGGCGGTGCGGGCGCTGCTGAAATAGATTTCTTCTGACCGAACCCTTTTAGGCGGCGGGCACGTTCTTCAACTCATGAAGGAGAACCGCCATGCGCCGCCGCTTCACCCTGCCCCTTCTTCTGCTGGGGCTGCTCACTTTGCCCGCTGCCACTGACCCGCGCCCGGATATTTTGTATACCACCCGCAAAGAGTTCGTACAGGTCAGCCCGCCCCGGCAGCTCACGCTGAATGCCAATCTCACTCAGTTTGCCTGTGACCCGCTGGGGCTGGAAGTCGCAGTCAACGGCCAAGAAACATCCGGGGAGCAAACGACTTACTTTATTAAAACGCTGGATGTCCGCACCGGACACGAGCTGCACCGACTGACGATGAGTGCGCCGCCGGACACGAATGCCCGGTTCAGCATTCTGGGCTGGACGCCAAGCGGCAAGTATTTCCTGCTGGAACAGACGCATCCCAAAGAAGACGGCTCCAGCGACAGTGTGACCGATTTGGTGCGCTGGGACCTCAGCGCGGACCCGCCGAAGGTGCAAATTGTGGATGCCCCCTTCACGCTGCCGGAAGGCAGACACATGGATGACATCTCCCATGCCGCCTCTCCGCATAATCGCTGGGTGCTGCTGAACGGCTACTATACAGTTGATCACAAATTCCACGAAAACTATCTCCTCTATGACCCGGAGCAGGATAGGCTCTACCCACTGCCTCGGCCAGAGGGCGTCAGAATCATTGCGTCGTGGACGGACGATTCGCATTTGAATGTCCGCTCAGATTCCGAACAAAAACCGCAGCAAATGGATATTGTCACCGGGCAGATCAGCGAAGTATCCAAACAAACTGACGAGGACACGAGTGCATCGAAGCAGTTCCCGGACCTGACACTTTTCACAGATGCCAAACCGCAGGTGGACCCCAGCCGGAGCGGGGCCTTTGACAGCACGCGGCTCTGGGTGCGTTGTGCGCCCCGCCTCAAACAGCCACTGAGCGCCGCCGGGGCGGGGCTGACTATGAACGCAAACAATCCGCAGGCGGCATGGTCGCCAACAGGTAAACAGATCGCGTATCTCAACAACGGGGATTTGTTTGTGACGAACGTTGGCCTCGTGCCGCCATCGGAAAGCATGGTAAGCGAAAAGTATGCGCTCGGTCTGCCGCTAACCTGCCCCGAGGAGCGCGAGCTTGCCAAAAAAGACTTGGAGCAAATTGGGCTGGCAATTATACAGTACGCGCAGGATAGTGACGAAAACTTTCCGCCTTCCGACGACATTAATGACACCCTGCTGCCCTACCTCAAAAGCCGCTTGGTGTTCAGCATCGGCACAGTGCACTGGGCTTATCACGCGCCGAAAAACCTGAGCCTTGCTGCGATGGATGCGCCTGCCGACGTCATCATGGGAACGATGGATTTGCCGTGCGGGCAAGTGGTGCTGTATGCTGATGGACACGTCAAGGAGATGCCGAAGGCGGCCCCCTAGCCCCCAATAATGGGGGAACGGGAAGTTAGGGACAGGAGCCTCTTGCAACGTTTAGTTGACCTCTGACGCCGTGGTGGTTGCGACCTGACCGGGCGTGTGAACCGTCACGGCAACGGCGCGGGAGCTTGCATTTGGATGGGAGGCAAACTCAAACGCGATGCCGCGTGATTTGTCGTCGTACAGCGTGTGGGGGTTTTTGAAGAGGTTGACGGAGCGCAGGTGTGGGAACTGATGCCGGATTTGGGACAGCGTGCTGCCGACGTGCAGGCCGCTTTGCGTGGCAAATGCGGGAGAAGTGACGCGGACGGTGTCAATGGTCACGCCGTCAAGCGGCTTGACGTTCCGCGCCCCGTTGGCGACAGCGTGGACAAACAGCGTGTGCGGCTTGCCGTGGGCGGCGGGGGAAGCCCAAACGTAGTACCGTTGGGATGCCCCGGCGTCACTGTGGGTCGGTTTGGGCAGACTGGCGAGAGTCCGTGCGCCGTCGCGGCCAAGCAGCGTATGGCCGATGCGATGCCCCGGCACAATGAGGTAGGCATTAGGCGGTGCGGCAGGGGCGACATACGCAGCGCCGAATAGGAACGCGGACAATAAAAGCGGGGTGAATGCATTTTTCATGCCTGTAAGACGGCGGCCAGCACGGTTTGTTCCGCCTCGACCAGCGGACCGGGAAGGGTGCAGCCGGAGGCCATCCGGTGCCCGCCGCCGCCGAAGCGGGCGGCAATCTGGGACACGTCCAGCCCCTCACGGGAGCGCAGGGAGACGCGAATTTGGCCGTCGGCCATTTCCCGAAACAAAATGCCCGCGTCCGCCCCGCGCACACCGCGCACGTAGCTGACAATCCCTTCGGTGTCGGCGTCTTTCGCCTTAGCGGTCTGAAAGTCAGCGGCGGTCACATGGGTCCAGACGATTTTGCCGTCCGGCGTCTGCTGCATGGCGGCAAGCGCCGTGCCGAGCAGACGGGTGGCGGCAAAGGTACGGTTGTCGAAGACGTTTTCGGAAATGTGCGCGGGCGGTGCCCCGGCTTCCAACAGTTCGGCGGCGACGCGCAGGGTGTTGGGCGTCACGTTCTGAAAGCGGAACGAGCCGGTGTCAGTGATAATGCCGGTGAATAAACAAGTGGCGATGTCAGACGTGACGGGAACGCCCATTGTTTTCAGGAGCGCATACACAATCTCAGCGGTGGAGGCGGCGCGGGAGTTCAGAACGCGGATGTCGCCGAACGCCCCGGCGGTGACGTGGTGGTCGATGTCTACGACGCGCCGCGCCCGGCCAATCATTGGCTGTACACTTGCGCCCACACGCGGCAGGTCCCCGCTGTCTACCACCAGGGCCAGGTCAAACGCGGGCGTGTCCGTGGACTGCTGCACCATCGCCGCGCCGGGCAGGAAGGCCAGAATGTCCGGCACGCCGTCTTCGGACAGGCAGGTCACAGTCTTACCCAGGGGCAGCAGCGCGAGGGCCAGGCCAAGAAGAGAGCCTATCGCATCACCGTCGGGGTTGACATGACAGGCCAGCACAATCGTCTGGCTGTCGCGGATTGCCAGCGCGGCGTCTTCCAAAGCCCCGGCCAGCTCTTCGGGAAGGGGGTAGGTCACGCGGCGTCCTCGCCGGTTTGCGTTTCAGTCTGTACGTCTTCGTCAGAAATAATCGGCCTGGGCCGGGCGGCGTCTTCGCGGCGGACCTGCTCCATAACATCAAACATATGGGAGCCGCGCTCAATCGCCTCGTCGTACTTGAATGTCAGCGACGGCACATTGATAAACGCTTTGGAATGCTTTAGCTCGGTCCGCAGGACGCCCACCGCGCCGCGCAGAAGGTTCAGCTTGCTGCTGCGCTCTTCTTCGGTTCCGAAGACGCTGATATAAACCGTCGCTTGTTTGTAGTCCGTGGTCACTTCTACTTCGGTGATCGTCAGCAGCCCTTCCTGAAAGCGCGGGTCGCGCATCTTTCGGAGCAGGATTTCGGACAGCACTTCGCGGAGCTGGTCCTGAAGCCGTATTTTTCGTGTGGCAGGCATGGTAGGTTTGATACGCTTTCAGAGCAGCTCAATCTCGGTGTGGCCCATGTCCACACGCGGGTTGCTCTCGATATGGTCAATCACTTTGTCCAGCACCTGATGGGCAAAGGAGCCGTCAGTGGCGACGACGGCCACTCCGATAGTGGCCCGCCGCCAGACATCGTGGTCGTCGATCTCGGTGGCCGAGATGTTAAATTCGTGCCGCAGATGCGCGAGCAGGCTTTTCAAGACCTGCCGCTTGTCTTTGAGCGAGTTGGCTTCGTCGATCTGAAGCTCGGCGGTCAGCAGTCCAATGGTCATGGTGGCAACCCCCGCCGTCAGACGGGGCGGTGTTCCCGGCTCTTGCAAGCCGGGAACGGTTTGTTACAGCGTGCGCGGGATGCGCTTCATCTCGTAGCATTCCAGCGTGTCCTGCGGACGGTCGTTGACCGGCTCCTGCGGGTCGTAGCCGGGGATCAGAATGCCGCACTCGAAGCCCTGAGCGACTTCGCGCACATCGTCCTTTTCACGCTTCAAAGTATCCACTTTGCCGTCGAAGACCTGACGCCCGCCGCGCTTGACACGCACCTGAGCACCGCGCACGAACTTGCCGCTCGTAATGTATGACCCGGCAATCGAGCCGCCCGCACGGGGCAGCTTGAAGACGGCGCGGACTTCGGCGGTTCCGAGTGCCACTTCCTCGAAGATCGGGTCCAGAAGGCCCGCCATGGCATCTTTGACGTCGTCGATGAGATCGTAAATGACTCGGTATTCGCGGATTTCGACGTGCTCCGCTTCGGCCAGACGCTGCGCGGCAGGCTCGGCTTTGGTGTTAAACGCGACAATCAGTGCCGACGAGGCCGACGCCAGCAGCACATCCGAGTCGGAAACGGCCCCGACGCCTGACGAGATAAACTTGACTTTGACTTCGTCATGCTGGATTTTGTCCAGCGACTGCCGGATGGCTTCCACCGACCCCTGCACGTCGCCCTTGACAATCAGGTTCAGCTCTTTGAGGTCGCCCTGCTTGATCTGCCGCTGCAAGTCTTCCAGCGTCACCGGGCGGCGCGTGTTCAGCTTGTCGTCGCGGTTGACAATCGCCCGTTCTCCGGCAATCTGCCGGGCGGTCTTCTCGTCTTTAACCACTTCCAGCCGGTCCCCGGCGGCGGGCACGCTGCCCAGACCCAGCACGACCACGGGGGTGGCCGGACCGGCAGATTTGATGCGCTGTCCCCGGTCGTCCAGCATGGCCTTAATCCGCCCGAACGAGGCCCCGGCGACAATCGAGTCGCCCATTTTCAGCGTGCCCTGGTCCACCAGAATGGTCGCCACCGCGCCGCGTCCCTTGTCAAGCTCCGCTTCTACAACCGTGCCGGTCGCCGGGGCGCTCGGATCGGCCTTCGGCTCGACTTCGGCATCGGTGACCAGCAGAATGCGCTCCAGAAGGTCATCCAGGCCCAGACGCTCTTTGGCGGAGACTTCCGCGACCTGCACATCGCCGCCATAGGCTTCCGGCATGACGTCATACTGCGTGAGCTGCGTCAGGACATTGGTAGGGTTCGCGCCTTCTTTGTCAATCTTGTTCATCGCCACAACAATCGGCACCCCGGCGGCGCGGGCATGGTTAATGGCCTCAATCGTCTGCGGCATGACGCCGTCATCGGCGGCGACCACGAGCACCGCAATATCCGTGACTTGTGCGCCGCGTGCCCGCATGGCCGTGAAGGCTTCGTGGCCGGGCGTGTCCAGGAACGTGATTTTGCGGCGCTGCCCCTTGTTCTCCGGGTCGTCCACTTCCACCTGGTACGCGCCGATATGCTGCGTGATGCCGCCGAACTCGCCCAAGGCTACTTTGGCCGAGCGGATGGCATCGAGCAGGCTCGTCTTGCCGTGGTCGACATGGCCCATGATAGTGACCACCGGCGGGCGCGTCACCGGCCCGGCGGGCTTCTGGCGGGGCTTCGCGGCGACAACGGCCACTTTCGGCGGGGCGGGAGCGGCTTCGGGCGGCGCGGCAGCCACCGGGGCGGGCGCGGCGGGCGGCGCAGTGTTGACAGGGACTTTGTAGCTTTTGGCGAGCCGCGCCGTCACCTGTGCGTTGAGGGGCTGATTCAGCGAGGCCAGAACGCCGAGGCCCATCAGCTTTTTCTGAATATCGGACGCACTGACGCCAATCAGCTCCGCGAAATCTTTGAGTTTGATGACATCAGGAATGTCAATCGGCTCGGAGGGCGGCGTGTAAACTGCTGCCGGTGTCGGAGCAGGTGCCGGGGGCGCGGCGGGAACGGAGGCGGTGCCGTTCGGCGCGGTGCTTTGAGGAGCCGCCGCGCCGTTCGAAGCAGCCGCGCCATTGGAGGCCGGTTTGGCGGAAACGCGCTGACGCACGGCAACAGCGGCAGCGTCGGGCAGAGTGCTGGAAGGGGTTCGGGTTGGCTCGCCCATCTCTTTAAGGATTTCCAGCAAGTCGTTATTGGTAACGTTCAGTTCTTTCGCTAGGTCGTAAATTCGCACACCTGACATAAACTCTATTCACCTCTCGCAGCCTGAAGCTGCTTCTTTTCATTAATTCAATCTTTAAATCATGACGCGGTCGCTCCTCTGAGTTCGGCGGCGGTCAATTCCGTTGGGCTGATCCCCTGCGGGATACTTTTCTTCAAATCGTCCGCCAGGGTTGGAGGAACGGGGGTGGACAGAGAGCGCTCAAAGCGCTTCTGTTTCACAGCTTTATCAATACATTCGGCGGACGCACAGACATACGCGCCGCGTCCATTGGCGCGGCCTGTCGGGTCAGCGGCCATTCCGCCGCCGTCTTTTTCGGGGCGGCGCACGACCCGCAGCAGTGTTTTCTTATCGGACGGCTCCCGGCAGACCACACAGGTCCGCAGAGGCGTGTGACGTGTTTTCATTCGGTTCACACTTTCGCTGCCGGAGAAAAAGGCAGGGGCAAGCCCTGCCCCTACTCTTCGTCATCCTCGTCGTCGAAGGCTTTCAGCATATCGGCGGTGATCATGACTTCGTCGCCATAGGCTACGGCTTCGCCGGTCGGCAGGGTCGCGGCGTCATCGCCCGCCAGCATTCCAGAGGCCGTGCCAGAGGCTTCACGCTCTTCGGCTTCGACTTCCTCAGCGGCGCGGGTAAACGCCGCTTTGGCTTCTTGCGACTCGGAACGAATATCAATGCGCTGACCCGTCAGGCGGGCGGCGAGGCGCACGTTCTGGCCGGATTTGCCGATCGCCAGCGACAGCATCGCATCGGGAACCAGCACGAAGCAGGATTTTTTCTCTTCGTTGACCCGCACCTGCACGCTCTTAGCCGGGGACAGGCTCTCGGCGACGAACTGCTTCACATCGGCGCTCCAGCGCACGATGTCCACTTTTTCGTCGTACAGCTCCGACACCACCGCCTGCACCCGCGCCCCGCGATGGCCGACACACGCCCCGACGGGGTCAATCTTTTCGTCTTCCGAAGCCACGGCGATTTTGGAGCGTGCGCCCGCCTCGCGGGCCACGCTTTTAATCACCACCGAGCCGTCGGCAATCTCGGGCACTTCCAGCTCAAACAGGCGGCGGATAAGGCTCGGATGGGTGCGCGAAACGATAATCTGCGGGCCGCGTGGATATCGATTGACTTCGAGTAAGTATACCTTAATGCGGTCGTTAAAGCGGTACGGCTCGGTCGGCACCTGCTCCTTCTTGGGCAGGACCACTTCCTGCTTGCCGATTTGGATAAACACGTTGCCCATCTCGGTCCGCTGCACGATTCCCGTGGCAACCTCGCCGATTTTGGCGTTGTACTCGTCAAATATCTTGCCGCGCTCGGTTTCCCGGAACTCCTGCATCATCACCTGCCGGGCGGTCTGCGCGGCAATGCGGCCAAAGTTCTCGGGCGTGACGCTGACCGGGATGAAGTCGCCGAGGACAGCGTCCGCTTTAGTCTCTTTTGCTTTGTCCAGCGTCATTTCCGCGTGCTCGTTTTGGACAGTTTCCACCACTTCTTTTTCAGCGGAAAACTTGAACGAGTTTTTAGTCGTGTCGATATGCACGACAACGTCACCGTTGATGCCGTAATGCTTCTTGTATGCCTTGCCGAGCGCAATTTCCAGCGTCTTCAGCAGGGTGGCAAATGGAATATCTTTTTCTTTTTCAATCTGTCGCAGGGCTTCAATAAAATCGCCGTTCATAGAGTATTTACGCTCCCCCGTCTCCTACGCTTTTCCTAATTCTTCAAGACCCACGAAACAGACAGAAAGAGCGGGCGCAAGCCCGCTCTTCCAGAAGTGTGTTCTCTGAAGCTGATGCACTAGTATAGCACATCGCCGCCTCTTTTTCAATGCAGGCCGCCGGGGTAGAGAACCCCCTGCCCGCCGCCGATACTTAAAGCAATGCCACATTATTGAAACAACGAAGGCACGGAAACGGTTCCGCTCACAGACTGCCGCCGTCGCCAAAGACCAGAACACTGTCATTGACGTCGGTTCCCACCGTGTCGCCGCTGTTGCCTTCGGGCGTCAGCAGGCCATCGAAGTCCTCTGCCGTCGGCGTTCGACCTTTCGCGCCGCGCAGGCCATTGGCGGCATCAATATCTTTCTCGTAAGGCGTCTCGGTCAGCGCGGCATTGCGGTCGCCGAGCGTATGGTCCACCGGAGCACCCGCGAGAATAGCGCGGTCGGCGGCTTCTTCGGCCTGTCCGCGAAAGGCGGGCTTGTCGGACTGCGTGCTGCCCTGCGTGAGGGTATCGGTGTTGGGAACGGTCGAATCGGTTGCCATAAGTGGTTGCCTCTAATACTTGCTGCTAAAAATTTGCTTTCACTGAAAGCGATCTGTTTCTGTTGTTCCCGCACGGCGATTGAAGCAAACTTGCTTGACAATGCGGCAAAAGTGCCGGATAATACAGTACGCCATGACCCAAACACTTTTCATGCCAAATTTATCCGCTTCTGAGCCGATACGGCTCTTGCAGCAGGCCGCCGCGATTGTCGCCGACGAGACCTGCACCCCGCTTTCCGGGCTGCTTGCTCTTGTCTGCAACGCGCTGGCAACGGAAGAAGTTGCGCTGTACAGGGTCAGCACCGCTGGAACGGTCTTTGCCGAAGGAACGCACACCGACGCGCTGGAGAGGCTGGCGAAAAGCGGCGGCCCTGGCACGGTTCCACTGGGGACACTCGGCATCTTGTGCGTCCCGGTCAGCGCGGCAGGCACCGCACTCTGGGACGCCGTGACGGAGTGCCTGGCCCCATTCTTTGTGATCGCCCTGCGCCAAAGCGCCTGGGCGAGCGAGGTGTCGGCGGCGCGAACACAGGTGGAGCGGCGCATCCGCGAAGTCGCCACGGTGTATGATATCGGGCAGGCGATGGACAAAGTCGAAATTGACCGCCTGCTGGACATCGTGACGGAAAAAGCCGCCTCGGTCATGGAAGCGCAGGCGTGTTCACTGCTCCTGCGCCTGCCGGAGTCGGACTCTCTGGTCATCGCGGCGTCGTGGGGGCTGGAAGATGACGTGGTGGAAAATGCCCGCATCTTTGTCAGCAATTCTATCGCCGGGCGCGTGGTGGAGAGCGGCGAGCCGCTGCTGCTGAACTCGCTGGCCGATGACCCGCGCTTCCAGGGGTCTTCGGTGCATAGCGTCCCCAATATCTCGTCCTCCATCTGTATGCCCATGAAGAACGAAGACGGGGCGGTGCAGGGGGTTCTTTGCATCCGGCGCAGCACTGTTCAGCCAATCTTCACGGAGGAAGACCTTCGCCTGTTTTCGATTTTTGCCACGCAGGCGGGGCTTGCCATCAACAATGCCCAGTTGTATGCGCGTCTCAGCCACAAATTGCAGGAGCTGTCCACATTGGCCGCGCTGACCGAAGCGATTACGTCCACGCTGGATTTGGAGCAGGTCTTGAACCAGGTCGCCGACAACATCGTGGACGTGGTCCACTTTGACCGCTGCCGGATTTACCTGCTGGACATGGAAACGGGCCAGTTTTCGCCGCGCATCGTGCGCGGCTTCCGCCGCAGCGCCCCGGAAGACCCGGACGGGGCGGTCCGGGCGGGCGAAGGGGTGATCGGCATGGTCGCGCAGAGGCAGATGCCGCTTCATGTGGATGACATCGGCCAGACGCTGCCGTTGCTTCGGGACTACGGGCTGGCGCTGGAAATGGAGGCGTTTTATGCTCAGCCGATTGTCGCACGCGGGCGGTGTATCGGCGTCGTGGTCGTCTCCAACACCGGCCCGCAGCGCCCGATAGCCGCGCCGGATATCGAGCTGCTGTCCACGTTTGTGCATCAGGCCGGGATTGCAATTGAGAACGCCCGGATAATCGCCGGGCAGGAAAAACGCTATGCCGAGCTTGCCACGCTCTACGAAGTCAGCAAAACGCTGGCGGCGACCTCCGGGGTGCAGAAAGCCGCGCAGACGGTCAACGACCTCGCCACACAGATTACCGACAGCGACGCAGGCCTGCTTCTGCTTTTAGATGGCTCGCAGGAGGGCCTGAGCGCCCTGCACTGGCGCGGCGTCTCTGAGGCTTTGTCCAAGCGCCTGCGCGGCTTTATGTCTCCGGTGCGTGTCTCAGCCAAAGCGCGGACCCTGCGCTCCCCGCGCATTCTGACTGCCGATGACGCCGAAGATCTGCTGGGGCCGGAATGGCGGCCCGTCTGCGAGGCGTTTCTCTCCCGGCACCGGGCGGCGGCACTGGTTCCGCTGGTGGTGGACAATGCCGCCGTGGGCTTTTTGCTGCTGGGCAAGCACGGCGCGGATTACGGAGATCAGGAGCTGAAGCTGATTGGTGTGGCTTCTTCGCAGGCGGCAACGGTCCTTCGCAGCGCCTCGTCGTATGAGCGGCGCATCGGGCAGCGCGATCTGGAGCTATCGGCAGTGTATGAGCTGATGCAGAAGCTACGCACGGCAACCACATTGGAAGAGGCGCTGTCGTCCATTCTGGACATCGTGGCAAGCCTTGTGTGGAGTGATGATTCATCCCTCTATACAGTAGACGACGGCGGCAAAACCATTACCGTCCGGGCCGCACGGGGCGACCGGGCGTGGCAGTCAGTCGGGCACGAAACGCTGATGCTTGACGGTGACGGCCTGGCGGCGCGTGCCCTGCGGGCGCGAACCGGGCTGATTGCATCAAGCGCAGCCCCGGCACTGCCCGAATCTCAGCCCCTGTCCGAATCTCAGCCCCTGTCCGAATCTCAGCCCCTGTCCGAGTCTCAGACCCTGTCCGAGTCCCCTGCCCACTCGCGCATGGCGATCCCACTGATTGTGGCCGAGGAGCTCATTGGCGTTCTGGTCATGGAAAGCCGGACGCCGGACCTCTACGGCGAAGATAGCCTGATGATGCTGCACCTTGTCGCCTCGCAGGCGGCGACCATCTACCGGGAAATGACCTCGCTGCGAAATCTGGCCCGTTATACCGACAACATTCTGCACTCTATCGCTGCCGGGGTCGTCACCGTGGACAAAAACGGCGTCGTGGCGACATGGAACAAACGGGCCGAAGAAATCGTCGGTTTTCCGGCGGCAGACGTGATTGGCAAGCGTTACAGCCAGTTTATCCGAATGCTGCGCGTGGATGAGCCGGTGCGCGGCGAGACCAAGCGCATGATGGAGCTGACGGCGCGGACGGGCCGCGTCTTCTCGCGCTCCCAGCTTTGCTACCACCTGCCGGGCGGCAGCGATATCTATATCAACCTGAGCGCGTCTCAGCTTCGTAGCGAGGCGGGGGATTATCTGGGCGTCGTCGTCGTGTTTGAAGACGTCACCAGCGAAGTGCAGATGAAAGAAGAAGTGGAGCGCGTGTCCAAACTCGCCGAGACGGGTCAGCTTGCCGCAAACATCGCCCACGAGCTGCGAAACCCGCTGGCGTCCATCAAGGGCGCGGCCCAGCTTTTGCGTAAAGAGATGCCGGGCGATCTGATGAGCGAGCACGGCGAGTTTTTGGACATGATCGTGCAGGAAGTCAATGGCCTGGACCGCATCGCCACCGAGTTTTTAGAGTTCTCGCGGGTGACGCCGCCCGAGATGCAGCCGGTCAGCGCCCATGCGATGCTGACCCGCCTGCTTCAGTTCATGCGGGCCTACCTGAATGATCAGGACGTGGTGGTGGTGCAGGATTTAGACGATACTCTGCCCCTGTTGCCACTGGACCGCCCGCAGATTGAGCAGGTCATCAAAAACATCGTCATCAACGCCGTTCAGGCGATGCCGCACGGCGGCACGCTGACGGTGCGGACCCGGCGGTCGCTGTCGGGCGAGGCCGTAGACATTGATTTTAGCGATACCGGGGTCGGCATTGCCGCCGATAAGCTGAACAAAATCTGTGCTCCGTTTTTTACGACCAAGACCAAAGGCACCGGCCTCGGTCTGGCGATTGTCCGCAAAATCGTGGAAACCCACGGCGGGCGGCTGATTATCCGCAGCACGCCCGGCGAGGGGTCGACGTTCACGATTCAGCTTCCAACCAATGCCCTGCCCGCCGGGCTGATGCCCCCGGCGGGGGCCGAGATTACCGATCAGCGCCATGACGGCGCGGGCCACGCTTACGAAAATTGGGCGGTCTTTTCCGCCTGACGCTTTGCCTGCGTGCCCGAGAGGACCGATTGCAGTATGCCTACCGAAGTAAATCCAAAGCCCAGCGATGGCACGCGCACATTGCTGATTGCCGACGACGAGCCAAACATCCGGCGCGTTTTGCAGGCTATTTTCGTCAAAGAAGGCTACGAAGTCCATGTCGCCGAAAACGGCGTTAAGGCATTGGAGTGGGCCTCCGCGAACCCTGTCACTCTGCTGATTACCGATCTCATCATGCCGGACATGAATGGCGTGGAGCTGATCCAAAAAGTCAAGCAGCGCCACCCCGATGCCGTCGCCATCGTGATTACGGCCTACGCCACCATTAAAACCTGTGTAGATGCTATGCGCTTCGGGGCGTCGGACTACATCACCAAGCCCTTCGACATGGACGAAATCAAGGCCGTGGTCAAACGCGCCGTCACCCGCGCTGCCGAGACCCGCGCCAGTGCTTCGGGGACCGGCAAAACCGCCGCCGGCACATCCTCTGCGCCGTCGCTTGCCGCCAGTGCCAGCAGCCCGGCCATGCAGGAGATACTCACCACCGTGGGCCGTGCGGCGGCCTCCCGCGCTACGGTTTTGATTCGGGGCGAAAGCGGCACCGGCAAAGAGCTGGTCGCCCGCGCCCTGCATCAGCAGTCCGACCGCGCTTCCGGCCCCTTTGTGCCTATCTCCTGCGCCGCTCTTTCTGAAACTCTCTTAGAGAGCGAGCTATTCGGCCACGAAAAGAACGCCTTCACCGGCGCGGCGGCAGAAAAGAAAGGCCGCTTCGAATTAGCCCACGGCGGCACTCTGTTTTTAGATGAAATCGGGGACATTTCGGGGGCCGTGCAGGTCAAGCTCCTCCGGGTCTTGCAGCAGCGCGAGTTTGAGCGGGTCGGCGGCACAAAGACCATCAAAGTCGATGTCCGAGTCGTCGCCGCCACCAACGCTGATTTGGAGCAGCTCATTAAAGACGCCAAGTTCCGCGAGGATTTATACTACCGCCTGCAAGTCATTCAGGTCGTCATGCCACCTCTTCGGAAGCGCACCGAGGACATCCCGCTTTTGACTTCGCTCTTCCTGGAAAAGTTCAAGGCTGAAAACGGGGCCACCGTCGAGAAGTTCTCCGCCGAAGCCATGATGCACCTCTTGTCCTACCCCTGGCCCGGAAACGTCCGCGAGTTAGAGAACGTCGTCGAACGCTGCGTCGTCATGGCCGACAGCCACGAGTCCGTGATCGGCGCAGACCTGCTGCCATCGGTGATAAGAGATGGGCGGCTGGGGTAAAGATTGTATAGCTTTCTTATCCGGCTCCCTCTCCTTGCTTAAGGAAAGGGCTGGGGTGAGGTTCTCTTTGGCCCCCAAGATAGAAAGAACCCGGCACTGGAAGTACCGGGCTAATAGTAAACGGAAAAAGTATGCCGTCTTCGGCATACTTTCTCGTTTTACGAATGGACTGGCTCTTTAGAGCCAGGGACCGCTCAGGCAATCGAGATGATTTCTGCGATTGCCCTCGGACGAAAGGCTTCCAGAGTTGCCGCGAGGCTAAACCCCGGCTGTGCGTATGACTGACTGACGGCAAGCATGACTTCCACCTGTTCATGGGGGGAGAGTTTCTTGCGAGGCGAGAAAATGGATTTAGCGGGGATGTGTGCGAGGCGCTCCCCGAACCCTAACAGGAACAATAAGCCGGGCGTTGTGGGGCGGTTTTGACTGGCATCCTTCGGCGACTGGGCAAGAATACAGTAATCGACAAACCTTGTTTCGCCCATGCCGTCATAGGCGTTGACTGCTTCCAGAACCATGTGCTTCACGGCCCCGCGCAAGGAGGGGTCAGAAAGTTCTTCGGCAAGTTGTTCAATCCGCGCCATCTGCGCCATTGTCCACTCATTGATGAAAGCGTCTAAACAAGGTTTTTCGCCGAGGCACTTAATGCCTTTTCGACTCAGTCCATTCCCCGCCTCTTGTGCCTGATGCCTAATCTCGTGCAGAAACAGCAGGCACATCGCTTTTTCCTGAGTAGCCATAGATTGATTCTCGCTTCTACACCGCAACCGTTTTGCTCGGCCCTGCCGTCAGCACTTCCGCCGGTTCGCGCCAGCCCATACTTTGCCCGTCGCGCATCATCAGGACAGCGTCCGCGCCTTGCAGCATTTCGGGGTCGTGGGTGACGACGACGACGGTTCCCTGATCGCGGTAGGCGGACAGCAGATCGACGACGAGGTGGCCGTTGGCGTGGTCGAGGGAGGCGGTCGGCTCGTCGGCGAAGATGATTTCGGGGTCGTTCATCATAGCCCTTGCGACGCACACGCGCTGCTTTTCGCCGCCGGAAAGCTGCGAGGGGAGCTTTTCCGCCATCTCCGCAATCCCAAGCTGCTCAAAGTAGCCGACCGCTTTTTTGCGGGCGGCGGTGTTTAGGTCCGGTGCCCCCATCAGGACGTTCTCCATCGCCGTCTGCCAAACCAGGAGATACGGCTGCTGGAAGACAAAGCCGAACCGCTGGCGGCGCAGGTCAATCAAATCTAAATCGGAGTGCGCTCCGAAGCGGTAGTCGCCCAGATTGACGTCCCCGCCGGTGGGCCGTTTCAGGCCGCTCAGGATATACAGCAGGGACGACTTGCCGGAGCCAGACGGCCCCATGATGCCGACAAAGCGGCGGTTCGGGATTTCGATGCTGACTTCGCGCAGGGCATGGGTGCGCCGGGCGCCGTCGTCATAGGTCAGCGAGATTTTATCAGTAGACAGTAGAGACTCAGGCACGTCAAAGGCTTTCTAAAGGGTCAGGCAGGGGCCTAACGGCGCTCGATAATTGTCACCGGGTCCAGATGGGACAGGCGGTACGAAATGGTGGCGACGGCAAACAGCGTGATAAACACGGGGATCGGCAGCGTGTTGATGTACGAATACGGGTCGGCGGGGTTAATCAGCATTCCACGCGGCTCAAAGACGCTGCCCTTCATGGCCGAGAGGATGACGTAATTGACAGCTACCCCAAGCAGCCAGCCCAGCGTCGTTAGAATGGCCGTCTCGGAAACGGCGTGCCAGACCAGTGTGCTGCGGCGCAGACCAATCGCGGCCAGCACGGCGAATTCGGAGATGCGCTGCGTGAAATAGATATTCGAGAGCATCCCCGCCATCAGCGCGACCACGAAAATCACCGTGCCGTTGACCAGGTGCATGATCAAGTACAGGGAGGCCAGCGATTTCCGCAGGGTTTTGACAAGATTGTTGAACGACAGCACCTGCACCTGAAACTTGGGCAGGGTGCTAAAGAGCGTGTCGCCCAGGGCACTTTGATCGGCAGGGTTTTTGGTGGTGATGAGCAGGGAGCGCGGCACGGCGGCCAGCTTTTCATCCGTGAATTTCTTGGAGGTGAACGCCATCCACGTCGGGCCTTTGAGAATGCCCACCAGCTTGATGTCAGCGGGCGCGGCGACCAGCGTGCCTGCGTCCAGCGGCGAAGCAATAATATCACCGACTTTGACTTTCTTGTTGCGGGCTAGCCCTTCGGAGATCACCGCTTCCGGCTGCCCCGGCGTAGGCATCCGCCCGCCCGGCAGGAGGCTGTCCCCGGCACGTTTCAGCAGGTAGTCCCGGTTTTCATCGGTGACGCCGAAGCAGACGAACGGAAACGGACCAAACACGGTGTTGATGTTGAAGAAGAACCCCGAGGTCTCAATCATCCGGTCAACATTCGGCGTCTTTTTAATCTGCGCCTGTACGTCCGGCGGCACGCGCACTACATCCAGGCCCGGCACGGCGGCGGCGATACGCGGGAGCACGGGCGTAAAGACTTTGGTATAGTTGTAGATGGTCAGCACCGTCAGGTCAATCGAATTGACAACAGTGACGATGGAAGCGATGAGAAAGACGGACAGCACAATCACAAAAGCCAGCGGCAGCGTGCGTCCGAGGTTGCGTCGAAAGTAGGTAATTGGGTTCAGTGGGCGTGCGATGGTCGTGGGACCCTTCTAATCTGCTAAGTCATCCAAAAAAGTTTCGCCTCTAGTATACCCGGTTTGCGCGGCAGGAATGCGCCTCCGGCGTGGCGAACAAACAGGCAGGGAGAACAAACTTATGGCCGCACAGCGTCAATATCAGGCTATTGAGAAAGATTACTGCACGGAGGCCGAGTATTTCGAGTTCGAGCGCACCGCGCTGGGACGCTGGGAATACATCGACGGCGTCATTAGGCAGATGGCGGGCGGAGCGGATGACCATAACACAATTGTCATCAACGTTGCCGGGACACTGCGAAATGCGATGGTTCCACGCGGCTGCCGGGTCTACGGCTCCGACATGAAAATACACACGGGCGACGGCAATAACACGTTCCCTGATGTGGCGGTCGTCTGCGGCCCGCGCCGCTACCACGGCGGGCGCACGGATGTTATCTCCAACCCGCTCCTGATTGTGGAAGTGCTGTCGCCGTCCACCGCAGGCTATGACCGGGGCGAGAAATTTGACCACTACCGCACAATCCCCACCCTCGCAAACTACTTGCTGGTGTCTGTGGACGAGCCGCGTGTGTTTCACTACAGCCTGCGCGGCGACCTCTGGGTATTCCAGGACACAGCGGGGCTAGACGCCGTTATTATTCTGCCGTCAATAGAAACGACGCTGGCGCTGGCCGATATTTACGCGCTTATTGATTTCGAGGCGTAGACGGCAATTCTGGCGAGACGCCCCTGTTCCTGCCCCCTATTCTTGGGTACACTCTCCCTATGAATATTGGAGTCCCCCGCGAAGTTAAAAACAACGAAAACCGTGTCGCCGTCGTCCCCTCCGGCGTCGAGACGCTGACCCGTGCCGGTCATGCCGTCTGGGTGGAAGAAAATGCAGGGCTAGGCACCAGCATCCCCGACAGCGCCTATGCCGAGGCAGGCGCGACCCTCGTGCCCACCGCCGCCGAAGTCTGGGCGGCGTCAGACATCATCTGCAAGGTCAAAGAGCCGCAGCCGGAAGAATACCCCCATATCAAGCCGGGGCAGACGCTCTTTACCTATTTTCACTTCGCCGCTTCCCGCCCGCTGACCGAGGCGATGCGGGACACGAAAGCCACCTGTATTGCCTATGAGACCGTGGAAGCGCCGGACCGCACCCTGCCGCTCCTGACGCCGATGTCCGAGATTGCGGGCAAGATGGCAATTCAGGAAGCGGCCAAGTTTTTGGAAAAGCCGCAGGGCGGGCGCGGTATCCTGCTCGGCGGCATTCCGGGCGTCCCCGCCGCTCATGTGGTCATTCTGGGCGGCGGTGTGGTGGGCATCAATGCCGCCAAAATCGCAGCGGGCATGGGTGCGGTGGTGACAATCATGGACGTCAATTTGGAGCGTCTGCGCTACCTCGACGACGTCCTGCCTGCGAATGTAACGACGTATTTTTCCAATCCTCTGCACATCCGGGAGATTTTGCCATCGGCGGACGTAGTAATCGGGGCGGTTCTTATCAAAGGCGCACGCGCTCCGATTTTGGTGTCGCAGGCCGATCTGAAGCGCATGAAGCCCGGCGCAGTGATCGTGGATGTGGCGGTGGATCAGGGCGGCTGCATTGAAACAATGCACCCGACGACGCACGCGGTCCCGGTGTTCACGGTGGACGACGTCGTGCATTACGGCGTCGCCAACATCCCCGGCGCGGTCCCGGCGACTTCGACGTTCGCGCTGACCAATGCGACGTTCCCCTATTTATTATCGCTAGCGAATAAGGGCATCAAGCAGGCACTGCGCGATGATGCGGGGCTGGCAAAGGGGCTGAACGCGGCAGGCGGCGAGTTCTTCCTAGCCGAAGTGTCGGCAGAGTTTGGAATGCCGCTGGCGGATTTGGGAGCGTGGTTGGCAGAGTGACAAATAGGAAGGGCGCGATAAATCGCGCCCCTACAGCCCCGGCCTCGTCGGGATGGGCAACGGCTTCCCTGGCACTTTGAGTGGCAAAGCAGCGGGCGCAGACAGCGGAGTCAGCACGTCGATCCGAGCGGCTTTGATGTCCTTGCCGTCGCGGCTGCCGACCACGCGGATGTCGTCGTCGCCGTTCAGGTCATGCACGGAGATGGGGCGGCCTGTGCGGCGGATCAAAATGCCGTGCCCCACTTTAATTTTCGTTTCCATGCCGTCCGCACTGCGGATTTTGATGTCCCGCCCCCGCAGGCGGCCCGAGCGGGACGAGATGCGGCCAAACAAAATCCGGTCCGGCTGGTCCGGGCCGGACGTGTAATTGATGTCCCGACTCTGCGTGAGCAGCACGGCCAGCACCGTTCCATCCGGCTGCACTGGCCCGCCGAGGCTGATTCGCTCCCCCAGCTTGACCGGGAAGCGGTCAGCGACAGTTGGCCCAAGAGCGGCAATGTCGGTGTCGGGGGTGACATAAATCGTCCACAGATGATCTTTGACAAGCAGGGTAAACGCGCCGCGCCGGAAGTCCAGCGCCGTGACCGTGCCGCGCAGCTTGGCATCAGGCACATCGGACGCGGTGACCGGGGCAGGCGGCATTTTGTCGGCGGCGCGGGCTGTCGGCAGGGTTCCGAACAGGCAGGGCAGGACAAGGGCAGTCAGCAGTCGTTTGTTCACGCGCTTACCTCTTCGTTAATGGCGCGGGCTGCCGCGCTTGGGTCACCGGCTCCGGTGATAGGACGGCCCACCACGATGTAGTCCGCTCCGGCATCTACGGCCTCACGCGGCGTCATCACGCGCTGTTGGTCGCCTAAATCGGCCCCCGCCGGGCGAACGCCAGGAATAACCAGCACAAAGTCCGGCCCGCAGGCGGCGCGGATCGCTTTGATTTCCAGCGGCGAGGCTACCAGACCATCGCAGCCTGCATCCTGCGCCAGCCGCGCCAGCGCCACCACCTGCGCTTCCACCGAACGCTCCACACCCAGCTCGTTTTTCAGAACGTCGCCGCTGATACTTGTCAGCACCGAGACGGCAATGACTAATGGCCGCCCTACGCCCGCCGCGCCCGCTTTCGCCCCCGCAACGGCGGCCTCCATCATGGCGCGGCCCCCCGACGCATGGACATTGAACATCCAAACGCCCCGCCCTGCCGCCGCCCGCGACGCGCCTTTGACGGTGTTTGGGATGTCGTGGAACTTGCAGTCATAAAAGAGCTTGACATCCGCCCCGGCCATCGCTTTCAGGTCGTCCAAAAGTCCAAAGCCCGCCGCATTGATCAGCTCTAAGCCCACTTTGAAGCCCGCGACATCGCCTTGCAGCGCCTTTGCCAGCGTCAATGCCTTCTGCGCCGTGTCCGTATCCAGCGCCACTAAAATTTTGCTTGTGTCATTCATACCGTGCATTGTACCAAAAATGGCCCCCGTACCGCGCAGGTACGAGGGCCGAGTTTATCTGTCTTAGTTGCGGCGCGAGCTGCCGCCGCCGCTCAGGGCCATCAAAATCTGGATCAGGAACAGGAACAGGTTCAGGAAGTCCAGGTACAAACCAACCGTCGCGGCCACATAGTCATTGGGTCCGTAGCGGTGCTTGATATTCGAGAAATCGTACAGCGCAAAGCCCGCGAACAGCGCCGCCCCGCCAATCGCGTAGATCAGATTGAAGCCGGGCGTAAAGCTGATGAAGAAGCGCAGCAGGCCGACGACAATCAGGCCGACCAGTGCCCAAATTAAAAACTTGCCGATACCACCGAAGTCTTTGCCCGAAATCCAGACATAGGACCCGAGGCCCGCCATAATCACGGCGGACAGCACAGCGGCCTCGCCAATCACAGCGGCCCCAAACGCATAATTGCGTGCGATTGATCCGAGCATCGGCCCGAGAAGCAAACCTTCCAGCACACTCAGAACATAGAGCAAAACTAGCCCCAGCGTCGGGTTCCGTCGCGCCGCCCCCATCGCAAAGACACAGACAAATGTGCCAATCATCAGGGGCAAAAACAGGCCGTTCGGCAAATTGGCCTGCGAGGCCCAGAAGCCTGCGCCCGCCGTCACCAGCAGGGCGGTACACAGCAGATAAGAGACGCGCTGCATCAGCGCGTTGGTCCCCGCCACGGACTGCCCGGCGGCGTATGGGCTGTAAATGTTTTTTGGGTTAGGTGCAAAGTTGTTCAAGAAATGTTCTCCAGGCGCGGGGTCAAAAATTGGTTCCGCATCCCACTTAATATAACGTAACTGGCCGCCTGTTTGTTCCACAAGCCTCGGTGCCCATACAGGAATTACCCGCTCACCCGCCGAATAAACCTTTTGGAGAAACTTATGACAAACTGGCTGCTCGTCTCGTCCTGCGAGAACTTTGAAACGTCCCGCGCACGCGGCTTTGACATCGCGGGCATGAAGAGCCGGCACCGCAAAAAAGCCGAGCGGGTCGCCGCCGGTGATCGGGTGCTGTTTTATTTAACCGTCCTCAAGTCTATCGGAGGCGTGGCTGAAGTCACGGGGCCAGCCTTCGAAGACGAAACACACATCTGGGACAGCAACAAGCCCAATGAAGAATACCCGTTCCGGTTCCCCATTCAGATGCTCCACGCCCGCCATGCCGGGAATTACCTGCCGCTGGCGCCGCTGGTTGCCGCTTTGGAGTACCCGAAACGCTGGCCCGCCGCGAATTGGACGCTGGCCTTTCAGGGCAATGTCCACGTTCTCAGCGACGCCGACTTTGATAGAATTGCCGGGGCACTTTGACCACAGAAGACATAACAAAAGAAGACAGCACAAGCCGCGTCCAAGTCCACTTTTTCGTCTGCACCAACGCCCGCGCCGACGGCAGCGCCCTCCCCTCCTGCGGGGCACGCGGAAGCGTTGCCATTCATCAGGCATTCACGCGGGAGCTGGCCCGGCGCGACTGGCCCTCCGGCGTCAAAGCGACCGCCACCGGCTGCCTCACACCCTGTCAGTGCGGCCCCAACGTCGTCGTCTACCCCGCTGGCGTCTGGTACGCCGGGCTGACCCCCAAAGACGTCCCCGCCCTGATGGCCTACTACCTGGACGGCACGGGCGACATCACGCATTTAGAACTAGACCCGGAGGTACAGGTCGCATGAACACGCCCATAATTATCATTGCCAGCGCCAACGGCGATGTCGGCATGGAAGCCGCCATAGACGTTCTGCGGCGCGGCGGCTCCGCGCTAGACGCCGTGGAGGCAGGAACGCGGGTGGTGGAGCTGAACCCCGATGACCATTCGGTCGGCGTCGGCGGCTACCCAAACGTGCTGGGGCAGGTGGAGTTGGATGCCTCTATTATGGAAGGCACGACGCGCCGTGCGGGGGCCGTGGCCGCGTTGCAGGGCTTCCCCCACCCCGTCTCCGTGGCCCGCGCCGTGATGGACCACCTGCCGCAGCATCTACTCTTAGCC
This sequence comes from Capsulimonadaceae bacterium, assembly GCA_965277455.1. Classification (GTDB taxonomy): domain Bacteria; phylum Armatimonadota; class Armatimonadia; order Armatimonadales; family Capsulimonadaceae; genus JANXMY01. The sequence continues at coordinate 757,248 of OZ255823.1, read as the reverse complement.
GGGGAAGGCGCGGCGCACTTTGCCCGTGAGCGCGGCTTCGCCCCCGCCCCGCTTCTGACCCCTGCCGCCGAGGATGCCTGGCAGCGGGCGATGGCGGGAATGCCGGATGCCGACTCGGCTTCCCTATCGTTCCAGTCCCGCCGCGCTCAGGACCCGGAGCGGACGGTGGGGACGGTCAACTTTCTGGCCCGCGACGCCGAGGGCCGGATTGCGTCGGCGGTCAGCACCTCCGGGTGGGCCTTCAAGTATCCGGGCCGCGTCGGGGACAGCCCCATCATCGGTGCGGGCAACTACTGCGACACCCGCTACGGAGCCTGCGCCTGCACGGGCATGGGCGAATGGTCCCTGCGAAGCAGCACGGCTCGCCTCGTGGTTCACGGCCTCCAAACGGGTTTGTCTCTCGCTGATGCCTGCCTCGCTGCCCTCCAAGACCTCGCCGACATCCCTCTGGCCGCGCACGTTGAAAGCGTGATGAGTCTTGTTGCGCTGGACGCGCACGGCGGGCACACCGCCTACTCCACTGCCGAAGGCCGCGCCTACGTCTGGCAGACGCCCAATATGGCAGACTTTGAGACGGCGGCGCGGGTGGTGGTTAGGATTTGATGGCACCGAAAGCAAGGATGCGAGGGGTTGAAAACCCCTCGCTAGGAGAAGCACCCTCCGGGTAGCAGAGTGGGAGCCAATGGTCGCAGGATTTTCTGTATTTTCCTTCGTCCGCAGGACGCCTCCCCTAGCGAGGGGTTTTCAACCCCTCGGTTTCGCGCCTCACGCCTCCAACACAAAAAGCCCCGCCCGTCTTTTCAGACGGACGGGGCTTTCACAGTTTACTTACTCTGCCGGGTTCAGGCCGGTGGGGCCGACGGGGGGGGCGTCGGCGTAGACGCTGATGCGGCGGGTCTGCTTGGAGTGGCCTTCAAACTTGACGTAGCCTTCAATCAGCGCGAATAGCGTGTGGTCGCGGCCCATGCCGACATTGACGCCGGGATCGAACTGCGTGCCGCGCTGACGGATTAGAATGTTGCCCGCTTTGACGTGCTCGCCGGCGAACTCTTTGACGCCCAGCATCTTTGGCTTGCTGTCGCGTCCGTTACGGGTCGAGCCGACCCCTTTTTTGTGTGCCATTTCTCGTTCTTTCCTTTATTGCAGACAGTGCCTAACCGGCGGAGATGGTCTCGACCCGAACGCGGGTGAGCTGCTGCCGGTGGCCCCAGTGCTTGTGGATATTTTTCTTGGGCTTGTAGGTAAAGGCGTTGATCTTCTTGCCCTTCGTCTGCTCCATGATCGTCACCGTGACGCTTGCGCCTTCGACGGTCGGCTTGCCCCACTGCGGGTTATCCACACCGCCCAGGTACAGCACTTCGCCCAGGGTCGTGGTCGCCCCGGCTTCGCCCTCAAACTTATCGACGGTGAGAATGGCTTTCTCTTCAACCCGGTACTGCTTGCCACCGGCCCGGACAATAGCGTACATTTAACTGCGTTTCCTTTCGCGCCCAACACTGCTTTTCTTAAAACCGTTTGTCCTAAGACAACGGGGATGAGTATGACACGTCGGCAGGCCGTTTGTCAAGGGGCACCGAGGCTTACTTGGTCAAAATCAAATAAAAACCTATAATCACAAAGAAGGCGTCGATGACCAGCGCCCGGTGACGCCGGGCTTCAAACGCTTTGCGGGCACGGGGCGTGTCCGGCACCGCCGGGGCGCGTTTGGCGAAATAAGCCAGGCTGATGGCCCGGAAAATACAGCCGAGCAGCACCAGCACGCCGCCGATAATTTTGATGGGGTCCAAATGCACCTGCCCAGAGAGCGTTTATACCAAGCGTTTATACCGAGGGGTTAAAACCCCTCGCTGTTACGCAGTCATGCCGCAGGCATCAAGGCGCTTCGCGCCGGGCGGCCAAAACACAATGGCGATAGGCTTTCGTGTTTTAATTTTTGGCTTCCCGGCGTCTTCGCCTGCGAGCGAGGGGTTTTAACCCCTCGTTTCTGCCGCCCCGGATACCTGTTCGCCGTCAGCGGTAATTCGTGTACTGAAGCGGCGTCTCCAAATCTTCGCTCTTCAAAAGCGCCATGACGGCTTGCAGCTCGTCGCGGCTTTTGGCGGTGACGCGCACCTGCTCGTCCTGTATCTGCGTGGTCACTTTCAGGCCCTTGTCTTTAATCAGCTTGGTGATCTTCTTGGCGGCTTCGGTCGGCAGGCCGTTTTTAATCGTAATCACCTGCCGCAGTGTGCCTTTGGTGGCTGGTTCCACCTTGCCGTACTCTAAAAACTTGATGTCGATACCACGCTTGATGAGCTTGGACTGCAAGACGTCAATCAGCGCGGTCAGGCGAGGTTCGTCGTCCGAGAGGAGCGTGAGCTTGTCCTTGCCGTCGTGGTCGATTTCGCTGACGCTGCCGCGAAAGTCAAATCGGGTCTCAATCTCGCGCTGTGCCTGCTGCACGGCGTTTTTAACTTCCTGCGGGTCGGCTTTCGAGACAATATCAAAGCTGCTTTCAGTGGCCATGTGTGTGTTCTCCTTTGTTTACTACTGCTTGCGGTCTTGTTCCGCTAATTCCTCAACGGTGAGGCTGTTAATGCGCGTGTACCCCGTATCTAAAGGCATTAGAACGCTAACTTTACAAGTGTCATCTGATGATGCGAAGCTGATCGGGGCGGCGGACAATCATCTCGGGGACATTGCCGAAGAAGCCCATTTCTCCCACAGCCCGCACCACACGATTCTTATAATACCCCGTGGGATCTACAGTTCCCGCCCGTGCCCACGCCGCCAAGTCTTCAGCCAAAATCGTGACGCGCAGGGCACGCAGCGGGTCGGCGCTCCCCAGCAAAAGCCGAACAGTCCCCACGCCGCGTGTCTCTTCCGTATGCAGAACGCGGCCTGTCACCAGAACCGTCTGCCCTTCCAGCGCATAGGCATCGCGCCACCAGAACCGGGCGGCGTCGATCCGGGCCGGGGCACGGCGCAGCAGGTGCGGCGGGTGGTCTCGGTCGTAGAGGGCCGTCAGGCTTTCCGCGCAGCCTGGTGCGGCCCCGAAAGTGACCCGTAGCGGGGAATGGTCCGAAGCACGCCGCGCCCACAAGTCATGGGGAATCAGCGCAGAGTTCGGCACGAACTGCTGACGGAGGGCCGGGGATGCCAGCACATAATCAATCCGCTCAGGCCGGCCCATGTAGAGAAATGAGTAGCGGCTGGCCTCGGGAACGTCCTGCGCGATCAGATCGGCCTAGGTCTTGTCTTCCAGCAAAGAAGCCAGCGCGGGCGAATCCGCCGTGTCGTTCAAATCGCCAATAATCGCCGTGAGAGGGTGTGTGGCAAGGAGACCGTCGGCGATTTCGCGGACACACACCGCCTGCGCGGTTCGCAGAGCATTGCCCTCGTCCCCGCCGCCGCGCTTGGATTTGAAGTGGTTGACCAGCACCACCAGCGTCTCGCCACCGGGCAGAGTGACATGGCATTCCAGGCAGTCCCGCGAGAACAGCCGCCTCGCCGGGCCGCCTCCATCCAGCCACAATTTGCCCGCGTGGGAAACGACTTGAACTACAGGAAACCGAGACAGTAAAGCCACATCAATGCCGCGCTCGGGGTCGTTGCCCTCCCGCAAAATCACCTGCGAGTAGCCCAAAGCGACAAGCGCCTCGGTGTTCAGACGCGACAAGACGCCCAGCGTTTCCACTTCCATGAGGCCGACGATGTCTGCGTCCAGCACTTGCAGCATTCGGCCCAGGCGGGTCAGCTTGTTTCGAAGCTGATTTTCGGTGGGCCGCTCATCAGCGGCTCGGGGGTCATCGAAGGTGTCAAACAAATCCTGCACATTGTACGAGGCCAGCGTCCAGGTGTTTGCCGGGCGCGGCGTCTCAGGAAACGATGACGGGTACACCCTGCGCCTCCTTGCCTGCCGACACGCCGGGGCGGTAAGTTAGCCCCAGCACCGCGACTACCAGCACGACCAGCCCCAGCCATTGCCCGCCGGTGACCGGCGAATGCAGCACCGCGACGCCCAGCAGCAGCGAGGTGAGCGGGTAGCATAGCTCGGCCAGCGTCGCCGCCGATGCAGGCGTGCCACGGAGGCCCCGGTAATACAGCGTCATGCCCGTCAAATCGGGAAGCAGGGCAATCAAGCCCAGAAACAGGAGCGCATACCCGAGCGGCCCGAGCGACGCATGAAGCGACGGCAGCAGGAGTGGCGCGGGATAGTCCGACGTCGGAACCAGCGTCAGCACGGCCAGCATCGGCACGGCCACCGCGAACCGCGCCCCGGCCAGAATTGGCGGCGTCAGGGTCGGCGTCAGCAGCCGCCCGGCGACGGTCGCCGCGCCCCACAGCGCGGAAGCCCCCAAAGCCAGCAGGGCTTGTTCGGCCCGCACATCACGCAGGCTTGGCGGCTTTTGGAAGCCAATCAGGAAGTAGGCTCCGGCCAGCGCCCCCGCCGCCCACAGCCAGAAGAGCGCCCCGCGACGCTCTTTGAGGACCCACCCGGCCAGCAGAATAGCCACCACCGGCTGCGTCTTCTGCAAAAGCACGACGGTCAGCGCCCGGCTGCCGTCTAATGCAAAGGCCGTTGTGTAGAGCCACGTCGCCAGCGCCGACCCGCCCCACCCCACAAACAGCAGTGCGGCCCACTGCGCCCGTGTCAGCCGTTTGAACTCGCCCCGCCCCGCCCACAGCGCGGGCAGGAACAGCAGGCATAAAATCAAATGTTCGCCCAGCACCAGCCGCGCCGGGGACCAGCCCGCGCTGAGGGCCTGCGAGCGCAGGAGTACATCGCTGCCCCAGAGCATCGCAGCCAGGGCAATCAAGAGAGGTGACAGAAAACGAAGAGGCATAGCGGGACTACTATACCCGATGCCCACACTTTGCCCGTTTTCTGATATAATGTAGACACAAGAACGCAGAAGAAGCCCTGAGAGAAACCCGAGAGAAGACTTTATGGCCGTTAAACCACCCCCCGCTAAAACCCCGGCGCGACAGCCGCGCCCGGCTCCGGCGAATAAACCGCAACCGAATAGCCGCCCGCGCCCGCCGCGCAACAACGAACGCTTTGCCCATGACCTTGTCGGTGTGGGAATGGTAGCGCTGGGGCTGATCTTGCTGGTCAGCCTGATTTTGCAGCATCGGGGTCAGGCGGGCTTCCTCGGCGGCCTGCTTGTCGAAGGGCTGCGGCTGGCGGTCGGCATCGGGGCGTGGGTGTTTCCGTTTGTGCTGGGGGCCGTCGGCGTGATGCTGATTCAGGGCAAGGAAGAACACACGCGCACCAATTTTGCCAGCGGCGCGGGGCTGGCGTTTGTGCTGGGCATTGCCTGGTGGCAGCTTGGGCACACGCCGCTTAACGATCCTTTCCAGACGCCGGAGTTGTACGGCGGCTTTCTGGGGGCGCTGATTTCAGCGGGTCTGCGGCGGATGGTCGGGGACATTTCCAGCCACATTCTGCTGTTCGCGTTTGCTGTCGGGGCGATAGTCTGGGCCACGGATATGCGCCTGCTGCATATCTTTGATAAAGCCGTAGACACCGGGAAGCGAGTTTCGGGGCCGGTGACGCAGGGAGCGCGGGACGGCGCGGCGGCGTTCAAAGAAAAGACCCAGAGGCCCCCCCGCCCCAATAATGGGGAGCCAGATTTTAAGAGCGAGCCAGAAGTTAGGAAAGAACCGGAGGCAGCCCCGGCAGTGCGGCGGTCGCTGTCGAGCAAGGCCCCGGATACCGATGACCTGCCGACGGTTCCGCGTGTCACGCTGTCAAAGCCGACGCCGCCCGCTCCGCTTCCTGCTTTATCCGGCTCCCCCATTATTGGGGGCGGGGGGGCCATCCCCATTGCCGCCGACGACAAGCCGAAAGCGCCGACCGGGCCGCTCGTCATCCCCGAATCTCTCGGCGATGACGGGACCAAAAAGCCGTTTGTCCTGCCGCCGCTGGAACTGCTCAATGAATCCCCGCCGAAGCCCGTGCTGCATGAGTCGGCGGCGCTGGAAAAGCAGGCTGTGCTGATGCAGACCTTGAACGATTTTAAAATCGGCGCGAATGTTTCGCAGGTGGCAATGGGGCCAACAGTCACGCGCTATGAAGTCCAATTAGAACCAGGAATTTTAGTTAAAAAGATCGTCGCCCTGGCCGATAACCTGGCGATGTCTCTGGCCGCGATTGATGTGCGCGTCGAAGCCCCTATCCCCGGCAAGGCGGCGATTGGCATTGAGGTCCCCAACGACGTCACGCAGATGGTGTCCCTGCGCGAGTGCCTGGCGACGAATGAGTTTATGAACGCGCCGTCGAAGCTGACGTTTGCGCTCGGCAAGGACGTGTCCGGCGAGTTCAAGTACGCCGACCTGACCCGGATGCCGCACCTTCTGGTCGGCGGCAGCACCAACAGCGGCAAAAGCGTGTGCCTGAATGTGATCATCTCGTCGATTTTGTACCGGGCAACGCCCCGTGAAGTCAAGTTTGTGATGATTGACCCGAAGCGCGTGGAGCTGTCGCTCTATGACGGCATCCCGCACCTGCTGTCGCCCGTCATCAAAGACGTCAAACAGGCCGCAGGCATCTTCCGCTCGGTCCTGAAAGAGATGGAGGAGCGCTACGACCGCTTTGCCAAGCTTGGCACGCGCAACATCGACGGCTTCAACGGCAAAGTCCCGCCCGACGAGCGGCTGCCCTACATTGTCGTCGTGGTGGATGAACTGGCTGACCTGATGATGCAGCAGGGGCCGGAAGTGGAGCTTTCCATCTGCCGCCTCGCCCAGCTTGCCCGTGCGACGGGCATTCATCTGGTGCTGGCAACGCAGCGCCCGTCGGTGGACGTCGTGACGGGGACCATCAAAGCCAACATTTCCAGCCGCATCGCCTTTGCGGTGGCAACACAAGTGGACAGCCGGACAATTATTGACCAGCCCGGCGCGGACCGCCTCATCGGACGCGGCGATATGCTGTATATGCCCATCGACGCCGCCAAGCCCGTGCGCGTCCAGGGCTGCTACATCGGCGAGCGCGAGACCGAGGACCTCGTGAAGTACCTGCGCGAGCAGGAAGAAGCCGTCTACACCATGATCCCCAGCGACACCGGCGGCGGGAGCGGCTACGGGGCCGACGGCGACGACGACGGCTCCTCCGACGAGCTGTTTGAACCCTGCGTCCGCTGGCTCGTCATGCAGGGCCAGTGTTCGACGTCGAGTTTACAGCGCAAATTTAAGATCGGCTACACCCGCGCCGCCCGCCTGGTGGAAGTCATGGAAGCCAAAGGCATCGTCGGCACGCAGGACGGCATCAAGCCCCGCGAGATTTTGCTGCACAAAGAAAACCTGGAAGTCTTCTTCGGCGGCTTCCAGGACGGGGATGTGGGACAAACGGGGATTTAGGGCAGTGACATTTCACCATGACGCAGAAACGGACTCGCTTTATATCGACCTCAGCGACAGCCCAAGCACTGAGTCGCAGGAAGTCCTGCCCGGTATTATGTTAGACTTGGACGCGGCGGGTCATGTCTGCGGGGTTGATGTTGACCATGCCAGCCAAAATTTGAGCGGTCTGGAAACTTATCTGCTCAGTGAGTCGGCGCTGGCGAAAGACTGGCTGCGGCCTGAAGAAAATGAGGCGTGGCAGAACTCATGAAGGGAGCAAACGCATGACAGTGACACTTGACTTGAAGCCGGAGACAGAAACGCGGCTGCGGCGCAAGGCAGAGAGGGCGGGGCAAAGTCTGCCGGAGTACCTGCTGACCGTTGCCGATGCGGAGGCAGAAGACGAAGGAACGCCGGTCGCCGAAGGCTCGGCTTTCGACCTGTTTGAGGGCTTGCTGGGGCAGGTAACAAGCAGCGGTGATGGGCACTGGTCCGAGGACACCGGGCGGAAATTCGCGGAGGGGATGGCGGAAAAGCGGCGTCAGGGACATCTATGAGAATTCGCAGCACGTTAGAGGATGTGAATCTCACGGATACCGGCCCGCTGGTGGCACTGATTGACGCAAACGACAGCCATCACGCTCAGGCGGTTGAGACGCTGAAACGTCTGCCCAAAGTGCCGCTCTTGACCACATGGCCTTGCTTGACGGAGGCGATGTACCTGCTGTACCAAGCTGTCGGCTACAACGGGCAGGATGCCCTCTGGCAGTTTGTCGAAAGGGGCGCACTCCTGTTGCATCTGCCCTCCGAGGACGATTGGCGCAGGGTACGCGAGTTGATGGCAGTTTTCCATGATGCTCCAATGGACATGGCGGATGCATCCGTGGTTTCGGCGGCAGAACGTCTGTCTCTCAGCCGCGTGTTCACTTTTGATCGCCACTTTTACGCTTATCGTCTGGCGAATGGGAACGCACTGGAAGTGGTTCAATGACCTGTGCAAACGGCCTGGCAGGATTTGTGAAAGGAGCAAACCCATGACAGTGAAAGTGGATTTGAAACCGGAAATTGAAGCCGGAAATTGAAGCCGGAAATTGAAGCCGAAGTGACGCGCCAAGCCAACGCACAGGGGGTGGCGCTGTCGGAGCAGATTGACCGACTGGTTGCAGAGGCCATTCGGCGGCAATCGCCTCTCGTGCTGCTGTCTGCCGAGGCGCAGAGAGAAAAGAACCAGCGAGCGCAGGCAGTACTACGGCAGTGGCGGGAAGAAGACAAGACCGATGACCCGGAAGAGATTGCCCGGCGTCAGTCAGAGCTGGACGAATTCAAGGCGTCACTGAACAGCAGCCACAGTTCGAACCGGGTGATTTACCCATGAGCATTGTTATTCTGGACAGCGGCCCGGTGGGCTTGCTTGGCAAGCGCGGCGGCACGCCTGCCGTGGATGCGTGTAATCTCTGGCTGGACGGGCTGCTGGATCAGGAAACTCGCGTCATCCTGCCCGAGATTGTTGACTTTGAAGTTCGGCGCGAGTTGATCAGGCTCCGCGCCGTGTCCAGCATCGCCCGGCTGGATACTCTGATTAGTATTGTAGAATACCTGCCGCTCACGACGGCGGCGATGCGGAAGGCGGCGGAGCTTTGGGCGCTGTCGCGGCAGCAGGGTCTGCCGACGGCGGACCCGAAAGAGTTGGATGGGGATGTGATTCTGGCAGCCCAGGCGCTTTTGCTGGGCGTAGAGGATATTGTCGTGGCGACGACCAATGCCGGGCATCTGTCACGGTTTGTGGCGGCCTGGCAGTGGCAGACGGTTCTGGGAAATGAGTAGGCATTATTAGCGCAGCAGCGAGCGGCAGACGCGGCACAGATCGGCGCGGCAGAGCGCGGCGGCAGTACATCGTTGGGGCGGTGCTGGCGGCCCTGCTGGCGACCCTACTGTGCCTGTTTCCGAAGCCGGAGAACGACCTGTTTTTTGAGCTTCGCACGGGCACGGATATTCTGAACTCGGGGCAACTGCCGCACATGGACAGCTATTCATGGGTGCGGTTTGGCACGTCCTGGACGGTTCCCGAGTGGCTGGCGTTTGTAATCTACGCGGCGGCGTTCAAGGTCGGCGGCTTTTTTGGGACATGGCTGGTACTGGCGGCGCTGACGGCGGCGACGGCGCTTGTGGCCTACGGCTGGCTGGCGCGGCGGGCGGGGCGTGTGTGGGGGTTTCCGCTCACGGCGCTCCTGCTGGTGGGCATGAAAGAAAGCGTGCAGGAGCGGCCGTATGCCTACACGTACTTCCTGCTGGCCATGTCCCTGCCGCTGGTGCTGCGGGCACGGGCCGGGCGTCCAAGATTGCTGCTGTGGCTGCTGCCGATTTGCGCGGTCTGGACCAATCTGCATCAGGGGGTTGTGGTGTTGGTGGGCCTGCTGTTTGTGTTTGGGGCGGGCGACGTGCTGACGGCGCTGGGGCGGGAAGTTTCGGCGCGGCAGTTCCCGCCGGACCTGCTGACGGAAGCGGGGCAAGCGCAGGAAGAGGCGATGCGGCGCAGTGTCCGGGCGCAGTGGGCGAGTGCCGGGCGGATGGCGGCGGTGGGGATAGCCTGCGCGGGCGCGGCGATGGTGTCCCCGTATGGGTGGCACGTCTACGAGAATATCTGGGTGACGCTCCGCAGCCCGTCGCTGATGGCGAACGTGACCGAGTGGAACCCGGTGACGACCCTGCCGCTGCTGGAGTGGCAGCCGTTTCTGCTGGCCGCCGCCGTGGTATTTGGATCAGTTTTGTTCAGCCGTCGGCGCAATTTGGCCGACGCTTTGGTTGTGCTGGCGCTGTTTGTGGAAGCCCTGCTGCACGCCCGGAACATCGCGCTGTTTGCGGTGGGAGGCTTACTCGCCGCCGCGCCACATTTTCCGTCGGCACTGCCTCGGGCGCGGCGGGCGCTGGGGCTGCGCGTGAGTGTCCCCCGCTGGCTGCCGGCGGCGTTTGCACTAGGTTTGGTAGGCATGACGGCGCTGGCTGCCGGGGTGGCTTTGCGGCCCGCGCTCGGGCCGAAAGGGGTCAGCCCCGAGGGCATTGGCGAGGCGGTGGTCCGGCTCAACAATTACCCGGAGCGGGCGTGCGCGTTTATGGACGCCGAGAAGCTACCCGATAACCTGCGCCTGCTGAACGATTTTGAGACGGGCGGCTACTTGATGTGGCGGCGGCCCCGTCAGCCTGTCTTCACCGACGGGCGATTGGATGTCTATGTGGGGACGGCGTTCGACGACATGGTGACCCTGAGCCGGAAGCCAGGCTCGCCTGCGTGGGCGGCGCTGGTTCAGAAGTACGACTTTGACGCCGTGCTGACAAGCAGCCCTAAAGAAGCGGCGGCCTTCGCCGCCCACCCAAACTGGGCACTGATTTATGAAGATCCAAAACGCCCCGGACACCCCCGCTTTCGGCTTCTCCTGCGCCGTAGCCGGATGACAAATTAAGAGCCGCCCACAAATGCCGCTTCCATCGCTGTCTGCGTGGCGTCTTTGTCGGTTGTGTAGACACGCACTTCCTGCAAGGACCGCCGCCCGCGTACTTTGACGAGCAGGCAGCCGTTGCACTCATCAATAAACTTCATCACGGGCGGGCCGTTGTGCAGGGTCTTAATCAGGCCGAGCGAGATTTTGGAAACGCAGTCGAGGGCCGCCGCCGCACGGGCGGGCGCAACGGCGGCTTGAATGACGGTAGTATGACTGGCGGTGTATTTGCCGCCGCTGAGATGGCTCGAAGATCGAGCAGGCATAAGCAGATTTTCCAAGCCGCCGTTAGCGGCGCACGGAGAATTTGTATTCCGTCGTCTGGTGATAGACCTCCCCTGGCTTTAGCTCAGTGGTTGGGAAAGACGGATGGTTCGGTGAGTCCGGGAGGTGCTGGGCTTCCAGTGCAAACGCCCCGCGTGTCGCGTAGACCTTGCCGCCTTTGCCTTTTAGCTTGCCGTCCAGGAAGTTGGCCGTGTAAAGCTGAACGCCCGGCTCGTTGGTGTACATAGTCAGCACGCGGCCCGAGCGGGGCGAATAGGCCCGCACAGCGAGGCGCAGGCCGCTTCCGTTGATCACAAAGTTGTGATCGTAGCCGTGCCCGGTGGCAAGCTGGGCATTTTTCTGGTCAATCCGTGCGCCAATCGGGGTCGAGCGGCGAAAGTCAAAAGGCGTTCCGGCGACAGGCGTTCCAGCCTGTGTCGGGATTTGCGTTTTGTCCACGGGCGTAAATCGGTTGGCGTTGATTTTCAACTGCGTGTCTAAAACCGTGCCATTGCCTGCCCCTGCGAGGTTGAAGTACGAGTGGTTGGTGGGGTTAAAGACGGTGTCTTTGTCCGTGACCGCCGTGTAGACAATCTTCAAGGTGTCGTCATTCGTCCATGTATAAATGACATGGACGCTGAGATTGCCGGGATAGCCTTCCTCGCCGTCTTTGGAGACATAGCGCAGGTCCAAGCCCACCCCATTTTTGGTCTTAACCGGCTTCGAGTCCCAGACTTTCTTGTCAAAGCCCACTTTGCCGCCATGCAGGGAGTTTGGGCCGTTGTTGACAAACAGCTTGTACTCTTTGCCATCCAGCATGAACTTGCCGCCGGCAATCCGGTTGCCGTAGCGCCCGATGAGCGCCCCAAAGTACGGGCTGTCTTTTTGGTAGCGGGCCAGCGAATCGAAGCCTAATACGACATCGCCAAGCTCACCGTGCTTGTCGGGAACCCGGAGCGACTGCACAATGCCCCCGTAGTTCAGAATACTCACTTGCGCCCCGTGCGAATTGGTAAGCGTGTAAAGCGTCACCGCCTTGCCGTCTTTCCTGCCGAACGGCTTCTGTGTCACACTGTCCGCCGCCGCCGCCGTTGCCAGCAGGGTCAGCCCTGCCATCCCAAGTACCGCACTGCTCAGTCGCTTCATAGTCACTCTTTGTCCTCCAAACCTTCGTTGAAATCAAACGTGTGCAATAATAGCATACCTACACAGTTTTGGCAATACGCGCCAAACGTAAAGAAAGCCCCGACGGATGCCGGGGCTTTTTTGTTACTCAGTTTGCGTATACCATGAGTCAATCACGGTGATGCCAGTATAATTTTGGGTTTCGGACACTGAGGCACCCTGATAACTCATGCCAAACCGCAGGACGGCCTCTGCTCGCTCGAACCGCAAGATATAGCTTTTCAAATCCGCTGACACGCCATTTATGCGAGCCTGCCGCGCCGCCAGCCGCCAAGCGGATGCGCCACTGTCGGCAAGCCGGACATTGTTCGGGTCTAAATGCCCCAGAAACAGCCCGTCCGGCGCAAGCATTGCGTGGGCGCTCTCCAAAAAGCCCAATTTATCGCCCAGATAATGCAGCCCATGTACACAGGTAACCAAGTCCGCAGGCCGGTCGGGTCGAAACGCGGCGACATCTGCCGCCATCAGCGAGACGCTTTGGGCACGCTCAGGCGCAAACATTCCCACCAAATCCGCGCCGACAATCTGCACACAACCACCCCAATCCATTGCGGCAAGCTGCCGCCCCGCCTCCATGAGAGCGCGGCCCTGTCCGCAGCAGGCGTCGTACCAGAGGGCGCTTCCCCGCTCCTGCACCCGCGCCGCCAGAAACGGCAGAATCGCAAAGCGCAGGTCGCGCTCATACGAGTTGACCCCGCTGAGGCCGCGCCCCCGGTTCATCGTGCTGTTGGCAACGACAGTCGAGGACAGCAATTCATCGGCACGCAGCAGGGTCATAACAAAATTGTCTCAAAAGACGCGAAATAGAAAATGGGCCTAACAGAAAATGGGCCTAGAGGGATTCGAACCCCCAACCTACCAGTTATGCCTCCCACTTCGGCTTTCGCCGCCCCTTTCGGGTTCGTGGGCTGGACTCTCTCTTCACCCGCGTGGGGTGCTTCCCCTAGAGTCTCTACACCTTCGCCCGCAAAATGTGATACTATGCAGGCGCTTGGCTCGGGATTGCCACGCTGTCACCAGCAGAGGGTTCCCCGAATTTGAGAAGTAATTTGCCGACGGATTGCTCCGCCGGTCGCCCATTAGGCAGGCCGCCTATCCCGAAGGACTTAGCGTCGTGCCCGTTAAGCCGGCAGCTCTAACCGTTGAGCTATAGGCCCTCAACACGCTTATTATAGCACACATCGCGCAGAACGCAATCACGAGGAGCAGGGGGTATAAAACCCCCGGCAGGAAAGGCGGACGCCCTGCCGGGCTAAAGATTACAGAACTTGGGCTTTCCGCCCGGAGGGCGGCTGGACTTAAATGCCGGGGGTTTTATATCCCCGACTCCCTCATGCCGTCACCACACCCGCTTGGCCCAGCTTACCACGGTGTCGGCGACGGAATGCGCGAGGCCGCCCATGACGAGGCCGATTAATGCACACATGGCCCAGGACGGGTGGGCGCGGGTCCAGTCGGTGGTCAGGCCCCAGAAGCCGCCCAGCACGGCGTCGCGGTTGACGGGAACATGGGCTTCGATGAGAAGCCACAGAACGACGCGCATCAAGGCCCACAGCATGACCAGAAAGTAAGCGACGCGGAACAGCGGCCCAAAGCCAATGGAGTGCGACACCCAGGAGCGGTGCGGCACGAGCTTCTGGTACGGCCACCAAATCCACCGAAAGGCCCCCCAGCGTTTGTAGGCCAGGCAGTTCGTGTCCAGGTCGTCGGACAGCCAGAAGCCGGAAAAGATGTAGGAGGCCAGACCGATACTTAAACCCACCCCGTCTTTAACCGGCGCGAGCCACCACCACAGCGGCACGGCCAGCACCGCCGTGATGACGGTGATTTTATCATGTGTCTTGCCACTTGGCATTGATGCGATACCCTTTGCCACGGGGCTGAACCCCCGTGCTTTGAAAAAACAACTCCCCGCCTTCGCGGGCACAAGATAAGCGAGTCCTCATTTGTCTTCGCCCGCGAAGGCGGGGGCTTGTACTTTTAAAGCACGGGGGTTCAGCCCCGTGTCTCATGCTTGCTACCGACCAAACTTTCGGTCTAAGTCGCCGTTGGGCAGCTCCACGATAATGGGCCGTCCGTGCGGGCAGGTGTACGGGTTGTCGGACTTCATCAGGTCGGCGACTAGCGCGTTCATCTCATCAAACGTCAGCGGGTCCCCGGCTTTGACGGCCATCTTGCACGACGCCGTGATTAACACTTCCTCGGCGGGCAGGAGCAGGCGGCGGGAGACGGTCTTTTCGACAAGCTCCTCTACAATCTCTTTCAAGACCTCCTCGGGGCCGCCCTGGGCTTTGATATGCTTCTGCGCGACCGACGCGGGCACGGAGCGAACGACATACGAATCGCCGCCGAACGGCTCCAAGTCAAAGCCCGCACGGCGCAAATCTTCCAGCCGCTTTTCGATGACTAACGCTTCGCGGCGGGACAGCTCCAGCGTAAACGGCAGCATCAGCCGCTGCGTTGGCACGCCCGCCCCGGCCCCTTCGGCCCCCGCGAGAAGCTGCTCATAGAGAACACGCTCATGGGCAATATGCTGGTCAATCAGCACCAAAGCGTCGTCAGTCTGCGCCAGAATGTACATATTGCGCGTCTGTGCCAGCACACGCAGGGAGTCTAAATTATGCCCCCGGTAGTCCGCGCCTACCGTCGCGGCGGGCTGCGGGGGAGCCGGAACGGACACGCTGCCGCCCTCGAACGGGTCATCATCGGCATCGCTAAACGGGTTCCCCGTTGGCCGGGCGCGGCTCTGGAACTCGTCATGGAACGCCGTCATATCACGCGGCTCCTGCCGCGTGTTCCCGGCGGGCCGCGACGGCACGCTCATCAGCGCCCCCTGCCCCTCCGCTCTTTCCTCTCTGGCTCCCCGACCGTCAACCGTGGTGGGGGCGGGGGGGGCTTCCGGGCGCGGGTTCATCTTCTGCGTCAGCGTCGGAACCAGCCCGCCCGCCATCAGGGCTTCCTGAACGGCCTTGTACACTGCCGCGTAGATGTCCCCCTCGCGGGTGAAGCGCACTTCGGTTTTGGTGGGCGAGACGTTCACATCCACCGAGGCCGGGTCCACTTCAATCAGCACCACCGCCGCCGGGTAGCGCGTGCCGTGGAGGGTTTGGACACTTTTATAGGCTTCGTCCAAAGCCCGCGTGACGGCTTTGTTATGCACGAATCGGCGGTTGACAAACGTATTCTGAGCTGACCGCGACGACTTCAAAGCCGCCGGGGTTCCAATATAGCCCGTGACGCGCAGGCCCGCGCCTTCGTAATCCAGCGGGACCAGATGCCGGGCGGTTTCGCGGCCAAACACATGAACGCAGGCATCCATCAGCGCCCCGCCGCCGCCCGACGCAAACACTTCCCCGCCGCCATGCAGCAGCCGGAACGCCACATCAGGCCGGGCCAGTGCCAGCCGCTGCACCAACTCGACAATATGGTTTAGCTCCGTGGACGACGACTTCAAGAACTTCAGCCGCGCCGGGACATTGTAAAACAAATTTTCGACGGTGATGCTTGTCCCCACCCGCGCCCCAACTTCAGAGACTTCGTCGAGAGACCCGCCCGCGCACCGGATTTGCACCCCGGCGCTCTCGTCATCGCCGGCAATCTTGGTCACAATCGTCATCTGCGACACTGAGGCGATAGACGGCAGCGCCTCGCCCCGAAAGCCCATCGTCGTGATGGCAAACAGGTCGTCCGCCGTGCGTATTTTGGAAGTCGCGTGCCTTTGAAGTGCCAGCACCGCGTCTTCGCGCCCCATGCCCGCGCCGTCATCAGTGACGCGAATCAAATACTTGCCGCCTTCGTCCAGCTCCACCAAAATCTGCCGCGCCCCGGCATCCAGCGCGTTTTCTACCAGTTCTTTGACAGCGGCGGCAGGCCGCTCCACCACCTCGCCCGCCGCGATCTGGTTCGCCGTCGTGTCATCTAAAATCTGCACCGTCGCCATAGTCGTATACCTGTTCTCCAAATTTTTCACATCTACCGAATAAACAAAATTGGACACACGTTCAGCGGCACAAGCCGGTCAAACTCGTGGTGGTCCGCTGTAACTAGCGTGCCGCCAGTGCGGATTGCGAGCGCCACTGCGAAGCAGTCGGCCAGTGAGATTTTGCCAGGGTCAACTTTGAGCCGTCCGACTGATTTCCAAAACTCTTCGTCCATGTCCGCCCGCTCTTGTAGCCCCAGCGCAGAGAAAACTTTGAGCACACGTTCAGCGGCATCATCACCATCTTCGCGCAGGGCATCATAATAAACTTCGCACAAGTTCACAGAGTGCATAATACATTCTGCTGCTGGGTCCGCCAGCAGATCATCGGCGATCTCCCCGCCTGGCTCCTCCCGCAACGACGCCAGCAACGAGTTCGCGTCCATAATGTAAAGGTTCATTTGCTCCAGCGCTTTTCTTCCAATGCTTTTTCCTCGGCCTTCCGCGCTGAATGTTCTTCGCTGGAGGACAGGCGCGACTTGAAATAGCCACTGCGGATGAGGGCCAGTGCTTCCTGCCGCCGCTGCTCCCGCTGCTCCGGCGACAAGTCGGCGAGAAGGTCTGAGGGCGGTGCATTCACTCGCGCCTGCATCGCCTGCCCCAACGGTCCGAACTCGCCGACGGCTTGGGGCAGGGCATATTTTTCTCGGACAGCCTGCTCAGTCAGCTCTTCCGGCGTCCGTCCCTGCTCCGCCGCCGCTTTTGTTAAAACCCGCTCAATTTCCGGGCTAAGTGTCAGTGTCATTTAGCTTTCGTCCCTTCCGCTTCCAGTCGGTCTGCCGCTTCGAGTTCGTCCAGATGGCGCACAATCAAAGCAACTGCATATTCTTCAATCGTTTGCCCGGCGGCAGCGGCCAGCGCCCGCAGGCGGGCTTCCTGCTCCTCGGTCAACTCAATCGTGATAGTCACGGGTTCCTCCAATCGCGGGAATGGCTTCGGCTAACTCTGTATACGCACACACGCACGGTTTCATTCGGAGCAGGCTTGCCAGCACGATGCTTTTTTGCGCCGGGCATTGCGCCTCCAATATTGCCGTCGGCAGCACATAGAATGTCCACTGGCTCAGGTCCAGCGGGTCCACCGTGGCCCGGTCCTGATGGTGCAGCAGGCAGAACACATACACGTCGGCCTGACGCCGGAGCGGCCCGGTGTGGTCATTGGTCGCGGCCTCAAAGGCGCGGGTCGACGCGATGCCGAACTTGATTTTGGAGTGCGCTTTCTGTGCCCACGCCTGCACATAGGCCGCCGACTTGATTTCCAGCGTCAGGCCGCCGGGCGTCTTCAAATCAAATGTGTCCCATTCCACGCGCACGCTTTGCGGCAAGTTTAGCGCTGTGGCGACGATATATTCTGCCAGAACGCCGCGCAGGGCGTTCCCCACCAAATCCGACGCCGACCAGCGCCAAAAGTCCAGCAAAGTTCGTTTTCGCAAAAATGCGCTGTCGTTGTGAAACGGCTCCGCGCCAGTTTTGGGCATTATCAGGGACAATCTCAAATGCCTGCTTGCCCGGCAGCCGATACACCAAAAAGTCGCTGTCAACGGTGAAGACGCGCCGAACACCCAGCACTTCGGCGGCGGCGACCAGCGAAGCATCGGCCAAGTCCATCGGTGTGTCTTTGTATTTTGCCATCAGCGCACGCATTCTGGCTCGCTCTGCCGGGCTGCTTTCGTGGATGACAATCAGGCCGTCGTCAATATAGCTCCACAAAACATCCTGGGCAAAATGTCCCCCGGCGTTGTTGAGCAGGTGCATCGCCTCAGTCACGCAGGGCCAGGTCGTGACGAGCGGACGACTGAGACGGTCCAAGACGCCGACACAGGCGACGTGCGCTTCATCTCCCGCATCGACCAAAGCAATCAAGGGGCCAGCGTCAGTGAGCGTCATGGCTGGCCCTCCTGCGGGCTGTTTTGCTGTTTCAGCAGACTTTCCGCGTAAGCCCGCCCTGTGTGGCGCGAGTAGTTGAAACGGCCTTCACTGTTGATTTTGCCGGTGCGCCCGGCAAACGATTCCGCAAGCGTCGGCTCAGGCTGCTGTGCCGCATCTGCCCGGAGCGTTTCTTCCGGCTCGTCTAAAAGCCGATCCAGCAATTCCAATGCGTAGCCGTCCGCATCGCGCCCGCACCGCGCCGCCCGCTCCCGAAGCCTTTCTTCTTTTTGCGGTTCTAAGTTGATCACAAGTGTCATGGTATTGTCTCATTTCTTTGGGTTGAACAAAGTTTGTGCTTCTCTCAATGCTTCAACCACTTTTTGTCTCTTTCCCTCTCCTTGAAGGTGCAAAGGCAGTTCATCAAACTTGGTTTGACGCTCCCAGTGATCACCAATCGAATACCGTCCTGCATCCAGAAAAGGAACCTTGTCTGAAGTCCGCGAGCTAGGATGTATTTTGAGCGTATAGTGGTCTATGTATTCTTGTATCTCTTCCAATTTGCGGAAGCGAAAAACAAACCCGCAGACCTCAACAAAATAAAGCCAGCCGAGATCAAGGTCAGGCTGAAGCCTGGAGCGCAGCCTGTCCTTTTTGGAAAGGGGTAAGTCATCTCGTTCCTTCCAAATACGTGCCATTTTGGCCTCACCTCTCGTGCGTCAGTAAATCACCTTGTTCAGTGGATACTCCACCAGACCCTGCGCTCCGGCGCGGCGCAGGGCGGGCAGGATGTGGCGGACGGTCTTTTCGGGAATGATGGTCTCCAAAGCCACCCAGCCTTCTTCGTCTAGTGGGGAGACGGTGGGCTTACGCAGGGACGACAGGAGGCCGATGACGGCGGCGAGGTTGTCTTGGGAGACGTTCATTTTGAGGCCGACGAGCGTGTCGGCATCGAGCGCCCCTTGAAGCAAAAGCTGCAAGTTTTCGATTTTGGTGCGCTTCCAGTCGTCTTCCCAAGAGGTGTGGTTGGCGATCAGCCGGGTGGTGCTTTCCAGCAGGGTGTCCACGATTTTGAGGCCGTGCGCGGCCAGGGTGCTGCCGGTTTCCGTGCCTTCCACGATGGCGTCTACTAGGTCGGGGACTTTGACTTCGGTGGCGCCCCAGCTAAACTCGACGTGCGCGGTGACGCCGTGTTTCTCTAAATAGCGCTTGGTGACGTTCACAAGCTCGGTGGCGATGCGCTTGCCCTCCAAATCTTTGGGGCCGCTGATAGGCGAAGCGTGAGGCACGGCCAGCACCCAGCGGTAGGGGCGGGAAGTGGCTTTGGAATAAATTAGTTCGCAGACTTCGTAAACGTCGGCTTCGGACTCAACGACGTTGTCATGGCCGGTCAGGCCGCAGTCTAAGACTCCCATCGCCACGTAGCGGGCGATCTCCTGGGCACGCAGGAGGACGGGTTCTAATTCATCGTCATCCACCACGGGCTGATAGGAGCGGGCGGACACGCGGAAGTCCCAGCCCGCTTTCTTGAAGAGGGCAAAAGTCGCGTCTTGCAAGCTGCCTTTCGGGATGCCGATGCGAAGTTTTTTGCGGGATGTTTCAGAAGAGGTTTGTGCGGCGTCATTGGTCACGGGTGATAGGTCCTTCGCGTCTGAATAGATGCCTCTAGTATGGCGGATTGGCAGGGGGCAAGTCAACCGCCCGCCATGATAGCCCCGGCGTTTTTCGAGGGGCTGAACCCCCTCGCTGGAGGGCGCAGACGCCACAAACCCGCCTGCGCGGGTGAAGATTAAGAGAAAACGTAGCACCCGAGGCAGTTTCTCTCTTTCTGTTCCTAACCCGCGCAGGCGGGTTCGAGGCGCTTCGCCTCCCAGCGAGGGGGTTCAGCCCCTCGGAGTGTTTGCTTGACGCCTCCGGCCCGGCGTGCTACAATGCCCTCATCACGTTTCGCCTATTTTTCACAAGGAGACTTTATGCAGACTCGTTTCGCTCGATTGACTCTGACCGCCACGGCACTGGGCATGGCTGCCCTTGCCAGCACTGCGTTTGCCGCGCCCGCCAAAAAGCCAATGGCAAAGCACCCTGCTCCGCCCGCCGATGTGGTCCGCATGGTGACGACACGCGGGACAATTTTGATCAAGCTGTATCCCAAAGATGCCCCCGTCAGCGTCGCCAATTTTGAGAAGCTGGTCCGCAAAGGCTTTTATAACGGCCTGACGTTCCACCGCATCGCTGACCTCAACCCCGGTGAGCCGTCCAAAATCGTGCAGGGCGGCGACCCGAAAGGCAACGGGCAGGGCGGACCGGGCTACACCATCAAAGGCGAGTTCAAGTCCAACGGCTCTGCAAACCCCCTCACGCACGTCGCGGGTGCGGTGGCAATGGCCCGCTCCAATGACCCCGACTCGGCAGGCTCGCAGTTTTATATCTGTGTCAACCCGGTCCACTTTTTAGACCCGAATTATGCCGTCTTTGGCATGGTCATCAAGGGTCTGGATGTGGCGGGTAAATTGCAGGTGGGCGACAAGATGACCAAAGTGACGATGGTGAAATAAAAGTCTGTAAGAAATAGAAGTCCCCGGCGGGGAGGAGCAATACAATGACAAAGCGAGTGGAGGCCCTGATTTCGGGCCGGGTGCAGGGAGTGGGCTACCGTTACTATGCGGCTCATGTGGCTCAGGAGCTGGGCGTGGTGGGAACCGTGCGAAATACGCAAGACGGCGGGATACAAGCGGTCGCGGAGGCCGAGGAAGCCTCGCTGCACGAGTTTTTGAAGTCGCTGCGGCACGGCCCGCACGCCGCCGAAGTCACGGAATTAGCGACGGAGTGGGGCGAGCCGACCGGCGAATTTTCCGGCTTTGCCGCCGTCACGTAGAAAAACAGCCCCGGCGGGTTATCCGCCGGGGCTGTTATTTTGTTTGAAGCTTTATTTAGAGATGCGTGTCAGGTTTTGCTTGGCGTCGGTCAGGTTTGGGTCCACGGCCAGAGCCTGCTTGTAGGAGGCAATCGCGTCGGGGATTTTGTTCTGCTTTTCGTAGGCCAGCCCTTGATTGTAGGAATACCGGGCATCCGCCGGGTCGTTTTTGATGGCCTGTGCCAGCAGAATCTGCGCCTCGTCGGCCTTGCCCTCCGGCAGCAGCAGCAGGGCGAGATTGGACTGCACCGAGGCCAGTGCCTTCGGGTCGGGCGGCGTCAGCGCGATCGCCTTGCGGTACGCCGCTTCGGCGTCCGCCGTCTTGCCGGTGTTCTGGTTTAAGATGCCGATATTGGCCCAGGCATTAAAGTTGTCGGGCTTGGCCTGCGCGGCGAGATTAAACTCTTTGAGTGCTCCGTCTGTGTTTTTGGCGGTCGCGGCAGCTTCGGCCAGCGCAATATGGGCATCGAACGGGTCATCGGTTCCAAGGGCCAGTGCCTGCTGAAGCGCGGGGACAGCTTTGGCATCGCTGCCGTTCTGGTGATAAATCAGGCCCGAGTACAGCAGCGGCTGCGGGTTTTTGGGGTCCAGCTTCGCCGCCGCAGTGAAGGCGTCCGCCGCTTCGGCGTGCTTTCCGTCTTTGTCAAGCGCGACGCCAAGCTGCATATAGGCCGGGGCAGTCGGCTTGGAGGCAACGGCGTTTTGCAGCACGGGCAGCGCCTCAGCGGTGTGTCCGCCCTGAGCCAGCGCGAGGCCGTAGTAGTAAGCGATATCGCCGTCTTTGGGCTTTTTGGCGTAGGCCGCTTTGTAAACCTGGGCCGCTTTGTCAAACTGCTGGGTTTGCAGGTACGCCGCCCCGAGGTTTTCCCGCGAAACACGGTCATTGCCGTCAATTTTCACTGCCGCTTCCCATTCGGGGATGGCGTCGGCGAGTTTATCCTGGCGGACGAAAATATCAGCCATCAGACGGTGCGCCTGGGCGTCTTTAGGGTTGTCTTTGATGAACCCCTGCAGTTCTTTGGCGGCTTTGGCGTAGTCTTTTTTATTGTAGGCATCGACGGCATTATTGAACGCCCCGCCATCGCCTCCACTGTCTTTGAAGTCTCCGTTACCGGCGCCGCCCCCGTTCATGCCCGCATTCTGGCTGGACCGCTGGCCATTGACACTGTCACTCTGGGCGTGGGCCGCCGGGCCGAGGAGCAAAGCTGCGCCCATCCCTGCAAATATCAGTCCGGCCCCGAGGAGGCCGACGGTCTTTCGTGTCTTGCTCAAATGTTTGTTCTCCCTCACGCGGTATCTGTTCGTCTATTTTACCCGATTGGAGCCTGCCTATTGACAAATTTGCGCGGCAGGGCTATAATAATCACAGCACCGATCAAAACAGGGATGCGGGAGTAGTTCAGTGGTAGAGCGTTTGCCAAGTGTCTAAGGAAAGACCATGCAGAACACGACACAATTAGGAACTATCACTGAAGGTGCTGTGCTTGCGGCCTTGCTAAAAGCTGGGAAAACCGTTCTTATTCCTTTTGGAAGCCAAAAAGATTACGATCTAGTCATGGAGGCGGACGGTATCTTTTTCCGAATTCAGTGTAAGACGGGGCGCTGGCATCGAGGTTCAATTCATTTTAACCTTTATACACTGACGCAGGAAACTGGCTCTCGAAGAAACGTTTCTCGTTGCTACGGTGATAATGTAGATTTCTACGGCATTTACTGCCCGGACAACGAAAAAACATACCTTGTTCCCAACTCAGGTCTGGCTAAAGCTGTAGGGGTGTTACGAGTTAATCCTACAGCCAATAATCAGTCAAAAAACATTCGTTGGGCGATAAACTACGAAATTAAATAACAGTAATGCGGGAGTAGTTCAGTGGTAGAATGCAACTTTCCCAAAGTTGAGGTCGCGAGTTCGAGCCTCGTCTCCCGCTTTTTTTGTTTTTGACTGTCTGCGTTGTGGTGCCGTGCCCAAGTGGTAAGGGAGAGGTCTGCAAAACCTTTATGCGGCAGTTCGATTCTGCCCGGCACCTTCAATTTTGTTTGACATAATAAAAGGCCCCGCCGCTCTGATAAAGAGCGGCGGGGTCTTTTATTGCGGCTGTTACACGCGGGCGCGGTAGTAGGCAATCGCATGATGGTAGATCGTCACCTCGGCGCGGTCCGCCTGCACGAGGCGCAGGGCGAATGCATCATACCAGCGGATTGCGCCGTCCATCGTTTCGCCGCTCATCAGCTTGAGCGTCAGCGGCGTGCGATTGTCTCGGTACTTGATCAGCTCCGCCTCGCGGGGCGAGACGCGCTTGTCGGCGCGGATGGCGTCCTGAAGGCGTTCCAGTTCCGTGTCCATAAGCATTAATTTCTAAGTCAGGGTGGAATTAATTCTTCGACGCGGGCTTGTCGGTCTTGGTCTCGGGCTTGACATCGGCCTTGTGACGGGCCTTGTGGCGATCTTCCGACCGCTTCCGGGTGCGGCGCAGTTCTTTGGCACGGACGCGCATGATAGGTTCACCTCCTCAAAAATAGTGATTAAGATAATTTGTTCAAGAGAGTTTGTTTAAGAGAGTTCGTTCAAAAGCTGACTTAGCTTGGCTGCATCGACTTCATATTCACAGAAAAACGTCCCGTTCAGCAGCACAACCGGTATCTGTTCGCCGTATTCGGCAAGCAGCGCGGGGTCCTCCTGGATGTTGACTTCTTCTAACGAAAACGCCTTTTGCTTCTGCACCTGCTCCAGAACGCGCCGGGCGCCCTCGCACAGATGGCAGCCGGGTTTAGAATATAACGTCACTTGAGTCATAGCAATAGAGGCAGTATAGCCGACTGAGGGGTCGGTTGTCAATCGCCCTCGATTTATATGTGTTTAGGCGGGTACACTGACCCCATGAAAGTTCTTGTTCCCGATTACCTCCATGACTCGCTTGTCGGCCCAGCCCGTGAGGCCGCACCCTCGGCGGAGCTTCTGCCTTACGGCGAAAGCGACGCCCCTGTGGCGGGGCTGGAAGGCGCGGAGGCGGTCCTGCGCTGGGCAGGCGGCAAGCGGTTTGCTCAGATTATCGAAGACGGCCACAACCTGCGCTGGCTGCATACGGCCAGTGCGGGGGTGGACCATGTGCTGACCCCAGCAGTGCGGGCGAATCCAGAGTTGGTGCTGACAGACTCAGGCCCGGCGTATGAGATTGCGATAGGTGAGTTCGTGCTGGCGTGGATGCTGATGGCCGCGCACGGCCTGGCGGCCCTGGGCGACAATCAGCGTGCCCATGTCTGGCGCGGTGTGCCGCAGTTTGAGCTGCATGGCAAGACTGTGGGCGTGATTGGACTGGGGCCGATTGGACGCGGCGTGGCCGCCCGCTCGAAAGCCTTTGGCATGAGGACGCTGGGCCTGCGTCGCCATGACAAAGCCGTAGACAGCGTAGATGACGTGCGAACAGGGCCGGACGGCCTCAGTTATCTTCTCAGCGAAAGCGATTTCGTGGTAATCGCCGCCGCGCTGACCGGCGAGTCTCGCGCCCTGATTGGAGCGGATGCGCTGGCCCGGATGAAGCCGTCGGCCTGGCTGATCAACATTGCGCGGGGCGGGCTGGTAGACGAGCCGGCGCTGATTGAAGCATTGCAGACGGGCGCGATTGCCGGGGCCTGCCTGGATGTGTTTGCCCGCGAGCCGCTGCCCCCGGACAGTCCGCTGTGGGATTTGCCCAATGTCCATATTGCCCCGCACAATTCGTCGGGCGGTGGGACAGAGATTGAGGCGCGGCTGCGGGCGATTTTCCTGAATAATCTGGGCCGCTTTGAGCGCGGCGAGCCGCTGGAAAATGTGGTGGACAAGGAGCAGGGCTATTGAAGCGAGAGAACCGAGGGGTTGAAAACCCCTCGCTGGGAGAGGCACCCTTCGGGTGGAAGAGAAGACAAAAAAACAGGCCACCGGTCCTAATTTCCTTCGTCCGAAGGACGGCTCACCTAGCGAGGGGTTTTCAACCCCTCGTTCTGGTTCTTTTATGTTTCGTATTGCCTGCCGCCGCCGCGCCGAAGGCTATCAAAGCGCCGAAGGCGGACCCGAATGTGTTTCGGCTGACGCTCCTGCACACGAATGACATCCACGGGCACGTGTTGCCGTTCGATTATGTAGAGGTCGGACGCAGTCCAAATGAACAGCCGCAGCGGGGCGGGGCGGCCCGGCGGGCGACGCTGATACGCACTCTGAAAAAGCAAATTAAGAATCCGGTGCTGGTGATTGACTCGGGGGACTTATTTACACGCGGCCCGCTGACGACTTCTTACTTAGGACTAGCCGATGTGGCCGCACAAAATGCCGTCGGGTACGACCTGATGGCAGTCGGAAACAACGAGTTCAAGGCCCGAGACGGCTTTGACCAAAACGATGCGTCAGGGGCACAAGACGCGCTCCGAAACGTGGTGGCAAAATCACACTTTCCGTGGATTTGTGCCAACTTGACGGATAAAAACGGCGCTCCCATTCCCGGCATTTTGCCGTATGTGGTGAAATCAGTCAACGGCGTGCGGGTTGGCTTTCTCGGACTGACCACACCGCGCTCGGCGGCGTACCCGCAGACCAAAGGCTGGGTGATCTCGGACCCGGTCACGGCGGCACGAAAGTGGATACCCAAAGCCCGCGCTCACTGCGACATTTTGATCGCCGTGACCCATCTCGGAACCCCGGCGGATATGCTGCTGGCCGCACAGACGTCGGGGCTGGATGCCATTGTCGGCGGCGATTCACACACGTTTTTGTATCAGCCGCTTTTGCTCTCTAACCGGATGGGTGATCCGGTTCCGGTGGTGCAGGACGGCGAGTTCGGCGTAGATTTGGGCCGCTTCGACCTGCGCTTTGCGCGGGACGGCGCGGGCAAACCCTGGCATTTAGCCGCCTATGCGGACAAGCTGCTGCCGGTAGATGCAACCCTCGCCGAAGCCCCGGATGTGGCGGCGGCGATCCGTCCCTATGTCGCGCCCCTGCAAACCGTGGTCAAGCAAATTGGACCGATACCCGCGACGCCCGCCGCCCGGCTGCATCAGACGACGCAGATTGTGATGGACGCCCTGCGGGCCGATGCGGGCGCGGACTTGGCGCTGAACCCGGACGGGGCAGGCTTTTTCAATGTCTTCCGGCACTCCGCCGTGACGCGCTACGATGTTCTGGCCGCGATGCCTTTCAATGACCATGTGGTGACGGCGGATTTGACCGGGGCTGAAGTGCTGGGACTCTTGAAAGCTGTTCCGACAACGGTGGCTTCGGGGCAGGTCGCGGACCTTGACCTGGCGAAAACCTACCGCGTGGCGTTTGTGGACTTCCTTGCCGCCTCGGAGTACCACCTGCCCGCCGCTCGGCTGACCGACACGGGGCGGGATATGCGCGACTCGGTGATTACTTATCTGGAAACGAAAAGTCCCGCACGAATTCAGTGAGCGTTTGTGCGAACGCTCCGGCCTCAGTGTCCATCGGGCAGTGCAGGGATTTGGGGAAGATGTGCAGGCGAGCGGCGGGCAGGGACAGCGCCAAAGCCCGCGCCGAGGCGACGGGAACGACCGGGTCATACGCACCGTGGAGGATCAAAACCGGCATCGACAGGCCCGCGAGACGCTCGGGCAAAAGCGGGTTATTGGTGAGCGCCTGAAGCTGAGAGCGCAGGCAGCGGTCATCAGGGTTCGCGGCAATGTACCAGTGCGTGCGCCGGGTCTGCCCACGCCAGAAGTGCGCGGCATCAGCGGCGGGCACGGAACGCCCCCACGGGGCCACAGCCAG
This sequence comes from Capsulimonadaceae bacterium, assembly GCA_965277455.1. Lineage (GTDB taxonomy): Bacteria > Armatimonadota > Armatimonadia > Armatimonadales > Capsulimonadaceae > JANXMY01. The sequence continues at coordinate 730,466 of OZ255823.1, read as the reverse complement.
TGCGCCAAGCCGCAGAACTTTGAGCGCGGGCAGGCCCCAGCGGCGGTGCAGGGGCCAGCGGGCGCGGACGGGCAGGTGCGCGGGGTCCAGTGCGGCGTCCACCAGCACGAGGCGCTGCACAAGGGCCGGGAAATCCAGCGCCGTCTGCGCCGCCAGGTTGCCGCCGAGCGAATGCCCGACCAGGGTGATGCGCGAGAGGCCAAGCGCAGCGCAGGTGTCAGACACCCACGCGGCCATCTGCGGCATCGTGGAGTCAGGCGGCAGGGGCGTTCCTCCGGTCCCAGGCAGGTCCAGCGCGAGGCACCGAAACTGCGGCAACGTTTCTAACGTGTGCCGCCACAGCTCCCGACTGCCGCCCCAGCCATGCAGGAACACCAGCGTGTCGGCGGCATCCTCCGGGCCAGAGGCAAGCAGCCCGAGTTTGGGATTAGAAGTCTCCACCGCCGCCGAAGTCCCCTCCCCCACCAAAATCACCGCCGCCTCCGAAGTCGCCGCCGCCCGTGTCCAGGAAATTGCCGCCGCCGTCGCTGTCAAAGCCGGAGGCGTCGAAGTTTCCACCGCCACTGTCCAGGAAGTCGCCCCCGCCGCTGCCTGGGTCGAAGCCATTGGTATCGAAACCGCTGTTGTCAATTCCTCCGTTGCCAAAGCCGCCGCCGCCAAAATCGGGCGTGTTGTAGCTCTGATAGCCGGACATATCCGTCGCATAGGAATAGGGTGAGTAGCCCATGCCATACGCGGGGGACATCAGGCCGCCGAGAAGCTCCGCGCCGACAAACCCGGCCACAAAGCCGCCGCCCATGCCGCCCCAGCCCGAGTTCTGATAGCGCCAGTAGTCGCGGTACGGGTCGTAGCCCTGATACTCATACCAGGGTACCTGCTGACTGCCGTTCTGGAACGCCAACACCTGCGGCATTCGGCCCCGGCGCAGGTCTTCGGCCTCGTCGGGTGTTACAAGCACCTGTCGGCTCTGGCCGTTCAGCGTGATCGTCACCGGAACCAGTGTACCGAGCGGCGCGGGGCGACCTGAGAAGAACGACACGCCGCGCTGGTTTTCCGGGATGGCATCCACCTGCCCCTGCGAGGCGGGCAGCGGCTCTGGGGCATCGTCGCCGGGAATATTTCCCGTGCCGCCGGTCGCCCGGTCCAGATACCGCCGTGACTGCTGCACATCCGCCTGCGCCTGATCAAAGAGCGACTGGGCGCGGTTCAGGTCGGTCATTTCGGTGGCCCGGTCCATAATCTTCGCGGCCTGCTCGTACTTGCCCGAAGCGGCCTGCCGGTAGGTTCGCACGGCATCCGAATCGGGGTTGTTTTTGGGCAGAACATCCATATAGCCGTCCAAGTACTCGATGCCTTGCAGCACGTTCTCGCGGAGCGCCTGCAACGGAACCCGCGCCGTTCTAAGCAACGCTTTTTTGCGGCGCGTCGCCATTAACAGAAGCCCGCCGATGACGGCAACTACGAGCAGAAAGAAGACCCACAGCCCCACTGTGCTGCGCCGCTCTCCGCCGTTGATTTTGCCCGCTGATGCCTGGGCCAGTGCCGCAATTCCGGCAGTTGGATTGGCAGTAATTTTCGGCGCATAGGTGGAAGCCAAATCAGTTTGCTGCGCGGCGTTGAGAGCAGTCGACGACACGCTCACTCCATCGTTGCGCCCGGTTAGCGCCACCAGCACCAATGGCATTTTGCCCAGATTCAGGGCATTGTGCAGGCGGTACGCATAGAAATCGCGTTCCTTGCCGCTCACTCGCCGCGCCAGGCTCGGGTTGCGGGACATCGCCCGGTCCAATGTGCTGAGATAAGACTGAGGCAGGGCTGACAACACCGCGATTTTAACGCGGGTATGCGGGTCGTCCTGGCTTTGCATTGCAGCCTGCTCAAGCGCCTGTGCGTCCACGCCGTTGACGGTAGGGTCCACGTAGACGTTGCCGCTGGTGAGAGCCTGATATACAGGGTCTCTCTGCGCCTCAATGGGGACTGAACTATCAGTCTGCGCCGGGCTGTCGGTTTGTGCCCGCACTGCTCCACCAAAGGCAAGCAGGCAAGTCAGCACCGCGCACAGTGTCCACACTGTTTTTATCCAAAGAATTGATTGGGTTGGTTTGCGTGTCATTAAGTGTCTCCGCGTATTAATACGCAGTTTGCGGCAAGTTTGTTTGCCGCGTTGGCTGTCTAGGGTTATGATACCCGCGAGCGGCCCAATCTCATGCCGGAAGGCGGCTCACATTCCGGGTACACTCTTCGTAACTCAAAAGGAGAGAGTCCTATGACACTGGAAGCAATACTGGAAGCTCTGCGGCGGCTGGCCCCCGAAGAGACCGCGCTGGACCAAGACCCCGTGGGGCTGCAAGTGAACCGGCAGGCATTGGAAACGGCGCGGGTCGGCGTCTGCCTCGACTGCACACCCGCCGCTGTGGCACGGGCGGTCAAGGCCGGGGTCGGACTGGTCGTGGCCCATCACCCCCTGATTTACCATCCCTTGAAACGCCTCGGCATGGACCCGGTCTCGCAGGCGGTCACGGGGCTGATTCGGGCGGATATCGCGCTCTATGTGATGCACACCAACTGGGACCGCGCCGAGAGCGGCATCAATGACACACTGGCGGAATGTCTGGAGCTTGAAAATGTTCGGCCTCTGGGCGAGGACGGCAAGGCGGCCCTGCCCCGGATTGGGGACCTGGCCGCGCCCCGCCCTTTAGCCGACTTTGCGCGGTTTGTGGAGTCGGCGCTCGGCTGCGGCGGCACAAGCGCCCTGCGAATGAGCGGGGCGGACGACACGCGCATGGTGATGCGGGTGGCCGTCTGCGGCGGCGCAGGGGCAGAACTTGCGGCGCAGGTGCAGGCGGCGGGGGCACAGGCGTATGTGACAAGCGATGTGCGGCACAACGAGTTCTGGGAAGCGGACGCCAGCGGGTTGGCCCTGCTGGATGCCGGACACGGCGCGACGGAGCGGCCCGGAATGCGCGTACTTTGCCGCATTTTGCCCGCTTTGCTGACGGGGGTGGAAGTGGTCTGGGTTGGAGAATAAGTATTCGGAGAATAGCCAATGCCGCAAAAGTTTGACTACACGCTGGACTATAAGCAGCTTAATTTGCGTGCCCACCCCGAGTTGTACCGGGTGGGCATTGGCGAGCAGGGCGTGCTTTTGGTCGAACCCTACAAAGGCGAACTGCTCCCGCATTGGCGCTTTGCGACGCCCGACGCCGCCCACGAGTCGTCCGAAACGCTCTGGGCCATGTTTGAGGAGTATGGCCGTCAGGGCGACTTTGTGGGTATGGACATGGCCCGAAAGTTTTTGCAGATGGGCATGACCCGTTCCCGCCGCTATGCGAACCACAAAGGCGGCAAAAAGTACGACGGCCCCGTGCCCGACGATAAGAAAGGCCAAAGCGGGGCACACGGGCGCGAGATGCTGCCCTATGCCCTCGACCCGGTCAAGGCCGAATCGGCGGCGATCTTCCGGGCCAAATGGGAAGCCGCCAAAGCCGACCCGACCTATCTGCGCCTGAAAGCCGCCCATCAAGCGCGTTACGAGACCCCCTAGCCCCCAATAATGGGGGAACCGGATCGGAGAAGATGGGCTTGCTCCTAACTTTCTGGTTCCCCCATTATTGGGGGCTAGGGGGTCCCCTATTTCCCCTCCAGCTTGCTCTGTGTCGCCGCGTCTAGCGTTTGCAGGCCCTTGGTGGGGCTGAACCGCAGGCCTTCCCCGTTGTCCAGAACAATCAGCACCGAGTCGCCGAGCGCGGCGTAGTCCGTCAGCGCGGGCAGGGATTTCAGCAGGGCGAACTGCGCGTCGCTATAAGCCCGCACAGTCGTCACGGTTTTGGTTTTGGCAGGGTCGTAGGCACTGTCGGTCCAGACGCCGTCTTTGAGCAGGAATGTCTTAGACCCCACGGCGCGGACGTGCGCGGCGGCGTCTCTCGCTCCGGCGGCATCGTAGCCTGCCAGACCGTCGGCGACCGTGGCGCGGCGGGCGGCTTTCAGGGACAGGCTCTGCGTCGTGGCATTCGCCCCGCTGACCTGGCCGCTGATGCCAGGCAGCGCATAAACGCGAGTGGGCGCGGGCGCAGTGGCATTGGCTCCGCCTGCCCGACCGCCAAAGCCGCCGCCGCCGTAGCCGCCGCCTCCAAAGCCTGCAGCACCACCATAGCTGTTGCCGCCGCCTTGAAACACAGGGCCGGGCGGTGGCGGCGGGATTGCTTCGCCGCCGGTTTCCGTTGCCAGGAACGACGTGTACGGGGTAATCACGCCGTACTCTTTGGACAGGCGCACGATTTCAGACACCAGCGCCGGGTCTTCGGTCGAGCTGTTCGACGCATCGCTTTGACGCAGGCGGATGGCATCCAGCAGGGAGGCGATTTTGCGGGTGGCCCACAGGCGCGGCAGGAAATCATTCTGCGGGGCCAGCGCGGGCAGAGCCGCACTCAGCGTGTACGACGCGAGCTTGCCATTGACCGTTCCCGTCAGCGTGGCCGTGACGGGGCCAGAGCCGGTGTAACGACCGGCGATGAGAAGCTGCGAGCCAGCAAACAAGTCGGGCAAATCGGAGGGACGCGGGTAGGTCTCGGTGGTCGCCGCGCCCGCAAGCTGCAAATGCAGGTCGGTCAGCACCGGCGACGCCACTTTTTCATAGAAGCGCGAGACTTTGGCTTCGATGTCCTCTTCGGGCCGCACATAATCCGAGTCGCCCCGGTTGGCTTCGGCGAGGCGGTCTAAAAACGGCACATCCACATCGTAGCCAACGCCAAAATCGAACAGCCGTACATGGCGTGGGCGGCTCAGGAGCCGGGCGGCTTCGGTAATTTTGTTTTCGTCCGTCTCGCCGTATGTCGGCAGTCCGTCGGTCAGGAAGATGGTCATGTTGGGGCGGCCATCATCGGCAGCCGGGAACTGCTTCAAAGTCGCCTGCAAGGCCGCGTTGATGTCGGTGCTGCCCTCGGCGCGGATGTCCCGGACAAAGGCCAGCGCCCGCGTGATATTCGCGGGACTCGCAGGCAGCAGCGTTGGGCTGAACGTGTCCACGCTGTCGTTGAACGTCAGCACATTGAACTCATCTTGAGGCCGCAGGCGCTTCAATACATAAATCAGTGCGTTGCGGGCCTGCTCAATTTTATCGCCTCCCATCGACCCACTGCGGTCCAGGGTCAGCACGAGGCGGCGCGGGGGCGCGATTTGGCCGGGCTGTGTCAGCGTCGGCGCGGCCATCAGCAGGAAGTACCCCGAGTCACGCTTGCCTTCGGGTGTGCCGGGCGAATAGGTGGCGGTCTGGGCATGGGGCAGGGAAACATTGTAGGCCAACAGGCTCAGGCCAACCGGGGCGTGCTGGGCCGTGCCGTAGTACAGCAGAAAGTCGGTGGGCACACGGCCCTCTTTGGCCTCCCAGGACACCGTCGCCGTGCGGTCCGTGGTGCGCTTGATGCTGACTTCATGGGTCGGCGAATACACCGAAGCCAGCGCGTCCGGGTCAGCGAGCTTGACTTCCACCGTCGCCGTGCGCGGGGCCTGCCCGCCGCCGCTCAGGAACGCGCATTCGAAGCGGCGCGTCCCGCCGCTTCCTTCGGCGGCGAGGGGCTGCACATAATGAAGCGTAATCCGGCGCGTCGCGTGGGCGGGGACCGGGTACAGCTTGACTTCATAGGCCCCGCGCCCGACATAGCGCAACAGAGCCGGGTCGCGCCGCCGCCGCACAATATCTTCGTATGTCCCCGCCGCCTGGTCTTTGTCGAGTAGCTGCCCGTCGAGCTTATGGTCACCATCATAGAGCGCAAAGTCGGTGATAGACGCCCCCTCGGGCAGCGGGAACAGATACGAGCCTTCTTCGGCGCGGTCGGTGTCATTGCGCCAGACCTGTTCTACCTCAGTGCGGGCCACGCCGCCGCTGATGTCGGCATGGACATGGACGGCGTCAATCGTCAGCAGGCCCTGGATGGGCGGCAGAAACGGCGGCAGGGGGCGCGGAATAGGAAGCGGCCACGGGCGGAAGCGGGCATCGGGTGCGGTCGGCGTCTGGGCATGGACGGCCAGCCAACCGCTCACTCCCGCTGTTCCAAGCAGGGGCAGGGCAAGAAGCAGGGTAAGTTTCCGGGGCGAGAGCATGGCGTGTGTCTCCTGACGGCGGCGGTTGTTGTTTTCTCTGACCCTATGCCGAGGGGAAGGCTTCAATTCTTTTTTGGCAGCCGGAAGCCGGGGGTATAAAACCCCCGGCAGGAAAAGCAGACGCCCTGCCGGGCTAAAGATAAAAGATAACAGAACTAAACTCTTCCGCCCGGAGGGCGGCTGAACTTCACTGCCGGGGGTTTTATACCCCCGGCTTCCGGCTGCTCACCTTCCAGCCCGCAGCGTTGACAAAGCCACCGAAAACTGCTATTCTTTTCCTAGCACAACGCTCCCGCCCGTGCAGCGCGTTTGGACGTATTTTTAAGGCATTTCCATGACACAGCCCGTCGGCACATTCTCGTTTGTCCTGCACTCGCATATCCCCTACGTTCTGGCGCATGGCCGCTCCCCGCACGGCACGGACTGGCTTTCAGAGGCCGCCGCCGAGACCTACCTGCCTCTGCTGGATGCCTGCCGCCGCCTGATTGCCGAGGGGCTATCACCAAAAATCACGCTGGGGCTGACCCCGGTGCTGGTGGAGCAGCTTCGGGACCCGAGCTTTCAGGACGAGTTTTCGGGCTACCTGCGCGGCAAAATCAGCGCGGCCCGCACCGGGCAAACATCGTTCCGGCGCGACGGCAACTACCACATGGCGTACCTGGCCCGCTTCTGGGAAGACTGGTACGGGTTCGCCCTGCGGGACTTCGAAGAGGTGTATGGCCGCGACATCGTCGGCGCGTTTCGGGCGCTTCAGGACGCCGGGCACATCGAAGTGATTACAAGCAGCGCGACACACGGCTACTCGGCCCTGCTGTCGCAGGATACGAGCTTGCAGGCGCAGGTCAAGGTCGGCATTGACGCCTACACGCATCACTTTGGCCGCGCCCCACGCGGCTACTGGCTTCCCGAATGCTCGTACCGCCCCCGCTACCACTGGGCCGCGCCGCTGTCCGTGCCGGAAGTGCCCCGCGCCCCAGTGCTGCGAAAAGGCGTCGATGAGTTCCTGGCCGAGAACGGTATTCAATACTTTTTCGTGGAAGGCAGCCTCCTCCACGGCGGCGAGGCGCTGGGAGTTTATGCCGACAAGTTCGGGCCGCTGAAAGAAATCTACAAGCAGTTCCAGAAAGAGACCGTCCAGGTCGAGTACCGGCCCTACACGACGTTCCACCCCTACTTGGTAGACTCCTCGGGCAAAGGCGGCAAGTCGCTGGCCGTCTTCGGGCGCGACACGGCCACGGGGCAGCAGGTCTGGAGCGGCGAAAAGGGCTACCCTGGCGATGAGTGGTATTTGGAGTTCCACAAAAAGTTTGTCGCCGAAGGGGACCCGTCGCTGGGTTTGCGCTTCTGGCGCGTCTCGGAGGACAAGGCCAATTTGGGCACAAAGTCTTTGTATGACCCGCACCACGCCGAAGAACGCGCCGAGACTCACGCCGTCCACTTTGCGGGCCTCGTCAAAGACACTCTAACGGCACAAAACGACCCCGACGCTATCCTGACTGCCGTGTACGATACCGAGCTGTTCGGCCACTGGTGGTTTGAGGGGCCGCAATTTCTGTATCACGCCCTCCGAACACTGGCGCTCGACCCCGAAGTGCAGATGCAAACCGTCGGCGACTACCTGGACACCCACCCCGCGACGCTGCCTGTCACGCTGCCGGAAGGCTCCTGGGGCGAAGGCGGCTTCCACTACATCTGGCTTAACGACGAAACCGCGTGGTCGTGGAAGCTGGTCTATGAAGTCGAAGCCGAGATGTCCGCGCTGGCTCGTGAGTTCGATAGCATCCCCGCCGCCGCCCGCATTCTGAAACAGGCCGCCCGCGAGGCGCTGCTGCTGATGGCCTCCGACTGGCAGTTCTGCATCTCTACCGGCGGCGCGAAAGACTACGCCGAAGTGCGCCTGCGAAACCACTACGCCAACTTCGAAGCCCTCGCCGCCCTCACCCGCCGGGCCGGGGCCGGGGAGGAATTATCGGTCGGCGACTGGAAAAACATCGCCGAGTGCGAAACCCGCGACAGCTTATTCCCCGACATCAACCCGGCGTATTTTGCGAGTGTAGAGCATCCGGCGGAGGAATGAAGAAATACCATGAGTGAATACGCCCACCACGAGTCGCTGCAACTGGAAAACTTCACGGCGTTTACCAAAGCTGAGTTTGATTTCGTGTCCGGCCTCAACATCTTCGTCGGCGAAAATGGCACCGGGAAAACTCATGTGATGAAGGCGCTATATGCGATGCAGCTTGCACAGTCACGCCAGTCAAGCGATATTCGCACAATTTTAGAAGATTTGTTTCAGACAAAAGATGCAGCAGATGTCATTCGGCTGGCAACCGGCAAAACTGCGATTGCTGGTGTCAGTGGGCGCTATTCGGGGGCATCATGGCATTACACAGGGCAGCGTAATATCTACGCAATCAATTTTCATGGTGAGATACCTAAGCCAGAGCGTCCTATATTTATCCCCGCCATTGACATGATGGGGCATACCAAAGGTTTCACGGAAGCCTATGATGAAGTCCGCCTTGACTTTGACTTGACCTGCCGCGATGTTGTGAATCTGCTGCGGTTGGAGCGTAAAAACGGCAACGATAAGACCGCTTTCAGCACGGACTTGGAAAAACTGCTGGACGGCAAAATCGAGCGCGACGAGCAGGGCCGCTTTTATCTGGTCAATCCGCAGGGACGCCTGCCGATGCCGATGGTCGCGGAAGGCTTGCGAAAGATTGCCACGCTGGTTCAGCTTGACCACAACGGCTGGCTCGTGCCGGGGACGACGCTGTTCTGGGATGAGCCGGAAGTCAATCTCAACCCCATTGTGATGGACGAAATGGTGGAAGCCATTTTGTCACTTACCCGCCGGGGCGTGCAGGTGTTTCTGGCAACTCACAGCTACGTTATCTTGAAAGAAATTGATCTGCAAGCCCAGAAAAGTGACGCCGTGCGCTACTTCGCGTTTCAACCCGGCGAGCAGGGGACAACGGTTCACGCCACCGAAGATTTTACTCAGCTTTCGCCGAACCCCATTTTAGACCAGTATGCGTCTTTGTATGACCGCGAACTGACCCGTTCCACCGGAAGGAGCCGCAGCGGTGAGCGTATTTCTTGAACAACGGATTGAGTTCGACTTTACGAATGCTGTCAGCGCCGTGCCGCATGATAATCGTATGGGCGGTCAGGGCAATTCCATCTGGCCGGGCGTTGATTTTTGCCTGCAAGACGGGCCGGACTGGATTTGGCTGGAAGTCAAAAGCTGGGACCCAACACACATTGCCCCGAGTCGTCGGGGCGGGACCCGCTGGTCGTTTATTTGCAAGATGCAGAGCAAAACGTTCACCCGAGAGGTTCGGGACAAGTTTTTAGGCACAACCGCGTTCCTGGCATGGACCGGAGCCTTTCCGCTCGCCCCTACACGTTTTATTCTACTCTTTGAGACGCCGCGCATATTGGACGCCGCCTTATTGGTGACATTTCAATCCCGTATCAAAGAACAAATCCCAAACCACCGTCGGTGGCAGGAGCCGGTTTACGTGGCTGTGCTGAACCTGGCACAGTGGAACCAGCGTTTCCCGGACTATCCGGCACGGCTGTTGTAAGAGAAGCTAACAAAACCTGTATCAAACCAGTCAAAACTGGGAATGAACAACTAAACAAGACGGCATTGAGATCAAAGAAGCACACTAGTTTCTGGTTACTGTTTGTTACGTTAGGAGAACACATCGATGAAAGCCGTTGTCATGGCGGGCGGAGAGGGGACGCGGCTTCGGCCGCTTACCTCCAGCCGACCCAAGCCCCTGGTCCCCGTTCTGAACAAGCCCTGTATGCAGCATACGATTGAGCTGCTCAAGCGCCACGGTATCACGGATATTGTGGTGACGCTGTATTATCTCGCCGATGAGATTGAGGGCTACTTTGGCGATGGCTCCGAGCTGGGCGTCAATCTGATTTACACCGTGGAAGACACGCCGCTGGGCACGGCGGGCAGCGTCAAAAAGGCCGAAGAATATCTTAAAGACGACACGTTTATTATCGTCTCTGGCGATGCTTTGACCGACTTAGACGTCGACAAAGCCCTGGCGTTCCACCGCGAAAAGCAGGCGATGGCGACATTGGTCTTGCAGCACGTCGATAACCCATTGGAGTTCGGCGTCGTCATCACCGACGACGGCGGGCGTGTACGGCGGTTTTTGGAGAAGCCAAGCTGGGGCGAAGTGTTCTCAGACACGGTCAATACCGGAATGTATATTTTGGAGCCGTCGATTTTTGAGTACATGGAGCCGGAGAAGAACTATGACTGGTCTTCGGACATCTTCCCGCAGCTTCTGACCGACGAAAAGCCCATGTTCGGCTACGTGCTCGGCGAATACTGGACCGATGTAGGCTCTTTGCAGCAGTACCGGCAGGCGCAGTACGAGATGCTGGGCGGCATGACGCAGCTTCCCATCGAAGGGCGGCGCGAGGGCGGGTCGGTCTGGATCGGCGCGGGGACGGAGATTGACCCGTCGGCGCAGATTATTGGACCGGTCTGTATCGGCAAAAACTGCCGCATCAAAGCCGGGGCGCACATCGGGCCGGAAACGGTCATCGGCGACAACTGTTTGATCGAAGAAGGGGCGACCCTTCAGCGGGCGATTGTGTGGGACTCGAACTACATCGGGGCGCGGTCGCAGCTCACCGCCTGCACGGTCTGTTTCCGGTGTACGATTAAAGACGATGTGATCATTCAGGAAGGCGCGGTCATTGGCGACCGCTGCCATATCGAAGACGGCAGCACGATCCGGCCCCTGATCAAGCTGTGGCCCGATAAAATTATCGAAGCCGGGTCCATTGTCACCATGTCTCTGATCTGGGGTTCTAAGTGGCAGGGAGCGCTGTTCCGCAACCTCGGCGTGTCGGGCATTGCCAACGTCGAGATGACGCCGGACTTTGCCACGAAGCTCGGCGCGAGTTACGGGGCGTTCCTGAAAAAAGGCTCCACAGTCATCACGAGCCGCGACTCAACGCTGGTCTGCCGGATGCTGAAACGGGCGCTCATTGCAGGCCTCGTGTCGGTCGGTGTCAATGTGCTGGACAACGAAGGGATGCCCCTGCCGGTCTCGCGGCACACCATTCGGGCTACCAACGCTGTGGCGGGTATTCATGTCCGTCTGGCCCCCGATCAGCCTAACTTGGCCTCGGTAGAGTTCTTCGATAAGAACGGCATTTATTTGTCCACCAACGGACAGCGTAAGATCGAGACCATCTTCTACCGGGAAGATTTCGGGCGCACCGACCCGGACGAGGTGGGCGAAATCAACTACGTGCCGCGTGCGATTGAGCAGTATTCGCAGGACTTCTTCCGGCTGCTGAACACCAAAGCCGTGCAGGAGCGGAACTTCCGCGTCGTGGTGGACTACGCCTATAACCGGATTTCCAGTATTCTGCCGCAGATGCTCGGGCAGCTTGAAGCCGAGACGATCACGCTGAACGGCTACATCGACGCCAAGAAGTCGCCCAAGACCGCCGAAGACCGGGCTGTGATGGTTCAAAGCCTGAGCGAGTATTTGGTGACCCTGAAAGCCGACATGGGCGTCTTCCTGCGCGATGACGGCGAGCGGCTGCGGGTGGTAGACGAAACCGGCTTTATCCTGTCCGGCTCGGACCTCCTGGCCGTGTTCGCTCTGCTGGTCGCCCGCGCCAAGCCCGGCGCACAAGTCGCTGTGCCCGTGACCGCGCCGTCCGTCATCGAGCGCATTCTGAAAGAGCATGGCGGGGCAGTTATCCGTACCAAGACCGACGTGCGCTCGCTGATGGCAACTGCCGCCGAGGACAAGGAAAACATCGCGCTGGCCGGAGACACCGAGGGCGGGTTTATCTTCCCCGAGTTCCATCCGGCCTTTGACGGCCTGTTCTCGTTCGCCAAGCTGCTGGAAATGCTGGCGTTGCAGAACACGACGCTCAAAGAAGTGCGAGACGCCCTGCCGCCCTATTATATGGCGACAGAAAACGTCCCCTGCCCCTGGGAAGTCAAAGGCCGTATCATGCGTGTCCTGACTTCCGAGGCCGACGAGACGCGCTCTGAGCTGGTGGACGGCATCAAAACCTACGGAGCAGACGGCTCCTGGACCCTGATTCTGCCCGACGCCTCTGAGCCGTTCTTCCGCGTCTACGCCGAGGCGGGCAGCCAGGACGCCGTCAATGAGCTAATCCACCGCGCCGTCCTCCGCATCGGGGCGCTGAAGTAAGAGTAAGGGCGCGATCAGTCGCGCCCTTTTTTCCGTCTGAAAGCGGCCTTCCCATGACACGCGAAGAATACTATCGTCTAGGCGACGCGGGCTTCTTCGGCGATGAGCGGGTTGAGCTTTTGGGCGGGGAGGTATGGAGGCTGCCGCCTCAGTCGCCTCAGCATTTCACGACGGGCGAGGCCGTAACCGATACGCTTTTGTCCGCCTTCGGCAAAGGTTTTGATGCCCGCCGTCAGGGGCCGCTCTGTCTGGGAAATGACAGCGAGCCGGAGCCGGACGTCGTCATTGTCCCTGGCACTTGGCGTGACTATGTGGAGCAACATCCCACACCCTCTAAGGTGCGCCTGCTGGTAGAAGTTTCCGACGCTACGCTCCGCAAAGACCGCACGACAAAAGCCCAAGACTATGCACAGGCAGGCATCGCCGATTACTCTTTTGGGGTTTAATGCCCCGATGCTTGCTTCGCTGGGAGTTTCCATGCTATGGTAGAGCATGAGCACCTTCATTCGCAAGAGCCATAATGTCTCGGTCCTTTTGTATCATTTGGTCTGTGGCTCTAAGTATCGGCGTGCAGTCTTCAACGCGGATGTGGACACAGCGCTCCAGGGAGTTTGCCAGGACATCGCCTTACGCCACGAGATTGCGTTTCTGGAGATCGGCACTGACCGCGACCATGTACATTTCCTGGTGCAGTCGGTGCCAACGTATAGCCCGACGAAGATTGTTCGGACGGTCAAGAGCATTACGGCTCGTGAAATCTTCCGCCGTGTTCCTTCGGTACGCCAGCAGCTTTGGGGCGGGGCGTTCTGGTCGAGTGGCTACTTCATTGACACCGTCGGGCGTCACGGCAGCGAAGAAACCATCCGCCGTTACGTCCAGCAGCAGGGCTGCGAGGATGAGTACAAGTGTCTGTACCAGCAACCCCTTAACTTGGCTCCTTTGGATGCAGGGCAGATGGAACTATTCTAAGCTAAAGCGAGCCAGGACAAGCCTGCGCCGATGTTGAATACCCCGCAGCTTGCTGCGGCGTCGTTTATTTGGATTGTCAATCTGGTACACCGCCAACTGGAAGGCTTCCGCGACCCGCTCACTCGCCCCGAAGGAGCATTGTACCGAACTACCCTAATTTTGCTGCCCGGCGACTCCCTTGCCCCGCTCTCCGCGCCCGCTGCGCCCGTAGCCATCGCTGACCTGCTGCCCGCCGTCCTGCCGTCTTCTTGAACGGAAGGCCCTACCATGATTGACACAGAAGCACCAACGCGCTCCACAAGCCCGGCACAAAGAACATTGGGTTGGGTTGGCCTGTGGCTGTGTTCGGCTTTGTTCTTTCCTTTTCTTACTGCTTGGGCACATTTCTGGGCACCCCAAAAGCACATGAACCTGCCACACCCCGGCACTTTATTCTTCTGGATTTTGGTCGGTTTCAACGTTTTGGGTGCGTTTCTGATGACGTTCTCGATTTGGAGTGATCAGCGCAAGCCGAAACGCCGCCCGAACGCTCCTGCCCCGGCGGATGCGAAGAGCTGATGGCGCGACGCCGGGGCGGTCGGGGTACTTGTGGGCTTTCTTGTTCTGTACGTCATGGCCGAAACCCCCGGTATGTCGGTGAATTGGATCGGGATTTTGGGCGGCATCGCTGCTGGCGGTATGCTACTGGCGCTGGCTGGCCAATGTACGCGGATGGTTACACCGCCGCAGTTAGTAGAACCCAAAGCAGTTGGTCCCCTAGCACTGGTCGCCCCCGTCCTACCGCTCGGCGTCTGCCCGCCGAAGAACAAATATCGGGCCGAGGTCAACGCCCGTGGAGTAGTTTATCATCGCCCCCTGTCACAACACGTCGGTATGGGTCTCCTAAGCTTGTTTTGTCTGGTGATGTGTGCCGGGACCGTGTGGGTTGGTCTGCTTAGTATGCAGCTAATCGGTTTGCCAGGTGGGCATAGGCACCCGAATCTGGCGCTGGCGCTGATGATGGGGGCTGGATTTGTTTTTCTGATCATTTCGTTTTTGAGCGTCCTGATGACAGCGGGGCCGCGTGTGCTGCGTGTTTCGCCTTCGGACGGCACATATGTTTACCGTCTGACCGCTCCCGTGCCGTGGCCGATGGTGACGAAGTTAATTGCAGGCGAGTTGGGCCGCAGGAACCGGGACGAAACTGGGCTGCCCTGGCGCGTCATTGAGTACCGGGGCCGCCGGGAGGACATGGCGGGGGTCCAGCGGCTTGAGACTACCTACAAGTCTAATACGTCGTACACAGTATTCCTGTGCTGGCATGATTCAAGCCGCCCGCCCATGCGTGTCGGGTTCAGCAGGGACGAAGCCAAAGCACGGGCGTTGCAAGCGCAGGCGGCGGAAGATATGGGCGTGCCGCTGTTGCCAGATGAAGTGGTCTAACGTGCCTTACCGCTCATGAAAGATTTGACTATGATTGACACGGAAATACCGCCTCGTCCAATTAGTCCGGCGCAGCGTATCTTAGGCTGGGTCGGCCTTTGGCTATGTACCGCCTCTTTATGTCCTCTGCTGGCTGTTTGGGCGCACTCGTTCAGCCCGCACCAGCCCCTGCGCCTGCCTCACTCCGGCACGTCTCTGTTTTGGACAATGCTTGGCCTGGACGTTCTGCTTGCTTCTATGATGACATTCTCGCAGTGGCAGGATCATAAGAAGCCCAACAAGCGCAAGCCTCTCACGAGGCCCCTTACTCCGAAAGACCGCTGGCGGCCACTCCGGGGCGGCGGTCTTTTGCTGGGCTTTTTTGTGATGTACGGAATGGCCGCCAATCCTGGCATGGCAATCAACTGGGGCAGTCTGCTAGGCAGCACGGCGGGACTTGCTCTACTGTTCCTGCTGATATTTCGCTGCACCAAATTGACACAGCCGCAGCGCACTGATGAACAAAGTGACGGGGAACCAGACACGCTCGTCCAGTCTACCGCGCCTGTACTGCCGCTTGGCGTCCGTCCGCCGAACAATAAGTACCGGGCGGAAGTTAGCGCCCGTGAGGTCATTTACCGGCGGCCACTGTCCGCGCAGGTTTCCGCAGGCGTCGGAGTACTGCTCTTTGGCGGGATGTGTGCGGGCGCGGTCTGGCTGACGCTGCTCAGTTTGGGACTGATCGCTGAACCGGGGGTGCGGATGCACGAGAATTCCGCCCTGGCCCTGATGATGGGCGGCAGTTCCCTGTTCTTTCTATCCGCTGTTGTGTCCATCCTGGCGACGGCTGGGCAGCACGAGCTGCGCGTCTCTCCGGTAGACCGTACCTATACTTACCGCGTCTGCTTCCCTGTGCGCTGGTCTGTGCTGACGGGACTGGTCGGCAAAAGCGCAAAGGACGAGCTGGGCATACCATGGCAAGTCCTAGAGCACAGGGGAAGCGTGAGCGATATTGCAGGTATCCGGCGATGCGAGTACACTTATAAATCCAGCACGTTTTACGCCGTGCTCCTTTGCTGGCACGACCCCAGCCGTCCGCCCATGCGCGTCGGGTTCAGCAATGACAAGGACGAAGCGTGGGCAAAACAGGTACAGGCTTGCGAAGATTTGGGTATGCCACGACTACCGGATGAAGTCGCTTAGAGAGCAAGTTGCTACCCCTGTAAAGAGAAAGCCCTACCATGATTGACACAGAACTACCACCGCGCTCGACTAGCCCGGCCCTGCGAACGCTGGGCTGGGTCGGACTGTGGCTGTGTTCGGCCTCCTTGTTGCCCCTTCTGATTGTCTGGACGCACGCATTTAGCCCGCAGCGTCCTCTGCGTCTGATGCAATCCGGCACATCCTTGTTTTGGATGCTGCTCGGCCTTAACATTCTGTTCGCATCCCTGCTGACATTCTCAGTGTGGAACGATCAGCGCAAGCCGAAACGCCGCCAAACCGCTTCTTTCCCGGCGGATGCGAAGAGTCGCTGGCGCAGTGTTGGGGCGGGAGCTTTGCTCGCCGGGTTTCTTGTTCTGCGCCTTTTGGCTGGTAGTTCTATCGCCTCTGTGAATTGGGTCGGGGTGGTGGGCGGCATCGCTGCCCTCGGCGTGCTGATGGCATTGTTCGGCCAATGCACGCGGCTGATTGCACCGCCGCCGCTGGAAGAACCCGTATCATTTGATCGCTTATCGCTGCCGATTGTACCTGTGCTGCCGCCTGGTATTCGCCCTCCGAAAAACAAGTACCGGGCAGAAGTCAGCGGGCGCGACGTAGTGTATCATCGCCCCCTCTCAGAGCGGGTCGGCATGGGAATCGCTGGCGTGTTTATTCTGGGGCTGTGCATTGTGGCCGCGTGGTTTGCTCTGCTCAGTCTGGAACTAATTTATGTGCCGGGAATGCAGAGGCGACTATATCCAGTAGGGGCGCTGATAATGGGTGGTGGGTTTTTCTTATTCCTCTCTATGTTTCTGGTGATACTGTCAAGCATCGGACCGCGTGAGCTGCGTATTTCGCCGCTGGACCACACATACACCTACTGCATCTCGGCTCCGGTGCGCTCGTCTTTCCTGGCGAGCATCGTTGGCAACGGCAATAGTGAACGTAAAGCGTTGCAACAGGAAATGGGCCTGCCCTGGCGCACGGTGGAGTTTAGAGGCAGCGTTGAGGACATCGCAGGGATCAAGCGGAGCGAAACGACGTCTAAATCCACGACGACCTATTCGCTTTTCCTTTGCTGGCAGGATGCAGGCCGACCGCCGATGCGTGTCGGGTTCAGCACCAATGAGAGCAAAGCGCGGGCGATGCAGGCACAAGCGGCAGAAGATTTGGGCGTGCCGCTGCTACCGGATGAAGTTGTTTAGAAAGCAAGCTTATGGACAATAGCGAGACAGAGGTTTTGGACATCACGCGGCGGATGCTGGACGCGATGTATTCGGGCGACGCCGAGGTACACCGGGCGTACAGCGCGGAGGATATGTCGTCGTATGAGTGGTACATCGCGCCGCAACGGATTGATGGGGCAGAGTTCCATCTGAAACTGATCGAAGCAGGCGGCAGCGGGACGCTGGGGTTCTGGGAGATGCTGACGCCCCGTGTGCAGGTCTACGGGGACACGGCGATTGTGAATTATACACTGCTGAGAACGGCGACGGGAGCGCAGGGACAGGCCGCGTCGTTTTCCACAATGAACGAGACGCGGGTGTTTGTGAGGATGGCCGGGGTGTGGAAGATGGTGCATCTGCACAAGTCGCCGACTTAGGATCCCTCCCGCTCATTCCTCGCTCCCTCCCCTGTTAGGGGAGGGCAAAGAAGAAGAGAAGAACGGCGCGTGTGGCTGTCTCTTGCCTTAATCCTAACCCTCCCCTAACAGGGGAGGGAGCGAGGAATGAGCGGGAGGGGTCTTAACGCACGCTTGCCCGTTCAATCGGGGCGGGCGCAGGAGACATAGGAGCAGAGGCGGCGACGGGGGCGACAGATGTTCGCGCCGACAAAGATTGGCCGCCGAGGACCGAGGGACCATACAGCAGGCCGGGCAGGATGCCGAAGAGCAGCGTGGCGACAGCGCAGATGCCGAGCGCGACATTGACACCAGGCGAGAAGGACCATACATCGGTCGGGTACTCGCGCTTCGAAGGCATGAAGTACATCGTGTAGATGACTTTCAAGTAGTACGCCGCGCCAATGACGCTGACGACAAGGCCAATGGCGGCGAGTGTGTACTCGTGCGCCTGCACGGCAGCGATGAACACATAGAACTTGCCGAAGAACCCGGCGGCGGGAGGAACACCCGCCAGCGAGAACATGAACAGGCCCATCAAGGCCGCTGCACGGGGCTGAGCCTGGGCGAGGCCCTGCAAGTCTTCAATCGTGTTCAGCTCGGAGCCGCGCCGGGCCAGCAAAATCAAAACGCCGAACGCGCCGAGGTTCATAAACGTGTAGGCCAGCACGTAAAACAGAATGCCCGCGTAAGCCTGTGCGGGGATATTCAGCTCGGGATGCAGGCGGGCGTAAGTCGAGTTCGCCGCCAGCAGGCCAACGAGAATATAGCCCGCGTGGGCGATAGACGAATAGGCCAGCATCCGCTTGATGTTAGTCTGCACGATAGCGATGACGTTGCCGACCACCATCGTCAAGAGTGCCAGCACCCAGAAGATGTCATGGAACACGGTTTGCAACGGCAGCAGGACAATCGCCACCCGGATAAGCGCGGCGAACGCGCCCGCTTTGGCCCCCGCCGACATGAAGGCCGTGACCGAGGTGGGAGCGCCTTCGTAAACGTCCGGCGTCCAGGAGTGAAACGGCACAATCGCCGCCTTGAAGCCGAGGCCGACAATGAGCAGTGCAAAGCCGGCGACGGTGTACACCGAATGCAGCGCGGCGGCAGGGACGAGCGGCAGCAGGTCCAGGCGTGTCGTGCTCGCGCCGCCGTAGACCAGGGCGATGCCGTACAGGAAGAAGCCGGACGAGAACGAGCCGAGCAGGAAATACTTCATGGCCGACTCTTCTGACTTCGCTTCGGTGCGGGCGAAACCAGACAGAATATAGAGCGCGATGGACAGCACTTCCAGGCCGACAAAGATGGTGATTAGCTCCCGCGAGGTCGCCATCAGCATCGCGCCGGAGGTCGAGAACAGCAAAAGTGCGTAGTATTCACCGTGGTTGATGCCCTTCTGCTGAATATACTTTTCAGACAGCATAATGGACAGCGCGGCAACAACGATCAGAATAATCTGGAAGGCTAGGGCGAAGCCGTCGGCGACGACGGAGCCGCCAAAGGCGGTCATCACAGTGCCCGAAGTCGTGCCGGACGGCCACAGCAGGAAGCAGGCCACCCAGGCCAGTACCAGACCAACAATGGACACGACGACGCAGGCGCTTTTGCGGTCACGCGGCAGGCCCAGATCAACCATCAGCACGACCATTGCCGTGATAATAACAATTCCCATTGGCGCAATGACGGCCAAATCGTTGGGAGAAACAGGAACGGGAGGCATTAATGGGAGCCTTTCGGCTGTGCAGGCACAGCGGCAACACGCGGCGTGGCAGCATCAACAAGAGCAGACTGCGTGGGCGCGACTTTTTCAACAGGCGGCGGCGAAACGCGGAACGGCTCTGAGTAGCCCGCCTGTGACTTCAGCACGGTATACACTGGCTTATCAATTTTGTTCAGCACGGTGTAGGTCGGCGCGATGCCGATGACGAAAATCAGCACCACCAGCGGATACAGCGCCCACTTTTCGCCAGAGGTCAGATCGGGCAGGCTGCGGTTTTCCTCATGCGTAATCTTGCCGTGCATGACACGCTGAAACATCCAGAGCATATAGACCACCGACCAAATCGCCGCCGTGGTGGCAAAGCTCGCCGCCCAGGGATGCGTCTGAAACGACCCCAGCAGGAGCAGCAGTTCGCCGGTGAACCCGGAGGTCAGCGGCAGGGCGACCGATGACAGGGTGGCAATCAGAAACACGACCGTGAACAGCGGCATGACGCCCATCAAGCCGCCGTAATCCGCAATTTTGTACGACTGCCGCCGGGCATAGAGCGCCCCGAGAATAATAAACAGCGCCCCGGTGGTGAACGTATGGCTGACCATCTGTATCACCGCGCCGTCCATGCCGATAGCGGTCAGCGTGAAGACGCCGAGCATGATAACACCGATGTGCGAGATGGACGAATAAGCAATCAGCCGCTTCAAGTCCGTCTGCATCGCAGCGACAAGCGCGGCATAGATGACGCCGATCACGGCCAGCGTAATAATCACCGGCGCACAGTCTTTGACAGCATTGGGAAACAGCGGCAGGCAGAAGCGAATGAAGCCGTAGATGCCCATCTTCAGCGCGACCAGGATAATCGTGCCGCCGGTCCCTGCCTCGGCATACGCATCCGGGACCCACGAGTGGAACGGGAACAGAGGGGCCTTGATGCCAAAGGCCAGAAAGAAGCCCAGAAACAGCAGAATATCGACGGTTTCGCGGCCTGAAAACATCCCCGCCGAGACGTGCGCCGTCAACTGCGGCAAGTCGAAGGTCGCCGAGCCGCCGAGGAAGTACAGCGCCATGATGGAGACTAACATCACCATCGAGCCGACCATCGTGTAGAGAAAGAACTTGACCGTGGCCTTGATGCGATTCTGGCCGCCCCAGATGCCGATGAGGAAATACATCGGGATCAGCATGGCTTCCCAGAACACATAATACAGTACAAGGTTAAGCGACAGGAACACGCCGAGAACGGCGGTTTCCATGACCAGCACCCAGGCGTAATACTCGCGGGACCGCTGCGTCACTTCTTTGAAGGATACACCGACGACAAACGGCCAGATCGCCGTCGTCATCAGCACCATGAGAAGCGAGATGCCGTCGATGCCGAGAAAGTATTTAATGTGCAGGTTCGGTATCCAGTTGCACTTGTCGATTAACTGGAACTGCGTCGTGCTGTTTGCGTCATAGCCCGCGTAGACAAACACGGACACTAATAGAGCCACCAGCGTGCCAACCAGCGCGACAAGCTGGATTGCCCGCGTGTTGGTTTTAGACACGAAGAGCAGACCGAGCGCAAACAGCGCGGGCAGGAACACCAGCAGCGTCAGCAGGCCGTGGAAGTCGTCGTTGTAGATACCATTCATTACTTAGTGAACCCCATTGCCCGGACGACGACCACTGCCAGAATCACCAGAATGCCCGCGACCATCGAGAACGCATAGGAGCGGACATAACCGTTCTGCGCCTTGCGAATGATCTGGCCGGACCAGTTGGTGAGGCCCCCCACCCCATTGACGATGCCATCCACGCCCTCGGCGTCGAACCAGCGCCAGAGCCAGGTCGAGAACTGCTTGCCGAGCTTGACGAACCAAAAGTTGTAGGCTTCGTCCACGAAATACTTGTTCAGCAGCGCCCAGTTCAGCCAGCCCGGCGACAGGAACGTCCGGTTGGCACGCGCATCCGGCGTCATCAGTTCGTTATTCTTGGACGCAAGATAACGAGCGACGCAGTACGCGATAGACAGGACAATGCCAATCAGCAGGCCAAAGCCCAAAGCCTCTTCCATGTGGAACGACCCGACTTTCGGGTTGACTGCTTCCGGGAGCGGCCCAAGCGAGGGGGCCAGAAAATCGGCGAACGTGTCAAACTTCAGAACGGCCCAGCCGGTGATGGACGACATAATCGCCAGCAGGCCAATCGGCAGGATCATTGCAAGGCTCGACTCGGGCGCGTGCTTCGCGGCCTCGGTGCGGGGCGCTCCGAAGAACGTCTTCATCACGAGCCGGAACATATAGAAGGCCGTCAGCAGAGCAGTCACCGCGCCGACCGCCCAGAAAAGCCAGTTGCCGCCGGGCGTAGAAGCCCAGGTGCGCCACAAGATTTCGTCCTTGCTCCAATAGCCTGCAAAGGGGATAATGCCTGAGATCGCCAGCGTCGCGGCAATCATAGACGTGGCTGTCACCGGGATTTTGCGGAACAGGCCGCCCATATTCCGCATATCCTGCGGGTCGTTCGGATCGGGGCCCACTGTACCGCCGGTCTTCTCATCGGGCGAATCGCCATGCTCGGCGTGGGCGACGTTCTCTTCTCCGGCGTGCGCGTGCGAGTCGTGCATCGCGTGTTCCATCGCATGAATGACCGAGCCGGAGCCGAGGAACAGGCAGGCTTTGAAGAACGCATGGGTCATCACATGGAACATACCCGCCGCGAAGACGCCCGCGCCGCAGGCGGCGAACATATAGCCAAGCTGCGAGACCGTGGAGTACGCCAGCACCCGCTTGATGTCGTTCTGCATCAGGCCAATGGTCGCCGCAAACAGCGCGGTCGCAATGCCGATCACGGCGATAGTCACCATCGCCAATTCGGACAGCATAAACAGGGAGTGCATCCGGGACAGCAGGTAGACACCCGCTGTGACCATCGTGGCCGCGTGGATGAGCGCGGAAACCGGCGTCGGGCCTTCCATCGCATCCGGGAGCCAGGTGTAAAGCGGGATTTGGGCAGACTTGCCTGTGCAGCCCAAGAACAACATCAGCATCATAGTCGCCGTGACGGCCACTGCGCCCGGCTCGTGCAGCACCCCTAGCACAGTGGACGCCTCGGTCATGCCGACCACACCGCTCTGCCCGGTGACGAAGTCGAGAGTGCCGAAGTAGTGAAAGATAAAGAACATTCCAATCAGCACGCCGACATCGCCGATGCGGTTGATGATAAAGGCTTTCTTGGCCGCATCCGCCGCCGACTTCTTCTCGAAGAAGTAGCCAATCAGCAGATACGAGCAGAGGCCAACGCCTTCCCAGCCGATAAACAGCATGAGCAGGTTGTTGCCCATGACCAGCAGGAGCATGAAGAAGATAAACAGGTTCAGGTAGGTAAAGAACCGCTGATAGTGTTTGTCCGCCGCCATATACGCTGTCGAGTAGAGGTGAATGAGGCCGCCGACACCGGTGATAATCAGCATCATCAGCACCGACAGTGGATCAATCAGCATCTCGAAGCTGACGGTAAATGCCGGTGTGCTGCCGTTCGGGTCAGCGGAAACGTGCATCCAGGGGGCCAGAAAAACAGTCGCCTGCTTGTGCGCGGCGTCGGCGCCAAGAACGTGCAGGAACAGCATAATCGCCACGCCGAAGGACGCGAACACGGCAACAGTTGCCAGACCACCCGCAACAGCTTTGGGCAGCGGCTTCCCGGTCAGCGGCCCCAGAAAACCGTTGATCAAAAAACCAATCAGCGGAAACAGCGGGATGAGCCAGGCGTATAGAAGAGCAGGGTCAGAGTGAGTTAGCGGCATGATCGCTCCAGAGAGACACGAGGGGGTTTACCCCTTCATTAAATCAATTTCGTCCACGTTGATCGACGTGCGGTTACGGAAAATTGAGACGAGAATACCGAGGCCGACGGCGACTTCGGCGGCGGCAACGGCCATCACGAAAATCACCATCATTTGCCCGCTCATAGCATTGGCTGGCTCGGTCAGGCTTTTGTAGCGTGAGAACGCGATAAAGGTCAAGTTCACAGCGTTCAGCATCAGCTCCACGCACATGAAGATGACAATCGGGTTGCGCTTAATCAGCACACCGACAACGCCAATGGTGAACAAAACGGCGCTCAAAATGAGATAGTAGTTCAGCGGAATATATGTGTCAGTCGGCATCTTAAATCCGTCTCCTAAATTCTCTTTTTCGCCAGCATCACAGCCCCAACGGCGGCGACCAGCAGCAAAATTGAAACCACCTCAAAGGGGAACAGCCAGTCGGCGGTAAACAGCGTGAAGCCAATCTCGGCAGGGCCAACCAGCGCCGTCGGCAGGGTCTGCGCCGTGGCCGGGACCGTGGCAATAATCGTGCCAAAGATCACAACCGCCGCGATGCCTGCGACCACTGCCAGCGGGCGCTGTGGCTTCAGTCGGTCCACCACCCGCTCCGGCGTGCCTAGATTAAGCAGCATGATAACAAATATAAACAGCACCATGATTGCCCCGGCATAAACAATGACTTGCACCGCCGCGATAAAGACCGCGTGCAGAGACAAGAACAGCAGGGCGACGCTGAACAGGACCAACACCAGAAACAGGGCACTCCGCACGGGGTTGTCCTGAATAATCATGGCGATGCCGCAGATGACGGCGATGGCGGCAAGGATGCCGAATAGGAAAAGTTGGGCGGTCATAATTTTGTTGAGCAAGAGCGAACGAGTAGTTGAAAACTACTCGCTAGGTGAGGCGTCCTTCGGACGGCAGAGAAGAGCCAGCCGCCGTTGGCTCCGAACTTCCTCCGTCCGCAGGACGCCTCACCTAGCGAGGGATTTTAATCCCTCGTCATTGTTCCGTTGCAGTCCGTTACAGAGTCGGGTCGGCAACCAGCATCATGTCTTTGGTGTAGATGAGGTCTTTGCGGTTGTCGTCGGCCATCTCGCAGATGTCTTTGAGCTGAATGGCCTGCGTTGGGCAGGCTTCCTCGCAGTAGCCGCAGAAGATACAGCGCAGCATATTGATTTCGTACTGCTCCGCGAACCGCTCGCCGGGCGAACGCCGCGTTTCTTCAGTGTTCTCAGCAGCAACCACCAGAATAGCGTTGGCCGGGCAGGCTCCCGCGCAAAGCGAGCAGCCGATGCACTTTTCCAGGCCATTTTCGTAGCGGTTCAGCACATGACGCCAGCGCGACCGGCGCGGCATCGGACGGCGGACCTCGGGGTACGAAATCGTAACGCGCTCCTGCTTGGAGTAGCCGCGTGTAATTCCCAGGCCGGTCAGAGGGGCTTTCGCCTCATTGCCCAGCGATTTAATATCATCCCACAAGCTCATGGGGAGTTAGCCTTTCGTTGAGAGCGCCTCATGGAGCGCAGTTGCTTCGCGCTCGGTCGAGGCATCCGGGAAGCCGCCGATTTTGGCATCGGGCGGCAGGGTCTGTGCGCCGTAGCCGGAATGCTCGGCGACAATGCGGTACGGAATTGCGCCGGAAGTAAGCTGAATAGTAGACGCCCGGCGCGAGTTTTTGACAAACATCTGCGACGGCTTGCTTTTGGCAAACGCGACTAGGATAATGCCGTAAACAACGAACGCCAGCACGGCGGAGGCAATATAGCCTAAGAAGCCATACGTGTCGCGCAGGACGATGCCGATTGCCAGCAGAACGATGTTGACCAGGGCGACAGGCAGAATGCCCTGCCAGCCAAACTTCATCAGCATATCATAGCGCAGGCGCGGCAGCGTGGCGCGAATCCAGATGAAGAAGTAAAGCCCGGCCAAAATCTTCAGCGTCAGCCAGACAACGGGGATGAGCGAATTGATGATCAGCGTCAGCCACCCAATGCCCCAGTTTTGGTACAGCCCGACAATATATGCCGGAAGCTCATTCAGCCACGGGATAGGAGCCAGGTAGCCGCCAAAGAACAATGTCGCGGCAATCGCGCTGACAACAACCATATTGGCATACTCGCCCAGGAAGAATGTCGCAAACTTCATGGACGTATACTCGGTATGATACCCAGCAACAAGCTCAGTCTCGGCTTCGGGCAGGTCAAACGGGGCACGGTTGGTTTCGGCCAGCATCGAGATAATATAAATCAATGCGGCGATAAAGCCCATCGGGAAGAACTTTAGCACGTTCCACTCAGGAAGCGCGAGGCCGTAATGCGTCAGTGTGGGCGTAATCTGGAAATAGCCCTGATGCTTGACGATTTCCTGCATCGACAGGCTGCCGGTCATCAGCACGACAGCCATGATCGCTAGTCCCATACCCAGCTCATACGAGATAAGCTGCG
Source organism: Capsulimonadaceae bacterium (assembly GCA_965277455.1). Classification (GTDB taxonomy): domain Bacteria; phylum Armatimonadota; class Armatimonadia; order Armatimonadales; family Capsulimonadaceae; genus JANXMY01. The sequence continues at coordinate 704,986 of OZ255823.1, read as the reverse complement.
CCGAGGATCGCAGGCCGCCCAGAAGCGAATACTTGTTGTTCGACGACCACCCGGCCAGCACGACGCCGTAGACCGCCAGAGATGACCATGCCAGCATATAAAGGACGCCGACGCTGACATTCGGCGCGGCGGCTCCCCACGTATAGCTCTTGTTCCAGGGCACGACGGCGGCGGTCACAAGCGACGGGATCAAAAAGATAATCGGGGCCATGACAAACAGCGTTTTATCCACGTTTGTCGGGTTCATATCTTCTTTGAACAGCAGCTTCAGTCCGTCCGCGATAGTCTGCAAGAGGCCGAACGGGCCGACGCGGTTTGGCCCCTGCCGCTGCTGCATCCAGCCTAAGAGGCGGCGTTCCCACCAGACCAGCGGGGGCACGACCAGCAGGATGGAAAAGACGCCGATGAGGACGCGCAGAACCATCCGCAGGCCATCAATCCATTCCAGGCCGTGCGGCAGGTTACCGGTGCTGGTGTGGACCGGGTCCAGGTTGAAAAAGTAGTGAAAGAATGTGCCGATGTCCATAAAGGGGTTCTCTAAAGGCTTCTTTTTGTTACGAAGCAGTCACTTTGGCGATTTCGCGGGCGATGTCACGCGGCGAGAAGTAGGGAACCGGCTTGCCGAGGCGCGACAGCACTTCGGAAATAATCTGCCAGTCCGGCTTGCTCAGGCCACGCGGCTCGACAGCCTTCTTGAACTTCTGCACGCGGCCTTCAATGTTGGTGAACGAGCCGTCTTTCTCGATGAACGAGCAAGCGGGAAAAAAGACGCTCGCCAGCTTGGCCGTCTCGGTCAGGAACATATCCTGCACAATCAGCATTGGCACGGTTTCCAGCGCCTTGCGGGCCAGCTCTTTGTCTGAAAAGTCAGCCAGCAGGTCTTGGCCCATCACGTACAGGGCCTTGATCTTGCCGGACACGCAGCCTTCCAGAATGCCGCGTGTGTCCAGGCCCGGCTTGGCGGGCAGGGGGGCATTCCACAGGGCCTCGAACTTCGGAGTCGCGCCGTTGCCGACCGACTTCATGGCCGGCAGGCGGTCCGGCAGAACGCCCATCTGGATCGCGCCCCACGAATTCGCATCGGGCAGCAGAACGTTCAACTTCGCGCCCGAGGCCGCGCAGGCGGCTTGGAGGTATTCCAGTTCGGCGGCGGGGAGAGTATACCACGCCAATACTACGGTGTCTGCCCCGGCGGCAATCGCTTCGGCGACTTCTTTAGAGCGCGGGTCGTCATTGCGGAAGTAATGAGCGCCGTTTTTGGAGATCGCTTTGTAGATACGCAGCCACAGCACCGGCAGGTCGTCGTCTACCTGTGTGCCAATCGCCACAATCTGCTTGGCTTCGCCGACTTCGGCGATAGATGTCTGCATCGGCATCACCGGGAACGGAAACATCCGGTGGTCCAGATTGTTCGTACCGAGCGCCGCCCGGAAAAGACGCTGGAACAGATACAGGTCTTCATTGGATGCCCGCGAGGAGCCGATGCCTGCGACGCTGTCCGGGTCGGCGGCGGAGGCGGCTTTCAGCGCCTTGCCTGCCACCGCCAGCGCCTCATCCCAGCTTGTGCGGCGAAGCTGCGAGGCGGCCCGGATCAGCGGGTCTTTGGCGCGGTCGCTGGAGTTGACCCAGTACTGCTCAAACTTGCCCTTGTCGCAGGTCCATTCCTCGTTCACGTCTTCATTCAGCCGGGCGTTGACCCGCATCAGCTCGCCGTTGCGCGTCTGCACGGCCACGTTGCAGCCGACGCCGCACATAGAGCAGATGGAGTCCTGCGACTGAAACTCCCAGGGACGTGCGGCGAACCGATAAGTACGGGACGTCAGCGCCCCGACCGGGCACAGCTCAATCGTGTTGCCGCTGAACTTGGACTTGAAGCCTTCGGGTGAGAACGGCGAGATAATCGCGGCGTTGCCCCTGTTTTCGATTGCCAGCTCGCCGTCGCCGGAGATTTCCTCGGTGAACCGTGTGCAGCGGGCACACTGAATACAGCGTTCCCGGTCCAGCACCACATAGTCCGAGATCGGTACGGCTTTCGGGAAGTGCCGCTTTTCGTCGATAAAGCGCGTCACGCCCGGCCCATACTGGTAGACCATGTTTTGCAGGGGGCATTCGCCGCCCCGGTCGCACACCGGGCAGTCCAGCGGGTGATTGATCAGCAAAAACTCCAGAATACCATTTTGGGCCTGCTTGACTTCGGGCGAGACGGTATCCACGACCATGCCTTCCGCCACGGGGACGGTGCAGGCGGTCTGGATTTTGTTCATCTTTTCAATTTTGACGAGGCACATCCGGCACGCGCCCGCTGGCTTGAGCCGGGGGTGGTGGCAGAAGTACGGAACATCCGCCCCCGCCTGAAAAGCCGCCGTAATCACCAGGGTTCCTTTAGGAACCGAGACCGGCCTGCCGTCAATCACTAAATTGACCATCTCCACGGGTGGCTTGTCCACTGTATTTCCTTGCATCGGCGCGATTGTTGTTGCTTCCGCCATACTTATATATTCTCTGCGTTTCTAATTGCACTCGCTAATTTGGCAAATGCCGGGTCGGCGCTAACATTTCCTGAACGACTTCGGCGAAAGGACGGACGGGTTCGTCTCTGCTCTGGCGGACGAGTTCCGCAAGTTCCTGTTCTTCTAAATCTTCCTGAGTCACAAACGTCTCGCTACTCATGCCCCGCCGCCGCAAGCTGCCGTTCGGCGACTTCAATCTCAGGCCGCCCGTTTTTGTCTACCCAGACGCCGCAGGGGCCGCTGTCGGGGGCGGGCGGCAGCTCAAACGCCGTGCCGTCCATGCGGAGCACCGGCTGGTAGAAGCCGCCCATCTGCTCGGCCCGGTCTTCGACATAGTGCCCGATGAGCGCCCGGCGGAAGCGGGCTTGAGACGTGTTCGGATACGAGCCATGCACCAAAGAGCCGTTGAAGAACAGCACATCGCCTGCATCCATCAGCACTGGCACGGCGCTCATCCCCTCGGGGATAGGAACCGTGTTTCCCGTGAAACTTGCCGTTGTATCGGCTTCCACATTACATAGCAGGGGCCAGTCTTGGCTGCCAGGAACGACCTGCATACAGCCGTTTTCTTCATCGCAGGGGTCCAAAGCCAGCCACGCCGCCATACATGTCCCCGGCTGAGCACGCAGAAACATATTGTCCTGATGCAGTGCCTGCCCCCGTGCTCCGGCAGGCTTGAAGTATAGCATGGTCTGCACGGCCAGCGGCTCGCTGCCGAGAAGCATACTCAGGCATTGTTCTAAGCGGTTATCCAGCAACCATTGTCGGCTCACGGCGTCCCAGCGGTGCATATGAATCATGCGCGGGAATGCGGCCAATGGGTCGTTGGCCGAAGCCGTTTCGGCGACCATGTCGCCGGGCTTCAAGCCTTCGGCCCGCAGGGCCATGAAATGCTCCCGAAACGCCGCCGTCTCTTCATTGGAGAACAGGCCCTTGACAACGACATAACCGTTCGCTGCGTAAAACGCTTTTTCAGATGCACCAACCATCGGATTTCTCCTTAGACAGCCGCCATTTGCAGAGGCGCAAAGGCCCGCTTGCGGCCCCCGGCTCCGTTGCGGACCAACTCTTCGTACTCGTGCCGGAAGTATTTCAGAGCGCCGCCAGTGCCACTTGGCCCGACTAGCGGCCAGGCGGCGGCATCGCCCAGCGGGCAGAACGAGCGCCCCATGATGTTGTTGCAGATGTCGCTTAAAATGTCGATGTCTTCATAGCGTCCGCCGCCCGCCATGATGCGGTCATGGATTTTGACCAGCCAGCTTGTGCCCTCGCGGCAGGGCGTACACTTGCCGCAGGACTCATGGGCATAGAAGTGCATGAGCCGTGTCATCAGTGCGGGAACGCTGACGGTCTCGTTGAAGATCATCAGAGCGCCGGAGCCGAGCGCCGAGCCAGCCTTTGCCAGCGATTCATAGTCATACGGCGTGTCCAAAGCATCGTCCACCAGCAGCGGCACGGAGGAGCCGCCGGGGATCATAAACTTGAACGGGATGTCGTCCTTCATGCCGCCGCAGAAGTCGTCGATGATCTCTCGGATGGGCGTTCCCAGCACGATCTCCACGTTGCCGGGCTTGTTGACGTGCCCCGACACAGTGACCAGCTTGGTTCCGCGTGAGGCAGGTCCCTGACCGGGCGTGCCTGTACCGTAGCTGCCGTACTTCGCGCCGCCGACATTGATAATTGGCACGGCGGTGGCGATGGTTTCCACGTTGTTGATAATGGTGGGCGACTTCCAGACACCGCTGATGACCGGCAGAGGGGCCGCCGGGGGCTTGTGCCGGGGCATCCCGCGCTCGCCCATCAGCGAGGACATCAGAGCCGTCTCTTCACCGCACTCATACGAGCCGGCTCCCATGTGGACATGGATGTCCAGATCAAAGCCGCTGCCGAAGATGTTCTTGCCGAGAAAGCCGTGCGCGTAGGCGTCCGCAATCGCCCGCTCCACCTGCTTGGCCGGCTCCATATACTCGCCGCGCACATAAATATAGCAGATATTGGAGCGAATGGCGTAGGCGGCGATAATGCAGCCTTCCACCAGCATATGCGGCATCTTGTTCATCAGGTCGCGGTCTTTAGCCGTGCCCGGCTCGCCTTCGTCAGCGTTGATGACCAGATAGTGCGGTGCATCCCAGTTTTTGGGAATACCGTTCCACTTGATAAACGTCGGGAAACCCGCCCCGCCCCGCCCGCGCAGGCCGGACAGCTTCATCTCATTGATGATCGCTTCCTGATCCATCGTCAGCGCCTTGCGGGCGGCGTTGTAGCCATCGTGCTTCAGGTAGACATCCATCGTGTCATAGCCCGGCACATCGCGGTAGGTGGTTAAAAATTGTACTTGTTCAGTCGCCATGTTTGTTTTGGCTTTCTAAAGCAGCCTTTGGGCTGTGTCTACGCGGCAGAAAGGAGGCGTTCCTGACGCATTATGTTTCCTTCGCGCCGCTCCGCTATCAGTTGAGAAAGTAATTCTAAAAGCATATTTCTGAGCTGGTCACTCGCCGCAATCTCCCGGTACAAAGTTGGAGTATTAATCTGGTTCACTCTCCACTCCAAAGTCTTGTAGGCTGGATAAGCCGCAAAGAAAGATTTCTTCAGCAGCATTTGGGCTTCAGTCAGGCGGCTGCTCGGCCAGTTTAGGATATGCTCAACTCCCGAAGCGTGGGAGTAAACATAAGAAAAATAGGTGCTGAGATCAGGGCCAAAATCACGAAAGCGTTTCGCCAGCTTCGGTGTCGCCTTTGCAGCCTCCTGAAGCGTTATTTCGCAGTCTTTGTAAGGAAAAGGCTGGTTAAGTTCCTTCGCAAGAGAGTTAATTTGCTCTGAAAGCAATGTGACAGCGTAAGTTGTCATTGGTTTAACCTGGAACACGTCCAAAAGAAACAATTTCTCCCGCATTGGTCACATCAATATAGCGGGTCATATAAAGGTCTGTCTTTTCCCAGCGTCTCACTCCCGGCGTCGAGCCGCTGACCGGGCGGCTTCGTCCGCTTTTCTCCCTAGCAAACGCGACTGCCTGACGCAAATATTGTTCGACACTCTCTGCACCAACCTCAGCACCGTGGACTATGAAGTGATGTCTTAGTGACGCCAGGCGGTTCCCTTGAATCGGATCAACAATCCACACCCCTTCCAGTTCTTCTTCTGTCATCAGTACAGAAACTCCTGCCTGGTTTGCCGTACAATTAGAACTCAGCCCTCATGGCTTCTCAGGCATATTTTGCACTTTGTCGAGGAGCCTAATCAGCGCCAGCACGTTCACTCTCATCTCTTCGTGTAGCACAAAATCCCGGTATAGGTCTGGTGTGTTTTCTTCGGTAATCCAGCGGCGTATTAGCACGTATTCCGGCCAGCGGTCAAAGAATGGTTGCCCAAGCCAATAAGCCCGTTTTTTGCGCTCCGCAGGTGACCACTGAAAAATTTTAGTACCCCAACTGGATGCTCCTGATATTTCCATATCATAGGTATTCAGGTCAGCACTAAACCCTTTGTCAATCGCCCGCCGTGTCTGTATCTTGCGGCTCGTCACCTTTTTGTAAATATGCCGAATATCGGCGGTTGGGAACGGACGGTGGGCCTTTTTACCAAGCCTGCCCAGCGTTTCAATGAGCGTCTCAAAAGCCTGAGTATCTTCAGGAGAAACAGGGAACGGAAAATCCAATTACCTCTGCCGCGACCGGCTCACGGCGAAACCATCGCTGTTTGCTTACTTCTTCGCCAGCTCATCCAAAATCTGAGCGGTCTTGGGGAAGTCCAGGTCTTCGTAGTAGGTTGCGCCGACCATCATGCAGGGGGCGTTGGCACAGGCTCCGAGGCATTCGGCTCCGTTCAAGGTGAACTTCTTGTCGGGCGTGGTTTCGCCCTTGCTGATGCCCAGCTTGTCACCAATCTGGTCAATCAGCTTGTCCGCGCCGAGGGCCATGCACACGATATTATGGCAGACTTCCAGGTGGTACTTGCCGATAGGGGCCTTGTTGTACATGGTGTAGAACGTGGCGACGCCTTCGACATCGGCGGGAGCAAGCTCCAGGATGTCGGCGATTTCTTTCATCGCCTCACGCGGGACCCAGCCGTCGTTCTCCTCCTGCGCCAGCCAGAGGGCGGGCAGGAGGGCAGCTTTTTTGGTCGGGTACTTCTTGATAATCGTGTCGAGCTTTTGTTTGGCTTCTTCGGTAAACATAAGTGTATAGTCTAGCGGTCAATGTCGCCGAGAACGATGTCGATGGAGCCGATAATCGCCACGACGTCGGCGATCATGCGGCCTTCGGCCATCTTGGGCAGGGCTTGCAGGTTGTTAAACGACGGGCCTTTGATCTTGACGCGGGCAGGCTTGTTGGAGCCGTCGCTGTAGATATAATAGCCTTTTTCGCCACGGGCGCTTTCCACGGCGGCATACGCTTCGCCCACGGGCGGGTGGTAGCCTTCGGTGAAGAGCTTGAAGTGGTGAATCAGCGATTCCATCGACGTGTCAAGCTCAGCGCGGGGCGGCGGAGCGATCTTGCGGTCGCTCGTCATCACGGGGCCGCCGGGGACGTTTTTCAACGCCTGGACGAGAATACGCTGCGACTGCTTCATCTCTTCCATGCGGCAGAGGAACCGGTCGTAGACATCGCCAGTCATGCCGGTCGGCACATCGAACTCAAACTCGTCGTAGCCCGTATACGGGTTCGCCTTGCGAATGTCCCACGCCACGCCCGAGCCGCGCAGGGAGGGACCGCTGAGGCCCCATGCCACGGCGTCTTCGGCGGAGATGATGCCGACGCCCGACAGCCGCTCAATCCAGATGGGGTTCTTGGCGATCAGCCGGTTGTACTCATCCAAACGGCGCGGGAAATTGTCCACGAACCGCTGCACTTTATGGAACCAGCCTTCGGGCATATCGCCGCGCAAGCCGCCGGGGCAAATCCACGAGGTCATCATGCGGACGCCGGACATCATTTCCTTCATGTCCAGGATTTGATCGCGCTCGCGCCACGTATAGAAGAAAAGCGTCATGGCCCCGATGTCCAGCGCGTGCGTTCCCAGCCACAAGAGGTGCGAGGCGATGCGCTCCAGCTCGTTCAAAATCAGCCGCAGACGCTGGGCGCGGGGGGGGATTTCGCAGTCAATCAGCTTTTCGACGGCCATTGAGTAGGCCAAATTATTCATCAAATTAGATAAATAATCTTCTCGGTCTGTGATAGTCAGCGCCTTGTAGTACGTCATGTTCTCCATGGTCTTTTCCAGACCCGTGTGGAGGTAGCCAATATGCGGCGTGGCCTTCATGACGTTCTCGCCGTTCAGCTCGACCACGAGGCGCAAAACGCCGTGGGTGGACGGGTGCTGCGGCCCCATGTTGACGATCATTAGGTCGCCGTCATCGGTGTGGACGCGCTCGGCGTCGATGCCCGCCCCGAGGCGCTGAATCAGCGCGGGGTCCGGCTCGGTGTTGGTAATTAAATCGCGCTCAAGAGTTGCCATAGTGATTATGCTTTCTAAAGCTGCCTACTGCTCGCGGACATTGTAAGTGAACTCGACTTCTTCGCCGCCGAGGGGGAAATCTTTCCGCAGGGGGTGTCCGATCCAGTCGTCGGGCATCAGAATCCGCCGCAGGTCAGTGTGGTTGTTGAACGAGATGCCGAACATATCGTACACTTCGCGCTCCATCCAGTTGGCATTGGGCCAGACGCCTTCCACGGTGTCAATGGCGGCCTCGTCTTCATGCACCTGCGCTTTCACGCGAAGCCGCCCAAACGTGCCCATCGAATACAGATTGTAGATGACTTCAAAGCGCAGTTCTTTTTCGTCATCTTCGTCCATGATGTCCAGCCGGTCAAAGCAGGTAATGTCCGACAGATAATTGTAATTCGTCTCGCCGCTGTCCCGGAGCAGCTTGCAGATACCGACCACGTTGTCTTTTTTGATGACAATGGTTTTCTCGCCGCGAAATAAACGTGTCTGCACAACGGACCCTGGAAAGTTCTCCTGGATCAGCCGAAGCTCGGGGTAGTCATCGGGGTTCAACTCCACCCACTCGTCGGGCCGCTTGGTCTGAATTTCCCGAAGCTGCAAGTCCGTCGGCGTCAAGCCGAGGCGCACATCATAGTCCATAGTGTTTTGTTCTCGTCAACGATGAGAGGATGAGCAGTTGAAAACTACTCGCTAGGTGAGGCGTCCTTCGGACGACAGAGAGAGCCAGCCGCCTCAGGCTCCGAACCTCTTCCGTCCGAAGGACGCTTCTCCTAGCGAGGGGTTTTCAACCCCTCGGCTTCGCTTGGTCTTCTAACGGCTGTCGCTGAAATGCTCACGGTCGATCTTCTTCTGCAGCTGATTGATCGCGTAAATCAGCGCATCCGGGTTCGGCGGGCAGCCAGGAACATAAATGTCCACGGGCACGATCTGGTCCACGCCCTGCAAAATGGCGTAGTTGTTGAACACGCCGCCACAGGAGGCACAGTCGCCCATCGAGATGACCCACTTCGGCTCGGGCATCTGATCGTAAATCTGCCGCAGTACCGGGGCCATTTTCTTGGACACGCGACCCGCGACAATCATCAGGTCCGCCTGCCGGGGGGAAGCGCGGAACGCTTCCGAGCCGAACCGGGCGAGGTCGTTGCGCGAGTTGGTGCTGCCCATCATTTCAATGGCGCAGCAGGCCAGGCCGAATGTCGCCGGCCACACGGAGTTGCGGCGTGCCCAGTTGACGACTTTGTTCAGCGGCACGGTCAGAACGCCTGCATTTCGCTCTATTCCCATTCGAAGGCCCCTTTTTTCCAAACATAAATATAGCCGACAAACAAGATGACGATAAACGTAATCATCTCGCCGAGGCTAAACAACTGCATCTGATGTCCCCGTGCATAATCCAGCGGCGAGTGCTTCACCCACTGCGTAAACGTCACCGCCCAGGGATACAAAAAGACAGTTTCAATATCGAACACGATGAACAGCATCGCAATCAAATAAAACTTGACCGGGAACCGCTCCCGCGCCGACCCGACGGGGCTGACGCCGCATTCGTAGGGGGCAAGCTTCGCCGCCGAGGGCTTTTTGGGGCCAAGTATCCAGGACAGGCCGACCAGCACCGACGCCAGCCCGATTGCGACAATCAAAATAATCAGCAGTGGGATGTAGTCCGAGATTTGTGGTGTGGGCGCGGGCGCAATCGGCAGCATATCTATCCCCTTCTAAAACGTCACGTAAAAAGCATCTATTCTTATTGTGAATTATGTCACAAACAAGCCTATTCTGTCAATGGTATGCCGCTGGGCGTGTCAAGAAATACCCAGTTCCTTCCGAACCGCAGGCAGCGGCGGGGGCGGCGACTGCCAAAGCCAGTCAAGGCGCACCCAGAAGCCGGGCAGGGCTGGACAGTGGTAGATACCATCTTCGCCGGGCGACACGGCCTGGAAACGGCCAAAGGCATCGCGATGAAAAAACGTTACTTCTTGGGCCACGGGGTCAATCAGCCAGAATTCCGGCACTCCGCCCTTTTGATACTCGCCAAACTTCTTAACTCGGTCTCGCTCAACGCTTTCCGGGCTGATAATTTCAATGACCAAGTCAGCCGGTCCATCGAAGTATCCAGGGTGTATCTGCCAATATTTGGCCTTCGGCACAAAAAACAGGTCCGGTTCACGCCCGCGCTTCTGACCAACTAGCTTCATTTGGAACTCTAGCTGGAACACCTGACCGAGATCATACGCTTCCACAAAGTCACTGATGACACGGAACAGAAAATTGCCAATCCGTTGGTGGGCGTTAGAGACCGGACTCATCAGTTCAACCTCCCCGTCAATCCATTCCGCACGAACTCCCGCGTAGCGTTCCAGAAACTCCTCGTAGTTCATTTTCGGCGGGGTGTCCGCTTCAGGGCGGCGTATGTCAATTACCGTTTGTGGCATAAAATACCTCCTGATCATTTCACAGTGAGTGGAAGCTGAGTTTTTTGGGACAAGTCCTGCATAAACGCAAGTGCCACATCGTACTCACCAAAAGAGCCAATTTCGGACCAGCCAAAGAAGTTTTTGTTCCATTCAAGGCGGCAAGTATAAGATTTGCCACCATCATTTATGGCGGTACTCAGAACAAGCCCGACAATATCTTGTTTGTTAATTCTGGAGGCGGTCCGAAACCACCCATGTGTGTATGTGCAGATGCCCTCTTCAAGATCAAAACGTATTGTTTCTGGCACACCGAAACGAGTCACCGCAGGATAGGCCAGACACAGAAAGAAAAAGAGCGAAGCAAGTAAGCAAAGCCAGAACGGCAAAGCATAAATAAACATTTCAACGCACAGCCAAATTACATACAGCAACAGAGCATTAGCAGCCATGATCACAGGCCAGGGACGGCGAAAGATGACGACATGCTTGCTGTTTTCTACTAGGTAAGGCCCCTGAAATATAAAACCCGCGAAGGCAATCAACAGACAAGACCCGGAAAACACAATGATTCCTGTAGACGAGTAGAACAAGAATTGTATTACCAGGTTTGCCAAGCGCGGGTGTATCCTCTACCTGCTATTCCTCTGGTAACTACTCCGGGTCGTAGTTCAGTGCGGGGGCCAGCCAGCGTTCGGCGTCTTCCAGCGTTATACCCTTGCGGCAGGCATAATCTTCCACTTGGTCGCGCTCAATTTTGCCGACGGCGAAGTATTTGGCTTCCGGGTGCGACAGGTAAAAGCCCGACACGGCGGCGGCGGGCAGCATCGCCATGCTTTCGGTGAGGCAGATACCGGCGTTTTTCTCGACGTGCAGCAGGTCAAAGAGCGTCCGCTTTTCTGTGTGGTCCGGGCAGGCCGGGTAGCCGGGCGCGGGGCGGATGCCCCGGTAGCGTTCTTTAATCAGGTCTTCGGTGGACAAGTTCTCGGACTGGCCGTAGCCGCAGGCGTCGCGGGAGGCTTTGTGCAGGTATTCGGCGAAGGCTTCGGCCAGGCGGTCGGCGAGGGCGCTGACCATGATGGCGTTGTAGTCGTCGAGTTGGTCTTTGTAGTGGCGTGACAGCTCTTCCACGCCAATGCCTGCGGTGACGGCGAACAGGCCCATGTAGTCACAGAGGCCCGTCTCGCGGGGGGCGATGAAGTCGGACAGGGCTTTGTTGGCCGCTCCAGCGGACTTTTCGCCCTGCTGACGCAGGGTGTGGATGGTCGTCAGCACAGTGGAGCGTGTGTCGTCGGTGTAGAGCGTGATGTCGTCGCCGTCGGAGTTTGCCGGGAAGAAGCCGTAGACGCCGTTGGCCCGCAGGGACTTGTCGGAGAGAAGCTGAGACAGCAGGGCGCGGGCCTCTTCGTAGAGCTTGGCGGCGCTTTCGCCGACCACTTCATCGGTTAAGATAGCGGGGAAGCTGCCGTGCAGCTCCCAGGCCCGGAAGAACGGGGACCAATCGATAAACGGGACAAGCTCCGAGAGCGGCAGGTTGGTGACGGCGCGGACGCCTAAAAACGACGGGCAGGCCATGTCTTCTTCGCGCCAGACTATCGGCGTTTTGTTCGCCCGTGCGGCGGCAATGGTCAGCGACTTCTTTTCGCTGCGCTTGCCCGCGTGCGCGGCGCGGGCGGCCTCCTGCTCGCGCTCGATTTCAGCGACGTAGGCGGGCTTTAGCTCATTGGAAATCAAATTAGAGACGACGCCAACGGCGCGGGAGGCGTCCAGAACGTGAATGACCGGCTGCTTGTAGAACGGTGCGATTTTAACCGCCGTGTGGACGCGGCTTGTGGTCGCCCCGCCAATCAGCAGGGGCACGGTGAAGTTCTGCCGCTCCATTTCGCGGGCCACATAGGCCATTTCGTCAAGGGACGGCGTAATCAGGCCGCTGAGGCCAATCACGTCTACGTTCTGCTCGCGGGCCGCCGTGAGTATCTTTTCGGCGGAGACCATGACGCCCATATCGATGACTTCATAGTTATTGCAGCCCAGGACGACGCCGACAATGTTCTTGCCGATGTCATGCACATCGCCCTTGACCGTCGCCATCAGGACTTTGGCCTGTGCCTGCGACGCCCCCGACAGCCGCTTTTCTTCCTCCATGTAGGGCAGCAGGACGGCCACGGCCCGCTTCATCACGCGGGCGCTTTTGACGACCTGCGGCAGAAACATCTTGCCGGAGCCGAACAGGTCCCCGACCACGTTCATCCCGGCCATCAGCGGCCCCTCGATGACTTCCAGAGGCTTCGCGTACTTCTGCCGGGCTTCCTCAGTATCGGCTTCAATATGGTCGGTCAGGCCCTTGACGAGCGAATGCGCCAGCCTCTCTTCCACCGTGCCGGAGCGCCATTCTTCGGCGGCTTTCTCGTTTTTATCCGTCTTGCCGTCGCCCTTGACGGCGTCGGCGAACGTTAGGAGCCTATCAGTGGCATCGGGGCGCTTGTTGAACAGTGCATCTTCCACCAGTTCCAGGAGGTCTTTGGGGATTTCGGCGTAGACGCCGAGCTGCCCGGCATTGACAATGCCGGTATCTAAGCCCGCCTGTACGGCATGGTAGAGAAACGCCGTGTGCATGGCCTCGCGGACGACGTTGTTGCCCCGGAACGAGAACGACAGGTTGGACACGCCGCCGGAGACATGGCAGCCGGGCAGGGTCGCTTTGATGGTGCGCGTCGCTTCGATGAAGTTGATCGCGTACTCGTTATGCTCTTCAATCCCCGTGGCGATTGTCAGGATATTCGGGTCAAAAATAATGTCTTCGGGCGGGAAGCCAACTTCCTGCGTCAAGATATTGTAGGCGCGGGTGCAGATGTCGACTTTGCGGTCTTTGGTGTCCGCCTGCCCCGATTCGTCAAAGGCCATGACGACGACGGCGGCCCCGTAGCGGCGCACGAGCCGCGCTTTTTCCACAAAGTCCTCTTCGCCATTCTTCAGTGACAGCGAGTTGACGATGCCTTTGCCCGGCAGGCACTTCAGGCCCGCTTCAATGACGCTCCACTTGGAGCTGTCCACCATGATAGGGACGGGGTTGATGTTCGGCTCGCCTTGAATCAAGTTCAGGAAGTGCGTCATTGCCCCTTCGCCGTCGAGCATCCCCTCGTCCATGTTGACATCGACGACCTGTGCGCCGTTGTCCACCTGCTGCTGTGCGACCGTCAGCGCGGCCTCATAGTTGCCCTCTAAAATCAGCTTCTTGAACTTGGGCGAGCCAGTGATATTGGTGCGCTCGCCGACATTGACAAAGTTGACGTGCGGCCCCCACGAGAAAAGCTGCGTGCCGTTCAGGCGCGTCTCCGTCGGCGGCGCGGGCGGGACACGCGGCGGGGCGTCCTTCACCAGCGCGGAATAGGCCCGGATAAACTCAGGGGTCGTGCCGCAGCAGCCGCCCAGGATGTTTAGCCAGCCGCCTTCGACCCACGATTTAAGCTCCGGCAGCATCTGGTCCACGGTGAAGCTGAAGCCCGTCTCCGAGAGCGGGTCCGGCAGCCCCGCATTGGGGTAGGCACTCAGGAAGACCGGCGCGGTCTGGGCCAGCTCTTCCACAAAGGGCCGCAGGATGTCCGGCCCGAAGCCGCAGTTTAGCCCAACTGACAGCAGCGGGACGTGCGCGATGGACTGCCACATCGACGCCACATCCTGCCCCGACAGGTTGCCGCCCGCAAGATCCGTAATGGTCAGCGACGCCATAATGGGCACTTCGCGGCCTTCGTCTTCAAAGAGCGTCTGGATGGCAAACAGCGCAGCTTTTAAATTGAGCGTGTCAAAGGTCGTCTCGCACAGCAGCAAGTCCACGCCGCCGTCCAGAAGCGCCTTCGCCTGCTCATAGTAGCCGTCGCGCAGGTCGTCAAACGAGACGCCCCGCCGCTCCGGGTGTTCGGCATCAATAATTACCGTAGCCGAGCGCGTCTGCGGGCCGAGTGCCCCGGCCACAAAGCGCGGCTTCTCGGGCGTGGAGTATTCATCGGCGGCCTCGCGGGCGAGCCGCGCCGCCGTGACGTTCATCTCGACGACAAGGTCTTCCATGCCGAAGTCGGACATGGAGACGCGCATGGCGTTGAACGTGTTGGTCTCAATGATGTCCGCGCCCGCCGCCAGATACTCGCGGTGAATGTCTTTGATGACATCAGGCCGGACAAGCATCAGCGCTTCGTTGTTGTTTTTGAGGTCGGCGGGGAAGTCCCGGAACCGCTCGCCCCGATAGTCCGCCTCCTCAAAATGATGACGCTGGATCATCGTTCCCATCGCGCCGTCTAAAATCAGGATACGCTCTTTTAGTATTTGCCGAATGTTAGCCATAATAGTTTTCTAACAGTGAATAGGGCCGTCTAGTTCTTGCTCTCCATTGAGCTTTTTTTCATCACGCCCAGATAATGTCGAGTGCCTTTCAGGAACGGTCGGCCACTAATTGCCAGCAATAACAGGCCGATTAAGCAAGAAGCTGGATTAAAAACGCCACCGAATACGCCGGGAATGCCAACAAATAGACAAAAAAGGCCACAAAAGACGCCGAAATAGGCTATCGTGTAGTCACGCCCAAACGTAATCTTATGCTTGATATTTGCCGTCACAAAAAAACCGATTGACTGTTCCAACAAAATGAATACCGCTAAATCAACTGCCAGCAATGCATAGTGTATTATTTGCGCCATTTTGACAGACTCTCTTTACAGTGAGATATTTAAGTAACCAATTATAGCACACAGGCAAGCCGTTTGCAGGCAGGACTTCGCCGCCGCCGCGTCGAAACAAGGCCGCATGACAGAAGAACAGACACAGACAAGTAAAGAGTACGTTGTTGGCGTGGATTTAGGCGGAACCAATGTCCGCGCCGCCGTTTTGGACCGGGACACAGAAAAAGTGATCGCCCGCAGCGAGAATATCCCCTCGATGGCGAATGAAGGGGTGGCGCACACGGCAGCGCAGATTGCGTTCGCCGTCGAGGCCGCGCTGGCCGCCGCCGATGTTCCGAAGCGGGACGTTCTCGGCGTCGGCATCGCCGTGCCAGGCCATGTCAAGGCCGTGGAAGGCGTGGTGAAATGGGCGCCAAACTTCAAAGACCAGTGGAAAGATGTTCCCATCGCAAAGCTCGTGGAAACCACGCTGGGCGTGCCGGTCAAAATCGGCAACGATGCCAATTTGGCCGCGCTCGGCGAGTTCCGCTTCGGCGCGGGCCGTTCGGTGCGGCACATGAGCATGGTGACGCTTGGCACGGGCATCGGCGGCGGGATTATCATTGACGGACGGCTGCTGGAAGGGCACGACGGCGGCGCGGGCGAAATCGGGCATATGGTGATTAACCCCGGCGGACGCGGCGGCAACAGCGCGTTCGGCTCGGTGGAGGGCGAAAGCCAGCGGGATGCGATTGTGGAGCGGGCCGCCCGCAAGATACAAGAGGGCTATGAAACCAGTCTCGGCGCACGGGTAGACTATGACCGCTTCGCGCTGACGCCCGCGATTATCGCGGAAGAGGCCGAAAAGGGCGACGCCATCGCCCGCGAGGTGTTTGAAGAAACCGGCTATTATCTCGGGCTGTGCGTCACTAACTTGATCAATTTGTTCAACCCCCAGATGATCGTGATTGGCGGAGGTATCGCACAGGCGGGCGAGCTGATTTTGGAACCTATCCGGCGCACGGCGACGGCCACGGCCATTCGGTCGCTGGCGAAGACGTGCCAGATTTTGCCTGCCGAACTCGGCGACAATGCGGGTATCTACGGCGGCGCGGCGATTGTCTTGCAGCAGGTCGGCGGCGAGGTTTAGCAATTAAGTTTAGGGGGTGTCTCTGCCGGGCAGAAAGAGCTACACAACGGCAAGGAGCAAACGCATGGCAGACGAAAAAGCAACGGAAACCCACGAGACGCCCAACGGCGGCACGGAAACGACCACGACGGTCAATGGCGAGACCAAAGACGAGAACCTGGTGACGGAAGAAAAGACCGCGACCACGGAAGCCAATCAGATATAAGAATCAGAGATAATAAAAAAAGCCCCGGCCAACTGGCCGGGGCTTTTTGTCACTCCGGCTGCCTGGCTTCCCGGAATTGCAGGGCGTAGAGCCGTGCATAGAGCTGGTTCTGATGCAGCAGCTCCTCGTGGGTTCCCATCTCCACCAGGCGGCCTTTGTCCAGAACCGCAATGCGGTGGGCAATTTTTACTGTGCTGAGTCGATGCGCGATAATCACCGCCGTCCGCCCCAACATCAGCCGGGCCAGCGCGTCCTGTACCAGTGCCTCGGACTCCGTATCCAGAGCACTTGTCGCCTCATCGAGCAGTAGCAGGCGCGGGTCCTTCAAGAGCGCCCGCGCAATAGCGATCCGCTGCCGCTGACCGCCGGACAGCTTGGTGCCGCGCTCCCCCACCACCGTCTCATAACCTGCGGGCAGGTCCCGGATGAACCCGTCGGCGTTCGCCGCACGGGCCGCGTCCCTAATCTCGGCGTCGCTGGCTCCGAGGCGGCCATAGGCGATATTTTCCCGCACCGTCCCGCCGAATAGCAGCGTCTCCTGCGGCACGATCCCGATCTGGCCGCGCAGACTGGCCTGCGTGACGCCGCGCAGGTCCACGCCGTCCAGCGTAATCTGGCCCTCGGTCGGGTCATAAAAGCGGGGGATAAGATTGAACAGGGTACTTTTTCCCGCCCCGCTCGGCCCGACCAACGCCAGAATCTCACCGGGCGCGATTTCCAAGCTGATGCCGCTCAAGACGGCAATCCCCGAGGTGTACGAGAAGCCGACATCGTCTAACACAAGTGCGCCGCGCACCGGCGGCAGCACGGCGGCGTTCGGGGCATCCTGAACCGTGGGCGAGGTGTCCAAAATCTCGAACACTCGGCGCACCGCGCCCATTGCCCCGCGCACCTGCCCGTAGACGCTTGCCAGGCTGCCGATGCCGGCGGCGATAGTCAGGCCGTAAATCAGAAAGCCGCTGAGGAGCGGCACGGACAAACGCCCGCCGATGACTTCGCGCCCGCCGAACCACAAAATCGCCGCAATGGTACTGAAGCCGAGAAACGCCATCCCCGAAGTAAACGACGCGCTGAACGCCGCCAGCCGCAGGGTCAGCGCAAACGTGCTCCCCAGCGCCTGCTGATAGCGGCCCGACTCGTGCTCCTCGCGGGCAAAGCTTTTGACCACGCGCACCCCGGACAGCCCTTCCTCGGCGGCAACGGTGGCCTCCGCCAGCGAGTCCTGCACCTGCGTACTCAGTGTCTGGAACCGCCGCCCAAACACCACCGCCAGGCCCGTCACCGGTGGCACGAGGGCCAGAATAAAGAGCGTCAGGCGAGTGTTCAGCGCAAACACAATCGCCACCGCGCCAATCAAAGACACGCTCTGACTGAGCAGCAGGGTCAGATTGCTGGTCAGCACCGTCCGCAGCAGCGTGGCATCGCTCGATAGCCGGGAGACCAGCTCGCCCGTGCGCCGGTCGGCATAAAAATCCAGCGACAGCCGGTGCAAGTGCGTGTACAGCGCCGCCCGGACGTCTAACGCGATCCGCTCGCCGATATACGACGAGTGGTACGACTGCACAAACGCCGCCACCGACTGCACCAGAAACAGCCCGATCAGCCCCGCCGTGAGCTGATTGAGCGGCGTCATACTCGGCTGCTTCAGCACCGTTTGAATGAGCCGCACCACCACCAGTGGAAATACCAGCCCGATGGCGCTTGCCACCAGCAGAGCGAAAATCACCAGCGCCATCCGCGCCCGATAAGGCCGCAGGTAGCCCAGCAGCCGCCGCCATTCGGTCATAAATGCGCCGCCTCGGTCCAGGCGGCAGAGCCGGTCCAAACGGGCAGAATAGCAGCGGGGGTACGGGTTTTCATCAGGCGAACGAGGTTTCTAAACGAGATTTCTAAAAATGCGACTGTCGCAGGCAGCCGGGGCGGTAAACGCCCCGTCTGGAAGGGCGTCCTTCGGACGAAGATTAAGCCTTTATGATGTTGTCTTTTCTTCACCCGAAGGGTGCTGTCCAGACGGGGCGTTTACCGCCCCGGACATATTCCCTTCTTCGCGGCTGGCCGCGTATTCACTCTGCCATCTGCCCAGTTCAGTTTCAGCGATAATGCCTGGCGCTTGTTTGACGCAAGCTAACCAGTACCAAAGGTCATACTCAGGGTCGGTCGGCGAAAAGCTCACATGGCCGCTCCAACGGCAAGTGCCCTCTACCCAGCCGCTGGCCTTAATCGTCAGCAGGCCGTCCTCATGCAGAATATGTTGTTTTGGATTGAAAAAGCGGTCGCCGCCGCCAAGCTTGCTTTTGCGGTACATTGCGCTCACAAGAGTAATTCCGAAGGGCGGGGGCAAGCCCTGCACCTGCAAGTCTGTTCTTCACCCGAGGGGTGCTGTTTAGCCAGAGCATTTATACCTGTTTGTAACTTTGCCAAGCCGCGCAGATTTTCTCATCTTCTGTCACAACGAATCCCGCTAAATGTGCATCCCCCAACAAAAAGCCGGCATCATCAATTTGCGCGGAAGCATATTTTCCTAGCATTGCTCCGAGGCACAGGCAAGAGAAAAGCCCGATTGCTTCGTCTCCCTCTTCAAACCACGTCAATTCAGATAAATCTCCATCCAGACGTTCCTGAATGAAACGCAGGTGCTGCCAATCCCATTCTTCCAACGGCCTGAACTGGAGGAAACCAGTAATGGCTGCCCGCACTTCAACTGTATCTTCGACGTTGTCGGAGTGGAGTGCTTCCGCGTCCTGCAAATGATGCATGAACCCGTCCAGCAATGTCTGGAACAGGCCCCAGGTGTCCCAATCGCTCACAAGTTCACGCCGTTGATTTTGAGGTGGAACTTGCAGCCGAGCTTGTCGGCGGCGCGGCGGCAGAGGACCATTCTTAACACAAATATCTCGAAGTATTCGGTGACGCTGGCGTGGGTGGTGTCGATTTCCAGCTCTAGTATAATGGATTTCTCTTCGGCGTCTACGTGCAGATAAGACTTCTGAACGGCGGAGTTGACGCGGTCATGGATGTCCCATTTGATGGGGTCTTTTTCCTGAACACGCGAGAAGTGGACGTCGGACTTGTCGCCCAAAATGACGGCGGCGGAGACTGGCGAGATGGGGACGCCGCTTGGCTCCTCGTGGTTGCCGACCGCGCCGATGACGGTGGCAATCTCGCCGGGCGGCATTTCCATGTCGCTGAGAATGGTGAAGGACATCAGCGCCCCGGCTTCCACATGGCCGACACGGTTGATGACGCAGCCCATGTCATGTATATAGCCTGCGATGGCCGCAAGCTCCCCTTCCCGCTCGGAATAGCCCAGCTTGGTCAGGATGGAGCGGGAGATAGTGGAGACGATGCCCGCGTGGCGGTGGCCGTGCTCGGTGAAGCCGATGGCCTGCATCTGCTCGTTGCCGCGTGTGATATAGGTGCGGACGCGGGCATCATGGCGCACATCTTTGAGGGTCACGAGCTTGTAAATAGCCCTGGTTGGCTCGTCTGTAATTGTGGTTGGTAGATCTGTCATAAATGGGTAAGCGTTATCGGTGCGAGCGTTCCTGAAGAAACGCGCACCGTGCCGCCCTTTCCGGCGGCCCAGGTGATACCGACGACGGCGCTGCCGTCTTTGTCGGTCTTTAAAGTTGTTGTATCTGCCGTGCCGCCGGTGACGGCTACGGCAATCGGCGCATCAGCAAGAGGCTTGCCCTGAACGTCTAAAACGCGCACGGCGAGCTGACTGCGGCCTTCCATTTTGTAGGGGTCCGGCACAAGCCGCGCTTCCAGGTGATAGACTGGCTTCTGCGGGGCAACGCCGACGATGGTGATTGGCATGGTCACGGTCTGACCCTGATACAGCGCGGTCACGCGGCCTGTGCCGGGCGTCTGGGCAATTAAATACCCTTTCTGGTTGACAAAGCCGACGCCGCCTGCCGGTCCCTGCCAGATAATGCCCGGCGAGGACCCCGGTACGGTCCGCGCCCCGTCGCGCAGGCTGAGCGGAACCACGCTGCCGACACGCGGCGGCGCGGCGGGGACGACAATCTGCGGCCCTATCCCCTCCTGCCCGGCTTCGGGGTCAGCGACGGCGGGGGCGTCGGGCTGTCTGGCGCGGGCGCTGTAAACCAGCAGCATATCGGCCACGGGCCGCTCGCTGCCGTCCCCCTCCGGGCTTGAAACCGTCAGGCCGTTCGCGGCCAGCGCCGTCGAGCCGCCGCCATCCAGGTTGATCGCATTCCACGCGCCGTAGCGCTTTAAAATTAGAGCCATGCCCGCAAGCGATACGCCGCGTGAGAAGGCCTGCCGCCCGTCCACAGTCACTAAATACAGCCGGTGACCGTCGCGGCTGGCCCCCACGGCGGTGCGCGGGTTCAGGCCGTCCGCGAAGCCCGCATCAAAGCCTTCGGCGGCCCAGTCCACCGACACCTGCCCATCCACCAGCAGACGCGGCCCGCCGCCAACGGCCTCGGGGACCTGCGCCCAGAGCCAGGCGCCCCGGCTAAGCGCCGCGCCGCTTCGGGACGGCAAATCTCCTGCCGTGCGCGGCAGGGCCGCGATTTGGAATGCCGCCGATGTGCTGCCGACCGGGGCGACGGCCAGCGCGAGGCTGACGGGGTCGCCCGGATGCAGGTGTGCTGCCAGAAAGTCCGCGCCCATGCCCGGCCCCGCTGAAATCACGACGCCATCCTCGGGAAGGGCTTCCGAGGCCGTCTGCACCACGCGCACGCTTTCCACGCGGCCTGTGAGCAGCTTATTGGCGCGAACCGGCAAGTTAACCCCGCGCACGACTGCCTCCACACTGCCGGGCTTGCTGCCGGTCTGCGGGCCATAGAGTCGGCTGAATACGACTATCTCATTCTTGCCCACGGTGCGGTTGATACCGTTAATCAGCGCCCGCTGCCCGTCCCGCGCCTGCAAGTCTCCGAGGAAGCCGAGCGTGTCAAACAAAACGCTTTTGCCGTCCGGCGCGATCCCGAATGTTGCACGCGGCCCGCCCTGCCGGATGCCTAAGAACGGCTCCGAGAACAGCTCGCCGTTTCGAATGCCCACGCCTAATGGGTCGCCCGTGTACGGAAAATAATCGGCGTTGATCGCCGCCACCGCCCCCCACCGCCGGGCGATCCGGCTGACATCCTCGCGCCCGTGGGTCGCATCCGCTCCGCTGACCTGATCCTGCCCGATGCCGACGCCAACGCGCACGCCCGGCGCGGTCAAATCCACCGTGACCACATTGATAATCAGAGGCGTCTTCTGATCAATCTCCTGCGTCAGCGTTACCCCCGGTGCAAGCTGTTTGAGCGTCGTATCCGCCCGCCCCGCGCCCGCCGCCCCGAGCAGAATCAGTGCCGCTAACCAGGTTCGTTTTCGCAAAAATCGCTTCATATACACGTTAGACGACCAAATGCCGCCGAGAGGTTCCAATACCCCTATGGTGTGCCGTCGCCAGGCGGCAGGCTGCGTCCGGCCCGCTCCAAATATAGCTCCAGGCGCAGGAGCAGATTTTCACGATCCTTCGCTGCCATGTCACGATCACGAGCTGCCAGGCTTCGGTCGTAACGCAGTTCTTGCTGAGAAATCTCAACAGCCCGCGTCAACCCCCGCACTTCCTCGCGTAGGTCGTTCAAGTCCTCTCGTAGGTCTTTAAGACCCTGACGCAATTCTTTGATGTCCTCTTCGTTCTCTTGTGTTCGGCGAGCCAAAGAAATGTATTGTTTGCCGAGACCAATAATTTCCTTCCACATGGCCTAAAGTTTCACTCCCATGCCAGCCAGCATAGCACGAGTTTCATTTTTCATCCTAGCCGTGTCTTTTGCTATTGCTTGCGTTTCCTGCTTGAGACGCTCAATATCAGCTCGGTTAAGGCGCATTTGTTCATGGATGCCGTCGGCCTCGGCCATGATCTGCTTAAACTCGGCTTCGTACTCGGCGGTTGTTTGCGGCATCGGCTCTGCCGCTGCGATATTTGACATGATGCTATCCTTTCTTCACAAACGAGAAGGTTCGTTTTTGCAAAATACGTCTTATGGCTTTTTGTCCCAGATGGCTCTGCCGCAGTAGTCACAGTAGGCTTTGTTTGGATCTGTCTGCTGACCACAGGTGGGGCAGATAAATATATCGGCTCCGCCGGGTTCGGGAATGGCGGGCCGGAAAATTAGCCACAGCGGCAGGAACACGCAAAGCAGCAGAAATGTGGCAAAGCCCCACAAAAAGGCGCTGAAGCCGTCTTTGCCCCGGCGCGTGGCGTCAATCATTACCCAGACGCCGACGAAGAGGGCAATCAGCACCCCGAAATTCACCTCAGAATGTTCCATGATCTTCCCTTGCAGGCAAAATCCAGCCCGATTAGTTTGCGGGCGTCAGGCGTTTGGTTTGCAGGGTCCACACCGCCCCCGCCGTGGCCGCAAGGACGAAGCCAAATGGCAGGAAGAACCTCTGCCAGTCAATGCCGACGCTTCCAGGCGGCGGGGCGAACAGAAACGAGTAGCGCGTGTACGGCAGACCCGAAAGCTCGGTCCCGGCGCGGGCCTGTGGGTCGCCAAACTGGAATTGCAGCGTCGCCACAAGGCCGGGCTGCGGCGGGATCACGATCTGCGGCGGAAAGAAACACACAAGGCCGAGAACCGCCAGACCAACCCATAAAGCGAGCTTTTGCCGGACGTTCATGGAAGATTTCTCCTCTTTCAGACCGTGACACTAATTATACCACGTTTGCTTTACCACCTGCCCGCTCAGGATTCAGGCAGGAGGTCTTCGGTCGTGCCGTCTTCGCTCCAGATCAGCTTGGCGTCCAGCAGGCCCGGTGCGGCGGCGAGGCGCAGAGACCCTACGCCGGTCAGCTCACTGGAAGTGCCGTCGACCCGCAGGCCGAGGCCGAGCCAGAGGCCGTCAAAGGAGCCTTCGGACAGGCCGGTGACGACGACGCGGCGGCCCCGTGCGATAATTTCTATTGTGCCCGGCAGGAGCGAGACGCCGCACTGCGTGCGGCCATTGGGGCCTGTTTCGTAGCGGGACAGGACAGCGGCAACGGTCCCGTGTCCGCTGTCATCAGGGGCGACGATCTCGACGGTGAGGCTTTCCACATCGCCGGTCGGGACGGGCTGACCATTCAGAAAGACATGAAGGCCATCCGAGCCGTCGCCACTGACAAGAACCTGGGTGAGCGTACCTTCAACGCGGGCGACCTCGGAGGCGGCGGGCCGGGTGGGTGCAGGCGCGGCAGCGCCGTTGGTGTTTCCAAACATAAACTAGTTTCTCCTGAAAAGCAGGTGGCTCAGGCCACAATCGTATAGGTCACGGCTTCGTCCGTGCCGAAAAAGTGCGGTTTGTAGACGGTGACAAACGCGGTGACGCTGTCTTCCAGGGAGTTGACATCGACAAAGAGTTCCACAATCAGCGTGGTCACGTCCTGCCCGTTGTACCAGACGCGGGTTTGCACCGGCTCCACGCGGGGGTGGTAGTTTTCCAGCACGAGCGAATGGCCGGGAAAGGTCAGCGTCAGCCGCCCCGGCAGGATGTCCCAGATTTCTTCGGGGGCTTCCTGCGGGCGGACATAGGCGGTCAGCTCCGCGCCGTTTTCCACGCCGCCGCGCATGGGGTCGCCGTAGTCATCGCGGCCTGCGGCGAGCTGCACGAGGAGCTGCGCGGCGGGGACTTCCGACCCGTTATTATAGAGCGTCGTGGAGGCCCAGTCGCCTCCGGTCTGAAAGGTCATGTCGTTCATAGATAGGTCTCCTGATTTACCGCCGCCGTCCGCCGCCAAAGGAGGAATGCCCCCCGCCAAAGGAACCGCCCCCGAAGGACGAATGGCCGCCTCCGAAGAACGAATGCCCGCCGCCGCCGAAGGTGCCGCTGCTGGCGGGACGGCCTGAGCCAAAGGAGCTGGAGGGCGGATTGGGACGCCCGCCGCCGAAAGAACTGCTGGGCGAGTTCGGACGCCCGCCGCCAAACGAACCGCTGGGCGGGCTGGGCGAAGGCACGCTCACAGACGGGCCGGGCGACGGGGGCGAAGTCGTCCGTCGTCCGCTGCCGAACGAGCCGCCAAAACCGGAGGGGCTGCGCCCGAAGGAGCCGGAGGTGGCCCGGTTAGTTCCGCTAAATCCGCTCGGGGCGCGGCTGCCGAACGAGCCGCCGCTGGAAGACGAATGGCCGCCAAAGGATGTGCCCGCGCTGCCAAACCGACGGCTGCTGCCGCCGCCAAAGGAATGGCTGCCGAAGCCGGAGCTGCGATTGAACGAGGTCCGGGCGGCCTGAGTGTAGACCGTGCGGCTGACGACGCGGGGGGCCATGCGCTGATAAGGGTGCGAGTTGTAATACGAGTGGTACGAATTCCAGCCGTAATAGGGCGAGCCGCCAATCAGAAAGTGCAGGCCCACCATCGGCCCAATGATGCTCAGCGGGCTGTAGCCATAGTAGCCGCCGTAGGAACTCATGCCGGGATACCAGCCCATGCCCTGATAGGCAGAATAGGAGGGGGCCGGGCTGACATAGAGCGGACTGTTGTAGGCGTAGTTCTGCGGGAACGGATACCACCGCGCCCCACCCTGCCCGGCGTTGTCTAAGTAGCCGCCTGCGGGCAGGTACAGGGTCGGAACCGAGCCGCTGTTGACGAAATACTCCGTGCCGTTCGGGGACTGCCCGAACTTCATCACATACATATTCTGATTGGCAAACGGGACGACTATGGTGCCTTCCTGCGAAGAGAGCTGGTAGCCGCCGCCGTCAAAAACGGCCCGCTGAATGGGAACCTGCTGGCCCACGGGCACGTCGGTCCAGTTGTAGACCTGCCCGCCGGACTGCGGCGCAGAAACCATCTGCGCGGGCGGAGCCATCATCACCGGCGGGTTTTGGTGGGCGCACCCGGCCAGTGTCACAAGAGCCGAGGGGGTCAGAGCCAGCAAAAGAGTGTGTTTATTCAAGGCGGTGTCCTCATAAAGAGTAGCATAGAGAGTGAAGTATATGACGGTGCGTGCAAAGGAAAAGACACGCGAGCCGCAAAAAAGTTGCAGGATAGTGGTGAACGTGTTAAAATTAGTTTTTAGTTAGACATTGCCACGGGTCAAAACCCGAGGCTCGGAAAAGCCCAGTGTCCAGGGGACACAAGAGTAGGACCCCCTAGCCCCAATAATAGGGGAACCGCAAAAGGACGCACCCGTCGTCTGGTCTGACGTGCCCGGCACGGTGGGCTTTTCATAGCCTCGGGTTTTAACCCGTGGCCCGCTTTAGGACCCGGACAACCTCACCCCAACCCTCTCCTTCCGAAAAGAGAGGGAGCCGGATAGGACAGGAGGGGCTTTTTCCCAATTCTCTGGCTCCTAATTCTCTGGTTCCCCCAGAATTGGGGGCTAGGGGGCGATCTTCTGGACTGCTTCTAAGGAGTCATTACTATGCCGCATCCATACAAACGGGAGTCGGATTTGCTTGCCCGCATCTTTCGCACCGCTTTGGTGGTGGGCGGGCTGTTTCTGCTGGCCGCTATCTTATTTCCTCTCTTTCAGCGCGTGCCTGAAAACAGTACACGAGCAAGCTGTATGAGCAAAATGAGGCAGTTTGGGCTGGCACTGGAACAATATGCCCAAGATAACAACGCGCTGGCCCTGCCACAAACAGTTTCGACGACGGGGCAGGACTGGCGCGAGGTGGTTTACCCGTATGTCAAGTCTACGGGCGTTTACCAATGCCCGGACGATAAGCGCAGCGGGGGTAATTTCTCGCCGGAGAACCTGCCCAAGTCTTACGGGGCAAACCATCTGGGGCCGGGGCCGGACGGCAAAGACCGGGGGGCGTTTGCTGACTCGACTGAAAAGCTGACGACGCAGTTTGATTTCCCTGCCCCGGCGCAGACGATCACCCTCGTCGATATGCGCGGCTGGGGCGGGCCGGACTGGAACCTGGTCAGCCCGGCGTTTTTGCCTGCCTCGGGGCGGCGGCTGTACGCGCATTTCCCGAAGCACTGGATTTTTGAGCGGCCTCCCGGCAGGGTCAACTGTTTGTTTATGGACGGCCATGTACGCGGGCTTGCCCCGGAGGCAACGCTGACGCCAACGAACCTGTGGACGCGGGACAATACGGCGTTCACCGGGCCGGAGTTAACGAATGCACAGGCGATTTTGGCCCGTGCGGCACAGGAGTAACACAGCGAATGCCATCACTTGAAGTCATTGCCATTGCGTTTGCCATTTTGATCTGGCTGATTTCCTCAATCGTCAAAGGCCTGAGATGGCTCGGCAGACAGCTCAGGGGCACGAATGCCCGGCCCAGTCTGGTGCAGCAGGCGGTGGCGGACGCACAGCGTCAGGCGGCGGCGGGCGGTCCACCGGGGCCGCTGGCCCCTCCGCCGCCGGTTCCTACGCGGGACAAAGCCAGCAGAGCGGCGTTTGTCAGCCAGGACGATGCCCTGCGGGCCGAGGAAATCTCGCGGCTGGGAGTGCCGCTCACTCCTGCCGCCGTCCCCCGCGCCGCGCAGGCCGCGCCGCTGTTTGGCGGCACGGACGATCTGATGCGGGCGATTATATTGCAGGAAGTGCTTGGCCCGCCGCTGTCCCGCCGTGCGGCCCCCCCGGCCCCACCCCCGGCATAACACCTGTTTTGATGGGTTTGATCCTTTCTGGCACAGGCCGTGCATAAAGAGACAGGGAGGAAGGCGGAAGGCAAAGTTTTCAGGGCTATCTTTCCGTTTTCCCTGTTACAGTTGCTAGATTGTAGTGCTACGTTCAAAAACCCGGCACTTTCACCGGACCGGGCGGGGCATAATAAAAGTATACTGGCAACTGTAAGCCCGAATGCACATGGAAAGGCTATCTACTAACACAGTGAACTCTCTTATAACTTACTTTCAGCAGGCCCCGACCCTGGCGGCTCTCCCAGAGGAAACCTTAAAGCGGCTGGAGCGGCTGGCCGAACAGCGGCAGTACCGGCGGCGGCAGGTGATCCATTTTGCCGATCAGCCCGGCGACTCGCTGTTCCTTTTGGCTTCAGGACGGGTTAAGATCGCCCGTGTCTCCGAGCAGGGCCGCGAGCTGACCCTGTACCTGCTGGAAGACGGGGCGCTGTTTGGCGAGACCGGCCTGCTGGATGCGAACTCTCCTTATGAGATGATGGCGGAAACGCTGGAAGATTCGCTGGTGGTGGTCTTCCGCCGCACTGATATTCTGGCGGCACTGGAACACTCGCTGGCAGCGACGCAGGCGCTGCTGCGGCTGGTGACGGAGCGGCGGCTGCTGGCGGAAGATCAGGTGGCCGATCTGGTGTTCCTGGAAGTCCCCAAACGGTTGGCGAAGCTGCTGCTGCGGCTGCACGACACGCAGGGCGGGCGAGGCACGAAGGGCGGGCAGACGCTGCGCGGCAAGCTGACGCATCAGGAGCTGGCGAATGTCATCGGCAGCACCCGCGAGACGACGACTTTGATCCTCAACGACTTCAAGCGGCAGGGCCTGATTGAGTTTCTGGGCCGCCGGATCATCATTGCCAACCGTCCGGGCCTGGAGCTGATGCTCACGCAGCGCTGAAATTGCAGCGCTGAAATTGGTGATCGGATCGGGTATACTTTCGGCCCTATGGACATTTTACTTCTGCGGCACGGACAGTCTGAGGCCAACATCAAGCTCACGGACCATCTGGACAGCCCGCTGACACTGCTGGGCCGGGAGCAGGCCCGGCTCACCGCCGGGCGTCTGACCGGCGAGGGCATCACGAAAGTGTACGCCTCGCCCCTGCGGCGGGCGCTTGAAACGGTCGCGCCGTTTTGCGCTTTATCGGAGATGCGGGCCGAAGTGTACGCCGACGTCTGCGAATACTTCAATGAGAAGTGGCCGGGCTATAAGACGTTCCCCGGAATGGCCCCCGACGAAATCCGCGCACAGTTCCCCTTCGCTTTTTTTGGCAATACATTCCCTTGTGGCAAGGCCTGGTGGCCCTCGCCTCTGGAAAATGATGCGCGGATGTATGCCCGTGCCGAGCGTGTCCGCGACGCCTTGCTCAGCCTCTATGCCGACACGGACGAAACGCTGCTGGTGGTCTCGCACGCGGAAACTGTCGGGCGTCTGACCGAAGCATTCCTGCGGGTGACCCTGCCCGGCCCCGGACGCCCCTGGGAAAAGCCCCCGTGGTCGGACAACTGCGCCCTGACCCGGCTCCATATCCCCGCCGACCCCACGCAGCCCGCACAGCTTTTATTCCAGAACGACACCTCGGCGCTTACCGAGATGATGGCCGCCTGTGCGGCTTGATAAAGCGCTGGTCGAGCGCGGCCTGTGCCGCAGCCGGGGCGAGGCGCAGGCGCGGATTGATGCGGGCGAAGTCACCGTGGCGGGCATCATCGCCGCAAAGCCAAGCCTGGATGTGGCCGAAGACGCTGCGCTGACCGTGCTGGACTCTGGCCCGCGCTGGGTCTCACGCGGGGCGCTCAAGCTGGATGCCGCGCTGTCATCGTTTGCTGTTGACGTCACAGGCCGCCGCGCATTAGACGTCGGCGCGTCCACCGGCGGCTTCACCGAGGTCCTGCTGGCGCGGGGCATTTCTTCCGTTCACGCCGTCGATGTCGGGCACGGGCAGATGGTTCCGGCACTGGCCTCCGACCCGCGTGTCGTGTCCCGTGAAGGCGTCAACGCCCGCACCCTGTCTCTCGCCGACTTCCCCCACCCCTTTGACGTCATCGTTGCCGACGTGTCTTTCATCTCGCTCACACTCATTCTGCCCACGCTCGTCCCCCTGCTGGCCGAAGGCGGCGATCTTGTCTGTCTGGTCAAGCCGCAGTTCGAGGTCGGCCCGGCGCATCTTGGCAAAAACGGCATTGTGCGCGACCCGAAGGCGCGAGCGGCGGCCCTATCGCGTGTGGTCGATGCCGCACAGGCGCTCGACCTGTCGGAGTTGGGCCGCCGGGACAGCCCGATTTCGGGCAGCGAGGGCAACATCGAGTTTCTGCTCTGGCTGAGAGCAAAACCGTGAGCACAGGGAGGAAGACGCCGCGCTTCCGGCGAATAAGGCACACATGATGCCTGAACCTAAGACTTTATCGAGCCGCGAGCTAATCGAAACGCACCGGGAGCGGCTGCTGGCCGAAGCCCGCACCGCACAGTTATCCGCTTACGCCCCCTACTCCAATTTCAGCGTCGGGGCCGCCGTGCTGACGGCGGACGGCAGCATCTACCACGGCTGCAATGTGGAAAATGCGTCGTTCGGCCTGACCGTCTGCGCCGAGCGCGTGGCCGTGTTCAGTGCGGTTGCCGATGGCTGCATGGATATTGTGGCCGTGGCCGTGGTCACCTCCGCCCCCCGCCTGTGCAAGCCCTGCGGCGCGTGCCGTCAAGTGTTAATTGAGTTTTCTCACACGGAAAACCCGATTATGGTGCTGTCTGCCACCGTCGCGGGCGAGTCCGCCGTGGAGTCCATCAATGAGCTGCTTCCAGACAACTTTACGCTTCTGTGAGGTTTCTTATGATGCCACCTGAAACTCGATCTTGAGACGCAGGTAGCTTTGTATCGGCTGACCGTCACGGGTCGCCGGGCGGAAGGTCCAGCGCCGGGCAGCGTCCAGCGCCAGACTGTCCAGCGTCGAATTGCCGGTGGAGCTGATTTGCTTGACGCTGGCCGTACCGTCCGGGTGAACCGTAAAAAGGCCCTCGAATGAAGAGCTGAAATCGGTATCCCGCAGATCATCCGGGATTGTGGGACGCGGCTCAGTCACCGCCACGGCGGCGGTCAGCGTAGGCACATGAGGCGGCACGGGCGGCGCAGGAACCAGCGGCTTTGGCGCGGGGGGCGGTGGGGTAGGAGTGGGCGGCGGTGCGACCGGCGGAGCAGGCGGCGGAGGCGTGGGTGCGGGCGGCGGCGGAGATGACGCGACCGGCGGGGCGTCGGAACTCGTAATGCCGCTGTCGCCGCCCGGACCGCCTGATCCCATCCCGGTGGCAACCACCCGTACCTGGGGCGCACCTGATGGCGCTTTGCGGGCCGCAGCCTCGTGCGGTGCGGCATGATGACCAGTAGGCTTTGGCTTTGCTGCCACTTTCTTGGCGGCTTTTTTGGCGGGCGGGGGCCGCTTCTCCACGGGCGGCAGCTTGACCAGTTCAATCGGGGTCAGATGCTGGCTCCCACCCATGCTCTTGAACTCCCCAAAATGCGCTAGAATCGGCAGCAGGATGGCATTAATCAGAACGGCCAGTCCGATCATTTTGGGCAGCAGTGTGTTTTTTTGACGTCGGCGGCGCATAAGTGTTTCCTGATTAAGACTGCGTGGCGATGGCGAAACGCTCGACGCCTGCTTTGCGGGCGTTGTCCATCACCGTGGTGACGACGCCGTGCTTGACATTGGCATCCGCGTTGATGATCACCAGCGTACTCGGCGCGATCTGGAGTGACTTCAACTGGGCGGTTTCATCGCTAATGGCCGTGGGCCGGGTATTGATATGCAAGTCACCGGTCGCGCTCAGGGTCAGGGTGACGTTCTGAGCCGAATGCTTTTCTCCGGTGCTTGCTTTCGGCAGGTTCACAGGCAGGCCGTTCTGCACGGCCAGGGCCAGCGACGCGACAATAAAGAACATCAGCAGAAACATCATGGTGTCAATCATCGGGATGATGATAATCTCCGCCTCTTCCGGCTGACGCCGGGCACGCACACGCATTCGAGATGCCATCTTACGCCACCCTTCCGGTCAGAAAATTCGTCAGCTCCGTGCCGTAATACTCCGTGTCTTCCACGAACTTCTTCACCAGATTGCCGAAATAATTGTAAAAAATCAGGCCGACGGCGGCGACAGCGATGCCCGTGGCCGTAGACACCAGCGACTCGGACACGCCGCCCATGACGGCGGTGGGCGAGGACAGGCCCGACTTCGCCACTTCTTTAAACGAAGCGATCATGCCCGCGATAGTCCCCAGCAGGCCCAGCAGGGGCGCGATGGAAATAATGGTCCGCAGTCCCGGCAGATAGTTTTCCAGGGCGGGGATTTCATTGGCGGCTTCCTGCGACATCGCCAGATCGATGGCCTCGGCAGAGCGGTCCGCGTTTTTCAGACCGCGTGCGAAGATGCGGGCGTAAGGCGTTGGCGTTTCTTCCAGCAGCTTCCGGGCGGCGCCGGTATCGCCCGGCTTGTACGCCTCTTTGACCTCGTCCAGCAGCGTCTCCGGGTCAACAGAAGTCGCTTTGCGGAAGGTGAAAGCGCGTTCCAGAATGATCCCGATTGCCAGAACCGAGCAGGCGATCAGCGGGTACATCATAAACCCGCCCTGATGCAGATAAGAAACAAATTCGTTCATGGTGATTGGTCTCCAAACTTAATAGTTTTGCGTCCATTTGACGCCTAGTGTTCGTCCCTGGCCCCATTCCTGGTCGCTGAAAGGGCTGGCCTCTTTGATCACGTAGCCGTGGTTGAGCAGGTTCAGTGCGCTCACTGAAAATTGGCCGCGCCCAATCTGTGTGCCGATTTCCAGGTTCAGAATGAAATGGGCGGGGACGCGGTAAATGTTGACGTTTCCAGCATCGTCCATCCCGTAGGGAAAGCCAGAGCCGTATTCGCCGTCCAGGCTGACCGAATGGCCGCCCTTCTGGTACGACAGACCCAGCGAAGCGGTATGTGTCTGGTCATGGTCATCGTAAAAGTAGCCAGGCGGAGCACCAACGGGCGTAAGACCGCCGGTGAAATCCCCCGCTGACCGTGCCCAGGAGCGGGCGTAGTTGGCATAGAATGACAGCGTCCGGGTTAGTGTCCCATCGACTGCGAACTCCAGGCCGCGTACATAGCCCTTTTCGACATTGAATGGTTCGCGTATCTGCGTCCCTTCAATGATATTCTCATCAATGACGTCTTTTTCGGTTTTGTAGTAGCCGCTCAGGCTGGTCGTAATCCCGCCATTGTTGTGGACATAGCCGACTTCGTAGAAATTATCCCGCTCCGGCTTGAAGGGGGCGGCATTCGGGTCTAGCTTGCGAATATCTTCAATGGGGGCGGGCTGAAACAGGCGGTCATAATAGGCGTGCACCTGGTCCCGGCCGTTGAGGGCGTAAGTGACGTTCAGGCGAGGGGAAAGCTGGGAGGTCTCGGTGTCGGTCTTGTGACTATCATAGCGAGCGCCATAGTTGACATTCACGCGCCCCGGCGTCCAGCTATCCTGTAGATACGCCGCCCGGTCGCCGCCGGACAGCGCATGGTCATCCTGAATAGTCTGTACAGAAGTCGTCTTGCCATCGCCATTGTCCACGGCGCTCAGCAGGGTGAAATCTTCCGCACCGGTGACGGTGTTGATGTCGAAGCCGTAGCCTACCGTATGTCGCCCGCCCACGCGCCGGTCTGCATCGGCACGCAGGCCGATATAATTGGCGTAGCGGTCTTCAAACGCCGAGGCAGGCAGGTTGGCGTCCGTGCCGCCGTCAACGCTTGCCGCCGCCGCCCCGGCGAGATCATGGGCGGGATCCCCGTTGTAGCGCAGGCGGGACTGGTGCGAATACAGCGCCAGTGTCAGCGCGTCCGGCCCCTGTGCGTGTTTCCAGATGAGATTGGCAAAGTCACCGTTTTCACGCTGGGACACATCCCGTCCGAGCGCCTCCTGCGCCTGATCGTTGGGCAATTGCAGAAACGCATCGGTGTGCGCTGTGTCTAGA
Organism: Capsulimonadaceae bacterium; assembly: GCA_965277455.1. Classification (GTDB taxonomy): domain Bacteria; phylum Armatimonadota; class Armatimonadia; order Armatimonadales; family Capsulimonadaceae; genus JANXMY01. The sequence continues at coordinate 672,034 of OZ255823.1, read as the reverse complement.
ATAATCCGGTCCCCTGCCCCGGCTTCATAGTCAAACTTGCCGAACAGCACCGAGTCACGTCCTGAGTCATGAAGCGGGGTCTGGGTGACAGGGTCAAGGCGGCGATTTGTAGAAGACCGCAGGCCACTGACAAAGTATTGGAAGCCGTGTGTGCCGCCACCGGTTTGAACGTCCGTGCTGTAGGTGCTGTACCCGGAGGCAAGCTGCTGAGCGAAGCCTCGCGGACGGCCCGGTTCGCCGGCTCGGGCGGTCACATCAAAGACGGCGGCTAGGTTGTCGCCATACTGGGCAGGAAATCCGCCGGTCAGAACGCGCAGCGTTTCAATGTTCTTGGGGTCAATCAGGTCGCTGAACGAACCCGAAACGGATTCGGGCAGGGGCGCACCGTCCAGATAATAAGTGTACTGACCATGTGAGCCACGGATGTGCAGCTCGCCACTCGGGGCTGCCGCCGCGCCGGGCGTGGTCGCCGCAATCAGTCCTGCAAATCCCCGGTCGGTCTTGGTGTCAGCGACACTCGGATGAATGACAGAAGCCCCCCCTACGATACGGGGGACGAGAGTTATCCGGTGTGCGCCGATATGGATCACAATCAGTGGAGCGCGGGACGGATCAAAAATAGCAGCATCTGCGGCATTAGCAGTTGCGGGCGGTGTGGCCTGGGGCGGGACCTGGGCAGCGCCAGGGCAGGCGGCCAGCCCAACCAGTGGGCAGGCGGCGGCCAGGACCAGAGCGCGGCGTAAAATTCGGGGCATGGATATTCCTCAACAAAACAAAGCAAAAATCAGCAGTGTGTCGAGAAAGCGGAGGACCGCGTGAAGAAACGCGGCGGGCGGAACAGAGCGGGGGAGAAAAGAGGGTGCAGGTAAGGCGGGGATAAGCTAGCAGCAAAGGCAGTTGAACCACAGCCACAGTCAGCGTTCCTAATTGCAAACCCTGAGTCCACTGGCAGGCCGGGCAGCTGTCAGCCGCCGCCGCAGGAAGCACCGCATGCAAATGGGAAGTAGCCAGCGAGACTTGGCGAGCAACTGAAACAGAGTCAGTATGGCAAAGGACCCCGACGTTTCCCATCCACAGACAGACTAAAATCAGCGGCCAGACGAGCAGCCTCTTCAGGCTTGGTCTCAAATTAAGTGTTCGAAGGTGGTACATCATCAGGTGAAATTTTGGTGCTCTTTGTCCCTAACGGATTTGCAGTGGGAGAAAGTTCCGCCTGAGGCAGGAAAACGTGCGGCGCGTGTGGAACCTGCGGCTTAATGACAATGGAGGCTTTTTCCCCAATGAAGATCGGAATTTTTACGGCACTGTTCCACGACAAGCCGCTGGAAGAGGCGCTGGATATTATTGCCGCCAACGGCATTCAGGCCGTGGAGCTGGGTGCGGGAGCCTATCCCGGCTCGCGGCATCTGGACGACATGGGCGGCGTGGAGAAACTCATCAGCGATGAAGGCGCACGCAAAAAACTGCGCCACGCGATTGAAAGCCGGGGGCTGACTTTAGACTCGCTCTCGGTGCATGGCAACCCGCTGCACCCGGACCGGGCGATTGCCGAGGAACACGGCAAGGCGTTTGAGAACGCTGTGTTATTAGCCGAAAAGCTGGACTTAACGGTCGTCAACGGCTTTTCCGGCTGCCCCGGCGACAATCCCCGCGCCAAAAACCCGAACTGGGTGACCTGCGCCTGGCCCGACGAGTTCCGGGAGATTTTGGATTATCAGTGGAAGAAAGTCGCTATCCCCTACTGGCGCAAGCAGAACCGCTTCTTAAAAGAGCATAACGTCAAGTTTGCCATTGAAGCCCATCCGGGTTTCCTAGTGTACAACCCCGCAACCATTCTCAAGCTGCGCGATGCCGCCGGGCCGCAGATTGGCGCAAACTTTGACCCCTCGCACTTCTGGTGGCAGGGCATCGACCCGATTGCCGCCGTCCGGCATCTGGGCGCAGCGGGGGCCGTCTTTCATGTGCACGCCAAAGACACGCGCATTGACCCCTACAACACGGCCATCAACGGCACACTGGATACGAAGTCTTACGGAGATATTCTGGGCCGCTCCTGGACTTTTCGCGCCGTCGGCTACGGCCATGCGCTGACCTGGTGGCGGGATTTTGTGTCTAATTTGCGGATGATTGGCTACGACGATGTGCTGTCCATTGAGCATGAAGACAGCCTGATGTCTACGACGGAGGGTTTAAAGAAAGCGATGGAGACGCTGAAAGCGTCGGTGATTGCCGAGCCGCCCGGCGAGATGTTCTGGGCGAAAGACTAGCGGCGGCGCAACAAGAGTAGGGGCGGGGTCCCCCCGCCCCTACTTTTCTGTCTGCGGCGCAATGCGCCTGTCTTTAACCGGCTCATCGCTGACGATGCTGCCATCGCGGAAGCGCAGGATGCGGTGGCAATGCTCGGCGATGTCCTCTTCGTGGGTTACCAGAACCACGGTTTTTCCCTCATTGTTCAGCCCCTGAAAAATCCCCATAATCTCTTCGCCCGTCCGGCTGTCCAAAGCCCCGGTCGGCTCGTCGCCAAACAGGATAGGCGGATTATTCACAATGGCGCGGGCGATGGCGACGCGCTGCTGCTGACCGCCGGAGAGCTGCGCGGGGGTGTGGTCCATCCGGTCGGAGAGGCCGACGCGGGCGAGTGCCCGTTTGGCAAGGGCTTCCCGGTCGCGCTCCCCGGAATAAATCAGCGGCAGCTCGACATTCCGCAGGGCCGTCGTGCGGGCCAGCAGGTTGAACTGCTGAAAGACAAAACCCAGTGTGACGTTGCGGATTTCGGCCAGCGTGTTTTCATCTAAATTGGCGACTTCAAAGCCGTCGAGCGCGTAGGACCCCGAAGTCGGCTGGTCCAAACAGCCGATAATGTTCATCAGCGTGGACTTGCCCGACCCTGACGGTCCCATAATCGCTACCATCTCCCCCGCCCCAATCGTCAGCGTGATGCCCTTGAGGACCGTCAGTGCCATGCTGCCGGTCTGATAGGTTTTGGTGATGTCAGTGAGTGTAATCATAAAGATAGCGGGTAGTATTCTTCGGGTTCGGGAGCCTGCCAGTCCTCTGGAAAGACATAGGTTTCTAAACACGTTGCGGTCGCGCCCTCGGTCTCGAAAAAGGCAAAATGGTTTTTGCCCATCCAGCTCCCGGACTGTACCAGAGGGAAACCGCGCCGCTCAAACTCTGCAATCCGCTGCTCAAAGGGCAGATCGTGGCAGTCATAGGCCATGTGGTGAACGCCCTCGCCGTGAAGGTCCAGAAACTCCGCAAAAATGCTGGGGCCAGAAACCGGCTCCATAAGTTCCCAGGCCAGGCCGCCCGAACGTGCAAAGCAGACTTTCAGTGTGAACGGGCTGAGGCTGCCCCGATATGTCTGGTTTGTCACGTTCTCCGGGCTGAACGTGTAAACCCGCCACGGCCCGATCCCGAGACGCCAGAGACCTTCCATAGTGCGTCTGTGGTCTCGGGTGACAATGGCAATCTCAACGACATTGCCGAGAAAGGGGTCAGAAGGCAAAGAATTAAAAGGGTCCATAGATGACCTACTCGTGCCGCAGGGCCTCAATCGGCGTCAGGCGGGAGGCTTTCTGGGCCGGGTAGAAGCCGAAGAAGATGCCGACGGCGGCGGCGAAGCCGAAGGCGAGCAGGACCGGCGGCAGGGTCAGAATGGGCGTGTAGTCACTGCTGAAATGGCCTAAGAGCAGCGCCCCGCCTGTACCGAGAGCGATCCCGATGACGCCGCCTAAAAGTGACAGCACAACGCTTTCAATCAAGAACTGCCACAGAATGTCGCGCCGCTTGGCTCCAATCGCCTTGCGGACGCCGATTTCGCGGGTGCGCTCCGTCACCGACACCAGCATGATATTCATAATGCCGATGCCGCCGACCAACAGCGAAACGCCCGCAATGGAGGCCAGAAGGAACGTAAACGTCCGCGTGGTCTGCTCGGCGACGGCGGCGATCTCGGCCTGATTGTTGATGGTGATGTCATCGGGCTGATCGGGCTTGACATGATGCTGCTGGCGCAGGAGAGACTTGACCTGCCCGGCAGCCTCGTCCATCTGCCCCGCGCTGACAGCCTGAATGTCGGCGGTTGCGACGCGGCCCCGCCACCACCAATGGCCCAGCTTATGCTGAAAGGTGCTGAGGGGAAGAAACACCTGGTCATCGGCGTTCTGCGAGCCGACCTGCCCCTTGCGAGCCATGACGCCGACGACGCGGTAGGAAGTCGAATTAATCCGAATGCGCTGCTCTAAAGGGGACTTGTCTTTGAAGAAGTCCGTCGCCACTTTTGCGCCCAGAATGCAGACCGGGGACCGCCCACGGATGTCGCGCTGCGTGAAATTGCGGCCATCAGCGAGGGTGAAGTTGCGGATGTCGGCATAGTCCGCGCCGATGCCGAGGACGCTGGTATTCGTGTTGGTGCTGCCGCCCTTGACCTGCGCCTGCGTAATGTCCTCGCCGCTGACGGCGGCGACGGCGGGGCATTTTTTGAGAATGGCGTCGAGATCGTCAAACGAGATGTTGCGGAACGACCCCGCGCCGCCAAAGACGCCGCCGGACTTGGTCTGCCCGGATTGAATAATCAGGACGTTGGTGCCGAGAGCCTGAATTTGGCCGAGCGTTTTCTGCCGCGCCCCCTGCCCCACCGCAATCATAGTGATGACCGCGCCAACCCCAATAATAATGCCCAGCATGGTCAGCATGGCCCGCATCTTGTTAGCGGCCAGCCCTTGCAGGGCGATATGAACGCATTCGCCCAGATTAAGCGCAGGTGTCCGGTTCTTCTGGAACCGATGCAAGGCGGGGGCATCAGGCCGCCGGGGAGACGGCGGAGTTTCGGGTGTCTGAATTTGTGGTTTTTGGAGCAGGGTACTCATGTCGTGCTTTCTAACTAGAACAGCACACGGGGCTGAACCCCCATGCTTTAAAAGTGCAAGCCCCCGCCTGCGCGGGCGAAGATAAATTAGGAATGGAACTTCTTATGCCCGCGCAGGCGGGGAATTGCCCTTCAAAGCATGGGGGTTCAGCCCCGTGTGCTTCTTTCCTAATGTCCGCCGCGACCACCCCCGCCGCCGGGAGGGCCGCCGCCTTTGTCATCGCCGCCGCCATCGGGATGGATGACGCCGAGAACCACTTTGTCTCCGGCCTTCAAGCCGCTTTTAATCTCGGTTTTGTCGCTGCCGACAACACCTACTTCCACAGTCCGTGCCACAGCCTTACCGTCTCTATCAAGCACACGCACACTGTTTCCGCCGGAGCGGTCTTCCTTGACGGCATCGCTTGGGACAACGAGAACATTATGCACGTCGCGGAGGATGAACTGGCAGGTGGCGTTCATGCCGGGCTTGATGGCCGGGTCGGGCTTTTCAATCTTGACGCGGACGTGAACCGTAGTCACATCGCGGTCGTTGACGGCCTGCGGATCGATGCGAACCACGCGGCCGGTCGGCTTGGCATCGGGGACGGCGTCAAGGGCGATGAGAACCTTCTGATACAGATGGATTTTGCCGACATCCGATTCGTCCACGCTGACATCAATATAGAGCGTGCTGACATCGCCAATCTGGACAATTTTCGTGCCATCGGACGACTGCGACTGGCCGCTCGTGATAATCGTGCCTTCTTCCACGTATTTTTGCAGCACAACGCCCTGGCGGGGGGCATAGATGGTCGCATCGTGAAGCTGTACCGAGGTGTTATTGACTTCCGCCTGCGCTTTGGAGACGGATGCCTGCGCGGCCTGAATGTCGGACTGCCGGATGCTGCCCTGCATGAGGCCCGCCTGTGCGTTTTCTAGGCCCACCTGCGCCTGGCTGAGCGCGGCGCGGGCGGCGTCCACATCCTGCTGGCGCGTGCCGATTTCATAACGGCCTGCCTGGGCCGAAGCGAGCGCCCCTCGGGCCTGACCGATCCGTGCGGCGGAGGCGGCGAGGGCGGCCTTCTGGTCGGCGTCAATGGTCAGGAGCCGCTGCTGGGTCTGGGCAAGCGTGGCGCGGGCGACATCGCGGGCGGCGAGGGCAGTATCCACGGCCTGCTGCGAGACGAATCCTTTTTTGAGAAGCTGGTTCTGGCGACCATAGGCGGCGTCGGCGGCGGCGACGGTCGCTTTGGACTGGGCATTGTCGGCTTTGGCGGCGGCGCGGGCCTCGGGGTTGGTGGCGGCTTTGAGCTGCTGAAATTGCTGCTGGGCGGCGGCAAGGCTGGCTCTAGCCTGGGCAATCGCGCTCTGGGTGAGTGCGGGCTGAGCCGTAGACTGAGACTGCGCCTGTGTGAGATGGGCCTGCGCGGCGAGTACTGCCTGCTTTGCCCCGGACACGGAAAGCGTGTCCTGCGTCCCGGACATTCGCGCCTGCTGCTGCGTCTGAGACAGCCGGGCGCGGGCGGTGGTCAGGTCCGCTTCCGACTGATTGTAAGCAGAAAGGGTATCCGAGGGGTCGATGCGGCCGATCAGCGTGCCGGTTTTGACGGGGGTTCCGACATCGACATTGAGTTTGATGAGCCGCCCACCCGCCCGCGATTTGACATCTACGGTGGTGAGCGGCTGCACGACGCCGCTGGCTTCGACGGCATCGGTGACATCACCATCAGCAACAACGGCGGTGCGGTAATTAATCTGGCTGGCGGCTTTGGCGCTCTGCACCTGCTGGTAAATAATCGCGCCCAGCACGCAGAAACCAACAAGTGAAAACAGGAAAATCTTGCGTTGTTTGTTCATCCCTCTTAGTTTACCCGGATAGGCCAACTATTTACCCGTCCGGGTCATCAATCAGCGTTTGCAGACGCGCTCCAAGTTCGGGCGGGTAACGGGCGACCCAAGAGGCGTCAATCAAACCAACTTCCAGCAGGTCAGTAATGTGTACCTGATCTTTGCGGCGGTATGCGGTTAGCTTAACGCGCACCAATGCTTCCAGCGACAGGACGCGAAAATCGGCGGCTTTTTCAGCCTCCATTACGTCTGGGTTTGGCAGGGCTTCTTCAGGCCGGACTTTCTCACCGGCAAAGACAACATGAACGGCATCTCTTGCTTTCGCCTCTGCGCCATCCAGAAAGAGGTCCATGCCGCCAACGTGACGAAACACGAAGCCAACGCTCTCTAAAGCGGTCCGTGCGGCGGCTAAGTCTGCACGACGCAAAAGGACATCCACATCTTGGGTGTTGCGGACAGCAGCTTCATCTACTCCCGCAACCCAAGAAGCCACTGCGTTACCGCCGACGACAGCATAAAGGACGCCCGCGTTTTCAAGCGCCGCCGTGGCTCGAAGCAGTCGCTCACGCACTTTTTCCACAGCTCTTACCATTCTGTCCAGAAGATTAATATCCCTAATACCACTAGCGACACTCACCATAATACGCTCAGTATGCCCCGTTCATCTGAGCAATGTCAAGCGACAGCCGGTTCCAGCAGAGTCAGCGTGCCGGTGTCGGCGTCGAGGCGGGCGCGGACGCCGAGGGGGAGGGCGTAATTGGGGGTGACATGGCCGAAAGGGAAACCCAAAACAGCGGGCTTGCCGAACGGGGCGACGGCGTCGGCCCAAATCTGGCGCAGGGGCAGGGTGCGTGTGTCGTCGGCTCCGGTGGAGGTACCGAAGATGACCCCGGCGGCGGCCTCGAACAGCCCGGCGGCGGCGAACTGCGTGAGATACCGCTCGACGCGGTGCGGGGCTTCGTCGATGTCTTCCAGCAGAAGCAGCCTGCCGGTGGTGTTGATTTGATAGGGCGTGCCAAGCGTAGCGGCGACAAGCGACAGGCAGCCGCCGCAGAGTTCACCTTCGGCAGTGCCAGAAATGATCGTGTTGGGGGCGCGGCCCGGTACAAGGCCAGCAGGGTCGGAGGATTGGAGCAGCCGAAGCTGCCAGTCCAGTATATCGGGGGCTATGTCGCCTAACTCAAAGACAAGCGGGCCGTGCAGGGCAATCGTGCCAACGGTTTGGATGAGCGGGATCAAAAGAGAAGTCGTGTCCGAATAGCCAATCACCATTTTGGGCGGCAGGGCGGCCAAAGCGGGCCAGTCCAGCAGCGGCCAGAGGCGCAGGGCCGAGGAGCCGCCGCGAGCGCACCAGAGTACGTCAATGGTGGGGTCAGCGTAGAACGCGGAAAAGTCGGCGGCGCGGGCGGCAGGTGAACCGGCGTGATGGCCGCTGCGGACGCGGACATGGGGAGCAAGAGAGATGCGGAAGCCACGTGCTTCCAGAACCGCGATGCCTGCGTCCAGCAAATCAGGCTCGACGGGGCTAGATGGGTTGATGATTCCTATGGTGCCGCCGGGCGGCAGAGGGCGGGGCAGGCGCGGGATAGATGAGCTGTGCTGCATAGTATGAATGGATTGTTCAAGGGGCTGAACCCCCTCGCTGGGGGGCGCAGACGCCTTAAACCCGCCTGCGCGGGTGAAGATAGAGCGAAGATTAAGATCAAGCAGAGGGGCAGGTTCCTTTCCTATCCCATTCCTTACCCGCGCAGGCGGGTTCACGGCGTCTGCGCCCCCCAGCGAGGGGGTTCGGCCCCTTGAACAGCGGCCCAAGAGGAACCTCACCCCCAGCCCTCTCCTTCGGACCAATCCTTGAAGCAAGGAGAGGGGCCAGATTAGGAGAAGAGGGGCTAAATCCCTCCGCCGGAGAGGTTTTCTTCGGGGCAGGGGTGGGACGTATCGGCGCAGATTTCGTCGAACTGCTCGGTCAAGGACTTCTCGGGGATTTTGTCCCAGACGGTGTCCAAAGCCCGCAGGAGGCGGTCCGGGTGCTGCTCTTCTTCGACGGCCTGCAAGCGGCACTTGAGGTCTTCGATCTCGGCCAGCGAGCGGCGGATAATCTCGCCCATCGGGTCGGCATTGCCGAGCGCCTGATCCATGACCTGGGCGGTGGTGCGCTCCGAGATATGCTGCCCGTCCTGCACCAGAATCCGGCCTGGCACGCCGACGACGCTGGTGTTCGGAGGGACGTCGCGGGTGACGACGGCGTTTGCACCGATGCGTGCGCCGTCGCCGACCGTGATGTTACCCAATACTTTCGCGCCCATGCCGAGCAGAACATTGCTGCCGACGGTCGGATGGCGCTTGGTTCTGGTCAGCGACGTGCCGCCCAGGGTGACCTGATGGTACATTAAAACGTCGTCGCCGACAACGGCGGTTTCGCCGATGACGACGCCCGCGCCGTGGTCAATAAAAAAGCGCCGCCCGATGGTCGCACCGGGGTGGATTTCAATATTGGTGACCAGCCGGCTGTACTGCGACAGAAGGCGGGCCGGGAAAAACCAGCCGCGCCCGTAGAAGCGGTGGGCAATCCGGTGAAAGAACAGCGCCCAGAACCCGGCATAGGTCAGGACTTCGGCTACCGAGCGGGCGGCAGGGTCTTTGGTAAAAATCGTCTGAATATCTTCGCGCAGATGCTGAAACACGGGAGGGGCCTCTTTGCCTGTTGAACAAAGCCGCGTTTCTCAAAGTTCCGCACCCGGCAAATACGGGTTGACATTCGCGCCTGAAACACGCATAATGGCGCTGTCACGTGTGAGACGTATGATTTACATGATTTTTGATCGCTTTTCATTTCGCTTTCATTTTTTTCCGGTATTACTCCCCCAGACACAAACGCTATGAGCAAGACCCACGAAGAATTCAGCCTCAAAGACCACTTTTACGGCGCGGCAACCGTCGGCGAGCGCGGCCAGATCGTGATTCCCGTCGAAGCCCGCAAAAAGTACGCCATTGAAACCGGCGACAAAATACTGATCATGGGCGCTCCTCATGAGCGCGGTCTGATGCTGGTAAAAATCGAGGCTCTGCGCGAGTTTATGACGACTATTCTCTCAGACCTGCAAACTCTGGAACACGAGATTCAGAATAGCGGACCCCAAGACAACGGCAAATCGGAGGAGATAGCTTCTTGACACGATCTTTCTGGCGGCCTGTGAGCGGCTTTTCGCTGGCAGCGATGGCACTGTTTTCGCTTCCCGTGGCGCAGGTCATGGCACAAATACCTGCCCCAATTCCGGCTCCGCCCCCGACAGGCGCTCCCATTCCCACGCCCGCACCGCTTCCGCCGTCGCTGCTCGTACCTCCTGCCGGGACGGCTCCGGCGAAGACTCTCACGCTGGACCAGGTGCTGACACTGGCGCTCCGCAACAATTCCAGCGTTCAGCTTGCGCGGGAGCGAGTGGTCAAAGCGCAGCAGCTCATTTATCAGGCCAATGCTGCCGGTCTGCCGCAGGTGCAGGTGGACCTCGTGGACACTTATTCCAGCATCAAAACGTTCAACACAGCCTCGGGCGGCGGCAACACCACTGGTACACTGCCTGGTGGCGGCGTTATTCCGGTCATTACCGATGAGGGCGGCGGCTCGACTAGCAGTTTCACCGGTGGCGGCGGCGGCGGGACTGGAACCAGCAGCGACGGGACAAGCTCGTCCCTCGGGACCACCCCGCAGGGAACCGGAACTGTAAACGGCGGCGGGACCACAGGCACCCTGGGCAATACGGGAACGGTCGGCTCCACCGGGACCACAGGAACGGGGACTACAGGAACGGGCGGGACGCCCGGAAGCACCGGGACGACGGGCAGTACGTTTGGAACCACCGGGCCGACGGCGCAGTTTCGTACCGCGCAGGCTGTCGCCAACCTGCCGCCGCTGATGGATCAGCTCGCGCAGGCGACCGGCGCGGCTCCCGCCGCCAGCACAGGAGCCGCCGCAGGCACGGCGGCATCCCCGGCGCGTCAGCCTCGGGCGGACACGACCGGCACAGGCGGTGATGGAACAGGAACTGTCCCTGGCAACGGCACACTGGAGAATGGCATTCGGGGCGGCTCCAGCAACAATTATAGCGCCCGCATTTCAGTGACGCAGGGGGTAGACCTTTTCAAGCTGGTTCCCGCCGCGCAGGACGTGGAAACGCTGACGCGGGACTTTTACCAGACGGACCTGGAGCGGGTTGCCAATGAAACAGTGCTGTCGGTCAAGAACACCTACTTCAATGTCCTGCGCGATCAGGCGCAGGTGCGGGTCAACGAACAGCTTGTAACCGCCGACACCGAAAGTGTGCGGATCGCACAGGTTCGCTTTGATGCGGGCGCGACGGCGCGGTATGACGTGCTAACCGCGCAGACGACTCTCTCCAATGCCCAGACCCAGCTTTCGTCGTCCCGCAACACGCTGACGCTGGCAGTGGCGAACCTGAACAATCTGGTGGGTCTCAGCCAGGACGTGCCTGTCACGCTGGAAGAGCCGCCGCAGCCGCCGACAAACCAGACATTTGACCGCACGGCGCTCACGCGAACGGCGCTGACCGCCCGCCCGGAAGTCAAGCAGGCCGACCGTAATATCACGATTGCCGAGCGGCTGAAAAAGCTGGCCGGGGTGGGTCTGCTGCCGTCGCTGAGTATTGTGGGAAGTGGCGGCTACACTGGCCCCATCACCACTAACAGTCACACGAGTTATACGATTTCAGCGGTCATCGCCATTCCTTTGTATGACGGCGGGACCACCAAAGCCAAAGTACGCACCGCTGAGTCCGACCTGCGGACACAGCAAATCACCCGCGACCAGCTCCGTCAGAATGTGGATTTGGAGGTGCGGCAGGCGCTGTCCAATATCAACGATGCCCAGACGCGGGCGGCCTCCACAGGAATAGGCGCGTCGACTGCCGATGAAGCCTACCGCCTTGCCAATGTGCGTTATCAGAACGGCATTGGGACCATTCTGGATGTGGTGAACGCGCAGGCGCAGCTCGCGCAGGCGCAAAGCAACCTGCTGAATGCCCAGTATGACTACCAGACTTCGCTGGCCCAGCTCACCCGCGCTATTGGCGGACGTTAGGATTGGCGGACGTTAGGATTGGCGGACGTTAGGATTGGCGGACGTTAGGATTGGCGGACGTTAAGACCGAGAGATATTAAAAAAGCATGAAATTCCATTTCCAGGCCGCGCTGCTGGCGGGCATTGTTTTGACAGGCTCGCTGGCGGGCTGCGGCAAAAAAGACGCAAAAACCGGCCCGCCCGGCGTCGGCGCTCCCGGCGGGGCCGTTCCCGTGCAGGTCACGACGGTGCAGACCGGAACCATTTCGCAGACTGTTCCCGTGACCGGCAACATCCAGGCCTTGCAGGACGTGCAGCTTTCCGCCCGTGCGACGGGCCGGGTGATCGCCGTCAATTTCCGCGAAGGGCAGACCGTCAAGGCCGGGCAGGTCGTCGCCCAGCAGGACACGACCGATCTTCAGGCCAATGTCCGGCAGGCGCAGGCCAATGTCGCGCAGGCACAGTCCAATGTGGCTTCCAACAATGCCAAGCTGTCGCAGGCGGGAACTAACTACACGCTCCAAGTGCAGACGGCCAAACAGGCCATCGCGCAGGCAAAAGCGCAGGTTGCGGCGTCTAATCAAAACTACAAGAAAGTCAAGGGCGGCAACCGTCCGCAGCAGATTTTGCAGGCCAAAAGCCAGGTGCTTCTCGCCAAAGCCAATCTGGATAATGCCAAAACTATTTTGACACGCAACAGCACGCTGTTCAAGCAGGGCGCACTGGCAAAAGCTGATCTGGACACCGCGCAAACCAGCTATGATGTCCAGGTGCAGACTTACCAGAATACCAAGCAGGCGCTGTCACTGACTTTGGCCGGAGCGCAGAGCGAAGATGTCGCCGCCGCGCTGGCACAGCTCCAGCAGCAGCAGGCAAATTTAAAGACCGCCATTGCCAACGAGCAGCAGACGGCAGTTCGGAAGGACGATATTCTGGCCGCGCAGGCCGCCGTCACGCAGGCGGAGGCGGCGGTGCGGCAGCAGCAGGCGACGCTGGCGTTCAATCAGCAGCAGGTCGCCAATGCGTTCATTCGGTCACCGATTGACGGCATTGTGGCCGCCCGCGAAGTGGAGCCGGGGCAGATTGCCGCGCCGGGCACGAACCTGATGCGGGTGGTCGGCCTCGGCAGCGTTTATTATGAGCCGACCATCAGCGAGACGGACTTTGCCAGCATTCAGATTGGCAACCCGGTGAACGTGCAGGTGGACGCTTTGCCCGGTCATAAGTACATGGGCAAAGTGACGGCGGTGTACCCCGCCGCCTCCGCAACTAACCGGGTGTTCTCGCTGCGGGTCACTATTACCGACCCCGGCCATGAGCTGCGCCCCGGAATGTTTGCGCGGGGGTCTATCATTACAGAGGTTGCCCGCAACGCCACACTGGTTCCGGCGAACGCTCTGGCTCCACTTGCCAGCGCCTCTGGCTTCCAGCCGAACACCAGCAGCAACGAGGTGATCGCCAATGGCACGCAGACCTCGGCCCAGCAGGTTGTCGTGGTCAGCCCGGACAACACGGCCCAGCCGCAGGCGGTCAAAATCGGCATTCAGAACCAGCAGCAGGCACAGATTACCAGCGGCCTAGTGCCCGGCCAGACGATTGTTATTGTCGGCCAGCAGGACCTCAAAAAAGGCCAGAAGCTCGCCATCGTCGACGCCAACGGCGCCGTCATCGGCGGCGGCAGGCACAGGGGGAAATCGGCGCAGTAACAGACTTTTGCCGGAAGCGTTTTTGATCGCAACGGGTTAAAAGCCGAGGCTGTCAAAAGCCCAACGTCCAGGGGACGTAAGACCAGACGACGGGCACATTTTTCTCCGGTTCCCCCATTATTTGGGGCCAGGGGGTCTTGTGCCCCTGACGGGACAGTGTAAAACACTGTTAGCAGAGTAGCAAGGGACTAATTATGGGTGTCACACGTCTGGCGATCAGCCGCCCGATTGCGATTTTAATGATATTAGCGGCGTTTGTCGTGCTGGGGATTGTCAGCTACCTGCGCCTGCCGGCTGAGCTGAACCCGAAGGTCGACTTCCCGGTCGTCTCCATCAACACTACCTACGCGGGAACCAACCCGCAGGAGATGGAAACGCTGATCACGAAGCCGATTGAGGACTCTATCAGCGGTGTTTCCGGCCTCAAGCAGATTGACTCGACCTCGCAGGCAGGCGTCTCGGTCGTGCGGTGTACGTTCTTCTTTGGGACTGATCTGGACACGGCGGCGGCGGATGTGCGGCAGAAGGTGGATGCGGTCCGCAAGCGGCTGCCCATCAATGCCGACAGCCCGAGTGTCGCCAAGCAGGACAACTCCTCGCAGCCGATCATGTATATCGCTATGAAGGGCAAGGAAAGCCCCCGTGACCTGCGCGTGCTGGCCGACAACATCGTGTCGGAGCGGCTTCAGCAGGCACCCGATGTGTCGGCGGTCAACGTCACCGGCGGCGAGCAGCGTGAAATCCGTGTGGCCGTCCGTGCGGACCGTCTGGCCGCTTACGGGCTGACTATCGGGCAGTTAGCGACTATTATTAACAACGCCAACCAGAACGTCTCGGCGGGCTACATTCAGACCAGCACCAAATACTCGTCCATCCGGTTTTTGGGTGAGTTCGCCTCGGTGCAGGAGCTGAAAGACCTGACGATTTCCCTGCCGAAGAACCCCGACGCCGCGCCGGGCGAAAGCAGCAGCGGGCGGACGGTGCAGCTTTCGGACATCGCCACCGTAAGCGACACGACTGTTGAGAAGACCATTGAAAGCACGCTGGACGGGCAGGACTCGGTCACGCTGACGATTCAGAAAACGAGCGACGGCAACACGCTCAAAGCTACCGCCGGCGTTAAAGCACAGCTTATCGAAGTTAAGAAGTTCCTGCCGAGCGATGTCAGCTTTGTGGTGACCCGTGACGACTCGACCAATGTGGAGGAAAACCTCAAAGATGTCGTTGTATCGCTCTGCATCGGGGCGCTGCTGGCCGTTTTGATCGTGTTCCTGTTCCTGCACAACCTGCGGGCTACGATTATTGTCGCTATTGCCATTCCTGTCTGCGTTATTTCCACGTTCCTGCCGATTGCGGCGTTCGGCTTCACACTGAACACGCTGACACTGCTGGGGCTGTCGCTAGCGATAGGCATTCTGATTGACGACTCGATTGTTGTCATTGAAAATATCTCGCGGCATCTGGCGCTGGGGCAGGAGCCGCGTGAGGCGGCAATTACGGGCCGGGCGGAAATTGGTCTGGCGGCCCTGACGCTGACCGCCGTGGACCTCGTGGTGTTTATCCCGATTGCGTTTATGGGCGGCGTCATCGGCGAGTTCTTCCGGTCTTTCGGCGTCTCCATCTCGGTGGCCGTTTTGATCTCGCTGTTCGTTTCGTTCACGCTGACCCCGATGCTGGCCTCGCGCTGGTTCAAGAAGGGCGAGTCGCTGGAAGCCAGCGGCGAAGGGCAGTCCGGCTTTGCGGGCTGGTTCAACCGGGGCTATCACAAGTTTGAGGGCTTTTACCGGAACATTTTGCGGGCTTTCCTGAAGCGGCCCTGGGTTGTTGTCATCGTCGGCAACCTGATTCTGATCGCTGCCGTGATTTTGATCTTCCCCCGGCTTGGCTTCCGGTTCTCGCCCGCGCAGGATCAAAACCTGGTATCGGTGACAGTACAGGCTCCGGCGGGGACGGCGCTGCCGGTGACGAAAACCATAACCGATGAGATTGAACGGCGCATCCGGGCGGACAAGAGTCTGGACAGCGATGTGAAGTATCTGCAAACGGTGGTTGGGCGCAACGCTTCGGGCGGCGCGGGGTCGGGCGATACGGGCACGCAGTACGGCCAGATTCAGGTGTCGCTGTATGACCGGGCCGCACCGCTGGACAAAGTTCAGTTCTGGAACAAGCACACCGGGGATGATACGCTGCGCGATGCGTCAGACGAGGATGTGGCGAAGAAAATTCGCAAGATTCTCCAGACCATTCCAGGTAACGGCAGCAGCCTGATTATTCAGGCTTCGCCGGTCAACGGCTTCGGCGGCGGCGGCGCTCCGCTGTCTATCAACCTGGTCGGCACGGATTTCACAGAAATACTTCATGCCGCCGCGCTGGTGCAGGGCGTGGTGGACAAAACGCCGGGGACCTATGGCAGCGACATTTCGTTCAAAGCCAGTCAGCCCGAAGTGCAGGTCCGCCTCGACCGCACCCGCGCCGCGCAGTACGGCCTGAATGTCAGCGATGTGGCGACGACGGTGTCTACAGCTTTGCAGGGCGACATCACGGCGCAATACCGGGACCCGAAGGACTCCAACGAGTACAACATCAACGTCATCCTGGCAAAGAGAGACCGGAACAACATCTACACGGTGGGTCAGATACCCGTCGGCTACCAGAACACTACCCCGATCCTGCTGGGGAGTGTCGCCAACATCAGTATCGGCGCGGGGCCAACCCGTGTGGACCGGCTGAACCGGCTGCGGCAGGTGACGGTGACGGCGTACCTGCTGCCGGGCACGCAGATCAACAATGTCCGGTTCAAGAATATCGACCCGGCCATTAAGAAGCTAGTTGATTCCGGTCAGTTCGGGCGGGTCTCTTATGCATGGGGCGGCGACGCGCAGACGAGTCAGGACGAGTTCCCGTATCTGATTCAGGCGGTCCTGCTGGGGATTATCCTGTCGTATATGCTGATGGCGGCGCTGTTCAACAATATGCTGTATCCGCTGTCGGTCATGCTGACGCTGCCGCAGGCGCTGGTTGGGGCTTTGGCCGCGCTGCTGCTGACGGGAACACCCTTCTCGCTGATTACAGCCATTGGCGTGATTATGCTTAACGGCATCGCTACCAAGAACGCCATTCTCATGGTGGACTATACCAATACGCTGAGGGCACGCGGCTACAAGCGGCTGGACGCTATTCTGGAAGCGGCCCCCACCCGCCTGCGGCCTGTCCTGATGACTTCGTTTGCCATTGTTGGGGCTACCCTGCCGACCGCAATGGCGCTGGGACGCGGTGCGGGCTTCCGGCAGCCGCTGGGTATCACGGTCGTCGGCGGCGTCATCGTGTCCACGTTCCTGACCCTGCTGGTCATCCCGAGCGTGTACCTGCTGTTCGACAACTTCGCCAACTGGCTGGGCCGGGTGGTCTGGCATCGCCAGATTCCCGACGAAGCGCTGGCTTATGGCGGCGGCGACGGCCCCAAGAACGGCGACGGCGGCCCGCGTGGCAGCCGGGGCGGCGGGCGTGCCCCCGGTGCGGAAGCAGGCGCGGAGGCGGACCCGGCCCGCGAAAGCGAGCCGCTGGATTAGGACCCCCTAGCCCCCAATTCTGGGGGAACCGGAGCGAGGCTTAGGAAGCAGAGCAAACGGCCCGGCGCTTTTAGCGCCGGGCCGTTTGCTGTTTGAGCCAGGCTTCGGTCTGCCGGGGCGAGGTGAAGCGGTGGACCTGGAGGTGCTGGTTTTCGGGAAGCGCCAGTTGGGCGGCGAACTTCTGCCGGTTTGGGCCGTGGGTTTTGAGGAGCCAGAGGAGGATAGATTCGCGGGACAGGGCGATTTGCAGGCTTTCCCGGTTGGTGCCCCAGAGCAGCTCGCGGCTGAGAATGCGGCGGGTGGTCCGGCGCAGGAGGCGGCTAAGTGTGACGGAGAACGAGTAATCCAGCCAGAGCACGGTGTCGGCGCGTGCCCAGAGGAGGGGGCGGACGACGGAGTAGCCGCCTTCGATAACCCACTGCTCGGCGCGGACGGCTTCGGCGACCTCCGCCTGAAACTGCTCCCGGCTGATCGGGTTCCAACCCGGCTGCTGCCAGTGGATCGCATCCAGCTCGATACAGGGCACTTCCAGAATGCAGGCAAGCTGCGCGGCCAGCGTGCTTTTGCCGGAGCCGGTCGTACCGATGATGGAAATGCGGTTCATAGGATGCGGCAGACGGAAAAGCCCGGCGCTATTCGCGCCGGGCTGTTTTGGTGTATTACTCCGCTTTGGCGTCGTCTTCGTCGATGTCTGGCTCGGCGTCTTCGTCGAGGTCCTCGATTTCCACGGCGTCCAGATCGTCGTCGTCCTCGTCTTTGGCTTTGAGGAGGGACGCGGCGGGGGCAGCATCAAAGCGGGCGAGGCGGGAGGGGCGCTTGGGGCAGTTGGTGCAGCTAAACTTGACGCTGGCGGTGGAGAGCCAGGCCGGGACGCCCTTGAAGACGGCCCCACAGTCGGTACAGCGGATGGCTTCCGATGGCATAAAAAATCCTCAATTTATAGTTGGTTTACAGTAAGTGCGGGAGTGTTAATCCCGTTTTTCGGTCACAGATACGGCTTCGCGGCGTTTAGCCGGGGTCTTTTCGGCGGCGGGCGCGGGTGTCATCACGCCGTTCAGGACCATCAGCACGCCAACGGCCAGGTAACACAGACCTTCTTTGCCAGTGATGGGCTGGCCGGGGTCATAAATAAACTTTGGCCCAAGAACGAGGCCGACGATGCCAAGCACGATCAGCACCGCGCCGATGACGGTGAACGTACTCAGCCAGCGAGACTTCAGCATACAGAGTTTCCTTTAGAGCATTATACACTATCTGCGCCGCTTATTGCGCCCCGAGTGATTGCGCCTTTAGTGTAACGTGTCCCAGCGGGCGAAAGTTCCGGGCGGCAGGCAGACACGGGCCGCACCGTCGTCTTCTAACCCGTCTAAAACCGCAGTTTCGTCGCCGCGCCGGACGGCAGCGCCGACGGCGAGCCGGGCGCGGGCGGCTTCCAGAACGGGCGCAAAGCCGTCTTCCTGCCAGCGTTCGGCCCAGAGCGTGAGCGCCAGGCAGAGCGCCTCGCGGACATCTTCGACGGCAAATTCCTGGCCCGCTTCGGCTCGCAGAGAAGTCGGCGGGGTGACAAACGCCGCCGCGCCTTCGAAGCCGGTCTGGTTGACATTGATGCCGACACCCAAAATGGCGACGGGGCCAGAGACTTCTACCAGGATGCCCGCTGTTTTGCGGCCATTGAGTAAGATGTCATTGGGCCATTTGATGGCAGGCGCGAGGCCGAGCGCGGTCAGGGCGTCGGCGAGGGCAACGGCGGCGACGAGGCCAATCTGGCTTGGATTAGCGCCTGCGGGCAGGCGGTAGACGAACGATTGCAGGGCGTTCTCGCCCGGCACGGCTTCCCAAAGTCGTCCGCGCTGCCCGCGCCCTCGGGTCTGGAAGTCGGTGGAAACGACCGCGCCGGAGGGGGCAGGGGCGTCGGCGTCTCGTGCCCAGTCACGGGCGAGATCATTGGTCGATTCGCACTCGGGGACGTGCCGGTGCGGGTGGCCGAAGGAGAGCATAGAAGACCCCCTAGCCCCCAATAATGGGGGAACCAGATAATTAGGATAGGAGCAGCACAAGAGGGCGCAACAAGCAGCGCCCCTACGCGGTGAAATCTAACGAGATGTCGAGCGCGGGGGCGGAATGGGTCAAGGCCCCGATGCTCAGGATGTTGACGCCGGTGGCGGCGACTTCGGCGACGCGGGACTCGGTGAGGCCGCCGGAGGCTTCGGAGATGGCGCGGGTGCCGATGGTCTCAACGGCCCAGCGCATGGTGTCGGTGTCCATGTTGTCTAAGAGTATGATATCCGCGCCTGCCGTAAGCGCCTCGGCAACCTGAGCGGGGGTGGAGGCTTCGACCTCCACTTTCATCGTGTGCGGAATGTTTGCCTTGGCGCGGGCGACGGCGGGGCCGATGCCCCCGGCGGCTTTGATGTGGTTGTCTTTGATGAGGACGCAGTCGTAGAGGCCAATCCGGTGATTGAAGCCGCCGCCCTGTCGGACGGCGTACTTTTCCAGCATCCGCAGGCCGGGCGTGGTCTTGCGCGTGTCCACAATGCGGGCGGACGTTCCTGATACGGCGGCAACGTACCGGGCGGTGACCGTGGCAATGCCGGACAGCCGCTGCATGAAGTTCAGGGCCACGCGCTCGGCGGTGAGCAGGGCGCGGGCATCGCCGGTGACCGTTGCCAGCGGCGTTCGCCCCTCCCCCACGGTGTCGCCGTCCTGAACAAGCGGGGTCCAGACGGCTTCAGGGTCAAGCAGGTGAAACGCCAGCTCGCCAATAGCAAGGCCCGCAATGGTTCCGGGCTGTTTGGCAAGCACGGTGGCGGTGGCCTGCGTGCCTGCGGGAATGCAAAGCGTCGTCGTAATATCCCCCGGTCCGATGTCTTCGGCCAGCGCGGCCCGCACGAGCGGCTCATATTGAAGCTGTGGAATGTCCATAATGGTTTCAGCATATCTCATGGCGATAGTGTACCCGAAAGGGTGTCACGGGGCTGAACCCCCATGCTTTAAAAGGGCAATTCCCCGCCTGCGCGGGCATCAGAGTAGCTCCCTATGTCAGAAATACGGCTTGTCGGCGTCGCGGGCACTGCGATACGACTGGGCGCGGGCGGCGGCGTGGATGACGCGGTGATCTTCGCGTCGGTGCAGGGCGGCGTAAGGCAGCGGGCGGGGCACTTCGTTCCTGCCGAGAAAGGCCGGGTGCGTGCGCGGGTCGACTTCGATGATTCCTTCTGCCTCAGCGGGTTCGTTTTGGCAGATTTCGGACCCCTCCCGCTCGTGCCTCGCTCCCTCCCCTGTTAGGAGAGGGTTAAGAGTAAGAGCCGTGGGCGTGGGGGCGAGTTCATCGCCAGTGGGTTCGTTATCGCAATTTTCGCTATTGTCGCTGGGCGCGTTGTCTAACGGGGCGGCAACAAGACGAGGCAGGGCGCAGTCCGTGGCTTTGCGGATGCGGCCTAATCTATTGCGGACTTCCATTGAGATGGCGGCGTCGTCTTCGAGGCAGTCGGCACACTCGCGCTCGGACAGCATGGCGTCCTCTAGGACGCGGGCGCGGACGCGGCGGGCGTAGAGGTTGGGGACGTCTTTGGCGAGGAGCTTGACGGCGGTGTCGATTTGCCGGTGCAGGGCGGTCTCGTGACGCAGGGTTTTGTCGAGCCTGTTTAGCAGCTCCTCTTCGGTGAGGGTGCTGTCTTCGTAGAGCTGGGCCTGCCAGCGCTGGAGCCTGCGGAGACGCCAACTCGCGGCGGCGATTTTTTCGACGTAGTGATGCTCGACGAGGTTCTGAGGGGCAAGCTGTTTGATCAGCTCGTCGGCGAGGGTTTGGTATCCGGCGGGGTCTTCGCCGAGGTGAGGGAGGACGACATCGCGGGCGAAGAGGCCGTGGGTGGTGGCGTTGCGGGCGGCGATGGCTTTGCCTTCGGCTGATTTGCTGGTTTTGTTTGGGCAGTTCGTTTGGGCAGTTTCGCTGTTCTCAGTATTTTCGGTGGCGGGCATGATTGTAGGTTCCTTTGGCTGCAATAAATGGTAATCGGCTATTTTAGTAGACTTATGATTTATTGTGGCCGTTTGGGCGAACCTGTGTCAAGGGGCGTGGCACAGAAAAAGCCATGCCATGAATGGCACGGCTGACGGGCGCGGACGCCGAGAACTACCGCTTCGCGGCACTTTGGATAGAGACGGGAATTAGCGGGGCGGTGTTTCGGCAAGGCTGAGGGCTAAGTTGGTGTCGTTGTCAGACATTTTACCAGAGACGTAAGATTTTGTGCGGTTGGTGCTCAGCAGCAATACGGTGTTGTCAGCGGGAACGGCCTCTACTCCTGAAGAAATCCCGCTGCCCTTGAAGACTGGGTTTGGCATATCGCTCGAAATACCACTCCCGCTTATTCTATCTATGGTCATCCTGTATTTCAGTTCACGGGCATCAGAAATGAAAGCGCCAAGTGGCAGCAAAGCCAAAGAAATATGGGTGGTGACAGGTCCCTTTTTGGGCGGGCTGGAGGGGGTAGGAAATCGTGCCGTGCCGCCGTTGATGGTTTTGATGAACTTGCCGTTGCCGTATAGGGCAAAGCTGATGTAAAGAGGCTTGCTGGCGTCGGGCTGCGTGATGTCAAAGTCCCAGCTTTTGATTTCCAGAAGCTGTGCCATTTCGTCCTGCGGGTTGACAGTGGGCGTGACTTCAATGCCGTTGGCAAGGCGGTAGGTCGGGGCGGTGTGGGCACGGGTATAGGCGTAGCCGCCGAGGGCGAGGGCGGCGAGGGTGAGCGGGGCGGCAACGGCGGCGGTTTTCCAGGCACGAAGCATGAGACAAGACTCCAAAGTGAAGATCGCCCCCCCGCCCCCAATTCTGGGGGAGCCAGAAGTAGGGGGCAGGGCAGCTAGGCGTCGAGCCGCTGCGGGGGCGGGGGCCAGATGGTGTCGGTCGAAGCCGCGAGGGCGGCCTGTTTTTGGGCAAGGCGGACAGCTCGCCGGTTCCAAAGCGGCTCAATGACCCAGAGAGGCAGAGCGGGAAGGGTGAAATAGCCGATGTCGGACCATATATCTGTGATGCTGTTCCAGCTAAACAGCAGCCATATACAGTGGATGACTGCATGGTAAAGCGCGACCGGGGAAGCGGTCGGCGGGGAAAAGCCGAACAAGAGAATCGGCGCAGTGAAAAAGAAAATCAAAATAACGAGACCGTACACAATCGGAACGCTGATCAGACACAGCTTGACCTGATGCGGCCAGCGCAGCTTTTCCGAGGGCGGCGGCAGAACGCCGGTCGCAGTCCATTCCCCGGCACGGACGTGGAGCCAGTGCCCCAAAGACAGCCAATTGGGAGCGGCCATAGTAAGGGCAGTGTAGCATTTTTTGTTCTCGTTTTTGACAGGTTGACAAGCGCAAATGGAGAGTGTATCATAAGCCGAGCCGCCGCCTTGAGGCGGCACGCCTTGAAGGAGAAGATTTTTGACTATTTCGCGTTCTGAATATCCCCGCCCGCAGTTTGTCCGCGCCGACTGGCTGTGCCTGAACGGCGAATGGGAGTTTGAGATTGATGCCAGCGACAGCGGCCTGGAGCGCAATGTGCTGGGGCGGCATTTGGAGGAGACGATTACGGTTCCGTTCTGCCCCGAATCGGAGCTTTCCGGGGTGCAGCACACGGACTTCATGGCGGCGGTGTGGTACCGGCGTCAGATCGAAGTGCCCGCGAGCTGGAAAAACAAGCGCGTCATGCTGCATTTTGGCGCGATAGACTATGACGCGACGGTGTGGGTGGACGGGCAGGAAGTGATGCGGCACCGGGGCGGGTGGACGCCGTTTTCGGTGAAGCTGGATAAAAAAGGCGGCGACACGTTTACGGTGGTGGTGCGGGCACGCGACGGGCATACGAGGCCGCAGTCTCGCGGGAAGCAGGCGCAGAAGTACGCGCCGTATGACTGCCTGTACACGCGCACGACGGGCATCTGGCAGACGGTGTGGATGGAGCCGGTCCCGGAAACGGCCCTGCGGCGCACGCGGATTACGCCGGATGTGGCAAATGGGGCGTTCCATCTGGAGCAGCCCTTGACGCAGAACACGCCGGGCTTGACGCTGCACGCGGCACTCAAAGACGGCGCGGGAGAGGTTGTGAGCGCGTCGGTCCCGGCGCATTTTGATTTGTCCCCGCGCCTGACGCTGGCGATTCCCGCAGGGCGGCGGCGGCTGTGGTCGGTGGAAGACCCGTTCTTATATGATCTGGAGATCACCCTGCGCGACGCCAAAGGCAAAGTGGTGGACCTGGTCACGAGCTACGCGGGTCTGCGGTCGGTGTCTTTGGACGGCCCGCGTGTCAATATCAACGGGGTTCCGGTGTTTCAGCGGACGGTGCTGGATCAGGGGTATTACCCGGACGGCGTGATGACTGCGCCGTCGGACGCCGCGCTGATTGCGGATATTACGCGCAGTCAGGAAGTCGGCTTCAACGGGGCGCGGCTGCATCAGAAGGTGTTCGAGGAGCGGTTTTTGTACCATGCCGACCGGCTGGGGTACCTGGTCTGGGGCGAGTTTGGGGACTGGGGCTGCGGTGGGTACGGGCCGAGCAATGACCATCAGAGGCCGGACCCGGCGTATTTGTCGCAGTGGCTAGAAGCGCTGGAGCGGGATTATTCGCACCCGAGTATTATCGGCTGGTGCCCGCTGAACGAGACGTGGCAGAATATCGGCGACAAGATTACGGTGCTGGATGAAGTGACGCAGGGAATGTACCTGGCGACCAAAGCGATGGACCTGACGCGGCCTGTGCTGGATACGTCAGGCTACTCGCACCGGGTCAACGGCGCGGATATTTACGACTCGCACGACTACATTGACGACAAGGACTTTGCCGCTGGCCTCGCCAAATTCAAGAAGCGGCACGCGGGAATGGCACGGGGCAAAGTGTTTGCGAACGGCGACAATGCGAACGTGGACCGCAACACCAAAGTCAAGCTGACCAGTCACTTCTCGGTTCCGTGGGAGGGGCAGCCGTACTGGGTCTCCGAGTTTGGCGGCTTCAAGTGGGTCATTCCCGAGGAGCGGGCGATGAACCCGGTGAGCTGGGGCTACGGCAGCGCCCCGGAGACTGAGGAAGACTTCTACTACCGTTTCCAGGCCGTCTGCGACGTGCTTCTGGACAACCCGCTGATGTTCGGGTACTGCTACACGCAGCTCACGGATGTTCACCCCGAACTGAACGGGATTTACACGTTTGACCGGCGGCCCAAGTTCGACGCGGCGCGTCTGAAGGCGATTCAGTCGCGGCGGGCGGCGATTGAGGGCAAAGAGTAGGAGGCCCCCTAGCCCCCAATAATGGGGGAACCAGAATAAGAGAAGAGTGGCCCCCTCCTAACTCTCTGGCTCCCCCAGAATTGGGGGCGGGGGGGCCTCTTTTTTTGAAAGGTGCAGCGCATGATGAAAGTGGCCGTGATTGGAACCGGGGGCTGGGGGCGTCAGCACGCACGGGTGTTTTCGGGGCGCGAAGATGTGGACTTCTGCGCGGTACTGGGGCGGAACCGGGAGCGGGCGGAAGCGCGGGCGCGGGAGTTTGGCGTCCGGGCGTACACGGACATCGACGCGATGCTGGCTGCCGAGAAGCCCGATCTGGTGTCGCTGTCGCTGCCCAATGAAGGGCACTTCGAAGCAACGCTTCAAGTCATCCGTGCAGGCGTGCCGCTGCTGGTGGAGAAGCCGCTGGTGTTTGACCTCGCCGAAGCGGACACGCTGCTGGCGGAGGCGAAGGCGCGGGACCTGTTTTTTGCCATCAACTTCAACCATCGGTACGCGAAGCCGGCACAACTGGCGAAAGCGGCGCTCGAGGCGGGGCGGCTGGGGACGCTGACGTTTGCGTCGTGGCGCTTCGGCGGTGAAGGGGGCGGCGGGGGGCATTCGCACGCGAACTTAATTGAAACGCAGTGTCACGGCTTTGATTTGCTGGAATGGCTGTGCGGGCCGATTTCGTCGGTGTCGGCACAGATGACGGACGTGACGGGCAAAGGCTTTTCGACGCTGGCGCTGGCGCTGGGGTTTGCGAACGGGGCGGTGGGGACGCTGCTGGGGAGCTATGATTCGTCGTATGCCTACCCAGGCACGATGGGGGTTGAGATCAGCGGCACGGCGGGGCGGGTGACGATGGCGGATACGGTGCGGCGTTATACGTTTCACCCGGCGGGGAGCGAGACGGGGGAAGTCTGGGAGGCGGGGTACTTCAACGACATGGACCGGGAGTTTCACCGAACGTTTGACCGCTACACGGATGCCCTGCTGACGGCGTTCACCGCCGGGGAGCTGCCGCCGGTCCCGGCGGAAGCGGGGCGGCGGGCACTGCGGCTGGCGTGGGCGGCGGTGGAGTCGTGGGAGACGGGGCGGCGGGTGAGTGTTTAGCCTGGTTTTGCGGTGCGTTTCAGGCCGAAGGGGCACAGGTCCAGAACCACGCAGCGGCGGCACTCGGGGTTCTGGTAAAAGCAGCAGCGCTGGCCGTGGAGCATCAAGACTTCGTGGTTGTCGTAGACCTGCTGGGCATTCCACTCGGCGGGAAGCTGGGCCTCTAACACCTTGTGGGCGGGGCCGACATCGACGCTGTTTGGAATTAACCCGAGGCGCTGGGCGACGCGGTGATGGTGGCTGTCTACCGGCAGGGCGCGGCGGTGCAGGCGCGAAAAGGACAGCACGGCGGCGCTGGTTTTGGGGCCGACGCCGGGGAGCTGTTCGAGCCACGCCCGCGCTTCGGGGACGGGCAGGTGTTCCAGAAAGTCCAGCGAGGCGTCGCCAAGTTCGCCGCGCTCCTCCCCCACCCGTCTTAAAACCTCCTGCACACGCGGCGCTTTCTGCTCCGGCCAGGTGCAGGGGGCAAGCGCGGCTTCGATGTCCGCCGTGGGCGCATCGCGGACGGCGGGCCAGTCGGCGAACGCTTCGCGGAGGTTCCGAAACGCCTGCCCGGAGTCGGCGTTTTTGGTGCGGTGCGACAGGAGCGACGAGACGAGTTCACTCAGCGGGTCCAGCTCGTGAAAGTGCGGGATCGGGCAATGATACTCGCCGCACAGGCGGTCATGGACCACCAGCACTTTGGCGCGTGGCGGCAGGGTGGGTCCGGGCGGGAGGGCGGGGTCATCGTCGAAGAGGGACATGGGCTTATAGTACCACCGAAACGTCGTTGTTGCATAGTTGCCGAACCATGCCATAAAACCATGCCATAAATGGCACGGCTCACCAGCCTGCGGCCAGAAAGTACCGCTTCGCGGCACTCAATTATCTGCGCCTATATTCTCTGCTTTTATCCCCGCGAAGCGTGGGATTTCTGGCGTCCGCGCCGTCTAGCCGTGCGTTTCAACGCATGGTTTCAGCGCATGGTTCTATGGCATGGTATAGATTTATGCAACAACGCCACGCGACGCCTTTTTCCTAAGCCGCTTGACATACCTCTAAAATCATAGTATAGTGATTATACCAAGAAACAGGAGGCACACTATGAAGCGCGATTTGCCGAGCGGCGACCTGCCCGCGCTGGTTCTGGCGGTGCTGGGCGGCGGCCCCCGGCACGGCTACGGGATTGCCCGCGAAGTGGAGCGGCTGAGTGAGGGCGCTCTGCACCTAAAAGAAGGCACGCTGTATCCGGCCCTGCGGGTTCTGGAACAGGACGGCCTGGTGGTCAGCGCGTGGGAAGCGCAGGCGAAAGGGGCGGACCGCAAGGTGTATACGCTGACCGAGGCGGGCACGAAGGAAGCCGCCCGGCGCACCCGCGCCCTCTATGACTACGCGGCGCTCATTCAGACGGTTCTGGGGCGGTTGGAGAAAGGGGAAGGCCATGCACAGCCTGCTTGAAGCGTATTTGGAAGAAGTCGCTGGACACCTCGCCGGTTTGCCTGCGGCGCGTCGGGCGGAAGAATTGCGCGAGATGCGAACGCATTTAGAGAATGCGGTGGTTTTTGGGCGGGAGATGGGGCGGACGGAAGAGGAGGCAGCGCAGGCTGCTTTGCTGCAATTTGGGACGCCGCACGGTTTGGGGGAGAACATTGTCTGGGCGTGGGCGCGGGGGGAAAGACAGCGGCGGCAAGAGCTTGGGGGGACAACTGCTGGGGCGCTGGTCCTCATGGGCACACTCCCCTACCTAACAATGCTGGTGACGATGTGTCTTCTTAATATCACTTCCGTGGAGGCATTCCGGCTGACAAATGATTGGTCTAATCTGGTAATCTTGATTTTCGTCTGCCAGATATTGACCGCGCCGACATGGTGGCTCATCGGCATGGTGCTTGGCTGGCTTGCCCCAAAAGCGGCAGTGGCAGGGATAGGGTACGCGGCGGGGGTCATGTTCTTTTTAATGGCAGGGCAGCGCCTCTTATGGGTGTTATTTGGTGCCTCCCATTGGCCGACGTATTTGCCGTTTATCGATCCATGCGTCTATTGGCCCTTTAAGGGTTGGGTTCCCTGCGTTGCTGTTGATGCTCTGTTAGTGCTAATTGCGATGCAGGGGGCGCGAGTTTCCCTCCGAAAGCGAGTGGCTGGTTGGGGGTCAAAAGGGGGACGCTATGCACATCCTGCTTGAAGTGTATCTGAAAGACATGGCGGCACATCTCAGCGCCCTGCCGCCCAAGAGGCGCACGGACGAGCTGCGCGAGGTGCGGACGCATTTAGAGAACGCCGTTATCGTCGGGCGGGAGAGGGGGCGGACGGAGGACGAGGCGGTGCGGGGCGCCGTGGCGCAGTATGGGGCGGTGGAGGTGGTCGGGCAGGAGTTGACGGCGGCGTGGCGGCGAGAAGTGGGTTTGAATGTGCGAGGGATGGTGAGCGCGGCGGTGTGTACGGTGGCTGTAACTGCTGTTCTGGCGCGGATGACGGCGCTGCTCGGGCCGTTGCTGCCGCCTGCGCCGGCGCAGGGTTTGCTGGTGCCGCCCTATTCGCTCGGGCACTGGGCGGCGTGGGTGGTCTGGCTGATGCCGCTTTGCCTGGTTGTCGGCGGGGTCAGCGGCCTGTTGTTTCCACGGCGAGCGGTGGCGGGCGTGGTGCTTGGGCTGGATGTGTTCCTGCTTTGCTTTGTGATGGGCGGAAGCGGTATCGCGGGGTTGCTGACGGGCAGAACGGCTCCGGCGTCGTCTGTTCCTGATACTGTCAGCACGCTTTGGGTGGGGTTCACGGCGGGTGTTGTGCTAATTTCGGGGGCGGCGATTGCGGCGTGGGTGGTGAGCCGAGGGCGCACAGCAGGGCAGAGACGGGGGCAGCAGGCGGCGGCAAAGTAAGAATGTGAGCTGCATAGGGCGAGGGGTTAAAACCCCTCGCTGGGAGGCGAGGACGCCGGGAAGCCAAAGAGTAAGAAAAGCCAAAGAGTGGAAGACGCAAAGCCCTATTTGCAGTCCGATTGGCCGCCCGGTGCGAAGCGCCTTTAGCGAGGGGTTTTAGATACTTGCTTGGAGGATGGGGACTTTCCAAAAATGCTCGAAAAGTGCTATAATTGGTCACTCGCACGCTGAAGAGGTAGATTTTGGAGCAGGGAAGCGCAGAAACGCGGCTAACAGAAGCGGAAGCAAAAGACATTTGGAATCGGATGCTTGATTCGCAGGCCGACACTTTTTTCTGGGGACGAATGCTGCGGGGACGGCGAACAGTTGATCTTTGGATGACGATCCTTATTCTCGTTTTTTCTCTTGGGCCAATTTTGGGTCTGCACTTTTTTGTGGAACATCCTTACAAACTGCAATTTGCTCTGGCAGTAATTGCAGTATTGTCTGTGGCTCAGGTGGTACTTAGTCTATCAAGTGCCGTCAACGAAATGGTCAGCGTACACGGAGAGTGTACGACGCTTTATACACGCTACGATTTACTGTGGGGAGACTTGGAACAAATGCAGCCAGAGCGGGTGCGGGCAGAGTTTCGGGCACTTAAATTGAAAGCGGCTGAAATCGCAAAGACTTGTGTTAAGCTGCCGACTAACAAACGTATCTACACGCAGTGTTTCCGGGAGGTCTGCAAGTTACGCGGACTTGGCAGCCCAATCTGAAAAAGGAAAGAGCAAACAGCTATGAGCAGTCAAGACAGCATCAACCAAAACGTGAAAGTTAGTGGAGTTGGGGTAGACGGAAAAACCACGAAGGAACAATCCGGCAACCCGCGTCCCGCCAACTGGCCTGCGCCTCCGCAGGATAAGATAGATCGCATCACGCAGGGTGTTCCGGTTCCACAGGCAAAGCCCAAGCCGTAAATCAGGTGGAACATCAAAAGCCCCGGTTTCTCAGAAAATGAGAAGCCAGGGCTTTTTTGGTTGAACGGGAAGGCCGCAGACAGGCATAGGGTCAGGCGGCAAGGGCCAGGGATGTTTCAATGGTTTCGACGCTGAGGCTGGCGGCGGCGTTTGTGTCGGCGTTCATGGCGGTGATGAGAGATTTCAAAGTGGCGTCGGCGTCTTCGTGGGGGACCTGGCAGGTTCCGGCGGCTTCGTGGCCGCCGCCGCCGAAGATGCGCATGAGAGCGCCGATGTGGGTCTGGGACGACTTGTTTAAGATAGAATGGCCGCAGGCGAAGACGCAGTTTTGGCCCTGGAAGCCGTTGACAATCCAGATGGAGTTGCTGGTTTCCGGGTGCAGGGCGTAGACCAGAAAGCGGTTGCCGCAGGGAATGGGGACAACGTCGCGCAGGTCGGACACGACGACGCTGCCTTCGGTCCATGAGCAGTCTGAGACGGTCTGGCGGAAGACGGCGTCCTGCTCGAAGTAGCGGACGATGCGCTCCTGAACATCGGGCAGGGCCAGAATGGCGTCGATGGACAGAGTTTGGCAGGCATCTATCAACGCGTGCATGAGCTGGTAATTGGAAATGCGGTAGTCTTTGTAGCGGCCAAGTCCCGTCCGGGCGTCCATCAGGAACGACAGCAGGGGCCAGCCTTCGGGATTCAAGATTTCATCGCGGGAGAACTGCGCGGAGTCGGCTTTGTCCACTTCCGTCATCATTTCGTCGATGCCGGGGAACTGGGACGCGCCGCCGTAGTAGTCATAGACGACGCGGGCGGCGGAGGGAGCGAGGCGGCAGTCGCCCCGGAAGTCGGTTTTGCCGACAATGCGCTCGACTTCGGTGGCGTGGTGGTCGAACCACAGACCGCAGCCGGGGACAAAGGGCACATTGGTCAGAACGTCGTCTTCGGTCACTTCAAAGACGCCGTCCTGCAAGTCTTTCGGGTGAACAAACTGGATGGAGTCGATCTGCTCCACCTGTTTGAGCAGGACGGCGCAAATCAGTCCGTCAAAATCGGATCGGGTTACAAGGCGCATCAATTATTTCTCCGTGCTTTTTTATCGGCAGAAATGGCCGCGTTTTGCAGGGGCGTGTTTCAATCAGGGCCAGAGTTGGTAATCTGCAAGCATACTGATTTACACCGCGTTGACTTTAGAAAGGTCACTAAAATCCCATGAAGAGTATTAAGACAACCGGAGCAATGCTGGGAGCCGCCGCGCTGGCGCTGACACTGGTAAGCGCGGGCATGGCACAGACGACGAACAAAGCGGCCACCGTGAGCGCGATGGACAAGAAGTTTATGATGACGGCCGCGCAGGGCGGGCTGTTCGAGGTGCATTCGAGCGAGATTGCCCTGAAGAAAACGAGCAATTCGCACGTTCTGGCCGTTGCCAAACGGATGATTAAAGAGCACAGCGCGGCGAACAAAGAGCTGGCGACGGTGGCAACCGATGTTCATTACACGCTGCCCAAAGAGACGGATGCCAAGCATCTGGCGGCGATGAGCAAGATGAAGGGCCTGTCGGGGGCTGCCTTTGACGACTACTACATCGGGCAGCAGGAAGTCGCGCATACGGCGACGGTGAAGTTGTTTCATGCCGAGATTGCGGCGGGGCTGGATAAAGATGTGACGGCGTTTGCGACCAAAGTTCTGCCGACGATTGAAGACCACACCAAGATGATCTATCAGGTCGGCACCGGGCTGGATGTTCATGCGGGCAAGAAGCCCATGCTCAAAGGCAGCATGATGCCAAGCAGCATGAACGGCAAGCACATGATGAAGAAAATGTAGCACCCGTGCGGGCTTAGAAAGCAAGACGCCGATGGCGGACAACTTGAAAAAAGGCGACACTGTGCAATGGGACACGCCGCAGGGCAAGACCGCAGGCACGGTGAAGAAAAAATTGACTTCGCCGATGAAGATCAAGAGCCACGAAGTCAAAGCCTCCAAAGATAACCCCGAGTACCTCGTGGAAACCGACAAGTCTCACAAAGAAGCGGCTCATAAACCCGAGGAGCTGAAAAAAGTGAGCAAGTAGGGCCTATCGCCCTCTCGAAGACGAACACTTTAAGGAAAATATACACAATGGCCGAATATACGCATAGCGCGGCGGTGACAGTGAACGCGCCCGTCAGCCAGGTTTACCAGCTTTTCACGCACTTTAACGACTTCCCCAAGTTTATGAGCTACATCAAGGAAGTCACCTACAAGGACGCGCAGACGAGCCACTGGGTCGCCGATGTGGTCGGCAGCCATGAGTGGGATGCAGTCAATGACGGCTGGCTGGAGAACAAGCAGATTGGCTGGCGCTCTACCGATGGCTTGCAGAATCACGGGATGGCGACGTTTGAGACGGTGGGCGACAGTCAGACCAAAGTGACGGTGACGATTACTTACACCCCGCCCGCCGGGTTCCTGGGGGATGCAGGCGAAAAGCTGGGCGTCGGCAAGTCGTTTGAGAAGAAGCTTCAGGAAGACCTGGACCATTTCTCGCAGCTTGTCGCGCAGACGCCGACGGGGGCGCTGGACCCGGAGTCGTCGAACTACCTGTTCCACGACGACAGCGCCGCCGCGAAGGGCAAGACGACGCCCGCGCAGGACTCGACGATGGGCAACAGCATTTAATCGCTGTGTGCCTAAAAGAAAACAGCACCCGAACATTGTGTTCGGGTGCTATTTTTTTGTGTGCTGGCCCCCGGAGACCTACCACCTTGCTCTCTCGCTGCTCGTTCGCAGGGTCCTTCCTAAAGGAAGGAGTAAGACCCCCTAGCCCCCAATAATGGGGGAACCAGATTAAGAGGGGAACCGGAACAGGACCCCTATGGTAGTAGGTTACGCGGGGTCGAAGTCCAGGCGCCCCTGGGTGTCGTCGCGGCGCAGGAGGTCGGTGAGCTTGACCTGCGGGGTGGCGAGGGCGTAGTCGGCGAGGGTGTCGAGGGAGACCCACGCGAAGCGGGCGCAGGTGAGGGCTTGCGGGGCGGCGTCGGCAGGCGCAAGGGCAGTGAATCCGTGCAGGGTGATTTTGCGGTTGGCGACGACGTGCTTGACGACGCCGAAGCCCTCGAAGTCAGTGATCGAGAGGCCGAGGCTTTCGAGGGCGGCGCGAGCGGCGCAGGCTTCTAGGGTCTCACCAGGCTGACGGGTGACACGGGGCAGTTCCCACAGCCCACCCCAGAGGGGGAGGGTCGGAGGGCGCTGGACAATGAGGACCTGCCCGGCGGCGCTGCGGAGGGCGGCGGAGACGTCTTCCACCTCCAGCCATTTCTTGACGCCGACAAACTGCGGGAAGGCGGTCGGGTCGCCCATTTGCCGCGCCGAGCAGCCTTCGCGGACAGGACAGGCGGCGCACTTCGGGGAAGCCGAGTCGCAGACGAGAGCGCCGAGTTCCATCAATGCCTGATTGAAGTCCCCTGCCCGACCGGGCGGAATGGCGTCTTCGGCCAGCTTCCAGAGCGCGGCCTGCACAGGGGTGGACGTTTTGGGGTCGCCCGTGACGGCGTGGACCCGCGCCATGACGCGGATGACATTGGCATCTAAAATGGGCGCGTCCTGATCGAACGCGATAGACAGAATCGCCCCGGCGGTGTAGCGTCCGATGCCGGGCAGACCGAGCAGGGTTTTCGGGTCCGAGGGGACTTGGCCGCCGTGGTCGGAGACGACCGCTTGCGCCCCTTTGTGCAGGTTCCGGGCGCGGGCGTAGTAGCCGAGGCCTGCCCAGTGTTTGAGGACGTCGTCGAGGGGCGCGTCTGCCAATGCCTGCACGGTCGGGAAGCGGGCCATCCATTTGTTGTAAAACGCAATGACGGCGGCCACGGTGGTCTGCTGAAGCATGATTTCGGAAACCCAGACGGCGTAAGGGTCATGCTTCAAGCGCCGCCACGGCAGGTCGCGCCTGTGGGCGTCGTACCAGACGAGGAGGTCGCGGGCGAATTGGTCTTGCGTTTCAGTCATAGGAGCGGCGTTATTGCGGCGGGGCGGCTTCGCTGGCGCGGACTTTGGATTTGTCGTCGCTGTCGGCTCCGGCGTCTAAAGAGATGTCCAAGTTGGGGGCCGCGCCGAGCATGACCTGGTCGTAGGCGGCACGCATCTGGCGGGCGGCGCGGAGGGGCGGCAGGAAGCCGTTTTCCGTGCCGAGACCGGGCACGAGCAGGGTCTGGATGACGTCGCCGTGGAGGTCGTTGAAGGCCCGGACGGCGCGGAGGGCGGCGCGAAAGGCCAGGTAGGCGTTGACGGTGCGGCTGACGTTCTGCGGGACGCGCATGGTGGGGGCGACGACGAGGAACGGGAACTGCGTGGCCTGGGTAATGACGACTTCGGCCTGTCCAACCACCAATTCGCCGTCGTGACGGTCTCGGATCATTTCCTGCACTTCGGCTTCTAAGTCTTCGCCAAAGAAGTCCACAATCTGGGCATCGAGGCCGCCGTCCATGCGTCCGAAGGAGTTCGCGGGGGACACCAAAGCGTCGGCTTCGCGGGTAAAGATGCTGTCGCAGACGACCTGCACATCGGGCAGGCCGTTGAAGTAGGACCGCCAGGCTTCGACGAGGGGCAGGTAAACGTCGCAGAGAATGATTTGCAGGCCGGGCATGGGGAGAGTATACCCCCCAGCCCCCAATAATGGGGGAGCCAGAAAGTTAGGAAATCAGCCGAAGCGGCCTGAGACGTAGGCTTCGGTGTCTTTGTCTTTGGGGTTGGTAAAGATTTGGTCGGTGTCGCCGAACTCTTTCAGCTCGCCGCGCAGGAAGAAGCCGGTGCGCTGGGAGACACGGGCCGCCTGCTGCATATTGTGGGTAACGATGATAATGGTGTAGTCTTTGCGGAGGTCTTCCATGAGCTGTTCGATGCGGAACGTAGAGTTCGGGTCCAAAGCGGAGCAGGGTTCGTCCATGAGAATCACTTCGGGTTCGACGGCAAGAGTGCGGGCGATGCAGAGGCGCTGCTGCTGACCGCCGGACAGGGCGAACGCGGAGGCTTTGAGCTTGTCCTTGACTTCGTCCCAGAGGGCGGAGCCGCGCAGGGTGCGCTCGACGATTTCACCCAGCTGCTTGCGGCTGGTCAGGCCGTGGATGCGGGGGCCGTAGGCGATGTTGTCGAAAATGGACATGGGGAACGGGTTGGGCTTCTGGAAGACCATGCCGATGCGCTTGCGGAGGTCTACGACGTCGACGCGGCGCTCGTAAATGTCCTCGCCGTCGATGGTGACTTTGCCGGTCAGCCGCGTGCCATCAATCAGGTCATTCATGCGGTTCAGGGTCCGCAGGAACGTGGACTTGCCGCAGCCGGAGGGGCCAATCAGCGCCGTGACCTGCCGCTCAGGGACGACGATATTGATATTTTTGAGGGCCTGGAAGTCTCCGTAGTAGAAATCCACACTATCGGCTTTGACTTTAGTGGAGCCGGACGGGGCGGGCTGCCCGGCGGCGATTTCCTGAATGCTGCCGGTTTTAAGGATCGGGGACAAATCTTCGGTCGAGTAGGCGTTAGACATAATTTCCTATTTATCTTCCAGCTATTTATCTTCCAGAACGCTGCCGCGTGTGGCGAAGCGGGCGGCGATGCTGAGAACGAGAATGAGCGTAATCAGAACGACGGCTCCCGCCCACGCTTCGGCATTGCGGTTGGGGTCAACGTCCTGTGAGTATTTGTAGATGCGAAGCGGCAGGGCATCGATAGGCGCGTTCAGCGTCGGAATTGGCACGCGGCCTCCGAGAACGGTGTGCGTGGTAAAGTATTCCGTGCCCAGAATGGTGAACAGCAGCGGGGCTGTTTCTCCGGCGATGCGGGCAAGGGCCAGCATGATTCCGGTGATGACGCCGCCGCGTGCGGCGGGCAGGACAACACTCCACATGGTCCGCCAGCGGGTGGCCCCGAGGCCAAGCGAGGCTTCGCGCAGGGAGAACGGGACGAGCCGGAGTATCTCCTCGGTGGTCCGCATGACGGTTGGGATCATTAAAATCCCGAGGGCGAAGCCGCCCGCGTAGGCGGAAAAGCCGGTTCCAGGGTGTGCTTTTGCGATGGGAACGACGACGGCGGCGTAGGCGAAGATGCCGATGACAATGGACGGGATGCCGTTGAGAACGTCCGTCAGGAAGCGTACCAGAGAGGCAAACTTGCCCCGCGCTTCGAGCTGATAGATGCCCCCCAGAAGGCCGAGCGGAAGGCCGACGGTGCAGGCCAGACCAAGCAGGACAAGCGTGCCGAAAATGGACTGCGCCATGCCGCCTTTGGCGGTGTCGACGTTGTCGGGGAGCTGCGTAAACAGGGACAGGTGCAGGTAGCTGAAACCTTTGGACAAAAGAAAATACAGCACCAGGCCGAGCACTAAAATCGCCAGGCCCGCCGCCAGAAAGCACAGGGTCAGCATCAGGCGGTTGACGAGCTTGCGGAGGGCGACATTGCCAGCGGCGCGGCGCGGGGGCGTCGAGGAAACAGAGACGCTCATTTACTTGCCTCCCTGCACGTCTTTGGCGGTGTAGAAAACCAGCAGACGCGCCAGAACGTTGACGGCGATGGTGACGATGAACAAAACCAGGCCAACTTCCACGAGCGCCGATTGGTCCAGGCTGCCGGTGGTTGCCTCATTGAACTTGTTGGCGATGGTGCTGGACATGGTGGAGCCGGTTTCAAAGAGTGAGAACGAGATGCCGGAGGGGGTGTTGGGCGTCTGGTTGCCGATCAGCATAGCGACGGCCATCGTCTCGCCGAGGGCGCGGCCCAGGCCCAGGATGACTGCGCCGATGATGCCGGATTTGGCATAGGGAATGACGACGCGCCCGATGCTTTCCCACTGCGTCGCCCCGAGGGCGTAGGAGCCTTCGCGCTGCGCCTTCGGGATGGCCCGCAGGATGTCGCGGGTGACGGCGGTGATAAACGGAGTGATCATGATGGCGAGAATGACGCCCGCCGCCAGCATGGAGTTTCCCGGCGAGAGGCCCTGGAAGAGCGTGCCAAAGACAGGCACACGCGGCAGAGCCGAGGCGGTTACGGGCTTGAAGACGAACTCTTTCAGGAAGGGAATCAGAATAAAGATGCCCCACAGGCCATAGACGACGCTGGGAATGGCCGCAAGCAGCTCGATCAGAAACGTGGCCGGGGTGCGTATCCAGCGCGGGGCAAGCTCCGACAGGAAAATCGCTGCGCCGATGGATACCGGTACGGCCAGCAGGAGTGCGATGGCGGAAGAGTAGAGAGTGCCGAAGATGAACGGCCTGGCCTGATAAACGTTTGCGACTTCGTCCCAGCGGGAGCCGGTGATGAACGACCAGCCGCTGTGACGGATGGACTGAAAGCTGGCCCCGGTAAGCTGAAAGACAAGCCAGATGATAATGACGAAAATGGACAGCGAGGCTAGAAACGTGACCGCGCTGTACACCTTGTCGCCGATGCGGGCGGCAGAGGACACAGGGCGAACGCGGCGCGGCGCGGCGCTTGTTTTTTCGGTCGGCCTGGCGGAGACGGAGCGAGGCAGCGGGACGATGTCGGCCATAGACGGCTTCTCCAGAATTGCAAAATACAAAGAATACAGCAGCACTGGGGGCTTAATAGCCCCCAGCGCAAGAGATTAGTGAATAGTCGCTACGGCGGCCTCAGCCCGCTTGCGGACATTGGCGGGCAGCGGGGCATAATACAGCCCGGCGGCATCTTTCTGTCCGTCGGTCAGCATCCAGTTCAGAAACTTCTTGACCTCGGGTTTGGTTCCATTTTTGTAAACCAGCAAGAATGTAAACCCGGTGATCGGATACCCATTCAGGTCAGACGTGTTGACGACGACTTTGCGGAAGTCGGCGGGCAGGCTCACGCCCTGCACGGCGAGAGTGGTCGCTTCGACGGTTGGGTAAATGAACTTGCCTTTTGAGTTGCGGACCAGTCCATACGAGATGTTGTTGGTCACGGCGTAGCCGAGTTCAATATACCCGATGCCGCCCTCATACTGTTTGATGAGCTGCGAGACGCCTGTATTTCCTTTTGCGCCGGGGCCGTTCGGCCAGTGAACCGACTTGCCCGCGCCAACGCTATTCAGCCATTCGGGGCTGACATCGCTCAGGTAGGTGGTGAAGATGTTGGTCGTGCCGGAGCCGTCGGCCCGGTGGATGGGCTGAATGCCTGTGGCGGGCAGCTTGGAGCCGGGGTTCAGCTTCAGGATCGCGGGGTCATTCCACCTAGTAATTTTGCCGAGAAAGATGTCGGCGATGACGGCGGGCGTGAAGCGCAGACCCGGCCCGATGCCGGGGACGTTGTAGGCCATCACGACCGCACCGGCGACGGTGGGGATGTGCAGGATGCCGGGTGCGGCCTTCATCTCATCGTTATTCATCGGGGCGTCGGACGCGCCGAAGTCAACCGTGTGGGCCGTGATATTTTTGATGCCGCCGCCGGAGCCATTGGCCTGGTAGTTGATTTCCGGGCCGCCCTGATTATGGTATTCCTGAAACCATTTCTGGTAGAGGGGGGCGGGGAAGGTCGCGCCTGCGCCGTTGATCTGGGCATGGGCCGATGCGCTGCCGAAGGCGGCGACGGCGAGAGCGGCGGCGAGGCCGGCTTTGAGTGTTTTTGCGATATTCAGCATGATCAGTTTTTTCTCTCCGTAGGTCCGGTCTTAGAACTTCACCTGGATTTCGCCGGTGAACAGGCCGTAGCGCGGCGGGGTCGCCGTGCCGGGGGCGTGGGCGACGCGGTCGGGGCGGTCGAAGTAGAAGCGCAGGCGGGTGGCTTTGTCGAGGTTGTAGAGGGCACCGTAGCCGACGTTTTCGTCGGTGTAGTCGCCGCTGCCGCCCGCATTGAACGTGGTGGCTGGTCCTTCGCCGCGCCGCAGGACATCGTAGTTCACAAACAGGGTGAACGGATGCACGCCGGTCTGGCCGAAGGTCCAGCCGCCCTGCACGTAGTAGCCGTCGATGTGGTTGTCTTTGGCATAAGCCGTGGTCAGCGCGTTTGCGCCGGGGGTAGCGAAGAACGAGCGCTGCTCGTAGAGGCCGCCGACGTACTCGGCGTTCACGAACGGCCCTTGCGGCGTCTGGATTTGGGCGTCCGCCCCGTACAGCTCTTTCTTGCGGCCTGTGTACTGAGCGCCCGTGCCCGTGACGGTCCCGGTGACCAGGTTGCCGGGAATGCCGCTCGTGTTGATCTGGCCGTAGTAGTACGAGCCGCCGACGGACACGACCTTATCTTTGGACTGGTAAGCGATCCGGTAGATTTGATCCTTGAAGCCGTCGGAATCGTCTGAAGTGCGCCCGGAGCCGTTGACAAGGGCGGCAGTCAGCTTCAGGCCGGAGGGCAGGAAGAGAAGCTGCTGGCCGACGTTGTAAGAGAGCTGAATGCCTTTATCGTAGTCCTGGTTGGTCCAGATGCCCGCGCCGCTCTCGGAGAACGCCAAAGGGCGCTCCGGGGTCAGGTAGGTGGCCGACGAGACGGGCAGGATGTAGCCGAAGGGGTTGGCGAACAGGCCCGCCGTGGCGGTCAGGTTCTTGGCCGGGTCCCCATTGCCGCCGGTGTAGGCGACATACGCCTCGCGGGTGGTAACCTGCTGGTTGGCGTTGGCTCCGGCGGTGACCGCACCGGAGGCATCAATCTGGACGCCGTATTTGGTGTTGTTCGTGACCTGCCCGGTGAACTTCAGGCGGGCGCGGCGGATGTCAAACGTGTCTTTGTTGTTTCCCGACAGATAATTGCCGTTGTACGCGCCTCCCCCACCGGCGACGCCCTGCGGGAAGCGGTTCAAAGCGCCCTGACCCGAAGCGGCGGACTGGTAGCGGGCCTGCACATACCCGGAAATCTGGAACTTACGGCTGCTGCCAACGCCGTAGGAGTTGTCCGCCGTCGCCTGCGCCTTGTTGGCAAGGGCTTTGGCGTCTAATACGTCGGCCCGCAGGGCGTCGATGTTGTCCTGGGCGTCCTTCAAGTTGGCCTGAATGGTGTCAAGCTCGGGGCGGAACTTGTCGATAAGCGCCTGCACCTGGTTCAGCTCGTCCTGCGTCAGCGCATTGGCGGGCGGCGTGCCGGGCGGGGGCGTGGCGCTGTTCATGTCGTTCAAAGTCCGCAGGAGGCGGTCGATGGCGACGGCGAACTCATAGCGGGTCATGGGGCGCTTGCCGCCGTAGGTGCCATCGGGGTAGCCGATGATGATGTGTTTGGCGGCCAGGTTCTGAACGGCTTCATAGGCCCAGTGGTTGGTGGGCGTGTCCAGAAACGGAGCCGCCTGCGCGTGTGCCGTGTGCGCGGTCAAGCCGCCCATCACGACGAGACTTCCGGCGAGTGCCGCAGTCCAAATTTTCAAGGGTGTCCTCCTCATCGCAGCAGCGATCTCTTTAACAGGGTCGTAGTAACGAGTTCGAGGCGGAGTTTACCCAGTGTATGTTAAGCGATTATTAAGAAACGCAAAAAAGGGCAGGCATACAAATAATTTTTGTATGCCTGCCCTAGTGGCTGAAAGAACAGAGCGGCCTAGCAGGCGGCTCCTTCGCGGCCTGTCTGCGAATCGGCCTGCGCGGCGGCAGTGGCGGCGGGCAGGACGGCGGGCTGAACGTAGATGGGGTTGCTAAAAATCCAGGGCTTGGCCCCGAGGCAGATATTGCCCACGCGGCGCTTATACAGATAGACTTCGACGCGGTAGACGCCGGGGGAGTGAACGCGGTATTCCAGCCGTCCGCCCCGTGCGGCGGCGACGAGGCGGCCATCTTTGTAGAGGCGCATCAGCGAGCGTGTGCGCGGGGCCTGCGCGACAAGCACGAGAGGCGGCTGATCGGAAGTTTCTTCGGCGGGCAGAGTCAGGGCATCGCCCATCAGGGCCAGCGGCTCGTGGCCGGCTCCCGGAAGGGCGGGCACGGCTTCAAACAAAAAGCCCATCGAGTCGGCGTAATTGTCGTAGGCCATGTAGCAGTGTCCGGCGGCCAGTGCGCCGTGGATCAGGGCATCGTCTTTTTCGCGTGCGGCGGCGGCGCGGCGCGGGGAGACTTCGCCGTAAGACAGGGGCTGGGTGGAGACGACATGGGTTCGGAGGGTGCGGAACGTCTCTTCATAGGTGGGGAACGGGTACGAGCGCCCGCCAAACTTCATCACGGCATGGGCATCGAGGGAGGCGATGGCGACGACGCGGCGGGCGGGCTGGCCCGGTTTTGGCGGGGCCATGAGCTTGTCCCACAATTTAAGCTCGGGCGCGGGGCGGGCAGACACCAGATGGAACGCCCGCAGGGGGCGGTGACCGTGGTAGCGCCGCCAGACTTCGGCAAGGCCCGGCAGGTTGATTTTAGTGCGGGCGATAGCGCTGAGGTTGAAGACTTCCAGCCCGATGCCCTCTTCCATGCGGCTGAAGTCGCGCCAGTGGTCTTTGAGATCACAGGGCAGGGCGACGAAGCCGAGGCCGCCGCCCGTCTGAATGGCTTTCTGCGCTTC
This sequence comes from Capsulimonadaceae bacterium, assembly GCA_965277455.1. GTDB lineage: Bacteria > Armatimonadota > Armatimonadia > Armatimonadales > Capsulimonadaceae > JANXMY01. Next base: position 631,398 of record OZ255823.1, on the reverse strand, counting down.
GACGGCGTCATGCGGGGCGGGCACAAAGGTCTCGGGGACATCGAGAGCGAGCAGATGGCCGGTGTCGGTGGTGATTTCCGTGCCGATGAGGACAAGGGTGCGTCCGCGCCAGCCGTCTTCGCCGTCAGTGCGGGCGCTGAGGCTGGAATGGTCGCACATGACGATGAAGTCTAAACCGGCCTGATTGGCGGCCTGGGCGACTTCCCCGACTGTCCCCGCGCCATCGCTGTAGGTGGAGTGGATGTGCATGGCCCCGGCGTAGTCATAGAACCGGGGCAGGCCCAGAGACGTTCCGCCGCGCCCGGAGGGGCGACGCGCTGCGGGCGGGGGGCCGTACTGGATACGCTCCCGCAGAGTGGCAAACAGCCCTTCGCAGCTTAAAATCGACAGGTAAAGCCGCACCCGCGACCATCTTAACACGGCAAAATCTCCTACAAAATAAATTGGTTCTGCGGCCCTAACACACCGGGGCGGGGCGGAAGTTCCCCTGCCCTCTTGTTTCGGCTCTTGGTTCGCCTCTTGGTTCGCTTATTAGTTCACCTATTGTATCATGGATTTGGCGCGTTGGGAAGGGGGAGAAAGTCCAGACAACCTCACCCCAGCCCTCTCCTTCTGAAAGGAGAGGGGGCCGGAGAAGAGAGCCTACGGGGTGGCGGGGGCCAGTGACAAAGAGGTGGTGCGGCTGGGCGGGGCGATGACTTCGATGCGGACGGCGACGCCGCCTGCGCCGTCGGGGGTCTGGGAGAGGATGCGGGCCGCGCCGGGCTTAATTTTCTTTTTGTAGGCGACGCCTGCGGTCAGGTGCAGGGTTTGTCCGGCGGGCGGCGCGGGGCAGTGCAGGACAACGCCGGTGAGCGTGACGGAGGTGTCGTTGGTGTTGGTGACCCAGGCGCGGGGGGCGCTGGGGCCGCCCGGAAGCTGGACATCGAGATGCCAGGGCTGCAAAATCTGAGTGGTGACTTTGGGACCGTCCACGGCGATAGTCAGGTAGTGCAGGTAGCCGCCGTTCTCGGGGGAAGCGTCGAGGGGTGCGCCTGCGCCGCCGGAAATGTAGTAGTCGACGCCGTCCACGACCTTGTGCCAGTAGATATGGTTGTGGCCGCAGAAGACGGCGCGGACTTTGTATTTGACCATCAGGGCATGGACTTTGTCGCGCTCGGCGGTGCTGACAAAGCCGGTGTCGATGTCGGGGGAGTCGGGGTCGGGCGGGCCGAAAACGTAGTGGTGCATGAAGACGAACGTGTTGACGGCGTTTTTGTTGGCGATGAGATCGCTTTCAAGCCAGGCTAATTGGGCATCGTCGATCTTGCCGCCGGTGAGGGTCCCGTCCGGCCCTTCGGAGGTGGTGTTCAGGGCGATAAAGTGCGAGTGGCCGTAATCGAACGAGCCGTAGAGCGGTCCCATGCGCTTTTTGTAGACGGCCAGCAGGGTTTTGTCCAGGCTGAACTCGTGGTTGCCGGGGCAGTTGAAGACGGGTGAGCCGGTTTTGGCGGCGGCGGTCAAAAACGTGTCGTATTCAGCGTTGGCTTCGGGGATTGAGTCGCCGTAGCCTTCGATGATATCGCCGGTCCAGAGCGTGAAGGGCGGGCGAATCAGGCCGATTTCGCGGCAGATTTCGTCCAGCGACGGCGGCATCGGGTAGCCGTGGCCGGTGGAGCGGTTGTCGCCGCTGACGACGAAGGTGAAATGGTCGGGGTCAGCAGGCGGGATCAGCGCCGCCGCGCCGGTGGGGGCGGGCGGAAACGGCTTGGTGGAATCGGCCCCGGCGGGCAGGGCAAAGGGCAAAAGCGAGAGTGCCATCAGGGCGGCGGTGCGTGTGTGGTTCATGGTGCTTTGTGTGATGCGAGAGGAGACCCCCCGCCCCCAATAATGGGGGAGCCAGAATAGGAGCGGACACGGAGGGCACGATAAATCGCGCTCCTACTCTTAACTGTCCGGCTCCCCCATTATTGGGGGCGGGGGGTCTCCGGCTTAATCTGAAGAGCGCTGGAGGCCCTGGGTGTTGCAGGAGCCGGGGGTGTCCCAGGCCCAGTCGACGCCGTCGCAGCCTTTGGTGTAATCGGCGTAGCGGGTGATGAACTTGACATGGCCGTCGACATAGGCGATGGCGACGCCGTCGGGGTGGAACTTTGTGCCTGTGCTGGGCTTGTCGAGGTAGGTTTTCTGCCAGTCGGCGAACATCCGGGTCTCGGAAGGGCGGGCAAAGGCGGCAAGTGTCAGGGTTGAAATGCCCGGCGCTCCGGTCGTACTGCCGGAGTAGGTTGCGCCGCTGTTCGTGTATGTCGGAGTTGGGTTCGCGGCCCAGTCGCAGTCGCTGGCGGGGGCGTCCTTGCCGGTACACGCCTGCGCGGTTGTGTAGCCGACGACGGTGGCGGCGGCATAAGGGTGTGAGAAGTTCTGGTTGGTGAACTTGTAGGAGGTGCCGAAGGTGTCCCGGTACGTGCCGGTGTAGGTGGCCGGTGTTCCCACGGGCAGTCCTTTGGTTGGCTTGGTGGAGGTGACATCATCGGAGGGGTCGAGGCCGCCGTCGTCGGGGCACTTGAACACGTCATCGCTCTTGACATAGGAGTAAATCTCGGTGGGAACGCCGGAGCGTCCGCCGACCGTGCCGCCGATGCCGCCGGTATTGTAGACCGCCGTTTTGGGGCCGTAGGCGTAAGCCTGGGCGTAGGCGATGGGCATGGCCTCTTCGTTGTCCTGATTGTACTGCAAAATGGCGAGGGCAAACTGCTTTTCATTGGAGAGGCAGACGGTGCGGCGTCCATTCTCGCGGACCTTTTGAAAAACGGGAAAGAGTATCGCGGCGAGAATGGCGATAATGGCGATGACGACGAGCAGCTCAATCAAAGTAAAACCCTGAGTAAAGCCGCGTCGGGGCGGGCGAGGGGCAGTAGGCATAAAAACTCCTTCGGGGCTGGCTTTATCGCTTTTATATAAAGCCGCGCAGACAGGCATATTTTACAGCATACGGCAGGCAAGTTCTGTTAAGCCCAGATTAAGATTAGGTTAAGTTTATGTTAAGAGACGCAGAGGATAGCCCCCCGCCCCCAATTCTGGGGGAGTCAGAGGAGGAGGCGGAGAAGAGAAAAGCCGCCCGGCTCCTGCTGTGTGCGGGGGCGGGGCGGCGGGCGGGGGTTGCCGGGGCTTACTGGATGACCTTGATTTGGCCGGGGCTGGTCAGCTCAATCTGGGCGACGCCGTGAGCGGTTTTGCTCCACGTTCCGCTGATGAGGACGTGTTTGCCGGCGAGGGATTTCAGGTCAGGCAGTTTGGCGTAGGCCTCGGGCTTGGCGGCGGCGGTGACGGCTTCTTTGTAGTGCGGGGCGAAGTCCAGCACGGTCACGTCATGGTCGTCGGGCGAATAGATCGTGCTGACGGTCCCCTGAAACGCGCCGGGGTGGCCGACTTGTTTCAGGGCCTCGGCGAGTGCTTTGGCATCGAGGGCCGCCGTGACGGTTTTGTCGGTGGCAGGCACGGTTCCAAACGCGGTCTTGGCGGCGACCATGGACTGCGCCGGGAGGACCGTGTCACCGTCCGCCGCTTTGGCAGGTGCGGCAGGGGCGGGCGCGGCGAAGGTCGGTGCTGAGATTGTCGGCACGGCAAAGGCGGCGGCGGTCAGCAGGAACAGGGCGAGACGGGTTTGCATTTCAGGGTTTCCTTGACTCGGTGCTAGGGGCAGGGCGCTCCGGCGTCTTTGCAGTGCGAGACGTAGAACTCGGTCATGTTGGGGTCAGTGCTGTTGAATGCCTGTGTCTCGACGACAGGGGTGTGGGCTTTGACGTGACCATCGCAATAGAGATAATTATTTCGTCCGGTATGCCACGGGGCGGTTCCCGCCGGGGCGCAGACATATCCGACGAGGAAGGTTTTGCAGCCTGCGGGATCGTTGGCATAAAAGCCGCTCGTTGATTCCCAGGTTCCAGCGCGGGCCGTGTTGCCGTTATAAATCGTTGAGTCCTGCTCTGGGATACCTTCAAACAAAAGCACTGTATTCGCGGAGGCAGTAAGGCGGCTCAGGGAGACACCGGGGAGGATGTTGCTGTATTTGTAGCCGTTCGCGCCGCCCATCGCACCGGGGCTGTAGTATCCGGTGGTATCCGGGTCGGAAACTGTAACTGCGGCTCCGCCGACAGTTCCGCTTCCAGGGCTACGCAGAAGGGCATTCATTGTATAGCTGCGCGGGTACAGGTGGATGACGCCGCTGTTGCTCGTGATGGCTCCCACCTCCATGAGCGAGTTGTCCGGGCAGTTCCAGACGGAGGTGGCCGACTGTCCACGGTTTTTCAAGTACGGATCAAGGACCGGATTGGTAACGGTGTAATTGGGGAAAGTGCCTGTCACGGTGATATTGTCCCAGGCCGGACTGGTGTTGGTGCCACCGGGCGAGGGCAGAAGCTCATCGTAGTCGTTGGAATACATCAGAAACGCCAGGCCAAGCTGCTTCATGTTAGATTGGCAGGTAGCTTTGCGGGCGTTTTCACGCACTTTCTGAAAGACGGGAAAAAGGATGGCGGCGAGAATCGCTATGATGGCGATGACGACGAGCAGTTCGATCAAAGTGAAGGCGCGGGATTGGCCGCGAAGACGGGTCCGGGTCATAGAAGGCTCCTTGTAAGGGTCGTCAGGGCATTGGGTTTCATGCCGCTGACAGGTTTCATATCTGTTTTATATAAAACTTCTGCTCTAGTTTACCACGAAAAAGCCCCCAAAAATGTTAAGCCGATGTTAAACTTCACAAATTTGGAGGCGCAATTTTCGGAATGCCGCGAGTGTTAGGCTCCGCAGTCAGCGTTGTCAGCCTGAATAGACCACATACACGGGGTTGTAGAGCCGTATCGTAGCCATTTGACGTGTCCGTCGCCAAAGAGTGTATCAAAGCCGCCTTGGTGGCGGTAAGTCGGCTTGACGGTGCCAATAGGCGTGCCGACGTTACCTGCATGATCCGTTTGATACTCGTTGACAATACGAAACATCGAAGAAGAACTGTTGCCCGATGCCATCGCATCTACAACATGGATTGTCCCGGCAGGGTCTTCGACTTGTGCTTCGGCTAAACCCTTTCCACCTGCAGCTACATAAGGTGTCGTCGGATTGTAGCCGGATTTTGACCCCGTGAAGCCGCCAGGAACCCAGCCGTAGGCTTTGCTGCTTGTATAAGTCTGGGGTGGGATTGAGTTCAGGGAATAGGACAAGCGACCAGGCGAGGTAGCTGTCGTGGCGTTTGTCGATCCATCACCGGTACTCGCACCACCGAAGGCGCTAGTAGTAGTGAAATAAGTCGGATCAGGGACGGATGTTTTATCGCTTGCGGAAGGGCAGTAAAAGGCGTAAAGACCCATATCCGCTTGAGTTGTGCTGGTGGTAGATTGACCGCCCGCCCCCCCAATACAGGAAAAGATTAGGCTCGGCCAGTTGGTACCTGCGGGTGAGGTTTGCGGAACCTCAGTTTCGTCATAATCCTGCACATACATGACTAGAGCAGTGCCGATCTGCTTCATGTTGGACTGGCAGGCGGCGCGGCGGGCGTTCTCGCGGACGGATTGGAAGACGGGGAATAAAATGGCGGCGAGAATCGCTATGATGGCGATGACGACGAGCAGCTCAATCAATGTAAAGCCCAGAGGAGAGCCTGGAGCGCGGCGGCGAGAATGGATAGAAAAAGTCATCAAGTTCCTTTCGATGGCGAAGCGCAGGCGCAGCAGTGAGCCAAGCCTTAAAAGCGGCAAGAGTATACCGCAGAAATGGCTGGAGATATGTTAAGAGAATGTTAAATTTTGATGAACACTGGATGAACAGCGTCTTCAAACAACGGATTTAAGTGAGTCTTGAGAAGGGCCTGAGAGTGTTGGGGGGACGGCATCGTCGGGGCAGCACGGCGCTAGTATACACTACTTTTGCCAAAAATCGACGTTTCGGGCAAAAAATAAAGCGCGGGGCACAGAAGGTGCAAGGCGGGGCATCTGCGGGTATCATAACGGCAGGAATCCACAGATAATGACTATGCAAGTGACCCAACCGATTATTCCAATTCAGATATGCGACGTGATTGTGCTCGGCGCTTCGGCGGGCGGGGTGGAGGCGCTGGCGGAGCTGATCAGCTTCCTGCCGGCGGACCTGCCTGCCGCCATCTTCGTGGTGCTGCATATTCCGCCGCACGGGGCGAGCGTGCTGCCGAATATTCTCAGCCGCCGTGGGGCACTGCCAGCGCGTCACCCGGAAGATGGGGAGATCGTGCGCCGGGGACAGGTCTATGTGGCCCCGCCGGACCATCACCTGCTGCTGCGGCAGGAGGGCGACACGCTGATGGTGCGCCTGACACGCGGTCCGGCGGAGAACGGGCACCGTCCGGCGGTGGACACGCTGTTTCGGTCGGCGGCGCGGGCGGCGGGGCCGCGTGTGGCGGGGGTGATTTTGACGGGGACGCTCGACGACGGCACGGCGGGGCTGGATGCGGTCAAGATACGCGGCGGGGTGGCGCTGGTGCAGGACCCCGAAGAAGCGCTGTTCGGCTCCATGCCGCGCTCGGCGATGGAGAATGTGGCGGTAGATTATGTGCAGCCGCTGGCGGCACTGGCGCGGACATTGACGGCACTGGCGAGAGAGGGCGTTGGAGTGGCGGAAGACACGAGGCAGACGCCGGTTCCTGAAAGCCTGGCACCGGAAAGCCTGGCAATGGAGAACCTGGCAACCGAAGATGAGATCGCGGCCCTGAATGAGGACGCGCTGGAAACGCCGCGTGCGGGCAACCCGTCCCCCTTTAGCTGCCCGGATTGTCATGGCGTGCTCTGGGAAGTGCAGGAAGGCAGGCTGACGCGCTATCGCTGCCGGGTCGGCCATGCGTTTTCCCCGGAAAGCCTGCTGGCGGCGCAGTCCGAGAGTTTGGAAGAGGCGCTTTGGACGGCGATGCGGGCGCTGGAAGAAAGCGCGTCTATGGCCGAGCGGCTGCAAAGCCGGGCGCAAGAGCGGGGGCACACGCTGGCCGCCGCCCGGTTCACGGAACAGGCGGCAGACGCGCACGAACGGGCGCAGACGATCCGCACGGTCCTCAGCGGCGGTCAGGTGATCGCGCAGAGCGGCCCGCCGCCCGCCGAGGAGAACGCGCACACGGCCCCGGTCCCGCAGACGCCCAGGGAAGAGCCGACGACGCCGGAGGATAAATCGTGAGCGACGGCAGCTTAAAAGATGGCTTAGAAGATGGCTTAAAAGACGGCGATTCGGCCCTCTCCCTGCTGGATATGCCGGACGGGGAAGAGGAGAGCCGCGAGGCCGACGACGAAGAGTTCGAAGCCCTGCTGGCTTATATCAAAAGCAGCCGGGGGTTTGACTTCACGGGCTACAAGCGGGCCGGGCTGATGCGGCGGTTCAACAAGCAGATGGAGAGCGTGGAGGTCGGCTCGTACAGCGATTATGTGGACTATCTGGAAGTGCACCCGGACGAGTTCGAGCGGCTTTTTGATACGATACTCATCAACGTAACTTCGTTCTTCCGGGACACCGGCTCGTGGGACTACCTGCGGGAAGAGGTGGTTCCGCGCCTGCTCGCTTTCAAAAGGCCGAATGAGCCAATCCGCCTGTGGAGCGCCGGATGCGCGTCGGGGCAGGAGCCGTATTCGCTGGCGATGGTCATGGCGGAGGCGCTGGGGCCGGAGCGGTTCCGGCGGCAGGTGAAGATTTACGCGACCGATATGGATGAGCAGGCGCTGGCACAGGCGCGGGCGGGGTCGTACTCGGCCCGCGAGATGCAGTCGGTGCCGGACGTGCTGCGGGACAAGTATTTCGAGCGCGAAGACGACAATTTTGTCTTTCAGCGGGAGATGCGCCGGGCGCTGATCTTCGGGCGGCACGACTTAATGCAGGATGCGCCGATTTCGCGGATTGATTTGCTGGCCTGCCGCAACACGATCATGTACTTCAATGCCGAGGTGCAGGCGCGGATTATCAACCGGTTTCACTTTGCGGTGTCTGAGAACAGCTTCTTGTTTCTCGGCAAGGCGGAAATGCTCTTCACCCATGCGTCGCTGTTCACGCCGCTGGATTTGAAGCGGCGCGTTTTCCAGAAGCTGCCGCTGGGGGGACCCCGTGAGCGCGGGCCGCTGCTGTCGCCTGCCGGGGAGAGTCCCACCCCTGCGGCAGGGCGTCTGCGCGAGGCGCTGTTTCAGGAAAGTCCGGTGGCGCAGATCGTGGTGGACAGCGCGGGCCGTCTGGCGCTGACCAATGAGCGGGCGCGGCAGTTGTTCCGGCTGAACACGCGGGACATCGGGCGTCCGCTGCAGGATTTGGAGATTTCGTACCGGCCCGTGGAGCTGCGCTCGTGCATCGACCGCGCCTACACGGAGCGGCGGCCTATCGCGGCGCAGGGGGTGGCGTATGCGCCGCTGCCGGGCGAGGTGCTGTCTCTGGACACGCTGGTCACGCCGCTTCTGGACGGCGGCGCGGTGCTGGGAGTAGGCGTTTCGTTCACGGACGTCACCCGCATCCGGCAGTTGTCGGACGAATTGCAGGCGGCAAGCCGGGAGCTGGAAACCGCTTACGAAGAGCTTCAGTCCACCAATGAAGAACTGGAGACGACCAACGAAGAGCTTCAGTCGACCGTTGAAGAACTAGAGACGACCAACGAGGAGCTTCAGTCCACCAACGAAGAACTGGAGACTACGAACGAGGAGCTGCAATCCACGAACGAAGAGCTGCAAACGATCAACGAAGAGCTGCGGCTGCGCTCGATAGATTTAGACCAGGTTAACTTGTTCCTGCGGTCTATCCTGGCGAGCCTGCGCGGCGGGGTCATCGTGCTGGATGCCGAGATGAAGGTGCAGTTCTGGAACGACAAGTCGGAGGACTTCTGGGGGCTTCGCGCCGACGAGACGCGGGGCCGTCCCCTGCTCTCTCTGGACATCGGGCTGCCGACGGCGGTGCTGGTTCCGGCCATTCAGAGTTCACTGCTGCAGCCGGAGACCCGTCAGGAGCTTGTGGTGGATGCCCTGAACCGCCGGGGCAAGCCGATCCGATGCGGGGTGCAGGTGACGCCTCTGATCGACCCGGCGAACCGGGATATTCGGGGTGTGCTGCTGCAAATTGAGGATCGTATTGAGAATCGTTCGGCGGCGGAGTAACGTGTATGCTTGGCATCTGGCTGACTGCCGCGTGGCCGGACGAGCCGCCGGACACGGCGGAGGGTGACGCGGCGCTCGTGGCGCGGGCGCAGTGCGGGGAGGCGCGGGCATTCGCGGCCCTGCACGCCCGGCACTACGGGCGCGTTTACCATCTGGCGTATTTGAAGACCAATCACGCGCAGGACGCCGAGGATATTGCCTCGGAGACGTTTGTACGCGCTCTGACCGCCCTGCCCCGCTTCCGGCTTCAGGACGGGGCGACCTCGCTGTATCCCTGGCTGCACCGGATTGCGATGAACCTGATTGTGGACAGTGCCCGGCAGCGTCCGCCTTCGGGGGTTGTCTCGCTGGATGCGCCGACGATTGCCGGGGTCCGTGCCCTGCTGGAGTCGCAGGCGGCGGACCCGGAGTTCTCGCCCCCCGCCGTGGCCGAGCGGCATGAAGTGCAGCAGCTCGTGCGCTCCGCGATTGCGTCTTTGGCAGAGGATCAGGGGGACGTTCTGGTCTACCGCTTCCTGGGCGACTTGACGGCGCGGGAGATCGCGCCGCTGATGAGCCGCTCCGAGGCCGCCGTGAAGTCTTTGCTGCACCGGGCGGTGGTGTCCCTGCGGCGGGAGCTGGCAGCGCGTTTGGACACGGTGGAGCGTCTGGAAACAGGCCGCCTTCCCTCGGCAGCGGTGACCCCCACACAGGAGACGCAGCATCTTGGACGAACTTGACCCTGAACTTTCGGCCTCTGAACTTGCGGGCGCGGCGCAGCTTGCCAAATCTGCGCTGGCCTCCCCGGACCCGCCCGCCGACGCCGAAGCGGCGTCCCTGTCGCGGGTGGAAGCGCTGATGCGCGAGGCATCCCTGTCCCCGCGTCCTCTGCGTCAGTCTCCGGCGGTCCCGTCCGCGCCGCGTCCGTGGTGGGCGCGTCTTCTATTTTGGCAAAAAAAACGCTAAGTAAGGAACATCCCAATGGCAAAATTTTTTACAGATGAAGCAGATGTAATGCTGAAGAAATGGCTCTCACCAGCGACGTGGGACAGCGATCACACAAGTGACGAAGGCCGTTTTTACTGCTTTGTTGCAGTTCTTGCTCGGCAGGGAGGTTTTTATGATATAGGGATAGAGTTGTTAGAGGCCGTAGAGTATTATCATCCCGATACAGACCTGAACTCAGTTAAAAACAGGGTGTTTGAACTGGCAAGCAACGCAAGAATAGTGTTTGACTATCTTGAAGCCCAAAAAGGCCGCGAATAAAAGCCTGTACAGACTAATTTTTTTTAGAAACTGTATAAAAAGCATTTCAGCAGGCGCAGATAGCCCCCGCCCCCAATAATAGGGGAGTCAGAGAGTTAGGAGTAGGGGCAGGGTCCCCCTGCCCTTCTTTTCTTCTTGTCTTATCTGGTTCCCCCATTATTGGGGGCTAGGGGGCTGTCCGGGGCCTTTCTACACAGTTTCTTAGAATAGCTGGGGTTGCTTCTTGAAACCATCACCAAAAGAAATACTTGAAGTGACGCGCACAAGAGTTTTAGAGAAAGACACATTTAAGCAAGTGTGTAAGATGACGCTTGCCTTTGCAGAGTTCGAAATTTTACAAGAAACACCTCAACTCGACTATCCAGAGTTTTTAAGGCTAACTCTAGAAACACTCTATCATCAAAACGCAGAAGCAGTTTTTTCAGCATCAGAGTCGCCTATAGAGACCATTTTTGTGAATACTCTAGCCCTGTGTTTTCTAAGAAACTCTCTGCCTTTGGTTATTGTCCCTCGCGTTCAAGATATTTTGGGATACATCAAAGAATTAGATGAACTGATACCAAAAATCCACCTGCTTGCTAAATGGTATAAAGAACAAGGTTACGAAGGCAACGAACTTATGGAACACCTTGCCCTGGAAGCAGAGAATGGAAAAATCAGCAGTGAGGCACATGATCATTTGAGGCGTGCATTCACTTCTTACGAATGGTTAAATGTGGAAGGATCGTACCACTTGGCAATGCAGGCTGGTTTGAATTCCGTCAAGGTAGACAGAAAAGGCATTCGGGCAGATATTTTTTTGTGGAGGCCCGGCAAGGCTGGGTTTAAACTAGCTGTCGAGTGTGATGGTTTTCAATGGCATAGAGACAAAATCTCTTTTGTCAGAGACAGAAAAAGAGATAGAGCTTTACAAGACGAACACATTCTAGTCAGGCGCTATCCTGGGCCGGAAATCTATCAAGACCCTATAGCAGCAGCGAATGATTTGTTTAAGTATCTTTTTCAACATACAAAAGTGGCAAGTCCCTTCATTAGTCATACAGAAATTGGTTTTAACATTCACCCGACACTTAAAAAGATACTTGATTAGTCGAATTTGCGTGTGTTTAAAATCAATCATGCGCCCGTGGTGGGCGCGGCTGTGGTTCTGGTGCAAGGATTAAGAACCTCACCCCAACCCTCTCCTTCCGAAAGGAGAGGGAGCCGGAGCAGCGGGGACGGCGTTTTTATCAAAGCGTGTGCGTTATGGGGTAAACTAGGCCAAAGACGCCCGCAGGCTCGCAGGAGACCGACGCAGAGGGCGCGGAAGTGATGTGCTATGCCGATTGTTGTGGGAGTATCGTTTAAGGCCCTGAGTAAGTTGGTGCCCTGTGACCCGAACGGGCTGACGCTGGCGGTGGATGACGCGGTGGTGGCCGAAGGGGAAAACGGGCACGAGTTCGGCATCGTCAAGACGCCGGCGCGGGCGGTTCCGGGTGACGACGCGCCGCCGCCGGTGCGCCGGGTGCTGCGCGTGGCGACTGCCGACGACTGGTCGCGGCGGGAGCGGGGCGAAAAGCGGCAGGCGGAAGCGTTCCGGGTCTGCAAAGAGAAAATCGGTTCGCTGGGCCTGCCGATGAAGCTGATTGAAGCGGAATGGGCCTTTGACGGGGCGCAGGTGACGCTTCACTTTACCGCCGAGGGGCGCGTGGACTTCCGGGGGCTGGTGCGCGAGGTCGCGTCGGTGCTGCATACCCGCGTTTTGATGCATCAGGTGGGGGCACGGGACCATGCGCGGATTTTCCCCGGTATCGGGCCGTGCGGGCGGCCTACGTGCTGCTCAACGTTTTTGCGCGAGTTTCAGCCGGTGTCGATGAAGATGGTCAAGAACCAGAATCTGGTGCTGAACCCGTCGAAGTTCTCCGGCCTGTGCGGCAAGCTGATGTGCTGCCTGCGGTATGAGCTGGAGGAGGGCGGCGGGCAGACCAATTTGCCTGCGCCGGGCATGGTGGTGATGACGCCAATGGGCCGGGCCAAAGTCGAAGAAGTGAACCTGGTGCAGCAGATGCTCACGGTGCAGCTTGAATCACAGCAGTTTGTGGAGGTGCGCGTCAAAGACGTCAGCACCGTCGAAGGCTGCGTAGACCACGCCGAAGGCGGCTGCGAGGACTGCGCCGGGAGCGGTGCATTGTCGAACTGCGACGTTCCCACCCGCGACACGCCCCCCGGCGCACAGGCTTTGCCGGTCTTGTAATTTTGCTGGCTGCGCCGAGTGCCGGGGGTATAAAAATATATTAAAACCCCCGGCAGAAAAAAGCGGACGCCCTGCCGGGCTAAGGAGAAGCCGCAGAGGCTAAATAACAGGTCTCTTCCGCCCGGAGGGCGGCTGAACTTGATGCCGGGGGTTTTAATATATTTTTATACCCCCGGCACTTGGCGCAGATGTTTACGCCGCAGAGCCAGTATTGTAACCTGTTTTCAAGACCCCTTTGTCTGAAATTAACGCCAAGCGGGTAGGCTAAGACGTAAGAACGGAACAGAAAGCGACAGGACACACCGCACTATGACCCAATCGCCAGCAATTTCCTCAGCCTCGATAGAAACAGATGCCGCCGCCCGGCGCAGGCTCGGGCAGCGTGCCCGGCGGCTGACCGAGCGGGCGCGGACGCTGGCCGGGGAAGGCCGGATTGGCGAGGCGATTGACTGTCAGCGCGAGGTGACGGATCTGCGGCCTGCGGACCCGACCGCGTTTTTCCGTCTGGGGATGCTCTGCCGCGAGGCCCGCAAGGTGGAGCTTGCCGTGCAGGCGCTCCGGCGGGCGACCGAACTCAGCCCCGCCGACCGGGACCCCCGCGAGGCGCTGACCGAGACGTTAGCCGAGGCGGGACGCTTCGAGGAAGCGGTGCTGGAAGCACGTCTGCTGCTGAAAGTCGTGCCCCGGTCGCTGTTTGCGCGGGACGTTTTAAGTGTGTCCTATTTGCAGCTTGGGCGACTGGACAAAGCCTTGCAGGTGACGGGCGAGATGGTGCGGCTGGACCCGCTGAACCCGATGCACCATTTCCGGCGCGGCCTCCTGTTTCACCAGCAGGGCAACCTGCGGGCATCGGTGTATGCCTATGGCCGCGTGCTCGACATGGCACACCCGGAGACCGGGACGTACAATGATGCCGAGGAAGCATTGGAGTTTCTGGACGACAACCAGACGCGCCAGATTTTGCTGCTGGCCTCCGAAGACCGCCTGTTTCTCCTGAAACTGCGCCGCGATGCGGCGGAGGCGGTGGGCGAGCGCGGCTTTTGCCTGACCGAGGATGGGCTGGACCGCTTGAACCAGATCATTCCCCACGAATTTCCCGAATGGGCTGCCGACCAGTATTTGCCGCCGTCCCGGCCTGGGCTGGGGCTGTATAATTAAGACCCCCTAGCCCCCAATAATGGGGGAATCGGATAAATACGGAAATCACTCTAGTTCCCCCATTATTGGGGGCTAGGGGGTCCTGACCGGCGCAATTATATGAACACAAATTGGCAGGCGCGGCGGGGGCGGGAAACGCTGGTGATGGGTGTGCTGAACGTCACCCCCGACTCGTTCTCCGACGGCGGGCAGTTTGACACCGTCGAGGCCGCCGTGGCGCAGGGGCACCGGATGGCCGGGGACGGGGCGCATCTGCTGGATATTGGCGGCGAAAGCACCCGCCCGGCGACCTTCCGGGACCAAAGCCCGCTGTCTGCTGCCGAAGAAATAGCCCGCATTCTGCCGGTCATTGCCCGGCTCGCCGAAGAGCTTCCCCAAATCCCACTGTCCGTAGACACCTACAAAGCCGAAGTCGCCCGAGCGGCGTTAGACGCCGGGGCCTCGGTCCTCAATGACATCAGCGGCCTGCAAGCGGACCCGGATATGGCGCGGCTGGCCGCCGAGCGCGGCGTGCCTCTGGTGATTATGCACCTGCCCGGCCTGCCGCGCCATCTGCCCCCCACCCCCATTTATAACGACGTCGTGGCCGACGTGTGCGCGTTCTTCGAGCGTCAGGTGGCGTATGCCGAAGCGCAGGGCGTTCGGCGAGAGCAAATCTGGCTGGACCCTGGGATTGGCTTCGGCAAGAACATTCAGCACAATTTAGAACTATTGCGCCGCCTGCCGGAGCTGAAATTTTTGGGTCTGCCTCTCGTTGTGGGGGCCTCTCGGAAACGCTTCCTGGGGACAATTCTGGGCACCGACGACCCGCAGGACCGCCGCGAGGGCACGGCGGCAACGGTGGCCCTGAGCATTGCAGGCGGGGCAGACATGGTGCGGGTGCATGACGTGCGCGAGATGGCCCGCGTCGCCCGCGTCAGCGATGCAGTAGTGCGGGGATGGGAAGAGGCCCCCTAGCCTCCAACACTGGGAGAGCCGGAGAAGGGTAGATGTCCAGGGTTTCCAGACCCATCTGGCCCAAAAGCTGATGGGCAATCGCGCAGTAGAGCGTCACATCCTGATGAGCGCGGGCGGAAAGCAGTGCGCCTTCGAGGCCCGCCAAAAACGCCGCCGCCTGCACCGGGGCGGTGGCCGAAAACCGCAGGAGGCCAGCTGCACGGCCCCTTTCCATGACCCCAGACAGCCAGGCTTCATTCTCGGCGAAAAACGCACTGACTTCTACGCGCACGCTTTCGGGCAGGCTCGGCCACTCCGCCGCCAGGACGCCGCAGAGGCAAACGCCGCCCCCCGCCGGGCCGCCACGCAGACGGTCGCGGAAAATCTGGGCATACCGCTGAAGCTGCTCGTCGGCCCCTTCGGTTTGCTGGATAATGGTGTCGGCACTCTGGCGGATTTGCTCACGGTAGCGCCGGACCAGTGCAGCTCCGAGGTCTGCTTTGGCCGGGAAGTAGTAGTGAATGCTGGCCTTGCGAATGCCAACTTCCTCGGCAATGTCTGCATAGCTGAAGCCGTGGTAGCCGCGTGTCTGCACAAACCGCTGGGCGCTGTCCACTATCTGCTGCGTCATGGTAATTTTGTCCGGCATAGTGCTATTCTACCCGGCAGGTGCGGAATTTTGTGCATTTGTCCGTAAAAAATCTATCTACTAGTAGGTTGACAACTTTGCGATAGGTCTGGTATACTGCTTTTATCACTCTCTTGGAGGTTCCGATGCCCACTCTCGAAATGGAAACACCCACCGCGTCCACCGCCCCGAAGCCAAATGAAGCCCTGCGCCCCATTGACTGCACGGGCCTCAGCAACCTTGTGGACAAGAACAAGGCCAACCCCGCTGGCGGCAAAATCACTCTGAAGGCGACTACCATTACTGAAGGCCAGATGCGGAACCTGACCTACATCCGCGACCTTGCCCCCACGATTATCGACGAGCCGCCGCACCTGCTGGGCGAGAACACCGCGCCTAATCCCTCGGAAGCGATGCTCGCCGCCCTGGGTGCCTGCCTCGCCGTCGGCTATATGGCGAATGCCAGCCATCACGGAATTGTCCTGAGCAGCGTCAAGATTGAGATGGAAGGGGACATTGATGTGTCCGCCGTCTGGGGTCTCGGCGACGTTCCCGAAGACAAAGTGGCGGGCTTCACCGCGATCCGGGTCAAAGCCTATCTAGACGGCAACGCTTCCCGCGAAGTGCTGGACGACATCGTGCAGAACGCCAACAAGTGGTCCCCGGTGGCTTCCACCCTCCGCAATAACGTCAAAGTCACGGCCACACTGGCCGAATAGACACTTCTTAGATCAGGGTCACTGGCGACCTTCCTCATGCGTTTTCGCTTCGCACTGCCGCGCAGCGTCCCGAAGACACGGAGAAAAACACATGGAAACGCCGACCACCCTGCTGGGTCCCTGCGACCTGGCCGAACTGATGAAGACGACCCCGGTGGTCACGATTGACACCCGCGCCCCCGAAGACTATGCGGCGGGCCATATTCCCGGCGCGGTCAACATCCGCGAGATTTTCAGCTACCTTGCGACGTCCACGCCGGAAGGCATTGCCGCGATGCAGGAGACCTTTGCCGGACTGCTGGGCGCGGCGGGCCTGTCCGGCCCCGAACACGCCGTCTTCTATGAAGATGCCATGAACAATGGCTACGGGCAGTCGTGCCGGGGCTACTTTCTTTTAAAGTATCTGGGCTATTCCAACGTTTCTATCCTGCACGGCGGTTTGAAAGCCTGGACCGATACGGGCCTGCCGCTGACTACTGAAGCCTCCACGCCCGAAGCGAAGACGTTCCCGCTAAATGCCGACGAGTCGCTGATGGTAACGACGCCTGCGATGCTCAAATCCCTGGATGACCCGAACATCGTCAAGCTGGATGTGCGCGACTGGGATGAATGGATCGGCGAAAGCTCCTCCCCCTATGGCAAAGATTACACGCCGCGCAAGGGCCGCATCCCCGATGCCGTGCTGATTGAGTGGTATACGCTGATGAAGCCCGCCTCGGATGTGCCCATGTTCAAGTCCAAAGAGGAAATCAAGGAAATCGCGGCGAAAGTCGGCATCACGGCAGACTCCCCGGTCAATATCTACTGCTTTAAGGGGGCGCGGGCGTCGAACACGTTCGTCGCGCTGAATGAAGCGGGGATCAAGAACGTGAAGATTTACTTTGCCTCCTGGAACGAATGGTCCCGCGATCTCTCCCTGCCGATTGAAGAAGGCGCTCCCGACCCCGCCCGGCCTGCCGTTCGCCTGTAAGAGCGTTAGAATGGACCTTTCTTTATGCCTGATTTTGCCTGCACTCCCTTTGAGGCAGTGCTGACCGACCTGCGCGAGACAATCGCGCAGGACCTGCGGCCCGTGGTCGCGGAGATTGACCGGCAGGGTGTTTATCCCGAGGCGTTTATGCGGCGCATGGGCGCGGCGGGCGGCTTTGCCCAGAGCGTTCCCTCCGAGTGTGGCGGGGCGGGGCGGGGCATCAAGCAGACCGTAGAATTGATGGAAGAAGTCTCGCGGGAGTGTCTGAGCACCGGCTTTTGCGTCTGGTGTCAGACCGTCTGCGCGTACTACATTCAGCACGGCAGCAGCGACTATCTGAAGTCCGCGTATCTGCCCAAAATCGCCAGTGGGCAGATGCTGGCGGGCACGGGGATGTCCAACCCGATGAAGCACTTCGCGGAAATTGAGAAAATCCGGCTCACGGCCTCGCGCACGGACGGCGGCTACCGGGTCAGCGGGGCGCTGCCCTGGGTGTCCAATGCTGTCCCTGACGGCTGCTTTGCGTTTGTCGCGCAAATTGCTGGCGGCGAGAGCGAGTACCTGATGGCAATTACGCCTCCCGCCGCGCCCGGTCTGACACTCGGCGACGGCGGACATTTTATCGCGCTGGAAGGCAGCTCCACGCACAATGCCGTCTTCAAAGATGTGTTTGTGCCGGACGACTACATTCTGGCCGCCCCCTGCCGCGAGTTTATCACGACCATTCGCCCCGGCTTTGTCCTGACGCAGACCGGCTTCGGGCTGGGCCTCGTGGCAAGCTGCATTGATCTGATGCGGCGTTCCAATGAGCGTGTCGGCCATGTCAACCGCTATTTGGACGATGGGCCGGACGAACTGGAAGCCGACTGGCAGGGAGCACGCTGCCGCACCTATGCCCTGGCCGCGCAGATTGGCCCCGGCGACCGGCCTTTGGGTCCCGAAGCAACCCGCGAGGCGGTGGCCTGCCGCATTCTCGTCTCCGAGCTGTCCCTGCGGGCCTCGCAGGCGGCGATGCTGCACGCAGGCGCGGGGGGCTACCGCTCCGGCGCGGCGGCGGAGCGCAAGCTGCGCGAATCGTATTTTGTCGCCATTGTCACGCCCGCATTGAAGCACCTGAAAAAATTGCAGCATGATATGGGCGCATTGAACTAAGAGAAGAGTTCGAGGGGCTGAACCCCCTCGCTGGGGGGCGCAGACGCCTTGAACCCGCCTGCGCGGGTGAAGAGTCAGGATATGATTGAAGACAGGGGCATATTTCTTTGCTATTCTGTTCCTTACCCGCACAGGCGGGTTCAAGGCGTCTGCGCCCCCCAGCGAGGGGGTTCAGCCCCTCAAACTCTTCTCAAGCCTTTTTCGAGCCGCACCACAAAAATTTGCTTACTGAGAGGACACCGATGACAGATACACTTACCGAAACACTGCTTCAAGCCAAAAAAGCGAAGGGCCTGAGCTTCACCGATTTAGAGACCGTGCTGGGGCTGGACGAAATCTGTATCGCCGCCATCTTCTACCGGCAGGCGACCGCGACGCCCGACGAGGCCGCAAAGCTGGCGGCGGCTCTGGGATTAAGTGCAGAGTTTGCCGAGGCGCTGACGGTCTATCCCACAAAGGGCCTGGGGCCGGTTGTGCCGACGGACCCATTTGTGTACCGCCTCTACGAGATTATGCAGGTCTTTGGAATGCCGCTGAAAGCCGTGGTGCAGGAGAAGTTCGGGGACGGCATCATGTCCGCCATTGACTTTACGATGCACGTCGAGAAAGAAGAAGACCCCAAAGGCGACCGGGTCAAGCTGACCCTAAGCGGAAAGTTTCTGCCGTATAAGAAGTGGTAGATTAGCGTAGTAAAGAACAGCCCGGCGTCGGTGACGCCGGGCTGTTTTGTCTTGTGATACCTATCAGAGCTACCGGGTGCTGAATGTGAGCTGGTATTTTGGAAAGCTCGTCCCTGCGGCGGTAAACCGCCACCCACGATTGCGAACGCATTCCGGGGGTGGTCCGGCGGTTCCCCCCTGGCTGCAGTAGGGGAAGGCCGCGATGTATCCCGAGGAGACCTCCTCCGGCCTCAGCCACTTGGCGTGCCCGTCGCAGGCAACGTAGTTGGCCCCGCCACTGTGCCGGGGAGTGCTCTCATAGTCGCCGTTCAATCCGCGCCCGCCGATGTTCCCGGTGGCGTAAAGGGGCTGCCTCTCGGGCCATCCGTGTATGGTGACCGGCACTGCCGCGATTCCGCAGGGGAAGTGCCCGGCACGCCCGTCGCCGCATGAAGTCGTACCATTCCCGGCGGCACCGCCAAGTTCCCCAGGCGTGAAGGAGTCGACCGCGTTGGACACCTCGAAGAGCATAACGGTTCGGGATGACGAAAGTAGTGCGGCATCGGGCACCACAGGATCACCGAAGACGAACAGAGCCAGGAGATTGGAGTTGATCGCGTAGGACTGAACGAAGCCTCCTGGGACGTTACTTGGCGGTTCCGTCGGGTCGCTCGGGCAGCGGAAGACGTCCACAGATTTGAGGTAGGGAGACACCTGGGACGTCCACTCCGGGTCGGCGGGGCCGCCGGAGGGGTATACGCCGTTGTCGTCAGCGACATACTGAGCGACGGCCAGGCTAATCTGGTGCATATTGCTGAGGCAGGCGCTTTGCCGCCCGCGTTCTCGCACGGAGGCGAACACGGGAAGGACAACCGCCGCAATCAGGCTGATGATGGCGAGCACGATGAGTGCCTCGACGAGTGTAAAGGCGAGTTGTTTTGCTGGCGCGGCGTCATCGTGGCGAGTTGCGCTTTTCATAGATAGCATCTGTCCTATAACAAGAGTAAACTGGCACTTTCAGTACCGGGATGCTTCTTGTAATTCTTTGATAATACTCTCAGTAAATGCCTTTAGCCGGGCCAACTCAACCTCAACTTCGGGGCCTGAACCCAGGTCTTTTTGATACTTCTCCATAAAAGCATCCATCCCAGCCAAAACACCCTGCTGCGTCAACTTCATGTTTGGGGAAGAGGACCGTAGAAGATTAACTATCGCGGCGCGTGTCTGCTGCTGCTTTTCTGGCCTTAGCTCTTCACGCAGCCCTTCCAGCGTCAGCGGCGGGCGGTTTCTTTCCATCTCTCTTATCTTCGCATCATGTCGGCGCGTCGAAAAAATCACACGGATACACATAATTGCCATGCAAAACGTGACCACGGCAGCCAAAAGCGAGATAATGGCCCCCCCCAATAGCTTGCCTGGGTCGGCAATAATTTTGCTGCGGTAGAACCAGTTCTGCCAGACAAGAACACCAGACATGAAGAATAAGAGAACAACGTAGCCAGCCATTTGCCATACGAATTTCCGACGCCACTTGTGCATATCCGCAGGTATCTTCATGGCATTGACCTCAATGAGCGGTTAACGCACCTGAGAGCCGGGGGGGACGGCGGCGGGGTCGGCGGGGTGGAGCAGAATGGCGTGGCCTTCGGCGTCGGTGGCGGCCATGAGCATTCCCTGGGACTCCAAGCCCCGCATCTTGCGGGGGGCAAGGTTGGCGACGACGACGATTTTCAGGCCGGGCAGGCTCTCGGGGGCGTAGGATTCGGCGATGCCCGCAAGTATCTGGCGCGGGGTGTCTTCGCCGATGTCGACGGTGAGCTTCAAGAGCTTGGTGGCCCCTTCGACGCGGTCAGCGGTCTTGATTTCGCCGATCTTGAGCTGGATTTTGGCGAAGTCGTCGATGGTGATGTAGCTCGGCGCGGCGGGCGCGTCCGGCAGGGCGAGGGCCGGAGGCGCGGGAGGCGTGTCTTCAATCGGGGTCTCGGGCATGGCGGGCTTGGGTTCTTTCTTGGGCTTGGTTTCTTTTTTGGTGTCAATGCGCGGGAAGATGGGCTGGGCTTCCTCGGTCTGGGTTCCGGCGGGCAGGCCGCCCCACTGCGTCTCGTGTGCCCAGTCGGCGAGCGGCTTTCCGGCGAGGCCAAGCTGGGCGCGGATGACGTCCGCGACATGGGGCAGCAGAGGCGTCAAGAGAACGGCGGCGATGCGGGTGGCTTCGAGGGCGGCATACAGTGCCTCCCCCACCCCGGCGGTGTCGCCCGCTTTGGCGAGCTTCCACGGCGCGGTGCGGTCGATGTCGCCGTTGCCGCCTTCCACCAATTTCAGGGCGGCTTCGAGGGCCGCGCCGGGGTCAAAGGCCAGCATCGCCCGCTCGGCGTCCTGGGCGGCTTCGCGGGCCAGCGTCGCCAGCGGGCCGTCCTGCGTTTGCGTGGCACAGTCGGGAATGATACCCTCCGCGTACTGCGCCAGCATTTTCAGCGTGCGGTTCAGCAGGTTGCCCAGCTTGTTGCACAGCTCCGGGTTGTAGCGGTTCTGGATCAAGTTGTCTATCGAGAACTCGGCATCGGAGGTGTACGAGATGTCGCGCAGGAGGTAGTAGCGCAGGGCATCTTTGGCGACTTCCGGGTCCGCGCCGCTGCGGGCGACCAGTTCCTCCACGACTTCCTGCGGGGTCGGGATGTTGCCTTTGGATTTGGCCCCTTTTTCGCCGCCAATCAGCCACCAGCCGTGGCCCAGCACCGTGCCGGGCAGGGGTAAACCCAGGCCCATCAGCATGGCGGGCCACAATGTTGCGTGGAAGCGCGTGTAAATCTCTTTGCCGACGAGGTGCAGATCGGCAGGCCAGAGCGTGTCCCAAGCGGCATCATTGGGCCAGCCAGTCGCGGAGAGATAGTTAATAACCGCATCGAACCAGACGTAAATACTTTGCGCGGGGTCATTGGGAACCGGAATGTCCCAGCCTACGTTCGTGCGTGAGATGGCGACATCCCGCAGGCCCTCTTTGATAAAAGCTAACACTTCGTTACGGCGCGTATCAGGCTGCAAAAAGTTAGGGTTTGCTTCAATATGCTGCAAAAGACGGTCTTGATAAGCCGAAAGCCGAAAGAAGTAATTGTCCTCAGTGATGCGCTTGACTTCTGCCCCTGTTTCAAGGGAGCGCCCGTCACGCACTTCGGAGTCACGTAAGAAGGTCTCATCAGCAACCGAGTACCAGCCTTCGTATTGCGAGGCGTAGATGTCGCCCTTCGCCAGCAGACGCCGAAAGACTTCGGCGACGACTTCCATGTGACGCGGCTCGGAGGTACGAATGAAGTCGTCATAAGAAATATGCAGGTATTTCCAGCAGTCAGCGAATTGGCGCGAGTTCCGGTCTACCAGTGCTTGTGGCGAGAGGCCCGCTTTCGCGGCAGCTTCCGCTACTTTGCTGCCATGCTCGTCGGTTCCGGTCAGGAAAAAGACGTTTTCGCCGCGCAGGCGGTGAAAGCGGGCCAGGGCATCACAGAGCAGTGTGGTCGTGGCGGAGCCGACATGAGGAACGCCGTTGACATAGTAAATCGGCGTGGTGAGATAAAAACGCTTGTCCATTGCCGCTTATCTTACCCGAAAACACGAGGCGGCGGCTAGGGCGCAGAGAAAGTGGCCGTGGCATTGTATTGGATTTTGTTGCCTTGGGTGTCTTCGCTGGCGTAAGCGGTGGTGACTGTCATGCTGCCGGCGACATTGGCCGGTTTTCCATTCGCAAAAACTGTGGCCTGCGCCGCTGTGAAAGTGGCGGCAACGATGCTGGGTGGGTTGGCCCCTGAGTAAGTCTTGGTGTTGACGTAAACCTGCCCCGAATTGAGAACAAAACTCGTTGTGGCGTCGCCCGTATTGAGGGTGGCATAAGGCGAGGCTGCACTGGGCTTAAAGTATATTCTGTACGTTATTGCTGCGGGAACCAGCGTGTAAGAGTCCTGGATCATGCTTGAGGTGGCGGCAATGGCAAGCTGTCCGGTGCTTCCGGCGGGGCCGGTGTCGCAGCCGTTTCCAGCCATTGCGGCGTTGTCCTGAGCGGGAAGAAGGGCGGCGATGGTTCCAAAGAGGAGGAACGCAAGCGCGGCACGAATCAGTCGTGGCGGAACAATCATCGGAAGCCTCCGTGCAAGATGAAGCGGGTTGATAGACGTGTCTGGTAAGCGTGGGGTGCGGTCAGTGTAGGGGGGCGCCTCCGTGCTTGACTATTATCTTAGCACGCAGGCTTGCTTCTGTCAAGTGCTTTGCCCGAATTGGTGCAGGATTTCGCCGGGTCTATCGCGTATCTATCGCATATCTATCCTGCGGCGCGTCAGCGCCCGCTCCACTCCCCAGGCCAGTGCAGTCCCGAGGGCATAGCAGACCAGATTGAACCAGTGAAAGCCCACGCCCAGCACCAGCCGCCCCGCCGTGCTGTGCCGGGCGGCTACTAGCCATGGAGCCTGCACAAATTTCAGAAACTCAATGCCGAGACAAAAAAGAAACGCTCCCAGTGCCCGGCGGCGCGGGGAAAGCCGGGGCAGAAACAAGCCCAGCAGCCAGTAGATCATGACGGCATACAGCACGTCGCCCGCGTTTTTCGCCATCCACGCTGGCAGAAAGCGCGAAAAGTGCCGCGACGCAAGGCCGAGAGCAATAGTGAGCGCGGCCAAAAGTGCATAATGGGAACGGCTGCGGGGCGTCATGGGGTCGGCGTCTGCCAGAGGCGGGAGACCCCATAGGCATCAAATGCGCTGTCGGCGCTCACGACGGGCATAGCTTCGGTGATACTCTGCGCGATAATCAGCCGGTCAAAGGGGTCTCGGTGATGCAGCGGCAGAGAAGCGACCTGACGCAGATGCGGCCAACTGATCGTCAGCAGCTCAAAGCCGTTCGAAAAAAGCTGGTTCGGGAACAGCTCTGCGAACGGCACATGAAGCTCAATTCCGCGAGCGGTGCTGGCTTTGATTGCGATTTCCCAGGGGCTGGCGATGCTTACCCATTTTGTGTTTGCCCCGTCTTCAATCAGTTTACGGGCGTAGTCACTCAGCTCAGGCTTGCCGCCGGTGTACCAGAGGAATGTGTGCGTGTCGAGAATCAAATCCATTTATGTCACTCCTCAAAGTCGGTAATCGGATCATCAAAATCGGGCGAGAGCGTGAACATCCCTTTGGCGCTGCCGAACCGGGGGCGCGGCTTCTGGTCCTCGGGCGGGAGCGGCTGCGCCGGTGTCCACTCAGTCAGCGTTTGCTGTAATTTCAGGGCGATGGCGTCCTGCTCGGCGTCGGGCAGCAGGGCGGCCTGGGCGAGAACGGTTTCAACCGCTTTTTCAAGAAGTGCAGTCATAGTTGGTTTCTCCTGTATGCCTTTATTTTACCACTTTTGTTTTACCACACACCAACTATCGAGAAAAGAGGTTTCCCCATAGCACATCAAGAGCAGGAGCAGTTGGCAGTTACTTTGCAGACCATTCGGGCCGCGTGGCCGGGCGTCCGGGCAGTGGCGCGGCATACGCCGGTGATGAGCAGCACGGGCGTCTCGGCGCGGGTCGGGGACGGGGCAGAGATCGTGCTGAAGTGCGAGAACTTTCAGCGGACGGGGTCGTTCAAGATACGCGGAGCCACGCACCGGCTGTCCCAACTGACACCGTCGGAGCGGGCGCGGGGTGTGGCCGCCGTGAGCGCAGGCAATCACGCGCAGGGGGTGGCGCTGGCCGCCCGTCTGCAAGGGATAGAAGCGACAATCTACATGGCCGAAACGGCGTCTATCGCCAAAATTAAAGCGACGGAAGGCTACGGGGCGCGGGTGGTGCTTGCGGGCAAGTCGCTCGACGAAGCCCGGCAGGCGTGCGCGGCCTTTGTGGCCGAGACCGACGCTGTCTATATTTCGCCCTATGACGACGACGGGATTATCACCGGGCAGGGCACGCTGGGCCTCGAGATGCTGGAAGACGTGCCGGATATGGGCACGGTGCTGGTGCCGATAGGCGGTGGCGGGCTGTTCGCGGGGGTGGCGACGGCGATTAAAGAGAGCCGCCCGGATGTGCGCGTGATTGGGTTGCAGGCCGCTGGCGCGGACAGCGCGGCGCGGTCCTTTCAGGCGGGGCATTTGCTGCCGCGTGAAGAGCCGCTGCGAACGATCTGCGACGGCATCGCGGTCAAGTCGCCGTCGCCGCGCACCTGGGCCTATATTGAAAAATACGCCGATGACGTGGTGACGGTCACGGACGGCGAAGTGGCCTCGGCGCTGCTGCTGCTGCTAGAGCGGGCCAAGCTTGTCGTCGAGCCAAGCGGGGCGATTGGGCTGGCCGCGCTGATGGCGGGCAAGGTAGAGCCGCGAGGCCGAACGGTGGCGCTTTTGTGCGGCGGCAACATTGATGCGCTGGCGCTGGCAGATTTGACGCAGCGCGAGATGCTGCGCGAGGACCGCTACTTGCAGCTTTTGACCTCCGTAGACGACCGCCCCGGCGGCCTGGCGGTGGTGGTCGGGCTGGTAGCACGGGAGCGGGGCAACATCGTGACGATTTTGCACAACCGCCTGAACCCGCATCTTGCCCTCGGCGTGACGGAGGTGGAGATGCTGATAGAGGTGCGCGACCGGGCACATCAGGAGCGCATCATCGTTGCCCTGCGCTCGGAAGGGTACACCGCGCAGCGCATGGATGAACTGAAAGGGTAACGGATGGTCTCAAAAACAGATTGCTTTTTTGCTTGACAGATTGACAGGTAAGTGTTATATTTGGGAAGCACGTTGGATTGCTCTTGGATTTTTTCTGAACCTCCACACTGCTTATCTCAGCAGCACGAGACTACCCAATCCCCATGTCCCCCCATAGCGGCCAGCCGCTGTCTTCACCAGCTAATTTTGTCTAATACCATGATAAGAAAACACACATTTGCCCTGACCATTCTGGGGGCCGCCCTGCTGCTTGGCCGCCCTGCTGCTGCTGATAGTCTCCAGCAAAGATTTACTGCTCCTCCAGCCGCTGCTCGCCCCTGGGTCTACTGGTTCTGGTCCAATGGCAATATCACCAGGCAGGGCATCACAGCCGATCTGGAAGCCATGAAGCGAGTGGGCATCGGCGGCGTCCTCATTATGGAGGTAGATCAAGGGACCCCCGCTGGCCCGGTTGCGTTTGGCGGCCCGCAGTGGCGCACACTGTTCCAGTTTGTCTGCGCCGAGGCACACCGTCTCGGCCTCGAAGTCAATATGAACAACGACGCGGGCTGGTGCGGCAGTGCCGGGCCGTGGATCACGCCCGAACTCTCCATGCAGAAGCTGGTGTGGACTGAGACGACAGTGCAGGGGCCAGTGCATATCGAGCAGGTCCTGACGCAGCCGGAGACCGTGGCAGGCTATTATCAGGATGTCTCAGTCCTAGCCCTGCTTACTCCCGCCGCCGACACGTACCGTATCCCAGATATTCGGGGCAAAGCGGCATTCAACATTCAGGAAAGCCCCACCCCACCCGCTGACACCTCCGCCATTCCGCAGGCACAGACGATTGATCCGGCCCGGATTGCCGACATCACGGAAAAGTATCAAAATGGAAAGCTGACCTGGGACGTGCCGCCGGGGAAGTGGACCATTCTGCGCCTGGGCCACACCAGCACTGGTGTTCTCAACCATCCCGCGCCCCAGTCTGGGCTGGGGTTGGAAAGCGACAAACTGAGCCGGAAGGCGACCGAAGCCCAGTTCAATGGGCTGATGGGGAAATTGGTGGCGGACAACGCGCCGCTTGTTGGCAAATCTTTAGTGTCTACACATATCGATAGCTGGGAAACAGGGTCTCAGAACTGGACACCGACATTTCGCGCAGACTTTCAGCGGCTGCGCGGGTATGACCCCCTGCCCTACCTGCCGGTGATGACCGGGCGGGTCGTGGGCAGTCTGGATGTTTCGGAGCGTTTCCTGTGGGACATTCGCCAGACCGTCTCCGAGCTGATCGTGGCGAACTACGCCATTCATATGCGCGATCTGGCACATCAGCATGGTATCCGGCTTTCCATTGAGGCGTATTACTCGCCCACTAATGATCTGGCCTACGGCGGGCAGGCCGATGAGCCGATGGCCGAATTCTGGTCGTCGCCCATGTACAGCTCGTCCAACACCGTGCCTTTAATGGCCTCGGCGGGCCATACCTATGGGCGAAACATTATCGGCGCAGAAGCGTTTACGGCAGACAGCAATGAGAAGTGGCTGCTGACGCCGGCGTCGGTAAAAACGCTGGGAGACTGGGCGTTTGCTCACGGAATCAACCGCTTTGTGATTCATCGCTATGCCATGCAGCCATTTTCGAGTGTCAAGCCGGGCCTTTCGATGGGGCCGTGGGGACTGCATTATGAGCGCACCGAGACGTGGTGGGAGCAGTCCAAACCCTGGCATGAATACCTGTCCCGCTGTCAATCCCTGCTGCGTCAAGGGCATTATGTCGCCGACCTCTGCTACCTTGCCCCCGAAGGGTCCCCCCGCGAATTCAATCTGCCGACCCTCCCGCCGGGCTACAGCGCCGATAGCTGCAGCGCCGAGGTTGTCCTTTCGCGGATGACAGTTAAGAATGGCCGGCTGACGCTGCCGGGCGGCATGAGCTACCGCGTGCTGGTCCTTCCCGAGGCCCGAACTATGACCCCGGCCCTGCTTGCCAAAATTGCGGCGCTGGTCCAGGCCGGCGCGACGGTTGTCGGCCCGCCGCCGGTGCGTTCCCCAAGCCTGGAAGGCTATCCCGCAAGTGACGCCCAGATACAGAAGACAGCTCAGGCGCTCTGGGGCGACACCGACGGTAAGACAATTCTAAGCCATACTTACGGCAAAGGCCAAGTCCTCTGGGGGCGGACACCTCTGGAAGTTCTGTCCGGGGCCGGACTTGGCCCGGACTTTGCCAGCCCTAAAGCGGCCCATTTCAACTTCCTTCACCGGCGCACAGCCGACGGCACAGACCTGTATTTTGTGGCAAACGAGACGAAGTCTGTCAAGCAGGCTGTGTGTACTTTCCGCGTTCAGGGCAAGGCGCCGGAATTCTGGTGGCCGGAAACGGGCCGCACCGAGCCGGTGGCGGACTATATGCGGGGCGCTAAGAGGGTGACTATCCCTCTGCGGCTGGAAGCAGCGCAGTCTGTGTTTGTCGTCTTCCGTCCTGGAAAGGCCGCTGAGGAGAACGCGGTCAGCCTGACACGCAACGGCGAGCGCCTAGATACAGCCGCAGATGCCCCGGCCGTAGTTCAGCGAGCCACTTATGGTGTTCTCAGCGATCCCGCCCGTACCCGAGACGTGCGAGCCAAACTTCAGACGCTGATTGACGGCAGCGGTACGGAATTTCAAGTGGCGGCTCTGGCTGCCGGGGATTACCCGGCGTTTGGCATTGTCAAGACACTGAAAATCGACTACACAATCAGCGGCCACACATATCATGCTGAAGGGCGGGACCCGGACACACTGGACTTGGCAGCAGCGTTCACGGACGGGCCAGCCGCGCAGCTTACCGTGACACCGGATCACCACTTGCAGCTCCGCGCCTCGAAAAGCGGGCGCTATCAGGTGCGGCTGGCCTCGGGCAAGACGCTGTCCCGTCAAATCACGGCTTTGCCCGCCCCGCGTGCGCTGGCTGGCCCCTGGCGGCTGACGTTCCCGCCGACGTATGGCGTACTCCCAGTCATGACACTGAACACTCTCCATTCGTGGAGCGTGGACAGTAATCCTGAAGTCAGCCATTTTTCCGGGACAGCCACGTACAAAACAACATTCACACTGCCTGCTGGCGCGGTCACAGAAGATCGGACCTATGCGCTGGACCTCGGCGATGTTGAGGTCTTTGCCGATGTCACAGTCAATGGGAAGGATTTGGGCATCTTGTGGAAGCCGCCCTACCTAGTAGACCTCACACAGGCAGTCAAGCCCGGCATCAACACGCTGCAAGTCAAAGTCACCAACCTGTGGGTCAACCGCATGATCGAAGACCAAAGCCTCCCGGAAGACAGCGACCGCAACGGCGACGGAACACTGAAAACCTGGCCGCAATGGGTCCTCGACGGTAAAGCAAGCCCGACGGGGCGGCAGACATTTACCTCGTGGCGTCTTTGGAACCAAGATTCGCCGCTTCAGCCCTCCGGCCTGCTCGGCCCGGTGACACTCTCTCA
Organism: Capsulimonadaceae bacterium; assembly: GCA_965277455.1. Taxonomy (GTDB): domain Bacteria; phylum Armatimonadota; class Armatimonadia; order Armatimonadales; family Capsulimonadaceae; genus JANXMY01. Next base: position 602,467 of record OZ255823.1, on the reverse strand, counting down.
GGGATACAAGGTACCACTCAGTGATCGCTAAACGCACGGCTTTGTTTGAGATGCACATGGAGCCGCTAACGGCGTTTGTCCAGCAACTTCGGCAGGAGCGCCCCCCGGAACAGTGCATTCCTGACTTTGACCCGGATGACGGCGGCACGGAGGCTGAGGTGCTGTTTGTACTGGAAGCGCCGGGGCCAAGAGCAAAAGAGAGTGGTTTTGTGTCACGGGACAACCCGGACCAGACAGCGGGCAATCTGAAAGCGTACTTGGAAGAGGCAGGTATCAGCCGTAAGCAGTCGCTCGTGTGGAATATCGTACCGTGGTATCTCGGCAATGGAAAGACCATCCGTGCCGCAACTTCAGTAGATATTCAAGCAGGCAGCGTCTATTTAGAGCGGCTGCTGGCCCTGCTGCCACATCTCAAAGCGGTGGTGCTGGTCGGACGCAAAGCGCAATCTGCATTCAAGCGTGGCGGCCTGATAACTGCGCTACCGCTGTATGAGACATACCACCCTAGCCCTCAGTTCATCAACTTGCACCCGAATAACAAAGAGAAAATCGTGGAAAAGCTCCGCCAGGTTGCATTGCAGTTGAATGTCGAGCAGAAATAGCAAAGGGGCACGGCAGTTGCCGCGCCCCTTTTGTTTGCCAACGTGTCTAGGGCAGGCTTTCCCGAAAAGGCAGGGTTTCGGAGATGGGATCTTCGTCAAGCTGCGTGGTGACGCTTCGGTGACCAAAGTGCAGCGGCTCGGCGGGGCCGGGCGCGAGGGTGTCAAGCTCTTCTCGGGCATGGGCAAGGGCGGCAGGGTCCATTTCTGCAACAATTTCCTGGCCGGTTTTATCGTCCAACGCGGTGGTGTCTGAGTTGGTCTGTACGGGCGTGGTGTCGGTATAGATTTTGGCGTCGGCCATTATGTTTTCTCCTTGTGTGGTTCTGCAAAAGACGTACCGCCGGGCGGGGGGTTGTCAAACATCGGCAGCCCCCTACCCCGTGTTTTTCATGCCGGCGGCGATGCCGTTGACGGACAAGAGGACGGCGGCGCGGAGGTCGCGGCGCTGGGTTTTCAAGGCGTTCGGGTCGGTGTCTGAGGCCGAGGGCAGGGCGCGGAGGCGGCGCAGCAGCTCGACTTGCAGAAAGCTCAGGGGGTCCACATAGGGGTTCCGCAGGCGGATGGACTTTTGCAGGACGGGCGCGGTGTCAAGCAGGGCGGACTGGCCGGTGATTTGGAGCAGCACGGCGGTGGTGCGGGTATATTCGTCCGCGATTGTGCCGTAAATACGGTCGGCGTTGGCGCGGTCCTCGACAAGCGCGGCGTAGCGGGCGGCGATGTCTAAATCGGCCTTTGCCAGAGACATCTGGGCGTTGTCGAGGAGAGTCGTGAAGAACGGCCAGTCTTCGTACATCCGGCGCAGGCGGTCGAGATGGGCCGGAGACGCGGCGGCATACGCGCCGAGGGCCGCGCCGACGCCGTACCAGCCGGGGAGGGTGTAGCGGGACTGCATCCAGGAAAAGACCCAGGGAATGGCCCGCAGGTCTTCAATCCGGTCCGAGGCGGTGCGCTTGGGCGGGCGGGAGCCGATGTTAAGCTGGGCAAACTCGCCGATGGGCGTGGCCTCGTGGAAGAAGCGCACGAAGCCGGGGTCGTCGTAGACGAGGGCGCGGTAAGCCGTGAACGCTGTCTGCGAGACTTCGTCCATGACGGCGGCCCAGTCGGCGGGTATTTCGGGCGCGTCTTCGGTGTCCGCGCTTGCCAGCAGGACAGCATGAACCATCTGCTCCAAATTGCGGTGCGCGATTTCCTGATCAAAGTACCGGGCGGCGATGACTTCGCCCTGCTCGGTGATTTTGAGACGCCCACGAACGCTGCCGGGGGGCTGTGCCAGAACGGCCTTGCCGGCAGGGCCGCCGCCGCGCCCGATGGCCCCGCCGCGTCCGTGGAAGAGCCGCAGCTTGACGCCGTGTTTCTGCGCGACTTCGGCCAGCTTGGACTGCGCGACATAGAGCTTCCAGTTGGCGGTGAGATAGCCGCCGTCTTTGTTGCTGTCCGAGTACCCGACCATAACCTCCTGCGCCCCGCCCCGGTGCGTCACATTGCGGCGGTAGACGGCGTTGGAGAGCAGCGTGTCCAGCACAGTCGGCGCATTCTCCAAATCTTCGATGGTCTCAAAGAGCGGCACGACATCGACGCGGGACCAGCCGCCGTCGCCGTCCCGCAGGTCGGCCAGCCCCGCTTCTTTGGCGAGCAGCAGCATCGCCAGAACGTCCGAAACGTTGGAGGCCATCGACATGATAAACGAGCCGAACGCCTCCGGCCCCAGATGGGCCATTGAGTCCGAGACCAGCCAGAACAGGCCCAGCGTGATATTCGTTTCCTCATCGTAGGAGGGCTTGGCGGGGACAAGCGGGCGGCGTCCCGCGATTTCGCGTTCCAGGAGCGTGACCCGTTCGGCTTCGGTCAGCGCATCCCAGTCAATACCCGTATCGGCCAGGACGGCGCGGAGCGCCCCCAGATAACGAGATTTATGCTCGCGGATGTCCAGCCGGGCCAGATGGAACCCGAACAGACGCGCCCGCCGGAGCAGCGGGGTCAGGACGCGGGCGGCGGCAAAGTGGCCGTTGTTTTCGTTCAGGGACCTCTCAATCATCTCCAAATCGGCGACGAACTCGGAGGCCGCGCCGTAGCCGCCTTCGCTATTGGTGCGGGTGCGGTTCAGGCGCTCCCAGATGTATTCGCACTTGCGGCGGTACGGCTCGGTCGGGCTGCGCCCGGCGGCTTCAGCGGCGACGGAGGGCAGAAGTGAGGCGTCTGAGGCCAGTGAGGCTTCCAGCTCTGCCGACACGCCGACATAGTGGCGGGACTGACTGAGGCGGTCGCTGAGGGCGCGGACGGCGGGGATATACAGCGACAGGACGGTGTCCCGGTGCAGGCGTAAAATCTCGGCGGTGTGGGCCAGCGTGATGGTCGGGTTGCCGTCCCGGTCCCCGCCCACCCAGGAGCCGTATTCCAGCACATTGCCGACTTCAAACTGTTCGCCAGGGTAGCACTCGGCCAGTGCCGTGGCTAAATCGTCATAGAGTTGTGGGGTGACGGCAAACAGCGTCTCGGTGAAGTAGAAGAGTATGTTCCGGGCTTCATCCAGCACGGACAGCCGCCGCTGACGCACTTCATCGGTCTGCCACAGAATTTCGGTCTCGGCGGCGATGTCGGCTTCTACGCTTTCGCGCTCGGTGCGGGTCACGAGCGGCGCTTCCAGAACGCTCAGGCAATCCGACAGGCGGTGCAGCTTTTCCTGCACGGTGCGCCGCTTGGACTCGGTCGGGTGGGCAGTAAAGACAAGCTGCACCGAGAGGTTTTGAACCAGCTCGCGCATGGCTTCCGCCGACATCCCGCCATCTTTCAGGGTGCGGACCGCCTCGCGGACGGATTCGGCGCGGGGGGCCTCCCCGGCGTCTACGGCCCGGCGGCGGTTGACGCGGGCGATTTCCTTCTGCTCGGCTAAATTAATCAATCCAAAGTAGGTGGTGAACGCTTTCAGCACGGGCAGGGCCGTGGCAAAGTCCATGCCCTCAAACAGCCGGTTCAGCTCCTTTTCGGCTTCGCCCGCTCCGGGCTGATTGCGGGCCTCTTTGGTCAGTGCCCGCACACGCTCCACAGTCTGAAACAGTTCGTCGCCGCCCTGCTCGCGCAGGACCGCACCGAGGGCATTGCCCAGCAGCCGCACATCGCGGGCCAGGTCGCCCCCGCCGGGGATCGGGTCGTTTGGTGGTTCGTTCAAATCTGTTGTCATGGCGGTATTGTACCCCGGAAGGGGGACCCCCTAGCCCCCAATAATGGGGGAATCGGATTAGGAATAGGAAGGGCCTCTTCCTAACTGTCTGGTTCCCCCATTATTGGGGGCTAGGGGGTCCCAATCGTTCCGCCCGCAGCCAGTCGTGGCAGTCGCGGAACATGGTTTCCAGCGGCGGCGACTTGTAGCCCAGCTCGCGGGCGGCTTTGCCGCTTGTGGCCCGAATATCGGCGGACAGCAGCGCGGCCATTTCGCGGGTCAGGTCCGGCTCGGTGCGGGTGGGCAGGGCCTTCAGCTCAGACAGGCAGGCAGCAAGTTTCAGCGCGAACGCGGGGAGAGGCTTTGCGTTAACGGGGTGGCCCAGCAAATCGCCGACGACGGCGAAGGCTTCGGCGTAGGTGGCAAGGGGACCGCCCAGAATATAATTCTCTCCCGTCCGGCCCTGAGTCACGGCAGCGATATGGGCGCGGGCGACGGCGCGGACGTGACAGAACGGGGCGCGGCCCGGCGGTATGCCGGGCAGCTTGTCTTCGGCAATCAGCGCGAAGAGCTGCCCCCAGTGGGCGGTGTCATACGGGCCAACGATGTTGGCGGGGTTCAGAATGACAGCGTCCAGCCCCCATTTAAGGGCTTCCTGCACTTTTTGTTCGGCCCGCGCCTTGCTGTTCAAATAGCCAATCCAGGAGCCGAGACCCGCCAGCGGTGCGGTTTCATCAAACGGGCCGTGCGGCAGGCCGTAGGCGGCGATGCTGGATGTGTGGACAAACTTTTTCGCCCGTGCGATGATGGCGGCGTCCAAAACGCAGAATGTGCCGTATACATTGGTTCGCTCCTGCCGCCGATTATGCCCGCGCCAGAAGCTGACATCGCCCGCGACATGAAACACGGCGTCTACGCTGGCGGGCATCGCGGCCTGAAGCGAAGCGGGGTCTTCCACCGTGCCGACGGCCAGCGTGACGGGGAAACGCCGCAGGTAGGCTAGGTTGGACGACGCCCGGTGCAGGGCGGTGACGTGCCAGCCGTCTTCCACAAGCTGCTGGACGAGGTTCAGGCCGAGGAAGCCGGTGGCTCCGGTGACAAAGGCGGTTTTAGTCATAAGAATTAAGAATAAGAGTCCCGGCACTGAAAGTGCCGGTCTATTAGTAAACGGAAAAAGTCCCTACGGGACTACGGACCAGCAAACGTTAACCAGTCTTCAGTGTCGGAGACACTTTTTTCGTTTACAAGTAGGCTGGCACTTCCAGTGCCAGTCACATCTTAGCAGGAAAACCACCGCCTGACACCGAACTCTGTGCGCCGTGACTTCGCTCAATACTTCTCCGAACGCTTCTCCCCCTGTGCCCGAGGATGCGCCCACTCGCGCCGACAAGCGGTTCAATTTCGCCTGCTGCCTGACCGACTCGGTCGGGTGGCCGCTGGGGGCGGCGCTGTTCTCGCAGGCCACTATTCTACCCGCCTTTTTGCAGCATCTGGGCGCGAGTAATGCGCTCATCGGGGCGCTGCCCGCGCTGTATAACCTGCTGGTCTTCCTGCCGGGACTGTTTGTGGCGGGGTATGTCAGCCATTTGCGCCGGGCGCGGGGGTACCTTTTCTGGATTGCTTTGGTGGAGCGGCTGGCCTTGTTGTCACTGTTTCCATTGACGCTGCTCTGGGCAAGGACGCACCCGATCTGGCTGATTGCGGCCCTGTTTGGAGCGATTACGATCCATGCCGGGGCGATGGGGCTGAACCAGCCTGCCTACTGGATTGTGGTCGGCAAGTGCATTCCTCCGGCGTGGCGCGGGCGGATGTTCGGGTATGCGGGCGGCATCGCGGGTCTGCTGAGTTTTGGGCTGGCCCCGGTGATGGAGCGGCTGCTGTCGGGGCCGGGCGGGGGCTTTCCCAATGGCTACGCGCACGGCTTTCTGCTCGGGGCGGGGATCATGCTGGTCAGCTTTTTCCCGCTGGGGCTGGTGCGCGAGCCGCCGGGGACGCCTCGAGAGGCGGACGACCCGCACACGGGGCATTACGGGCGGGACAGCGTCCGGGTGTGGCGGACACAGACGCAATTCCGGCGGTTTCTGTACGGGCAGATTGCGCTGACGCTGTCGTCGCTGGCCGTGCCGTTTTATGTGCTGGATGCGCGGGCGCGGCTGGGGGCGGGAAGCGAAGCGGTGGCGGGATACACGGCGCTGCTGGTGCTGGTCGGCTCGTTCGGCGGCCTCGGCGTGGGGGCGTGGAGCGACAGGCGGGGGAACCGGGTGGTCCTGCTGGCCGCGTGCCTTTGCGCGGCACTGGCGGCGGGGGTGGCGCTGGCCGCGCCGAACAAGGTTGTCTTTTACGGCGTGTTCGCCCTGCTGGCGCTGGCGACGGCGGGGCAGGGCATCGCGGGCAACAACATTGTGCTGGAATACGCCGGGGACGCCTGCGAAATCCCGCTGTACACGGCAGTCTACAACGCCGTCACCGCCCTGCCCCGCGCCTTTGCCCCGCTGGCGGGCGGCCTGCTGGCCGATGGTCCGGCGGGCTATCACACGCTGTTTATTCTGTCGGCGGCATTCGCAGTAGTGGCGTTCGCGCTGACCCTGCGGGCGGGCGAGCCGCGTCAGAAGCCCCCCCGCCCCAATTCTGGGGGGCCAGAGAGTTAGAATTTGGCCTTTCCTGTCCTGCTCTGGCTCCCCCATTATTGGGGGCAGGGGGGCCTCCGAGGTTCTTTGGGCTATACTCTCACTATGACTATTCGCATTGCTACCCCGCCCGATTTCTCGTTTCTGGAAACCCTGTCCGCGCATGGCTGGCGGCGGCTGGCTCCGTTTGTCTGGGACGAGGCCGCGCAGACGCTTTCGCGCCCGGAGGTACTGGACACGGGCCAAGTCGTTGACCTGACCCTGCAAGACGACGGCGGCGAAGTGGTGCGCGTGGAAGTGACGGGCGGCGGCAAGGCTGACGAGCCGGAGATAGTGCGGCGGGTGCGCCGGATGCTTCAGCTTGATGTGCCGCTGGACGGTTTTCATGCCTATTGCCGGACGCAGCCGACACTGGCGCATCTGGAACAGTGCCGCCGGGGGCGGCTGCTGCGCTGCCCCACCCTGTTTGAGGACACCTTGAAAGTGATTGCCACGGTCAACACGACGTGGGCACAGACGATTGCCATGTCGGCGCGGCTGGTGCAGCACTTTGGCACGGAAGGGCGGGCGTTTCCGACGCCCGCGCAGATTGCCGCCGTGCCGTTTGAAGAGTTTGCCACCAAAGCGCGGATGGGGTATCGTGCGGCCTATGTCCATGCGATTGCCACGCAGATCGTCAGCGGCAAATTAGACTTGGAGGGCTGGCAGATCGAAGCGAACCTGACGGCGGACACCCTGCGGAAGCGGCTGCTGTCGCTGCCGGGTATCGGGCCTTACGGGGCGGCGTGCCTGATGCTGTATCTGGGCAAACCCGCCCATGTCAACGCCGATTCGGTGGCGCGGGCGCTGCTCGGCAAAGAGCTGGGTCGGGCCGTCACGGACAAAGAGGTGCTGACATTCTTCGAGGGGCACGGGGACTGGCGCGGCCTCGTGTATAACTTTTATCCGTGGCGGGGTACAGAGGAGAGTATGGAAAACACAGAGACACCGACAATCAACAGCGCCCCGCAGCCGGGCACGCAGGCGGCTTCCAGTCAGGCTGATGCCGCGCCCGAGGAGACATCCGCGCAAACGCCGCGCACCGACCAGGCCGAGATTGAGGCCGAAGAAGCCGCCATCGGCGAAGGGCCGGAAGCGACGCCTAGCCCGTCGTAAGAGGAACCGGCACTGGAAGTGCCGGTCTATTAGTAAATGGATAAAGTCGCTCCGCGACTCCAGAACAGATTACGTTAGCCAGTCCTCAGTGTCGTAGACACTTTTTCGTTTCACTAATAGACCGGCACTTCCAGTGCCGGTCTCATCTACAGCAGCGTGCCCTGCCCCGGCAGAAGCGTGGACAGAGAGGGGGGCGGGGTCAGGCCCAGATGCTCCCAGGCGCGGCGGGTGGCGACCCGCCCGCGTGGGGTGCGCTGCAAAAAGCCCATCTGCATCAGGTACGGCTCGTAGACATCTTCCAGCGTGTCGCGCTCCTCGGACATCGCCGCCGCCATTGTCTCCACACCGACCGGGCCGCCGCCGAACTTCTCAATCAGCATCCGCAAAAGCCGCCGGTCAAACTCGTCCAGCCCCGACGGGTCCACTTCCAGCATCGCCAGCGCGGCGGCGGCGACTTCGCGGCTGATATGGCCGTCGGCCTTCACCTGTGCAAAGTCTCGGACGCGCTTCAAGAGGCGGTTGGCGATACGGGGCGTCCCCCGTGAGCGCCGGGCCAGCTCCCCCGCGCCGTGGGTGTCGATGCGGACTTCTAAAATGGCCGCCGAGCGCGTGATAATCTCCATCAGGTCTTCCGGCGAATAGAACTCAAACGTCTGCTGAATGCCGAAGCGGTCCCGCAGCGGCGATGACAGCAGGCCCGCCCGCGTCGTCGCCCCGACCAGGGTAAACGGCTGCACATCCAGCTTAACCGTCCGCGCCGACGGCCCGCTCCCAATAACGATGTCCACCTGATAGTCTTCCATCGCCGAGTAGAGTATCTCTTCGACAGGCCGTGCGAGCCGGTGGATTTCATCCAGAAACAGCACGCTGCCCGCTTCCAGATTGGTGAGAATCGCCACCAAATCCCCCGCCTTCTCAATCGCCGGGCCGGAGGTCGCCCGCAGTGGTGCGCCCATCTCATTGGCGATAATCAGCGACAGGCTCGTCTTGCCGAGGCCCGGCGGGCCGTGCAGCAGGACGTGGTCGAGTGCCTCGCCGCGCCCCTGCGCGGCCTGCAAAAATATCCCGAGGCTTTCCTTGATTTTCGGCTGCCCAATAAACTCACGCAGCCGTTTGGGCCGCAGTGAATACTCATCGCGGTCATCGTCGCCCACCTGCGGAGAGATCATCCGTTCGCTCATACTATTAGTATACCAGTTCGTTTCGGCAAAAGAGACCTATCTCAAAGGAAGGATGAGGAGAGGACCCCCTAGCCCCCAATAATGGGGGAACCAGAGAGCGAAGATTTGGCCCTTCTGTCTGGCTCCCTCCCCTTTCGGAAGGAGAGGGCTGGGGTGAGGTTCTTAGGGCTTTACGAGACTGTTTTTAAGGGGTTGCGCCTGCTGTTGGCGAAGGCCCTGTAACTGGAGGAGATGCAGCGTTGACCCTATTTTTATCCCAGTCGCCGTAGGTCTGTTGTGTGCCTTTTAACTTCCATGCTGTGGTTCCAGCCATCATAGCGCCACCAACAACACCTGCCGCCGCTGAGGGGCTGTTGAACGCTACATTTTTGGTGAAAATCCATTTCCCGGATGCTGGATCGTCAACAAGGCTTTTGTTGCTTCTCAGTTGTGAGCGCAAGCTGCGGTTAGAAGCTCCGATGCTCGGAGTTTCACTTGTGTCAGCAAAAGAGCCTTTAAGCACAACAAATTGATTGTTAATGAATTCAGCCTCAGCAGCACAATCTTGGCGAGAAAAAGTAAATTGTGGAGAAAGACCTAGTGTGGGGACGACAGTCGGAGGCGGCTGAACAAAACAATCAATACCCAATGCAGGCAATAAGATTAAGGCTTGCGTCAGAAAATTCTCTGCCATTGTTCTGTCAGTCGCAGACAACGACGGCGGTGCTGGGCTGGTCGCGTTCTTTACAGTAGGCGTTGAACTCGATTTCTTCGCAAGATCGATGAGGCGACTTTCCAAATACAAGCAAACGGCTGTATTTAAGGTTTCATCTTTAGCGACAAAGGCTAACGTTTTGTTGTCCCAGTAATCTTTGGTAGAGTCCTGATTGTGCAGAACAAGACGATTAGCCACATTGCCCTGCCCTACATAGATGATGTTTTTCTCAATTTGGTTGGGATCATCCCCAACCAGGACGTACACTCCCCCTAAAGCATTTTTGATCTCTTCATGCTTTAATAGTGAAGGCAGGTCGGATTTGGGGGCCACGAAAACCCTACCAATCCAGCTATCCAACCCAGCGACTTGCAGCCCCGTCGTGGTTCCTTCTAGCAAATGAATGGTTAAAACCCGCTTGCTCATATTGTTCTCTTTTCTGTATATCGAATCCATCTGCCCCATGCAGCGGCGGGAGCGCTTCTTTATGCCTGTATTGTACCTTGCCTGCGGCGCAAACGTGCTAGGGCGTTTTATTGAACCCGCCTAGTTCGGGGTATACTCACGGCAGATTAGAATTGAGGGCGGGGTTGAACCAAAACAAGACCAAGCAGGTTATTATTATCGGGGCGGGCATTGGCGGCATGGCGACGGCGATGCGGCTGCAAGCCTCCGGCAAGTTTCAAGTGACGATTTTGGAGAAGAACGCCACGGTGGGCGGGCGGGCGAACACGCTCGAAGTGGACGGCTACCGGTTTGACACGGGGCCGTCGCTGCTGCTGATGACGGATGTGTACCGGGAGCTGTTCGCGGCGTGCGGCGAGGATTTTGATTCGTGGGTGACGCTCATCAAGATGGAGCCGAACTATGCGGTGCATTTTGGCGATGGGACCTCGATGGAGATGTCTTCGGATTTGACCAAGATGATCGCGGAGATGGAGCGCATCGAGCCGGGCGTCACGGCGGGCTATTACCGCTTTCTGGAAGATGCGGGGAAGAAGTACCGGATTGGACGCAAGCAGTTTGTGGAAAAGAACTTCAACAAGGCCACCGATTTCTTCACGGCGTCGAACTTGAAGCTCTTGGGACAGCTCAACGCTTTAGATAAGCTGTACACGCACGTTTCGCAGTTCTTCAAGGACGACCGGCTGCGGCAGGCGTTCTCAATGCAGTCCATGTATCTGGGCATCTCGCCGTTTGAGGCCCCGGCGGTCTACACGCTGCTGCCGTACACGGAGCTGGCCGAAGACGGGCTGTATTACCCGGAAGGCGGCATTTATGCCCTGCCGACGGCGATGGCGGCGGTGGCGAAGAAGCTGGGCGTTGTGATTGAGACCGAGCAGAACGTGACGCAGATTGTGGTCAAAGACGGCAAGGCGCGGGGCGTTTGCCTGGGCGACGGCGGCGAGCGAACGGCGGATTTGGTCATCTCGAATGTCGACCTGCCCTACACCTACACGGACCTGCTGGCGGAGCGGCCCGCGAAGTTTGCCGAAGAGTCGTGGAAAAAGCAGGCGTTTACGTCGTCGGCCTTTATGCTCTATCTGGGGACCGACAAAGTCTACCCGGACGTGAAGCACCACAACTTCTTTTTGTCGTCGGACTACAAGCGCAACTTCGAAGAGATATTTGATGCCAAAGTGCCCCCGCGTGACCCCAGCTTCTATGTCAACGCGCCGGGCCGCACCGACCCGTCAGTGGCCCCCCCCGGCGGGGACAATTTGTTCGTGCTGGTTCCTATTCCCCATTTGACCGATCAGATGCAGTGGGACGACGGGCAGGTGGCGAAGTTCAAGGACAAAATCTACGATGCTCTGGAAGCACGCGGGCTGACCGACCTGCGAAAGCATATTGTCGTGGAGGAGGTCGTGACGCCCCGTGAGTGGCGGGACCAGTATAATCTGAAGTACGGCGCGGCGTTCGGGCTGTCACACGGCATTTTGCAGGTGGGCTATTTCCGGCCCTCCAATAAGTCCGCCGACATCGACGGCCTCTACTTTGTGGGTGCCAGCACTGTGCCTGGAACGGGCGTGCCGCTGGTCTGCCTCGGCGCGAAGCTCGTGACCGAGCGCATCCTGGCGGACGCCGCCTAGAAAGCTTTTTCATGTCTACCGCAGTTTCGTTTACGCCGGAAGTTGACCTCGACGCCGCCTATGCCGAAAGCAAGCGGCTGAACGCGCACCACGGCAAGACGTACTATTTCAGCACGCTCTTTTTCCCCCCGGAAGTGCGCCGGTCGGTCCATGCGCTCTACGGCTTCGTGCGCTATCCCGATGAGATTGTGGATAACCCGCCGCCCGGCTCGGACCCGGCACTGCTGCTGGCGGGCTACCGGCAGGCGACGCTGGAAGCCCTCAAAACGGGCCGGTCATCTCTGCCGGTGCTTCATGCGTTCGCCGACATGGCGCAGCGCCACGCCCTCCCCACTGATTACGCGCTGGCCTTTTTAGACGCGATGGCAATGGATTTGACGCGCACGCGCTACGAGACGTTTGAAGATCTGAAAACCTACACCTATGGCAGCGCAAGCGTCGTAGGCTTGATGATGTGCCACCTGCTCGGGGCGACCGAGCCTGCTGCGCTTGGACCGGCACACGACCTGGGGCTTGCCATGCAGCTCACGAATTTCTGGCGCGACATCGGGGAAGACTGGACCACGCGGGGCCGGATTTACCTGCCACAGGAAGACATGGAACGGTTCGGTTACACCGAGGCAATGCTGGCCTCTCAAACTATCAACGACGAATTTGTGGCGCTAATGCAGTTCGAGGTCGCCCGTGCCCGCGAGTTTTACGCCTGTGCGGATGCTGGCATCTCCCTGTTGCCGGACTCCTGCCGCCTGCCGGTTAAGCTGGCCCGCGTGCTGTATTCGCGCATTTTGGACAAGATCGAAGCGAACGACTTTGATGTCTACAACAAGCGTGCCCGAACAAGCGGCCCAGAAAAAGTCGGCGTGCTGGTCCGCGAGCGGTTCTTTGCGGGCCGCTAACGCGGCCCTTCTGTCTTCCCGGCTACCTGCCGACAATCCCTTTATGTTTGCCACTGATTTCCTGCTGGCGTCGCTGTTCTGGGGGTCCCTCGGCACAGGCTGCCTCGTGTACGGCAAAAAGCAAGGCTCCGCGCCTGCGCTTGTGGCCGGTCTTGCTTTGATTGCCTGCTCCTACTTCGCGCCTGGCGCGTTGTGGATGTCTTTGCTCAGTCTGCTGCTGCTCGGCGGCATGGTCTGGGGCATCCGGCGGGGATACTAATCTCCCCCAGCGATACGCCGCAGTTCGGCTTCATCCAGAAGTGTGACTAACCGGCCCCGCAATTCAATCACTTTGGCTTCTTTGAGTGTCCGCAATGTGCGCGAGACAACTTCGCGGACTGTGCCCAGATGACTGCTGATAGTCTCATTAGTGTCTTCCAGCCGAAACTCCCTCTGCCCCGCCATCACTTCCAGCAGATACGCGGCAAGCCTCGCCCGCACCGTGAACAGGCTCTGCGCCTCCGCAATCTGCACCATCTGCCTGAGACGAATACCCAGCGCCAATAAAGCACGTTCGGTGATTTCCGGGAAGGCGTGCATCACCGCACGAAACTGGTCACGCGGCACGAACCACACCGACGTATTAGCCTGAGCGGCTTCGGCGCTGTAGGGATAGTTGCCGCCGTCGAACAGCGGAAGCTCCGCGACGCTTGCCCCTGGACCTTCGAGGCTGAGGGTCAGCTCCCGCCCTCGGCTGTCCAGCTTGTAGACTTTCACAGCCCCTGTCAGCACGACAAACAGCCCCAAGCAGCGTTCCAGCTCTCTAAAGAGATGTTCGCCTTTGCCGAGAGGCCGCATCTGCCCCGCTGCCAAAAGCTGCAAGATTGCTTCCTGGCTTGCCGTCTTCAAAAACAGCACCTGCCGCAGTGCCTCTTCGGGTTGCATCTGATTTGTTCTCCGTGATTAAAGTCATTGTTTTACCCCGTGCCGAGCTGGTATCCTGCCGCTGATACGAGCGAAAGGACAACTTTATTATGGCACTAGTCATCACGCAACCCTGTCTTGGCTGCAAGGACCAATCTTGTGTACCTGTCTGCCCGGTGGACTGTATTCATCCCGGCGTCTTGGAGGACGGGGGAGTGATCTACGATCAGCTTTTTATTGACCCGCAAGCCTGCATCGACTGCGGCCTCTGCGAGACGGAGTGCCCGGTCGATGCCATCTTCGTGGACGATGAGGTGCCCGTCCAGTGGAGCCACTTCATCCGCCTCAACGCGGAGTTTTACCAGCAGCCCAGGCTGTGAGCGGCGGCAGGAGAACCCGGCGGCGTTCCCGAACTACGCCGTATGACCATTCCGTGTGCAATTTCCAAAAAGCAACTGGCGCGTGCCGATGCGCTATTGGCCGAGGGCGTTTCGGCAGGGCTGTATACCCACGCTGCTTATGCGCTGGCGCGGGGCGGACAAATCGTAGGTGTCCGGGCGTTCGGCGCGGCCCGCGAGGACACGCGGTTTGATCTGGCATCGCTGACCAAGCCGCTGGCGGGGGCAGCGTGCCTGCTGCAGCTCATGGAAGACGGGCGGGTACATCTACGGCAGAGGGTCGGGGAGTTCTTTGAAGAGGAGTTTGGTCCCCTGCCCCACCTCAGCGGCGTGGAAGTGCGGCATCTGCTGACGCACACGGCGGGCCTGCCGCCGGTCCCGCGCTGGCCCCAGGGCGGCGAAAGGGCGGACCGGAAAGAACTGCTGCGGCACGTTCTGAGCACGCTCGCCTTGCGGCCTCCGGGGGCGGGATACACATACTCGGATGCGGGCTATATTCTCCTGGGCGAGAGTGTGGCGCGGATCGCGGGCAGGCCGCTGGACATCTGCTTTGCCGAGGGCGTCGCCGGGCCGCTGGAGCGGACGACGCTGGGGTTCTGCCCGGTGGGCGAGAACATCGCGCCGACAAGTGCTGACGCGCCCGGCACGGTGCATGACCCTCGCGCCCGCGACTTGGGCGGCGTTGCGGGACACGCCGGGCTGTTCGGGACGGCGCGTGACGTGCTGGCGTTTGCGGAGGCCATTCGCACGGGCGGCGGGCAGGTGGTGTCGCGGGCGACGGCGGCACGGATGGCGGTCAGTCAGATACCGGCGGCCATCGGAGCGCAGTCTTGGGGCTGGTTCTGCGCGGGCAACGACTACCTGCCCTCGGGAGATTTGTTTTCAGACCGGGCCTTCGGGCATTCGGGCTTCACGGGAACGGCCCTGCTGATTGACCCGGCGTTTGACGTGTCGCTGGCGCTTTTGACCAATCGGGTCATCAACGAGGCCGAAGACGGCAGCCGGTTCCTGCGTCATCGCCGTCTGTGGTTGAACACCGTGGCGGCGGGGCTGGTGTAGCCGCTTAGGAGGTGTGTTTTAGCAATACCCAGTTTGGAAGAACACGTTGCGGCTTTGGAAGCGCAGATAAAGCAGTTGAATCAGCAGCAGACCTCTCCTGAAACAGCCGAAGGCCGCTCATGGTGGGGGAAATTTTTGGTATTTATTTAACGCTAGTTTAACGGAGTAACGCTATAATGAGGCAGTTGGAGCGTGTTTTGCAGGAATGCAGAACAAAGAGAGGTCTCAAATGCAGAGCAAAAAGAAGACGGCGGCGGGATTGACCCTCGCCGCGCTTGCCGGGGGGATGGCTTTTGTCGGCGGGGTGCAGAGCGTGCAGTCTACCCCGGCCAAAGGCAGCAGTGGATGGCAGACGTATAAAGACTCGCACTTAGGCTTTACAGTTCAGCGGCCAGCCGGATGGACTGTCCGAGCGGATAGCCATTCGATTGCGGTCCAAGACCCAGCACGCCGCGAGGTGATGCTGACGGAAGTGTTTACGGCGCTGCCCAGCGACTCTGCGGAAGCACACTTGAGCCAGTTGGTGGCGAGCCAAGCGGCGCTCTTCCCGAACGCCCATGTCAGCGATGTCGCGCCTCAGCCATCCAAAGGCGACGCAGTCGCGGCTTCTTTGTCGTATGGGAGCGGGATGGGGAGGGGACGTGTCCTTTGCTCCATTGTCAATGGGAAAGGGATGCTGTTTGTGCTGGCCGCGCCTGGCAGCAGCTTTGCGGCGGAGCAGCCTGTGCTGACCCGTATCGTCAAGTCGCTGCGGTTCACAGTCCCGGTGGCAAGCACCGGTCCGGCCAATGGCGCAGCCCTGCTTACGGCGGCTCAGGCAGAGGCGGCAGTGCGCGGACTGCACTTTGTCCCGTGGACTGACCCGCACGAACACGGCTTCCGGGTGGATGTCCCGAAAGGCTGGGCCACGGAAGGCGGAGTGTTTCATACTGGGCCGACCGATCTGCGGATTGGTTACTGGGTGACATCACCGGCCAAAGACATGCAGGTTGTGATGGGCGATCCGCGTCTCCCCAGCACACTAGTGACGCCCAACGAAATGCTGGGCACCCGTGACGGCATGAACGGCTGTTCCCACTACATGCTTGCGTCCGAGTTCAACCACTGGTACTTAGAAAATCTAGGCAAGCAGGGAATGGAGAACTTAACCATCGGGGCGGATCATCCTCTGCCAGACGTTTCTCATCAGCGCACTCTTGCAGCGCAGCAGATGTTCGGAAGAAGCGCCGAGGTGGAAGTCAGTGTCGGGGTGACCGAATTTTCTGGTTTGAGCAAGCTCACCCACAAACAGATTTCTGGGGTCGTGATCGGAACGACCCAGCGCATGACCTCGCGGGGTATGATGGCAAACACGACCACTTGGGTTCCCACCGTGATGGTCTTAACCTGCAACGACGGTGCCGATAAGGTTCGCCGCCAGCAGATTGTCATGGCGGTCTTTGCCCGGCTTCAGCGAAGCTACCACGAAGACCCTGCCTGGGTGAACCGCCTCTCCCAAGAAGGAGCCGCGTCGGGCGAGCAGATGAGGCATAATATGGAGCAAACGGCTGGGGAGGCAATCGCCCGGAGCCAGCAGAGGTCCGAGCAAATCACCCGCAGCAGCGATGCCGCGCGTGACGCCAGCATGGGTGCGTACTGGGGCCATGTGAGCGCTGATAACGAGCGGCAGCGCGGATTTGTCAACTACATGGGCGACCGCACCGATGTTTCCGACGGCTCTGGCGGGACGACGAATGCCCAGAGCGGCAGCAGTCACTACTACCGCGACGAGCAGAACGGCGTCGTCGTTGGCACCGATTCCGCTTACAGCCCCGGCGTTGACTTCACGCCCCTGACCGAGCGGTAAAGTCAGTTAGCAAATGTCAACAAAGACACGGCCCCGGACAGTGTCCGGGGCCGCGTTTTTGCGCTTGTCTTATTCGGCGGTCACGACCACTTTTTTGGGCCGGGTTTCCTCGGATTTGGGCAGGTGGACTTCGAGCAGGCCGTCTTTGTAGGTGGCTTTCACGGCGTCGGCCAGCACGGGGACGCTGATGGTAAACGACCGCTGAAAATGGCCGTAGGCACGCTCGACGCGGACATAGTTGTCCTTGCGGTGCGTCTCGTCAAAGCGGCGCTCGCCTTTCAAAGTCAGGGTGTCGCCAGTCAGCTCGATGTCGATGTCTTCCTGCTTCATGCCGGGCAGCTCAGCACGGACAATGATTTCCTGACGGTCCTCAAAGATGTCCACGGCGGGTGCCCAGGTCCGGGCAGTGGTCAGTTCGGAGGCGCTGCGTGAGCCGTCTTCAAACAGGCGGTTGACTTCGCGCTGCAAGCGGGCCATGTCCTCGAAGGGATCGAAACGAACGATGTTTGCCATTGTTGTTTTCCTCCGTTGGTTAGGGTTTTAGTTGGTTTGCCCCGGCACAGATGTTGTGCCGGGGCGGTGTGATTACTCGCTCTTGAAGTCGGCGTCGATGACGTCTTCGTCGGCGGGCTTGGGCGTATCCTCGTGAGGCTGATCGGTATAGCCTGCTTCGGAGCCGGGAGCGCTGGCTCCGCCGCCCGCCTGCTGGTACATCATCTCCGAAAGCTTGTACGAGGCCTGGGTCAGCGTCTCGGTAGCGGACTTGATCTGGCCGGTGTCGTCGGTTTCCAAAGCACTCTTGACGTTGGCAATTTCGGTCTCTACTTCGGTCCGCTGGTCGGCGGGCAGCTTCTCGCCGAGGTCTTTAATCAGCCGCTCGGTCTGGTAAACCGCCTGGTCGGCCTGATTGCGGACTTCGGCCTTGTCTCGGATGGCGGCGTCTTCGGTGGCGTGCTGCTCGGCTTCGCGGATCATGCGCTCCACATCGCTCTTGTCCAGTGCGCCCGCCCCCGAGATGGTGATGCGCTGCTCTTTGTTCGTCGCCCGGTCTTTGGCAGAGACATTGACGATGCCGTTGGCGTCGATGTCAAACGTGACTTCCACCTGCGGGACGCCGCGCCCGGCGGGTGGGATGCCCGTCAACTGGAAGCGGCCCAGAAGCTTGTTCTGCGAGGCAAGCTGGCGCTCGCCCTGATAGACGACCACGTCGACCGCCGTCTGGCCGTCCGCCGCCGTCGAGAAGGTCTCGGACTTGCGGTACGGAATGGTCGTGTTGCGGTCCACCAGCTTGGTGAACATATCGCCCAAAGTCTGGATGCCCAGCGAGAGCGGCGTCACGTCCAGCAGAATGATGTCCTTGACTTCGCCGCCCAGAACGCCCGCCTGAATGGCCGCGCCGACGGCGACGACTTCATCCGGGTTGACGCTGCGGTTCGGCTCTTTGCCGCCGCCGAGGCGCTTGACCAGCTCCTGCACGGCAGGGATGCGGGTAGAGCCGCCGACCAGAATGATCTCGTCGAGGTCTTTGGCCTCAATCTTGGCATCGGCCAGCGCCCGCTTCAGCGGCTCCTGCGTCCGGTCCACGAGGTCGCGGGTCAGCTCCTCGAACTTGGCGCGGGACAGGCTGACATCCAGGTGCTTCGGCCCTTCGGCGTCGGCGGTGATGAACGGCAGGTTGATGTTGGTCTGCACGACATTGGACAGCTCGATCTTTGCCTTTTCAGACGCCTCGCGAAGCCGCTGCATGGCCTGTTTGTCTTTGCGAAGGTCGATGCCCTGCTCGCGCTTGAACTCATCGGCCACATAGCTGACAATCTTCTCGTCGAAGTCGTCGCCGCCGAGGCGGGTGTCCCCCGCCGTCGCCAGCACTTCCACCGTGCCGCCGCCGATTTCAAGCACCGACACGTCGAATGTGCCGCCGCCGAGGTCGTAGACCAGAATGCGCTCGTCCTTCTTTTTGTCCAGCCCGTAAGCCAGCGCCGCCGCCGTCGGCTCATTGATAATACGCAGAACTTCGAGGCCCGCCACAGTGCCCGCCGTCTTGGTGGCCTGCCGCTGGGCGTCGTTGAAGTACGCCGGGACGGTGATGACGGCCTTGTCGACTTTTTCGCCTAAATAGGCTTCGGCATCGGCTTTGAGCTTCTGCAAGATCATGGCCGAAATCTGCTCCGGCGAGTAGTTGGTTCCATCGACGCTGACTTTGTCGTTCGTGCCCATCTTGCGCTTGATAGAGATGATGGTGCGGTCGGGGTTGACAACCGCCTGCCGCTTGGCAGCATTGCCCACGAGGCGCTCGCCGGTTTTGGTAAAGCCGACGATGCTGGGGGTGGTGCGTGCGCCTTCGGCGTTTGCGATGACGGTTGGCTCGCCGCCTTCGAGAATGGCAACCACCGAGTTTGTGGTTCCGAGGTCAATTCCTACTGTTTTTCCCAAAGTATATGCTCCTGAGTGTGCTGATTTTCTGTGTTAAAGTCTACTGACGCTTATTATATCTCTTGAGTGCGTCGTTGTCAATGTTCTTAACAAAACATCTTCGTATTGTGTTCCCGTAAAGTTTGCCGTGTTTTTTGCCGATACTCAAAGTGCGCCTGCAAACGGCGGGCGCACAAGTGTAGAGGTGAAGTATGGCTGAAAAGACCGAAGACAAAAAAGAAGCGGGCGGCAAGAAGAAGCCCCCGATGATGATCATTATGGCCGTGTTTGCCATCGCCGTGTTAGGCGGGGCGTTTTTCATAGTGCATTCGGTCAGCGCAAAGACGAAGCCTGGGGCTGAAAAAAAGAAGGTGGAAAAAGGCCCGGTGCTGACGCTGGATGAGTTTCTGGTCAATCTGGCGGACCCCGGCAGCGACCACTTTCTGAAAGTTACCGTCGGTTTGGAGCTGGACAAAGCCAAAGGAAAGACGCCGGAGTCGCTGAAAGAAGACGCCCCGCTCATCCGGGACGCCGTGCTGACCTCGCTGTCTTCCAAATCCCGCGACGACATTGCGACCACGAAGGGCCGCGATAAGCTGAAAGCAGACATCAAGAAGAGTGTCAACGAAGGGCTGGGCGAGGACGACGTGCAGGGCGTGTATTTCACGAACTTTGTCACGCAGTAGCGAAGGCGAGGACAAAGAACGAGGGGTTCAAAACCCCTCGCTAGGTTAAGCACCCTCTGGGTGAAAGAAAATGCCTTTGGCGACAGGCCCTTCTGTATTTCCTTCGTCCGCAGGACGCCTTCCCTAGCGAGGGGTTTTGAACCCCTCGGCCCCGTCGTGCCGCCCTCTCAAAGAAACCTGTGAACATTGCTGGGGACTTGTGGAATAAGCAACCTCGGACGCGCAAGCGTCTGACGTTGCTTATTTTTGTTTGGCGTATTTGTTTAGTAGGTATCCCCCATTGGCTGATGTTCTCTCCCAAAGCGAAATTGAATCACTGCTGGCCTCTATGACTGGCGCGGACGAGCCGCCTGCGCCAAGTCCGGCGACGGAAGAGCGGCGGGCCACACTGGATGCCGTTGCCGCTACCGCGCCGCAGACGCGGGCGGTGGACGGGCGCGTCTTTCTGCCGCTCCACAAGCGGCGGCGGGCGGAAGCCTCCCGCGCACTGGACACCGCGCAGCACCGGGCTGCCGTGCCGCCCAGCTATGAAGTCTACGACTTTCGACGCCCCGACAAGCTCTCCAAAGACCACCTGCGGTCGCTGCAAATGCTGCACGAGAGCTTTGCCAACTTTTTTCTGACCTCGCTTGCCAGTCACCTGCGAACGCAGGTGGAGGTGGAGCTGGTTTCGGTGGAGCAGGTTCCCTACGACGAGTATTTGAAGACGGTCAGCGCCTCCCTGCTGAACATCTTGAACGTGGAAGCGCTGTCCGGGCAGTCTATTTTTGAGATCGACTTCGGCATTTTGTTTTCCATGCTGGACCGGCTGCTCGGCGGCAAAGGCGCGGCAGGAAAAGTGGTGCGCGACTTAACCGACATCGAGAAGACACTCAGCGGACACATCGTCGACATGGCGCTGGCTGATTTGAAGGCGGCCTGGGAGGCGGTTTTAGCCGTAGATTTTGATCTGGTGTCGATGGAGACTAGCCCGCAGTTTGTGCAGATCGTACCGGGCAATGACACGGTGGTGCTGATTTTATTTGAGATACGCATCGGGGAGTTTTCAGGGGCGATGAGCCTGTGTGTGCCCTATCTCCTGCTGAAGCCGATTTTGGGCAAGCTCAGCACGCAGCGGTGGCTGACGAGTGACCGCAAGAAGAACACGGTTTCGCATGGCGGGGAGCTGGCCCGCCGCCTGCATACGACGCGGGTGGCCTGTATTGCGCGGCTGGGTGTTTCATCGCTGACGGTAGCCGATCTGGTGTCTCTGGAAGTCGGGCAGGTACTTCCGATGTCGGTCTGCCCGCCGCCCGAGGGGGAGGTCGCGCCGAAAGCGCGTCTGGGAGCGGTGGATTTGGTGGTCGGCGAGCAGGTCAAGTTCCGGGGCCGGACGGGCCTGCGGGGCCGCAAGCTGGCCGTTCAGGTGGAGCAGGTGGTTGCCGCCCCCACAGAGTTAATTACACATTTCGAATAGGAGTATTGACTGATGGCTGACGAAGAAGAAGGAATGCTGTCGCAGGCCGATCTGGACGCGCTGATTGCCGCCGCGCAGGCTCAGCCGCCTGTCGAAGACGAGTTACCGGAGGTGCCCGAGGTGGAGATGCCGCCCGAGGCCCCGGAAGCCTTCGGCGGCGGCTCCGGGCTGGTAGACCTGCCGCGCTTTGACCCACCCACGCCGAGTTTCAGCACCGCCGAGGGCGCAAGTGGCCTGGGCCGCGTCCGGGACATCCCGCTGGAAGTCACCGTGGAGCTTGGCCGAACGCGGCTGCTCATCCGGGACATTCTGGACCTGTCGCCAGGCGCGATTATCGAGCTGGATAAAGTGGCCGGAGAGCCTGTGGACCTGTTCGCCAATGGAATGCTGGTAGCGCGGGGCGAGGTGATTGTGATTGATGACAACTTCGGGGTGCGCGTCACCGAAATTATCACTGCCGCCGACCGCAAGAGCGGAGAAAAGGACCGTCATGCGCTGGCGGCTTAATCTGATTTTGTGGGGCCTGCTTCTGATAGCCGCCCCGGTGTGTGCCGCTCCGCCGGCAGTGATTCCCGACTACGGCGGACGCGAAAGCGCCCCGCTGGGAACGGGGGCGGATGCGCCGAACCCTGCCGCACAGGCGGGGCGGGCGGTGGAGGCGCTGGTGCTGGTGCTGGTCGGTATCGGCGGCGTTATTTATGCCATGAAACGCTTCGGGCTGGTGCAGCCGGGCACGAACGGCAAGCCCGCCCGGATCAATTTCGCCGGGCTGACCGCCCCTGCTCGGTCTGCCGCCGGGACCGCTTCCCCGCTGGTCGTGGACGCTTCGCAGACGCTCCCCGGCGGTGTGATGCTGCATCTCGTGACGGTGCGCGGGCGGACGCTGCTTCTGGGCGCGACGCCGCAGTCGGTGCAGACATTGACCGAGTGGCGGGACGGCCCGTTCGACGAAGAAGACGAGACGCAGGCGTTTGAGGCGTATCTGACCCGCGCTAACGCCGCCGCCGGGGACACCATTGACACCGGCTCGGCCCTGTCCGCCGCCAATGCTCGCCTGCGCTCGCTGTTGGATCGGCAAAAAGAGTAATCCCCTATGACTTCCCCTCGCCTCCGGCTGCTCCTGCTGATTAGTCTGCTTCTTCTCGCCGCGCCGCACGCGCACGCGCAGACGGGGTTTGCCCTGCCGACTATTCCCGGCTCCGCGCCTGCCAAGAACCCGCAGCAGGTTGCAAACACCCTGCAAGTGCTGCTGCTGCTGACGGTGCTGACGCTGGCTCCGGCGCTGCTGATTATGACGACGGCGTTCACGCGCATCGTGATTGTACTATCGTTTCTGCGCTCGGCGCTCGGAACGCAGAACATTCCGCCGACGCAGGTGCTTCTGGGGCTGTCCCTCTTCTTGACGTTCTTCGTGATGTCCCCGACATTTACGCAGATGAACACCGATGCCGTGCAGCCGTATCTGAGCAACAAGATGGACTTCAACACGGCGGTGGCTCGCGGCGAAACGCCTTTGCGCCGCTTTATGGTGGCGCAGACTTACAGAGACGACCTGAACCTGTTTTTGCAGATGAGCCACACACCGCTGCCCAAAATTACTGATCCCGCCCACCCTGCTGACGCCGTGCCGATGCAGGTGGTGATCCCGGCGTTTGTGATCTCGGAGCTGAAGACAGGCTTCATCTTCGGCTTCATTATCTATATCCCGTTTATTATTATTGATCTGGTGGTGTCGTCGCTCTTGATGAGCATGGGGATGATGATGCTTCCCCCCACCGTCATTTCCCTGCCCGCCAAAGTGCTGGTGTTCATACTGGCCGACGGCTGGCACGCCATCGCCGGGTCCCTGGCGGCGAGTTACCGGACGTAAGGAAATAGGTCAGAAAGCAGGAATTTGAACTCAGCTTCATCGCTGTCAGGAATGGAAGCCTGGCTTTCGCGCAAACGGAGTATTCCGAAATCTATGTTCTGCGAGAAAAACTCATCGACAATCTGCCCCGCTTCCTGAGCTTCCGGCGTTTGTCTGTATTTCTGACTTAGCTGCTCTGCTGTCGCCAATTCTTCTGCCGTTGTCATAGCTACAATGCTGTAAAGATCAAGCGCGTGCTTTCGCGCTTGTTCCAAGTTTTTCTTCCTTGTCTCATAATCCCGAAACGCGAATAGCTTCATTATCAGGTACGAATAAATCTGGGGAATGTAGATGTTAGCGGCATATTCTTCCCCAGTGGTCCGCGTCCCTATGATTTGGATGGCTGTTGGGGTGTCGTCAATGGCAACGGCTTCTTTCGTCAGGTGAACGTGTATACCACCATTTTTCTTGTTCTTGACACGGATGCCTTTGACTTCTATTTGCTGGTCAAGTTGGCTAACTGGCATCTTTGTCAGCAAGTCAAATTTGATCTGATTAAGCTGCCCATTGTGCTGAGTGCTTCGAACAAACTGAAAGTTTCTGCTTGCTTCTACTACAGTGCATTCCAATCTTTGCAAAGCCTCAGAGACAAGTTTAGCACTCTCAAAATCAGCAATGACCTCTGTTTGCAGAAACACGTCAAGGTCATTTGTGGAACGTGCGGGGGGAATAAACGAAAGCAGCGTGGCAGCATTTGACATCTCAATCTGCTGGCGCTTCAAGTACAATCCGTAGCCCCCACCGATGGTAATTCGTATGCCTGAGCCTTCCAGCTCATAAAGTAAATCAAGCAGATTGGATTGGAGAAGGTCAAAAGGGTTGTTCACATTAACTGCCTTTTCACGTCGGCAAGAATAAGTGCTTTGACTTGAGTTGCCGTGTCCCGGTCGCGCTGATCGCCTGCCATCAGTTCAAGATAGGTCTGTACTGGAGAAGCCCATTCAAAGCCATTCGCTGTGCGTGAGTCGAAATAAACCGTCTTGTCTGGTGTCTCAATCACTTCCAAGTTTGGAAATCGGTTTGTTTCCTTGAACTCTATCCCGGTCAGCAAACGGTATTGATCGGTGCAATAGACAGACAAAAAGTTTTCTCGTGTCATCGCGGCGTACTGTGTGACAGAGCCAACACCGGTCCCGACCAGCCAAACCTGAAACCTCGTCGAGTTTTGCGCGAGTACCCCTGCTAAAGTCGTCGTATCTTGCGGAGATTTACCGACAAGAAACCGTCGCACGACAGGGCGCGTATAATTGCCAACAAGTTTGTCCAGCAGCTTCTCAGGCTGAATCAGGCGAATTTGGGCATTCTCACGGCTGATGATTAAATCTTCTTCCAGCACTTTTAGAACTTTAGACACGGTGGAAAGAGAAATGCTTGGAATGTGGCCTCCGCGAAGCAGAATAAATGCCTCAACACTGTTGACAGTCTCAAAGACAGGGCAGGCTAATAGGGCGCGTGGCACGATGGCGCTGTTTCGGCGATATACATTTTGAATAGTCTCCGAGGCAGGAAACTGATTGGGTGAGCCGCTGCGAAAGACTAAAAGCTGATCTGGCACAACAACCACGCCATTACCGCTGAAATCCAAGCCGCTAATTTTACGCTCCGCTAATTCGAGTAACTGCTGTTCTTTAAGAAAAGGCATGAGAATCAAAGGCGACAGCCCTGATGCACTGCTTGCTCGTACCACTTGGTCAATTGCCAGTCGGAACTCTTTTGGGGTTGACCTTGACTTATATTCCACCCCAAAATCGTAGGTCTTGTTTTCCCAGCCGACTTCCAGCAGCATATCAGCTTTATAGCGTTGGGGCGGTGCTGATACGCTTTTTAGGGTTATTGTAAGCGGAGAGAATAATAATTTCCCATCGGCAATATATTTGATCGCTTCTTGTTCTGTTAACATTTTCTTAAAAGAGGCTGTTTTCTTAATTAAGAAAATACCACAATTTAGGAAAATAGTCAAGGCAGGAAAACCTCACCCCAACCCTCTCCTTCGTTAAGGAGAGGGGGCCGGAAGTTAGGAAAGAGCCAAAGGGCAGGCTGTCAGGCGGCGGCGAAGTCGCTCATGACGGTTGGTGTGGCTGTGTCGAAGCCGACGGCGTCCATCATGCCCGAGTCGTCGGGGTCGGCGAGGGTGAAGCCGTTCGAGACCATGCCGCAGACGATGAGCTTTGCGGGAATGCCCATCGCGGCCCGGTACTGACGCAGCGCCTGCACCGGATGAGTGGTCCCGGCCCAGGTTTCGGAGTCGGTGTAGACCACGAAGACGTCGGCTTCGACGCGGTTTTTCAAGGCCCAGAGCATCGGCAGGGCGCAGTCGGTGCCGCCGAAGGGCAGGCCGCTGACGGTTTTCACGACGTCATCGAGCCGCTGCCGGGGCGAGAGCGCAAGCGGAGTGAGAACGGCCTCGCCGCCGTACATCCCGCCGTAGCCGCCCGTGCCGGACGTGAAGGCGACGGCCTGATAGCTTGCCTCGGTGGCCGCCGTGATGAGCGCCATCGCGGCGCTTGCCACACGCGGGGTCAGGCCGGGGACACCGGCGATTTGCCCCATTTCCATTGACCCGGACACGTCGAGCGCCAGCAGCCAGCGCTTGCCGGTGGGCGTGAGGCTGCCGAACGACGCATAAAACGCGGCGTCCAGGGCATCAACCACCGAGGCGACCGGCGACCAGATGTTTGCGCTGCGCTCGCCGTGGCCCTGCGCGTAGGTTTTCAGGGCGGACAGCACGGCGATGGGGTGTATCCGCGCCCGTTTCAGCCGGTCAGCGTCGGTGATTTGAGTGATTACTTTTCGGGTCGTCTCGCTTCCTGCCGACAGCAGGCCCACACGGGTCAGGGTCGCCAGAGTGCGGAGGAGGGCCGTCATCGGCATCTCTTCCAGCAGGGCGGCCCAGACTTCCGGGTCAGACAGCCACGCGGTCGGAACGGCTTCGCGGGGCAGGCGGTATTCGCGGATCAGCCCGGCGACTTCCCCCGCCGTGCCCGCTGCTTTCGCCCGCTCCGCCGCCCAGAGCAGCCGCAGGACAGGGTCCGGGTGCGGATGCTCCCCCACCCCCGGCCAGCCCTGCGTGAGCCAGTAGTACAGGCCGCGCCGGGTCTCATCTTCGGGCTTCGGGTGCGACAGCCGCAGCAGGTCCCGGTGACTCCAGCCGTCGCGCTGTCCGTACTTGATGGCCTGATAGGCCAGCTTGCCAGCGGGCATTCCCGCGTACCAGTTCCCCACCGCCTGCCGCAGCCCCCGGCCCCAGCCGCGCATTCCGTCCACGAACTGCGCGAAGTGGAACAGGTGAGTCCCCGTCCGGGCCACGGCGGGGAGCGCTGCCAGCGCCCGGCGCCGGGTGTCGTCATCGCCAAACGAGGCCGCGACGGCCAGCGCAAACAGCGCGGGGTCGTTTTTAGGTGCCCGTCCCGCTTCCGAGACGGCCACGATTTCGCGGACAACCCGCGCCCCGTCGAGCGCGAGGCAGCGGCGCACCGCCTCGGCATTTTCCAGCGACAGCGTCCGCTCGGCGGCGTAGTAGGAGCCGCCCTCGGACCCCAGCACGAGAAATCTTGCCAGCCGCGTCCAGTCGCTGACGGCAAACGAATACCCGCCCGCGCTGTTTTTGACCTGCGCGGTGCCGGGAATAGGCTCCGTCTGCGGCGTCTCCTTTGCGTTATAAATTGTCTTCAAATACGTCATGTCTGCTGTCTCCCTGCGGCCCGAAACTCGGGCAAGTGCCGGACGGGCAAAAGCGGCCCATCTGCGTCACGTTCTCTCTTATCCTATCACAAGTCGTGCCAAGTTTGCTAAAGAAGCATGATGAAGAGCGGCAGGACTTGCACCTGCAACCTCCTACTTAAGAGGTAACCATCGCCAATCGGCCCGGAAACCAGGCAAAGGGCTGGAAGTGGGTGAAGCCTTGCGGCTTCAGGCGCTCTACTGATTGAGCTACGCTCTTCCTAAAAAGTTCGGGCAAGGGCATACGCTGGGGGTATTTTTGCAAGATAACCCAGACGCTTCGGCCCGAACTTCGTTTTCGCAATTTTCGCTATTTAGTTTTTGTATAGGCCGTATCACGGGGCTGAACCCCCATGCTTTAAAAGGGCAATTCCCCGCCTGCGCGGGCATCGGATTGGAGCCAGAGGGGACACAAGAGTAAGACAGCCTCCGCACCGACGGTCCTGCGTCTCTTTCAAGATACCCCTCCCGCTCGTTCCTATGCCTTCGGCATTACTTCGTATCTGCTCCCTCCCCTGTTAGGGGAGGGCCAAGAGCAGGGCAGTGGAGTTCCTAGCGAAAGGCTATTGCAGAGGCAATCAAGCTACTCACGACTAGCAGCAGAACCAGTGTGTCCCAGAGCTTGCGGGGGTCCCGGCGGCGCGGCTTTGGCTTCGGGGCGGCGGCGAACTCTAAAAAGATCAGGTTGCCGTCTCGCCCGGCGACACGGCCCAGAAGTTTTGGGCTGGGGGGCGGCGGGTCAGGGCCGTGCTCCGAAAAGTAATGCACCAGGCACAGCGGGGGTGAAAGATGCTCTGCGGCCTCGTATTCTGTTGATTCATATTCTGTTGGCTCGTGTGTCACGGTTTGGGTCTCCTCAGTGAGATAAAAATGAGAAAAACAAAAAAACGCCCCCGTACAGGCTGTCTGCCTGAGCGGGGGGCGTCTCGGTGGTTACACGCGCCATCAAAATTAGGCGAGGGTTACGAGGGCACTCCGTCATCGGAAGCAGCCGGGCAGGTCGGTTTCTGGCCGGAGGGCTGGAAACGGGTATCACGGGGCGTTGCATCAATTTTGGGCGTTAGATAAACCATGCGGGCTGTTCCTTTCTAAAAGTAAATCGTTCTCTCGGGTTGCGGGACATCTTACCCCGTGCTCGCTCGCTTGTCAAGCGTTTGGCGAAAATAAACTTGCGAGTAGTTATTCGGGCAGTTGGCTCGCCACGTTGCTGGGGCGAAAGCTCTGCGAATACAGGCCGCCACGCAGGGCATCCGCCGCGAGGCGGGCCAGCGTATCCGGGGTCGCGCCGGGGTGCAGAGCAGCATCGGCGGCGGTCATGGTGATGATCGGGCGGTCCGAGACAAGCACCTGCGGGCCGTTATTGCTGATTTGATACAGGGACAAACCTGTGTCCAGAAGTGTGTTGAACTGGGTAATCGCGGCTTTGGCGCGGACATCGTCGGGGTCGGACAGCGCGGGCAGGCTTTTTCCAGCGTATTCGATTTCCTCGCCGCCGCCGACTGCCTGATGCACGGTGGCGCGGGGCGCTCCGGTGGCCTCGCGGACGGCCTGCGTCGTGACGTCAACGTTCAGTTCTTTCAGCTCCGCCGTGATGGCAGCAACACGCTCCGGCGTCAGCGGGTGGTCCTGCAAAATGCCAAGCTCCACTTTGGGGCCGCGATCTCCAATCTGCTGCAAAAGCTGCATGAATGTCAGCATCCCCACCGGGTTATAGCCCGCTTTCTGCATAAAAATCGTGCCTCCGTGGTCGGCGTCCCGCTCGGCGGCCTGGCTGTAGCGGGTGTTCAGAATGCCCATCTGCGTATACTGCGTCCCGGCGGCGATATTTGCCATGTCGCGGGAATTGACATGGGCGACAATCGCGGCCAGCAGAATGCCCATCATTTCGGTGGTCATTTTGCTCTGCTCATGCGAGAGAGCCTGCAAATGGTGGTGTTCGGAGTGCGTGATTTCGTGGCCGAGCACCCCGGCCAGCTCGTCGTCGGAGCGGACCATTTTCAGCAGGCCCGAGTTAATATACACATAGCCGCCGGGAAGCGAGAACGCATTGACGTCTTTGTCTTCAATCACGAAGAAGTGCCACTGAAACGGATACACTTTGTTGTTGCCGAACTGGGCAGGAATCTGGTCGGAGTTTGCGACAGCGGCAAGCTTCTGGCCGATAGTATTGACGCGCAGCAGGACCGCCGGGTCAGTGACGAGCTTTTCCTGCTTGTTGACCTCCGCAGAGGCGGCGGCTCCCTGCTTGACCTCGTCGTCGGACTGCTTCTGGTCACGCGGGGACAGCGGCGGGACAGCAGCGAGGGCGGGCACGCTGAGGCAGAGGGAAAAGCCGAACAGGGCGGCGGCAAGTTTCATGTTCATAGTTCAATTTCCAAAATACGGCGCGGGTGTGTTATAATGGCGGTATGGCTCGTTTGTACGTGTACGTTTTGCTAGTGCTTTGCTTGATACGCCCCGCCCTGGCCGACACGCCGCTGGGCGATCTGGTGGCCGCGCACCGGGCCGCGCCGAACTCGGAGCAGGCGACGGGGCGGCTGGAAGCCGAGGTCAGCGCCGGTCTGCCCGCCGCAGTGAACCCCGAATGGCTGGATGCGCTGCCAGTAGACAGCACCGCGTTATCTTACGATTTGGGAACGCTCATTGTTCCCCATGCGTACCTGCCGACACACGCCGAAGAGCCGCAGCATCAGTGGAAGTTTTCCAAAGTCGTGTATCTCTATCTGCCGCAGGAGAAATCTCCGACGGACAAGACACTCACAGAGTTCTGCGCGGTGCATTATAACGGCGAGGCCAATCAGGCGCTTGCCGTGCGCGTGGCCCGCCTGCTGTCGCTGGCGCATCGCACGCTGGTCGCAAACACCGGGCACGAGGCGGTCAACGGCGCGGCCCCCTTCGATGTCTGGCTCTGCGCGGGCGGGCAGAACGGCGGCGAGCAGTGGCGCTCCAATCTGTACCTGTATACGGTGGACACGCCGCGCTCGTCGATTGAGTGGATACGCGAGATTGTCCATGAATACTCGCACCTCGCCCTGCCCGCCGTGGGCGGCTACACGGCCCCGGAATACTGGGCCAATGGCTATCTGGGCGAGCGGCTCATCGTCCGCTGGTTCATGCAAGGCACCGACGGCCCCCAAAAAGTGGAGTACGCCTGGGGCGACTTCAGCGGAGCGCCGAACTTCACGCGGCTTCTGATTACGCCTGCGCTGGCTCTCTACAAGAAAGTCGGTCCGAGCAAAGTCTGGCTGGCCCGCAAGGATGAAGTCGGAATGCGCTATTTTATCGGGCAGGCGCTGACGTTTGACGATAAATACGGGGCCAAGCGCCTCGGCGATGCGCTGGTTCTCCTGCCGCATTTCCGCACGGCCACGGCCACCGATTTTGCCGCCGCATTGACCGAAACTCTTTCCGCTTCTAACATTTCTGCTTCCAACAAACTTCCATGACTTTTGTTACCCGCAACGCGCACGCCAAAATCAATTTAACGCTGGATGTCGGCCCGCGCCGCCCGGACGGCTACCACGACATCCGCTCGGTGATGCAGACATTGGCCCTGCATGACACGCTGATCGTGACCCGCACCCCGGAGCATCCCGGCGTCGTGCTGGAAGTGACCGGCGACGAGGCCGGCGGCGTCCCTGCCGATGCCTCCAATCTGGTGTTTCAAGCCGCTGTCCGCCTGCAAAAAAGCGCTGCCGCACGGGCCGCGCTGACGGCAGACCAAAGCGGCCTGCACATTCTATTAGAGAAGCGCATCCCCGCGCAGGCCGGGATGGGCGGCGGCAGCAGCGATGCGGCGGCGGCGCTTCTGGCGGCGGCTTCCCTGCTGGACATTCCCCTGTCCCTGCGGCGGCTCACGGAGATTGCCACCACTCTCGGCGCGGATGTACCGTTTTTTCTGGATGGCGGCACGGCGCTGGTCGAGGGCATCGGCGAGCAGATTACGCTGCTGCCTCCTGCCCCGCCGTTTGCTGTCGTTGTCGTCAAGCCCCCCGTCGGCGTCTCCACGGCACGAGCTTACGCGGCTCTGGATGCCGACACGACCCGCGAGACCGGCAGGGCAACCGAACGCTGGCTGACGGGAAGCGATACGTTTGCCAACGACTTTGAGCGCGTAATTTTGCCCGCCTACCCGGAAGTCGCCCGCGCTTATTCTGTATTAAGTTGGACAGAGGAAACCGGCGAAAGTTTCAGGCCGCTGCTCTGCGGCAGCGGCGCGGCGCTGTTCTGCCGGGCGGGGAGTGAAGCCGCCGCCGAGCGGCTGGCGGCTCGGGCGCAGGCGCACGGCATCGGCAAAGTGTGGGTGACACGAACGCAGGAGGAGAATTAAGAGAGGAGAATTAAGAGTTGAGTATCAATGCCGTCGTGCTGGCGGGCGGAAAGAACGGGCCGGAGATGCGGGCGGCAACGGGGGTGGAGAACCGGGCACTGACACCGCTGGGCGGGACGACAATGCTGGGCTGCGTCGTTGCGGCGCTAGTGGGGGCATCTTTAGGCCGCGTGTTCGTGGTCGGCCCTGTGCCGCCGTCCGGGGACTACGCAAGCGTCACCGGCGGCGAGACGATGCTGGACAATTTAATGGCGGGACTGACGGCGGCGCAGGCAGGCGGCGGCGGGGACGAGAGGGTGCTGGTCAGCACGTCGGACATCCCGTTTCTGACGCCCGCCTCGGTGGAGGACTTCGTGCGGCAGGCGTCGGCGTCGGGGGCCGATTTGTGCTTTTCCTATGTTCCCGTCGAGTTATGCTACGCGAAGTACCCGCAGATGAGGCGCACGGCGATTAAAATGCGTGAGGGCAAGATGACCCTGGGCAATTTGTTTCTGGTTAATCCCCGCTTTTTGATTGCTCAGCAGGAGACGATCACGCAGGCTTACGCCGCCCGCAAAAGCCCGTTTCAGGTGGGGCGACTGCTGGGATGGGGCCTGCTGGCCCGGTTTCTGGGAGCGCAGTTTTTGTCCCCCAACCTCCTGCCCGTGTCGGGGCTGGTCGGGAGTGTCGGGCGGCTGATCGGCGGCGGCTGCCGGGTATCGGCCATCCGCTCGGAGTTTGCCGAAATCGGCACGGATGTCGACAAGCCGGACGATGTGGCAGTGGCTAGGGAGTTGTTAGGGACCCCCTAGCCCCCAATAATGGGGGAACCGGACAAATACAGACCGGATAAATACAGACCGGATAAGTACAGATCGGATAAAGAGGGCAGGGGCAAGCCCTGCCCCTACTTTCTGGCTCCCCCATTATTGGGGGCGGGGGGTCTACACCGCCTGGTCGAGGGCCGGGCGGCGGCTGAACTGATACTTTTCCGGGTGGTCCAAAGAGTCCGCGTCTACCGTCACTTCGGTGACGGTCGGGTCACCGGCCAAATCATAGCGGGCCTGTCCGGTCATGCTTTTGACGAGCGAGCGCAGGGCGCGGACGCCGGTTTTCATGTTCGTGGCCTTGTCCACAATGGCATCGAGTGCCGCCTCGGTGAACGTCAAATCAATGCCGTCGCGCCGGAACAGCTCAATCTGCTGCTTGATGACCGAGTTCTTCGGCTCGGTCAGCGCGAGCCGCATCTGGTCTCTGGTCAGCGGCGCGAGCGGAACGATAATCGGGAAGCGCCCGGCGAACTCCGGCACGAAGCCGTATTCAATCAAACTTTCAATCAAGACCTCGGCGGGAGCCTCAGCGAGTATCTCGTAGTCACGCTGCGGATCGCCGGAGATGGCCGACGGATTGGCCCGCAGGCCCATCGTCCGCTCGGTCTGCCGCTTCATCTTTTTGGCGACAATCTCCGGGAAGCCCTCGAAGGCCCCGCCGCCGATAAACAAAATCTTGCTGGTGTCGATATACTCCGGCGGGGCGTCCGGGTGCTTACGGCCCGAAGCTCCGAGCGGAAGCTGTGCCATCGTGCCTTCTACCAATTTCAAAAGTGCGTGCTGCACCGACTCGCCGGACACATCGCGGGTGATACTCGGGTTAGACTGAGACTTGCGGGCGATTTTATCAATTTCGTCAATAAAGATGACCGACTTGCCTGCCCATTCCAAATCTTCCCCGGCGTCAATATACGCAGCCGTCAGAATGCTTTCTACATCGTTTCCCGTGTAGCCCGTCGGCGACAGGCTTGTGGCATCGGCGGACGCGAACGGGACACCGAGGGAGCGGGCGAGCGTCTTCGCCAGAAGCGTTTTGCCGCTGCCGGACGGCCCAACCAGCATGATGTTGGCCTTTTCCAGCTCTACATCCGCTGTCGTCCCGGCGTCTTTGTGCGCTAAATCGCCCTGATGGATGCGGTGGTGGTCGTAGAGGCCGACCGCGACATCGCGCTTGGCCCGCTCCTGCCCGATGACATACTCATCGAGCCGGGCAACAATATCACGCGGCGACTGGTTAAACTCGGCAAGCTGGGCGCGGGCTTCGGCACGTTTGGCTTCGTTGCCTTCGCGCTGCACGCCTTCCTCAGCCTCCTGCACTTTCTTCTGCAAGTCCACGCCCGCCGTGAACCCCGGCCAGTCCCGGTGGCAGATATAGTGCCCCTGCGCGTCAATCTCGATCACCTGCCCCCGATCCCGTTCGACGTCAAACGTCTCGTGACAGACCATGCACTTTGCTTTCACTGCCATCAGTCTCCTTGCCTAGATGCCGTAACATAAAAGAAGGGACGCATAAATTATGCGTCCCTGGTTGTCTTCAATTGTGATCTTCAAATTATAATCGGGGTGACAGGATTTGAACCTGCGGCATTCCGCTCCCAAAGCGGACACTCTAGCCAAGCTGAGCTACACCCCGAGATTGCCAATTGTTTCTGGCCTGCTTATTATACTCCATAATCGCCAGCAGTGTCAACCTGCGATTTGTCTACTGGTTTGTCTACTCGCGTCGGGGTTTCAATCCGGCAAGAACAGATGCTTGCCAAACGGCGTTCTTCCCAGTGTAGTTTTCTGTGACAATTTGAACAAAGAACATCGCACTTTTCAATTTCCGATTGTATCTTTGCTATGCTTTGACTTCCGCTCGAAACTGCTGTAGCAATGTCAAATTTTTTATCTCCTGCGTTTTTGTGATGAAAGTCAATGCAGGCTGGATGGTTTTCGTCGCAGATGGAACAGCATAATCCGGCTTTATATGATTTTAACCAGTTGATAATAGTTCTTTTTCTTGCCGCAACTTGGAGCAAGTGTTTATTCTTATTATTCCGGTACCAAGTTTTTTGATACTGCCGATTTTGTTCTGGGGTTGTTGATGGCATATAGTACTATACAACATTTAAGAATGAACGTAGCTTATAAGTTGTTTAGCGCCCACAGCTTGCCCGTGCCTTACAAAGAGCAAGCATTCACCAATTATGCAATGGGAGCAAAACCGCCCGGCACGTTTTGTGCCGGGCGTTCGGCCAATTCAGTCTTTGAACGGGTCGTGTTCGTTCTCGCCCGCCATCGCTACGCCCAGCGGCGTCAGCGTGTGCAGGATGCGGACGGAGGCGGCATGGTAGCCGAGAACGTCCGGCAGGCGCTTGTAGCAGTGCGGCGATTCGTCCGTGCCCGCGCCGCGCAGCTCCACGTTTTTCTCGCGCAGCCACTCCTGCATCATTGCCCGCGAGACGCTGCCGGGCGAAATCACCTGCCCCGTCTTGCGGTTGATTTTGCCCCGCGCCTGCGTCCGGCTCATCACGCGGCCCGCGCCGTGGACGGTGGAATGCAGCGCCGCCGTGGCTTCGGGCGAGGCAAGCCCTTCGAGAATGACCGACTGATCGCCCATCGAGCCGCCGACAAAGCCTTTCTGGCCGGGGAATGCCGGGGTCGCCCCCTTGCGAACGACCCACAAATCCCGCCCGCCGTGGGTTTCCTGCCAGGCGTAGTTGTGATGGTTATGCACCTCTTCCAGAATGTTTGCGCCGAGCAGGCGGGCGACTTCGCCGCAGACCCAGTCCCGCCCGGCATAGGCATAGCGGCCCGCCAGGGCCATACAGGCGAGGTAGTCATCGCCGAGGGGCGTGCCGACTTCCAGCACCAGCGGGCCCACATCCATGCCGTCTTTGGCCCCGCCCGCGTTCAGGAAAAACGTTGCCGTTTTGTGCCCGAGGCCCCGCGAGCCGAAGTGTGCCCCGACCCAGACGCGGTCTTTTTCATCGGCAAACAGGTCCACATAATGGTTCCCGGAGCCGATGGTCCCAAGCTGATTGCGGGCCAACTGCTTCAGCGGCTGCATCGGTTTTAGCTTCCACGTCTCGTCGTCGAACAGCGCATGGTCCACGGTCGTGTCATTGCTGCGCCCGATGCCGAACTCCAGACTGTTCCAGACCTCGTCCATGATGCCCTTGATGTCCCGGCGCACATCCGCCGCCGACACATCCAGCCGCACGGCTTTGTTACCGCACCCAATATCAAATCCGACCCCGGAGGGGCTGATGTGGTTTTCGTAAGCCAGCACGCCGCCAATAGGCACGGCGTAGCCCTTGTGGCCGTCTGCGGCGAGAACTGCGCCGCGCACGGCTTCGTGTGAGGCCGAGCGGCGAATCTGGGTCAGCGTGCTTTCTTCATGCGGCCCGAATACTTTGATGTCTTCCCATTCCATTGCGTTTCTCCTGTTGTCTTTGTTGGTCGTGAAAAATTGGTCAAACAAAAAGGCCCCCGGCGGATGCGCCAGGGGCCGATTGCGAAGATGCAGACTTGTAGTGAGATTAACAGTCTCTCACGAGAAGCGGCGGCAGGGCAATCGGCAGCGCGGGGTCTATTTGATTATTGCCTGGGGTTCGACCGAAAAGGGGCGACGTGACGGGGCATGGGCGCAGTTGGCCGCGCCGGGATATGCTGAGAACCGAGTTGTTGTGCTGCTGAGTCATTGTCGTAAAGACATCTTAGCATAGACAGGCGCTGGCTGTCAAGGGCCGTAAAGAAATAAGCCAAAGAAAAAGAGAAGACACTGGGTTACAGCGTCTCCTCTTCGGCGTCAATCAGGCCGTCTTCCGTGCCGACTTTGTGGATATAGACCGGCACGTAGCCCCAGGTGCGGTAAAAGCGCAGGGCAAGTTCCGCTTCGTCGGCGTCGGCATCGACGATAGCGCCGTTGTAGACGGCGACATACTGGCCGTAGTATTCATCTATCATCGGCGCGGGCATCTGGTTGAAGGCCGTGACCTCTTTCCAGAACGGGGCTTCTTCCAGCGCGGCACGGCGGCGGGCTTCGGCCAAGAAGGCTTCCAGGGCCGCTTGAGAACTCAGTGCAGCCGGGTTTTGATCGGGCGGGAGCGACATCAGAACTTCCTCCGGCCCCAGTATAACAAAGGCCCGCCTCTCTGTCAAGAGAGGCGGGCCGGAAGGGAGGTTAAAGGTTGCCAGCAAACGAGGTCGCTTCGTCTTTATAGGTCTGGAACGGGTTTTTCAGCTCCAGGTGCATTCGCTTATTGATGTAGATCAAATCCCAGTCGATCACATAATCGCGGGAGTTGGTTTGCAGCAGTTTGTCCACCACGATGCCCCGGCCTTTGGCGCGGGTGTTCTGCGGCGGGGTCATCGTGGCCTCGAAGATGCGCCGGTCGGTGGTGGCCCGCACAATCTGCCCGGACTGCTCTAACCCATAATACAGGCTGGTTTCGGGGTTGACATTATGATACTCCAAATCCAGCGAGTGCAGGACGTCGTCGCCCCACGACACCGCGCCGTCTTCGGACTCGATAAAGTCTTCCATCATTTTGCGCTTGGCGACCCAGTCCAGCTTATCGGCCAGCAGATAGGGGTCCTTTTCCAAAGCATCCAGACACTTTTCCCATTCGCCGAGCACGTAGTCGGTCTGCTCATCGCGGCCCGTGAAGTGCTCCTGCGCGGCTTTCAGATACATCCGCTGCAAATCGACCGCGCCGATGGTGGAGCCGTCTTTGCGCTTGACTTTCCATTTCCAGGTCGGGTCGCGGGAGACGGATTTCAGGGCTTCCAGCGGGTCGCGCAGCTCTACGTCGGGAAGCAAAATGCCGTTTTCGATCAAATCCAGCACAATGCTGGTGGTCCCGATTTTCAGCAGCGTCGCATACTCGCTCATGTTGCACTCGCCAAACAGAATATGCAGGCGGTGTAAATTAGAGTAGTTATAATACGAGTCCCATTTAGGGTTGATAATCGCCCGGTTAAAGCGCACCCGCGACGAGATGGTCTTGACGATGTGGTCGGCCCGCTGCGAAAGCTGAAAGTCTACTGTCGGGTCCACTTCGACGCCGTAGAAGTTGCCGACCCACTGATAATCCACCTCGTAATCCGAGATGGTCATAATATTGTTCTTCAGACTCTTGTAGTTCAGCCGGTGTCCCCCCACCCGCCCGACACCCGCGAAAATCTGGCGCGTCACCAGGAACGGCAGCAAATACGACAGTGCTTCGAGAAAGAACCGGTCGTCAATAGCGACCAGGTAGTTCTCATGGCAGCCGAACGTATGCCCGCCGAAGTGGTCTACCGAATTGGAGTGGAACGAGACTTTGTCTTCCAGTTCCAGCTCGCGCAGGAGCCGCTGCAAGATCACGCGCCCGGCTTTGTCGTAGGCAACGGCATCGGCAAAGTCGGTGCATTCGGGGGTCGCGTACTCCATGTGCGAGCCAACAGCGTCGATGTAGAGCCGCCCGCCGGAGCGCAGGAACCCGCCGCAGCGGGCGGGTTCAAACGCATAGTCGCGGGCGTGCAGGTCGATCAGGCCGAGCTTGTCTTTCAGGAACGCATGGTCTTTGACCATTTCCACGACCTGCTCCGCCGTGCCGACCGAGTCGTCATTGACGAGGCAGCCGAACTCAGTTTCAATGCCAAAAATGCGTTTGTCCATGTGTCTTTCCTGAGAGAGTGCGGATGGTTCGCGTAGTTGAAAACTACGCGCTAGGTAAGGCGTCCTTCGGACGAAGGAAGCACGGATTTAATCCGTATGACTCTTCTCTTCCGTCCGCAGGACGCCTTACCTAGCGAGGGGTTTTCAACCCCTCGTCAACTCGGTGCGGCAAATGTGCATCGCCGGTCTACTGGTACTTCGCCAGCGTTTCGGCCATGTCGGCGTCGGAGAGCAGGCGGAAGCGACTTTCGCGGGCGGTGTTGCGCTCCAGGATGCCCGCTTCGATAATAAAGCCCTGCGCCAGATGGTCTTTGATGTAACTTGACACATCAGACTTGGCTTCTTCGGCTTCCGAATAGTCGGCGTCGGCGCGGTCTTCGGCGTCGAGGTGCTTGCGGCCCACACCCCAGGCATACAGGGCGGCGCTGAGGGCGGCAGCGAGAGTCAGTGGGCCGCTTTCGGTCTCGGTCTTCAAGTGGTCCCGCATCCGGTCTTCGGCGTAAGCCGTGCCCGCGATAACGGCTGTGCCGGGCGACGACGCAAACTCGCCGTCGTAGGAGAGGGTCAAAATCTGGTCCCGGTCGGGCGTCTTGCCAAGCTCGGCGAAGATGCCTTTCAGCACAATCGGCTGGGCGAAGGGGTCGCCGTAGATGCGCTTGATGGCGGGCGAAATCTGGAATGAGACAAGCCGCTGCACAGTGACGTCGTCGGGCGAGCGCTGAAAGCCTTCCTGATGGGCGGCGTCAATCGCGCCGCGCCGGATTTGCTCGACATCGCTCTGGTTGCCGATGGCGCTGAACATGAGCTTGTCGTAGATTTCGTAGACTTTGCGCTGGGTCATCCGGGCGGACAGCAGAAGCAGGCCGCCGTCATAGGTGAGGGCGACAACCGGGCTGCCGTCTTTGAGCCGGTCTTCGATGTATTCGTTGCGCTGCTGGATACTTTCGTTCCAGTCATAAGGGCTATAAGAGGGCAAGGGTTACTCCGAACGTTAAAAATAGGCAAAATAGGCCGAGGCGTCAGTGCTTCGGCTTCGGCGCGGCTTTAGGCAGGGGGCCGTCATGCCAGATGATATGGCTTTGCCTGGCAAGTTCGCGCTCTCCGATGACTTTACCGGAGGTGTCCATAACCAAACCACGACCCGACGCCGTGACAGCGAAAGCGGCCATCAGATGCGATTTCGGCATCTGCGTCATATTAGGCATCATGGACCGTATGCCATCCGGCTTCGGGTGGTACGGCTGAAGCGGCGGCATCGCCGGAGCAGGCTGGGCGTCAGCAACGGGACGGGCTTCGGGGCGGCAATCGCTATTGCCGCCACCGAAGCAAGCACTGTCGGGACAATCAAGAAGGGCAGTTTAGTCAGCATGATGTGTACCTTTCGCCGTCAGCCTGAGCCGGGTGGTTTTATGACCGCCCGAGGGCAGTTTTGATCTCCGCGTCGGTGAAGTCCGTGATGCCTTCCGCTGTAATGTACTTGGCGGCGGGCAGGAACTTGGCCGAGCCGCCGGTGGCGGTGTCCAAGTCAGCAGCGATGTCAAGCAAAGTCAACGTTTCGCGCAGGGCCGTCTCGCGGTCCATCTCGCGGAAGGGGCCTTTGGTTTTCAGAATATATTCAAACGCGCCCTTGATCGGGGCCGAGCCGCTGCCTGCCGCGCCGTATTCGGCGGTCTCGAACTGGCCGCCCAGCACGTCATAGAAGTAGATGCGGCCCTGATTGGTTTCGCGGTCGAACGTAGACAATACCGGAATAAACGCGCCGATGCCCTGCAAGGCCGCCGGGACGTTGTTGGCGATGACGCGGGACAATTCCATCAGCTTGCCTTCCTGCGACATGGGCTGAAGCTGGGAGCGCTCAAAATACTTGAAGGCATGGCGCAGGTAGCGCACGACTTCAACGCTTTTGGCGAACGAGCCGGAAATGGAAATCAGCGTGTAGTCGTCGAGGGCCAGCACTTTTTCAGCCTGATCGTACATGACCGAGTAGCCTGCTGTGGCGCGGCGGTCGGCGACGTTGATGAGGCCATCTTTGTACTTAACGGCGATGACTGTCGTGCCGTGCGTGTCGATGTCGGGGGCACCGGGCACATAAGGAACCGGTGTCGGCATCGGCAGCCGGTCGTGAGAATTGGATTTTTCGGCGAACAGGTCGGCAAAGCCGCCCGCGCCTTCATTGAGGCGAAGCATAGGTTACTACTTTTGTTGTCTGGTCACTGCCGGGGGCAAAAGCCCCCGGCCTCGGAAATTATTCCCCACTGCGCTGGCGATACTTGCGGGCCTGGTCGGGGTCGACGCGCTTCATGCGCTTGAGCAGGTCGGAGCGGTCAGGGCGCTGCACATCGGGCTTGGAGGGGCCGGTCTCATCGCCGTCTTTTCGCAGAGGCTCGGCGGGGCCGGACGGGCGGGTGGCGCGGTCATCATCGGTTACTGGCATAATGGTTTATCCTTTCGAGAATAGGGCGATTTTGTATCTACTTCGGAAACTGTCGGGTCAGGGCATCAAGCGAGCCGGCGGCCTGCAAATCGGTCAGCGCGGCACGGACGGCGTCGGGAGTCAAATAGTTGTCCAGGTCCATCATCCACGAGTCGGCCTCGGTGCGGAGGACAACTTTGTTCCAGCCGATCCGGCCCACGGCGTCGCCGTAGTGCTCTACCAAGTAGCCGCGCAGGGCGGCGCGGGTGTTGGCGGGGGCCGTAGTCATGGCGTCGGTGATGAGCGCATCGGTCGTGAGCCGCACCATTTCGCCGGCCTGTTCCAGCGCATAATACAGGCCCT
The DNA here is from genome assembly GCA_965277455.1 of Capsulimonadaceae bacterium. Lineage (GTDB taxonomy): Bacteria > Armatimonadota > Armatimonadia > Armatimonadales > Capsulimonadaceae > JANXMY01. Next base: position 562,111 of record OZ255823.1, on the reverse strand, counting down.
CGTCGGGGTCTACATTGCTGTAGGCCAGATCGTAGGATTGAAGGCTCTCGTCTTTCCAGTCCGTGCCTTCGGCCTCCACATAATCGGCCAGCAGGCTGCGCTTGGCAACCCAATCTAACCGGTCACCCATCGTCAGTGGGTCAACTTCGAGGCCGTTCAGTGTCCGCTCCCACTCGGTCAGCGTCCAGTCGGTGTCGGCCCCGCGCCCGGACAGCTTTTCTCTGGCGGCGGCGAGATACACGCGCTGAATATCCACCGCGCCCATCGTGCCGGAAGGCGTTTCGGCCAGCCATTTGTAGGTCTGGTCCCGCGAGATTTTCTTGATGGCATCCGTGGGCGACTTCAGAGTCACCGAAGGCTGCCAGCCCGTCTCCAAGAGCGACATGACCAGATAAGTCGTGCCGATTTTGAGGGCCGTCGCATACTCGCTCATATTGGCATCGCCGCAGATAACGTGCAAGCGCCGCCAGTCACGCGGCCCGGCGTGCGGCTCGTCGCGGGTGTTGACCAGAGGCCGTCGGTGCAGAGTGTCGACGGAAGCTTCCTCGGTGAAGAAGTCCGCCCGCTGCGAAAGCTGATAGACGCCCGCGTCGCCGCGAGGCTCAATGCCCATTTTACCCGCCCCGGCATAAATAATCCGCGTGGCAAAGAACGGCAGGAGGCCGGACAGCAATTTTGGGAACGGCGTCTGACGCGGAATAAGATAATTCTCGTGCGTGCCGTAAGACGAGCCGTGAAAATCCGTGTTGTTCTTGAAAATCTCGACGCGGCCCGCGCCGGACTGTGCCGAGCGTGCCTTTGCGGCCTCAAGAACGATGCGCTCTCCGGCTTTGTCGTGGGCGACCAAGTCTAAGAGAGACCAGCATTCGGGCGTCGCGTACTCCGGGTGGCCGTGGTCGTTGTAAAGACGTGCGCCGTTTGTCAGCACCCGGTCGGCCCGCTCCTCTTCGACGGGGAGCATTCGCTCGCCGGGGACATCTAATTTAGCGTCCTCGGGGTCGACGTTCAGCTTGTCCACATGGAAGCCGCGCATATCGTTACGGGGGTCTTCGCCCCGGTAGTACCAGGGGCCAGCCGCTTTTCCGGCGTAAGCCCGCACGACGGACCGGGCTTCGACAACTAAGTCGCCTGCGCTGCGTCCTTCCACCGCAATTCCGTATTCTGTTTCTGTGCCGAATAGTGGCAAAAAATCTTCTCCTCAAACATTTGGCCGATGGCCGGAGTATGCCGGGGGTATAAAACCCCCGGCAGGCAAGACGGACGCCCTCCGGGCTAAAGACACAGCAAAAAAACTGGTAACGCCTGTGCGTGTCGCTTTAACTATAGCCCGGCAGGGCGTTTGCACTTCTTGCCAGGGGTTTTATACCCCCGGCATACTGCTATTTCGGGTGTCCCTAAATCACGTTCCGGCGCGTCACCTGCGTGCCCTTCTTGGGCGAGGTCGGGTTCAGGCGCACCACGTTGTCCTGATCGTAGTCCAGAAGCTTGAGCCAGTCTTCGATATTGTCCGTCTTCGGGAAAATCTCGTTTTCCTTGTACTCCATGCGGACTGCCCGCTCCATGTCTTCCCAAGAAACGCCCTCTTTGGTGCTTTTGACATCAATCGAGCGCTTGATGGCGAAGTCTTTGGCCCGTTCCACCACCGAAGTCAGCAGTGCCCCGGAAATCAGGTCTTTCCAGTAGAGCGTGTCGACCGAGCCGTTCTTCAAGTAGACTTCGAGGAACTCGGTTTCATGGGTCTTGGACCACAGGAACTCAGTCGTCTTGTCAATGAGAAGCTGCCGTGCGCCTTCGATGCCGCCCTGCTCGTCCACCGTTTTGTAGTCCAGCGGCAGGTCTTTGTGCAGGTAGATACCCAGAATGTCCGAGGTGCTTTTCTTGTCCGGGCGAACAACTTTCACCTTGCGGTCGATGCGCTCGGGACGCAGGATCGCCGGGTCAATGTAGTCCGGGCGGTTCGAGGTCAGCATGACGACGACGTTTTCCAGCGAGACCAATCCGTCCATCTCGGCGCAGAACTGCGGCACGATGGTGTTGGAGATGTTCGTGAACCGGCCCGAGGACCGGGTGCGAAGGATGCTCTCGGCTTCGTCAATAAAGATGAAAACCAGATAGCCTTCGGCGGCCTTTTCGCGGGCCGTCGAGAAAATCTCACGCACCTGCCGCTCGGACTCGCCCAGCCACATATTCAGGATTTTGGGGCCATTGATGTACATGAAGTACTCTTTGACATCCCGCTTGGTGCGGGCCTTGTATTCCTGCGTAATGTTGTAGGCGGTCGCCTTGCCAATCAGCGTCTTGCCGCAGCCGGGAGGGCCGTACAGCAAAATGCCCTTGAGGGGCTTCTTGCCAAACCGCTCGTACAGTTCAGGGTAAAGCAGGGGCAGCTCGATAGCGTCTTTGATAACGCCAATCGCTTCCTGCTGTCCGCCGACCTTGTCCCAGGGGATTTCGGTGATTTTGTCCAGGAAGAAGTCCGAGTTCTCTTTGGCCGCGAAGGCTTCGAGGGCCACGCGGAAATTCGGCTCCATGCGGACTTCCGTGCCGTTCTTGATTTTGGCGTCTTTCAGGCTTTCGCCGCGCATGACGACGCGGGTATTCTGTCCCTGCTGATCGCCGCCAATGCGAAGCCGTCCATCTTCCAGCACTTCGCTGACTTTGACGACCGGGCCGTTCGGGGCAATCCCGAGATCGCCGACCACGGCGTAGGCTTCGTTGACTTTCACCCGCGTTCCCGCCTGAAGGCTGGAAAGCTCGACATTGGGGTCAACATTGGTGTAGAAGTCGTTGTCGCCCATCGCAATGTTCGCCGTGCCGTCCTCATTCGGGGACAGGAACACCGCCACGCGGTTTGCGGGCGCGGTCAGTTTGTTGTAAGCATCGTCGTACTTCTGAATCATCTCCTGCGCTTCAGACGCCTGCTGCTCATCGACTTCCAGTTGATGCCGCAGAAGCAGCAAATACTGATAGTTCGGGTCAATCGGGTCGGTGCTTTTGAGTATCTCATCCAGCACGAAGATGGCCCGGACGGCGGTTTCCTGATTGCGCGGGATGCCGCCGCCTTCGTTATTGCTTTCGCGGCGTCCGCCGCCGCGCTTGTTCTCGTTCCGGTCGCTGCGCTCGCTCGCCATGCGTTCTTTCCTCTCGTTCTGTCTTACCGTCAATTTTTCGGTCTGTTTGTCGGTTTGTTTCTCGGTCTGTTTCTTTTTCGCCATAAAGTATTGTGTTAGGTTTGTACCCGGTTCGGGGCGTTCTGTCACGGGGCGGCAGGGTCCAGTCTCCAGTCAAAAGCTCCACCATGCGGACCGTGTTGCCTTTTTCAAACGCATCCACCCACTGCGCCACAGTCGCCTGTGCCTCGGGGTCGGAGGCGGCCAGGTCTCGCACTTCATCCGGGTCGCCGCCGCTCGGGTGCGATGCCAGGGTTTGCCGGGCGCGGGCCAGAGCGTTTTTGACGCCGGGAACCGTCGTTTCCAGTATCCGCGCCGTCTCTTCGGCGCTCCATCCCAAGACGTCCCGCAAAACCAGCGCGGCCCGCTGCCTCGGCGGCAGGCTTTGCACCAGCGCGACAAAGCCGAGGCGAACGTTCTCGCGCTCCTGCCCGAACTGCGCGGCATCGGGGGCTGCCTGCTCCACCTCTTCTAAAGACTGCCACAGAGGCGGTCGGCGCTGCACATGGTTGACGCACAAGTTGTGCGCGATCCGGTACAGCCAGGCCCGCAGGCTGGCACGGCCTTCAAACGTTTCAAGTGCTTTGAAGGCCCGCAGGAGAGACTCCTGCACCATGTCCTCGGCTTCGGTCAGGGAACCAGTCAGCCGGTAGCAGTAGGCAATCAGCTCGCGGCGGTACGGCTCGGTCAGGCGGCTGAATGCTTTGCGGTCGCCGAGGCGAGCGCGGTGAATTGTTATTGCCTCTAGGTTTGCAGCTTCTCCGATTTCAGCCGTGGGGGCCGAGGGGGGAGAAGAAACAGGCGGGTCAAGTGTCGTGGCCACGAACTAATCTCCTGCCTAAACTCTCTTAATCTGTGATCTGTCTGCTAACGATCATTGTGTACGGGGGTAGTATTTAAACGTGTCTTTCGCCGTGTTGGTTCCCTTGTCCTCTTTTGTGCGCTCTCAGAAGACAAGACACAGTGCAACGCCAAAAAGAACCGGTGTTTGGCAGCAGACAAAAAATAAGCCGCGCTCTCAAGCGCGGCGGGAGTCTCTCTTGTTTCGCTATGTTTGCGGACTGATCTTCTTGACTAAGTAGACAGACGCGCCGCCCGCGTGGGCATCGGCACGGCAGACGACCATTGCATCGGTCAGCGTCTCCATCAGGGGCAATCCGCGCCCGCTTGTGGCTTCCCACGCTTCGAACGGCATCTTGTACGGCGGGGGCGGCGGGACAAAGCCCGGCCCGTGGTCTTCGATTTGTATGATAAGATGGTCGTCATAACGCCATAAGCTCAAAAATACGTGCGGGTCTTTCTTCTGCTTGTCCGAGGGCGCTCCGTGAACCACAGCATTTGCCAGGGCTTCCCCGAGTGCCAAATCCAGACGAAAACAGTCTTCTTCCGTCAGGCTCGATTCCGTGCAGGCTTTCATGGCCCGATGACGTGCCTCCGGCACTTCCTTCGGATCGGCGGTCAGCCACAGCTCCAGGAGCGGCGGCGATGTCAGCGTTCCCATCGCGTGTCTCCATTTCTCCGCGTTCGGGCGGCTGTCTGTTCGGCTGATAGGCTTCAATACCCCTGAGAGTGATTGGGTAAACGAAGGAACTTCCAAGCCCTGCCGCGAATAGCACTCCCATGAAACCCCTCCCCGCGTTCTGGAGCCTGTCCGTCGTACTGGCCGCAAGCGTCTGTCTGCCTCTGCCGGGTGCAAATGGGCAGGTCGCGCACATCCCCGCTCTGTGTCCTTTTTATATCCTTACTGGCCTCCCCTGCCCCGGCTGCGGGCTGACCCGGTCATTTATCTGCCTCGGGCACGGGCGGCTTTTGGAGTCTCTGCACTGGAATCCACTCGGCTGGCTGCTGTTTGCTTTGTGTCTGGCTCTGTGGCTGCGGTCAGCCCTGTTTCTGGCACGAGGTATCACACTCTGGACATTCGCGCCGCGCACGCAGAGCCGCCTCAGCTTTGGCCTCATCGCGCTGCTGGTTGTCGTCGGCGCGGCTCGTATCGGCTGGCTGACGACGCATCACCTGCGGTTTTAAGAAGAACCCGCCCGGTCCAGTTCCGCCAGCGCCGCCGGGGTAATTACGCCTAGCTTTTCTTCTGCCGCCGCCGCACAGCTCCGGCGGGTGACAGTGCAGCCGTCGAGGTCCAGATAGCCCTGTTCTGGCCGGAACCAGCCGCCGCGTTCGTGGAACGTTATCAGCGGATCGTACAAATCAGGCAAGTTCAGAGGCCGCAGCGCCGGATGGTTCTTGACGGCTTCCCAGCGGATATACCACAGGCAGCTATTCCACGCATACGAGCTTTTAAACGTGCCAGCGGCATTGACAGTGCCATTCAGCGCGATGATCTTATCTTCCAGCGGGTCAGTGCCGGGGCCGCGATACTGCGGCTCCGGGTCCAGGAAGACGTAGCCCGGCAGCAGGTGCGGGTCAATACCCGGCAGCGTCAGCCGGACGGCGGCATCGTCCCAGGGCCAGTCTGCCGTGCCGCCCAGCGCGACGGCGACCACCGCCGAGCGGCGCAGGTACTCACGCATTAAAACTTCTTGCGAGCCGAGCTTGGCGGGGTCACGCTTCCAGGCAATTCGCCCGATACGCTCAATCGCCACCGAGGCCGCCGCGTCATCACGCGAGAACCCGGCTGAAAACAATTTGCTGAATAAATTCATGGGAAGCTCTCCTGTCTGTTTTAGTCATACCCCTGCCGGGGACACTTCGACTATGAAACCATATCTATTTACTTCCCTGCTGCTTGCTGCCGCGCTTGCCGTCGGTGGCTGCTCTCGGCAAACCCTCGACAGCGCCAGGCAGGACACCACGCACAACATTAATGAAGTCAAGCCGCAGCTTGCCAAACTCGATCTCGGAGCACGGGTCACGGCGGCCCTGAAAGCCGCCGGGCTGAACGGTGTCCGCGTGGATGCGAGCGCGAACGGCGTCAGCCTGCACGGCACGGTGGGTTCCGCCGCCGACAGGGCGCGGGCGGGGCGCATTGCCAAAGACACGCTTGGCCCCGGCAAGAGTGTGGACAACGCGCTGACAGTCCATTAATGGTTGCGTGTGAGGTATAATAGAACGTCAGTTCGCCCCCTCAATCGGAGACAGGAGAAAGCTATGACCCACTTGGTAGAGACGGATGCCGAAGGCCGCCTGGTGCTGCCGCCGGAGCTGCTGAAAACGATCAAGCCACAAACACGCTATAATCTGGAAATTGTGGAGGCCGCAGAAGAGCGCCAAAAAGTTTACGAAGAATGGAAGAGGGATTGGGACGCGCTCAGCGCAGAAATCAGCAAGGTGTGGCCCGAAGGCGTTTCTGCCGTCGATGTTGTGTCTGAAATGAGGCGCTGATGGTCACCATAGATGCCAACGTTTTTGTGTCGGCGCGTGCCCAGTCCGAGATCAACCATGCGGCGAGCGATCTTTTCCTAAACAGGATTGTCAAAGCGGCAGTAGAGGTACGCTGCCCAACGCTTGTTCTTCCAGAAACGGCGGCGGCGATCACTCGGCCCGGCGGCAGTGTCGCACTCGCGCAGGCCGCCGTGCTGCAGATAGAGACGTTCCGTACCTTTCCTTGATAGAATTGACAGAAAACCGGGCGCGTCTCTCGGTGCAAACGGCGCTGACCTGCCGCTTGCGCGGGGCGAATGCGGTGTATGTGGCCGTGGCGCAGGAGTTTGGCACAACGGTGGTAACGTGGGACGCCGAGATGCTGGCGCGGGGCACGCAGACGGTTTCCGTGATGACGCCCACCGACTGGCTGGCGGCAAACCCTGGCTAATTAGAGTTTAGTGAAAGTTTAGGAAATAGAGTTATGGACTTTGAAGTTATCTCCAAATACACGCCGTCTGGCGATCAGCCGACGGCCATTGATAAGCTGGCGCAGGGACTGAAACAGGGCAACAGATACCAGACACTGCTGGGGGCGACGGGCACGGGAAAGACATTTTCAGCGGCAAACATTATTGAAAAAGTGCAGAAACCAACGCTGGTGATTGCCCACAACAAGACGCTGGCGGCGCAGCTTTGCTCGGAGTTCCGGGACTTCTTCGGCAAGAACGCCGTGGAGTATTTTGTCTCTTATTATGATTACTATCAGCCCGAGGCGTATATCCCAAGCACCGACACGTTTATTGAAAAAGACTCCAGCATCAATGACGAAATCGACCGGCTCCGGCACTCGGCGACGCAGGCGATTTTGGAGCGGCGCGATGTGATTGTGGTGGCATCGGTGTCGTGCATCTACGGCCTGGGTTCGCCCGCCGAATATGCCAGCATTGTCCTAAAATTTGAGCGCGGCAAAGAGTACGACCGCGACGATATGCTGCGGCGACTGGTGGCGATGCAGTTCACGCGCAACGATATTGCCCTGACCCGCTCGACGTTCCGCGTGCGCGGCGACGTGCTGGAACTTCAGCCCGCCGATGAAGAAATTGTCGTGCGTGTAGAGTTCTTCGGCGATGAAGTCGAGAAGATTACCACCGTAGACCCGCTCACGGGAGAAGTGCAGTCGTCCAAAGACGAAGTCACGATCTTTCCGGCCTCGCACTTTGTGTCGTCGCCCGAAAAGCAGGAGCGGGCGATGCTGGGAATTGAAGAGGAGATGCACACCCGGATTGCGCTGTTCAAGCAGCAGGGCAAGCTCCTGGAAGCGCAGCGGATTGAGCAGCGGACGCGCTTTGATCTGGAGATGATCCGCGAAGTCGGCTTCTGCTCGGGGATTGAAAACTATTCGCGCTGGTTTGATGGCCGCGCCCCCGGCACGGCTCCGTCCACACTTTTGGACTATTTCCCCAAAGATTATTTGCTGGTCATCGACGAATCGCACCAGACCCTGCCCCAATTACGGGCCATGTACAACGGCGACAAGGCCCGCAAAGACACGCTGATTGAGTACGGCTTCCGCCTGCCATCGGCGGGCGACAACCGGCCTTTGAAGTTCGAAGAGTTTCAGGAGCGCGTCGGCCAGTGCATCTTTGTTTCGGCCACCCCCGCCGCTTACGAGCGCGAGCATTCCGAGCAGATTGTCCAGCAGATTATCCGCCCGACCGGCCTGATTGACCCGGAAATCATCATTCGCCCGACACGCGGGCAGGTGGACGATCTGTTGCACGAAATCCGGGAGCGGACGGCGCGAAGCGAGCGCGTGCTGGTGACGACCCTGACCAAAAAGATGTCCGAGGACCTGACCGAGTATTTGCTGGACCTCAATATCAAGGTCAACTACCTGCATTCGGACGTGCATACCCTGGAGCGCACCGAAATCCTGCGCGACCTGCGCCTCGGCATCTACGACGTAATTATCGGCATCAACCTCCTGCGCGAGGGCCTGGACCTGCCGGAAGTCTCGCTAGTGGCTATTTTAGATGCCGACAAAGAGGGCTTCCTGCGCTCCGAAACGTCGCTCATTCAGACCATTGGCCGGGCCGCCCGGAACGTCGGCGGACAGGTGATTATGTATGCCGACCGCATCACCGGCTCGATGGAGCGGGCGATGGGGGAAACCGAGCGCCGCCGCGAGATTCAGGTGGCCTACAACACTGAGCATAACATCACGCCCTACACGGTCAACAAAGCCGTGCGCGAAGTGATTGAGTCCAAGAAAATCGCCGAGCAGAAGTCCTACTACAACATCTCCCGCAACCGCAACCCGGAGACCCTGCCGCTCGACCAGCTCATGTCCGCGCTGGCCGACATTGAAAAAGAGATGAAGCAGGCCGCCCGCGCTTTAGAGTTCGAGCGAGCCGCCGAGCTGCGCGACGAGTTCAGCCGCCTCAAAAAGCTGCTTCCGGCGGGGTCGAAGAAGTAAGCCGATGAACCGAGAACCCGCCCATCGCCGTTACTTGTCTGCGTCCGGCGTGGAGGCGGAAAGCCAGCCCGGCTCACGCGGGCGCGTTCTGCGGAACAAGCCGGGCATTCATCGCAAGCGGGAAATGGATCGGGCGGAGTTCGAGGCATTGACCCGCGCTCAGACGGAGTTTTTGGAACAAGTGACCACGGAAACGCGCTTCACCGCAGAGACGCTGCGCTCGATGCATCGTGCGTGGCTGGGCGATTTGTATCAATGGGCGGGGGAGTATCGGACGGTGGAGATGGAGAAGGGGGGCTTCCGCTGGCCTTCGGCGTATCTGGTCGCGCAGAACATGGCGGCACTGGAACAGGTCCTGCTGCACCGGCATACCCCTGCCGCCCAGCCTCTTTGGACAGTGTCGCCCGGCGCATGGCCGAGGTTCACGCGGAACTGCTGCTGATCTACCCCTTCCGCGACGGCAACGGGCGGCTGGTCCGCTTGCTGGCAGATGTGATGGCCTTGCAGGCAGGCTGGCGCCTGCCCGATTATCGGTTTCGGGGGCGCGGCAGTGAACGCGAACGCGCCGTGTATTTTGCGGCGGTCAAACAGGGATATTTAACGCGCTACGATGATTTGACAGCCTTTTTCTTGCGGGCAGTCTCACGCGGCGCAGAAGGCGGCTGAGGTTCACGGGGCTTTAATCCTCGCGCCCCTTCAAATGCCGACGAGTCCAGCGCATTTCGTTCTAGCATCCGCTGGCGCGTTTCGGGGTCACGCAGGTAGGGATTGGTTTCAATGAGCGAGAGCATTGTGTTTGTTCTCCATGCAGGCCATAGAACCTGACATCAATTTTTCTTGTGTTTGCCTGCCTTTCTATTATACCACAGCCGCAACCGGCTCTAAAGAGCCGGTCTATTAGCAAACGGAAAAAGTCGCTCTGCGACTCCAGATTAGCTACGCAAGGCTGTATTATTTCCTGAGTCGCGGAGCGACTTTTTCCGCTTATAAGTGGGCTGGCACTTCCAGTGCCAGTCATCCGAGAACCCTATGACACCTCCCCTGCACGCCCTTGCCCTCATTCAGCCCGGCATTCGCAGTCGGCGCGTATCGTCGTATGACCGGACGGGCGGCAACAATGATTTTGTACGCATCGAGGCGGGCGAGACGAAGACGCTGGCGGAGATCAGTGGCGCGGGGATTGTGAAGCATATTTGGATCACGCTGGCCTGTGACGACCAGATGATCCGCCGCAACGCCGTGCTGCGAATGTTCTGGGATGGGGAAGAGATACCTTCGGTGGAAGCACCGCTTGGAGACTTTTTCGGGCAGGGCTGGGGTGAGAAGTATCTGTATGCCGCTCTGCCGCTGGCCGCCGCGCCTGCCGGGGGCAATGCGCTGAACTGCTATTTCCCCATGCCGTTCGGGGACGGGGCGCGGATTGAGATGGTCAACGAGTCCGAGTGCGCGATTGCCAGCTTCTACTATTATGTGGACTACGAGGAGCATTCGGGCGGGATTGGGCCGGAGATGGGGCGCTTTCATGCGTGGTGGAACCGGCAAATGCCCGGCCCCGAGGCCGGGCAGGGCGACCGGGAAAACGAGTGGGAGACGTTAGGCGTGCAGCCGGTCAACCCATCGGATACCCGAAACCATGTGCTGGTTCATACCGAGGGCGCGGGGCATTACGTGGGGGTTAATTATTTCGTGGACTCTCCTACCCCGCTGTGGTACGGCGAGGGCGACGATATGTTTCTGATTGACGGCGAACCCTGGCCCGGCTCGCTGCATGGCACGGGGACCGAAGATTATTTCAACGCGGCGTGGTGTCCAAAAGAGCTGTACGCGCACCCCTATTTTGGGTATGCCCGCGTCAACGGCGAGACAGGCTTTCTGGGGCGGACGCACTGCTACCGCTTCCACTTGGAAGACCCGATTTACTTCTCCAAGTCCCTGCGGGCTTCGATTGAGCACGGTCACGCAAACTCGCTGACCCTGGATTTGGCGACGGTGGCCTACTGGTATCAGACCGAGCCGCACAAGCCTTTCCCGGCGCTTCTGCCCCGCGCACGGCGTCAGCCAATGCCGCCAATTTTGCCGACGGATATTCACAAGTGGCGCGATGCGTGGCGGCGCGAACAGGGCGGCGGGCCGCTGTGGGGCCATGAGCCGCTCGGGGATGGGACGCGGGTGTAGGACCCCCTAGCCCCCAATAATGGGGGAACCAGACAGTAAGGGCAGGGCTTGTCGTTGCCCTTACTGTCCTGTTCCTACTCCGGCTCCCCAGATTTGGGGCGGGGGGGCCATACCCCCGCTTCCGCCTCTGCCTCATCTCGCCCGCCTTCCGCAGCAAGACGGGCGGCGCGGCAGTTCCAGGCCCAATGATAAGGCAGGCAGAACAGAAAAAACAGGGGCGGCAGGGCTAGCAGGAGGCCAATTAGCACAAGCCGAGTACCAGGGTCAGCGGCCATCGTCTGCAAAGTTGCCAGAGTCTCCGGCAGGGGCGTCGGCAAGGGCTGATGACGTGGGACAAGGTGTGGGGCAAGTACGACGACCAGAGACAAAAGACCCAGCAGACTGAGGCCAAGCGCGGTAAAGATCAAAAATAGACGCGCCCAGACCCAGGGATAGATCGGCAAGTCGCGGGGCGGGCGCAGGGACACGAATGGCCCCCATGTCCAGTCCTGGTCGCTTTGTGCATTGAAGAACCGCTCCCAAAAACTCACGGGGCACGCTCCCCCGGCGGGGGCGGCCAGACCATACCCGGTTGCGCCTCGGGCGCAGGCGTTGGCCGCACCGCGTCGCGCCGCCGCCACGCGCTCACGCAGAGCCACCAGCCCAGTGCCAAGAGTACCGTTCCCACCACCGGCCCACCAATCAACTCCGCCCGGCTGACGCCCATGTCTGTCAGGGCCGAGGTCTGCAAAGTTGCCGCCAGTCCCTGCGTGTGAACGTCCCAGGCTGCGCCGCTCAGCGCGGCGGTATCATAAATGCCGTGCAGGACCATCGCCGGGAAAATAGACCGCCCGCGCAGAACCAGCACGCCGAGCAGAACACCGAGCGCGGCGCGGACCAGAAAGCCCGGCAGGTCCAGGTGCGCCGCCGCGAACAGCAGGCCGCCGATGGTGACGGCCAGACCCGGCGACATCCGGCGCAGGAGTGCTTTCTGAAGGGGGCCGCGAAACAACAGCTCTTCGCTGAACGCCGCCGACAGGGGCAGGAGCGTGACCATCAGCCACGGATGGTGGGCCAGCAGCGGCAGCAGAAACGCCGCGCCGTCGTCCTGACTGTGCATCAGCCTGGGCAGGAGATGGTTCTGCACCACCACCACGGTCTGCACCCAGGGCAAAAAGCCCAGCGCCATGAGCGCCGCCCCAATATATTCCCGCCCACTCGCCCGCCGCCACGAGAACACGTCGCGCAATTTTTGCTTCCCCACCCGCACCCAGAGAAGCGCAGGCAGGGCCAGCAGCAGCACTTCCGACAGCGCCATGACCGCGATAACGAGGTATTCGACCCAGCCGGGCAGTGAGGACAGAGGGGGCATAAGCAGTTAATTTCGGGTCGGCGGTGGGGGCCAGACACCGGGCAGGGCAACGGGCGCGGCCTGCGGCAATGCAGCCTCATGGTTCAAGCGGTCGGCCCGTCGGTTCCAAGCCCAGTGGAGTAGAGCGCACAAGACAGTGACGAAGGCAATCCAGCCCAGCATATAGCACAGCAGTGTGGTGGGCGTAGCTGCGAGTGCCCACGCTTCTGTAGCAGCCACCGGCGCGGCCTTCGGCGTGTGATGCCTCGCAGTGTCGTAGTCATACCAGAGCATCCAGAGTGCGAGAGCGACACTAAAGGGGGCCGAGAACACAACAGTCAAGCCAACCAGTTTCAGCCAGAAAGCCCGTGTCATCCGCATAGTGCGCGGCGGGCGCAGGAACAGCAGTGGTCCCCAGGCCCAGTCCATGTCTGACTGCCAGTTGACAAAGTTTTCGAGCGCGTTTATCATGCTCTCTGAAACGGTGCAGGGCGCGAAAAGGGTTCGGAGGCAAGTTCGCCCACCCCGCCCCCAATTCTGGGGGAGTCGGAAAGGAACCTCACCCCATCCCTCTCCTTGAGAAAGGAGAGGGAGCCGGACAGTTAGGATTTGGCTTGCCTGGCACACTCCGCCAGCAGGCCGTAGCGCAGGCCGCGCACGCTGAGGAGGAAGTGGTCGGCGTTGAAATAAGTCAGCAGTTGGTCCAGAATTAAAGCCCCGGCGATGATGACGTCGGCGCGTTTGGGTTCCAGACCGGGAAGCTGACGGCGCTCGGTCAGAGGCAGGGCGGCGAACTTAGACAGGGCAGCGGCGACGGCGGCGCGAGGCAGAACTTGGCCGTGCAGGGCGTTGGTGTCCGGGTGCGCCTGGCCCTGCGTGACGGCGGCGATGTTCAGGGCCGTGCCACCGATGCCCGCGACGAAGGGCGGGGCGGCAGGGCGCAGGAAAGTTTCGAGGGCAGCGTGGGCGTACTCCGTGGCTTGCTGCAATTCGTAAGCCGTTGGCGGGTCGGAGTGCAGGAACCGCTCGGTCAGGCGGACGGCTCCGATGTCCAGACTTTGGAAGCGCCCTACCCCGTTTGTATCGCCCAAAATCAGCTCGGTGCTGCCGCCGCCGATGTCGAACACGAGAAGGGAGGCGTCGGCGGGGATGTTCAGGGAGGCATCGGAGCGGACGGCGGCGTAGGCAAACTGCGCTTCGCGGTCGCCGGTGATGATTTGGATGTCCACCCCGGCGCGGTCTTTAACCGATTGAATAAAGTCAGGGCCGTTCGCGGCATCGCGCAGGGCGCTTGTCCCGGCTCCCAGAACGACTTCGGCCCCTGAAGCGCGGGCAGCGTCAGCGAAGCGAACGACGGCGGCGAGAGTGCGGGCCATCGGGGCATCGCCGAGGCGGCCCGAGGCGTCTACGCCTTCGCCGAGGCGGGTGACGTCCGAGTCTTCGGCAACCACGGACAGCGTGCCATCGGCGGCGACATCGGCGACGGTGGTTTTGGTGGAATTGGTTCCAATATCAATGGCGGCAAGGCGCATAGGGGTTATTTTACAATCTTCAACGCCGCGCTCGGCGGCTGCCCGGCGGTCAGTGTCAGCACGGCGCAGCGGACTTTACGGTCCCAGGAGCGGCCCAGGCTGCCGGGGTTGACCCAGAGGACGCCGCCGATTTCTTTGGCAAAATCGGTGTGCGTATGGCCGCAGACGACGACGCAGGCGTCGGTGTGGGAGGCCATTTCGGCGATGTCGGCGTCGGAGGTCCACGAGCCGATGCCGACTTTGGAGCCGGGCGAGTAGTGCGTCATCAGCAGCGGGATATCCTCCAAAGTCAGCGGCACTTCGGCAGGAAGTTTTAAAAGCCAGCGGCGGGTTTCGTCTGAGATAAGCTCGCTGTCCTGCTGAATAGCAGCGAACTTCTCCGGGCGCGTCTTGGCCCACTTTTTGCGGTACTCGGCCTCACGCTCCGGGAAAAGGGCCACGTTTTTGTCGTAGTTGCCTTTGACGCCAACAACGTTCGGGCGCTCCCGCAAAAAGCGGACGCAGCCTTCGGGGTCGGAGCCGTAGCCGACAGTGTCCCCGGCGTTGAGCACGAGTCCATCGGCTAATCCCTCAGCTTCCAGAGCGGCCCAGACGGCTTGCAGGGCAGACAAATTGCCGTGGATGTCGCTGAAAATACCGACACGCACGCTATTCGCCCAGCGCCTTTTGAAGTTTCTTGCGCCGCTCACGCAGGTCTTCCACCAGTGCCGCCTGCTTTTTGGACGACGGCTTTTTCTCGCGGGCCATCTCTTCAAGCAGAGCGGCGACTTTGTTCAGACGGGTCACGGCTTCGGCGACCTGCGGGGGCGTCAGCGTGTCCGGGCCTTCGGCAAGCTCGGAGGCCACGGTGTCGATTTTATCAAGCTGTCGGTCAATGGCTTTGTCGCGGTCTTTGTCGGGGATGGCGCTCTTCAAAGACTGGGAGGCGCTGCTGAACCGCTCAAACATATCCTGCACATCCTGATTGGCGGCGGCGAGCGCCGAGGCTCCGGTGTCGTCGATAGTGGGCAGAGGCGTGGCGACGGAAACAGTGGGCATCTCGGCCTGCACCGCCAGCCATTCCTTGACGCGCCTGGCATTGCCGGGGCCGACGCCTTTCACCGCGCCGAGCTCTTCTTCCGTCGCGGCTTGCAGATGGGCGCGGGTGGTTAGGCCTGCGCCGGCCAGCGCCTTGCGCCGAGCTTCGCCGAGGTAGGGGATATGTTCCAGCGTACTGCCCTCCGCAGGCGCGGTGTCGGCGTGGCGCGTGGCCGCGCCGTCTTCGGCGAATGCCTGCGTCACGCCGTCGTCGGTAGGCTCCGGGGATGTCTGTGTTTCGTCGCTCATAGGTTGGGTACGACCTCCTCAGTCGGCTCGGCTTCGACCAGCATCTGCAAGAATTGACGCCGGAAGCCCTGCTTTTGAATTTTGTTCCAGTAAGTGATAAACGAGCGGTACAGCTTCGCCCGCTCGGCGAACTGCGTGTCAATCAGCCGCTCCAAACCAGGACGGATTTCGGCCCGGTCGTCAGCGTGATTGTCCAGAAACGATTGCAGCAATGGCCCGCGCACATCGCGGTCATGGATTTCGCCGATCTGTTCCTGCACGTTCTTGACCTGAGTGTACAGCCGGTCAAACTCTTTGCTCTCGTCTTTACCAGCGAAACAAGGCTGAAAAATCTCCATCGTGTAGCGCAGGCGCTTGGCGGCGATCCGCATATTGTGCAGCTCTTCCACGCGGGCGGGGGACGCGATAAAGGGGGCGAACTGGTATAATTCTTCCAATCGCGTGTGCAGCATCAGGGGCGCGTTGGAGCGCAGGCTCTCGCGGGGGCTGACGGCATACAGGGGCAGTGCTTTAGCCACTTGCTTTCCCCTCCTTGCCAAGCAGGCGGTCGAATTCTTTCACGAAGCTGCTTTTTTCCAGCCGGTTCAGCTCTTTAATCAGTAAAATGCGCTCGCGGTCGCGCTTTTTGTTGAGATGGTCTGCAAAAGCCCGCAGGCCGACTTTCTCACTTTCGGGGGCTTTCTCGATGGCCGCTTCCAGGAACTCAATCTGCACATCTGAGTCACGGACTGCTCCGAGGGCATCGGTGGTTTTGGCGACTTCTTTTTCGATCACGCCAAATGGCTTGGGCGGGAACGCAGCACTGAACACAGACAGCGCCGCCCGAAGGCGGCGGGAAGCGACGCGCATATCATGCAGGGCTTCAATGTCTCCCCCGTGACGTGTGCCGTCGAGATTGGACATCATTTCGTGAAGCTGCTGTCTTAAAGAAGTATGCGCGGCCTCTGTATAGGTTGCATCGGAAGCAATATCGTAAGCGGATTTAGCCATAGGTGTCTCTTATCTTACTCTTATCTTAACGTGCGGCTTTTGTTTTGTCAATGCTTATACCCACCAACCCATTTTTTCCTACCCTGCCGCTTGCTTTCGGCGAGCGTCCTTTTCGGCGCGAGCCGGGCACGGCGTCCCCGGACAGCGATATTTACGCGGCATCTCCCGAAGAGCGGGCGGCGGCGGTGAGCGCGGCGCTTGACGCGGGTGTCACGCTGTTTCACGCCCCTTATGAGCGCGAGGCGCAGTCGCTCGGCGAGTCCCTGCGCCGCCTCGGTGTGCGCGATAAACTCAGTGTCAGCACCACCGACGGCGATGCGTTAGACCGCTGCCCGGACACCGAGGAGGGGGCAAGGCAGGCGGTTCTCGGTGCAGTGGCCCGCAAGCGTCAGCTTCTCGGCGTCGACGTTTTGGATGTTTTCTCGCTCTTTGACGTGCGCCCTGACGTCCACACCCCCGCCCGTCTCGCCGGGGCAAGGTCAGCACTTACCGAAGCACAGGCGGCGGGGCAGGTTGCGCGGGTCGGCGCGACCTGCGACTCCGCGTTTGACTTTCTGGCCGACATCCTGGACGCTGACGCTCTGCCGCTTGATTTGGTCCTGGCCCGCTTCGCATTCCCGCATCAAGACGCTGCCGCCAAGCTGCTGCCGCTCTGCCGGGCGCGGGTCATTGCCACCGTGGCCGCGCACACGTTCTCCTGGTACGGCGGCGTGCCGTTTGTGCGCTTCCCGAATACGTGGCGCTACCGCAATTTAACCAAGAACTTCTACGGCTTCACCGCCGCGCAGGCGCACCTGCACTGGGTTTTGCGTCAGCCGAACATCGACGGCGTGTTGGTGTCTATGCAGACCCCGGCGCAAGTGAGCGAAAACGCGGCGGCGACACGGCTTGTCAAGGAACCGGACGGGATAGAGTCGCTGTTCGAGTCGTTTGTAGAGGCCATTACGAAAACCAAAGAAGGCTGGCGCGGCCTGCTCACCGATGAATTGTGGGAATACCGCGCCGCCGCCGAAGCGCGTTTGAGCCGCAAGCAGAAGTGACCGGCACTGGAAGTGCCGGTCTACTAGTAAACGGAGAAAGTCGCTCCGCGACTACAGATTCAGGAAAGCCGTATATAGCCGGTTCCTGAGTCGCGCAGCGACTTTTTCATCTTGCTAATAGACCGGCACTTCCAGTGCCGGTTCCGAGATTAGAAAGCACTGACCATGATAGACCTCTCGAGCGATACCGCAACGCAGCCCTCGGAGGGGATGCGGCGGGCGATGGCGAACGCCCCCGTCGGCGACGAGCAGAAGCGCGAGGACCCGACCACGAACGAACTTCAAGCGCGGGCGGCGGACTTGCTCGGCAAGGAAGCGGCGATGTTCCTGCCGTCGGCGACGATGGCGAACTTGATCGCCCTGAAGCTGCACCTGAAGCCCGGCGATGAGCTGATTGCCTCCCATAACGCGCACCTGCTCAACTGGGAAGGCGGCGGCTATGCCGCCGTGGCGGGCGCGACTGTCAGCGCAATCCACACCGAAACGGGCGTCTTCACCGGAGCACAGGTGGACGCCGCCGTGCGCTCCGCTGACCCGCATTTCCCGCAGACGCGGCTGGTGTGCCTCGAAAACACGCACAACGCAGGCGGCGGCACGGTCTGGACGCAGGCACAGCTTGCCGATGTTCAGGAAGCGGCACAGCGGCACGGTTTAGCCGTACATCTGGACGGGGCGCGGCTCCTGAACGCAGCGGCGGCTTCGGGCATGGCCCCGCGTGTGATTACGTCTTATGTAGACACGACGACGCTGTGCTTATCGAAGGGGCTGGGCTGTCCGGTGGGCGCTATCCTGGCGGGGCCGCGTGACTTTATCGAGGCGGCGTGGCGGGTGAAGCACCTGCTCGGCGGGGCGATGCGGCAGTCCGGCGTGCTGGCGGCGGCAGGGCTGTATGCACTGGAACACAATCTGGTGCGTCTGCCCGAGGACCACCAAAACGCCCGGCGGCTGGCGGAAGGGCTGGCGGGGATTGAGCGCGTTTGCATTGACGTGTCGCGGGTGCAATCCAACATCCTGTATTTTTCGGTGCGCGGCCTTTCGGGCGACAAGGCGCGGGCGCAGCTGGAGGAGCGCGGGGTGCGCCTCAGCGGCGGCTACGGCAGCATTCGGGCGGTGACGCATCTGGATGTGTCGGCGAGCGCTATTACGCGGGCGATTGAGGCCGCACGGGCGGCGTGGGGCTAGAAAGAGACCTATGGACATCAGCGTAGTGGGCGCGGGCGGCGCGATTGGACGGGAAATCGTGGCGCAGATTGTGGCGGGGCGGGTGCTGAAGCCCACGGAGCGCTTGCAGCTTGTGGGTCGGCGCGGCAGTGCGTCGGAGCGGGCGCTGTATGGCCTGCGCTCGGATTTGACCGATGCTTACGTGGAAAACGCGCCGCTGATTGATATTGCGCTCTGCCCGGAGGAAGTGGTTGGGGACATCATCGTGATGACCGCCGGGCAGACGCCGGGCGCGGGGGCCTCGGGCAGCATGACCCGCGATGATGTGGCACACGCGAACCTGCCGGTGTTTCAGGAGCACGCCCGCGCCCTCGCCAAGTACGGGCAGGGGCACGAAGTGGTGCTGATGGTGACCAATCCCGTGGAGCTTGGCGTGTCGGTCATGGCCCGCGAGCTGGGGGCGCGGCGAGTCATCGGCATCGGGGCATACTCAGACAGCCTGCGCTTCCGGCGCGAGATTGCGGCGGATTTGGGCGTCCCGCGTCAGTTTATTTCGGGCTATGTGGCGGGCGAGCACGGCATGAACCTGGTCCCGCTGTGGAGCAGTGTGCGTGTCTATGGCCGGGACGGCGCGGAGACCGACGCGGCGGTGCGGGCGCTCCGGGGCAGCGGCACGAGCGGCGATTACCCGGCACGGGTGCAGGCGGCCCGCGAGTCGATTCAGCCCCTGTTCCAGACCGATATTCGGGCCGCCTATGAGGCGGTGGAAGCAATGCCGCCGGACGTGCGCGTTCAAATCCGCCCGGAACTGACGCATCTTTCGGGGGCGCGAACGGTCATGGCGACGGCTAATGTGACGGTGGATATGGTGCGGCAGATGACCGAGGGGCGGGAAATGAGCGTGGCCGGGCAGGTGATGCTGGAAGGCGATGGTGTCTACGGCATCCGGGGCGTGCTGGGAACGCCGCTGATTGTCTCGCATCAGGGGGTGGTGCGCGTCCTGGCCCCGCCGGTCTGGCAGGAGGAGGCGCGGGCCTTGCATGAGGCCGCCGCCGCGATTGCGTCTAAAATTGCCCGCTGGACGGAGGCCGCCGGATGACCGCAGAACCCAAAAAATGGATCGTTCAGCTTAAACTCAGAAACCGGGCGGGCGTGCTCTCCTCGCTGACGGCGCTGTTTGCCGACCGGGGCCTGTCGCTGGAAAGCCTGAGCGCCCACGAGGGCACCGGGCCGGGCTTCACCGGCACAGCCATTTTGACGTTTGCGGCGACGGCGGCCCGGAAAGACTATCTGACCCGCCTGCTGGGCCGTTTGGACACGGTGGAGCTTGTGGCAGTGCTGGGCTACGGTGATGCCGCACACGCCCGCAAATCCGCGCTGGCCCGTGTAGGGCTGCCCGCCGACGCCCTGCAAGCGGCCCTGCCTCCCGGCGTCCTGTGCGATGTGGTTTCGGCGTCAGACACCGAAACGCTGGCCCTGCTGCTCGGCCCGCCCGTGCTCATCGATGAAGCGCTGGCCGCGCTGACCGCGCAGGAGGCATTGCAGGAAGTGGATGCGACGGTGATTGTGGTGTAGCTTCTACGCCCTGCCTTCGAGGCCGTATACAAACGCCAGCACTTCGGCGATGGCGCGGGACAGGTCCGGCGGGATTTGTGCGCTGACATCAAACGAGGCCAAAGCCCCGGCGAGTGCGGGGTCCGGGCGCAGAGGCACATCGTTGTCGCGGGCAATGCGGAGGATGTCGTCGGCAATAGAGAGGTCTTGCATAGTCGGTCACTTTCGGGGTTAAATCGGGGTTAAATCGGGGTTAAACGTGCTGGTCCACACGCGCACGCGGGGCGTGAAACGCCTCGCCGCCGGGCCAAAGCGGGGGCCATTCGGTCTGCACGCGGCAGGAGACTTCGCACTGCGGCCAGCCCGCGCCGCCGAGGGCGTGAACTAAAAGGGAGGCGTGACGCGCTAAAAGCCGGGCCGTGGCCGCCCGCTCCGCACCGAAGCGGCAGGTCAGCAGGTGGGTGCGGGTCCCGGCAATCTCGGCCTGCACCCGGCCCAGACGCGGCGGGGCCAGGCGCAGGGTGACGCACAGGGGAGCCTCCTCGTCGTCATCCTCTTGCGGGCGCGGCAGGGACAGGCGCACCTCGGCGACCGAGGGTTGCCCGAGAAAAGCCAGCGGCAGGGCAAAATACAGAGGCGTTTCCGGGGCGTGCGCGGTCAGCGAGGCTTGATTGAGTAGCTGCTGCCCTTCGAGAAGCGAGGCCAGCCCGTCGGCTTCGCCGCGCAGGGCGCGGTCGCCGGAGGCAGTCGCCAGCCGCAGAAGCGACGTCCGCAGGTCGGCGACCGGCATATCTTTGAGTTCAGCGGTCAAAACGCGGTGTTCGGTGCTGCGGCCAATTTGGAGCAGCATTTCGCGCAGGTGACGGGTCAGGGCTTCGGGCGGCGTTCCGGCATCGAGGGCCAGACCGAGCCAGGCGCGAACCGTTTCTGGCACGGCCCCCGGCCCCGCCGCGCTCGCCCGCGCCGGGGCATTCAGCACAGCGGCCAGTGCCCGCAGGGCATCAGGCGAGAGCGGCAGAGCCAGCGTTTTTGCCAGCGTGTAGGCTTCGGGCGGAACGCCGGGAGCATTTGCCAGCGCCGCGTGCGCCTGTGCCAGCGTGGCGGCAGTCAGCGGCAAACCCGCCTGCACCAGTGCGGAGGCCAGCGCGACATCCGCCTCGGCGGCAGGCAGCCCCATTTCCAGCAGCAGGGTCCGCACTGAGGCGGCGGACGGCCCGCCTTGCCCGCCCGAAAGCGGCACGGCGATGGGCAGAGTCGTCAGCTTGCCCAGCAGAGCGAGTGCCGCCGCCGCCGGTCCCTGGGCGTTAGAAAAAATTGTGCTGGAAACTTGCATAGAAAAAGCTAGAAAGACAGTCTGAACGATGCTTTATTATCGGCAAATCCGCCGCGCAACTACAGAGTGCCGCGCCAAAACCCCGTATGTGTGGCTGGCGCTCGCGGCTCTGCTGCTTTTTTGCCTTCGGCCAGTTGCTCACGCCTCACCTATCATGACTATTTTGGACACCCGCACCGGCAAAGCCGTCACGCCGTCGGCGCTGTTAGACCGACTCGCCGCCGCCGATGTCGTCTTTGTCGGCGAGCAGCACACAGACCCCGCCGCGCACGCTTTTGAGCTTCAACTGCTGACCGGCCTGCACACGCGGGTCGGCAAGCGGCTGACACTCGGCCTGGAGATGTTCGAGCGGGACGTTCAGCCCGCTTTGGACGACTACACGCAGGGCAAAACCACTGAGGCGGTGTTTCTGAAAGCCGCCCGCCCGTGGTCCAATTACGCCGCCGACTACCGGCCTCTGGTCGAGTTGGCCCGTGCCCATGCCGTCCCTGTGCTGGCCTCCAACGTCCCCCAGCCCCTTGCCACCGCCGTCGGGCGGCGCGGTCTGTCCGCGCTCGCCGAGTTCCCATCCGCCCAGTACGCCCCGGACGTGCAGACACCCCACGACGGCGCATTCGCCCGTTTTCAGGCCATTATGCAGGACATGGGCGGCCACGGCGGCATGACAATGGACGCCGCCACCATCAGCCGCTTCTACGACGCCCAGTGCCTGCGTGATGCCACGATGGCGGACAGCATCACCCGCCGCCTCCAGGCCGCCCCGGACACTCTTATTCTGCACCTCAACGGCCAGTTCCATTCCGACTACGGCGATGGCATCCCCCGCCGCGTCCTCTGGCAGCGGCCTTTGACCCAGTGCGTGATTATCTCGGTGCTGAGCGATGCCAAAGCGCCCCCCGACAGCAAAGAACTGGCTGACTATGTGGTGCTGCCCGCCCACTCCTAGCGGCAATATGCTTGCCAGTTTTTCAGGTATAATAGGCTATCGACGGACGGGAGGCAAAAATTGATGGCAATGACTTTGACACCGGAAACGGAAGGGCGTCTGCGGACCATTGCCCAGCAGCGAGGGGCAGACCCGGAGGAAATACTGCTGGCTCTCTTAAATCCGGCGCTGGCAGACGCCGAAGAGCAGCAGACGCTGCTGGCAGAATTGCAGGAAAGCGCCGATGACCATGATGCTGGGCGAAGCATGACGATAGAAGAGTACCGAGCAAAAGCCATGCTTCGGCGTCAAATTCGAGACGCACAAACTACACCCTCGGCGGGGCGGTCGGCATGAGCGAAAGTGAAGATGAGTTAAAAACCTATGCTGTCCGCCCCTCCGATAAAGTGGCGGACCAAATTGAGGCGGAGCATCAGCGTCTCACTTCTGTCTTTGGGGCAGACGCGGCGGATCGCTGGGAAGACAGCCTCGCAGATGCTATCGCTTCGCTGGCAGCACTGCCAAATCGCTGCCCGGCTGCCGAAGAAATTGCCGTATTTGCGCGTGTCCGTCCCAGCCAGACATTGCAGGTTTTGTTCATAAGCAAACCGCAAAAAGCGCTGCCTGGCGCATTCTGTTTAGTGTCTATGAAGCAAGCGAAAACGATGCCCCTACGGTCCGCATACAGCATATCCGCCACAGCGCACAGGCTCCTATGACCGAGTGGCCCGCTGACGAGAACAAGTAACCCCAACATCCCCCCCCCGAAAGAGAACCCTGAATGGACCCGCAGATTTATCGTGAGATGGGCTTGAACGACTCGGAGTATGCCCTGATTTTAGAGACGCTGGGACGCGAGCCGAGCCTCACCGAGATCGGAATGTATGCCGTCATGTGGTCGGAGCATTGCGGCTACAAGTATTCCCGGCCCGTGCTGCGGCTCTTTGCCAAATACAAAGAAGCCCAGGACACGGGGGCGGTCGAGAACGCGGGCGTGATTGATATTGGTGATAATATCGGGGTTGTGATGAAGATGGAGTCGCACAACCATCCGTCTGCCGTAGAGCCGTTTCAGGGCGCGGCCACCGGGGTCGGCGGCATCCTGCGCGACATCTTCACGATGGGCGCACGGCCAATCGCGGGCCTGAACTCCCTGCGCTTCGGGCCGATTGACGGGCCGGAAAATGCACACACCCGGTACTTGTTCGAACACGTTGTCGGCGGCATTTCGCACTACGGAAATTGTGTGGGAGTCCCGACAGTGGGCGGGGAGATTTACTTTCACCCGTCGTACACGGGCAATCCGCTGGTCAATGCGATGGCGGTGGGGATTGTGCCGATGGATAAGATTGCGTCGGCGGGGGCGAAGGGGATTGGGAACCCTGTCTTGTATGTCGGGTCGGCGACGGGCAAGGACGGCATCCACGGGGCGACGTTTGCGTCGGTGGAGTTGGGGCCGGACTCGGAAAGCAAGCGGCCCAATGTGCAGATGGGCGATCCCTTTGCCGAAAAGCTGCTGATTGAGGCGACTCTGGAAGCCCTGGCGACGGGGCACATCGTCGGCATTCAGGATATGGGCGCGGCGGGGCTGACCTGCGCGACCTGCGAAATGTCCGCCAAAGGCGAAGTCGGCATGGATGTCGATGTCCGCAAGGTCCCCCAAAGAGAGGCGGGCATGACGCCGTATGAGATCATGCTGTCCGAGTCGCAGGAGCGGATGCTGGCCGTCATTGACGCCGGGCAGGAGGACGCCGTGGCCGCCGTGTTCCACAAGTGGGGCTTGAACGCCGTGGTCATCGGTCATGTCACGGACACGGGCCGCGTGGTGCTGACCGATGCGGGCGTGGTGGTTGCCGATGTCCCGGCGCGGTCGCTGGCCGACGACTGCCCAACTTACACGCTGGCGGCGTCGGAGCCTGCGTATATCAGCGAAGTGCAATCGGCAGATTTGAGTTGCCTGCCCGAACCCAACGACTACGGCGCGGTGCTGCTGAAGCTGCTGGCGTCGCCGTCGATTGCCTCCAAACGCTGGGTCTATGACCAGTATGACTCAATGGTGCAGACACAGACCACAGTGCTGCCGGGAGCCGCCGATGCCGCTGTGCTGCGCCTGCGCGACTCCGGCGGCAAGGGTCTGGCGCTGACCACCGACTGCAACCCGCGCTACTGCTACCTGGACCCCTACCTCGGTGCACAAATCGCCGTCGCCGAAGCGGCCCGGAATTTAAGCTGTGTGGGGGCCACCCCGCTGGCGGTCACGGACTGTTTGAACTTCGCGTCCCCCGAAAAGCCGGAAGGCTTCTGGCAGTTCCAGCAGGCCGTCGCGGGCCTCGCCGATGCCTGCGAGGCGTTTGGCACACCGGTCATCTCCGGCAACGTGTCATTTTACAATGAGACGCCCGACGGGGCCATCCACCCCACCCCCACGGTGGGCATGGTGGGCCTGCTGCCCGACGCCGACAAGCGCGTGACACAGGGGTTCCAAAACGCGGGTGACGCGATTTATTTGCTCGGGAGCGGGCAGCCGTCGCTGGGCGGGTCTGAGTACCTGGCGTTGATGCATGGCTTGGAAGTCGGCAGGCCGCCCGCGTTAGACATTGACGCCGAAAAGAAGCTGCAAGCATTTTTGCGGGACGCGATTGGGCAGGGACTGCTGCAATCGGCCCATGACGTGTCCGATGGCGGCCTGGCCGTGTGCCTTGCCGAGTGCTGTCTTGGGGGCAGTCTGGGCGCGGACATCCGGCGGGCGGGGCCGACTGGAGCCGTGGCTCTATTCGGGGAGCAAAGCGCGGCGGCGGTGGTCAGCGTTGTTTTTGAGCGTAGGGGCGAGCTTTTGGCGCTGTGCGACCGGCACGGGCTTTTGATTAATGCACTCGGCGATGTCGGCGGCGACAGGATTTCGTTCCGCGCATCCGTTGACACGCAGGAGGTTTGGAGTATGACACTGGCCGAGGCGCGGGCGGCTTATGAAGGTGCGATCCCGAAGGCGATGCAGGGCGAGATGCCGAGCGTGGTGCAAGAGATGGTGTGAAGACGGTAGAGCCGGACGGAGCCATGGGCCATGAGGAGGCCGTGGGATTAGAAATCCTCGGCTGTGCGGCGCGGACGCCAATTCTCCGCCTTCGCGGAGAAGGAGCAAAGCACGGTCGCAATTTCTCATCTTTGTCCACGCAGGTGGACAGTCGGCGTCCGCGCCTCACAGCCGAGGATTTCTAATCCCACGGCCTCCTCATGGCCCACGGCTTCCGTAACTCATCGCTAATTTGACCGGGTTTTGCGCCTCCGGTGACAGCACCGCAAAAACTGGTACACAAAAACTGGTAAAATGCCGGGTAAAGTTTGGGCGGCAGGCTTTCCGCTTGGCACAGGCTATGCAAGAGTACCCCTTGCTCCTCGCGGCGAGAACGCAAAGTCACCGAACGTTGGAAGTGCTTTCTGCGGCTCCAAGAAACAGATTCTAAACAGCCAGCAGCGGAGGGGAGCAAAAAGGTGGATTGCGTTAGATGTCTCCTCTTCACAGCAAAAATGCCGAGTTGTTTGTCTATTTAAGCTGGAACGCGCACGCCGGGTACCCGCTTTTCGAATCAGACCAGGCGCGGCAGGCGGCGTTTCAGGCGATTGACGCTGGGACCCGCCTGCGGTTCTGCCGACTTCTGGCAATCGAATCTACCCCCTGTTGTGTTCATCTGGTGTGCCGCTTTCCGGCGTCACTGTCGGTCAGCCACCTGGTTGGAATTACTCAATCAGCCTGTGCCGATGCTTTAGGCAGACTCTGGGAGGCGATTGAGTCGGGCCATTATTTGCCCCGGCGGCTTTGGGAGCCGACCGGCATTGCCCGAACGCTCGACCCGATGACTGAACTTGAGGCACGGGCCTATTTGCGGCGGCAAATGGCCGCTGGTTCGCAGGAAGACCAATGACACCCTCGACAATGCCCGTTCTGCTGGACACCGACATCGGCTCGGACATCGATGACGCCGTGGCGCTGGGCTACCTGCTGGCACAGCCCCGGTGTGAGCTTTTGGGCATTACAACGGTCTCCGGGGAGCCGCATCGCCGCGCCGCGCTGGCCCGCGCCGTCTGCCTGGCGGCAGGCCGGGCCGATGTGCCGGTTCATGTCGGTTTAGAGTCGCCGCTGGTTGTGTCCCCACTTCAGCCCCATGCCCCGCAGGCCGAGGTGCTGAATGCCGACGCGCTGACAGAGTTTACAAACAGGCCGACTGCCGTAGACTTCCTGCGCGACACCATCCGCGCCCGGCCCGGTGAGGTCACGCTGCTGGCGATTGGCCCGCTGACAAATCTCGGTGTTCTGTTTGCGCTGGACCCCGAAATCCCCGCGCTTCTGAAACAAATAGTGCTGATGGGCGGTGCGTACTGGACCCGCTCGGTCTCCCATACCGGAGCGACGGGGGCCGAATGGAACCTGCGCTGCGACCCGCACGCCGCTGCAATTGTGTTTCGTGCCCCGGTTCCGCGCCTGCTGGCTGTCGGGCTGGATGTGACCGCGCAGTGCCAGATGCCGTCCGGCGAAGTCCGGGCCAAATTCGCGCAGTCTGGCCCGGCGCTGGAGATGGTTTTGCAGATGGCCGAAGTCTGGTTCCGGGACCGGCCAGAGATCACTTTCCATGACCCGCTGGCCGCCGCGCTGATCTTCGAGCCGGGCCTGTGCGAGACAACCCCGCGCAACGTGCGCGTGGACACCAACAGCCTCCGCGCCCAGGGACAAGCCTACTTTGACACGGACACCGACGGCGGTCCGCATGATGTCGCGTCAACCTTGGACGCCGAAGCGTTCTTTCAGCATTACTTTGAAATCGTCGGCAAGTGAAAGCTGGTATCACAGCCGCCCCCTGGTACGTTCGCGCCAGGCGGTTTCGAGGCCAGCAGATCAATTAAAGGGGTATGGGTCTGACACGGAATCGCCGGGCAATTGGAGTAGTTCTCTTGCCTGACACAGTGGCGGAAGGGAAGCGGGCCGTTTTACAAGGAGGGCGGAGGTGGCACTGTCAGAACTGTTAGTCGCAGGCAAAGTGTAAGTTATCAAGCCATTTTTGGTCTTGGAAGGCAAGGGGCGTATGCGTGTTATTTCCACAGGGGCATCGATTACATCACCTGCTGAGAGAACGGCAATAGGTCCTTTTTTCAGCACTTCATCGGAGACCGGAGCAGTGATGCCTGCGGGAATAGCAGGCTTCCAGCTTATCGTTTGGATCAGTTCCCCATCACCGGCGGGCGATTCTGCCATATACAGATAAGGCGTGGAACCGGAGCCTGGGATAGCAGGATTGGCGACAATATGAACTTTTGCCTGTAAGCCAGGCCAGTTGGGATGACCAGGAAAGTCATAATCAATGGTTACGCTTCCTTCGGACGGAACAAAGCGCGGGGCAGTGAAAATCCCATGAGATGTGATCTGCCCATAATCTGCCCGCCACCGGCCACCGGGCCGGAAATGCGGGTTTACGCCAGGGCCTGAACTAAGCGGCGGTTTCAGGATGGGCGCTGTCGGCGAGATACTCAGCGACAAAGTTTCGCCAGCGCGGAGCAGGACCACGGCGGGCATCCGCGAGATTTCCGCTTCTGAATAGTCTTTCGCGGGCGGAGTCCAGCTTCCCTTCAATTCAGTTTGGTCAGGATTTTTTTCCTCGCTTGATTGCTTGTGACTGCGGGTGATGGGAGAGGGGTGCCCTGCTGGCTGTGCTTCGGCTGCTGGCAAAAACTTCTGGCCTCCAAAGACCGTGCCTACGCCTGCAAGCGCAATCAGCGGCGACGAGATTATAACAAGCCGAAGTGCATCACTTTTAGAGCGCAGACGGAAGATAGTTCGTTTCAAAGAAAGCTCCTTCTTGGCGACAGCGGAACGGCGTAATGACATGGCAAGTGTATCAAAGCCCAATTCCATTGTTAAGTATTTTTTCGGGCGGCGGCAGAGGCCGGTTTTGCAGGTATACTAACGGCTGTATGTTCATTGAAGAAACACCGCTCCCCTCTTGTGACCCCGATGACGACGCGCCCAAAGAAGAGTGCGGCGTCTTTGGCATCTTCGCGCCCGGCGAACACGTCGCCAAGCTGACTTTCTATGGCCTCTTTGCCTTGCAGCACCGGGGGCAGGAGTCGGCGGGGATTATGGTCTCCGACGGTCAGCATATCAAGTGGTACAAAGAGATGGGGCTGGTCACCCAGATTTTTGATGAGCGCACGCTGTCTCAGCTTCAAGGCCATATTGCGATTGGGCACACGCGGTACTCTACTACGGGGTCGAGTGTTCTGCGAAATGCCCAGCCGCTGCACTGCGCGTGGGGCGACGGCACGGTGGCGGTGGCGCACAACGGCAATTTAATCAACACCGAAGAATTACGCGCTGAGATGGAGGCCGAGGGCGTCCCCTTTGAGACCACCAACGACAGCGAAGTGATTGCCCGGATGATTGCCACGCAGCAGGACCGGACGCTCGAAGACGCCGTGGTGCATACCATGACCCGTCTGCGGGGGGCGTACTCGGTGGCGGTGCTGACCGAAAACGCGCTGATCGGAATCCGGGACGCTTACGGCGTCCGCCCCCTGTGTCTAGGGCTGCTGGACAACAAGCATTACGTGCTGGCGTCGGAGACGTGTGCGCTGGAGACTATCGGCGCGGTGTATATCCGGGAAGTCGAGCCGGGCGAGATGGTGGTGATTGACGCCCACGGCCTGCGCTCCCGGCAGGCAATCCCCAAAGAAAAGAACGCGACCTGCCTGTTTGAGTTTATCTACTTCGCCCGCCCTGACTCAGCGATGTACGGGCGCGGCCTCCACGACTGCCGCCGCCGGATGGGACAGGAGCTGGCCCGCGAGCATCCCGTGGAGGGCGCGGATTTAGTGATGCCCATCCCGGACGCCGCGACGCCCGCCGCAATTGGCTTTGCCGAAGCCTCAGGCATCCCTTACGGCGAGGGCGTGGTCAAGAACCGCTACATTCAGCGCACATTTATTCAGCCGGATCAGCGGATGCGCGAGGCAGGCGTCCGCATGAAACTGATGCCGATTAAAGAGGCGCTGCTCGGCAAAAAAGTGGTCATGGTGGATGACAGCATCGTGCGCGGGACCACCACCGGGCAGGTGGTTCAGCGGCTGCTGGACGCCGGAGCCGCCGAAGTCCATGTGCGGATTACTGCCCCGCCGGTGGCCTATCCCTGTTTTTATGGCATTGACATGGCGAACCAGGAAGATTTGGTCGCCGCCCGGCTGTCTATCGAGGAGATACGGGAGCTTATTGGAGCCACATCGCTTGGCTACCTGAGCCTCCCCGGCGTCGCCCGCGCCATTGATGTTCCCCTGGACAAGTTCTGCCGCGCCTGCTTCGACGGCGAGTACCCCATCGAAATCCCTTCCCATGTCCGTGTTTCCAAATTCGCACTAGAGATGCCAGTCAACGCCAAATAACTCTGGGGGGGGCCAGGCGGGGGGGCGGCAGCATTTTTGGCGCTTGCCAAGTATCAGCTTGCCACTTCAATTGTGACTGGGAAATAAAGCGCCTCGAAGCAAGGCCGAACGATGCGCCGACCACGTTGTCCGGCTTCAGCACGGCTTTCCACAGGCCGCATTCCCGGTTTGGGAATGCGGCGCGAAAAAGCTCAATCGTACCGGGGTCACAGCGTTATTCCACGCGCTCCGCTCTCAGCTTCCTGCATCCGTCTGATCCAAAACGCCATCCACAGCCGCTCTTAGCTGCCGGGCCGCACGTAAAAATCTGTTGTGTGTCAGGAAAGCGTCGGCAAGCGGTTCGCGGGACACTCTGCCTTGCTCCGAGGCTGCCACAGCGAACTTCTCGCTGCGGAGTGTTGTCATTATAGGGTGCCTTTGCCGTTCTGTCAAGGCTTTTTGAAATAATTTATAAATTATTTATAAAATAATTTATAAATTAGCATAAAACCGGGCAAATTAGCGGGCAAAGTCTGCTATACTAATCGTTTCCAGTATTCCTCCGCAGGCGCATTGCCGCGCCCTGCCCGCCGCACCGGCGTTTTCTCCCCTGCTCATTCCCCTGACACTGCCGTCAAAGAGAAATCAGTTCTATTTAGTTCTATTCTATGCGGCACTCCATCTTATTTTATCTCAATGGCAAGCGGCACGAAATTTCGGGAACGCCTGCGTTTATGCCCCTGTCCCACTTTCTGCGGGAAGAGGAGCGCCTTTGCGGCACGAAAGTGGTCTGCGCCGAAGGAGCCTGCGGGGCGTGTACGGTTCTGGTCGGAACGCCCGCGTTAAACGGGCTGTCTTACCGAACTTTATCCTATCGAGCGCTGAACTCCTGCCTGCTCTCGGTGCACCAAGTCCACGGCTGCCATGTGGTCACGGTGGAAGGCATCTCCCGAAGCCCCGCGCTGTCTGCCGTGCAGCAGGCGCTGGTCGCCGGGCACGGCGCACAGTGCGGCTTTTGCACTCCCGGCATGGTGATGACGCTGACGGGCGTGTGCGAGAGCGGCCAAACCGAAGGGCTGCCCGACGCCCTCTGCGGCAACCTCTGCCGCTGCACCGGCTACCTGCCCATTCTGGAGTCGGCGGCGCTCATGGATCGGGCAGCCTATTTGCCCCTGAACACACTCTATCCAGGCGCGGAGATGGCCGCTGAGCTTCATGCCGCACGGCAGGAACCCCTCGGCATCGACGCCGACGGGCGGCGTCTTCTGGCTCCATTGACTTGCGAAGCGGCGGCAGAGGCGAAGCGCGACTCTCCCGAGGCCGTCTTTGTCGCCGGGGCGACTGAGCTGGGCGTTCAGTGGAAGAAAGACGGTCATTCCCCGCGCACTTTGATCAGCCTGGCGGCGCTGATGGCGTCGGCCACGGTGCGTGTCGAAGGCAATGAGCTTGTCCTGGATGCCGGGGCGACCTGGGCGCAGGTGGAAGCGGCGGTGCGGGCCGACTTCCCCGTGCTGGCCCGGCTGCTGGAACGGTTCGCCGGGCCGCAGATCAAAAACGCGGGCACCGTCGGCGGACAAATTGCCCAGAACTCGCCTATCGGCGATGCGCTGCCGCTGCTGCACGTTCTGGAAGCGCGGCTGGAATTGGTCGGCCCCGGCACGCGCCGCGAGATCGGCATGGACGCGCTGGAAAGCCGTGCGCCGGACGAGCTGATCCAGCGCGTCCGCCTGCCCCTGCCGATGGCGACGCAGCGCCTGCATCTGGAAAAAGTCACCCGCCGGGCCGGGTTCGACCGCTCGGTCGTCAGCGCCGCCCTGCGGCTGACAGTCTCCGGCGATACTGTTACGGAGGCCAGACTGGCCTATGGCGGGGTCGCCCCCCGCGTCCGCCGCCTGCCCCGGACCGAGGCGTTTCTGGCGGGGCAGCCGCTCACGGAAGCCGTTCTGCGTCAGGCGGGAGAGGTTCTGAAAAGCGAGATTGCCCCGACGGACGATGCGCGGGGCAGCCGCGACTACAAGGCGCTGCTGGCCGCCAATTTGCTCCTGCGGGCGCTGGATTTTGAGGATTAGACGATGCCGACTGCCATTGGAAAATCTGTGCCGCACGACTCCCTGCGGGGCCATGTCACCGGGCGCTCCGTCTTTCTGGCGGATCAGCCTGCGCTGGCCGGGGAGCTAATTGTAGAGATTGTCGGCAGCCCCGTGGCACGCGGGACCCTCACGCAGCTGGACCTGGACGCCGCCCGGCAGGTTCCCGGCATCCACGGCGTCTGGACCGCCGCCGACATTCCGGGCCGCAATGTCTATGGTCCGATCTTCGCCGATGAGCATTTTCTGGCGGAGCACGAAGTCGCCTATGTTGGCGAGCCGGTCGTGCTGCTGGCCGGAGAAACCCGCGCCGCCCTCGCCGAAGCGCGGCGGGCGATTCGCATTGAAGTCGAGCCGGAGAGGCCGGTTCTGACCATTGAGCAGGCCGTCGCGGCGCAGTCGTTTGTCGGCCCGGTGCGTCAGATTGTGCGCGGAGATGCCAGAGCCGCGCTTACGTCCGCGCCGCGTGTGCTAACCGGAACCCTGCACATCGGCGGGCAGGAGCATCTGTATCTGGAGACGCAGGCTGCGCTGGCCTACCCCGGTGAAGACGGCACGGTGACCATTCATTCGTCCACGCAGAACCCGACCGAAGTGCAGAACGTCGTCGCGTCGGCCCTCGGGCTGGGGCAGCATCAGGTTGTCTGTGTCTGCAAG
Source organism: Capsulimonadaceae bacterium (assembly GCA_965277455.1). Taxonomy (GTDB): domain Bacteria; phylum Armatimonadota; class Armatimonadia; order Armatimonadales; family Capsulimonadaceae; genus JANXMY01. Next base: position 529,636 of record OZ255823.1, on the reverse strand, counting down.
CGGATGGGCGGCGGCTTCGGCGGCAAGGAAACGCAGGCCGCGCCGCCCGCCGCGCTGGCCGCGCTGGTGGCGCTCCAAACGGGCCGGGCTGCCCGCCTGATTTATGCCCATGACGAAGACCTGCGGCTGACCGGCAAGCGGCATCCGTACCGGGCAGACTACACGGTCGGCTTCACGCCGGAGGGCATGATTACGGCGCTCACCGTGGACGTCTTTTCCAATGCCGGAGCCACCGCCGACCTGTCTACCTCGGTGATGGACCGGACGCTGTTCCATCTGGATAACGCTTACTTTATCCCGGATGTCACTCTTACCGGCACGGTCTGCCGAACCAATCTGCCTTCCAACACAGCATTTCGCGGCTTCGGCGGGCCGCAGGCTATCGCTGTCACCGAGAACATTCTGGAAGAAATCGCACTGACGCTCGGGCTGGATGCCTACGCCGTCCGGCGGCGCAACTGCTACGGCCCGCCGGGGCGGCGGGCGACCCCCTACGGGCAGGAAGTGGAAGAAACAACGCTGCCCGCACTGTTCGATCAGCTTGCCGGAACGGCGCAGTATGAGCACCGCCGGGCTGAAATTATAGACTTCAACCGGCAGTCGCGGACCCATCTGCGGGGCCTGTCCATGACGCTGGTAAAGTTCGGTATCTCGTTTACCAGCAAGTTCTTAAATCAGGCCAATGCGCTGGTCAATGTCTATACCGACGGCTCCGTGCAGGTCTCCACCGGCGGCACGGAGATGGGACAGGGGCTGAATACCAAGATCGCGCAGCTCGTGGCCGATCAGTTTGGCCTTTCGATTGACCGGGTGCGCGTGATGCCGACTTCCACGGAGAAGAACGCCAACACGCCCCCCACGGCGGCCTCGGCGGGGACCGATCTCAACGGTGCGGCGGCGGTGCGTGCCTGCGCGGCTATCCGGGCACGGCTGGCGACGCTGGCAGCCTCGGTGCTGGAAACGGATTGTGCGCGAATTGTGTTCGTCGACGGCTGCGTCTTCGATCCGACCGCAGACGCGCCGCCGCTGGCCTTTGGCGATCTGGCCCACCGCGCCTACCGGGAGCGAATCAGCCTCAGCGAGCATGGGTTTTATGCGACGCCGGGCCTCGACGCCGGGCGCCCCTTTCATTACTACACGACCGGGGGGGCCGTGGCCGAAGTGGAAATTGACCGGCGCACCGGGGAGCTGGCCGTGGAGCGCGTCGATGTGCTGATGGATATTGGACGGCCCATCAACCCGGCGATTGACCGGGGGCAGGTCATCGGCGGTTTCGTGCAGGGCATGGGCTGGGTGACGACGGAAGAGTTAAAATATGCCCCGGACGGGGCGCTCCTGACCGACTCGGTCTCGTCCTACAAAATCCCGACGTTCCGCGATATTCCGCCCATATTCAATGTCGCGTTTGTGGCTGACGCCGACAACCCCGTGGGCGTCGCCAGCAGCAAGGCGGTCGGTGAGCCGCCCCTGCTGCTGGCCGCCTCGGTCTGGACCGCCGCCAAGCACGCCCTGTCGTTTGCCTGCGACGGCCTGCCGCAGCTTGCCCTGCCCGCCACTGCCGAGCAGATTTTGCTTTGCCTGCATTCCCAGCCAGCACTTTCAAGGAGAGACACATGATTGACCTCAGCCACCGCATCCTTTCGGACACCGTTCGCAAGCAGAAAGAATACCTGTTCCCCGCCGTCGCCACCTATTACGAGGAGCCGCTGGCTCTGGTGCGCGGCGAAGGGATGCACGTCTGGGACGATCAGGGCGACCGGTATCTGGACTGCTTCGGCGGCGTGCTGACCGTCAGCGTTGGGCACTGTCACCCGGATGTCACCGAGGCCGTGGTCAAGCAGGTGCAGACGCTTCAGCACACTTCGGCGCTGTATGCCAACAAGCCGCAGGCTGATTTGGCCGAGAAGCTGGCGGAAATCACGCCGGGGCGGCTGCAAAAATCGTTCTTCACCAGCAGCGGAACCGAAGCGGACGACACGGCGATCATGGCCGCGAAAGCCTACACCGGGCGGCAGGAGATCGTGGTTCTGCGCCATTCCTACAGCGGACGCTCGGCCACGGCGCTGTCGGCGTGCGGCCATAAATCCTGGCGGCCCTTCGCCGCGCAGGTGGCGGGGATGAGCCATGCCGTTGCGCCCTACTGCTATCGCTGCCCGTACAAGCTGACTTACCCGAGCTGCGGCCTGGCCTGCGCGGAAGATATTGAAGAGGTCATCAACACGACCACCACTGGTGAAATCGCAGCATTCATGGCCGAGACCGTGCTGGGCGTCGGCGGCTTTATCGTGCCCCCGCCGGGTTACTTCGAGCGGGCGGCGGAGATCGCCCGCGCTCACGGCGGCCTGTTCATCGTGGATGAAGTGCAGGCCGCGTGGGGCCGCACCGGCGATAAGTGGTTCGGGATTGAACACTGGAATGTCACGCCGGATATTTTAACGTCCGCCAAAGGCATGGGCAACGGTGCTCCGGTTGCGATGACGATTGCCACCCCGGAAGTCGCGGACGCTTACCCCGGCGTCACCTTTGCCACCTTCGGCGGCAACCCGGTCTCGATGGCGGCGGCGCTGGCTGTGATCAAAGTGATCGAAGACGAAGACCTGCGTACCAACGCGGCGAGGGTCGGCGCGTACCTGAACACGCGGCTGCAAGAGCTGAAAGACAGGTATCTCTGGGTCGGCGATGTGCGCGGCCTCGGGCTGATGCAGGCGTTGGAACTGGTCAAGGACCGGATCACCAAAGAGCCGAACCCGCAGGCGGTGCTGACCGTCTTTGAAGAGGCCAAGCGGCGCGGCGTCCTGCTCGGCAAAGGCGGGCTGTACGGCAATGTGATCCGCACGGGAATGCCGCTGATTTCCTCGGAAGACAACGTGGACGAGATGGTGGCCGCGATTGATGCCGGGCTGTCTCTGGTTCACGGGAGCTAACCTATGAAAACACTGATTAAAAACGGACGCATCGTGACGGCGTGTGATGACTACACGGCGGATGTCTATATTGACGGCGAGACGGTCTCGGCTATCGGCCAAAATCTTGCAGACACCCTCGCGGCGGGGGCCGACCGGGTCCTTGACGCTGCCGGGAAGATGGTCATTCCCGGCGGCATCGACCCGCACACGCACATGGAGCTGCCGTTTGGCGGGACGCATTCCTCGGATGACTTTCGGACCGGCACGATTGCCGCCGCGTTTGGCGGCACGACCACGATTATTGACTTCGCCGTGCAGAGCCACGGGCAGGCGCTCCGGGCGGCCGTCGACGGCTGGCACGCTAAAGCCGAAGGGAAGTGCGCGATTGATTATTCGTACCATCTGATTTGCACCGATGTGGACGATGCCCGCGTTCCCGAAATGGCCGGTGTAGTCGAAGACGGCATTACGTCGTTCAAGCTCTTCATGGCCTACCCCGGCGTCTTTCTGGCCGACGACGCGACGCTGTTCCGGGTCATGTCGGCGGCGGGCGATCTGGGCGCAGTGACGCTGGTTCATGCCGAAAACGGCATTGTCATCAACGAGATTATCAAGCGTGCTCTGGCAGAGGGCCACACCGAGCCGAAATGGCACGGCTTGACCCGGCCTACCATCACTGAGGGCGAAGGAACGCACCGGGCGCTCTTCGTCGCTGACCTCGCCCACGCGCCGGTTTACATCGTTCATGTCTCCTGCGCCGATTCGCTGAACGCCCTCCGGGCCGCACGCGACCGGGGCCAGAAGGCTTACGGCGAAACCTGCCCGCAGTACCTTTTTTTGGACGACACGTACTATGACGAACCCGATTTTGGCGGCGCGAAATATGTGATGACCCCGCCGCTGCGCCCGAAAGCCAATCATGCGGAACTCTGGAAGGGCCTCCGTAGCGGCGACTTGAGCGTGATTTCCACTGACCACTGCCCGTTCTTCCTGAAGGACCAGAAGACGCTGGGTTTAAACGACTTCACCAAAATCCCCAACGGCGCTCCCGGCGTGGAAGACCGCCTGATGCTGGCCTACAACGGCTGCGTCGCGGAGCAGGGCATGAGTCCCAGCAAGTTTGTGGAGATGACTTCCACCGCCGCCGCGAAAATGTTTGGTCTGTTCCCCAAAAAAGGCACGATTGCGGTCGGCTCAGACGCCGACATCGTCATCTTTGACCCCAGCAAAACGCAGACCCGGAGCGTCGCCACGCAGCACATGAACGTGGACTACAACGCCTACGAAGGCATGACTATTCAGGGCGTCGTCGAAACGGTGCTGTCACGCGGCCAGGTGATTATTGAAAACAACCAGTATCTTGGCAGGCCCGGCGAAGGCCGCTTCCTGAAGCGCGGCCCGACCGGGGCGGTTTAGACAGCACACAGAAAGCCGCCCAGGACCCCCTAGCCCCCAATTCTGGGGGAACCAGAGTAGGGGCACGATTTATCGCGCCCTCTTCTCTTATTTCAGCTCCCCCAGAATTGGGGGCTGGGAGGGCGATCCGGGGATTTCGGTAGTGCCGCTGAGTAAATTGGAGAAACGTTATGAGTACCATCGCGCAAAGCCAGTCACAGACCGCCGGGGCGCAGGCCGACTTCGTGGAGCTGACCGAAGAGGCTTCCAGGGAAGTCTCGGCCAGCCCGCTATGGAACCATGACCTTGCGCCGACGACAATTCAGCAGCGCACCTGGTCCACCTGGAACATCGCCGCGCTCTGGATCGGCATGAGCGTCGTCATCACGACCTACACGCTGGCAGGCGGCTACATCGAAGCCGGCATGAACTGGTGGCAGGCGATGCTGACCATCCTGCTTGGCAACCTCATTGTGCTCATTCCGATGACGCTGAACGCACACGCTGGAACCAAGTACGGCATCTCGTTCCCGGTGCTGTGCCGGGCGGCCTTCGGCACGAAAGGCGCGAATGTCCCCGCCGTCCTGCGGGCGATTGTCGCCTGCGGCTGGTTCGGCATTCAGACATGGATCGGCGGCACGGCGATTGACGGCCTGCTGAGCTTCCTGGTTCCGGGCTGGAAAAGCCTGGCCGGAGGTGCGGCTCCGCTGGGGCAGCCGCTGCATACCTGGATCGCGTTTTTCGGGTTCTGGGGTGTGGAAGTCTTTCTGATTGTGCGCGGTTTGGAAGGCATCAAGCGGCTGGAAACGTATTCGGCTCCGCTGCTGCTGCTCGGGGGCGCGGCGCTGCTGGTCTGGGCGTCGGTGAACGGCGGCGGGCTGGGTCATGTGCTGGCAGCATCGAGTGCCCTTCAGAAGCAGCACCACAATTTCTGGAGCATCTTTCCGGCATCGCTGACGGCGGCGGTCGGCTACTGGGCGACCCTGAGCCTGAACATCCCGGACTTCACGCGCTACGCGAAGTCTCAAAAGTCGCAGATGCTGGGGCAGGCGCTCGGCCTGCCGCTGACGATGACGGCGTTTGCATTTATCGGGGTAGCTGTGACCAGCGCGACACTGCTGATTTATGGCACGCCGATTTCCGATCCGGTGACGCTGGTGGGGAAATTCGGCAGCTTCGGCGTTTTGGTCTTTGCCACGCTGGTGATTTTTACGGCGCAGCTCACGACCAATATGGCTGCCAATGTCGTCTCGCCATCCAATGACTTTTCCAACCTCAGCCCGCGCCGGATTTCCTATGTCACAGGCGGCTTAATCACGGCGCTGATTGGCGTGCTGATGATGCCCTGGAACCTGCTCGGCTCGGCGGGGGCGTACATCTTCACCTGGCTCATCGGCTACTCCGGGCTGATGGGAGCGATTGCGGGCATCTTGATCTGCGACTACTGGCTTCTGCGGCGGCAGCATCTTGATCTGGCCGCTCTGTTCAGCCCGCAGGGGCAGTATTCCTATGGCAGCGGCTGGAATATCCGGGCGATTGCGGCGCTTGTGCTTGCCGTTGCGCCGGTCGTGCCGGGCTTCCTGCACGCCGCCGTCACTCCCGGCGGTCAGGTGGCTCACCCCGGTTTCTGGGACACGCTCTATACCTATGCCTGGTTTGTGACGTTTGCGCTGGGCTTCGGCCTGTATTTTGCATTGATGCGGCGGCAGACAGCTTCCGTCTGAGCCGCCCGAAAGGAAACGAGTATGTCACGAATTGTCAAATGTGGTTTGATTCAAACTACCCTCTCCGCGCCGACCGATGCGCCGATCAGCGAGATCAAAAGCGCGGCGATTGAAAAAGTTCTGGCGCTGATTGAAGACGCCGCCAGGCAAGGCGTTCAAATGCTCTGCCTTCAGGAAGTCTTCACAACGCCTTACTTCTGCGCCGAGCAGAAAACGCGCTGGTACGAGTCGGTCGAGCGCATTCCCGACGGCCCCACCATCCGCTTGATGCAGGAAGTCGCCAAACAGCACAGCATGGTGCTGATCGTGCCGATTTACGAGGAAGAAATCGCGGGTGTCTATTACAACACGGCGGCGGTGATTGATGCTGACGGCAAGTATTTGGGCAAGTACCGCAAAAACCATATCCCGCAGGTCGACCCCGGCTTCTGGGAGAAGTTTTACTTCAAGCCGGGCAACCTCGGATACCCGGTTTTTGACACGGCTTACGCCCGAATCGGCGTCTATATCTGCTACGACCGGCATTTCCCCGAAGGCGCACGGGCGCTCGGGCTGGCGGGGGCGGAAATTGTCTTTAACCCCTCGGCCACCGTCGCAGGCCTGTCTGAGTACCTCTGGCGATTGGAACAGCCCGCTCATGCCGCTGCGAATGGCTACTTTATCGCGGCAATTAACCGGGTCGGCCATGAGCAGCCCTGGGACATCGGCGAGTTCTACGGGCAGTCTTATTTCTGCGACCCACGCGGCAAAATCTTTGCCGAAGCGCCGCGTGACCGGGATGCCCTCGTAGTCGCAGACCTGGATTTAGACATGATTCGGGAGGTTCGGAACACCTGGCAGTTCTTCCGGGACCGCCGCCCGGACACCTACGGCGCACTGACGGCGGATTAAACCATGATAAAAAAACTATCCCCGTGGCTGGATACCGCCCAGATTGAGCATAATTTCGCGGACATCGCTCCGGCATTCTCTGCCGCCGAAGCCAAAATCGAGGCCGACCGCTGCCTCTACTGCTACGATGCGCCCTGCACGAACGCCTGCCCGACCCATATTGATGTCCCGGCGTTTATCAAAAAGATCGCCTCGGGCAACCTGCTCGGCTCCGCCCGTGTAATTTTCGATGCTAACCCGATTGGCGCGTCCTGCGCCCGCGTCTGCCCGACGGCAGCCCTCTGCGAAGGGGCCTGCGTAGAAAACCTGCACAGCCACAAGCCGATTATGATTGGCCGCTTGCAGCGCCGCGCCACCGACTACGCCGCTGCTGTGGGCCGCCCGCTCTTTCATCCCGGCGCGGCCAACGGGCTGAGTGTCGGGATTGTCGGGGCCGGTCCGGCGGGGCTTTCAGCGGCCACCTATCTGGCGCGGCTCGGCTATGCGGTGACGGTCTACGACCGCCGGGCGCTGCCGGGCGGGCTGGATACTTACGGCATGGCCGAATACAAGATGACGCAGCGGGTCTCTCTGGAAGAGACGCGAATGGCCGAAAGTCTCGGCATCGTGTTTCGCACAAACACGGATATTGGACGGGACCTCACCGTAGCCGAGCTGGAAGCCGCGCATGACGCCCTGTTCCTGGCGGTCGGCCTCGGCGGCTCGGCGCGGCTGGGCATTCCCGGCGAAGAGCTTCCCGGCGTGTATGACGCGATGGAGATTATCGAGCGGATCAAAACGCGGGACTGGCACACGGTCCCGGTCGGCAAAACCGTCGCCGTGATTGGCGCGGGCAACACAGCGATTGATGCCGTGACGCAGGCCAAGCGCCTGGGCGCAGAGCGGGTCCTGATGCTCTACCGGCGCACCGAGCGCGAGATGCCCGCCTATCCGTATGAGTACGCGCTGGCAAAGCAGGACGGCATCGAGTTTCTGTGGCTGACCGGGCCGCTGGAAGTCCTCGGCGATCCTGCTTCGGGAGTCACGGGCCTGAAGTGCATTCGTATGGAGCCGGGCCTGCCCGACGCTTCCGGGCGGCGTGGCTCCCTGCCGATTGCCGGTTCCGAGTTTGTGCTGGGCGTCGATATGGTCATTAAAGCACTCGGGCAGCAGACGCAGGCCGGGTCTCTGGCGGAGCGTTTGGGCGTTGAGACCGACAGCAAAGGCCGCGTCCTGGCCGATCTGCAAACAATGCAGACGGCGAACCCAAAAGTCTTTGCCGGGGGCGACTGTGTCAACGGCGGGCGCGAAGCGGTGGACGCCGCGCAGATGGGCAAGCGGGCCGCGTCGGGCATTCACCGGACGCTGACGGGAAACACAGCAACTTTTGCGGGGCTGGGCCAGGAGCATTAGGATAAACTATGGCTGATTTACGAGTGAATTTCGCGGGGATCAAATCCCCCAATCCGTTCTGGCTGGCCTCGGCCCCGCCGACCAACATGGGCAGCATGGTGGAGCGGGCCTTCGATGCGGGCTGGGGCGGCGCGGTCTGGAAAACCATCGGCGAGCCGATTCAGAATGTCTGCTCGCGTCTGGCCTCACTCGATGGCCCCGGACAGCGGATGCTGGGGCTGAACAATATCGAGCTGATTTCCGACCGGCCCACGGAAGTCAATCTGCGCGAGATCAAAGACTGCAAAAGGCGGTATCCCGACAATGCCGTGATTGTCTCGCTGATGGTGGAAAGCAAGCGCGATGCCTGGCATGACATCGCCCGCCGGGTGGAGGACACCGGGGCGGACGGCGTCGAGCTGAACTTCGGCTGCCCGCACGGCATGAGCGAGCGCGGCATGGGCGCGGCGATGGGGCAGGTTCCTGAATACTGCGGCCTGGTCACCTCCTGGGTCAAAGAGTCCACGCAGCTTCCGGTCATTGTCAAGCTGACCCCGAATGTCACCAGCATTCTGCCGCCGGGCCGGGCGGCGGTGTCGGCGGGCGCGGATGCGCTGTCGCTCATCAACACGATCAACTCCGTGATGAGCGTGGATATTGATACGTTTATCCCCGCACCGAACGTCAACGGCCAATCGGCACACGGCGGCTACTGCGGGCAGGCAGTCAAGCCGATAGCCCTGAACATGGTCAGCGAGCTGGCGCGGGACGCACAAATCGGCATTCCCCTCAGCGGCATCGGCGGGATTGCAAGCTGGCGCGATGCCGTCGAGTTTCTGTTGCTGGGGGCCGGGACGGTGCAGGTCTGCACGGCGGTGATGCACTACGGCTATCGCGTGGTCGAAGACATGATTGATGGCCTGAACAACTATCTGGATGACAAAGGCTTTCAAAGCGTCACCGAGATTGTCGGCAAAAGCGCCCCGCGTATCACGAACTGGGGCAATCTGGACCTGCACTACAAGACGGTTGCCCGGATTGATCACGACAAGTGTATTCAGTGCAACCTCTGCCATGTCGCCTGCGAAGACGGCGCTCATCAGTGCATTGATTTGACCAAAATCAACGGGACATTCCTGCCGGTGGTCGATGAAACCGAGTGTGTCGGCTGCAACCTCTGCGCTCTGGTCTGCCCGGTCCCGGACTGCATCACCATGACCCGCGTGGATAACGGCTCTGCGCCCGTAACCTGGCGCGACCTGACCGCGCTGCCGGCGTCCGTCATGCCTTCGGTGGCGGAAGGCGTTTAGCGGATTTATGGACCCTCAAATCATTCGCGGGCCGCTCCTCAGCCCGCGTCCCGGCGGCACGGTCGAATTTTATGCCGACGGCGTGCTGGCGGCGGACGAGCGCGGACGGCTAACCTTTGCCGGGGACTGGGCCGAGTTCGCGCCCCGTCTCGGGCCGGACTCCCCGCCGGTCATCCAAGCGGACGGTCTGCTGCTGCCGCCGCTGCTGGACTGCCACACGCACATCCCGCAGTTTCCCATTCGAGGCCGCTTCGCCGACGGCATCGCGGGCAATCCGCCGGAAGGGCGGCTGCTGGCGGGTCTGGCCCGGAACGTCTTTCCCGAAGAAGCGCGTTCCGCCGACTTTGCCTATGCCGCCGCCGTCGCGGAGGCATTCCGCGAAGACACCCTCGCGCACGGCGTTGTCGGCGGGGCGGCCTATATGACGGTTCATGCCGCCGCTGCCGGGGCCGCGCTTGCCGCCCTGCCGGAAGCCTGGGCGGTGGGGATGGTGCTGATGAACCAGAACTGCCCGGAGTATCTCCGCACCGACGAAAGCGCTTTAGCAGACGACATCGCCGCCCTTGCCGCGAAGTACGGGCGGCGGCTGATTGTCACTGACCGCTTTGCCGTGGCTGTGGACACACCCCTGCGCCGCCGCGCCGCCGCGCTGGCCGCCCGGCATGGCCTGCGGATGCAGACCCATTTGAACGAGCAGCGGGCGGAAAAAGCGTTCGTGGAAACTGTGCTCTATCCCGAATACGCCTCCTATACCGATGTCTACAAGCAGGATGGTCTGCTGACCGAAGGCGCGATACTGGCCCATTGCATTCAGATGAGGCCGGACGAATGGGCGATGACGGCGGATGCCGGGGCGGTCGTCGCGCACTGCCCGACGTCCAACACCCTGCTTGGCTCGGGGACTATGCCGCTCGGCGAAGTCATGGCCCACCGCCTGCCGTTTGCGATTTGCACGGATGTCGGGGCGTCCCCGACCACATCCCTGCTGGCTGAGATGGCGCAGTTTTTGACGGTTCACGCCCGGCAGGAACGTCCCGCCACCCCGTCCGAGGCCCTGTGGCACGCAACCGTGGCCCCGGCACAGATAATGGGCTTGGAGAGAGAGCTTGGCACGTTCGCCCCTGGCAAGCCCCTGTCCTACATCGAAGCCGCTTGTGACCCGGCGGCGCTGATTGGCAAAACCGCCGACGCGGTGATTGCCGAAGACCTGCTTGAAATGCCGACGTCACTCGCGCCGGAGCTGGCTGAGGCTCTCGCCCGCCTCGCCGCCGACGGCCTGCCTCACAGCCCGGCGCTGATCGCGTTGACGGAAGACGCGCACCGAACCGCCGCCCGTTTGGACACTAAAATCTGCCGCGTGGTACAGGCCGGTAAAACCGTCTGGGAGCGGCCTCACACCAAAGCGTAATCGCACAAAAAACTATAATTAAAACTTATGTCAACATCAACCTTTACCGTCTCTGCCAACATCGTGGACGTCCCCAACCGCCGCATTTTCCCCGGCACGGTCACGGTCAGTGAAGGGCGCATCACGCAGATTGCCGAAGACGCCGGGCCGTATGAGACTTATCTCATCCCAGGCTTTATTGATGCCCATGTGCATATCGAAAGCTCACTGCTGGTCCCCTCCGAGTTTGCCCGTCTGGCCGTTCGGCATGGAACCGTGGCGACCGTCTCCGACCCGCATGAGATCGGCAATGTGCTGGGGATTGAGGGCGTCGAATATATGCTGGACAACGGGCGGACGACCCCGTTCAAGTTCTATTTCGGAGCGCCGTCCTGCGTCCCGGCCACGGCGTTTGAGACCGCCGGGGCGGAAATCGGTCTGGCGGAAACCGAGGCGCTTCTGGCGCGGGACGAGGTCAAATATCTGAGCGAAATGATGAACTTTCCCGGCGTTCTGGCGGGCGATGAGTTGGTTCTCGCCAAAATAGACGCGGCTCACCGGCTCGGCAAGCGCATTGACGGCCACGCGCCGGGTCTCGACGGCGATCTGGCCCGGCGCTATTTCGCGGCGGGCATCACGACCGACCACGAGTGCTGTACGCTGGCAGAAGCCGCACAGAGGCTCAGCCTCGGCGTCTCTATTCTGGTCCGCGAGGGCAGCGCCGCCTGCAATTTTGAGGCGCTGTGGCCGCTGGTGTCGCGCTTCCCGGACCAGACCATGTTCTGCTCCGACGACAAGCACCCTGACGCATTGCAGCGCGGCCATATCAATCTTTTGGTCCGGGACGCCGTTGCGCGGGGCGTCCCGCCGCTGGCCGCGTTGCGAGCGGCGTGTGTCAACCCGGTGCATCATTACGGCCTCGATGTCGGCCTGCTGCAAACGGGGGACCCGGCGGATTTTGTGGAAGTGGGGGATTTGTCCGAGTTCACCGTTCGCCGCGTCTGGATCGACGGAGCGCTGGTGGCAGAGAATGGGAAGACCCTGCTGGCGCGTACCCCCGTCGCCGTTATCAATCAGTTCCACGCGGAGCCGAAAACCGCCGACGAGTTTGCAGTGGAAGCGCAAGGAACGCAGATCAAAGTCATCGAAGCCATTGACGGCCAGATTATCACCCGCGCCGGGACGGCCCCGGCGCGGACTGAAAACGGTCTGGTTCACGCCGACCCCGCGAGCGACGTGCTGAAAATCGCGGTGGTCAATCGCTATCTCGACGTCCCGCCCGCCGTGGGCTTCGTCCGTAACTTTGGCCTGACACGCGGCGCGATAGCCTCGTCCGTGGCCCATGACTCGCACAATATAGTTGCCGTCGGCGCGACGGACGACGCCCTCTGCCGGGCCGTCAACCTGGTCATCGCGCATAAGGGCGGGCTGGTCGTCATCGACGGCGACACCGAGCATATCCTGCCGCTGCCGGTCGCGGGCCTGATGAGCGACGCCGACGGCTTCGAGGTCGCGGCCTGCTATGCTGCGCTGGACGACGCCGCCAAATCGCTCGGCTGCCCGCTGTCGGCTCCGTTTATGACCCTGTCTTTCCTCGCTTTGTTAGTCATTCCCACGCTCAAAATGAGTGACCTGGGCCTTTTCGACACCCGCCCTTTCGCGCTGGTTGACTTGTTCACGGAATAATCGAAGCGGTGCGCTCCAATCGCCGCAGGGCCAGCAGGACCGTGGCGACCTGCATGGACTGGGCGAACTCGCCGGTCTCGATCAGGTCCAGAATGGCCGGGACGGGCAGGAACTCATGCGTCACCGCTTCGGTGGCATCCGGCGTGGGGGCGGCGACTAAAGTGACGCCCCGCGCCAGAAAGCCATGCAGGGTGTTCGTGTGCGTCGCCGGGTTAGGGGAAAGTGCGCTGAGAGGTTCCCATCTTTCAGCAGTGTGCCCGGTTTCTTCCAGCATCTCCCGCTGAACTGCCTCCAAAGGCATTTCGCCCGCCTCGACGATGCCGCCCGGCAGCTCCACACAGACGCGCCCCAGCGCGTGCCGGTACTGCCGGACGACCAGCAGGCTTCCGCTCGTGTCAAACGCGGCGACGTGTGCCCAGTCCGGGTATTCCAGCACGTAGTACGGGGCCACGCTCGCGCCGGTTTCCGTGACACAGTCCTCCGCCCGCACCGTCAGCCATTTGTCCCGCAGGAGATAGCGGGACGCCGTGACTTGCCATCGCATCAGTATCAACTCCCTCGATACGTCGAATAGCCATACGGGCTGAGGAGCAGCGGCACATGATAGTGCCGGGCCGGGTCGGTGATTTGAAAGATGATTTGAACGACGGGGAAAAACGCGGGCGTGTTCGCGGTCTCGAAATACGCGCCCGTCTCAAACACAAGCTGATAGGTCCCGGCCTCCAGAACATGACTGCGGCGCAGGAGGTCCCCCAGCCGCCCGTCGGCGTCGGTGACGCCTTCCCCCAGCAGACGCGGGCGCTGCCCCTCGCGGAGCATCTCCAGCCGCACTGAAATGCCGGACGCGGGCAGGCCGCGTGCCGTGTCGAGAATGTGGGTGGTGATGGGGCTGAGAGTTTTGGGCATGAAAATAAGGTGCTGACATACTCAATACATAAAAGTATGAGCGCTGGTTAAAAAGCGATCCGCTGAGTTCGTAAAACTACTGAAAAGTGCTAATCTTTGTAATCTGGAAATTATTCACCTGAGTGGTAGTCTTTCGATCTTTCCATTGTCATTCACGCGCAGAAGCATATGGTTTTCATGTTCTATACCCTTTTGTATTGCCTGCCAATTCTTGACCACAAAAATTGCTTGATCCCAGCGGGGGCGATTGACGTAGCCACCGGGAAAAAAGACAGTTTTCAAGTTCTGCTCCACGAGAACAGATCGTTGAGCGGCATTTTTGTAAATCCTGAAATCAGCAGTTATTGCTGTCCATCCATTGTCAGCAACCAAAGGAATCCACAATTCGTCAGGAGTTGAAGCTTCCATATGCTCTGTCAAGTGACAGGCTTCGACTCCCAACTCTTTGAGGATATTTACGATCTGACGGCTGAAGTTGTTATCAAAGAAGTACATTAGGCGGCTTTGAGAAGAGACTCGTACTCAATTGCGTTTGATACTGCTTCTTCGCTGACGCCATACCATTTGGCAATGTCTCGCGGTGCTTCACCGGTCCTTGCCATTTGATACAAAACATAGGTTGCAACGCCGGACGCTTCATCGATAGGCTTCCCAAAGGAGCGTTTTGGGTCAAGAACTATGCTCTTATCGCTTCCCAAAGGATAGTAGCGGATAACTCCCAGGTCGCTATATTCCAAGTTTTTGAAGTACGGACGGGCGATCTCATCAATTACCATTTGACTCAATTTGAGGTCTTTTAAAACTTTTGATTTGGGAATGCCTTCAACGTCCTTAAACTCTAAAGTGGCAAAAATATTCTTGCCATCCGTATCAAACTGCTTTACTGCAAAGGGATGATTGCTGTCAAAATCCCGTTGTGCTTCTGAGGCTGCTGCACGTATGGTATACAAAGAGACTCCTTCACGGTGAAAGAGACGAATAAATAACAGTTCAATCAGGTTTTGAAACGTCAAAAACACCTCGCTGACACCGCTGCTAGTTGACAATCGAATCAATGGTGGTGAGTAATGCTTATGATTTTTTCGCCCAAAAGAATAACCCGTTACCCAACGGCGAACAGTTTCAGCCCGCATCTGTAGTATTCGAGCAGCTTCCGGTATCGTATATAATCCTTTTCCGAGCAGGGAGCTATCTAACATATTTTGCCTTGTTTCGTAATTGATACCTTATTGTACCACAGCAAACAAATGTTTGCTTTTATAGTCATAATTTTGTGAATAAGTTCACGACCATGTGCTTGATCCTGTAATAGTGATTCTGCAAATATCATGCCAATACCACCAATTTACCCCATCAGCAGCGTTTGCAGGCGCAGGCGGGTGATTTTCTTTTGCTCGGCGGCGGCTATCGGCAGCTCGATCTCCGGCGGGTTCGGCAGGCGGGCGTGCAGCAGGGCCAGCATCTCCGCCGCGCTTTTGCCGGTCGCGCAGACAATAAAGATATAGCCGAACTTTTCTTCGTAGCGGCGGTTGGCCTCTGCCAGTGCTTGCAGGACCGAGGTGTCAGCGGCGGCGACTTGCCCCTGCTCCTGCGCGGCTAGAGCGCCTGTGTCCGCGAACTTTGCTTTCAGGCTTTCCAGATCGCCAATTTTGGGGTGATGCCCGAAGGCTTCGCGCCAGTCGGCGTCGATCAGAAGCGGCCAGGCGGCTTCCGACGCGCCAAGCAGGGCGGCATCATCCAGGTAGGGCCGCCCGGCGGCCATTGCCTCGGCCCAGCGGGACGCGCCGCAGCAGCGGGTGAGCGCGGCCAAAGCCTCGGCGGGCATGGCCTGATTGAGCCGGTTGAGGGCGCTCATGGAGTGTCCTCCCGCATCAGCAGGCTTCCGGGCGGCTCGCCCGGAAAGGTGCCTTCTTGATAGGCTAATCGGCCCCGCACAGAGGAGGCGTGGACGACGCCCCGGAGCGTCTGCCCGTCATAGGGCGTGACCGGGTGGCGGTGATGCAACGCTTCGCCCCGCACGGTCAGGGCGGCGTCGGGGTCCCAGATGACCAAGTCAGCGTCACAGCCCGGAGCCAGCGCTCCCTTGCGTCCGGCAAGGCCGACCAGCCGGGCGGGGGCCGCACTCATCCAGCGCCCCACATCGGCAAGACCAAAGCCGCGTGCCTGCGCGGCGGTCCAGACCAGCGGCAGGCCAAGCTGAAGCGACGCGATGCCGCCCCAGGCGCGAAGGAAGTCGCCGGTGTCCAGACACTTTAAATCAGGCGGACAGGGAGAGTGATCGGAGACAATGGAAGTGATGATACCAGACCGCAGGCCCTCCCAGAGCCGCTCCCGGTTTTCCTGCTCCCGGATGGGCGGGGCGCATTTGAAGCGCGTATCGCCACCCCGAATATCCTCCGCCGCGAGGCACAGGTAATGCGGACAGGTTTCCACGGTCAGCGGCAGCCCGGCGGCCTGTGCCTCGGCCAGCAGCGGCAGTGAATCAGCGTCTGCCAGATGGACGATATGCACCGGGGCTTGGTATTCGGCGCAGAGGTCAATCAGCAGGCGCACGGCCCGCTGCTCCCAAAGACGCGGCCTTGACGCCAGATACTGCGCGTAGGAAGCCGGGTCGGTCACCGGGGCGGCGTCTCCGGCAAGCTCCGCGTGGACCAATAACGGGACGCCGCGCCCCGCCAGTTGTGGCAGGACCGCCCGCAGGTCCGACTCCTGTGCGGGCGAGAACTCAGCCAGGCCGGAGTCAATTAGGAAAGCTTTGATGCCCAGCACCCCGGCATCGAGCAGGCCGGGGATTTCCGGCGCATTGCCGTGGACCAGGCCGCCGTAAAAGCCGCAGTCCACCCGGCACCTCCCAACCGCCGCCTGCCGTTTGAGTTCAAGGGCGGCGGCGGTCGTCGTCACCGGCGACGAGTTCAAGGGCATATCGACCAGCGTGGTGATGCCGCCGGCGGCGGCGGCCTGCGTGGCCGTCGTGAAGCCTTCCCAGTCCGTGCGGCCCGGCTCGTTGATGTGAACGTGCGTGTCCACCAGCCCCGGCATGACGACTAAGTCCCCGTAGTCAACGACGGGGACGCCGGGCGGGACGAGCGCCGGGGGCATGAGGGCGCTGACAAGGCCATCTTTGATCATAACGGCGGCCTCGGTGATGCCGTCAGCCGTCAGCACCCGGCGGCTTCTCACAGCAAATGTCTCAGAATAAACGTCAGAAATCGGTGACATCATAGGCTTCCAGCTCGGCAAAATAGGCATCGGCGTCCTCTCGGTAAAACTGCCGCGTGATGCCGGACACGAGGCGCGGAACGCTGTATTTCATGCCCGAAATACTCGCCCCGCTCAGGCCCAAACTGAGCAGAGCGCCGAACGTGAAATTGAACAGGCTGCCCAGATATGGGGCCTCGCCGGGCGTCTTTTCCAATGTCTCGAAAGACGGCCCGAGGTAGGGGTGGTTCAGCAGGTCCGCGTGACACTCGCCGTCCGGCGGCGTGAAGCGGTCCCGCCAGAGAGCGATCTGCGAATGCAGGTTTAGCAGCTCCGGGCGGATAGATAAATCGGTGCGGAAGCCCGTGCCGACAATCAGATAATCCAGGTCGAATGCGCCGGTTGGGGTCGTCACGCGCACGCCCTCCCCGACGGCCTCGGCACTCAGCCAGGGGCTTGACGGATGCAAATTATGGTTCTCAAACTGTGTGGCACGGGCATACGTGTTCGCCGGGGGAAGCTGACCCATCTGAGTAATCCGGCGGATAAAGCGCCATTTCTGGGCATCCGGCAGGTCAGCATGGTGCTTCAAAAAGCCGACAAACTCCATCCACCGATACGGGTTGACCCGGACCATCGCGGAGCGCCGGAAGAACTGATGCACCTCCGCCGCGCCGGACTCTAAGGCCACGGCGGCGTTGTCAAACGCGCAGGCCCCCGCGCCCAGAATGCCGACCCGCTTACCGCGCAGGGCGGCAAAGTCAATCGGCGCGTGGGTATGGGCGTACAGATGCGGCGGCAGGGCGGCGACACACGGCGGGTTCTGCCACTGCCCGGCTCCTTCAATGCCGGTGGCTAACACAACTTTGCGGGCGTAGAGCGTTCGCGTCGTGCCGTCTGCTGACGTCACTGGGACGGCAAAGCACTGACTCGCCGCGTCCCAAACCAGCGCCCCGGCGCGTGCGCCGTTTTCGACCGGAATACCGAGCGTGTTCCGGTACCAGTGCAGGTAATCCGCCCAGGTCTCTTTCGGCAGCAGGCCGAGCGTGTCCCAGGCTCCCTCCCCGTGCTGCGCCTCGTACCATGCCCGAATGGTGAGGTGCGGCAGGCCGAGATCGGGGCCGGTCAGGTGCTTGGGGGTCCGCAGAGTGATCATGCGGGCAAACGTCCGCCACGGCCCTTCCTGCATGGCGGGATTAACGTCCAGCACCCGCAGGTTGCGGACCTTTTCGCGCATCAGGCCGAAGGCGATTGCCAGGCCGCCCTGACCGCCGCCGATGATCAAGACATCCAGCGCAGTGCTGCCGTCTGGCAGAAGTCGGGGCCGGACCCAGTCGCGCTTGGGGTACTCCATCAGCGCGAGGTCGGCCTGTATCTGCGCTTCGAGTGCGGGCAGTCCGTTCATGTTGGCTCATTTCTAGTGGTGAGCGCGGCCAGCGTCAGGGCCAGCACGGCGACGCCGCGCCCAATCTGCGCCGGGCTGCTGTATTCGTCGGGCCGGTGGCTGACTCCGCCCCGGCAGGGAATAAAAATCATGCCGGTCGGCGCGAGGCGGGCCATGAACAGTGAATCGTGATAGGCCCGGCTGACCATTGGTAGCGCCGACAGCCCCAGCGTATCCGCTGCCGCCGTCACGGCGCTCACAATTTCCGGGGCCGCCGTGGCAGGTGGGTCAGCGTTCAGCCGCCGGGTTTCCAGCCCGAGGCCGCGCCGCGCCGCGATTTCCAGCGCGGCTTCCGTAATCGCTTCCACCACGCCGTCGCGCCGCGCTTCGACCGTATCGCGCACGTCAATCTCTAAGACCACCCGGCTCGGGATCGAGTTGACCGCGCCCGGAGACACTTGAAACAGCCCGGTCGTCGCCACCGTGTCTTCGCTGCCGGTGGCGCGGGCGGCGTGGTCCACCGCCAGCGCCAGCTCCGAGGCACCGAGCAGGGCATCCCGGCGGCCCGCCATCAGCACCGCCCCGGCGTGGCCGCCGTCCCCGGTCATCGTCACCCGCAGGGCGGCGGGCGCGGCAATGGAGGTCACGACGCCAATATCCGTGCCGCTTTGTTCCAGCAGCGGTCCCTGCTCGATATGCAGCTCCACGAACGCCGCATAGTAGTCCGGCCCAAGCACGGCATCGGCGAGGCTTCCCGTGCAGCCCGCTTCGGTCCGCGCTTCCTCCACGCTGATGTCGTCTGCGTCGTGCAGGGCGGCTAACTCAGAAGGCGTCCGCGCCCCCGATAGCAGGCGGGAGCCGAGGCAGCCCAGCCCGAACCGGGTTGGCTCTTCCGCTGTGAACAGCAAAATTTCCAGCGACCGGCGCGGCTGAAACCCGGCTCGCTTCAAGGCGCGGAAGGCTTCCAGTGCGCCCAGCACCCCCACCGTGCCGTCATAGCGCCCGGACTCGGGGATGGCGTCGATATGCGAGCCGGTTCCGACGGCGGGGGCGGCGGCATCGGAACCTGTCCAGCGGGCAAAGATATTGCCGATAGGGTCGGTGCGAACAGCCAGCCCCGCTTCTTCACACAGCCCCGTCAAATAGGCCCGCGCCTGCAAATCGGGCGCAGTGAAAAGAATGCGCGTGACGGCAGGCAGGGGCGTCTCGGAGAATGCCGCCAGCGTGTCGATTTCGCCCGTCAGCCGGGGGCTGTCAATGGTCAAATCCAGTGTCATCGTGCGGCCTCCAGCGGGTCCCGCTGAACATCTTTGTAGTAGATGTAGCGGGCGGGCGTCTTGCCGAGGGCCGCGAACCACTGCGGGCAGTAGGAAGCCATCCAGATCGTGTCGCCCGCTTCCACCGGATACCACGACTGCGCCAGCCGGTAGATGCCTGCTCCTTGAATCATCAAAAGTCCATGCTCCATAATATGAGACTCCACAAATGGCAGGACCGCGCCCGGTTCAAAAGTAAAAATATTTACCGCCATATCGAACGCGGGCGTCTCCGGCAGCAGCGTTTTGAGCCGGGCATCGGGGTCTCCCAGAAACGGCTTTCCCTCCACATCCTGCTCCTGCCCGCAGACCATTTCCGGCAGGGCGATGCTGGAAAGCGTCTGATACCGGCGTTCAATCAATAATAGGCGGCACGGCTCTAGCGCCGTCAGCCGCGCTGTCTGTCCCGGCGGCAGATACAGGTAGCCGCCTGTTTGCAGGGCGGGGGCGGTGGTATCAGTCTCCGCGTTCAATGTGCCTTCCAGAACGTAGAGCAGGCACTCCCGGTCGTCGGGCTTTTGCGGCGTGACGACCGCGCCCGCGTCCAAAAATACCAGCGCTTGATGAAATCGTGCGCCTAGGGTGGGAGAGATGAGCGTGACGGCGCGGGTCTCGCCCCAGCCGAATAGCGGCCCGGCGACATGGCTGTCAGGGGCAAAAAGTGCGTGGTCACGGGCGGTTACGCTGCGCGAGGTTCCAAGTGGGTTCATCAGCCATCATCTCCAAAAAAGCAGTGAGCGTGTGCAGGGCGGCGGCGACATCGTCCTCCCGCACCGTCTCAGCCGGGGAATGACTGACGCCGCCGGGGCTTCGCAGGAACAGCATGGCAGACGGCACGCGCCGTGCCAGAATAGCCGCATCGTGGCCCGCACCGCTTGCCAGCATGGGCGCGGGCAGACCGGCGGCCTCTGCCGCCTGTGCCAGCATTTTTGACAGGGCCGGGTCCATCGGCACGGCATCCTGTGCCGAGACCGTCTCCCAGACGCTCCCGAGGCCGCGACGCTCGGCAATGGCCGACACGGACGTTTGCATCTGACGGACGGCGGCGACCCTCTGCGTGTCTACGGCATGACGAATATCGACGCTCAAATCCACCGCGCCGGGGATGACATTGGAGGCGTTCGGCAGAACGTCCAGCCGCCCCACCGTTGCGACCAGTCCCGAAAAGTCTGCGGCAAGCTGCTCGGCGGCCAGAATGACCTCTGCTGCCCCGGTCAGCGCATCGCGGCGTCCGGCCATCGGCGTCGTCCCGGCGTGCCCGGCGCGGCCATGCAGCGTCACCCGGCAGCGGCTTTGCCCGGCAATGGCGGTCACAACCCCGAGGGGCTGATGAAGTGATTCTAAAACCGGCCCCTGCTCGATGTGGGCTTCCAGATAGCCGATGAAAGCTTCGTCCGGGTCATGCGCGTCGGCCAGCGATTTCGGGTCCATCCCGAAGTCCCGAATAGCCTGCGTCACCGAAACCCCGTTGGCATCGGTGCGGCTGAGCAGTTCGGGGGTCAACTGTCCAATCCGGGCCAGACTGCCCAGATAGGGCGTCCCAAACCGCACGCCCTCTTCTTCCGAGAACCCGATGACTTCTATCGCAAACGACAGGGGGCGCTCGCCGAGCGCCGCCACAGCGGCAAGGGCGAGAACCACGCCGAGAACGCCGTCATAGCGTCCGGCATCGGGCACGGTGTCCAGATGCGAGCCGAGCAAAAGCGTTCCTGCTGTTGAGCTTCCTGCCGCCGGGCGGCGGCCCCGAATGTTCCCGGCGGCGTCGATCTGTACCGTCAGGCCCGCCTCTTCCATCCAGCCGCGCATGGCGGCGTGAACGGAGTGCATGGCAGGGCACAGAAACGTCCGGGTCAGCCGGTCCGGCTCCTCGCTGAACGCCGCCAGGGCCGCGCACCGGGCCAGCACCAGCGCGGCAGACGCCGCCGTGTCTTCACGCATGGTCAGCGGCCTGACTTATGATAGCCTGCCGCCTGCGCCTCGGCTTCGGTCTGGAAGTAGACCCGATTATTGACCCCCGGAAGATGCCCATCGCCCGGCAGATGATAGACATGGCTGTGCTTGTTGCCGACAATCGGCCCCTGCCCGGCGGCAGGAGTATCTGTATTGGTCGGCGGGGCGGGCGCTGCCGGGGCAGGCACGGCGGCGGTCGGCGGCAGGGCCGAGACGGGGGCGGCGGTGACTGCCGGGTAGGTTTGGGCATTCAGCAGGTCGGCCAGACGCAGACCTGACAGCGCAATCTGCTGACTGCCGACCGTGTGCGCCTGCGCGATATAGCCGGACGGCAGGGTGACATTCTGCTTGCCCGCCCCGGCGTCGGTCATCGGCAGCGTGCCGTTCAGGTAGCCGTACTGCTTTGCCAGCGCATTGCTTTCCAAAACCCATTCATGCACGCTCGGGTGCGCTGTCATCTGGGGGAACATCTTGCGGCTGTAGGCGGGCGTTTCCAGCGAGGTCACGATTTTGCCGACCTCCACGGGGTCGTTGGTCGTGCCTTCCAGGTCATCCCAGAGCGCATGAAGCCGCCTCGGATGAGCCGCTTTCTCGATAGGGTCGCCCGCTACCTGTGATGCCGACAGGTTTTCGCTGTTGCCGCCCCGGTCGCCTTTAGGAAACGCGGGGGAATACAGAGACGCTGCATGGAGGGGCTGATGGATGTCGCCGACCAGATGCTCCACCCAGCAGAGGGCGACGGCCCGCTCGCCGTCCGGGGTTGTGGGCGACGAGAGCAGCTTGCTTTCGGCGGCGATCTGCGTTTCGGCGTTCGGCAGGACCGGCAGCAGGGCGATGGGGTCGGGCGTGTAGCCGGGGGCAATGACCGGCACATCAATAAAGTGCCAGAGGGGGCGGTCGTCGGGCGTCTTACGGATGTCGTCGGGCCAGGTCGCCGCCTTCATAAACGCGAACCGGCCCTTGTCGGTGTAGCCTGCGGGCATCTCGCTCATCCAGAGGCCGTAGTCTTTTTGACGCATCAAAAGCGCATCCACAGCGGCTTTTGTTTTGGGCGTGAGGTTGTCGTAAGCGATCCCCGCGACCGTCATGTGTCCGGTCCCGTTCCAGGCATGGACCGGCAGGGCGCAAAGCCCGGCCAGCACAGCGGCGGCGGGCACAATAAGTTTGATTTGTTTGAGCGTTCGAGTGATACTGAGCATTGTTTAAATTGCTGCCTTCAAATTCCTGCCATTTCCTGCATCAAGCGGATCGTCGCGGAGAAATCTTCCTCCACGTCTTTTGCCAGCTCCGCCGCACAAATCTGCTGTGCGACGGCGGTGGCGGGCATCGGCACGCGGTTCTGCGCGGCGAGGCCGAGCGCCAGCCCCAAATCTTTGTGCATCAGGCGCAGTGGGAAGTTCGCCGGATAGTCGCCCGTCCGGGCGTTTTGCAGCTTGCCCTTGTGCGCCGGAGCAACCACGGTGGACTGCCCAAGAACATCCAGAAGCTGCGCGGGGTCGAGGCCCGATTTGACCCCCAGCGCAATCGCTTCGGCGACCGCCTGCAAGCCGAGGCCGAGGAGCGTGTTGTTGATGACTTTCATGGTCACCCCGGTCCCGTTTGGCCCCATGTGCATGACGGATTTGCCGACGGCCAGCAGCACCGGGCGGCAGAGATCCAGAGTGTCCGCCTCGCCGCCGACAAAAATCAGCAGGCTGCCTTCTTCGGCCTGCGGCGTGCTCCCTGCCACCGGCGCATCGAGGGCGGCGATGCCCCGCGCCTTCGCGGCGGCGGCGATTTCCCGCGCTATGTCCGGCGAGACCGTGGACATCTCTACCAAAATTGTTCCGGGCTGCATCGCGGCAATCGCGCCGCCGTCGCCGAGCAGGACCGCCCGCACTGCGCCGTCATCGGCCAGCATGGAGATGACGATTTCGGCCTGTGCGGCGGCCTGCGCCGGGGTCGAAGCCGCCGCCGCGCCGCGCTCGGTCAGCGGCGTGGTTTTGGACGCATCCCGGTTATAGACCGTCATCGGGTATCCGGCATCCAGAAGGCGGGCGGCCATGCGGCTGCCCATGTAGCCCAGTCCCAGAAAAGCCAGCGTCGGCTTGGTATCACTCATAAACTCTTACTCTCCAGTGTTTTTGTTTGCGCTGCAATGAGAACCCCGGCGCGGACAGCGATGATCTGCGCCAGAATCGAGATGGCGATTTCCGCCGGTGTTTCCGCGCCGATCTCCAGGCCAATCGGCGCGTGAACACGGGCCAGTTGGGCCTCTTCCACCCCGTCCCGCCGCAGATTATCCAGTACGAGCCGCGCCTTGCGGCGGCTGCCCATCATGCCGAGGTAGGGCGCGTCCGCGCTTATCACCGCCCGCAGGGCGGCTTCATCGGTGGCCGCGCCCCGAGACACGAGGGCGATATAGCTGTGCGGCCCGGCCCGCGCCGCAAGATCAGTGTATCCGGCATCGACCGGAACCACGG
This sequence comes from Capsulimonadaceae bacterium, assembly GCA_965277455.1. Lineage (GTDB taxonomy): Bacteria > Armatimonadota > Armatimonadia > Armatimonadales > Capsulimonadaceae > JANXMY01. The sequence continues at coordinate 505,750 of OZ255823.1, read as the reverse complement.
TGACGCTCTCCGGCAGGCCCGCGCCATCCGAGAAATCGGGACGGTCTTCCAGCAGCATCACCTCGAAGCCGCCCAGCAGCGTTGCCGCCCGCGCCAGCGCCCGCCCGCAGTGCCCGCCGCCAACCACCAGCAGCGCATCGGGGCGGCCCATCACTTCCAGAAACACCTCGGCCTCGCCGCCGCAGATCGCCCCGAAGGCGTCCGGGGACGACCCCACTTCGCGGAAATCATACAACTTGACCACGCTCTGCCCGGTGCGCCGCGCCTCGGCTGCCGCCGCGACGACCTGCGCCTCAAACAGTCCGCCGCCGATGGTACCGACCGTCGTGCCGTCCGGCAGGACCGCCATCCGCGCCCCGGCCTGTCGCGGGACAGACCCCTGCGCCCGGACCACCAGGCAGACCACGATGCGGCCATGCAGGCGCACGAGAGGCTCGATGTCGGCCACGGTGAGTTCGGTATTCATTGCTCACTCTCAATCAAAAAATTGGGGGAATCGACATTGATTCGGGGAACGCGACTGCCAGAGGAATACAGCCAAAAGACTGTCGGCATCAGAGAAGAATGTACCGAGGCTGTCCTGGGTGCCATGATTGTACCTGATAATTGTACAGGAGAGCCGCGAAAAAGCGAATAAAATTAGTAAACGATACTTCTTTTTCCCTGACCGGGCCACAGGCAGCATTTTGGGCGTATGCAGAATGCGATTATGCAGTCATCCGAGCAGGACGAAGACTGGCGTGGGTGCTGTCTGGATCAAGAGAAGATACAGCTTCTTGTCATACAAAGATAATTAAAACACTTAATTAGGATAGCCGTAGATGCGTTTTACGGGCTGTCGCACAGGGGTAAATAAGGGGGTATTCCTCTATTTCTACGCACCTAGAAAGCCTCCATGACCACTTCTGATGCCCCGTATGACCTCATTTGTTTGTCGCACCTGCGCTGGGATTTTGTGTATCAGCGCCCGCAGCAGTTGATGGAGCGATGCGCCCGGACGCACCGCGTTTTCTTTGTCGAAGAGCCAATTTTTGACTCTGAGCAGCCCCGTCTGGAAGTCCGCAAACAGGCCAAGATGAACGTGACGGTGCTAGTCGCGCACCTGCCCTGGGGGCCGACGGAAACGCAGCACGGCGAGATGTACCGGCAGCTTCTCGGCGCGTTTATAGCAGAGAACTCTGTCGAGAATTATGTGCTTTGGTACTACACGCCCATGATGGTGACATGGACGGCGGACCTGACGCCCCGCGCCGTAGTCTACGACTGCATGGATGAGCTGTCGGCGTTCAAAGACGCGCACCCGGAACTGCAAGGGCGTGAATCGGTGTTGTTTGAGCGTGCCGATTTGGTATTCACCGGCGGGCAGACCCTTTACGAAGCAAAGCAGGGGCAGCACCCGGCGGTCTATGCGTTCCCAAGCAGCGTAGACGTGCCCTTCTTCAAGTCGGCGCGGACGATCACCGAAGAGCCGGAAGATCAAGCCGAAGTCCCCCACCCCCGGCTTGGCTTTTACGGCGTGGTCGATGAACGTCTCGATGTGGCCCTTTTGGGGCAGGCCGCCGCGCTCAAGCCCGACTGGTCGTGGGTGATTGTGGGGCCGGTTGTCTCCAAGATCGATCCGGCGACGCTGCCGCAGGCGGCGAATATACACTACTTAGGCAGCAAAGACTACGGTGATTTGCCGAAGTATTTGTCTGGATGGGATGTGGCCCTGCTGCCCTTTGCCCGCAATGACTCCACACGCTTTATCAGCCCGACCAAGACGCCGGAATATCTGGCGGCGGGCCGCCCCGTCGTGTCTACGGCTATTCGAGACGTGGTGCGGCCTTATGGTGATTTAGGCCTGGTGCGGATTGCGGACACGCCGGAAGACTTTGTCGCTGCCTGCACGGCGGCGCTGGCGGATGACAGAGAAGCGCGTTTAGCAAACGCGGATGCGTTTCTGGCGGATTTGTCCTGGGACAAAACCTGGACAGAAATGGAAGATTTAATCGCTCACGCGATTGCTTAGGCACACACCTTAGAAAGAAAAAGCTGTGTTTGATTATTTGATTGTTGGCGCGGGATACGCCGGGAGCGTGCTGGCCGAGCGGCTGGCCTCACAGGCGAATAAGCGCATATTGATTATTGACAAGCGTTCGCACATCGGCGGCAATGCCTATGACCGCTACAACGAAGACGGCATTCTGGTTCACCCTTACGGGCCGCATATTCTGCATTCCAATTCGGCCAAGATTTACGATTATCTGGGCAAGTTTACCGAATGGCTGCCCTATGAGCATCGGGTTCTGGCGCATGTCGACGAGCAGCTTTTGCCGATCCCGATCAACCGGACAACGGTGAACAAGTATTACGGGCTTGATTTGCAGACAGAAGCCGAGTGCGAGGCGTTTTTAGAGACGCTGGCCGAGCCACGTGGGCACAATTATACGTCGGAAGACGTGGTCATCAGCAAAGTGGGCCGGGAGCTGTACGAGAAGTTCTTCCGGGGCTACACCCGCAAGCAGTGGGGGCTGGACCCCTCGGAGCTGGACGCGCAGGTGACCGCCCGCGTCCCGACCCGGACATCGACCGACGACCGGTACTTCACCGACACGCATCAGTTTATGCCGAAGCATGGCTATACGCGGATGTTTGAGAAGATGCTGTCGCACCCGAATATCAAGATCATGCTGAACACGGATTACCGCGAAATCCGGGCTTTGGTCCCCTACCGGGAGCTGATTTTCACCGGACCCGTCGATGAGTATTTCGATTATCGCTTTGGCCGTCTGCCCTACCGTTCGCTGGAGTTCAAGCACGAGACGCTGGACAAAGAGCAGCATTTGCCCGTCGCCGTCGTGAACTACCCGAATGACCACGCTTACACACGCATCACCGAGTTCAAGCAGCTTACCGGGCAGCAGCACGCGAAAACGAGCATTGTCTACGAGTACCCGCAGGCTGAAGGCGATCCCTATTACCCGATCCCGAAGGCGGAATGCACGGCGCTGTATGCCAAGTACAAAGAGCTGGCGGACAGCACCCGAAACGTCCATTTTGTCGGGCGGCTGGCGACTTACAAATACTACAATATGGATCAAGTTGTGGGGCAGGCGCTGGCGACATTTGACAAAATTGCGGGTGATAAAATTGCGGGCGATAAAATGGCCGGACAGCGCCCCGAGCGGCTGGCTGTCCCGACCCGGCAGAGCGTTCCGGCGGGTGTCGCCGCCGCACAGGCGGTTTAGCGCTGATGACCATTCCCCTTCTCACCGAGCGGCGGCCAATGCCGCCGCTTCCTATTTTAGCCCCGCCGCCGCCCGCCCTTTGGGGCGGCGTCGAATGCACCGTCAACCGTGTCGGCGATCTCTACCTGGATCAACTGGAACGAAGCGGGCACACACGGCGGCTGAGTGACTTGGAATTATTTGCCGATCTGGGCCTCTCCGGCCTGCGCTTTCCGGTGCTCTGGGAGCGGGTCGCCCCAAATGGCCTGGACACCGCAGACTGGGCCTGGACCGATGCCGCGCTGTCCCGCCTGCAACGTCTGGAAATGGAGCCGGTCATTGGGCTGGTGCATCACGGCAGCGGACCGGCGCACACGAGCCTGCTAGACCCCGATTTCCCCGCGCAGCTTGCCGAGTATGCCCGCGCCGTCGCCCGCCGCTACCCCTGGGTGACACGCTTTACCCCCATCAATGAGCCGCTGACGACGGCCCGGTTTTCCGGGCTGTACGGGCACTGGTACCCGCACGGCAAGGACAGCCTGCTCTTTGCCCGAATGCTGCTAACGCAGTGCCGGGCGGTGTCTGCGGCAATGCAGGCAATCCGCGAAGTTACCCCGGAGGCGCGGCTGGTACAGACCGAGGACATGGGGAAAACCTATAGCACGCCCGCGCTGTCCTACCAAGCCGACTTCGACAACGAGCGCCGCTGGCTGTCGTTTGACCTGCTCTGCGGGCGCGTCGTCCCCGGTCACCCGATGCACCATTTTCTGCGCTGGCTGGGCGTGGAAGACGATGAGCTGCGCCCCTTCCTCGACGCCCCCTGCCCGCCTGACATACTTGGTATTAACTACTATGTCACAAGCGAGCGGTTCCTGGACGAGCGCCTGGAACGCTATCCCCACATCCAACCCGGCGGCAATGGGCGCAGCGAATATGTGGATGTGGAAGCCGTCCGCGTCCGCGCCGAGGGCCTCGCGGGGCTTGCCGCGCTTCTCGGCGAGGCGTGGGACCGTTACGGGCGGCCTGTGGCCGTCACCGAGGCACATCTCGGCTCCTCCGTGGAAGAGCAAATGCGCTGGCTGGCCGAACTCTGGGACGAAGCCTTAACTGCCCAGAAGAACGGCGTCGATGTGCGTGCCGTCACCGCCTGGTCTTTGCTGGGCGCTTACGACTGGAACAGCCTCGTCACCCGCCCCGAAGGCCACTACGAGCCGGGCGTCTTCGCGCTCGGCGACGACGGCCCGCGCCCCACCGCTCTGGCCCACCTCCTGCGGGACCTGTCTGCCACAGGCCGCCCCGCCCCGCACCCCGCCCTGCAAACCCCCGGCTGGTGGCGCTCCCCTGAGCGCCTGCTATATCCGCCGGTCAGCGGCCTGTAATCAGCGCCCCATAATACGCCCGCCCGCCGGGTATACTCTTCCCATTATGATGAAAGCAATTCGCGTACACGAGTTTGGCGGGCCGGAGGTGCTGCGGCTGGCAGAAACCAATGCCCCGAAGGCCGGGCCGGGGCAGGTGGTGGTCAAAATTGAAGCCGTCGGGGTCAACCCGGTGGATACCTATATTCGCTCGGGCAGCTACGGCAAGCGGCCCCTGCCCTACACGCCCGGCTCGGACGCGGCGGGGACGGTGGAGGCAGCCGGGGCGGATGTCACGGGGTTCAAACCGGGCGACCGGGTGTACACGGCGGGGACGATTACCGGGGCGTATGCCGAGAAGTGCCTCTGCGCGATGGCGCAGGTGCGGCTTCTGCCGGAGCGGGTGACGTTCGCCGAGGGCGCGGGGGTCTATGTCCCCTATTACACCGCCTGGTTCGGGCTGTTCGTTCGGGCCGACGCCAAGCCCGGCGAGACGGTGCTGGTGCATGGGGCAAGCGGCGGCGTGGGGCTGGCCGCCGTGCAGATTGCGCGGGCGGCGGGGCTGACGGTCATCGGCACGGCGAGCACGGAGCGCGGGCGGCAGCTCGTGGCGGCGCAGGGCGCGGCATTGGTGCTGGACCACACGCAGGACGGCTATTTGGAGGCGGCGAAGTCCTACACCGGCGGGCGCGGCGTAGACGTGGTGCTGGAAATGCTGGCGAATGTCAACTTGGGCAAAGATTTGGGTATTGCTGCCCAGAATGGCCGCGTCGTGGTGATTGGCAGCCGGGGGCCGGTGGAGATCGACCCGCGCCTGACCATGCAGCGTAACAGCAGCATTTTGGGCATGAGCCTGTCGAATGCCACCGAGCCGCAGCTTTCGCAGATGCACGCCGCGATTGGCGTGGGCCTCTTGACCGGTACGCTGACGCCGCTGGTGGCTGAGACGTTTCCATTGGCCGATGCCCCCCGCGCCCATGAGGCGGTGATGCAGTCCGGGGCACACGGCAAAATCGTTCTGATCCCTTAGTCAAGGAGCCGTGGGCAAAGGAGCCGTGGGACTGGAAGTCCCCGGCTCTGAGGCGAAGACGCCTATTGTCCACCTGCGTGGACACAGATTTGTCACCGTATCCAGCTCTTTCTCCTTACCCTCGGAGACTTGGCCGCAGGCCGCACAGCCGAGGATTTCAATCCCACGGCTCCCTCAATCATGCCCGAATATGGAGGCCGTTTGCATCCCGCAGAGATCATTGTCGGCCTGCTGGCAGCCGTTGCGGTGCTGGTTACCGCATCGCGGCGGCTTGGCCTGCCTTATCCCATTGTACTGGTTCTCGGCGGTCTGGCGCTTGGCTTTGTGCCGGGTCTGCCCCGCGTCTCCCTGCCGCCGGATTTGGTGCTGATTGCCTTTCTTCCTCCCCTGCTGTTTGCCGAATCAGTCACGTTTTCATGGCGCGACCTGCTCGCCAACGCCCGGCCTATCGGGCTGCTGGCCTTTGGGCTGGTGCTGATGACAATGGCGGTGGTCGCGGTGGTCGCGCACGCGATTGTGCCGGGGCTGCCCTGGGCCGCCGCGTTTGCGCTGGGGGCGATTGTGGCTCCGACCGATCCGGTGGCCGCCGCTGCGATTGCCAAGCGGCTGGGGCTGCCGGAGCAGCTTCTGGTGATCTTGACGGGCGAAAGCCTGATCAACGACGCGACGGCCCTGGTAGCGTACCGGCTGGCCGTGGTGGCGGCAGTGTCCGGCGTTTTCTCCCCGGCGGCGGCGGCGGGGCAGTTTTTGCTGTCAAGCTTCGGAGGCGTCGCGCTTGGCCTAGCGGTCGGCTTTGTGCTGGCACAGGTGCGGCAGCGGATGCAGCCGGACCCACCGGTGGAAAACACGATTTCCCTGCTGTCGCCGTTTGCGGCATACCTGCCTGCCGAGGGTCTGCACGTCTCGGGCGTGCTGGCGGTGGTGGCGATGGGGTTGTATCTGGGACGGCAGGGGTCTCGATATTTGTCGGCGACAACGCGGCTTCAGGCGACGGCACTGTGGAGCATGGTGGACTTTCTGCTGAACGGCCTGCTGTTTATCCTCGTCGGCCTTCAGCTTCGGCCTATTCTGGACGGCATCGCCGGGCATCATCCGGGGCGGCTGCTCTGGCATGGCATTCTTGTGAGCCTGACTGTAGTTGCGGCGCGTCTGCTCTGGGTGTTCACGGCGGTGTACCTGCCACGTCTGCTCCGGCGCAGCCATTTTGCCGGTGACCCTTACCCCTCGTGGCGTCCGATTTTGGTGGTCGCCTGGACGGGAATGCGGGGCGGCATTTCGCTGGCAGCAGCGCTGGCTTTGCCGCTGACGGTGGCGGGCGGACAGCCGTTTCCGCAGCGCGATCTGCTGCTGTTTTTGACGTTCGCTGTGATTTTGTCTACGCTGGTCGTACAGGGCCTGTCTTTGCCCCTGCTCATCACCCGCCTGGCGCTGCCTAAAGACGAAACAACGGCGCAGGAAGTGAACCAAACGCGGCGGCGCGTCGCGCAGGCGGCTCTGGATTACCTGGCGGACGCCTCGCCGGAAAGCACGGGCCTGCCGCAAAAACTCTTAGACAGTCAGCAGGACTACTGGACCCGCAAAACGGCCCTGCTGACGGCCCGCGAGCAGGGGCAGCCGGAGGAGGAAAACGAGGCTAAAACCGTGGCCTTCCGCAAGCTGCGGCGTGCGCTGATTGACACGCAGCGAGGCACTGCGATTGGCCTGCGCGACGACGGCACGATCAGCGACACCGTTCTGCAAGATGTTCAGAAAGCATTGGATTTGGAAGAGCAACGGCTGATTTTAGAAGAAGAAGACACGGCGTAAAATGAGTTTCTTTTTGTGCTTGACAGACCGGCCATTTCGTGCTATTATCAATGCAACCGGTTTCAGAAACCGCTTGCAATGCGTTTGGATTCTGACTGGCATCAAATTATGGTAACGATTGAAGAACTGGCGGAGCGGGTTCAGCTCAACAAAAGCTCGGTCTCGCGCATCCTGAACGGGAAAGGGCACGCGCATTCCGACCTCACCCGGAAGCGCGTTCTGGCAGCGGCCTCGGAGCTTGGCTATCAGCCAAATCCGACGGCCCGCGCTCTAGCGACGGGGGCAACGCAGATTGTGGAGCTGTGGGTGGTGACGCACGAAGATTATTCGCCCTACTTCGGCTATGTGCATCACTGCCTGCGGCGAGAAGGCGCGAAGCACGGCTACCGAATGGTCTCGGAGGATGTCAGCGCGATGGCGGCGGGCCAAGAAGAGATTTCTCAGCGGCCTCGCTGGCCTGTCGACGGCGTGCTGACCTGCGACCTGGACCCGACATCAGTCCTGCATCAGCATCTGGCCGCGCACCGGCGGGTTCCGGTGGTGACGCTCGGGCAGGACCGGGACGCGCAGGCCGACAGCGTGCAGCTTGATGTCGCCGCCGGGGCGCGGGAAGCCGTGCAGCATTTGCTGTCGGCAGGCTGCCGCCGGGTTGCTCTGGTACAGTCACAGCCCGACGCCCGCGACGCGGCCTATTTAGAAGTCATGGACGCGGCGGGCCGTCTGCCGGAAACGATTTCAGCGACGCACCATTCCCGCACGGCGGGTTATGAAGCCATGTGCGGCTATCTGAAGACGCACACTTGCCCGGACGGCCTGTTTTGCGTCAATGACGAGCTGGCGATTGGGTGTTATCTGGCGCTGCATGAGGCGGGGGTGCGCGTTCCCGAGGACGTGCGAATTGTGGGCTTTGACGGGCTGGAAAACGCCCGCCTGTTCCCCTGTCCTCTCAGCAGCGTGGTGGTTCCGGTGGAGGAAATGTGCCGTCTGGCCTGGGACTCGCTGCTGCGGCGTCTGCAAACGCCCGACGCGCCGCTGGTGCATCAGCGGATTGTTCCGCACCTGGAGGCCCGCGCCTCTTCGCTCTAGTCTTTCTCGGTTACGTATCTTATGAAGGAGAAGAAAATGTCCTCATCCGTCACTCAAAGCCGACGCGGCTTCACGCTCATCGAGCTGCTCGTCGTTATCGCTATTATCGCTATCCTCGCCGCCATCCTGTTCCCGGTCTTCCAGAAGGTCCGTGAGAACGCCCGCCGCGCCTCCTGTCAGTCCAACGAAAAGCAGATTGGACTTGGCATCACGCAGTACACCCAAGATGCTGATGAGAAATTCCCTAGCGGCATCAACAGCTACGGGGCCGGGGCAGGCTGGGACTTCCAGGTTTATCCATATGTGAAAAGTGACGGGGTTTACCACTGCCCTGATGATTCAGCGTTTAGCGGCAAAATCAGCTATGCTATCAATCAGAATCTGACAGACAACGGCGGTTCCACCGTAGGATCGCCGCTTTCCCTGGCCTCCGCAAACTCGCCCTCCAACACTGTGCTGATCGCAGAAACGCAGGCGTGTGACACCACTTCTGTCCTGCCGAGTCAGGATGTGAATGGGTATGGGCCAGCAGTGGATGGGCTAGGCTACACCAACGCCAACGGCGGACTGAACAATATTGCAGGAACCTGCACTCTGTACCACACCGGCAATTTTGCGGGAACCACGGGCTACCCAACGGCAATCCATACTGACGGTGCCAACTATTTGCTCGCCGATGGTCATGTGAAATGGCTGCGTCCCAGCGCCGTTTCGCCGGGTTTCAATGCTGCCGCACAGACCGACGACCAAACCACGAACGGGAACGCCCCCCCCACAGGAAAAGCCGCAGGTACCCAGAAGTCAAGCGGCACTTACGGCACTTACATCGCCACCTTTAGCGCGACCTAACCCGCCGATAGAATTACGAAAGCGCCGGGGCATCTGCCCCGGCGCTTTTTTGTGTGTTCCCTAGTTGCCCGAAGCGGCGAGATGTGCGAATTCGGCCAGCGTCAGCGTTTCGCCCCGGCGGCCTCCGTCAATCCCGGCGGCGTCTAACGCCGCCTGTGCCTGCTCGCGGGTCCAGCCAAGCGCCGGGTCGCCGCTGAGGGCATTCAGGAGCGCCTTGCGGCGCTGACCGAAGGCGGCGCGGACGACGGCGAAGAACTGAGCTTCGTCGGTGACAGAGACGGGCGGTGAGTCGTGGGGAGTAAGGCGCACCACGGCGCTGTCGACATCGGGCGGGGGGAAGAAAACGCGGCGGGAGACGATGCCAACTGTCTCGACTCTGGTGTGGTACTGCACAAAGACGGACAGCGCCCCGTAGTCATCGGTCCCGGCCTTTGCGCCCATGCGGGCGGCGACTTCCTTCTGCACGAGAAGCACGATGCGGGAAAACCGCCCGCGCTGCTCCAAAAACGTCGTCAGAAGAGGCGTGGTGATATTGTAGGGGATGTTAGCGATGATGGCGGGCCGAACAGCCGAGGCAAAGTGCGTGTCCAGAAATGCGGGCCAGTCCAAAGCCAGCGCGTCGCCGGGCACGACCGTCACCTGCGGCAGATCGCCGACGGTTTCGGCCAGCGCAGGCAGGAGAGTGGTGTCCACTTCGACGGCCACCACGCAGCCTTCGGGGCCAACGGCTTCGGCCAGCGCGTTCGTTAAAACGCCCAGCCCAGCCCCGATTTCCAGAGCCGCCCCGCCCGGCGTTAAGTCGCCTGCGGCAACGATTTTAGCGAGCGTGTTGCCATCTACCAGAAAGTTCTGGCCGAAGCGTTTGCGCGGGCGCAGTTCATGGCGTTTAAGCAGGGCCGACACGGCGGCAGGGCTGGAAAGGTTCATGCCGCTGATTATACCCGCCTCTAGCGCGAGGGAGACAGCACCCAGACGGTGACGCGGCGGCGGCCTACGCTGTTTGCTTCGCGGAAGGTCGTGTGGCCGAGATCGATGCGGTTGCCTTTGATGGCCCCGCCGGTGTCTCCGGCCAGCGCGTAGCCATAGCCTTCGATGTAGAGCTTGGAACCCAGAGGAATCAAACGGGGGTCCACGGCGACGACGCCGTAGCCCGCGTGCATCCCATTGGCGCACAAGCCCGCGCTGCTGCCCTCGTAGGGCGAGTACCCGGTGGCGATCATGCTGAACGAGCGCATCCGGCGGTAGGTCCCGGAGCGCGACGGCAGAGCGCGAGCTTCGCGGACACGGATACCTGCCAGCGTTTCCTGATTGACCGGAGTGCGGGTGACACGCTTGGCTGAAAGATCGTGATGCACACGGGTTCCGTTGACAAAGCTGTCGCGGTAGGTCGTGGTCAGCACGCCGGGAGCGCCGTGCGAGCCGGCGCGAATCTGGCCGGGGGCCACATCGCGGCTCATTTTGAAGACGGTCTTAAAGGGAATGGATTTAGTCTCATCGCTGGTCGCAAAGCGCACCCGCGTGATGACGATTTTCTGACGGGCCGACACAGCGGTGGCCGGGCGCGGGGAAACGCGGTCGTTGTCGCCGTAGGTAATGCCCGCTTCGGTGAGGGCGTCGCCGACGGTGAGGGCGCGGGTTTCTAAAGTGCGCGGGGCACTGACGCCGTCCGTCACAATCAGGGTGACGGTGTGGGTGAGAACGCTGTCGGCGGTGGGTGTCGGGGACGCGGTGGTATCCGGTGCGGCGAGAACGCTGAAGGGGGCGCACAGCGCGGACACGGAAAAAATGGCGGCAGCGGATAGATAGCCGAACGTGCGGGTCTTCTTGGGATTGAGCTTGGGATTCAGCAAACGGGTTACTCCTGTGCTTTCTTCGTACTGTTGACCGAGGGCCGAAGTGGAGTATAACGCAGATCAGAGCCGATGTCAACCGCAGGCTAGTCTTAATCGATACTGCTGTCAATTATTGGCGAAAAATCACAGAAAAAAGAGTTCTTTTTTTCTTGACAGCGAGGCATTGATATGGTAAAATAGGGGTGTTTCCGAACAAACGTTTGACAACTATTTTTATGGGCGGCTGAAAGAGGCAAGGGATTATGGACAAAGAAAAAGCACTGGAAATGGCGCTGGCGCAAATCGACAAGCAGTTTGGCAAGGGCGCGATTATGCGGCTTGGACAGGCGGACAAGCTGGTGACGGAGTCTATTCCTACCGGCTCGGTCGCCCTGGACATCGCGCTGGGCGTCGGCGGCATTCCCAAAGGACGCATTATTGAGGTCTACGGGCCGGAGTCTTCGGGCAAAACCACGCTGTCCCTGCATCTGGTCGCCGAAGCACAGAAACTGGGCGGCATTTGTGCCTTTGTGGACGCCGAGCACGCACTGGACCCTGAGTATGCCAAGAACCTGGGCGTTGACATTGACAGCCTGCTGGTCTCGCAGCCGTCGACGGGCGAGGAAGCGCTGGAAATCACCGACGGGCTGGTGCGCTCAGGCGCGATTGCCATGATTGTCATCGACTCGGTCGCGGCCCTTGTGCCGAAGGCTGAAATCGAAGGCGAGATGGGCGACAGCCATATGGGCTTGCAGGCCCGCATGATGTCGCAGGCGATGCGGAAGCTGTCCGGCAGCGTCAGCAAAAGCGGCTGCGTGATCGTCTTTATCAATCAGCTCCGCGAGAAGATCGGCGTCATGTTCGGCAACCCGGAAACGACGCCGGGCGGCAAGGCGCTGAAGTTCTATGCGTCGGTGCGCCTCGATGTGCGCCGGGTGGAAACGCTGAAGCAGGGCACGGACATGGTCGGCAACCGCGTCAAAGTCAAAGTGGTCAAGAACAAAGTCGCGCCGCCCTTCCGGCAGGCCGAGTTTGACATCATGTTTGGCACCGGCATCAGCAAAAGCGGCGGCATCCTGGACATGGGCATTGAGCTGGGCATCGCCAACAAGTCCGGCTCGTGGTTCACTTACGGCGACACGCGCATCGGGCAGGGCCGCGAAAACGCGAAGTCCTACCTGGACGAGCATCCCGAGATCATGGCCGAGATGGAAACCAAGATTCGTCAGATGACGATGGGGACTGTCACCGCGCCGCCCGAAGAGGCGGAGGATGAGGACGCCGAAGAGATGGCACTGGCAGGATAATTTACAGCACGACTAGGTTTAAGGAGAACTGAACTGTGGCCTTTGATTTCAAGCGGCATCTGATTAAAGTGCAGGGCGGACGAACGTACCTGCCCGTTTCGGCACGGATTGTCTGGTTTCGGCAGGAGCATCCTGACTGGACTATTGAGACCGAGATGGTGGAGCTGAACCACGAAAAGCAGTACGCCATCTTCCGCGCCCGCATCTCGGACGGCGACGGCAGGCTGATGGCAACCGGGACCAAAAAAGAAGATGTCAAGGGCTTCGGTGATTATTTAGAAAAAGCCGAGACTGGGTCGGTAGGCCGCGCTCTGGCGCTGTGCGGGTTTGGAACGCAGTTCTCGCCGGAACTGGATGAAACCGGGCCGGGCCGCTTCGCCGACAGCCCGCAGCCGGTGGGCGGCGGACGCTTTGGCGGCGGTGGGAACGGCGGCGGCGGCAGCTATGGCGGGGGCGGGGCAAGCCGCTACGGCTCCCCGCCGCCCGGCAGCGGAAACGGCGGCGGCCCGCCGCCGCGTGAAATGAACGTCAGCGCCCCGCCCCAGGACCGTGCTCAGGACCGTGCGCCCGCGCCGCGTGCCGAAGCGGCTCGTCCGAAGCCAGCGCCGGCCCCGCCGCCCGACGACGGGGAGGATGACTTCGAGGCCCTCGTGGGCGGAGCCGCCCTGCTGGATGCGACGGAGGATGACCCGTTCGGCGATGACGCGCCTGCCGCAAAGCCTGCCGCGCCGGTTCGCGTCGCCGCCGTGAAGGCCGACGGCGGTGGCAGCGCTGTTCCCGCCGGAATGCCCGCCTGCGTGGACTGCGGCAAGGCGCTCACGAAGTCTCAGCAGGAGCTGTCTATCCGCAACTTTGGCGAGGCGCTCTGCCCCGGCTGTCAGCGGGACAAGCCGCGCCGTGCGGTTGCCGCTTAACCAAGACGCCCAGGAAAACAGCCCGGCACTTTGCAAAAAGTGCCGGGCTGTTTTTGATTGAGGGCTTTGTCAGCGGGAAGCGACTGCCTGATGCGACCGCTCGATCTCGGCAATCACAGTGGGGCTTGTCACAGGGATACGCAGATGCTGACCGGGAACAAGGGGAACCGCGCCGGAGAGGTGGTTGGCACGGGCAATCTCCTCTTCGCGGACGGGCAGATAAGTCTGCGGATCGCCGTAATGCCGGGCAAGGCTGCCGAGTGTATCTCCCCGCGAGACTTTTTTGGAGATCATCACAACACTGGTGGCGGAGGGGCCAGCATAGCTCTGGCGAACCGAATGCAGCAGAGAGGAAGCGCTGCTGACCACGAAGAACGCGCCGACGGCAGCAGCGGAGGCACCGAGCATCAGGCTTTCAGCCTTCTCGAACGGGCTGCGGCGAGCGCGGCGGGGCGGGGCGGGCGGCAGAGCCGGTTCGAGGGTCAAGTCTTTCAGCACCAGAAGGGGGCGGTCCGCACGAACGGACTGCGACCGCTCGCGGGTGGTCCTCGTCCGGGGCGCGTCCAATCTCAAAGGAACCATGTCAATTCTCCTCATAAACACCATCGCAGGAATCAAAAGTCTTTGTATCAAACCCGAAAGCAAACATTAGTTTGTATAGCTGTATTATACGCATTGTCAGGCAAGGAGTCAAGCAAATTATGCCCGTGTCAAGAAAAAAACAAACAAAAGTTTGCTTGGGTTCCGATTTGGCTAAAAGAGAACAACGCTGTTGTGGTATAATGCCCTTGACAGCGTTTATTCGCACTTATTTCACATTTATATCCATTCATACCCAATTTATACCAAAGGACTCATCATGTCATTACAGCACTTGCTGTCTGCAAAGCAGCAGCAGATTTTAGACGTTATCCGCACGCATATCGAGCAGCGCGGCTTCGCCCCGACCGTCCGCGAGATCGGCAAAGAGGTCAGCCTCAGCTCCTCCTGCACCGTCAAAAAGCATTTGGACAGCCTGGAAAGCAAGGGGTTTTTGCATCGGGACCGCTACAAGCGGACCCTGAGCCTGATGGAAGGCGGCGAGCGCGTTTCCCTGGGCCGCTCGGTTTGCGTGCCGCTGATGGGGCGCGTCGCCGGGGGCATTCCGATTGTGGCCGAAGAGAGCCAAAGCCCCGAGATGCTGCCCATCCCGGTTTCTTTACTCAGCCGCAGCGATCAATCGGGGCGGGATTTGTTTGCGCTGGAAGTGTACGGGGACTCGATGCGGGACGCGGGCATTGGCGACGGCGATATTGTGGTGGCCCGCCGCCAGAGCACGGCGGCGGACGGGCAGATCGTGGTGGCTCTCCTCGGGGACGAGGCAACCGTGAAGAAGTTCTACCGCGAAGCCAGAGGCTTCCGGCTGGAGCCGGCAAACCCCGATTTCGCGCCCATTTACACCGACGAAGTCGCCATCATGGGCCAGGTGGCGATGGCGATCAAGCGGTTCGTGTAGGGGTTTTTTTATGCCGCCCAAGCACTCCCAGCGCGGCGGCGTAAGAGACAAAGCCGATCACGAAATAGACCAGCGCCGTTCCCACCCAGAGCGGCGTTGTGCCGTAGCCAATCAGGCCGGGCACAACGGTGAATTGCAGGCCGCTCTGAGCATAGGGCGTCAGCGACGACCCCATCACGTAAATGGGAACAAATGGGCACAGATACAGCGAATTGATGCCGAAGCTGTGCAGTGACAGCCGGGCATCCATGCCCCCCATCGTCAGGTAAGTAAACGTGGGAAGGGCCAAAGCCAGAACCAGCGCCAGAAATAGCAGTGCCAGCGACGCCCAGCGGTTTCGGAGCAGCACCGACAGCAGAAAGCCCAGTCCGGCGATCCCGAAGACAACCAGGGCCATCATCGCGGCAAACTGAGCGAACAGGCCCGGCCAGACGGCGACGGCACTCTGCGCGTTTATCGCCTGTGACACCGTGAAGCCGCGCTGTGCCGCGATTGCTGGCAAGTGAAGCTGCAAATTGGCCGCCGACAGCCCCCAGTGCGCCGCCGCCCAGGTTCCGCCCAGCACCACCGCGCACAGCAGCCAGGCCAGCGGCAGGCCCGATGGCAGCGTCGCCTCGCCAAAGACCCGGCGCGGGGCCAGGGTGTGGAAGACAGACGGCGCACGCCCGCCCCACCCTTCCCGGTCCCCGGTGACCAGCACCGGCACGAACAGCAGGATGACAGCGGCGGCCAGCAGCATCAGCAAGAGCACCTGCTCCGCGCCGGAAGAAAGCACTGGCCCCAGCACGATGCCGTCCCCGAAGAAGACCAGCAGGGCGGCAAACAGCAGCGTCACCAGACGCAGAGGCAGGGCGCGGCGCGTGGGGAAGTCTTCCAGACGATTGACACAGGCCAGCACCAGAAGCGCGGTCAGCGTACCGTTGACAAGCAGCGCGGGGAGCCACGCGGGCAGGGTCAGGCCGTAATAGCGCTCGGGAAAAACGGCCCCCGAGACCGCGCCCAGCGGGTTCAGGGCGCACAGGCCGTAGCTCGGCAGGCCGCTGCCCCCCAGTGCGTTCCCGATGGCCGGGATCGCCGGGGGAAGCGTGATCAGGAAGAACAGGATCAGCGTCACATACGAGAGCACGGTCGCCGTGGCCGTCGAGGCGGCATAAGCCGACCAGCAGAGGCCGATGGCCCCGAACAAAAACGCATCCCCGACCAGCAGCAGATAGGCAAAAAAGACTTCGCCGGGCGAGACGCCCCCCAGCAGAAAGCAGAGCGACAGCAGCGGCAGGGACGAAGTGAGCAGAAGCGCCACAAACGACACCGACGACAGCAGCTTGCCGACTACGATGGAGCCGGGCCGGAGCGTGGTTCCGCGCAGCATCTCAAATGTCCGCTGCTCCCGCTCCACCGAGATCGCCCCCGCCGTCAGCGCGGGCGTAATCAGTGCGATCATCACGGCCTGTGAGTAGAAAATAATCCGAAAGAACAGCCGACCGACCGTGTAGCCCGCGTCACCGCCCCCCCCATTTTGCAGGGTCTGCGCGTTGCTGTTCCACCAGCCCAGATACGAGAAAAACAAAATCAGCGACAGCAGAAGCAGGTAGCCGAACAGCAGCCAGGGCGTGCGCGAGCCGCGCATCCGCCCGCGCAGTTCTTTGGTGACCACAGGATTATCTAAAATCAGTTGCCGCATGAAATGCCCCCCTCGCAAGTTAGCGATAGTGATAAGCACTCATACGACGGGCAGGCAGCAAATTCCTTCTTACTTCCCTTTCAGCCGCCGCACCAGCTTTTGCGCGGTCGGCTTGCCTTTGGTGTACAGCCAGTACGCGGGCTTGTTATATACTAAGTCAAACTCGCCGACGTACTCCACATAGCGCGTGCCGAAGCCCTCTTTAAAGCGGTTCAACCCCTGCAAGTGGTCCTCTTTTTCCAAGTCTGCCGCCGCCTCGCCTTCCTGACGGCGGCGGGGGGAGACACCCCGGAAGTCGTACCACGCACAGCCTGCTTCCCGCGCCCAGCGGATCATGGCCCACTGCATCGCGTAGTTCGGCATCACGTTCCGGTGCTCATTCGACGACTCGCCGTAGACATACCAGCACTTGTCGCCGATGATAAAGCAGAGTGCTCCCGACAAAATCTGGCCCTCATAGCGCGTCATAAACAGCTTCGCCAGACCGGCAGGGACGAGCGTATCCCAGAGCGTTTGGAAATAAGACAGCGGGCGCGGGCGGAAGCCGTTGCGCTGCCCCGTCACCTGCATCAGATCGTTGAACGTCTTCAAATCGTCCCGTGTCAGGTCCGCGACCGTCTCGACGCCATGCTTTTCCGTCGCCAGCTTGATATTGCGCCGCACCTGCGGTTTGAACGCCGCTAACAACTCGGCTTCGGAGCGGCCCGCAAGATCAAGCTGCATCACGCAGCGCGGCTGCGTCCCGCCAAAGCCCTGCACATCAAAGTCGGCAGGCGGCGCGAAGCCGTGCTTTGTTAGCAGAGCCGTCACATCCGTGCGCTCAATCGGCACAGCAGGGTCGATTTTCAGGAACGCCGCCCCGTCGACGCGGGCACGGTCTTTAATCGCCGCCAGTAGCGTTATGAGTACCGCTTCATCGGCCCAGTCTTCCAGCAGCGGCCCACGCGGGGCGTAATAAAACGGCCCCACCAGCGGCAGCGTCCGGCGCAGAATCGCCGCGCCGCCGACTAGCCCCTCGCCTCGGAACAGCCCCAGACGAATGGGCGTCCAGTCCGCCCCCTTGACCGCGCCCCACTCCCACGCTTGCAGGACATCGCCTTCGGGCACGCGCCCGACAAAGAGGTTCCAGGCGGCATGGTCAGCATCAGTTTTCAGCTCGCGGACGGTGAGAGATTTATGTATCGGCTCGATTGTGGATACGGAAGAAGTCAAAAGGCAGTCGCTCCTGTGATGGTGAAAAATAAACTAATTATGGCTGGGAATGTCTTCCGGGTGAAGTGTTGCTAAACTTGCTTCGTCCAGCACCCCGGTAGAAACCATACGGTTCGCATGAGTGTTGATGGCCTTCTCGAACAAGTTTCGCGCCAAACGCGCATTACCAAATGTCTCATCCCGTGCTTGGTAGAGGGATGTAAAAACGTCCGTCAGCTTCAACTCCGTCGCCGGGTCCAGTTTGTAATCGCTTGCCGAGGCAAAGTGACGAAAAATCTCGGTGAGTTCGCCGGGCGCGTAGTCGTCGAAATGGAGAAACTTGTTGAAGCGCGATTGGAGGCCGGGGTTGCTGCGGATAAACTTTTGCATCGGCTCGGTGTAACCTGCGACAATGACAATCAGATCGTCGCGGTGGTCCTCCATCAGCTTCAAGAGTGTATTCACGGCTTCCGCGCCGTACTGATCTTGCCCATGCCCACTGTCGGTGAGGCTATATGCCTCATCAATGAACAACACGCCGCCAATTGCTGACTGAACAACCTCCTGTACCTTCAGCGCAGTTTGCCCAAGATACGCTGCGACCAGCCCGGAGCGGTCAGTTTCCACGAACTGCCCTTTGCTTAGAATACCCAGGCTTTTGTAAATTTGGGCGATGAGGCGAGCGACGGTTGTTTTACCCGTGCCAGGATTGCCGGTAAAAACCATGTGCAGGCTTTGTTGAGGAATTAACAAGCCTTTGGCTTGCCGCATTTGCTGAAATTTGAGGAAATTGATGAGTTGTGTGACTTCGGCTTTGACACCGTCCAAACCAATTAGGCTTTGTAATATCCTAAACAATCCATCAAAATCGTTGGGTTGTGTTTGTAGAAAATTAAGAGAGGCAGAGAGTGAGATAGGAACTTCCGAGTTTTTGGGGGCCGAAATGTCTATATTGTTTTCTTCTATTTGTTTGACTGGTTCTACATAGTTTTCGAGGAACAGAGCAATTTCTTCGTATCCTAATATGCGTGAAGACTCAACAGGTGTTTTGCGCCAGCGATTTTTAGCCCGTGGGTTTGCCCCGCCTCTGACAAGGGCACAAACGACGGGGAGATTTCCAAGATTCACTGCCATCTCTAACGGCCTGCTGTTTGGGTTTGCCCCGCCTCTGACGAGGGCGGAAACAACGGCAAGATGTCCAAGCGTAACTGCCATCTCTAACGGCCTGCTGTTGTCGGAAACTTCCCTTTCATTTGGGTCTACTCCATGTCGGAGTAATACTTCTATTGCATCGGCCCGGTTCTGTACGATTGCAAACCACAACAACGAGCTTTCCGTACTTGGTTCTATTGAGTGAATATTCGCTCCTTTTTGAATGAGGTAGTCTGCCATACCTGCTTTTCCCCAGAAGAGAGCATAGCACAGAAGCGAACAACCATTCACAGTTGCGTTAGGGTTTAATTTATTGCGGAAAAAGACTTCAAGCGCCCGCGTGGAACCAATTTTTAGAGCCACCATCACTGATGACACCCCCTGCGTATCTGCCTCCAGCGGATCGCCTCCTTGACGCACCAAATCCTTTAGTTCCACAATGTCTTCCGCCTCAACGGCTGCCTTCATCTTTTCTATTATCATCTCTGTCATATCAAACCAGATATATGGCTGATTACGCTTTCTTGCTTGAGTCCCTGCGTGTGCTTTGCAAACGAAGTTTGGCTTGGTGCTTCGCTGACAACTAAGCCTATATTTTTATCAAAATAAAAATGTTGAAATGCGCTCAAATTATCAAAGCGATCTTTCAATTCTGAAAGTCGTTTACATTCACCGCCCCATGCATACCAGACCCACGGAAAGCTGTCAGCCTCTGTTTGGCAAAATGTTCCGTTACTATGACGCATCATGGATTCAATTGCTCGTGTCAAATCAGGGTCGCACAAGTAGAACAAATTTAGCACTTGGATATACTGCCCCGGTGAAACTTCTATGCCTGCTTTGGCATAAGCCTTCTGAACGACGTTGCGGACGGTCGGCAACATTTTGTCTCCATCTAACCGCACAGGTTGAATTTCAGGGTTTGAAAGATCATTAGCGTTCGCCGAGCCGGGATTTTTGCCAACGACTGCGCCCACGCAAACATCATTTGGGCTTATTTTGGCAATAGGGTGAAGATAAATCCTTGTGTCATATCTGAATATGCCTTGACCAACTGGTTGAAAACGTGCCCAAAATTCTGTCATCAGCTTTATTACCCTTTCAATTCTTCCTATTTTAATTGCAGATTTCATTATACACCGTATGCCTGAAATCTGCGATGGGGCAATGTCAACCACGCGAACGGCTTGCCCCATGCGCGGCCACGGTGCGCGTCACGATTTGCAGGTAGTTCGCCAGCGCGGGCGAGGGGTCATCGCGGCGGGAGACGACGGCTAAAACGGTGTGCGGGGCAGGCTCACGCAGGGGCAGGTAGACAAGGCCGTCCCGGTGCAGGTGGCTGACACTGGCCGGAAGCAACGTGATGCCGATGCCCGCCACGACCAGGCCAATCGCGGTCTGCATTTCGCGGACTTCCTGCACCACACGCGGCGTAAACCCCGCCCCTTCGCAGGCGGCGCGGACCGCCTGCGCGTAGCTCGGCGCGGGGGCTTCGGGGAACGACACAAACGGCTCGTCCGCCAGACTCTCCAGCGCAATGTCCCGCTCCCCCACCCGAGGATGCGCGGAAGGCAGGGCAACTAGAAATGGCTCTTCCCAGACGGCGTGCGTCACCAAATCCGCCCCCTCAATCGCAGGCCGGGCCAGCCCCACGTGAATGCTCTTATCCCGCAGGGCTTGTGCCTGCTCGGCGGCGTTCAGCTCCCGGAGCGAGAGCTGCACTTCGGGGTAGGCCGCCCGAAAGTCGTGCAGGACGGTCGGCAGCAGGTCATAGGTCGCCGAGGCCGCAAAGCCGATGCCCAGCCACCCGGTCTCGCCTCGCGCCGCCCGCCGCGCCGCGTCTGCCCCCGCTTCCAGCCCGACCAGCGTGCGCCGTGCTTCTTCCAGAAAAACTTCCCCGGCAGGCGTGAGTTGCACGCGGCGCGAGGTTCGCGCAAAAAGCAGGACTCCCAGCTCGCGCTCGAGCTGCTGTATCTGCTGCGACAGCGGCGGCTGCGCGATAAACAGCTTTTCGGCGGCTCGGCCGAAGTGCAGCTCTTCGGCGACGGCCACAAAATAGCGCAGATGTCTCAGTTCCATAGGCACAGCCTCTCAATCAAGCCACAAAGATATATTGGACACATACATAATTATAGCGCATAATAAACGTAACACAGCATCGGCCCCTGCATTCCGGGGCGGTAAACGCCCCGTCTGGGAGGGCCTCCTTTGGACGAGGACAAACCGAGCGCCTGCGTCTGAAATCTTCGTCCGAAGGACGCTCCAAATAGACGGGGCGTTTACCGCCCCGGAATGCAGGGGCCGATGCCAAAAGGAACAACCATGTCACCTACACCCGCTCGCTCGGCCCGTGACCAGTTTGACAAGCAGGCCGCCCACTATGACACGCAATGGAGTACGTGGAGCGAACAAACCCTAGACTGGATGCTCCACGCCGTCCCGCTGCTGCCCCACTTCCGCGTGCTGGATGTCGCCACCGGGACGGGCTTCACCGCGCTGGCCTTTGCGCCCCAGGTGCATTCCGTGGTCGGCGTGGATGTGTCGCCGGGAATGCTGGTCGAGGCGCATCAGCGGGCCGAGGCGCAGGGCATCACCAACGTCACCTGGACCGAGGCACCTGCCGAGGCGCTGCCGTTCCCGGACGCGACGTTCTGCCTGGTTACCTGCCGCATCGCCCCGCATCACTTTCTGGATTTGGGCCAGTTTCTCGCCGAAACTGCCCGCGTCCTGAAGCCCGGCGGACATCTGATTTTGGTGGATACCACCGTGCCCGACGACTCGCCCGAAGCGGCGGACTGGCAGAACGCCGTGGAAGTTCTGCGCGACCCGTCCCATGTCCGCAACTACACGCCGACCGAATGGCAAACAAAGGCCAAAACGGCAGGGCTGACCGTGACGGAGATCACCACGGCGGGCGGCGGCATCACCATTCCGCTGTCCGACTGGCTGTTCAAAGCAGGCTGCACGCCCGCGCAGGCCGATGGTGTGCGCCAGATGTTCGCCGACGCCCCCGAAAGCGCCAGGCAGGCGTTCCAAATTAACTCGCAGCCGGGCGGCGAGACCGTGTTCACCTGGCAGCGCGTCGCCCTGCACGCCGTCAAGCCCAAGCCGGAGGTCTAACGGGGTACAATAAGATGATCATGCCTGAAGCAGCCGCAAAACAGTTGCCTGTGAACGCCTCGGACGAGGATATACTGAGCGTCATTCGGGATTGGGTCGAACTGCTTGCCGCAGATAGCTTTGAGGCTGCCTGCGCCATGTTACATCACGAGCCAGACGATCCAGCGACACCAGACTTTTTGCGGGTGTATATTTCCAACTATGGCAGTCACGATCCCATGAAAGATGGCTCCACATATCGTGTGACTTCCTGCAAATCAGCAACAGGAAGAGAAACACACTATCAGCGCATAAACCGCTATGATTCAGTCGACGCAAGTAGCTTCGCCGGTGATGCAATGTTCGATCTCCCCCTAAATGGAGCATGGAGCGACTTAACTGCCCTGTTTTGGATTTTGAGCCGCGAAGGCTCCCTCGTGCTACAGTTAGATGATGTTCATGTGTTGTGACGCACCAACACAATAATTCCAATATCTTCGCCCGCGTAAGCGGGGGCTTGCCCTTTTAAAGCACGGGGGTTCAGCCCCGTGGCAAAACAGTAGGAGACATATTGCAAAAGGAGAAACAGCATGGTTGCAGCAACAAAAAACATGACACGAGAGGAACTCGCCCGTGCGGGTGATGAAATTTACAGCACGCGCATTCAGCCTACCCTGCAAGCCGAAGACACCGGCAGATATGCGGTGATTGATGTCGAAAGCGGGGACTACGAGATTAGTGCCGACGAGGTGACTGCTTCGGATCGTCTGCTGGCGCGTCAGCCGGGGGCTACTGTCTGGCTTCGGCAGATTGGCTCCCGCTATGCTCGCCGGTTTGGACAGCGTCCGGGAGCAGAGTTGCAATGATTGCCGGAGTAGTCAATGCTTTCCTAGAAGCCATAATTCTCCTGCCTATTTATGATGTTGAGGGGCGCATCCATGAGATTGAGACAGTGATAGACACTGGCTTCAACGGCTCACTTACACTGCCTCTGGAGACTGTAAAGACGCTGGGCCTGCCTTTTCGCCGAAGTGGTCGGGCTTTGCTGGCAGACGGCAGCGAAAGCCTGTTCGATGTTTATGAGGCGACGGTGGACTGGGATGGGCAAACGCGCCGCATCTCGATAGACACTGCCGCCACCGACCCACTGTTAGGCATGGCACTTTTGGAAGGCTATGAGCTGCGTATACAATCCCGGCGAGGCGGCAAGGTATTTATCTCGCCATTGCCGCTTTCAGAATTATCAGAATAGAAAGATCACCCATGCGCTCTTTATTTATCGCTCTTGCCCTGCTCTTTTCAGTCCTGACGGCTTCTGCCGGGCAGGCGGCCCCGACCCAGATCACCTGGTACGGTCACTCGGCGTTTAAGATTACGACGCCTTCCGGGCATATTCTGCTGCTGGACCCGTGGATTACGAACCCCGCGAACAAGAACGGGGCATCGGATTTGGCGGGCATCACGAAGGCCGATTATATTTTGATTACACACGGGCACTTTGACCACGTCGGCGACTCGGTGGCGATCGCCAAAACCACCGGCGCAAAACTTGTTGCCACGGGCGATCTGGCCGGGGCGTTGGTCGCTTATGCAGGCTATCCGAAAGCGCAGGCGGGGATGGACACGCAGGGCAATTTCGGCGGCGAGCTGTCCCTGCTCGGCGGCGAGGTCAAAGTGCTGTTTGTGCCAGCGGTGCATTCGTCGGCGGTCACGCCTCCGGCGGGCAGCACCGATTTGGACCCGCACTTTGCGGGCAACCCCGGCGGGTTTGTGATTACGATCAAAAATGGGCCGACGATTTATGACACGGGCGACACGGATGTGTACTCGGACATGGCGCTGATTCCCCGCGCCCACAAAATTGATGTGATGCTCTGCTGCATCGGCGACCACTATACGATGGGGCCGACCCGCGCCGCCGAAGCCGTCCGCCTGGTGCAGCCACAGGTTGTCATTCCGTGCCACTACGGCACGTTCCCGGCTTTGACCGGCACGCCTGCCGAGTTCGAGACGGCTTTGAAGGCTAATAGCTCGAAAGCGAAGATGACCGTGATGAAGATTGACCAGACGCTAACGTTTTAAAGGCCACCGGCACTGGAAGTGCCGGTCTATTAGCAAAATGAAAAAGTGTCTCCGACACTGAAGAGCCGTCCGCATCAGGTTTCCTGAGTCGCGGAGCGACTTTCTCTGTTTACTAATAGACCGGCACTTCCAGTGCCGGGCCGCTTACAATTAGGAGAAACGAACCATGCCACAGACGATGTTCCAGAAAATCTGGGATGCCCATGTTGTCCGCGCTGAAGCGGGCCAGCCGGTGCTGCTGTATATTGACCTGCACCTGGTCCACGA
Source organism: Capsulimonadaceae bacterium (assembly GCA_965277455.1). GTDB lineage: Bacteria > Armatimonadota > Armatimonadia > Armatimonadales > Capsulimonadaceae > JANXMY01. The sequence continues at coordinate 481,392 of OZ255823.1, read as the reverse complement.
AGTCACCTCGCCGCAGGCGTTTGAAGGCTTAAGGCTGACAGGCCGCACCGTGCGCCGCCCGGACTTGACGGTGGCGACGATGGACCACAACGTACCGACGACGAGCCGGTCGCTGCCGATTGTGGACCAGATTTCCAAAAAGCAGATGGAAACGCTCTCGGACAACTGCAAAGAATTCGGCGTCACGCTCTATGATATTCACTCCAAGCGGCAGGGGATTGTCCATGTCATCGGGCCGGAACTGGGCCTGACACAGCCGGGCATGACCATCGTGTGCGGGGACAGCCACACGTCCACCCACGGCGCGTTCGGGGCGCTGGCGTTCGGCATCGGAACCAGCGAAGTAGAGCACGTCCTCGCTACCCAGTGTCTGCCGCAGGCGCTGCCGAAGACCATGGAAATCCGGGTCAACGGCAAGCTTGGGCACGGCGTCACCGCCAAAGATATTATTCTGGCGATCATCGGCAAAATCGGCACGGATGGTGCGACGGGCTACGTCGTCGAGTACACGGGCGAGGCGATTGAGTCCCTGTCGATGGAAGGCCGGATGACCGTCTGCAATATGTCCATTGAAGCGGGCGCACGGGCCGGGCTGATTGCCCCTGACGAGAAGACGTTTGAGTATATCAAAGGCAAGCCGTTCTCGCCCGCAGGCGACGAGTGGGACGAGGCCGTGGCAGGGTGGCGTCAGCTTCCCACAGACCCCGGCGCGACCTATGACACGCTGGTGGAACTCGACGCTGCCGAGATCGCCCCGCACGTTTCCTGGGGCACATCGCCGGGCATGGTGGCTCCGATTACGGCCCTCGTTCCCTCGCCCGATGCCTACGCCGACCCCTCTGACCGCCGCGCCATCGAGCGGGCATTGGAATACATGGGCCTCGACGCAGGTGCACCCCTGAACGGGATCGCGCTGGACACCGTCTTTATCGGCTCCTGCACCAATGGCCGCATGGAAGACCTCCGTGCCGCCGCCGCCATCCTGAAGGGTCACAAAGTTCGTGCGGGCCTGCGGGCGCTGGTCGTGCCCGGCTCCGAGCAGGTCAAGCAGCAGGCCGAAGCCGAAGGTCTGGACGTCGTCTTCAAAGACGCGGGCTTTGACTGGCGCGAGGCGGGCTGCTCCATGTGCCTCGGCATGAACCCGGACATTTTGCAGCCCGGCGAACGGTGTGCGTCGACGTCCAACCGCAACTTCGAAGGCCGTCAGGGCAAGGGAGGCCGGACGCACCTGGTCAGCCCCCAGATGGCCGCCGCAGCCGCCATCGCCGGGCATCTGGTAGATATTCGGGACTGGGAAAAGAATTAATCAGGAGAAACAATTATGGACGCATTTACAACACTGACGGGCCTGGCGGCCCCTTTGGACCGGGTCAACGCGGACACGGACCAGATTATTCCCAAGCAGTTCCTGAAGCGCATCGAGCGCACGGGCTTCGGGCAATTCCTGTTCTTTGACTGGCGCTTTGAGGCCGACGGCAAGACGCCAAACCCGGAGTTTGAGCTGAACCAGCCGCAGTATGCGGGGGCGCAGATTTTAATCACGGGCAAGAACTTTGGGTGCGGTTCGTCCCGCGAGCACGCCCCCTGGGCACTGGCGGATTACGGGTTCAAGGCGATTTTGGCCCCGTCGTATGCCGACATCTTTTACAACAACTGCTTCAAGAACGGGATGCTGCCCGTGACCCTGCCCGAAGACACCATCACGATGCTTTTGGAGCGGGGCAAAACGCCGGGCTACACCATGACGGTGGATTTGGAGACGCAGACAGTGTCGGACACGCAGGGGTTCACGGCGTCGTTCGAGGTGGATTCGTTTCGCCGGTACTGCCTGCTGAACGGGCTGGACGACATCGGCCTGACCATGCAGCATGAGCCGGACATCACGGCCTATGAGACCAGGCGCCCGGCGTGGAAGCGCGGCACGGCGGCGACAGGCTAAGAGGTTAAGTAAGTGGCGTCTGAGACGTGGACAGAGCGGGAGTTTGCGGGGGCGGATTTCGGGGAGCGTCCGCTTTCTGAAATCACGCTTTTGCGCTGCCGGTTTACCGAATGCCGCTTTCGGGGGGCGACGCTGACGGAGGCCCAAATTCGAGACAGCCAATTCGAAGAGTGCGACTTTGTCAGCGCCCGCCTGAATGCCGCCGAGTGCATGGGGGCGTCGTTTACGCAATGCGTCTTCACCGGGGCCAGCCTGTTCGCGGCGAGCTTTGAGAACTGCCGCCTGTTCGGATCATCGTTTGCCGAAGCCGACCTGAGCGGGCTGTCTGTTCACGGCGGCGATTGGTCGTGGGTCAACCTGCGCGGGCAGAGTCTGGCGCGGCAGGATTTGCGGGATGTGAAGTTTGTCGGCGCGGACTTTTACGGCGCGGATTTAACCAAAGCCGACTTCCGCAAATGCGACCTGACGGAAGCCAATTTGGACAGCGCCAAGCTGCACGGGGCTGACCTGCGCGGGGCGACATTGGAGAAAATCGACTTCAAGGGCCTGGACCTGAACGGCGTCCGTATGGACATAGCGCAGACGGTCTTGCTGGCGCAGTGCTACGGGGTCAAGGTGGGCTGAGAGGAAGCGATGAAAGAGGAAGCGATGACAGTGAATTTTCTTGGCACTTATAGGCGAATGGCGGCTTTAATTGCAGCCATTCTCGTCCTTTGCGTCGGCATTTTTCTGGCAAATGCGTACAGAAATCGCCTTTCCAGCACAAATGTTTTGGGGCAGTGGAACGGTTACTGGCTTCAAGGAACAAATACCGTGGGAGTGGAGAAGCGTCTTCCTTCTCAGTTGACTTTCCAGCCTGATGGTAAAATGGCCCTCGGTTCACGGATAGACGCGAGCTACTTGGTTTGTCAGAACGTTCTAGTCCTTTACAGCTTCCGCAGGAAAAGCCCGCCTCCCCACCCTATCGGCTACAGTGCAAGTATCGTTGGAGACACGCTTACGATTGATGATCCTGGTATTCCCGGAAAGCCGCTCGGCGTGTTCAAGCGCGTTCAGTAGAGGAACTCTTATGGGGGCGAGCGGCCTTCTACTTCAACGCCTCCTCCGCCTCTAGCTCGCGCAGGAGAGGGTCGGCGTGGGTGACCATTTCTTCCTCCCGCGCTCGCAGGGTGTCGCGGGTCTGGCAGTAGATACGCAGGGCACCGAGGGGGTCGAGTGATTCGTTCAGGAGCTTGGAGCGGACGGCGTCGGTGTCGCGGACGATTTCTTTGTGCAGGGAGACTGTCAGGAACGCCGGGCTGAGGGCGGCGCGGATTTCGGCCTCGCGGACGGCGGCCTGCTGCTCGGAGTTGATTTTATAGGACACTTTGACAATGGCATTGTCCACGGACTGCTTTTTGATGGCGGCGAGGATGACCGGCGTGGGGTCATCCCCGGCGTCGGTGGCGTCCACAGTGATTTCCACGAACGGGCGGGTTTTGACGGTGACGTGTTTGACCTGCGCGTTCTGCGGGGCCAAATCGACGAGCGCAAAGCCTTTGTCTTCGGACCGCTCGCCAAAGTCGATGCGCTCGATGCTGCCGCTGTAAACGACCGGGGGCTGCTGGCCTTTGTTGAGGTCCTGATAGCGGTGAATGTGTCCCAGGGCGACGTAGTCAAAGGGCCTTTGCGTGAGCGCGGACAGCGGCACTTCGGGTTCATTGATAAGGTAGCCAACCTGATTAGCACTCAGCTTGGCATTCGCTACCGAGAAGTGCCCCATCAGCACTGTCGGCAGGTCCGGGTCACACGCAAGCGCCAGAGCATTGATGCCGGAGACGTAGCGGTCGACGATGAGCTGCGTCGTCTCGCGCACCCCCTTGTCTTTATTCTCTTCCCGTGACAGCACCAGGCTTTTAATGAGATACGGCATGGCAGCGATTTGGACAGAGTTGCCGCGTTTGGTTTCCAGAACGGCAAGGCCGGGCTGGTCAAAGACGCGCAGCTTGTCTCCGGCCAGTTCCCCAAAAATCTCAATGGAGTTGGCGCGGCCTTTGGTGTTGGGGATGTCATGATTTCCGGCAAGCATCACGACGGGAATGCCCGCTTTGGTGAGCTTGGCGAGGCACTGGGCAAACTCGCGCTGATGGGTCTGGTTCGGGTCACGGGTTTTGTAGGCATCGCCCGCAAAGACGGCCAGCTCAATGTCGGCGTCAAGGGCAAGCTGAATAGCTTCGGACAGGGCATTGCGGAAATCAACGAGCCGGGACGGCAGGCCGGTCTGCGGGTCGAAGCGCCCGTAGTTTTCGACGCCGAAGTGGACGTCCCCGAAGTGCATCAAGCGGATTGCGTTTGGCATAGAGCTATTGTACCTTGCCGGGCACGGAGTCAGCCCCCCCCGCCCCCAATAATGGGGGAGCCAGAGTGAGAAGGGCCACTTCCTGACTATCGGGTTCCCCCATTATTGGGGGCTAGGGGGGGTCTTTGCATAAACCCGTGCAAATGCTTTCGCCCAGAGCGCTGCCAGCGCGTCCGTGCCGCCTTTGCCGTTCGGGTGCAGGCCACCGTAGACGCCGTATTCCTGAAACAGCGTGGGGCGCGTCGAGAAGTAAGTGAATGCCGTGGTATCGCCTACGAAGACACGGCCCGGCGCGGTTTTGGCGAACGACGCGGCGATGTTCCGCTCGCCGGGCTGATACGCTTGCAGCAGGGCCAGCGCTTTGGCATCCCATTTGACGCCGTTAAACGCGGTCGCCGTGTCAAACGACGGGGCCTGATTGAGCACGACGTTGTACCCCGAAGCCACCAGATCAGCCGTGAGCGCCTGCAAGTTGGTTTGATGAACTTCGGGCGTAAATAGATTGTCGCTGCGGACGTCGTTGGTTCCGAGCATCACCAGTACCCACACCGGGTTAGTTTTGGGGTTCGCGGGGCCAAAGGCGGCATTGAACGCGGTTTTGGCTTTGACTTCCAGGCCGCCCTCTCGGTCCGGCAGCCAGTCCCGCGTGGAGGAGCCGCTGCTGCCCCGGTCATACAGGCTCCAGGGCACCCCGGCGTCTGCCCGTGCGTAAGCCTTTTGGGCGGACAGCGTTTGGAGGGTCAGCGTTGCGACGTCGTTGACGCCGGGCGTGATCGTCTGCCCAACCTGATTATAGCCTGCGGTGATGCTGTCGCCGATGAAGCCGATTTTGGGCGCGGCGTCCGTGCCGGGCCGCTGCCCCGGCGGTAGATTGCGAACAGTGAAGCCCGAGTAGGCCATCAGCGCCGCGCCGGAAGCATTGCCGCTGACCCAGGAGTCAATGCCGACGCGGCCCGCCGTTAAAATGGGAGCCGAGACGTCCACGATGCTCAGCGTACCGATAGGTTTGCGAGTTCGTGTGTCTCCGGCGCTGACCGACAGGGTGACAGTGCCGTCCGTGTTCACGGCAGAGCCGGTCAGCGAATAGGCATGGCCGAAGTCAGGGCGGACCGGCACGGAGCCAAGCTGGGACACGCTTGACCCACCGCTGATTTTGTAGGCAAACAGCGTGTCCTGGGCAAGCTGAAACAGATAAAATGTGCCGTCCGGCTGGTAGCGAAGCACAAGGCCATTGCCGACGCCGGGGCCGGGCAGGCCGTTCGGAACCTCTATGGTCGCCTCGACGTTGGGAGTCTTTGCGGTGTCGGACACCGGGCGCAGGGCCAGCGCTTTGAAGTAGCCTTTCGTGTCCGTGCTGTACGCATAGAGCGTCTTGTCGGCGAGAAAGTACACGCTGCCAGACAGATCGGTCCATCCCGGCGCGACGGCCTGCCCGGCGGCGACGGGAGCATGAGTTTTAGCAAACAGGGCTGGGGTTTGTGCCGATGCGGCTGCCGTCGTCAGCAGAAGCAGGCACGACAGGCCAAAAAGTGTGCGATTCATGGGACTGTAATACCCCAAAAACCGCCAATAAATGCTTTGATACACTGCTGCATAATTTTATATAATTTTTCGTTGTGATTACCTGCTGCAATCAAAAAGTGTGTTACAATGCGTACATGAACCCCAAACATTCCCGCCGCACTCGTCTCGCACTCGGTTTGTCAGCGGTTAGTCTGCTGGCTGCCGCCGCGCTTGCTCCCGTTCAGGCAGCCCCCAAAGCCGCCCCTGCCAAAGCCGCCTCTGCCCCCGTGGAAGCCCTGCTGTATTCGACCATGCCTTCCACTGCCGCGCACCGCCTGCAAATGGCGATGGACGGCGACCCGAGCACCTATTTCCAGACGGTGTACGGGATGGGAGACGGCGACGACTTTTTAATTCTCCTGTCCCGCGCCGTCCCGGTGCAGTCGCTGCATATCGTCAGCGGCACGCCCGAAGGCGACGACCTGCTCACCAATGCCATCGTGGAAACCTCAGTAGACGGAATAACTTTCACCAAAGCGGCGTCGTTTACTGCCGCCGGTGTGGCAGACGCAAATCTGAAGGGCGCTCCCGTCGCGTTCGTAAAAATCCGGCTGAACCCGAACTCTTCGGTGTCATCGCTGGCGCTGCGCGAGGTGACGCTGACTTCGCCTGAGACCGTCACGCATGTGGCGGAAGGGCCGGGGCGCGGGTTTTATGACATCACCGCCGCGCCGGACCTCGCTGTCTGGGCCAAAAAGGCCGAGCAGCAGATGGAAGACTTCTGGCCGGACACCGATGCGCTGCTGTATTCAGACAAGTTTATTCCGCCGAACATGGTCAACGTGATCTATAAAACCGGGCCGGATGTGACCGGCGTGGCCGCGACCGGCGGCGGCGTGATGACGGTCAACTCGGCGTGGGCACGCGCCCATGCCGATGATACCGGGCTGACCGTGCACGAGACGGCCCATGTCATCCAGGCAATGTCGGCGTATAATCCAGTGTGGCTCATCGAAGGAACCGCCGACTATATCCGCTGGATCAAGTTTGAGCCACAGAACTTTACCTACCGGATTGATCCTAAAAAGTCTACCTACCACGACGCGTACCGCACGACGGCGGCGTTTCTGGCCTACTGCGAGCTGCATTACGACAGCGAGCTTGTGACCAAGCTGAACAAAGCCACCCGCTTCGGCAAATTCGACATCTCCATGTTCAAAACGTACTGTGGCAAAGATGTAGATACGCTGTGGTCGGAGTTTGTCGCGGCCTATGTGGCCGATCCGAAAGGAGTTTTGCTGGCCCCGATGGCGGCGGCGGACCGGCCCCGAACGCTTCCGGGTGTGACCGCAGGCAGCAGCAAGCCGGTTTCGCTGGCCTCTGTCTTTAATAGCACGGGAGTTTATGCCGACGGGAAAGCGCCGGGCACAGGCGGGGTGGACGGCGAGGGAAGCGCCTACTCGGCGGCGTTCCTGACCGGAACCAAGACCTATAAAGATGTGCAGTTCCAGCTTGGCCCCGTGGGCGGGCCAGATTTTGTGTCCTGCACCGGGCAGGTAATTCCGGTGGATGCCGGTCCGGCTTCGTCTCTGTGGCTGATGGCGACTGCCGTGGAAGGCAGTCAGATGGGTCAGCCGCTCCTTGTTACCTACACAGACGGCACGACGGACACGCTTTCGCAGAACTTCAGCGACTGGTTCCTGCCGCGTAATTTCCCCGGCGAAGGCCGCGCCGTGCGAATGCCGTACCGCCTGCTGCCTGACGGCAGCAAGGACCCTCGGACGTTCTATGTCTACGGCTACGGCTTCGCGCTGCCTCCGGCCAAAACGGTGAAAAGCGTGACGCTGCCAAACAACGCGAACGTCAAGCTCTTCGCTCTGTCGCTGGCGAATTAGGATGCCCCCCCGCCCCCATTATTGGGGGCGGGGGGGGTCTTTTAGGCCCGGCCCGCCCGCGTCCGCCACCTGGCCCACAGAGAGGCATCTTTCAGCAGGGGCAGGAACAAGCCGCCGACTACGGAACGCGCCTGAAAATTCATCTGCCTGCCGTCGGTGGTCAGAAACCAATCCGTCATCGGCACACGCGACGGTGTTTCGTTCAGCCACAAATACAGCGGGTCAAGGAGCGCGGCGAAGTCGGCGGGGTCTTCGGCCAGCGACGCCGACCAGACTGTCCAGTCCAGCTTGGTATACTCAGCGCGGCAGTCCAGCGGTAGGCCATACTTGTTCTGCCGGGTCAGGTAAAACGCCACTTCGCGGCGGGCAACCTCGGGCGGGAACAGGTTTAAACCCAGCAGCGTATCCCACACCAGGTTATACTTCTGGCTCCAGGTCCCCGGCGCATCAAACGCCAGCCGCGTGTGATCGCCGTCGCCCGCCATTCGCACCCAGTCGCGGGCCATCCCTTCCGCCACATCTCGATACTCGGCGGCCATCTCGGCCCGGCCTGTTTGCTGACACAGCGCGGCGAACCCGCCGAGACCTTCAATCGCTTTCAGCGACAGGTTGACATTGTGGGCCAGATGCCCGGCAAAATCGTCGGTGCAAAGCTGATTATCCGGGTTCATACCCTCGTTTTTCAGATACTCCGCCCACTCCGTCAGCACCGGCCAGTATTTTTCCACATATTCCGTGTGCCCGTCCGCCTGTGTCAGCGCGGTCAGCAGGATCAGCAGATTGCCGCACTCCTCCACCGGCATCTGGTCTTTTTCCGACCGCTCCCCGCCGCCATAGACCTGCCCATTACAGAGTGGATAGGTCCCCAGATCATGCGGCGCAAAGGGAAAATGCCAGTGGGAGGTCTGCGCGTAGTCCAGCACCGGCGTCAGCATAGCCCGGAGCAGGTCGGGGTTTAGCAGCAGGAACAGCGGTGACGAGGGATAGGTCACATCGACTGTGGCGATGCAGCCATTGGAAAAGTTCTCTTTGGACAAAAACAGCGGCGTGCCGTCAAAGTCCGCCGCCAGCTTGTGTGCCGCGAGACACTGCCGGTAGGCCAGAGCGCAGAGCCGGGCATACTTTTCACCGCCGGTGCGGGTCAAATCCGCCATGAGTTCTGCGTCAAACGCCTCGCAGCGGGCTTTGAGCGCGGCATACTCAGTGCGAGCCGCCCGCAGCAGGTCGGCGGCCTCCCAGCCGCCGCGCCGCCACCAGGGGCGCAGCTTGCGGTAAAAGTATTCTATCGAAAACCCATCGTCGTAGGCCAGCAAAACGTGCCGGGGCACCGGCTCGGCGCCGACCAGGCCGAAGGCCAGCGCAGACGCCAGCACCGGCCAGCCGTCGTGGGCCGGACGCGGGCCGGCGATCTCATCGGCGTCCGGCGTTCGCCCCGTCTCGCAGAAGCACGCCCGGCCTGCGTCCGCCGGAGTCAGCGCGGTGAAGACTTCCCCCACCCCGTGCGGCACGGCCAGATAGACATAACCCCAGTCAATCCGCAGGTTGTCCCCGGCTTTTTCCAGCACCCGCTGCTCGGACGACCCCATCCGCAGGACGTCCATTTCGGGCTGATGGAACCGGGCCGAGACAACCGGCTGATCGGCGGTGTTGACCGCCCATTCGCCTTGAACGTGCAGATAGACTGAAACATCATGCGTAGCCCCGTCGGTGGCCCGCGCTTCCCACTCGATGTAAGTGACGGGGCGTGACAGCACATCCAGATCATCCGGCAGCAGGGGCGAGGTAAACGTGAGCGACAGCAGGATGCCGCCGCCTTCAAACATATAGAGCGTGCGCGTCGGCAGCACTTCCACCCCCGTCTGCGTCAGGGTGGGCACATCGCCGGGCCGCTCCCCGATGACGCGGTAAGCCGTGCCATCAATTCGTACCAAGCCGCACAAACCAAAGTTCGTGCCGGTCCAGTGGCGCACTTCTGTATCGGTGAGATTATCCGAGAACGCCCAGGCGCTAAAATAGGGGTCATGGGTAACCAGCGGCACGGCAGGCGGGCGCAGGGCAGACAGGGTCATGGGGCAGGCTCCATCAAAGTTTCGGGGGATTATACCTTCATGGCAGCTTTTCAAGCCACCTGTGCCCGAACTGGCATACTTCCTGAAAGCGTGCTGGCTGAGAGCGTGTTCATTTCCACAGGGTCCATCAGGCTCAAAAATGCCTTCACCAGGCGCGGCTCAAAGTGGCTGCCGCTGAGGCTGCTCAAATGGTCCAGCACCCGTTCTGCCTCCCAGGCGCGGCGGTACGGGCGGTCAGACGATAGCGCATCCCAGACATCGACCAGCGCAAACATCCGGGCGGCCAGCGGGATTTCTTCCCCGGCCAGCCCGCGTGGATAGCCGGAGCCGTCCCACTTTTCATGGTGGCAGTACGGGATATTCAGAGCCGGGCGCAGAAACTCAATCGGCAGCAGCATTTCATAAGCCCACACCGGGTGCTGACGCATCACCGCCCATTCCTCGTCATTGAGCGGGCCGGGCTTCAGCAGCACGCCGTCTGGCACAGCCATTTTGCCGATGTCATGCAGAAGCGCCCCCCGACGGATATGAGCCATCTCCAACTCGCTCACACCGAGCGCGGCTGCCAGTCGCAGGGTCATCTCAGTGACGCGGCGCGAGTGCCCCTCGGTTTCGTGGTCTCGTAAATCCAGCGCCCGCGACCAGCCTTCAATCGTGGCATTATAGGCACGGCTCAGCTCTTCGTTTAAGCTATGAATACGCGCCTCGGCGAGCTTGCGGGCCGTAATATCGCGCCCAATCCCGGTAATGCCGATCACTTGGCCTTCCGAGTCTCTCATCGGACTGCCGCTGAACTGGTACGCAGCCGAGCCGCCGCCTGCGACCAGCAAGTCGGCTTCCACTTCGGCGTAGCCCGCAGCAAACGCCTGCAAAATAGCCGTGTGAATAGCGTCGCGTTCTGCCGGGGCAAACAGCAGAAGCGGGTCCCGGTCCTGCAACTGCTCCGGGGTCAGTTCGGTCACCGTTTCCATCCGGCGGTTCCAGCCAATCAGCCGCCCCGACAAGTCCAGGCGGAACAAAATATCGGGCACGGTCTCCATGATATTCTGACGCTCGGCGGATTCCCGCGCCAGCGCCTGATTCGCCTCCGCCAGCGCCGCCTGTGCCTGCTGACGCGCAGTGACGTCGGAAAGCAAACCTTCCCCCAGCAGATCGCCATTGGCCTGGCGCTCCGAATGAGATGTTCCTTCAACCCATTTTTCTTCACCAGACCGGCTGATGATACGCCCTTTCCAGTGCCAGTAGGTTCCGTCTTGCAGCTTTTCAGCCAAACTGGACAGAAAAGCGGCTCGGTCTTCAGAGTGGACAGAGTTCAGGATCAAGTGCGGATCAGCACAGGCTTCTGCCGGTGACAGATCGAAAATCCTGCGGATGCCTTCGCTGATATAGGGAAATTCAATGGTTCCATCCGGGTGTGTCAGAGATTGAAACACCATGCCCGGCACATTGGCGGCGATGCGCTGGTAGCGCACCTCGCTTCGGCACAGGGCCGCTTCCGAAGCGCGGCGTGCGGTGATGTCCTGGAACGTAATCACTGCGCCGGTCACCCGCCCGTCTTCGTATAAAAGCGTGGCCGAGTATTCTACGGGCATTGCCGTGCCGTCTCGCCGCAACAGCACTTCGTCATCGCCCTGGCAAGGCTGGCCCGTTCGCACCGTCTGTGCCAGCCAGCAGTCCTCTAGTGGATCGCCTGAGCCGTCCGGGCCGGAAGGGTGCAGAACAGCGTAGACGCAGCGCCCGATCAGCTCCGACGGCTCCCAGCCGATCAGGCGGGCGGCGGCAGGATTGATAAACGTTGCCCGGCCCTGCGTGTCCAATCCAAGAATGCCTTCTCCCATGGCCAGCAGAAGAGATGCCGTGTGGCGGCGCAAGCCGTCCAAATCGCGTGTGCGGGCCTCGACCCGTGATTCCATCTCGTCGTGTGCCTGTCGCAGCGCCAGCTCAACTTCTTTGCGAACTGTTATGTCGCGCAGCGTGGCCGTAAACAGCGGCCCGGAAGCCAGACGGATCGGGACAATGGCAAGCTCCACCGGAAACTCCGCGCCATCAGCTCGCAGCGCCGTAATTTCAATCCGCTGCCCCAGCACCGGCCCTTCACCCGTAGCAAGATAACGCGCCATACCGCGCTGATGCGCCTCACGGTGCGCTTCCGGGATAATCAGCGCCGAGAGGTTGCGCCCGATCACCTCCGCCGTGCGGTAGCCAAACGTCGCCTCGGCGGCAGGGTTCCACTCCACGACGCACCCGCTGGCATTGATCGTGATGATTGAATCAAGCGCCGAATTTAAGATAGCGGCTTTCAGCGCCTCGCCCTCACGCAGCTTGCGCTCGGCGCGGGCGCGGGCAGCAATCCCGCGCCGCAGTTCCAGCCGGGCCATGACCTGACGCGCCAGGGCTTGCAGTGCCGACTGCTGGGCGCGGGTCAGCGTGCGCGGCTCCTGGTCAATCACGCACAGCGTTCCCAGCGCGTGCCCGCCCGCCGTCAGCAGCGGAGCGCCCGCGTAAAAGCGCACAAACGGCTCGCCGGTCACCAGCGGATTGTCGCAGAAGCGCGGGTCTTTTTGGGCGTCCGGGACCAGAAAAACCTCGGTGTGGTGCAGGGCATGGGCACAGAACGCTGCATCGCGGCAGGTTTCTGACGCATCAATCCCGAGGCGCGACTTAAACCATTGGCGCTCTTCATCAATCAGGCTGATGAGCGCGATAGAGGTCCCGCAAATCTGCGAGGCAAGCAGCGTGAAGTCGTCGAACTCGGCTTCCAGCGGCGTGTCTAGAATATCATAATCACGAAGGATTTGGAGGCGGACGGCCTCGGTTTCTGGAAGTTTAGCTCGCATAACAGCATTATTGTCGGCACGCGGGCGGCGAATTGACAGGGTGCAGGGCAATCGGCTATACTAAACCTTATAGAAAGGGACCAAAATTATGGTTCTTACCTGGGATCAGGACCCGCGTGAGCTGTATTCCGGCATCGCAGTCGGGGACAGCGTGCAGACGCTGGTGCATGAAAAATTGACCGTTCACACCGAGGAGCCGCGCAGCCGCGAAGGGGAGTTCCCCGAAGCTAACATTCGCCTGCTGGCCGACGCCGGCCTGCTGGGCATGAAAACGCCCAAAGAATATGGCGGATTAGGGCTAGATACGCTGAACGTCACCTATGCCGTGGAGCAGATCGCCCGCGTCGCTCCCGCGACCGCGTTCGTGCTGCTGCTGCACACGCTGACGGTCAACCGCATCGCCAAAGCCGGCACGGAGTATCAGAAAGCCAAGTACCTGCCGCGTATTTCGGGCGAGTCGCTCGGCGCGTCGGCGTGGTCGGAAAGCGGCGTCGGCGCGGACAAAAGCGTGCTGAACACGAAAGCCTACCGTGAAGATGGCGTGTGGCATTTAAACGGCCAGAAAGCCTTCTGCACCGGCGCGGGCCATGCGGGCGTCTACATGGTGATGACCGACACGACCGAGGGTAAGGGCTTCTTTCTGGTCCCCTCGGATAACCCCGGCCTTCGCATTGGCGAGCCGATGGACTCAATGGGCCTTCAGGGGACGCACAGCGGCGCGGTCGCGCTCGACAACGCCCTCGTGCCGGACGCCGAGCGGGTCGGCGAGCCGGGGCACATCGGCCCGATTATTGACTTCGATATGCAGAGCGGCCTCCATTCCGGCATCGTCGCCACGGGCATCGCGCTGGGCACGTTTGGGCGATTGGTAGACATCGTCAAAGCCAACAACTCGTTCGAAAAGTACGAAAGCGTCCGCGTCCGCGTCTCACAGCTTGCGTCTACGCTCAGCGTCATGCGGACCCATGTCTACGCGCTGGCTTCGATGGCCTCTCACCCCGCCGCCGTGGAGATGGGTGTCGCGGCGGCTACAATGTCTGCCAAGCTGTTTTTATCTGAGAGCGCCCTGCAAATGACGACTGACGCCATTGCGATTGCCGGGAAAGCGGGCTACCTGCGCGAGAACGGCCTGGAGCGTCTGCACCGCGACGCCCTCGGCATCGTGATTGCCGCCCCGATCAATGGGCAAGTTTTGGGGGCTATCGGCGAGTCCCTGCGCCGCACCGACCGCTCCTCGCATTTGTACAAAGTGTGAGGACAGGGCAGGACACGGGGCTGAACCCCCGTGCTTCGAAGAAGCAATTTCCCGCCTTCGCGGGCATAGGATAACCGAGCGAAAGCATTCCTAAAATCTTCGCCCGCGCAGGCGGGGGCTTGCCCTTTTAAAGCATGGGGGTTCAGCCCCGTGTTTCCTTGCACTCTCAATTATGACCAATCCCAAGATATTAGGCGTCATCCCGGCCCGCTACAACTCGTCCCGCCTGCCGGGGAAAGCCCTGCGGGAGATCGCGGGCCGCCCGATGATCCACTGGGTCTATGAAAACGCCCGCCGCTCCCCGCTGCTGACGGATTTAGTTGTCGCCACGGACAGCCCCGAAATCCAAGCCTCCTGCGAAGCGGGTGGCATCCCCGTGTTTCTGACCGGCGAACACCCGTCGGGCACGGACCGCGTGCATGAAGTTTTAACCAAGACCGACGCTGACATCTATGTCAACATTCAGGGCGATGAGCCGACCCTGCGCCCGGACCATCTGGACCTGATGCTGCGTCCGTTTTCCACTTCTATGGGGGACGGCAGCGGAGTGCAGGTGACGACGCTTCGGGTTGCCATTTCCGCCGCCGAGGCCGCCGACCCGAACAATGTCAAAGTTGTGACCGCCGACACCGGAAACGCGCTTTACTTTTCGCGCTACCCCGTGCCCTATGACCGCGCCGGGACGGGGCAGGGGCAGCATTTCAAGCACATCGGCCTGTACGCCTACACCCGCGAGGCGCTGGTTCAGTTCCATCAGTGGCCGCAGTCCACGCTGGAGCTTTCCGAAAGCCTCGATCAGCTCCGCTTCCTGCAAAACGGCGTGCCGATTTATGTCGCCGAGACGCCGCACGATACGGTCGGCGTGGACACCGAAGCCGACTTACAGCGCGTGATTGCGCTGTTTACGCCGACGAACAGCGCGTAATTTTTAGTGCGCGTCAGAGGGTATCCGGGGCGGTAAACGCCCCGGACACCTTTCCCCGCCGAAACGCTACCACCTATGTACCTACTTTACAGCCTCCTGTTCGGCTCCTGGGTCGTCCTGCTCACCCCCTACTTCCTGTACCGCGCCTGGAAGCACCAGAAATACCTGCCCGCCCTCAAACAGCGCCTCGGCAGCCTCCCGGACACGCTGGAAGCCGACGGGCGGCCGACGATCTGGATACATTCGTGTTCGGTCGGCGAAACCCTGAGCGTCGCGCCGCTCGCGCACGCCCTGTCGCAGCGGTTTCCGGGAGCGCGGTTCGTGTTTTCCACCATCACGCAGACCGGGCAGGCCATCGCTAAAGACCGGTTCGCGGTCTACGGCGACGGTAATACGTTCTACTTCCCCATTGACCTTGCCTGGATTGCCCGCAAGGTGCTGGACACGGTTCAGCCGAAGCTGTTTATCACCATCGACACCGAAATCTGGCCGAATGTCCTGCACGAGTGCCATTCGCGGGGTGTCCCGGTCGTTATGGTCAACGGGCGAGTCTCCGCAGAGTCGTTCCAATACTACCGCTGGGTGCAGCCTGCTCTCGGGCGCGTGTTTGAGAACTATCGCTTGCTTTTGATGAAATCGGCAGAAGACGCCGAGCGGGTGCAGCGAATGGGGGCGCGGCCAAGCCGGATCAAAATCAGCGGAAACATCAAGTACGACCGCAGCCTGATTGAAAAAGAAGTTACCGAAGCGCAGGCTAAAACCCTCGACGCCTCCCTCGCTCTGACGGCGGCCCCGCTCATTGTCGCCGGATCCACGCACGAGGGCGAAGAAGCGATACTCTTAGACGCGCTGAAAGCTATTCGCCAGACGCCCGGCCTCGAAACCACGCGGCTCCTAATCGTCCCCCGCCACCCGGAACGCTTCACGCCCGTTGCCCTTTTGGCCGAACGCGCCGGGTTCAAGATCAAGCGCCGCTCCAATCCTGCACCCGGCGACCCGACCGCCGACGTGCTGATTGGCGACAGCCTCGGTGAGCTGTCCACGGCCTACCAATTCGCTACCGTCGTTTTTGTCGGCGGCACGCTCATCCCTCACGGCGGCCAGTCCATCATGGAGCCAGCGGTCTACGCCAAACCCATCGTCGTCGGCCCTTCCATGAAGAACTTCCCGCAGATTATCGACGACTTTGTAGAGCGCGGCGGCATTGCTCAGATTGCCGCCGACGAGACCGACAAACCTGCCCAGACACGCCAACTCACCGAAGCGTTTGTCCATCTGCTCTCCGACGCCGACGCCCGCACCGCGATGGGCCAGGCCGCCTACTCGGTGTTCGAAGGCAGCCAGGGCGCGACGCAGTTCACGGTAGACCATCTGGCAGACATCTTTGAGGAGGCACTGGCAAAATGAGCGAAGTTCTGGCCCGCATCCGCGTCCGCGAAACAGCAGGAATACGCCGGTTTTTGTATCCGTTTACGGTTATCATGCCACTCCCGAACAACGCAGATATGTACTTTTCCTCCCTTCAGACGCATGAAGGCCAAGAAATCCCCCTACTCATTTCATCTGCCTCCGGGGTCTCCGAACCGCCACACCGACTGGATTTTGCGCTTTCTCTGGAGCCGTTCGCCGTGCAGGACCTCGTGCTGGTTTCCGGCAAGCCGCCCCTGCTTGTCGCCGACCCAATGAACGTCGCTGTTGCAGGTGGCAACGCGGGAAACACAAGCACGCAGCAGCGGTTTCAGTTGACGATTGGCTGGGACGGAAGCATTGGCAGAGTAGTTTATGACAGCATACAACATTTGCGGCATGGGAGCAGCATTACCTGCAATGGGAACATCATGGAGCGGGACGATTACCGGGATATTTCCGGGGAAGACCTTCTCGCGGCCTGGGCACTGCCTCTAGGGCACTACGCAGACGGCGGAGCCGCACAAACCCGTGTGGAACTAACCGCCTGCAAATCTTGGGCCACAGTGACGCATACTCTGGAACAGCCGAAGCCGGGCGATGAGGTTGTTTTCACCCTCCCCCTTGCCATCACGTCCCCTACCCTCACCTGCGACTTCGGCGTGGGCGGCTATGTGTTCGGCAAGCTAGATGAGAAAGCCACGGAAATTGTCTGGCACACGGAGTTTGGGAAAGCTCCATACGCCAAGTGGACCGTGGCAACGGCAGGGCGGGTGGATTATGTAGGGGAAGTGGCGACGGCAGAAGAATTCCAGTCTCAGCGGTGGTTCCATTTGATTGACAGCGACAAGGCGCTGGCGGTGGCGATCACCGTTCTGCCGGACGACTGCCGGGAGCTGACTGTGCGGATGACCCACGATGGGAATGTGTCTGTGGCGTTCAAGTTAGGGGACGCTGTGACGGAACATCCCCAAGAGCACGCTGATTTTGGCGTCTGTTACCACTTTCTGAACGACGTTCCCGCGATTGCCGCCGCGACCAACCCGCAGTCGATTTTGCTGCCGCCGGTGGTGGAAGTGCTGCCGGTGTAAGAACCTCACCCCCGCCCCAATAATGGGGAGCCGGATTTCGGAGAGGAGAAGAAAAGAGGGCGCGGCAAGCAGCGCCCCTACTCTTAACTTCCAGTTCCCCCATTATTGGGGGCTAGGGGGTCCTACTTGGCCTCTTTGGCCTGCGCGGGGTCTTCGGCCCGCATCAGGGTCAGCTCCGCCTTACGCTGCTTGCCGAGCTTTGTCAGTGCCGCTTCCCAGCCGTCTTTGTAGGGGCGCAGAGCCTTCACCAGCGTTTCGGCGATGGCGAGGTTGCGATACCATTTGTGGTCGGCGGGGACAATGTACCACGGGGCGTTTTCCGCTGCCGTCGCGCCGAGGGCAGCTTCGTAGGCTTTGATGTAGTCGTCCCAGAACGTGCGCTCGTGCCAGTCGGCGACCGACAGCTTCCAGGCTTTCGCGGGGTCCTGCTCGCGCTCCAAGAGGCGCTCTTTCTGCTCATCTTTGGTGATATGCAGGAAGAATTTTAAAATGATCGTGTTCTCGTCGGCCAATAACTGCTCGAACTGATTGATGTACTTGAAGCGCTTCTCGGCTTCTTCGTCGCTGATGAGGTGATGCACCCGCGTCACCAGCACGTCTTCGTAGTGCGAACGGTTGAAAATCGTGATCATGCCCTTGCCGGGCGTCTGCTTGTGAACCCGCCACAGAAAGTCGTGTCCGGCTTCCTCGGGCGTCGGCACTTTAAACGAGGCCACGGCGCAGCCCTGCGGGTTGACACTGCCCATGACGTGCGAAATCGTGCCATCTTTGCCGGACGTGTCGAGGCCTTGCAGGACAATCAGAACGCTGTGTGTCTGCGCGGCATACAGCCATTCCTGCAAGCCGTCCAGCTCTTTGCCGAGCGCTTCCAGCTCTTTGGCCGAGTCGTGCTTGTCGGCCTTGCCCGTGTCGTCCGGGTCGTAATCGCCCAGCGTAATCTTTTCCGGTTTATCCAGCTTCGCTGCGTAGCTCATGTGTTCTTCCCCTCGCGTACTATTCGTGTATTATTCACCAAGCGCCCCGGACTCCCCTGCCCTGTTTTCTGATCAAGTCTGATCAAGGCCGCGCCAGGTGGGCAGGCTCAATCAGCCCTGCATCGTCCACCGTGGGCGTGTTGACGGCGCGGGAGACGGCGTAGGCGTCCATCAGAGCGGCAGAATACGGGGCAAGCAGAGGCAGCAGCGAGGCCGTGTCGGTGACGGTCGGGTCCAGCCAGAGGGCCTCGTCTTCGGGCGTCAAAATCACCGGCATCCGGTCGTGAATGGGCGCGGCAACGGCGTTCGGCGCGGTCGTGATAATCGTGCAGGAGCGCAGCGGCGAGCCGTCCGGGGCGTGCCATTCGTCCCATAGGCCCGCGAACGCGAACAGGCCGCCGCCCGTCAAATGCAGGTGCATCGGGGTTTTGGGCGGTTTTTTGGGGCCGCCCTCAGTCGGCAGTGCGTCCTGCCATTCATAAAACCCGTCGGCGGGGATGAGGCAGCGGCGGCGGGACAGCGCGGTGCGAAACGACGGCTTTTCGGCCAGCGTCTCGGCGCGGGCGTTGATCATTTTAGCGCCGATGCCGGGGTTTTTGGCCCATGACGGGATGAGGCCCCAGTGGAACCCGTCCAACAGCCGCGCCCCGCCCCGCCCTTCGGTTACAGCCAGGATGGTCTGCGTCGGCGCGATATTGTAGCGCGGCGCGGCATCGGCGGCGAGGTGCGGGACCAGCGCGGCGGCGAACCGCTCTTCAATCTCTTCGCGTGTGTGATAAAGTGTGTATCGTCCGCACATAATTTATGGTCTTTCTGACGCCTGAAAAATAAAATTGTCAAATCTGTTGACAAGAGCTTGAACCTGTGTTATAGTAACTGTGTCGCCGGTTCCCCACTACCGGTGAGAGTTACGAACCGCGCAGTGCGTCTCCCCGCGCATTTGCCGTCGCCGCCGCCCGGTGTATCCCCACACCCGGCGGCGGTTTGTTCTTTCAAAATTCTTCCTCTTCGGCCCAATCCGGGGCGCGGGCGAGGCTCGCTTTGATCGAGTCCTCCACGAACCGTGCTACGACTTCTTCTGTCTCCAATGTTTGGAGCTGTTTGGCAAGCGCGGCCAGCTCTTTTTCCAGGGCCGTCCGGCGCACCGGGTCGTCGGTCTCTTCGCGCTCGCGGCTGAGGCCCGCCTGACGCCCGGCCAGCGCCCGGCGCATTTCCCGCCATTCATCGGCACGCGGCCCGCCGCCGGTAAACTCATCAATCACTGTGTCAGCATCTGTGTTTGGCATAGCCTAGTTTACCCGTCCGGGGGCCAGATGATGCCCCTGCCGCAAGGATTAGTGCCTTACGGTCATCGTTCGAGGGGCTGAACCCCCTCGCTGGGGGGCGAAGCGCCTTCAACCCGCCTGCGCGGGTACAGATTTAAGACAGGAGCAGACAGAAACAGCCTGTTGTCCTAATCTTTATCCTTCTTCACCCGCGCAGGCGGGTTCTGGGCATCCGCGCCCCCCAGCGAGGGGGTTCAGCCCCTCGGCCTGCCCTATCTTTGCCAGTCTTCCGCCTTGACAAAAAGAGGCCGCCGCCGCTATACTCAGGGCAGGACCGCGCAGGCGGCAAACACTTTTTTAACAATTTTCTATTGGCTTTGGAGGCAGGCAGAATGGCGCAGCAATTTGTGTCCCTGAACGGGACATTGACCCCAAAAGAAGAAGCACGGCTTCCCTTCTATGACCACGGCCTGCTGTATGGCGACGGCCTCTTTGAAGGCATCCGCGTCTATGGGGGCCGGGTCTTTAAACTCGACGAACACGTTGCGCGACTCTACTACTCGGCCCGCGCCTTGAACATTGTTGTCAGCGAGACGCCGGACATGATGCGGCAGACGATTTTAGAGACCGTCCGGGCCAACGGCCACCGCGACGGCTACATCCGTGTCACCGTCACACGCGGCACCGGTTTGGGGCTTGACCCGAAGCATATCAAAGGCGACGCGAATGTCTATATCTCCTGCGAGCAGCTTGCCCTGTACCCGCCCGAGATGTACGAAAACGGGCTGATTGTCGCCACGGTGTCTACGCGACTGCCGTCGCCGGATGTAATTGACCCGCGTGTCAAATGCACCGGCAAATACATCAACAACATCATGGCAAAAGCCGAGGCCAACCGGCAGGGCGCGGGCGAGGGCCTCATGCTCACCCGCGAAGGCTATGTCGGCGAGGCCACCGGCGACAACATCTTTTTGATTAAAGACGGCGCAATCACCACGCCACCCGCTTCCATCGGCATCCTGCAGGGTATTACCCGCGACACGGTGATTGACCTCGCCCGCCAGCGCGGCTACTCCATCACCGAGCCGCTGATGACCCAGTACGATGTCTACAACGCCGATGAAGTCTTTCTGACCGGAACCGCCGCCGAAGTCATCCCCGCCGTGCAGTTCGACGGGCGGATCATCGGCGACGGCACCCCCGGCCCCGTCACCCGTGAACTGATCGCCGCCTTCCGCGAACACACGCGCACCACGGGGGTGGAGGCATTTGAGTAAGATTGCTGACGACCTTTATTTGCTCCTGCTGATTTTGCCTATCCTTGTCCCGATTTGGCTGGCCCTGGGTGCGACTGGCGGGAGCTACCTGCGAAGCAAAACGGGGCAGAAATGGGTGTTCCGTCCGCCGCTGGCCGGAATGCTTGCGCTCATCACCGTGCCGGTCTGGGTGTTCCTGACAATCCGGTTTTCATTGACGGAACGCACAAGCACAGTTTTGTTTCTAAAAAGCATCCCGACGCATCCACAAGTGCAGCAGATGCTGCTTGTAACGGGTCTGGTCATTGCGGCAATTTACGGCCTGGCTGTTTTATCGTTCAGAGCGTGGTGGTTTATCCGGCTGGACCGAGACAAACTCTTGTGGCGCAGTTTGGACATCTCCCAACTGCCATTTCACGTCAAAACCGGCTCGTGGAGCGAACTGATTGGGGTTCGCGTGCTGAAAACCGATACGCGCTCCGCTTCTAATTTTGCACCGAGGGCAAGGGCGACTTTTCATTTTGTTCAGCTTGTGTGCAGCGACCATGTGTGCCGCGATCCTGCTGGCTTATACAGCACGCTGGGCAAATTTGATGATTTTGAAGACGCAGAACAATTTGCTGTCCAAATGGCACACGAATTAAATTTGCCGCACCTGCCCGTGCGGAACGGTTAGGAAACCTCAGTCTGCTGCCAGCAGTCGCAGACGTCCAAACTTTTGAGCCGTTTCCGGGTAAAATAGGGTCATAACGTTGTCAGAGGCTTAGGAGGAAATATCAGTGCAAGACGTGTTAGCAATGCCGAGTGCCAAAGACGCGGCGCAGCTTAAAGCAACTCTTTCGGAGTGTATCACAGAGATTGACCGCCTTCGGGAAATTATGCGCCGGGATGACATCGACATCGCACGGTCACAGGTGCGGACGCGGGAATTACTTGCGGAAATTAAGGCGATGCGTACTTCGCCGGAGCGGAAGGCGGCCTAAGCCATGTGGAAACTGGTAGGAGACTTAGCCAAACGAATTGCGTTTCTCGTACAGGATACCCAAAAGAACAAGGCAGACATCAAAGAATTGCAGGAACGAATGCAAGATTTGATAGAAGAACTGCGTGAAATGAGGTTCGAGAACCGACGCGACCGCGAAAACGCAGCCCATGAACATGAAAAGCTGCTTTTGCGTTTGGAAGTCATTCTGCTGCGTGCCGAGCGAAGAACGCTGACAGGCAAAAGCGATCCATCCTTGCTTCTGGAAGAAACAGACAAAGACGCATAACCCATGCCAGAAGCCGTGACGGACACCAACTCAAGCGAAGACGAAGCCTGTTCGGAATGCGGGCTGACGCGGCGTAAGCTTTATCAGCAGGGGCAGATGGGGTGCGCGAAGTGTTACGAGACGTTCGCGGCAGAAGTCAAACGCGCTTTAGAGGAAATCCACGGTGAGACCCGCCACATCGGCAAGAACGCGGCCTGAGAACTCGGAAGTGCCCACGCTGCCGGCGTGGGCGGGCGAGACCGGCTGGGAAGCGGATGTCATCGTGTCCACACGGGCGCGGCTGGCGCGAAATCTGGCCGGGTTCGCGTTTCCGTCGCGGGCCTCGGAAGCCGATTTGAAAGCCGTCGCCAAAGCGGTGATTGCGGTCACAAAGGGCCGGGACAAAGGGCAGGTCAGCCTGCGGGCGATTGATATTCATAAGCTTTCCGACGGCGACAAGTCTTCGCTGGTGGACAGCCATTTGATCAGCGTCCCGCACGCGATGGCCGGGCCGCACCGCTGGGCGCTGGCGGATGATAAGCACACCATCAGCGTCATGGTCAACGAGGAAGATCACCTGCGCTTGCAGGCCATTCTGCCGGGCTTGCAGCTTGACGCGGCGTACCGGATTGCGGACCAGATGGATGACCAGTTTGGGGCGGTTTTGGACTATGCGTTTGACAAGCACTATGGCTACCTCGCGGCGTCGCTGTCCAACTGCGGAACGGGGCTGAGATTGTCGGTCATGGCCCATCTGCCGGGGCTGGCTTTGTCGGGGAAGCTCGACGGCACTTTGGAAGCGGCACGGACGCTGGGCGGGGCCGTGCGCGGACCTTACGGCGAGGGAAGCGCGGCGGCGGGCAATGTCTACCAGATTTCTAATGCCGTCTCCACGGGTAAGACAGAGCGGCAGCTTCTCACACGGCTGGCCGCGACGGCGACACTTCTGGTGACTGATGAGCAGGCTGCAAGGGAACTGCTCTGGCGCGAAAAGCGTTCTTTAATAGAAGAGAATGTTGCGGCTGCCAGGAACCGCCTGAAGTCCGCCGAGCGGCTGTCGGCAGGCGATTCGATGGCAATTTTGTCGGATTTGCGCTTCGGCGAGCAGTGCGGGATGACAACCGGCGTGACAAGCCGGGTATTCAACGAGCTTCTGGCCTCGTTGAGACTCGGCGCACAGTTCGTGCTGGGCGAGCGGGCGCAGTATACGTTTTACGAAGAGACACGACGGCCCGCGCTGATTCGCAACAAGATACGCGAGCAGTTGACGCGGCTTTTATAGTTTAAGTTTAAAGGGGCAAACAATATGTGGCAACGATTTACCGAACGCGCTCGCAAGGTCGTGTTTTATGCACAGGAAGAAGCGGGACGGCTGGGGGAAAATTACGTTTCCACCGAGCATCTGCTGCTAGGATTAGTCCGGGAAAATGACAGCGTCGCGGCACGGATTTTGGACCGCATCGGGGTCAGCCTGGGCCGCATTCGCTCCGAAATCGAGCGGCAGGTGGCACGCGGCGATGGGCGGCTGGGGCAGGATATGCAGCTCACGCCTCGCGCCAAGCGGGTTATTGACCTGGCTTACGATGAAGCACGGCAGCTCAATAACAATTATATTGGCACGGAGCACCTGCTGCTGGGTCTCATTCGTGAGGGCGAAGGGCTGGCGGGGCGCGTTCTCTCCAAGCTGGGCGTCGATTTAGACCGCACCCGGCGCGAAGTGATGCACCTTCAGGAAGGCGGCGGCGAGGGCGGCGCGGGCGGCGGCAGCCGACAGGCGACCAAGACGCGCACGCCGACCCTGGACGAGTTTGGCCGCGATTTGACCGAGCTTGCCCGCAACGAGAAGCTGGACCCGGTGATTGGCCGGGCCAACGAAATCGAGCGGTGCATTCAGATTATCTCGCGCCGCATGAAGAACAACCCCTGCCTGCTGGGCGAGCCGGGTGTCGGCAAAACGGCGATTGCCGAAGGGCTGGCACAGCGCATTATTATGGGAGACATCCCTGATTTTCTGAAAGACAAGCGTGTTATTCAGTTGGATTTGGCCGCGCTGGTGGCGGGCACGAAGTACCGGGGCGAGTTCGAAGAGCGCATGAAGCGCGTTATGGAAGAGATGCGGAAGGCGCAGGGCGAAATTATCCTGTTTATCGACGAGCTGCACACGCTGGTCGGAGCCGGAGCCGCCGAAGGCGCGATTGATGCGTCCAACATTATGAAGCCCGCGCTGGCACGCGGCGAATTGCAGTGCATCGGCGCGACTACGCTGGACGAATACCGCAAGTATGTGGAGCGCGACGCCGCCTTGCAGCGCCGTTTCCAGGCCATTCAGGTCAAAGAGCCGTCGGTCGACGATGCGATTGAGATTTTGAAGGGCCTCCGCCCACGCTACGAGCAGCACCACAAAGTCGAGATTACGAACGAAGCCCTTGACGCCGCCGCCCGGCTGTCCGACCGCTATATCACGGACCGTTTCCTGCCGGACAAGGCGATTGACGTGATCGACGAAGCCGCCTCCCGCGTCCGCCTGCGCGGCGCGATGCCGCCGCAGGACCTGCGCGACGCCAAAATCGAGCTGAACGCCGTGCAGAAGGAGTTGAACGGCCTGCCGAACAACCGGCAGTACGAGAAAGCCTACGAGCTTCAGGGCCGCAAGCGCGAGCTGGAAGAGCGCGTCACGGAGCTTGAGGAAGGCTGGACCGAGACCAAGAAAGACGTCAAGCAAACGGTGGACGAGGACGAAGTGGCCGCCATCATCTTCTCCATGACCGGCATCCCGGTGGCGCGTCTGGTGGAAGCCGAGACGCAAAAGCTGTTCCGCATGGAAGAGGAGCTGCACAAGCGCATTATCGGTCAGCACGAGGCGATTGTGGCGATCTCGAAAGCCGTCCGCCGATCCCGCTCGGGCCTGCGCGATGTGCAGCGGCCTATCGGGTCGTTCATCTTCCTGGGGCCAACGGGCGTCGGCAAAACGGAGCTTGCCCGTGCTTTGTCTTCCTATCTCTTTGAGAAAGAGGACAACCTGATCCGAATCGATATGTCCGAGTACATGGAGAGCTTCGCCGTGTCGCGGCTTGTGGGAGCGCCTCCCGGCTATGTCGGCTACGACGAGGGCGGGCAGTTGTCCGAGGCCGTGCGCCGGAACCCGTACTCTGTGGTTCTTCTCGACGAGATCGAGAAAGCGCACCCGGAAGTCTATAATTTGCTCCTGCAAATCATGGAAGATGGCCGCCTGACCGACTCGCACGGGCGCGTGATTGACTTCAAGAACGTTATCCTGATTATGACCTCCAACATCGGTGCCCGCTCCATTCAGGGCGAGCGCGAGATGGGCTTTGGCCGGACCGGCGAAGCGCCGAAGACGCCGGAGCAGATCACCCGGCAGATGGATAGCATCAAGGGCCGCATCACCGATGAGCTGAAGCGTGTCTTCCGCCCCGAGTTCCTGAACCGCGTGGATGAGACCATCATCTTCCATCCGCTATCGCAGTCGGAGATCAACGAAGTCGTGACGCTGATGCTGGACCGCGTTGCCAAGCAGGTCGCGCAGAAGGGCATGGACTTCGAGGTCACGCAGCCCGCCAAAGAGTACCTGGCCCGTGAAGGCTTCGACCCGCAGTACGGCGCCCGCCCCCTGCGCCGCGCCGTGCAGCGCCTTGTGGAAGACCCGCTGGCCGAGGAAATCCTCCTGGGCCGCTTCGACGCCAATGACACGGTGCTGGTAGACCTCGACGACGACAAGGGCATCGTCTTCCGCAAAGGCGCTCCTCTCGGCACGGAAGGTGAGCACTCTACCCCGGCAGTCACCGCCTCAGAAGTCGCCGCCGAAGTGGCCGCAATGCCCGCCGAGCAGTCGGTCGGCAGCAACTAAGACGCAAACCCAAAAGGCCCGGAGCATACGCTCCGGGCCTTTTCTATTGAGTGCCTGCAAGATCGCCCCCTAACACCCAATTCTGGGGGAACCAGAGTAGAGGCGTGATTTATCGCACCCTTCTATCTTTTCTTCCGGCCCCCTCTCCTTGCTGAAGGAGAGGGTTGGGATGAGGTTTCTCTGCTCTTTCGAATTTGAAGTTAAGGCTTTGCCGGGACTGCCGAGGTCTTCGTCAAAGCGGCGATCTGCTGCTTCAGGTCATCGATTTCCTTCTGCATCCGTGCCAGTTCTTCTGTTACGTTCGTGGCAGGCGCGGAGACCACGGCAGGCTTGCCAACTTCCTCATACGTCTCCCCTTGATCCATAACTATTTTCAGGATCGTTCGCTCGCCCGGCTTGACCACCACGCCAAAGATACGCTCCGGGCAGTAAGCGACGTCGTTCACATAACCTCTTTCAAGAGTAATATCATAGACGCCAGGGCGGATATTCTTAGCGCTGTAGAGTCCGCCGAGTTGATAATCTGTTTGAACATCGAACTCACCACCACCTTGACGAACACCTTTAATATGCTTGGGTGCGTTCGTAAATTTTTGACCTGAAACTGCTTGTCCCTCGCTGTTGGTAATTGTTCCTTCTAGCCAGCCATATTGAAAAGTTGTATCCGTGGCCGCTGTCGGCGCGGCGGTTTGCGCCTGAGCCGCACCGGGAAGCACGGCAAGCAGTGCGCCCAAAGCGAAGACACGAAGATTAAGTATCAGTGAAGTTTTCATAGAGGCATTATAATAGATGCTCGGCCCGACTGTCAATAAAAAGGCCCAGAGCAAACGCTCCGGGCCTTTCTTGTGACTTTCTCAAGCCGCGACCAGCTCGTGGATTTCCAGTTTGGTCACATCCAGGACGGGAAGCCCTTCTTCCTGCTTGTAGCGGATGAGGCCATGCAGGGCGTCCCGAAAGCGACTGATGGTTTCCTCGCGGGTGTCGCCAACAGCGACCACACTGTCTTCCAAGTCCGGGGCATAGGCCCCCCAGTTTTCAGCACCGTGTTCCAAAACAACAGTGATTTTCATCGCAGTGCCAGCCCTGACTTTCTTCGTATGTCGCTGAGGAGGCCCGCCAGCATTTCTTTGCTATCTGCTCCGTTGATGGCAATAATGCTGGCGACTCCCGGCTTCTTGAACGTGTGGTGGCTGCTTTCCTGACGGACTTGTACCCAGCCATCCGCCCTCACCCTCTCGATAACCTCTTTGACCTTCACACGCGCCTGCCCTCCTTAGCTTGTTACCGTGATGGAATTGTTTCAGCGGACAGGGTGGGATTCGAACCCACGGAAGACTTGCGCCTTCGACTGTTTTCAAGACAGTTCCGTTATGACCACTCCGGCACCTGTCCACGGTGAAGTAACACTGCATTATACTTCTGCGGCACTCTCCCTGTCAAGAACCGGCAAAAGTGCCGGACTTTCAGGCGGCAGCGTTTGGGCGGCAGCAGGCAGGGGTAGTTAGGAAGTATGGAAACAGGAAGCTATCTGCTGATCGAGCCGGGGATGACGGTGCGCGGGACCGATGGCGATTTAGGCAAAGTCGCCGAAGTTGTCGCCGACGCGGGCGTGGACATCTTTCGGGGCATTGTCCTATCGCACGGCTTTCTGGCCGGGAAGCAGGGCTTTATCGACGGCGAGTTGGTGCAGAGCGTGGAACAAAACGTGGTTCATGTCAGTCTGACGAAGACAGACGCAGACAATTTACCTGCTCCCCGCGAAGGTGGGCAGACCTATGAAGGAAGGGATTTACTCTTATGAAACTGAACATTTTGACATATCTGGGCGTGGCGGCGCTGGTGACGGGAACGGCACTGGCCCCGATGACGGCCCATGCGGACCAGAAAAACAAGAATCTGTGGCGCAACGGAGCCATTGGTGGCGGCGCGGCAGCCCTCTACGGCCTGCACAACCATGACAAGACCACGACCCTGCTGGGCCTCGGCGCAGCGGCGTATTCGGCCAAGCGGTACGAAGACGACCGGCATCATCAGAGCCAGCAGCAGGCGGCGCGGGACGCACGGGCACGCTACCATCGCACCCATCGCCATTACACGCACGTCAAGCACCGCTGACGTAACGCATCGCTGACGTAACGCATAGAGACCGGGCCTGCCACTGACGGCAGGCCCGTTTTTTTGTGTCTGTGCCGGGAGGAATTAGCGCAGGCGGCGGCGAACAAGCCCCTATGAAACTTGGCGTGACAACACTCGGCTGCCCGACCTGGACGTTAGACGAGATACTGGCCCGCCTGCCGGGCTGGGGTTATGAGGGCGTGGAGCTGCGCGGGCTGGGGCCGGATTTGGACCTGACGCAGTCGCCGCACTTTTCTAACCCGGCGGCCATTCAAACCTCACGGCGGCAGTTCGCTGACGCGGGCCTAACCCTGTGCGGGCTGGACACGTCCTGCACGCTGGCCGAAGCGGACCCGGCCAAACGGGTGCAGCAGCTTGATGACGGGCGGCGCGGGATAGACCTGGCCGCCGCGCTGGGCATTCCCTTTGTGCGCGTCTTCGGCGGCGGGGACGGGCAGGACCGGACCGAAGCCGCCGGGCGCGTCGCCGACGCACTGAACACATTGGGGGATTACGCGGCCTCAGCGGGCGATGTCTGCGTGGTGCTGGAAACCCATGATGCCTTCTCGACGGGGCGGCAGGCGGCGGAGGCACTCTTGCAGGTGACGTCGCCCGCCGCCGGGGTGCTCTGGGACCTGCATCACCCGTACCGGAACGGCGAAGCGCCGGCGGAAACTTTTGCCGCGCTGGCCCCGTACATACGCACAACACACGTCAAAGATAGTCAGCCCGGCGGCTCGTATTGCCTGCTGGGCGACGGCGATGTGCCGATCCCCGAAATGCTGGGCCTGCTGGCAGGCAGCGGCTACGACGGCTGGATCACTCTGGAATGGGAGAAACGGTGGATACCTGCACTTTTAGACCCCGACATCGCGTTTCCGCAGTACGCCGCCAGGCTGCGGCAGTACCTCGCCGCGCTCAGCTCTTAGCATTCACGCTGATTGAGCTGCTGATCGTCATCGCTATTATCGCGGTGCTGACGGCCATTCTGCTGCCCGTGTTCTTTTCGGTGCGCGGCAAGGCGCGTCAGACCGTCTGCATCTCTAACCTCCGGCAGATTGGCCTTGCCATCGACCTGTATTCGCAAGACTACGATGAGCTGTATCCGGCGGGCAAGGATCCTTCGGATGACTACGGCGTTCCCGACATCTGGACCGCGCAGCCAGAATATCAGGCCAAAGTGCATCAGATGCCCTTCTTGCAGGATATTCTGTCGCCCTACATCAAGAACCCGCAGCTTTGGCACTGCCCCGCCGACAAGGGCTACACCGACATCGACATCAGCAGCTACAATGGCGGCACGAATATCCCGATGAACCCGACGGCGACCCCGACCGCCTACGACAAGTTCGGCACCTCTTACCTGTACCGCACCGAAATTGCCCTGCTCGGAACCCGCTACGGCTCTCTGATGGCCTATAGTCAGGACGCCGCGAAGACGCCCCACGAAGGCGCCGAAGTTAATGTTCTAATGGACGGCAACGGCTCCTGGCACGGCGGCATTCTGGTCAGCCAGAAGCGTTACAATGAGCTGATGGGCGACGGCCACGTCGTCAACCAGAACATCGCCCAGTTCCAGCAAACCTGGCAGTTGTCCCTGAAACCATAGAGCCACCCGCCCCCAATTCTGTAACCGTAGGGGCAGGGCTTGCCCCTGCCCTCTTGTTTGCTTCTTTGTCTTTCGGGAACTTGCGGCGAGACTATACACATAAACAATCCAAAACCCACTTGGAGCTTACCATGCCCCCTCGCCTCCCGGCCCTGCTTGCTCTATCTGCGCTCATCTTCACCGCCGCGCCCGCCTCGGCCCAAAAGCCGCCTTATACGCTGACGGTGACCGAGCATACCACTAATAAGACAAATGCCTCTGCATATACTCAAACGCTGCGCGAAAAGCGCAAGCACTGCCCGCAATCCGCAGTGGATGACAGACCAAAAGATTATTTATAAGCCCATAGGTGAGGCGCACGGCCAGTATGGCGACGGCACGATTTACGAGTCTTCCAAACCGCGCCTGTGGCGGCTGCCGCAGGGGTTTTGAGGCAGGGGCGAGAATAGCAGGAGAGGAGGGCAGGGACAAGCCCTGCCCCTACAAATGGGGGAGCAAGCCTAATAATTGAACCGAACGCCTGCCATCACGGGATGGTCGGTGTTGGCGGCGGACAGGTTGGTGTCTGTAATCTGGCCGTAGCCCAAGAACACCGCCGATTGGGCAGACAGGGCGAGGCTTGGCTCGATCCAGTAATCCGCAAAGCCGCCGCGCCCGCCGTGGCCGCTGGCAATATGCAGGTCGGTTCGCAGGCTGATTTTGTGGCCGCGTGTGGCTCCGAGGGCGGTTTCGCCCTGAATGTCGGCGTCGTCTTTGTACTCCGACGCAAGCTGATGGACGTGAACATAGTTTGCCAGTGTCACGGCTAAATTGGTGCGCCCAACCCGCTTTTGATAGCGCAGGGCGACCATGTCCCAGCTTCCCATGTACAAATCTTCCCGGTCAATATAATGCGCGGACTCGTGCCGCACCAGCAGAGACAGAGGGCGGACGCCGAGAAACTGGGTCGCGCCGACTTCAAATGTGCCGACAAGACGCTGCGGGCGGAACGTCGAATGCTGGGCATCCTGCCCGGCTTCGACGTCGACGTCGGCAAAAGCATAGAGCGACGAGCCGTTGACATGGGCAAAGCTGGCGGCAACCGTGTATTCGCCCTGGTAGCGGAACGTGTGCGTCGTCGGGTAGTACCCAAGCCGCACCTGACCGTGGGGAATGCCGATTTTAGGGTCAATGACCGGCAGCAGCGGCCCTTCCGGCGACTGGGCATGAGCGGCGGGGGCAAGAGCGCAGAAAAGCAGCGGGAGCAGAAGGCGGGCAGAAAAACGCATAAGGTTCCTTTTTCGGAGTCCGTTCGGGACAGGGGGCTGACTTGTGTTATAGATTTGTGTTGTAACACAGGCGGCGGAGTTTGTCAACCGAAAAAGACAGGAAACGCAAAAAAAGCGCCCCCCCGCCCCCAATAATGGGGGAGCCAGACAAATTAGGGCAGGATAAAGAGGGCGCAGCAAGCAGCGCCCCTACTTCTAACCCTCTGACTCCCCCATTATTGGGGGCGGGGGGGCTTTATTTCACCGCCGCCTTCACCGCCTCAGCGAGTGTCATTGTGGGCCGCCCAATCAGCGAGCGCATATCGTCCGAAGAGCCGTCTAGCTCGCCCTGCGCCGCGCCAACTTCGGCATCGACTAGCAGGGCGGCCAGCGGGGCGGGCAGGCCGAAGCCTTCCAGCACTTTCTGGTAGTCAGCGGCGGGCAGATTGACATAGGCTACGGGCTTGCCGGACTGTTTTGCCGTTTCAGCGGCAAGCTCCGTCAGCGTGTACGGCGTATCCCCCGCCAGCTCATAGATTTTGTTCTCTTGACCCGGCAAAGTCAGCGCCGCGACTGCCGCCGCCGCGTAGTCCGCCCGGCCCGCCGAAGCAAACTTCCCCTCCCCCGCCGCTCCCATAATTGCGCCGTGCTGAATGGCCGGGGCCAGCGCTTCGGTCTGATTTTCAAAGTACCAGCCGTTGCGAAGGAACACAAACGGTATTCCAGACTCCCGAATGATGTCTTCGGTTTCTTTATGGACTTTTGCCAGGGCCAGCGTGGACGTGTCTGCCCGCAGAATGCTGGTATAGGCCAGCAGCGTGGCCCCTTCGGCTTTGGCGGCGTCAATGACAGCCTGGTGCTGTACCACCCGCGCATCGGACCCGGCACTGAGGTCGCTCGATGAGATCAGCAGCACTTTGTCCGCCCCGGCCAGCTCAGGCCGCAGCGTTTCGGGCTGGGTGTAGTCGCCCGCACGTACCAACACGCCGAGCGCGGCGAGGTCAGCGGCCTTTTCGGGCGTTCGCACGACAGCGATAATTTCAGACGCGGGCATTGTTTTTAGCAGGCCCTCAATGACAAGACGGCCCAGATGGCCCGTCGCTCCGGTGACAGCAATCATAATTCTCTCCTGTAGTTTTTCAGTTCCTATTAAGAAGCAGGTAACTTCTTGTAACTAGGGTACACTATGGCAGAGACCGCTGTCAAGATGGCACTTTTTAATTACTGAGTTCTCTGGAAGTAACCACCATGACCAAAAATGCACAAACGATTGCGCGGCTTGAGACCCGTATGGAATGCCCCGTGCCCATTGCCCCGGACAGTGCCGCCGAGGGCTGCCCCCTGCGGGACATTCTGGACCGCGTGGGCGACAAATGGAGCGTTCTGGTGGTAGTTCTGCTGGGGGACGGCACGCGGCGTTTCAGCGACCTGCGCCGGTCGGTGGAAGGCATCTCGCAGCGGATGCTGACGCATACCCTGCGGCAGCTAGAGCGCGACGGGCTGATTAGCCGCACAGTGTACCCGACGGTCCCCCTGCGCGTGGATTACGCGCTGACGGCGCTGGGCCAGACGCTTTTAGAGCCGCTGGCCGCGCTGGCGCAGTGGGCCGAAGAACACCGGGAAGCCGTGCTGACGGCCCGCACGGCGTATGACAGGCAGGGGTTAGCCCATTAGCGTATACAGCCCGGCATGAGTAGGCTTGGCCGGGTCATAAAGCACCGTCACCGGCTGACCGACCTGAAACAGCCTCCACTGCTCCGCGCCGACCTGCTCTTCCCGCACGCGGCCTTCGCCGGACGCCGAGTAGCCGTAAGTCAGGAAGTAACGCGCCGCGTCTTCGACTTCGGTACGCTTGTCCGTGATAGTTCCCACCGTCGCCTGCCCGTGCCGGAGCAGGTGCAGATGCTCGCGCAGCCAGAGCAGGATGCGCCGGGCCAGACGCGCCGTCACCAGCAAAACCAGAACACCGATAAAGAGGAGCGTCGCAATACGATTTCCCGGCGAGGCGGCCCAGGGCTGGCTGAGAACACTTCCGAACCACGGCGCATAGCGCACCGGCAGGGTCTGCCCGAGGTGAACCCCAGGCACAGGGGCCGGCAGCGCCCGCGCCGGACCGCCCGGCAGGGCAGGCTCCCCGGCCAGGCTAATCCACCCCCTCCGCTGAAACGGGCCATGCGGGCCGGGCAAGGTGACCGTGTACCAGAGGCCGGTGGGAATCGGAGGCGCGGATTTGTTTGGGTTAGGCTGCGTTTCGATTTTGGTAACGGTTCCCGGCACAGTGCGCCCCGCCCCCCCCAGCCAGCACAGCTTGCCCGCCTCCCAGACCGCCCGCACGCCCCCCAGACCGAACAGGCCGAGCAGCAGGGCTGCCAGCACCAGCAGGGTTGTCAGACGCAGGGACAGCGGCGCGGCGCGAGGCGGCGGCGCGGCCAGCACAGGTTCGATCACGTGTTCACTCAGCGTTTCCATAGGTCACTCTTAAAATCTTCTTGTATAAAATCTTCTTGCAGTCGGGTCAAAAGCGCGTTGATGTCGGGCAGGTCTGCCGCGCCGAGAGCAGTCAGCGCGTGCCAGAGGCGGGCGGCCTCGCCGCCGGTGAAGTCGCGGGCGGCAAAGTCCGCGCCGAGCGAACACAGCCGGTACACAGGGGTTCCCGATTGGCCGAGCCTCAGTGCCAGGCGCAGATTGGCGAGATTGGCCGGGCCAAAGGGAACATCCGCAATGACAACGCCGTCTGCCGAATGGGCCAGCGATGCGCTTTTGGCTTGTGCCGCTGCGTCCGGCGGCGAGAACGGCGCGGCGCGGGCGAAAGGGATGTTTAGGAGGCCGCACGTCTCGGCATCCGGGTCATTGACGCTGAGAGCGGCCACGGTGACGGCAAAGCCTGCCGTGCGAAGCGCGGGCAGCAAACTCGCCCCTGTGCCGCCGCCGCAAACGACGTGCAGAGGACGCGCTTCAGGGCCGGGCGGCGGCAGCGGCCCCGGCAGGGGCACAATCAGCGGGCGGCCAGTGCCAGGCGCAGGGCCAACACGGACGCGGAGGCCGTAGACCTGGAGCAGCGTTTCGGGCGTCAATGCCTCGGAGGGCGTGCCCTGCGCGGCAATCCGGCCCTCAGAGACCAGCACGATTTCGTCGCACCAGGCGGCGGCTAAATTGACATCGTGCAGGACGGCCAGAATGGCTTTATTCTGATTGTGCGCGAGTGAACGCGCCAGCGCCAGTGTCTCGGACTGATGCCGCAGGTCCAGATGCGAGGTCGGCTCATCCAGCAGAAGCACGGCGGGCTGCTGCGCCAGAGCACGGGCGAGAAGCACCCGCTGCCGCTCGCCGCCCGACAGCGTCGGCACGATGCGGTCGGCAAGGTCGGTGAGGCCGACGGCGGCCAGGGAGTCTGTCACAATCTGCTCATCAGCGGCGCTTTCGGAGGCAAATGGGCGGCGCGGCAGATGCGGCGACCGGCCCATGCGGACGACTTCGCGGACGGTGAAGTCTAAAGACACCGCTGTTTCCTGCGGCATGACGGCAAGGGACAGCGCGGCATCGCGGGCCTTTAAGTCGGCATATAAATCACTGCCACCCAGCAGAACCACACCCAGCGCGGGACGCAGGGCACGGGACAGGGCATGCAGCAGCGTGGACTTGCCAGAGCCGTTCGGGCCGACAATGCCGACAAACGCGCCGGGGCGCACCATCAGCGAGAAGTCCTGCAGCACGCGGGGACCGCCGGGCAGGTAAGAAACTGTCAGCGATTTGGCTTGCAGGTCAGTTGGTTTTGCTTCGCGGCTCACGGCCTATTGTAGCAGAAAAAAGACAGCAAAATTGCAGGGAGGAAAACCGCACACCGCTGTCGAATTAAAAGGCGGTGTCAGTGCGGACACAGCAGCGGCCACGCAGAACTTCGCGGGATCAAGCAGCG
The DNA here is from genome assembly GCA_965277455.1 of Capsulimonadaceae bacterium. GTDB lineage: Bacteria > Armatimonadota > Armatimonadia > Armatimonadales > Capsulimonadaceae > JANXMY01. The sequence continues at coordinate 446,633 of OZ255823.1, read as the reverse complement.
CATGACCACAACAGCCAACCATTATTCAGGAGCGCCCGAGGCAGGGGACGGGGCAGGTCGGGCCGTCGTCGAGACGGTCGGCTCCTTTGTCGATGACTTCGCCTCCTATATCAACCGCCTCACCCGGACCCGGCTCCTCACCGCCGCCGAAGAAAAGGCGCTGTCACGCCGCGCCCGTTACGGCGACCTGATGGCGAAAGAGCGCCTGATTGAAGCCAATATGCGGCTCGTAGTCTCTATCGCCAAAAACTACATGGCAAGCGGCATTCCCCTGGAAGACTTGATTCAGGAAGGCGCGATTGGCCTGATGACCGCCACCGAGCGCTTCGACCCGCGCATGGGCTACCGCTTTTCCACCTATGCGACCCAGTGGATACGGCAGAGCATCGGACGGGCTATCGACAACAAGGCCAAATCCATCCGCTTGCCCGCTCATATCTCCGAGTCTCTCCGAAAAATCGAAAAGTCCCGCGCCGAGCTAATGCGTATTCTGGGCCAGGAGCCGACCACCGAAGAAATCGCCGAGCACGCGGGCCTGTCACTGAAAAAGATGAACAGCCTGCTGCAAACCACGCAGGACCCGATCTCGCTGGACATGACTGTCGGCGACGACGACAGCACCTCTCTGGGCAGTTTGGTTCTGGACCGCAACGCCCCCAACCCGCAGGATGAGCTGATCGCGCAGGAGATGCGCGGCGAGATTGAAGCCATTTTGGACACGCTCGACGAGCGCGAAAAGATCATCATGCGGAAACGGTTCGGCTTTGATGAGGACGACAAATCCGTCTTGCAGCAGATCGGCGACGAGCTACATATCTCCCGTGAGCGCGTCCGCCAAATCGAATCGCAGGCTCTTCGCAAGCTGCGCTCCGCCGCCCGCAAAAAGCGCCTGCGGGACTACTTACAGTCGTGACCCCTCCCCGTCGCTTCGCGCCGACCCTCCCCTATTAGGGGAGGGTGAGGAGCCGGAGAAGATTGCCCTGCGCTCTTTTTGGTCCTTCTTTTCTTAACCCTCACCCTAACAGGGGAGGGTCGGCGCGAAGCGACGGGGAGGGGTCACCGGATTTGCAGAAACTTGTGCGTCTGCAAAGACAGCCGCAGGAGCGCCGGGTACGCCTGCACCGCCTCTACACACAGCGCGACGGCGGCGGGGTTCAGGGCATTCGGCTGAACAAACGTCATCCGCCCGTGCGCCCGCACCCCCTCTAGCGCCCGCGCCAGATCTGCGTCGTCATCCACCACATATTTAAACTCGCGGGCGTTGGCCTCGTACCACGGGTGCAGCCGCCCGCCCTGCGGCTGCTTGGGGGACACCGTCACATGGTCCACGCCCCACGCAGGCCGGGGCCGCGTGCCGTTGGTCTCCATTTGAAGCTGATACCCGCGTGTGTGCAGCAAATCGCAAATCGCCTGCAAGTCGTGAATGGTCGGCTCCCCACCCGTAAAGCACACCCACCGGCAGTCACCGCCGATCCGCGCCACTTCGTCCGCCAATTCTTCCGGCGTGAACGTCTCTTTCACCCGAAAGTCCGTGTCGCAGAACTCGCAGGCGAGGTTGCACCCGGCAAAGCGCACAAACACCGTCGCCTGCCCCGTCCGCCCCCCTTCGCCCTGAAGCGAATAAAAAATCTCCACCACCGGCAGCCGCCCCGCTTTGACCACCGCCATCGCCTCACGGGTCGCCCCGGCGGGGTCAGGCGTCGCGCCGAGATACGGCTTACCAGAAATCGTCTGCATCATTTTTTGAGTATACCCGAACCCTTTTGCTCCCCGCCCGCGTTTAAGAGCGTATGACACCCCAAAAACGCCCCAAACGCCCGTGGTCACGCGGCGACAAGATGCTGGTAATCGTTCCCGCCGCCCTGGCCGGGCTGGTGCTGGTCGGGTACTTCTGGAGCCTTGCCGTCAACCGGCTGCCTGCCCCCCTGCCCCCATCCCACCCGATGCCTGCCATTAACGCTCGTGATTACTACATTGCGGCGAATAATGCACTGGTGGACACCAACAAAATTAACTATGCTGGCGCACGGTGGATTCCGCATACCTCCTCGGACCCTGACGATCATCTCTACTCGCTGGCGGCCAAAGAAAAGCTGGTTGCGGAGAACGCCCCGGCCCTGTCGCTTCTGCATCAAGGCTTTCAGTATCCCTATCAGGAGATTCCATCGCGGTCATTCAGCACGGCGTTTCCGCATTATCAGCACATCCGGCAGATGGCCCGGTTTCTGTCTCTGGACGGGCAGGTCAAAGCCGCGCAGGGGGATTGGAGCGGGGCCGTCAGCGCGGAACTCGACGCCGTGCAGATGGGCGAAACCCTGCCACGCGGCGGGCCGCTGATTGGAATGCTGGTCGGCGTCGCCTGTCAGGCCATTGGCCGCAAGCACGCCTGGGAGGCTGTGCCGCATCTCAGTGGCCCCGAAGCGCAGGCAGCGAGGCGGCGACTGGAAAGCATTCGGGCGGCTCATGTGCCTTTTGCGGACACCATGCAGGAAGAGAAATGGGGCACGCAGTCCAGCCTCCGGGAACTCATGGCGCAGCCGGATTGGGCCACTCAGCTCAGCGCGGGTCTCAGTGGGCATATCACCACATTTTCGCAGGACCCGAAGGCGTGGGCCGGGAACGTTGCCAGTGCCTCTTATGTCCGCCTGATTGGAAAAGGCCGGATACTTACTAACAACGCGCAGTGGATGGATGCGGCCATCGCCCAGGCACGTCAGCCTTACGCCGCACACCTGCCGCCGCCGCCGCTTCCAAACGATCTTGTGAACCAACTGCTGCTGCCTGCGTATGGAAAGGTGCGTCTCAACGAGGTCCGATCCGATACGCAAAATGCCCTTCTGGTGACGACCCTCGCCCTGCAAGCCTACCATCGAGACCACAACGCGTATCCGGCAACTCTTGCCGCGCTTGTGTCAGGCTACTTAAAAGCCGTGCCAACCGACCCGTTCGCCCTGTCCGGGCCGTTGCGGTATAAGCTGGCTGGCGCAAAATACGTGCTCTACAGCGTGGGGCCGGATGCCAAAGACGACGGCGGCAAGGCGATCTTTGATCCCACGCAGCCTGCGCCCAGCCCAAACAATACGAACGACCCACGGCGATGGACGATGGATGACAGCAAAGGCGATGTCGTGGCGGGGGTGAATTTGATTTGATGGTGGAGACAAAAAAAGAGGGCGCGATAAATCGCGCCCCTACTTTCTATCCATTCCACGGGTGGGCTTTGTTTTTGGCGGGTTCGGTCGGGTCCCCGCCCTGCCCGGTTTCGTCGGCGGCGCGGGTGGCGTCGGGGTCCACATCGCCCGTCGGCAGCTCATCCCCGGCGGTTGTCGTCTCGTCGGTGGTGGTATTGGGGATGATACCGTCGGCAGAGCGGACGGTTTCAACGAGGTTCGGCGACTCCATTTGGCTGTTCTCCCGTTTTGTCGGTTTCGCCTCCGGCGCGGGGGCCGGGGTAGCCTTCCTGTCCGTGTGACAGGTCGGAAGCACTTGTGGCGGGGGCATCTTTGCCGCCGGGGGCGTCGGGGCCGCCTTGCGCGGTCTTATGCGGATCGTCCGGCATCTTGTCGGCATCCGGTTCGGTCGGGGTATCTTTGGCGAGTTCCATTGGTAGGGTTCCTGTCTGACAGCAGGATACCCGCCGGGGGGCGCGGGGCAAACGCCCCCGCCCTATCGCTCCCGCGTCAGCGCGTAGTCGGCGAGGGCATGGAGCGAGTCGCGGTACTCGGAGGGCGGCAAAGCGAGAAGCGCGTCTTGTGCAGAGGCGACATAGCGGCGGGCGGCGGCGGCGGTGCGCCCGAAACCGTCGTGGCGCTCAATCGCGGCACGGACGGCGGCCATTTCCGTATCGGCCAGTGCCTCGGGTTCTTCCAGAATGCGGAGCAGGTCAGTTCGTTCGGTGTCGGAAACGTCTCGCAGAGCCAGAATGAGCGGCAGGGTCATCTTGCCTTCGCGCAGGTCGCCGCACAGGGGCTTGCCCGTTTTTGCCGGATCACCGGTGTAATCTAACAAATCGTCGGCAATCTGGAACGCCAGGCCGCAGTTCAGACCATACGCAGTCAGCGCAGCAACCTGCGCAGGGGGCGCATCGGCCAGCATTCCGCCGACTTCGCAGCAGCCCGCAATAAAGCCAGCCGTCTTTTTGGCGATGATAGTCAAATACGTTTCTTCCGAAGTATCCACGTCGCCTTTGGCGGTGATTTGCAGGACTTCGCCTTCGCTGAGACCTACAGTGACTTTGGAAAACACGCGGATCACATCGATGCGGCCTTCCCCAGCGGCCAGATAAATGCTTTTTGCCAGCAGATAATCGCCGACCAGCACACTGATTTGATTGCCAAAGGTGGCATTCGCGGTCGGCTTGCCCCGGCGCTCGGCGGAGCCGTCTACCACATCATCGTGGATAAGCGAAGCCATGTGGATCAGCTCGGCGGCGGCCCCGGAAGCATGAACCGTGTGCGCGGGGAACGCCCCGCAGGCGGCGCGGGCGGCAAGTGTCACGAGGGCGGGGCGGAGGCGCTTGCCGCCTGCCGAGAGTGTGTGGCCGGAAATCGCGTAGGCGGCGCGGACATCCGAGCGGATTTCATCGCCCAAGAGTGCCTCAATCGCGGTCAGATCGTCCGCGACGCAGTCCAGAAAATGCACCCGAGTTGGAGCGGCAGGCATCGTTGTCGTTGATTCAGCAGTGGCTCCCATAGTTTTTTCCATTCTAATCCAGGGCTAATCGGCTACAGGGCTAATCGGCGGGTTTGACACCGACATGAACGCACACCAACCCAAACGTCAAATCCACCCAGCGGACATCGGTTAGCCCGGCATCACGCATTCGGGCGGCGAGGCGGGCGCGGGTATCAAAGCGCTTCATCGACTCAGGCAGGTACGCATAGGCATCAGGCCGCCCGCTGACCGCCCCGCCGACGGTCGGCATGATAAACCGTGCGTGCAGCTCGTACAGCGTATTCAGCAGGCCCGGCGGCGGCTGCGAGAACTCCAGACACACGACTCGCCCGCCGGGCTTAAGCACGCGGGTCATTTCCCGAAACGCCCGGTCCCGGTCCGCGACATTGCGGATGCCAAAGGCAACCGTGACGGCCTCAAACGAAGCATCCGCGAAGGGCAGACGGGCCGCGTCCCCCTGCACTTCGTCTGAGTGTGTCCGCTCAAAGCGGTCCGCCCCGGAGCGCAGCATTGGCAGCGAAAAGTCCGCGCCGATCACCTGCCCCGTCGGCCCCACAGCTTCCCGCAGCGGCACGGTCCACTCGCCGGTCCCGGAACACAAATCCAGCACCGCGTCCCCGGCCCTGAGCAGAGTGCAGCGGGTCGCAAAGGTGCGCCAACTGCTGTGTATGCCCGCTGAGAGCAGCGCGTTCAGCAAATCGTAGCGCGGGGCGATGTCGTCAAACATCTGCCGCACGAACCGGGCTTTCTCGTCTTCGGTGACGGGCCGGTCTAATATATCAACCCCCGAGGGGGCGTGTGTGGTTCCCATTTGGCTTCGTTTTGGCTTCTAAAAACGGACTTTGTGAAAAATCCCGCAAACTATTTGCAAATTATACCCACAAGCGGGCGAACTGTCAACGCGGGCGTAACGTATCTCAATGTGCTATCATAACAAAGCAGACACAAGTTGTATCCCCCCGAGAACAAAATTATGAACATTACCATGCACGCCACGACTATTGTGGGCGTTAAACGAGACGGCAAGGTTGCTATCGCCGGTGACGGACAGGTGACTTTAGACAAAACCGTGATGAAGAACACCGCCCGGAAAATCCGGCGGCTCTATCAGGGCAAAGTGCTGGCGGGCTTCGCGGGAAGCGCCGCCGATGCGATGGCCCTGGCGGACCGCTTTGAGGAAAAGCTGGAAGCGGCGAGCGGCAATCTGCCGCGTGCTGTGGTGGAGTTCGCCAAAGAATGGCGCTCCGACCGCGTCCTGCGCCGCTTTGAGGCGCTGATGATTGTGGGAAACCCCGAGTACCTGCTGGTCGTCTCCGGCGACGGCAACGTGCTAGACACCGACGACGGCATCGCCGCTATCGGCAGCGGCGGGCCGTATGCTCAGGCGGCGGCGAAAGCCCTGCTTGAAAACACCGATTTGTCGGCCAGAGAGATTGCCGAAAAAGCGCTGCATATCGCCGCTGACATTTGTATCTATACAAACAGCAACATTGTGGTGGACGAATTATGAAAAAACGCTTCGGGGGCATCGCGCTCCTCTGCATCCTCGCCCTGCCTGCCGCCGCGTCGGCCCGCGATAGCAAGCCGAAAGACGCGCCGCCCGCCGTGCCCCGCGTGCAGGCGCAGGCATTCATCCTGGGCTACGCTCTGCGGACGGCGGACACACGGGCACTGGTCTTCACGCAGTCCGTGGAGCAGCTCCAATCCGTGGACGACGACGCGCAGGCGGGAGCCGAAGTGGCGCGTCTGAGCCGTCAAACCGTGGCTCTGCGATTGTCCGAAAAGACCGCCTATGCACAGGTCGCCGCGCAGCTCAAAAGCATGGGCGCTCCCGAATCGCTGCAAACCTGGGCCGCTGCCGCCGTCGCCGGGCTGAGTGCGCCGGTCGTGCTGACCAAAGACGCGAAGGATTTGCAAAAGAAAGAGCCGGACACCGCGCAGGTGCTGTCAACGCTCGCCGAGCTGCAAGCCCTCAAGGCAGGCACGAACAGCCGTCAGCAGTCGCTTACGACCTGGCTGGCCCTGACCGGCGGCAAAGTGGCCGTCTGGTCCGCCGAGACCGGGGCCTACACCGCCGACCTGCACCGGGCGGCGACGGTGAGCCGGGGCGCTCTGCCGTCTGGTGCGGCCCGCGCCCTGCTGGTTCATGCCCCCACCGATGCGCCTGCGGCCACGCGGCAGGCCGTAGCGGATTTGATCCCCACCGGCGGCGGCAACTTGCAGGCTTTGGCAACGATGCCGCCCGCCGATTTCACGCCCGAAAAGCTGACGCGGGTGTGCGATACACTGCTGGGCTTGTACGGGGCAAATGGTCTTTCTGCTGCGCTCGACGAAGCCGCCAAAGACGGCGAATAAATAGCCGCGAATAAGAGATTGGGTATACTGTCATTATGGCTGAGATGAAGACGGAAATGGAAGAAATGACCCCGCGCCAGATTGTCGCGGAGCTGGATAAATATATTGTCGGGCAACAGGCCGCAAAGCGTGCCGTAGCGATTGCCCTTCGCAACCGCTACCGGCGGCGGCGGCTTGGCGACGACCTGCGGGACGAAGTCAACCCCAAGAACATTCTGATGATTGGACCTACGGGCGTCGGCAAAACCGAGATCGCCCGGCGGCTGGCAACGCTCGCCCACGCGCCGTTTGTCAAAGTGGAGGCCACCAAGTTCACCGAAGTCGGCTATGTCGGGCGCGATGTGGACTCCATGGTGCGCGATCTGGTGCAGGCGTCTCTGCGGATCGTCGAAGCAGAAAAACTGGCCGAAGTCAAGGACGAAGCCGCCGAACGGGCCGTGGACCGCGTGGTAGACCAGATGCAGCCGAAGCGGGAGCCGAAGCCGGTGCGCCTGAAGATGCCCAAGCCCGGCAGCGGCGAAAACCCGATGGATATGCTGGCACAGATGTTCGGCGGCCCCTCGCAGAACAACCCCATCGCCCCGGAATCGGCAGACGACGGCGAGGAGACCGAAGCCGCCGAAACCGACAGCGACAAGCGCAAGCGCGAACAGGAAACCCGCGTCCGGGAGCGCCTGCGGGCACAGGTGGCGTCGGGCGTCAAGGACAACGACAGCATTGAGATCGAAATCGAAGAAAGCGGGCCGCCCCCATTCATGCAGGTCATCTCTCCCATGGGCGGGGGCGGCATGGACGACGGCGGCGGGATGGATATGCAGGGGCTGTTCGGCTCGATGATGCCCAAAAAGCGCAAAAAGCGGACTATAACGGTCAAAGAAGCGCGGGAGCATTACGCCAACGAAGAGGCGCAATCTTTGATTGACCACGATGCCCTGACCCGCGAGGCGGTGGCGCGGGCGGAGCAGTCGGGCATCATCTTTGTGGACGAAATGGACAAAATCGCCGGGCGCGGCGCGGGCGGCTCCTCGGGCGGGCCGGACGTCTCCCGTGAAGGCGTTCAGCGCGACATCCTGCCAATTATCGAAGGCAGCACGGTTCAAACCAAGTACGGCCCCGTCAAGACCGACTTTGTGCTGTTTATCGCGGCGGGCGCGTTTCACTTATCCAAGCCCTCGGATTTGATCCCCGAGCTTCAGGGCCGCCTCCCCATCCGCGTCGAGCTGGAAAGCCTCACCCGCAGCGATTTCCAGCGTATTTTAACTGAGCCGCGCAACGCTTTGATCAAACAATACACGGCCCTGCTCGCCACTGAAGGCGTCGAGCTAGACTTCACCGAAGACTCCATTGCCGAGCTTGCCCGCGTCGCCGCCGATGTCAACGCGCAGATGGAAAACATTGGTGCCCGCCGCCTGCACACGATCATGGAGCGGCTTTTAGATGACCTCTCGTTTGAGGCCCCCGACTTAGAAGACAAATACAAAAAGATCGACGCCGCCTATGTCCGCGAAAAGCTGGACGACATCGTCAAAGACGAAGACCTCAGCCGGTATATTTTGTGAAAGGAAACCATTATGGCCCTTCTTGAAAAAGAGTTAACGTCCGCCCCCACGCCGGAAAACTGGCAGCAGGCTATTGATAAACTCTTTGGCGACGTGACCGGCTGGGCGCAGGCATGGCTGGGAGAAGGCGGAAATGTCCGTCTAGACAGTGCTGCCAACGCTGGCCGAACTGGCCTCGGTAATACGCAGGTACTTGTGATAGACATCCCGCCCCATGAGGGGATGCTTGTGCCTAAAGAAGAGCTTGCTTTGGAGCCGAAAGGGCTGAACGCCCAAGCAGAAAAGGGCTTCGTGGACTTCTTTGTTTGGCCTGCCCACCACCGGGTCCGCCTTGTCTATTCGTTTAACGACCAAACCTGGTCAATTAGAACGGACTCCGGGCTGTTTTGGCCGCACCCCTGGGACAAATCAACTTTTGTGGAGATCGCAGAGGGCTTGTTGCGGGCATGAGCTACCGACACATTCAGCAGCTTGCCCGAATTCAGGATGAGTTCGAGGCAGCCCATCTGTCTTTGGATTACTCGGTGCAAAATTGGGCTAGTTTGCACCGTCTGCCAGAGTTTGGGAACGCTTCCCTTGTGCAGATGAAATACGGTGCTGAAAACCTTGAAATGACATACATCATTCGCTTGTTTTCCGCGTTTGAAGTTTTGCTGCGTATACATTTCGTGCTTCGCAGTGCGGGCAGGCCAGACCGGCGGAGTGCTTATGACTTGATAAACATGGCAGCAAGCAAATATAGAATCCAGACAAATGTTGGGGCTGACGTGCAGAGAGTGCGCGAGTACCGCAATCAAGCCGTTCATCTGTCAGAAGTGCATCAAGAGGAAATGACGTTTGACATGACCCGCAGCTCATTAAACAAGTTTTTAATGTGGCTTCCTTGATGCAGCTTTCGGGTATCATGGCGCTATGATAACCGTGCGGATGTTGTTTTTTGCCCACTTGCAGGATGTGGCGCGGGCACATGACCTGGCCCTTACGCTGCCCGAAGGTGCGACGGTGCGAGTGGCGGCGAATGTGTTAGCGGCGCGGGCGACGGGGTTTGAGAACCTGCTGACGCACACGCGGGTCGCGGTCAACGCAGAGTTTGCGGACGCAGATACGATGCTGAAAGATGGCGATGAAGTGGCCTGGATGCCGCCGATGAGCGGGGGACGCGATGAGTGAGACCGTGCCGCTGCTGACGCGGGAGAAAATTGATATAGACGCCCTGAGCCGGGCCGTAGAAGGGCCGGGAGCCGGGGCGGTGGTGACGTTTGCGGGGAATGTCCGCGATAATGCGCGGGGCCGGGACGTTCTGTATTTGGAATACGAGGGTTACGAGCCGCTGGCGGAGAAAGAGCTGGCGGCACTGGCGGCAGAGACCGAGCAGCGCTGGGACGTCAAATGCGCGGTGCAGCACCGGCTGGGGCGGCTGGAAATCGGCGAATGCAGCGTCGGGGTCGCCGTGGCCTCGCCGCATCGGGGCGAGGCGTTTGAAGCCTGTCGGTGGCTGATGGATACGCTGAAAGAAACCGTGCCGATCTGGAAGCGAGAGTATTTCGTGGGCGGCGCACACTGGGTGGAAGGTCCCGGCACGGTCCCGATAGATGTCTTTGTTGAGAAGTTAGAAGCAGTACCATGATCGAGAGCAGTCCCGAGCGGCCTTTGTCCACAGAGTTTTCCGAAGAGGCTGCGCCCGAAGAGGCCCCGCCCGCCGTCCTTGTGCGCCGGATGCGGCTGGAAGACATTGAACACGTTTCCCGCCTGGAACGCCGCTGCTACAGCTTGCCGTGGAGTTCGAGCGCCTATGTCACCGAGGTCGGCAACCCGTCGGCCTATTATATTGTGGCCACCGAGATGGACAACACGGTGGTCGGCTATGCCGGAATGTGGGTGGTCATGGACGAGCTGCATATCACCACGATTGCGGTAGACCCCTCCCGGCGCGGGCGGCGTATCGGCGAGCGGCTGCTGCTGGATTTGACCGAGGAAGGCATCAGGCGCGGGGCCTCGCGGGCGACCTTAGAAGTGCGCGAGCGCAACGCCGTGGCGCGGCGGATGTACGAAAAGTACGGCTTTGAGGACGTCGCCATCCGCAAGAATTACTACAGTGACAACGGCGAAAACGCGATTATCATGTGGGCCAATGACCTGACCCTGCCGCCGTATCAGGCCATGCTCGCAAACTTTAAATCTCAATTTGACACCTAAACTTGGTTAGATAGCAGGACACGAAAATGCCCCAGGGAATTGATCTTCTGCCCGCCGTTCGCCCCGGAGAACGGATTTATGAGGCCCCCGACGAGACAACGGAGAGCACACCGCCCGGACGGACCGGGCCGTATATGGTGATTCTGTACAACTGCGAGTGCCACACGTTTGAAGAGGTGGAAGAGCAGCTTCAAAAGGCGACCGGATGCACGCAGGAGCGAGCCGAGGCGCACGCGCAGGAAGTCCATGAAAAGGGCCGCTCCATCGTGTTCTCCGGGTCGGAGGTGGAATGCGAGAAAGTCGCAAACATTCTGCGCCAAATCCGCCTGCAAGTGGAGACGGACCGCTCTGCGTGAACCTTCCTTCCCCCACCCTGCCCGAGATTGTCACCGATGTCCCCGGCCCGCGCTCCCTCGCTCTGGCGCGGGACCTGCGTTGCGCCGAAAGCCCCAATGTCACCTACCTGGCCCCGGACTTTCCGGTGTTCTGGGAAGAAGCGCACGGCTGCCTCGTGTGGGATGCCGACGGCAACCGCTTTTTAGATGTGACTTCGGCCTTCGGCGTCGCCTCGGTCGGTCACGGTCACCCGCGAGTCGTCGCAGCGGTCCACGCGCAGGCGGATAAGCTCCTGCACGGCATGGGCGATGTTCACCCGTCCGCCGTCAAAGTGCGTCTCTGCGAGCGTATCTCGTCTCTGGTTCCGCTGCCCGACGCGCAGGTGATTTTAGGGCTGAACGGCGGCGATGCCGTCGAAGCGGCCCTGAAAACCGCCATGCTGGCGACACATCGCCCTGGCGTGCTGGCCTTTGAGGGCGGCTATCACGGGCTGACTTACGGTGCTTTGGACGTAACCGCCCGCGCCGACTTCCGCACCCCGTTTCTGCCGCAGATGGGCAGCTTCACCCAGCACCTGCCCTACGGCGGCCCGCTTGACGCGGTCGAAGCACACCTGCACGAACACAAACCCGGCGCGGTGCTGGCGGAGCCGCTTCAAGGGCGGGGCGGCATCGTGGTTCCCCCGCCGGGATGGCTTGCCGGTCTGCGTCAGCTTTGCACCGAGACGGGCACGCTCCTGATACTAGACGAAATTTTCACCGGCTGGGGCCGCACCGGGACCCGGTTCGCGTGTGAGTTTGAGGGCGTCGTGCCGGACATTTTGTGCGTCGGCAAAGCCATGGGTGGCGGCCTGCCGCTGTCCGCGTGCGTGGCCTCGAAAGACCTCATGGCGGCCTGGGGCGAATCCACGGGCGAGGCACTGCATACCAGCACGTTTTTGGGAAACCCGCTGTCCTGCGCGGCAGCACTGGCGGCATTGGACGTGCTGGAAGAAGAGCATCTGGCTGAGCGGGCCATGCAAATCGGAGTCATCTTTGCTTGCGGCCTGCGGGCGGTGCAGGCGTCGTTCCCGGACAAAATCGTGGACGTGCGCGGGCGCGGCCTGATGCTGGGCATTGAGCTGGCCTCGCCGGAAATGTCCCTGGCGCTGGTCCCCGCTGCCCTGCGCCGGGGCCTGATTATGCTGCCTGCGGGCGACGGGCGCGTACTGGAGTTCGTGCCGCCGCTGGTGATTTCCGAAGAGCAGATTGACTGGTGCTTGCAGACGCTTTCGTCTCTGCTGGCACAGCATAAACTATGAATACCCCCCTGACAATCGACGGCTCGCATGGCGAGGGCGACGGGCAGACCCTGCGGACAAGCCTGACGCTGGCCGCGCTCACGGGCCGGGCTGTTACGCTCACCCGCATCCGGGCGGGGCGGGATAAGCCGGGGCTGAAAGCGCAACATCTCGCCGCCGTCCGGGCGGCGGCAGCAGTGTGCGCGGCAACGACAGCAGGCGCGGAGCTTGGCTCGACACAGCTCTCGTTTATCCCGAACGCACCCGTGACAAGCGGCGTGTACCATTTTGACATTGGCACGGCGGGGGCGGCTACGCTGGTCATGCAGACACTTTTGCCCCTGCTCACCCTTGCGGACAGCCCTTCGCGGGTGACGGTGACCGGCGGCACGCACGTTTCGTTTGCGCCCCCGGCGGAGCATCTGACCGAAGTGTTCCTGCCGATACTCGCCGCGCACGGCCTGGACGCCGAGATAACAACCGCGACCGTCGGCTTACTGCCACGCGGCGGCGGGGCGCTCACGCTGACCACGCCGGGCAGCTCGCGTCTGCACCCCTTCACGCTGACCAAGCGCGGGCCAATTCAAGCCGTGACGGCTCATATTTTAACGTCCGGCCTGCCCGCCGAGGTCGGCAAACGCGGCGCGGCTGCCGTGGAAACCGCCCTGCGCGGCCTGCCGCTGACGGTGTCCGTGCGCGATGTGCCTTCGCCCGGCACAGGGGCCGCCGTCGTCTTGATCGCTGAGTGCGAAGGCAGCCGGGCCGGGTTTTCGGCGCTCGGACAGCGAGGCCGCCCGATGGAGGCCGTCGCCGGAGAAGCCTGCGCGGCGCTCAAAGAGTGGCAGACTACGGGGGCCGCCTGCGAGGAGCATCTGGCCGATCAGCTTGTCCTGCCCGCCGCCCTCGCGTCCGGCACAAGCTGGTGGACTACGGCACGGGTGACGGACCATCTGCGGACAGTGCTGTGGGTCGTGCCGCAGTTTTTGGACGTGGAAGTCGCGCTGTGGGAGCGTGAGGATGGGACCGGCGAAATCACAGTACGACACGAGTAAGACAAGTAAGAAAGCAAGACAAACATGAAGCGTTGGGCAAGACTGGCCGCTCTGCTGGGAGCGGGCATTTTCGGGACGGCGGCGGGGGCATGGGCAGACGAGGGAATGTGGCTCTATAACGACCTGCCCACGGCCCAGATTCAGCAGAAATATGGGGTGACGATTACGCCCGCCTGGGCGGAGCATCTGCAAAAAGCCTCGGTGGAGTTTATCGGCATCGCATCCGGCTCGTTTATTTCGGCGGACGGACTGGTGATGACCAATCATCATGTCGGCCTGGGCACTCTGCAAAAGCTCAGTGACGCCAAGCACAACTACGCCCGTGACGGCTTTTATGCCCGCACCCACGCCGAGGAGCGCCCCGCCCCCGATCTGGAGCTGGACACCCTGGACAGCATCGTGCCCGTGACCGACCGGGTACAGGCGGCTGTTACACCCGCGATGACGCCCGCGCAGGCTCTGCTCGCCCGCCGCAGCATCATTGCCGCGATTGAAAAAGAGGCACAGGACACAACCGGTCTGCGAAGCCGGGTCGTGACCCTGTTCGGCGGGGCACGCTACGACCTGTACCGCTATAAGCGGTATACGGATGTGCGCCTGGTGATGGCCCCCGAGCAGAATACGGCCTTTTTCGGCGGCGACCCGGACAACTTCGAATACCCGCGCTATGACCTGGATATGTGCTTTTTCCGGGTTTACGATCATGGCAAGCCCGCCAAAATCAAAGATTATTTACAGTGGAGCCGTTCCGGGGCGCAGGCCGGAGAGCCGGTCTTTGTGTCCGGCCATCCCGGCCACACTGCCCGTTTGGACACCGTGGCGGATCTGGCGCTGGATCGGGACGTGCTTCTGCCGGAGGCCCTCAGCAGCCTGCGCCGCCGCGAGGTTCTGCTGTCAAGTTGGGGAGCACGTCTGCCGGAAAACGCCCGTGTCTCCAAACAAGCCTTATTCGGCACGCAGAATGCTCGCAAAGAACTCACCGGGGCGCTGCAGAGTTTGCAGGACCCGGCGGTGATCGCCGCCAAACAGGCCAGGCAGGATGCGCTGCAAGCGAAAATCGCCGCTGACCCGGCCCTGCAAGCCGCTTACGGCACGGCCTGGGCACAGATTGATGCCGCCGACAGCGCACAGCGGGCGATGCAAACGCAGTACGGCGTGTTCGGCGGCGGACGAGCCTTCCGGTCAGAGCTATTTAACATTGCGCTGACACTGGTACGTCAGGCCGAAGAGCGCGGCAAACCGAATGGCGAGCGGCTGCCAGGATTTGATGATGCCAATCGGACGCTTCTTGAGCAGGGCCTATTTTCTCCCGCACCGGTTTCCCCGGCATTAGAGCAGGTGATGCTCGCCGACTTGCTGGCACAGATGGAAGAAAGTCTCGGTATCGACGCGCCGCTCACGATGAACGCGCTGGCCGGACAGTCTCCGCAGGAACGCGCTTTTGCGCTGGTCAGCGGCACGAAGCTGGCGGATGTCGCCGAGCGCCGCCGCCTCGCGGACGGCGGCCTGCCCGCCATTCAGGCGTCTACGGACCCGATGATCCGCCTCGCGCTGGCGCTCGACCCGACTCTGCGGCAGATACGCACACAGCGCGAACAAAACGTGGAGAGCGTGCAGGAGGAAGCGTATGCTAAAATCGCGCGTGCCGAGCTTGCCGCCGGTCTGCCCGGCCTGTACCCCGACGCGACCGGAACTCTGCGGCTGGCGTATGGGACTATCAAAGGCTACACGCAGGACGGCGCGGCGGTCCCGCCGATGACGACAATAGGCGGTATTTACCCCTATGCCGCCGCCCATGACAATGCCCCGCCGTATCAGCTTTCGCCGTCGTGGGTCGCCGCCAAAGCGAAGATTGCCCCGAATACACCCTATGATTTTGTCTGCGATGCGGATATTATCGGCGGCAATTCCGGCAGCCCGGTGGTCAATAAGAACAACGAGGTGGTTGGTTTGATTTTTGACGGCAATATTCAGTCGCTGGCCGCCGACTACTACTTTGACGACACGCAGAACCGCGCCGTCGCCGTCTCGTCGCAGGCCATTGTGGAGGCTTTGCGCCATGTCTACGGCGACACCGCCCTCGCCGACGAGATTGTGACCGGCCACGCCAAATAACAAAAGAATAGCAAAGAATAGCAAAAAATAGCAAAAAGCCGCTGAAGATTAAATCTTCGGCGGCTTTTATTTGCGTGCCCCCAGTAGGACTCGAACCTACGACACTCCACTTAAGAGGCGGATGCTCTAACCAACTGAGCTATGGAGGCGTTAGAATTGTTGACGCTATTGTTTCCAAAATCGACGGGAATACAGGCCACAACATGAACGTCATGGCTATTATACCTCCACCTCGCCAATGAATGCAAGTGCCAATAATGCAAGTGCCAATGCGGTTCAGTGCTTTTGCCGCTGCTGCCCAGACAGAGGGCCAAACGCTCGGCAAACTTTACTTTTGCGTGGGCGGTGTATCAGCAGCAAGCTCTTTCTCGATCTGTTCCAGGCTGCGTCCCTTCGTCTCCGGGACGAAGCGTTTCACGAAGAACCACGCGCCGACGCTCACCAGACCGTAGGCCCAGAATGTCCAGGACAGCCCCAGCCGATGCACCAGCGTCAGAAACGACACCGTCACCAGCAGGTTAAACGCCCAGTTCGTCAATGTGGCAACGCTCATTGCCATGCCGCGCACTTGCAGCGGATAAATCTCCGAGATCAGAAGCCAGAAGACCGGCCCCAGCCCAATGGCGAACGCGCCGACGTAAAGGATTAAGCTGCCGGCTGCGAGCCAGCCTTGCAAATGGCCCAGGCCGTGGAGATGAAACGATAGACCAATGAAAGCCAGCCCGGCGATCATTCCCGCCAGCCCCCACAGCAGCAATGGACGGCGCCCCACCCGGTCCACCAGGCGCACGGCCACCACGGTCATCACCACATTGACAATGCCGACGCTCACGCTTGCCAGGATCGAGTGCGCCGCCGAGCCAAGTCCCGCCATCTGGAAGATCGTCGGCGTGTAATAGATAATCGTGTTGATGCCGGTCAACTGGTCAAAGGCCGCCAGCCCCAGACCGACCAGGAGTGCCGGACGCAGAGAGGGCGCGATCAGATCGGCCCAGCCGCCTTGTTTGCCCTGCTTGCCGAGATCACGATGGATACTTGCGATCTCGGCCTGCACCTGCCCCGCGCCGTCCAGACGTGTCAGCGCCGCCGTCGCCTCATCCGTGCGCCCCTGCTGGAGCAGCCAGCGCGGGCTTTCCGGGAGGAATATCATGCCGATGCCAAGCCCCAGGGCTGGAACCACGGCGAGGCCGAACATCCAGCGCCAGGAGCCGGATGCAGACAGGCCGTAATCCACGAAGTAGGAGATCAGGAGGCCCAATGTGAGCAGGAGCTGGTTCAGAGCGACCAGACTGCCGCGCATCGGGGCAGGCGAGATTTCGGAGATATAGAGCGGCCCCAGATAAGAGGCGATCCCGATCCCCACCCCCACAATGATGCGCCCGGCGATCAGCACAGCGACGCCCGGCGCAAAGGCCGTGACCAGAACGCCCACCAGGAAGATGGCGGCAGTCACGATCATCAAGACGCGCCGCCCCAGGCGGTCCGCCAGGCGTCCGCTGCCGGCGGCTCCGAGAATGGCCCCGACCAGCACCACTCCCGTGACGACTTCCTGCATGGTCGGCGAAAGATGGTACTGCGTTTTGAGGAACAGTAAAGCGCCAGAGACGACGCCGGTATCGTAGCCAAACAGCAGGCCGCTGAGTGACGCGATCACGGCGGCGAGATAAAGGAAGCCATGCCTCGGCTGCGCCGAGGGCGGTTTATCTTTTTTCAGCGGTTTGTCTTTTGTGGTGGAAGGCATTGCGTGTCATCCTTTCGGCGCAGTGACCGGAGCGGGCGGAGCCGCTTCCTTTGCGCTTTCCTCGTCCCGAACCTCTTGCTCCGCTTCGCGCCAGTCCTGGTCTGCGTGGCCGTCATGGTGGCCTTCCTGCTCGTAAAGCTGATAGGCCTTCGTGGCAATTTCCGCAGTCAGATCGGGCGACGCCCCGGCTGCCTGCGGGGCCATTGCGAGCGGCGTTTTAGCTTTAGGCGGGTCCAGTATTCGGTACGCCAGCAGCTTCACGCGGTCAGTCACAAGCGCCCAGAGCAGCGCATAGCCCCAGACGAAGCCTGCCAATCCCCAGCCCAGAGGCGTCATCAGGAAGCCATAGACGGCGAACAGAGTCGCAATAGTCTGCGTCCCAAGCACGGCAATCCACAGGATTTTCGCCGGGCGGATGGACCAGAACGGCCCGCGTGTGCGGGTCAGGAAGATCGTCAGGTGGCCCGCCACAGAGAGCTTCAAATACATCAGCGTCTGGACGTGGTCCCGGTCCAGGTGGAAGACGCGCTCGCCGATATAGAACAGCGTGAACGCGGCAATGACGCCGAGGACTCCCAGCACCGTGGAAATCCCCAGCACCAGCCGCATATTCCAGGCTTCGGGCTGGTTCCGGTACCGGACGTTGTCATAGGCAATGGACAAAATCGCGCCGTCGTTGAGCAGCGCGATCATCACGATCATCACGGCGGTCACGGGGTAGAAGTTGAAAAACAGGATTGCCGCCGTCATAAACAGCAGCACGCGCAGCGTCTCGGCGATGCGGTACATCGCATAGCTGTTCATCCGCTGAAAGATTTTGCGGCTCTCTTTGATCGCGTCAATGATCACCGACAGACCGGGGGTCATCAGCACGATGGAGGCCGCCGCCCGCGCCGCGTCCGTCGCGCCCGACACGGCGATGCCGCAGTCGGCCTTTTTCAGCGCCGGGGCATCGTTCACCCCGTCGCCGGTCATGCCGACGATGTGGCCGTGCTTTTGCAGGACATCAATAATGTGGTACTTGTGTTCGGGGAACACCTGCGCGAAACCATCGGCCTTCTCGATGGCATCCGTGACCTCCTGGGACTCCTGCTTTTTCGTGTCGCCGAAGATGCCCGCATCCAGGATGTTGGTGCCCAGCCCCAGCGTTCCGGCGGTTTCCCGAGCGATAGCAATCGCGTCGCCGGTTACCATCTTGATCTTCACCCCCATCTGGATGGCGGTGGCGATGGTGGATTTGGCATCGTCCCGAGGCGGATCAAAGAGGGGCAGTACGCCGAGAAAATGCCATGGGCCGTCGCCGTCGGCGCGGGCGACGCCCAGCGAGCGGAAGCCCCGCGCCGCGAACGCATTGACGGCTTTATCCACGGCAGGCTTGACTTGTTCCGAATCGCCTGCGAGTGCCAAAATCACCTGCGGCGCACCTTTGGTGACTTTGAACGTTTTCCCGTCTTTGTCCTTGACAGTGGCCTCGGTACGCTTGTGGACCGGGTCAAAGGGCAGAAAATGGAGGACCTGATTATCCTTCAGGGCCTGCTTATCTTTCAGCCCATTCAGCACGGCCAGGTCGATGGTGTCATTGTTATCCGAGCGCGACGCCAGCGCCCCTCCCAAAATGACCTGATCGGCAGTAACACCCTCCACGCTGAACGGGTCGCCCAGTGTCAGCTTGTTCTGGGTCAGAGTGCCCGTCTTGTCCGCGCACAGCACGTCCACGCCCGCCAGCTCCTCGATGGCCGCCAGTCGACTGACGACCGCTTGCTTTTTGGCGATCAGCCGCGCCCCGACGGCCATCGTCACCGACAGCACCGTCGGCATCGCCACGGGAATGGCGGCCACGATCAGCACCAGGGCGAATTGCAGCGTCGTCAGCACCGGGTCATGGCGCAGGAGCGCCACAGTAATAATCAGGCCCACCAGCACCACAGCGAGGATAATCAGGTAATTGCCGATCTTCAGCACAGCACGCTGGAAATGGCTGACGGTGTGCGCCTCCTGAACCAATTTTGCCGTCTCACCAAAGTAGGTGTTCGTCCCCGTCGCGTAAACCAGCGCGTCGATTTCTCCCCGCCGCATGATCGAACCCGAGAACACCGCTTCGCCGGGCTTGCGCGTCACGGGCAAGGACTCGCCCGTGAGGGCGGACTGATCCACCTCCACCGGGTCCCCATCCAGCAGGCGGGCATCCGCCGGGACGATGTCGCCCAATCGGATATGGATGACGTCACCCGGCACCAGCTCACGCGCCGGCTTGGTGACCGCCTTCCCGTCACGCTTGACCTGGGATGTGGCCGCCAGCTTCGCCTTCAGTGCCGCGATGGCATCGCCTGCCTGACGCTCTTCCCAGAACCCGACCACGGCGTTGGAAAAGAGCAGGAGGAGGATAATAAAGAAGTCCGGCCAGTGCTGGACCACGGCAGAGAGGATCACCGCCGCCTCGATCATCCACGGAATTGGACCCCAGAAATAGCTGAGGAATTTCAGAAGGTAGTTGGTTTTCTTTTCCTTGATCTCATTCGGCCCGTCCTTTGTCAGCCGCTTATCAGACTCGGACTGCGTGAGGCCATCGGGCGACGAATCCAGCTTCTTCTCCACTTCCGCGATAGGCAGAGTTTTGAGATCATCCTTCGCGTCGGGCTTGGAAGGGTCCTTCGCGTCGGGCTTGGAAGCATCTGCCGCATCCGTGTCTTTCGCCTCTGTATTCTTTGCGTCTGTATCTTTCACATTCGTTGCCATGATGGTGTTCTTTCTGACCGTGTCAGACTTTTGCTTCTTCATCAGCCTCTTGCTTCTGGGGGGTCGGCCAGGCCCGACGGTGGCAGCACGTCCGGCAGGTCAAGGCGGGCCACGCCGATCCGGTTATCGGCCATGCCGTAATAGACATCGAAGCGGTCTGGCTGGCCGATGTCGTCGCGCCGGTCAATGCCGGTTGGGAAAACGACATCGCCGACGGTGCCGATTTGCTCCTGCGGGAGAGTCGGTGTGAGGACCGGCTCCGGCGAGCGGTAGCGGATCACCTGTGGATGGTCTTTGTCCAGCACCATCACTCCCGCCGCGTAGCGGAGATGGCGTCCTTCGCCGCTTGGCTCAATCGTGGCACTGACGCCGTGGTAGACAATCAGCCACCCGTGCCGGGTGAGGATGGGCGGCGTGCCGCCGCCGATTTTGAGACGCTCCCAGGACGACACCGGGCTTGCGAGGCGGTGGTGCGAATTGAACAGACCGAGGCAGTGTGGCTCACAGCCCTCCGGCGGCATTGGGCAGTAGGAAATCCAGATGCTCTCCCGATCCCGGTTCCCCTGTTCCGGCGTGGGGTGGTAGATTTTTTCCTCGGGGCGTGTCCCTGGGAAAAGGGGGCGATGGAGCACAGCCATCTGCATCTTCCCGGCGTGGTTGGGGACCGCAACAGGGAAGAGGCTGGCATCCTTGTCGTCTACATTGTCGAAGGCAATGCCGTGGTACGCGGCGAACTGCGCCAGGCCAAGCCGCTCCCAGTGGAAGAGGTCTTTCGAGACGGCGACGGCAATGCGCGGCCCCTGCGCCGAGAACGCCGTATACGTCATCAGGTAGCAGCAAAGTGGCTCCACGAACGTGATGCGCGGGTCTTCGCAGCCGCCGCCGCCGGGATGCCGCTCATACTCGGCCTCGGGTTCCAGCGCGATACTGAGCCGCTTCACGCCCACCGGATCGCCGTCGGCATTGAACTGCACACGGGCGATGCCGATGCGCGAATAGTTTCCCTTCGCCACCAGACGCGGGAAGAGGTACAGCGCTCCGTCCGGGCCGCGCACCGCCGCCGGGTTCAGGATGCCTTCCGCCTCATTAGGGTCGCATGGCTCCGGCTCCATCAGCGTTCCGAGACGGTGCATTTTCAGTCCAGTCATTTGATCTTCTCCGCCGATTGGTCGCCATCCAAGCACGCGATAATGGCCTCGACGGCCAGCTTCGTGTCCTGCGGGTCTCGGACACGCAAAGAGACGACGCCCGCTTCTTTAGCCGGGTAGTCGTTCCCGCCGGGGAATAGAGCATCCCCAAGAAAAATCATCTCGTCCAGAGTGATCCCCAGGACATCACGCAGCTTCCCAATGCCGTAAGCCTTGTCAATGCCGGGTTTGGTCACGTCAATAGAGGTCGAGCCGCCCATGCGGACAGAAAACTCGGGAATGAGCGTATTCAAAATCGCAGTAATCTTCTTGCGTTTGGCGAAATCCGGGTCCCACTTCGTCTTTGCCTCTAAGGGGGCCTGCTGGCCCAGGGCGGAAAACGTGATCTGGCTTCCCCGGTCTTCGATCACTTCCCCCCAAACCCGTTCCGCCTTGTAGCCCACCTTGTCCAGCGCCTTGTGGAGCGAGCCGATGATCTTCTCTTTTTCCTCCGGGGTGAAGTCTTCCGAGTAGAGCTTCTTCCAATCCCCCGCAAACTGGTAGAACTTCGTGCCGCAGGTCGGCAGCAGAGAAAGCTGCGCCAGGCGTTCGTCCTGGGGAAGCATGGCGAGCAGTTGTTTCTCGAACTGCGGCCAGTCGCCGCCGGAAATCACGGCGACGCGCACAATCCCGAGCAGGTCATGCAGCAGCCCCGCCATTTCGCTATCCAGCGACGACTTGCTTTCGGCCAGTGTGCCGTCCAGGTCAAAGACAATCAGTTTTTTCATTTTTGTTCTTTTTTGTTCTTTCAGCCCCGCTGTCCTAGAAGTCTCGCGGCCCGGCGTTCCACAGTGCGATGACTGGCTCCTCGGGATGGGCGGCTTCGTAGCCCAGGATGCTGGAAGACGCCGGGCCGAGCGGGAAGTGCTGCCCCTCGGCTGCTGGCAGCCCAATCCATCGTGCAGCCAGCACACTCCCGAACTGGCCGTGCGAGAAGAGCGCGACGTTTCCTGAGAGTGTGCGAAGACGGACTAGGAGCCGGTCCGCACGGTCGGAAATCTGAACGGGCATCTCCCCGCCGGGGCAGCCGTCCCGGTAAACGTTCCAGCCGGGCCGCTCCTTGCGGATGTCCACGGATCGCTCTCCTTCATAATCGCCGTAATTCCACTCTGCCAGGTCCGGTTCGATCTCCGCCTCCGGCCCCAGCCCGGCCAGCACGCACGTCTGATGGGCACGCCGCAGCGGGCTGGTCAGCACATGGGTCACGGGGATTTTCGAGAAGCGCTGCCGAAGTGCCCGCGCTTCGTCCTCGCCGTGCGCGGTCAGGGAAAGGTCCGTGCTGCCGGTGTGCCGACCGGACAGTGACCAGTCGGTCTCCCCATGTCGAATGAGGAAGAGTTGCAGGCTTGCCGCTGTACTCATGCGTGCTCCATCGCGTCCGTGTATTTGCCGCCGCGTGCCGCCCGGTTACACAGGGCGCGGTGAGCCAGTGCCTGCTGCGCCGCCGCTGTATTCGCCGCGTCACCCCGCCAAATCTCCAGCGCGGGCTGCTGAATGGCGCGGGCGAACGAGAATCCTACCGCCCAGGGCCGCCGCTCCGAGAAACGGACATTCATGGCGTTGAGCCGGGCCGAGGCCATCTCCGACGACTGACCGCCTGACAGAAAAGCAACGGCGGAAACGGCGGCGGGGACGGTCCGCAAAAGACAGGTCATCGTAGCATCGGCGACCTGCTCCAACGTGACCGGCGTGGGGCAATCCGCTCCCGGAAGCACCATATTCGGCTTTAGAATCATGCCTTCCAGGAGCACTCTCTGGGCGTAAAGCTGATCAAAGACCGTGTGCAGGGCTTCTTCGGTGACCTCGCGGCACCGCTCCAGGGAATGCGCCCCTGCCATCAGCACCTCCGGCTCGACGACCGGGACGAGTCCCGCTTCCTGGCACAGCGCCGCGTACCGGGCCAGCGCGTGCGCGTTGGCTTCGATACATTCCCGGCTTGGCAGGCCGTCGCCGAGGGCAATCACGGCTCGCCATTTGGCGAACCGCGCCCCCATTTTGGAATACTCGGCCAAGCGGTCGCGCAAGCCGTCCAGACCCTCGGTGATCTTCTCGCCGGGGAAGCCCGCCATGTCTTTGGCCCCCGTATCGACTTTGATGCCGGGAATGATGCCCGCCTCGGCGAGGATGGTGACGAAAGGCGTTCCCTCTTTCGTTCCCTGCCGGATTGTCTCATCGAAGAGGATTGCGCCGCCGATGCTCTCGCCGAGTCCGGGCGTCGTCACGATCATCTCCCGGTAGGCACGCCGGGCTTCCTCCGTCTGAGGGATGCCCGCAGCGGCAAACCGCTTGTTGCAGGTGGGTGTGCTCTCGTCCATCGCCAGCAGGCCCTTGTCACCTGCCAGCAAAGCCGCTGCCGTCTCAATCAGCGCGGATGTGTTCATATAGAGTCGCCCCACTTCCAGTCGCGTATCTCGGGCAGGTCTTCGCCGTGGATGTCGATGTAGTGTTTGTGCTCGATCAGCTTGTCTTCCATCTGCTGCTTGAGGTAGGCCCCTGCACTGCCCAGGTTTGGCAGGCGCTCCACCACGTCCTGCACCAGATGGAAGCGGTCCAAGTCATTCTGCACCCGCATATCGAACGCCGTCGTGATGGTCCCCTCTTCTTTGTAGCCGCGAACGTGCAGATTGCGGTTGGTGCGGCGGTAGGTCAGCCGGTGGACCAGCCACGGGTAGCCGTGGAACCCGAAGACAATGTGCTTATCTTTGGTGAAAAGCGAGTCGTAGGCGGCTTCGCTCAGGCCATGGGGATGCTCGCTTGCCGATTGCAGCTTCATCAGGTCAACGACATTGATGACGCGAATCTTAAGGTCCGGCAGATGCTTCCGCAAAATAGAGACGGCGGCCAGTATCTCCAGCGTGGGGGTGTCGCCGCAGCAGGCCATGACCACATCCGGGTCGGCGTTCTGGTCATTGGAGGCCCATTGCCAGATGCCGATGCCTTCGGTGCAATGCACCACGGCGGCGTCCATATCCAGCCACTGCGGGAGCGCGTGCTTGCCGGCCACGACGACGTTGACATAGTGGCGGGAGCGCAGGCAGTGGTCGAAGACTGAGAGCAGGCAGTTGGCGTCTGGCGGCAGGTAGACGCGCACGATGTCGGCCTTTTTGTTGATCACATGGTCGAGGAAGCCGGGGTCCTGGTGCGTGAAGCCGTTATGATCCTGCTGCCAGACATGGGAGGCCAGCAGATAATTCAGGCTGGCAATCTTGCGCCGCCAGGGCAGCTCTGCCGTCACTTTCAGCCATTTGGCGTGCTGGCTGAACATGGAGTCCACAATGCGGATAAACGCCTCGTAGCTGTTGAACAGGCCGTGCCGCCCGGTCAGCAGGTAGCCTTCGAGCCAGCCCTCGCATTGGTGTTCGCTGAGCATCGAGTCCAGCACGCGCCCGGCGGGCGCGAGGAATTCGTCGTTGTACACTTCCCGCGCATCCCACTGACGGTCGGTGACTTCAAAGACCGCGCCGAGGAGGTTCGAGAGGGTCTCATCAGGGCCGAAGACGCGGAAATTGCGCTGGTCCTGGTTCAGCTTCGCCACATCGCGCAGAAAGTGGCCCAGCACCAGCGTATCCTGTCCGTCCACTGCGCCGGGCGAAGGCACGGTCACGGCATGGTCGTGAAAATCAGGCATCCGCAGGTCACGCAGCAGCAGACCGCCGTTGGCATGGGGATTGGCCCCCATCCGCCGGTCCCCCTTTGGCGCAAGCGCAGCAATCTCCGGCAGCAGAGTCCCGTTTTCGTCAAAGAGTTCTTCGGCCTTGTAGCTTTTCATCCAGTTTTCGAGCAGCGCGACGTGGTCCGGGTACGCGGCGTTTACCAGAATAGGCACCTGATGCGACCGGAACGTTCCCTCAATTTGCAGACCGTCGACGACCTTCGGCCCGGTCCAGCCCTTCGGGGATTTCAGGACGATCATGGGCCAGCGCGGACGGGCGGCGTTGCCGGTATCCCGTGCATTCTTCTGGATTTGCTGAATGTCTTCAATGACCGTCTCCATCGCCCCCGCCATCAGCTCGTGCATCGTATCCGGGTCGTCCCCCTCCACAAAGTAGGGGTTCCAGCCGCAGCCGCGAAGAAACTGTTCCAATTCTTCCGGCTCGATGCGGGCCAGGACAGTTGGGTTGCTGATCTTGTAGCCATTGAGGTGCAGGATCGGCAGCACGGCCCCGTCGGTGATGGGATTTAGAAGTTTGTTGGACTGCCACGAGGTCGCCAGAGGCCCCGTCTCCGCCTCGCCGTCGCCAATAACGCAGGCGACAATCAGGCCGGGATTATCAAACGCGGCCCCGAAGGCATGGGAAAGCGAGTAGCCCAGCTCGCCGCCTTCGTGGATCGACCCCGGCGTGGTCGGTGCGACATGGCTGGAAATCCCACCAGGGAACGAGAACTGCGTGAACAGCTTTTTCAGCCCCGCCTCGTCCCGAGTGACATTCGGATAGACCTCGCTCCAGGTGCCTTCGAGGTAGACATTGCCCACAATCGCCGGGCCGCCGTGACCGGGGCCAGCGACATAGAACATATCCAGGTCATACTTTTTAATGACACGATTCAGGTGGACATAGATGAAGTTCTGTCCCGGCGTCGTCCCCCAGTGTCCGACCACCAGCGGCTTGACGTGCGCCAGTGTCAAAGGCTCCTTCAGGAGAGGGTTGTCGTAGAGGTATATCTGCCCGACCGACAGGTAGTTGGCGGCACGCCAGTAGGCGTTCGTCAGCCGCACTTCTTCGGCGCTCAGTGTCTTCGGCAGAGAAATGGATGCTGGATGGCTGCCGCCGTTTGTAGCCGGCGATGGCCGTGTTAATGTCGCTGCGCTCATGGTGTAGTTTTTCTTTCTGCTCCGGCTGGGCGGGATTGGTAGTTTATCAAGCGGCTCGCTATTTGGCCTGCGTCATTTGGCCTGCGTCAAGTCCGGCAGAACCCCACGCAGATGGTCCGCCCACTGGTTTGCCAGCTCAAGCGGTGTCGCCTGGTTGTAACGGGCGGTTGCCCTGTCTGCGGTGAACAGCAGTCGGCCCTTGACACGCACTACGGCTTCCGCCCCCTGGGCGGAAGCCGTGATGTCTGCGGGATGGATCGGCCCGTGGGCGAGAATCCGGTTCAGCCGCTCCTGGATTGCGGAGGCTCGCTGCTGCGGCGAATAACCGGCAGCGGCCACGCGAACGCGCATGATAGGCGTCCCCCCGATGAACACAGCGTCGGCATTGGAAGCCGCCTGCGCTCCTAGGCTCGCAGTCAGCAGTCCGATTGCGGCCAGTGTCAGGGCAGACAGCCTATATATCCTCGTTTTTCCGGCTTTCATAGGGTGTCTCTTTTCGCCGACTTGGCTTTGTAGTTCCGGCATGGTATTCGGTGTGTTCATTTTTTATGGCTCCTTGCCTGTCTCGGTAAAACTAACGCGAATTCTGCCGAAATTGCCGGTTTTCCCAGGCTTGCAGCGC
Organism: Capsulimonadaceae bacterium; assembly: GCA_965277455.1. Lineage (GTDB taxonomy): Bacteria > Armatimonadota > Armatimonadia > Armatimonadales > Capsulimonadaceae > JANXMY01. The sequence goes on along the minus strand of OZ255823.1, from coordinate 419,968 downwards.
CAGGGCATAGGCGACTTCCGCCTCCTGCACCTGCCGCTGGCTGGAAGAGAGCAGATTGGAAGACAACGGGGGTGCTTCCCGCAGGACGCGCTCTTTCTCCGCCGCGTATTCCGCACGCCGGGCCGCCGCAGAGTGCTGAAGGACGGCAATCTGTTCCAGTTCTGTCTTTGGTATGACTTTTTTGGCCGCCCGGCGCTCCCAAAAAATTTGCAGAACGAGGGTGGCGGCAACAGCAAAAATAATATCGTTCAAGTCAAAATCTCCTCATATAATCATCCCTCATGCAATCACTGTCGGCGGGCGAGCAGCAGGCAAACGTCGTCCCGCAGCCGTCCTTGCGCGAAGGCGCACGCACCCGCGTAAATGGCCTGACACAGTTCAGGAAGAGGCACCGTCGCACCGGCCTTCTCCGCCAGAGTCGCCAGGCCGTCCACGCCCAGGAATGACTGGCCGTGCCGGGCCTCGGTGATGCCGTCGGTCGACATCAGCACGGTGTCTCCGGCTGCCAGCGGGGAGGTCTTGGCCGTGTAAATCGCCCCCGGCCAGGTCCCGAGGGGCAGGCCGGTGATCTCGATCTGCTCCGTGCTGCCGTCCGCCCGCAGGATCAGTGTTGGCTCCGCGCCCGCCGCCGTGAACACGGCCTCGCCGGTGCCGGTGTCTACCACGACCTGCGCGAGGACAATGAACATCTCCGCTGAGTCGGTGTCCGAGCGGTGCGTTTCCGCAATGAAGTCGTTGAGGTGGGCCAGAGCAATCTCCGGGGCCGGGAAGGTGTGGAGGAAGGCACGCAGCGCGTACTTGACCTCCGCTGTGCGCCCCGCCGCCGTTAGTCCCTTGCCCGACACGTCTCCAACAACCAGAGCAACTTTGTCCCCTCCCAGGGCGAAGACGTCGAAGAAGTCGCCTCCCACGGCGGCTTCGCTCATCGCCGCCTCGTACAGCGTCTCGACGCACATTCCTGGAAACTTGCCCGTTGGCAGCGTCTGAAGCATGGACCGCTGGAGCGTCTCCGCAATGCGCTCGTTCCGGGCGGCGGCGGCGGCCAGCGCCCGCTCCATCGCCTTGCGTTCGGTGATGTCGCGGATGTTGCACTGAATCACCATGTGACCGTCTTCGCGGTACAAGTTGCTGACGAACCCAACCTCGCGCCGCTCGCCCCCCCGAGTTTCCAGTGGCAGGTCCTCGTAATGGACGACACCATCCTGCCCGATGAGTCGGAACTCTTTCTGGCTGGCGGCCTTGTCTTTCGGAAGCCCGATCTCCCAGAGTTCTTTGCCGATCAGTTCGGCGTGCGAATAGCCCAGCAGCTCGGTCATAAACGGATTAGCGTCGGTGATCCGGCCCGTCTCGGAGTTGAGCAGCAGGATACCGTCGCGGGCCGCCTCGAACAGACGCCGATACCGCCGTTCAGAGACCTTGAGTGCTGCATCTGCGGGATGCTCTGCCGTTGCGAGTTCGTCCTGCGCCGACTGTAGCGCCAGGGATGTTAGATCATAGGAAGGATCAGGCATTGGAGTTAAGTCTCTGTGTCAGGTGTGGACCTGGTTCTGCGGTTTACCGCTGCGAAACGCCTTGATATTGGCGATGGTCGTGTCCAGAATGCGCTCGACGGCCTCGGCGCTGTTAAAGGCGATGTGCGGCGTGATAACCATATCAGGACGCTGCAAGAGAGACCGGTTCCGCAAAGCCTGCTTCAGGCTCGCCTCACTGGCGTTCGGATTGAGCAAAAGCTGCTTCTCTTCTGAAAACACTTCCTCCCCTTCCAGAACGTCCAGCCCTGCGCCCCGCAGAATGCCCTGATCCAGAGCGCTGATCAGCGCCTCCGTGTCCACAAGCTCGCCGCGTGCCGTGTTGATCAAGAGAGCGCCCCGCTTGAACTGACCGATATTGTGTGCCCCGATCAGATGCCGCATCCCCGGCCCGCCTGGCGCATGGAGAGTGACGATGTCCGACCTGCTCAGCAGGTCTTCGAGCGTGGTATAGGTAAAGTCGAAATGATCGGCTTTGGTCATGTCCACCACCGGGTCATACGCCAGCAGGTGCATTCCGAAGCCTTTGGCGATCCGCATCACATACTCGCCGATATGGCCGACACCGACAACGCCCAGCGTTTTGCCTTTGATGTCAAAGCCTTCCAGTCCATCCAGCGAGAAGTTACCTGCGACGGTGCGGACATAGGCTTTGTGCAGATTGCGGGACAGAGCCAAAATCAGAGCGAATGTATGCTCGGCGACGGTGTTTTCGCCGTAGGTCGGCACGGTACAGACCGGGATTTTGCGCGACTCCGCACAGGGAATGTTGATATGGTCGTACCCGGTGGAGCGTGCCGCGATCATTTGGAGGGCAGGCAGGTTGTCCAGGACGTCTGCTCCCAGCCGCGAACGAACGAAGACGGAGATGATCTCGGCATCGTCGGCCATGCTCCGAGCCTGCGCCGCCGTGGTCAATGGCTCCGCACTGAAGTGCAGCTTCTCACCCGGCAGGTGCTTTCGCAGATAGTTTTTTTCGGTGTCGTCGGTCTCAAAAAAGTAAAGGCTCATGTTGTTTTCCTTCTGCGTTATCTGGTTCAGGCCGTCGTCGAGTGGCCGTGCGTCAGGAGATGGGTATGTGCGGTGCCTTCCAGTATCTGATGCGCCCGTCTTGCTTCGTCGGCACTCCCATGCACCACGACCAGGAACTCACCGGCCTGGAGCCGATCCTGATATTTCAGCGCCTGGTCGCGGGGGATGCCCGCCGCAATTAGTCCGTTGGTGAGCGCCCCGATCCCCGCGCCGCCGATAGCACCGGCAAGCAGCCCGGCGAGCGGTCCCAGCACCATCAGAGCGCCGACCACCGGCAGGACGAAGAAGCCGAATGCGCCCGCCATCAGGCCAAAGAAGCCGCCGAACCAGGCTCCCTGCCCTGCCCCGGCAAGGACGGCGTCGGCGGGCTGGTAAAAGCCCTGAATGTCTTCGCGGGTCTGAAAGTGGCGTCCGATAATCGAGATGTGACTGATGGGCAGACCGCCCTCGGCAAGGCGGCGCACTGCCGTCTCAGCAGCATCGTGGGTCAGATAAGTGGCGATGACCGGCTGGTCAAACGCGCCGGGCTGTGTGCCGGGCTGTGGCGTGTTAAACGCGACGGGGTATGTGCCGGAGCGCGGTGTGTCAAAGACTGTGGTGTTCATAAAATCAAGTCAGGAGACTGCTTGCTTTAGCTGGCAGAGGAATGACTTCCTTGCTGCCGCAGGCTCCTTATTCCTTTCGTTTCGGGTATAATATAGGTGCCTGAAAGGCACAAAGTCCCATCGCGGACGGAAACTGTTTCCCGCAGACACGACCTGCTTTGCAGGTTTGATAAGTGAACATATCAGGTTGCGGCGACACTTGCATTCTCGCCGCGTAAAATGTTCAGAATGCTCTGATTCAGAATGCTCTGATTTGGGCGCAAGCCCTCAGAGATGGCTCCCGCGTGAGCGGTGAAGCACGGGGCTGTTGTTCAGAAGCCCTATTGTCTCCATTACGCTTTTGCTTCGGCAACGGCTATCGAGTGAGGGACAAGCCGCTTCCTTTAGGAAGCGGTATCGGACGGTTAAAATCTCCTATACTGTCTCAAAAGCCTCGTGCCAGCCTCAGCCAGCGTTGCCGAACGCGCCCTGCCCAGGAGCGAATGCCTAGAGCGCCGTCTTCAGGGAATGCGCCGCACCATCCGCAGTTCCAGCACTCCCGGCTCAGGGGGTGGTTGAGCGTATGGCACAAGAGACAAGTCCTGGCCCAGCGCTTTGCTGATCGCAGCGGGGCCGCTGCTTCGCAGCCGGAGTTGTTTCGCGTTTGCATAATTTCACACTGTTGTCACGGCCTGCGGCCGGGTGTCATACCGAATGAGCGCGTCCTCGAACTGCACAGTGATCGGCTGGTGCGGGTTCCATTCCGGGCTGCCCTGGACCTGAGCGCGTGTCACCTTCACCTGCACCGTGTGCTCCAGCCAGTGCATCTGCGCGATCCATTTGGGCGGCAGCAGCACCTTTTTCCCCGGCCACCACTCGCCCGTGTCGGCGGCGAGATACCGGATATTCCAGGTCTTGTCATCCACAATAAAATCCGCAATGTGGCCCAGGGGACCATCCTGGGCTTCGATCTTATAGCCGGTCACCTCGTGTGTGCTGCGAAGGTGAGGATCGGTATACTCTGGCGAAGGCTCAGGCATTCCCTCTCCGGCCTCGGGCAGTATCCCGCCTGAATACCAGGGAATGCCGGTCGTGCCCATGCCCGCCCAGTAATAAGGCCACACATAGTAGTCGTAGTAATCGGTCTCCCACTGACGCGAAACAGGCTTGTCCGTCTCGGCGACGGGGCTGCGCTCCACCTGGCCGCGTGTCAGATTGACACTCAAAAGGCGCTGGTCCGAAACCGGTCCTTCCAGCACGGCGGGCGGCAGCAGCACTTTCCGCCCGGTCAGCCAGCCGCCCGTTCTCACGACCAGGTAGCGCACTGTCCACAGATGGTCATCAAACAGGACCTCCTCCACTTTGCCGATTTCTCCGTCTCGGGCGAGCAGAGTGGCTCCGTGCATTGCTTTGACTTCTCTGAGCATACTCGTCTCCTTGTCTGGCTTCCGCCGCTTAAAGTCGCTGGCAGGGCATCTTTCTGGGCCAGCTCGCCTTCTCGCCTACTTTGTCTCTGCCGGTAACGCTTGTTCTATGACAACCAGTCGTTTTATGACCAGTTGATCAATTTCAAGAGAATGGACACGGGACTTACCAATAATAAGCCGCTTGATTGCCATCGTGCCAACCCTCAATGCACCAACAGCCACCGCGCCGACCGCTATTGCACCAATCGCTGCCGCCCCGACTGCCAACGCTCCAACAGCTTGCGAGCTTACCGTGTCTGAGTGTTCTTCGGCATTATCTGGCATGAGTGGGGCGGCGATAGAATTACTTGGCCGCATCTTGCGCTCGCTGAATTGCGCGACCCAAGAACGCGGTGCAAAACGCGAAGACACCGAAAGCCAGTAGTTTGCCCGGCCCGGAACAATGTAGCTGTCGCCCTGTGCGAGGGCGGCGAGAGCGGCCATAACAACGCTTGCTGCCGTCCCCTGGCCGGTGAGGTGCGATCCAGCAATGGTGGCAAAACCGGTGTCCACCGGTCCCGGACAAAAGGCCAGGACGCGAACGCCACGTGTGCGGCACTCCGCCCAAAGCGCTTCGCTAAAGGACAGCACAAAGGCTTTTGTTGCCGCGTAGACCGCCATATAAGGGACGGGCTGGAATGCAGAGGTCGAGGCGACATTGATAATCGCGCCGGATTTGTTTGCCAGCATCTCCGGCAGGAAGAAATGCGTCAATTCCACGAGCGCCGTGACGTTGAGGGCGATCTCCTGAGACTCCCGCTCCAATAGCAGCGCGTCGAACAATCCGTAACTGCCGAAACCGGCGTTGTTGACCAGCAGGTCAACGGATAGGCCCCGCCGTGTCACTTCCTCGTGGACTTGCCGGGCCGCTTCCGGGGCACAAAGGTCCGCCGCAATCACATCCGCTCGAATGCCGTGCGTTTTGGCGAGTTCTTCCGACAGCCGGTGCAGCTTGGCCTCTGACCGTGCGACTAAGATAAGGTCAGTTCTCTGCGCCGCCAGCCGCCGTGCGAAGGCTTCCCCAATTCCCGAAGAAGCGCCGGTAATCAGAGCGGTAGAATAGGTTTTCATGTCTGATGTCGCCTCTACTGTGCAGATGAAGTCGCCCTTCCAAGTATGAAGGATAGCAGCCGTTCTGTCGCCCGTCTGAGGTTCGGCTCTCAGCAAGACAAAAGGACAGCCCTGCGGCTGTCCTTAAGGCTAGGTATTTTGCCTGGTTTTCGTTAAATCTCAGAACGCCGCATTGCGGTAGAAAATGGCCTTCGCCACTTCGACAGCAATCACGTAGCAGGCCACGATCCCTCCCAGAGCGAGAAGAAACAAGCCCGGCAAAGGAGCCAGCCCGAGCGGAGGAGCCAGCGGCGTGTAGGGAATCAGGAGCACCACTACGATAACAGCAAGAGTAGCCAGAAGAAGCGGACGGCTGGGGCGGCTCTGGTAGAAGCGCTGCCGGGTGCGAACAACCAGCACAATCAAGGAGGCGCTGCAAACGCTTTCGACGAACCAGCCGGTGCGGAACTGGGCCGTGCCGACGTGAATTCCCCACAGCAGGATGCCGAAGGTCAGATAATCAAACACCGAGCTGACCAGACCGAAGACAACCATGAACCGGCGGATAAACCCGATGTTCCAGCGGCGCGGGTGGTCCACCATTTCCGGGTCGACGCTGTCGCCCGCGATTGTCATCGCCGGGAAGTCGGTCAGGAGGTTTGTCAGCAGTATCTGCTTGGGCAGCAGCGGCAGGAAAGGCAAAAAGAGGGACGCGCCCGCCATGCTGAACATATTGCCAAAATTGGCACTCGTTGCCATGAAGATGTATTTCAGCGTGTTAGCGAACGTCACCCGGCCCTCGCGCACGCCCGCCGCCAGCACTTCCAGGTCTTTTTCCAGCAAAACGATGTCGGCGGATTCTTTGGCGATGTCTACGGCTCCTGCGACCGAGATGCCCACATCGGCGGCGTGCAGCGCAGAGGCGTCGTTGATGCCGTCCCCCATATAACCCACGACAAAGCCCGCCTTTTTGAGCGCCAGGATGATCCGCTCTTTTTGGTTCGGCTCCACCTCGGCGAAGACATCCACCGTCGGCGCACGCCGGACCAGTGCTTCCTGGCTCATCTGGTGCAGGTCCGGCCCGGTCAGAAGCTTCGGGTCCGTTATGCCGGCCTGCCTGCTGACTGTCGCGGCCACCAGGGCATTGTCCCCGGTGATGAGCTTGAGCGAGATGCCGGAACGGCGCAGTGACTCCAGCGACTCGGCGATGCCTGCCTGAAGCGGGTCGAAGAGGACCAGGAAACCGGCAAACGTCATCTGCGTCTCGTGGTCCTTGCCGATGCCGGTGTCCGCGCCGACGTCCCGCGAAGCGATGCCCAGGGTCCGGTAGCCCTGACCGCTCAGGGCCTTGTACTGGGCTTCGATCTGTGCCCGCAGGGGACCGAGCGGCACGACGGTTCCCGTCTCGGTGAGCACGGTGGTACAGACTTCGAGAATGTTTGCCAGTGCACCTTTGGTCACCATGAGGTGCGTGTCAGGCAGCCCGGAGCCGGATTTTGCGACCAGCACGCTGAGACGCTTGCGGACGAAGTCATAGGGTTCTTCATCGAGCTTGGTATAGGCGGCCATGTCCAGCGGACGATAGGCGACGACGGCCTGGTCAATGGGATTGGTGTATCCGCTCTGGAAATGGGCGTTCAGAAAGGCCAGCAGCAGGACCGAGTCGCTGTCTTTGCCGAAGGCGTTCACCGCCCCGTGCAGCTTCACGGCTCCCTCGGTCAGCGTCCCCGTCTTGTCCGTGCAGAGGACATTCATGCTGCCTAAATTGAGGATCGAGCTGAGGCGCTTGACAATGACCTTCTCCTGAGCCATTTGCTTGGCACCGTGCGCCAGATTGATACTGATGATCGCCGGCAGCAGCTGCGGCGTCAGTCCTACCGCCAGCGCGAGTGAGAACAGCAGCGAGTCCAGCAGGGGCCGGCCAAAGTAGACATTGACGGCGAGGATGACCAGCACCATCAGCAAAGTCACCTGCATGAGCAGGTAGCCGAAGTGCCGAATGCCGCGCTCGAATTCGGTCTCCGGGGATTTTTGTGCCAACGTCTGCGAGATTTTGCCGAACTCGGTCTCGCGGCCCGTATGGACCGCCACCACCGTGGCCGTTCCGCTGACAACGTAGGTCCCCAGAAACAGGACGTTGGTGCGCTGCGCCAGCGCCGTGGCTGCGGGCAGAATGCCCATGCTCTTTTCAACGGGAAATGTCTCGCCGGTCAGCGTCGCCTCATTGACAAAGAGGTCCTTGCATTCCAATATCCGGCTGTCCGCCGGGATCGCGCCGCCAGCGTTCAGCAGGATCACATCTCCCGTGACCACATCGCTGACGGGAAGTTCGGTGGCCTTGCCATCGCGGCGACAGCTCACAGTAATCTGGACAATGGCGAGGAGCTTCTGCACGGCGTCGGCAGCGCCCTTTTCCTGCCAGAAGCCAAGAGCGCCACTGACCAGGATGATGGAAAGGATGATCGCTCCATCCACCGCATCTTTGAGAAAGAACGAGAGGCAAGACGCAAAGATCAGCACGAGGATAATCGGGCTGCTGAATTGAGACAGCAGCAGAAGCAGCGTCTTCCACAACGGGTGCTGTTTTCCCAGGCCCGTGCCGCCGGTGGAACGGCTCTGTGCCTCCGCCAGAGTGAGACCTTCCGCCGTGGTGTGGAGTTTGGTCAAAAGGTCCGCAGGAGCAGCACTCCAGAACGCATCGGGGAGTTCTTTATTACTTTGACGCGGTATCGCGCTCACGGCTGTCTTTCTATCTGCTGTTTGCGGGTTCATTGTACTGTTCATTCTGAGAAGGCCCGTGCGATCAAAAAGTGATGTTCTCACCCGGAACGCCGCCGTCCCGGAGGAGATAGGCATTTGTGGTGTCCTGGCCTTTGCCAGGGAACGTGCTGTTCATAACCGGCTGTCTATTCATAATCGGCTGTCCTATTCTCCTGCGTAAACGCGCAGGACGGCCGCGCCGTTGATTTCATCGTGCTTGAGGGCTTGCAGGGCTTCGTTTGCCCGTTCCAGGGGGAACTCCGTCGTCTGCGTGTGCAGGGGGATTTCGGACGCGAGCCTCAGCAGTTCCTGCCCGTCCTTGCGGGTGTTGGCCGTGACGCTGCGGAGGCTGTGTTCTTGAAACAGATACTTCCCGTAGTCCATCTCCGGGATCGGCGTCATGTAGATGCCTGCCAGCGACAACGTCCCGCCCTTGTCCAGTGCCGCCAATGCTGGCAGAACCAGAGGCCCGGCAGGGGCAAACAAAATGCTTGCGCGAAGCTTCACAGGGGGCATCTCCTCTGCCCCACCCGCCCACACCGCGCCTAGTTCGCGGGCAAGGGCCTGATGACGCGGCTCGCGGGTGCAGACATAGACATCGCTGCCCTGATGACGGGCAATCTGGATCAGAATATGGGCCGACGCGCCAAATCCGTACAGTCCCAGCGGCTGACCCGGTGGCAGCTCTGCCCGCTGGAGCGCCCGGTAGCCGATGATCCCGGCGCACAGAAATGGTGCGGCTTCGCGGGCGGACACGGAGCCGGGCAGGGGGTAGACGAAGTCCTCGCGGGCGACCGTGTATTCGGCGTAGCCGCCGGGCACATCATAGCCGGTGAAAGTGGGCGCGTCGCACAGGTTCTCGTCGCCTCGGAGGCAGTAGGGACAGGTGCCGTCGGTGCCGCCGAGCCAGGCGACGCCGACGCGGTCTCCCTCGGCAAAGCGCTGGCTATTCGGGCCGCATTTGGCGACGCGCCCCACAATCTCGTGGCCGGGAATGATCGGCTGCCGGTGCGGGGGCAGGTCCCCCTCCACGACATGCAGGTCGGTGCGGCAGACGCCGCAGACTTCCACGCGAACCAAAATCTCGCCGGGACCCGGTTCCGGGATTGGTACCTCGGTCAGCGCCAAAGGAGCGCTTTCAATGGGGCCTGGCTTCGCTGCGACCATTGCTTTCATTTTTTTCTCTTGATTTTTCTAGAGGGGCGATTGCGCCTCGTACTCTTGGGTGAAATCTTGTCCAAGGCCATCGAAGCTCTCGGCGATTTCTCGGGCACGGGCCAATGCCGCGTCCACATGCGGCAGGATGTTCTCGCGCCCGAAGTGTTCCACAAACGCCGACTGCTCCAAGAGCCTGGCGGGCTGATCCCGTGCCCCGCACAGCAGCAGGGTCTGGCCCGACGCCTGCAAGCGGCTTGCCATTCCTTCCAGAGCATGGAGGCCCGTGGCATCAATGGCCGTCATGTTTCGCAGGCGCAGGATCACCACCTGGCCCAGCCTGCTCAGGCCAGCGGTTTCCTCCGCCAGCTTATCCGTAGTACCAAACAGGAAGGGGCCGTGAATGCGGAGGATAGAAACGTAGGGCGGCACAGGCTTGTCCTGCAGGATATGTGCCCGCCCGCTTTCGATGTACTCGCCCGTCACGGCAGACACGGTTGTCGTCTGCGACACCCGGTGAATGTAAAGCAGTGCGGCCAGTACGATCCCCACCTCCACGGCAATGGTCAGGTCCGCAAACACCGTCAGCGCGAATGTCACCAGCCAGACCGCGATGTCCGCGTAAGACAGCCGCAGGATGGTCCCGATCTCCCGCCACTCCCCCATATTGTATGCGACCACGAACAGCACCGCCGCAAGCGTCGCCAGCGGAATAAAACGGGCCAGCGGCGCGGCCACCACCAGGATCAGCAGCAAAACCAGGGCATGGACCATCCCCGCAACCGGCGTTTTCGCGCCTGCCTTGATATTGGTCGCGGTTCGGGCGATGGCTCCCGTCGCCGGAATGCCGCCAAACAGGGGGCAGGCGAGGTTTGCGATCCCCTGCGCGATCAGCTCCACATTGGAGTTGTGCTTGTCGCCGCTCATGCCGTCCGCCACCACCGCCGACAGCAGGCTTTCCACCGCCGCAAGCAGGGCGACGGTCAGAGCCGACGGGAACAAAGGAACGATCAGATCGGCCCGGAAGTGCGGAATGGCAAAGGGCGGCAGGCCAGTGGGAATGCCGCCGAACTTGGTGCCGATGGTAGCGATGTGCAGGTGCAGGAGTGCAGTCACGACGGTCCCCAACAGCAGAGCGACAATGGAGCCGGGAACGCGCTTTGTCACGCGGGGCAGCAGGAGAATAACAGCAAGGGAAGTCATTGCGACGGCGAGTGTGCTCCAATCTGCCGTGCCGAGATGCGCCAGCAGGACCTTCATCCGGCCAAAGAACTCACTGGGGACAGTGGGAGTGGTCAATCCTAAAAAGTCTTTGATCTGGGTGGACGCGATCAAAAGAGCGATGCCGTTGGTGAAGCCGATAGTGACGGGCCGGGGAATGAATTTTACTGCGGCTCCCAGTCCGGTCACACCCATCAGCACGAGCAGAACGCCCGCCATGAGCGTGACCATGAGAAGGCCCGAAACGCCGAACTTTGCGATGATGCCCGCGACAATCACGACAAACGCGCCGGTCGGCCCGCCGATCTGGACACGCGAGCCGCCGAGGGCGGAGATCAGGAAACCCGCGACGACCGCTGTGTAGAGGCCTGCCTGCGGGGGAACACCGCTGGCGATCCCGAAGGCCATGGCGAGCGGCAAGGCGACAAGGCCGACAGTCAGGCCTGCAACCAGGTCGGCAGTGAATGTCTTGGAGTTGTAGTCCCGCAGGCAGAGAATGCTCTTGGGCATCCATCGGGCGCTTCCAGGTGTAAAAAGATTGGACATAAGAATTCTTGACATAGGAAGTCTGCTTAATGCTCAACCTGGACTTTGCCGCTCCAAAACTTGTAGATGTAGAGCGTGTACGCCAGCACGCCACTCATACCGATCAGATTCATTACCAGGGCGGCGACGAGGCTGTGACTGCCCGATGCCGCGTTGTAGATGGTCAGGTCGGCGGCAGGATGGTTTCCAAGCGCAGGCAGCAGGCGCGGGAACAGGCCCGCAGCCGCAGAACCCAGCAGCGAAATAATCAAAACCGATGTCGCGGCGAACGCACGCTCATCCTGGGCGCGGCGCAGGAATAGCGGAATGGCGGCCAGTGCCCCGGTTGCCAGCAGGGGCAATAAGAGAAGCAGCGGCATCCGGCTGAAGTTGCCCGCGAAGCCCTCACGCACTGCGAAGCTTGCGCCGACAAAGCCGAACACGAGCAGCAGCACCCCCAGCCAGAGGCCTCCGGCCACGCGCCGCGCCCGTGCCTGCAATGCACCTTCCGTCTTCATCGCCAGAAATGCCGCCCCGTGCAGGCACAGCACGGCCACGCTCAGCAGGCCGCCCGCCAGCGCAAATGGGTTCAGCAGGAGGCTGAATGATCCCTGGAACTCGCCCTGTGCATCAAACGGCACGCCCCGCAGGACATTGGCGACAGCAACCCCCAGCAGCAGGGCCAGCAGCAGGCTGCTTCCGGAGAACACCGTGTCCCAAAATCCCTTCCAGAGCGGATGCGGATGGGCATGGCGGAACTCGAAGCCGATCCCGCGCCCCATCAACAGCCACAGGACCAGCATCAGCGCCAGGTAAAAGCCGCTGAATGAGGCGGCATACAGAAGCGGGAACGCCGCAAACATCGCGCCACCTGCGGCGATCAGCCACACCTCGTTGCCATTCCAGACCGGGCCGATGCTGGCCCGTGCCTGCGCCCGCTCGTCTTCAGTCTTGCAGACCCAGGGCAGCAGTGCGCCGACCCCTAAATCAAACCCGTCCAGGACCGCGTAAGCCGTCAGCATGGCCGACAGCAGCAAAAACCAGACAATGTTCATACAATGACCTCTTTGTCTTTCGCATCTGTTTCTTTCGCGTCTTTTTCGGATTCCAGCAGCTTTGTCAGCTCTTTCAGCTCAAGCTGCTCCAAATCCCAGCTTGGCCCCTGGCCGACAAGCCGCAGCGTCAAAGACAGGAAAACCAGCCCGAGCAGGGCATAGATGCCCATAAAGCCGAGCGTCGTAAAGATCGTTTCCCCCGCGCTGACATTGGTGGACACCCCCTGCGCGGTCGTCATGATGCCGTAGACAATCCACGGCTGCCGCCCGACTTCCGAGACGGTCCAGCCCGCTTCATTGGCGATGTAAGGGAACGGCATTGCCAGCAGCAGCGCCCACAGATACCAGCGCTGACTGAAAAGCTGTTTGCGCCAGAGCAGCAGCGCCCCGAGGCCGAGCAGGCCGACAAAGACTGTCCCGAGGCCGACCATGATATGATAGGCGTAGTAGACCACTTCCACCGGTGGGCGCAGGGCCGCCGGGTAGCTGTTCAGGCCACGCACCTCAGCACGGGCATTGCCGTAAGCTAAATAACTCAGCGCGTCCGGGACGTAGATGGGGTCCAGCAGCTTCCCGGTCTGCCGGTCCGGCATCCCAATAATCGCCAGCGGTGCGCCCTTTTGCGTTTCGAACTGCCCTTCCATCGCCGCCATTTTGACCGGCTGGAAGCGGCTGATATTCTCGCCAAGCTTTGCCCCCGTCGGGAAGAGCTGCAACAGCGAGAAGCAGACCCCGGCGACCACGCCAAGTTTGACGAACATACGCCCGAAGTCCTCGTCGCGCCTCACCAGCAGGTAATACGCGCCGGTTCCTGCCATGACCATCGCTCCGGTCACGAGTGCGCCGCAGATCGTGTGGAAATACTGCCAGCCCGCGTAGGGGTTTGTCAGCACAGCCCAGAGGCTGACCAGCACGACTTTGCCGTCCGGCCCCAGCAAGTAGCCGACGGGGTGCTGCATCCAGGCGTCGGTCGCCACGATGAAGTAGCCAGACAGCAGCGTGCCAAACGCGACGATGACCGCCGACAGCCAGTGGACAAAGGGCGAGACGCGCTTTTCCGCCAGCAAAAAGATGCCGAGAAACATCGACTTCAGAAAGAACGCATAAACGCCTTCCATCGCCAGGGTCTGGCCGACCACGCTGCCGGTGCGCCGCGAGAAGTGCGCCCAGTTGGTGCCGAACTGGAACTCCATCGGGATGCCGGTGACGACGCCCATCGCAAAGTTCAGGGCAAAAATCTTGGCCCAGAAGCGGGCCGCGACGCCGTAGCGGTCGTCTTTGCGGACAAGCTGAAGCGTCTTCAGCACCGCGATCATCGTTCCCAGCCCCATGGTCAGGATCGGGAACAAATAGTGAAACATGATCGTGAACGCAAACTGGGCGCGTCCCGCCATAACTGCATCGGACATAAGATTTTCCTTTTAGGTTTCTACACAGTCTCTGTCTCTACACAGTGTCTGTCTCTGCCCAGGTCGTGGGCCGGCGAATATAAGTGGCAACCTGCCCATCACAGGTGGCGGGCAGGATATCTTCCTGGTCCAGCCGGACTTCTCGGTCGGTTCCCACCCGAAGATAGGTGCCTGCAGGGGCCGTGTGGCCGGCGAGAAAAAGAGTGGCCTCGTCTCCAGCAGAATGTTCTATGGCGGTTTGCATCCTGTGTCTCCCCTCTGTGCCGATTAACGGCGTGTCTTCCACGGGCAATGCGCCTCGCCTCCCGTCACGAATCGCTCCCAATCCAGGCTGGAACGATTGAGCAGCGGCTTTGCTCGGTGGGGCGGAGCGGCAGGCAAGTGAGTACGACCCGATACGGCGCGGGACCGGACTCTGGGCGGCGTCCGCGCACACTCGCGTTCTGTGAGTGCGCTGCACCACCAGACTCCCCGCCGAAAGGCCACGATGCCGCCCAGGCGATCATGGAAGACGCCGTCCTCGTACTGGCCCAGGTAGTGACCGCTATTGGCGGCGAAGACGGCCTCGCTGGCGAGGAATGCCACAGGGTAGCCCTTGTCGCTAAAGACTATCCCATCCTCTAGCCAGCCGACTGTTCGGGCGAAGAAGTTGAAAATCGGTTCCACGCATCTCTCCTATTCCTGCATCGCTTCATTTCACACTGTTCCAATATGCGCGGCAGTCCCGCCATGAAAGATGCAGTGTGTTCGGAGATAGGTCTGGTGCGTGTCTTGAAGAAACGAACAGGCCCGATCTGTTTCTGCGCTGGTCCCCCCATGAACGATGACTAAGAACTCCCCGGCGTGGATACTCTCCTGGTATTGGACCGCCTGGTCTTGATGAATGCCAAGAGATACCAGTGATGCAATGAGAGCGCCCAGCCCCGCGCCGCCAATCGCGCCAGCAACCAGCCCGGCGAGCGGCCCCAGCACGAACACCGGCCCGACAACGGGAAGAATAAATAGCCCGGTCCCAATCAGCAGTCCGCAGATGCCACCGAACCATGCTCCGGTTTCCGCCCCTTTGAGGGCCGCATCCGCCGGTCGGTAAAAGCCCTGGATGTCGTCGCCCGTTTGGAAGCTGCGGCCAATGATGGAAATCTTATCCATTGGCACGCCCTCTTGGGCAAGGCGGCGAACCGCCTTTTCGGCGTCGTAATGGCTGCGATAGCCCGCCAGGACGGATTGATCGCACGAGAGCGAGATGGGTGAGAGCGAGATGGGATCGTGTGTTGTATTCATTGTGCTTTTGTATTCATTGTTTTGCTGAGTGTCTTGCCAGGCATCAGTGTCGAATAGCAACCAGTACGCTGGCATCGTCCTGAAGAGGACCGCCCACGAACGCCCGCGCTCCCTCCAAAACCGTCCTTGCCACTTGCCCCGGCAGGCCGCCCGCCACGAAAGCGTCCAGGGCCAGCCCGGCAAGCCCCTCGCAATCCAAGTGTTCGCGGCCCTTCTCGCGGTTCGTCCGATGCGACTGCGTGATCCCATCCGTCGCCAGCAGCAGCGCATCGCCTTTCCCAAGAACGAAGTCCACTGGCCGGTACGTCTGTCCGGGATTGACCCCGAGGGGGGTACGGCCCGAATTGACCGCCTCCATGCTCCCGTCTGCCCGCAGGATCAGCGGCGGCTCCGCCCCCGCGCAGGCGGACACCGTCTTGCCAGTCTCCACGTCCACTACCAGCAGCGACAGGGCGACGGACGGGCAGCCAGCAGGGAGGCCCGAGCGGCAGAGAGAGCGGTTCAGCCAGCTCAGCACGCAGGCCGGCTGAACCAGCTCTCTCAAGATTTGGCGCAGAGCAGACAAGACCTGCGGCACGCACAGAGCCGCCGCCGGACCCGTGACGCGCACGTCCCCGAGGACCAGAGCGACCCGCCCCGCGCCCAGGGGAATGACATCCGCAAAGTCGCTCCCAAACAGCACTTCCTGACTAAACCGCACCTCCTGACCGGCGGAGGCCTCCCGAGGACACATCTCGGAGGCCGCTCCCAGAGCAAGCTGCCGAATGCCCTCTCTCGCCAACCCGGCGCGGCGGTTCTGCCGCTGGTCGCGGTGACCGTAAGCGGCCCGCTGCAACCGGGGCTTTGGCAGATCGCTGATCGGCTTCCTCTCAGCGGACATGGCTTTGTTCATCGCTTTCTTGCTCGTTGCTTTCTTGCTCACTGCTTTCAGTAGCTGTCAGGGTCGCCAGGTCGCCTTTCCAGGAAACGGGCTGCCGGATGCTGTTGACGAAGAACGCGGGGGAGTCCAGGACACCGCTCTGCACGCCGCTCACCCGATCTTCTGTCAGACGGTCGGCGGAGATGTGTCCGCTCACGTCCCGCAAGAATTGGCTCATGTCCAGCTTCAGGCAGCTTGCATACTCGACAAGGTGGCCGTTGCCGAGCGCCGACTGATGGGCAAAAAGCGTGTCATGCATCTCCCAGAATTGATGCTGAAACCCGGCGGCCTCAGCGGCCTCGGCGGCGTGTGGGTACAGACCGGTTGCCGGGAAATGGCGGAACACAAAGCGCAGCCTATCCCCCATCTGGGCCTGAAGGGCTTTGATCCAGGTCTGGGCGGCGGCACAGCGCGGGTCGTGGTAATCGCCGAACTCAACGAGCGTGACGGCTGCTGTGGCGAGACCCTGCGTATGATCGCGTTCGCTGACGGGCGGGATGAGCATTGAGGTTAGTTCCTTTCGCCACCCAATGGTTCAATTTTACGGTGTGAAACCAGTGCGGAGTAACGTTTAGAGAGTATAACGGCACATCAGTGTTCTGTCGCCCGTCTGGGGGACCGCTCTCAGCAAGACAAAAGGACAGCCCGGAGGCTGTCCTAAAGATCAGGTAATTTACTCAACTTTTGATTAGAAAGAGGCTACTCCAAATATCATTCCAAACTGGCAAGGCCGCGCTTAAGCGCCGTGATGACCGCCTGGGTGCGGTCTGCGGCGTTCAGCTTGCCCAGAATATGAGTGACGTGGAACTTGACCGTGCTTTCGGCAATAAAGAGAACTCCGGCGATCTCCTGGTTGCTCAGCCCCTTGACAAGAAGACGCAGCACGCCCATCTCCCGCTCGCTAAGTGGCTCATAGCTGACCCGACTGGCGAGTTTTGCCCCCACCTCGGAGGACACCGGGGTCTGGCCGGCATGAACGGCCCGGATGGTCTCCAGCAGAATCTGGCGGCTCACGTCTTTCAGGAGATAGGCTTTTGCCCCCGCCTGCAAGCCACGGTAAATGTCCTCATCCGTGTCGTAGGTGGTCAGGATAATCGTGCGGGCCGCCGGGAACTGGTGGCGGATTGCGATGATGGTCTCCACGCCGTTCATTCCCAGCCCGTCGCTTCCCGGCATTCTGAGGTCCATGAGCGTCACATCCGGGCGATGCTCGTCGTAGAAGGCAATCGCTTCCAGGCCAGTGCCCGCCTGCCCGACCACGACCATGTCAGACTGCTCTTCAATCACTCCGGCCAGACCGTCCCGCACGACCGGATGGTCATCGGCAATTAAGAGGCGGATCATGTTTGGGTCTCCATTTGGGTTTCCATTTGGGTCTCCTGGGGAATCGGCACGCTCAGGTCGATCTGAGTTCCCTCTCCTGGCCGGCTGACAATGGTGAGCTTCCCCTGAACTTTCTCCGCTCGCTCCTTCATACCAATAATTCCAAATCGCCCCAGGGCAGGCAGATCAGGATTGAATCCCCGCCCGTCATCGTGTACGCATAGCCGTAATTGTCCCGGCTCAAAAGACAGCATGACATCAATCTCCTGGGCTTGCGCGTGTTCTATAGCGTTTATAATCGCCTCCTGACCGATCCTCAGCAGAAAATGCTCGATCTCAGCAGGCAGAGAGTGCGGGACGCCTTCCAATATGTAGCGGCTCTTCGCCGAGGTGTCCAGCACCCGCTGTGTGAGAAAACGTGCAAGGGCCTCACTCAAAGGAGCGGCCTCCAATGCCGGCAGTCGCAGTGCTGTGACCGACCGCCGTGCCTCGGTCAGGCTTTCGCGGGCCAGGTCACGGGCCTTGTCGATACGACTGTGAACCTTCTCCAGTTGGGCCTGGCAGAAAGCAAGCTGGGCCTGGCAGGCGGCAAGACTGTCGGAAGAGGACGGTGGGGGAACATTCGCCAGGGCCGCCTTCGCCGCTTCGAGCTGCGTGGCGATTCCGGCGAACCCCTGCGCGAGCGTGTCATGCAGCTCCCGCGCCATGCGGGTACGCTCTTCCAGCACGGCGTCCTGATGTGCGTGTTTCGCGGTCGCGGACACAAGATCGGCTTCCACGCGCTTACGTTCGGAGATGTCGCGGATATTGCACTGGATAACGGTATGCCCATCCTCGCGGTAGAGGTTACTGACAAACTCCACGTCCCGGCGCTCCCCCCACCGGTTCTCCAGCGGCAGGTTCTCATAGCGGATGTGTTCCTCCCTCTTGAGACGCTGGAAGGCCTTCCGGCTGGCAGTCTTATCTGCCAGCAGCCCGATCTCCCAAAGCTCTTTGCCAAGCAGCTCGTCATGGGAGTAGCCGAGCAGCTCTGTCATAAACGGATTGGCGTCGGTGATCCTGCCATGCACGCTGTCCAGGAGCAGGATGCCGTCACGAGCGGCCTCAAATAGCCGCCGGTACTGTCGCTCCGAGATTATCAGGGAGTCGCGAGCACCTTCCGCAGAGGCTTGTGCCGTCTGTGCCACCTCCAGAGCGGAGGACGTTGGGGGAGAAAGCTCGGGTACTAGAGGAGGTCCGGGCACGAGGGAAGGATTGAGCATAAGTGCAGTCCGCGCTTTCTGTGGTTTTCTGCTAACGAGAGTGCCTGATAATTAGAAGAAGGCCCATCCCCGGAAGGAGGCTGACAAAAATGTATGACAAGATATAGGACTTACGCCGTTGCTTCCTCTGATTGTACCTGAGACGCCAAAGTAATTAGATCTCAGGGCGCATCAAACGCTGCGACCAAGTGCCCGCCGCGTACCACTCATCGTGCGTAGAAGCGTTCTTAGACCGCTTTTTGGCCGCAGGGCTTGACTTTTTTCGGCTTAGCCCGTATAATTGCTTTGTACTTAACTGAATGCGGGGCTAGTTTAGTGGTAAAACCCCAGTTTTCCAAACTGATGTTAGGAGTTCGATTCTCCTGCCCCGCTCTTTTTCTTTCTTTTCTTTTTCCTCTTTTTCTCTTCCTCGTCCCGACCCCCCTGCCCCTGTAGCTCAGCGGATCAGAGCATGGAGCTTCTACCTCCAGTGTCGGGAGTTCGATTCTCTCCAGGGGCGTTTTTTTCTTTACTTCTTTTTTTACTTCAGACAATCCCCGCCTAATTGCGTGCTTTGGCATACATTGTGCAAGAGAGTGACAGCAAATGTCACAGGAATTATTCTCACAGTGGCCTGGCGACCCCGCCCTGCCTCCCACCCCTGCCGATGAGCATGAACGGATGGAGGCGCTGCGCCGCTACGGGGCGTTTGGCCTGATCCGGTCGGCAGCGTTTGATGACATCGCCCGGCTCGCCGCTTTCATCTGCGAAACCCCCATTGCGCTCATCAGCCTGATTGACAGCAACCGGCAATGGTTCCTGTCCAAAACCGGCATCGACGCCTGCGAGACTTCCCGCGATGCGTCGTTCTGCGCCCATGCCCTTGTCGGGACGGATATGCTGATTGTCGAAGACGCGCTTCAGGACGCCCGCTTCGCCCACAATGCCATGGTGGTTGGCGAGCCGTTCGTGCGCTTCTACGCCGGCGCACCGCTGCTGACCCAGGACGGCTACGCCCTCGGAACACTCTGCGTGATCGACCGCGTCCCGCACACGCTTACTCCCATGCATCAGAAAGCGTTGCTGTCCCTGAGCCGCCTCGCTGTCAGCCAGCTTGAATCAACGCGCATGAAGCGTGAGCTTCGCACTCTCAAACAGTCGTTCGGCCCCCGCCCCGCTCCGCGCTGAAACTCAAGACGCTGTCCACCAGCGCGTCCCCGAAACACGTATCCAGCGGCTGGTGACCCACCAGCAGGCGGTAGTAAATGGGGCCGTAAATCAGATCAATCAGCAGCTCCGGGTCCCGGTCGGGCCAGGGTTCTGTCGACATGGCGATCTGGTGGCGATCTCTGAGTTTCACTCTATCCAGGACGGCAGAATTACGCACACCTGGCATCTGGAAGATTGGTTCGGGATATTCAACCAGATCGGGGTTTGGACGCCGGTTTAAGAGATTTTCAGGAAAGCTTTAGGAGATTTATCATGACACCAGACACACTGCACCACTCCGTTTACTTCTGGCTCCGCGACGGCGGTCCGCCGGACGACACGCAGACAATCATTCACGCCTGCCAGACCTATCTGCCGGAAATCCCCGGCATCCTGCGCCTTGTCGTCGGCACTCCGGCAGGGACAGACAGCCCGGCGGTGGAAAAGACCTACGCCGTAGCGCTTTTGATTGATTTTGTAGACATCGCTGCCCATGATGCCTACGACATTCACCCGAGCCATCAGCGCTTGATCGCCGAGTGCGGCCCTCTGTGCAGCCGCATTCAGGTCTTTGACGTTGCGCCCGTCTGACAAAACTGCCCCGGCTGCTGACAGCAGCCGGGGCAGTTTTTTGGCTCATTACTGACAAATGTTATAATTTGTCATTTGTTCGGGTATAGTCTCATTATGAGCGAAACGCTGACACGCGATAAGATACTGGATGCCGCTGAAGACGTCCTGCGCCGCTACGGGCCGGGCAAGGCGACGGTGCTGGATGTGGCGCGGGCGCTGAAGGTCAGCCACGGCAGCGTGTACCGGCACTTTGCCGACAAAGCCGCGCTGCGCGATGCTGTTGTGGAGCGGTGGCTTGCGGGAATAGACGGGCCGCTGAAAGCGATTGCCGCCGAAGACGGCCCCGCTCCCGAGCGTCTGGGCCGCTGGCTGCGGGAGCTGTCTTTAATAAAGCGCCAACGCCTGCGCGACGACCCGGAGTTTTTCGCCGCTTACTGCGTCCTCGCTGCCGACGCCCGCACCGTCACCGAGCAGCACGTCGCCCATTTGCTCGCCCTGGTGACAGCCATCGTCCGCGAAGGCATCGCACGCGGCGAGTTTGACGCCCTCGATGCGGAAGCGGCGGCACGCGGCGTTCTGCTGGCAATGGCCCACTTCCACCACCCCGCCCACGCTGCCGACTGGACCCGGTCAGAGCTTGATATTGATACCTATTTTGACGACGTCTGGGCCATCGTCCGGCGCGGCCTCACCACAAACTCAACAGACAAGAAACAAGGAGACACACTATGAATATAACAGGCAACACTATTTTAATGACCGGCGGCAACTCCGGCATCGGCCGTGCGATGGCCGAAGCGTTCCACAAGCGCGGCAACAAAGTCATCGTGGCCGGGCGCACCCAGAAGACACTGGACGAAGTGACCGGGGCTAACCCCGGCATCGAGTCGCTGCGCCTGGACATCGGCGATGCGGGCAGCATCAAAGCGTTTGCCGCCGTGCTGACCGAGAAGTACCCCGCGCTGAACGTCGTCATCCACATGGCGGGCATCATGCAGAACGAGTACCTGCAAAACCCGGAAGCCGCGCTCGAAGTCGCCGAAGCCACCGTTGCCACCAACCTGCTTGGCCCCATTCGCCTGACCGAAGCTCTGCTTCCCACTCTCGTCAAGCAGTCCGCGTCGGCCATCCTGACCGTCACTTCCGGCCTCGCCTATGTACCGCTGTTTATGACGCCGACATACTGCGCCACCAAAGCCGCCATCCATTCCTACACCCAGTCCCTGCGCTTCCAGCTCAAAGACACCCCGGTTCAAGTGATTGAGCTGGTCCCGCCCTATGTCCAGACTGCACTCATGGGGGAGCGCCAGTCCGAAGACCCGAATGCCATGCCGCTCGCCGACTACGTTTCCGAAACGATGACGTTGTTGGAAACCCAGCCCGACGCCGCCGAAATTCTGGTAGAGCGCGTCAAAATGCAGCGGTTCGCCGAGCGCGAAGGCAAATACGACACCTTCTATCCGCAGTTCAACACCACGATGGCAAACGCCCGGCACGAGGAATGGGAAGCACTGGCGGAAAAGTAGGCGTAAGGAAACCTCACCCCTGTCCTCTCCTTGCTGAAGGACAGGGAGCCAGAGTAGAAGGGCGATTTGTCGCACCGACGCTCAGGGCTAGAGGAGCGACAATTCCCCCGTGCCGTTGCTGTGCCCGCTGCCATTGCTCACTATGCTGTCGTGAGCAGCGTGCGCCGGGGAGACTTCATCCACTGCCCGGGCAGCGATCAGGAAGCGCAGGGCTAGATACTGGAAGATGTAGTCGATGACCGAGCTTGCGACCGGGATTTCTTTGCTGCCAGTGAGGCCCGACGGCTCAAAGCGGGAGTGGATAAACTTCTCCACCAGCGTTTGCAGCGGGACGCCGTATTGCAGGGCCACTGAAATGGCCGTGGCGAAACCATCCATCAACCCCGATGTGGCGGAGCCTTCTTTAGACATCCGAACGAAGATTTCAGCCGGCTGCCGCGTGTCCGGGTACAGCCCCACGGTCAGGTAGCCTTCCTGGCCGCCGACGCTGAATTTGTGCGTCACGCTGTCCCGCTCATCGGGCAGGCGATGGCGAACGGCCTCGGTTGTTCTGGCAGACGGGGTTTCCAGGGCAGCGGCAGGTTCGATGGATGCTTCCACGATAAGCTCGGCGACGGGTTCGAAGAGCAGCCCGGCTTCGGCATCAGGCTCGGGGGCGACTTCAGCAGCGGGTTCTTCCAGAACCTCCATGAACTGCTCGGGGGCAGGTTCTTCCACGGCTTCCATGACAAGGGCAGGCGCATCTTCGTCAGCAGCGTCAGCCACGATCTCATCGACGGGCGGCTCCATGACCTGCTCGATTTCGGGCGCGGCCACGAGGTCAGCGAAGGAATCCAAGTCAGGCGCATCTTCGCTCATCTTGGCTTCGGCCACCGGCTCGGGTTCGGCAGCAGGCTCGGGTTCGGCAGCAGGCTCGGGTTCTGCAACAGTTTCGGCTTCGGCTACTGTGACTGGCTCGTCTTCATCCATCGGAATATCATCGATAATTGGCGCGGCTTCGGCGGGCGTCTGGAGCGCTTCCTGGAAATCCTCGCGGGCGGCCCGCAGGGGGCTGGCGATGGGGGCAGGCTCGTCTGCCAGCATTCGGGCCATGACGCTGTCCTCAAACGGGTCTTCTTCGCCGAACGGATCAACTTCGGTGGCCTGCGCGATTTGCGACGGCGCGGGGAAGCTGCCGACGGGAACGTCGGCGGGATGCTTGGCGGTCAGGTCTACGTCTTCGCCGCCGAATAGTGCCCCTCCCGGCTCAGTGTCAGGCGCGGCGGGGGCCGGAGCGGGCTTGCGGGCGGCGCGAGGCTTGACCGGCTCGTCGTCATCCATCAGGTTCAGGGTAGTTGGCGCTGTATTTTTCTTGCCGCTGCTTCGTTCGGGCATGGTGTTTCCTTTGATCGTTTTTAGTAGTTGGGGTTAATCTTTGAGGCTAGTCTTTGCGGAGGCGACTGCCCTGCTTTTTCAGCAGGTTGACGATGTCGCGGAACTGGGTGGCGTCTTCAAACTGACGGTACACGGAAGCAAACCGGACGTAGGCGACATGATCCAGCGTTCGCAGGTGGTCCATGACCAGCTCGCCGATTTCTGCCGACGGCACTTCTTTATCCAGGCGGTTGGTCAATGTCCGCTCGATGTTGTCGGAGATGTCTTGCAGGGTTTCTTCGGAAATAGGCCGCTTCTGGCAGGCCACGCGCAGGGAGCGCAGGAGCTTGTTGCGGTCGAATGGCTCGCGGCGCTGATGGCCGTCGCGGTCGGGCTTCTTGACCACTGTGAGCTGCATCTCTTCAATGGTCTCAAACGTGGTAAAGCGCCGCTCGCAGTGCTTGCATTCCCGGCGGCGTTTGATCGCCTCCCCATCGCGCAGGGGCCGGGAGTCAAGAACCGCATCGTCGTCATGGCCGCAGTATGGGCACTTCATAATGGGCACTTCATAAGCAGATGTTACGCGCTGTTTGCAGGTGCAGGCAAATTTGCCGTACCTACATTTAGTACGTATAAACAGTATATCACACTAAATGTGGCAAGTCAAGAGACAGCACAGTTTTTCGGTTGTGGGTATAATCAGCAAAAGCAGGGAGAATTGAAACAATGCACGTTTTACTCATCGGCGGAACCGGCCTGATTTCCACCAGCATCAGCCGGCAGTTGTTGGCCTCGGGGCATGAAGTCACACTCTTTAATCGCGGCAAGTCGGAAAACCGCCTGCCGGAAGGCAATGCCGCCGAAGTGATTACCGGTGACCGCAAGGACTATGCGGCGTTCGAGCAGACCTTCGCGGACAAAACTTATGATGTCGTGGTAGACATGGTGGCCTTCCATCCCGACGACACCGCTTCGGCCATCCGGGCATTCACAGGCCGCTGCGGGCAGTTTATCCACTGCTCCACTGTCTGCGTTTATTCCGGCCCCGTGGCCCAAATCCCGACCACGGAGACCGAGCCGTATCACTCGATTGGCGGCTACGGACAGAATAAGATCGCCTGCGAAAATCTACTACTGGAAGCCTCGGCGAACGGTTTCCCGATGACCATTATGCGCCCTTCGCACTCTTACGGCGAGGGCGGCGACATCATCCGGGCCTTCGGGCCGGGCAGCACGTTTGTGGACCGTCTGCGGAAGAAAAAGCCGATTGTGGTGATGGGCGACGGCAACTCGCTGTGGGCCGCCTGCCATGTGGACGATGTGGCGGCGGGCTTTATTGCCACGATGGGCACGGAAAAGTGCCTCGGCGAAGCATACAATATCGCTTCCGACGAATGGTTCACCTGGAACCAGTACCATGAGCAGGTCGCCGAAGTCTGCGGCGGGACGTTCGCCCCGGTGCATATCCCCGCCGACACCCTGAAAGAAGCCGCGTCGTCGTGGTCCGGCAGCACCTACGAGATTTTGCAGTGGCCGTCCGTCTTTGACAATGCCAAGCTCAAACGGGACACGCGCTACCCCGGCCAGACCATCAACTTCCGCGAAGGCACACGCCGAACGCTCAAATGGCTGGAAGACAACGGCAGGATCGCCGACAGCGACACCGACGACTACGAGGATAAGCTCGTCGCCGCCTGGCAGGAAAAGACCGGCGAGCTGCCGAAGCAGTAGGACCCCTCCCGCTCGTTCCTCGCTCCCTCCCCTGTTAGGGGAGGGTTATGATGAAGCCCCCGGAAGGCGCGGGGGCTGTTTTTCCCGGTTCTTGTCTTATCCTTACCTTTGCCCTCCCCTAATAGGGGAGGGAGCGAGGAACGAGCGGGAGGGGTCTCCGAGAAGCCTATGGACACCGAGCAAATCCGAAAGCGCCTGCGGGCGAAGCAGACCCCGGAGCGCATCAGCGCCGTCCGGTTGGCCGCCGCTTTGGACGGCCCCGACCGGCAGGCGCTTCTGCTGGAGGCGCTCAGCGACAAGTCGCATTACGTCGCCGCCCTCGTAGCGGAGGCGCTGGGCGAACACGCCGATGACACGGCGACGGCGGCTATGGCCGAACGGCTGGCCTATTTGAGCGAAGACGGCCTCGCCCGTGACCCCGGCTGCCACATCCGTTCCAATCTGGCCTGTGCCCTGGGCCGCCTCCACTACTCCCCCGCCGCTGACACCCTCAAAATTGGCCTCCGTACCACGCAGATTGAGGCCGTCGGCGGCGTTCCCTTCGACACCGCCGCGCACCTGCGGGGCAACTGCGCCCTCGCGCTGGCCCAGCTTCGGGATTTGGATTGCGTCCGCGACATCGCCCTGCTGCTGTTTGACCGCAGCGGGAATGTGCCCGGCCACTTGGACCCGAAAGTCAAGATGGAGCCGCGCAAAGCGGCGGTGCGAGCTTTGTCTCTCACCGGCAGCGTCTCAGCCCGCCTGCCGCTGACCCTGCGCTTGGTTCACCCGGAGAACGAAGAGCCGGAAGTCTTGCAGGAGTGTATGCAGGCGCTGGTCGATTTAGAAGACCCCCACGCTGCCGAAGTCTTAGCGCCCTACCTCAAACACCGCGACCAGAACCTCGCCGCCTTCGCCGCGCTGACTCTCGCCCGCACGCAGGCCCCCGAAGCCGCCGCGCTGATAAGCGACGCCCTGCCCCACTTCACCGGCGATCCCCTGCGGGCCGTCATACTCGCCCTGACCACGCTCCGCACCCCCGAAGCCACCGAGCTTCTCTACACCCTCACCCGCTCCCCCCGCGAATCCGTCCGCCTCGCTACCATAGAAGCCCTGCCCCCCAACGCCGCCACCCGCACCGTCCTCCAAGCCCTCGCCGCCTACGACCCCTCCCCCCGCGTCCGGCAAGAGGCACAGGCGGCGCTTGATGCCTGAGAGACAATGAGAAAGCCCGTGTCAGGACCCCCTAGCCCCCAATAATGGGGGAACCAGACAGTGAGGATTTTGCTCATCTTCTCCGGCTCTCTCTTTGCTGGAGGCACAAGAAAGAGCCACGGGTTAAAACCCGTGGCTTCTGCCTACGCCGTATTTTCCGATGCCCGCGAAGGCGGGGAATTGCCCTTTTAAAGCATGGGGGTTCAGCCCTGTTGTCCCCCTCGGCAACACGGGAGCCAGACTTCGGATAAATAAGAGGGCGCAGCAAGCAGCGCCCCTATTGGAACAAATCGGAACGATACTCCCCACTGTCCGGTTCCCCCATTATTGGGGGCTAGGAGGTCCCCCACCCGGCGCGGGCGGGTCGAGGGACTGGAAGTAGCGGCGGACATCGCTGCGGTAGGCGGGCGGGATGTCTTCTTTGTCCATCGTGGTCTCCGCGCTCTTTTTGGCGGGGGCGACGTAGTTGTAGTATGGGACGCTGCTCGGCGCGGCCCCGCCGGGGTCGTGGCCGCCGCCGACTTTACGGGTGGGACCGGTTTTGCTGGGGCCAGCGTTCAGCGCCTTGCCGAAGTAGACTTTGGCCGTGCCTTTATCGCCGTTTGTGTGTCCGAGGTGCTTGATGGGGCTGCTGCCCTGGCCGGTGTCGGACGGCTTGCCGCCCGCTTTGCCGCCGCCGCCGGAGCCGCCGTTGCCTTTGCCGCTACCGACTTTACCATTGGACTGCTGCCCCTGACCGATGCCGTCGCCAAAGCCCTGTCCGGCCCCTTGACCCTGTCCGTTTCCCTTGCCCGGATTTTTGCCGTTTCCGTTGCCCGGCTGGCCGGAGTCGTCTTGAATATCGCCCGCGCTGCTGGCCCCGGCCATCTGACTCTGGGCATCCTCGGCGGCAGATTGCGCGTCCTGCATCGCCTGCTGATCGGCCTGGGCGCGGGCTTCGCGCTCGGCGGCGTCGGCGGCTTTTCGCATTTCGGACGCGGCCCCCTGCTTGTCGCCGCGCTTCATGGCGTCAGCGGCGGCCTGGGTGTGCTTCTGCGTTTCCGGCATGGGCGTGTCTTTGAGGGCTTGAGACAGCTTCTGCAAATCGGCGGCAGCCTGCTGCTGCTCGGCGGGAGACAGCTTGCCCGAGGCGGTTTTGTCGGCGAGCTGACGAAGCTGTTCACTCAGAGCCTTTGTGTCGTTCTGACGCATGGCCGACGCGGCTTTCTGGACTTCGGGCGTGGTGGCGTGATGCGCGGACGGGGTCGTGCTGCTTTTCGAGCCGTTCGTGGGAACGTTGAAGCCCTGTTTAGGATCGCCGGGCTTCGGGGCACCCTGCCCGCCTGCGCTTTTTGCCCCGGCGGCGAGCGACTGCGAGAGCTGCTGCCCGGCTTGCGCGAGGCTCTTTTCGCCCGCGCCCGGCGTTCCCTGCGCGGCTTTTTGCTGGGCCTGACGCATCTGCTGGGTGAGCTTGGACATCTGCACCATCGCCTGCTTTTTGTCCAGCTTACCCGTTGCCAGCTTGTGACCCAAACGCTTCATGTCGGCGGCGGCTTTGCGGGTGCCTTCCAGATGCTTCTGGTCGGCCAGCTTTTGAATGACGGCGGCTTTCTTCTCTAAATTGTCCCCCGTTTTTCGCACGATCTGACGCTCGATGCGAAGCTGCGGCGGCACGAGCGCGGGCAGGTTTGGCAGCCAGAGGGTCAGCGCGAGCAGGAGCAGACCGCCCAACGCCACTTTCGTCTCCCAGAACCAGCGCCAGGGCACGGCTTCGGCGGCGTTCAGGCTGCGGGCGTGCGCGGCGGCGTCCGCCGCTTGCAGGCGCAGGAGCAGGGCAGCTTCGGGGTCGCGGGCGGCACGGGGGGAACGCTCAAACTCTAGTGCCGACGACAGCCGCTCTTTCAAGCCAAGCCGCGACTCGGCCAGCCGGGCGGCGTCCATCAGCGGGATAGGCCGAAGAAGCGCGGTCACGGTTCCGGCCCCGATGCCAGCGACAAGAAGCGCGGGCAGAAGGATTTCCAGCGGCAGTCTTTCGGGAAGCCAGTCAAAATGGGCCAGAGCGACGGCGATGAGTGCCAGACCGATGCCGACGAGCGCCCCGCGTGAGGCGTGGCGCACCCAGCGCAGCAGCCGCAGGCGTGACGACACGGCGGCCAGCGCCTGCGTGACCGTGCGCTCAGTGGGAGAAGACAGACCGGGCTGCGGCCCGCGTGTGGTGGTAGTCGCCATGAGACTATTATACGCGATTAGGAGCGAAAACGATGCGCGGCAGGCCTACTGCGTCGTTGGGTTTCGCAGGTGGGGCGGAGTGGGCAGCAGCGGGGCGGCAGGAAGCGGGATTTTCTGGTCCAGATGGGCCTGTGCCACAAGGTCAATCTGCCACGTTTTTGGCAGGACGCCCTGCCCGGCGACGGGCTGAAAAATGACTTCGTGGTGCCCTGCCGAAAGCTGCGCCCACTGGCCCTGTGCCAGTGCGGGGAGCGGCACGCCGTCCACTTTCACCCAGAGCGCCAGAGCGCGGGACGGGATCGTCGTCGGAACCCAGGCGGAGACCGTGTACCAGCCTATTTTTCGTGGCGGCGCGGGCGCGGTGGCGGCCAGGACAGGCACGGCTGCGGCGGGCAGGACAATGTGCGTAGTCGTGTACTGGCCGGGCCGGAGTGTGACTAAAACGTTCTTTTTCGGGGCGAAGCCGCTGCCGGGTTTGGGGACGAACGAGACGGTGTGCCGCCCCGGCGCAAGCACCATCCAGCCGCCGGACGCCCGCTTGCCGTCCACCCAGACGGACTGCGGCTGAACCGGCACGGTTCGGGAACCGGCGCGTGTCATAGTCAGACGGATAATGTTCTGGTCGGCGACCACACGCAGGTAGCCATGCGCCGGGGCCGACAGGCGGGGCGGTGGCACTCCCGCTTTTGCCACACGGCGCGGCGGCAGGGGCCTGGCCCGTTTCTGCGGCGGCACGGCGGCCACCACTGTCGCGGGTTTGGGCGGGGCAGTCTTGGGCCGCGCCGGACGGCTGGCTGTGCGGACCGGAGGCGTAATAGGCTTTGCGGCAGGCTTTGTCGCAACAATCACAGCGGGCGGCGGCAGAGGTTTGACGGGGATTGGAATCGGGACGACCGGACGGCTGGCCTGTGTATTTGGGGACACTGTCCGGGTCGGGACGGTTGGGGAGTGCCCGGCGGTCAGCCAGTATCCCAGGGCAGCCAGAGCCACGACGATGGGAACAGCGACCGCTCCGGCAATCGCCCCCCGGCGGCCCTGGGTCACAAACACCGTCGCCGGAGCGAGGCTCTGCGGGGAAGACCCGGCGGCGGCGCGGAGGCTGGCCGCGAACTGACCTGCCGAGGGATATCGGGCATCGGGAGATTTTGCCAGGCCGCGCAAAACCACCTGCTCCACTTCCGGGGACAGGTCCTCGCGGTGGAAACGCAGCGGCGGCGGCTCGGCGAACACCTGCCGGTGCATGACCGAAAGCTGGGCCTGCGTGCTGGTGTCAGCGGCGCGAAAGGGCGGCGTCCCGCACAGGGCAAAATAGGCCACGGCGGCCAGCGAATAGACATCACTGCGGGCATCGGGTGAGGCATTGCCATGCACCTGCTCCGGGCTGGCGTACTCAATCGTGCCCAGTATGTCGCCCATCACCGTGAGCGGCGGCACGTCCGCCGACTGGTCATCAATATGCGCCACACCGAAATCGGTCAGCTTGGCTGGGCCGCGTGGGGGGAGCAGGATGTTGGACGGCTTGATGTCCCGGTGGATAACCCCCGCCGCATGGGCGCTGTCAAGCGCGGCGGCGACGTCTTCAATCACCCCGGCAGCCCGCGTCGGAGCGAGCCAGCCGTCAGTATCGACTTCCTGGGCCAGCGTCCGCCCCGGCACGTACTCCATCACAAGCGCCGCCGGGTCGCCATCAATAAACTGGTATAGCGTGACAAGATGGGGGTGCCGCAGGCGCTCCATGACGGCGGCCTCGCGGCGGAACCGCTCAGCGGCGACGGTGTCTCCCGTCGCCCGCTGCACTTTAGCGATCACGTCCCGCCGGTTCACCCGGTCCCAGCCCCGATACACCGCCGACACCGGGCCTCGATGAATGGGTGTTGGTGTGAGTGTGATGTCCGGCAGGTCCGGCGGCGGGGCGTCCTGCCCCCCACCCGCACCGGCAGGAGAAGACTGGGGTGTACCACTCTGATTTTTGCTTTTACGAGACTTTCGAATGGGAAGCCTGCTTTCCGCGTCGGCTCATCACGGTGCGCCCGGCCATTTTCACAAAAAACGGCAGGTCGCGCACAAAATAACGGTCCCAGAGACGTGTCGGCTCCTGGATAAATCGGTAGGCCCATTCCAGCCCCGAATCCTGCATCCAGGCCGGGGCGCGGCGCACGACACCGCCCGCCATCTCAAACGAGCCGCCGACGCCAATAGACACGGGAACGCTTAACAAGTCTTTATTCGCGGCGATCCATTTTTCCTGCTTGGGAGCGCCAAATCCGACCAGAAGAATATCCGGCTGGGCGGCACGAACGGCGGCGCGGATTTCCGCCTGCGTTTCTTCCGTGCCAAATGTCTCCAACGACGGGCAATGAGTCCCGCAAATCTGAGCGCCAGGGTAACGCTTCAGGACGGCATCGCGGGCTAGATCGGCGGCGCAGGGACGGCCACCCAGAAAGAACAGGCGCAGGCCAGTGGCCTCAGAGGCCCGCGCCAGCTCCCAGAACAAATCACTGCCCGTCACCCGCTGTTTGAGCGGCGGCTGACGGGGGCCGGCGGCGAGGCGCGACAGAAGCACGACCGGCTTGCCGTCAGCCAGCGTCAGGTCGGACCCGGCATAGATTTTTCGAAACTCGGCATCGTGTGCAAGCATGACAAGGTGATCCAGGTTGCCGGTGCAGACGTAGCGAGGCTTTTCGGTCTTCTGCGCCATCTGCACGATCCGGGTGACAGCTTCTTCCATCGAAACGTTATGAAACGCGGTATCCGCGACGTATATTTTGCTCAAAACATCCATGCTTTCTGGTAATTTCTATGGAGGCCAGCAGCTTCGGGCGCAGCCGCATCCACATTGCCGTGGCAAATTGCTGTAATCGGGCGTGCCCGAGTGCGTCTGCACCCGCCTCCGGGTTGAGGGGACGCTCAAAGCGCAAAAAATAAACCGGCTTCCCCTGCTGTCCCAAAAGGGCGCTCCACAGCATGGCGGCGCGTATCTGGGTGGCCTGATTGATAATTTTGCCGTCAACGACGTATAAATAAAGAAGGTCAGAGCCGCCGCTTCCGCTGTCGGCAGCGGCGTGGCAGGAACGCGCCGCCACCGACGTGCCGGGCAGCGCTTCCAGATGATCGTCTTCCAGCCGCATTCCTGCCCCGATGAGGCAGGAGCGCGGGTCGTGCAATGCGGAGCGATCCGTGCCCCCGATGAGTACAAAATTGATCGGCTCTCCATTGGAGCTGGCGGCATCAGACGTATAAGTGCGCGACAGCAGACTGGCCGAAGCCAGCGCGGCTTTGACATCGGCAGGCACGGGGTCATTCCCGGCAGACGTATATCCGGCCAGTGTGCGCGGAACGTCCGCGCCCGCAATGCCCACGAAAGGCTTCGGCGGGGCCGGATGCCAGGCCATTGCCGTCACCAGCGCCGTGCCGATAATCAAAATTAAAAGATAGCCCATCCGGCGAATGTGCGGCATCCTAATCCTTTGGCAAGCCCGAACAGGGCCGTAAATCCGAGAACCAGCGTGATCAGCCCGCTCCAGTCATGGAAAACATGGGCCGAGGCCGGGCTGATACACTCGCCGACCGCGCCGATCAGCGCGATCCGTACCGAGTTGACCAGCAGGGCCAGCGGCAGGCTAAACAGAAATAAGCCGAAGCGCTTGGCGGCGCTGCCGTCCACCAGAAATGCAAACGCTGCGCTGAACGTCAGCAGCGCCAGCAGCAGCTTGAAGCCTGAGCACGGCACATCCACGAACAGCGAGTAGTTGTCCATGTGGATGACGTTGCCGGTCAGCGTCGTGCCAAACGTCATCAGATGCAGCAGTTTGTTGGCAAGGGTCGTAGACAGCATCTGCACCCGCAGCGTCGAATCGTTTAAGACCGGCCCCGGCAGCGGAGCCATCAGCCACAGAAACGCCAGCGGCAGAAACGCCGCCCGCACGAAGCGCGACCCCAGCGCCAGCCACACCCCCGCCGACAGTGTCAGCAGCAGCCC
This sequence comes from Capsulimonadaceae bacterium, assembly GCA_965277455.1. Taxonomy (GTDB): domain Bacteria; phylum Armatimonadota; class Armatimonadia; order Armatimonadales; family Capsulimonadaceae; genus JANXMY01. The sequence continues at coordinate 387,645 of OZ255823.1, read as the reverse complement.
CGTGGACTCCAGCGCCTCGGCCCGTACTTTGATCGCAAACACAAGCACCGCCAGCGCAGGCAGCAGCACCGCCAGCGCCAGAAGCGCGGGCTTCTTTGAGACCGTTCGCAGAGCATCGCGTTTGTGCCAGAGCATCAGCGCAGCAATAAATGGGATCGCGGGCGCGTGTCCGTAGTACGATTCCGGCTTGCTGTATTCGTAGCCCCAGAAGGTCAGCACCGGCCAGGCCAGAATGCCCAGCAGACTCAGCGCCAGCCCGAACGGCAGCAGCGTTCGCCAGTCCAGCAGCGGCCCCGGCGTCTTTGCCGCAAGGACCTGAGTGCTGTCCGCCGTGTCCGGCTTCGGTTGTGTGAAAATTGCGGCCATAGCAGAGAATATGCAGGATTTTGTGCCGGGGTCGTTGACTGTTTTTATTTTCGGCAAAAGCGCCGCAGAACCGTTACCGGGTTTTTATAAAGATACAAAAAAAGAGCAAAAGAAAAGAGCGGCGGGCTGCTTACACAACACCGCCGCCCGACGCAAGCCGCTTCCGCAGGCGGACGTTTCAGGAAACGGGTTCCCTAAACAGCCGAGCCGGAGGTCCGGCGGGACTTGCGGACAGCGAGGCCCAGAAGGCCCAGACCGCCCAGGACAAATGGAACGACCGTCGCCGGTTCCGGGACAACGGACGATGCAGGAGTCGTTGCGCTGAACGTTCCCGTGCCGCCGGCCACGAAGTCATTGAAATGCCCATCCGTGATGCCGATGGTAGGATGCACGCTTGTCATTGACAAGGAAAAGGCTCCCGGATTGCTTAGGCCCGATGCCGTGAAGTACGAGCCACCCGTGTAAACCACGTTAGTGAGCGTGTTCCGCAGGCTGGACGTATCGCTTCCCGTGGTTGCCACAAGCAGGTTGCCGCCGTCGAAGGTTCCCGACAACAGCAAATCCGTGCCGCTGTTGGCCGTCAGCATGAAGCTGCCTCCGGTTAATGCCTGGGTGTACTGCCCCATCCCGTTCGTGGACAAAGCGCCCACATTGCTCAGTCCCACGAAGGACAATGTGGTGGGGAACTGGCCGGGCGGCATTTTCAGGTACTGGCTCGTAAAAGTCGCACCGGGTGTAATACTGAAGCCGCTGGCTCCCGTGTAGGTAAAGCAGTTGCTATCGAAGTCCCCTGCGCCAGTGACGGACGCAAAAGTCTTCTGGTCATTCGCGGCCTGTGCGGAGGCCGCACCGACGCCGACCATTGCCAAAACGGCGATGCTGAGAAGACTTGTGATTGCTTTTTTGATATTCATTGTGTATTCACCCCCTCTCTATTGCGGAGTTAGTTCGCGGGTCGGTTGGCACTGAGTCCGCGAAAGGAATACAACTCAGTATAACCCGAGTTGTCAAAAAAAGAAGGAGGCTTGCTTACACTAACTCACTTTTACTGAGAAGCGCTTGCGGTCTTTTTGCCCGTGTCCCCGACCGGATACTGCTGGGCGGATGCAAAGTACGCCGCGTATTTGTCCGAGGTGAATGACGGGTGCGCGGCCTGATACAGTTTTGCCAGCTCGGCGTCCTGACTGGGTGCTTTCGCCAGACGCGCCGCCCGCTCGACCTGATCTTTAATCTTGGACAGCGGCGGGGTCATGTCCGCTGATTTCTGTGTCAGACGCAGGATCACCGAATATGTCCCCGCCGGGAAGATTTTGACGTCTCCCACTTTCGCCCCCTTCAGAAACGTGTTCATTTGCTGATACGTCGCGGGCGACACCGCCGTCTGAATGTTCGGGTTGTAGCCGCTGACCCCCACCACGCGCAGGCGTGGCTGACGGGCCAGCACGTCCGGCGGGCTGCCCTGCCGCAGCGCATCGGCGGCGGTCTGGGCATCCACCGAGTTGTCGGCCACCACCGTGGTCGTTTGCCACTGGGCAGGAAGCGCAAAATCGGCCCTGTGCGCGGCGTAATAGGCGGACAGCGCAGCGGGCGAGATGGCGACGCCCTGTATCCGCAGGTTTTCCAGGGCGATAGACGTGCCGAGATCATGCCGGAACTGCGCCATCTTCACGGGGTCCGCGCTGTAGGGGGTCAGCACCTGCGGGGCACGGCGCTGAATGGCGTCAATCCGGGCCTGAATGTCCTGCGGCGACGGCGTCAAATTCGCCTGCGCGGCGGCCTGCGCCACGAGGCTTTCAAACACAAGCTTGCTGAGAACAGGCTGTCCGGCCTGACTTTCCAGAACGTCCTGAAACTGCTTGCGGGAGATCGACTCGCTGCCCAGAGTCACGACAGGGCGGCTCGTCGAGTAGCGATAGTACAGAAACACATTCGCGGTCAGCGATAATACGGCAATGACGGCCAGAAGCCAAACAGTCAAAGATTTCATAGGGAGAAGCTGCCTTTATTGACATTGGTTATTTACAATGCATGAATGATGCCAAAATGGCACAAAGAACGAACATTGTAACCAAAAATTAACCTTTAGGGCGCGGAGGAGGTATCGCCCCGCCGCCCCGCCGCGTCCACGGCCTCGGCCAAACGGGCCGCCCAGCAATCCAGCGTGGCGTTTTCTTCCACCCACTGCCGGGCGGCGCGGCCCAGACGCTCCCGCAGGGCGTCGTCCGTTCGCAGGCGCGTAATCGCCGTCCGCCAGCCTTTCACATCGCCCGGCGCAACCGTGAGACCGGTAATGCCGTCTTCAATGACATCGGTCTGGCCAGTGGTGCGCGTGGCAATCACGGCCTTGCCCATTGCCATCGCTTCCAGAATGGTGGTGACACCGGCCTGAAAGTCCGTCTCGTACAGCGGCACGACCACGAACGACGACTGCGCGTAAAGCTGACGCAGGCCCGCGTAATCGTAGCGCCGGGCATCCACATTCGGCGGCAGGGGGCGGCCCTCGGTCTCGTTGCGGCCTTTGGACCAGGGCGAGGCGGCGGCGAGCTTCACCGACAGCTCCGGCATTTCAGATACCGCCTCAATCAGCGTCGGATAGTCACGCCATTCCAGCCCCGCCGCGCAAATCTGGTTCGGGTCGGATGCGGTCGGCAGGGGCCGGTAAAAATGGGCATCGGCATGGAAGGGAATCAGTGCCACTTTCTCCGGCGCGATGCCCAGCGTATTGGTTGCCCAGTCATGCTGCGCCTGCGCGTAGACAAAGATGGTTCGCATCTGCCGCTGCGCTTTGAGGGTCTGGAAAAACAGCCGCTTTTTGCCCGCCGACAGCCGGTGTCCAATCGTCACATGGCCCGGCCCGCCGCCGGACAGCCCGAGCAGCAGGGCCAGCGGAATGCCGACATTCTCGCCATTGGAAAAAATCGCGTCATACTGCCGCCGCCGGGTCCAGCCCAGCATCGCCAGTGCCGCGTCCGCCCCACCCTTCCGGGCGAGCCGCACAGCAGGGTGCGTGTCCGCATCGGCGGCGGCATGGTCGGCAATGTCTACCGTCATGCCGTGCCGCATTTGCAGCGCATCGGCGAGGGCATAATAGTCCATGACGGGATGCCGGTCTTCGGCTACGGCGTCGCCGATGTCGGTTCTGAGGACACTGGGTATCAAAAGCAGTGCTTTGGTCATAAGTGGGTCTTCATCCGTGAGCAACATTCTGAACCGTTTCAATCAAGCGGCCATAATTCGTGGCTGCGTTGAAGCGGACTGCTCCAGCGGCCTCGGCGTTCAGCGACAGCCGGCGGCGCAGGGCGGGGTCGTCAATTAAAAGTGCCAGCGCCGAGGCCAGCGCGGGCGCGTCATCTGGCGGGACGATCCACCCTGTCTCACCGTGCGTGACTGCTTCGGGTAGTGCCCCCACACGGGTCGTCACCACCGGCAGTCCGGCAGTCAGCGCCTCCATGACGGCCAGCGGCAGGCAGTCGCCGCGTGTGGGGAAGACGAACAAATCGGCCTCCGCAAACAGCCGCCGCAGCATTTCCGAGTTCGGCAGGGCGTCGCGCCAGACCGTGACATTCGGCAGGCCCTCGCCGACGCCCGGCGTTTTGGTGACAAGGTGCAGGTGCGCCCTCGCCGACGCAGGCAGGCTTTCGAAGGCTTGGAGCAGCGTGTCGCCGCCTTTGCGGGCGAAGTCGCCGCCGACAAACAGCAAATTAACCGGGCCGCTCTTTTGTTCGGGCCGCGCCACACGCCACAGGTCGGTGTCAATGCCGGGCGGGATGACGCTGATTTTGTCCGGGGCAACGCCGTAATCGGCCACGAGCGAGTCTTTAGCCCACTGCGACCAGGCTACCAGATGCCTGGACGCACTGAACGCCCGGCGGTTCATCCGGGCTTTCAGCGCCTCGATGCGGGCGTTGCCGCTCGGCGTGTGCCCGTAGAAGGCACCCAGCGCGTCGTACTGCACGGGCGTCGCGTCCAGCGAGATGACCGACGGCATTTGCCGCATCAGCCCCGGCGACAGCAGGGACGTGACCTGTGTGTGAAACAGCCCCGCATCCAGTGTCCGCGCTCGCCCGCGCAGGGCCAGATACGCCCCCAGCGAGGCCCGCAGGGACCAGTTGGAGCGGACGCCCGGCAGGCGGGTCCACGCCCCGGTGAGGCCGTCATAGGGCAGGTCCACATAGGTAGGCGTGACGGCGGGATGCCCAGCCAGCACCCGTTTGAGGTTCTGCGCGTGCGTCGTGTGTCCGAGCGAGTATTCGAGGGCGAAGCCAAGTTGCATAAGTGTTAAGTGAGCCAGAGAGGCCCCCCCGCCCCCAATAATGGGGGAGCCAGAAGTTAGGAGGGGTCTCTTATAATTATCCGGTTCCCCCATTATTGGGTCGGGTGCAGTTGCTCCGGGCTAGGGGGTCTTCATCACATCCAAAATCCGGCCCAGGTTGACCCGGCAGTCAAAGTGCGCTCGGGCGCGGGACAGTGCCGCCCCGCCCATCGCCTCGCGCCGGGCGGCATCCGTGACCAGCAAGTCCAGAGACGCAGCCAGCGCGTCGTAGTCGTCCGGCTTGGTTAAGAAGCCTGTCTCGCCGTCCGTGACAATCTCCGGGATGCCGCCGAGGGCCGAAATCACCACCGGCAGGCCGCAGGCCATCGCTTCCATCGCCACCAGCGAGTAGCAGTCCGCCCGCGTCGGCAGCACGAATATATCCGACGATTGGTAGAGCGTGATAAGTTCGGGGCTGTTGTTGGAGACGCCGTGATACACCTGCACCCCTGGCGTCGGCGGCACAGCATCGCGGGTCACCAGATGCAGCTCCCAAGGGACAGACACCCGCGTTTCCTTTGCCCAGCGCAGCAGCAAATCGCCGCCTTTGCGCTGAAAGTCGCCGCCCACAAACAGCAGGCGCACCGGGCGATCCCCTGCCCTCTCGGCAAGCGGGGCGGGCTGAAACAGGGTCAAATCGACGCCGGGCGAAATAGGTGTGATTTTACTGTCGGGCACGCCCCAATCGTCTTTCAAGCTTTGGCCGACCCAGGTGTTCCACGGGAAAAAGTGCGCGGCTTCCGCATAAATCTTTTGTGTTGCCCGCCGCTTCCAGCCCGCCCCGAGCCTGGCGCGGGCCGCGCCGTAGCCATACAGCGCCCCCATCGCCTCCATCTGCGTCGGGGTCATGTCCATCACAAAGTACGCCGGGGCGGCGGCGACAAGGTCCGGCACAGACTTGGCTGCCCACGTTGCCCAAAGCACGGCCTCACGCGGCCCGGTGGCCTGCCAGCCGCCCCGGATTTCGCGGACGCCCCGCAGGGTCCCCTTGATGCCGGGCGGCAGCCCCGGCAGGCGCGAGAGCAGCCCGCCATCGCCCGCGTAGTTGACCGGGATGAGCGCGGCGTCCACATCCGGCGTTTCGCGCACGACCCGCTCCCAGTTCAGCGCCTGCGTTTTCAGGCCAACCTGCTGGTCCATAATCAGAGAAAATCGGTGCATAAATTGCGTGTCACTGCCCCAGCACGCGGTCGCGCATGGCTGAGTAAATCAAGTGTCCAATGACCAGATGCGCGTCTTCCACCATCTGCATATTGTAGGACGGCACGACGACTTTGTGCTGCGCGAGTTCGGCCAGTGCCCCGCCGCCGAAGCCGCTCCAGCCGAGCGTCACCGCGCCGATTTGGTGCGCGGCTTCCACAGCGGCCAGCACATTCGGCGAGTTGCCGCTGCCGCTGATTGCGACCAATAAATCGCCGGGCCGCAGCCAGGTTTTGGCCTGTCCGGCAAAAATCTGGGCAAACTCGGTGTCGTTGCCCCACGCCGTCAGCAGCGGGACCGAATCGGTCAGCGACAAACATTCCCAGGGGCGGCCCGCGTGCAGAAACATACTTTTCTGAAAGTCGGCGGGCAAGTGGCTCGCCGTGGAAGCCGAGCCGCCGTTGCCGCAAAACACGGCCCGGCGGCCTCCGGCATAGTTGTCCCAGAGCAGGTCAGCGGCGACCGCAATGTCGGCTTCCGGCAATGCTTCGAGAAGCGCCGTCATCTGACGCAGGTAAGTTCGGGTGTCCATTGCCCGCTATTATACATGAATTGTCAGGGGAATTGTCGGCAGGGGGCGTCGAAATCAGCAGGTGTCTATTTGAACGGCTTGTTTGAAGAGATTATTTGAGCATCTTCCAGAAGACCGGACTTTTCGCGGCGTGCAGGGGGGAAGTTTTCCAGGCATACCGAAGCGCGGTGCGAACATCAGCGCGGTCGCCCCGCGCCGCCGCCTCTTGAGCGCGGGTCAGGAACAAATGAAAATACCAGCCGGAGGTCTTCAAAAGGAGCCGCTGACGCTGCATGAGTCCGGGCCGGTGCGCGTCCCGAATGCCCAGATGATGCGCCATCACCCGCGCCTGATCTGCCCGCCGCTCCTTAATTCGTGCCACGGTGTTGGAATATGAAGGATGCAGGCGGGTCTGCGCCAGAGGCCGGGACACGGCGGCGCAGGGATAGCGGCGGGCAAGGCGCAGAGCCAGGTCTACGTCCTCCGCCCCGTACAGCGATTCGTCGAGCAGTCCAACTTCGTCCAGCGCGGTCCGGCGAATCAAAACGGCATCCAGACTGAAAATGGTTTCCAGAAACTCAGCCACCGGATGCCCTTCCGCCAGCGGCAGCGGCGGATAGGGCGGCAGAAGCGGGATCAGGTCCATACTCACCGGCACTGTCTGTCCATACGAGTACCCGAGGCTTGAATCAGCTTCCAGCGGGGCCAGCAGCGCAGCCAGTGCTCCCGGCAGGCGGACGTCGTCATCATCCAGAAACGCAAGATACTTGCCCCGCGCCTCCCGGATGCCCGCGTTGCGCGTTCCCGAAGGTTTGCCGCACTGCACGCGCAGGTAGCGCACGGGGTAGCGGGCGGCGACGGCGGCGGTATCGTCGGTGGAGCTGTCATCGACGACAATGACTTCCTGCGAAACGCTGCCGGCTGCCAGCACGGACTCGATGGCGGCGGGCAGCAAATCGGCGCGGTTGTGTGTGGGAATAATTGTCGAGACTTGCGGCGTATCAGACATCTTAAAGACCTCGTCGGGGAGAAACCGCCTGCCTCACGGCGGCCTCAAAAAGCGGACCGGCGGCTTCCGGCCTGAACTGCGTTCGGACGCGCTCCCGCCCCGCCTGCCCCAGCGCGGCGGCCCAGGCCGGGTCGGCCAGCAGGCGGCACAGGGAGTCGCTCAGGCCCGGCACGGACCCCGGCGCGGACAGCAGGCCCGTCCTGCCGTCGACGACCACTTCCAGCGCCCCGCCCTCCGCATAGGCAACCACCGGCACGCCCGCCGCCGAGGCTTCCAGCAGGGAAAGCCCGAACGGTTCCTGCCGACTCGGGTGAATAAAAATATCCAGCGCGGCCAGCAGGCGCGGCACATCGGCGCGGCGGCCCAGAAACAAAACGCTGCCCTCCAGACCGAGCGCCTGCGCTTCCCCCTTCAGCGCCTCGGCATAGCCGGGATGCCACGGGGTTTCGTCGCCGACCACCAGCAGACGCGCTTGCGGGAAGCCTGCGCGGGCGCGGGCAAACGCCTGAAGGGTGTCCGACTGCCCTTTGCCGGGGTCCAGACGCGCCACAATGCCGAGCAGCGGGGCCTCGGGCGCGATGCCCAGCTCCCGCCGCACCGCGCCGCGCACGCTCGGGTCCGCCGGGTCAGGCACGGTCATGGCATTGCGGAGGGTGACCACGCGCTCCGGGGGCGTGCCATGCCGCAGGGCTTCTTCGCGGATGAAGTCGCTGACGGTAAGGACTTCGGCGCACGTATGCAGCCGGTGCAGCACGGGCTTGTGCAGCCAGGGGCCGACCACATAATGCAGGTGAATGATCTGCGGGACCCGCAGGCGGCGGGCGATATAGGTGGCCGCCTGACAGTCCCAGAGCTGCTGACAGGAATAAATGACGTCCGGCTGAAACCGGCGGGCCAGCGCCAGAGCGCGGGGCAGAGCCGCCAGAAAGCGGAGGCGGGCCAGCGACTTGTGCCGCAGCGAGCGGTTCGCGGCGGTAGAGCGCCAGCCAAAATCCAGCGCCTGCACCTCCGCGCCGGAGGCCGCCTGAAACGCAGGCAGGCTTAGCACGTCGCCTGCAAAAGTGTGGTGCAGCACCCGTGCCGTCACCGCCGCCGGGTCCGTCTGCGCCAGCAGCCCCGCGAAGACGCGGGCCTCCGGGGAAAAGCCGTTGGCAATTTGTAAGCCGAGCAGTCGAAGTGTCATAGTCTGAAGTTATCTTGGAAATCAAGGGGCAGGCACAGTATACCACGCAAATAGCATCGCTCTCGCAGAAATCGCCACGGGTTGAAACCCGAGGCTGGAAAGTGCCCAATGTCCAGAGGACACAAGACCGGGAAAGCCCATCGCCGTCGTCCGGTCTGACGTGCCCGGCACGGTGGGCCTTTGACAGCCTCGGGTTTCAACCCGTGGCGATTTCTGCGGAGAGGAACCTCACCCCAGCCCTCTCCTTCAGCAAGGAGAGGGGGCCGGATTTCGAACAAGAACGAAGGGCGCGATCATCAGTTACGGCAGTGCCGGGAAGGCGGGCAGCACGCTAAAGCCCATGTTGTCCCAATGCCGCTCGTCGCTCCACGGGCGATAGTTCATCCAGTACGTGTCCGACGGGCTGTAATCGATCAGCTCGGCGCGGTCATTGGATGTATGGTAAAGCTGATGCACCCAGTAGACCTGACAGAGCGTAAACGGCAGGGGCGCGGCAAAGTCCGTGTCTTTAATCACCACGCCGCTTTCCAAAATCCGGCAGTGCGTCTGCGACACGTACAGGTCAAACGTATGCCGCTTGTCCAAATCCTGCGTCGTGCCGTTCGCCAGCGGCACATTGTCCCAGCGCATCCGGGCGGCAGGGCCGAAGCGGTCGGTGGCTCCGGTGGCCCAGTCGATATTGATGAGGTCTTGTTCCTGCATTACGGGGGCCTCGGGCGTGCCTGTGTTATGGAACACCATGAGCTGATGCAGGTCGCCTTTGATCTCCCAGCGCAGGGACTCGCCTGACGTAGTGGCAGGCTGCAAAGGGCGGTCGCCGGGAGTGACTTTGCCGGGCCGGGTTAATAAATCCCCGGCGGCGGCGATCTGCACATCGCACCAGCGGCGGCTGTCCATGTGGGCATCCACCTCAAAGGTGACGTGCAGGACGCGGCCCCCCGAGATGTCGGCAGTCGCATTCGGCATCATTACCAGCGACGCATTGCTGTTGTGCATCGGGTCGTTGAAGCCGGGCGTGCCGCCGTCATACAGCGTGTCCATAAAATGATTGTTCATAAAGAACACGCGGCTGTTTTGTAAATCGGCCCCGTACTCGCGCACCGTCCATTTGGCGTTGCCGCTTTCGGCGAACTCGCCAGGAATGCCGTAAAACTCGCCGCCCTGCGCGGCGGGCAGGGGATGTGCCGTCAGCGGCGCTTCATTGCGGAACGTGTCAAAAAACACCTGTGAGCCGCCGAGCGTCGCGGGCCGCAAATCGACATGAACCGGTGCGGAGGCGGCCAGCACGTTCGGCACATTCGACGGGTCTCCCTGCCCGTTGGTAGCCGTGTGCATTCCGTCCATCTGCGTCGCGCCCGGCCCGAGGCTGCCGTCCATGCGCTGAAACGGCCCCATTTTGTCCACGGCTTCCACCACCAGGTCCGCGCCGCGAGCGGGGTCCAGCCCGTTCATTTCGATGCTCAGACCCCCGCCGCTGTATTTGACGGAGTTCGGGTGCGTGACATCAAACACGCGGTAATCCACGGCCCCCGGCACAGGCGCAAACGACACCACGGCGCTGTCATCGTTGATTTGAACATCGGTAATCTGCACCGGCGCATCGGAAGCCGCAGGAGCGCCGGACGGCGCGGACAAAGTGATCGGGCCAAACGCTGCGCTTTCGGCCTCAGCGACCCAGGGCACATTGACCCCGCTGACGCTGTACGAATGCCGCTCGCCAGGGCGCACGCTCGTGTCAAAATAGTTCAGGCCCCACAGACCGTCCGCAATCTTCAAGCCGTCCCGGTAGACGGCATAGGTGTAATCCGAAGAATGGCCGCGCCACCACAGGGCAATACGGGGGCGGCCTGCGTTCCACTCGGCCCGTGCGGACAGGGTATCGGGCACATCGGGAGCGCCCGGCATCCAGGACGGAGCGCGGGTGGGGTCCAGAGCGCCCTGCGCGGACGCCGGGGCCGACGGCAGGCTTTCGGTCCCCCTGGCATCGGTCGCCGTGACGGTGTACGTCAGCCCGGTCATAAAGTCTCCCGGCGCGAGCGTGTACGACGGCTGCGTCAGCCCCGACGCCAGTACGCGGTCGTATTGGTACACCGTGTACGAAACGGCTCCCGGCATGGGAGTCCAGGCCAGCACATCGGATGCCGCGCCGCGCCACAGCCCGGCCACGGTCAGGTTCATCGGCGCGGTCATCAGCGCCGTGCTGATCGGAGCCGTCGGTGCGGCGACGGTTACGGAGGCAGACTGCGCCCCCTCGCCGCCGTCGTTCTCCGCAGAGACAGCGTAGAGATAAGTCTGCCCGCAGGCCACATCGCCATCGGTCCAAGCTGTGCCCCGGATGCCGCTCTGGAACTTCACGCCGTTTCGATAAGCGTCATACGACGCTGCTCCGGGAACGGCATTCCACGTCAGCGCAATCTGCGGCATCGCCATGTCCGGGCAGTCCGGGCCGCTTTTCCAGCCGGGCACACCGCTCAGTCCCACCGGCGCGGCGGGCGGCGCGGGGGCAGGCGTCAGGGCGATCTCGTCCAGATAAAACGCAGGCTGCGCCTGCCCCGAGGCATCGCCAATCCACAGGCCGTCAAAGTCCGAGACCCGCCCCACCCCGAGCGCGGCCAGCGGAAGTGTCACCTGCTGCCACTGCCCGGCAGCGGGCGGCGTCAGCACCACGGCAGCCTGCGGCATACCCGCCCGCAGAGCGCGGACACTGAGATTTTGGCCGCCCGCTGCCCCGCCATGTATCCAGAACGTTAGCGCGGCCCAGCGCCGCGTGTCGGTGTCCGCATGGTGCAGATACAGCGCCTGCCACGCGCCAAGGGTAACCCGAATCGCCCGCCCGGACCGCACCGGGGCAGCACAATTTAAATCCAAATCCGCCCAGCCCCAGGCTGCCCAGCCGTTGCTGAGGCTATCCGCATACACGACATCCGGCAGACCTGCCGGAACCTGCACCGTCACCGGTGCCCCAGGCAGACCGGCACTGCGCGGCCCCGAGGCGGCCAGGCGGTAGGTGTGGGTTTCGCCGCTCAAAACGCCGTAATCTGTGGCCGTCAGCCCCGCCTGATGCAGCACTGGGAGGCCATCCCGGTAAATCGTATAGGAACTTGCCTGAAGCACCGGCGGCCAGGTCAGGCGCACCTGTGCGCCCACGGGGCTGCTTGTCGCATGAGCAGACAGCCGGGATGCGGGCAGGGGCGCGGGGGCAGGCGCGGCGGACACGGGGCTGAGGGCGGCCAGTATCAAAACCGCACAGACGGGAAGGGGGTAGTGCAAGTCGTTCTCCCGAAGATATATAAGCAGCGTCCGCAGGGACGCTGGAAGTGACAGTAAAAGACACTTTTATCTTCGGGTCAACGGGGGCGCGGCAGGAGAAGACGGGGCAAAAACAGGTATATTTTTGGGGAAACACTGTTTCTTGTGCCGAGGGGTTTTAACCCCTCGTTCGCTCTCACGCAGTTCATTCAACCCACCGCCTGCCGCACCCAGGCTTCTATCGCCGGGGCGGGGCGTGCGCCGGACGTCCGGGCTGCCTCTTTGCCGCCGCGAAACGCGGCCATTGTCGGAATGGACTGAATGCCAAAGCGTGCGCCAAGCGCGGGCAGAGCTTCGGTGTTGATTTTGACCACCAGCCAGCGGCCTGCGCTCGACTGCGCGACTTTGGCGACCTCGGGCGCGACCGTCCGGCACGGGCCGCACCAGGGTGCCCAGAAGTCCACCACCACCGGCAGGGGCGACGCAGAAAGCGCGTCCCACTGCGCCGCCGACGCCACATCCAGCGGCACTGCGGGCAGAGTCAGCGCGGCGTGGCACTGCCCGCAGGTGGCCGGGTCGGTGAGCTTCGCATACGGCAGCCGGTTCTTTTGCCCGCACTGAGCGCAAGCCGTGATAATCCCTGTGTCGTCAAGTTTTGGAAGCGTCATCGTTTTCCTCCTGCTTTTTCTCCTGCCAGAAGCGGGCGGCGGTCTCGGTGTGCGTCGAGAATGCCAGCGGCTGCGGGCCGCGTGCAATCACCATTTCGGAGGTTTCATTGGACGCCCGGAACGGCGGCAGTGTGCCCTCGGCAGCCGGAGCGGCCAGGCCAAAGACCAGCACCGTGTCATCGGGGGCGCTGTGGACATCAAAGAGCGTAATGCCAGCGGGGTCAATCACAATCCCCGTTTCTTCCTCCACTTCGCGTGCCCCGGCCTGTCGCCAGCTTTCGCCCAGTTCCATGTAGCCGCCCGGCAGGGACAGATGCCCCGCCTGCGGCTCCTGCGTCCGCCGCACCAGCAGTAGGCCGTCCGTGCCGATGGGCAGCAGCACGACCGACACCGGCAGCGGGTTCCGGTAGGTGACATTTTCGCAGGCTAAGCAGCGGCGCGGCCAGGCTTGCTCCGGCGCGAATGCCGCGCCGCAGTAGCCGCAATGCGAGTTTTTGGTAGAGGCGGGGTTCATACAAGTTCCAATGGCCGTGCAGCGGATTAGGTTCCAAATAAGATTCCAAATTGAGCGCCGAATATGGTAAAACTACGGGGATGAATACGTCTTTTGCAACAGCGGCAACACGGGCAGGTACGACGCCAAATCGGGCTACACCGGCGCTGACGGCGGGCGTGCTGTCAGCACTGCTCGGGCTGACCGTTCTGGTCGGCTGGTACACGCACAATGAGACGCTGCTGCACATCGTCCCGGCGTTCGTGGCGATGGCCTACAACACGTCGCTTGGCTTCCTTCTGTGCGGCCTCAGCCTCACCGCCTCCGCGCTGCCTGCCGCCCGGCCTGCCCGCGCCGTCGCGCTCGTGTCCGCGCTGCTTGCGGGGCTGCTCGGGCTGCTGACGCTGGCCGAGTATGCGTTTCAGGCAGATTTCGGTATTGACCAGTTATTGATGCACAGCTATACGCGGGCGAGCGTCACCCATCCGGGACGCATGTCATTTTCCACAGCCCTTTGCTTCGCGCTGACCGCGCTGCCGCTGGCCGCCGGGTCGGTGCGGCGTCTGGGAGGACGGCCCACGCTGATGGCGCTGGCAGGTTCGCTCGTCTTCACGCTGGGCTTGATTGCGCTGTCAGGATATTTCACCGGCATCGTTCGCTCGTATACCTGGGGCCAGCTCACGCGCATGGCGGTTCACACGGCCTCCGGCTTTCTGGTGCTGGGCACAGGGCTGGTTTTGCTGGCCTGGCGGGATGAGAAGCTGGCAGGCCGGACGGGGCGGCGCTGGCTGCCGCTGTTTGTGGGGGTCGGTGCGTCCGCCGCCGCGCTGTGTCTGTGGCAGGCGCTGGCTGTCGAGCAGGGGGCGCAGCTTGCCGCTCTGCGACGCCTGGAAGCGCAGGATGCCGGGATGCCCCTGCCCACGCTGACCGCAATTCAGGATGCGCTTCCGAAAGCGGCCCTGCTTGGGGGTCTGTGTCTAGCGGCCCTGCTTTCGGGGTCTGTGTTTCTCGCGCAGGTCGCCCGGCGGCAGGCCGCCGCTTTGCAAGCCGCGCAGGACAGTCTGGAGGCACGGGTCGCCGCTCGCACCGGGGAGCTGGCGGAGGCCAATGCCGCCCTGCACCGGCTGGCGGGCTGGCAGCGCGGCTTCCTGCGGGACGTTCTGGCAAGCGTCACCGAAGGCAAGCTGCACCTCTGCGACACCACTGATGACCTGCCCGCCCGTCATGGCTCTTTACAGGGCACGCCGCTATACTTGGACGCAGGCACGGGCCTGTCGGACCTGCGCCGCCGCGCCACCGAAGCCGCCGAAGCCGCGCAGTTCTCCCCGGAGCGTATCGCCGATCTCATCACCGCCGTCAATGAAGCAGGCATGAACGCCGTCGTCCACGCCGGCGCGGGCACGGTTCACGTCGCCCTTGATACCGACGCGGGCTTGGTGCAGGTCTGGGTAGAAGACACCGGGCAGGGTATCACGATGGAAAACCTGCCCCGCGCCACTCTGTCCCGAGGCTTCACCACCGCCGGTACGCTCGGCCACGGCCTCAAGCTGATGCTGCAAACCACCGACCGCCTCTGGCTCCTCACCGGCCCCACTGGAACCACCGTGGTCTTAGAGCAGAACCGCACCCCGCCCCCACCCCTCTGGGCCGCACCGTGAAATAATTCCGGCAAAATCGGCTATAATCTTCGTATGGCACTTACCACGTTCACTATTAGTTTGCCTGCTGATGTGGCGGACACGCTGGCCCGTAAAGCAGCCCGGCAGGGGCAGGACACGTCCGGCCTGCTGCGTCAGCTTGCCGAGCGCGAGGCGCAGACGACGCCGCTCTGGGACACCTCCACCCTTGCCGCCTGGGATACTCTGCTGGACTCTTTCAGTGACGGCGAGGAAAAGGATCACCGCGAGACAGTTGCAGTCATCACTCGGGGCCACGGCGAAGCCCGTATTCAGAGTACGGACCCGCAGGCGTAAACGAGATGTCAACGCGGTAGCCATAAGGAGCGAGATAGCGGCGCTTTACCCACCAGGAGCCAATCGGATAAGGCCCGACTGTGTTTGTAATCGTGTGTTGCGTTAAGAAGCCGTCAGAGACAAGACTGTTTTTGCCCGATAGCACTTCGGCCAAGTCGTCCAAAAGCAGTTGCCTCGACATATAAATTAGGCTGACACAGCCTGGTGTGCGCCATAGATATTGCCCGCTTTTTCGGCAATCTTCTTGCGGAGAAGATTTGCCCAATCTTTTTGCCAACCTGACATAAGCCTTCCAGCCCGCCGAGGTAAAGTCAGCGCACCCGGCACGGCGTGGGCATTCACTATAGTTCTGATGCGGCTCCTTTTCCCAGCGCAGGAGTTCTGCCTCGCAATCCTCCTCCGACAAGATTTGGAGCCAATTTTGCTGCAAACAAAGTTCGGCGGCGTGTTGTAACTCTTGTCGAGTTGGGGTCGGCTTTCGATAAATGTCCAGAATAAAGTCAATGACACCTGAAATATCAGGCCGTCCGTCTTCGAGGTCAATAGCGCCAAGCAGGCAATAAATCGCCTGGGCTTCTGTCTCTGTCATGGGTGTTCCCGAATGGCTTCGGGTGCGCCGCACGTAGCGGCCCGGTGTATAGTTACACTGCTGACAAGTTTACCGCGTTTTCACTGCCAGCAAACGCGGCAGGACTTCTTCGGCACGGCCTAAAATCACCTCATCAAACTCTCCGGCCCCCTCGCCTTCGTCTAAATTGACCAGCACCGTTTTTGCCCCCGCCTGCGCGGCCAGCCCCACAAACGCGGCGGCGGGCCAGACGGTCCCGGAGGTGCCGACGGCCAGGAACAAATCGCAGGCGGCGAGAGCGGAATTGGCGCGGCGCAGGGCGGCTTCGGGCAGGTTCTCGCCAAACAGAACGACATCGGGGCGCAGGCCGTGGCCACAGGTCGGGCATTCGGGCACGGCGTCGTAGGAGCGCGTGTCGGCAAACGGCGGCAGGTCGCAGCGCGGGTTGGTGCAGCGGGTGCGAAATGCCGAGCCGTGCAACTCTATCGTCTCCGGGCTGCCGGCGCGGGCGTGCAGGCCGTCGACGTTCTGCGTGAACAAGGTCACGGCATCGGGCCGGGCACGCTGGAAGTCGGCAATGGCGAAGTGCGCGGGGTTCGGGCCGGAGGCGAGGGCATGGCGGCGGCGCTCGCTATACAGCCGCCACAGGCCGGGCAGGCTGCCGGGCAGGTTCCGGGCATCCACGAGTGCCGCGAGGTCGTCCTGCTCCCACAGCCCACCCGGCCCCCGGTAGGTCGGCAGGCCAGAGGCGACGGACACGCCCGCGCCGGTCAGCAGGACAATGTGTTTGTAATCGGTGAGGGTCATGGCTTACTGTACCCGGCATAGGAGCCAAAGGCAGGAAAGACGGGCAGAAGCGCGGAACAAGGAGGCATGAAGCCTATTTTGTTGCTGTTGTGCCTTCTGCTGCCGATCTGTGCCGGCCACTGTGCCCCGGCTCCGTTGCTGCCGAACTCGCTGCCCGCGCTGAAATCGCGGGGGGACTTTGACCGGCTGGCGCGAGTGACGCTCACCCCCTACCGGCTTCCGCACCTGCTGTTTGTGATTGACCGACAGGACCATAACCGCGTCTATTATGTCAACTCCAAACGGTTCCAGTTTCACCGCGAGTTTGTCAACGCCACGTACCTGTCACTGGACACGGGGCAAACATTCTTTGACAACAATTATCTGAAAGCCGACCGGCGGTTTCTGATGGGCACGGTGGCCTATCAAACGCCGGTGAAGCAGTGGACATTTGAGTTCTGGGAGGGCGACCCCGTCGGCGGCACGCAGATTGCCGACACGGACCGGCTCCTGCAAGCGACGTTCTTCGCGCCCCTGAAGTTCAAGCCGAACTCGCTGCGGCAGGAAGAACTCTCAGAGGGCTTGCCCCGGCTGCTGCCGCGTGACATCCCGGTTTCACCCGATTATCAGCCGCTCAGCTTGGCGCGGGCCATCGGGCGGCTTCGTATCCTGCCCCATATCTCGGGCGACGCTGTGCTGAACCCCGAGGACATTCTGGTCTGCGACGGTGCGCCGGTGACCCTGCCGCCTCTGTCGGGGCTGATTACCACCCGCCCGTCAACGCCGCTGTCGCATATCCATTTACGCGCCCGGTCGCTCGGCCTGCCGGATGCGTTTATCCGTGACGCCGCCCGGCGCTTCGCCAAACTCAACGGGCAGTGGGTCGTCTTTGAGACGCAGGCGGACAAATACACACTTGCGGCGGCCACGCCCGCGCAGATCAAGGCGAAAAACGCGCTGGCGGCGGCGCGTCAAACGCGCCGGACACCTCGCGCCGACCTGTCCCGCACGGCGTTGGCCTCCCTGTCGGAGCAGCGGGCCGCCGATGTGACCGCTTACGGGGCCAAGTCCGCCAATCTCGGCGAGGTCGCGCACGCCGCCCTTCCCGGCCTGTCGGTCCCGCCCGGCTTCACACTGCCGTTTGCCGCCTATCAGCAGTTTCTCGACGAAAACAAAGTCGGGCCTGCCATTGATACCCTGCTGCGCGACCCGCGTGTGCCCCGCGACACCGCCTACCGCCGCACGACGCTGACGGCGCTGCGGGCACAGATGCAGGCAGGCCATCTCAGCGCCCCCCTGCAAGCTGCCGTGCTGTCGCGTGTCCGGGCGGACTACGCCGGGCAAGGCCTGTTCGTGCGCTCCTCTACCAATGCCGAGGACCTGCCGGACTTTGTGGGCGCGGGGCTGTACACGACCGTTCCCAATGTCCGGGGCGAGGCGGCGCTCCTCGAATCAATCAAAACTGTCTGGGCCTCGGTCTGGAATTTAGAGGCATTTGATGCCCGAACGCGGGCAGGCATCGACCACCGCAAAGTTTACATGGCCGTCTTGATACAGACAGGCATCAACGCCGAAAGCGCGGGCGTGCTGATTACGACCGATCCATACAACCCGGCCAACAAGGGCGCAGTCTACATCAGCGCCAAGCGCGGGCTGGGAATCAAAGTGGTGGACGGGGTGAAAGTGGCCGAGCAGCTTTTGTACCGCCCGGCGTCCAATGCCGTTCGGGTGCTGACCCGCTCCGGCGAAGACAGCCTGCTGGAGTTTGATGCGAACGGCGGGGTCAAAGAGACCGCGCTTGTCGGCCCCCGCAGTGTGCTGACCGATGACGTGGTGCGCCGCCTGTCCCGCGCCGCGCTTGCCATTAAAGGCGTCTTTGGCGGGCGCGACCAGGATATTGAATGGGCTTATTTAGGGGATACGGTGTATATTGTCCAATCCCGCCCCTTCGTGGACCCGTCCCATCAGGGCCTGTTAAAATAAGCTCGGATAGATCGTTTTGATCGTGTTCACATCGCGGGGGGACAGCAGAACGTCCTGGTCAGGGGCATGGAGGGCATACATTTCATCGGTGGACACGGGGCTATGGCCGCCGATGCCGAGGGCGTGGCCGAACTCGTGCGTGGCCGTGGCGACCTGCCCCTGTGTCAGCTCTGTGGTTGTGATGTCGGGCCAGACATAAATCTGCACCGTCGCGGCAGTCAGCACGGAGCCGGTGTGAGCGACCGTGGTGAGGCCAGTTTCCGCCTGCCCCGCCGGGTCCGGCACGGTGACGGTGGAGACCGTAATCTGCGCCTGCGCCGGGTCGGTGACGACCTGATAGGAAACGACGCCATTTGTGGCGGCAGGCCAGCGGTCAAAACCAGTCCGAAACAGCGCGTTCAGCCGAGTCGCCGCGCCGCCTTTGGGTGTGACAGTCAAATCGTTGGCAAAATAGACGCGCACCGGCAGCGCAGGCCAGTGGTAAGGCGTAACGGAGGCGACATAGTTGGGCGTAAACGATGCGGCGACAGGCGCGGGCGTGCTGCTACCGCCTCCCCCGCCACCGCAGCCGGTGAGGGCGAAGGGCAGGCTGCAAGCGGACAGGGTCAGCACGAATGCAGCGTATGTTTTATTCATGGTTGTGTCTTGCGTGTGCCGGAGAAACGGAGCGGCCACAGGAACGAGGGCGTAAGCAGGACGAGGGGGTTTTACTCCTCGTCTTTATGGCCTGCCACGGATTAAAACCCGAGGCTCAGCCCCCCCCCGCCCCCAATAATGGGGGAGCCAGAAGAATGCAGGGCTTAGTTTTCACTGTCCGGTTCCCCTCTTAATCTGGTTCCCCCATTATTGGGGGCTAGGGGGCCTCTTACTCCTCCGTAATCTTCAGCACCAGCGCCCCGTACTTGTCCAGCTTGCCCGGCCCGACGCCGCTGACGGCCAGCAGGTCATCTTCAGACTGCGGGCGGTGACGGGCAATCTCCATCAGCGTCTTGTCGCTGAACACGCAGTACGGGGGCACGGCCTCACGGGAGGCCTGCTGCGTGCGCCACAGCTTCAGCTCGGTCAGAATGTCGTCACTGCCAGCGTCATTGGCGTTCCACTGACTTGGGTTGCGCGGGAGGGACACAGCCACGGCAGCCTCGTTCTGCCAGGCCGTGCGGCCTTTGGCGGTGATTGTGCAGACGAAATAAGCGTCTTCATCGCCCTGATGCAGCAGGCCTGCTGCCACTAAGGCTTCCAGAAAATCGTTGACGCCCGCCTGCGTGGAACCGCGAAACAGGCCAAACAGCGGGTGGCTTTCGGGGGCCGGGCCGCGCCCCTCTTTGGCGGCGACCCCGCGCAGCAGCTTGTTCAGGCGCGTCTTGCCCACGGCGGGCTTCATGGCATCGAGAGCGTGCAGGACCGAATGGAGGTCGGCAGGGTCAACCTCCACAGGCATCGGGACCGACGGCAGGCGGGGCTGCTCGCGGGCCTGCGTGTCAGCGGGCGGCGCGTCGCAGTTATCGCAGCAGAAAGTAGTCGGCGGCGGCTCCTGCCGGTCGCCGAAATAGTCCAGAACCGTGCGGCGGCGGCAGTACGGGGTTTTGCAGTAGTCAATAATCTCGTCGAGGCGGCGCAGACGGTTGGCCCGCTGCTTCGCCAAATCGGCGGCGATCCCCTGCCGCGCCGACGCTGGAAAGTCGCGCCGGGTAAGGGTCAAAGTCGTGCCGTCGCCGGTCTGCGCCACACGGGTGACAAGCTCGGCCCGCTCCAGCTCGCCGAGGGCAAGGCGCGACTTGATATCGCTCCAGTCCAGCGCCATCCCCCACCCTTTCGGCAGGCGGGCGGTATTCTCTTTGTCGGTGTGGGAGCGGATAATCCCGAAGGCCTGCTCGGTCGCGCCGACGGTCAGGGCCTCGTTGTCGATAAACCATTCGCGGGTGCGCCGGTCGGCGAAGTGGTACAAGATCACGCAGCGGCTCTTTTCGCCGTCGCGCCCGGCCCGGCCCGCTTCCTGGTAATAACTCTCCAAGCTGTCCGGGCAGGCGCAGTGGATGACAAAGCGCACATCGGGCTTGTCGATGCCCATACCGAACGCATTGGTGGCGACCAAGACCTGCCGCTCGCCGGTCAGCCAGTCCCGCTGCATCTGCGTCCGCGTGTCCGGGTCTAAGCCCGCGTGGTACATCCCTGCCCGCTGCCCGATCTTCGCCAGCGCCCGGTCGGCTTCTTCAAAGACCTGCTCGCACTGCTTGCGGGTCGCCACATAAATCAGCCCGGAGCCGCCCCGCGCCGACAGCTTCGGCAGGGCGCGGAGGAGCTTGTCTTCGCGGTCCTGCTCGCTTTTGCATCGATGCACCGAAAAGTGCAGGTTGGGCCGGTTAAAGCCGCCCACTAATACTAAAGGGTCCCGCATCCCCAGATTGGCGACTATCGACTCTTGCACCCGCTTAGTCGCCGTGGCCGTCGCGGCAAACAGCGGCGGATTGCCCAGCGTCTCCACCACTTCACGCAGGGACAAATAATCGGGCCGGAAGTCATGCCCCCACTCGGAGATACAATGCGCCTCGTCCACCACGAACCGGGCGACTTTGACGGCTTTGAGCGCATCCATAAACGCCCCCGAACGGAACCGCTCCGGGGCCACATAAATCAGCTTGACCCGCCCCCCGCGAATGTCTCTGAGCAGCGCCGACTGCTCCTCCGACGACTGCAAGGAAGTCAGCGCCGCGCATCCAATTTTCTCAAACTCGAGCCGGTTATTCAGCGCATCCACCTGGTCGCGCATCAGGGCAATCAGCGGCGACACCACCACCGTCACGCCCTCCGACAGCGCGGCAGGAAGCTGAAACGTCAGCGACTTCCCCGCCCCTGTCGGCATGACCACCAAAACATCCCGCCCCGCCAGCGTCCCTTCGACGGCCTCCCGCTGCAAGGGCCGAAACTCGCCATAGCCAAAATAGGCTTGCAGAGATTGTTCTAAGTTTGGGAGAGTCACAGAATATATCTTTCGCACGAGGGCAAATTAAGAAAAGCGAACAGATGTATTATACCTGATAAACCCCATGCCCTGTGACAGAAGAGCGCGGGGGTTCAGCCCCGTGTTCTTCTGTCACAATTTGGCTTCCGGGTGGGCTGCTTTCAGCCGCAGATAGTCGGCGAGTGCCGCCCGCAGTTCCGGCGCAGGCGGTGCAGGGTTCTCCAAAACGGCTATGAACTGTGCGGGGTCGCGCTCAGAAAGCGTGAGCGTTTCTTGAAAAGACACAGGTAAATCGGTAAGAGCTTCACTGTTAATCATGCGCTTGTGTCTCATGGGCCTGAGCTTCGGCGCGGGCTTCCTGGGCGGCGTCGGTGTTGGGGGCAAACTGATGACCAGCGGCGTCGGCATCGTGCTTTTGCTGCTCGGTGGCGGCTTTTTCTTCCGGGGAGAGCTTATCCCACACTTCCTGGGGCAAGTAGCGGTGCATTCCATCGGCCTGCGCGGCGGGCTGATTGTCCTGCGTGGTCCACTTTTCCTCGGTCCATGCATGCAGGTGTTCCTGCGCCTCGGTCGGCTTCTCAGATATATAACCGCCGCCCGCGCTTTCATAGGCATGGGTCAGAAGCTGGGCTTTGCGAGCGCTCCACTGACCGGGCCGCCCGCCTTTATCGCCGTCGATGATCTCCTGTTTGAGTTTGTCCCGCAGGGCCGGGTCGGTGTACGTTTTGTTGGAGGATTTTGCGGCCATAAATGGCTGTCTCGGTTCTAAAAAGTTAATTAAAATCAGTGCCGGGCGCGAGACAAGCCAACCATCACAATGAGCAGGAGCGCCCCGGCCAGCAGGCCCAGCACCATGGCCAATACCAGTGGGCGGCGGCCAGCGACGGGACGCGACGGAGCGCCAGGGACAGATGGCTTGTCGTCTTCGGGCAGCAGTTCACCGGGAGCAAGGCGAATAAACTGTGTTTTGTCTATGTCGCGCTGCTGAGTGAGCGCGGACTTCGGAGGCGCGGGACGACCGCACTGGGGACAGGCGGTTGCATCGGGCATCAGGATGGTGAGACACTTAATGCAGCGTGGGGGTATTGGCGGCTGGGCTTTCTGCGGGCTGCTATCCATAGATTTTCGTGATCATCTGGTCAAACGAGAGCGGGTCCACGCCGAACACTTCTTTGATGGCCTGCGAGGTCGTGATGTTGTCCCGCTCCAGGTTTTTAAGCTGGTCGCGGGTGACCGGCGGCGAGGAAGTGAACTTCTCCATCACGGTCGCGGCGGCGAACAGCAGCGAGATAGGGGCGTGCAGCAGGCGCTTTTTGGGGACGCCCAGACCCCGCGCAAAGCCTTTGAGAAGCTCGTTGAACGAAAGCTGCGTCGCGCCCCCGACTTCGTAAAGCTGATTGATGGTCGCGCCGGTCGTCAGCGATTTGACGACGCACTGCGCTAAATCGTCGGCCCAGATCGGCTGGAACAGATTAAAGCCCGGCCCCGGCACGGGGATCACCGGGAACGGCCCCGACGGCAGGCCGCCGTGCAGGACCAGATTTTTCATCTGCGCGACAAACTCGCCGTCGGCCCCGAGAACCAGCGAGGGCCGAAAGATCGTGTGCGGCAGGCCGCTGCCAATGACAATCCGCTCGGCGAGGTATTTGGTGCGCGAGTATTCGGCGGGTGCGCTTTGCGCGGCTCCAATGGCGCTCATGTAAATAAAGCGCCCGTCAAAGCCGTTGCGCTTGGCCTCGTCGACCACCGTGCGCGTGCCTTCGACGTGAATGCGCTGGAACGTCTGCCCTTTTTTCTTGTTTTCCTGAATGATACCGACCAGATGAATGAGGGCATCGGCGTCTTTAAACATTTCCGGTGTGAAGGTCACGGCATCAGCGATGTCTACGCCGCGCACATACTCCACACCGTCTACCTGATGTTTACGGACGGGAATCTGGCGCACCAGGCCGCGCACGGGCAGGCCGACTTTCACGAGTGCGGCGCAAATGTGCCGTCCGACGAACCCGGATGCCCCGGTGACTACCACTGTCATAGATGCTGCCCTGCCTTTTGGGAATGTTTAGGAAAAAGAGTCCAACGCTGAAAACCTGCCTTTATGATACCCGAGAAGTCCCTGAAAGAAAATCACGCTTTTTATACGCATATTCGGGCATTTTATATAAATATGTTTATAGATATGGCACAATAGGGATAGAGCACAAATTGAAGTTTAGCTTGGAAGCCGCTCCCGGTTGATTTGACAGGAGATTTTCCTATGTCCGTTGCCAATCCCACAAGCCCTGATCCCACAAGCCCCACACCCAGACCAAGACGCAAGCCCCGGCTGCCCTTTATGCCCTCCCCCCGCAAGCGCGACTCGCTGGCCGAACGCCGCATGGCGCTGGCCGATGAGACCGTCCGCGATGCCCGTAAAGAGCGGCAGGCCATGCTGCGCTTTCTCGCTTACCTCAAACCCTACCTGCCCCTGTTCGGGTTCGCTACGCTTTGCGGGGTGCTCAACTACGCCCTCGGCGCAGTCGTCCCGAGTGTCACTGGCTATGTGATTGACCGCATTATCGGGCACACCGCCCCCGCCGCGCATTCGGGGCGCACCAACCGGCTGTACCCGGTGCTGGACCGCTTTGTGCATCACTTCGAGCCGCACGCCGGGCCGGTCGGGCAGGCGAACTTCCTGCTCGGCTCGGTCATTGCCGCTCTGCTGCTGATCGGTTTCGTGGTGTTTTTGCGCGGCTTCATGGTCGGCATCGGCGGGCAGCTCGTCATCTTCAAGCTCCGCAATGATTTGTATGAGCATATCCAGAATTTGTCGCTGTCGTTCTTTCAGCAGAACCGGTCGGGGTCTATCGTCTCGCGGCTGACGTCGGATATTGCGCTGGCACAGAACTTTATCGGCAACGCCTGTACGCTTCTGTGGATGGATTCGCTCTCAGTCATCGGCATCGCCATCTGGCTGTTTTTGCTGTCGCCGCGCATGGCTTTGGTGTCTCTGGCCGTGCTGCCGATCTGGGTCTTCAGCGTCCGCTTCTTCGGGCAGCGCATCCGCAAGGCGTCCCATGCCGTGCAGGAAGGGCTGTCGGAGATGTCCGGCCAGGTGCAGGAAAAGATGGCGGGCGTGACTGTAGTGCAGGCATTCGCCCGCGAAAAGCGCGAAACGCGGCTGTTTATCCGCATGAACCGCTCCCTGTACGACCGGCAGGTGACCACCTACTTATACCAGGCCCTCAACATGGCGGCGTCCAATGTTTTAACAAGCGTGGCCCCTATCACGGTGGTGCTGTTCGGGGCGCATGAGGTAATCGCCGGGCGGATGACGACCGGAATGATGATCACGTTCTGGACCACGCTTGGCCTGTTTTACTTCCCTTTGCAGCGCCTGACCGACATGGCCGCCGTCATCGCCAATGCCGGCGCGGCGATTGACCGCATTTTTGACATCTTCGATATTGCCCCCGATATTGCCGACGCTCCCGGAGCCGCCGCCCTGCCCGCCCGCATTCAGGGCCGGGTCAGCCTGCAAAATGTCTCGTTCGGCTACGACCCCGACGTGCCTATCTTAAAGAACTTGGATCTGGACATTCAGCCCGGCGAAGTCGTCGCCTTTGTTGGGCCGTCGGGCGCGGGCAAATCCACGCTCGTCAACCTCGTGCCGCGCTTTTACGACGTGACCGGCGGCAAAATCTGCGTGGACAACCAGAACATCGCCGATGTGAAAGTGAAGTCCCTGCGAAACCAAATTGGCATGGTGCTTCAGGACAACATTTTGTTCACGGGGAGCATCAAAGACAATATCCTGTATGGCCGCCCGGATGCCACCGACGAAGAGGTTGTGGAAGCCGCCGTCGCCGGCAACGCCCACCACTTCATTGAGAGCCTGCCCGACGGCTACGAGACCGAAATCGGCGAGCGCGGCACCAAGCTGTCCGGCGGCCAGAAACAGCGCCTCGCCATCACCCGCGCCTTCCTGCGCGACCCGCGCATTTTGATCTTGGACGAAGCCACCTCGGCGCTGGACTCGGAGAGCGAGACGCTGATCCAAAACGCCCTGAACCGCCTGATGGTCGGGCGCACCACGCTGATTATCGCGCATAGGCTATCTACCATCATGCACGCCGATAAAATTGTGGCGATGCAGGACGGGCGCATTGTGGAAGTCGGCTCACACACGGACCTGCTGGCAAACCGAAGCCTGTACTACCATCTTTACAAAGCGCAGTTTGAACACGCGCTCTCTATGCCGCTGCCTGAAGAGTGGGCCGACAGCGAGCGGCTGGCGGCGACTGTTTAGAACCGGGAACGCAAAAAAGGAAAAATGAAATGCCTGATGACTGGCTGCTGAAAATCGCCCGCGTAATTGGCCTGCTTGGCTTGGCACTGTTGCTCATCAGCAGCGTCGGAGGCACTCTGCTGGCGTCCCGGACGGCACAGAAGATCAAGTTCCTGAAAGGCAGGACGTTTACCTATCATCGCACTCTTTCAGTGATTGGCGCAGCGTTGTTTCTGGTTCATCCGATCCCGCTGCTCCTGGCCCATGCCACAACAGGGATGCGCTGGTGGAACATCTTTGTGCCATTCACTGCGCCCAAGCAGGGCATACTGATTGCCTGGGGGACGCTGGCTGCATACGCTCTTGTCGTTGTCAGTGTTTCGTCCCTATTCATCAAGAAAATACCCCGCCGTCAGTGGCGCGTACTTCACTATGGGTCTTACCTGGTGCTGGGCCTCGGAATGCTCCATGCCCTGACGATTTCCAACGAGTTCGCTAGGTACGAGCCGTTCCGCATTGGGGAGCCAGACAAATTCCTGCTGGCGTTCGTCGCGGTCCCTGTCCTGCTGCTATTCCCGATCTGGCGTTTCGTCGCAGCGCGTCGCCCTGGCCCAAGTAAGCAAGGTTGAAACAGCTTGCCGCCGGGCAATAACCATTCCGAGATGAGCCAAACCATACAAAATACAGGGGCAGCACTGCCATCGCTCCTGCTATCGAGCCAGGCGGCGGGGTGGGCGGGGCTGACGCTGGAGCAGCACCTCTTTCTGCCGGGCGAGCGGGAAACACCGGCGCGGGCCGAGCATCTGATTTGCCTGAATCTGGGGCAGCGCTGCGCTCTGTGGCTTTCACAGAGCGGGCGGACGCAGCGGGTGATGCAGGGGTGCGGCGAGATGCTGCTTGTGCCATCCGGGGAGGAGGGCCAGGCACGAAACGCCGTGCCCGGCGAGGTGCTGCACCTTCTGATTCAGCCCGCGCTGGTGCAGCGCACCGCACAGGAGATGGGTTTGCGCCGCACGGAGCTGGTCGGCGGCGCGGAAATCGACGACCCGCGCCTGCGGCATCTGGGGCTGGCCCTGCGCGAAGAAGCACGGTCCGGCGGCGCAAGCGGGCCGCTGTTTGCCGAGTCCTTGACAACTGCGCTGGCCGCACATCTGGTGACGCAGTACAGCACGTCGGCAGCCACAGCGGCGCACGCCGGGCCGAGGGGCGGCTTTTCGGCGTCAAAGCTTCGCCGTGTCACCGAGTATGTTCAAGATAATCTGAACAGTTCGCTCACGCTGGCGGAAATCGCCGCCGTGGCTGGGGTCAGCCCGTTCCACTTCGCCCGGCAGTACAAGAGGGCCACAGGCGAGACAGTGCATGCGTTTGTGCTGCGCTGCCGCGTGGAAGCCGCTGCCCGGCTGCTGCGCCGGAACACGCTGTCTGTCGGGCAGGTGGCCGCCGAAGTCGGGTTTGCCCAGCAGAGTCATCTCGCCGCCCATTTCAAGCGGACGATGGGCCTGTCGCCGCTGGAATACCGGCGGCAGGCGTCTGTGTAAGCACGTTTCTGCTCATTTTCGCGGGGAGAGAGCACGAATCTGAGCGATAGGAACGGCAGGCGTGTGTCATACTCTTCTCAGCACAACACGCAAAGGAGAACGCAATGGCAGACAAGAAAATTGCGCTGATCACGGGCGCGAACAAAGGCATCGGCAAAGAAATCGCCCGGCAGCTTGGCGCGGCGGGCATGACGGTTCTGATTGGCGCACGCGACGCGGAGCGCGGCGAGGCGGCAGCGGCGGAGCTGCGCGAAGGCGGCGCGGACGCCCGGTTTCTTGCAGTGGACGTGACTGACCCGGACGGCCTTGCCGCCGCCGCCGCGTTGGTCGAGCGGGACTTCGGGCGGCTGGATGTGCTGGTCAACAACGCGGGCATCGCCCTGGAAGGGCCAGCGGGCGGGCTGACGCTGGACCTGCTGCGGCGCACCTATGAGACCAATGTGTTCGGCGTCTACAATGTCACCGAAGCATTCCTGCCACTGCTGAAGAAGTCCGACGCAGGCCGCATCGTCAACATGTCGAGCGGGCTGGGGTCGCTGACGGACAACAGCGATCCCCACTGGGATTTCGCCGCCGTCAAGCCGCTGGCCTACAACTCGTCCAAAGCAGCTTTGAACATGATGACGGTGATTATGGCGGCGCGCCTCAAAGACACGCCCCACAAAATCAACAGCGCCGATCCCGGCTACGTTGCCACCGATTTGAATGCTCACAGTGGCCCGCGCACGGTAGAGCAGGGCGCGACCGTCGCCGTTCACCTGGCGACCCTGCCTGCGGACGGCCCAACCGGCGGCTTTTTCGACGAAAATGGCGTTGTAGCGTGGTAGAAAACCAGAGGCCGAGGGGCTGAACCCCCTCGCTGGGGGGCGCAGACGCCGTCAACCCGCTTGCGCGGGTGAAGATAAAGTAAAGATTAAGATTAGGATAAGGCCAGATACGCGGGCCTATCCCTGATTCTTGGTTCTGCTCCTTACCCACGCAAGCGGGTTGACGGCGTCTGCGCCCCCCAGCGAGGGGGTTCAGCCCCTCGGAAAACATCCGTTTAGATATGCTCGCACTGGCAGGAACTGCCCTATGCCTTGACGGCTCTTTGTGAAAAAGGGTACAATGTCGGCTGTCAATCACTTTGAATGACTGGCCGACTTAGAAAAGAAACACAAAGAACCGATGGGCGCATTGCAGCCGGAACAAGCCCTTCTGCCCGAAGCGGGGGCGCTGCTGGGGATGCCCGCCGCGCCCGGCAAACCGCGCCGCGTGTGGCTGATGGGAAGCGCCGGGCGGCGGGCGGAAGCCCCCGCCCCCGGCGTGTTCAGCCTCTATGCGCCCGACTTCTTTCTAGACACCCCCCACGCCTGGCTGGTCCCCGAGGACCCCGCAGACCCGCATTGGGTCCGCACCGTCACCGCTTCCGACATCCCTGACGCCGACACCGAAACGCCCCCGCTGGACTGGACTGCGCCGCCTCGCGCCGCCTATGACGCCGCGTTTGCCGATTTGCAGGAGCGCTTCGAGGCCGGGCAGCTTGCCAAAGCCGTTCCTGTTTTCTTCGAGCAGGCTGAGTGGCTCCGTCCTACTCTGCCACTGGCGCAGTGGGTTTCCCGGCTGCTGCGCGTCCCTGATACGCTCACCCCCTATGGCCGCTGGACTGCCTCGGGAGGTGTGCTGGGGGCTTCCCCGGAGGTGCTGTTTTCGATCCAAAACGGCGTGTTAAGCACAATGGCGCTGGCTTCCACTCTCCCCGCCCCGCCGCCCGCCGAGGCCGAGGCCGCCGAGGCGCGGTTCCTGGCTGACCCCAAAGAGCGCCGCGAACACGCGCTGGTCATTGAAGGTATGACGGCGACGCTGGCCCAATTCGGCACGGCCCGCGTGGGCGAAACCCGCGTGGTGAAGCTGCCGACGCTCTGGCATTTGCGGACGCCTATCGAAGTTGTTTTATCGGGATCGCCCTCGTTTGAGGCTGTCGCACGGGCGCTGCATCCCACGCCCGCACTGGGCGGCTTGCCCCGTCAGGCAAGCACCGACTGGCTGCGGCAGCTCGACCGCACGGCTGGGCAAAATCGCGGCGCATTCGGAGCACCCTTCGGGGCACAGATGGCCGACGGCAGCGCGTTTTGCTTGATTAGCGTCCGCAGCTTGATATGGGCGGGGCAATCCCTCCGAATTGGCGCGGGCTGCGGCATTATCCGCGAAAGCGTAGCAAGCCGCGAGTGGGCAGAGTTTCAGCGCAAGCGAGACTCGGTAAAAAAGCTGCTGGGACTATGACAAAAGATTACCAAAATGCAGACCTGGCGGCGCATCTTGCCGACGTGCTGGCCGAGGCGGGCGTGCGCGAAGTGTGCCTGTGCGCGGGGGCACGGAGCGCCCCGCTAGTCGTGCAGTTTGCCGGGGACACGCGCTTTCAGCGGTGGTCGTTTTTCGAGGAGCGCTCGGCGGCGTTCTTCGCGCTGGGGCGCATCAAGGCCACAGGCCGTCCGGTCGCCGTGGTGACGACATCCGGCACGGCGGCGGGCGAGCTGCTGCCGGGGACGATGGAAGCCTATTACAGCGGCCTGCCGCTGATAGCGGTTACCGCCGACCGCCCCCGCCGCTTTCGGGGCACGGGGGCACCGCAGACCGCCGAGCAGGTAGGCTTGTTCGGTGTCTATGCCGAGTTGGCACTGGACTTGGCGGGCGCGGAGCGTGTCAGCATAGCGGGTTGGACCCGGACGCGCCCCGTGCATTTAAACGTGTGCTTTGACGAGCCGCTGCTCGGACCGCCGCCGACACGGGCGGCTTCGGCGATTACTGAGACAGCCGCGCCTACACTGACGATAGACACCGAAGACGCACAGAGGCAATTCAGCGCGTTCTTGAATGCAAGCCGCTCGCCGGTGGTCATTGTCGGCCCGCTTGCCCCTGCCGAGCGCGGCCCGGCGCTGGATTTACTCATCGCCCTCGGCGCTCCGGTGCTGGCGGAAAGCCTGTCTGGCCTGCGCGAGCATCCCCGCCTGGAACACTTAGCCCTGCACGCCGGGGCGCGGGGTTTAAAGAACGCGGATGGCACGGTTTGGATGGACGGCGTCCTGCGGCTCGGCGGCGTGCCGACCCTGCGGCTCTGGCGCGATTTGGACGACTCGCTCTCGCACCTGCCGCTGCTGTCTGTCAGCACGCAGCCGTTTACCGGCGCGACGCACGGGGCGCTGATTTGCGCCCCGCTGGCCCGGCTTTTGCCCGCGCTGACCCTGCCGCCCTGCCCGCCCTCTGCCGGGCAAGCGTCACTGATAGCGCGGGACCGGACGTTTGGCGCGGCGATTCAGCAGCTTTTGCGCGACGAGCCGCGCTCGGAGCCGGGGCTGATTGCGAGGCTGTCTGCTCTCATTCCCGAGAGGGCACGGCTGTTTCTAGGGAACAGCCTGCCGGTCCGCGAATGGGATTTAGCGGCGACCCTGACGCCCAAAAACTTCGAGATGGCGGCAAGCCGGGGCCTGAATGGGATTGACGGGCAGGTGTCTACGTTTCTAGGGTTTAGCGAGGACGACTGCGAAAACTGGGCGCTGGTCGGCGATTTAACGGCAATGTACGACATGGCCGGGCCGTGGATTTTAGGGCAGCGGCCCGATCTCTCCGCGCACCTGGTTGTGATGAACAATGGCGGTGGCAAAATCTTTGAGCGGATGTTTTCAAACCCCGCATTCCAAAATCAGCATACACTCCACTTTGAGCCGCTGGCACAATTCTGGGGCCTGGAGTATGCCCGGTGGGAGGAAGTCCCGGCGGCTCTGCCGACTGCCCGCCGAACGCTGACCGAGATTGTCCCCGACGACGACGCGACGCACCGCTTCTGGGCGGCGTATGACGCATTGACGGTGGATGCCGAATGATCCATTGCCTGCACGGCTTTCTCGGCTCGCCCCGCGACTGGGACCAGTTTGGCGACTTCGGCACCGGGCAGGGCGTCGTCAAGGCTGACTTATTTGGCGCAGACGCTTTTCCCGAGGCGCAGACAATGGCTGATTGGGCCGATGCGTATTTTGCCAGGCGCGTCGGCGCGGGACCGAACTATCTGCTCGGCTACTCGCTCGGCGGGCGGCTGGCTTTGCCTCTCGCCACGAAGTTTCCCGATGCCTGGGACGGCGTGGTGATTATTGGCGCAAACCCCGGTTTGGACGACGCCGAGGCACGAACAGCGCGGCGGGCACACGACGAGACCTGGGCACAGAAGTTTGAGACACAGCCGTGGGATAGCTTACTGGCCGAATGGGATGCACAAGCCGTTTTTGGCGGCAGACCCGGCGACGAGCGGCCTGAAACAAACTATGACCGCGCCCGGCTGGCCGATGCCCTGCGCCGGTGGTCGCTTGGGGCACAGGAGCCGCTCTGGAATGCCCTCGCTGCCCTCTCCTGCCCCCTGCTCTGGGTCGCGGGCGCAGAAGACGTCAAGCAGCAAAGCATCTGCCGCCGGGTGTTGGACACGGTTCCGGGCGCACAGGTCTGGGTCGCCCCCGATGCCGCGCACCGGGTCCCCTGGGAGCAGCCCGCCGCGTTTGCTGCCCGCGTCCATACGTTTTTAGCAGCATCACACAAAATTGGAGAATCGCAATGAGCACACACCCCGAAGAATGGCTCCCGCTGGGGGGGACCTACGAAGATATTCTGCTGGAGCGCACGCATGACGGCGTCGCCAAAGTGACGATTAACCGCCCGCACGTCCGCAATGCCTTCCGCCCGGAAACGGTGATGGAGATGGAGGAAGCGTTTAAAATCGTCCGCGAAGACAGCCAAATCGGCGTCGTCATCCTGACCGGCGCAGGCAAGGAAGCCTTCTGCTCAGGTGGGGACCAGAAAGTGCGCGGCACGGGCGGCTATGTCGGCGGCGACGGCACGCCCCGCCTGAACGTGCTTGATTTGCAGAAGCAAATCCGCACCCTGCCGAAGCCCGTGGTGGCGATGGTAGCCGGGTATGCCATCGGCGGCGGGCACGTTTTGCACGTCATCTGCGACCTCACCATCGCCGGGGACAATGCCCGGTTCGGGCAGACTGGGCCAAAAGTCGGCTCGTTTGACGGCGGCCTCGGCAGCAGCTACCTGGCCCGGATTGTGGGTCAGAAAAAGGCCCGCGAAATCTGGTTTTTGTGCCGTCAATACGGCGCGGAAGAGGCCCTGCAAATGGGCCTGGTCAATGCCGTGTTCCCGGTAGACGATTTGGAAGCCGAAACGCTGGTCTGGTGCCGCGAGATGCTTCAGCATTCGCCGCTGGCTCTGCGCTGCCTGAAAGCGGCTCTGAACGCCGACTGCGACGGGCAGATGGGCCTTCAAGAGCTGGCAGGCGATGCGACGCTGCTGTATTACATGACCGAGGAAGCTAAAGAAGGCAAAGAAGCATTTCTGGAGAAGCGCAAGCCAGACTTCTCAAAGTTCCCGCGCCTGCCATAACCGCTCTCAAGAAGAAGGCGTCCCAGGAAGCCACGGGTTAAAACCCGAGGCTCGGAAAAGCCCACCGTGCAGGGCACGTCAGACTGCAAATGCGCGGCTGGCCCTCTTGTCTTGTGTCCTCTGGGACACTGGGCACTTTGCAGCCTCGGGTTTTAACCCGTGGCTTTCCGGGATGCCTGATGCTGGCTTCCACACAATTTCTTGCCTGCCATGTCGCTTATCTGTTGCCACCCCTACACACTGACATCCCTTGCCCCGCTGGGCCGCGCACGCGGCCCAATCCGGCACGGCGCTCTGCTCCGGGTGGAGGCAGCGGACGGGGCGTTTGGTTATGCCGATATTCACCCCTGGGAAGAGCTGGGCGACCTGCCCCTGGGCGAACAGCTTGCCAAACTGAGCCGGGGCGAGACGACAAATCTCACGCGGGCATCGCTGGCCTTTGCAGAATTAGACGGCATGGCCCGCGCCGAAGGCCGCTCGCTGTGGGACGGGCTAGCCGTGCCGCCAAGCCATTTCCTGCTGCCGGGCGCGGCGGACGCCGTGCCGGGGGTATTGGAGACGGCGCTGGGCGAAGGCTTTACCCGCTTCAAGCTGAAAGTCGGCGGGGAGCGGGAGGCCGAAGAACAGCTTTTGTTGTCTCTGGCGCGGCGTCTGGCCGAAGCGGACGGACAGCCGCGCCTGCGGCTGGATTACAACGAAACGCTGACGGCCTCCGAGTTCGCCGCCCGCTTGGCGCGGCTCCCGGACCTGCTGCCGGTGCTGGACTTCGTGGAAGACCCCTGCCCCTTCGCCGCAGACACTTGGACAGAACTTAGCCGAGCGACGGGGGCCGCCTTCGCTCTGGACCGGGCGGCAGACACGGGGCAGTTCGTGGGGACGCTTATTCACAAGCCCGCCCGGTTTGGCCCGGAGCCGCCTGCGACGGCGGCGCGGCGGGTTGTCGTGACGACCTATCTGGACCACCCCCTCGGACAGCTTTGTGCGGCCTGGGTTGCCGTTCGACTGGGAACAGCAGAGACGCATGGGCTGGTTAGCCACCGGGCCTATACGCGGAACGACTTTTCGGAGCAGCTAGGCTGGCGCGGCCCGGATTTAATGCTGCCGGGCGGGACCGGCTTCGGCTTCGACGACGAGTTAGCCCGCTTGGACTGGAAGCTGTTATGACACCTGAAGAGTTAGCGTCTATTTGGGACACCGACGAGACCGAAGTGCTGCTGAACCCACGGATGCCGCAAGAGACGCGGGCGCAGATGCGGACGGCGCAGGCATCGCTGCCGCCGCTGGCGGCGCACGTCTGGATTACCACCTCGGGGTCGAGCGGCCTGAAATGGGTCGCGCTCTCCAAAGCCGCTCTTTTAGCTTCGGCGGCGGCGGTCAACACGCATTTGGAGGCCATGCGGACCGACTCGTGGGCGCTGCCCCTGCCGCTGTTTCATGTCGGGGGACTGGGCATTCTGGCACGGGCGCATCTCAGCGGAGCCACCGTGCATCAGTGGGGCGACGGCGGGGAAGTGAAGTGGGAAGCGTTGGCATTTCACAAGTTTCTGACGGACACCGGCGCGGCCTTGACCTCGCTGGTCCCGACACAGTTGCACGACCTGGTGCAGACGGGCCTCCCCTGCCCCCCTACATTGAGGGCAGCGGTCATCGGCGGGGGCGCACTCAATGTGGAGTTGGCCCGCGCCGCCCGCACTCTCGGCTGGCCTGCCCTGCCGAGCTACGGCCTGTCCGAATGCTGCTCGCAGGTGGCAACCGCCCGCCCAGGCCCGCCCGCACACATGGAAGACGACCCGCCGCTGATTTTGCTGCCGCATATCATGGCACGGGCCGACGGCGACGGCAGGCTGCAACTCAAAAGTCCGGCCCTGCTGACGGGCTACGGCCTGATAAACGACGACGGCACGGCCCGGTTTGCGGACCCGAAAGAGGACGGCTGGTTTTTGACCGAGGACCGGGGCGGCGTCAGCGGGGACGTGCTGACAATTTTGGGCCGGATTGGAGACTTCGTCAAAATCGGCGGCGAGAGCGTGGATGTCGCCCGCCTCAGCCGATTGTGGGAGCGGCAGAACGTGCCAGAAGCGGTGCTTGTCGCCGTCCCTGACACGCGCCTCGGCGCGGCCATTCACCTGGCGGTGGCGGGGGATATTTCTGAGGCCGCCCTGACCGAAGCCGTCCGCGCCTACAACGCCGAGGTGCTGCCCTTTGAGCGGGTGCAAAAACAGCACCGGCTGGAAGCTATCCCGCGCTCGCCTCTCGGCAAGCTCCTGCGGACGGCGCTTCTGACTCAGCTCGGATACCCGCCCGCGTAAACGCCGCCCGCACCGCCTCGGGAATGGGAATTTTCGCGCCGGTCGCCTTGCTGATAAACACATGGACAATCCGCACCCGGCAGTGCAGCGTCTCGCCTTGCGTCAGCGAAAACTCCACTTCAAACGCGCTCGTGCTTAGTTTAACTACGTCTACGGCGACTGCGTAAACCTGTCCGCCCCGGAGCGGCTTGAAATACTCCGCCTCCGCGTGCTTGACCGGCGAGGCCGTCTCCGGGTGGTTGAACCACTCGTCCCACCCGAAGCCAAGCGACTGCACAAAGTCCTCATAGACCCCGGCACACAGGGGAAACACCTCGCCAAAGAATAAAATCCCCGCCGGGTCAAGCTGGCTGAACCGGGGCGTCACCTCGCGGATAAAAGTCATGCTGCATATCCCATCTACAAATCCCGCCGCTGGAACAAAAACAAGCCCAGTGCGAAGCAGACCGCGATGTAGAGCAAGATGTAAACCATGTCCGGCGCGGCGACGGACACACTCGCAAGCGATGTCGGGTCACGCTGCTCCGCGAAGAGGCTGAAGTCTAAGCCTGCGCTGCCGGGCGGGGCCGCGCCAAAGCCAGTGGCATCCAGCCCCCGCGTAATCCAGTGGTTCATCCGGCCCAGCGGGACGACGTAGCCGCAGATTTGGCTTAACGTTTCCAGCGTCGGCGAGTTCAGCGCCAGAGGCTCCCCCAGCCGGTGCAGGAGCGACTCGGCCAGCGCGATCCCGGCGGCAATCAGCGCCAGACTCGATGACAATGCCTGCGTCGCAAACGTTGAGAAGAACAAAGTCAGCGTCGTAAACAGCAGTGGGAACAGACCCGCCGCCAGCACGCCGCCCCAGAGGCGGGCGTGATAGGTCCCTGTCTGTTTCCACACCGACCAGCCCAGCAGGCCGCCCCACCCCAGCACGCAGACGAGAAGCAAAGTTACGATGCCCAGCCACTTGCCGATATAGATGGCAGAGCGGGGGATCGGCTTCGGCACAATCACCGACAGCACGCCCCGGTCAATCTCGGACGTGATCGCCCCCGCCGACAGCGCGACCGCCAGCACCGATCCGAAGAACTTGATGGTTCCACACCCCAGCCACACAAACAGCCGCCCGGTGTTGTTGCGGGCAGACGCCATATCCAGCCCGACGATCAAATTGGGCCGAATATGCAGCGGCAGGAACGCGAAGCCGACATACAGCGCGGAAATCACCAGCGCGGCCAGAAAGATACGCCGCCGCAGGGCCTCGCGGATGGTGAGGCCCGCCAGCGTGAAGACGCCGGAAAAGAAAGCAGCAATCACGAAGTCTGATCCTCCACCACGCGAATAAACAGGTCTTCCAGCGACTCGCGGCGCGGCACCAGCGACAGCAGCCGCCCGCCCGCACCGACAACGGCGGCGGCTAAGTCCGGCACAATCGCCTCGTCGCTGATCGCCGCCGTGACCATTTCGCCCTCGACCGTGACCGAGTGCGACAGCGATTCCAACGCCCGCAGCAGCGCGGGCGTCTGGCTTTGCACCCGCATTTCCACCGTGGACGGCGCGGCCAGCAGGTCATCCATCGTGCCCTGCCGGATCACCTGCCCGGCCTTGATAATCGCCACGCGGTCGCAGGTCATTTCAATCTCGGACAGCAGGTGCGAGTTCAGCAGAACCGTCTTGCCCTGCGCTTTGAGTTGAGTCACAATCTCGCGCACTTCGCGCCGCCCGAGTGGGTCCAGGGCGCTTGTCGGCTCATCTAAAATCACCAAGTCTGGGTCGTTCAAGATGGCCTGTGCCAGCCCGACGCGCTGCTGCATTCCTTTAGAGAACTCGCCTACTTTGGATTTGCGCCGGGAAATCAGCCCCACCTGTTCCAGAGTCTCCGGGATGCGCTGTTTTCGCGCCGCCCGGCTCATGCCGTAGAGCTTGCCGTGGAAGTCCAGAAACTCTTCGGCGGTCAGGAACTCATGGAACTGAAACTTTTCGGGCAGAAAGCCAAGTTTGGCACGGACCTCCCGGCTGCCGAGCGGCAGCCCGAGCAGCTTCGCCTCCCCCGAAGTCGGCGTAATATTACCAAGCAGCATATTGATAGTGGTGGTTTTGCCCGCGCCGTTCGGCCCCAGAAAGCCGAAGACCTGCCCACGCGGCACGCTCAGCGAGAGGTCCTGGACGGCGGTAAACGGGTCTTTGCCAAACCGGCTCCCGTAGACTTTGCGAAGGTGCGTGGTTTCAATAGCGAGTGTATTTGTGTTCATAAGGTAGCGTGCAGAAAGCAGGACGGCCCCCCCCGCCCCAATAATGGGGAGCCAGAGTAAGATAGAAAAGGCCTAATCCTAACTGTCCAGTTCCCCCATTATTGGGGGCTAGGGGGCCTCTTCCGCCGCTCGCGCAGAAAGCCCGCGATCATCACAAAGCCCTGCGCGGCCATGATATTGGTGAGAAAGTAAAACAAAAACTCTTCCAGCGGCAGCGGGCCAGCGTAAAGGCCCACTACCCGGCGCGGGTCCACGCGCCAGATGCCGTGGCCCAGCGCAAATCCGTCACAGCCCCCCAGATACAGCGTGGACAGCCCAATAGAGACCGCCAAAAGCCGCCGCCAGCGCCACAGCTCCCGGCCCGCCGCCGCCCACTGAATGCCGATCACGGGCAAGGCCCAGACCAGCATATAGGTCATGTAGTCGGTAGACTTCACAGGCCGTCGTCCCCGGCGGCAGGCTTCACATAACGGGCCAGAAACAGCACCAGCAGGCACAGGAAAATGCCCTGCGCGAAGTAAAACGCATACTCTTCCCAGGGCAGATAAAAGACAAAGTGACTCGGCGGCGCGAACGCCGGGTCAAATGTCCACAGCTTCGTTTTCGCCGCGTGGTTGTCCCAGGGCGACGTATACACGAACGCCAGCAGGCAGACCGCCCCGCAGGCCAGCCCGTGCCGTGCCCGGATACGCCCGCGCAGCAGGAAAACCAGCAGAACGATGGGCACGGCGAGAAAGACGAGCAGAAACGAAGCGTAGGTCATGCCATCCTACTTCAGTGTGAATGTCTTCATCGCGGCGTCGATAGGCCCGGCATACTGCGCGGCCTGTGCTTCAAGAACGGAGGCGGTGATGACCAGCTTGCGCGGGCCGTGGCCGGAAAATAGGAAGTAAGTCTGCCGCAGTTTGCGGCCCTGCGGCGCGGCATCGGTGACGACTTTGTAGCCGTGCAGCCCCGATTTAGTCACGAATGGCGTCTGGCTGACAAAGTGGTAGCCGGGCATCAGCGACTTCATCGTGTTTGCGGAAGCGCGGACGTAGGCGGGCAGGGCAAGCGCCGCGTTTTCGTCCACGACATTGAAGTTCGCGGCAAAGCCATTGGCAGGCTTGGCGTAGGAAATTTTGTATTTGGAAACCGCCATCGTGGTCACTTTCCAGCCGTTCGGCGCGGTGTACGAAAAGCCTCCGGCGGCGTCCGTCACCTGTGGCCCGGCGTGGGCGGCAGTGGCGGTCAAAGCGAGAGCAAGCGCGGTCAAGGCAGTAGTGGTTCGCATAAGTGTCCCCTGTGAGGTGTCTAGTTGGCGCGGCGCAGGATGCGCCCGGACAGAACATCGGTCTGCACGCCGCCGTCGATAGCAAGCCTGCCGTTGACGACAACATAAGGCAGGCCGGTCGGGAAGCGGTGCGGGTCGTCAAACGTGGCGACATCTTCCACGGTGCGCGGGTCAAAGACGGTCAAATCGGCGAACGCGCCGGGCCTCAGAACACCCCGGTCGGTGAGCTTCAAACGCTGCGCGGGCAGGGAAGTCATGCGCCGGAGGGCCTCGCCGAGCGGCAAAAGCTCGCGGCCCCGGACGTAGCGGGACAGGACGCGGGGGAACGTGCCGTAAGTGCGCGGATGCGTTTTGTCTTCGGCCATCTCGCTGTTCGGGTCATTAGCGACGCCGTCGGAGCCAATCATGGTGTGGGGGTCGCTTAAAATAAACTCGACGTCTTCTTCGGACATAGCGAAATGCACGGCGGCGACCCAGCCATCTTCATCGACCAGCAAATCCAGAGCCGCCTCGGCGGGAGTCTTGCCCTCCTTTGCGCCCAGCGCAGCGAGCGTCAGGCCCTGCGCCTCGCGGCGGTTCCGGGCAATGCCAATCTGCACCGTGTTCCAGTCCCAGGGTTTCGCTCCGATTTCGGCCAGAATGCGGGCGCGGGCCGACGGGTCTTTGAGACGAGCCTGTGTGTCTTCCTGCGTGCCCTCTTTGGCCCAGGCGGGGAGCAAAATCACCTGTAAACCCGTCATAAACGCGGTGTAGGGGTACTGGTCGGTCAGCACATCCAGGCCCGCCGCACGGGCGCGGGCCATCATCGGAAGAGTAATGTGCGGCTTGCCCCAGTTTTCGATGCCTTCGGATTTGTGATGCGATAATTGGAGGGGAATGCCAGTGTCTTCGGCGACACGCAGGGCCTCTTCAATGCTTTCCACCAGCGTGTCTCCTTCGTTGCGGATGTGCGTGGCATAAAAGCCCCCTGCCTCGCGGGCGACGGCGGCAAGCGCCGCGACTTCTTCATGTTTGGCGTGTCCGCCGGGCAAATACTCCAAGCCCGTAGACAGGCCAATCGCGCCGTCTTCCAGCGCGTCCGCCAGAATGCGCTCCATTTGCGCTTGCTCGCTCGGGGTCGGCGGGCGGTCCTCAAACTCTAGCACGGCTTTGCGGATGGTGCCATGTCCGGCCAGAGTCGCCACATTGCAGGCGGTGCCGCCGTCTTCCACCCGTGCCAGATACTCGCTCATGCGGGTCCAATCCAGCGCCGTGCCGCCGCGCTCGGCCCAGCGCCGCTCCTGTGTGAACACGTCTTTGGGGGTAATCAGACCGATGGACGTCCCGCAGTTGCCGACGACTTCCAGAGTGACGCCCTGTGCTAGAGAGCTTCGCATGGGCCGGTTCGTCAGCAGCGTGAAGTCCGAGTGCGTGTGGATGTCGATAAAGCCCGGCGCGACGGCAAGCCCGGTCACGTCGACGGTCCGCCCGGCGTGCAAATGAGACAGGTCGCCGATCTCGGTGATCCGGTCATTGGTGATTGCCACATCGGCGGCAAGGCCCGGCCCGCCGAGGCCGTCATAGACGGTCCCGCCGCGCAGCAAAAGGTCAGGGGAAGGCAGGTCAGCGGGGGAAAAAGAACTCATGCCGGATAGTAGCACACGGGCAGGGGGGAAGTCAATTGGGGACAGTCAATCGCCGGGGGCTTTGACACCCCCGGCAGGAACAAAAGTGGAAACAAAAGCCGCCGGAGAGTTACCCGGCAGGCGCGGCATTCAGACGGACGACGGGCGATTTCATCGACCGTGTCAATGTCGCAGAGAGCCGAAACTGTGTCGGCGTGAAGAGCAGGCGGCGGCCTGAAGCCGCGCAGGAAACGCCGCCGGGTACATAGGCGGAAACGCCGCCACGAGCGGCAGTGCGGCAGGTGCGAACAAGAGCCATGTGTGCAGTCCCTTTCTCTGAGCTTTTCTCAGCAGCAGGAGCGTGAACAGTCGTGGGCGGCTTCGACGCCGTTCCCAATAGCGCGTGATGCTTTGATAGAGTGCATAGACCGTGCCAAGTGCGGCTTTAATAGTCATTACCGGCACATTTACGCGCAGGGGCCGTTTGTTCCAGAGTTCGAGGGGCTGAACCCCCTCGAAGTATGGCGCCGAAGTATGACCGAAGATGCACTCGCCCAAAATTGACGCTGTACTATTGGTGTCGGCACGGCAGCCGTGGGGTATACTCTACGCCTTATGTCTTCTTCCAAACCCTCCAATTCGCATCCCGCGCTGGCCCGTGACTGGCGCTTGTTTTCTATCGCCACCTTTCTCTTTAGCCTGGGATTTTCCATCTACGGCGCGGTCTTCATCAACTTCATCACCGGAGTCCTCAAAGTCGGTCCAATCCACATGGGGGCTTTGGAATCACAGCGCGAAATCCCCGGCCTGCTGTCGGTGGCTATCGCCGCCTCGGTGGCCCGGTTTGCCGAAGGGCGGATCGGGGCATTGTGCCTCATTTTCAGCGCGGCGGGCGTGGCGGCCACGGGGTTTGTGCATTCGTTCGCGGCGCTGGTGCTGGTGACTGTCTTCTGGTCGGTGTTTATGCATCAGTGGTTTACGACGTCGTCGGCCATTCCCCTGGCGCTGGCTTCGGGGCAGGAAGGCGGACGGCATCTCGGGCGGATGGGCGGGGTCGGCGCGGCGGGGACGGTTCTGGCCTTTCTGCTGGTGCTGCCGCTGGCGGGTCATGTGGCGTACCCGGTGTTTTTCGTGACGGCGGCGGTGTTTATCCTGGCGGGTGGCCTGTGCCTGCTGCCGCTGTCCCCGGCCTCCACGACGCCGAACCGGCCCCGTCTGCTGTTCCGGCGTGAGTACGGCCTGTTTTATGGGCTGACCTTTCTGGAAGGCTGCCGCCGGCAGATTTTCTCGACGTTTGCCCTGTTCGCGCTGATTGAGCAGTGGCACGTCTCGCTGCAAGACATCACCTCACTGATGCTGGTCAACGCCGTGCTGTCATTCTTCGTCGCCGCGCCCGTGGGCAAGCTGATTGACCGGGTTGGCGAGCGCAAAGCGATGACGTTTTATTATGTCGCCATTGCGCTGACGTTTGCAGGCTACGCGCTCGTGCCCAATGTGCTGATTTTGAAGGGCCTCTGGGTCATGGACAGCGTGCTGTTTTCGCTGGGCATCAGCATCACGACCTACCTCAACCGCATCGTGCGCCCCGGCGAACTGATGCCGTCGCTCTCGATGGGGCAGACAATGAACCATGTCGCCGCCGTGGTGATCCCCGTGGCGGGCGGCCTGCTGTGGCACCGGTTCGGCTACCATGCCCCGTTCTGGTGCGGCGTTGTGGCCGCGCTTGTGTCCCTGCTCCTGACGCAGTCCATTTCCGCACACCGCCGCCCGGCACTGGCCCCGGCGGCTTAGGCCCCCCCCAGTCCCCAATAATGAGGGAGCCAAATAATTAGGAGTATGCCCCTCCTAATCTTAATCTAGTCCTAATCTTAATCTGGTTCCCCCATTATTGGGGGCTAGGGGGCCTCCTGCTCCGACTTCCTCTATTTCTCTCTTTTTGCCCTATTTGAAACAAACGCTTGACAATTCCCAGAAACGTGTCTATACTGTGCGTATACGAATGCGCGGCACGCACATAGGAATACGCATAGCGGCGGGGGCGAACTCATTATGCCTGTGACGGCCAAAGATATTGCGCGGGAGCTTCAGCTTTCTCAGCCGACGGTCTCGCGGATTTTAAGCGACACGCCCGGACACCGCGTTTCGCCGCAGACCCGCGAGCGCGTTCTGGACACTGCCCGGCGGCTCGGCTACCGGCCTAATGCCCTGGCGCGGTCCCTGCGGCGGGGCCGGACGGGCATTATCGGGCTGTATACGAATTACAACTACGATGCCCGCAATGACTTTTTAGGGACTATCATCGGGGCGCTCCAAAGGCACTGCGAGCAGCAGGATTTAGACCTGCTCCTGCACAGTGCTCAGGGCGGACGTTCTCCCGAAGAGATATTTGGCAAGCTGCGCGACGGACGCATTGATGGGTTGGTGCTGCACGCGAACACCGATGACCCGCTGGTGTCCCTCCTGCGCGGGTCGTCGCTGCCGGTGGTGACGGTGGCCGACCATCTGGGCGGCCTGCCGTCGGTGACAAGCGACGACGCCCACGGGATTGCGCTATTGGTCGATCATCTCTGGGGGCGCGGCCATCGCCGTTTTGCGTATTTAATGCCGGAAGAGACGCCCGCGTCGGTGGTACGCCGCCAGGCGGCGTTTGTGGCACAGATGGAGGCGCGGGGAGTTCCAAGCAGTGAGTTCCGGGTGTTCCGAACGAATTACGAAGAAATCGGGCCGGTCTGGGGCGATCTCCGGGCGTTCGGTCCCAACGCCGTGCTGTGCTGGAATGACCGCTCGGCGTACTCGCTCCTGCGGATGTGCCGCGCCGAGGGCGTCCGCGTCCCGGAAGAGCTGGCCGTGGCCGGGTTCGACGGCTTCCGCGACGACAAAGTGCCCGCCTACGACCTCGTGACCGTCGCCTGCCCCTGGGCGGACGTGGCGGCGCGGGCGCTGGAAGTGCTGCGCTGGATGATTGAAAGCACAGGGAGTTCGGCGGCGGAGGTGAACGAGGAAGAGATACGCTTTCCCGTGCAGCTTTTAACCGGAGACACCGTTTGAAACACTAACCCCCTGGGCAAGTGGAAGCTAGAACGAACA
This sequence comes from Capsulimonadaceae bacterium, assembly GCA_965277455.1. Lineage (GTDB taxonomy): Bacteria > Armatimonadota > Armatimonadia > Armatimonadales > Capsulimonadaceae > JANXMY01. The sequence continues at coordinate 344,664 of OZ255823.1, read as the reverse complement.
ACGAGGAGACGATCTATGAAAACAAAGTTTTGGGGCGCTGTGGCCTTGCTGGTGGCTCTGACACCAGTTTTATCCGGCTGTCATTCGTCCGAACCCGCCCCGCAGACCACGCCTTCCACGACCACCCCCGAAGCAGATGCGGCGGCGTCTCGCGGACAGTCGCTTCCAGGTGGCAGCGCCAGTCCGAACGCCGCGCCCGGCCCAAAAGCAGCCACACCGAAGTAGGTTCAGCCGCCCCTGGAACCCAGGGGCGGCTATCAAAAAATAAAGTTCTGTTAAGAGTTCTGTTAAGAGAGGAATAATCCAATGCCGTACACTGTCTCTTCCCAAAGCCGTAAGGGCTTCACGCTGATCGAGCTTCTCGTTGTTATCGCTATCATTGCCATCCTCGCCGCCATCCTGTTCCCGGTCTTTCAGAAGGTGCGTGAAAACGCCCGCAAGACTTCCTGCCTGTCCAATCAAAAACAGATTGGCCTCGCCACAGTTCAGTATGTGCAGGACAGCGACGAGACTTTTCCGCCGAGCCAAGTCTGGAACAACAGCAATCCAGCCAACCCCATTGTAGGCACCGGCATTGGCACGATTGTCAACTCAGAGAACGGTACCAGCCGAACCGGAAACGGTATCCCAGTTGGCTTCTTTGACGCCATTCAACCCTATGTCAAGAGCCTGCAAGTCATGCACTGCCCGGATGACCCTACACCGCAGAACTCGGACCCAAGCGCAACCGGAAATAACCCTTACCACACTGCTTATTCCAGCTATTTTTACAACTCCCGTATCGGTGCGCCGAAAGGCTGGCCGTATCTGGGCAGCAACTACAATGGCCCTGGCATGGCTATCGCAACCGTCATCCTGCCCTCCTCCACAATCATTACGGGGGATGCCAGCGCCTTCAATGCCACCAATGGATTCCCCTACGGCAATGGCTTTTACTGCCGGTTTCACGTCACCGACAGGGCCGCCGACCCAAACTGCTCGGCGGCTGGCCCGACCTATGGTTACGACAGTGGAACCGTCGGCGAACTGGCTTCCAAGCGCCATACGGACGGAGCGAATTATTCATTCGTCGACGGCCATTCCAAATGGACGCGGCCTTCGCAAGTCTGGGGTTCGCAGTCTACGATCAGCTCTGGTTCGTTCAACGGCGGCGGCACTGTCTTCCCTGCGGGTCCCTCAAACAGCGACCCGACATTCAACCCGGATATGCAGTGATTACTGTCCATCACTGGCTTAAAGAACAGGAAAAAAGAGTGCTGACAAATACACGGGCCCGATTTTTGATGGGAAGCACCCTGGCCGCTGCTCTGGTTTCGCCGGGCTGTGCGGCTTCCCGCACGGCGCTCGTCAAAGCCAATGTCAAAGCCGACGCCGCGCCGGTGGCAGTCGCCGCCGCGCCTGTCCCCGTCACGCTTGCCAAGACGAACACCGGCTTTCAGCTTTTGCGGGGCGGCAAGCCTTATGTCATCAAAGGCGCGGGCGGCGGCGGCTCTAAGGAGGCGCTCAAAGCGGCGGGGGCGAACTCGTGGCGCACCTGGGGCGCGGACAATCTGGACGGGGAGCTTGCGGCGGCGCAAAAACTCGGCATGACCGTGACGGTGGGCATCTGGCTGGGGCACAAAGATCAAGGCTTCAATTACAGCGATGCCGCCGCTGTGGCCGCGCAGAAAGAAACCGCTCGCAAGGCCATCCTGCGCTACAAAGACTCCCCTGCCCTGCTGCTCTGGTCCCTGGGTAACGAAATGGAAACCGGCGGCTCGGAAGACGACCCGGCCATGTGGAACGCCGTCGAAGACATCGCCAAAATGGCCCATCAGCTTGACCCGAACCACCCGACCATGACCGTGGTAGCCGAAATCGGCGGGGACAAAGTCAGCCAGATCAACGCGCACTGCCCCGATATTGACATTGTGGGTCTGAATACCTACGCGGGCGGGCCGTCCATCGCCAAGCGGTACAAAGCGGCGGGCGGTGTCAAGCCCTTTATCGTCACCGAGTACGGCCCGCCGGGAACATGGGAAGCCCAGAAAAACAGTTTCGGGGTGGTGCCGGAATTGACCAGCACCGAGAAAGCGGCCCGCTACGGCGAGACGTACACCCAAAGCATTGAGAAGCAGCCGCTCTGCCTGGGGTCCTATGCGTTTACCTGGGGCAGCAAGCAGGAAGCCAGCGCGACATGGTTTGGCCTGCTCCTGCCCGACGGCAGCAAGACGGCGGCGGTGGACACGCTGACTCAGCTCTGGACGGGTCACCCTGCCGCCAATCTCAGCCCGGCGATCCAGTCGCTCACAGTCACCGGCCCCGACAGCGCCGCGCCGGGCAGCGTGGTTCACGCCGCGCTGTCTGCCTCGGACCCGGAACACGCGCCGCTTGCCGTCACCTGGATTTTGCAGGCAGAGCCGAAAGCCTTTGGCACCGGCGGCGTCAGCGAAGCGGCCCCGCCGACCTATCCCGAGTCTATTACGGCCTCCAGCAGCACCGGGGCGACCGTGAAGCTGCCCGAGTTTGGCGGCGCGTACCGCCTGTATGCCTATGTCCGCGACGGTCACGGCGGCGCAGCGGTCGCCAATGTGCCGCTTCAGGTCACCGGCGGCAGAATTGCCTCGGCGGCAGTCGCCCCGAAAGCCAACCTGCCGCTGATCCTGCTCGGGGAGGGCGCGGGAACGCCCTATATTCCAGCAGGCTATATGGGCAACAGTGGGGCGATCAAAATGGACCCGGCGTTTGCGACTAATCCCCATTCGGGCAAGACGTGCCTGCAGGCGATGTATACGGCAGGCGATAGCTGGGGCGGCGTCGTCTGGCAGAACCCGGACAACAACTGGGGCGAGAAGCCCGGCGGCTTCAATTTAACCGGGGCCAAAACGCTGACGTTCTGGGCACGCGGCGACAAAGGCGGCGAAAAAGTGGCATTTTCGTTTGGGCTGATCGGCAAAGACAAGCCCTATTCAGACACGGCCTCGGGCAAGCTGGACGGCGTCGTACTCTCTAAAGACTGGACCAAGTACACGATTGATTTGAAGGGCAAGGATATGTCCCGCATCGTGACGGGTTTTTGCTGGGTGGTGGCGGGAACAGGTTCGGGGGAAGTGTTTTATCTGGACGATATTCGGTATGAGTGAAGAACCCCTCCCGCTCGTTCCTCGCTCCCTCCCCTGTTAGGGGAGGGCAATACAGAGCAAGAGCCGGAGAGGATTGGCCCCCGCTCGCGTTCTTGTCTTTCTTAACCCTCCCCTAACAGGGGAGGGAGCGAGGAACGAGCGGGAGGGGTCCGGGGCATTCACTACAACAGCACCAATCCTATCGTCATCAGCACGCCGTAGACCAGCTCCAGACGCGCCGTATTGCCCAGGACCATGTTCAGCGGGCGGCCTTCCAATGTGCCAATCTGCTTCCACAGCGCCGCCGCGAGGGGCAGGGAGAGCCAGGTCAGAAGCACCCAGGGGGATGCGGCTTTCAAGAGCGTCATCGCCACCGGGATCAAATACGCGAACACCAGCAGCAGGCGGTACTCGGCCAGTGTCGCCGTTCGGCCCATCCGCACGGCCAGCGTCCGCTTTCCAGCGATTGTGTCCGTGTTGAGGTCGCGCAGGTTGTTGACCACCAGAATTGCCATCGCCAGCAGGCCCAGCGGGATTGCCGCCAGCCACGCGGCGGCGGTCACCTGCCCCGCCGATACTAAACACGTCCCGCAGACTGCCGCCAGCCCGAAGTAGATAAAGACGAACAGCTCCCCCAGCCCGTTGTAGCCCAGCGGGTACGGCCCGCCGGTGTAGGCAATCGCCGCCACAATCGCCGTCAGCCCGATAGCCGCGACCGGCCAGCCGCCGACATAGACGAGATACACCCCCAGCGGCAGGGACAGCACGAACACCAGCCACATCGCCGTCAGCACGGCTTTTGGAGCAATCAGCCCCGCCTGCGTCACCCGCGTCGGCCCCAGCCGCTCGGCAGTATCCGCGCCCTTCAGATGGTCAAACACGTCATTGGCAAGGTTCGCCCCGATTTGGAACAGGAGCGCCGCCAGAAACGCGGCGATGACCGGCAGAAATGTAAAATGGTGCGACGCCGCCGCCGCACCCGCCCCGACCAGCACCGGTGCGACCGCCGCCGGCAGGGTGCGCGGACGAATAGCGAGCAGCCAGACGTTCGGGTTAGGCTTGGTTCCCCCTGAGATAGTATTGGACACTTTTCGAAAACTCTTTTCTACGGCAAAGTAATAGACACTTCTGCCAGAGACTATACCCCACCGCACGCATTCTTGACAGACGGGCGCGGGGCGTTGTATACTATCACCGTGGGCATCGCCGCCGCACGGGTGTATACTTCTACGCATTCCCCCCGGCACTAAAGCGGCTTCTGCCTGCGTATATGCAGTTGTTAAGCATCTGCGAGATGATTGAACTTATTCTAAATTGCCGCTCCTGAAGGATTACCAACCCCCTATGGCACAAGACACACCCGAAACCGGCGCAAAGATTTATGAGACCGGAAAAGTCACCGATGGCGTCTGGCCGCCGCCGTCCCCGGACACTGCGCTGATGACCAAAGCGATTCAAATCAAGAAGCTGGTCAAGCAGTACAAAAAAGTTACCGCCGTCAACGACATCAGCCTGGAAGTCTACGAAGGCGAAATTTTCGGCTTCCTCGGCCCCAACGGCGCGGGCAAAACCACCACCATCAAAACCCTGCTAGGATTGATCTTCCCGACCTCGGGCGAAGTGCTCGTCCTCGGCAAGCCTGCCGGGAACATTGAAGTCAAAGAGAAAATTTCGTATCTTCCCGAGTCGCCCTACTTCTATGAGCATATGACCGCCTCCGAAGTGGTCGGGTTCTACGGCTCCCTGTTCGGGCTGTCCGGCGCGGCCAAAAACAAGCGCGTGGATGAACTTCTCGAGCGCGTGGGCCTTCAAGGCACGGGCAAAAAGACCCTGCGCTCGTTCTCTAAAGGAATGCTTCAGCGCGTCGGCATCGCACAGTCGTTGATTAACGACCCCAAGCTCCTGTTTTTCGATGAGCCGACCTCGGGGCTTGACCCGGTGGCGCACCGGGACATCCGGGACTTGATTTTGCACCTGAAAGCGGAAGGCCGGACGATTTTCTTGTCATCGCACCAACTCTCCGACGTGGAGCTTGTGTGTGACCGGGTTTCCATCCTGCACGGCGGCAAAATCAGGCGGCTCGGTCATGTGGATGAGCTGATTGCGGGCGGCCATGTCGAAATCATTGCCGAGCACGTCAAGGCGTCCGACGCGCAGATGGCGGCTCTCAAAGATATGACTTCCAGCGTGGAGACGCTGGGCGAGACGCTGTCGATTACGACGCACGCCAGCACCGAAGACAAAAACAAGGTGCTGGACTGGGTGCGTGCGACCGGCGGCAATGTGCTGTCGATGACGCAGACGCGGCGCACTTTGGAAGATTTGTTCTACGAAGTCGTGCATCAGGGCGAGATGGAGACGGGGACGGCATTCGCGGTTCCGGCGACTTCGGAGAGCATGGAGGTCAAGCCTTGAACACGATTTGGCTGCTGGCCTCCAGCACCTTCGGCGAGGCGATCCGCCGCAAAATCCTTCTGGTTTTCCTGTTCGGCGGCCTGGCGATTATCCTGATGGGCGGCGCGTTCGGGGCGCTGACGCCCTCGCGGGACCTCAATGTCACCAAGAGCCTGGGCCTCGGCGTCATCTCGCTGGCGGGCGTCTTTATCTCGATTATTTTGTACATCACGCTGATCCCCGCCGAGATCGAGCGGCGCACGATTTACAGCATTTTGTCCAAGCCGGTGCAGCGGTACGAGTATCTGACAGGCAAGTTCCTAGGCGGTCTGGCAACAGTGCTGTCCAATATCGCGCTGATGGGGATCATCTTTGTCGCCATCATGGCTTGGAAGCTCGTACAGTACCATGAGCCGGTTGCACCGACGCTGCTGGGCCTCGGCAAAAACGTCCTCGCTATCTTTTTTCAGATGATGCTGCTCGGCGCAGTCGCCATGTTCTTTTCGGTGTTCCTGCCGCCGGTGGTCAACTTCTTCGTGACGTTTGCGGTCTGGCTGCTCGGCACCTCGTCGCTGGTTTCGACGACAGGGTCCCTGAGCGTTCTGCACTATATCTGGCCGAACTTCGTCAACTACAGCATTCAGAACCCCTTCATTAACCCCGGCGTCCGCGTGGTGCAGGAACCGGCCTATCTCGGCTACATCGTCGTCTATGCACTCATCTATACAGTGCTTTTGCTGATCGCCGGCACCCTGATTTTCGACCGGCGCGAGGTTTAGATTGGAGAGTTAGAAATTATGCTTACTCAATCACGGCGGCTGCTGCTTCTGGCGGTCGTTCTGTTCTTATTCGCGCCGATTGTGCTGCTGCAATCGCGCATTGACCCTTTGTATGAGAAAAACTACGCGCCGCAAGGCAAGAACTTGAACAAGGCCGCGCAGAACCTGCCGGTCGAGTTCGCGCTCGGGGCCTCGACGGGCTTCCGGGAAGCCGTCGCGGGCCTTTTGTGGGTGCGGACCGACGAGTTTTTTCACAACGGCGACTACGAAGCGATCATGCCTCTGATCCGCGTGATTACGTGGCTGGACCCGCATCAAACCGATGTGTATGAGACCGGTGCGTGGCACATGGACTACAACTTCACCGACTCGCAGGAGCGTTCCGACCGGCGCTATATCCCGCTGTCGCTGGCCCTCCTGCGCGAAGGCATCGAGAACAACCCGGATGACCCGGACCTGTATTCGGATATGGCATTCGTGCATTACTTCCGCAAAATCCAGGACTTCCCCAAGTCCGCCGAATGGTTTCAAAAAGGCTGGACCGTCGTTAAATCCAAAAACCTTAATGATCCCACCGAGTTCACCGAGGCCGACAAAGGCGTGATGACCGTCGGCCACGGCCTCGCCCATGCCGACGAGTTTAGCGGCAATATCAGCGGCGCTCTGGCGCAGTGGAATGACTGTTTGGTGCTGCACAATGCCTTGCAGGCCAAAGCGGGCAAAGACGATTTCGCGCAAAAGCAGGACACCGCGATTGCCGAAAAGCAGATTGTGGAGCTGAAAGGCCGCATGAAGTACCGGCCTATCGACACGGCCAAGCCGCTCAACATGAACTTTCACCCGCAGCTTGTGCGCGTCGCCCCGAAAGTGTTTGTCGTCAAGGGCACGCTGGACGCGATTGGCGCGACCAAGTTTATCCTGGAAACCGGGGAGCGGACGTTTGGCCCCGTGGACGGCTGCCGCGTCGAGGTGCGCTTGCAGGACGCGGGTTATGTGCGGCCCACAATCGCAGTCTACGGCCTGAACACGAGTGTGGACCGGTCGGTGACGATTATGGAAGATGCAGTGTCCGTGCGTGCTGGCAAGATCGGCGGCGAGCAGGGCCGCAAAATCGACATGAGCAAAGACCCCGATATGTATTCGTTCACGGCTCCAAGCTACACGGTGACGGCCTGGTTCCTGCCGAACAACCCGAACGACTGCCCCATTCAGGTGCAGGACCGGATCGGCTGGAAGGGCGAGGGCCTCGGCCCGCAGCCCGGCCTGACTATCTCGGACGGCAAAACGCTTCTGCCCGGCGATGTGACGGCCATTCCCGGCCTGCGCTACCTGGTGAAGACTTGGACACTGTCCCGTGCGGATATTCTGGACGCGACGCCGAAAACGTTCAACTAAAAACGTTCAACTAAAATTGGAACTCATCGGGTATAATCCCCCCGTTGCCCTCGAACGGGGGCAAGCAGTGTTCACGATTTGACCGTGCTAGGCGGGGCGTCTGCGGTGTCCTTCCCTCCAAACCCGCATTATGGGAGGCGGAATTCCTGCTTTCGGGACGCTTACTGACGACCAAAACACAGACGCGCAGCGTTGAGGGATGAACCCGGCGCAACGGACAGCCTCCGAACTTCGTCAGGGCGGGAACGCAGCAGCGATAAGGTGAGCGGCCCGTGTGCCGCCGGTGTTTTCAGCCGGAGCCAGCGGTGTGTGTTTCGCGTCAGGCAACGATTTCAACAGCAGGTGCGCGGTCAATAATAGCCAACGGCCCCGGCAGAGCAGCACGCTCTGCCGGGGCTTTTCTTTGAAGGAAGGATAGGAAAAGATGGGCAGGGGCAAGCCTTGCCCCTACTGTTGTGGTTCTCTCCTAACTTCTGGCCCCCTCTCCTTGCTGAAGGAGAGGGTTGGGGTGAGGTTCTTAAGGCGTAGGGCGTGCTGAGGGTTTCAATCAGTGGTAGGCCATTGTTCGAGGGGCTAAACCCCCTCGAACAATGGCCTATAAGTAATGTAGGACGGCTTTGAGCAGTTTTACACCGTTCAGGAAATTATTGAAGCAGCATAAGAAAAGGCCGGGGCAACTGCTCCGGCCTTTTTGTTTGCTAACCCCAGCCGCGCTTACTGCGTCAGGTCTACGGTTTGTATCTCCCCCGCCGCCACGGTCACGGTTTTATCGGCTTCTTTGGAGGTAGTCGTGCCTGTGGCAATGTAAACACGGCTGACGCCGGGGGCAATACGCAGGCGATACTTGCCCATGCCGTTGGTTTTCGTGCTGATGATGGCTGCACTGGAAGCAGGCCGGTGCGGGCCGTAGGAGCCGACATCAACGCCGGATAACGGGCGGCCTCCAGCGTCCGTAACCGTGCCGGTCACAATCGCCCCCTGCGTCAGCACCAGGTCGGACAGTTTCACTGTGCTGTTTTGCGCCCCGGACGCGCCTTCGATAGCGGCGGCAACCCATTTCCCGGTCGTGTCATAGACCATGACGTTGTATGGGATGCCTGCGCCAACGGGCAACGTGTAAGTGCCATCGGGCTGGCTGACGGCGTTGTTCCAGCTTTCATCCTTCTCTTGCTGAGTGTATACAGTGATAGGCTGAACGCCTACGCCTGCGCCCGAGGCTGTAATAACAACGCCTTTACGACGGCGTTTCTCGGCGGCTTCGTCGCGGGCCAGCATGGCCTGGTTTTGTATTTGCGCGTCGATTTCGACGCCGCCTGCCGGTCTGCCGTCTACGTAGCGGATTTTGCCCGTCAGCACCACGTTCCGCACGGCGTCTTTCGGGCCAGGCGCGTTTAATCCAGTGGGTCCGGCATTGATGGGGGCATCCAGACTAATCGGCTCACCGATAGGCTGGGTCGGGGCGGCACGGACGACAGCGTAGGTGGCAGCTCCGACGACAAAAAGCGCGGCAGAACCGGCGGCGAGTTTCAGGCGGGCAATTTTCATGGCGTGATGGACTCCCTGTGTGAGTGTCAGAGCGGCAGCGGAGGGCGTGCCGAAACTGATGTGTGCCGCCGAAGCGGCAAGGCGCAGCGGGACGGGCGGCGTGGCGTGGGCGGTCAGCAGCGCAGGAAGCACGGTGCTGGGCAGCGTGACGCCTTCGCGGTCGAAAGAGCGGCGCAGTTTTTCCAAAGCCCGCCCGACGCGCTTGCGGGCGGCCTCTTCGGAGAGGCCGAGAACGGCTCCCATCTCGGCGAAGGTCCGGCCCTGAAAGAAGCGCAGCAGGACGCCCTCGCGGTCGCGGGCGGGCAGGGCCGCGAGAGACGAGTTCAGCAGCGGCTCGATGTCCGCCCAACCGTCGTTGTCGTCAGGCGGCGTCTGCATCGCGGCGGCCTTCCCTTCGTAGTGGGCGCGGCGGGCGGCCTGCGTCCGGGCATTGCGGGCCACAAGACGGGCCGTCTGGAACAGCCAGCCCGCGAGGCTTGGCCCGGCCCGGAGCGTTTTGGCTTTCTGAGCTAAAAGTAAAAAGACAGCCTGCGCGGCGTCTTCCGCCGCTTCATTTGTGTCCAGCTCCCGGCGGCAGACGGCATAAACTAAGCCAAGATGGCGTTTCGTCAGTAGCGCAAAGGCTTCCTCTGAGCCTTTTTCGGCGAACCGGCGCAGGAGCCGCCCGTCGTCGTCCATAAAGTGTTCCTCCTGAATATATTATGTACGCTCATAGTGAAAAGCGGACAGAATAGCTTTGGGCGCGGCTTGGGGTACAATAGAGGCGTATGGCCTACATCTCCCTTTACCGCAAATATCGGCCCCAGACGTTTGAAGACGTGGTCGGGCAGGACGCCATTACCACGGCGCTCAAAAACGCCATCGGCGAAGGCCGCGTGGCGAGCGGCTACCTCTTTACCGGCACACGCGGGACCGCGAAAACCACCTGTGCGCGGATTCTTGCCAAAGCCCTCAACTGCATCGGGCCGGATGGGGCGGGGACGACCCCAAGCCCCCACCCCTGCGGTGTCTGCGCCCCCTGCCGGGGCATCGCGGCGTCGGCATTTGTGGACGTGCTGGAAATGGACGCCGCCTCACACGGCAAAGTGGACGATGTGCGCGATTTGGTGGCTTCTATCAAGTTTCCACCGATGGAAGGCCGCTACAAAGTCTATATCATCGACGAGGCCCATCAGCTCTCGCGGGATGCGATGGATGCGTTTCTGAAGACGCTCGAAGAGCCGCCGGACCGGGTAGTCTTCGTGCTGGCGACGACCGAAATCGACAAGCTGCCCATCACCATTGCCTCCCGCTGTCAGGTGTACGAGTTCAAGCGCGGCTCCGTGGCCCAGATTTCGTCGCGGCTGCTGGAAGTGCTGGAAAACGAAGGGGTCGGCGCGGACCCTGCCGCCGTGACTTTGATTGCACGGGCGGCGGACGGCTCGTACCGCGACTCGCTGTCGCTTTTGGAGCAGGTGCTGGCCTATCAGCGTGAGCATCTGACGGCGGAAGACGTGACGGTAGTTTTAGGGACTATCGGCGAAGATTTGCTGGCGCAGGTCGTGGATTTGATTGCCGACTCCGATGCCGCCGGAGCATTTGGAATGGCCGGGGACATTCTGGAAAGCGGCAAAGACGTTCGGCAGTTTTTAAAGAGCCTGTCCGAGCGGTTCCGCGATATGCTGTTTGTGGGGGTTGGGGCACGGCCCGCGCAGCCCGGCGAGATTGACGACAGCGAGACCCTCCGCACGCAGGCAGCGCGGTTTGCGCCCGCCGCCCTGCTGACGGCGCTGGAAACGCTGACCGCCGCCGAGCAGGAAACCAAGCGCAGCACGCAGCACCGTCTGATTTTAGAGATGTCGCTGCTCAAGCTAATGCGCCTGCCGTCCGCCCCCTCTGCGCCCGAGCCGCCTGTTTTTGCCGCGCCCACCCTGGTGGCCCCAATCAAAAAAGTGGCCTCTGCCATCCCTTACGAGATGCCGCCGCCGCTGGCCGAAGCGGAGCTTGCGGCTCTGCCCGATGAGCCGTCTGAAACCATTGGCAGTGTCGAGCTGATCGGGGCTGGTGCTCCCCTGCCCGGCGATGACGCGCTGGACCTGCTGCCGTTTGATGACCCCGAAGACCCGGATGACGCCGAGGACGACCGGCCAAGCGCGATTATGGTCGCCCCCTCCGTTGCCGAAAGCGATTTATACGAAGATGACGCGCCCGAGGACATCGCCGAGGAAGAAGCCGAACCCGAAGACGACCTGATGGCCGTCCAGCAGGTCGCCGCCGCGCCCGTCGCCGTCCCGGCGAAGCCCGCACCTGCCGCCGACACGCCGCCGGAGCTTCTGCGCCTGCAAAAGTCCTGGCCCGAAGTGGTCAACCGCCTGAGTGCGCGTCCGGCGACGGCGGCGGTTATCCGCGATGCCGAGCCGGTGGCCCTGCTGGGGAGCGTCATCATTTTGCAGTTCTCCAGTCTCTTCAATGTGGAAAAGATCGAGTCCAACGAAAAAGGGCGGCAGGTCTTGGAAGACGCCATCAACAAGACGCTGGGCGCGGATGTTGGGCCGTTCAAGGTCAAGGCGCTTCTGCAAGGAAAGCCTTTACCGACCGGGGCAGTTACGAAGTCCCGCATTGAGCCGCCTTCTGTGCCCACGCCGACACCCGCCGCGCCCGAAGCCCCGGCAGCGAACACACCGGGCGCGTTTGTAGAAGAAGTGATTGCCGTCTTTGGCGGCAGGCTATTAGACGACGACGCAATTTAATCTAAGTAAGGACACAGAAACTATGGCAAACCCTTTTGGAAAAATGCCCGGCGGCAAGATGCCCGGCGGGCTTGGCGATTTGATGAAGCAGGCGCAGAAGGCGATGGAAGAAGCCTCCCGCGTCGAAGCGGAGCTTGACGAAGTTCGGGTGGAAGGACGGTCCGGCGGCGGCCTCGTGGTAGTCACTGCGACGGGCAAAGCCGAGGTGCTGACCATCAAAATTGCCAAAGAAGTGGTGGACCCGGAAGACGTCGAAGCCCTGGAAGATTTGGTGACACTGGCCGTCCGCGAGGCGGTGGACAAGGCCAATACCATGCGCGAAGAGCGCCTGAAAAGCGTCATGCCCGCCGGCATGGGCGGCGGCAGCGGCTTGGGCGGCTTGTTCTAAAACCCGAAGATTCGAGGGGTTGAAAACCCCTCGCTAGGTAAGGCGTCCTTCGGACGAAGGATAAGTCAAAAGAGCCTGCCGCGATTGGCATTTTCTTGGTACGTATGTTCTTCCGCCCGAAGGACGCCTCACCTAGCGAGGGGTTTTCAACCCCTCGGCAATGCGTTCCCTGAAAGCACTATGGCAGTTTATTATCCCAAGCCGCTGGCCCGGCTGGTCGGCGAATTCGAAAAGCTCCCTGGCATTGGCCCGAAGAGTGCCCAGCGGCTGGCGTTCCACGTCATGCGTCTGCCCGAAGAGGAGGCTCGCGCCCTCGCGGACGCGCTGACGACCATCAAGGCCAGCATCAAGTTCTGCCGCATCTGCCATAACTACTCCGAGGGCGATGTCTGCGAGATTTGCGCCGACACCAGACGCGACCATGCCCTCCTGTGCGTCGTGGCCGAGCCGCGTGACCTGATTGCGATGGAAAAGACCGCCGAGTTCAAGGGCGTCTACCACGTCTTGCAGGGCGTCATCTCGCCGCTCGACGGCATCGGCCCGGACAAGCTCAACATCCGCGACTTACAGGCCCGCGTCGCCGACGCCGACCCGAAGGTGGAAGAAGTGATTCTCGCCACCAACCCCACCGTGGAAGGCGACACGACTTCGATGTACGTCGCCAGCATTTTGAAGCCGCTCGGCGTCAAAGTTACCCGCATTGCCCACGGAATGCCCGTCGGCGGCGATTTGGACTACGCCGACCAGGCCACGCTCATCCAGGCGTATGAATACCGGCGGGAGCTGTAAAAAAACTTCAATAGCAGCCACCTCTTTTCTCGTTAAAATCGATTAGTTGCTATGGGAGTAATCAACATTCAGGCTTATATAGCGCGGAAGACAGAAGAAGAAGTTGTCTTCCGCGTTCCACTGTGGGGCAGAGTATTCTTAGCCCTACTGGCCCTGTTCGTGGGTGCGGCTGTCTATTTCTACGTTGCTCTTGTTTCCCCTGGCATACATACTTTTGGGGGCTGGGCCTATTTTTGTTTGCTTGGGATACCTGCCCTTTTCGTCTTCCTGGTGCTGTTTTACGGAAGTCTGCCTCACGAGATGCGTCTGGATTTTGCGCGAGGCACTTATGAGGAAACAGTGGGGTTATCTCCATTTGTGTGGCAGCGAAGCGGTTCCGTGGGTGACATTCGCAGTGTCTATGTGCAGCTAGTGCCAAAAACAATTCCTATCTATCAGGTTGGAATTGTCTGGCAAGGGCGGCGGACGCCCTCTAAGATAGTTTCCGCACTCACTGACGGTCGTTACCGATTTGCCTGCTCGGATACTGTTCAGCCAGCGGAGGAACTGGCGCAGGAGGTCGCCGCCCACCTGCACGTTCCATATGATGGGCTTCTTTTACCAAGACGAGGGCTTGAGGGATAATAATAGAGCGATAGAGGAAATGAAGACGGGTTGGCGTCGATTCGCCAAAACATCGCTTACATGATCCCGAAGGCCACAAGATGCCGGGCCATAAGCCCTCCCGTCAGTTTACATGAAAACTATACCATAAAATTGGAGTCAAAGTCACCCGCATTGCTTACGGGATGGCTGTAAACAGCGGTTCTTGCTTTCCGAGGTATTTAGGCCGGGGATGGGTCACGGTGGCCTGCCACCAGGCGACTTCGACGGCGGCGATTTCGCGCAGGTCGAAGCCCGCCTGACCGGCGTAGCGATGCCGGGAGGCGTCTACGCCGACCACGTCTAAGCCCATCTTCTTGCCCAGAAACAGGGCGCGGGGCAGATGGTAGCCCTGCGTGACCAAAATCGCGGAGCGGACGCCGAAAATATCCCGTGCCCGGTACAGGCTGTCATAAGTGCGGAAGCCCGCATAATCGCAGACAATGTCGCGGGCGGGGACGCCCTCCGCGATAGCTTGCTGCTTCATATCGCCGGGTTCATTGTAGCCGTCGCGCCCGTTGTCTCCGGTCATCAGCAATTTCTGGACTTTGCCCGCTTTGTACAGCTCGACGCCCGTAGTCACACGGTCCGTGAGTATGCTCCCTGCCGCTCCGAAGACAATCGCAACAGGCTTTATGGGGGCAGCGGCGACGGAAGGCACGATCAAGCGCCGTGTTTGCTGAACAGCCGCATAAATCCAGAGGCCCCCAAGAAGGCAAACCAAGAAAACGGCCAGCAAAATCTTACGCAGAGTGAGTCGTTTCCGGCTGCTCCTCTTGAAGATAAGTTTCATACAAACACTATTCGTGAGACACGCCGGAAATCCTGGTTGCCAAGCGGCGGCGGTTTCGGGTAGAATAGAGACCACTGAACGGCGAAGTTTCGCAAGTTTTTAGAAGGACGAATACGATTATGGCGGAAGAACAGAAGTCAACCTGGAAAACAAAGGTCGGACTGGCCGAAATGCTCAAAGGGGGCGTCATCATGGACGTCATCAACCCGGAGCAGGCGATTATCGCCGAAGAAGCGGGCGCAGTGGCAGTGATGGCGCTGGAGCGGGTCCCCGCCGACATCCGGCGTGATGGCGGCGTGGCACGGATGTCTGACCCCAAAATGATCAAGGAAATCATGGATGTCGTCACTATCCCCGTCATGGCGAAAGCCCGGATCGGGCACAGGGTGGAAGCGCAGATTTTGCAGGCGCTGGGCGTAGACTTCGTGGATGAGTCCGAAGTGCTGACCCCCGCCGACGATGCGTACCATATCGACAAGCATGCGTTCAAGGTTCCGTTTGTCTGCGGGTGCCGCGATCTGGGCGAGGCCCTGCGGCGCATCGGCGAGGGCGCGTCGATGATCCGCACCAAAGGCGAGGCCGGGTCGGGCAATGTCGTGGAGGCGGTTCGGCACATGAGAACGGTGCTGGGCGGGGTGCGGCGCCTGCAATCGCTGCCGTTTGAGGAGCTGATGACGGAAGCCAAAAACCTGGGCGCACCGTATGAGCTGATCGTGGAAATCCATCGCACCGGCAAGCTGCCCGTGCCGAACTTCAGCGCGGGCGGCATTGCCACCCCCGCCGATGCGGCCCTGATGCGGCAGCTTGGCGCGGAAGCGGTCTTTGTCGGCTCGGGTATCTACAAATCCGGCGACCCGCGCCGCCGCGCCAAAGCGATTGTGGATGCCTGCACGCACTTTGACAACCCGGAGATTTTGGCCGAGATTTCCAATGACATCGGCGAGGCGATGGTTGGAATCAATATCAGCATTCTGCCCAAAGAAGAACTCATGGCAAGCCGGGGCTGGTAAGCCCCGGCCCGGCCTGGATTGCAGGGGCGGCGAGTCAATCTCGCCGCCCCTTTTTTATTTTATTGCTTTGTTTTACTATGTTATCACAAAAATTAGACACAAAAACTTCAGAAACCGTACATTCAGGAACCGTTGCGCTTTTTATTGATTGGGAGAACTTTAAATACAGCCTTTATGAAGTCAGCCGACTGCCCGATATTGCCGCCTTGCTTCGCACGGTGAAGCAGCGGTATGGCCGTCCCGTGATTGCCCGTGCCTTCGCAGACTGGCAGGATTACTACCATCGGCGGTCGTGGGATCAGATGAACTTATATCATGCGGGCATCGAGCCGGTCTATGTGCCGACCCGGAAATCGCCGTTCGGGCAGGACCGGATCAAAAACAGCGTCGATGTTCGGATGAGCCTGGACTGCCTGGAAGTGGCGTTCGCGCACCCGGAGATTGAGACGTTCGTGCTGGTCGCGGGCGATGCCGACTTCCTGCATATCGTGGCGGCGCTGCATCGGCGGGGCGTCAAAGTTGTCATGGTCGGCGTCTCCGGCAGCACGGCGGGGCGTCTCACGGACGCCGTGGATGAGATGGTGTTTTACGATCAGGAGATTGACCGGGAAACACAGGTGATCGAGCCGGTGACGCCGCCCGAGGACGGCGCGGAGCTTTTGCCTGCCGTGATTGCCATCCCTCCGCCCCCGGCGCTGCCGGTCGTCTCTGCGGTTGTGCTGCCGCCACCTGCCCTGCGGCCCGCGCCGCTGCCCGCCCTGCCGCGCCCGGAGCCGACTTTGGAAGCGGCGCAGCAGATGCTGGTGCGCCTGGTGCGTGAGCAGCGCGACTCGGAGGGCGGGCGCAATTACCCGCCGCTGCTGTCGTGGCTCGGGATACAGATGAAAGACCGCCTGCCCCGGTTCAGCGTGGAGAAGCACGGCTTCACGCGCCTGAAAGAGATGACGCTGGCGATGCAGTCATTGGGAATGCTGCTGGTGGAAGCGCAGGGCATGGTGGACCGGGTCTGGCTGCCGGAAGATGAATCGCTGGTTGCCAAGCCCCCGCCCGTGCCGCCCGCGCTGGCCGCCGCGCTGGCTGCGCCGGATGACATTCCCGACTACCAGCGCAATGACTTCGCGGATATTGTGCTGACCGCCAGCGACATCCAGAACAGCCACCGGGAATACATGGCGAAGGGGCTTCTGGCCCGGTTTTTGTATAACAAAGGCCACTGGGACCCCGCCGACCTGCCCCCGCAGGCCGCCCCGCTGCACTCGGCAGAATGGCGCTACCGGGAGCAGCCAGAAATCCACAAAATCATTGAAGACACCCTGGACCGGGGCGTCCTCCGGCGTATCGCGCACATTGATTCAGACAGCGGCAGCGAAATCCCCGCCCTGGAACTCGACGGCGACCACCCATTTGTCCGCAAGACCCTGGCCGAAGACCAGATGCGGCGCTGACGCACAAAAAAGTCCGGCACAAGATGTGCCGGACTTAGCGAGCCACCGAGCATAAGTCAATGGGCGTGATAGATGCAGATCGGTTCCTGAATGGTGGCGACGGCGGCGTAGTTATGGAGCCGCTCCAGCAGTACATCGGTCAGCTTCCTGCCCGCCGCCAGAAGAACTTTCCCATCGGCCGCCCGAATATCTTCGGCGAGGACGTGGCCGGCGGCGAGTTTATTCAGAGCGACCGCGACCGATGAGGTTTCGGGGGTGGCCTGCTTGTCTTCGCCCAGGCACAGCCGGGCAGCGGCCAGAATTTGCGGGTCGTAGCAGTGCGCCTGACGCAGCATCAGCGCGAGCGTGCCGCGCCGTGAGATGTACCGGGCCTCGCCATCGGCCATATCGAGCAGCACTTTTAGCATCCGTGCCCCCAGCGGGATCATCTCGCCCGAAGGCAGGCCCAGAGGAACCCCGCCGCCGTCGAAGTGTTTCCTCTGGAACCGGACGATCTCGGCGACCGGCTCCAAGCGCGGGATGTTGCGGAGCAGGGTGTAGCCGGTTTCAGGGACGCGGTTCCATATCTTCTGCTCGTCGTCGGTCAGAGTAGCACCCCGCCGGACCTTGTCGACGACAAACGGCGGGATCGTGACCGCGCCGATCTCCGCCAGCAGCGCGGCAAGCTCCAGCGGCCAGAGCTGATCTCGCGTGAGCTTGCCGTCGGCCAGAAGTGCCGCTGCCAGGGTCCGCATAGTCTGCCTCAATGCCTGGGCACGCCCAAACAGCACGGGGTCCACTGACGACAGGATTTCGATCAGCATCTTGATCGTCCCGCCGAGCGTTTTTTCCAGCAGCTCCTTCTCAGCAGTGACCAGCCGGTACTGTTCGAGGCCCGCAGAGAGCGCACGGGCCAGGTCTTCGGGCGGGCAGGGCTTGCTCAGGAAACGGAAGATGTGGCCGTCGTTGACGGCATCCGTGGCCGTCTGCTGATCGGCGTTGCCCGTGAGCATGATCCGCACCGAGTCAGGCGCAACCCGCCGGGCTTCCTGCAAAAACTGCACCCCGTCCATCCCCGGCATACGCATATCCGTGACCAGAACGGCATACGGGCCGCTCGTCTTGATTTTTTCCAGCGCTTCCGCTCCGCCGCTCGCTGTCTCGATTTCGAACTGCTTCCGCAGGGCACGCTGGTACCCGGACAGGATATTCGGCTCGTCATCCACGCATAAAATCTTCACGCTCATTTGGTTACTCCTTGCCGGCGCTCTCAGCACACACGCTTTGGGCGATTGGGAGACGGACGGTAAAAGTCGTCCCGCGCCCTGGCGCAGTGTCAACGCCGATGCTCCCCCCGTGCTTTTCAACGATGACGGTGTGAGAGATCGACAGCCCCTGCCCCGTACCGCGTCCCACGGGCTTGGTGGTGAAGAACGGGTCAAATATCCGCGCTTTCACGTCTTCCGTCATGCCGCTGCCGGTGTCCCCGATGGAGACCTCGACCCAGTCGCCGTCGCAGCGGGTGCGAACGGTCAGCGTCCCTTTGACGCCGCCATCACCGCCCATGACATCCCCGATGGCATGGGCAGCATTGACGATCATGTTCAGAAAAACCTGGTTCATCTCCGCCGCCAGACAAAAAACCAGGGGCAGGTCGGGATCAAAATCCGTAACCAGGTCCGCGACATACTTCCATTCATTGTGCGCGACGGTGAGAGTACTGTCCAGGGCGCGGTTCAGGGCGGTGGCGACTTTGTGGGTCGTGCCGGGGTGGGAGAAATCTTTCATCGCCCGCACGATATGAGTGACCCGTTCGATGCCCTCCACCGCCTGCCGCGTGGCATTGGGGATTTCTTCGGCATAGTAGCTCGCATCGGCATCCTCCTCCATCTGGCGGAGGGCCGCCTGGGTCGCCGGGTCCATCTGTTTGAAGGCATTTTGATAGGCCAGCATGATTCCCTGCCTGGCCTGGAAAGCCTCCTGGAGAAAGCGCAGGTTGTCCCCCACATATTGGATCGGCGTGTTGATCTCATGGGCGACCCCCGCTGCAAGCTGGCCGATGGACTCCAGTTTCTGCGCCGTTACAAGCTGGCTTTCCAGGATGCGCCGCTGCGTAATGTCGGCGGCCAGCAGCAGAAAGCCCCGCGTCTCGTCACTGTAGTGGCTAATGGGATTGAGAGTAATGCCCAGGAATCGCTCTTTGCCGTCGAGTGTCAGGTAAGAGATGGCTTCCAGAGGTACTGGCCTGCGCTCATCCTCACACGTCTTAATGGCCGCCCCAATCTGCTCCCAGTTCCAGCGGATCCCGCATCCTGCAAAGTGCTGTCCCAGCACCATGGACGCTTTCAGGCCAAATGCTGCACACGCCGCTCTGTTCCAGGTCGTGATAATCCCGTCCGTATCCACACCGATCAGGATGGAGGAAATCGAAGCCAGAACCTGCGCGTTTTGGGTGAGCACCGACTCCAGCTCCGTCTCCGCCCAGCAGCGTTCGGTGATCTCTGCCTGAAGGCTCTTTTCTACCTCTTTGCGCTCGGCGATGAGCTGTTCCTGAAGCGTGATATGGCGCTTCAGCTCGAGCTGACTGGAAATCTGATTGCCCAGTACCCGGAGCGCCCCCTGCTGCTGAACGCTGAGTTGGCGTGGCTGCTGGTCAATGACGCAGAGTGACCCCAGCGCCAGGCCATCCGACGTAGTCAGCGGCATTCCGGCATAGAACCGGATACTGGGAGCGCCGGTGACCAGCGGATTATCCGAGAAGCGCGGGTCCTCATGCGAGTCGGGCACGAGCAGGAGGTCAGGCTGGAGGATGGTGTGGGCACAGAAGGCAACATCTCGGGGAGTTTCCGAGACGTCCAGCCCCAGAATGGCCTTGAACCACTGCCGGTCCGTGTCGATCAAGCTCACAGCGGCCTGCGGGACGCCGCAAATCTGCGCGGCCAGCAGTATCACGTCATCAAACACCGGCTCTGGCGCGGTATCAAGAATGCGGCACGTATAGAGCGCATTCAGCCGCTCTGTTTCGTTTTCGGGAATAGGTACGGTCATGATCGAATTATCGGGGCTTTGCGCTGGAATCAGTATCGCCGTAAGATCACAATCTCGACGCGGCGGTTGCGGGCACGGTCGGCGTCGGTGTCGTTGGGACCGAGCGGGCGCTGATCGGCATAGCCCGCTGCTTCAAGGCGCTTGGAAGAGACGCCCTGCGCCTCAAAGTACCGCAGCACTGTGGTGGCACGAGTGGTAGACAGCTCCCAGTTGGAGGGGAAGCGGGCCGTATGGATGGGCAGGCTGTCGGTATGGCCTTCAATCCGCACGGGGTTCGCGGCGACGGCTTTGTTCAGCACGCCGCTGACACTGCCCAGCATCCCGTCTTCTTCGGGCCGCAGGTCGGCCTGACCGGGGGCGAACAAGGTTTTGTCGGTCAGCACGGTGACAACGACGCCGCGCTCGTTGCGGACGACGCTCATAGACTGTTTAAGCTTGTTTTTCTCAATATAGGCTTTGACGGCGGCATAGGCTTTATCCAGTCCATCCGAGTCCTGATGGGCACGGGTAGTCTTCAGGAAATCTTCATTGCTTTGCGGGGCGCTTTTGCTGGAATTGATGATCGATGGCGTGGCATTGATACCGCCGCCGCGTGAGAAGATGGTCGGCACACCGTTAGCGACGCTGCTGCCGAAGCCGGAGCGCACGGACACGGCAAGCTGCTCGAACTTGGCCTGGTTCATCACGGACATCGAGTACAGCATGATGAAAAAGGCCACCAGCAGCGTAATCATGTCGGCATAGGTCAGCAGCCACCGCTCGGAGTTCTCGTGCTCGGCCTCGCCGCCCTTTTTTTTCTTTGCCATCGCGTTCGTGTTCCTTGTGAGTAATCACGGAAAAGTAATCACGGAAAAGAGGGCGCGATAAATCGCGCCCCTACCGTTATGGCTTCGTTAGACAGCCGCCTCAGCTTCGATTTTGCGGCGGATTTTGGGCGAAAGGAACGCCTTCAGCTTTTCTTCCACGATGCGCGGGTTGTCCCCGCCCTGAATTGACAGAATGCCCTCGGTCATAATCTCGCGCACCAGCACCTCTTCATGGGAGATCGCCTTCAGCTTGTTGCCGAGCGGCAAAAACAGCAGGTTCGCGGAGCAGACGCCGTAGAGCGTGGCGATAAACGCCGCCGCAATACTCGGTCCCATACTGCCGGGGTCGGACAGGTTGGCGAGCATATGGACCAGACCGGACACGGTTCCGATGACGCCGAGCGTCGGTGCGAAGCCGCCCATTGTGCCGAAGATGTTCGCGCCCTCATGGTGACGGCTGCCCAGAAACTGAATGTCGGTTTCCATGATCTCGCGCACCATCTCAGGATCGGTCCCGTCAATGGCAAGCTGAATGCCCTTTTTCAGAAACGGGTCCGTGACCGAGTGTGCTTCTTCTTCCAGTGCCAGCAGGCCCTCCCGGCGGGCACGCTCAGCATAACCCACCAGGGTTTTAATGATGTGCGCGGTGTCTTCTTTTTTGCCAAAGAACGCATTCTTCAGGACGCCCGGCAGACCGATAATCGCGGACAGCGGGAAGCAGATCATGGACGCGCCGAGCGTGCCGCCGAAAACAAGCAGCGCCGCCGACGGGTTGACCAGCGCGGAGACGTCACCGCCTTCAATGATAATGGAGCCGAGAAACGCGCCCCAGGCCAGCACCAGGCCGATAATTGTTGCTAAATCCATGCGATTGGGTTACTCCGTATGGTCGGCGGCGACCGCCATTCCCGCCGTGGGGATGCGGGGCAGCGACCCCGCCAGACGCCGGTAGGTGACGACGCGGGCGATGACTTCGTCGGCGCTCTCGCGGGTGAGCAGCTTTTTGCCGGTGACCAGCGTGATGTGCGTGTCGGGCAGAGCCTCGACGAACTCGATGAGATCGGCGTTCAGGACAAAGTCGCTGCCGTCAAAGCGGGTAAGATGGATCATAGTGTTGTTCTCTCAGGAGGCGTCCTTACTGCTTGATCTGGATTACGTCGTTGAGCATTTGATCCACCGTCGTGATGATTTTGGTGTTGGCCTGGAAGCCGCGCTGCGTCACAATCATGTCCGTGAACTCCGTGGACAGGTCCACGTTGGACTGCTCCAGATAGCCCGTGCTGATTTTGCCGAGGCTGCTCGACAGGGCCGT
Organism: Capsulimonadaceae bacterium; assembly: GCA_965277455.1. GTDB lineage: Bacteria > Armatimonadota > Armatimonadia > Armatimonadales > Capsulimonadaceae > JANXMY01. The sequence continues at coordinate 322,509 of OZ255823.1, read as the reverse complement.
GCCTACGGTCGGCAGGCCGGAGTTGATGGTGGTTTTGAAGGCATTTCCGCCTGCCCGGTCCAGGCCCGCCGGATTGGGGAAGTCCGCCATTGCCAACTGGCCCAGCACACGGGTCAAGCCATTGTTGAAAATGCCGGTAATGGCTCCCGTCTGGTCCACGCTGAAGGATTGCAGCGTGCCCGGCCCGAACCCGTTCTGCGTGGTTGGTGAGGCGGACGAGGAGCCAGAAATCTGGGTGACGGCGCTGAAGTCTGGCGTGATCGCCTGACCGGTCGCTGCGCCGTCGGTGGGGTCTAGCGTGATGGCTCCGGTGCTTGCAGTCTGCTTACCGGTTGTGTCAAAGGTGATGCTGCCCGCGCCGCTGACGCCGGTTCCCGAGGAGGTCCATTTCCAGGTGTGCGCGGGGTCGGCGGCGGCGGTGTCGCGCTGAAAATCCAGCGAGACGGTCTGCTTTTCGCCGAGGCTGTCGTAGACGACGACGGAGCGGGTGTAGGTGTCCGTGCCAGCCGCCTCAGCGCTGAGGTTGCCGCCGAAGGTGGCATTGGAAGTGGGCTGCACGGCGGTCAGGCCGCCGACAGGAATACCGAGCTTGGAGTCAGGCGAAATCTGCTTGGTCGAGTCGATTTTGCCGTTGGCATCCGCTTTCCAGCCCAGCACATAGGAACCGTCAGAGCCGTTGACCAGGTTGCCGCTGCTGTCCAGGCTAAAGGAGCCGTCGCGGGTATAAGAGACGCCGGTGCTGTCGCCGAGCATGAAGTAGCCGTTGCCCTGGATCGCCATATCGGTGGGTCGGGTGGTGCTTTGCAGGCCGCCCTGTGCCATCAGCGTGTCGATGGAGCCGACTTTGACGCCGAGGCCGATCTGCTGCGGGTTGGTCCCGCCAACGCTGCCGTTGGCAGCGCCTGCGCCCTGAATGGTCTGCGAAAGCTGGTCCTGGAACGTGACCCGGCCCGCTTTGTAGGCGGTGGTGTTGACATTGGCAATGTTGTTGCCGATGACGTCCATTTTTTCCTGATGCGCTTCAATGGCGGAGATGCCGCTGTACATAGCCTGTAACATAATAAAAAGTTCCTTCCGGGTAGTCCGGCACGCGGTCTGTCGCGCCGAACGGGACGTGCGGCGTCCTCGGAAGAGGTCCCGCCGCTGTAATCTGTGCGTTTAAAGTATCATCGCACTGTCGATGTTGGTAAAGATGTTGTCCTTGAGCGCATCCTGCGCCACGGCAGTAATCACGGTGCGGTTGGCGACCGAGACCACGAAGGCCGTTTTGTCCAGAAGCATCAGCGAGTCGCGGGACCCTTTGGCCGCCGCCTGCGTCATGGCTTGACCCAATCGCTTGACATCCCCTTCGGAGAGGGCAATCCGGCGCGAAGCGAGCCGCGTCTGAGCATGGCCGGAGAACTTGACATTGGCCCGCGCCGCCACGGTCGATAATGGTTCTTTGGATAACGGCTCGGCCAGACGGTCACTCAGAACCTGCCCGAAGCTCGGCCCCGAAGCCGCCGGGCGGCTGCTCGGCACTGCACCTGCGCCAATTGGCGCGGCGGTCCGTATGCGGTTGTCGAGTTCAGCGGTGTTCATAGTGGTTACTGAGAAACGGTCGTGACGGTCGAAGCGTCAATGTCCTGAGTGCCGACGTGCAGGTAGCTTTTGCCATTTAGGAACGTCACCGAAGAGACGACGCCGGAGACGCCGGCGGTGTCGGCGGTGGCCGTGGAGACCGTTTTACCAATCAGGGCCGCGCTTTGTGCCACCTGACCAAAGTTCGACGAGGCGGTGAGCGTCTGGTTGAGGTTCTGAACTTGTTCCAGCGACGAGAACTGGGCAAGCTGCGAGAGTGTTTCTTTTTCGTCCGTCGGGGCGGTCGGGTCCTGATTTTTCAGCTCTTCTACCAGCAGCGTCAGGAACTGGTTTTTGTTGGACAGTGAGTCGTTGGCCGTCGCCGTGCCGTCACTATTGACGTTTTTGGCGGTCCCGTTCAGATTGAACGGATTAGGAATGCCGGGATTAATAATCGGGTTGGCGCTGATAGAAATGTCGCTCATAGGTCTCTTTCTGCTTGGTTAGTTTCTGATGTTAAGCCCGCAGGTCCAGCCGAACCGCGCCGGAGTGCCGGGAGGCCGCCCAGTGGGGGGCGTCGTCCGTGTCCGGCTCGGTTCCGGCCCATCGCAGGGCCTCGTGGGGCGTTTGGCTTCCCTGCCGCCCGCCCTGCGAACTATTCTGCGAGTTGTTCTGTAAACCAGCAGCACTGCCGCTGAGGCTGCCCTCCGGGCGGCCCGAGAAGTCGGTCAATCGCTGTCCGAACTCGCTTCCCTGCGTGCCAGCCTGGCTTTGCGTGTTTCCATTCAGGCTTCCCTGCGTGCCCGCCTGCGCTCCGTCCTGGAAGCGTCCCTGCGCGTCGGTCTGGCTTCCCTGCGGCGTCATCCCTGAACTCTTTGCTTCCGGCGTCCGCACCGTCACCGTAACGCTGTCCAGATGCAGCCCCGCCTCGCGGAGCTTCTGGTGCAGTTCGCCGGTGTGCGACTCCAGTGCCGCCTTGACCTGCGGCGTTTCGGCCACAATCTGGGCGGTCACCGTCTTCGGCGTGGCCGCTGTCGGTGCCCCCCCCGTCGATGGGGCTGCGGGGGCGATTTGCACGGTGACGTGCAGGCTGCCCCAGTCTTTCGGGTGAAGCTGCACGGTCATTTCCTGCGCCGCGCCGGATTTGGCAGAAAGGCGCAGGCTGCCCGCGCCATCGGCAAGCTGCTGAACGATTGCCAGCTTTTCGGTCTGCGTCAGCGGCTTTGTTTCCGTCAGCGGCTTTATTTCAGAAGCGGCTGACGCCGTCTGCGTTTGCGGCAACGGCGCGGCGAGCAAAGTGGGGGCCGGTCCTTGGCCCTGAGTCCCTCCCGCATCCATGCGGCTCTCTTCCGTGCTGGTTTCCTCCGTGGGGGTATCTTTCCGGGTCAGGTGAGTGAGCCGGGGCAGCTCCGTCTGCGTCCTGGTATAAGTATCGGCACTTGCCCCCGCCGTCTTCAGGTCTTTTTGCGGGGTTTTTAGCGCCGCGTTTTTATCCATCCGTGCGGGGAGTACAGGCGCGGCGCTGTCCCCTACCCCGATGAGCATCGCAGGGACAAGGGCAGCCGGAGCGGCGCTCGGCACAGGCACGGCGGCAGGCACGGGCGTGACAGCAAGGGGAGCGACAGAAGCAGCAGAAGCAGCCGCCGGCGGCGTCCATACCACCGGTGCAGTCTGCGGCAACGGCGCGGCCTGTGGCACTAATGCGGTTTGTGTCAATGGCGCGGCCTGGGCAGGCGTCGCCGAAGCCAACTCCGGCGCGAGCCGGGCGGCGGGCGTGAGAGCCTCTGCCGTTTCGGGCACGGCGAGTACAGCCGAGACACCGGCGGCAGGGGGCGCGAGGGCAGGCGGCGTCGCCACTGGCAGGGCCGGGAGGCTGGCAATAATCGGCGGTGGGGGCGGCGGAAGAAGCAACTCACCGGTCGGCACGGGGGCCGGGGCGGTGTCCATTGGTTCTTTTTTGGTGTCTTTTTTGCCGTCGCTGACGGCGTCTTTTGTGCCTTCGGGGGCGGCGTCTTTCGCCGTCACCTCTGCCAGGGCTAGGTCTGTGCTTTGGACTATCAGCGGTGCAGACGGCAGCAGAAGCGGCGCGGGAGGGGCGGCAGGCCCAAGATGCTCCGTTTCCCAGAGCACCGGCTTTTTGGGCGTCGGCGCAACCGGCTCAGTCGGGTCCGTGCCGGGAGAAGCGCTAATCGGAGAAAATTTGATTTTCGACAGCACCGTGGTCGTGTGCATCAGCGGAACTGTGGCGGGAGCCGGGGCCGCCGGGAGTGGAAACACTGCGAGTGCAGGCGGTGCGGTTGCGGCCAGAAGCGAGGCAAACAGGCCCGCATTTGGGCTGCCGGTCAGTGCGGCTGCCGCCCCGCCGGGTTGGGCAATGGAACCCGGCGGCGCGGCGGGCGGAGAAAGCGCGGCGATGAGGTCCGGTGGCATGAAAGCCTCCTTGTCGTCTGGGTGATGCCCGTATTATTGGCAGGCATGACGCAAAAAAACAGGGCCACCGGACGCAAACACAGCCCGCCGTGCGAGGCACGGCGGGCTGTTTGGCTTGACTGGGGACGGCCTACTTGGACTTTTCTTCGGTGGAGACGCCCTTGTTTTTGGCTTCCTCGGGGTTGCTGCCGCCGGTGGCTTTCAGGTAGTCGTCATAAAACTTCTTGATGCCGATGTCGGTCAGCGGGTGCTTGAACAGCATTTCCATCGTCTTGAACGGAATAGTAGCGATGTGTGCGCCGCTCTTGATGCTTTCGGTCACCTGAAGCGGGCTGCGGATGGACGCGACCAAAATCTCCGGGTCTTTGGGGAACTCGTAGGTTTCCACCATTTCCACCGCGTTTTCGATAGACAGCGGTGCTTCCAGGCTGCCCATGTCGTCGATGCGGCCCACGAAGAAGGAGATGAACGACGCCCCTGCTTTGGCGGCAATCAGCGCCTGCGGCAGCGAGAAAATAAGCGTGACATTGAAGTTGACACCCTGCGGGGACAGCTCTTTGACCACTTCCATCGCGTTCTCAGTCATGGGGACCTTGACAAAGATATTAGGTGCCCACGACGCAATATCTCTGGCTTCCGCCATCAGCTTGTCGGTCTCGGTTTCAATGCACTCGGCGGAGACGGGCAGGTCTCCGACGATATTGATAATCTCCATCACCCGCTGCTTGTGCGGGATGCCCTCTTTGGCAATGAGCGAGGGGTTCGTCGTCACCCCGTCGACGATGCCCCAGGCCATCGCCTGCTTGATTTCGTCCACATTGGCTGTGTCAATAAAAAATTTCATGTTCGTGTGTGTGCCTCCTCAGCATCCGGGCCGCGTGTCTGTTTGCTGCGTCCCTCAAAAGCTATATACCCGGATTGCAAAATTACGCTAATAGCCATATTTGGCCCGTGCCTGCTGCTCAATCATTCGGCTAAATCGGCGAATGTAATGGTCAGCGCGGCGGTCACTCAGAGAACGTACCGGGCGTTGCTCTACTTCCTCAATCCGATCAATGAGCTGAAGAGCAATCTTTTCGTCTTCTTCCGTAGGTTCTCCGGGCACTCCTACCACCCTAAATCCCTGATGAATGTCAGCGACATCGCGCCGCCGCTGAAGCAGGCGGCCAGTGTAATAGAGGCTGGAAACGACTTCTTGGGCAGGGATTGCATTTAAAAACCCGGAAATACGCTTCGGGTCCTTTGGGCTGCGCGTAGTGTGCATTGCTTTTTTCATAATTTTCTGCCTTCCCGTGTCATGTCTCCAAGAGTTCGATCACTTCAAACTCAGTGCGTGCCAAGTCGGTAATCAGGTATTCCGGGTGGTATAAACTGGCCCGGCGGTCTATGTCTACAACTTCAATCCGGGAAGCGACCAATTCGTAGGGAATGATATATAACAGAGGCCGGAAGTCACGAAAATCTGCGGTTCCGACTAGCTTGTTGATTTCTGCAACCTGTTCTTTGGTAATGATTCCCTGTGCAAATTTTGCCTCTGCCCCTGCGCGGATGCCGGTTTTGTTCTGCTCAATTTTGGCACTGTGATGATCACGGGCACGCACATCTTCATGGATTGCCAGGTAGATGTCGCCGGGACTAGACGAAGGCGGCAATGGGTCAATCCCAGAGGGCAGCCAGCGCGAGTTTGGGTAACGGTTGCACCAGACATAATGCTTTTCGTTGTAGTAATCCTGCGAAATCGTGTAGGCCAGCCACGTATTCGCAGAATACAACAGCACCGGGTTTGACAATTGAGCGACCTTCCTTAGTTGTCAACATCCGCCACTGAAAGTATACCCGCTTTTAATTCTATCAGTAACCGTAGGCGGAGCGGAAGATGCTGGCGGCGGCATCATTCGGCTCAGGCCAAAGCCCAGCACAAAGAGGGCAAGCAAGCCGCCTATGACAAGGCCGGTCGGTGTCTGCTTCGGTGCGGGTGGTTGTGCGAGAGGCACGCTCGGAGCAGGCTGGACGGCTGGGGCAGGAAGAGGTGGCGGTGTCGGAGCAGCGACAGGAGGGGGCGACGGGACAGGAGGCACGGCGGGGCGAAAGCCGGAAGACAGGGGCACACCTTCCGGCACGGGAACTGCCTGCTCAAAGGCAAAGCCGCACGCCGGGCAAAAGCGGCTGCCGCCGGGCAAAGACGCTTCACACTTCTCGCACACATAATCGCCCATTTCCAGAGGAACGGCGGAAAGCGCGGAACCGCACTGGTTACACCGCTGCGCGAGGGGGGAGACATCGGCTCCACAAGTGAGACAGCGTTTGTATTTTCGGGCCATGATAGTCTGTTCCGTGCAGAAACCGTGCCAAGCAGATATGCCAGGCTTGGCCGCTGGCCGCTCAATCTTCTTCCGGCAGGCGGTCGTAAAGGGCTTCTTTGGCTCCGACGCGCAAGGCCCAGCCGGAGTCGCCGTAGCTCCAGTGCCACCATTCGCCGAGGTAGTTGGTCAGGCCGGTTTTCTCTAAAGCGTCAAAGAGCAGGCGGCGGTTTTTCTGGGCCTCCTCGGAGAGACCGGGGGTGTCGCCGGGGGCCGAGGTCTCGTCCATCTCGAAGGGCGAGGTCATGTCCAGCCAGTCGCGGGACGGCATTCGCATCAAGGACAAATCGACAGCCCCGCCGGTGGTGTGGGGCGGCGGGCAGGGGTCATCCGGCGGGGCGGACATGGTGTTGGTAATGCGGTGCAGCGTGGCTTTGTTCCATTCGGGGTGCTTCTCAGCGAACTCGGCTTTGAGCGACTCATACATAAACTTCTGCTGGGCCATCGGGCGGAAGCCTTCAATGAGGATAATATCAATGCCATCGGGCAGGCTATCGGCGGCCTGAGCCAGCTTTTCGGCGACGCTTTGGCGCACTTTGGGCGTGCGCTTCATGCCCTCAAACTTGGGGTGCTTTTCCGCAAAATGGATGCGCTTGGACAGGGTGCGCGGGTCAACAAGTGGCTCGCCGTTGTCGGTAATGGGCACGGCGCGGAGTTTGGTCAGGGGTTCGCCAAAAGAGCGGGGCATAGGTATGGTTGCTTTCTAGATTCAGCAGTCTAAAGCCATGTCGTCGTGGGCGTTGTTTACATCGTGCCGGGACACTCCTCTGCCCCGTGCAGCTCAGAGATTTCTTTCACTGTGGGCAGGTACTTTCCGCTCCAATCTATGATGGCTTGCAGGACAGGCCTGAGTGCAAGGCCAGCCTCAGTCAGCGCATAGCTCGTCCGGGGTGGCATCGCCGAATGGACCGTTTTAATCAGCAGGCCCGCCTCTTCCAGCATATTCAGCCGCTGCGTCAGGGTCGTCGTGTTGACATTGCCCCGCCGCATCAGCTCGCTGAAGCTGATTGGCTCGGAGAGAAGGCTGAAGATGATCATCATCACCCACTTCTCCTGCAAAAGCAGGGCGCCCCGGAGGAAAGCCGCTGTGATCTGGCACGGGGCCTCCTCATGCTTTTTCTTTTGCGTGTGTTTGTTGTCGGGCATAATCGGTCTCGCTTTTTGAGTGTACAGAGACATACTCTGGTCTATTGTACCCTATTTCACAACGCGCACAGTTATACTACGCAAAACGTTTTACTTTGTGATATATTTTATTTTGCTGTATATTTTGCTTTGCACTTGACAAAATAAAGTACCTATGTCATACTCTTTTTGTTCAAGGCGGAAGGGCCAAAAAATATGATTGCAACACCGACAAAGACGCACCCGAGTTCGACCGCAGCAAGGGTCACGCTGCTGGCTGCCCGCAGCCTGCTCGGCCTGATTTTTCTTGTCTTCGGGATGAACGGGTTCCTGCACTTTATCCCGCAGCCCCCGGCGACCGGCCTCGCGGGGCAGTATATGGGCGTGCTGTTCGTCTCGGATTATCTGATGCCGGTCTTTCTCCTCCAGGTCATCGGCGGGGTACTACTGCTGCTGAACCGGTTTGTCCCAATCGCGCTTGTGCTGCTGGGGCCGGTCATCGCAAACATCCTTTTGTACCACATTCTGATGCTGCCTTCGGGCCTGCCGCCTGCCCTGGTGGTGACGGTGCTTTGGCTGGTGGTTTTCTCCGGGGTGCGCTCCGCCTTCGCCGGAGTCTTCGCGGCACGAGTGGAGGCTTAACGATGGAGATCGGCATTGACAGTTTTGCGGCGACCGTTTCCGAGGACGGCACGCGGCACAAGGTCGACCCTGTCGGGGTCATGTCCCAGCTCCTCGAACGCATCGAGCGGGCGGACGCGGTCGGCCTTGATGTGTTTGGGATTGGGGAACACCACCGCCCGGAGTTTCTCGACTCCGCCCCTGCCGTCATCCTGGCAGCGGCGGCGGCCCGCACCCGGCGCATTCGGCTGACCAGCGCCGTCACGGTTCTCAGCGCCGCTGACCCCGTGCGCGTTTTCCAGCAGTTCGCCACTCTGGACCTGATCTCGCAGGGCCGGGCCGAAATCGTTGTCGGGCGCGGCTCGTTCACCGAGGCGTTTCCGCTGTTTGGCCTGGATTTTGACGACTACGACTCGCTCTTCGCCGAGAACCTGGACTTGCTCCTGACGATCCGGGACCGCGAGCGCGTCCATTGGTCCGGCCAGCACCGGGCGCCCCTGACGGGCCAGGGCGTTTATCCGAGGCCGATGCAGGCGCACCTGCCGATCTGGCTGGGCGTCGGCGGCACACCGGCGTCGTTCGTCCGGGCCGGGACACTGGGGCTGCCGCTGATGATCGCCATTATCGGCGGCGAGACGCATCGCTTCCGTCCGCTGGTCGATCTGTACCGGGAGGCGGGCCGGCGGGCGGGGCATCCGCCTGACCGGCTCAAAGTCGGCCTGCATTCGCTGGGCTATGTGGCCGAAACCGCCCGCGAGGCCGCCGAGGATTTCTATCCCGGCTATGCGCGTAACTTCACAAGGATCGGGAAAGAGCGGGGCCGACCGCCGGTGACCCGCGCTCACTTTGATGCCCAGCTTGGCCCCGAGGGGGCGCTGCTGATCGGCACCCCGGAAGAAGTGGCGGCCAAGATCGCCAGGCACAGTGCCGCCCTGGGGGGCATTTCGCGGGTGACCTTTCAGATGGACGGAGCGGACCTGCCGAACGCAAAGCTGCTGCGGGCCATCGAGATGATCGGGATGTGCGTCGCGCCTCTCCTGAAGCAGCTCGCTGTTACTGACACGTCAGAACCCGTCGAAAGGACGAATCAAACAAATGGCCGATAGAAAAACAGCCTGGACTGCCGCTCTCCTGACCGGCACGGCAGTGGCAGGCTATTTCCTCTGGAAGAACGCCCGGCAGGACGCCGCCGCGCCGGACGAAATTATCAAAAAGACACCAATGACAGAGATAGAAAAGGCAACACCCATGACACACCTCCTGCACATCGATTCCAGCCCTCGCGGCGCGGCTTCCCACTCCCGGACCATCTCCGGCGAGCTGGTTGCCGCCCTGAAGACCGCCAACCCAGACGCGACCGTCACTTACCGTGACCTGGGGCACCAGCCCGTCCCCTATGTCACAGAGGAGTTCATCGGCGCGATGTACACGCCCGCCGAGCACCGCACCGGCGAGCAGAAGGCCCTGCTGACGCTCTCCGACGAGATGGTCGCCGAGCTATTCGCCGCCGACACCTATATCTTTGGGGTTCCCATGTACAACTTTACCGTCCCCGGCGTCTTCAAATCCTACATTGATCTGGTCGTGCGGGCGGGCGAGACGTGGAACCCGGCCACCTACGAGGGCCTATTGATGAACAAGAAAATTATTGTCGTCACCGCACGGGGGGGCGGCGGGTATGGGCCGGGTGAGGCCCGCGAGTCCTACAATGTGCAGGACCCGGTCATCCGCAACGCCTTCGGACTGATGGGCGTCACAGACATCGATTTCATCCATGTCAACAACACGGTCAGGGGCGACGATGCCGTGAACGGCGCACTGGCTGAGGCACGCGCCAAAATTGCCGCGCTGACTCAAACGAGCTAGCTTCAGCCCACTGCCCGCGAGACCGCCGCGAACTGGTCTTTCAGGGCCGGGTACAGGGCGCGGTAAATAGCGTAGTATTTGGCGTATTCGGCAGTCGCGGCGGGGTCGGGCCGGGTCTCGGACACGGGGCGAACAATGGCGCGGCAGGCGTCTTCCACCGTGGGGTAGACGCCCGTGCCGACCATTGCCAGCAGAGCCGCGCCAAAGCCGGGGCCTTCGTCGGCGGCGAGCGTAACGTGCGGCAGGCCGGTGATGTCGGCTTGAATCTGACGCCACAGCGGCGACCGTGCCCCGCCGCCGCCCGCCCGCACCGTGCCGGACGGAATGCCCAGCTCGCGGAAGATTTGGAATGTGTCCTGAAGGCTGAACGCAACCCCTTCCAGCACGGCCCGCGTGAAGTGCTGGCGCTGATGCCGGAGCGTCATGCCGAAGAAGACGCCCCGCGCATTGGCGTCGGGGTACGGCGTCCGCTCGCCGGACAAGTAGGGCAGGAAGATCAAGCCTTCCGCCCCTATCGGCGCGGTCTCGGCCCCCTGCCCCATCAGCGTGTACGGGTCCACACCCACGGTCCGGCCCACAACACCTTCAGGCTGGAAGAACGTGTCCCGAAGCCAGCGCAGGGAGCCGCCCGCCGACAGCATCACGCCCATCGTATGCCACTTACCGGGCACGGCATGGCAAAAAGTGTGGATGCGAAGCTGCGGGTCCGTCGCGGGCGTGTCGGCGGCGGCGAACACGACGCCGCTGGTTCCCACGGTGCTGAACACATCGCCCGCCGCGACAATGCCGCTGCCGACCGCCCCCGCCGCATTGTCCCCGCCCCCGCCGACCACCGGCGTTCCCGCAGACAGCCCGGTCAGCGCCGCCCCTTCGGCGTGAACGTGCGCGGTCACTTCCACACTTTCCGCGCAGTCGGGCATCAGCGAATACGGGATTTCTGCGGCCTCCAACACTTCGCGGGACCACCGGCGGTTGGCGACATCAAAGAGCGCGGTGCCGCTGGCATCGGAGACTTCGGTGGCATGAACGCCCGTGAGCTTGAACCGAATGTAGTCTTTGGGCAGCAGCACTTTGGCGACGCGGGCATACGTATCCGGCTCGTGGTTTCGCAGCCAGACAATTTTGGGGGCCGTGAAGCCGGTCAGCACGGGGTTAGATATAAACTTGACTAAATTCTCCCGCCCCACGCGCCCCGTGATCCAGTCGCATTCGGCCTGCGTGCGCCCGTCGCACCACAGTAGCGCGGGCCGCAGCACACGGTTGTTTTTATCCAGAAATACCGAGCCGTGCATCTGCCCCGACAGCCCCACGCCTGCCACGTCCGTGCCCGTGATACCTGCCTTCGCCAGCACGTTCCGGGTCGTCGTGATGGTCGCCTGCCACCAGTCTTCCGGGTCCTGCTCCGCCCAGAGCGGGCGCGGCGTCGACAGCGGATACTCCTGCGTGTCCGTCGCCGCCACAGTGCCGTCTTCAGTCACAAGCAGCGCCTTCGTCCCACTCGTGCCAACGTCCAAGCCTAAGTAATATGCCATTGTGATTGTTCCTCATGCCGCGTGATGAGAACGGCGGCGACTAATTTGTAACAGCAGTTGTCCCATTCGGTCGGCTCGCCGAGGCTGACGGTGAACAGGACGTGTTCCCCGTCCGCGATACCTGCCGCCGAGGCGGGGTGGCGGCCACAGGGCAGACCCTCCAAGCGGGATAACCACACCGGGTCTGTGACAGATAAATTGTAGGCCGCGCCGCAGAGGGTGAACCCGGCTTTGGCCTGACGCCCCCCGCGTGAATTGGTGCCGATGTTCCAGCACAGATTTTCCGGGACGACCAGCGCCAGGGAAGCAGCGGCAAGGCCCAGCTTCAGCGCCCCGTAGTTTACCCGATCCCCGCAGTTGCCGAACAGAGCCGGGCCGGGCACGCAGGCGGCTTGCAAAAGCGCCCCGTGCTCTGCCAGGGCGGGGCGGGCCAGCAGCTCCCAGCGTGTTCGGTCTACCAGCCAGTTTTCCGGCTGATGCGGAGCGGGCTTCGGGCCGGTGCAGCCGACCCGGATGACGTCCAACAGCTCCGGCTGCGTGTCATTGCTCAGAATATACTGACCGGGGTGAAGCGCCCCGCTGCTGCCCGGCGCGACGGGGCGAACCCAGCCCCCGCCGTCGATTCGCAGGCCCGCAATACAGCGGCCCTGATACTTCTTTGAGTTCGCCAGACAAATGATGTCGATGCTTGGCATTGTGCCCTCCAATGGCTTTGTGTGTTTCTTCCTGAATTTACTGAGAAGCGTACCACGGGTTAAAACCCGAGGCTGATAAGTGCCCAATGTCCAGGGGACACAAGAAAAAGACGCAGAACAAGCCCGCCGTTATCATCCGGTCTTACGTGCCCGGCACGGTGGGCTTTTAACAGCCTCGGGTTTTAACCCGTGGCTTCGTTTCCGGCTCCCTTCTTAATCTGGCTCCCCCAGAATTGGGGGCGGGGGGACCTCCTAGAGATGAACGATGTCGATGCCGCCCCACTTCCCCTGCAAATACTCCAGCACCAAACGGCGGTGGCAGTGGTCGGCGGTGTGTTCGCTGCACAGCAGGGCCGTCGGCTTGTCAAAAAGTGTCCGGTCAAGTTCGGTTTCAACTTGGCGGCGGGCCATCAGAGCGAAAAAGTCCCGCTCGTAATCGGCCCAATCCCCCTTGTGTTTTTTGTAGGCGTCCAGCATTTCCTGGCTTGGCGCTAACCGTGGTTCGTGCGTGTAGGCTGCCCCGCAGAGTTTGCCGACGAAGAACGCGAGGTCATCGCGCTTGGCGAAGCCCGCAAGCTGAGACACGTTGTTCAGGCGGACATCCAAGAGGTGCGTGATGCCGGCGGCGCTCAATCTGCCGAAGAAGTGCTGAGCCGTGCTTTGGGTAAAACCGATTGAATAGATTTCCATTCGCGCACCTCCTCTCCAAAACCGTCTTCTCCGAACAGGCCAAGCTGCGTACTGCGTTCGTCGTCTTCTTCGCGGCGCAGATCCGCTTCCGTTTGGACAAGGCCGCTGCCCCGGATGTGATGGACGGCGAAACCCTGCTCATACAGAACGCGGCTGACAAGGAGGCGGCGATGGCAGATCGATGGGTTTTCTTCGCTGCACAGAAGCGCGACCCGGTGCGTTTCCATGCCCTGTATTAAGCGGTCTAGCCCGTCGTTGAACAGGAACGTTTTGGCGACCTCGGAATAGACGACGCGCCCGTCTTCATCGTAGAGGCTTTCGTCGTCGGGCCGACCACCGAGGTGACGCCCGTAGAAGCCGTATTTGATGCCCGCCGCCTCCACGGCCTGCTTCAGGCTGTCTTTGTTGAACTGCGGGGCATAGCGCGAAAAGGGGGACGAGCGGGTGTCAATCAGCACTTCGATTTTCTGTCCGTGCAGGAGATCAAGAAACGTTTCTATCGTATGATTTGAGTGTCCAATGGTGTAGATATTACTGTAGACACTGCCCCTCTCCTCCAAATTGGCCTGGGTCATGGCAAGAACTCCTTTAAATTGACTCTGTCCTACATAAAACTGCGTGCCCAGTCCACAATAGCGCGGGCGGCGGCGAGGTGCTGCCGGGCGGTATCGCGGTCGTAGAGGTGCGCGGGGACGCCGCCCGCGTATTCGGCGGAGCGGGTGCGGTGAAACTCGGCGTTCAGCGCGGCGGCGGCGGCGGTGACAAACGGCGGGGCGGCGAGGGAGTGGGCACAAGCAAGCAGGTCGTGCCCGGACGGGTTTTTGCGGGTACGCTCGATGCAGGCGGCCCGGAGGGACTTTTCAGCGGCCTGCTGACTCCAAAACACGGCGGCGTAGTAGATGCCTGCGTCTAAAAGCGTGACGGCGGTGGCGAGGTCAGACTTGGCCTGCGTCCAGTTGTTGCGGGCTATGGCGGGGTCGGCTCGCCAGAGGCCCGGCGGCTCTTCTTGGGATACGTTATCTTCAGAAACGTTGTCATCGCGCATAGTGGCTTAGGGTTAGCCATGCGGGCGCGTTTTTCCTCCCGCCCTGCAAAGCAATTTTTGCGGGCGTGTCTTGACGTTTTCCGCCGCCCTGTGCTATGCTAACTGTGTCGTATTTTCTTGAAACTTATGGAGTAATTTACTATGCCAATAAACCGACGAACTTTGATTCTGCCTCTGACCGCCGTGTTCGGCGCGTGCGCCGTCTTGGCCGGAACCGGGGTCAGCCCCGCCGCCCCGAAGATGCCCAAAAAGCCTGCGGCGAAAGTGATGTTCACAGCGGCGCAGATTGCTCACGGCAAAACGCTGTCCGAAGCCAAAAGCTGCAACACCTGCCACGGCGCGACCTATGCGGGCAAGCCGGGCTTTTCGCCTTCCATCCGGGCGAACGGCGTCATGCACCAGTATAACGTCAAGACGTTTGCGCGGGTGATGAACACAGGCATCACCGAAGACGGCGGCCATGTGAAAAGTCCGATGCCGGTCTACCACCTGCCCGCCAAAGACGGCACGGCTATTTATGCGTTTTTGACGACTTTGAAGTAGAAATTTGCCCATGCCGACCGAACCGACCATCACTCTCACCCATCTGCCGATTTTGCAGGCGCAGCTTGAACGGATGCGCGGGATGCACTACGGCTACTACGTGCAGTTCTTTCAGGCGACGCACCTGTTCACAGTGCTGACCCTGCTGAATATCACCGTCAGCCTGTACCCGCCCTTCCGGGCGGTCATATTGGTGCTGCCGTTTTTCATCGTCTATGCCGGGTTCTTCTGCGCGTATCTGCTGACCTACAATCTGTTTGCCAGGATTTACGCGACGGCATTAGAGAAAAAGATCAACTCTCTGCTCGGGGCGGAGCTTTTGGTGGCGCACCGGATGGAAGACGCCTACATCTACCGAACGCCCGCGCCGAAGTTCGTGGCGATTGATCTGGGTCAGCCCTGGACCTTTATCAGCGCGTCGACGGTGTCGTTCACGGTAGGCGGCCTGGTCCTGTACGGGCTTGCGGCCTACCGGGCGTGGCAGATTCTTCCGGCGCTTGCCGCCCACTTCCCGCCGGTCAATTTGTTCTGGCCGCTGCTCGGCGTGTGGACAGGGGGGCATCTGGCGTACCTGCTCTGGTTTTATGTTGGCGGCAAGCCGGAAAAGACCATCGCGGCGATTGTCAACGACGCTTACGGCACGGGCGGAATGAGCTAAAAAGGGTACTGAACTTTTGCGGATGCGCGGCGTCAGCAGGCACAGTATGATAAAATGCCTCACTACTTTGCTGGCCGCTGCCCTCTTTGCCGCCGCCCCTGTCTTTGCCGCTCCTCCCGCAGCACCGCCGAAGCCCAAGACCGTAGCGATGCCGCTGAAGCATTTTGTGTATATTATTCAGGAGAATATCTCCTTTGACCACTACTTTGGCACCTACCCCGGCGCGAATGGCATCCCCAAAGGCGTGAAGTTTGCGTACAGCCCCGGCGGCACGCCGGAAGTCGCTCCGTTCCATCTCAGCCAAACGCACATCCCGCATGACCTCAACCATAGCTGGCAGGCGACTCATGTGTCCGCTGACGGGGGCAAAATGGACGGCTTCTTGTGGGGCGAGTGGCCTCTGGCGCTGTCGTATTACTGGAAGGGGAATTTGCCGCAGATTGACCCCGAAGATATTGTCCCGGTCAGCGGCGCGGCGCTTCAGGATCAGGGGAATGTCGCAAACAAGCAGGCGAAGCGGCCCCAGATGCGGCCCCGGATGCGTGCTCGCCGCGCTTTGACCACGTTTGCCGCAGACGGCAACAATACTCTGGACGCCGTCACGCTTGCGGCGATGCTCGCCACGCTGCCCGGCCCGGCCCGAAACGCGCAGACTGTGATGGGGCGGTTCGATGCAAACCACGACGGAAAGCTGGACCTTCAGGAGCTGACCGCGTTCTTCAAGAAGCAGAAGCCGCAGGGCGGCGAAGGAGAAGCCGTCGCCGCCGGGCAGCTTCCCACCGTGCATCTCACCGCGCCGCCCACGGGGCCGCCGCCGCCCTGGGTCAAAAACACGCTGTCTTACTATGACTGGCATGAAATCCCGAACTACTGGGAGTATGCCCGCCGCTTTACGCTTTGTGACAACTTCTTCTCGTCGCTTGCCGGGCCAAGCGAGCCGAACCATTTGTATACCGTCGCCGCGCAGTCCGGCGGCCTGGTCAACAACCCGGCCCCCAACATCAACGGGCAGGACGGCGTGTATACGTTCCCGACGATGGCAGAGCTTCTGGAAAAGTCCGGCGTTTCGTGGAAATACTACGACGAAAAGCCGAACCCGCACAAGCACACGCTCTGGAACCCGATGCCCGGCTTCCGGGCCTTCCAGAAAAGCCCGGCGCTGATGTCGCACCTAGTCGGCATGAACGAGTTTTACAGCGATGTCAAATCCGGCCACCTGCCGGAAGTCTGCTGGATTGTGCCGACCTTCGCCGATAGCGAGCATCCGCCCGCCGACTCGGCACGGGGAATGCGCCATGTGACTGATTTAATCAATGCCGTGATGCAGGGGCCGGACTGGAAAAACACCGTGATCATTCTCACCTGGGACGATTACGGCGGTTTTTATGACCATGTGCCGCCGCCTTCGGTAGACCGCTACGGCTATGGCCCGCGTGTGCCGACGCTGATTTTGTCCCCGTATGCACGGCCCGATTATATCAGCCACACGGCGTATGACTTTACCTCGCCGCTGAAGCTGATTGAGGAGAAGTACGGCCTGCCCCCGCTGTCAACGCGGGACGCGGCGGCCCACGATCTGCTGGATTGTTTTGATTTTCACCAGAAGCCACTCCCGGCAGATGTGATTACCGCACAGACGGTGCTGGATTTTTCAAAAATGCCGCCGCCGACACGCCCGTAAGGCTTGATTTTTTCTGCGCCATCGTGTATACTCTTGAATGAGTGTGGGGGATTGGCGCAGTTGGTAGCGCGTCTCAATGGCATTGAGAAGGTCAGCGGTTCGAACCCGCTATCCTCCATCGTTTTGTAGAATTGTTTACGAAAGCCCTCCGGGTCAGATGACCCGGAGGGCCTTTTTGGGTCTCGGGTCGGCAATGCAGGTAAAGTTACGGGGGCAGTGTGCCGATAATCAAAAGCACTGACGCTTTGAGCGATAAGTTGAAAGTGAGTTTGATTCGATGTCCCCTCAAAACTTGAAACCCCTGCTGTCCAGCCCGGAAGTTTGGACTGGCGGCGTGCTGCTTGTCCTCGGCTTTGCCGCGTTCCTCGCGGGCATTCACGACCTGATGGCCTATGCCCTGGCCCCTTTTGGCGTCGGACTGATCTTGTGCGAAGTCGTCACCCTGAGCATTCGCCGGGCACACGAGCGCGTCAAAGTCCGCGCCAAAGTCCGTGTTCGGCGCGATGACTAATGAAAAAGACCGTGCTATAATAGCGGTATGAGCAGCATAACAGCGGAAGCGCAGACAATTAAAGCCCGGATGCCACAGTGGTTAGAACTGATACATAACTTGTTTCAGGAAATTAGCGAATGGTCTGAGAAAAATGGCTGGCAAGTCGCCTTTTCAGACACGGACGCTCTGGATTATCGCACCACCACGAATCCGATACCCGTTTTGTTGATTACAGTTTCAGAAGCACCGGAGGGGCATATCATTCTGGAACCGCAGGGTTTGAACGGCGGCGGTCAAGGGCGTATCAAAATGTATGCCTCCGAGTGGCGTTGTTGCATAATTCCCGAACCATGTCTTAAGAGCCATGTCCTAAGAACCATGCCATAAATGGCACGGCTAATCGGCCTGCGGCCAGAAAGTACCGCTTCGCGGCACTCAATTATTTGCAAATTCTCTGCACCTATATTCTCTGCACCTATATTCTCTGCACCTATATTCTCTGCACCTATATTCTCTGCTTTTATCCCCGCGAAGCGTGGGATTTCTGGCGTCCTCGCCGTCTAGCCGTGCGTTTCAACGCATGGGAGGGATTTATGCAACAAAGCCCCTCCGAGTCACTTTATCGGGTACGCTTGCTTCCTAATCAGGAAAATGGCGGGTGGATTATCTTAACGGACTCTGGTATTCCGCTGCATAGTGTCTGGGGGAGAGCCACTTTTACAACGCTTGTCCTGGACTTGCTGAGGGCAGGGTGAGCGAGGTCTACCGCAGAAGACTGGTCCGCATTCGGGAAGAGCGAGACACGGCGCAGGCAGTGGTCGCTTACGTTCGCGGCCACTGGTATTCGACCTCTATTTTTGATGAAGCGGGGTTTGAGGTGTTCAGCCGTGAACAGATAACTTCTCTGGCCGAGAACCTAGATACCATCTTCTTGACGGCTCTTTTCGCGGCTTTTGCGGGGATACTGCGTGAGCATATGAGCCAGCACCACCCTGGTTCTCATATCCCCGAAAACGCGGGAGCGGCTTTCTTGATTGATCAGGTTCAGGTTGCGGTTGCCCAGCCTGTGCGTATCACGGTGGATGTCTGCGACAAAGTGCATGAAGTCCGGCAATACCGTAATCTTTTGATGCACCAATCAGGTCAAGACATTTTAGAAATCACGTTTGCTGACGCCCTGCCAAGATTATCCCGTTATGTCGGCTGGCTTCCTGAACCCCTATGAACAACACAGACACTCTTAGTGCCTATGCCCGTGCGGGCGTGGATATTGATGCCGCACAGGACGCGGTCGGACGCATGAAGGCGCACATTAAAACAACGCTGACGCCGGGCGTCCTCACGGATGTCGGGGCGTTTGGCGGGATGTTTGCGCTGTCGGCACTGGGGAAACTCGACGACCCGGTGCTGGTGTCGAGCATTGACGGCGTGGGCACGAAGCTGAAAATCGCGTTTGCGACGGGGCGGCACGACACTATCGGGCGCGATTTAGTGTCGCATTGCGTCAACGATATACTGGTGCAGGGGGCGCGTCCGCTGTTCTTTCTGGACTACTTCGGCACGGGAACGCTGGAGCCGGGCGTGGCCGCCGAGGTGGTCAAAGGGCTGTCAGACGGCTGCCGGGCGGCGGGGTGCGCCCTCATCGGCGGCGAGACGGCGGAAATGCCGGGGCTGTACGGGTCGGGCGAATACGATTTGGCCGGGTGCATTGTGGGGATTGTGGCGCGGGCGAAAGTCGTCAGCGGCGCGGGCGTGACGCCCGGCGATGTGGTGCTGGGGCTGGCTTCGGACGGCCTGCATACCAACGGCTATTCGCTGGCGCGTCAGGCGCTTCTGGAAGACGCCGGGATGCCATTGGACGCCCCCGTCCCGGAGCTTGGCGGCGTAACTCTGGCCGACGCTTTGCTCTGGCCGCATCGCTGCTATGCGCCTGCCGTGCTGCCCCTCCTTGAAAAGTCCCCCACCCCGATTAAAGCGATGGCGCATCTGACCGGCGGCGGCTTTGTAGACAATATCCCCCGCGTCCTGCCGCCGGGCGTCGGCGTGCAGATTGACCGTGCGGCGTGGGACGTGCCCCCCCTGTTCCGGCTCATTCAGAGCGCGGGCAAAGTGTCCGAGGCCGAAATGATGCGCGTCTTCAACATGGGCATCGGCTACGTGCTGATTGTCCGGCCCGAGGCGGCAGACGACACGCTGGCCGCCCTGCAAGCCTCCGGCGAGACGGCGTACCGCTTGGGCGAGACGGTCACAGGCGAAGGCGTGACGTTTGTGTGAGGATTGTTAAAAACGGCCCCGGCTCTCAGGAGCCGGGGCCGTTTTCTGTTATGTTTCTGTCATGCCTTGCGCCGCTTGTTCCAGAATAGCAGGCCGCCGACAAGGAGCGCGGCGAGGGCGGCTCGCAGGGGGAACGGGTCGGGGGCGGGGGGCGGTATCCAGATGACGCCGGTTTCGTCGGTACGGGCGGGCGTCGGCACATAGCGTCCGTGGGCGGGCGGGGTGAAGGTCTCAGAGAAAGTATGCAGGTCGGCGGGCAGCGTCGGGCCAGTGAGCGGCTGACCGTGGCCGCAGCCGAGGACCTGCGGGTTCAGGGCGGCAAGTGCGGCGATGGATTGACGCGCCAATCCCCAGTCGCAGGTGAAGGGGGACGCCGGGCGCGAGAGTTTGGGAGTTTTGGCGACCAGCGCGGGCAGGGAGTCCAAATCCACAGTTGCCAGAGCGTCCCCGGCAATCAAGGTGTGGTCGGAAGCGCGGTAAAACGCGACGTGGCCGGGGGCATGACCGGGCGTGAACAGCCATTCCCAATCGGGAAATCCAGGGACCGCGCCTTCGGGCGGCAGAGAGTGCAGCAGGCCAGTCAGGTTCACGATGTTTGTGGGGAAGACGCGGGAAATCATCGCCATCGCGCCGCCGACAGTGGGGTCTTTGGGCGGGTAATCAGACTTGCCGGTGATATATGCCTTTTCCAGCGGGTGCGCGTAGATGGGGACGTTCCAGGCTTCGGCGAGGGCACGGGCAGAGCCGCAATGGTCCGTGTGGCCGTGGGTCAGCAGGATGGCAGTCGGGGGCGTGTCGCCGAAGCGTTTGCGGGCGACGGCCTGAATGTGCCCGGCCTGCCCCGGCGTTCCGGCGTCAATCAGCGCCCAGGGGCCGCCGGGAGCGCCGATGAAATAAACGTTTTCGATGGAGAGCGGCAGTGCGGCCACTCCGGGAGCGAGTTCCTGCATAATTTTAGCTTTCTATGGGATTAGCTTTCTATAGAGGCGTCTTGGGGCAGGCGCTGGAGCATGGCGGTGACGACGTGGACCAGATGCTCGGGGCTGAAGGGCTTGGTGATGTAATTATCCACGCCGACATCGACACCTTTGCGGATGTCTTCTTCCTGCGCTTTGGCGGACAGCATGATAATTGGCAGAGAGGCGGTGTCCGGGTCGGCGCGAAGGGTACGGGCGACTTCGTAGCCGTCGATGCGCGGCATCATAATATCCAGCAAGACCAGATCGGGCTGTTCGGTCCGCACCTTTTCCAGCGCGTCCTCGCCGTTAGTCGCTACCAGCATTTGATGGCCCAGCCGGGCCAGAATAAACTCCATCAGCCTCACGATGGTCGGCTCATCGTCGACTACAAGTATTTTGTATGCCATAAGTTTGTTTTTCTGAGTGGCGATCAGCCACCATGCACTGCCGACCAAATCTGATGCCCCAGCAGGAACAGCGACAGGGCGGCAGCGATCACGGTGGTGGTCCAGGCGATGAGATTCAGGCCGAAGCGGTTGCGGTAACTGCCCATCACACGCCGCCGGTTGATGAGAATAAGTATCAGCACCAGCTCCACCGGCAGCAGGGCGCAGTTGACGATCTGGGCGCTGAGAATCAAACTGATCAGGCTGGACTTTTCGGGCAGCAGCATGATCAAACCGCCACTGAGGGCGATCATTGCGCCATAAGTGCCGTAAAACAGCGGCAGCTCGCGGATGCGCTGCCCCAGGCCCGACGCCCAGCCGAGCGACTCGGTGACGGCATAGGCCGTGGACAGCGGCACGACCACGGCGGCCATCAGGGAAGCGTTCAGCAGGCCGAACGCGAACAGCCATTTGCCCGCGCTGCCCGCCAGCGGGGCCAGGGCTTTGGCAACATCAACGGCACTGCTGTCGCCGGTCAGCACGATGCCGTGCTTGAACAGTGTGCCCGCACAGGTGATGACAATAAACGCCGCCACAATCGACGACAGCACGCAGCCGATAATCGTATCCCATTTTGCCAGCGCGTAGTCGCGGACCGTGATGCCTTTGTCGCGGACTGCCGCCTGCTGATAAAACTGCATATACGGCGAGATGGTTGTCCCGATGAGCGTCACCAGCATTACAATCAGCGGCGGTCCCCACGGCAGCGCCCCGAGGTGCGGCGCAAAGGTCGCCTGCGCGACGTGCTTCCACGGAACGCCGATTTTCAAGGCAGTGATGACATAGGTGAAGAACACCAGTGAGGCGACCAGAAAGATGCGCTCGACCCGCTGATACGACCCCCGTGAGACCAGCAGCCAGACCAGCAGCGCCGAGGCCGGGACGACGTAATAGCGGGCGTGGGGGCCGAGGAACATCTCCCCGACGGCGGCGATGCCCGCAAACTCGGAGACGGTGATGGCGAAGTTGGCGATCACCAAAATCAGCATGGCGAACGCGGTGATTTTGACGCCGAAGTTTTCGCGGATGAGGTCGGCCAGGCCCTTGCCGGTGACGGCTCCCATGCGGGCGCACATTTCCTGCACCACAATCAGGCCAACGGTAACGACAGCGAGGCCCCAGAGGAGCGAATAGCCGTAGTTTGCGCCGACCTGGGAAAATGTGGTGATGCCGCCGGCGTCATTGCCAGCGGCTGCCGAAACGACGCCCGGACCGAGGACCGACAGCAGGACGAGCAGAAGGGGCCGCCGCCGGGCCGCCGGGTTCGGCGGCGAGGCGGGCGCGGGCGGGCCGTCCGGCGGGGGCGACGCGGGGGGCGGCGTTCCCACCCGGCGAGTATCGCGGGGCGCGGTCTGGCTCATGCGTTTGTTGATGTAGCCCGGAGGGGCGGGAACTGTGGCTGTCCATTGGTTTAAATGTCGTGAAAAGAAGGCTAGCCGCGCTCATCATTGACCGTCATCAGCTCATACCAGGTGTTTAGCCCGATGACGCCGTCAACACTGTGGCCGGTCTGGGCCTGAAACTTACGCACAACGGCCTTCATCCGGGGGCCGAACCGCCCGTCTACCGGCACAGCGTAGCCTGCCTCGCGGAGCTGGACCTGGGCCGCGCTGACGGCGGGACCGCTGGCACCCGCTGCGACCCGGACGACTAGTGCCTCCCAGGTCGGCGGACGGAGCGTGCCGTCGGCAATCAGATGGCGGCTGCGCTGGAAGCGCCGCACAGCGGCGTCCGTGCTTTTGCCGAAGCGGCCATCAGCGGTAACAGGATAGCCCCTCGCACGCAGCAGGTACTGGGCCGCACGAACGGTTTCATCCACATGGGGGCTTGCCTCAGCACGGCTATAATAGGGCCAGTCGCGTGCCGGGGCGGCATGGAGCGGGCCGGTGATCAGGGCAAGACAAAGGCAGGAAACACAAGCGGCAAGAAGGATGAATCGTCGCGCAAAAATGGTGAGCGGCATCGGGACCTCTTGGGGCATCAGGCTCACGCATTATAGCCGCCGGACGGCAGGTTTGTCAACCGATCAAATCCGGTATAAGAACACTGACGCTTGCACGTTTGCACGGCGTTATAGCATTTCACTGAGATCACCTCTAGAACCGGAGAACGAGCATGAGTAAGGACGTACAGGGTTTGATTTATGGCGCGAGTCTCGTGTCCATTGTGACGGCAATTTATATGTATGCGACCGGCAAGAAAGAGACCGGCATTTTTGTCGGCCTGTGGGCACCCACCTTTTTGTCGCTGGGCACGTTCTTCAACTCCGAATACCGGCTGGCGAAAGAACCGGGCACCGAGTAGACCGCACGTTTAGCTAGTTCTGGAAGCGCGGCGGCATCTCCCCGGTGCCGCCCGCCTTCCGGCTTTTTTTGTGCCCCCGCCCCCTCTTCCCCCAAACTTTCACACGGTTTTCATCTGCTTCGGCCACACTGATCCACAGAGACACTTTCCGGGAACTTCCAAGGAACCTTTTAGGCTCCAAAAAGTGTTCTTATAGTATCAGCACACCGGGGAACCTCCTTCTCAGGGAACCATCTCCGGGCCGTGGGCCGTAGACTCACGAAAGGACGCAGATTATGTCGGAACTTGCAGTCGTCGCAGCGGGCGGCGCGAATACAACAGCCCCTTTAATCGCTCCCGCGCCGAATGCACAGGAAGTGGCAGCCCGGCGGGCGGAGTTCGACCGGCTGGTGGAACGCTACCACAAGCAGGCGTACAGCATCGCGTATCGCATGACCGGCAACCACGCCGACGCGGAAGATTTGACGCAGGAAGCGTTCGTGCGGGCCTTCCGGTTCTTCGGCAACTACCGCCGGGACTGGCCGTTTGACAACTGGCTGTATAAAATCATGTCCAACCTGTTTGTCGACGACCTGCGGCGTCGTCCCAAAGCCCATTTGCAGTCGCTGGATCAGCCGCTGGACCTCAGCGGCGGCGGCGAAGTTTACCTGGAAATCCCCGACGCGGCCTCGAACCCCGAGCGGCTCGTGATGACGCATGAGCTGGATGAGCATATTCAGCGGGCGCTGAATGCCCTGCCGCCGGACTTTCGCATGACGGTCATCCTGGCTGATATTCAGGGGCTGTCCTACGAAGAAATCAGCACGGCGATGAAGTGTTCCCTGGGCACGGTCCGCTCGCGCCTGCACCGGGGCCGCAAGCTGCTTCGGGCCAAAATCGCGGCGTCCGACCGCGAGGGCATTTTCGCGTCCCTGCGTCACTGACAGCCAACAAATTATGACTGAGGAGTGTTCTGCGATTTGAACTGCCGTTTTGCTCGACAACTCATTTCCCCGTATCTGGATGGTCAGCTCACAGGCCGGGAAATGCTGGCATTGGGGGACCATCTGGCGGACTGTGAGGCGTGTGGCCGCGAGATGCAGTCCTTGAAGCAGGTGAAATCTTTGCTGCGGGGGCTGGCCGAGCCGCGCCCGCCGCTGGAATTATCCCGTCGGCTGTCTTCGCAGGAGATTTATACGCAGAACCTTTCCTGGCGCGTGGTCAGTCTGCCCCCCCGTCCGCAGCGCGGGCGGCGGCTGACGGTTGCCCTGGCGCTGTCCTGCCTGACCCTGTTTGTCCTTGTCCCGGCCTCGCGGGACGGGCAGGTAGTCCCCTCCGCCGCGCCGCTTTCGTCATTTCCTGGCTCCGTCTCGCCGGGGGCGATTCTGCCGCCGACCGGCTCGGCCCTGGGTTCCCCGGCTTACGCGCTGACCGGCCCGGCTTCACAGGGCTATGTCACGTTTGCGGGCACGCTCAACCGCGACTACGCCTATCCGCCGTCTTACGGGCCGACCACCGCGCTTTTTCTGACCCACCCTCGCTCTGCCGACAAACCCATTTTCACCCGCTTCCGCCGCTGATAGGACATCCCTTTTGACACCCGCTTCCTCCGCTCGCGCTTTGTGCCTGCTTCTGTTTGCCGTTTCCGTGCGGCCTGCGCTCGCCGACCCCGTGCTGCCGCCCGCGCAGCGCACGCTGCTGACACAGATGCAGGAGGCGTTCACGCACCTGGCCGAATCCGTGGAGCCAAGCGTGGTGAACATCAAATCCGAGCGCCTGCGGCCTGCCGATGCTGCCGACGGCTCTGATGACAGTGCCCCCTCCAAAGGGCTGCCGCCGGGAGCGCCGCGCAAGGCACGCTCGACCGGCTCCGGGGTGATCGTGCGCTCCGACGGCTACATTCTGACCAACGACCATGTGGTAGAAGGGGCGAGCGGCGGGCGGGTGACGGTGACGCTCTCGGACGGGCGCGAGTTCACAGGCCGCGTGTTCCCGGACTTTAAGAGTGATCTGGCTGTGGTCAAAATTGATCCCGGCCCGACGCCTCTGCCCGCAGCATCATTCAGCGATGCTTCGCCGGTGAAGCCCGGTCAGTGGGCGGTGGCGGTGGGCAGTCCGTTTGACTTGCAGAACACCATGACTGTGGGCGTTATCAGCGCCGTGGGGCGGCACCAAAGCATTGGCTCCGGGGCGGGGGCACGCTATTACCCCGATTTGATCCAGACTGATGCCGCCATCAACCCCGGCAACTCGGGCGGGCCGCTGTTTGGGATCGATGGCAAGGTCATCGGTATCAACGTGGCGATTGAGTCGCCCGTCGAGGGCAGCGCCGGGGTCGGTTTTGCCATTCCGAGTGGCGTGGCGCAACAGGTCATGGCCGCGCTGATCAGCACCGGCCATGTGACACGCGGGTATCTGGGTCTGGCCCCGGAAGACTTAACTCCCGCGATGCAGACGCAGTTCAGCCAGAAGACCGGGGCGTTTGTGCGCGATGTCAGCGTGGACAGCCCGGCGGGCAAGGCGGGTTTGCAGGCTGCCGACATCGTGACTGCTTGGGACGGCCAGCCGGTGACGGGCGAGGTTTCCCTGCGGCGTCAGATTAATACAACGCTGCCCGGAAAGACCGTGCAGGTGTCCTATGTGCGCGACGGCATGGCCGGGACGGTTCCGGTAACGCTCGGCGCATCCCCCGCCCTGCCCTCGGATGCCAGCCCGGCGGAGACCCCGCCGCCCAAAGCGCCGCCGCAGTTCGGGCTGACGGTGCGAAGCCAAACGGCGCGAGACCGGGTGGGAATGGGCCTGCCGCCGGGCACGAAAGGCGTCGTCATTACGGCTGTCGCTCCGGGCAGCCCCGCCGAGTCTGCCGGTCTGACGGCGGATTTGCTGGTGGGTGGGGCGCTGCTGCAAAAAGTGGGCCACCAAGCGATAAATAGCAAGGCCGATTTCAACGCCGCCGTCGCCGCCGTGCCGTCTGGCTCGGATGTGACGCTGATTGTACTGTATTTCGCCGCCAACCAGGTGCATCAAACGGCGCTGACGCTGCACCCCTGACATTCGGACCTGAAATTTGTCTCCAAATACCCGCCGTGCCCCTTGACACAGGCGGCAGTCGAGGGTATACTCTGTTCTGTTGACGACGCGGGGTGGAGCAGTCCGGTAGCTCGTCGGGCTCATAACCCGAAGGTCGCAGGTTCAAGTCCTGCCCCCGCTCCCATCTATCGCGCCTGCTTGAACCGTCCTCTGTGAAAAAGTCAGAGGCGGCTTCACCGAAGCAGGCGCGTTTTCTTTTGCCTCATTTCCTGCCGCTTCCCGGTCCCCAAACACATCCGCCAGCCCCGCCGCAAAGTCCACCATCGCCATATCTTTGCCGGTCACTTCCACCCGCTGCACCACCGAAGACAGCACTTTGGCCCGCTCTTCCTCGGACAGAACCTTCCACACCTCGGTTAGCTGTGCCCACGCCGTCGCCAGCCGCGCCGCCGTCGGACGCTGGACCGTCGCTTCTTCCACCGCCTGCTCGGCCTCCGCAAGCTGGGCGCTCACTTCTTCTTGCTGGGCCTGTACCTTATCCAGCGCATCGAGTAGGTACGCCCCGCCGCGCCCTTCTCCGATGGCCTTCAGGTAATTGCCCGCCTGCATATCCAGATACTGCTTGCGCTTGGCGAGCTGGCCGCGCATCGCCTTCTGGGCCTCGTCCGCCGTGCCCCAGCCGCCGCCCTCGGCAATAATCCGGTGCAGCGCCGTCGGGTGCCCCGCCAGATGCCGCAGGCGATGCAAGACGGACAGATGCAGGCGGTCGGCCCCCACCCGCCGCGACGGGCAGGTAGACGCCCGGCCCTGCCGGTTGACGCTCTGGCAGACGTAGTAGTGAACCTTGCCCTTGCGTCCATTCGCCCCGGCATAGGTGAAGGCGCAGCCGCAGGACAGGCAGAAGACGCGCTCCCGCAGGTAGTAGGTGTAGCTGCTCTGATGTGGCCCCAGTCCGCAGGCGGCGTAGCGCGACAGGGCAGCCTTAGCCGCTTCCCACGTCTCCCGCGTGATCAGTGCCGGATGCGCGTCCTCTTTGCGCCAGCTTCCAAACAGGGCCACGCCCGCGTACCGCTCATCGCCGAGCAGCCGGGTCGTCTGTGTCGTAGTCCACGCCCGGCCCGTCGCCGTATGCAGGAAGTCCCGCACATCCCGCGCCCGGCCTGTTTCGAGGTACAGCGCGAACGCCGACTGCACCAGTGCCGCGTCTTCGCTGCTTGGAACCGCCCGCTGCGGAGCACCCTCTTCTTCGGACGTCTTCTCTTTGGCGTAGCCGAAGGGGACATGGCCGCAGACGAAGCCGAGGCCAAACATCTCCCGCATCTTGGCCGTGGTGTGCTTCCTGACCTGATGCACATACATCCCGTCCACCAGCTTGCTGACCGACTTGCCCACAAAGCCCGCCTCATCGTCGGCGTACTGCTCGTGAACGCTGACGACGGCGACGCCCGCTTCTTTCAGCAGATACTCGGCCACCGTCGCCGCGTCGCCGCGTGCGAGCCGGGACAGGTAGGTGATGCACACAGCGTCAAAGGCTCCGGCCTGGGCCTCTACCAGCAGCGCCGCCCATCCGGGCCGTTTCAGGTTCGTGCCGGTCTTCCCGCCGTCCGAGAACGCGGCTACAACTTGCCCGCCGAGGCTTTGGACGTGCCGGGTGGTGATCGCCTGCTGGGCATCGAGCGTGGTGAACTCGCCTTCCGCCTGCTCGTCTGTGCTGCACCGTGCGTAGATAGCATAGCGCCGCGCCCGTCCCGCCCCTAACTTCACCCCTGGCTTTTTCATCGTTTCTGGTCTTTCATTTCTTATACTCATATGCTCAAAATACTCAAAATAGGCATTTTGCAGGCTTGGAGGCTCAAAATCACGCGCACGAGTTCTATACTCAGATGCTCAATATACTCAAAATGGCCGTTCACTCTGCGGCAGAGATGTCTCGCCTGGCTCACTTGCCCATGTTTTTGATCTGCTGGCGGCAGGCGTCCATTGACTGCCCGGACTGGGCAGTGAGCCGTCCGCAGGTCGCATCTATTTCTCTGTCTTGGGCGGCCTGCTGGTTCACCGAGTTGATAATGAAGCCGAGGATGCAGATCACAATAAAGGCCATCATAATGCCGATGAACACCCCGGCGCTTGTCCCAGCCGCGCCGGGGGCCGACAGCACGGACATCGGGCCAGCCGCCGCAGCGCGGGGCGCGGTCGCAGGGGGAACAGGCTCGCTGAACGCCATTCCGCACTTGGGACAAAACAGACTGCCGGGCGCAAGGGCAGTGCTGCATCGTGAGCAGATCATTTGGGAGCCTCCTTAGCACCGTTCCGTCGGCTTTTTACTCATTCCCCAACCCGTCGATCTGCGCGGCCAGCCCCGCCGTCGCCGCCCGCACATAGCCCCGATATGCCTGCTTCCCGTCCTGCGTGGCCGCGTGCAGCAGAGCGGCTTCTTCCGGGTCCCCCGGCGCGGCTTTGGCGGCAAAGTACGCGGCGGCGTGTGTCTCGCGGGCCTGGGCCAGCTCGCGCCGCGCCGTCTCAGCGGCGGTCTCTGGTTGGTTGTTACTCATCTTTCGCCCCTTCCGCTGGCACGTATTCCAGCAGCTCGCCAATCCCGCAAGCAAAGTAGCCACACAGGGCATCGAGCGTCGGCGTCTCTATGCGCTCGAAATTGGAATTCATCAATCGCACCAACACCCCCTCGGACAGCCCCGTTTCCGCCGTGATGGTTTTGTACGGCAGCTTGCGGCCCTCCGCTTCCTCTTTCCTGACACGCAGGTACTTCAATTTAGACCGTATCATGCTTGCCCTCCTTCTTGCATTCCATTATACCCGCCCTGTCAATAGAAACGCACTCGCTGATAGAAAAAATACTTTTGCGGAGGCAGGAAAAACACTTGACATAACTTTCCACAGCGAGTATAATACATACATAAGCAAGCGAAACACTCGCAACAGAGAAGGAAACCTAAGACAATGACACTGATTGAAGCCACCATCGCCGCGAACGCCTTTTACACCAGCCCTGCCAACCGCGCCTATGTCATCAGCGCCCTGATGAGCGGCAAGTCCGACCTGTGCGATGACTGCGGATTTATCAAAGACAAAGGGACGGTTTGCGAAGTCTGCGAAAGCGCCTGGGCCGATGAGCAGGCCGCCAAAGAAGAGGAACTGAGATGGGGACGGCTGGAAATGGCCGGGGGCCGCTGGTAAGCACGAAAGGGGGCGGGACGAACGCCCCCACTTCTCCGAAAGGAAACCGACACCATGCAGCGACTTGGAACCATTCTGAAACAGCACTCGGACCCGATACACGACCTAGACCGCTTCTCGCTGACACCCGCCGGGAACGCCGCGCTGGATGCCGCGCCCGCCCTTCTGGAAACCAATGCCGTCGTGGAAAGCGTTCGGCAGGCGTATGACGGCCCGGCCAGCGGCCAGCCAAAGCCCGAATGGATACGCGGCGTCTGCCCGGCTTGCGGCGGGCCGGTCGTGTCTAATTGCTACTACGTCGGCGGCAAGGGCTACTTTTGCATCCACGAATGCTGGGGAAGCCTGGCCGCCGCACCGACGTGCAGCTACCGCAAAGTTTTATGAGCAGCCGGGGGCCAGTGTGAACCCCTGGCCCCCAACTCTGGGGAAGCCCTAAAGAGGAAAGATACCATGCAAACATTGACCGACACCGCCCGCGCCACAGTACCCGAGTTTGACGCCCAGCGCCTCCCTGCGCCCGCCGAGGCCCCTACCGCGTGTGCTGACACCCCCAAAGCGGACGCCGAGGCCGAGACGCCCGAAGTCTTCACGCCCGACACCGAAAGTAAAGCCGATTGGCTCCTGGGCAAGATCGCCGATGCCCGCGCCCGCGCCGCCCGCGTCCGCGAAAATGCCGAAAGAATCGCCCGTGCCCACGAAGCCGAAGCCGACGGGCTGGAGTTCCGCTTTGGCCCCGGACTGCAAGCCTTCACGCAGCGGGAGCTTTCCGGGGGCAAGCGGAAATCCCTGCGGCTGCTGAACGGCGTTCTAGGCTATCGCACCCGCGCCGCATCTGTCAGCGTCACGAACCCGACTGCCGCCCTGGAATATGCCCGGCTGAACTACCCTGCCGCCGTGGTGGAAACTTTGGACCGGAAGGCCCTCAGCGCCGCGCTGCTGGAAACGGGGGAGGCCGTAGATTGGGCTTTCTTCCAGCCCGAAGAACAGGTTTTCTACATCAAATAAAAGCCGCAGGACTTTCCGCGCAGAAAGTCCGGCCCGCCGTCCCCAATTGGGGACGGCTTCTTTTAGACATTCGGAACCTAGCAAATTTGCGGGTTTTGAGAGGAGACAGTCCATGAACACGAACCTTCTGCCAGAGAGCAGCATCGCCGCCCACGCCGCCTATCAGCAGTCCGTCACCGAGCTGATCGAGACCGAACTGGAACGGGAACAACTGGCAGGCAAAGACGAGTCCGCGCCCGCCCGCCTCTTCGCCGATGCCGCCTGCGATGCCGCCTGGAACGCCCTGGCCGCGACCGTGGATGCCTACACCGCCCGCCGCCTTCAGCGCCTAATCACAAGTTAAATGAACCACCGGCCAAAGCCAGTAACCGAGACCACACAGGAGAAACGAGACCATGAACGAAACTGCCAATCAAAAAGCCCTCAGCCCCGGCGCGGCGTATGTAGCAAAGTATCTCACCGTCAAGTGCAGCTTTGATATATCCTGGGTCAAGGAAAGCATCGACGCCGGGGCGCTGATGATCTGCCCCCGATGCGAGTTCCTGCACCTGCCGACATTCCCCGTGCCGCTGGGACTTGTGCGCGGCCCTGCCCCACTGGATACCTGCGATGTATGCGCCCACGCTTGGGGCGGGGCGGAGTTAGACTTCGAAATCGACACCGAGATGCTGCTGAAAGCGCGGGAGGGATTGAATGAAGCCCGTGCCGCCCGCGCCAAGCAGTTCTATGATCTGTGGATGGGGGCAAGCCTCGCCGCCGATACCTGGGTACTCGCCCGTCTCGGCGACGTGCTGGCGGAAGTCAAAGCCGAGACGCGGGGGCCGCAAGAGGCCGTCGGCCAAGAGTGAAACGCAAGAAGCCGCCCGGCGCACAATGGCCGGGCGGCACGAAAGGACCCGGCCATGAAGAACAATGCGGAGAAGAACAATAAAGAGTCGATTGGCTTCCCGGAAGAGACGCGGGGGTTCCGGGTGGAAGCGGGCCAGCGCGTCTTCGGAAGTGACGGCCAGGCACAGCCCGTCGGCGCGGGGACGTGGTATATGTTTCGCCCGTGGAAGGCCGGTACTTTCACCAAACCGACGGCGGCGATGTCGTGATCGACGGCCAGCAGCACGGCGTCTTAAAAGACGTGTGACAAGGAAAAAGGCGCGGGCTGATGGCCCGCGCCCGCGTGTAAGCGATCCGAATAATCCGCAAAATCCCGGCGCGGCTGCGTCCTCAGTTCGGTTTTTGCCCTTCGGTCTTTGCAGCATCGCCTGTGGTGAACTTCCACACCGGCACGGCAAAGGCTTTGGCCCCGCTCTCATCGTGGACCACCAAGCCGCCGCCTTCCCCGATGGCACCAACATCAACAGCCTGGCCCCCGCTGCTTGTCAGAAGGCGCACCAAAGCGCCGCCGGGCTTCGTCAGCAACCCGATCTGCGGCACCCCATCTGCGCCCGACACGCTGACCCGCCCGTAGCCTTCTTCATCGGCCCCCAGGCACACACCGCCGTTGCCGCCTGGCCCCCAGAGAGTGAACATCCCGCCTTCCTCACCGGCGGCCACATTCACGCCGAACTCCCCGGCTGGACCGTCTACGGAGATGCTTCCGCCCTTCTCAGTGGCATTCAGGCGCACCAGTCCCGCCCCGCCCGCGCCGAAGGTCATACCCGCCAGCGTGTCTGTTCCCCACAAAAAAACCGCCGGGGGGCCATCCTGCCGGCCTGCCAAGCTGAGAGCGGCCCCGCCGTCTTTGAGCGGGGTCAGCGCGGCCAGCAGTTCCCCGGCCTCGCTGCGGAACTCCAACCCGCCCGGCGGGACCGTCATCACCGTTTTCTTTGGCGGCTCTGTTTTTGGCTGCTCTGTTTCTGCGTTCATCTGTTTTCCTTTTTCAAGTCCGCTTTTTAGCGGGACGGTCTATTCGGGTTGAAGGTTTGCCCTAGCGCCTGTGCTGCCGTGCTGCCAAACGAGCGCGGCGGTCCGGCCTGGCCCCCGGTCCGGGCGTTGGTGTTATTGGCGACGATTCGCACTTCTGCGATGAGCTGCTGCAAGAGCGCCGCAAGCTGGTTCGTGTTCATGCCGTGGCTGAGGTTCTCGATGGCCGCCGTCAGTGTCGAACCGCTTGGAGCCGCCGCCGCGTGATGCTGTCCTGCATTGAGCCAGCCGCCCTGGTTGAGTGGAGCTTCCCACCTCTGCGACATATTCTGCTGGAACGCCTCCACCGCGTTGCCGGGCATGGAGCCGGGCACGGAGACGCCTGACGGGCGGGACGGGCTGCCCCAGGACCCCATCAGCACATTCGGACTGTAAGCGGCGCTCAGGGCATCGAAGGAGAAGCTGCTGACTGAGTTGCCCGTCCCGCCCCCGCCGGCAATCATCTCCGGCAAAGCGCGAAGCATGGCAAACCGGCGGTCATGTTCGATCTGCGCCCGCTCATCCTTCAGGGTGTCCTCCTGCTCGTGGAAACCCAGCATTTGCCGCTGATACCCTTGCTCTGCGATGTTATCCCAGAGCGGCCTGCCGTCGGCTCCCACCTGTCCCTGGCGGCGACTTCGCTCCCCGGTCATGTCCGCTTCTTCTTTGCCGATAAAGGCAAGGCTTCCGCCGATGGCTTTATTGAGATTCATCCCCCGCGTCAGTGGATTGCTTTCGGGATCGCTGCTCTCGTAAGGAGCCAGCATCTCGCGGTGGAAAGCATGACGTGCCCGCCCCAGTGCGTCTTCGGCGGCAGTGCCTTCCATGCCGAGGGCCGCCGACGGCGCATACGACAGCAGGTTTCCCTCATAATCACGGGAACCCGCCTGGTCACTCGCAAGCCGGGCCTGTCCCGCCCGGCGGCGCGGGTCATCGGGCGCGTAGGCGTCGATATGTTTCTGATCATCGCGGAACTTCTCCTGAAAGCCTGCGTTCACGGTATCGAAGTCCACCGCCCCGGAGCCTTCCGAGCGAACGCGCCGGGACATTCCAGCCGTGTCAATGGTGAAGTCGCTGTCAGCCAGCGAAGACGACGCGGCCAGCCGGTCATCGCGGCGCTGGGCGAGAACCTGCACCTGCTGCTCTTCGGCCTGCGTCCGTTGCCGCACCTTGCCCGTCATGTCTTCGACGGTCATTCCGCCCCGAGCGATCTCCGACGTCAGCTCCCGCATCTTTGCGGCCAGCGCGTCGGCTTCCCGTCCCTGGGCGCTGTAAACTTCGTCCGAGGTGCCGAAGGCTTTGGCCTGCGTGATGCCAAGTCCCACCTGGGCAATGCTTGTGTCCAGCACGGCGAGGTTCTGGGCATAGCCGCCCATCTTGAACCCGTAGCCCTGCTGCGCGGCGTCGCTGTCTAGGGCGTTCGCCCGCGCCAGCATCGCCGACCGCTCATCAGGCCGCAGGAGCGGGTTTGCCGCATCCTGCCGCTGCTGATTGGCATAGCCGCGCTGATTGCCAAGCAGCACATCTTCTTGCCCTTGAAGCTGTGCATTCGTTCGTCCGGCCAGCCGCCCGGTCAGCAGGGACGCCGAAGACGCGGAGCGGTCCAGGTCGTAGTCTGCCGAATGCTCCGCCATCTCTACGTCGAAGACGTGCCGGTCGCGCTGGGCATCGGCGATAGGCTTTCCCACCATGTCGGCCCGCGCCGAATTGATGAGGTTCTGCCATCCTGGGCGGGTTGGGTCGTCAGCGGCAAGCCCGGCCATCATCTTCGTATCTGTATCGATAATGAGCTGATCAGCGGCAACAGCGGCCCGCGAAGACGCATTCAGGCCCGGCAGAAGGCCGCGCAGGGCTTGGGAGCCGCCGCCGTGCATCTCGGCCATCGAAAAGCCCGCTTCGCCAATTCGGGTTTGCAGGCCTGCGTCGAATAAGTTCTGCTTGCCCCGATTGATGTCGGCATATTCGGCCACATAGTTCTGCGTCTCCTGCTTGCTTTGCGTGTCGGAGAGCTTGCCAAAGAGGTCGGTTTCGTCTTGGTCTTCGGTGATCGCGTCCGAGCGGCGACTGCCTCCAAAGAAGCGGGAAACTGCGGTAAGGGCGTGATCGGCTTTGCTGACCCAGTCGCCCTGATCTGCTTGCAGCTTCTTCGCCGCGCCCTGATACGCCGGGTCATCGTTGCGGGCGGCGCGGGATGCCTGAAGCTGGGCCGTGTTGAACTCGCCCATATCGCCTTCGGCCAGCGCCAGAGACGCGATGCCCTGATACTGCCCCTGCGTCAATTCCCCCTGCGTCCGGTAGGTCTGGGCCAGCGGGGCCAGCGCCGGGTCCGAGGAAAGGAACTTGCTTGTGGCCGCTGTGTCCGCCGCGTAGTATTCGCCCTCGGAAAGTGCGCTGCGGGCGGCCCCGGCGATAGCCTGTGCGCCGACGCCCGGCCCGGATGCCTGCAAAGCCGCGAGGCCCTGGGCCATCGCTTGCGTGGAAGCACCTGCTCCCTCGATGGCCCCCTTGAAACGTTCGGCGGCATCTGCCGACAGCCCCAGAGACGCGGCCAGGCGCTCGCTGGCTTCTCGGGCCGCGCCTTCGCGCTGCTCATTGGCTCCGACGACGCCCTGGGCCAGCGTCCCCACGCCGCCGCCGACAATGCCGCCGCCCCAGCCGCCGAGGGCGGTTCCCACCAGAGCGCCGACGCCCGGCAGGAGGCCCGCCGCCCCCGTCTCCTGCTGCTCGGGGGTGACGTACTGCCCGGAGTTGTTCAAGGCATACATCTTGCCCGCGCCCTGAAGCAGATCACCTGCGGCAAAAGCATAATTGAGCTTGCCCCAGGGACCGTTCCACTCCTCGGCCATGCGCTGCTTGACGCCCGCGAGACCCGTCTTCTGCGGCTCGGCCAGGTCCTCTTCGGCCAAGTTCGAGCGCAGTTCGCTTTTGTAGCCCGTGTTCCCGATGTCCGAATATCTGCCTTCCTGCGTGTAACGGTCCCGCAACTGCCCTTCAATTTGGGAGCGCCGCGCCGACGCCTCTGCATAATTGCCATAGCGCGGGGAACGCGGGTCATCAGCAGAGTCGCGCACCTCGAACCCTTCCGCCTTCAGGTCGCGGGTGGGGTGTGCCGTCTCAAACCAGTCGTCTGCCAGCGGGTCAGGAGCGCCAGGGGCCACTTGTTCGGACATCGCCTCGAACTGTTCACGCCGGGCTTCGTGTGCCTGCTGCTGCGGGGCACGCGAAAACAGGTCCGCTTCCAGCCGCTCGTCATCGGGATTGACGGTGAACTCATCAGCAAAGCCCGCGCCTGCGGAAAACCGGCCAGACAGCGCGGGCGGCGCGGACGGCTGTTTCTGGAAATAGGCCCAGTCTTCGGCCAATGCCTGTTCATGGGGGGTGAGCGGGGCGGACGCGGACGGCGCGAAGGCAGGGCGATACGAAGACGCCGACTGGGCACGCTGGGCAGAAACGCGCCGCTGCTCGGCGCGGGCGACTTCTTCTTGCATGGTGCTGACGTCGGCGGGGTCTAGGGCAGGCACAGCGCCGACGGGAACCGAGTCGGTCAGGTCGGGGCCAAGCAGCGGCGGGGCGGCCAGTGGCGGCGACGCGGCGGCGGCGCGGGCCTGCTCCTCGGTTTGCTGCTGCTGCTGTTCTAACCGCTTGATCTGCTCGGCTTGCACGGCGGCCAGGGCGGGCGCGGCGTTGATGCTCGGTCCGCCGTTGACGCCCGGCGCGTCGCCGATGGGGTCACTGCCACTCTTGTATTCTTCTGCCATTGGGTTTCCTTTGAGAACAGAACGCTTTAGAACAGAACGCTTGTTTGATTATACCCGGTTTCTGCTGCTGACTGCTTCTGGGGCCGGGGACATTCATGGGGTCCCAGCGAAAAAGGCACATTCATGGGGTATCGTTTTTTTCACTCTAGGCTATGTGTTACTTCTGTTACTTCTCACCAGCATTGTCCAAACAAATGCGCCCAAATTGTGTGAAATTTTGTGAAATCCTGTAACATTTTGTAACATCGGCCTGTCCCCAGTTGGCGACACGGACCGCAGCCCCAGTGATCATGCTGTCCCGTCGCCGAATCTGCCACCACAGACTGTCATGGGCTATCAGTCAAAAAAGCACTGTCATGGGCTATCAGTTTTGCAAAGGCCCCCGGCTCTTTTTTAGGGTCGGCTTGTCGACAGTGGCAAAGCGCAAAACGCCTAAATCGTGTAAAGTTTTGTAAAATTTGCATCTACAGCCGCTCCGCCGTCCGCGCTTTCCTCTTTCCTCTCGCGGGCGCTTTCAGCCAGCTTCCCCATCTAAAAAAGTATCCACTGGGACACGAAGAGGAAACGTTTTGTTTCCTCTGTTGACCGGATGCGCGGCCCTTTTGCGCTTTGCTCTGGCTGGGCACGATAACGCGGCTCCCCACCGAGAAATAAGCGCGGCAGGATGGGAAGCGCAAAGCCTGGCTTTGCGCTATCGTCAAAATCTCCCCCTTTTTATGTGTAGAAGTTGTAGGAGTTGCTTCTATTTTCTGTTTGCTCTGCTTCGCGGCTTGAAGCCGCTTTCCCATCTGAAAACGGCCATAGAAGTAGCCGAAGAGCAAATGATTTGTTTTCGCTCACTGGCGCAACCTCGGCAATTTTTCGCCTCTTTCATGTGTGCGAATTGTGCAGTTAGGCCGTTTTCTGTGTCATTTTGTGTCATTTCTTGTGACATTTTGTGACATTGCTGCTCTGCATTCGAGCGTTTCACTCTGGCAAAGTGCCTGAATACCGACATATACCGACGTCGGCAGCCCCCATTGGCTTCAACCTATTTCAACAGCGCCATCGACTGAGTAGGTCAAAAGTAGGTCAAGAGTTGACATCTAAAACGCAGATCACCGCTCTTTTTGTATTCGAACAAGTTCGAACTGGCCTTTTTTAGCGCATACTTCCGCAAACTCAGCTTTTTTTGGGTTCCATTCTGTCCCGTTTTTCATGCAGTCGGCGGCAGCAGGTTCGGTGGCCGCGCCGCGTTCAGTGCGTATCCGGCCTGCCTCCCCATCTGGAGCAGTGTGATCATGCAGGCGGTCATCTGCGACTCAGACGGATACTCTGGCAGACGCGCCACGCTTGCTTGCAGCTCCCGCACCAGGTCAGGGATGCCGCTCGGCGCGGTGCAGGGCGTCTCCCGCGCTTCCGGTGCTAAGCGGCCTGTTTCTGTGCGGCCTGTTTCTGTGCGGCCTGTCCAAGTGCCTGTTTTTGCCGCACTGCGGCCCGCTGGGGCGGCGCTGGAGCTTTTCGCGGCCTCCGGGGCGGGGGCGGTTTCCACGGCGGCCAGAACGGGCACGGGCGCTACGGCTTCTTCTCCTGGGGCCGCTTCCGCCGTTCTGTCTTCTTCTGGGGCCGCTTCCAACGCGGCCCCGAAGACGGCCCGCTCGAAATCCTTTTCCAGCAACTTCGACGGGATATGTTCTTCGCAAATCTTCCGGGCCGCTGCTGATACATCCACCTTCGGGTTCTTCAGTGCGTGGTAGGCCAGCGCCCGCGCCGACGTATAGGGAAGCTGCCGCGTCTTAATCAGCGCCTGCACGTCGGGCGGCAGGTCCAGCAGCCGCAGCAGGTGCGAGACCGCGACTTCGCTGCACCGCATCCGTTCGGCGATCTTCTTCTGAGTCAGCGGCTCCGGCATCTCCATCAGCGTTCGGTATGTCTGGGCAATTTCCAGCGCGGTCAGGTCCTGCCGGTGCATATTCTCCGCGAGTGCCGCAAACACGGCGTCGGTGTGAAGCATCTCCCGGCGCACGATGGCCGGGATCGTCTTCAGCCCCGCATTCTGGGCCGCCCGAAGCCGCCGCTCCCCGGCCACGATGTCGTAATACTGCCGACCGCGCCGCCAGGCTCCGAGGCGCACGAGAACCGGCTGCAAGACGCCGCAGGCCGCGATGCTGCTGGACAGCTCGGCCAGTGCCTCTTCCTCAAACTCCTGCCGGGGGTTCATGCCAAAGGCCAGGATGCTGTCGATGGGCAGTTCCGGCTCATAGGAAGCAGACATATCGGTCTTTGGCAATCTGCTTTCGGGGGGAGTTATCATCGTTCAGAGTTCCTTTTCCGACTTTCCGCGTAGAAAGTTTGTCTGCTGAAAAGCCGGTCTACGGGGCGTTTCAATGGCTTTTGGCCTATTTTGAGTATATTGAGCATATGAGTATATAACTCTTTCAAACAAATCACTCTTCCAAAAACGTCAGCGGGTTGACTTGGTACGACGGTCCTGCTTTTCTTCCGGCCCCGTCTTTTGCAGGAGGTTCAGTCTGCCGAAGATAACCGCGCCCTTCCAGCTCTGCCAGCGCCGGGAGCAAATCTGCCGAGCTGCTGACTGAAGACAGTCCCCGGTGCGACTGGTGACAATCGCGCAAGGTAAACGACGCCTGCCCCGTGCGCTCGATCCAGCCCAGGACGCGCCGGGCCAGCGCCGTATCGGGATCGCCGCCCATATGAGCATACGCGGCCAGCGCGTGCGGAATGAGGTAGTCCCCGACCGCCCAGGCTGCCTGAACGTGTTCTATCGAGATAGGCGCTTCTTGGGGCCAGCCACTCGCGGCGCTTTCCGTCAAGTGGAAACCTGCGGCAATCCTAGCCACGGCTCCGGCCAGTTTCGAGGCCCAGTCCCGAATGCTTGCCAGGTCCCCGCCGTCCGCCTGCCGCCGCTCGACCTCATCGGCCCGCTCTGTCCAGGCTCCCAGCGCCTCGCCTTTAATCCGAAGGAAGCGCAGCTCTTCGCCTTCCCCGTCTTCTTGGGGCAGAGCAGGCAGGTCCAGCACTTCCCGAATGCACCCGTCGTAAGCGGCGCGGGCGGCAGGGTCCACCGGACGGTTCTGGTACATCCGTGTTCCCGCCAGCTCTTCGGGCAAGGCATACAGGAAGCGCCCCAGCAGTCCGCGCCCCCGAAAAGATGGGGTGTCCGACAGCGAGGCCAGCACGTCCGGCTGCACGGCCAGCCCCAGCGATAGCCGCGTTCGCCGTATGTGAACCGGCGGGCCGCTCTTTCGGTCCACGCGCACGTCTTCCCCGGCGTGTCCCTTCAGGAAC
The DNA here is from genome assembly GCA_965277455.1 of Capsulimonadaceae bacterium. Lineage (GTDB taxonomy): Bacteria > Armatimonadota > Armatimonadia > Armatimonadales > Capsulimonadaceae > JANXMY01. Next base: position 283,076 of record OZ255823.1, on the reverse strand, counting down.
AGATCGAGGTTTGCTTTGCCGTCCGAGTAGCGCCCCGCCAGAATGCCGAAGATGCCGCCCTCGGCAGACAGCAGGGCCATACAGCCGCCTTGTTCCGCGCACAGGGCGGCCAGCTTCTCCGGCGTCACATCATCGGCCAGCAGGCGGGGCGCGGCAGGGACGTCGGCGGGCAGGGCGCATTCGGACAGCTCGCGCATGAGGTCCCCCCGCTTTTCCGCGTTCTTCTCTTTGGCGGCAGTGTCCCGCAGGAAGCCCTGGCGCTTATCAGCGACCGCCCGCTCTTCGGCGGCGGCGGCCAGCAGCGGCGCGGCAGTCTGCATCATGCTCTGCTCGGCTTCCCGCAGCGGCGCGGCCATCGCTTCTACGGCGGCGCTCTTTCTGCCGCCAGGCCCCATCACGACGGCGCAGTAAAGATTTAGCGGCTCGCTATGCGTGTCCCCGATCTGCACCAGGCAGCGGCGGGCAGCGGCGGCTCCGAGAACCGACAGGCCCAGCAGAGCGGGCATCTCAGGCGGGACCTGCACGGAGGCGGCGACCTCGGAGACCATCGCCGAAAGCGCGGGCGGCAGGGCATCGACTGGGAAGGAAGGCAGGGAAGGACTTTGAGCAAAGCGGATGGGTGCATCCCAGGCCCCGCCTTTGCAGGCACGCATAATCTCCGACTTCAGGGAAGTGAGAAAGTGTCCGGTGTCGCTAATCCCCGAAAGTATCTCGTGTCGGGACTGCTCCAAAACAAGAAGCAGTCGGCTTTGCAGGGCCTTGTCGGCCACGATCCCCGCGTAATAGGCGACGTTCACCGCCGTCGGCACGGTGTCAAACAGAGCAGCCAGATAGACGATTCCGCCCACGTCGTCTAGGACTTTCCGCGTGTTGAGTTCAGCCTGCACGGTCACGATGTCCACAGGGCGCCCGGCCCGGTGCATCTCGGTCAAGGCTTGGAACAAAATCTGGTGTCGGGGGCGGTAGAAATCGGCGCAGGAAACAAGTTCCTGCGCCGTCTCAATCGCCGCCGCCTCAATGAGCATCGCTCCCAGCAAAGACTGTTCGGCAGACACGTCTCCGGGGACGGCCAGCCCGTCCGCAATGGAATACGGCACGGAAGCGAGCGGGGCAGAGTTCATGCAGCCTCCGGGGGTGTTGGCACGGGCGAAGCGGCCAGCTCGGGCGCAGCAGACAGCCCGCAGTACCGACGGCCCATCTCGACATGAAGCGTTCGGCGCGTCTTCGCCTTTTGCTTGCGGCGCGGCGAAGACAGCGCGTGCAGCTCGCGGTCGCTGAGACTGTCCACGCGGATGCGGCAGGGCACAGTCAGGAAGGCAGGGCACTCGTTCATGGCAGAGCTTTTCATAACAGCCCTCCCCGGCCTTGCGGCCCGTCCTGCTTGCCCTGTGGCCCGAAGTCGTTACGAGGGCCGGTGATGCCGACCGGACGGGCTTTTGTTTTCAGCCCTGACATGGTATACTGAGATTGCATTTCGCTTGCCTTTCTGTCTTTGCCCCTCGCCCTGGTTCCAGCCGGTGCGGGGGCTTTTTCTTGTCTGTGGTCTTCGTGATCTGTGAACTTGTGATCATGGGCAGCTTCCCTCGCCCTCTTCTTGTGCGGCCATCTCCAGCCGCGTCAGTCCCCGCAGCAGAATGGCGCTGGCCCTGGCCCAGCCCGACGCCGGGCACACCCGCGCCGTGGATGCCGCCTGCACGATGATCGGCCTGTCAAGCGGCATGGGTAGCCTCCTTGCCCGAAGACGGCGCGACTGATGCCATCGCCTCTGCCGACAGACCCGCCAGCCATTCCTCATAAGCCCGGCGCGGGATGCGATAGTTGCGCCCCTGCCGAACCGCTGGCACACGCCCCGCCTTGATCAGCTCCTGCACCCGCCGCCCTGTTACTCCAAGCCTCTGCCCGGCCTCGGCGGTGGACAAAAAATCTGTCATCGTTTTTCTCCTCGGCACGATTGCCTGTTGTGTTTCGCGCTTTTATGCGAACTCTAGGGTATTATATTCCTATTCCGCTTAATTTATAGGCAGGAAAACAGGTGTAATCAATTTCTTACGAGAGGATTATAGGCAGAAGATGGACTCAATTCAATTCAAGTCAAGAAACTGGATACGCTCGCCGAAAGACGTACATCTTTCAGACGGATACTTAGTATGGACTGCCGAAAGCGGCGAGTGCTCCGACCCGTTCTCGGACCACTTGGAGCACTACAATATCGAGGGCTGCCTTGAAAGTTTTATCGATCTTGCAGATGCCACGGCGGATGATGTCTTCGCTTTTGTCCAGCGATATGGGCCGCTTGGAATTGCGCCTGTTAATATAGGAGATGAACTCTTAGAAGATGGCGTATCTCGGATAACCTATTGTGAGTCGGTTATCGTGTACCAAAGACTTGCAAAGAGAAGCCGTTCCATCCTTGCGGTCATGCAGGCGCTTCGTAGCGGGAAACCTGTTGATCAAACCGCATTCTTGAACTGTATTCCTGTATGGGAGCAATCTGAGCTGAAAGCAGAAATAGAAGCAGGTATAAAACGGCGGGGAATTCATAGAGTGCTGCTCAAAGAAGCAAGTAGGTGGTCTAGTACCGCTTCCTACAAGTTCCTTTTGTCTCCACTAGTTTTTGCTCCCAATAGCGAGGAGATAGCCAATCCCTACTTCACTCTTGACCTCGGATCGTGGGAAAATGGAAGTAACTGGGACGATAACTCAATGCCTTACTTCTTAGATATAAATCCATTGATTGAGGGTTTTGAACATATTCAAAACCCTCTGTTTGAAGACTTTCGCACATATCCAGACCTTCTGCCGTCAATACTTCAGCGCCCTAGCCCGCTGTTCAACGCCTTAGCGTTTCACTTCACTCGGAAACTGACACTCCCTGAAGGCTACGATTGGTGCGACCAGTGCAATGAAATAAAAGAGCAGGATGGCAACAGAAATAAACGTCGCCCCGATAAAGATAATTGGTATTGCAGTGATGAATGCGCGGATGCTGCCCGCCTTGCGCGTAGCAGGGTCCGAGATAAGGCCAGGAAAAAGAAATGATGTCAGAGTGGGAAACGAGGGGGTTTCTCGGCAGGCTCTAGCCAGTGCCGCACGTCCTGCATCTGGGCACGGGTCAGCAGCGGCAAGGGGGAGTGAACAGGGGCGGTGTGGCCGGTCCAATGGAAGGGTTCGGGGTGATCAGGTGCGGCCTGAGCCGCGAGGGGTTTTGTCAGGAATACGCGGGACGGTTCAAGCAGCGGCGAAGGCCCGCTCCCATTCGGGAAGTTAATCCCAACCAATCAGAAGGAACCTGCGGCAGCAATGCCACTTCGCAGGTTCCTTCTTCTTTTTCGGTCATCTCCACACGGATCACCATTGCCTGCATCAGTTCTTCCCGCTCTTCGTCAGTCGCCCCTTCCCATAGCTCCGTCAAGCGCGACCACTCCCGGCAGATACGCTCTGCATTAGGCCGGTTGCGACGACTGACTTCTACAGCCTCTTCTAACTCACGCTGCTGGCTTTCTAGCGGAAGCCGGCTGGCTTCCAGCGTCTCCATCTTTTGCAGCAGAGGCCGCAGTTGCCCACCGCCGAGCGCGACGGCTTGCGCGAGATTGCCAAGCTGTTTGTCTATTTCTTTCATGCGCTTGTTGACTGCCGCGAGGTCCGAGGGCAGACCTTCCTGCTGAGGCAGACGCTTCGCCGCTTCCCGGATCAGCTCCGTCATCCGCGTTGGATGCTCGGCGGCACGGCGAATCTCACCAAAGATAGAGTTGTGCAGCGTTCCTGCATTGACCCGGCGAACAGGGCAGCCTTGCGTTACCTTCTTGAATGAGTGAATGCACTCATAATAGGTCACAGTGGCAGTGCGGCCAGGATGGGCAGCAGGCGTCATCTTGCAGCCGCAGTGGGGGCAGTGGACGACACCGCGCAGGTAATAGGGAAAAACATCTTTCGGGTTCTGCTTGCGGCAGCGCGAGCGGTTCTCATCGGCGGCGCGTACTGCTTCCCACAATTCGGCACTAACGATTGTTTCATGGGCATTGTCGTTTCGCCAATCACCGAAGACAACAACGCCTCGGTAGACTTCATTGCGAAGCAGACGAGTGACTGCATCAAACGACCAGGTGCGGTCTGACATTGCTTTGAGGTAGGTCTGGACATTGACCAGGCTATGCGTCTCGGCGAACAGCTCAAAAGCCCGCAGAACAAGCGCCGCCTCTTCAGGGTGCGGTATGTACCGCTTGGGCGGCTCTTTGTCATTGCGGCTGACCATATTGGCATCTTCGGCGGTTTCTTTTGCCATCCCAAAGGGAGTCGCGCCGCCGCAGACATAGCCCGCTTTGACCATCGCTTCCATTTTGGTCTTTGTCCATTGGCGTACCTGTTCAACGTACATTCCATCCACGAACTGCGTCATCTGCTTGCCGACATAGCCGCTGACATCATCCGTGAACTGCTCTTTGACCATCTCCACTTTGACGCCTGCTTCTTTCAGCAGGTATTCCGCCACCTTAAACGAGTCCCCACGTCCGAGCCGACTCATGTATGTACAAATGACAACATCAAACGCGCCCATCTTTGCGTCGTCAAGCAGCCGCTGGAACTCTTTTCGCTTCAGCGTCGTGCCGGAGACGCCTTCATCTTTGTAAAGCCCCGCTAGTGACCCACCCTGCTCACGGATATATTGTCCGTCAAGCTCGATCTGAACGTCAACTGTTGAGAAGTCTTTATGCGCTTGGTCATCGGAGGAACACCTGGCGTAGATTGCGTAGCGCTTTGTTTGGTTACTCTGCCGTTTCATTGCTAATCTCCCATTCTTAGTATACCCAAAAAAGTACTAAAATACAAGGACTTTATAGAGCTTGACGCTTCTCGTTTCGTACTTTAGTGGGTATCATAACGGTATGGAAACTGAAAATCTTTTGACCGCACGAGAGGCCGCGCAGGAACTGGGCATCCACACCGGCACGGTTCATAAAGCGTTCCAGGAAAACCGCCTGCCGTTTGTCGCCTTGTATGGCCGCAAACTCATCAGCCGTGCAGATTTAGACGATTATAAGCAGCGCACGAGGCCAGATGGGGAGAAGCCAAAGGGAAGGCCACGAAAGATTATGGAAAGCTAGGCAATTATGAAAAAAGTAGTCTATATTCTTGGAGCGGGCTTTTCTGCTCCGCTTGGCCTACCTGTCATCAGCAACTTTCGATTTAGGTCTCAGGATATGTATTTTGCCGACCCAGCAAAGTTTGACTACTTTAAAGATGTGTTCAACTCAATCGAGGCGATGTCATCCAGCAAGAACTACTATCGCACAGACCTTTTCAATATCGAGGAGATATTGTCCATATTAGAGATGGCAGACTATCTCAACGGACGACGGTTGAAAGACGAGTTCGTTCGTTACATCAAAGATGTAATAAACTACTACACGCCTGAAGTTTTGCCATATGCAGTAAACCTTCCTAGCAACTGGGATATAGCGCTGTTCGGACAAAACGAGCAGTGGCGACCATATGGGCATTTCGTTGCCAGCTTACTTAACATGGTTTTCGAGCATCCTAAAGGATATGCTAATCAAAAATCTATAGTTGGTAAATCATCTGCAAACCCGGTTGCGCTTTATGGAGTATTAACCTTAAACTACGATGTGATTCCTGAACGTCTCGTCCGGTTCTGGGAAAACCAGTTCACCATGTCTGACCCAGCAGCTTGCTTCTCACTTGCAGACGCCGCCGATCCTGGATGCATATTTGAGGTAGGTAAACCAGTGCGCTTGGCAAAGCTTCACGGAAGCGTAGAAACAACCATTGTTCCTCCTACATGGAGCAAAGGAGTCATTACAGACATCGTGCCTGCATGGAACCTAGCCCAAAGGCTTCTTGCAGAGGCGACTGACATTCGCTTTATTGGCTTTTCCTTGCCGGTAGCAGACGCTTACATTAAGTATCTGCTTAAATCGGCTGCTGTCACCAATAAGTATCTGAAGCAGATTGACGTGATATGTTTAGATAATGATGGCTCGGTAGCTCGCCGGTACAGTGACTTCATAGACTTTGGATACTTCCGCTTTGCCCATGCAAACACCACGAAATACTTAGGAGCCATTAGCGCGCCACCAACTCCAAATACATTTCTGCACACTGCGCCAATGAGTACTGGCTACGCTTCGTTTGACAAATTAGAAGCAATCCATGACGAGTTCATGAACACACCATAGATTTAACCGCCCAGCTTTAAGGCGGCTAGTCAGCGGGACAATTCCTGCACTTTGTATGCATCACCGTTGGTTGAATCAAGAAGGAAGTTCAGGCTCCTACCTCGAACTTCTGAGCATGTTGCTTCAGAGGATTTCCCTATGACCGATCCACCCACCCCCTATTTCGCTGTCCCCAAGCAGCCCCGGCTTCTCTGGAATGACCGCGACAAGCGCAAGGCCGCCGAGCCGCTGCCGACCCAGACCGTCGAGATCATCCGCCCCTTTTACAGCGAAGTCAAAGCCGACAGGCAGGGCCAAAGCCACGCGCAGGGCGGGCTGGATATGGCCTCGGATGCCGCCCCGGAAAGCCGCCTGATCTGGACCAATGACAATCTGGTCGCCCTGACCTCCCTGCTGCATGGGGACGGCCACCACGCGCCCCTGGAAGGCCAGGTGGACCTGATCTACATTGACCCGCCGTTTGCGGTGCAGGCGGATTTCAAGATCAATGTGGAGATTGAAAACGGGCTGAGTGATGAGAAGCTGCCGACGCTGATTGAGGAGATTGCGTACAAGGACACCTGGAAGGATGGGCTGGATTCGTACCTGTCGATGATGCGGGACCGGCTGGAACTGTTGAAGCGGCTCCTTGCGCCGACGGGGAGTATTTATGTTCACTGCGACTGGCACGCGGGGCATTACCTGAAAGTGCTGATGGATGAAGTTTTTGGCTATGAGAACTTCCAGAATGAAATAATTTGGAAGCGATCAAATCCTCACAATGATACTCAGAGGTATGGGTCTATACATGATACTTTGTTGTTTTACTCAGTCGCTGATAAACACAATTTCAATGTCCAATACGAACCTGTTAGCGAAGAGTATCTTGCATCCCGTTTTACAGGCAAAGAAACAGATGGGCGTAAGTATACTTTAATGCCTTTGATGGCGAGTGGCCCTGGCCCTGCCCGCAAATTCGGAGATAAGATTTTATCGCCTCCTCCTGGCACCCATTGGCGCTGGACACAAGAACGCATAGATGCCGCTGTAAAAAGCGGATTGATTGTTTTTACTAGCGGCGGAACGCCTCGCTACAAGTTTTACTCTGACGAAACAAAAGGACGCCCAGCCCAAACTATTTGGACTGATGTAGTTCCTGTCAACTCGCAATCGGCAGACCGCTACAATTATCCAACGCAGAAGCCTACCGCGCTGCTTCAACGCATCATCGCGGCGTCTTCAAACCCTGGCGATCTGGTGCTGGATTGCTTTTCTGGGTCTGGCACAACCGCTGTGGCGGCGGAGACGATGAAGGATGCGGAGGGGAAGGCGGCTCCGCGCCGGTGGATCGCTATCGACAACGGCAAGTTTGCTATTCACTTGACCCGCAAGCGGCTCATTGAGGCCAATGCCCGCCCGTTTGCAGTGGAGAATGTGGGCTTCTATGCCCGCAATGAACCCTGGCAGGACAAGTATGCCAAAAGCCCCGGCGCGAAAATCTACCGGGATGCGATGGTGGAAGTCTATGGCGGCGCACCCGTCGAAGGCTACACCTACCTGCATGGCAAGAAAGGGGCGCGGTGGATACACGTCGGCCCCCTGAATGCCCCTGTGGTGGAGTCGCAGTTGGAGTGCATTGTCCAGGAGGCCGCCGCCTCGGACACGCGCTCGGTGGATGTGCTGAGTGCCGATGTGGACATTGATTTCAACAAAGGCGAGATCGAGGCGAAGTATGGGGTCTCTGTGCAGGCCAAAATTATTCCGCAGGTGGCGATAGACGCTGTCCGGGAGCGCATCAAGCGCAAGCGGGCCAAAGATGCCCGGTTGGAGGCCGCCCCGGACATTCACTTCTTTTCCCCGCCCGATATTGAAGTTCGCGCCCTGCCCAGCGGCGGCGGGGTCACGGTGACGCTAACCCGGCTGACCGTAGACCTGGATGACTGTTTGAGTACGCAGGACGCCGCCAAACGCACCGAAATCAAGCAGCGTATCACGGACTGGAAGGCCCTGGTGGACTACTGGGCCGTGGACTGGGACTACGACGGCCACACCTTCAAGAATGACTGGCAGACCTTCCGCACCCGCAAAAGCCGCGAGATTGCTCCCCAGGCCGCCCACAGCTACGCCCAGGGCGGCGACAAGCGCATCGCTGTCAAAGTCACCGACATCTTCGGCAACGATGGCCTCAAAGTCATCCGGGTGACAGTCTAATGTACCTGTTCTATGTGGACGAAAGCGGCCAGCGGGAATACAACACCAAGAGCAGCCGCCACTTTGTCTTAGGGGCGGTCGCCATCTCGGATGGGGACTGGCGGGAGTGGAACCAGAAAATCAATGCCATCAAACAGGAGTGCTTCGGCACAACTCAGGTGGAGTGGAAGTCGGTCAACCTTCGGCAGCCGGATAAACGCCGCCGCTTCTATTTGGAGCCGTTCGGGATCACGCCGGAGAAGCTGACGGCAGGTGTCGAGGCGATGTTCGCACTCATCAATGACGCCCCGCTTACGCTCTTTGCAGCGGTGGTGGATAAGCGGCAGATGATGACCCAGTATACCGCCCCCGTTCCCGCCACAGAAATGGCGTATGAGCTTCTTTTGGAGCGGGTGGCCGGTTTCCTGGCGCACTGCGACAACACCCCCTGCGGCATCATCATCCATGACCTGATTCAAGAGTCGGCGTCCAGCGAAGCCCGCAGCCACCAGAAAGCCATTGTGGAGCTGCACGAAAAGTTCCAGCGCCGGGGCCGGACGGACTTCGCCAGCGTGGAAAAGATCATTGAAGGCGTTCACTTCCTGCCGACGGACCAGAGCAACTTTCTTCAAGTCGCGGATTTGGTCGCGTACAATGTGTACCGGCAGTTCTCGGAGCATTGGGAGGAATGGGAAGAAGAACCGCTGTCCAGAGTGACCAAATACGGCTTTTTTGAGCGGTTGCTGCCGAAGTTTTACAACTCTGAGGCGGGAGCCGTCAAAGGCTATGGGATCAAGAAGTTTCCCAAAGAGGCAGGCAAAAAATGAAGACGGGCTGGCGTCAATTCGCCAAAACATCGTTTACACGGCCACGAGGGCCGAAAGATGCCGGGCCGAAGCCCTCCCGTCAATTGCATTATAATGATACCATATTTCGCGGCATAAAACGCAAGTATTTTATGCCGCGAAATGCTTGAGGCGTTTTTCAGTTCCCGTAAGATGCTCCAAACCCTCCCCTAACAGGGGAGGGAGCGAGGAACGAGCGGGAGGGGTCCTACTCCGGCTCCCCCAGATTGACAGGGAAGATAACTATGGCACGAACAGCAGCACGAAACAAGAGCGCAGATCAAACGGCGCTGGACATCAACCCGCAAAAAGAGATCATCGCACCCCTGCAAGCCAAAGTCGATGCGTGGGTGGCTTCGGGCTATGCAGGCGTGTCTGAACTCTCGCGCCGCCTCTTAACCTACTGGTTCGGCGGGCCGCACCCGATGGCCGACGGCAGCTTTTTCCTCTGGCATCCCCACCAGCGCCGCGCTGTCGAAACCACGATCTACCTCTACGAAGTGGCGGCACTGCGGCGCACGGAGCAGTATGCAGAACTTGTCGGGGAGCCACGGGCCGCGCAGAAAGCACCCTGGGCCAAGATCGGCCTGCAAATGGCGACCGGTTCCGGCAAGACCAAAGTGATGAGCCTGCTCATGGTCTGGGCACACCTGCATTGGCAGCTCGGCGACGGCGACAATGCCCTCGGCTTTGGCAACACACAGCTTCTCCTCGCGCCCAACCTGATCGTTCTGGAACGCCTCCTGGCAGACTTCGCGGGCGGGGCGATCTTTGACGCGGACCCGCTCCTGCCGCCGGAGCTGCGGGGCGAGTTCACTTTGCAGGTCGTTACGCCGGACAACGTGCCGTCCGAGTGGCAGCCTTCCGAGGGGTATCTGGTCGTCGCCAATATCCAAAAACTGTTCGAGAGCGCCGACGGCAAACAGGCCGAGCCAGCCTCCGAAGACGAGTTTGAGCTTGATTTCGAGGGCCTGAGCGCCCTGCCCACCAAGCTGGACACGGGGACCCCGCGCCTGCTGGACTTTGTGCAGTCTGTGGCCTCCCCGCTAGTCGTCTTCAACGATGAAGCCCACCACGTTCACGATGAAGCCGTGCATTACGGCAAGTCGGCGGCAGCGCTGAAAGACGAAGACGTGAAAGAAGGTATCGCCTGGAACCGGGTGCTGCTGGGCATCGAGAAGCGGCAGGGGCTTTCGTTGCAGATTGACCTCAGCGCGACACTCTTTGAGGAAACGACCCGGCAGTGGTTCAAACACACCGTCTACGATTACCCCTTGCAGCAGGCCATCAAAGAAGGCATCGTCAAGCAGCCCTTCATGGGCAAAATCAACTTGCAGTATAAAGACGGCCACGATGAGCCGATCCCCCTGGTGGACGACTCCGCCACCAACGCTTTTGACAAATACACGCAGCTCATCCAGGCCGGGATCGCCGAATGGAAAAAGGAACAGGCCGCCCTGGACGCCAACGGCATCACCCGAAAGGCCCTGCTGTTCATCGTGTGCAGCAACAAAAGCGAGGCCGCCCAGATCGCCGAGCGGCTGGAAGGGTTCCCCGATGCCGAAACGGGCGAGTGCCTGTTCGCGGGCAAAGTCATTGAAATCCATATCGGACGCAAAGAGGCCACCAACGAGAAGGAATGGCAGAAGATACGCGCCGACATCAACCGCGTCGACCGCAGCGACAGCCCCTACACCGCCATCGTCTCCGTGATGATGCTCAAAGAAGGCTGGGATGTGCGAAACGTCAAGGTCATCGTCCCCCTGCGTCCCTGTGACAGCCGCCAGCTCACCGAGCAGCTTTTAGGACGCGGACTGCGGCGGATGTACCCGCCCGCCTGGACCGCCGAGGGCGAGCGGCGGGACCAGGGGAAAGCCGAAAGCCTGTACGTCATCCGGCATCCGTCGTTTGAGCGCATCATCAAGAACATCGCGGACATCATTGAGGACGAACCCGATGACGACAAGCGCCCCAACCCGACGCGGGTGCTGGTAAAGATGGTGGAGCCGGAGGAAGAGCGGGCCACACGGGACCTGCCGATCTCGGTCATCGTCGGCGAACCCTACGACCTGGACGACGACTGGATGGAGAAAATCGGGCGCGGCCAGATGTCGGCGCTGCCCCAGAAGTTCCCCTATGTGCAGGACCTCAAAGAAATCGAGGGCATCATCAAGCACGAGGGCGCGGCAGGCGCGGACCTGCTTGCCGAAGCCCCGCTGAAATACACCGTGCAGGCCACCGGCTATGCCTCCGTCGATGCCGTGGTTTCCGCCTATTCCGAGGCCATCCGCGCCGAGCTTCGCCTGACCGGCAGCTATACCCCCGCCATCAAAGGCATCGTCAAAGCGTTCCTGGAACGCTGCACCTTTGACCTGCGCGGCATCCCCCTCAGCCTGGAAGCCGCCGCCGACGCCGACGAAGAGACGCGCCAGATCGTCATCGACAACATCCGGCGCGGCCCCGTCAAGCAGCAGGTGATCCAGAACGTCGCCAAGCTCATCGGCCAGGCCCGCTCCGGCAAAGAAACGCCCGACGTGCAGGTGAGTACCAAGTACGCCAAAGACCTGACCGAGTACGAAGCGTCACCGGGGCAGAACATGATGCCGAACCCCGCGAAATCAGTCCACACGCTCTGCTGCTTTGACAGCGGCGATGAACTCAAGTTCGCCCAACTGCTGGACGAAGCCGATGACGTGGCCTCCTGGCTCTGGAACGACCAGAGCGGCGTCGGCTTCCGCATCCAATACAGCTTCGAAGGCCGGATGCCCTACTACTACCCCGACTTCCTGGTGCGCCTGACCGATGGCACCCTCTACATCATAGAAAGCAAAGGCAGCATCCGCGAGCGCGACCGCGCCAAACAGTCCCGCGCCGAGCGCTACGCCGACATCCTGCGCGACGCAACGGGTGAAGACTGGCGCTACATTTTCCTGGTCAACGACAGCAGCATCGGACGCCAAGATATCGGCTGGTGGCGCGGACAAGGCCGCACCATGTTTCGTGACTTGGTGAAGCACACGCAGAACGCCGCGACCGGCGGCGGGATGTTTTAGTGAGTATCAGCATCACGTCTTCAAAGCATAATGTTTTTAATTTTATTGTAGGCAAGGTAATACATGTCTTAAAAAAGCGAATATATACAGCATTATATTAGCTTTTTGGGATGAATACTGTCAGCACTGTACCGCCCTAAAGACGTGCTGGCAGGAATTGTTTAACAAGCTGGCGAAACAGAGTTATTATGCCACAAGATACAACTTCGTCGCCTGATGAGGAAGCTGAAGTCATCACTGAAGCAAGGGAGGTTTTAGCGAATTGGCACCGCCGCGCCCGTGAGTCGCAAATGGCAGCATTCAATGCTGCCAAGTGGTTCCGGTTCTGGCATTTTATGATCGGGGTACCCCTCATTATCCTTACCGCTGTTACAGGAACAGAGGGATACCGCTCAGATGCTGTCGTTCATCACGATTTTCACGGCGTCCCAACTGAGGCCGTTGAAATTATTGTGCCGATTGTTGTGGCACTTCAGACGTTTTTGTCTTATAGCCAACGTGCCGAGAAATTCCAGCACGCAGGGGCACAATATAGCAGTGTCCGCCGCAAGATGGAGCAAGGAGCTGTATTTCTTATGGCAGACAACGCTAATGCGATGGCTTTTATGGATACGATTCGCTCGACTCTCGACACTCTAGCCGAAGAAGCACCAGACCCACCCTTCGTTGTCAGAAAGTGGACACTACACCGACTCAAGGCTGATACCGCATCTCAACTTTTTGCTAATTAGACTTTTGATAGAAATTTCATTTACTGAGAACCTTATGCCATTAGATACATCTGAGCTTACGATCAAGCGGTTGATACTGCACGAAATTTTTGGGAGCGATACGCTTTCCGGTCGCAAAACGCCCTTGAGGGGGCAAGGATTAGAACAGCTTCCTGAAAATGAAAAACTGGCTGTTGAAAAAAACATTGTCAAAGTCATGGGGCGCAAGACTAAAAGCGTCGAGCTGGAAATAGATAAGGATGGTGAAGAAAGCACATTTCAGCTTTGTGCCAAACTGCTCGACCTTGAAGACGAACAATTTGTGGGCTTATCATATGAGTTAGCAGTAAATCTTGATAAAGCACAAGGCTCAACGAATGCCCCTGGCGGGTTCATTGTTGTCTTTGATGGAGTCATAGGTGCTCAAGGGAAACGATTTATTGGAGTGATGAAAGCAGAGAAGTCGGAAGGCTTTAGCCGAGACAGCAAGCTTCAAGGAATCAAGATTCAATATCTTAATGAGCTTTTCTTGACAGATGATAAGAAATTGTTCAAGATCAGTCTCCTCCAAGAGAATCAAGGACGCAGGGATGAGGATATGGAATTCAGAGACAGCGGAGATTTTGTAATCCAGGTGTTCGATCATAAGTTCACACCGTCTAGACCGGAGAGTGCAGCCAAGTATTTTCATCAAGGTTTTCTGGGTTGCAAGATACCTAAATCCAACAAGATCGAAACGAGAACTTTTTACAAGGAAGCTTTAAAGTGGGTTCAAGCGGAAGACCTGACGACAGAAGAGACAGTGACTTTCGTTAGTGGATTGGAAAGTTACATGAAATCAAATGAGGAAGTTATCACAGTGGCAGAGCTGGCAGAACGTTTTGTCCCGGAGCGAGCTGTATCTTCGCTTGAAACGTATATGGGAGGTAAGGTGGCCTCGTCAGGTATTGTGAAGGACACCGAGTTTCTAAAAGCGGAACTGAAAGAAAGCCGTTTTGACCTCGGACATCAAATCCGCTTGTGGGCACCCATCCAGGCTTTTGACAACAAATACATTGTAATTGAACAGTCAGCAGACGACCCCGAAACTACAGTGATCAGAATCAAAGGCATGGTGAAGCCAAGCAATGTCTGAGAGCGATTGCAGAACACGTTATCTTAAAGATGAACCCGTACTTGAAGCATGGGGTATGTACGTCACAGATTATGTGACGGACAAGATTGGGCAATATCTAGGCGACAATAGCAAAGTTGCCAACTTCCTAAAGACTGATCCGGCTCCGCGTGTCAAAAATGTCGACTCATTTATCGCAAAAGCGTTTTACAGGGGATACGAATGGGCAGACCCCTACACAGAGATCACGGATAAGGTTGGAACGCGGTTTGTTGTTTTACTTCTCAAAGATATTAACCTCGTCAGTGATATTGTGCGTGATGGATTAGATTGGGGCTGTGAGCAGAGCCGAGATTTCGAGAAAGATAAGAGAGATAATCCAACGATATTTGCTTACCAATCAGTACATTTTATAGTTAAAGCAAACAAATGTTTGCAGTGTTCAGGTATAATGATTCCAGCAGAAACTCCGTGTGAAGTTCAAATTCGAACGCTAATGCAACATGCATTTAGCGAAATGTCTCACGACACTGTATACAAACCACAAATCAAAGCATCACCAGAGTTGTATCGCCTGATGGCAAAATGTGTGGCGTTCATTGAGACGACTGATGAAGAGTTCAAGAAAGCTGACGTGGAAATAAGTAAGATGGAAGCTAACTTTGAACAGCAGTTGTCTGCCTTTGAGCGACTATACAGAGAAACGGTGAATATCGATTCGCAGCGTGATATGAAAACTTGCACTTTTATCTACGAGCAGATGAAAGCCATATTTGCTAATGCCACGCCAGATAAGGTGCAAAAATTCGTTGAGTCAAGACCACGACTGGGAGACACTATTAGGAAACATCTGTCTTCGGAGTTCCTTTACACGCAACCTCTGATACTCCCGCTTCTTTATGCTATTGACCATGATGCTAGGGCTGTAGAGGAGAGCTTTCCATACTTGCACAGTCGGCTTGATCCTATGCTTGTGGATATGGGCATTGGATCTATATAGTTATCACAGTTTTAGCTGGATGTGAATACTGCTCCATGATCAGCAGCATTTTGTTCAGCTACCCCTCTTATCAGCTAGATAATATCCCCATCTTCATACGGCATACTGGCTTAACGCCTTCAAGCACATAATCTGTAAGCACAGGCCGAAGGCAACCAAAATCAGGGCTAATGGTTTTAGAGCAAGCACTCAGGCTCACCACATGTGCTTGCTTTATTGCTAAGGTGAAAACACTACTTCTAAACTGAATGACCATTCAGATAGTTATCAGGACGCAATGCACAGAGGCATGAAATTATTGCCTCGACGATTGCAGGGGATAAATGCTCACCGTTAGCATTATCATTAGGGCATACACCGAAGGAAAGGCTGAACGAGCGATGCGCCTAGAGGAGTTAGAATGAGCCGCTTCAGGCGGTTTTATGATTGTCAACACGGTTTAATATTACTTACATCTAGACGCCTATCTCATTTAAACATCGGCCTCATCTAAAAGCCACCCGATCCGCACGCCCAGCGCCTCCCCAATCGCCTTCAACTCAAAGTCCAAAACTACCCGCTCTGCCGTCTCAATCTTGCTGATCCCAGCCCGGTCGATAGGGATGCCCATTTCGTTGAGCGTCAGCGATAAGTCGGCTTGCGTCATCCGGGGCAGGAACCGGCGACGTGCTTCCCGCATACGGACCCCAATCAGGTTCTTTGGCCGCTTGTCCTCTTTATTTGTTCTAAGACGAAACACTACCTTGATTTTAAGGCAAGCTCTATGTTAAAATGTTCTATGACAGAACATTACTCAAAATAACCATGTACAACGCGCAAAATTTTCCTGCATGGCAGCGCCAGCCGGCTGTTGAACTGGGATCAGCTTTACTACAGCTCCCGCTGTAGCCGCGTCAGCAACCCCCAGACGGGCCAGCACGTCCTCTCTCAGGCTATGAGTGGCCTTGTGGCGTCAAGCCATGCTTCAGGGGGCCACAGTAACGGTTTAGGAGACCGCTATGATGGTTCAGGAGACCGCAGTGATGGAAGCAGGCGACAAAGCTAAGCCCGTGATGAAGACCAAGCCCGTGACGTTCCAAGGCTTGTCTCAGGCCGTCGTGGCAGCCTGGACCCGCTTCGGCTTCCCCTGGTACGAGATGGTGGACGGCTTCGGGGCCGGGTCTGGGGGATTAGGCATGCCCCCCCAGGACGTGTTCCGGGACCTTGCGAGGGACGCCGTTGACCTGGAACTCAAAGATTTGCCGGAAGGAGAAATGCGCCGGCTGATGCGTTCGCGCCTGTACCGGCGGCACTGCGACTTTGAGTGGCACTACGGCTTCACGCATGGCAACCGAGAGGGAATATACCGCGAGGAGCTGCTCTGGCTTGCCGTCTGGGCTTACCTCTGTCAAGAAATAGAGCGGCAGTATAGCTACTCAGACCCTGTTTATGCAGAGGATGAGGCTGATGAAAAGAGTGGTGAACCAGCTCAATTAACTCTGTCTCTTTAGGACAGCCTACCCCGGAGGCCATTGAACCGATTTACAAGAAGCACAGCCCGGCTGACCCAATTGACTACGATCCAATTGAAACGATCCGATTAAAACTATTTTCTGATTCAGGAAGCCATAAGGAGCAACTATGACTGAGCAAACTATGACTGAACAAGCCTCAATGCAATCACTGCCTCAGCAACAAGAGGCACGTCAGCAACTATCTTCACGCTTCGAGGAAGCCCTGGTCTTCGCCGCCCAAAAGCACAAGGCCCAGACCCGCAAAGGCACCTCCATCCCCTACATTAGCCACCTCCTGCAAGTGGCCGGCATCGCCCTCGAAAACGGCGCAGACGAAGACGAAGCCATCGCCGCGCTGCTTCATGACGTGATGGAAGACCAAAACGTCACCGAGCAGGAACTAACCGCTCGCTTCGGGCCACAGGTTGCTACTATTGTCGCCGGATGCAGCGACTCAGCTTCCACAGAAAAGGCCCCCTGGCGAGAGCGCAAGGAAGCCTACATCGCCCACGTTCTCACCGCTTCCCCCTCCGTGCGGCTGGTATCCTCCTGTGACAAGCTCCACAACGCCCGTGCGATCCTGGCGGACTACCAGGAGCTTGGCGAAGCATTGTGGGGACGGTTCAACGCGAGCAGTGCCGACATTTTGTGGTACTACCAGAGCCTCCTAGATGCCTTCCAGGAGGCCCAGCAGCGGCAGGGAGAAGCGGCCAGCCGGGCCGTGCAACAGCTCGCAGTAGTCGTCGCAGAACTTGCCTTGAGAGCGCACAAGACAGCATCCTAAAACGAGTAGGATACTGTCGAACAAGAAAACACCGTTAGGGAGGACGGTCTGAGAGAAAGCACGAAGAGCTTATTCAGGCCGAGATGTTCTTATCTCTTTTTGTCCCTCTTTTCTTTCTGTCAGGCTGCTTCCTCCCCCAAAGCGGCTGTCTCCACTGCCTCTGGGTCTTTCTTGACTGGTGCCGCTTCAAATTTTTTGACAAACAGCCGGAGCATGCTTTCTGCATGCCGGTGAAGTAAGTTATCTAGCTCTTCCTGGGTGAGGTGATGAACCTTGCCGCTAGCTTGCTGTGCCAACACTTCGTCAAATTCGGCCTTGATCCGCTCCCCAAGACCGACGCCAAACGTGTCCATTAGAAACCCTGTTGCCGTCTTCGCCACCATCAGGCACTCGCCAACAGACAGGTGCTCAAAGCTATCACCAAAGCGCCCCCCGCCAAGCAAGCGGCTACAAGCAGCATCTCCAAGTTCCGCCCACTGAATGAGGAACTTGCCAATGTGATGACAGGACACCTGGGTTGCTTCACGGCTCAGCATATCAACATCGAGCTGGCAATCGTCCAGCGCCCGGATTTCGCCCAGGCAGTCCACAGACAAGTCTGGTTCCTCCGGGAGAATGTACATTCGCTGCCGGAGGATGGCGTTGATTTGCCTGTTGGTGTACCCGGTGTTGATGAGCTGGATAATAAACACCCGAGAGCCTGGAGTGATCCGGTGAGTACGCCGGTTGATGACGCGCTCTTCGGGTTCTGGCGGCGGCCCAGGGTGCAGGAACTCCGGCAGTTCTTGATCTTTGGGGTCTATAGGCACTTTGCCACGGATACTGCGCGGCATCGGTATTTTACGAGAAGAGGTGTTTGCTTTCATTGTCATTTCTGTTTTCCTTGTGTTTGAGTTTGCGGTGTTGCCTTTACTAAATAGGTAGGCGACAAGCGGCTAACTGTTGTTTTTATATCGGTCTTTAAGGATAAATTGTGCAACAACTCTGTTCCTAACACAAGATAAGCGCGATAGTAGTGCGATCATCAGCACATTCAGTTTCGGAAATGTCTGGTGGATTTGAGAGCAAAACCAGCAATGCCCTTTTCATCTTGGGCGAAAGCATCCGTCCAAAACGGATGCTGTTTGCAAACGCTTATGTAGGTGAGGGACTAGAGAGGCTGTTGTAAGAGCTTCGGCGTAAAGCGTTTCAATGGACTGAACCCCATTTTCCGTGTCGGAAAGGTAGTCCAGTTTATATCAACTATCCTTTCGTGTCAGCTATTTTTGAGCATTCGTATGTTGATGCTTAGCCAGAGTGAACATTCCTGAGCGCTGAAGCTGGAGATGGACTTATAATAACGTTTTATCATTCTTAGTTTTCGTACCTGAGAAGCCCGCCTCCAAAAGCGCAAGTTGCTTTGGTGGATTTTCATTGTCTGAAACAACGTCTCCCCCAATCACGCACTTGATTTCATGGATTAGGCGTAAGCTGGAAGGTGTCACTCCAATCAGAAGGTGGATTTCCTTGTGTTTGTAGACAATTCGCCCGCAGGCAACAATCTCTTTAATCGCTGGCACGTCATCAGGAACCACTAGGACCTCTTCGGAAAGCACTTCTGACCAGACCCGCAGAACATACGTTGGCAGGGCAGGAATTTGACTCGTTAGGTTTTGTCTATTTTGTCTAATTTGACAACCGTTTGTAGAATTAGCACTGCCGGGTGATGTATAGGCGCTGACAGGTATACCGTCATCGTATTCAGCATCAGTTAGTTGGCCGAAGCTATTTCCATCACGACGCAGCTCTCGCAACAACTCTAAAGCGCTTTTCACGGATCTCCCCTTTTTGGAAACGTTAGACAATTTAGACAAAACAGACAAAACCACGCCGTCACAAAGCCTGCTGGATTGCCGTTCTACTCCTGCATCCCTTTTTTTGCCTGCGTCAGCCACAGCGGATTGACCGAAAACTGCTCGGACTTCGGCCTGCCTGTGGTGCGGCCTCCACTTCTTGCACCATCTAGTGTGACTGCCCGCAAGTACCCACGCTCGCACAGCGCTTTAAGCGCAGGCCGCAGTTCTTTGTCCGTGTTCAATCCCGGATGGTCTTTATGGCAATCGCGCCAGCTAAACTGCATCTGCCCTTTGCGTTCCATCCAGCGGAGCAGGCGCTTCGCAACATTCTCACTGGGGTCCATCCCCATTATCTCAAATGCTGTGAGAGCTTGAGGAATAAGATATTCTTCCCCAACCGCCCATGCCGCTACGACCGTCTCTTTCGAGATCAGTAAGTTCCATGGGGATTCATGCTGTGCGTGATTGACCAAATGAAATCCGCCTGCGATCCGTGCGACGGCACCGGCAAGCTTTGAGGCCCATTCCGCGACGCCTGCGAGATCACCACCTTCCGCTTGGCGCTTCTCGATGTCATCTGCGTATTGCGCCCAAATGTTAAGGGCATCTCCTGTCAACTGGAGGTTGTGCCAGCCCAGTTTCTCCTCCTCTGTCACAGGACGGTTATAACTCAGCATTCGCCGAATCGCAGCGCAGTATCGCGCTTTGGCATCCGCGTCAATGGGCCGATCCTGATAGCGACGTGTTCCAACAAGGCTTTCCGGCTGGCTATATAGGAAGCGAGCGAGAAGGCCACGTCCTTGAAAGCTGGGCTGTGAAGTTAGGAAGGTTAAGATAGCCGGTTGGATGGCAAGACCCATTGTGAGCAGAACGCGGGGAATGTATTCCGGCGGACGCCCTTTGCGGTCCACCCGGTAGGACTCCCCGGCATGACCCTTCAGGTACAAGTCCAGATCAGTTCCTTTGTCTTTGCCGTAACGACCTGCAATGATGTCCAAGATGCCGCCCTCTGCACTTAAAAGTGCTATGGAGCCGTTTTCCGCAATCAACGTGGCGAGTTGTTGGGTGGTCGTATCGTCAACTAAGAACCGTGGGATAGTGGGGATTTCGGTCAAGTCTGCGGGATCATACGGTTCAGTAGGTACATCTGAGGCAGCAGCCTTATCGCGCCGTTGCTTCATCCGAGCTTCGTCAAACTTGCGTTGCTCAGTCGCCTCTTTAATCTCTTGTTTGACAAGCTGCCCTTGTTCCCATTCGTATTCTTCGATAGGCAGTACCATTGCCTGAACTGCCGCCGATTTTCGGCTTCCTGGTGGCATCACCGTTGCCGTCCAAAGGTTTAATGGCTCAGTGTGGGTTCGACCAACCTGAGTGACACACGAGCGGCATCCCGCCGCACCGATTACCGACAGCGCCAGCATCGCCGGAAGTTCGGGCGGCACTTGGACAGACTTGGAAACTTCGTCAACATAATTCCTGATATTAGACGGAAGGGCTTCCAGAGGAAACGCACGAATGTTTTGCGCTGAGTAGGGAACAACTGGCCCCCACTCGGGGGCAAGTTCGGTTGCGGCATCGGTCGCGCTAACAAGTTCAGGGTTCCGTTCTACGGTCGGGTCGAACTCTGAGGTCTGGTCGATGATCCGAATGATTTCTTCTAGTGCTTGAAGGTTGGGAGTTAAAAGCCAACCTGACACGTCCCCTTTTTCTGGCAAGCTGGGCAACTCTAAGACCTTGACCGTCTTAGCAATACCGGTGAGTGAACAGGCTATCATGTTTGCATGATCGCGCCCCGGTTTGTCGTTGTCAGGGATGACGTAGACGATGGCATCTTTGAGGAAGCGCTTGAAGTCATCTTGCCACTTGCCTGCGCCGCCTGAATTGCAGGTAGCTGTGAAGCCCGTTTTCGCCCGCCAGTTGTCAACATCTTTCTCTCCTTCAACGATAAAGACAGCTTCTCCCTTGTCAATGGCAGCAATCACTTCCGGCAGACGGTACGGAACAAGCCGAACGCCTTTGAGATTGTTAATCCAGCCATTGTTGCCTTCAGGACGCCTTTGGTAAAAGCTCTTGGGTTGCTTGCGAACGACCTGATACAGTAGCTTTCCCTGCTCATCGGTGTAGTCATAGCAGGCGACGATTTGGAAAGGGGAGGACTGCGTGATACCAACCTTATCCCCCAGTAGTGCCAGCGCTTCCGGGAAGCCTATGCCTTCTTTCCGCATGATAAACTCGAACACGTCGCCGCCCCGATTACAGGCAAAGCAGTTCCATAGCCCGGTGGCCGGGTTAATCTGCATTGAGGGGTGGTGGTCGTCATGAAAGGGACAAAGCGCCTTCAGCTCTTTTCCTTCCTGTTTCGTTTCCAGGTAATCGCAGTAAACGTCTGCATAATGGCCTTCTAAGCTCGCCACTACAGATTCTTTTGTTATTGCTGGCATTAGCATTTGCCCTCCGCCCGTTTGCTGCACTGGCCCTCAGTAGAGCGCCAGATGTGCTTTTCGCACAGTCTCACAGGATTGATAACTCTGTCTTGCATATCTAACTTTTCTGGGGCTGTATTGCCCAATAAAAGAATTCAGAAATAGAGCGAGGGGCTGAACATTGTGGTACAATGCCATTGAAACTCTCCTCGCTCATCTCCAACCAGTTGATCGTGAGCATTAACCCGCTGATAGGCGGGTTTTTGCTTTGCCGGGCCTATTCCCAACGGAAAGACTTCAAACACAAAACACCCGCAAGTGCTGGAATTCGCTTGCGGGCATTATGCTTCTCCAAATTGGAGAAGTCGTTTTCCCCGATTCCAGACGGGGAACATATCGCGCTTTTTGACGCTTCCTTCAAGAAGGTTCGTATTGGCGGCAGATTAGGGCGTTTCTTTTTTTGCTGTTTTTGCAACAGGTTTGTCTTCTCTTTGAGCCGCTTCTTTCTCTAGGCGATCAGAAATGCGGAGCAAAACGGCAGAAGCACGAGCGAACCGGCAGATAGTATCCTCAGAGGTTTTCTGAGAAGGCTTCAGCTCAATCCGCACTGGTTGTGGACGCCGTGGCAAAACAAAACTCCTGAATGATGAGTTATCATTCAGGAGCCATTTTATCACTTAGCCGAAGTCAGTAGTTTAAGTGGTCAGAAGTCGTCGAGATTGTTTACCTGCCGCTACTGCTGGCGATCCTGATTCCGTCTTTGCTTCTTCGGCTTATTTGCTTTCACAGCTTCCCCAAATCGCTGCCGTACTTGATCTGCCGTTAGCCCCTCCCACATAGGCGGTGGTGGTTTGACTGGCGGTAAAGTTTCCGCACTATATCGCCAGAGTTCTATTTCTTCAGGCGGCCCAGTTGAGCCTCGTATTAGGTGATTATCAGGCAATCCGCTCGCTACGGGACAATGATACAGAATGTCCGCGATGAGCATGTAAAACTCAGTTGGTAGGAAGTAATGCAGTTCTGCTTGATCTCCCTGCTCCAGCCAAGCTGTCTTTCTCTCCATTAAATGACGCGCCGCAGGCGAAGCTGGGTAACGACGCTTAATATCGATGCTGTCCCAGATAAACTGACCCAACTCATAGACAATAGAGTTAATAAAGGGAGAGCGACGATCTGTGGCGTAGGCCGCGAAATCTTCTGTTCTGTTCTGAGTGAGATCGCGGCTGTTGAGCAGAATCTTGTGAAAGCCATAATCGCGCATGAGCTGACCACTTAGAATCTGTTCAGCCGCCGCTGCTCTGCTTCCGCCATTATCAAGGGAAAGACCAGGAATTAGAATTTCGTTCAAGACATGATCTTCTGCTGATGAAGGTATTTTGATTCTGCCTGCATTGTCTAGTGGGATAATAATGATGCCGTCAGCATCATACAAAATTTCCCCTTCTGTTCTTAGGTCGTTCGCTGTACCTTGCAATATAGCTTCGACATCCTCAGCGGTTTTGCCCTGTTTTTCAAACTGGCGTATATTTGCGCGGAACTTGCGGCTTCGGTTTCCGTAGTCCTGAAACTTCTTGCGATTGCTCCAGACTTCTTCCCAGGCGGCGACAAAACTTGTGCTTGTCGGGTCAGCGTCGTACTGCTCCATGAACTCAGCCGGCAGATGCGACTTCAAAAAACCTGTGACTATTGCCTGCTCGATGCACCACCAGGACAAGCCAAGCGACATTAGGGTTTTTGCATAAAACCGATCCATAGTCAGCCACTCATCCGGGTCTCGTCTCTTGCCACCGGCAACAAAATAGGATGTTCCAGCCAAGTATGTATCTTCAAGCATGGATTGATAGTGGTGGCCGTATACCAATTCCCGATAGTAGACCATTCGGACTGGTCCGATCCCAATTTTTCGCTCAACAGGCAAATTAATGGCTTCTCTAGACGATTTGTTATTGATAGCCCCGGCGTTGTAGGCGAGTGCCAACGATCTTCTGCCGAACTTGGGAGCGATGATATGTTGCAAACGAGAGAGGAGGCCGAAGCCAGCGGCTGCCATCAGATTATAAATAGGCTGGTAGGTATCTATCGGCGGAGAGGAGGAAGCATCAAACGGCGGCAGTTTGGGATGAAGAAAATATGGGGGAGGATCAGTGCGTTCTTTTCCAGTAGTGGCAGAAGCTGACTTTCTCGGCATAATGATATACTCCTGCCACTATTCTAGCTACGATGTTGAAAATTCAAAGCTGACTGCCACGGCAAGCGATTAAGCTTTCATCAAGAAGCTGTTCTTGACTGCCGTTCAGGACGCGGTATTTTTGTCCGGCTTCGTCCACCTTATGAGTGCCTTGAAGCGGAAACTATCCGTTTCGAAGGCTAGTGGTTCAAGCAAGGAGCAGCACCATCTCTGCCTTCTTTCCTGTCAGTACCAGACGCCCCCTACCCTTTCCCGTGCCCACACCGTAGACAACCTAGCCTGCGTCGGCTACTTCACTAAGTCGCATTTAACCTGGGCAAGTCCCCCTAGACATAAAAATTAGCAGCTAAGGTAAATTATGTCATAACTTGTTCTACGACGCATCAAAACGTAAATTGTTTTCGGTATGAGTTGTGGGCCAGAAAACAGGCCGGACCGGGGCATTTTGGCGCTGCGTAGGAATTGTTCCACGAAGGGGCATTTGACGGACACAAACATGACCGGGAATTGAAAACCATTACAATCAAACAAATCCTCCGCCTCGTATTCGAAGCGGAGGGTATTAGTGTAGGCAATCAGATGCTAGTGCCCGCTGGTGAGAAGCCGGTTCTCAGCGTCGAAGGCCAGGGGGACGTCTTGATAGCTGACTGGGTTGCCACTTTTGTCGAATGTGAAAGCGCTATTCTGATTATTGACGTTGAAGCCGCTTGTAGTTCCCCGGAACGTTGTTGGATTCCCCGCAAGGTCGTAAAGGAAGCTGCGAGTATAGCCGCCTGAGCGCGTGGATTGTTCCGTTTGAAGCTGCCCCTTGCTATCATAGCCAAAATTTGTCGTGCCGCCCAAGCCCGGTACGCCCGGCATTGTCACCGTCATTGCGGTTCGGTTCCCAATCCCATCGTAGCCCATATTACCAAAGTCGGAGAGCGTCGTACCACCCGGTCCCTGGTGCAGCAGGTCCGTAAGCTGCCCGAGTGAATTGAAGCTGTAAACGCTTGTCAATCCGTTGCTGTGAGTCACGTTTTGCAGCCAGCCATTGTCGCGGTAGTTCCAGGAGGCTGTCTCGCCGAATGGGTTACTCAAGCCGTTCATTCGTCCCACACCATCAAAGGTATAGCTGAAACTGCCGGAAGGGCCAACCAAGCCCTGACGGCTGCCGTTAGGCCAGTAGGAATAATTCAGCGTCTTTGCTGGTAGAAGCGTTCCACTTGGGCTTTTGAGCGTGGTTTGGACACTACTTGCAAAATCCGCATCATCGTAGCTGTAAACCACTCCGGGAGTGGTGACCGCCCCGTTTGCATTGAACAGGCCCGCAGAGGCATCTGTCCGGTTGGCGGTGCGTCCATAAACATCATAGCTGTAGTGGACGTTGAGGCCGGTCGCGCCCGGATAAGTGATGTCGGTGAGACGGCTTTCCGGGTCGTTGTAAGTGTAGGTCTTGACGACGCCGCGACCGTCTATGCACTTTAGGACATTGCCGTTTGGGTCATAGCTTGGGAATTGCTTGGTATCTCCACCAGGGTAAAGGACGCTTGCCAACTCACCCACAGCATTGTAGTAGTAGCGGGTCACCTGCGAATTTCCGTCTGCAAAGCTTTTGAGCCGGTAAAACGCATCGTAGGTATAGCTGGCGGGCTGAGAATTATCTGTCGCTGTTACTCCTAGCTTTTCCCCCGCCCCGCCATAGCGGAAGCTGATCTGACGGATGACGGTTCCACCCTCATCTTTGGCCGTCATGCTCATCAGTGGCCCCCCAGGGCATAAATAGGTATAGGCATACGTCCCACGTCCACTTCCCGTCTGTCCTGTCGCTGGCAGCGTCACAAGAAGCGGCTGATCAGCCAAGTTGTAGCCGCCCATATGACTCGGCGTGTTATCACCCATGTCCGTCTCGTGGCCTAAGGCATCAATGGTACTCTGCACCTGCCCTCGGCTGGTATAGCGCAGATGAGTGATGTGGCCGAGGTTATCCGTGATTGTCAGCGGTTCATTCACAGCCGCCGCTTGACTGTAAGCGGAAATGCCATAGGTGGGATTACCAGCATCAGAAGTGTAGTTAAATGTGGTGGTAATGCCCTGATCCACACCGTTCACTAGAGTAGCATTATTGCCAGGACCGGTGTATGTCAGCAAGTTCCCCAAACCATCGTAAGTGAATTTCCGTGTGACGGTTCCCCCACCAGCGGCAGAACCGGGCGCTGCCGAAGTGACGGATTTGACGAGGCCGGACGGCTCAAAGTAGGCGATGGTCACAGGCGTTCTAGGAGTGGACTGGTTGGTACCGGTCTGGACTGAACTGAGGCGACCTAGCGGGAACGCGGAGTAGTCCCAGTTCAGCGTCGTCGTCACTTGGCGGGCATCGGTGATGCCTGTGAGATTGCCGAAGGCATCGTATGTGGCACTGCTGGAATGACCATTCCTGTCTGTGTACTGGGTTGGCCGGTAGAAGTTGACGCTGTCACCATAGACGATCTGATCCGCATGACCCGCCCCATCTATCGTTCCTGTGATCCGAGCCTGAGTGTCGAACTTCTGAGTCCAGGTGGCACAGACTTTTCCTGCCCCGCTCTTTACCTGAACGCGGGTCTGGCCGTTGCTATAGGTATAGGCATGCTGATTGCCGTTCGGGTCGGTGAAGCTGGTCACAACCCCGTTAGGATCATAGCTGACGGTGCTGGTGGCAGTGCCGCTTCCTGTAGAGCTTGGGGTTGTCACCTGCGTCAGAAGCGGCCAGCTGCGGCGGGCGACATAACCGTAAGTCGCCCGAAGGGGCACATTGGTAGCGCCATTTGCGGCCAGCTGAGAAACAGAGGACAAAACAGACACCCCGGTGGCGACATCGGTTGCAAAAGAATAGCTGACTTTACGACCATACAGATCAATGAGTCCAGAGAGCTTGCCGTTGCCGTCGTAAGCTAGACTTAGTAAAGTCGCACCGCTGCCGTCGGCGATTGAGGAAAGCTGCCGGGTGCTGCTCCAAGCAAGGTTCAAGCTCTGTCCGGTGCGATTGGTGATTTGCGTGATAGCGTAGACACCCGCCACTGGTGTCAGCGTCCACCGGGTCTGGTCGCTCCAGGTAATCGTAAAGGACTGCCACTGCCCTGCCGTGGTGGCGGGAACGCCCTGTACCTGATAAGGAGCACCCGCCGGGGATGTTATGGCCCCAGTAGGCTGACCACTGCTATCCAGTACAGGCGTGAGAGTATTGCGAGCGCCATTAGCGTAAACTATTGTCAGTGGCCCCCAAGTACCAGCTTGAACTGGGCCTCGGAACGTGGTGTCGTAGCCATGGGTCCAGCCGGGCGACAGACCCGGCGAGCCGTAGCCGTTCAAGGCAAGGTCACTATGAAAGGTGCGCTCAAAACCGGCGTTGAGGCCGTTTGGGTTGTAAGCAACGAGATCAGGAGACTGGTGGTATGTGTCTACTCCCGTCGCAAGATTTATCGGATCGTCTCCTGGTCCATCCGCTGGGGCACTAGCACTGGCGTAAGGAGGAGGAGAGGCAACAGTACCGGGGCAAATTCCATTCAGGACAATTTCAGTCGTTGCACTGCGGACTAGGCTTCCTGAAGTACCGATGACCGTCACTTCTTCTATGATTGTCGGAAGGGTAGGATCATACACTCCGGGAAACGATTGAGTTTGCACCGTTGTGTCATCCTGCTGAATGTTGACAATAACGGTTACACTACCCGTCCCGTCTAGAAAGACTGAGGTAATAGGGTGACCACTCATATCTTGAAACGAGACCTGAAGGTCTTTCGCGGCCCCCTGGTACTCGCTGAGTGAAACCGTCCCCGTGAAACCGTTGATAGGCGTCACTACGGCATAGGTCTGCCTGCTCCCGCCAACCGGCACCAGCATTTGAGTATCATTAAGGCTAAGGGTGAAGTCAGGAGTTGTAACTACACTTGCAGCAAACTCAAACCGCTTACCGCAAAAACCATTCGGATCAGTGCAGGAGGCACTTCCACTGGCAGTCACAGTGAGGCGAATGCTAGTCACACCATCTTTGGTGGTTGCCATAGATGGTGGGCATTCTATTATTTTTTCACCGAAAAAAGTATAGTGATTTTGACCGGAAGAAGTTTCAGTTAGCCAGTTGTCAGCGACGGCACCATCTGGATAAGAATTTTTGATGGTTCGGCCGCCTAATCCGTTGTCCGCGTCTGCGAAAAATCCTGTGCTATTATATTGTCCAGAGCAATAGGTGTATGCTCTTGAATACATGTCAGCATAAAGAGTGGTTGGGGCATCGTTGCTGTCGTTGCCTTGCCAGATGAAAACACTAACATAAATCTCCTTGAGAGTAGAAAGTGTGCAGTGACCATCGTGCACGGGATTACTGCCTTTCAGTGGCACGAAATTTGTCACATTAAAAGTTGTTGTTACGGGTTGTGCAGGCGATCCCTGGCAGTTATCGAATGAAGTTTCAGTGGTCTCAGTGTGATCAAGAACCCAGCTTCCAGCCCATACCGCAGGCGAACAGACTACACAAGCCAGCATCAGCCCTAGTATCAAGAACATACGGATCGCCGCATCGCGCAGGATTTGAACCGAGAAGCATACAGTTGATGAGTGCATATTAGGAGACTCCGGCAGACAATCCGAAAAGTGTCGACGTAATTGGGTTTGATGTTTGTGGTCAAATGATTAGCCGAATTTGCTGAAGCAGATAATCTTCTGCTGCTTCTAGAGAAGCAAATGAAGCGTCGCACCCTCGTGTAAAGCTTATTTCTTCCGTGGTCTTTGTTATTCCATAACCCTCATCTGGCCAGCAGTCCACTTCAAATGAATCTTTACCCATGTAGAAGTCCAAAACCGTGTGTTTTGAGTTTATCACTGTGATCTCTACAGCTGCTGTAGGATAATTAGTTTTTAATCTATGGGATAGAGCTTCAATTGGTGTGCTCATCAACCGCCTCCTGGCTTGTGAAAAATCGGATCCGGGTGTTTTTTACGAAGAATTGAGATAGTACCATCCTTATCAACATTGATAACATTCTTCCTTGTAGTACCAGTTAATGATCCATCAGGATTCGTCACGATACTATCATCAAACGGAGGATACATACGGCCGTTGCTAGGGTCTAATTTTCCAGGGACTGGCTCATAAGGAATACCACTATAAGTGTCCTCAACACTATTCATCGAATCTGTAACTTGTTCCAAGCCCTCTGATGGTGATTTGGCAGGCGGCTTGTTACCTAAATCATCAAAAAATTTTTTAAGCCGATCCGGTAAGGATAATATCCCGTTTCCAGCAGAGCCTTCACCCTCAGCAGTAGTTCCCTCGGCAGTAGTTCCCTCGGCAGTTTCTTCTGCAACGCTAGCCCCCTGGAAAGTAGCTCCAATTATGGTTAGAGCAGCCCCTGCCGCTGCCATAACTACAGTATTCTGCAAATTTTGCGTCATCGCTCCAGCCATCTGGCTTTGCTCCGTGCCCGCATACATGCCAGGATGGATGTCCCTGTCCGTGGTGGGACAGAAACCGGAAGGATCAGCCAGCATCACGGGGTTGTTAGCCGCGTATGCATACAGGTTACTGCCGCCCGCGTATCCTAGTGGATCGCGTGTCAGAAACCGCCCTGTGCCACTGTCATAGTAACGATGCGCGAAAAGCGTCAGACCACTCTCGCTGTCAGTATAGCCTCCCCATTGTCCACCGAAACCGCTGTAAGGATCAAGATCAGTGTCTGTGCCAGTACGCAGGCCGAAGGCGTCGAACAGGTAGCTGCCGAGGACGCCACCGCTGCTACTCAGGCGCTGGGCCACATTGCCGGAAGGATCAAAGGCATAAAATGTGCTGCTGGACCCTACGCGCCGGGAGATTAGGCCCGTGTTACCCCAGGTGTTTGTCGCCAGTACGTTGCCGTTGCCATCTAGCTCACACAAAGGGGTACTGCCGTCATACAAGAAGTAAGTGGTTTGTCCACCCACCGTTTTCCAGGACCGCAAGCCGCCAGCACTATAGCCGTAAGCGGCAGTGACCGTAGGGGCAGCAGGCGAGGAATATGGCATCGCCATCGCTTCGTCAGAAGGAACACTTTCACTGCCGGTCGAACCTAAAGCCGTTACCACGTAGAAGTAAGTCGTGCCATTGGTCAGTCCAGGGTCAGTGGCGGCGGTAGAAGTGAGGTTCTGGAGAACCAGTACATACCCACTACCGCTTGTCGTGCTGCGGTAAAGATTGTAAGCAACGGCTCCATCCGAATCAATCCAGGAAAGAGTCACGTTTCCTGTCCCTGGGCTGGCGGTCAGGCTCGAAGGCGGTGCGGGCGGTACGGCGGGTGTGGCTGAAGCCTCGGAGGAGTTAGCTCCTTCGCCGACAGCCGCGACTGCCGAAACAACGTAGTAGTAGGCCGTGCCATTCGTCAGGTTTGTATCTGTATAGGATGTAGATGTGACTGCGCCCGCCGTGCTGATTGTCGTGTAGGGACCACCACTGGCAGTGCCCCGCTTGACGTTATAGCTGGTGACGGTTCCCGCAGGGGCCGTCCAGACGAGAGTTGCCTGAGTATTTCCCGACGACGCTATAAAGCCTGTCGGGACACCAGGCAGAAGTGTGACAAAAGCCTCCGCTGAGGCAGGGCTGTCCCCGCCTCCATTGCTGGCAACCACTTTGTAGTAATACTTCTGCCCACTCACAACCGACGCATCCGTGTAACTGGCCGCTGGAGGCGAACCTGACATTGTCGCAACCGGCGTGCTGCTCTCGGCCCCGCTGCTGGTTCCGCGCAGCAACTTGTACGACGTAACTTGACCCGAAGGAGCAGACCACGAAAGAAGTACCCGCCCCCCGCTCACGGATGCCACAAGTCCCGTGGGCGCGGACGAGGCTGGTGGATTAACCGTTAGAGCAGCGCTTTGATTAACCCAGTAGTTGGCCGTGATCGTGACCGTCGTGGCCGAAGAGATGCTTTGACCCGTCACCGTGAAGGTCGCGCTCGTCTGGCCTGCCGGTACAGTCACGCTCGATGGCACTGTCGCGGCGGCTGTGTTGCTACTGGATAGGCTCACGACAGTACCGCCATAGGGCGAGGGACAATTGAGCGTCACTGTGCCTGTAGAGGTAGAGCCGCTGCCGATAGAATTAGGACTGAGAGAAACACTTGCCGGTTCCGGGTAAGTATTTTGGGTGGAAGAGCCGTTTGCCGCAATGTTCCACAGAGCACCGGAGCCGTTAGTATTCGCCCACAGTGGATGAGCAACATTGTCCGAGCTGACCGAGATGGCTTTCACGGCCCAGTTGGTGTACGGCCCGTAATTCTGGGCAGTTGGGTTCCCAGAGGCATCAAACTTCCATAAAGAGAGTGTGCCGTCCGAGTAGTTCCACACAATGCGCGGGTTGGAGTCCGGGCCAGCAGCAAGCGCCACAGAGGTGTAACCAGCGAAGGGGCCAAACTCCACATGAGTATAGCCCCCGGAGGTGTCTACCTTCCAAAGAGAGATATTGCCACCAGGCTTGGTCCAGAGGATGCGCGGCAGGTTGTCTTCCACCACAGTAAGTGCCATGGCAGTGTAGCCGGTGAAGGCACTGAAGACGAACTGAGTGCTGGTACCGTTGCCTGGCTGATCCCCAGCAGCGTCGACATTCCAAAGGGTGATGCTACCGTCGGACTTGTTCCAAAGAATGCGCGGGGTAGTGTTGCTAGGAGAGATGGCAAGGGCTGTCGCGGTGTAGCCAGAGTAAGGTCCATAGAGATGACAGGTGGCCGAAGGGTTAGCGTCGGCGAGGTTCCAGAGCGAGACCTGACCGCTGGTGTTAGTCCAGAGGATGCGCGGCACGCCATCAGAGCCAGCGGCAATGGAGCGTGCGGTCCAGCCGGAATAGGGGCCGTAAGTGTAGTTTGCAGCCACTGTGCCTGCGGCATCGCCGTTGACCTTCCAAACGGTAGCGGTGCCGTCAGGATTGTTCCAGAGAATCCAGTTTACACCGCCCGTGCCACTCGCCACTCCCACAGCCTGGGGAACAGACTGAGCGTGGGCCGGAGAAGTGAGCAAAAGCCCACCAAGCAACAGACCGCCAAACCAGAGCAGGCACGAAAAGAGAAAAAGAGCAAAGCCAAACCGAGAAGTTTGTCGTGACGAAACAGACATGGCATCTCCAAAATTCTTGGAACATAACCCGCTTCAGAGGCATTCACGGAATTTAAACAGCAAAAATTGCTTTAACGACGCGAAACGCTTTATGAGCCTGGCGGTGCAGCATACAAGCAAACTATTGAGCTGTTGAGATTAAACTGTGAATCTCATGCAGCAACAATCGAAGCAAGAACTTTGTGCTTACTTGGTTTGATGGTATCTGTGGTGAACTGTAGCCATCATAACACATTTTTCTGGAAAATAGTCAATTTTGTAAAAAAATTACAAATTATTTTTGGGAGCGTTTGCCGGGAGGGCACCGCATTCAGCAGCCATTGAGGCAAGCAGACATAAGTGAGGGTTGTGACCGTTCCGAAAACGCTCCTTTGTGGAACATAGTCATCAAACACAGCTCCCCCACCCCAATTCCAGATAGTGAGCTACTTTCCCAGCAGCATTCCCCTTGTCGTTTCACAGTCAATGATATTGAAACCTTTCCCAGAAATGTTGGTTCATCCTGGTAGGCTCACGACTTTTGGGATAGACTGAAAGAGCATCCGTCTTGGACGGACGCCCGGCGGTGCTTCTGAAGGTGGGAGCCTGCAAAGGCTGCTGTGAAGGCTTTGGCCTCAAGCGTTTCGGGTTTGCCGTTCGGGCCGAGGGGTCTTTGTCCGGCTCCGCCCGCCTTTGAGCGCCTTGAAGCGAAAGCTAACCGTCTCGAAGGCAAGTAGTTCAGGCGAATAAATGGAACTTAGCCTGTCACCCGCTCCCATTTGAGACTTTAACTCAAACCTGTTAGAGTACGAAATTGCAGAGTGTGGCATGGGAAGCAATTCCAGTGTCACACTCTCTTTTTCTGTCATCTCTACCACTTGGACGACGCTCTCTAGAAGGTCGGCGCGTTCTTCCTCGGTCAGCACTTCCCACACACGCAGCACTTCGCTCCAGGACTCTTGGACCTGCCCGGTCGTTGGGCGCTTGATTGTCGCCTGAGCGATGGCTTTGTCGGCTTGTTCCATCTGAAAGGTGACGGCTTCTTTTTCGGCTTCGGCTTTGTCCAGCGCCGCCATAAGTGCGGGGCTGTCGCGCCCGTCGCCGATGGCTTTGATGTAGTTGGCGATCCGCATTTCTACAGCCTGTTTCTGCTTGCCGAGCTGGCCGCGCAGAGACTTTTGCGCCTCGTCGGCACTCCCCCACCCGCCCGACTCGGAAATCAGCTTTCGCATGACGGTCCAGTGTGAGGAGGCGTGGCGCATATATTCCAGCACCGTGAGGTGGACGCGGTCGGCATTCATCCGCCCGATGGGGCATTTTTCGTGCCGGTTGGCTTTCTGGCAGACGTAGTAATGCACTTTGTTGATGCGCCCGTGGAACCCGGCCTGGGTGCAGGGGCAGCCGCAGTGGGGGCAGACAACGCGCCCGCGCAGGTAGTAGACGTAAGGATCAACAACATTGGCGCGACCGGCACGGCGTCCGGGTGTTTCCAGGGCGTCCTGAACGGCCTGCCATGTCGCCGGGTCGATCACCGGGGTCCAGGCATCTTCCTTGCGCCAGTCGCCGAACTGAAGCACGCCTTTGTACGCTTCGTTGGTCAGCAGCCGTTTGACGGATGTGGTGGTCCAGTTCCGGGGGGCGACGGCGGCGAGGTATTCGCGGACGGTGGCCTGAGAGCGGCATTCCAGAAACAGGTCGTAGGCACGCTGCAAAATGGGGGCCTGCTCCGGGGCTGGCACGAGGCGCTTGGGCGGCTCCTGATCGGGCTTGTGGAAGTGGGCGGCTTCGGTGGCGATTTCCTTTCGCATTCCAAAGGGCGCGTAGCCGCCGGGGAAGAAGCCTGCGGCCACCATCGCTTCCATTTTGGTGCGGGTCCAGCCGCGTACCTGCTCGACGTACATCCCGTCCACAAACTGGGTCATCTTCTTGTTGACATGGCCGCTCATGTCGTCGGTGAAGAACTCTTTCACCATCTCCACCTTGACGCCCGCTTCTTTCAGCAGGTACTCGGCCACGGTGAACATGTCGCCGCGCCCGAGGCGGCTCATGTAGGTGACAACCACCACATCGAACAGGCCGCGCTGGGCATCGGCCAGCAGGCGGGGCCAGTCTTTGCGCTTCAGGGTCGTGCCACTGATCCCCTCGTCTTTGTAGGCGCTGACAAACACGCCGCCTTTGGTCTGGATATACTGGCGGTTCAGGCCGTCCTGGACGTCGGTGGTGGAGAAGTCCTTGTGCGCCTGGTCGTCCGAGCTGCACCGGGAATAGATGGCATAGCGCAGGGGTCCGCTTTTCTTTGGCATCGTCTTGTGTTTCCTTCCGTTGGTTACGTGGCCTGGGGCCGTCCGACTGGCTTTACTCCGCCCGAAGATTTGAAGCTGTCCAGCGCGGCGCGGGTGACGCGCCACTGCTTGCGGTCTGCTTTGTAGCCGGGCAGGTGGCCGCTGATCAGCAGCCGCCGCACGGTGTCATAATGCAGGCCGAGTTCCGCCGCGACCTGGGAGACGGTCAGGTCGGCGGCTGCCTTCTCTAATTTAACGCTTGCTTGCATAGAAAGATTATACCCGTTTTATACGCTTTTGTCAGCGTTTTTCAGATATTTTAATCTCCCTTACTCGATCTCTGTGCCGGGCACGATGTCTTCTAAGAGGGCCAGCACGTCCTGCTTTTCGACCAGCACGGTCTGGCCGCCTTTGAGGCGCTTGGCGGGGAGGTCGCCGGATTTGATGCGGTTGCGGATGGTGCCTTTGCTGACACGCAGGAGCAAGGCGGCTTCATCCATCGAGAGGTACACGGGCGTGTACCCGGCTGCTGCGTTCGGGGTTGAACTGGTCTGAGGGTGGGTGGGTGGGTCTTTAGGGGTCTGGTCCTCCGGGGCGGCGGGGCAAGTGACGTGCTGCATGTCCTGGTTCTTCATTTTCCAACTGTCCTTTCGCGGGTGGATCGGCTGGCCGCAACGAACGCAGCGGCGGGCCGAACTTTGACTGGCTTCTGATTGCTTACTTTGTGTTCTAGTAGCTGTTGTCGTTGCGGTCGCGGTCGTCATTAGGTCCTTCTCCTAAATACATTTCATATAAATAAGCACCACTCCGGGGGCAGGGGCGGCGTTAGCCGCCCCCGCCCGGCGGGGGCTAGTCTGGCTGAGGCCCGGCCAGAAGCTCTTGCCAGAGGTTTTTGTTGATCTCGTTGGTCTGGTAGTCGTCCAGTATCTCCGCGAAGCTGGGCGCGGGCGGGCTGACTGGGACGGCTTCATACCCCTCCGCCGTCAGGCCGGGCAGGAACTCGGCCAGGTCTTCCGCCAGCTCCCGCATTTCGGAAAGCAGGGTGCGGGCTTGCAGGAGGTCCCGGCAGTCATGCCGGGAGACCGGTATCTTTCTGCCGGTGGCCGGGTTGGTGACGGAAACAACAACGTAGTAACGCATGGTCTTTTCCCTTCCTGGAAAGGACGGGGGGCTTTCGCCCCCCGCCCGGCCTAAAATTCGCGGAGCGTGAAACCTTCGCCGGGGTAGCAATGCTCGGCAGGAACGCCGCCGATCCATGCCTGCTGGCCCTGCCATAGATGCGCCACGGCCAGGAAAAGCCTCATGTGCTTACAGCACCGCTCCTCGCCGATGATTTTATCGCGGGCCGCTCCCTGCCGCTTCTGAAAGTCCGGGCAGGAGCATTCCCGCGCCCAGGCTGTACCGGTCAGACAGCCATCGTCATAGCCGGTGACAAAGCCGGTCAGGACATATTCGATGCCACGCGGGGAATGATAGACGAACTCCAGATTGAGCGCGAAGCCATTTTGGATGCGCCGTGCGCCCAGCAGGGAACGGAAGACCAGGCGGCGCGGCTCGGCCACGGGGATGCGCTGACCCAGCGCGGCAAACTTGGCCTGCCGATGGGCCAGATAGCCCGCCACGCGGGCATTGTGGGCAGGAACGCGCAGGGGGCGCGAGGGGACGGGGGCAAGGCCGCTCCACTGGGGGCGCAGACCGGTGGCGGGAGAGCGCAGGGAAGCAGCGGCTTCCACAGCGGCGGGGTGTGCGGACAATTCCGCAGACATTTCGGCGGACAATTCCGCGCTGACTTGGGGTACACTATTCATAGCTGCAAGGCTCCTTGCCGGGGGCGGGTAAATTGGCTTGGCGAATGCTCTTAACATCCGTCTTGCTTCCGCCTCCGACATGGTTATTGTACCCGCTTTTGCCGTCTTTTGTACCCTTTTGGGGCCAATTTAGGCATTTATTTTTACGCTTGCCTGCCGCGCTATGCTGCGCGGATCGCTTCTTTTTCGGCGCTGGCCCGATCTTTCGGCGCGGCTGCGCCGCGCCTCCGACGCCCGCCCGGCCCCGGCTCCCCGCAGCGACGCCCGCCCGACGCTCTGACGGCTTCGCCGCCTCTGGGGGGCGGCTTCGCCGCCCGGCTTTCGCCGCTGGCTACGGCCCGGCCCGCCGCGCCTGCCCCACTTTGACGCCAGCCATTTTCCCCCCACCCCCCAATGATTGCGCCGCTCTGGTAGGCATGGAGCAAAAAGCAAATTCAGCTTCCTAGCCGACTTGCTTTTTGTCGGAATGCCGACACAAAATGGGGCTATGGGGGGTGGAGGGGAAAAACCAACCTGCAAGGCTCTTTAGCATGGGCGCTGTCCTCAGCGACCGGCGGGTCAACTCTGGATAATCCACCGGCACGGCTCTTTAGCATGGGTGGCTCGGGCACGGCGAAATGGAAGCTGCCCTGAGCTGGAACGACGGGGCCGAGACGACCGGCGGGTCAGTTCGGGATGCTCTTTCACCGGTTGGTTCTTCTGGTCTTGTCCGGCTCTTGGCCTGGGTCTGGGATGAGAGATGGAACGCCGCCGCCGGGGCATGAGCGCCGCTCTGGGTGCTGATGTCACGGCCCCCCGCCGGAGCGTCAAGCCTCAGCGCGTCTCCGCAGGGAACGGGAGGCGGGGCGGCTCTGCGGCCCGGCGGACGGGACCGAGGACTGAGCGCGGGACGACAGGCAGGCCCGGTCTGTGTCTGGAAACCTGCGGTCCTGGGCTGTTCTTGCTCGTCGGGGAACGCGCCGCGAAGCCCACTGCAACTGACTCCTTCAGGCAGGAAGTGATTAGCCCGCTGCCCCGTTTATGGGGTTAGCCCTCTTCTCCTTGCCGTCTTCGGCTTAACCCAAAAACTCTTTCTGAATGGCTGCTTTCTGGATGAGGCCCCCTAGCCCCCAATAATGGGGGAACCGGATTTAGGAGCGCAGAGACGGGGCCAGGGCGAGTAGGCAGCAGGGCTTTGAGATTGGCGGGAAGTGTGATATAATTGACGGAAACGTCTTAGGCGGCGTATGTGCGGCGTGATGTTGGTTAGACCGCAAAACGACGCTGAGAGATAGCGAATTGGAAAAAGAAAATTAATTATGAGCTTAATTGAAAAAGATATAAAGCTGTTGTGGGGAAGAGCCGCTAGTAGATGTTCGTTTCCTGAATGTCGGCTCAAGCTGACCTATGACAAAAACCTTTCTTCTGATGCCGTCCCTCTTGGCCAACAAGCGCACATTGTAGCCGAAAAATCGGATGACATAAGAGGAAAAAGCCCTCTGACTGAGAAAGAGCGAAATACCTATTTCAACCATATTTTGTTGTGCCCCACACATCATACGTTGATAGATAAAGCCGTTGAAGACTTCCCCATTGAACGTCTGCATATGATTAAGGCAGAACACGAACTTTGGGTCGATCAGACTTTATCCGATGTCGCAGATAGACAAAGACAAGCATATGATCTTATTTACTCTACGTTAGTAGATGCAGCAGTCGAGGGTTGCCAACTCTTTGAATGGCGCAGCTGGACTGCGAATGCGTTACAGCAACCGCCAATATGGACGGCTGATACTCCGGGGCGTTTATTTAGATTCCGTCAGAAAATTCAAGGTGCTTTGTGGCCCGGCAAGTTACCGGAGTTGGAGCAAGCATTAAATACGCTATCAATAGCTATATCGCAAGCTTTAGCGATTTTTTCTGAGCACGCTGACTCGGATGCTACGGGTGAAATGCTAGAGGGCGATAGATTTTACAAAATCAACGAATGGAATCCAGAAAAATACAAAAAATTAACAGACGAATATAAGGTCTGGCTTGACCAGTGCTCGGCCTGGATATTTGAAACAGCTAAAGCAGCTAACTGGTTGGCGGATGTGGTAAGGCGAGATATTAATCCGCTATTTTTTGCTGAACAAGGTAAGTTTCTCTTACATCATGGTCCTTATGCGCCAGACTTTCACTATATTACAAGTTTAGCTGAATATACAGCGGAAGAAAAAATAGCTTTACCTGCTTCGCTGGAGCAAAGATTATTAGATGATTTGGTGCAAGAAGCCTACTAACTGAATGCCCTGAGCATTGCGGTCTAACACTACTTTGCACCTGACGCCGGCGCTAGCTTTATTTGGTTCGGGCGTCGGCGCGGGTGAGATTGGCCGCTGGGCTGCATGAGTAGCTAGCACATACACGATTGGTCAGGAGAAATTTCAATGATCGCAACGATTACCGAGCCGGGAATTTTGATTAATATCAATCGCTCATTCTTGCCCGGAATGAGTGCAGTTGAACTATATGAAGCCACGCGCAAGGATTGGGTTATCTCTCCGAGCAGTCGCACACCTCAGCCACAGTATGCGTTTGCCACCTTTCGAGGTATTATCCAACAAGTCTACGAGATTAATACTTGGCATCCTTCCCAGGCGCGGCCCGGACGTTTGTTTTTCGTTGGACAAATTGCCCCCCATTTGGCCCACTACATTGGTGAAAGCATCAGCCATATCAAGCCTGGTGCGTCCAACCCAATAAAGTACGTCAACTGCTGAAAGCACTTTACATTTGCGGCCCAATTCCGCGTTGCACCGGATGCCACCTGTTGGGATTGGACCGCGAGGTGGTGGTGAAACGTCGTAAGATCGATGTGGCCTGTGTGTCTCTTCGCGGAACTTGAAACGGCCCTCTCTTTGCTTGTCCAAAGAGAGGGCCGTTTTTCTGTGCCTGGCCCGTTTTAGCCCGTGCGGGGGCGGTGGGGTATACTGGGGGCATGGGAGAAAGCATACAGTTAGACCCGCCGGAGGCAGCAGAGCCGGAGGCGCAGGCGATGTGGCGGGATGGGGCGGGGCGGGCGGAGTCGGCGGGGCGGCGGCTGGAACTGGCGCGGCAGCTCTGGGGGTGGTCGCCCCACCCGGCTCAGGCGCGGTTCTTTTGCTGTCCGGCACAGGTGCGGGTGGCGGCCTGTGGGCGGCGGTGGGGCAAGACGGAGGCGCTGTCGCTGGATATTGCCACGCTGGCCCTGGATGAGCGGGACTGTCGGCAGCTTGTGGTGGCTCCCACAGACGCGCAGGCACGGCTTTTGGGGAACGAGGTGCTGGCGCGGCTGCTGGATGCGTGGGACTGGCGCGGGCCGGATGGGAAGGCGCACCCGGCGGTGGCGGGGCGGGAGATTGTCGTGCGGCAAAGGCCGTCGCTGTCGATTGTGCTGACGTGGCCGGGGCAGGCTCCGTGGGAACAGGTGTCGATTCATTGCCGGACGGCGGGGCGGGACGGGCGGGGCATTCGGGGGCTGTGGGCACATCGGGTCGTGGCCGATGAGGCGTCGCGCATCCCGGACACGGTGCTGACGGATGTGCTGCTGCCGATGCTGGCGGACAAGGGCGGGGACTACACACTGGCGTCGTCCCCGGCGGGGCGGCGGTCGGCGTATTACCGTATGTATGCACGGGGGGTGGCGGAACCCCTCCCGGCGCAAGCGCCTCCCTCCCCTGTTAGGGAAGGGCAGTTAGGAGAAGATGGGGCGGGGCTGGTGAGCTGTGCGAGCTTTCAGTGTCCGACTTCGGATAACCCGCATATCAATCAGGCGTTCCTGGAAGCCCAGCGCGAGGAGCTGGGGGAGTCGATGTACGCGCAGGAGTTTGGGGCGCAGTTTGTGGATGACTTCGGGGCGGTGTTCCGGGACGGGGACATTGATGCGGCCATCGCGGACCTGCCGGGGGTGTCGGTGCGGGAGGGGCAGATCGTGTCGGAAGCTCAGGCGGGGCGGCTGTACACGGTGGGGATCGACTGGGGGCGCAAGCTGGACTTTACGGTGGTAGCGGTGGTGGATGCGACGGAGCGGCCTGCGCGTCTGGTGTGTTTGCAGCGGTGGCAGGGAACGGGCTGGGAGACGCAGGCGCGGGAGGTGGGGGCGATCTGTGCGCGGTTCCTGCCGTGGCGGATACTGGCGGACGGGAATAGTATTGGGGACCCGCTGGCGGAGACTTTGCAGACGGAGATCGGGAAGGCGCTGGGGCCGGGGCGCAGTGCGCCGACGGTGGAGCGGTTTAGCTTCGGGGCGGAGAGCAAGACCAAGCTGATCGACCGGCTGAATTTGGGTCTGTCGGCGCGGGGGTTGCAGTATCCGAACCATCGGGTGCTGCTGTCGGAGCTGCGGGGGTTTGAGTACGGGGCGTCGGGGTCCTCGGGGCGGGCGTCGATGGGGGCGCGTTCGGGGGCGCATGATGATGTGGTGATTGCGCTGGCGCTGGCGTGGTTTGGAGCGCCGGAGGGGGCGCCGCCGCCGCTGCGGGAGCGGGTGCTGCTGGGGTCACAGCTTCGGCGGTGAAGGCGTAGGCGTTTGAGCGGGGCGGCAGGGGGGCAGAAGGGGGGACGGGTGCGCTGCCGGGAGGCGCAGAAAGTTGGGAAACATGGGCTGTCTGGTTCCTTTGGGGCGGAATGGGTGTGTGGGGTGTGTCGGGTGTGTGCTGCCGCTGACGCTGGGGGCGATGAGCTTGCTGGGAGTGCTGGGGCTGGGCTGGCGGTACGGGCATTCCGCCGCCGGGCGTCCGGCGGCGGCGGCGGTGCGGGTGTCGGGTGGGTCAAGGCAGAGTGAGACGGTAGGTGCCTCGGTCGCACCCGGCGGTGAGGGGCTGGGCGGGGTCCCACTCTTCGGGGAGGAGCCGGTGCTGGTGCTCGGCGCGGCAGAAGGAACAGAGAACGGCCAGGATGAGGCCGGTGGCGTCGTGGCCCAGGCAGCGGGCCGGGAGGGGCTGGGCGGTGGCATGGGCGAGGCGCTGGGTCTCGTGGGACTGCCACATGGCGACGGCACCAAAGGGGATGATGCCGTGGCACATGCCGTCGTCGCAGTGCCGCCCGTTTTGCTGGCGGCGTTCCATGTCGCGGCGGTGGCAGGCGCGGAGGTAGGCGACCCACTCTCCGCGCCGGGGTTCTAAGAATTCGTCTCGCATGGGGGGCCAGTCCTTAATGCATAATAGTCAGGGCTTCGCATCAGGCGCAGGCCAGATTTGCAGGGCGGTTTGGAAGAGTGTTTTCCCACGCGCTTTGATGGTGTCTTCGTTCCAGGGGTCGGCGGACTGGAACTGCTGGAAATGGGCGTTCATCTGCAATTTGCTTTGTTTGGTGATTTCAGGGCGTTTCTTGGCAAAGGTGCCATTGCTGACGGATGAGTTGAGCTGCTGGGTCAGCAGTGTCAGATTGCCGAACGTGTGGAGCAGTTGTTCGCGCTTGAGGAGGTCGTCATCATCGGCGGCTATGATGGTCTTGTCATCGTAGAAAGGCCAGGCGGCAGGCGACCAGGATTGGGGCATGACATGCTCGACGGTCAAGTCACTGACAATATGAAGCTGTTCCTGTTTCGAGGTTTCTAGCTGCAAATCCAGGGCTTCTAGAACGAGGGCTGTTCGGCGCGGCCCCAGATCACGATAAACGGGGGCTGTCAGCCATGCCTTTTCAAACTCGGTATCGCTCGGCCATCGGGCGCTATCCCCCGACAGACCTGAAAGAGCCGTTCGGAGAGTGGCACGATTGATGGGGTCGGACTCTC
Source organism: Capsulimonadaceae bacterium (assembly GCA_965277455.1). Lineage (GTDB taxonomy): Bacteria > Armatimonadota > Armatimonadia > Armatimonadales > Capsulimonadaceae > JANXMY01. The sequence goes on along the minus strand of OZ255823.1, from coordinate 241,365 downwards.
CAAGCTTTTTGAGCAGGGACAGGAAGATGTTGTTGTAGTTCTTGGTAGTCAGGCCACAGACGTAGCGCCGGACGAGATAGGACTCCAGATCGCTGATCATTCCGGGCACATCGGCGGTCGTGACTTTGCTGGCTTGTGTGGCGGTGAGCAGCAAAAGGATGGGGTAGACAGTGCCCACGTCCAAAACTTTGAGGCGTTCACAGAAAACGTCCAGGCGTGATTTCCCTATCGGCTGTAGAAAGCCACGGTATGCGACACTTGCAGCTTGCAAGTCTTTGAGGCCGTCTTCAACGACAGAACGGTTTTTAAGCCACCAGTCTCGGAACTCTTGGTAGAGGTGTTTGATTGGAATTTCCCGCTTGGTCTGCGCGGTCAAGTAGTGGAAAATGAACAGGTCCAGCCGGGGACGTTTTAGGCGTCCTTGTGTCTGCTCCTGCTTCCAAAACCCGTCATGGCTGCTGCCAGCGTCGTAAGCGCTCCAATAAGTGGCATACAACAGGGGTACCTTTTCGCCTCTTCGTGTGGCTTCCAGAAACACAAAGTTTCGGAGCAGGTCAGAGGGAAGCAAGGGTTCGCCGCGTGCGTTCAGGGTCTCGAAGATGACCTGCGGGTCGTCGCCGTCTTCGAGTTCAATGGTCACGATTTCCAAGTAGCGCGTGATAGCACGGATGAGGGCATCGAACCGCTGCTCTGGCTCGTCCGTCTGTGCTTCGCTTTCCGCCTCGGCGTCTTCGGTCAGCCCCGCAAGGCTGCTTTCACAATAGCCGCTGATCTCGCGGGCGAAGTAAAGATAGGCGTCTACCAAGCGTGGGCGTGGGGTGGGCTTGCGGGCGTACTTTGCATAACGGAAGGGATATGCTGCCGCGACAGCGTCGGGGGACCCGGCGGCGTAGACCTTCTCAAAATCTTCCCGGTCGCTGGTGGTCGGCCACACCTTGTAGCGCTCCGTGACTGTGTCTACCTGGCAGGTGTTCTTCGTGAGCCGATCCAGAGTTGTAAGCAAGTCAGTATGCCCCTGGGCTTTGGCGTAGTCGCGCAGGGCACACAGCAGGATTTGGAGGGTCGTCAACCGCTGCTGGCCGTCAATGAGTTCCATGGAGGCAATTTGCTTCCCGAACGTTTTGACCTGGCTCATTACCACGGCCCCTAGAAAGTGCTTGCGAATGGGATAGGTGCTGTCGGCCTCATACTGAAATACTTCGTTGGCTTTGGCGGCAACATCTTCCCAGAGCGGCTTCCACTGGGTCTCCTGGCTCCAGACATAGGGCCGCTGAAAGAGCGGGACCATGAAGCGGCGTTCTTTCTCGAACACATCAAAGACACTGAGAGTGGTTGGTTTCATTATTTGTTATTCGCCTACGGCCATCGATTGAGTATGGCGATTAAGTCTTGGAGCTTGGTTGGTGTGATAGCTTGAAGCTGGGCGTCTGTGATTGGCTCGATGAACAAGGCTCGCTCGTGTTGAACGTCCGCAGGCAAACTCGCCGCAGGTCCTGTGAACCGATGTGTGTGGTCGTCGTGGATGGCTTTCCACAGGGGCTTGACGGCGTCCTCGCCGAAGTTCACTTTTACTTTTTTGTCGTTGCAGAACTTGCGGACGCGGACAGCGAAGGCTCCCCGGATGTAGCCGAGGCTGGCGATCCATTCTTCGCGGGTCGTCTCGTTCGCTAACTCGGTGGCTTTGGCGGTCGCGTCGGCGTCGGTGTCGGCGTTGCGCTCGGTGAGCATTAGAAGCGCCTCTACGGCAGCAATCGCCCCTTCGATTTCGCTGCGGGCGATGTTGGGGGGGCCGGAGTGGGAGCCTTGATTGAGTACGACATTTCGGAACATCTTCACTCGTTCCAGGCTGGCATCGAGGAACGGTTTCTGCTGTTTGTGCAGCCAGACGCTGACCGCGCCCAGCAGGTCTTCGGAACTGAGGTGCCGCGCTTCCTGCTTGTAGCGCACGGGGACGGCGTAATGCTCACAGAAGGCTTTCAGGGTTAGCTCAAACCCGGAGCGGGCGTAGTTGGCGGCGGCGGCCTCATACGGTCCGGTGGGGTCGTTGAGAAACCGCTTCGCATCTTCCAAGCAGCCTTGCGCCACTTTGCCGCTGACTTTGCGGATCACGGGGCAGGGAATGTCGCGCTCTGCACAAACCCGGTCAAAAATCTCGATGCTGTTCCACTTCCCGCCGCCCTGGGTGTGCATCCGGGCCATCTCGAACCAAACTCGGTCGTGGGTCAGGAGAACAATCTGCCAATCGGCGAAGCGTTCCCGGAGCAGGTCCAGGAGCGGGAGGCGGTTGGAAAGGTCAATGCCAATGAGAACGTCGTCCATGACGAGCAATTTGAGATCACTGCCACCGGTGGGAACGCTGGTCAGGCGTCCGGCAAGGTAGATGGCAAGGGCCAGGGCAGACAGGCGGGCTTCATTGAGGAAGTGCTGGGGGCGCTCGACGACATGGCCTCGCAGCGTTGTTACCGGCTCCAACGTCGTGCCGCCGAAGTCGTGGGCTTCGCGGTCATAAAAGACGCCGGAGAAAATCAGGCTTCTTAGAAACAAGTCTTTCGCGGGGAGAACATCTAAGAGCCTATCTACTTCGCGCTGGATGGTCCCCAGGGCCAGATTAAAGCCCAGATTAAAGGCGATGGCAGCGCTGTTGGCAAGGGCAACTTGTTTTTTGGAGTTATAGGTTGGTTTGGCCTGGCGAACTTGCTCCCATAACTGCGCGATGGTGGCCGTGGCACCGCCGCTGACTGGCACAGAGAAATCCCCCAGGAGCGGGCCGACCGCGATTTGGAACAGGTTAATGGTCTTGCTACCCTGACCATAATTTGTATCCAGCAGCGATTTGTAGTCCAGGCAGCTTCGCCGAAGTGCAGCCTCTAACACGCGCACATCAGACAGACTTGTTGGCGTGTCAGGTGGACCCTCCCAGCGGGCGGGCGGCTGCCCATCGTCAAACTCGACCTCCAGCCAGTGTTCCAGCACCCCGGAAAAGGCATTGCAAGTTTCCCCCACATCGTTTGGCAGGTCGGTACTGAAGAACGTCTTGAGTGCCTGGAAGACGGAAGATTTGCCCGCGCCGTTCTCGCCGTACACCAGCAGGTTCTTTCCATCTAAGTTGAACGTCTGCGGCTCCGGTCCTGGAAAGGCGCGGAAGTTATTCAGGGTCAGCGTGTTGATTTTCACCGGCTACTCCTTGCCCTCAATAATCCGCACGGTGGGGAGCGCCTGCAAATCGAAAAGCATCCGGTAGATGGGATGGTCGTTCTTGAAGATGACCGCCGCCAACGCCTGCGCTTTTTCCGTCAGTGCTTCACCAGTGAGTTCTGCCATCTCCCCTACCCCGGCTTTCTCGGCAGCATCGAAGAGGGTAATTCCAGCGGTGTGCAATTCGTCGGGAAAGAACAGCTCGTAGACAAGGCCATTGATAAGCTGTTCGTAGTAATTACGCATCAGAGCGCCCGGTGTCAATGATGCATTCTTGAGCACTGCTTCTTGGGAGTTAATGTATAAGAGACATTTCACTATATTAGCCACTAGTGTTCGTTCTTCAAAAGATGCCGTAGGAATAGGCATTTGCTCCACATACTGCCGTTTGTAACGCAAGTAGCCTCCCTGTATTTGAGAACTTACTGTTAGATAAAAATACAATAGCGGCGCAGAATTGAGAACTCCTAACAGGAATAGATCGGATGTAGGAATAATAAAAGCTGTCATATCAGCATAAAGACCAGAAGCATCAAACGCAAAACGCGGTTCGGCTGCAATATCAGGAAATACGATTTTGGGTTTTTCAAAATCATCATAATATGAGCACGAACGCAATTCCCACCAATGATTACCTTGATCTGACCGCTTCTTTAACTCTGTTTCCCATTGTTTTAGGTGATTGAAAATGGCTGGATAAAGAGTCATATCTGTCCCTATCTTTGCCAATATAATCCAATTTTTTCCGGGGTTGATGCCCCATCGCTTTATGTCTCTGCCGACAATAAACTGCTTTATTATCTCAGAGTTTTTTGCATTAGCCCCGATAAGTTCTTGCCGTTTAGCATCGTCAATCCAATACGCACGATTCAATCCAGTTTTCAACCCAACTAACATCTGGCGATCCAAATAATCTTTCAGAGGCTTTCCCGTTGTCGTGATCCGCCCCAATAGGTCGCGGCTAGATGTTTCTTCAAGCTGCCAGCCGCCCGCTTTAAGCGTAGTCTGCGGCACAGCGAAGGCATGTTCCTCAAACACTTCCGGGAACTTCTCCGTCGGCATTCCCCGCTGCCAGTTGAGCGCCAGCGCCACATCACTCGCCGCTGGCTCCTTCACCGCCGCCGCCCGCCGCGACGCAATCACAATCGTTGGATACGCCAATGCGGTAAAGATCGCTTCATCGCCAAAGTCAATCACCCGCCGCAGAAGCGTGTTCCGGTTCAGCCACTCCCGCAGTTTCGTCCCGTAGTTTGCCCGGTACCATTTGTTCGACGTGATAAAGGCCAGCGTCCCACCCGGCGACAGCAGCTTCACCGACCGCTCGTAAAAGTAGACGTACAGGTCCGCCGTGCCAGCGTAGGCATCATACACTTTGGCAAACGCGGGCTTCTGGGCCTGGATGTTTTCATGCCGCACATACGGCGGGTTACCGATCACGATGTCAAACCCGGAGCGCAGGCCAAACATCCACTCCGGGTCAAAAAAGCCCGCCGACGCATTCTGGTCAAACGGGTCCCAGCCGACGACTTGTTTAGCCGACTCTTTGGTCAGCAGCGCGTCCCCTTCCAGGAGAACCGCCAGCTCATCGCGCAGGTCCGTAATCTTCTCGCGCCACTTGCGTTTCGTGCGGGTGGAGCGGGCGGCAAAGTGGCGCTCATTGGCAAGGTGCAGCTCATCTTCCTTGTCGTCGATGAGGACATCGCGCAGGCTGCCCTGGGCGGGCCGCTCGATGGGGAGAAGGCTGTTGGCAGCAGCCAGCTTGGTTTCCAGGTTCGGCAGGGGCGTGATATTGAAATTGCCCGCCTCATCGTCGAGGTTGACTTTCTGGCTGACCACTAAGGAGATAAAGAAGCGCAGCTTGGCAATCTGCACAGCGATGGGCTGAATATCCACGCCGAACAGGCACTTTTCCACCAGGTAGAGCTTGCGTGAATAATCGCGGTAATGCTTGTCCGAGAAGGCGCGATCCATCTTTTCCAGAGCGTCCTGGGCGTCTTCCACTTTAGTTTCACGCAGGGTCGGGTCGGGGATAGACTCGGCATCTTTGAGCTGCCGTTCCAGCGGGGCGCGGTTTTGGGCTTTCCAGCCAATGTTGTCCGGGTCCAGCTTGCCGAGGACGTGAACCAGCTTCTGGAGCATCCCCATCGGGAACGCGCCGGAGCCGCAGGCCGGGTCCAGCGTTTTCAGGCCCTCGATGGCGGCGATGAGCTGCGTGACTTCCGGGGGGGCGAAGGCGTGGGGCAAGTCATCGAAGGCCAGCAGGGGCCGCAGCCGGTCGGCGGGCGGGTCGGTGTCCTCGGACACGGGCAGATGGGTCTCGAAATAGGCAACCAGGGACTCATCGACCATGTAGTCCACGACTTCGCGGGGCGTGTAAAACGAGCCGGACTGCTTGCGGGCGGTGGTGGCGGTGTCGTCATTGTAGGAAGCCAGCAGGTTCTCAAAGACTTTGCCCAGCAGCTCCGGGTCCAGGGCCACTTCCTCCTCAACCGGGGTGTTCTCTTCAATCGTGAACTTGTAGCGGGCGAAAATCTCGATGAGGCCGCGCACTGTGGCGGGCTTGCGGCCTTTGGTGTGCAGCTCGGCATTCAGGTCCAGCGGCTCACCGGGCGAAAAGAACAGCTTGTTAGGAACGGAAAGCGGGTTTTTGGGCCGGTCGGAGAAGCCGTCCACCCGCAGGATGTCCGCTTTGCCCTCCTTCTGAACCAAGTCCTTGAGGGCGGGTGTCCGTTCCAGATCACGGGCGGAAACTTCGCGGTCCAGGCACTCAAAGAGGCCGCCGTTCAGGAAGGGAACCCGTTTGAAGAGGCCAAAGGCACGGTCGGGGTCCTGAAACTGGGAGCCATAGCGGTAGACGGAGTGAACCAGGTAGTGGCTGGTCATGCCGCCGGAGCCGTCCGATTTCCAGCGGCGCTCGTCGGTCTCCGTGTTGAGAGTGGCAAAGAACAGATTTTGCAGGATCGCCTTGTAGTAAGAAGACGACTCAGGGTGACTGGTGGGCGGCTCTTTCAGAAGAGTCTCTAACGTGGGCAGGTGAAAGAGTGCATCCGGCACCACGCCTTTTTCCTTGACAAACCAGACAAAGATCAGCCGTGTCAGCAGGCGAATGACGGCCACGGAGGGCCGCCCCTGGCCGTCGGGGGTCTGCCCTTTGGGGAAGGTCGTGTTTTTCAGTGCCCAGCAGTACCAGGTGAAAAGCTCGTCATAGAACCGCTGGTTCAGCTCTTTGACCGAGAGAACCCGCAGCCAGCTTTCATACAGGTCCCGGAAGTTGGAGGGCGTGTGTTTTTCGCCGACATTCGCCAGGGTCAAGTCGTTGAGGATTTCCAGATGGGCGCGGTGCGGGTGGCGCGTGTCGATGTCCTTGATGATGGCAACGCGGCTCTTATCAATGACATCCTTGGTGACGTCCCGCTTGCTGGCGCGGCGGTCAATAACTGCAATAGAGAGAAGACCGCTGTATTCGAACAGCACAATGGCGGGCATGGGGAAGGCCCGATTTAATTCCCGTGTGATGCCGACAAGCTGGGTTCGGGTCCACTCGCCGGGGGCAAGCTCGACGGCCAGCAGGACAAACGACTCGATCATGCCCTTCTGGTAGCTGGTATCTCCGGCAATCAGCGACATCTGGCCATAAGCCAGGCTGGGGATTTCGTCGTTGGTTAGCTGAAGCAGGAAATGTGCCGACTTCCACTGGTCCACCAGTGCCCGGTCACGGCTCAAGGTCTCCGCCGCCGGGAGGGCACTCCAAAAATCGTCAGGGGCGACAGGCAAGGAAAGCTGCTTGTCGCTCTGGTAGCCCAAAGTTTCCCAAAGCTTCAGCGCAGCCGTCGGCAGATCGGTGGAAGAGAACGCCTCGATGGCGTCCTGAATGTTCTTTTGCAAAGTTAAGACTTCTCCGTCTGGATGACCAGCCAGGTAATCAGGTCGAAATCGTTGGTGCCCTGAGCGTATTTGTCTGCCCCCATTAGCTTCGCGCCCCGGCTCGACAGCAGGCTTTGGAAGCTGCGCTTCTGGAAGCGGCGGGTGATGTCAGCGACGGTGCGGTCCAGGAGGGCGCTGTAGCGGGCCATGTCGCGGCCATCGTCGGTCTGGGCGTCGAAGGCATTGCAAAGGGCTTCGTGCGGCTCGGGCTGGTCGGCGCACAAGGTCTGCATCAGGTCCAAAATCTGCTTGGGCTGGGTGAACGAGTAGCGCACTTCGCCGTCGTCGCGGATGTAGACCAAGAAGTACGGCTGTAGGCTGTTGACGGTCTCGGTGCCTGCCGTGTCGCCCTTCTGGCGCAGGCAGAAGACCACACCGGGGACGATCTGGGGGTAGCGGGCATCGGGCGGCACGACGGCATAGAGGCCCAGAGGGGCTTCTTCCAGCTTGCGCCGGTTGCTTTCCAGATAGCGCAGAAGGTCGCGCCGGAAATCGTCCAGCGTGAACTCATTCAGCGAGATCGTCTGGTCCAGGTCTTCCAGGTCCAGCACTTCGTCTTTGAGACGCAGGAGCTGCTTGTCCCGATAGCGCAGGTCATCGCCAATCAGCTCCGTCACTTCGTCCACGTTGAGCAGGTCGTCCTGACTGGTGGCAGACAGGTCTACCAGAGCCATGCGGGCTTCGACGCGGTTTTTCAAGTTGATGTATTTGTTCAGGTCGTCGGTCGGCCAGAAGTTGATCATCTGGATGGTTTTGTTGCGGCTGCCGATGCGGTCGATGCGTCCGAATCGCTGAATGAGCCGGACGGGGTTCCAGTGGATGTCATAATTGACTACACAGTCGCAGTCCTGCAAGTTCTGGCCCTCGGAAATGCAGTCGGTCGCAATCAGCAGGTCAATCTCGCCGGTTTGCGGCAGGGACGTGATCTTGGCCCGGTTCTTGGCGCGAGGCGAGAAGTTGGCGAGTATCTGGCTGAACCCGGCGTGGCCGAAGGTCGTTTTGCTGCCGCTGGTCCCGCCGACGACCAGGGCCGTTTCTAGGCCCAACTCAGATTTGGCCCAGCCGTGCAGCGCCCCGTAGAGATAGGCGGCAGTGTCGGCGAAGGCGGTAAAGACCAGCACCTTTTTGTTGACCTGCCCCTCGGTATTGGTCCGGCCCTCCGCAATCTTTTCCCGAATGATTTGCTTCAAGTCAGCCAGCTTGGCATCACGCTCCGGGCCGACCTGGGTGGCCTGCGTGTACAGGTGGGAGAGCTTCTGGCGGTCTTGTTCCAGGTCATGCAGCCACTTAGTGGTATCCAGGTGGGCAAGCTGGAAGCGCATGCGTGCGCCGACTTCCAGCGCATCGCGCAGGTCGTCGTCCTCGGCTTCCTCGCGCCCGTCGAACCCCTCCCGCTCCAGGTCCCATTCGGCGGCATCGCCGGTTTGGAAGTCGCGCAGCTTTGCTTGCAGGGCTTCGATTTTCTTGATCGTGCGGTCCATCGAGATGCCGAACGAGTTGACCGAGCTTTCCAGGCGTTTCAGGAAGTTGACTTTCATCATGCCGATCAGGTAATGCTCACGGTTTTCCTGGCTGAAGTTGGCTGTTTTTTCCTCCGAATAGCGTCCTCGGAACTCCGGCTTGACGTACTGGGTGGGATTGAACAGAGACAGCCGGTACTGCGTGATCTGGTCATTGAGCTGGTCATAGGTCGGGAAGCCATCTTCAAGGTCAATCTTGGCGAACACGGACAGCGGCTTTTCGCGCTCCGGGAACGCGCCGATTTCTTTCAGGCTTTCGCTGTAGTATTTCACGATATGCTTGCGGGACCGGGCGATGGTCAGCTCATCCAGAATGGTAAAGAACGAGGCGCTGAGGCTTTCCAGCAGGGTGCTAGTTTTTCGCTCTTTGGACTTGGCCCATTCCAGAAAGCTGCGCTGGGCGGTGGTGAGCGTAGTTTTGACGCTGGCAACGTGCAGGTCTGTCGCAAAGGCGGCGTCATTGTCGCCGGTCAGCAGGGCAATTTGGTTCCGCAGGTCTTTGAGGTCGTTGTTGACCGGCGTGGCCGAAAGGAGCAGCACTTTTGTCTGGACACCCTTCTGAACAATGTCTTCCATCAGGCGCTCGTAGCGGCTTTTGGCGATCACCTGATCGTTCTCATCGCGCCGCCCCCGCGTGTTGTTGCGGAAGTTATGGGACTCATCAATGACCACGAGGTCATAGTTGGCCCAGTTGAGCGTTTCGAGGTCTACCCCGTTGGACGTGCCTTTTTCGCGGCTCAAGTCTGAGTGGGAGAGTACCGTAAACCCGAAACGGTCTCGGAGAAACGGGTTCAGTCGGCTGTTGTTCTGGGCCTGATAGACCGTCCAGTTGTCCGTCAACTTCTTGGGGCAAAGCACCAGCACGCGGGCATTGCGAAGCTCAAAAAAGCGGATGACGGCCAGGGCCTCATAGGTCTTGCCCAGGCCAACGCTGTCGGCCAGAATGCAGCCGTTATGCGTGAGTATCTTGTTGATCGCGCCCTTTGCGCCATCCTTCTGAAACTCAAAGAGAGCATTCCAGATGTCGCTTTCCAGGAAGCCGGTCTTTTCCTGAAGCAGTGAGTTGGGAGCGGCGCGGGTTAGCTCCTTCTCAAAGACATGAAACAGAGTCTTATAGTACACGAACTGCGGGGAAGGGTTGGTATAAAGCTGCCTCAGATAGAGCAGCACCTCGTCCTTGACATTGGCGACCAGGGTGCCGTCGTTCCACAGCTCCTCAAACCAGACTTTGAGATCGGCCATGTCCCGGCTGCTGTCCAGCTCCAGGTTCAGCTCGATGTTGTTTTGCGTGCCCAGCCCCAGCCCCCGGACGGTGAAGTTAGAGCTGCCTAGAATGGCCTTCTCAACCCCAGCATGGGCCAGGTGATACATTTTGCCGTGAAGCAGATTGCTCTGCTGCACAGACCGGATTTCCACTTTGTCTTTGATCCAGGCGGCACACTCCCGTGCGGCCCGCCGCTGTTCCAGGCGCTGCCCCAGGGTCAGCCCGCTGTCTTCGATCTGGAAGCTTTTCTTATCGGTCTTCTCCGGGTCCAGGGAGCGCAGGAAGCGCGGCTCGCCGAACAAGAACCGCAGGCTGTGAATGCCGTTCAGCTCACATTCCAGGGCCTGAAACGCATAAATGGTGAAGTAGGCAGACACGACGGAAAGCCGAGTGCCAGGATGGATATTGTCCGCTAAAAAGCCGCCGACAGAGCCTCGGTGGTGATTGTCGCGCAGGCCGGAGGCGGTTGTATAAGGCAGCGTGGGTTGGGTTGGCATGGGGCAATCCGGGATTGGAGCGTGGAACGGGTCAGAGGCGCACAAAATCCGTGTGCATCTCTATTATATCGGAAACGCCCGCCAGCGTCAAGGCAATTCTACCAGCCAGGGATGACCGGATGATAATTTCCGGGCTAAACATTAACAAATCTAATAATAAGTATAAGATATATGCTATAATCTTTATGAATGTTTGTTAGGCTCTTTGCGGAAGAAGGAGGCGGCGATGACGGCTTTAGCGATCTCGTATGACGCGCATCGGAAGGATGGTGAGTTGGTGGCCTACCCCGTGGCGGCCAATGTCAATGTGTTCAAGGGCGGGCTGGTGGGGCTGTCGGGGGGCTTTGCGGTCCCGGCGGCGGACACGGCAGGAATGCCGTTTGTGGGGGTAGCTCACGAAACGATGCTCAACACCGGCGGGGCGGCGGGGGCGAAGCTGGTGCGCGTGGAAAAGACGGGCAGCTTTGTGTACCCGAAGGCCGGGGCGGTGCAGGCGGATGTCGGCAAGCTGGCGCTGGTGGTGGACAGCGGGACGGTCTCGACGGCGGCGACGACCAACAATGTCGCGGCGGGGTATGTGGCGGAGCTTTTGGACAGCGGCACGGTGCGGGTGCGGATTGATCGGGGGGTGCAATGAATGTCGCCATTGGGAATGGGAGGATTTGTCTCAGCGCGGGGGCGGTGGCGCTGGCCGTGGTGGCTGCGCCGGGCACTGAACTGGTGCTGTCTGAGGGGGAGACCGAGCGGGACGCGGTGCTTTTGGAGTGCTGCGACCTGCCGGACAAAGGGCTGACGCTGTCTGAGGGGGATTTGGACGGGATTGTGTCGCGCTTCACGGAGCCGGTCCCCTTGAAGCTGGAGCATATCGACACGCCGCTGGGGGACCTGGGCACGGTGCAGCGTATCTGGCGGGACGGGAAGCGGTTGCTGGGCAAGATCGCGCTCTCGGCGGACGTGGCCGGGCTGGTGCGGACGCGGGGGTGCAAGGGGCTGTCGTGTGGCCTCAGCCGTGCGCCCCTCGCATTGGCGGAACTGTCGCTGGTGCTGAAGCCGCGTGTGGCAGCGGCGGTGCTGTTGTCCGAAGATGACGCGGCTGAATTGGTGCGCCTACGGGCAGAGGTCGTGCAGCAGCGGGTGGAGGCCCAGATTGCGGGGCTGAAGCGGGCGGGGAAGATTGTGCCTGCCACGGAAGCGTCGGCGCGGGTGCTGCTGTCGGCGGGGGATGGAAACACCGTCACGCTGGCCGATGGGGGCGCTCAGGCCGTCTCTGCGGCCTTTGCGGCGTACCTCGACGCGCAGCCTGCCGTGGTGGTGCTGTCGGAGATGGCCCCAGGCTCGGCGGGGTCGGCGGACGGCGGGGCGGAAGAGGTTGTGCTGGATGCTTCTCAGCGGGCGTTCCTGGAGAAGTCGCTGGGGGTCAAACCGGAGGATGTGATGGCGACGCTGCGAGGGAGCAAGTAGGACCCCCCGGCCCCCAATAATGGGGGAGTTGGACCCCTCCCGCTCGTTCCTCGCTCCCTCCCCTGTTAGGGGAGGGTTTGGGGATCGCCCCCTAGCCCCCAATTCTGGGGGAACCAGAACCTACCCCGGCAAGCGAGCTTGCCACCCCTCCCGAAACGGGAAGGGTTAGGAGACCTACCACCTTGCTTCGCAGGGTCCTCCCTAAAGGGAGGATGAGGAAAAGAGTGGCCCCGGCGGGGCTGAGAAAGAGAGAATGCTATGGCGGTGACTTCGGGAGATATTTCGGGCCTGCTGCTGGCGGGGCTGAAGACGGCGTTTTTCAATACCTACAATGAGCAGGCGCATCTGTGGGACAAGATTTCTACCAAAATCCCCAGCGACAAGGACAGCGAGCATTACGCCTGGCTAGGGGCGCTGCCGGGGATCACGGAGTTTCTGGATGAGCGCAAGGTCGCGGACTTCCGCGAGTATGACTACTTTATCAAGAACAAGACCTGGGAAAGCACGGTGTCTATTGACCGGGCGGCCATGGAAGATGACCAGTACGGGCAGATCGCCATGCGGGTGCGGCAGATGGCGTCCACGGCCAACACGCATTTGGACGCGATCACCTACGGGCTGCTGGGGGCGGGGTTTACGGCGCTGTGCTACGACGGGCAGCCGTTCTTTGGGCAGCACGATCAGGGGCGCGTCCAGAGCAATGCCGGGGGCGGGGCACTGAGTGCGTCGTCTTTGCAGGATGCGATTACGGCGATGATGCGGTTCACCGATGACCAGGGGCGTCCGATGGGGGTCATGCCGGACACGCTGGTGGTTCCGCCGGAGCTGTACTGGGAGGCGTCGAAGCTGCTGACGTCGGCGTACTTCCCGGACCCGGTGACGCAGGCGGCGCAGGATTTGTCGGCGAACCCGCTGCGGGGGATGCTGATGCTGGTGACCTCGCCATTTCTAGCGTCGTCCGCAAACTGGTATCTGCTGGATACCAAGCGGGTGGTGAAGGCGATCATTTTGCAGATGCGGAAGGACTTTGAGTTCAGCGCGTTGGAGCAGAACAGCGAGACGGGGTTCATGCGGGACGTGTTTTATTATGGCGTTCGGGCGCGGTACAACGTGGGCTTCGGGGACTGGCGGGCGGCGTATGGGGTGAATGGGGAGTAGGACGGGAGGCCCGGCCATGAATGGCCGGGCTAAAAGTTTACCAAGCCCCTCCGGGGCTGAGGAGTAGGCATGGCGCTGGTGCTGACTATTGCGGTGGCGGACTTGAAGCGGCTGGTGGGGATTGCGGCGGGGGATACCTCGCAGGATGCGGCGCTGGGCGCGGTGCTGGCGGCGGAGCAGGCGGTGTGGGAGTATGGAATGGACCCGGCGGTGCTGGCGGCGGCGGCGGGGGATGCCGGGCTGGGGGCGGTGCTGACGCTGGGAGTGGCGGAGCGGCTGGCGGGGACGTACTTGGAGCAGCTCACGCGGTCGCCGGGGTACACGGATGACTTCGTGGTCGGGGGGCTGCATGTGACGGCGTCGCGCACGGATAATCTGGCCCAGGTGGCGGCGCGGCTTTCGGCCCAGGGGGCAAAGCGGCTGGAACCGTTTGTGCGAGGCGGTCGCCGCGTGGTGCTGGATGCGGTCGGGGATGTGCCGGACGGGTCTACAAAAGTGGTGGGCGCGTCGTCGGGGCCGGTGACCGGGTCGGTCTTTGATCGGCCTGGGTGTGTGGGGCTGAACTGGCAGAATGACAGAGAGGGCTTCACCGATGGCCGATGCTAACTCTAAAGCCGTGGCGTATGGGCGGCGTCTGGCAACGCTGTTTGCGGGGTCTGCCGAGGGGTTCACGCTGGAACGGGCCGGGGACGGTTCGGGGCGGCGGGGGTTCTTTGCGCCGATGGACAACGGGACGACCAGCGTGTATTTTGATGCCAATGAGGCGGTGGGGCTGACTAAGCCCGCGCTGATGGGGTGGCTCGAAGGGACCGGGGATGCGCCGCTGGAAGGGGACATCTTCACGCGGAACGGGCGGCTGTGGACGGTGCGGAAGGTGCAGGCGTTCCGGCAGGGGGGCGTGGTGCTGGTGTATCTGATGCTGTGTGATTGAGGAGTAGGAACCCCTCCCGCTCGTGCCTATGCCTTCGGCATTACTTCGTATCTGCTCCCTCCCCTGTTAGGGGAGGGCTTTTGGAAAGAGGGCAAATCGGGGGCTGTGGGGCGGGATGGGACAATACACAGACGCGAGGGGCTGTTGGGGACTGCAAGGGGCGATAACGCAGTGAGAGGAGGGCGGGTGTGGTGAAGCTGCCAAAGTGGATGCGCGGAGCGGAGAAGAAGCCGGATTTGGGGGAGCGGGCGGCGGTGCCGGGGGCGTCTCTTTCAGGGTCTGGTGTGCTGGGGGCGTTGTCGCTTTCGTTGGGGGAGGAGGCGGGGCCGGGGGGGTACTCGGCGTATCGGCGGATGCAGCAGGACCCGCAGGTGAAGGCGTGTCTGTCCACCAAGAAGTTTGCGGTGCTGTCGCGGGGGTGGGAAGTGCATGCGGCGTCGGACAGTCGGCAGGATAAGAAGGTGGCGGAGTTTGTGCGGTGGACGCTGACGGATATGAGCGGGGCGCTGCTCGATGATTTGTATGACGTGCTGGATGCGCTGGCGCTGGGGGTGTCGCTGGCGGAGATCAACTGGAAGGTGATCGAGCGGGGGGCGTGGGCGGGGATGGTCGGGCTGTCGTCCTTGAAGGCGAAGGACCCTGGGGACTTTACGTTTGAGACGGACCGGTTTTACAACCTGATGGGGCTGAAAGGCGTCGGCGGGGCGGCGTATGATGTGCGGAAGTTTCTGGTCTATGCATACATGCCCGCGTATGAGAACCCGCTGGGGCAGTCGGATTTGCGGGGGGCGTGGCAGAGCTGGCGGATGAAGCAGCAGGTGCTGGTGTGGTGGGCGAAGTACCTGGAGAAGTTCGGGATGCCGACGGTGGTGGGGACGTATGATGCGCGGCAGGGGTACGGGCGGGACCAGCAGCGGGAGCTTTTGTCGGTGGTGGCGCAGGTGCATAATGAGAGTGCTTTGGTGCTGCCGTCGGACATGGAGCTGAAGCTTTTGGAGACGGCGCGGGCGGGGGGCGCGGGGTTTGGGGACCTGGTGGAGTATCTGGACCGGGCGATGGCGAAGAGTATTCTGGGGCAGACGCTGACGAGTGACAACACGGGGGGGCAGGCATCGTATGCGCTGGGGGCGGTGCATCTGAACATTCTGCGGTTCTATTTGCGGAAGCTGCAGCGGGACTTGGAAGAAGGCGTGATGACGGAGCAGGTGGTGCGGCGGCTAGTGGGGTACAACTTTGGGCCGGGAGTGGCGTGTCCTCGGTTTACGCTGGGGACGATTGATGACGGGCAGCTTGCGGCGGCGGGGTCGCTGATCACGGGGCTGGTGTCTGGGAATGTGATCGCGCCGGAGGAGCCGTGGATACGGGAGTATTTGGGGCTTCCGGCGCGGACGGGGGTGGCGGGGTAAATGTATCAGCCTTCTACAAAAGCATAATCAAATGATGCAGCCGGAACTCTGATGGGTAATCTTTGCCAGCCGGTACAACACGAATATGATCAGAAGTCTTGTGGCATCGCAACGGAAACTTGTCGTAAGAAGTCAGAGCAGCGCCTAGCCGCTCGGCAATATGCTTCGTGACATTCTCAGGGTCCCCTGATTTGAGGTAGCTAAGCATAGCTCCGCTGCTTGAGAAAGGAGCATAGTCGCAAGTCAGATATCGATCTTTAACGGTATCTATATAATCACTAAAGTTTTCATTGGTGTCGCTGTCTGACTTTACGACTTTTGCCTCTATTGACCACATAATTCGTTCGTCTGCTCTCAAAACAAAGGCAATGTCATATTCGCGTGGTCTTCCGCCACCTCCCTTACGTGTCTCCATCTCGCAGGCACCATGCAGTGTATAATAGGGAGAATGGCTGTCTAATAAATCCGCGATTTTAGGCTGTAGTAGCTGAGTAAGTGATCTTTCCATCTGCTCATAATCCTCATCCCATGAGATTTCTGACCATGTTGTTTTGTAAAGACCATCATATGCCTCCCAAACAAGGTCAAGGAGTTGATTTACAAAATCGTTGTTCCACCTCCTAACAATTGCGTCAACTCCTGGCGTTTTGCTGTTGTGATGGAGTTGTTCGAGGATTGTTGGTCTTCTAGACAAAAGCGACTTCCCGCTTTCTGTCCAGATTTGGAGAACTCATATTCCATGTAAATAAATCAGCAACCACATCGTCCGCATCCCGCAGAGCCATAGAGCGTGTCCAATAACGAACTTGATCTGGCTTAATCAGGTTGATAAGAATGCCACTTTCACCTGAAGAAGTTTGAACACTATCGTATGTTCGGGCGCAACGCTGATAGAAGCTACGTTTGTTGTCTTCTGTGGACAGCATTGCCTTATAAAGGGCTGTTAAGCGTTTCTGCAATACTCCCGCCCCCATCGCTTCGATTTCAACCGTGCTGCGATCCGACACATTCAGATAGATCGAAATCATCCGAACAGGGAGTTTCGCGGTAGATATGGGTTCGCTGAAGATGACTGCACCAACGGCTTTATCTTTTCCATAAGCGGCTTGAAGGACTCGGCGAAAAGTATTGCAGTAGCTCTCCAATTCTGGCTCCTGTTGCACTGATCCATTCACAGAGGCGCTTCTTTGGGTTGCTAGGCGGCCTGGGGCGCTGTTCCCCTGCCTATAATCTGGCAATGTGTACTCTGCCAAATCTTGAACAAGCAACCACTCAGCTTCTTTAATGCCGAATGCCTCATGCACACGCTGATCCACCTCTTCAACTGTCGTCAATCCCGACATTAAGCCTGCATTTAGACGCGGTAAAGGGACGCTTCGGAACGCTTCCGCCTCCGGTTCGCCACGATCCATCGCAAAACGTCCGCTGGTAAGAAGCAGGTAATAAACTGCAATAATGCTGTTGTAAGTCAGGCAAGCTGCTTCAAGGTAGAGTTGATCCTTCTCCTCAGTATGAAGGCTCAAATAGCTCTGAGAGCAAAGAATACCGCCTGTCTGGTCAGTCGATTCGACTAATGCTGCCCTAAACCGCCCATTTTTCTTGATAAAGCTTTGCTGAATGATGGCTTGCGGCAACTCAAATGCTTTAAAGTCTGTAGAGTTACGCGAATGCACTTGCGGGTTGGTGTTTTTCTGTAAAGTATCCGCTTCGATAAAAAGATGTTGTTGTCCTGACAAATCCTGAGCCTCTAAAAGCGGCTTCCCTAAAATCTCTGACGCGCTTTTTTGTTGATCTCCCCTAATAATTCCCTCGCGGACCCACAGTGTTTCCTTAGCTTCGAGATCAGCAAAACTGGTAAATCGTTTCAGGTTGTTAATGAAGACAAGATCACGCCGCCCCCCCCAGAGAAGAGTTGACCACAGCCAGGGTGTTTTCTCCACTTCGTCCGGGAAAACCTGATGAATGTCTTGTGTCTCAATTATGATCCTATATTCGTCTTCTTGGCTACGAAGCGGTTTAGGACAAGAGTACCAAAAGGCTTCTCCCGTGGGCGGACTGTTGCGTATTATGAAGGCACACGCAGGCATAGTAGCATTCTGAAAAAGGAAAGAGCGTAATGCGGCAAAATTGACGACTTCTTCGACTTGGGCTGTTTGGAACAGCTTTTCACGGAAGCTTTTGGCTCTAGACGCCAGCTTATACAGTATCGTACTTGGTTGTATAAGGCCAACATAACCACCTGATTTTGTCAAAGCTATTGCTTTAGCAAGAAACAAAGGACCAATATCTTTGTACGATACAGGCCACTTATGTTTTGAGGCCCATTCCTGTGATGCCTCCGTGTCAGTGTTTTTCCCCCAAGGAGGATTGCCAACTACGAGATCATACATCGCTCCGTCCGAAGTACGGAAGCCTTCGCATTCTTCATTGAAGAAGTCTGTAGCAATAAGACGGCGTCCACGCATGATAGGGAAATGCACTTCTTTCCAGTAATCGCGTGGGTCTATCTCATCACACATTGCAAGGTAAAGGCTAAACGAGGCAACACGGACGGCGTGAGCATCTAAGTCTACGCCGAACAAGTTTTGCTCAAGAAACTGGGTTAGAACGGCACCGCTGATTAGGTGGCCTCGATGCGCTTGTTTCCAGCGATACACAAGCCGCTGGAACGCTTTGACTAAGAAGACACCTGATCCACAGGATGGGTCTAAGACCTTGAGGTTCCAATCGTGGCCCTCCCAGGGCAGCACCAAGTCAAGCATCAGATCAACAACGTGCGAGGGCGTGTAATGTACCCCAGTCACGGAGTCCTTCTTGACAAACTGTTCGTAGATGGTGCTGATTACATCTAGGGGGATGGCATCAAACGCATAAGACGGCCAAAGGGACATTTGCCCCTTTGACATTTGCTCGTTCCCACTCACAAAGCGAGCAAGCAAGTTCAAATGCTCAGGTTTCACCTGAGATTTTTCCTGCTCCCAAGCCGCATCTTGCTCGTCTGCGGCCCCCTTGCCTGGGAACAAGTCTCCGTTGAATTTACTGTTCAGCCACCGAAAAAGAGCGTAGGTGTCTTCATAATCACCCAGCAATCCGCTAAAGTCACTATGCACATTTGCCAGAATACGCTCTTCATGGAGGCGTAATAATTCCTCTTTGCTCAGAGCAGCCTTACCCTCAGTATCTTTTCGGTCAAAGAGAAATTGAATGAAGATTACCCTAGCGAGAAGATCATGGCAGATGTCTTCGTTGAGTTGAAGTGCCAGCAATTTTTGACGCAGCACTTTAAGGTTACTGAGCAACAGTTGATCAGCACGCTTTTCCGGCTTGAAGCGGTCTTCATACTGTTGGAAGAACGCGCCCGTCAGGAGATCAACCCAGTGAAGTGAGATGGTCGCCTGTTCAGACGCAGACCGGATCGCGTCAATGACAGGGCTGAAGTAGATTGCTTTGCCGACTTCAGGTGTAGGGGCAGGCAAAGAGAATAAGTCATCCGACGCAGGCATAGCAGGCGGCTCACAGCATGTCCACTTTCGGATAATATGCGGCTCAACAGTGATGAGAAGCAGGGAGCGGCTGAAATTCCAAGCGAGCTTTTGGGCCTCTAAAAGAGTCGCATCGGAAACCTTTTTAGGAAAATCACAGACAATGGCAAGTGGAGCTGCGGTGGCATCAGGATCGGATGCAAGAACACCGACCCGTACACCTGCTCCATCAGGCCGACGCCCAATTGCGCTGCCGATTTTTTCCTGTGCTTGTTGTGCATAAATGGCCGCGCCGATGCCTTGTGGATTAAGTATTTCATCTTTGCTCGGCCAGCCGAATGTTATTTGTGCGTCATCAAGAGACATAGTTTGGCTCCTGTTCTGCAATGCTCTGAGCGGCAAAACTTGCGGGAGGATTGGCGGCTTCTAATTGATGAAGCAGTTCAGTATGACGTTCACCAACAGGAAACACCATAAGTCGCTGGCCCGGTGTTTGGAGGGTACTGATCGTTATATCGGAAAGCTCATGACCATCTTTCCAAAGAATATCTGATCCATCCACAACAATGGTGAGTTGGGACAGCGGACGATCATGGCCGGACAGTTCCCGCAAATTCTCGACGGCACGGCGAATAGCCTGTGTCGAGAAACCAGCATCTTTTAGCTCGACAACAGCCAGCAGCTCAAACAGCCCAGCAATGCCAATGACATGCCCACCTCTGCCGCGTCCGAAGTGATCCGGGGTAATGAGACCACTGGATACCCAAGATGCCACAGTAGCTGCCGGTCGCTTTGTCTGTCGTGCTAATTCCCGCGAAGTCCATCCTGCCATGTGATTACCTTGATAAACATTGTACAGCTTGATAGACATTAAAGTCAACCATTGAGTCAATAATCGCATAAATTTATCATTTCTTTGTGTTCATGCTCACCCAGGTACTATAGTTTGGGTGAGCATGAGCAGAAGTCCCCTGCCCCGTTTCCCCGTGTTAGGCAAAATGATCGGGGAGGCAGTAGCCGCCGGTGGCGGCGCGGAGGAGGTCGCCGTCTAGGACCAGCGCGTCTTTGGCGCGGCGGGCGGTGGCTTCGCTGTGGCCTTGCTGCTTCAGGGCGGCGATGATCTCGCCGTGGGAGGCGTGGCCCTGGGGGCGGGTTTCCAGATAGTCCAGCAGGGCGGCTTTGCAGAGGTCGCGCTTGGAGGCCGGTTCGGGGAGCGGGACGCCGTCGCCCGCTTCGGCCCGCTCAAACTGGTCGTCGCCGACGCGGCGCAGGTACAAGGGCGGGACGCCCAGGCCCAGCAGGCGGTTCTTGGTCACGCGCAGGGCGATCACGCCGTCGCTGTCGTTGATCTCGCCCCGGTGCATGGTCAGGGACAGGTTCACATCCCCGGCGTCCTCCTGCGCCCCGGCCCCACGGGCGCTGCCGTTGCCGTTCTTGGAGGGGTGGCCCAGGGTCAAGGAGGCGACGCCGCGCTGTTTGAGGGCATCCAGGATGGGGATGACGCGGTTGTAGACTTCGGCGTTGTCGTTTTCATCGCGCACCGAGAAGCAGCGGCGGGCGGTGTCAAAGACCACCAGGCCGATGCCCTTAGCTCCCACGTAGGCCAGCAGCTCCGGCAGCTCCTCGGGCAGCTTGACGGGTTCGCGCAGGAAGAAGAGCTGGCCGCGCACGCGGGGAGCGCCCTGGTAAAGCCGTTCGATCTTGTGAGCGCGTCCGACATCGCCGCTTTCCATGTCCACATAGAGAATGCGGGTCGGCGGGCAGTCGATGCCCCACAGGCTGCGGCCTTCAGCGAGGGCGGTGGTAAGGTTGAACAGGACGGTGGACTTGCCGAGGCCGGTCTGTCCGGTCAGCCAGTGGGCATGGCCTTTGAGGAGGTACTGACCGAACAGCAGGGGCAGCTCGCCCGGCGCTTGGACATCGGCGAGGTCCACGATCCGGTCGGCGAGGGGCTTCTGCCGAGGGGGCGGCGGGGCGGGAGGGCTAAGAGGCGGCGGCAGCAGGGCCGGGGTGCGCTCTGGGGCGGGTGTGCCGTAGCCCTGGGTGCTGAGGGCGCGGGCGGCGGCGGGGAAGTCGCCGCCGTGTTCTAGAAGGGTGTAGACGGCGAAGGGGGAATAGGCCCGCTGCGGCTCGAAGGGGGCGGCATTGGCGCTGAACACGTAGAGCAGGCCGGAGCTGGCGTGGTTGCTGGTCGCGGACAGTCCCCTCCCCGTCTTGCCGGGCCGCTGCCACAGGGTTTTATCTCCCTGGCTGCCAACCTGCTGCCAGCCGTGGGTTTCCAGCAGGGCGGCGTAGTCGCCGCGTGTGTTGAAGTCGTCGCCGGGGCGTGTGCCTGCGTGGGGAGTCGGGCGTGGCTCCGGGGCTAAGTGGCGCAGGTCGGCATACTCATGGAAGACGCGGGCGAGGTCGTGCAGGGCGAACCGCTCGGCGGGTGTCAGGATTGGGACGGCGGACAGGCTGCCACGGGTGAACTGGTAGGGCAGGCCCGCCGCATGGCAGGCGGCAGGGGAGCCGGGGGCGACGGTGTAGCCGCCTTCGCCGCGTGTTTCGATGCGGGTCTGCCGGTCCGGGGTCTCAGCCAGCTTGGTATTGCCTGCCACCGGCTCTTCGCAGCGATACAGCAAGTGATGCCCGCCGGAAGGCGTCTCGACCAGGGGCAGGCGCTCCACGAGGTCCCCCCACCCCTGCGCGGTGCAGAGGTGGGCGAACTGGGCATACAGGCCCGGCTCATCGAAGTCCAGGGCCTCGGAGTGGCCGGAGACCGCGCCGTGGATAAGGCCGAGGCCGTGCGGGGTGCGTCCGCCGAACCACTGCTGAAGCTGGGCGTCGGTGGGCGGCTGCTGCTGCAAGTGCTTCCAGGTGGGGATCGCGGGCGCTTTGGAGCCGTCGGTCTTGATCGGCAGAAGGCTGAACCCGGCGGCAAGGGCTTCGCAGGCGGCGGTGAGGGTATTGGTCATTCAGAGGTTCCCCCATTTGCGGAGCCTCCCCGCCGCAGTGAGGCGGGTCAGGCGGGCACGGTCGCGGGCTTGCAGGGCGGCGGCGATGGCGAGGACCTCGCGGGGGCCGAAGTCATTGCGCGGGCCGGGGGTGCCGACGATGGGTTTAGGAGCGTGCTTCAAGGGCGTGTGTCCTTTCGGGAGAAAGGGCCGGAGGGACAAGAGCCGCCGTAGATCGGGTATACTCTTGAGTGCATCTCTTACCGGCCCTGTGCTGCGTGAGTGACGAAGCGCCTCGTTCCACCGGGGCGCTTTTGTCATGTGTGGGCTGAAAAAACTATTGTAGCAATTAAGCTCAGTCATAGGGGCAGCTCCTGAGCGGACGGCTCCCCGGCCTGGGCCTGCTCCCGTTCGTGCAGGCGCTGCATCCCGCGCAGCAGGATAGAGGTGGCGCGTATCCAGCCAGGGTGAACGGCGTCGGTGGGCAGCAGGCGAACTCGTTCCGTACAGCGCAGCAGCTCAGGCGGCTTGGACATGGGTGTCTCCTTTCAGTGTCTCGATCAGCCGGTCGATGGTGGACGCCGGAAAGCGCAGCGCCCCGCCGATATGGACCGGCTGCAATTCGCCGCGTGCCATCATTCGGTAAATGGCCGTCCGGGAGACGGCCAGCCGGGCCGCCACTTCGGGCAGTTTCAACAGTCGTTCCTCGTTCATATTTTCTCCTTTCTAAAACTGGCAGAGCTTCCAGACACTTAGGGGCAGTGGCTGGTACATTCAGGTATAATTATGACGTTGACAAATTGAACCTGCAAAATATCCAGCAAGAAAAAGCAACGGAGTGATCAATGAAGGCTGAAGACGTGACGCTGTCAATTCGTAAGGAAATGAACCGGCGACGGCGGTATGGCGGTGCGGAGGATGTGTCCACGCTCCTGTGGGAAAATGGGACTGTGCAACAAACGCTTGAGAGAGTGGTTCAGCACGCCCAGAGAGACGGCTTCACCGGCGATTGGGATTATGCCTCTGCCGAGATGGAGGAACAGATGGAGGCTCTGGCAAGGGCACTGCGGAAAGCTTCCAGCCAGTTAGAACTTCCCGCGCATGTTCGACGCCCCATGCTTGCCACGCATCACAATCAAGAACTCTCCCCGGAACGAGCGGCAGGCAACAGGGGCAGTCAGAGTTCGCTTCCCAATGTCGTTCGACAGGACTCCGGTGGCCGCGCCCTGGCTGACTATCTCACCTGGTATTGGCAGAACGATGGCTATGCGGAATACTATTTTCGAGTGATATGCGGCGGGGAGTATCTCACACGAGAAGAAGCCTGGAAATTTTTAACATCGCCTTTGCCAAAAGTTTTGGGGGATGAGGATTATCAGAAGCTTGGATTGTGTCCTGCCAGAACAACCGGACGGATACTCTCGAAATATCTGAAGGACAAGGGGACGATGCACTTTGTGGAAATGCTGATGACGGACCCGAAAACGGGTCAGTCAATACCCCCGGTAAATACGCTCTATGACGAGGTCGGAAATTATTGTGTCGAGATCAATTTGCCCCCGCCTCATGTATCTGGGGAGCGTGTGAAGCGCCTGGTGTTGAACCTAAATGAATCTCAGGCTCACTTTGTAGGTTGCCGTTACACACTGCCGAGGCCATATACCGTCGAAGATGGGAGAGATCGTGAAATTCATATTTCCGTCCAGCCTGCTCCCTTCTTTCAGGGAGAAGAGTGGTATGTTGAAGGATACTATGCGAGTGTCATGAGCGAGATGATCAGCATGGCCGAGTTTTTGTGCAGCTTTTATGGCGTCAGCATTTGGGATATGCTGGAGGCTTTTCTAACGGGCCGATTTCCGCCTCAGCCTGCGATAGAGATTTTCTCCAACAGCATCCGGGTAGAGAGAGTAGACGGCCCGGATGAAGTAATTTCCAAGCGCAGGAACAAGGCGTTTTCCGCGCAAGGTCCCCTTTCACTCACGGTTCAGCCGTGGGTCACGCCGGAAGTGCTGGCCGACGCCTGGCGAGAATATCGCAAGGGCACAGCCAGTTATTCGCCGAGCGAGAAGCAGGCCGACGCGCTTCAGTTTGTGCTGTCGCACACGCCGCCGGGCGAAGCGTTTGCCTGGGAGCGGCTGGCGCGGCAGTGGCAAGAGGAGCGGGGCGAGCTGATGACGCGGGGGCAGCTTCTCAAGCAGTTCCAGCGGGCGCGGGCGGCGATCCTGCCAGGGTATGAGGAGCAGTCAGCAGGGTGGGTCTGACGGGCGGAAGGGAGCGCCGAACCTAGAGTGAGCCTCTAGGTTCGGCACGAGGCCGGGTGGATTAGGGGGGCGAAGCGGCAGACAGGGTGCGCGTTTTGGGGACGTGCTGCAACGGGGTAGTGTCACGCAAGGGTGAAAATCCGGCGAAGGGGTTTGCGTTAAGCGACCCTCCCGCTCCCATTTGAGACTTTAACGCAAACCCGTTAGAGTACGAAATTGCAGAGTGTGGCATGGGAAGCAATTCCAGTGTCACACTCTCTTTTTGTGTCATCTCTACCACTTGAACCACGCTGCCTAACAGGTCGGCGCGTTCTTCCTCCGTCAGCACTTCCCACACACGCAGCACTTCGGTCCATGACTCTTGAACCTGCCCGGTCGTTGGGCGCTTGATTGTCGCTTCGCTGATGGCCTGGTCGGCTTGTTCGATTTGAGCGCAGACGGCTTCTTTTTCGGCTTCGGCTTTGTCCAATGCGGCCATCAGCGCACTGCTGATCTTGCCGTCACCAATGGCTTTAACGTAGTTGACGATCCGCATTTCCAGCATTTGCTTTTGTTTGCCGAGCTGGCCGCGTAAGGCTTTCTGCGCGTCGTCGGCATTCCCCCACCCGCCCGACTCGGAAATCAGCTTTCGCATGACAGTCCAATGGGTCGCGGCATGGCGCATATAATCCAGTACGGTAAAGTGCAAACGGTCGGCATTGACGCGCCCGACGGGGCAGTTCTCGCGCCGGTTGGCCTTCTGGCAAACGTAGTAGTGGACCCGCGTCGTTTTGCCGTGGTGACTGACTTGGGTAAAACCGCAGCCGCAGTGGGGGCAGACAACACGCCCGCGCAGGTAGTAGGTATAGTCATCGACTGTCTCCGTCCGCGCAGCACGCTTCGTTTTGCCTTCGATGGCTTCCTGCACCGTCTGCCAAATCTCGGCCTCAATGATTGGCTGCCAGGCGTCTTCCTTGCGCCAGTCGCCGAACTGAAGCACCCCTTTGTAAACTTCATTGGTGAGGAGCCGCTTGGCGCTGGTGGTCGTCCAGTTCAGCGAGCTGACGGATTTCAGATAATCGCGCACGGCGGTCTGGGAGCGTACTCCAAGAGACTGTATAGAAAGGTCATTTTGGTGCTAAACGCCTGAGCATTAGCGCGGACAGTGCAATCTGAATGAAGGCCACGCTCGAAGCAGGGCGCTCTTCATAATCTTTGGACAGACGCCGCAGCTTGCCGAGCCAGGAAAACGTGCGTTCCACCACCCAGCGACGCGGCAGAACCGAGAACCCGATCTGGTCGGCGGGCTTGCCCACGATCTCAAGGTTTACGTTCCAGCACGTCTTGAACTCTTGAACCAAAGGACCATCGTAGTTGCCATCTGCCCAAATGTGCGACAGGCGCGGCAGCGTTATCCAGACGCGGCGCAGCAGACTTCTGGCGGCCTCGCGGTCGCCCACATTGGCAGGAGTAGCCAGGCATCCCAGCATCAAGCCTTCGGTATCTACGAGTAAATTGCGCTTGCGACCGACGATTTTCTTGTTGCCGTCGTAGCCTCGCGGCCCCCTTTTTTAAGATTTCTGTTTTCCGTCGTCTTGACAGACTGGCTGTCTAGGACGGAGGCGGAAGGCTGCGGGTCTCGCCCAAGTTTCTGGCGCAGTTGTTCGCGCAGGTGATCGTGAACGGTTTGCCAGGTTCCATCGCGCTTCCAATGCCAGAAATAGTAGTGTACCAGCGACCAGGGCGGTAGATCGTGAGGCAGATTGCGCCAGGTGCAGCCGTTTTTAGTGATGTAGAGCAGAGCGTTGATAATTTCGCGCCGCTCATGTTTTGCGGGACGCCCGCTTTGGCAGCGGGGACAAGTGGCTCGATAAGTTGCCACTGGGGCATCAGTCAGGTCCGTTGAGTAGGCTTTTCGGAAGCAGGCGGGGTGTTCCATGCCCTCATCTTCGGAACAAAACAAGCCTTTCTATACAGTTTCTAAGCAGCAGGTACGATATACGGGTCGCGTCTACCTTGCCTAATATACTCCGATGCGGACCCTTTTATCTCTGGCAAGAGCATCCGTTCAGATGAAAGTTCTCCAACTGCACTTCTGGACGGGATCGAGTATAACACCTTCGATCTTAAGCGTCTCGGGTTTGCCGTTCGGGCCGAGGGATCTTTGTCCGGCTCCGCCCGCCTTTTGGTGCCTTGAAGCGGAAGCTAATCGTCCCGAAAGCTAATGGTTCAAGCAAGGGGTAGCACCGTCTTCGCCTTCTTTCCTGTCAGTACCGGACGACGCCCACCACCCTTTGCCGTGCCCGCACCGTAGACAACCTAGCCTGCGTCGGCTCCTTCACTAAGTCACATTTAACCTCGGCAAGTCCCCGTGAACATAAAAATTAGCAACTAAGATGGATTATGTCATGATTTATTCTACGACGAATCAAAACATACATTGTTTTTGGGATGGGTTTTGGGCCAGAAGACAGGCCGGATTGGGGCGTTTTAGCGGGGGTGTGGGAATTGTACCACAAAGGGGCGTTTTTGAGATGCATACATAAAATCTATCTCACACTTGAAAAAATGTGTGCCAATTAGAAATCAAAGACTTGACAGACTTGCAATGCTGTGATATGATATGCCAGTTAATTAAATCATTTTGATTTAATTTCAGGAGTGCCCCGTGCGAAAAATAACCACACCGCGAATACCGGGCGACAAGCCGCAGATGTTTGACAAGCCGCAGACGCTCTCCGGGACCAATATTGAAGCCGCGCATTTTCATAATCAGCGGGTTGTGCTGGAAACGGTGCGGATTTACGGACCGCTGTCCCGTGCAGACATCAGCAGCCGCACCGCGCTGTCGTCGCAGACCATCTCCAACATTGTGGACAAGCTGCTGGATTATGGCACACTGGAAACACGCGGACGGCGCAGCGGGCGGCGCGGTCAGCCCGCGATTGAGCTGGACATCAACCCGCGTGGCGGCTATGCCGTGGGCCTACATCTGGACCGGGACCATCTCACCGGCGTGCTACTGGATTTGGCCGGAACTGTGCATCAGGTCGCGCATCTGGAGTGGAGTTTTCCCACGCCCGCCGAGGCACTGCCCAAGCTGGTGGAAACGGTGCAGACGCTGACACACGATCACGGACTGGAAACAGCGGAGCTGTGGGGCGTCGGGCTAGCGGTGCCAGGTCCTCTGGACCTGGATGCGGGCTGTCTGGTGAACCCGCCGAACTTTCCGGGCTGGAACGGCGTTCCGCTACGCTCTCAGCTCGCCGAGGCGCTGCACCGGCCCGTGTTCCTGGAAACTGATGCTACTGCCGCCGCTGTGGGTGAGCGCTGGTTCGGGCAGGGCCGGGACGTGCATGACTACCTGTATCTTTTCTTTGGCATTGGTCTGGGCGGCGGGCTGATTTTAAACGGACAGCCGTACCGAGGCGGCTTTGACAATGCCGCGATGCTGGGGCATATCCCTGTAGAGCCGGGTGGTCTGCCCTGCGGCTGCGGCGGTGAAGGCTGCCTGGAGATGTATGTGTCGCTGGCCTCGCTGTACGCCGCGCTGGAAGCGGATGGGCAGCAAATTAGCCGGATCGGCGAACTGAGTCGCCTGCTGGCCGAGGGCGACGCCGCACTGCTGGGCTGGCTGGAACAGGCCGCCGAGCGGCTGACCCGCGCCCTGGTGACGGTGGAAAATCTGATCAACCCCCGCGCCGTGATTTTTGGGGGTCGCCTGCCCGCGCCTCTGCTGGACTGGCTGCTGGCTCGTCTGGAAACCGCCCTTCCGGCGCGGCAGATGCGGGCGCTGGCACACCATCCGCGCCTGCTGCGAGCACAGGCCACCGACCATGCCGCCGCGCTGGGCGCGGCCACCCTGCCGCTGTTTGAAACGTTCACACCAGGCCAGTCGGCCCACGCCAAGACCGGTCACTTTTCTCTAACCTAGATTTCTCTTACTTAGGCTCCTACAGGAAGGACTGTCATCATGTTCCCATCAACGCCTTCGGGCACGCCCAAAACCAAGAGCGCTCAAAAAAGAGGCTTCACGCTCATTGAGCTTCTCGTCGTGATTGCTATTATCGCTATCCTTGCAGCGATTTTGTTCCCGGTCTTCCAGAAAGTCCGCGAGAATGCCCGCCGCGCTTCCTGCCAGTCCAACCTCAAGCAGCTTGGCTTGGCATTCACACAATACACTCAGGATTATGATGAGAAGTACCCCGGTGGAACTTATCCCCTTAATCCTGGTGCCAATGCCATTCCAGTCGGCGCGGGATGGGCGGGCAACATCTACACTTATGTCAAAAGCGTTGGTGTTTACAAGTGTCCCGATGACTCCACGGCAGGAACGGCGGCGTATCCCGGTGTCGTCAGTTACGCGATGAATATGGAAATCGCCCGCAACGACAACAATGGTGGCGTCAACCGGATCGGTGCTTCTATGTCAGGTCTCCAGTCCTCGGCGTCTACGATCCTTCTATTCGAGATTCGGGGCGATGGTGGAGTCAATCTGGCAGACCCGCAGGAAGCGAACGGTCCGATGGTTTCCGGCGGCGGCAACGGCCTCACGTTTGCTGGAGTGCGTGCCAATCGGGATGGCACGGAGAATGCCGCCACCCCACTGGAAACAGGCTACATGAATGGGGCAGTGCAAAACGACCCGAATTATGCGAAAGGGTTTGACAACAAGCCGGGCGGGCTGCACACCGATGGCGCAAATTATGCGTTCACGGACGGCCATGTCAAATGGTTGCGGCCAAGCGCGGTTTCTCCGGGCAACACAGCGGGCCAGCCGACCAGCACACAGGTAGATGGCGGCTACGCGGCGGGGACGCAGGGGACTTTCTCCGATGGCAGGACCATACCCGGCGCGACGTTTAGCCCCATTTAAACTCTGTTAGACACTGCACGACGGCCTGTGCCGCAGTGGCACAGGCCGTTCTTCTTTTATAAATCATGCAAGACCAAGAAATCAGCCGCCGCACGTTTATCCAAAGCACGGCGGCGCTCGGCGGGGCGCTCCTGCTGTGGCAAAGTGCCAGGGGACAGGCCGTGCCACAAGACAAGCCAATCAAAACCGTCTATGTCGTCTTCAAGTGCCATCTGGACCTCGGGTTCACCGGCACGCAGGCGGAGGTGCTTCGCACCTCGTTTGACCATCATTTCCCCGATGCCATGCAGCGGGCCGCTGACCTGCGAGCGGCGGGCGGAACGGAGCGTTATGTGTGGACCGTCGGCGCGTGGCTGATGGCACAGTATCTGGCGCAGGCGACTCCAGCAGAGCAGGCGCGGGCGGCGCAGGCCATCGCGGACGGCGATTTGGCCTGGCACGCCCTGCCCTTCAACTGGCAGACCGAGATGCTGGACCCGTCGCTTTTAGACGCCGGACTGAACTTTTCCAAAGAATTAGATGCGCGGTTCGGGACTAAAACCACCGGTGCGAAGCTAACCGACGTGCCGGGGCACACACGCGGGCTGGTCGGCCCACTCGCCCGCTCCGGCGTGATGCTGCTCGACATCGGGGTCAACCCGGCGTCGATGCCGCCGGACGTGCCCGCGCTGTTTCGGTGGCGGGACCCCGAAGGCGCAGAGGTGATTACGCTCTACCACGGGGCGGATTACGGCGGCACGGCGGCGGTTCCGGGCAGCGAGATTGCCGTCTCGGTTCATGTGCGCGGCGACAACACGGGTGTCCATACGCTTGAAGAGATCAAAACGATTTATGCCGATCTAGCCCGGCAGTTTCCGGGGGCAAAACTCATCGCGGCCACTCTTAGCGAGGTTGCCGCCGCGCTGGAGCCGTTCCGGGACAGCCTGCCAGTTGTGACCGAAGAGATCGGCGATTCGTGGGTGTACGGGTGCGGCAGTGACCCCGTCAAAATCGGCCACTACCGCGAGCTGAGCCGTCTGCGGCAGGAATGGATTGTTGCGGGTAGACTGAAAGCAGGCGGCACGGAAGACACGGCATTTGTGTCCTGGCTGCTGCTGGCCCCGGAGCATACATGGGGCTGCGACATCAAAACGGAGCTGGCCGACTGGACTGTCTACACGCCCGCAGAGCTGAAGGCGGCACGCGGCAAGCCAAACTTCCAGAAGGTACAATCGACGTGGGCCGAGAAACGCGCCAACAATGACCGTGCCGTCGCCGCCCTGCCGCCGAAGCTGGCCGCCGAAGCACGGGCGCGGCAAGCAGAACTGGCCCCAGACACGCCCGGCATAACCGGGCTGAAGGCGCTCGGTCCCGGCGAAACGGTCACAACGCCCCATTTCGTGCTGTCGCTGGACCCGGCGACGGGGGCGATTTGTAGATTGCAGGACCGCAAAACGGGCCGCGAATGGGCCACACCGACGCACCCGCTGGGCCAATTCGCTTACCAGACATTCTCGGCGGCGGACTACACGCGCTTCTTAGGCCAGTATCTTAAAATCAAGGACTGGTGGCCGCCGCAGGATTTCGGCAAGGTGGGGCTGAACAAATACCCCGCCGAAAGCCGGACCTGGCTTCCCGTGCGCCACGAAAGCTGGACCGGGCGAGATACTCACGGCACACGGATTGTGACCACCCTGCACCTGCCAAACGCAGGAACCGCCGCGCCGTATGTCGCCTGGCCGGAACACCTCTGGATGACCCTGACGCTGCCCGACGACACGCCCGAAGTGCAGATGGATTTTCAGTGGTTCGGCAAGGCTGCCAACCGACTGCCGGAGTCGCTCTGGCTGTCGTTTTCGCCGCTGGCCCCGGACCCCGAAGGCTGGCGGCTGGACAAGGCGGGCCGGGCGGTCAACCCCCGCGCAGTCGTGCGGAACGGCGGGCGTGGTCAGCACGGCGTCACACGCGGAGCGTCCTACCATGACACGGACGGTCATTTGACGCTGGACACTTTGGACGCGCCGCTGCTGGTGCCGGGCCGCCGGACGCTGCTGGATTTTGACAACCGCCTGCCGGACATGACCGGCACCACGGGCGAAGGCGGCGTTCATGTCAATTTGTTCAACAACGTCTGGGGCACAAACTATGTGATGTGGCTGGACGACGATCTGCGCTTCCGCTTTGTTTTGCGTGTTTGATTACGCTGAGGATACTACCAATGACATTCCTACACCATCCCCGTCGCTTCCTGCCCTCTCTGGCACTGGCTTTACTTGCGGGCTGCTCCACCCGTGCCCAGAATGCCGAAGTCAAGAACGCGCCCGCCGCTTCGCCCCTGCTTGCCAAAGGCACAACCCTACGCATTGTCGCGCTGGGCGACTCCATCACACGCGGCTCCGGCAGCGGCTACGGCAACTTCCGCCGCCCCCTGCAATCACTGCTGACCCAGGGCGGCTACACGTACCAGTTTGTCGGCAGCAGCAATGAACTGTCTTTCAACTACTACGGCACGGACCCCGAGCAGACGTTTACCCCCTATCAGCCCCAGCACGAAGGCTATGGCGGGTTTCGGATTGACCAGATTTCCGCCGACAAGCCGGGTAAAGACGACGGCGGCGTGACGTACCCCGGTTGCGCGGCGGCCATGGCGGCGGATAAGCCTGATGTGCTGCTGCTGATGCTCGGCACAAACGACATCAACCAGAGCTTCGACCCCGGCGGGCCGGGCTACGATGGCGGGACCGGCTTCGCCGCCGATGCCGCACAGCGGCTGGACTCGCTCGTCGGACGGCTGTTTCAGACCAACCCGAAACTGACCCTGGTGCTGGCCGCCATCACGCCGCTGGCGGACCCGGCCAAAGAAGCGCAGGTGAAAGCCTACAATCTGTTCATTCCGCAGATCGTCGCCGCGCATAAAAAGCTTGGACAGAACATCCTGCTGGCAGACCAATCCGCCGCGCTAACTGCCGCTGACTTGTCCCCCGATGGCATTCATCCCGGCACACCCGGCTACGACAAAATGGCCCGCGTCTGGTACGGGGCATTGACCGGACAGACACCGCCGCCGCTGACTGCCGCCCCCGCATCCGCCTTTGGGCCGGGGCAGATTGGCGAAAAGAACCTTTTTACACCCGCCACGAAAGTGGCCGTGTCCAGCACGTTCACTCCCCCGCTGCCCGGCTCGCGGCTGGTGGACGGCACACCCAAAGCGTTTGTCTTCGGCGACATCAAAAACGAGCGTGTCAGCCTCTCTGGATTCACCGGTCCTATTGGACGGCTTCGATTCTTCGATGCCCCCAGCTACACGGGCCGGACGCCCGCCACGGTGACGATTTACGCTTCCGCCAAAGCGCAGTCCTCGCTGAACCCGGCGGACTACCAAAAAGTCGGAACGTATCCCCTGCCTGTAGTAGGAGATGCTTACGAGCAGCGCACCGCGCCCGCGCAGCACCCGGACGCTGCCGACCCAGTGGCCCATTCCGAAGCCACTCTTGGCTTTTATGACCTGGATAAGCTGCCGATTCCAACCCCGTCGAAGAGCCTGCTGCTGGACTTCTCGAAAAGCACCGATTATGGTGACGGCCTTTCCGAAATTCAGGCATTCGCCCCGAAATGAAAAACCAGTATTATATTGGCATTGACGGCGGCGGCACAGCGACACGGGCGATTTTAGCCGACGCGCATGGGCAGGTACTGGCAAGCGCCCGCGCCGGGTCTGCGAACCGCAACCACTACACCCGTGAACAGGTGCGGGCGGCGTTTCAGGACGTGCTGCGTCAGGCGCTGGCCCCCCTGCCTGCCGCCGAGCCTGTGGCGGGCCTCTTTCTGGGCCTCAGCGGCGTGTCCACCGAGGCAGACAAGCGAGACATACAAGCGATTTTGCGCGACATCCCGGAAGTGGCCCGTGCGGCCCGCGTGACTGTCGCCAATGACACCGTGGCCGCGCTGACCGGCGGGCTGTCGGGCCGCCCAGGTCTGGCGCTGATTGCGGGCACAGGTTCGGTCTGCCTGGGGCGCAATGCGCGGGGCGAGCAGCACCTGTGCGGCGGCTGGGGAGCGCTGGCCGATGACACCGGCAGCGCCCCGTGGGTGGGACTGCGGGCATTGCAGGCCGTCGTCCGGGCGGAGGATGGCCGTTTGCCCCCCACCCTGCTTCAGCCGATTGTCTTTGACTTTCTCGGCCTGGCCGAGCCGCGCCGCTTGATCAGCCGGGTGCATAACCACGGCCTGGAGCGGGCCGAGCTGGGGCAGCTTGCGCCACTGGTGGCTGACGCCTGCCGTCAGGGCGACACAGCCGCCACAAGTATTTTGCGCGACGCAGCGGCGGCCCTATCGGAGATGGCCGCCGTCACTTCCCGCCGCTTGTTTGGCGACGTGGGCTGCGAAATGATTCTAGTCGGCGGCCTGGCCCTGTCCGGGCCGCCGTTTCAGCCGATGCTCCTGGAACAGATTGGCCGAGACAGCCCGGCGGTCACCGTCCGTGCCTCGGAGATGCCCCCGGTGCGCGGCGCGGTGCTGGAGGCCCTGCGTATCGGTAGCCTCCCGTGGACACAGGCCGTTTTTGACAATTTAAGCCAGCCTAATTCCCTATGACAAGTAACTACGACAAATACCCCGCCGTTACTCTCCCCAATGCCAATGCCTGCGGGCAGGGCTGGGACGAAATCTGTGCCCGCCTGCGGCAGGAGATAGCGGATAGGGCGCGGTGCGTCGTTGCCGTGGAGTGCTACCCCGGCCTGCATGACGAGGAGATCACGGACGCGCTGCGGCAGGGCTTGCCTGCCGCCCACTGGGTTCTGACCGCCGAAGCGTTCCACTCTCCCGCCGAGATTGAGGCCCTTGTCGCCCCCTTTCTGGGCGGCGATGACCCGCTCTTTGGCACGCTTTCGCCGCTGACGCTGGAAGCGTTCCTAGACGCCGACAAACACGCCGCGCTGTGTCAGTCGATTAGTGAAATGGCCGGGGTAATTGTCGTCTACGGGCCGGGGGCGCTGCTGTGCGCTTTCGACCCTGACGTAATCGTCTACGCTGATATGCCCCGCTGGGAGGGACAGCTTCGGCAGCGGCGCGGCGAGGTGGACAACCTGGGCGTTCCCAATCGCGGCCTCAAAGGCTCCCTGCAATACAAGCGGTCGTTTTTCGTGGACTGGCGCGTCTGCGACCGGCTCAAACAGGACACGCTCAACCGCTGGGATTTCCTGCTGGATACCACCGTGGCGGGTGACCCAAAGATGGTCACCGGAGATGCCCTGCGGGCCGGGCTGGACGAATGCACCCGCCGCCCGTTCCGCGTCGTGCCGTTCTTTGACCCGGCCCCGTGGGGCGGACAGTGGATGCGTGAAGTCTGCGGGCTGGACCCCGGTCCGCCGAACTACGGCTGGTGCTTTGACTGCGTCCCCGAAGAAAACAGCCTGTGCCTGCGCTTCGGCAGCATCACCGTGGAGATGCCCGCGCTGAATTTGGTGTTCTACCGGCCTGAAGCTCTGCTTGGGGAAGCCATATACGCCGAGTTTGGCGCGGAGTTCCCCATCCGCTTCGACTTGTTAGATACCATGGGCGGCGGCAATCTGAGCCTTCAGGTGCATCCCCCGGCAGAGTACGCCCAGCAGCACTTTGGCCTGACCTACACGCAGGATGAAAGCTACTACCTTCTGGACGCGGGTGAAAACGCCTCGGTTTATCTGGGCCTGACCACGCCGGACGCCGCCACCCCGCTGTTTGACGCGCTCGAAACTGCACAGGCGGGCGGCCCGGCCCCCGAGGTAGATGAGTTTGTCGCCCGCTGGCCTGCCAAAAAGCATGACCATTTTCTGATCCCTGCCGGGACCATTCACTGCTCCGGCGCGGAGTCGATGGTGCTGGAAATCAGCGCGACCCCGTATATTTTCACATTCAAGCTGTGGGATTGGGGCAGGTTGGGATCGGACGGCCTGCCGCGCCCGATCAATTTGCAGCGCGGGCGGGTGACGCTGGAGCCTGAGCGCGACGCGGCCTGGACCGGGGCGCACCTGGTCAATCGCGTGGAGCAGTTGGGCTTGGGGGAAGGCTGGCGCGAGGAGCGGACGGGGCTGCACGCTTCCGAGTTCATCGAAACCCGGCGGCACTGGTTCACCGGGCGCGTGCCCCATGACATAGCGGGCACGCTGAATGTCCTCAATCTGGTGCAGGGCG
Source organism: Capsulimonadaceae bacterium (assembly GCA_965277455.1). Lineage (GTDB taxonomy): Bacteria > Armatimonadota > Armatimonadia > Armatimonadales > Capsulimonadaceae > JANXMY01. The sequence continues at coordinate 206,325 of OZ255823.1, read as the reverse complement.
CGGAGGCGATTGTGGAAAGTCCCACCGGGGCCTTCGCGCCGTTCGTGGTACATTACGCCGAGACATTCCTCGTCCCCGCCGCCGTCGGCCCCTACACTGTACGCCCGCATGGCTCCGCCGTCGGAACCGAGTGCGCGACTATAAAGGCGTTCGTTCGCAGGTAATGTTGGGGAACACAAAAGAATTCTAACGCCGCTGAAAGAATGTTTCTACAAAGTATTTCAATACCAACTGCTGATAATAATACATTCCACAAACGCTCCTTTGACACACAAACCAGATGCCCCCGCCCCCAATATTGTGTGGCGGGGGGGCATCTCCGTATGCAGTCCTACGCTGCCGTTTCTGCCGGGGCCGAGGCCTGCGCCGACGGCAGCCCCAGGTACTCGCTGATCCATGGCTCGGACGGGGCTACCACTGCCCCGGCCACCAGGTCCTTGATCAGCGTGCCCGCCGCCGCAAGCTGCCCATCATCAATGCTCCCCAGCGAAAAACGCGGCGCGAAGTTGAAATCCGAGAGGCTAAAGACGCTTATTAAAGACGCTTATTAAAGACGCTTACTTCTGCGGGCTGCTGTTAGTTTTTTGCCGCTGAGTTTGGTAATGGACCCAGGCCAGGAACCCCGCTACCGCCAGAGCGATGCCATCCAGCCAGGTCGTGTAATTCCAGGCAAAATGGGCGTGCGAAATGGCGCTGGCAGGGCGGGGACCCGTGGGAACCAGATGCAGCAGGCTGAACAGGCCGTCCACCGTCAGGCCCGCAATAACCATGGAGACAAACAGCACCCCCGTGATATAGAGCGCCGCCCGTCGTCCGTAATACTTCCCGTAAATGATGATCAGCGGCACGATAATCAGGTCCGCGTAGATAAACGCAACCACTCCACCAAAGGAAATGCCCCCTGACCACAAAATCGAAGCCAGCGGGATGTTGCCCACCGAGCAGACAAACGACGCGACTGCAATCAGCGGCCCCACAACGACATTTTCCAGCAGGCGCAGAATGGGAGAGCCAGTGTGGGTCAGGAAGATCGCCTGCCAGGCACGGTTGGGAACCAGCACGGCCAGCAGCCCGGCGATCACAAAGCCAATCGCCATCTCCTTCCAAATCATGCTCCAGTCCATCGCAAACGCATCCGCCACGGCCCGCAGCTTTTGGTTTTTGCCGCTTTCCTCATGGCTCATACTGCCGTGGTCCATTTTGCTATGGTCCATGCTGCCGTGGTCCATGTGGCTGTGATCATGCCCGGCGTGGGCATCCGGCTCCTCGTGGTCGCGGGCCTCCTGTTCCAGACCTTGGGGCAGGGTCAGACGCACCAAAAGCCACATGACGCCGATCAGCACAAACGCACCGACGAACTCGGCCAGCACAAACTGCCAGCCCATCAAAATCCACAGCACGATGCCCAACTCAAACACCAGGTTGGTGGCGGCAAACATAAACGCCAGCGTGGGAACCAGCGCCGCGCCCTTCTGGAACGCCGCCCGCGCTGCCGCCACGGCGGCGTAGGAACACGACGAAGACGCCCCGCCAAACGCGGTCGCCAGCGCCACCGACCGGAAGGAAGTCGTGCCGAATTCCCGCGTCATCCGGTCCTTGCTGACAAATACTTGCAGCAGTGCAGACAGCCCGAAGCCCAGCACCAGCGCCCAGAGGACATCCCAGAACATCGCCACCGACTCGTACAAACTATGCCAAAGCCACATCCTTGCCCCCAATTTTTCGTTACATGGCCTCTTTGAGGCCACGCTTGATCAGCCACACGTTGACCAGATAGCTCGTGAAAAAGCCTGAAATCATGCCCACCTGCATCATAAACCAGTAAATTGGCTTCATGGGATTCAAGTGGGGCGCAGAAAAAAGACGAAATAGGTCAGAACTAGCCAGCCGATTCGCAGGGAACCAACACGCGCACCAAACGGGTATACTCAGGCATCATGGGACGCCGCGTTTACAGAAGGCTTGGGTATAGAGGGCTGGGTCTGTTTCTAGCCTTGCTGCTACTTGCCGCTTCTGTTATGCCCACGACCGCACGGGCCGAAGCACAGATGCGGTGTGTGGGCGCGTCGTCACGCTCCGCTCCCTGCGCCCACGCGGACATACCGGCGGGCCTGACTGAAAAGCAGGTCTACAGCACGCTGATGTCCTGCTGCCGCTCTATGCCACACGGCTGTGCCATGAAGCGCGGCTGCCCGATGCAGTCCCAAAAGATGCAGTCCCAAGAGCCAATGGCGTCGCACTGGACACAGGGCCTGTCTTCCAGCCGACACTGTCTTGTTTCGGTCCGGGCTGTCACCGTTCCGACAACACTTGCCTCGTCCCGCGCCCGCTGGCTGCTGACCGCCGCCCCCGCACTGGCCCCGCCCGCGTTCGCGCTGGCCTGCCTGCTGCCGTCCCATTCCACTCTTCCTGCCTTCCGGCCCGACTCCCCAATTCTGCCGCTGCTACTCGCCCCGCGCCTGCATGGCCTTCGTGCGCCTCCTGCTGCCTGACCACGCCTCTCCGCACTTACCGATGTATCCCCCCGCCACATAGCGTCCGAGGGGACACAGCAAGTCGCTTTCCCACGCCTGTCCGCTTCATGTTGGGAGAACATACGGTCACGACCGTCTTCCCCCGCGATCACAACACCCAGGAGAAACTCCGAATGAACATCCGAATGAACACTCGCATCGCCCTGGCAGGGCTGGTCATTGCCCTGCTCCCGTCCGCTTCTCTGGCCGCACCTGCGAAGGCCCACCCAGTCAAGCCCGCGCCGAAAGCCGCCAAGACTGAGGCCATGTACGAGTGCAGCAAATGCCACATGAAAGTCAGCGCGGCGGTCGCCAAGAAGGACCACTATAAGGACCCCATGGACGGTGGAACTCTCATCCCCATCAAGACTGCTAAAAAGTAGCAAAGGGCGAGGCGGTGGGCGTGGGACGCGAAAGCCGCCCCCACCGCCCCATCAGCAGGCCAGCAGCATGATTCCCTGGATAAAGATATGAATACTTGGATCAAGAACGGCCTCGGCACGGCAGCTATCGCCGCCGTCGCCCTCGGCACAGGCTGGGCCATCCGGCACTTCCACACGCCGGGTCAACTGGATGTCATCTCCGCACAGGCGATGGATATGTCTCAAATGGGTCCCCCCTCCGGCGCGGCCCCTGTGGCGCTATCGGCGGCCCGGCAGGGGTCGCTGGCAGACACTGTGACCTACACCGGAACAGTAGCCGCGTTCAATGAACAAGACATCAGCCCCCGCATCACGGGGACACTCGTTTCGCTGCCCGTCTATCCCGGCGACTCCGTGCAGGCGGGGCAGATCGTGGCTCGTCTGGACACTTCCCAGGTTGGTCCGCAGGCAGCGCAGGCCGCAGCGCAGGCGCGGGAAGCGGCTCTCGGAGCGCAGGTCGCTCGCCTGACCCACCGCCTGAACCAACCGGCGGCGCTCGCGCAGGCGGCGGCGTTGGTGCAGGTCGCCCAGCAAGGCGTCTTGGATGCCCAGGCCAAGGCGTTGGCCGACCAGGAGGCCATCCGCGAAGCCCAGGCGGCGGTCAAGAGTGCCTCGGCACAGACCGATTACTGGCGCGTAGAAATCGTGCGCGAAAAACAACTGGCCGATGCAGGCGCGGTCTCGCGTCAGGAGTACCAGAGCGAGCTGGCGCAGTCGCAGGCGGCGTCAGCGGCGCTGGCTCAGGCACAGGCAAAAGTGAGCCAAGCACAGGCGATGGCGGCGGCGGCGGCGGCGAAAGTGCTGGGCGCACGCCGTCAGGTGACGGCGGCGCAGGCCGGGGCGCGTGTGGCGGCGGCCAATGTCGCCGTGGCTCAGGGGCAGGTGGCGCAGGCCGAAGCGGGCGCGTCCGCCGCGCAGGCGGCGGCCCAGGCGGCAGCGGCGACGGCGGACTACAGCCGCCTCACGTCCCCACTCGGCGGCGTAGTGACGGCCCGCCCGGTCGCGCCGGGCACGCTCGTCAATCCTGGCACAGTGGTCTTGCAGGTGGCCCAGATTGACCGCGTGCGCGTGCAGGCAAGCGTCGCCGTGGAAGACATGGCAAGTATACATATCGGCTCTCCGGTCAAAATCACCGGACTGGGGGGCAGCGGCAAGACCATCGCGGCCCGTGTCAGCGCGATCTTCCCATCAGCCAGTGATCAGACTCGCACAACGATTGTGGAGGCGGTCATCCCGAACCCGGACCATAGACTCCTGCCGGGCGCGTTTGCGTCTATGCAGATCAGCAAAGACGCCGGGACGGACAAACTGCTTGTCCCAGCGTCTTCGGTAATCTCGCAGGGCGGGCTGTCTTATGTCTGGACCGGAGCGGGCGGGACGAGGAGCGCGGCGGTCTATGTCTGCGAGAAATGCGGGATGCACTACTCGGCAGCGGTCGCCAAGAAAAATAACTATATTGACCCGATGGACGGCGGCAAGCTGACGCCGCTCGCCAGCCCCTCGGCGGCGGGTCTGACGGCGCACCGGGTCGCGGTGCGTATTGGGGCAAGCGACGGCAACTGGACCGAGATTGACCCCGGCGCTCTGAGCGCGGGAACGCAGGTGGTCACGCATGGGCAGGCGGGGCTGACCGAAGGCGTAGCGATTATTGCGGCAGATTGGGGGCAAAGCGGCCCGAAGACCCTGCCCAAAGCCGCTGCTACTCAGAGCGGGCAGACGCTGTACCGCTGCGAGAAGTGCGGCATGACCTACTCTGCTGCCGACGCCAAAAAGAACAATTATATCGACCCGATGGACGGCGGCAAGCTGGTTCCGGTGACGAATACACAGGGAGGGCGCTGACCATGGCAATTCTGGAAAGACCGGAACAGCAAAGACTGGAACGCCCGGCGCGAAAGCCGGGCCGCCCGGCACGGGGCGGTTTCAATATGTCGGCGTGGAGCATCCGGCATCCCTGGGCGGTGCTGTCGTTTTATGCTGCTGTCGTCATTCTGGCACTCGGAGCCGTCTTCGGGGGCACTCTGCCGCGCCGGATGATGCCCTATGTCGAGTCGCCTCTCGTGGGCATCGTGACCAATGAGCCGGGGATGCCCGCGCAGGAAGTCGAGACTTACGTTTCCAAGCCTATCGAGGAGCGGATGACCGACATACGCGGGGCGCGGTATATTCGCTCCACCTCGCAGGATGGCCTCAGCATCGTCTCGCTGGAGTTTCCCTACGGCACGGACATGAAGCAGGCGACTTTGGACGTGCAGGCGGTGATGAACGCCGCGCAGGGCGATCTGCCGCAGACCGGCGCGAACCGCAAACCGTCATGGGTGCTGCCGATTGACCCGCTGAACCTGCCCGTGCTGTCCCTGTCCCTGACCGGCGACCCCGCGCAGGGCTGGACCCCCGTGCTCCTGCGGCAGTTCGCCGAAAACGAAGGCGTCCGCACTTTGAAGCAGGTCCCCGAAGTCCAGCCTGTGCAGGTCTACGGCGGCCAAAAGCGCCAGCTTCGCGTGGTGGTGAACCGGGACAAGCTGGCCGCCTATGGCTACTCTATTCTGGACGTGCGCGATGCCATCGACAAAAACTCCGTCGCCGCCAGTGCGGGCGTCCTCACCAGCGGGTCCAACGAAAATATCGTCCGCGTGGCGGGTCTTGCTCAGAGCGCCGAAGCCGTGGCAAACTATCCCCTGGGGTCGAAGAACGGGTCGGTCGTTTATGTCAAAGACGTGGCGGCGGTCACCGACGATGTGCGCGAGCAGCGCAGCGGCTATCAATTCGTGGACGGGGAGCGGCACCTCATTGAAGGCGGAGACGGGGGCGGCGTGGAGCTGTCCGTGATCCAGAACCCCGCCGCCGGGTCCCCGCCGGTGATCGCCGCCGTCATGGCGCAGGTCGCCCGAATGGAGCAGGACCATCCCGGCCTGCACTTGCGGGTCGCCTACGACAATGCCCATTTTGTCAACATTTTATTCCAGAACACCGGGGAAGAGCTGGCGCTGGCGGTGGTATTGTGTGCGTTGGCCGTGCTGCTGTTCCTCGGCAGCGGGCGGGCCACGCTGATTTCCGTGATCACCATCCCTGTTTCGCTGGCAATGGCGATTTTGCTGATGGTCCCATTCGGCTTTTCGCTGAACTCATCCACGCTGATTGGCCTCTTAGTCTCTATCGGGCGGCTGGTGGACGACTCGGTGATTGATATTCACGCGGTTGAGCGGCACTTGAAGCTGGGCAAAGACCCGAAGACCGCGACCATTGACGGGATTACCGAGGTACGCCTGGCGGTCGCCGCCTCCACCCTCATGCTCGTGCTGGCCCTGCTGCCGCTGGTGTTCTGCGGGGGCATCACGCAGCTTATGTTTGTGGGCCTCGTGTACCCGATTATCTTTGGCCTGATCGCCTCCTTTCTGGTGTCTCTGACTCTGACGGCGGTTCTGGCCTCGCGGCTCTTAACCGCCGAAGATGCTGCCCGGCGGCGCGGACCGTTCTCGCGCTGGGTGCTGGCCCCGATGCAGCGCGGGCTGGACCGGCTGGATAGCCGCTACGAGCGCCTCGTCCGGGGTCTGCTCCGCAGCAAGTTTGTCGTCATCGCGGCTGCCCTCTGTACGATTATTGCGGGGGTCGGCTTTTACCATTCTCTCGGCAGCGAGATGATGCCGCTGGCCGATGTGGGGCAGGCATATGGCGTTCTGGAGCTGGAGCCGGGGGCAAGCTTTGCCCAGACGCAGGCCGCCGCGACCGCGCTGGACCGCATCCTGCTGAAGCACCCGGAGATACAGAAAGTGTCTACGGAGATCGGCGAAGAGCCAGACGGGACCTACTTCACGGGCTATTCCCTGAACCAGGTCAGCGGCGCGACTTTGATGATTACGCTTTCGGATAAAGACCAGCGCAAAAAAACCGTCTGGTCAGTGATTGATGCCGTGCAGCAGGAAGCCCTGCGGACGATTCCTAATATCCGCCGCCTTCAAATCAAAGAGATGGGCAGCGATGTGATGGCCTCCTCCGAAGCTCCTGTGACCATTTTGGTGACCGGTCCCGACCTCGGCATTCTCTCCAAACTAACGGCGCAGGTGGCGGAGGTGGCCCGCAAAACGCCGGGGGCGTATCAGGTTTCCACGTCCTGGGCAATGGAGAAGCCGACCTACACGCTCAACATAGACCCACGGCGGGCGGCACAGGTGGGGCTGACCCCAACCGATGTGGCTCAGCAGGCGTACTACGCGATGGGCGGCGGGCTGGCCGACGAGTTCTACCGCCTGCCTAATCTCCGGCAGGACACCATCAATATTCGCTACGAAGGCGAGCAGCGCCGCTCGGTGTATGACCTGATGCAGATGCCGATCACAGGAAAAGACGCGGCAGGGAAACCGGTGCAGGTGCCGCTCAAAACCCTGGCGACTGCTACGCCGGAGCTGGCCCCGACGCGGATTGAGCATGACGGCTTGCAGCGCTCGGATTTGGTGCTGGCCTACTACCGCAAAGGCGGGCCGCCGTCGATGAACCTGGCAATGTCGATCATCACAAAGGCAGCGGCGACGCTGAACTTCCCGCCGGGATACTCTATGCAGATGCGCGGGGACATGACCCAGATGATGGACAGTTTTGCTCGCCTGCTGCGGGGGCTGGAGATCGCGCTGCTCTTGATTTTCCTAGTGCTGGTCGCCCAGTTTGGCGGGCCGCTGGCCCCGCTTCAGATGGTGCTGTCGGTTCCACTGGAGTTATCCGGGGTCTTTTTCGGGCTGTGGCTGGCGCACCAGGCATTCAGCAGCGTGTCCATTCTGGCGGTGATTATCTTAACGGGCATGGATATTACCACGGCGATTTTGCTGATTGACCAGATCAGGCGGCGGCGGCGGGAGCATTCTGAGATGCCGCGTGATAAAGCCATTGCCCTCGCCTGCCGGGACCGTCTGCGCCCGATTTTGATGACCGCGCTCATTACGGTGGTCGTCATGCTGCCCGTGGCGCTGGCTCCGAAAACGGGCATGGACGCCTATCAGCCACTCGGAACCGTTATCGTGGCGGGCTTAACCGTAGGTACGCTGCTGTCTCTGCTGGTCATTCCCGTAATGCACGCTTTGGTGGACGACCTCGGACGGCGCTTCGCCCGCACGCCAAACGCCACTGAAAGGACACTCTTTTGAACCATAACCGCTCTTTCTGGCCGGGCGTGCTGGCAGTTAGCCTGGCGGCTCTTTCTGCAAGCGTTCGGGCCGACGATGTTCCTGCACTGCCAACCATCAGCCGCAGCCTGTCCCTGCACGATGCCCTTGCAGTCGCACAGGCCAACAGCGTCTTTGTAAAGCAGGCACAGGCGGATGCCCACGCCGCGTCCACGTCCGCCCGCGCCGCCGAGGCGCAAAATCGGCCCACCGTTTCGGCCACACTCTATGGCAGCCTCGGCGACTCGTCCAACATTCTGACCAGCTCGCCCGGCGTCGCCCCGCAAAATTTGTTCAACGTCCCGGCCCAGGGCTTTGCGGACCAGAATTTGATGGCGATGGTTCCGCTGCTGACCGGCGGCAGGCTGGAAGGCAGGATTGCCTCCGCCCGGAAGCAGGGCGAGGCGGCGCGGCTGTCGGTGGCAGCATCGCGCCTGACCGTGACCGAGGCCGTGACGGAGGGTTATGCCAGCGCGGCGCTTCAGCAGGCATTGGTGGATGTGGCCCAGACACGGCTGACGGCGGAAGACGAGCAGGTGCGGGTGACCCAGGAGAAGGTGAATACAGGCCGCTCCGCCCCGGTGGACCTGCTGCGCGAGCAGGCCGAGCAGGCCGACGCCGCACAGGGGCTGCTCGCCGCCCAGAACCAATCGGCTCTGGCTTTGGTGCGCCTCAAAACGGCGCTTGGCCTGTCCCAGTCTTCCGAACTGACGCTCACCGACACTCTGGACGCGCTGACAGCTCCTGCCGACCTGCCCGCGAGTCTGGCAGCGGCACTGGCTCAGGCGCAGGCCCGTCGCCCCGAAATGACCGCCGCCGCCGCCCGCGTGGCCGCCGCCCAGGCGGAAGTGCGGAGCGCGAAGGGCGCGTATTCGCCGCAGGTGTACGCAGTGGCAATGGGGGACGCCTCGGCGGGCCACGACTTGGGGCGAGCAGGCTACACGCTGGGCCTGACCGCCAGCCTGCCACTCTTTGACGGCGGCTTGCGGCGGGCGGATGTCGACCGGGCCAGGGCTACAGTGGAGCGTGCCCAGGCGGACGCGCAGGAAACGCAGCAGCAGGTGGAACAGGAAACGGCCTCGGCATGGCTGACCGCGCAGACGGCGACGGCCAGTGTCCAATCCGCTGAGGCCGGGGTGACCGCCGCGCAAAAAAGCTACGACCTGGCGGCACTGCGCTACGCAGCGGGCAAGTCTACCACGGCAGAGCGCCTCGACGCGCTGGCGGCGCTGACACGAGCACAGGGCACGCTTGCCAGCACAAAAGCTGCCCTTGTCGCCGCCCGTGCCCAGCTTCAGGCCGCCACAGATCAGGGAGACGAGTAACCCTCACAGCAAGTCATCCCGAAAACCCTCCTTTGCGGGTCGCAGTGCATTTGATAGCGTGCCTCGTGCTCGGTGCAGGTCTGGCAGTCAGATGCGGAATAAGCACAATGGCGGGCCGACTCAAAGCAAGCCGATCTGTTCGGCCTCCCAAAGCTGGAACGGGTTCCGTTCCATCCGCTCGGTTTCCATGGTTTTCCTGTGAAACGCTTTTGCTTCTGGGCCAATCGCACAAGTAAAAGAATGCGGACAAGCCCTAGGAGCGAATCACTAAGCCGGGGAGAATACAGGACGCAGACATCCAAAACAGCAACAGTCATTGCAATAGGCTGCTTATTCTTATAAGACAATCTCCCGCTTCAGCCATTGACTATGCGGCCGAAGGCCGCATTGCAGGATTAGTCTAATAAAATGGCCTTATGCAACGATTATTAGATGTCCAAACAGGGTAAATTCGTCCAACAAATCCGTCTATTTTTACGGGAGCAGTCATGCCACAATCACGCACTATAATCCAGGGGAGCGACCGGCTTCCTATTCAAGATAGTCAGCCTCTTTCCAGCTCTGAAGCGGTCTCCAACCCCGACGAACTTTTGACAATCACTGTTCTCACACGTCGCCGGGCCTCTGTGCCTGCGAACCTTTCCCAGGCCAGCGTCCTCAGCCATGAAGAACTTACTACCCGGCATGGGGCGGCGCCCGACGACATGACTGTCCTGCAGCGCTTTGCACAGGAGCATAACTTTCAGATTATCGACCAGAGCCTCTTGATGCGGACGATGCAGCTCACTGGCACCGTCCATGACATGGAGCAGGCTTTCGGAACGACCCTGCGCCTCGTGCGGGTGGGTGACACGGTCTACCGGGAGCGCACTGGCCCCCTAACCCTGCCTGCGGACGTTGCAGAGGTTATCAACGATCCTGATCCCAATGCCAGTGGGGGCGTCTTTGGCTTAGACAATCGCCCCGCCGCCCAGGCTCACTTTCGCCTTGCGACAGGCCCGGTCGCTGGCCCGCGCACCGCCCAAGCCTTTTCTCCCCTTGATGTTGCCCGCCTCTACAACTTTCCTCCCGGCACAGGTGCGAATCAGACAATCGCCCTTGTGGAACTGGGGGGTGGCTTCGTACCAGACGATTTGAACACCTACTTTTCCAGCCTCGGCGTGGCCTCTCCTACCGTGACTGCTGTTTCGGTGCTGGGTTCCGCTAATTTGCCCACGCACGATCCGAATGGCCCCGATGGAGAGGTTATGCTTGACATCGAAGTGGCAGGAGCGATTGCCCCACAGGCGCACATCAAAGTTTATTTTGCCCCAAACACAGATCAGGGCTTTCTGGCTGCGGTGAATGCGGCGGTGCATGACACGCCCGCTCCTGCCGCCGTTTCCATTAGCTGGGGTGGCCCGGAAGCAAGCTTCACCGTGCAAAGCCGCAATGCTTTTGAACAGGTGTTCCAAGACGCGGCACTGCTCAATGTTGTGGTCACGGCTGCTTCGGGGGACAGTGGCTCGACGGATGGTACCAGCGCCTTAAGCGTGGACTTTCCCGCGTCCGCTCCCCATGCCTTAGGGTGTGGCGGGACGCATCTGGAGGGCACGGCAGCCATTACTCTGGAGACAGTATGGAACAGCAATGGAGGCAGCACGGGCGGGGGCATCAGTGCGGCATTCCCAAAGCCTGATTATCAACGCAAGGCAAAGGTCCCCAAACCCACCACATCGGGCGGCGGACGCGGAGTCCCGGACGTCAGCGGGAATGCCGCCCCGGAGACAGGATATCGGGTGCGTGTAGATGGGCAGGAAATCGTGGTGGGGGGCACGAGTGCGGTCGCCCCCTTGTGGGCGGGCTTGATCGCCCGGCTGGCGGAAAGCTTAGGGCATGGTGTTTCGTTTCTGAACCCTGTTCTTTACATGAATCCGCACCTTCTGCACGACATCACGCAGGGCACGAATGATGTCGGTGGGGGTAGCGGTCACTACCGCGCACGCCGGGGCTGGGACCCTTGCACTGGTTTAGGTAGCCCAGACGGCGCTGCATTGCTCCAGGTCTTAAGTAGCCTCGCCTCGCTGCCCCCATCATCTCAGTGACATGATAAGCCATGCTAACCGTGGATTGAGCGTGACTGGCTTTGGGGATCCTGAAGTGAGTTTTGCTCTTCGTATTGCGCGTACCTACCAGATTTATTAAAATCCCCATTCGACAGGTATCGCCCGTGCGGCTGAATAATCACAGTTTTCAGATGGAAAGCGTCCTACAACCGCTCCTTTGTGGAACACAATCTTGGAACACAATTTCCCGTTCCAGTTCCAGACAGCGAGCTACTTTCCCAGCAGAATCTCCCTTGTCGTTTCACAGTCAATAGCATTAAAATCTATCCCAAAGTGTTGATTCATTTTGGTAGGCTCATGACTTTTGGGACAAAGTGTTAATCTCAGCCTTTGCTCCAAGAACCAGTCAATTCCGAGGCCGTGACTATAAAATTTTGCCCAGGGGTCATAGTCCCTATTGACCAGCATCGCAATCGGCACAAAGCAGAACAAGAAGATTAAGGCACAGACCCGAGAGGCAGGAGTCTTTTTTGTGAGACAAGCCATGCAACTATTTTCATGCACAGGTGTCTTAATCAAAAAGGAAGTAATAGAGCAGCTTTTGTCTTAATAAGCGATCTTCCACAAGGAGTGAAGAAGATGAAGACCGGAACCAGAAAAACCAGGTCCAAAAAAGCCAAAGGGATTTTGCGGTTTGTGCGGGGTGTGGAGTTCTTCGGTGAAATCATTGCAGATTTGCTAAGAACTTACCTGCTGCTACTTGGACTTGTGGCCGTCCCTGCAATCTTGGCGTTGGTTTGGTTTGGCCCGTTCTGGGCGGTGAATTACCACCTTACTCACATCCGCATGAACCTCACCTCAAAAGATATTTTGGACTACGAGAGCAGCCTACGGGCAACCCTGGTTCAGCTTCTTGGTGGAATGGCCGTTCTGGTCGGTTCCTATATTGGTTATCGCAACCTCAAAGCCACAGAAAAAACTGCGAAGGCTTCCGAAGAAAGTCAGTTTAATCAGCGACTTGCACAGGCGATTGAACACCTGGGGAGTGACAAACTTCCCATTCGTTTGGGCGGTATTTCTTCTTTAGAGCACGTCGCCCGCGATTCTGAGCATCACCATCGCAGGTGTATGGAGATTATGTCAAGCTACCTTCGCACTCATCGAAGAATTAGCGATTGTCAGGCCGAAGCCAAAGACAACCCCGCTGATGATGAAGTTCAGGCGATTATGACCGTGATCAGTCGGCGCAACTGGAAGTACGAACTGGACGTGCCCTCTCTCGACTTGAAAAATCTGGACTTGCACGGCCTGAGCCTTCAAGGAGCATATCTGGAAGAACTGCCGTTTGATAACTCAAACCTGAACGGGGCGGATTTTACTGGCGCTCTTCTGGAAGAAGCATCTTTCGTCAATACCTCACTTGAACGGGCCAAGCTGTCGCAGGTTGATCTGAACCTTGTCAACTTCAAAGGGGCAAGACTAGCAGGCGCGGACCTGACGGGCTGCAATTTTACACATACTCTCAATCTCGCTGCATCCCAAATTTACACATCTTATTTTGACGAGACGACCTCGATAAGTGATGCATTGATAGAAGAATTGATAGAAATTTGGATAGAGGAGAACAGTTGGATAGACCAGAACAAAAATCTGCCTTTTGAGTTGATGGATGTTCAAAAGGCAAAAGCGGTGGGAATTGTTTTTGCCCCAACTCCGATCCAACAAAAGGTCGCCACCGAGAGTGAAGGTCAGCAACAACCTATAGGTGGGGACATTAGCATAAGTTGCGTACTATAATTCAGCACAACCTTGGAAGCTGGTCTGGTGGCGTGCAGGTTGAGAGTATTCAGATTATTTTCATCCTCATAATTTTCCTTCTATCAAGCTACGCAGCACAAAGAGAACTATCTTTTAGCGTGGTTACGATATAGACCTTTCCATATTTGGTGAGAGCATCCTTCCTAGACGGATGTTCGACGGCGCTACGGCGCTTCTGAAGGTGGGAGACTGCAAAGGCTGCTGTGGAGGCTTTGGCCTCAAGCGTCTCGGGTTTGCCGTTCGGGCCGAGGGGTCTTTGTCCGGCTCCGCCCGCCTTTGAGTGCCCTGAACCGAAACGAAACAGTTTCAAAGGCGAGTAGTTCACGCGAATAAATGGAACTTAGCTTGTTACCCGCTCCCATATACAGGCCGCCAGATAAAAATCTGGCGGCCTTTCGGCCCATTGGCACTTTTTGCTGATGGGCTTTTTTGTTTGAGAGGTAACTTATGACTACTGTGAAATGGAACGTCACTTGCACTATCGTTTGCCCTGAATGCGGTGAAGAAAAATACCTTGAGATAGCTCGTACCAACGAGATTTATGCTAACGCCGAGGGAGTCGAGATTCATGAGTCTGAGGTTTTGACGGATGACGATAGCCAAGACCTTCTTCGAGATGACCTCATCAGTTGGCTGTGCACAGAATGTGGCACATTATCAGGAATTGAAATCTCTAGCTCCTGGGGAACACCTTACACTGTTCGGAAGCCAAAAAAGCATATTGAGGCTGAAGTGAGTTTTCTAGAAAATATGACTCCGATAAGCCTGCGTGTTGGTGTAACCAACTTCTTGGTAGAGCAAGTGGAACGACACGAGCCGCTTTATGGAAAACATGAAGATCTATTATTTGGAAAACCCCCTTATGGAGTTTGGAGCTTAAAATTAACTCGTGGACGCATTCAAATTGAAGTTGGACCAGCCTATAAAAACCTACATGAAATTAAGGGGGATTTCCTTCATTTTCTTGTTACAGGGCTAGACAAATGGTCAAATGAGGCACTGTGTGATGCGGACAAATCAGACGCACTGAGGGCTAAACGTTGGAATTTTCACGAACCTGAGTGGCAAGGCTCCCCACTACCTCACGGGCTTCTTGCTTCGGCAGCTTTTAACAAAATCATACTTACAGAATGCAATGCACGTCAGGTTATTTGGAGGCGATTGCAGGCTAGCAGTGTCTCTCAAGCGCCAAATTGGTGGAAAGGCATCTTGCCACGAGACCTTGTTGATAAAATATCGAGCCGCGCACAGGGGGCTGGCGACCCACAGTGTGAAAAGCATCAGCTTTCTGACTTTATTACAACCGCCGAACTAAGAAACCTATTAAACGAAAAGTGGGAAAAGGTATTTGCAAGTTCCGGTATTAGTCTCGAGCGCATTAATGCGGCTTTTATACGCTTTGTAGATTTTCGTAACCAGGTTGCACATGGGCGGTCGATCACCTACAAAGAATATTTGGATACCATTGATGCCTCAGACAATTTAACAAAATTACTGAATGGAATTCTTGCGTAAGTCCACACCGCTCCGCATCCCGGATTAAAATCCGGGTCTGCCAAGTGCGGATGTGTGCCTAAGACGGCATTACTGCGTATCTGCCTGCACGGATATAAGAACAGCACAACCGGCCTCTCCTCTGTCTGCGAAGGTGGACAACCGAACTTCATAGCCCTGGAATGAATTCAAGGGGGACTTAGGCATGGGGTCTGATGACTTTTTATGCCTATAGTCTTGACTGCTACTTTTCTGTAGCCCGTACAGAGCAACCACTTATGCAAATATTTCAATCCGTCTCCACAGATGAGCGGTTTGGGCACAGTTCTACTGTGTGGATCAGATAGAACGATAGGCTCTTTAATTTGGCTTTGTCGAATGCCGCTAAAAGCGCGGGGCTGTCGCACCTATCAATAGCTTTGATAGGCGTTGTTGCATAATCCCCGAACCATGCCATAAACCCATGCCATAAATGGCACGGCTCACCGGCCTGCGGCCAGGAAGTACCGCTTCGCGGCACTCATTTATCTGCAAATGATCTGTTCTTATCCCCGCGAAGCGTAGGATTTCTGGCGTCCGCGCCGTCTAGCCGTGCGTTTCAACGCATGGAAGGGATTTATGCAACAAAGCCGCTTTGATATAGTTCGCTGCCCGTATATCCAGCATCTGCTTCTGTTTGCCAAGCTGTCCGTGCAAAGAAAGCTAGACATCACCCGCGTTTTACCAGCCGCCCGAATCGGCAATCCGACGGTGCATGACTGTGGGGTGCGTTGTTGCCCGCCTGGTCTCGCTCAAAAGAGAGGTGTGGAGTGGCCTGGCGTTGATGCGAGTTCCGCCTGCGCGACGAGTTCCGCCTGCACTGAGGGCTGTTTTGCTTGGTGGCGACGGCGACAGTGAGACTGGTTCACCTAGCTGGACTCCGTACCGCCTCTTTTTGCAGAAGAGGCGGCATGGGCTTCCAGCAGATATATTCAGAGGTTGTACTCAGGGGTAGTTCTTACGGCTTCTGATGATGAGCGGCTTTAGCATCGGCAGCAGCTTCGGAGGCTTCCTCGGCTGACGAGGTCTTTTCGGTGGCCGTCACTTTGCCCGTCGTGGCATTGACTTCCGCTTCGTACATCTGGCCGGACTTGTCCGTCACCGTCACCGCATACTGCCAGTGGCTGTCTTCGTACTCGTACTTGGCGGCAGTGGCTTTGCCGGGGATTTTCTTGAGCGCGGCGGCTTTGGCCTGCGCGGGCGAGATTTTTGCTTTCGGCGGTGCGGCCTGCGTGGCGGTCAGCGTGCCAACAGCAAAGGCGGCCAGAACAGTGGCGGTGAGCGTTTGGGTAGTCATATCTGTTCTCCTGTTTTAGAGTATAAAGTGTCAACGTTAGAAGCCCATTAGACAAAGATTAGAAAACGCTCACTTTTTGCCCAAACGACTCAGGCTCACAAACAGCACCGGGGCGACCAGCACCGTAAACACTGTAGAGACGGTCAGCCCGCCGATGACGGCGATAGAGAGCGGCTTTTGCAGGGCCGCGCCCGCGCCCAGACCCAGCGCCAGCGGCAGCAGGGCAAGGATGGCCCCAATAGTAGTCATCAAGATCGGACGCAGACGCTCCCGCCCCGCCTGCGCCATCAGCGCAGACACGTCGCCGTCCGGCTCGGCTTCATGCAGACGGTTGAAGAAGTCGAACAGCACAATGCCGTTCTCGGTGATGATGCCGATAATCATGATCGCGCCGGTGAAGCTGGAAATGTTCAAGGGCGTTTTGGTGATGGTCAAAGCCAGCAGGACGCCGAATAGCGATAGCACGGCGGCCACAAGCAGTGCCGCCGCCTGACGCACCGAGCGGAACTGAAACGTCAGCAGCGTAAACACCAGCAGCATGGAAATCAGCAGCGTGACGCCAAGCTCTGCAAACGACTTCTGCTGGCTGGCGTACAGGCCGCCATATTCAATGGAGTAGTCCGGCGGCAGGGGGACGGCTTTTTTGACGCGCTGCTGAATATCCTGCGTCGCGCTGCCGAGATCGCGTCCCTTCAGGCTGGCCGTGACGGCAATCATGCCGCGCTGGTTTTCTCGGGTAATCTGCGCGTCACCGGGCATCGTCTGCACCAACGCCACTTCGCTGACCGGAACCTCCGTGCCAGTCACGGGGGACGCAATCAAAATCTGCGTCAGGAGACTGGCCGTCAGCGGCTGGTTGGTCCCGGCCAGCTTGACACGTACCCCGACCGACTGCTCTCCGGCCTGTACCTGTGTCGGCTCCGTGCCCTGCAAGGCTGTCTGCACCGCCTGCGTAATGTCATCGGTCGTCAGACCGTACCGCTGTGCGGACTGCGTATCCACTGTCAGCACCGCCTCCGGGCTGCTGTGAATGATGCCTGTGGCATCGTCCACCACGCCCGGCGTTTTGGCAAGTACATCGTCCACCTGCTGTGCCAATGCCTCCAATTTGGTCTCATCCGGCCCAAAGATTTTCACCTGCACCGGCTCCGGGCTGCCCGCGATGTCGCCGATGTTGTCCTGCAATGTCTGATGGAACTCCACCTCTGCGGCGGGGTATCGGGCTTCTACGCGGCCTCGAATATCGTCCATCACGGCATTGATGTCCCGCGACCGCCGCGACTTCAGGCGCACAGAGATGTCGCCAGAGTCCTGTGTAGTGATGGAAAAGCCAAGCTGCGCCCCGGTGCGACGCGACCACGCGGCGACTTCCGGGGTCTGGCCCAGTTCCGTCTCAATTTGCCCGGCGACGCGGCTGCTTTGGGCCAGGGATGTTCCAGCGGGCAGCTTGTAATCCAGCACAAAGCCGCCTTCGTCGAACTCCGGGAAGAAGCCAGTCGGCAGGTGTTTTAGCAGCAGGACTGTTCCCACTGCCACCGGCAAAAGACCCAGCAAAATGACGAGGCGGTGCCGCAGGGACCAGCCCAGCACACCCGCGTACCACTCCACGATTTTGTCGAACTGCCGGGGAAAAAAGCCCAGCAGGCGCGACCCGAAAGAGGGTTTCTGAGTGTCTGCATGGGCGCGGGCCGGCAGCAGCCAGGCCGCCAGAATGGGAGAAAGCAGCAGGGCCAGCGCCAGAGAGACGGCCAGCGTGGCAATCATCACCAGAGACAGCGGGCCGAAAAACTGCCCCGTGAGGTCGTTCAGAAACGTCAGCGGCAGAAATGCCGCCATCGTGGTCAGCGAGGAGCCGACCATCGCGGGCGTAATCGCTCCCAGCCCCGCTGCAATGGCTTCGGATTTTTGCTTGCCCTGCTCGAGTTCGTGAAACATATTTTCCACGACCACGATGCCGTCGTCAATCACCAGACCAAGCGCAACCGCCAGCGCCCCCAGCGTCATAATGTTCATGGTCTGCTTCAGCAGGTGCATCAGGGCAAACGTGATCACAATGGTCAGTGGCAGCAAAATCAGCACCACGCCCGCCGTCCGCAGATTGCCCAGAAACAGCGTCAGCACCACCAGCGCCAGCACGCCGCCGATAATCAGCGATTCCAGAACGCTGTGCTGCGACTCCAGAACGATCTCCGATTGATCGTAAAAGTTGGAGACGGTGATGCCCGGCGGCAGCGCGGAGCGGGCGTCGGCCAGCGCCGCTTTGATGCCATCCGACACCTGAACCGTGTTACCGATGGGCTGCTTGATGACATTCAGCAGCACGGCGTCATGCCCGTTGCCGCTCGTTTCAATCGTGCGCGGCTCCAGGCCGCGTGTCACGGTCGCCACTTCGCCGACGGTGACAGGAACCCGGTTTTTGACGGCTACGGTGACGTTTTCAATATCGCGGACGGTGTGAAACAGGCCCGACACCAAAACTTGGTAGCGCAGAAACGACTGGTCGTAGTGTCCCACGGCGCTGATGGCGTTGTTTTTTGCCAGGGCCGCCTGCACATCGGACGCCGTAACGCCCCGTGCCAAAAGCTGCGACGGCTGGAGCTGCACTTCAAAGTCCGGCGTGTCCCCGCCCAGCACGCTGATTTCGCGCACGCCCGGAACCCGCAGCAGGCGTGGGCGCAGGGTGTAGAGCGCCAGGCGGCGAAGCTCCTGCGGGCTGACTGTGTCCGAGTACAGGCTGTAGCCCATCACGGGAAATACCGACGGGTTCAGCCGCTCCGAAGACACAGCTACCCCAGTCGGCAGCCCGCCCTGCGCCTGGGCAATCCGCGCCTGAACTAATTGCAGCGTGGTCTGCATATCCGTCCCCCACGCGAAGTTGACATCCAATTCGGCACTGCCGCGCTCGGTGAGCGACCCGACGCGGGTGACGCCGGGAACGCCGGACACGGCGTCTTCCAGCGGGCGGGTGATGTTCGCCAGCACGGTGGGAATAGGCGTGTCCCCGGCATCGGCGGTGACGATAATGCGCGGCGCGGTGAGGTCCGGGAAGATCGCCACAGGCAGCGACTGCGCGGCATAAAAGCCGCCGAGGCACAGCACTATAACCAGCAGCAAAACGGCTTTGCGGTAGCGGGTGACAAAGTTACTGAGTGCCATTTTGCCTCTGTATTTTCACTTTCGCTTTGTCCGGCAGACCGTATTGCCCGTCCACGGCCACCTGCTGTCCCTCAGAAAGACCGGTGAGGATTTCCACCTGCCCGCCCACCGACAGCCCGGTTTTGACAGGAGCCACATGGGCCATGCCGTCGGCTCCGACCGTCACAACGCTGGTGTCTTTCGTGTCCGGGTCCGTCAAAATCGCCGCCGACGGCACGGACAGCGCCCCCCGGCGCTGCTCGGTCACAATCTGCACCCGCGCCAGCGTATCATCTTTGAGCGCTCGATGGGGGTTTAGCACCAGAGCCAGCGCCGGGACCGTGCCCGTGGCGCTGTCCACTTTGGCGGCGATACTCTGCACCGTGCTTTGGAACATCCGCCCCGGCAGGCTGTCTAACGTAAACGAAAGCCTCTGGCCGGGATGCACCGAGGCGGCGGCGGCAGGCGGCAGGCTGATCAAAAGCTGTAAGCGGCTCAGGTCGGCCACGGTGACAATCTTGGTGGCTGGGTCCACGGTCTCCCCGGTAGACGCCCCCACCATCGTGACCTGACCGGACAGCGGCGAGCGCAGGGTGTTCAGCGTGACCTGAGCGCGGGCGGTGGCGAGTGCGCCCTGCGCGTTTAAAACCTGCTGGCGGGCAATTTTAATGTCTTTGCGCTTGACTTCGTCCTGCAAGCCGGCGGCGCGGGCGGCGGCGACGCCCGCCTGCTGGCTTTGCACGGTCTGCCGCTGGCCGTCGACCACCTGCTTCTGGGCGTCCACCTGCGCCGACGCCGAGCGGACCGCAAGCTGCGCGGCTTCTACATCTTTCTGCGCCACAAGACCTTCCGCGAACAGCGTCCGCTGCCGGGCCAGACTTTGCGCGGCATTGCGGAGGGCGGCGTCATTGCCAATCAGCGTGGCTTTGGCCCCGGCCAGCCCTGCGTCAGCGTTGCGAACGGCGGCCTGTGCCTGCAAAATCGCGGCGCGGGTCTGCGCTGTGGACTGCACGGCGGCGGCTTCTGCCTGCTGCACCTGCACTTTGTTTTGTCCGAGCGTCGCCTGCGCCTGCTGGACCTGTCCGAGCAGCGTGCGCGTGTCAATCTGCGCGACGACCTGGCCCTGCTGGACAAACTGGCCGTAGCGCACCAGAAGCGCGTGCAGGAGGCCAGGAACCGGGGCACTCAGCATGGCCTCGCGGCCCGGCAGGACTTGCAGAGTTCCGCTCACGGGCAGCTTCTGCGTCAGTGTGCCGCGTGTGACAGCGGCCGCGGTAACGGTCGGCAGCGGCGCGGGGGCAGGCGGGTCGGCCTTGTGCCCGCACCCGGCGGCGGCCACGGTCAGCACTGTCAGCCATAATAGCCGTATCTGTTTGAGTTGGTTCATGGCGTGGTTGGGTTGCCTGCCGGGCTTGCCGTGGGCGCACCCGCCCCGGCGGGACTCGGCGAGGCCGGAGATGTCGGCGTCGTGGCCGGCAAAGGCGCGGTGGACGTTGGCGCAGCCGCCCCGGCCAGTGTGGCCGATAGCGAGGCCGCCGCCGCCCCGGCCCCGTAGACCGCCTGCGTGTAGGCAATCCGGGCCTGCGTCAGCGCCGCCTGCGCGTTTAAGACTTGCAGCTCCGGGAACAGACCCGTGCGATAGCCCAGCACAGTTTTGTCGAGGGTAATCTGCGCGATGTCCAGGGCAATTTTGGCGGCGGCGACCTGCCGCCGCTGGCTTTGCGCGGTCAGGTACGCCGCGCTCACTCCGGCCAGGACCACGCGCCGCGTCTCGGCGTTCCTAGCTCGCGCCTCGGCCAGCGCGGCTTCGGCTTCGCGCACCTGTTCCCGGCCCAGGCCGCCGTCGGACAGCGGCAGGCTCACCGTGGCCTGCACGGTGTCCAGCCGCGAAAACGAGGTCTGGTCATTGCTGCGAATGTCGATTGCCTGCAAAGACAGCCCCGGCTCCCGGTACAGCCGGGCCGCCTGAAGCGAAGCTTCCGCCGCCCGCGCCGTGGCCTCCCCGGCCCGCAGGTCGGGGCTGTTTTTGAGCACCTGCGCCTGTGCCTGCGCCAGCGTCGGGGAGAGTAAAACGCCGAGCGGCGGCGGGGTATTGACCGTGACATCCGCCAGCGGCAGGGGCGCGTCCAGCGGGCGGCCCAGTAAGCTGTTGAGGGCTTGCCGGGCGACTTCCAGATCGTTTCCGGCCCCGTCCAGCGCGGCCTCTGCCGACGCTTCGGGGACCTGCGCTTGCAGGACGTCCAGCTCGGGAACGTCCCCGGCGTCGAACCGCTTGCGGGCGTCTTCCCGCGCCCGCGTCGACTGGGCCAGCGTTTCCTGCGCGACTAACAGCAGGGCCTGTCGGCGCAAAACATCATAAAATGCCCCGATGGTCTGGGCGCTCAAAGCGAGCCGGGCGGCATCGCGCTGGGCACGGGCCGCGCCGAACTGCTCCTGCGCCGCTCTGACGGCAAAGCCAGGCCGTGCGCCAAGAGGGATCGGAACCGTTAGCGTGTTTTGCAGGGTGCCAAAACTTTCATGGGAGGGCGGGGCCTGAATGACCGAGGCAGTGGAGCCGGACGCGGTGCTGTCCAGCGTGATGCGAAACCGACGCTGCGACTGTGCCTGCCCGAGCCGGGCCTGCGCCTGAGCAATCTGGGTATCGGCAATCCGCGTGGCCGGGTTTGCCGCCAGGGCTTGAGACACGGCCCGTTCCAGTGTCAGCGGAGCCTGCCCGGCAGCGGGAAGCGCACCCACAAGAACGCCGCTGAAAACGAGCGCGCCGAAATAGAGGTTGTGCTGAAAACGGGCCATAACACTCCTATGATGAACGCTCAACATTAAACTTAGATTAGAGCTTTATTAAGATATTCTAATGCAGGCGCAACGGCGAACTTTTATTGCTTCTGCCGCGCTATACTGGCAGAAGAACATCAGGAGAAACAACCTATGAAACCTATTTTTCGTCACGCTGCCTACGCCCTGCTGGGCGTCGGTGTTACGCTCGGCGCTGGCTTGACGCCCCCGGTCGCCGCCGCCCCGGCGGCTTTTGCCCCGTACCACCTTGTCAAAACCGTGCCCCTGCCCGGTGACGGCGGCTGGGACTACCTGACCGTGGATAGCGCGGCCCGGCGCATTTATATTTCCCATAGCACGCACGTTTCCGTGGTTGACATCGACACCGGAGCCATCATTGGCGACATCACCGGCACGTCCGGCGTTCACGGCATCGCGGTTGACCCGAAATCCGGGCACGGCTTTACGAGCAACGGGCGGGACAGCACCGTCACGATGTTTGATCTCAAAACACTGAAGGCGCTGAAACAAATCCCGGTCGGGGATGGGCCAGATGGCATTGTGTTTGACCCGTCCAGCCGCCGCGTGTTCACCTTCAATGGCAAAGGGCAGTCGTCCACGGCCATTGACGCCGATACCGGCACTGTCGTGGGCACAATCGCCCTGCCGGGCCGCCCGGAGTTTCCAGTCGCGGACGGCAAGGGCCATGTGTATGACAACATCGAAGACAAAAGCGAGATCGTGGACATCGATGCCCGAACGCTGACCGTGGTGCACACCTGGCCGACCGCGCCGGGCGAGTCGCCATCAGGACTAACGATGGACACAAAAACACGCCGCCTGTTTTCCGTCTGCGACAACCAGAAGTTAGTGGTCATGGACGCCGACACCGGCAAGGTGGTCAGCACACCTGCCATCGGCAATGGCCCGGATGCCGCCCGGTTTGACTCGGCCACGAATCTTGTCTTTTCGCCGAATGGGCAGGACGGCACGATGACCATTCTCAGCGAGCAGACCCCGGACAGCTATGCCGTGGTGCAGACGCTCACCACGCAGAAGGGGGCTAGAACAATGGCCCTGGACGAGAAAACGCATCGCATCCTGACCGTCACCGCGACGCCGCAGCCGGCGGTTCCCGGTGAAAATTCGCGCCGCCGCCGCTATGTTCCCGGCTCGTTCGTGCTTCTGGAATATGGCCAGTAAATAATTTCTGCTAAGAGACTGTGTAGAAAGCCCCCGGCTGGCCCCCTAACCCCCAATAATGGGGGAACCGGATAGTGAAGAGGTGACTGCTCCTCTTCTGTTCTGGCTTTCCCTTTTACTCTGGCTCCCCCAGAATTGGGGGCGGGGGGGGCGATCTGGTCAGGGGCAATCGCTTTCTATACAATTTCTAAGAGACAGTGTAAAAAGCCTGCGCCAAGACTAGATTGTCTCTCAAGGCGGAGGGCTTTGCCACTCCAAAAAGGGCTGTAAAGCAGGCTTGTCATGCGTATACTCGTCGTGGAAGATGAAGCCAAAGTGGCCTCGTTTATCAAGCAGGCGCTGGAAGAAGAGGGCCATGCGGTAGACACGGCGGCGGACGGCGAGGCGGGGCTGGCGTATGCGCGGGGGACCGAGTATGACCTGCTCGTGCTGGACTGGCTGCTGCCGGGGCGCGATGGACTTTCTGTGTGCCAGGCCGTCCGGGAGGCCGGGCTGACAATGCCCGTCATCATGCTGACGGCCCGCGACGGGGTGGACGACCGCATTGCGGGTCTCGACGGCGGGGCGGATGATTATCTGGTCAAGCCTTTTGCCCTGGGCGAGCTTTTGGCCCGTGTCCGCGCCCTGCTGCGGCGCGGAGCGCCGGGAGCGCCGCCGGTGCTGCGGGTCGGTGACCTGACTCTGGAGCCTGCCACGCGCCATGTGCGCCGGGGTCCGCGCCCGGTGCATCTGTCCGCCAAAGAATACGCGCTTTTAGACTATTTAATGCGCCATGCCGGGCGCACCGTGTCCCGCACGATGATCACGGAACACGTCTGGGACTTTGATTTTGACAGCGGAACCAACGTCGTAGACGTTTACATCAACTATCTGCGTAACAAAATAGATCGGGGCACAGACCATAAATTGATCCACACGGTGCGGGGAGTTGGATACCGTCTTGAAGACATTGACACGCATTTGGAGTAATTTTCTTTGGTCTGACTCGTCCTGCCGGGTCTGGACGCGCTCGCTGCGCTTTCGGCTGACGGCGTGGTTCACGGCGGCGCTGGCTCTGCTGCTGCTGCTGCTGGCCGTTTTGCTGGTTCTGGGGGCGCGGCACATTCTGCGTGTGGAGACGGATGCGTTTCTGGCGAGCGAAGCGCGGCACGTCCTCAGCGCCGGGGACGTCGGGGACGCGCCGGACATGGGGGATGTGCGGGGGGCGGTGGCCTCCTATGCCCGCGTTTCTGCCGGACCGGCGCAGCCCAATGCCGTATTTGTCCGCCTGCTGGACGCCAGAACTGGGACGCTGCTGGCCCAATCACCGTCGCTGAACGGAAAGCCAGCGCTGAACGATTCGTTAGCCCATCTAACGCTTTCCCAGAGCCTTGCCCGCCGGTTTGACTTTGCCGGGCCGAGCGAGGAAGAGACGATGCGCGTGCTGACCGAGACGGGGCAGGTCGGGGGCCGCTCGGTTCAGGTACAAGTCGCTGTGCCCTGGGACCAGAACGCCGATGCCATCGAGCGGCTGACCCTGCTGCTGGCCCTGACCCTGCCTGCCCTGCTGACGGCGGCGGCGGCGGGCGGCTGGGTGCTGGTGGGCCGCACCCTGCGCCCCATTCAGCGCATCGTGACCGAAGCCGAAAATCTGGATGTCGATGCCTTGCCGGAGCGCCTGCTTCCCGTGCCCGAGGAGACCGACAGTGAGATCGGGCAGCTTGTCGAGACGCTAAACAGCATGACGACTCGCCTGCACCATGCATTCGAAGCCCAGCGCCGCTTTGCCTCGGCCCAGCAGCGGTTCGCCGCCGATGCGTCGCATGAGCTGCGAACACCGCTGACCATCCTGCGCGGCGAAATGGAGCTGGCCCTGACCCGCCCGCGCTCTGCCGAAGTCTATCAGGCGACGCTTGCCAGCGGCGTGCAGGAAATCGACCGTATGAGCCGCATCGTCGAGGGTCTCAGCTTTCTGGCCCGCCACGATGCCGACCGCCTCCGCCCCGGCCCGGACGCCGCCCCTGTGGACATGGTCCGGCTGGCCCGCACCGTATTGAAAACCTATGAGCGGCAGGCACAGGAAAAGCAAATTCGCCTGCACGCGCCCGCCGAATCCGCCCCGGCGCGTGTGCCGGGCAGCGAGACGCAGCTTCAGCAGCTTCTCAGTAATCTGCTGGACAACGCCCTCAAATACACCCCGCCCGGCGGCAGCATCACCGTCTCTGTGACGCGGGAAGAGCAGTCGAGAGAAGAGCAGTGCTGCCTCTGTGTCGAAGACAGTGGCATTGGCATTGCCCCGGAAGACCTGCCGCATATTTTCCAGCGTTTCTGGCAGGCCGATCCCTCGCGCCGCTCCAGGGGCAGCGGTCTTGGGCTGGCAATCTGTGCCCAGATTGTTCACCTCCATGGCGGAACCCTCTGCGCCCGCAGTACGCCCGGCCAGGGAACCTGCATTCAAGTTATCTTGCCTTTGTGAATGCAGGCAGGACCAGAGTAAACATAGCTCCCGCGCCGGGGCTGCTCTCGATTTCCACGCGCCCGCCGTGCGCTTCGGCGATGGCTTTCGTAATGGCAAGGCCCAGCCCCAGTCCCCCGGACTGCCGGGCGCGGGACTCGTCGGCACGGTAGAACCGGTCAAAAATGCGCGTTTGGTCCGCTTCGCTCAGGCCGGGGCCGTCGTCGCGCACCATCAGCGCATAAAAACTGCCCGCAGGGGTGGCCGTCACAGTGACCGCCGAGCCTTCTGGGGCGTACCGCAGGGCATTGTCCAGCAGGTTGTCCAATGCCTGCCGCAAACGGTCGGTATCTCCCAGCACCGGCAGCGGCTCCGTGCTCTCCAAGCTCAGGGAAACATTTTGCCCTGCCGCACGGGCGGCGTGCGCGGCGACGGCCTGCGCGGCGATTTGGGCCAGGTCGCCGGGGGCAAGCAAAAGCGCGAACTGCCCTGAATCGGCGCGGGACAGGGTCATCAGCGCCCCCACAAGCCGGGACAGCCGCTCCACTTCGGCCAGCGCCACTGTCAGCGTTTCCCGGTATTCCTCGGGCGAGCGCGGACGCCGCAGGGCCACTTCCACCGTGCCACGCAGGTTGGAAAGCGGCGAGCGCAGCTCATGCGAGGCATCGGCGGCGAAGCGGGTCTGCGCGGCAAACGCGGCTTCCAGGCGGGCCAGCATTTCGTTGAGAACGTCTGTAATCTCCCGCAGCTCGGCATCGGGCGAGACGGCGGGAATGCGTTTGCCGAGGCTTGCCCCGCCCACCGAGCGGGCTGCCCCCGCGATAGATGTTAGCGGCGCGGTCAGCCGCCGCGCCAGGCGGCTTGCTCCCAGACCTGCAAGCACGGCCCCCAGAATGAGCGACAATCCCAGCGCCTCGGTCAGCGTGTCCAGAGCGCGGCGGTTTGGCTCCTGCGACAGTGCAATCACGGCTAAGATGCGCTGGTTTTTGGCGTCCCGAAACGGATAATACACCGCCCGCAGGGGCACGCCCCGGTAGCTCAAATCCCCGTAGACGATGTGCCCGTCTCGCGCCCGCGTTTCCCGGTCCGGGTGCGCGGGCAGGGGGCTGTTTGGCCGCAAGTTATCGGTGCGGGCAATGATTTTGTCCGCGCTGTCTTCAATCTGCGCGAACTTTTCGTAGCCCGTTACGCTTGGCAGGAGCAGCGCCTCGGGCGTCTTGCCGCCGACCGGGACGTTCGCGTCCGGCATCTTCAGGGCGGACACGGTGAAGCGGGCGACGCTCAGAAGCGACGCATCCAGGTTCGCCCGCATCGCCTGCTGTGCCTGCCAGTAGACGCCGCCGCCCGCCAGCACCAGCACGCTCAGGCAAAGCAGGGCGGTCGAAACACTCAGGCGCTGGCGGAACGTCGGGCCGCGCTGGTTGGTTTGTTCGTGTCTCATCGCGGTTTCAAATCCAGCACATACCCGATGCCACGCACCGTTTTCAGCACATCCGGGTCGCGGCCCAGTTTGTTTCGCAGGTAGCGCACGTAGACATCTACGACGTTCGAGTCCGGCTCGCTGCCGCTTTCCCAGACGTGTTCCCAGAGCTGCGTGCGCGTGATGACCTGCCCGGCGCGGTAAGCAAAGTATTCCAGCATTTGATACTCCCGCGCCGTCAGCGTGACTGGCTCGCCCTGGTAGACGACGCTGCGTTTGGCGGTGTCAATTTCCATATCTTCCAGGCGCAGCCGCGCCCCGCCGCCCGTGTGCCCGCGCCGCAGCAGGGCGCGGACCCGCGCCAGCAGCTCTTCAAACGCGAATGGCTTCACTAAATAATCGTCGCCGCCCAGATTAAGCCCGCGCACGCGGTTAGCCACCTCGTCGCGGGCCGTCAAAAACAAAATCGGCGCGGTCAGCCCCGCCTCGCGCCAGCGTTTGCAGAGGCCGAAGCCGTCCCCGCCGGGCAGCATGACGTCCAGCAGAACGGCGTCGTACTCATAGAGCGCGATCTGCTCTTCCGCCGCCTCCGCATCGGCGGCGACATCCACCGCAAAGCCTTCCTCGGTCAGCCCGCGCTTCAAAAACGCAAGCGTCGGCACTTCATCTTCCACCACTAGCAGTTTCATGGCACAAGCATACCCGCCCCGGCATGAGAACACGATGAGCAATTTGCTCGGCGCTTTCTTCTCATGGTACTCTCATCTTGTTCTGGGTACAACACGTCAATGGAGCATATTAAAGACGCCGCCAGCCTCGACTTTCGGTATTCACCCCAATAGAAACGGCTGTTTTCCCACTGCGCTTTTCTTTTCTCATTTTGGCCCTGCTGCTTCCCGCTTCGGTGCAGGCACAGATGACGGACCCGGCGGCAACGCCGGGCGGCCCGTCTGCGTCTGCCTCGGGTCCCAATACTTCCAGCACAACCTCGCCGACGCCCCCCGCCGCCCTGACCCCGAACTCCGCCCCAACCCCGAACTCCGCTCCGCTGACGCCATCGTTCCCTGCCGTGCCGACGGGGCAAAGCGGCTACGGCGGGCAAAGTGGCTACCTGGGACTCTCGGGGCTGACGCCGTCTGCCGGGCCGGGAACCGCCGGAACGCTGCCCGCCGCGCCGCCCGCCTCCCTGTCGCTGACGACGCCGGGCGCGAGGACGCTGCTGCTGACGGCTGATAAAACGGTGGAGTTGGTGACGCGGAAAAATCTGGGCGTTCTGTCCGCCCTGCGAGACGTTTTCGCCGCGCAGGCGGGGGTCAAATCGGCGGCGGCGCTGTCGCCACCGATTTTTACGATTGGCCCGGCGTTTCAGACCGGCGGCACGACCGACGGCTTCCTGTTTGAGCAGCCGCTCGAAGTCAACGGCACCCGCGATGCCCGCGCCGGGGTGGCCCGCGCCCAGCTTCGGCTGACACAGGCACAGGCGGTAGTGCAGCTTCAAACGCTGGTCTATGCCGCCCGCACCAATTTCTACACGCTGGCCCGCGCCCAGGAGCGTCTGCGGCTGGCCCGCGAGCTGCGGGACGTGACCGCGCGGTTTGCAGCGCTTGCCCAAAAGCAGGTGGACCTCGGAGCACGGCCCGGCATTGAAGCCCGGCAGGCGGCGATTGAAGCGGCGCGGGCGCGGACCGAAGAGGCGCGGGCGGTGGGCGAGGAGCAGGCGGCGCGGGCCGTGCTGAATGCCTATTTGGGCCGCGCCCCGCTGGACCCTATTGCAACAAGTCTTGAAACAAGCCTCGCGTCCACCGAAGCGTCGGGAACGCTCCCCGACACCGTGGCCGCGACGAAGCAGGCGCTGGCGGCACGCGGCGAGATTGCCGTGGCCGAGGCGACCCGCGATGTGCCCCTGGCGCGGGCGCGGCTGGCCCGCGCTCAGGGACGGCCCGATGTGGCTCCCGAGTTCCGCATCGCTCAGATTACGCCGACCTACATGGACGCCGGGCTGGGCGTCGTCGTCACCGTGCCGCTGGATTATGGCACGCGGCGCAATCAAATCCGGCAGGAGGAGCGCACCGTCGATGCTGAAACCCTGCGCGTCACCGGCACGCAGGCGCAGGTGCGGGAAGAGGTCGCGGCGGCGTCGGCGCGGCTGGCAGCGGCACGGGAAGTGCTGTCAGGCTACGACGGCGGGCTGGTGCAGGACGCCCGCTCGGTGCTGGATTCCGTGCAGACGGGGTTTAAAGAGGGCGCGACCACAATTATCGCCGTGCTGGAAGCCGAGCGCACGTACCGCACGGTGACGAGCGAGCGGCTGGACGCGCTGACGACGGCGGCGCAGGCGCAGTCGGAGTTTGACCGCGCTGTGGGCGTCGTCCCGGCTCCGCTGCTGGAACAACTACGCAAAGACTGGAACCACAAATGACACGCTCCCGAATGTCCCGCGCCCGCCCCTGGCTGCGGCTGGCCGGGCTGGCACTTTTGACAATTCTGGTGATTTTGGGGTCCTATTTTGCCGGACGCCATGACAGCAGTTCAAGCAAGCCGAAAGACAGCGATAGGAGTGCCGCGAAGCCTGCCGCCCCGCCGCCGTCCGGGCCGCCCTCGGTGACACTGACTCCGCCGCAGCTACAATATGCCGCCCTCGGGATGGGAACCGCGCAGGCGCTCACGCTGCCGACCAAGCTGTCAGCGCTTGGAACCGTCGTGCCGAACCTCAATGGTATGGCGCAGGTGTCGTCGCGGCTGGCCGGGAAAGTCGTCCGCGTGCCGGTCAATGTCGGCCAGACCGTGCAGGCGGGGGACCCGCTGCTCATCATTTCCAGCATTGAGCTGGACCAGGCACAGGCCGCCTACCACGACTCGCTCCTGCGGCGGCAGGCGGCGGCGGCAACGCTTTCCCGCGTGGTGCGTTTGGGGCAGCTCGGCGAGTTTGGCCGCCCGGCTTTGATGACCGCCCGCCTCAATTTTCAGCAGTCGCAGGGCGAAGTGCAGGTGGGCAAAGACGCCGTGCGCGTGCAGACAGGGCAAGTGCTGACCGCCGACGCACAGGTCAATCTGACGCAGAAGCAGTACGCCCGCGCCCAATTACTATATCAGTCTCAGCTTGTGTCGCGGCAGGATTTGGAGCAGTTTGAGGCCAATGCCCTGCAAGCCCGCGCTGCACTCGGGCAGACCAAAACGGCCCGCAAAGCCGCCGAAGACCGTCTGCAAAACGCGCAAAAGCGCAATGACATCGTTGAGCGAGACTTGACCCGGCAGACGGTCATCTACAATGGCGGCCTGCTGACGGCGGCGCAGGTGACGCCCGCGAGGCAGGCGTATCAGCTTGCCACCCATGAAGTGGAAGCTGCCGTCAAACAGCTTCAGCTCATGGGCGGAGCGACTATCGATGAAGCCGCCCCGGCGGGCGGGCTTTTGACGATCAAAGCCCCGATTACAGGTAAAGTCAGCGCCCGGATGGTGTCGGTGGGCGAAAGCGTGACGCCGGACAAGCCGCTGCTGACCATTCTGAACGCCAAAACCGTCATCGTACAGCTTCATGTCTATCAGCAAGATGCCGCGCACCTGCGGGCCGGGCAGACGGTCGGCATCACCGCCAATGTCGCGTCGGGCCGCATCTACAGCGGCACGATTTCCGCCGTCGGCTCCGAGCTTGATATGACGACGCGCACCCTGCCGGTCTACTGCCTGATCCAAAACCCCGATGGGGCGCTCAGGCCCGGTGTCTATGTCAGCGGCACGATTTACGGCGCGGCCCGTGTTAGCACCATTGCCGTGCCGCAGCTCGCCGTGCAGCGCACCGACAGCGGCCCCGCCGTGTTCGTGCCTGGCGGCAAGCCCGGCGAGTTCGTCGCGCAGCCCGTCAAGACAGGCGAGACGGTGGACGGCGTGACACAGATCACACAGGGCCTTCAAAGTGGGCAGGCGATTGTGACCAAAAACGCTTTTGTGCTGAAGTCACAGATGATCAAAGACACGCTGGATTAGAAACGCACATTTCCTATGATCAATGCTATTGTTGATTTTGCCATCAAGCAGCGCGTCGCCGTGCTGGTGCTGACGTTTTTCCTGCTCGGCTTCGGCGTCTGGCAGGCGGTCAAGCTGCCCATCGATTCGGAGCCGGATGTCACCAACACGCAGGTCGTGGTCAGCGCCCTCGCGCCGAGGCTTGGGCCGCAGGAGCTGGAAAAGCGGGTGACGTTCCCGCTGGAAATCGCGCTGGCCGGGATGCCGCATCTGGAGCGGACCGAGAGCATCTCGCAGTACGGGCTGTCACAGGTAACGTGCTACTTCGACGAAGGCACGGACCTGTACACCGCCCGGCATGATGTCACGAGCCGCCTTCAGGGCGTCTCGCTCCCGGATGGCATCACGGCTTCCATGCTGCCGGACACGACGGGTTTGGGCGAAATCCTGCACGTCCGCTTGGCCGGGGGGAACATGACCGCAATGCAGCGGCGCTCGTATGCCGACTGGGTCATGCGCCCGCAGCTTTTGCAGGTCCCCGGTATCGCGGATGTCAATGTGCTGGGCGGCGAAATCCGGCAGTGGCAGGTGGCCGCTGACCCGCGCAAGCTGACCGCTCTTAATTTAAGTGTCGGCGATATTGACGCCGCGCTCCAAGCCAACAATGCCAGCATTGGCGGGTCATTCCTCAATCAAGGCCCGGTGGAGAAGATTGTGCGCGGCGTCGGCTTTATCCGCAGCCTCGACGACATCCGGCAGGTCGTGGTCGGCGCAAACAATGGCATCCCGATCACCCTGGCACAGGTGGCCGATGTGCGTGAAGGCCCCGCCCCGAGTCAGGGGTCGGCGACTGCGGGCGGGCAGGGCGAAGCGGTCATTGTGCAGCCGCTTTTGCGCGTTCACGCCGACACGCGGACGACCATGCAGGGCGTCAAAGCGAAGCTGGCTTCGATGACTAAAGACCTGCCGCCGGGAATGCACTTTGAGCAGGAGTTTGACCGCACCAAGCTGACCCATAGCACACTGGACACGATTATTCACAATTTAGTCGAAGGCGGCGTACTGGTGATCGTCATCTTGTTTTTGTTCCTCTTGCAGCTTCGCGCCGGGCTGATTGTCAGCGCGATTATCCCGCTGTCTATGCTCGTTGCCATTATTGGCATGAGTATCTTTCACATCTCAGCCAATCTGATGAGCCTCGGCGCGATTGACTTTGGAATGATTGTGGACGGCGCGGTGATTATCGTGGAGAACTCGGTACGCCGCCTCGCTGCGAAGCACAAGGAAGATGAAGACAAAGAAATCGACGACGAGGAGCGGCACGAGATCATTCGGCAGGCCGCCGCCGAAGTTCTGACGCCGAGCGTCTGGGGCATTGTTATTATTCTGGCGACTTACCTGCCGGTGCTAACGCTGACCAATATCGAAGGCAAGCTGTTTGTGCCGATGGCGCTGACGGTCATGTGCGCCCTGGTCGGCTCGCTGCTGCTGTCGCTGACGCTGATTCCAGCCCTGTGCGCGTTCTTCCTGAAAGGCGGCACGCAAATCCACAACAAGCCGCTGGAATGGCTGACCGACCGCTACGCGCACGGGCTGGAGTGGGCGCTCGGCCACAAGTGGGTGACGGTTGGGATTGCGCTGGCGTTTGTCGTTGTGTCGGGTTTTCTGGCGACGCGGCTGGGCAGCGAGTTTGTGCCGACTTTGGAAGAAAACAACATCGCGATCTCGGTCTACTATGACCCGAGTACGGACTTGCCGGAAATGATTGACCGCTCAACGGTGGCCGAGAAGATGCTCTTGCAGCGGTTCCCCAACGAAATCGCGCACGTTATCACGCGCATCGGGCGGCCTTATGTGCCGACCGATGCGATGCTGCAAAGTCAGGGCGACATTCTGATTGAGCTGAAGGACCGCAAGGGGTGGACAGCGGCTAAAGACCAGAAAGAGCTGACCGCCAAGATCACCACCGCGATGGATGACCTGCCAGGCTTCTCCACCGACTACACGCAGCCCATCCAGATGCGAATGTACGAAATGATTTACGGGCAGGGGCAGACGTCGGATTTTGGCGTCAAAGTCTTCGGCCCTGATTTGAACGTCATCCGGCAGCAGGCACAGAAAATCGCCGCCGTGGTGCAGACCGTCCCAAATGCCGAAGATGTCAAAGTGCAGACGACGACCGGCCTGCCACAGCTTGTGGTGAACATCAACCGCGACGCCATCGCTCGCTACGGCATCAGCATTGCCGATGTCAACACGGTGATTGACTCGGCTGTCGGCAGCCGGACGGCGACGCAGGTGGTGGACGGCTCCGAGCAGGTGGAGGTGACGGTGCGGCTTGCCGAGCAGTTCCGGCAGACGCCCCAGGAGATTGGCCGCATTCTCGTCTCCGGGCCGCACGGCCTGCAAATCCCGCTGTCCGAGCTGGCGCAGATACAGGAAGTAGACGGCCCCGTCGAGATCGACCGCGAAAACGAAAAGCGGCGCATCATGGTCAACGCCAATGTCGGCGGCAGCAATCTGGGCGGGTTCGTAAAAGCCGCCAAGCAAAAAATCCAGTCACAGATACATCTGCCGCCGGGCTATTCGCTGGCGTATGGCGGGGAGTACGAAAGCCTGCAATCAGGCCGCTCGCGCCTTTTGATTGTGGTGCCTATCGCCCTGACCGCCATTCTGGCCTTGCTTTTGGTGGTTTTCGGGCGAATGCGGCAGGCGCTGATGATCTTCGCGGGCATTCCGCTGGCGACAAGCGGCGGCATTCTCGCTTTGCTTTTGCGTCACCTGCCGTTTTCCATGACCGGCGCGGTCGGCTTTATCGCCCTGGGCGGGATTGCTCTGCTGAACGGGATTGTCATGCTGTCGTTTATTAATGACCTGCGCCGGGGCGGCAAATCGGTCAAAGAGGCGGTAGAGGAAGGCGCACGGGAGCGCCTGCGCCCGGTGCTGATGACCGGAACTGTAGCGACCATCGGTTTCATCCCGATGGCGCTGTCCACGGGGCTGGGCGCGGAAGTGCAGCGCCCGCTGGCAACTGTCGTCATCGGTGGCCTCATCACCTCGACACTGCTGACGCTGTTTGTCCTGCCAACACTCTACTCCTGGTTTGAGCAGGATGAAGACAAAAAAGATGAGGACAAAAAAGATGACGACACAGACAAAAATGATAAGAACGGGCACAAGGGCTTTCATCACCCTCAGCCGGAAGACCACGCCCTCGTGCCCCTTGAGTCAGGGGAGCTAGTCCCCACATCGTTTTCGCCAGCCTGAGAGCCGATGCCCGGTGCGATCATTTGTCCCCTCTTCGGAAGTCAGACAAAGCGGGATGCCGACGGCTTCTCCGGCATCCCGCGTATCCATGAGATCAAGGCCGCATTCCCGCATATTTTAGACGCCCGCATATTTTAGACGCCCACGGCGTCCACTTCCACCATGCTTGCCAGATGGTCGCTCTCACCGGCCATGCCGCCGACACTGAGCTTGATGTCGGCGCGGTTTTCGATCTTCTCCACCCGCCCGTCTTTGATCCAGATCACCCGGTCGGAGACGTCCACCATCTTGTAGTCGTGCGTCGCCGTGATAATCGTCACGCCCTGCTCTTTATTCAAACGCCGCAGGAGCGCGATAATCTCCTCGCCTGTTTTGGAGTCCAGGTTCCCCGTCGGCTCGTCGGCCAGGATGATACTCGGATTATTCGCCAGCGACCGAGCGATAGCGACGCGCTGCTGCTGACCACCAGAAAGCTGCGAGGGCTTGTGGTGATACCGGTGCCCCAGACCGACAATATCCAGAAGCTCCATGCCCCGCGCAATGCCGTCGTCGGAGGGCGTCCCGGCAAAGATCGTTGGCAGGGTGACATTCTCCAAAGCCGTCATGACCGTAATCAAATTAAACGTCTGAAAGATATAGCCGATGGTATGGCAGCGCAGATACGCCAGCTCCCCGGCATCAAGCTGCGCCATATCGACATCGTTGATAAACACACTGCCGCTGTCCGGCTTATCCAGCCCGCCGATGGCGTTAAACAGCGTCGACTTCCCGGACCCCGACGGCCCCATAATCGAGATGTACTCGCCGCGCTTGATGTCGACATTGACCCCGTCCAGCGCCCGCAGTTTTTCCTCGCCCAGCGTAAACACTTTGACGACGTCTTTAGTGCGGACAATATATTCTGTTGCTGACAACTTAGATTTCTCCTCTTAAACTTCTGTCTACACTTCAGTTCTGAGCGCGGCGGCGGGCGGCATCTGTGCGGCCCGCTGTGCGGGCAGCAGGGCCGCAATCAGTGTCAGCAGGCCCCCAATCGCCACGCAGGCCACCAGCGAGCCGAACACGACCCCCGCGCCCAGTGCGCCGACGCCCTCCGCCCAGCCTAATGTCGCCCAGCGCACCAGAACCAGGCCCAGAAAGCCCAGCACCCAGCCCGCCGAGGAGGCCACGAAGCCCATGAACAGTGCTTCAATCAGGAATAAACGCACGATCAGCGAGTTCAGTGCCCCCAGGCACTTCATCGTCCCGATCTCGCGGAACCGCTCCGACACCGACATCAGCATCGAGTTGGTAATCCCGACCGTGCAGACCAGCAAAGCCATGATGACCAGCCAGATTTGCCGGTTCAAATCCGCGCTGACGCCCAGCTTGTGCTGGGCGTAGAGGATCAAAATGGGCGACCCCGAAAAGCACAGGAACGCGATGCCGAGAAAAATGCCCGCCCCGGTGATCATCGACCGCCAGAACCGGATTTTCAGCGAGTTCATCGCAATCTGAATGGCTTTGGCCCACGTCAGGTTGACCTGCGTTCTCACCCCGAGTTTTGCCTTCGCACTCTTGCTAGAACCGCCGCCGCTTGGGCGCGGTCCGCCCGCTTCGCCCGCGCTGTTTTGGTTGGCTGTCGCCATTCCCTGTCTCCTTTATTGCCTCTTTGCCGCCTAAGATGCTGCCGCCCGCCGGGAAGCCAATCAGGCCCCGCTGTGCCAGCATCCGCATAAACGCCACCACGCTGACTTCGCCCTGCCGCCGGTTCAAGGTGTATTCACGGCAGGTAAACTGTACTAATTGCTCCACGGTGCGTGTGCCGTCGCACTGCTCCCAGATTTTCGTGCCGAACTCATCCAGCTCAATCGTGCGCGTGTTCGGCACTTGCAGGACGCGGGCCAGCACCCGGCGCAGCCCTTCCTCGCGCCGGGGCACGGTCAGCGCCGCGCCGGGGGCAGGGCTGTCGTCGGGCTTCAGCTCCCAAGACACTTCTCCCGCACGGGCCGGACGCAGCGCCAGCAGCCGCTCACGCGGCATCCCGGCTCGCCGCTTTCCGAGGAACGGCAGAGCCTCCTGTACAATCTCCCAAACTTTGTTTCGTGCCATAACTTTACGCCGTTGAAGTCCCATGACAGCGCGTGCGCTCGACAATCTCCTGCACCACGTCCGGTTGCGGGCGGCGGCTGAACGACTGCACCAGGTAAATCTTGTTGCTTTCCGGGCACTCCCACACCCGCGCTTCAAAGTAGGTCGCCGGTTTTTGCAGGCGCGTGAGCTGCGGCAGTCCCTGCCCCGCCCAGAAAGCTAAACTGTTGCGCCGCCCCACCAGCGACAGCGCCGGATGGCCCAGCGCCTCGCTTTCGCGGGCTTCGTAACTGATTTGGCCTTCCAAAGCCCGGTTTTTGTCCCGGAACCACTGATCTAAATAGGCCCCGCGAAGCTGCACATTGGCGACGCCCCACTGCTCCACCGTCAGCGTGTCCTGCGTCAGCCCGCGCCCAAACGGAAGCTGCACGTAGATGTTCATCAGCTGCAGCTTCGACCCGAGTTGGTAGTCCGAAGGCAGCGCCGTGTGCAGGTCATAGAGCGACCAGATGCGCCAGTTCGAGTCCTCGGGATGACATTCCAGCGTGTTCAGGGCTTCGTTTGCGACGCTGCCAAAGTCCCCGCGAATGTCCCCGACCACCTGTGCAATCAAAACCCGCCCGCATTCGCCGCAGTGCCAGATGCGCCCGACCGCCTTGCGGTCCGCCTTCCAGCCGAACGACCGGGTCCCCACCCGCTCAGAGTGCGCGGCATCTTCCAGGGGTTTGGTCTGCGTCGTTGCGGGCATCCTGGTGCGTTTGGCGCTTTTAACGATGCTGTTCAAATACTGGTCCAGCCGCTTTTCGATGTCGGCCTCGGTCAGCTTTCCCTTGATAGGTATCCAGCGCACATCCAGCCCCAGCACGCCTTTCGTGCCCATCTCGCCGTTATCGAGGCGCAGGTTGCCGGCTTTCACGTCGCCGCCGTAGGAGACGAGGTTCCACGCAGGCGGAACGCGCAGGGTAACACCCTGCCAGCCCATCGTTTTCCAGTCCGCCCGGCCCCCAGCCCGCTTGTTATCTTTCTGCTCTAGTGTTGTCACAGTTATTTGTACGCTATTATTGATACGCAGTTAGAACGGCAGGAAGTTCACGGTTTTGCCAATCAGGGCCAGCGCAATCGCGCTCATGCCAATCAAGCCTGTGCCGCAGGCGAAGCCCGCCAGCAGGACCGGGGTGTAGAGCTGCCAGCGTTCCAGGCCGAACCGCTTGGAGAAATAATACTTGCCCAGCAAGGCCCCGATCATCGTTGGGATCGTGTTGTGCGGAATGTTTCCGATGCCGCCAATGAAGCCGTAGAAGAACATCACCGGCCATTTGAAGAGCAGCGTCGCCGCATACATCGCCGTCGCAACCGCCGCGCCGTAGCCAATCACCGGGCCTTTAATCGCGTGCAAGGCCCAGTTCGCGCCATTGCCCGAGTTGATCTGTGTCCAGATGGAAAGCTGAATGACCGACAGCGGCCAGAACTTCTGCGCGTAAGGGAACTGAGCGCTCGGGATGTCGTTCGTGTGCCACAGGAAGCCCCAGTAGACAAAGCTCGTGACCAGAATCAGCGGCAGCATGAAGATTTCAAGCTTCAAAATACTGGTGAACTTGGTCCCGGTCAGCTCGATCTCGCGGAACTTCTGCGCCTGCCCGCCGTAGTCGTTCAGCGGCAGCGGCGCAAACCAGATGTCGGGCCGCGTGTAGCCCGAGCGCAGGACGACGGCCTGATTGAGGAACGGGAACGAGACGCCCTGCCCGGTCAGGCCCACCAAACGCGCCGAGACATAGGAGTTCAGCGGGGTCCAAACCAACCCGTAGAAGATAATAATCCAGACCGGGAACAGCGGCACGAGCCAGTGATTCAGCAGCACGTAGCCAATCGTCGCCGTGAACCACGCGCCGAGCGCCAGGTACCACGGGAAGTCGCCGCGCCCTTCCGGCACTTTGCCGAGACTGCCCCGCTCCGCCGTCCGCTCCGTCTTCCGCGCCTTCGCCACCGCCGCCGCGACGGCGGCCAGTCCCAGGACGGCGATAGTGAGCTGCGTCCCGATGCCAAACGACATCCAGAAGTCGAAGTCAATCGAGGCTTTCGTCTGAATCGTCGGCGAGCCGGGAACCCAGTGCGGGAACAGACCCGCATGGTACAAAATGGGGTTTGCGACAATCTGCGCCCCGACCGAGGAGATAAACCCGCCCAGCACGATAGAGTACGGCAGGATGAACCCCAGCAAAATCAGGTTCAAGTCCGGGTTGTACCCCGTCAGCGCCGTGGGCAGAATGCGCTCGGTGTTCGGCGTCAAGTCTACGAATGGGATCGGCAGAATCGTAATCGGGTTGTTCAGCGCGACGCCTGTAAAGATGGGCACGGCCAGATAGAAGAACCCGAAAATCAGGCCCACGACGGTGCCCGTCGAGAACACCTGCCAGCGCCACGAGTCCTCTTTGGTAGAGGCTTCCGCCAGCGCCGTCGCGCCGGACGCCGCAATCGCCGCGAACGGGAACGGCAGCCGCTCGATGTCGGAGGTGACCCGGAACAGCAGATAGCCCAGCCCCATCCACTTCATGCGGTCGAAAATCTGCCCCAGCACCATCACGAGGATCGGAATGCCCCACGCCGGGTCCACCAGGCTTCGGTGCGCGTAGGCGGGCGAGCCGGGCTGCGGCCCAATCCAGTGCGGCAGGGAATGCACGACATTTGCCATCGCGGGCGACTGCATGATATACTGCGTCGCAATAAACGCCCCAAACGGCCCGCCGGAGATGCCCGGCAGCGACCCGAAGCCGCTGCCTGCCAGCGCCCCCGCCATATAAAACAGGCAGTAGATTTCCTGCCGCTTCAGGGGCAGAAACGAGCGCCGGGCGATCTCCGAGAACAGCACAATAGTCACCCACTGCGCCGCAGCCCCGAGGCCCTGCCCGGCGACCAGGCCCAGATAAATGGCTCCCGGCAGCATAATCAGGCACACAAACAGTGCGCCGATCATTACCTTGCCGGTGAAGCCGTTCTCAAACTGGATATTCTGTCCGCCTTCATCGCCGGACGTGTCGGCGGACCGTTCCCGTGCGGCTTCAATGTCCGCCGACTCGCCGCGCTGGTCTTTGTCGCCACGCTGATTTTTCTGCTGCACTGCCACGGGGGCGGATTCTCCTTGAATGAAACTTACGAGATGCTTTGCAATTCAGAGAGAAAAGTCATTAAGTCTTCCCTCATCCGGTCAGCCAGCACGAACCGACGGCACAACTCCGGTGTATCATCTTGATTGATTAAGGCTTCCACAAGAGCGTACTGCGGGTACCTGACAAAAAATGGCTTTTGCAAGTAGGCCCGCAGGTCATCGCGCCAGAAACCCGGCTTGCGAGCCAGTTTCTTGACGCCGTTGGCCGGAGACCAGACATCATAAAAATAGGTGTCTAAGTCAGACAGGAGCCGCTGATAGTCCACACCTGATTTTCGGGCCAGAGCCTCGCACTCCAACTTGGGAAAAGCAAACGCAGAGGCTTCCTGAGCGGCACGTTTGATTTTCTCGACAAGCGCGTTTGATTGTATTTCCGGCGCGACCGGCACAGCAGTCAGTGTTTTCATTTTTGCACCTCGTCAGCCATCTTCAGTAACCGAACGAAATAATCCCTTCGGGCGCGACATGAATGTAGCCACCGCCCGGCACTTTGTATCCGAAAGTATCCTCCGTGCGGCCCTCAATCGGAACTCCACTTCCTCTCAATGTGAGACTTGCTTTCCGTGCGGCCCGGAGATAAGCCCACAAATCAGTGCCGCCATGCTGCCCAAAATGATACCAGATTGAGTCGGCCCGTCTGCCGGTCACCGGGTCCCGCGCCCAAGCCCGAACCAATTTTTTGGCTTCTGAAAGCGGTATCACGCGAGGGTTCCACCCAAAATGTTCTCAGTCCATTTTATCCGTGTTCGGCACAGGCATCAAAGCCGTGTCGTCTTATAGCTGCAGACCAAGCTCGGCACGAACTTCCAGACACAGGCGGATAGCGTCTTCAATGTTTTCCAGTGCCTCCTCCCGTGTCCCGCCCTGACTGACGCAGCCGGGGATTGCAGGGCATTCCACAACCCAGGCCCCATCTTCGTCGCGGTCTAAAGTGATATTAAAGTTCAAGGCTTCTGCTCTCAAAACCACGGTTTCTGATGGGTGACATAGGTATTGACAAAATCCTCGTCGGATTTGGTCAGATAAATGATGCCTTCCACCAGTCCAACGATGCCCATAATCCCGGCGGCGGCTCCAAAGGTGACGATGCTGCCCAGCACGGAAATCAGCAGCATGATGATCCCCTCTTTCTGGTAGCCCAGCACAAACTTGTGGATGCCCAGCGATCCCAGCAGGATGCCGCAGATGCCCGCTGCCATCTTGTTGTTTGCTCCGGCAACTGCCACGGGGGACATTCTGCCGAGGCCCGCCCCGCAGGAGACGCACATGATCGCCTGCGGGTTGGTCGTCTGCCCGCACTGCGGGCAGTAGGAAGTCCCGTTCAGCGGGGCCATGCCGCATTTGGTGCAGGCATACGCACCGTTGGCAAGCTCGGTGTCACAAGATCGGCAGAACATAGTATTACTCTCCTCGTCACGCTCTTAAAAACAGCAGTTATGGTGACTTTATGGTGACTTACAGCGCCGGGGCGACGGCCCCAGCTCCTTCGGCGACGGATGCAGTTTGCGCGGCGGTCCCGGCGGCGGCGGCTCCGCCGATTTCTAAGTACCGCTCGCGCTCCTCGGCGGACAGGGTGCGCCAGATCAAAAACTGCTTGCGGACGACGTTCAGGAAGCGGCGGTTGACGCGCTTCCAGTTGGTCACGTCGCCGGAGATGCGCGTCAAGTTCAGGCTGACTTCGTAGACGTCTTCCAGATCAGTCGGCGCGGTGTCCAGCGCGATCATCTGCGAGACGCCGAGGTCGAAGGGGGCCAGCCAGATGCGGCCCGACAGGCGGTAGCCGGGGCCGGTCGGCATGGTCTCGACACCGGTGCGGATGTCCTGCGTCAAAAAGTCCCCGACCGACTGCTCTTCGTAGGAGCGAAACCACTCGGCGAGGAACTGATTGATGCCGGGGGCCTGTGCGCCCGCCACGGCGAACGGCAGGGTAATCCGCCACTGATCGCCGTCTGGCTCGGGCACTTTCCAGG
Source organism: Capsulimonadaceae bacterium (assembly GCA_965277455.1). GTDB lineage: Bacteria > Armatimonadota > Armatimonadia > Armatimonadales > Capsulimonadaceae > JANXMY01. The sequence goes on along the minus strand of OZ255823.1, from coordinate 164,819 downwards.
TCCGGTCCACGGCGGGGGTCGCCACTTCCGAGGCTTTGCGGGCTGGGAAGATGGTGGACAGCAGCACCACGACCACAACGAGGCCAATAGCAAGCTCGGCGGACGTGGACGAGAAGTTCAAATACAGGCCCGGCAGGATATGGAAGTGCGCGATGAGGAACGCCAGCGCCTGCCCAATCAGGTAGCCCGAGACCGCGCCGATGATGCCGTAGACCAGCGCCTCGGCGATAAACAGCATGGCGATGTTCGACGGCGACAGGCCGATAGACGAGAAAATCGCAATTTCTTTGACCCGCTCGAAGACCGAGCCGAGCATGGTGTTCAGGACAATCAGCGCCGCGATCAAGATCGGGATGATGATATTGACCAGCCCTTGCGAGGACGTCGCGCCAATCGCTGAGAAGCGGTGGTTTTGGCCGTTTTCGCCGGCATACAGGTTCAGGTCCAGGCGCGGCATCAGGCTTTTCAGCTCCGTGCCGACGGTTCCGGCATTGCCCATGTTGATCGCCACGGATTCCAGAGTGCCGCCGAGGTTAATCAGCGTGTCATACGGCACATACAGGACGTTGTCCGGGTCCAGGTGCAGATATTCCTGGAAGCCTGCCGACGCCGAGGCCGACGCCGCGCTGCCCGCCGCCGAGTTGCCCGCCGCCTGCTGTGCCTGGAAATCTACCGGCGTCAGCGTTTCGTTATCCAGATCCTTGACGGCCTTGAACTTGTCGGCATCCACGATGCCAATGACAAGGTACGGGACACCGCTGAAGTTGATGCTCACTTTGCCGACATCGGCAGGCGTGATTTGAAGGCTAGTCGCCACGCCTTTCGGAATAATAGCGTCGTAGGTGTCCCCCGGCGCGAACCACCGGCCCGCAATCAGCGACTTGTTCAGCCCCGTGACCTGCGCCTCCTGCGGCGTGAAGCCGTTGACGCCTTTGACATCAGTTCCTAAATGAGCGCGGGTCAGGTGCAGGAACGTCGGCTGACCGGGCTGTGCGCCGAAGAACCAGGCGCGGGGCGCGACGGCGTAGCGGCTGCCGTATTCGTCGTTCAGCAGGCGGTAGGCGGTAAAGTCCAGCTTGTCCCACGTCGGCAGGCGCAGGAGCAGGCCATTATACAAGGCTTTACCCGGCGCGGGGACATCGTTGTAACGGATCGTGTTGACAATGGACGTAAACGACAGCACCGTGAACGTGAGCAGCACCAGCGTCAAACACGTCAGCAGAGTGCGCTCTTTGCGCCGCCGCATATTGGAGATGCCGAGCGCGAACGCCGCAAACGCGATAGACGCCTTGCCGACGTCGGCTTTATGAACGCCGGAAACGCTTTTGTTGAGCTGCTTGAGCTGCTCTTCAAACTTGCCCCAGACCAGCAGGGACACGATGACCGACAGGGCCAGCATGACGAACGCGATCAGGATAATCAGCGGGTTCACCGAGCCTATCGAGAAGGCCGGGTGGATTTGTGAGAAAATCCCAAAGATGACGATGAAAATACCGAACGCCGCCGTGAGCTGCCGCCGTAGGTCCGAATAGCCAAACAGCAGGCGCTCCAGAAAGTAGGCGAACGGGATCAGCAAAAACAGGTAGAAGATGACGCCCTGCACGACGTCGTTTGCCGTTTGCTGCGCCTGCGGATAGACGCGGGATTCATTGGCCCAGGCCTGACGGCTGTAAGCATCGAACAGCTCATAATCGCGCTGTGCATAGGCCGTTCGGGCCAGCGCCATCTGCTTTTGCGCCTCGTCATGCAGGAACGTCAGCGGGTTGGTCTTGTCGCCAAGCTGTACGATGCGAAACTTGGCGAGGTTGCGGATGCGGAAATCATCCAGGGTCCACATATCTTCGGCGACGCGCAGGGCCGTGTTGTTGATGGCCCCGTTGCGGACGGCATCATCGGGATTGTTCGGATCGGGAGGCGACGTGTAATTCGTCTGCCGGGCGGCGGGCGTACCAACGGCGTAGCCGATGCCCGTCGGATGGTCTTTGGTGGCGTTAATCAGCAGGAAGCGAATGGACGGACCGTTACCCGCCACGACTTTCAGGCGCGTGGTGGCATCCTGCGGCGAAAACAGCACAAGCTGCCCTTCGCCGCGCACCAGACCATACTGACGAGGCTCGCTGTCCGAGGCCCCGTCGTAGACTTTGATGTCGGCCAGCCGCTTGAGCGCCGCCTGATCCAGCAGGTCGTAGACCGTGGTGGCGATGCAGGGGAAGACGATCACCTGCGTTTCTTTGGCATCCGAGGTCAAGTCAAACTCGGTCGGGTAGTTCTGCGAGCCGTTGACGCCCTGATCCGGCGCGTAGTCCACATCGCCCCGGTTCCCCTTCGCGTCGTCAGTGGGGTGCAGCCGGTAGGCGGCCAGATGAAGATTGTTGCCCGGCCCGTAGCGCAGGCCACTGATGCCGTTGGAGATCACCAGAGGCAGACCGGGAAATTCAAACTTGGCGCTGTCCGGCGCAGTCGCCTCAATCAGTGCGCCGCGCACGCCGGTCATGGTGGTCTGTTCGTTGCCGATGACAGCCAGAGTCTCGGTGATGGGCTTGTCGGGCACAAAGTTGGTCTTGGGGTCAAACAGCAGGACGCGGCCCGTCAATTTGCTGAACCCGAGACGCAGGCCCTGCCGGGTCCACGCGGGCCAGCCGGGCACGGGCATCAGCGAGGCGGGGCTGCTGTCAGAGATTTTGTTCGGGTCATTGGTGTCGTGGAAGACGTGCCAGTACTGGCAGGCCAGCAGGCGCGTCTGCGCGGCCAAGTTGATGACATTGACCGCCGGGGGCAGGTCGCGGGGCGTGTCGACAAGGTTTCGGCCATCGTCGGTCGTGGCAAACGTAATGCCTTTGCCGCCCGCCATTGTCGCCGCTTCCGCATCAAAGGCCAGCGCACCCGGAAGGTAATTGCGCCAGCTTTTGCCGTTGACGCCGTTGATGCCGTCGGCAAACGCCGTGGCAGGGTCGAAGCCGAGCGTCTGCCCGATTTTCTCGGCGTTCTCCCGGAATGTCCGCCCGATGTCGGAGAAGTCGCCCTGAATGTCCTCGCGGTAGTCGTAAAAATAGCCTTTGTAGAAAACGCCCACCGACCCTGTTTGTGACGACAAATCCAGCCCCGAAAACAGCAGAATGTTGGTGCGGTTCGGCAGGGCATCTTTGAACAGCGTGTGCTTCAGCGAATCCAGACCGGACACAGGCCGCCATGAGTCGATGTGCCTGTCCACATAAATCCGTGCGCCCTGAATGCCTAAGAAATGTGCGCCGCAGGCCACAAAGTCAATAGTCCGGGCCGGGGGGTTCGCCTTGTAGGCGCGGGCCAGCTCCAGCAGGGACGCGATGCCGTCGGCGGCTTCCGCGCCGGGGGCCTGCGTCGGCACGATGGACATGGAGTCGTAATAGGACTCGATCACGATATGCTGCGACGCCAGCGGGCCAGTTCCGGGGATCGTGCCGACGAGATTAGCGCTCGTGCCGGTCTGCCACGGGTTGTCGCAGTCCAGATGCACGGTGAAGTTCGGCGTCGTCAGCGCGGCAGATTGCAGCAGGGCGGCATCGCCGCGTCCCATCCAGAAGCGAGGAATGTTGACGGGCAGGCGCAGGAACTTGGTTTCGCCCTCGCCGCGCTGTATCTGGCTCGGCTCGACAAAAATAATGGCCTTCGCGCCCAGCCGGGCGGCGTTCTCCCAGTCAAAGCCGCAGTTGAAGTCCAGCATCACGATGCTTCCTTCGACGGGCTTGCCCCGGAATGCCCGCAGGTCGCCTTTGCCCGCATAAATCAGCGGGCCATCCACGCCGCCGGATGGCAGGGTCGACGTGCGGACGAGGTTCGGCCAGAGCGGCTGCAAAGCCAGCGGGCGCGGCAGGCCGGGCGCCTTCACGGACGCGCCGTTGTCCACGGGAATGGTAACGGGAAACTCTTCCTCGGCGACATGACCTGCGCCGAAGATTTTCTGGAACTCGCCGCGCACATAGGCCCGTGCCTGATTGCCGCCCGGCGTTCCCGCCATGCGCGAATGGGCCGTCACCGGCGCACCGGCGGGCTGATTGGGCACGGGGTAGCTGATCGCCGAGAGGTCAGCGATTGTCTTGGCGAGCCGCGCCGGGCTGACCCCGGCGGCCAGGGTTTTGTAGTTCTGGGCCGCGACCGGGTCGATTTTGACTTTGGGCGTCTGCGCCGACACCGAGGCGGACAGGGCCGTCAGCAGGCACAGGCAGACAAGGACATGGACAGTGCGGCGGAAACTCTTCATGCGGTGCAGTCCTTCGAGCAGTGCGAAAAGTGCCGTTCGCCTCAGCAGCGAGGGCGAACGGCGGGCAAAATAATAAATGCGGCACAAGTTCGGCGGGAAGTATGCGTTATCATATCATACCGACGAAAAAAAGGCAATAGGGCAGGCACAAAAGGGATGCTGTGGAAATTATGCTATAATACGGCGTGATTACTCCACTCATTTCCGCGATTGCCGCCCCGGAGCCGCCCGCCCGTATGGGCGAAGGAGAGCCGGACCGGGGCGGACTGCTCCTTGTGGTTTCCGGCCCTTCCGCCGTCGGCAAAGACACCGTGCTCGATGCCCTGCTTTCCTGCCCTGACCCGGCCCTCGCCGCCCCTCTTCGCAAATGCGTCACCACCACCACTCGCCCGCCACGCCCGCAGGAGCGGGAGGGCATTGATTACAGCTTTGTTAACGCGACTGAGTTCAATGCCCTGGTCGCGCAGGATGCTCTGCTGGAATACGCTGAAGTTCACGGCAACTATTACGGGACGCCGCGTGCCTATGTCGCCCGCGAGCGGGCGGCGGGAACCGATGTCATTTTGAAGATTGATGTGCAGGGAGGCCGGGCCGTCAAGCAGAAAATGCCCGACGCCGTGCTTGTCTTCTTGCAGCCGCCGTCGCTGGAAGAGCTGGAGCGCCGCCTGCGCGGGCGGGCCACCGAGAACGACGACGAGATCGCCCGCCGACTGCTGAACGCCCGCCGCGAGATGGCGCAGCGGCGGCACTATGATTACGCCGTCACCAATGACTCCGTGGATGAAGCCGTGGACACCATCCGCGCCATTGTCCGCGCCGAGCATTGCCGCATTGTAAAGGCGCGAGACGATGAGTAACCCCAAGCGCATCGTTCTGGGCGTCTCCGGCTCGGTCGCCGCTTACAAAGCCGCAGACCTTGCCTCGCAGCTTGTCAAAAGCGGCGTCGAAGTCTACCCTGTCATCACGGCGGGCGCGGCGCGGTTTTTGCAGCCGGCCACGCTTCGCGCCCTGACCCACCACCCCTGCCCCACCGACACGTTTGAAGAGCCGTTCCCCGGCGAGATTGCCCATATCTGGCTGGCCCGCAACTGCGACGTGTTCGCCATTGTCCCGGCGTCGATGAACGTCATCGCCCGGCTGGCGCACGGCCTCGCCGATGATATGCTGACGGCGGCGGCGATGGCCTGCCCCGCGCCGATTCTTCTAGCTCCCGGCATGAACACGGGAATGTGGAACCACCCGGCGACGCAGGCGAACCTCGCGGCCCTGCGTGACTACGGCTGCTATTTTATCGAGCCGACCACGGGGCGGCTGGCCTGCCGCACCGAGGGCGTGGGCCGCATGGCCGATGTGCCAACGATCTTTGACGCCATTCACGCCCTGCTGGCACGGGGCGATTCGTGGGCCGGGAAGCGCGTCTTAATCACCGCAGGCCCCACACGGGAGCCGATTGACCCCGTGCGGTACCTGACTAACCGCTCGTCGGGCAAGATGGGCTACGCCGTCGCTGAGGCGGCGCGTCTGCGGGGCGCGACGGTCACACTGGTTTCCGGCCCGACCGGCCTGCCTGCGCCGGGCGGCGTCGAGATGGTCCGTGTCGAAACCGCCGCTGAGATGCGGGACGCCGTCCTGCCCCGCGCCGAAGCGGCGGATGTTGTGATCGCCGCCGCCGCCGTGTCCGACTTCCGGCCCGCCGAAGCCGCCGCGCTGAAGATGAAAAAGAGCGAGACGCTTCCTTCCCTGGCGCTTGCCGCCAACGACGACATTCTGGCCCAACTCGGTCAGCGCAAGCGCCCCGGCCAAACGCTGGTCGGCTTCGCCGCCGAAACGGGGGACACGCTCATGTACGCCCGGCAAAAGCTGGACGCCAAGAACCTGGACTGGATTGTCGCCAACGACGTGACGCTCGAAGGCGCGGGCTTCGACGGCGACACTAACATCGTGACCCTCTTGGGGCGCGGCGGCGCGGAAACCGCCCTGCCCCTCCTGACCAAGCGCGAGGTAGCCGAGCGGCTGCTGGACACGCTTTCGGAGAAATAACACTATGCCAAACACCGAACCCGAAATTGCCTGGGACCTGAGCGACCTGTTCGCCGGGCCGGATGACCCCAAAATTGATGCCACGCTGGCCGAAGCCGCCGCCCGCGCCCGTGCGTTCGCGGACACCTACACGGGCAAGATTGATTGCCCGGACCTGACGGCAGCCACGCTGCTCAAAGCCATTCAGGAGTACGAGAGCCTATGGATGGAGACGGGCAAGCCGGGGATGTATGCCCGGCTGGCCTACTCCACCGACACAAGCGACCCGGCACGCGGGGCGCTGATGACGCGCATCGGCGAGGAAACGACCCGGCTTGGCCTGCCGCTCGTCTTCTTCCGGCTGGAACTGGCGCACGTCGCAGACGAAGTCATTCAGCCGCTCCTAGCCGACCCGGCGCTCTCGGATTACACGCACTATATCACGCAGGTCCGGCTTGGTCGGCCTCACCAATTATCAGAGGTAGAAGAAACCCTGCTGGCGCGGTTCTCGGAGACCGGCCCCCGCGCCTTTGTGCGGCTCGGCACGGAAGTCCGCGCCCGGACCGTGTTTACCCCCACTCTGCCCGACGGCACGACGCCGCAGCTCAGTCAGCCGGAGCTGACCGCCCTGTATTCGTCGCCCGACCGCGCTGTGCGGCAGGCGGCGGCGGAGGCGTTTGTGGCCGGGGCGACGCCGAACCTCAAAACGCTGACGTTTATTTTGAATACGCTGATGCAGGACAAAGCCGTGTCCGACGAAATCCGGCACTACGAGACGCCCGAAGAAACCGGCTTTCGCCGCGATGAGCTGCCCCGCGCCACGGTAGAGCTGGTCACGGATGTCACCGTGGAGCATTACCCGCTGGCGCATCGCTACTATGCGCTGAAGCAGAAAGCAATGGGTTTGGACACGCTCCGGGATTATGACCTGTACGCGCCCCTGCCGGGGACCGATGAATCGTTCACGTTTGCCGAGGCGCAGACCATCGTGCTGGACGCCTTCGGCGCGTTTTCCCCCACCCTGCGCGATTTGGCGACGGAGTTCTTCGACAAACGCTGGATTGACGCCTCCCCGCGCCCCGGCAAGCAGGGCGGCGCGTACTGCTCCTATTCGACGCCGGACACGCATCCGTACCTGTTCACAAACTTTCTGGGCCGCCTGCCCCATGTGATGACTCTGGCGCATGAGATGGGCCACGGCGTCCACGGAATGCTCTCGCGGGGGCAGCTCTACTTCAATATGTTCGGCACCCTGCCGATGGCGGAAGTGGCGAGCCTGTTCGGCGAGATGCTGGTTTTCGACAAGCTCCGCACTGGCGCGGCTCCCGAGACGCAGCGGGCGATGCTGGCCGACAAGCTGGACAGCGTAGTCGGCACGATGTCCACCACAGGCCGCTACCGCCTGGAAAAGACCCTGCACCGGCAGCGGCGCACGGGCGGCGAGCTGACACCCGAGCAGATTTCAGAGCATTGGCGCGGCGAAATGGCCGCGCTTTACGGCGAGAAGCTGGAAATGTCCGAGCGGATGCCGCTGTCCTGGAGCTATATCCCGCACTTTTACGGCTCGCCGTTTTACTCGTACCCCTACACGTTCGGCGAGCTGTTTGCGCTGTCTCTGTACCGCAAATCGCAGGAGCAGGGACCGGCGTTTGCCGAGAAGTACCTGACGCTTCTGAGTGCCGGGGGCAAGGACACGCCGCACAATTTGGCCCAAATCGTCGGTGTGGATTTGGATGACCCCGCCTTCTGGCGCGGCGGCTTTGCGGTTGTTTCGGGGCTGATTGATGACTTTGAGACGCTGGCTCGGGTTTAACTTCGCCGCCCTCTATGGTAAAGTAACTGAAGTAACTCAAAGAGGAGAATACCTATTATGCCGACCACAAACATCACCTCCGACAAGGTTGAAGAGCAGACATTGGAGCAGAAGCACCAGCATCTGAAGGAAGTTCACGAGCACCTGCGCCACGCTTCCACCTCGGACAGCACCGAGGAAATCCGGGAGCGCCTGCGCCGTGCTGAGATTGCCTTGCAGCGGCACGAAGCCGAAGCCAAATAACCCGGCCACCCATTCGAAAAGCCCCCGCCGTCACACTGTTGTGATGGCGGGGGCTTTTTTTGCGTCAGTATCAGGGAGGCCGAAGACCTACCTTCCTTGCTTCGCAGGGTCCTTCCTAAAGGAAGGATTAGGACATTAGACGTAGGGGCGGGGGCTACAAACAGCTTCCCGCTTCCAAAGTCGTCAGCCGCGCATAGCGGGCCTTGATTGGAGCGTCGGCAGGCGTGTCGGAAGTCAGCAGGCGGTGGGCCAGAATGACGGTGTGGGCCAGCCGGATCAGACGGATGAGATGCACGGTGGGCAGGTCTTCGGCATCCAGCCGGATTGTGCGGAACGATGCGTAGCTGCCCGCCAGACGCCCATCGCCTTTCAGCGCGAGGTCGGACGACAGGCCATCCAGCGCGGCTTTCTGCGCGGGCGTCGCCCAGGCGCGAATGTCCGCCCAGGCTGTGTGGGTCCAGGCGTCGTTTGCGTCCGGCACAAACCGGCGCAGGAAGACGTCCGACGTGCAGACCGGCGTATCTATCGAATCGTCGTGAATGAGCGAGTATGCGAACGCCTCATCCATGCCCACCCGGCCATCGTGGTTGTAGTCAGCCCCGACAACGCGCTGCCCCACACGGGACACGCCGCTCAGGGCGCTGAAAAAATAGCCGGTAAAGTCGTGATAATCGGCCTCGTTGACGGCGGGCGTGCAGCCGGCGGCAGGGCGCGGGGCGATGCTGGCAAAAAAGCCGCAAAAGTCGCGGCCCGTGAGCGGGGCTTTCGGGTCGCCGTTCTCAAACAGCAAGTTGCCGAAGCTGCCCGAAAAGCACTCCACCATGACCGCCGTGACGGGCGTTGACGCAGGCAGGGTTTTCATCTGCGCGGCCAGCCCACGGACGCTAAGTTCCCCGTTATCCCAGAGGTCGAACACATTGTTGTCGAGAGTCTGCGAGTCCGGGCTGCCGTGCCCGGTCACATAGAGTAGGATTGGCCGGGCTGCCGGGCCATCTGCCAGACTCTGAAACTCGGCTTTGATCTGCGGCAGCGTGTTCGGTCCATCCAGCCGGGGAAGCTGCGGCGTGCGGTAACGCTCCCGGCCCTCTGCATCTTCATACAGCACGTTTTTAGCGGTGCGGCTGCCGCCTGTGAACAGCACCCGAGTCGTTGCCCCCGGCGGCAGGAGGCGGGCCAGGTAGCGGACGTTGCTTTCAATCGCCACTTGGTTATGCTTGGTGTCATAGCCGCCGCTGAGCATCAGCACACGCGGCGCGGCGGTGCGTGCCGGGGGCGTCGGCTTGGCCGGCGGGGCCGCACGCCCCGCCCCGGAAACGGCCAGCAGCACGAAGGCAAGAGCGGACAGGCTGATTTTCTTGTAAATAGGGTCCATAGTTATTTGGCTGTTTGCGCCTGCTTCATCCGGTTCTGAAAATCGGCCACGGACAGCCGCCCGGTAATCCGCAGGGTCTTAATTTCCGTGCTGTCCGGCTTCAGCACAATAATCGTCGGCAGGCTGGCAATTTGGTATTTCTTTTCCAGCGCGGTGGGGCCAGGGCTGCTCCACTTCGTTAGGTCCGAGCGCAGCGTGGTAAAGTTCGCGGCGAGGCCGGGAGCCACGGCGGCGTTCTCAAAGACGTCATGCTCAATTTCTTTGCAGTTCACACACCAATCGGCGGTGAAGTCCACAATAATCGGCTTACCCGCTGCCGAGGCCGCTGCCAGAGACGCCGGGGAGTAGGTCGCCCAGGGCGTGAGTGCCGCAGAAGCAGCCGGGTCTGCCGGGGCAGGAGGCACAGCGGCGGCCAGGTGCGCGGCGGTTAGAAAGTGCGTGAAATCAGGCGCGTCGGTGATAGTTCCGGCATATTTGTTGACCACGGCTTCGGTGTCCGGGTTCACGATGCCGTACAGCGGCAGGGCCACGTCGCCGAACTTGGTAAGCTGCAATTTCTGGTTGGCCGCGTCCCCCGGTCGGTCGGTATAGAGGCGGACGCGCACAAAGTTCGCCAGCGCGTCTTTCACCGCCGACTTCGGGAAGACGTTTTTCTCGTTCCAGCGGCAGTTCGTACAAGTCACGCCTGTGAAGTCGATAAACAGCGGCTTGCCTTCGGCTTTCGCCTGCGCCAGCGCCATTTTGTAGTCGGACAGCCAGACCAGCCCGTCCTCCGAGCCGGAGCCGGAGGCCGACGTCCCATAGCCGGTCGGCGGCAGGAACGCGGCCAGCAGCGGCGTCGCCCGGCCCGAAAGGCCCCAGAAACAGTACCCGGCCAGCACCACAAACAGCAGCGCCCAGCCCGCCCGCACCGGCGGCACTTTCGCGCCCGGCTGTTCCAGCTCCCCCGCCACACCGAGTTTGAGCGTGCCCCACAGGTACAGCGCGGCGCAGAAGAATAAGATGGCCCAGGCCGCGAGAAGCACCGGACCGGTCAAAATCTGCCAGTTCCACACCTGATCGGCATTAGACAAAAACTTCAGCGCGGCGGCCAGCTCCACAAACCCAAGCGTCGCTTTGACCCGTGCCAGCCACAGGCCGCCTTTCGGGATGCGGGCGATCCACTGCGGGAACAGCGCAAACACGAGGAAGGGCGACACGAAGGCCAGCGCGAACACCAGCGTCCCCAGCAGGGGCCGAAAGCGCTCACCCCCGGCGGCGGCGACCAGCAGCGTCCCGACAAACGGGGCGGTGCAGGTAAACGACGCCAGCACGAAGGTGATGCCGAGCAGGCCCAGCCCGACCAGCCCGCCCTGCTGCCTGGCCGTGTTTTGCAGGGCGGACAGATTGGCGGGCAGCGTGAGCTGAATGGTTTCAAAGAACGACAGCGCGAAAACGACAAAGGCAATAAAAATGCCTAAATTGACGTAGGGGTTGGACGCGACCTTGTTGACGCCGGTGGCCCCCACAGTGGCCGTCATCACGGCTCCTAGAGCAACATACAGAAGCACAATGCCGAGCGCATAGCCCGCCGAAAGCTGAACCAGCTTTCGCTTGTCCCCCCCGGCCTGCTTCACAAATGACGTCAGCGTGATGGGAATAAGCGGAAAAACGCAGGGTGTCGCCAGAGCAACCAACCCCGCGCCGAGCGCGGCCAGCAGAAACAGCCCGAGGCCGCTGCCAGCGGCCTTGCCGCCCGTCGAGGTCGGCACCGTCGTGACCGGGGTAGGAGTTGGGGCATAGTCTGCCCGTGCCGCGCCGGGCATGAGAGGCACAGACAAAGCTAAAGTTACATCGGTCGGCGGCAGGCAGACATGGTCATTGCACGTCTGATAATGCAGCGTCACGCCCTGCGTCGGCCCCGTGACTTGGAAGCGGCGCTGAAACGTTGCCGTGTTCTCATGATAACCGACTTCGCGCTGAAAGTTGGCATCAAACATCTTGATCGGCGCGTCTTCCGTGGTCGGTCCGAGCGGGACGGCATCGCCGAAGGCTTTGATCTCCGTCGCCGAAGGGCCGTCCGGGACAGGCACGACCGAATAAATATGCCAGCCGGAGTCCACGGCCACCTGAACCGTCACCGTGACCGCCTCCCCGGCGCGGGCGGGCGTGGGCGTTGCCGACACCGTGAAGTGGGCCGGGACCGGCGCGGCAGAGGCGGGAGCAGACAGCAGGCCGACGGCCCCGGCCATCAAAGCGGCCAGTAGAAGAAACCGCCGGAATAGGGACAGTGGCAGGGTTGTCATGCGCCTATTTTACCCCGACGGTGGCGTGAACCGGCAGGGAGGTCGGCGCAAAGCACGACGCCTGGTTGCAGCCCTGAAAGCTGAGCGTGCCAAGTATCGCCATTTTCCTGCCGTGCTTGGCCGCTTTGGAGACCGTGAACGGCATCAAAATCGTCGTTTTGCCTTCATACACCAATATCGGCTTCGGCGTGTAGCTAACTTTGATGGTTTTCGTGACCGGGTAGCGGGCGGCCCCAAAGACGGCTCCGGCGGACGCCGCCGTCAGCGACGTCGGGATGAGGCTCGGGTCGTTCGGTGTGTGGGCGTTGATATGGTAGCCGGGGGCGACGGACAGCGTGACCAGCAGCGTGCCGTGCCCGCCGGGAACGACCGTCGCCGGGGAGGCTTTCACGGACGCCACGGACACAATGGCTGGACCCTGTGCCCGCACCGGGGCGAGGGACACGGCGCAGAGAGCAGCGGCGCAAAGCACGAGTGAAGCGGGTTTGTTTTCTGAATTCATAAGGCTATTACACACAAATGGGGGCAAGCGTTCCCTTCAAGCAGCCGTCTCGGCTTTGATGGCACAAAAGAACAGCCGGTCGGAGCGCTTTCGGGGCGGGTCGGTGGAGTAGGCGTCGTAAATAAATACTTCGGCAAAGCCTGCCGCCCGGAGCCACTGCGTTAAGTCTTCTTTGGGATATGCCCGCTGCCGATGCACTTCAGTGAAAGGCTGACGGACGCCGTCGCCGGGGTCATAGGAAAAGTTCATGCGGACGGTGCAAAGGCGTGTTTGGGGATCGTAGCGGGAGCGCCAGCGGTAGTGCAGAGGCTCGTCTTTGCGGGTGCATGACTGATTGAACATCCCCTCGGCCAGCGCATACTCGGTGTTGACATCAAAGATAAACGCGCCGCCCGGCTCCAGGTGGGCGGCCACACGCTCCAGCGCTGACTGCACGCGCTCGGCCTCTAAAATATAATTCAGGCTGTCAAATAAACAAATCGCGGCCTCAAAGCGGGCGTCGCCGAGGTCGAGTTCGGCAGCGTCCTGCTCGTAAAACGGGATGCCCAGATGCGCGGCCTCCGACCGCTCGCGGGCGACAGCCAGCATTCCCGCCGACAGGTCTACGCCCGTCACCGACAGGCCGCGCCCCGCCAGCAGGCGCGACACGGTTCCCGTTCCGCAGGCGAGGTCCAGCACGCTTTTCGGGGCCAGGCCGTGCCGCTTCCAAAGCCGCGCTAAATAATCCATCCAGGCCCGGTACGGGACTCCGACCATCAGCGCATCGTAAAACGGCGTCACCGGCCCAAACGATTCAGGGCCAAACGATTCAGGTTCCTGAGACATCATCCACTTTCCGGTTCAATCCCCGCAGGGCGGCCACGGCGCTCAGGGCAAACACGACGCCGAGGCAGGCAAACAGCACCCGCAGGTCCGGGATGACCACCACCAGCCCCGCCGAGGCCAGCGCGGCCGAGGCCCCCAGCAGCGCTGTCAGCGACGTCGCCGTGCCGTAGACCCGCCCCCGCACCGCCGGCTCCGCCGCCAGCGCGAACAGCGTCACCACCGGCAGGTACATGATCATGTTGCCCAGGCCAAAGCAAAAAAACCAGATCGCGCCCAGCACCGCCGAATGCGACAGCACCAGCCCGAACACCCCCGCCGCCATCATCGCCAGCCCCGCCGGGACCAGCTTGCCCGGCGCGACATCTTTCAGCGGCCCGGCCACCAGCGGAACCGCCGTCAGTGCCCCCAGACCCAGCGCCGACATCATCGCCCCGAAGCCGGGGCCGCTCAGCTTCAGCACGTCATGGACAAACGCATATTCCAATGTGTTGTAAATGCCCCCCGCAAACGCCGCCGTGCCAATCAGCGCAATCAGCAGCCCCAGCACCGTTCCCGGCGCAAACAGCCGCAGACCCTCCACCAACTCCGTCCAGAAGCCCACCATCCCGCGCACCGCCTTGCGGACTTTGCGCGGGTCCTGCACCAGAAAGACGCACAGGGCGGACGCGCCGAACGTCGCCGCATCAAATACGAACGCCCCGCGAGGATGCAGCCAGAACAGCAAAACACCGCCCAGCGCCGGGCCGACCAGCGCGGTCACCCGCTGACTCGACGACGACAGGGCGGTGGCCTGCATCAGCCGCTCACGCGGCAGCAGGTCGGTCATCAAGGCCTGCCGCGCCGGGCTGAACACGCTTCCCAGCGCCGAGGTCACAAACGCGACCCCGTAGATAATCCAAAGCCCGCCCTGATTGAGATGCGCGATACTCGGGATGCCCAGCAGCAGCAAAGTCGCCCCCATGCGCCCGAGGTCCGAGGCAATCATCAGCCGCCGCCGCTCCCAGCGGTCCACCACCACGCCCGCCAGGATGCCCAGCACCAGCAGCGGCAGCGTCTCGGCCACGAAGGCAAACGACAGCGCCGTTTTGCTTCCGGTGGCGTTGTAGACCGTCACGGGAATAGCGATCATCAGTGCCCAGTCGCCGAGCGTGGAGATGGTCTGCGCCAGCCAGAGCAGCAGAAAGCCCCGGTTCTGAAACAGCGACGAAGGCGGGGGCGGAGCCGCTTTCTCAGCGGATTCCTGTGTGGCAGTGGAAGGAGACATAGGAGAAGACATAAAAGTGCAGTGTCCTTACAAGGAGGAAATAAGGCTAGGAAGAAATAAGGCTAGGAAGAAATAAGGCGGGCGCGCAGAGAAACATCGTGCCGGGGCTTCAGCGAAGACAATGCCTCGCTGCCGAGGGCCTGCCCCGGCAGGCATTCCAGACGCACCCGCTGTAGGAGCGTCGCCAGAATAATCTGGGCGTTCATCAGCGTGAAATGATTGCCGACGCACACATGAGCGCCGTCGCCAAACGGCAGAAACGACTGCCGCTGCGGGGTGTCTTCCCAGCCCGGTGCGAACCGGTCCGGGTCAAAGCGTTCCGGGTCGGCAAAGACGCGCCCGTCGTGGTGCAGCAGGTACGGAAAAATGCACACCAGCGCTCCGGCGGGAACCAGGCAGCCGCCGAGCGTCGTCTCGCGCAGGCTCCAGCGCTGAATAGACGACGTCCGGCGCATATCCCGCAGGCTCTCTTGATAGACCTGCTTGGTGTAGCCCAAGCGGGGCAGGTCGTCCAAAGTTGGCGGGCCGCTCAGTGCCCCCGCTTCCGCCGCCATTTGCCCGCCGATTTCGGGATGCCGGGCTATCTGCGTACACGCCCACGCCAGCGACAGTGCGAAGTTCACCGTACCCGCATACAGGACGCCAAGTATTTGTGCGGTCAGGTCGGCATCTTCGCCGTCTTTATTTTCGCCGTCTTCACCCGCGTCGGCCTGCGTCTGAAGCAGTACCGAGACCATATCAATGCCGTCCGTCGGAGCCTCGCGCCGCTCCCGGAGCAGGCCGCGCACCGCCTCGGTCAGCGTCTCGTGCGCCGAAGCCATCCGCACCCGGCGGGACAAGAGCCAGAACGCGGGCAGATGCGCCGGGGACCATTTCAGATCGCCCGCCCGCGCCATCGTCCGCTCCGCTTCGGCCAGCAGGGCGGCGTCGGCACGGCCTTCGCGGCTGAGAAGCGTTCGGCCTGCGATGTCAAAGGCCAGCCGCTCCATATCGGCCCCGATTTGTACGGTCTGCCCGTCGGTCCAGCCCTCCGTCAGCCGCTCCGTGCAGCCGCGAATAGCCTCGGCGTAGGCTTGAAAATGGCGGGGCCGGAACGCGGGCGTCACCAGCCGCCGTCGCCGCCGGTGGTCCTCGCCGTCGCTCTGGAACAGGGGCCGCACCGCAGGCGGCGTCACCGCCGGGGACATCATGCCGTAGTCGTCAGCGCGGGTCACCAGAACGTCCCGCACCAGCGTTGGGCTGCTGACCAGCACCACGAACCGGCCCCCGGCCTCGAAGCCCGCCAGGTCCCCGGCGGCCTTGCCGAGCTGTTGCAGGTTAGCGAGCGTGGAGCCGAACAGGGCGCGGCGGCGACCGACGACCCGGTTCCAGTCGAGCGAAGGCAGGGAGGGGACAGCAGAGGACGCAGTTGGAAGGGTAAGGCTCATAACAACTTGTTCTATTATAACACGGTTTTTCCGTTTGACACGAAAGCTTCTGGTATACTAAAATTATTGGAGGAGAATTATCTTGTCATTTGAATTGCCTCTCACTTTTACGCGCCGCCCCACCCGTGCGGTGCGTGTCGGCAAAATTACCGTCGGCGGCGGCCACCCGGTCGTGGTGCAAAGCATGATTACCGAAGAAACCCGCAACGTGGACGCCTGCGTCGCCCAGATTATTGCGATGGCCGAAGCCGGGTCGGAGATCGTGCGCGTGACCACGCCGACACTCGCCGAGGCGCACAAGCTCGGCGAGATTCAAGCCGAAGTGCGGCGGCGCGGCTACGACGTGCCCCTCGTGGCCGATGTCCACCATCAGGGCAGCGACATCGCCGTGGCCGTCGCGCAATTCGTGGACAAAGTGCGGATCAACCCCGGCCTGTTTGTCTTCCGCAAGCCGCGTGGGCGGGCCGATGAATACACGCCCGAAGAAGTCCACGAAGAGCAGGCCGCCATCGAAGCGTCGCTGCTCCCCGTCATTGAAGCCTGCAAGGCACGCGACATCGCCATGCGGATTGGCGTCAACCACGGCAGCTTGGCCGAGCGGCTGACCGTGATGTACGGCGACACGCCCGAAGGCATGGTGGAAAGCGCGTTGGAATACATCAAAATCTGCGAGGCGCACGGCTACCAGAATTTGATCATCTCCCTGAAAGCCTCCCGCGTGCCCGTGATGCTGGCCGCGAACCGCCTGATGGCCCGGCGCATGGACGCCCTCGGCATGGATTACCCCCTGCACCTGGGCGTCACCGAAGCGGGCGACGGCGAATATGCCCGCATCAAAAGCACGGCAGGCATCGGCACGCTCCTGGCCGAAGGCATCGGCGACACCATCCGCGTCTCGCTGGCCGAGGACCCGATCAATGAGCTACCCGCCTGCTATGATATTCTTCAAGCATTGGGCCTCCGCAAGACCAAAGTGGAGTTCATCGCCTGCCCCTCCTGCGGGCGCACCAAGTTTGAGCTGACTTCCGTGCTGCGCGTGGTCAAAGCCGCCACCAACCACCTGGTCGGCCTCGACATCGCCGTCATGGGCTGCATCGTCAACGGTCCCGGCGAAATGGCCGACGCCGACTACGGCTACGTTGGCAAAGGCGGCGGCATCATCACCCTGTACCGGGGCCGCGTCCCGGTCAAGAACGTCCCCCAGGAACAGGGCGTGGACGAGCTGGTCGCCCTCATCAAAGCCGATGGCCGCTGGACCGACCCGCCCGAAGGCACAGCGCCCCCACCCTCCCCCTTCGCCAAAGAACTGGCGATGCTGTGAGAAACATAACCCCCCGGCCCCCTTCCCTAAGAAGGGGGAGGCAGAGAATGTGGGGATGTGCTATTTGGCTACGAGTGTGATATAATTTCTGTGAAGCAGTCAGCCGCCAAAGTGCGGCAACTACATATGTACGTTCTTGGTGGTATAAAGAGTAAACGAGGATGTGTATTACACCGTGTGCGGCATAGTGCTGGTTGGGTTACTGCAAGCGAGGATAGCTTACAGCAGAGTTCAGAAGAAACACAATAAACCCATGTGCCTTAACTCTATTCTAGGGCAGGAACAGGTAGCCCATTTAATTCCTGCTCAATGATTGGTACAATATAGTTGACTGCATTAAGAACATCTATCACAATGGATTTAAATTCATTTTCGACGAATGGATACAAGAGAGCATCATCTCTCCAAGCTACATACTGCGCTCGTTTATCTGGTGTACTATGAGTCAGTAGACCGTAGATAAATACTTCCATGATGCGTCTGTTTGTTGGAATACCACCTGACAGTTGCAGCCTACTGTTTTCGGATAAAAAATTATCTACATATTCTTTGATATGCAGGAACTGAGCTTTAAAGTTAGCCGATAAACTGGGGTCTGTCAAAAGGTTTGCAACGTTTTCAAAAGAGATTGGATCATTGCGCTGAAAAAATTGGCGAAAAGTCGCCGCGAGTGCAAGACTTGCTTCATGGTCTGGCGAGGTTACGGTAACAGATACGGGTTGGCCGACTGTAACAATGACATCTAGATTGAGACCGTTGTTTGCAACGAAATCGGCAAAGCGCCCTTGGTCTAAAGTCCGGGCTTTTTCTACAAACAATTCTAAAACTTCTCGATTTGTGGTGTTCATACGTATATTGTACCTTATGCGGACTCAGGCTGTAGCCTGAAAGCGTTGTTACTTCAAACAAAAGCCGTTACCGGACTAACAATGCGCTTTACCGGACGCCGCCGCCGCTGTGTCCCTGTGTTCTCGTTCGGCTGTGCGGACAGCGTCATAGGTAAACTTTACATTCGGCTGCCTGTCAAGGGGCTTACTGTTCACAAATTTCATGAAAGCGCAGGCAACATTATATGGCATTGGGGAAATACCGTGAGGATAATGAGCGTCGCAAGGAAGAACGGAAAGAAGAACGGGAACAAGGCGACAATAATTCTTATCCCACGACTGGTCCCGATGTGCGGACTGAGAAGTACGCAAAAACTCCAAAAATTGACGCACATATTGACCATCACGCAGCTTACCAAGAGCAACTGAAGAAAATAAATACTCACGATGAAAAAGAGGTTGCATCTCGGCAAAAATTCTTGGTGGAACAACGAGAACATTTTAGAAAACGGGAAGAGGAAGAAGCAAAAAGGCAAGAAGCCACGCTAAAGCAATCTAACGAGTGGATGCACAAATGGAGGGAAGACAGAGAACGAAACACTGTGGATCAAAGTCAGATTCAGCAGCAACATAAGCCAGTAACGTCCAGTCCTTCCAGTGCAGGCTCATCTGGCACAGGATGTATACTGCCAATTTTAGGCGTTGTCGCATTCATAGCGATTTTACCGTTCCTCATTCACTTCCTAACGGTTTGATGCCAATTACTTGTCTTAATGGCGTTACTTTTTATAATAGTGGCTCTGTTTTCGAAGAGCTAATACTAAACACAACATCTATGTCAATATCAGCCTTAGCGGGGTCCGTAGAGTTCACCGACGACGAGATGCAGGTGTTTCTTAGGGACGGGCGCACCCTCGGCGTCCCGCTCCTCTGGTTTCCACGCCTCGCCGCCGCCACGCCGGAGCAGCGGGCGCAGGTGATGATCGGCGGCGGGGGGATTGGCCTGCACTGGGAAGAGATTGACGAAGACCTGTCGGTGGCGGGCCTGCTGGGCGGGGCGGATTGGCGCTCGGCGTAGGCTGTTCCCCTTCTTGTCCGCGCAGGCGGACATTTGCTTTCTACAGCCCCGGAATTCATTCCGGGGAAATGAAATGTGGGCAAGTCAGCCTCCAGGCAGTCAGGCAAGTCTCCGATATAAAGTGTGTTGAGAAACTAAGTAGGCGTTATCTGCGAGCGTTATCTTTGTGGTATACTCGGCTTTTAAGGGCGATAGGCAAGTGAGGCCAGTATGGTTTACATAATTCAGAACTTAGAAGCAGTTTCGTTGAAATTTAAGCGCCGAACGCCGTCAGCCGCTTCTGAACATACCTCGACGGAGCATACGACTCCTTCCGCACAAGGACAACATGGGCGTCGCCGCATGAGCTTTGACGAAGCCAAAGAATCGACGTTTGCTCAGTTCAGCGAGACGTTTCAGCGTTTAGCCGATGCAGGCTGACTTGTTTGAGCATTCGGGGCGGGCCTTTTTTGGCCCGCCCCGTTTTTGCGTCAGAGGAACCGATGTATGGATGACGAGGTTGTTTTTCTGACCGTAGACAATGTTATCAAGCTGCATCAGGACGTGATAGCATTATATTCTCCCGGCGAGTCGCTGCACATTTCAAGTCCCAAGCTGCTCGATTCTGCGACCATGACGCCGCAGCAGACTTTTGGCGGCGAGTACTTTTATTCGACTTTTGCAGAAATGGCGACCGCCTATGCCTTTGGGCTGGCCTTAAATCATGCTTTTGAGAATGGCAACAAAAGAGTAGCGTTTGCCGCCTGCTCCACTTTTCTGAACATGAACGGCTTTAGGATTGATCTCACTCAGGACGAAGCCACCGAACTGACATTCGGAATTGTGGAACATTTATTGACACGCGAAGACGTAGTGGAAATTTTAGATCACGCCATCGAAGAGATTTTTGAGCTTTAACAGAGTGAGCAGGAACCAATGACAAACGGCACGGTATTTGGTACGGTATATTTGATTGGCGCGGGGCCGGGTGACCCGCGCCTGCTGACGGTGGGCGGGGCGGACGCGCTCCGCCTCGCCGATGTGGTGGTGTATGACCGGCTGGCGCACCCCAGCCTGCTGGATTATGCCCCGGCAGGCACGGAACGGGTGTATGTCGGCAAGAAGGCCGATCAGCACGCGATGACGCAGGACAATATCAATGCCCTGCTGGCCGAACGCGCCCAGGCGGGCAAGACCGTGGCGCGGCTCAAAGGCGGCGACCCGTTTGTCTTCGGGCGCGGCGGCGAGGAAGCCGAGTACCTGCGGGACCGGGACATCCCCTTTGTGGTCCTGCCCGGCGTCACGTCGGCCATTGCCGCGCCCGCCTACGCAGGTATTCCCGTGACCCACCGGGACGCCGCTTCGTCGTTTGCGGTGATTACTGGGCACGAGCGCGACGACAGGCGTGAGTCGGGGACGCGCACGGCAGGCGAGGCAGAAGGGCGGCGGCGCTGGGACAAAATCGCGTATGCGGGCGACACGCTGCTGTTCTTGATGGGCGTGGAGAACTTAGACGAGATCGCCAGCCAGCTCATGGCCCACGGACGCGCCCCGGAAACCCCGGTGGCCCTGGTGCGCTGGGGGACCTGGGCAGGCAAGCAGGAAACGCTGGTGTCCACGCTGGGCGATGTCGTCGAGAAGGTGCGGGCGGCGAAGTTTCAGGCCCCGGCAGTGACCATTGTGGGCGAAGTGGTGCGCCTGCGCGAAAAGCTGCGCTGGTTTGACCGGGGGCCGCTGGCCGGAAAGCGCGTGGTGGTGACACGGGCGCGGGAGCAGGCGTCGGAGTTCGCGGCCCTGCTACGGGCGGCGGGCGCGGAGCCGGTGGAGTTCCCGCTCATTCAGATCGTGCCCCCCGCCGACGGCTACGCGGCCTTAGACACCGCCATTGTCCGAGTCGGCTCCTATGACTGGCTGTGCTTCACGTCTGCCCCCGCCGTTCAGGCGTTCTGCGACCGCCTGACGGCGGCCAACAAAGACGCCCGCACTCTAGCAACCGCGCAGATTGCCGCCGTCGGCGCGGCGACCTCCGAGGCCCTACGGGCGAGGGGCCTCGTCGCGGACTTCCTGCCCTCCGAGGCCACCGGCGCGGGGCTTGGGCGTGAGCTGCCGGGGTCCCTCGGCTTCAGCAACATTCTGGTCCTCCGTGCCCAGGACGGCGACCCTGGCCTGCTCGATGCCCTCGCCATGCGGGAGGCCACGGTAGACGCCGTAATCGCCTACGAGAACGTTCTCGACGGCGCAGGCGCGGACGACGTGCGGGCACGGCTGACGGCGGGCACGATTGACGCCGTGACGTTCACCAGCTCCTCCACCGTCAAAAACTTCGTCACGGCTCTGGGCGAACCCCCCCTGCCGCCGGGCGTCGCCATCGCCTGCATCGGCCCCAGCACCGCCCGCACCGCCGAAGAGCTGCTGGGCCGTGCCCCTGACGTGATCGCGCAGGAGCCGAGCGTCGCCGGAATGATGGACGCGCTGGCGAGTTTCTGGGCGGCCAACCTGCAAGGGTGATCCTACCCTCCACCTATCCAGCTTCGTGGGGGGGGTGTCGGGTTTTTCTTCAAGATTACATAAATGGTACTGTCGTGCCAGGCGGAAACGGTCTGCGGCGCAGAAGCCAGATAACCGCCTGCATTCACGACAGCCGTGTAGCGCGTGGGAAAGGGAGCGAACAAAGCGCGAGTATCCACATGACCATTACTTCCAGAATAGCTAATCATGCCAGCAGGGTCTTCAACT
The DNA here is from genome assembly GCA_965277455.1 of Capsulimonadaceae bacterium. Taxonomy (GTDB): domain Bacteria; phylum Armatimonadota; class Armatimonadia; order Armatimonadales; family Capsulimonadaceae; genus JANXMY01. Next base: position 142,891 of record OZ255823.1, on the reverse strand, counting down.
TCCTGCCCATGAGCATTGGTAAACCCAGCAGAGGCCCCTTGAATCGGCTTTCCTGCGCTATTTTTGACAATGGCGCGGACTGTAATCAGCTTGGCGTTGAACAAGTGTGAAGGCTGACGCTTCCGCCATGCGAAAGCGCCGAGACAGAGAGACGCCGCCAGCAGAAAAGCGAGGGCGGCTTTTATTTTGACGGTTCTGATCACAGCATTGAAATCACACTACCACACGCCCTGCCCCCTGTCAAGCGATTTTGCAAATTAGTTTTCTAGCTCACTCTCCCTCGCCAGAACTGTCTGGTTGCGGCCTCCGTGCTTGGCGCGGTAGAGCGCCCCGTCGGCCAAATTGACCAAAGCGTGCGTGTCGTTGGTGTCGTCGGGGAAGGTGGCAACGCCGAGGCTGATGGTTTTGTAGACGGCCAGCTCCGGATCGTGCGCGAAGCCGGGGAAGACGGTACGGGCGACAGCAAGGCGCAGGCGCTCGGCGGTTTGGTAGGCGTCGCGGGACGGGGTTTCGGGCATCACAATGATGAACTCTTCGCCGCCATAGCGGCCTACGACGTCCACATCGCGCACGCTCTCCCGCAGGATGGCGGCCATTTTTTTGAGCAGGACATCGCCCTGCACATGGCCGTAGGTGTCATTGTAGCTCTTGAAGCAATCCACGTCGAGCATCACCACCGACAGCGGATGGCCGTAGCGCTGGGCGCGGCGGCGCTCTTCCACGAGCGTCGATTGAACATAACGGCGATTGTACAGGCCGGTCAGCCCGTCGGTGACGGCCTGATTGTAGATGTTCTGGTGCGACAGCACATTGGCGAGCGTCGCGGCGGTCTGCGCGGCCAGGGCGCGGATGCGGGCCATCTCGCGGGGGGTGAACGTGCCGGGTGCATCGCGCTCAAACTGCGCCACGCCCAGAGTCTCCTCCCCGGCCACCAGCGGCAGCAGGAGCAGGGCGCAGGGCGGGCCGCTGCGCTGCTCCTCACGGGTCAGCCGGGGGTCCCGGCGACCGTCACGCACGATCCAGGGTTCGCGGCGCTCGGCGACGCGGCCTACCAGACCCTCCCCGAAGCGCACCGAGGCTGGAGTCGTGCTGCCGATAGAGCGGACACGGTCCAGACGGGTCTGCGAGTCGTCGGTCAGCCAGAACGAAGCCCGGTCGCAGGGAACGAGGCGGACGCTGAGAGACAGATAGCCCTCGATGACTTTGGGCAGGCTCGTCTGCGCCACCGAGACGGCACTGATTTTCTCCATCGCCCACACCTGTTCGCGCAGGCCCACCGTCTCAAACCCGAAGTGCGCGACCACCAGCATCAGCATCAAAAGCACCGCCGCCCCGGCCACGCCCAGCAGGCCCGAGGCCGGGTACACCAGCGCCATCAGCAGGCCCAGCGGGGCTGTCGCGGCCAGCGTGACGGCTTCCAGCTTCCAGCCCGTCCAGACATGACGCCGCACGGTCCGTGCCGCATGGAAGTGATTCGCCAGCCCCAGCAGACGCCCCCCGATATACACCGTCCCATAAGTGAGCGACACCAGCAGCAGCCCGAGCGGCGTGTGCGGAGTCCGTAAAAGCACAAAGTTTGGATGCACAACCGCATGCAGACCGCCCCCGGCCAGAACCGCCAGCGCCAGCCAGAAGCCGCGCTCATAGATGGCCCGGCGCACTCCCGGAAGATCGCGGGTGAACGCATACGCCGTGTTTGCCAGCAGCAGCGGCAGCAGGGCCAGCAATGGGGGAAGAAGAAGAATGGCGGACAGGCCCACCGCAGGCAGAAGACCGATCCGCTGTCCACGCGGCCCGGTGGCAGGCAGCAGCACGGCCAGCAAAGACAGCAGGCAGAAGAAGCCAAAGAGCGGCGCGGAGCCGGGCGCGTGGAGGCCCTGCTCCCCCAGCGCCCAAAGCGCGGCGGCGGCGCAGGCAACAATGCCGCCAACACGGGCAACGCTGCCGCCGCCAGACATAGCCCGGCCCGGTTCCGGGGATGGCTGGAAAGCGTCGTCGGGAGGCGCAGAAGCGGTGTCCTCCGCCTGAAACGCAGACGGGCCAGAAGTTCGATTGTGGCGTAGAAGGGCGTTCATCATGGGTAGGTGGCGGCAATCTCAGCGCCCGATAGCTGGGCTGCAAAAGTCCTCTTGAGATTGTTCCACGCTTTTACAAATGTTTACTACAAATGTTTCCCAATGTTTCCCAATGTTCACCAGGATTTTCTAGCGTGTGCTATTCTGCCCCACCCTGCGTCAGCAGCCAGCTTTGGGCGCTGAACGGCGCTTCCCCCTCGCCGGGGCGCAGACGGCGGTAGAGGCCGTCGGACTGTAGCTCATGCGACTGCGCCGTGTCCCGCAGGTAGACTTCCAGAATGTCGTCCCGGATGTGCTTCTTTAGGCCAGCGTCTTCGACAGGGAACAGCACTTCGACGCGGCGGTCCAGGTTGCGGCGCATCAAATCCGCACTGCCCAGATAAATCTGGTAGCGCCCGCCGTTGTGGAAATAATACACCCGCGAATGTTCTAAAAACCGCCCGATGACCGAAATGACGCGGATGTTCTCGGAGACGCCCGGCACGCCCGGACGCAGGCAGCAGACGCCGCGCACGATCAGATCAATTTTGACCCCCGCCTGCGAGGCGGCATACAGCGCCCGGATAATGAGAATGTCGCTGAGCGTATTTGTTTTAAGAATGAGCCGGGCGGGCTTGCCGCGCCTGGCCCAGTCGGCCTCGCGGGCGATCATGGATAGCAGACGCTCGCGCATATTCACCGGCGCGACCAGCAGCTTACGGTACGTCCGCTGCCGCGAATAGCCGGTTAGCAGATTGAACAAATCGGTCAGGTCGGCGGCGATCTCCGGGTCGGCGGTGAACAGCGACAAGTCGGTGTAAATCCGGGCCGTAATCGAGTTGTAGTTGCCCGTGCCGAGGTGCGCGTAGCGGCGCAGCACGCCGCTTTGGTCCCGGCGGACCACCAGCGCAATTTTGCAGTGCGTTTTCAGGCCTACCAGACCGTAAACGACATGAACCCCCGATTCTTCCAGCGCCCGCGCCCATTCAATGTTGTTTTCCTCGTCGAAGCGGGCTTTTAGCTCCACCAGCACGGCCACCTGCGTGTCGTCGTCGCGGGCGGCAGCCAGCGATTTGACAATCGGGGAATTGGACCCCACACGGTAGAGCGTCTGCTTGACCGCCAGCACGCCCACATCGCTGGCCCCGGTTTTGATGAACTCCAAGATAGGCGCGAACGAATCAAACGGGTGATGCAGCAGAATATCCTGCTCGCCGATAATATCCAGAATGTTGTCCGACGGGTCCGCCAGCACGGCGGGGGTTCGGGGCATCAAAGGTGGGTCTTTGAGGTCGGGCCGGTCCAGCTTCCAGATTTGCATCAAATCGGAGAGGCCGAGTGCGCCGGGCAGGGCATAGACGTCGGCGGGGTCCACCAGCAGGTTTTCCACCAGCAGCTCGCGCAGGCGCGGGGGCATGGATTCGGCCATTTCCAGACGGGCGACATCGCCGAACTGCCTCCGCCGCAGCCCCTGCTCCACGGTTTGCAGCAGGTCTGCGGCTTCGTCCTCCTGAATTTCAAGATCGGCATCGCGTGTCACCCGGAACGGGTAGCTTTCGCGCACTTGAAGCCCCGGAAACAGCAGCTCCAGATTGGCCCCGATGACCTGTTCCAGCCAGACATAGCACGGCGGCGTGCCCGGCTCCTCGGCGGGGCAAACGACAAACCGGGGCAGGATGCCGGGGATTTTCATGCGGGCGAACCGCTCCCCCATTTCCGGGTCCCGCACGACGACGGCCAGATTGAGGCTAAGATTGGAAATATGCGGGAACGGGTGCCCCGGCCCCAGCGCCAGGGGCGTGAGGATCGGGAATACGTCGCGCTCGAACCACTCTTTCAGCCCCTTTTGCTGATTCCGGGACAGGGTCACATAGTCGCGCACAAAAATCCCGGCGGCGTCCAGCGCGGGCCGCAGGCCGCCGTCGAACAGCGCGGCGGCCTCGGCCAGCAGCGGCCCGACACGGGCGCGAAGCTGTGTGAGCTGCTCGCTCGATGTCATCCCGTCCGGCGACACATCGGTCATGCCCGAGGCGACCTGCTGCTGCAAGCCGGAGACGCGCACCATATAGTATTCGTCCAGATTGGAGTGCGTGATTGCCACAAACTTGACCCGCTCCAGAAGCGGCTGCGCCGCGTCACGGGCCTCGCCCAGCACGCGGTCATTGAACGCCAGCCACGCCAGCTCCCGGTTCAGGTACAAGCTCGGGTCCGTCAGCGCCAGAGCCTCAGTACTATCTCTGGCGGGCAGTTCGGCAACATCTTCATCAGAAGCGATGTCAGCGGATTGGAGCGCGGGAAAAGAAACCAGATCGGGCATAAAACTTATCCTCTTAGAAAGACACATTCGCCCCCGCGCCCCTTAATTCCTGCCCCAGCAGCTTCCCGCCGTGTTAAGTTTAGATTAAGACGCCGCACACAGGAAAAACCTGGGCGTGTGCCGAACAAGCTGCCATGCTGCATTATCCAAAAATCCCGGACAGCCGCAAGTGCCCGCAAAGCCGCTGCGTCGCATTTGAAAAGTACGATGGGACCAACCTGCACTGGGATTGGGACCGCAGCTTTGGCTGGCACGCCTTTGGCACCCGGCGGGACGAATTTAATCTCACCGAGACAGGCATCTCGGACTTTGAACGCGCTCACCCCAACCTCGCAGGCTGCGCGGCGCTGTTTGCGGACACGCTGGCGCGGGCGCTGGAAACCGTCTTTCGGACGAATGTAAACTATGCCGAGTTTTCAGCGATGAAAGCCTTCACCGAGTTTCTCGGCCCGGACTCTTTTGCGGGCCTGCACAAAGAAAGCGACGCCAAAGAGATGCGGCTGTTTGACCTCTGGGCGGAGCCGTTCGGCATGATCGGTCCCCGGCAGTTTGTCGCGGATTTCGGCCATCTCCCCATCGCCCGCGTTGTCTACGAAGGAAAGCTGACCGGCCAGTTCGCCGAAGATGTCCGGCGAAACAAGTACAGCACGCCCGAAGGCGTCGTCTGCAAAGGCGGGACGGGCGGGGCAGATGTGTGGATGTGCAAAATCAAGACGCTGGCCTATCAAGAACGCCTGAAGCAAGCCTTCGCCGACAACTGGGAACAGCATTGGGAGTAAGCGAGATATGAGTGAGGAGTCAGTCGGGGAGAAGATGGCGGCGCTCTGGGGGCGTGAGAACCTACGCCCCGTCTCGGTGCAGATGCTGGACGGGCTGACGCTTTCAGAAGAGGGGCAGCGGCTTTTGACCGAGTATGGCCTGCCGGTATTCTGGGGCGGGCCGCTCGGGGTTGAACCGGGCACAGGTGTTCTGGGCGCAGGCTTTGTTCTGGACCGGCAGCGAGCGGGCGCGATCTATGACAACTGGAATACCCTTGTCAACACCAATTTAGCCCGGTTTGCGGCCTGCCTCGTCCTGCACCGGACGCTGCTGGCCGAAGGGGCCGCTCTGTCGCGGCGTTTCCCCATTGGCGACGCACCTATGACCGAACCGATGGAAGCCGAGTACCGGGCCGCGATGACCGCACTCCTAGACGATACTGAGCGCGAGATACGCGAGGCAGACCCGGCAGTCTGGGAGAACGTCACGGGCACACACGAAGATTACTACGGAGATTGGGATGAACTCAGTTATTGGGCGGGGATGCTGGGCGAATATGACTGGTATTCAATGTGGGATGCCGAAGAAGTGTATGCTCGATGGGCGGGAACTGACCAGTGACTGATATAAACCTGGACAAAGAGCGCAGCGATCTGGCCCGTTATGAAGTCCTGCGCGAGGCGGGAACGACGGCCCCGGAGGCGTATGCGCGGATGGAAGCGGAGGGCCTGAGCAAGATTGCCTCTCTTCGGCTCCTGCGCGGCGTTTATGGGCTGACGCTGGAACAGGCAAAAGAAGCCACTGGCGGCGGCACGCCGTTTAAAACCACTGAAGACACGCGGCGGTTTCTGGCCGAGGAGCTGGGCTACTGCGACTGCGCCGGAGAGGGGCCGATTGTGTTCCTACGGGACAGCCTGCGGATTTTGGAAACCCGGCTGAAAGCGGCAAGGGGCGATCCGGCCCCGTTTCATGCCCTGACGCAGCAGTTTATTCGGCAGGTTGATCCCTTTGGAGAGGCAAAAGGGGCGAACGGGGTAGGAGGCGGACCGTGGCTGGTAATGTTCTGGCAGCACAAGAAGCTGCTTTCCCATAGCCGCAATCTGAGCGACTGCCACTTGACTCGCAAAGGGGAGTACCTGCTGGCAGCGCTGGACAGGCTGCTCGCTGATGCCCGCGCAGGCGGGGAATTGCCCTTTTAATGATTAGTTTTAAAGCATGGGGGTTCAGCCCCGTGTTCCCAAACGCAGAAGCCGAAGCAGGACAAAAGGCGCGGCAAGCAGCGCCCCTACTTGACAGTTTCCAGGATGGCAGTCGACAGATGAGCATGGCGCATTCGGAAGCGGGCTTTGTCGGCATCCGACGTTCGCGCAGAGCAAAGGTGACACGACGCGCCTTCTTCAAAGTGCGGGTGGGCGCGGTCGGCCTCGGTCAGCGCCTCGCCGCAGGCAAAGCACATGGCATAGTCGCCGGTGGACAGGCCGGGGCCGACGGCCATCCGGTGGTCGAAGACGTAGCAGTCTCCCTGCCAGCGGCTTTCGGCGGCGGGCACCTCTTCCAGATATTTGAGAATGCCGCCTTCCAGTTGATACACTTCGGCGAAGCCTTCGCGGAGCAGAAACGACGATGCTTTCTCGCACCGGATGCCGCCGGTGCAGAACATAGCGATTTTCGTGTGCCGCGCCGGGTCCAGCGTCTGCCGGGCGTAGTCCACAAAGTCGGTAAACTGCGACAGGCCGGGGTCAGTCGCGCCCGCGAAACTGCCGAGGCGGGTCTCGTAAGTGTTGCGCGTATCCAATAGAAGCACATCGGGGTCGGCGAGGAGCGCGTTCCAGTCCGACGGCGCGACAGGCGTGCCGGTCAAACGGGAAGGGTCGGCCTGCGGCTGTCCGAACGTCAGGATTTCGCGCTTCAGGCGCACTTTGAGCCGGTGAAAGGGCTTTTCGGGGGCGTAGGAAAACTTCACGGCAGCGCGGGGCAGGCCGACCTCTGCGCTCAAAATAGCCAGAAGCGTGTCGACCGCCTCAGCGGACCCGGCCAGCGTGCCGTTGATGCCTTCGGGGGCGACCAGAAGCGTGCCGCATAGCCCGAGCGGCGTCAGTGAGTCTTTCAGTGCCAGCCGGAGGGCCGGGGCATCGGGCAGGGGCGTAAATTGGTAAAACGCGGCCACTGTGTAATTCATAGTGTAATTCATAGGGCAGACTATATAAAAGCAGACCATATAAAAAAGGCCGCTCCCTTTCGGGAACGGCCTTCTTTGGAACACTACGGGCGAATAATGGGGCTCGAACCCACGACCTTCAGAGCCACAATCTGACGCTCTAACCGACTGAGCTATACCCGCCGTGATCAATCGTAACAGGACCCATTATACCTGCTGTGAAACGCAGATGCAAGGGGGCGGGAAAGTTTTTTAACGCCTGCGTCCCAAGAAGTGCGCGGCCAGCGGCGGCACAATGCCCGTGACCAGTGCCCCGGTGACGTCTTCGGGGGTATGGAAGTGCCCGGTCACCAGCGCCCAGGCTTGCAGCGACGCCAGCGGAACGCCCACCGCCAGCCAGCGCCGGTCCCGGCAGGCAAGACTTGTCGCCGCCGCCAGTGCCAGCGTTTCATGCCCGCTTGGGAACGCCGGATGCCCCGCCCAGACTTCCCACTTCTTGCCGCTCTCCGCCAGCGCCACTCCGACGCCGATACCTGCCAGCGACCGTGCCCAGAACTCGATGACGCCCGGCCCGCGCCGTGTGACAAACGGGGCCAGCGCGACCAGCAGAAGCAGCACGTAATTGATGGCGTTTGTCAGGAAACTGAGCATAATCAGAAAAACCATGCCATAAATGGCACGGCTATCGGGCGAGGACGCCAAAAACTACCGCTTCGCGGCACTCATACAGATTTGTCTTAGAAACTGTATAGAAAGCTTCTCGACAAGCACAGATCGCCCCCCCGCCCCCAATTCTGGAGCAACTGCACCCGGCGGGGGAGCCAGAAGTTAAGATAGTCTTTTCCGGTCCCCCCAGAATTGGGTCGGGTGCAGTTGCTCCGGGTTAGGGGGCGATCCGGGGGCTTTCTATACAGTTTCTTAGCCCCGCGAAGCGAGGGGTTCCCGGCGTCTGCGCCCGATAGCCCTGCCATTTATGGCATGGTTCCTAACGGTAAGGCCAGCGATTTATGCAACAACGCCGTCGCAGACTCTATTCCCGGCGGGCCAGCAGCAGGCAGACGTCATCATGCAGGCTTCCCTGCGCGAAGGCGCGTGCCCCGGACAAAATCGCTTCGCCCAGCTCGCTCAGCGGGACCGACGCCGCGCCCTGCGCCAGACGGATCAAACCGTCGTAGTCCAGAAAGTCGGGACCGTTCCGAGCTTCGGTGATGCCGTCCGTGACCAGAACTAGCGTGTCGCCCACCCCCAGCGTGAAGGCGCAAGAATCATAAGAAGTGTTGCGGGTCATTCCCGGCAGAGGCCCCAACGCGGGGATCGCCGCCGCCTGCCCGCTCGCGCTCAGAAGCAGAGGCGGCTCCGCACCCGCCGCCGCCGCCCGCGCCTCACCCGTACCGGAATGCACCACGACCACGGCCAGCGTGACAAACACGCTGCCGCCATTCTCATCCGTTTCATCCCCGAGCCTCTGATTGTCATAAAGAAACGCACTGAGGTTCGCCAGTGCCGCGCCCGGCTCCGGCGTCTCGCGCAGGTACGCCCGCAGGGCATACTTGATTTCGGCGGTGCGTGCCGCCGCCGCCAGCCCTTTTCCCGAGACATCGCCGACCACAAGCGCCACCTGATCGCTGTCCAGACGGAACGCATCGAAGAAGTCCCCGCCGACCAGGGCTTCCTCGGAGGCCGCCTCGTACCGCGTCGTCAGCTCCAGCCCTGGAAACGCATGGGACGGGATTTGCGGCAGCAGGGCACGCTGAAATGTCGCCGAGATGCGCTGCTCATGGGCATACGCCTCGGCCATGCGCTGCTGCTCTTCTTTGTGGGCGGTCTCGTCGCGCATCACTTTGGCGAACCAGCGGGCTTCTCCCGACGGGTCCCGCAGCGTGGTCAGCACGCAGCCCGCCCACAGGCGGCTGCCGTCCTTGCGGACCAGCCAGCCCTCGCTTTTGGTGCGCCCGTCTGTCCGCGCCGCCTCCTGCTCCAACTCCGGCAGACCTGCCGCCCGGTCTTCGGCGGTGAACAGCGCGGCCATCGGCATTCCCAGCGACTCTTCGGGCGTGTAGCCGAAAATGCGGACTGCGCCGCTGTTCCACGACAAAATGCCGCCGTCGGCATCCAGGAGGCAGATGGCGTAGTCGGTCACTTCTTCCACAATGCGCCGGTAGCGGTCGGCCTCCGCCGCGCCGCGTGCGGTGACGTCCCGGATAAGCCAGCGCAGGCCGGTTGGCCTGCCGCCGATAGCCTGAATGACGGTCACCGTGGCAGACACCGCCACTGGAGCCTGCTTGCGCGGCTGGAGCGTCAGCGCATGCTCGCGCCCATTATACTCGCGTCCGCTCGAATCGCGGGCGATGTCCAGCAGCAGGCGGCGGAACTCCTGCCGGTCCCCAACGGGAACAAACCCGGCCAGCGGTTTGCCGACCAGAAACCGCAGAGACAGACCCAGCAGTTTCTGCGCGGACAGGTTTGCTTCGGAAATCACGCCCAGCAGATCGGTGACGACATAGGCATCAGGCGCGGCATCAAACAAATCCTGATAGTGCAGACGCCATTCCTGAGTGGTTTCCTGGGCATCCGCGAGCATTTCGTTCTGCGCCCGCATTTCTTCTTCGGCGACGCGCAACTCTTCCAGAGTCGTGCTGACGGTCTCGAACGCCACTTGCAGCAGCGTCGGCGGGGCGATGGGCTGCTCCATGACCTGCTGCTTCAAGTCGGAAACGTGTTCCAGAAGCGTCTGGACAGCCTCCGAAAAAGTGTCCATTTTCTTGTCAGTATCGGTTGTGACTGGCATTAATATCCTCGGCCAGAGCCAGCAGGCGTGCCGTTTGCTGACTTGTTGCCCGCCGCCATTTTTCCGTCCAGCGTCACGGCAATCTGCTGCGGCACGGTGGTTCCGCTGAGAGTCATCTGATACGGCTCGGTCAAAATCGGCGTTGTCCCCGGTGCGCCCTCGGCGGGCGGCGTGTAGCGCCACGAGATGTGACCGGGGTTCGCGCTGTCATCCAGCGCGTTGTGAAGCAGCTTGCCGTCAATCGTACCCTCCACGACTAAATCGTTCAGCGTGCGCGGGTAGTGGCCTTTGGCGGTATGGTAGGCCACAATCGCCTGCTGAAGCTGCACCCCCTGCACCCCCGCCTGCCCGGCCAGAACGCTGACGCCAATCGCGCTGTTTTTATTGGGGTGCGTTATTGCGTCTTTAACGTTCCGCACCAGAATAATGCCGCCAATCGCCACGCCCAGAAACAGAACCAGGCAGCCAATGCCGAAGATTTTCCAGCCGCCGCCACCGGCAGGCCGAGACGGGGGAGGAACAAAATTAGGGGGAACGCTCACAGGAAGGGGTCTTCTTTCTGGCCGGTGTGCAGCCTGTATGAATTATAACACAAGTTCCTGTCTTTTGCCGGAACAAAGTAAAGACTCCAGTTTTTACCCCGCCTGCCCATAATCTAAAGCAGAAAGTTTCCAACAGAAAGTTTCCAAACGAGCGTGCCGAGCGGCACGTTCCAGGGGGTCTCCATGCTCGGTCTGACACAGCTCTTCGGCAAAGAAAAATTGGTTGGCATAGACATCGGCAGCCGCGTCCTCAAGCTCGTGCAGGCTGAGGCGGGCCGTGCCCCCGGAACCTGGCAGATTAGCCGGGCCATCTGCGGTCCCACACCCGGCGATGCCGTGCGCGACGGCATCGTGATGGACCAGGCCGCCGTGGCCGAAGCGCTGCGCGAGCTGATGCGGGAGGCGGGCATGGACGCCAACGCCGCCGTGGCCGCTATCAGCGGGGCCAGCGTGATTGTGCGCCATGTCAAAATGCCTAAAATGCCCGAAGCCCTCCTGCGCCGCTCGGTGCGCTTCGAGGCCGCCAAGCATATCTCGTCGTCGGTCGACGACTGCATGATTGAGTTTGAGATTCTGGGACCCGTACCGGGCGAAGACGACAAAATGAGCGTGATGCTGGTCGCCGCTCCGAACGCGATGGTAGAATCCCGCCTCGGCGCTCTCGTGCTGGCCGGGCTGGAGCCTGCCGCCGTGGATGTGGAAGCCTTCGCCTTGCAGCGTGCGCTCCTCGACCTGTCCCCCACCCGCCCCGGCGAGGGTGAGACGCTGGCACTTTTAGACATTGGCGCGGCCACCACCGACGTCAACATCGTCACCAACGGCTGCTTTGCGCTCACCCGCAACATTCCCATCGCCGGGGACAGCTTCACGCAGGCTTTGAAGTCGGTTCTGCCCGGCGCGGACCGCGCCGCGCTGGAAGAAATGAAGGGCCGCGTCAACATGGCCGCCCTGCTGACCCCCGATGCCGACCCCGAAGCCGCCGGGCTTGCCCGCGCCATGCAGCCGGGCATCGATGAGCTGCTGCGCGAAGTGCGCCGCTCCACAAACTATTACCAGTCGCAGCTTGCCGATGCCGCGAACTCTATTCTGCCGCCCGGCATCACCAGCACCAACAGCGGCCCTGTCTCCCGCATCGTGATCACGGGAGGCAGCGCCCGGCTGGGCGGGCTGGACGTATACATGGCCGCCCGGCTCGGCGTTCCCGTGGAGCAATGGAACCCGTTTGCAAACCCCGCGCTCGACGGGGCGCGGCTGAACCCGGAGTTTACCGAAGAAAACCATGCCCTGCTGGTCACCGGCATCGGCCTGGCCCTGAAAGAGCTGACAGCGGCGCCCGCCGCGCCCGCCGTGCGTGCGCCCCGCGCTCTGCCGAAACTGCGTAACCCGCTGGCGAAAGCCGCCTGAGCCTGAGCCGCCTAGCTTCCCGACTGCGAGAAATACTATGCCTTCTATCAATATGATTGCCGTCCGCCGCGAAGAAAAACGGCGCGGCGAGCGCAACTTACGCAAGCTGCTGTACGGAATTGTCGGAGAAAGCGGGGCCGTCGTGCTGCTGGCCGTCGTGCTGGTCGGACGCATCGTGGTGATGCAGGGCCAGGTCAGCGACCTGAACGACAAAGTCGCAAAGCTCAAGCCGCGAGTTGTTCTTATTCAGCAGCTTCAAAACCAGACGGCGGCGCTCGTGCCCAAAGTCCAGACGCTCGACGGCGCGAAGGCCGACACGCTCTTCTGGTACGGCGGCTTTTATGCCGTGACCACCAGCCTGCCCGCGCAGACCTGGCTGACGGCGCTTGGGACCGGCACGGTGACGGGCGGCGCGACCGCTCCCACGCCCGGCGCGTCCAGCGGCGACGACCCCACGCTCAACATCTCCGGCGTCGCCATGAGCCAGGCCGCCGTCGGCCAGGCCATGCTGAAAATGAACCAGTCCCACGCACTGGACCATGTCGATTTAGCGTTCGTGCAGCAGCAGAAAATCGGCACGACCGATGCCGTCGGCTTCCAGATGACGGTGCATCTCAAACCCGAAGCCGGGACCGTCACGGCACCGTCCAAAGATGCCAGTTCCAAAGACGCCAAAACAGCCAACGCCAAAGGAGCTTCCCATGACACCAATTCCTAACACTCCTTCCCTGCCGAATATGCCGCCCCTGCCGAACCCGGCACGGAATGCCAAACGGCTGATGCAGGTGCTGATGGGCGGCGCGGGTCTGGTTCTTCTCGGCGGCGGCGGGATGCTGGTCGGCCTGAACTCCAGGCTGGCCGGGCTGGAAACGCAGTCGCACCAGAAAGAGCAGGAAGTCAGCAGCAGCGAGCAGGTCACGCGCCGCTACCAGGAAACGCAGGCGTCGTTTGATGAAACACAGTCGCGCATCAAGTTTCTGGAAACCTCGGTGTCCGCCAAGTCTTATGTGCCGACCCTGCTGGGACAGCTTCAGACGCTTGCCGCGCAGACACACCTGACCGTGACCGCCGTGCGCCCCGTCGCTACGCCGCCGGCCCCGCCGCCCGCCAAAAAGGTGGATGACAGCGGAAACGCTGACACCAAGGCGGACGCCAAAAAAGCGCCCCCGCCGCCGCCTTACGACACCATGCAGGTGAATGTGGATGTGACAGGGACCTATGCCGACACGGCGACATTTCTCTATGGCCTGACCCGGTTCCCGAAAATCCTGTCCGTGGTCGGCGCTCAGATGCGCCCGGCGGGAACAGCCGGGGGCACGGCCCCGGTCATCACGACCAACCTTCAGCTCATCGCGTTTGTGTTCCCGGACGGCCCCGACGCTGCTGCTGTCCCGCCGACGGCTATCGTTTCGGCTCCGACGGCCATCGTTTCAGCGCCGCCGCCCGCCGCCGCTATCAGCGCGATTTCCCCGGCGGCAGGTCATGTCGCCGCCGGGGCGGCCCAGGACGCGCACGCCGCTGGTTTTCAGAAGGGCCAGCTCAGCACGCTTTAGTCAGCGCTTTAATCGGCACTCAGACCCGAGGACCACGCAGCCATGCAAAAATTAGATAAAAAGCAATTACCCCAGTTCGTGGGCCTGTGCGTTCTTTCCACCGGCACCTTCGGCTATTTCGGCGTGCGGATGATCACGCCCTCGCCCGCCGCCGCCGCCACGCGGCCCGCGCTGAAGCCCTCTGAGCCGGCGGTGGCCCCGGCAGGCAAAACCGCCGCCGTCCCGACAGGAACAGTGGCAGGCGGGGCGGCAGGGACAGTGGCAGACGCGGCGGCTGACGCCGTCGCCCCGCCGCCCGCGCCAGGAATGCGCGACCCCTTTGTGGTCGGTTACAAGGACCTCAAAACCGCGTCCGCCATATCCGCCGCGCCGCCTGCTTTCAACGCCCCGCTGCACGGCCCCGCCCCGGCGGCAGGCACGCAAATGACCGATACAAAAATGGCCGATGCCCAAATCCATGAGCAGGTCTCTGGCCTGCCGCCCGCGCCGGTGTCCGGCCTGACCGTGCCCGGCTTCCCCGCCGCGCCGCCGCTGCCGTCCGCCGCGCCCACCCCGCCAACGCAGAAGAGTATGCCGCCGCAGAAGATTATGCCGCTGCCCGCACCGCCCCCGGCCCCGCCGAAATGGAGCGTCACCGGCCTGCTGCAAAGCGAAGACGGCGCGGGGGTCGCGGTGCTGCGCGACGGCGAAAGCCGCCGCATCGTTCACGTCGGCGACTTTGTGGACGATGTGTTCCGGGTAACCCGCGTGACCCGCTCGGCGGTGGTCCTGCGGCACGGCAAAACGTTTTACACCCTGCCTCTGGGCACAAAGGCGGAGAAGGCCCAGGCGCCGACAGTCCCGGCAGCGCCCGCGCCAGTAGTTCCGACTCTACCGGAAGCCCCGCCGCTGCCGCGTCAATCGGAGGCCACTCCGGTTCCGGCTCTGCCCGAGACGACCGAAGCTGCAAGTCTTACTCGCTGAATTGTCTTCGCTAATTTGTCTTCGCTGAAACGAGCGTGCCCCGAACACGGGAGCCGCTTTGGAGAAACCCATGTCCAAGAAACTCATCCCGGTTGCGGCACTCGCGCTGACCTCGGCGCTGCTGGCAGTTCCCGTCAGCGCCCGGCCCACCGCCGCCGCACCGCACCCCGTCAAGGCCGTCACGAGCGGCCCTGACGATGTCACGCTGGACTTTGTCAGCGCGGACATCAATGATGTCCTGAAAGCCCTGGCGATGCAGACGCACACCAACATCGTTTCCGGCAACGATGTCAAAGGCTCCATCACGGTTTCGCTGGCCCATGTCTCGCTGGAAGAAGCTCTGGATTTGGTGACCCGGCTGTCCGGCTACCAGTATGCCAAGATCGGGCGTACCTATCTCGTCGGCACGCCTGCCGTCATTCAAACTCTGGCCGCCGCCGGTACGGCGCAGGTACCCGCCGCCACCACGGTCATCTCATTCACCTATTCGGACCCGGCGGACCTCGCCAATGTCGTCAAAGACCTGTTCCCGAATGTCCGCATCACCCCCGGCAAGTCCAGCGGCAGCACGGCGGGCGGCGTCCTTGTCGCCACCGGCACGCCCGCTGACCTCGACTCGGTGCGCCGCGTCGTCGCCGATGCCGAAGGGCAGCTTTCGCGTAACATCAGCACCTCCCGCACCGAAGTCTATCAGATCAAGTACGCCTCCGCCGACGATTTACAGTCGGTCATCACGCGGCTTATTCCGAGCCTGGTTGTGACGCCCGCCCCCACCCAGCGCATTTATGCCCAGGCTCCGTCCACCGCCGATGCGGGCGGCGTCACGTCCAGCACGACGTCTTATGGCTCTGCGGGCCAGCCAACGGGCGGAACCACGACATCGATCACGTCCAACGTCGCCGTCAAGCCGACCACCACCGCGCTGCTGCTGACCGGCTCGGATGCCGACATCGCCCGTGCTCTTCAAGTCCTCGCCACCGTGGACCTGCGACCCGCCCAGATTACCTACGAGGCTCGGGTCATCGAAACGAGTTTGACCGACGACAAAGAGTTAGGCTTCACGCACGACTTCAGCGGCGCACACACCACGATTGGCGAGCTGCTCCAGCCCGGCGAGACACCTGCCAGCACGGTGTTCTCGGACCCGTTCCCCGGCAACATCCTGAAGTTCCGCACTTTTGGGCGGACGCCCATCAGCCAGTTGGACACGGTGCAGCTTCACGCGCTGTTTACGAGCCAGAACTCAAAAATCCTGGCTGCGCCCAACATTTCAGCCCTGGACGGCCAGCCCGCCGCCACATTCGTCGGCAACACGGTCAGCTATATTTCGTCTGTGACGCAGTCACCGACCGGGCAGAACATCACCACCAGCACAGTCAACGCGGGCATCAAGCTTTATGTGACCGGCAAGATCAACAACGACGGCTATATCACACTCAACGTCCACCCCGAGGTTTCGCTGGTGACGCTCGGCCCGGCAGGCGCAGGCGGCGTACAGGTTCCCCTGATACAAATTCGGGAGGCGACCACAACCATGCGCGTCAAGGACGGCGAGACACTGATGATCAGCGGCCTGATTAACGACCAGGACGTAAAATCGGTCTCTAAAGTGCCCTTATTGGGCGACATTCCGTTCTTCGGCCAGTTGTTCCGCGATACCCGGCGTCAGCGCACCCACGACCAGGTCACAGTCTTGATCAAGGTGTCCATTCAGAAAGAGAAGGCGTAAGGACCCCCTAGCCCCCAATAATGGGGGAACCAGACAGTTAGGAGCAGGCTTTTCCTCTCCTATTTCCGGCTCCCCAATTATTGGGGGCGGGGGGGCCTCCCCGCCTAAAGAACACACCCCCAAATACCGATACTCTGGCAGGGCTGACGCCCTGCCATTTTTGTTTTTGATTTTTATTGCCCTGGCATCTTTACCAGCCACAGGAACCCACTCATGCAGTCAACCGCGATGGCGGACATTTTTGTCGAAAGCGGCCTTGTCTCGGAAGAGCAGCTCTCGCAGGCGCTCGACAAGCAGCGGCAGCTCAAAACGCAGGAGCCGGTCGGGGACCTGCTGGTTTCCATGGGCCTGATCACCGAGCGTGACCGCGTGCGCTGCCTCGGCGAGCAGTGGGGCGTGCCCTACATGGACCTCACCGACATTCAGATTTCGGAAGACGTCGTCAGCGCCGTGACACAGGAGCTGGCGCGGCGGTTCAAAATCATCCCCATCGAGCGGACGCCCAAAAAGCTGACGCTGGCGATGAAAAACCCGCTGGACATCTTTGCCATTGACGAGATACGGCTGATTACGGGCAAAGAAGTTTCCGCCGTCATCGCCACCGAAGAAGACATTATCACTGCCATCTCGGCGAACTACCGCACCGAGGTCAATGTCACCGAGGCTGTCACCAATGTGATGCGCGACCTCGACGAAGCCACGGTCCTGCTGACCGACGGCAAGGCCGACGAGGACGGCGGCGGCATCACGATTGAGCAGATGAAGGAGCTGTCCGGCGAAGCGCCCGTCGTCCGCCTGTCCAACATGATCATCTCGCGGGGCATCACCGACAAAGCCTCCGACATCCATATCGAGCCGGCCAAAGACTGCCTGCGTATCCGCTACCGCGTCGACGGCATTTTGCAGGAAGGCATGACCCTGCCCAAGAAAGCGCAGGCGTCGATCACGTCCCGCATCAAGATCATGGCTGACATGGACATTTCTGAGAAGCGTGCCCCGCAGGACGGACGCATCTCCGCCACCGTCGAAGGCCGGCCCTACGATTTCCGCGTCTCTACCCTCCCCGCCGTGTTCGGCGAAAAGATTGTCATGCGCGTTCTGGACAAGGCCAACATCTCCGTCGGGTTAAATAAGCTCGGCCTGCTGCCGTACACCTACGAGATGTTCGAGTCCATGATTCAGCGCACCTACGGCATTATTCTGGTCACCGGGCCGACGGGTTCCGGCAAGTCCACAACGCTGTATTCGGTGCTGTCCAAGCTGAACTCGGGCGAGAAGAACATTTTGACGATTGAAGATCCCGTCGAGTACGAGTTGTCCGGCATCACGCAGTCGATGGTCAACAACCGCGCCGGGATGACCTTTGCCGCCGGGCTGCGCTCCATGCTCCGGCAGGACCCGAACATTATCATGGTCGGCGAAATGCGCGACCAGGAAACGGCCATGATTGCGATTGAAGCCGCGCTGACGGGCCATTTGGTTTTATCGACGCTGCACACCAACGACGCCCCCGGCTCGGTAGCCCGCCTGCTGGATATGGGCGTGGAAAGCTTTTTGATTGCGTCGTCTATCGCAGGAGTGCTGGCGCAGCGCCTGCTTCGCACCATCTGCGTCAAGTGCAAAGAGCCGTATTCGCCCCCGAAAGACGCGATTAAGCGGCTCGGGATGAACCTGGACGTGCTGGACAAAAGCGAAGTGACGTTCTTTCGGGGGCGCGGCTGCGATGCCTGCAAGGGCACGGGCTACAAGGGCCGCGTCGGCGTCTATGAGCTGATGCCGGTCAACGAAAAGGTACGCGAGCTGATCCTGGCCCGCGCCTCTTCCTATGCCATCCGGGAGGCGGCGATTGAAGCGGGAATGCGGACGCTCAAAGACGATGCGATGGAGAAAATCCTTCTGGGGATGACGACGCTGGAAGAATCCCTGCGCGTCATTTATGCGGGTTGATTTATGCAGGCTAACACCATGACAACAGAAACACTTGCCAGCCCGATGCCGAGGCTGAGTTTGGAACCCGTCAACCCGATGGACACGCTGGAACAAATTGTGGCCGGGGCCAGCGATCTGGCGACCCTGCCGCAGATTGTCCTGCGCGTGATCTCGCTGACGGACGATCCCAAAGCCGCCGCGCCCGATCTGGAAAAGCTGATTGCGATGGATCAGGCGCTGGCGGTCAAGATTCTGGCCCTGGCGAACTCCTCCT
Organism: Capsulimonadaceae bacterium; assembly: GCA_965277455.1. Lineage (GTDB taxonomy): Bacteria > Armatimonadota > Armatimonadia > Armatimonadales > Capsulimonadaceae > JANXMY01. The sequence goes on along the minus strand of OZ255823.1, from coordinate 124,421 downwards.
ATTACGGCCTGCCCCGGCGTGTTTCCAGCCTGCGTGAAGCCATCGTCTTTCTCGGCTTCCGCACCCTGCGCGAAATGGCGACGACCCTTTCCACGAGCAGCCTGTTTCTGGGGCGCGGAGACATTCCGGCACTCGCCCGCCGCGCTCTGTGGCGGCACTCGGTAGACGCCGCGTTGTGCGCCCGCGTCGTGGTCGGTCTGCTGTCCCCGGACGTGCGCGAGGCGGTAGGCGCGGAGCAGGCATACACGGCGGCCCTGCTGCATGACATCGGCAAAGCGGCGCTGGACCGCAGCCGCCATGCCCTCTTTGTGGCGCTGGTTCGCATGGCCGAACTGCACCGGGTTCGGTACTCGGTGATTGAGGCCGAAGCGATGCTGTTCACGCACGGCCAGATTGGGGCCGCGATGGCGACGCGCTGGAACCTGCCCGTTTCCCTTGTGGAAGCGATTGCCTACCACCACACACCCGGCGCGGCGACGCTGAACCCAAAGCTGACCGCGACCGTCTGCCTTGCCAATGAGATTTCCCGGTTTTTAGAGACCGCGCCCAAGTCCCCCGCCCCGGACACGCTGGCCCTGCTGCACCAGACCTGCCACGACGCCCTGATGCCCCTGCGCGTCTCCGAAGAAGGCTTCCAGTCGATGGTTCACGCCTGCCGCGTAGAACTGGCAAAAGGCCTCAGCGGGATGGGGATTTGATATGTTGGCACGGCGGGCGCACCGGGCGCGTAGTTGAAAACTACGCGCTGGGAGAGGCGTCCTTCGGACGAAGGAAATTAGGAAACTGTGACGGTTGGCATTCTCGAAGGAGCCGTGGGACTGGAAGTCCTCGGCTCTGAGGCGCAGACGCCGACTGTCCACCTGCGTGGACACAGAATAAGACGAGAAGGCGTGTTCTGTTCCTTCTCCGCGAAGGCGGAGACTTGGCGTCTGCGCCTCAGAGCCGAGGACTTCCAGTCCCATGGCCTCTTTGGCCCCCGGCCTTTTGTGCCGCCGAGCAGGACGCCTCCCCGAGTGAGGGGTTTTCAACTCCTCGAACTCACAGACTCTCGAAGCTCCCGCTCTTTTTCAGCACACGCACCGTCAGAAAGACTCGCCATGATCGTCAACAATGAAGACCTGCTGCCCCTGAATAGCCTGCCGCAACTGAAACCGGCCCTGTCTGCTGACGAAGATTACAGCGATTTCAGCGCCCGTGTTGCGGAAACCTTTGACAGCGTGGATTTTCTGCTGGCCGCCCGCGCCGAGGCTGAGGTCGCCGAAGCGAAAGCGAAAAGCCTGGGCGAAACCGCCCTGCCATTTGTCAAGGAAGACCGGGCGCGGGAGCGGGAAGCCGCGAAAGCTGCCGCCCTGCCGCCCACGATGCCGCCGGGAATGCGCCGCAATTCGTTTACCCTGAGCGAAACGGCGGGGACCGACGACCTGCCCCCCGGCCTCGGCAGCCTCGGCGCGGCCCTCGGGGCACTCGGCGATGCGTCCGGCGTGGAAACGTCGCTCTCCACCAAAGATTTTATGAGCGGGGAGCTGGCGACCGAAGATTTCCACACGGCGGCGGCCCGGACGGTCGTGGCGGGGGAAGAGCGCGACCTCGCCGACATCCATATCGACGAGCTGCTGCGGCTGACCGTGCAGTCCGGCGCGTCCGACCTGCACCTGTCGGTCGGCCTGCCGCCGATGGTCCGCAAAGACGGCAAGCTGGTCGCCCTGTCCTTCGAGAGAGCCATGGAACGGGACACGCAGCGGATTGTGTTTGATGTGCTGAACAACACGCAGATTGAGAAGTTTGAGCGCACGCACGAGCTGGATTTCTCGTATGGTGTCAAAGGCGTGGGCCGGTTTCGCTTCAATGTCTACCGGCAGCGGTCGTCGGTCGGCTGCGCCATGCGCGTTATTCCGAACGTCGTCCCCTCGATGGAGCAATTAAAGCTGCCGCCCGTTTTGCGAACCTTCACGCAGAAACATTCGGGGCTAGTCTTGGTCACGGGGCCGACGGGTTCTGGAAAGTCCACCACCATCGCCTCGCTGATTGACATTATCAATACCGAGCGCGAGGCGCATATTCTGACCATTGAAGACCCGATAGAGTACCTGCACTCGCACAAAAAGAGCATGGTCAATCAGCGCGAGCTGGGCACAGACACCGATTCGTTCACCAATGCCCTGCGGGCGTCCCTGCGCGAAGACCCGGACGTGATTCTCGTCGGCGAAATGCGCGATCTGGAGACTATCGCCGCCGCCATCACCCTGGCCGAAACGGGGCATCTCGTGTTCGCCACCCTGCATACCCGCTCCGCTCCGGCGACGATAGACCGCATTGTAGATGTGTTCCCCTCGCATCAGCAGGAGCAGGTCCGGGTGCAGTTGTCCACCAGTATCGAAGCCGTTGTTTCCCAGCAGCTTCTCCCCCGCATCGGCGGGGGCCGCGTCTCGGCCATTGAGATCATGGTGGCGACTTCGGCGCTTCGCAACCTCATCCGCGAAGGCAAATCCTATCAAATCTACTCGGTGATTGAAACGGGAGCGCAGCACGGAATGCAGTCGATGGACCGCGTTCTGGCCGATCTGCACCGCAGCGGCGAGGTGGGCTTTGAGGAAGCGGCCACGCGGGCGAATGACCGCGAAAACTTCAACCGGCTGGTGAAGGGATATTAGGGGAGTCCCCCCTGCCCCCAATAATGGGGGAGCCGCAGTAGGATAGCAAAGGCCGGGTCTGCTTTCTGTTGTCTGGTTCCCCCATTATTGGGGGCTAGGGGGTCCTACCCTCGCCGCGCTGTTACAATCTGCCGCACAATCTCTTCGGAGGCTTCGGGCAGCGGCACGGACACCGGCACGGCCAGCATCAGCCCCAGACGCCGAGCCACAGGCCGCGCCAGTGCCAGCTCTTCCGCCGCCGCCGGGCCTTTCAGCGACAGCAGCAGGCCGCCGGGCTTGGCGAACGGAGCCAGCCAGGGCAGCAGACGGTCCAGCGGCGCAACCGCACGGGCCGTCACCCAGTCAAACGCCCCCAGCATCTCGGGGTGACGTGCCGCATCTTCGGCGCGGGCGTGAACCATATCCACACCCTCCAGTCCCAGGTCGTCCACCACCGCCCGGCAGAAGGCCAGCTTTTTCGATGTCCCGTCCAGCAGCGTCACCCGCAGGTCAGGCCGCACGATTTTCAGCGCCAGCCCCGGCAGCCCCGCCCCCGTCCCCACATCCAGTACAGACCCATTGATCGGAGGCCGCGCCACAGTCAGCAGAGTCAGCGAGTCTAAAAAGTGCTTGACCGCCACCTCATGCGGCTCCGTCAGCCGCGTCAGGTTCATCCGCGTCGCATTCCACTCTATCAGGAGAGCCGCAAACCGCTCAAACTGCGCCAGTTGTGTTTCGGTCAGCCCCAGATGCCAGACGCCGTTCGCCCCGCGCTCCAAAATATCGGTGATTGTTTGTTCCACGGCACAGAGTTGGCGAACGGAGTGCGTTTTTCCTGCGTTATGTTTGCTGCCAAGCGTCAACCAGGGCGTTCGAGCGACCGAGTTCGAGGGATTGAAAATCCCTCGCTAGGGGAGGCGTCCTGCGGACGAAAGAAGGGAGGAGCCTGTCATGGTTGGCATTTTCTCTGTCCGTATGCTCCTCCGTCCGAAGGACGCTTTACCTAGCGAGGGGTTTTCAACCCCTCGAACTCGCCTCTTGGAACCCCAACCTGCCAACAGGGGTTATGAAAAGTAACCGATGGGAGGGATCACACATGGAACTGACAGGGCTGCATCATGTCACCGCCGTCACGCGGAACGCGGCGGCGAATGTGGAGTTTTACACGCAGGCGCTCGGAATGCGGCTGGTCAAGAAGACGGTCAATCAGGACGACGTTTCAGCGTATCACCTGTTTTATGGCGACTCACTGGGGCACGCCGGGACGGAGATGACGTTCTTTGACTGGGCACAGGCCGCGCCCAACCGTAATGGTGGCGGCGCGATTTCAGCGACAGCCTTTCGGGTGGCGGACACCGAGGCGCTTTCGTGGTGGGCGGCTCGCTTTGACTCGCTCGGCGTCACGCATGGCGAAATCGCTGAAGTCGCGGGCCGGGCAACGCTGCGCTTCGCGGACCCCGAGGGGCAGGTGCTCAGCCTTGTCTCTGACGGCGGCGCTCCGGGCGGGATGCCCTGGGACCAAAGCATCGTCCCCGCCGCGCAGGGCATCAAGGGTCTCGACGCCGTGACGCTGACCGTGCGGCAGCTTGCCCCGACCGCCTCGGTGCTGACGCAGGTGCTGGGCTTTGAGCGCACCCGCGACTATACCGACGCGGACGGTCAAACCGTTGTCTTTGAGACCGGCGCGGGCGGGCCGGGCACGGAGGTTCATGTCGCGGCGCGTCCCGACCTGCCGGGTGTCCGCCCCGGTGCGGGCGGCGTGCATCATGTCGCGTTTCGGACGCCGAACGGGGATGAGCAACAGGCATGGCACGAGAAGATTGTCCGGGCGGGCCTGCACGCTTCCGGGCTGATTGACCGCTTCTATTTCCAGTCGGTCTACTTTCGGGAGCCGGGCGGCGTTTTGTTTGAGATTGCCACTGACGGGCCGGGGTTTGCCACCGATGAGGATGCCGCGCACCTCGGCGAGCGTCTGTCCCTGCCGCCCTTTTTAGAGCCGCGCCGCGCCCAGATTGAAGCGGGCCTGCGCCCGCTAAGGCCCAGCGATGTGTAGGGGCAGGGCTTGCCCCTGCCCTATTTCCGGCGTATCGCCCACGAAGCCACGGGTTGAAACCCGAGGCTATCAAAAGCCCAGTGTCCAGGGGACACAAGAGTAAGAAGGACACAAGAGAAGAACAAGCCCACCGTTCTCGTCTGGTCTGACGTGCCCGGCACGGTGGGCATTTATGAGCCTCGGGTTTCAACCCGTGGCTTCGTGGGCGACACGCTGGAAATAGGGCGTGATACAGAGTGGAGGGCACGGCAAGCAACGCCCCTACTCGTAACTATCCGGTTCCCCCATTATTGGGGGCTAGAGGGTCTTTGGAACTTCTTCCCGCCCCCATTGGTTAATGCGGGAAACCCAGGGGTAGAACTGCCCTAATGGCCGGGCGGGTCGAAGCCGCCCTAGACTGTGAGAGATTATGCCGTCCCCTTCCCTGCTGGACCGGTACCGAGCCGTGCGTGCGTTCAGCGAAAAAATTGCCTCCCCGCTGGTTCCCGAAGATTATGTGGTGCAGTCCATGCCTGATGTCAGCCCGACCAAATGGCATCTGGCACATACGTCGTGGTTCTTTGAGACGTTTCTTCTAAAGCCCCATTTGCCCGGCTACCAGTCTATCCATCCGCAGTATGATTTTCTGTTTAACTCCTACTACAACGCCGTCGGCGAGCGGCACTGCCGGGTCGCACGCGGGCTAATTTCGCGGCCCACAGTCGACGAAACCTACACCTACCGGGCCTATGTCGATGATCACATGGCGCAGATGCTGGAAGGCGCGGATGAGGCGCTGGCACAAACGCTGGAGCCTCTTTTGACTCTGGGCCTGCACCATGAGCAGCAGCATCAAGAGCTGATGGTGACGGACTTGAAATATAATTTTTTTGAGAACCCCCTGTGTCCTGTGTATCAACCCCGCCGGGACCCGCCCGCCGCCGCGCCGCCGGCTCTGGAATGGGTGACGTTCGACGAAGGCATCCGCGAGATTGGCTGGGAGGGCGGCGGCTTTTTCTTTGATAATGAAGGCCCGCGCCATAAAGAGTATGTGGCGGGGTTCGCGCTCGGCTCGCGGCTTGTGACCAATGGTGAGTATCTAAAGTTTGTGGAAGCGGGCGGCTACGAAAAGCCGGAATACTGGCTGTCCGAGGGCTGGGGCACCGTGCAGTCTAAAAGCTGGACCGGGCCGCTCTGCTGGTGGAACAAACGCGGCGAGTGGCTGGAGTTCACGCTGGCCGGGATGGCTCCGCTCAATTTGGATACCCCGGTGTGCCATGTGTCGCTGTTTGAAGCCGATGCCTATGCCCGCTGGGCCGGGGCGCGGCTGGCAACGGAAGCCGAGTGGGAAACGGCTTCGGCGACGGTTCCCCTCTGCGGCAATCTGGCCGATTCGGGCCGGTTTCATCCCGTGGCGCTCAGCCCTGCCGACGCCGAGACGGGGCGTCTGCATCAGATGTTCGGCGATGTCTGGGAATGGACCCGCAGCCAGTATTCTCCCTACCCCGGCTACGCCGCCGCCGAGGGCGCTCTGGGCGAGTATAACGGCAAGTTTATGTGCAATCAGTTCGTCCTGCGCGGCGGCTCCTGCGCGACTTCACACTCGCACATGAGGCCAACCTACCGCAACTTCTTCCCGCCCGATGCCCGCTGGCAGTTCACCGGCATTCGATTAGCAAAGGACATTTGAGAACATGGCAATGACGCCGACGATAGATACAACACCTGATACAGCAGTTTTTGAAGCCGAGGCCCTGGCCGGGCTGAGTGCCTTCGAAAAGACACTGCCCTGCAAGTATTTTTATGACGCGCATGGCTCGCATCTTTTTGACCAGATTTGTGACCTGCCCGAATACTACCCCACCCGCACCGAGCTGGGCATCATGCGGCAGCACGTCTCCGAGATGGCCGGGCTGCTTGGCCCGGACTGCCTGCTGGTGGAATATGGCAGCGGCAGCTCGACCAAGACGCGCATTCTGCTGGACCACCTGCCCGATTTGGCGGGCTATGTGCCCATGGACATTTCGCGGGAGCATCTGCTGATGACGGCAAAATCTTTGGCTGCCGCCTATCCGCGTCTGGACATCCTGCCCCTGTGCGCGGACTACACCGCGCCCTATACCATTCCCGAGGCCCGAGGCCCGGTCCGCTCCCGCGCTGTGTACTTTCCCGGCTCCACGATTGGCAACTTTCACCGGGAGCAGGCCGAAGTGTTTCTCAGCCAAATCGCGGACGTCTGCGGCCCCGGCGGCGGCCTGCTGATTGGGGTGGATTTGAAGAAGTCGCCCGCTATTCTGGAACCCGCCTATGACGACGCGCAGGGAGTAACGGCGGCCTTTAATCTGAACTTATTGCGCCGGATGAACACGGAACTTGGGACAGATTTTGATTTGAGCGGCTTCGCGCACCGGGCGTTTTACAACGCTCTGGCGGGCCGGGTGGAGATGCACCTGATGAGCCTGCGGCCTCAGACGGTGCATCTGGCGGGCCGGGAAATTGCGTTTGAAGAGGAAGAGACGATCTTGACCGAGTGCTCCTACAAGTACAGTTTGGCTGAGTTCGCCGACCTCGCTGCCCGTGCCGGCTTCCTCGTGCGCCGGGTCTGGACCGACCCGGCGCAGCTATTCAGCGTGCAGTATTTAACAGTCGCTGTCTGATGCAGAAGCCATACGCTCCATCAGCACCCAGTCGCGGGCCTCGCCGCTGTGGTAGGTGGTGAATGTCCGGCGCATCGGGGCGGGCTGAAACCCCTGCTGAGTGGCCCAGTCGGCCAGCTCACGCCGGGCGTGCTCTTCGGCGGCAGTGCTGCCGACAAAGGCGCGTTGTTTATTAGAATACGGCATTTGGTATACCATAGATGTTCTCGCTTTCGCAGGAAAGAACCAGACCGCTGCGGGCGACCGCCCGCCAGCCGCGAAGCGGGATGCTTCTTTGCGGCTGGGGCGGTCACCGGGTCTGGCAGTTGAGGAGGACCTGGCGGCCTTGGCACGGGGTTCGCTTTCTGTCCTCGTTTTCACGGGGGAAGAGAGGCGGTTCCGGCAGGCTCTCTAGCCTACACTCTTATTATGACGAATTTGCACCCACGCCTTCCTGCACAGATTGCGAGTTTTCTTTAATCTGCGCTTTCTCCACTACAACCCTCTCAAAAGTGCTACAATAAGCCACCGATAAAACGTTTCTTTCTTCTTTCCATACAAAGGACATTTGTGAAATGCCGGAACAAAATAATCAGAATGGAACGAAGTCAGGTGTGGCTTCCGAGGGCATCACTAAGATTACTGTTGGCGGCTACAAGTCGATTGCTCAGCAACAAAGCATTGAAATTAGGCCGCTGACCATTTTAGCCGGGGCCAATAGTTCCGGCAAGTCCAGCATTATGCAGCCATTGCTGCTACTGAAGCAAACTTTGGAAGCGCCTTATGATCCAGAAGCGTTGCTACTCGCTGGGTCAAATGTTTATGCCACCTCAACAAATCAAATTTTATCTAAAACTGAAACGGATAGTTCCACAGGGCTTGTGATAGGATTAGAAATTAATGCTAAAGTTGATTTGATTACGTTCTTTTCAGGAAAAGGGCTGAAGTTAGAGCGAATGACTCGGCAAGATGGCATCGGACGCTCAGATTATCTTCCAGATGTTGAGACTGATCGAGTTAGCTCAGAGATGCCTAACCAATTGAAAGACTTTCTTGGTGCAATGAATTTTGGGGCAGAGACACATACAGAATGGCAAGTCAGCAGAGACCGTTGTTTTTTAAAGATAGATGCAACCATTCAGCGTCAGGATGGCTCTGTAGTAGCAAAATTTGAGCTAAAACCCACTTTTGACATTGAGCCGCACCTATTGGAAATAATCCATCTTCCAGGGCTGCGGAGCAAACCAATCCGCGTTTATCCTGCGACTTCCACTGGCCCCATTTTCCCCGGCACATTTGATGGTTATACAGCAAGTATAATCGCTCACTGGGAAAAAACGGAAAACTGGCGGTCGCTTATTTTGCTGCAAAAGCAGTTGCTTGAGCTAGGTTTGACAAGTTCTGTTGCTGCTAGTTTTATCAATGATACACAGGTCAGTCTTCGCGTGGGAAGAACTCGACGAAGTGATATAGAAGATACAGTGAGCATTGCCGATGTTGGCATCGGCGTTTCGCAAACGCTGCCTATTTTAGTTGCTTTACTTGTTGCCGAACCCGGCCAGCTCGTTTATATTGAACAGCCGGAAATTCATCTGCATCCACGCGCCCAAACCGCAATGGCAGAGGTGTTAGCAGAGGCGGCCCAACGCGGCGTTCGGGTCGTTGCGGAGACCCACAGTTCTTTGCTCCTGCTCGGCATTCAAACTCTCGTTGCCGAGGGAAAGCTGCCGCCAGAATTGGTGAAGCTCCACTGGTTTACACGCGGCGAGGATGGCGAAACAACAATTCGCAGTGCGGATTTAGACGAAGAGGGGGCGTTCGGTGATTGGCCGGAAGATTTCGATGATGTGACACTGGATGCCCAAAGCCGCTATCTGGATGCCGCCGAGCGGCGAGGAGCGATGAAATAACGTGCCGAGCAGAACTTCACGCGCCCTCGTGGTAGATGCCTCGGTGGCAAGGTCATCCGGCGGCGAAGAAGCAACCTACCCCACTTCTAAGAACTGTCGTGATTGCTTGAAAACAATTTTGGCGCTGTCTCATCGCGTGGTCATGTCCAAGCCGATCTCAGACGAGTGGAACAAGCACAAATCAAACTTTGCACGTACTTGGCTTGTTTCCATGACCGCGAAAAAGCGCATACTGCGTATTGAGGCGGAACCGATTGATACGGCAATAAGATTGAAAGTGCCAAAAACCACGGAAAGTCCGAAAGAAATCGAGGCAATGCTCAAGGACATTCACTTGATAGAAGCGGCACTGGCGACAGACAGCACTGTGATCGCATTAGATGAAATCGTGCGGGCTTTGTTTGGAACAGCGTGTCAGACAATCGGACAGATGAAAAGCATTGTCTGGATCAATCCAGATAAGCCGGAAGAGCAGATTTTGCTCTGGTTGGAGGACGGGGCTGAACCTGACAAAAGCAGGAAATTAGGCTTCCAGCAGGATGCCGTGCAATGAATTTGCAAAAACAAACTGGTTCTGACAGCGAAAGCCTTATTGCCGCAACAGCCTCCGATCCCTGGCGCGTCTATAAAGCTTGGTTCTGGGCGGCGACTGTCTATAATCTGGTCTGGGGAACTGTGGTTGGCCTGAAACCGGGTTGGATGCTGGACTGGATGGGAATGACAGGAGTGGAGCATGCGGCGAGTGGCCCCCTGCCGCAGATTTTAGCGTCCTGTATCGGAATGTTCGTCGGCGTCTATGCCATCGGCTATGCCTGCGTGGCGTGGGACCCGGTGCGCTTCTGGCCTTTTGCATTTCTGGGCCTGTGCGGCAAGGTGCTTGGCCCGGCAGGCTGGGTGCTGCATCATGCGTTAGGCCATCTGCCGTGGTCTTCGCTCTGGGTTAATGTCTTCAACGATTTAATCTGGTGGCCTGCGTTTTTTGGCTTATTGTGGACGATATGGCGCGAATATCGCGCTGGAAAGATAACAGTATGGACTCGCACTTCCTGAAAACATTTGCTCTTGGCGTCACTCTCACGACACTGCTGGCCGTGGTGCTAATTAAACTGGGCTGGGAATAAGCGCAGGAACATATCTGGCTCCGCATCCGTCCTGCAAGCAGGCTTGACGCGCACGCGCTGTGTGTGCCATGATAGCCGCAATCCGCCCGGCTCGCCTGGTTCAACTGTGAGGAATGCCTGCCCGATGTCCGTGTCCCCGCCCCGCACCGATTTGACCGGTCGCCTTGTTGCCCTGCTGGTCTTTCTGGCGGGCATCGCCATACTCGTGTTCGTCTTCGTGACCGCTCTGCATCTGTTCCAATCCCCCGTGCCGGGTCTGGAGCCTCTGCAAACTTCTGGTGCGCCCCCGCCTCCCGCCGCCAACATCGGTACGTCTCTGGCCGCCTTTGCGCGTCAGCTTCTCCTGCTCGGCGTGATGACGCTGGCCGGGTCCCTGCTCGCTAACAAAGGCGCACATCTGTACCTGAGCACCGTTCATATCCCGCCGAAGCCTTGAATTGACCCGGCGTTTTACACCGGGCTGCTCCGGGTAGAATATCTTCAAGCGACTTTTTCCACTCTCTCACTTTCCACGAAAGGCTTTCCCTTATGGATGCACCTCCCGTTGGGGCTTTGTCCGTCGGCACGTCTGCCCCGGACTTTGCTCTCCCTCAAACTTTTCCCGGCGCACCGATCCGGCTTTCGAGCCTGCGCGGGCAGCCGGTCGTGCTGGCCTTTTCTCCGCAGGACTGGGACCCGAGCCGCGCCGAAAGTCTGGCCCACACCCGCCGCCTGCTGACGGGCGCGGGCTTTGGCGGCGAGCTTCTGGGCCTGACCCGCGACGGCCTGTGGTGTCAGGCGGCGTTTGCCGACGGTCCGCTGGCGTTTCCTCTGCTGTCTGATGCCAACACAAACGGCGATGCCGCGCTGGCGTTTGGCGTCGCCGGACGGCAGGCGCTGTTTCTGCTGGACGGCGAGGGCGTCATTCAGTGGCGCTATGTTGCCGCGCCGGGTCAGTCCCCGCGTGCCGAGGATTTAATCGCTGGCCTTTCCGCGCTGGCCCCTGCGCCGAGTGCTCAAGCTTCGCCTAGAACTGGCCTTTCCCGCCGCGAGTTTTTGGCCGCCGCCCTCGGCGCGGCCCTCGTGCTGTCCCTGCCCGGCTCTCCCGCCCGCGCCGCCGATACCACGCTTTATGCGGCCCCGGCGGGAACGAATACGCTGCACCCGCCGGTGTCTTCGGGCACGATGCCTGTGACGCTGAACGTCAACGGCACGGACTACGCGCTGCAAATTGAGCCGCGTGTGTCGCTGCTGGATGCCGTGCGCGAGCGTGTCGGCCTGACCGGCTCCAAAAAGGGCTGCGATCACGGGCAGTGCGGGGCCTGCACGATGCACGCCGACGGCAAGCGAATCAACTCCTGCCTGGCGCTGGCCGTGGCCTATCAGGGCAAAAAGATTACGACAGTAGAGGGCCTGGCGGCCCCGGACGGCACCCTGACCCCGGTGCAGGCGGCGTTTATCCAGCATGACGGCTTTCAGTGCGGCTTTTGCACTTCGGGGCAGCTCATGAGCGCCTCGGCCCTGCTGACCGAGCCGGTCGGACCGGAAGACAGCGATGTGCGCGAGGCGATGAGCGGCAACCTCTGCCGCTGCGGGGCGTACAACGGCATCGTCGCCGCCGTGCAGGACGCCCGGAAAGGAAACAGCAATGCATCCGTTTGAATACACACCTGCCCCGGAGCAGTCAGCGGCCACAAGCAGCGGCGCGGTCGCGGGCGGGGGCGTCGGCTCCCTCACCAATCCGGTCCGGTTTCTGGCGGGTGGCACGTCGCTGGTGGATTTGATCAAGCTGGACGTCGAAATGCCGTCGCGCCTGGTGGACGTTTCCCCGCTGGCGCTGACCAAAATTGAGGCACTGCCGGACGGCGGCGTGCGGGTTGGGGCACTTGTCACCAACACCGACATGGCGCATGACCCGCTGATTTCTAAGAACTACCCGGCGCTGTCGCAGGCCATTTTGTCGGGGGCGTCCACGCAGCTTCGCAACATGGCGACGACCGGCGGAAACATCCTGCAGCGCACCCGCTGCTACTACTTCCGGGACACCGCCTCGCCCTGCAACAAGCGCGACCCCGGCTCCGGCTGCCCGGCGATTGACGGCCACAACCGCATTTTGGCCGTGCTGGGCACAAGCGGCAAGTGCATCGCCTCGCACCCCTCGGACATGGCCGTTGCGCTGGCGGCATTCGGCGCGACCGTGGTGACAAATGGCCCCAAAGGCGAGCGGCGGATTGCGTTTCAGGACTTCCATTTAGAGCCGGGCGACCACCCGGAGCGGGAGAACGTGCTGGAGCCGGGCGAGATCATCACCGCCGTGGACCTGCCCGCCCTGCCCTATTCGGCCCGCTCACACTATTTGAAAGTGCGCGACCGCGCTTCCTATGCGTTCGCGCTGACTTCGGCGGCTATTGCGCTGGATATGAGCGGCGGCGTCATCAAAGAAGCGCGAATTGCGATGGGCGGCGTCGGAACCAAGCCCTGGCGGGCGTTTGACGCGGAGAAGTCGCTGGTCGGCAAAGCGCCCACCGACGAGAACTTCCGGCAGGCGGCTCAGATTGCTATGAAGGGCGCGAAGCCGCACGGCGAGAATGCATTTAAAGTGGAGCTGGCCCAGCGAACGCTGGTGCGCTGCCTGTCCACCGTCAGCAAGATGGCATAGAACTTTCAACCGGGCAGAGACCGAGGGGTTGAAAACCCCTCGCTAGGTGAGGCACCCTCCGGGTGGAAGAGTGAAGGTGCATGGTTGCATCTGTATCTCCTTCGTCCGAAGGACGCCTCACCTAGCGAGGAGTTTTCAACTCCTCGAACACGCTCTGCATGACATCAGCAAGCCTTACGGAAAGCAAACTTCATGGACACCACACAAACCAAAGATATCACCCCGGCAGTCGGCCCGCCGCTGGACCGGGTAGATGGGCGGCTTAAAGTCACCGGCGGAGCACGGTACTCCGCTGATATGCCGGTGGCGGATGCCGCCTATGCCGTGCTGATTATGAGTACCGTGGCACGCGGCAAGATCACAAGTATTGATGCTTCGCAGGCCGAGGCGCTGCCGGGCGTCCTGCGCGTCATCACGCCCGCCAATGCCCTGCCCCTGGCCGGAGCGGCGGAAGTGCAGGCAAAGCCAGCACCCACCAAAAAGGCTGTCCAAACCCACACTGAAACAGGTCCCACGGCTCTCAAGCTGTCGCTGCTTCAGAACGCGGACGTGCTGTACCAAAACCAGCCGGTCGGCATAGTCGTCGCCGATACGTTCGAGCGGGCCACTTACGCCGCCTCACTGGTCAAATATGAATACGACTCGCAGGAGCCGCGCACCGAAATTGACCGCGAAAAGAACAATACGTTTCCCCCCAAGCCAGACCCGAGAAAGCACACCGACTCCAGCCGGGGCGACTTCAAGCAGGGCCTCGCGGCGGCCTCTTCCAAGATCAGCGCGGACTATGTGACGCCTGTAGAAAACCACAACCCGATGGAGCCGCACGCCACGCTGGCCGTCTGGGAAGGCAGCCGTCTGACCATCTACGACACCACGCAGGGCGTCTTTGGCACGCGCAAGTCTCTGGCAAAGATTTTTGGTGTCCCCAATGATAACATCCGCGTTGTGTCGCACTTTCTGGGCGGGGGCTTTGGCTGCAAAGGGTCAGCGTGGTCGCATGTTCCGCTGGCCGCGATGGCGGCCAAGATGACCGGGCGACCGGTCAAGCTGGTGCTGTCCCGGCGGCAGATGTACGGTCCTGTCGGCTACCGGTCCCGGACCGAGCAGACGATCCAGCTTGGGGCAGCCAAAGATGGCACGCTGTCAGCCGTGCGCCATGACAGTCTTTCGCAGACTTCCAGCTTTGATGAGTTCTTGGAAACAGCAGCGCAGGCGACCCGGATACTGTACGAGGTACCCAACCAGGAAACCGCGCAGCGGCTGGTGCGGCTGGACGCTGGGACCCCGACCTATATGCGAGCGCCCGGCGAAGCGCCCGGTACGTTTGGCATCGAGTCGGCGATGGACGAACTGGCTTATGCGCTGGGCATGGACCCGGTGGCCCTGCGCCTGAAAAATTATGCCGAGAAAGACCCCGAAAGCGGCAAGCCCTGGTCGTCCAAGTCGCTCCGAGAGTGCTACACAGTCGGCTCGGAAAAGTTCAACTGGGCCGAGCGCACCCCCACACCGCGCTCAATGACGACGCCCGACGGCAAGCTGCGCGGCCTCGGCATGGCAACAGCGACGTACCCGGTGAACCGGCAGGCGGCGTCGGCGTTTGCACAGATTTTCAAGGACGGGACCGGCTATTCCAAAGCGGGAACGCAGGATTTAGGCACGGGAACCTATACCGTGATGACGCAGACCGCCGCCGAGGCGCTGGGGCTGCCGCCGGAAAAGGTGCGCTTTGAGCTGGGCGACACGCTGATGCCGGAAACGCCGGTGTCGGGCGGCTCGCAGACGGCGGCCTCGACCGGCTCCGCCGTCAAAGCGGCGGGCCTCGCGGTCCGGGCCAAAGCTGTCGCGCTGGCGATTGCCGATCCGGCCTCTCCGCTATCGGGATTAACAGCCGATGGCGTGGGTGTCAAAGACGGGCAGATGTTCTCGCTGGCCGACCCGACCAAAGGCGAAACTTACCGCGATTTGCTGACCCGGCAGGGGCTGCCAAGCCTAGATGCCAAAGTGGAGTCCAAGCCGGGCGACGAAAAAGACAAGTACGCCATGCACTCGTTTGGCGCGGTCTTTGTGGAGGTCCACGTTGACCCCGACCTGGGCGAAATCCGTCTGGCACGGATTGTGGGTGCTTATGGCGTCGGCAACATTCTGAATGCCAAAACGGCCAACAGCCAGCTTCTCGGCGGCATTATCTTCGGCATCGGCATGGCCCTGCTGGAAGAGACGATCACGGACAAGCGCACGGGCCGGGTGATGAACGCCGATTTGGCCGAATATCACGTCCCCGTAAACGCCGACATCCCCGACATTGACATCACGTTTGTGCCTGAAACCGACCCGTATGTAAACCCGCTGGGCGTCAAGGGAATTGGCGAGATTGGGATTACGGGCGTCGTCGCCGCGATTGCCAACGCCGTCTACCATGCCACGGGCAAGCGTGTTCGTGACCTGCCGGTAACGCTGGACAAGGTAATTTAGGACCCCCTAGCCCCCAATAATGGGGGAACCGGAAGTTAGGAGTAGGAGCTGGGTTTGCCCCTGCCCTTTCTGTCCTCATCCGGTTCCCCCATTATTGGGGGCTAGGGGGTCTTTCTGTCCGAGAAAGCAAGTTATGAAAGAACTCGCTGAAATTGTCGCCGCCTGGGAAACTGTTCGCGCTGAAGGCGGGGAAGCGCTGCTGGCAACGGTGGTGGGCGTCAGCGGCTCGACCTACCGGCGGCCCGGCGCACGGATGCTGCTGTCGCGGGAAGGACGTCTGGCCGGGTCGGTCAGCGGCGGCTGCCTGGAAGGGGACATCCTGCAAA
This sequence comes from Capsulimonadaceae bacterium, assembly GCA_965277455.1. Lineage (GTDB taxonomy): Bacteria > Armatimonadota > Armatimonadia > Armatimonadales > Capsulimonadaceae > JANXMY01. The sequence continues at coordinate 108,656 of OZ255823.1, read as the reverse complement.
AAGCGTGGTGGCGCACCGAAGCGGGCGCGGCCATTGTCACCTATGACTCGACTGATGCCGATGAAGACGTGGTGTGGGGGTTTGGGCTGGGCTGCAACGGCGTGGTTCAGGTGCTTTTGGAGCGCGTCTCCCCCGACCGCCCCGGCCCGTTAAACGCTCTGGCGACGGTCCTGCGGGAGCGGATTCCCCAAACTATTACTACGGTGACGGCCTCGGACAACCCCGCCGTGCCGCTCGGCACCGCGCCGCAGGGATGGACGCCGCCGGAGGGTGTCACCGTGTTTCAGGAGACAGTGCAGCCTCCCGCCCCGCTGGTCATCTTCGGCGCGGGGCAGGATGCCCTGCCGCTGGTGCGGCTTGCCAAAGAGATCGGCTGGCACGTCACTGTGGCGGACACACGCGGCACACGGGCGCGGCCCGAGCGGTTCGCGCTGGCTGACTGCGTCTGCCTCGGCTGGCCGGAGAGTATCGAAATTGACGAGCGCACCGCTGTTGTCGTGATGACGCACAATTACCCCGACGACCGGCGCGTCTTGCAGGCTTTACTGCTGTCCGAGGCGGGCTACATTGGACAGCTTGGACCGCGTGTCCGCACCGAGCGGCTGCTGGCGGAGATTGCCGATGACGGATTATTCGTGACCGAGGAAATGCGAAGCCGCTTTCACGCCCCGATTGGGCTGGATTTGGGCGCAGACAACCCGGAGGAGATCGCGCTGTCTATCGTGGCGGAGATACAGGCCGCACGAACTGGACGCGAAGGCGGCTCGCTCCGAAACCGCCGCGCCCCGCTTCATGCGCGGCCCGAAACGGTTCTGGCCGCAGGCCCCCGCGAAGAGGCCGTATGCCTGCTGTCGGCGTGATCATTCTGGCGGCGGGCGGCTCGCGGCGGCTTGGCACGCCGAAGCAGCTTTTGCGGGAGGCGTCTGGGGAGACGCTGATTGTGCGGGCCGTGCAGACGGCGCTGGCCTCTGTGTGCCGCCCGGTCGTCGTCGTTCTCGGCGCATCTGCCGACGCAGTCGGAGCGGCTTTAGACGGTCTGCCCGTGACCGCTGCCATCAACCCGGACTGGGAGACGGGTATGGCCGGGTCTCTCCAAATTGGCCTTGCCGCGCTTGGCGGCGTGGATGCCGCGCTCGTGATGCTGTGCGATCAGCCGGGCGTTACCCCGGCCCTCTTGAACTCCCTTGTTGGCACCTATCAAGCCACCGGACACGCGCTGATTACCTGCGAATACGGCGGCGCTCCCGGCGTCCCGGCCCTCTTTGCCCATCCCCTGTTTCCCGATTTGATGGCCCTGCGCGGCGAGCAGGGGGCGCGGCGTATTCTTCAGACCTATACCGGGCCACAGTCGCGCATCTCGTTCCCCGAAGGGCTTTCCGACGTAGACACGGCGGCTGACATGGCCCGGCTTGGACTGCTGACGGGCGTGGAGCCAGAGTAGAAGCGCGATTTGCCGCGCCCTTCGGCTTTATTGCTTGCACCCTGTGCCGGGGGTATAAAACCCCCGGCAAAAAGATCAGACGCCCTCCGGGCTAGGGAGGGAACAGTTAGAATATGACTGCTTTCCTCTGCGACATCCTTAGCCCGCAGGGCGTTTGCCTTTCCTGCCGGGGGGTTTATACCCCCGGCATTCTGGCCCAGCATCCGGCTTCTCTCTTTATTGCAGCCTTCCGTCTGATTATGCCTTGACGGCTTTCTTGCGGGCGACGGCGACGCCGCCAAGCCCCAGCGCTAGCAGCATTCCCAGCGAAATCACCGACGAGGCTTCGGGCACGGGCGCGATTTTGTTGATGCCCACCCCGTCAATAAACGCCGTGTTGTCCCCGTTGTTGCCTGCACCCTGACCGGCGGTGTTCAGGCCCTGGAACGTCAGCGTATGTGTGCCCGCAGACAGAGCGATGGGGTCCGTCGTATAAAGCTGATAGCTCGTGCCAACCGGCGTCAGGCCATCCGCACCGAACAGGGGCGCGTTGTCCACAAGCACCTGAAGGTTCTGAGAATCCGGACCGGGGTTGCCGTCCCCCGAGCCGCGCTGCGCGGACAGGAACTGGAAAGTGTAGGAGCCGTCGGAAAAGCCATCGATGGCCTGCGCGATGGTCCCAGTCGTTTGCACAAAGCCGACCTGCGAGCCTTCAGGGGCGTCTGGATTGCCCGCCGTGAACCCGGAGCCGTTGCCGCTGACACCCGCCCCGCCGCTAAATGTCCAGGATGCCCCGGCGGGGTTGTAGACATACGCGGAGCTGCCACTGCCAACCACCGGGGCTTCAAACCCGGCATCGCCGACGGTTTGGGCCGCTGCGGGCCGGAGGCCGCCGAGGCTGAGGAGGGCGACGGCGCTGAGGCCGAGGACGAAGCGAGAAGCGAAGAGAGCTGTGTTCATAAGTTTTCCTTTTACGATGACTAACGAATAAAGTGTTTTCTATGATTCACTTATCGCAGAAATCGTGCCAAAATTCCTCAGTTACCGCTCAGGGCTATCAATAACAGTAGTTGTGCTGGGACAGGTTTGAATGCGCTCGATGGCCCAGGCGGCGTGCTCGCGGATCAGCGGCTCGGGGTCATGCTGCGCCGCACGGCGCAGGACGGGCAGGGCGCGGGGGTCGCCGAGATTTCCCAGAGCGACGCAGACATTACGCAGCAGACCCCGGCGCTTGGTGCGCCTCACGGGGCTGTTCTTGAACTTGGCCCGGAAGGCGTCGTCATCCAGCGCCAGCAGATCCAGTAAATCAGGGGCGGTCAAATCGGCGCGGGGGGCAACGGCGGGGTCTTCGGATTTGACCGCGAACTTGTTCCAGGGGCAGACGGCAAGGCAGTCGTCACAGCCATAAATGCGCGTGCCGATGAGGGGCCGCAGGTCTTCGGGAATGCTGCCTTTCAGCTCAATCGTCAGGTAGGAAATGCACCGGCGGGCATCGAGCTGATAGGGGGCCGTAATCGCCCCGGTCGGGCAGGCCGGAATGCAGCGGGTGCAGGTTCCGCAGTGCGTGGTTTCGGGCGTGTCGGCGGGCAGGGGGATGTCTAAGATGATTTCGCCCAGAAAGAACCAGTTTCCGAGGCGGCGGGAAATCAAATTGGTGTGCTTGCCAATCCATCCCAGGCCCGCCCGCATCGCCAAATCCCGCTCGGTGATAGGGCCGGTGTCGCAGTAGACTTTGCCGTTTGCGCCCGGCGACTGCGCCCTGATAAACGTCAGCAGCGTTTCCAGCCGTGCCCAGAACGTCTCGTGGTAGTCGTCAAAGCGGGCATAGCGGGCGACGGTTCCCCTGCCCGGCTCGGCTGTGGCGGTAGGCTGTCCGTCTTCCGGCGAATAGTTCAGCGCCACGCACACCACCGACCGCGCCCCCGGCAGCACTTGCGATAAATCCCCGCGCTTCGGCTCCTGACGGCCCAGATACAGCATTTCCCCGGCGCGGCCCTCGGCCAGCCAGCGCTGATATTCCCGGTGGTGGGGAGGCGGCTCCGCCCCGGTGATGCCGCACAGGGCAAAGCCCAGCCGGGCGGCTTCGGCCTTGATCGCTTCTGCCAGCAAGCTAGAGGGGACGGCGTCCGGCATAGCCTGCCTCGATTTCATGCCAGGTGGTAATCGTGTCTTCGCCCAGTTGCCAGCATAAAAAGACTTCGTGGGCCGGATCGCCGTGCAGAAAATGCGGAAAGTCCACCAGGCCGCGCTCCAAATCTTTGATTTGAATGCCTTCGCCCGCGATGTCTTTGACAAGCTGCTGTGCCTGCGCCTGAAACCGCCCCGCGCCGGTCAGGAGGGGGCCGCTCCCGTTGCCACGCAGGACAATCGTAGAGGCCGCGCCTTCGGCTTCCTGTGCGCGGCGGGCTTCGGCGAGAAGCTCCTGCACGCGCAGCAGGCGGCGGCGCAGGGCGGGCAGCGCGGCGCGGGCTTCGGCAACGGTGAAGTGTGTGGAAAAGTGAGGCATCTCAAAAATTATCCCCACGCGAAGCGCAGGACGCGGTGGTTGAGCGTATCAGCAACAAACAAATCGCCGCGCCGGAGGCCATCGGCGGCGACGACGGAGGTCAGCGCCAGGCCACCGGGACGCAGCAGAGTTCCAAGCGAGCGGCCCACGCGCTCCACCGTCGCCAGCACCTGCCCGTCGGATAGCAGGAGGCAGCGGACACGGCCCCGCATTTCGCCGGTCAGCGAGTCCGGCTCGCCGCCGTCGGCCACATACAGCAGGCCCATCGGGTCAATCGCCATCGCACGCGGGCTGCTGAGGGGGAGCGGCAGCGAGTCGTCGCGGGTACGGCGGCTCGGGCCGGAGACGCCGCCAATCAGCCGGTCGGCGCGGCCCACGGGGTCAAAGCGCACCAGAAGGTTCTGTCCGGTGTCGGCGGCATACAGGTTGCCGCCGGGGTCCACGGCCACCGCCTGCGGGCTGCTGAGGCCCGCGCCGTACAGGCCGGGAGCGCCGATGACGCTCAGAAACCGGCCTTCGGAATCAAACCGCTGCACGCGGCTGTTGCCCGTGTCGCACAGGTAAATGTCGCCGCCCGGCCCGACCGTGATCCCCGTCGGCCCGTTCAGCTCCCCTTCGGCCCGGCCCGGCCTGCCGAATACCAGAGTCAGAACGCCCTCGCGGGTGAACTTCTGAACGCGGTTGCCGCCCTGCTCCACCACATAAAACGAGTCTTCGACATCCACGGCGACGCCCTGCGGGGACAAAAACTGCGCCCGTGCCGTGCCGCGTCCGCCAATCGCGGCGACGCCGCCGCTCGGGGTAATCCGCTGAATGCGGTGGTTGTAGGAGTCGGCGACAAACAGGACGCCGCTGCGGTCCACGGCCAGCCCGGTCGGGTAGTGAAACTGATCTGCCCCCGCCCCGCGCCCGCCGAACACTTCCACCACGCGCAGACGTGTCGGCGCGGCGGCGGTGGGCGTATTCGCACGCCCCGCCCGTGCCGACAGCGTCATCGCGCCGTCGTCTTCATCGTCTTCACGCGGCCTGTCCAGCCGCACTTCCGCCAGGGCGGTTCCATCCGGCGAGCGCTCGATGCCGATGTCCCGCGCAATGGGACCGGCAGGGAAGGCTTTGCCCTCGACAGGCGCGTCGTCTTCAAATTCCAGAAAGCTAAATCTGTCGCTCATAAGATTGCCAACTCAGTATAGCCGATTTCGGCTCAAATTTCGGCTCAAACTGAATGCCCGGCGGGGTCTTCTCAGGGGGCGCGTTTCGTGATACAATAGGCTATGATAGCAATCACCTCGAAAATTACGCTGACCGCCGCCCTGGCCGCACTCCTGCTTGTTTCCGTCAGCGCCGCACAGGCACAGGATAAAGCGAACGGCGCTCTGGTAGACCCGAGTGTGCCCTCGCAGACATGGGAGGGCTGGGGAACGTCGCTCGCGTGGTGGGCACACGTTGTCGGCGGCTTCCCCGAACCCATTCGCACGGAATATATGGACAAGGCGTTTGACCCCGTCAAGGGGCTGGGGCTGAACGTCATCCGCTACAACATTGGCGGCGGCGAGAACCCGGCGCACCTGCCGCCCAACAAGCAGTTTTTGTCGTTCCGGGCCGCCGTCCCCGGCTTTTCTCCAAGTCCCGGTGTCTGGGACTGGTCGGCGGACGCCAATCAGCGGTACGTTCTGAAAGCCGCTATGCAGCGCGGCGCGGACCAACTGGAAGCGTTTTCCAACTCCCCGCCGTGGTGGGCCACCGTCAGCGGCAGCGTCACCGGGGGCGTGAACGGCGCGGACAACATGAAGCCGGGCATGGAAGATGCCTTCGGAGATTACTTATCGGGCGTCGTCAAGCACTTTCACGATGACTGGGGCATCACCTTCCGCGTGGTGGAGCCGCTCAACGAGCCGACCAACGGCTGGCAATACAGCGGCCAGTTCAATGGCCAGGAAGGCTGCGTCGTCACCCCACCCCATCAGAACGTCGTGATCAAAGCGACCGGCGCGGCCCTGAAACGGGCGGGCGTGACAGGCACGACAGTGACAGCCTCCGACGAGACTTCCATCAGCGCCTCCCTCAGCACGTTCAACGGCTATGACCCGGCGACGCTTGCCGTGCTGTCCAAAATCAACACCCATTCTTACGGCGGCGGCAGCCGGGAGCGGCTCGGGCGGCAGGTGCGCGGCGCGGGCAAGGACCTGTGGATGTCCGAGTATGGCGACGGAGACGCCTCGGGGCTGTCTCTGTCCCGCCAAATCCTCACCGATGTCAACGGCCTGCACCCGACGGCGTGGGTCTACTGGCAGTTCGTGGATATTGGCGGCTGGGGAATGCTGACCAACTCCGAAGACAGCTACGCACATACGGCCTATGGGGTCAACAAAAAGTATTATGTCATGGGCCAGTACAGCCGCTCTGTGCGCCCCGGCTGCCGCATTTTGGCCGCCCCCGACGCCAACACGCTGGCGGCGCTGGACCCGAAACAGAAGACGCTGATTCTGGTGGTCACCAACAGCGGCGACGGCGACGCGCCCCTGTCGCTAGACCTATCCCGGTTCACGCAGCTTGGCAAAACCGCTGCTGTAGTCCGCACGTCCCCCACCGAAGACTGGGCACGCCCCGCTCCCGTGGCACTCACCGGCAAGACGCTCCAAACCACGCTTCCCGCCAAATCCGTGACTACGTTCGTCATTCCGGGGACGACTTACACCGGCCCTACGAGTGTTCCCAGGGTTTTTGCCGCCTTCACGCCGGGCACCTACACGCTGACCAACGGCGACGGGCGGCGGATGGGCGGTGCGGACACTGTCTGGGAGCTGAAAGATCAAGGGGAAGGCGACTGCACACTGGTTTCCAAAGCCAGCGGGCAGGTGCTGGATTTGTTCGGCAGCTCGCACGATGTCGGAGCGCCGGTCGGCGAGTATGGGCCAAATGGCGGCGACAATCAGACCTGGCACTTCCGCAAAGCCAGAGACGGGACGTACACCCTCCTCAGCCGCGAAAGCGGCCTGGCCCTCAGCCTCGGTGCGGCAGGGCTGACGCAGGAAGCGGACACCGGCACGCCTGCCGAGACATGGCGGCTCATGCCAAATTAGGGGGCCGCCACCGCCCGCAGTGTTCCCGTCACTTCCAGCGTCAGGTTCGGCGCGGCCTCGCCACGCACATACACCCAGACGGTTTTGGAAACCGGCCCCGGCCCAAAGCGATTGGGGTCGACCGTCACCACAAGGGGCAGGGTTGCCCCCGGCGTGAGTGTCAGCGGCAGAGTTTTTCCGCCTTCCGGCACGGCCTCAGTGCAGTGGCAGGAAGTCGGCACGCGCACCACCGTTACCGGCAAAGTGCCGCTGTTGCGGAGCCGGAACGTATGCGTCAGCGGCGATGAGTCCCCGCATTCCCGCATTCCAAAGTCGTAATGGGCCGTGTCCGGCGAAACCACCATCAGCCGCGCCGGGGAGTTCGCCCGGAGCGCGAGGCCGGACAAAAGCAGCAGAACCGAAGGCACAATAACAGGCACAGCAAAATGCTTCATAGACTGATTATACCCGTGCATTGACAAACCCACGGAGCCGGGTATAATACAACTACAAAAGAAACATATTCCGGGGTCGTTCAATGGCAGGACCGCAGTTTTTGGAGCTGCTTATCGGGGTTCGAATCCCTGCCCCGGAGTTTTTCACAGACAAGTCAAATCGACAGAGCAAAAAAAGCAAAACCTCTAGTTTTCGTGTGCGGCGGGTATACTATGAATATGGACCCAGAGTACTTCCGCACCGAGGAACAAAATACAACGGAAGAACAAATCACGCTCACCCCCGGCGAATGGCAGGAGCTTGTCACCTCCCTGCAAAGTCTGGTGCAGGCGAATACCGCTCTGCTCCAAACCGTCTCCGAGCTGATGGCGCAGCGCTCCGATGCCCTTGCCCCGTCGTCGCCCACGCATCCTCTCCCGCCCTCCCTGCCGTTCCCCGACCCCTACGACCTCGCTTCGTTAAACCGTCTGCTTTCCGATTAATTCCCAGCTAAGCGCATGGCCGTTTCCCCTCAGTTTGCCCTGTACGCGCTTGTGCTTCTGGCGATCTGCCTTGTCGGCTACGGGCGCACGCTCTGGTTCGGCAAAAAGTACCGCGTCCCAGTTGCCGTCTGCTATGTGCTGAACTCAGGCAGCCTGATTGCCATGATCCTGCTGGGAGTAGCGTGCTGGCAGACGCGCACCTGGCTGTCGTTTGGCCTTCTGGCGGGCGCGGCGGGCCTTTGGCTGTGGACAAGTGTGTGGGAAAACAATTTGAAGCAGCGGCAAGAAGAAGACAGTGCCGCTGATAAGAAAGAATGCGCTGACCGCTCTGCTTAACCGTGCGCCTCGGCCTCACAAATCGCTTTCAGGTTACGATTGCGAATAGCCAAAAATCCAAGCATATACCGCGTCAGGAACAGCCGGTCGGCCAGCGTACCCAGCACGCCAAGCGGCGAGGTCCACGTCAGCGTGTCCCGCATCAGAGTCCCGCCCGGCACTTCCGTGAACGTATGAACGTGCCGCAGGCTTTGGAATGCCCCTGACAGTGCCTCGTCGGCAAAGAGAGTGGGCCGCTCAAACTCGGTAATCAGCGAGGTCAGCCGCTGCCGCACGCCGAGATGTGTCGCCTCAAACGTCAGCACATCCCCCGGCTCCGCCATCCCGCCCGTCTTGTCCCCCACCAGCCGCTCCCGCGTGTGCGCCACCGTCTGCGTATGCACCTCTAAATCCCGGCATTGGTCAAAGCACAGCCCAATCGGCGCATGGATTTCTGTGGCTAACGTAATGGTTGGCATCAGGCAAAAGCCCTCAGTTTCCCCAGGCTAGGAAAACCAATTTTCATTGCATAGAGCGGCGCACCTGGAAACCGGGAAGCGGCACGGTCGGAGGCAGTCATATGGTCGCTATCCATTTCGTATTCTCCTGTTTCTGTGTTGATAACGAGGATTTTACCGCTGTTGCCCGGTTCCACTATCTGCCGGATTTGCTGTTCATAGAGCGCCTTGCCCCGTGCTGCAATTTCTTCTGCTCTGGTACTCATAGTATGCCTCCACGGCTATTATACACTGCCTGCTCAGAATCGGCTATAATAGAGCCATGAGAACTTCCCGGTCCCCGTTTATGTACCCCCTCCTGCTGGCCTTCGCGCTGCTGCTGGCGCTTCCGGCGCTGGCCCCCTCCCCCGTCTATGCCGACACGCGGCCTGAGCTTCGGGCATTCTGGGTGGACGGCTTCAACGACGGCTTCAAGACGCCCGCACAGTGTGATACGCTCCTGTCCCGGCTTCGCACGATGCACTGCAACGCTGTCTTTGTGCAGATGCGGAAGCGGGCGGATGCGTACTATGATACGCATTATGAGCAGTGGGCCAAAGATGACCCGGACCATTTTGATGCGCTGGCCTATCTGTGCGAGCACGCGCACGAGGCGGGGCACCCGCGTATTCAGGTCCATGCCTGGATCAATGCCTGCGCCGTCGGCGGCAACCCGTCCGCAGGGGCGCTGGCGAAAGTGCATCCCGAATGGCTGTCGATTTCGGACAACGGGGCGGATTTTGACAAAGAGGCCACCAAAATTGACCCCGGCAACCCAGAAGCCGCCGAGTGGACGGTGCGGGTCTATATGGACGTGGTGCGGCACTACGACGTCGACGGCATCCACATGGACTTTATCCGCTACGGCGGCGACGGCAAAACCGCCGGGCACTGGGGCTATAATGCCGTTTCGATAGCCCGCTACAACAAGCGTTATGGCACGGCGGGGATGCCGAAGTGGGACGATCCGCGCTGGGAAGCTTGGCGGCGCGAGCAGGTGACGGATTTGGTGCGCCGGGTCTATGTGACGGCGACAGCCCTGAAGCCGAAGCTGATTGTGAGCGCGGCGACCATCTGCTGGGGCGATCCGCCGACCAATGATACCGAGTATGAGGCGAAAAGCGCGGCGTACACGGAAGTCTTTGCGTCGTGGCGGGACTGGATGAAAGAGGGTATTTTAGATTTAAACTGCCCCATGACCTATGTGGCACTCGGGAAGCCGAACGGCCCATCGCGGTGGACGGGGTGGGACCGCTTCGCCAAAAACCATGTTTACGGGCGGCTCTGCGCCCCCGGCATCGGGCTGTATCAGAACTCGGTCGCCGGGTCGCTTGGAATGATCCAAGACACGCGCACAGCGACCGCCGAAGGCCACCGGGCGGCGGGGGCGGTGCTGTACTGCTATGACACGCCACTCGGCGTGAACGGGCAGGAAGTGGAGGGGGACACGACGCTGTTTGCGGCCCTGCCGAACGTCTTCGGGGCCGACGTCCTCCCGCCGCCGATGCCCTGGAAGACCACGCCGACCACCGGGCAGGTGCTGGGCACGCTGCTGGCGGGAACCGGGCTGACGCCGTCCGACGGCACGCCGGTCACGCTCACCCGCAGCGACGGCGGGGTGCATCGCACCGAGCGGGCGGACGGCAACGGGGTCTTTGCCTTCACTAAGCTGCCGCCGGGGTCCTACACCGTCGCGGCGGCGGGGCGGCGGCTTCTGGCAAGCGTCACGCCCGGCCATACGGCGCGGCTGACGGTGGTGCAGAATATCGGGGGAGAAAAAGCGGTCTCGATGGTAACGGGGATCGGGGCAAACGCCGACGGAACACGGGTGGTACTGGGGCCGGTGCGCGTGTCGAGCGGCTCAGATGCTTTGGGGGACCACTTTTACGTGTCCGATGGGCCGGGCGAAACGCCGATTGCCGTGAGTGCCCCGCATCTCATTCCGCCAGCGATTTCCGGCGACCGGGTGGTGGTGTCGGGAACGCTGCGCCACACGCCGCAGGGTGTTCAGATTGACGCCGACGCCGTGCGGATGGTAGGCATGGAGATCGCCCCCTAGCCCCCAATAATGGGGGAACCCGATAGGAGCAGAGGGGCCTTCTTGTTACTGTCTGGTTCCCCCATTATTGGGGGCTAGGGGGTCCCGCGCCGCCGCGCCTTTAGACCGGCCCACGCGCCGCCGACGCAGACGCCGATCCACAGCACGGTCAAAATCGCCTGTCGCACCATCAGCTCCGGCGGGATGCCGACCTGCACGACGCGCCCCCCGGCTTCGTTCAGCCGGTTCTGCTGAACAATCGCTGTCGGCCAGACAAAGGCCAGCGAAACGGCGACCACAGAAAAGGCCAGAATTGCCGCGACCCGCAGGACGCGCCCGCGCCCGGCATAGGCCGGGGCCAGCCAGCCCAGGGTCAGCCCTCCGCACAGAAGGCTCAGAGGCGTCGCAAACACCGCTTCCTCCCAGTCGATGTCCGCCATCCACTGCTGAAACAGGGGGTTTTCCCGCAGGGTCGGGCTGGAATTATAATGGGCCAGCAGATACATATTGTGGACCGCTGACGACGGCATCAAAAGCTGTACGACGAGAATAATCAGGCCCATTCCCAGCGTCGCCGCCACCGCCCCGCCGACCGCCGCGCCAAAAGGCCGCGCCCGCCGCTTCGCCCGCCCCCGCCGCCCCGTATTTTCTTTCTCTCTTACCAATGTTCTTGCCATACCTTCAGTATAACGCCATTCCCCCGCCCCGTCAAGCACGCAGCCCTCAAAACACCTTGCCCTGCCCTGTCTCCAGCATCTTCGTCAGCGCGGCTTCGGGCAGAAAATGGCCGGGCCAGGGATACTGCCGAACCTTTTCGGCATTCAAGCCCCGCTGCATCCCAATCCGGGAAAACATTCTCTCGGGCAGGTCCGCGCCGACCAGACGGTAATCCCAGACTGGCTGCGCGGCGGGAATAGGAAAGTCAATCGGCACGGACGGCGTCAGCGTTTGCAGGGTCCATGTCTGGGCCGCAAAGCTGGAATGCGGCGCAAGACAAGGCCGCGCCTTGTCGGGGCGTGGTATAATAGGCGCAGGAACTATTAGAACTATTATGCCCCGAGACATCCCTATTGCCAATGGCAACTTACTTTTAACGTTTGACTCGCGCTACACGCTGCGCGATGTGTACTATCCCTATGTCGGACAGGCCAACCATACACGCGGGCAGGCGTGCCGCTTTGGCGTGTGGGTAGACGGCCAGATGTCCTGGATTTCCGAGCCGTCATGGGACAAAACCCTGCGCTACGAAGACGAAACCCTGATTACGCAGGTGACGCTGACGCACTGGGGGCTGGGCCTGCGCCTGACCTGCCGGGACTGCGTGGACTTTGACCGCGATGTCTATGTCCGCAAAGTGGAGATCGAGAACCTGCACGATGAGGCGCGTGATGTTCGTTTATTTTGGCACCACGACTTTAATTTGAACGAGTCGCAGGAGGGCAACACGGCCTACTACGCCCCGAACCTGCACGCCATGATCCACTACAAAGGCAAAACATGGATGCTGGCGAATGTGTGCGTGGAAGGCGACGGCCCCACCCACGACGGCCACGAATTTGGTGTCCGGCACTACGCCATCGGCGTCTCCCGCGCCCACGGCGCGGAAGGGACCTGGCGCGATGCCGAGGACGGCGTGCTGGGCATGAATACGGTCGCGCAGGGATCGGTGGACAGCACTATCGGGGCGCACGTCGACCTGCATAAAACCGCGACGGTCTACTACTGGCTGGCGGCGGGCGAAGACTACGCCGCCGTGAAGCTCATCAACAGCCTTGTCGTGCAGCGCGGCCCCGAGTTTTTCCTGCACCGGGCACGGATTTACTGGAACCAGTGGGTCAACAAAGACGACATCCCCTACGGCGATCTGCCTGCGCCGCTCATCACTCTTTACAAGCAGTCGCTTCTGATTTTGCGGACGCAGATCGACAACCGGGGGGCGATTATTGCCGCCAATGACTCGGACTATCTGACGTTCAACAACGACACCTATTCGTATATGTGGCCGCGTGACGGTGCTCTGGTGGCTTATGCGCTGGATTTGGCCGGGCAGCCCGATGTGACTCGCTCGTTTTATGAGTTCTGCAAGGACGTTCTTCTGCCCGAAGGCTACCTGCTGCACAAGTACAACCCGGACAAGTCGCTGGGGTCGTCGTGGCACCCCTGGGTGGACGGCGCGGGCGAGCAGCAGCTCCCCATTCAGGAAGACGAGACGGCTCTGGTCATCTGGGCCTTGTGGGAGCATTACACCCGGTACAAAGATGTCGAGTTTATCCGCAGCCTGTACGCCCCGCTCATTCGCCGGGCGGGCGAGTTCCTGGCCTCTTATATCGAGCCGCACACCGGCCTCCCCGGCCCGTCGTATGACCTGTGGGAAGAGCGGCACGGCATTCATACGTTCACCGTCGCCGCCGTGTGGGCGGGTCTGAACGCCGCCGCGAACTTCGCGGAGACGTTCGGCGATGACACGCACGCCGCCAGCTTCCGCAAGGCGCAGGCAGGCTTTAAAGAGGCCGCGCTCAAGCACCTCTGGGACCCTGAGCGCAGCCGGTTCGTCCGCCGCGTCACCGTGGACCCGGTGACGGGGATGGTCGATGCCGACGTCAACATCGACGCCAGCCTGTACGGCATTTTCCAGTTTGGAATGCTGCCCGCCGATGACCCCAAAGTGGTGGCGACCATGCAGCAGATTGAAGAGCGCCTGTGGTGCAAAACTGACATCGGCGGCGTCGCCCGCTACGAAAACGACTACTACCACCAGATCAGCCAGGACATCGGCAGCGTCCCCGGCAACCCGTGGATTATCTGTACGCTCTGGCTTGCCGAGTGGTACATCGCCAAAGCCAAAACGCCGCATGACCTCAACCGCGCCCTGGACATCTTGGAGTGGGTCCGCAAGCATACGTTAGAGTCCGGCGTGCTGGCCGAGCAAATCCACCCGTACAACGGCGACCCCATCTCCGTCTCCCCACTGACGTGGTCCCACGCGACGGTCGTGATGACCGTCCGCGAGTATCTCGCCAAACTGGACACGCTCTTCGAAGACGCCTCCAAAGAGTCACTCTTGACGGGAGACGTAGACCTGTACGAAATGACGGATTAGCCACGGGTTGAAACCCGAGGCTTAGAAGTGCCCACTGTGCAGGGCACACAAGACCGGATAACAGCGGCGGGCTTGTCCGACTCCCCTATTTCCTATCCCCCCATTATTGGGGCTAGGGGGTCTTGTGTCCGCGCCCGGCAGCCGCGTCTCTCAGGGCATGACAGAAGCGGGAGGTTCTATGTTTGCAGGCTGCGGCTGTCTGTTTTTGATGCTTTTGTCTGGGACGGTTGGCATTCTGATAGCCGTCTTTCGCCGTCCTGGCTCCAATTATCAGCGGCTCATGGCTCTGCTGAGGGATTTCGTGATGGGCGGCGCACGCGGGCAGGCGGAGGTGGATACGATTTATGCACTTCTACTCAATTATTTTGTCAAGGACGAAGACTATGGGGCGCTGATTGCCGCCGTTGGCTCGTTTCGCCCCGGCGCATCCCCGCCATACCGCGACGGGGCGGCACTGGCGGAGGTGTTTCGGCTGTTTCTCAGGAGCCGCAATGTCAGTATGCCCGATGCCCCGGCAGAGACCGAAAACATCTGGCCCCCGCCGCCGAACTTTAATATCACGAGGCAAAGCGATAGGAACGAGAACTAGGAACAAATGACGGGATGGCGCAAACAACCTGTGGGCGATCTGCCGCTGTATCAGGCGCGGACGATGGCCTGGCTGCCGCGTGTGGTGCAGGGCTTCACCACCCGGCACGGCGGGGTGAGTGTGGCCCCGTATGAGTCGCTTAATCTGGGTGGGCACGTCGGCGATGCCCCCGCGTCGGTGCAGGCGAACCGGCGGCGGCTGTGGGCCGATCTGGGGTTCGCCGAGGGGCAGGTGGCCCTGGCAGAGCAGGTGCATGGGGCAGAAGTCGCACGGGTGACGGCAGGCGGCGCTCCGGTGCCGGGCATGGACGCATTGGTGACAGACACGCCGGGGCTTTTATTGCTGCTGCTGTTCGCGGACTGTGTGCCGATTTATATTTACGATCCAGGCAAAAAAGCCGTGGGGCTGGCGCACGCGGGCTGGCGCGGGACGGCGGCCAATATCGCGGCGCGGACGGTGGAAGCGATGACGCGGGAGTTTGGCACGAAGCCCGGTGACTGCCTCGCCGCTGTCGGGCCGAGCATCGGGGCGGACAGCTACGAAGTCGGACCGGACGTAGCCGATCAGTTTCGCACGATGCCTGCCGCACGGGCGACGACGGTGATTTTGCCGCGCAGCGAGTTCGGCGGAACATACACACTAAACCTGCGGGCGGTCATCTTTCAGCAATTACTGCACGCGGGCCTGTCTGCGGGTTCGATAGCTGTCTGCGACGAGGACACGGTTCGGAACAAACGAGACTTTTTTTCGTATCGGCGCGACGGTGTGACGGGGCGCATGGGAGCGTTTCTGGGGATGGAGGAAAAACAAGCATGAAACAGTGGTTTTTAGGGGCGGTTGTGCTCATTCTGGTGGCGGCGTTCGGCCTTCTGTCGCACGGGATGTATAAATCGTCGCTGACCGAAGATCAGGAGACGCAAATCGCTCAGGACGCGCAGAAAGCACAGGACGCCAAAGCAAAAGAGGCGGCAGCCAGGCAGGCCGCCGCCGCGCCCCCGGCACCACCCGCCGCCAATGCCTCGCCTGACACGACTCTGCTCGCCGAGGAAGTGATCGGCGACCCGGCGACGGCAAAGCATCATATTGAAGTGGGCTGGGTGTATCAAGACACGGACGTGGTAAACTCGGACAAGCTGGGGGCAGACCTCGGCGAAGTCCGCACGTTTGCCCAAAAAAGCGGCGGCACAGTCTCGGCAGTGCTCGTGGATTTAGATGTGCCCATCGAAGACCGCTCCCCGGCAGCGCAGGGCGTGGTGGATTTGGGGGTCGATGTGGACGGGCAAAGCGTCTACGCGCAAAACCCATCCAACGCCGCGCCCGGCGCACTCACGGCGGCGCTTCAAGGAGCAGTCAAGCCCTAACGCGCTTCCTGCTTCGCCGCCCCGGCGGCGAGGCCGACGGCGAGCTTAGCAACATTTGCCGCATTGCCAATCGTCTGGCGGGCGGCGCTCAGGTCTTCAGGATGCACAGTTTCGGCGGCGGCTTTGATTTCCATTGCCGAGCCTCTGACCGAGGCCACTGTCACCTTGCCCTTGCCGACAACGCGCTTGACGCGCACCGTTTCCTGCTGCGCGATGCCCTTACCCGTGGCAATCAGGTTTTTGACAGCCACCGTGGGCCGCTGACTGAGGCGTTTGGCGTGGCCGACGGTCTGGTTCTTGACATGAAGCGCCGTCATGACAAGCCAGACAAGCACGCCAATCATGCCTAAAAGAGCTAAAATCAGCAATATTTCACCGAACAGATACAGGTATTCCATATTCAGGCGTTTACCCGGCCCGCCCGCCCGCCAAACTCACAAATGACCCCCGAGGAGAAATCATGGCCGCCAAGACCACCGAAAAGACAGCAGACAAGATACTCACGAAGACCGCCGAACCGCTCGCTTCCGGCACGCCCGTCCGCCTCGCAGACCGGGACCCTGGAAGCGCCGATACCAAATCCGGCCTGTTCTACCCCTACTACCGAGGGCTGACCGGAACCGTGACCAAAGACTACAGCGACGGCACAGTCAGCCTCTCCGTCGATGCCGACAGCCTGCCGGAAGAAATCCGCAAGCGCCATCAGGCCGGGACCGAGTCCATGCGGACCAAATGGCTGGAAGGGCTGTCCGATGAGGCTCGCAACAAGCTGTCCGCCGCCGAAAAGAAGTTCAGCCTGCGCTACAGCATTCTTGTTGGCGCAGAAGATTTGACGGTCACCGGAGCGCCCGCCGAGCGGCTCCCGGCCCCTGCCGCGCATCCCGTCGGCGACGATGCCGGGCGCAAGACGCTAAGCGACTATGCCGATGCCGAAGCGCAGCATCTGGCAGAGATTGCTACGACGCAGGCGTAGGGCCACTCTCTCCGTATCCTTCCCGCCCCCTGCCCTACTTCGGGCAGGGGGCGTTGTCACTCGGCTTCCTCCGGTGGATGCGTTACAATTTCGTGTTCCTCGTTGGCGCGGGCGAACAAATCGCGCTGGGCACGGGTCTGGGCCTCCATGCTGCGCCCTTTCTGGTCCTCTTTGGCCCGGTGCGCCTGCCATTGAAACAGCACGAGGGCGATCACGACGGCGGACAGCGCCCCGCCAAACTCCAGGGTTTCTATCGGGTTTCGCCACTGGATAAAGTGCTCTAAAAACGTCGTCGCCAGGATTGCCACAATCAGGCTGACAATCCGGTCTTCGAGGTCATGCAGGGACTCGACGCCGAGCGCGAGGCTGACGTTGAGCGGGGCCACGAACAGGCTGTACAGGCCGACGCCCACGAGAAAAAAGACGACGGCTTCCAGCATGACCCGCACGATCTCCAGAAATGCCAGCGTGACGTGCGACGTGTCCGCGTGCCCGGCCAGCAGCCCCCGCCAGGCGCTCCAGACACTTGTGCCCGCTAAAATTGTCCCAAACAAAAATAGTGACAGCGAGACGAGCAGTACAGCAATCACCGCCAGCAAAACGACATAGCGGGAGCGTCCAATAGCGCGGGACAGCGGCGCAAAGGCAGAAGCATCCATCCCGGAGGGATCAGAACCAGACGGTGCGCTTAAATCAGGACGGGGCATGGAGGCAGTATACCCAGTGCCAGCGACGATGGGCGTGTTTTTCCAGGCAGGATGGGGTAACATGGTGATTGTGCCAACACTTACCTCGCGCAAAGGGCGGCGGGGGGCGGCATTTAGTCAGGAGAGGAAAACTGTTCAATGACGTACCGTTTGCAGTTCTCGGAAAGATGACTTAGAAAGGGCACTCCCATGCCCGATGCACACAGATCAGAAATCCTCAGCGCCGGAGGCTACGGCGCTATCTTCAATGCCCTCTCGTTCGCCACGGCGGCGATGCTTGCAGGGACGCTGTTTTTCTTCTACTCTCGCTCGCAGGTCGGCTTCAAGTACCGCCCCGCCCTGCTGGTCTCCGCCCTGGTCACGGCGATTGCGTGCTACCACTACTTCCGCATCTTCAACTCCTGGATCGAAGCCCATGTGGTTACGCCAAACGGGGATTATGCCCAGACCTTGACGACATTCAACGATGCCTATCGGTACATGGACTGGCTCCTGACCGTGCCGCTTCTTCTGGTGGAATTGGTTGCCGTGCTGGGTCTGAGCAAAGAGGAAAGCCGCCCCCTGCTCACCAAGCTCGCCGTGGCGGCGTTTCTGATGATCGCCCTGGGATACCCCGGCGAAATCCAGCAGAACTTAGGTATGCGGACTCTCTGGGGCACGCTCAGCACGATTCCCTTTGTCTACATCCTGTTCGTCCTGTGGAAGCAGCTCGGCGCGTCACTCGACCATCAGCCGGAGGACGTCAAGCCTTTGGTGCGCGGCGCACGCCTCCTGACACTCGCAAGCTGGGGCTTTTACCCGCTGGCTTATATGATTCCACTGCTCGGCAGCCACATCGCCTACGAGGGCAAAGAGATCGGCCTCCAGGTCGGCTACACCGTCGCGGACGTGATCGCCAAAGTCGGTCTGGGTGTGTTCATTTACTTTATCGCCATGGCGAAGACCCAGAACGATGCTAAGACGGGGCCAAGCCCCTTCGAGCCGACGACCGGCGTATCAGCAATGGCCTAAGCGGAGTCCAAAGAACCAGTTAGAAATCGGAGGCGAGGCGGATGACGAAAAAATTGGTCGTGCCCGCCTGCTGGGTCGCCATTGCAGCCAGCTTTCTGCTGGCAAACTATGCCTCGCAGCACGGCTGGCCGCTATGGAGCATCACGCTGGCTGGGGCCGTTTCCCTGGGCGCAGTTCTGGCCTATCTGTTCGCTGCTCAGGCACGCTAAAGAGGCGTGCAGAATACCGGAAACGATAAAGGGCGGCAGGAGTAATCCTGCCGCCTTTCTTGTGCCTATCACGTTTGATACAAATCATTTGTGGATAATAGCCTTCTTGTAGCTCCTACTACACTCCAGAAAGGAAATCTTTTTATGAACACTCTGGTCGTTGGAATGGACAACCTTGTGACAGAACTCACGCTATCACAAGCATTCGTTCATTACACTCTGTTTGTCGCCATGTTATCTCTTGGTGCGGCGTTTGTCTTTTTTCTTGTAGAGCGAGAAAAGATCGCTCCGATGTACCGAGGAACAATGGTGACTTCCGCCATGATCTGCGGCGTTGCGGCGGTCGCATATTATTTTATGCTGGCGCAGTATACTCCCGGCAAGCCGTTTCCAACTGCCGTGCGCTACGTGGACTGGACGATCACAACGCCGCTGCTGCTGATTAAGTATGTAGAAATACTGCGTGTGCGCGGCGCATCGTTTGCTTGGAAGCTGATCATTGCTGACCTGTTTATGATTGTAACAGGCTTTATCGGTGAGCTGTCGGGAACGACCCTGCACGGACACTGGTATCCCGGCGTCGGTGGTGGCATCGCATCGCACTATGTCTGGGGCGCGATTTCGACGGTCGGCTATCTGGCAATTGTCGCCATCCTGCTAACGGAAGGCAAGAAAATGGCTGAATCACAGCCAGCAGCCATTCAGCATGGCTTCAAATCCATGAACCTGTACCTGATCAGCCTGTGGGGTGTCTATCCCATCGTCTACTGGTTTGAGGGGCTTTCAGCCTCGCACCTGGGCTGGGGTATCAACCTGGACTGGTTCAACGTAGCCTCTAACGTCGCAGATGTGATCAACAAAGTTGGCTTTGGCGTGACCGCATACCTCGCCGTGCGAGCGTTGAGCGGTGATGATCAAATCAACGACCCGGACCGCACCCCCGAACCGGCCATGCGCCGGTAATCGGGGTCGGAATAATCTGGGCTGGAATAATCTGGGCCGGAGGCGGCGCTGACCCTGTTGCGGCCTCCTGCTTTGGATTGATACAGCGCCTCGTCCGCCCGTGCGATCAACTGGCTGCCGGTGTCTACCACCGGCAGCAGATGGGCGACGCCCACTGAAACCGTAATGGACCGATGCGGCCACGCCTGCCTGGCAATCGCCTGACGGATACGCTCGGCGATCACCCAGGCCCCTGCCGCATCGGTCTGCGGCAGCAGCACCGCAAACTCTTCCCCGCCATAGCGAGCCGCCATATCCGTTTCGCGGGCACTTTGATCCAGAAGCTGTGCCACGGTTTTCAGCACTTCGTCCCCGGCGGGGTGACCAAAGGTGTCGTTATAAGACTTAAATTGGTCCACATCCAGCAGCAGCAGCGACAAAGGCAGGCTGTAGCGTGTGGCCCGTGCGACTTCTTCTTCCAGCCGCGTCCCGAAGGCCCGGCGATTTTTAATGCCCGTCAGCCCGTCGCGGGTTGCCAGGGATTCCAGCTCGGCATTGGCCTTTTCCAGCTCTTGCATCTGAAATTCCAGCACAATGCTGTAGCTTTCAATCTGCTCACGGCTCTCCTCGCGGGTCAGCTCGCCGCCCGCCCACTGCGCCATCAGCCGTACAAACTCCAGATCAGCTTCCGTGAACGGCACTGCGCGTGGCTGCGTGCTGTAAAAGCAGAGAGTTCCGTAAGCGCGGCCACTGACCCAGAGCGGAGCGCCGATATAAGACTCCAGGCCAAACGCGGCATAGATAGGTATCTCGCGCCAGTCTGTCTCCCCGATGTGTTCGCGGGCCAGGGGACGCTCGGCGTGCAGAACTTGGGCGCAGTAGGTGTCTTTCATTCCGCAGACATCTCCGGCGGCGGGCAGGTTTTCCCCGGAAACGGCATACAGAGCTTCAAACCGATCCTCGACGGCACGCGACAGCATTCCGGCAGGCAGGTTGAACAGCTCGCAGCCCAGGCGCAGCAGCGCCTCCATCCGGCCAGCCACCGTCAGGTCACGAGTCATCGACAGCTCATGCAGGCGGCGCATCCGCTCTTCGGCCTGCCGAACGGCAATCTCGGCGGCCTTGCGGTCCGTCACATCGGCGAATGTCTGCACAGCGGCATAAGGCTGTTCTTCGCCCGGATGCCGCAGGGGCGCGGCACAGATCGCCAGCCACTGCACCGGCTCCCCATCGCGCAGGAGACCCACCACCTGCTCCGGCTGAACTTCGCCCGTCGCCAGCGCCCGCCGAGTCGGATGCTCCTCACGAGGGAAGTCCGTGCCGTCTTCGCGGCAGAAGCGCCAGCCGTGGCTCGTCAGCGGCGTTCCGGCAAGCTCGCCCGGCGCAAGATGCAACAGTCGGTCCGCGCCGTCGCTGCACATCAGCACGACCCCGTTTTGGTCCTGCACGGCAAACCCGTCGCGCATGGCCTGCATCGCGGCCAGAAATAATGCCTGACTGTCTTCCAGAGTCGTCTGAAGGCGGCGGCGGCGTGTTTCGGCGCGGGCCAGCCCCGCCAGCAGCAGAAGCGTTGCGGCCAACGAGCCAACCATGCCAATCAGCCCTGCCCGCAGCAGGCGCGAGGCGGCGGCGCTCCCCTGACGCGCCTGCACTTCGATAGCGCGGGTCTGCGTGTCGGCGGCGCGGCGCATCGCCTCGGCGGCGTTCCAGTCCACTCGCCCGGTGCGGCTCTCCTGGGCGGCCAGCACGGCCCAGGCGGTGTCGGTGCGGGCGACTTCTTCGGGGTAGCGTCGGCGCAGACTCTCGCGCACGGCGGCCATGTCGACCAGCGCCGCCCGGCTGTCCTGATTCCGGCTTCCCAGCGCATACAGCTGAAGGCTGCGGGCACGCAGAGAACCGCTGCGGTTGACATCGCCAAACTGCGTCACGGCCCGGCGGTTTTCGCGCAGGGCGACGCCCAGCAGGCTTGCGGGGACCACGGCGGCGGCGATGAGCAGCCCAAGAAAGCCTGTGTTGAGTTGGGAGAGCGTTCGAAGTGCCATGATTACCGGGGATTATCGGAAAAGCCCGGTCAAAACAACAGCAAAATTGCCCGATTAGACAAAGAGGCTATCTTATGATACAATAGGGTGTGCGAAAAAGGGTGTGCGAAAAGAGGGTGAATGTGGGAAAAGAAGAAAGCTCCCCGAGTAGGACTCGAACCTACAACATTTCGGTTAACAGCCGAACGCTCTGCCAATTGAGCTATCAGGGAATAATGTTCACGGGAACAAGTTTCGAGTGTTATTATATCCGCTTCTGGCACAGATGTCAAGAGTGTACAGCCAAAAATTTGGCAAAACGGCAAGAGAACGGCATTGAAAGTCACCGAAATTATTTTTCAGCAGAATGACCGTGTGAGCCTCGTGGTGGAAATGCCCGAAAGCAGCAGCTTCACCACGGAAAACCGGCCCCATATTCCGCGCATCCTGTTCAAGCTGCTGCCGCGCATGGCCGCGCAGCGGTGCGTCAACGACGACGGTGTCCCCTTTCACCGGGAGGCGCGGTCCACGGAGATTCCGCACCTGTTCGAGCATCTGATTATTGAAATCCAAAATCAGGTCCGCCGGGGTGTCGGGGACCCGTTCACCGGCGAAACCCGCTGGAACTGGACTCTGGACCCGCGAGGGCGGTTTTATGTGACGGTGGACTATGAAAACGAGTGTGTGGCTCTCGGGGCCATCCGTCTGGCCGAAGACATGATTAATGCGTTAGACAGCCGGGACCTGGCCCGCATCGAATCGCTCAATCTGGCCCGCGAGATCACCCGCCTGCGCGACATGGCCCGCCTCAGCCGGCGGCGGGTGTGACAAAAAAAGCCCCCGCTCCGTACAGGAGCAGGGGCTTTTGAGGTCTTGAATTGCAGTCTTGAATTGCAGTCTTGAATTAGCGCAGAATGCCGATCACGGCAATCGCAATGCCGATCAACTGCAATGGGTCTATCCGCGACGGCGGGCTGCCCTGCTCAATCGTGATGTTGTCGCCGGGCTGCACCAGATAGGTGCCCTGGACGTTCGGGTCGCTGGCATTGAGCTTGATGGTCTGAGCGCCCTTGCCGGACTGCGTGCGGACAATAACCACCTCTTTGATCTTGGCCCGGTCAGCCAGCCCGCCCGCTTTGCCGATGGCGGCGGCCAGGGTGATGGGCGCTCCGTTTGGCAGGCTATACTCGGCGGGGTTGCGGACACCCGGCCCGGTCAGCGTGTAGGTGGCGGCGACCGGCGCGGCGGGGACAATCACGGTGTCGCCGTCGAGAAGCACCGGGTTGATCGTGGCATCGGTCGGGTTCTGACCGGCCTGGGCATAGCCGAACGGCGCGGTCGTGGTGGTCCCGAAGTGCTTCATCACGATGCCTGCGACATTGGCGGCGGAGGTCGGCCCCCCGGCGGCTTGCAGGGCGCTGTAGGCGGTGGTTCCGGCGGGGACCTGGAAGCGCCCCGGCTTTGCGACCTGCCCCAGCACGGTCACATAGATCGGCTGTGCGTCGCGGCTGCTGACGCTGACCACATCGCCGTCATGCAGAACCGGGTTGCCGGTTTCGATCTTGCTATCGAGATAGGTGCGGTAGTCGACGGTTTCTTTGTCTTTGGTGTCGCCGCGTGTAATTTCGATTTTGGACAGGTCGGAGTTCAGGGCTGGGACCGCCTGCTGAAGCACGTCGTCGAGGCGGGCATTGGTGCGGACGGTGTAGGCGCGGGGGGCGCTGACCAGGCCGGTGACGGTGACGGTGATGCCGCCGGCGTCGGCAATGGTGACAATGACCTGCGGGCGCACATAAAACTGGGACAGCCCCGTGGCCTCCTTGCCGCCTGCCGCCGTGGCCCCGCGAATGACGGCGGCAGCCTGCACCGGGGTCAGGCCCTGCACATGGACCTGATTGATATAGAGCATCGTGATGTCGCCCTGTGCATCTACCAGGTAGTCACCGGTAAGCTGCGCTTCATTGGCGACTGTGATATGCAGCTTCGCGCCCGTGTCAATCGTAGTATTTTGAGGGGCGGTGTTCTGAGCGCGGGCGGACGGCAGCAGGGTCAAGCCGAGGGCGCAGACCAGTAAAAATAAAAGAGCGGCCCCCAGACGGGCGAAGGGGCGTGGGGCATAGCCCGTTGCAAAATTCATAATTGCGAAATTCATAGTCGTAATAAAGTTCCTTGCTGACATATTTCGGTGCTGCTTAACGTACTCACAAGCATAAACGGTGCCAGTCGGTGGGAAGTGCCCGAAGTCCGGTATCAATGACAGAAGAGTCAGGAAGAGAAGTCAGGGCCGGAGAACGACTTTTTCGGCCTGCGGGCCGTTGGGGCCTTCGCCAATCTCGTACTGCACTTCCTGCCCTTCGCGCAGGGACTTATAGCCTTCCGACTGCACGGCGGAAAAATGAACGAACAGGTCTTTGCCCGAGCCGGTGTCAATAAACCCGTAGCCTTTGGCGTCGCTGAACCACTTGATGATCCCTTCCGGCATTGCCCGTCTGCTCCTTCCCCCCATGCGCCCCGAAGGCATGGCAAGGGGCGTGCCCGCTGTGCTACACCGTAACACAGCACCGGGCATTTGTCAAGAGCAGGCAGCGTTTTATTTAGCGTTTTATTTAGTGCTTTATTTGGCCTTCTGCGGGCCGTACACCAGCAGTGTAAACGTGCCGGGAACGTAAGAGCGCCGCCAGGGCGGTGTGCCGGGCGCGGCGGGAGCGGGAGTCGCCGTCACCAGAAAGACCCGGTGCGTCTCTGGGTCCAGCGCCATCGTTCGCGCCCCCGCCTGCGTGGCGACTGTTTGCAGCGGAGAATAGTTTTCAACTGTGACTGGTGCTCCGCGCCGCATATAGTGAACGCCGCTGCGGGCCACCGTGGTCAGCGTGCCGTCTTCGCCGTTGGCGCTGAACGCCAGCGCCGTGCCGGGGTCATACGCCGCCGCATCCGGGCCATTGCCGATAGCAGGCGTGGCGACCACTTTGCCGGTGTCGGCGTTTACTACGGCCATTTTGCCGCCGTCGCAGACTGCAAACAGACGGCGATGCTTCGTGTCTATCGCCAGCCCCGAGGGCGATTCCAGCGGCGCGAGCGAATACCGGGCTTTGATTGTCAGCGTCCTGGCATCAATCGCCACAATCTCGCTTTTGTCTTCAATGTTATCATAAATCATGCCCTGCCCATCGGCGACGGCAAACTCCGGGCGGCCTCCGAGGGCAATCGTGCCGACCACTTTACCCGTGACTGCATCAATCGCCGTGGCGCTGTCCCCGCCGCCGTTCAGGGTGAACACCCGCCGGGTAACCGGCTCATAGACAATCGAATCGGGCCGCTCCCCCACCCCGATTTGCGCCAGTGGCTTCAGTGTTTTCAGATCAAACACCGTCACAGAGTTGCTTTTGCCGTCGCTCGTGTACCCGCGCCCCAGTTTCGGGGCGAGTGCCACTCCATGTACCCCATCAGTGTCGGCAATCCTGCCCACAATTTTGAGCGTGTCGCAGTTCAGCACGAGAACCTGCGTGGCATGAGTAATATACAGCCGCCGAGCCGCCGGGTCCAGCGTCATATAGTCCCAGCCGCCGCCGCCCGGCAGGTGGACCGAGTGAAGCCGCTGATACGTCGGCGCGGGGGCCGCGTGTGCCGTCAGCGCAAATTGGGGTCCGAGCAGGGCGGCGGCAGCGACGGCGGTGGTCAGAGCAAAGTTTTTCATGGGTACAGTTTACCTCAAATGCAGCCCTGCCCAGTCTTCCGGCGTGTTGACATTGACCAGCCGCGCCGCCAGCCAGTCGGGGGCGTCCATGCGGGCGAACTCCGCAGCCTCAATCAGACCCCGCAGCGAGCGGCGGCCTTCACTGAGCCGTGCCTCGGCCAGCGGCAGACAGGCGGGAGTGTAGATCGAAAACAGCGGCTCTATTTCACTATTCAAAAGAACAGCCAGCCCATGCGGACCAGGCGGCAGTGCGGCGAGCCACCGCAGAGCGTCGGCGTCCAGCCGGGGCAGGTCGCAGGCCAGCACAAGAACTGGCTCCGAGACGCGGCGCAGCAGCGTCGTCAGCGCCCCCAGCGGGCCGAGGCCGGGCACGTCGTCGGGCAGGAAGGTCGCCGCGTCCAGTGTCCAGTCGTCGGGCCGGGCGCGGCCCACCACCCAGACGGTCAGCCCGGCGTCTTCGGCGACGCGGGCTGTGCGGGCCAGCAGAGTTTCGCCGCCGACCGTTAGCACCGCTTTGTCCGTGCCCATGCGGCGGCTTGCACCGCCCGCGAAAAGAGCGGCTAACTGCGTCAAGAAAAGTTCTCCGCTCTTTTTTGGCCGAAACATAACGGAAACATGGCTTTGGTATGCTCGTAAACATCAGGCCGGTACTGCATTGACGCAGCAGCCTGTCCCCTCACGTTAATTTCACTTTATTCTCACGTTACCCATTCACCACACCGTTTCGTGGCTCCTTCCGGCAATGCTGCCTTTACAGAAAGCAAACCCTGATGCCGGATTTTGACACGTCTCGGGAAACTGAGACGATTACCACCGAAACGCGCCAGCAGCGGCGCGTGCGCCTCGGGCACGCCGCCCCGCGCTTTTTGCAGGGCGTTTTCCCGTTTATGGGGCGCGGCTTTTTTGACCTCGGCCCGCTCCACGACTCGCTGACCTACACCGTGCCGGGCGGCAAGGCTGCCGAAGTGGTGTATGTCCGGGCGGGCAACCTGTCCGATGATTTAGTGTACCTCGCGCTTTGCGTCAGCGGCCAGCCCGTGCGGTATTTCCCGGTCGGCCCGAAAGCCGACTTCCATGTGCCGCTGTCGATTGTAGAAACGCACCCTGCGGGGTCGCGCATTGAAGTTGGCCTCGCCGCCGCACGCGGCCTGAGCGGCAGTATCGTGATTGATGTCGGCATTCTGGAAGAAGACGCCTGAACACCTATGCCCATACAGACACCCACACACTGCCCGTACTGCGCCCTGCAATGCGGCATGAACCTTGTCCCGGACTCCGCCGGGCTGCTGACCGTGCAGCCGCGCCGGGAGTTTCCGACCAACAAGGGCGGCCTGTGCCAGAAAGGCTGGACGGCGACCGACCTGCTCGGACACCCGGACCGGCTGACCACGCCGCTGGTGCGGGCCGCGAAGGGCGGCGACCTGCGGCCCGCGACGTGGGACGAAGCATTAGACAGAGTGACGGTGGGCATTCAGGCCGCGCAGGCGGTCTACGGGCGCGACGCCGTCGGCATCTTCGGCGGGGGCGGGCTGACCAATGAAAAAGCCTACTGGCTGGGCAAGTTTGCCCGCGTCGCCCTGCGGACGCCCCATATCGACTACAATGGCCGCTTCTGCATGGCCTCCGAGGGCGCGGCGAGCGTCAAGGCGTTTGGGGTAGACCGGGGCCTGCCGTTTCCGTTAGAAGACATCCCCGGCGCGGACGCCATCCTGCTGGTCGGCGGCAACCCCGCCGAGACCATGCCGCCCATCATGCAGTATTTCGAGCGGCAGCGCGAGAACGGCGGGGCGCTGATTGTCGCCGACCCGCGCCGGACGGCGACTGCCGCGTCAGCCACCCTGCATTTGCAGCTTACGCCGGGCACGGACAGCGCCCTTGCCAACGGCCTGCTCCATGTCGCCGCCGCCGACGGTCTGCTGGATTTAGACTTCATCGCGGCGCGGACGACTGGCTGGGACAGCGTCCGGCGGGTGATTAACTCGTTCTGGCCGGACCGTGTGGAGCGCATCACAGGCGTCCCGACCGCACAGATTGTCAAAGCCGCCCACCTGCTCGGCGAGGCAGGCACGGCGATGGCCCTGACCGCACGCGGCGCGGGGCAGCAGTCCAAAGGCGTGAACAACACGCTGGCGATTATTAATTTGATGCTGGCGCTCGGTAAAGTTGGGAAGCCCCACTGCGGCTACGGCTGCATTACCGGGCAGGGCAACGGGCAGGGCGGGCGCGAACACGGCCAGAAAGCCGACCAACTGCCGGGCTACCGCAAAATTGACAACCCGGCCCACCGGGCGTATGTGGCCGGAGTGTGGGGCGTTTCCCCGGACAGCCTGCCGGGGCCGGGCCGCTCCGCCTATGAGCTTCTGGACTCACTCGGGCAGGACGGCGGCGTCCGGGCGCTGCTGGTCATGGCCTCCAATGTCGCCGTGTCTGCGCCCCGTGCTCTCCATGTTCAGGAGCGCCTGCGCTCTTTAGACTTCTTATGCGTCTCGGACATCTTTTTATCGGAAACGGCGCAGATGGCCGATGTCGTGCTGCCTATCGCGCAGTGGGCCGAGGAAGACGGCACGATGACCAATTTAGAGGGCCGCGTCATCCGCCGCCGACAGGCGACGCCCCGGCCCGAAGGCGTCTGGACCGATGCCGAGATTGTCACCGCGCTGGCCGCCCGCCTCGGCGCGGGGCAGTTCTTTCCGACTTCGGAGCCGTCCGCGATCTTTGACGAGCTTCGTACAGCAAGCGCAGGCGGTGTCGCCGACTATGCGGGCATCACCTACGCCCGCATTGATGCCGAGATGGGCGTTTTCTGGCCCTGCCCCTCCGAAACGCACGCCGGGACGCCCCGGCTGTTCCAGGAGAGGTTCGCGCACGAGGATGGCAAGGCGAAGTTTCACGCGGTCCATCACCTGCCCGCCGCCGAGGAACCCGATGACGAGTTCCCCCTTTACCTGACCACGGGCCGGGTCATGGCGCAGTATCAGAGCGGCACGCAGACCCGGCGCGTCAATGACCTGAACAAGCTGGCCCCGGAAGCGTTTGCCGAGATGCACCCGAGCCTCGCCGCCCGCCTCGGTATCGCCGATGCCGACCCGGTGCGGCTGACCACCCGGCGCGGCGAAATGTGCGTGCCCGCCAGGCTGTCGCCGCATATCCGCCGGGACACCCTGTTTGTGCCCTTCCACTGGGCAGGCATGGCCTGTGCCAACAACTTGACCAACCCGGCACTGGACCCGGTTTCCAAGATGCCCGAGTTCAAGGTCTGCGCCGTGCGGGTGGAGAAGTTAATGGAGAAGGTGGACTGAGCGGCAACCCAAAGCCACGGGTTGAAACCCGAGGCTCAGAAATGCCCAGTGTCCAGGGGACACAAGACCCCCTAGCCCCCAATAATGGGGGAACCGGAGAAGAACGCGCCCGTTGTCTTTCTCTTACGTGCCCGGCACGGGGGGCTTTTTCCAGCCTCGGGTTTCAACCCGTGGCTCCGATGGCCCCACGTTATCGCAGCACACACTGTTCGCGTTTCCGACGCACCGCCGCGTCTCCCCTCATGTTAATTTAGCTCTTTTTGCGTTTGTCTTGTTGAGAGGAGACACGAATGAAACTCAGTGACTTGAAGGACAGCGGCCACGCGCCGTCTCTGTTCAGCGCCTTTTTGTATTTTGACATCTCGTTCATGGTCTGGGTCATTTTGGGGGCGCTCATGCCCTTTATCGCCACCGACCCCGCCCTCACCGGCGTCAACCTGAAAGTCACCCCCACCGCGCAGGTGACCAAAGCCGCGCCGTACACGCTGCTGGTCAAAGGCCCGCAGACCGTCAAGCAGAACCCGAAGCTGAAGGCCGATCAGCCGAAAAACGTCTATAACATCTTAATCAAAGCGGGCGACCCCACGCACGTCAAAGCCAGTGATAAGCCCGTCGAGAAGTTTGTCGTCGACAACGCCAACCCCGCCACGCTTGCTGCCGTCAATGCGACCTCCAAATTCATTCATCTGGATTTGGCCCCCGGCGCGGTCGGCAACCCGAATGAGAACGCCTTTCAGCTCAAGCCGCAGGCTGTGCTGACTGCATCCGGCAAGACCTTTCAGCCGCTCGCCAACGGCTACCCTGCCGGTAAAAAGCTGCTGTTGGTCGCCATTCCGCTGGTCGCGGCGGGCTTCTGGCGCATCCTGCTCGGGGCGCTGGCGGACCGCTACGGCTCGCGCCGGATTGGTATTCTGGGCCTCGCCGTGACCCTGCTACCGCTGGTGGTGGCGTGGCAGCTCGCGTCTTCGTACACTGCGCTGGAGTTTGTCGCCTTCTTCCTCGGCGTCGCCGGAGCGTCGTTTGCCGTCGCCCTGCCGCTGGCATCGCGCTGGTATCCCCCTCACCTGCAAGGGCTGGCGATGGGCATTGCCGGGGCGGGCAACTCGGGCACGGTTCTGGCAACCCTGTTCGCACCGTTTATCGCCAAAGCCTACGGCTGGCACACCGTCTTCGGCCTGCTGATGATTCCCATCGCCCTGACTTTGGTGGCCTATGCGGCGATGGCGAAAGACGCCCCTAATCAGCCGAAACCGGCCAGCGCCAATGCTTATGTCGCGGCGTTCGCCAAGCCTGATACGCTCTGGTTCTGCATCCTGTACTTCGTGACTTTTGGCGGCTTTGTCGGCCTGTCGTCGTTCATCAACACGTTCTTTGTGGACCAGTACGACTTCAACAAAGCTACGGTCGGTCTGGCGACTGCCGTGTTTATTGTGGCCGGGTCGCTCGTCCGCCCTATCGGCGGCGCTCTCGCCGACCGTCTGGGCGGCATCAAGATGCTGACCGTTTTGTATACCGCCGTTGTGCTGTCCGCGCTCGGAGTCGGCCTGCTGATTACGAATATGTGGGCAGCGTTCGTGCTGCTGTTCGTGCTGATGGCGGCGCTCGGCATGGGCAACGGCTCGGTGTTCCAGATGGTCCCGCAGCGGTTCCGCTACGAGATCGGCGTCATGACCGGCATTGTCGGCGCGGCGGGCGGCGTCGGCGGCTTCTTCCTGAACGTGGCGCTGGGCAATCTGAAGGAATCGACCGGCACGTATGCGTCGGGCTTCTTCGCCTTCACCGCGATTGCCGCCGTGGCCCTGATTGTCCTGCGCCTGGTCGCGCCGGGCTGGCAGCGCACCTGGCTGGGCGCGGGCGGCGTCGCCAAAACCGAAGCCGACCCCGAGCGCGTTCTGGTCGGCACGGGCGGGCGGGAACTTGACCCGGCTTAGGTTATTTGATTAGCCCCCGGCCCAGAATGGGCCGGGGGGCAGGAAGGCCACGGGTTAAAATCCGAGGCTGGAAAAAGCCCAGCGTCCAGGGGACGCAAGACCGGAAAACGCTGGGCTTGTTCTTGTGTCCCCTGGACACTGGGCACTTCTGAGCCTCGGGTTTTAACCCGTGGCATCACGCTTCGTTCACCTATATTCTCAGGAGCCATCACACACTATGTATTCGAAACCCAAACTTTTGCAGGGCGTCTTTAACTTTGAGGGTAAGGGCCTGCACACCCCCGTCCCTGTCGCGGGCGACCTCACCTACACCGTCCCGGTCGGCAAGCGGACGCAGTTTGTCTACTTCCGGGCGGGCAACTCGTCCGCCGAGCTGATTTATGTGACACTCCTGCGCGACGGTCAGCCGATGCGCCTGTTCCCGATTGGCGCACGCGGCGATGTCCATGTCGCGCTGGCCGTCGTGGAAGATTTGCAGTCCGGCACAAAGCTGGAAGCCACCGTCGCCGCCCCCGACGGCGTCTCCGGCGTCCTCGTGCTGGACATCGGGCTGGTAGAGGTGTGAGAAAGGAACCGGCACTAGAAGTGCCGGTCTACTAGCAAACAGACGAAGTCACTACGCGACTTAAGAGCAGCTTACGTTTGCTTGTCTGTAGTCGCGGAGCAACTTTTTCGGCTTACTAATAGACCGGCACTTCTAGTGCCGGTTCCGCTCTGCCGAAACATCACCGAAACATTTGCGCCGTATACTGACACTATCGCTCCCGCCGCACTGACGCGGCGAAGATCTTTCCCCCTCACTGACGATCTCCCCCGGCAATGCTGCCTGTTCTTGATACTCACAACGATCTTTCTTGTGAAAGGCAGCAGATAATTCAATGGCAGAAAAACAAAAACTGGTCGTGATTGGCAACGGCATGGCCGGGGCACGCACCGTGGAAGAAATACTCGCACGCAGCGGCGGCGACCAATTTGAAATCACCATGTTCGGCGATGAGCCGTATGGCAACTATAACCGGATTTTATTGTCCAATGTGCTGAATGGCACGCAGGACGCCGCCGACATCTTTTTGAACCCCCTAGAGTGGTATAAAGAAAACGACGTTAAATTGCACGCCCCGGCGCGGGTGACGCATATCGACCGCGCCCGCAAAGAAATCCACAGCGACGACGGCCAAACCACCCCCTACGATAAACTTCTGATTGCCACCGGCAGCCGCCCGTTTGTGCCGCCGATGGAGGGCCTGGAAACGCCGGACGGCGACCCCAAGCACGGCGTCTTTGTGTTCCGCAGCCTTGATGACTGCCACAAAATCGCAGGCTATGCCACCAAATGCCGCAAGGCGGCGGTCATCGGCGGCGGGCTGCTTGGGTTAGAAGCAGCACGCGGACTGATCAATTACGGCGTCGAAGTCCATGTCATTCACATCAGCGGCCACCTGATGAACCAGCAGCTTGACCCGCAGGCGGGCGGTATTCTGAAAAATATCATGGAGAAAATGGGCATCCATGTCCATACCATGAAGGCCACGACGCGGGTGCTGGGCGAAGACAGCGTCACGGGACTAGAGTTCAAGGACGGCACGACGCTGGACTGCGACATGGTGGTCATTTCGACCGGCATCAAGCCCAATGCCGAGATCGGCCATGAGGCCGGGCTGACCGTGGAGCGGGCCATTGTCACCAACAACCAGATGCAGTCCGTGGATGACCCGGATGTCTATGTCGTCGGCGAGTGCGCTCAGCATCGGGGGCGAGTCTATGGCCTTGTCGCGCCGCTCTGGGAGATGGGACAGGTCTTAGCAGATCACATTACGGGCCGCAACCCCAGCGCCGCTTACCACGGCTCCAAAATCGCCACGAAGCTCAAAGTCATGGGCGTGGAGCTTGCCTCGATGGGTGTCACCGAGCCGTCGGACGACCGCGATGAAGTGGTCACATTTGCCGAGCCGAAGCGCGGGACCTACAAAAAGCTGATTATCCGGGACGGCATTTTGATTGGCGCAATGATGCTTGGCGATTTGAACAAAGTGGCTTATCTCATGCAGGCCTTTGACCGGGGAACGCCCCTGCCCGAAGAGCGGCTGTCGCTGCTGTTCGATATTGGCGCACCGTCGACTGAGGCAACCATGCTGGAAATGCCCGACTCGGCGCAAATCTGCAACTGCAACGGCGTCTCCAAAGGCCAGATTCGCAAGTGCGTCGAAAACGGCAGCCGTTCGCTCAAAATGGTCATGGACGCCACCCGCGCCGGGGCAGGCTGTGGGTCGTGCAAAAAGCTGGTGCAGGAGGTCTTCGAGTGGGCCGCCGAAGGGCAGGTGGAGGAAGACCCGAGTATTCACTATTACGTTCCCGGCGTCCCGCTCTCCAAAAACGACTTAGTAGACGCCATCCGCGCTCGCAGCCTGCGCTCGGTGTCGTCGGTGTTTGACGCGCTGGCGGGCGGCGTCGAAGACCCCGCCTCCAAGATGGGCCTGGCGTCTCTCTTGAAGTCGCTCTGGGGCGCGGACTATGAAGATGAGCGTGATGCCCGGTATATCAATGACCGCGTTCACGCCAACATCCAGAAGGACCGGACATTCTCAGTCATCCCGCGCATCTACGGCGGCGTCACCACGGCGGACGATTTGATTACGATAGGGCAGGTCGCCAAGAAGTACGCCGTGCCGATGGTGAAGTTCACCGGCGGTCAGCGCATTGACCTTCTGGGCATCAAAAAAGAGGACCTGCCGGGCGTCTGGAAAGATTTGGGAATGCCCTCGGGCCATGCCTACGGCAAGACGTTCCGCACCTGCAAAACCTGCGTCGGCACAGACTTCTGCCGCTACGGCGTCGGCGACAGCACCGGTTTGGGAATTAAAATCGAAAAGCGCTTCCAGGGTATCGAAAGCCCCGGCAAGATGAAGCTGGCAACGGCGGGCTGCCCGCGCAACTGCTCTGAGGCGATGGTCAAGGATGTCGGCGCGGTGGCGATTGAAGGGGGCCGCTGGGAGATTTATGTCGGCGGTGCGGCGGGGGCGCACATCCGCAAGGGTGATATTCTCTGCGTGGTGGACTCGCATGAAGAAGTCATCCAGATTATGGGCCGTTTTATGCAGTATTACATTGAAAACGCGAAGTATCTGGAGCGCACGTACAGCTTCGTTCCGCGTGTTGGTTTAGATAAAATCAAAGCCATCGTGGTCGACGACGCCGAAGGCATCGCCGAACGGCTTGACGCCACCATGCAGGCCAGTGTAGACGCCTATGTTGACCCGTGGCTGGAAGCGGAAACGCCCGCGACGGCCAATCAGTTCGTTTCCACCCTGCCGGTGCTGGCGTGACCTGCCATACCCCTCAACGCGAACGCTGCACTCTGCGAAAGCCACATTATGCCAACACTCACCTATCCCGAACCGATCACCGCCTCTGCCGACTTTAACCTCGGCCCGCTCGCGCAAATCCCGCTGGGCGAAGGCCGTAACTTCCTGGTCCGAGGCACCGAGATTGCCGTGTTCCACACCCGGCAGGGCGTCTATGCCACGCAGGCTGCCTGCCCGCACCGGCAGGGGCCACTGGCCGATGGCCTTATTGGCGGGACGACGCTTGTGTGCCCGTTCCACGCCTGGAAGTTTGACCTCTCCACCGGCGAGGCGCTGATGGGGCAGTGCGGCCTGCAAACCTATCCAGTGCGTCTCACCGAAAACGGCGACCTGCGCCTGATGCTCACCGGGAATGCCGCGCCCGCCTGCGCCGTGCCCGCCGGGGAAGAAATCGGCGTAGACCAAACCCCGGTCGGCTCGGCCACCGGCCCGGCAGACGCCTGGGCAATATAAACAAAGTAGATTCTAAAAACTTGCGGCAGACACCTTCAGAAACCCCGTAAAAGTGCCGATAACAATCTCGGCACAGTCGGTCTTCTTCCTAAAAGAAGGCAGATTGCAGTGCCTGAAAAACTCACGGAGGTCCTTTTATGAGTGTCAGCAGCATCTTTTCAAACAGCAATTCCAGCTATGACTTGAGCCATCTCAACGTGGCATCAACCGATTCAGCCTCGGCCACGTCTTCCGACCTGGCTTCGGTGCTTTCGGGAACCGACAGCACCAGCACCGCGTCAGGCTCGACGTCCACTTCGGTCTCTAACAAGGCCAAACTGCAGCAGCAGTTGCAGCAGCTTCAGCAGACGGACCCGGCCAAGTTCAAGCAGGTCACCGCCGATATCGCCAGCAAGCTCCAGGAGGAAGCCAAGCAAGTCGGTGGCAGCCAGGGACAGGCACTTTCCAAGGTCGCCGACACGTTCCAGCAGGCCTCGCAGACCGGCAGCCTGCCAGACCTGAAAAGCGGCGGGCATCACCATCATCACGGCGGCGGGGGCGGCGGGGGAGCCGCAACGCCAACCAGCACCGTGTCCTCTCCGGCCTCTGCCGCTGCCACCGCCTATCAGCAGTCGGGCGGCAGCAGCATCAAAACGGATGTTGACTCGATTATCAGTCAGGTTCTGTCGTCTGACAGCGCCAGCACCGTCGGGGCAAGCAGCTAACGCGACGGTTTTTGACACCGCCCCCTGCATTCCAAAATGGGATTCAGGGGGCGCTTTGCTTTATGGGTTATGATATGGTTTTGCGGGGAGTGTTGACTTCCATCTGTATTCCGTGCCACAATACCAGAGACCTGTTCGCCCACTCATGGCACTTTTCGTCCCCCCCCGCAGCGACGCGGCACTTTCAGAATACGCTCTCTGGAACAGGCATTCCGCGTCGCTATGCTTAACATTCTCGTTCTCGCCCCCCATGACAAAGGCGGCCCCGCCGCGCCGCTGGCCGCCGCGCTTTCTGCCGCTGGCTACACGGTGCGCCGCACCGCCCTGGACGGCGGCCCCGATGCGCTGGACCGGCTCTGCCTGGCGTTCGCCGGACGGCCCCCCGACGTGCTGCTGGCGGACCTGTCGCTGGCTTCAGACTGCCTGCCTTTGCGCCACGCCGGGCGGCTGCTTCAGAGTGCCTGGGGCGACGACCTGCCGCCGCCGTCGCGGCTCGCTCTCTTGACCCCGCGCCATCTTGCCCTGCCGGACTGGACCGCCTACGCGGATGACTTCCTGCTTCCCCCCTATGCTCCGGCGGAGGCGCTGGCGCGGCTTGCCCTCCTGTCGTTCCGGCGGCGGCACAGCGCGGGCGGCGACACGCTCACAGTCGCCGATGTCCTGCTGGATTTGGCGGGCGGCTGCGCCCGCGACGCTTCCGGGCAGATGCTTCCGCTGACCCCGCGTGAGTTCGAGCTGCTGCGCTTTTTATCCCGCCATCGGGGCAAGTTCTTCGCCCGCGACCGCCTGCTGGATATGGTCTGGGGCGTGGATTTCGAGGGCGGCGAGCGCACGGTCGACATTCACATCCGCCGCCTCCGCGCCAAGATGCCCCCGCAATCTGCGGACCTGTTAGAGACCCGCCGGGGTATTGGCTACGGCCTGCGGCAGTAGAACCCCCTCGCCCCCAATAATGGGGGAACCGGATTTTGGAGAAGACGGGAGGGCGCGATAAATGGAGGGCGCGATAAACCGCGCCCCTACAAACCGCGCCCCTACAAACTGTGCTCCTGCCGGATCGTTTGCAGCAGGCCGTCCGCCGCCGCTTCAATCAGGTCATACACTCCTTCAAATCCGCCCTTGTAATACGGGTCCGGCACTTCGGTCTCGCCGCAGTCCGGGGCATACTCTAAAAACGGGCGGACGACGGCGCGAGCCGGTCCCATCGCCCGCACATCGGCGAGGTTCTGGTCATCCATCGTCAGAATATAGTCAAACACCTCCAAATCACGCGCCGTAATCAGCCGGGCAACGTGCGTGTAGTCAATCCCTTCCCGGTTCAGCACCGCCCGTGTGCCCCGGTGCGGCGCATTGCCGAGGTTCCAGTCCCCGGTCGCCGCCGAATCCCCGTCGATTTTGTCTTCCAGCCCCGCCGCCCGGACCTTATGCGCGAACACCGCTTCCGCCATCGGCGAGCGGCAGATGTTTCCTAAACAGACGAACAACACACGAATCATACTCGCCCTTTCATTTCCAGCGGCCTCCCGCGAACCTTTTCGGGTACTATGGCCGTTAAGAGATATTATGTCAATGCCGGTGTCCGAAAACCCGTTCCCCGCCTCCAGTATGCGGGCTGCTGATGCGTTCAAACCCGATGCGTTTGAGCCGCATCCCCTCGAACCCAACCCCTTCCCCGGCGCGGGGCATCGCAAGCTGATTGCGCTGTCGATGAACACGCACCTGCCGCCGCTGTCGGCGTTCACGGCTTCCAAAGATGTCCGCTACCACCCCATGTTTCAGGGCCTGCTGTTTCCCTGGGTCTGGCGCGTCTGGATGCAGCGGTTTACGCACGTCGGCCACTACTTTCTCTTTGCCACCGTTTTGTTTATGGCCTTCGGCTCCATTTCGCTGGATCAGCAGTGGTACGTGCCGTTTACCTATGCCGTCGGCCTGTGGGTGGCGGCGGGGTTCGGCGAGGTCCTGCGCCGCCCGCGTGTGCGGCTGACAATCCGCCATGCTTCTCGAGTCCGCGCCGGGGAGACGCTGACCGTGGAGATTGAAGTCGAGTCGCTCAAGCGGCGTGAGATCGGGCTGTCCATCCTGCCGAACCTCTTGCCGCCGCCGATTGATGCTGTGCCCGAGGAAGGCGTCGGCCTGCCGCCGCTGGCGCGGGGGGCGACGGCACGGGTGTCTCTGAGGCTGCACTGTAAGTCGCGGGGGGCGTTTCGTTTGAGGGGCTTCCGGGCCGAGACGGCGTTTCCGCTGGGGCTTTTAGTGGCGCAGCAGTTCCTCCGCGAAGAGCGCCTGCTGCTGGTGCATCCCCGGTTCACGCCGCTGGCCCGCGTGGACGTGCCATCCGGGCGGCGCTATCAGCCCGGCGAGATCGCACGGGCGGCGCATCTGGGGGACTCGCGGGAGTTTATCGGCAACCGGGAGTACCGCGAAGGGGATCCCGTGCGAAGCATTGACTGGCGAGCCACGGCGCGTCTGTCCCGGACAGTAGTGCGCGAGTACCGCGAGGAATACACCCTGCGGGCGGCCCTGATTGTGGACACCCACGCCCCCGCCCCGGCCCCCGGCCTGCCGCCCCCGCTTGCGTTTGAGCGCGTCGTGTCGCTGGCCGCCGCGCTCGCCGATTGGACCACGCGCTCGGGCTACGAGGTAGATTTAGTCGCCGCCGGGTCCGCCGTCCGCCCGCTCACCGAAGGCCGCGAAAATGGACTGGATGAGGTGCTGGACCTGCTGGCCTCGGTGAGCGCCGACGACCGAGACGAGC
This sequence comes from Capsulimonadaceae bacterium, assembly GCA_965277455.1. GTDB lineage: Bacteria > Armatimonadota > Armatimonadia > Armatimonadales > Capsulimonadaceae > JANXMY01. The sequence continues at coordinate 70,772 of OZ255823.1, read as the reverse complement.
TTGGCGATTTGGGCGAAGAGCTGGCCGAGCATCTGCCGCGCCTGACCACCGCGTTCTGCGTGTTCGGCGATTGGGACACCATCCGCGCCGATTTCGTAGAAGACTTGCAGGCACGCGGCCTCGGCGTCAAGGTTTTGGTGGTGCGCGACCGCCCCTGCACCCTGCCCCCCGGCGATGTCCCGGTGCTGACTTCGGCGCAGGTGGACGCGGGGGCGGAGGAAATATAGCCGTGAGCTTTTACGAAGAGGGTTATTATTTCGTCCCGTGGCGACTTGCTTTGGAAGAAGGCTATGAACCTGACCTGCTGGAAGAGGTAGAGCGCGAATTGATCGCCGATTTCACCCGCAGCCAGCCACGCGAAGCGATTTATTTGCTGCGATGGGATGAGGAGACACCCGAGCCGCCCGGCGTCAGGGCAGTTTCGGACTCCCTGGTGAAGCTGTTAAAATCGGCAACGGCCTACCCTCCTGCCCTTGCGATTGCCCGCGACGTGCGTTTTCGAAAGGACTTCGACGACCTATCGGCAGAGGAAACAGTTGAGGAATTTACCACTGTCCTGCGCGATGAGCTTAACCAACAGCGGGACCGACCCTTCTTCGTCGCCAGGGCGCTGGCAGACCCCTCCGGCTTTGTCGGCTACAAGACCGAAGGGTGCTACTACTGGATTGTTGGCTACCGGCCAGAGCGTGTCGGGCGTGAGGTCTCATGGGTTTCTAGAGACTTCTTCGTGTATCAAGACCCAATCACAGACTTTGAGGTAGACGTGGTCTATCTGGCGGAGCGGTTCGCGGTGCGTCCGAAGCTTGGCGTTTGAACGGGAAGCAGAAGCACGGGGCTGAACCCCCATGCTTTAAAAGTGCAAGCCCCCGCCTGCGCGGGCGAAGAGTCTCGGGCAATGGGCTTATCTTGTGCCCGCGCAGGCGGGGAATTGCACTTTGAAGCATGGGGGTTCAGCCCCGTGCCTCCTATTCGTCCCAATCGCGTCAGAGCCGGATTTTGGAAAAGACAGAGATGGCAGTGACCGTTCCACAACCGAATATCGCGCCTGCCGCTGCGGAACGCGCTCCCTATCAGCGTCCGCCCTGGCCTGCGGCTGTGGCGGCGCTGATCGCCTTTGCGGCGCTGGCGCTGGCAAGCGGGGCGTACCTGTCGCTCGGGGCACTGGCGGTGGGACTGGGGCTGTCGTATGTCTTTTCAGTCCGCTTTGAGAATTTGGCGCTGACCAAATGGACCCTGCGGATTGTGGTGGTCGGGCTGGCTGTGCTGACTTATCTGGCAACGGCAGTGAAAGACGACAACACGTTTCTGGATATGCGGTATGCCTACTCGTTCGCGCTGGCGGCGGCGGCGGAAATCGTGCTGCAATTCTGGCGGCGGGAGCCGACGGCGGGGCCGCGTGCGCCGTTTGTGACGTTCCTGAATGCGTTTGTGTTTCTCGCCGGGTGCAGCGCGTTCGACACCGACACGCACCTGATCTGGTATCTGGCCCCGGCGTTCTTTTTGTTCTTTATCCTGTCCCTGCCCGGCTTCCGGGTCGGCAGCACCATCCCCCTGCGCTACGCCCTGCTCCCGGCTATTCTGGCGGTGGCTCTCGGCGGGGCGGGGCACGCCGGGTTTTATGTCTACCGGGGGGCACTGAACGCGCTGGGGTCGCAGGCGCTTTCGGGGCGGCGTCCGCCGGTGTCTATCGGCATGAGCGCACAGCCGCTGCTGGGGTCGTCATTTACGCTCCAAGACTCGCTGACGAGGGTGCTGCGTATCCAAAACTTAGGGGATGACCCGTACCTGCGCGGGATGACCTTTGATACCTACACAGGCCGGACATGGGGGCCGGGGCTGGAACAGCGGACGTTTCTGGTCTACCACCCCGGCCCCGGTCAGCCAACGCCCGGAACGGTGGCCCGTTACGAGCGTTTGGACGATACCGTACCGATTTTGTTTACCCCGCTCCATGCCGCCTCGGTGACTGCCGCAGGCGGGCACACGCTGGACTGGGCGCGGGGCACCGATGGTCCCCTGCAAACGACGGCGAATGACACGGACCCGCTGACCTACACCGTGACACCCGGCGACGGCGCATTCAGCACCACCCTGACGCCGAAGCAGGAAGCGCTGGATTTGGTGGTTCCCAAAGAGATCGACCCGCGTGTGATTGCCCTGGCGAAACAGGCAGGCGCGGGGCAAACCGACCCGCAGGCGAAAATCTATGCCGTGGTGCGCTTCCTGCACGAAAATAATCACTACAGCCTGACGGTGGACGCGGGCACGGGCGACCCGATCTCGAACTTTATCTTGCAGCGTAAAAGCGCCCACTGCGAATTTTTTGCGTCCTCTACCGTGGTCCTGCTGCGCGTTCTGGGCGTCCCGACCCGCTACGTGTCCGGGTACTTTGCCCATGAGGGCGACGGCAAAGACCAGACGCTGGTGCGTCAGCGCGATGCCCATGCCTGGGCGGAAAGCTGGGTTCCGGGAACGGGATGGGTGACGGTGGATGCGACGCCCGGCGGGGGCCGCCCGGACGCGCTGGCGAAGCCCATTCCGGGCTGGCAGCACCTCTGGGAGCGGGCACAGGACCTTTTGGCTGCCCTGCGCCGGTGGGTGACGGACTCGGGCTGGGGCCAGAAAATCGCCGTGTTCGGCCTCTTGGTGCTGGGCCTGCTGGTGCCGCAGGTGTACCGCTGGTGGCGGGCGCGTCAGCTCGCCGGGGCAGGCTTCCACTACACGCCTCCCGCTCCGGCGCTTGCCGCATTGGGACGGCGCTTTGAGGCTTTGATGGCTCGCCGCCTGCTCCCCTGTCCGCCCGGCCTGCCCTGGGAGACGCATCTGTCCGCATTGTCTGCCGAGCGCGGCGAGAGTTTAGCCGACTGGCTGATGTTCGCCCGCGCCTTTGGCCGCGCCCGCTTCGGCGGAGCGGCTTCGGAAGCGGACCGGGCGGATTTGGATGCGCGGCTGCGGGGGCTGAAACAAGAGAAAAGACCACGGGGCTGAACCCCCATGCTTTAAAAGTGCAAGCCCCCGCCTGCGCGGGCGAAGAGTCTCGGGCAATGGGCTTTTCCTGTGCCCGCGCAGGCGGGGAATTGCCCTTCAAAGCATGGGGGTTCAGCCCCGTGGTCATCTGCGACCGCTTTCACGAACAAGAAAGAACACCCATGACCGAACCTATGACACTCCCGAACGTCGAGACGGCCACGCGCACTCTGGGCAAAATCGAAGCCAATCTGACCTCCGTCATTCGTGGCAAGCCGGAGGCCATCCGCCTGCTGCTGATTGCCCTGTTGTCGGGCGGACACGCGCTGCTCGAAGACGTACCCGGCACAGGCAAGACGACGCTGGCGAAGTCGCTGGCGCGGTCGCTCGACGGGACGTTTCGGCGCATTCAGTTTACGCCTGATTTACTTCCCGCCGACATCACCGGAAGCTCGTTTTATAACCCTGGCGACGGCTCGTTTACGTTCCGGGAAGGCCCCGTTTTTGCAAACGTCGTGCTGGCTGACGAAATCAACCGGACGTCGCCGCGCACACAATCCGCGCTGCTGGAAGTGATGAGCGAGGGGCAGGTCTCGGTGGACGGCCAACGTCGGGACCTGCCGCGCCCGTTCTTTGTGGTGGCGACGCAGAACCCGACCGACTTTCACGGCACATACCCGCTGCCCGAGGCGCAGCTTGACCGTTTCGCGGTGCGAATTACGCTGGGCTACCCGGACATGACACATGAGATGGAGATTTTGTTCAATCAGGCCGAAGGCGACCCGTTTGAAGAGCTTCTGCCGGTGGTGACGAGTGCGGATGTGCTGGAATTGCAGGCGCAGGTGCGGACCGTGCGCGTAGACCGCGCTCTGGCCGAGTACATCCTGCGGCTCGTGGACTGGACCCGGACCGAGGCGCGTATTCGGCTGGCGGTGTCTCCACGCGGCTCACTGACGCTGTTCCGGGCCGCACAGGCCCGCGCTCTGTCCGAAGGCCGGGACTTCGTGCTGCCCGACGACATTCACGCCCTCGCCGCCCCGGTATTGGCCCACCGGATGATGCTGGACACGCGCACCAAGTACGGCGGCCTGTCCGGTGTGGGGCTGATTGAAGAGGCCCTGGCCGCCGTGCCCGCGCCGCGATGAAGCAAAAAAGGCCCCGGCATTGAAAATGCCGGGGCCATCAGGCTTATTTGGTCCGGTACACGTAGAACGTGTCGCCCGGCTGGATTTTCTGCACGGCGTAGCCTGCCGACTGCGCGAGGGCGCTCAGCGGGACACCCGCGTCAGCGCTTGCAAAGTCCGCCGTCACAAGCTGCGAGGGAACTGTTCCGGCGTCCACCACCACCGTCACGCCGTAATGCGCGGCGACGGCTTGCATCGCCTGCAAAAATGGCGCATTATTCGGCGCGGGCAGACTTGGGTTCGCCGCGCCCGAGGGCGTGAACACTACCTGAGAGCCGGGCGAAGTCGCGCCGTCGGGGGTCCACTGCACCAGAAGGTTCAGCGTGCTGCCTGCCGCCGGAGCTTCGCGGGGGGCGATTGGGATTTCGACGCCCTGATGGCTGGTGAGCTGCTGGTTTTGCAAAGCGGGCGTGGCATCAGCCAGGGCACTCGGATCGGTCGTCGTGCCGGTGGCCGTCCAGGCATTCACCGTGGCGGCAGGGACGCTCGGCGGCAGGTGCAGATGGAACAGGCGGTAATTGTTGCCGTCTACGCCGACCTGCGAGGTGACGCTCTGAATCACCGCCGGGTCGATTCCATTGGCTGGCGGTGTCCCAATGTTCATGATATTAGCCGTGTTGGGACTCATACCCGGCAGAGTTGGCTGGGAGGGATGAATAATCACGGCGGCCAGCACGGCGGCGGCGGCCAGCGCGGCCAGGCCGCCGCCTAAAGCGCGGCGGCGCGGCTGAGTCGTAAACCAGCCGGAAACCGTCCCGGCGGCGCGTCCGGGCAGCGCGGACTCGCGCCGCGATTGCTCCAGCGCGGCGCGTTCCAGGATATGTGCCCGGAAGCCCGTGGGGACTTCCAGCTCCTCGGCAAACGGCTGTTCCAGCAGGGCATAGACGCGCCGAAAGCGGGCGTAGTCGTCCTGCGCCGCCGGGTCCGCGTCAAAGTGCTGCTCCAGCGCCTGCGTCAGTGCAGGGCTGAGAACGCCTTCGGCGTAGTCGGAATAGAGTTCTTGTGCCCGTTCCAGTTTCATCGGGGTCTGTCCTTGTGCGTGTCTGTGTGCGAGAGAAAATTATGAAAAACTTGTGAAAATCGTGCGGCGGCTCACACCCGCCCGCCCTTACGACGACGGGACTAATTGAAAAGTTCCCGAAGGCCGGACAGTTTTTCTTTCAGGGCCAGACGCGCCCGGTTCAGGCGGCTTTTGACGGTTCCAATCGGCAGGTCCATGATCTCGGCAATCTCTTCATACGACTTCTGCTGCCCGTGGTAAAGCGTCACCATCGCCCGCTGATATTCGGGCAAATCGCTCACCGCCTGGGCCAAAATCTGCGCCCGCTCCCCCGCTTCCAGCACGGCTTCCGGCGACGGCGACGGGTCTTCCACCTGCCGGGCCACGGTGGACTCGTCGAGGGTCATATACTCATCCAGCGATGTCTGGGGGTGGGCTTTGGCCCGCTTGCGCTCATCTAAGAAAACATTCGTGGTGATTCGAAACAGCCAGGTCGAGAACGACGCCTCGCCGCGAAACGTGCCGATGGCATTGAAGACGCGCACAAACGCATCCTGCGCGACATCATTGGCGTCATCGTAGTTGCCGGTCAGCCGGTAGGCAAAGTTATAGACCTGCTTTTCGTACTTGCGAACCAGATCATTAAAGGCCCCCAAATCGCCGCGCTTGCAGCGCTCAATCAGGGCTTTCTCCTCGGCGGAGACGGCGGCGCGAGGCCGGGCGCGGGGCGTCAGCGCGTCATCCATAGGTCTCATTGTCCTTCAAGGGGTCGGGGGAAATCATCGTGTTTGTTCTTTTACCCACCCTGACCCCGCCTTACGCCTGTGCGCTTTGCCGGGTTCGTAATAGGATACAAGATCGCCCCCCGGCCCCCAATTCTGGGGGAGCCAGACCGTAGGGGCAGGGCTTGCCCCTGCCCTACTTGTCTTTTCCATGCAATCTTCGAGACCCTGCCGCCGGAGCCACGGGTTAAAGCCCGAGGCTCGGAAGTGCCCGCCGTGCAAGGCACGTAAGACCGGATGGCGGCGGGCTTGCTCTTATTCTTGCGTCCCCTGGACGCTGGGTTTTTGGTAGCCTCGGATTTCAATCCGTGGCCTCTGGCTTATGCTCGGCTATCTGATGCCCGCGCAGGCGGGGAATTGCTTTTCTAAAGCACGGGGGTTCAGCCCCGTGTTTAGCTAGGGGCATGAAGAAAGGGGGCGGGGGGACCCCGCCCCTACAGTTTTTAATTCGGTCATCCTTTGCCGCCTGACCCCGTCAGGATATTCAGGGAGGCCCGCAGGGCCGCGCCCATGTTGGTTTTGTCGTCGATTTCTTTCAATGCCTTGTCGGCGGCGCGGCGGGCGTCGTTACGGTTGTAGCCGAGGTTGACGAGGCCGTCTACGACGTCGTCGAAAATGTCGTCGGGCGAGGGCTTCGCGGCTTTGGCTTGGAGGGCATCCACTTTGCGCTCAAAGGCCAGCGCGGCGAGCTTTTCTTTGAGTTCCAGCACGAGCCGCTGGGCGGTTTTGAGGCCGAGGCCGGGGATGCGAACCAGGGCGCGGGTGTCCTCGGCGGCGACGGTGCGAGCCAGCGTCTCGGCATCCAGCGCGGACAAAATAGACAGGGCGACTTTGGGGCCAATCCCCGTCACGCTCAGAAGCAGCTCGAAGACTTTCTGGTCATCGGGCTGCTTGAAGCCATAGAGGGAGATTTCCTCGGCCCGCATATGAAAATGGATATGCAGAAAGGTCGGCTCGCCCAGCGCGGGCAGGAAGCCGTGGATGCTGGCGGGGACATTGACTTTGTAGCCGACCCCGCCCACATCCAGAATGACCGAAGTGGCCTCGGCATGGGCCAGGAGGCCGCGCAGGGAGGCAATCATACAGGGCCTCCGTGAGTCAGAAACAGTGCGAAAATAGCAGGCATGGGGGCATTATACCCGCAGATGGCTGCACAGATTCAGTCGTCGCCTTCACTGGGTGACGCGGACGGGCGCTTTGACGGTATTTTTGTCCACGGCGTAGACCATGACGCCGAGCGTATCGTTCTTTTTCGCGCCCGCATGGCAGCCGAGGCAGGCCGGGCGGGAGGCCAGCACCGGGCGCATGGAGACGCGCCAGTTGCCAAAGTCTTTGTCTACCTTGTCGCCCCGGCGCAGGTCGGTTAGGTCCGGCAGGACGACTTTTTTCAGATTGTCCTCACTCCACCCTATCAGCTTCTGCGTGCCTGCCTCGGTCGCGGTCGCCGCAGACAGGGTTTGAAGAGACGGAGGGAATAGCGTAGCCTCGCCGCGGGTATGCGTGACAAGGTCCTGACCGGGCTTGTGAGCGCAGTGCAGGAAGGCAATGACGTAGGGACGGTGGGCGGCGTTGACTGCACGGAACTTACGCCGCTCCGCCGCCGTGGTGGATGTCAGCCCGTAGATATTTTCGTGACCACCGACGACGATCCTGTCAACGCCGAAGCGCCCGGCATTCTGCTGAAAGCGCGGCTGCACGATGCCGTCTAACGTGTCCGCGACCTGCTGCGGACTCATAGCCGCCGGGCGAGGCGTGGCAGGCGCGGCCATGAGAAACGCGGCTCCGGCGAAGAGCGCGGCTGTTGTCAGGGCAATCGGCAGAAGCGGGCGGAATTCAGGGATAGGCATGGTATCTCTCCTTTGGCGGAAGCGGTCAGCTACGGCTTGCTGACCGTGTTGGTGGGCGTGTTGCGGACGGCATAGACCATCACGCCGAGCGTATCGTTCTTCTTTGCGCCGATGTGGCAGCCGAGGCAGGAGTCTTTGGCAGCAAGAACCGGGCGCATTACGACTAGAAAGTCCCCCTGCGTTGTTTCCTGAGTTTTGCCTTTCATGAGAGCCGGGAGCGCCTTCAAGGCGGCTGTTTGGAAAGACTTGTCCTGTTCCTTTTCCTGCAAGCCGCGCTGTTGCCAAACAGCCGCAGAGACAGGGGTGTCCGAGACAGAGTACTTGGTAAACAAGCGTGATAAGGAGTAGATAGCGGGGTGGAACGGGTCTGGGGCAGAGAAACTTGTGCTAAACCCTGTACTCAATAAGTCTGGTGGAGGCTGCTGATCGGTGAAGCGACCCGGAACATGGGCGCAGTGTAAAAAGCCCATCATATAGGGAAACTTGGCCTGATTGGCCGCCTCCCAGAGTGCTGTTTCGGCAGGCGTTTTTGGCTCAAAATAAGTTGTTTCAAAGTGTCCGCGCACGGGAGAAACAACGCGGCCTGTACCAAAGACCCCAGCTTGGTCATCCAGAAACCGGGGCTGAACGATAGCATCCAGCGCCTCCGCGACGGCACGCGGGCTGTCCGTATCAGTTTTTGAGGAAGGCGCGGGCTGACCAGGCAGGGCCAAAGCCAGTGTCAGCGGGGCGCATCCGGCGGCGAGGGCCATCAGAACCGGGCGAAGGGAACGCGGGATAGACATAGCAACCTCTCCTTTGGCTGTGTTAGACCCGGACGGTGGGCGTAGGCTTCACACCCAGTAGGCGGTGATGGACAGGATGTTTTCGGATTGCAGGCACTGGCGCAGGGTCGGCTCGTCGGGGTTGGTCAGGAAGACGCTGCCCAAGTCATCGGCCCGCAGCACTTCCACGAGTGGCAGGGTGACGGAGTCGCCGAGGGCGGCGTGGAGGCGTTTCGCGGCGCGGTCGTCTTTGCGCGGGTCGAGCATTGTGTACTCTAACGTCAGCACGTTCATCTCGCGGCGCAGGCGGCGGACATCGGGCTGGGAAGGGTTTCCATAGATAGTGATGCGGCTTGCCATAAGGGCGTTCTCCTGGTGCGATTAAGATAAGTGGCCCCCCCGCCCCAATTCTGGGGAGCCAGAGTAGGGGCGCTGCTTGCTGCGCCCTTCTTCCAGTTCTTTATCCGGTTCCCCCATGATTGGGGGCTAGGAGGTCATAAGTGCCTGTGCGGGTGCTGGACAGGGCGGCGGCTTCGACGGCTTCGGGCAGGGTCGGGTAGGCGTGCATGGTGCGGGCAATCTCCCAGACCGGCAGGCGGGCGTGCATGGCGAGGCACAGCTCGTTGATGAGTGCGCCCGCGTAAGCCCCGGCGATTTGACCGCCCAGAATGGTCCCGTCCGGCAGGGACACGATCTGCACGAAGCCCTGCGTGTCGCCGAGAATAATGGCTTTGTCTAGATCAGCGAACGGAAAGCGGGCCACTTCAATATCGTCCGCCGGGTGCGACAGCCGGGCGAGCGCCGGGGTCAGGCCAACGCTTGCCACTTCGGGGTCGGTGTAGGTGACACGGGGGATAACCCGGTAGTCGGCAGACAGCGGCGGCGGCTCGCCGTGCAAAGCAGCCAGGGCATTGGTCCCGGCGATGCCGCCTTCATACGACGCGACATGGGTGAACTTGAACTCGGAAGTCATGTCCCCCGCCGCCCAGATGTTCGGGGCATTGGTCCGCAGATGCTTGTCCGTATGCAGTCGCCCGCTGTCGTCGCACTGCACCCCGGCGGCGGCGAGGTTCAGACCACCGACATTGCTTTTGCGGCCTGCGGCGACGAGGATTGCGTCGGCGACAATCTCCTCGCCGTCTTCCATGTGGAACACTTTTTCAGTGCCCCGCCGGGTGACTTGGTGCGCTTTGGCGTGGGTGACAATGCGAATGCCTTCGGCAACAAGCTGATCCTGCAAGACCTGGGCGGCGTCGGCATCATCGCGGGCGAGTATTCGCGCCCCGTTGTGCAGGATGGTGACTTCCGCGCCGAAGCGCCGGAAGACCTGCCCCAGCTCACAGCCGATGGCCCCGCCTCCGAGAATAATAACACGCGGCGGCAGAAAAGTCCAGTCAAAGACGGTGCGGTTGGTATCATAGCCCGCTTCTTCCAGACCGGGAATGGGCGGCACGGCGGGAAGGGAGCCGGTGCAGAGAATGGTCTGCGCGGCCCGAAAGCGCGTGTTCGTTTTGGCAGTTTCGAGCGTATGCGCGTCCACAAACCGCGCCCGCTCGGTGACGGTCCGAATGCCCCGGCGGGCAAACGGGTCCGCGTGAGGGTCCCCGCCGACGGCTTCTATCGTCTGCCGGGCGTGCCGCATCACGGCCCCGAAGTCTACTTGTCCACCGGTAAACGCGGGCAGACCAAACTCGGAAGCCCGGCGCATCCGGTCCCACAGGGTCGCCGAATGGATGAGAGCTTTGGAGGGCACGCAACCCGTGTATAGACACTCGCCGCCAATCAGCTCCTCCTCAAAGATGACCACCCGCGCCCCGCCCGCCGCCGCCGTCCGCGCCGCCTTCGGCCCCGCCGACCCCGCGCCGATGACGGCAATATCAAATTCTTCCATAGCAGCTATTATACTCCCACACAGCATAAACAAAGGTCAGTGGGCGTGGGGTTTGCTTGAAAACTGAGAAAGCAGAGAGCGTCTAACTGCCCGCCATGCCTTGCGATGCCCCGGTTTGAGGCGCAGGGTGTGTCCAAACTCCTTCAGTCCCTCCCAGGGCTGATCTCCCCGGCTCAGTATCAAGCCAAGAACATAATGGGCCTCAGCATAACTTGGGTTCAGCCGCAGAGCTTCTCTCAGTTCAGCCGTCGCTTCTTCTTTTTCTTTGGAACTAAGCGCGTTCCCAAGATTATAGTGGGCTAACGCGCTTTTTCCGTCCAAAGCGACAGCACGGCGGGCATAGATAACTTCCCATTCGGTGGCTCCTCGCAGTCTGCTGACCACGCATAGATTCACACAGGCGTTAAAATGGTTTGGATTGGTTTGAAGCGCGGCTTCATACTCCGCCTGAGCTTCTTCCAATCTTCCCTGCTTTCGGCAGAGTTCGCCGAGATTGTAATGTGCGCGAATATCGTCCGGTTTCAGCGCAAGGATTGCCCGGCATTCTTCCTCCACACGTTTCTGCTGACCAGACTTTTCCAGTTCGATGGAAAGATTACTCCGAGCAACACTGCTCCTGGGATTTAGTCGGACAGCTTCCTCGCAGGCATCAAGCGCCGCCTTGCGGCGCCCCTTTCTGCTGAGAGCGACACCCAGATTGAGGTAAGCAAGGTAACCGTGATCAGATTTGAGACGAATTGCCTCGCGGCTGTGGCGTTCCACCTGTTTCCATTGCTCTAACTCGAGATGACAGCAGCTCAACTCAAGATGCGCCTCAGCAGACTCCGGCTTGATTGCCAGATAGAGATGGCATTCAGCGATGGCTTCCGCCCAACGCTCCTGCTGGCGAAAAATCTTCGCCAAATTGAGATATGGTTTGTCGTAGTGGGGAGCCAGGCGCAGACACTCACGATACCGGGCAATCGCCGGGTCGAAGTCTTTCAAGCGGGCATACGCGAGGCCGAGGTTATGAAGCGCGTTGATGTAGTCTGGCTTTTCTTCCAGCGCCTTCTGATAGTAGCGGATCGCTTCTTCAGGCTGGCCCCGCCCCATCAGGATGTTGCCGTAGCCATAGTTGGCGAGGAGCAGAGTGGGCGAGAGCCGAAGTGCCTCAAGAAAGGCCGCAGCAGCATTGTCTGTCTCGCCCAGTTCCACATAGGTAAACGCAAGGTCTTGATGCCAGTCGGCGTTGAGAGGTTCAAGCTCCACAGCGGCCTGATATTCTGGGAGGGCTTCTCGAAATCGACCCGCTTTGAAGTAGGCGGACGCCAGAGTAAAGTGGGCTTCGGGGGAGTGTGGCTCCTGCCGCAAGACTTCCTGGCATTCCGCAATTTTGGCGTCAAAGTCAGCAGTTTGGGGGTGATCTGCGCTGGTTTTCATAGTGTTCTGCTATTTGGTGTCTACCCCTGCCGCATTCGCCCAGAACGGGAGGGCGGTTTCGGTGAACTCGCGGGGGCGGCTGAACATCAGGGCGTGGGCGGTTCCGTCGAGGCGGCGGAACTGGCCGTGCGGCAGGGCGGCGGCCAGCTCGCGGGCGGCGCGGTCGGGGATGATGCCGTCGAACTCGCCGCGCACGACCAGCACCGGGGCGGCAATCGCGTGGGCATAGTGCAGCGGCTCGTTTTGGAGCATCTTGCGGGTGGTGGCGAGGTAGCGGACGACGCCCATCTGGGCATACATCCGGGTCAGAGCCAGGTTGTAGTTCGGCGGCTCGCGCCAGCCGTCGCGCAGAAGGCCGACGGCGTAGCGGCCAAAGCTGACCGGCTCGCCGCCGACGGTGGCCCCCACCAATACCATGCCCCCCACCCGGTCCGGGTGCTGATGCGCCAGCGCCAGCGCCACCTGACAGCCCATCGAGTTGCCCGCCAGATGCGCCCGCGTGACGCCGAAAAGGTCCATCAGGCGCACGACCCAGTCCGCCAGATCTTCCATGCTGAGGGCGTGCGGCGGCCCTTCCGAACAGCCGAAGCCGGGCATATCGGGGATATAAACGGCGTGGTCGAGATGCCGATCCCGCAGGGTCGCCACGGTCGGTCCCCAGGCATCCGAGGAGCAGCCCAGACCATGCAGCAGAATAATCGGCAGGCCAACGGGCGTGGTGTGGGGCGATGGCGGCGCGGCGTCGAGGACGTGGCAGTGGACGGTCCGCCCATCGAGGGTGAGCGTTTGCAGAGGGGCGGGGTCGTAAGTCATAGAGTGATTGTACCTGCCCTTGTGCCCGGAAGCGTGCAGACGGGAAGAGCCAGATTAGGATAAGAGGGCGCAGCAAGCAGCGCCCCTACACCCGCACGCGCACGACGCGGGCGGTCAGGGCAGTGGTAATCTCATGCGGCGTGGTCTCTAACGCGGCGGCGAGGCCGCCTGCGGTGAGGGTTTCGCCGCCGTCTTCGCCAATCAGCGTGGCAGAGTCACCGATCTGGACGCCGGGGATATGGGACACATCGACCACGGTCTGGTCCATGCAGACACGGCCACAGATGGGGGCGCGGTGACCGCGCAGAAGCACGCAGCTAGAGTTAGAGAAGCGGCGGGGCCAGCCGTCGCCGTAGCCGACACCGAGCGTCGCATACACCCCGCCGCCGGGGGGGACGGTGTAGGTGCGGCCATAGGAAATCGTCGCCCCGACGGGCAGGGTGCGGCAAAGCGTGACGCGGGTTTTGAGCGACAGGACAGGCGTTAAGTCTAAATCGTCGCGCCCGAACTGCCCCGGTTCCGGCTCGATGCCGTACAGCAGCAGGCCGGGGCGCAGAAGCGTGTGGTGAACGGCGAGAGGCAGGTTCAGCGCAGCAGGGGAGTTAGCGGCGTGGACTAGCAGCGTGTCGGCGCGGGGGCCGAGCGTGGTCAGGAAGTCCTGGAAGAGCGCGTGCTGACGGTGGGCATCGGCGGGGTCTTCATCGGCGGAGGCAAAGTGCGTGGCAAGGCCGGTGACACGCAGGCCAGGCAGGTGGTTCAAAGTAAGCAGCACAGAAAGGGCATCGGGCAGGGGGACGCCCGCACGGCCAATGCCGGTGTCTAAGTCGAGGTGAACGTCCAGGACGCGGCCCGACAGGAGCGCGGCTTCCGACAAAGCCTCGGCCAGCGCAAGGCTGGAAAGAAGCGGCGTCAGGCCCGCCTCCACAATGGCGGCGGCTTCGGCGGGGAACGCGGGGCCCAGCAGGAAAATGGTCGCGTCCGCCGGAAGGAGCGGGCGCAGGGCGACGCCCTCGGCGGGGGTGGCGACGCCGAAGTCGGTCAGCCCGGCGTCAGCGCAAAGCGGAGCAATCAGTGCGACGTCGTGGCCGTAGGCGTTGGCTTTAACCACGGCCATGACGCGGGCGGGGCCGAAGCGATGCCGCAGGAAGGCGATGTTGGACGCCAGGGCCGCGCCGTTTATTTCGGCCCACAGGCGCGGCGGCAGGGCAGACGCCGTCAAGGCTTGTCCGCCTGCGAGACGCGCTTGTGGTAAGCCGCCGGGACAAGCTGGTTCAGCGCCCGCTCGTAGCGGGAGCGGCGGCCATAAACCACAATCATGTTGGTCAGCTTGCGGCCCGGCTTTGCCAGCGTCGCGCCGTTGTAATAGAACCCGGTGCTGGTTCCGGCATCGAGGTTCATGGCCTCTTTCGCGCCCAGGGCCTGCATGACGCGGGCCAGCTTGCCCAGGTAAATAGGCTGATGGGTCATCACGAAAAAGAGTGTGTTGCCGCGTGTGATACCGACGGCGATACGCGAGTTTGGCGACAGCATATGGGCATCGCGGAACCGCTCGGCGTGCGGGTTCAGCACCACCCGGCCCCGCTGCAACAGGCGCGGGCCGCAAGCGACCACGAAATCATAGGGGGACCAGTCGTGATGCCGCCCCCATTGACACGTCACCATCTGCGCCTGATTGTCCGGCGTGATGCACAGCGCCGTGCCCATGCCGCCGAAGTGGATCAGGCTGCCGTCGATGACGATGTCCCCGACCGGCTGCAAATTGTCCAGCGAGAAGAACGTTCCGGTGACGGCGACATTGGGCTGAGACCGCTCAATCATCTGCCGGAACGGCTCCGACGTCCCGCTGCCGTGCCGGGCCATGACCGCCGAGACTTTGACATCCGGGTCGTTCAAATCCACCGAGATGACTTTGACCGGTACGCCTGCCGCCGCCGTCTGCCAGAAGCGGATGCTTTTGCCCCCGCTGCCGTCGCCGTGCAGGGCGACCTCGTGCGAGCGGGCGGCGGCGGCGCGGGCATTCTGCGTCGCTTTCAGGTTTTGCAGATGGGCGCGGTACTGCTTCTGCCACTTGACCTGTTTCCAGGCATGGAGTGCCTGCCGCCGGGCGGCATTCTGCGCCACATTTCGCTGATGCGCGTCCGCCGAGGCAGTGAGATTCCGGGCGTGCGCCGTCCGCAGGGCTAAATCTTTGCGGGCGGACGCTTCCTGCGCCGCCTGCAAAGCGGCCAGCCGCCGGGCATGACCTGCCGCTGTTTTTCTTGTTTGCTTGCGTGCGGGGGCCGCCGCGACTTGTGCCGCGTGGTGCCGATGAACCGCTTTCGCCAGTCGGGTGGCTTTGTTTTGCCGGGCGGCTTTGTTCTGCCTGACGGCCTCGGCGTGTGTTGTCGCCGCGACTTTAGCCGTGTACTTGCGCTCCCACAGGCGGTCATGCCGCTTTTCAGCCTGACGCTCGGCGCGGGGCAGGTGTTTGAGATTGACGCGGTGCGCCGACATCGCTTTTTGCTGCAAGACGGCCAGCCGCTTCAAGTGCCCGGCTTTCGCTTTTACTTTAGCCCGCGCTTCGGGCGACGGATGCTTGCTGTGTTTGGCCGACGCCGCTCCCGGCGCGGCCAGAAACGCGGCGGCGGCGGTGAGCGTGAATAGTAATGGAAGAGTACGCATAGAAAAAAGTCAGCCTCTCAGGCGGCTCAAACTGAGCTTGGGCATAGCATAACACAGAGTCAGAGGCGGCGTCAAGGCGAAGGGGGAAGAAAACAGGGTTTTCGCGTGTTATTCGCCGGCGTGCAATGCCCGCCAGGCGGCGTCCATTGCGGCACGCAGAGCGGCGGCGGCGGCCAGCGGGTCCTCGGCGGCGGTGACGGCATCGGTCACGGCGACGCCGTCCGCCCCGGCGCGGAGGCAGTCGGCGACGTCGGCGGCAGTTTTGATGCCGCCAAAAGCGATTACGGGAACCTGCACGGCGTCCTTGATTTTTCGCAGGAGGGCCAGCCCCTCGCCCGGCGCGGCGGCGTCGAGCGCCGGGCCGACCTGCACATAATCCGCGCCGCCGCGCTCGGCCCGCGCCGCGCCGGGGACAGTTCGGGCAAACGAGCCAACCAGGCCGCCGCCGGGGGCACGCAAAAAGTTCCGGGCGGCGTCGGGCTTGTATTCCTGCTCAGTCAGCAGGACGCCGTCGGCCTCGCACTTTTCGGCTAGCTCCAAGTCGCCGGTGACGATAAACTGAGCGCGTCCTGCCGTCAACTCCCGCAGGCGCAGGGCAACAGCGAACAGAGCGAGCTCGTCACTGGAATTAGTGGGCAGGGCGCGGAGCTGCACAATGCCCACGCCGCCCGCGACGGCGGCTTCCACGAGTGAAAGCGGGTCGCTTTTGTCGGCACGGGGCCGGTACAGGGCGCGGCCTGTTACCAGCGTCAGGCTCGGCGGCGTCAGTGTTTGAGGTTGAGTTTGGGTAGACACAGAGAAGAGTATACCCGGTGAGGCGGGCGGTTGAAAACCCGGCGATCAGAAGGGCGCAGCAAGCAGCGCCTCTACTCTTCGCCCGTTTCCTCCACATAGACACGCTTTTGGGCCTCGTCAAACGTTGTAAGACCGCTCATCACTTTCAGGGCGGCGTCGCGGCGCATGGGAATCATGCCGCGCTCAGTGGCCGTCTGACGAATGCGGTTCGACGGTTCGTGGGCCAGCACCATGCCGCGCAGGGTGTCGTCCATGACCAGAAACTCCTGAACACTGTGGCGGCCTTTGTAGCCGGTCCCGCCGCAGACCTCGCAGCCCGCGCCTTCCCGGAAGTTGGCGGCGTGGTATTCGGGGGCGTCGGTGTCCACGCCAAACGCAATCAGCTCCGAGCCGGTGGGAACCGTAGGCCGGGCGCATTTGGCGCAGACTTTGCGGACCAAACGCTGGGCCAGGATGCCGACGACCGAAGACGCGACTAAGAACGGGTCAACCCCCATATTGAGAAGCCGCGTGATCGCCCCGGCGGCATCGTTGCAGTGGAGCGTGGAGAACACCATGTGGCCGGTGAGCGCGGCCCGGAAGGCGATTTCGGCGGTTTCCTGATCGCGGATTTCGCCGACATAAATAATATCCGGGTCCTGACGCAGAATGGCCCGAAGCTGCCGGGCAAAGGTCAGGCCCGCTTTTTCGTTGACATTGGACTGCCGGATGCCGTCCAGCTCATACTCTATGGGGTCCTCAACTGTGATGATATTGACATCGGGCGAATGGATTTGCTGAATGGCCGAATAGAGCGTCGTTGTCTTGCCCGACCCCGTCGGCCCCGTGACCAGAAAAATACCGTGCGGCTTGGTAATCAGGCTGCTGAATAGCTGCAGGTTGCGCGGCGACAGGCCAAGCTGACTGAGTTCAGGGCGGACGCCGTTCTTGTCCAGGATGCGAAGCACTAATGACTCGCCGTACTGCGTGGGCAGCGACGAGACGCGCATATCCACCACGCGGCCTTCCAGAGTCACCGAGATGCGCCCGTCCTGCGGCAGCCGCCGCTCGGCAATGTTCATCTCCGCCATGATTTTCAGGCGCGACGCACAGGCAAGCTGAAACGCGGCAGGGACGGTGTCCACCGAACGCAGGGTCCCGTCCTGCCGAAGGCGCACTTCGAGAGCATCCCGGCGCGGCTCAAAGTGGATGTCGCTGGCCCCGCAGGCGATGGCTTCCAGCAGAATGCGCGAGATAAACTGAATGACGACCGGCTGGTCCACCCCCATCGTGTCCAGAGCATCCGGGGCCGCCCCTTCGGCAAGCGCCGGCAGGGCAAAGCCCGCAAGGGGCGCACGGGCGAACACGTCTGAGGCCCGCTTGTCCAGTGTGCCTGTGCTGCTGACTGCCGGGACCACGGCAGGCACAGCAGACACGACAGCGGGCGCGGAGACCGGCGACTCGCCGTAAAACTGGGTCAGCGCGGCCCGGAGCGCCCCTTCCGAGGCCAGCGCGGGAGCAACCCGCAGGCGGTGCGCCGAGGCGATCTTCTGGGCCACTTCCATAATCCGCGCATTCCACGCCGCGACCACGATTTTGAGCGTCCCGTCGGGCGTCTTCGCCACCGGCAGAAGCTGATACTTGTGCGCCACCGCCGCCGAAATCAGCGGCAGGACGCTTTTATCCACCACCAGGTCATCGAGGCACACATAGGCCGCATCCACCTGTTTGGCGCGGGCGCGGGTGACATCTTCCTCGCCCGCCAGGCCGAGGTCAATCACAACCTGCCCGAGTGCCCGCCCGGTCTGCTCCTGCCGGGCCAGCGCCGTCCGAAGCTGTTCCGGGGTCAGCACCCCGCCTGACACCAGCAGATGCCCGAGTTCTTTGCGGCGCGTGCCGGTCGGCAGTACAACGCTCATACTTCAATCTCCCGTTCAATCTCTCGTAAAAACACTGTTTTTGTTATTGGCAGATTTACGGGGATACGTTAGGGTTTGCCATTGACACTTGCCCCTTTCTGCTTTACAATAACAGTATGAACACACGCCGCTGGCTGCTGCCTGTTACGCTTCTTTTTCTGGCCCCGCGCCTTCACGCGCAGGCCGTGCCGCCCGCGCCCAAAGCCCCTGCACCGGTGACGCTGACCGACGCCCTGCGGACGCTTTCCGCCGGGTCTGTCCTGCCGGGAACCGTGGTGCTGAGCGTGGACGCCGCAGAGGTTGTGCCGCTCACGCCCGAAGAGCTGGCGAAGGCGGGGCAGGAGGCACTTCCCGAAGGTGTGCCGGAGACGCCGTCGTCGCTGGCCGTCGAGTACGGGCGCACGGGCCGCGTCTTCGGCCATGTCTTTGCGCTTGCCCCGCCGACGATGACGGTTCTGAACACCGACCCCGACCTCGCTAGCTTGCCGCTCGGCGTTCTGGCCGGGCAGCACCCGGAGACCTATCTGCTGGGAACGCTGACCCCAGCGCAGCTCAAGCAGGTCGCCGGGGCGGGGCTGGCTTGGGCAGATATGACCGTCGACCAGCAAAGCCTGATACGTGCCCTGCTGCCGGAGCCGCTGGACATCGTTCCCATTTCCGCCAAGTTGCTAAAGCGCGGCGAGGGAACGGACGCGCAGCGAGACGCGGCGCGGGATGCGTTCGACGCGCAGACCAAACATATCAGCGGTGAGGCGCTGTACGACTCACTGCGGCTGCACGCCTATCTCACCGCCCATTTTTATGTCAATGCCCCGTCGGGGTTTGGCATTGGCGACACCAGCGACACGCTCGAAACGACTGGGGCCTACGCGCTGCCGTTCGGCGGCTACAGGAACACGGAGGCACGGGGCAAAGCCCTGGAGCCAACCCTGCGGGCCGATGTTCCCAACACGCCCAAAGCGGGTGATATATTCTGGAACCGGAAGGATTTGGGGGCCACGATCACGCTTTCAGGGGCCAAAACCGTGGGAGAGCTGGTCACACGCCTCGGCAAAGCCACGCATTTAGAGCTATACGCCGATACCCGCTATGAACCGCTGACGCTGGCACTCGCCGGGGATGCGGCCAAGCCGCAAACGGCGGGGGAGACGATGCAGGCGCTCGCGCTGTGCGTCTGCGGAACCTGGCGGCAGGTCGGCCCGGCTTATGTGCTGACTGACGATGTGCAAGGGCTGGGGGCACGTCAGCAGTTTTTGTCTGAAATCGGTCAAATCTGGGCGAACCGGCTGACGGAAGCGGGAAAAAGTGCCGGGCAGCATCTGCAAACGCTGGACTGGATACATCAGCTTTCGTTCGCCCCCGGCGACCTCGGAACGCTATCGCCGAAGCTGATTGACGCCGTTCAGAAGCAGGACGGCAGCAACAAGGGCCGCCTCCCCTGGGGGTCCCTGCCGCCTGATTTGCAGGACTATCTGCGTAACCATTTCGAGCATTACGGCGACGACGCCCCGGCCATAATGCCCGAGTTCGTTAAAATGGGAGAGTCGATGAAAGCCGCCGCCGCCTCGGTGAAGCCGGACTCGCCCGTGGATACGACCCTGAATATTCGCCTCGGCGTCGAGCTGCCGGACACCGGCGTGATGCTGCTGTCCCCCTATTCCGTGCAGTCGCCCAAGCCCGACACCAAACCAGACACCGAAGGCAAAAAGGCGGCAGACACGGACCAGGCAAGCCCGGTCGGCCCGCTGGTGTTTCCGCAAGCCTTGCGGGGCCTGCTGTGTGCGCCGAAGACCCCCGAAGAAGCCCGCGCCGTCGTCGCGCAGCTTCCAAAGATGGGCCTGAACGCGCTCCTGATTGACGTCTTCACCAACGGGCGAACGTACTTCCCCAACACCGCCCTGCCACCTGATTCCAAAGACGCGGGAAGCGTTCTGCAAGCGGCTCTCGATGCCGCCAAGCCGCTGCATCTGGCTGTGTATGCTGTTGTAGACACGCTCTGCTGGCGCAAGGATGGCCGTAGCCCCCACCCGCTCCCCTGGCCGACCGGCTACGGCGAAGATTTGACCTTGACCGGAGAGACGCCGGAGCAGGTCATTCAGCGGCGCTTCGACGCCGGCAGTTTTTCTACCGAGTACGACCACCCGAACCATCTCCTGACCGAAGAAGGCGGGCGCGGCTGGGTCAGCCCGCTAGACCCGCGTGTGCGGACCGCGCTGCCGTCGCTGGTGCGGACTCTGGCAACCTCACCGGGTTTGGCCGGTCTGATCTTTCAAAACGCCACGCCACCGGGCTACACAAAGCAGGAGTTTGACAGCGACGGCATCAGCCTCGGGTACACCCCGGAGAACCGTCTGGCCTACCTGCGCCGGGTGCATCAGGACCCGATAGACCTGTCCCAATATGACCTCGTGAGCGTGTTTGTCAGCACGGAAGACTTTTTTGGGAATTACACTGTGGCTGTGACGGGCTTTGAATCTTCGTCAGAAAGCAAAGCGGCCTGGTCTAAGTACCGTGCCGACGCCGACACGTCTCTGCTGGCAGACTGCTGGAACGCCGCGCACGCCGTCGCGCCGCTGCTGCCCCTGCGGCGGCGCGAGGGCTTTTTGGGAAATCGCTTTGACTTCTGGCGTACCCCCACACAAAAGACTACTCTGGGCGTGATTGCGGAGGATGGCCCTCCCATTTTAGCGATTGGCAGCGAGAGCCTTTGGACGATTGGCTACACCGGAGACGATCAGGTCCACCCTGACAAGTTCCTGCGGGATGCACGCACCGCCGCACAGCAGAAGGAAGGGCACCGCACCGGGGGCGTCGTTTTCGACCTCGCCACCGGCGGCTCCCCGGAACATCTGAGCGACACGGTAGACAAGCTCGCCGCACAGCTCCGAGGCACGAAGTAACGCTATGAACAAACACCATTGGCTCCTGCCGGTCACACTTCTTTTCCTCGCCCCGCGACTATTGGCACAGGCCCCGCCGACCCCGCCTAAAGCCCCCGCGCCGGTGACGCTGACCGACGCCCTGAAAACGCTTCCCACCGGGTCCGTGCTGCCGGGAACGACGGTGCTGAGTGTGGACGCCGCAGAGGTTGTGCCGCTCACGCCTGAAGAACTGGCAAAGGTGGGGCAGGAGGCGCTTCCCGAGGGCGTCCCGGAGACGCCAAGTTCTTTAGCCGTCGAGTACGGGCGCACGGGCCGCGTCTTCGGCCATGTCTTTGCGCTTGCCCCGCCGACGATGACCCTGCTGAACCCGGACCCGGCGGCGACGCCGTTTCCAGTGTCCGTGCTGGCCGGTCAGCGTCCCCTTCCCTACCTGCTGGGGTCGCTGACGGACACGCAGATGCAGCGCCTCGGCGCGGGCGGTCTGGCCTGGGCCGAGTTGACCCCGGATCAGCAGGCGCTTTTATCTGCAATTCTGCCGCAGCCGCTCACGCTTGTGCCAAAGACGGCAGACCTGCCTCCGTTGATGTTCCGTTTCCTGCTCGACCCCCGGCCTGTCTCGGCTCAGGAAAAAGCTAAGGCGGAGCGCGAACAGAAGGCGTTCGACGCCCAGATTGTCGTTGCGCCGGACGGAACACTGACTACGGCTCGTCTGAAGGCGTTTCTGCTTCCCCAGTATAATCTCGACACGCCCGACAATGAGACGATTGATGTGGACTACCCGAACGGCGGCTTTAATGACAAAAAGGGATACTTTTTAAGCAACATCTGGACCCAGCCCTACACCCACGACAAGCTGTTTCAAGACACGGTTCGGGCCGAAGTGCCGAACGATGCCAAGCGGGGCGATATTTCGTGGACGAAGCCCGCGCTGGAACACACGCTGACGCTGGCCGAACCGAAAACCGTGGGCGAACTGGTAGCCGGGCTGGGCCGGGCGACGGGGCTGGAACTGTATGCTGATGCGCGGTATGAGCCGCTGCTGCTGACGGTGGCGGGGGATTTCACCAGGCCGCAAGCGGTGGGGGAAGTGATGCGGGCGCTGGCCCTGTGCGTCTGCGGGACCTGGCGGCAGGTCGGACCGGCGTATGTGCTGACCGACGACGTACAAGGGCTGGGCAGCCGCTGCGCCGCCTTGCAGGAAGCGGCGCTGGCCTGGAGCCGCCACTTAAGCGAGGCGGACAGCGCGGCAGGCGCACGTCTGAAGGCAGGCCACTGGCTGCAATCCCTTCCCTTTGCCCCCGGTGACAACGGCGCTCTGTCCGCTGACCAAATGACCACATTTCCCGAAGAGCCGGGCGGCAACTCGGGGCACGTCCTCTGGAAAAGCCTGCCTGCTCCCCTGCAAGCCGGGCTGCGGGATGGGATGAACCCGGACCCCACGGCAGGAGGTGACGAAGACTACAACAACTCCCTGCGGGCGGTTGGGAAAATGGTGAAGCCGAACACGCCCGTCAGCGTTACATTCTCGGTAGAGATGGCGTTGGAGCTGCCGAACTACGGGCTGGTTCCGCTAAACAATAAATATGATGTGCCCGCCGGCGAGGAGACGCCTGCCGCGCCGGTCGCCGCGCACAGTTTGGTGCTGCCGCGTAAATACCGGGGGCTGCTGTGTGCGCCTCAGACTGCCGCTGAGGCCCGTCTGGTTGTGACGCAGATGGCGCATCAGGGCTTTCCGTTCCTGATGATAGACGTCTTTACGGGCGGCAAAACGTACTTCCCGAACGACCTCCTGCCGCCTGCGTCGCCCGAGGCCGCCGGGGTGCTGCAAGCGGCGATTGACACCGCACAACCCCTCGGCATCCCCGTCTATGCCGTCATCGATACCTTCTGCTGGCGCAAGGATGGCGAGAGCTTGCACCCGTCCCCGTGGCCCGTCGGCTATGCCGAAGATTTGACGGTGCTGGGCGAGGCGGCGGATGCCGCCGCCCGGCGTCAGCCTCCACTGGTGGGGTTCCCAGACTCGCCGAAAGCATTTGCCCACGAGCAGCACCGGGGCGAAAGCTGGGTCAGCCCCACTGACCCTGCCGTGCGCCGCCTCCTGCCTGCGCTGGTGCGCGTTCTGGCCGGAACGAAAGGGCTGGCCGGACTGGCCTTTCAGGACACCACGCCGCCCGGCACACTGGAAGCGCACAGCTACCCGGACGGCGATGACCTGGGCTTTCTGCCCGCCAACCGCCTGGCGTTTCTGCGTGCCTACCACCTTGACCCGATTGACCTGGGGCCGCTGTCCCGAATGGTATTTGCCTCCGAAAAAGGCAGCGCGGACTTCATGGTCCGCGCCGACATTCCAACGTTCCCCGCACATCCCCCGCACGGCAGATACTCCGTTTGGAGCAAAGGGCTGGTGCTTGCCGACCGGAGCCTGCTGGCGCAGTGCTTTCTCGCCGCCCGTGCGTCCGCCCCGGCCCTGCCGCTGGCTATTCGTGAGCCAAATCTCGGTCTCTGGTTCAGCCCCTGGAAGACCCCGACGCCGCCAAAGCCGGTGAGTGTCGATCAAATCGAAGCCTTCAAGCCGTCCTCTGACACAATTCCCTGCCTGCCTTACAGCCTTGCCCGCCCCACCGATGCGGCCTTTTTGTCCACGGTTCTCACCGATGACAGCGCCAAGCCTGGCCCGAACGATCCCGGTCATCTGGTCTTTGACCTCGTCACCGGCGGGCCGCCGGAGCATTTGGACGACACCATTGACAAGCTCTCCGGTCTGCTGCGGGAGCCGAAGAAGGCTCCCTAGCCCGCAAGCCTGCGAGAAAGCGTCGCCTGGGCGCCGCGCTCGTAGAGGCTCTCCAAATCAGCCGTCAGGTCACGCACCAGGTCCGATGCTTGGCCGAGGTCACCAAATAGGTCCGTTACGGCCAGCAGCGGGCGCGGGTCGGTGCGGCCTGCGCGGGCGAGGGGCTGAAGCTCGCCGATGCGCGGGTCGCTGATGGGGTAAGCGCGGCCTGCCTCGTCTTCGCCGGTCAGGTAGCGCAGCCAGCCGGCCAGCGCCAGCGTCAAGAGGCGGCGCGGGCGGCCCGCTGCAACCGCCGCTTCCAGCGCGGGGCGCAGGTACTTGGGGAACTTGGGGGCGCCGTCCAGACACAGGCGCGTGATCTGGTCTTTGATGGCCGGGTTGTCGAACCGGTGCAGAAGCGTCGCTTTATAGTCGGTCAAATCAATGCCCGGCACGGGCGGCAGGAGCGGCGTCACCTCGTCGTCCATCAGGCGCGAGATAAACGTGCGGAAACCGGGGTCGGCCATGACGGCGGGGACGGTCTCGAACCCGGCCAGAAAGCCGAGATAGGCCATCGCAAAATGGCTGCCGTTCAAAAGGCCCAGCTTCATGCTTTCGTAGGGGTGAACATCGGCCACGAACTGCGCTCCGGCGGCCTCCCACTCCGGGCGGCCCGACGGGAACGTATCTTCCACAATCCACTGCCGGAACGGCTCACAGATGACCGGCCAGGCATCGTCGATGCCGAACTCCGTGCGGACCAATTCCCGGTCACTGTCCGTCGTCTGCGGCGTGATGCGGTCCACCATCGCATTCGGAAACGCGACATTGGTGTCTACCCACGCGGCCAAGTCGGCGCTGCGGGCCGAAGCGGCGGCGACCAGAGCATGGCGGGCGGCCTCGCCGTTGTGCTGCAAGTTGTCGCAGGACAGCACCGTAAACGGCGGCGTTTCCTGAGCGCGGCGGGTTTCCAGTGCGGCGGCGAGGTGGGTCCAGGCCGGGCCGCTCGGGTCCTCGTAGCCGCCTTCCGTGATGGTCAGCGAGACGATTTTCGTGGTCGGCGCGGCCAGCACGGCCCGGACTTCGGCATCCTGCTCGGGCGCGAACAGATAGCGGGTCAGCGAGCCAATCACACGCGCCGTGTCGCCGTCCGCGTCGCGGGCCACCAGCGTGTAGAGGCCGTCCTGCGGCACAAGGGCGTCCCGCATAGCCCGGTCTTCGGGACGCAGACCGACGCCGACAATGCCCCAGTCTCCTATTTTTTGCTGGAGCAGGTCATCGCAGTAGACGGCCTCATGGGCGCGGTGAAAGCCGCCGACGCCCAGATGCACAATCGCGGGTGCGAGCGTGTCTCGCTGATAGGCTGGCCTCAGCACGGTTGGCGGCAGACTTGACAGAGTTTGGTTGTTTAGGCGAGTCATACGTGCATAGTACCCCGTTTGACCGCTCATCTCTGGGAGCCGTGTCAAGCATACAGGCACGGCATTCTGGGTACAACAAATACTACCATGCGACCTATTATCAGCGAACGACGCTTCAATCGCCTGCTCACCCGCGCCGCCCTGCTTCCCCTGGGCCTGATGGCTGTGCTGTCGGGCCTGCTCATCTGGCAGATTAGCACCCTGCTTCATGTCTTTGCCTGGGTGGACCGCAGCGACAGGATCATCGCGCAGGCCAATATTTCACAGAAGCTGCTGCTGGATATGGAAACCGGCAAGCGCGGCTACCTGCTGACTTCCGACCCCGCCTATTTGCAGCCCTACACCCACGGCACGGCGCGGATTGATCTGGCCCTGACCACACTGGCCGCAAGCGTTCAGGACAGTCCCGCGCAGACCAAACGTGTTCAGCGCATACAAACACTGCGCGTGCAGTGGGGCCAAGATGCCCGCGCCAAAATTGCCGCCGTCACCCCCCGGATGCCCTTCGCTCGGGGCACTGACCTTACCCCGCAGGGCAAAACGCTCATGGACGCGATGCGGGTTCAGTTCGACGACTTCATCGGCACGGAAGATGCGATGCGCGTCACCCGCAGCAAGGTCGCCCGGCGCACGGCCTGGGGCGTGATGACCACGGCCCTGCTGGCGGCGCTGGCCGGGGGCGGACTGCTGGCTCTGCTGTCGCGGCGGCAGCTTCAGGAGCTGTCCACCGAGTTTTCCGAAGCCACAGCCACAGCGCGGCGTCAGGCACAGGTCATTGAAGAGAGGCAAGTGTGGCTGTCTACCGTCCTGAGAAGCCTCGGCGAAGGGGTGCTGGCAACCGATGCCAAGGGGCGGGTGACGCTGCTGAACCCGCAGGCCGAAGCGATGACCGGCTGGACGCAGGCGGAGGCCGTCGGAGAGCCGGTCAGCCGCGTGTTTCAACTGGAAGGCGGCAGCGGCGGCGGGCCGGTCCCGCACGTTCTGGAAACCCGGCAGCCGTTCCAAAGCAGCCGCGACGACCCGGACACGCGCCTGCTGACACGCGGCGGGGCCGCCGCCGTCCCGGTGGAAATGGTGGCCGCGCCGATCACCGGCGGGCCGGATTCGGAGGCTCTGAGCGGGGTCGTGCTGGCATTCCGGGATATTCAGGAGCGCCGAGCTTTTGAGCGGGATTTGCTGCGGGCCAAAGAGGCCGCCGAAGCGTCGAGCCGCACCAAGTCGCAGTTTCTCGCCAACATGAGCCATGAGCTGCGGACGCCGATGAACGCCATTCTGGGCTACTCGGAGATGCTTCAGGAGGAGGCCGAAGAAGAGGGTCTGGACGGCTTTGTCCCCGACCTGCAAAAGATTCAGGGGGCCGGGAAACATCTGCTGGCGTTGATCAACGACATTTTGGATTTATCCAAAATCGAAGCGGGCAAAATGGACCTGTATCTGGAAGATTTTCAAATTGCCGAGATGGCTGCCGAAGTGGCAGCGACGGTCGAGCCGCTGATCACCAAAAAAAGCAATGTGCTCCGTGTTCAGTGCCCGCCCGAAATCGGCGCGATGCGGGCGGATTTGACCAAAGTGCGGCAGTCTTTGTTCAATCTGCTTTCCAATGCTGCGAAGTTCACCGAAGGCGGAGAAATCACGCTGGATGTCCGGCGCGACGGCGGCGACGTGCTGTTTGCCGTCCGCGACACCGGCATCGGCATGACGGGGGAGCAGATGGCCGGGCTGTTTGAGGCATTCTCGCAGGCCGACGCTTCCACCACACGCAAGTACGGCGGCACGGGGCTGGGGCTTGCGATTACGCGGCGGTTCTGCCGCCTGATGGGCGGCGACTGCACTGTCCAAAGCACGCCCGGCGAAGGGTCCGAGTTTACCCTGCGCCTGCCGGGTGTGGTGGCCGACCCGAAGCAGGCCGAGGCCGCGCAGACAGGGTCGGGGCCGGGTCACTCTGAAGACACGCACAGCGCGGGGGCCGTCGATGTGGTGCTGGTGATTGACGACGACCCGAACGCTCGGGATTTGATGCGCCGGTATCTGACCAAAGAAGGCTTCCGGGCCGAAACGGCGGACAGCGGCGCGGAGGGCCTGCGGCTGGCCCGCCTGCTGTCTCCGGTTGCCATCACCTTAGACGTCATGATGCCGGGCATGGACGGCTGGGCGGTTTTGCAGCAGCTCAAAGCCGATGAACAGACGCGGGACATTCCCGTCATTATGATGACGATGGTGGACGACAAAAATCTGGGCTTTTCGCTCGGCGCAACGGATTATCTCACGAAGCCCGTGGACCGGAACCGCTTGGCCGCGCTGCTGGGACGTTTCCGCTGCGCCGAAGGCAGGTGCCGGGTCCTGCTGGTGGAGGATGACGACACCACCCGCGAAATGATGCGCGAGATGCTGACCCGCGAAGGCTGGGGCGTGGAGGAGGCCGTCAACGGCGTCGCCGCACTGGCACAAATGGAATCATGCGCCCCCGATTTGATCCTGCTGGACCTGATGATGCCGGAGATGGACGGCTTTGAGTTCGCCCGCTGCCTGCGGGAGCGCCCGGCGTGGCGCGATATTCCAGTGGTGGTGCTGACCGCCAAAGACATCACCGAAGAGGACCGGCAGCGGCTGAACGGATCGGTGCAGAACATCCTGCAAAAAGGGGCCTGGGACCACGGCGAGCTGCTGGGACAGATCAAAGAGCTGGTGGCGGCACGAAGGGGAAACACGAGTGGCTAAACTTCTGCTGGTGGAAGACAACGAAGACAACCGGGATATGCTGTCGCGGCGATTAATCCGCAAAGGCTACGAAGTCGCGCTGGCAAAAGACGGCGCGGAAGGCGTTGCCCTCGCCGCCGACTGCCCCGATCTAATTTTGATGGACATGAGCCTCCCCGTTCTGGACGGCTGGGAGGCCACGCGGCGCATCAAAGCCGCCCCCGAAACGGCCACGATTCCCGTGATTGCCCTGACCGCGCACGCGATGTCCGGCGACCGCGAAAAAGCCGAAGCGTCGGGCTGCGACGACTATGACACCAAGCCCGTCGAGCTGCCCCGGCTGCTGGCAAAAATTGAAGCCCTTCTGATGAAAGCGAGTAATTCGTGAACGAAGAGGCGTTGGCGGACCTGCGCCATGACCTGCGGACACCGATAGGTCATGTGCTGGGCTACGGCGAGATGGTGGCCGAGGAGCTGGAAGGCTCCGAGCGGGCCGACCTGCTGCCGGATGTGGAGCGCATCCGTGAGGCGGGCCGCCGCCTGCTGGCGCTGGTCGATGAGCGGCTAACCTCGGAGGGATTGGGCGCAAATCCGCCCACTGCCGCCCCAACGCTGTCCGCTGTGCGGCCCGCCCCGCCGGGCGTGTCCGGCGGGGGCATCCTGGCCGAAAGCGAGGAAGGCGGGCTGCTGCTTATTGTCGACGACAACGAGGAAAACCGGGACGTTCTGGCGCGGCGTCTGCAAAAGCAGGGGCACTGGCCCGTGACGGCGGCGAGCGGCCCGGAAGCGCTGGCCGTGCTGGCCGGGCAGCCGTTTGACGTGATTTTGCTGGACGTGATGATGCCCGAAATGGACGGCTACGAAGTCCTGTCCCGCCTGAAAGCCGACCCGGCAACGCAGCGCCTCCCGGTGATTATGATCTCGGCGCAGGACCAGATGGACAGCATCGTGCGCTGCATTGAGTTGGGCGCGGCGGACTACCTGCCGAAGCCCTTCAACCCCACCCTGCTCCGGGCGCGGGTCGGGGCCAGCCTGCGCGAAAAGCGGGCGCGGGACCGCGAAGCCCGCCATACCAAAGAGCTGGCCGAAAGCTACCGTAAATTGCAGCAGCTAGAGCGCCTGCGCGATGATTTGACGCACATGATCGTCCATGACCTGCGGACGCCGCTGACGTCCCTGCTGACTGGCCTGCAAACCCTGCCGCTGGTCGGCGACATGAACGAAACGCAGGCGGAGATGCTGGACATCGCCACCGACGGCGGCCAGACTTTGCTCGGTATGATCAATGATTTGCTGGACGTGGAGAAGATGGAGCAGGAGACGGTTCCGCTGGACCTATCCTCGCTGACGGCGGCGGCTTTGATCGAGCGGGCCTTCACGCAGGTGCGCGGGCTGGCACAGGCGGGCACGCTGTCGCTCGTGGCCGACGCCCGGACAGATCTCGCGCCTTTTCAGGGCGATGAAGACAAGCTGCGCCGCACGCTGGTCAACCTGCTGGGCAATGCCATCAAGTTTACGCCGCTTGGCGGCACGGTCACGGCGGCGGCGATGCACGAAGACGACTGCCTCCGGTTTTCCGTCCGCGACACTGGCGAAGGCATCCCGCCCGAGGCACACGAGCGGATATTTGAGAAGTTTGAGCAGGTGGAAAACCGCAAAGCGGGCCGCAAGATGTCTACGGGCCTCGGACTGACCTTCTGCAAGCTGGCCGTGGAAGCGCACGGCGGCAAAATCTGGGTGCAAAGCGAGCCGGGCCGAGGCAGCGCGTTTCACTTCACCATCCCACTGACCGTGTAGGCACTCACGCTGTAAACGCTCAGGGCAGGGTTTCGCGCCGCGCCTGCGTGATTTCTTCCTGCGTCTCCGAAAGGGCCTCTTCCATCTGCTCGGTGGCAAGCTGCGTGCCGCTGTCCGTGGCCCCGCCTGCCGCCAGCGTTTCCTCGATTTTGGCCTCAAACGCGGTCAGCACTTCCTGCGGGTCAATGACTTTGGTAAGCGCTTCGGCCTCGGCATCTACCCGGTTACGCACCGAAGGCATATCCCGGCGCAGCTCTTCCAGCAGGTCAATAATTTTGGCCGTTCGCTGCTCGGTCAGCAGGCTCATCTACAAATCAAGCTGCTCGCGCCGCTCAGCGAGCTTCCCCTGCCGGTTCTGGGTAATCAAAATCACCGAGGTCAGCAGAAACGCCCCCAAACCCACCGCCCCCTGCATCCAGAAGAACGGCGGGTCGTCCCGCTCGAACAGCCCAAACGGGTGCGCGAACGAATTAACCCCCATCCAGAGCGCGGCCCCCACCAGGATGCCGTAAAAGAACTGTGGACGCCCCAGCCAGGCCGTCAGCGACTCCACCGTGCGCTGATGGGCGTTGACCTGCGATTCGGCCACAGCATGGATGGCAACCACAGCATCAATGTTTTGGCTGATAGGGTCGGTGTACGCCGAGGCGTTTTTTTGTCTACGCAGTCGCATCGTGATCAGCGCCCCCGCCGCATCTCGTCCTGCCGCATCGGCATCGCATCAATGCGGCTCGTAATTGAGTTCAGCGTCACCGGCGTCGGACCGCCGTAGGCGGTGTGGCCGTCGCGGCCAATCAGCAGCACGCGGAAGCTGCCGCCGCGCACGTTGTACCGCGCCCGCAGGCTTGCCGCGCCTTTGTCCGCGCCGATGATGTCGGTGCGGACCAAATCACGGTCAGCGAACGCCGCTGTGCTGCGGGCCAAAAGCGCGTTCTGCTTCTGGAAGCGGGCATCGCTGCGGGACGGCGCGAACACAAGCAGCCGCCGGGGCCGCGCCTGCGCCGCCGCCGGCAGCAGGGGCAGCGCAGCAAGCAGCAGAAGTAAGTGGGATTTGGTGGTCATAGAAAAATGATACCCGAAAGAGAGGAACCCCCGCCCCCAATAATGGGGGAGCCAGATGAATACGGAGAGGATAGGAAGGGCAGAGGCAAGCCCTGCCTCTACGGGTCTGATTCTTACTCTGGCTCCCCCATTATTGGGGGGCGGGGGGTCTTACGAAAACCCAAGCACCGGATGCGGCACATACGGCTCTTCCAGTGACTTGATTTCCTCGGGAGACAGCGACACCGAAAGCGCCGCGACGGCGTCTTCGAGATGGCTCATCTTGGTCGCGCCGACAATCGGCGCGGTCACGGCGGACTGATGCAGCAGCCACGCCAGCGCAATCTGGGCACGCGGCAGGCCCCGCGCTTCGGCGAGAGCGGCGACGCGCTCCACCACCTGCTTGTCAGAATCTTCCGTAGATTTATAAAGGGTTTTGCCGAACTCGTCCGTCTCTGCCCGCTCCGTGCTGGCGTCCCACGGGCGGGTCAGCTTGCCGCGAGCGAGCGGACTCCACGGGATCACCCCGATGCCCTGGTCGGCGCACAGACCAAGCATTTCGCGCTCTTCTTCCCGGTACAGCAGATTGTAGTGGTCCTGCATGGACACAAAGCGGGTCCAGCCATGCAAGTCTGCCACATAGAGCGCCTGACAGAACTGCCACGCATACATCGATGACGCGCCGATATAGCGGGCTTTGCCTGCTTTGACGACGTCGTGCAGCGCTTCCATCGTCTCTTCAATCGGCGTGTCCGGGTCCCAGCGGTGGGTCTGATACAGGTCCACATAGTCCGTGCCGAGGCGGCGCAGGCTGGCATCAATCTCGGTCATAATCGCCTTGCGGGACAGCCCCGCGCCGTTTGCGTCCGGGTGCATTCGGCCATTGACTTTGGTAGCAAGCACGATTTCTTCGCGCTTGGCAAAGTCGCGCAGAGCGCGGCCCGTGATCTCCTCGCTCGTGCCATCCGAATAGACATTGGCGGTGTCAAAAAAGTTGATGCCTAATTCTAATGAGCGCTGAAAGAACGGGCGGCTCTCGTCTTCGGAAAGCGACCACGTATGGCTGCCCCGCTCGGAGACGCCGTAGCTCATACAGCCGAGGCAGATGCGCGAAACTTTCAGGCCAGTTTTGCCGAGTTTAACGTAATCCATAGATGCTCCTATGCTGACAAGTTCGGACCCCCTAGCCCCCAATAATGGGGGAACCGGATAATTAGGACAGGACAAGAGGGCGCAGCAAGCAGCGCCCCTACCGATCTGTTCTTTTCTGATCCCCCCATTATTGGGGGCTAGGGGGTCTCCTACTCTTTTCCCGAGCCGGGTTCGGCCATCTTGCGGTGCATCTCCGCCGACACCGTGGGCGGCAGGAACTCGGTGGCAAGGCCCATCGCTTTCGTTTTGAGACTGCCTGCAATCACCTTGTCTTTGCCAGCCATCAGGGCAGCGAAGCCGTCCCGCGCCACATCGGCAGGGTCGTCTTTGTCGCTTTGACCGGCCATTGTGTCGTCCATCTCGGCGCGGTGGAAGAAGTTTGTTTCCGTCACACCTGGCAGCAGGGCCGTCACGGTGACGCCAGTGTCTTTCAGCTCATTCCGCAGGGCTTCGGAGAACGAAAAGATAAACGCTTTAGACGCCCCGTAGACGGCCTCGAACGGCGCGGGCATGAGGCTTGCGACGCTGGCCGTAAACAAAATCCGCCCGGAGCCGCGTGCAGCCATGTCGCGGACAACGTGCTTGGCGAGATGCACGGTAGACGTGACGTTCAGGCTGATCATATTCAGCTCTTCGTCCAAATCCGTCTCCCGGAACGCGCCGCCAACGCCAACGCCCGCATTGATAGCGATGGCGTCGACAGGCCGCCCGGTAGCTTTGATGGCATCATACAGAGCATCGACACCGGCGGCCTGGGTCAGATCGCCGCCGACGGTCATAACGTTAGCGCCGAGCGACTGGATTTCGGAGGCCGCCGCTGGTAGGGAGGCAGGCTCGGCGGCGAGGAGCAGGTCAAAGCCGTTGCGGGCGAACTCTTTGGCAAGCTCCAGGCCGATGCCGCTGGATGCGCCGGTGACGACGGCAAAGGGCCGGGAAGAAGTGGTTGTGGTATTCATGGCCTTTTTATTTCCCGAAGCGCCGAAAGTTAAGCATTATGCCGGGCGGCTTGACGGCGCGGCAGAAGCCTTATATAATCAGGTTAGTTCATCAGGGAGTAAAAGCTATGCTTGCCAACCAAAAACGATTTTTGTCGATTGCCGCCGCTCTCGCCCTACTCGGTAGCCCTCTCGCCAGTGCGTCGGCCCAGAAGCCCACGCCCAAGACAGCTGAAACCATTGGCGGAGGCACGGTGGCCGATCCGGCCAAAGGCCCAAAGCCGTCATTTGGCATTGGCGGCCCCAGCATGGTGCTGGTCAAAAATTGGCACTTTGGGACACAGGGAACCATCAAAAACTATGCCGACATGAGCGCGAACTTTTTCTATCATGACCAGTTTGGGACTATCGGCAACGGCACCAACTACGGCGCGGTCACCGTCGCCCCCGATGCCGCCCATGCCCTGCCAAACCAGCCCGTAGAAGGCGTGGATAGTCCGCCGGTGCGTCAGTTTAATGTCGACTCCATGAAGACGCTCCTGACGGGTCTGGACGGGGCTACGCAGGTAAAGCCCCAGGCCCACAACGCCGGGAACGGCTCGTTTATGGCCCAGTGGAAGCTGCCCCACGGCGGCTCACTGCTGGGGCAGGATATTGTGTGGGAGACGCGGGTGCGCTCTGTGACGCCCCCCTATTTCTGGTTCGCCCTCTGGACGGCGGGCAACAAATGGAAATGGGCAGACGGGCACGCCCTGGGTGCGGAACAGGATTTGGTGGAAAGCTTCGGCTACGACAACGGCAATAATAACACCAATTACGAGGGCCGCTTTTGGCACGTCAACAGCGTGGCTTTTCCCAGTACGGATACCGTGAACTACGATGACTGGGGCAAAGGCATGGCACAGGGGGGCATTAAAACTTACGATGCTTCCCAGTACCATATCTGGACCTGGCTGTATAAAAAAGACAACACCTATGCCATGTATGTGGACGGCGTTAAAGTGCAAAGCGGCACGGATTACCACTGGACCTACGGCGGTAAAACGGGCGACGAGCCGATAGATATGGTGTTTTTGTTTGACGGCGGCTGGGGGCACACCCAGATTGGCAGCGTCAATAAGCCCCTGCCGGTGTCCGCCTTTGACGGCAAGTTCTACGAATGGAACTACAGCCGCGTGTACCTGAGCAAGCCCGCCCCCTAGCCCCAATTCTGGGGGAACAGGACAAGAACAAGAACCGGACAGTAGGGGCAGTGCTTGCCCCTGCCCTTCTTTCCTAACCCTTCTTGCTTCAGGAGGGGTGGCGCGGAGCGCCGGAGTAGGTTTCCCGCTCCCTCGCGGGCCAAGAGAACCTCACCCCAGCCCTCTCCTTAAGCAAGGAGAGGGAGCCAGAGAAGAATGGCCTCTTTTCTGGCTCCCCCATTATTGGGGGCGGGGGGGCAATCTGGTTTTTGCACAACTTCTTGACCTATTTTTCGCTGTCGGGCCATTTCAGTGTATACAGGCCGATATCCGCGAAGTGGCGACCGTCGCCCCCGTGGCTCACATGGACGGCGATCACGTTTGTGCCGGGATGCAGCAAGGCGGCCATCTTCGCGTCCAGCGGGATCGCGTCGTAGGAGTGCGTCCATCCGGCGACATGGGCGGCAAGGACCCCGTTGAAGTAGACATCTAAATCCTGGTCGTGATAGGCCGTCAGTTCCAGGGTCTGATACGACGCCGGCAGCGTCACCGTGCGGCGCATCCAAATGTTGTCCGTGTTCCAGGCCGTGCGCGGGGTCACGCCCTCGTCGTCCGTGCCGAAGCCCGCCGGGCCGTGTTTCCAGTGGGAGTCGTCGAAGCCGGGCGTGTTCCACTCCGCAGGCGGCGCATCGGTGGTGTAGTTCCACTCGACGGCACTTTCTTTGCCGGTTGGGATAAGCGGCTGACGGTCCGGGTTTGGCGGGGAGTGCGTGAAGCCGCTGGAAAGCGAGTAGGGCCGGTCATAGGGCGAAACCGCCCAGCTTTTGTTTGGCTGCGGCCCGACCTGAACATTCCACGTTCCGCCGGATAATATCTGCGACTCGGCAAACCAGGTCTTGTCGAGCGCGGCCCCGTTCAGGGTCGCGGACTGAATGTATTCATTGGCGGGCGTAGAGGCAGCGGGCGCAGAGATGACAAACTGCGTTCCCGTGTGCGGCGCGGACAGGTGGATGACGGCGCGGACAAAGCGCGGCGTGCAAACCTCGAAGTAGGGAATGCCGGGGTCCACGGGATAGAACCCTAATTGCGTCAGGACATACCAGGCGGACATGGTCCCCAAGTCATCGTTGCCGCCTCCCGCGAGGCCGCCCGGCGTGTCGGTGAAGACCTGATCCGCCGTCTGCGCGACGATATGCTGCGTCTTCCAGGGACGGTTGATGTAGTCGTAGAGAAACGGAGCCTGCAAGTCCGGCTCGTTGGTCGGGTCGTAGAGCTTCTTGTCGAAAAAGTTGTCCAGCCGCCGGTCGAACGTCGGCGCTCCTCCCATGAGGCTGATCAGGCCTTCAATGTCGTGTGGCACAAACCAGAGATAGATGTCTTTGTTGCCCTCGGTGTAGCCGCCGAATTTGGGGTCCCATTGTCCCTTCGTGTCTCTTGCCTGAAGGTAGCCGGTCGCGGAGTTATACATCTCGCGGTACTGAAAAGCGCGTCCAAACAGATAATTGGCGTCTTCGGGCTTGTTCAGCTCCTGAGCGAGATGCCCGAGCGCCGCGAACGACAGATCGTACTCTAAGGCGGAGGAGGGGGAAACGTCGGTGTTGAGCGTCACGCCGCCCCGCTCCTCTTCAAAGCCCTGATAGACGCCGATATGCGAGTGCGGGTCACCGATCTGGGACTGCTTCCACATAGATTGGTAGGCGGTGTCCATATCAAAGTTGCGGATGCCCGCGTTCCACAGATGGGCCAGACAAATCGTGAGTGGGTCGCCGTTCATTACCACGCCGGGCTGGTTAAGCTGCGGCCAGCGGTCGATGTAACCAAGCTGCTGGGCCATCTCGGTCAGCGACTGGGCCATATCCCCGCAGCGCTCCGGCTCGATAATGCCCAGCAGCGGTATCTCGCTCCGGTAGATGTCCCAGCCGGAGTAGGTGGCGTAGTAGTGTTTATGGCCCGCAGAAACGGTATGGATTTTGGCGTCAAATCCGGTGTAGCGGCCATCGACGTCGTCAAAGATCGTCGGCGCGATCATGGCATGGTAGAGGGCGGTGTAGAAGATGCGCCGGTGGTTCATCGTTCCGCCCTGAGCGTCAATCAAGCTCAGTTCTTTGTCCCAGGCCTGCGCGGCTAAAGCGCGGTAGTGGGCGAAGTCTCCGCTCGGCATCTCTGCATTCAGGTTCGCCATCGCGCCCTTCAGGTCCACATACGACATCCCGATACGCACCTCGACGGTGCGCGGCTTGGCGGCGGCGGGATAGCTGCCATAGAAGCCAATCACGGTTTTGCGGTCGGTCTGCGCGGCATCGCCGCTTCCTGCTGTGATCTGGCCGTTCGTCCAGGTCCCATGAGTGAGGAGGGGTGTGCTGAACTTCATCACGAAGTAGACCGGGATGCCGTTTGTGCTGCCGCTGAAAGCCTGGCTGGAAACGTCGCCGGTGACGGTCTGGCTGTCCACATAATGGACGTGGCTGACAAACGTGGGGCTGTTGGCGTAGCTAAGCGGCAGCAGTATATTAGCCGATTTGCCTGCCGGGAAGGTGTATCTGAGCATCCCGCAGCGGGTGGTGGTGGTCATTTCGGCATTGATGCCCCAGGGCTGCATCTGGACCTGATAGTATCCCGCCGAGGCGCTTTCGTGCTGATGGTCAAACGCGAAATCAGTGTCGGCCCGCTCCACTTTGACGGGGCCAGTGGTCGCCGTCATCAGGACCTGTCCCTCGCCGCCAATGCCCGCGCCGCTCATCATGTTGACCACGAACCCGTGCATCTTCGTGTCAGTGTAAAAGTAGCCGAGGTTTCCCCAGTTCGGACCAAGCTGCATCATGCCAAACGGCGCGACGGCATGGGGAAACGTGTTGCCGTTGCGGTCGGTCCCGACCAGCGGGTTGACGAGAGTAGCGAGACTCTGCTTCTCCGGTGCTGGCTCAGTTTTGGCGTGCGAGTAGCCAGCAAGAAGCATCACAAGCGAGATGACAGGCAAAAGTGGACGCAGTGTTTTCATGGTTTCCTTTGGTTAATGGTCAGCGTGCCAGCATTCTGGGGACAGGAGCATATCCAGCGTGCCGATTTGGACGTCCGCCGTCTGGGCGACAGTGGTGTAAAAAATGGCTTCTCTCAATAATCGCTGCGGAGGCTGGGACAGCAGGTGCGCGGCCCCGCCGGTGGCGGTGACGGCGGCATGGGCGGCGCGGACGGCCAGCACAATCGCGGCGGCGCGGGCATGGAGGGCGTGCTCTTTGTAGTCAGGCAGGTCCGCGCAGGCCCCGCCCCAGGCAAGAGCTTCGCGGCGCACCAAGTCAATCTCGCGGGCAATCTCGTCGGCGGCGTGGGCAAACTCCGCTTTGCCGCGCTTCTCGGCCAGCCCGCGCAGGTAATGGACGCTGCCCCGCGCCCCGCCGAGCGGCAGGTAGACCGGGCCGGAAATGCCGCAAAAGTCCGAGCGGCGCAGGGCCTCAACGGGCCGGGTGGACAGCAGGTAGTGGTCGGGCAGAAATAAGCCGTCCATCGTGATTTCCACGGTGTCTGAGGCGTTCATCACCGCCAGCGGAATGCGCGGACCGGGTGTCAGAGTCCCTTGCCCCGCGTGTTTGGGCACATAGAAGTACGCATGATCGTTTTCGGGAAGCCGCACCGCGCCGAGAATAAACGAGTCCAGAAGCCCCCACCCCGTCACCCAGGGGGCTGTGCCGGACACCAGCCAGCCGCCGCCCGTAGGCGTCGCCGTCACCATGGGTGGACCGGGGCGGCGCAGGTGCGAGAACGCCACCCCGCACAGCTCCTGCCCCGACGCAAAGCGCGGCAGCTTTTCGCGTTTGAGTTCTTCGCTCCGCGCCCCGCCCACAAAGCCGCCGCCCGCATGGAGCTGCTGCTGCACAAACGCCGTGACGCCGCAGGCGGACGCCATCAGCTCGGCGTACTCGCGGCGCGTGGCGTCATCGGCTCCAAAGCCGCCGAACTCAGGGGAAATCCCCAGTCCGAAGTAGCCCGCATCGGCCAGCAGGCGCACATTGGTTTCGACCTGTCCGTGAATATCGCCCTGGTCAGCAGCCTCGGCATTGGGCCGAAATACGTCATCCGCGAGCCGCCGGGCAGTTTGTAGAATGTCGTTAGTCATGGTAGGGGCATTGTACCCGATAGAAGGCCCCCCCCGCCCCCAATAATGGGGGAGTCGGATAAAGACAGGAGGGCACGGCAAGCAGCACCCCTAGTCGAGTTCCCCCAGAATTAGGGGCGGGGGGGGGCCTCTTATCGGGTACACTCTTCCCTTATGGCTAGAATCCTCGTGCATACGCTCGGCTCTTCGGGCGACTTCAACCCCTTTATGGCGCTGGCGCTGGAACTTCAATCTCGCGGGCATGACATTCACTGCGCCCTCAGCCCGTCGTTTGCCGAAAAAGCGCGGGCGCTCGGCTTTGAAGCCACCGTCGCAGGCGAGGACCCGGACTGGGACTCGGACCTCTTAAAACGAATGCTGGCCGCGCACACGACCGACCCGATACGGATTATTTTTGAAGAGGTGCTCATCCCCGCCATCGGCCCGGCCACCCGGTCGCTCACGCCGCTGGCGCGGGAGTGCGATCTGTTTTTGTCGCATACGATCCAATTAGCCGCGCCTGCCGTGGCCGAGCTTGCAGGCGTCCCGTGGGTCAGCGCCAGCGCGGCGACGCTGATTTATGAGACGGGCGTATACCCGCCGCCGGGCGTCGCGTGGAAGGGCTGCCCGGCGTGGCTGACCCGGCTGGGCTGGCAGATTGGCTACCGGCTGCTCGGCGGGATGGACGAACTCGCCGCCGCCGAGTACCGGGCGGTGGGGGTCGCGCCCCGGCCCAACGTGATTTCCGGCGGGGCCTATTCGCGCCTCTTAACGCTGGGGCTTTGGTCCCCGGCGTTCTTCCCGCGCCCCGCCGACTGGCCGCGCTGGTTTCAGGTCGGCGGCTACGCCCGCTGGGACGGGCCATCGCCCCTACCCGCCCCGCCGGTGACGGTCGGCGCAGGCCAAACGATTTTGTTTACGCTGGGGTCGTCGGTGGTTAACCACCCCGGCGAGTTCTGGCAGACGGCCCTCGCGGCGATAGCGCCGACGGACTGGAACGCGGTTTTTCTGGGCGCTCCTGCCGATTTCCCGATCCCCGAGGCACTCCGCTCGCGGGTGCAGGCGGTGCGCTATGCGCCCTATGCCGACGTGTTCCCAAAAGTCGATGCCGTGGTGCATCAGGGCGGCGTGGGGACGACGCAGGCGGCGTGCTTTTACGGTGTCCCGGCGCTGATTGTGCCGCGTGGGTTTGACCAATTCGAGAACGCCGCGCACGGGCAGCGCGAAGGCTGGGGGCTGCGCCTGATGCCCGGCGACTTCACGGCGCACAGCCTGCGGACTCGGCTGAAACGCCTGCTGGCGTCGCCGGAAATCGCTGCCAATGTCGGTAGTCTGGGCCGAGAAATGCAGGCCGAGCCGGGTGTCAAGCGCAGCGCGGACCTCGTGGAAGACGCCCTGCACCGGGCGCGGAAACCTTGACAGCCGCCTGTGCGTACCGTATAATATCGGGATAGCCATGCGAGGGGTTGAAAACCCCTCGCTAGGAGAAGCACCCTCCGGGTGGAAGAAGTAGGGGCGCTGCTTGCTGCGCCCTCTTGCGTCTTATCTGCTCCTTCGTCCGAAGGACGCCTCACCTAGCGAGGGAT
The DNA here is from genome assembly GCA_965277455.1 of Capsulimonadaceae bacterium. Lineage (GTDB taxonomy): Bacteria > Armatimonadota > Armatimonadia > Armatimonadales > Capsulimonadaceae > JANXMY01. The sequence goes on along the minus strand of OZ255823.1, from coordinate 31,199 downwards.
TTTCAATCCCTCGCATTCGGCGCAGCCATTATTTCACGACCCTTATTTCACGGCGACGCCCATAAAGCGAAGTCTTCGCGGAGGAAGAATTGAAGCAGCAGAAAACCTGGGGGCTGGTCATCTTAGCGATGACCGTGTTCGCCGCCCTCATCGTCGCCAATCGGCCCATCAAGCTCGGCAGCTTTACGCTGCTCGGACACCATCCGGCCAAGTACGGCCTGGATATTCGCGGCGGGGCGCGGGTCACCTACCGCGCCATGACCGAACGTGCCCCCGGTGTTCACTATGACCAGGACACCATCCAGAAGATTTTGGAGACGCGCCTGACGTCGCTCGGCATCAGCGAGTTTGTCATTCAGCCGCGCCCGCAGGAAAAGCAGTTCGTCGTCGAAATCCCCGCTGTCAAAAACATCGACGCGGTTTTGCAGCAAATCGGCACGACGGCGCAGATGACGTTCTACTACTTCCCGGATGTGCAGGCATCGGGCAACCAGAAGGCCCCGCTGGCTCTGAACCAGGGCAATGTGTTCACCGTGCTTCAGCCCTGGCACGGGTTCAGCCAGTTTGAGACGTTCCGCGACGGCAAGCAGGTCAAAGATGACTGGACCGCGCTGCTGACGCAGGCCGCCGCGAATACCGCCGGACCCGGCATGACACTGTATACGCCGCCCGCGCCGAACTCCGGGCAGTCGCAGATGCTGGGGGCCACGTATGACACGCTGGTTTCGGCCACTCCGGTTTACTTCACTGCGGCGCAGGCGCAGAAAGCCGCCGCGCTGAACAAAGAGCTGACGGGCTGGAACACGGTGCTGTCCGACGGTCTGGCCGCGAACGGCGGGCAGCCGGTGCTGACCGGTGCCGAGCTTTTGCCAAACTCCCATGCAGAGCTTGACCAAACCAGTCATCCTGCCGTGACCCAGTCATTCAATGCGTCGGGCACCGCGAAGTTCGGGCAATTCACTACGGCGCATGTCGGGGAGATTATGGGCATTGTGCTGGATGATGCCGTTCTATCTGCGCCGGTAATCAACACACCCATCACGGATGGAAACGGGCAGATTTCCGGCAACTTCGCCACGCTGGCCGAAGCGCAGTCGCTGGCGAACCTGCTGAATGCCGGGGCTTTGCCAATCCCGCTGGAACAGGTGCGGGTCGAGCAGCAGGGAGCCACGCTGGGGCAGCACGCCGTCCATCAAAGCATCATCGCAGGGCTGGTCGGCATCGCGCTGGTTCTACTGTTCATGCTGTTCTACTACCGCCTGCCGGGCCTGCTGGCCGACATCGCGCTGCTGATTTACGTGCTGTTTTCGCTGGCCGTCTTCCGGGGCGCGTTCCAGTGGCTGGACCCGCAGCTTCAGGTGACCCTGACCCTGCCGGGCATCGCGGGCTTTATCCTGTCTATCGGCATGGCCGTGGACGCCAACATCCTGATTTTTGAGCGCTTGAAAGAAGAGCTGCGGCTGGGCAAATCGCTTCGCCCGGCCATTGACGCCGCGTTCAAGCGGGCCTTCCCGGCCATTCGGGACTCGAATATCTGTACGAGCATTACGTGTATCGTGCTGCTGTCGCTCGGCACGGCCAGCGTGCGCGGCTTTGCGCTGACTCTTCTCATCGGCGTTCTGATTTCGCTGTTTTCGGCGATCACCGTCACCCGCACACTGCTGTACCTGCTCGTGGAGTGGTTCCCGAACCTCGCCAAGAACCCGGCGCTGTTTGGCCTGAATGTCAACTCGCTGGTAGGCCGGACGACGGGCGACAGCACCCATGCTGGCCTGAACATTATTGGGCGGCGCAACTGGTTTTACGGCCTCAGCCTGCTCCTCATTGTGCCCGGTTTGATCTTCCTGGCGATGGGCGGCCTCAAGCCCGGCATCGAGTTTAAGAGCGGTACGTCCCTGGAGACGCGCTACGCACAGCCTGTGAGCGTTGAGGCTGTCAAGCAGGCGCTGACCGCGCAGGGCTTCCATAATTCCACGGTGCAGCTTGCCAACGGCAGCGAGTCGGCGATTGTCAGCGTCAGCGAGAAGTCCAATGCCCCGAGCAAAGCGACTAACCCCATCTACAATCGCCTGACGGCGGCGCTGAACACGCTCGGCTCTAACCAGGAACAGTCGTTCGGGACGGTTGACCCGGTGGTGTCCAAAGAAGTTACGCAAAATGCCGCGCAGGCGGTGGTAATTGCGTCGCTCCTGATTGTGCTGTATCTGGCGGCGGTCTTCGGCGTCGGCGGCTTCGTGGCGGGCCTTCGCCTGGGAGCGTCGGCGGTGCTGGCCCTGCTGCATGATGCGGCCCTGCTGGTCGGCGCATTCGCCATCTTCGGCTACTTCTTGGGCTGGGAAGTGGACAGCCTGTTTATCACGGCCATGCTGACCGTCATCGGCTTCTCGGTGCATGACACGGTGGTTATCTTCGACCGCGTCCGCGAAAACCTGCGGCATAAGGCGCGGGGCGAAGACTTTGAGAATCTGGTCAACCGCTCTATCGGGCAGACTTTGGCGCGGTCCATCAATACATCGCTGACGGTCGTGATGACCCTGCTGGCGCTGGTCATTCTGGGCGGGCAGACGACGCGCCTGCTGAACGTGGCGCTTTTGATTGGCATCATCAGCGGGACTTATTCGTCCATCTTCAACGCGGCGGCGATTTTGGTAGACTGGGAAAACTGGCTCGCCAAGCGCCGCGCCAACGCCCCCGCCCCGGTGGCTGTCGCCGAAGGCGGCGCACAGGTCTACACGAGCAATGGGAATGCTGGCAGCGGCGGCGGAAGCTCCCGCCCTACGGCGACCCTGCCCCCACCCGGCACGGCCCCGGCGCGGCCTCCGGCTGCCGGCGACATCCAAATCTCGGCCATCAAGGCCAAGAAGAAGAAGCCTTCGGAGAAGGTGTAGGACCCCTCCCCGGCGCTTCGCGCCGACCCTCCCCTGTTAGGGGAGGGTAAAAAAAGGAGAAAACCAAGAGGGCAAGGGGACTCTGCCCCTACGGGTTCGGTCCGAGTTATCCTTTCCTAATCCGCACCCTCCCCTAACAGGGGAGGGTCGGCGCGAAGCGCCGGGGAGGGGTTCCGCTTTCCCCCCGCGCCCTCCGAGTACCATTACTCAGGAGGCTGCATTTTTTGGAGAAATCACACTTGCCCGAGACGACACGCTGGATTGAGCCGAGCCGCGACCCCGAAGCCGAGCGCCTGCTGGCGCGGGAGCTGGAAGTCCACCCGCTGACCGCCCGGCTGCTGCGAAACCGGGGACTGACCGACCCGGCGGCGGCGGCGGACTTTTTGTGGCCGGAGCTGTCTCAGCTTTTGGACCCCTTCGGCCTGCCCGACATGGATAAAGCCGCCCGGCGCATCAAAGAGGCGCTGGCAGCGGGCGAGACAATGTTTGTCTACGGCGATTACGATGTCGACGGCGTCACTTCCACGGCGGTCTATGTGCGGACGCTGACGGCACTCGGCGCGAAGCTGGAATACCGGGTTCCCCACCGCAAGCGCGATGGCTATGATCTCAAAACGACTTCCATTGACTACGCGCACGCCAAAGGCGCGACACTGGTGATCACCTCCGACTGCGGCGTGCAGGCCCGTGAGGCGGTCGCCTATGCCAACAGCCTCGGCATGACGGTGATTATCACCGACCACCACGAGCCGGGCGACACTCTGCCCGATGCCTACGCGATTGTGAACCCCCACCGGCACGATTCGACCTATCCCTTCCCCAATATCGCCGGGGTCGGCGTGGCCTTCAAAGTCATGCAGGCCGTGGTGCGGCTGATTCAGCCGACCCATGAAGGCGCGTTTATCCAGAAGTTTCTGGATTTGGTGGCCTGCGGGACCGTGGCCGATGTGATGCCCCTGCTCGGCGAAAACCGCGTCTTTGCCTATTACGGCCTGAAGCAACTGGCGGCGACGCGCAAAGTCGGCCTGCGGGCACTTTTGGACGGGGCGGGCATTAACACAGACAAGCCGCTGTCCGCTGAGGCCGTCGGTTTTGGCATCGGCCCGCGCATCAACGCCGTGGGACGTTTGGACGATGCCGCAATCGCTTTGGAAGTCATGCTGACCGGGGACCCGGAAGAGGCGCGGCTCTTGGTCGAAAAGATGAATGCGTTCAATGTGGAACGTCAGCAGACGCAGCGGCGTATCTTAGAAGAAGCCAAGCGGATTGTCGGCAACTTAGATTTAGACGCCACGCGGGTTCTGGTCATCGCCTCGCCCGGCTGGAATGCGGGCGTCGTCGGCATTGTGGCTGGCAAGCTGGTGGAAGCCTTCGGACGACCTGCGATAGTCATTGGGCTGAACGACGAAGAAACCTGGGGCAAAGGCTCGGCGCGGTCCCTGCCCGGCTTTGATATGTTCCGGGGCATTCAGCACTGCAAAGACCTGCTGGAAAGCTGCGGCGGGCATGAGATGGCGGCAGGACTGTCGCTGACACAGGCCAATCTGGCAGATTTTTCTGCCAAAATCAATGCCCACGCGCACGCGACGATGACCGAGGACGATTTGATCCCCAAAATCTCGCATGACGGCACGATTGACCCGTCCGCGCTGTCTTTGGATTTGCTGGAAGAATGGGCGCGGTTCGCGCCGTTCGGGCAGGCAAACCCCGAGCCGCGCTTTGCCTCCCAATCGCTTTTGGTCTGCGATGCCAAACGCATTGGCAAGGACATGAGCCATTTGAAGATGCGTGTCCGCGCCGAGGCGATGGACCCGACCGACTGCGTCGCCTGGGGACAGGGCGACTGGGCTGATCGCGCCGGGCCGGGCGACACTGTGGAGGCGCTGTACACGCCGCAAATCAACGAATGGAATGGCCGCCGCCTGCTTCAGCTTAACATCAAGGACCTGCGGACGCCGGGTTAAGACCCCTCCCGCTCGTACCTCGCTCCCTCCCCTGTTAGGGGAAGGCACAGATAAAGACAAAGAGCAGGAGCCGAAGACGAAAGGCTCGCGTTTGTATCCGCGTCTTTCCTTGCCCTCCCCTAACAGGGGAGGGAGCGAGGTACGAGCGGGAGGGGTCTTGAGCCAATTTAGAAAGCTCACCTATGCTACGTTTTGCGCGGATGCTCCTTGTGCTTGTCCTGACACTTAGCCTCACAGCTCATCCGGCGTCGGCCAAGCCCGCAAACGGCTACCTGTGGGAGAAAATCCATGTCACGCAGCAGCTCCCGACAGCGATTTTTGCGCGGCTTGGCCTCACCCACAGCACGCGCAACGGCTTGACCCGTGACGGCAAAAAAGATGTCCCCGATCCGACGTTCCCGGCGGGGATGACCGACATTGTCCCCTACGATGCCGAAAAGCTGTTTATCATCCGGGGCACAGCCGCCGGACGAGCGAGCTTCCGCGCCCGTGTGCAGGCCGCCGATGTGGCGACGCCACTCGTGACAGTTCATGCCGAGCTGGCCCGGCGCACCGATGGCACGGAGGAGTCGCTGGCGACCGCCGACCAAACGGATGTGATAGACCGACGCCCCGCAGTTCTCAGCCTCGGCGACGGCGCGGCGGCACGGGTGTACGAAATCACCACGCGGCAGAATGCCGACGGCACGCTCTGGGTCGCCTGCCGGATTGGTCTGCCCCTGCCGCCCGCGCCGACTGGCGACGCGGGCGCGGTGTTCGTGCCGACGCAGGTATGGACTGCCCCGCTGTCCCGGCGCATTCGGCCCGGCGAGACGGTCACGTTTGAAGATTTGGCGTCGTTTCGGCAGGCGGCCATGCGAAAGCTCGGCCTGTCGCAGTCCGACACGCCCGACGACTATGTGCTGCGCCTGACGCCGACACTGGCAACGGCTGCGCCCTGAACTCTGGAACTCCCCTATGCACCCTACCTTGCTGCCCCTCCTGCGCTCGCCTGAAGGCGGGCCGCTCACATTAGACATCCACGAAACCGACGGCGAGGACATCACGGCGGGCATTCTGCTTGACGAGGCAGGGCTTACCTACCCCATTGAAGATGGCATTCCGCGCCTCCTGCCGCGAGAGATGCGCGGCGAACAGCTTTCCGAAATCGCCGCCCGCGATGCCCAGGTTGGCGACTATGACCGCATGGCCTTTTTAAATTGGTTCGGCAAAGTGGAAATCCCGCTGACGCGCCGCACGCTGGGGCCGCAGAAATCCGACCGGCTGCTGGAAGCGGGCTGCGGGACGGGGCGCATGACGCGGGCGCTCTCGGCAGATGTGCGCGAATTGGTCGCCATCGACTTTTCGTTTGAGTCCCTGCGCGTCTGCCGGGGCAAGCTGAAAGCGGCAGGGATCACAAACACCCATCTGGTGCAGGCCGATTTGTGCCGCCTGCCGTTCGCGGACAGCGTCTTTGACCGCGTCGTGTCCTGTCAGGTGCTGGAACACGTCCCCGGCGAAGGCGCCCGCGCTGCCGCCGTTGAAGCTCTGGCACGGGTCTTGACGCCGGGCGGGGCGCTTGTGCTGTCCGCCTACAAACACTCGCTCATCACCCGCGCTTTCAGCCAGAAAGAAGGGATGCACGACGGCGGCATCCCATTTTTCCGGTTCACCCACGCCGAGCTGCGCGAAACGCTCGGCGCACGCTTTCAGGTTCACAGCGTCACCGGGGCGCTTGTGTATTTATATCTCGCCCGGTGCAGCCGCTCCTAAAGCTCTCATCTAAAGAACTTCCTGTCTCCTGCCGATACTGACGGTAATGCAGGAGACTTTTTTGCCATGACCACCACCGTCGCCAACTTCTCCGGGCTGTCGTCCGGCATCGACACCGCCAGTATCATCACGCAGCTTACCACCGTCGCACAGAAACCTGTCACACTGCTTCAGGGCAAAGACGACGACTACAACGCCAAGCTCGCCACCTGGCAGAGCTTCAACGCGAACTTGCTGTCGCTTCAGTCGTCTGTGCAGACGCTCAACCAGCCTGCCACGTTCACCTCTGCCAGCGCGTTGTCGTCGGACAGCAGTGTCGCCACCCTCACCGCCCTGCCCGGCGCGACCCTGGGCGACCACTCGCTGACCGTCACGCAGATTGCCAAAGCCCAGAAGGTCGTCTCCGGCAGCGTCGCCAGCGGGGCCACGGCACTCGGGCAAAGCGGCAGTTTCACCCTGAACGGCAAGACGGTGGCTGTCAGCCAGACCGACTCGCTGGCCGATATTTCCGTCAAAATCAATGCCTCCGGGGCGGGCGTCACCGCAAGCGTCGTCAATGTGGGAACCGGAGACTTCCGGCTGACACTCACCAGCGCCAAGACCGGCACCGCCAATACCCTCGCCGCCGCCGATACCGGGGGGACGGTTCTGAGCAGCCTGGGCCTCGTTACGGCAGGCACGGCCAGCATCCGGCAGCCGCTGACCGGAACCAAAAACGGGACGGCGACCTCGGGCGCGGCCTCGCTGGCTCTGCTGAGCGGCACGCAGCCTATCAGCGCACTGCTTGGGATTGCGAGCGGCAGCGCTCCGTCGGGAACCTTCCATTTGTCTAATGGTGGAACCGGCGCAGGCAACGAGGCCGATATTGCACTGGACTTGAACACGGCGTCGCTGTCCGATTTGGCCGGGGCCATCAACGGCGCGGGCGTGACCGGCATCTCCGCCGAAGTTGTCACCCTGCCCGATGCCTACGGCAACCTGAACCGTATTCATCAGCTTCAAATCACTAATACGTCGGGAGCCGCGCCGGTATTCACCGATTCGAACGGCGTTTTGGGCACGGTCGGCATCCTTCAGGATCAGTTCACGCACCCTGTCACCACTGCCCAGGACGCCAAATTCAACCTCGACGGGCTGGACCTCACCCGGTCTTCCAACTCCGTGGCCGATGCCATTTCCGGCGCGACGGTCACGCTGCTGTCCGGCACAGCGGCTTCTCCCGGCACGACCACGCTGAGCGTCAGCCAGAACACGGATGCCATTGTCGGGGCGGTCAACAGCTTTGCCACGGCTTATAATGCCATCCAAACATTTATCACCACTCAAAACAAGTTCACCGCCCCCACCGACACCACCAGCGGCACAGTTGGAACCAGCCCCAGCCTCTTCGGCGACAGCACCCTGAGCCAGATTCAAACCCAGCTCACCCAGACCCTGAGCGCCGTCAGCGGCAAAACCACGCTTCAGGACATCGGCCTCACTTTGGACCAGAACGGCCAGCTTCAGGTGGACTCGAATGCGCTGACCCAGGCCCTCCAAACTAACCCGGACACGGTCTCCAATCTGTTCGGCCTGTCCGGCGGCTCCGACAACTCGCAGGTCCAGTTTGTGCAGGCGACCGCGAAAACGAAATCCACCAGCGGCACCGGCTACTCGGTCGTCATCACGCAGCCTGGCACGCAGTCGTCGGGCGCGGCGGGGACCGCAGGTACAGCGGGCGCGTCCAGCACTGCCCCGGAGACGCTGACCTTCGGCGGGGGGCTGTTTGGCTCCCCGGTCAAGCTGACACTGCCGGTCGGAAGCAGCTTGCAGGACACCGCAAACCTCATTAATACCAGCAGCAGCGTCAATGCACAGGTTTATGCCAGTATTGACTCCAGCAACCATCTTGTGCTGTCTTCGCAGCGATTTGGGGCGGGAACAGGGTTCACCGTGTCCTCGGACGCGGCGGCGGACGGGACCAATTCGGGCGTGGGAACATCGCTCACGGTCACAGCGGGGCAGGATGTCGCTGGAACCATCAACGGCGAAGCGGCGACGGGAACGGGGCGGACGCTGACGGGGAACTCAGGCAACGCCACCACGGAAGGCTTGCAGCTTCTTGTGTCTGCCACTGCCGCGACGCCCGCCGGTCAGTCTCTGGGCCACGTCACCGTCACCCACGGCGTCGGCGACAGCTTGAACCAGGTGCTGACTAGTATTCTGGACCCGGTCAACGGCTCCGTCACCGGCGCGGAAAACAGCCTGAACTCGCAGATCAGCGACACACAGGCCCAAATTGCAAAAATTCAGGCCGATGTCAGCACCTACACCGATTACCTTCAGCAGATGTTCAGCGATATGGAAACCCGCATCAGCGCCCTGAAATCGGCAGGCGATGCATTCAATGCCCAGGTCGCCGGGCTGACCCCCAGCAAGAGCTAATTCAACCACGCTTCCGAGGAGACTTGACAGCAGCCCATGAGCCTTCCCAACCCGTATGCCCAGTATCGACAGAACAGCGTCGAGACCTCCACCCCGACCCGTATGGTCGTGATGCTCTACGACGGTGCGATCCGTTTTTTGACGCAGGCCCTGCCCGCAATGCACGCGCATCAGTATGACCGCCAATCGGAGATGATCGGCAGAGCGCAGGACATTATCGCCCACCTGCGCGACACCTTGAACTTTGGAGCAGGTGGTCCGGTCGCCGGGCATCTGTCCCAGCTTTACACGAACCTGCTGGACAGCCTTACCGACGCCAACATCCACGACCGCCCCGAGCGGGTAGAGCAGGCCATTGCCGCCCTGCGCGAGCTGCGCGACGCCTGGGCCGAAGTAGACCGGCAGTGTCAGGCGGGTAAAGTTGCCGGAAGCGGCCTGAGCGCCGGGGCCGTCTCGCTTCCCGGTGGCCGCGAAGCCGTTGCCGCGTGACCAATTTCATCAACAAGAAAGCCATCTAGCCATGTCTACCGCCTCTGCCACTGCCGAGCGAACCAAGCTGACCTATATTCTGGAGCTGTCACGGGAGCAGATACACGCGCTCGAAACCGGCGACTTTTCTGCGTTTGACCGGATACTCGCCGCCAAGCGCAGTTTGATTGGCGGGCTGACCGAAACCCGGCACCTAATCGACACCGACCCGGCACTGGCCTCCGTCGTCTCGGCCATCCGGGAGGCCGACGGCATGGCGCAGCGCCTTTTGTACCGCAAAGTCGGGCGCGTCATGCGCGAACTCAACGAGATGAACCAGTACAAGCGGGCACGGGGCGCGTATGCATCGCGCCTTTCTTCCGCTCCCCTCGGCCTTCTGCCAGATGCGTCGCGCTTTATGGACAGGAGGTCCTAGCAAAGGTCCTCGCAAAGGTCCTGAAAACTGCTCGGGAACTGCGTCAAACCGGGTAGAATGGGTGCAATCGAAGGAGAACACCCGATGGCAGATGAGCAGGATATGACGCAAGCATTGGAACAGGCCGCCCCGGAAGAGATTGACGCCCACAAAAACTTTTTGCAGGACGCGCTGAGTGAGCTGGGCGGGCAGGGCGTGAATGTCGCGGGCCTGCTCGGGCAGGCGGGCGTCGGAACCACCGACCCGAACGCCATGTCGCACGGCGACCTGCTGGCGACGACGCTGGCGCTCGCCCGGCAGCACCCGGAAGTCGTGGCGATGGCTGCCGCCCGGTTCCCGCAGGCACAGGGGCTGATTACATCTGTTCTGGGCGGCACGCAGCAGCCGACCGGCGGCGCTCTTGGCGGCCTGCTCGGACGCATTGGATTGTAGGTGCTTCCTGTGTCCACGGCAGCCACACAATTCGGTCAGACTGGCAAAACCGCGCCGCCGCGTGTTCTGTTTGTTGCCAGTACCAAAAGCCACGGCGGCATCGAAAGCCACTCGGTAGAGATGGCTGCCGCCCTGCGGCGGCGCGGCGTTCCCGTCTCTTATGCCTGCCGTCCCGGCGGGACCGTCGAAGCCTGGAGCCGTGAGCGTGGCATTCCCACCCTGCCGTTTTTCCTCCGCAACAGCGGCGATTTGAACGCGGCGCGTCGGCTGGCCCGGCTGATTGATGCCGAAGACATTGACCTCGTTCACGCCCATTCCCGCCGCGATTATGTCGTCGCCGTGCTGGGCGTTGCGCTAGCCCGCCGCCGTGCCCGGCTGGTTCTGCACGCCCACATGCTGCGCCCGCTTGGCGAGCCGCCCCGTGCGGCAGGCCGCTTTTTCGCGTGGGGCGCGGACGCCGTCGCCGCCGTCTCCGGCGCGGTCTGCGACCACCTGCACCACTCACACGGCTTTTCCCCCGGCTTCGTGCATCTCATCCCAAACGGCATCGCGCTGGGCGAGTTCGCCCGGCCCGGCTCCCCGGAATCGCAAATTCAGCGGCAGACGGCGCGGCGCGCCTGGGGCATTCCCGAAGGGGCTGTGGTTGTCGGCATGGTGGGGCGGCTGGATGCCAAAGGGCAGGCGGCGGGTCTGGAAGCGGTCGCCGCGCTCGGAAACCCCCATGTCTGGTGCGTTTTTCTAGGCAGCGAGGGAGAGCCGGGCGCATTGGCGGATTTGGAGAGCCGCGCCGCCCGCACCGGCTGGTCGGAGCGGATGGTATTGACCGGGCCAAGCACAGATATTCCCACCCTGCTGCCGGGTCTGGATTTGCTGCTGCACCTGCCCGCCGATGAAGCGTTTGGCCTGGCGCTGGCTGAAGCGATGGCGGCGGGGCTGCCGACGATTGCCACCGATATTGGCGGCTGCCGCGAGGTCATCCGGGCGGGCGAGACCGGCCTGCTCGTTCCGCTCGGGGACGCGGACGCCCTGCAAACTGCCCTACGCGAGATGCTTGACCCCGTGACCGGCCCCGAATGCCGCGCCGCTTTTGGACGCGCAGGCCGCCGGGTCGCCGAGGCCGGGCTGTCGCAGGAGACGCAGATGGACCGGCTGGAAGCGCTGTACGCCGAGGTGCTGGCCCGTCCGCGTCAGGCCCGGTCAGTGCGGGTCCGCCGGGCGCTGCCGCGTGCGGGTCTGGCCGCCGGGGGGCTGGCGCTGGCCACCTGCGGCCTGACCGCGTTTTTGTCGGTGCATCATGCGCGGGCCGTCCTGCCGGCCCCGGCGGCTCATCAGCGCCCGCATCTGGTGGCTCATCGGGAACACGGCTTGCGCGTGTCCCGCTTCCTCGGGCCGTTAGGACATACGCCTTGACTTCTGCGCTCTGGCCCCCTGTGCCGATTTTGATGTATCACGCTGTCGAAGACGCACCCCGCCCCCCACAGTACAAGCACTTTTATGTCACGGCGGCGGAGTTCGCCGGGCAGATGCGAAGGCTGAAGTCATCGGGCTACACGCCGATTACGTTTGGCACGCTGGCCGCTGCCCGTGCTGGGCAGGCTCCCCTGCCGCCGAAGCCGGTGCTCTTAACGTTTGACGACGGCTACGCCAATCTGCTCCCCAATGTTCATCCCCTGCTGCGCTCGCTGGGCTTTCCGTACACCGTGTTTCTGGTGTCAGAGCTGGTCGGCAAAACCAATGCCTGGGTCGCCGCCGAGGGCTACGACCCGACGCCGCTGTTAGCCTGGCCGGACATTCAAGCGATGCAGGCGGACGGCGGCGTCGATTTTGAGGGACACACGCGGACGCACCCCAAGCTGGCCGATTTGTCCGAGGCCGAGGTGCGCCGGGAAGTCACAGACAGCAAGATTGCGCTGGAACAGAAACTGGGCAAGGCGCTGACCACGCTCTGCTACCCGTATGGCAGTGTCAATGACCGCGTGGCCGAGATTGCCGCCGAGGCAGGGTACACACAGGCCGTCACCACCGAGTTTGGCCGGGCGCGGCACTCGGACAATCCTCTGCGCCTGCCGCGTATTTCGGTGTATCACACGCCGTACCTGTCGCTGACCTACGGCATCGGCCCGCTGAACTTCCGCTGGCGGCTGGAAACCCGAAAGGACACCCGTCCATGAAATCGTCGTCGAAGGCCCTGCTTGGCCTCGCCGCCCTGCTCCTGCTGGCCGTGCTGGCCGTCGTGCTGCTGCGTGCTCCGAACGTCCCGGACCAGACCCAAATCGCGGCGCAGATGGAAACCGCCCGCGCCGCCGGGGAGCGGCATGACATCAGCGGCTTTATGGCCGTCGTGTCTTCCAAATACCACGACTCCAACGTCCCCTCCCCGGTCCAGCTTCGCTTTCTGCTGAACCGCGTCAAGGGCGGCGGCCCCCTGTCTGTCACGCAGACCGTGCCCGTGGTGGACGTGCGCGGCGACGACGCCACGACGATGAACCATCTGCGGATTGTCTCCGCCGAGGGCCGCGTCTTGTACGACCACGATGTGACCCTGCAATGGAAGCGCGAAGATGGGACCCGCCTCGGCATTCTCCCCACCAAAGTCTGGCGCATCACCACCGCCGACTACGGCAGCCCGTTTGGAGATTTTTGACCCCTCTATTTATTTCCTTTTTCGGGTCTTGTCTGGCTCCCTCTCCTTTCCTCAGAAAGCCCCCAGATAGGACCCCCTAGCCCCCAATAATGGGGGAACCAGATAGGAATAGGAACGAGAAATCAAGGAGGCTGTCTCTCAGAGGCCACGGGTTAAAACCCGAGGCTAAAAAAGCCCACCGTCCAGGGGACGCAAGACCGGAAAACGCTGGGCCTGTTCTTGTGTCCCCTGGACACTGGGCACTTCCGAGCCTCGGGTTTCAACCCGTGGCATGAACGAACCTCATCCCAGCCCTCTCCTTTCGGAAGGAGAGGGAGCCAGAAGATTTCCTTAGCCCGCCCGCCCCGGCAAAACCGGGTCCGCGCTCATCTGCAAAAAGCTGTCATAGCGGCGGCGGTCAATCTCCCCGGCCTCCACGGCGGCGCGGACGGCGCAGCCAAGCTCGGTGCGATGTTTGCAGCCCGCGAAGCGGCACTCGCCTAAATAGGGCTGAAACTCCGGGTAGCAGAACTGTATTTCATTGATGTCCACCTCCCAGAAGTCCACCTGCCGCAGCCCCGGCGTATCCGCTACCCACCCGCCGCCATTGAGCGGGTGCAGCTCGGCGGTCGTGGTCGTGTGACGCCCTGACAGCATCGCATTGTCAATGTCCCCCGTCCGAAGCTGAAGGCCCGGCTGAAGCGCGTTCAGCAGACTGCTTTTCCCCGCCCCCGACGGCCCCGCCACCGCCGAGATGCGCCCGCGCAGGGCCTCGCGCACGGCTTCAATCCCCTCCCCCGTCTTGGCCGACACCCGGAACACCGGGTAGCCGACTTTCTCGTAGACGGCAATCTGCGTGTCCACTTCGGGCCGGTCCTCTTCACTGAGTTTATCTATCTTGTTGACTATGACACGCGGCGGGATGTCGGCGGCTTCGGCCAGCACCAGAAAGCGGTCCAGCAGCCAGAAGTTCGGCGGCGGCGAGGCGGCAGTGATAAACAAAAATGCCTGATCCAAGTTAGCGACTAATGTGTGCTGTCCGTGCCCGCTCGGGGTCAGACGGGACAGCTCCGAGTGCCGGGGCAGGGTCTCTTCAATCATGGCAAGGGCCGGGTTCAGCCGCACCCGGTCCCCAACGGTCAGTGGGTCCGTCCGGTGCCGCTTCCGGGCGGACGTCAGGCGGCGCGGGCTGCCTGCCGACGTGGAAAACGTCAGCTCTTTTTTGAGGTTGCCGCGCAGCTTGCAGGCCACCACGTCGCCTGTGTCGGTTTGGACATAATAGTTGCCGCTGTGGGTCCGAAAAACAGTGCCTTCAATGAGCAAATGTGGTTTCCTTTGGCGATGGGTGACAGAGAAGGAGCTGAGTGTCCACCTGCGTGGACAAAAACTTATGACCGTGCGTTGCTCCTTCTCCGCGAAGGCGGAGAATTGGCGTCCGCGCCTTACAGCCGAGGAATTTATTCCCACGGCTTCTGGCGTCATTTGTATCGCAGCGCGTTTGGCTGGCAATCGGCGGGGGTATCCCAAGCACACGGCGGGACGCCATCTTGGTCTGCCCTGCCTCAGTATACCTGCGGGAGACATTTATGGAAACGCGCAAAATCGGCAGTTTGGACGCTTCGGTGGTCGGCCTCGGCTGCAACAACTTTGGCTGGAACATTGACGAAGCCAAAACAATGGACGTGGTAGACGCGGCGCTGGACGTGGGCGTGACGTTTTTTGACACCGCCGACATTTACGGCGGCACGAAAAGCGAGGAGTTTCTGGGGCGCGTCCTCAAAGGCCGCCGCGACAAAGTGGTGCTGGCCAGCAAGTTCGGCATCAAAATCGACGATGCCCGTCCGGGCGGTGCAAAGCCTGCCTATATCACGCAGGCCGTGGAAGACAGCCTGCGGCGGCTGAACACGGACCATCTGGACCTGTACCAAATCCACCGCCCCGACGACAGCACGCCGATTGGCGACACTTTGGAAACGCTAGGCGGTTTGATAAAAGCCGGCAAGGTGCGCGAGATCGGCTGCTCCAACTTCTCGGCCATTCAGCTTCAGGAAGCCGAAGAAGCGGCGGGGAGCGGAGCGCGGTTTGTGAGCGTGCAGAACGAATATAGCCTGCTGCACCGGGAGCCAGAAGTGACCGCACTGGATGGCCCAGAATCAGCGGTGCTGGACGAATGCGCGAAGTTAGACATCGCGTTCCTGCCCTATTTTCCGCTCGCCAGCGGCCTGCTGACGGGCAAGTACCGCACGGGGCAGCCGCTGCCGGAAGGCACGCGCATCAAGGCAGACGGCGGCTTTGCCAAGCTGCTGACGGACCAGAACTTAGACATTGTGGAGAAGCTGATTGCGTGGAGCGAGGCCAGAGACCACACCATTCTGGATTTGGCGTTCTCGTGGCTCCTGCGCCAGCCCACAGTGGCCTCGGTGATTGCGGGGGCGACCTCGCCGAAGCAGATTGAAGGCAACGCGAAGGCCGCAGACTGGACGCTGACCGATGCCGACCTGGAAGAAGTGAAAGCGATTTTGGGGTAGTCCACACACAGGATCGAGGGGTTGAAAACCCCTCGCTAGGAGAAGCACCCTCCGGGTGAAAGAAGTAGGGGCGGGGTCCCCCCGCCCTCCGGTTCCTCTCTTGCTCCCTGTTTCTATCTCGTCCGGCAGAATAACATTTTTACAGATGTTCGCTTTTTATATAAAGTGTGGTATGATAACAGTAACAGTTCATTGTATCCACTTATTCTCGTCTTTTGCGCCCCCGGCCCCGCGTCTTCTTAGCATACGCTTTAACATACGCTCTTTGGCCCCTCTCTTTTGGCATCTCACGAGAAAGTACGCTGTCCGTTAGGCTCTGTGTCAGTTTTCTGCTGTGTCAGTTTTTCTGTGTCAGCTTTCTGAACGGCCCTCGTGCCTGAGTGGAACTTGAAATGCGCCGCCCGTAGTCCCCTTACTTCACAAATCATAGGGACTGAATAATTAACGGACGGGTGGCATTTCTTCCCCCATGTGCGGAGGAAAAAGAAAGTACACACCTTGCAGACATTTACCGAACTGCCCCTGCGCGATGCCATTCAGGCCAATCTCGCACTGGCAGGCCATGTCACTCCCACCGAAATTCAGACACTCGCCCTGCCCGCCGCCCTGAACGGCCAGGACCTGATCGCCTGCGCCCAGACCGGCGGCGGCAAAACCGCTGTCTTCGCTCTTCCCATTCTCAACAAGCTGGAGCGCAGCGAACAGCGCAATCCCCGCGCCCTGATCCTGGTTCCCACACGGGAGCTGGCGGTGCAGGTCGAATCGAACTTCAAGCTCTACGGCAAAGGAACCGGCCTGCGCGGCGTCGCCATCTACGGCGGTGCGGGCATGGGCCAGCAGATTGCTACCCTGCGCCGGGGCGTCGATATTATCGTCGCCACGCCCGGACGGCTGTTTGACCATCTGGAACAGGGCAACGTCGATCTGAGCGGCGTTTCCCTGTTCGTCCTCGACGAAGCCGACCGGATGCTGGACATGGGCTTTCTGCCCCAGGTGCAGCGCATCGCCAAGCATCTTCAGACCGAAAACCGGCAAACCATGCTGTTCTCGGCGACGATGGACGGCGACGTCGAAAAGCTGGCCCGCGCCTACTTGAATGACCCGGTCATTATCAACGCTGGCCCCCGCTCCACAGTGGTCGCCCAGATCGAGCAGATTGTGCATCGTGTCACCGCCGCCGAAAAGGGCGACCTGCTGCTGACCCTCCTGCATGAAGCCCGCGAAGGTGGCGGCGGGGCACTTGTCTTCGCCCGCACCCGGCACGGCGTCGACCGTCTGGAAAAGACCCTGTCTCAGGCGGGTCTGCGCTCCGGCTCCATCCACGGCGACATCTCGCAGAACCAGCGCGAGCGGGTTCTAGCCCAGTTCCGCACCCAGCGGCTCGACGTCCTGGTGGCTACCGACGTTGCCGCTCGCGGCATTGACGTCCCGCACATCACGCACGTCATCAACTACGACGTGCCGGTGAACGCCGAAGACTACATCCACCGCATTGGCCGCACAGGCCGGGCGGGCCGCTCCGGTAAGGCGCTGACGTTCGTGACCCACGGCGACACGCCCCAGCTTCGGGCGATTGAAAAGCTGGTCGGTCAGCGTCTCGACCCGAACCCGGTGGACCCCAACGAGAACCGCCAGGGTGCCCGTCAGCAGATGCGCCGCTCCCAGGGCAGTGGCCGCACCTACGGCGGCGGCTGGGACGGCGGCGCGATGGCCGGCGGACGCCGCTCGATGCCCGCCCGTCGCGGTCGGTAGTTGATAGATAAGAAAAAGCCCCCCGCCGTGAGGCGGGGGGCTTTTTCTGTCATGCATAGGGGCCACGGGGCTAAACCCCCGTGCTTTGAAAGTGCAAGCCCCCGCCTTCGCGGGCGAAGAGTTTTGAACAATGGCTTTTCCTATGCCCGCGAAGGCGGGGAATTGCCCTTCGAAGCACGGGGATTTAGCCCCGTGTTTTTTGGCGTTCTGCCGCATCCGTTCACCCCGCAGGCCGGTCAATGGCGTAAAGGCGGCAGGGCTTGCCGTCGTAGGTGATGTCGCGCTGGAACGTCATGCCGTTTTTCTCAGCGACGCGCAGGGAGGTGGTGTTGCCGGGATCAATGATGGACACGAGGCGCGGCACGGGGAGGTTGGCGAAGGCCCATTCGCGGACGGCGCGGGCAGCTTCCGTCGCCAGGCCCTGCCCCCAGACGTCGTGGGCCAGCTTGTAGCCAACTTCCACTTCGTCTTTGAACTCAATGGTTTGCGGGATCAGGCCGCAAAAGCCTAGAAAGCGCTCGTCCGATTTACGAATGACGGCCCACGGGCTGTAGCCATGCTCCGCCTGCGTCTCCATAAAGAAGCGGACGCTGCGCTCGGCCCACTCCCGTGGGCGCGGTCCCGACGCATAAAATTGCATCACGTCCGGGTCCGCCTCAATCGGCGCGAAATCATCGATGTCTTCGGGCTGAAAGACGCGCAGGGTCAGACGCTCGGTTTCCAGAATGGTCACAGTCGGTTCCTCCTCGGCATAAATCCTCGGCAAATACGCTTCAACGTTTTCCAGCCAGCCACGCCGCCGCGCCCGCGCTATGCGCGGCATTCGGCGCAGACAAATCTTTGGCCGCTTCTTCCACCCGGCCCCGCAAATCGGGATACAGGTATACCATGTCGTGCAGGGCGGCGATTAGCACACGGGCCGTCTCAATATCAGGCCGGACGCAACGGGCCATCACGAGCAGAATATCTACAATTTCTGCTGCCGTCGCCTCTTTCCAGACTCGCACGTTCTGCGAGTCCATAAACTGTGCGAGCTGCGACAGATACACCGGCGGCAGGTAGAGCGGCAGGTCATAGGCTGTCAGCGGCAAAGCGCCGTCAAACAATAACTGCCCCTCAGCGGCGTCTGCCACCGTGACGCGGGCGCTCAGCAGCGTTCTCAGGTCCCGCAGGCCCTCGGTCAGCGCGACAATGCCGGGAATGCTCAGCTCTTTGACGCCAGCTTCAAACGACAGGTTCAGCCGCCGGTCAAACAGCAGGTCAGCGGCGGCGTCAAAGCGCATCAGGATTGGCACAAGCGCCTCCTGCACCGGCGGCGGCAGCAAATCCCAGTTGTCGACGTAATCGGAAAACATAGCTATCGCACCAGATTTTTCAGCACAAACGCGACATTGGCGGGCCGCTCAGCCAGGCGGCGCATGAAGTACGGGTACCACGAGCCGCCGAACGGGACATACGCACGGACATTGTACCCCTCGGCGGCCAGTCCTTCTTGAAGATCGCGCCGGATGCCGAGGAGCATCTGGAATTCGAAGCCGTGACTGGACAGCTTGTGCTCCCGCAGGAACCGCTTGGCATTGTGGATAATCGCCGCATCCTGAGTCGCAATCGCTGGGTAGTCGCCGTCCAGGAGAAGCGCGTGCATCTGGCGCAGATAGGCGGCGTCGACGTCGGCTTTGTCCGGGTAGGCCACCGAGGGCGGCTCGGCATACGCGCCTTTGACGAGCCGAACCCGGATATTTTCCGCCAGCATCAGCTTCAAGTCGGCATCGGTGCGGTGCAGGTACGATTGGAGCACGGTTCCGACGTTGGCAAACTCGGCGCGGGCGGCACGGACAATGTCCAAAGTCCGCTGCGTGTAGGCCGAGCCTTCCATATCTACCCGCACGAAGGCATTGCCCGCCGCCGTCAGGATGCGCCGCAGATGGGCAGACGCTAACTCATCCCCGAGGTCCAGGCCCAGCGCGGTCAGCTTGATGCTGATATAGGGCGACGGCAGGCCGCTCTCAGCCAGCGCTTCCAGGACGGCGATATAGGCCGAGGCCGCGTCGTTCGCTTCGGCTTCCGTGGCGACATTCTCGCCCAGCAAATCCAGCGCCGTGTTGATATTATGTGCTTGCAGCCCTTTGGCAGCAGCCAACGCTTCGGCCAGGGTTTCCCCGGCGACAAAGCGCTGAATCAAGCCTTTGGACAGGCCATTCTTGGAAACCGTCTGCCGGACAGTGGGGTTGTCGGCCAGAGACAGCAAAAGTGTACGGGCGCTAAGAGGCATAGTGACTGTGCTTTCTAGTAACCATCTTGACATTCGGGCGATGCGTGGCCCATAATAAAGAATAATGTCCGTCTCTGTAATTATACCCGCCTATAACGAGGCGGAGCGACTGCCGCTGACTTTAAAAGCGACGGCGGAAGTGTTTGCGGCACGCGGCGAAGCGTTTGATATTCTGGTCGTCGATGATGGCAGCACCGACGGCACGGCATCGCTTGTCGCCGAGTTTGCAAAACAGCACCCTGAGTATACCGTGCAATGCTTGGGCTACGGCGGAAACCGGGGCAAGGGCTACGCCGTGCGCTACGGAATGCTGCGGGCGACCGGGGACCGGCGCCTGTTCTGCGATGCGGATTTGGCGACGCCCGCCGAAGAGTACGACGTGGTCTTAGCGGCGATGTCGGCGGCGGATACAGAAATTGGCATCGGCTCACGGCCCCTGCGCCGCTCGCAGCTTCTGGTGCATCAGCCCTGGTACCGGGAGGCCCTCGGGCGCGGCTTCAATCAGGCTGTGCAGATACTCGCCGTGCCAGGCATTGAAGATACGCAGTGCGGCTTCAAGGTCTGGACGGCGCAGGCTGCCGAAGACGTGTTTTCGCGCTGCAAGCTCGACGGGTTTGCCTTTGACAGCGAGGCGCTGTTTATCGCCCGCCGGCTTGGCTACCGCATTGCCGAGGTTCCGATCCGCTGGTCGCACAAAGACGGCTCCAAAGTCAGCATGGTCCGCGACGGCTTGCGGATGCTCCGCGACCTCGCCTCGGTGCGCTGGCTGCATCGGCATTTAGAAGCTATTTCTCCGGCCTCGACTGCCCAACCCCACGTATGAAACATGAAGAATATGAGCGGATGTACCGCTTCGAAGACCGCTACTGGTGGTTTATCGCCCGGCGGCATCTGATCCTCACCCTGCTTGGACAGCATTACCCGGCAACGGGCAAATTGCAAATTTTAGACATTGGCTGCGGGACGGGCGCGATGCTCGACGATTTGGCCCCCTTCGGCACGGTGGTCGGCGCGGACTTTTCGCCCGAAGCTCTGCAATTCTGCGTGACACGCGGCGTTCACGCCTCCCTGTCCCGCGCTGATGTCCGCCGCCTGCCTTTTGCCGACAGCTCATTTGACGTGGTCACGGCCATGGACATTATCGAGCACATCGACGACGACAAAGCCGCCGCCTCGGAGATTTTCCGCGTGCTGAAGCCCGGCGGGCGGCTTCTGGCAAGCGTCCCCGCGTTTCAGTCCCTGTGGAGCGAGCATGACGAGGCCCTGCACCACTACCGCCGCTACACCGTACCCCGCTTTAAAGACTTGGTGCAGCGCGTCGGCTTCTCGGCAGACAAGATTTCCTACACCGTTACCAGTTTGTTTCCGCCGATCTGGGCCTACCGGCAGGTCAGCAACCTGCTT
The DNA here is from genome assembly GCA_965277455.1 of Capsulimonadaceae bacterium. Lineage (GTDB taxonomy): Bacteria > Armatimonadota > Armatimonadia > Armatimonadales > Capsulimonadaceae > JANXMY01. Next base: position 10,256 of record OZ255823.1, on the reverse strand, counting down.
CCTAAACGCCGGGCGGCGGGCGAAAAAAAGGCCAATCTGGTGACGTTTGCCGGGCCGGTCAACACCGCGCTGTTGAAGCTGTCGCAGTGGGAAACGGGCCTGGTCAGCCGCTTCAGCCTGCCCTTCGGCGTGTCCGTGGTCTGCGTTGCCCGCAAGCCAATTTCCGTCAAGCCGGAGGCGTCAGATTGAAAAAACGCTGGGGATTAGGAGTGCTCGGGGCAGTCGCCGCAGGTCTGCTGGGCTACGCCGTCGGCGTGGAGCCGTATGACATCGAGACGGTCAAGTTCGATCTGTTCTGCCCGCGTCTGCCCAAAGAGTTTGAAGGCTACACCGTGCTGCAAGTCTCGGACTTGCATATGCGGCAAATAGGGAGGCGCGAAAAGAACGTGGAGCGCCTCATCCGCGCCCTGCCGCCGGTGGATTTAGTGGCCGTGACCGGTGATTTGATCCACACGCCCGCCGGAACCGAGCCCTTTCTGGCGCTGGCGCAGGCGTTTCAGTCCAAAGACGGCACGTTTGTTATCTTCGGCAACTCCGAGCACAAAAATGGCGTCCGCCCCTATGCCTTCTCGCGGGCGCTGGCTGAACACCAGATCACGCCGCTGATGAACCGCCATGTTCTTCTGACACGCGGCGAGGCACAGATTGTGCTGGTCGGCGTGGATGACCCCGTCAACAACCTGGACCGCCTGACGGACGCCCTTTCGGGGGCTTCTCCCGACCTGTTCACCCTGGCGCTGATGCACTCGCCCGACTCGGTCGCCGAGGCCGTTTTGCGCGGGGTGGACGTTGTGCTGTCCGGCCACACGCACGGCGGGCAGGTCAAGCTGCCGTGGTACGGGGCACTCTACACCCATTCCGTGCTGGGCCGCCGCATGAGCGATGGTTACTACGCTAAAAAGCGCCTGCGCCGCGCCATCGGCATCCGTCCGGGCCGCACCCAGCTTTACGTCACACGCGGTCTCGGCATCAGTGGCCTGGCCCTGCGCTTTCTGGCCCGCCCCGAGCTGACCGTCCTCACCCTGCGGCGCGGTTTGCCTCGGTTTGAGCGCAAAATTTAGCAGTTGCCCTGCCAAAAAACCAGCTTTATGGTATACTGGTATTTAATAGCTTAAATGGAGTTGATTATGCCTGTTATGGATGCACTGTCGGTTGCAGACAGAAAAAAGACAATTCGTGCTCAAAATGCAGTGCAGCGACAGATGGGGGCATATTACACCCTTCCGGTCGCCGCCCAATTTATGACGGATTGGATCGTGCGTCAAGATGGCGAGCATATCCTTGAGCCAAGTTTTGGTGATGGAGTTTTTCTTAGGTCAGTGTCCGCCAGCAGTGAGTTTCTCAATTTCTGTCGTCTCTCGGTTACAGGAATTGAGATAGATGATACCATAAAAGCGCGTACTCAGGAAACCACTTTAACGGTCAATGCCGACTTGCATTGTTGCGACTTCCTGGGCGTATCCCCGTTTCCAGTCCAAGCGGTGATTGGTAATCCTCCCTATGTGCGTCTGCGAAATTTGCCTGAGGATCAAAAAGAGCGAGGATTAAGAGCAGCCGCATCCGTTCTCAAACAGCCGATGGAGCCGTCAGGAAGCGTTTGGATGCCATTCGTGCTGCACGCGATGCGGTTTCTTGCAAACGGCGGGCGCATGGCACTCGTGTTACCCTACGAAATCACCTATGTGAGATATGCACGTCCACTGTGGGACGCGCTCCGCAAAAATTTTGGCTCGTTGCGGGTCTTACGGACGCATGAGCGGTTGTTTCCCGATATTTTGCAGGACGTAATTATTTTGTTAGCGGATGATTTCGGCACAGAAACCCAAACTGTCCACTACCAGGCATTTGAGCAAGTCCAGGATATGGTAGATGCTCATCCGGTTGTGGACGAACAGATAGAGGCGGAAGGTATAGTACGGGGGCAGCGTCTTTTTATTGAAGCTCTTCTGCAACAGGAGTTGCGAGACTTTTTGCGTAATCAGGTGAAAGCAGCAACGACTCCAGCCAGAAATCTTGTCACGTTCAATATTGGTTATGTAACAGGAGACAAGGATTTCTTTCATCCAACCCAAGAACTTGCAAGTCGGTACAGCTTGCCGACGTCAAGCCTGCGGCCCTCTTTGACCTCAACGCGCAGTCTGAAAAACAATGGGCTTAGAACGACCAGGCTGACGCAAACGGAGACGGATAATCTGTTTTTGCCCGCAGGCGATATTTTGGCGGAAGGCGAACGGCGATATGTCAACTGGGGAGAAGAAACTGGGGTCTCACATCGTTATAAATGCCGAGTTCGAGAACCGTGGTTTCTAGTACCGGGAGTGCGTGTCCCCGATCTCATCCTGAGCGTCTTTAGCGAGCGTCCTGTCTTGCTTATCAATGACGGGGAGTACCTGGCCTCAAACAGTCTGCTTTGCGGCTTCACGAACGAGGCCACACCGTCTGAAATTGTCGCTGGCTGGTATACATCTCTAACCCTTTTACAATGTGAACTTGAGGTACACGCACTGGGCGGCGGGGTCATGGTGCTTATTCCGGGCGAGGCTGGCAGCGTCAGACTTCCCCGTCAGGTATTGGCCCAAGAGGAACATCTGGATTACCTTGACTGCCAGCTTAAAAAAGGTCATACGACGGAAGCTTATCAGGCTGGGGACAAAAAAATCCTTGTTGAGCAACTGGGTTTTAGTCAAGAACAAGTGGAACTTATTCGTCAGGGAATTAGCGTGTTAACGCACTGGCGCACATCTTCACGCTCATCCCGCTCAGGTTAAGCTTAAAACAAGCGGCCTGGCTACTTGAACACATCCCAAAACAGCAAGCGACTGTTGAAAGTTTTCACGATACGGTCAACAAAGGTAGATAGAGACAGATCATCCGGCACGCTCGATTTCACAATTTCATCGTTCAACTTCGGTGGGTTCTGTTCAAAATCAACAACCATGTAAGCGAACTGGTCATACACGCCCCGAATTGTTTTCCATGTCGGCCCGGTGCGCCCGCTGGCATCAGCGTAAAATCGGGCGTACCGTTTGTGGTCAATGCTTTCGCTTTCTTTCCCCTCTTTTATTGAAGTCTGAGGATGCAAATATACATAGCCGTGGGTACTCATTGGGAACCTGTCTTGAAGACTGATACATTCGCCCACAATTCCTTCATAATAAGTCAAGACATTTTTGCCGATAGAACTCATCTGACTGCGAACACCAATAATGACAAGCGGCCCGTTTTCGGGGTCGATGACAGCCACATCTACATTTTTGGGCTTGGTTGAGCTGAGGATATGTGCTTCAGAGATTTTCTTGGTGCGGGTCACTCCCTTCTTGTCAACAACAGTTAGCTCATCTTTGTAAACCACTTTTATTCCACGCTTTACAGCGAAATCAGTCAGACGAGCCTCAAGTTGTGTTCCTATGTAGCGGTGAAGAAATTGAATAAACTCTTGGCTCCGAACAGCTTGAACGGGGTCTGATCGGTACGCGGCCCCCATCTCACTCAATAAATCGGACAAACCAATAGCACCGTTGTAGGCATTGGAGCGTTCTGAAACTTTTATCTCGTCAGTTTCGGGATCATGCTCTGCCGCATCTAAAATGTCGTCAATTACTTTTTCGTCAGCCATTTCGTCAGCCATAATGAGCAGTATACCTAATTTGTGTTCACGAGAGGGTACACCATGACCAACACCAAAGATACTTTTCAAGCCACAGGCGATAGTCAGAGTTCACAGACTGACAAGCAATCAACAACAAAGGCCGAATGTGCAAAAGAAGTATCGTATGCTAACCTTACAATCCGGGTACAGAAAAATCAAAGGTTGCACTGGCTTATTGAAGCAAAGAAACAAGGTACAAGCTTGACGGCTGCCATTGTTGAAGCACTAAGTGCTAGATTTGGCTCTCCACAATAGCCGTTACTAAACAAGAAATTTGCGAATGGAGACCGCCCCATGACTCTGCAAGACTATGTCGCCGAACAAACTGAGCGCGTCGCGGCGGCCCTCGCAGACTTCGCCGCCACCACCGCCCCGGACCGCCTGCACTGGGAGCCGACCAGCGAAGGCGGCGGGCAGACACGCAGCGTGCTGAACCAAATTACCGAGTGCATTGGCGTCAACTTCCGCTTTGCCGCCCTGCTGCGCGGCGAGCCTGCCCTCGATGCCCCGCCTGCCCCGCAAACCGCCGCCGAAGCACAGGAGCAGCTCACCGCAAGCGCCGGGGCACTCGCCGCCACTATTCGCGGCCTGTCTGAGGACGCGCTGGAAGCACTTATTGATCTGCCACGCGGCCCCCTGCTCACCCGAAATCTGATGCTGGCCCCCTACCGCAATATGGCCTACCACGCGGGCCAGATCAATTTCATCCAAACACTGGCCGGAGACACCGAGTTTCACGCCCCGCCGACCTGGTTTTAGACGAAGCGCAGAGCCTAGAAGCGCCGAGGGGTTGAAACCCCTCGCTGGAAGGCGCTTCGCGCCGGGCGGCCAATCGGATACCGAACGCAGCCTCGCGCTGCAAACTCTTTGGCTTCTCCTATTCTTTGGCTTCCCGGCTCGTACTCTCTTCCCCTTGGCTGCAAAAGGACACCCCATTATGCTTCCCGAACGTACCCGCCACTACCTGCTAATTGACCTTGAATCCGCCCCCGCCGTCCTGTCCCGTCTGCTGCACGGCTTCACCGACTGGGACACCCGCCCTGACGCCGCTCGGTTCACGCCCCGCGAGATAGTCGCCCATCTGGCCGACTGGGAAAGCGTCTTTCTGACCCGCCTCAGAGACACCCGCGACCACGAGAATGCCGTTCTGCAAGGGCTGGACGAAGGGCAGGTAGCGATAGACCATGACTATGCCCACGCCGACCCCGCCGAGTGCCTGCACCGGTACGAGACGGGCCGCGCCGCCATCGTCTCTCTGCTCGGCGGCCTGTCTTCGACGCAGTGGGAGCAGGTCGGGAGACACAGCGAGCTTGGCCCCATCACGCTGGAAGCGCAGGCCGTTCTGATTGCCGCCCACGACGGCTACCACCGTCAGCAGGCGCTTGACTTTGGCCCAAAAACCATGTAGGTTAGCTGACAGGGGGACTGGCGCATGGGCAAGGGGCGGCTGGAAGCGTTTAGCGACGGCGTATTTGCGATTATTATTACGATTTTGGTGCTGGAACTCCACGCGCCGGACGCAGGCACACTGGACGCGCTGCGGCCTTTGCTGCCGGTGTTTCTGGGGTATATTCTCAGCTTTATCTATGTGGGAATCTATTGGAACAACCATCACCATCTGTTCCAGGTTGTCAAGAAAGTCAACGGGCAGACGCTCTGGGCTAACTTGTTTCTGCTGTTCTGGCTGTCACTGACGCCATTTGTGACGGGATGGATGGGTGAGCATCACACCGAGCCGGGGCCAGTCGCGGTCTACGGCGGCGTACTGCTGATGGCCGGAGTTGCCTATTACCTGCTGACCATTGTGCTGACTCGCAGCCAGAATGCAAACCCGGCGCTGGCGGCGGCGCTCGGCAGAGACTACAAGGGCAAAATCTCTGTCGTAATTAATCTGGTCGCTATTCCGCTGGCCTTTGTGCGCCCCTGGCTGGCGCTGGTGCTGTATGCCGTGGTGGCGGTCATGTGGCTTGTTCCCGACACACGCATTGAGAAGTCGTATACCGCAGAAGATGACGCGGGTTAGGCGCTCTGTGTCACCGGGTATAGAGCCTAAGAACCCAACGAAGGAGACACTTAAAATGGCGGTTATCACCACACGCGACGGCACTAAATTGCACTACAAAGACTGGGGCACAGGCCGCCCCGTGATACTTATTCACGGCTGGCCGCTGTCCGCCGATAGCTGGGACGACCTGGCGTTTGCCCTGGTCAACGCTGGATATCACACCATTGCCTACGACCGGCGCGGCTTTGGCCGCTCGGAGCAGCCCTGGAAGGGCTACGATTACGATACGCTGACTGATGACCTCGCCGATGTCATCGAAGCCACCGGCGCGACGGATGCCGCTCTGGTCGGCTTCTCGATGGGCGGCGGCGAAGTCGCCCGGTACTTTTCCCGCTACGGCGGCAAGAACGTCTCGCAGGCCGCGTTGATCTCGTCGGTCGTGCCTTATATGCTGCAAACCCCGGACAACCCGAACGGCGTCCCCGCCGCGATGTTTCAGCAGATGACGGACGGCATGATGCAGGACCGCGCCCATTTTATGGCGGGCTTCTTCAAGGACTTTTACGGCGTCGGCCTCATCAAGCACCCGGTCAGCGACGAAGTTTGGAGAACTCCCGCACCGTTGCCATGCAGGCCAGCCTCAAGGCGACGCTGGCCTGTGCCGAGTCGTTTGGCACGACGGACTTCCGCCCCGACCTGCCCGCGATCACTGTCCCCACCCTGGTCATTCATGGTACTGCCGACCAGACCGTCCCGATTGACGCCGCAGGCCGGGCGGCGGCAAAGGGCATCGCACAGGCGACGCTGATTGAATACGAGGGAGCGCCGCACGGCCTGTTCGCCACCGAAAAAGAGCGGCTGACGAGCGATCTGCTGGCGTTCCTGGGGAGCAAGTGAGACCCCCTAGCCCCCAATAATGGGGGAATATGATGAAGAGTAGGAGAGGACAACTTCTTACCTCTGGCTCCCCCATTATTGGGGGCGGGGGGGGGCCTCCAAATATCTATGAGAACACGCACAGGCGGCGTCAGCCGGGTCCGCTTTATCGAGATTTTGACCACTACCGTTTGGATGCTGGACGGCGAGCTGTGGCGCTTCCGCGAAGGTACGGAGCTGTCCGTCGGCGATGCCAACGACCTCGACTCCCCTGCCCCAATGGTGACGGGGGCTGTTGCGCTGGGCCTTATCAACGCAGGCAAAGCCGACGCGCTATCCGTGGCGGATTTGGATATGGTGGACGAAGATTAAGTGGACGAGGATTAAGCCGACAAAGAAAAGAGGGCGCGACAAATCGCGCCCTCTTTTCTGGTTCCCGGAGGGATCGCTAAAGCACTTTAGCAAGCACGGCGTAGGCTTTGGGGCCGACAGTGTTGACGTCCGGGAACTCGTAGCGGTTGCCGTCGGTGTCGGTCATCATCAGGCGGTTTTTGCCCAGCGGAAACGTGCTGTCGCGCAGGCCGCGTACCAGGAACCGGCGCGGCCCCCGGTCAGTTTCGACTTCCCAGGTGACGACGCCGAACTGTTCGGAGACGAACAAAACACGCTGGATTTGGGGCGTGAAATAGCGCCGCTCCAGTTCTTCGTCAATGATGGCCCGCGAGTCGGCGTCCAGACCATCCAGTGTGGTCAGGACGCCGATGTCTTTGTCATCGCCGTCCCGCAGGCCGATATAGTGGTCCGGGTCCGAGAACGGAAAGGCCCGCGCCACGCGCACTTCGCGCCAGGAGCGGTCGCCGTCGATGGTCAGCCGCACAATCGCGTCGGCAGGGTCCGTGCGGAACAGGCGCAGCACAGCGGCGTCCAGGAAGCGGACGGCGAACGGGTTGTCCGGGTCATTTTGCGGGTCGGTCTTGGTGTCAGTGTAGATGTCTGGCATTAGTCCTCCACGAAGTTCTCTTTGAGCTTGTTGACAGCTTCCTGCATACTGACCAGGCGGCGGAAGACGCCTTCGGGCTTATTCAAAAGCTCGTCGTGCGTGCCAAGCTCCACCATCTTCCCCTTTTCCATAACCATCAGGCGGCTGGCATTGCGGAGCGTCGACAGGCGGTGCGCGATGGCAAACGTCGTTCGGCCTTCGATGAGCCGGGACATCGCTTCCTGGATTTGCTTCTCGGTCTCGGTGTCGACCGAAGCCGTGGCTTCGTCCAGAATCAAAATACGCGGGTTGTGCAGGATGGCACGGGCGATAGACAGCCGCTGACGCTCGCCGCCGGACAGCCGCGCCCCGCGCTCGCCGACATAGGTGTCGTAGCCGTCCGGGAAGCGCATGACAAACTCGTGCGCGTTGGCGGCTTTCGCGGCCTGCATGATCTCCTCGGGCGAGGCATCAGGCTTGGCATAAGCGATATTGTCCGAAATCGTGCCGGGGAACAGGAACGGCTCCTGCAGGACAACGCCGATTTGACGCCGCAGGTCGTCGGTCTTAATCTTGCGAATGTCGACGCCGTCAATCAAAATCTGGCCGTCTTTGACATCGTAGAAGCGCGACAGCAGGTTGATAATCGTGGACTTACCCGCGCCGGAATGGCCGACCAGACCGATCATCTCGCCGGGCTGAACGTCGACCGAGACGTTTTCCAGCACGCTCTGGTTTTTGTCGTAGGAGAACCGGACGTTCTTGAGTTCTACATGGCCTTCGATGTACGGCAAAGCCACGGCGTCGGGAGCGTCGGCAATTTCCGGCTCGGCATCCACCACTTCAAACACCCGCTCGGCGGCGGCAGTGGAGCGGGAAAGCCAGTCCGCAATCTGCGTCATCTGCTGAATTGGCCCCATGAGCTGCCCAATCGCCTGAATAAACAGGTTCAGCGCACCGATTGTCATGCCGTAGCGGGCCAGATTGCTGGTGTTGATAAACACTTCATGGCCGCCGTAGAACCAGACGATGAAGACGCCCGCAGTGCTGACAAACGACAGCAGGGGGAAGTAGGTACTCCATGCCTGTCCGACATTGACATTGGCTGAAAACAGCGCCTCGGAGCGCGTCTTGAACCGATTAGCTTCCCGCGCTTCCTGCGCGAAGGCTTTCACGACGCGGACGCCCGAGATCGCCGAGTTGATGGACGCCGACAAACCGGAGCGCAGATGCCAGACCCGGTGAAACCGCGTCCGCAGCCTTTTCCATAAAATGCGCGTAGCGATGACCACGACGGGCACGGGGATGAGCACCAGCAGGGTCAAGCGCCAGTCCTGCCGCAGCAGCAAAATTAAGACGCCGATAATAACCAGCGTATTGACGAGAAAGAACGTGATGCCCTGCACCAGAAAGTCCTGCAATTCGCCGACGTCCTGCGTCACCCGCGACATCAGCGCCCCGGTCTGCCGCTTGTCGTAGTACCCCAGCGACAGCGATTGCAGCCGGTCATACGCCTGCGTCCGAATGGTGTGCACCATGTGGTTGGACATCCAGGTGACCAGACGCCCGCGCCAGACTGTGAAGCCAACGCCGATCAGGCTTGCCCCGACTAATTCCAGCACGATCCAGCCAATCTGCTCCGGGTGCTGATGGGCCACCAGAACGTTATCTATCAGGCGCTTTTGCAGGAGCATCGGCAGGATAGTCAGATAGGTTCCGCCCAGCATCAGCGCCACGACGGTCAGAACACGCACCTTGTACGGCAGGGCATACGACAGCAGCCGCAGGAGAACCGCCTTGCGGTCCACGCATTTGGGGCAGACATCGTTGTCCTCGGGCAGCGGGTCGCCGCACTTGGCGCAGTTGCGCTTGAGCTTGTCGAACTCGGCATACAGCGAGTCGGATGGTTCTTCGTCTTTCAGCCACGCTTCAATAATCCGCGCCGCCGTGCTGAACGCCGCCGCAGACGCCAGCGTATAGCGCACCGCCTCCCAGACCTGCCCGGACTTGCCCACCACCCGGAGTGCCCCGACACCAACGAGCGTGTCGGCGCGGACTTCGCGCAGGTCGGACAGCAGGAGGTCCAAATCAAGCCGCGCCGGGCCATCGGGCTGCGTAGTCAGTACGCGCAGATGGGTCTGGTCCACGACCAGCCAGCGCTCCCCGTACTGCCCATCGGGCAAAACGTCGGCGGGAATGGAGAGGCGCGGCTCGGGGGTATAAGTTTGTGCGCCGCTTTCACGCGGCTGCCGCAGCACTTCCTGCACAGAGTCAGGCGGAGTCTCTAAAATAGGCATAGTATCACAACACCAGTCTCAATCTCTAGGTTCCGGCATCTATACCCAAGTTTGCCCGAATATGCTACAATAAACCACCATGAAACTTCGCCTGCTTCTCGTGTGCGCTGTTCTACTGTCTGCGGCCTATCCCGCCCGTGCGTTTACCCCCGCTGACGCGGATACGGCGGTCACGGCCTACCTCAAAGCGTTCGCCCGCCCCACTGCCGTCGGGACGTTTATCAAGGGTGACCGCCGGGGCGGCGACCCCGGCTTCTGGCAGGAAATTGAAGAGATCGAAGGCATCGAAGACGCCAACGACCGCACCGGCGGGGCCTACAAAACGCAGGTTGGCAGGCTACTGAACGGGTTCGCACAGAAGCATGGAGTCCTCTGGTCCGATAACAAATTCAATGACGACATCGCCTGGGCGACTATCGCCTACACACGCGGCTATCAGGCCACCGGCAA